>CAWDTG010000001.1:0-1221869 GCA_963805245.1 uncultured Acidobacteriaceae bacterium
CATACGGGGCGGCGAAGTTCAACGCACCGCAGTGGCGCCGCGCTGAACGGCCTATGACCAGAAGCGTTTCGGCATCAAGATGGCCGACAACGTTCAGATGACCGTGGCCGACCGCGCCTACACCTCGCCCATCTGGTACACGCCGGCGAAATGATGGCTATTTTCTGAAGTACTCGTGCGCGAGCCGCTGCTGCTTGCATTTCGTCGTGCCCGCGCCCGTGCTATTCGTCGCCTGCAGCCTGGTCTCCAAGATAGTTGTTGAGATATCGCCATCCCGCTCGTAATCTCGGCCGACGCTCTGTTTGGGAGTCGCTTACCTGTTGTCACCGTTCTTTCACTGAAAACCGGAGCGGTGTTGATTACTCTGCGGGGCGCAGCGGGTGCACGACGAATGGATCGCTAGTTGCTAGGCTGAGTTTGTGGAACTGAAGAGCGATCTGCCGGTGCGTGTCCGCTTTTAGCTCCCAGCAGACGCGCAATCAGGCCCTCGGTTTCAGGGGCATCAGGCGGGTGATTCCCAGCCGAGACCAAGTTGGGGGGATACGTCGAGGCTTACCGCAATTTATTTGGTACAGCCTTGGTTGTTCGCAGTCTTGACGCAGGTGCTACCATCCGGGCCTTTTGCTACACCCTTTCCATTCTTGCTCTTAACTTCGCCGCCATTGCTGGTTTTAGTGGTCGTTACCCCGTTCGAGTTCTTCTGGGCAACGGCAGCATTGCCTGTATTCGGGTTGACCTTAGCGGCAGTCGTTCCGTTACCGCAAACAGTCTGACCGCGCCGATTCTTGACGCAATCTCCCGCAAACAAACTCGAAGCAAATAGTAGACACGTTATCAGCACAAAGTTTTTCATTTCCAACTCCAAGATGACACTAGCACATCTCGTTGACGAAAGCGTGAAGACGGTGGGGGGCAGGGTGCAGACGGAGGCCACCGCGTCAGGTGGTTGCCGACGGATTGCGAGTGGTAAATCGCCAAGTCGTGCGCGATCCGAGGCCGAGCGCGCTTTCAGCGCCCTTCGTGGTCTTACAGGCGTGGGCGCTCAGAGCTGTACTGCAGTAATTTTCCCGAGTACCTGCCGAGCGCGCAGAGCGTATACTCGTCACGGAAAGTCTTGAGCAACCCCGATGTGTGCATGGCTCGACGCTCCATGCAGCATTCAGGCTCTTTAACTCTGCAACTCTCCAACCCTGAGGCGACTCGGGCCTCGCAAGTGCTCCGAGTGGCGTCCTAACTCAATCATCAGAGATCCAAGGAGGCTTATCATGAATTTGACTGCTGAACAACGCGAACAGGTCGCGACTGAAGTGAAGCGTTTCGCTGGAGATCTCAATTTAACCGACGAGCAGAAAGAGAAGCTCCAAGCCGCTCTGGCGGAAGGCCGAGAAAAGATCGGAGAGTACCTCAAGAACAATCCCAACACAACCAAAGCCGATATTATCGCCAAGGTGAAGGCGCATCGCGACGAGATTCGTCAGCGTGTTGTTAAATTTCTAAGTCCTGAGCAACTCAGCAAATGGGACAGCGAGGTTGCCAAAGCCAAGGAATTCCTGGGCCAGAAAGTTGACGCATAAGAACTCAACCTAAAGGAGCCAACGCTTGGTGGCCGGCAACCGAACCTGTCGGCCACCAAAATCTTTGGTGGGTGCTGACGCTTGTCAGTTATTTCCCTGGGGTTGCTCGGTGTCCTCTTCCAACAAGCTCGCACACGTTGCGCCAACTTCCGTCAGACTCACACTTACAAGTTCACCACCTCTTAGACTCACTTCCATGTAGGAGTGCTCGCGCATCATGTCGTCCGCCACGCTATTGATCCACTCCCTTATCCAAGGTTCGTTTGCGTCGGCCATCCGCTCCCTCCCCCGGAGTTCCATGGTTGGCACTCCCTTCTGTGGGAGAGTGTCCCTTAGACCGGCTTGCTAGTCGAGTCGATAATTTTTATTGACACCATTTAGTAAACCGCTTCACCGATGACGGGTCCCAAGGGACGTGTGGTGAGTCTACTTCGGCCGAAACCGCCCGCTGGCCTGGGATCCAAGAGGACTTCCCACTTTTTTGTGTTTCGTCTGTGCTGACCTCAGAAGGCGCGGCATCGAGGTGGTAAAGCAGTAGAAGGCAAATCTCCGGTTCCAGCACGCGAAGTTGCTTGGAGACCGCGGGCTTTTAATGGCAAAACGGCTCGGCCAGTTCTCCCACAGAGCGTCCGCCTGGGAGCAGGCGCCAGGATGCCGCGGCGCGTGGGGTCGGCAAGTGCAGCGAATGCAGTGCCCAGTCGGTCACTCGCAATTTGTATTTTACTCGTCGTCGAAGTACCCATGGAGTGGTAGGGCTCTTGGCGATCACGTAAACTCTAAAGGATGCCAGAGGACGATCCTCCGCGTTTCCTGTGCGCCGTCGGAACGTCCAAGGAAGTCATCATGTTTACTTGCCTGCGCTGCACGTGGGCTTTTCGTGTACAGGGAGACGACATGACGGCCGGCCATGCAGCCTTCGATGCACACCGGTGTGAGGATTTTCTGCGAGACGAGGAAACATAAGAAATACCAGTTATACCGCCTTGTTCAGCGGACTTCTGTCTAGCCATGCCTGGTTTGTCACTCGCTAGTGCCGCAGGAGTCACTGAAGATAGGCGGCATCCATAGTGAAATTTTGAGGGGCGTCTTGGCAGAAGAATTCCCGGCCTTTTTCTCAGCCGATGCGGAGGTCGTTGATGCGCAAAGCGTGTGTCGTTCTTTTCGCGATGTTGATTCTGGCGCAGTGCTTCGGCCAGCAGGCTAGCCACACTACCGTTACAGTATCCGGCTGCGTGATCAATATGAATGGGACCTTCAGACTCCACACCCCCGATCAGACTTACGTGCTAAAAGGAGGTCACCACCACAACGCCTTGTTCAGCTACAACGGCAAACTGGTTGAGGTGACCGGGACCATAGACGCTTCCGATAAATCGTCCGGCATACCTGTAGTCCTGCACGTAACCCATCTGAAAAAACTGGCGGACTTCTGCCATTGATGTGAGGTAGTCCTCTGGGTGGGCCAGCGTTATCTATTGTCGGTGCCGCTGCTGTCGGAGAGATGAGATTGCGCTGAGAACGCATAGCTGTTGCGAAATCGCCATCCCGTACGTAATCAGCGCTGAGCGCCGTCAGTTCGAATAACGTACGACATGGCCTTCCATGCTGATCAAACCGAGCGCGACTACGAACTCTTTAAGAAGGCGGCGCAAAAGGGCAAACTGGAAGTGGTGCTGGAACGGTGATAGCCCCGCTCCGGAACGGAACGACGATAATGAGAGCAACTGAGAGATTCGGTATTCTCGTGTGTCTAGCACTGTCGCTTGCATTGCATGTATCGGCACAGAGCATAAAGCCGACGCTCGAAGACACGATGAGCTTCATCGCAAATACGTTGAATAGCCGTGGCATTGTTTCTTGGACTACTACTGCTTCAGATATGGCCGGCGCCAAATGGACGACCACCGCTAGCCTGGCAGAGGTAAACGCTGATCCGTCGACCTGTTCACTCGCTTGGACGAATATCAAAATGCAATCTCCGGACAAGACGGTAGAAACCTACTTAGTGCACCTCCAAGCTGTTTCCGGTGTAAATGTTCAGTCCCATTCACGGAGTAGGGCAAGTAGTCAGTGGAAATTACAGTTCTCGCCCGAGACCTACCTGCTCCAGATAAGAACGACTACAGCAATTGGGGGACACAGCCAGTTGTTTAAGAAAGGTAAGTTGAAGTCCACGGCGAACTTGCCCAACGATCATGCGGCAGAAATCCAATTCGCAGATGAGCAGACCGCCACAAGAGTCGCAGACGCCATTCGCCACGCGGCCGGTCTTTGCGGCGCAACGCAATCTCCTCCCCAGTGACGGCGAGTCGTTCAGCTTTGATGGTGCCAAGTTTGGAACGGAGGGTGCGCTGGATTTCAGCTCAGATAGTTGTCGTGAAATCGCCAAGTCGTACGCGATCCGAACTGAAGGTCTTCCGCCCCAGATTGGGTGCGAGTTGGCCTTCCATGAGAAGGCCGGTCGGAGTCAAGCAGAATCTTTATTCATCCTTATTCATAAGCAAGGTTTTTCTCCGCCCAGTTAAGCCCTGTCGCTACCCTTCCATCCGCACTCTTGGTGAGCGATTGTCGCTCGGTGCAAGTTGGGTGTTCTCGTTTCAGCCGGTGCTGCTACCTGATTCGGCGACCTCGTCTTCCATCATCAAGATAGAAGTTGGGCCAGGCCATTGACGCAGTCACCGGAACTCGGCTTTGGGCTTCTGCTGTACTTCGGTCCATTAGGCTGCTGCCACCATCGTTCGCTTCGTATTGCGCAGCGGCTCGTAGACTTCTCCACTCACCCACAGCCGATGCAGCAGCACCGCCAGCTTGCGGGCCGTAGCAATGACGGCGCGTTTCTTTCCCGCCTTGCCGCCACGTTCCGCCAGCCGCAGACCCCATCGTCGCAGGTCGCTATCCGCTCCAAACGGGCCGAGTATGTGGTGCGCTCCCTGCACCAACAACGTTCGCAGATACGGGTCGCCCTCTTTGCTGATGTGCATCTGCGGCTCGCTCTGCCCCGAGTTTCTGCGTCCCGGCTGCAGTCCGGCGTAGCAACCCACGTCGCGGCTCTTGCGGAAACGATGTGGATCTTCCAGGGTCAGCATGTAGGTCAACGCGATCAGCGTGCCTACCCCTTTAATCTGCTTCAGCAGCGCCGTCTGCGGGTAGCTTTGTTGCGCGATAGCTTCGATCTGCCGGTTGTACTCGGCGATGCGCTCGCTCAGAGATTCCAGGGCTTGCAGCAACGGTCCCAGCGCAGCTTGCAGTTCGGGACTCAGGGCCTGAGCTTTCTCCGTATCCAGATTGCGTGGGTTGCAGCCGCGCAGCCGCTCGCCATACGACTTGGTTAATCCACGCGCCGTATTCACCAGCGCCGTCCGGGTCCGCACCAGGCTGGCCCGTGCCCGAATCACGGTCAGGCCGGCCTGGGCCTGGGCACTGCGATGTTTCACCGGCGACAACAACTGCGGGTCAATTCGAGCCAGTCGCGCCAGAGTCCTGGCATCCAGCCGATCATCTTTTCTTCCGGCTCTCTCCAATCAGCCGCACATTGCGGGCGTGCGCCACGATCACTTCGTGGCCCAACTCGCTTAACAACCGGCTTACCCACGGCGAGTGCATACCTGTCTCCAGCGCTATCCGGCTGCGGGGCATGGTGGCGAAAACTTCTTTCATCGCCTTCGGCGTCGTGCCCAGCTTCTGCTCGCTTATCACTTCGCCAGCTTCGTCCAGCACGCAATACCAGCTGGAGCGATCGCCCAGATCCAAACCGATGGTCAGCTTCCCATGCAGATTCTTCTTGCTCCGTGTCGCCGCAGTGCTAGTCTTCTTCATTGCCGGTCTCCTTTATCTCTTGCGCTTCGAGCGCGTCGATAACTTGGGAGCGTACAGCATCCCGTCGGAGACCGGCCTTCTCCCTCGAAAACAGACATGGGTTCCGGAAGTCAGGCAGCGTCTTGGGGCAATAGGATTACTTTGTGACCTAACCCTTCCAATCGCTTGACGAGATAACGTTGAAGGCCATCGGCATGTAGCCGATCGAAGTAGTCGGCACCCAAGTCCCGATAATCGCATCTGCTTTTCTGGAGGTGGTACCCGATTACTACGATAGTGTGAGCTACTGCCATTATGGCGCGCTGCTTCCCGCGCTTACTGGCGAGCCGTCGGAACTGGGCAGAGAGGTAAGTGTTTTTGGTTCGTGCAGCTGCCCATGCAGATTGGCAGGCCATCCGACGTAGCCATGGACTGCCTTTGCGCATCGTGCCTCCGAGTCTCTTGCCTGCACTCTCGTGATTACCTGGACACAGACCTGCCCAACTCGCCAAGTGAGCGGCCGTAGGAAACTGAGACATGTTCACACCGATCTCAGCCACCAAACTCCAAGCTGCCACGCGATCGATCCCCGGCACAGTCACCCAGCGAGCAATGGCCGCCGCGAGTTCTGGTTCCTGGTCGCCGATGTGTTCCAGACGCTGATCGATGACCGCGATCTCCCCAATTAAGAACCGCCACTGTATGAGCAGGCGCTGAAGCAGAAAACGATGGTGATCCCGTACTTTGCCTGCCAGCGCTAGATGGAGCTGTGGAATCTTTGCTCGAAGATGTCCGAGCGCCAAGGCAGCTAGTTTCTCTGCGTTATCCTCGCCTAGAACGAGAGCATCTAGCATTGCCTGTCCACTCTTGCCGACCGCGTTGCTCGCTACGCTTGCTAGTTTCACGTTGGCATCTTCGAGTACTTTCTGAATCCGGCTCACGAGACGAGATGCTTCCTGTGACAGGCTCGCCCGCGCCCGTGTCAGGTCCCGCAAGTCGCGAATCTGAGTCTCCGGTACAAAACTGGGACGCAATAGTCCATGCTGAAGCAGTTCGGCAATCCACTCGCTGTCCTTAACATCCGTCTTGCGTCCGGGTACGTTCTTGACGTGTTGGGCATTGACCAACAGCAGTTTGAATTGCCCTTCGAGAATGTTCCAGACCGGCTTCCAGTACACGCCGGTTGATTCCATGGCAACATGAGTCACTTCCAGTTCATGAAGCCAGCGAGCGAGTTCCTCCAGGTCGTGCGTCATCGCACTAAAACGGCAGTACTTCTTGTGGGTGCGAGTTCCTTCACGAACCAGCACGCAAGCGCTGACACTGGACTTGTGAACATCCAGCCCGCAACACCGTGCGTAGAGCACCTCCATCTCCAGACCCTCCTTGGCCGTGCCGCGCAAGGACGCTGAAAAGTGAGATTCTCCCTCGCGTGCTCCTCCGAAGAGGGCAACAGTTCGTTGTTCCAGACGCGTCCAGGGTCATACTCATCCGCGGGCTTGTAGCGCGCCAATAAGGCCGACGACCTCTTGCGCGCACGGTTGAGGACAGTCTATGTGGAAGTCGCACCCGTTTTCATCGGTGGTTGTGGCGTGTTAACGCCATGTCATACTCATCCCATCTGTTCTATAAAGGGGAATGTCAAGGGAAACACTTCTTCCGCGACCGGAAGGGGAGCATATTTCCTTGACTTCCAGCCCCTGTGCGCTTTGCGACACGTTCTGCTGTGGTACAGACCTCACCTCTTCGCTTTTCATCACGGCCTATCTATGATGCGACGATGACAATCGGTTTGCGAAACTTAGCAAGCGTTCCGGTTGTACGGTGTCAACCATGGTTCTATCTGAGGCTCACGGCCTACGGCTTTTTCGGGTTATCCGAGGGGGCATAGGGTTCAACACAGAGACTGGGTGCCGGAGGCACCATGCCTACAGGCCAACGTCATACTCACCCTCGAACCCGAGCGTCTCTCAGAACCGGCTGGCCATCGTCCGAAAAGATCGGCGGAAAGGCCCAGGCTGTCTGCAGAAACGCTCAAGCTGCTTGCGGTTTCAACTTCTCAGCGTCGAAGCTTTCTCCCTTCTTCCAAAGTGTCAGGGTGATTGCTGCAATCTTGCGGGCCAGCGTGAGACGAGCCATGGCTGGCTTCATGCCTTTGGCCAGCAGCCCGAGATAGAACTCGCGGAACGGTCCCGGACGCATACTCGCCATGGTGGCCGTAGCTTTGAACAGACCCTTCAGATCATGGTTGTGATCTTTGTTCAGGCCGCGAATGGAGACCAGTTTCTTCGAGCGCCGCAGTTGGCCTTCAGGGTAGCCATAGTCCCCGCTGGTGTGAATCTCCAAGGCCAGGCCGCTATAGGCCCACAGTTGCCGCTTCGTGCGAAAACGATGTGGGGTTTGTAGCAGCGCGATCAGCAGCGCCGCCCGAATCGGCCCCACATAGGGAATCTGCCGCAGCTTGCTGCTGATGGAATGCTTACGACTCTCTGTTAACAGGTCGTGTCGCGCTAATCGGCGCAAGCGTTGCATCTCATCCAGCTGCTCGTAGAGTCGCTCAGCGCGCCGGCGAACACCTGGTTCCCGGAGCTTCTCCAACCACTGTGCCCGATGCCGGACGTAGTAGACGTCTCGTCCCGCACACCCAATTCCCCAACTGCGATAGAGCGCTTTCAGCCGGTTCATCACCCGGATCTGATCCTCCATGAGGGTCAGATAGCTCCGCGCCAGCTCGCGCAGCATTCGCACGCCCGTCTCGCCGTGGTAAACCGACTTCAGATGATTGCCGCGCAATAGCTCGGCCAACTTGCGGGCATCGATGCGGTCGCTCTTGCTTCCCACTTTCAACAGAGCGTTCTTACGGGGGTTGCACACCACCAGATGAGTGACGTGGGGTTTGAGCACGTCGTACAGCCAGGCCGCCCAGGTGCCTTCTTCGAAGGTCACCGACAAGTTGCCGCGCAGCCCGGCCAGAAACTGCAGCAGTGTTGCGGCTTTGGTCTCCAGGATCGATTCCATTACCAGCTTGCCGCTGGCATCCATGACCGCTACCGAGATCGTTGCTTGATGAACATCGAGCCCAATATACTTTTCGCTAGTCACTAGGGTGCTCCTTCCGTAGGCAATGAGGTTCACGCTCACAACCTACCCCAAGGGGCGCCCTTTTATAATGCGTTCTCGCCAGCTATCCGTGGAACGCTCAATTCGTATTGCCCGTGATTCCTCGGGCAACCCCCATCCAAGCCTTGTAAGCAAAGGTCAGCCGCCCTGGGGGTTTCCCTAGTTGACTCCGTTTAGCCAGCGGAAGCACCGTCAATCTAAGGCTCTTGGCCGAATCGCGGGATTGGAGGGTCGGAGCTGTCAAAGTGGCAGGAAGTAGGCTGACGGCGTACTTCAGGGCGGGATCCTACGATGAAGATCGAGGTGTAAAAAAACTCGTCTGAGAGGGACCGAAAGACTATCCTTGGCACCATCAGCGGTAACTATCAGCAGCCGATGGGGAGGGTACGAATCATGAAGACCTCACGCCCCCCGATACCTATCGTGGGCCTCTTCCTTCTCATTGTGGCCGTATTCATAACTCAGCTCACCGCCTGCGGGGGCTCATCTCCACCCTCTCCGGCTGTGACTTTGAAGTCGCTGACGATCACTCCTGTAAATCCGTCCATCGCCAACAGCACAAGCGTGCAACTTACCGCAACCGGGATCTTTTCGGACCGGAGTACGCAGGATCTCACGGCTTCGGCGAGCTGGAGTTCGTCCTCCAGCGGGGTGGCAACTGTTAGCAGCAGCGGTGTGGTGACAGGGACGGGGGCGGGGAGCACGACGATTACCGTGATTCAGGTGGGAGTGTCGGCCGCAACCACCTTGACCGTCACATCCGCGGTACTGACCTCAATCACAATCACGCCACCCAATTCTTCAATCGCCAAAGGTACGAGCCAACAACTTATTGCGACGGGAGATTTCTCTGACAGGACTACCCAGAATCTCACCGCGTTCGTGACCTGGTCTTCCTCCGCACCATCGGTCGCCGTGGTCAGCAACACCGCCCCCAGCCCAGGTCTTGTAACGGGAAGTGCCGTGGGGAGCGCAACGATTACCGCGACTCAGGCGGGGGTGTCGGGCACGACCACCGTGACCGTCACACCCGCGGTACTGACCTCGATCGTGGTCATCCCGAGCAAATCGTTCCATCGCCCACGGTAGCTCTCGGTACAACTTATCGCGACCGGGGTCTTTTCAGACCGAACTACTCAGAATCTCACCACTTCGGCGATCTGGACTTCGTCCGCGAACGCCATAGCGACGGTTAGCAGCAGCGGGCTGGTCACAGGGACGGGACTGGGGAAAGCGACCATTACCGCGAGTCAGGCTAGGAGTGTCAGGCGCGACCTCCGTGACAGTCACCGCCGCTGTGCTGAGCTCGATCACAATCACGCCACCGAATCCTTCACTCGCCAAAGGTACCAGCGAACAACTTACCGCGACCGGCACCTTCTCAGACGGAACAACTCAGGATCTCACCGCGTCCGTGACTTGGATCTCCTCCGCCCCCACGCTGGTCACGGTCAGCAATGCTGCCGGCAGCCAAGGTCTTGTGACGGGGAGCGGGGTGGGGAGCGCGACCATCACCGCGACTCTGGGAGGAGTGTCGGGCGCCACCACCGTGACCGTCACGCCCGCGGTACTGACCTCGATCGCGGTCACCCCGCCAGGTCGTTCCCTCGCCAAAGGTACCAGCGTGCAACTTACTGCGACCGGAACTTTCTCCGACGGGACTACTCAGGATCTCACCGTTTCGGCGAGCTGGACGTCGTCGTCGGACATGATTGCGACGGTTGGCAAACGGTCAACCCCGGCTTGGTGACAGGCACGGGAGTGGGGAGCGCGACCATCACCGCGACTCCAGGCGGGGGTGTCAGGGGCGACCACCGTGACGGTCACCCCCGCGATCCTGACCTCGATCGTGGTCACCCCGCCGGATCCTTCTATCGCCAACGGCACCAGCTGTGCAACTCACCGCGACCGGGGATCTTCTCGGACGGGACTACCCAGGATCTCACCGCTTCCGCGAGCTGGATCTCGTCGTCAGGCACGATCGCGACGGTTGGCAACACGGTCAACCCACGGCCTGGTAACAGGGACGGGAGTAGGGAGCGCGACCATTACCGCGACTCAGGCGGGGAGTGTCGGGTACGGCCACCGTGACGGTCACCCCCGCAGTACTGACCTCGATCACGATCACGCCACCCAATTCTTCAATCGCCAATGGCACCAGCGTACAACTCATTGCGACCGGAACTTCTCGGACGGCACGACCCAGGATCTCACCGCGTTCGGCGAGTTGGATCTCCTCTGCTCCACGCTCGCTACGGTCGGCAAGCCCTCGGCAACCAGGGTCTGGTAACAGGGAGCGGAGTAGGGAGCGCGACGATCACCGCGACTCAGGGAGGGGTGTCGGGCGCCACCACCGTGACGGTCACACCCGCGGTCTTGACCTCGATCGCGATCACCCCGCCGGATCCTTCCCTCGCCAAAGGCACCAGCTGTGCAACTTACTGCGACCGGAACCTTTTCGGACGGGACTACTCAGGATCTCACCGCTTCGGCGAGTTGGACCTCGTCGCCGCGCGTCTGCAACGGTTACCAACGCGGTCAACGGCGCTGGTAACAGGGACGGGAGTGGGGAGCGCGACCGTCACCGCGACTCAGGCGGGGGTGTCGGGCACCGCCACCGTGACGGTCACCCCCGCGGTCCTGACCTCGATCGCGATCACTCCGCCGGATCCTTCTATCGCCAAAGGCACCAGCTGTGCAACTTACTGCGACCGGGACCTTTTCGGACGGGAGTACTCAGGATCTCACCGCTTCGGCGAGCTGGACTTCGTCGTCAGACAGGCATGGCAACGGTTACCAACGCAGCAACGGCCTGGTGACAGGGACGGGAGTGGGGAGCGCAGCGATCACCGCGACTCAGGCGGGAGTGTCGGGCACGACCACCGTGACCGTCACACCCGCGGTACTGACCTCGATCGCGGTCACCCCCCGAATCCTTCCATCGCCAAAGGCACCAGTGTGCAACTCACCGCGACCGGGGACCTTTTCGGACGGGACTACTCAGGATCTCACCGCTTCGGCGAGCTGGACTCATCGTCGGCCGGTCGCAACGGTTAGCAACGCGGTCAACCCCAGCGGCCTGGTGACAGGCACGGGAGTCGGGAGCGCGACCATTACCGCGACTCTGGGAGGAGTGTCGGGTGCGACCACCGTGACCGTCACAGCCGCGGTACTGACCTCGATCACGATCACCCCGCCGAATCCTTCCATCGCCAAAGGTACCAGTGTGCAACTTACTGCGACCGGGACCTTTTCGGACAGGACTACTCAGGATCTCACCGCTTCGGCGAGCTGGACATCGTCCGTCGAGACGCCATAGCAACGGTTAGCAGCACCGGCCTGGTGACAGGGACGGGAGTGGGGAGCGCGACTATCACCGCGACTCAGGCGGGGGTGTCGGGTCGACCACCGTGACGGTCACAGCCGCAGTACTGACCGCGATCACAATCACGCCACCCAATTCTTCTATCGCCAAAGGTACCAGCGAACAACTCACTGCGACCGGGGATTTCTCGGACGGCACGACCCAGAATCTCACCGCGTTCGTGAGTTGGGTCTCCTCTGCTCCATCGCTCGCCACGGTCAGTGACGCCCTCGGCAGCCAGGGTCTGGTAACGGGGAGCGGAGTGGGGAGCGCGACGATCACCGCGACTCTGGGAGGAGTGTCGGGTACGACCACCGTGACGGTTACACCCGCGGTACTGACCTCGATCGCGATCACTCCACCGAATCCTTCTATCGCCAACGGTACCACTGTGCAACTTACCGCGACCGGAACCTTTTCGGACGGGACGACTCAGGATCTCACTTTCGGCGAGTTGGATCTCGTCGTCAGACACGATCGCGACGGTTGCCAACACGGGCAGCCCGGCCTGGTGACAGGGACGGGAGTGGGGAGCGCAACGATTACCGCGACTCGGGGGGAGTGTCGGGTACGACTACCGTAACGGTCACAGCCGCGGTACTGACCGCGATCACAATCACGCCACCCAATTCTTCCATCGCCAAGGGTACCAGCGAACAACTCATTGCGACCGGAGATTTCTCGGACGGCACGACCCAGAATCTCACCGCGTTCGTGAGTTGGGTCTCCTCTGCTCCATCGATCGCCACGGTCAGCGACGCCCCCGGCAGTCAGGGTCTTGTAACGGGGATCGGAGTGGGGAGCGCGACGATTACCGCGACTCTGGGAGGGGTGTCGGGTGCGACCACGGTGACAGTTACCTCGGCGGTCCTGACCTCGATCGCGGTCACCCCGCCGAATCCTTCTATTGCCAACGGTACCACTGTTCAGCTTACTGCGACCGGGATCTTTTCGGACGGCACCACTCAGGATCTCATTTTGGCGAGCTGGATCTCGTCGTCAGACACGATCGCGACGGTTGCCAACACGGGCAGCCCGGCCTGGTGACAGGGACGGGAATCGGTAGCGCAACCATTACCGCGACTCGGGGAGGAGTGTCGGGTACAACTACCGTGACCGTCACACCCGCGGTGCTGACCTCGATCGCTGTCACTCCGCCGAATCCTTCTATCGCCAACGGTACCACTGTTGCTGCTTACTGCCACTGGGGACCTTTTCGGACAGCACCACTCAGGATCTCACCGCTTCTGCGAGCTGGACCTCGTCGTCAGACAGGATCGCGACGGTTACCAACACGGTCAATCCCGCCCTGGTGACAGGGACGGGAATCGGTAGCGCGACGATTACCGCGACTCAGGGAGGAGTGTCGGGTACCACCACCGTAACCGTCACAGCCGCGGTGCTGACCTCGATCGTGGTCACCCCGGCGAATCCTGCTATCGCCGATCGGTGGCAATGTGCAACTCACCGCAACCGGGACCTTTTCGGACCAGAGCACGCAGGATCTCACATTTCGGCGAGCTGGATCTCGTCGTCAGACACAATCGCGACGGTGGCCAACACAAGCAATCCCGGCTTGGTGACAGGGACGGGAATCGGTAGCGCAACGATTACCGCGACTCGGGGGAACGTGTCGGGTGCGACTACCGTGACCGTGGAACCGGTGATGAATGGTACGTGGACGCCGTTCGGTAGTCTGAGTACTCCCCGTAAATTCCATACAGCGTCGCTGCGTCCTGACGGCACAGTGCTGGTGGCGGGCGGCCAAGGTTCGTCAGGGTCACTCAGCTCTGTGGAAATCAGCAACCCGGTGACAGAAACCTGGGCCGCTGCCCCGGCGATGACGATAGCGCGCTTCCTCCACACCTCTACCACGCTCCCGGATGGCAGTGTGCTTGTCGCGGGTGGCGTAGCAGCCGACGGCACCACGCAGAGAATCAGTTGAAATCTTTAGCACGCTCTGGACCGCAGTGGCCCCCATGACAACAGCCCGCGAAGCTCACACAGCAACCCTTCTCAACGATGGCCGGGTCCTTGTTGTAGGGGGCAACGATGCGGCAGGCCCTGTTGCCTCTGCCGAAGTCTACGACCCCAACACGGACACCTGGACTAGTGTTGCGTCCCTGAACATTGCCAGGGCCGACCACACTGCTACCCTGCTTGCGGACGGACGTGTTCTTGTAGCAGGTGGAGACCAGGGCGAGTATCGGTGTTGGCCTCTGCGGAAGTGTATGATCCAACCGCCAATACCTGGACAGTACTACCAGACATGAGCCAACGACGTGCATTCCACACGGCGTCATTGCTGCCCGATGGCTCCGTGCTGGTTGCAGGCGGCAGCCGACAACTTCCGGAATCCCAATCAGATACCGCTGAGTTGTTCCATCCGCAAACCATGAGCTGGCAACGAATGCCGCCCATGATGACCGCACGTGAGTTTCACACCGCTACCCTAATGCTTAACGGCCAGGTGGTTGTAGCAGGTGGTACAGGCCTAAACGGCACAACTCGGTTAGCCTGTCGTCAGTAGAGATCTTCGACCCAGCAGTATGCAATGGCTACTTGCGGCCTCCATGGCAAACGCCCGTACGCAGCATACTGCGACTCTCATGCCTGACGGCCGCCTGCTCGTCGTAGGCGGCGTCGGCGCCAGTGTCCTGGCTTAGTAGTTCAGAGCTGTTCGACATTTCTCAGTGAATGGTGCGGAGGCCGCCGCAAACATGCGCCGTTAACGAAGGTCTGCGCAACGCGAATTCATAGGTGTAGGAGCTGGCGCCCAGCACAGAAACAAACAGCGATGCCGGCCAGGCTTGCCCCGTAGTACTGTCATAGACGGGTATCGTTGCCCCCGCCCAGTCCACGAACATCTTTTCCCCGGCTTTGTGTTCCTGGCGCAGCACCACATCCCGGTGCCGTCGCCAGTGTTGATAGCGCTCGCAAAACCAACTGTAGCGATACCCTTCCGGATGCGCTTGCCGGTATTCTTCCCACACCAACTGCAGGGTCAGATGACGATGTTGTTGCAGTTGCTGATGGATGGTATTCCAATCAGGTTGTGACCGCTGTCGCACCGCTGCGGGCTGCATGGGCTGGTTCCCAAACAGCCTGGCTTCCAGTTCTTCTTCGCCCAAGCCTCCGGCAACGGCCAGCCGATCCCGGCTGCCACCGCCCGCTCCAGATACTCGTGGACCGTTCCCAGCCCCATTCCGCAACAGCGTGCGATCTGGCGCTGCCCCAACCCCAACTCGAACCTCAACCGCAGGACCTCTTTGACTTTCCGCATGGACTTTCTCCTGGCCGGCACCCCGTCCTCCTTCATGGATGGAGTTTCAATGCCGGGTGATTGTCCAGCGTCGCTGCACCTCCTGCTGCTCGTCTGTGGAAAACATTCCGCTCCAAGCCGAACGCCATTCCGCTAGGGGACAAGAACTGTTCGCCTTTCCACCGGAATCGGTGTTCACCTTCAGACCGGAATGCTGTTCGGAATCACAACCGAATCGTGTTCGGCTTCAGACCGGAATCGCGTTCACCTTCGACCGGATTCCCCACGCCTGCGTTATCATCAAGAGTCAGCACCGGTTGCGAGGCGGCCATTCGCCAGCAGCCGCGCGGAAACGGAGGACCATAGGATGAGACCACCTGGCGAAGCAAGAATCCTGGTCACGCTAGCGATACCTACCCTGTGCGCCGCGATGACGGTATCGGCGCAAAGCCAGGTAGGTTCGTCGCCGAAACAGACGGCCCCGCCGAGTGGCGCTCCGAAAACCGTCGTGGGCTGCCTCACGGGCTACGACGGTCACTACACGCTGGGCACTTCCAGCGATGACCTTTACCTGCTGGAAGGTGATTCCGCTTTGTTTAAGCGCTATAACGCCAGGTTGGTGCAGGCTACGGGAACCGTCTCCGAACCGCCGCCCGGTCAGTCGAAGAATAATGTCCTGTCACAACAGCCTCCCAAACTAACTGTGTCGAAATTGAAGAAGGTGGCTGACGGTTGCAATTAGAAGATAACTGAAGAAAGCTTGAGGAGTCGATTGCAATTTGACTATAAGCTTGTCTAGTTTTCTCATGCTCCGCTTCATTCGATTGTCGTTCGCGCCACCTCGGCGGGTGTTCTTAAGGGCAATTGCTCGAAGCAGGTCGCCCGGCAAACCGCGCCTCAATCCAGGCCATCTGATCTCTGACCGAGTCTCCTATGACCAAGCCAGGTTGCGGGTCGGAAAATCTGTCGAATTGAATACGGTCGCCCTGCTTGCACATGCGAGTAACAACCTGCGCCGTCATCGACGGCGGCACGGCAGGATCTCTGTCGTCACTGATCACCAGGAGCGGGCCGTACGCTGGCTTCTGGCCGAGCTTGTTCCTGCTAAAGAATTCCTCAACGAACTTATTATTTTTCCAATTCTGCTTCAGCATTTCACTCGCGGGAAACTGGGCGCTATTACTCGAGCTGCCACAGCTCTCATTGACCTCGTGATACGCAGGGATCGCCTTCTCCGTCAGCATGTCGCGTATGTCGAAGTCCGGATATACGGTCTTGATCCCGTAAGCCAATAACGCCAGCATCGGAAGGGATTGCTCTTTTGCCTGCGCCTCGTAGATGGCTTTCAAATCGGCGACTCCGGAAATGGCTATGCTTCCAAGGTAGTCAGGATCGCGAGTTCCCCCTTCCATCTCCGCTACGCCAATGGCGACATTAGCTCCAAGGGAAGAGCCCATGGCAACCCATTTTGGACCAAGTTGAGGCACTGCGGCGTGCGCTGCAGGAATCGAATCGATCACATCCGTTGCGTTGGACTGCACGTCCATGACGGCACTTCGGAAGTTAGTTCCCAGTCCGGTGTAGTCGGTCGCAACCACGACATAGCCGAGATTGACATACATTGAGAGCAACGGTCCGTAATACAAATTTCTCAATAGCGACGGGGCACATTGGCGGGCTGCGGCGCTAAAGCCGTGCGCCCAGGCAATGACCGGCCAGCCTCCCGCGGGCGGCTTTCCATCGGGAACCAGAACCACGCCAGACGCAGCCACTTTGCCTCTGTTGGCTGAGCGCGAATGATAGAGAATGCGGACCGCTGAAAAATCCGCCGACAGGTCATAGTCATCGGAAGGCTCGGAGCGAATCAGTTCCCCCGGCTTGCCCGGGGGTAATGGATTGGGGGTATCGTAGAATTTCGTAAGCGGCAATGTGCCAAGGCGGTCGGCGCGCCTGGCAGGCACTGCAGGTTGGCTTTGTGCAGAAACCGGGGCATCTGCCAGGAAAGGCACAAACCGCAATTGCAGCGAGGAGTACCGAAGGGAAGCGACGAAAAGCTTCACAGAGGGATGGTCGGAAAAACATCTACATTGCTTCCTCTGAAGCCTCCAATGCCGGGTTTCTCAGCCCCGGATCTTTTCGTTCGGAATCAAAATCACAACTTCACGCCTTGCAAGCGATCATCAAACCGAGCACGACGGGCAGATAGATCACCGATGCGTGAACCACGCGGCTGGCCAAAGGTCTGGAAGCGGACCTTGCCAGTTTACCCACGTGATACAGCAAGAATGTACCCGCCAGCAGCATACCGGCCGTATAAGCAGGTCCACCGCGGTCGACCAGCGGCAGCATGGTAATCGCCACCAGGGCCACCGTGAAGCCTACCATCTCGGCGCGAGTGAAGCGAGAGTCCCGATCGAAGCGCGGTAACATCCGGTAGCCTGCCCGGTCGTAGTCTTCGCGGTACATCAAGGCAATTGCCAGGAAGTGAGGGAACTGCCAAAGGAACAGAATTGCAAAGAGAAACCAGGCGTGCCAGTTGAGGCTCGCCGACGCCCCCGCCCACCCGATCAAGGTCGGCATAGCTCCGGGAAAAGCACCCAGCAGAGTGCACAAAGGGGTTTTCCGTTTGAGTGGGGTGTAAACCAGGAGATACGACAGCAGGGTCGAGATCGCCAGAAAAGCTGACAAAACATTCACTGTGACGGCAAGGTAAAGTCCTCCCGCTACGCTCACCAGAATCCCAAACAGAAATGCCTCGCGGCCGCTCAGCCTGCCCGAAGGCAACGGCCTCGACGCGGTCCGGCGCATTTGACCGTCCCAGACCCGTTCCATCCACTGATTCAGAGTTGCGGTGCCGCTGGCAACCAATAGCGTCCCGACTAAGGTGTTCACCAAGCCGCCGATCTTAAAGGGTCCGTGAGATGCCAGATAATAGCCGGCCGATGTCGTCATCAAAATGAGCAGGTTTACTTCCGGCTTGGTAAGGGTGCAGTAGTCCCGAAGCCTGGAAGTGGAACGATGCCTCGGGTGCGGCAACGGGATTGTGTTAGCGATCGCCATTCTCTCTGTTGCCAGACCAGCTAGCCCTCAGATTCAGGCGCATAATCAGCCTGTTTGAACTAACCACGACCCCGTTAGTGCTGATAGAACCGGTTGCGCCGTTTGTAGGCTATCAGGGTGATTGCGATAGACAGGCACATAGGCGGAACCATGAGAATGAGGATCCCGCTGCGCAAGGCCTGAATAAAGCGGGCAGTCGACGCGGCAGCCTGGGTGTAGCATAGAGAACAGCTTTGGGCGAACAGCGTCAGCGGAACGAAGAGCAGTACCACGCCCACCAAGCTTAGAATGCATCGCCGCAGCCACCGCAGGTTTTCAGGTCTGTTTTTCATTGTGGCGACCCCGTTTGATAGGTAGGGGGAGCATCTCTCTCCATCCGAAAACTATCTGTCCAGCTGTATTGCATAGCCGCGAGGACAAACAGGGTGACGATGGCGATCCAGGTTACGAACAGGCGATTTTCGGATCCGAGATGCATAAAGAACACCACCGCCAGCCCGGCTTCTAGCAGCGCCAGCGCGAACATGCGGAAAATCATTGCCGTCACATCGACATGCCCGTAGGCAAAAACAAATTGCAGTCCGGCAATGATCAGTATGCAAACATAGACGATCAGGTACTTTCCTAAACTACCAGCGTATGGTGCCGCCCCGCCCTTTTGCTGCTTCGTAAGTTCCACCACGTCCTCCGCTCCTTACTTCGCCACGTTGAGGAGATAGACCAAAGGCACAACGAACATCCACACCAGGTCTACAAAGTGCCAGTAGAGACCGGTGATTTCGAGATCGTCGGCATCAAAACGCCCGCGTTTGTAGCGCACACCCACAACCAGGAGAACGATTATCCCAACGGTAACGTGGGTCAGGTGCAGTCCGGTTATGCTAAAGAACGCGGCGCCGAATAGCCCATTGCCCCATGGATTGCGAAACAGCCGCATGCCTTCGTCAATCAAGCCGATCCATTCCCTTACATGAAGAAGCGCGAACAGCGCCCCGCCCCCTGCGGTGATCATGGTCCAGCGAAAAGCCAAGTTCGCTGTCGCCCATTTTCGCAGCCCGAACACCCGAGAAACATGGTCAAGCTGCTGGTGATAAGGATGAACGTCATCGCCATGGCGTTCACCACGGTGGGGAAAAACTTGAAGGGCGTGGGCCAGTTAAGGGAACCGTTGCGCAAGAAGCCGTAGGCCAGAAGGCATGCGGCGAAGGTGGCCGCGTCCGCAATGATGAACAGCCACATGGCCAACTTCTTCGTCGGAATAGCAAATGGCGAGGACCTCTCCAGAACAGCGGGATGTGCTCCCATCGTGATGTCCGATTGGCTCACAGCGCCTCCTCCCAGCGGGATGTCAAATTCGCGCCCACAGTAACAACAGCAGGTAAATCCAAAGCACGTCCATGAAATGCCAGTAGTAGGAAACCGTACTGAGTGTGCTCAGGCGCAGGGTCGAAACCGGCCGGCTGAATCGCCAAATCACCAGCGTCAGCCCCGCCAGTCCGCCGAGCACGTGCAGGCCATGCATGGCCGTAAACAGGTAGAAGAACGAGCTGCTGGGATTGGTGGCCAGGTACCAGCCCTCCGCCTTGAGTTGCAGCCAAGCTAGATACTGCCCGCCGACGAACAGCAATCCCAGTCCCAGCGTGAGCCAGAGCCACAATAGCGGAAGCGAACGGTTCGACCGTGTTCCCCGGGCGACGGCCGCTACACGTTTGCGTGCCAGTTCCAGGACGACACTGCTAGCCAGCAATACCACGGTGTTGAGATAAAGTACCGGGGGCAGAGTAAAATGCCGCCAGTCCATCGAAGAGCCTTGGCGAACCACCATTGCGCTGGTAATGGCAGCGAAAGTCATGGTGATCGCCGCCAGGCCCACCCAAATGCCGGTTCTGGAAGCTGGTGAGCTGTCCTCGACCGCAGGTAAGTTCCCGGCCGAAGGGATCAGAGTCACGTCGTCCACCATTGTGCGAAAGAGGGGGATGCGATTCTATTTTTGGTGGTTCGTGGACTGTGGTTGCCATAACCTGCTACACCCTTTAAGCTCCCGACTTTCTAGGCCTTACTTCTCATCGCGCACCGAGTTGATCTGCTCGGGCGAGTCCTGCATCACGTAATCGTTGGTTGCTCCTTCAATACCGTACTGGTACGGGTCGTGATAGACCACCGGAAGCTTGCCCCCAAAATTATCGAACGGCGGCGGCGATGGGATCGACCACTCCAGGGATGTCCCTTCCCAGGGATTCTGCGGCGCGGGTTTACCCCAGAAACGGCTGTGGATCAGGTTGTACAGAAAAACGAGTTGCGCCGCGCCTGTGATGAGAGCAGCAACCGTGATGAACTTGTGCACCGGCATCAATGGTGCCATGAAGTCGTCGACGAAAGCCTGATAGCGACGCACATTGCCCGCCATCCCCAGATAGTGAAATGGCATGAAGATGCAGTAAGCGCCTACAAAGGTAAACCAGAAGTGGATCTTGCCCAGGGTCTCATTCATCATTCTGCCGGTCACTTTGGAGAACCAGAAGTAGGTTCCGGCGAAGATGCCGAATAGTGCGGCCACAGCCATCACCAGGTGGAAGTGCCCGACGACGAAGTAGGTCGCGTGCAGCATGACGTCAAGCGAGGGCTGTGCCAGGAAAAATCCGCTGATACCGCCGCTGACGAACATGGAAATAAACCCCAAGGCAAAGAGGGAAGCAGTATTGATCCGCAGCTTCGAACCGTAAAGGCTCCCAATCCAGATCAACACAATGATGGTGGCGGGAATCGTGATTACCAGTGTGGGAAAGGAGAACACAATTGACGAGAAAGGGTTCATGCCGCTTACGAACATGTGATGTCCGTAAACCATGTAACTAAGAAACGCGATTGACACCATCGAATAAATGATGACCCGGGCACTGAGCAAAGGCCGGCGCATGTTGGTAATCAACACATGAGAGACAACGCCCATGGCGGGCACGATCGCAATATAAACTTCCGGATGTCCGAAGAACCAAAAGAGATGTTGCCACAACAAAGTCGATCCGCCGGAATGGGTCTGTAACTGGTCATTGACAACTAGGCCGGAGGGTATGAAGAAACTGGTGCCCGCAACATGGTCCAGAACCAGGAGAATGCAAGCCGGCATCAGTACCGCGAATGCCGTCAAGCCGATGCACGAGGTGATGAACCATGCCCAGACCGAAAGCGGCAGGCGCATCAGACTCATACCCTGACAACGCATGTCGAGAGTGGTGGAGATGAAATTCAACGAGCCGAGCAACTGTCCCACGCAGAAGATGGCAATCGAAATCGCCCACAGGACCTGACCAGTTCCTTGCCCCGGCCCGGCAATCTGGCCAAGGGCGCTCAAGGGGGCATATGCGGTCCACCCCGATAAAGGCGGTCCCTGCGGCACGAAGAATGATGACACCGCCACGACAAACGCGACAAACGTCACCCAGAAGGACGTCATGTTGATGCGCGGAAACGGCATGTCCTCGGCGCCCACCTGGATTGGCAGAAAGAAGTTGCCGAAACCCGCGAAGGGAGCGGTGGTCAGAACAAAGAAGACCATGATGGTGCCGTGCATGGTCATCAGTTGCAGGTAGTACTCGGGAGTGAGCACGCCAGCAGGGGCCCCGGTCTTGGACAGGAAGCGGACTCCGGGAATGGCATAGTTCGGCCACGCCAGGTGGATCCTCATGATCCAGGACAATACCAGCCCGATGTAAACCGCTACTAACGCGAGGGTGTAGTACTGTTCACCGATCACCTTGTGATCAAGGCTGAAGATATACTTCCGGATGAATCCCGTCGGTGGAGCATGGTGATGGACAGCCTGTCCGGACATATCGTGCATGGAATGCCCCTTTCACTACCCGCGATTGCCGGGAGCGGCCCCGCAACCTACTGCAACGCCGCCTGCTGCTTCAGCCACTTGTCGAAGTCCTCCTGCGACATGACCTCGAGATAAGCCTTCATGTTGTAGTGGCCCAGCCCGCAAAGCTGGGTGCACACAATTTCGTATCTGCCGATCTTGGTTGGGGTGAAATGGACAGACAGATCCAGACCGGGCACGAAATCCTGCTGAATGCGCAGCTCCCGCACGAAGAAAGAATGCCCCACATCCTTGGAGTGCATCAGCAAATGGATCTCGCGGTTTACCGGCACCGCCAGTTCGGCAGTCACAATGTCATCCTTGGACTCTTGATCGTGTGTGGTGTCGAGTCCAAAGAAGTTTTCCGTGGCCTCGTTGATCAGCTCGGGGTGAAGCGGACCGAACTTCCCGTCTGGTCCGGGATATCGGAAATAGAACGCGAACTGGCCGGCTTGGACCTGTATGGGCAAGGCGTTCGCTGAGGCCGCCGTGAAGTAGATACTGGCCCACGCCTTCGTGCCAAAAGCTCCCAGCGCCAGGACCTCAAGACCCACCACGACAACGGCGGCGGCAACCAGACCGCGCGCTCCGCCTGGAAAGCTCTTGATCTTTTCACCCTTGGGACGATTGGAGAATCTCCAGATGAAAAACCCCAGAACGAGCTGCGCGGCCAGAAAGCAAACACCCGCCTCCACCATCGTCTCCGACATCTGCTCGTCGATCATGGGGCCGTGTGTCGAGATGTCAACCGGTGGTTCCCAGATGTGCAGCACGATTGGAATAGCAGATGCGATTGCAATTACGAAGATTGTCACCGCAAACAATTTCGCCATGGGTGCCTCACCCACTCACCAAAGACTCGTTCTGCGAAGCCCGGCTGCAAACGATCGGGCCGCATCCCGGTGCACGATCCGCACCGCACACCTATTTCGCCTTATAGGTAAAGTTCGCGGTAGCCGCCTGGCCACCCGCCACCGTTACCTTCTGCGTCTGAGTTCCGTAGGTTTCCTGCCATGCGGTGACCGTATAACTTCCAGGAGGCACATTTTCGATCGTGAACGAACCGCTGTCGTCCGTCACGGCGTAGGGCCCTTTCACCACGACGTGATAGCCGTGCATCCATGGGTGGATATTGCACTTCACCGGGATTGCCACTTCCTCTGCCTTCCAACTTTGGACGATGGGTGGCGCACCGGGCGGCTGGGAACGATTCCAGGGGATGTTCCCCGTCATTGGATTCGGCTCGGGATGGATGTTATGCGCGGTCTGGTCGCTAGTGACTACCTTGTATTCCTGCCCAACGTCCATGGCTATAACGTGCGGCGTGTACTGGCATCCCTTCTGATCGAACACAGGACCGGAAGAAGGTTTCTGGCTGGCCGCCTCAGCCGAGAGGCCCTGCGAGATATACAGGACGACATTCTGCAGTCCACCGTTCTTGCCAACCACCACCAGTTCCAGTTGTGCAGGGCTGTTCGCATGGTACTTTGCGCAGTACGGGTCCTTCGACATGTCGATCCCCTTCATATGGGGCGGAGTGCCGTCAAGCTTTACCGTTCCAGTAATCTTGCCATTGGCCGCCGCCTTTACCTTCGGTCCGTGGGTCAAGGCGACAGTCGCAACCAGCAGCAACACGGCCAGCATCGCCGCAACTTTCAACTGAGTTTTCATGGACAGCCTTTCCCTCGCTTGCCTGGCGTTACTTGGTTCCGGAGTTGTTAGTGGGTTTTTCGGGCGGAGTCTCCGCCGGGGCAGGAGTCGCCCCCGGAAGCTGACCATTCGGCTCCAGCGGCTTCAACCCGATTTGCTTCGCAATCCGCTTCTCAATTGTGTCGTCGGGCTGCAGCGTTCGCAGATAAAAAACCAGGTCCCATGCCTCGTCCGGCTTTACATTATCGGCAAAGGAGGGCATGGGTGATCCATCCAAACCAGTCATGAAGTCCTTGTACATCGCCGCATCAGTTGAGCCGCACTTAAAGCTCTGCGAGTCGTGGAAGTTGAAGGCCTTGATCGGACGGTTCTCATCATCGGTCAAAGTGGCAGCCGAGGGTCCGTTGCCGCGACCGGTAACACCGTGACACTTCCAGCACTCCAGCTTCTGAAAGACCACCTGCCCATTTTTGATCCTTTCAGCGGCAACCGGCGGTTCGGGCGGAATCACGATGGGCGTGCCCGGTTTCTCCGTCTGCCAGCGTGGCGAGAAATGCTTCACGTAGGCGACGAGGTTTACCCGGTCTTCGTCGATGAGCGGAAGCCAGTGCGGCATGTTGGAGTTAAGCATCCCACGCCCGATGGTGTCATAGAGATCGCTATCAGTCGGCAACGTTCCCGTAGGTGTGGAGCGGCAGCGGAAAATAGCGATCGTAAAGTTGCGCGGCTTAGGATCGATCCATTGTGCGTTCTCGCCTTCCCCGTCGCCAAGAACTCCGTGGCAGCCGATACAGAACCGCTTGTAAATTGACGCGCCAACGGTCGCACGTCCGGTCATGTTGCCGACATGGCTCTCCATGGTGAGGCGCTGTTTTTCGCTGTATTCCGTCTGCTGTCCCCAACAGGCGATCCCGAGGAGCAGAACCGCCACGACACTCAGGGTCAACCGGTCTTGAAGAATTCTCGTGCGCATCGGGTGTCCCTCAGAAGTCAAAGTCAAAGCCTAGGAAGACGCTGCTGTTGGCTAACTGGGTGAACGTGAGGGGCGCCGCGCCTTTCTGTTGCACCAGAGCGTACTCGGCATGATAGGCAAAGCCAGCGCGGCTAAACATGAACGGGTAGTAGCGGAATCCAAAGGTATAGGCGTTGATGTTTCCAAAGTTGCCCGGAGTGGAAGGTAGCGCCTGCTGCGACATCCGCACGAATTCATCGCGTTGGATGAAGATCACCTGCGGATTGAGGACGTAGTGGGCTTCTACAAATCCCCCGTTCCACGAAGGGGCTGTCGCTCCGGTTGGAAGCGGCGCGTTCGCCGGGGTGCTGGTTCCAAAATATGCGCTATCCCAGCCATGCTGGTAGAACAGCTGGAAGTCCAGTTTCTTCACGTACACCAGGGCAAACACACCTTCACGGTTGAAGGGTTTGTTCCCGACGGCCGTGACGGGCAGTCCACCTGAATTAAGGGTGTAAGTCGGACCATTGCCGATGAACAGATACGCTCCGACTCGATCGACTCCGCCCTGATAGCCCGCATCGAAAGCCTGACTGGCTGTGATGAATGCGCTGTAGGCGTTCTTTGAGGGCAAATTGACATTGCCATCGTTGGAGCTAAGAAACGACACCGAGTAGCGGGTCCGGTCGTTGAGCGAGTGCCCCATCAATTCCGCTCCCAACTGGTTGTCGCCCATTTGGCCGAACACATTGCTATCGCCGAGGGGGATGAAATGATAGAGCTGGTAAAAACCGCCATTATTGGAAAGGGTGAGAATTCGTTTCTCGGAAATGATGTTGTCCAACTCGAACTTGCCCAACTTGAAGTTGAACCAGGGACTGTTGCCAATGTTGTCGATTCTGGCCATCACCGTTTCGAAATGAAAAGCCCCGGTATTATCAGACGACGGGAGAAGGTAGAACGAATAGTTCTTGAACAAAGTCCCGCCGGTATGGAAGTCCAGGCCGCTCAGATCGAAACCGTTCGTCGTGACCTCCTCATTGACCTGGCTGCCATTTGGCTGATCAATCGCGACTGGGTTCGTACTCTCCCGATGCCAATTCGGCGTCATGCGGAAGGTAGCTGGCCAGTACGACGGATTCTGCCATATCGGTGAATCGCGATCGTTCATCAATTGGTAGCCGTTGTCTTTGAACGTCTGTCCAAACGTATTCAGCATCGGCCACGCTTCGTGGCACGCCGAGCAAGGCAATCCGTATTTCCGGGCAAAAGCGGGAATGGCCCGCCCAGGTGTGGGATTTCCAAAAAAGACCAACAGGAAAATCAGGAGGGCAAACGCGCTTGCGAGACTTGCGCAAGCAGAACTGAGGAATGACCGCTCACCATCCGAAACCGTCGTAACACCAATCCGCATAGCGATTACCTCGCAATCGAAAACTGGTTGACTACGGCCGACTTCACAATCGAAGCAAGTTCTTACTCCCAGCCAGAGGGGAACCCCAAATTGCGGAAAATGCTACATCGCGCCCCAAGGTTTTGGCAACAAATTTTTACATTTTTTTTACACCTTAGCGACAAGATCTTGACAATTGGTTGGCATTACTGTGAGTCGCTCCCTAATCCTTGCTTGACAACTGGACGCCTTCGAGATAACTATGCTGTCCACGCACGGCTGCTCAGTCCGGTAATTCCCGATGGGCACTCACCCCAGCGCGAAGAGTAAATGCTCGGATAGGACGTCTCGGTTTCTTCTGCACTGCTGTTTCATCATCCTGCTCGCTAACCCTGCTGTTTCATCGCTTCCTCCGAAGGCGCGATCCGATGAAGGCCAAACGCTAACCGTGCGAGTGGAAGAACCCGAAAGCGAGGTGCTAAAGGCGGTCGAGCAAGTCTCACAGGATCAAATCGTCCACGGGACGTACTCATACGAGAAGGAAAGAATTCTTTACGGGGCTCACAGCGCGGATGCAGCTCACGTTTTTGGAGTCTGGCGAGGACCGGGAAAGGCCTTCTACAAAGTCGCCAACAAAGTCTTGTCTCCGCGGTTTTTCAAGGACAGTGAGGACATCGGAACCATCTCCGTACGATATGTGGTTCAAGAGGCCGGCCCTAACGCAGCCACCGTCCAAATCGACGCTGTATTTGTCGATGCTCGCAACGTCAAGCACCCATCCCTCGGCAGTGTTGAAGCGAGCGAATACGCTGCCATTCAACAGCATGTGAAGACCATTCAGGCAAACCGGAGAGAGGCTGAAGAGGCCAGCGCACAAGTCTCTGACAAGCTGGTGCGGTCGTCGGTTCAACCGCCGGCGGCAGCGAATCCAGCAGAACCGGCCAATAACGTGACAGCATCAGCTTTGAGCGTGGGCGAATTGGAGAAGCAGGTTGAGACCCTGCGGCATCAGGTGGAATTGCGTGTTAGAGATCCAGGGGCGCCGCTGAAGTCGGCGCCCTTCCGGAGTTCGACCACCATTGAGTCGTTGGCGGCCAACACCGAGGTCCTGATTGTGGTGCTCACCCCTTACTGGTATGGGGTGGAAACCGAGGACGGACATCGGGGCTGGATCCATCACAGCCAATTGGAGCCACTTCCGTGAGTGTCAACAAGGCGCTGGATAACTGCACTTGGTTGCGCATCGTCGCCAGTCTCTGTTGCTGGTGGCTGCTGGCGGCCTGCGGGGGCCTTTCGCAGGCCCCGTCCCTCGAGCGGACCTTCCACGCCTCGAAGGCCGACGTGCAGAAGACGCTGCATGAGATTCCGTCTTATTCCGGCGGCAAGCTTCCGGTTCTGGAAGGGTTCGCCGATGGCAACGGCCACCCCCTCGACAACTACCAGCGTGGTTTTTACCAGTACGACGTACAACTAAAATCAATCAGCCCCAGCGAAACCGCTGTGCACGTGGGTGCAAAGATCACCGCCTGGTACACCGCCACAACTCCTGCAAACTCAGGGTATCGGTTGCTGAAATCAAGCGGGCGACTAGAATCCGACTTACTCGATGCTCTCGACGACAAGCTGAATCCGAACTCAGCCACCAAATCGTCGGAGACTTCGTCGAAGGCGGCGACTGCCAGCGTACTTCCAGATAGTCCGTCGGCAACTGTATCTTTCTTCAACATCCGTCGCTTGACCACTGCGCCGTCGGACGCGAACCCGGTGTCCAGTAAAATCGCGGGGCCGCCTCCCACGAAACGAGCGCAGGAGCTGACGCAGGAAGCGGAAAATCTTCAGCAAGTACTCCACCACCAAACTCGCCCGGCGGACCTTGCTGTGGTAAAACGCTCTAACACACCGGTGGTGGCGCAGCCGATGGAAGGAGCAGAGGTGTTATTCCAGGCTGAGGCGGAAGACGAGTTCCAGGTTCTCGATGCAACGGAGGGCTGGGTCCACATTCAGATCTCCGGCATTTCTCGCGGATGGATACGGCAAGACCATGTTGACCTACCCGGCGCAGCCACCGTTAGTGTTGCCGCCATGGGCGACCCGCATGAAAAGGATGCGGTCCGGCAGATCAAGGAAGAAGTGGCAGCATTTCCCGGTAAGTGGGAACCGCTGGATGGTAGGAAAGTAAAAATCATTTGGGTACAGCCCTTGGGCGGCGATAAGTTCGGTTCGGAACCCAAGTGGAGCATGGCCAAGTCAGTATTTCGCAGGGCCGATGCTGGGGCCCCTACCGACAGCACAGAAATTGCCGGCGTCGTTGTGGTCTTCGACTCCGAAGATGGGGGTATGGCTGCCACAACTCTGTCTACTCTGCAGCAGTGGCGTGCAGGACACCTATCAGACGACACATTTTGGAGGCGGAGCTGGCGTGATCCTGCTGAAGCTTTCAAGGGCCAGAACTAGGTTCATTACGTTTAGGGACTTACAGGAGCAATTACCAGTGGATATTCTCCCGGAGGGTCTTGCTCTCGGCCGGTTGCGCCTGGGGTCGCGTCCGAGTGACTACGCCCAAGTCACAAAGTCCCGCGTGACTGCGCTGATTGTCGTCACGGCCTAGTGCGGTTTCTTCCTCAGCTCTGAAATGGCAGGAGCGTCCTCGATCAGTTGCAGATTGTTTCATGCACTCTTGTGGATCGTGCTTGTCTCAAGTGTACAGCCGCACTGAACGAAGTCGTGGAATCGTAATATTGTCTAGGAATGCTGGGCGACCCACGCAGCGGGAGTAAGGTCCGGGAGGCGCTGGATCGGGAGGTCGGCAAACCCGGGGAGAACCGCGGCCAAATAGTCGCGCACTGGGAGTTTCAGCCTGCGGCAGCTTTCCACCACCGAGAGAATCGCCGCAACCTTCGGTTCCGCCTGCGTACTGCCGATATGTATCCAGTTCTTCCGGCCCAGTGCCACCGGACGCATCGAGTTTTCCGCAAGGTTATTGCTCAGCTCAAGTTCCGGATATTCCAGAAACTGTGTAAGTTTTTTCCACAGTGTGAGCGCGTATTGGCAGGCCTTGCTGAGTGCACTGGAGGGCAATGCAATGGACTGTGCTGCGTCGATCTTGCTACGGATATCATCCAGCAGAGGCTTGGCCCTTTCCTGACGCTGTGCATGACGTCCACTAAGACCAATTCCTCTGCGGCGAGCTTCCGCGTCGATGGCAAACAGTTCGTCCATCCGCACCACGATCGGAGTTGCAACCAGGTCTCGGGGATTTAGCTGCACTGCCTCGAAAAACTGCCTTCTAGCATGAGCCCAACAAGCGGCATGTACCATTCTCGCCCCGCCGATCTGATCGTAGGCGGTATAGCCGTCAGTTTGGAGAATGCCTTCGAACTGTCCCAGGAACCGCTTGGGTCCATCGCGCCCACGGCCTAGACGGAAGTCGAAAACCACGCTTCCTCCGGGACGACTGTATTGCCAGAGATACGCTTGGTGATTCTGTCCCCGGCCCTTGTGCATCTGTACATCGACCGGGGTTTCATCTGCTTGAATGTAACTGCCGTTGATCAGCTCTCGCCTCATCGCAGCGACCAGAGGGATCAGCAACTCGCCGACTTTCAGGACCCAGCCGTCCAGCGTCGCTCGGCTGATTTCCAAGCCGATGTCTCTTCCCAGAATCATGCTCTGCCGGTACAGGGGCGTGTGATTGCAATATTTACTGATGACCGTGTCGATGACGATCCGGTCACTCGCCAGGCACTTCTCGATGATCCGTGGTGGCAGCGGTGCTGAGAACACTCCGAGCTCCTCACACGACCGGCAAGCCCGTTTCTCTCGTTTCGTGACCAGCACGAAGTACTTCGCCGGCTCGACATCCAGCTGGGAACTCTCCTCGTAGCCGATCACCACCGTTCCTTTGCCGCAGCGCTTGCACACGCGCTGATCCGGTGAGCAAGGCAGTATCCGCTCTACGCGAGGGAGATTCGAAGGCAACTCCTGGCGGCCCGGATGCTTGCAGGATCTGTTCGTCGAGCGCCGCACCAGCACAGGCTCACTCTCCGCCTGCACTATCAATTCACTGACGACGGGCTCAAGCGGGAACAATTCCATTTGCGCATGGGAGAGCTTTTCGCCACCCGCTCCATACTTTTCGATGCGCATCAGGCGCAGCTGCTCCTCCAGCACACGAATCCTCAACTCTGCGTACTGCAGCCGGCTCTTCAGTTGTGCGATGAGTTCCAGATCGACTGGCGCTGACGGAATGGGCGGAGCTTCACTCACAATGGGCTACTGATTTAACAGAGTCGGCCCACGACGTGCAAGCAGTCTATGCGGCAGCAGGTCCTTCTGGCGGAGCCTTCCGGTACCACCGCTTGTGCTTGGTCTTGGCCAGATCGATGCCACCCAATAATAAGGAGAGTTCTTCGTGACTCAGCACCACCTTGCCCTGCGCATCGCCGGATTGCGGCCAGGTGAAACGCCCTTTCTCTAACCGCTTGGCACAGACCCAGAGTCCGCTACCATCCCAGACGAGGACCTTCAACCGATTGCGCTGGGCGTTGCAGAACAAGAAAAGGTGCCCACTAAGAGGGTCACACGACAATCGGTCCCGGACCAGACCGTACAACCCCTCGAACCCCTTGCGCATGTCGGTGACTCCGGCAGCCAGATAGATCCGTGTTGCTGGACCCAATCCAAACACGGGCTTACGTACGCTCCAGCGCACTCACTAGGCGCTCGAACGTATTGGTATCAAAGTCAGGATGTACCTCGATCCGGCGCCCGCCCGACAACACCACGACCAGCCCACAACAACTCGGTTCTTGCTGCGTCGGCGATTCCCTGGCGGCCAACTCCACCGGCAACAACCGGCCGACCGAAGAAGCTCTTCTGCTCTCTCTCTTCCAGCGTTGCTTCTTCAGGTGACGATCAAGCGTGCCGAAGCTCAAACCCCGGCTCCGACAAAACTCGGTGCGTCGCATGCCACTGCTCAAAAACTCAGCCACCAGCTGCTGGATGTCCTCGCGGGTGCGTCGGCGGCGCCCCGACATTTTCTGTTTTCCATTCATCTAGCCACTTCACCACAGACGCTTCTCGTCGAAAAGGTGTGTTGCCCAGACGCTTACTTGGTCTTCTGGTCTTCTTGCTGGCTGGAATTATTGGGTTGGTCGAGATTGTGCCGCTGTATTTCTACGAAGCTACGCTAAACCGCAGGCAGCCCCCACCAATCACCCATCCTGAGTTCTACTACGGGTTTGTCGGGGTAGTGTTGGCCTGGCAAGTCGCATTCCTTATTATCGCGCGCGATCCTCTGCGCTATCGGCCGTTGATGCCGGCGGTATTCCTGGAAAAGCTTCTCTATCCCGTCGCTTTGTTCGTGCTCTACGCGCAGGGTCGCGTTCATCCATCGATGCTCGGCGGCTCCATGCTCGACTTGGTATGGCTGGCGCTGTTCGTTACGGTTTGGATTAAGCTGCGGCCGGAAACTAACTGGGCGTGAATCCGCTAGAACTTCTTCGCCGTAATACGATCGCTACCGATATACGGCTGCAGCACTTCAGGAATCACTACGCTGCCGTCGGCCTGCTGATAGTTCTCCACGATGGCAACCCACGTCCGCCCAATCGCCAAACCGCTGCCGTTTAGCGTATGCACCAATTCCGTTTTCTTGCCGCCTTCAGGACGAAAGCGAATGTTCGCGCGTCGCGCCTGGTAGTCCGTGAAGTTCGAGCAAGAGGAAATCTCGCGAAAGAGCCCTTGTCCCGGCAGCCACACTTCGATGTCATAAGTCTTCGCAGCCGAGAAACCCAGATCCGCGGTGCAGAGCGCCACGGTGCGATAGTGCAGGCCGAGTCTCTGAAGCACAGTTTCCGCGTTGCGGGTCAATTTCTCGTGTTCCTCCCATGACTGTTCGGGTTTGGTGAACTTCACCAACTCGACCTTCTGGAACTGGTGTTGGCGAATGATGCCGCGCACATCCTTGCCATAAGAGCCAGCCTCGCTGCGGAAGCATGGGGTATAAGCCGTAAGCGAAATCGGCAGGCGCGCGCCGTCGAGGGTTTCGTCGCGATAGAGATTCGTCACCGGAACTTCGGCGGTGGGTATCAAGTAAAGGTTCTTGTCGCCATGTGGCACCTTGAACAGATCGGCTTCAAACTTCGGTAAATTCCCCGTGCCATACATGGATTCCGCGTTGACCATGAACGGCGGCAGCACTTCGGTATAGCCATGCTCGCGGGTATGCAGGTCGAGCATGAAGTTCATCAGCGCCCGCTCCAGCTTCGCGCCCATGTCCCAGTACACGGCAAAGCGCGCTCCGGTAAGCTTGGCGGCGCGCTCCAGGTCGAGCACCCCGAGTTCTTCGCCTAGCTCCCAATGCGGCTTGGGGGTGAAGTCGAACTGCGGAGGCGTGCCCCAGCGCCGCACCTCAACGTTGTCGGCTTCGCTTTTACCGACGGGAACGCTGTCGTCGGGCAGGTTGGGGATCTCCGTCAGGATCTTGCGCAGTCTTGCATCCGCCTCCTCGGCAATCTTCTCGGCTGAAGAGATTTTCTCGCGCAGTTCTTTCGTCTCATTAATGAGAGCGGTTGCGTCCTGCTTGTTCTTCCTTAGTGTCGCGATTTCTTCCGAAGCCTTGTTGCGGTGGGCTTTCAGCGTCTCAGCTTCGGTGATGGCGGCGCGGCGTTCGAGATCGATGGTGTGAAAGTCGTTGAGAACGGCGACAGGATTCATGCCGCGTTGGCGTAGTTTTTCTTCGACGAGAGGTAGATGATCGCGCACAAAGCCTAGATCGAGCATAAGAGATCAGGGTACTCGAAGACAGGAGGCATCACAAAGCGGGACTGTTCAACCCAGAGCGCCGAGGCTGCTAGCTCCTAGCTTTTAGCTCCTAGCTCCTAGCTGTTAGCTCTTAGCCTTTAGGTCCTAGCAAAATAAGTTTTATCAGTCCTTGTTTGCTAAGAGCTAAGAGCTAAGAGCTAAAGGCTAAGAGCTAAGAGCGAAAGGCGAAAGGCGCGACACATTTTCACGCAGGATGTATTGTCTCTGTGCTAAATCAACCCTTTCTCGCGACCGACTCGAAGTCCTGCTGCTTATTCGCCAATTTCTTATGCCACCCAGCAGCAGCCTCAACAAACGCGCGGAATATGGCGCGCGAAGCGGCGTCGCTTTCATAGGTGCGTTCCGGATGCCACTGCACTGCCAACACGAATTGATCGGGCGCGGTTCCTTCCACCGCCTCTTTCACTCCGTCCTCGGGACACCACGCCACCAGCCGCAAGCCGTCGCCGAGCACATCCGGCGCTTGGTGATGATTCGAGTTGACCGGAATCATTAATTCATCTCGAGGTGGCAGCCCGGCGGCTCGAAGAATTGCTGCCAGCCTGGACTGTGGATCAAGCTGCACATTATGCACGCCAACGGCTGCCTTCCCGGCTTCGTGATTCACAAGCGTGGGCAATTGCTGAGCGAGGGTGCCCGTCCGCCACACGTTCAGCGATTGCAATCCGTAACAGGTGGCGAAAACCGGCTTGCGCATGTTGTAGGCGTCCTGCAAAAGCAACTCGTCGGCGTTGTCACGAAAGGCGTCGGATGGTGCGGTGTCGGGATGCCGCTGCGCGCCATACTTCTCGGGATCGACATCCGCTGGACTGCCGGGCAGGAGCACACCGTCGCAGCCCTTGACGGCCTGCGCGATCTCCGCGTTGCTAGCACTCGCTGCAATGATGACGGGCTCGCCACCGGCGGAGCGAATTGCCCGCTCATATTGAGGCAGCGCGCGTGCTACATAGTCCGGCCGCGTCGAGTTGGGGGTTGGAATGGCAATACGCGGTTTCATATCGGTTCTTCTCGCTGAAGCTATGAGTTCGGTGTCAACAGAGGTTTGGGCTTCGCGTCGCCGGTTGTTTCCGGTACAAGCGCGGCCTTGAAGCGCGAATCATACATCTCCGCGATCGCCTGCCGCACTTGCATTGTGAGCTTGTCCATGTCTCGCACACGCAGCCCGGCAGTGGGGATCGGTTCTCCGATGATCAGGTCCACCACTCCCGGCAAAAGATGAAAGCTATTCATAGGCAAAGCTCTGCCGGTTCCTACGATAGCGATGGGCACAATTGGTGCTTGCGCCCTTATCGCAACATACGACGCCCCGCCCATAAACTCCTGAAGTTGGCCAGTGACGGAGCGCCCGCCTTCGGGAAACACAACCAGCGGCGTGCCGTGGCGCAAGGACTCGCTGGCATGGGTCAAGCTGCGGAGCGAAGCGCGTGCGTCTCCCGCATCAATCGGGATCTGTCCTGACCGTTTCAGATGCCAACCCAGAAACGGATAGCGGAAAAGCTCCTTCTTCGCCATGATACGGAACTGCACCGGCAGATACGCGTAAAGCACGGGAATATCCAATGCCGACAAATGGTTGGCGGCATAGATGGCCGTCTGCGCCGGGTCAATGTGGTCGAGTCTTTCGACGCGCACGCAAATCATGACCGTTTTCAGGATCATGCGCGCCCAGGCGCGCGCAAACCTGTGCTGTATGCGCCCCTGGCGGTCGAACAGCGACGAGAGCAATGAAAGTGTCCCCATCACACCCGTGTACAGATAGATCATCGGCGCGAAAAACAAGTACGAACGCAGGCGGGTGAGCAACGAGCCTCGGCGCGCTTCGCAGCTTGCGACTTGTGGCGTAGGGTTCGTCATCGCGTCACGCCGGAATATCCATCGCGGACATCGCTTCTCCAACTAAGAAGATAGAGCCCGTCACCACGATTAGCCCCTGCGGCTTGCTGATGGCGCGCGCGCGCGTCAGTGCGGCGGCGACGCTCTGCTCCTCGTACAGCGACGTTCCGGTACGCGATGCGGCCTGTGAGAGTTCGCTGGTGGTAGCCGCCCGCGGGCTGTTCACTTTGGTCACAACCACCTGCTCGGCGATGGGAAACAATATCTCAGCCATCTCCTGCAATGCCTTGTCGCGCATGGCGGCAAAGATCAAGGTCAGCTCGCGTCCAGAAAAACTCTCCGACAACGCCGAACGCACAGCCCAAGCGCCGGCAGGATTGTGCGCCACATCCAGCACCATCTCGCGCTGATGGGTCGCAGCCGACGGTGGTACCACCTGGAAACGGCCCGGCCACTGGGTCTGGCGAATTCCCAGTTCGATTTGCTTGGGCGTCACTTTAAAGCCGAACTGTGCAAGCTCTTCGGCAGTAGTGATCGCCAACGCAAGGTTGCGAAGTTGATGCCGTCCGGCGAGTGGTGAATCCACAGCAATCTCTTCGCCCATCACGATGAGCGGGTAACGGCTGCGTCCCGGAACTCTCTGGAAGCCTCCTTCGAGATAGGTTTCTGCCCCGGGCGAAACCGGGGGCACGTACTTGACGGCACTTACACCCCGCGCATTCTTCTCCAGGATGGCGTGGCCGATCACATCGTTGGCCTGGGGATGTTGAGGCAGCGTGACCACAATACCATTCGCCCGGATGATGCCCGCCTTTTCACGCGCAATTTCGGCAATCGTGTTGCCGAGATATTTCTGATGATCGAGAGCGATATCGGCAATAACCGAGATCATCGGCTGGACGACGTTGGTCGCGTCAAGCCGGCCACCCATGCCAACTTCAAGGACCGCAATCTCGACCCCGACGCTGGCGAAATATTCGAACGCCATCACTGTGAGCATCTCGAAGAAGCTGGGATGCCAGGGCAACTTGCCGGAACGCAGCAGTTCTTGCGCAGTGCGCTCGACGCGACCGTGCATTTCCCCGAACTCTGTATCGGAGATGGCTTCGCCATTGACACGAATCCGCTCGTTAATGCGAATGAGGTGTGGCGAGCTGTAGAGCGCAGTTCGGTAACCGGCGGTACGCAAGATCGACGATAAGGTCGCGGCGGTAGAGCCTTTGCCGTTTGTTCCCGCAATCAGCACGCTGGCAAAACGGCGCTCAGGATGGCCGAGCGCCTCCAGCATCTCGCGCACATAGGTCAAGTCGAACTTGTGCACAGGCGTGCTGGCGAGCTCGTGTCCCAGCGCGTACAGCTGCTCCACGGTGCTTTGGTAATTCATTCGGGCAGCTTCAGATTACAACATTGAAGGTCAGCAATCAGCGCTCAGCAGTCGGCACTCGAAGAAGTATCTTTACGACATTGCTCGGGCGGCTGCATTGGACTTTTCCTGTACTACTATGTCTTCGCCTATGTCGTCGAGGTCTGCGAAGGCTTCCGGGTGGAGCGCGTAGCCGCGTAGCAAATGGCGTGCAACGAATCGGGATTTGAGGCTGAGTTGTGAAACGCAAAGATCAACGCCAGTCTTGCGCTCCGTGATAGATGTGCAGGATTTCGACCGCTTCAGCTTTCACCGCGTAGACCACAACGTAGGGGAGCGGCGTAATCGCAAGTTCTCTTGTCCCGCTGCGGTGTCCGGGCCGGCCCCGGTTAGGTGAGGTTTTCAGGGAACGGATACGCTGGTAGATTGTCCGCACGGTCGGTTCTGCGAACTGCGGGTAGTTCTGTTGCAGATAGTTCTTGATGCTCTCTAAATCGTCGGCGGCAGGGACGGTCCAACGGATGCGCATCAGGCCTTGAACATGGCTTCAAGGCGGGCATCCATTTCTTCCTCTTCGATAAACTCGCCGCGCTCGGCTGCCGCTATTCCCTTTTCCACGGCGACAAGGAAGCGAGCTTCTTCGTCGAGATACCGGGCAACAACCTTCGTCACCAACCGCTCTGGGGCAGTCCCGACTTGAGTGGCCCTTTGCGCAAGCTGCGCTTCCTGCTCAGGGGTAAAATGTACTTCCATGGCCTTCAGGGTACGGGAAAAACCTCCGTGTGGCAACGTCTTCAACGGATCGGGATTTGAGACTGAATCGTGAAACGCGCAAGCGTGCTGCTTACGGGCCTCCGCGCCGTTTCAGGTTCTACCGTTTTTGAAACAAGAAGTTAGGCATCACAACTGCCGGAAAATCGTGATCCCTGATTGTTCGGCAGCTTTGCGCATGGCCGTGTCGAGAGTGGCAAGGGTCAGTTTTTCCCGCGCGGCAAGATCGCGATACGCCGCATCGTAAGCCGTAGGTCCATACCGCATCGCCGCAGCCGTTCCGTCGCGAACAACGGTCAAGGCGGAAGCGGATTCTTCAACATCGATGCTCAGGTGTGACAGGGCAGCGAGAAACGCCTCTCATCCGCGGATGTGATGCGCTTGCGCAGATAAGCGACGGCAAGTCCATTGGCAACCTCACGCGCCCAGAGTTCAGGAACGCGCAAGCCGTCCCGTTCGACAACAGCTAAAACGGCGTCGGCGTAGGCGCTGCTTTCATCGGGCAAGGCCCATGCAAGGGCAACGGAAGCATCGACGACCAGAGGCATCTAGCGGCGGCCATAGCGGACGTAATCGCGCGTTGTCCAGCCTTCGGGGTCAGGTTTGACGCTGGCGCGTAACGCACGCATCTCGGCCACCACGCTGCCGTGGGCGACGGCACGGAAGTCAGCAGTTTCTTCCAGCAGACGCAAGACGGCATCCTTCACTAACCGCTCGGCGTCGGTGCCTGCGTTGGTGGCGATCTGCGCAAGCTGCGCTTCCTGCTCAGGAATGAAGTGTACTTCCATGGGCTTCAGAATACGAAAAAACCTTGGTCGTGGCAAGTTGCAGGATGGACGCATTTTGAAACGGCGAACGCGTTCCGGGTCATACTCATTGAGAGCCCCAAAGCTCTCTGGCCTTCTGAAATTTGGCGTCGGCTTCGTCGTTCTTTCCCTGTTCCCTGAGCACGATGCTCCAGTTGTTGTAAGCAGCCACGTATTTCGGATCGAGCTCGATGGCCTTCTGGTATTTGGCGATAGCTTCGTCGTACTTCTTCTGGTCGTAGAGCACGACGCCCCAGCCGTTGTAAGCAACCGCGGATTTCGGATCGAGCTCGATGGCCTTCTGGTATTTGGCGATGGCTTCGTCGTACTTCTTCTGGTCGTAGAGCACGATGCCCCAGCCGTTGTAAGGAAACGCGGATTTCGGATCGAGCTCGATGGCCTTCTGGTATTTGGCGATGGCTTCGTCGTACTTCTTCTGCTGGTTGAGCACGTTGCCCCAGCCGTTGTAAGGAAACGCGTATTTCGGATCGAGCTCGATGGCCTTCTGGTATTTGGCGATGGCTTCGTCGTACTTCTTCTGCTGGTTGAGCACGTTGCCCCAGCCGTTGTAAGGAAACGCATATTTCGGATCGAGCTCGATGGCCTTCTGATATTTGGCAATGGCTTCGTCGTACTTCTTCTGATTGTTGAGCACGTTGCCCCAAAGATTGCACGCAACCTCTTTGTGAAGGACATCCTGAGACGGGTCTTGAATGATCCTCTCCATAATTTCAGTTGCTCTGTCGTACTCCCGGTGTTCGTATCGGTATACAGCGAGCACATACGGATTGACCTGCCCGAGAGCGGTTTCTGCCGTGCTTTGCACCAGCAACTCCAAATTGTCGGAGGGAACGTCCAAGGGAACGCCTGCGCTTCGGCTCCGCCCTTGCGTAAGATAAATAGTCACCCTGGCCTGCTTTGCTGGCGGTGATCCAACCGTGGAGGGCGTGTCCACTGGAACCACGATGTCGCCGCTGATGTGCTTTGGATAGATTCCAAGAACGGCTCGTGTAACATCGACGAGCGTCTTCAAGCCGAATTTTGTACCCGGGATTTCCACGTCGGGAACTGACCCTTCTTCGCGAAGAGAGGTGAGATTATCTTTCTTCAGTCGGGTCTGCGTACCTATTTCGATTTCGTGAAGCCTGTCACCAATCCGGTTGGCCATCACCTCCCCGGTGAGCCCAGCTTCTTCGAAATGCCTGGGAACGGTAAAGGGATCTATGATTAGAACGTTGCGCGTTACCTCCCGATAAACGTAGAAAAGCAGGGGCAGAACGAGAATGGCAAGCGCCAGGCGTCCGAAAGAGATTTTCCCTAGAGTCTTTCTTAGAAAAGCCTTCAGACGCGACAGCCTGCTTGGCTGCCATACAGGCCGACGACGGCGAGTGCGATGCCATTCCATGGGTAGTCCGAATTCTACTACCCGAGAAAGGCTTTAACGGATCTGGATTTGAAGCTGAATTTGGATTGCGCCGGAGGATGGGGGCACCCCCCTGTTTCTGCGGTAAAATTACTCAGTGAGCAATTCGTTGTTGAACCGCACCGTTTCCAAGCGCCCCGACATGGTCCGTCTTCAGGGGCGCATTCTATTCCTGACCGAAGATCCCGAACTCATCAAGAAGCAGCTTGCGGGCGAAGATCTTCCATGGGATACCCAACACCCCGAACGCAATCCCAAGCTACGCGACGATATCTCTACCGACGAAATAACGCCGGCGCACATTTGCTTTTTCTTCGACGAAACGCTGGGCGAATTTCCCTATACCGGATTGAAGTGCGGCAACGAGCTGCCCATCAAGCGCGGCGATGTGAAGCGCGGCGGCTTCGTGTGCGCGGTGAGCGGTAAGCGTCGGGGAAAGGGATCGAGCCGCGAGCAATCGCCCTACGCGGAGATGTCGGCGGGAATCAAGCTGGTGATCGCGGAAAATATCGAGCGCATTTATAAGCAGAATTGCCAGAACCTTGGCGTGTTAACGGCGACCGACTTTAGTCTGATTGACAAGATCCGCCGCGGCGAAGAGATTCCATTGTCGGAGTTCACCCAAGGCGAGGACGAGATCACGCGGCAGGTGATCGAATACGGCGGCTTGTTCCCGTTCAACGTTGCGCGACTGCAGGGCAAGGCGTTTTTGCCACCCATTCACACCAATCCGCGGCCCATGACGATATCGGAGAAGATTTTTGCGCGCCACATGTTGCACGGCGCCAATCAGGTCGGTGTGGAGGCCGTAAAGCCGGGCGACACTGGGTTTGCGCGAACCGACCTGCGCTTCAGCCACGAATATGTCACGCCGATGGCCGCCATATTCTTCGAGCACTTTCTGGGCAAGGATGCGCCAGTTACCGACGCTAGCACCATCATGTTCTTCCGCGATCACCTCACGTTTCTGGACGAAGTGCTTTCGGAAGAAAAGCGCAAGATGGGTCTGCTGGACCTTGCGACCCAGTTGAAGTTGAAGCAGGAAGATTTCGCCAAGTCGCGCGGTATCAAGTTGCACGGCGAGCTGCGCGATCGCAAAGGCTCGGAAGGCATCTGCCATTCGATCATGACCGAGAGCTATGCGCTCCCCGGGCAACTCAATGTCGGCTCCGATTCCCATACGCCGCACGTTGGTGCGATGGGATGCGTGGCCTTCGGCATTGGCACTACCGATGTCTTCAATTCCTGGTTCACCAAAGACGTGCGCGTCAAAGTTCCGGAATCGGTGAAGGTAATCATCCGCGGCCAGAAACGCGAGAACGTCACCGCGAAGGACTTCATCCTAAAGTTGCTCTCGCTGGAATACATTCGCAGCGGAAAAGCACTCGCCAAAGTGATTGAATATTCCGGCGAAGCCATCGAGGCCCTGGGCGTCGATGAGCGGGCCACCATGACCAACATGGCGGCAGAGATCGGCGGATTTACTGGCATCGTGGCGCCCGATCGGAAGGTGGTTGAATTCCTGATGCAGCGACGCGGCATGAGCGAGAACGAGGCGCAGACACTGATCGAGGGCTTGTATAGCGATCCGGACGCGTATTACTCGCACGTGATCGAGCTTGACGCAGCAGACATCTATCCGATGGTGGCGACGCCTGGCGATCCCGGCAATGGCAAGTTCGTGCGGGAACTGAACACGCCGGTCCCGGTGGAGATCGCTTACGGAGGGACATGCACGGCGGGCAAGAACGAGGACATGGACATGTACGCGCGCGTACTCGGCGATGCCTTGAGGCAAGGCCGGCGGGTCGCCGCTAACTGCAAATTTTATCTCCAGTTCGGATCGCAGGAGACCCGGGAATACTGCGTGCGCAAGGGCTATCTCGACATCTTCAGCAAAGCTGGCGCACAGGTGATTGAGCCCAGCTGCGGTGCTTGCATCAACGCCGGACCGGGAGTTTCCACGCGTCCCGACCAGGTGGTCATCAGCGCGCAGAACCGTAATTTCCCCGGACGCAGCGGTCCCGGACAAATGTATTTGGCGAGCCCGTTGACCGTCGCGGCCAGCGCCATCGCCGGCTACATCGTGGAGTACGAACCAGCGAGCGAGCGCCAACCTGCACACGCGGCGTAGGATCTCAATCAAGTATCTGACGCAAAGGCTCGTCCATGTTGTTTATGGTAGTTGAACGCTTCAAGGGCGGGGATGCCACGGCTATCGGCGAGCGGTTCGAGCGCCAAGGCCGGATGCTCCCGGAAGATGTCACCTATCACGCCAGTTGGGTGGACGCCGATGGCGGTCGGTGCTTTCAGGTGATGGAGGCGCCCCGCATCGAGTCGCTGAACAGTTGGGTCAGTTGTTGGAACGACTTGGTCGATTTCGAGATTACCCCGGTCTTGACCTCCGCCGACTTCTGGTCGCGGATTCGACGATGAACGCCGGCAGCCCTCCCAGTCCATGACTGCCAAGCAAGGAAGCTTTTTGATACTATCGATATAACGACTCTGCGCGGAACTCTCCAGTAAAGAGATAGAGGAGAATGTTTTATGGCTTATGTAATCGCGGAACCTTGCATCAATACCAAAGACACGGCTTGCGTCGATGCTTGCCCGGTGGACTGCATCCATCCCAAGAAGGACAGCGAAAAGTTCGCAACCGAAGAGATGCTGTACATCGATCCGGTGGAGTGTATTGATTGCGGTGCGTGTGTCCCAGTCTGCCCGGTTTCGGCGATTTTCGCGCTCGACGATCTGCCCGAGAAGTGGAAAGAGTACACCGAGCGCAACGCCAAGTATTTCGGCCGTTAGCCGCCGTCCAATATCGCAAGAAGAGGGCGCATCACGCAGGTGCGCCCTTTTTGCATAAGAACTGTTTGTACTCTCAGGTTTGTCATCCTGAGTCGTTGACCTCGCCCACGGCGAGGTTATGAGACCCATGAACAGGAGTTTTGCGGGCCATGGGTTTGTATGATGGAGAGGCCGCTGGTTTCGGAAGTAGGCCGTCCACGCATTGGTACATTCTACAGTCCGTTTCTGAGTCTGGCTCCAAGTCCGCGATCGTGAGAGTAGGCAACGTTGCTGGAAAGCAGCGATTCCGTTCGGGAGATTCCCCTGATTAGCAACTTGGCCGAAGCGAGGCGGCTACAAGGAGAGCAGTTGAAAAAAAAGATTCAGCCATCAGGATCATCGCTTCCCATAGTGGGGACCGTCGAGGCCAATGCCGCGGGTATCGACGTCGGAGCCCGTAAGGTATATGCGGCGGTGCCGCCGGATCGCGATCCGCAACCGGTGCGCAGCTTCGATACTTTTACCGAGGACTTAGAAAAACTGGCGGACTGGCTGCTGGCCTGCGGCATTCGCAGTGTGGCCATGGAATCGACCGGGGTGTACTGGATTCCCGTGTTCGACATCCTGGAGGGCAAAGGACTGCGCGTGTGCCTGGTCAATGCCCGTCATGTGAAGCACGTTCCCGGACGCAAGAGCGATGTGCAAGATTGCCAGTGGTTGCAGTACCTGCACTCGGTAGGGCTGCTGCGCGGCTCCTTCCACCCTGATGACCAGGTGCGAGCTCTGCGCGCGATCATGCGCCATCGTGAGGCTTTGATCGACATAGCTGCGGTCCACATCCAACACATGCACAAGGCGCTGACGCAGATGAATCTACAGATTCATCACGTGCTCAGCGACATCACCGGCGTCAGTGGCCTGGCCATTATCGATGCCATTTTAAAAGGCGAACGCGATCCGAAAGTGCTGGCCGGGCTGCGCGATGGCCGGGTGCAGACCAGCGAGGAAACCATACGCAAGTCGCTGGTCGGCAATTACCGGCGCGAGCACCTGTTTACCCTGGAGCAATCGGTGAATGCCTTCCGCCATTATCAGCAAATGCTGGTGGACTGCGACCGCGAGATGGCACAGTATACGCAGGATTTCGATAGCCGCATCGACGTGGAGCAAAATCCTCTGCCGCCGGGGCCCAACCCACATCGCCCGCGCAAGAACGAATTACGCTGCGCGATGCGGGAGGAACTCTATCGCTTGTTTGGCGTCGACCTCACCGCCGTGCCGGGCATTAACACGCTAACCGGTTTCACCGTGTTCTCCGAACTGGGCACCGAGGTTTCCAAGTTTCCCAGCTCGCCCGCGTTTACCGCCTGGCTGGCTCTGTGTCCGAACAACCAAAAGAGCGGCGACCGCGTACTCAGCCGCAAAACGCGCAAGACCAAAAGTCGAATCAATCACGCCTTGCGGGTGGCCGCCCAGAGCTTGCACCGCAGCCAGTCCTATCTGGGCGCCTTCTATCGGCGCATGCGAGCTCGACTCGGAGCTCCCAAGGCGATTACCGCAACCGCTCACAAGCTAGCTCGTGTCCTCTACTACCTGATCAAAACCCGCCAGCCCTACGACGAAAGCGTCTTCGCGCTGGCCGAGCAGCAACAGCAACGACGCCGCGAACAGCACCTGCGAAAACAGGCTCAAAGTATGGGATTTACTCTCGTCCCCACGGAGGCGCAACCCGCTTGATTCTCGCAGCGTACAAATCTGTTCATTGGGAGCGACCCCGAGCCTCGTGAGGGGGAGTCGAAGGACACCTATAGTTGCAAGAAATCAGAGCGAGGCCACCCCGCACAACAGCGAGTCTGACATTGTTTATCGCCATAGGGGTCCTTCGACTCCTCGCTGCGCTCGTAGCTCAGGATGACAGACGAAAAAGCAAGCTATTCTCCTCGGGAGCGAATCTTCCACAGCATTTGCCGCAACATACCCAGCCAGAGGTCGGCGTCCCCGGCTTGCAGACTGAGACGGCGCACCAGGCGGCGAACTTTGTCCTCGGTCGAGGCTTCGGCGCGCGGATTGACATAACCGCTGCCGCGCAGACTGTCGAGCAACACTGTGGTGATGCGCTCGACTTCGCCCGCGTTAGCGCGCTTCAGTTTCTCCGTTTGCTGTGTTGCTTTAGAATCGCGGCTCAGTTCGTACAGGCAGACCGCCACTGCCTGACCCAAGTTCATGGAGATATGTTCTTCTCGCGTAGGAATGCGCAGGAGCCAGTGGCAGTGGCTAAGGTCCTTCGTCGCCAGGCCGAACTTTTCCGTGCCGAACAGGAGCGCCACCCGGCCGGAACCGAAGTGCTTGCGGATCACGCGGGCCCCATGGTCCAGCCGTTTGAGTGGATGTTGCAGTTCGCGATGCCGTACTGCCGTCGTGCCGACGACCAGTGTGCAGTCGGCAACGGCTTCTGCCAGAGATTTGTACTCCTCGGCATTGCCCAGCAACCCCGATGCGCCGACGGCGGAGCGTGCCTCGCGAAAAGCGACGTCGTAGGGATTCACAACCCGCAAGCGGAAAAAACCGAAGTTGCTCATGGCACGGGCCGCCGCACCGATGTTGAGCGGGTTCCGCGGAGCGACTAACACCACACAAAGCTGATCGTGCTGTACCTGCATCAGCCCAGTTTAGAACGCGTCGAGCCCATTTCCTGGTCGTTCGTTACAAGTTCGGTAGATAATGGTCAGCGGTATTTGTACGTGCCTATGAACAGCTTTCTGCAACATGTGATTTTTGGCTTGCGGCTTATCCGAAAGTCGCCGATCTTTTACCTCACCGTAATCCTGGTGCTTGCGCTGGGAATCGGCGCCAACACTGCGGTTTTCAGCGTCGTCGACGCGGTTCTACTGCGCAAACTGCCATTCCGCGATCCCGACCGCTTAGTCATGATCTGGGAGAAGAATCCGACGCTGGGTGCGATGGTGGGCGACCGCGTTCCCACGAATTACACCAACTTCATGGAATGGGTGCAGCAAGCCAAGTCATTTGACGGCATGGCCGGCTTCGAAGATGTCAGCTTGAATCGTACTGGCACGGGCGAGCCGGAGCGCATCGCGGGTGCGCGCGTGTCCCCTAATTTCTTCGCTGTGCTCGGCGTCAATCCCGAAACGGGTGGCAGCTTTGACTATGTGGGAGCCGACCCCGCGGCGATGCTGAGCAACGGGTATTGGAAGAGCCACTTCGGCGGTAGCCCCAACGTCATTGGACAAACGCTAACGCTGAATGATGTGTCCTACGTTGTGGTAGGCGTGCTTCCGGCCAACTTTCACCTTCCCGCGACGCGGGAAGGGTCGGAGCAACGCAAGCCGGACATCTGGATTCCTTACGAACCACCTGCGCAACGCAATGAAGCGGAACTCAACCGGCTAAAAATGCAGGTCTTTGCCCGGCTTCGTCCCGGCATCTCGCTGGACCAGGCCCGCCAGGAAATGGACGTCATCGGCAAGCGGTTGGAAGAACAAAATCCCGCGCTGAATGCCGGATTTGGCACGAACGTCTTTCCGGTTTACGTGGAGGATGTGGGCAAAGAGCTGCGGCGCAACCTAATGGTGTTGCTGTCGGCCGTCGGACTGATCCTGCTGCTGGCATGCGCAAACCTGGCGAACTTGATGCTGACACGCGCGACGGCTCGGCAACGAGAACTCGCCATTCGCAAGGCCCTGGGGGCAAGCCGTACCCGCCTGATTGTACAAATGATTGTGGAGGGCCTGCTGCTGAGCTTCTTCGGAGGCCTGCTTGCCATTGTCGTCGCGCACTATGGAGTCCAGTTGCTGCTGGCGTTGAAGCCGGCGGACCTGCAACGTCCCGAGCAAATCCACCTGAGTGTTAGCGTGCTGCTGTTTACCATGGCGATCGGCGTTATCGCCGGAGTTGCCTTCGCGTCGATACCTGCGATCTATGCGTCTAACACCGACGTCAACACCGTGCTGAAGGATTCGACGACCAGCCAGCGGCATCCGGGCAGGCTGCGGGCGGCGCTGGTGATTGGCGAGGTGACGTTGGCGTTCGTGCTGCTGATCGGAGCGGTGTTCATGATCGGTAGCCTGGTCTCGGTGTTGCGCGTCGATCCCGGCTTTCGCGCCGATCACTTGCTCACCATGAACTTCAGCATGCCGCCCTCGCGTTATGCGAAGAACGAGCAGTTCGCCAACTTCTGCCAGCAGGTGCTGGAACGCGTATCGGCATTGCCGGGAGTGAAGTCGGCGAGCTTCTCCGATGGCCTGCCGATGACACGCATTCGCATGATGAAATTCACCGTTGACGGCCAGCCACTGCCCCAGCGCGGCAGCGAGCCGACCGCCGACATGCGCGGTATCAGCTCACCGGCGTACCTGCCGACATTGGGCATACCGATTTATGGAGGGCGGAATTTTACCGCTGATGAGATCAACAACAATTTGCCGGTGATCGTCGTCAATCAGACGCTGGCAAAGAAGCTTTGGCCGAACGAGGACGCAGTCGGCAAGACCATCCGCACGGTGGCGCGGCCGGGCGTGGAAGCGAAGGATCTCACGGTGATCGGGGTCGCCGGCGACACGCACCAGGTGTCGCTGGAGAGCGGGACTCGTCCCGAGGCGCTGCGGCCCATGGTGGACTATACCTACTTGACGCTGGCGGTGCGCACCGCTGCCGATCCAGCCTCGCTGACCTCCGCCATCAAGCACCAGGTGTGGCTGCTCGATAAAGACCTTCCCGTCTATCAGGTCGAAACCATGGACCAGGTGGTGGAGGACAACCTGGGGCAGCGCCGCTTTGACTCGTTCCTGATGGCCATCTTCGGCGGGCTGGCGCTGCTGCTTGCCGGAGTCGGAATCTACGGCGTGCTTACGTCGACGGTGCAGCAGCGCACTCATGAGATCGGAATTCGTATGGCGCTGGGCGCTCTGCCCGGTGATGTGGTGCGCATGGTCATGGGATACGGAATCAAACTCGCGCTCGCAGGCATGGCGCTGGGACTGGTGCTGGGCTTCTTCTTGACGCGCCTGCTGGCAAGCCTGCTCTTCGGCGTGAGTCCGACCAACCCTCTCATTTACCTTGCCGTTTGCGTGGGATTGACGTTGATCGCTGCGCTCGCGTGTTATTGGCCGGCGCGGACGGCGGTGAAGGTGAATCCAGTGCAGGCGCTGAGGACGGAGTAGCACGTCTTCTTCTTCGCTGTCGGGCGGGAGGGGACATCCCTCAGCACCGCTTCAAGACCCCACTTTTCGGCCCAACAACCGTCCACATCACCTGATAATTTGTGCTGGAACGATACCCCAATTAGGTATAGAGTGTCGGGCTGTTTATTGCCAAAACTAAAACGTCCGGCTCGCGCAACTTCGTCTGACCGGATGACAAAGGAGAATACTATGCATCGACCGGGGTGTGTACTGTGTGTCCTCCTGGTGCTTCTGGCCTGTGGCCTGGTAAGCCCGATGGCGGCGCAATCGTTGAATTCCCCGCAGCAGGTCTTTCCGAACTCTGCGTCGTATTGGGATGATCCCCTGAATTGGAAGCAGCAGTTTGTACCGGACTCGCGGCTCTTTTGGGACAATTCGGAGAACTGGACGACCAACTACGGACCTGCGTACCGCGACACGGTCGAGCTTCCCACGCAGATGTTGGCTTGTTCGACGCAGTTCGCGTTGTGTTTTCATTCGGGCAAGTACCCATACCCCTGCACGCTTTCTCCTGACCGGCAGTCCGCTAATTGCGTGTGTACGGTTATGACCACGACCAATTACACGCTGCTGACGGCAATTTTGAACCGTCCCATCTACAACGCGACGGTCGAGGCTTGTGGCCGCGAAGGTTTGCGATGCCCGAACGTAGGCGACGCACCGGTGTGTGGCTACCTCAATGGTGGAGCTCTGATCCCGGGTGCGAACGTGATCTCCACCTACGATCCCACCTCGCACCAGCAGATCTTGAAGGCGCTGGCGGGAGCTAATCCGCCGGTTACCCATTGCCCGAAAGCGCCGTACGCTGCCTGCATGACCGCGCCATGTACGCTGAGCGCCCTGGGTTGGCGTTATTACGGAAGGGAGTCCGGTTGGACGGCACACGGGCCCAGACATCGTCGGCGAAGAGACGCCGTTCCTTGAACGGGCGCGGTGCCATCTGAAACGCTTTACCCAGCACGCCACTAGGTGCCCCCCCCCGGCATTCCTGGATATTTGTTTTCAATACTTTGCCTGCAAAGTATTCATAACACGCGAGTTGCTGGCATTCGTAAGTCCTTACTGCTGAATACTTTGCGCGATTCCCGGCAAAGTATTCTATCGAAAGCAGATACACGCAAAGTGTTCCGGACAAAACACTTAGCGGTGCCCAGCCGTTTGTCGGGCCACTGATTTTCAAAGATCGCTGCCGCAGCCCGCAAGCCGTTCGCTGTCTCGGCTACATAGAGCAGAAGGGCATTCGCAGCGCTGGAGGCTGGCTCCAGCGCTACCTATTCTATTTTGTGGATCGGAGCAGGCCCGTAGAGAAAACGCATCCCGCAGAACGAAGGTAACCACAACCTCCCAAGCGGCACGCACTGTGTCTCGCCACCCAACAGTGATTTGGGCTGATGGTATTGGCTGGTTTTGTCATCACGAGCGGATCCCGGGGTCCCCGGCGAGGGCCGGTTTTGCACTCGCTGGGTGGAGGAGCGAGGGATCTGCTTTTACTGACAACTGACAACTGACAACCGACTACTGACAACTGTCGTTTGTCATCCCGAGCGAGGACTTCAGTTCGAGTCGAGGGACCTGCTTTTGATTCTGTCCTCCTGATCTCAGTGCCCCAAGTTCGCGTTTGAGATTTTTGACCATACGAGTTATATCGTGAGTACCTCAGCCAACACTCTGGCCGGAGTCTCGCGCAGGAAATATCCTTGGGGTCGCGTCTCTGGATCTATCGACAGCCCTCGCATCCTGCGACCGATTTGACCACAACCCCGGGGCCTTCGATCCAGTGCAGGTAATGACCGATTGGGTCATGCTCGGTGGTTTTGATGGCATCGTTAAGACTCCTCTAAATCACGAACCGTATCCACAAAGAAAGCTGCCTATGCTTTAGAGAGGGTGTATCGCCCATGCCGCTTAAGCGGCAGACAACGGCAAATGCCAAGTGCAAGGCGAAGAGAAAAGCGGGCCGCTCGTGTGCCGCTCCGGCAGTATGCGGTGTCTACCGCGCCCTTCATTCTGACCCCAAGCGAGCCGCGCAACTCGGCCGTAAGAGTAGAAGGAGAACCGGCGCTTTCCGCTAGCAACGGAAGAGCGTCCAGAGCGGCCACTGGTTTCGTCGTGCTGGCTTGGTCTTGGCTGTGCTGCTGTAACGATTTTTGCGCTGATAGCGGGCTATGATGCAATTATTCACCTCTCGCTTTTGCGCGAGTACGACCGAATAATTCGTATCTCTCAAGCGAACGCTTTGGTGCTCGAAGTTATATATAGCTAACTGAACGGATAGTTTCACTATCCGTTCAGTTATTTTCATCGGACAAAGACGCATGAGTGATCCATCTGAAAAGTGGGCCTCCGGCGCCGTATGTCATTGCAAATCCGGCAACGGTCAAAAGGCCTCTTACTGGCACCGAGTTGGCAAGTGTCTTGCAATATCTCTTTGCGTCGCTGCAAGGCTCCCAAAAGCAGGAAGCCCAGCGAGAGATTCGCAGCAAACTTAAGAAACGCACCATGGAATCCGTAATTCCAGAGGGGGAAGTACGCGTCCGACAGGTCTCTATCGAGCGAGATCAGAAAAGGGGGCGTGGAGTTGGTGCGGAAGTAGCGTGGGGCTACTGGAAACGAGAAAGTTTTCCCGGGTGAAACGATGCGGGATCTGCTTTCACTATTCCACGAGAAGAGGCCGCAGAAAATTACGGCTGATGGGAAAGCAATTATGAAGACTACGAAAATCGCGCTGCTGATTCTAGCGATTGCGTTGGCTCTGTACATGCTGATCCCCAGCCTATCGTGGGCGAAAGATGTAGCGGCTGTTTGCAGGACAAACTGCTCGGGGTGCCACGACTCGGATAAAGTCGGCAAGCCTGGGACCGGGATTCCAATCCTGCTCTCCGATGATCCGAAGAAGGAAAGCGGATGGGAAGGGTGCGGTAAGTAGGTTCGAGAAACATGTTGGGGCAGATGAGACCGTCGCAAAACCTGCGCCAGCCAAAGAATAACGTAAGCCCAACGCCCCTCGCAGGGTCTCATGGTGCGGGATTGTTTGGAGCTGGGAGGACATGTCCCACTAAAGGAGGGAACACAATGCCTAACGAGAGAATATCTTCGGTGCGAATTACCCCGGACAACCTAACAGTCGTAAACAACTTGGGTCTTCTCGCAGATCTTGCAGGAACGTGGTCAGGTGAGGGGTTCAACCTCATCGCACGCCCGGACTTCGAAGGGAAAGCCAATCTGTATCTTCAGCTCAATCAAACTACTGAGACCTTGGAGATTACCCCTATCGGCTCGTCGATCCCCAATCGCGGCTTCGGACAGAACGATATCGAACTATTCGGTCTGACCTACCTTCAGAAGATCAGCGAACTCTTCCAGGGAGGCGCGATGCATATTGAACCCGGAATCTGGATCATGCAACCTGCAACGACCTATCCGCCCGAGTCGGCACCCACGGAGGCGCAAATCATTGCTCGGATGGGAACTATCCCGCATGGTAACTCGTTGCTGGCGCAAGGCACCGCTTCACGTTTCGTAGGGCCTCCGACCCTGAAGACTAATGCTGCGCAGTATGCCTTCTCTAGTTTCCCTTCGTTCAATAGCACGCCGTTCGCAACCGAACCCACCGCGCCGCCAGTTCTCAGTGCGGCGGGTTCGTCAGAAGATGCTACTGCAAAGGCCAACGGCCTGCCACCGTTCGACGAGTACAATTTTAGTATTCCCGACGGTCCGAGTAATCCCAGAACCCCGTTTGGAACTACCCTTCCGGCTCTTCCCGCGACCATCAACGGCGTTGCTATGCAGGACGTGATCAACGACCCGATCACCCTCCTGCAACAGGTCATAAATCAACAAGTGGCCCAGGGATGCACCTTTGCTGGAACAGTGCTCAACATCGCAACTCAAGCGAAGATTACATTTTTCCAAAACCCAAATAGCAAAGCGGGTGGTCCGACGGTGCTCGTGAGTCCGGCGAATGGCGCCGGCGGCATCGAAAACATTCTCTTCCTTGAGGGTGGCGAGCCCGTGGGGGCGGTCGGACCGAACGCCGATACCGCGCTGGTCTACGCAACCTTCTGGATTGAGAAAGTCACGCCCGTGGCTGGTGGTCCATTTTTCATGCAGCTTCAGTACGCCCAGATGGTCATCTTGAACTTCGAGATACTGGGCATACTCCCAGCGAAACATGTAACTTTGGGCTGGCCGCACATCTCGGTCGCAACGCTGAGAAAGCCCTTCGCATAACCTCTGCAACAAAAACCCCACCCAGGCAAAAGCAGCTTGGGTGGGGCACCGCAAGGTGGTTTCTCTAATCGAGGCGGTCAATCGGAATCGCGCTGTCGACCGCTCTACTCAAACCTAGCAGCTAACTCTGCGTAGAGTTTGGCGTTCTTTAGGATCCGCTTTCGGACCATTGGAAACCACAATGTTCGGCCGAAAAGTGGGTAAATCGCATCAAACCTTCAGACTCCGGGTGTGTCGGCGGACACTAGCCGCTGTGGTCGGCGCGTGGCCCGTTCTGTCCGGCGGAGGCATCTTTCCGCGTCGCCACTGCCATCAACTCGTCTATGAAAGCCAGAAGGAAGCAGCTTACGCGATACGCACCAAGCTGGGCGGCTCGGCAAGCCTGTGCGAACCTTTTCCATCTAAGCCAAAAGGAACGCACTGGAGAACATGCTCAGAACTGTTTTGGAGAGCCAGAGAGGCCGAGGTTGTGTCGTGGCCACCGTGGGTGCTGGCGATGTTTGAGCGAAAGCACCAGCGCGCCTAGCCACCGACGGAGGCACCTCCCGCCGTCGGGCTCGTAAGCAGTTTGGGACTCATTGCGTGTATTGTCCCGCCTGGAAACAATGGTGAATGAAAGGTAGAAAGGATTGCGAAAATGAACTCACTAACCTACTCTCCCACCGAGGAGCAGCGAGCGCGAAGGATGCAGGACTTCCGCGATCAGTATCTCGATCTGTTCCGCATCGTGGGTGACGCAGCGGAGGGGCATATCGAGGACAGGGACCGGGCCGCGTTTCAGATCGCGGTGAATAACACACTGGCTGAGATCGAGTTGCTGGATCACACCCGCGACGACGACTCGACAGTGCTGACCCGGGGCGGACGAGTGCCGCGTATTTGGAACTCAACCAATGTCTGCGAGTCCATGAAACTGGTGGAGCGCATACTGCTCCGGCAGGAGCCGGATGAGCGACTGTACCAGATTGTTGTCGTGGTACAGGACGCCATAGCACGATTTGACGATAAAAAGCCCCTTGACCACAGGCGGCAGTGGATGACAAAGGAGAGCTTATGAATAACCGGAGCCATCACGTCGTTGCACCCCGACGGTGTCCGCCGATGCTACTCGCTGAAACTCGGGGTGAAAGTCTACTCCTATAATGATCATTGTTCGGCTCTCCAGAAACTACGCTGCGGAGCTTCGATGATTTGGAACCCGAGATTGGCGGGTTTGCGCTTCAGATAGTTAATTTGCAGTTTGCAGTGCTGGCTTTCGTAAAACGCCTCGCCTCGATCGATGAATGGCATCCCACAGCGCAGCATGCGATAGACCAATCGAGCCAGCCGGGTGCCCCACTCATTCGCGGGTTTCGAATGAGTGGGAGATCGTAGAAGATCGCCGGCCCGAAGAGTTCGAAAACCCAACAACACGCTCACCCACATACCAAGAAAACACCCACTCAAGCAAAGGCAGGTTGAGTGGGGCACCCAGCCGGGTATCCATCCGAGAAAGACTTCCGTAGTCTGTGATTCAGGTCAGACACTCCGAGGGGCCCGAAACTGCTAGGATATTAGTGAGTGCCTGCAGCCGCATTTAGGGCGTGGGACACGGAGAGGAACAAGAAAATGAGGTGGATGTTACGTTCGAAAATTCACCAGGCCACAGTTACCGAAGCCGATCTGCGATACGTAGGCAGTATCACGATCGATGAGGAATTGATGGAGATGGTGGAGTTACTGCCCGGCGAGAAGGTGATGGTGGTCAGCAATACCAGCGGCGCCAGACTGGAGACGTACGCGATTCCGGGGCCGCGCGGTTCCGGTGTGATCTGCATGAACGGGGCGGCCGCGCACCTGATCAAGAAGGGCGAAGAGATCATCATCATGGGCTTCGAGCTGGCCAATGGACCGGTGCCGGCCAAACAAATCGTACTGGGACGCGACAATCAATTCGTGAAGTGGTTGGGCGAGAGTTGGCAGCCCGACGATTTCCCGCGACTCTGCGTCTGACGGGCGCCTTCAGCCAGCGTTATTCTGCTTCTACGCTGGAAAGGAAGGCGGTCCAAATATGTGAACGATGGGGCCTACAGCGAATTCAGAAAAGCGATCAACTCCTTTTTTTGGGTGTCGGTCAGTTGCATCTGGAACCGCTTGTCGTAGAAGTTCACGAGTTCCTCAAGGTTGGTGGCTGCGCCGTTATGGAAGTATGGAGCGCGAGCAGCGAGTCCTCGCAGAATAGGTCCTTTGATCCGGTTCACGTCGCTGCACTTTCCGGTGATCAACCCTTTACCTGGATCGGAGCTGTAGAACGCCAGCTTTCGGTATACATTCTGTGGGTCGGGACAATTGCTGACGAGGTAAATCGGAAGATCAGGGACACTGAGCTCGCGCAGGGCTGCTTCAATGATCGGATCGGTCTCATCGTGCGATGAATGGCTGGTCGCAATGTCAAGCGGAAGAGGCAAGGAATGGCTTCCCACTCCTGGAGTGTCGTGACAAGTCGTGCAGGTACCGGCGATCTCCTTGGGAGAACCCAGGTCCGGATTGTCATTCAGTCCCCGAACGGCAGTGATTTTCAGTGGGGCCGTATTGAACACGAGCTCGCCGGCGGCGATTTCCGCTCTTGCCGCTCGTTGCCCTTCGGTGTCGTCTGGTGAGCCGTCTGTCACATTTTCCCCGGACCATTCGGTGTACAGGCTAAACACGTGGGGATCGAACGTCCCACCGTGTGGGTCATGACCAAGAGAATCATTGATTCCTGGATAGTACGGCTGAGATTCCAAATGAAGCGGTCCACCTTGCGCGCCGTCGAGGAATAGTGGTCCAGCACGATCATCGCTTAGCTGTGCAGTGAACAGACCCGTCTCAAAGCTTACGATCTCCGCAAGTTGATCGTCGGAAGGAGGTTTGTCGGCTTGAGAGTGTCCCAGTATCGCATCCAGTGCCTGATGCTTCAGGTCGAAAACCAGATTGGCCTTGAAGGTGCTCTCGTCGTCTAACGGCAACAGGGTCTCACGGCCATCCCACATCACCGTGCTTAGGAAATGGAGACTGGTGCTCGGCAATGGACGCCGGTAAACCGAGACGATCTCCCGGCCAGTGTTCGAATCGATGGCGATAGCACAACCGTAGGGATCATGAACAGGAGTGATCTCGAACTCGGTGTTCGCCGGCAGGGTCACGCCGATCCGTATCAGGCCGTTCTGCAGCAACAGGCTGTGGGCCGTAGCGTCTTCCTTCTTCGCATCCGGGCAGTTGGCGCCATCCACTGAGGCGAACAGTGGGTCGGCGCCGCGGGTCTGGAAGAACAGCTGCCGCACATGGCTGGCATCGAGGGCAAAAGCCTGGTCAGGTTGATGGCAGGTCGCGCAAGTGCGCCCATTTGTCCCTAACTGTTGAAAGAAAGCATTCTTCTCGTCGATGTCCCCGGCGGTGTTGTAGGTGGCGACATAGCCGGTTGGATCGCGAAAGGGCTGCAGATTTTGGATGTAAGCGACAGCGGCAAAGAGGCCGAGTGAAAGGCAAAGCAGGACTAGCGCGATCTGGGTAGGCTTTCGCAGGCATTTCATGGCAATCACACCTCTCATGCGTATTCATCGAAGTCCAAAGGCAGCAGGAGTGGCAGATTACGAGGTTCTCAGTAGAGTTCGGATAGAGCCTGGCCGCCCCATGTCTTGTGAATTACATCTTGCACATGACAGACCAGAATGAGCGGGAATTGTTGAAAGGAAACTGAGAACTCAAGTCTCTGATTTGCCAGGATCATGCGCGCTACAGCGATTCAGTGCCAGGGCCGTTCCTCGAATCGTAATAGAAAGAAGACTATCTTAAGCGAGTCATGACTATCCGATCAGATAGTTGACTCTCCCGATCCGCGCTGGCCGTCCGGTGCGCGAAGAGCGCTTTTGTGGGTTCGTCGCGACCAAACAAATCGTGCTGGGACCCGGCAATCAATTTGTCAAGTGGTTGGGCGAGAGTTGGCAGCCCGAAGACTTCCCGCGCATGTGCGTTTGACGGACACCTTCGTGCAGTGTTAATTTGCTTCTACACTGGAAAGGAGGGTGATCCAAAATATATGAAATCTGACAGTCATAGTTGTATCCCAAGTGAGGTGGCTGAGGCTTAGGGCTTCTGCTCTAAATCCTCGCAAGACTCGCATAGCTGTGAAGTCTGCCGCTGGGGCCACATAGAGTGGACAGCCTCAGGCCAATCCCAACAGCTAACCGGAAGGACCCGCTGGCGACGAGCGCCGCGGGTCTTTTCTATCCTCAGGGTTTTAGGTGGCCGAAAATTTGAATGGCAGTGCTAGAGCGGTTTAGGAATTGCTGTGTCCGGGTAGTGCGGGCCTTCAGGCCCGCGTTGCGGCTACCATACGTTCACCGAGTCGGCTTTCAGCCGACGACAGACCTGTGCCGCTGGCTGAAGCCAGCTCGGTTGTCAAGAATCAGCGGAAACGCAGCGCTGCACTACCCATGCTCGCTAGATTGCACTGATTCTGAAAATGCTCGAAATCATCGGCTCACTGCACCTGCACTTCGATTTGCAGCTTGCCGTCGCCGGTAATCCGGACAGTTTCTCCACCTTGCAGGTAGGGCTGCAGCACCGCAGGATTGCCCCACTCCAAATCCCAGCGATTCGCCAGAGCGATTACGGTGTACTGGCCGGGTACAACATTCGGCAGTGTGAAGGTACCGTCGCTATCGCTCTGGTCCCGGCGGAACAATGGCCAGTTGTTGGCGGCATCCTGCGGAACCAGCACGATCATCGCTCCAGAGAATGGCTTGCCGCCGCGCAGTGCGACTCCGTCCACCTGCGCGACGCCTCGCCCCACCGTGGCGGCGATGTGCACGCTGCTACTACCGCCAATCTCCAGCATGCGCCCAGTTAGCTTTGCCCCAGTCGCCGACATCTTCCTGAGATAATATCCACCGCCACTCTGAAGAACCACGGTATAACGTCCGGGCTTCACTCCTTCAAACCCGAACTGCCCTTTGTCAGAGATTTCGCTCGCAAAATTCTCGCCTGTTTCCTCATTCAAGAGTTGTATGGCCACCCCATTCGGCACTTGCTGCGCGCCTTCAAACAATATGGCGCCATTGACGGCAGCGAACCCTGAGGTGTCATATGCATTCACCTCGAGATCGCCAGCCAGATCAACTTCGCGGTATCCGCTGCGGTTGGCTTCCTTCTCGCTGACCACCTTCGAAGCAGGCATCTCGATAACGTAATGGCCCGGTGCCAGACCGGTGATTTCAATTACGCCAGGTTCAACCGATGAAACAGGAGCGTTGAATACAGGGTCCAGGTAGCCATCGAAGATGCGCTGAGACACCTTCGGAAACCCCGTCATCCCAGGGCTGGCGCCGCTAGCGGCATTGCCAGTTCGGATCCTAAGGCGCAGCGACGGCACGGCGCGCATAACCACGTCCGCCGTAAGCCGCTCGCCGGGATGTAAGACGATTGGACTCGCGCTTGCCGAATCCGGAGAATCGGGATAGAAGGTCAGAGGATAGGTGACGTCGAGCGCCGCACTCTCTTGTGCGGCCCGCGCGTCGGCATCGGGATTGTTCGATTTCCGGCGGAGGGTCATCCGGTTACTTTGTGCATACCAGGGATGCGCCGAGACGGCGAGGTAGTACGTTCCGGGCGCCAAATGGCCTATGCGAAAGTGACCCTGATCGTCGGTCTGCCCCTGCTCCATTGGGAAGGTTCTTTGCCGTCCATCTTCCATCGATTGTTGAAAGAGGCGCACCATTGCGTTCTGCACCGGTTCGTTGTTCTCGTCGCTGACCTGCCCTTCGATGAATGCGTCTGGTTGCAGCCGGAAAATCAGATGCTCCGAATCGAGATCTGATCCGGCGGCAATGGCCGTGGCATACATGCCGTGCCGCTCGAAGTACTGCAACATGAAACCGTGTGCTGCCGCCATCAGCGAGTACTTGCCGCGACTCAGGCCGACGAAAGCGAAGCGGCCATCGGCGCCGGTAGTGACCGACTGTGATATCTCCTGGTCGGTACCTTGCGCCGTTGGAGCAATCGCGACTGACGCTCCCGCCACCGGTTGACCGGTTACCCAATTCACCAGCACTCCCGCTATGCGATAGCGTTGCTGTATCGATGGCGCATTCGCTCCCTGATTTGATTGCCCAGACAATCCGAAGGCGAACAGCATGATGAACGCGAGCCGCGCAACCATTCCGATCAGTCTCCATTCCCGATGCGAATCAGATCGAGAGCAATTTGCATCTTCTGATTTGGCGATAGCGTGACGTGCGCCGCCTGTGAGGCATAAGGCTCCAGGGCATCTGGATTGGAATACTCAAGCCCATCAACCGAGTCGAACGCGTAAACCAGGTACTCGCCGGGAGCCAGCCCATTGATCGTGAAATCGTTTTGTTGAGACAGGTACGCTGTCTTGGCGGCAACCTTAGATGCGGGTTGTGGGACAGCCACGACGGTTGCCTGTGCCGGCGTCCCATCGGGCGATTTTACCGTTCCCGTCAAGGTTGCGCTGTCATCGCGCAAAACAATTTCCATCGGATAGCTTTGTCCCGCCGATGCGATGGAGAGGTCGTCATAAACCAGGTTCGTCTGTCCGTACTGGGCAGACTGCACGTACCAGCCACCGCGCGGTATCAGATCAACCGAATACTTCCCCGCGTCCACGCTCTGCAACACCACGGAAGAGGCCCGCGCACTGTCGGGTTTTGTGATTGAGTAGGATTCGGAGGTCGTTGGATCCGACGGAATCAAACGCACGGCGATCGGCGGCCCTTGAATTCCCTCAGGTACTAGTACCTTGGCTAGAAGTGGCCCGCGAATCCATCCGCACTACTACAGGAATGGAAATGGCTGCTCCGAGAATCAGGTGCAGGTTCTCGACGTTGGCAGCGACGTTCACGCGCGCCTCGGCGCGAAGTGGCTGATCCGGACCGGCCTGTGAAAATGCCTTTACGACGTAAATTCCGGCGGGAACCGCTTCCACGTCGAAGGTGTTCGTATCGCCGTGGAAACGAATTGGAAGAGGTAGATCGTCACCAGACTGGCTGAAGAACTGAAAGCTGACAGCCTTGACCGATCGAATTCCCGGCGACCCTGCCAGTGACGTGGTAAACCGGGCCGGCGCTCATGGAAAAATCCGCTTCTGCGTGCTGGCCGGCAGTGAGTTGAATGGGCGATGCTGATGCCAGGTCGGGTACGCCTGGATAGTACATGCCGGGATAGCCGATCTTGGGTCGTTCCGCTTCCCGGCAAAGGCGGGTGTCATCGCTACTGGGTCCAGCAGCGACGTAATACGTGCCGGGCATCAGGTTGGCGAACCGATACCGGCCATCTTCATCCGTCTGCTGCTGGCCCCGAGACTCCCAATGTTTGCGTCCCTCGCGCAACGGCTTGGCTGTCAGTCGAACCGGCACATGCTCTATCGGCTGGCCTGTAGGTATCCGTGATTCGGCCGGAGATCGCACTTTGCGGGGTGAGCTTCAGCACCAGCGAGTTCGTGGTGGGACCGACGCTCACCAGCCCGTTGCTGTCCCCTCAATTCCTGCTGGTTGAAGTAGCCCGGCTTCTGGGCACTGACGCTGACCATGCCCTCGATGGCATTCCATCAACCTGGAAATGGCCTTCGCCGTCGGCAAAAACAGTGCGTTGCGAACTGCCATTTATGTGGACGAGCGCATGGCCAACCGATTCGCCGGTGATGGAGTTCACGACCGAGCCAGTCAGCGAGAAAGTGGCGTCGCTTTTGCTCGATCGCGATGGAGACATTTGCGCTACCGCGGTGCCGCTTAAGACAGCCCAGAAGCTGAAAAGCAGCAGGAGCCGCGCCGGTTCAACGGAGAGCAGCGGAGGCGACGAGAAGTTCGGGCTCGCGAAGTAGCAAATGAATGATTGCCTTTGACCAGACACGATAGATTGTCGATTGCTCAACCGAATATCGGCCAACTGAGAGTGTGCAAGAATTGTGCCGTCCCTGCAGGGACTCGATGGCTCTTTCCGCTGAGCCCAGGGCGTTCGCCCCGAGCTAAGCTCTTTCGCCCCGGTGGGGCTTGCTTTTCGCGCGATTCGTTACACCTATAGCAATTCCAGAGTTCTTGTATCCCGGTGTTGGGTGGAGCACGCCTTTCAGGCGTGCATACCGAGGTGCAGAAAGGGAGCAGGCTTTAGCCGCTGAGGTAAGGATTCTGGTTACCGCAGCGGCTAAAGCCGAACTCAGGCGCACTCTCAAATGCACCGCTCAAGCGGTGCTCCACCCGGATACACCAACTCAGAATCTGCTCTAGCCACCTCAAAAGGAGTTCTCACACGGACTCTTACGCCCTAGGCTAAAACCAACTCACTCTGCGCGGCTGAATTTTGCGTAATCGCTCGACTGTGCAAACTCAAAATGAGTTCTCACAAACCTCTATGCCATCATCATAAACCCGGCAGACGTCATCATGACTCGTATTCGTGGGGGCGTGCGATCGCGGAATGCGGCGGCAGGTAAACCGTTGGATCTGTAATCAGGCCATAATTTCAGGGGTCGCGACCAGCACGGGAGCGGGAGAACTTTGCCCCGCGTCTGCGGGGGAAATTCTTGAGGCTCTTGCGCAGCTTCTGCAGTCGGCGACTCAGTTCTCGAGGATTCAGTGGCATCCAAATACCTCATGCCCGGTGCAATGGCAATTGTTAGTCTGATGCAGTCGGGCCGGAGGTCGGCTTCCGCCGCGAAGCCGGAGCTAGCATCTGCCGCTTGGTCGCTCGTTCAATGAATGTTTCCTGGCTGTTCAACGCCCCCTTCTTCTGGAAATCCGGGTCGCGCACGTACTTGCCGTCGGAGTTCATATGTCGGGCCTTGGCTTTGTCTTTGAGGTACGTTCCGAGAATCTCGTCGCGAAGCGTGGCAACCAAGTTCTCGTCCTGGACGGGAAAATCCACTTCCACCCTGCGATTCAGGTTGCGAGGCATCAGGTCGGCGCTGCCAAGATACACTTCCTCACGCCCTCCGTTACGGAAGTAGAAGACGCGGCTGTGCTCCAGAAAACGTCCCACAATGCTGATGACGCGAATGTTGTCGCTGACCCCGCGAACTCCCGGCCGCAAGCAACAGATACCCCGCACCAGCAGGTCAACTTTGACCCCCGCCTGTGAAGCCTGATACAGCAACTCGATCATCTTCCGATCCACCAGCGCGTTCATTTTCATGATCAGGTGACCGCTGCGTCGGTTGCGTTGGTGCTCAATTTCGCGCTCGATCATGGCTTGCATGCGCTCGCGCAACGTTACCGGCGCAACCAGCAGTTTGCGATAGGAGGTTTTAGCGGAGTAGCCGGTGAGAAAGTTGAACAGGTCGGTGCAGTCGGCGCCGATCGCCGGGTCACAGGTCAGCATTCCGATGTCGGTGTAAAGCTGTGCGGTAATGCTATTGTAATTTCCGGTGGAAAGGTGGGCGTAACGCCGGATAACGTCGCCCTCTTTGCGCACGATCAACGCGGCCTTGCAATGCACTTTGAGTCCGAGCAAACCGTACACTACGTGAACGCCGTATTCTTCCAGCTTGCGCGCCCAACCTATATTGCTTTCCTCGTCGAAACGCGCCTTCAATTCCAGCAAGACAGCCACTTGCTTTCCGTTCTCCACGGCTTCGAGTAAAGCATCGACGACGGGAGCATTTCGTCCGATCCGGTAGAGCGTGATCTTGATCGCAAGCACGTTTGGGTCACGTGCTGCTTTCTGCAGAAGAGCAAGGATGGGCTGAAACGAGTCGAACGGATAGTGGAACAGGATGTCTCCCCGCCGAATGGTAGCAAAGATATCTTCCTCTTCGCCCTCTTTTGCCAATGAGGCAGGCAGTGCGGGTACAAAGGGCGGGAACTTCAAGTCGGGACGCTCAAGTTTGCAAAGATGCCGTACCCGAACCAGCGACAGCGGACCGGTCAGCTTATAAATGTCATCGCGTTCCAACTCTAGGTTCTCCACCAGAATGTCGAGGACGGTTGCCGGCATCGCCTCGTTGATTTCCACGCGCACCACATCCGCGAAGCGGCGCTGCCACACCCCTTCCTCCACCGACTCCAGCAAATCGCCGGCTTCCAGGTTTTGGATCTCGCTGTCGGCATCCCGCGTGACATGAAACGGATGCGCATCGAGGATTTCCATCCCCGGGAAAAGGGCTCCCAGATTTGCCGTGACCAGCTGTTCAAGCCATACGAAGGACTGTTCCTTAGGGGCCGCTTTCGTTCGGCTCTTACCTTTCGCCGGAACGCTCAACGGAACCAACTGCGGCAACGTATCGGGAATCTTCACGCGCGCGAAGTGCTGCTCACCCTCGCCAGCTCGCAAAAGCACGGCCAGGTTCAAACTGAGATTCGAGATGTGTGGGAAAGGACGACCGGGGTCGAAAGCCAAAGGAGTCAATGTAGGAAAAACGGCCTCTTGAAAGTACGAATCTGCGACAGCGCGCTGTTCGTCCGTGAGATTGGCATAGTTAACGATGCGAATTCCCGCACTCTCCAGCGCGGGCACTAACTCCTTGCTCCAGCATTCGTGCGCGCCGCGATACAGGCGGATCACCGAGGCCCGGATGGCACGTAGTTGCTCGGCGGCACTCATTCCGTCGGGACCGCTGTCTATGACGCCCTTTTCGATCTGGCGCTTCAGACCGGCCACCCGCACCATAAAAAATTCGTCGACATTGGATCCGACGAAAGATAGGAACATCAAGCGCTCCAGCAGCGGATTGCTGTCGTCCTGCGCCTCCTCCAAAACGCGTCTCTGGAAGTCGAGCAGGCTGAGCTCGCGATTGATGAACAGTTCGGGATCGTCGAGTCTTCGGGGCGGTGGTGGGGGAACATGCACCTCGGAAGGAGGAGTTCTGCGGGCACGAGTTCGTCTTGCCTTCGATGGCGCGGCCTTCGCGGGTGTGCTCATAAAGGGTCGGGAATGCGGTAGACATCAATTGTAATGGTGCGAGCCGCAGTTGAATACCGGATTGCTGAACCAAACACCGCATTCGCTAACCGGTAATCGAATATTCACAGTTCGGAAGACCACGCGCAGGGTATTGCTCAGAGATTCTCTTCAACTAACACGCCTCGTTCGTGAGCGCCAATCGTTGAATGCCGCCGCTGTCAACGAGAAGCTGATAGCGCCTATGGCGTTAGCCAGTGGCTTACACTCCCGCCGGGACTGGACGACAACGCTAAGCCGCCACCAGATTGCAGCTTTTCGAGAAGCGCGTCCATGTTGGGCTTGGCGGTGACCTCGGGGGTTGCGGCCTCAAGCTTCACTGGTCCGAGGCCCAAGCTGATTTTCTTGAGCACCGGCGCTAGAAAGATGAGCACAAGAGGGACCAGGCAGATCCAACCTAATTTATAGTTCTCGCCGGTGTTGAGCCACCGCAGCCAATGAATTGCATCCTTGCTGATGACAGGCAAGGCCGCTACGAACATAATCAGGAACACCAGCACGCCACCGAAGATCCTGCGCCACGGCGGGGTGCTGTCGCCGAACCAGTACCCCATCAGGTCGTCGGCTTCAGGAGCCGCCTTCGGTATATCTTCAAGATACTCTTTTGCCTTTTGCGATCCAGCGTCGGCCGCCCTCTGCCACGCCTGTTTGGCGGCAGTGCTTTGCTTCAGACGGTAAAGCGCAATGCCAAGGTTCAAATCCAGGTCAGGGTGCGGAGTAACTCGTTGCTGCGCCTCCTGCAAGAAATCCGCAGCTTCACGGTCCCGCTTCTGCATAAGAAGAACTGAAGAAACACCCAAAGCAAGATCGCTGGATTTCTTCGGCCCAAGGCTTATGCGCCAGCCCTCCTGGAAGGTGCGAAGGGCGGTGGGGAGACGATCGAGCGAACTGTAGGCCTTGCCCAAGCCGACCCACAAGCGGAAATCGGCACGCGCGATATCGTCTGGCGCAATGCTTAACGCCTCCCGGAATATCTCGATGGCCTTCTCGTGACGATCGAGATTGTGTAACGCGATGCCTTCGCCGATGAGGGCCTCGAACCGCTCCTGCTCGGTCTGCGCCATCGCCACTGCCTGTTTGTAAACCTCCTCCGCCTGGCGATAGTCCTCCAGGTTCAACAGAGTTTTCCCCTTGCTCAACCGGATGTCGACATTGTCGGGCTCTAGAGTTTGGGCGCGGTTGACCGCCCGCAGTGCTGCCTCAAACTTCTCGTCCTCGGCCAGCAATCCTGCCAAAAGCCACCAGCCAGCGCCCGGCCTGGGCGTACCGACCACCGGAGTTTCGGCCGTCGCCTTAGTTAGCAGGTCCTGGGCTTCAGTACGCCGCTCGAGCTTGATAAGAGCACTGGCCCGGCCTACCGCGACCGACAGCCGGAGAGGCGCACCTGGGGGCCGTTGCGCCAGAGTGCTGGCGGTCTCGAAGGCTTTGAGCGATTCCCCAGGACGCTCCACTGCGCTCAACAGAGCGCCCAAAACAATCCAGTAGGAAAGCGCCGACAGTAGTGGAGTCGTAGGCAGAGGCGGAGCAATGCGTTCCATTATCTGCAATGCTTGGGGCGCCTGGTTCAGTCCTTGTAGTGCCAAGGCCTTGGCCAGGAGCATATCGTCTGTGTCCGGCAGATCCTTCAGCACGTCCCAGGCTTCGGCATAGCGTTGCAAGGCCACGAAAGATGTGCCGAGCACATAGCTGGACAAGGGATCGGAAGCAGCCAACGCAGGATTCAGACTGCGCGATTTCTCGAGAGCCTCAACTGCGGCCTGATAGTTCAGCAGACCCGCTTGGGCAAGACCGACGCCTGTCCAAGCCAGCGGATCGTCTCCGCAATTCGCCGTCGCAGCGGCGGCCCGCTGTAACTCCGCACGGCCGTTTTCCAAATCACCGGCCGAATTTAGAATGGCACCCCTTAGCGCCAGGACCATGGGATGATTGGCGATTTCCGGCGGCGGCGGCAGCAGGGCCTCCTTATAGCGGAGCGCGTAGTAATAAGCGTTGGCCTTCTGGATCCAGAATGAGATATCGGTCCGCAACTCTGGACGGCCTTTCTCCGCCTCCTCCAACGGAGCAGCGGCCTCATCGTATCGTCGAAGCAAGATGAGCAGATTCGCTTTGCTGATCAGCAGATTGGTTTCAAAGGTAGCTGGCAACCCTGGGGGATGGGTCTTCTGCAGCTCACCGAGCGCGCTCTGCAAGGCTTCCAAGGCTTTGTCGTTTTGCTGAAGCCGGTTCAACACGTTGGCTTTTTGGTAAGCGGCAAGAATCCGGACGGTGGCCCCGCCTTCACCGGGAGCCTCCGCGCGGGAACGGTCGAACGCTTTCAAGGCCTCGTCAAACTCACCCAGAGCGCTGAGCGCGAGTCCAGTGTGCAGCCAGCAGCTGCTCGCCGTCATGCCTGGCTGGACCAGTGTCGCGGCGGTGCGCAACGCGTCCAGCGCCAGTTTCGGCTTGCCCACTCCTAGTAGCGCGATTCCCTTTTGCAGGAAAAAGACTCCCTGCTCGACGCTCCCCTGGGGAAACGGCTGCGCTGTTTGCTCGACGCGCGCGATGGCATCAAGCGCCTTTTGAGGTTCCACCAACTCATTTAGGGATATCGCCTCTCGCAGGAAAAAACCTGGGCTATTCAGCTCCGGCGGAAAATCAACCTGCGCTTTTTCGAAGGCGTCCACGGCCTTCTGATGTTCGCCCAACTCTTGCAGCGCACATCCGCGAAGAAAATGTGCATTCGCCAGCAAAGAATGGTCGGGGTGCAAGTCCTCGAAGGAAGCAAGCAGAGCCAGCGTCTGTTGGGGGTCATTATCGAGCAGATCGGATGCGCGGTCGAGCAGAGACTTAGGGTTGTCTTGTTGCGTTGCGGGCGTCGCCGGTTCCATGGGCAGCCTCCCGGTTCGCCATTGTAGCGCGGTCCGACCAGAATGGCCTCTACAAAGGACGGCGACCCGAACACCGTGAACAACCAGCGAAGATCAAAGGCCGGGATTTCCTAGGCTGTCGGTAGTGTCCAAAGACTGTCTGCATAGACACAACCAAGCTGTCACTGATAGCGAAGTTTATATTCCGCGTGTTCCCAAGCGGTTGCAAAGGCGCGGACCGTAAATTAAGCTGGTCTTCTCTTCTTCTCTGCGCCTACGCACTAGGCCGGGATGGCGGAACTGGCAGACGCAGCGGACTCAAAATCCGCCGGGCTTCGGCCCTTGGGGGTTCGATTCCCCCTCCCGGCACCATTCTAAGTCCCTTTTGTCATTCCTTTCCGTACGATTCCGCCATCAAGTTTTCGAGGATTCAGCTAGAAGCACCGATCTTCAGCCTAAGAATGCGTTCAGCCGCACGAAAGGCAGTGTAATCATTCGCAATCGGCTTCGACGCGGTATCGCGAATTCGAAAGAGTTCGAACAGCGCCCAGTTTTCAAGATCCTGTGCATATCTGGATCGGTAATAGATCCCGGGAGCCCAATCTCATATACGACGCGCGAAGCTAGTGTCCTGTAACTGAAGTTCTATTAACAAATCGGGAGCCGGTTCGTCTAAGATGTGGAGGCGATCTGAGATGCGAACCGGGCGTCCCATGGTGGAGTTGGTGGTGAGTGCGGAAGAACGAGCCACGCTGGAACGATGGGTGCGGCGGCGCAGCTCGGCGCAGGCTCTGGCGCTGCGGGCCGGCATCGTGCTGGACTGCGCCAGCGGCCTGAGTAACACGGTGGTGGCGCGACGGCGGCGCGTCAGCAAGCAAATGGTGGGCAAATGGCGCAGCCGGTTTGTGCGTCATCGGGTCGCCGGGTTGCTCGATGAGCCGCGCTGCGGCGCACCGCGCACCGTCGAGGACGCACACGTGGAAGCGGTCGTCGTGCGCACGCTGGAATCGCTGCCACGAGACGCCACCCATTGGTCGACGCGCTCGATGGCCGAGGCGAGCGGACTCAGCCACATGACAATTCAGCGCATCTGGAAGGCGTTCGGGCTGGAACCGCATCGCAGCGAAACCTTCAAGCTGTCCACCGATCCGCAGTTTGTCGAGAAGGTGCGGGACATCGTGGGCTTGTATCTGGCCCCGCCGGAGCGGGCGCTGGTGCTGTGTCTGGACGAGAAGACGTAAATTCAAGCCCTGGACCGAAGCCAACCGGTGTTGCCCATGCGTCCCGGGCAAGCGGAGCGACGCAGCCACGACTATCTGCGGCATGGCACGACTACGCTGTTCGCGGCCTTGGACGCCAAGACCGGAAAAGTGTTGGGCGGGTTGCATCGCCGCCATCGCTCGGTTGAGTTCCGTAAGTTTTTGGACCGCATCGAAGCGGCAGTGCCCGCTGGACTGGACGTGCATTTGATTCTGGACAATTACGGCACGCACAAGACAGCACTGATCCGGCAGTGGCTGGCGAAACGTCCGCACTATCACGTGCACTTCACCCCCACCGGGGCATCGTGGATCAACCTGGTCGAACGCTTTTTCGCGCTGCTGACGGAGAAGCAGATCCGGCGCGGCATTCATCGCAGCACGCGCGAACTGGAACAAGCGATCCGGCATTATCTGGACACCTACAACCAGACGGCGAAACCTTTCGTTTGGACGAAAACTGCTGACCAAATCCTCGCCAGTGTGGCCCGATTTTGTCAGCGAACTTCAGTTACAGGACACTAGCTGGGTAATATGGCGAGGCGATCCGCTCTGTAGCACACTAGCGTCCAGATCCTTAAGGCCTAGCCTCAGGCACTCCGAGGCGAGTTTGCGGCGCAGACAAGTTATCCACTCACCTCCGCAAATCTCCGCATATTTTCCTTCTGCCGATGCGGTTCCCATCACGCGGTTGGCGCACCAATCAGGTGGCACTTCGCCTATTGAAAAGAAATCGTCCTCCCCGTCGATCGCTTTTAGTTCTGCTAGTAACGTGAGGTCGGGGCGAAATCGAGCAAGTGTTTCGATAAAACACGAGACTTCTTGGCTCGAAGCATAAAGAACTCTGTAGAGGCTCTCGGGATCATCGAAGCGATTGCCGAACGTTCCATCCAATTTTGATGATCGCGACCAATCAGGAGGCTGCCAAGCATCGGGCTGACGCCCAATACGAAAGACCGGTTCTGGAGGAATTCTCGCCTCAAGCGCCAATGCTTTCATCCTCCAGCGATGAACGCCCGCGCAGCAGCGAGAACTTCGGGCGCAATCACGGCCAACTCTCCCTCGCGTAGAAGCCGGAGTGGTACACGATCTCCCAGTTCCGGGTTCACTCCCATCAGCCATGCCTGAACAACTTTAGGCGGATCATGATCCAACAAGGTGCGGACCACCTGAAATGTCAGCCGGAGGCGAGGTTCCGCATCGCCATACGGTTCTTTCCCGTCGATCCAGCGATCCAATGCACGCACGTCTTTCACGCCTGCCACGTAGGCCGTTAGCTTGCGGCCGATTGAAACCGCCAAGCGTGATACAAGTTCGGAAAACGCCAGATTCAGCGACTCCCGATGAGCCTCTAACCCAGGACGGGGGAGCGCTTTCGTCGCCATGGGTGATTCCTCCAATCCGTAAACCGCTACTCGTATGATGGCAGAATTCGCTTAAAAAAGCGACAAAATTGCACATAAATATCTAATAATTATCAAATAAATAGCGCACCACTTTAGTGCAGTGACAATAGGGAAGCCGGCGTTCGATAAGGGCACAAAGATTAGGCGCCTGCTCAATGTCAGGATGCCGTAGCCCGGCAACACCTTGTTTTGCCGCACTATTATAGGGCCTGCTTCTCAGCAACGAGATCGAGCTCGCGCCGAATTCGGGCATAAATGCAGGGCTGTGGGAGCAGAGAGAGTTCCACTTTAGCAACGCAGGCGGTACTACAGTGCTCTCAGAAGGAACCATAGCCATGACGCCGGACCCGCGGTTCAACACCGCTGGCCAGCCACTCTGTAGCGCCATAAATGGGAGCCCAGGGCCGTGCACACCGGGGAATCTAGCCAATTACGGCAACAACCCCACCAATAACCAAGAAATCCAGCAGACTGGGGGTGCCTTACCTATTGTTCCCTTGGATTGGCCACCCACCGCAACCACTCCATTCCTCGGCGGCTCAGCATTGAACAATGCCAGGGCCTTCTGGGCCGACACCACCGCCATTACTCCCGAAATTGTCAGGATTGACTTTTCGGTCAACACCTGTAATGCGTGCCACGGAGGCGAGACGGCGACTAATTTGGGGAGGGCGCACCACGCCGTCATGGCGCGGAGGTGCGCTTGGGACGGAAAGCATGAAAGTACCATTTCAAGTATTGCGGAAGCCACGCCCATATCTTGAATCGCGACTCGCCCTGCGTCCTGCCGCGCCAGGTTGTAGGTAATTCCACAATGCGATAGCCGGCAAGGAAGGCTTTCACGGTAATTTCGAGGCTTAGTTCAAAGCCCGCCTTGCTCTCGATCGTCATGTTCTTCAAGATTTTGCTGTCGTACAACTTGAACGCATTGGTCGCATCGTGAGTAGGAATTCTTCGAAACCAGTGAAGAGTGAGGCCGGCAACCCGCGACATCGCGCCCTTAAGCAGGGGCGCATCCAGCAGGTGGCCACGAGGCATGTAGCGACTGGCAACGACTACCTCATATCCCTGCTGGTAGCACTCAACCATCTGGTCAACTTGCGCCAGATCATCGGAAAGATCGGCCATGATCACCAGTACCGGCCCACTTCCGACCTGATTAAAGCCAGTGCGAATAGCGCCGACTACACCTCTCCCTATGTTGTTCTTGACCGGAACCAGCCGAGTTTCCCCGGCGGAGATGATCTGCCGCAGGACAGGAACGGTATTGTCTTCATCGAAGTCATACACCACGAACGCCCTGAACCGAGAGCGGATGTGGGAGGTGACCGCACTCCATAGAGCAGGGAAGTTAGCTCCCTCGTTGTAAACAGGGATGACCAAGCTCAGGTCGTACGAGGTCAGTTCGGGTTCGACATCCACTAGATCTGGCCTACTTCAATCTGTTCAGCGACCCAGGGAATGACTTCGTCCAATATCTCGCTCAAACTCGTGGTGGCTTCAAATCCGAGGACTTGTTTCGCCTTGCGCGTATCGGGTGAGCGCTCCTGGACGTCATATTCAAATGGCGGATCGGAAATATAGCGGAACGGTTTGCTGTCGCCATGGACTTTGCGCCAAATCATCTCTGCCAACTCCAATACGGTGGTACGGACCGGAGTGGAAAGATTGAAGTCTTGATTGAGCGCGGCAGGATGTTCGAGGCAAGTTCTTATTCCCTTTGCCAGGTCGCCGCCATACGTATAATGCCGGACTTGATTTCCAGAACCGAGAATATGGAGGGGATCCTGGCCCTTGAGTACCTTTTGCGCTAGATCAGGTACCACATGCGACATCGCGAGCTTCACATTACCGCTGTACATGTCATGGTCATGCAATGCCCGCTTTTCTCCTACTCCTACACAATTAAACGGACGCACGATGGTATAAGGCAGCTTGTACTGCTCCCACGCCCCCTGAACAAAATACTCGGTTGCCAACTTCTGAAATCCGTACGTCGAACGCGGCGGGGGGCAACGGTGCTCGGCGCCCTCGGGAGAGGGGTACTCGGCAGTACTCTCGAACACCATACTGGATGACATCACGGTTATCTTCTGTAGCTTCTTATGTTGATGAGCATAGATCGCGGCATCAAAAGACGCAGCGGTTATGCGTTCGTTCTCCGCCAGCAGGTCGTATGCATACTCGTGGAAGTAGCTGATGCCGCCAATCATGGCAGCCGAAGCAACGAAATGATCGCAGTCGGATAGCAAGTCCTTCAGCAAGGACTCATCCTTACAGTTTGCCTCCACGAACTTATAGTTTGGGTGTTTGTCGTACGACTTCTCCACCCGTCCGTACTTACTGAAGTTGTCAACCCCAACAACTTCGTAACCAGCTTGGAGCAACCCCTCGACCAGATAGCCGCAAATAAATCCCGCAGAGCCAGTAACCAGTACCTTCATGGCCGGGCTCCTGCCGCCGCAACCGGTATCGGCTGTGCAGACTCTCTCTGGCGTTTCGGCCAATAGTTCCAAATATCAACCACGACCTTGTCCGCCGGAATCTGAAGATCCCGGTAGGCTGTGTGTGGCGCTCCGAGAACAAATATTTGAGCGCGATTAAGGGCTTCATCCAGTGGAACAAGTCGCGGGTCGGGCACGTATGGGTCCGTGCAAAGGACCTCCTTGGCCTCGACCTCCAGCAGCTTCTTCAGCTTGTAAGACAAACTGTCGCGATTGTCGTCGGAGTCCCCCTTGAAGGCCATTCCCAGGATCGCGACCGTCTTGTCAGCGAGATCGAGCGGACGCATCTGGGTGACGACGAAATCGGGCAGTCCTTCATTGACCAGCATCGCGGCGTGTCCAAGGAAGAAATGGTTGCCCGAGAACGCCGAAAGCTGCAGTGTGTCCTTGAGCAAACAAGGGCCGGCCGCAAAACCGGCACGCGCGAAGCTGCGCATCCTGGGATATTCACGCGTGACCGCGTCGTGGATGCGGTGGAAATCGAGGCCGTAGGTTTCGGCCAGCATGTAGAACTGGTTCGAGATGGCGAAATTCAAGTATCGCCAGCTATTGGTGAACAACTTGGCCAACTCCGCTTCCAAGGGCGACAACTCAATGACTGTGGAGGCGATGGTCAGGAATAATTCCCGCGCCCTTCGCAGCGCCACCGGCTCGAAAGCCGACACGATCTGCGGTAGCTTAACTAGTTCTTCCATGGCGTTGCCTTCAGCAATACGCTCGGGACAGAACGCCAGATCAATATTTCGTCCCAGGGACTTGATTCTCTGATATACCAAGTTGGTCACACCGGGGCTGACGGTGCTTCGCAGAACCAACAGAGTTCCGTCTTTGATGTGCTGGAGCGTACCGTCCACGCTCTGGTACAGCTCGTTAACCGTGGGATTAAGGTGCCGGTCAACGGGAGTACCGACAACGGTGATGACGACGTCCGCTAGTCGCAGGCACTTCGCGTCGGTGGTGGCAGTAAGAGTTTTGCCGAGGACCCGCCGCAGGACAGGCTCGGCTCCGGCTTCGCGGAAGGGCATCTGGCCCGAATTGATTTTTTCGACCTTAGCGGCGTCGATATCCAGGAGGGAGACCGATAAGCCGCGGCTGGCCAGTACAATTCCTAGCGGCAGGCCGACGTGTCCACAGCCGCCCACAATGACGAGGGTCTGTTGATTTGACAAGGAGATTTCCCTAGCACGGCGTTGAAGCGCAATTTTACCGCATTCGAAAGGGGGCTGGCGAAACTCGTCGCCTGCCTCGCTTGCGCAAACTTTCACCGGTTCTTGCGGCGCCAAATTGTATAACGGCCGAACGCGGCTACCTGGGTGCAGTCCTGCCGGATAGCGTCATCCAGGATCCTCACACCACTGTCCACCGAACTGAGGTTTGGCTCGGGGGAAGGAAGCAAGCGAAGTAGAACAATGTACTCAGTTTTTTTTTGGCGAATGTCCCGTAACATCTCCGATTGCACAACAGCGCTGGTGGTGACGCCGGGAGCGAACATATCGAAGCGAGTTGCTTGCGGACGATCGGCAAGAAAATAGAATAGAGCGTCGTTATACCACCCCAAACCGTGGGTCTCTACACCCACATATAAGGGCTTGCCAGGCAACAGATGCTGCTGGATATACCCAATAGCTTGCCGCTCGTCAAAGGCGAGGGGAAAGGAGCCGGCGCGCGCAATCTTAGGCAGCTCGTCTCTCGAATACCGCAGGTCAGCTGCTACGATGCCAGGCGGCACGGACTCTTTCGGCAGACCCCTGAGTTGCTGAACCCATGTGTACAGCGGGAGCACTCCGTAACAGCAAATGACGCCGAAGAGTATGAGGTTTTTCAGCAACGTTCGATTCTCAAGCTGCCACTCGGCGATGCACGCGCAAAGAAGCACCATTGAGAACATGAACGCGGGATATGCGTGCGACCTATCCACTCTCTGGATGGTAAGGGCGAGCGTCGATGCGGCTGTCATCCAAAGCAGCGCTATGGTGGCCCGGTGGGTGGTCGGTATCCGCCTAAGGGTGATTGTTGCGGCCACGATGATAGCCAGCGGCAAATAAAAATCGCGCCATGCCAGGATGGAATCGTGCCATCCCCTGATGGACACGGGGCCATGCAGCGGGAGATACCGGCCCGCAAAGGTCATCCTCGGGAAAACAATAAAGGATTGGGCGAGTGCATCGTGCGGCACTGATAACCAGAAGTAGAGAACTGGCATTGCCACAACCAGTAGCACCCCAGCCGCGAATATGGCCAGGAATTGAAGCCATTTCCGCTCCCGTCCTGCCATCGCTTGATAGCAAATCGCCAAAATCACTGCACCGCCCACACAAGCGGCGAGATCATGCCGGTACAAGACGGCGGCTCCGGCCGCGACGCCCGAGAAGAATAACCATCGCTTTCCACGCTGATTCAGATATAGAACAGCACACCAAACCGCCGCGAAACACGGCAGCATGGCACTAATCATCGGATATAGATGGGCATCGTAGCTTCCGGTGACAAGGCCGGCGCAGATCAACGGCAGAACAGGGGTTCGCTTTCGTGGGATCGCTGCTCTCGCCAGCACAACAGCGAATGCGACGATTGCAAGGCGCCACACCAAGTCCCATATTCGCTCGGCAAGAAGCGTCGTGCCAAAAGCCGAGAAGACGCCGGCGATCGTGTAAAACTGTGCGGGAGGATAGCCCGTATTAAAGTCCCGGTAAGGCACTTGACCGTGCAGAATCCGCGCAGCGCCTGAGACAATCAGGCCCTCATCATAAATCACGGGTGGCTGTGTCAGGATAGCGCCGAAGAATGCAGCCGCTAGAACGGACCAGAAGACTGCATGGATTGTGGCCTTACCGGTGATCAAGGTCCTTACTCTCGTACTCAACACTGCTGTATGGCTCGTCGTGTGGCTATTCAAAAATAGAGAGAGATTCTTCTTCTTTACTCAGAGGTATTCTCTTGCTGCTTCAATGATCCTGCCGGGACGGTAAATAGCAGAGCGGCAACTGATGCGCTTAGCAGGGGCCCGGCCACGCTAAACATGGCCCGGCCGACGGAGCCGGGATCGGCGCCAAAGTATGCGTCGAGAGCAAACACGGTCAAGCCTGTCATGGCCGTCGCCACCAGCCATCTCTGCGGGAATCTCTTCAACTTGATCAATCCCAGCGGCAGCAGCCAGAAGAACACATCCAGAGATTGCGGTCCGCCAACGTCGACAGGAAGTGATGAAGATAAGCCGTATTCTGGTGCATCTCCGCGCCAAAGGCCACAGGAGACTTGAACGTCCCTCGTACACTCCACTGCACCAGCGTCACCGAAGTTAAAGCGGTTATCCACGACGATGCAATCCACGCTGCGGCGCTCCACTGGTTGCGCATGGCCTTCCTCGAATACAGCCACCATGACAGGGTGAATACGATCACAAAGGGAGCGAACGATTCCTTGGTGGCTGCCCCGAGCGCTCCGCAGAACGGCAACAGCCAGTACTTCTCCTCGAACATAATCCAAGTTACGAGCATCAGAAAGAAGCCCTCGCCTGCATCGACCAGCCCAACGAGTCTGAGGTTTGGAACGGCAAAATTCAGCAGGTAGATCAGCGCCGATCCGAGGGCAATCGCATAGCTTCCAAGGATTTGAAGGACGAGAACCAAGAGCAACATTGCTGTCGCCGCAGTGAAGAAAGCATCGACGACTAGCAGGCCAAACGTTACCGGGTCCCAAGTCCCGACCCTTCCCCTTGCCATCAGATAGAAAGGTCTTGCCAGGTAAGGTACCAAAACCCTAAATCTGAGGTGCGGATTGATGGTCGGCGGCTCCTGGCGCGTTTCCATTGCCGCGTAAATCTTCACGTCCGAAAGGCCAGAATAGGTTCGCCAGTCCACGCGATTCAAGCTGGGATAGCCAAGGCCAAGGCAGATAAAGAATAGCAGGGCGGACAGGAGGGCGAATCTGCTGTGCGAGATCAAGTTGTCCTGCTTATCCGGATGCTGAGCAACAAAATTGTTACGGCGCATACCACTGGGGGCTGCTGTAATCACATCCGTCATCGCTTTACTTCCTCAACTTGTATATCAATCGCCCTGGCGAGAACAAGCACTATTCCGCAACCCATCCCACTCCGCGGTCGTGAATAGGTACTCGCAAGGTAAGGACGATTGAAATTACGCCCGACAGTCTTGGCAGGCACAACTGTGCGCAACTATGTTCGTGTGCCAGGAATCAAGCGGCCAGGGTACTGCTTAGGATTAATCTCGAACCGTTACACAAAACCCGTGCCGAAAGGTATTTCCGCTTGGAAGGTCGAAATGTGGAAATGTGCCTGTGCTTACCTTTCTAAGACTGCCTCGTCGAATTCTCTGTAGCAAGCTCCCCAGCACACAAGCATGGAATCGCCGCCGGAACATCACAGGGATGGCGGTTCGTAACAATCAGCACGCCGCTAAGGTGATAAGCCACGCGCTTCAACCTAAGCAGCACGGCACACCCGTGCCCGCAATACTTAACTTGGTAGGAGACCAGAGAAACATGAAAGCTTGGATTGCCCGCGGATGGAAAGCTTGCGGCAAGGCGCGCGCGGCGGTTGCGCTCACGCTTGTGCTGACAGCATCCTTCTTTGTCTACACCACATTTGCACCCGTGCGAGCTGGAGTTTCGTCCAATGCCATACCGCTCGACGACAACAAGATTGGAGCGCTGCTTTCGCTTGACCAGGCGATGGAAGCCGTGGCTGCCCGGGTTACGCCGGCCATTGTGAACGTCGCCGTCACCTCGCGCGTGAAATCACAACCGGTGGCAGAAGGCATGCCCGACGAGATGCAGCGGTTCTTTGGTCAGCAGTTCGGCCAACACATGCAGGCTGAACCGCGGATCGAACACGGCATCGGCAGCGGCGTCATCATCTCGCCCGATGGTTATATCGTTACCAACAATCACGTGGTGGATGGGGCCACTGACATCAAAGTCACGCTCAGCGATCGTCGTATTCTTACGGCAAAGCTGGTAGGCACTGACCCGCTCACCGATCTGGCCGTAATCAAGGTCGAGGGCACCAACCTTCCGAATATTCCAATCGGTGATTCCTCCGCGCTGCGTCCGGGGCAAACCGTGCTTGCGTTTGGTAATCCCTTCGGCTTCCGGTTCACGGTCACACGCGGCATCGTGAGCGCACTGAACCGCCCGAATCCGTACGCCGACGATCCGCACAAGCCAGGACAATTCATCCAGACAGACGCCGCAATCAATCCCGGCAACTCGGGTGGGCCGTTGGTGAACGCACACGGCGAAGTGGTCGGCATCAACACTTTTCTGATCTCTCCGTCGGGTTCATTCTCTGGAATGGGATTTGCCATCCCGACGCAGATTGTCACTCCCGTGGTTGACTCTTTGGTCCGCTACGGGAAGGTAGAACACGCACGCATGGGTGTTGGCATCACCGATGTCACGCCTGAAAATGCGAAGTTCTTCGACATGAAGGACAACAACGGCGCCGTCGTCACGCAGGTTGAGCCGGATTCTCCCGGCGCCAAGGCGGGTCTCCACGTAGGTGACGTGATCACCGAGCTGGATGGCAAGAAAGTCACCGACGCCGGACAGTTGCAGATGGAAGTCGGCGAGAAACGTCCCGGAACCAAGATAACCCTTGAAGTCATGCGCGATGGCAAAAGCGTATCGGCGCCACTTACTTTGGAAGAGATGGACAGCGACCGCAGCGAGAAGCTGAGCGCCGAGAACGCCAGTGACAAACCCCGCTGGGGATTGGGAATCGCTGACATCACTCCGGGCCTGCGGGAACAACTGCAGGCGCCGGACGACCTACACGGGGCCGTGATTCAGCGCGTGCTGCCCGGCAGTCCTTCGGATGATGCTGGATTACACCCCGGGCAGGTAATCATGGGCGTGAATCGGCACGAAACCAAGAGCGCCGCGGACGTACAAAAGGCCCTCGCGAGTGTGCCCAAGGGACAAGACGCTTTGGTACTGATCTGGGCCAATGGCGGAAGTACCTTCCGGGTGCTTCACTCTACGCAAGGAGCTTAAGCCGTTTTCTGCGCCGTGCTGTACTTCATCGTGAGTTAGCTTGCGGTTGGAGTACAGCGCGGCCAGTGCTTGCATCTTTCCACGCGAACTGTCACACCAGGACTCCTCCTCTTATATCCTCAGCGGCTTGCACCAGATTTTCCGCTGTGCCGAGATCGCGCCAGTAATATTCATCGGCCCGAAAGGCGAGAATCTTTTCTCCACGGCCCGCGAGACCCAGATAGCAGTCAACGATGGAGAACGCGCCTTCTTCCGTCATCATCGCGAGAATACGAGGAGAGATAACGTGGATGCCGGAAAAAGCCAGAGCCTGCACAGCTTCTGAACGTCGCACCCATTCAACTTCGCAATTGCTTCCCGATCGCCGTCCGCAAAGTTGGAGCTCCTCGTTGAACAGCAGATATCGAGAACTCTCGCGCGCTTGCACCGCAAGTGTGGCCAGGGCTCGATTCGCAACATGAAATTGCGCCATTAGCCCCAGATCAATCGCGCTGATGACATCGACATTGTGCACCACGAAGGGCTCGCCAAGGCTGTGGGAATCCTCGAGAAAGAAATGTGCGACCTTTTTCAGGCCGCCGCCGGTGTCGAGCAGGATCTCCTCGCGAGAGACCTCAATGCGCATGCCGAAGTTATTGTGGGTTTCGAGATACTGAACAATCATGTCGGCAAAGTGATAGACGTTGATGATCACTTCGTGGATTCCAAAGCTGCGCAAGCGGGCTAGCGTGATGTCCAACATAGTGCGCCCACCAACTTCCACCAACGCCTTGGGGCGCTCTTCGGTGACCGGCCGCAAGCGCGTACCGAGGCCGGCGGCCAAAATCATCGCTTTCATTCGACCCAATTCTCCAATTCACGATGCTGCACTACGACCTCCACTCCTTCCCTGGCGCGCAGATGTTTTGCCAGTTGCTCCGCCAGATATACCGAACGATGCTGGCCACCGGTGCAACCAAATGACACCATCAAGTTCTTAAAGCCGCGACGCTGATAGTCGCTCACGCTGGTATCCACCAGCGCAGCGGCGCTCGCCAGGAACTGATGCACGCTTGCTTGCTGATTAAGATAATCGATTACTGGCTGGTCCTTGCCCGTAAGGGTTCTGAAGCGCTCCTCACGTCCAGGGTTGGGAAGACTCCGGGCATCGAAAACGAAGCCGCCACCATGTCCGGCCTCGTCTTTCAGCGGGCCGCGGTGGAATGAAAAACTGAAAATCCGCACCGTGACATTTCCTGTTCCGGGAGCCAGATCCTGCAACTTCTCCGATCCCAGGATGCTTTGGAAGGCGTGGATCAAAGCCGGCAGCGCAACGGGCAGCTTGACATTATAAAGCAGCCAGCGCACGTTCTTGAGCGCGTAGGGCACGCTTTGCAGAAAATGAGCTTTGCGCTCATAAAATCCGCGAAAGCCGTACGCGCCCAAGGCCTGCATGATGCGCACATAAACGTAGGCATAGTAGTGTTGCATGAACGCTTCGCGATCAAGATCGATGAAATCCGCGAGCGTGTCGAGGTAGTGATCGAGCAATTGCTCGCGCAGCTCCGGCGGCAGGTCGGCCTTGGCATCGAACAGGAGAGAAGCGATATCGTATTGCAGCGCGCCTCTGCGGCCGCCTTGGTAATCCAGGAAATATGGATTGCCATCGAGCAACATGACATTGCGTGATTGGAAATCGCGATAGAGGAAGTAGTCTCGATCGGCGCTCAACAAGAATTTGGTCAAGCGCCCGAAATCCACTTCCAGCGCCTGCTCATTAAATGGAACATTGGCCAACCTGAGAAAGTAGTACTTGAAATAATTCAAGTCCCAAGCGATAGACTGGCGATCGAAGTTGGCGCGCGGATAGCACACTTTGTAATTCAAGTCACGGCCAGCTTCAATCTGAAAGCGCGGCAACACCTCCACCACCTTGCGATAAGCTTCCACGGCTCGGGGAGCGATATCGTCGCCATCACGGTTGCTAGAAAGAAATTCAAAGAGCGTCGTGTCTCCCAGATCTTGTTCCAGGTAAGCGCCCTGGCTCAAATCTTCGGCATAGACTTCGGGCACCGGCAGTCCGTGCCCGCGAAAATGCCTGGAAAATTCGAGGAAGGCGACATTCTCTTCGCGCACGTCGTACAGTACGCCAATTGCGCGGCATTTTTCTCTAACCAACCGGAAAATGTTTCGCCCCGAGCCGCCAAGCAGACCCTGCAGCGGCTGCACCCGCTCTACCGGTAAGTGGAAATGCTGCTCAAAAAGCTTCCTGAGAATGTCCATGAAATCATTTGATCGGTTATAAGATTTGTCGCTCAGAGAAGACGATGGATCCCGCTGGGACAACCGATCCGACGCCTCGGTTGATCCGGTGGTGAAGACAGTCTGCGTTTGCGTGAAGCAGACGTGGTTCTTAGGTCTTCGCAGCTGCCGCTATTACCGGCGGATCCTCGTCGTCATTCCAGTTAATCTGCGCCTGTTCGGGGCGATCGAGAACTGGATCGCTGCGCACATTGCCCAAATAGTCCCAAGCCCATTCCACAAAAGCTCCGACTTTCGCTTGTGTTGTAGTCAATAAAGCAGCGTGCACCCCGAGCCAGGCAGAAAAGGCGACGGTACCCTGAAGCTCGTGGCGATGCTCGCCGACTTCCGCGACGGCCGCGTCGCGCCCAATCATCGCCATGATGCCCTTGTCAAAGTAACGGAACGGTTTTCGTGGCTCGCCTGCAAGATCCAATTCGATATTCTTGGCGCACCACTTGCCCGATTGTTCCGCCACCGACGCCAGCTGCGGTAAAGGCTTTCCATCCTTGTCCGAGATGTTGGCAAAATCGCCCAACGCATAAACGCCATCGAAGCCGGCTACCGTGAGGTCGGGTTGCACATCGAGGCGTCCGCCATGTCCGGTCTTGATTCCCACATTGGCGGACAATGCTGATGCCTTCAAGCCGCCAGCCCAGATCACGGTGTGCGTCAGAATATTGGTTCCGTCAGAGAGGACTACGTGTCCGGCGCCTACCTCCTTCACGCTGGTGCCCAAGCGCAGTTGCACCCCGCGTTGCCCAAGCACCTTGGCAGCGTAGGTTTGGGCCTTCTGCGAAAATGCACCTAGCACGACATGGCCTTTATCCACCAGAAAAATATTGGCTTTGGTCCCGGATAAGTCTTGGAAGGCCTTTTTCATCCCGACACGGGCCATGTCTCCAAATGCGCCGGCCATTTCGGTGCCCGTGGGACCACCTCCCACGATAACGAAATTCAGTGCTCCCTTGTCGATGAGCGAGGGGTCGCGATCGGCGGACTCCAGGACCGCCAGGATGCGCGAGCGCAACAACTCGGCGTCATGAATTGAGTACAGCGGATAGGCATGCTGAGCGGCTCCCGGTGTGCCAAAAAAATTGGCTTGCGACCCTGCCGCCAGCACCAGAAAGTCGCCTTGATAGCGTTGGCCTTCAGCCGTTTCGACGGTGCGCGTTTTAAGATCGACGGAGGTAACTTCGCCGAGCTTTACATCAACGTTAGGGTGTCCTCTGAGCACGCTCCGCAAGCTGAAGGCCGCATTCATCGCCGAGAGCCCAGCCGTAGCAACCTGGTAGAGCAACGGCTGAAACTGCTGATAATTGTTCTTATCGATTAGCGTGACCCGAACGTTGGGCCGATCAGCCAGCTTACGAGCACAGTTCAGTCCGGCGAAACCACCGCCGACGATAACCACATGTTTCACGGGTTCGCTCCCATTGGACGGCTCTTGTCCCAAGTGTATGGACAGTAAAGTTGATCCGCAAGATTTGCAACGGAAAATTTCCGGGCGTGGGGTTCGAAGCAGTCGTGGGCGATGCGCCGCAAGTCATTTCTTGTTCGCCGGAATCCGGCTCGGCTTAGCGGTGCCAAGGGTCCGCTTAGTTCTCTCCCTCCGCACCCCATGTCGCGCAAAAGCGCGTGCGCAGTCATGTCATCCTGCCGATTAGGGCGGGTACGCAGCAACTGTTGGGTTACTTAAGGCCGGGTTCCCTGGATGCCGGCCTCCTTGAAGCGTGAAATCATGGCGGGCCGGCCGGCAAAAAACTGGAAAGGCACGTGCAGTCGCTGGCCCCAATCCCGCTCCGAGTGGGCAGCATTGGGAAACGCAAAGTAGAGGAAGTCGTGGCCATAACGATAGCCGCGTTCGGCCAGGGCTACAGCCATGGCGAGTCCAACCTCATAGTTGTCGCCCGGCCAGCCGGTGTCGATATAGAAGCGGACGTCTCGCCGGGGTTCGAGGAGCACTCGATCCACCAGGTTGTCTTTATGAGTGAATGTACTTGACAGGCATCCCACCCCGCCAAACACCTCAGGCCATTGCCAAGCCATGTAAAAAGAAACCACGCCGCCGAGCGAGGAGCCCATTACGCCCGTGGCTCTTCGCCCCGTGTACGTCCGGAAGTGAGAATCAATGTAGGGTTTGATCTCCTCAACCACCGAGCGCCCATAGGCCTCGTATCCCGGATTCGTGTACTCCTGCATCCGATCGGCGGAGAAAATGCCGACGACGATCATCTGTTCGATCGCGTTCATCCCGTTCAGCAATGCCAGCTTGTCTTCAACGCCCCAATCCTGGCCCAGAAAGGCCTCCTGTGGAAAGAAAAGGTTGCGGCCATCCTGCATGTATATAACCGGAAACTTGCGGCATGTATTCTCCCCGTATCCGGCGGGCAGGTACACGCGGAGATTATGCTGGCGGTTTAAGATCTTTGACTCCAGAGTGATGACGTCGAGAATACTTCCCTGGTTTGAGCAATGAAAGGATGGGTAGAGGTCGCGGACCTCTTGCCGGGTGGACACGACAAGAAGGTTAGCGCCAGTGGCCCACGACAGGCCCGACGACGTCCGCAAACAGGGCTTCAGATAAAGGAAGGGATGTGTGGTTTTCAATTTGAACTCGGCGAAGGAATCCTTGGGATAAATGGCAACCGGTAGGATATCCTTTTCCCACTCCAATTCCGTCCGCAGCACCAGTTGATCGCAGCTATTGGGATAGTAGACGCGCAAGCATAGCTTACGCGCTTCGTGGAGCGAGTACATATTCGCCGGGGACTCGGTTTCCGACACGGGTTGCTTTCTCTCCCGAGGGCTCGTTAGAGATAGAGTCCTCTTCGCTCCAATGCTCCGCGACTGGATCATCGGATCTTTCCGCGACACCTAAGACAATTTATCAGTTGTAGGTTTGAGCCGGGGCTGATAATTTTCCAGCGCGGCAATTTGAGCAAACCCCGGGCATTGTGTCGAGCGAAGGAGGAGTATGAGGATAGGAATCGCGACCGATCATGGAGGATATGGATTGAAGGAGGAGTTCGTCGGCGAATTGAAAGCGGCCGGGCATGAGGTCGCCGATTTCGGCGCGCACGCTCTGAATCCGGGCGACGACTATCCCGATTTCGTCATCCCGCTTGCCGAGGCGGTTGCGGCCGGAAAAGTGGAACGTGGCGTCGCGATTTGCGGCAGCGGCGTGGGCGCTTCGGTCTGCGCCAACAAGGTTCCAGGCATTCGCGCCGGGCTTGTCCACGACCACTACTCCGCCAAGCAGGGAGTGGAGGACGACCACATGAACATCATCTGCATGGGCGGCCGCACGGTGGGACCGGCCGTGGCGTGGGACCTGGTGCAGACATTCTTAGCAGCCAAGTTCAGTCAGGAACCGCGTCACCTGCGGCGATTGGGCAAGGTGGCCGCATATGAAGCGGCGACGCGAGCGGCCGCAGCCACGACGCCCAAGAGTTGAAGTTACTTACTACTCGCAAGGAATTCGACACAGATATCCGCAGGGATTGCGCGCTCACAAAAGATCGCAAACGTTTCAAGGAGAAGCATCATGAGTACCACGCAGATTGCCAAATCGACGACAGACGCACAGCTGGATTTACTATGCATCAACACCATCCGCACGCTCTCGATCGATGCCGTACAAGCGGCCAACTCGGGACATCCGGGTACACCGATGGCGCTGGCGCCACTGGCGTACATCATCTGGAACCGGGTGATGCGATTCGACCCGAAGGACCCGATCTGGCCCAATCGCGACCGCTTCGTGCTCTCCAACGGCCACGCCTCCATGCTGCTGTGGTCAGTGCTGCACCTGACGAAGGTCATGGCGGTCAACGCTGACTATGAACTTGTAGGACAACCCTCGGTGACGCTTGAGGATATTCGCCGCTTCCGCCAAATCGGCAGCAAGGCGCCGGGTCATCCGGAGTACCACCTCGTATCGGGCGTAGAAACCACCACCGGCCCTCTCGGACAAGGCATTGCGACGAGCGTGGGCATGGCCATCGGCCAGAAATGGTTGGCAAACCGCTTTAACAAGCCGGGCTTCGACGTCTTCGATTACAACATTTACACCATCTGCGGAGACGGCTGCCTGATGGAAGGCATAGGTTCGGAAGCCGCGTCGCTGGCGGGTCACTTGCAGCTCGACAATCTTTGCTGGATCTATGACAACAACCACATCACTATCGAAGGCAGCACTCGCATAACCTTCACCGAGGATGTGGCGGTCCGTTTTCTTGCCTATGGATGGAACGTGTTGCGGGTCGGCGATGCCAACGATCTCGAGAAAATCGAAGACGCGCTCACCACCTTCCGCGACACCAAGCATCGTCCCACTTTCATCGTGCTCGACACCCACATCGGTTACGGATCGCCGCATAAGCAGGACACCTCTGCCGCGCATGGCGAGCCGCTAGGCGTGGAAGAAGTGCGCCTCACCAAGCGCGCGTACGGATGGCCGGAAGATGCGCAATTCTTGGTGCCGGACGGCGTGTACGAGCATTTTGCGGAAGGCATAGGCGCACGCGGCGCCCAGGCCCACCAAGAATGGAACGAGCTTTTCGCCAAGTACAAGGCACAATATCCCGACCTCGCGACCGAGGTTGACCAGATGCAGCGTCGCGAACTGCCCGCTGGCTGGGACCGCAATCTGCCTGTGTTCGCGGCCGACCCCAAGGGCATCGCCGGGCGCGATGCCTCCAACAAAGTGCTGAACGTGCTGGCGCAGAACATCCCCTGGTTCCTGGGAGGCTCCGGCGATCTGGCGCCATCCAACAAGACCACCCTCACGTTCCCCGGCGCAGGCGACTTGCAGCCCGAAAACCCGGGCGGCAAGAACATTCACTACGGCATTCGCGAGCATGCCATGTGCGCTATCGTGAACGGAATGTCGCTTACCAAGCTGCGCGCTTTCGGCGCCACCTTCTTTATCTTCAGCGATTACGCCCGCGGAGCGATCCGGCTCTCCGCCTTAATGGAAATCCCGTCCATCTTCATCTTCACGCACGACGCCATGGGCGATGGCGAAGACGGGCCGACCCATCAGCCGATCGAACAACTCGCATCGTTGCGTGCCATGCCGTGGATGGTTCTCTTACGTCCGGGCGATGCCAACGAGGTGGTCGAGGCGTACCGCTATGTGATGCAACTGCGTCATCAGCCCGCAATAATGGTGTTGTCGCGTCAGCCCATGCCAACCTTGGATCGCAGCAAGTATGCCGCGGCATCGGGAGTCTCCAAGGGCGCTTACGTACTCGCTGACGCGCCGGGTGGAAAACCCGAAGTCATCCTGATCGCGACCGGCAGCGAAGTCAGCCTGGCCGCGCAGGCCCATGAGATGTTGATCGCGCAAGGCATCAGCTCGCGCGTGGTCTCCATGCCCTCGTGGGACATCTTCGAGCACCAGACGCAGGAATACCGCGATAGTGTTCTTCCACCCGGCGTGAAGGCGCGTGTCGCTATCGAGCAGGCCTCGACTTTCGGATGGGACCGCTATGTTGGTCCGGATGGACATGTGATTGGCATGAAGACGTTCGGGGCCTCGGCGCCGCTCAAGGAATTGGACAAGAAGTTTGGCTTCGAGCCGGAACATGTAGTGACCGTCGCTAAGGAACTGCTGGGGAAGAAGTGATCAGCTACGGCGACTCCAGGGTTGGTGTCTCCTCAGGCAGAGCCAGCCTTCAGGCCGGCGTCGAGGATGACCCTGGAGCCTTCCGCCGCTGCGGTCATTGGAAATGACCGCAGCGGCGGAACGTTGTTTTTGCTCGAGGGGAACACGGCGCTGAAGCGCGCTCTACCGTACAAACCGGTTGCGGAAGCCCTTTAGTTGCCGAATTTGAGGAATCGCGAATGAGCATTTACGACACCCGAGAGGGCGTTCGGCTAGTCATGATCCAACAGAAAAAGGGCCACTGGAATCGCTGGGGGCCTTTTTTAGCGGAGCGCGCCTGGGGAACGGTGCGCGAGGACTACAGCGCCAACGGCGATGCCTGGAACTACTTTCCGCACGATCACGCTCGTTCCCGGACCTACCGCTGGAATGAAGATGGTCTGGGTGGAATATGCGACCGGCACCAGTATCTTTGTTTCGCGCTGGCGCTGTGGAACGGCCACGATCCATTTCTCAAGGAACGGATGTTCGGCCTGACAGGCACCGAGGGTAATCACGGCGAGGACGTTAAGGAATATTACTTTTACCTCGACAACACGCCCAGCCACTCGTACATGAAGTATTTGTACAAATATCCGCAGGAGGCATTCCCTTACGAACAACTGCTTCAAGAGAACGGGCGGCGGACCAGACTGGAGCGGGAATACGAACTCGTTGACACGGGAATCTTTGACGGCAGCCGCTACTTCGATATCGAAGTGGAGTATGGGAAGATCGCGGCGGAGGACCTGCTGATCCGTATCAGCGTCAGCAATCGAGGTCCCGAAGCAGCACCAATCCAAGTGTTGCCGACACTCTGGTTTCGCAACTCATGGAGTTGGGGGCGCGATGACCGGCGCCCTTCGATCACAGCGGCGAAAGATCCACCCATGAGCAAACTGAAACGGTCTATCGCCCGGCACTGGGCGTTGGGCGAGTACGTCTTGTATTGCGCCGATGCCGACGAACTGCTTTTTACCGAGAACCAGACCAACAACGAGCGCATTTACGGCTGCCCGTCGCCCTCGCCTTACGTCAAGGATGCGTTCCACGAGTACGTGGTACATGGCAAACGCGATGCCGTGAACCCGGCCGCCAGCGGTACCAAGGCCGCCGCGCGTTATGCCCGCACCGTCGAAGCCGGGAAGACTGTCACTCTCGAATTGCGGCTTGCGGTGGCAACCGACGAGCATCTGCTGGAAGATCCGTTCGCCGATTTCGACGATTGGCTCACCAAGTGCAGAGAAGAGGCGGACGAATTCTACAATGTGGTGCTGCCCAACGAGCTCTCGGCCGACGAAAAGCTAGTCGCACGCCAGGCCTTTGCGGGAATGTTGTGGAGCAAGCAGTATTACCATTACATAGTGACCGACTGGCTGAATGGCGATCCGAGCGAACCACCCCCACCTCCGCAACGTTGGTCGGGACGCAATCACGAATGGACCCACCTCTTCTCCCGCGACGTGATTTCGATGCCCGACAAATGGGAGTTTCCTTGGTTCGCCACCTGGGACCTGGGCTTTCACTGCGTCTGCCTGGCGCATGTCGATCCGCAGTTCGCTAAGGACCAGATCCTCCTTATGCTGCGCGAGTGGTACACACATCCCAACGGCCAGATTCCCGCTTACGAATGGGACTTCAACGACGTTAATCCGCCAGTCTTGTCTTTGTCCGCCAGAGCCGTCTTTGAAGTCGAGCGGTGGAAAACAGAGGTCGCCGATTACGATTTCATCGAGCGCGTCTTTCAGAAGATGCTCATCAACTTCACATGGTGGGTGAATCGCAAGGACGCGCTGGGCAATAACATTTTTCAAGGTGGTTTCCTGGGGATGGACAACATCGGCATAATCGATCGTGACAATCTTCCGCCCGGCTACATGTTGGGCCAGGCGGATGGGACAAGCTGGATGGCCGCGTTTGCGAAGAGCATGCTATCAACCGCGTTGCTTCTGGCGGAAAAGAACCCGGATTACGAGGATGTGGCAAGTAAATTCTGGGAACACTACATCTATATTGCGAACGCCATGAACAGCCTGAGCGATCCCTATAAATCCCTTTGGGACGAGCAGGACGGATTCTTCTACGACCAACTGATTTCCCCCGACCATGAGCCCACGCCGATTCGCGCTCGCACCATGGTCGGATTCGTGCCTATGTTTGGTGCGTCCACCGTTCCGATCAATACGTTCGATCGCTACCCCGATTTTCAGCGGCGGCGCGAATGGTTTGTCCAACACCGGCCCGACCTGGTGGAAAGTGTCGAGCCGATGGTCGTCCCCGGACCGACTAATCGAGTGATCTTGGGATTGGTGCGACCGGACCAGTTGCGGCGCATGTTGGGATACATGCTGGACGAAAATGAATTCCTCTCCCCGTACGGTGTGCGGGCTGTCTCTCGCTATCATCTCGATCATCCGTTGGTTCTCGACTTGGCCGGCAAGGAGTATCGCCTGGACTACGAGCCTGGAGAGTCCACGACCGATCTTTTCGGCGGAAACTCAAACTGGCGTGGTCCAATCTGGTTGCCGGTGAACGTTCTGATCCTGCTCTCGCTCCAGGAATATCACCGCCACTACGGCGATGCCTTCCAGGTGGAATGCCCCACCGGTTCGGGCCAGATGAAAAATCTGCAGGAGGTTGGAGAGGAACTGGCGCGGCGCTTGTCGAACATCTTCTTACGGAGCAAGGATGGCAAGCGGGCGGTCTTTGGCGACTGCGAATTGTTCAATAACGATCCGTACTGGCGAGATCTGATCCCCTTTCATGAGTACTTTCACGGCGACACTGGCCGGGGCTGCGGTGCGAGCCATCAGACCGGATGGACCGGAGCGATCGCCCAGATCTTGATTGGCACGCGGATTGGAGCCCTATCGGAGCTCTGACGGCGCAGCAACCGCGACAGCGAAATGATCGAGGGTGAGCACGTTGAAATTGCCAGAGCCAATTGTTTTTCTGGTCGATGTCGACAACACCCTGCTCGACAATGACCGCATTCAAGACGATCTGCGACAGCACCTCGGACGTGCCTTCGGGGCTGCTTGTCGTGACCGCTACTGGACAATCCTCGAAGATTTGATGACCGAACTGGGATACCGCGATTACCTCGGAGCTCTCCAGCGTTATCGGGTCGAGCATCCGCGCGACATTCATCTCTTGTCGATGTCGTCATTCCTGGTTGACTACCCTTTCGCGAATCGTCTCTACCCTGGGTCGCTCGATGTCCTGACACGGTTCCGCTCGTGGGGACGAACCGTAATTCTTTCCGACGGCGATGTCGTCTTCCAGCCGCGTAAAGTCGAACGCTCCGGCATAGCAGAAGCGGTGAAGGGCCATGTGCTTATCTACATCCACAAGGAGGCTGCGCTGGAGGATGTCGAACAACGTTACCCGGCTCAACATTACGTCCTGGTAGATGACAAGCCTCGAATATTGGGAGCAATCAAGCAGGCTTGGGGCAGTCGAGTGACCACAGTACTTCCCCGCCAGGGCAAATATGCACACGATTCCGAAGAACTCGCGAAGTACCCTCTGCCGGATGTGAGTGTCGAGCGTATTGGGGACATGCTGGAGTATGAGCTGAAGACGTTGCTGGAGGCGAGCAGGACCTAGGAAGCCGTCGGTCGAAAATCTACGAAGATAGTTTTGTCATTGCGATAACATTCACCCCGCTAGCAATGTCATCCCGAGCGAGCGCTTCAGCCCGAGTCGAGGGAGCTGCTGTTTCTTTGTGGCGCGCTGCGTTCGACACTCGCAATGACACTCCAAAACGAATTGTCCTATTGCGCGGCGGCGGATTGCAGCAGTCGCTCCATTGCCTTGGCAAAACCCTCGTCCTCGTTCGAAGCCGTAGCGAAGGTCGCGGATTTTTGCACGTCGGCGCTGGCATTGCCCATCGCGATGCTGACGCCGCTCTTCTTGAACATAAGGACATCGTTCGGCATGTCGCCAATGGTGGCGATCTGGCTCGGCGGGATGTTACAGATTTGCGAAAACATCCCTACCACCTCTCCCTTGTTCGCCTTCGGATTGGTGACATCGAGATAATAAGGTTGGGAGCGGGCGGATGAAACCCGGCCCGCACTCCAGTCCTGCAAATCTTTCTCGCAATGCGCAACCGCTTCCAAATCGTCGCTGACACCTGTCACTTTCACGACGTTGTCGGTCAGCGAATCGAAATCCTTGACGACCGTGGGCTGAAACTTGACTGTCCAAGCCTCGCGATCGACGTGCGGTCCCTTGGCGTCGCGCACAAACCAGTCGCGGTCGGTGTAGAGAAAGATGTCTAGCTTATGCTTGACGATGGACCGCATCACTTCGGCGGCAACGTCAGGGGGGATCAGTTGCTTCGATATCGGTGTGAGGTCGGGACTGACGACCACGCCGCCGTTAAATCCAGCGATCGGCTCTGTGATTTCCAGAGGATCGATCAGCATCTTCATACCACGCGGGGGCCTGCCGCTGGTAATTCCAAATAGGATGCCGGCATCATGCAACTTCTTGACCGATTCGGCGGCGCGAGGGGTGAGTATTTTGTCTTGCGTGACAAGCGTGCCATCGACATCGGCGATAACCAGACGGACGCGAAGATTTGGCGTGCTGGGTTGAGGGCTCATAGCGGGTCTTAATCTCTCCTCGGTCTCGGCTAAAGAATTCGTGGAAAAAATGCAATGTTCGGGTAGTGCGGCGCTTCGGCGCCGCGTCAACGAGCTAACAAGAAAGCGGCCTTTAGGCCCGGTGGTACATGCGCAAGTGGTTAAGATGCGTATATTTCGCATCGTTTTCAAAACGAAATACCTCGGCGGCTAAAGCCGACCGTCATACGTTTGTCTCGCCAACGCGGGCCTGAAGGCCCGCACTACCCGAGCAAATCCCGCAATTCTTCGCGGTCCCTACAGGCCGGGGCTGCTCTGCATGATGCCGCCGTCGGCGAAGATGGTGGTAGCCGTAATGTAGCTGGCGCCGTCTCCCGCGAGGAATGCAACCACGGTGGCGATCTCTTGCGGTTTAGCCAGACGACCCAATGGAATGGAGGCATCCAATTTGGCCAGCAAGGCCGGATCTTTCATCGTGGACAAGTTTATGGGTGTAGCGACAGCGCCCGGACCAACACCGACGACGAGGATGTTGTGAGGAGCGAGCTCGACTCCAGCGGTGCGCGTCAACATGCGTACGCCCCCTTTGGAGAGGCAATAGGCGGTGTTGCCAGGCATGGGCCAGTCTTCGTGTACCGAGGTGATGTTGATAATCCGGCCACCGCCACCCTGCTTGATCATCTGCCTGGCAGCGATCTGCGTTCCGAAGAAGGCGCTCTTTAGATTTATGTCGAGCACCTTGTCATATTGCGCTTCGGTGGTGTCAAGAACCGAGGTGCGGGTTTCGATGCCGGCATTGTTCACCATGATGTCGATGCGCCCGAACCGGGTAACAGCGGTGTCAATCAGCTTCTGCAGATCGGCCACCTTGCTGACGTCGGCCTCCACGCCAATCGCTTGGTCCCCCAGCGCGCAAATTTGCTGTTCTAGCTCCTCGGTGGCCTCGGGATGAGAGATATAGTCAATAACGATGTTTGCGCCCTGGCTAGCCAGTTCGAGCGCAATGGCCTTGCCGATACCGCTATTTCCGCCAGTGACAATTGCAACTTTATTCTTCAGTGACATGGTGGACCTCGGAATCATTGTTTTCGCAAAGAGAGGCAGTTTACTTCCGCCCACATTCGGGCGAGGAACAACCTTAACATTTATGTTCTTCCGGGAGTAACCAGTTCTGAGAAATTTTATGGGATTTCAACAGTGGGCCGCGCCGGCGTTGAGGACGCCTAAAAAGGGCCGAAACCCGCCCCAGGGTAACGGCCCAAAGTGTTGCATTGGCATGGACGGACCACTATTGAGAGCATTTCCAGATTCGTCCACCTTTGGGTAGTGGGAGCGGATTTACACCAACTCCGGAACTGCTCTTGCGCTCCCCTCACCAAGAGGAGCAGCCGTGCCCTACTCAACCACGCGATTATGCTAGCCGGGCATTCTAACTACTACCATAGCCGTATTTGGGCCGCCGCTGCGGCTGCCATTTCGGCAAAATTGCCTGGCGTATGCGAACTCTGAAACTGCGATGGTCTGCAAGGCCCTGTGAAGGCTGGCGCTATTCGTGACTCGGCTTGAGGCTTGCGCCTCCCCGTCGAGGCAGAGCAAACTAGTCGCAGTTGTTCGCCCTGGCGATCGAGGATCGTTGACTGGTCCAATTGGCCAGGGCCGAGGAGCAACTTTGCAAACCACGGGCCTCGCTCCTACGCGATTGCGATACCTTGTTCTCGGCTTCCTTATTGGGATGGCGCTGGCCGCGCCTCCGCTCATGCTGGCGGCCGGCGCGGCTCCGCCGGCTCCAAAACCCGACATCGCAAACGAGGCTCCCATTGTGTTCTGGAATCGCCAGATTGCGGTGATGCGAGGCACACTGGCGGGCGCCGATCCCCGGGATCGCGCTGACCGCGCGGTGCAGCGCCTTAATGAGCTTCCGCTGGAGGCTAATGCAGCCGACATCGAACTGTTTCCGGTCAAGGTTGAGGATCAGGACGGTATCGGGTTCACCTACAACGGAAAGGTGCTGTTCTTCCTCGGAAAGAACGACTTGGACGAGGAGGCCGGGGAGACACTTGCCCAGGTTTCCAAACAGGCGTTGGGAAGGCTAGGCGAGGCGTTGGAAGCCCGTCAGGCCGAGCGATCATGGCCGGTTATCCGTAGCGGCCTGCTTTTCAGCTTTACAGGTTTCGTACTGCTCGTTGTAGCGATCTTGTTCATCTCGAAAATTCACGGCGGGGTCGTGGCCTTTCTGCGCAGTAAAGAACACTCGATTCCTGCCCACCTTCGATTGTTTGGAGTGGACCTGCTACCCCACCTCGCGGCCCTGGTGTATGGCTTGGTGCGCACGGTTGCGTGGTTCATCGGCTTCTGCGCTATCTACCTGTGGCTGACCTTGTCTCTGCGTCGATTTCCCTACACCGAGCCGTGGGGAAGGCAACTGGGCGGCTACGTCATACAACTGTTGGAGGATTTCCTGGGCTCGGCGGTGCATGCCGTGCCGGGTATCTTTGCCGTCGTTGTCATCTTCCTGTTCACCCGCTGGATTGTTCGCCTCGCCAAAGCGTTCTTCGAGCAGGTGGCCACCGGGAGTCTTCGCACCACCTGGATGGATGCTGACATTGCGCGGGCCACTCAGCGGATCTTTTCCGCCATTGCGTGGATTTTCGCCCTCGTTGTCGCCTACCCATACATCCCAGGATCGGGCACCGACGCCTTCAAGGGCATCAGCGTCTTCTTCGGTCTGGTAATTTCGCTCGGCTCCACGGGAATCATCAACCAAATCATGAGTGGACTCTTCGTTGTGTATTCACGCGCCCTCAAGACGGGCGAATGGGTGCGGGTCAACGATATCGAAGGTGAGGTGTTGGAGGAGGGACTGCTGGCCGCCAAGATTCGAACCGTCGAAGGACAAGAGGTAACGATCCCCAATTCCGTGCTGGTTAGCTCTGCGACCACGAACTACACGCGCCTAGGCTATCCCGATGGGATGGTTGCCAGCTCCACTGTAACCATCGGTTATGACGCTCCATGGCGGCAGGTGCATGCACTCCTGCTGCTGGCAGCCGATCGCACTCCCAAAGTCCGCAAGCAGCCAAAACCTCATGTATTGCAACGGCAACTTTCTGACTTCTACGTCGAGTACACGCTGATCGTGCGACTTGAAAACGAGAAGCTGCGGATCGAGACGCTCTCCGATTTGCATTCCCAGATACAGGATGCCTTCAACGAGTTTGGTGTGCAGATCATGTCGCCGCACTTCATGATGCAGCCGGAGGGCAACGTAGTGGTGCCACCTGCGAAATGGTATGCGTCGCCGTCACGGCCCGGTCTGGCCACGGCGGATAAGGCCAAAAGCTCCGAGGCTGGAGGATAGAGGATTCCAGAGTGGTCGTACGTTGGGTAGCCAAGTACCAAGTGCTAATGCTACTTGCTAATGCTAAATACTGAACCCCAATTTGACCTCGCAATCGTGGGAGCAGGCCCAGCCGGAAGCTCCTGTGCGATTACCGCGGCTCGGCTGGGTGCAAGGGTGGGCCTGTTCGAGGCGAAAGACTTCCCGCGGCACAGGGTTTGTGGGGAATTCGTTTCGGCGGAATCGCTGGATGTCCTTGCCGGCTTGCTGCAAGATCTGCCAGCAGCAGAGACGCTCTTTCAAGGTGCACCGGTCATCGATCGCACGCGTTTTCTGCTGGGCGAACGGATAATCGAGGCGCCAGTTACTCCTCCGGCGCTGAGCATTTCGCGGTATGAGCTTGATGCATTGCTATGGAAAGCTGCGCGCCAAGCGGGGGCGGCGATTCGTCCTAACTGTGAGATCGTTGGCAGTGACGGTGACGGTCCGTTCATGCTGCAAACCTCTTCCGAAAGATTTAGGACCAAAGCGCTGATCGTCGCGGCCGGCAGGTGGTCACAGTTCACCGCTGACCGAACGGTCTCCTCTGGTCCTAAGTGGATCGGCCTGAAGGCGCATTTTTATGAGCCGTGGACTGAACCCTGCACGGATCTCTATTTTTTTGCCGACGGCTACTGCGGCGTGCAACCGGTAACCCCGGGCATAGTGAACGCTTGTGCCATGGTACGCTCCGACCGGGCGACGTCTCTGGAACAGGTTTGCAAGCTTCATCCGCGATTGGCGCGCCGTGCCGCAAAGTGGCGCGCGATTATGCAACCTGTCAGCACTGCGCCCCTGATCTATCGTGAGCCACAACCCCTCAGAGGTAACGCTATTCTTGTCGGCGACGCAGCCGCGTTTATTGATCCGTTTGCCGGCGACGGCATTTCCATCGCCTTGCGCAGCGGGCGCGTGGCCGCACAATGCATTTGCAAATTCCTGATGGGCCTAACTGCCCTGAGGGAAGCAGTGGCCCTTTACCAGCGCGAGTATTCGAGCCAATTTGCGCCCCTGTTAACGGTCGCTTCACGGGTGCGCTCTTTGCTGTCGCTGCCGGTTTTCGCCCAATACGCCGCGTTCGAGCTGTTCCGGTTCCCTGGCTTAATGTCTTTCGTAATCCGCAAGACCCGCCGTGCTGGATGAGGCCTGGGCATTCGAGCTAAACTTCACCATCACCTAACTTCGCAAGCCGAATTGGGGACAAAAGGAATGGCCGATCCGACACCGCAAGTGTTTGTCCGCAACACTACCCCAAGCGATTTCAAAGGCATCACCGAGCTCTGCAAAAGAATTTATCCGGACACCGCGCCATGGAACGCAGAGCAGCTATCCTCGCACTTGCGACTTTTTCCCCAAGGCCAATTCGTGGGTGTGTACGGCCGGGACGAAACCGTAGTCGGGATGGCAGCCAGCCTGATCGTGGATTGGGATGACTACAAGATGCTGGACAATTGGGAGCGATTCACCGCAGACGGCATGTTCACCAATCACGATCCGCAGCTGGGGCGCACACTGTACGGTGCCGAAGTAATCGTCGATCCGGCGTTGCAGCATCACGGTATTGGCGACAAACTCTACGATGCTCGGCGTAGGTTGACGGAATTACTTCAACTGAGACGGATCCGCGCGGGGTCACGGCTCCGTGGATATCATCAATGCGCCGACCGCGTGAAACCGGAAGAATATGTGACGGAGGTGGTGGAAGGCGTCCGCCACGACCCAACGCTCAGTTTCCAATTACAGGAAGGGTTCCACGTTCTTGCGGTGGTTCCTCACTATCTGAGTGACGATCCTGAAAGTCTGGGATATGCGGCAGTTATTGAGTGGTTGAACCCGCTGCTCGCCAGGCCAGAGCATATCGCCGGCAGGCCCACGCAATTCTTACGCAAGACTTCCCTAGACGCGCAGAGAAAAACGCGTGGCAGAGGGGTAGGGGCAGCAGGCTGAAGCAGGACCTTTACCGAATCACCAGCACTTCACGAATGTTGTCGCGACCGAGGAAGAACTTGATCGAGGAATATTCGCGGAAGAGATTTTCGACATGCCGGTTGTTGAAGATGCGTTGCAGTTTGTAGGCGCGGGCTGGCTGCAGTTCCAGGGTGTCCTTGGAGGCAATGTTGTAGCGGTAAAAGGGAGCGTCAGGGCCGGCATCCTTGGTGTGAAAGAAGGCCAGCATGATGCCGCCCGGCTTCATAGCGACCTGGATGCGCTCGATCAGAGGCTTCACCAGGGGCTCGGGCAAAAAGTCGGCGAGATCCCAGAACATGACCGCATCGAATTCCTCTCTTGAGAAGGCGAGATTTTCGCGCAGAAAACGCTCAACATCGATGGTGGTGCCACCATCGCCATTGGGAATGATGAGGGACTTGTCAGCCGCAATGCGCAGTACGTCTTCCTGGTGGAATTTATGTCCCAGGCCGGTCATGAAAGTTATGTTGGCAGGCGATGTTGAGCCTAAGTCAAGAATTTTCAGGCCTTCTTCGCGAGAGATCGAGCGGATAAATTCATTGAAGCCAGTGGAGCGACGGCTCACCTTTTGCCCGGGCACAACTTCGTCATCCGAGGCCTGCCGGACAGAACCACCGAATAGCCTGCTAAAGATACCAGGAGCCACTGCGCACCATTGTATGGGCAGGACATTGCAACCATCAATCTTTTCGCGCTAACGGCGGGGAGGGTCCGCAGGATGAAGCCGGTGAGGACGATAACGGGGCGCTTTGCGCGCGGCGCCCCGTGAAGGAGGCTGGCCTTTAGAACTTCTTGGGCTCGAGAAGGGAGCCTTGGGTTGAAGTAGTCGGCGCAGGAGCCGCGGCTGCTAGCGCGGTGGCCGGGAGTTTGGTGTCCAATTTTCCGGCAGGTTCTGGCTTTTGGATGTCAATCGTCCCTTTGAAGAAAGCGCCATCTTCGATGGAAATACGCGCGGTGGAAATATCTCCCGTGAGGGATGCGGTTTTGCGCAATTCGACGCGCTCGGTGGCATGAATATCGCCGTCCACGCGGCCATGCAGGATCACATTGCGGGCTTCAATGTTGGCGCGTACTCGTCCATTGGGGCCGACCGTGAGGCTTTGACCGCGCAATGAGATCGAGCCCTCGACTTCGCCATCGACGACTAAATCTTCACTGCCCGACAGCTGGCCCTTGACCACGACAGACTTGCCAATGGTGGCGACCTCGTTGCCGCGCAAGCTCTCGCTGCGAACAGGTTCGGCCGGACGCGATGGCGCGCTCGCTGCCGGATGAAAAGCCGAGCCTGAGGATGCTGGATCAGGAACAGGGGTCGTATATTCGTCTTCTTTGCGCTTCCACATACTGTTGAGCTCCATGCGGTCGCGGCGTCGGCCAGCAGGCGTCCGCGGCACTCCTCGTTGGGAGCGCCTAAACCGCTTGCAAGAGCATACCCAACCGAGAGCGCAGCCGCAAACCATTTTGCCAGCAAACCGCAAAATTACGGTGACTTTCGGGCGACTCCCACCGGCTGCTCGAGATTACCTACCCAGGACGATGTCGATTCCAGACAAGAGCAATTCGAGTTTCGTGCGGGACAGCCTGCCGACTCGTTCGATCAAGAGATCTTTATCGATGGTAACGATTTGAGAGACATTGGCCACGGAGTTCTTCGGCAACCCCGTAATGCGCGCCGGGAGGTGAACATTGCCGGACATCAAAGCCCACTTCAGGTTGCTGGTCAGCGGAACACAGACGACCGTGGCGATGCGACTGCGATTGAAGGAGTCGGACTGGACAACGACGATCGGCCTGCGAAACCCTGGGCCGGGACCCTGGGACAGCGGCAGGTCCGCCCACCAAATCTCGCCCTGTGAGATCACCACTGGCTTCGCTCGAGGATGCGCCTGGTAGCCGATGCGACGAACTGATCTTCGACTTCACCGATCTCTGCGCAGGCTTTGTTCACCGCCTCGGTGACTTCCTCTGGAGAGTGGCGCGCCAGATATTCCCGAAGCGCTTCGCTAAAAATCCGGCTGCGCGAACGCTTGGTGCGCAGGGCCAGCCGTTCGGCGCCTTCGAAGATATCGTCGGGAATCGAGACCGCTGTTTTCATACCCAAAGTATAACCGCAACTTTTGCGGGCCAGCAAACCGGCCAGAGTGGCAGCATTTTTTTCGCCCGCAGTGGCGACAATCGGGTTCTCCGTCACCAAGCTTTTCGTCCGCCTCCCGTATAATTGCAGGTTTCGTATACTCGCGCCGACGCGAAAGCAAATCCACCGGCCAGAGACTCAGGACTTATTCCCATGACTGAAATTGAGCTGATTCTTGCCCGCGAAATTCTCGATTCGCGCGGTAATCCCACAGTCGAAGCTGACGTCATCCTGGAGAGCGGAGCGCGCGGGCGGGCCGCCGTTCCCAGCGGAGCCTCCACCGGTGAACACGAGGCGCTGGAGCTACGCGACGGCGATAAGGGCCGCTACGCGGGCAAGGGCGTGCTGAAGGCGGTCGAGAACATCAACGAGGTGATCTCGCCCGAACTGGAAGGCATGGATGCCAGCGAACAGCGCGACCTCGACAATGCCATGTTGGTGCTCGACGGTACTCCGACAAAGAGCAAGCTAGGCGCGAATGCGATTCTCGCGGTGTCCATGGCGGCCTCGCGCGCCATGGCTGACCACCTGGGCATTGAGCTGTACCAATATCTCGGCGGTTTCACGGCTGGCCTGCTGCCCACGCCGATGATGAACATCCTGAATGGCGGAGCACACGCCGACAACAATGTAGACTTCCAGGAATTTATGGTCATGCCGGTGGGCGCAAAATCATTTAGCGAAGCTCTGCGCTGGGGCGTCGAGACCTTTCATGTCCTCAAACGAGTGCTGAAAAAGCGCGGCTACAATACGGCGGTCGGCGACGAAGGTGGATTTGCGCCATCGGTAAAGTCGAACACCGAGGCCATCGAGGTCGTGCTCGAGGCCATCACGCAGGCAGGCTACAAGCCGGGAGAGCAGATTGCCGTTGCGCTCGATCCGGCAGCCAGCGAGTTTTACGACAGCAGCAAGAAGAAGTACGTCTTCAAGAAATCGGACGAGAGCGAGCATTCCAGCGAGGAGATGGTGGAGTTCTGGGCCGATTGGGTGCGACAGTATGCCATCGTGTCGCTCGAAGATGGTTTCGCGGAGAATGACTGGGAGGGCTGGAAGCTGGTGACCGACGAACTGGGCGGCAAAATTCAGCTCGTCGGCGACGACATCTTCGTGACCAACATCGAGATTTTCCAGCGCGGCATCGATGCTGGTGTGGCCAACTCAATCCTGATCAAGCTGAACCAGATTGGCTCGGTCAGCGAGACCATTGACGCCATCAACCTGGCGCGCCAGAACGGCTACACCGCGGTCATCTCGCACCGTTCGGGCGAGACGGAAGACACCTTCATTGCGGATCTTGCCGTGGCGACGGGAGCAGGGCAGATCAAGACCGGCTCGGCCTCCCGCACTGATCGCATCGCCAAGTACAACCAGCTGCTGCGCATCGAAGAAGAACTCGGCCCAGCGGCGAGGTTCCTCGGATTGAAGGCGCTGAATTATCACGGGGAGTTGGCGGGGAAGAAGGCAGGGGCTAGGGGATAGTGGTTAGTGGATAGTGGCTAGTTTCGGGTTTCCGATTTCGGGTTATCCCATGGACAATCAAATTCGCAAGAACGAGATTTGTATCGTTAACCTGCCGAGTTGCGGTTACGTTTTTTCATCGTCGCCAAGTTGCTTCATCGCATATGGATTTAACCGCAGCCCCCTTGAAGTGGAAATTCTTCGTGCGCTGTTGAAGGAACGACGGATCGAAGCTTATGAAGCGGGGGGTAGTCTTGCGCCCGGGCAGCAGATTTTCTGCCAGAAAATCTGTTCGAAGATCATTCAATCGCAGTTCTGTATCGTTTTGCTAAACAATGAAACCGTGGGCGGAGTCGAAAAAACGAATGCCAACGTCCACATGGAATATGGCCTAATGCTTGGATTCAATAAATACATCCTCCCCTTCCAGCACGAAGATTATCGTCTAGAATTCAACGTTGCTGGGTTGGATACCGTCAAATATGACAATAATTCGTTTAAAGTCAAGGCAACAGCCGCGATTGATCAAGCAATAATACAGACCACCCAAAACCTCCGCGACGGCGGTCGTTAGTCCAGATGTAGGTGCTTACTTATTATTGCGTGGTGCAATTTTAAGCTCTCTTGAGTCCTCTGGCGATAGAAGCATATATCAATTGGGAGCGCTGTGCGGGTTCAATTTATGTGTCGATTTCACGGGCAATCGCTATATGTATTTCGGCAATTTCCCAGCGCTCCAGGCGTCAGTCATCCTGTGGCGCGTAAGAAAGTTACTTGAAATTTTGAAAGAACGCCTGGGAGGCGTTGAGTTCAGAGTTGAAAAGGGCGTCGTGACCGCGCAGCAGAGGGACTTGTTGCTCGAGTTACGTAGGTCGCTGGAAATTTGGATATTAGCAAACAACACGGAAGATCGTGAGATGGTTCTCAGGGGGCTTGATGGGTGCGGCGTTGCACTGAACGTTTTCACTGTCGCCGATGTTTCGGACGAGGTCAGCAAGTCGGGAATGCTTTGAGATGGAGATCCTGTCAAAGGGGACGGCACCTAATATTCTGCCGTGCTCATGGTACTCCGATTCCATCACTATACCAGCCTCTGAAGCGGTGGCTATCATCTTCCGTCCCGCAGGGCGGGACTGGTTTGTCTGCAGTCCAGCCATTGAAGCCGACAACGCGGCATGCCGAGGTGGATGAGCATGAATTTCAGCTTGACGTTACGCTTCTTTCGTTGCCCGCAAGCTCCCGTACAACGAAGGCCGATGTTTGCTAAAAGCTACGAGCTACGAGCTAAAAGCTAAGAGCTAAGTGCTAAGAGCGCAGAGCTAAACGCTAATGGCCACCCCTCCCAAACCGCTCATCCTCATCATCCTCGATGGCTGGGGCTATGCTCCGCCGTCTCCGTCCAACGCCATCTCGCTGGCGCGCAAGCCCAACTACGATCACCTGCTCGCCGAATTTCCCAACACGCTGATCCACACCAGCGGGCGCTACGTCGGCCTGCCCACTGGCCAGATGGGCAATAGCGAAGTCGGCCACCTCAACATCGGAGCCGGGCGCATCGTGTACATGGACATTACCAAAATCGATCTGATGATTGAGAATGGCGAACTCTTCTGCAATCCGATTCTGGTCGGGGCGATGAAGACAGCCCGCACCGGCGACCGGCGGCTGCACTTCTTTGGACTGCTTTCCGACGGCGGCGTGCACTCGCACCAAAACCATCTCTACGCGCTGCTGCGCATGGCCAAGCAGAACGGGGTGGACCGCGTTTTTGTGCATTGCTTCATGGATGGGCGCGACACGCTGCCCACCAACGGCGCCAGCTACATCGAGCAGTTACAGCAGAAGATGCGCGAGTACGGCACGGGCAAAATTGCTACCGTGAGCGGGCGCTACTACGCAATGGACCGCGATCGCCGCTGGGAGCGCGAGAAGAAGGCGTTCGACGCGATGGTATTTGGAGACGCGGAGGGCGGCCGCTATGTTGACGCGGTGCAGGGCGTGAAGGACTCCTACAACCGCGGAGTCACCGACGAGTTCATCGTTCCGTTCGTGCTCACCGACAATCGCGGTGAACCGGTGGGCACGATTCGCGACGGCGATGTCTGCATCAACTTTAATTTTCGCGCTGATCGCGCGCGGCAAATCACACGCTGCCTGGCGCGCAACAGCCACTTCACGCCGCAGGACGGGCGTGAACTGGAAGGCTGGGAAGATCTCGACCGCATCATCCCGCGCGACCGCGTCCCCAAGGACCTGACGTACATCTGCATGACGCGCTACGACAAGAACTTTACCCTGCCGGTCGTGTCGCCGCCCGAGTCACTGACTAACATTCTGGCGAACGTGATGGCCGAACGCCACCTACGCAATCTTCGCGTGGCCGAGACGGAGAAGTACGCCCACGTGACGTACTTCTTCAATGGCGGCGTCGAGAAGCCATTTCCCGGTGAAGAGCGCGTAATGGTGCCATCGCCAAAGGTCGCGACCTACGATTTGAAGCCGGAGATGTCGGCCCAGGGAGTTGCCGACGCGGTAATCAAGGCGATCGCGGACAACGCTTTCGACGTCATGGTGGTGAACTTCGCCAACGCCGACATGGTGGGACACTCTGGCAAGATTCCGCCCACGATCAAGGCGGTGGAGACCGTTGATGGCTGCTTGGGCCAGATCTATGCGGCCCTGCGTCAGCGCGGCGGGGCAATGATCATCACTGCCGATCACGGCAATGCCGAGCAGATGATCGATCCGGCCACTGGAGGACCTCAGACGGCGCATACCACAAATCCCGTGCCGTTCATCGTGGTGTCGGAACATGCGGTTACGCCAGGACAATTCAAGCGAAACGCGCGCCGCTTTACCCTGCGTCCCGATGGCGCGCTGCAAGACATCGCCCCCACCATGCTGGGCATTCTCGGCCTCCCGCAACCGAAAGAGATGACGGGACACGATCTACGAGTGACGGCGGAGGAAGCGAAGAGGTGATTCACTAGGGATATCGCCCTGGCTCGGAAGCTGGTGAAAGTTGTCTGCGAAGGCTTGTGCCGCTGCGGTCATTTCTTAATGACCGCAGCGGTTCGTTTGTGCGACGGGAACGCGAGCTAAAGAGGCCGTTACGAAACTCCTGCCGTCCGCTAAAGCGGACTCGGGATTTCCCACTTGCGGTTTCCCAGCGCTCAACCACCCCAATCCACGCAAAGGCGGCGTGGCTCGGGGACCCCGGTAAGCGCTGGGCTTCTATGAGACGGCTGGTTGTGTCAACAGAAACTTTGTTTTTGGTGTTGGTTTTGCCTTTCTCTTATTAGGAGTTTTTGCCTTTGCCTTTGTCTTTTGCCTTTGCCTTGTCTTTTGCCTTTGCCTTTGTCTTTTGCCTTTGCCTTCATCTCGGGCTTCTATTCGCACTCTCAATGAGTCTTAGGACTCGGTGCCTGTTGGTGTCCGATACTGATGAAGCGGCGCTGCTATCTAAGCTGCGGCCTTTACTGGCCAAGCCCAGCGGCGCAGTCGCCGCGACGCGAGGTTGGCAAAGTCAGTTGAGCAATGCTTTTCTCCGGTTGCAAACTTCCAACCACCTCTAGAGGAAACTTATACCGGAGTTACCGCCGTCCCGGGAGCCGCCTGGGGAAACGCTTCATAGCGCTGGCCGGTGCGCCACAGATGGTGCAGCAGCACTGCCAGTTTGCGGGCCACGGCCACCAGGGCACGCTTCTTGCTGCGCTTGCCTCCGGTAGCCGCCAGTTTCAGTCCCCAGCGCCGCAGCCCCGAATCCGGTCCGAAACGGCCCCGAATGTAATGCGCTGACGGAATCAACCGAGAACGCAGGTAGCGGTTGCCGGTCTTGCTGATCCGGCATTGCGGATCGTAATCGCCCGACTGATGCTGCCGTGGACGCAATCCCAAGAAGGCTCCCGCCGAGCGGCTATGGGCGACGGCGTGCGGCCCATCCAAACTGAGCACCTAGGTGGCCGCCACCAACGGCCCCACGCCGGGCACGCTGCGCAGCGTGCGAATCTCGGGATGCTGCTTCACCAACCCTTCCCCCTGTTGATCCAGGCGGGCAATCTGCGCGCTTAAAGCGGCGGCTTGCTCCAGCAGGGGACCGAGCAGTTCGGCCAGCTCCGCCGGCAGCATGGGTTTCCCCTTGTCGGCGAAGCTCGCACTGCTGCAGTTCGGCAGCCGCTGCCCACTGCTTTTGACCAGACCACGCGCGGTGTTGATGATCATCGTCCGGGCCCGTACCAACGTGGCACGCGCCTGGATCAACATTAGATCTCGCTGCCGCTCGGCGCTGCGATGGTGTACCGCAAACAGCAGGCGCGAGTCGAAATGGGCCAGGCGGGCTAGCTGCTCGGCATCATTGCGATCATTCTTCGACTCGCTGCCGGTAATCGCCTCGATCTTGCGGGCGTTCGCCACCAGCGCCTCATGCCCCAGCTCTTGCAGCAAACGGCTGATCCAGGGCGAATGGGTGCCGCACTCCATGGCGATCCGCATTCGCGGCTGGCCCTCGAAATGCCGTCGCAAGGCGCGGGCTTCGGTCTTCACCCGGCTTTCCTCGATTACTTCTCCGTCGCCGTTCAACATGCAATAACGGCTGAACTTGTCGCCGATGTCCAGGCCTACGGTCAGGGCTGCTTTTCCGTCCTGCTTGTGGCTTTGCTATGCTTCTTCATTGGCTGGTCTCCTTTGCCCCCTCGAGTACCTGCGGACAGCTTAACTGTTCCGCGAGACCAGCCGTCTCATTCCATCTAAGCTCTGCCGCCGCGCTGCGGCTGCGCATGTTTTGTCCCACCGTAGCGGATCAGTAGTGGGTTTCGTAACAGCCTCTAAAGCCGCGCTCTACCCGTACTCACTGGACCACAGTAATTCTGAAAACGCTCTGGAATACACATTGGGAGCGCGCTACTTCTCTTTCACGTCGACGCTAGCAACGGTGTTCTCCCAATCCAGCTTGAACACAGCCGAGGTCCCACCAGTCTTGTCTAGCAAGATGGTGAACGTCTCCATACCCGAAGGCAGCTGGCCTACCTTCATCTCTACCCGCGCCAGGTCCTGGCCCTGACTGTATTCGGTGCCCCATTGGCCCGTTTGCTTGTTGATGATCAGCTTCCAGCTATTCATGCCGGGGAGGGAGTAAAGTGTGTAGCTACCTGCTGGCACTTTGGCGCCCCCGATAGTCAGGTCAACGTCGGTCTTGAGACTGGTTGCTGCGTTGGCGCCGGTGCGCCAGACCTGGTCATACGGCACAAGACCGCCAAAGATCTTTCTGCCGCGCATGGAGGGGCGGCTGTACTGAATGGTTACTGTCTTCCCGTCGTCGAATTTGACCGATGCTTCCCCCGGAGGGCTAAGCGGTTTCTGCTGCGCGCACGCCACGGCTGTCAGGACGATTGGCACCAATACTGCGAGGATGGCTGAACGGCTCTTCTGCATTGCACTCTCCTGAACACGGGCTCGGGCCCGATGTTGCCGCTCTATTATTCACCGTGAGGCGGAACGATACAATTCAACCTATGAGCATTCTGGACGAAAAGCGCGAAGAACTGGTCCGATACGAGTTCATGATGGGTGTGCCGCGGGGACGCTTGGCGGTAGCGCTCGATGTTTTGACCGATGCGCTGACTATGGTGGGGCAGCACGGCGTCTATTGCCAGAGTGCTCGCCAACCAGGTATGCCGGCCATGGATATCCAGATCGTTATGAAGGGTATCACTGACGCGAAGGAACTGATCTCCTCGGTGATGGAAGAGATCAGGCGGCAGAGGGAAGATGGAACTTAACAGCCGGTCCGACCCATTCGCCGAAGGCGCCAATGTGTGCGTGGCATCTGGCGTGTCCGGAGGAGAAGAGGCGCAGCGTATAAGCTGCGCCTCGTGAATCGACAAACCTACTTGTTGAACGGGAAGGAACGTTGATCGAGTATGCCGGGGTGCCCGGTAAATGGATTGCGCAGCCAGTCGGCTGGTTTGCCGAATCGAGGCATCGTTGTGCCTGGGGTTGCAGGCCGCACAACGACGCGAGGATTGTTCTGGCTGTCGATGATGTGCTGCTCGCACGCGCTGTCGCAGTCGCCATTGGGAACCAACACGACGACACGAGAATCGCCGTTTGGGTCCACAGCGTTCGAGATGATTACGCCCCGGTCGTCAATCTGCAAAGGATTAGTTACCACTATGTCCGAGGGCGGCTACACCAGGTCATTCAAATCCAGCATATCGCCCTTCTCCCACAGGAAGGCGCGAGACGAATAATCGCTAGCGCGGATACAGTAGCCCGCAATCTGTTGCGCATTGTTGATGCTGTTGCCTTGAGCGAAATCATAGCCCGGCAATCTTCCCAAAATCGTCGTCATGCCGTGGTTCCAGAGAACCGCGGTGCCGTACTCTCCGGGCGGGGTGGCAAAGCCAGTGATAATTCCCGCTTCATTGATCCAATACGCACCTGAGCAACATCCGCCGGGGAGTGACCCCAGGTCGGTGATTCGGCCACGGTCCCAAAGGAAGGCGTGCACAGAATCATTGCCGGGGAGGAACGAATACCCAACCACCTGGCCTTGGTTATTGACCCATGCTGGCCAGCCTCCCTCAGTGCCGCCCAGGTTACCCAAGTCAATCATCCTCATGCCGTTCCACAGGAACGGATCAGCAGTGGGAGATCCGGTGTCTGGGTTCGGCGTGAAGCTAGTGTAGGACTGCCCGACAACCAGTCCTGAGTCGCTGAGCAGGGTTGCCGCGGCATCCGGACCGCCCAAGGTCCCGATGTCTCGCATCCTTCCGCGCTCCCATACGAAAGCGCGCCCTTGGGTTGTAGAAGGAAACCACGGGCTAAATGCGTAAGGATCCGGCGTGGTGTTGCTGCTGAGGCCGACGATCTGACCGCGGTTGTTCGCCATCCACGCGGCCCCTTGCGTTCCCCCGAAGCCGCCGAGGTTGAAAATGTGCCCGTTCAGCCAGGCAACGGGACTGGTCGAAGGAAATCCGGTATCAGGATCGGTAGCTCCGTTTTCGGAGATTCCGACCACCAGACCGCTGTTATTGATGGCGAAAGCATAGCTGCTGTTTCCGCCGTTATTGCCTGGGAGCGCACCGAGATCGGTTACACGGCCATAGCGCCACAGGAAGGCGTGCGAGACCGTGCAGTCCAGGAAACAATATGGGTTGAACGGATCCGGGACTGCGGTGTCCGCAGCGCCAATCGCCCCCGCGGTGGTGAGGCTGATGGCCTGGGAAGAGCCGTAGCTATTAGGCCCGCCGAAGGTGCCGACGTCATAGAGTTTGTATTGCTGGTGCCTGGGATGATGTTGCGGATTCGTTTGTGCGATGAGTTGACTGCTAAGCGCCAGCGTGGCGCACAGACAGATTGCGATACCCCACAGCCATACACGGGATTTCATATTCCTTCCTTTCTGCCGTGAAGCTGCATTGAAGTGAAGTTAGTAAACCGTCCCACCCAAGCAAAAGCGGCTTGGGGTGGGACATAAGTAGTGCGGCTTTAATTCAGCGAAAGTTTCCGGAGAAATACTTGGAAAAGCGACCGAAGAATATGCGGGCTTTGGCACCGGCCTTAGGTAGCAAATGAGGCTACAGGGTAGCGCTAACGTAAATCGCGTTGGGAGGATTCGCGCAGTTTCTATCGTCGGCGGCTGTGTAGGAGAAACTGCCGTAACCGGTGTGCCATCGGGAATCAGGGGAACCGGTTCGTAAAAATCAGCCTGGGATTCGTCGTAGGCAGTGTCCGGCAGATCTTGCGCGGGAATAACAAAAGCCAAGCCCAAGGCAAGTACTACTACTAACAACAGCAGAGCGAGAGGCGTCCTTCTCATACTCACCCGAAATGTACGTGCCCTGAAAATCGGGAGCGTATTGGCCAGCGGTTAGGAGGCGGCTGGGAACTGAACTTGCGCCGCGTATTGCATGTTGGCCACTGCTGCTACGATTGGCAGCTAAAAGGAGAAGCGAACCTGGTGGAGGATTCTGGTGACTTCGATCCTGTCACCGTGCACGACTACAGTTTCGCTCGTCACGCAGGCGATGCAAGAGAAATCTGTAGTGGGCGGCAAAATAATTGCTCGCAACGTGCCGTTTTGGAACACCCGAACGCGCAGAGTAGGGCGCCTGAAGTAAGGGCAGCGCTGAGAACTGAAAGCGAAGAGCGAAAGAAACCGCGGATTTCACGGATGTGCGCGGATTTTCTAACAGCTAAAGACCAAGCAATCGAGCAGCCGTCGCCAACCATAGGTCTCGCAAAGGCTCCGGCTCGCTCGTTTTAATCTGTAGAAAATCCGCGTTGATCCGTGAAATCCGCGGTTGCTTTGTTTTTCTGTGGTTAAGGCCTTACGCCGTTACGTACTTGCCTGTTTCCAGCACGCGGCTGGCGATCTGCTCTTGCAACGCGATCACATTCAGCGGGTCGTGCTTTGCCAGGCGGCGGACAATCGCCATCTGGGTGCGCAGCATGTCGCCTTCAGCAACGGCAGCGATCACTTTCTTCGCCGCAGCTTCCAGCTTTGCAAATGCGCCTTCCAGATAGACCTGCGTCATGGCGACAACCAGAGCGCCTTTGGCTTCGCCGTTGGCCTCGACATACTTGCGCGCACGTAGCAGGCTGGAATCCATCGCGAACGTCTCGATCACCATGTCGGCGATAGCGCCCATGACCTCCTGATGATCGACCAGCTTCTGCATGTACTTCTGCGAAGCCGCTCCGGCCACCAGCATGGCCAGCTTCTTGCCGTTTTCCACCAGCTTGCGCTCGGCGGCCAACGTGCCTTCCAACTCCTCGCCAGAGGGACCGGCCATGACCTCGTCCATCGTTTTCTTGATGGCTGGCAGCAGGGCGAGCTGCCCGCTCATCGCGCGCTTCAGCAGCCATCCCGTGATGATGAGCCGGTTGATTTCGTTGGTGCCCTCGAAGATGCGGTTGACGCGCGAGTCGCGATACGCACGCTCCGCCGGATACTCCTCGACAAAGCCGTAGCCGCCGTAAACTTGCACCGTCTCGTCCACCGCAAAATCAAGCATCTCCGACGCCGACACCTTGATGATGGAGCATTCGACCGCATACTCCTCAATCGCCTTGCGGACAGCTTCGGGATTATGCTCGATCGCGGAGAGGGCTATGTCCATCATGCCGACGGTGCGGTATACCATCGATTCGCAAGCGTAGATCCATGCCGCCATCTGTGCCAGCTTCTCGCGAATCAGCCCGAACTCAGAGATGCTCTTGCCGAAGGCCTTGCGCTCTTTCGCGTAAGCGATGGCATGCTGCAACGACGTGCGCGCCCCACCAACGCAGCTCGCGCCCAGCTTGAAGCGGCCAACGTTCAGAATATTGAACGCGATGATATGCCCTTTCCCGATCTCGCCGAGCACGTTCTCCACCGGCACCTTGCACTCGTTCAGGATGAGCGGCGCAGTGGAGGAGCCGCGGATGCCCATCTTCTTTTCTTCATTGCCGACGGAGAAGCCCGGGAAATCTTTCTCAACCAGGAAAGCCGTAAACTTCTCGCCGTCGATCTTGGCAAAGATGGTAAACAAGTCAGCGAAATGGGCATTCGTGATCCACATCTTCTCGCCAGTCAGCAGGTAGTGCATGCCATCGGGTGACAGAACAGCGCGGGTGCGGCTGTTCATCGCGTCCGAGCCGCTGGTGCTCTCCGACAGCGCGTACGCGCCAATAATTTCGCCGGTGGCTAGGCGCGGCAGATATTTCTTTTTCTGCGCTTCCGTGCCAAAGAAAACGACCGGTAAGGTGCCGATGCCACTGTGCGCGCCCATGCTCACCATGAAGCTGCCATACTTGGCCATGTAGTCAGCAATGATCGCAGACGAAGTTTTGTCCATCTCCGATCCGCCGTACTCGGCCGGCACGTCGGCGTTGGTCAGGCCCATTTCAGCGGCCTTCTGGAGCAGCTGGCGCGACACAGCCCAGTCCTTGTGCTCCATCTTCTCGGCATTGGGCAAGATCTCGTTGGTGGCAAACTCCTCCGCCAGTTTGGCGACCATCTGTTGATCTTCGTTAAAGTCTTCCGGAGTAAAAACGGTTTCGAGGTTGTGATCTTCGAGCAGAAAGCTTCCGCCCGTGGTTTTGGTCTTGGGCACTGCCGATACCGTGGTTGCCATATTTCCTCGCTTGATCCTGGTTCAATATTTGCTGTTCGCTGTTCGCCCTTCGCTTTTCGACTGTGGCTACTAGCTCTCAGCTATTAGCCCTTAGCAAGCGAAGGATCGGTAACTATGCGTTCAAATCATGTATTACGGCTGCTCGATCTCGTGCTAACAGCTAAAAGCTAAGAGCCAACAGCCGGTCTCATTGCAAATTCTCAAAGATGCCCGCCGCGCCCATGCCGCCGCCGACACACATGGTCACCATACCGTAGCGTCCCTTGCGGCGTTTGAGTTCGCGGATGATGCTGGCTGTCAGCTTGGCACCGGTGCATCCCAACGGATGCCCCAGCGCGATCGCCCCGCCGTTAACGTTGATACGCTCCGGATCCAGCTTTCCTTCCTGGATAACAGCCAACGACTGCGCGGCAAACGCCTCGTTCAACTCGATCACGTCGATGTCACTCAGCTTCAGCCCAGCCATCTTCAAAGCCTTTGGGATGGCGTACACCGGGCCCACACCCATTTCTTCAGGCTTGTAGCCTGCGGTCGCGAATGCGACATAGCGTGCCATGGGTTCTAATCCGAGCGCCTGCGCGCGTTCGGCCGACATGACAATCGCAGCGGCAGCGCCATCGGACATTTGCGACGAGTTTCCGGCGGTTACGGTGCCTTTCGCGTGGAATGCGGGCTTGAGAGCGAGCAGCGCTTCCAGCGATGTGTCGGCGCGCGGGCCTTCGTCGATCTTGAATACGATGTCCGTACGCTTGGGTTTGCTGCCGTTCGGGGTGGTGAAGCTGACCGGCACAGGAACGATCTCTTCGTCGAACTTGCCGGCTTTGATGGCTGCGATCGCATTCTTGTGACTGCGGACGGAGAACTCGTCCTGCATTTCGCGGGTGATGTTGAAGCGCTTTGCCAGACGCTCGGCGGTCAAGCCCATCGACAGATATGCATCGGGATAATTTGATACTAGCCACGGATTGGCCGAAACCTTGTGGCCGCCCATGGGAATCATGGTCATGGACTCGACGCCACCGGCGACGATGGCCTCTGCTCCGCCCGCCATGATGCGCTCTGCGGCCATGGCAATCGCTTGCAAACCCGATGAACAGAAGCGGTTGATGGTCATGGCCGAAACTTCGACGGGAAGTCCCGCGCGCAACGACGCGATGCGCGCGACGTTCATGCCCTGCTCGGCCTCGGGCATGGCGCAGCCGAGGATGACATCTTCGATCTCTGTGGGATCGACCTGAGGCACTCGTTCGAGCGCGCCCTTGATGGCGACGGCGGCCAGATCATCGGGACGCGTCGCCCGCAGGGTTCCTTTGTACGCCTTGCCCACAGGCGTGCGCACGGCACTAACGATTACGACTTCACGCATGAAAAGCTCCTAGCAATTAGCAATTAGCAAACTAGCTCTTGTCTTTTAGCCATCGTCTATCGGCTCTCAGACATCAGCCAAATTCGTTTGTACGACGGTCACACCGTGATGTACTCCGTTTGCGTACTGGGCACGGGAATCGGATCGCCGTGTTGCCGCATACCTTCAAGATGAAATTCGATCGCCTCACGGATTAACTGCTTGGTCTCTTCCAGCGTCTTGCCAGCCACACCCAAGCCGGGGAGATCAGGGGCATAAGCGCCCCAACCATTACTGGATTTTTCATAGACGATGAGGTATTTCACTTCAAACCTGCCTGTTTCAAGATATTGTTCAGCGTGCCGGGCGGAACCTCTAGCGATGGATGTCCCGCCACGGTAATTGTCCCTGGCTTTGAGGGATGGTGAAACTGGCGATGGCTCCCTCTGGTTCGCGCCAGCCTCCAGCCTTCTTGCTCAAGCCGCTTGATAACATCTCGGACCTTCAATAGGTGTCAGTCCTTATTGCTGGGATCGTCGCACGAAACGTCCACAATCAGCGCTTCACACCACTCTAGCGCCTCTGTCTCATGTTCGGCGTCCTGCGACATTCGCTCGTAACCAGCCTCTAATTAGCACGAATCCACTCCCTACCTCTACCGTCCCTACGGGACTCAGATTTCTTCCTCCCCCTGACCCCAGCACTCCGCCTGCGGCTCCGTGCTGGGCTATCACTTTTCCGTCCGGCAGGCGGGACTCCGTTCGTCCCTATGCCGCTGCGTCGGCATGTGCGGGGGCAATAATGCTAATCAGCCGAATCCCCCGAACCGTGGCTGCAACACCCTGATCCTCGGGGCTCAACGCCGTCGGGTTCCAATTGAGCGGGACGGCCAGTCCAAATCCGATCAGTCTGAACGCCCGCGCATAAAACTCGCCGCGCCCGATCTTGCGAGCGTCGACTTCAGCGTGGATATTCTTCATTGAAGCGACCAGATCGTTGTAATCGAGTGTCGTCGGGTGCTGCTTCACCGAGTTGGATTGGAATTGCGCCAAGAGCTGTAATGTTTCGATATCGGCTTGCGTGAGTCGGTTTAGGTCTTCTATGAGAGCAGAGGTTTCGTCCCAATCTTTCTTATCATGCGATGCAGCCTTGTAGCCGAGCAAAATGCCGAACTTCTCAATTTTCCATTCGCTGGAAACCTGGATCGTCACATTGACTACTCTGATAAGGCTCTCGAGGGCCTCTGGGCTTTCGAGTTGCTGCTTTACGTCCTCGATGGTTTTTCCTTGTCTTCGCACTTCCTCTTCTAAGGCTTCAAAGAGTTTTTGTAATCTTCCAATTGCATACTGCTGCGAGAAATGATCACGGATACCCGGAACAACGGAAATTACAGGGCCAAGCTGTGGTAGAAGCGACAACAACCTCATCGTCCCTTCTAACCCAGCGTTCTCGGCTGGTTCAGGATACTGTTGCCGCACTTCATCAAGTCCGCTATCGATTGCCATGACTCATCTAGTTCCTCAGCGTCTTGCCCGTCTTCAGCGTGTACTGAATGCGCTCTTGCGTCTTCTTTTCGCCGCACAGCGACTTGAACGCCTCGCGCTCCAGGTCAAGCAGGTACTGCTCGCTCACCGGAGTGCCCGGATTCACCGCGCCACCGCATAACACCTCAGCTACCTTGTTCCCGATCTTCACCTCGTGATCGGTAATGAATTGGCCCTCGTGCATGATGTGCACCCCCAGCTTCAACGTGGCCAAAATGCTCTCGCCGGGCGCGGGAATGTCCGTGCGCGGCATGGGCGCTCGATAGCCTTCGCGGGCCAACTCCAGCGCCCGCTCTTTGGCGTCGGTCAGCACACGCTCCCGATTCATAGTGATGTCGTCACCCGTGGAAAGGAATCCAAGATTCCGCGCTTCGAAAGCCGACATGGAGACTTTTGCCATCGCAACCGTCTCGAATGCCTGCTTCATAGCTTCCATCAGCTCGACACTCTCGCCGCGGCCGGCAGGGCGGACGTGATAGGCCTTGTCGAGAGCGCGAAGCGTCATCTCCTTGCAGCCACCGCCGCCTGGCAGCAAGCCCACGCCGACCTCGACCAGTCCGCAATAAAGCTCGGCATGCGGCTGGCGCGCCGCAGCATGCAACGTGACCTCGCAGCCTCCGCCAAGGGTCATGCCGAACGGCGCAACGACCACCGGCTTAGACGAGAACTTGATCGCCTGCGTCATGTTCTGGAACTGGCGGACGGCAAGGTCAACTTCGTCCCACTCTTCTTCCTGCACCGCCATCAGCAGCATCATGATGTTGGCGCCGACGGAGAAGTTGGCGGCGTCGTTGGTGATGACGAAGGCGTCGAAGTTGTCGCCCGCGCCGCCCGGCTTCAGCGTCTGGGTAATCATCTGCACGATGTCGCCACCCAGCGCAGTTCATCTTGGAGTGGAACTCGATACAGCCGACGCCATCGCCGAGATCGACCAGCGACGCGCCCGCATTCTTCTTCACTACAAAGTTCGACTTCTTGGCGACCGTGACCGACCAGACTCCCGGCGGCACTTCTTCCGGACGATAACTTCCGCTGCGCAGGTCAAAGTAAACGCGTCCGCTGGCGGCCTTGGGATCGTCGGCGTACCAGCTCTCATGGCCCGAGGCGAGCAGCTTCTCGACGTTGGGGGAAACCGGCCTGTCCTCCACCTTCATCCGCTTTACGGTCTTGGCAACGCCGGCGGCATCCCACAGCTCGAACGGCCCCATCTCCCAGTTGAAGCCGAGCTTCATGGCGCGATCGATCTCGACCACCGAGTCGGCAATCTCGCCAATGCGGTTGGCAGCATAAGTCCACAGGTCCGACAATGCCGACCACAGAAAGATGCCGGCCTTGTCCTTTCGACGGCGCCAGCAGCATGTTGAGCCGCTCGGGTAGGCTGTCCACGGTTTTTGCCATTTCGAGCGAGGCAAACTTGGGTCGCTGCTGCGGACGATATTCGAGCGTCTTCCAGTCGAGCGCCAGCCGCTGCTCGCCCTCGGCGCTCTTTTGCTTCTTGTAGAAGCCGCCCTTGGTCTTGTCGCCCAGCCACTTGCGCTCCAGCATGGCCACGAAGAAGTCGGGCAGCTTCAGGTCGCCGCGCTCGTCGTGAATATTGGCGCTCGCGTTGCGTACGACGTGGCCGAGAACATCCAGCCCCACCATGTCGGTGAGGCGGAAGGTCGCCATCTTGGGCCAGCCGACGGCCTGTCCGGTCAGCGCATCGACTTCCTCAATGCTGAGGTCCATCTCCTGCATCAGGCGCATAACATTGAGCGCGGAAAAAGTGCCGATGCGATTGGCGATGAAGTTCGGCGTGTCCTTGGCGTGCACGACGCCTTTGCCGAGATGCAGATCGCAGAAGTGCGCGATGACGTCCATCGCGGCGGGATCAGCGTCGGGAGTGGGGATCAGTTCCAGCAGCCGCATGTAGCGCGGCGGATTGAAGAAGTGGGTCCCAAACCAGTGGCGGCGGAACTCGTCAGGAAAGCCTTCGACGATCTTGGCAACCGGCAAGCCCGCTGGTGTTGGTGGTGACGATCGTGCCCGGCTTGCGGACCGCGTCCACCTTGCGCAGCAGGCTGCGCTTGAGTTCGAGGTCCTCGACCACGGCCTCGATGATCCAGTCCACCTCAGCCAGCTTGTTCAGATCGTCTTCGAAGTTGCCGATGGTGACCAGCCTCGCCAGCGAAGGCTCGAAGAACGCGGCAGGCTTCGATTTCACCGCGGCTTCCAGTCCGGCGGCGGCAATGCGGTTGCGCGCGGGACCGTCGGCATCGGGCGGAACGATGTCCAGCAGATACGAGGGAACACCGGCGTTGGCCAGGTGTGCGGAGATGCGAGCGCCCATGGTGCCCGCGCCTAGAACAGCGACCTTCTCAATTCGTTTCGTCATGGGATGTATGAATGACTCCAGCGCTAGAACCTACCATTGTGTGAAACCTTGCGCGAGCAAGGCCGCGTCCTTCACCGGACGCGATCGAGGCCTACTGAACTTCGATTGCGATCAATGGAGAACGGCTGCTGAATTGTGTATGAAGTTGGCTGGTTCGAATCGTACGTAGAAAGCAACAGAATCGTCGGCACGGCTCTCCTCGAAGGCGAAACGGCAACACATATGACGGCCCAAAATACAAGCAGCGCGCGCCGTAAGATGTGGGGTGAGGATGGCAACGGCGCGCGCCTATTAAGTTGAGCTTGATCGTAATGAATGAATCCTCATTCAGTCAAGAGAAATCTGCATAAATTCTTTTCCCATATTGGGTTAGGAGATCAACTTGGCCAACAGGAAGGCCGCTCCGGCAGCAAGTCCACCAATCACAACGGTTTGGGATGCAGAGCGGCCGGGCCGCGAGCCGGTGAAGCGCCCCTTGATGTAGCCGAAAACTCCGAGCGCGATCAGGGTAACCACGACCGACCAAACCAGCGCCATGCGCGCACTGTGCAACGCCATGTAGGGCGCCAGCGGGATGATGCCTCCGCAGACGTACGAGGCGGCGATGGTCAACGCGCTCTGCACGGCCCGCTTGGGATCGGGCTCTTCCAGGCCCAGCTCGAAGCGCATCATGAAGTCGACCCACTCCTTCGGTTTTCGCGTCAGTGCCTGCACCACGGGAACGCTTTCGTCGTGCGACAGACCGTAATCGGCGAAGACCTTCTGCACTTCGCGCGCTTCCTCGTCGGGAATCTCCTGCACCTCGCGCGTCTCGCGCAGGCGTTCGCTTTCGTAGTGCTCGGCATCGCTTTTGGCGGCCAGGTATCCGCCCAGTCCCATGGCGATGGATCCGGCGGCGATCTCGGCCAGTCCGGCGACGACCACGATGTGGCTGTTATCGACCGCGCCGGAAAGACCGGCGGCCAGCGCGAAGGGTACGGTAAGCCCGTCGGACATGCCGATGACGACGTCGCGGACAACTTCGCCCGCGGTGAAGTGGCGTTCAATGTGCGGTGTCTGTGGCATGGTCTCCCAGTTCCGGATGGGCTTTCAGATATTGCAGCGCGCGCTCGGCCACTTCGCGCTCGCCGCTGTAGCTCAAGCGTGTGGGTGCGTCGTCCAGGGGAAGCCAGAAGGCGTGCTGAACTTCGATTCGCATCTCGGGCGCAATGTTTCCCAGCCGCCCGGAGCGGTAGAGCAGCAGATAGAAGCTGACGATCTTGAACACCCGCGCGTGGTCGCCCCAGTTGCGCACGTAGTAATACTTGATGTCGGCCAACTTGGTGACCAGATTTGCGTGCACCCCGGTTTCTTCGCTGACCTCGCGGAGGGCCGTCTGCTCCGGCTTCTCGCCCTTGTCGATGGCGCCCTTGGGCAGGGCCACTAGTGCGGCCGGCGTCTTTCGTGGACGGTTCGAAGGCTTGGGGGACTTCTTGGGACGAGTCATGTGCGGCTCGATAACCGCCAAGAACCAGCGGCCTCGCATCTTCCGCAGCACGACACCTCCCGCCGAGAACTCGCGCACCATGAGCGTCCGCCAGAGAACCGGCTAGTTTCGCAGACTTCAGGGAAGCTGACAATCAAAAGGGATTGCAAACGGTCATTGCTCCAGGGGCCGAGTAATAGGCCAAGGCAGACCTTGGCAGAGCGGAGGGCGGCGCGACTATGCAGGCGAGCAGAGATTTCATCACGAATTCCATGAGAGTCCGCCTCAACCATGGACCGACTAGGACGGGTTGACTTGGGATTGCGAAATTAATCCTTCGCGGACTCAACAATTCCGGCGTATTTGTCACAGATTTGTCAACATCGTGTTGACCGCCAGTTTTCTAGGGTAGCTAATAGTCACAACGAGCGTGGGCGATCAAAGTTGCAATGGGTATGGAAAGGATTCTAGCCATTCCGGGTAATTTTTCGCCGCGTTGCGTTGTTTGCGCCGTACGTTTTGAGTTTCGGTTGCAGGGAAATGATGCGCTGGCGATGGATGTCTCTGGATGTCTCTGGAGTGGCGAACCACGTGTCGTTGTCGACAACAATTGGGCAGGCGGCCCTGACTAAAAGCAAGAAGAGTACAAGGAGAAAGTTGTGAAAAGCTACATCGCCAATCTCCAGACGCACAACCAGTCCATCATCTGCAGCCGTGAAAGCAGGGTAACCAGGATTCTGATCGGTACGGTCGTATTGCTGCTGATCTCTGCTTCTGCCCTTGTCGGGCAATCCGGCTTCGGATTTCTTCCCAACCCCGTTCAGGTCGTATCCACGGTTCCACCGAACGGTGACGTCAACCCATACGGTGTCGCCTTTGTGCCCGTTGGCTTCCCCGGCGGAGTACTGAGGCCGGGGGACGTCCTGGTGTCGAACTTCAACGACGCCCAAAACCTGCAAGGTACGGGCACAACCATCGTCCGTGTCCCACAACAGGGATCGCTTTCAGTTTTCTTTACAGCCAGCCCCGGGCAGCAGGGTCTGTCAACCGCATTAGGAGTCCTGCAGGAAGGCTTGGTGATCGTCGGCAGCTTCCCCTCGGTCGATGGTACCTGTGCCACGGCGGGGGCCGGTTCGCTCCTGGTCATCAACAGCCTTGGCCAGCAAGTACAAACCATCGCAGACCAGAACTTCATTAATGGTCCGTGGGACATGGCCGTCTATGACTTCGGCGGGGGGAGAATTGTTGCCTTCGTAACCAATGGTCTTAGCGGCACAGTCACGCGGCTCAACATGATGATTAGCGGCGGATCATTGACCGTGCAAAGCAAGACCACAATTGCTTCCGGCTATGGATTCCAATGCGATCCAGTTACCTTCGTCGATGCTCCAACTGGACTGGTCTACAATTTCAAGAAAGATATTCTTTACGTGGCATCAACGGTTGACAACACTGTCTTTGCCGTCTCCAATGCGGCTAGCAGAAGCAACGATGCTGGAAGGGGCCAGATCATCTACCAGGATCAGACCCATCTGCACGGCCCGCTCGGGATGGCTGCGGCCCCCGGTGGCGACCTGCTGGTGAGCAACAATGATGCGATCAATCCTGACCCGAACCAGCCCAGTGAAATCGTAGAATTCACCATCACCGGCCACTTCGTGAAGCAGCTCTCGGTGGATCCGGCGCCGGGTGGATCGTTCGGACTGAATGTGCAAATTAACGGGTCGAGTTCCCGGTTCGCGGCGGTTGACGACAACCAGTCCAATATTAGTATTTGGACGGTGCCCAACTAAACGCGGCAAAACGGCTAGAATGAAATCGTTATGAAGGTGCAGCGTTTGCTCGTGTTAATGGGTTGCCTGCTGCTCGGTGGCGTGTTGCTCGTCGCAGGCGACAAGAAAAACGAGTCCGGACAAGTGTCTTCGATTAAGTTTGCTGTTCTTAAGGACGATAACGGCAAGCCGGTGCGCAATGCTGCGGTCATCCTGCACCCAGTGGCGGAGCATGGCAAGCAATCGCGGGGCGGATTCGAACTGAAGACCAACTCAGAGGGCGAGACCGAGAGCGACGGCATTCCCTATGGAATGTTGCGCATTCAGGTCATCGCCCCAGGTTTTCAGACGTTTGGCCAGGATTACAATATCGACCAGCCCCAGAAGGAAATTACCATCCGGCTGAAGCGGCCGCAGGGACAGTATTCGATCTACGAGAATCACACGGACAGCAGTACCAGTAGCCCGCCGAAGGACAAATAAAGAGGCGCTCTTCGCTGTTTAGCCTTTAGCTCCGCTTTAGCTCTTAGCTGACGAGATTGAACCGTTGCTAAGGCTGACGATTGAGGGTAAATGCGAACGGCGGACAGCGAAAAGCCTAGCACGAAATGATCGAAGCCAAGACACTCTGGACAGACGGCGACCGCTTCGTCGGCCAGGCGAGCAGTGGGCACGCGCTGGTGGTGGATGCCGGGGCCGAGAAGTCGGCCAGCAGCCCGATTGAACTTGTCCTGATTGGCTTGTGCGCCTGCACCGCCAGCGACGTCGTGGGCATTCTGCGCAAAAAGCGCGAGCCCTTCACTAGCCTGGAAGTGCGCGCTACGGCTGAGCGCGCTGAGACTTTCCCCAAGGTCTTCACTAGCATTCGTTTGACTTATCGCGTGGCTGGCAACGTCACGCACAAGGCGATGGAAGACGCTGTGCACCTATCCAAGAGAAGTATTGTTCAGTGTCGGCGATGTTGGAGAAGACGGCGAAGATCGAATTCGAGATCGAGTATGTGCAATAAATCCGTTCCCTAAGCGCGTTGTGCTCTTGTCAGATAATTCCTTTAAGTTGCCTTCCGCTGATTCTTGCTCCCTAATTGCCGGTATCCCGGATGAACACCCGGCTTCAGGCCTTGCTCCTCGGCGATACGCCGGCACAAATCCCCCAATTGCAGCTTTTCTTCTTCGCTTAGCGCAGCGCAAAGAGCCTCTTCGTGATCTGCGGCAATGCGGGACAGCTCCACCAGAGCCTGACGCCCTCGCTCGGTAAGCGCCAGCGCGTAGTTGCGGCGATCTTCGGTGCTCCGCTTACGCTTCACCATCCCTTTCGTTTCGAGTTCATCGATGAGGGCGACCATGCGGCTGGGCATGATGCCCAGATGCTCGGCCAATGCCTGCTGACTGATGCCCGGATCGGACGCAATCTTGCGAAGCATTCCGGCGTCAGGAGGGGTCAACCCAATGGTGGCAACGCGCTCGCCAAAGCGCCGCGCCGCGTGCGCTCCGAGCTGCGCGAGCAAAAATGCTACGCCGGTCGGCCGCCGATCGGGAGCTACAGAAAGCTGTTTATTTGGGGCCACGGCGCAATAGTAGCATTTCATAACAATTCATGATATAAATCATTTTTGCAGTGAATTAACTTGCTGGAGAGGTTCCTATGTCTGTCCGAAACCAAATTCCAGAATTCGAAACCCGCTACGAGCACCGTCCGTCATGCCGGACCCCATCTCGGCGCCTTGGCGATTGTCTATACGGTGCTGTTCAATGCTGGCCTATATCCGGTCACAACGTTCGCAGATAAAATTCACTTCCCTGGGCCGTGGGAGTCTGGCGACGTTATCGTGGCTTACTTTCAGACCCACGTCTCGGCGGTGCTGACCTGCGCGTTCCTGCAGATCGGGGCGACGATCGCACTCGGCATCTTTCACAGCGACTGTGGTTAGCCGATTGCAATTTCTGGGAGTGCGGGCCGCCGGGCCTTATATTGCGCTCTTCGGCGGGTTCCTGACGGTAGTTAACGGCATCGCTGCTGGGTCGATTCTTTGGGCGCTGGTTCACTCTGGCATCGCCCAGGATGCAACGCTGGTGCGAGCTTTGTATTACCTCTCCTACGCTTTCGGTGGCCCAGGTTTCTCCATACCGATGGGACTCTTATTGGCCGGTGTCTGCGTCCCCGCCGCATTCAGGAAGCTGCTGCCGAAGTGGCTTGTGGTTTTTGGGCTGGTGCTGGCAGTTTGCGGCGAACTCAGTTGGCTCAACCTGGTCCTGCCGGGTGCGTTGTTCCTCATTCCCTTGGTGAGGTTCCCCAGCTTCATCTGGCTGATCGCCGCCGGATTCCTGCTGCCGAGGGCAATTGTCCGCCCGTTGCGCCCAGTGGAGGTTGCAGCATGAAAACTGCACTCGGATTGATCATGATCGCAAATGCGGCATTGTTTCTCTTTGGCGCGGTCCAACACATCGGCGTCGCAATCGGACCCTTCCATGAGCCACGCATCACTCCCGCCGCAATCGTGGAAACGATATGCGCGCTGGCGCTGCTGTTAGGCGCGGCTGCGGTCCTGAGTCAATCGATGAGCCCATGGCGCGTGGCGTTAATCACCAACCTCGTTGCGTTGGCTGGTGTGGTGATGGGAATGGTTGCACTCGCGGTGGGTGCGGGTCCGCGTACGGCCAGCAATGATCTTTACCATCGCATCATGCTGGTTCTCATCGGGGTCAGCCTGATTATCTTGTTCTCCGCACGGTCGGCACTGCATCAAAAGCGATAAGGCAACAACCGAAGAGCGGCGGGTAGTGAGGTGTTTTGAATTCCAAATAGCCCGCTACCGTGGCCGCCCCGTTGATGCCAGTCTTTTCTGGAAGGGTATAATCATCCGTTTGCCTATGACTACTACTCAGACCAATTGCGCCTGGCCAAGAGGATGTCGCGCCTGGGAACAGAGACTGCCTTCGAAGTTCTGGTGCGCGCCCGCGCTCTGGAACGTCAAGGAAAGAACATCATTCATCTCGAAATCGGAGAGCCCGACATGGACACGCCCGCCAACGTGGTCGAGGCTGGGGTTGACGCGCTACGCAAGGGCTATACCCATTACGGTCCCGCGGCCGGGTTGCCGGAGTTGCGCGAGGCCATCGCGGCGGAGGTGGCCAGTTCACGAGGCATCAAGGTCAGCGCCGATGAGGTCGTTATCGTTCCCGGCGGCAAGCCGATTATCTTCTTCACGATGCTTGCGTTAGTCGAAGAGGGCGACGAGGTCATCTATCCCAATCCCGGCTTCCCGATTTACGAGTCGATGATCAATTTCCTGGGCGCGAAGGCGGTCCCCATTCCGCTGCGCGAGGAACGCGATTTCCGGCTCGACGTGAACGAGCTGGCCAGCCTCATCACCGATCGCACCAAGCTCATCATCCTCAACTCGCCGCAGAACCCCACCGGCGGCGTCATCACCAAAAGCGACGTGGAAGACATCGCCGCCGCCATCGGCGACCGCGACATCATGGTCCTGAGCGACGAAATTTACAGCCGCCTGCTCTTCGAAGGTGAGCCATATAGCATCGCCTCAGTGGATGGCTTCAAAGACCGTACCATCATTCTCACCGGCTTCTCGAAGACCTATTCCATGACCGGGTGGCGGCTGGGTTATGGCGTGATGCGGCCTGACCTGGCGGCACAGTTCGCGCGTCTGGCGACGAATTCCACCTCCTGCACGGCGACCTTCACCCAGATGGCGGGTATCGAGGCGGTGCGCGGCGACCAGAGCGAGCCGGAGAAGATGCGCCAGGAGTTTCACCGCCGCCGTGATGTCTTCGTCAAAGGCCTCAACCAGATCAAAGGATTCTCCTGCCTGCTGCCTAAGGGCGCGTTCTACACCTTCCCGAACATCAAACAGACAGGCTGGCCGTCGAAGAAGCTGGCCGATGCGCTGCTCGACGATGTGGGCGTCGCGGCGCTCTCAGGGACTGCGTTCGGCGCATACGGCGAAGGCTATCTGCGGTTCAGCACTGCCAATTCCATCGATGAATCTGCAGGAGGCGCAGGATCGCATCGATCAGTGGACGAAGAAGAATCTTTAGCTGCGGGAATTTGTTGGCTGTGGGGATTTGTTGCTTTTGAAGGGGCGCACCTTCAGGTGCGCCATTATGAGTCCCTTACTTTTGTCGTCCCGTACCGCCTTTAGTCGGTGAGGGATCTGCGGTTCGGAATTTTTCAGCAGCCTCTGAAGCCCTACCCCTTCAAAGCTTTGAGGTTAGGCATTTCGCGCTCACATGCTCGCGGGGCGCATGGGACGCATTGTGGTTTCATCAATCGGGGAATCCATGCCAGACAAGACCTTTCGCATCTTCGCCACCGCCGACATCGGCGAGGCTGCCTTCGGCCGCTTGCGCGAGCACGGCTATGAATTCGAGGTTTACCCGAATCCCGAGCCGCCGCCCAAGGGCCTCATCATCGAAAAAGTTCGCGGCGGCATCGACGGTCTCATCACCACACTGCGCGATCCCATCGACGCCGAGGTCTTCGAAGCAGGAAAGGGCACGCTGAAGGTCGTCGCCCAGTACGCGGTCGGATTCGACAACATCAATCGCGCTGACGCCAATCGCTTTAAGATCCCCTTCACGCACACCGCTGACGTCCTTACCGAAGCCACTGCGGAGTTCGCATTCTTCGCCCTGGCTGACCTCGCTCGCAAACTCTGGACCGCCGAGCACCTGGTGCGCGAGAACACCTGGGGCTACTGGCATCCGTATCTGCCGTTCCTCGGCGATGAAGTCACCGGCAAAACCATCGGCATCCTTGGCACCGGGGGCATTGGGCAGGCGGTAATCAAGAAATGCATCGGCTTCGACATGAATATCCTGTGCTATGAAGCCCTGGGGCCGAACGAGAAGCTGCTCACCGCCGTGCAGGGGCTGATGGATCTTCGTTATAAGAGCGGGATGCAGCGCGAGCGCACCTCGATCAAGTATGTCTCCATGGAAGAGGCACTCAGCCAGAGTGACTTCATCAGCATTCATGTGCCGCTACTGCGTGAAGGCGAGAGCGACACGCCCACCTATCACCTGATCAACGAGCGAACCCTACGAACTATGAAGCCGACCGCTTATCTGGTGAATACTTCACGCGGCCCGGTGATTGACGAGAAGGCGCTGGCCAAAGCGCTCAGGGAAAAGTGGATCGCCGGCGCAGCGCTCGACGTGTACGAGAAGGAACCTTTGCCGTCCGATTCGCCTCTGCGCGATCCCGAGATCGAAGATCGCTGCCGTCTCTACCCGCACTTCGCCAGCGGCGCGCGGATCACGCGCTTGTCGGTAGACCCTAATCTCGGCATGGCTGGCCGCTGTGTGCAAGGGTTGATCGACGTGCTGGAGCAGAACTATGGCGGCGATGTGACCAAGATGCCGTACGTGGTGAACAAGGAAGCGTTCCGGTGAGGTGGCATTTGGCAATTAGCACTTGGCAATTAGTCTTGAACCAAAGACGAGCAATTGCCTCTTGCCGCCCTCTGAAGCTGGCGACCAATGCTAAATGCTGAATACTCGCTGCTATTTCGTCGCCATAGCCGAGACCAGCGAGTGGAAGATCTTCGCTCCGTCGGTCATGCCGAGCTCCGGTTCGCTGGCGCGTTCAGGGTGGGGCATCATGCCGAGGACGTTGCGACCTTCATTGCAAATGCCCGCGATGTTCTCCAGGGATCCATTGGGATTGGCTTCCGCGGTAACTTCGCCGCTGGGAGCCGTGTAGCGAAAGATGATGCGATCCTGATCTTTCAATTCGGCCAAGGTGGCCTCGTCGCAGAAGTAGTTGCCTTCCATGTGGCCAATGGGAATTTCCAGCACTTCGCCTTTGGTCAACCGCTGCGTGTAAGGGGTGTTAGTGCTCTCTACGCGGATGTGCACAGGCTTGCAGACATACTTCAATCCAGCATTGCGCAAAAGTGCTCCCGGAAGCAGTCCAGCCTCGCACAAGATCTGAAATCCGTTGCAGATGCCAAGCACCAGTCCGCCGTCGGCGGCGAACTTGCGCACCGACTCCATGACTGGCGAGAACTTGGCGATGGCGCCGGTGCGGAGGTAGTCCCCATAAGCGAATCCACCGGGCACGATGATGGCGTCACAACCCTGCAGGTCGGGCGAGTCGTGCCAGAGGAAGGTCACGGGCTGCCTGGCCACTTCCGAAATTACCCAATAGGCATCGTGGTCGCAATTGGAACCGGGGAAGACGATCACGCCGAATTTCATTGCCGTAGGTCTCTTGCAGGAAAGCTAAAATATAGTACGGTTGTCGGGGATAACGGCGCGCTCAAAGTTTCAGACGCTCCTCGACTCTTACCAGACGGTTGTCGATGTCTATTACCTTGCCGGTAAGCGTGTCAAACTTACCGTCAATCGACAGGAAGCGTGCATTCACTTCCGAGCGGAACTCAATCAGTTCACTACGCAGGTCGCGGATGCCAGTGTTCTGGTGGTAAAGGCCGATGATGAACACCACGAGCGGCAAACACAGTGCGGTGAAAAACTGAGCATTGCTCATACGTTATTGTACCTCCGCCTTTGCAACTGGCGCCATGAACTTCGCTGTGCGGCGCCATCTGCACCGTTAAACAGTGCCGTGGCACGGCCGCAAAAGGAGAGATCAAAGTAGTCATGCAATTTTCCCGGCACCTCAACATCACCGGAGGCGCACTGCGCCGCTGGTTCATCGCGCAATGCTATAACTCGGCAATGGTCGGAGCGCTGTGGTGGGCCGGGCTTGAGTATCTGCATGTACCGTGGGCGCCGTTCTGGGCCATTCTCGCGGCCGGCCTGCAGTTCATTCCGCACTTCGGGCCAGTGTTGGCATTTTTTGGGCCGGCACTCGTCGCGTTGTTCGTCGGCGGCTTCGAGCAGTTTCTCTACGTCCTCATTCTCTACGGAATCATCATTGTGATTGACGGATTGGTCTTGCAGCCGGTGATCATGCGACGCACCGCCCGGGTGCCGATCTGGGCGTCGTTGATCGTTCCAATTTTGCTCAGCTTGATATTTGGCTTTTGGGGATTGCTGCTGGCCGCGCCGCTGCTGGCGGTCATTTACGCTTACCGGGCTTACGGGAAACGAGCAGAGCCGACTATCCCTCGGCAAACTCCTCCCGGCCAGCCAATAACCGGAGGACGCCTGATTTCTCCCGGGAGCTCAACTGGACAAACCCACTCCCGACAGCATGCCATAAAGCGTTTCGTTTATGCGGTCGGATGGACCAACATCCAAAGCCCAAGACCAGAATGATGCCAGAGACGATAAGCCGAAATATATTCTCCGGAATGCGGCTGAAGCATCCACTTTCCCGAGACCGTGCCGACGACTACTCCTATTGCGGCGACGGTTGCCATCTGCCATTGGGAAACGATCTGATGAAATTGCAGCACGGCATAAACGGGCATGCGAAAGAGATCGACCAGCAAAGCTATGGCAGTGGCAGTCGCAACGAATGCATCGCGTCGCAGATTGAATCCCAAGTAGGGCCGCGGAGCGGATTCCGCCTTGGTTGCCGACCAATCCGCCGAACACTCCTGACAATGCGCCGGCGAGACCACGCCGTCTGTTTGCCGAAACGCATGCGGGCGGCAAGCCCGGTAATTCCCATAAATCCGGCGAACACCAGAAGGACTCCCAGGACGTAACCAAGGATCACGCTGCGCATCCAAATATGAAGTAGCGCGCCCACGAGGCCACCTGCCGCGCTGGCTGCGCCAAAGGTCCACAAAACGTCGCCGGTCCACGTGTTCGCGAATGACGACGAAGCGCAGCGCCGTGCCAATGAAATGCGGTATCGAGACCACGGCCACGGCAAGCTTTATGCCGATCCAGGTTGCGAGCAGCGGAGTAAGAATGCTGCCAATTCCAAATCCGGAGATCGATGCTATGGCTCCAGCCAGGATGCCAGCGCACGTAAGCAGGAAGGAGTGGTTCACCACGGACTATCCGCTGGTCAGTGTACCAGCGGAAAATGGAGCGCATTTCGGCCCCGGTTTTCCACAGCTTGGCGGTGCATACAGGCAGTGCCTGCAACGCATAAAATAGAACTGCACAGCCAAGGTTTGAATTCCGAATGTCCCAATCGCAATTCGTACATCTTCATCTCCACACTGATTACTCGATGCTCGACGGCGCTTGTAACATCGAGCGCCTGGTCAAGCGCGTCAAAGAACTCGACATGCCCGGCGTGGCCATGACCGACCACGGCAACATCTTCGGCGCTGTGGCGTTCGTAAACGCTGCGAAGGAAGCGGGCGTGAAGCCCATCCTGGGTTGCGAACTCTACATCTGCAAGAAAGAGGACCACCGTACCGATAAGGAAGGCGATAGCTACAACCATCTTGTCGTGCTGGCGGAGAACGATGAAGGCTATCGCAATCTGGTCAAGATTGTCTCTGAGGCGTCGCTGCATGGCTTCTACTACAAGCCGCGCGTAAGCAAGAAATTCCTGGCTGAGCACTCCCGAGGGCTGATCGGTTTGTCCGCGTGTCTTAAGGGTGAAGTTGCCGAGAATCTCACTGAAGGGAAGTACGACGCAGCTCGTGAAGCCGCCGTAACGTTCCGCGATATTTTCGGCAAAGGCAATTTCTATCTCGAAATTCAGGACCAGGGATTGCCGGAAGAAGCGCGCATTCAGAGCAACCTGCTGAAGCTGGAGAAAGAACTCGAGATCCCGCTGGTTGCGACCAATGACAGCCACTATCTCTGCGAGGATGATTCTCACGCGCAGGACGTGATGCTCTGCATTCAGACGGGCAAGTCCATCCACGACACCAACCGGCTCAAGTTCAATGGCAACCAGTTTTATGTGAAGAGCAGCCGTCGAGATGGCGAAGGTCTTCCTGGGGTACGAGAACGTTCTGGCGCGGACGCTGGAGATTGCGGAACGCTGCAACGTCCGGCTGGAGAAAGTGCACGATCCCTTCCCCAAGTTCGAAGTGCCTGCAGGCTACTCGCTTCCCGATTACTTCGAGCATGTCACGCGCCAGGGCTTTGCCAATCGGCTAAACATTCTTCGCGAGCTCCAGGCCACAGGCCGCCTGAAGCATTCCCTGGAAGACTACGAGCAGCGCTTGTCACGCGAAATCAGCATCATCCGGCAGATGCAATTCGCCGGTTACTTCCTCATCGTCTGGGATTTCATCCGCTATGCGAAAGAGCGCAACATTCCCGTCGGACCGGGCCGCGGGTCGGCAGCGGGTTCGATGGTGGCGTACGCTCTCGGCATCACCGACATCGATCCATTGCAAAACGAGTTGCTGTTCGAACGTTTCCTCAATCCTGAGCGCATCAGCCTGCCTGACATTGACATTGACTTCTGCATGAACCGCCGCGGTGAGGTCATCGACTACGTTACCCAAAAGTACGGACGTGACCAGGTAGCCCAAATCATCACCTTCGGAACCATGGCGGCCAAAGCGGCGATCAAAGATTCCGGCCGCGCCATGGACATTCCGTACGCCGAAGTGGATCGCATTGGGAAGATGATTCCCAGCACGCTGAACATCACCATCGATCAGGCGTTGAAAGACTCGCCGCCGCTGGCCGCCGCCTATCAGAACGAACCGCAGACCAAGGAACTTATTGACACGGCCAAGCGCCTCGAAGGCCTGGTACGCAACGCAGGCGTGCACGCCGCTGGAGTGGTGATATCGCCGATACCGCTCACCGACCTGGTTCCACTGCATCGCACCAAGAACGACGAAATCGTGACCGCGTACGACATGAAGGCGGTGGAAAAGCTCGGTCTCCTGAAGATGGATTTTCTCGGGCTCACCACGCTAACCATCATCGACGACGCCTTGCGTTTGATCGAGCAGACTCGCGGCGAACGGCTCGACCTGCAGAAGCTCGCGTTGGATGACAAAGAGACTTACGAGAGGGTCTTTCATACTGGGTTGACGTCGGGCGTCTTCCAGTTTGAATCGCACGGTATGCGCGACGTGTTGCGCCGCTACAAGCCGACCTGCGTCGAAGATCTGACCGCTTTGAACTCGCTATACCGTCCGGGACCGATCCAGGGCGGCATGATCGAAGACTTCGTCGAGCGCAAATGGGGACGCAAGAAAGTCGAATACGATCTGCCCGAGCTGGAGCCACTGCTGAAAGAAACGTTCGGTGTCATCGTTTATCAGGAGCAGGTGATGCAGATCGCCAATCGGCTGGCCGGTTATTCCCTGGGTGAGGCCGACCTGCTGCGTCGCGCTATGGGCAAGAAAGATCCGGAGGCGATGGCCAAACAGCGTGAGCGCTTTGTCCGAGGCGCTACCGAGCGTGGCTTTCCGGCGAAAAAGATCGAAAAGCTCTTCGATCTTAATGGAACAATTTGCCGGATACGGCTTCAACAAATCGCATTCGGCTGCCTACGCGTTGCTTGCCTATCAGACAGCGTATCCTTAAGACGCACTATCCGGTCGAGTTCATGGCCGCGCTGCTCACCTCCGTCTCTGGCAGCACGGACGACGTGGTGAAGTACATCAACGAGTGCCGCGAAATGGGAATCGCGGTCGAGCCGCCCGACGTAAATGTCAGTGACGCGTATTTCACGCCGCATGGCGATGCCATTCGGTTCGGGTTAGCGGCAGTCAAGAATGTCGGCCACAACGCTATTGAATCCATCGTCGCGGCCCGCAAGGAAACGGGCGAGTTCAAGTCAATCTTTCAGTTCTGCGAAAAAGTCGATCTTCATTTGCTTAACAAGCGGGTGATCGAGTCGCTGATCAAGAGTGGCGCAATGGATCGGCTAGGACGTCGCGCGCAGTTGATGGCAGTGATCGACAGTGCGATGGAGCACGCTCAGAAGACCCAGAAAGATGCCGCCCTTGGCCAGCACGGATTATTCGGGGTCTTTCAGCAGGACGATGTGCCGCAAGCCGAGAAGCCGTTGCCCAATATTCCGGACTGGGATGAACACCAGCGGCTGGGGCACGAGAAGGAAATTCTCGGCTTCTTCATTACTGGCCATCCGCTGGAGAAGTACCGTGAAAAGCTGCTCGACTTCAACGCCCTCTCGACGACCGAGGTTGCCGAATTGAAGTCTTCTACGGGCAGGGATGAGGTGTTGATTGGAGGCATCCTAAAAAACATTCGCGTGGCCAAGTCGAAGAAGGGTGATCTCTACGCGCAAGGGCAGCTCGAAGACATGAACGGGTCGGTGGATGTTCTTTGTTTCGCGGACGCCTACAAGCGGCTTGCGGACAAGCTGAAGCTCACGGTTCCCGTGCTGGCCAAAGGCGGAGTGCGCGTCGAAGACGGAGCCAACTCCAAACTCATGATCGGCGACATCACTCCGTTAGAGGAGGCGCAGCCGAAACTGCCGCACCATTTGCGTATCAAGATCCCTATCGATGGGGTTTCCCCAGCCACTGATTGACGAACTGCACACCCTGTGCCTGGAGCGCAAAGGTGCGGCGAGGGTGTTGTTCGACCTCGAACGCAAAGGTGACTTTACCGTGGTGATGGAAGCTGAAGGCTATAATGTGTTGCCAGACCGAACATTCATCCAGCGCGTGGAAGAGCTATGCGGTCGCGGCAGCATTCGGGTTGTTGATTAACCATAATGACATTGGATTCAGCGCAATCTGGTACTGCTGGAACCCGCGAAAACGAACTTTCGCTTCTCCGCTCGGGAATTCTGCCGGCCGTCGATTACTGGATCTCCGCGGTGGAAGCGGTTTACCGCGCGTCAAAGAAACGACAAGAAACCAATATGGAAGCTTCTTCGAAAGCGCAAGACGAACTCGAACGCATCGAGAAACAAATTGAGCAACTGGAGACCGCTGCCGGCGACAACCAGGAAGCTCGCCGCCAGTTGCAGGAAATGCACGGACGGGTGGACGCGCTGCGGCGCCAGATGGCTGGCCAACTTACGCCCTGGGAGCGTACCGAACTGGCGCGCCACCCCATGCGTCCTTATCCGCTCGACTACATTGAGCGCATCTTTTCCGACTTCAGCGAAATTCATGGAGACCGTGGTTTTGGCGACGATCCCGCCATGGTTTGTGGCATGGCGAACTTTCGCGGACGGCAAGTGCTGGTGCTCGGTACGCAAAAGGGACGCGACACCAAGCAGCGAATCTACCGCAATTTTGGCCAGCCCAATCCTGAAGGCTATCGCAAGGCCTTGCGCGCGATGCGATTCGCCGCGAAATGGCAACATCCAGTCATTGCCCTTATCGATATCGTGGGAGCCTATCCCGGACTCGGCGCGGAGGAGCGCGGCCAGGCCGAGGCCATTGCCCACAATTTGCGGGAGATGGCGCGACTCAAAGTTCCATTCATCGCCGCCATAACGGGCGAGGGTGGCAGCGGCGGCGCGCTCGCCATTGCCGTTGCCGATCGCGTGCTGATGCTGGAGAACAGCATCTACTCCGTCATCTCGCCCGAGGGGTGCGCGTCGATCATGTGGCGTGACTCCAACAAGAAAGATATAGCCGCGCAGGCCCTGCGTATCACCGCCAAAGACAATCTGGAAATGGGCTTCTGCGATGAGGTGATTCCTGAGCCGGCGGGCGGCGCGCATCACGATTATGACGCCGCCGCCAATATCTTGGCGGATGCTCTCGAAAAGCACTTGGCGGAATTGGAAAAAATGCCAATTCCCGCGTTGCTGGACGCGCGCTACAAGAAGTTCCGCAATATGGCTCAGTTCTTCCAGACGGAGGGCGCTCCGGCCTGACTCAGTTCGACTCCTGAATTTTGCGGACGACCTTGGTGACCATCTCGCGCGGAGACAACCGCAGCATCTGCACGCCAACCGGTTCTTCCATCCCGGAATGACCAAGCGTTGCCCTGTTTCATTCCTTCATAGGCCACACGCGCCACCTCGCGCACGTCCACCAGCAAGGGCTTGTCGCCAATTTGGTGCCGCCAAGATGAGCGCGCTTCTGGAAGTTGGTCTTCACCGGTCCCGGACATAGGCAGGTCACCGTAACGCCGGTGTCGCGCAACTCCTCCGCCAGAGCTTCGGTGAAATGCAGCACGTAAGCCTTGCTGGCGTAATACACGGCCATGAATGGCCCGGGCTGAAATGCGGCGGTACTGGCTACGTTGAGGAGTTTGCCCTCGCGCGCGCGAATCTGCGGCAGAAACAACTTGGTGAGGTGGGTCAGCGCCACCATGTTCACCTGCATCATCTCGGCCTCGTTGTTCCATTCCGTGTTGAGAAACGGCCCACCGCCGCCGAAGCCGGCATTGTTCACCAACACGTCCAGTACGATGCCGGCCTCCTGCAACTCCTGGTAAAGCTCAGTCGGCGCCGCCGGGTGCGCCAAGTCCTTCGGCGAGACACGCACCGTCACGCTGTAACGCGATTGCAGGTCGTCGCCGAGTTCCGCAACGCGCCGCGATTGCGCGCCACCAGCACCAAACGATACCCGTCGCGCGCAAACAGGTGCGCCAGTTCCAGTCCAATGCCGCTGGAGGCGCCGGTGATCAAGAGCCGTCTTAGGAGCGAAAAATGGATTGCTTGCACTCACAATTCTGTTATAGCGGATTTCGCGTCATCGCTGCAGTAACGACGTGAACAAATCCCGAGCATGATACCCAGTTACAGCGTCCGTTGCAGATTGGGTACGGAGAGGGGCCTTCAGGCCCGCGTTAAGGAGACTTCTCACCGAGGTTTCCGCCGCAGTGGTCATTTTCAATGACCACTGCGGCGGAAGGTTATTTGCTTCCTGCGAACGCGGCGGTAAAAGCGCCGCACTACTCAGTGGCGCTGGCTTGATGCACGCCCTACTTCGCTGCGGCCTTGGTGTTGCCCTGCGACTGGAGGAAAGTTACGATCTGCCAGCGCTGTTGCTGAGGCAGGCTCGCCCACGAGGGCATGCCCGATTCCAGCTTTCCTTTGGTAATGAACCAGAACAACTCTCCGGGTTTTGCGCTCTTGATGGACGTGCTGTCGAGAGCAGGCGCCGGCCCTATTCCGCGCAGATTGCTGCCATGACACTGCGCGCAGTTCTGCGCATACAACTTCTTGCCGGCTGCCGCGGCCGAGGCGCCTGTGATAGGGATTCTTCATCTCCGCAGCAGATGGAGGTGCATTGTGGAAGCCGGAGTTCTGAGCGGCAGAAGAAGGTGCCAGCCAGATAACTGCGCCAGAGGACGATGATTGCGACGAAAGTAAAACGAACGTGTGCTCGTGATCTCAACAACCGACTCCATTGTTCATGAATTTATAGATGTTGAAGATGATGCGTCAGGCTAGCTGTCGGTCTGCCGCGGATTCACGAGCAATGGCGCGCAGAGAGTTTCCGCGCGCCATAGCTTTGCAATGGTGGACTGTTCCTGGCCAATACGGATTTACCGGGTGGCGACCGCTTCCTGCACCTCGTAGATGCTGTACCAGGGAGTCGCGGCCTTGAGCGCATTGTTCACATTGGTGATGTTCTTTACGCCTTCGTCTTCCAGCCAGGCACGGAAAGCGGCGGCGCCCTTCTCGGCGAAGATCGGGATGCCATCTTTCCAGGTGGCGCGTCCGCAGAGCACACCGTTGAACTTCACGCCCGATTCGGCGGCGAACTCCAGGTCCTCGATGAACTCCGGATTGCTTACGCCCGCCGACAGATAGATGAACGGCTTGCCGGTTGCGCCGGCGGCGGCGCGGTAGTGATCGAGCGCTTCCTTCTTGGTGTAAGCCTTGGTGCCCTTGAACGACTTCGCGCCTTCGACGAACTGCAGGTTCACCGGAATCTCAACCTTCAACACATCCACGCCATAGCGGTCCTTGGTAAACTCCTCCATCGACTTCGCCACAACTATGGGTTTCAGCTTCGCGTACTCAGCGCCCTTCTCGTCCACGCCTTCTTTGTAGCCCACCAGCTCCAGGAAAAACGGGATGTCGTTGGCCTTGCACTCGTCGCCGATGCGCTCAGTCCAGGCGTGCTTCAGATCGTTGATCTTCTGGTCGTCGTAGATCGAGTAGTACAGCAAAATCTTGATGCAATCGGCGCCCGCTTCCTTGATGCGCTTCACCGACCACAGATCGAGCAGGTCAGGCAGGCGGCCAGGCAGAGTCTTGTCGTAACCGGTCTTCTCGTAAGCGAGCAGCAGGCCCGAACCCTTGGCGCGGCGCTTGGCGGCAGGCAGTCCCCACTGGGGATCGAGCAGGATGGCGCTGGCGTGCTTGGTCAGCACCTCGGACACATTGATCTTGAACTCTTCCAGGCCTTGCGTCGGTGGCGTAGGTGCCCAGCGCCTTCTTCAGCGAACCGCGCTGGTCCATGGCGGCCGCGGCGATGACGCCGCGCTGGTTCGAAACGGCCTTGATGCCCGCAAGTTTTCCGGGAGTAAGTTTCATGGCAAAACCTTCCTCAGGCGCGGCGCGCCCGGTATGAATGGATTTTGAATTCGGTCCTGCAGGAGCGACTGGGCCGCAGTTGCAGAACAGAGAATTCTAACTGAATTCCCAGGCCGCGTGCGAGGAGTTGTGAGCGGGTTGGCGGGCGTTTCCCGAGCGCCCGTCACGTACCTGTCAGAGGATTACAAGGAAATGGGGATTTCACGACAGTTATCCTTCAGCCAGGTAACGCTTGTCCACGGCGAGCCACGGCACGCCGCGGTAGGACTCCGCCACCACCCAGGCGCCGGCCGTCAGCGCCACAGAGACGACGGTCTCGCTCCATTGGAAGGAGTCTTTGGAGCCTGCCGCCACGATGGGTACCCACACCAGCAGCGTGAACATTCCGATCTGCAACGCCGAGAGCGCGGCTGCCAGCCGTGCATACACACCGATGAGCACCGCCACGCCCGCCGCGATGAAGGCCCCGCCGGTGAAATACACCCAGGCGACATGCAATGGCAGCCAGCCAGGCACCAGCACGGCGGTCTGTTTGAGATAGACGAAATGGGCCAAGCCGAAGGGGATCAAGGCCAGGCCGTAGAGCACCCTCGCGATGCGCCGGCCCATGTCGCCGGTGGCGAAGCCGAGCCGCCGCCTGTCCCAGTCAGTGGCGAACCAGACATACAGTACCCAGGCGGCCGCAGCCATCACCGCGATCTGACAGGCTGCCCACCAAAAATCCACAGTGGGCGTCAGGAAGATGCCTGGCACTCTCAACAGCAGCAACCAAAGCAGGAGATAGGCGAGCAACACGCGAGCAGCGACAGCGGCTGTTCGCTGCCAGAGCAGACCTATGCCACATACCAGCGAGATGACAGCACAGACATAGGCCAGTGCGGGCACACCGTGGGGTATCGGTTGCCATATCGCGGCGTAATTGCCTTTGATCAGGCCCAGGATTCCGAGGCCGATCGTGGTCGCCGCAAAGACCGCATGACCCACGCTTGCGATGCGCACCGCCCTATCCTCCGGTGGTGTTCCAGTTCATCGGGTACAGGCATCCCTTGTATGCCAGATGCCGGTATTGTACCGGGGGAATGGCGCGATACGATCCCGTTCCGCTTCTAACTCGACAACCCAGCGCGGGTTGTACGACAAGACTTGCAGTTGCTTGTTCATCTTGTCGCTCTCACCTACAACACAGGATCGTCAACGGGCGAGAACAGGCCTTGTCACAACCAATCAGGTTAGAGGCCTGCTGAAGAGGTCGGCAACCGTTACTGCCATAGCGGCAAGCCCGTCAGCACGGCCTGCTGCCGGACGATCAGTGACTCGATACCACTCCTTGCCAGCGACATCATCTTGGCCAACTGGGCATCGTCGAAGGGGCGTTTCTCCGCCGTGGCTTGCACCTCGACAATCTTCTTGCTGCCGGTGATCACGAGGTTCATGTCCACATCGGCGCGCGTGTCTTATTCATAGCAAGGAGCGAGCATGATCTTGCGATTCGCATGTCAATGAAGGCGCGACCGACTCACGGCCTTCGCAAGTCCGCAAGCATCTGCTGACGGAGCAGGTGATTCGCTCGAGTCTGATATCCCTTGCCGGGTTTTTTAGCCAGGCCACAACGTCGGAATCGAGTCGCAGCGAGACAGCCTGCTTCACCGGACGATAGAACCTGCCCCCGTACTGCGTCCTTCCAGGCACGGAGAGGTAATTCCGGTATGTCCGATGTGTCGATTCGATCATCTGGCAGGGCCGCCAAGGCCGCTAAGTCCCGCTTCTGTTTCGTGGTAAGCTGCCGCCTGTTTCCAGCGTTAGTGCCTGGCGGCCTACTCGCCCTGTGCATAGACGCGCCGCTCCTGCGGGGTTGCCTTGCGCGCTGAGATGATGCGGATATTCTCTTCTTCTTCTTCTTCTTCTTCTTCTTCTTCTTCGGATTTCCGGACTTGTGTGTGCGACCAGGAGCACGTGAATTCCTTTTACCATGCCGATCGTTTGCCATCGAAATGAATTGGCTCGTTGCTTCAAGTTGATCGGCTACCTCCAACAGGTTACCCTGGCCCCGAATTGTTCCGAAGGTACCGTTACCTATCCCGTACCTTCGTAATCTTGATAATCGCCGCCACGGGCTTACGCTTGAGTCAGGCGCATTTGCGCCCGCGCCGGTCTGACGACGCGCGGACAGTACCGGAAGTTGACTGTCACTTGATGAGAATAGGGATCGGGACTTCCTGGCAATTCGCTTTTTATTCGCTTTCACCATCTATCCGGATGTATAATTCACGGTTGGTAACCATGCGCCGTTCATTGCGAAACTCCTATTACTTCATGGCGCCTGCCTCACTGACCCAACGCAGTTTATCTCAAGCGGCCGTCCCGGGTTCTTGCGCCGGGACGGAACAGCCAAGGAGCGGCATTCATGGCGGACGAAAGAACTGAAAAAGGCCGGGCCATCGACCTGGCAATGTCTCAAATCGAGAAGCAATTCGGCAAAGGTTCCATCATGAAGTTGGGGAGCAAAGGCGCGGTCGTCCCCATCTCCGTGATCTCCACTGGAGCAATCTCGTTCGACGCCGCGCTCGGCATCGGCGGCTTTCCCCGCGGACGTGTCGTCGAGATCTTTGGGCCGGAGTCGTCGGGCAAAACCACCATCGCCCTGCAGGTCATTGGGGAAGCGCAGAAGCAAGGTGGCATGGCTGCTTTCGTGGATGCCGAACATGCGCTCGACCCCATCTACGCCGCCAAGTTGGGCGTGGACGTCGACAACCTGCTGGTCTCGCAACCCGATTATGGCGAGCAGGCACTGGAGATCGCCGAGGCCCTGGTGCGTTCAGGCGCCATCGACGTGCTGGTCGTTGACTCAGTGGCGGCCCTGGTTCCTAAGGCCGAACTCGATGGCGAAATGGGTGACAGTCACGTTGGACTGCAGGCCCGGCTGATGTCGCAGGCGCTGCGGAAACTCACCGCTATCGTCGCCAAATCACACACCTGCCTGGTATTCATCAACCAAATCCGCGAAAAAATTGGCGTGATGTTCGGCAATCCGGAAACCACCACCGGCGGCCGTGCACTGAAGTTTTACTCTTCCGTGCGCATTGATATCCGTCGTATTGCTGCCATCAAGGATGGCGACCAAGTGATCGGTTCTCGCACGCGGGTAAAAATCGTGAAGAACAAGACCGCCGCGCCGTTCCGCGAAGCTGAGTTCGACATGATGTACGGCGAAGGCATCTCGCGCGAAGGCGACTTGCTCGACCTGGCGGTCAATGGAAACCTGGTGGAAAAGTCGGGTTCGTGGTTCAGCTACAAAGGAGAACGCATCGGCCAGGGCCGCGAGAACGCCAAGCAGTTCCTGAAAGAAAATAAAGACATCACTGCGAAAATCGAGACCGACGTACGCAAGTCCCTGGGGCTGATCTCGGTGGAGGACAAGGCGCAAGCCGCGGCGGCTAATGCAGAAGCCGCACCGCATGCGACTCCCAAGCCTCCCGCCGGGCGCAAATAGACTATTTTGCGGAGGGCCGCTTCCGCAGTCCCTCCGCAGCTTTCTTTTAGTAATGTCTCAGTTTGAACTTTTTCTCAGCCTAATGCGTCTGCGGAGTAGGAGGTACGTATTCTGGCCCGCGTGGAACTAGTTGCGGCTCAGGCGTCGGCATCGCAGGTGCGGCGTCGATCGTCTTGCGGTCCAGATCAGCCGCGCCAATCCGTCCTCCCTCTTCGGTTTCCACCACCACGCGCACGCTTTTGGTCTTGCGTGGAACTCGAATCGTGAGCGGCAGACGTGCCACGTCGTCTGCCCGTCGAGTTGGATCCTGCACGGTGGACGAGATGGTTACCCTTTCCAGCTTAGAGGCCAGAAAGTTTTTGTCCCCGGTCAGGCTCGCCGCTGCTAGAATCAGGTTCGCAGTGCTCTTTCCGTCGTCTGTTGCCAGCCAGTCAAGGTTCTTCCCTTTCAGCTGCACCACAAAGTCTGCCGTACGGGTGTCCGGGTGTCGCACGATGTCGGATATATTCGCATCCAATGCCGTGAAAGGGATGGTTGACCGGGCAGCCTCGGAAAGGTTGATCATCGTCTGCTGTCGAGGATCGACTGCCTCATTCCTGTCCAGTGCAAAATAGCCCGCCTTCGTCAGCGCCCGCAGATTCGAATTGCGCAGAGTCACGCGAATCCGCCGGAACTTACCGTCCGGGTCGACGTCCTGGGGCTGGTAAGTCAGCGTGTAGTAGTCCGAGCCCAGTTGCTGGGACCGCTGGATTAGGACGTCAACGTCGTTGCGGTTGTAAAAGAGTTTGCCTCCGGTCTCATTCACGAACACTCCGAAGTTGATGTCGCCCGCAAAAGGATCGTCGTCACCGAGGTTGACGCCCGCGTCCATCGCACTGAGCGGCATTTTGCCCTTGACCTTCAGTCCTGGATAAATCACAAACAGGCTGATCCGCGCATCGACCAGCATGTTGGTCGTGGCATGCACATATTGTGTTAGATCGCCCACAACAGATCCAGTCAAAAACTCCAGGTTGACGCCGGGGCCGCCATGGCCGACCCACACGATGTTTTTCCGTCCTGGCACGCCCGTATTCTGCAGCGCGATCTGCTGCAGGGCATCAAGCGATTGCGCAAACCGCTCCCAGTAGAAGGAACCCTGCATCTCCTTGTAGGGCAACGCGGCCGGCAAATGATTCAGCGCGTACAGAAGGTCCGCTTTGTTTCGGGTGTAGCCTTGCAGCATCTCCAGCGATTCATTTCCGATCACCATCAATTCTGCAGGGGAGTTCAATTGCGCCGGCTGTGCTTCCAGAAACTTGCGCACCGAATAGCGGATAAACGCAAAGTCCTGAGAGCTCGAGTTCAAGAGATCGAGCACGAAGATGGTGACCGGAGCCTTTCCATCCGGGTTGTCGTCTCCGGCATTCACACCCATCACGTGCGTCTCTGGCGCTTCGAATGAGAAGATGCGCTGCGGTTTCCTGTCCTCGGTGATGATGAAGTCGTCTTTCGTGAGCCCCTTCACCACTGGATGCCCCGCCTTGTCCAGCACCGGCACATCGAGAAAGACCAGGTTTGACGTCACCTGAAATGTCGGCGTTTCGGAAGGTTGTTGTTGCTCCTGAGCCGTCAATTTTTGAACGGGAATGGCAGTCAACAGGATAGTCGCCCACAGCAGCAGGACTTGACAACTTCTGTGAAGTTCCATGATCCAGCACCTCGTTCCAGCCGGGGGGATCGGTTATCCATGCAAACACTGGTAGTAGAAGTCTGACGGTTAAGAGATATTGCGGTAGGTAAAGTTTTCTTAACCCCACCGATCAGGACAACCGGCGAGAGCCATGCCTCCATCCTGCCATGTCCCGCGACTGCCCGCTCCTGCCGCGATTTCAAGCTGAGACACTACCTTTCTCTTTCCTCGATTGCCTCCGGGCGCAACCCAGAATAAAATCATTCGGCATAAGCTCCCGTCTGCCGAGGTCCTTTGAAGGATATCGTCGCCATCTATCCCGGATCGTTCGACCCAGTTACGAACGGCCATTTGGACCTGATCCATCGCGGCAGCAAGCTCTTCGACCGCCTCATTGTGGCAATTGCCCGCAATCTCGACAAAGACGAGGCCCTGTTCGAAATGGACGAGCGCAAAGAGATGCTGGAGGCAATGACTTCCGAGCTCGATAATGTCACCGTCGATATTTTTGAGGGCTTGCTGGTCGCATACTGTATCGAGCAAAATGCCAATGCGGTGCTCCGGGGAATTCGCGCCGTCAGTGACTACGAATTCGAGCTGCAGATGGCCTTAATGAACCGCAAGATGGAACCGCGCGTCGAAACCGTGTTCATGATGCCCGCCGAGAAATATTCCTATCTCAGCTCACGCATCGTGCGCGAGATCGCCAAGTTTGGTGGTCCTTTAACTGGACTCGTCCCGGAGTTGGTTGAAGAACGAGTCCGCCACAAGATTGCCGAGAAACATTCGTCGTCACGAAAACTCATTTCCTATGAAGGGCCAACCCATGACTGCTGCCGGAACCCAGCTCTCGTCGTTTCTTACCAACCGGATTCAACGCATCGAAGTTTCCGCTACCATGGCGGTCGTCGCCGAAGCCGAAAAGTTACGCGCCCGGGGCATCGAACTGGTGGACTTTGGCGCCGGAGAACCGCACTTCGCCACTCCTGCGCACATCAAGCAAGCGGCGATCGATGCAATCCATAACAACTTCACCAAGTACACCGCCGTCGGGGGCACTGCCGAGCTTCGGGACGCAATCGTACAGCGCCATGCAACCGATTTCGGCTCAGACTACAAACGTGAAGATTGCATCGCCTCGGTCGGTGGCAAGCACGCGCTCTTCAATGCCATCCAGGTGCTAGTGGACCACGGTGACGAAGTCATTATGCCGGTCCCGTACTGGGTTTCCTTCAAAGACATCGTCCGCTATGCGGGCGGCGAGCCCGTGTACATCCCCACGGATGAGCGGCACGACTTCGCGCTTACGGCGGAGATGGTTGAGCGCGCGATCACGCCGCGCACCAAGGTGATCCTTCTGAACTCTCCCGGCAATCCCTCGGGCGCTGTGATGAAGCCCGAGCATATGACATCGGTACTGAAGCTGGCGCATGACCGCGGCATCTATGTTGTGTCCGACGAGTGCTACGTGTACTTGAACTTCACCGGGCACCTGTTCTCGGCGGGTTGCGTTCACGAAGTGAAGGAGCGGCTCATCATCATCGGTTCTCTGTCGAAGACCTATGCTATGACCGGCTGGCGGCTGGGTTATGCACTGGGACCGGCGCCGATCATCAGTGCGATGCAGAAGCTGCAAAGTCAAAGCACTTCGAATCCGACATCGATCGTACAGAAGGCTGCGGTTGCGGCCTTAACCGGATCACAGGAGTGCGTACGCGAGATGCTAGCTGGCTATATTTCGCTTCGTGACAAGGTGGTAGCCGGCCTGCGCGCGATTCCCGGCCTCACTTGCGCCTCGCCGAATGGAGCGTTCTACGCCTATCCCAACGTCAGTCACTACTTCGAGCGCGGCGGATTGAACTCGGCTTCCGATGTCGCGCGCAAGCTCCTGCACGAAGCGCACGTAGTGGTGGTTCCGGGTGAAGGCTTCGGCACGCAGGACCATGTCCGGATTTCGTATGCGGTCTCAGCCGAGAACCTGGAGCGCGGCCTCGAGCGCATGCGCAAGTTCTTCGCCAGCGTGTAGGCGCATGTCCGACCTTTACCCACTGCTTTTGATGCCCATCTTCGACGAGCGGCCCTGGGGCGTTTGCGATCTGCGTCCGATTTACACCCAAGTCGTGAAGGAGCCGATCGGCGAAAGTTGGCTGACTTGGGAGGACAACCGGGTGGCCAATGGGCCCCTGGCGGGGCGCACGCTTGGCGAACTTTCAAAGCAATACGGTCGCGACTTGATCGGGCGGGCCGCATGTTTCGACGATCGCTTTCCCCTGCTCGTGAAGTTTCTGTTTCCTGGTGACAAGCTGTCGGTGCAGGTTCATCCGGATGATGAGCAGGCGCGCAGCGTCGGTCAGCCTAGTGGAAAGACCGAATGCTGGTATGCGCTGCGCGCGCAGTCCGGAGCTCAAGTTGCGCTGGGATTGAAGTCGGGCGTGACTTTGGAGCAATTCAGGCAGGCAATTCAGGATACGCGCGCGGAAGAGTTGCTGAACTGGGTGCATGTTCATCCGGGGGACATGCTCTACGTCGCTGCGGGAACCGTTCATACCATCGGCGGCGGAATGGTCCTAGTGGAGACGCAACAGACATCCGACATCACTTATCGCCTCTATGATTACGGGCGCGGCCGTGAACTTCATATCGCGGAAGGATTGGCAGCGATCAGGCTGCAGACGACAGCCGGCAAGGTGGTCCCTCGCACAAGTGATGACCCCGATATGCTGGTGCGCTCGCCATTCTTTGTCGTCGAGAAGATCAGGCTACGCGAGATGATGAAGGCGGAGACTACATCGGCTTCTCCTCACATCCTGGTCGCGGTGGATGGAGCAGGAATCGTAGAATCGCAGGAAATGGAGCCTATCAGCTTCGCTACCGGAGAAGCGGTGGTCATTCCAGCCAGCGTGCGAGAATATACAGTCCGGCCGCAGTGGGAGCTTGAAATCATGCGTATGGCTCTACCCACGGAAGCAGTCGCCGAGCCGGAGACCGTGCTCGGGCAATCGATCAGCGCGCCATAATACACTTACAAAAGCGCTCGCCTCCATGTGCGCGAGGAACGTAGTGGCCAGCTCAGGCAAGTTTTCATTTTATCCCGTCATTCTCGCCGGTGGACGCGGCACCCGCTTCTGGCCCTTGAGCCGCAAGCGGATGGCCAAGCAACTGCTGCCGCTGAACGGCAAGAAAAGCATGATCCAGGAGACTGTCGAGCGGCTGTCTCCGCTGGCAAGACCGAAACAATTCTGGATCATTGCGAATCACGATCTGCGCCCAGCCATTGTGCGTCAACTCAAGGGCATTCCAAAACTGCAAATTATTGCCGAGCCCATGGGACGTAACACGGCTCCGGCGATTGGTCTGTCCGCCTTTCTCTTGGAGAGGAGCGATCCCACCGCAATCATCGGAATGTTCCCCTCCGATCACGTCATTGTGGACGAGAAGCGCTTTCGCGAGGACATTGGTTGTGCGGCGCGGATCGCGGCCGCCGGCGAAAACATTGTTGTGATTGGTATTTCTCCCACCCGTGCGGAAACCGGATACGGCTACATCGAAGTTGGCGATCCGTCGCAGAAAGGCGTACTTCAGGTAAGGCGCTTCACCGAGAAGCCTTTGCCGCAGGTTGCGGAGCAATTCGTCGAGGCGGGAAATTTCTTGTGGAACAGCGGAATGTTCATTTGGAGTGCGCGCACTCTCGCTAATGCGCTGCGTGAACATCTGCCGAACACTGCGCCGCTGCTGGAGGAAGTTGCGGCGAGCTATGGAACTCGCAGCTTCGAGAAGACCTTCGCCAAACTTTATCCTAAGTGCGAAAACATCAGCGTGGATTACGCCGTACTGGAACCTCGCTCCAGGAAGGGCGAAGGCAAGTCCGGCATCTCCTGCATTCCCGCGAACTTCGGATGGAACGACTTGGGCTCCTGGACGGCGCTTTACGAACATCGCAACGCAGGCAAAAACGACGAAGCTAATGTCATTGTCGCTGAACAGAGCTTCGCGCTGAATGCGGAGGGCAATTTCGTTCACTCCCCGCGGAAGTTCGTCGCCGTCGTAGGGGTGAAGAACTTGGTGGTGGTCGAAACCGACGATGCGCTGTTGATTACCACGCGCGAGCATGCCCAAGACGTCGGCAAAGTGGTGAAGCACCTGGATGAGAACAAGCTCGAGCGATTGGTGTAGGAGCTGCAACCCTGGATGGTCGCCTCGGTCCAGACCGTTTGCTATATTGATATAGCGAGGTGTTTTTATGCTGGCAATCCGCCTTCCGCAATCGATTGAAAAAAGGCTTGAACGTCTGGCGCAGCGTAGTGGTCGCACCAAGACGTATTACGCCCGCGAAGCGATCCTGAAGCATATCGAGGACTTGGAAGATGCCTACGAAGCTGAGCGGATTCTAGAGCGCGTACGCACGGGTAGAGAGCGGACGTACACCTTGGACGAGGTTGCTAGACGACTTGGCTTGGACGATTGAGTTTACCGACACCGCCCTTCGACAGCTTCAACACCTCGACCAGAGCGTTGGTCGTCGCATCCGAAAATTCTTGCAAGAGCGCGTCGCACCGCTGGAAGACCCCCGCAGCATCGGTCACCCATTGCACGGTCAGCGTCTCGGAGAATTTTGGAAATACCGAGTAGGCGATTATCGGCTTGTCACCCGGATCGAGGACAACCGGCTACTCATCCTGGTCGTTCGAGTCGGACACCGGCGTGAAGTGTATCGTTAGCAGCTGCGACGTTTGAAAAACCACCATTATGGCAACACAGATCAAATTCGGTACCGATGGATGGCGCGGCATCATTGCCGACGACTTTACTTTTGACAATGTTCGCCGCGTCGGCAATGCAATCGCGACATACATCCACAAGAACGAGGATATGAGCAAAGGCCTGGTCGTCGGCTATGACACGCGTTTTGCATCCCAGAGCGCGGCTGAGATCGTCTCCGAGGTCCTGGCCGGTTCTGGTATTGCGGTGCGCCTCTCCGACGATTACGCCCCTACTCCAGCCCTGTCGTACGCGGTCAAGAATCTGGGTGCGGCGGGTGGCGTGATGATCACCTCCAGCCACAATCCGTTCAACTGGAACGGCGTGAAGTACAAGGCCGGCTATGGCGGATCAGGCACGCCCGCCATCATGAAGTCGATTGAGGGTGAACTGAATTCGCCTCGCCGGGAACGCAATGGCGGTAGCGTCACTCTCGCAGACTTCAAGGCTCCTTATATTTCCGCCATCAAGAAGTTCGTCGATCTGAAGCTGATTCAGAGGGCAGGCTTCAAGTTTGCTATTGACGTGATGTACGGCGCGGGACGAGGCGTCTTGAAGGGGATCTTTGCCGAGAGTGACATCGACCACTTGGAGATTCGCGGCGAACTGAATCCGCTGTTCCCAGGAATCAATCCCGAGCCCATACCGCCGCACATAGCGATGTTGCAAGAAACAGTTGTGCGCGAACACTGTCACGCGGGACTCGCCACCGATGGCGATGCTGATCGACTTGGCGCAGTCGCGGACGACGGTAGCTTCGTGGACGCGCACAAGTGCTTCAGCCTGATTCTGGAGTGGCTGCTGAAGCGAAAACAGTGGCCGGGCGAGATCGTCCGGGCATTCAATACCACTCGCATGATCGACCGCATCGCCGCGAAGTATGGCCGCAAGCTGCATGAATGCGGTATCGGCTTCAAGTACATTTGCGATCTCATGATGGAGCGCGACATTCTGATCGGCGGCGAAGAATCAGGTGGGATCGGCATTCGCCGGCACTTGCCAGAGCGTGATGGCATTCTGAATTCCCTGCTGCTGGCCAACATCATGGCGCAAGAAGGCAAGGCGCTTGGCCAACTGGTGCGCGACCTGCAACACGAATACGGGGAACATCACTATGGCAGGCTCGACCTGCACCTCAGCAATGAGGTAAAGGATAAAGCGATGCGTCGCGCCAGCGCCAAACCCGCGACCATCGGAAGTTTCAATGTGCAAAAGGTGGAAACGCTCGACGGGGTGAAGTTCTTCCTCGACGCTCCGACATATGGCAACGGCGCCGAAGCCTGGGTGCTGGTGCGCGCGTCCGGAACTGAGCCACTGCTGCGCATCTATTGCGAAGCTGCATCGCCCGGGTTGGTCTCGCAGATTCTGAAGGAAACACAAGGCTTCGTTGCGGCTGGCACCGAAACCGGTACGCCCGTGCTATCAGAGCAAGTGGAAGGTAGCTTGGGCCGAAGATGAGCTTCTGCCTGAGGTGCGTTTCCCGCAGCGTTTCTGGCATACTTGAATCACACGTCGGGAGAACGGTCGCATGCGTTCGGTTCTCTCAACTCCGATGGCAACCACTTCAAATCCGCAGCCGGTCGACTCGCCGGAGGTACGCCGCTATAACCGTATTCAGCGTTGGCTCAGCATGGCTGACGCGGTCATCGGCTTTGCTTTGCTGGTGGTTCTGCTGGTCACGGGATGGACCGGCAAACTCCGCGACTGGTCCTATTTGGGCGCGCATCAGCGCTACTTTTTTGCAGTCTTTCTGTATGTGCTGATGTTTTCGGTCATTGCCAAAGTTTTGAGTTCACCTTTCGATTTCGTTGGATTCCGGCTTGAGCATCAGTACCATCTTTCCAATCAAAAGCTACGTGGCTGGCTTTGGGACGAATGCAAGGGATGGCTGGTTGGGCTGGTCCTGGGCACCGTCATGGTGGAGATCATCTACGCGATTATCCGAATCGCACCGCAGCGCTGGTGGATCATCGCCTGGGCCGTTTTTGTGGGTCTGTTTCTGCTGATGGCGCAGCTTGCCCCTGTGCTGTTAATGCCGATCTTCTATAAATTCCAACCGCTGGAAAATGAAGGCCTCCGGGAGCGGCTGACCAAACTCGGTGAGCGCGCCGGTACCCGCGTGCGTGGTGTGTATGAATGGAAGCTGTCGGAGAAGTCGAAGAAGGCGAATGCCGCGCTCACCGGGATGGGTTCGACGCGCCGCATCATTCTGTCCGACACTTTGCTGCAGCATTACAGCGACGACGAGATCGAGGCGGTCCTCGCGCACGAACTCGGACACCATGTACACCGCCATATTCTGAAGGGCATTTTAATGCAGGTGGGAATTACGTTTTTCGGATTCTGGCTGGTTAACCAGGTGCTTCGTTTCGTCATCGCGAAGGACTGGTTTTCAGTGCTGGCTCCCCGGCTCTACGACTTCGCTAACCTGCCTCTCATCGTGCTGGTAGCCACCATCCTGGGATTTCTGCTGATGCCGGCCTTGAACGCGATCTCGCGACACCATGAACGGGAAGCGGACCGTTACGCGTGGGAAAGTATTCCAGCGATCGGGCCTTTCATCAGCTCGATGCAGAAGTTAGCCGACCAGAACCTGGCGGAGCGCCAGCCGTCGAAGTTCATCGAGTGGCTCTTCCACTCGCATCCGTCGATTGGGAAGCGAATCGCTGCGGCTGAGTCGTGGGCGGCGAAGCAGCCAGAGGCCGCGGCTACACGAGTTTCGCAATAGGTGTGTCCGGTTTGCACGGGTAGTGCCGGCCTTCAGGCCCGCGTGTAGGGCAAGAAGAAACACCGCATAAGCCGCTGAGGTCGTCGACCTCAGCGGCTTATGCGAGACCTTTTGGCGCGGTTAACGCGGCGCTGAAGCGCCGCACTGCCCGAACGGGCGGATACACTAATCCAGGAACTGGTCTAAACCGCTTAGCTGAGCTTCTTCTCGCGCAGAATCCTTTGCACTCGCCGCAAATCCTGTTCCGTGTCCACCCCCACCGTGTCAAACGGCGTCTCCGCTACGTGGATTGCGATGCCGTGGTCGAGGAACCGTAGCTGTTCCAGCCGTTCGCTGCGCTCCAGTTCCGACTCCGGCCAAGTGCAGAAAGCGTTGAGTGCTTCTTTGCGGTAAGCATAGAACCCGAGGTGCTTGTAGTAGCGCACCTGTCGGCCGCTGTCTCGATCGAAAGGAATGGTCGCTCGCGAAAAGTAAAGTGCTCTCCCATCCAAAGCGGTAACGACTTTCACAGCGTTAGGATTGTTTACGTCGTGAGAAGAGCAAAGCGTCTTGAGCGTGCCTACCTCAACCCCTTCCCTCTCCATCAGTTCCAATAGGACGTCCAAGTGCTCGCGTCGTGCCAGCGGCTCATCACCTTGCACGTTTACGTAAACGTCAGCCTCGATGGTTTGTGCGACTTCGTGGACGCGGTCGGTGCCGCTGCAATGCGCCGCCGAGGTCATGCAGCATGACCACCCATTTTGGTGACAGGCGGTGGCGATTTCTTCTGAATCTGTTGCCACGATGACATCACGCAATTGGGAGCAGGCACGGGCTGCTTCATAGACATAAGCAAGCATAGGGCGGCCGTCGACCTTGCGGAGAAGCTTGCGCGACAGTCGAGTAGACGCCAGCCGGGCGGGGATGATTGCGATTGTTTTCACCCGGCTAGTTTCAAGGGAGTAAGCGCAGGATGCAAGCGCCAGTTACAAAACCGCAAATTGACCGCAACTATTTGCAAAAAATAGAATCAATAAGTTGGACCAAGATCGTGGGGATACATCGTTGCCTCTTTACGAATACCAATGCAAAAAATGCCATAGCCTAACGGAGCGAATCCAGAAGTTTTCCGATTCGCCCTTGACTGTCTGCCCGCATTGCGGAGGCGAACTGGAGCAAGTGCTTTCGGCGCCCGCCATCCAGTTCAAGGGTTCGGGATGGTACGTGAGCGACTACGCCAAGAAGTCTTCCAGCGCCGCCTCGGCGACTGCGAAAGGGAACGGTTCCGCAGCCTCCACATCGGAGAGCAAAGCGGAGCCTTCCAAAAGCGAGACCAGTTCTGGTAAAGACACGTCAACCTCCAGCAAAGATAAAGCCGCCGATAAAAAATAGGCTCCGCTTTTGCGTCTTCCCCTCCCCGTTAGACATCACAGACCTGTGTGATCTCCGTCTCAATTCTGCATGTTAATTGTGGTTTCGGGGGTTACCCCGGCGTTAAAATGTGGCAGCGGACGAACACTCGTTCGCAGTACCGCTCTCTAAATCTCATACGCTTAGTTAGTAACAGGAGGTTAAAACGGTCATGCCGAAGAACGTATTGACCCTGACGGACCACCGCACCGATAAAACTTATGAAGCACCCATCGAGCACGGAACCATCCGCGCTATGGACCTGCGGAAGATCAAGACTGATCCCGACGACTTCGGTCTCATGACCTATGATCCCGCATTCATGAACACCGCTTCATGCAAGAGCAGCATCACCTTCATTGACGGCGAGAAGGGCATCCTGCGTTACCGCGGGTACGACATCGAAACCCTCGCCGAGCATTGCACCTATCTGCAAGTGGCTTACCTACTGCTTTACGGCGAGTTGCCGACACCCCAGCAGGACAAGGACTGGACCTGGGAAATCACCCATCACACCATGCTGCACGAGACCACCAAGCAGTTCATCGATGGCTTCCGCTATGATGCGCATCCCATGGGCATCCTGGTGAGCACGTTGGCGGCGTTGTCGACGGTCTATCCGGAGGCGAAGAACATCCATGACCCGGAGATCCGGCAGAAACAAATTGTGCGGTTGATCGCCAAGATGGCCACGCTGGCGGCGTATTCCTATCGTCATCGGCGCGGCCACCCGTACGTCTATCCCGACAACGATCTCACCTATCCCGAGAACTTCATGAACATGCTGTGGAAGATGACCGAGCCGAAGTATATGGCAAGCCCGGTTATCGCGCGGGCGCTGGATGTGCTGTTCATCCTGCACGCCGACCACGAGCAGAACTGCAGTTCCACCACCATGCGCGTGGTGGGCAGCTCGCAGGCAGACCCCTATCTCTCGATGGCAGGAGCGGCGTCGGCACTGTCTGGTCCGCTGCATGGCGGCGCTAACGAAGAGGTGCTGCGCATGCTGGACGAGATCGGCTCCGTGAAACACATTCCTGCGTACATCAAGCGCGTAAAGGCAGGAGAGCTGAAGCTGATGGGCTTCGGGCATCGGGTTTACAAGAATTACGATCCCCGTGCGCGCATCATTAAGGCCGTCGCCGACGAAGTATTCCAAGTGACTGGACGCAATACCAGACTCGACATTGCTCTAGAGCTGGAACGCATCGCACTGGCGGACGACTACTTTGTCACCCGCAAGCTCTATCCCAATGTCGATTTCTACTCTGGGATCATTTATCAGGCCATGGGCTTCCAGCCAGAGATGTTTACCGTGTTGTTCGCAATTCCGCGAGCCGCCGGCTGGCTGGCGCAGTGGAACGAAATGATCCAGGATCCGGAGCAGAAGATCGCGCGGCCGCGGCAGATCTACACCGGAGTGGAGCATCGTAAGTTTCAAGCCGCTCCGGATGAGAAGTCAGCTGCGAGGGTAAGTTAGTCACTCACAACGAAAGATGTACATTTGGGGAGACACGGGGGCGAGCAATCCGCCCCCATCTCTCTTGGCCAGTGGAAAATTCTCAAGCGGTATCGTGATTTGTACTCTCGCTGAATCCACTCTGTAAATCCAGCAGCGGCCGCGAGGAACTGTCGCCTGGGCCACAACTTATGCCAGCTTCGGCGCCCTCACATTCCCGTTTGCCCAGATTTTTTCAGCGCGACACTTGAAAGGACGCCGCTCCGTCGCGTACCTTGACTTATCAATTTTTAAGGAGGCGCTATGTTTAAGGGATTTCGCGATTTTGTCTTGCGCGGCAACGTGATTGATCTGGCAGTCGGCGTGGTGATCGGCGTCGCATTTGGCGCAGTCGTCACGGCTTTTGTTAAAGATCTGCTTACTCCCGTGATCGCCGCTATCGTTCAAAAGCCAGACTTCTCGGGCTTCTTTTTCGAAGTGAATGGAGCGAAGTTCCTCTACGGCGATTTCGTGAACGCAATCATCTCGTTCCTGCTGATCGCGCTGGCCGTCTACTACTTCGTCGTTTTGCCGGTGAATGCGCTAATGAAGCGATTCGAGAAGCAAGCTTTGCCCGACAAGAAGAAATGTCCTGAATGCGAAAGCGATATACCCGTCACGGCTCGCCGCTGTGCCTTCTGCACCTCGCAGGTTGCTTAGAGCGGTTCCAAGATGAGTGTATCCGCCGGCACTGGTAGTGCAGGCTTGGAGGCCCGCTTAGAGGGGCAAGAAGAAAAATCGCTTAAGCCGCTGACGTCGTTAATCTCAGCGCTGAAGCGCCGAACTACTAGAAACCGGAGACATCTATTCGGGATTTGTAGTCGCTACGTTCAAAAATCGCACTGTACCTCTGTAACCCTTTGAAAACTGACAATTTATAAGTTATAAAAGTGATCGCGAATAGAGTAACTTCTGTGCTACAATAGACCATAGCCCTGAACCCTTAAGTTGTTGAATTTTATAGTAGATAGGGGTTGCTGCAAAAGGTACCGGACCCCTTTGAGGCGTCTGGGTATGAGCAACGGAAATGCACGTTTGACGTGTCGCCGTTGGAATGGAGCAGGATGTCCCCGAAAGATTCCGAGTCGGCCGCAGCTGCGGCTCCCGAAAACAACAAATCTAGCGCAGTTCCGGACGAAAAATTAGGGCGCAAGAACGGAAAGAATGGCAATGGTAAGTCGGATGGAGACTACACTGCCGACTCCATCAAGGTGCTTGGTGGCATGGAAGCCGTGCGCAAACGCCCGGCTATGTACATCGGATCAACCGGCGAACTCGGACTGCATCACCTGGTGTACGAAGTAGTAGACAATTCGGTAGATGAAGCGCTGGCGGGATTCGCCGATCACATCGATGTCACCATTCACATCGACAACTCCATCACGGTGGTCGATAACGGCCGCGGCATTCCGACGGAGGAGATGGACGTGGACGGCGAGCGCCTTCCGGCAGCGCAAGTGGTGATGACGGTATTGCACGCTGGCGGAAAGTTCGATACCTCGACCTACAAGGTTTCTGGCGGGCTGCACGGAGTGGGTGTCTCCTGCGTCAACGCGCTCAGTCATTTGCTGGAACTTGAGATCTGGCGCGAGGGGTCGGTTTGGGAGCAGAGCTACTCTAAAGGCGAGCCGACGACCAAGCTGAAGAAAACAGGCACCACGAAAAAGCGCGGCACCAAGGTTCACTTCCTGCCCGACAAGGAAATCTTCACCGTCTCGGAATACAACTACGACACCCTGGCGCAGCGTTTGCGGGAAATGGCGTTTCTGAACAAAGGGCTGCTCATTACCCTCACCGATGAGCGCACCACCGATCAGAAGTCCGGGGAGCCCAAGCGCGCGGAGTTCAAGTACAACGGCGGGATCGCCGAATTCATCAAGCACTTGAATCGTGGCAAGAGTGTGCTGCACGACAAGCCCATCTACATGGAAGCCGAGCGTGACGGCGTGGCGATGGAGATCGCGCTGCAGTATAACGACGGCTATTCCGAGACGGTATTCAGCTTCGCCAACAACATCAACACAGTTGACGGTGGTTCCCATCTTTCCGGTTTTCGTACCTCGCTGACGCGCACGGTTAATTATGCGGGCCAGCAGCTTGGGTTGTTCAAGGATGTGAAGGAGAACCTTACTGGCGACGACGTTCGCGAAGGACTGGTAGCGGTCGTAAGCGTGAAATTGTCGCAACCACAATTTGAAGGACAGACCAAGGGAAAGCTCAATTCCGACATTGCCGGTACGGTGCAAGCATTCGTGAACGAGCGTTTGGGAGCTTTTTTCGAGCAGAACCCGTCGGTGGCCAAGAAAATTATCAACAAAGCGGTCGAGGCGGCGCGCGCGCGCGAGGCCGCACGTAAAGCCCGCGATCTCACTCGCCGCAAGGGAGCTCTTGACGGGGGAGGCTTGCCGGGTAAGTTGGCCGACTGTTCCGAGCGCGACCCCGAACGCTGCGAGGTCTACTTGGTTGAGGGCGAGAGCGCAGGCGGCACCGCCAAGCAGGGGCGCGACCGCCGCTTTCAGGCGATCCTTCCTCTGAAGGGCAAGATCCTGAATGTTGAAAAGGCCCGTTACGACAAAATGTTGGGCCACGAAGAAATCCGGGCCATGATCACGGCACTGGGCACGGGCATTGGCAAGGACGATTTCGATGTCTCGAAGCTGCGCTACAGCAAAATCATTCTGATGACCGACGCCGACGTGGACGGCTCGCACATCCGCACGCTGCTGCTTACGTTCTTCTTCCGCCACATGCAGGACCTGATTAAGCGGGGCAACATTTACATCGCGCAGCCGCCCTTATATCGCATCAAGAAGGGCAAGTTCGAACAGTACATCAAGAACGACGCGGAATTCGTACGGGTGATGGTGAAACGCGCCGCCGACGGCCTGGTAGTGCGCTACGGTGAAGGCGCCGCAGTGTTGGAGGGCGCTCCGCTCACCAAGTTCATGACTACGCTGAACGATTTCCTTGGTTTCTTTGACAAGGTGGACAAGCGCATTCGCGACGAAAAGATCACCGAGGTGTTGCCGAGAGCAGATCTGTTGAAGCGCGTTGACTTCGAGGGTGAAAGCAAGAGTGCTCCCAAGAAGATTGCTTTGTTGGAGAAGGCGCTGAAGGGGATCGCCAAAGATCGTAATATCAAGTCGGTTACGCTGCGCTTCGAGGGAGAGCACAGCCTGTGGGAGTGTGTCTTCGTAAACGCGCAGGGCGCCGAGCACGTTATCAATTGGGAACTGGCGTCCACGCCCGAGTATCGGCAGATGATGTCGAAGCACAAGCAGATCGAACTGTACATGCAGCCGCCCTATTACGTCGAAAGTGTGAAAGATGCTGGCGCCGCCTCGAATGGGAAAGAAGAGCTCAGCGACGCCGAGCGTGCCGACCAGGAGAAGGCTGAGCAGAAGAGCCCCAAGACCTCCAAGCGCAAATCGGAGGCGGAAACCGTGGAGAAGGCCTCGGCACGCGAACTCTTCGACTACGTGCTCAATGAGGGCCGCAAAGACTACACCGTGCAGCGTTACAAGGGCCTGGGCGAGATGAGTTCCCAGCAGCTTTGGGAGACCACGATGGATCCCGAGCGTCGTACCTTGCTCTCCGTGAAGCTTGAGGACCTGACTGAGACCGAAACCATCTTCACAACGCTGATGGGTGAAGACGTCGAGTCGCGCCGCAAATTCATCGAGGACAACGCCCTGGAAGTGAAGAACCTGGACATCTAGAGCGAGCGATGGGAAGGTACAGGGGATTGGATCTGCCAGCCGAAATCTTCAAAGACCTGAAGGCGAAGGAACAGGAGTATGTACGCGACACCAACTTCCAGTTGAGTTCCCGCCCTAGGCCGCGATTGCCTTCCAGGGTGCAAAGCCGTTACCTTCAGTTCCACCCAAAGGCCGGTATCCTCCCACGACCGTCTTGTCCTGATTCATAAATTTTGTCCTAATACATTGTCCACAAACTCCGGCGTTTGTAGCACAATAGAGCTTCGCACCACCAAATGTTTCTCGGGGGCACTATGGCATTCGCGCAAAACCGCGGTACTAATCAACCGTCTTTGGAGCTTCGGCCCGTTGACCGCCTGACTGTGGGGTTAATTGGGATGGGAGTGATATTTGCTTCTCTGGGGGCTGGCGAAGCCGTCTATCGGCTCGCCTTCTTCGATTTCGATGGAGCGACCGACCGCCTCCCGATCGAAATGCTGTTTGGCTTGGCGTTTGCCTGGCTAACCACGAAGCTGGTGAAAAGGATCTATCAGCACCGCATGGAGACATTCGCGAGGATCAATTTGATCTGGGACCGGAACCACAAGATTCGTCACGCGGTAGAAGCCATCACGCCCGTACCCCACCCGGCCAATCATCAGGCGATCCGGGTGATTCGTGAAGAGGTGGATCGTATCGAAGGAGCACTGACCGATATACTGCCGCGTTAACGCGGTGGTCACGTCGTGTCTGGCGGTCGTGATAGCGCTGCAGTTCGTTGCCTCGTCTCGAAGGCGGACGATGCCACGGAACGCTGCGAATGCTAAGCACAGATATTTGTCAGCTAGAATGGCAAGCCTACAGCGATCTCCCACTTTTGAAACCGGTCAAACTCAGCCCGATTAGCGGCCCCTGTTCCGTGCGCCAAGCAACCTCCGCGTCGCGCGAGATCGTCATGCTGGAACAAACGCGCATCTCCCTTTCGGGTATCCGCAGCCGCATAGGTGTGCCGCAGGTCGCAGCGCTGCTTCTGTTGCTTGTCTTTCTCGCGCAGTGTCTCTGGTTTTCGGCGCATGTGCCGTTGTCGGTCATCGAAGGCAACTACGTCGAGGCCGGGCTGCTCCATCTCGAACACTTATCGAACGCGGGTAGCAGTGAGCGCTCCCCGTTGGTACCGCTGCTGGCTGGGGTCGCGGCCCGAATCAGCGGTGCCGAAAGTCATTATTCTCGGCTGGGCAACTACCGCTTCTGGGTACGCTTGCCGTTCTTAGTCGCCGGGCTATTGCTGGGCGCTTCGTTGTGGTATGTTGCTCGCCGTCTTTACGGGGATATTGGCGGATACGTCGCCCTCGGGCTTTATTGCTTTTCGCCCGTGATGGTGGGATGGGCAAGCCAAACTGGTCCCGAGATCGTTGGCGCGTGGGGAGCCTTCGGTGTCATTTTCACCTCCATCGCTGTGGCGCACACTCTGTATGCTCCCCGTGAAGTCGTGCTATGGAATTGGCGGCGGATTCTTCTGATGGGTCTTTCCATGGCCATTTGCATTGGTGCTCAGTTCTCGCTGTGGATTTTGCTGCTGCCGGCGCTCGGTTTCATGCTTTGGGTCGGCCACGTGCGGCGCGGCGCAGCCCTGGCCATCTTTGTGGCAGCCTGCTTCATCGGCCTGGTCCTGTTGTGGGCTGTCTACAGCTTCCGCCCAGTGGTTTTCGTCAGGGCGCTGATCAATGCAGACTGGCTGGAAATTTCGTCGCCGTCGTTCTCCTGGAAGGCCGTCGCTCCGTTGCTGGCGACATTTTTTCTGCAAAACGGCCTCGGCCTGGTTCTGTTGCTGATAGTTGCCCTGATCACCTTCCTGATTTGGAAGCGGTCGCGATTCTTTGGCATTGCAGCTCCGTTGTTTACCGGGCTGCTGCTGGTAGCTCTGGCCTTGCGGCTGCACTTTGCGGGTTTCACCTTCCTGTTCGTCGCTTTGCCTTTTCTGGTTTTGTTTATGGCGGGAGTATCGGCAGACCTGCTGCAAAGCCGCTACGCTGTGGTCGCCAACGCGGTAATTGTCGGCGTACTGATCGCTAACGCGATGATCGACGTTTACAGCTTGGTCCATTTAACATCCCGAAGCCGGTAGAAACTTCCCAGCATCTAAAGGGTTGGATTAGACTGAGGGCAGAACATGAGGGGCGCAGATCCATTCAGCATGAGTCGGGGCCAGAGAAGGATCGGTCGCTTGGCGGGCGTGATGATCATGGGAGTGGCCTTCGCAATCCCAGTGATCGCGCAGATGCATAACGGCCCGCCCTCCACAACGACCATCGGCGGACATTTCCTGGCGCCCCCGCCCAGTGTCTTGTCAGTTGGTGGTGGGCATCTGCCACCTCCAACCCCCAGCGTCACCTCAATCCCAAACATTGGCTTCGCCAATCAAGCCCATGTGCGCCATTTCAATCGTGGGAGACGCTTTTCGGGAGGAAGTTTGGCCTACGCCGTTCCTTACTATTACCCGCTGGATGACGCAGGCGCATACGGCTACGATTATGTTGAGGGCGGTTCGCCGGATATGTATTCCGGACCGCTACTGTATTCCGGACCTCCCATTGGCCCCAACGACCAGACTCTGCACATCATAGTGGAGCAGCCGCCAGCCAGACCCCCCGCCCGGCAAGACGACTCTGATTCAGAGGCGTACGCACGTCCTCCTGCTCCCACCATGCAATCGACCCCGATCCCTGACGCGAGGCCCGGTGAACCGACCGTCCTCGTCTACCGCGACGGCCATCGGCAGGAGATCACGAACTACGCGATTATGGGCGACACCGTGTATGTCTTCGACAAGGGTCGCAAGAAGATTGCGCTGGCTGATCTGGACGTGCAGGCAACGATCAAAGCAAACGATGACCAGGGTCTCGAGTTCAAAGTCCCGACTTCCCCGAAGAAGCACACAACTCTCCCACAGAGTGCCGCACCTGCTCAGGATACGGCTCCCCGACCTAACATCGCCTCCGTTATCTTGCCCTAATTGCGGTTGATTGCCAGCCTGCTCCTACCGTTTAGGCTCACGCCGCAAGGCGAAATCGCCTTTCAATCCAGCGATTTCTGCAGCCCAAACAGAACCTCGTCAGGCCGATGTTAGTGGTATAATTGTAAGTGCTCATCACAAGGATAATCTCCTGAATTTGCAATGACTTGCGTGCGATTCGACGGGCTTGCTGAGAGGCGGCCCGACGGCTGAATCTTCGCTCTCGATCCGAGCACGCGGTGGTCCTCACGATGCCGCTCTGATCACAAAATTTGTGACTTGAGCAGCGACCGAAGTTTTAGGAAGGAACAGCCGACGCATGATAGCCGACGGCTGATAGCTAACCATGGCAGACGATCCAAACCAGCAATTACCGCTCGATAATACTGGCCCCGGCGCAGGCAATGTACAGCCGATCAACATTGAAGAGGAGATGCGGCGTTCGTATCTCGACTATTCGATGTCCGTCATCATCGGACGCGCCTTGCCCGATGTGCGCGACGGCCTTAAGCCCGTTCATCGCCGTATTCTCTATGCCATGCATGACATGGGCTTGCTGCATAACCGCAAGCACGTGAAGTGCGCCAAGGTGGTGGGCGAAGTGCTGGGCAAGTATCATCCGCATGGCGACACGGCTGTGTATGACGCCATGGTGCGCATGGCGCAGCCATTTTCGTTGCGCTATCCCCTGGTAGATGGACAGGGCAATTTCGGTTCGGTCGATGGCGATCCGCCAGCGGCGTATCGATACACTGAGTCGCGCATGACGGAGATTTCCGAAGAGCTGCTGGCTGACATTGATAAGGACACCGTCGATTTCGTAGCCAACTTCGACGACACTACGGTTGAGCCGCTGGTGTTGCCGACAAGAATCCCCAACCTACTGGTGAACGGATCAAACGGCATCGCGGTTGGCATGGCAACCAACATTCCTCCGCACAATCTGACGGAGATCGTGGACGCATGCATTACGCTGGTGAACAATCCCCACGCCACGCTCGCCGATCTGCTGAAGCATGTGCAGGGGCCTGATTTCCCGACCGCTGGGTACATTTACGGACGCAGCGGCATTACCGAAGCCTACCGCACCGGGCGCGGGCGCTTCATGATGCGTGCCAAGGCTGCTATCGAGCACCTGACCAAGGACAAGGATGCGATCATCGTCACCGAGATCCCGTACCAGGTCAACAAGGCAAAGCTGATCGAACGCATTGCCGAACTGGTGAACAACAAAGTGATCGACGAGATCAGCGACATCCGCGACGAGAGCGACCGCGACGGCATGCGTATTGTGATCGAGTTGAAGCGGAGCGCCGAACCGCAGATCGTGCTCAATCAGCTCTTCAAGCATACCTCGATGCAGGAGAGCTTCAGCATGATCTTCCTGGCTGTGGTCAACAACCAGCCCAAGGAGATGGGCCTGGTGCAGGCTATCCAGCACTTCGTCAATCACCGCATCGACGTAGTGCGGCGGCGCACCGCCTATCTGCTGCTGAAGGCACGCGAACGCGAGCATATTCTCGAGGGCTACCAAGTCGCACTTGATCGGGTTGACGACGTGATCCGCATCATTCGTGGCAGCGAGAACCGCGCCGAAGCTAGAACCAACCTGGTTGAGTATTTCACTGGCAAAACGGTAAGTGTGTCCGAAGGCAAGTCGGGCAAGACGGGCCCAATGATAATCAAGGCCAAATGCATTGCAGAGGCCTTTGAGAGCAACAGCGCGGTGCGGTACCTTCCCGGCAACGTGTATGATCTCGATCTTAGCAATCGCAACCATCGCAAGCTGCTTGATTTGAAAACTCCCACAGGAAAATGGATTTTCGAGTTCGATCGCGCAAGATCATCCGATCCCAGCGCCAACATGTTTTTCTGTAAAGAGTGCGGCCAACCCTTCGATGCCCTCAACGCGCTGGAAACGCACAGCCGAAGCGTTCACAAGAAGGCGGCTGCGTCTGTGGACGAGACGGAAGGCAAGGGGGGCAAGGCGGCATCGCTAAAAGGACTGGTTCCTTCTCAGCTCACCAAGCCCTTCGACGCAGTACAAGCCGATGCCATTCTGGAACTACAGTTACATCGTTTGACCCGGTTGTCGATCGACGAAATCCTTAAGGAATTGGCGGAGGTCCGCAGCCGCATCGCCGATTACGAATCGATCCTGGCCAGCGAAAAGAAGTTGCGCAACGTCATCGTCAAGGAGCTCGAGGAAGTCAAAAAGAAATTCGGCGACGCACGGCGTACCGTCATTCAGGACGAAGCCGCCGAGATCAGCCTGGAAGACCTGATCGCGGACGAGCAGGTCGCGGTTACGGTCAGCCATTCGGGTTACCTGAAGCGCACTCCGATTTCAACGTATCGTCAACAGCGCCGCGGCGGCACGGGCCGCAAAGGCATGAGCACGCGCGAAGAGGACTTCGTCGAATATCTCTTCGTGGCATCCACCCACGACTACATTTTGGTATTCACCAACACGGGTCGAGTGTATTGGCTCAAGGTGTACGAGATTCCGGAGCTGAGCGCCGCCGGCAAGGGCAAAGCCGTTGCCAGCCTGGTTTCGCTGCAGCCGGGCGAGAGCGTACGGGCGTTGCTTACCGTGCGCGATCTCGAAGAAGAAGGTAAGTATGTTTTCTTCGCCACTCGCAGCGGAACGGTAAAGAAAACGCCGCTGAAGGACTTCAGCAATGTGAGGTCGAGTGGCATCAACGCCATCTCCATCGAGAAGGAGGACGAACTGGTCGCTGCCAGTTGTACCGACGGTAGCCAGGTTGTTTTCCTCGCGACCCATGACGGCAAGGCGATTCGCTTTGACGAGGAGGATGTGCGGCCAATGGGTCGCCAGGCTCATGGCGTTCGCGGCATGAGGCTGGGCAAAGGCGATTACGTTGTGGGCATGGCGATCACTCCTAAGGCGCGCAAGAAGAACGGCGAGGAGCAGCAGGCCAACCTCATCCTTTCGGTCACCGAGCAGGGTTACGGCAAGCGCACCGACGTGGATGAATACCGTCTGCAGGCACGCGGCGGCGGAGGCGTCATCAACGTGAAGACCACGGCGCGCAACGGCAAAGTCGTCTCCATCATGCTGGTGAACGAAGAGTCGGAGGTGATGGTCATCAGCCAGTTCGGTAAGATCATCCGCATCGGCGCCAATACCATCCGCGAATGCGGACGCTCGTCCCAGGGCGTGCGCCTCCTGCACCTGGAAGAAGGCGACCGCGTGGCAGCCACCTCGATCATTCCGCCGGAAGAGGTCGTGGAGAATGGCAATGGCGAGAGCGGATTGCTGCTGCAGTAGTACGGCAGGGCTTGATTTGAGTTGGCACAGTGGAAGTTGTGTAAAAATTCAGTCCCGCCGGGGCAGAATCGATTTGGACGAGTTTCGCAATAGGTGTGTCCGGTCTAAAACGGGTAGTGCGGGCCTTCAGGCCCGCATATAGGGCAAGAAGAAACACCGCTTTTTGGCGCGGTTAACGCGGCGCTGAAGCGCCGCACTACCCGAACGGGCGGATACATTAATCCAGGAACCGCTCCAGCTCGGGGCGTTAGAGTCCATGTGAGTACTCGCTTCCAGTTGGCTAGGCGGAACGAATTGTCCAAAAGAAAGCCCTGTAAGGGCGAAAGAGCTTAGCCCAGTGCTTCAGCGCTGGGTAAAGTTGAAAAAGTTAACGAGTCCCTTCAGGGACGGCATAGTTCTCGTCCGCCCGCTTGAGTCCTGTCCATCAGGAAGGAAAGTATGTGTCAGGACGATCCTATTCATTCTTGGCTGCCTCGCGTCGTTCGGCAAGCAGTTCGTCAATGAGCGACGTGCCAGATTTCACATATTTCCGGGCGCGCCGGCGTGCCCGCTGAATGCGACTCTGTTGAGTCGTGATTCGCAATTCACCGTCTCGGACACTTAGGACGACTTCGTCGCCAGGCTCGATGCCAATCACTTTGCGGAATGCCGCAGGAATAATAACGCTGCCACTCTCATCTACACGCAGGAGCACTTTCTGTTCCATGCCGCACCTCGTTCGAAGTGACATAATTCTAATATGCTGCAACCAAGACGTGAGCCGTATTGGTCGCTAGAATCTGACGTAAACTCTCCCTATTAGAGGTTCCCATGGACAAAGTCAATCTTGCGCAGAAGCTGTCGCTGTTCACCGATCAGTACAGCCCCAAGATCGTAGGTGAGGTGAATGACGCGTACGTCAAGTTGGTGAAGTTGCAAGGCGACTTCATGTGGCATCACCATGACAACGAAGACGAGTTATTCTTCGTGGTGAAAGGCACGCTACGCATGCGCGTGCGCGAGAACGGCAGCGAGCGAGAGTTCATGGTGAATCCCGGTGAGTTCATCATTATTCCGCGTGGCATTGAGCATTTCCCCTCCGCCGACGAGGAAGCCCACGTGATGCTGCTGGAGCCGAAGAGCACGCTCAATACCGGAAACGTAAAGAGCGAGCGCACGATCCGCGAATTACAGCGAATCTAAGAGGGAGCTTGCTTCTTTACCTGTCCTGCATGGTGAGGGAGCGCTTGCAACATTTCGCGCACCGTGTGCTTGAAGATGGGATGCCGCACCTCGGGCGCAATCTCGGATAGGGGTTCCAGCACGAACCGACGTTGATGCATCGCCACGTGAGGCACATCTAATTGCGACGTGTGGATAATGGAATTTCCGAACAGCAGAATGTCGATATCGATGGTGCGAGGGCCCTTCGGTTGGCTGCGACGGCGACCCATCTGCTGCTCGATGGCCAGGGTCTTCGACAAGAAAAGTTTCGGCATCAATTGGGTACGGAGCGCCACCGCACAGTTGAGAAACCATGGTTGCGCAGTGAATTCCATCGGCTCCGTCTCGTAGAATGCCGACACCGCAATTACTTCACCCAGTTCGGCAAGTTTGTCAATCGCCGTATGAAGGTTGACCTCGCGGTCGCCCACGTTGGAGCCCAGCGAAAGATAGACAGTCTTTTCCACGCAAGTATGTTAGCGCGATTGAATCAGCTGGATTAGTGGTTCGCAGGGTACGGTGGGCGAACCCCGTCATCGCACCCGCGAAGGGGAGAGTCTTTGTGTCACGCCAGGTTCTCTCTCTCAAAGGCGCGTAACTGCTCGATCTCCTTTTGACGCCTTCCGCGACGTCGCTTCCTGAGGTAGAGGAAGATCGGCAACCATATCGCGAGAAGCACAAAAAATGGTAAGGAGTTCAGCATGAATTCCCGTGAGTTGCCAAGCGAACTGATTAGCGCTGGCACGCCAGTCAGCGTTATGCCCACAAAAAAAGGCATGAGAACGAGCCAGACATGCCGGTCAAAGTCCAGCCCTTTCTCCAATTGGCTTCTGTACCACTGGAGGGTGTTGCCTAGTGGTGCATCCGGCGCCAGCCGCGCCGGCCAAACCCACTTGTACAGTAGAAACGGGAGAGCGAGGCCCCAGAGACTTAGCAGGCCAAGCCCCATGCGGGTGCTCCAAAGGCTTAGCGGGTGGCCCACCCCCCACCAAACATGGTTGACCTTGATGAGGTTGCACGCGAAGAATACGGAAAGGATGGGCCCGATGATCGCATCACGTAGCACTTGAGAGCGAGCTCCCTTCTGACGTTTTTGCGCCTTAAGGCGTAATTGATCTGCTGACATTTTGAATGCCTCCGTGGGTTGTTTTTGCCAAATATTTTGTGGGTCGTTCATAGGGAACTCACTCGGCATGAGGGCCTCCTTCGACGAACCAGCGCTTTAGGATGTTCTTGATCCGGTGAACTTTCATCGCGATGTTCGCCGGCGATAACCCAGTGATTTCGCCGATCGAGTTGGCCTCCATCCCCTCGAGATAGGAAACGATGATCTGCCGGTCGAGCGGTTTCAGGCGCTGGATCAGCGTGGAGACACGCTCCAACGCTTGGGTCTGGCTGGCGGCGAGTTCTGGTTGATCATTGCCAGGCACGGTCTCGATCTCCTCGATGGTCACCAGCTTGTTCCTGACCCGGCTCTGCCGGATCACGTGCCCGGTGGCTACGTTGTGCGCGACACGGTATACCCAAGTCCGCAGCGAGCAGCGCTGGTCGAAAGACGCGAAGCTGCGCCAGAGATGTAAATGAATATCCTGGAGCAGGTCACGACGCGCGTCGGGATCAAGCTCATAAGCTCGCGCCAGCCGGTCGAGTGCAGGGCCGTAGGTCTCCGCTACCTGTTCGTACAGAGAATCCTGGCTCACGCCTTCAACCGGTATAGGTTCAGGCCCTCGCACATATAGGTAGTCGTCGGCCATTGAGCTTTCTAACGGATCTAGCCAAATATATTTTGAAATTTTCGAACTAACCTGATTGTTCCATCTTCTGGGGTAGGGTAAATTGCGAACTGAGCGGAAAACGGGGCAGGCTAGTCGGCGGCGGCAAGAGGCTCCGACGGCCAATCGGCAATCGCTGTTTCGTCCAGGGTAACTTCTTCCGCATAGGTGGGATCGCGCAGAATGCGGGAGACGATGGCGGTGTGCATGGCGTGTCCGGCGCGATCGGCTTTGACGTAGCCAAGAATGCGCTTGCCGAACAAGGCGAGGTCGCCGATAAGGTCCAGTACCTTATGTCGCACGAACTCGTCAGCGTAGCGGAGCGGCGGGTTATCGATTCCGTCGGGGGTAAGCACGATGCAGTTTTCGCGCGAGGCGCCACGGATGAGGCCCATGTTCAGCATCGCGCGCTGCTGCTCGAAGAAACCAAAGGTTCGTGCCGAGGCGATCTGCTCCACATAGCTGCCATTGGAAAGCTCGACCTGAAATCTTTCGCTGCCAATCAGCGGATGTGGGAAGTTGATTGCGTAGCTGACGGAATACCGCTCCGCCGGATATACGCCGATGAACTTGTCGCCTTCCTGCATTTCGTAGGGACGTAGAATCTTGAGGTAGACGCGTTTGCGCCGTTGCTGGCGCAGGCCCGCCTGGGTGAGCATCTCCACGAAGGGTAGGGCGCTGCCATCCAGGATGGGTAGTTCGAGGTTGTCGAGCTCCACGATTGCGTTGTCCACGCCCATCCCGATGAATGCCGACAGCAGGTGCTCGGTGGTGGAGATGAGCACGCCCTTTTTCATTAAGCTGGTGGCGTAACTGACCTTTGCGACATTACGGCTGATGGCTTCCACTTCAAAGCCGTCGAGGTCGGTGCGACGAAAGACGATGCCCGTCCCCGTGGGGGCAGGTAGAATACGCAAATGAACGGGCGCTCCGCCGTGGAGACCGACGCCGCTACATTCGGCGGGATTCCGAGTTGTTCGTTCGTAGACCAAAGGGTAAAGACTTAAGACTAAAGAGAGCGCAGACCTTAAGATTACAAGCTGTAACATGGTTACGGTTGTTGTATTTCTACAACAGTAGGTGTCGGAATAAGCACGCGGCATTGCCGCGTGTGTCCGACTCGTAATCGAGATAACTATTTTTTATTAAGACACTTAAGGGCAGACCTATGGTTGCTTCTCAGCAGGATCGTTTCCCCGGGGCGAACCTTAAGCTACACTACTCCTGAGCCGCTTAACTTCGGCTCTGTCCGAAAATTGGAGGTTGGGTTGAGCGAAGCGTCTAGTTTCGACAAGCCAAGCATTGCCGTCTTGGGGCTGGGGCATGTGGGCCTGCCTACGGCAGTCGGCTTTGCCGAATTGGGTTGGGAAGTAATTGGCGCCGATGACGATGCCTCCAAGGTAGCGGTGATCCAGTCCGGGAAGGCACCGTTCTATGAACCCGACTTGGACGATCTTCTGGCACCGGGATTGGCCAGCGGCCGACTGAAGCTTTCTCATAGTGTGGAGGAAGCGGTGCGCGCAGCCACGATCTTGTTCGTCTGCGTTGGCACCCCCCAGAAGGACAGTGGTGAAGCTGATCTGAGCCAGGTTGAAGCCATCGCCCGCACCATTGCCCGCAATTTGAATGGTTACAAGCTGATCGTGGAAAAGAGCACTGTGCCGGCAATCACGGCGGAATGGATCAAAAAGACGATCGACCGTTTTGCCAAGCTTGCCGATGTGCCAGGCCGACGGCCTATCGAGTTCGACGTAGCCTCGAATCCTGAATTCCTGCAGGAAGGGAGGGCGTACAGAACATCCTGCATCCCGATCGCGTGGTGGTTGGGGTTGAATCAGAACGCGCTCGCGCCATGCTGGAGCATCTCTATCAGGGGCTTGATTGTCCGGTCTTATTTACCAACCTACGCACCGCTGAACTGACCAAGCATGCCGCGAATGCCTTCCTGTCCACCAAGATCTCTTTCATCAACATGGTGGCCGATATCTGCGAGTCGGTCGGCGCCGACGTTAGCCAAGTGGCGCTTGGCATAGGACTCGATCCACGAATCGGCCGCGATTTCTTGAATGCCGGCATCGGTTTCGGCGGCTATTGCTTCCCCAAGGACCTTCGCGCTTTTGCATGTATCTGGCGCGCGAGTACAAGGTGGAATGCGGGTTGCTTGAGAGAAGTGGAGAACATCAACCTGCGGCGGAGCCGAGATGTTTCTGAAAAAGGTGCGGCGGGCCGTGTGGGTGCTGCAAGGCAAGAAGATGGGCTGTGCTGGGCCTGGCGTTCAAGGGTGGTACGGACGACATTCGCGAGTCTCCCGCGTTGCGCATTGTGAACGCACTATTGCAGGAGGGGGTTCGGTTGCGAGTACACGATCCCCAAGCCATGGAGGCCGTCGCGCGGCAGCTCCCGGCTCAGGTTGGCCTAGAATATTGCTCCTCCCCATACGAAGCTGCACACGGCACCCAGGCCCTGCTGATCCTGACGGATTGGCACGAATACCGCCAACTGGATCTCTCCCGTCTGCATGAACTGATGGAGGTTCCGGTGATTATTGACGGCCGTAATCTGCTCGATCCCGAGGTGGCGCGAGCAGCCGGTTTTGAATACGTGGATATGGGCCGGAGTCGCGCCAGGGAGGCTGCCCACCATAGCTGAAGTACATCGCAGCGGCAAAGTGAAGCGTGGCCCATGAACGTTCTTGTTACAGGCGGCGCCGGATTCATCGGCTAGCCATCTGGTGTCTGCCCTTAGCATTCGTTCGGCTAAGGTGGACGATCTTCGACAATCTTCACCGCGGACAGACGGGGGCGGGAGACGATGTAGATATTGCAGATTGCCGACATCCGTGATCGAGTTGCGTTGGACGCATGGCCATGAAGGACGTCGAGGTGGTGTACCATCTGGCCGCCCAAGCCAACGTGCTCGGGGCGACATCGGATCCCGACTACTCGTTCTCGACCAACGTCATAGGTACTTACAATGTGTTGCGGTCGGCGCGGGAACAGGGAGTACGCCGCGTGGTGTTCACTTCTTCGCGCGAGGTTTACGGGGACGCCGAAACCCTGCCCGTGGCCGAAACTGCCGGCTTGAATCCGCAGAACCTGTACGGTGCAAGCAAAGCGGCCAGTGAGTTCTACTGCCGCCTGCTTGCTATAGAAGGTCTGGAAGTGATGGTCCTTCGCCTCGCCAATGTGTATGGACCTGGAGATCGCGATCGGGTGATACCCCTGTTCATCGAGATGGCGCTCTCGGGGCAGCCCCTGACGATTTATGGCGAGGGCAAGATTCTCGATTTCGTATGGATCGGCGACGTTGTGACGGCGCTCATTGCGGCGGCATCGGCACCTGCGGACGGTCCTATCAACATCGGCAGTGGTCAAGGGACCACACTGTCGGAATTGGCGACGCGAATCCTGGAAATTACTCGATCGGCGTCCACCATTCAGCAACTACCGGCGAGGTCGATCGAGGTGAATCGGTTTGTCGCCGACATATCCGCTGCGCGGCGGATTCTGGCTTACCATCCCGCTCGCCCCCTCGAACATCTCGAAACCGTAGTGAGAAGTGTCCAAAGCGGGTGAATACGGCCTGCACTGAAGCTAGATTACTCATAACGCGGTTTCATTCTGGGGCTGTCAACACCGTCTGGTAGGGATCGAGCACCAACTGCTTCACGCCTGCCGGAGCGGATAGGCTGAAGTGAGACTCTTCTCCTTCGGCGAAGACGCGGCCCAGATAAATCTGTTGCTCGCCCGTCACCCCGTAGACCGGAACGCTGGTCACCAGGTCCGAGGGCGACAGTTTCTGCCGGATGATTCCGCTGATCATTTACCGGCCCGGTGCCGCGCGACACCTTCACTGTCGGCAACTTCGAATTGCGGAAATGCAGTGCCGTTCACCCATCCATCGAAAAACCAGTCCAGCGATTTGCGGTCTTCAAACCACAAGGCGGACGGCAGTATCGCCTCGATGGCCTGCTGAAAATCGGCGTTGGTGATCTGTTTTCCCTGAAAACGATCCACCAGGTTGCGCAACAAGGCAAGGAAAGCAGTGTCGTCACCGTCCGGCTTTTCCGCGGTGCGGGATGCATCGCGCAACATACAGCGCAGCATGTGAACGAGCCAAGTCCCGCGACTGTAGGTAATAACTTCATATCCGTTGGGAAAGTGCGACGATGAAAGGCGCACGCCGAGTGTAACGGGGCCGGCTTCCACGTTGGGACGGCCTTCCTTCGACGGGGACGCCAGCCAATTTCGATAGGTTTGCAGCATAAGCTTCGCGTCCGCCGGGCGGGTGCGTTCCAGCAGCATCAGGGAACAGTAATTCGCCAGTCCTTCCATCAGCCATTGCTCGTGATAGCTGGCCCACGACACTGTGTCGCCGAACCATTGATGGGCAAGTTCATGCGGCATCATGATGTCGCCGTAGATGATCTGGTCGGCAGGCGGAAGCTTTACGGCGGCGCGCTGTTCCGGACTGAGGTACACGTAACTGGAAAGGAAGACTAGTCCCGGCCACCCCTGGCTGTCGGTACTTGGATTTTCCGCCAGCGAGAGCGTGCTGAAGGGGTAAGGCTCCAGCATCTGCGAAAGTGCGGTCAACGTTTCCGCCGCATTGTCGGCTAGCGATTGCCCTCGGCTCTGCAGCGCTAGGGATCGGTTCGGGCTTCATTCCCGAGGTTCCCGAGGCCAGCAGCGATTCAGGGCCCGGCGAGGTAGCGATCACGCCCGGAGAGGCACGATTTTGATGATGCCGCCGCGGGCAGAGTAGGCGTCCACCTCGACGTCTCCGGACTTCGCCGAGCTACGGACGTACACACCCAGGTTGAATCCGGCGATGGGGATGGGTTTCTCGGTAATCCAATGGGCCAGAAAATCTCCGCCCTGTCGCTGCAGCGAAACCAGCTTTCCCGTCGCCACTACCGTCCAGGGTTCAGGAAAGCGGAAGGTGACATCGTAGTTCGTCATTGCGATGCCGCGGTTGGGATACCAGGTTCCGCGCGCACCCGCGTAGAGCAGTCCGCCGCCCGCATCCGATAGCACCGAACCGGCATAGCTGAAGCGCAGGGAAAAATGCGCGCCCGGCCTGCAACGGCTGGGGAAAGACGACCGCGACAATGTCGTTGCCACGCCGCGACATCTCGCTGCCTTCTACGGCTTCGTTCTGGATGTATTCCAGCGGCTGGCCGTCAGCGTCGACCTGCTTCAGTTGCAGGTAGCGGGACAATTCGAAGAGCACCATGCGCGAGCCGGCTTGTTTAACCTCACGTCGAGCGTGGCGTCCGCCGCCAGAGTCTCGAGGAGGGTCGAGCTTCCCAGTGATGGTGTACTTGTTGACGGTCAGAGACATCACGCGTCCACGCCGGGCCGTTGGGTCCTTCGAAGCGCGTGTTGGAAAGCGGGGTCTTGCGCAGCGAGCGCATGGGAAAACTCATCCACAGGTCGTAATAGATCTGCTGGTTCTGCGATGGTGGCATTGCCCACTCACGATCTGCTCTGGACTGAGGGTGTCGAAATAGACGTCGAACAGACCGTAGTGCTCGCCCGCGATCCGAGCATGCAGCAAACGGTCCGCTACGGGAGCAGCTTCGCCAGTCGTGGGCACGGGCGGTGTGCTGGTGAACGAAATGCAGAGCCGCATGGCATCGGTCTGCGCGAGCGCGCGCGCCGTGGCATCAACCTTTGTGAGGAAAGCTGCGGCATCCGACCGGCGGTCGCAGGTACGGCTCCAGGTCTTTCGCGGTGTTATCGTTGAAGCGCAGATACGCGGATGAAAACTTCTCTTCCAGCACACCGGCGCCGATGAAGCGGCCCAAGGAGGCCCGCTCCATGCGGTCGGGAGGACGCACCAGCACTTCGCCTTCTCCCTCAAAGAAGGCGCCCGTCACCTTGCCATCGACAGACTGGGTAAATGCGATGGTGCCGTCATTCAGCCAGATGTGAATGTCTTCGCGGTCGATCTCCGCCTCGCGGATCTGGAATACGCGTTGGGGATCGAGTCCTACATCGCGCAGCGCGCGATACAAGGGCAAGACCGGTCCGGAGGTCAGCGGAATCGATTGCGCCTGTACCGCCGTGCTCAGGGCGCCTAGAAATATTCCCAGGAGAAAGATAACGCGGGTCATCGCAACCGCCGACCAGTTTGTACTGCAGTGTCATGAGTGCTTAGTCAAGAATGCTACGGGAGAGGGGTACTTGTCATCTCGCGGCAGGACAAATCGCACGGGAGACTGTCAGTCTTTCAAGGCGACAATCGTCACCCGGTCGGTGAGTTCGAGGTAGGGCTCGAAGGTGGGACACTCCAGAACCATGGTAAAGCCAGCTCGAAGCAACCCTTGCATCAAGTCCCGCTTCATTGGCCAAAATGACTTTTCATTGCTCCAGGCCAACCACTTTTCCTCCTGTTCTCTTTTGTGGTAAGCACGCAACCACTTTCGCTGGTTCTCGGTAAACCACCGCCCGGTCCAGCCTTCGTTCTGTGTAACTTTGGAAAGACGAAACTTTCGGTTGCGCCGGGTATTAGCGACGTGGGTATCGATAATGGCGACTCGCCGGCACGCGTCCGCTATCAGGTCAACAAACTGGCGCGGCTTATCCAAGTGGTAAAGGAGGCCACAGCAGAAGACCACATCGAAGACGCCGTACTTCGCCAGATTGTTGACGTCATCGCACACGAAGGTCAGATTGGGTAGGTGGGTTCCGGCTTTGACTCGCTGACAATTCTCGAAATTGCTTTGCCGGACCTCAATGCCCAGCGCATCGAAGCCGGCTCGCGCAAATTCAACGGTATAGCCACCCTCGAGGCATCCCAAATCGACTACACGTTTTTCCGCCGCACCATCTGGATACTGCATCCGCAGGAACTGCTTGGTGAACTTAAGCAGCGCGAGATCTTCCATCTGCCAGGGCTGCTCCGGCTTCGTTAGAGTACCGTCATCAAGCCTGATGTTATGCGCGGTGAAGCCGCTCGCCATGCTTTATCCCTCGGTTCTAACAAAATATCATTGCATTTCTCCCCCCTCCGATGGCGGACGATACAAGCTGAGGGGAACTTTCTTACGTTTTGTGGCAGAATCCTCGCCGGAGGTGCTGCATGGCTCTCAGCTTCGCCAAGGACATTCGCCCGCTGTTCCGTGACACTCCTGATGTGGACACCATGAAAGAGTTCGGCATGGATCTGTCGTCCTACGATGATGTCAAGAAGCATGCCGAGGCGATTTACTCCCGCCTTGACGACGGCAGCATGCCTTGCGATGAGCCCTGGCCCAAAGAGCAAATTGCCAGGTTCAAGCAGTGGATGGAAGACGGCATGGCGCCGTAAACGCTTGCCCAATTGAATCACACGAATCCCACGACCGGATGCGGAACGTAGGGTTCTTCCAAGGCGGAAATCTCCTCCGCGGTTAAATGCAATGAGAGCGCTGCGATGGCGTCGTCGAGGTGCTGCGGTTTGGATGCACCCACGATGGGCGCTGTCACCGCCGGCTTTTGCAGCAGCCACGCCAGCGCGACTTGCGCCCGCGGTATGCAACGCTTCTTCGCGATCTCGCCGACGCGCTCCACGACGCGACGGTCCGCATCTTGCGCAGCGACGTAAAGTTTTTTCCCGTACTCATCGGTTTCCAGGCGGCCGGTGTTTTCATCCCAGGCGCGCGCCAGCCGTCCTCGTGCCAGCGGGCTCCAAGGCAGCACGGCAATCTTCTCCTCCCCGCACAACGGCAGCATCTCGCGCTCTTCTTCGCGGTGCAGCAGGTTGTAGTGGTCTTGCATGGTGGCGAAGCGCGTCCAGCCATGCCGGTCGGCAAGATAGAGGGCCTTACAGAACTGCCACGCGTACATGGACGATGCGCCGATATAGCGTGCCTTGCCCGCCTTGACAACATCGTGCAGCGCCTCCAACGTCACCTCGATGGGTGTGTCGTAGTCCCAGCGGTGGATCTGGTAAAGATCAACGTAATCCATGCCCAGGCGCCGCAGGCTGGCGTCGATGCCCGCCATGATTGCCTTGCGCGAAAGACCGCGCGCATTGAGGCCTTTGCGGAGCGGGAAGTAAACCTTAGTCGCGATCACAACTTCATCGCGGTTGGCAAAGTCACGAATCGCGCGGCCGAGAAATTCCTCGCTGGCGCCATAGGAGTAGGTGTTGGCCGTATCGAAGAAGTTAATGCCCTAACTCAATCGCACGGCGAAGAAGCGGGCGCGCTTGGTCTTCCGGCAGGGTCCAGGTATGAGCGCCGCGATTCGGATCGCCATAAGTCATGCATCCCAGGCAAATGCGCGATACTTCCATTCCGGTTTGGCCCAGTCGTACGTATTCCATAAATCCTATTCCTCAGGCGGTCAGTTGTTGGGACGTAATCCATCGAGGATCGCAAAGTATAGTGACACATCCGCGGGCAAATAAGGGGTAGGGCTACGAATCGGCCTTGGCTACGGCTTGTATTCGCGCAAGTCACCTCTCATTCGGTACACTTTTATAGGATGGCCGTCTAATTCGCCTACGGCGACTCTGAAGCGATGAGCATCTTCCTAACACTATGAAATTCGTACGACCCTTTGTTCTCGGAATAATCCTGGCAGCAGCCTTTTATTGGTACACCACCCATCACAGCGAGGTGACGTCGCCAAACTGGGTTTCGCGTCCCACGCACGTGGAACTCAGCGAGGCGGCCGGGCCGGAGAAGCTCGACGCGGAAGAGGAGAACAACATTGATGTCTATCATCGCGCCATCCCCTCGGTCGTCAACATTACCTCGAAGACAATAGCCTACGATTACTTCTGGGGGCCAGTGCCGCAGGAAGGCCAGGGCTCCGGCTTCATCATCGACAAGGAAGGGCACATCCTCACGAACTACCACGTTGTGGGAGATGCCAGCCAGGTCGAGGTAACGCTGCACAACAAGAAGACTTACCGCGCCAAGGTGATTGGCCGTGATGCTACGCATGATCTGGCCGTGGTACAGATCAATGCTTCGAATTTAGTTCCCGCAGTGCTGGGCGAATCCAAGAACCTCCAGGTCGGCCAGAAGGTATTTGCCATTGGCAATCCGTTTGGACTGTCGGGCACGATGACGCGTGGCATCATCAGCTCTCTGCGGCCCATCCGCAGCCCCGAAGGTGCTTACATTGACGAAGCCATCCAGACCGATGCGGCAATCAATCCCGGCAACTCGGGCGGACCTCTGCTGAACTCTCATGGCGAAGTGATCGGCATCAACAGCATGATCGCCACGGGCGGTTCCAACCAAAGCGCCGGCATCGGCTTTGCGATTCCCATCAATACTGCCAAGGCCGTACTCAACGACCTGATCACTCTGGGCACGGTGCGACGGCCCACACTGGGCATTCAAACGTTGCCAATCGGTCCTGAACTGGCGCAGGAGATGGGGCTGCCCGCCGATTATGGTGTTCTAATCGTTCGCACTGTCCCAGGTGGGGCCGCTGACCAGGCTGGCTTGCGCGGAGGTAATGAACGCGCGTATCTGGGCAACACGCCGATCATGATTGGCGGCGATCTGATCGTTGCCATTGACGGCGATTCCATTGGCGACCAGCAGGACCTGGCGAACGCCATGAATAAACATCGCGCGGGCGATACCGTCACCGTGACTGTCTATCGAGGCAAGCGCAAGATGGATGTGAAGGTCGTCCTGGGTGAGGCGAGGGAGCGCGCCTGATCGTCGCGCTAAGGCCGAGTACGCCGGCAATCCTACGCGCGGACTGCCGGCACTACTGTTGGCTATCGCTGATTGCCCCAGCCACTGCGGGTCGGCTATAGTTCTAAGGTATGTACGACGACTTCCAGGCTATTGATCGCTGGACGGGTAAGCCCGTGCACTGTAGATATCAGGCGCTGATCGTTGCCATTGCGACACGGCACGCCGACGCGATCGATATTAAGTTTCTGGTGGATGATCGCCCCGTCTGGATTGCACTTCCTCATCCGGCATGGGTCGAGTATCACCGGCAGACGGGTAAGGTAATCACGGATCCGATGGCGGTCCAGATAGCGGGACATTATTTAAAGTGGGCAATCGAATCAGGCGAAGATAACGGTCGCGAGATGTATAGCTTGACGGTACAGGAAACGCTTGATCACCTTCAGGCTATTGTGGACGAAGCCCACCAACTTGTGACCCGCTGACATCTTAGTCAAAAGGACCTGTCGTATTTCACTCCGTAGAGTCTCCGGAGACTCCGCCGAGCGACTTTCTGGTGGAACGTCATCTTTCCGTAGGCCAGTTTCTATTTCGATCATGATTAGGAGCGCTCTTATGTCCTCCGTTCTACAAACTCCCGAAGTATCGCAACTGCTGGGAGGGGACAACGTCCACCGCAACTTGGCTCCTGCCCTCTTGGTGGAAGCCGCACTTCGCCGTGGCGAGGCGGAACTGGCGGCGCGAGGCTCGCTGGTGGCGGAGACCGGCAAACGCACCGGCCGTTCTCCTAAAGACAAGTTCACCGTAGAAGACGCCATCACCAAGAACAAAATTGCGTGGGGATCGGCGAATCGCCCGATTTCGCCCGATAAGTTCGATGCCCTTTATGAGCGTGTGCTCGACTATCTGAAAGGCAAGGAGCTTTTCGTCCAGGATCTCTATTGCGGCGCCGATCCGAAGTACCGGCTGCCCATACAGGTGATCAACGAATATGCCTGGCACAACCTCTTCGTGCGGCAACTATTTATTCGTCCTACCTTGGAAGAATTAAAGACGCACAAGCCGGAGTTCACCATCCTAAGCGCCCCTAGCTTCAAGGCCGATCCTGAGCGCGACGGCACCAACTCCGAGGTATTTGTGCTGGTCAACTTCAGCAAGAAAATGGTGCTCATCGGGGGCACGGAATATGCCGGGGAGATGAAAAAGTCCATCTTCGGAGTGATGAATTTCGTCCTGCCAGAACGCAACGTCTTTCCCATGCATTGTTCGGCAAACATCGGAGCAGACGGCGTGACCGCCCTGTTCTTTGGACTGTCGGGCACAGGCAAGACGACGCTGTCCGCGGATCCGAGCCGAAGATTGATCGGCGATGACGAACATGGCTGGAGTGCGACCGGCGTCTTCAACTTTGAAGGCGGCTGCTACGCTAAGTGCATTCGACTCTCAGCCGAGAATGAGCCGCAAATCTACAATGCGCTCGGCTTCGGTTCGGTGTTGGAAAACGTGGTGCTCGATCCCGTTACGCGTGTTCCGGATTATGACGACGACAGCAAGACCGAAAATACTCGCGCCGCCTATCCGGTGGAGTACATCAACAACGCCGTCATTCCCGGCGTTGGCGGACACCCGAAGAATGTGGTGTTTCTTACGGCAGACGCGTTCGGCGTGCTGCCTCCGATTTCAAAGCTTACGCCCGAGCAGGCCATGTACCACTTTATGTCGGGCTACACTGCCAAGGTTGCAGGAACTGAAGCCGGCGTGACCGAGCCGCAGGCGACTTTCTCCACCTGCTTCGGCGCACCCTTCATGCCGCTGCCACCGAAGGTGTACGCGGAGATGCTTGGCCGCCGCTTGCGTGAGCACCGTGCCCAATGTTGGTTGGTGAACACAGGCTGGCAGGGCGGACCTTATGGCGTTGGCAAGCGCATGAGCCTGCCCTACACGCGCGCCATGGTCGACGCGCTGGTCGAGGGCAATCTGGCGAAGGTTGAGTTCGAAATTGAGCCTGCTTTTGGATTGAGCATTCCGAAATCGTGCCCCGAGGTTCCGCCGGAGCTGCTGAAGCCGCGTAACTCGTGGAAGGACAAAGCAGCCTACGACAAGATGGCGGCTGAGCTTTCCGCGCGCTTCGCCAAGAACTTCGAACAGTTCGACGCGCCGCCGGAGGTGAAAGCGGCAGGGCCAAAGCCTGCGGGTGCGAAATGATTCATGAGAAGTTCTCGTTGTGATCTGTAGGGCGCGGCTAGTTGCCCACTGCCGATAACAATCCGTAAACGCTCAATTGATTTGCCGTGCCAACAAATACCTTGCCATTCGCAATCGTCGGAACCGTAAACTTCGACGCCGGGCCGGGGTTGTCGCGAGCCAAGCGTTGGTTAGAGTTGTACAGCTCGCGTCCCAAATTCCTGGCGTCATAAGCATGCAGGATTGCCGGACCGGGCTTGGGGGTATAGTACGCGTCGGTCTGCACCGCCCACACGATTCCATTCTTGTTGCCATTCGCCGAGACACTGACGGTATTGCGGGTTAAGGAGTAAACGGCCTGGGTTTGCGAAGCCGCGGGATGGGACAACATTCCGTTGCGGACATTGAAGGCTCGTATTGAATCTTTGAACGGGCTGACTCCCGATCCAAAATAAACGTAGCCATTCCAATATGCGGGCGTACCCATCTGCTGGCGGAGCCCAGAGATTTCCTGGACCACTTGCGGATTACGATTTCCATCTGCCCGGTAACCACCCAGGGCGTCGCGGTTGAGGAGGTAGATATGACCGTTCTTGCCGCTAGTTACCGCCAGGTGCGGATAAGGACCGGGCTGGTCAGGTAACAGAACGACGCCTGCCGATCCTAGGTCCAAGTCATCTCGCGCCATCTTTGCCTGAGCGAACGGAGTGAAGTAATCCAGCAAAGCTAAACTGCCAGGCCCCGGTTTCAACTTCACGACGCTGTCGCTCAAGTCCGCACCGGGCTGCTCACCAAATGCATCAAACGGACCATTCGCAACCGAGAGATAAAGATTGCCTTCAGCATCGGCGGAGATTCCGCAGCCACTCATCCAAATGCCTCCCTGGTAGCCGTCGGGAGTGGTAACCCAGCTCCCGGTTTGCTTCAGGGTCATCGGATCGTACGCAATGACCCAACCGTGGTAGGCGCCAAAGTCGCCATACGATGCAAACGCAACATACAATCGGCCTTTGTCGAACAGCAGTGCGGCCCTTTGCAGATGGAAACGGGAGTCAAAAGCCAGGACACCGTCTGAGCTTTCTCGCGCGGTGCCGGGATAGGTCGCCTGGATAGGCTGCGGCCCACCGAATTTTTCCGCACCTGAAGCCAGATCCAGAGCGTGCAGCCGGTGATAAAAAACGCCATTCTCCTTGGTGGCCGCCACTACGTAGATCGTGTTGCTGCTTACATCAAGGACGGGAGTGCTGGTGATTCCTATCTCCGGCACAATGTCACTTGCGTTCACATCAGCGGGCGACAGGGTGGTAATACCAGCATCCGGATTGAGGAAGTTGACTCGCCAAAGAGGGTCGGCGGAACTGGAGTCAGCATCGAACACATAAACGCTGTCGTGCTGCGGTCGCCACAACCACGACGTTATGAACACCGTTTCCGGGAATTGCAACCTGCGGCATGTAAAGCGGCTGCGCATAAACGTAGCCATCCAGCGGAAAGGAATAGAGCTTTCCGAAGCGCGCCGGATTCACGTTTGCGGGCGTCAGTACCGTTTCGTTGATATACTGGCCGGTCCGCGCGTTGTCATTGTGGTAGGTGGTGACGGCGGTCAGGGCATCAAGCTCCGTGCCGGCCGTTCCGCTTACCTCGAATGAGGATGCTGGTATGTAGTCTTGGCCGACCGCATCGGCGGGCTGGGTGCGATTCCAGTTGTGTATTTGGAAGACGGCAAGGAACAGCATGATGCCCGCCCCCACCGAAAATAACTGTGAGCGGCTGCGCGACAGCCCAAATACGATTCTGGCGGAATTGCGCAGGCCAAAGTAAGCCGCGACACCGAAGCCGAGACACAGCATCATTACCGCGACCGGAGTTTCCAACACTGCTAAAGAGTGCAGATGCATAACACTTGCATTTGGCGCTTAGCTTCCTAACACCAGAATGGAATCAAAGTGGTGACCCGCGCGGCACATTCTCAATTCGCGGCACGTTCCCGATAAGATGCTCTCGCCGATCTACATGATGCACAAGACAACCTTGCGAAAGCACCGCAGCAGATTCATCTTCATGCCTTGGCCGGAATAAAATTGTTAAGAAGTGTTTCTCCTCCATTAAATCCCTGCTGCGCTTCTTACAGGTAATCCGCAATTGGTGACCGTGTGGTTCAAACAGCCGAATCAAGTCTCAAGCTTCTCCTACTCCTTATCTACAGTTGTGAGCCTTTACACCGTTCCGACCTTGGCCGACAGGGCCGCGTCTGCGTGTAGAATCGAGCCATGGCTTTTCGAGGACCGACTTACGACGCCAATTCGCGCAAGGGCAAGACTCCACCTCCCGACGACACTCACCAGGAAGCGGCTTACCTGAAGATGCTGGGCGAAAAGCAGCGTCCGGTCCGCATCAAGTTGATGGATGGCGACGTTCTCCACGGCTGGATTGAGTATTATGACCGGCGCATGGTGCGTCTGACCCGTGAGGGCGCACCCAACCTGTTCATCTTCAAGCACGAGATTGCATACATCACCGAGGACACGGCACGTAAGCCGCGCCCAGACGGTTCTGCCGCAGCAAGGAACGGCAACTCCGCAAGTGGTCCAGAATGACGCAGTACCTGCCAGAGGTGGAGGCAATCGCCCGCCAGGCTGGCGCGCTCCTCATGGGTTACTTCGCCAGCCATGTCACCTTCGAATACAAAGGCGACGTGGACCTCGTCACCGAAGCCGACCGCGCCTCGGAGAAGATGATCGTCGAGCGCTTGCGCTCTCGCTGGCCGGAACACGGCATCGTTGGCGAAGAAGGTGCTCGCAGCGATCCCGGCGCCAACTACAGATGGTATGTCGATCCCCTGGATGGCACCACCAACTTCGCTCACGGCTATCCCGTGTTCTGCATTTCGATCGCACTGGTGCGGAAGGACGAGCAGATTGAGGTCGGCGTTATTTACGACCCGACACGCGATGAGATGTTCTCGGCGGAGCGCGGCCAGGGCGCAACGTTGAATAGCAAGCCGATTCATGTGTCTAAGACCAAGCTCTTGGCGGAATCAATTCTGGGCACGGGCTTTCCCAGTCACAAACGACACAAAAACCCGAATATTCACTTCTATCACCAAATCACATTGCGCTCGCATGGGGTGCGGCGTGCCGGATCAGCAGCGCTCGACCTGGCCAACGTCGCTTGCGGACGCTATGACGGCTTCTGGGAGTTCAATCTGAATCCCTGGGACACCGCGGCAGGCGTGCTTTTGGTTCAGGAGGCCGGTGGACGCGTGACCCGCTTTGACGGCTCGCCGTTTCGCCTCGACAGCCGCGAAGTATTGGCGACGAATGGGCTCATTCACCAGGAGTTGATCACGAACTTCGCAGAGATCTTTGCCGGGCGCGGGCTGGAGGAGCTGCCCTCTCCGGTGGAGTATGCAAAGTTACGAAAATAGCCGCATCCTGCGGCCGGGCATGGTGTTAAATGCCTTAACTGGGAGGTAAGGCTCGATGCATCGTTGCAGGACTTCATCATTCATCCTTACGTTTTGTTTGCTTTCGCTGTGTGCGGCTGCCCAGGAGAACCGCATCGTCCGGGTCGGAGTGGCTACCATGAAGAACGCGGCCACCCTCTCGGTTCCGGGCACCTTGGAGCGCGACCGCCTGGTCACCGCGTTAAACCAGCTGAAGCCTGACAAAAAACTGCACATTAAGGTCGAAGGTGTGCCCCTTGATGGAATAACGCCCGACGACGTCGGCGCCGAAGCCAAGGACAAGAAGTGCGACTACGTGGTGTACACCACGCTGGTCGAATTGCGCGGCTCGACCGATCCCGCGATGCCCCGGCCTGGCACCATCGAAACCAATCCGAACGGAGTTTGGAACAATCCCCGCGGACAGGCCGTCGATCCGGAGTATCGTGCCACGGTTGAATACAAGCTGTATCGCGCTGGAGATGGCGCAGCGATTTCGGGCGCGCCCTTCTCCACCCAGGAGGCGATGCCAGAGGCGGCAGTAGTTTCGCAAGTCATGGACCGCATCGCCACACGGGTGTTCGCTGACGTGAAAAAGGGACCGTCGCCACTCCCAGAATAGGAGGTCGCGTCGGTCGAACTTTTGCTGTTTGTCCCTGCAATCAACACGCTCGCGAAACGCCGCTCGGGATAGCCAAGTGCTTCCAGCATCTCGCGCACGTAAGCTTAGTCAAACTTGTGCGCAGGCGTGCTGGCGAGCTCGTGTCCCAGCGCATAGAGTTGCTCTACTGTGCTTTGATACGACATCAGAACTAAGTTCAGATTACAACATTCGGAAAGGCTCAGTAATTACCGAAGACCAGGAGGGCAGGCCTGCGAAGTGGAGTGCGAGGGAAGTTCTAAACATCCCTTAACTGTTCCTCGGTCATTCCGAAATAGTGCCCCAGTTCATGCATGAGGGTCAGCCGGATTTGCTCGCGCACCTCGGCCTCCGTAGAGCAGATTGCTTCGATGTTCTTCTTGTAGAGCACGACGTAATCGGGACTGCCGATGGGTCCCTGAAAGACGCTCTTCTTGGTCATCGGCACGCCATGGAACACCCCTAAGACAATACGCCGTGGCGCGCCGGGCGGTGACAGTGGTTGGTCGGGAGGCAGTTCCTGAACCAGAACAGCAACGTTGCGGATGCGGCGGCGAAACTCTTTCGGCAGAGAGTCCAGGGTCTCCGCGATCACCTTGGTGAAATCCTCGCGCGTGATGCTAAACACAGAGATCTCCTGGACCGGCGCGGCATCACATTTCTGCCGCTTCCCCTTTCGCAAGCCGAGGCTTGAGCCCTCGCTTGTCCAGTTCCTTGCCGAGAGCCGCTTTGGCTGCCTTGACAAGATCGGAAGAATCGCTTGCAACCTCCAGCAATTCCTCATCCTCCATCTGCGAGTACGTCGCTGCGTAGTTGAAATCGTCTGGTATCATCCATGCTCCCTTCTCAATGGCGGAGGCTCCTAAGTCTACTTAATGTTTGGCGGCAAGAACATACGTTTTCTTGTGGAACGCCCGCAGAAAACAAACTGTTTATGCTTTCATCGCTGATCGAGCGAATGCAGGGGTGCTGTGCTCTGGTAGAGCAGGCCTTTATCCGGATTCATGATCGCAGATGTTTTGGGGGTGTCTTCCCGGGTGCCTCGTGCGATTGCCCATTTCCTTCGTGACTATCATCCCGAGCGAGCCCCTCTAGTTACAGTCGAGGGATCCGCGGCTAGCTTGGCTTGTGCTTCATTGGCCAGCTAGCTTCTCCCCGAGCCGTCCCGCGATCGGTACCATGAACCGCGACCCTCGCGCTGCTTTGATGACGCAAACGACACAGAGGACGAGAGTAATCACGAGCACACTAAACAGTGACATGCCAGCGAATCGATCCAAACCACGGCCGAAGATGCTAAAAATCTGCAGCCCGCCGAAGATAACGTTCAGCCCACCGAAGATTACGATGGACTGGGCGGCGTGAAAGCATACATAAGGCCGTTTGTCGAAAACGAACAGAATTACTCCGCTGACCCACTCCACCGAATAGCTCAAGGCACCCGCCAAGTTTTCCGATACGTGCCTGCGTTTCAGCCTGGCGAACACAATAATGAAAACCAGGACTGCGACAAAGCCTCCCACCGGCAAGCCATAAATGAATGCCGAGAGTCCGGCCATCGAGTTGTTGTGGGGATAACGCCACTCCGCCCAGAATATGAAACAAATGTTGAACACGATAAAGCTGATCAGAAACGCTAGGATCGACTCTACAAGGGCCACAGCAAATCGCCTTCTGCCGCTCATCTGCCCTCCAGTGTTTCGAAGACCGATCAAGACCGCCCGTGATTGCTGGGTCGCGGACTGTTACTTTCCCAGCTCCTTCTTCACCGCTTCGCTCAACAGCTTTCCGTCCACGCGCGCGTCACCGAACTTGGCTTTGGCGTTCTTCATGACCGCGCCCATGTCTTTCATGGTGGGAGATCCCATCTCTGCAATCGTGGCCCTCACCGTGGCAACAATTTCCTCTTCTCCAACCGCCTTCGGCATGTAGCCTTCGATGATCGCAATCTCCTCGGCTTCCCTGGCTGCCAGTTCCTGGCGGTTGCCTTTTTCGAACTGCTCGATGGAGTCCTTGCGCTGCTTGATCATGGTGATAAAGACTTGCAGCTCTTCTCTTTCATCGAGATCAGAGCGCTTGTCGATTCGCTTGTTCTGCAAGGCCGCCTTCATCATGCGCAGGGTTGACAGCCGCAGCTCCTGCTTGTTGCGCATGGCATCAACCATGTCTTTCTGTACCTGTTGGGTCAAGCTCATGGCGTAATTATAGAGTAGGGAGTCACATGGGCTGGTGATACGGAGCACATAGTCACTACCCACATGTGGTGGCTTGCCCAGCCGCGAAAGCCTATATTTATAGTGTCGGCGCTCGTCTGCACCGGCAATCCACCAGTAGAGGTACTGCCATGCTTCGTAAGACACGGCTATTTACTCCCGGTCCAACTCCTCTTCTTCCAGCCGCTCAAAACGCGATCGCCGCCGCGGACATGCATCACCGCACGGCCGAATTCCGTGAAATCTTCACTCGCACGCTAGCCGATCTGAAGACCTTCATCGGCACCAAGAACGACGTTCTCATTCTCGCCTCCTCCGGCAGTGGCGCCATGGAGGCTGCGGTCTCGAATCTCACCTCGCCCGGCGACAAAGTTGTGGTACTCAGCGCCGGAAAATTCGGCGAGCGCTGGCGCGATCTGGCCAAGGCTTTCGCCTGCCAGATCGAACTGATCGAGGCTCCCTACGGGCAGACCTTCGACCTCCGCGAAATCAAGCCCAAGCTCAATGGCGCACGCGTGCTTTATATGCAGGCCACTGAGACCTCCACCGGCGCGCGTCACGACGTGAAGGCGATCGCCGCGCTGCTGAAAGGTACTGACACCCTATTCGTGGTCGACGCCATCACCGGATTGGGGACCACTCACTTCGAAGTGGACGATTGGGGCATTGACATCCTCATCGGTGGTTCGCAGAAGGCGGTCATGATCCCGCCGGGACTCGCCTATCTCAGCGTGAGCGAGCGCGCCTGGCAACGCATGGAAACCGCCAAGCAGCCGCGCTTTTACTTCGATCTGCGCAAGGAGCGCAAATCGGCCGCGAAGGGCGAATCGGCTTTCACACCGGCTGTCGCGCTGGTTTGTGGATTGGCTGCGGCGCTCGATTACATCCGCCGCGCCGGCAATGGCAATCTTGCCGATGGGCGCGAGGTACTCATCCACAATGCGGAGACTTCGGCCGCGATGGTTCGCGCGGGTGTGCAGGCTCTGGGCCTGAAGCTTTTCGCACCCACTTGCCCTGCCGCCGCCGTCACCGCTGTGCTCGCCCCGGCTGGCGTGGACTCCAGCGCTATCGTGAAAGAGTTCCGTGAGCGCTTCGCCATGGTCGTCGCTAATGGGCAAGGCGAGATGAAAGGCAAACTTTTCCGCATTGCCCATCTTGGCTACTATGACTATCTCGACGCCATCGGCGTTATTGGCGCACTTGAACATGTGCTACTGAAGGTGGCCCCATCTCATCACATCGAACTGGGCGCAGGCGTGCGCGCCGTGCAGGAAGTACTTGCCGGACAATTCGCCGAGGCGGCTACCGTATGAAGATCGTTATCGCTGACAAAATCTCTTCTTCCGCGTCCGCCATCTTTGGCGAACATAAAGACTGGAAAGTCGTAACCACTGACAAAGAGACGCTCCCTGGTGAATTGGCCGATGCGGATGCCATCTTGGTCCGCTCTGCCACCTTTGTTGACGCCCCCATGATGGACAAGGCTCCCAAGCTGCGCGTCATCGGACGCGCCGGCGTGGGCGTTGACAATGTCGACCTTGATGCTGCCACCAAGCGCGGCATCGTAGTGATGAACACACCTGGCGGCAATGCCGTGGCAGTCGCCGAGCACACCTTTGCCCTCATGCTTGCCCTGGCGCGTCACCTGGTGCGCGCCGACTCAACCATGCATGCCGGCAAATGGGAGAAGAAGACCCTACAAGGCAGCGAGCTTCGTGGCAAGACCCTTGGCATCGTCGGACTGGGCGCGTCGGAGTTGAGGTCTCACGTCGCGCCATTGCTTTCGGTATGAAGGTCGTTGCCCACGATCCGTACGTGGCGCCCAGTCTTGCCCAGCAATTGAACATCACCCTCGGGTCGCTCGATGAGGTTTTCGCGCAGTCTGACTACATCACCCTGCATGTCGGCCTCACGCCTCAGACTCAAGGCATGATTAATGCCGATACCATCCGCAAGATGAAGAAGGGCATGCGCCTGATCAACTGCGCGCGTGGCGAGTTGCTGAACGAACCTGCTGTGATCGAAGCTCTGCAGTCGGGACAACTGGGTGGCGCTGCGCTGGATGTTTACAGCGATGAGCCGCTCAAGGACTCTCCCCTGGCTACGATGCCCAACGTCATCCTGACGCCGCACATCGCGGGCTCGACCATGAGGCGCGGAAGCTGTCGGCGTGCAGATCGCGATGCAGGTTCGCGAGTATCTGTTGAAGGGCGTGATTCAGAACGCAGTCAACGTGCCTTCGATGACGAAGAAGAGTACCAGCAGATGCTGCCCTACATCGGGCTAGGCGAGCGCCTGGGCGCGTTCCTGGCACAATCCGGCGAAGGCGGCGTTGAAGAGATGGGCATCGGCTACAGCGGAGAGATTGCCGAGTGGAAGACCGACCTGATCCGCAACGCCGCGGTAGCCGGCGCACTCAACCAGATGTGCGCCACGAGAAGGCGAACCTGGTGAATGCGGCGTCGATCGCCGAGGAGCGTGGCATTCGCATCACCGAGCGCAAGAAAACGCGCGACACGGGTGGCCCTGCTGCCAATGTTCTTCGCATGAGCTTGAAGACGGGTCAGCAGGAGCGCACGGTGGCCGGTTGCGTTCAACCCAGCGGCTCGCCACGGTTGCTGCGAAATCGATGAGCATTGATGTTGAGGCGCCGTTGCAGGGCACGATCATCTATATGCGCAATCTCGACGTCCCTGGGGTATTGGGACGCGTGGGAACGGTGCTGGGGCAGCACAATGTCAACATCGCTAACTTCTCGCTCGGCCGCGCGGCGGCAGGCGCAGGAGCCGGCGGCAGTGGCGGTGGTGCAGGTGGATAGCGAGATCAGCGACAAGGTGCTTGCAGGCCTTGCGCAACGATCGAGACCGGTCTACTCGCTAAAGCGATACGTTTCGTCGCACCGCAACCGAAAGCGGTGACGGCGTAATCGCTGAACCGTGGTAGAGCGATGCTTCAGCGCCGCGTTTGCCAGGCACAAACCAACTGAGCCGCTCGGTCATTAAGAAATGACCGCAGCGGTCAAATCTTATGGCTCACTTGAACGCCAGCCTGAAGGCTGGCTCTACCTGTTTAAGGCGACCCCGAACTGGTCTACCGCGCGGCTGTGGTTTGTCCCGCGCGGGAGGCGACGGCCAAGCGAACTTCGGCGCGCCGTAACGCGTACAGGGTTGCGTCATAGTCGAGATCAGCCGCGGACCGTTGCAGAGCTGCTCGGCCCGGGCCTTGGCTTCCTGTGCGCGCTTGACGTCGATATCCTCGGCGCGCTCCGCGGTCTGCGCCAGGATCGTCACTTTATCGGGCAGTACTTCGGCGAATCCCCATGCAACCGCAAGATGCTGCATTGTCGCCGCCTGCACGTAGGCGATCTCGCCGATCATCAGTTCGGTAATGAGCGGCGCGTGCCCCGGCAAAATGCCAAGCTCTCCGTTCTTGCCCGGTATTTGCACTTGTTCGCAATCCTCGCGAACGAGGAGTCGATCGGGAGTGACGATTTCGTAGTTGCAAGCGTTTCAGCCATGGCGGATTACGCTTGCGCGGCCTTCATCTTCTCGGCTTCTTCCAGCACTTCGTCGATCGAGCCCTTCATGTAGAAGGCCTGTTCGGGAATGTCGTCGTGCTTGCCGTCCACAATCTCCTGGAAGCTGCGCACCGTGTCGTCGATCTTGACGTAGCGTCCCTCCAGACCGGTAAACTGCTCGGCCACATAAAACGGCTGCGAGAGGAACTTCTGGACCTTGCGGGCGCGCGACACCGTGAGCTTCTGGTCTTCGCTGAGCTCGTCGATACCCAAAATGGCGATGATGTCCTGCAGGTCTTTGTAGCTCTGCAATACGCGCTTAACAGCCTGCGCCGTGTTGTAGTGCTGCTCGCCGACGACGCGCGGATCGAGAATGCGCGAGGTAGAAGCCAGCGGATCAACGGCGGGATAGATACCCAACTCCGATATTTGGCGCGAAAGCACCGTAGTCGCATCCAGGTGAGCGAAGGTCGTGGCCGGGGCAGGATCGGTCAAATCGTCGGCCGGCACGTAAATGGCTTGCACCGAGGTCACCGAGCCCTTCTTGGTGGAGGTGATGCGCTCTTGCAACTCGCCCATTTCGGTGGCCAGGTTGGGCTGGTATCCCACGGCGGAGGGCATGCGGCCCAGCAGCGTGGATACTTCCGAGCCTGCCTGGGTGAAGCGGAAGATGTTGTCAATGAACAGCAGCGTGTCAGATCCCTCTTCGTCGCGGAAGTACTCAGCAACGGTAAGCGCGGTCAGGGCCACGCGCAGGCGCGCTCCAGGCGGCTCGGTCATCTGGCCGTAAATAAGTGCGGCCTTCGACTTGGCAGGGTCCTTGATATTGACTACGCCCGACTCCTGCATTTCCAGCCAGAGGTCGTTGCCCTCGCGAGTGCGCTCGCCCACGCCAGCGAACACCGAGAAGCCGCCGTGCTTAAGGGCAACGTTGTTGATGAGCTCCATGATGACGACGGTCTTGCCCACGCCAGCGCCACCGAACAGGCCGATCTTGCCACCCTTCAGGAACGGCTGGATCAGGTCGATGACCTTCACTCCGGTCTCGAACATCTCCATCTGGGTGGACTGCTCGTCGAACGCAGGCGCTTCACGATGGATAGGCATGCGCTTCTCGTACGGCACCGAACCCAGCTTGTCCACTGGCTCGCCAATGACATTGAGCACGCGGCCGAGCGTCCCCCGGCCAACGGGAACCGTGATGGGCCCGCCGAGATCCAGGGTCTTCATGCCGCGAACCATGCCCTCGGTAGGCTCCATGGCAACGCAGCGCACGCGACCTTCACCGAGTTGCTGCTCCACTTCGAGGATGACGTTGATGGGCTCGGGAACTTTAAAGCCATCACTGGTGACGCGCAGCGCCGAATAGATAGGCGGCAACGCCTTTTCGGAGAACTGAACGTCCACCGCAGGTCCCGCGATTTGAATAATGCGTCCAATATTGTCTGCCATATGAATTCCGCTCTTCGCGATTCGCTTTTGGCCTCTAGCTCTTAGCCATTAGCTCTTAGCAAACTGTCTATTGTAGAAGTAGCGCTTGAAACTAGCCACCATCCACTAGCCACTAACAACTGCTCCTACAACGCTGCCGCGCCGCTGACGATCTCGATAATCTCTTTGGTGATCGCGGCCTGGCGCGCCCGATTCATGGTCAAGGTGAGCGAATCGATCACATCATTAGCATTGTTGGTCGCCGAATCCATCGCAGTCATACGCGCCGCGTTTTCGGCTGCAACCGATTCCAGCATGGCCTGAAACAGCTGCAAGACAACGTAGCGCGGCAACATGCCACGGAAGATCTCTTCTGCCGGCTGTTCGTAAATGTAATCGACGTCAGGCGTCGGAAATTCTTTTGCGTGCCGCTCGGCCTCAGTTTCCTCGGGCTCCTTCAGGCTGATGCCCGCGGCCTTGGCGGCCTCGCCCATGCGCTCGCGCTCTTCCAGCGTGAACTCTTCGGTCAGCAGAATTTCGCGGCGGCCAATCTCCTGCACCGGCAAGATGCGTTGCGCGATGAGCCGCTGCGAGATCACCGACTTAAATTCGTTGTACAGCACGTACACCGAATCGATTTCGGCGTTGTCGTAGGCACGGATTACTCTCTCGACGATCTCGGCAACAGCCTCATACTCCAGTTTGCCGAGAAGGTTCAGGTGTTCGCCAACGATCTGGATCCGGCCGGCACGCGTCGTACTTCCTGGGGTCGCCACTGGATAGCGACGCCGCACGTAGTCCCGACCCTTGCGGCCCACGGCGGCGATACTGATGTTCCTGTCCTTGAAGACGTCCAGGAATTTGGCTACCGCTTTTAATACATTCGAGTTGAAGGCGCCTGCCAGTCCGCGGTCGCCGGTAACAAACACGAGAAGAATGTTCTGCTCCGGCCGTTGCGCCAACAGCGGATGTTTGGGCTCACCCGTCTTCTGGTCGACAAGATCGCTGCGGCTGACCAGCGAGCGCAGCACATTGGTGATCATCAGCGAATAAGGGCGCGCCGCCAGCGCGCGTTCCTGTGCGCGACGCAGCTTGGCCGCAGAGACCATCTTCATGGCCTTGGTGATCTGGCGCGTACTCTTCACGCTGCGAATGCGCCGCCGAATGTCGCGTATGTTCGCCATGCGGTTTTATGCGCTTGCCGTCGCCACAGCCTGATGCTCGCTGGCAAAACGCTCCTTGAATTCCTTGATGACGTTGGTCATTGCCGACTTCAGTTCGTCATCGAGGATCTTCTTCTCCTCAATCGATTTCAGCACTTCCGGGTTCGAAGTATCGACGTAGGAGTACAGGCCCTTTTCGAAATCGCGCAGTTGCTCGACGGGCATGTCATCCAGCAGACCCTGGGTTCCGGCATAGATGATGAGAATCTGCTTGGAGAACGGCAGGGGCTGATACTGACCCTGCTTCAGGATCTCGGTGAGGCGCTGTCCGCGAGCCAGCTGCGCCTGCGTCGCCTTGTCGAGATCGCTGCCGAACTGTGAGAACGCCGCCAGTTCGCGATACTGGGCCAAGTCCAGGCGCAAGGTGCCGGCAACCTGCCGCATGGCCTTGATCTGCGCGTTGCCGCCGACACGGCTGACTGACAAACCTACGTTGACGGCCGGCCGTACGCCGGAGTTGAACAGGTCGGTCTCGAGATAAATCTGACCATCGGTGATGGAGATGACATTCGTCGGAATGTAGGCGGAAACATCGCCCGCCTGCGTTTCGATGATAGGCAGAGCAGTCAGAGAACCGCCGCCGAGTTCATTGTTAAGCTTCGCAGCGCGCTCCAGCAAGCGAGAGTGGAGATAGAACACGTCTCCTGGGTAAGCCTCGCGTCCGGGCGGGCGGCGCAGCAGCAGCGAGATCTCGCGATACGCTACGGCGTGCTTCGATAGATCGTCGTAAATGCACAGCGCGTGCTTTCGGTTGTCGCGGAAGTACTCGCCCATGGCGCACGCAGCGTAGGGTGCAATGTACTGCATGGGAGCGGGATCGGAGGCCGACGCCGAAACCACGATGGTGTATTCCATGGCGCCGAAATCTTCCAGCGTCTTCACCACTTGTGCGACCGAGGAACGCTTTTGACCGACGGCGCAGTAGATGCAGATGAGGTCGCGGCCCTTGCTGTTGATGATGGTGTCAAGCGCGACCGCGGTCTTGCCGGTCTGACGGTCGCCGATGATAAGTTCGCGCTGACCGCGCCCAATGGGAATCATCGAGTCGATGGCCTTTAGTCCGGTGGCCATGGGCTCTTTCACTGGCTGGCGGTCGATCACGCCCGGCGCCAGACGTTCGATCGGAATGTACTTGTCGGTATTGACCGGGCCTTTGTCGTCGATGGGCACGCCGAGCCCGTTGACCACGCGACCGACCATGGCTTCGCCCACCGGCACGCTCATGATGCGGCCAGTGCGCTTTACCTCGTCACCCTCTTCCACCTCGGTGTATTCACCCAAGAGCACCACGCCGACTTGGTCTTCTTCCAGGTTCATAGCAAGGCCCGAAACATTGTGGGGGAAGGACAGAAGTTCGCCGGCCATGACCTTGTCAAGCCCATAAACGCGGGCAATGCCATCGCCAATGGACATCACGGTGCCGACTTCATCGACGGCGATCTTGGTTTCGTAGTTGTCGATCTGCTCGCGGATGAGTTTTGTGATCTCGTCTGCTTTGATCTGCGCCATAGAATTGCGTTCCAATCCTGCTAAGCGTAAAAAACGTGCCGTCCCTCAACCACCCCAACAGGCGCAAAAGCGGCGCTCGTCGGGGACCCCGGTTACGGGACTCGAATCTATTTCCCACTCTACCCAGCACTCCGCCTGCGGCTCCGTGCTGGGCTAAGCTGTTTCGCGCCTACGGCGCTGAACTCTGCTCAATCGTTCCGCCGTGCCAACCCAAAGTACCTTCTGGCACGTGCCCCTACAACTTCTCAAAACAATCCCTAAGAACGTGATCTACGCGGTACTGAGCTCCTGCTTTATCTTCTCCAACTGTCCACGCACCGAGCCGTCGTAAATCGTGCTCCCGACACGCACCACAACTCCGCCCAGGAGTTCAGGATCGGAAGCGTATTGTGCGCGCACTTTCTTGCCGGTCAAGCGCTCCAACTGCAACTCCAACTCGCGCTTCCCGCTGGCGGAAAGCGGACGGGCGCTGGAGATCTCCGCCTCAGCTAATCCCAACTGGGCGTTCAGTTCACTGTCAAAATGCTTCGCGGCGTCCTCTAACATCGCAATACGACGATGATCGATGAGGATGGCGACGAAATTGCGAATTGCCTTGGCCGCGCCAAGCTGCCCGACGAGGGCATCCAGTACGGCGCGTTTCTGCTCCGCCGAGATCGCTGGAGATTCCCATACGCGGCGCAATTCGGTGCTTTCACGAACCGCATCCACAATGGCATTCAGTTGCTGGCGCGCGGTATCCGGATCAGTCCTCTGCTCGAGGACAACCTCTACGAGGGCGCGGGCGTATCGGCTGGCAATGGCGGCCATAACTTACTTGCCGTCCTTTCCCAGTTGACCCACGAACTCACGTAGCAAAGCCTGATCGGTCGTGTCGTCCACTTTGATCTTGCGCGATGCCAGATCAACCGCCAATGTGGCAGCGTAGGTCTTCAATTCGCGGCGAGCATTGCGCGCGATGGCGCTGATCTCGGTCTCAACAGATTCCAATACCTTGCGCTTGTCTTCCTCCGCGGCTTGACGGATTCGGGCTTCTTCCGCTACAGCCTCGCTCTCGGCCGACGTCCGAATCTTTGCCACCTCGGTGTCCAGCCTGGCCAGTCGAGCTTCAATCTCGCTCAAACGCCGCGCTGCGTCGGCGCTGGCTGCCTGCGCCTCCCGTATCCCCTTCTGAATGGCCTCGGTGCGATCACGGAACATCTTGGGAACAGAAGAGCGAAAAAGCAGGACGAAGAATAAGACCACCAGGACAAAATTGATAAACCAGTAAACCAAGTAGCTGGCGTGGGGACTGAGTCCCACGAGATGCCCCATCCACACTACTGATTTCGAGTACTTGAATTGCGCATTCTCCTCCCCTGCCTCGCCGTTAGCGGCGCCAGTCAGTTCTTCGCCGGTCGCGATGTCGGGATTCTGGGGTGCCTGCTGCTGGGCAGAGGGAGCCTGCTGTTGATTGGCTGCGGACGAGGACGCCGAGGAAGATCCGGCCGGCTGCTGCGCGGCAAGCACGCCGAACGCAAACACCAGGACCACCAAAGTTAAGACCGCGCGGAGGATTGTTCGCTTCATCACGGTTGACCGCCAATCGCGGAAGCCATGTCGGCAGGCCGAAGAATCGTGCGAATGATCTCGGCCGCAAGTCTCTCGGTTTCCCCTTGCAATCCCGCTCGCGCCGCTGCCATATCCTGCTCGATGGCAGCACGCGCCTCGCGAACTTGTTGCTGGGCACGAGCCCGCGCTTCAGCCATTGCTTCAGCGCGAGTTTCTAGCGCCCGTTGGCGGCGGGCTTCCTGCGCTTTGAAGATCGCCAGGCGCGCCTCCCGCAGCATCTGCTCGTATTCCTGGGCCTTGACTTCGGCGGCGGCGATGTCAGCACGTGCTCTTACGAAGGCGCCCTCAGTGCGCTCGCGACGCTCTTCGAGAATGCGCTTCAGCGGCCTGTGCAGCAGCACGCTGTAGATGGCGTACAATGAGAGCAGAATTACTATGGTCGGAATGGCTCCGAGCAGTAATTCCCCTACCTGTTTGAGAGTCTGATCCATTCCTTTTTCGTGAGTGCCTACTTCTGAAGACGCACTGAGGGCGCTAAGGCGACAACTGGAACTATTGAAACTAACAGAGCTTGAGCCTCGATGTCAATGAGGTCGCAGAGCTTGCGAACCGTCAATCTGCTTGCGCAAGAAGGAGAAGGGCGGTTTTTCATTTGAATTTGACGAGGAGAAGGCTTGCACCAACCTTACGTTTCGCAAGGTTTCTGATTTTGCGTCCTACTATTGCTGGGTGAACGTTCCCAGAGCGCAGAGCACGCTCTGCTTATCGCCGTAATCGGCGAGGTAATCGTTTGGGTCGCTCAAAGGAAGGTCATACGGACGATCCTTCTTGGGATCGATAAACAAGAGGTTGTAGGGGCCAATTTGCCCTGACACGCTGGTTCCATCGGTACGTTTGACGGTGACCTTGGAAAAGCGGTCTTCGCCCGGCGTCAGCGTCATCTGTTTGATCTTACGAAAGGGTATGGAAACTGCTTTGTGGCCATCGGCCGTTATCAGCGACACTGCCTCCTGCTCATCTGCGCTGTAGAAAAAGCCCACCAGGTTCGCCTTCTCTCCCGGAGAGTGAAATGTGAACAGCACCTTGGGGGCGCTGTCCTGACCGGTACAAACCGGCGAACCCCAGGTAGTGGCGAAAAGGATCACGACCGCGGTAAGCGTGGCTTTCGTTGTATTCATCCGTGGACTGCCATCTTTTCCCACCAGTGGGCAAGTGTGCCCCACTTTACTTCAAGAGGCAAGGTGTTTTCCGCCGTTTCTCACAGAAACAAGAGCCTGTGTCTATTGGTTCAGACCGCATCAACAATGATGAGCGTAATGTCATCCTGTTGGCTCACCGCGGCGGGCTGCCACTTTCGGAGTTCAGAGAGCAGTTGCCGCGACAGTTCCGCGGCGGGCTGCAAGCGATTCTCGCGTACCACACGTTCCAGTTGCCGGTCGCCAAAGGCTTCACCGGCGGCATTTTCTGGTTCGGTCACGCCGTCGGTGTAGAGCAGAAAGCGGTCGAATGGTTCCAGCGGCACAGTGCATACCGGGTAATCAGAATCAGGGTTGATTCCAAACAACAGCCCGTTGCTTTCGATACGCTGCAGGTTGCCGCTGGTATTCCGCCAGCACAGCAACGGCGGATGCCCCGCGGCGGAGTACAGCGCCTTATGGTTCTCGGTGTCGATCCAGACGTAAGCCGCCGAGGCAAGTTGGCCGCGCGCCTCGCTCGACAGGATGCGATTCAAACCGCCCAGCACCTGCGCTGGATCATGGGTATGGACAGCGACGGACTGCATGGCCACTTTGATCATTGACGAGATGAGTGCCGCCGGGATGCCATGTCCGGAGACGTCTGCCACCAGAATGCCCACATGGTTGGGTGCGCAGACGAATTGGTAGAAATCGCCGGCGACGGCGGTCATGGGATAGTAAGATGCGGCAATCCGCAGGTTCTCTACTTCGGGAACGCTGGCCGGAAGAATGGAAGACTGAATCTGCCGGGCCGTCTCCAGCTCGGTCTCGATGGCGAGCAGACGGCGCTCGTTGGTGAACACCATCTCCAACGCTACGTAGCCCAGCGACAACAGGAGAGCGATAGATCCCAGCGAGCTGACCAGAGGAAGCAGGCTGTAATGCAACACGCTCGACAAGTTGGTGTACGTCACCTCCAGGGCAAAAATAATCGTACCGGCAGTAAGAACGCGGTGATTCCCGATAACCAGAAACTTGGAAGCAAACTTCGGGACTAACACCACAGCCAACAGAATGACCATGTTGAAGACGGCAAGTAGATGGTTGTAGAACATCCATCTGTCAGCTACGCCGGTCAGAACGAAGGTGCTCATGCCGGCCACAGCAATCGCCAGTCCTGTGAAGATTCCCAACTGAATAAACAACCTGAGTTTGCCGAGACTGAGCTCCCGCCAGGCAAGCAGCGCGGAAACCAGGAGCAGATACGTGATCGCCGTGCTGATATAGGGGATGGCAGGCTCCAGCCAGTGCGGCAGAGCCGCCAAAATGGCGGGGGTTTGGACCAGTGTCTGAAGGCCAAACATCACGCTGAAGATTCCCCACCACACCAGGATGCGAACACCTCTGCGCCAACGGATCGCCGCGATCGCACACGCCGCCGCTCCAATGGACAAGAAGACCGTTCCCAGGACTATGTCCGTCACCTGGCCGCGGAGCAATGCCTGAACTGCATCTGTCGTACTCATGGCCTGCATCTGAAGTCCAGTCCGTTGTTGCTAACGGGGGGCGCCTCACCCCTTCGCTTCGAGACTACGCGTCACTCATATGTGTGGGTGCCCCGTCCTTGTCGCAGGCTTTCGGCGACTGGGTGGGCATAATCTTTACTCGGGATATCAGCCCCATGTTAGGGGTGCCCCGTTCTAGCCTGGTTCCGGCTAGGGTGGAGCCGTTAAGGGTTTGAGTTCGCGTGGCACAAGACGAGGATACGCGTCATTCCGGGGTTGCGCTGTGACGTGCGTTACAGGGTTGCGCTCACGCTCTCGCCAAAACGGCTGAGAAGGAGGACTAGGAAGGATAGTGGAATTAAGTGTATGGGTTCCACTGGTCCATGGCGGACTAACGAAATTCCCGGGTCTCGAACACCGCGAGACCCGGGCCACCCGTCGTGTCACACTTCAGGCCACCATGGAGGGCCGGCTGGATTTTGAGATCTCTGCCACGGTCTTGTGTACCCGCTCCGGCTTGTCTTTCAAGGCCAAGTCAGCCTGGGCTACAATGCCGATCACATGATTCTCTCCGTCCACCACCGGAATGCGCCTCACCTGGTGTTCTTGCATCAAGCGCTCACATTTCTCCAGGTTCTCGCCGTCGCGGCAAGTAACTGGATTGTGGGTGACAAATTGCTCGATGGGTGTAGTTTTCGCATCCAAACCCTGTGCCACAATCGAGCAGCAAAGATCACGGTCTGTGATCATCCCAACCAGTGTCTGCGATTGCCGATCGATTACGGGTATGGAACCGACATTGCGTTCGCACATCATCTTGGCTGCATGTTGCGCGCTATCATCGGGCATGCAGCAAGCTGGATTTGTGCTCATCACTTCTTTGACTTTCATAGACACCTCCTGCGGCACTTATGTCTGTTGCCGAATGTTGATCTTGTCGACGATCTTTCGCCCGCCGGCATAGGACTGCGCAATGCGGACCGCGACGTCGTGTTCGGTTTGCGTGTCAACCGTTCCCGTCAGCAACACCGAATCTTCGTCGACTTTGGCGGCGACGTTGGTGTGCGCGAGCGTCGGTTCCGAGCTTAGATGTTTCATGATCTGCTGCTCAACCTGCCCAGCAGAAGCAGTCTCAGGCGCGGGAGCTTGCATGTCCGGAGGCATTTGTTCTCGCGGAGTCTGGCTCTGGCTCCCTTCAGGAAAGGTGGGTGGACTTTGATACGGAGGCGAAGTGGGAGGCGGTTGCTGCTGAGCGAAACCCAAGGTCGCCAGCAACAGCACAAAGCAAAATGCGGCGTGCCTCATAGAACCTCCTTCTTCTTGGCTTCCTTAGTACGATGCGCAGAATGGGCGAGGTGATTTCGCCTGCATTCGTGAAAATCTTGTTTTGATTCAATGGCTTAGCACGGCACAAGGAGCTGTCTGTTTCGAGTTGGGACGCAGGGTGAAGAGAGAGCCGGCCGGGTGGCCCAGGTCTCGCGTCTTTCGAGACCTGGGTGAGTATGACAGATGACTGCCGGGGTGCCGCGTGCCGGGCGCTCCTCACATTCGCGGTTTTCGAATGGGTGGGAAATCGACAGTCAATTCTTACGAGACGAGTGCTGTAAGCGGAATCGATTCCCACTCCTTCCAAAGGCAGGAATGAGTGGGAGACCCGGCGGTTGCATCGGCACAGTCTCCAATTCTCATCATGTTCTCATCATGCTCTCATCTCGGAACGTTTCAGGAGTCCTAGACTCACCTGTGTCTTCTACAGATGCAGAGATAAACACATTGGAGAAACGAAATGTCAGAGAAGAGTGCTACCACTTACACCGTCTTACACCTGCGCTTCAAGTTGCGGGTACCGCCAGATGTCTTGCTCGCCCAGAGCCGAGAAGCCGCTACCATCATCGCCTCGGTAGAAGGTCTGATCTGGAAGATATGGGTCTTCCAGGAGAAGGAATTTGAGATGGGAGGCATCTATCTGTTTGCCAACCGTGAAACTGCCGAGGCTTACCTGAACCACCCGGTAATCCAGGCCGTGCGCAGCAATCCTGCTGTAGTGTCCACCCAGTCCCAGCTATGGGATGTGGAGAGTTCCCTCTCGGCTCTCACGCGGGCTCCTTTGCAGGGATTTTTTGCGCAATATTCAGAACCATACGCCTTGGCGACAGGAGGTCAGTAATGCAGAGTCCAGGTACACAGCCCATGAGAGAAGACATGCAGCAGAGAATCGAGCAGTTCGCCGGTCAGGTGGTAACCGATCTCGCGGCCGCGATGGCTGGTGTGATGACCAACCTTGGGCATAAGCTCGGCCTTTACCGGGCCATGGCAGAGAGTGGTCCCATCAGTTCGGATGAACTGGCACGCCGCACGGCCACCAATGAGCGCTCTGTGCGGGAGTGGCTTAACGGCCAGGTCGCCGGCGGATATGTGCTGTTCGACGCTAATACCAACCAGTACTCGCTACCGCCTGAACACGCTTTTGTTTTGGCGAATCCGGATAGTCCCGCATTTCTTCCGCCGGCTTTCGACGTAGCGTTCTCGTTGTGGCACGGCGAAGACAAAATCCTTGCCGCTTTCCGCTCTGGCAACGGAGTGGGCTGGCACGAACACGATTGCCGCCTGTTCACCGGAACGGAGGCCTTTTTCCGCAACGGATACCGGGCGCACCTGACTCAAACCTGGATTCCATCTCTCAGTGGTGTTCAGGAGCAGCTAGGGAAAGGCGGGCGTGTAGCCGACGTCGGCTGTGGGCACGGCGCCTCGGTCATCCTCATGGCGCAGGCATTTCCGAAATCAACCTTCGTGGGAATTGACTACCATGAATCTTCGATTGCGGTGGCGCGGGAACGAGCGAAGCAGGCGGGAGTGGCCGATCGGATTCGGTTTGAGGTGGCAACCCCGCGGGTGCTTGCGAGCAGCGAGGAGAAGTTCGACCTGGTCTGCTTCATGGATTCACTCCACGACATGGGTGATCCGCTGGAAGCGGTCTGGGCTTCCCGGCAAGCAATGGCTCCCGAGGGCGCACTGATGCTGGTGGAACCGTTCGCAAAGGACCGGTCTGAGGAAAATGTCGGCCCTGTAGCACGGATGTACTACTCGGCGTCTGCCGGCTTGTGTACGCAGAACGCACTTTCGCAAGGAGGACGCTATTCACTGGGGGCGCAGGCCGGCGCTACCCAGTTGCTTGCAATCCTCAAGGACGCGGGGTTCCGGAGCGCGAGGGTGGCCATGGAAACTCCGTTCAACCTGATTCTTGAGGCTCAGCCCTGAACCACCATTCAACTCCGTGCGGGGAGCGCAAATTCAGGTTGTTGGCCGATATCGGTAGCCGACTCCCCGCACCGTCTCCAGCGCGTTCCGGTGCGCTCCCAGCTTCTGTCGGACGGAGCGCACCACCGTCTCAACCACATTGCTGGTTGACGCTTCCTTTCCATATCCCCAAACCGCCTCCACCAGTTCGTAGCGAGCCACAGCCCTGTTCGGCCTGGCCACAAGATATGCGAAGACTCCGAACTCAAGCGGGGTCAGGCCAATTCGGCTTCCGTTCACCACTAACTCACGCGCTTGCTCATCCAGCAATGGAGAGTAAGACGCAGCCTCGCCTGTTGCCGTGCCGGTTTCCTGGGCAAGCAGGTTGCCAAGCCAGCCATCTACGGAGTCCACTCCCATGTCGAGACGAAATGTGTGTTGCATAATCCCGTCGAGGACCGGGCGGCCTTCGTCCGCCAGCCGGAATCCCAATTGCTCGAAGGAGCGGCGATATAGCTCCGCATCACAGTAGCAGGTATAGACCCAGCGCAGCCTCGGACGCAGTTCCAAATAGGTACGTTTGATGTCGAGCCAGCAGGCCGCTTGGCCAGATGACGGCCCTTCTCCCGTGTCGCGATCCAACGTACGACGCAGCCAGAGAGTGGCGGCCCTGTCTTCTGAACGCGGCAGGTCCCTGGCCCAGCTTGCCGCAAGCGGGTCTTTCGCAATCACATTTTTGTGAACCTTCGATGCCACAATTGCTTGATAGAAACCTTGCGCTCCGCCATGCTCATCCCGCACGACAAAAAACGAGTCAGGATGGTTTTGCCACCATTGCTCCAGTGCTTGACGGCACTGTGGTCCATCGAACTTGCGGATGATCGCTGAGATGGATGTCCAGTCGTCGGCGCGGGCTGGTTCGACGGAAACCGGACTCTCAGTCGTGGGGAAAAAACCTTCGCGCAGGTTCTCGTTTTCAAGCAGGTAGACTACGTCCGCCGTGCAACGCCAGTGGTCGGATCGCGGTGCCTGCCTGTATTGGTCACGCGCGACCTGCGAAGCTGCGCGCCGGTACGCCTGGTATCGCGCCGGATCACGGGACTTGAGAGCAGCCGTTACCGGCCCGCGAACGGCTTCATGCACCAGCAGTCCGTGAGGACCTACGCTGACAAATGGCAGCGCACGCAGCCGATCCAGTGCCTCATCGGCCGGGATATGCGGCAGCATGGCCGCCAGTAGCGGCGCGGTGGCTGTTCGGACCAGGCAGGCGGCCTGTACGACCTGTTTGGTTTCCGAATCGGCATCCTCCAGAAAGAGCGCCGCCATATGCTCCAGTACCTGATGACGAGTAGCCGCGCTCCCACGCACCTGCCCGCCCGCAAAGTAGAGTGCCAATCCCAGGGAAAGTGCCAACGGATGCCCGCGCGCAACCCGATTCAACTCCCGAGCACTGCCCTCCGGCACACCCTCCGAGGTCAGATACTCCAGAGCCACTTCCGGAGAAAATGTTTCCAGGAGCATAGAATCAAATAGGCCTCTCCACGCCGGGGCAATACGCCACGCTGGCCGGGGTGGCTCGCGACTGGACAGGATTATGCGCACACTGTCGCCGAGCGAGGGCAGAAAAACCTGCCTTAGCCAGGAGTCAAGCAGACGGAAAGATTCGTAACTGTCGAGCACCAGGAGAGTTCGCTTGGCCCCGTCCGACAGACTGGTCGCCACGACCGCGGAATCTTCGGACTCCGAGGCACCGATTTCCCTGCAGATCGCTCGACACAAGGCCGCCGGGGAAGGCTCGCACCAGCGGGCGTCTATCCGCACAACGAAAACGCCCTTTCCGCCGATACTTGCCGCCAGCGCATTCAGCAGGTGAGTTTTTCCTATGCCCGGGATGCCCTGAATATGCATCACCAGCGGTTCATCCCCTAAGGCAAAAACCTCCAGGCGCTCGAGCTCTGCGCGGCGGCCAGCTAGTGCTTCAACCGCACGCCGTTCCAGTCTGTCTCCTAGGGGCATGGCCACAGTTTACGCTGTCTTCACGCGTCTTGATCACTCTTGACAGGATGACAACATTGAAAGGAGCGCCTTAACGCGGCGCTGAAGCGTCGCAATACCCGTGCTTACTCTCCGTACAAAATCACACGGACAAAAGCAGATCCCTCGCTCCGCTCGTGATGACAACCTTCTGCTAACTACACCCACTCGTCGAACCGCAACTCATGCAGCGGTAGCAGCTTCCGTTGCGCGTCATGATGGCACCGCAGACGGAGCAGACGGGGGCGTCGCCCATGTCAATCAGCTCCTTGAGCGCGTCGGAGGCGTGGATGGGACCCAAGTTCCTTCCCGTATAGAGGTCCTTCGACTCCGGCGCGCCAGAAGCGGGCGCGCCTCCGCTCAGGATGACAGAACTAGAAGCAGATCCCTCGGCTGCGCCTCGTGATGACAAATCAGACGGTGCTCGTGATGACAACCCAGGTGTACCTTCGCTGAAGTCCCCAAACGACTTCTGGCCGCTGTCTCCTTCCTCTGGCGTGCCGGGCGGCGGAGCGTTGATGTACTTCGGACGCAGGCCGTCGAACAGCGCCTGCTGCTGGCCGGTGAGGAAGCGCAGCTGCAGCCAGCGGAAGATGTAATCCATGATCGACTTGGCGTAGCCGATGTCCTGGTTATGGCTCCAGCCGCTGGGCTCGAAGCGGGTGTGCGCGAACTTCTCGCACATCAGCTTCAGCGGGACGCCGTGCTGCAACGCCAGCGACGTGGCGCAGGCGAAGCTGTCCATCAGGCCGCTGACGGTCGAGCCTTCCTTGGCCATGGTGATGAACAGCTCACCCGGCATGCCATCTTTATAGAGTCCCACAGTGAGGTAGCCTTCGTGTCCGCCCACGCTGAACTTGTGGGTGATGGACAGGCGTTCGTCGGGCAAACGGTGACGGATGGCACGCGGAGGAGCGGCGGCCTCGTCGATGGGTTCGGCGATCCCACCCTGTCCTGCGGACAAGGATGGGGCACCCACACCTGTTTTTTCCGATTTGTGCGTGGCCGAGCCCATGGAGCTGAGCGGCTGCGCCTTCTTCGAGCCGTCGCGATAGATGGCGACCGCCTTCAGCCCCAGCTTCCACGCCTGGATGTAGGCCTCCATGATCTCTTCCACGGTGGCCGTCTCCGGCATGTTGATGGTCTTCGAGATTGCGCCGGAGATGAACGGCTGGGTCGCCGCCATCATGCGCAGGTGTCCCAGATAGTGAATGGTGCGCGTGCCCTTGGTGGGCTTGAAGGAGCAGTCGAAAACCGGCAGGTGCTCGTCCTTGATAGCGGGCGCGCCTTCGATGGTGCCGGTGGCGTCGATGTAGCTGACGATGGCGTTGGTCTGGTCGGCGGTGTAGCCGAGTTTGAAGAGCGCCGTGGGCACAGTGTTGTTCACGATCTTGATCATGCCGCCGCCGACCAGCTTCTTGTACTTCACCAGCGCCAGGTCGGGCTCGATGCCGGTGGTGTCGCAGTCCATCATGAAGCCGATGGTGCCGGTGGGCGCCAGCACCGTGACCTGCGAGTTGCGACAGCCGAACTTCTCGCCGTTCTTCAGGGCTTCGTCCCACGTGGCCTTGCTGGCTTCATAGAGCGCGGCGGGGACGTGCGTCTTGTCGATGTTGTTCACCGACGCGCGATGCATGCGGATTACGTCGAGGAAGGGCTCGCGGTTGATGTACCAGCCGGGACAGGCGGCGCCTCTGGGGCTATCAGCTGTCAGCTGTCGGCTATCGGCCAAAGCACCCGCATCTTCGCGGGGATAGGGGTTCTTCGACGCCCCTTCACTCCGTTCAGGGTCGCTCAGGATGACACCCGTTTTTTCGTCGCTCAGGATGACAGACGTTTGTTGAGTTGCCGGTGCGAGCGGCTGGCACAACTCGGCGATCTTCGATGACTGGAGATACGCTTCGCCGCACATGATTGCCGTCACGCAGGCCGCGTAATCGCGTCCAGCATCGGAATCATAGGGCAGGCCCGCGGCCATCAGCAGCGCACCCAGGTTGGCATAGCCAAGTCCCAGCGGACGGTAGTCGTGCGAGTTCTTGCCGATGGCTTCGGTGGGATAGCCACTATTGTCCACCAGAATTTCCTGCGCGGTGATCATGATGGCACAAGCGTAGCGGTAGGCCTCGACGTCGAAGGTCCCGTTGGGCGCGAACTTCATCAGGTTCAAGCTGGCAAGGTTGCAGGCCGAGTCGTCGAGGAACATGTACTCGCTGCACGGATTCGACGCGTTGATGCGCGCCGTGTTCTTCGAGGTGTGCCAGCGATTGACGGTGGTGTCGTACTGCATGCCGGGATCGCCGCAGTGCCAGGTGGCATCGGAGATTTTGCGCAGCAGCTCGCGCGCCTTGAAGGTCTGCACCGGATGGCCGTCCTTCACCGAGCGAGTGCTGAAGTCGCCGTCGCGCAGCACCGCGTACATGAAGTCGTCGGTCACGCGCACGGAGTTGTTGGCGTTTTGGAAGAAGATGGACGAGTAGGCCTCGCTGTCGGGACCGCTGCCATCGTATCCGGCTTCGACCAGCGCCCAGGCCTTGGCTTCTTCCTTCTGCTTGCACTCGATGAACTCAACCACATCAGGATGATCGATGTTGAGGATGACCATCTTGGCGGCGCGACGCGTCTTGCCGCCGCTCTTGATGACGCCGGCGAAGGCGTCGAAGCCCTTCATGAAGCTGAGCGGGCCGCTGGCCGTGCCGCCGCCGGAGAGCGCTTCGGTGGAGGACCGCAGCGGCGACAGATTGGTGCCCGTGCCCGATCCCCACTTGAAGAGCATGCCTTCCGTCTTGGCGAGCGTGAGGATGCTGTCGAGGGAATCTTGGACCGAGTTGATGAAACACGCCGAGCATTGCGGATTCTTGTAGCCGACGGCGCCGTATACCACGCGCTGGGTCTGCGGATTCCAGTGCCAGTTGCGCGCGTCGGAGTTGGGCTCGATGCGATCGCAGCCCACGTTGAACCATACCGGCGAATTGAAGGCGGCCTTCTGCTGCAACAGCAGATGAGCAAGCTCGTCGTGGAAAATGGCCGCGTCGTCGTCGCTGCGGAAGTATCCCCCTTTGATGCCCCAGTCGCGAATGGTTTCAGCGACGCGGGTCACGAGCGCGCGGACGCCGGTCTCGCGCTCCGGCGTGTCGAGCGGGCCGTGCAAATATTTGCTGGCGACAATATTGGTCGCCGTCATCGACCAGTCCTTGGGGACCTCGACGTCTTTCTGCTCGAAGATAATGCCGCCGTGCGAGTCGGTGATCTGCGCCAGACGCAGCTCCCACTCGAGCTCGTCATAAGGCGAGACACCCGCCTTGGTGAAAAAGCGCTTGAAGGTCAGGCCGGGCGCGCGCTTCTTGGGCGCGGATGCGGTAGGTTCGCTGGCCGCAATGGACGGCGGATTGGCGGTGGTTGGGTTAGTGGTGACTTCGGCCATGGAGAGTGCTCCTGATCGTCTTAATTATTATTACGCGGGTCTAGCTTGATTATTTGTGCGGGTCTGAGGGCCCGCTTTATTTTCCACTGCAAAGGTTGTGGGGGCCTCTTCGCCTGCCTGCGTATCCTCGACAGGAAAGAAGCCCCCGGTTGATCTTTGTCCGGCGCCACCGCAAAACAGCATGCCGCCCAGGAGCAACTCCTGTAGCGGATTCCGAACCGGCAACTCAGGCGCTCAACCTCGCGCGCTGGAGTGCCGCATTGACTTGGAAATGAACAACGCTGATGCCATCGTCTTGGCGATGACTTCGTCGGCCCCACTGCCATCCCGAAGCTTCTCTCTCGCAAACTTGGTGGAGAGCCCTGCCCTAATTCACTGTTGTCTGCCGAAACCCGCCTCGGAGGGGTCGTCAAAAAATCCTAGGCCCAATTTCGCACCAGGGCGGTCACCTCTGCCGCCTTTGGTTCTGGGGGGGACGCTTCCCGAAAAACCAGCTTCGCCGAACCACTTCGGCGAACAGTACTCCCGATATCTTGTGGATGTCAAGTGGATAACACTACATCTTGTATTTTACACCTTTTAGCCTGAACCGAAAAAGTAAACGGACAGGCGTTGAGCTGGCACTTTCCACGGTGGCGTGCGTCGGGACGTCCCGATAACCGTGTTCCAACACGATTTTCACCGGCGCCCTCTTTCGTCCGAGTAGTCAATTCCGACTCTCGCCCGGAACCTTGGTCTCTATCCTTCACTTGCTCTTTGGACTCTAGTCCCCGGATGCAGCCGGGTTCAACGCCCGTTCTCGGTGCAGCAAAGTGGATTTGTGTGGATTCTGAGGAAAACCAGGGCCGATACGGACTGCAATCACCTCCAGCAAAGAATATAGTTGCTTCAAAGCGGCAAAGGGCGCATGATCGTCGGCCATCAGCGCCAAATGGAGATTGCGTGGATCCTTTCAACACGTTGCTAGAGACGGTGGTCCATCACGGGCATGGGTCTGGAAATGTTGATCTCGACTTGTCGACCGTCGTTCCCGCCGGTCAGCAACTGGTTGTCGAATTTGTCTCGAGCCGTGCCGAAGTGCCGACCGGCCAGAAACCAGATCTCACCATTGTCATACTCAACCCTGTTGGTAGCGCTGTTGTGCAGCATTATTTAGTACCCCGTTTTCTTCATACATCCGCCAGTCAAGATATCTATGTGTCCGCCGACCCGGCACGGATGCATCTTTCTCCCGACCTGACCCTGAGAGTGGTTCTCGAACGGGACGTAACCAATGGAACAGCCAGCTGTTTTTTCGGCATCAGCGGCTACTTGACAACACCGTAGCTCGACGGCGGGGCTGCAGCGCACCGAATCAGAAACCAAACGTTTCGGGTGCCCCTCGATAAGAGCGAAGGCGTTGTCAAGCGATAGTTTTCTTGAGCGGTGCGCGAGCACCGCTTTCTTCCAGCGTGGGTGAGGACCAACGGCACTGGAAATCTCGCGATTGATCCGTCTCGGTGGAATGCACTTCGTTCCACCGACCATCGATTCGACCTAAGCTTCGACCATGATTCTTCTATGCGAACATCCAGCACATCAATGGCCCCTTTGACACTGAGTTCAGCGGCGAGAGCAGTCATGATTTTTGTCATCACGCCTGAGTGAACCCAGTCTTGAAAGCGCCTATGGCAGGTCCGAGTGGCCGACAAGCGGTTCGGAACCCAATCCGCGCTGCAATTTCTAGTTCCCAGGTGCTAACCAGTGCACCGGCTTTCCATGAAAGCCGGATCGGGCGAGCAGCCGGTCTTTACTGCCGGGCCAAAGTCGCAAGCGGACTTCGGCGATGTTGCGGGCTGGCTCAAAGCGAAGCCAGGCAAGCGGACTGTCATGAGTGGCGGCCTGCCCTGCTGCGGCCATCACGCGCTGGAAGCGCGCCCGGTCTGCATTCGATAAGTACTGCCACACAATGGAGTGATAGACCACCGTTGCCACGCCAGAAACGCCGCCGGCCAGCGCCGCCTCGATCCAATCGGCCGCATTGGCATGGTCGACAGGGGCGGGCACACGGCGCGCAACATCGATCGCTGCTGTAAGCCGACGAAAGCGCTCTATCTGATCCGGCCACACATACGACTGTAGCGTTAAAGCGCCTTCGTCCGTGCTTGGGTCAATCGGTGAAGTATCGCAGCCGTGGCGCTCTTCGATCCTCGTCGACACATCGAGACGCGGATATACGTCACCAAATACATTGGAAATGCGCACCGGTGAATTGGGATCGCCCCAGCCTTCATGACCCGCTTCGTAGAAGTAGTGGTCCCAGCGAAGGATCAGTCCCGCCGCGGCTCCGACTTCCAGCAGGCGCAGCGGGAGACCAGTGCGGCGCGCGACCTCAACAAATCCGCCCAGCAAGGCCGCGCACCGGCCTACTTCATTGGTCTGCACTGGGCGATGAACTAGTTTGCGTAGCACTGCTGCCTGTTGTTGCACAACGGCGTGAAACCGGGGCCAGGGGTCGTCACAATTGCTATCGCCGCCCGCCGAAGGATAACAGGCAGCAAGTTGCGGTGCTTGGCCCTGCAGCACGATGCGGTGTACGGCCCCGAGAAAACGCAGAGCAAGCGCTGAGCCGGGTGGATCGTTGTGATGGTCATGCAAAACCGCCCAGCACACACCTGCGGCACGGACATCCTCTGCAGCTTGGCGCAACAGGGTTGAGTAGAGGCGTGAGCCCAGCCTTTGGCACCACTTTGCCTGCTTAAGCAGACGCCGGGCAACAATTTCATTAGGGGCGGTCATCGTTTCGGGGTTAGCTCACAACCCAGTTGCAATTATGTCTATATCACGGGCAAACCTTCCATAATCCGGAAAGGTAAGGTTAGCCGACGATTCAGACAAGCATCGCATTCGGTACCTGAAAGTTAGGCACTAATGCTATCAGCGGCGCTCTTGGCGGATGCAGTTGAGAAGCGCATTAATCGTGAATGTAACTTCGCAGCCGTTAGTGACGTATATCTAGATAACGTCGCTACATGGTCGGCGGTTTTGTAAAAGGTAGGATTAGCGAGGCCAATCACAAGGGAGCGATTGATCGGGGAGATCTGCTAAGTATCATTGGGCGGCCATGAACGAAAATCTACGGAGCATGCTCACGGGAACGGCCGGGCTTTCGGCAGGAGCTGTAGTGGCGGTTCTGCTGACGATTCTGCGCAGGCCGGTAGACGGCGATCTGGTCGGTCGTGAGCGGACGGTACGCCTCTTCTTGATCGGGCTGGCTGCGCAGTGTATGCATTTCATGGAGGAGTTTGTTACGCGATTTCAGGATCGGTTCCCCACACTGCTTGGCCTCCCCGCATGGTCTCAGAACTTCTTCGTAGTTTTCAATCTGATATGGCTGAGCGTTTGGATCCTCTCGGCGATTGGCCTGCGACGAGGGTACCGGCTCGCTCTATTCCCTGTGTGGTTCTTCGCGATTGGAGCGATCGTGAATGGAATCGCACACCCCATGCTCGCGGTCGTAGCTCAGGGATATTTCCCGGGCTTGATCACTTCACCCGTCGTTGGAGTATTGGGTGTGTTGCTCTGGCTAAAGCTGCAAGCGTTGACCACATCCTCGGAATAGAGTGCTGACAAATCTTCTTCCGGTTCAGGGGAGAACACATGGCCACCAACCCGTCCGTATCAACGCAGCTCCCGCAGGAACCGGTGCCGCTGTCGGAAGGGCAGCGCCTCGGCTACATTTTTTTCGCGCCCAGCAGGGTTTTCGCCGATCTCCGGAGGAACGCCAGTTGGTGGGCGCCGTTTCTCATCGTCGCGGTAGTTTCTCTGCTGTTTTTTTATGTCGTCGATCGGAAGGTCAGCTTTCCCAAGGTGGTGGAGAATCTGATCCGGTTGCAACCCAAGCAGGCCGATCGCATTGACCGCCTGCCAGCCGATCAGCGTGACAAAGTCATGGCGCAGCGGGTCACGATTACCAGAATAGTTTCCTACTCTGTTCCACTTATCACGCTCGTCTTGTGCGCAGTCTTCGCCGGTGTTTTGTTTGCGACCCTCAAGTTTGGTATGAGTGCCGACGTCAAATACAAGACTCTGTTTGCTGTGGTTGTCTATTGCAGACTGCCGGAGCTGCTGGGGTTTCTGCTGGCGATACTGTCGCTTCTGGCGGGAGTCGGCGGCGACGCATTTAACATCGAGAATCCCGTGGCTGTCAATCCCGGATATTTCATTGGCCCAGGCGGTTCCCCAGCGCTCCGCGCTCTGCTGACGCCGTTGGATGTCATCACCATATGGACGTTAGTCCTGACCGCCATCGGCATCACATGCATCAGCAAGGTCAAACGCGGGACCGCGTTCGGCGTGGTGTTCGGATGGTCCGCCGTCGTGGTGTTGGCTAGGGTTGCCCTTGCCGCAGCGACCTGAGGCATCGCAAACACTCGCCACGCCTACTGTGGACGCCGTTCCCATCGGCGGAGGGCTTGTCTGAAAATGCAGAAAAGTATGAACGTCCTTGACCCATAGCGATGAATGCATTGCGCGAGTGCTACAAGGTCGTTGTTCCTGTGTAACGCTAGTGCTTTTTCGGACGCGACGCCGGGATGAGTGCTCAAGTTTGAAAGAAGGCGTGGGGCGTCGCGTTCGAAAAAGCCGTCAGAAGGAAGCCGCTGGCGCGGTGGACGCGGGACTTATGCAAATTGAATGAAGTGAGCGAGGGGTGTAGAGGGTGGCGCGGGCCGTCAAGGCCGGTGGAGGAGGAGCCGGCGCAGCTGTGCAAAGAGGAGTCGATGGCCGAAGTGAGCCTGGGTGGGTAAAGGAAAAGATGTCTGAAGGTAACGGAGACACACGTGGGCGGGACGCTCTAAAGCGCGCCGACAGTGCGGTGTGTGGGTGAGTGATTTCATGCAGCCGTGGCCAGGAGCGGTGGAGAACGGAGTTGAAGTTGTGCCGCCGTGAATCGTTCGACGACGGCCATCGGTCCGCCGCACTTGGGACAGCGCCAGAGCGGGTGCGCTGTAAGAGCGGTCGAGGTTTCCGATTCGTTTTTCGGTGGAGGGGCGTGGAGAGCGGCGAAGCACCGTGGCAGCAGGGCGGCGCGCCTTCGGTTGGCGAGGAAGCCGAAGTGGCGGATGCGGACGAAGCCTTTGGGGAGCAGGTGAAGTAGGAAGCGCCGCAGAAACTCATCCGACGATAACGACATCAGCTTCTGCTGATTGTTGTGAGCGGAGTCGCGCCAACGGAAGGTGACCTGGCCGTTGTCGAATGAAACCAGTCTGTGGTTGGAGATGGCGACGCGATGGGTATAGCGGCCGAGATACTGCAGCACGTACTCGGGTCCGCCGAAGGGTGGTTTGGAGTAGACGATCCAATCTTTGCGGAAGAGCGGACGCAGCCAGGCAGCGAAGAACTTGGCATGCGTGAGGGGTGCGAGTTCTCCGGCCAAGTGCAGTTGACCACGCTGGAAGGCAGACTTCAAGCCGGCGACGAACTTGCCGCGAAACACGCGCCGCAGTACAGCAATGGGAAGGAAGAAGCGTGGGTGGGATCGAATCCAGCGGGCGTGATCGCGGGAGAGTCCGCCGGCGGGAACGACACAGTGAACATGGGGATGAAGTTGGAGTTTCTGGTTCCAGGTATGCAGCACGCTGAAGAAGCCGATCTCGGCTCCGAGATGGGCGGGGTTATGAGCCACTTCCAGTAGAGTTTCGGCGCTGGCCCGAAGCAGCAAGCCATAGATGAGTTTCCTATTCTGGAGAGCCAACGCAGCCAGTTGCGGCGGCAGGGTGAAGACGACGTGGACGTAGGGCGTGGGCAGCAGTTCACGACGACGCGCCGCGATCCAGCGTTCACGCGCGCCGGTCTGACACTTCGGGAGTGCCGGTTGCGGCAACTGTTATAGGAGATGGTGGCACGATGTCCGCAGCCGGTGCACTCATCGATATGGCCGCCGAGAGCGGCGGTGCGACAGCGCGCGATGGCCAGCAGGACCTTAAGATGAGTCCAGCGGAGCCAGTGACGGTTGCGCTCAATGAAGTCTGTGCCTGCGCTGCGAATGATATCGGCCACCTCTAACTGTGGCCGACTCATCTACTCCTCCTCGGACGACCTGCCTTTCTTCAGCACCAGCGCGTCCAGCGGACTGGGCGTGGCATGCAGGTGCCGTTGCGAGAGGTGGAGATAGCGAGCGGTTTCTTTCAGATCGTGATGGCCTAACAGGATCTGGATGGTGTGCAGGTCAGCGCCGGCTTCGAGCAAGTGCGTGGCGAAGCAATGGCGGAGCATGTGGGGATAGATCCGTTTCTTAATCCCGGCGCCGCGGGCGGCCTCGACGCAAGCGTGGTAGGGCGTCTTGTCATCCATGGGGTGATCACCGCTGTGCCAGCGGTTGCCGGGAAATAACCAGACAGACTTTTTGCGCAGACATCGCCAATGAGCGCGCAGTTCCTCGAGCAGGACAGGGCTGAGCATCACGTCTCGGTCCTGCCCGCCTTTGCCATCCTGAATGTGCACGACCATGCGTCGGCTATCGATGTCGCTGACCTTCAGGCGCGTGAGCTCAGTACGGCGCGCGCCGGTGCCGTAGAGGGTCATCAAAATGGTGCGATAGAAGGGAGTCGGCGCAGCATCGATGAGCTGTGCTACTTCTTCCTGACTGAGAATGGTGGGCAGGCGATAGCGCTTCTTGGGATAGGGAGTGTCGGCAATGCTCCAGGGTCTCTTGAGCGTCTGGATGTAGAGGAAGCGCAGAGCACAGAGGTGATTGGTCACCGAACCGGCAGTCAGTTTGTGCGCGGTGAAGAGCTGGGCTTGGTACTCGCGGATGTGCTGCGGTCCCAGGCGATCGGGCGAGCGGTGGAAGTGCTGGGCGAACCGCTCGATGAAGCGAATGTAACGCTGTGTGGTAGCCTCCGAGTAATGACGACGCTGGAGTTCTTCCAGCATCATTTTGCGTAGATGGGTCACGGGGAAACCTCCTTGTGACCCATAAATTATCTGAGCCGAAAATCAGGACTGCCGGCATCACCCACGCGGCAGCGTCCGCCGCGCCAGCGGCTTCGTTCTCACGGGCAAACCGGAAGTTATGTTGAGGGCGAGCAAACTGGAGGATTTATGAGATAGGTTGATAGGTTCTAGTCTCTGATCACTGTTGGGTGGGCATTTCGCATCTACCAATGAAAATCTCCGAATTTAAGAAGCGTGAGAAACCATCAACCCCCAGCCCGCAGGGCATCACGATCCTAGCCGAGCACCCTTGGACTGCGCTCAGAGTGGGCCCCGCGCCGGGTATGCCTTGCAAATGCCCCGAGTCCATTCAGGGACGGCACCTCAACTGAACAATGATCCCGCCAGCACGAAATAACGTGATCATGATTCTTGTGTTCTGTCCTACTAAGGACGGGGATAAGGTGCTCCGGGATAAGGGTCACGACCAGCGGTGTTGCGAATCACAGACACTACCGGGGAGAGAAAATTATGCTGATTCCGACTGAGGAGGACAGAAATCATGCCTCGAAAATTCGCGACACTCTCCTTATGGATGGTTCTCATCATAGTTGTCGGTTTAACTGCGGCGTCGACATATTGCGCTGCACAAATGCCCGCCGAGCAGACCGTAACCGGCTGTCTTCAGAAAGGTCTGGAACCTGCGGGATTTTTTCTCATCGCCGCTAACAATCAGCATTGGGAGCTATATCAGAACGGCAACGTTGCCTTTGCCGATCACGTCGGCCAGACTGTTGCCGTGACTGGCGTCTTTAACCCCAATCGAACGGCAGCGCAAGAGGAAAAAAGCCAACCTTACGAAAAGAAGGAAACCGGCGAGAGGAAGCACGGCGACTTTCAGGCATCTAGCCTGAAGGTGATAAGCCAGACTTGCAGCAACTAAGGGAGGTTGGCCGGCGGCTGGCGGGCCCCCACCCTAACACCTGACCTTCCCATGAAAGTAGTTGTCAGTGGCCAGTTGTCAGTGGCCAGTTGTCAGTCGCCAGTTGTCGGTTGTCAGTTGTCAGTATTCGGTAGTCAGTAAAGCAGATCCCTCGCTCCTCCACCCCAGCGAGTGCAAGACCGGCCCTCGCCGGGAATCCCGGATGCGCTCGTGATGACAAAAAATCAAGGGCTGGTGACTAGGGGTCAAGGATTAGTAAGGGCACAATCTCGAGGCCTCACTCAACCAGCCACTAACCACTAGTCTCGGATCACTGTTGGGTGGGCACTTCGCATCTAGCGACGAAAATCCCCGCCCCCTCTGGCAAAACAGCAGGTCCGTCAACTCCGCTCGAGATGACAGCAAAGCAAGAAGAAGAGCTCCGCTTGGAATGACAGGAATGAGTTGCCGAAACAAATAAATTAATCCATTGTGCGAAAATCAATGCGCACTTATGCAATCGCAGATCGGAGGACGCATGCGCGCAGTGATCGCGACCAATGACGGACCCCAAGCGATCGGGCCATACTCGCAAGGCATCAAGGCCAACGGGTTCATTTTTCTCTCGGGACAGATCCCGCTGGATCCGGCGACGCAGCAGCTCATCGCCGGTGACGTCGCGGTGCAGACGGAACGCGTGTTGCAAAACCTGGCGGGCATCCTGAAAGCCGTGGGCAGCTCGCTGCAGCAAGTCGTGAAGACCACCGTCTTCCTCAAGAATATGTCGGAATTTGCCGCCATGAACGAAGTTTATGGACGCTACTTCACGGAGGCGCCGCCCGCGCGTTCCACTGTCGAAGTGGCGCGCCTGCCTAAGGATGTACTGGTGGAGATCGACGTCATCGCGCTCGCTTGATGGTAAGGCCACAGCGTTGAACCTCACCGATCGCATTTACATCGCGGTGCATGTCGCGTTAACCGTGCTAGTCGGTTTGCGCTACCAGGGGGTGCAGCACTGGCCGTACTACGTGGGTTGGAATCTCTGCGTGATCGTTGTGGTCCTGCTGGTCGCTCGCAAGCGGCGGGACGGCATTGCCTGGGAGTTCGCCCACGATTGGCTTCCAGCAGTCTTTTTCGTAACCGTGTTTGAAGAGGTGTCGTATCTCTCGCTCTCGCTTCGGAGCGACTGGCAGAACGTTCATGTCATTGCGTTTGAATCGCTGCTTTTCGCACTGCCCCCGTCGTTGTGGATGCATCGTCACGCTGCGGCGTGGCTGATCCAGTTCCTGGAATTCGGCTACTTCGTGTTTTATCCATTGTATCCGGTTGTGGGAGGTATCTTCTGGGCCTGGCGTGAACGGCAGTCGTTTGCGAACGCATTCCGCCGCCTGACCGACGCGCTTAGCGTGGGATACGTCATTTGTTACACGACCTATGTGCTCTTCCCCACTCGCAGTCCGGCGAACAGCGTCGGAGTGCAACAATTCGGCGGCGCGCCGAGAGGCCTGTTCCAGAGCGCGGTCGGGCTGATACAAAACCACGCTGGGGTGCATGGGAATGCGTTTCCCAGTGCGCACATCATGCTGGCCTTTGTCGTCCTGGTGTTCGCTTATCGATTTCTCCCGCGCCTTGCACCGTGGCTGTTGTTCCCTATTTTGTTGATGTGTGTGGGAGCGGTTTACGACGGATATCACTACGCCAGCGATGTGATAGTTGGCGCGCTGCTGGGAATCGTGGTGGGATTGGCATTCGCGGGTCGCGGAACACGCACGTTGCCGATGACCAGGTCCACAACGTTGTTGTAGATCTTGGCCTGCTGGATGGCGTAATCGATCTCCGTCTTCGACCATTCGACATTAATGGAATCGGTGTTGGGGTCGGCTCCGATCTGGTAACAACCCGCACTTACTTTTAGGCCGGCAGTATTGGCCGCCTGAATATTGAAGCGGTTGGAATCCGTGATGTTCGGCACACCCTGCCAGACGAAGGTACCCTGGCCGTAGGTGGTGACCAGGGAAAACTTCTCAGCCACGGGCTTCAGGAGCTGCGTAACCTGATCGAGTGTGTAAGTGTTGTAAAGGACTGGACCATCGCCAACCGAGGGTCCAACATAAGGCTCAAAGGCAACTCCGTAGATTGCCATGGTGCTCCTCCAAAGTTATCGAACGCGCAAAGCTGTAGTTAGACAGCGAGGCCAATCCGGGCGGGAAGCCTTGGTCTGCAATTGCTGTTGGAGGCCGGACGGCAAGCATTGTACCCCAGGCGGGCTCGCCCGACATTTGCGATAGAATGTGCCTCGCGGTGGAAGAAGCGTTTTAGCGCCCTGGACAAAGCTCGGCTTGGATAACGCTCTTTAGCGCTGGTGCCGAAAACCCGGGCTAAAGAGACTGTGTCGCAACCTCTGTCGTCCCTACGGGACTCGGTCTCATTTTTCACTTTACCCAGCGCTCAACCACCCCAATCCACGCAAAGGCGGCGTGGCTCGGGGACCCCGGTAAGCGCTGGGCTTCTATGAGACGGCTGGTTGTGTCAACAGAAACTTTGTTTTTGGTGTTGGTTTTGCCTTTCTCTTATTAGGAGTTTTTGCCTTTGCCTTTGCCTTTGCCTTTGCCTTTGTCTTTTGCCTTTGCCTTCATCTCGGGCTTCTATTCGCACTCTCAATGAGTCTTAGGACTTGGTGCCTGTTGGTGTCCGATACTGATGAAGCGGCGCTGCTATCTAAGCTGCGGCCTTTACTGGCCAAGCCCAGCGGCGCAGTCGCCGCGACGCGAGGTTGGCAAAGTCAGTTGAGCAATGCTTTTCTCCGGTTGCAAACTTCCAACCACCTCTAGAGGAAACTTATACCGGAGTTACCGCCGTCCCGGGAGCCGCCTGGGGAAACGCTTCATAGCGCTGGCCGGTGCGCCACAGATGGTGCAGCAGCACTGCCAGTTTGCGGGCCACGGCCACCAGGGCACGCTTCTTGCTGCGCTTGCCTCCGGTAGCCGCCAGTTTCAGTCCCCAGCGCCGCAGCCCCGAATCCGGTCCGAAACGGCCCCGAATGTAATGCGCTGACGGAATCAACCGAGAACGCAGGTAGCGGTTGCCGGTCTTGCTGATCCGGCATTGCGGATCGTAAGCGCCCGACTGATGCTGCCGTGGACGCAATCCCAAGAAGGCTCCCGCCGAGCGGCTATGGGCGACGGCGTGCGGCCCATCCAAACTGAGCACCTAGGTGGCCGCCACCAACGGCCCCACGCCGGGCACGCTGCGCAGCGTGCGAATCTCGGGATGCTGCTTCACCAACCCTTCCCCCTGTTGATCCAGGCGGGCAATCTGCGCGCTTAAAGCGGCGGCTTGCTCCAGCAGGGGACCGAGCAGTTCGGCCAGCTCCGCCGGCAGCATGGGTTTCCCCTTGTCGGCGAAGCTGGCGCTGCTGCAGTTCGGCAGCCGCTGCCCACTGCTTTTGACCAGACCACGCGCGGTGTTGATGATCATCGTCCGGGCCGTACCAACGTGGCACGCGCCTGGATCAACATTAGATCTCGCTGCCGCTCGGCGCTGCGATGGTGTACCGCAAACAGCAGGCGCGAGTCGAAATGGGCCAGGCGGGCTAGCTGCGCGGCATCATTGCGATCATTCTTCGACTCGCTGCCGGTAATCGCCTCGATCTTGCGGGCGTTCGCCACCAGCGCCTCATGCCCCAGCTCTTGCAGCAAACGGCTGATCCAGGGCGAATGGGTGCCGCACTCCATGGCGATCCGCATTCGCGCCTGGCCCTCGAAATGCCGTCGCAAGGCGCGGGCTTCGGTCTTCACCCGGCTTTCCTGGATTACTTCTCCGTCGCCGTTCAACATGCAATAACGGCTGAACTTGTCGCCGATGTCCAGGCCTACGGTCAGGGCTGGCTTTTCCGTCCTGCTTGTGGCTTTGCTATGCTTCTTCATTGGCTGGTCTCCTTTGCCCCCTCGAGTGCGTGCGGACAGCTTAACTGTTCCGCGAGACCAGCCGTCTCATTCCATCTAAGCTCTGCCGCCCCATTCGGGGCTGACTCTTGCCCGTTTCATTCCACTGCCGCAAACCCATACGAGGTTGCGACACAGTCTCTAAAGCCCAAACGATTGTCAACGGCGTGCGGCACGGCTGAACAGGCTGCGGAAAAAGTCCAAAATGCCTACGCCTCGCGGACTGAATTCCCCTCGGCCGATCAAGAATAAACGACTTATCGGCACGACTAAGAGTCGTGCCCTGATACAAACCCGTCGGAAGACGACTTTTTCAGCAGCCTGTAAGCCGTGCCCTGATACAAAACGTTCTTGTGAGTCACGCGCTGCTAGTTGCGAGTCCGTCAGCGGCCGAACGCATGCATTAATTTCGTCTCGTGAGGTTCTTCGAGAGCGACGGCGGAGTTGCGCCCACCAGGTCCGCGACGAAGAGGCACGCGCACACGGGCATATGGATCCTGTGGTTCAGCCGGACCGCGGCGCAACAGACGACGCATGAATTGTCGCAAGGCTGGCAGAACTCTCATCGCCATCGATCTCCGAAGTGCTCAGTCGCCCGCAGCCAGTGCGGGGGTGATGTCTTCCACTTCCACGATGTTGGTCGGATACTTGCCGGTATAGCAGGCGGTGCAGAAGACATGCTCGTCGCCGTCACCGGCCGCCTTGCGCAGGCCCTCCAGCGAAAGATAGGCCAGCGAATCGGCGCCGATGTATTCGCGAATTTCGTCCACCGACTTGTTGGCCGCAATGAGCTGATTTTTCGAAGGCGTGTCCACTCCGTAGTAACAGGGCGAGATGGTCGGCGGGCAGGAGATGCGCATGTGTACTTCTTTTGCGCCGGACTCGCGGACCATGCGAACGATCTTGCGGCTGGTAGTGCCGCGTACGATGGAATCGTCGATCAGCACGACGCGTTTGCCTTCAAGTACATTCCGCACCGGATTCAGCTTGAGCTTCACCCCAAAGTCGCGGACCCGTTGCTCGGGCTCGATGAAGGTCCGCCCGACATAATGGTTGCGGATCAAACCAAACTGGATGGGGATGCCGCTTTGGTAGGAGTAACCGAGCGCGGCAGTTACGCCGGAGTCGGGTATGGGAACCACGATGTCGGCGTCCACCGGCGATTCCAGAGCGAGTTGGCGGCCCATGGCGTCGCGCGTCTGCTGCACGGCCTTGCCGAATACAATGCTGTCGGGACGGGAGAAATACACGTGCTCAAAGATGCAGTTCGATTGCGGCTGGGCGGTCGAATAGAAGCGCGAATGAACGCCTTCCGGCCCAACGATGACCAATTCGCCAGGCTTGACTTCGCGCTCGTAGGTGGCGCCAATGAGATCGAAGGCGCAGGTCTCGGAGGCGAAGACAATGGTGTCGGCGCGGTGCGCCGCCTCTCCCGAGATTCGTCCCATCACCAGCGGACGAAACCCGCGCGGATCGCGAGCGGCGAAGACCCGGTCGGGGGTCAGCATGACCAGCGAAAATGCGCCTTCGATACGGCGTAGCGAATCGGCAACCGCGTCCGGCAAGGTCTGCTCGCGCGAGCGTGCGATGAGGTGGACTACGACTTCCGTATCGCTGGTAGTTTGAAAGATGGAGCCCTGCTGTTCAAGTTGGGCGTGTACTTCCAGCGCATTCGTGAGATTACCGTTATGCGCCAGCGCAATCTTACCTTTGTTGCACTCCACCATGATGGGCTGGGCATTGAGCAACGCGGAATCGCCTGCCGTCGAATAGCGCGTGTGGCCAATGGCTAGCGAGCCGGGAATGCGGGCCAGTGCATCAGCGGTAAAAATGTCCGACACCAACCCCATGGCCTTGTGAAGTTGAAGCTGCTCCCCGTTGGAGGCCGCGATACCGGCTGATTCCTGACCACGATGTTGCAGCGCGTACAGGCTGAGATAGGCGAGCTTGGAAGCTTCGGGATGGCCGTAGATGGCCACCACGCCACATTCTTCTCGTAGCTTATCGGAAGGAATCAGCATCGCTCACCTGATTTGGAGGGGCACGGCTTCAGAAGCTGCACCCGCTCGGGTAGTGCGGGCCTTCAGGCCCGCGTTCAGCGCCAATCTATGAAAGCCGGCTTTATCCGCGCCGGGGGTACTTCGTTTCAACCCTCGCGAAACACGGATTTCGGCGACATCGTGAAATGTCCCTCAGGGCCTAAAGAGACTGCGTCGCAATCTCTGTCGTCCCTACGGGACTCGGTCTCATTTTCCACTTTACCCAGCGCTGAAGCGCTGGGCTAAGCTCTTGCGCCCCATTCGGGGCTGACTCTTGCCAGTTTCATTCCACTGCCGCAAACCCATACAAGGTTGCGACACAGTCTCTAAAGGCCATCTTCTAATCAGCTCGGTGACGCGGCGCTGAAGCGCCGCACTACCCGACCCCTAGTCTCTGGAAGCCAGCTAGCTCTTCTGCAACGTGGAAGGAACCAACCGCTCCTCGGTGTCCACATGCAGGGCGCGTTCCAAGGCATTGGCCCATGCTTCCCGTAATTCGGAGACGCTTGCTTTGACGGCCGCTTTTCCGTCAACCTGGATTTCCAATTGGTCAGGACCCGTGTTCCCTATCGGTTCGGCTGAGAGGCCATATTGTACCGCTAGTTGTTGGATTCGCTTTGCGTTTTGCGGGTCGCAGGAAATGAGCACGCGGCTGGCATCCTCGCCGAAAAGCACGAATTCCGGCACTAACCCGTTGGAGTTAAGGTCAACCCGGGCGCCGATTCCGTCCGCGAATCCGCACTCTGCCAGAGCAACAGCCAGACCGCCTTCCGAGCAGTCTTTGGCAGAGTCCAGCAGACCCGCGCTGATCATCTCCACGATGGCCTTCTGCAGCGCTGCTTCTTTCTCCAACTCCAGCGACGGTGGAAAGCCCCAAGTCTCGCCCCACAGCTCTTTTGCGTACTCTGAGGAACCGAATTCCGCCTCGACGTCCGACGCGTCGCCCGGCTCCGACCCGCGGAGGACGAGCAGGGCGCGTCCCACCTCGCGGAAATGCGGACTGATAGCTTTGTGTACATCCTCCAAAATCCCGACGACACCGATCACGGGCGTTGGGAAGATGCCTTCGCCGAGCGTTTCGTTGTAGAAACTGACATTGCCGCCGGTGATCGGAGCTTCCAACTCTTCGCAGGCCTTGGAGATGCCGTCAATGGTTTGCGAGAACTGCCACATGATGTGCGGCTTTTCGGGATTGCCGAAGTTCAGGCAGTTGGTGGCCGCGACTGGGGTCGCGCCGGTGCATGCGACATTGCGGGCCGACTCCGCCACTGCGTGCATGGCTCCCAGCTTAGGGTCGAGATAACACCAGCGGCTGTTGCCGTCGAGCGCCATCGCCAGGCCGCGCTGCGTACCCTTGATGCGAATCACGCCGCCTTCACCGCCCGGACCCTCGACCGTATTCGTCTGCACCATCGAGTCGTATTGCTGGAAGACCCAGCGTTTGGAGCAGATGTTCGGGCTGGCGAGCAACTGCTTCAGGTCGTCCGTAAATTCCGTCTTGTTCCCCAACTCAACCTTCCCCGGAACGTCGCGCGAAACGGGAGGCTCCCAGCGTTCCAGCGGCCGATGATGGAGCGGCGCCTCGTCGGTCAATGCCGCGTTGGGAATCTCAGCCACAACCTTGCCGTGCTGCAACACTCGCATCGCAGGTTGGCTGATCACGCGACCGATGGTGATAGCATCGAGTCCCCACTTCTGGAAGACGCGGAAGACTTCGTCCTCACGGCCTTTTTCGGCCACCAGCAACATGCGTTCCTGCGATTCGCTCAGCATGATTTCGTATGGCGTCATTCCGGTTTCGCGCTGGGGCACCAGGTCGAGCTCAATCTCGAGGCCAACACCGCCGCGTCCGCCCATCTCGCAGGTCGAGCAGGTTAGCCCCGCCGCCCCCATGTCCTGAATGCCGACGACCGCACCAGTCTGCATGGCCTCCAGGCAGGCTTCGAGCAACAACTTCTCCAGAAAGGGATCGCCAACCTGCACGTTGGGACGCTTGGCCTCCGACTCTTCACTGAACTCCTCGCTCGCCATGGTGGCGCCGTGGATGCCGTCCCGGCCCGTCTTGGAGCCGACGTAGATCACCGGATTTCCTTCACCGGCGGCCTTGGCGTAGAAGATCTGGTCGCGGCGCACCAGTCCCAACGCGAACGCGTTGACCAGCGGATTTCCCGAGTAGCAGCTCTCGAACTTCACCTCGCCGCCGACGTTCGGCACACCGAAACAGTTTCCGTAGGATGCAATGCCGCTCACCACGCCTTCCAGCACGGAGTGATTCTTGTGCAGGGTGGCCTGGTCAATCGGGGGTGCCCCACCCTTATCACCCTCATTTGGCGATAGGGTGGGTTGAGTGATCGGTCCGAAGCGGAGCGAATCCATGATGGCGAAGGGGCGCGCGCCCATGGTGAAGATGTCGCGCAAGATGCCGCCAACGCCGGTGGCAGCGCCTTGAAACGGCTCGATAAACGAAGGATGATTGTGCGACTCGATCTTGAAAGCGCAAGCCCAGCCGTCACCGATGTCGATGATGCCGGCGTTCTCCCCGGGACCTTGAACCACGCGACGGCTATGTGTGGGCAGGCGCTTCAGGTGGACGCGCGACGACTTGTAGGAGCAGTGTTCGCTCCACATCACGCTGAAGATGCCCAGCTCGGTGAAGGTAGGCTCACGGCCCAGCGACTTCAGGATGCGGTCGTACTCTTCCGCCGAGATTCCGTGGTCGCGAAGCACCTCTGGAGTGATGGCGGGTTCTTTGGCGAGACTGGTAGCGCTATCTACTGGGTTCATGGCGAGGAAGGAAGTTATATTGTCGCACGTTGAGTGGGGAGGGGAAAGGGAGTTCGTAGGCCAGGTTGCGAGGTGACTTGGGCTTGCGCCAACGGAAAGATTCCGCGCTGCGTCGACTCGCTTAAGGCTCGTAAACTTCTCTGCGGTGAGCGACGCGAGTGATGATTACACGTGTCTCGACGTCCTAAATGATGTAGACGACGCGCCAATCGCCCACCCGGATCCGCCACTGGTCGCGATATCCCTTGAGCTTCTTGCATCCCGGGGGTCGGGGGTTCTCTGCCAACGCCCTGATCTTGCGGTCAATACGGATAAACAGCGCATCATCTAATGCGTCGAGTTCCTTCTGGGCTGAAGACTTGAGGTCGAGCGAGTATCTAGCCACGGGAGCGAGGGCGCTTCAGTCGGTTCGCCCGGTACTCTTCATAAGGAGTGCCCTTCTCTTTGCGCCGCGACTCGGAAACCAAGCCATCCCAGAAGTCTTCCCAAATCGCTCCGTGTTTCTTCAGATCGATTTGGACAGCGACCCGGCGACCCTTCTCATCAGTAACAAACTGAATTCCAGTCATAGCTTTCTCACTTCTATTTTCTCACGCCTGACGAGACAGCCTACGAAATCATTCGAATATTGCTACGGAGCTTGAAAAAGCAGGTCCCTCGCCGGCTGAAATCGGCTCGTGATGACAAAAAATAAAAAACTTCTAACGCCGCACCTAAAGGTACGCCCAACCCCGTCACCCGCGCGCATCTGCGCAATTCGCGGTTATCCGTTATTTTCCACGGGCTGCACGAAACGCCGCCAGACGCTCGCGCACGTTCATCACGTGATGCGGAAGATCGAGTTGCGAGCCTTCCTCGAGAATGGGAATGAGTTTGTCGAACTCCGGGCCGGAATGCGAACCAGTTAACGCGACGCGAACGGGATGAAACAGTTCCTTGCCCTTCGCTCCCGTCTCCGCTTTCACCTCGTTCATGATGGCTTTGAAGCGCTCAGGGGTCACCGGCGAAGGATCGCCTTCCACCTGCTGCGCAAATGTCGCAAGGAAATCGGAAGTCTTTGGTGCGGCGAGAACCTCAGCGTTGTCCGAGAAATTTACGGCGGCCACTGCATCGTAGTGGAAGATCAATCCGGCCCGCTCCGGGAGTTGGTCAAGCTTGTCCACTGACGGCCCGAGCAACGCGATCACCTTGCCGAACCAGGCATGGGTGCGGTCATCGGGATTCTTGGGAAGCAGTCCGGCGTGGACAAAGAACGGCTCGGCGAGCTTTTCGATGCGCTCCGGCGGACTTTGCTTGATGTAATGCCGATTGAGCCAATACAGCTTCTCCATGTCGAAGACCGCGGGCGACGGAGTCACGCGTTGCAGGGAAAATTCCTTGATCAATTCCTCCGATGAAAAAATCTCGCGCGTACCTCCGGTCGGCGCCCAACCCAGCAGTGCGAGGTAGTTCACCAGTGCCTCGGGCAGCACACCCATCTCGCGAAAATTGGCGATCGACGTTGCCCCGTGGCGCTTCGACAGGCGCTCGCGATCGCTGCCCAGAATGGTGGAGAGGTGCGCGAATTCCGGCACCGGCCATCCCAGCGCCTCATAGAGGGCCACTTGCTTGGGTGTGTTGGAGAGGTGATCGTCGCCACGAATTACGTGGGTGATGTCCATCAACGCGTCGTCCACGACCACGACATAGTTGTAAACCGGAATGCCGGTGGAGCGCAGGATGATGGGATCGCTGACCACCTCGCTGGAAAACTCGACTGGGCCGTGCACGATGTCGTGAAAGCGAATGGGGTGCTCGGGAATGCGCAGTCGAATCGCCGCCGCTTCGCCGTTGGCGCAGCGGCGCTGGCTCTCCTCGGGATCGAGCGCGCGGCACTTTCCTGAGTAAATCGGCGGCTGCTGATGTTTCAGAGCATGCTCGCGGTCGCGCTCCAATTCCTCCTGCGAGCAGAAGCACAGATAGGCTTTGCCTTCCTTCACCAGCCGCTCGGCGTGCTCGCGATACCGCGCCAGGCGATCACTCTGGCGGTAGGGCGCGTGCGGGCCGCCTACGTCAGGGCCCTCGTCCCAATCGATACCCAGCCACTTGAGATCGGCGAGAAGCTGGTCCTCGAAGCGCGCCTCACTGCGCGCGACATCGGTATCTTCAATACGCAGCACCATGACGCCACCGGCTTGACGCGCGAATAGCCAGTTGAAGAGTGCCGTGCGGGCGTTGCCGACATGTAGTTGTCCTGTTGGAGAAGGTGCGAAGCGAACGCGAACCTGGGAAGCAGTGCTCACCCTTTGATGTTAGCAAGAGCTGAGGCTAGACAAACCACTTGGGCGCGGATTTTGCAAAGGAGATACTCAGACGAACGCCTTTTGGCGGCTCTCCCCTTTCAGACGGGGAGGCGGACTTCGGTCTTATAACCAGTGGTTTTCGTCCCGCGCTCGCCCCATGCAGCTTCTCACCGCCACGTTCATTCTTGAGGCCGAGGGCCGATTACTTGTGTAATGGCCTGTTCACAACAGTAATGTTGGTGGTTCGTTCAAGCAGGCGCATAATTCCAGTGTTTATAGGACATTATTTCGTCGCGTGTAGACGAAACGGGTGTACAATCGCTGCCGTTATTTAGTCAAAAAGGGATTCCGAGTAAACTTCATGGGCATGAACTACGAGGCGCGGCAAGTTGGAAACGTCACCATCATGGACATAAGTGGACGAATCGATATTGGTGTGGCGTTGGCTTTTGGCGCGGGAGCGGGTCTGCCGCTGCAAGAGGTGATTCGCGATTTCGCCAAGCGCGGCCAGAAGAACATCGTGCTAAATCTTCGCGAAGTTGCCTACATCGACAGCTCGGGAATCGGTGATTTAGTCGGCTCAGCCACAACCCTCCGGAAGCAAGGCGGAGATCTGAAGATTGTGGATCCCGGCAGGGTGGTGCAGAAACTCCTGCACATCACCAGGGTGGACACCTTGATCGAGGTGAAGCCCGACGAAGCCAGTGCTCTGGAAGCGTTCTCCAAACTAGAATCTTGCTGACGACACGACGCTTAGCTGGGCTTCTTCGACTCCGCGTCGGATGGGTGTTGAAATATCGCCATGTCACAAGTAATCATGTCACCTTGACCGTCTCACAACGGGTAGATTTTGAAATGGGCTTTTAGCCCCGATTTTTCGATCCCGGGACGACGCCTTCCCCTGTTACGTCACCGGTGGAGGCGGAACCTCGTCGTCGGCGACGGGTTCCCCGCTGCTGCGACGCATCTCCTCGAAGATTTCCTTCATCACCTGATCGCGGTAGGCGCCATTGTGCATGCGCTCGGCCATCTCCTGAAGCGCTACATTGAGCACGTGGTAATGGTGCAGCTCGCGATAACGCGGGTCGCTGGTGACCTCTTTCCACAGACCGTGCAGCAGGTCTACATCCGCCTGGCGCATGCGCGGGAGATGCGGTCCCAGAAGGTATTCGTGCTTGGTACCGTTGGGCTCAACCACCACCAGGCGCAGCCGCGGACGCGGTTCCGGTAGCCGCTCCCAGGCATCACCCGTGAGTTTGCCCTGCTCATCGGCGGTGAGCTTGTTCGACAAGCCGCAGACAATGACCGACGAGTGCAGGCGCTGCGCCGTAGCCACGATGCTTTCGAAGACATCGTTGGTGGGCACCACCACCAGTGAGACGTGCTTGCCTTCTTTTTCGGCGGCAGTCACCACCGAGGTGAACAGTTCCTGCTCATACTTCTTGAACACCTCCGAAGTGTCCACCACCTCGCTGCCGCTGAAGGAGTGCTCACGGTGATAAACGCGCGAGGTCATCACTACCACGTCGGTCTTGGTAGTGTCCGTCTTGGCCAGCACTTGCCGCAAGTAATACAAGTTGCGGGGATCGCGGACGGCGACCAGAATGTTGCCCGGGCGGACCTCCATGGCCTGCGCGCTCAGCTCCCGATCGGTGGCGATGTTGAACTGCTCCAGTCCTGATTCGCCCGAGGTGTGCTGGTATGCGGTGCGACGCTCGGAAACGGTCAGGATGACGAAGAACACCAGGCTGAACGACACGCCCGCGATCGTCGCCAGCTGCTTGGTGAAGAGATTCACGATGGCGGTGGAGAACAACAGCAGCGAGATCAGGATCAGCCCGACGGGGACCTCCACGCCCTTGATACGGATGTTGCCCGGCACCTTCCACTGCCGGTTCTCCGGGCTGGTGTAGCGCAGCACCACCACCGCCAGCGACATGAAGGAGAAGCTCCAGATCACGCCGAAGGCGTAGAGCGAGGCCAGCAGATAGACATTGCCGCGGCTGGCGACAATGGTGAATATCTGCAAGCCGACGATCATGTTGATGACGCGGTAGCTGGTCCCGAACCGCTTCTGCGGCCTCTTGAACCAGGTGGTGAGTACGCCATCCTCCACCATGCGGCTGAGCACGCCATTGGCGCCGACAATGGCGGTGTTGACCGCGCCCGACAAGATAAGCGCGCCGACAATCACGACGAAACCCTGGAAGAAGAGGCGCAGCGTGTAAGGCCCGACCACATGCATCGCCAGCCCGCCAATCAGGTTGGCGTAGTATTCGGGCCGCACCTTGTCGGGGATGATCATCACCGCGAAGAACGAAACCAGCGAGGTAAAGAAGAGGCTGTAGAGGAAAATCACCAGCCCGGTCTTCTCCAGGTTCTTCAACTTGGGATGTTCGATCTCGCGATTGATCTGGGCCAGCGATTCTTCACCGCTCATGGCCAGCACGGAGTGCCCGAAACCGACCAGCAGCATGATCAGGGGAATCCGCGCCGCCCAAGTCCCCAGCAGCCAGCCCAGACGATTCCTTGTTGTGGTGCATGTCCGCGGGCGACGGCAACGGGGGCAATTGCCCTCCGTGTTTGGCCAGCGTGATCAAGCACCAGACAATCAGCATCACCACCATCACGGTGGTGATCTTCATGATCTGCAGCGCCCGTTCGCTGGACTCGTGAATGCCCTTGATGTTCTGCCACCAGAAGTAAATAACCACGGCCACGGCAAACACGGCGGCAAACAGAATTGTCGGGAACGTGAATGTTGAAGCCGAGATGGTGGAAGGTGTCGGTCGAGAAATCCAGCAACGTACTGGCCTGCGGCTACCGCGCTGATGGGGCCGGTAAGGATGTAGTCGAACAGCAGCGCGGAAACCGACAGCTTGGCCAGGGTTCCGCCCATGGCCTGCTTGACCACGCGATAGACGCCCCCGCGGACGAACATGGCGCTGGACTCGATGTAGATGGCCCGCACCGCGTAGCTGAAAAGCATGACCGCGAGCACGAACCAGGGAGCGCTTTTGCCGATGACCTTTTCCGCATCGCCGCCCACGTAGTACGCCGACGAAGCCAGATCGGAGAGGACAATGGCCGCGGCCCGCCAGAAGGAAATAAACGTCAGCATCACCGAAGTGGCGACGAAGACTTTGATTGCGGGCCGCTGCAGATTCTCGGCTTGTGTGGACATAGCGGTTCGCGAGGCCCTCGGGCAGCGCTCCGGTCGCGGGAGGCCGTCAACCGGAGTCATCAGTGTACTGCCTTTAGTGCTTACTGGTCAGTGCTTGGCCAATTTGGGCGAGCATGTTCAATTCGATGCTTCGCGGAGGCATTTGGAAGCGGCGGCCTAGCGTCAGGAAAAAATTCGTTGATCTCTGAGAGGACACTGCGTGACAGGACGGCTTGTTCGGCAGCTGACAGTTCCGTCGCCAGGATTGTCAATGATCGAAGCGAGCCTTCGCGACGACAACGGAAATCGAGAACCGGATATCGTCCGAGTCGAATTCGTCCTGCTACTCTCGATCGTCAAGTAAGTTCGGCTGATGCGATCGTGCCAGGAGAGCGTATCCACATCTACCAATGCCCAAAGCAAACCCATGGCGAACGAAGCTGTGGAGAAATAGAGAGCCAGGATGCGCTGGCGACGCTCACGCCGGCGCGGCGATTTTCCTTTAAAGGTGCTGAGGCGAATTTTGGCGATACGCATGCCCGCAGTGGCTCCGCCATAAACCAGCAGCAGGTACTGATAGACGGCCCACAGCAGCGCCGGCAGCGCGGCAGCCGTCAGCAGCATTGGCTTGGTGAAGGTCAGCTTAGGCAACATTTTGTAGCTGACCGCCTGCAAAGATGGCGACTGCTCGCACTGCCACGAAGCAATCGACCAAGGCCGCATACACGCGGCTGCGCCCTACCGGCAGGCTGAGAACGGGAGTTCGATGTGTCCGCATGGGTCGCGACGACGGGTTGAGTGTGGGTCCGAATTGCAGGCCATCGAGGAAGGGCGTCGTGGGATACGCTTCCAATTCTTCGGGCACGTCAAGGATGCGCGGTTGTTCCGGCAGAACTGGATCGGCCAGACGATGGAGTGGACCGGGAGCGCCGGCTGCTTGTCGCGGAAAGGCGATAACTTTGCGCTGGGCCCTGGGGCGCGGCAAAGGAGCCGGCTGCGGTTCAGGGTCAACCAGCAGCTCTGGAAGCGCTGGGTCTGCCGCGGGAGATAATCTCTGGTTCCGTTGGCAATAGCGCGGCTTCCGCAGGGGCTGGTTCCGGCGCGAGGGTCGCAGACCTCAGGGCCGGCAATTTCGGCTGCAGGGGTTGGCGCAGCGCCAGCAGAACCGGTCGACAGCCAACTGTTCCTGGTGTGCAATCCGCGGGCGCGCTGGTTGCCGGGCTCGGTACGTCGCGCTCGGACGGAGGGAAACGGGAAGCGCATACTGAATGCTCCTTCAATCCGGCGTCCCCGGCGGGTGCGAAACCCAGCTACGCGGGCATGAATTTCTTTTCGCCAGATGTCATTGGCGGGCAGCGACGAATTTCCAGATGCTTCAGAACGCAAGGTTCCCTGGTCGGTCATGTCGTGGCGCGACTGTTCCTTCTACCCGCTCTCTGATAAAGCGCTTGAAGCGCTTTACCCACAGAAGCACGGGTGAATCATGAATGAAAATGAGGAAAAGGAGGTCGTCCAGCTCGCGTCCCTGAGGCGCGGCAACTTGGGTAGCCGATCGCGAGCATCGCGCAACCAGTGGACACCGAGCGGGTTTAGGAGAACGTCCAGAGCAGCGTGGAACCAGCGCAAGCGGATGCGTTTTACCTCTCCGTAGGCAACGTGCTAAGTTGCAAGGTTCTGCTCAATTCAACCGAACCCGGTAAGGGGACACCCGCTTCTCGATGATTGCCCGCACTCGAATGATTATCACGGCGCTGGTGGCATGTCATCTGTTTCTGTTGCCCGGCGTGTTAACCAGCCAGTTGCGTCCGCTGGAGCAGCCTGATACATCGGCGCAGGCCGCATCGCAATCAAGTTCCTCCCAGGCACCTTCGGTTCCTGCGGCGCCCGCGAAATCACAATCGCCGGACGATGCAACCTCCGATGTCGCAGCCTGCCCAGCAACTCCCTGCCGCAGTAAGCCGCAAGTAACCGTGAAAACCGATAGCCGGCCAGGAAGATAAACAAACCGAACAGATGATTAAGCAGGTAATTCAGTCGAGCGGCAACGAGCAGGAGTTGGGACCTCCACGTCCCTCCATGAGTGTCGCCTTGGGACGGGATGAAGTACTGATCCGCGGGGACGAACAGGAAAAGAACCAGGACATCTACAAGGCGCGGGGCCACGTCGTGATGCGCTTCCGCACCTACACCTTGCACGCCGACCAGGTAACTTACGATTCGACCACCGGGCAGGTCACAGCCAACGGACACGTAGTCTTCGATGGGGGCCCGCATAACGACCATCTGGTTGGAACCCACGCCACCTACGACATCAGCCGCGACACAGGAATTTTTTACGACGTAGTCGGATCGAGTGGAGTCAAGGTCAAGAACAAAGACATGTTCCTGACTTCATCGACCCCATTTTTCTTCACCGGTAAAGTCGTGGACAAACTCGGGCCCCGACCATTACAAGGTCAATCACGGCTACATAACCTCCTGCCAGTTGCCGAAACCCAAGTGGCAGTTCGATTCCCAGACTGCTTATGTGGAAATGGGCGACGAAGCCACCATGCATCACGCCACCTTGCGTATCCGTGGCGTGCCCGTCTTCTATTTTCCGTGGGTGAGACACCCGACTGAATTTGGGCGCCAGAGCGGCTTTCTGATGCCCGTTTTTGGGGTGTCTAGCACCCGCGGCACCATCCTGGGAGACGCGTTTTATTGGGCCATCAATCGGAGCAATGACGCCACCCTGGGAGCCTCGCTTTACTCGGCACGAGGATGGGCGCAACATGGCATCTTTCGCTCTATCGGTTACAACTACCAGTTCAAGGCCGAATATTTCGGAGTGATCGACGAGAAAGGCGTCCCCCAAGGCCAAGCGGGCGCAGGCAGAAACAGGGTGGCGAGGAACTGAGAGCTAATGGATCGATCATGCTGCCGGAAGGATTTCGCGGAGTGCTATCGGTTGACTATCTCAGCTCTTTTTTGTTCCGCCTGGCGTTCGCTCAGGGTTTTACCTGGCAATCCATCACCTCCGAGGTCCGTAACTACGGATTTCTCAGCAAGAACTGGAATGGATACGCGCTGGGCTTCCAGTCGGGGCTCTATCAGTCCTACCAGAGCACCACTCCAGGAGATGTGATCGAAATCGCCCACATTCCCACACTCGAGTTTTCCTCAGTGGAACGCCCTCTCAACCTCTCCAATCTGATGTATGCCTATGACGTAGCGGCCGAAGGCCTTACCCGGAATGAGCTAGGATTTAATACGGCTCCGGTGGTCGGACGCATCGACGCCCATCCCTACATTTCGTTGCCCACATTTCTTCATGGCTGGACCTTTCGGCCCGGAAGCCGGAGTGCGTGAAACCTATTACTCGCAGCGGCTGCAGAGCGGTGGTGGAGTGGCGTAGGTACGGCGATCAGCGATCCCATAAACCGGAATGTCCTGGCTACCGCAATGGAGATCAGGCCGCCTACGCTATCGAGGATCTTCGATCGAAAATTGTTCGGCTACGTAATGAAGCACACGGTAGAACCGCAAGGTCATTATCGCTACCAGGCAGGCATCGACAACTTCAGCCAGATCATCCGTTTCGATCAGCGCGACATTCTAGCCGATACCAACGAGGTGGAATACGGTGTAGTCAACCGGCTGTTTGCCAAGAAAACGAAATCCACCGGGGAATGTTTTCGCACATCCGAAATACGCGCTCCTTTCCCAGGAGAAAGACGTCGTGGCCTCGAAGAAGACCGCCGACCAAAAAGACACTGACGAAACAGAACCTGGCACTTGCGATGACAAGCAAGGTCCGGCGCGAGAAGTCATCACCTGGGAGCTAGCCCAGAAGTATTTCTTCGATCCAACGTTTGGCGGAGCTTTGGTACCCGGTCAGCGTAATGTGTTCGACAGCACGGTAGATTTCTCTGGCATTGCATTTCTCACCGAACCGCGCCACTTTTCGCCCGTCATCTCCCGTTTGCGGGTAGCAAGATGCACAAACCGACTTCCAGTGGAACCTGGATTATGACCCAGTGCTCCATCAGGTAAATGCCAGCACCGTCCTACTTGGCCAGAGGCTTGGCAATAGTGGCAACTGGTACGTGGCTGGCGGGCACACCTATATGCTTGAGCCTGCGGAAACGGTTCCTATCTCTGGGCAGCCGTCGCTCGGGATCGCCATTTACAACCAGTATCGCGTCCAGCTGCAATACGGCAATATCGGCCAGAGGGGGTTGAGTGCCGCAGCCGCTGTGGCAGTGGACTCCCGTCTCCATTACATCCAGACGGCGACCGTCCAGGCCAACTACAACTGGGACTGTTGTGGCGTCACCTTCGAGTATGCGCGCTATGCCTTTGCCCCCACCATCAGCCAGGAGAACAGCTATCGCTTCTCGTTCAGCCTTGCCAATATTGGGACGTTCGGCACCATCCGGCGGCTGCAGAGACTGTATTAGCGCGCAACCTCCCTTCCCGGCAAGTGTCTTACAATTGAGCGATGTCCGTGGCGCATCCCAATCTTTCGATTCAAGCCGAGGTTCTTGCTGCCAAGTTCCGTGCGCTGGCGGAGCATCTGCATTCGCTAGGGCGAGTGCTGGTGGCTTATTCCGGGGGAGTGGATTCCGGATTTCTGGCGTGGGCGGCGCATCGCGAGCTAGGTGGCGAGATGCTGGCCATGCTGGCCGACTCTCCCAGCCTGGCGCGTTCGCAAATGCGCGATGCCGTTGCCTTCTGCCGAGGAACAAGGCATACCACTGAGCGTGATTGCGACCGAAGAGATGGAGCGTCCTGAATACGTCCGCAACGACGGCGCACGTTGCTATCACTGCAAGGACGAACTCTTCACCGTGATGGAAGAGCGCCGGCAAAGCTTGGGATTCGATGCGATCGCCTATGGTGTGAATCTCGACGATCAGGGCGACTTTCGTCCCGGCCAGCAGGCGGCCGCCAGCATCATGTGGCTGCGCCTTTGCTTGCCGCAGGGTTGACCAAGGCACGACATCCGGCAACTGGCATCGCAAGCCGGACTGCGTATCTGGGACAAACCTGCGTCGGCGTGCCTGTCTTCCCGGATCGAGTACGGGCGCCCGGTCACGCGGGAAGCGCTCGTCGGCGGTGGAGCAAGGTGAAGATGCGCTACGCGAGCTTGGTTTCCGCCAAGTACGCGTACGTCATCACGGCGAGATCGCGCGCATCGAAATCGCGCGTGAAGAATTGCCGCGAGCCATGACCATGGAAATGGCTGCCGAGTTCACCCGAATCTTCAAGGCGCTGGGGTTTACCTATGTGACGCTCGATCTCGAAGGATTTCGCTCGGGCTCGATGAATGCCGTGCTGCCCGTGGGGACGTTGCTGAAAAACGCGGGAAAGGCCGACCTTTAGATACACGTTCCACTATTGCCTATCAGTCATGGCTTTCTGCTCCGCAAGTGCTGGGAATGCGCTCCCCATGAGATAATCAGAGGTTCAGGTTCTACTCTCGAAGGTGGTTTTCATTTTGCTCTTGAGACGACTGGCTGTCTTGCTGCTATTGTTGTGCGCCGGGTGTTCGGCGCAGTCGAATTCAACTTCCGCCTCTCCCGACGTGACCCAAAAGGTTCAACGGCAGGTTCGGGCCTACTTCAGTATTCCTCCCGATGTAGACATCAAGCTGGGACCACTGACGCCAAGCGAATTTCCCAACTACGACAACCTGACCATCACCTTGAGCTCAGCGAGGTAAGTCGCAATCCGTCGACTTCATTCTTTCGAGGGACGGCAAGAGCCTGATTCGCTTGACCAAGATGGACCTGACCAAGGATCCCTATGCCGAAACGATGAAGAAAATTGACGTAGCTGGCCGGCCGGTACGAGGAAATCCGGACGCCAAAGTCACCATCGTGAACTACGACGACTTCGAATGTCCGTTCTGCTCCCGCATGCACAGCACGCTGATGAGCGAAATCCTGCCGCAATACGGCGACAAAATAAAGATCATTTACAAAGACTATCCGCTGTCGATGCATCCGTGGGCCATACACGCTGCCAATGACGCCAACTGCCTGGCCAAAGAGAGCGATAAGGGTTACTGGGAGTTCGCCGATTACGTTCACGCTAATCAGCACGCGATCAGCGATCCTCAGAAGGACGTGCAACTAGCATTCGCTGACTTGGACCGCATCACTTTGGATATCGGCAAAAAGAATGGGGTCGATGCCACCAAACTGCAGGCCTGTGTGAAGGCCCAGGCGAATAGCGTGAAATCTTCGATGGCGGAGGGTGATGCCGTGGGGGTGAGCGCGACCCCAACGATGTTCGTCAATGGAGAACGGCTGGAAGGGGCGTTGGACGCCGACGAAGTAAAGGCTGGCATTGAACCAGCAGCTGCTGGCAGCGGGAGTGCAGCCACCGCCGCCGACTCCAGCCCCAACTCCGGCATCGCCCCAGCAGCGAGTAAATCGGCACCGAGCAAATAGGACGCGAACCCGATGCAGAGGAGCGTGACTTCACTCGGGATGGGACTCCGTAAGGCGGGACCTCGTAAGCGGGCTCAGGTTCTCACAACAAATACGGCAGCCAGGCAATTGGCGGCGGCATGAGTGCCGGCCGAGGGAGTTCTGAAGGGCCAGGCAAGCAGCATTTAAGAGGAGCGAGTTTGAAATTGAAAAGCAAGAGCGTGGCGAGTGTCGCGATGGTGGCCACTCTGTCGATGGCCCTGTTCGCGCTGGTGTCTAGCGTGGGCTGTTCCGGAAAGCAGGATGGTGAAGACGTGATGGCGAGCGTGAACGGCCGCAAGATTACCCGTACCGAAGTGGAGAAATATTTCAACAACCAGACTGCCCAGTCGCCGCAAAAGCCGGGGGCGGAGCAGGCTGACAGCTTGCGGCTGAGCATTCTGCGCGAACTCATTGACAACGAGATCCTGATGCAGCGCGCGGAAAAGCTGGGGCTGCTCGCAACCGATGAGGAAGTGAACAGCAAGCTGGCGGAGATCAAAGCGCCGTACACGCAGGAGGAATTCGATAAACGGCTCAAGGAGCGCAATCTCACCCTCGACGATTTCAAGCGTGACCTTCGCCGCTCCATCACCGTGGACAAGGTGCTCAACAAGGAAGTCACGTCGAAGATCAACATTACCGACGACGACATTACGGCTTACTATAACCAGCACAAGGCCGAGTTCAACTTGATCGAACCGCAGTACCACTTGGCACAGATTCTGGTGACCACGCAGCCCAACCCGCAAGTGAAGAACATGAAAGCGCAGAATGAGGGCGACGCGCGCAAGAAAATTCAGATGACAGCGAATCGCCTGGACAGCGGCGAGGACTTCGCCACTGTAGCGATGAACTACTCAGAGCAGCCGGAAACGTCGCAGAACGGCGGCGACCTGGGTTTCGTTCCGGAATCGTCGCTGAAGTCGGACAGGATCGCCTATGATGCGATCAACAAGCTGAAGCCGGGACAATACACCGGCGTGCTCCCCGTGGCCGACCCCAATAGTCATCAGATTTACGGCTACCGAATTGTCAAGCTCATCAGCAAGGAAGCCGCCGGTCAGCGCGAACTGAAGGACCCGCGCGTGCAACAGGCGATACGAGAGCAGTTACGCGATCGTCTGGAACAGCTGCTGAAAGCTGCGTACTACGAAACCATTCGCGATAAGGCCTCGGTGGAGAACTATTTTGCCGAGGAGATTCTGAAGAAGGTGGGATCGATGAAGTAGCAGGCGAGATCACTCGAAGACTGCTCCAAGGCCGTAAATATCTCCTTTCTTGTCGTTCCGTAGTGGCTGCCGTCAGCATCGAAGACAAGCTTGGCGCGTTCTGATCAAGCGGGAGGACTGTATGTTAGCGTTTCGTGATTGCTGCGATGACCGGATCAACGTTATTGACGTAGTCTGAAAAGGCAAGCGGGACTGAAAGGTCAGGTGCAGGTCACGTTGGCGCTACTAGATTAACAGTACCGCAAGTGCTTCGAACTTAATCTCCGGCACCGCGTCAAGCTGGGCTACTTTAATACAGCGGATTATTCGATGATGGCCAGCGTGTCACCCGGGTTCACGACCGAACCTTCCGCTGTGAGTATCTTCTGCACCCGGCCATCCTTGGGTGATTTCATCTCGTTCTGCATCTTCATCGCTTCCATCACAATGATGCCTTGGCCGGCCTTCACTTTGTCTTTCTCGTTGACCATGATGCGGACGATCTTACCCGGCATGGGAGCCCGGACTTTCTGCGGGCCCGCCTCAGCGCCACCTGCGGCGCGACGTGTACGCAAGGAGCGTGGATCCTGCACATCCACGGCATAGCGCGCGCTGCCGATGACCATGTGCAGCTCGCCTTGCAATGAGCGCTCGCGCTTGATCTCGTAGGCTTTGCCGCTGACAAGCACCGAAAGCACGTCTCGCGCGGTGAGGGCGGCGTCCACTTCAATCTCCTGGCCATCCACCTTGCACAGCCAGGTCTTCTCACCACGGGTGAGCTCTAATTGATGCGTTTTGCCGTCTACCACAATGTCGTAGGTCATACTTAGCAACTAGCAATTAGCTCGTTATAACAGGCGTCGCGCCGCAATGAAGCTTGCGACTACGTGGGTCTTTCTTCATGTGAATTCCATCTTTGTGTTTTGCGCCACAAAGCAGCAAATCTCCCATTGCCGCCGATTCTCCGGTGTCTGCCAAGAATCTCTCCACGCGGCCAACGCTTGCGGAAACAGGTGATGCACATGCTGTGCGTCCATCTGCTCGCGCTCATGTTCCGCTCTTTCTACCGTCTGCTGCCCGGCAATGGCCGGGTTCGGTAGTTCTTATGGTCGGGGTATACCCAAATCCTTGCAAATGCGTGCCGCCGTGGGAGTCTTGATCTCCCTATGCCGAGGCACGGTAACAGTCCGCTGCAGCTTCGGGTTGTGATAGACGGTATGCTTGGCGCCTTCGCGGAGAAGAACGCAACCGTTACGTTCGAGATGGCGCAGAAGATCAATGCGCTTCATCGATTACGCTACGATTTTGATTGGCTCTCGCGTGATCCGTTTGCCATCTCCGGGCTTCGCTAGGTCACGATTTGCCTCCAGCAGCAGTGAAATCGCGTCTCGCAGGTTTTCACGCGCTTCGTCCAAGGTGTCGCCCTGTGAGATCGCGCCCGGTAATTCCTCAACGTAGGCAACGTAACCACCGCCCTCGGATGCGGATACTTCCTCAAAAACAGCTGTCAGCACCATTTCCATAAATTTCTCCGCTTTAATTATAGGTGAATACCAATTACCTCTCCCGCACTGCCTCAGCGCGGGCGGCGCGCCGCCAATTTGAGGCCTCCGGCGGAGCAATCGTGCCGTTTGTCGCACTGACCCCGTTCGCTCCGGGCAATGTCGCCTTGGGGTCCATAGCGGCAAAAATCGCAGCGCCGATTGCAGCCACGATTGGACGACGTGGGTCGGTCTCATTGCTGGGTTTGGCCAGCAGCCGATCCAAGAAGCCGGTGTCCAGGTTGCCAGCGCGGTAATCCGGATCCTTGAGGATGCGGCGAAACAGCGAGATGTTGGTTTTGATGCCGCCCACGAAATATTCGTACAGAGCGCGCAGCAGACGGTTGATCGCCTGGGCGCGGTCCTCACCATAGCCAACGAGCTTGGCGAGCAGCGGATCATATTCGATGGGGACGTTCCAGCCTTCATACATGCCGCTGTCGCGGCGAATGCCCGGGCCCGAAGGCGAAATCAGGCGCGTAATCTGTCCCGGCGAGGGGAAGAAATTGTTGTCGGGATCCTCGGCATAGACGCGGCACTCAATGGCGTGGCCACGCAGCCGGATGTCTTCCTGCTGGAACGGCAGCTTCTCGCCGGCAGCAACGCGCATTTGCAGGTGAACCAGATCAATACCGGTTACCAGCTCGGTAATGGGATGCTCGACCTGCAAACGGGTGTTCATTTCGAGGAAATAGAAGTTGCGCTGCGCATCGACCAGAAACTCCACGGTGCCGGCATTGTGATAATTGGCGGCCTTGGCCACGCGCACCGCAATTTCTCCCATGCTGTGGCGCATGTCCTGGTCCACGATGGGAGAGGGCGACTCTTCCATCACTTTTTGGTGGCGGCGCTGCACCGAACATTCACGCTCGCCAAGGTAAACGACATTGCCGTGCTCGTCACCGAAGATCTGCATCTCGACGTGGCGCGGATTGAGGATGTACTTCTCGAGGTAGACCTCGTTGTTGCCGAAAGAGCGCTGCGCCTCACTGCGAGCGTTCTCGTAGGCGGAATGCAACTCCCCGGGCGACTGCACCAGGCGCATGCCTTTGCCGCCGCCGCCAGCGGCCGCCTTCAGCATGACGGGGTAGCCGATCTGCTCCGCCAACCGTTCGGCCGCGTCGATGTCCAAGCCGCGCTCCGAGCCGGGCACGAACGGAACACCAGCGCGTTTCATATTCTGACGGGCACGCGTCTTTGAGCCCATCATCTCCATCGACTCGGGACTGGGGCCGATGAACTTGAAGCCATGATCGGCGCACGCCCTGGCGAAGCCCGCATTCTCGGAGAGGAAACCGTAACCGGGATGAATGGCTTCCGCCTGGCTGTGGCGCGCGACGTCGAGAATCTTGTCAATGTTGAGATAGGACTCGCTGGCCGTAGCGGGACCAATGTGATAAGCGTAATCGGCTTTGCGGACGTGCAGGGCCTTGCGATCCACGTCGGAAAAGACGACGACCGACTCGATGCCCATCTCGCGACAGGCGCGAATGATGCGCACGGCAATTTCACCGCGATTGGCGATCAGAATTCGCTTGAACATGGCTAGGCCTCGACGCCGCTACGAGATACAACATAATCGAGCGTTCTGCGGGAGCCGACGGCGGAAAGGGGCAGCTAACACGCGCACTCCACAGAAGATTGGATTGTACTGCATGGGCGAGCAGGGGCGAGGGGAGACGTCACAGGGGTGTGTGAGGGAGGTGGTATGCAGCTAGTGTTAGGTCAATGCCCGTGGCGCTGAAAGTATTCTGCCGGAGGCCGGACCAAGACGCCTCCGAAGCGTCGGCCAAAGTATTTGCCAAAGTGCTGCTTATCGCCAGTCAGCAAGTGTGTGGCACGGACATGTAGCGCCGCCTGCAAAATAGGCTGATCTTTTTCCGGCAAGTTTACCTCCCGAGGCAACGGCGAAATGCCGGTAACAATCCGGACCGTTTCCAGGAGTTCGGCCAATCTCCGTTGCTGGTCTCGTTCGGTCAGATTGACACGGGCTTCTTCAGCGGCATAAGCAGAAGTCAGCAACTCCACGTCCTTGAATTTCCAAAGGAGGGCGATGCGAGCGTCGGGGCGATAGGCGGCAGAGAAGAGCACGTTGGCATCGAGAAAGAGTCGATCCACGCTCGCGAACCGGCCTTGCTTTCCTCGGGATAATCGCTGAGCTTCTCTCATAGCGTGTGTATCTTCGGATCAAGTGCTGCATTTGCCATGTACCTCCGTTATCACCTACTAATCAGGATGGCGCAAGGGGTAGACCAAGATAAGGCCAAGATTGTTGCAAGTTGGCACAGATTGGTATAGGTTAGCGCCGGTTACGGGCGAAGTGGCCCATGCGCTGGCGGGCGTTAAGGACTACGAAGGGGTCGTCCTCTAGTTTGATCTAGCGGCGCTTCTCGGCGGTGATGTGGACATTGCGGACCTTGTAGTGCGGAATTTTAGCGGGATCAATCCCCAATTTGCGCACTTGCGCCACGGCGGCCTGATAATCCTTCGCATCGACTGCGTTCGACAATAAGAATTCAGCCTTGCGCTCAGGAGTGTAGATTTCGACAGGGACGGCTGCGGCGGGACGGATCAGAATGCCCTCGGGACGCTCTTCGGCCACCACTAGGCCGCCTTCCTCGATGCCGAACTTCCGCCGAAGGCGGGCGGGGACAACGACGGCACCACGTTTGCCAACTTTGCTAACTTCCATGAACACTCGCCCAAAAGTCTGAATGTCGGGCAAATCGAGTATAGGAATAGTGGCGCCCAAAGTCAAGACTTGCACGCGCAGCGACGAGGTTCTATCGGCATAGGGGGGACGGTCGCCCGTCCGCCCCTGCCACACCACCGTACATGCGGGTCCGCATACGGCGGTTCGGTTGGTTGAGTTATCCCGCGAGCAAGCGTGGGATGCCGAGTCGGTCGAAGTAGGCGATGGGCAGGGCGGTTTGTAACGCCGGACTGTCCGCCAAGCGCCAGCATGAGTGGCAACTGCCGACGGTTTGCGCCGCCAGTTCGCGACCTACCCCTTGCTGGCGTAGCTGTCGGAAACGCACCCGGCTATGCCGCCACTGCCGCCAGATCGCGGATCGCAGCCTTCGCCGTATCCACTGATCCAGCCCATGCAGCACCGAGGGGGTTTGGCAGAAGCCGAAGTAACTCTTCCAGCCACGCAAGTAGCTGGTCAGTTCCTTCCTCATCTGCTCCATGCTAATCCCTCGCGTCCGGCGCGTCAGTTCTCGTATCTTCCGCTTGCAGCGCAGCAGGGCTTTCGGCGCAATGCGCCGTTTCACCTCTACTCCGCCCGTGAAGCTGAAGCCTAAAAACTTTCGCTGCTGCGGTCGCGCCACCGCGCTCTTGGCCTCGTTCACCTTGAGCTTGAGCCGCCGCCCGATGAAACCGGTCACGCTCTGCATGACCCGCTTCCCTGCCCGCTCGCTGGCCACGTAGATATTGCAATCATCCGCGTAGCGCACGAAGTGGTGACGACGTCGCTCCAACTCCCGGTCCAGCTCATCGAGCACCAGGTTGGAGAGCAGCGGCGACAGCACGCCCCGTACACAAAAGGCAATTTCCAGTTTGAACGAACCGTTACGGGATGGCGAACCAGATACCCTGTGCTTGATCTCCGTCTTAAGAGGTAATATATTTATGGCAGATGACGCGTTCGACCAAGACGGAAAAGGCTCAGCAGCTGAACGCCGCTCGTGGTCTGCTCCAGCGTCAAGTTGCGCTTCCCGAAGCAGTGCGGCGGTTGTCACGCGAGTTCGAGTTGTCAGAGCGTCAAGCCTATCGCTACCTGGAGGAAGCCTCGCAGCTCAATCGAGCCGTAGAGGTTCCCGAGACCACGGTGCCGGTCACGTTGAAGCTTCCGCCGCGCACGGCGGAACTGCTCCGGAAGTACGCGAGACGCAACGGTTTGACTATTGGAGCGATTGTGACCGCAGCGTTGAATGCGTTTCTACGCACTCTGAAAAGGCATGGCTGAGCCGCGTCGAAAAAGCGACTCATTTCAAATCCACGTTTCCTATTCGTTTGATCGCCTGCTCGCGCCGGAGCTCGCCCAGGTCTACGATATTTTGGTGCCCTGTCGGGAGCGCGCCGTCGGCATGCGCGTAAAGGAGTTCGATGATAAGGATAGCGGCGATTTACGCACGGGTCTCGTCCGAGCAGCAGCGCGAGGAGAACACGATTGCCAGCCAGACGGCATCGCTGATCGAGTTTGCCAGCAGCCACGATCTGGAGGTACCAGCAGAGTGGGTCTTCGAAGATGAAGGCTATAGCGGAGCGACTTTGGAGAGGCCGGGCTTGGAGCGCGTGCGCGACCTCGCCGCTGAGGGACAGATCCAGGTTGTGCTCGCCTACGCGCCGGATCGCTTGAGCCGGAAGTACGCCTACCAGATTCTGCTGATCGAAGAGCTCGCCCGCCACGGAGTCGAAACGGTGTTTGTGAAGGCACCGCAAGGCGACAGCGCGGAAGATCAACTCCTGGTGCAGTTCCAGGGCATGATGGCAGAATATGAGCGGGCGCAGATCCTGGAGCGATCGCGCCGCGGCAAGCGACACCGCGCACACTCAGGCGAGATCAGCGTGATGAGCAACGCCCCGTATGGCTACCGTTATATCCGCAAGACTGACGAGGCGCCCGCCGCGTACCTCGTCGATGGAGCCGAGGCCAACGTGGTGCGACGAGTGTATGAGATGTACACCGTGGAGGGGCTAAGCATTGGCGAGATCGCCCGTCGGCTCAACGCTGAAAGCATACCGGCTCGCAAGAGCGGTCGCTGGGAGCGGTCGGTCGTCTGGGGTGTGTTGCGCAACCCCGCCTATCGCGGCTTCGCCTGTTTCGGCAAGACACGCGCTTCTGCAGGGACGCGCATTATGCGCCCTCAGCGTCGGCGGGGTGTGACTACGCCCAGCACCACGGCAGGCCACGAACGCCCGCGCGAAGAGTGGATCGAGATTCCCGTGCCGGCTCTGGTAAGCGAAGAGAGCTTCGCTCGCGCTCAAGAGCTTCTCCGGGAGAACAAGATACGCTCGCGCCGGCGCACCGTCGCGCCAAGTGTTGTGCAGGGGCTGGTCAGCTGTGCGAAGTGTGGCTATGCCTTCTCGCGCACATCGACGCAAACGAGTGTACGCAAGCTTCACTACTACAAGTGCATTGGCTCCGATAGCTGGCGAAAATTGGGCGGTCCGGTTTGCGACAACCGCCGCTTGATCCGCCAAGAGCTCCTGGACCAGATCGTCTGGGCCGAGGTGATCCGCTTGCTGGAAGAGCCAGCTCTGATAGAGCAGGAACTTGATCGTCGGCTGGCAGCAGCGCGCTCCTCCGATCCAAGCAGGAAGCGTGAGCAGAGTCTGCAGAGGGAGTTGACCCACGTTGGCAAAGGTATCGACCGACTGCTCAACGCCTATCAAGAAGGACTCTTGTCAATCGAGCAGTTGCGCGAGCGCATGCCTCTGCTGCGTCAGCGCCAACAGGCGTTCCAGGCTGAGCTCCAGGCGATCGCCGACCAGACCGGCGATCGGGCTGCACTCCTGCGCCTGGCAGAGACCCTCACAGCATTCCTTGCTCGCTTGCGCAGTGCCGCTGAAACGCTTAGTGTCACTGAGCGCCAGCGAATCGTACGGCTCTTGGTTAAAGACGTTCTGGTAGGGGAAGACACCATCACCATTCGGCACAGCATCCCGATCCCTTCGAGGCCGCCTCAAAACGGCGGCTCGCACTCGTCCAACGGGCAAAATTACCTTTTGTGTACGGGGCGTGAGTGGTCCGCCTTGCGGCGTGCCCTCATCCACCGGACTCACCAGCCCGTTCTCCATCACTCCCGCTTGCAGAAACGCGCGGATCAACGTCAGCATCCGCTTGTCCCCGACGCGGCGGGCAATCGCGCTCATCAGCCGGTCGTGGTTCACTCGATCGAAGAACTTCTCCAGATCCAGGTCCACCACCCAGCGGCGGCCTGCGCGCACGTACTGCTGTGCCTTCGCCACCGCCTGATGCGCGCTGCGCCCGGGCCGAAACCCGTAGCTGTGTTCAGAGAAGGTCCGATCCCATTGCCGTTGCAGAACCTGCATCACCGCTTGTTGGATGAAGCGATCCAACACCGTCGGGATACCCAGCTTGCGTACCCCTCCGTCCGGTTTGGGGATTTCCACCCGCCTCACCGGGTTCGGCTCGTAGGTCCCACTCAGCAGTTGGTCTCGGATCACTGGCCAGTGCTGCTTCAGGTAGTCGGTGATTCCGCCGATGGTCATGCCATCGACGCCCGCGCTACCTTTATTAGCCTTCACCTGCTGCAAAGCTTGCTTCAGGTTTTCTCGCTCACAGATTTCCTCTATCAGTCGATTCGTGCTGGCTGGGCTTTCGGGGTCATGCGTCGCCGAGAGCGATTCGGTCTCTTCCCTTTTCGCTTCGCAGGCTTCACCCGCTGGCGAAGACGAGAAGTCCAGTGTCACCTGGGTGTTCTTCTGCCGCTTGTCGCTCCTGAGATTCATGTCCTACTTGCCGCTCCTTCTCGTTCCGGCCTTCGGTCACCGTTTCCGGCTCCGCCTATCTGTTGCTCCACCTTTCGGATCGGAGTGCCTCACTAGCTTCGCCGACGTCATGGCCTACTATGCCTTCTGCTGACTTCTGCTCTGCGGTCAGGCGGCCTTATGACCACCTCAGTCGCCGAAGCGACGCCGAGCAGATCTCCTGGGGTAAGCTCAACCGCCTTCCGTGCACAGCCGCCGAATCTACGCTTCGCGCCTTTGATGGATATGGACTTCGTTGTCACTGGCCAACTCGTCCCACACCGTAGGCCTCATCATCCGGTTCTTGTTCATCGGCTCGCGCCTTTGCTCCACGCTTCTTTCGGACCCCGCCTCGCAGCGACGCCCTTGCGCTTCGCTATCACTTCTCCTCCATCAGGATGTGAAGAGGACTTTCACCTCCAAGCTGAACATGCTCGGCACACCAGAAAAAAGCCCCTCCTCGTGGAGGGGCTTTCAAGTTTCCGGAGACCGGCAACCCTACTGATTGCTCTCTGGGGTGACGATGCCAGTGGGACCGGCTTTTTCGGCCTTGGCCTTCTTGGTGGCCATGGTCTTGTCGACCCAGTCGTCGGCCAATTTCAGATCGGCTTTTCGGGCGTCGAGATTGTCGCACTCGTATTCGGCGCGCTGCCGGTAAAGCAGATTCAGATAGGCCATGGCATCGTCGTAATCAGGGCGAATCTGCAGCGCCTTCTGCAGGTTCTGAATACCATCTTCCACCTTCTGGGAGTTCTTCTGCTTGAGATCAGCACAGGCCTTCTTGTCCTTCAGGTCGTCCGTCGGCTTCATACCCAGGCTGGCGCGGATCGTCTGGTCGGGCTGGTAGGCCTGCATCCAGTCGATGACCGCAAGCGAATAGTAGCTTTCCGGATCGTTAGGATCCAGGTCAGCGACCTTCTGGTAATACTCCCTGGCCTGATCAAACTTCTTCATGCCGAAGTAAAGAGAAGCGATTCCTTTCAAGCTATGGACTTGTTGCTCTTTGGGTGGATTCTGGGCCAGGACCTGCTTAAAGACCTCGATGGCCTGTTCGGCATAGCGATTGTTGTCAGGAGAATCAGCGCCGGGGATGTATTGCTGGGCATACGCGGTGGCTAAATAAAGACGGGCTGTAACAAGGCTGGGATCCAGCTCCACCGCGTTCTTGAAGTGTTCAATGGCCTCTTCATATTTTGCGTTCTTGTAGGACTGAACGCCCTTGTTGAGCTGATCGCGTGCTCTCAGCTTGCTGCAACCGATGGTTGAGAACAACGCAAGCAGAACCAAAAGTACCGTCAGTACTCGTCCGCTCTTGTTCATGTTTGATATCACTCTCCAGTGGAATCGTTCGGGTCGCGAGGAGAGGGCAGGACGGTCATCTGACGCCCTGCCCCTCCGCAAGGAAGAGTGCAACCCGAGTCATGTTCCTAGCTCTTGACCCCCAGGCGACCGCCGTAGCGGAGCGCGCAACCGGGGCCGCCGGTCTTGCCCCCTCGGTGGCGTCAATGGCGCCAGGAAGGACCGGCTCGCAAGTGGCTAACCGCCGGCTTCAATCTTGGCCGTGATCAGCCCAACTTTATCGACACCGGCTGCGTGGGCGATGTCGATGACTTGTGCCACATCGTTGAAGGTCAGGTCGGGATCAGCTTTGACGAACATGACTTTTTCAGCGCGGGTCTTGAAGATGTCGTTGAGACGGCCTTCCAGATTCTCCCACGTAACGTCGTCCTGGTTGATCTTCAGCGCCGGTTTATCGCCGCCGCCTTTCAATACCTGCACAACAATGGTGCGATCGTTGCTGGGCGGCTGCTTCTGTTGGTCTTTGGGCGGCTGGGGAACCAACGCGTCCAGACCCTTTGGGGTCAGCGGCGTGATCACCATGAAGATGATGAGCAACACCAGCAAGACGTCAATCATTGGGGTTACATTAATATCGGCGGTGGGACCCCCACCCGACCCTCCTACTGCCATTCCCATAAAGAACTCCTGTTACTAGGCACCCGGGCCCGTACTGGCGCCGGTTGTGGGCGGTTTCTTCCCGGCGGGGCCAGTTTGTCTCTGCTCGGTCAAAAGACCAACATCATCGACGCCAGCCGAGCGCACGTTGTCCACAACGTCCACCACGGCGCCGTACTTGGCCCGAGCATCGGCCTTGATGAAGACCCGCTTGTCCACCTTATTGGCGAGGCGATCTTTCACCTTGTTGGTAAGCTGGTCGGCGGTAACCTTGTCGGTGCCAAAGAAAATCTGCCCGTCGCGCATGACGGCCACGAGCAAGGAATCTTCCTTGTCCGCGTCCGGCATAGGTGTCGGGCTATCTACCTTGGCCATGTCCACGCTCACGCCCTTCTGCAGCATGGGCGTGATGACCATGAAAATGATGAGCAAGACCAGCATCACGTCCACCATGGGGGTGACATTGATGTTGGAGTTGATCTTGGCGCCTTCGGCACGCACTGCTATTGCCATAACATTCAACCTCCTTCAGACCGGAGCCAGCGCAAACCAATTGCGCTGCGCCTCCAGTTACCGGCGAACCGCGCGCTTCTTGAGGAAGTAGTCAATCAACTCGCTGGAGCTATTGTCCATTTCCACGTCGAAGGCTTCCACCTTGTTGGTGAAGTAGTTGAACATCCAGACGGCCGGGATGGCGACGAAAAGTCCGATAGCGGTAGTCACCAGGGCTTCCGAGATACCGCCGCTGACCGCCCCCAGGCCGGTCGCTTTCTGGGTGGAAATCTCCTTGAAAGCGTTGATAATGCCGACTACCGTGCCCAGCAAGCCAACGAATGGGGCCGTCGAACCAATGGTGGCGAGACCGCCCAGACCGCGCTTCAACTCGGCGTGCACGATGGCTTCGGCACGCTCCAGAGCGCGCTTGGATGCCTCGATCTGCTCGCCGGGAATGTCGTTGGAATCACCGTGGGCCCTGAACTCCTGCAGGCCGGCGACGACGACTTTCGCCAAATGGCTCTTCTTGTTGCGCTCGGCAACCTTGATGGCTTCCTCAATTTTGCCTTCGCGCAGGGCGCCGGCAACCGAGGGAGCAAATGCACGCGACTGTTTGCGAGCCGCACTGAATGCCATGGCGCGATCGATCATGACGCCGATCGACCAACCCGACATGATGAACAGAATGAAAACTACGATCTTGGCCAAAATTCCCATCTGCTTCCAAAGGGAGACGGGATCCCAGCCCACTTGGGCTTCCTGGAAAATCCAGGCGGCAGCCGTTGGTACGTGACTGAGGGTGTAGGTGGCAAGGTTAGCTAGAAACATGGGTGGACTTTTCCTCCTCAGAACTTTCGTTACAGCAGACCAACATATTTGCTACTGGTACTGCAGATGATTCGAACACCGGGAGCCGCTTACGCTTCCCAAACAACTGTCAGTCGTAAACAGCTCCGCGAAAATCATTCATCACGGAGACACAGCGAGCACGGAGTTTGGTTTCTATCGAGTTTCTCCGGTGATCTCCGCGCCTCGGTGGTGAATCTGCACTCTATACATGAAGCACAGCCCATGTTACCCACATGGGCAAGAAATTAAATGCCCGGTCCGCGAATGCAACCTCGCGCGACCGGTATGGAGTTAGATGCGCAAAATGCTCCTGCGCGCACCGCCTAACCGCCCAACGTAAAATTAACGTTGATCGTGGTCTCGACTTCCACCGGCTCGCCATTGAGGTAGTAAGGCTTGTACCTCCATTGCTTGACGGCATCCAAGGCAGAACCGGTCAGCATGGGATGGCCGCTGACTACGTGCAGGTTCTGAATCGTGCCATCCTTGCCGATCAAGGCCTGCAAGACAACTGTACCTTGAATACGAGCCTGACGGGCAAGGGCTGGATAGGCCGGTTGCACTTTATGAATCAATAATCCCTGAGAGACGCCTTGCGACACGCGCACGCGCTGCGGGGTTGCGGCCTTGGGAACAGCCACAGGGGTGGAGCTAAGCACCCCGCCGAGAACGCCACCCATACTACCGCCGGGTACGCCGCCGGGTACGCCGCCCACTACGCCAGCGACTCCCGTGGTTGGCGGAGGCTCATCTTCTTTAATCATCTGAATCTTTTTGGGAATGGCCGTGGGGGTCCGCAACTGGCCGTTATCCAATTCGCTCTGAATCTTCTTTACCACTACCGGAGCAGCAGCCGGGGGCGGCGGCGGGGGAGGCGGTGGCGGCGGAGCAACCAAGAACGTCATCAGTTGCTGCCGGGGCAACGCCTCGGTAAAGATCAAAGGCAACAACACTAGAATGCCAATCAGCAGGATTTGGAGCACAAACGAAACTAAGGTGGTGGTGCCGCGTTTGCCCTTAAGCCTGCCTCCCGATTCCACGAGGCTGTCTTCAAACATAGCCTGTTCTCCGTCTGATGCTTCGATTACTTAGACACCGGCTATCCTTTTTTTGCTCCCACAAACCACAGATCGCGCTCTGAAAACTCCGCAACCAGAGTCTCGGTTCAATCTGGGAACGGCTGCCCTAGAACGGCGACCGAAGTATACACCCGCGCGTCCAGTTCGGCGTCAACTCCGGTGTCCTGGGCTGGTCCGCTGACCTCGGGCGAGTCGGATGACCCATTGGACAGCGGAGATGCGCCAGCTGCTACTTCGCACGAGGCTCCGCCCGCAACACCAGCTTGTTCACGTCTACCCTGTGAGTATGTCCCGGCCGAATGGCGTGCGGCGCTACGATCAGGACATTCACACGGCTGCGATTCAATGAGGAATTCGCCTTACCGGCATGTTCCAGAGCAGCAGACACAAGCTCGTCATCGGAGCGCGCCTTGCCACCCTCCAGGGTCGTAACTCTGTGAAAGTGCACGATATTGCCGGATGCGCGATCATAAACGACCGCCAATCGATCCGAGACGACCTTAGGCCCGCCCGGCGTAGATTCGATCTTCTGCTCTTTCATCAGCCGCACTCTCGCTTACCAAAAGAAGAGATTGCCCAGGATCCAGAATTCTTGCTCCGCCCCTTGGGCGCTGCCGAAGGTTACTCCGGTGCATTGATCTGCGTACAAGTACGGACCCCAAGTATTCCAATTGTTAGGATCGCCGACAGCTACGGTGATGTCGGCCCCATTTGGCTCGGGCCGATACTTGTAGCTGACGATGCCAGTGATCATCAATCCGCCTCCGCTTACGCCACGAAGGGTCACTTCAGCGACGGTGTAAGCAGGGGCGAAGTCCCATTCCCAGGTGTAGACAATGCCGTTGTCTGAGTTGTATCCACCATAGGCCCAGCCACTCGTCATGCTGTTCATCAGAGACCCCCTCTAAAACGGGTGCGAGCCATTCGTGTGCGATTCGGTCTCACCTAGGCCTTCACCTTTACCTTTTCTCGCGACTTGTCACGAGGAGAGGACATGCGCTGAGCGGCCGTCTGGCCCGCCCGCTGCGACCGCCATTGCTGATAGGCGACGAGCATCGGGGCAGCGACCGCGATCGACGAGTAGGTTCCGATCAGGATTCCAATCACGAGGGCCAGCGAAAATCCACGCAGCACCTCGCCGCCGAACAAATACAACGAGAGGACGGTCAGGAAGGTGAGGCCGGAGGTAAGAATGGTCCGGCTTAGGGTCTGGTTGATGCTCTTGTTGACGATGTCGGCCAGGGGTTCCCGGCGCAGCAGCTTGATGTTTTCGCGGATACGGTCGAAGACGACGATGGTGTCGTTCATCGAGTAGCCGATCAGGGTGAGGATGGCCGCAATCACGGTCAGGCTTATTTCCTTATCGAGCAGGGAGAAGAAGCCCACCGTGATAATGGTGTCGTGGAAGCAGGCCACGACCGCGCCCACGCCGTAAATCATCTCAAAGCGGAACCACAGGTAAACCAGCATTCCAGCCAGCGAATAAAGCGTGGCCATGATGGCCTGACGGCGCAGCTGCGAGCCCACTTGCGGGCCGACAATCTCGACGTTGCGGACCACGAAATTGGAGGTGTAGAAATCCTGCTGCAGGGCGCTTATCACTTCGGGCGGGACGACCCCGCGCAGCTCATCCATCGAAGTCAAAATGCCGCCGCGTTCCTTGTTGCGGAAATCCTCAATCTGGCTGGCGATGGCCTGGTACCTGGAACCGGCGTCAATGCCCAGGTGCAGCGGGTCTTTCTGCATGAGATAGTCCTGTAGGCTGGCGGTGCCGACATTATTCAGGTCCTGCTTGCCTTCGGCGACAGGGCTGCGGGCCTGGAGGGCGTGGATGATGGTGTTCTTGCCCTTGTCGAGCGCCGCCTCGCTGGTTTCCTGGATACCCAGATCGACCAGCACCTCATTGTCTGAGGTGGGACCGAAGCGCTGGATGCGGGGATCATGCAAGCCGGCCCGATCCATGTCGCGACGAATCTGGTCGAGATCGGGCGTCTGCGCGAACTTGACGTAAACCAGCGTGCCGCCGCGGAACTCCACCCCGAGGGGAATGTGGTGCCAGAACAACATGGAACAGATTCCGGCAACGCTAAAGACCAGTGAGAAGGCAAGGAAGTACCACTTCTTGCCCAGGAAATCGATATTGGTATTGCGAAATAACTCCACCGCTAACCCCTTGCAAAATTTTTTTCACCACGGAGGCACGGAGGGCACGGAGTTTTTATAAAACTCTTCTTATAATGCCCTTTCGCAGGATGGGAGCATTGAAATTGATCAGCAGCCCATCTCAATGAATGGCATACGCTCCGATTCGTATTAGGGCACGGCTTTTAGCCGTGCCGTAGAAGTTCTCTTCTCGATTGGGCTTTAGAGACTGTGTCGCAACGTCGGAAGGCGACTTTTTCCGCAACCTGTAAAGCCGTTTATCTTGGCCCGCAGCCCCGGCACGACTGGAAGTCGTGCCCTGATACAGATCTAGTCCGTTGCGATTTATGAGCCCAGCTCGACTGAATTCTATGCTTTCCTCCGTGTTCTCCGTGCCTCCGTGGTGAACTTCTTTCCTTAAATGCTCAATGGCTCGCCACGCTGATGGCGATTGAGAATAGATTCGAAAATCACGCGCGAGACGAAGACCGCGGTAAACAGGTTAGCTGCCAGACCGAAGCTGAGGGTGACAGCAAATCCTTTCACCGGACCAGTTCCGAACAGGAACAGGATAACGGCGGAGACGATGGTCGTGACGTGCGTGTCGATAATGGTTGTCCAGGCGTGAGCAAAACCCTGGTCCACGGCGGAGGAGGGCGTCTTGCCGTGTCGCAACTCCTCACGAATGCGCTCAAAGATGAGGACGTTGGAGTCCACGCCCATACCAACCGTCAGAATCACACCCGCGATTCCAGGCAGAGTGAGGGTTGCTCCGCTGTAGCCAAGGAACCCCAATAGGATAACCAGGTTCAGGATCAAGCCCAGATCGGCGTTGATGCCGGCGGCGTGGTAATAGAAGAGCATGAAGATGAGCACGGCGACCATGCCGATGACCGCCGCACGTACGCCCTCGCGAATGGAATCGGCTCCCAGGGATGGCCCCACCGTGACTTCTTGCAGGTACTTGATTCCCGCGGGCAGCGCGCCTGAGCGCAACGTTAGCGCCAGGTCCTGGGTCTCCTCGGGAGTGAAGGCCCCGGTTATGCGGCCCTGATCGTGGATCTGCTCCTGGATGGTGGCCACCGATTTCACTTTGTTATCGAGCACCACCGCCAGCTTGTCGCCAACGTGGGCCCCAGTGAACGCGGCGAAGCGCCGTCCGCCGTCCCCGGTCAAGGTGAAATTGACATCGGGACGGCCATTCTCGTCGCGGCCAGCATCGGCGGAGCGCAGGTCGCTACCGCTAACCGCCGACGAGCGGCTGATGAGCCAGTAGACATCGCTGGATTCCTCAGGATTCTGCGCGTGGGGAGCGGGGCCCTTCATCAACACCGTGTCGGGGGGAAGGATGCCGCCGTTGTCCTGCATGGCGGCTTGCTCACTGGGATAAGGACCCTTAATCGCCTGCCGAATCTCCAGCATCGCGGTGGACTGCATGATCTCTTTGACGCGGGCGGGATCGTCCACGCCGGGCAGCTGAACCAGGATCTGGTAGTCGCCCAGGCCGTGCTCCTGAATGACCGGCTCGGAAACGCCCAGCTGATCGATTCGGTTGCGAATGGTTTCGATGGCCTGCTGCACCGCTTTCTTCTTGGTGTCATTGACGATCGAGGGCTTCATGGTGAGGGTCCAAGTGTTCTCGGCGCCCGAGGCGAGATCATAGTCGCCCAGTTTCTCGCTAACGATGCGTCGCAGCTCGGAGGATGACTCGGGCGGCAAGCCCTTGACTTGGATCAGTTCGGGGTGGTTCTGCGGATCAGGCTTGGAGACTTCTCCGAAGGCGATGTTGGCGCTCTTCAGGGAGTCCTTCAGGCGCTCGACGGAGCGGTCGCTGTCAGCGTTGACTGCGTCGTTGACCTGCACCTGAAGAATCAGGTGGGTCCCGCCTTTGAGGTCAAGGCCCAAGTGGATGCGCTTCTGCACCGCAGCTCGCAGCCCTTCGCCGCTGAGACTCCCGGGGATTCCAAAGATGCCGAAGAGAAAGAAGATCAGCACCGCGATAATCAAAACTGTCTTGAGGAGGAGATTCTTATTCATGAGAGACGGCTACCTACTTCGACTTGGTGTCCTCCGCGGTCGTCAAGGTGACGATGGAGGAGCGAGCCACTTCAATTTTGATGTTGTCCGGGGGAACCCGGAGAATGACGGCATCCTCCTTTACGGACATGATGGCGCCAGTGAGACCACCGCTGGTGATCACCCGGTCGCCGGGCTTGATTTGCTGCAGCATGGCCTGCCATTTCTTCTGCTTGCGTTGCTGCGGCATGATCAAGAGAACATAGAAGATTGCGAAGATCGCAACCATCATCAGGATCGGGGCCGAGCCGCCGATGCCCTGCGCGAACATAACTGCCAGTGTGGCCATTTGCCTTTCGACTTTCGAGGAAACCTAACGCACTCGCCTGCGTTGGAGGAGTACGGCTCCAAAGGCAGCTGAAAAAAATCGCGTTCGGGTAGTGCGGGACTTCAGGCCCGCGTCCACACCTTTCATAATGATCAAGGGCTTTAGCCCCCGAGGTACTTGGAAACGATTTTTTCAGCAGCCTCTTTGACTGCGCCCCTAAAGAGCCTCAACAAATCTGTCGTCGGCTGAAGCCGACTCCAACTGAGAAAACAAATGCCTGGTCGCGGACCTAAAGGGGCCGTTACGAAACTCCTGCCGTCCGCTAAAGCGGACTCGGGATTTCCCACGTGCTGTTTCCCAGCGCTCAACCACCCCAATCCACGCAGAAGCGGCGTGGCTCGGGGACCCCGGCAAGCGCTGGGCTAAGCTCTGCCGCCGCGCGGCGGCTGGCGCATGTTTTGTCCCACCGCAGCGGAACACTAGTGGGTTTCGTAACAGCCTCTAAAGGTCCGCACTACCCGAACGCCACTTCGATGCGGACGTAAAGAGCGTGCGTGAGAACTCGTTTTTGAGTCGTCACGGTCGATTGCGCAAAATCCAAGCCCGCAGGGGCGAAACAATACTAGCCCAAGGCGTAAACCCTGGGTAAACGTTGGGAAAATTAATGAGTCCCTTCAGGGACGGCACAGTTCTCACACGCCCGCACTACCCAAGCGTCGCTTTTCAGCAACCTGTCTGGCCAGAGACACAGCCCTGACCTTATATAGTACCGCTTTGCCGGGAACCAAACAGCGAAGGCTGCTAAGGAACACTCAGCTTTCCGGGGTCCCTAATCCGCGCCGCGTTGGCACGGATTGGGGTGGTAAATGCGGTGGCCGGACGCCAGAGAGAAAACTTGCGAATTCCCCAAGTATTATAGCTTGCCGCACCTTACGCATGGTGTCAAGGTAATATGCCAGATTGTGGATTGTGTTCAGCACTTGCGCCAAGAGTTCGTTGGAGGCATACAGGTGTCGAAGGTAAGCCCGTGAATAGCGGGAGCAGACCTGGCAGGCACACTTGGGATCGAGCGGGCCGTCGTCGGTAGCATAGCGCGCGTTCTTGATGGTGATGCGACCTGCGGAGGTGAAGAGCAATCCGTGACGCGCCGCCCGTGTGGGCAGCACGCAATCCATCATGTCCACGCCCATGGCCGCGTAGTGGACAATCTCTTCCGGAGTGCCCACCCCCATCAGGTAACGCGGCTTGTCCTCGGGGAGGAAACGAATCGTGGCGTCCACCATCTCGTAGGTCATCGGGCGGGGCTCGCCCACGCTCAAGCCTCCGATGGCGTATCCCGGAAAATCGAGCTCGACAGTTCGCTGCGCCGATTCGCGACGCAGATCGGGAAACACGCCACCCTGGACAATGCCGAACAATGCCTGAGTCTGCTCGACACGCTCGTCTTTCCCATCCTGTCCTGCGGACAAGGGTGGGGCACCCGCAAACCACGGTACCTCGTGCTTGTGTTCCTCGAAATACCTTTTGCTGCGCGCCGCCCAGCGCAGCGTCATCTCCATCGACGCTTGAGTGCGCGAGTACCCCGCCGGATGCTCGGTGCACTCGTCGAACGCCATAATAATGTCGGCGCCGAGCGAGATCTGGGCGGCGATGGCGCTTTCCGGACTGAAGAAATGCGACGAACCATCGAGGTGCGAGCGGAATGCAACACCCTCTTCGGTGACCTTGCGCAGATCGCTGAGGCTGAAAACCTGAAAGCCGCCGGAGTCGGTGAGGATGGGATGGTCCCACGCCATGAACTTCTGCAGCCCGCCGAGGCGACGGACCACCTCGACGCCCGGGCGCAGATAAAGATGGTAGGTGTTGTTCAGCAGGATCTGGACGCCGAGCTCTTCCAGCGTGTCCTGGGGTACACCCTTGACGGTGGCCAGCGTTCCCACCGGCATAAAGACTGGAGTCTGGACTTCACCGTGGGGCGTGAAGAAGCGTCCGGCGCGGGCGGCGCCATCGCGGGCTTCGACCTGGAAGCGGAAGGACATCGCAGACGATTGTAGCGATTATTTTTCACCACGGAGGCACGGAGGACACGGAGAATCGGAATCTTCTTGGCAGCGTCAAAACTGCGACTAAAATCGTCAGTTCGCCTGTTGGCTTATGGTCACAAAAGGATCGACTCTTGCGAGACTGCCGTAGCATTGTTCGGCCGCGGCTTTACAGCCTCCGCAACAGATGGCCTTGAGTTCCGGCTCGCAACTCTCGCACTCCGCGGGCCAGGTCTCGCGAAAAGCCCGGACATAAGGATGTTTGTAGTAGATGTCGGTGAAGCGGTCCTTTTTCAGGTTACCCAGAATGACGCCGGAGTGATTGCAGATGCGCACATTTCCGTGGGGATCGATGGTGAAGTACGATCCTTCTCCGGCCAGCGGGCACCAGCCAAAATGGATCTGTTTGTACTGTCGTGTGTCGATTACGCACGGCTCGATGGCCACCGCAACGGCGACCGGCAACTGGTACCGTGCGCTCAGTTGCTCTAGCGTGTCCAGGTTTTCTCGAATCGTGGTAGCCGTGGGCAGCAAGCGATCGGCATTGCGAATGTTGTGCGCGCCCAGGTTCATGCGGTTATACATCAAGCCGGTCGCGCCCAGAGCAATGGCCAGTTCCGCGGTTTTGCCGGCGTCTGCACTGTTGAGTTTGGTAGCTACAAACACAGTTACGAAATTGCCTTTGGCCTGGCGGACATTCGCCATACCGTCAACCGCGGCATCCCAGGCTCCTCGACGTCCCGCCAGCCGATCGTGCACCTCACGACGATAACTGAGCAGAGTGATCTCGTAGGTGACATCTGTGCCCAGGGATGCGAGTCGTTCCGCTGTTAAGAGCGTGCCATTGGTGATGACGATGGGAGCTATTCCCTTACTGCGAATGAAGGAGAGGATCTCGGGGAGATCCTCTCGCAGTAGCGGCTCACCCCCAGACAAAGCGATCGATTGCACGGGAGCCTCGTCACACAACTTCCCAATGACGTCAGTCACCTCTCTGGCGCTCATCTCGCTGCTTCGATCATGCTCGCAGTCCTGCGCAGAAGGTCCCTCTGCCATGTAGCAATAGAGACAATGATTGTTGCAGCGTTTGGTTAGTTCGATAACGAAGCTTTTGGGGAGGGGTCTTGCTTCGAAGCCGTCTGGGGCTGACTTCATAAAAATACCAATATTCCTACCAACAGTTAGAAAGCCGCTCAGATTAGATTAAGGATATATCCAGTGCTGTGGAATTACTGGCCGCCAGCAATTTTTTCAAAGGTCTCCTTGCTCAGCAGTCCCTCATTAAGAAACTGCTTTGCCACGGTGACACGCGCTCCCTCGTCCACCACACTGAACCAAGGATCGACGGGGAAATAGCACAGAATGGGCACGCGCCCTCCCACCAATCCGGCCACGAAGCTCCTCGGTTCCGTGTACAGTACTTCTACCTTCTTGCCGACCAACTCCTTCAAGGTTGCCGGCTGGAAGTTCGGGCTAAGTGGAATTGGCGTGAGTTTGCCTTCCGCCTCGAGGAAGAAGTTTCCTTCCTTTTGTACGACTGTTCCTGATCTTGGCTTGTAAGCCATCTGTTTCTCCTTTCAAAATGAGGTCTACCCTCAGCGTTCGAGTTCAGGTTGAAACTTGCCTCAGTTTGCTCTTGAGCGTCGTGCGATGCCGTGACCGCACGCACGGGCGGGTGTGACGGGTGAGCGAGGGCAGTCGAGCGCAAGCGATGACGGGCTCGTCCAAAACAAGCAGGAGACTTTGGATCGAGCTCACCATGGGGTAATCGTGGGATGTGCGTGTGTGCTTCTGTTCGTTTCTCGCTATGGTTTCGCTCGACTGAGCGGAAGGAGTGTTTGCTGCCAACCTAACGCCGCAAGGAGTCCAGATTGCTGGGTGAATCCGTGTCCAGCAGTGCACCACGGACTCACCCAGATCGCGTCAGGCGGCGCGAGTCTTAGCGGTTTGGTGTTGTCCCGGGGTATAGTGTCCCGGCTCTAAGCGGAAGGAGATGCAAAAGCGGTTCCAGCCGTTGATGGCCACGAGGGCGAGGGTCAGCTTGGCGAGCTCCTCCTCGGAAAAGTGCTTGCGCGCCAGGGCGTAAACATCGTCGGGCACGTGAGTTTCACTGACCTTGGTCACGGACTCGGCCCAGGCAAAAGCCGCACGTTCGCGATCGCTGTAGCCGGGCGATTCGTCCCACACACTGACCAGATCAATGCGGAGCTCGCTTTCACCCATGGCCCGCAGATCTTTGCTGTGCATGTCAATACAATAGGCGCATCCATTGATGCGCGAGACCAGCAGATAAACCAGGTCGAGCAGCTTGGGTTCGAGGCCGCTGTTGGTAACGTGCTCCTGCAAGTCCATCATGGCTTTGGTTACGTCTTTGGGAGCGTTTAAGTAGTTCATTCTGGCTGTCATGAATTGACCTCGTTATTGAGTTAGGGATTTTTCTCCTTGCCTTTGAGTGACTAGATTCGGGAGGCAAAAGTATGGCGAAAAGCTGCGGTTTTTGAAGCGCGGAAATGTGCCTGGAAAATTTTGCCCAGGACCATAACACGTTGAAAGGTCAAGAGAAAAGCAGATTCCTCGCGCCAAAGTCGGGCGCTCGTAATGACAAATCAGGAATCTCCGCTGTGCTATGCATATCCGGGCGCGAGATTCCAGGAATCTCCGCTGCGCTGTGCATATCCGGGCGCGAGATCCTATCATTAGTCCATCGATGTCCAATAAAGTTTGCGACACTCAATGGCCGGTTTCTCATGGAGACACACAAGACTTTCGATGGAGTTACGCTGCACGGCATGCCGGTGCACATTGAACTGCAATGGCCGTTTCATCCCTCCGGCGGCGGTAGCGACTGGTACGTGCTGCATGGCACATTACGCTTGGCCGACGGCGGGCCTTTGTATGCCGACATCGCGCTGAACCTGGCGCAGACCATCCGCGGAGCTACTGCCGTCGCTCGATAGCGACCTGGCGTTCTGGCTCGCCATCAACACCGCGCGCAAAGCGCTCGACGATAAGCAATTGGAATTGCTGAAGTCGAGTAAGCGGCAGCCGGTGCCGGTGTCGAGCCGCTGCTACAGCATTCGCGACAAGCAATTTCGTTTCTGGCGGGCCACGCCGCAACAGGTGGAAGAGTTTGTGGCGCGCAAGGTTTTCTGGTTGAGCGGGAAGCAGCGTGAGCCAGTGATGATCGCCGATCCGTGCGATGCTCAGTATCTGGACGCCAGCGATCCGAACATGATGGACAAGTTGCTGGCCGCTGCGAAGGACTTGGCGGCGCGTGGCATGGTGGAATTGGCGGGCGATTATGCGCGCGCGACCGATGGATTGCTGGTGCAAGCGCAGACGTTTCATTCCGCCAAAGATCGGGCCGTGGAAGAGTTGCACGCCAAGCACGCTTTTGAGCGGGCGTAAGACGACCACGGATTTACGCGGATCGCACGGATATGATCGGGTGATGCTTGGTTTGCTGTTTTGCATTTTTCCACCACCACCCAATCTCTGCGTGACGACGGAGGAGGCGCTGGAGCCGTCCTGCCTGTTTACGGCTCTGCGCCTCTCCCGCACTGCAGTACGCTGTTAGGAATGCCGGCTGCGGGCCAGGCGCGCCATCCGCCGGCGATAAATTCCCAGCATCCCCAGAATGCCAGTCCCCAGCAATGCCAAGGTGCCAGGTTCCGGCGCGGGCAAAGCAAAATCTACGGCCACGGGCGTGGTCACGAAACCGCGGGTGAGATCTCCCGTGATGTTGCCGTAGCCGAAGCTGGGATCGTAGTACAAGTTCACATCGCCGACGCCGGGCACATTGAACAGGATGCCGGCGTTGTCCACGAACAGCGGATCGGCTGGGTAGTAGAGCAGATTGTTGTAGGTGTAGCTGGGGTCGGTGCCCAAAGGCACGATACCGGCTATGTCGATTCCGTTGTACGTGCCGGCGATCCCGGTAACAGTCCAGCTGCCGTCTCCGTTGCTGGTGCCAAACAGCGTGCCGCTGGCTACGACTCCGTCACCGGAGTAGTTGAAGTTGATGGCGTCAGCTTGCGAGCGTGCAGCAAAGGCAAGTGCGCAACATAGAACCGCGATGGCTCCCAGAACACTCTTCTTCATAACAAGGCTCCTTTTTTCCTCGTCATGGCCGAATGCACTGGGGTGGGTTCGGACAATCGCTTTCTATAAGGGCACGTCAGCCGCCAACTGCGTGGTCCGCGCAAGTCGCGTGAAGTCCGTGGCTTGAGCTGCGCGTACCGAAACTGTCATTGAGATATGTGCAAGACAGTGCAGAGTGGTGGGCAGAGAGTTTCGCGGAGGCGATGACGGGGGTTCCGAATGGGAACGGAGATTTCAGTGGATGTTCCGAAGTGGAACGGGGGGATCGCTTTTCCTAAACGCATTTCGGCGGCGGTAGCTCGTTATCGGTGCCCCAGGACAGCAGCCACGCCTTCATGTCATCGTGCTTAATGTAGTGGCCTTGCTTAACCTGGCGGTCTGCGTGGCGGATCTCCGCCAGCACACGTTCCTGGTTGGCGACATAAGACTCTACCGCATCGGCGATGAGGAAGTTCGAGCTTCGGCCGGAGGCCTTTGCCAGCTTCGCCAGCCGCTTCCTGGTATCCGCCTTCAGCCGGATGCTGAAGGTCGTGCTCGGAGTGTTTGCCATGAACACATTCTAATTCTCTGGGCGATTCTGTTGTGGCGCCTAGTTTGGTGAACTGGTATAAGCGTCGGTCATGAATAACAAAGCCGAAACGTCGCAGGACCCCAGCCGAGAACGTAAGACGCCCCAGACCCAAGCCTTGCTGCGGAAGCTTACGTCCTTCGGTCTCCCACTCGTAGCCGCACTAATCGCAATGTTCGGCGCATTGGTCGCCGGATTCCTTGGTTATAGCGGCACGAAGCAGCAACGGGAAGCAGCCTTAAGCGAACTTCGACAGCGTGAAATGGCAGAGCGGAATGCTGCATTCGCCGAGCAGAGCCGCTTGCAGGTGCAGGAGTTGCAGCGACAGGTGGAGATGTTGCAGCGCGCACTTCAGAATGCCTCACGCCCAACAAACGGCGGCGGACAGCGCGCTGAACTAAGTCCCGTCGACAGACATTTTCTGGACGAATTGAAGGTAGGGCAGGATCAACTGTCGACCCGCATGGGAACTCTGGAAAACGTATTGGCCAATACTCCAGAGAAGGCGCTAGCTCTTCCTATGCTTAGACAGCAAGTGGACAGCCTTCAAGATCGGACTCATAGCGACCTTGAGGGAGTGCGCGGCGAGATCGGCCGCTTGTTCACGCTGACGCAATGGTTCATTGCACTCATGTTCACCATCGCACTGGGCGTCTTCGGGTTGGCTCTGTCCAACATTCGACGCGGAGACAGGACAGCTTCTGAAAAATAGTACGAGAAGCGTCACTCCCCGTCAGCAGCGCGATCTCCGCTAGAATAGATTTATTCGGCCGCATTGGTGGCCTTGTGGGGTATTTTCCTTTGCAGCAATTTACCGAAACTTTCGACGTTGTGGTGGTAGGCGCTGGGCACGCCGGTTGCGAAGCGGCCATGGCGGCGGCGCGCATGGGCCTGAAGACCGCGCTGTACACCCTCAACGTCGATCTGATCGCGCAGATGTCGTGCAATCCCGCTGTCGGCGGAATTGCCAAAGGCCATCTCGTCCGCGAGGTGGACGCTCTGGGCGGAATCATGGGCGAGGTGACGGACGCGGTCGGCATCCAGTTCCGTCTGCTCAATACTTCGCGCGGGCCGGCGGTGTGGTCTCCGCGGGCGCAGTGCGACAAGCAGCAATACCGTCTGAAGATGCGCGAGCTGCTGGAGTCGGAGCCCAACCTCCACATCAAGCAGGCCGAAGTGGCGGAGTTGATTGTGGAGGAGAGTCCCCGCCCTAGCCAAAGGATGGCTAGAACGGGGCACCCGGCAGAGTTGATCGTGGAGGAGTGCCGTGGGCTGAAGCCCACTCCGAATGATGAGGGTGGTCTTAACGGCACGCCTGAAGGCGTGCCCCTTCAAAGCGCGGCATCCTATACAGCAGCCGCAGATCCGTCGACTCGGACTGAAGTCCTCGCTCGGGATGACAAGATGAAAGAAGGTTCTGGACGCGGACCTGAAGGTCTGCTCTATCTGGGAACCGATAGGGGTCCTTCGACTCCGCCCGAAGCGGGCTCCGCTCAGGATGACACCAAAGAGGAAGAGGTTAGCTTCGCTCGGAATGACAGCAACGAGGAAGAACGTGGTAATAGTGGTTCAACTGGGACTGAAGTCCTCGCTCAGGATGACAATTTTGGTGGATCGGACTCTGGCGAAGAGCGAAGAGCGACTGGCGAAGAGCGAAACGCGAGCTTCGCAGAGCGCATCGTTCGTGGCGTACGCCTGCGCGACGGGCGCACCGTGTCGGCGCAGGCTGTGATCATCACCACGGGAACATTTCTCAACGGGCTGATCCACTGCGGCGAGCAACAATATCCGGCTGGGCGCAGCGGCGAGCCCAACGCGGTCCTCCTCGGCGAATCGTTGAAGGTGCTTGGCCTGCGGGGCTGCCGCCTGAAGACCGGTACGCCGCCGCGACTTGACGGACGCAGCATCGACTGGTCGAAGTTCAAACTGCAACCTGGCGACGACGATCCCACGCCTTTCAGCTTCCGCACCCGGCGGGTGGCGCACCATGACAAGCAGGTGCCGTGCTACATCGCCTTCACTACACCGGAAACGCACCGCATTATTCGCGAGAACGTGCACCGCTCCCCCATGTACAGCGGGCAAATCCAAAGTATCGGGCCACGATATTGTCCGTCGATTGAAGACAAGATCGTCAAATTTCCCGACAAGGAAACCCACCAGCTGTTTCTCGAGCCCGAAGGATTGAACACCCACGAGATCTATGTGAACGGCATGAGCACGTCGCTTCCGATTGATGTGCAGCTCGCGATCATCAAGTCGATCCCCGGACTGGAAAACGCCGAGATGTTGCGCCCGGGGTATGCCATCGAGTATGACTCCATCGACCCGACCGAGCTGCAGCGCACGCTGGAGACCAAGAAAATCGCGAGCCTGTTTCTGGCGGGCCAGATCAACGGCACCAGTGGCTACGAGGAAGCGGCGTGCCAGGGCATCATGGCTGGCATCAACGCGGCGCTCAAGGTGAAGGGCGAGCCGCCGCTGATCCTCGACCGCACCGAGGCCTACACGGCCATTCTCATCGACGACCTCATCAGCAAGGGGACGAACGAGCCTTACCGCATGTTCACCTCGCGCGCGGAGTTCCGGCTGCACCTGCGTATCGACAACGCCGACCGGCGGCTTACGCCGCATGGACGCCGCGTGGGACTGATTAACGATGCCGCCTGGGCGGCTCATCTCGCCAAGCAGGAGCGCATGGAGGCCATGCGTAGTCTGCTGGAGCGTACCCGGGTGAATGGGGAAATGCTGGAGAGGCTGAGGAAGGAAGTTTCAAGTTTCGAGTTTCAAGTTTCGAGTGAAAGCACTGAGACTGGGAATGCGGACTCTGACGGTGACAAGTTGGACGGGGCGCTCGGCTTGACGCTGGCGCAACTATTGAAGCGTCCGCAGGTGCAGATCGAGGAATTGGCGCCATTGCTGCGTACGCTGATGCCAGAGTTCTTTGAACGAGTGGATAGCAGTCGGGGAAGAGTGGATAGTGGTCGGGGAAGAGTGGATAGTGGTCAGGGCATCGTGAATAGAGAATCTCTCATAAGTACCGCATCCCAGGGGCTAAAGCCCGCTTTAATAAAGGCCGTTGACGGTATGGCTGAAGCCATGCCCCTTCAAGACCCGATTCCCGAAATCGCATCTCGCAAAAGCTTGGGGGACGCGCACTGTGGACTATCCACTAGCCCCTATCCGCTATCCACTGATTTCCGCCTCCCGGCGGAGATCCGCAACGAACTGAAATCCGTGGAGACGGAGATCAAGTACTCCGGCTACCTCGACCAGCAGAGCAAAGCCATCGAACGCTTGAAGCGTTCCGAACAGCGCCTCATTCCCGACTGGTTCGACTACGCCAAGGTGAGCGGCCTGTCGCGGGAGATGAATGAAAAGCTGACGCGAGTTCGCCCCCGCACCTTGGGGCAGGCCAGCCGCATTCCCGGCGTCACCCCCGCGGCTGTGTCACTGATCAACGTGTACATAGAGATCCAGGCGCGGCGGCAGGCGAGCGCCATCTCGAACTGACAGTGATAAACATCCGCGCTGACCAGGCAATTTACGAAATTCGTGGCAAAAAGGCTGGTTAATTCAACTTAGTCATTGACTGGGAGCGCCTTCCGTAGCAAAATTCTGCGCCTATTCCTGAATTTCAAGGCGCCGTGAGTTCTCCCGTTCAACAATCGGACCCGGACGCGAATGCCAACGCATCGCACACGCACGCCCATCATGCTGATCATGGTATCAGCCGAAAGCCGCTGGAAGACTTCATCGGGCGTACGGTCGCCTTCGCCACCATAGCCGGATTCATCGCGCAAGGTTTTGGCGCGGAGCTGCGCACAACCGGCGTCGTCTTCGTGGTCACTTTTATCGCGGCGTACCCACTGCAGAGATATCTGCGACGGTCCGCAACTCTTCGCGAGCATCTGCAATCGCTGCCTCTCAGCCTTCCAATCATTATTGCCATCGCGTTGGCGTTCACCCTGGCCGGCATGATCATTCGCCAGCGTTATATGATTGATCGATACAGCGTGGACGTCGGTGAGATTGCCGATTCGTATCATTGGAAGGTGTGGCTCTGCCGGCACGACGAGACCTGCATCGCGTCAGCGATTTCTTCCTTGCAACAACAGATACCGCCGAAAAATGACACTCCACCCGAACATCTGTTTACAGACCAGGTCCTCGGGGAAATTCTGCGATCCTCCCCAGAATCCATGGATCTCTTGTGGAGAATTTATGGGGCAAAGGACGGCTTTCTCGGCACCGGGCTCTCCAAGCCATTAGACCAGCAGACGTTTGTCGCCGGACGGATTCCAGAGTACCTGGTACCAAATTATCCTGAAACGGACAGGCGGGTGCTGGTGTGGAAGCTGGAACCCCGAATCGAATACGCCCACAAGAAACTCTACGACGTACTGATGAATAACGTCCCCAGCAATGCGACGAAGTGGAAGTGGCCGAAGAGCGAATTGAAAGCCACCCGCGATGCGCTGAATGACCAACTAGCCTGGAACGCGGACCTTCCGGCGGTGGTGCGTTTCGCGCTGATTCCCAAGGGGAAATACTCGGGATGCCTGGGCAGGCACCAGTCTCGCGAGGTGTTTGCCAGCCACCTCGGGCTGATGATCTCCAGCGGGCTTACGGTAGAACAAGCCACCGGGATGTCTGGCTACCCGCTTCCCATGGACGGCGACGATGAACTCTACGCATTTGTGTTCCTGCCTTCACCCGGAGAATTGAACGAGCCCACCTGGACGCACATGATTTCCAGGCTTCCGTCGGAGCTGGACAGCTCCGGTCCGTGTCCCAAGGTGGCGCCAACGCCGCCGCCTGACTGATCAATATGTTTGTCGCGGCAGGCAGCGGACGGGGCTACGAAAGCTCCACGGTGGACATTATCTTTCAGACTATAGCAGTTTCACGTCGGGTGTATAGGCGATGGGTGGAGCACGCCTTTCAGGCGTGCATAACTGCTGTCCGTCCCAGGATCGCGCTTTAGCGCCTGAGGTAATGGTTTGTTACCGCAGCGGCTGAAGCCGATTCAGCCCGACTCCTAACTTGCACCGCTGAACCGGTGCTCCACCCTATATACCCAAGGTGAAACCGCTCTAGCAAATGGGGCCCCCGGTTGTGAGGGCCCCGCAAATTTGGCGACAGCTCGCCGTTCACTTCTGCTTGGCAATGATCATGCTGGAGATCTTGTTGTAGGTGGCCGCAGGAATGATCTTCTTGGTTTTGAGATCAGTCTTGGTGTGATAGGGCCGCCCGTCGATGATCTTCTGCGAATAGACGTCGCCAATGCCCGGCAAAGCCGACAGTTGCTCCTTGGTGGCGGAGTTGATGTCAACCAGATTTTCGGAGGCCGCCATGGCGCCTTGCTTGCCAGAACTCTTGCTGGCCGAACTCTGGGCCAGGCCGAGCCCGGCTAACAAAAGCACTGCCATCACAGCTGAAAGAACACGTAGTGCTGCACGCTTTTTGCTCATGTGTTTTCGCTCCTTAAAGTATTTGCTCCACCGTCCTGAGACTGGCGATCGCTGTGGGCAATCCTATGCACCCTGCTTCTTAAAGAGATCGGCGACCATGGACTGGGCCTTTCCCATGAGTCCGCCGCCTTCGTCGGTAGCACCGGCTGCATCGCCACTTGCATCGCCGCTTGCGCTGGCGCCCATGAATTCGTCGAGACCAGAGCATAGTGGCGCCGGCAACTTTGTCTTCAAGTATCCGACGACCGTGTCCACCACCTTCTGGGCCATGTCTTGCGACAGGCCAGTTTTCTGCTGCACCATCTGCACTAGTTCGTTCATGATTGATTTCCTTTCGGAGGATCGAGGGGTCAGTCCGTAGCAGTTGTGGACCTACTAACTCAATCGGCAGGGAGGGTGTAGAACAGTAGCGGTTTGTGCAGAACCTACGGCGAAACGATGACCGTCCGCCGCAGCATGACAGGAACCCAGTCTACACCCCAGTTATGTTGCAAGTTTTATACACCAGGGAGCGCAGGTGGGGAAGGGCAAAAATCTCAGTTTAGGACTACGGCAATCTGGCTCTCCGCCGGGATGCGGGCGCAGACGCGCCTTGGTTTTCCATCTACTATCAGGGAAAACCTTACCCTGACTTTCGCGTTGGCGCGCACGTTTATCGACGTAAACTGCTGCGAAGAATCCGTGCAGGATGGTGAGCTTCGAGGGGTCCTTCGACTGGTCGCTTCGCCCGGGCTCAGGATGACAAACCAGTGGTGCGACTATCCCCGCTCGGAATGAGAGCGCGGCAAGTGACTGGAAATCCGCTTTAGGGAGACAACAAGTCAATGCGTATTGCCAGAATGCTATTGAGTGTCGTTGCTATTGCGATTTGCGCAGCGCTGGGTTCCAGCGAGGCTGCGGCCCAAAACTGGCAGGTCATGAGCGCTGACTATGGCGTCCAGAACAATCGCGTGGATGTCACCAACACGGTTCGGCGACTGGTGAACGGTCCCAACTTTCGGGTGAACAACACCACCATGGGCGTCGACCCAGCCCGTGGCAGGGCCAAAGTCCTGCGCATCCATGCTCGCAACCCTGGCGGGCAAATGCGCGACTTCAACTACAACGAAGGACAAACCGTCGACGCCCGAATGTTTACCGGAGGCGGCTTCGGTGGAGGCGGCTATCCGGGTAACAACCCGGGCAATCAATACCGCAACCTGCGCATCGTGCAGGCCAGCTATGGCGCCGGAAACCGCCGGAGAGACGTCACCAGCCGGCTGCAAAGCCTGGTGCGCAACAATCGGCTCGACGTATTGGTGAACAACAACACCATGGGCGGAGACCCTGCCCTTGGCCAGCCCAAGAACCTCCAGCTTACCTACGAGTATCAGGGTCAACGTCGCAACACGAACATGAGCGAGGGAGGCAGACTGACGGTTCCCTGAGGGAAGGCTTCCTACGCCGACTCCGAGGGTCAAGCCAGCATCGGGGTGACGGGAGACTTGCCGGGTGGTGGTCACGAAATGGAGGAAGCAATCCAGCACTACAGTGCAAGTCTTTGCACCTCGATAGTTTTCATTTCTATATCTTCCAATCAGTTAGCGCGGAAACATAATTGCATTGGGAAGCTTAATGGTGTGGGTAGGAATGCCCCTGAGCTTTGCCTCGGGGCGGCATTTTCGAGAATGCCAGGCAATGAGCGACTCCTAGGTTCGAAGCCGTTCGTTGAGCAAAAATGCCCCTGTGAATACCGCGAGGTGTTCAACCCGAACCTTTCCAAATGTGGCCCCCCGTGAGCACCGCAAGGTTACTCGCGAGGCAAGGCTCTCAACTGCGGAGGATACAAACTTGAAGAAGACATCTGTATGGTTGTTATGTTTGCTGGCCTTGGCTGTGTGCGTCGTTAGTTTGCCGGCGATGGCCGACACTGCCTACAACAATACGCTTCCCAACCCGTCCAATTGCTGCGTTGGCTGGACAACCAGCGGTTCGGGCTCCCCTCCCGGACTGGTCGAGGACGCTCAGGAGTTCACGTCGTTGACGACCGGCATAGTCAGCGAGATTTCCGTAGATTTGGGCTTTGTGACGGGCGACAACATGGCCACCGTCGGGGTCTACACTAACGTTGGTGGAGCGCCGGGAACGCTCATTGGCAGCATAGGAAATCTTCCCCCAGCCCCACCGGCTGGCGGACCGTGCCCGGCTTGTGAGGTAAGTGTGTCCGGTACCGGAGGAATGCTTACCGCTGGGACTTCGTATTTTCTCGTACTTGAGGCCGACACCACCAGTTGGTATGCCTGGGACCAGAACGGAAACGGCATCCTTGGGCAGCTCGACCAAAACTCGGGCAGCGGCTGGAACCAGTTCCCAGGCTCACTCCTGGGCGGCATGTGGATACAGACCAGTAGCAGCACCGGCACGACCCCAGAGCCGAGCTCTCTATTGTTGCTCGGCAGCGGATTGGTCGGGGCATTCAGCATGATTCGCCGCAAGCTGAATCGTTAGATTTTTTGGCAGCTCGCTTTATAGGCCGAAGCCAACGTGCTCCGGCCTTTTTTCTTCTGGGCGGTTTCGCGTTTGATGTCCCTGGAGAGTTGGCGGGGCGGCGCTAGCCGACCAGCGCCGCGGGGTTCTTGCGGGCGATGTGCAGCAGTTTCAGCGTGGCCTGACGAGGCTGGCGGATTCCGCGGCTCTCGGTAGTGTCTGAAATCTGCGTTGACGCCTAAAGGAATAGAAACGAAGCGGGCATTGGGTCATTCTGGCAGACGTGCTCGGCCTCTTGCTTTGTGGCCTCTTCTTCCGTCCGCGTGCGGCACACCGTCAGAAAGCAGGTCATGCAAATTGATTCGATTATGCCGCGCTTGACGATGCGACGTGCGAACGGCTTATCCGATTGGACCTTCACGGTCAGAACACCTTAAGCCAGCCCGAGCAGGTGTGGTCGAGTTCTGCCTTTAGTAAGAGGTAAGAGTCGGAACTTGCGACAACTAAAGAGCCGCAAGACCTGCAATATGATTCGATAACGATTGGTCGCTCCAAGTTGGGAACGTGCTCAAAGCTGGGAGATGGTGTTGTGCTCTCTGTCATGTCCTTGGCCTCTTCGGGAACAACAGCCCGCAGAAACGAATTAGGGAGCGATTTGATCGGGGTCTACGGGCACTTACGATTGCACTGATCCCGAGATTAGGCTTCAGGTTTAAGACTTGTCTGTCTAGAGTCAGACGTAGGGCCTACCACTTTATGCGCAGGAGAGCTTGCGAGGCCCGTAGCAGGTTGGCCAGGATGTGTGCTCTCATCCCTCTGACAAGGATTAGCCGAGCAGCGCCGCGGGGTTCTTGCGGGCGATGTGCAGCAGCTTCAGCGTGGCCTGACGAGGCTGGCGGACCCCCTGTTCCCAGCTCTCGACTGCATTGGAACTGACATTGAGCAGACGCGCGAACAGCGCCTGGCTGGCATTGATTGCCGCGCGCATAGCGCGAATCTCAGCCGGTTTCAGCGGCTTGGGACGGGCCGGCATCTCGACCGAGCGCAGGTCCAGACTGGTGGAAGTGCTGGGAGCCGATGCCGCTCGCTTATGCTTGTTTTTCCTGTCTTTCTTCTTATTTTTCTTACTCATGGCTCACCCCTCGAATGCCACAATGTGGTATGTCAGACATTGTAGGATTTAAGCAAGCGCCGCGTAAATAGCTCTTAAGTGGGGAACTGCGCAGGCAAGCAATTGTCGCCGCGGTAGGAGTCCTTCGCCACGCGAGCAAACGACGCTCGGGCGCGCTCAGGATGATAATCGGTAATTGCGCGGACTCATGGCGTTGACAAACCCACCACGGTCTTCCCCTCTGACACTGGCTTGGCCACTGGACGTCCCTTGTCACCCATTTCGAGGTAGGCCCACGGCATCTCGTGGTCGTGGGTAAAAACCATCAGCCACTGCTCGGGGATCGCCACGTCATAGAGGCGATGCTTGTTGGCAATACTCTCCACCGGATAGAGGTCATAACCCAGCACCCAAACGGGATCGAGGTGCTTGGCGTCCGACACCAGGTCGCTGGGATAGCAAGCCACCTGGCCGCCGCTGCGCACCACGACCATCTGCAAGTCGCGGGTATGGCCGGGACAAACCTTCACCGCGACGCCAGGGGCAATCTCGGCATCGCCCTTGAGCAACTGCATCTGTCCGCTCGCGACCAGAGGATCGTAGTTGTCGGTCATGTAGCTGACGCGGTCGCGCTCGTGCTGTTCGCGAGCGTGGCGCCACTCACCTTCCTGCACGTAGTACTTGGCGCGCGGGAACGTCGGCACGGGCTTGCCGCCTTTGTAATAGGTGTTCCAGCCGCAATGGTCGAAGTGCAGATGGGTGTTAATGACGATATCGATCTCGTCGGGCGAAACCCCGGCCTCGTCGAAACTCTTCATCAGTTGCGGCTGATTCTGGTAGATAGACTGGCTTTTTTCGCTGAGCTTGTTGCCGATACCAGTCTCGATGAGGATGTTCTGCCGGCCGGTGCGAACCAGCAGCGAATTGAGTCCCATAGGAATGGTGTTGCGCTCGTCGGCCTGAATGCGTTTCTCCCACATCACTTTGGGGATGATGCCGAACATAGCGCCGCCGTCTATGCGATAGTTCCCGTCGGAAAGTACTGTGAGTTCACAGTCACCTAGCGTGATTCGGTGCACGGGTCGTCTCCGCAAGAAGTTGGTTCTTTCGATCATACTGAATCAGCATGACAGGGACAAAGCGGGTGGGTGCGCGGTGCATAACTTCCGAGTTTGGCCGTGATTCGCCAGGGAAACTCTGATCAAGTTAGGGCAAAGTCCCGCAGCGGTAAGACGTTTGCTGAAAAAACTCGTAAGAGCAGATGCCTCGCCGACTAAACAGGCTGCGGAAAAAGTCCAAAATGCCTACGCCTCGCGGACTGAAGTCCGCTCGGCCAATCAAGAATAAACGCCTTATCGGCACGACTAAAGTTGTGCCCTGATACAAACCCGTCGGAAGGCGACTTTTTCCGCAACCTGTAAAGTCGGCTCGTGATGACAAGAATAAAGGGCTTCCAACGGCGCAGCTAAAGCTGCGCCCCTTCAAAGCACTCCGAACATTCCGTCGTCAAATCTTGCCTGGCCTCGAGGAGCCTCAAGAGGCGTCTTCAGGCCGTTATTGCCGGTCGTGAGGCCCGATAAAGCTGCCAGGCAAACGCTCCTAATCCCAGGCAGACCACACCGAAGTGGACCAACCCACCAAGATACGGGATGAACTCGACGATGGTGAGAATCAGCAGGCCCACCAGTAGTCCCAGCAGCCAATCACTCTTAGTCGCCGTGGCTGGCTTCAGAAGTATCCGCCCCAGGAATGCTCCCACCCAAATCTTTGCCAGGTAGATTGCAGCCAGATATATCTCGAGCAACATGATCGAGGCCGGAAGGCCAACCAGGGTGATGGCTATCAAGATTATGGCTAGAGGCACGCCTGCCAGAACTGCAAATCCAAGCCCGAGGCTGCGCCAGCCTGAGCCTACAGCCTGAGTGCTGGCCTGGAAGAAGCCGGGAAACAAAACCAGGCACAGCCATCCCACCAGCATTGCAGCGGCGAGCCAGACAGCCTGGAAGAAGTAAAATTTGGGGCGGGCGAGACGATTTTGCCTTGCGCGCACCTGGATGTCACGTGTGCCCACAATCGTCGCGCCGTCGGCGATGTGTACGTTTTTCAGCTCGCGGACGCGAGCGCTCAGGTTGCCGCCGATTCGGGCCGTGTTCGTCAGGGTCAGGTTATCTCCGGCCATGGTCAGTTCGCGGCCAATGCTGCCGCTCACATCGGCATTACCGGCGTACACGGTCACGCTGCGGTGCACCTCGCCCTCGAGGTTGACGTCGCCGGCGCCCGCCACAACACCGCCGCCCACGTGACCGCGATCATTCACACGCAAGGATTGCATCAACCCGTAGATGTTGTGGGCCAATTGTCCGCCAAGGTCGAGCGAATTCGAAAAGTCGTAGATGTTGCCTTCCACGGTTCCGCTTACTACGGTGCTCCTGGCAAAACTCACCAAGTCGCCCTTGACCGTGCCACGCACTTCCACGGACCGGCCAAAAGCCAGCAGGTCCCCGTTGACCACGCCTTCCACCAGCACAATGTTGCCGGTGGCCAAAAGAGTGTCGTCCACAGTCTCGTTTGCCGTTACCGTGATGAAGTCACTGTGGCGCCGTTCCAGGGCAAAGCCAGGCAACGACAACGCAAGCAGCACGATCAGCAGACGCAGACCGGTTTGCCGCCATCGGCGTCCGAGCAGCAATGCGCCGCCGCCCAACAGCAACACCAAAAAGATCTTCCCGACGACAGCAGCATAATCATCCAACATGGCGGTACCTCCGTGTGCAAAGTAGTAAGAAAGGTTGAAGAACAGGTTCGTGCGGCCGCTCACGCTGAAGGGATTCAACCATTGCAACGCGTCCGGAATACTCAGCTTATCGATCCAGCCGACAACGATTGAACCTAGCGCCAGCACCGCGGCCACGACCCCTACGTCACCCCACGCCCAAGACCACGGCAAACGGGAGAAGCCCGCCGGGCTGGCTGCTTCCTCCGGAAGCTCTTGCAGGCTTTCGCTCAGAACACGGTTCTCAGCGCGTAATGCGTCCAGCAGTTGCCGGCAGCGCCGGCACGTGGCCAGGTGTTCTCGCAGGCGCTGCGCCTCCTCCACCGCCAGTTCACCGTCCACGAAGATAGAGATGATCTGTTCCGAATAACATTCCATGATCACGTGCTCCTGTGGCCCAGTTTCCGGCGCAGCTCCTGCTTGGCCCGAAATATCAACGCCGCCACGTAGTTCCTTTGCAGGCCCAACTGCTGCGCGATTTCGTCATAGCTCAATTCGCCGTAATAGCGCAGGACCAGCGGCAAGCGATAGTTCTCCGGCAAACGTGCAATGGCATCACGTACCTGCGCCCTCTCCTCCGCGCTGAGGACTGCACCCAGCGGCGACGGCTCCGAGCTGGCTGGCTCGATGACCGCGACTCCTTCTTCAGCTTCCACAATCACTTGCCGTCCACGCTTCCGGCGCCGCAAAGCGTCAATGCATTGGTTGCCAGCCACCCGCAGCAGCCACCTGAGGAACGGTATTGACCCGTTGTAGCTCTCGATGGAGCGCTGCAGCTTGAGGAAGACTTCGCTGGTGGCGTCTTCTGCGCTCTCCCGTGATTCCAGCATGTAACGGCACAAGCCGAACACGCGCCGGCCATAGAGGCGATAGATCTCCCCCAGCGCCTCGGCATCGTGGCCTTGCGCGCGCTCGATTACGCTCTCTAGATCCGGCGCCTCCATTTGCGTGGCTTTGCCCTCGCGGGGCTGCGATCCTTTCGCATGGTTTCTCTCGGCGTCGTCCATAAAGCAGTACGCTGCCGGTTGAACAAAGTTACAGAGTAATTGGTGTATTCGGCTAGTACGGGTAGTGGGCGCTTTAGAGGCCGTTACGAAACTCCTGCCGTCCGCTAAAGCGGACTCAGGATTTCCCACTTGCTGTCACCCAGCGCTCAACCACCCCAATCCACGCAAAAGCGGCGTGGCTCGGGGACCCCGGCAAGCGCTGGGCTAAAGCGGTTTAGAAATTACTGTGATCCAAAGCTGTCCCTCAGCGGCTTGTATGTTAGCAGGCGTAGTAAAAAAACATGGAGCCTAGGCGCCCTGTTCCGGGGAGGCCGATCAGCGGCGAGGCCGGTGCTAAGCGCCAGAGCCTGAGCTTTAGATGGGCCCCCCGCCCTCTTCTCCCAGGCCGAGGAGAATCGGAGGCTACGAGCCTGCATGTTCAAGCTCGACCGGAGAGGGTACAGGGTCGGGGAGCCGGAACCAGCCTAGCTGCAGGAGGACATCTTGGACAAGAGTGCGGAGTGCGGTCTCGAGGTAGCGGCCAAAGAGTTGCTGGCGGTGTTACGCCGTCAAGGCAAGTGCGAAGCGGAACGCCGTTTTCCCAATACGCCAGCGGGGCACCAAGAACTGAAACGCTATATCAAGCGGGCGGTGGCTCGGGTGCGCATTTGTTTGGAATCGACCGGGCTGTACGGCTTGGACGTGGCGCTGTATTTACAGGCGGACCGCCGGCTGGAGGTGATGGTGGCCAATCCGCGGGCGGTGAGGGACTTCGCCAAGGCGCTGCTGGAACGCAGCAAGAGCGATCCCCTCGATGCCTGGGTGCTGGCCGAGTACGCGGCGCGCATGCCGTTTCGGCCTTGGCAGCCGCCTTCGGCAGCGGCCTTGGCGCTGACCGCCTTGGCGCGGCGCATGCACGCGCTAACGGAAACGGCCACGCGGGAGAAGAACCGTCTGCATGCCTTGGCGGCCACCGACACGACGTTGAAGATCCTGGTCCGGGAACTGCAGCGCAGCCTGCAGTGGATCGCGGGCTCGCAAGCGCGGCTGATGCGTCAGGCCCGCAAAATCATTGCGGCCGATGCGCTGTTGCAGCGCCGTTTTCAGCTGCTGCTTTCTTTGCCGGGGGTGGGTGAGACCAGCGCCCTGCAATTGCTGGGCGAGCTGGCGCTGATTCCCGCCGACGCCGAGGTACGGCAATGGGTGGCCTACGCCGGCCTGGATCCGTGCGAATGCTCCTCGGGATCGTCACTGCGCAAGCGGCCGCGCATCAGCAAGGTGGGCAACCGGCATCTGCGCCGCGCTTTGTACATGCCGGCGCTGACTGCGGCCCACCACCACCAGGCTTTTGCCGCCTACTATGCCGCCTTACAGCAACGCGGCAAATGCAAGATGGTGGCCTTGGTGGCGGTCATGCGCAAGTTGCTGCACGCCGCCTTCGGCATGTTCAAACACGACGCGCTGTTCGATGGCACTCGGGTTTTTTGCTGCCCCGTGGCAGCGGCCGGCGCCGCTGCATAACCGGGTTCGGAGGAAAGACCTCTTCTCCCTTCCCCAGGTCTTTTGACTTTAACTTTGCTTTTGCTTTTGACTTTTAACAGAGAATCTAAAGCCGCTATCTACGCAGCCAGTAGCGGCACGGCTAAAAGCCGTGCCCTTTCAAAGCGGTTAGATCACACCATTTCAAAAAGCGCTCTAAACTCTGCCGCCGCGCTGCGGCTGGCGCATGTTTTGTCCCACAGCAGCGGATCAGTAGTGGGTTTCGTAACAGCCTCTTTAGCGCCGGGTACAAACACTGGGTCAGATGCCTTTGCTTCAGCCGCTGAGGTCAGTGACCTCAGCGGCTGAAGCCGTTTTCTTCCTGTCCATTTACGCGGGCCTGAAGGCCCGCACTCCCCGTGCAAGCGGATACACCAATCCTGGAACAGGTATCGGGATAAACTTATGGAAAACTCGGGAGCATTTCCCAGTTTGGGCAGGATCGGTCCCATGAGTGTCCCCGCAATCCCCCTACGGCACCGAGAACAGTTTCCACTCGCCCTGCACATCGTTGAAGATGAAATCGATCAGGCTCGCGCCGCCGCACTGGTCGTTCTTGACCTCGGCCACCAGGATCGCCTGGCGCACGCTGTTGCGCACTGTTTCGCTGGCGGCGGTTCGCACTTTTTCCGAATGGGTGAGCAGCTCGCGGTCCGAGCAGGCCCTCGCGCTGGCGTCCAGCTTGATGGGCGCGTCGATGCAAGAAGAGTCGAACAGCCTGCAGTAAAGGCCGCGGTGATGCGACAACTGATCTTCGATCTCGGCACGACTGGTCGGCGCCGCCTGCGGACCAATGTGAAGACCTTCCTGGGGCACATAGGTCAAGAATTTCTTGGTACTCCCTTCGCGAATAGCGGCGAAGAAGTCGCGCTCAAGTGCGGCGGTTTGTGGCGAGATCGAAGCCTGCGGCGTCTTGGCGGTGCCGGACGTGGATGCTGTCTGTGCTCCGGCGCAGGTGGCCTGCATCACGAGCATGAACGAAGACATGCTCGCAAAAACGACCGCGTGACCCCGGCTCGCCATCCATTTCATCCTCGCCAGCCCGCCTTCGCGCTCTTTTTCTTGGCTGGTGACCTGCGGCTAGCCTTTCTTGGCTTTCGGCCTGCCGATCCTCGTGCAGCTGCGCCAGCCTCCAACTCAACCCGCCTCTTCATCGGCAGGCGTTCCCATACCAGACGGTAAGATTCTGCAATCATTTCGCGCAATTCTGAGTCGGGCAACGCGTTTAGCCGCTCTAGGCTTACCCACTGGGCACGCGCCATGTAGGGGGCGGGAATGATTCCGGGACGCTCGCACAGCTCGGCGAAGTTTTCAGGGGTGCACTTGAATGAGATCCGTTGCGGCACCATCTCTATCGCCGCTACCACGAACAACTTGCCATCCACCTTGAAGCACAGGTCCGCTCCCCATTGCACGATTTCCGTGGTATGGGGAAATTGAAGGCAGTACTTGCGAATCGCTTCAATGTTCATTTATCTGCTCCATTGCGGAATCGAGTTCTGGGACGAGCAGGCTCCCGGGAATTCGGGAAACAAGTTCCTCGCGGCAAGAAGACTTGGGCAATGACACAATAGCGGCTCGGGGCGGTTGAAGCTGCTTGTCAGGACAATAATAAACCGCTCGGAAGCCGTGCTACAGCGCAGTAGGAACCAAACGGCGCTGTTTCGACAGCCTGCAAAACCAAGACACTGGAATTTTGGGCAGTGTCTCAGTTTGCATTGCTCGGGTAGAGCGCGCCTTCAGAGGCCGTTACGAAACTCCTGCCGTCCGCTAAAGCGGACTCGGGATTTCCCACGTGCTGTCTCCCAGCGCTGAAGCGCTGGGCTTCTATGAGACGGCTGGTTGTGTCAACAGAAACTTTGTTTTTGGTGTTGGTTTTGCCTTTCTCTTATTAGGAGTTTTTGCCTTTGCCTTTGCCTTTGCCTTTGCCTTTGCCTTTGCCTTTGTCTCGGGCTTCTATTCGCACTCTCAATGAGTCTTAGGACTCGGTGCCTGTTGGTGTCCGATACTGATGAAGCGGCGCTGCTATCTAAGCTGCGGCCTTTACTGGCCAAGCCCAGCGGCGCAGTCGCCGCGACGCGAGGTTGGCAAAGTCAGTTGAGCAATGCTTTTCTCCGGTTGCAAACTTCCAACCACCTCTAGAGGAAACTTATACCGGAGTTACCGCCGTCCCGGGAGCCGCCTGGGGAAACGCTTCATAGCGCTGGCCGGTGCGCCACAGATGGTGCAGCAGCACTGCCAGTTTGCGGGCCACGGCCACCAGGGCACGCTTCTTGCTGCGCTTGCCTCCGGTAGCCGCCAGTTTCAGTCCCCAGCGCCGCAGCCCCGAATCCGGTCCGAAACGGCCCCGAATGTAATGCGCTGACGGAATCAACCGAGAACGCAGGTAGCGGTTGCCGGTCTTGCTGATCCGGCATTGCGGATCGTAAGCGCCCGACTGATGCTGCCGTGGACGCAATCCCAAGAAGGCTCCCGCCGAGCGGCTATGGGCGACGGCGTGCGGCCCATCCAAACTGAGCACCTAGGTGGCCGCCACCAACGGCCCCACGCCGGGCACGCTGCGCAGCGTGCGAATCTCGGGATGCTGCTTCACCAACCCTTCCCCCTGTTGATCCAGGCGGGCAATCTGCGCGCTTAAAGCGGCGGCTTGCTCCAGCAGGGGACCGAGCAGTTCGGCCAGCTCCGCCGGCAGCATGGGTTTCCCCTTGTCGGCGAAGCTGGCGCTGCTGCAGTTCGGCAGCCGCTGCCCACTGCTTTTGACCAGACCACGCGCGGTGTTGATGATCATCGTCCGGGCCCGTACCAACGTGGCACGCGCCTGGAGCAACATTAGATCTCGCTGCCGCTCGGCGCTGCGATGGTGTACCGCAAACAGCAGGCGCGGGTCGAAATGGGCCAGGCGGGCTAGCTGCGCGGCATCATTGCGATCATTCTTCGACTCGCTGCCGGTAATCGCCTCGATCTTGCGGGCGTTCGCCACCAGCGCCTCATGCCCCAGCTCTTGCAGCAAACGACTGATCCAGGGCGAATGGGTGCCGCACTCCATGGCGATCCGCATTCGCGCCTGGCCCTCGAAATGCCGTCGCAAGGCGCGGGCTTCGGTCTTCACCCGGCTTTCCTCGATTACTTCTCCGTCGCCGTTCAACATGCAATAACGGCTGAACTTGTCGCCGATGTCCAGGCCTACGGTCAGGGCTGCTTTTCCGTCCTGCTTGTGGCTTTGCTATGCTTCTTCATTGGCTGGTCTCCTTTGCCCCCTCGAGTACCTGCGGACAGCTTAACTGTTCCGCGAGACCAGCCGTCTCATTCCATCTAAGCTCTGCCGCCGCGCTGCGGCTGCGCATGTTTTGTCCCACCGCAGCGGATCAGTAGTGGGTTTCGTAACAGCCTCTGAAGCGCCGCACTACCCGTGCTCGCTCGACTCCAGTAATTCTTAAACTGGTCTAGCGTGGGGCAACTCAACCATAAGCTAGCTGCCGGGAAGACAGGTCCGTTGCCTGAAGAGGTGATGAACGATTTTGCCCAGCTGTGGCAAGACCTGCCAGCGCTGCCGGTTGATGGCCGTTAAGTCGCTAGGTTAGAACCCGCCGGAGAAATCCCCGCAGCCCGATCCATCCGAGAACGGCCAGGCCGATGGTGAGAGCGAGAAACGACGTCCATGCGGGCATGTGTGGCAACCCGGGTGTCAGCGTGGAGCGCAAGCCTTCGCTCATGTAAACCAAGGGATTGATCAAGATCAGTATCTGCAGCCAGCGCACATTTGCCAGCATTGCCCAGGGATAATAGACGCAACCCAAAAACGTAATCGGCACAACGACGATGCCGAACATCAGAGCAATCTGTTCTGGTCGCACCACCGTCCCGATCGTAAGACCGACCGCTCCCGAGACCAGGCTGGCCAGCAGCAAAATGCCAATGAGCGTCGGCCAGCTGGAAATGTGGATCTGCACTGGCGAGACGGGAATGAAGTAAACCATCGGAAAGATAACCAGCGCGGCCAGGATGCTCTGCAGGGCGCTGAAGAAAATCTTCTCTACCGCAACCCAGGTGACGGGAAGGGGCGACATGACGCGATCATGGATCTCGCGCGTTGCGCCAATCTCCATGGAAAGCGGCAAGGCTGTCGCCATAATGCCTTGGATGAAGATGCCGACAGCCAACAGTCCCGGCAGCACCAGCGTACCAAAGCTGGCGCCGGCAGTACTCTGAAAGCCTTGCCCGACCTTCGGAAAAAGGTAGGTAAAGACGAAGACAAAAAACAGCGGATTCATTATTGTGCGGATCAGGAAGGCGATGAATTCCCTTCGCAAAACACTGATGTCGCGCAGGAACAATCCCCAGAAGGCGCGCCAATATAGAACAGAGTTAGTCACGCAGCTCCCTTCCCGTCAACTTGATAAACACGGTTTCCAGGCTGGTTTCGTTGACTGAGATATCGCGCAAATTATCACCCGCCAGCGCTACAATCTCCGGCAGCAGACCGCTTCTTCCGTCGGTGAATACACGCAATCCCGAAGCCTGGCCCTCCACGGCAGTCACGCCGGGCACCTCGCCCAAACGAGTGCGCAAACTGTGGGCTTGGGCATCCTGAAGGTGTAGCTCGAAAATCTTCTGTGCCCCCACGCCGCTTTTTAGCCGGTCGGGTGTGTCGCACACCAAGATCTTGCCGTGGTCAATAATGGCGACACGTTCGCACAGCTCGTCGGCTTCCTCCATGTAATGCGTGGTCAGGACAATTGTGATGCCCTTCTCGCAAAGTACACGAATGATGTCCCACAATGCGAGACGTGTTTGCGGGTCCAGACCTGCGCTAGGTTCGTCCAGAAAGAGAACCTGAGGCTCGTGCGCGATGGCGCGGGCGATTTGTACGCGCTGTGCCAGGCCACCGGACAGCTCGCGGGGAAACGCTTTTCTCCGTTCGTTCAGCTTGAACAACTCCAGGAGTTCCGTTGTCTTATGAGAAGCCTGGGTATGGCTGAACCCGAAATAGCGGCAATGAAAATAAAGGTTCTCCCAGACCGTGCATTGGCGATCCAAGGTGTTGAACTGCGTCACCACTCCCATGAAGCGACGGGCTTCGGCGGGATGAGCCACCACGTCCACACCCGCGATTATCACTTGACCGCTGGTAGGAAGCGCACGGGTGGTGCAAACGCTGATGGTCGTAGTCTTGCCAGCGCCATTCGGCCCGAGTAGTCCGAACAGCTCGCCGCGTGCCACGGAGAGATCGATTCCCTTTACCGCCTCGACCGGAGTCTTGCCGGGATACGTTTTGACCAGTTCTCGAATGTTGACAATCAGGTCTGCTGGCGTGCTCACGGCTCTCCGCTGTCGGCTAAGGTTGTGGGCCCCACGAACTGTTGACACAGTGTACCAATCCTCTAGGGGGCGACAAAGAATTCGAAATCAGGCGACAAGCTGTTACACAACTTATCCGGCCTAGAATCCCGAGGCAAGGTACATCGGAAGTTATAGCCGCGATGGCGGTCACATCGACTACCTCGCCGATGAAGAACAACCAGCTATATCTAACTATGACCTCGTTTTAACTTTTTTCCTTATGCAGTTCTGAGAGCCACGCTTGCCATAGCTTCTTTGAAAGACTGGCTCTCTTATAATGAGGTTCTGTCAAACAAAGAATGCGCTCTTCTCTGGTCCGAAAAGCAGTTGGCGATTCCGGTGTGAATGACGCCCCCACTGACCCGTCCTCTTCACGACAATATTGGGTCTGGATTGTGCTGCTTTGGGCCATCGTTTACGTTCCGGGCCTGTTTTCTCCACCGCTGTTGGACGATGCAGATTCAATCCACGCCGAGGCCGCGCGGGAATTGATCGTCCGCCACGACTGGACGACGCTTTACATTGACGGCGTACGCTACCTGGAAAAAGCGCCCCTGATGTATTGGGGGATGGCAGCCAGTTACTCGATTTTCGGAGTCAAGGATTGGGCGGCGAGATTGCCCCTCGCCCTTGGCGTACTGGCGCTGCTGCTAGCTACGTACTCGCTTGGCAAACGGACGATGGGCGAACGTGCCGGTTTCTGGGCGGCCGTGGTGCTCGCCGTTTCGATCGGACCATACATCTTTACTCGCTTTATCATTCCCGACCTGCTCGTGGGGTTGTGGCTCACGCTCGGTCTAGATTTTTTCCTGCAAACGTTGGACGAAGAACCACCCTCGATTCTTTCGTGCTGGGGATTAGCGGCGACTATCGCCCTGAATGTACTCACTAAGGGGCTAATCGGCTTGGTATTTCCGGCAGCAATTATCGGGCTATATCTGATTCTGACGGGAAATCTCAAGCACCTGTTGCGCATGCGACTGCTCTCGAGCTTCGCGGTCCTGCTGGCGATTGCGGCGCCGTGGCACATTGCAGCCGCATTGGCGAATCCACCTGCGGGACAGTCGCGAGGCTTTCTGTGGTTCTACTTCATCAATGAGCAGTTTCTTCGTTACCTGGGCAAGCGCGTCCCACCCGATTACGACACCGTCCCGCTCATAGTTTTCTGGGCGCTGATGCTGCTCTGGCTATTTCCCTGGTCGGCATTCGTTATCCAGTCATTCGCACAGGTCCCTCGCCGCTGGACACGATGGCACGGCGGCATGAACCGGCGACAACGCGCGGTGCTGCTCTATGCTATCTGGACGGGCGTGATACTGGTATTCTTCAGTTTCTCGACTCGCCAGGAGTATTACGCTGTCCCAGCGCTACCAGCGCTCGCTTTACTGATTGGCGGCTGGCTGCAAAAGGAAGATGCATCGCCGGCAGCGTCGAATTTGCGGCGCAGTGGCCGATTTGGATCGATGGTGTTGCTCCTCCTTGCTGTTGGTGTCTTCGCGGCGGCGATGTTTCTGCTGGTCCAGAGCAAGAGCATGCCTCCGGATAGCGACCTCGCCGACCTGCTCAAGAAGAATCCGAACGAATACGCCCTGGCGCTTGGGCACATTTTCGATCTCACGCCGCGGGCACTGGGGCTCTTCCGCGAGCCGCTGGCGATATTTTCGATCGCGTTGCTCGTGGGCACTCTGCTGAACGTGCTGTACCGGCGGCGTAATTTTGCCCAGGCTGGCAACTGGGTGTTGACCATCATGATGGTGTTTGTGCTCTTTGCGGTGCACCAGGGACTGGTGCTGTTCTCTCCTATCCTCTCCTCGAAGAAACTCGCGGATGCGATCGAGCAGGAGTATCGACCGGGCGACGTATTGGTCGTCAATGGAACTTACGAGGACGCCTCCACTCTAAACTTTTACACACATCAGCCGATTCACATCGTGAACTCACGCGACGAAGGCAACATGTATTATGGAGCGCTCTTTCCGGATGCGCCGGCCATCTTCGAAGATGACGCATCACTGCGGACCCTGTGGAAGGGGCCGAAGCGCGTTTTCCTGTGGGTGGAAGAAGGCAATGTACCACTGTTCGTTCGGCAGAGCGGCAGCTACCACCTCGCACACAGCGGAGGAAAGCTGATTCTGATGAATCAGGCATTGCCACGGAATCAGTAGCCTTAGCCAGCAAATTGAGAGATACTGACAAGCAATCGTGACAACAATGCTCTGGCGGAAACGTCGCCTCGGGTTCTCGAGCCGGGCGGGAATCGGCTTTCATCCCTGTGCGCCGCCTGGGAGCGGAGACATGGCGGCCTGAGAAGCATACTTGATACCTGTAGACCCAATCTTGCTTGCCGTGGTGGTTGCCGCTCCAGCATGGCACCTTTTGCGACAATTGCTGTGGTCCGTCGCCCTGGTAGGATCGCTGACCTCGACGGTCTTTCTGGGGATGGTCTTGTTCGCTGCCATCCGTTACATCCAGACTTGCCGGACCCCTCGGCAGCGAGCGCTTGACGTACCGTTACAACGATTGCCCCCCGTAACTATTCTGAAACCGCTTCACGGCATGGAGTCCCAGCTCGAGGAAAACCTGGAGAGCTTCTTCCAGCAGGATTACCCCGATTTTGCGATCGTCTTCGGTGTTCGCGACTGCGAGGACCAGGCGCTCGGCGCGGTCGATAAGCTGCAAGCCAAGTACCCGCAGGTGCAAACACGAATCGTCGTTTCCGGTGAGCCGTCATGGCCCAACGCCAAGGTGTACTCGCTCAGCAAGATGATCGCCTCGTCCCCCGACGACCTTTTTGTAATCAGTGACAGCGATGTCTTGGTTCGTCCCGACTTCCTGCGCAACGTAATGCCGCCGTTGTTGGACCCGAGAGTGGGGTTAGTGACCTGTCTTTATCGAGGCATTCCCGCCGGTGGCCTGTGGTCGCAGCTCGACGCGCTGGGAATGTCGATCGAAATGCCCGCCGGTGTTCTGGTAGCAGAGATGGTGGACGGCATGAAGTTTGCCTTGGGTGCGGTGATGGCGGTGCGGCGGGAGGCGGTAGAAGCTGTCGGTGGCATCCGTGAGACCGCGCACTTTTATTCCGACGACTTCGTGCTCGGTAACCGCATTGCGGAGGCCGGGTATGAAGTTGCGTTGTCGCATTACAAAGTGGGCCACGTGCTCGCAAGCCGCTCGCTGCCGAGGACGCTTGGCGATCAATTGCGCTGGATGAAGAGCACCCGCTTCTCCCGTCCGCTGGGACATGTCGGGTCGGGTCTCACGTATGCTGTCCCGTTCGGCTTGCTGGCCATGCTGTTGGGCTTGGGTAATAGCCATCGTCTGCACGCCGGCTTCGAGCTTCTCCTCCTGGCATGGCTGAATCGCATGGTGTTGGCCCTGGCCGTGGGCTGGGGCGTCATGCGCGACCGCCGTTCGCTGTGGCTGTGCTGGTTATACCCGCTTCGCGATCTGCTGGGATTTGGTGTGTGGGCGGCCAGCTTTTCCGGCAAGACATTTTTCTGGCGCGGCGAAACCTACCAGTTTGGCGATGAAGGAAGAATTATTCCCGAGCAGCGCTCCATTAGCTTGCTGAGTCATAGCTTGCCGCAAGGTCACGACTAAATTTCGCTAAATCCGCTGGAGTTTTCCCTCTTGTAGCCTGAAGCGCAGTCCGCGCCATTCCACTTCGTCTCCGAAGTAGCTGGTCAGCCAGATTGCCAACCCAACCACGTCGCGCAGCGGCAGAAGCCATAGGTACCTTAAGAGCTGCGGATCTGCAAGCACCCCCCGGCCAGTCACGATGGCTGAGGTAAAACGGAGCGCGGCAGTAACCGCAAGAACCGCCCACATCCACCATCTGTCAGGTGCAAACGCAACCGCGAGCACGGCCCAAACCAGGCCGAAGCTAACGATCAATCCAAAATACTGCGCCGCACGGCGGTCTTTCACATTACGGGCCCAGCGCAACTGGTGCGTCCAGAAATCGCGAAAACTGTAATCGGGCAGCGCAGTCTCGACGATGATGTCGGCCAACTCGACTTTGTATCCCGCGGCTGCGGCACGCGCCCCCAGTTCATAATCGTCGCCCAGGTAATCGGCCAGCGGCTCCAGGCCGCCAATTTCGCGTAGCACCGTTTTGGTGGTTGCGATGGTTGCTCCTAGCGCGAAACGAATGCCATCTTCCATGGCTCGCGCCACCAGCACGCCGCCACTGAAGTCGGTGCTCAGTCCCAGTGCTTCAAGCTTCGAGCCCAGCGTCTTGCCCGCCAGTCCGCGATAGAGCGTCGTGACCATGCCGACTTCAGGCTGCGCGAACGGAGCAAGTACGCGGCGCAGGTAGTCGCGCGGAACCAGTATGTCGCTGTCATTGATGATGATGTGCTCGAAGCGGGCCTGAGGTAACATCTGGGCAAGATTGCTGACTTTGCCGTTGAGGCCGAGTGCCTGTGGGCAATGCACGACGCGCAACTTTACCTGGGGAAATTCCTCGCACAGTTTCTTGACCAGCGCCAGCACCGGGTCGTTAGGGTCGCTCACGCCGAACAGCACTTCATATTCCGGATAGTCGAGCAAACAATGGCTGCGAAAAGCGCGGTACATGTGGGGATCGAGTCCCCTGAGGGACCTGAGGATGCTGACTGGAGGAGTGAAGCGGGTTTCGCTGGGGCGCGGGCGTTCCCGCAGGAAGCGTCTGGCCGCGACAATGCACATCGTGAAATAAGACGCGCCAGCCAGAGCCAGGAGGGCGCAAAGCGCGGCGACGGCGGTGAGCACTGAATACATGGAGAGCTTTTCAGAGTAGCAGAACGATGCGTTCGTCCTGAGATCGAGCAGCCGGCCCCTAACACGAAACGGTCTAGGGGGCGGTATTATGTACGAGATGTCGCCAGATACCCGCCAAGAGAGTCTAGATGATCAACGGTAAACGTGTCGCTGTGGTGATGCCGGCCTACAACGCCGAGCACACGCTAGAAGCCACGGTGCGGGAGATCCCCGAACTGGTGGACATTCGCATCCTGGTGGACGACTACAGCAAAGACAAAACCGTCGCAGTGGCCAGGACCCTTGGCCTTACGGTGTTCGAACACGACCGCAACCTGGGCTATGGCGGTAACCAGCAGACCTGTTACCGCGAAGCTCTGGCCGCCGGCGCCGATGTCGTGGTCATGGTCCACCCGGATTATCAGTACACGCCGCTGCTCATTACCGCCTTGGCAAGCATGGTGGCTTACGACGTTTACGACGTGGTGCTGGGTTCGAGAATCATAGGTGGCAAGGCTTTGCACGGTGGCATGCCGCTCTACAAATACATTTCCAACCGCTTTCTTACGGCGTTCGAGAACCTGTTTCTGCGGGTAAAACTCTCCGAGTACCACACCGGCTACCGCGCCTTCAGCCGCAAAGTTTTGACCGAACTGCCGCTGCTGGAGAATTCTTCCGACTTCGTGTTTGACAACCAGATGCTGGCGCAATGCGTCCACTTCGGATTCCGTATCGGCGAAGTTTCGTGCCCGACCAAATACTTTGAGGAGGCTTCTTCCATCAACTTTCGCCGCAGCGTCACCTACGGATTGGGCGTGATGGGCACGACCTTGCAGTTCGCGCTCCACAATTGGGGATTGGTCCACCTTCTCAGGTTTAGTCCGAAGGGACGAAGGCTGGAGGCACAGGGAGCTCCCTTGGCGTCGCCCACGGCCGAAGAACAGCTCCCCGCAGGCAACCGGAATTAGCGTCCGCAAACGGACAGTCAACCCGCCTATTTGCCTGCTCCCTTAGTGGATTAAACTGTCTCCATTGAAACAAGTTGGTGCTCTTCTACGTACCAACGGAAGTGTGCGAGCTAGTGGACGCGGTAATACCCAAGCTCAGCGGTTCGGTGCATGGACTCTCCAATTTCTAAGCGCGCTCTTCGTTACGGCAGCTTCTTCCGCGAGCCGACGCTAATCGCGCTGCAAACCATGCGCGCGCACAAGCTGCGTTCGTTCCTCATGTTGCTGGGCATCATATTGTCGGTCTCCACGCTGATTCTTGTCGTCGCCCTCATCAGTGGGATGAACGGCTATTTCGCCAGCCGCGTCGCCAACCTGGGATCGAACGTCTTCCTGATTCACAAGTTTCCCATCATCAGCGATTCCAAGGAGCTGCTAAAAGCGACTCGCCGTAACCGCGACGTCACCTGGGAAGACTACGAGGCCCTGCGCGACAATCTGAAGCTTCCCAAAGCTGTGGGAGTGGAGGTGCGGCGCACGGCCAAGGTCCGCGCCGAGCGGCAAAACCTGGAGGATGTCGATATCCGGGGAGTGACCGCCAACATTGGGGACATGGACGTAGAAGAGGTCGCGACTGGTCGCTATATTACCGACAGCGATAATCAGCATCGCGACATGGTTTGCATGATCGGCGCCGACGTGGCCGACAAGCTCTTTGCCAATACCGATCCTATTGGCAAAATCATCGCTGTTGATGGGGAAGAATTCCAAGTGGTCGGTGTCGCCAAAAAAATCGGCAACACCTTCGGACAATCGCAGGATAACTTCGTCTATATACCCATCGAGACTTGGCTTAAGATGTACGGGCGCAACAATTCGTTGAGTGTCAACATTCAGGCCCGGGGTGCGGAGTGGATGGAACGCACCAAAGAGGAGGCCCGAGTGTTAATGCGTTCCCGCCGCCATCTCGCTCCTAACGATGAAGACAACTTTGGCATCCTGGCCAGCGACAGTTTGATGGGTCTATGGCAGAGCCTCACGGGTACTCTGGCCTCTGGAATGGTGGGACTGGTCTCAATTTTCCTGGTGATTGGCGGAGTGGTGATCATGAACGTGATGCTGGCATCGGTCACCGAACGGACCCGCGAGATCGGCATACGCAAGTCGCTGGGTGCAAGGAAGCGCGACATTTTGCTGCAGTTCCTGGTGGAATCCACCGTAATGGCAGTGGTGGGCGGCGCCATCGGCGTGCTGATCGCCTGGATTCTATCGGCCATCGTGCGCAGTACAACCCCAGTGCCGATGGAGGTGCCCATCTTGGCGGTGGTCCTCGCGATTATGATCTCGTCGGCGGTGGGAATATTCTTTGGCGTCTATCCCGCGCGCAAGGCGGCGCGACTGGACCCGATTGAGGCGTTGCGGTATGAGAATTAAGTGGATAGTGGATAGGGGTTAGTGGATAGTAAGAATCGACGAGGTGACAAAACTCCATTTCCACGATGGGCTGCTGATGCTATGAAGGACTCAGAATTAAAGACGATGTGCTATCCACTATCCACTAACCGCTAGCCACTGTTTTATGCTGCACTTTGGTGAAAACTCGCGAATGGCGCTGGAGACGGTGCGCGAGCACAAGACCCGCTCCTTCCTGACGGTGCTGGGGGTGGTGATCGGCGTTGCCGCCATGATCTTTGTCGCCTCCATCCTGGTCGGCGTCAGCCGCGACGTGTCAGGCTACCTCGACGATTACGGCACCAACACGCTCTTCATCTTTCGCTTCGACATGGGCATTTCTTTCGGACGCATGACGGCGGAACAGCGCGCCCGCAAGCCGCTGACTCTGGAAGACGCCAACGCCATCCAGCAAGAGTGCCCGCACGTCAAGTACGTGACCGCGGAAATTTTTCCTCGCTTCGATCCCGACCAACGGGGAGGGCCGGGTGCTTTACTAGTCGCCCGCTACGGCTCGAAGGAAATCTCCAACCTCGATTACAGCGGCGCCACCACTTCCTACCCTGATGTGTACAACGCGCACGTGTCGCAAGGCCGCTTCTTTACCGAGTTTGAAGACTCCCACAGCATGGACGTCGCGGTGATTGGCGACGAAATCGACAAGAACTTTTTCCCCGCTCACGACGGCCTCGGCAAAACCATTTTGGTGGACGGCGTCGCCTATAAGGTGATCGGCGTGCTGGAGAAGCGTAAGGGACAACTCTTCAAGGATGAGACCGCTGATCGCGTAGTCAAAGTCCCTTACAACGCCTATCGCAAGCATTACCCTGCGGCCGACGAGCACTTCCTGGGAGCGGAGGCCTACACCGGTTACAAGGATGAAGCGGAAGACGAGGTCCGTGGCCTGCTGCGCCGTCGTCGCAATGTGCCCTTCGATAAGCCAGACAATTTCGGCCTGAGCAGCGCCGAAGCCATCGCCGATAACTTCCGCCAGATCATGAGCACGGTAGCGCTGATGACCATCGTTGTCAGTTCCATCGGCTTGCTGGTGGGCGGTGTCGGCGTAATGAACATCATGCTGATGTCGGTAACCGAACGCACGCACGAGATCGGGATCCGTAAAGCGATTGGCGCGCGGAGGGGCGACGTGATCCGTCAGTTCCTAACCGAAGCCGTGGTGCTGACCGGCCTGGGTGGGCTGGTGGGAGTGTTGCTAGGAGTGGCTGCGTCTGCCGCCCTGCCCCTGCTCTTCCCTTCGATGCCTACCTCCGTTCCCATCTGGGCGGTGTTTGCCGCAGTCCTGATGGCGATGAGCGTCGGCCTGTTCTTCGGAATTTATCCTGCGGTGAAAGCCTCCCGGCTCGATCCGGTCGAAGCCCTGCGGTACGAATAGGCGTGTAGATAACCGCAAATTGCTAGAGCGCATACGGCTCTCTACTGCAACAATTGCCTTAGCACATACTGCAAAATCCCGCCGTGCTGGTAATACTGCACCTCTTGCGGCGTATCAATCCGCACCGTGGCGTCGAACTCTGTCGTCGTGCCGTCGGCCTTCGTCGCGCGCACCTTCACGGTCTTGCCGGGCGCGAAGTTCTTCAGCACATCGGTCAAGCCAACGATATCGACCGACTCCTCGCCGGTCAGGCCGTTGGTTTCGGCGGTCTCATCGTCGAGATACTGCAGCGGCAGGATGCCCATGCCCACCAAGTTCGAGCGATGTATGCGTTCGAAGCTTTCGGCCAGCACCGCGCGCACGCCGAGCAATCTTGGCCCCTTGGCCGCCCAGTCACGCGACGAGCCTGAACCGTACTCCTTGCCCGCCAGTATGATCAGGGGAATGCCGTCGGCGCGGTATTTCTCCGACGCCTCGAAGATGAACATCTCTTCGCCATCAGGCAGGTGGCGAGTGTGTGGGCCTTCGCGCTCGGGTACGAGTTTATTGCGCAGACGCACGTTGGCGAAGGTGCCGCGCATCATGACTTCGTGATTGCCGCGGCGCGATCCGTAGGAGTTGAAGTCCACTGGCCTCACGCCGTGCGCGATGAGGTACTGCCCTGCCGGACTATTGTGTTTGATGGAGCCGGCGGGCGAGATGTGGTCGGTGGTGACGCTGTTGCCGAGATAGCAAAGCACGCGTGCACCGGAGATGTCCTTCACCGGCGCAGGCTTCTTCGGCATGTTGTCGAAGTAGGGAGGATTCTTCACGTAAGTCGAGCTGTCCTGCCACGCGAAGGTCTCCCCCTCTGGCACTTGCAGACCACGCCAGCGTTCATCGCCCTCAAAAACTTTGCTGTAGGCGTTTTGGAACATGTCGCCGGTAACGTACTTGGCGAGCACATCGTTTACCTCCTTCGACGTGGGCCAAATATCTTTCAGATAAACCGCTTTGCGTTTGCCGTTGGTGCTGTAGCCGAGCGGCTCGTTGTACATGTCGATGTCGGCACGGCCGGCGAGTGCGAAAGCCACCACCAGCGGCGGCGACATCAGGTAGTTTGCGCGAACCTCAGAATTGATACGCCCTTCGAAGTTGCGATTGCCGCTGAGCACCGACGCCACCACCAGGTCCTTCTCCGTGATGACGTTCGAAACTTCCTGCGGCAGCGGCCCCGAGTTGCCAATGCATGTTGTGCAACCGTAGCCGACAAGGTTGAATTTCAGCTTCTCGAGATAGGGCATCAATCCGGAGCGTGTCAGGTAATCCGTCACCACCATCGATCCGGGAGCGAGCGAAGTCTTCACCCATGCCGGCACCGACAGCCCTTTCTCGACTGCCTTTTTCGCCAGCAATCCCGCCGCGACCAGCACCGACGGATTCGAGGTGTTGGTGCAACTGGTGATGGCGGCGATCACGACACTGCCGTGGGTGAGCGCTTGATTCAGTACCACGTGCTCCGCGACAACGTCTGTCTGCGAGTCCATTCCGGCGGGATGTCCGCCCTCACTCTCCCAGCGAGCTTCCTGCTTCGCGAGGAACCTGCTGGCCCGGCTTAAGCAAACTGGGCAATGCCTGCTCGAATGACTTCGCCGCAGCCGACAGGGCGACGCGGTCCTGCGGGCGCTTTGGTCCTGCGATGCTCGGCTCGACCGTTGCAAGGTCGAGCTCGAGCACATCGGTGTACTCGGCCTCGGGCGTGTCGGCGGTATGGAACAGTCCCTGCTCCTTGAAGTAGGCCTCGACAAGGGTGACTTGCTCCGCAGTACGTCCGCTAAGGCGGAGGTAGCGCAGCGTCTCCTCGTCCACCGGAAAGATGCCGCAGGTCGCGCCGTACTCGGGCGACATGTTGGCGATGGTGGCGCGGTCGGCGAGCGGCAGGTTATGCAGACCGGGGCCAAAGAACTCAACGAACTTGCCGACAACGCCTTTCTTGCGCAGCATCTCGGTCACGGTGAGAACAAGGTCAGTCGCGGTTGAGCCTTCGCGCAATTGGTTCTTCAGGCGCACGCCGACAACCTGCGGGATCAGCATGGAGACCGATTGTCCCAGCATCGCAGCTTCGGCCTCGATTCCTCCGACGCCCCAGCCGAGAACGCCGAGACCGTTGATCATAGTGGTGTGCGAGTCGGTACCAACCAGCGTGTCAGGGTAGGCTAACGGCTTGCCTGATTCGCCGTTCGCGCCAACAAATACGACACGCGCCAGGTATTCCAGATTGATTTGGTGAACGATGCCGGTGTCGGGCGGCACGATGGCGAAGTTCTTGAACGCAGTTTGTCCCCAGCGCAGAAACGCGTAGCGCTCTTTGTTGCGCTGGAATTCCAGTTCGGCGTTGAGCTGAAACGCCTGCGGCGTGCCGAACTCATCCACCTGTACCGAGTGGTCGATCACCAACTCCGCCGGTTGCAGCGGATTGATCAGCTTGGGATCGCCGCCCAGCGCCTTCATGGCATCGCGCATCGCAGCCAGATCAACCACTGCGGGCACGCCAGTGAAATCCTGCAACAGCACGCGGCTGGGCATGAACGCAATTTCTTCCACCGGGACGGCTCTTGCCAGTCCATGACGCCAGCGCACGCACATCATCGGCCTTCACCGACTTGCCGTCTTCGCGGCGAAGAAGGTTCTCCAACAGAATGCGGAGCGAGTAGGGCAGGTGCGCAACTGCAGCAACCCTGCTTTTCCAATGCGTCAAGACGATAGATTTCAAATTCCCGCTTGCCCACGCGGAGGACGGAACGACTGCTAAAGCTATTCATGGATGGGTCCCTTCCTATATAGAGGAGCGGCGACTGGCTGCAGCTTTTTAGAAAGCGAAACTAATTATCTTAAACCGCCGAAGTGGCAGGTGGATAGGGCGGCTGCAAAGTAACCCCGTCTGGAGCTCGCGCATCGATAATTGTGGGCGGCAACCAAACCGGCGGGAACGATCGGATGCGAAGGGAGAGATAGAGGCTATGGCGGGCTGCAATGTGGCTGGTAGCATGGTGACGGTGTGTCTTCATATTCCCCGTACTGGCGAACGCACAAAGAGCTGACGGCCGGTTATGCGCCAACGGCGTGGCGAACTGCCTCCGCCCTGATAGTGACGTGCCAGCGTCGCCTGCTGATACGTCCGAATCGATGCCCATGATGCGATCGCCGTCGCGCGTGGTGAATATGTATGTGCGCACACTGCATGGAGGCCCACTGGCGCACCACTGGATCCAGATCGAGAGCTCGAGCGGACCTGTGACGGTCGGCTTCGGACCTGCGACTCTTCCTTTTATTGATGCCGGTCAGATATCGATTTGGTATGCCCACGGCAAGGTTGAAAGAAGGGGCGCAATCCGCCTGATTCCGACGGGCTTCAACTATGCAAAGCCGCCGGGCGTGGGATATCCAATCGGCCAGCCCATCAGCTTGACCATCGCGCAAGCCGACGCTCTGGTCGAAAAAGAGCGCCACCGCAAGTTCATTTTTCCTTACATCCCCATCTTCCACGATTGCCGCACATTTGTTTGCGCAGTGCAGTCCTCGGTTCGAGGAAAATCGACGCTGCCGTGTTATCTGCTATTCAAGGGATATTGGTAAGAGATTCGCCACATTCAGAGCTTCGATCGGCCCGGGTAGAGCCAGCCTTCAGGCTGGCGTCCAAGACCGTCCCCACCAGAGGGCTTGAGGCACAGCGGCCATCGAAAATGGCCGCTGTGCCTCAAGCGGTTTGTTATCCGGAGCGAACGCGGCGCTAATGAAGCGCCGCGCTACCCATTACTTTGCAGGCCACACGGATTCTGCCACCCCTTAGGCTACTGATGCCTTTCACGAATTCCGCTTGCTTGCCTTCGCCCCATGGATCGTAGGTTTGCACAAAGATCATGCGGTCGCGAATGGTCGGATGGCTCCATGCCCAGAACTCTGCCAGCTTGCCAACATAAGGGTAGTCGAGTGAGCGCTCGCCCAGAATTTGGAAGGCCTGAGCGGCGGAGAGTTGCGCGTCCGGCACCAGTCCGTGGATAACTTCCAGGCCGTACTGATCGGCTTGGTGCTCATAATGACGCGAAACGGCATTGAAAGCCGGAGTGGCCAGGAAGGTGAGCACGGAGATAATAAGCATCAGCAGCGGAAGCGAAGCCCAGTCACTCAAGCTCGGTATGCCCCATCGCGCTCCATAGCGCGCAACCATCCAGTTCGCCAGCCGGTAACCCAGATAGAACAGCACCAGCAGTTGCAGCAGGATGATCGTCATCTCCTTGGGAATATGGTAGAGGACGTAGTGCCCCATCTCGTGTCCGAAGACAAACAACGTCTGCGGCGTGGTCATGTGCTCCATGGTGGTGTCCCAAACCACCACCCGTTTGGTCGCGCCGAAGCCGGTGACATAAGCGTTCAGCTCGGTAGTCTTCTCGCTGGCCTTCATCTCGAACATGCGCTGCGGCGGGATATCCATGCCGCCACGATGTACGACGCGCTCGATCTGTTCGACCAGGTCGGCGTGATGATCGCTGAGCGGTTCGAATTTGTTGAATAGCGGCTCGATCCAAATGGGCTGGATGAAGATGACAAAAACGACGATGGGGATCATCGCCAACCAGAAGTAGAACCACCAGCGGCGCGGGCTGCGGCGCAGCACGGCATAGAGTATCCATCCCAGGATGCTGGCGAATAAACACCCCAGCAGCAGGCCTTTTCCCCAGTCCCAAAACCACGAGCCCCAGAGCTGCACCGAGAGGCCATATTTCAGACTGACGTGGTGGTCGTAGCCGTCGAAGGGGAGCTGAGTCAATTGCAGTACAAGCAGGAACAGCGACATGACAATGGCGGCCTGCAGCACTCGAAATCGAGATGCGGTGGTTGCCAGGTTGCCTAGCCAGACACCGAACCTGGTCCGCAGCATGAGGTAGAGCACCAGGAAGCTCCACGCCGTTGTCACGAAATAGAGTGTCGCCTTTCAGCAGGTAGAGTGCGTAAGCTTTCTCCAGCTTGTCTGGCGGCAGAGTGTATTGCAGCAGCGGATGGGATAGAGTCAGACGCGGCAATGGTCTGTAAGTGCTGCGCGGGCGACGTAGCGCCAAACGCGAAAACCGCCAGCCCGAGTGCCAAGCCCAGAACCAGCAAGGCACACACCCGCCGTGAAGCCATGAGTCACTCCCTTGATGACATCAGAAGAGGCGGAGTGTAGCACCGGCGGGCTAGGCCGGGCAAACAAGCCCGGCGGCAGGAGGGTGCCTGTGGGAATTGCCACTGATCATCCTCCCTGTTTTCAGGGAGTTAAACGACGATCAAAAATATGCGCAACTGCAAGGAAAAACAGCAAGTTATGCGGATTTTTTCTTGACATTTCCACAGCCCGGCGTAGCATTAATTATCACCTCCGATCCATTTCAGGATCGAATAGGCCCGAGGCCAAGGAAATGTCACCGCTCCTTGGCAGCGGGCCCATTTAGTTTTCACCACGCACATGCCCGCAGCCGCCCCGGGGCCCAAGTACAATTACACGATCGGTAAATTTGACATTTTTCTCAATTGATGAATTCAAAGGTTCTGTTTGCCTTGGGGCTCTTTTTTTGCTTGACGCCGTGGGCCTCACCGCCGCTGGCTTTGCTCGCCGGTCTTATCTTTGGCGCCATCGCCACGCATCCCTATAAGGACGAATCCAGAAGACTCTCCAGAGTCTTGCTGCAGTCCGCCGTCGTAGGGTTGGGCTTTGGGATGAATCTGCACGAGGTGGTGCATGCCGGCCGGAGCGGATTCCTCTACACCGCCGTCAGTATCGCCTTCGCAATGGCGGTAGGAACACTGTTGGGCAGGTCATTCGGAGTACATGACCGGCCCGCGTTCCTCATTTCCACCGGGACGGCAATTTGCGGTGGTAGCGCTATTGCGGCGATCGGTCCAATCACAGGAGCAACCGAAGATGAGATGTCGGTTTCGCTGGGCACGATTTTCGTGTTGAACTCTGTCGCATTGCTCACCTTTCCTACATTGGCCTGTGGTTGAAGCTTTCGCAGACCCAGTTTGGACTATGGGCGGCGCTGGCGATCCACGATACCAGCTCCGTGGTGGGAGCCGCGGCCAAGTATGGAGCGGTGGCATTGGCGGTGGGGACGACCGTAAAGCTGGCGCGTGCACTTTGGATCGTGCCCTTGTCGATTGGAACAGCGGCCGTCAAGGGCAGCAAGACGCGCATTCAATGGCCATGGTTCATCTTGTTTTTTTGCCTGGCGGCCGTGGCGAACACATACTTCTTTCCTGGCGCCGATGGAGCTACAAATTTCTGAGCAGTGCCGGCAAGCTGATGCTGATCATCACCCTGTTCCTGATCGGCGCCAGCCTTTCGCCGGCGGCTTTGCGCAAGGTCGGTCCGCGCCCGCTGCTGCAAGGCGTGCTGCTGTGGATCGTGGTTGCGGTAGCGAGTTTGCTGGCGATTCGGGCTGGCTGGATTCGAATTTAGCTTCGCGAAGGGGCGCGGCTGAACAGGCTGCGGAAAAAGTCCAAAATGCCTACGCCTCGCGGACTGAAGTCCGCTCGGCCGATCAAGAATAAACGACTTATGGCACGACTAAAAGTCGTGCCCTGATACAAACCCGTCGGAAGGGGACTTTTTCAGCGGCCTGCGAAGCCGCGCCCCTTTGACCACCCCATCGAAACACGGAAGTCAAGTGAATAATCCAGCTGAGGGCTGGTCTAACCCTTTCCGCACCGTTCGGGGTTGCTGCAACGCCGATGCATTCGCCACTCCAGCTTGCGTAGTTACGGTATAGTTCTTCCGCATAGGCACCGCCCCGGGCGGCTACCGACAAGCAGTCATACCGAAGCGAAGTGAACCATGACACCTTCCGAAATTGCCGCTGCAGTGCGCGACCTGAATCCACGATTCCTGGAAGGATTGGCTCCGCCTGAGGTCACGACCGTCTTGGCAGCCGCAAAGCCGCGGCGGTACCTGGCAAATTCCGTAGTCACCAACCAGGGCCATCCCGCCGACCATCTGTTTTTTCTAGTGAGCGGACGAGCGCGGTATTTCTATGTCACGCCTGGCGGCCAAAAAACCCTACTGCTTTGGCTTCCGCCCGGCCAGACCTTTGGCGACGGCGCATTCCTGTCAAAGCTTGTTCCGTACCTTGTCAGCACCGAAACGGTAAAAAATAGTTATGTGTTGGTATGGGACCGCGCCACCGTCCGGAGGCTTGTCGCTCTCTATCCGAGATTAGTCGAGAACGCCTTGTTGATCGCGTTTGACTATCTGGTGGCCTACCGCGCCATGCATGTGTCGGTGACCTGCCATACCGCACGCCAGCGGCTTGCCACCGTGCTGGTCAACCTCGCCAGCGGCATCGGCCAGGAAGTCCCGGGAGGCATTGAACTGGATGTCAACAATGAAGAGCTGGCCAACGAGGCCAACGTCACGCTGTTTACTGCCAGCAGGTTGTTGAGCGAATGGCAACGCAATGGCGTGGTGGTAAAGAACCGTGGCAAGGTCCTGCTTCGTTCTCCGGAACAACTGTTGTCACGCGAAGTCTGACTGCGTGTCGTGTCCCTCCCGCACAATCCAATTCGCATCATTGCTCCCGAGCAAGCTCAGGTTTGTTCTTGAACAACGACGGCATCTGTCTCCCGTGTAATCATTAATCAATTTGTAACAAACAGTTCAGCACCGCCCGCCAACGGCGTTGGTTTGAACGTTGACGGCGGGAGGCTGTTAGTAAGTGGCGTCAGTTCGGATTCTTATTGTGGATGACTGCGAACCCTGGCGGCGCATGGTCTTTACCTTGCTGCAGGAGGTCCCAAATTGGCAGGTCATCTGCGAAGCTTCGGATGGATTGGAAGCGGTCCAGAAAAGTAGAGACCTGCAACCCGATTTGATTTTGCTGGACATCGGGCTCCCCGGACTCAACGGCATCGAAGCTGGTCGCCAAATCCATGAGGTCGCTCCGGGCTCGAAAATTTTGTTCTTAAGCGAGAACCGCTGTCCGGACGTGGTGCAAGAAGCCTTACGCATAGGCGCACGGGGCTACGTGGTGAAATCCGAAGCCGGACATGACCTCTTGGCTGCCGTGGAAGCGGTAATTGAGGACAGGGAGTTTGTCAGCGGCAGGATTTTAAGTGGCAGCCCAGCCCGGCCTTCGGATGCCTGAGCCGGGCGCTCAACTTATCTGTGTTCTACAACTTTGGGGGAGGCACCAAAGCCGACACCCGGCCTATACGAAAGTGAATTTCCTTGTCTAATTCAACTGTCATCTTATGCGTCAATGATGAACCCACAATACTAATGTTGCGGCAAGTGCTTCTGTCGATCGCCGGTTACACCGTCTTAACCGCAACCAGCGATGAATCTGCCGTGCGACTCTTCACCTTGAATCATGTGGACCTCGTCATCACCGACCAGTTGCTTTCCGGCCATGCCGGGGGACGACTGGCTTCGGAGATGAAGCAGCTTAAGCCTGAAGTTCCGATCATTCTGTACACCGGCTTGCAAGAGCTTCCTGCCAGTGCTGAGAATGCGGATGTAATTCTCATGAAGGGGATAACTCCACCCGAGTTTCTTGCCGCAATTGCAAAGCTGGTGGCGAAACCGCAGTCCTCCGAGGCAGAAACATCCTAGGACGGATTGGTGTGCCCGCTTGCCTGGGTAGTGCGGGCCTTCAGGCCCGCGTAAAGAACGGAAAGAGAAACTGCTTCAGGCGCTGAGGTCATGGACCTCAGCGCCTGAAGCGAGGGGTAATCCCGCGCTGTACGCGGCGCTAGGGCGCCGCACTACCGGTACTCGCTGGAGTGCACCAATTGAGGATTTCCTCGAACGCAGTTAGGACCCTGTCCTCTGTTTACACTGCCACCGTGATCAGCGGCTTTTGTTTGGCGATGACCTCGCCGATTTCGACGCCATCGATTCCGGAGTTACGCAAGGCTGCCACCAGTCGCTCAGCATCTTTTCCCGCGACCGAGATCAGCAATCCTCCCGCCGTCTGCGGATCGAAGAGTACGGTGCGAACGTCTTCCGGCACGGCTTCGTCGAACTCGACGCAACCCTTGGTGAACTCGCGGTTCGCCTTCAGACCTCCGGGAACGTAGCCGGCGCGAACGCATTCGAGGGCGCCTTCTAACAATGGCACGCGCGAGGCAAAAAGTCGCAGGCTCACTCCCGAGCCGATTGCCATTTCGCGCGCGTGGCCGATCATGCCAAAGCCGGTAACATCCGTCATGCCGTGCACTTCGAATCCGGGCGACGAGGTCACGACTTCCGCCGCAGCTTTGTTGAGCGTGGTCATGGAACGCACCGCGTCGCGAATCCAGGCAATTTCTGCTTTTCCCTTCTTAATCGCCGTCGAGATAACACCCGTCCCAATCGCCTTGGTGAAGACGAGCCGGTCGCCAACCTTCGCCCCGGTGTTGGCCAGCACCTGCTGCGGATGGATCGTCCCCGTCACCGCGTAGCCGAGCTTGATCTCTTCATCACGAATGCTGTGTCCGCCGATCAACGCACAATGGGCCTCGATCATCTTCGATAGTCCGCCGGCCAGCATCTCTTCCAGAATTTTTAGGTCACCGCCGTCGGGGAAGCAGACAAGCGCTAGCGCGCTGATCGGCCATCCACCCATGGCATACACGTCGCTCAGCGCGTTGGTGGCGGCGATCTGTCCGAAGACGTAAGGGTCGTCAACGATGGGGGTAAAGAAATCGACGGTTTGAACGAGCGCCAGCTCCGGCGTGAGTTGATACACGCCGGCGTCGTCGGCTGTCTCGAAGCCGATGAGCACGTTAGGATCGTGTTGCCGGGCTAATTTCCCAAGCACCGAGTCCAGCACCGCCGGACTTAGCTTGCTGGCTCAACCGGCAGCTTTCACCATCTCCGTGAGGCGTGTTGTCTTGACGTCGGACATGCAGGTTCATTCTAGCAATCTCGGGGCAGCAGCTAGCAATTAGCAACCAGCAGCTTGCAGCTGGCAGTTGGCAGTTAGCATTGACGCCCCACTCACCTCGTGAATCGCTGCAGGCAGGTTTGTATCAGGGCACGACGTCCAGTCGTGCCGGAGCAGCGAGCCAGGATAAACGGCTTTAAGCCGCTGAAGACAGGGGGCCAAAGCCCAATCGAGGAAGGCGCCTCTACGGCACGGCTGAAGCCGTGCCCTGATACGAATCGTGGTTCTCACGTGAAATGCCGCGATCAGCCGGGAACCGACTCGGCGCACGGAAGAGATCGATTGCCCGCCCGGCCAAACAAAAGAATCGTGCCATGAAACGCCTTGAATGAGTATATAGTGTGCAGCCACAGCGAACAGCCATAGGGTTTTGCGTGGCTGCAGTCACGATCAGGTTAGCCGTAGGACAGTCTGCCGCGGATGCGCTAACTGACGCGGTTGGTGGAAAGGCCCACAATGCGATTCTTGCAGCTTGTGTTGGCGATGTTGTTTCTCCTTAGTTTGCCCGCCTGCCGGGAATTGTCCGCAGCTCTAGTCGCGCAGGGTAACCAGGATTGCCAGAAAGGCGACTATGATGCCGCCATTCAGGACTACGACCGCGCTATTCGCCTGTATCCACAATCTGCAAGTGCATTCAATGGCCGGGGCACGGCTTACTTCGCCAAAGGCGACAACTACCGTGCTATTCAGGACTACAACGAAGCCATTCGCCTTGATCCAAAACCTGCGCGGGCGCTTCTGAACCGAGGCTTGGCAAATCTGTATGCGGGTCGCTTTCCCGAGGCTCAGCAGGACCTCAGCCAAAATTTGCAGTTGGATCCTCAAGACCCCTACCGCGCGATGTGGCTCTACCTGGCGCGGGCGAAGGGCGGGACTAATGGCGAGGATGCACTGAAAACAAATGCTGCGGCCTTGGACTTGTCGAAGTGGCCCGGCCCTGTAATCCAGCTTTACCTAGATCAAAGCACGCCGGAAGAGGTTTTACGCGCAGCTGGTAGTGACAACAATCAGAGGTGCGAATATTGCTTCTACGTGGGAGAGTATCGTTCCCTCCGCGGTGAACGTCCGGAAGCTCTTGCTCTTTTTCGCAGTGCCCGGGAGCGATGCCCCCGAGACTTCATTGAATATATTCCGACCCTTATCGAGCTGAAAGAGTTCGAAAAAGCGAGGTAAGTGGGTCAACTCTGGAATCGAAAGGCAGAAGGTCTCCTGAAGAGTCGAAAGGGCGTTGTCGCGTACTTGCTGATTGCGTTCGGGATAGCCTGGGCCTGGTGGGAGATCGTTATTCGACTCGGGATTTCGGTCGGGAGTCCCCTGTTTCAGCTCGCCGCAATCCCCGGTGCCTTTGCCCCGGCCATTGCGGCTTTTATCGTCCGGAGATGGATCACTCATGAGGGGTTCGCCGACGCCGGGCTGCGGCTCGACTTGCGGAAGTGGCCATACTATATCGTGGCGTGGCTCCTTCCGCTGCTGGTGGTTGGATGCATCGTCATCCTGGCCTCATTTCTCGGCCTTGAGCCAGATTTTTCACTTGGGCGTGGCATGCCAGCCGGAGTGCCGGCTTATGTGCGGTCTCATTCATGGCTGCTCGTCGCTGCTATGCCGATCAACACGATCTTTGCGACGCCGATATTGTTCGGCGAGGAGTTCGGCTGGCGCGGCTATCTGCAACTGCGGTTATTCCCCGAGCGACCTTTGCTGAGCGCGGTCGTTACGGGACTGATTTGGGCTGTTTGGCATTATCCACTGATGCTTCGGGGCTACAATTTTCCTGACAATCGGCTTCTGGCGCTGCTGGTTTTCCCAGTCAGCACGATATTTCTTTCGATCATTTTTGGATGGTTGGTCTTGAAGACGGGAAGTATTTGGTCATCCAGTCTCGCTCACTCTGCGACCAACGTGATTGGAGGCAGTCTTAGTTTGCTGCTGTTCGGCGGCGGGGCCACTCTGCTCTTTGTCTCGTATGTTGGAATACTCGGCTGGATACCGCTGGGCGCGTTAAGCGCATGGATCGTATTTACCGGGCAACTGAAGCCGGCGAACCAAGCAGTCAGCCATCGGCCATCAGCTGTCAGCTCCAATCCGCGTCATCCATGAAATCCGCGGTTGCCTTTGCTCTTACTTCCCGTAAAGGAACAACAACGCCTCCGGCAAACGCCGCGACCAGGCAGCTTCGTTGTGCTGTGCGCCTTCGTCCAGCACGACCTTCAGTCGCGACGGTCCCATGCCTTTGTTGCGCAGGACCTTCTCCAACTCTTCCACGCTCTTTACGATCTCGGCGCTCGGTTGCTGATCGGTCGTCTCGGCGGTGCCGATACCGACATACATCTTCGGTGGAAGCTGCTTTGCCTTCTCGCAGTCCTTGATCAATTGGTCATCGCCGATCCAAAGAACGGGACTCTCGATCAGCACATGGCCGAAGATGCCGGGATGCTCGAGCACGGTGTAGAGCGAGATGTCGCCCCCGTGCGACGAGCCGCCGAGGCCGGTGTTGGCGGCACCGCGCGAAACGCGATACCTTTTCTCGATGAACGGCATGACCTCGGTTAGCAGAAACTTCACGTAATCCTTGCCGTGAACCTCGTTTGCGTCACGCGCGCGGGGTTGCTGACTGTGAGGATTCGGATACGGCAGGTACTCGAAACTGCGTTCGGCTCCAGCGTAGTCGATGCCCACGACGAACATCGGGGGAATCTGGAAGCTCCCAACCAGATGTTCCACGGTCTCGTCCACGTGCCACTCGCCGGCGTTACTGGTCGCGTCGTCGAACAGGTTCTGTCCGTCCTGCATGTAGAGCACGGGATAAGAGCGGTGGGCATTGCGAGGAGAGAAGTAGTTTGCCGGCACCAGGACACGCAACATGCGCGTGTTGTGGAAGATCTTGCTCTCGAATGGAATGATGTCTAGCCATCCGACAACGGTGTGACCTGCGTCGAAGGAAGTGATCGTCGTGGTAGCTGCGGTCGAGTTCGGCACGTTGGCCTTTGATTTCTGTTGCGCAGATGCCAATCCCACAACCAGGCAGGAGCAGGCGGCGAAGCCGGTAATCCAAAGTCTTGGCATGGCACCCCTTTTTCCGCAGGCCGTATTCCCAAATCCGGAACTGAATTTGACTTCTGACGCGTCGCTTGAGCATCGGATGACCCGAGGGTAGCCTCAAAGGTCAGTCGTCGATCCTGAGGCCTCCCAGAGCCCTCAGACAGCACCTACAGCGAAAGCTGTGACTACCAAATAGTGCTAGTTATCCTGAGGCTTATAGCACTTAAGTTTGGTATCCCTGCTTTCGGCTAATTTGGGTGGTGTTTGCAGCGCTACTTCAGCTTCAAATTTACCAGGTCAATGGCAGGGTAACTCTGGTTCCAGTCGGCCGAGATGTGCTCCAAGGTTATGCGAACCGTTTTGGTCTGGCCGGGACCAATTGGCGAGCGGCTCAAGTCCACCAGGTCCGGATAGCCGCCCATCTGGTTTTCCACCAGCACGTGCAAGGGCAGAGTCTCGGTCTGCACGACCTGACCCAACGTGTTCTTGAACACCGCATGCATGTCGGCACCTACCAAAGCTTTGTCGTCCGTATTCGTGATGTCTACATCGAGATAGGTGACCGTGCCGCCAACATAGTTCTCTGCGGCGCTCAGCTTCGGATTGGAGAGCTGCAGCTTGGCCGCATAAGGATTGATCTGCGGGCCAGTGGGCGCGTGGTTGCGAGTGAGCGCAACGATGATCCCAACCACCACCAGGACGGCGACCAGGCCAACAATGATGGGCGTCCAGTTGCGTTGCTGCGCCGACGGCTGGGTGGGAGTAAAAAGATCGGCCATAGCTGTCAGGATTTTACTCCGCCTGGCGATCTTGCAGTAGCACCCGGCGCCACCCGCAAGCTGTTCTTCGGCGATTGTGCACTCTTGCCGCGTTATAATGTTTCTGTTCTTAGAAGAGCAGCAATAGAGTGCTGTCCGTCAAGCGTGGAGGCTCTGATGAGACGCAAAGTGCTCGGTTCCTTTCTTGCCTTCCTGTTGGTCTTACCGTCTTTTGCGGCAGCTCAGCAAGTACAGCAAGCAAGGACGGTACGCGTCGGAGTCGTTCTTCAGCGCTCTATCAACGGGCCTGTTGTAAATTGGACGTCCAATGCCCGCTGGCAACGCGATCTGCTGGTCAACTACCTGAATCAGCATAAGCCCGGCAAGAACAGTCAGGTCAAGCTGGATTGCGTCCCGCTGACTTCATTGTCTTCCCGCGAGATCTACTCCGAGGCGCGCGACAAGGGCTGCGAGTACGTCGTTGTTATGTGGGACAACAGTTCTGCGTCTCATGGTTCAGAGAACTCAATTGAGCCGGAGACGAGCTTTCTTGAAGCGTATTCGCTGCGGAGGGTCAGCGATGGCGCGTGGCCCCCGGGCAGCGTGACCGGCGAGTGGATTCCGGACCGCCAGGCCCTGTACGACGCCATCGTGAAAGCGGCCACACCGTAATCCGCGAGACTGACCCCAACTTCCATATCGTCATCGCAGACCTCAACCGCCTGAGCTGCGCTCGCCAGGCGTATAACCGCCGCCGCTGAACCTTGAGTTCCGCTGCCAACTTGTCATGACCGCAGCTCTTCATGCGCTCCACCGCGCGGCGCTTTCCTTCCACTGTCCAATGTCGATGAGCCATCCCATTCTCCATCCCCTGTACGATGGGACTTTCCCCCGTGTCTCAGTTTAGGGGTTCACTCCGCTGAAGCACTGGGGTAAGATCTTTCGCCCCTGAGGGCTGGTTCCTACGTGCTTCATTCCACTGCGGCAGATCGACACGAGCTGCAACACAGTCTCTGAAGGCCCGCACTGCCCGTCGGGCGAACTTAGCTCTGCCCCGAGATCTTCAGCTTCAGGTCCTCTGGGATGCGGTCGCGAATTTCTTCCGGCAGCTTCTCCAATCCGCGGCGAGCGCCGAACAGGGCAACATCTTTCACCACCAGCGGAGCGGGAGTCGCGACGGCAACCAGCAGCCACAGCAGCATGGAAAGCAAGAATCCACCCAGCGCGCCGATTTCCAGCAGAAACGCGTGGCTGGGTTTGAAGTGACGAATCACGCCATAGGCGAGCAGGAATACGAACATGGATATCGAGGCGAGCGCCATGAGCCCAATGTCGATGCCGCGATGCAGTCGCTGGCGGGAGTGGCAAAACTCACACTCGGCCAAGTGCGCCTCGTAGTCACCGCGCATTTCTGGAGCGATGCCAGAGATGTCGTAGCGCCACCCGGCAAGGATCTTGCCGATGACGCGGTCAGTACATTGTGTCATCAATCTCGCCGAACCTTGTTCGTCCGAAGCAGCCGGCTGGCAGTGCGGAAACTACAGCCGGACCGCAGGCAGCGGTTCATGCTGTGCCGCGAGCAGCAATCGATTATGCAACAAGCTGCGCTGCTCCCCCAACGCACGTTCAGCCGTCGTCCGGGCGATCTCCGGATGATTGTTCTTCTCCGAAAGATGCGCCAGAATGAGGAACTCGGCCCCTCCATCATAGTCGCCGGTAAGGAATTCCGCGAGTTTGCCGTTGGAGAGATGGCCAACCTGGCTCATCACCCGCTGCTTGACACTCCAAGGGTACGGGCCACCGCGCAGCATCTCGAGATCGTGGTTCGATTCGATCATCAGCACGTGGCAACCGCGCAGGTGATGGCGAACGTTGGCCGGCATGTAGCCGAGGTCGGTGCAGACGCCGACTTTGATGCCGTCGCAGCAAAAGGTAAACGCGACCGGATCCACGGCATCGTGCGGGATGGTAAACGGGCTCACCGTGATGTCGCCAATCTGGAAGGAGTGACCGGAGGTGAATAGCTCCAGCCGATCGAGACTGACGCGTTTACCGTGGCAGTCGCGGACAAACTTCTGATACGCCTGATAGGTCGCGCCGGTGATGTAGATGGGCACCTTCAGCCGCTTGGCCAGCACGCGCAGTCCGCCGATGTGGTCGCTATGCTCGTGGGTGATAAGGATGGCATCGATCGCGGGCGAGTCTTCCCCGCACAACAGCATGCGACGCAGCAGTTCGCGGCAGGAGAGACCGGCGTCGACCAACAGCCGTGTGCGCGAGCTGGCGACGACGGTGCCGTTGCCTCCGCTTCCGCTCGCCAGCACCGTGACCGCCACAGCCATTCCGCGAGCATAACGTGAACCCGGGGTTCGCGGTAGTAACAAAGTGATTAACCGGGGCAGTTGTCAGTGGCCAGTGGTCAGTTTCTGGAATTTCATCCTATGAATCGTTTCGTATCAGGGCACGTCTTCAGACGTGCCGCAGCAGACTCAACCCCGGCTTGGGCTTCAGCCCTTGCCAGCCCGGCTCTTGCAGGGGCTAAAGCCCTGATCTTTGCTGGGCTTCGTTTCGGCACGACTAAAAGTCGTGCCCTGACACAATGCCGAACGACTTATGAGATCAGAAACAGTTCTAGCCGTGGCTAGCGTTCAGTCCTCACTCACTCCAAATTGCCATCCCGACCGAGCCTCAGCCACTCCAAATTGTCATCCCGACCGAGGACTTTAGTCCGAGCGGAGGGACCTGCTGTTCACCCTCGCCCGCAAAAATCGTTCTCGCCGAAACGATTCCTCTTCGTAATCCACAACCGCACACAGCTTTTCGAACGAAATCTGTTGGCGGCACGCCGCGGAACCTCCTTCGGCATTGCCAGTGTCTGCGGCCGGTGACTAAATTGATCTAGCGAGAGATGGCAACCACCGACTACAGTCTGGAACGCGGCCTGCCCGTCAGCATGGAGGCCGAGCGCTCAATTTTGGGCGCGATCCTGCTGGACAACTCGCTCTACGATCAAGCCGCCGAACATCTCACGCCCGACGACTTTTCCCTCGACGCGCATCGCCGTGTTTATTCGCGCATGCGCGACTTGCAGGAGTCGGGCCGTCCGGTGGACATGATCACGCTGGTCGAGGAACTCGATCGCCACAAGGAAGTTGAGGCCATCGGCGGCGTGGCGTATCTATCATCGCTGATCGACGGTGTGCCGGACCGGCCGTCGATCGAGCACTACGTCCGAATCGTGCGCAACAAGGCGCTGCTGCGCGGGCTGATTAATGCGGCGCAGAACGCCATCGCCGAGGCCATCGAGCACTCCGACGAAGCCGAGGAGGTGCTGGGCCGCGCCGAGCAGGCCATCTTCCAGCTCTCCGAGAACCGCATTGGACAGGGGTTCATGAACATCCCGTCCATAATCAAAGGTTCGTTTGGCTCGCTGGAGGAGTTGTACGCGCGCGGCCAGGAAATTACCGGCTTGGCGACGCACTACACGCAACTCGACAAGCTGACCAGCGGGCTTCAGCCTTCCGACCTGATCATCATTGCGGCGCGTCCCTCGATGGGCAAGACCGCGCTGGCCATGAACATCGCCGAGAATGCGGCGGTGCTCGACGGCAAGGTGGTGGGCGTGTTTTCGCTCGAAATGTCGCGCGAGGCGCTGCTGATGCGCATGCTGGCCTCGCACGCGCAAGTGGACTCGAAAGATTTGCGGCAGGGCTTCCTCACCAAGGACGACATGCGCAAGCTGACCCGCGCCACTGAGCAGCTCTCGCATTCCAAACTGTTCATCGACGATTCGCCGGGCATTTCCGTGAGCGAGATGCGCGCCAAGGCGCGCCGGTTGCGGCAGACGGAAGGTCTCGATTTGCTGATTGTGGATTATCTCCAGCTCATGTCGGCGGTGCCCATCGGCGGCAAGCGATTCGAGAACCGCACGCAGGAAGTCTCGGCCATCTCGCGCGGGCTGAAGGCGCTGGCCAAGGAGTTGAAGGTGCCGGTGGTCGCGCTGTCGCAGTTGAGCCGCGCTCCCGAGAGCCGCGGCGGCGATCATCGTCCGCAGCTTTCGGACCTGCGCGAATCGGGCTCCATCGAGCAGGATGCCGACGTCGTGGCCTTCATCTTCCGCGAAGAGGTGTACAAGAAAGACGATCCAGACCTCGACGGCATCGCCGAACTCATCGTCGCCAAACAGCGCAACGGCCCCACCGACATGATCAAGATGGCCTTCATCAAGCGGTACACGCGGTTTGAGAACCTGGCCAAAGAGGGGGAGTTTAGTCAGTAAATCTGAACGTGTTGTCCGGGTGAGAGAGTGCAGCTCCAAGAGATCGTGACTCTAATATTGGGGACAGTGGGAACCGTTCTGGGTTTGGTCAACACGTATGTACAACTGAACACCCGGCGCGTGCGGCTCAAGGTGATTCCTTCATCTGCGTTAGTAGTCGCGGCCGGGGCTCTCACAAACGTGAACGATCACATCGCCGGAGGCGGTCTGGCAATCGAGGTCGTAAATCTGAGTGCATTCGCTGTGACAGTGACTGAGGTCGGTTACACGGCGCCAAACCGATCCAGGGTTGTGATACGGGAGCCTTTGATGGGAGACGCCAAGCCTTTGCCGCGTCGCCTTGAACCGCGGGAGAGTTTCACCGCCTACGTAGTGGACCTAACATATATACCGAGCAACATCGGGCGTGCCTATGCCCGGACCGCCTGCGGTGAAACGCGATTCGGAAACAGCGCGGCGCTGAAAGCCTTTCGGCACAACTTCTCGCAAGCTGTTACTCGCGAAAATTCCGATAGGGTCTGAATGCAGAAACGTTTGAGGGTCGGTCATAGAGCGCCGAGTGCTCAATGGGATCGTTGGATTCTCACGATGAGCAACCACTACCTGCCTAGCTGAACGTTGGCACCACCCTTGTCTTCTAGGCTAAGCTTCCCATCATATAAGTCGAGGATCCGACGAAATGTTGTGATTTGCGCCGGCGTCAGCCTCACCGAGTAACGTCCGCCCACATTGCTCATCATCGAAAAGTAGACGTCTTGTGCGGCAGCAACCGCGCGCACCGCATCGTCAAGTCCGTTTGGTCGTAAGTCGAAAATCGTTTCGCAGGACCACTGGCACTGGGGAACCTGACTGGTCCCCGTAACGTCGAGCGGATATTCTTTGCCATCGGCTACAATCAAAATTTGCGATGCAATGACAGGTAGCGAAACTTGATTCCAGTCCTGCACCCACACCCGTAGGCGCAAGAACTTCTCGCCCGTTTTCACGCCGATGTACGGATACACCGCCCAGTCACGCTTGTCCACTTTGGTTACCGAGATCTTGGCGGGGTTATACCAAACGGTATTAACCGCCGGGTCATCCTTCTGATAGAAGTCCGGCTTCGGTTTCTTGTCCTTTGCCTGTAGAACAACGGCGAGAAGACAAACCGCGACTATCGCATAGCGTCTCATGGGGGAGTCCTCTATAGCAGTCAGTTACAGTCGAAGGAATATTGATTGTGTGCCGCGCGGCGTGATGTTGACTGTGCCGTTTATCACCGAAGATTGTGACCCGGACCCATGTCGGGTGCCCACCCAACCATCTTTATGATTGGGTGGGATAGTCCAATCCCCTGGAGGCTCGGCCGGGTGCCCCACAGGTCACAGCTTCTGGTACCTTCCATCACAGACGGAAAGATCTGATCCCAATACTTTCGGGAGCGGGTGGCCCAGCCAAGCGATTCGCGTCGTCGAAATAACTCTTAACATGGGGTGCCCCGTTCTAGCCTGAGTCTGGCTAGGGCGGGGCAGTTGACGATGTCGTGATCTTTACCTGCGGCACAGTTCCTATGCGCTCGCGTTTTTGTCCCGTGCAGAGAGGTTCAACCACCACCACGGACTCTGCGCCGGTAAGATAATGGCCAAAACTACTCCACGGCCAATCTTCTGGCTTTTCGACTAGCCCGCGTTTCACAGGATTGCGGTGAATGTAGCACAGCTTCTCAACGCACTTGCGCCTTGTCCACACGTTGAAGTCGAAGCCATCTCACAAATCGCTCTGTATCAGGGCACGTCTTCAGACGTGCCGCAACGGGTCCAGCAATCTCTTGGGCTTTTAGCCCCTGAGGGCCCTGTTTTGCAGGGGCTAAAGCCCTAATCTTTTCTGCGCTTCGTTTGGCACGACTGAACGTCGTGCCCTGATACAACCCAGAACGATTTATGAGATGAGTTCTCGTAATAGCGGGCCTGCCAGAACTGTTTGCTGTTGCCCATCAATTTGCGCGACACCGACTGCTTCATGGCCTGCACGGCGCTGGCCAGTCGTCCGCGCTCCGGTTCGGTGATCAGCAGATGGACGTGCTCCGGCGTGACCACGAAGCCGATCACATAGAAGCCGTAGCGCCATCGGCTCGCCTCCAGCGCGACTTCAAACAAGTGCATCGCACGCGCGCTGGCCAACAAAGGCTGACGTTGGTAGCAACTGAGGCTGATGAAGTGAATCTCGCGTCCTTCTTGGTAGCGCTTCAGTCCGCGAGGCATGTCACGAGAATAGTGAGCCTGAGTAGGTTGTCAGTGACCGGCAGCACCCGCGGACGTGACGGCCCCCGCCCTAGCCAAAACTGGACTAGAACGGGGCACCCAGGCACCGTCTCACGGACTCTCGGAACCGTGAGGGTCACCGCCGGAAATGCTCCCGACCCACTTCGCCACCTCGGCGTGTAGTCCGGTAGAGCCAGCCTTCAGGCTGGCGTCAACTATCGCCTTTTTGCTTCTGAAAGCCTAATCGAGAAGGGACCTTTTCGGCATGGCTGAAGCCATGCCCTGATACAAAGCCAAGAACTTCGGAGGTGCAGCCTGGACGCGGAGCTGAACCTGAATCATTCATCGCTTTTGGTAGCCGAATACGGAAAGCTTTGAAGGGGCACGGCTTCACTGGGGTGGGATCAGCCGCGCCGTTATGTCTGTGCGAGGGTCGGGCTTCAGCCTCCGAGGAAACTCGGTCTTCGGCCAACACCGAAGTCCCTCAGTGGCTGAAGCCACCATAATGACCGCAGCTTACGGCACGGCTGGAGAGCCGTGCCCCTTCAAAGTGTGGGGTTCCTCATGAATAATCCGGGTGAAGGTCCGCTCTACCCGAATAGACCTACCGCGGACCCGCGCAAAATGACGGGTAATGGCCTTCTCCGCTCAACCTCCTCTGAGCACCATTCGGCGCACACTGCCACATGTTCGTTGGGTAACAGACGACCAGCCCTGTTGGCTTCTGTATAGTTTTCACAGATGCGAGAAAGCTACCGCCGCTGGATGCATGACTGGGAAGCGCGAATGACCACCCGCGACAACAATCGCGTGGTGCGTCCGTTTGAATGGGGCTCGGAATGGGCCTGCCGCTGGCCCACCCTGGAGAACTTCCCTCCGCCGCAAGACCAGAGCGACAAAGCCACGATGCTGGCGTACTGGACGGCCGCGAACGACCACATCGTCGCCAACAGCGACCAGTTCTACGTATATAAAGTCCCCTCGGATTTTCGCTTGGAAAAGCGCAAGGTCGAACTTTTCCACACCGGTAGTGACGCTCCCAAGAAGCAGCCGAAAGACGAACTGGGTACCTTTCTGCGCTTCACCTCGCCGGTGGAGTCGCCGTATCCCGAGAACAATTGCATGAACGCGCGCTGGTTTCCGGCGCGAGGGCGGCGCGCGGTGATCGTGATTCCGCAGTGGAACGCCGACGGCGTAAGCCAGAACGCGCTGTGCCGGGTTTTCAACTTGCTGGGCATCTCGGCGCTACGCATGAGCATGCCGTACCACGACATCCGCCGCCCGGCAGGAATCACGCGCGCCGACTATGCGGTTTCGGCCAACATCGGACGCACCATCGACGCCACGAGGCAGGGCATCATCGATATTCGTTGCTGCCTCGACTGGCTGCAGCAGCGTGGCTACTCACGGCTCGGCCTGGTGGGAACCAGCCTCGGTTCCTGCTACGCATTCATCGCGGCGGCCCACGACGAGCGCATCAGCGTGAACGTCTTCAACCATGCTTCGACGTCGTTCGGCGACGTGACCTGGACGGGCCAATCGACGCGCCATATCCGCCAGGGGATCGAGAGCGTGTTGACGCAAGACGAGCTGCGGCAGGTTTGGCTGTCGATCAGTCCGATAGTGTACTTCGACAAGTTTGAGCGCTGGCCAAAGAAGTCGCTCATGATCTATGGCCGCTACGACCTGACCTTCCTGCCGGAATTCTCGACTCAAGCCGCGGGCGAGTTCCTGCGCCGCGGGCTCGACACCACAATCAAGGCGTTGCCGTGCGGGCACTACTCCCTCGGCGAGAGCCCCTACAAGTACATGGACGCGTGGCACATCTCCCGATTCCTGGCCAAGGCGTTTGCGGGATAAAGGGTCACAGCGTTATCTGCATTCCTCGCGCTACAATGATTGCGATGAAGATTGCACTGGGATCGGACCACGCGGGGTTTGAGCTGAAAGAGAGGATCAAGGAGAAGCTTGCTGCGCAGGGCGTCGCAGTCGACGATCGCGGCACCGACTCTCCTGCGTCGTGCGATTATCCTGACTTCGCGCGAGCGGTAGCCGAGGAAGTCGCCGCGCACGGCGCTGATCTCGGCATCCTGGTGTGCAGCACGGGAATTGGCATGTCGATCGCCGCCAACAAGGTTCCCGGAGTCCGCGCCGCGAAGGTTGACACCGAGTTTGAAGCCTCGCGGTCGCGCGAACACAATGATGCCAATGTGCTGACGCTGGGAGCTTCCGTCATCGACCAGGATACAGCCTTCAAGATCGTGGACAAATGGCTGGCTACGCCGTTTGCCAGTGGCCGGCACGAACGGCGAGTGGAAAAGATCACGGCCATCGAGCGCGAAGACGAGGGTCGGGCGTCTCATGCCTGAATCAACAGCCACCGCCGGGAGTCCCTCCGCAACCGTCCTCGAAGAGCATCGCGGCGAATTCACGGTGAGCAGTGCCCTCTCGCACATGGACATGAATGTGGTTCACGGCTATCTCTCGCGCGCGTATTGGTGCGAGGGTCTTCCGCGAGAGACGCTTGAGCGAGCCATGCGAAACTCCTTGTGCTTCGGGCTCTTCGAGGGTGAAAACCAAGTCGGCTTCGCGCGCGTCGTCAGCGACCGCGCTACGTTTGCCTACGTATGCGATGTTTTTGTCCTGCCGTCCCACCAGGGCAAAGGTCTGGGAACATGGCTGATGCAATGCGTGGTCAGGCATCCCGAGCTGCAGGGATTACGACGGTGGCACTTAACCACCCGCGATGCGCACTCGCTCTATCGCAAGGTAGGCTTCACGCTGTTGAGCAAGCCGGAGCGTCACATGGAAGTGTTCACGCTCGACATGTATAAGGCTCCTAAGACTTAATCCGTACACCAGTGAAGGACGCAATCATGAAAGCAAATCCAATGGAACGGCCGCTGACTGAAGTTGATCTGGAAATCGCGCAGGCGATCGAGAATGAAGAGCGCCGTCAGCACGAAGGCCTGGAGTTAATCGCCTCGGAGAACTTTGTGAGCGAAGCCGTGCTGGAAGCGGCAGGCTCGGTCTTCACCAACAAGTATGCCGAAGGGTATCCTGGCAAGCGCTATTACGGTGGATGCGAATTCACCGATGTGGTGGAGAACCTGGCACGCGACCGCGCCAAGCAGCTCTTCGGCGCTGAGCACGCGAACGTGCAGCCGCACTCCGGGTCAACTGCCAACATGGCCGCTTACGCTGCGGTCATCAAGCCTGGGGACACCGTTCTCGGATTAAACCTGGCGCACGGCGGGCATCTCACGCACGGGCATCCGCTGAACTTTTCCGGCAAGACTTACAAGATCGTTCCCTACGGTGTGACCAAAGAAACCGAGACCATCGACTACGACGATCTGGAGAAGATTGCTGAGCGTGAGCGGCCAAAGCTCATCATTGGCGGGGGCAGCGCTTATCCGCGGTTCATCGACTTCGCGCGCATGCGCCAAATTGCTGACAAAGTTGGAGCGATCTACCTGGTGGACATGGCGCACTTCGCCGGACTGGTCGCCGGAGGAGTACATCCGTCGCCGGTGCAACACGCGCAGATTGTTACCAGTACCACCCACAAGACGCTGCGCGGTCCGCGCGCCGGACTAATTCTGTCGAAGGCGGAATATGCCGCGCCAATCGATAAGGTGGTGTTCCCGGGAGTGCAAGGTGGGCCTCTGGTACACATCATTGCCGCCAAAGCGGTGTGCTTCCACGAGGCCCTGCAGCCCAGCTTCAAAGACTATGCGCGGCAGATCGTGGCCAATGCGAAGGTTCTCGCACAAACCCTGTCCGACGAAGGCTTCCACATTATTTCCGGCGGCACCGACACTCATCTCATGCTAGTGGATGTTTTTGCCAAGGGTATGTTGGGCAGCGAGGCCGAGAACGCGCTGCATGAGGCCGGCATCACCGTCAACAAGAACGCCATTCCGTTCGATACCAACCCTCCAATGAAGCCGAGCGGCATCCGCATCGGGAGTCCGGCGCTCACCACACGCGGCATGAAGGAACCCGAGATGCGCCAGGTCGGCAAGTGGATTTCGGAGGCGTTGCACAACCGAACCGACAAGAACGTGCTGTCGCGCATTCGCCGCGAAGTGCTGGAGTTGGCAGAAGCATTTCCGCTGTACGCCTCGCGAAGGGCGAAGCATGCGGAGGCAGTGAAGGCGTAAGCGTAGCCTCAGGAGGACTTCAACTTATTGTCTGTGCGATTCCGGCGGTCGCGCTGCAGGCGAATTTCGCAACGGACTCTATTCGTGTCGGCGCCAGACAGCTTTTTCCCGGAGCGAAACACCCAAACGCCGCATTCTTTCTTAAGCGCTGACCTGGTTGAGACACTGGTAACCATGCTGGGAGCTTAAAGTCGGGCAGCTCACATGTCAAAATGGGGTTTGTGACAGCGTGGAGCAGCTTTATTTTCGGTGTAGCGGGTGGAGCACCGCTTTAGCGGTGCATTATCAGTGCAGATCGCTCAGCCGGCTTCAGCCGCTGAGGTAACTCGTCCATCTCAAAACTCGGATTCGTCGAGGAATAGGCAAACTCTTCAGCCGTGCCGACCAATCCTGCCACTACAGGATTTTGGTGAATGTAATTCCGGTACTTCTCGCATTCGGTGGCGTCCCGTACTCTCCGGTCGAGAAAACTCTTCTGCCAAATTGGAGTGCGGACGCTAAGGAGTTTTCCCGCCTCGAATGAGAATCCGCCTTTTATAAATTGCATGGTTCGTTCCAGAGTCAGGCCCTCAGGTACAGTGAGCAGTAAGTGGATGTGGTTAGGCATTACCACGAAGGCATGCAATCTAAGCTTACCCGCGTCCCGATGGCGCAATAGTATGCGGCAGAAGAGGTCTGCCATTCGCTCCGACTGCAGAATATTGATCTTGTTATAAGTTCCCGCAGTTAGGAAGTAAGTCGAACTGGTGGTTGTGCCTCGGTACGGTATCGCCATAATTACCTCAGCGGCTGAAGCCGGGGAGTTGACCGGCATTGTTCCATGCACTGCTGAAGCAGTGCTCCACCCATTCTCCTCGACAGGGTATGTCCTTGTCTGTGATTTCTGAGTCAGATCTTCGCCTGGCATTTAGGAAAGGTGCCGCCAGGCACCTTTGCCGACCCTCCCCGGTTTACACTTGATCTGTGCGAATCGCCATCGACATTCGGCGCATTAACGAATTCGGAGTGGGGACCTACACCCGCAATGCCATCCGCACGCTCGCGCGTCTGGACCACGAGAATGAGTATTTTCTGATTGGCATTCCGGGAAAGCTACCTGGGACCGACGGATTGCCGGCCAACTTCAAGACCTTGCCGGCGCAACCAAACGAGTTCTCGCTGTCGAGCTACTTCGAACTGCATCGCTTGCTGAAGCGCTTCCGCTGCGATCTTTTGCATGTCCCACACCTGTTCTGGAAGCCGCAGGGCATTCCGTGTCCCTATGTGGTCACAGTACATGATCTATTCGATCACCTCTACCGGGTGAATAGCCATTCCACGCTGAAACGGACTCTACATTTTGAATTCACCAAGCGGGTGCTGCAACACGCGGCGCGCATTTTCGCCGTCTCCAATTTCTCCAAGAAAGACACTGAACGCCTTTTTCAGGTTAGGTCCGAGAAGATAGAGGTCATCTACAATGCCATCGACGAGCGTTTAAGCCTCGGACATGCCAGCGATGCCGAGCGCGAGTTTATCGCTGAGCGCTACCAAGTCAATTATCCTTTCCTGCTCTACGCTGGCCGCATTAGTCCTCACAAAAATGTGGTGCGGATCATCGAGGCCTTTTCCGCGCTTAAGACTGAGTTGGCCAAAGAAAACCAGTTTGAAGATCTGAAGCTGATCATCATTGGCGATGAAGTCTCGAAGCATCCCGATCTACGTCGCGCGGTGGTGAAGGGGCGGGTACAAAACGACGTGCGCTTCCTCGGCTTTGTGCCCATCGAGGTGTTGCGGATCTTCTACGATCAGGCGAAGATTTTCGTGTTTCCGTCGCTCTATGAAGGATTCGGTCTGCCCCCCCTGGAAGCTATGGCGCACGGCACCCCGGTGGTCACCAGCAATACGTCGTCCATTCCGGAAGTCGTAGGCAATGCCGCCGTCATGGTGAATCCCGAGAACGTGTTCGAGATCATGAAGGCGCTGCATCGCGTGCTGCTCGACCAGGGCGTGCGCGACAAGCTTAAGGCGCGCGGACTGCAGCAGTGCGAAAAGTTTTCCTGGGAAGCTAGCGTGCGTCGCATGCTCGAGGTATATCGGGAAGTTGCCCGGCCCGCGTAACCGCTTCCCCGCGTGTTTCGGAATCGTGAATTGCTTTGGCGTCCGACGCAGTTTGAGCTTTTGCTTGAATGCGATTTGCATTCCCACCTCGGGGTTCACACAAAGATTAAAGACATTGCGCTCCGCTAGAGCAGTTTAGGAATTGCTGTGTCCGGGTAGTGCGGGCCTTCAGGCCCGCGTTGCGGCTGCCATACGTTCACCGAGTCGGCTTTCAGCCGACGACAGACCTGTGCCGCCAGCTGAAGCCGGCTCACTTGGGAACGGATCGGGTTCACGCGGCGCTGAAGCGCCGCACTACCCGGACACACCAAAAGCAAAACAGGCCTAATTACTTTTATATTAGGCTTGGTCGCGAGCTGAGGGCGAATGTTCCCACAAAAACTCGTTACTCGTCATCAGAACGGTATCCGCGCCGGCAGGCGAAAATTGCTCTGCCTGGTCACCCTGCTTAGTGCTCTAGCTGCTACCGGCGCCGCCCGGCCAGCCCGAGACGCGGCAACGGACAAGTTCTTGATTGCCTCGGACATCCACTTTAACCCCATGGCCGACGCTGTCCTGGTCTCGAGTCTCGTGGCAGCCGATCCCGGCCGTTGGGAGTCCATTCTCCAGCACACAAGTCCGGACAGCTTCAGCCCGTATGGACAGGACACGAACTGGTGGCTGCTGCAGTCGGCCTTAAATCAGATGCGCAAGACATTACCGCATCCTGCCTTCGTGATGTTTACCGGCGACATGCTGGCACACGAATTCCCCAAGAAATATCAAGATACAACTCGCGACAACGATCCCCAGCACTACCGGGCATTCGTGCTGAAGACGGTCGAGTTTCTGGCCCTCGAATTGGGCAAGCGATTTCCCGGTACGAAGATCCTGGTGACGCCGGGTAACGACGATGAAGAGTGCGGCGACTACAGTGTTCAAGCCGGCGGAACATTCCTAAGCGATACGGCCAGCGTGGCGCGCGCACTGGCAGAAGGGGATGAGTCGTTCGTGAGTGACTGGAAGGCGCTGGGAAGCTACGACGTAGCGCATCCAACGATTCCGGGGGTTCGCATCCTCGCGCTGAATACAGTCTTTTTCTCCAACAACTATCACGCCGCGAGTTTTACAAACGGATGCGCTTTGGTCACGTCCACGGCCGCCACCGACCTCTTCCAATGGTTGCAGTCGAACCTGGCGGCGGCTCGGCAGGCCGATCAGAAAGTCTGGCTGATGTTTCACATTCCGCCGGGCATCGATGGCTACGCAACCACGCACAAGTTTGTCAGCCAGTCCGAAGCTGGTCAGTCTTCGGCGGGGACGTCGTGCGCCGATTCGATTGTGCCCATGTGGGTTCCCACTTGGACCGAGAACTTCGATCGTTTGCTCCAGGGCTACCAGGACATAGTCTTGGCCGGTTTCGCGGGGCACACTCACATGGACGACTTCAGGTTGGTGCACACCGCGGGCGTAGACAAGGCATTGGTGCTGATCGATCCCGCGATCTCTCCAATCTTCGATCAGAATCCAGCCTTCCGCATCGTGAGCTTTCGGAGCGATGGCTCCCTTGCCGATCAGTCTACCTACTACCTGACAAACCTCAAGCAGGCGAGCAGTCGAGTCCGCGGACACTGGAAGAAGGAGTACACCTTTACGCAGGAATGGCGAAAGCCGCGTCTGGACTTAGGCAGCCTGGGAACGATGTATAACCAGATCGAAACCACGACACAGGCACGCAACCGATGGCTGAAACTGTACGAGGTCTCCAGTCGTGCAGCCAAGGTTCCTACCGACAGCGTCCGTGGCCTTTACTGCGCTATCGGGGCGCTCGATCCGCTGGCGTACGAAAGATGTTACTGCCACTAAGGAGAACGCTCAGCACGAATAATTACGCCGTTGACTCAGCCGTTCCCGGTGAGCACCGCGACGCCTCTCATGGGTACAGGAGTGCCATTCCGCCGAACCTTCGCGCGAAGATATTGCTCTCTAATGGTTCGTTTTGACGCACGCCTTTCGCCTGATAATGATCTACGATTGCGCAAGTCGTTGATCCCGCGAAGTCGCACATTCCTAACTCTGATGGGGCATCAATTGGAAATCGAGTTGCTTCTAATTAGTTAACCGGGAAGTTACCACAATTCCGGTCGGCTAAGATGCGCCTCACACTCACAATTCGGGCAATCCTTCTTTCATCACTTTGCATCGCGATGTCGGTGGCCGCTGGGGCGCAGGCACCTAATCGATCGGTGGACGAGATCGTCGCTCGGATGCAACAGGTCCAGACGACGGGGCGAGACCATTCTGTGCCTTATACGGTGACGCGGGAGTATCAGCTTTCCAGCGAAAAAGGCCGGCAACCCAAGTCGCAGGTTCTAGCGGAGATCAACTTCATTCCTCCATCGCAGAAAGACTACATTGTCCGCAAGATCGAAGGCAGCGATCGCGGCACGGACATCGTACGCCGGGTTCTGGAGCACGAATCGGAGATGGCCAATCACGCCGAACTGCATGAACTCACCGCGCGCAACTACCAGTTCGCGCTCGCCGGGCAGGAGGCCGTCGAAGGACACACTTGTTATGTCCTGCAACTAACGCCGAAGCGCAACGAACCCGAATTAGTGAATGGCAAGGCATGGATTGACGCAACTAATTTCCAGATACGGCGCATTGAAGGCACGCCCGCGAAAAGCCCATCGTGGTGGATCCATAATCTTCATGTCAGTATTAACTACGGCGCAGTGCATGGCATCTGGACACAGCTTGCGACGAAAGCGGTGGCCGACGTTCGCCTTATGGGAACGCACGTCCTCACCTCGCGAGAGGTTGACTTGCAAACTGCGACCGTGGACGCCAGGAATCGGATTCCAAACCGAGTCGGCGAACACCGCACGGACGCACGGCGCCAGGCGATGGCCGACAGCGCTGTGTGGGTGCCGCGTTAGGTTTCTAGATTCGGCATTAGCTTTTTCGCTCCGCGACATTATTCCTCTCCTCCACGATCCAATCTGCTCATAGCGCCTTTCAAGACTTGGATTACACGCCCGTCGGCGATAGACTTATCTGCCATCAGGGGAGCGGGAGAAGCTGCGTCCCCTGAATTCCGAAACAGAAGTGCGCACCAGACCGTAAGGAGGGCTCTATGTTGCATTTGCTGTGGATGGCGATTTTTGGCTTGATTATCGGAGCGCTGGCGAAATTGGTAATGCCCGGAAAAGATCCGGGCGGGATCTGGATCACGATGCTGCTCGGCATCGCCGGATCGCTGCTGGCTACCTGGGTGTTGAGGGCAGTTGGCCATTACGACGAAACCCAAAGCGCCGGGTGGATCGCATCCTTCGTTGGAGCCTTCATTCTCTTGGGGATTTACCACCTGATCCGCCGGGCGAGGGCGACTTAGGAAAGCGGCTGGGCTGGCAGTGCTCAGCATTTTCCCGCAGCCTGTCATGGCGGCGAGTCGATTGCCAGAGCAGTTCCAATTGCTTGTACGCCGGCGGGTACGGGTAGTGGGTCGCTTTAGAGGCTGTTACGAAACCCACTACTGATCCGCAACGGTGGGACAAAACATGCGCCAGCCGCAGCGCGGCGGCAGAGCTCAGCCCAGCGCTTGCCGGGGTCCCCGAGCCACGCCGCTTTTGCGTGGATTGGGGTGGTTGAGCGCTGGGAGACAGCAAGTGGGAAATCCCGAGTCCGCTTTAGCGGACGGCAGGAGTTTCGTAACGGCCTCTGAAGCGCCGCACTACCCGAACGTCTCTTTTATCCGCAGCCTCTCAAGCCGTGCCCTGATTCATATGGGTCGATGGCTACTAATTGCCAACTGCTAGTCGCCAATCGCTAATAGTTGCTCACTTCAGCTCTGATGCGATGATCGCGTCCACTTCAATCTCAACCAGCATTTCGGGGTCGACCAGCGAGGAGACTTCCACCATCGTGGCCACTGGACGAATGTCGCGGAACACCTCGCCGTGCGCCTTGGCAGCCTGCTCCCACTGGATGATGTCGGTTACGAAGGTCCGGGTGCGCACGACATCGCGGAAGCTGGCACCCGCTTGCTCCAGCGCGCGGCCGATGTTCTTCAGGGTCTGCACTGCTTGCGCGTACATGTCGCCCCCGCCGACGATCTTACCGTCGGAACCGGTTGCGACGGTGCCGGCAACCGAGACGAAGGGGCCCACTTTTACGGCGCGCGAGAAGCCGACGATCGGCTCGTAAGGAGAGTTGCCCGAGATATTCTGCCGTTCCATCCTGTCCTCCCTGGAAGGCGGCATTGTGCCACAAGCGCGCCGTTAACGCACGGCAGCAGGTTGCCTCGAATTTTGGCATCCAACGCCGTCTTCTGCTAACACACGCCTCGCACGGTAACGTTCTCCCCGGAGTTGAGCAAACCAAACCCGCATAAACAGTACTCAAATTCAACGTGGCCCCCGTGGAAGAAATCGGTTGCAAACCGCGCGGGACATGGAAGTGGCGCCAGAAGCGAACCCGCAAAGTCACCGTGCATACGAAGAAATGCTTGCGTCGAAAAGAGAAGTGCGCTATGAACTCCCATCACATCTAAATGTGAGGTGGCGCCGTCGGAGGAACGAACTCAAGGCCATGATTCCAGAATCACACTCGCTGCAGCAGCTATTCACAGAATTGATCGACCAGCACTTCGACCGCGACATCGGACTGCGGGATCCTGAGGTGAAGGATTACATCGTCAACGTGCTTGCGGAGTTCTGCGATTGCCAGCAACTGTACAAGATCTGCGATGCCGGAGGGCGTCCGCTGCACGACGTTGGCGAGATGTTGTTGGAGGCCGACCCCATCTACGGGCCCGCGCCGTCGTTTGACCGCGAGCGCCAGGTGCGCAAGCATATTGGCGATTACACCTTGTTCTTCTCCGGCATGTTTCCCGAGAGCGTCAACCATTACCGCTTGCGGCGGCAGCGGCTGGAAAACTTTATCGATTTCATCCGCGCAGGCAAGGAGAGCTATTACATCGTCTCCAAGTTCGACCAGTTCGAATACGCGCGGCTGTCGCCGCTCTTCGCCAAACTGGCGCGCGAGTTCGAATCCTGTGTGTACGGTCTGAACCTGGTGAAGGGCGATCTCGAAGAAATGCAGCATCCCATCACCCGGCAGGTGAAAGAGATTGTGATGTAGGGGAGCGTCCACCACCGAGGCACCGAAGCACAGAGCTTTCAGGCAAGCGTAGCGTCTCGGCCACGGCCAGCCGGTTGCAAGGTGCCGCCCATCCAGATCTGCTCCGATCCGCGCTCTAAGGTTTCGCCTGAGGGCTTTCCCGAACAGCCGCTGAAAAAGCCGTTACCAATAGTTACGGAACCGGTCGTGCCGTCGTACACTGGCTGCTCATCGACGGGAGCCCGATGGCCATTTCGGTGGCCATGCGGGAATAATCATGAAATTGGAATTCCAGCCTATTTCGTAGGCCCCCGCCGGTGAGGGATAACACCACGGACGGCAGTAGAGGTGCTCACACCGGGATGGCACATTCAGCGCCCACGTTCTGGGAGACACGGCTCGCTCCTTTTCTGGAGAAATACTGCCTGGTGCTGTGTGTGTGTCTGATAGGAATCGGGTGTCTCCGTGTGATCTCGACCTATTCCGCGCTTAGCCTCACGATGGATGAGCCGTCTCACTTCGCCTGCGGCCTCGAGTACCTCGATAGACATACCTATACCTTCTTAAGAGAGCAGCCGCCCCTGGCCCGAGCAATGCAGGCGCTGGGACCTTATCTCGACGGCTCACGGCTAGCCGGCCTGCAGCATACCCAGGAAGGCAGACTTGCTCTGCTGGCGCGTTCGCGCAGTTTCGATCGCACGGTATTTCTGATGCGATTGGGTAACCTGCCTTTCTTCCTGCTGGCTTGCCTGGTGGTTTGTGCCTGGTCGTGGCGAATGTTCGGTAAGCCGCTTGCCGTTGTGGCGACTGGCTTGTTTACTCTTTCGCCCACGGTGCTCGCCGACGCCGGATTGGCCACGACGGACATGGCGCTGGGGGCCACCGTGGGGGCTGCCTTCCTCAGCGCTATCCTCTGGGCCGAGAAACCCACATGGTCGAGGAGTGTGCTGCTGGGCGTTTGCGTGGCTTTGGCTGTGCTGTCGAAATTCACTGCGCTAGGCTACGTGCCGCTCACTCTTGGCTTGGCGCTGGCGTGCTATCTAGTCACCGAAAGGCAAGGCTGGCGTCAGCTATGGAGACTCGCCCGGCGGTACGCGCCGTACTCTGCCTTGGCGGCCATTACCACCGCTCTGGTGATATGGGCTGCGTACTGGTTCTCCGTCGGCCTTGTGCGGGGAGGCAAGTTTATCGTGCCGGCTCCCGATTTTTTCCGTGGGATCGCCGCCGCTCTCTATCATGATCGAGAGGGTCACGCCGGATTCCTGCTTGGCCATTTCCGCAAGACGGGCTGGTGGTATTACTTCCCCGTGGCGCTGGCGGTCAAAACTCCAATTGCCTTCCTGATTATGCTGGCGATTGGTGTCTGGGTGTGTTTACGGGAGCGGGCCCGCCCCGTATATCTGTTTCCGCTCGCTTTCAGTCTTGGCATACTGCTGCCGGCCATGGCCAGCCGCATCGATATCGGCATTCGCCATATCGAGCCCATCTATATTGGTCTGTCGATAATCGCCGCTTTAGGTTTGGTGCAACTGCTGCAATGGTCTCGCACCGCAGCCGGTTGTGCATTGACCGGCGGAGTTCTGATGCTATGGATGACAGTATCAGTCGCCGCTCATCACCCTGACTACCTGGCATATTTCAACGGGTTCGCCGGCAAGAATCCTCAGCAAATTCTGGTGGACTCCAACTACGACTGGGGACAGGACCTGAAGCTTCTGTCCAAGCGCCTGCATGAGTTGGGGGTCAAACAGTTTTCGCTGTTAACGCTCGATGGTGTCATGGATCCCGACCATCTACAGACTTGGTATGGGCTGCCATCCATACAGGAGGTTGATGACACGGTCCCAGCGGTAGGCTGGAATGTGATCAGTCCCACGATTGCCCAGTCCGTCAGGTTCGCAATCCCAAGCCGAGCGAATGTCGCCAGGCCCTGGTATATCCAGACCCTTCCTACCGAGAGGGTTGGTCCGTTGTTGCTCTACAACATTACTCCCGACGACCGGGATAGGTTCCTTCGTGAAGCTGGTCCCAACAAGACGCAACCGTAAGTCACGAAGCCGGGCACAGATCTCGGTCCCGCACCCAAGCGGCACCTCGGAGGATGAATCAAGCAAAGTTCCCCGATGGCATTCGTGTAGTCATCAAGCGTGGAGATCACGGACAATCCGAAACCAATTCTTTCCGTTTCTGTGCTTTCCTTGATTCTGTGAAGCCGCGCCCCTCCTCCGATACTAGAGAGCGGCCTCGTAATCGTGAGCCAGACACCCTTGGAATCGCCTGCTCTGCTTGTGCGCTGATCAGCGATAAAGAACCAGGTCACGTTTACGAGGCTATCCATTTCTGGTGGCCACGGGACTAGGCGTTGCGGTTGGAAAAACTCAAGCGGAGTGGCCGGTGTCCCAGCACGCCTCCAACTACTTCTATTTCCAGGAGTGTCATCGGTGCGGCAGCAGTTCTTCTGAGGGTTGAGAGCCGTTAGACAGCGCGGCTCGTCTGCAGGCTGAGAGCAGCGACTTTGCCCTCTCCAAAGTCATCTAATAGCCGAGGTATAAGTATGAAGCGATTTTTTCTTGCGGCCATCGGCTTGATTGTGCTGGCAGCGATTCCCGCCCTGGCTGCGCCCGATCCGAGTACAGCAAAAGTCCCAGCGTTTCCGGGCATCCTCGCGAACGCGCGCTATGTCTATGTTGCCTCCTATGACGGAGATCAGTTCGACCCGAACCTGCTTCCTGAAGATCGGAACGCGATTAGCGCCGTCCAGAACGCCATTCAGGACTGGGGCAAACTGACAATCGTGTACCGGCCTTCCGAGGCCGACATCATCATCCTCGTAACCAGCCGGCCTTCCGAAGATCTGATGGCCGTGTACGATGCGTGGCCGAGTGGCAATTTTCTCTGGCGCGTCATGGGACGCGACGGTTTGCAGTCCGGCGAAACTCCGCTAGTCACGCAATTTGAAAAGGGATTCGAGAGCGTGCAGAAGCACCAGTAAGCTGCCAACGTGTGCCGCAGCGCCCGAAGCGAGGTCGAGGAATGCCCCGGCTTGATGCTGGGCATTTAGTCAGCTGGTAACTACATCCCTCAATCGTGGGCAGGACCCACCTTGCCCTTGATCGAAGAAGCTCTCCAATTATCGCAACGACGCTAAGAACAAGTTCAAGCTAGAGCTAAGTCTAGGAAAGCTTACAAACAAATGGCGGAGGGAGAGGGATTCGGTCACGTCCGATTCTCGTGCTTACCCGCACAGGTTAGGCCGGGATAGACGCGGTTGCAGCGCCGGTTCCGACCTCCCTGATGCGCAACCGTTTTGGCCCAGTACCTGAAAGTATACTTATCTCTTTGTTGCACCGGTCTACAGCAGAAAGGCGGAACGGACCCGAGGCAATATGGAAGAAGCCTATTATCTCGACGAGGGGCCTCGTGTGATACCTAGCTCTCCGCTAGAGGTAGATATCTTACGCCAAGCCATCCTTGCTGACAGATTTGTTTTTGACACTGAGCTTCCGGACACGCTAGTCGACCTAGCCATCAAGCGGGGAGGGCGGCTCTTTTACGACCCGCAATGGTCTGTCGAGCTGATCATGCACTACGCTGTGGGAGAGCATTTGGGAAGAGGTCAATTTGAGCTTACTGTCACGTTCTACAACAAGCAAACTGGCAAGTATTCCGGAACTCTGCAACTAGGAACTGCGTTGGGGCTCAGCGCGGTCCCGCACGACGTTCAAGGGGCCTTCAAAAAGTCCTATTGGCGGTCGAGGCGATCGACCTTTTTTCTGCCAAGGTGGTGCGTCCTTCCAGATCGAGAGCCGTCTGCGGATTTGCAAATCAAGACGCACGAGAAAGCTCACTGGAGATTGTTGGCATTCGAAGACATTCATCAGGAGATAAGGGAATATCGCTCTGTGCTGCCGCATGTCGTATTGGTGGACCCTGAAAGGCTGACCGCGAAAAGTCTAGAACCATCTTAGGCCGACTGGCAGCGAACCCAGCGGCGGCGTTCTTCGATGAGTGGTGCTGGCAAAGGCGGGAGAGATACGGTCAACATTCATCACTCATTGGAATGTTCGCCACCGATCCGCCGCCACAAATACCGCTGTTCCGGCGCGGATAGATCAGATACACGCGCCATCAGACCTCGCCAGATGACCCACTCGTTGTAAGGTAGTTCACCTAGGACTTCGCCATACGTTTCGCGCATCTGTTTATCCAAGGCTCTAAACTCTTCAACCAGTTGGTCAGCGGCAGCGGATGGAGTTTCCGGCCCGGGGAACAGATATTCGGGGGTTTGGGCCACGCCTTTGCTTGGCGATCGTCCCACCCTGGCTATGTATTCATACCAGCGCCAGGTCATACACCGTGCCCGATCTTTTTCAATGTCATCATTGCTGCATTTTGGACTGGCACCAGCCAAACAAAGCTTCGCCTGTAACTCGCTCAATATGTCGGAAGCTCTTAATTAAGATGTCGCAAATTGTTTCTGGGCCGCTTGCCCGGCGAGGATGGCTCGCGCGTATTCCGAAAGCATCCTCGGCGTCCAAATGGTGGGCGAATTCCAATTTACAATTTTGGCGAACTTTTCTGCCCCTCCTGCCTCAAGCGCCTTCGCAACGGTACTACTGCAGTTCTTGCCTGCTGCACTGTACATAAGCGATGACCCGCGCCACCTCATCCACCAAAACTTTATGGCCCTCTCGTCTAACCCATCGATTTTGAACGTTGAACTTGGGGGACCCTCAAGCTTCAGATCCTGTTCGAATTTCATACTCTCGGCGAAGGTTGGGACTCGACCATCCAAGTCACCCGGCCACCAGCTGATGTAGATGCCAGCAGGAGGAATCCCACCGACTTCCAAGGAGCTATGCCCCCATCCCCCGCCGTGCTTTTTCGCAGTGTTCCAGATGCGTAACACAACCATCGTCGCACTCCTTCCAAAGCCGCTATGTTTAATCCTCGGCTCGGCAAGATCGGAGATAGCATACAACAGCCATCCTGCATGCAACAAAATTTCGCGCTCGAAGTCCGCTGGTGGGATTCGTGCGGGTGGACGGTGGTTGGTATCCCTCTTGTCTTGGTCTTCGAAAGGGCTCGGAACTTCAGGGGTGCGGCGTCGATTTTACGGGCTGGCCTCGGCGCTCGCTTCACCAAAGCTGATAGCTCGACCGCGTTCGCGGCCTTCCTTTGAAACACAGAGGAACAGGGGGCCGGGTGCTTCTGATGGTGCGAGTAAGCCGCAGGGTTCACGTTAGGGAAGGCGCAGCCGCGCCTTCAATAATCGGGCACAATCTGGGCACACTCGAAAATCTGAGATGTAAATATCCTGAAATCAGCAAGATAGATGGCGGAGGGAGAGGGATTCGAACCCCCGATACCCTTTCAGGTATAGCGGTTTTCAAGACCGCCTGTTTCAACCGCTCACACATCCCTCCGCGATAGTAAACAGTATATTTTCATCATTGTACGACAGCAGCCTTACGCGATCGACAGACGGCGGCGTTCTGCGCCTGCCGAATACGTTTTGCAAAAGAGGGTCGCGTTTCGTTGGCTGTTTGCGAGGGTTTCCCAAGCTATCGGTGCCACCTCTTCTTATTGAGGAAGCGGGCCATCTTCCGCAACGAGCGCTGAACAATTCACGGGTGCGCGGAGCTCTGTTCGATCGAAGTGAGAAGTAAACTTGCGATTCCCAAATTGAATCTCGCCTGACATTTTGTGCCATTAAGGGATCAGAAAGACTTTTCCCCCTACCCGCCCGATGCTATGGTTTGAGGTAGCGCTCGAGGGTAGGTCGAGCCCAGTTAACCTGCAGCCAGCCAGCTCTTCTCCCAGGCCCGTTGATGTGCTTTGCCAATCTGGAAGCCGTAGAGGCGCCAAGATCAAAAGACCCTTGAGAGGAAGCGTGTGCCGATGGCCGCCCGTGCGCTGCTATTCTTTGTTGCCTACAGTGTCGCATTGACGGCGTTGCCGTCCTCCTCACAGACAGTACTCGCTACTATCGCTGTCGGCCCACGACCGGTGGCGCTGGCGATTAATACGCATACAAGTAAGGTGTATGTCGCCAACCAGTACAGCAACACCGTAACCGTGATTGATGAAGCTACGGATTCCACCGCCACGGTACCGGTAGGGTTGTGTACCCACGGCCGTAGCGGTCAATGCCACAACCAATAAGATTTACGTGACAAACCAAAACAGCAACAGCGTAACTGTGGTCGATGGAGCGACGGGTTCCACCGCCACGATAGCGGTAGGAGCGATCACCGCAAGCCGTGGATATCAATGCTAGGTCACTAATAAGATTTACGTGGCAAATCACAGCAGCAACAGCGTCACCGTAATCAACGGGGTAAACAATGCAACCTTTACTGTCGCCGTTGGAAACTACCCTGCCGCCGTCGCTGTCAACTCGGTGACCAACAAAGTATATGTCACGAACTTCATGAGCAACACGGTGACGGTGATCGATGGCGCGACCGGCACCACAACCACAGTCCCGGTCGGTGGCTATCCCAGGGCTGTGGCTGTCAACCCGCTGACCAATAAGATCTATGTGGCCAATTACGGCGGCATAGCACAGGAACGGTGACCGTGATCGACGGTTCGACCAATTTCACAACGCGGTTCCTGCTGGACTATATCCCAACGCCGTGGCGATCAACCTGGTGACCAATGAAATCTACGTCGCCAATTCAGGCGACGGAACGGTGACCGTCATTGACGGCGAAAGCAATTCCACCACGACGATCTCTGTCGGCAGTATTCCTCGACTGCGTGGCGGTTGACCCAGTCACTAATAAGACTTATATCAGCAATTATCTTTGGGACGGCAGAGATAACCATGATTGACGGGGCGTCGGGTTCCACCAATAAGTCGGGGTTGGGCGGGATCCCCATGCCTTGGCGGTTGACGCCACGACTGACAGAATTTATGTCGCCAATCAGTACAGCAACACCGTCTCGGTGATTGCAGGCGCCGACGCGGCCGCCCTGCAATTCGTGGCGGTCCCTCCGTGTCGCCTATACGACACGCGACCGCAGTACGGCGGCAGTGGTCCCATTCCAGGAGGGGCCTCGCGGACGTTTAACCTCCCTCAGTTAGCGCAATCGAAAGACTGTGATGCCAATCTTTCTTTGGCTGCCGCCTATTCGCTGAACGTCACAGTGGTCCCAGGTGGTCCGCTTGGCTATCTCATCATGTGGCCGACCGGCGAAGACCAGCCCGCTGTCTCCACTCTGAACTCGCTCGATGGCCGCATCAAGGCTAACGCCGCCATTGTGCCTGCCGGTTATCAGGGCGACGTCACCGTGTACGTCACCAACACGACCAATGTGATCCTCGACATCGATGGTTACTTCGCGCCGGTATCTGTATCTGCTTCCACGCTGGCCTTCTATCCGTTGCCGCCCTGCCGCGTGGCCGACACGCGCAAGGACACCTTTCCCTCTGGCCTTGGTATGCCGCACTTGTCGGGCGGAGTCCAGCGCGATTTCCCGGTGCTGTTGAGTCCGTGCATACCATCTGGGGTCACCCCACAGGCTTACTCGGTCAATTTCACCGCCGTACCTTACCCAGCCGTCGGGGCATCCCTTGGGTTATCTGGAGGTGTGGCCGAAGGACCAGATGCCGCAGCATCCCGTGTCCACGCTCAATAACCTGACGGGAACCATCGTGGCCAATGCGGCCATCGTGCTCGGCGGGCACGGGCGGAGAGATCACCGCCTTCGCCAGCAACGACACCGACCTGGTGATCGATATCGACGGCTATTTCGCGCCGGCGGAACAGGGCGGACTATCGCTGTATCCGGCGGCGCCGTGCCGGGTGATCGACACCCGCAAGTTACCCGGTGGTCAGCCCTTCAGCGGAACCCTGAGTCCTCCGGTGGATGTGGTGCACAGCCTATGTGCACCGCCGGCGACGGCGCAGGCGTATGTGTTAAACGCCACGGTGGTGCCGCAAGGCGGGCTGGGGTATCTGACGCTGTGGCCCGACGGTACTGACCGGCCTCTACAATTCTCAACGCTGAACGCGATCGACGGTTGGATCACCTCCAACATGGCGATCGTGCCCACGCATAACGGCAAGATTGATGCCTATGCGTCTGGAACCACCCAACTGATCCTGGACATCTCCAGCTATTTCGCACCCTGAGCCGCAGCAGCTGGGCAGTTTCAGGGTGGGGCTGGCGAGAACTATTCGTAGCGCAGGCTTTCCACCGGATCCAAATTGGCGGCGCGGGCGGCAGGCGCGGTGCCGAATATCACGCCTACCAAGCTTGAAACTAGCACAGCAATGATGACGGACCAACCCGAGATCGGCACCCGGTAGTTAGTGATGAATCGTATCGAGAAGGGCAGCGCCAGGCCGATAAAAGTTCCGATGAATCCGCCTGCCAGCGATATGAGTACGGCCTCAGTCAAGAATTGCGCGCGAATTTCTGAGTTGGTGGCCCCCACAGCTTTGCGCACACCAATTTCGCGAATGCGGGAATTCACTGTCGCCAGCATGATATTCATAATGCCTACTCCGCTGACCAGCAGCGTGAATACAGAAATGAGCAGCAGCACAGTGGTCAGGGTGTTCGCGGTTTTAGCGGCGACGGAGAGTAGTTGGGTCAGGTTGTAAACCTTGTACACCGATTCGGGACGATGCCGTGATTGCAGCACATCATGGATTTCTTCCGTCGCCCGGGGGACCTCGGCCGAGTCTGACACGGAAAAGAACAATTGTTTCACCTTGTCGGTGGCGGTAAAGAACTGGGCCACGGTGTAGGGAATCAGAATGGTATTGTCCGAAATTTCTGATTCTCCGAAAGTGTCAACCCGCTCCCGGAAAGTTCCAATCACGGTGAAAGGCAAGCCACTAAGCTTGATCTGTTGCCCGATTGCGGCGTCTTCTGAGCCATAGAGAGTGTTGGCAAGGGTCTGGGTGATAACCCCGACTTTATTGCGCGCCCGGGTGTCGCCATCGTCAAAGAAGCGCCCCGCCAGGACGTTCAGGTTGCGAACATACCGGTACTGCCACGACACCCCCAGGACCTCGATGTCGCGTTCCACCCCGCCGGGAACCACGAACTGTCGTGAAATTCGATCATTGGCGAGGACGCACTGATGCCTGGCACCTGGACGCGCACCGCGTCCCAATCGTTCAGCGTGAGCAGATCACTTGAGGCCTGGCTGCCATACTTGTCGCCGCCCTGGTACTCGGCTGCCATCATGTTGGAACCGATATTCTGGATCTGCTGGATGATGTACTGCTTGCCGGTAAGCCCGATGGTAACCACCAGAATGAGCGAAGCCGTCCCGATAACCATGCCCAGCGCGGTAAGGATGAATCTGAGCTTGTTGGTGCGAAAGGTCTGAATCGCCACGCTGAGGGTTTCGCCGAAAACCAGTTTCGGATACGGACGCCCGTTATTGCGGCCGGTTGCCATGCGATGCTTTAAGAGTAACCGTTCACTGGCCGGGCTTCAAACCGATGGAGCGCGGGGGCATCGGTCATTTCAGGAAAGGGTGGCTTGTCTCGGATTGTTGATCGTCCGTCAAGGTGCTATCGTCAACATTACCCCATTTTCTGGCGCTCAGTGACTCATGCTGTCGTCTCTCCATCGCTTTCTCCTGTCGGCCGTGCTTGTCCTGGGGATGTGCTGCGCAGTTGAGGCGCAGCAAACCCTGGGTGAGCTGTACGCGACAGACGCGAGGGTGAAGGGAGCGGTTATTCTGGCCGGCTCCGGCACTAGCGTTCTAAGTGGCTCCTCGATTGCCGCTGGAGCGCAAACCGCGACACTGAAGCTGGAACGAGGCGGCAACGTGCTGGTTTGTTCGGGGACTAGTCTGTCGGTCAACGCGTCGCAGAGCGGACGCGAACTGATGTTCAGTTTGAACAGCGGAAATCTGGAGATGAATTATCCGCTGGGCGCTGCCGCGGATACGCTCCTCACTCCCGATTTGCGGCTGCTGCTGCCGGGTCCGGGCACGATACATATTGCGGTGAAGGTGACTCCGCAAGGCGACACCTGCGTTCAATCATTGCCGTGGAACGTAGCCTCGATCGTAGTTTCCGAGACCATGGGCGATGCCACCTACCAGGTGAAGCCAGATGAAGCCGTCTTGTTCAAGGGCGGACATCTCAGCCAAGCCACGAGCACTAAGCAAAATTGCGGGTGCCCGATATCTCAGCCGATTCCGCCGACGCAGGTAGCAAAAGCTGCACCGCCGCCTCGCCGCCTGCGGAGTCCAAGCCGATGACAGCCTGCTCCCAAACCGGCCCCGGCGGACCAGAACATGCACCTTGCGGTGACCGCGCCGCTCATCTTCCGTGCCGACGATTCTGCGCCAGAAGTCAGCGAAATGGTGGCGACTCTAAAGCTGGAGCATAACCAAGTGTTGCAGCTTGAGCCAGTTGTGCTGCCTCCTTCGGAGCCCAAGAAAATTCAGTCGAACAGCCGACGCCAGTGGTTGCGCAGAAGGAACAGAGGCACGGATTTTTCAGTAAGGTGGGCGCATTCTTCGCGACGCTCTTCCACTGACGAAGCGATAAGATAAATCTTCACCCGGGGAGGAATGGAATGTCGGCCATCATTCTTGACGGCACGCGTATCGCGGCGCAGATCAAAAGTGAAGTCGGCGAAGAGGTGAAAGAGCTGACTGCAGCCGGACTTCGTCCCGGTTTGGCGGTTGTGCTTGCGGGTCATAATCCAGCTTCGGAAATTTATGTTCGCAACAAGGTGAAGAGCTGTGAGCAGCTTGGCATTTACAGCGAGAAACATACGCCGCCAGACGATGTCACTACCGAGGACCTGTTAGCGTTGGTCGAGGACCTGAATCGTCGCGACGAGATCGACGGCATCCTGGTGCAGTTGCCTCTGCCTCCGCAGGTTGACGCCAAGAAAGTGCTGCTCGCGGTATCGCCGGAGAAGGACGTGGATGGATTTCATCCGATGAACGTCGGCTATCTCTCGACCCAGCGTCCGGGGCTGGTGCCGTGCACGCCGGCCGGCATCATGGAAATTTTGAGACGCAGCGGCATTGCCATCGCAGGGGCTGAAGCCGTCGTTGTAGGTCGCAGCGACATCGTCGGTAAGCCCGTTGCAATGCTGCTGCTCAACGGCAATGCCACCGTAACGGTCTGCCATTCCAAAACCCGCGACCTGCCGGCGGTCTGCCGCCGCGCCGACATTCTGGTAGCCGCCATTGGCAAGGCTGGAATAATCACGCCTGACTTCGTGAAACCGGGCGCAACCGTAATCGATGTCGGCATGAACACAGTTACCGATCCCGCCAAGTTCAAGCAATTCTTCGCTGGAAACGAGAAGCGTGAACGGGATTTCGCGGCGAAGGGATCGACCCTAATGGGGGATGTTCATCCCAAAGTCGCCGAAGTTGCGGGAGCAATCACTCCTGTGCCTGGCGGCGTCGGCCCACTCACCATCGCCATGCTAATGAGCAATACCGTGAAAGCGGCCAAGCTGCGCCGAGGCCGTATTCTGGGTTTGGTGGCGGCACGGTAGACAAAAGCACCTAATCTTGGAATACCTTTTCCGTGGTCGGAGGAACCGGACTGTATATACTGCAGCAGGGTTAACCGAATCGTGCCAGCTCCGCTGACTTCCAACTCCTCACTGACGCGCACCCATCTATGCTACGCGTAGGCCTGACGGGCGGCATTGCCTGTGGCAAGTCGTCCATTGCGGCCATGATGGTGAAACGTGGTGCGCATTTTCTCCAAGCCGACGGACTCGCCCACCAGCTTTACGCACCCGGCACTGCTACCTACGGCAAGGTTATTCAGACCTTCGGCCGTGAAATCCTCAATGAAGATGGCACTATCAATCGAAGCAAGCTGGCGAACCTGGTCTTTCCCGGCCGCATTCGTGAGTTGAACGCCATTGTGCATCCCGAAGTCATGAAGCGCCAGAATAGCTGGATGTCAGAAGTCGAGCAGAGCGATCCGCATGGTATTGCCGTAGTCGAAGCCGCGTTGCTCATCGAGGCCGGAGCGGACAAGGACTTTGACAAAGTTATCGTCGTGACCTGCGACTTCGAGCAGAAGGTCGAGCGCTTTGCGCGGCGAACTAATCTGCCTCTGCAGCTTGCGCGCGCCGAAGTTGAGCGCCGTAGTGCCGCGCAGTTCTCCGACGAAGAGAAGGCGCGGTGTGCGGATTACATCGTAGACAACTCCGGCTCGGCCGAGGATGCGGAGCGGCAGGTCGAGCAGATCTGGCACGAATTACGACAGAGCGAAAAAGAGGGGTAAGCCCGCGCACGGGGGCGGAAAGAAAGATTGTTTAAGGGCATTTGGCCGCGGCGGACGCGCGCTGAAGCGCCGCACGACCCGGATACATCTACTTGTCGAATCGCGTTAGCCCAGCGGAATAGCGTTCGGACTCAAGCATTGGCTTTATAGCCGCAAGATTTCCCGAGAGCAGCGCTAAAGTGCGAAACTTCTCCGCAGCGCTGAAGCACTCTCCCCGCACGAGTGCCGGGGCTTCCCACACCGGAGCGCGAGACCCATTCCATAATTCTACTTCGCCGGCATGGTGTAGTAACCGGTCCGGTGGCGCACCTGCAACTCGGCGGGGTCGGGATAATCCTTGGTCGCGGGATCGATTTTGATATCGATGCGGCGAAAGTCCGAGTCCGAGAGTCGAGCGCTGGGGTAGTAGGCGATCAGATATTGCGTACGCAGTTCGTCGCTGATCTGCTGGAAGGCTGCATCCAATTGGGTCAATCCGCTGGCGTAAAAATACTTTCCCCCGGTGTCACGCGAAAGTTGGATGAGCGCGTGTTCACCGCCGATGTCACGCCCAGCGCTGCTTTCAATTGGCACAATAATGATGCTGTAGAGAATGACTTCAGCCTCCTGCGCCGCGCGAACTGCCTGCTGGTAGCTGGTCTGGCTGACGGTGTCGCCGCCGTCGGTGATTACGACCATGACCTTGCGGCCGCGCCGCTGCTGCAACGCCTCCGACCCCAAATAAAGAGTGTCGTAGAGGGCTGTCGCCGCCCCGGGGCGGATGTGGTTGATGCCGCGATCAATCACGCGAACATCGGCCGTAAAGGGCGTTATCTGGTCAACGACCTCGCTGAACTGAAATAGAGACAGTCCATCGATGGGACGCAGTATGGCGTGCGCGAAGCGGCGAGCGGATTCCAGTTCGAGTTTTTGGTCGCCGCGAGTGCTGAGGCTCGTGTCCACGGCCACCACAATGGAAAGCGGCAGCTCCGACTCCCGATGAAATACCGCGATCTTCTGCAGCTTGCCGTCCTCGAAGACCTGGAAGTCTTCCTCCTTCAACGATGACACCGGTGCTCCTTCGCTGTTGGTAACAGTAGTGAACACATTGACCAGCTTCACATTCACTTTGAAGGTGGTGTTGGGTTGTTCGTCGCTGCCGTCATCGGTCGGATGCTTTGGCACTTCGGGAGGATGTGGAACAGTCTGCGCCTGTTGTTTCTGCGAATCGGGCGGATGCGGAACGGTGCTCTGCGCGGCCGCCGGCTGGCTGACGCAGAGGACACCCCAGCAGGCGCAACTCAACGCAGAAATCACCAGTAGCTCGCGCACCCGAAGGACAGCCCGAGCGAATATCCGACAGGTTAGGAACATTTGTTAGCTTAAACCCCAGTTTCACTACTTTGACGCGCTAGCGCCCGCGAGCGGAACCTCTGGCGGAAAGGGCTCGCCATCCGCCCAAACGGCGCCGTCCTCAAAGTACTCTTTCTTCCAGATGGGCACCGTCTTTTTTAGCGTATCGATCAACCAGCGGCACGCGTCGAAGGCAGCGGCGCGATGGGCGGACGCAACCACAATATAGACGCTGGTTTCGCCAATCTGTAATCGTCCCAGGCGATGCACGATGCGGACATCACGCACGTCATAGCTGGCTAGCGCTTGTTGCGCCAACTGCTCCATTTGCCTCAACGCCATGGGCTCGTAAGCAGTGTAGTCGAGGTAGAGGGTGCGGCGTCCGCGCGAATTATTGCGAACAATTCCATCGAAGATGGCGACGGCGCCGTCTTCGGGATGCTTGATGGCGGCGAGGATGGCAGCAGTCTTGATCTGCTCGCCGACTAGTCTGCAGTGCTCGGAAATCAGCGGCAAAGGGATTTCAGCGGTCGAATCTTCCTCGACCTTGCCGCCGCTTACCGGCGGAATCAACGCCACCTCATCGTTGTCTTGCAAGACAGTCGCTCCGTCGGAATATTCGTAATTGATGGAGAGAGCGATGGCGTTGCGAAAATCCTGCAGCTCGGGCAGGCGCTGCTGCAGTTCGATCATAGAGATCGGACAAGCGCGCTGCCGTCGGAGAGCTGCACTACCTCACGCTCGCGTCCGGCGAGGTCCTTCAGCATCCCCAGATATAGCACGCGCACCTGCATGGATAAAGCATAACCCAGGCGGGTTCATGATGCTGTGGTCTGCAGGCGCGAGCGGAGATTGTCAGCCGTAGCCACCAGCATCAGACGGACGCATGCGAGAGATTGCTGCATTTGATAGCTGACGTGGCAACTGCCCTTGACACTATGCGACGCGGCTCGCGTCATTCTCCATGGGCATCGTGATCGAAGCGAAATACGTAGCGCAACAGTCCCGCGTTGATGGCCAGCAGCACGGTTGATCCAGCCGCGGCGGGTACTAACGTTTTGTATTCTCCACCGAGCAGCGCCTCGACGGAGACCGTGAGCAGCCATAACTGCAGTACCACCGCTGCCCCCACGAATGCCAGCATGGCCGCAAACAGAGTCGTGCCTTGTCGCCGCAAGCTCATCACGCCTCCAATCCAACAGCGTAAAGTTTGTCCCCACGCTGCTCAAGTTGTACGCGTGGCAGCGGCGCGTCGGCGGTCCGGCGACCGGCTGGCCTTCGAGATTGAAGAGCCCGTGATGACAGGGACAAAACAGCCCATTTTCGGACTTGTCGTACACCACTGCGCACGAAAGATGGGTACACACTTGGGAGTACGCTACCAGCTTGCCTTCCGGCGTACGCACCGCAATGCAGGGGTCCTCGTTTGTGGGATAGCGAAACAGCATCGAGCCCGTTGCCTCCAGCGAGGCCATCGGACCCGACGTAACGCTCAACATGTGAGCCGCGGTGCAGAAACTTGCTGGCCAGCGCTGTCGCCCAGTTCGCCAGAGCCAGCAGCAGCGAGCCCAAGCGTGAGAAACTTCACCATCTCGCGGCGGCTCACGTAATGATCGGCTTCCCACTCGATGGGAAAATCCTGCCGCCACTTGGGAGTCGGCTTGCAGCCTGCACAACCCTCGTCCTCGAGATCGGAATTCATTCCATGCCCTCCAACATCAACGCCACGTCGTAGGGATCATCGGGCAGCGCAGCTGGCGTCGGCGAAATCTGCACCAACTCGACATTTACGCGCTCGACCTCGCGTGGCACAATCACGAATACCTTGGTCTTTACTTCCTCGTTGCCGAACTTCCAGCTGTTGATGGCAATGCCGCGCCGGGTGCGCTGAATCTCTTCCGCCGTAGCGAAAGTGAGCGCGCCCGAAGGGCAGACGGTGGCGCACATGGGCTTCTTGTCAACGCTGGTGCGGTCGTAGCACATAGTCGCACTTCATCATCTGGTCGATCTCGACCTGGTACTTGGGCACGCCGAACGGGCATGCCAAGACACAGTTGGAGCAGCCGATGCAGCGCGGCTTCAGCGAGCTTTGTACTACGCCGTCGGGTGTTTTCTTGATGGCGTCGGCGGGACATACGCGGGCGCAAATCGGGTCTTCGCAATGCATGCAGACTTGCGGCGCAGTCTGCACGCTCTCGCGTCGCTGTATGGTTTCCAGGTGGATCAGGGACACGCCGCGGTGGGTGTCGCACTCGGCACAGGCCTGCACGCAGGACTGGCATCCGATGCAGCGCGAGTAGTCAATGTAGAAGGCGCGCTCGCTCACCGAATGCCTCCGGCTTGCATCTCAAGCTGCGCGATGGCATCGGTTGGCTGCTCTGTCTTGCTCACCCGCACCGCGCAGATCTTGAACTCAGGAATGTTCGACACGGGATCGATGGCGCGAATCGTCAGATTGTTCGCCGAGCGATCAAGCGGCCAGTGATACGGAACGAACACGGTGTCAGGGCGGATTGTCTTCACCACCTGCGCGTGCACTACGACGCTTCCGCGGCGGCTCTCCACTTTCACGAAGTCGCCGTCCTGCATGCCGAGTTTTTCGGCGAGCCGGGGATGCATTTCGCACAGCGGTTGCGGATACTGGTCCATCAATCCGCCAATGCGGCGAGTCTGCGTGCCGGAGAGGAAGTGCGACACCACGCGCCCGGTGGTAAGAATGATGGGATACTCGTCGTCGGGCATCTCAGCCGAGGGCCGCCACTCGATCGGCAGGAAGTGCGCTTTGCCGTCGGGATGTCCGAATTTTCCGCCTTCATACAGGCGTGGCGTTCCCGGATGTCCGATCTCCGGACAGGGCCAGAACATTCCGTTGTTCTGGTCGATGCGTTCCCACGTGATGCCGTAGTAGTCGGAGACGCCGCCCTTTGAGGCGATGCGCAACTCCTCGAAGATGTCGTGGGGCGAGCTGTAGTTAAATTTGTCGCCGTGGCCAAGACGCTGCGCGATTTCGCAGATGATCTTCCAGTCTTCGCGCGCCTCGCCGGGAGGGCTCACCACCTGGCGATGATGGATGACGCGGCCTTCGACGTTGGTCGTCGTGCCTTCGTCTTCTTCCATCAACGAGCCGGCCAGCACGATGTCCGCATAGCGCGCGGTTTCGGAGAGGAAGAAGTCGATGTTGACGTAGAACTCCAGCTTCTCCAGCGCGGCGCGCACGTAATTCGCGTCGGGCAGCGAGACCGTGGGATTGAAGCAGATGGAAAGCAGGCCCTTGATCTTGCCTTCGTGAATGGCCTCGATCAGCGGCACCGCCGACAAGCCCTTTGCCGGGAATCGATTCTTCCGGCACGCCCCACACGCCGGCAATGTACTTGCGATGCTCGGGATTGGCGATGTCGCGGCTGCCGGGAAGTTGATCGCACTTCTGTCCCTGCTCGCGCGCGCCCTGGCCGTTTCCCTGGCCGGTGATCATGGCATAGCCGCAGCCTTCGCGGCCGATGCGCCCGCTGGCCACGACCAGGTTGATCGCGGCGATGCAGTTATCCACGCCCTTGGAGTGGTGCTCGATGCCGCGGGCATGCAGCAGGAAACTGGTTGGCGCCGGGCCCCACATCTCGGCGGCGCGGACGATCATCTCCGGCGGCACGCCGGCAATCCTGGCGGAATACTCCGGCGTGTACTTCTTCACCGTCTCGGCAAGCGGCTCGAAGCCGGTGGTGTGCTGCGCGATGAAGTCGCGGTCGATCCAGCCGCGCTCGATCATGATGTGCAGCATGCCGTTGAAGACGCCGATGTCGCCGCCGGAGCGCACCGGAATGAACAGGTCGGCATTGCGAGCGATCGGCGTCATGCGCGGATCGAGGATGATCAGCTTGCCGCCGTTCTCGCGCGCCTGCCACAGGTAGTCGGTGGTGATGGGAGCGCACTCGGCGATGTTCGCGCCCGCGGCCAGGATGACCTTCGCTTTGGGGATGTCGGTCCAGGGATTGGCGCTGCGGTCGATGCCGAAAACCTTCTTCGACGCGGCCCCGGCGGACACCATGCAGAGGCGTCCGTTGTAATCAATGTTGGCGGTCCGCAGAGCAACGCGCGCGAACTTGCCCATCAGGTAGGCTTTCTCGTTGGTAAGCGAGGCGCCGGTCAGCACGGCGAACGCATCGTTGCCGTACGTCTGCTGAATGCGCTGGATCTCGCCGACGACGCGGCCAAGCGCCGCGTCCCAGGCGATCGGCTCGAAGCCTTTGCCCGCGACGCGCTGCAGCGGATTCTTGAGCCGGTCAGGGTGCTCGTCCTGCATGTAGCGCTTTACGCCCTTGGGGCAGAGCTTGCCGCGATTGAAGGGAAAGTCCTCCCACGGCTCAAAGCCGACGACCTTGTTGTTGCGCACTCGCAGCTGGATGCCGCACTGCTGCCCACAGAAGCAGCAATGGGTCTTCACCATTCGATCTTCTTCTTCCGAGCTGAGCCCATCCGCCTGCGGGGACGCGGTTGAGCGTGGGGCCGAACTGCTTAACCAATTCAGGAATATCAGCAGGAAGTTTTGCCATAAATCAAAGCCGTTCCAAGCGCTCAAATTCCGCTGCCGGAGTGCTCCAGAGGGCGTCTTGGGTAAGCGCCAGATTCTTGCGGCGGCATGCGGGACAGACATCCTGATAGTGCGTCCCGTCTTGCATCTGGTATTGAATGCAAAGCGCGCTCTGCACGGCTTTCAAGTCGTCGATCTGCATCTGGGTAGCGAAGGGCTGTCCGCAGCGCACACACTGCGCCTGTCCGCCTTCGTCTCCGGCCCGCTTGTAGAAGTCGATGCCCAGTTGCGCCGGACGCTGGAAGATGTGGAAGAACTTGCCAAAGGGCAGATACAGCAGCGTGAAGATCACGGTCACGGCGTGCAGTTGCGAGAAGAAGACGTAATGCAAGCCGTGCATGAGATGCGTCGAAGCCGTGAGAAACAGGCCCGTAATCGAAATGGCAAACAGCAGAATGAGCGGCAGCAAGTCGTTAGAAAACTGCTGCACGCTCATGGCGCCACGGTCGCGGCCACGTCGCCACATGGCGACGAAAACTCCGATCAGCACCATCACCGCACAGATGTCGAGGATGTTGAATGCCAATGGGGCCATGATCGAATCCAGAGGGAAGCTGCCGACATGGATGCCAAACACGAAGGCGCGATAGATCTGCTGATTATCGGGTGCAGTCTCAAAACGGATCCAGCCGAACGACAACGGAAAAGTGACTGCCGCCGCGATCAGGCATCCCCAGGCCAGGAACCAGTGCGCCGTCCAGCGGGCCTTCGAACGGCGTTCGATGAAGCGCTGCAGCACCACGTTGTTCCAGAAGATCCTGCGAGGCGCGCGAGGTTAGCAGGCAGCCTCTTGGGTGCAAAGAAGATTTGCCATCCGCGAAACCAATAGAGCCGCGTGGGCGGACGCCGCAACCACATTGCATAGCGGTAGCCTAAACCGAAAGCTGCAAACACTGTTGCTCCCGCATAGGAAACCAGCGCAGGATCGAAGTCCTTCAGTCCCCGGCTGCCCACGAGGATGCCGACAATCAGCATTCCCGCAGCTATCAGGCCCCATGCGAGTGCATGAGCGGTATCGGAGCCCCGCGCCGAAAGGTTGACAGCCTTAAGACCATGCATAAGTCAGACAGTTACGGCTTCCGTAGATCTTACGCGTCCCCGCTCCACGCAGCAGAACGAAGAGGCAGATGAGTGCAAAGCAGCTGAGCAAAATGAATCCAAGGGTGAAGGTTCCCGACTGTTGCTTGATGACGCCGAGCACAAGTGGCGGGAAGAATCCGCCCAGTCCACCAGCCGCGCCGACCAGACCGGTCACGCCTCCCACCGACTCGGGAAAATATTCCGGCGACAAGCTTGAAGACTGCACCGTTGCCCAGCCCGATCGCAGCCGCCATGCCGAGAGCGCCGATAGTAAAAATGGACATCAGTGGGCACGCCAGGAAGATGGCGAACACTGCCGTTGCGGGAAACACCCATTTCAGGATGGTGCGTCCGCCAATCTTGTCAGCTAGCATGCCACCCACCGGCCGCAGCGCGGTGGCGAGTACGACGAAACCGGCAGTGCGAAAGCCCGCATCTTGCGGGGTAAGGTTGAATATCTCGGTAAGCAGCGTTGGTAGATAAACGGCCATGGCGACGAAGCCGCCGAAGGTCAGGAAGTAGTACAAGCTCAGCACCCAACTGCGTTTGTCATTCAAAGGGCGGACGATCTCTGCGAATGACTTTGCAGGGCCGCGATTAGGAGCATTTCGCGCAAGAGTGACGAAAATAATGAGCCAGATGAAGAGCAGCACACCAAAGGTCCAGAAGCCCCATTTGAATCCGATCGCCGCCGCGAGTACCGGCGATCCATAAGCTGCCAGCGATTGCCCGATATTACCTGCGCCATAGACACCCAGAGCGAACCCCTGACGCTCTGGCGGATACCAACCATTGACGAACGACACTCCGACCGAGAAGCTCGCCAGCGCGATGCCAATCAAGAATCCGTATGCGAGTAGTTGCAAGTAGCTGCTAACGCCACCCATGAGAAAGGCTGGGATGATGGAGAACACCATCACCAAGCTGAACACAATGCGACCGCCAAAGCGGTCGGTAAGAATACCCAGAGGAATACGTCCAAGCGAGCCCAGCAGTACCGGAATAGCAATAGCGATACTCTTCTGTACCGGGGTCAGCGCCATGTGCCGGCTGATGATCGGCATCATCGCCGACATGGAACCGAAGACGGCGAAGCACAGAGCGAATGCTCCTGTACCCAGTGTCAGTTGAAGTTTGGAAGATGACTCTTGCGGCATAAGACTTTTCCCGCCCATTTTATCTCGTATCACGATATGATGTTACTTGAACAGCATTTTCTTCATTGCTCCACCTCCTCGAGTCGGGTTTCCGGCATGCTGGTATCTGACGATGTCTTTCAAGACTCGAGTCCGGTTGGCTTCGTTGTCGGTTATTTCGCGCCATGACGCATCCCATGAACTATCGAGTGTATACACACAGATCGGCCACGTGGATGACTTTAGTCACACCGGTGTGCATTTGCCAAACAGCGCCATCAGTCGCGCACACACTGGTGGCAACTCTTCGCAAGTTGGCCAGGGGTGCGAGTTCGCGCACTCCGGCGCATCCACGATGCTGGCCTAGGGTGCCGGCGAGGAACAAAGCATGACGGAGTTCGCCGAAACTCTCGGGACCGACGGTGTCAATCCCATGCATCCGGAGGAGCAGAGCTCCGGTAGCTCGGGCTCGCAGGAGGCAATGTTCCGCACCGGGCTAGTGTCGCTGTTGGCGGCGTTAATCGGGGTGTTGGCGGGGGTGATCGCCTATCTTCTGTACAACCTAATCGGCCTGTTCACCAATGTCTTCTTCTACCACCGCATATCCTTCGCATTTGTGAGCGCACGTAACAATCATCTTGGGCTGCTGGTGATTGTCACGCCGGTCATTGGCGGCATCATCGTTGGCATCATGGCGCGCTACGGCTCCGACAAGATACGCGGCCATGGTATTCCCGAAGCCATGGAAGCAGTCTTGGTTAACCGCAGCCGCATCGAGCCGAAGGTCGCGATCCTGAAGCCGATCTCGGCGGCAATTGCCATCGGCACCGGCGGCCCGTTCGGCGCCGAAGGTCCCATCATTCAGACAGGCGGTGCGGTCGGTTCGCTGGTCGGCCAACTGCTGCACATGACCGCGGCCGAGCGCAAAGTGCTGCTGGCCTGCGGAGCAGCAGCGGGCATGGCCGCGACCTTCAGCACTCCCATCGCCGGAGTGATTCTTGCCATCGAGCTGCTGCTCTTCGAGTTCAAGTCGCGTTCGTTCATCCCGCTGGTGATCGCCAGCACTCTGGCCACCAGCGTGCACTTCCAACTGATGGGTCCCGGCCCGATGTTCCAGGTGGGCGCGCTCGATTTCGGTCTGCCGCACGCCCTGCCGTTCTACCTGGTGCTCGGAGTGCTCTGCGGCATCGCGGCGCTCGGATTCAGCAAGGCACTGTACTGGGTCGAAGACCAATTCGAAAAGCTGCCGATCCATGACATGTGGTGGCCGGCGATCGGCGCGCTCGGGCTGGGCATCATCGGCTACTTCGTTCCGCGCGTGCTGGGTGTCGGCTACGACACCATCTCCGACATTCTGAACGCCCGGATGCTGCTGGGCGCACTGCTTGCGGTGATGGTCTTCAAGTCGGCCGCGCTGGTGATTTCGCTGGGGTCCGGCACCTCTGGCGGCTTGCTGGCGCCGATGTTCATGGCCAGCGCCGCTATGGGTTCGGTGTTCGCCATGGTCGTGGACAAGCTCTGGCCGGCCGCCGGACTCTCTCCCGGGGCCTTCGCGCTGGTGGCCATGGGCGCGGTTTTCGGAGCGGCCTCGCGCGCTGCTTTCACCTTCATCATCTTCGCCTTCGAGATCACGCGTGACTACAACTCGGTGCTGCCGCTGATGCTGGTTACGGTGATCGCCGACGCCATCGCGGTTCGCTACGCCAAGAACTCCATCATGACGGAAAAGCTGGCGCGGCGCGGACTGCACATCCATACCGACTATGAGCCCGACGTTCTACAGTCGGTGACCGTGGGCGAGACCATGTCGAAGGAATTTGATACGGTGCCCACCACCATGCGGGTCGCCGAATTGGCCGACAGGATCGCGAAACATGATCCGGCGGTGACGAAACATCATGGTCTCTTCATCGTAGATGCAAGTAACAAGTTAAGCGGGCTCATTACCCGTGGCGACTTGGTGCGTGCGCTCGAGAAAGATCCGTCGGGAAACATGAGTGTGCTGGATGCGGGCTCGCGCAAGCTCTTAGTATGTCATCCCGACGAGGTACTGTACGATGCTGCCGCTCGCATGCTGCGCGCAGATGTCGGCCGGATGCCAGTGGTGAGTCGCGAAGATGCTAAAGTAGCGGTCGGCTATCTAGGTCGCTCGGGGGTTTTGGCGGCGCGGTTACGCCGTCTGGAAGAAGAGCACGTGCGGGAGCCGGGCTGGAGTTTCGGGTCGCAACTGCGGCGAAAAATGTTGCCAACGCAACCTGCGGAGGAAGCCAGCTAGCGGTGGTCGCCAAGTTCCTTACCGGAGCGAAGAGTCGCTCGAGAAATCAGACGATCGATGGTGGGACTTTGGGAAAAGATCGCGAGCGTCCGGGGCCGCCGCAAGCGCCAGGACTTGTCGCAACGGCTGGGTGACTTTACCACCACCTGGAATGTTATTCCCATAACCGCGCTCGCGATCGGTATCGGCATACTCAGTGCCTTCGTCGCTCTCGCGTTACTTCGGCTGATTGGTATATTCACCAACCTCTTCTTCTTCCTGCGTTGGGGCACGGCGCTGGTGTCGCCTGCCGCCAACAAACTTGGCTGGTGGGAAATTCTTGTGCCGATGATTGGCGGTCTTATCGTCGGCATCATGGCGCGCTACGGTTCGGAGCGTATTCGCGGCCATGGTATTCCCGAAGCGATTGAAGCGATTCTGCTCAAGGGAGGCCAGATCCAGCCCCGGGTCGCCATCCTGAAGCCACTCTCCTCCGCCATCTCAATCGGCTCGGGTGGTCCTTTCGGAGCAGAAGGGCCAATCATCATGACCGGCGGCGCGTTCGGTTCCATCGTTGCCCAGCTCTTTCATCTCACCAGCGCCGAGCGCAGAACTCTTCTGGTGGCTGGCGCTGCCGGGGGAATGTCGGCGACCTTCGCCTCCCCGCTGGCGGCGGTACTGCTGGCGGTTGAATTGCTATTGTTTGAATGGAAGCCGCGGAGCCTGATTCCGGTAGCACTGGCCAGCATAGCCGCCGCGGCCACACGACGTTACATCATCGGCATGGGACCGTTATTTCCCGCGCCGCCCCACCCGGCGTTCATCGGGCCGGAAGGTCTGCTGAGCTGCATTCTGGTGGGGATATTGGCAGGCGGACTTTCCGCACTTCTGACTCTGGCAGTCTACGCAGCGGAGGATTCCTTCCTCAAGCTGCCTATTCATTGGATGTGGTGGCCAATCGTCGGCGGCTTCTTTGTCGGCTTGGGCGGACTGGTCTTTCCGGAAGCCCTGGGTGTGGGCTATGACACCATTGCGGCGTTGCTGCAAGGCAAAGTCATGCTTGGTGCCATTGCCGGCATTTTGCTGGTTAAGTCCGTCATCTGGGCGGTATCACTAGGTTCGGGGACATCGGGTGGTGTGCTGGCTCCACTGCTGATGATGGGTGGGGCACTGGGTGGCCTTCTGAGCGGCTTTCTGCCCAGCGAAGGGGCAGGCTTCTGGGCGCTGATCAGCATGGGGGCTATTCTGGGCGGCACAATGCGTTCGCCGTTCACAGGCGTGGTGTTCGTAATCGAACTTACACATGACGTCAACGTCATTCTTCCCTTGCTGCTGGCGTCGGTAGTAGCACATGGCTTCACGGTTCTAACTTTGAAGCGTTCCATCCTGACAGAAAAGGTGGCCCGCCGGGGCTACCACTTGAGCCGCGAATACTCGGTTGATCCTTTGGAGATTCTGTTCGTACGCGAGGTGATGCGGTCCAACATTGTCGCCATTCCTGCCGAAACGCCAATGGCTGAACTGGCTCGCGCCCTGCACGATGGGCAGAGTCCCCGGCGGCAGCGACTCTATCCCGTCGTCGACCCGGAGAGGAACCTGATCGGTGTCGTTCCCCGCCAGGAGCTGCAGCATTTGATCAGGCACGGCAACGGGCACGGGCTCGCTGAGTTGATCAGACGAGATCCGAAGGTAGCCTATCCAGATGAGCCGCTGCGAGTGGTCGTCTATCGCATGGCGGAAACCGGGCTGACACGATTTCCGGTGGTGGAGCGCGACGGAGCGCACAAACTCCTAGGCATGATTTCGCTCAATGATCTGCTCAAAGCCAGGACTCGCACGCTTGACGCCGAACGCCGGCGGGAACGAGTTTTGCCCTTACGTTTGATGTTTCCATCAGCATGGAGGAAGAGGGACCCGGGTAGTCAGCAAACCGGACCTTCGACATAATGCTATCGTAATGCGATATATATACGAGAGTGTCCGGGTCGGCCGAAGACCAAGACCCCCTCGCTGGATCGCCGGCTTGGGGCCGGGCTCTTATTCCGGAATTCCGGAGTTTGCGTGTCGAACGGCGTAACTCGAGGTTTAGTGGGCCGACTCAGAGAATCCTCTCTGCGGTCTTCTGAGGGGTTCCGTGACAACGAATGATGGCCTTCAGGAAAAGGCCGAAGGCTCAGTTCCTCTGGATGTGTTTGTCGAGCGGGTGAAGAAACTGATCGAGACGAAAGCGTCCTCGCTATAGAGTTGGGTGCCCCTCGATGAGGTCGAACGGGGCACCCAACTATGGATTCACTGGTTCAAATGGCGCGTTGCCCGGGCCGCCCTCCCGCAGCACTGCGGCTTGGTCAACAAAATGGCTGAGGAGACCTTATCGTCTCTCTGCTACGTTCAAGCCGCGACGCCGCTACGGAGAGCAAACGCAGCAGACTCCATATTGACCGTTGCTGTATGCGGTGCACGACCCAGTATCGGCTGTTGCACTACATTCCCCGTGATCACCCATTATGGGCTGGTTCGAGACAGTTCTTGCGCACCCGCAACTTGGAGCTGACAGAGCTGTACTTACGCATGCCGCACTTGTGTGCACCCCCGGTGGTCCTGCTGGTCCTTGCGGGCCCTGAGCTCCGGTCGCTCCTTGCGGGCCCTGAACTCCGGTCGCTCCTTGCGGGCCCTGCGGTCCTTGCGGTCCGCGCACGGTGGCAGTGGTTTGCTGGGTACCGTCAGGAAAGACCAGAGCGTTGCCAGCTCCGGTTAGCTTGACATTTCCGACGACCTCAAGCTTAGCGGTTGGGGCAGTTGTGCCGATGCCGACTCTCACGGCAGAGTTACCCAGCACTAGGGCATCACTCTCGCTGACCCCTGCGTTGGCTCCAATCGCTGTAGCGTTGTAGAGGTTCGGGTGATTCTGGTCAGGCCCTGCATTGAGGCCAATAGCCGTGTTGTTGTAGCCAGTTGTGTTTGCAACCAGCGCCGACTCTCCACAAGCGGTGTTGCTGTAGCCGGTCGTGTTGTTGTAGAGTGCCAAGGCGCCTATTGCGGTGTTGTTGTCCAGGACGTTTTCTGTGAGGGCATATTCGCCAACCGCGGTGTTGGCTACGCCTTCGCTGTTGCTGTAGAGTGCCAGATCGCCAATAGCCGTGTTCCCCGAGCCTGTGATATTGTGAATCAGCGGCTGCAAGCCTATTGCAATATTGTCATAGCCATATTTGTTTACCGCCAGTGCCTGATCGCCCACGGCCGTGTTAGCCCCGCCGGTTTTGTTCAGCCCCAGAGACTGGAAGCCTACGGCGGTGTTTCCAAGACCTGCCGTAGTCGTGCTCCCCGCAAAGCCTAGATAGGCGCTTTGGTTCTCATACGAGCCTGTGGCGAACAGGGCTTTGCCTATGCTGGGGGCCCCAATATAAAAGCTGGTCCCATACACCAACCCGGTGGCGAAAAAGTCCCCGTATACAGCGAAAAAGTCCCCGTATACAGTCAGCCTCCCGTCCACAGTCTGATTGCCGGTGAAGATATTCGGAAAATTCAGTTGTGGCACCTTGCTGGTGTCGAGGTTGAGAGTGACGTTGCCGGAAGTACCGCCTCCGGTGAGGTCCGTTCCGGCAGTCACGCCCGTGATCTGGGCGTGTGTGAAAGCTACTGTACAAATCACGAGGATAAAGGCTGACGCCATGTCGCGGAAACTAAAGAAAGACTTAGAAAAGCACATAGTTACCTCCTTTCTGGGTAGACAGCCATCGAGCCAGAATCTAGTAATCCCGATGATCACAGTGAAATGAGCAAATCCACGGTTACATGTTAGCTCCAGTTGTTGACCCTCCAACGTAAACCTATGGAGTAGTCGTAACGATTCCCAAGTCGGGATTTTCCATTAGCGGGCGGCTAGCCGGGTTCTATAAGAGGGGATGTCAATGACAATGTACGTGAGCGTTTAACCCTACGGGGAGCTTTCCAGTTCAGCCTCCAACTTCCTCAGTGACGGTATCTTGATCGTTCGATTGTCGCTTTGGATGAGGTTTTCCGCTTGCAAACGACTCAGGTTGCGCGATACCAACTCGCGAACCGTGCCGATTTGAGCTGCCAATTCGGTGTTGTTAGCCGCCAGCTCGACTGTGACTGTATCGCCGTCGCGCTGGCCCTGACTTTTTGCCAGTCGAACCAGCATGGCCACCAGGCGATGACGGACGGTAGTAAATGATAGCTCCTCAATGATCCCAACCAGCCTGCGCAAACGCGCGCCAACTACGCGCAAGACTTTCAATGCCACTTGCGGATGTTGCAGGCATAGAGAGTGAAAGTCCTGCTTGCTGAAGAAAAATAAGCTACAGTGCGTGACCGCCTGCGCGGACGCGGGATAATTACCGCCATCGAATACCGGGAGCTCAGCAATTGAGCTGCCAGGTCCATCAATGGCCAGCACCTGCTCGCGCCCGCCGACGGAACTTTTGAAAATGCGAACATTTCCGCTTTCGATGACGTAGAGTCCCGCGCACGGTTCTCCTTCGCCGAAGATCAGCTCACCAGCGCTGAATTCTCGTTGCACCAGATGGGCCGTCATAAAAGCGAACTCTTGATCTGATAGGCCGGAAAAGATCGGAACCTTCTTGAGCAATGAAACGGCAGAAGCTTGGTTGTTGGCTGCCATGCCACGATTGTACTGAAAGCAAAGCTGGCATCGTCTGAGGCAGACCCCAGACCAGTGGCACACTGCCGATGTGAAGTCTGTGCCGTATGGCTCGAAGGTAGTGCTTCTACGCCCAGTTGTTAGTTGATAGGTGTTCAGGAGTGGGGCGAACTCAGCGACTGTCAAGAGACTTGTGCTCACACAGAGAAAAGCCGGACTGCGGCGTCCGGCCTGCAAGTTGATTTGGTTGATTGAGGGTTGTAGCGAACGGAATTCACAGATGGGGGAGGACTGTGAATCAATAAAGAATCCCGAGGACTGAGTTGGGCTGTCCTACCCGACCAGTGACTGGCATTAGGTTCCTGCTGGACTGTGCGACTGGCACTGGCGTACACAGGGCATGTTCAGCTTGAATTTGGGCTCGCCACCAACCGGAATAACCGCTCAACGCCTCGGGATTCCGTCTTGCCCTTGACTGCCTCGCGCGCTCGTCAGCTGGCAGTTGCCACTTGCCGTTGCGTTCTTCTGCGTCTGCGCCCTAAGGCGCAGACGGAGTGAACTTGCCCAGCCCGTCGTCTCCTGCCGACTTGGAACAACCGCGAACCTGTCAAAGAACGAGTGTGTTTTTACTCTTGCGACGACAGAAGTCAACAACTATTTCGCAACTTTATCTTGCCTGTTTTCAATGGAGTGCAGCTCATCCACAGCGGCATGCCGAATTCTTGTGCAGTCTGAAAACCGGAGTTGGTCAAAGCTCTTTTTGAGACCCTAATTTCGCGCATTCCGCAAGTCCAAGCCTCAACTAAGTCTCTTCGCAATCGGTCGCCACATTGTGAAAATCTGGCAAGAACCGCGTCCCGTACGGGATTCATGCAATCCGGATTTTTCGTCCAAACTAAAATCAGTTCACCACAGAGACACGGAGGACACGGAGTTTTGATTTCTCGCCAGTTTCCCGCATGATCTCCGTGGTGAATTTTCCTCGCTATGAGTGAGCCGCAGGCTCATGTAACACCTTGGCATGGCAGGCATCGATCCGGCGACCACTCTTCACCAGCGACCACCATTTGTTACCATCGCCAGCATGCCCCTGCTGGAAGCCCGCCATCTGATTAAGACGTTCAGCTCCGGTCAAAGTATGTTTGGAAGCGGGACAACTGGGCAGGTGCGCGCTGTGAGCGATGTCTCACTGTCGATCGAGGCCGGAGAAACCCTGGGTTTGGTTGGCGAGTCCGGCTCCGGCAAAAGCACGTTGGGACGGCTGTTGCTGCGGCTCATCCAACCGGATTCTGGTGAGGTGTTCTTCGATGGACACGACATGCTGCGGGCTGGTGGTGCCGAACTGCGCCGCTTGCGCCGCGACATGCAGATCATCTTTCAGGATCCGTTTGGCTCGCTTGATCCCCGTATGACAGTCGAGCAGATTGTCTGCGAGCCCATGGCCATCCATGGCAGCGACAGCCGTTCCAAGCGTCGCCAACGCGCAGCCGAAGTGTTGCGTGCCGTGGGCATGGATGGCTCAGCTCTGCAGCGATACCCACATGAATTTAGCGGAGGGCAGCGCCAACGTGTCGGAATCGCGCGGGCACTGATCTTGCGGCCGCGATTCATCGTCGCCGACGAACCGGTGTCCGCACTGGATGTGAGCGTTGGTTCGCAGATCGTAAATCTGCTGAAGCAATTGCAACGCGACTTCTCGCTGACCTATCTATTTATTTCGCACTCGATGCCCATCGTGCATTATCTGGCGAACCGCATCGCGGTCATGCAGCGTGGGGCGCTGGTCGAGCTGGGCGCCACCGAGCAGATCACAACCGCGCCGCGGCATCCCTACACGCGCAGTCTGCTGGCAGCCACTCCCGAGATCGAATTTAGCTCACGCTAAATAGTGATTGCATGACTGGCGAGATGCCGGGGAAATTGAACCTAGTATCTAGTTGCATAAGTTAGCGTACAGTATTTTGGGGTGTTTCTGGAATACGACCTGCTTCTTCCACTCGAAGGGATGGGCCGTCTGGTTGTAGGCGGCGATGAAGTCGTCCATGTGTTTGCGCAACTGGCCGGGGCTGGTGAAGCTGGCCCCGGTCAGCGACTGGTTCTGCAGGAGGGAAAACCATATCTCCACCTGATTCATCCACGAAGCGTGCGTGGGCGTGAAATGAAAGTGGACGTTGTTGTGGCGGGCCAGCCATCGGTCGCGTTTGGGCTTATGGGTGTTGAGATTGTCCAGGATTACATGAATCTCGCGGCCGGGGTGCTCGGCTACGATGCCGTTCATGAAGTCGAGGAACTCGGCGCGGCGGCGGCGCTTGTAATGATCGCCCTTCACCAGCCCCGTGGCCACCTCCAGAGCCGCAAACAGAGTGGTGGTGCCGTGCCGTTTGTAATCGTGCTGAAAACCGGTGAGGGCCTTGCCGTTGGGCAGCTTCAGCCAGCCCTGGGCCCGCTCCAGAGCTTGAATGTGAGGCTTTTCATCCACCCTCAACACCAGCGCGTGTTCCGGCGGGTTCAGATAAAGCCCCACCACGTCAGCGGCCTTGCGGGCGAAACAGGGATCGGTCGAGACACACCAAGTGTGACGCCGTTGTAGCGAAATTCCATGCTTGCGCAGCACCCGCCAAATCTGATCGTCGGAGATGTCTTTCAGCGCCGCGGCCAGCAAGGCTCCGTTCCAACGCGCATACCCTTTGGGCGGCGGTTGATCCAGTTGCGCGAGGATGCGACGTTCGCTGTTCCGATCGTAGGTCGCGCAGAAACCGGCCCCGCCACTTGCTCGCCGTAGCCGGCCGCGTGTCCATGGCCGCGGCGATCTGCTCATTGCTGGCCCCGGAGGCTGCGCGCAAAATCACGACGGCCCGAAACACATCCCGCGCCGCGCTGGTCGGGCGACGCACTACCAACTCTAGATCAGCCTGCTCTTCCGGCGTCAGTGCAATGCTGCGAGCCTTCATGCCTTGCACTATACACCATTCGCTCATTTATGCAACTAGACACTAGCTACCCTAGCTAAGCTAGTGCATAAGTGGATAATGTTCAGTGAAACCGGTCGCGACAGCGGCCGGTTTTGTTTTGGCCTAATAACTTGCCGGTTCGGGTGGTGGCCGAATGCCGCACTCACTGGTCTCGCTTGTCACAAAAAAGCGATTTGCTGAAAGCCCGGATGATTTCACGCAACCTGTAAAAACTCAGTGATGCATCGCCTTGGTCCAGGCGCCGAAAGCGCACAAGCGCGCCGAAGCGTTCACCGGGGTCAAACTTCTTTTCATGCTCAGCGATGACAATGCTGGCCGGTTGTAGCAGTCGCGACAGCGACAGGTGGTTGAGCGTGCGCTCGTAGCTGCCGCGCAAGCGGTAAGGAGGGTCTAGAAAGCAGTAATCGCAGACCACCCCGGTATTCTCCAGGAACGGCAGCGCCTGTGCGACCTCGCGCTCGTGCAATTCAAACAAATCGGAGACCCCCAGCGTCTTCAGATTTTTACATAGTAGGCGGGCGTGCTTCTTCACCGATTCCACAAAATACACCCGGCCTGCGCCGCGGCTCAGCGCCTCGATCCCCACGGCTCCAGTGCCTGCGTAAAGATCGAGCCACACGCTATCCTGCAGATTGCCTGCAGCGGCAAGCACATCAAATAGGGTCTCCCGCAGCCGATCGCTGGTGGGGCGCAAATCAAGTCCCGGGAGCGAACGCAAAGGACGACTCCGAAACTGACCGGCGATGATGCGCATGTCCTAAAGTGTATAGAATGAAGTCGGAGGCTGACGCGGAGCAATGAGAAGTTGGTCAATCCCTGCGGGACGATTGTTCGGAGTGGACATCCGCATCCACCTCACGTTTGTTTTTCTGCTAGCCTTCGTCTGGCTTACTCAATCGGTAACCATGGGTACGGCCGGCGCAATGCGCGGTCTGGTGCTGGTGGGGATCATCTTCGGCTGTGTCGTATTGCATGAACTTGGACACGCCGTCGTGGCCCGCCGCAATGGTGTGGCTGTCCGGTCCATCATTCTGCTTCCCATCGGCGGTGTCACTCTGATGGAAGACGTGGGACAGCGCAGCACCGATCCCGCACGCGACATTCGTATTTCGGTTGCTGGCCCCGTGGTCAATCTGTTTATCGCAGCGGTTTCCGGCGCATTTATCTTGGCGTTTCTACCGCAGGTGAATCTATGGGCACACCCCTTCGTACATGCCAATAACTTGCCTCGCAGCTTTTTCTGGGGAAATGTTTTTCTCGGCGGCTTCAATCTTCTGCCGGCCTACCCCATGGACGGTGGACGCATCCTGCGCGCCCTTCTCGCCGAGCGCATGGATTACGTACGCGCCACTCGTCGCGCAGTTGCCATCGGGCAGGCATTCGCCATGCTTCTGATTTTTCTCGGCATATGGAACACCTGGCTGATGTTGATTGGTTTCTTCCTCTTCGTCGGCGCACAACTGGAGGATCGCTCGGTCGTCTTCCAATCGGTGCTGGAGAGTGTCCGTATGGAAGATGTAATGCTGACCGGCTTCTCCACGCTTTCGCCGGCCGATACCCTCGAAGATGCGCTGCAGAAGGCGGTGCACACTTTGCAGGATGACTTCCCCGTCGTTCGCGGCAGCGATATGATCGGTGTCATCAGCAAGCAGCGTATTGTTCAGGCGTTGCGCGTTGGCGGCAATGGATACGTGCAGTCAGCAATGGTGCGGGCCTTCGAGATTGCGCAGGCTCGTGACTCGCTCGCGTCGGCGTTTCGCAAGCTCGGCGGACGAGGACTCAGCATGATTCCCGTAGTCGACCAGCAACGGCTGATCGGCATCGTCACCATGCAGAACCTGATGCACAGCATGGCCCTGCTGGCGGAGACGCGACGGTTACGGAAACAGCAGGAAGGGGATAACGGTTAGGCCGAACCCATCAGAGTGATTGGTTTTCCTGATTTACTACTATCCAACAGGATCAAACGCAATGCCCCATCGCTTGGCGGAACGATGGGGCGCTATGCGACGGTAGTAGCCGATCTCACTTCGAGCCACTCGACAGAGTGTTCGGGTCGGCGATGACCGCCGGATTTACAGTACTCGGGGTGTTGTTGGCTGTCGTCGAGACGGCCCCAGCCACATGCTTCCCTGAAATCCTCTGTTCAGCCTGCTCGGCAGCGGGAAGGCATTGGTACTCCGGATAAGAAGTGCAACGCTGTGCTTGGTCCATGGCCCGGTCATACGCTTGAAGTTCACAGGCCCGCAGAGCAGCAAGGCTCGACCAGCAGGCATCGTCATTCGGGTCCGCCAGAGTATTTTGTGCCGACAAAGCTGCGGCCGAAAGCAAAAGCAGAATGCCGACAGCAATGAGTTTCTGAAGTTTCATAGTCAATCCTCCTCACCCTAGATTGAATTTAGTTGCTGCGAAACTCCGTTGGCCTCGTTGCTTTCTGGAGCCTTGTAGCGACGCGAAGAGATATTGCAAACCAGGTGCCAACCTGAAGGCGTGAAAGCCAATTTCAGATTTTTCCCGCATTTGCAATGACATACAGCGCCGCAACCCAGTTCGAGAAAGATCGCCATTCGTTTTCACCTGATTCGACTATCCGGATGGATATCGGGACTATCCGTTCCGTTAGCCAGGAATATTCTTGATGATCATGGCATTGGTTAGTTTTGCACTGAGGATCATGGACTGTCATCCTAAGCCAGCCTGCGTCGGTTTTGCCCGGGCGAGTCGAAGGGCCCCTTAGTCTCAAAGGTTTCTCAAGCTCGCCGCTTCAGCGTACCCGCCAGGTCAGTTTCGTTGATGCCATGCGCAATTCCGACGGATACGGATGTGCTTCCACTGAGAACTCGCATTCCTTCGCAAATAGCGATGGCGTCAACACCAAAACCCCATCTTGCAACTGCAGCTTGATCGTCTCGCCATTAGGTCCAATGCGCTGCGGAAATTCGACATTCCTTTGCGAGCCGCAGCACAGGTACAGCGACAGCAGATCGCAAAATTGCAGCACATCCGTCCAGTGCTGCACTTCCTTTTCGCGGCGGCTTTGCAGGCGCAGCCAGCGACCTTGTCGCTGCTCTTCAGACGCCAGGAATTCGCACACGCTTCGCACCTCGTCTTCCGAGTAGGCGCCCATGCTGATTCCGAATTTGCCCAGGCGGTAAAAGTGACCGCTAACGATTAAGGCGGCGATGGGTGCGACCACTTCGGCTGAATCAATCGACCCTCGCCATGCTCGCAGGAAATCGCCCGCCTTGATCTCCAGGAAGGAAAGCGGCCTGCCTTCTGCGTTCACAGCGATGTTTTCGCCGGCATACATCGCAGGAGTCGCACTCAGCCGCTTGCGGCCGTTGTCGAAATCCTTCCAGCCCTCGTCGTGCAACCTGATACCTTGTGTGATGTCATCGTCCACCGCAGGTGCGCCCGCAATCGCAAGATGCCGCGCAATTTCGCCAGAAACCCGCGCGTGATCAGGCTGCCGCACCAGATGATAATTTGTCGCCTGTGTTTTCTCCGTGCCAGCGACCGCCTCCCAAGCAGAGACAAACCTGTCGGTAGCAGCTTCTGGTGTGACATCGGGCCTGAGGATCATGCAACTATCTCGGCCGAGTAGCGCGCCCGCGCTTGGTGGCGAGAGCACGGATGGGCCCGGTTCCGGTGGGCGGCTTCCGGTCGCCATCGACCAGTTGCTTTAACACTACGGCGTTGTTGCGCTCTTCATTCTTGGAGGCAAACAACAACGTCAGGCGGCGATGTTGCTTCCGTAACTCGTACAACTGCTGCAATGCTGCATGCGCCGCCTCGGTGGTGAGTTCCTTGAGATACTTTTCGCGAAACTTGCTCCATTGCTGGGGGTGAGCATGGAACCATTTGCGCAACTCATCGGAAGGGGCAAGGTCCTTCAGCCATGCGTCGAGCGCGACGTCGGACTTTTTCAGCCCGCGCGGCCACAACCGGTCCACCAAGACGCGCGCGCCATCCCGCGGCGACGGATCCGCGTACACGCGTTTGAGGGCAACTGTCATGTGAGGTGTATTCTAACTCTGCTGGAGCCTCACTGCAGGCCCCACGCGAGTACAGACTGCCCGGGAACCTGGAAGAATGCCGAGACCAAAACGCGCTCCTCTTGCCCTCTTGTCTGCAATTGTTGTGATCCTTATTACGATCTTTCTGGCATGCGATTCCGAGCCCCGCAAGAACGACGCCGAGCTGGGGCTAACTCCACAGCAGGCGCAAGGCCGGCGCGTTTACGACCAACGTTGCGCCGAATGTCATTACGCCTACAGTAAACATGACCTCCGCGCACCCAGCCTGAATGGGCTGTTCAAAAAGCCGTTCATGAAAAACGGCATTCCCGCCAACGACGACAGGGTTGCCGACATCATCCTCTTGGGCCGCGCCAAGATGCCTGCCTTCCAGCAGAAGCTGACGCAGCAGCAATTGGATGATCTGATGGCCTACCTGCATACGTTATAGAAGCTGTCAGCTGTCAGCCAACTAACCGGCGCCAGTTCTCCAAACGGGCAATCGTTCAAGACGATCTGACGCTCCCCCTGAATCGGGAGTTCACCCGACCTGGATGTCAAACTGACGCCGAGGAAACAGGGGAAGGCTAACAACTGAAGGCTGATGGCCGACGACTTCCGTGCTTGTACAATAGTTACATCGCATGGCTACAGCTGCTGAACTGATCCAGATCGAGATCGGCCCGCGCCGTCCGGCTCCCAAGCCGGAGTGGCTGAAGGCGCGTGCACCGATGGGCGAAAATTATCACAACCTTAAGACGCTGGCGCGCAACCTGGAACTCAACACCGTCTGCGAGTCGGCACATTGCCCCAACATCGGCGAGTGCTGGAACCATCGCACTGCGACCTTCATGCTGCTGGGCAATCTCTGCACCCGCCGCTGTGGCTTCTGCGCGGTCCCGAAGGGCCGTCCGCAGCCAATCGACTTTGAAGAGCCTCGCCGGGTCGCCGAGGCGGTAGAGAAACTGGGACTGAAGTTCGCCGTCGTCACCAGCGTCAATCGCGACGATGACAACGTCGGGGGAGCGCGCGTTTTCGCCGACACCATCACCGAAGTTCGGCAACGCGTTCCGGGATGCCGCGTGGAGGTTCTCATACCCGACTTTCAGGGATTGGAAGAGCCACTGCGCATCGTGATGGACGCCAAGCCCGACATCCTGAACCACAACACCGAGACCGTTCCTCGCCTGTATCGCGTCGCCCGCTCAGGCGCGCGGTATGAGCGTACGTTGCGGCTGCTGCAACGCGCCAAGGAAATGAATCCCGCTATTCCGACTAAGAGCGGCGTGATGGCAGGCTTGGGAGAGAGCACGGACGAACTGCTCGAGGTTTTCCGCGATCTCGCGGTCCACAACGTGGACATCCTTACCATTGGTCAGTATTTGCGGCCCTCGAAAGACCACCTTCCCGTAGCGCGGTTGTACCCCCCGGACGAGTTCCGCTTCCTCAAAGAAGAATCTTTGAAGATGGGTTTCCGCCACGTCGAGTCCGGTCCGCTGGTCCGTTCCAGCTATCACGCCGACGAGCAGGCTGATGCGGGAACACGCGTCGTATAAGTCAATCGTCTAGAGCTAGAAAGCGGCTAGATCATTCACTCCGAGACAAAACCCTTCATCTTGCGCAGCAGCGATTCGGGCGCTTGCACATCGAGTTCAACGTTGCCGTCGCGATACTCTCGCGCAAATATGAGTGACTTGGCGTCGAGCGCGGCCAGCGCTTTGCCCTCCGACTGAGGCACGCGCATGTGGACCCGGCGCACCGGATCCTCGACGATGAGTTCGTCGATACGCTCCAATAACCGATCCAAACCAAGGCCCTTTGCGGCCGAGACGTGGACAACGCTGTTCGTATCGCGCAAGCTTTCTTGTTTCTTTTCTGGCAGGAGATCTACTTTGTTCATCACGTAGAGCCGCGGCTTGTCCTGCGATTCGAGTTCGCGCAACACTTCTTCGACCTGCGCCTGCTGCTCGGCTGCCGTGGGACTGGTGACGTCGGACACATGTAACAAGAGCGAAGTGCGCTGCACCTCTTCCAGCGTGGCACGAAACGCCGAAACCAGGGTGTGCGGCAGGTTTCGGATGAATCCCACAGTGTCGGACAACAAAACTTGCCGCCGTGAAGGCAGCGTTACACTTCGTAGGGTGGGATCAAGTGTGGCGAACATACGCCCGCTCTCCAGCACGCCTGCCTGGGTGAGCGCGTTGAATAGGGTTGATTTGCCTGCATTGGTGTAGCCGACTAGCGCCACCGTAGCGATGGGAACTGATTCGCGCCGCTGCCGCTGCTGCCCTCGGATGCGACGAACATTCTCCAACTGTTGTTGGACATGGCGAATGCGCCGGTAGATTTTGCGGCGGTCGGTCTCCAGCTGCGTTTCACCGGGGCCACGAGTTCCAATGCCGCCGCCGAGCTGCGACATCTGCACGCCGCGTCCCGCCAGCCGCGGCAGCAGGTATTGCAATTGCGCCAGTTCCACCTGCAACTGTCCTTCCCGGGTGCGTGCGTGACGGGCGAAGATGTCGAGGATGAGCTGGGTGCGATCGATCACCCGCAGATCAAGCTCGCGCTCCAGGTTGCGCTGCTGCGATGGCGTCAGATCGTGATCGAAGATCACCAGATCAGGCAAACTGGAAGCGACCGCGCCTTTCAGTTCCTCCAGCTTTCCGCTGCCGATGAGCGTGGCGGGATCTGGCTTTTGGCGCCTCTGCAAGAATTCGCCGATGACTGCCGCTCCAGCGCTGGCGGCCAGCTCGCGTAACTCGGCCATCGACTCTTCGGCCGAAAATCCGCGAGCCCCCTGCTCTTCTGCCTGCAGGTGAGAGGAGGCAGCGTTGCGCGCTACGCGTGCGCTGGGCGGAACTCTGCCGCTGGGCTGTTTCCGGGGATGAGCCAGCGGCGTATTATCGGGTTCCGCTTTCCGATCCCTCGAGGAATGAAGTTTGCCATCATGGGTCGCCACTGACCGGTGGGCGAATTCCACTCCCACGAGGAAGACTCGTTCCGCCTGGCTCCGTCCAGTTTGCCAAAAGCGATCATTCGCTCTGGAGTTAATCCCACCCGTACGAGAAATAGATTAGTCCTCAGAGGTTGTGGTTGTGTCGCCGGTCTCTGTATCCGGCGGACTGGCTGGTTCCGCTGATGCACGGTGTTCAGAATGACGTTCGGAATGCGGGGAATGAGCGGAACGCGACATCGCCACGGTAGAAATGGCGTGCTTAAAGATAAGCTGCTCCTGGTTGTTGGTGTCCAGCACTACAGAGTACTTGTCAAAGGAGCGGATTCTGCCTGTCAGCTTGACCCCGCTGATCAGGTAGATAGTAACTACAAATTTATCTTTGCGCGCAGTATTGAGAAACCCGTCTTGTATGTTCTGTGCTGCCTTATTTTCCATATGTTCCTCCCAGGCAACAATGCAAAAAACAGCACAGCCCCAGATTCGCGGCCCCTCACGATTCCGGACCTGTAGAAATTGTCTGCAGCCATTCCTTGATAGTCGATAGGCTGCGGGAGTAATCATAGTCAGTTTACGATAAGGCCGTGGCGACGCGATTTCAACTCCAACGAGCACAAGACTGTGTGATGTAAAATTCGCGTACTCCCAATGGCAGCGTGTGAAGCCTATACTTTCGGAGCACAGGTGGCCGAGATGGTTAGTTCACTAGTAGCACTACTTGCTTGGCAAATCCGATTTCCGGGTGGCGCGCAAACAGCCTTGATTGTGGTTCGCTGGATCCATTTTGTCGCCGGTATTACTTGGATTGGCCTGTTGTATTTCTTCAATTTGGTGGGCATGCCATTCCTGCAGGAGCTCGAAGCAAAATCCCGAGGAACCGTTTTCCCCAAGCTTATGCCGCGGGCGCTGTGGTGGTTTCGTTGGAGCGCGGTCGTGACCGTGCTGGCCGGCATGGCCTACTGGATGCACATCGTGGCAACCGATGCCCGCAATGCGGTGGCCCAGGGGGAGCCGGCGTCCACTGGGATGATGTTCGGAGGCTTCTTCGGGCTGTGGACGTTGGCATTTGTGGTGGAGATGGGCGCGCTGATGTCCCCGGCCGAGGTGCTCAAGAAGGGGGCTGTAGTGGGTGTCATCGTCGCGATCGCGTTGGCCGCGGCGGCCTACATTTTTGTGAGCTTGAATCAGCACGGCTGGGAGAGTAATCAGGCCTTGGCGATCGGCATAGGCGGCGGACTGGGTTGGTTCATGCTGCTAAACGTCTGGGGCGTGGTGTGGCGCATGCAAAAGAAAATGATCCGCTGGATCGAAGCTAATGCCAGCCAGGGAATAGCAATGCCACCGGAGGCTCCCAAGGTGGCCAGAATCTCGCTGCTTTGTACTCGCCTGAATTTCTGGGTGTCGTTCCCCATGCTGTTCTTCATGGGCGCGTCGAGCCACTACATCATGTTTGGGGGAAAGTAAACAGAGTATGCCCGTCCTTGTTGTACCAGGGTCGGTTGCGCTATGGCCTTCCATGAGAAGGCCGGTCAGTGTCAAGTCTGTTTTGCCTTCCTGGATTCCACCTTCCTTTCTTAGCGGCGGGTTTTCAGAGCGGCCCGGAGCCGTCAAGGGCGCGTTTTGTGCGGCGGAGCGAACCCTTGACGGCGAGGACCGCTCTGGCACCATGCCGCTAGAAAGGAAGGTGGGCCATGGTCGGCCTGTTCCTCGCTATTTAGGTTAGCCTTGCGCGTAACCAACCAAGCCCATTGCCACTGTCGCCACCCTTCCATCCGCACTCTTGGTGAGCGATGTTCGCTCGGTGCAAGTTGGGTGTTCTCGTTTCAGCCGGCGCTGCCACCTGTTAGGCGACCTGTCTTCCATCGTCAAGGATAGAAGTGGGCCAGGCCATAGACGCAGTCACCGGAACTCGGCTTAGGCTTCGCCTATACTTCTGTCAACTATGCTGCTACCACCATCGTCCGATTCGTATTGCGCAGCGGTTCGTAGACTTCTCCACTGACCCACAGCCGATGTAGCAGGACGGCTAGTTTGCGGGCGGTAGCAATGATGGCCCGTTTCTTTCCGTTCTTGCCACCGCGCTCGGCCAGCCTCAGACCCCATCGTCGCAGATCACTGTCTGCTCCAAACGGCCCCAGGATGTGGTGCGCCCCCTGCACCAGTAGGGTTCGCAGATACGGATCACCTTCCTTGCTGATGTGCATCTGCGGTTCGCTCTGCCCGGAGTTTCTTCGCCCCGGTTGCAGTCCGGCATAGCAACCCACGTCACGACTCTTGCGAAAACGATGCGGATCTTCCAGCGTCAGCATGTAAGTCAACGCAATGAGTGTGCCCACGCCCTTCACTTGTTTCAGCAGTGCGGTTTGCGGATAGCTCTGCTGTGCGATGCGCTCGATCCGCTGGTTATACTCGGCAATGCGCTCACTGAGCGATTCCAGCGCTTGCAGCAGCGGACCCAGCGCGGCTTGTAGTTCCGGACTCAGAGCCTCAGCTTTCTCTAGATTCAGGTTGCGCGGGTTACAGCCTTGCAGCCGCTCGCCATACGACTTCGTCAGTCCACGCGCCGTGTTCACCAGCGCCGTCCGCGCCCGCACCAGGCTGGCTCGCGCTCGAATCACCGTCAGGTGGGCCTGCGCCTGCGCGCTGCGATGCTTTACCGGAGCCAACAACTGCGGGTCGATCCTGGCCAACCGCGCCAGTGTCCTGGCGTCCAGCCGATCATCTTTCCGCCGGCTCTCTCCGATCAGACGCACGTTGCGGGCATGCGCCACGATCACTTCATGGCCGAACTCGCTCAACAGCCGGCTCACCCAGGGCGAGTGCATCCCAGTCTCCAGCGCCACCCGGCTGCGCGGCATCGCCGCAAAGACTTCCTTCATCCCCTTCGGAGTTGTGCCCAGCTTCTCCTCGCGAACGACTTCTCCCGCTTCGTTCAACATGCAGTACCAACTCGATCGATCACCCAGGTCCAAACCGATGGTCAGCTTCTGACTAAAATTCTTGTTGCTCGGTGCTGCCGCAGTGCTACTCTTCTTCATTGCCGGTCTCCTTTATCTCTTGCGCTTCGAGCGCGTCGATAACTTGGGAGCGTACAGCATCCCGTCGGAGACCGGCCTTCTCATTCCATCTGTTCATGCCAACAATCGCTCGGTATTGGCACCCGCGAGGGATTCTCAGCTACTTACATTCCACGCGATTATCCTGCGAGGCGATGATCTGCCATGTTCCGCCGCCTTTCAGCCACGTATCCGTCCACACCTGGCACACCTTTGCGCTCGGCTGGGACTTGTCTTTACCGAGAGCATGTTCGCGGCCATAGACAATGGCGACATCATCTCCGAAGAAATGCACTTTAGCCTCATCGAGCCCGCAATCATGCGCGGTGCGTGCGCTCTTTTCGTCCTTCAGTTCATCAGCTTTTGTGAAGCGCGCACCTTTCGTGGACGTGCCTTGGAAATCCTCGGCAAGCAGACTGGCGACCACGCCGTTATCAACGCATACACCCTCAGCCCACTTGCGTTCCATGTCGATGATGTATTTCGCGGTCTTATCATCGACGGACGCCCAGTGACTCTGCTGTGCATGCGCCGGAACGAGCAACATCATCGCCGCGGTTGCCGCCGCGAACACTCGTAAATGCATTTCTCCTCCAGAGGGTCACTCCAAACATAGCAGTAGAATCGCGGGTGGTATATGGGTTTCTCGGAAGCTGGCGAATTACTTTCCTCAGGACGGCAGCTCTGTGATAGTGAACGAGAAATCGCCATTACGCTCGCAATGAGGAACACGCCGATTGCTGAACGCGCAGTCGCCGATCCGTAACCCGAGCCACTACCCGCTTCAGTCTGCACGTCAACCGGGAATTCGCTATAGAATCAGAGTTTCGTCATGCCATCGACTTCGCCGCGATCGCTCGCTAATCCAGGGTCCGCGACCTCGCGCGGTCCCGTCTCCATGCTGGACCTCACTCGTCAATATGAAAGCATCAAGCACGAAGTCCATGCTGCCCTCGAACGTGTGCTCACTAGCCAACATTTCATCGGAGGTCCGGAACTCGAAGGCTTCGAACGCGAGTCGGCAAGTTATCTGGGAGTGCGCGCAAGTGTTGGCTGTGCGTCTGGTACTGACGCCTTGTGGCTGGCGCTGCAAGCTGCCGGCGTTGGACCAGAGGCGTGCGTGATCACCACTCCCTTTAGCTTTTTCGCTTCGGTGAGTTCGATTGTGCGAGTCGGGGCGACGCCAATTCTGGCCGATATCGATCCAGCGACACTGAACCTTGATCCCGAAGCAGCAGAGCGAGCGCTGAAGCGTGGGCGCTCGTATAAGACTCGCGCGGTGATGCCAGTACACCTTTACGGGCAATGCGCCAACATGGACAGATTCGCCGCCCTGGTCGAGCGGTACGATGCGGGTCTTATCGAAGATGCGGCGCAGGCTTTTGGTGCGAGGTGGCGCGAGAAGAAAGCAGGAGGACTGGGCAAGGTGGCGGCGTTCAGCTTTTATCCCACCAAGAACCTGAACGCCTATGGCGATGGTGGATGCGTCACCACCAACGACGAGGAACTGGCGGCGCATGTTCGACGTTTGCGCAATCACGGAAGCCGCCAACGTTATTACCACGAAGAGATCGGCTGGAACAGCCGCCTCGATGCCATGCAGGCTGCGGTGCTCCGTGTGAAGTTGAAGCACATTGACGATTGGAACCAGGCACGGCGAATGCTGGCCTGTCGCTATCACGGTCTATTCGGCAGCTCCGGCCTGGTGCAGAGCAGCGCGCAATCGGTCAATGCGCAAGCGCCCATTGCGTTGCTGGCGACGATGCCCGAGGCCTACCACATTTACCATCAGCATGTGGTGCGTGCGTTTCGGCGGGATGAACTGAGGGCCTTCTTGACCCAGCAAGGAATCGGGACGGAGATTTATTATCCCGTCCCGCTGCACTTGCAGGAATGCTTTACTTACCTGGGCTATAAAGCGGGCGATCTTCCGGAGTCGGAGCGTGCGTCGAAAGAAGCGCTGGCGCTACCCATGTTTCCTGAACTGCGCGAGGACGAGCAGCAACGCGTGGTAGCGGCTATTGCCGAGTTTTATAGCCGGTAGCTCAGGTTGAACATCGGAAAACAGGCCTGGATTAATATTGCGTTGCTGAAAGAGTCAGAAAGCAGATCCGTCGCGGGCTGAGCTTTACCCCAACAAGCGCAAAGACGCCGCTCGTTGGGACCCCTGTTCGCCCGCTCGTGATGACAAAGATCAGAGAGCTTGGACGCGGCGCTGAAGAGGCCGTTACGAAACTCCTGCCGTCCGCTAAAGCGGACTCGGGATTTCCCACTTGCTCTCTCCCAGCGCTGAAGCGCTGGGCTAAGCTCTGCCGCCGCCTGCGGCTGGCGCATGTTTTGTCCCACCGTAGCGGATCAGTAGTGGGTTTCGTAACAGCCTCTGAAGCGCCGCACTGCCCGTACCGCACTACAGTACTTCGAAAATTGATCCAAATCGCCTTTCAACTCACTTGTGCTTGTGGTGCGGACGGGCGGAAGGATGCGCAAGCCCCTGCTTCTTACGCTGTGCATAATAAGCAGCTAATGCGGCCTCGTGCTTCGCCTTTTCCGCCGCCTCCTCTTCCGGGGACAACACTCGACGCACTATCGGCCCGTTCAACTTGTAGGTGACGTCCACCATCTGCCCGTCGTCATTTTTCTTACGGATGGTGAAGGTGGGCAAGTCCCCTTCTTTGGCGAAATCCTGATGACCCGTCTTTACCGGGAAGTAGCCCTCAAGATTGCGCTCACGATAAGCGGTCTCATAGCGATGCTTCGCCCGGTTCCTGGTAAAGATTCGGATCTGATTAAAGTCCCAAGGCAGTCCGTCCTTGGGTTCGTTCAAGAGCACCAAGTACTGTGGCACCTGTTTGACTTCTTTGCTGTCTTTGTCTTCCTCCTGCACCGTGTTCAGCACGAAGTAGCCCATAATGCGCTGCCCTTCGGCGTATTGTGCCACGTCCAACGGGATATCAAGGTCGATCATGCGCAATAGCACCCAGCCGACGTGCCCGGCTGAGTTGCGCACCAGATACCAGTCTTCCATCACCGGCTTCGGGGGCTCCACGGAAGCGCTGCCCGATGCTGGTTTTGAGGCATTGGGGGCTGGCGCGGCTTCGGCTGGCATGGCCGGCGGCGTTTTCGGTTGGGTCGTGGCGGAACTCTTCGGACTTGACGTTGCAGCTGCGGCCGCGGCCTTCGGAGGATTCTTCTCTGCCGTGGCACGCTTCAGGATGTCGACCTTCTCTCCGTCCTTGAGTTGATACAGGTGCTCCGCCTCGCGCGAGGGCGTGACGTGCATGTTGAGCTCAGAGCGCGCAGTTCCATGGGCTTGGACTTCCTGGCTAGCATTGTCGCTGGCCAGCTTCTGGAAAGCATCATAAATATCCTGGGGAACCAGGCTGCGCTCCTCGATCCAGCCTTCCTGCCCGCTGTCGGTCCGCACCCGCAGAAACCGTCTCTGCTTCTCGAGAACTTCTACGCGGTCACCGCTATGCACCGTGCCGATCTTGTTGTACATGGTGGCGACGCGGTCGCGCAGACTTGTCTCCTGAGCCGAGACGTACATGTACTCATGTTTGGCCAGGGCGCCGCGCTTGCAGGCGCAGCCCATGACAAGCAATACCAGTGCGAGGGCAAACCACGGAATTCGGGTGTAATGAGAAGGGGAAAGTTTCACCGGCAGCACAAACCACTATAAACCAGTGGCCGGTAACGGGCGATTAGCGGCTAGTTGCAAGCCGGATGCGCGAAGAATTCTTCACCACAAAGGCCACGGAGCGCAGGGAGAGGCAATTGCTTCTCCGTGCGCTCCACGTCTTGCGGGTCCAATCAGCGATGCGCTGCTACCACACCCGACAAGCCGGTTTGCGGATCATCGGCGCATCGGGCTTGCAGCTATATGCCCTTTGGAATTCGGGCATGTTTCCGACCACGCCATTGACCCGGAATTTCCCCGGCGAGTGCTCATTGACTCCGGCCATCAGGCGGGCGTACTCAGGACGCTCATTCTCGCACCAGATCTGGCCCCAGCCAACGAACAGACGCTGCTCGGGGGTGAAGCCGTCAATGGATTTTTGGGGTGCATTTCCCAGCACATCCAGCAAAGCCATATCGGCAATACGCAGACCGCCGTTGTCGGCAGTGTTCTCGCCCAACGTTAGCTGTCCGCGAACGTGAACGTCATCGACCGCAACGAAGCTGTCATACTCGCTAACGAAGCACCCCTCCAACTTATCGAACTGTTCGCGGTCTTTGGGAGTCCACCAGTTGCGCAGGTTTCCCTGGGCATCAAACTGGCTGCCCGAATCGTCGAACCCGTGCGTGAGTTCATGGCCGATGACAGCACCGATGGCGCCGAAATTCACCGCATCGTCAACCTTCGGATCGTAGAACGGCGGCTGCAGAATGCCGGCTGGGAAGTTAATGTTGTTCTCCTGCGGATTGTAGTAAGCGTTGACCGTGGGCGGCGTCATGCCCCATTCGCTGCGGTCCACTGGCTTGCCGATCTTATTCAACTGCCGTTTGAATTCGAATTGGTTAGCACGCAGCCCATTGCCCAAAGCATCTCCGCGGATGATGGTCAGCGTACTGTAGTCGCGCCATTTGTCTGGATATCCGATCTTATTTTCAATGTGCGCCAGCTTGTCGAGTGCCTGTTTCTTGGTGTTGTCGGTCATCCATGACAGCTCGGTGATGTCAGACTTGAGAGCGGCCTCCAACTCATGGACCATGTTCAGAGTGGCGGCCTTGCTCTCGGGAGGAAATTCTTCAGCAACATAAGCTTTGCCTAAAGCCTCTCCCAAATCCGAGTTGGTGAACTGCACACAACGTTTCCAGCGCGGGCGAATCTCTTTGGCTCCGGTTAGAGTTTTTCCATAAAAGGCGAAGTTTTCGTTCACAAACGCCGTTGGCAGCAGTTGCGCGCCGTGATGTACCGTCTGCCAGCGAAGATAAGCCTTGATGTCTTCGATATTGCTCGTTGTCACCAATTGGTTCATGCTTTTGACAAAGTCGGGCACTGAAACATCGAGGCTATCGAAGCTGGGACTGGCAACGGTTACGAAATAATCTTTCCAGATGAAGGCGGGACTCAGCTGCTGGAGCTGAGCGGTGGTCATCTTGTGGTAGACCTTGTTGGGATCACGCCGCTCGACTCGATCCATCGAGGCCTTCGCCATCTCGGTTTCGATGCTCAACACGGTCTTGGCATCGGCCGCCGCCTTCTCCGGCGACTCGCCCAGCAACTGGAACATGTTGGTCACGTGCTGGACATACTGGTTCCGCAGTTCGACAGATTTCGCGTCTGTTTTCAGATAGTAGTCGCGATCGGGAAGACCTAGACCACCTTGATCCGTGCCGGCAATTTCCATCATGGAGTCTTTCGCATCAGGCTCGGAGCCAAAATCAAACAGCACTCGTACACCATTGTTGTGCAGCTGGCCGATAAGCGCCGGCAGTTGCGACTTGTCCTGGAGTGCGGCAATGCGGTCCATCAATGGTTTCAGCGGAGCCGTGCCCTTGGCATCAATGCCGGCCTCGTCCATGCAGGAGTAGTAATAGTCGCCGATCTTCTGGTCGTTCGAGGAACGGCTGGCATTGTTGACTGACGTCTTGTCGAGGATGTTGCGCAAGATCAATTGATTGCGTTCGTGCAGCTCGTTGAACCGGCCCCAGGAAGGTTGATCCGCGGGAATAGGGTTGTTCTTGATCCAGTTGCCGCAGGCGTACTGGTAGAAATCGACGCAAGGGTCGACGGACTTGTCCATCGCATTCATGTCGAAGCTGGGCACATTCTTAATTTCCGCCGTAGAGGAGGAACTGGCCGTGCTTTGCGCCTGCGCCGCGGTTCCGGCAAGCAGCAGGGCGAAAGCTATGAAAGAGAGACGTCGCATGTATGACCTCGTTTTGAAGATAGGTGCCAAAATTCTGTACCCTACAACAGCGTAGCGCGAACTAGCCCAGTCTTGACGTGCAGGAGGGCCGCCGAGGGGTCTAATGGCTTACCAACAACCATCCAAGCGCTGTCATCTTCTATAATTCGCGTATGACGCACTTGACCTTGCCAGTGGTGATCGAATCCGACCCAGACGGATATTTTGCCTCCTGCCCAAGGCTGCAGGGGTGCTACAGCCAGGGAGAAACCTACGAACAGGCGGTAGAGAATATTAAGGATGCTATTCATCTTCACATTCAGGACCGACTTGCCGCCGGCGAAGAGATTCCGGAGCCCGTTTCTGTAAGTCTTTCGATGGTCGAAGTAGCAGTCTAATGCCGAAGCTTCCGCGTCTCAACGCCCGCCAAATCGTCGCAGCGTTGGAAAAGGCGGGCTTCTCGCTTGCCCGGCAGAGCGGAAGCCACATGATCTACAAGAATCCCGCAGGCAAACGCGTTCCCTTCCATGGCCCAACCATCCTTCATCCGAAGCTGCTGAAGGCGATCATGAGGGATGCTGGCATCACTGTTGAACAACTGCAAGAACTCTTATAACTCTGCTGCAGCTCTTTACCAAACCCGGCATGCGTTCGCGCTCACCATCGGCTGGCCCGCCTTGCAACCAAACGCTTCCTGGAACGCAGCCGAATTTTGCACCGCTCCATTCACCCGCCAACGCCCGGGCGAATGTGGATCAGTGATGGCCAGCACCCGCGCTTGCTGGTCGGTCACGTTCTGGCACCAGATCTGGCCGTATGCCAGGAAGAAGCGCTGCTGCGGCGTGTAGCCGTCAATGGGCTTCACCGGCGTGTTGCCGATAATGTTCGTCAGCGCCATGTACGCTAGTTTTAGGCCGCCGTTATCGGCGGTGTTCTCGCCGAGGGTGAGTTTGCCGTTGAGATGCACTTCGCCTTTGTCATCCTTCACGGCGACGAAGCTGGAATATTCATCGGCCGTGCAGCTTGCGCGTTCTTCGAAGGCTTTGGCATCCTCGGGAGTCCACCAATCCTTTAGGTTTCCCTGAGCATCGTATTTGCGGCCCTGATCGTCGAAGCCGTGTGTCAGCTCGTGGCCGATCACGACTCCGATGCCGCCGAAGTTCACCGCGTCATCCATGTTCATACCGTAGAACGGCGGTTGCAGAATGCCTGCCGGGAAGTTGATGTCGTTCATCGGCGGACGGTAATAGGCGTTTACGGTCGGCGGAGTCATGGTCCAGTCTTTTCGGTCGGTCGGCTTCTCCATCTTGTTGTACTGGCGATGGGTCTCGAAAGCGGCAGCGCGCGTTGCGTTGCCGGCATAATCGTCGCGCTTAACGATTACCGTGCTGTAATCCCGCCAGGTGTCGGGATAGCCGATGTTGTTGACGATCGCGGCCAGCTTCAGGTACGCCTGCTGCTTGGTTGCTTCGGACATCCAGGGCAACTGTCCGATGTCGCTGTGCATGGCCTGCTCGATGGCTTGCACCATTTTGACGGTGCGCGCCTTGTTGTCTGGTCCAAACACTTTGTCCACATAAAGCTGGCCCAGGGCCATTCCGAGGTTGCGATCAGTGGAGCGAACACAACGCTTCCAGCGCGGCTCAATCTCTTTCTGCCCAGCCATGTACTTCCGATTGAACTGAAAGTCTTCGTCCACGAAAGCCTGGGTCAGCAGCGGAGCATAGGCATCCAAGGTGCGCCAGCGCAGATAGGTTTTCCAATCGTCGAGCGCAACCGCGTTGAGCTGCTCATTCACCGCCTTGAAGAAGTCGGGGTTGCCGACGTTGAGGCTCGTGAACTTGGGCGAGCCATTATCGGCGAAATACTGGGCGAGGTCGAAATTCGGGGCTAGAGCGACGATCTCCGTGGTCTGCATCATGTGGTCACGCTTTTTCGGATCGCGACGCTCGGTGCGGTCCATCGCGGCTTTCGCCAGGCCGGTTTCCACGGCCAGTACGGTCTTGGCTTCGGCAGCTGCGACCTCAGGCTTATTGCCTGCCAGCTCGAACATCTTCTGCACGTGCTCCTGGTACTTTTGCCGCGTCTCTACCGACTTCGCATCGTCCTTGAGGTAGTAGTCGCGATCCGGCAGTGTGATTCCTCCCTGGTCCAAGTTCGGGATAGTCAAACTGGAATCGTGCATGTCCGGCATGGGATAGAAGCTGAACAACGCCGTGACGCCATTGCGATGCATGTAGGCGACCTGCGGAATAATCTCCTGCTTGGTCTTAATGGCAGCGATGCGGCTCATCTCCGGCACAAGTGGCGCAGTTCCTTTTTTCTCGACCGTGCTCTCGTCCATGCACGCCGCATAGTAGTCGCCAACTTTCTGCTGGATGGCGCTATGCTTGCCGGGCGCTTGGGCCTGGTCAACGAGGTCGCGCAGGATGTACAGATTGTGCTCGTCCAGTTCATTGAAGCGGCCCCATCTTGTTTTGTCCGCAGGAATGGGATTGTTCTTCATCCAGTTTCCGCACGAATATTGGTAGAAATCCACGCAGGGATCGACGGTCTTGTCGATGGCCGTTAGATCGAAGTTGGGAATTTGCTTGGGAAATTCGGAAGAAGCAGACGGTGCTGTCTGGGCCACGGAAAGTACGGTCGCCAGTAGCAGCGGGAAAATAAGCAGAGTGCGAGTCCGCATGTTTGCCTCGAAAATTATGTGTCGCCTCGCCGCACGCCAAGCAGCATTGGCAAGGCGATCGCGAAAGGTAGGACGTGGTACGTCCCGCGGAGATGAAGAAAAACTCCACAGAAAACACTACTACAACGCCTATTAGACTGGGAAATTAGTGCCGGGTGAGCGGGAATAAAGTGGCTATCCGCTTCAGAAGATTTTCAGATGAATAGTCAGGTACTTCTTGGGATCCTGGCGCACGGCCTTGATGAGGCTGCGGGTTTCCACCAATAGATCGTTGGCATTGTCATATAGAGCGGGATCCTTCAGGAACTTGCCGGCGGTTCCCTCGCCCTTGTCGAGCCGGTCGGCGATGCTATTCAGGCGCGTCACTGTGCTGTCGATTTTGTTCGCCAGCGCCTCGTCCTTCGCGAGCCTGCCCAGCGTACCCTTGCCCGCGTTGATACCACCGATAAGCTCATTCGACCGGGCGACGGCTTTGTTGGCATTGTCATAAAGAGTGGGGTCTTTGAGGAACTTACCGATCGTGCCCTGGCCGCTATTAACCTCATCGATGATCTTATTGACGTTGTCGATGGCAGCGTTGGCCTTGTTATAGAGTTCGTCGCTGTTGATGAGCTTGCCGATCGTTCCATTAGGCGAGTTGACCTGGCCCACGACCTGCTGCAACTGGTTCAGCATGTCGTTAGCTCGATTGAACAGCGACGGGTCGTAAATGACTTTACCGATGGAGCCCTGTCCGCTCTGGATGTAGGTAAGAATGCTATCCAACCGTTTTACCAGAGTGTCAACGTTTTGCAGAGTTCCCTGGCTGGCGCGCACTACGTCCTGCAGTTGTGGCACATCCTTCGTGGGTAGCTCGTCGCCAGTTTGGATAGGTCCGCCCTTGGCCTCGCGACAATCCATGTCCACGAAGACCTCACCCAGGACACCGGCCGTGGTCAGCAGAACCTGGCAGCCCGTATTCATCGTGTCTTGGTATTTGGTGGTGATCTTCATCACGATTTCCACCGGCGTCAGGGCGCGCCTAGGGTCGTGAACCACGCGAATCCTGGTGACGTTGCCGATGTCCACCCCCTCCAACCGCACGGGGGCGCCGACTCGCAGGCCACCGGCATTGTCTACGTACGCTCGGACCATGATTTTCTTAGTGAAGAGGCCGGTGGTGCCGGTCATGACAAAGATAAGAACGGCCAGGGTAATGAGCGCAACGAGGACGGTCACCCCAACCCGGAGTTGCGACCATTTCACCTGCTTTTCGCTTGGCACGTTGTATCGATCGCCCTTTAGACACGCCTGCCACCGCCTGGCAAACGCTGCCGATTGCACTCCTGCAAGCTCCCGATCATAACATGCCAGCCGCGAGGTTCATGATACGGGAACCCGGACAATTTATGGGCGCCTTCCCCTTTGAGAAAGCTCCGGCCGAATCCCGGCCATCGGCAGCGTTATCCAGTCCCAACTCTGCAATCCACGAATGGTGATTGCTGGGGCGTTGTCTTGAGGCGCCTACCCGTCCAGCAGGCTTTCTATGTCGCGTGCTCCGTGCATAACGTGGATGACCTCCACACCGTCGTGCCTTGGCTGGTAGAAGATCAGCCAGTTTTCGAAGCCCTTCACTGGCCAGCGACGAAGGCGGCGGGTCGCTGGCCTGCGGAAACCGCACAGAACGCCCACTCTTGGCATGTGCGATAAATCTTCAAAGCTGCTTATTAGCTGCTCGAGGAAGCGCTCGGCAGTTTCCAGCCCGGCCTGTTCCTCGAAGTAGTCAAGCTGCGCGTTGATCTCGCACCACGCAAGAGGACGCACCGTAAATCGCGCCACCTAACGTTTGGCCGGCTTACGTTGTGCGACGCGAGCGCGGAGCCTCTGTCGAACCTCTTCCACCATTGCAGAGGTGACCTCGATAGGGTCCCCGGAATTGATGGCGTTGAGCATTAGCTGCTCGAGCTGTTCTTTGGCATGACGTTTCTGATCCGCACGCACTAATTCGCGTACGTATTCGCTGGCGCTGCTATAGGCGCCGGCGCTGACCTGTTCCTCCACGTATTGCTTCATCGGGTCGGGAAGAGAGATGTTCATTGTCTGCATGATGAGTCCGTTACTGAATTACCCTACTAGCAATGACAATTGTTGTCAATTATTGACTAAACGGCCTCCCTTCCCATTCCTGCCGCGCTCTTTTGCTCGGGCCTGTCGGTAACGCTGAGCCGCTTCGGCAGCCCACTCCTCAAGTTTGCGGGCCTTCATTTTGCCGGCGTATGTGTTAGCGTTGCCAAACCGAAATACGAGCGGCGACCCATCCGCATTCGCGCAAATGGGCGTGAATTTATCTGTAGCTTGAGCACTCTTAGCTATGAGCACTGCAACGGGTCTGAGGCGGCATACCAAGTCTGCGATTGGGTAAAGACCGGCGCATGCGCGTACGCATTTGTCGACTGATTTATCCCCAGGCGGAAGATAGCATTTCGCCAGATTCGTAAAGGCCGTCTGGTTCAGATCGAGTTTGAACTCTCTCATCAGTTTCTGAAAATTCCCCCATACCTGTCCAGCCCACTGACCGAAAGATTGCTCGTACGCTTTGCGTTGGGCGCACAAGTAACGTGCATCCGACGCATCAGACGGATCTGATTTGAGCCATATTTTGACTTCAGCTTCGAGGGTTTTTATCTGAGGAGTAAACAGCTGATGTTCGTTATGAATTGCTCCAACCAAAAGCACCTTCCTTCTTCGTATCGCGAACCCAGGTAACCCGGCCATCTAACAATCCGATCGGTCAAAATCGGACCCCGCCCACAACACTCATGCAACGATGGCGGCGACTCGAGAACATTTCGAGCATACTCGAGCCATTGCTTCTCGATTTCATTCACCGTAATCCCCGCCTCCCTCCATGGGGCTAAGCGCGAATAGTAGATTAAAGTATGGATTCATGGCGGTCATCGAATGATCGTCCCCTTTCGTCTCGCCCCATCAGATACTATCCGGCTGGCGAACTCAGGAGACCGATGCCGACCCGGTTCTTACAGTTCCAGCTCCGCCCGAATCATGTTGTCTTCCATGCTCGAGAACATCTTGAACCCGAGCTTGACGCACACGGCCCTCATCTCGCGGTTCTCGGGAAGCATGTTGGAGATCACCAGCTTAAGCTTCTCGTCGCGAGCAAATTCGATCAGGCGCCTATAAAGTTCCGTTCCCAGACCTTTGTGCTGGGCGGCGTCAGTTGCCACTGCGGCGAGTTCGGCTTCATCACGGCCGTGCAACTTGCTAAGCCGGCCGACCGCAAGAATTTCGGGTTCACCGTTGTCATTCTTGCTCTCCGCAACCAGGGCCATCTCGCGGTTGTAGTCGATGAAACAAGTACGGGTCAAGCGCTCGTGGGCGGTGCGCTGGGTCAACTTCAAAGGTTGAAAGTACCGTAAATAGACGCTTCTTTCGGAAAGCTTCTTGTGGAACTCGATCATTAGTGGTTCGTCTTCTGGCCGGATAGGCCTGATAATCACGGTTTTTTCGTCCTTCATCTTCCAGGGCCTGACCAGGTGAATCGGATAGGGACGGATGGCCGTGGTGGGTAGCTTGTCTTGCGTTATATCCAGACCATGAATGACCACGCGGGCGTCCAAGGCGAGGATACGTTCCGGCGAAGCCAGCAGCGGGTTGATGTCAATCTCCTTAATCCAGGCCTGCTCGACGACAAGTTGACTGAAGCGCACCAGCAGATCCGCCAGCGCCGCTAGATCGACCGGCTTGCGTCCGCGAACTCCTTTTAGAGCTTTGAGAATGTTGGTCTGTTCCATCATGCGGAGGGCGAGCGTGGAATTCAAAGGCGGCAGGGCCAGGGCGCGGTCTTTGAAGACCTCGACCAACTGCCCTCCGGTTCCGAACAGTATGACCGGACCAAACTGTGCATCGAGACTGCTGCCGACGATCAACTCGTAGCCATCGAGCTTCACCATGGGCTGGACCGTGACACCATGGAAGTGCTCGGAACCAACTTTTTCGGACACCGACTGTTTGATGGCTTGGAACGCCGCCTTCACCGCATCCGCATCGCGCAGGTTCAACTGCACTCCACCCACATCCGTCTTGTGCGTGATGGCGAGCGAGTACAGCTTCAACACGATGGGATAGCCAATCTCCTCCGCTACTTGCAAGGCCTCCTGCTCGGTCAGCGCTATGCGTGTGTCCACTGTTGGAATGTAATAGGCCTTGAGCAACTGCTTCGATTCGTACTCGGTCAGGATGGTACGGCCCGATTGGCGAACCTGCTGGATGATGTCTTCGGCTTTTCCGCGTTGTACAGCAGCATCAGCGTGTTGCGGCAACGCCGGAGTTTCATACAGCCCCTTCAGGTTGTAGGAGTATCGCCACATGTAGTTGAAGGCACGCACCGCGCTATCGGGGAACTGAAAGGTCGGAATGCCCGCCTGGTTCAGGATTTGCTCGCCCGCCGTGACTTCCGCGCCGCCCATCCAACTTGCCAGCACCGGCTTGCCAAGACCCTTGGCGTAGGGCTTCAGCTTTTCGGCAATCTGCGTGGGGTTGGTCATGTCTTGTGGGGTCAGCACCACCAGCATGCCGTCGATGCTGGGATCCTTGGCGGCGATCTCCAGCGATTTCGCATAACGCTCAGGTTCAGCGTCGCCAAGAATGTCTACCGGGTTGTTGTGGCTCCACTGGGCGGGAAGAATTGCGTCGAACGCCTTTAAGGTCTCGGACGACAATTCAGCCAACTCGCCTCCGCCCGCGACCAACGCGTCGGTGGCCAGCACGCCGGGACCGCCTGCGTTCGTTAGGATGCACAGCCGTTTGCCGCGGGGCCGCGGCTGCTTGGCCAACACGTCAGACATGAAGAAAATGTCAGCTATGCTGTTTACCCGCAGTACTCCACTGCGCCGGAATGCAGCGTCAAGCACCTCATCGCTGCCGGTGAGGGCTCCCGTGTGAGAAGCCGCCGCTTTGGCAGCGGCCGCCGTGCGCCCAGCCTTGATCACGATGACCGGTTTGGTCAGCGAGACTTCGCGCGCGGCGGAGAGGAATGACCGCGCGTCGCCAATGGATTCCATGTAGATCACGATGCTATGGGTCCTTGGATCGCTGCCGAAGTAGTCCACCAAGTCGCCCCAGTTGACGTCGAGCATGGATCCGATGGACACGAAGGCACTGAAGCCAACGTTCTCACGGAGACTCCAGTCCAGCACCGCCGTGCATAACGCACCGCTTTGGCTGATAAACGCAACGTTTCCCGGCCGGGCAACCGTATGGGCGAAGGTCGCATTGAAGCCGCGAACTGGATTCATTACCCCCAGGCAGTTGGGGCCAATAAGGCGCATTTTGCCCCGAATGAGCCCTGCGATCTGGCGCTCCAGCTCGTTGCCGTGCTCGCCGTGCTCCTTGAAGCCAGCTGAGATAACGATGGCCGCAGGAATCCCGAGTTCCACCGACTCGCCGATCAGGTCAGGGACGGTATCGGCCGGGGTGGTGACCACGATCAGGTCCACCTTATCCGGCAGTTCCTTGACGCTGGGATAGGCTTTGATTCCGAGTACATTGGAACGCTTGGCATTGACCGGAAATACCGTGCCGCCAAACGGGCTGCTCAACAGGTTCCAGAGCACAGAGCGGCCCACGCTCCCGGCTCGTTCCGACGCACCGATTACCGCGACGCTACGGGGCAGAAACAAGGGGTCCAGGGGATGCGTTTCGGAGCGGTAAACGTCGGATGAAGGGTCGGCTTTGATCGTGCTTGCATCTGCGGGTTTGGTAGCAATCGAGGTCATGCATCCTCCCAGGATGAAACTTCAGTTTAAGCCCTGAGAGATTGTGCGGGGAGTACCTTGTCACAGAATTTGGTGATCCGGATCACCAATTCCCGCTTGTGGAACTCGTCACAAAGAACCGCATCGCGGTTCCGCTGGCCTCCTCATCCGTAAAATCCGCGATTGCTTCGGTGTGCATGTCTTTGCATAGCCGCGCTTAACTACCTTGCCTTCCTGCTCCCAGCGAAAGCACCCAACGGAGACCCACCCAACACGCGGAATGATACAATGCCTCTTCCCGTAATAATCTGCGGCCACGCGCCCCCTGAACTGGAACCCCGACTCTTGGCACAACAGACGACTGAACCCCGGACTATCACGTACGCCGATGCTGGCGTGGACATTGAGCGCGCCAATCGTACCAAACAGCGCATCAAGTACCTTGCCCACAAGACGTTCAATCGCGGTGTGCTGAGCGAGATCGGCGGCTTCGGCGGGCTCTTCGCCATCGACAAGAAAAAGTACCTGGATCCAGTTTTGGTCTCCAGCGTGGACGGTGTCGGTAGCAAACTGAAAATCGCCTTCGAAATGAACCTACATCACACCGTCGGCGCCGACCTGGTGAACCACTGCGTGAACGACATCGCCGTACAGGGCGCCACCCCCATGTTCTTCATGGACTACTTCGCCACCGGCAAGCTTCAGCCGGAAATTGCCGAAAAGGTTGTGGCAGGCATTGCCGATGCCTGCAAGCAGAATGGGTGTGCGCTGATTGGCGGCGAGACCGCCGAAATGCCTGGCTTTTACGCTGATGGCGAGTACGATTTGGCGGGATTTATCGTCGGCGTTGCGGATCGTGGCAAACTCATTACGGGCAAAGCAGTGCAAGCAGGCGATGTACTCATTGGTTTGCCCTCCACCGGCCTGCACACCAACGGATATTCCCTGGCCCGGAAGCTTTTCTTCTCAGTCGCGCACTACACGCCCGATTCTTACGTCAACGAAATTAAGGGCAAAGTCGGCACCGAGCTGATGAAGACGCACAAGAGCTACTGGCCGATCATGCGGCGCATGATCGAAGCCGACGCGGTTTCCGGGATGGCGCACATCACCGGCGGCGGCATCACGGAAAACCTGCCGCGTGCGTTGCCCAAGGGGGTCGGCGCGATTGTCGAGATCAACTCCTGGCCAGTGCCGCCGATCTTCGAACACCTGCAAAAAATCGGCAATGTTCCCCAGGATGAGATGCTGCGGACCTTCAACATGGGCATCGGCGCCATTCTCGTGGTCCCGGCCAGGAAGTTCAAGAAGGTGCAGACCATCCTGGAGCGCTGCGGGGAGAAAGGCTATACGATCGGCCGCATCGTGAAGGGCGAGAAGCGAGTGACGTACCAGTAGCGAAGTTCAGCCGTCAGCACTCAGCTATCAGCCGTCAGCCAAGTCTTGCTAACCCCCAACCCTGCCTTCAAATCCTTCACCAGCCGCTGAAAGGCTGTCTGATACGAGTCGTGGTCCTTCCAGTTGCTGAAGTCGGGGATGAAGTACTCAATTTTCATCAGACTGAAACAATCCCACTGGTTACGGACTTGCCCGCCAACAAGCGTGACCTCTAGAATCGCTGTTTGCATCGAACAAAGATCTGGAGGCGAGAATGGCAAATCTGAAGGTCGGCGATGAAGTTCCGGATTTTGAGCTCCCGGCAGTCGTAGGAAGTATCAAGCAGCAATTCAAGCTTAGCGATTACCTGGGAAAGAAGAACGTGGTCTTGGCTTTCTATCCGGCCGACTGGACACCGGTTTGCGCGTCTCAGTTGCCTTCCCTAAGTGCGGAATCGGAGAAGCTTGCCGCCTATGATGCTCAGGTTGTGGCCATCAGCGCAGACTCCATCCCCAGCCACACCGCTTGGCAAAAGAAAGAGATCGGCACGATGAACTTTCCTCTGGCCAGCGATTTTTATCCGCATGGGGCAGTCGCCAAGATCTTCGGAATTCAGCGCGAGGGAGACCCACTCCCCGGGGTTAATGAGCGGGCGGTATTTATTGTGGACAAGAATGGCAAGCTGGCGTTCGCGAAGATCTATCCTCTCGGCCAGGTCCCCAGCAATGACGACATATTTGAGGTATTGCGGAAGCTGTAGCCGTTGGGAGAATCTAGCAGGCCGTGCCTTGCTGCCCTGGGTGATGTCGCCTACTCGTTAACCGCTTTCAAGGACTCGGCCGGCTCGCCGCGGAAGGCTGGGGCCAATACTTCCAGGGTCTTTCTGACATCGTCAAAATTGTAATTGGCGACAAACTCGGAGCGTTTCGCGATCACCTGGTCGCGCAACAGTCCTTCCGTCATTCCCAAAAAGGCGGCGCGAACCGCCTGCAGGTTGACATCGGGGCGGATTTGGCCTCGGTCCTTCATTTCGCTCAGGATTCCATCCACCACATCGACAAATCGCTGAAATCCCTGGCTCAGGAGCACATCCCGGTTGTCCTTGCGCACGCGCCAAGCCTCAAGCAGCATGATCTCCTTCAGATCAGGATCGGTGTTCAGTTCGATGGCAATGGCCTCTAACACGCCGACGAGCCTCTCCGCAGGCGAGGCGGTCTTTGGAGTCATTTGAACTCGTTGACCGATAGCCGCCCAACCGTGGTCAAAAATGGCAGCCAACAAACCTTGTTTGCTGCCGAAGTGCTTCATCATTTGCGATTCGCTGGTGCCTGCTTCGCGGGAAATCGCAACTGTGCTGCTGTTTTCGTATCCATTGCGTGCGAACAAGCGCTTCCCCGCCATCAGGATACGGTCATGGGAGGAGAGCGGCGGCATGGATTGTACGGTAGCTTTATCGGGCATATCGACTCGCTCATAGCAACCCGACATGACCTTGAAAGTTTCGCCGGGTTCGCGGAATAGCTGCGGTTGCCACCGCCAAACGGAAAGCTCGCCGTGGTGGCGAGCTTCCAGCAACCCCGTCATCTTTACTTATTGGGCGTGCGGGGCCTTTCGGGCGTTGGCGGTCTTGCTTGCCGGCGGATTGCTGCCAGCCTCCTTCGTCACCTGCTCAATCAACTGGTAGAGCTTGGTCCGATCGACGACCTCAACGAAGGGCTGCCCGCGCACGGTGTCGCTGACGATGTATATGGTCGGAGTGTGATCGATGGGAATACGCTGTCCGAGTTGATAGTCGGCCTTGACCTTGGCGGCAAGATCTCCATTCGGGATCGACCACGAACGGCAGTGCGACTTTGTGCTCGTCGGCAAATCGCTCCGTTATGCCGCGCAGATTCTGTTTCGTAATTCCCATCTGGTTCTGGAAGATGTACAGACGATACTCGTCCCCCAGTTTCAGCGATTTGGTATCGAAATAGCGGGCATTCACTGCGGCCTCAAAAGACCAGGCGTGCTGGGGCAGAGGAAAATCGTGTTGCACCAACGGGACATTGTATTGCTTGGCCGCCTCATGCAGCAGCGGCGCGGCACGCGCGCAGTCGGGACATTCGAGATCTTCAAACACGATGATGGCGACCTTCGATCCTTTAGGCGGCCGCAGCATTGAGGTATCGGCGCCCCACGCTGCCAAGCTGCCTAGCAGCACAGCCGCAGCAAGAGCGAACTGCCGAGTCAGAGTACGTTTCATTCCAGGTTTTCCCTCATTTTTGCGCCAGAGCTAGTCAGCGAACTTTAGACGATCCACTGTGGATATAGTAATGGATACCTAACTTGCAAGTCTTGCCAGAGCTACTGCGTAACGGGCTTCCACTTGTTCAGAAATTGCAGCACGTCCTCTGGCGCCAGTGCCCGAGCTTTCTCGAACTCGCCGCCCTTCTGGCTGTAAACCAGCTTTCCATTGCTGTCGAGCACGGCAATCGCCGGAATTCCCCGCTTCATCGGGACTTGATACTCCGCCATCAGGTCCTGGTTTTTGTCGCCTTCACCTACATCCACATGGACGACTTCAAAGTTCTGCTGCAGTACGCCGGCGACATCGGGCCGATGAAAAGCCAGGTCAAGCACGTGGCAGTCGTAACACCAGTTAGCACCGAAGACAACCAGCACCCGCTTATGTCTCTTGGTAGCGAGTTGCATAGCTTGCTTGATTTCGGCATGGGCATCAACACCGGGAGCATAGATAATCTTGCTGGTCGAGATCGGCTGTTGCAATTTCGCGGCGTCAGACCGTTTCGTGCCAATTATCTGCCACTGCTCACCTTGCTTCTGCCATAGCTGTCCCTCGGTTACGTAGAGCGTTTGGCCTTTCGGGCCTGCGCTGGCGTGGACCTCAGCCTGAAAGACCAGTTGCTGCACGCCTGGCTGAGGTATTGCGACTCAATGACATTAGTTTCAGACGACGCGCCTTAAGGCCCGTCCAGAAGGCGACCTCCGAGGTCACGTTGGATGCGCCAACCGCCGTGGCAACCTGGGCGGGAGGACTATTGCTGTAAAGCGCCTGCAGGGCCGCGACGTTGCCGCTAGTCACTGCTGTCTTCCATTGCTCCAGAGGAGGGAATGCCGCAGCTGGCTTTGCCGCTGGCTGGGGAGCGCGGCTCCCGCGCAGTACGAGGAGAGGAGATTGCGATCGCGAACATCAGCAAAATGCGGGCGACAGGATCGCCAGTGAAACTTCATGTCTCTCCTTCTAATGTCCCCCATGATACGGATGTCCCTTCAGGATGGAGAATCCCCGATACAGCTGCTCCAACAACACAACGCGCGCTAATTCATGCGGCAACGTCAGTTTGCCGAAGGACAGAATGTTGGACGCGGTAGCACGCGTGGCGTCACTCCAGCCATCCGCAGGGCCGACTGCAAACACCAACTCCTGGGTATCGTGGCCTTGGTGATATTCCAGGAAGTTGGCGATCTCTTCCGAGGTTAGCTGCTGGCCTCGCGCGTCTAGCAGCACCAGCACCGGCGGCTCTACGGCTAGTGCTCCTTTCTATCAGCTTGAGGAGCGCTGCCTCGGAGGCCAACTCTTGCGCGTCGCAGGCGGCATAGCGGGAGAGCCGCTTCAGATATTCCGCGGTCAGAGATTGAATAGGGGAGCTGCGAGTCCTGCCAATCCATACGATGCGAACCTTCACGGCTTAGGGACTCTTCCGCGAGCGCGTAGCCGAGCCGCGCTTGCGATTAGCGGTCCTGGCTACGGATTTCGCTGCCGATTTTGCCGCCTTGGCGCGCTTCGTACTGGCAGCCGTCTTCCTGGCCGCGGGTGTACGCGCAGGCTTCTCCAGGTCGGCGAGTTGCAGCCGCTTGGCCGCCTTCCATAGCCGCTCCAAGTCGTAAAACTTGCGCGCGCTTTCGGAGAAAATATGCACCACGAAGTCGCCGTAATCCAGTAAAACCCAGTCGGCCTGGTTGTAGCCTTCGCGGTGCGAGGGTTCCACCCCAGCGGCGCTGAGTTTCTCATCCACTTCGTCGGCGATGGCTTGTACCTGCCGCGGATTGGCACCGGAACAAACCAGAAAATAGTCGGTGAACCCGCTGGCCTGTTCGTCGAGCCGCAAAATGCTGATGTCCGCGGCTTTCTTTTCCTGACAAGCGCGCACCGCGATGGCGACTTGCGCCCTCGATTCATTTCTCTTCATAGGTTCGGCCCGGGTTGACTCCCATGTCTTTTCTTGCTAATTGGATTTCGATACAACTGCTCCTTATGAATGTATTCCGCAACGGTGTCGGGGACTAGACGGTTCAGCGCGCCGCCGCGGCCCACGGCCGCACGAATCTGCGTGGCCGAAACATTTTCGTGTGTCTCGGGCAGCATGTGTAGGGTAGCGCCCCGCAATACCAGGGGTCCTTCCATCTTCTGTTTGCGGAACAATTTTGTGACCGCCGTCCCTGGCCTCAACTTCGCGGGCAGCGACGAAGCGACATCGGCCAGCGAATAGCCCGGACGCGCGGCCACGATAAAGTCACACTCGCCCAGCAGGGCCTCGGCCTGGTGCCATTTGGCGATGTCCTTGAACGCGTCCATGCCTATCAGGAAGTATAGGTGGTCACTTGCGCCCAGCGTTGCTTTCACGCGACGCACCGTGTCAATCGAGTAGCTTGGTTTGCGTCGGATACCATGAGTTGTGGGGGCCTCCAGCAAAGAGGGCACGAATGCCTTCTCCCCGGCGAGCGCGAGCGCAATCATAGCGTAACGATGCTCGAACGCCAGGATTGGGGTCTTCTGCTTGTGCGGCGGTATGTCGGCAGGAACAAACCACACCTGCTTCAAGGCGAACTTCGCGGCGGCAGCACGCGCCACGATCACGTGTCCGCGATGAATGGGATCGAAGGTTCCACCAAACAGTGCGATGTTCATCGAATAGCAGCCGTCAGCAAGCGACCGTAGCAGATCAAGAAATCATACTTACTTCGGCTGTTTGGAATTGTCCATGGGCTGCGGGCTCTGCGGCTGCGAAGTGTCTTTCATCTGGTTGGAGTTCTTGATGAAGAGCACAGTCTTCCAGATGTCGTCGTCCGACAGCACCCCGTCCCAACCCGGCATGGCGGTGTAGCGAGCCCCATACTTCACGACATAAAAAAGATTCGCGTCAGGATCGTCCGGGACGCGGCTCATGAGTTGCGGCACCGGGGGATAGAAATTGTTGCGCAGAGGCGAAGCAGGCTGTTTCAAGCTGCCGTGGCACATGGCGCAATTCTTGTCATACGTCATGGAGCCGTCCATGATGTTGTCCATCGTTGGCTGAAAGGGATTGGCTTGCTTGGCAGCGTGTCCGTCCACCCACTGGTCCAGTGCTTTCATGGCTGTGCGCTCCTCGAAGGTGCTTGGTGCGTTGCCGACAGCCCGGGGGTCGAAGTGGCCTGTAGTCGCAAAGTAGTAGGCTCCTCCAAAAAGCACGAGCAGTGTAAGGACGACTCCAAGGATAAATCCGCGCATGATTCTCCTGTAAGTTTTGCGGTGGCAACCCCTCGCCGGAATCTTACTATCCTACTATGATTCGCCTCGATGCCCTGCCCAGTCCGAAGATCATAGAAATGTCGCACGGAAGCGCTCAATACCTCCGCAACCGGCGCGCTTCGCGAACCACATCTTCCACTTTAGGTAGAAAGGCTTCTTCCAGCGGTGGCGAAAATGGTACGGGACTGTCGGCGGAGGCGATGCGCACGATCGGCGCATCCAGTGCGTCGAAACACTCTTCGTTGATGATGGCTGCAACCTCGCCGGCAATACCGCCGGTCTTAGTGTCTTCATGCAGCACGATGACGCGATTGGTCTTTTCCACCGCCTGACGGATGGCTTCGCGGTCCAGCGGCAACAGCGTTCGCAAATCCACCACCTGTAACTCGACCCCTTCTTTCGCCAGGATTTCCGCGGCTTCCAGAGCGACGTACACCATCGCCGCATAGGTGATCACGCTGACGTCGTTGCCCTCGCGCACCACCCGTGCTTTGCCGATCGGGACGGTGTAATCGCCAGCGGGCAGTTCTTCCTTAATGCGGCGATATAGAAATTTGTGCTCGAAAAACAGCACGGGATTGTTGTCGCGGATGGCCGACTTGATAAGCCCCTTGGCGTCATAGGCACTCGCCGGGCATATGACTTTCAGTCCAGGCGTATGCGTGAAATAGGTCTCGGGATTCTGCGAGTGAAATGGACCTCCGTGGACGCCCCCGCCTGATGGGCCGCGCAACACCACTGGAACCGGCGCGCCCCAGCGGAAATGCGCCTTGGCCAACATGTTGGTGATTTGATTGAAGGCACAACTGATGAAGTCCATGAACTGGAATTCGGCCACTGGCCGCATGCCGGTCAAGGCCGCGCCGAAGCTGGCGTTGACGATGGCCATCTCCGAGATGGGCGTATCCACCACGCGCTCGGGGCCAAAGCGGTCGATCAGGCCTTCAGTAACTTTGAACGCGCCGCCATAGATACCAATGTCTTCGCCAATGCAGAAGACCGCGGGATCGCGCTCCATCTCTTCCCAAATTCCCTGGCGAATCGCTTCCAGATAGGTGACAGCTGCCATGGGAAGGCATTCTAAATCAATCGCGGAATTCAGGATTTGGTCGCCAGCCTTCGGCATACAACCTTCACCGCTGGCAGGGGTTCACATCACTTTGACGGTTGTGAGGCCGACTTGAAACCGCTTTTTTTCTTTGTGATGGTATCTTGGCTGTTGGTCGCCCTGCCCGCTCGCGCACAAGAGTCGCAGCAGTTCGATGTCGGATTTGGCGTCGGAACTGTGGTTGCGCCTTCGTCCTCCAGCGCTTCGGGCAATCACAGTCCGCAGACGATAGGCGGTGGCGCCTACCTGGGCTTCAGCGGTGACTATCTATTCTGGCGCCATATAGGAGTGGAGGGCGAAGTGGCCTGGAAAGCCAGCGAGGGTCTCTACGGAGGGTATCAACCTTTCCGCCCAATCTTCTACGACTTCAACGCGATTTACGCCCCGCCTCTGGGCAAGCACGCCCAGTTGGAACTTTTGGGCGGCATCGGCGGTCTGACTACGCGCTTCTACACCCAAAACTACACCTGCAACTACTTCACCTACATCTGCACCAACTACGTCAGCAGCAACCATTTCATGGGGGACGTGGGAGCAGGGTTGCGGGTCTACGTCCACGGCGGCATCTTCCTGCGCCCTGAATTTCGGGAGTACTTCATCCATAACAATGTGGAATTCAGCAGCGGGCATGCCACTCGCGCGGGAGGGACCATCGGCTATACGTTCAGTCGATATGCTCCCTAAGCTCCCACTACGAAGCCACGGCGCCCACGGGCTTTCCGCAATACGGACAGCATAGGTAATCGCCGCTGATGGAGCGGCCGCAGTGACTGCAGGTCGGAGTCAAAGCATGGCCGCACTTCGGGCAAAATCGGAAATCCGATCCGAGCCAGGTACCGCAGTTGAGGCACCGTATCAGCAAAGGCTTGCGCAGCAAGAAGTAGGCGAGAAAACCGAGCGCCTTGGGGATGAAAATCACCAAGAGTGTCCACAGCAGCGAATTCATGCCGCGGCGCTTGGAGTCGGCGTTCACGTAGCCGATCATCAGGATGACGATGGCCAGAATGATGCCACCACCGATGCTGATTAGTACCAAGAACGGCATCGGAGGTACTTCTGAATGGCTTATATAGTGAGGCACGAGCCCCAGCAGGCAAATCTGCATAATGGCGAACGCCAAAACTGCAATTACTCTTGCTATTGGCGGAATAATGGCGAGTTCGCTTCGAAAATGAGACCTTGGTTCGTTCATCGCTTTTCTCCTTCATGCTCCCTCGCCAACGCCAGCATGAGTGAGCCTTCGAATACGGGATGAGGAAACGCCAGCAGCAAGCCGGCGATCACGATTGCCGGTAACAGCAGAAACAGCAGGATTCCCGGTTCGACGATCGCGACTGAGAGTCCCACGTGTCGTGCCACCCAGCCGCCGAATCGCCACCACAACCACGCTGAAACCGCCGAAGACATAGCTCCGATGCAAAATGAAATCGCGATCAGGACCATGCGGGACCGCTGCTCCTGCAAATACGCTGCTCGGGCGTGCACCCGGGCCTGGGTGGCAGAAACCAGCGCCGGGCTGGCAGTGACCGCAACCGACCGCAGAAGCGGGCCCGTGCTCTCCGACAGTGCAGCGTATTCGGCACAATCGGAGCACGTGGCTAGATGCGACTCCAGCCAGGACGCATCGGGAGCGGCGATCTCTTCCACGCCGCGACGGGTGATGAGATCAATGGCGCGCTCATGGTCGTGGTTGCTCATTGAGCGCCTCCCTTCAGCGCGGGGCGCAATGCCAACACGCCGCGATAAATTCTGGTCTTTACGGTGGCAAGGGGAATGTGTATCAACTGTGCGATTTCCTCAAGTTTCATTTGTTCCTGGAACCGAAGTACCAGGACCTCGCGAAAAATTGCCGGCACCTGGCCTAAGGCCGCGTCGAACATTTCGTGCTGCTGCTGCGCCAATGCCAAGTCGAACGGCGATGGGCCGCTCGCCGGAGGTTCAAACGGCGCGCCATCTTCCGGCTCCTTCATCTCATCCAGGCTGCGGGGATTTTTCTTGCGCAGGTAGTCAATGGCCACGTTGTGTCCGATGGACATCAGCCAGGTCACAAAACGGTTGCGGCCGTCGTATTGATGACCTTTTTCCAGCACGCGCAACCAGGTTTCCTGGAACAGGTCCTCGGCGACGGCGCGATTGCCGGTCAAGTGCAGCAGATAGCGCAGTAACCGGTGCTGATACTGCTCGATCAAGGAGTCGAGCAAGTCAGGATCGCGCCGGCGGAGCCCACTTGCGATTTGGGACTCTTCGGTTTCCATCGGAACCAGCGAACTGAAGGCGGTGGCGACCATACTAACGAGATATACGAGGCAGGAGGAGAAAAAGACTCAAGGAAGGGTTGACCACGGATTTGCACGGATTTGCAGGGATGAACGCGGATCAACTCGAAGCAAAAACCTGCAAGACATTCGCCCGCAGGTTGCCGAAACAAGCGGACAGGTGCAGGAATCGCCCGCTCCTAATTCATCCGTGTTCATCCGTGTAAATCCGTGGTCAGATCAGCTTTCCGCAGAGTGGCAACTAGGCTAGGCCCCCGCCCTGGTTCTTCCCATGCTTTACAATCATCTATTCGCCTGTCGTCATTATCCCGACAAGCCGGGGTAGCCCCGGCCTCATAACCCCTCTAGAACGGAGCACGAACTTGCCAGATACGATTTATGACGTTGCTATTATCGGCAGCGGGCCCGCAGGATACACTGCGGCCATTCGCGCCGGGCAGCTTGGACTAAAGGCGGCACTTATCGAAAAAGATCCCTACCTGGGTGGCACTTGTCTGCATGTGGGTTGCATTCCGACCAAGGCATTGCTGTTCAACGCGGAGGTTTTCGACAATGTGAAGGAAGGCATCGAACTCGGACTAGAGAATACGGCTGGCGTGTCGCTGAACTGGGGCGCGATCCAGAAGCGCAAACAAGGCATCGTGGACAAGCATGCCAAGGGTCTGCAGTTCCTGATGAAGAAGAACAAGGTGGACGTGGTCCGTGGCTACGGTAAGCTGACCGGCCCCGCGAAAGACGGCATCCACACGGTAGGTCTGGAAGGCAGCGAAGTGAAGTCGATCAAGGCCAAGAACGTCATACTCTCCACCGGTTCGTCGGCCCGCATGTTGCCCGGCCTGCAACCCGACATGCAGGTCCTGACCAACATCGAGGTGCTGAGCCTGGACCAGATTCCCAAGTCGCTGATCGTGATCGGCTCGGGCGCGGTGGGTGTGGAGTTTGCCAGCATCTACAAGTCCTTCGGAGCCGAGGTGACTATCTTGGAGATGCTGCCGCGCTACGTTCCTGTCGAGGATGAAGAAGTGTCGAAGGAGTTGATGCGCGTCTTTCGGAAGCGCGGTATTAATGGCTTTGTAAATGCCAAGGTCGAGAAGGTGGAGAAGACCAAGAGCGGCGTTGCAGTCACCTTCACCATCGATGGCAAGCAGCAGAAGCTGGAAGCTGAGAAGGTGCTGGTCGCTGTCGGCCGGGCGCCGCGTACTGACAACGTTGGTATTGAGAAGACCAAGATCGAGGTAGAGCGCGGCTTCGTCAAAGTTGATCCGTTCATGCGCACGGCCGAGCCGGGCATCTATGCCATTGGCGACATCGTGATCGGCTATCCGCAGTTGGCGCACTCCGGAGCCATGGAAGGCATTGTCGCGGTCACGCACATCGCGGGCAAGCCGGCGAAGCCGATTAACCCATTGCGCATTCCCAACGCCACCTATTGCCATCCCGAGATCGGGAGCGTGGGTCTGACCGAAACCAAAGCGAAGGAAAAGGGTTACACCGTGAAGGTGGGCAAGTTTCCTTTCAGTGCCAACTCTCGCGCAAGCATCGTCGGGCAGCACGAAGGCTTCATCAAGATCGTCACCGATGCCAAGTATGGCGAGATCCTGGGCGTGCACATCATCGGGCCGAACGCGACCGAACTGATCGCCGAATCCGTCCTGGCGCTGGAGATGGAATGCACCGCCGAGGAGCTGGCGAACATTATCCACGCGCATCCCACATTGTCAGAGGCGATGCTGGATGCGTCGAATGCCGTGTTTGGCATGGCGATCAATGCGTAAGAAGAGCTGTCAGCCGTCAGCTTTCAGCTATCAGCCATGAACCCTATTATTCCGGGCGCAATGAGCCCAAAATAGGCGCGGGATTGCTAAGTCGGCAATTATTGATGTAGCTGACCGCTGATAGCTGATGGCTGACAGCCAGAAGGAAATCATGAGTCTCTTAAAGTGGTGTGATGAGGGTCCGGCAACGGTGTCCCTGCAAGCGACGGTGGAAGACGCGATCCACACGATGCTGGAGAAACAAGTGGGCGCGGTGGCCGTCATCGATGAGCACGGCGTAGTTGCGGGCATGTTTACCGAGCGCGACGTGCTGGCGAAGTTCGCGCTCAGCGGTCGCGATCCCAAGCGCACGCCGGTGCACGAGCTCATGAGCCCCATGGTGGAAATGGCAACCCAAGAGACCACTCCCAGCGAGGCGCTCCAGGTCATGCTGGAACGGCACTATCGCCATATGCCGATCGTGGATGATCATGGGAAAGTGTTAGGGATATGCTCCATCCGTAACATCCTCGAGGCACGAGTTGACGATTTGCTGGCAGAACTGGACAGCAACGCTCAAAAAAGCGGAGCGTAATCCTAGTCGAGACACAAGTCTTCTGCCTCCTGCCAGGCTGCACTTCGGACCTGCGATATCGAAGCTGAACTTAACGTCCAAGCCCTTAGTTGACGATTCGAGGATATTTCAAGGAGCACAGAGAATTTGCGGTGCCCATTCTCAGAAGCGACCTGCGCCTCCCTTCCAAACGGTTCTCATGAACGACCTATAATTGGGTGTATTCGGCAGGAGATCACCATGGAAACGATAAACGTCACGGTGAACGGTAAGCAACACCGGGTCACGGCCCCTGCGAATCAACCTCTGTTGTGGGTCTTGCGTGACCGCCTTCAACTAACCGGAACCAAGTACGGCTGCGGGGAAGGACAGTGTGGCGCCTGCACAGTCCTGTTGGAGGGAAAACCGGTGAGATCGTGCCTGACGCGATTTTCCGCGGCTGGAGGAAAACATGTCATCACCATCGAGGGACTGGAGCAGAACGGTGTCCTGCATCCGGTACAACAGGCATTCCTTCGTGAAGAAGCGTTCCAGTGCGGCTACTGCACCTCGGGGATGATTCTTTCGGCTGTCGCACTCCTGGGCGGCAACAGAAATCCCACGGACGACGAGATCATGCGCGCAATGAATGGCAATATCTGTCGCTGCGGAACTTATCCGCGGATCGTGGCAGCGGTACGCGAAGCCGCGCAAACTGCGCAGAAAGCGTGAGGCGCCATGAACTCAGTCCTCGATCAAGAACTCGCGCACGAGACAAAGCAGCATGAAGTGGGTAGCGAGCTGCACTGGTTCGAGCTCGACCGCCGCGACTTTCTAAAGCTCTTCGGGGGTGGCATTTTAATCTGCGCGTGCGCCCCCAGGACCGTGGCGCAGGAATCGGGGCGAATGCGCACTAGCCACGAATTGCCGAAGGATATTGCCGCATGGCTGCGCATTACAGAGGACGGGCGGGTCACGGTTTTCACAGGAAAAGTCGAGGTCGGCCAAAACATTCGAACCTCATTGGCACAGCAGGTCGCCGAGGAACTACGGGTCTCTATCTCGTCCATCTCCCTGACCATGGGTGACACCGATTTGGTGCCATGGGATGCGGGTACTTTTGGCAGCCGAACGACGCCGACCATGGGTCCGCAGTTGCGCACGATGGCGGTCGCCGCACGCGAGATGCTGCTCGATCTTGCGGCGCAGAAGTGGCACACGGAAGCTTCCGCACTGGTCGCAACCGACGGCAGGGTCACCAACCCCAAGACCAACCAGTCACTCACTTATGGTGAGTTGACACGCGGGGAGAAGCTGACGAAGGTCGTCGAAGGTGATCCCAGCTTCACGCCCGCGACAGAGTGGAAAATTGCCGGAACTTCGGTTCCCAAGGTTGACGGGCTGGCCTTCGTCACCGGCAAACATCAGTATCCGTCCGACATGACCCGGCCGGGCATGCTCTACGGCAAGGTTCTTCGTCCGGCTGGATTCAAAGCAAGCCTTGCCTCGCTCGATGATCAGGCAGCAAAGAAGCTCTCGAACATTACGGTCGTACGCGATGGCGATTTCGTCGGCGTAGCAGCGCCCGACGTGTGGTCGGCCGAACAGGGGCTGACGGCGCTAAAGGCGCAATGGAAGGTGCCGCCGCAAATCTCGGATCGCGAGCTGTTCTCCTATCTCACGGCAAACGCCGGCAAGCGTGACGGCGAGCCCCCCGATCTGACCGGATCGGTAGCGAAGGCAATGGCGACTGCAGAGATCAAGCTTTCGCAGAGCTACACGGTCGCTTACATCCAGCACGCCCCCTTGGAGCCGCGCGCCGCTCTTGCGGAGTGGCATGACGACAAGCTCACCGTGTGGACGGGCACACAACGTCCCTTCGCGGTGCGCGACGAGCTAGTTGCCGCGTTTCGCATTCCATCGCAAAACGTACGCGTGCTGATGCCCGACACCGGATCGGCGTATGGTGGCAAGCACACCGGCGAAGCAGCAGTGGAAGCGGCTCGCCTCGCTAAAGCCGCAGGCAAACCCGTCAAGGTGGTTTGGACCCGGGAAGAAGAATTCACCTGGGCATACTTCCGTCCGGCCGGAGTTATCGAAATCAAAAGCGGAGCGCTTCGTGACGGAACCATCACCGCGTGGGAATGCCACAATTACAACTCCGGACCGGCGGCGATCGACGTTCCCTATAGCATCGCCAACCGGCTGATCCAGTTTCATCCCGTCGATGGACCCCTGCGGCAAGGCTCGTATCGCGCCCTTGCCGCGACCGCTAACCACTTCGCGCGCGAATCTCATATGGACGAGTTGTCGCACGCAGCCGGCATCGATCCGTTGAAGTTCCGGCTGAAGAATACGACCGATGACCGCCTACGGGCCGTGTTTGAGGCTGTCGCGGAGAAGGCTTCGTGGGGCCAGCAGAAATCCACCTCAGAACGCGGCTTCGGAATCGCTGGCGGACTCGAGAAAGGCGGCCATATCGCTACGGTAGCCGAGGTCGAGATCGGTCCCGCCAAGACGGTGCGGATTCGACGCGTGGTGGAGGCCTTCGAGTGCGGCGCGGTGGTCAATCCCAATGGGCTGCGCAACCAGATCGAGGGCGCGATCATAATGGGCCTTGGCGGCGCACTGTTCGAGGCGGTGCGCTTCGACAACGGACGCGTTTTGAATCCGCATTTTTCCGAATATCGTGTGCCTCGGTTTAAAGACCTGCCGCAGATCGATGTCGTGCTGGTTGACCGCAAAGATCTGCCCTCGGCTGGCGCGGGCGAAACGCCGATCGTGGGAGTGGCTCCCGCGGTTGCGAATGCCATCTTCGCGGCTACCGGTGAGCGCTTGCGAGCGATGCCGCTGAAGCCCGTCTAAGCCAGCGGCTGGCCAAGATAGGGAGCCTGGAAAGTTGGTTCGAGGAACTTCGAAGAGCGCCGGGCGGAGAGTTCGGCTCGCACACATCGAGTCGACATTTCACAAGCTGGTCTCAGCTTACACTGCGCGCCCCCCGCCGCCATCCCGCGAATCTTATGGCACTCAAGTGCCTTCCTGATGCATGAGCGAAGACGGCAAGGGCACGTGAATTCTAGATCGGGACAAGCCGCCCGGCGCACGGATTTTCGCATCCCACCTTCGGTTGTAAGGAGGCAGGAAAAGCTTTTTCTTCGGCTTGTTCTGTGATCTAATGCAATAGCGTCATAGGTAGCAAGATTGGTCCGAAGATTCACGACCAGATATGCTAGTTTTGCCACTTCTAAGCCTCCGGCCGCCGGTTTGCAGAGCGGCCGAATTCGCGGCGAAAAGCTCACCCTGCAAGCCAGGGCGGGTGTTGTATTTGTGTTTGCTGGCTCTGTTGGTCACCTCTCCAGCGTTAGCAGTGACGCACGCCAAGGTTCATAAGAGCCGCCATTCGGCTCTCGGCCCCAACCTTCATTGGAGTGTCAGCAGGTATCCCAGAATGTTTCCCGGCTCGCACGACCTGCTGGTCCAGCAGAACGAAGAGTTGAACCGCTTGCAGTTGCCACGGATCTTCGATGAGGGCGAGCTCATACGTTATGAAGTCTCGCAGGTGCTGGTTCCGGTTAACGAGAGCGAGGCGTTGAAGATCGCAGCCGATTTGCCGGAGAGCCGCCGTTATTGCCGTCCTTGGACGCGCGATTTCCTGCAGGACTTCAGTCAGGCATACTACAACCAGTTCCACACTCCGTTGCAGGTGAATTCGCTAGTGCGCACAGTGGAGCAGCAGCAAAGGCTGCGGCGTCACAATCACTATGCGGCCCCGGAATGGGGCGACACAGCATCCACCCACCTGACCGGAGTCACCTTTGACCTGTCGCGTCGCGGCTTAACGAGCGCGCAGTACGGGTGGATCCTTGCTTACCTGCTTCCCCTGAAGGAATCGGGAATGGTGGACCCGATCGAGGAGAGCCAGCCGGTCCTGCACGTGGTGGTTTTCGAGAAATACTCCGACCGTATGGACCAGAAGGACACCTGGTCCGAGGCGAACGAACCTACCGAGGCGAGCATGCTGACCAGCGTCGGCGCGAGCCAGCCCTAAGAGAAACCTTCAAATTTCATCCAGTCGTACAGCGCGGCCTGACCCAAGGTTGCCCTATTTTAGTTGAGCAGAAGCATTTATCGGGCATTCCATGGGGACGTACAACGCAGGAACGGGATTTTGATTCCAATTTCTGATGGCAGCTACGCTGCCACAGGATGATAAGAATGCTTTGGACAATTTTTGTGATTCTGTTGATTCTCTGGTTGTTGGGATGGGGGTTCCACATTGCCGGAAGCTTGATCCACTTGCTGCTGGTAGTGGCCGTAATCGTGCTGATCATAAACCTGGTGACGGGACGAAGAACGGTATAGGGCAAGGATTGCCGGAGTACGCGAATCGGACGGAGCATCTTCGCCGTGCAGGTTGTGTCGCCGGCTGAAGCCGGCTCAGATTTCGATTGCCCCAGACCCAGGACTTACCTTCTGGGCTATTTTTGTTCCGCCCTCCGGGCTGGAGTCTGAGCGGTCTGTGACTTTGCTACCTGCTTGAGTTCCCCTCACTCGCTGCGGAGCGCCTTCATGGGATCCACCAATGCCGCCCGACGAGCGGGGATTAGAGCGGCGATGGCTGCCACCGCACAAACCAGTATGGTTCCCATCAAAAGCGTGAGCGGATCGGCGGAACTGACTCCGAAGAGCTGGCTTCGCAAGAGCCGCGCCAGCAGCAGAGAGACTGGCAGACTGACGGCGATACTAATTCCGGCGAGCCAAAGAACGTCGGTTATCACAAGTCGCATGACAGTGGCGCGCTGGGCGCCCAAGGCCATGCGAATACCGATTTCGCGCGTACGTTGCGCAGTGGAGTACGCCAGTACACCGTAGAGTCCGATGGCAGCCAGCAGCACGGCCAGCGCTGCAAAACTCGCCGAGAGCAGCGCAATCAAAGTTTCAGTGGAGAGGTTGTCGGTAATCTGATCATCCACGGTACGCAGATAGGTTAGCGCCAGCCGCGAATCCAGTTGCTGCATGGCGGTGCGGATGTTCCCCATCGCAAGCTGAGGCGGCTGCCAGGTGCGCACATAGAAGTAAAGGGAGTTCGGCTCCGGGAGCTGAAACCGTGGCCGGTAGGCGGTGGGCAGCGTTTGATCGCGCAGAGTGTGCTTGGTATCTCCCACCACGCCGACGATCTCAGTATCCATTTTGGAGTCGGAGCCGCCGAATGTGACCATGTGTCCGATAGCGTTGCGCGGATCTCCGAAATAGCGGCGTGCAAACGCGGCATTCACCACTGCCACGTTGGGCTTACCCGCGACATCCTCATCCGTGAAGGTACGGCCTGCCAAAAGAGGAATTTGCAGCGCCGAAAAATAACCGGTGGTGACTGCCGGCTCTTCCACCTGCCGGTTATCGTCCTCCTTGTAAACATAGCCGGCGATAGTAACCCCACCTGTTTGCGACGATCCCTGAAGGTCAGGATCATCGGTAGCTCCGACGGTGCGCGTTCCGGGCAAGGCTGCCAGAGTTTGTTCGACCCGCTTGTAGAGATCGAAGGTCTGGTCGGGCTGATAATCCGCCAGTCGAGGATTGATGCCAAAGCTCACCAAATGCTCGGCGGTAAAACCAATGTCCACGGAACGCAGATTGCGAAGGGTGCGAACGAAGAGTCCCGCCCCGACCAACAGCATTAAGCTGAGACCGATTTGCACCGCAACCGAAAGCCGGCGGAAACGCAGGTCACCACCGGAGCCGGTGGTGCTTTGCTGCTTCAAGGAATTCACCAGGTCTGGACGCAGAAAGCGCAACGCGGGAGCCAAGCTGAAAGCTAACGAAACCAGGAAGGACAGTGCAAATGCAAACAGCAGAATGCGAAGATCGGGGCGGGTGGTGAAAGGTAGATCCGTGGCCGTGCTGCCGACGATGCGTCGTAGCAGGGTGCGAGTAATGACGGGCGCCAACCCAACTCCCAAGAGGCCGCCGAGCAGACCAAGAATCATCCCTTCCGTCAGCAACTGGCGAACGATTTGCCAGCGGCCAGCGCCCATGGCGTAGCGCACAGAGATCTCGCGCGCGCGCCCAGCCGCGCGCACCAGCAGCAGGCTGGAGACGTTTACGCAAGCCATGATTACCAGCAACCCGACCATGCCCATCAGGACCATCAGCGGCGTGCCGACCTGATCGCGAAAAGGAGAAAAACCGCGAGCGCTGTCGAGCAGCTGTAGCCTGGCGTCGTCGAGGAAACGCTTGCGCCAGCGTGCCTGGTGGGCAAGGGTCTTGAACTCTTCTTCGCGCAAGCTATGCCAGAGAAGGCCCGCCGACATTTCGGCGCGCTCGCGAGTTACCCCGGGTTTGAGTCGGCCGACCACGGTCATCCAGTAGGAATTGCGGTCATCCAAATCTTGCCAGCGGGGCGTAATGACGTTCTTGGTGGACAGGGGAACGAACACGTCTTGCGGCGAGCCCGCCACGATGCTGTGAAATTGCGGAGGAGCGACGCCAACGATGGTAAACGGATGCGCGTTGATGTGCAGCGTCTGATTAAGGACACGTGGGTTGGCGCCGAATTCGCGGACCCAGTAGTTGAAGCTCAACACCACCACGGGAGCGGCACTGGGCGATTCGTCCGCGGGCAGCAGAAGACGTCCCATGGCCGACTGTAATCCCAGCACGGAAAAATAATTGCCCGAGACCAGTTCGCAATTCACCATGCCGGGCTTGTTGTTCCACTCGACGGCAACGTTTTGCTGATCGTTGGCGATGAGACCTGCGAAAACCTCGTTCTTGTCGTGGAGGTCGCGGTACATGGGATAGGAAAAGTAATCGTTGTCGTCGCCGCCGTAGGAGTTGTAGTGACCGGGCGCGTCCCCGGTGTAGTGCAGACGCACCAGTTGCTCGGGATGGCTGACCGGCAGCGAACGTAATACCGCCTGGTCAAGCAGGGTGAAGATGGCGGTGTTGGCGCCGATGCCCAGCGCCAGGGTGACGACGGCGACGAGGGTGAAGACGGGCGACTTGCGCAGTTGGCGCAGAGCGAAGCGGAAGTCTTGAAATGTTTGCATGATATTTACGCCTTTAGCATTGGGCACTCAGCGATTGGTACGTAGCAATTAGCAATTAGCAACTAGCAATCAGTTCCCGATGCGGAGTCCACGGAGAGCCTTTCGGTTTGGCAATACCACTTCTGCCCTATTCGAGCCTCGTTCTGTCTAGCCGCTGCCCTTCTTCGCCAGCAACGCTTTGACCGCGTCGGGCAGCGCGAACACGGAATCGTCGACATCGTCAAAGCTCACCGACGTTACGGTTTCCGTCTGCGTAGGATCGGAACTCTTGTGGGTCGCCCGCGTGGGCATCAGCCAGCCACCAAAATCTTTGTAGTCGGAGAACACTTCGCGCTCGTCACCCGATCCGCCTCGCCAGCTCGAATTGAAGCGATATCCCACCAGAAGACCAGTTGTGGTGTCATAGAAATGCTCATTCACCTTGCCCCACTTGTTGGTTCCCTTCAAGTGATAACAAGTGTGGCCTTCGAAATCGCTAACGTCCACAACTTCCATGGAACTGAAGTAGTCCATGACGCGGGCGGGATAGTACATGTCCGCATCTCGTTCCTTCGACTTCACCACGTCGCCGTCTGAGATTGCGGGTCCGCTGCTGGGGCTGATCTGCCATGCGACCGTGCCGTTGAATCCTTCCTGGTAATGGCTTCCATTCGGCAACGTGACCTGGTAGAGCATCTTGCCGCCCTTGTAGTAGGCAATTCGATCCAGGGCAGGTCCCTTGTCAGATATCTCGAACGTTCCCCGAACGGTCATCGACTTATGTTTGAAAATAGCGTCGCGGCCGCCCAAGGCGCTGACGTAGCGGTCCATCACCTGTTGGACGGTGGGTAACGGCCCAGTTTTGGACGAATCCTGACCGCTGAGCACAGAGGTTGTCACGGCCAGCAATGCCATGATCTTGGCGATAGAGATGAACTTGGATCGCGCGATGTGTATCGTCATGACTCCTTCTTCACTCGAGCTAAGCTTCATTTTCACGCAAGGGCGCACCTCTACTCCGTGCGGAGCGCTTTCATGGGTTCAATGGAAGCCGCACGGCGCGCCGGCAGATAGCTTGCCAGCAGCACCGTCGCCACCAGAATTGCCATAGCTGCGATCCAAGGCAGGGGATTCAACATCCCGACCTTGAACAGCAGGCTGGAAAAAATGCGGCTGAAGCCGAGGGCTGCCACGATGCCAAAAATTACTCCGACCACGGCCAGTCGCATGCCCTGCAGCAAGACCAACTGCATCACGGCGCCACGCTGTGCGCCCAGCGCCATGCGCACACCGAGTTCGCGGGTGCGCATCCGCACCGAGTAACTGATAACACCGTATAGGCCAAGCGCCGCCAGCAAGAGCGCCAGTCCGGCAAAGGTCGTCAGCAACAGCACCACGAAGCGGCGTCCGATCAGCGATTCGTTCACCCGTTCTTCCATGGTCTTCACGTCGTAAATGGGAACGCTGGAATCCACCGACCGGACCGCCGCGGCCAAGTCGCCTTTCAAGTCAGCAGGCGAACGCGAGCTGCGCACCACGATCGCGGTGGACAATTGCGGCGCTTGTGCGGCAGCGAGGTAATAGAAGCCCTCGTTGGTGTCCGACTCCAGCGAGGAAGAACTTGCGTGAGCCACCACGCCGACAATGGTGTACCACGGGCCCTTCACGCGATCGTTAAATCCAATGTGCTCGCCGATGGGACTCTTTCCCTGCCAGTATTGCCGGGCCAGGACGGAATCGACGACGGCGACCAGTTCCGTTCCCTGGCGATCTTGCGGAGCGAACTCTCTTCCCATCAGGAGCGGCACACGCAGGGTAGAGAAATATTGCGGCGTAACCGCGCGAGCGTTGCCGTGCGGTCCCGGATCATTCGGCCCCGGGGGACGGCCCTGGATATAAAAGCTGGACGAGCCGCCCTGATTGTCAAAGGGCACAGAGTCGGCGAGGGCGGCACTTTTGACTCCGGGAATGCTGGACAGGCGATCTTGCAGCGCGCTGAGGAAGGCGGCGACCTTCGCATCACTGGCGGCTTGCGCGGCCGCCGCGTCCTTGGCAGCAGCTTCCTTGGCGGCTTCGTCCTTCACCGCCGAAGCGCTGCTCACTGGCAGGGTCACGCCGTAAATGGATTGCGGTAACGAGAAGCGCGCGGTGAGTAAACCACTTGGCTGGAATCCGGTCTCAACTTGCTCCAGCGCCTTGAGGCTGCTCAGCAGCAGGCCGGCGGCGGTAAGTAACAACAGCGAGAGGGCGATCTGCGCCACCACCAGCGATGAGCGTGCGCGCTGGCGCACCAGGCTGCCGGTACCCGAGCGACCACCCTCCTGCAGCGCGTTGAACCATCCCGGCTGTGTGCGTTGCCACGCCGGAACCAGTCCGCAGAGCAGCGAGCAGAGCACGGCAATGCCGGTCACAAACAGGAGGACGGGGCCGCGGAAGGAAGGCTGAATCTGCGTGCCCAGCATGTCGGGCAAAGAACGTAGCAACAGTGGAGCAGTCGCCAGGGCTACCACGAATCCAAGCACAACTCCGGCGACGGTCAGTACGATGCTCTCTACCAGCGCCTGGCGTAGCAAGCGGACACGTTGCGCGCCCAAGGCGACGCGAATGGCCAAATCGCGTTCGCGGGCCGAAGCGCGCGCCATCTGCAACCCGGCGATATTGGCGCACGCGATGAGCAACACCATGCCGACGGCGATCAGCAACATGGTAAGCGGCTTGCGCAAACTGCCACCGATGAACTCGGTCAAGGGCATGGAGAACATACCCCAACCACTAGCGCGGCCATAACTGTTGCTGCCTTCCGATGCGATATTTTCTTGCGCCTTGCGGTCCAGATAGGCATTCGCCTGCTGCACTGTTATGCCAGGCTGCAAGCGCGCCACAGCAAACAGGTTTTCGTTGTAGCGATAGTTCGGATCGTGATAGCGCGACGGCGGAAATGCAATCGGCACCCAAAGCTCTGCCTGGTTTGGCCAATTGAACGACGGCCCCATCACGCCGACCACGCGGTACGCCTGATTGTTGAGCATCAGCGTCTGGCCAACGATGTTGGGATCGGAACCGAAGCGCTTCTTCCAGGCGCGATACGACAGCACAGCTTCGTTCCCGGCGCCGGGCTGGTCTTCTTCCGGGGTGAACACGCGGCCCAATTTTGCACGGACATCGAAGGTGTCGAACCAGCCGGAGGAAACCATGGCGCCGTTCAGCAATTCGGGGTTACCGCTTTCGCGAGCGTAGTTGAAGCTGCCGGGCTGCATGACCGCGCCCGAGGAGAAGATGTTCTTGCCGCCGACCGCATCGCCGAAGTCCGGCGCGGATTCGCTGATGTTGCTGAGATCGGGCATGGCGCCGTAGCGGGCGCGCAATGCGACCAGTCCGTCAGCGTGAGGAATGCCGCTGGGATTCAGCAGCACTGCGTTGGTGACGGAGAAGACGGCGATATTTGCGCCAATGCCGAGCGCCAGCGTCAACACCGAGACCACGGCGAAGCCGGGCGCCTTGCGCAGTTGACGTAACGCGTAACGAAATTCATGTAAGATCGTGTGCATAATGTGTAGCCTTTGGCGGTTAGCCGTTAGCTTTTAGCTAGCAGCCACCTAGCTTGATCCTGAAGATCCGTGGTCCGAACGAGTCGATCGTAATCCCGGTAACGAGGAAGCTAAAAGCTGAGAGCTAACAGCTAGTAGCTTCTTCTTCACTCCGTCCGCAGCGCCTGCATGGGATCGAGCGTCGCGGCGCGGCGCGCGGGCAGATAACTCGCCAGCAGGGCCACAAGCAGCAACAGACTCGCAACGCTCAGCAAGATCACAACGTCGGTCGCCCGCACCTGGAAGAGCAGGGTTGCCAGCATATGCCCGGCAAGCAGAGAGCAGACAGCACCGATCACCGTCCCCAATAGAGCGAGCTTCACGCCGCTTCTAATCACCAAGCCGAGCAGATGATTGCGGGTTGCGCCCAGGGCAAGCCGGATGCCCAGTTCCCGGGTCCGCTGTGCAACCACGTAGGCAAGTAGCCCGTAAATCCCCATCATCGCCAACACCAGCGCCAATGAAGCAAAGGCGCCGATCAGATATGCGGGATACTTGCGAATAGCCACTGAAGGCGACTCGGAAATGACCTGGTCCATGCTTGCCATATCATTAATCGGCAGCCCAGGATCAAAGTCGTGTAACGCCGCACGAACGTTGCCGGCCACGGCGGGCGGATCGTTTTCCGTTCTTATGATCACACCCATGTAAGGGTTAGGACCCTGGGCGTAGGCGTCGTAGATAACCGGTGTCGGCTTGCGGTCGAGTTGTCCGACATTCTCGTCGCCAACGACTCCGACCACCTGGTAGATCAGAGGGTCCTTGGTGTAGGTGAAATCGATTCTCTGGCCGATAGGGTCCTTTCCTGGAAAAACCATGTTGGCCAGCGTGCGGTTGACGATGACGACCTGGGGCGCATTGGCATCATCGTGCTCAGAGAAGACCCGTCCGGCAAGCAGCGGAATGCCCATTGTCGCGAAATAGTTGGGGCTGATCTCGCGGGTGTTGGCCTCGTACTGTTCCGTGGGGACAGCACGCGCGTGCCCCGCAATCACAAACCGCGATGTACCGCCGCCATTAGAAATGGGCAACACACTAACCGTAGCCGCAGACTTCACTGCAGGTAACTGCTGCAGACGCAGCCGCAGGTTGCGTTCGAATGTAATCTGGCTCTTGCCATCGGGATAGTGCTGAGGTGGCAACGAGGTACCAAAGGTCAGCAGATGTTCCACGCGGAAACCGGGATCGATACTCAGCAGCTTTACCAGGCTCTTCATCAGCAGACCCGCAGACACAAGCAGAACGATCGCCAGGGCGACTTGCGAAACCACCAGACTGTTACGCAGCCGATGCCGCAGCGATCCCGCCGTGGTGCGGCCTGCATCTTGCAGGGCCTCGCGCACATCCGAGCCCGAACCCTGAAGGGCAGGAACGATTCCAAACATCAGACCCGCCAAGCACGAAACCACGGCGCTGAAGCAAAGAACAGGTTTGTCGATCGGCAAGTCATACAGAAATGGCATGATGGCAAGCTGAGCTTTGGGCAGACTTGCAAACAGCAAGGGGAGAATCGAATAGGCGAGCAGGACTCCAGCCGCGCCTCCGACAATCGCGACCAGCATGCTCTCGGTTAGCAGCAGCCGAATGATCTGTTGCCGCGAAGCGCCCAGCGCGGTCCGCACCGCGATGGCCTTCTGCCGTGCCACCGAGCGTGCCAGTTGCAATCCTGCCAGGTTTGAGCAGGTGATCAGCAGCACGACAGCCACGGCAGCCATCAGCACCAGCAGGATCGGCCGCACATTCCCCAGCAGTTGTTCTCTTAGCCGCATGAGCGAGATGCCTACGCCTGGATTGCTGTCGCGATATTGCGCCTCGAGTTGGCGCGCCAGGGTGGAAGCCTCAGCCTGGGCCTGCTGCAACGTGACTCCCGGCTTCAGCCTGCCTACTCCGAGGATCCAGTGCCCATTGCGACGCAAGCGAAAACCCGATACCTCAAGCGGCATCCAGAACTCGGTAGCTTTGCTCGGCGCAAATTGGAAGCTCTGCGGCAGCACCCCGACAACGGAATACAGCGTTCCATTCAACGTAACCGTCTTCCCCAGCACCGTCGGGTCACCGCCGAAACGCTTTTCCCATGCCGCATAGCTGAGCAGGACTGCCTTCTCCCCACCGGCAGCATCTGCGTTTGGCAGGAAGGTACGGCCGAATAGAGGCCGAACCCCAAGCACATCGAAAAAATTTGCGCTGGCAACGGCGGTGAGGAGCTTTTCCCCTCCTTCCCTTCCCGAATACGTCACTGGGATGTCAGCAGCGTAGCCGCCCACATCGGAGAACGATTGATTGCGCGCACGAAAATCCAGGTAATCGGGATAGGAAAACTCCATCTTGGAGAAGGTGCCGGCGGTGCGGGTCTCATCCAGATATACGAGGCGATCGGGCTCATGGTAAGGAAGCGACCGCAACAATGCCGCATTGACCACACTAAAGATTGCCGTGTTCGCACCGATGCCGAGCGCCAAAGTCAACAGAGCGATCGCGGTGAAGCCCGGCGACTTGCGCAGTTGGCGCAAGGCGTAACGAAAGTCGTGTAGAAACGTGGACATGATGTTGGGCCTTAGTTGTCCTAGTTGCAGTTCCTCATCGCTGATTGCTAGTTGCTAATTGCTAGTTGCTTCTTCTTCACTCCGTTCGCAGCGCTTGCATGGGTTCGAGAGCTGACGCGCGGCGCGCGGGCAGCAACGTTGCCAATAGAGCTGCGCTAAACAACACCAGACTGATGGCCACGTACACCATGGGATCAGCGGAACGTACGCCGAACAGAAGTCTGGCAATCAGCCGCGTCAAGGCCAGCGCCAGCAGCAATCCTGCGAAAAGTCCAGACGCCACCAGTGTCAGGGATTCCTTCAGTATCATGGATAGCACCGACCGGCGATCGGCTCCCAGTGCCATGCGCACGCCAATCTCTTGCGTGCGAATTGAGACGCCATAGGAAATCACGCCGTAAATTCCAATCGCCGCCAGCAACAACGCCATTGCGGCAAAGGCTCCCAGCAGCATGGCGTTGAAGCGCGACTGCGCCACTGAAGCTTCGAGCAAATCCGTCATCGGACTGATCGAGGCAACCGGTTGTTGCGGGTCCAGCGAAGCCACCGCGTTGCGTATTGCGGAAGCGAGGATCGCCGGGTCCTGATCAGTACGCACCGCGAACATTACGCTGCCCCAGCCCTCGCCCTCGAACTGCGTGACCGGCACAAAGACTTCCGGATCGGCGGGCTGGTTCGCATCGCTGTTCTTGAGGTCGGCTACCATGCCCACCACACTGCGGTAGGGAGCCAGCGGCTCCTGGGTGGGAGGCAGTTGGGGAATCAACTCCGGCGGCGGCAGCAGCCGAATGGTTTTTCCAATCGCCGTCTGATTGGGATAGAAGCGTCGCACAAAAGCTTCATTCACGATAGCGACCGGCTGGCTCTTCGCCGTGTCGGAATCGGCGAAAGCGCGACCCGCCTGCAGCCGACCGCCCATCGCCTTAAAGTAGTCGGGACTGATCAAATTGAACTGCACATTCGGCACATCCGCCATGCTGTGCATAGGTGGGAAACCTTCTCCACTGACCATCTTGCCCCAGCCCATGCCATTGCCCAGAGGCAGCGTGTTCACTATGCCCACGGCGCGCACACCTGGGAGCTGCTGAACCCGCCCGATAACCTGCTGGAGAAACAGGAGGGCCTTGTCTGGCTTGGGATATCTCGCATCATCCAGCGGCAGCCCAAAGGTGAGCAGGCGTTGCGGCTCGAAGCCAAAATCCTGGCGCTGCAAATGCGAAAAGCTCTTGATCAGCAGCCCGGCTCCGGCAAGCAAGGAGGTCGCCAGCGCCATCTCGGCGATGATGAGAACGTTGCGAAACCGGCGGGACCGGCGACCTTGGGTCGCGCTGCGGCTGCTCTCATGCAATGCCTGCCGCGGGTCGGCACGGGACGCCTCGACGGCAGGAACGACACCAAACAACAGCACTGACCCCAGCGCCAGCGCGGCAGTGAAGCTCAGCACATAGGGATCCATGCTAACGGTGCGCACGGTGGGGAAAGTTGCCGGCAGGACCGACGTGACCATCGTGAGAAGCGCCGAGCCGAGGAATACGCCTGCGACGCCCCCAAGAATCGCAATCAAGATGCTCTCCGTGACGAACTGTCGAATCAGCCGGGCGCGGCTCGCACCCATCGCGCGCCGGACGGCAAACTCTTTCTGGCGGCCAGCGGCGCGAGTGAGCAAAAGGTTGGCGAGATTGACGCACGCGACGAGCAGAACGAACAGCACTGCTCCAAATATCGCGAATAGCGCCGGCCGCACATTGCCCACCAGATTGTCGCGGATGCCCTGCGTGCGCACCCCCAACCCCGTATTCTCGGGAAATTGTTTAGCGACGCGCGCCGCAATGACGTTCAAATCAGAATCGGCTTGCTGCGGAGTCACTCCGGGCTTCAGCCGTCCGACGACCCAGACGAAGTGATTGTTCCGCGTGTTCATGTTGTCGTTGGGCGCGAAGGCCAGGGGCGTCCAGATCACGACCGGCCGCTTGAAGAAGCGAAAATCTTTGGGCATGACGCCTGTGACGGTGTAGAGCTCGCCTCCCAGATGCACCTGCCGCCCGACAACATTAGGGTCACTGCCGAAGCTGCGCTCCCATAAGCCGTAGCTGAGAATGGCGACTCGATGCTCGCCCCATTGCTCGTCTCGCTCGGTGAAGAAGCGACCAAGGAGCGGCTGCACCCCCAGCGTGGGGAACAGGCTGGCCGTGATCGATGCCGATGTCAGCATCTCGGGAGTATGACCTTCCAACGACATGCTGATGCCGCCGTTAGAGAAGGCGCCCATGTCTTGGAAGGAATGATTGTCGCTCCGCCACGCGCGATAGTCGGGAGGCGCGGAGCCGAACATCGGCAGACCTTGCGAGGGAACCGAGCTCCACAGCAGCAGCAGCCGATCGGCGTCCGGATATGGTAAAGCCCGCAGTAAAACTGCATTCACGACGCTGAAGATCGCGGTATTCGCCCCGATGCCGAGGGCCAGGGTCAGCACAGCAATCGTGGTGAAACCGGGCGATTTCCACATCTGGCGGAGTGCATACCGAATATCCTGAGAAAGCGTTCGCATGATTTAGCTCTTAGCAATTAGCCTTTAGCATTTAGCTTTTAGCATTTAGCAGTTAGCACTTAGCAATGGCCTTGGCATTCGTTGCGACTGGCCTGTTTTGACCACGAAGTTTCACGATGAGCACTGATCGGATTCTGAATTTCTCTTTTCCCTCCAGGACGGTCCGTTCTTCCAGAACCATCCGTGAAGATCCCCGAAATCCGTGATTGCTTTTCTTCTGGGCCTCCAGGGGCGGTCCCTCGGATTACTCCAGCGATGAGAGTGCAAGGCGCTGGCCATGCTTGGAGCCGAGTTCTCAATGAGTTAGGGATTAGGAGGTAGGAGGGATGTCCGGCAGCGAAACGTCAATGTTCGCAATCGGACAGAAAGGCAGGGCGTCATCGCCCAAAACAGGAAAGCCCAGCGGTTAACTGGGCTTCTTCAATTCTCAATCCTAAATACAGTATAGCACAATTAATGGGGCAGCGGACGCAGATTCTTAGGTTTATATCTATAACGTTATCAGTTGGTTGGAAGGAGTTGTTGTGTTCTTAGCTATTGACAGGTAAAAAATGCACGTCGGTCGGGGCAGCGCTTCAGGAAAGAGACAGCAGGTCCCCTCCCCCCTCGGACTGAAGTCCTTGATGGGGATGACAATCTAAGGCAACGACAAATCCAAAGGGATTACAAATGCGGAGGGATGACAAAGCAAGGGGATGACGACTGCAATGCGATACAAATGAAAAGGGACAGCACGTAAGCAAAGCGACAGTCTCGCTCGGGAGCTCCGTCGCCCAGAGCAGCAATTTGACCGGTTGATCGGGACCAACCTATTCGGTTATCGCGGTGCTCTGCGGGTGGTCTGGAGCGGGCATTCGAACATCACCCCTTACGGGGGCGATGATCAAGCCCGATGGTTTCGTCCTGACTAACGAATCCTTGCCTAGCGCTGCCTCGAAGCTTGGGGGTTCTCGGATTCTCTGTAAACCTCAGTGCTCGTCTGGACGTATCCGTACACGCACCGTGGCTTGCTTCGTCGGGCTAGACGTGAACCGTTGCTTTCGACGTCGTTTCATGTGCCGATTTATCAGATTCGCAGTGCGAAATTTTCGGAGATCAGCGACGTTGGTTCAGACATAGACTCTTGAGCCCTAGGCTAATGTGGTTGGCCCTCTGCGGGGTTCAACTTTGCGGCGTCATTGCGCGGTGCGAAGTCAAGATGTTTTCTCATATGCGAAACGCTCCAAATGCGGGGAGTTCCCCCAACCTCAACAATTCCAATCTGGTGCGGCACACCCCCATTGTCATTTTCTGCATCTTAAGTTTAGAAAATGAGTTAGCTCTCACAGGTTTTTAACACGTAAGTAAATCTCCACCCAGTTCTTTCTGAAAACGAGATATAAAAGGGACTTTTACATGAGAGTTGCTCTGGTTGCCCCACCGTTCCTTCCCGTTCCCCCAAAAAATATGGTGGGACCGAACTTTTCATCGCGCAGTTGGCGGAAGGACTGAAGAATTCCGGCATCGATGTGGTGGTTTACACCAACGGCGAATCCACGGTCGGAGTGGAGACGCGCTGGCTGTACAAAGATCCGCAGTGGCCGGTCTGCGGGGAAGTTTACGACAATCTGAAGGACTTCAATCATGCCTCCTGGGCGGTCCATGATGCGGCTGGCGATTGCGACGTCATTCACGTGCATAACGTGCCGGCGCTCATGTTCACGCGGTTTGTGAAGAGTAAGTTCGTGTACACGATTCACCATATACACGAAGAGGGCCTCAGCAAGATCTACAATTTTTTTCCCGAGGTTGAATACGTCACCATCAGCGATTTTCAAAACAGCGCGAAAGCATGCCACGCATGCGCAGTATCCACCACGGCATCGATTTGAGCCTGTACCGCTTGCACCCGAAGAAGCAGGACTACCTCAGCTTCCTGGGACGGATCGCGCCCATCAAAGGCACGCATATTGCAATTGACGTGGCGAAGAAAAGCGGCATCCCGCTGAAGATTGCGGGCGAGGTACAGCCCATCTTTCAGGATTATTTCGATACCATGATTAAGCCGCACATTGACGGCAAGATTTATTGAGTACGTTGGCGAAGTTGATCTGGCGGCGAAGAACGAGTTGTTGGGCAATTCCCTGGCGATGCTATTCCCGATTCAATGGGACGAGCCGTTCGGGCTGGTGATGATCGAAGCCATGGCGTGCGGCACTCCGGTGCTGGCCTTGCCGGGCGGTTCGGTGGAAGAAGTGGTACGCAACGGAATTTCGGGCTTCGTTTGCCAGACGCCGGAGGAGATGGCGCAACGGAGCCGCAACCTGCGCGCGACCTTCAAGCCGGCCACGGTGCGACAATATTGCCAGCAGTATTTCTCCGTGGAGCGCATGGTGGCCGACTACATGGCCCTGTATGACGAGATGGCCGCCGAGGATACACCTGTGGGCAAAGCTACGACCACGGTCCCGATGGTGGCCTGACGTTTACAAATTTCGTTGTCATGAGTACGTATCTCACACTTCCCGACGAGCAGTTGATTGAGATTCCGTCTCCCCACACTGGAGCCGCGTTTTGCGTTTCCGGCGATGGAGCCACGGAAGGTCGACAATCTCACTCTCATCGACGGCAAGACTTTCAGCGCTACCAACGTGGCGGGAGACATTCATCCCGCGGGTTCGCCGGACGTTGGATTTTTTCACGACGACACGCGCTTCCTCAGTCATCTGGAGCTGCGCATCGGCGGTCATCGCGCGATGGTGCTGTCCTCCAGCACGGAGAAAACATTTTCCGCGCAAATCGAGCTGACCACGGGAAACATCACCCTGCGCGATTCCTTTGACCTTCCTCAGAACACGGTGCACGTGCGGCGCGAGCAAGTGCTGGCGGCCGAGATCCTCTTCGACCGAATGACCTTTGAAAATTTCAACCTGATCGCGGTGGATTTCACCGTCGAGATGCTGTTCGACGCCGACTTCGTGGATGTGTTTCAGGTGCGCGGTGTGGCGCGGCAGGAGCACGGCCAGTACTACCAGCCAGTCGTCGGCGAAAACAGCATCGCGTTCTACTATCGCGGCCTGGACAATGTGATGCGCCAGACGCTGGTCAAGCTGGCGCCCAAGCCGACGCAGATTCAGGAGCGGGTGGTCCGCTGGGAGCTGCGGCTGGAGCCACTGAAGCGGGTGCAGCTTGAGATATCGGTGACACCCTTAGTGGAAGGCCGCCAATCCCGCGCCCAGAACTACGATTTCGATTATCAGCTCCGCCAGCGCCGCGCCAACTTTGCGCGCTGGGAGTCCAGTTCCACCAATTTCCGCAGCGAAAACGAAGTGTTCGATGAAATGCTCAAGACCGGCATCGGCGATTTTCATGCGCTGCAAATTCCGGAGGGCGACCAGCACATCATTGCCGCCGGCATTCCGTGGTTCGCGACGATCTTCGGGAGAGACTCCATCATCGCGGCCTATCAGTCGCTGTCGCTGAATTCACAGCTGGCGGTGGAGACGCTGCGCGTGCTGGCCCGCTACCAGGGCAAGGAATACAACGACTGGCGCGACGAGGAGCCAGGCAAGATTCTGCACGAGTATCGCGCCGGCGAGATGACCCGCCACGGTGAAATGCCCTTCGGGCCGTACTACGGCTCCGTGGACGCCACGCCCCTGTTTCTTGTGCTGCTGAGCGAGACTTTCAATTGGACCGGCGACGAGCAATTGGTGGAGGGGTTGCTGCCCCACGCTTACGCCGCGCTGGAGTGGATTGACAAGTACGGGGATCTGGATGGCGATGGCTTCGTCGAATATCTCCGGCGCTCGCCTAAGGGTCTGGTCAATCAGGGCTGGAAGGACTCCTGGGATGCGAATATGCATCGCGATGGAACCATTGCCAAGCCACCTATCGCGCTGTGCGAGGTGCAAGGTTACGTCTATGACGCGAAGTATCGCATGTCGTCGCTGCTGCGCAGTTTTGGAGACGTCAAGACCGCCGACAGACTGAAACGCGAAGCCTTGGAACTGGCGCGGCGCTTCGACCGGTCGTTCTGGGTCCCGAGCCGCGGGTTCTATGCCATGGCGCTCGACGCCGACAAAAAGCCGCTGGAGGTGATTTCCTCGAATCCTGGACATTTGCTGTTTGGACGGATCATCGGCAAGGAACGCGCGCGTACCGTGGCCAACCGCCTGATGCGCGATGACATGTTCAGCGGTTGGGGATGGCGGACCATGTCGCAGGAAGAGCGGGTGTTCAATCCGCTCAGCTACCATCGCGGATCGGTGTGGCCGCACGATAACTCAATCATCGCGCATGGCATGGCAGTGAACGAATTGCGCGACGGCGCCCTGAGCATCCTGACATCGCTTTATCAGACGGCGCTGGAATTCCGCGATTATCGCCTTCCCGAACTGTTCTGCGGGGTGCAGCGCCGCGAATACGATGAGCCGGTGCACTATCCGGTATCGTGTTCGCCGCAGGCGTGGGCCTCGGGCGCGATGTTTCTGATATTGACGTCGGTGCTGGGAATTCGGCCGAGCGCGCCACGCAGAGAGCTGAACATCATTAATCCGCGACTACCAGACTGGCTGGACCACCTGCACATTCGCAACCTGCGGATCGGCAGCAGCCGCGTGGGGCTCGACTTCACTCGCCGTGGCGATCGCACCTTCTGCAATGTTGTCGATGTGGAAGGCGAGAAATTACTGGTGAATGTGGCATTCAAGAAGTAGTCGGCAGGAGCTAGGGATCAGGGGTTAGTGGTTAGTGGTTAGTGGTTAGTGGTTAGTGGTTAGTGGTTAGTGGTTAGTGGTTAGTGGTTAGTGGGTTAGTGGTTAGCTGGTACTTAGCAGTTAGGACCAAGAGACAAAATCGCGCTGTTTCTCGAGACTCTTGCTGCAAGGGTTCCCTCCAAGATTTTCTTAGTTGCGGCTGTTGCCAAGGATGGGCACCAAAGTTCTCAACGTCCCCACGCAGCTACTCTTTCGCTTCAGGGCGAGGGAGATTTAGCTCTAAAGAAATCAAGCAGTTACAAACACACCGTATTTGCCGCGATGGCACCTAAACTGCACTCGTGTAGAGCGGCGGCGGGAGGCCAGTCGCCGTTTCTTGCGCTGTACGCATCTCACATGAAGACAGGTCATTCCAGGCGGGGAGAGTTAATGTCAGATAGCGTTCTGGACCGAATCGTAGACGGCTTACGGGATTCCGGTTTCCAGCATTTTCCCGAACATTTCCAATTGAAAGACGTTCGTGTCGTGGGACACACGCCTAAGGTCGATTACTGCACCTACGAAATTGTTTTGGACTTCGAAGGCGGCAGTGAACGCGTTAGCGTCAAGATTTGGCGCACCGGAAAGTCGGCATCAGGAGGACCGCAAGCACTAGCCAGCAACGAAGCTCAGAATTTGCGGTTTGCGCATGAAGCTTTCGCTAAACAAAGGCTCAGGGGAGTGCCACGCCCGGTAGGCGACTTCACGGCATTGGGCGCCGTGGTCAGTACCAAGGTGAATGGCCTGCCATTGCAAAGCATCATCATGAAAGCCGCCCTGCTGCCCGACTCCGGTAATCGCGAACTTTTGAAAATGGCCGCAAGCCAAGCCGGCGACTGGTTGCAACAATTTCAGAAGGCGACATCGGCGGCACCAATCACATTGGATAGTAGCGGAATCCTGGCGGACATGGAAAAGCTCTGCACCCGAGCGCGAAAAGACGGGCTGCCGACGGAATCAACCCAAGCCATCCTGAACAATGCCAGCACCGCGCTCAGCCGGCATAAGAAACCGCTGCGCTCATCCGCACTGTTAAATGAATTTGTGCCGCTAAACGTGTTGGTGTCGGAAAGCGGGATTGGCTTCTGCGAATTTGCCAACTTGCAACGGCAGGGTAATTCGCTGGGTGACGTAGCAATTTTTTTGGCGGCGGTTGAGGCGCTGGAGAAATATCCGTTCTGCGACCGCAGCATAACCATGCCGGTGCAGGAGGCGTTCATGCAAGGCTACGGCGTCAGCGAACAGGAGCAGCCGTTGCTGACGGTATTGAAGATGAGAGCGCTTCTCCAGATGTTCGCCCAAGGACGAGCCGTAAAAGAGACTGCCGTGCGCAAGAAAGTGATGTGGGCCAACGTGATGAAACGCTTTATCCAGCAGGCGGCCGAGCGCTCCATGGCTCCAGCGGCGTGAAAAATCCGCCTTTCGCGGTTCGGCCTTTCGCTGTTCGCTTTCGCAATTCGCTCCTCGCTCTTCGCCGAGATGCTTATCACCGCTAACACTACGAAACTTGATTCCGTAGCGGTGGCAAGGCTTCTCATGCAACTCTGAAGTTTCCCAACGAGTACAGCAAACTTGGGTGCTACCTAAGAAGTCTGCTCCGTCTAAGCGGCTTTGGCGAAGAGCGAATGGCGAAAAGCGAATCACCTCTACTGCTTCGGAGGAGGGGGCGTCTTACTTGGCTGCTGCGTCCCTGATTGCGGCTGGTCCTTCGAGATTTCCTGGCCCTCGTAGATGATCTTCGACTTGGCGCCAAAGCGCTTGTAGTTGGTGTACTTCACCACTTGCTTCACGTGAACGTCGCCGCTGGAAAAGTGCAGCTCGTCGTCCACCTTGGTATAAACCGGAAACCAGTATTGCCCGTCGATTTGCTGCCGCCAGGTGGTGAACTTGGGAAACAGGTTCTCGCCTTCCCCGTGATGCTTGCCAACGCCGATGTCGGGAACATTCTTGCCGTAGGTCTTCACGATTTGGAAGTCGTGGTCATCGACCCAGATGCGGCCCTGGAAATAGCGCTTGTTCTTCTCGATTTGCTTGGGCGCGACGTCAAAAACGTAGGTTCCGAGTTCGTCTTCCTTTTGCTTGCCGACGTAAAGAATCGAGTATTCCGGAATCTCGTCGCTGGTCAGCACGAAAGGCAGGCGATGCTGGATGTCGTCGAAATCCTCGCGAGTCATGGAAATCCGCTGCAAGCTTGACTGCGGCGCAAACACGACCTGCTCAATGCGGCGGCCCTGGTCGTCAAACAAAACGTCCACTACCTGGCGGTACTCGCCGTCCACGGTGTCACCGTCGAGCGTTTCCACCATCACGTCCTGGCGATAGGTATATTGCTCGCGCGCAATCTTGAACTGCTTTTCCTTGGCGGCAAAGCGCTGGATGATCTCGTCCACCGTGATGCCGGTCGGCTGCGAAGGGTCGAGTTGGCCCTCGCCGCGATCGTGGGCCAGCGCCGGGGAGCGCCAAACACAATGTGAGCAACAATAGAGAAAATGTCAGGAAACGCGAGGGAAATTGGTGGAACTTCATTAGGATGGTCCTTTGACACTATTGTATTCGATGCGTGCCGTCGACCGCTGGTTCGGACTGAGCGCGCACGCCAGTGGCAGCGTTAAGACCGATAACGGCACGCAGCTAAGGCTGTGCCCCTTCAGGCTATTCTTGACCCGAAGACGACCAGCCATCCTGTCGTGGTAGAACCCTTAATTCCAGCACAGGTTTCGTCTATTCGTCCCCGTGGTTTAGACTAACCAGTTTTTACCTCGCATAACTCATCGCTTCGTTTGTCGTTCAGCGGAGGCTTCATGCTACGTCGCATTCTCATGCTTGTTTTCTGCTGCTCTCTGCTTGGGTTCGCACAGCGCAAACGTCCTTTCACCTTCGAAGACATGATGCAGCTGAAGCGCATCGGCGAACCCATCGTCTCGCCGGACGGTAAGTGGGTGGCATTCAGCGCAGTGGACGTAAGCCTCGACGAAAACACGCGCAAGCCGCATCTGTGGGTCGTTCCCGCCAGTGGCGGCGAGGCGCGCCGACTTACTCTCGCTACCGGCGCGGGCGAAGACCGCATTCGCTTCTCGCCGGATGGCAAGCGCGTTCTGTTTGAGGCATCACGCGATGGAGCTTCGCAAATCTGGGTACAAGACTTCGACACCTCCAGCGGAACCCTGACCGGCGAGCCGCGCAAGGTAACCAGCATTTCGACGGAGGCGTCAGGTGGATTGTGGTCGCCCGACGGCAAGAGCATCTTGTTCGTCTCATCGGTTTGGCCGGATTGCAGCGACGATGCCTGCAACAAGCAGCGAGACGACGAACAGGCGAAATCGAAGGTCAAGGCCAAGATCTTTACCCAACTGATGTTTCGCCACTGGACCAGCTACTTCAATGGCAAGTACAGCCATCTGTTTCTCGTGTCGGCCGATGGCGGCGTGGCTCGTGACTTGACGCCTGGCGCTCACGATGTGCCGCCGTTCAGCCTCGGCGGGCAGGACCAGTATTCGTTCTCGCCTGACGGCAAAGAGGTCGCCTACACCAGCAACATCGACGAGGTGCAAGCGACCAGCACCAACAGCGATATTTTCCTGGTACCGACTGCGGGCGGAGTGCCGAAGAAGATCACCACCAATCCCGGCAGCGACGGAACGCCAATCTATTCGCCGGATGGCAAGTACATCGCGTATCGCTCACAGTTGCGCGGCGGATACGAGAGCGACCGCTTCCGCCTGATGCTGTACGAACGCGCGACCGGCAAGATCACCGACCTGACGCCAAACTTTGATCGCTGGGTCGATTCGATGGCGTGGGCGCCGGATTCGAAGGTTATTTACTTCACGGCGGAGAACGAAGGCGAGGCGCCAATCTAGAAGATTGATGTGACCGCGGCGGTTGCGGCCCCTTCGCGCGGCGGTGTTGCGCATGATGGGACTGGAATCCCTGGCCGCAGGAACTGGTGGCGGGGTTCAATGACAGTCCCATGCCGACGCCCGATGGCAAGACGCTGCTCTTCGACCGCATGTCGCTCACCGCCCCCAATGAAATTTATAGCGCCCCGTTGCTGTTCCCGCAGTGCAGAATGGCCGTGCCTCCCAATGCGTACAGCATCCCGGATTGCCTCTTGTCGAAAGCACAAGCAGTGACGAATCTGAATGGTCCCGTGCTGTCGCAGATCCAGATGCAGCCGCTAGAGAATTTCTGGTTTGCTGGTGCCGCAAAAGAAAAAGTCCAGGGCCTCGTGGTGAAGCCGCCAAACTTCGACGCGAACAAGAAATACCCCGTGAAGTTCCTGATCCACGGCGGCCCGCAGGGCGCCTGGGGCGACGACTGGTCGTATCGCTGGAATCCCGAACTGTTCGCCGCCAACGGCTACGTTGTGGTCATGATCAACTTCCACGGTTCGACCGGCTACGGCCAGAAGTTCATCGACGCGATCAATGGCGATTGGGGTGGCGCTCCCTTCCACGACCTAATGCTGGGTCTTGACTACGCCGAGAAGACTTATCCCTACGTCGATAAAGACCGCGAATGCGCCCTGGGCGCCAGCTACGGCGGATATGCGATCAACTGGATCGAGGGGCACACCACGCGCTTTAAGTGCCTGGTGTCGCACGACGGCATGTTCAACACCGAGTCGGCTTACGGGACCACCGAGGAACTGTGGTTCAACGAGTGGGAATTCAAGGGCACACCCTGGACCAATCGCGAGATGTACCGCAAGTGGTCGCCGCATCTGTCGGCTAGGAACTTCAAGACGCCAATCCTGGTGGTGCATGGCCAGCTCGATTACCGGCTCGACGTTTCGGAGGGCTTCCAGTTATTTACCACCGTGCAGCGGCTGAAGATTCCGTCGAAGATGCTCTATTTCCCCGACGAAGGCCACTGGGTGTTGAAGCCGCAGAACAGCCGCCTGTGGTACCAGACAGTTAATGATTGGGTGGATGAGTGGACGAAGAGCGGCAAGTAGTTTGAGACATAACGCCGGTGTTCTGATAAGATCGCTCCGCGACAGCATAAATTCAAAGAACAAAACACTAATTAACAGGGGTGAGGGATGGCACTGCAGATTGGCGATGTGGCTCCTGACTTCGAGGCCGAAACTACCGAAGGACGCATTCGGTTCCATGAGTGGATGGGCGGCTCATGGACTGTATTGTTTTCCCATCCGAAAGATTTCACACCGGTGTGCACAACCGAACTTGGTTACATGGCAAAGCTAAAACCCGAGTTTGACAAGCGCAACGTTAAGGTCATCGGGCTAAGCGTCGATCCGGTTGACAACCACAAACGGTGGTCCGACGACATCAAGGAGACCCAGGGACATGCGCCGAACTACCCCATGATTGGCGACACCGATCTTAAGGTCGCCAAGCTTTACGGGATGTTGGCGGCAGGTGTTGATGGCGGCTGTGAAGGCCGGACGGCGGCCGACAATCAGACCGTACGCACCGTGTTTGTGGTTGGGCCCGACAAGAAGATCAAGCTGCTCATCGTCTATCCCATGACCACGGGCAGGAACTTCGACGAGGTCTTGCGGGTGATTGATTCGTTGCAGCTCACCGCGAAGCACAAGGTCGCAACGCCGGTGAATTGGAAGCAAGGTGACGACGTGATCATTGCGGGCTCGGTTTCCGACGACGAGGCAAAGAAGACGTACCCGCAAGGCTGGAAAGCGCCACGACCGTATTTGCGGATCGTGCCGCAACCCAAGCCATAAGCTCTACCGCATATGGTTCCATTTTATGGAACTAAGAGGAGGTGCTAGCTTAGTTCAGCGAAGATCACCGACAGATCCACCGCGATAGGAGAATTCTCGACTGCGAACGACGTGCTTTCGATCCAGCTTTCCGTGGAACAATCGTATCCATGGCGGGTCTGTGGGTCCACAACCCAGATATGACGAATACCCATTTGGCGATAGTCCTGAAAACGTTCGTGGTAACGAGAGACGCGGTCTTCCGGAGACAGCACTTCGATGACGGCGATGGGAGGCTGTTGTAATACCTGCTCAGCCGGTTCGCTGCGTGAAATCAGGCACACGTCCGCGATGCGAAAACGCGTCGGGCTGATCTGTATCCGTATTTCAGGTATGGTGCGGATGTTCCATTCCTTGCCACGATTGCGGAACCATTGAACCAGCGCACTCTGTACCTCTGCATGATCCAGTTCGCCCAGGTTTCTCTCCTGCAGCTCGCCGTCAACGTAGTCGCAATCCGGACTGTAGCTGCTGCGCAGATACTCGCTAACCGGGACCGCCAGTCGCGTTGTGGTTGCCATGGAAACCTCACCGATGGGATTATTGTAGCGCGGCTCTCTTTTTCCCTGCCCCTTTTTGGCGTCGAGAATGTACTGCCAGTTTGCCTCGAACGCCAACCCGCACTAGACTGACTCAGCGCCTCTGGACGCGGCGCCTATGGCTGCTACTGTATTTCGCCGATCGCATCAACTGGTTAACGTGGAGATTCTCGACCTCAGGCACTTCTCGTCTGCCGACTTGCGCCCCCTCCTCGACGAAGAAGTCGAAGTCTGGGGCAACCTGCTCGCTTGGGACTATCGCGGTTCGTCAGACATGATCTTGCGTTACGTGGATACCAAGATCCTGCCCGGCTATGCCGCGGTCGAGCGCGGCAGCATCGTGGGCTATTCATTCTTCGTCTATGAAGGCAGCAAAGGTGTAGTGGGTGATCTCTTCGTCTCGCCGCGCCGCGCCGACGTGCGAGCAATCGAACTGCAGATGGTGGAGCACGTAATCGAAACCTTGCAGTCGTCGCCGGGTATTCTCCGCGTGGAAGCGCAGTTGCTGACGCATCAAACGGGGGATCTGGCTGCCAACTTTCTTTCCTCGGGCTTTCAGCGCTACCGCAGGCTTTTCCTCGCCTTGCATTTGCAAGGAGCCGGCGCTCCGCGCATTGCGCCCGTGAGCGTGCCCGAAGATATCCTGGTCCGTCGCTGGGCTGAGCAGGATTATCAGCCGGCGGCCGGCGTCATCACTGCCGCCTACCGCGGCCATATCGATTCTGAGATTAACGATCAGTACCGCACCCATGCCGGCTCCAACCGCTTCCTGAATAACATTGTGCGATTCCCGGGCTGCGGCGTCTTCGACACCGACTCCTCGTTCGTGGCCATTCATCGGCAAAGCAATGCGCTGATCGGACTTATTCTCTGCTCGCGTGTGAAAGACGACGTCGGACACGTCACGCAGGTTTGCCTGGTCCCGGAGTATCGAGGACTAGGTGTCGGAGAAGGTCTGGTCGTGAGTACATACAACTCGCTGCGCAGCCGGAATTTTAACCTGTTGTCATTGACGGTGACCGAGGCCAACCATCGCGCTGTCGATCTCTACAGACGCCTGGGATTCGTCGAGCTGCGCGTGTTCGACGCGTTTGTATGGGAAGGGTAGGAAGGCAGGGGCTAGGGGCTAGGGGTCAGGGGCTTGGGGTCAGGGATTGGTGATGCTAACGGCTTCAGCTTCTTGCCTTCGACAGAAGCAATCAGCCCGTTTAGTATTCGTCCTAGCTCATCGGTCATGGCGATGACATTCTCTTTCCGCTCTTGAGGAACATACCCCAGTCTATGTGCGATAAAGACCTGTGTCTGTACCTCGCACAGCGAGCCGCGCGCGTGACCCAGAAACTGGATATATTCTCCCTTTGTAGCGCGGCCATGACCCTCGGCGATGTTGCTGGGGATAGATACACCGGCCCGTCGTAATTGGCTAGTGAGTCCGTATAATTCGTGTGCCGGAAACCGTTCGGTAAGACCATATATCTCCGTAACCAGCGAGATAGCCTTCTGCCAGACGATTAAGTCTTGATAACTCTTTACCTGCATTGTCGTGCTCTTTTCGACCGCAGAACCTTAGCAAGCAAACTGCGGGTAAGAACCCATAGGCGTAGAGCTCGCGCGTACTTCTAACGACTGACCCCTAATCCCTAGCCCCTAACCCCTGATCTCTAGTGCTTGATCAACCACATGGCCCAGGCCGCGACGATCACGCCGCCCACGAAGAGCACGAAGCAGTACGCGCCGTAGCGAAACATGTCGCGCGGAGTGTTCCGCTGAGTGATGCCAAAGACCGTCGCCGCGCACAGTGCGAACAGCAAGGCGGCATTGAAGTGAGAGAGTTCGAAGGTCATGCTTTCTTGCCGATCGCGATGTGGTAAGCGTCAACCGCGGCAATCACGTTCAGCAATCCTGCCACGACAATGTATTTAGTGCCGTAATCAGCCACGGCGCGATGAATGTTGCCGATTCCCCAGTCCATGCTGCGGGCAATGAAGTAGAACGCTCCCGCGCCCAAATCGCCGACAAATCCCAGCATGTCGAGCAAGTCACCCGTATTAAGAGAGTACACCTTGCCCTGCATGCCGAGCCCGGCGAAGAACATCACAAGCACCGCTGCCATCAGCAAAAAACCGCGAATCCAGCGGCGCTGCAGGAAGTGTCCCAGTCCGGGGAAGAGCCATCCTGCGACCGGAGCGATGATCGCCATTGAATTGTCGTTCTTGGCGCCAGCTTTGGCAGGACGCCGCGCCACAGTAGCCGTATTTTGCGGATTCGCCATCAGACCTGCACCAACTCGTTCTGCACGCGGCCGGTCACTTCGCCCTTCCCGTTGCGGATCATCATATTAATTTCGCTGCGTACCCCGAATTCCGGCAGGTAGATTCCCGGCTCGACCGAGAAGCAGGTATTAGGCAGGATCTCACGGTCATCTTTGGTCTCGAGGTTGTCCAGGTTCGCGCCATTGGCGTGAATGTCGCGCCCAATCGAATGTCCGGTGCGATGGATAAAGTACTTCCCGTAGCCCTTCCCCGCGATATAGCCGCGGACCGCTTCGTCCACTTCCCAGCCCTGAATTTTCTGCTTGGCGTCAAAGGCCTGTTTGACTTTGTCGATGCCCACATTGCGAGCGTCACGCACTATCTCGAATACTTCGCGCTGCTTTTGGCTGGGGCTGCCGATCACGCCCGTCCAGGTAATGTCGTAGTAAACGCCATCGGGATCGTTGGTCTTCGCCCACAGATCGAGCAGCACAAAGTCGCCTTCACGAATCGGTGCGGACGTTGCTGCCGTCGGCTCGTAATGCGGATCGCCACTGTGCGCGTTGACGCCGACGATAGGCGGGTCGTCAGTCGTTAGACTTTCGCGTTGGAAAGCCTCCATGACCCACTGCTGCATTTCGAATTCATGAGTGCCGCCATTCCGTACGCGCCGTGCCATCTCCGGAAAGAAGGCCGCGGTGATTTTGTCCACCGCATCGCGGGCCTTGAAGTGGTTGGCGATCTGCGCCTCCGTCAAGGTCGCTTCAAAACGCGCCACCAAGTTCGCCGAACTGACAATCTCCTTGCCGAAGCTGCGCACCAATTCCAACATGCCACCATCAACCAGCGAGATATAGGGAATCTGGTTGTTAGGCGAGTATTGCATCACCACCTTGTTGTAGGGCTTCAGCATCGACTCCAGGTTTTGCCACAGCTCCTGCCAGGCCGAATACTGCAGTTTTTTGCCCGGCAGCGAGTCGAGATGATGGCTTTCGATGCGGTGCACCAGCTTTACCGGTTCGCCGGTGGCGGGCACCACGTAAAACCAGCGGCGCGTGACCATCATTTTGGGCGATAGGCCCAATACGCTATAGGCAATGGCGTCGCGGTGGTGGTGGTCGTAGAAGAGCCAGCAATCGTTGTGGCTGTCGCGCAGCGCAGCCTGAATATCGGCGAGATTCATGTGTGTTCTATTGTAAATGAGAGGTGGGGCGCCGGGAGATTTCACCTCCGGAAACGGTACTGTCCTTATTCCTTTTCGAGGGATGGCCCGATCACACCTGGATGGTGAAAGAAATCACTAAGCTGATGAACTAGCCGGCGGCATGGAAGGAAGAATAACGTGCCCGTTCTCACACCGATAACTGAGCACACCGGTTTCGACGTTCGACTGCGGCCGGCCAACTATCTGTCGCTCGGAAGTCTTGAGATTGTTACTGCCACAGACGGGACAAGAGCGGATCGGCTCATCATGCATAACTCCTCCCAGATTCGGGCGCGCAAGAGAGCCGCGGAAGCGCGGTTAGATGCGTTCCAAATTCCTTCAAGTATACACGGTTTTATGTCTGGTACCGGACATAACCGCAAAATTAAGAGATGATACCTGAGAAGTTACTAACGTCGTTCGCGCAGATTCAAGACATTCCCGGAAGCCCGCGTTTGCGTAACCGCCAGCGCGACTCTACAATGAAGGATTATCCTTCCGCGGATTCAAAGCCATGATTCATTTTCCTGTGCCTGAGGCGCTTACCTTCGATGACGTGTTGCTGTTGCCTGCCAAGTCCGATGTGGTTCCGGCTCTCGCAGAGACGACGACCCGCCTGACGCGCAACATTGAACTCCGCATCCCCCTGATCAGTGCGGCCATGGACACGGTCACAGAGTCGCGCATGGCTATTGCCATGGCGCAACAGGGCGGATTGGGCATCATCCATCGCAACCTCAGCATCGAGCAGCAAGCCGGCGAAGTGGACAAGGTCAAGCGCTCGGAAAGCGGCATGATCGTCGATCCCATCACCATGTCGCCCGACGAGAAGATTTCCGATGCGCTCGAGGTTATGCGCCGCTACCGCATCTCGGGCGTGCCCGTGACCAAGGACAAGAAGCTGGTCGGCATCCTTACCAATCGCGATCTCCGCTTCGAAACCCGCACCGACATTCCGATCAGCGAAGTGATGACCAAAGAAAACCTGATTACGGTTCCGGTCGGTACGACGCTGAGCGATGCCGAGGCGATTCTGCATCAACATCGCATCGAGAAGCTGCTGGTGGTAGACGATCACTACAACCTCAAGGGCCTCATCACGGTCAAGGACATTCAGAAGCGCCTGAAGTATCCCACTGCTGCCAAGGACGATCACGGCCGCCTAAGAGTCGGCGCGGCCATCGGCGCCACCGGGGACTTCCTCGAACGCGCCCAGGAACTGGTGCGCGCCAAAGCTGACTTGCTCGCTATCGACAGTGCTCATGGGCATTCGACACGCGTGATCGAAGCCATCCAGGCCATCAAGGCGGCGCTGCCCGAGGTCGATGTGATTGCGGGCAACGTCGGCACCTTCGATGGCGCCTGTGAACTGGCGCGCGCTGGCGCCGACGCCATCAAGGTTGGCATTGGCCCAGGATCAATCTGCACCACTCGCATCGTAACCGGCGCCGGAGTTCCTCAGATCACGGCAATAGCCGAGGCTGCTCGCGCCTTGCGTGATTCCGCTGTTCCCGTCATCGCTGACGGCGGCATCAAGTATTCCGGCGACGTCACCAAGGCGATCGCGGCCGGCGCAAACTGCGTCATGATCGGCTCGCTGTTGGCCGGAACGGAAGAGAGTCCCGGCGAGACCATTCTTTACCAGGGCCGCTCTTTCAAGGCCTATCGCGGGATGGGATCTCTGGCCGCAATGGCGCAAGGCTCCAGTGAGCGCTACTTCCAAAATACCGATGCGGATTCCTCGGTTCCAGTGCTGTCGGAGGACGGGGGCGACGGCAATCGTCTCGCGAAGCTGGTTCCTGAAGGCATCGAAGGACGCGTTCCCTACCGTGGCACGGTCGGCATGATCGTGTACCAACTGGTAGGTGGAGTCAAAAGCGGAATGGGTTACGCAGGCTGCTCCTCCATCGCCGAACTGCAACAGAAGGCGCGCTTCGTGCGCATCAGCGGCGCCGGCCTGCGCGAGAGCCACGTGCATGACGTAATGATTACCCGCGAGGCCCCCAATTACCGCGTTGAGTAATCATCAGCCCAGCTCGGCAACCATGGTGAGTCAAGCCCAGCCGTCGCGGGACCATGGCCGCTTGAGACCTTCATTTCGCGCGTTGGCCCACCGCTGGTGGCCGGTGCTGGTATGGCTGGGAGTCATCCGGCTGGAGTCCACGGACCTCGCCTCCGCCAACAACACCACCGGCGTGCTGTACACGGTGATTGCAGCCGTGGTCCCGCAGGTGGAGGAGTCCTTCGTGTCGCAGCTTGATGAGATTTTGCGCAAGACGGGACATTTTGCCGGCTACGGGATCCTCAGCGTCCTGGTTTTTCTCGCGCTCAAGAACATCAACTACGACCGGCTTCGATCGATTTTGCCCCGGCCTTGGGGAATCTGCTGGCGCGACTTCTGGCGCTGGGAGTGGGTGCTGCTCGGCACGATGGTCACCATCGTGACCGCCGCGTTCGACGAAATCCACCAAACGTTCATCCCGTCTCGCACGGGACGTTGGCAGGATGTGATACTCGATTCCATCGGAGCAGCGGTGCTGCAGGTGATTATCTACTTCCTGTCGCGGCGAGCGTTCAACCGGAGACGGGTCGAGCAGGCAGAGCTTTCGACCACGCGATAGGCTTCGATTCTTTATTTCCGGTGGAAGCCCTTCGTGGTGGGAGCCTTTCCTGGTGCGAGCTTTTACTGGTGGAGCACCCACATTTATGCGGGTGAAGGAGCGCTTTAGCGCTCCGGGAAAAGATCGCACTTGGTCACGCGCTTTAGCGCCGGGATCGAAAACTTCGAGGCTCGGTGCCCCAGGTTCGCGTCCGTCTTTTTGGACGCTAACCTGGGTAAAGGAAGATTCGAGAGACAAAGAATCAAACTAGATTTTCAAGTTGCCGAGTGCAGCGATCCCAGGTTAGCCCAACAGAAGGGCGAACCTGGGGCACCAGGCTGGAAAGCAAAACCTCGATGGCGTCCAGCATCGCAATCACTTGACGCAAAAGAACGACAATCACAACGCGATCTGCTGTTGTCCTTTCGCTGGAGTTAAGAGACCTCGGAACCAAATTCGTACCGTAATTGACAAGATCGCGTATCAGTTCGAGCCATGGCCTCAGATTGGCGTTAATATCCGAAGTAACAGATTCTCGGTCAATTAGCGCCCTCCATTCGTTGCATGTCTTTCGAAGTAGCCGGCAATTACCCCTCCCTCACGTCGCATGTTGCGTATGGGTATGTCCGCGTTGACCGAATACGCATCCATCCACTTCCAGTCGGCTTGGCGGTTCTAAGAATACTCCCGTCGGCGATCTGATGAGGTGCTACACGGCCAGGTGCCCCAGGTTCGCGTCCGTCTTTTGGACGCTAACCTGGGTAAAGGAAGATTCGAGAGACAAGGAACCAGACTAGATTTTCAAGTTGCCGAGTGCAGCGATCCCCAGGTTGGCCCAACAGAAGGGCGAACCTGGGGCACCAGCGAAAAGTACCTGTCCCAACATCGTTTATGCCACATGCCGCTTTGGCCGTCCGCCTTTCCTGCCATTGGCGCGGGCGGCGGCCGCTTTTGCTTTCGTCGTGACCGAACCTCCACGCCGGCCCATTTCCGCCATCCAGCGCCTGGTACCAAATACGCGATGGAGTAGCCCGGGAACGTAGTGGTCTACGTCGAGAAGAGGCCAATGGAGGCCCGTTCCGCGGCCGAGAAGTTCGATCTTCGCCAGTTTGGCAGGGTCGGCCTCTTGAAGCCCCTGTAGCTTCGTGCGTGGTATGGATATTCGAATGCCGTCGTCGAGATAGAGACTGATCAGGTCGGCCTTTCTCTCGTACTCGGCGTGAAGCACACGACGGTCACTGACCGCGAAGCGGCGGGCCTGCACCAATGCAGCATCCAGTTGGCGGTTTGTCGTCGTCACTTTCGTCCTCGCGTCACTCATGCATCCTCTCCCATAGCTGAACCAATTCGTCGAAGTGCTCCGCCGCGCCATTTAATACGCGCCGGACAGAACTGCGCTTGGCATTTCCAGGCCGTATAGCGTCAGGACGGTCGGCCACCACCACCGTTCGGTTAGCCCGGAGGTTCACGATTACTTCCACCTCCTCGACAAACCCATGTACGTGACGCGGCACATGGTCCTGAGGATAGAGAACGAACAGCACTCCGGACAAACGGACCGAGGCCACAAGTGCATCCTAACCCAAGCAGCTTGGGTAATCAATATCGTTCGCAACAGGCCCCGAATAGGCCTCTTGCGCTACAAAAAGCCCCGCCCTAGCTTTCGCCAGAACGGGGCACTCTGTTGTGAATTCCTAATCGACGCCGGCAATGTTGCCGGCGCGCTTCTACTCTTCTTTCTTCTCTTCGTTGACGCCTTGCTGGGCTTCCATCTGTTTGTTTTCGGCCTCGGCAGATTCCATCGCCTTGCGAGTTTCTTCGGCACGCTTGGCGCGAAGCTCGGCGCGCTTCTGGCGCTTCTCGTCCAGGGTCTTCTCGCTGCCGAGCAGTTCGACGAAGGCCATGTCGCCGCCATCTCCCTGGCGAAAGCCGCCATGAATAATGCGCACATAACCGCCTTCGCGATCGCCATAACGCGGTGAAATGGTGTCGAACAGCTTGTCCACGGCATCGCGCGTCATCAGGTACGACATCGCTTGCCGCCGCGCTGCCACATCGCCGCGCTTGCCGAGCGTGATCATCTTCTCCACATGCGGACGCATGGCCTTGGCCTTGGTGAGGGTGGTCTCGATGCGCTCGTCCACGATTAGCGAGGTCACCAGGTTACGCAGCAGCGCGCGCCGATGCTCGGTATTCCGTCCTAACTTCCATCCTGCTCTACGATGACGCATGTTGGTTCCTTCAAAAAATCAGTTATCAGTTGCCAGTCGTCAGTTGAAAATTGCCAGTTCCTGCCTCATCTCACAGGTCATACCGGGTTTGTATCAGGGCACGACCTTGAGTCGTGCCGATCACGTTCCGGTAAGATCAGGGCTTTAGCCCCTGCAAAGTGGGATCCAGGGGCTGAAGCCCAAGTCCTCCATGAACCCCGCTCACGGCACGGCTAAAGAGGCTGCTGAAAAAGTCGGAAAAGCAGATCCCTAGCGGGCTGAAGCCCTCTCGGGACGACAAGAAATAAACAACTTATCGGCACGACTAAAGTCGTGCCCTGACACAAAAATGTTCGCTAACCGAGTTTTTTCAGCAGCCTCTTTAGCCGCGCCCCTAAAACCCAGCAATTCCATCGCGCGACAGAAAGCGATTCATTGACACAAAATCAGCAGTCACAAACCCTACAAAGCGATTCGCGAGAGGTTTGTAGTAGCCCGCGATCAAAACTGACTGGCGGCTGACTACTGGCAACTCACCTTAGAAATTCTGTTCGTTTCCGTAGCTTGACGGCAGCGACAGGCTCGATGCTCCCGACGAATTGCCCGGAACGGCATTTCCCTGCTCGTCGATTTTCATGCCCAGGCCAAGGCCCATCGAAGCCAGAATCTCTTTGATCTCATTCAGTGATTTGCGACCAAAATTCTTGGTCTTTAGCATCTCGGCTTCGGACTTCTGCACCAGCTCGCCGATGGTCTGAATGTTGGCGTTCTTCAGGCAGTTATAACTGCGCACCGAAAGCTCAAGCTCTTCCACCGAGCGATTGAGGTTCTCGTTGCGAATCTCGGGCTTGTCGCCCAGCCCGGCAGCCTGCGCCTCGAGTTCCTCCTCGAAGTTGATGAAGATGTTCATGTGATCTTTCAGCAGCTTCGCGGCCAGTCCCAACGAATCGGCCGGAGTCACCGAACCGTTGGTCCAGATTTCAATGGCCAGCTTGTCGTAATCAGTGATCTGTCCCAGGCGAGCGGCCTCGACTGAGTAATTGCATTTGCGGACCGGCGAGTGCACGGAGTCGATGGGAATGAATCCCAGTCCCAGGTCCTCGTCGAAATTCTTGTCCGCTGAAACGTAACCGCGGCCACGCTTCAGCCGCATTTCCATGTCGAGCTTGCCGCCTTCGCTGACGGTGGCGATGTAAACATCCTTGTCGAGCACCTCGACGTCAGCGTCGGCTTCGATCATGCCCGAGGTGACCACGCCCGGCTGCTCGGCGCGAATATAAATGGCCTTGGGCGCATCTCCGTTCAGCCGGAAGGGAATCTGTTTCAGGTTGAGGATGATGTCGGTAGCGTCCTCCACCACTCCCGGTATCGACTGGAACTCGTGCAGCACTCCTTCAATTTTTACCGCGGTGACCGCGGCGCCCTCGATGGACGACAGCAACACGCGGCGCAGCGCGTTGCCGATGGTTGTACCGAAACCGCGCTCAAACGGCTGCGCCCAGAAGTGACCGTACTGATCGGTCAAGGTCTCGGTGTCGGTGGCCAGTCGTTTCGGTTTCTGAAATCCTTTCCAAAGCATTCATAACTCCTGTCTGTCAGTTCGGCCATGCTGCGCGGGTGGCGTTTCGTGGACGCGCACACCGGCTGATCTGGCTCGAAAATTGTAGGAAAATGCGGTCGCAGATTTCTCCGTGCCGCGGGTGTACTACTTACTATAAAGTTCCACGATCAACTGCTCATTGATGGGCAAGTTGATGTCGGCCCGCGTCGGTAGTGAAACTACCCGCCCCTTGTAGCCGTCGCGGTCAACTTCCAGCCATGCGGGCGGCGCCTGATGGCTGGCGAAATCCTTGGCAATTTCCAGCAACCCAAGCTTGTTGCTGGTTTCGCGCACGGCGATTTCTTCGCCGGCACTCACCTGGTAAGAAGGAATGTCAACCTTCCTGCCGTTCACCTGCACGTGACCGTGACGAACCAGTTGGCGCGCCTGGCGCCGCGCTACGGCAAAGCCGAGGCGGTACACCACGTTGTCGAGCCGCCGCTCCAGTTGTTGGAGGAGCACTTCGCCGGTGACGCCGCGGGTACGGGCGGCGCGTTCAAAGTAGTTGCGGAATTGTTTTTCCTGGGTAAAGTAGATGCGCTTCGCCTTCTGTTTCTCGCGAAGTTGCAACCCGTAGCCGACAATTTTGGCCTTGCGATCTTTACCGTGCTGGCCGGGAGCGAAATTGCGCTTCTCGACTGGACATTTGTCCGTGAAGCACTTTGCGCCTTTGAGAAACAGTTTCATGCCCTCGCGGCGGCAAAGGCGGCATACTGCGTCTTTGTACCTTGCCAAGTTACGTTCTCCTTGTGAAGCAGTGGTTGGTGGATAGCGGTCAGTGGCTAATACCGGTCACTGTTCTACCAACTCGCGACTGCTCATTTGTTAGCGATCGGTTTACGGGCGCTTGGCGTCCCTTCGTCCCGGTCAGTTGTTAGTGGCTAGTGGTTAGTGATTAGATGTTTCTTCCGACCACTTCGACACTTGCCTAAAATCTCCGGGCCGCAGCACGTGCTAGTTCGCTTTTCTATCCACTAGCCACTAACCACTAGCCACTTTTCTTAGACCCTGCGTCTCTTCGGCGGACGGCAGCCATTGTGCGGAACCGGCGTCGAGTCTTTGATCGAACGCACGTCCAGTCCCGAGGCCGACAAAGCACGCACCGCCGATTCGCGTCCTGAACCTGGACCGCTAACCCGCACATCCACCACCCGCATGCCGTGGTCGCGCGCCTGATTGGCGGCGTTGGCGGCAGCCTGCTGCGCAGCGAACGGCGTGCCCTTACGCGATCCGCGGAATCCGAGCGAACCCGAACTCTTCCACGAAACGGTATTCCCATTCGGATCGGTAATGGTAACGATCGTATTGTTGAAGGAGGCCTGAATATGCACCAGCCCGTTGGGAACGTGCTTGCGCTCCTTCTTCTTGAACTTCTTGCTCTTACCCTTTTTGTCCGCTGCGGCGGATCCAGCTGGTTTCGCCATGTTTTATGTCTTTCCTGCTGCTTTCTTCTTGTTTGCCACCGTACCCTTGCGCGGACCTTTACGGGTGCGAGCATTAGTGTGGGTGCGCTGTCCGCGAACCGGCAGGCTGCGGCGGTGACGGTACCCACGATAGGAGCCGATTTCGATGAGCCGCTTGATGTGCATCGAGACGTCCTTGCGGAGATCGCCTTCGACGTTTCCGCCCTCTTCAATGACCTGGCGGATGCGGTTTACCTCATCTTCGTTAAGGTCGCTGACCTTTTTGTCGGTCTGCACGTTCGCGGAGCCAAGGATGCTCTTGGCGCGCGAATTCCCGATCCCGAAAATGTAAGTCAGGGCGATGCTGATGTGCTTGTTGCGCGGAAGATCCACGCCTGCAATACGTGCCATAATCCCCTCTGGTGGATAGTGGTTAGTGGATAGTGATTAGTTGAGCCGGTCCGATCTTTCTATCCACTATCCACGGACGACTATCCACTTTGTTATCCCTGCCGTTGCTTGTGTTTTGCGTTTTCGCAGATCACGCGAACCACCCCGTGACGGCGAATCACCTTACATTTATCGCAAATCTTCTTGACTGATGCCCGTACCTTCATGAAAACCTCAGTTGTCAGTGGCCAGTTGTCAGTTGCCAGTTACGAATTCCATCTCCCGAAGCCGCGTAATCAGCTGCCTACTGACTACCGGCTACTGGCAACTGCCTATTTATATCTGTACACAATGCGGCCCCGGGTTAGGTCGTAGGGCGATAGCTCCACTGCCACCCGGTCGCCGGGAAGTATGCGAATAAAATTCTTGCGCATCTTGCCAGAGACGTGGGCCAGCACCTGGTGCTTGTTCTCTAACTCCACTTTGAACATGGCATTGGGTAATGGTTCAATCACCACCGCCATCACTTCAATCGCGTCTTCCTTACTCATTCAACCCCAGTTGCTAGTTGTTAGTGGTTCGTGGCTGGCTCCCAGTGCTGATTACTAGCCACTAGCCTGTGACCACTAGCCACTGATTTATTCCGTCAAAATCACGGGCCCATTTTTAGTCACCGCGATGCAATGTTCGAAGTGGGCGCTGTAACTGCCGTCTTCGGTCACCGCTGTCCACTTATCATCGAGCACGCGCGTACCCGGTCCGCCTGCGTTTACCATCGGCTCGATCGCCAGGACCATACCGTCGCGCAACTTCGGTCCGTGCCCGGGAGTCCCGTAGTTCGGAATTTGCGGGTCCTCGTGCAACTTGGTACCGATACCGTGCCCGACGAACTCCCGCACTACGCTGAAACCGTTGGCCTCAACCAACTGCTGCACGGCCGCGCCCACGTCGCCGATTGTATTGCCCACGCGCGCCGCTTCGATACCGTGGAACAAAGACTCACGCGTCACCTCGAGCAACTTCTGCAACTCCGGCGTGATATTATGACCGACCGGAACCGTAATGGCCGAATCGCCGTAGTAGCCGTCGAGCACGACGCCGCAATCGATGGAAACGATATCGCCCGCCTTCAGCATCCGCCGCGCCGACGGGATGCCGTGCACAATCTCGTCGTTCACCGAGGTGCACAGCACGCAGGGATAGTCGTAATATCCCTTGAATGCCGGTTTAGCCCCTAAGTCGCGGATCTTGCGCTCGGCGACGCGCTCCAGATCCATCGTCGAAACCCCAGGCGCAACCGCGTCGCGCGTCGCCTCAAGCACTTGGCGCACAATGTGGCCGCTGCGGCGCATTTTGTCAATTTCCGAAACCGACTTACAAACGATTGACATTCTCGATTGCACTAAAAGTTTGCGTCATTACCGCTCCTACCGACTGATCGCCGTTCACTTCGATCAAGCGGCCCCGCGCCGCGTAATATTCCACCAAAGGCAAGGTCAGTTGCTCATAGGCCTTCAGGCGCTCGGCGATAACTTCTTCCGCATCGTCCGGCCGCGCCACTAAGGGCGTACCATCGACATCACAGATGCCCTGGACTTTGGGAGGCTGGTAATAGACGTTGTAAATCAGTCCGCAGGTGGGACAAGAACGACGCCCGGTAAGCCGTTGCAGTAGTTGATTATACTCGACTACCAGGCGAATCACAACCGGCGGCGCGCACGCCTGCCGCCCGTTGCTGTCCTTGCTTGCCCGCATTTTTTCCAGCTGCGCATCCAGCCACTCCGCCTGCCGTACGGTGCGCGGAAAACCATCCAGAATGAAGCCACGGACACAATCCGCCTGCGCTAACCGATCGGCCACCATGCCGCAAACCAGTTCGTCGGGAACCAAGTCGCCACGTTCCATGATCGCCTTGGCCTTCATGCCCAATTCCGTCTTTTGGGCCACGTTGTCCCGCAAGATATCTCCCGTGGAGATCTGGGGGATGCCGTAGTTTTCCGAGATCAGCTTCGCCTGCGTTCCCTTACCGGCGCCTGGCGGACCCAACAACACAATGGGGCCGACTACGCGTTGGTTTGCCTTAACACCCACTGCCGAGGAAGTCTGCACTTCCATGTTTGGTACCCTGAGACCCGAACCTCAGGCCCTTTCTTGCCCGCCGAGGCGGGCCGAAGCCTCCCGGTAGCTCCGGAACTACAGTGGCTAGTGGATAGTGACTAGGGGATGGAAAAATTCGCCGCCAGCCGCCGCCGTCTATCCACTATCCACTAATCACTAGCCACTGCTCTTTACCACGTTGCCCTGCGCCCACGAACCCGTCCGCTACGCGGGGTGAAGCCTTCATAATGCCGCATCACCAATTGCGACTCGACCTGGTTGACGGTGTCCATGGCCACGCCCACCACGATCAGCAGCGAGGTGCCGCCAAAGTAGAAGTTCACCCCCAGACCATTGGTCACCCAGGCCGGCAAGCGTTCGAAGAATGCGCCAATCGGACCATACAGGTGGTTGAGGTGAATGCCCGTGATCATCCACTCAGGAATGAAGGAGATCAGGATCAGGTACAGTGCGCCCACCAAGGTAATGCGCGTCAAGATGTCATTGATGTAGTTGGCCGTTCGCGCCCCCGGCCGAATGCCCGGAATGAATCCACCGTACTTCCGCATGTTGTCCGCAACCTCGGTCGGGTTGAAGACGATGGACACGTAGAAGTAGGCGAAGAAGACGATGCCGATCGCATACAGCAGCGTATACAGGGGCTCGCCCCAGGAGAGCGCATGCAACATGGGTCCAAAGTAGCGGTTGTCCTTGAAGAATGCGCCCGCGGTCTGCGGCAGGGTCAATACCGACGATGCAAAGATGACCGGCATAACGCCGCCGGAATTCACTCGCAAGGGAAGGTGGGTGGACTGCCCGCCCATAATCTTGCGCCCGACCACCCGCTTGGCGTATTGCACGGGAATGCGGCGCTCACTGCGTTCCACGAACACAATGAAGGCGACGACTGCAATCATCAGCACGACCAGCAGCAGCATGGCGGGAACGGTGAACGCACCCCAAGCCTGGGATTGCGCTTTCTCGTACAAGTCCATGACGCCGCGCGGCAGGCCGACCACGATACCGGCAAAGATCAGTAGCGACATACCGTTGCCAACACCGCGCTCGGTGATCTGTTCGCCCAGCCACATGATGAAGACGCTGCCGGTGGTGAGCGTCAACATAGTCATCAGCACGAAGCCGACGCCCGGATTGTTGACGAAGGCCATGCCCCCGCTGACCGTCTGACGCTGCAGCGTGATCGCAATGCCCAGCGACTGTACGGCGCTTAATAAGAGCGTGAGGTAGCGGGTCCACTGAGTGATCTTCTTGCGTCCCAGCTCGCCTTCCTTCTGCAGCTTGGCCAACGGCTCGTACACCACCGTCATCAACTGCAAAATAATCGACGCGGTGATGTACGGCATGATGCCGAGCGCGAAGATGGTCAGACGGCGCAACTGACCGCCGCTGAACAAATCGACAAAGCCGAGGAAGGTGCCGCGGTTCTGATCGAAGAACTGCGATAAAAGATCAGCGTTGATGCCCGGCGTCGGGATGTGTCCGCCGAGGCGGTAAACTGCCAGCAACCCAAGCGTGAACAAAATGCGCTTGCGCAGATCGGGAACGCGAAATACGTTGGCCAGCTTCTCCAGCATAAAACCTCTAAAAAACGGTTGCCGGTTGTCAGTGATCCGTTGTCAGTTACCAAACGACCTTGGCGACTCCGATAGTCCCCGCTTTACTGGCAACTCACTACTGGCTACTGACAACTTCTATCTTGCCGCCGGCTTTCTCAATCTTCTCCTGGGCCGACTTGGAAAATTTGTGGGCATGTACGGTAATCGCCTTGGACAACTCGCCTTGGCCCAGCACCTTCACCAGCGTGTTCTTGGAGCTTACGACGCCAGCTTTGCGCAGCAATTCGGGCGTGATTTCGCTCTCGCCCAGATCGGCCAAACGCTCCAGGTTTACAACTTCGTACTCAACTCGGAAGATGTTGGTGAAACCGCGCTTCGGCAGACGGCGGTGCAGCGGCATCTGGCCACCCTCGAAGCCGCGCATCATGCGCGAACCGCTACGCGACCTCTGCCCTTTGTGGCCTCGGGTCGAAGTCTTTCCCATGCCCGAACCCATGCCTCGGCCCACACGCTTTTTGTTCTCCGACGCTTTGCGGGGTGCTCGTAAATTGCTGAGATTCATTTTGTACCTTCAGTAATCAGTTGCCAGTAGTCAGTTGCCGGTCATCAGTCTTCAATCCGCCATCAGAATGACTACATTCTAATTGCTCGTACGGGTAGTGCGGCGCTTCAGCGCCGCGTTCGCCGTAGCCAAACGCTCCGCTGTCTCCCTGTCCTTACACGCGGGCCTGAAGGCCCGCAGTACCCGTACGAAAATCCTGAAACTGCCCTAATCCCTAATTGTCAGTCGCCAGCTACCGTAACTGACCACTGGCAACTGACTACTGACAACTGTTACTTCACGATCTCCACCAGGTGCGGGATCTTGGCCACCATGCCACGGATCGACGGCGTGTCCTCACGCTCGACTACCTGGTTCAGCCGGGTGAACCCTAATCCCTTGACCACCAATTTATGTTTGACGGGGGATGCAATTGCCGAACGCACCCACTTAAGCTGAAGCTTCGCGCCGGCTTTTGCCGCCGTCGCCGCCTGTGGTTTTTTTCGAATACGGGCCATAGTTAAAGCTCCTCGACCGCCTTGCCGCGCGCACTGGCCACCTCTTTGCGATCGCGCAGTCTGGATAGTGCGTTAAACGTGGCTTTGATCACATTGTGCGGGTTGGTGGTGCCGATGGATTTGGTCAACACGTTCTGGACTCCCGCCGAAGTCATCACCGCGCGCACTGCGCCACCGGCAATGACGCCGGTGCCTTCGGGAGCCGGCTTCAGCATCACCATGCCGGCGCCGTAACGGCCCAGCACCTGGTGTGGAATCGAAGTCTGCGTCAGGTTCACGCGCAGCAGGTTCTTCTTGGCCGCTTCGATTCCCTTGCGGATCGCCTGCGGAACTTCCTTCGCTTTTCCGGAACCGTAGCCCACCACAGCGGAGCTCGGATCGCCCACCACCACCAACGCCGCGAATGACAGGTTCTTGCCGCCCTTGACGACTTTGGTGACGCGGTTGATCGAGACCACCTGGTCTTTCAGTTGGTACTGACCGGCGTCAAGCTTTCTCTTTACTGTTGGCATTCCCGTTGTTTCTCCTGGCGCCGTCTCCGGCGCCGTTGCAATCTCAAAAAACGTGCCGTCCCTAAAGGGACTCGGGTCACTATTTCCCGCCTACCCAGGGCTTCCGCCCTGGGCTAAGCTCTTTCGCGCCTGCGGCGCTGGCTCGTCGGAACTACTACTCCACTACCGAACCGCAAATTCGCTCTAACCGGTCTGCAAGCCTGGGGTAATCTTGTTTCGCCCTCAGCGACTCAGTGAGAAAACATGCCGTCCCTGAAGGGACTCCAGTCATTATTTTCCGCATACTTTTCGCCGGTTCCAAGCGTCGGCGGACTGTCCCAGCAATTTCAGCCAGCATCTTCCCTCTGCGGGCGTCTGCTAGAACGCTTACGCTTGCCCGTTTTCCGACCTTGATGAATTGGTCCAGTCTGCTCGCCGGTCTGCCCAGCGGCGATGGCCTTCAATTTCCGCGGGCCCAGCAACCCGGCGACCCGCCTCAAGCCCTCATCCCGGTCGACCTCGAAATACAGTTTGACCGCAGCCCGTTCCTCGCCAGTCAGTTTCTTCAGTTTCGCCATGCCCAGTTTCTCCAGTTTCTTCTGTTTCTCCACGCCCGGCTGTGTCTGGAACTCCAGGATGCGCTGTTCATCCAAGAACTGGTTGTATTCCTCTTTGTATGAGCATTTCGTTATTTTCATGCGCTCACCATCAGATCGCTGGTCACTGGCTACTAGCCACTGACCACTACCTCTAGAATTTCAACCCTGCCTCTCGTGCGGCATCCGCCAGCGCCTTGATGCGGCCGTGATACAGATAACCACCGCGATCGAAGACCACCTTCTCGATGCCCTTCTGCTTGGCGCGCTCGGCTATCATTTTGCCTACATCTTTTGCCGAACCAACATTGCCGCCGGTCGGACGCTTCTCGCCCTTGCCAACCTTCTTTACCGAGGTTGCCGAGACCAAGGTCACTCCCTGCGTGTCGTCGATTACCTGCGCGTAAATGTGGTTCACCGAACGATAGACGTTCAGCCGCGGCCGTTCCGCCGTGCCCAGAACCTTCTTGCGGATCCGGGAGTGGACCTTCTGCCGCGTCTGATCCTTTGAAGTCTTCGTAATCATCTTTTTTAGCTCTCAGCCGTCAGCTATCAGCCTTCAGCTATCATTAGGTTCAGTCTCTAGCCACTGGCCCCTGGCCACTAGCCACTATTTCGCGCCGGTTTTCCCAACCTTCTTCTTCAGGCGCTCGTTGCTATAGCGCACACCCTTATTCTTGTATGGATCAGGTGGACGAAGACTGCGCATTTCGGCAGCCACGAATCCCACCTTTTGCCGGTCAACACCGCTGACCGTCAAGTGCGTCAGCTTAGGATCCACAGCAACTTCAATGCCCGCGGGCAGCGGATACTCGATAGGGTGGGAATATCCCAGCGTGAACACCACGGTATTCTTGCCCTTCATCTCCGCACGGTAGCCAATCCCGACGATGTCCAGCTCCTTAGTCCAGCCACGGGTCACACCTTCCACTGAGTTGTTGACCAGGGCGCGCACCAGTCCATGCACCGCAGCCTTAGAGTCGTCCTCGCGAACCACGACGAGGGTGCCATCGTTCTGTTCCAGCTTGACGCCCGCGGGCATGTGGGTCGTAACTTCGCCCTTCGGGCCCTTCACCCGCACCGTGTTGCCCTCTACGGCGTAGGTGACGCCCTTCGGCAACGGAATCGGTTTCTTTCCAATTCTTGACATAAATTAGCCTTTAGCAATTAGCTCTTAGCAGTTAGCTTTCAGCCGTCAGCTAGTTCTTGTTGTCCGGCGCCAATGTCTCGAGTAAATCGTGATCAGGCACCTGCGCGTTCTAACTGACAGCTGATAGCTGACGGCTGCTTAATAAATCTCGCACAATACTTCGCCGCCCACGCCTTCCTTGCGCGCCTGGCGTCCGGTCATCACTCCTCGGGGAGTAGTCAGAATGCTGATCCCCAAGCCGCCAAGGACGCGCGGAATTTCCGTGTGTCCGACATACACGCGACAACCAGGACGCGAAACCCGCTTCAGGTCCGAAATTGGCGACGAGTTGTCGGGGCTGTACTTCAAGTACACCCGCAGGACCTTGCGGCCCTCTTCTTCGGTCGCCTTAAAGTTCGCAATGTAGCCCTCTTCCTTCAGGATGCGGGCCATCTCGACCTTAAGCTTGGAATGCGGAACATCCACCTTCTGGTGCCGCGCCTTGATGGCATTGCGAACGCGGGTCAAAAAATCTGAGACCGGATCGGTCAAACTCATGCTTTATATCTCCTCAAATCGTCGCCCGTTAGCTTATTTTTACGGCAAGAAGAACCCGTCGGCGACGTACTAAACTAGCCCCTATCCACTAGTCACTAGCCACTGCTTTTCACCAACTCGACTTCATGACCCCGGGAATCTCGCCCTTCAGGGCCAGACCGCGGAAGCACAGACGGCAGATGCCGAACTTGCGCAGAAAAGCACGCGGACGTCCGCAGATATGACAGCGGTTGTGCTGCCGAACCGGGAATTTAGGCTTCTTGTTCGCCTTCGCAATACTGGATGTCTTCGCCATCTTTTCCTTTTCGCTATTCGCTTTTTCTATTCGCGTGGCTCTTAGCTACTAGCTCTTAGCCAGCTAATTCTCGAAAGCGTTCAACTTGAAACTATTCACTATCCACCAACCACTAGCCACTACTCACTGCCGGAACGGCATGCCCATGTGTTTCAACAAAGCTCGCGCCTGGTCATCGGTGCCCGCGGAAGTCACAATCGTGATGTTCATGCCCTTCAGCTTTTCGACCTTGGAGTAATCGATCTCCGGAAAAATCAACTGGTCGCGCACACCCAGGGTGAAGTTGCCGCGTCCATCGAAGGACTTGGTCGGCACTCCGCGAAAGTCGCGGACCCGCGGCAGCGCCACGTTCACCAGACGGTCGAAAAATTCGTACATCCGGTCGCCACGCAGCGTGACCATAACGCCGATGGGCATTCCCTCGCGCACCTTGAAGGCCGCGATAGACTTACGCGCCCGCGTCACCACCGGCCTCTGCCCTGTGATCTTGCCGACCTCGGTCACCGCCGGATCGATGAGCTTGGCGTTTTGTGTCGCCTCGCCCACGCCCATGTTTACAATGATCTTCTCCAGCTTGGGAGCCGCCATGGGATTGTCGAGGTCGAACTCTTTCATAAGCGCCGGCAAAACGTCCTTGTAATAGCGATCACGCATGCGCGCGGTCTGGCGATTTGTCGCCTTGGGCCGCGCCGGTTTGCCTGAGGCTGCTTCCGCCGCTACCTGTTCCTGCGCCGGCTTCCCCTTTTTGCCTTGCGGCTTACCTTGCTGTTTTCCATCCGCACCCTGCGGCTGCGTTTTCGCCTTCTTCTCGTCCGCCATTTCCTGCTTCTACCTTTCTCACGGTTTCGGTTTGTTGCTGCCACCGGTTCGTGAGGAAATCAATTTAGGGGATAGTGGTTAGGGGACAGTGGCTAGAAAACCACTTCACTCGCTGACCCGTCGTACTCCCCGGACAAACTATCCACCATCCACTATCCACTGACCGCTACTTCTCCAGCGTGGCGCCGCAACTCCTACATACACGAGAGTGGCGGTCGCCATGTTTTTCGTGACCTACCCGCACGGGGCGCGCGCAGGAGGCGCACATCAGCATCACATTGCTGATCGAGATCGGGCTCTCCTGCTCGGCAATGCCACCCTTAATGTTGCGCTGCGGGTTGGGCCGCACGTTCTTTTTCACCATCATCACGTGTTCGACAAGCACCTTGGACTCGTCCGGCATGACGCGCAGCACGCGGCCTTCCTTGCCCTTGTCGCGCCCGGTGATCACCCGCACCTGATCGTTGCGGCGAATATCTACAGTCTTTTGCATCTCTCAAAACCCCTTGGCAATTAGCTGTTAGCTCTTGGCTCATAGCAATCGCCCGTTGCTCTACCACTGACAACTGACAACCGGCTACTGGCAACTGCTCACAGCACTTCCGGCGCCAGTGAAACGATCTTCAAAAACTTCTTCTCGCGCAGTTCGCGGGCCACGGGACCGAATACGCGCGTTCCGATGGGCTCATGAACGTCATTAATCAGCACCGCCGCATTCTGATCGAACCGAATATAGGTGCCGTCGCGGCGGCGATGCTCTTTGCGCGTGCGCACGATCACGGCTTTCACCACTGTGCCCTTCTTGGCGGTGCCGTCGGGAGAGGCTTCCTTCACCGAAGCCGTAATCACGTCACCCAAATGGGCAACCAGTCCGGTGGAACCGCCCAGCGGCAGAATCATCTGCAGCTTGCGCGCGCCGGAGTTGTCGGCGACGTCGAGCATGGTCCTCATCATCACTGCCATAACCTTGTCTCCTTGCTACACCGCCCAGTCGCAGCGGGCACCCACCTTTTCGCCCGACTTTGGCGAAAGAGGGGATCCGAAATACTGGGTCCTAGACCACCGGCTTTTCTTCGACGGGCGCGATCAGCGCCGCGCGCTGCACGATTTCCTTCAACTGCCAACGCTTCAACTTCGACAGCGGGCGGGTCTCTTCGATCTTCACAAAATCGCCAAGATGCGCCGTGCCGTCCTCGTCGTGGGCGTAGAACTTTTTGCTGCGAGCCACCACGCGTTTATAGAACGGGTGGGCCTTCTGCCGGCGGACTTCGATCACGATAGTCTTGGCCATCTTGGTGGAAACCACTTCGCCAATCAGGGTCTTGCGACGGCCCGGGGTCTTTACTGTGCTGGTTGCTGTTGTTTCCGCCATGGCTTACTTTTTCTCCGTTGCAGCCTTCTTGCGGGCCGCCTTCTTCGCCGTCACTGGCTGTTCCACTGGTTTGCTTGGGCTTGCAGCCGCGCCGTTACCGCCCGCCAGCTCTTTCTGGCGCAACACCGTCTGCACCCGAGCGATGTCTTTCTTCAGCTCGCGAATCTTCTTCAAACTCTCGGTCTGTCCCATCTTCAACTGAAACTTCATCTTGAAGAGCTGGTCGGCCAAGTCCCGCTGCTGATGGGCCAATTCGATATCGGTCAAATTGCGAATCTTGTCTACATTCATCTTTGAGCTCTCAGCTGTCGGCCTTCAGCCGTCAGCTTTTTTGTCCATGGCGCCTCTGCTGTCTGGCACCGGAATCTCTTGCTTGTTTGTCAGTTATCGAGATCGCCGTCCTGCTGTTTTACATTAGCTGACGGCTGACAGCCGATAGCTGACAGCTTCCGAGGCTTCAGCCTCGTCTAGTGCACGCCCTCGCGCTGTACGAACTTGGTGCGCAGCGGCAGCTTGTGCGAAGCCAAACGCATTGCCTCGGCCGCATCGGCCCCCGACACCCCTTCCATTTCGAAGAGGATCTTTCCCGGGCGCACGACGGCCACCCAGTGGTCCGGCGCTCCCTTGCCTTTGCCCATACGAGTTTCAGCCGGCTTCTTGGTGACGGGTTTGTCTGGAAACAACCGGATCCAGATCTTCCCGCCACGCTTGACGAAGCGGGTCATGGCCACGCGGCTGGCCTCGATCTGCCGATCGGTGATCCAACCCGGCTCCATGACTTTCAAGCCAAAATCGCCGAACGACAGCTCGCCGCCGCGCCACGCCTTGCCACGCATGCGGCCGCGCTGCTGCTTGCGATACTTCACTTTCTTTGGCATCAACATAAGGTTCTAGTGGTTAGTGGATAGTGGATAGAAAACCCTTCCATCACTATCAAGGTCACTTCCCCAGCTCGTCTCCCCAATCGTTTCAGCAGTCGCCAATCGCCAGTTGCTAGTTGTTATTGCTATTCACTATCCACTATCCACTAGCCACTGCTCTAAAACGCTCCGCTCTGGATACCCTGCGGCTCGCGCTTGCGTTCTTTGAAAATCTCGCCCTTATATACCCAACACTTCACGCCGATGATGCCGTACGTGGTGTGGGCCTCGGCGAAACCGTAATCAATGTCGGCACGCAGCGTGTGCAGCGGCAGCCGGCCTTGCAAGTACCACTCGGAGCGGGCGATTTCGTTCCCATTCAGGCGGCCGCTGACGCGCACCTTGATGCCTTTGCAACCGAAGCGCAGCGCCGAATCTACAGCCTTACGCATGGCACGCCGGAAGCCCACGCGCTTCTCCAACTGCAGCGAAATGTTCTCCGCCACCAGCTGGGCATCGAGTTCCGGCTTGTGCACTTCCTGAATGTCGACAAAGACATCACGGTTGGTGCGCTTCTGGATCTCCTGCTTCAGCTTGTCGATCTCCGTTCCCTTGCGCCCGATGATGATGCCCGGACGCGCGGTACGGATGATGATGCGCAGCTTGTTGCCAGGGCGCTCGATCTCGATGGAACTGACGCCAGCCGACTTCAACTTTTCCTTCAGCTCGGCTTTCAGCTTGACGTCTTCCAGCAGTAGTTTGTCGTAGTCGCGCACCACAAACCAGCGTGACTTCCAAGGCTTGGTAATGCCGAGGCGAAATCCGTATGGATGGACTTTCTGTCCCATAGTCTTATTTCTTCTCCGCGGCGACCGCATGGGCATCGCCGCTCATGTAAATCTTCACTTTGCTTTCTTCTTGGCCGGCTTAGCCGCCGGTTTCTTCGCCGCAGCCTTCTTCTTGGCCGGCGCTTTCTTCATGATTTTCCTCACCGGCTTCTTCTTTGCCGGTGCGCCTTCTTCCACCTTCTGCACCAATGCGGCGTGCCCGTTGCCAGCCGCCTTTTCCTCCAACGCAATTTCCACATGCGAGATACGCCGCTGGTAGTGGTAGGCGCGGCCCATCGGAGCCGGACGAATACGCTTCATGCGCGGTCCATCATTGGCAATCGCGCGCTTTACGTACAGCCGATCCACATCGATGTCCAAGCCCTTTTCCGCGCTCACGTAATTGGCATTCTCGACTGCGGAACGCAACAGCTTGTAAAGCCTCGGCGCGATGCCCTTGTTGGCATACAGCAGCGTGTCCAGCGCCTCTTCCACCCGGCGGCCCTTGATCAGGTCCAACACCAGGCGCGCTTTCTGCGGCGAGACGCGCACGTAATTCAGTTTGGCTGTGAATTCCATGTCGTTTTCCTTATCTCGCCGGAGCGGGTTTGGCCGCAGTCTCAGTGGCAGCCCTGACCGAATGGCCCTTGAAGCTGCGTGTCATGCTGAACTCGCCCAGTTTGTGGCCGACCATGTTCTCGGTCACATATACCGGAATGAACTTCTTGCCGTTGTGCACCGCCAGGGTATGTCCCACCATCTCGGGGATCACGGTCGAGCGGCGCGACCAGGTGCGCACTACCTTCTTCTCGTTGCGTGCGTTCATGCCGTCAATCTTGGCCTGCAGGTGCGAATCGATGAACGCGCCTTTTTTCGTTGAACGTGCCATATCGTCTCAGTCCTACTTCTGTCTGCGGTTCACGATAAACTTATCGGTCCGCTTGTTGTTGCGAGTCTTGTAACCACGCGTCGGCTTACCCCACGGAGTCACGGGGTGACGTCCGCCGCTGGTCTTGCCTTCGCCTCCGCCGTGCGGGTGATCGACCGGGTTCATGACCACGCCGCGGTTCGTCGGGCGGATTCCCAGCCAGCGCGTGCGGCCGGCCTTGCCGATGGAAATGTTTTCATGATCGATATTGCCAACCTGTCCCACGGTGGCCATGCAATCGACCAGCACCTTGCGGGTTTCGCCGGAAGGCAGCTTGAGCAGGGCGTAGTCACCTTCTTTCGCAACTAACTGCGCCTGCGCCCCCGCCGAGCGCGCCATCTGCGCGCCCTTGCCGGGCTTCAATTCGATGTTGTGGACCGTCGTGCCGGGAGGAATGTTGCGCAACGGCAGCGCATTCCCCACCAGGATGTCGGCCTCGGGACCGCTGACAATTTTTGCACCCACCTGCAGTCCCACCGGACACACGATGTAGCGCTTCTCGCCATCGGCGTAGTTCAGCAAGGCAATACGCGCCGAGCGGTTGGGATCGTACTCGATGGAGGCAACGGTCGCAGGAATCCCGAACTTGTCGCGCTTGAAATCGATGATGCGCAGCTTGCGCTTGTGTCCCCCACCGCGGTGCCAGATGGTCAGATCGCCCGAGTTGCGGCGGCCGCTGGTGCGCTGCTTGGGCTCGGTCAGCGGCTTGTACGGCCGGTTCGTCGTCAGGTCATCGTTGACCATGGTGGTGGTGAACCGCCTTGTGGGAGTTGTCGGTCTATAAGTCTTGATTGCCATGTTCCTACTCGATTCTCGGTCGCTCTGCCATTCCCTACGGAACTAACTTCAACTTTCCACTGCCAGTGCGTGGCCCTGATCGCTATTCACTAGCGACTTCAATCCACTAGCCACTAACCACTGACTACTACAGGTTCTCCGCGTACTCGGGCATTTTTTCGCCCGCCTTCAGGCGCACGTAAGCCTTCTTCCAGTCGGGGCGATACCCTGTAAACTTGCCGCGCCGGCGCTCTTTGCCCGCAAAAGTCGCGGTACGTACCGAATCCACCTTCACCTTGAAAATGCTTTGCACCGCCTGCTTAATTTCAATTTTGGTCGCTTTAACGGAAACTTCGAAGACCAAAGTCCCTTCCGTTTCCTTTATTCCCAAACCCTTTTCAGTAATGACCGGGCGGCGCAGGACCTGATATGCCGATTTCATTACGCCACCTCCGCATGCTTGCGCTGCCGGGGTCCCCGAGACGCGCCGACTTTGCGCGGCTTGGGGTGGTTGGGCGCCGTTGCCTTCAACGAGTCCTGCAACTTTTCCAGCGCCGGGCGAGCGAAGATTGTGGTTTCGTAGCGAAGCAGGTGGTAGGGATGAACCTGATTGCCCGCCAGCAACTCCACGCCTGCAAGGTTGCGTGAACTCAGATGAAGGTTATGATTTTCGCTGGCCGAGCTTTCCACCAGCAGCGTCGTACCTTTCGCGTTCAACTTCTGCAGCGTCTCACGAAACTGTTTGCTCTTCGGTTCCTGCACCTCGAAGCTCTCCACCACCACCAGCTTGCCATCGGCCAGCTTGGCCGCCAGCGCCGAGCGCAACGCGCCCAGCAGTTTCTTGCGTGGAAAAGCGTAATCGTAAGAGCGAGGCTGCGGTCCGTGGACCGTGCCGCCATGCCGCCATAGAGGCGAACGAATGGAGCCTACGCGCGCCCGCCCGGTGCCCTTCTGCTTCCACAGCTTCTTACCCGCGCCGCTGACCAGCTTCTTGTTCTTAGTGGCGTGGGTACCAGCACGCTGTCCGGCGCGATAGTGCCTCACCGCTTCCCACAACAGGTCCTCGTTCACCGCGCCGAATACTTCATCGGCCAGTTCCAGGGTACCTACCTTTTCGCCGCCGAGATTTACCACATCAATGGTTGCCATATCTTCTTCCAGTTGGCTGCCGGCCATCGGCCGTCAGCTATCAGCTACTTCCTCGATCGTTTTGTATCAGGGCACGCCTTCAGGCGTGCCGTCCCAGTAATCAAGGACGTGGGCTTCAGCCCCTGTCGGGGCTAAAGCCCCGAGTTTTACTACGCTTCGGTCGGCACGACTAAAGTCGTGCCCTGATACGAACTCTCGTAACTCACGAACCCTTGTAACTACGGAGATCAGCAGCCATCCGCGATCTCGGCTCTCAGCCGTCAGCTAAATCACTAACCACTAACCCCTAGCCACTAATCACTTCTTCTTCGTCGCCTGGCGCTTGGATGCCTTCAACGGGTCCACCGTTCCGGCCCCGCTAAATCCACGACGCTCTCTGGGCGGCTTCTTGGCCTTCGTAATCATTACGTATGCGTCCTTGTGTCCCGGCACCGCGCCTTCAACTACCAGCAGGTTCTCGTCTCTGTCCACGCCGAGCACGCGCAGGTTACGAACAGTCACGCGATCGACGCCCATGTGCCCCGACATGCGCATGCCTTTGAACACGCGCGATGGGAAGGCCGAGGAACCAATCGAACCGGTAATCTGGAACATCGAACCGTGCGAGGCAGCGCCACCGGCAAACTTGTGGCGCTTGACTACACCCGCGAAACCGCGGCCCTTACTGGTCGCCACCACGTCCACGAACTTGTCGCCATCGAAAATGTCGACCAGAACTTTGTCGCCGACCTTGGCGCCATCCTGGTTGTCGCCGTCGATTATGATCGGCACCTCGCGCAGGAAACGCATGGGCGGAAGGTTGTTCTTGGCGAAGTGTCCCTTCATCGCGTTGGTCAGCCGCGATTCCTTTACAAACTCCACCAGCCCGATCTGGGCTGCGTCGTAACCATCCTTGGCGACCGTCTTCCGCTGCGTCACAAAACAGGGACCAGCTTTCAGCACCGTGACGGGGTGGACATCACCCTTGTCATCGAAGAGCTGCGTCATGCCAACCTTCTTGCCTAAAATTCCACTCACTGCCATTTGCTTGTCCTCAACTCCGCTTCCTCATTCCGTTGCCGATTGGACCGGGGGCTTGGGTGCCCGTCCTTTCGTAGCTCTTGCGAAAGGTTGGGATCAGCCACGGAAGCTTTGTTTTCTCTGGCTACTCGCCTTTAGCTATTAGCTTTTAGCAACCGCCTATGCTCTATCCTTCAGCCATCCACAAGACTGCTAAAGGCCAATAGCTAATGGCTAATTGCTATTTGTGTTCCTTGCCAAACGCCTTGATCTCGACATCGACGCCGGCGGGAAGCTCAAGTTTCATCAGTGCGTCCACGGTTTGCTGCGTGGGCTCGAGAATATCCAGCAGGCGCTTGTGGGTGCGAATTTCAAACTCCTCGCGCGATTTCTTGTCCACGTGAGGCGAACGCAACACGCAATACTTATTCTTCACCGTGGGCAAGGGGATCGGTCCCGCAATTTGCGCCCCCGTGCGCTTCGCCGTATCGACAATTTCGCCGGTGGACTGGTCGAGAACGCGATAGTCATATGCTTTCAGCCGGATTCGGATTCGTTCTTTGCCAATCACGTTAGTTTCTCTCAAAGATCTTTGCTAAGGCAGCCTGCGTTTCCGCAATCTGCCCTGCGGCTTGTGCCGCGGTTTGTGAATGAGTGCGCGGTCCGCGCCGCACCCGCAAAATTACGCAATAATTTCGGTGATGGTGCCGGCGCCCACGGTGCGTCCGCCTTCGCGGATGGCAAACCGCAAGCCCTTTTCCATCGCCACTGGCGTGATCAGCTCAATCTCCAGGCTCACATTGTCGCCCGGCATCACCATCTCCGTGCCCGCCGGCAAGCTCGCCACTCCCGTCACGTCCGTGGTGCGAAAGTAAAACTGCGGCCGGTAGCCCTTGAAGAACGGCGTGTGCCGCCCGCCTTCGTCCTTCGAAAGCACGTACACTTCGCCCTTGAACTTGGTGTGCGGCGTAATCGAGCCCGGCTTCGCCAGAACCATGCCGCGCTCCACGTCTTCCTTCGCCGTGCCGCGCAGCAGCAGGCCGGCGTTGTCGCCCGCCATGCCTTCGTCCAACTGCTTCTTGAACATTTCCACGCCCGTCACCACCGTTTTGCGGGTCTCGCGGAAGCCGACAATCTCCACGTCCTCGCCTACCTTCACCTTGCCGCGCTCGATACGGCCCGTGACCACCGTGCCCCGGCCCTGAATCGAAAAGATGTCTTCAATCGGCATCAGGAACGGCTTGTCCACATCGCGCGCCGGCAGCGGTACGTTCTTGTCCACTGCCTCCATCAGCTCGTCGATCTTGGCTTCCCACTGCGGCTCGCCATTCAACGCCCCCAGCGCGCTGCCGCGAATTACCGGCAGATCGTCGCCCGGGAAGTTGTACTTGGTCAAAAGCTCACGGACTTCCATCTCCACCAGGTCGATCAATTCGGGATCTTCCACTGCATCGCACTTATTCAGAAACACCACCACGTATGGCACTCCCACCTGGCGTGCCAGCAGCACGTGCTCCTTGGTCTGCGGCATCGGTCCGTCGGTGGCGGCCACCACCAGAATCGCTCCGTCCATCTGCGCCGCGCCGGTGATCATGTTCTTGATGTAGTCGGCGTGCCCGGGACAATCCACGTGCGCGTAGTGCCGGTTGGCGGTCTCGTACTCCACGTGCGCCGTGGCAATGGTGATGCCGCGCTCGCGCTCTTCCGGCGCGTTGTCGATCGAGTCGAACGAGCGGAACACGATCTTGGGATTGTGCTTCTGCAATACCTTGGTAATGGCCGCCGTCAACGTCGTCTTGCCATGATCGATGTGCCCGATCGTGCCTACGTTCACGTGCGGCTTGCTGCGATCAAATTTCTCTTTCGCCATAAATTATTCCTCGCTCAAACCTAGGGTCTAAAGCCAGCCGGCTCACGCTCCAACGGCACTCCAGGTTCATAGTCCAGGAGCGCAGTGGAGAAGTATTCCCACCTGAGAAGTACAACGCCAATTGCCGACTCAAGCTCCGGCACCGAAATCCAAACACCGAGGTGGTTCTCGTCCGCAACTACAGCGTCGATGTACTCACCGGCAATCGAAAGCGCCGGTTGCAGGCCTTCTCGTCCTTGAGGCAGCAGACAGAATCGAACTGTTTTGCCAACTAGGTTCACTTACGACCCTTGAAAATCAAGTCCCGACGACCCAAGCCGAACAAAACCAGATTCCTTATTCGCTGCAACTCGGTCGCCGTCCTCGCACTCAACACGTCGTCAACCAGGAACCAAGACAGAACCACGTTCCGAGAGCCGTTAGGTGTATCGATCTCCAGCGTCCACGTAGCGTTATTGTTCCAGTTCACGGCGGTGAGGCAATAGCCGGGGCCGATTTCATTCAAGAAGGTCTGGACGATCTCACCCAGCTCTCGCCCTCTAGTCCGAAGCCGCTCTTCACCAAGAAGGTATTCATACTTCAAACGACGGAAGCGCTCCTCGCCACCAAAAGAGGGGAAGAGTGCCCTTTCGGTTTCCGACAGACGTTCCACGTCTAGGTTGCTGAATCCCGACGGGACATTCACATGAAAACTTTGTGCAGCCATAAACTACCTATTACTTCGTTCCTGCCGGGCTCTTGCCCTGCACCTTGGCCACGATTTCCTCGGCCACTGCGCGCGGCGCCTCTTCGTAGCGCGCGAAGTGCATGCTGAAGGTCGCACGGCCTTGGGTGTTCGAGCGCATTGTGGTGGCGTAGCCGAACATTTCGGCCAGTGGCACCATCGCCTTAATCACCTGCGATCCGGCGCGATGCTCGATACCCTCGATGCGCCCACGCCGGCTGCTTAAGTCACCGATGATGGTGCCCATGTATTCCTCCGGCACCACCACTTCCACCGACATCACCGGTTCCAGCAACACCGGGCTGGCCTTGCGCGCGGCCTCCTTGAACGCCATCGAGCCGGCGATCTTGAAGGCCATTTCGTTCGAATCGACATCGTGATAGCTGCCGTCATACAGCGTGGCCTTCACGTCCACCATTTCGTAGCCAGCCAGAACGCCGCCTTCCATGGCTTCCTTAATGCCCTGATCCACCGGCTTGATAAATTCCTTGGGGATCACTCCGCCCACGACTTCATTAATAAACTCGTAGCCCTTGCCTGGCTGGTTAGGCTCCAAGCGAATGCGCACGTGGCCGTATTGGCCACTGCCGCCGGTCTGGCGAATGTACTTGCCTTCAGCCTGCGATGGCTTGCGAATGGTTTCACGATAGGCGACCTGCGGCTTGCCGACATTGGCCTGCACATTGAACTCACGCATCATGCGGTCCACGATGATTTCCAAATGGAGTTCGCCCATGCCGGAGATGATGGTCTGGCCGCTGTCGGGATCAGTGTTGACTTTGAAAGTCGGATCTTCCTGCGCCAGCTTACTCAGCGCGACACCCATCTTTTCCTGGTCACCCTTGGTCTTCGGCTCGACCGCTACCGCGATCACGGGGGACGGAAACTCGATGGATTCGAGGACGACCGGATGGTCTTCATCGCAAATCGTGTCGCCCGTGGTGATGTTTTTCAGGCCAACGCAAGCGCAGATGTCGCCCGCGTAAATTTCCGTGATGTCTTCGCGCTTGTTGGCGTGCATCTTCAGCAGACGGCCGATGCGTTCCGTCCGCGAACGACCGCTGACTAACACGCTGTCGCCCTGCTTAAGGTGGCCCGAGTACACGCGAATGAACGTAAGCTGACCGACAAAAGGGTCGGTCATGATCTTGAAAGCCAGTGCCGAAAACGGCGCTTTGTCGTCGGCGGGACGCTCAACTTCTTTCCCCGTGTTGGGGTCAATACCTTTCACCGGAGGAACATCCAGCGGCGAAGGCAGGTAATCGATAACGGCATCGAGCAGCGGCTGTACACCTTTGTTCTTAAAAGCGGTCCCGCAGATCACCGGGAACACTTTCATCCTCAGCGTCGCACGGCGTAACGCGGCCTTCAGTTCGGCCTCGCCAATGGGTTCGCCTTCGATGTACTTGTGCATCAACTCGTCCTGATCGTCGTTTTCGACGACGGTTTCGATCAGGATCTGGTGGTAAGCGGCGGCCTTCTTCTTGAGTTCTGCCGGAATTTCTTCGATCTCATACTCGGCGCCCAGGCTTTCATCGTTCCAGATGATCGCCTTCATGGCCATGAGATCAATGACTCCTTTGAACTTGTCTTCCTGGCCGATGGGCAACTGGATAGCCACCGGGCGGGCATTGAGACGCTTGCGGATGGTATCGATGGCATGCTCGAAGTCAGCGCCCATCTTGTCCATCTTATTAATGAAGCAAATCCGCGGGACACCGTACTTGTCAGCCTGGCGCCAAACGGTCTCGGATTGCGGCTCTACTCCATGGACCGCATCGAACACGGCGCAGGCGCCGTCGAGTACTCGCAGCGAGCGCTCCACCTCGGCGGTGAAGTCCACGTGGCCGGGCGTGTCAATAATGTTGATACGAATGTCTTTCCAGAAACAGGTCGTGGCCGCCGACGTGATGGTGATACCGCGCTCCTGTTCTTGCGCCATCCAGTCCATCGTCGCTGTGCCTTCGTGGACCTCACCAATGCGGTGCGTGCGTCCCGTATAGAACAGGATGCGTTCCGTGGTCGTGGTCTTACCGGCATCGATGTGGGCCATGATGCCGATATTCCTGCAACGATCTAATGGAACCTGTCGAGACACAATCTTTTCCGTTTCTTGCTATGCGACGTTTCAGTCACGGTGAATCGGGTAGAACGGGCCTTCAGGCCCGCGTCAAAATCTGCAATCTTATTTCGTTTCGTTCGTTTCGCTCTCTTAACGCCGCTGGACACGCTGGCCTAAAGGCCAGCTCTACCTTTACCAGCGGTAATGAGCGAAGGCCTTGTTGGCCTCGGCCATGCGGTGCACGTCTTCTTTCTTCTTGATGGAAGCGCCACGGCCATTGGCCGCGTCGAGCAACTCGTTGGCCAGCTTGTCGATCATGCCCTTTTCGCCCCGGCCGCGGCTGTAGGTCAAAATCCAGCGGATAGCCAGCGAAGTGCGGCGGTCGGCGTTGACCTCAACCGGCACCTGATAGTTGGCGCCGCCCACGCGACGGGTCTTCACTTCCAGCACCGGCTTGGCGTTCTCCACGGCCTTCTTGAACAACTTGATGGCCTCGTCGCCGCCTTTGTCTTCCAGCTTCTTCATGGCGCGATAGAAGATGTTCTGGGCGGTACTTTTCTTGCCATCCCACATCATGGAGTTAACGAACTTGTTGACCAGCGTGGACTGATAGACCGGGTCCGCCAGGGTTTCACGCTTCGCGATATGTCCTTTTCTCGGCATAAATCCTTGTACCTTACGGGGTCCCCGACAAGCGCCGTCTTTGCGCTTATTGGGGTGTTAAGCCTTCGGCCGCTTGGCTCCGTACTTGGAGCGACCCTGCTTGCGGTTGGCGACGCCCACGGAATCCAGCGTGCCGCGCACCACGTGATAGCGAACACCCGGCAGGTCTTTCACGCGGCCCCCGCGGATCAGTACGATCGAGTGCTCCTGCAGATTGTGGCCGACACCGGGAATATAAGTCGTTACCTCGATGCCGTTAGTCAACCTCACGCGCGCGACCTTGCGCAACGCGGAATTCGGCTTCTTCGGCGTCTGCGTGTACACGCGGGTGCAGACACCGCGCTTCTGCGGGCAGGACTGCAAAGCCGGACTAGCCGTCTTATACTTCGGGGCCGTCCGCCCCTTGCGCACCAGTTGATTAAATGTAGGCACTCTTTGGCAGCTCCTTCGCGCCAGCCCTAGACTGGCAAGCCATCTGAAATCCGTCGCAGGCTGAAGCCTGCTCAATTTAATTTGCCCGCTGGGACACCGACCTAAAAGTCGGCTCTACCCGGGCCTGTTCTGCTCGCTCAACCAGGCATTAACGCCGGCTCTACCCGAGCTTCACGTCGGCGTCGTCTACGCGGCGCAAGAACTTCGATCCCTTGCTTGGGACTGGGCAGCCTTTACGCGTGGCCTTTGCGGGCCGCTCTGCCCATGCTTCCCCTCAAAACTTCCGGGGAAATATCGGTTTCCGATCAGGTTAGGCGTACGACGGTGGCGCCGTGGTCGTTCCGCAAACCAGCCCGAAAGCTAGTGCGGAGGTAAGGAACGAAGGCACTCCGTATCGTTGCCTCGGCCTGCATACCCACTGGAAAGCTCCAGCGGAAGCGCAGACACGTTTCAGCGAGGACATCCTGCAATCCAGCTCTAGCAGGATATAAATCGATGCAGCACAGCCAGACACTACAGGCAGGCCAAAACTAACTCGCGGAACCCATTCATAATATCAACCGGGTCGCTTGCCGTCAACCAGTTCTTCCATCACACAAGGCGCGAAGCGAGAAGCAAGTACCGATTTCAGATCTCCGGTGGAGATTCCAAGAGAAACTCCTGCCGCAGAGCACGCCACGGCAGGAGAACGGGAAGTTGGGCGGCACCAATCGCAGGCGTCCGGCAAAATTCAACGTTACGGTGTTGGAGAAACCGAAATGATGTGAATTGTTGTCTGTATCGAACAGGAACGTAACCGTCACCGACTGATTATCGTGATCCTTGAGGGCGTTGGGATTATTCACCACATAACCGGTGTTGTTGCTGGTCAAGGTCCTTCCGCCGTTGCTGACCATACCTGACATGGTGTGCTGCGGTTGCGCGCTTCCGCCCGTCATATTCTCCTGAGCCGCCTGGTTCGCTTCCTGCTGCTCATGCTTGCCATTCGGTTGCTGTGTATTCTGGGCGAATGCGATCGCTGGAACCGACAAAGCAACTCCGAGAAGAACTGCCATCATCTTTTTCATAGCTCACTCCTGTCATAGCTCCCGACGCTGGATTCCTAATCACATTTGCATGGTGTGACGGCAATTTCACAGCGGAGGTTTCCTGCGGTACGTCTCGATTCATGGTGGTCGCCATCAATTATTTAGGTACCATTCGCTCGACGATCCGAGATCTTGCAACAGTCTTGAATCACAACTCAATACGTTCTCGCGGGTTTGAGAAATCGTCCCATGAAACGTTGGATATCGCGCCGGCAAAGTGTGCAAACTGTGGGTGGCGGGGCCGCTTGCCGAAAGCGTAAGCAGTCTCTACACTGAGGGCTTTACGTAAGAAATTATTTCGCCTTCATGGATCCGCCGGCGTTCGCTTCGGCGGGGAGGGTACATGCAGCAGTTTTCCTCGGTTCGTGTCCTGGCTGCACTCGTAACGGCCATTTGTCTTTTCCTTCTTGCCCTTCTCGCAGGTTGCGGAGGAGGCTCCGCCACCACCAATCCCACTCCGAGCACAATTGTTCTCTCCCCCACGACTGTTTCGTTGAATGAGGGGGATGTGACCACGATTTCGGCCATAGCGCAAAACTCTTCCGGGGCCACAGTCGCGGCTGACATCACTTTCACCAGCAGCAACGCCAGCATCGCCACCATCTCCACTGGCGCGTCGATCTGCGCCGGGGTGTGGGATTCCGGTTTCATCGTTTGCACCCCCACCATCGGACAGGCGGGAGTCGGTAAAGTCACCATTACCGCCACTTCGGGCACTGCAAAAGCCACGATGACCGTATACGTACACGAAAAAGTGGATCGACTTATCGTCAATCCCCTGAGTGGCTGCACCACCATGGGGCAGGTGATAAGTGTGTCGGCATCCGCCTTTAATACCTCGGCGCCGGGATGCTCGCAGGCTTCGCCGTGCGACATTACGTCCACCGTGGGACCCATTGCTTTTACTTCAAATGACTTTTCCGTTGCCGCCAGTGCATCGGGAATCGAGTCCACTTACTCTGGGACTACGAATAGTCCAACCTACACTTCGGGCGGAACCATTACTGGTTCAGTGGGCCAGACCTGTCAATTGTCCAGCTTTAATGGGGTGACAGGCGCCATGGCGACAGTAGCGTTGACAGGTGTGAATACAATTGCAAGCGGAACCCAACTCACAGTCACCGACCAGGGCACGGGCGGAACAACTCCCCCAACGACGGCCACGCTGAGCAACGGTACAGCCACGTGTAGCGGTACGGCCAATGTGATTACCGCGTTGGCGGCCAGTAGTGCCATTACCGCCGAAAATCCGGGAGCAACCAGCATCTTCGCCAGCGTTTCGGGTCTTAACAGCCCCGCCGTCCCCTATACCACTTGTCCGGTGGCAGAAATTTTCGTGCACAGCGCCGCCAGTCAGGACACTTCGTTCACGCTAACCACCGGCGGGACAGTGGCGCTCACGGCCGACGTTTACGACAGCACTGGCGAGTACATCAAGCCAACGCTCACCTGGGGTACGTCGGCCCCCGCCAGCGCTACGGTGGCGGCTACAGGGACGGCGGCCAACAATCCGGGAACGATTACAGCAGTGGCGCCGGGAACGGCATATATCACCGCAAGCTGCAACTATCCCAACTGCAACACGAATCTGCCGCCGCAGTACAGTATGAACGTGGCGACCGCAACCTTCAGCGGCTCCACTTCGACCACGGTCTATGCCGCGAGCACAAACTCCACCACGCTAATCCCCATCACCACCTCGACCAATACCGCAGGTACGGCGATAACGCTGCCCAACCTGCCGAACTCGATCATCTCTGATCCTGCCGGGACTATGCTCTATCTGGGATCCAGTTCGGGTCTAATGGTCGTTAATCTGTCTAGCAGCGCTGTCACCACCCTGGGAGTGAATGGGACAATTGTGGCAATTTCGGCGGACGGGAAGTCCCTCCTGATATCGGACAGTGTGGGAAATACCATCAACTACTTAAGCATCACGAGTCAGACCGTCCCGTTCGCGCATTCGGGCGACACCACGAACTCCAGTGCGTACACTCCCGACAGTGAAGTAAACGAATGGTTGAATGGAGACCAACTCGGAGTAGCGATTCCCGCAGTATTCTTTACCAACCCGACGCTCGCCTACACCGGCGATGCGCTCGATATCAGCGGGCAGGGCGGACTTACTTATATCACCAGCAGCAGCGCCCACCAGATTCACGTGCTCGCCACCTGCAATCAGGCCGAAGTGCAAGTACCACCACTTAGTGCGAACAGTCCGACATTGATAAAGGCGATTCCCAACGGAACCGGTGCGGTGGCCGCCGATTCGCCGGCCATCGACGTGGTTACGACAGGAGCAGTTTCGGCGTCGTGTCCCGCAACCGCGGCAAGTTCGATCGCCAGCTTCGATCTGGGAGCGGGACCATTCACCCCGCAACAGATGTTCATGAGTCCCGACAGTTCGGCGGTTTGGATCATCAGCGACCTGCCAGAATTGTTAAGCTTCAACCTTGCGACCTTAACTCCATCTTCCATTCCCCTCATTGGCGGGGCCACACCTCTAAGCGGCGGTATCACCCTTGATGGGGCAATCATTTACGTTGGCGCCAATGATGGCACGGTGCATCGCGTCGCAGTCTCTGGCGGCGGCGACGTAGGGCAGATCGCAGTCGGCCTAAAGGATGCCAGTGGCGCCGCGGTCTCGCCTAACCTCGTATACGTCGTACCCTAGCAAGCCGCCGAAGGTCAAGATCGGTTCTCTAGAGGAAAATCCATTTCGCAATGTTGCAAATAGGAAGATCGGTGTATATTTGGTGCGGTTTTTCCCGCCAACAAGGAGATTCGTGATGAAGCGGCTACTCATGCTGACGGTCCTAGTGACTTTGCTATTTGCCATAAACCTCGCTGTTCAGGCCCAAATGGAGATGCCCAAACCCGCGCCGGAACTGAAACAGCTCGACGTGTTTGCGGGTTCGTGGGCCATAGATGCCGACATGAAGCCGGGGCCGATGGGCCCGGGCGGAAAGATGACCGAGGCCGAACATTGCGAGTGGATGGATGGCAGCTTTTACCTGGTATGCCATTCCGATTTCAAGGGCTCGATGTTCAACGGTAGCGGCACCTCCTACTACGGCTATGACGTCAACGACAAGGTCTATACCTACAACGCGTTCAGCAGTATGGGCGAAGCGGAACACGCCAAGGGCACGCTGGACGGCGATACCTGGACGTGGGCGAGCGAGTCGAAAATGGGCGGGCAGATGATGAAGAACCGCTTTATCTTGAAGGTGTTGTCGCCGACCTCCTACTCATTCAAGTACGACATGTCACAGGATGGGAAGAACTGGAACACGGTGATGGACGGTAAGGGTACCAAGCAGAAATAAGGCAGGCCTGAAGGTCCGCAGCGCTGCTCACTCCGGCTTCTTGCCTTCCCCGAGCTCGCGGGCCACGCTGTCGAGTACACCGTTGATGAAGTGCACCGACTCGGGCGTGGAAAAACGCCGTGCAATCTCCAGCGCCTCGTTGATCACAACCGCGTGCGGCGTTTGCGGAAATCCCAGAAACTCAGCCACCCCAGCACGCAAGAGATTGCGATCCACGGCGGCCATGCGATCCATTCGCCAGTGCTCGGCGTTGCGCTCAATCAACTGGTCGATCTCCTGTCCACGTTCGGTAGCGATACCGAACAGGTCATCGGCAAAGCCACGCACCTTGTCATCGAGGTCCCGGCGTTCGCTCCAGAACGATTGCCGCACCTGGTCCCGATTCTGCTTTCCCATTTCCATTTGAAACAACATCTGCAGCGCCAATTCGCGCGACTTCCTGCGAGTGCCAGCCTTGCTCATCGCTTGCCGTCCGCCATGCTGGCGACGTGCTCAGCAACATGCTGCCGCAACGATGCCATTTCTACCGCCGCCAGGCCAGCCTCGAATCCCTTGTTGCCCGCCTTCAATCCTGCGCGGTCGATGGCTTGCTCCAGGGTGTCACAGGTAAGTACTCCGAAGGCGTGCGGAACGCCAGTTTCCTGCGCCGACTGCCCCACGCCGCGCGTCACTTCGTTGGCAATCACCTCATAGTGCAACGTACCGCCCCGCAAGAGACAGCCAATGCAGATGACAGCGTGGTAGCGCCCGCTCTGCGCAAGCTGCCGCGCTGCAGCGGGAATCTCGAAGGCCCCCGGCACGTGAACGATTGAGATGTCGTCTGGATTCGCGTTGCACTGGCGCAAGGCCAGCAGCGCGCCGTCCAGCAGACGCCCGGTAATGAAAGAATTAAAGCGGCTCACGACGATGGCGAATTGCTTGCCCGCCGCATTCAGCGAGGCTTCCAGCCCGCGACCCTGTCCGGCCTTCTTGGCATACATCAGAAAGCCAACGCGAAGCCCACTCACTTCCACCTCAAAAAGACGCGCGCCATAAGGCGTGTCGCCGATCTCGCGACGGATCGTCACGCCAAGTTTCTTGGCGATCTGCCATGCGCCGTCGGCATCGGAAACCTCCACCATCGCATCGACAGTGGGTGCATCCGCGGCGGCGAGGAACTCAATCCCGCCGCTTGGAGCCAGCATCTCGATTCCGTGGTTTCCACCCTCATGCCACTCATTGCCGGGTGCGAAGCCGAGCGCGCGGAACAACTCCAGCGCAGGCTGCAACTCTTCCAGCGACTTGCCGGCAACGCGTGGGAAAACAATCGACCGGATCATAAGGTTGGTTTCTATTCTAACTGCGGAGCAAGCCGGAGGGTGATTTCCCGAGCAAACGGTGGTGCTGAAGAGAGCGCTGGTCAGTCGGATCTCCACCGGGACTATTCGCAAAACGAGTTCGCACGCCGATGCGTGATGACGGTCACCGACGTTCGGCTGTCAGGTTCGTATTTTGGAACAAACGAAGTAGCGAAAGGCCGCGGAGTAGCTCCTGACCAGCTCTGGCAGCCTATGGGAGTTTCTATGAGTAGCCCAGCGAACCCCGACCCTCAGGCGATGAGGTTTACTCGCCAATCTGAGACAGAAAGCACCTGCACGTTTTGTTTCCAGACGGTACGTACCGACAGATACGTACCCCTGGAAGAAGCGGAAGATATTCATGCAGACGTTTGCCTGGTAAAGCCCGAGTCTTCGGCGCGCTACGTGCTTTTGTGACGACCCGCTAAAAAGTGCACTGAAGCATCGCACACGGACGACAACCGTTACCAGTGATCCGCCACCGAGGAAGACTTGCGGATCGTAAGAACTCCGCCTTGCTCATACATTCAGCGCCCAGGGTCAAACGAGATTTCTTGCGGGCGCTCCGCTCAGGATGACGGCTGGAAGTTCCCAACCTACTCGTACCGCAGCGCTTCGATTGGGTCCAGCCGCGACGCTTTGATAGCGGGGAGCATTCCGCTCACCAAGCCCACCAGGGTCAAAATGATGGTTGCGATGAAGACGATCTTGGGATCGATGATCAGCCGGATATCGGCCGCTTCGGCGTTCTTGGCGACTGCGCTGTAGAAGGTGAGTCGGCCCACGCTAATCGCAATGGCATATGCCATTGCGATGCCGGCAAGGCCGCCGGCAAACGTGATCGCCAGGGCTTCGGCCAGGAATTGAAACAGGATGTCGCGCCGCCGGCCACCCAGCGCCTTTTCCACGCCGATCTCGCGGGTGCGCTGCGTGACCGATACCAGCATGATGTTCATCAGGCCGACGCCGCCAATGCCGAGCGTCAGCGTACCGATGAAGGTCAGCAACACCTGCAAGCCCGTGATGATGATCTGGAACTGCTTCAACTGCTTCATCATGTTGTAAACGAACACGGCGCGCTTGTCATCAGGCTTGAAGTTGTACTGCCGCGCAAGCACGCTGCGCACTTGGTGTTCGACGAGTTCGAAGTTGTTGCCCTCATAGTCGAGCCAGATGCCGTCCAGGTAATGCGTGTCTTTCAAGTCGGCCATGGAGGTGAATGGGATATAAATCAGTTTGTTGACGTTGTCATCTCCCTCTTGCATGTGGGGAGACAGGACCCCAATCACCCGGAAACTGATGCCATCGACGCGAACCGATTGTCCCAAAGCGTACTGTCCTGAGAAGAGCTTAGATTTCGCCTCCGAGGAGATGACAGCCACACGTCCGCGCGACATCTCGTCGTCCTCGTCCAGCAGACGCCCTTCGCCCAGGTGCAAGGCCAGGATCTGGAACATCGAGGGATAAACCCCTTGGACGGGCAGGGTGTAAGTGCGAACATCCTGCTGCACGTTGCACTGCTTCTCGACCATCGGGGTGATCCGCTGGACCAGCGGCGCAGCATTCACGATGCGATCGATGTCGTCGAAGGTGAACCTGATCTGCGTGCCGGCCTTCTGCCCGCCAGCTTGCTGCGAAGTGCGCCCAGGAAAGACACCGATAATGCGTGTGCCCCAGTTGGCGAAGATGGTCTCGATGGCGCGGCCGAATCCTGCTCCGTAAGCCAGCAGTAGGACCACCGTGGCAATGCCCCAGGCCATTCCCAGCATGGTTAGCGCGGTGCGGCGCCGATTGTGCCGCATGGCTGCATAGGCTTGTGTCATGAGGTCTTTGACCATAACTACTCCTGCCTCAACGCATCGACCGGTTGCAAGAGGGAGGCTTTGCGCGCGGGATAAAGTCCGGCGAAAATTCCTGCGAGCGCCAGCGTTCCAATGGCAACTGTCGCCGACATGTACGACATGGTCGGAGGATCGAAACCCGGCACCTGTCCCATGCCGCTCATCGCGTGCATCAGCAGGGCAGCGCCACCCATACCTATAGCTCCGCTCATCAGGGTGAGGAAGGCGCCCTCCAGAAAGAACTGCAACAGGATGCTGCGGTTGGTAGCGCCCAACGCTTTACGCAATCCAATCTCGCGAGTGCGCTCGCTCACCGCGACCAACATGATGTTGACGATGCCAATCGCGCCCAGCGTCAGTGTGACCAGGCCAACTCCGCCCAGGAAAACATCCATCACGTCGAAGATCTTGCCTACAGTCTCGGCGTTCTTGACGGTGTCCCAGTCTTCAAAAGCGTCTTCATTGCGCCAATCGAAGCCGTGATTGCGGGCTACGATCTTGCGCACTTCCTGGCGGGCGATATCGTGCTCGTCGCGCACCCGCGGACGATAGTTCAAGAACGACACAGCGTTCTCCTGCTGTTCTCCCGCCGGCGGAAAGAACTGGTGCATCATCGTGTAGGTAAGGAAGACGCGGTTGTTGGTGGAATTGTCGTCGCCGTGACCCACGCGCTGCACGACTCCGACCACCTCGAAGCGAATGCCGTTCAACAGGATCGCGCTGCCGACTGCAGTTCTGCCGCCGGGAAACAGGTTCTTCACCATTTCATCCCCGACCACGCACACGAACCGCTTCTGGGCATCGTCGGCGTCATTCAGCCAGCGGCCGCTATCGAGCGGGAGGTAACGAATGGTGTTGAAGTGCGGCGGTACTCCGACGACCTCGCCGTTGGTATTGCCGTAGTCGCTGACCTCGCGAATGTCCTGCCTTCTCAGCACCGGCGCAACCGCCCGCACGTGCGGGGCCTCGCGCTGAATGTCAAGGTAGTCCTGGTAGGTGAGGTGGTATTCGCGACCGGAACTCATGTTGCCCGCGACCGCTGGCGCGCGTCCGGGGAACATGAACATGATGTCTTCTCCCAGCGAGTTCAACTCGCGCCGGTTGCCCGATCGGAATCCTTCTCCCAATCCCACCAGCAACAAGAGAGACCCAACCCCCCAGGCGATGCCGAACATGGTGAGAAATGAGCGCAGCTTGTGCGCCCACAGCGTTCGCAACATCTGTCGCAGAATCTCGAAAAATAACATTGGGCAAACGGACTCCGCTCCCTTTAGTTATACGCAGGTAAGGGAAGCTTGGTTCCTGATCGTAGAACTCCCAACGCTATTGGACAACGAAGAGCATCGGAACGATAGCAACTTGTGATCAGTAACAGAATGTTCATCTGAATTGCTGAAAGTTGTGGAAAAAGGTACCGGGCGCTGCATAACGGCTCCGGATTCGTTTATAGTTAAAGCTGTAGTGATTGGCCGCGACTGTCAGTTGAGCGCGGACCGGCTGCAAATTTCTTTATTCTAGGAGTCAAGTACGATGCCGAAAGCAACACGAGCCAATGATGGCACCACGCCGAAAAAACGGAGCCGCAAGGGTACGCCCGAGGCCGGAAATGGTATTCAGCCCGGGAATGGCACTCAGGTGGCGCAGTCCGTGACGACGACGTCGCCCGAATTCGCTCAGGGGTCTAGTGCCTCGCCAGTTGTGGAGGAGAAGATCCGCGCTCGCGCGTATGAGTTGTACCTGCAACGCCGAGGTATGGGCGGTTCTCCCGAGCAGGACTGGTTACAAGCGAAAGCAGAGATTTGCGGTCAGCGTACCGCTTAGGGTCTTGAGTAGTCGACAGTTAGTGCTTTGGGCAGGCGAGTCTTGGTTTTGCGTTAGCGGGTGGCCCCCCTGCGCTCGAAAATGGGTTGTGTAGCGTTCCGCGTAGTCTCCCATTCTTAGCTGCTTGGGGTTAACCATGGCCTGCACGTAGGAAGGGTGCGGTTTCTCTCCCGAGCTCCCGGTGGAGTAGAAAGTAAGGCGTGGATGTGTTGAATCAAGTCCTGCTGGTTGACGATAACCCATCACAGCTGAGCGTCCGCGAAGCAATCCTCCGGAAGGCGGGGTTCCAGGTGTCGACAGCCACTAACGCCGAGAGCGCCTTAGCTACGCTCCACAGCATTCGCGATCACATCGGCGTAATCGTCACCGATCACCTCATGCCGGGCTGTGACGGGCCGGAATTGGTCCGCCGCATCCGCGCGGAAAACGACTGGATCGCGGTCATCGTGCTCAGCGGCATGCCGGACGCTATGTCCGAATACGAGGGGCTGGAAGTAGCCTTCCGCGCCAAACCTTTCCCCCCGCTGGAACTGATCGAACTGGTCAGGTCGAGCCTCGCCGAGGCCAATCGGCATCGCGGCGCGGCTTGATCGTCGGTCCTGGCTGACCACTGTTGCGCCATCATGAAAGTCACCGGGCGATGTGATCTGAATCACATGGCGCTGTGCGACTAAAAGAGCTATCCTTAAGCCATTCGGAAGAGCACAGGGACGCCCTAATGCTTCCGCAGTCGGGCATCCAGCAGTTCAGAGGGTTTAGTTTCATGTCAGAGCAGGGACGCAGGTACATGCGCTTCGGGGCGGTGATTGCGGTAATTATTGTTGCACTCGGCTATCTCGCCTACACCGGCGTGCAGGACAGCAAGAGCTACTATGTCACCATTAAGGAACTGAACGGCATGGGCAACGGCGCCTACAGCAAACGGCTGCGCGTGGCGGGAAACGTTCAGCCCGGTTCGATCAAGCGTCAGGGAACCCACCTGGAATTCCTGCTGGTTGAGCAGGACCGCACCCTGCCCGTGGTTTACAACGGCAGCGAGGCCCCGCCCGATACCTTCAAGGACAATGCGCAGGCGCTGGCAGAAGGAAAGTTTGGACGCGATGGCGTCTTCCACGCCACCAACATTCAAGCCAAGTGCGCCTCCAAGTATGCGCCCAAACAGCCAGGGCAGCCGGGAGCTGCTCCGGCCGCACAGGGCAATGCCCAGAAGGCCGCGCTGAGCGGAGGGTAGAATAGCTTTATGAGCATCACCCAATTCTTCACCGCGCTCTGCCTACCTCTGGTTGTCATTCTCGTCGGCTTCTACTTTCAGAACACCGGCATACGAGATCTGCGCTCCGATATGAACCTGCGGTTCAGCCGCTTCGATCAAAAGTTCGACGATCTCACGAACAAGGTGGTGGATGTTGACAACCGCCTGGTTCGCGTTGAAGAGCGGCTTAAACTCTGATTGGCCGTGGCTTCGCTGATTCGCGTCAGAAGGCGCGATTTGCCGCCGGGATGATCGAAAACGTTCTGGAGAAAGTATCGCGGAAGCTTACAACGCGGAAGTTAGCACGACCTCAGCCACTTCCCCAGCTATCATTCTCAAAGACCTAGTCAAATTCTTTGGCCGCTTTGCCGCCATCCGCGATATCTCGGCCAGCTTCGTGGCCGGCCGTCTCTACGTGGTGCTGGGTGATAACGGCGCCGGCAAGAGCACGTTGCTGCGCATGGTCGCCGGACTGATGGAACCCAGCCAGGGTAGCTTCACGTTGCTGGGAACGAACAATCATCGTGAGGCCGCTCATCGCGTGGGATACATGGGACACGCCCCACTGCTGTATGACGAGCTGAGCGGAATGGAAAACCTGCGCTACTTCGCCGGCTTGTACGGTCTTGAGGATGACGCGGTTTGTCGCCAGGCGATGCAGATGGTCGGGCTCGACCCGGAGCTGTCACGCCGCATTGATCAGTATTCGCAAGGTATGCGGCAGCGCCTTTCGTTGGCGCGGGCGATGCTGCACGATCCGGAGTTGATCCTCCTCGACGAGCCATTCTCCAACGTGGATGTGCATTCGGCACGCGAGATGGCGGCTGTGCTGGGAAGGGTTCGCGACAAGGGCAAGACCATCTTCGTGGTCACGCATCAGGCCGCGCTGATGGAAGGCGTGGCCGACGAATTCGTACACATGGCTGCCGGGCAGATCGTGGCCCGCGAAGAAGTGGCCCGCAAAGCGACGGCATCGAATGCGGAGTGGACGCCGCGATGAACACCCTCGGCGTGACTCGCATGACGCTGCTGAAGGATCTGCGCATGGAGTGGCGCTCCAAGGACGCTATCAACTCCATGCTGTTTTTCGCGCTGCTGGTGGTGGTGATCTTCAGCTTCGCCTTCAATCCCACCGCGGAAGAGTCGCGCCAAATCGCAGGAGGGTTGATCTGGGTGGCGTTCCTTTTCGCGGCGGTGGTGGCCCTGAACCAGACGTGGGCGCGCGAATTGCGCAATCAAGTACTCGACGCCTACCGAGTGTCACCAGCTCCGCCGAATGCACTCTTCCTGGCTAAGGCGATCGGCAATTTTTTCTTCGTCGTGGTGCTGGAAGCGCTGATGGCGCCGCTATTCGTGGTGTTCTACGACCTGCGATCGGTCGGGCCGGTCTGGCAATTAATCGTGGTGGCCCTGCTGGGAACCTGGGCCCTGGTGGTCAACGGCACGTTTTTCGCGGCGCTCTCCATTCGCACGCGTAGTCGCGAAATCATGCTGCCGCTGATTCTCTTCCCTATCTCGATCCCGGCGTTGCTCGCCATGGTGGATGCCACGACTTCCATTCTCACGGGAGAAGCGTCTCCAGATTTCTGGATCAAGATGCTGGCGGTTTACGATGTGGTATTCACGGCAGTCTGTCTGCTGTTGTTCGAAAGCGTGTTAAATGCGGAGTGAAGGTCAGAGGTAAGGGGATAGTGGTTAGTGGATAGCTGGCTTTTGGTTCGAAGGGGCGTAGCTTTAGCTACGCCGTTGGGAACCCGTCATTTTTGTCATCACGAGCCGACTCTAGTCGGCGAGGGATCTGCTGTTTTACAAGTTATGTGCCCAGGGCTTAAGGCCCCAACAACATTGAACACGGAATGAAAAATATATTCATAGCATTTATCGTTTTCACTCTTGGCCTGCTGGCCTTCAGCACCTACCAGGCCCTATACGTCGCTCCCACTGAGCAGACCATGGGAGAGGTTCAACGTATCTTCTACTATCACGTGCCCTCGGCGTGGACGGCGGGGGTGTGCTTCTTGGTCAACTTTCTCGCGTCGATCGTCTACCTGTGGAAACGCAATCTTGGCAGCGACGCTCTGGCGGCGGCTTCCGCCGAGGTTGGGGTAATGTTCTGCACCATAGTCCTGATCACCGGTCCGATCTGGGCGAGGCCGGTGTGGGGCATCTGGTGGACCTGGGATGCGCGCCTCACGACCACGTTGGTGCTGTGGCTTATCTATGTAAGCTATCTGGTGCTGCGACGCTTTTCGGCGGGAGGACAGACGCAAGTGCTGGCAGCGGCGCTGGCCATCTTCGGATTCGTGGACGTGCCTATTGTCTACATGTCGATACGCTGGTTCCGGACCCAGCATCCTTCGCCGGTCATGGGAGGCGGCGAAAACTCGGGTCTCGACCCAGCCATGCTGCACGCCTTCTTCTGGAACCTGGCGGCGTTTACCTGCGTGGGAATTGTGCTGATGGTGGTTCGTTACCGGCTGCAGATGCTGGAAGAAAAAGTAGAAGCCACCCACGCAGCCCTGGCCTTACAAGGAGGATTACGATGACCGGCCCTGTCGCACTGAAAGCTGCCTACATTGTCACCTGGTTGGTCTTGCTGGGATACCTGGGGTCACTACTCCGCCGTTTCCGCCGCGTTCGCGAAGAGATGAAGGACCTAAAGCGGTCGTCGTAGCGGAACCGGAGGGCACTGTGATCAACCATGCAAGCGTGCGACGGCGGCGCTTTTCAGGAACCGTTTTCAGTGGAGGCCCTTGACGTCTTCCAGCCCAGATTCTAGTTGACCTTTAGTCCGGTCGCGGTATCGTTGCAACACTCCGATCAAATTGCGGCGCAGCACCTTCACCTTTGAGGGCGCAGTACTGTACATCAAGACGCGCAGGTGACGAATATCGAAGGGCACATCCTCGATGTTCTGAGATAGTAGAAGCGTCTCCTTGCCCATTGCATTGGCTAGTCCAAGTTCGTACATGACGTTCTGGTTTCGCCCAGTAAGATCGGCGACAATGAGGCCACTCTTGGCAATGCTCTCGAAGATCTGATCCATAATGGAACCAGTCCCAAAGAGCGCGTCAGCCCGAAAACTCCTAAGACATGCCGCTTTCGCAGCTTCCTGAATGACCTCGTAGACGAGATTCCGTTCCGACGAAAACGGCATGAGCACGAAGATTGTTTCCGGATCAACCGCCACATCGCCGAGTCGAGGAACTCGTATCGACGGGGCCCCCTCTTCGCCTCGACCAGTGATTCCAGCTCCGCTTGGGTTTCTCTGCGTTGAGGGTCAGGCAGCCGCTTGCCAAGCTCCTCGATGGCCTGGCGCATCGTCTCTAACGCGGCCTGATTTGTCAGGTTTGCCTTCTCAGAGACTTCGACTTGCACCTTGAGGAGGTCCCGCTCCTTCTGCAGAGCGGCAATGCGAGCCTCGTGTTCCTTCACCGCACCTAGCTCAGCCAGATCAGGTATGGCATGAAGAACGGGACTGTCCTGTTGGCGTTCTTCGGCCAATAGGGAGGTGAGCATATCCTGAATCTGAGGAATCGCTTCTTTCTCTCCTCCAATCCGGTCTTCGTAAGGAATGATTCGGAGATCTCCGACATCGAATGGCACCTTGGTCCCCTTCAACCCAATGAGTATCGTGCCCGAACGGAGCGCATGGCGTACTCCGAGCTCGTAAAAAACATTCGGATTAAGATCTGTTAGATCAGCAACTACCGAGTCGGACCGGTAAAGTCGTTCCAAAACATCCCTGGTAATCGACCCCGTCTTTGTGACGAAGTCGGCGCGAACGCAGCGAAAGGCCTGCTCTCCGTTTAGGCGAACACCCTCAACCGCCGGCTTGATGACTTGGTCATAGCGGTTTCGGTATACATCATAAGCTTCGCTGCTGCCAATCGGCATGATGACGAAGCACTCTCGCATTGTTCCCCTTCTTGGTGGACCCGTCTCCTGATTAAGTCTCTCCAGCTGGCAGTGTACCAAACGCGAGTTGTAGTTCGATGTAGAATCCCTTCTTCCCTTACAAGTCCGAAACAACGAGTTGCGGACTGACTACGGATCGACAAACGCGGAATAAGGCGGTGAGGCCCTCTGTTTATCACGCGAAAACACGCCTCTGACAAGATACTATTAGTGCGGATAAACCCATCAGCCTTCACTACGGAACCCAGGAACACAAGATAAAGTAGTAACAGCTGGGATTTTCTCTGTGCCTCTGCGGTGAACGCGATTTTCATGGTGCGCGGTGGAGTAACGATAGACTTGGTGTTCTGATGCGTCTCGGATTGGCCAATCTCATTGTGTACACTCTGTTGTCATGATCTGAGGTGGGAGAACGAAATGATTCACTCAAGGCGCGAGTTCCTCGCAGGAGCGGCGGGAGCAGCAGCAGCGATAGGCATGACGCCGTTGCCCGCAATGTCCCAAAGCAAACAGGATATGTCTCCACAAGCAATTTTGGCACTCTTCAAATCGCTGCCCGGCGATGTAGCCGTCAAGATTCACGCGCCCGCTGCGGCCGGCAAGCCGGAGTTTCTGGTGGAAAGTAACGCCTCTAAACAAATGTTTGTGGGGAGCGCTATCAAGACTTTTGTTCTGTGCGAGGCGTTGCGCCAAGCCGACTCACCAAAAGTGGTGCAAACCCTAAGGGCGCAGCAACTCTCGCTAGATGCCAGCGTGTGGTCACTGGATAGTGCAACCTTCAACCCTCCCAATCTGATTGGCAAGGTCTCGGAGCGAACCGCGCTGGAAGCCATGATCATGCACAGTGACAACACCGGAACCGATATGTGCCTGAAGTATGTTGGTCCAGACAAGGTTCGGGAGTTTGTCGCTTCGGCGGGATTGAAGAGCGTCATGATTCCCGAAAGCACCCGCGTGTTCTTCGGCTATCTCCTGGGCGCGAAGAATTACAAGACCTTTAGCTGGGAAGACATAGGAGCCGCGGCAAACCAGTCGATGGTCAATTCGCCGATGAACCAGGTCGAGTCGCTGGTAGGTTCAGCAGACGATTTCGTATCCTACTATTCGCGCGCCCTGCAGGGGCAATTCTTCCAGAACAAAGAGACCCTCAACGTGTTCAGACAGATCTTGTCGATAGGCGACGCCATCTGGCTGGTGCCACTTCCTCTCGGGGTCAGCGCATTTGTCAAAGGCGGGAGCATCGACGTCCCCGGCTTTCATGCCTTGTGCGTTCCCGGAGGAATGCTCTTTGACGATCGCTGGGTTTACTTTTGCCTGACCCTCAATTGGAATGCGCCGGCTGAGACCGACATGAAAACCGTCGCCGCCTTCGCCGCGGCCGCGAGCCAGGCACTCGCCCTGGTGAAGCAGGCACTCTCTGCGTAGATAAAGCATCCGTTTTCGGCAGCGAAGTTGATGCAGCAGCCATGAGGAATGCACGAAATAATTTATCCCAGTACCCGTATCTCTGTGGTGAAAACGATTCCTTCTGATTTTCTCTGTGTCCTCTATGTCTGTGTGGCCGGCACGATCCTCATGGTGCAGTCTTGACCAACAAACGCGGCATTCTGGTATTGCTCGGAGTTGCCAATGTCATCTTGTGCGCGCTGTGCGTGATTTTGAGCGCGCCTTTTTTCTGGCAGCAGTATCAAGTGTTGCGAACCTGGCCTGAGACTCAAGCTCAAGTCATCCGCAGCGAAGTGGTGGCGCAACCGGCGCCGCCGCACCAGCAGTTATACGCTGCGAGTTTGCAGGTTCTCTACACCGTTGATGGCAGACCCATCACGGCAGAGCTGATCAGCTTCCAAAGCCAAAACTACCAGCAAACCGCCGACCGAGCTGCACAGTTCCGGGTCGGCAGCCGCCATCTCATCCGATACGATCCGCATGACCCCACGGAAGCCCGCATTGGCGCCGGATGGAACCTGCGCTTTTTCATTGTGCCGCTGGTGATGCTGGGGATGGGAGCAATCTTTGGTGGAATCGCGGCCGTCTTGCTAATAGTGGCAAAGCATCTTCAGTCGCCAAAAGCAATTCCGTAGAGTTTCAGCTTCAGACTAACTTGACGCTAGCCTTGTTTCGGGTGACGCCTGCGATGGAGGCGGGGATTGCAGATCACGTTTGGAGTTTGCAAGAACTGGTTTCTCTCCTAGACGAGAAAAGGCTAACGAAGGCCGCCTAGAACACAGACAATCGCTGCACATTTACCACGCGAATAGGCTTGGCCGAGAGCAATGTAACTATGATGCTTTGCGATGGCGTAGCTACCGACGGGCTTTCGATGAAAAATCTAAAAAATCTGTCTCTGTTTATGCTGGTCTGAGTTTGAACAATTCCATAGCCCATTACCCCCGCCTCCCCGCGAGTGATCGCGCCAGAACATTCCACCTCAAATATTATCGGGCTAATCGTTCCGTCCGGCTGAATTGAGACTTGGAGAAAATAAGGGACCTCCTTGCTGCCAGAAGCCTGTAAACTAGAAAAATACCTGAATCCGCCTGCTTGTGTAGGCCCTGTCGGAACATTAGTCCCGTTTGTAACCTCGACCTTGACCGGGGTTTTTCCCGTGACGAAATCGCTGTTGCTTACCTTGCGAGACTCCCGCGTTAGTTGATCTATTTGAGCCTCCTGCCTATCTATTTTGGCCTGATACGGCGCGACGGCTTCCCGCGTAGCTCTGGCAATCGCATCGCGAACATCCCTACTCGCTGCCGCCGCTGCGTTCCCAGCTTGTTTTATCGAATCGTCGTGCTGTGCCTTTGAAACTGCCAATCCCAGCAGAAATAGCACAACAAATGTCAATCCGTAAGACCACCGAACAGCCGTCGCCTCCTTTGGTGGATTATGCACGGCCAGTATTCCCCCAAGAGCTGCCGTGACACCAAACACTACGTAGGAAACCCACCACGAGGCAAGGAAGTTCATTATGCCTACATACATAAGGCGTACTCCAACACTCGGCCTTGGGAACAGGTGAAAGGCTACGCCTTTGTCGTATTTTGTGAAAGGTTTTCAAAACAGCCCACTACCATCTTTCTATCCTGATTGACATTCCCAACCTCTCCAGAGTAGATTTTCAACGCCCTTACTTTGAGTCGAGATGTGGTTGACCGCGTGAACGTCCTCGTGATGTCAAAGGTCTGCATCGAAACCCTTCCATTCACCCGACGTACCACTTGAGGAGAAAAATGAAGCTTTCGCGAATGCTCGGATTCGCTACAGGCGTGCTGTTGGCCGCCGCCGGCGTGGCCAACGCACAATCGTGGCAGCCTTTAGCCCACCAACCCAGTTTCACCGCTGGTCAAGCCCTTCTGCTCACCGATGGGACTGTTATGGTCCATCATGAGGACCCGAATGACGGCTTTATCGATTGGTGGAAGTTAACCCCAGACATCAATGGCAGCTACGTAAACGGAACTTGGACTCAGCTTGCCTCCCTGCCATCGAATTACGGGCCTCTGTTCTTCGCCTCGGCGGTGCTGTCCGACGGCCGGGTGATCATTGAGGGGGGAGAGCAGAATTTCTCGCAATATGTTTGGACCAACAAAGGCGCAATCTACGACCCGATACACGATGTGTGGACGCCGATGAACCCACCCAGCGGGTGGAGCACCATTGGCGATGCCCAGAGCGTGGTTCTGGCCAATGGGACCTTCATGGTGGCCAATTGCTGTACCACGCAACAGGCACTGCTCAACGCAACCACTCTCACCTGGACTCCAACTGGGTCCGGAAAGTTCGACGAAAACGACGAGGAAGGATGGAACCTGTTACCCGGTGGAAAGGTATTGACCGTCGATGCCTACGTTGGCATGAGTGATCCTAGTGGCATGAACTCCGAAATCTACAATCCCACTACGGGCTCATGGACGAGCGCCGGCAGCACCATCGTACAACTCTGGGATTCCCACGGCTCTAATGAGGTTGGTCCCGCGATGTTGCGGCCCGATGGCACCGTCTTTGCCACTGGCGCCAACGGCGCTGGCGCTGGTCACACCTCCATCTACAACACCAACACGGGTGCGTGGACGCCCGGTCCGGATTTTCCTGACGGACTGGATGTCGCCGATGGGCCAGCGGCATTGCTTCCGGATGGCAATGTGCTGGTGAGCGCTAGCCCAGGCATATTCCACAATGGGACACTTTTCTTCGAGTGGGATGGGACCAACCTGAACCAGGTCCCAGCGACACCTAACTCTCCCGATAACTCCTCCTGGTATGGACGGATGCTTGTCCTTCCAACCGGCCAAGTGCTGTACACCGACGGCAGCCGCGATATCGAAATCTACACACCCGCCGGCGCGCCCAATCCTAATTGGGAGCCCAGGGCGATTGTCGTCGCAGGCGTAGCAGGCCTGAGCCGCGGCAGCAGCTTCATTCTCACCGGCGGCCACTTTAACGGGTTTTCGCAGGCGGTTGCCTATGGAGACGATGCCCAGGCGGCCACCAATTACCCCATTGTGCGTCTGACCAATGCCAGCACCGGACACGTCTTTTACTGCCGCACCCACGACCACAACACCATGGCAGTGGCGAGTCCGGGTGTCTCGTTGACCCACGTTGACGTACCGTCCGACATGGAAACCGGACGCTCCTATCTGGAAGTAGTGGCCAATGGCATCGCGTCGCCACAATATACGGTCATAGTAAGGTAGAAACTCATTCGACTAACCGCCGCCACGTTTTCTTACCCAAGGGAGCGTGGCGCTTTCCATTAGGAGTTGGATCCCGCTTCAGTCTCCGCGCGGCCGTGCCTTCTTCCCTTCTACCAGGGGCCCTTCTTTCCTGCGGGTGGGTGTTCCACGCACTCCTGGCTGTGGGGACGGAAGAAACAATTGACTTCCCGCCAGTCCCCGTTCTTTGCCCCGTAGATGCGGTCATGCCACTGGTCTTGAATGTCCTTGATCTGCGCCGGATTCATTTGCCAGGACAAGGGAGGATCGTTGCCTTGAAATTCAAAGGTGGCCAGACGGATCTTTGCGTTCTGGTCTGACCATTCCGCCGCAAAGCTTAGAACCGCTTCCCGGTCGCGAACCAACTGCCCCGTATTCCGAACGTTCAGCAAAGCCGACACTGGGGCTTCAGCTTGATAGAACCAGCCTTTGCTGGCCGCGCTGGGGTTGTTGGCACCCGCTGGAAACGATCGGATCTGAATAATGAGTACGTCCGGTCTTTTTTCCGGAGGGGTGGAGGCGAAAGCCTCGTTCAGCCATTCCAGAAGGCTGTTGACCCCATAGTTGTCGTAGTATCCGCCATCCACGACGTGGTACTGAGGACCGTTCGCAATGGGCCTGGCTGCGGGCGTTACAAAAGGAAAGGTGGCCGCCAGCCGCACTGCAGTGACCACCGGAATGTCGTTGTTGGGAAACAACTGTGCAAAGGTTTTTCGCTGCGGGCCCTCAATCTGATTTTTCTGCAGGATGTTGGTGGTAGCCAGCAGTAACGGCTCGCCGCTCTCCACCAGGGTCGCATTGAAGATGACCGCCGGCCGCCATCCTTGCTGAACTCCCTTGCGCCATTCGCCCAAGTTGGCGGTGATCGGTCCTCGGCTACGCCATCCTTCTTCCAGCGTCCATCCGCGGTCAATCAGCTTGCCCTTTTCGCTCTTGAAATAGGGCAAAAGGATTCGCGATAAATCCGGGTAAACCATGGCCCAGGCGATGTCGTCGAGGCTGGGTTTCTCGGCGGCTTGCACGATGCCGGGCAGCTCGCTGTCCGTCGCCGTAAACCCGTAGGGCTGCGTGTCAGCGTGGTATTGATTGACGAAGTACATGGTGCCCACGGCTCCGCCGGAAACTGAGCTGATCACCGCGATGGAATCGGCAAAGTTGACCGCCTGCTCCGGAGGACCAGTGCGGAGTTGCGCCTGAAGGCCAGTGAGCACTTGTGCAGTCCAGGCCGCCGCCTGGATGCCCCCACCTGCCGTCGCAATCACGGTCACACGTCCGCGAGGATGATCGGCGTCCGGCGCCAACCGGCTTGCGGCAGTGAGGACCTGCGCGGGACTCACCGCAGCGATCGTCGCTGCGGGTCGTAGCTCATAAAAGTTGTCTGACTTCGAGTATCGGTTACTAACCACAACAAACGCGAGCAGTACCAGCAGCAGCGGCACGCGGTAACGATCCAGGAAGAAGGCCGCAATCGCCAGGCCCCAGTTCAAGAGAATCAACAGCAGAATTACATAGGCAATGGCGGGAACGCCGAATTGTTGGCCGAGGCGGGCATGCTTGAACCATCCCAGGATCAGATACAACGCGATCGTGCACGCCAACATGATGAAGCTGAGCCACTGTCCGGGATAAAGCAACCCCGTTTCCGGATCGAAATAGCCAGCCCGGTATCTTTCCGGCAAGCTTTTGCCCCATTCACCGAGTCGCTGGCGCGTCTTGGTGGAAACAACGTCGTGACGGTAAGCCCATGCGAGCCATCTGTGCAGGAAGGGCAAGTGTACCGGATAGCGATCCTCCGCAGGTATGTGATAGCGAGGCGATAACAACACGGTAAGCCACAAGACGCCGTAGCCCATAATATGCACCGCGACAATCCCCAGGAGGGCGGCGGCAATGCGCAAAGTCAGGGCATTCTGGCCCTGCCCGTTGCTGAAGACGATAGCAAGCAGCATGGGCACGGCAAGCAACTCCGTGATCAACAAGGCACGATGGGACACGACATCCTGCGTCAGAGCTTGCTGAATCCCGAACCGCTCCTTGCCATTCAGCAACACAACCCGGAATACCACCAGAATGCTAAAGGCCAGGGTCGTGGTTGCAATCATGGTCCAAAGAATGTTCCAGGGATTGAGAAGAAACAGGTTCCCCAGCAGCTGCCGGTAGGTGAACAACGACACGATCGGCAACGCAAACAGCGTGATGCCCACCAGGATGGGCACACGCAAGAGATAAAGATATTGAAGCCGCACTCCCAGTGGCAGTTTCGGTGGCGCATCCTTTGAGTCCGGAGCAGGCGCAGTAGTTGCTCCCACGTTACAACCTCCAAGCGAGTAGGCGAGGATGGGCGAATGCGACGATGCACTGACGCTAAATCGGCCCCGACGTATCGCTATCTGCCGATTCTGGCTGCGCTCATCTCCGTAAGCTTCGCATACTATATGGAAAATGCGATATGCTTTCCTCGATTTTGTGGATGTGGGGGAAAACATGAAACGAATCGCTGTTGCAGTTCTTCTGTTTGCACTGGCGCCTGCCGTGGTCGCGCAGTCCAAGGCGCCGGCCGAGGTTGTGAGCAATCCGGTGGTCACCACCGTGCGCCAGATGGAACAGCGCTACGCCAAGAATCTGATTGGAGCTGCCGACGAAATGCCGGCTGACAAATACAGCTACCGTCCAACGCCGGAGCAGATTACCTTCGGACATCTGATGATGCACACCGCCGAAGCCAACAATGCGCTGTGCGCCGCCGTTGCCGGCGAACCAGCGCGCAGCGTGAAGCTCAGCGAGAATGATTCCAAGGAGATGTTGACCAAAGTACTGAAAGACTCATTCGCCTATTGCGAACAGGTGCTGGCCAAGGCCGATGACACTGCGCTTGGGCAACAGGTCACTTTTTTTGAGGGGCAGACTGGGACACGTGGATCGGCGTTGGTGCGTCTCGCGATGGGATGGGCCGACCATTACGGCGCCGCCGCGATGTATCTGCGGTTGAATAATCTCTTGCCGCCCAGCGCGAAGAAGGAAAGCCACTAGCTTGAATATTCGTGACCTCTGAAGTTGTCATTACGAGCTAAGCGAGGAATCTGCTTTTGTTAGCGCTGGAACGACCACAGAGGAAACAGCAGATCCCTCCCGGCCTGAAGATCGTTCTTGATGACAAAGATAAGACGGAATGCGGCGTAGCTAAAGCTACGCCCTTTCGAACCGTTAACCGCTGGCACCAACCACTAATCACCAACCACTAACCACTAACCCCTGGTTCTTCATTCCGCCTTCACTACGATCAGCTCGAAACTTCCCGGGACCATGGCCGGTCTCTGCCCCGGAGCAGGCGGAGTGGCTTCGCGCTGTGCGGTCACCAGGTAGGCAGTATTGCTGGCGTAATCCATGGCCATCGTGCGCGCGCCCTTGGCAGTCGGCAGATTCTGCGTGACCGTGTACTTGTCAGGATTGTCTTCGTGGATGATGGTCAGCACACCATCACCGCCGCAGGACATGAATACTTCCTGCGTATTGGGGTTGAACCGGCCGGCATCAACCCCAGCCCCTATCGGCACGGTGGTAACAACTTTACCGGTATCGGAGTCCACGACTGCCATCATCTTGTTGTCGCATCCGGCGAAGAGGCGATGATGTGCTGCGTCGAATGCCAACGCGCTGGGCTCCTGGCATGGACTCACTGACCAGCGATTCAATACGGACAGCTTACTGGCATCGATCGCGGCAACCTCGCTCTTGTCTTCAATGTTGACGTATACCTTGTCCTTGCCGTCGGTGACGGGAAACTCCGGCTTGCCCCCGAGCGGAACCGTTCCCACCACCTTGCCGCTGGCAGCATCCACCACGCTCGAATCCTTGCTGCGGGCGTTAAAGGTGAAGACATGTTTGGTGAACGGATCGTAGAGTATCGCGTCCGGCCGCTCGCCAACCTTCACGCTGTCCAGCTTCTTGAGCGTCTTCAGATCGAAGATGGTGACGGTGTTATCTCCGCCGTTGCTAATGAAGCCACGGTCGAGTTCCGGAGCGAGCGCGACTCCATGAATCGCCGAGAGATCAGGAATGTCGCCGTTCACCTTCAGGGTATTCGTGTCGACCACCATCACGTGGCTTCCTCGCGTGATGAAGAGTCGTTGACCATCTTTGTCGTAATAGAGGTAATCCCAAAAGCCTTCGCCGCCGAGCTTGACGGTATTGACCACCTTGTATTGTTTCTGTGCCAGCGCTGGCAGGGCGGCCAGCAGGGCGGCCGCGAAGAATAGTGCGAAAATCCGTTTCATGGTTTCTCCTCTTTCAATTGGCTTCTGTAGGGCTGGGTTCGTGACTCAGATAATGGTGAACGGCGGGAGTGATGATCAGCGAGAGGACCATCGAAATGGTTATGCCTCCGATTACCGCGATGGCCAGTGGTTGCAGCATCTGCGAACCGGCGCCCAGCGCTAGCGCCAACGGCAACATGCCGGCGACTGCGGCCATGGCCGTCATCACGATGGGACGCAAACGGCGACGGCCTGCCTGGATCATGGCGTCATGCGCGGAGTATCCTGTGGCGCGGAAGCGCTGGTCGGCGTCGAGCAGCAGAATGCCATTCTTTGCCACAATGCCAATCACCATAATCAATCCCATGAACGACGCGATGTTGAACGTGGTGCGGGTTATGAGCAGCGCAAGAAATACCCCCGAGGTGGAGAGCAGCGCCGACGCCAGTATCGCTACGGGCGCGGCCAGCGTACCAAACTCGAAGAGCAGCACCATGAAGACCAGCAGGATGGCAAGAATCAGCACAAGCACCAGGTCGTGAAACGATTGCTGCTGCTCCTGGTAGGTCCCCCCGTAAACGATGCGGATCGACGACGGTACATGCAGGTCGCTCACTACCTTCTGCACCGCTGCGATGCCGCTACCCAGATCCCGTCCTTCCAGGCGCGCAGTGACGGCCACATCGCGCTGCAAGTTTTCGCGGCGAATTTCCGTCTGCCCCGGCAGTTCAGTGATGGTTGCCAGCGAGCCCAACGTCGCCGTACGGCCTGTCGAACTGTTGAGCAGCGTGTTGCTCATCGCCGACAACGAGTTGCGGTTGGCTTCGGGATAGCGCACGCGAATGGTGTACGCGATGTCGTGCGTGATGACAGGCGTGGCTGCAGGCTCGCCCTGGAGAATGGCGGACGCATCGGTTGCCACTTCTTCCGGAGTGAAGCCGGCGCGTGCTGCCACCGTTGGATTAACTTGAAAAACTGTTGCCGGACCGCTGATGGTGTTGTCGATTCCGTTCAGGACATCGACCACGCCGTCCACTTTGCCGATCGCATCGGCCACCCGAGGCGCCCACTGGGCCAAGAGCGCGGCATCGGGCGAGAACAGCTTGATCTGGATCGGCTCGGGCGCATTCGACAGGTCGCCGATCATGTCCTGTAGCACTTGAATGAACTCGACATCCACTGCCGGCTCCTCTTGCCTGATCCTGGCGCGCAAGTCGGCCATGATTTCGTCCACATCGCGACTGCGCTGGTTTTTCAGAATCACGGCGAAGTCGCCGGTGTTCGCTTCCGTGACCGCGGCGAGACCAAGTTGCAGACCGGTACGCCGTGAGTAGCCTTGCACCTCGGGAATTTCGCGAATCATCTGGCCGATGTGGGTGACCATGCGATTTGTCTCTTCAAGTGAGGTGCCGGCAGGCGTAATGTAGTCCAACACAAAACCGCCTTCGTCTATCGCCGGCAACAGGTCTGACCCGAGCGCTTTGTAGCAGAAAAAGGACGCAATCACCAGTATCGCGGAGAAAATGCCTACCCATCTCGGGCGATCCAGCGCAAAACGTAGCCAGCGTTCGTAGAACTCGATTACCCGCCGAAAACGGCCTGCCAAAGCGACTTCTTCTGCGGCTAGGAGCTTCTCCCGTTCCTCGAGATCTTCGTGGGGAGTGCTACCTCCAGTTTTCTCGCGAATGAAAAACCGGCTGAGGGTGGGCGTTAACGTCAGCGCCAATCCAAGCGACGTCAGCAACGAGGCGCCCACGGTGATGGCCAGTGCCCGGAAAAACACTCCCGTAACGCCAGTGATCGCGATTAACGGAAGGAACACGACAATCGGCGTAATGGTCGAGCCGACCAGCGGCGTGGTGATCTCCCGCAACGCGCTGTGAACCGCTTCAACTCTGCCCTGCCCCACGGCGCGATGCAGCGCAACGTTTTCAACCACGACGATGGCATCGTCAATTACCAGGCCTACCGCCGCGGCCAGCCCGCCCAGCGTCATCAGGTTGAAACTCTGGCTCAGGACCTTCAGCGCGATGAAGGTGACCAGCAGTGTGACCGGAATGACCAGGCCTGCGACCACGGACGCTCCCCAGTCGCGCAAGAACAGAACCATGATGATTGCGGCCAGGACCAAACCGATCAGGATGGCATCGCGAACGCTCTTAATGGACTCGGTCACGATTTGCGACTGATCGTAGAACGGCTCAATGTGGATTCCCGGCGGCAAAGACTGGCGAATGCGGTCGACCTCGGCGTGAACTTCGTCGGCGACCGCGACCGTGTTGCTGTCGGGCTGACGGTTGATATTGAGCAGCACCGCAGGCTTTCCGTTGGCGCTCACGATGGTGTAGACGGGTTTCACCCCAGGCGCAACCGTGGCCACATCGCCAACACGGACGGGAATTCCGGCTGGTGTGGTCTTGACTACGATTTGCGAAAGTTGCGCCGGATCTTTGACCTGCCCGTCCACCAGCGCGAGATAAAGCTGATAGTTCTGTTGCAGCAAACCCGGCGAATCAATGAGATTGGTCCGCCGCACCGCGTCGAGTATGTCAGTGACGGTCACACCAGTTTCCAGCAACTTGCCGGGATCGGCAGCGATGTGAAACTCCGGCTCCTGTCCGCCTTGCACGACGACAGTCGCCACGCCATCGAGTCGGTTGAGGCGCGGCTTCAGATCATAGGTTGCCATCGTCCAAAGCTGTGTCTGTGGAACGCTATCAGACGTCAGGCTGTATCCAATGATAGGAAAGCTAGAGAAGTTCAGGCGGTGAGATTGAATGACGGCGGTTGGAGGCAACTGAGTCCGAACGTTGCCCAGCGCCGCATCCACCAGCTGCAACGTGGTCACCATGTTAACGTGCCAGTCGAAGAAGAGGTCTACTTCAGCCGAGCCGCGGCTGGTGATGGAGCGCACCTGCTGTAACCCGGGCACGCTGTTTACCGACTCTTCGATGGGCCGCGTAACGGTGACCATCATCTGGTCGATCGGCATCACCCCGTTGTCCACGCCGATGACGACGCGTGGAAAATCGGTGGACGGAAAGACCGAGATCGGAATGGTGAAGGCGAGATAGGCTCCGGCCAACACTAAAGCCAGAATGAGGAAGATCAGCGATTTCGCATAACGAGTGAACCAGTATCGCTCGCCGGATGGACCGGTTGTGCGCAAGCGCTGGAGCAGGGATTTCCAATTCATGCGCGCGTCAGTCCTTGGCATTGTCGTTCCCGGAGTTCGCCGGCGGTGCAGCTTCCGCAATTTTCACTTTGGTGTTGTCGGGCAAACCGTAAGCGCCGCTTACGATGACCGTCTCATCGCCGCTCAGGCCTTTGGTAATCTGAACGCGATCGCCCTCGCGGATGCCCATCTCCACCGATACGGGATGAGCCCGATCATTGCGGACGATCATCACCGTGCTTTGCCCGTCGGGAGTCTTCAGCAGCGCGGACGCCGGTACAACGATGGCATCGTTTAAGGTTTGCGCAATTAATTGAACGTTGACGGTTGTCCCCGGGCGCAGGCGCCCATCGGGATTTTCGGCCTCGATCCATACCTCCACGGTAGTGCTGTTGGGATCGAGCGCGGGACTCACCAGCGTGACTTTACCTTTTACGCTTACCCCTACTGGCGCGGCGATCGTCGCAGCGTCTCCCGGCTTCAGCAGGGCGGCATCATTCTGCGGGATATGCGCGCGTGCGATGACGGATGAAGTGTCCATTATGGTAAGCAGTGGAGTGCCCGGCGGAGGCGTCTCGCCGGGATAACTAGGACGATCGGTGACCACGCCGTTGATTGGGCTGCGAATCTCCGTGTAGGCAAGCTGCGCGGCTGCGCCTTCGTATTTCCCTTTCGCCGACGTCAGCTGTCCGCGGGCTGACTTCAATTGTTCCTGCTTGCCCGCCGATTGCAGCGCAGAAAGATGCTTCTCGGCCATCTCATATTGCGCTTTAGCTTGAACCAGCGCGACGGCTGATTCGTCGAGCTGCTTGCGCGGGAGAGCGCCCTGCTGGAAGAGAACGCGGCGGCTGTCATAAACTTTCTGCTCCGCGTCATACGCTTCTTTCGCCGTCTTCCGATCAAGTTCAGCCTTCTGCCATTCCTCCGGCAAAGCAGATGAAGTCTCAAGGCCGTAAGCCGCTTGCGCTTGTTCGTAGGTGCCTTTATTTTCGACTTCGGCAGCAGCAAGGTCGCGGTTCTCCAGCACGGCGAGGACTTGGCCTCGCTGCACACGACTGCCGCGATTTACGTAAAAGGTTTTTACCGGCGCGACAACTTTTGGAGTGATGGCCGCCTGATCACGCGGAAATAGAATGGCTTCGGCAGTGATGATCTGCTGAATTGCGCCACGTTGGGCCACCGCAGTCTGCACTGTGACCACCGGTTCGGTTTCCTCCGGCTTCTTGGAGCAGGACACAATCGCTGAGACAAGGACGAGGAGTAGCAAGAACATCAGCGCGTTAAGGATGCGTTGAGTTTTCATGACTAGAATGCCCCTGTCAGCGTCTGCAGGTTGGCGATGGCCACGTGATAGCGCGCCTCGCCATCACCATAGTTGTTACGCGCCTGCGTCAAGGTGTTCTGCGCGTCCACCACTTCCAGTGCGATGGCCTCGCCCGCCTGGTAACGCAGATTGGTCAGCCGCAGGCTATCGGCCGCCAGGTCGGCGGAGTTGCGTAAGGTGTCCAGTTGCTCGCGCGCGGTTTCGGCTTCGGCGTAGAACGATTGCAGATCGGCGACCGCCTGACGCTGCGCGGCGCTCAGCTCCACCTGCGCCTGGTGGCGCTGCAACTCAGCTTGTTTCACCCTGCTCTCAATCGCGCCCCAGTGCCACACCGGAATATTGAGCGTGGCAGCAGCTGAGTATCCCAGATTTCGGATACCATCTGTGTTGACCGCGAAATGGTTTGCGTCGATACCGTAGAAGTAATCGAGCACAAGTGTCGGCAAATGCCCCGCTCGCGCGACCGTGACTTCGTGGTTGGCGACGTCGAGAGCGGCGAAAGCGGCGCTCAGCTCGGGATTGTTCTTCTGCGCCATCTGTTGCACCTCGGCCATCGGAGGCAATGCTGGTGCAGCCGACAAATCGTCGACCAGGGAGAAATCCTGAAAGAAATTTGGGAACAGTAAGACTGCCAGCGTCAGCCGCGCATTCTGTTCGCTGAGCTTTGCATCCTGCCAGGCGCGCTGCTGATCGTTGGCCTGGATCTGCGCTTTGATCACGTCGGAGTGTGCGACCTCGCCGCCCTGCTCCAGTTTGCGGCTGTTGTCCAGAAACGTCTGCGCCTCGGCGGCGGCCGCCTGCATGCTGCGCGTTTTTTCCCGTGCAGCCAGCAATCCGTAGAATGCCCGCACCACCGTCACGGTCAATCCACGGGCGGCGATCTCGGCTTTGGCACGGGCTAGCGCTTGCGCCGCGGCGGCCCGCCGGTAATCCGCAACTTGCCCCAGGCCGACCACCTGTTGTACGGCACCTTGGCTGATGTACTCGTGCGGGCCGTTATTGGCGATAAACCGTCCTGAGGGTGTGCCATTGCCCTCGGTGTAGATGAAGCCGTTGTTATAGTCCACGCCCGGGAGCAGTGCCGCCCGCGCCTGCACCCGATCCTCGCGAGCCAATCCGAACTGAGTGAGTGCCGCCTGAAACTGAGGACTGTTGGCCCTCGCCCGCGCCAAGGCGTCGGCAAGCGTCAGCGAAATTGTGGAGGCCGGGGCCTGTAGATTAGTCGTGTCGGGTGGAGCGGTTTGCGCAGGTGGGATGGCTTGCGCGCGCGCGGCTACCGCAGCAAGCAATATACCCACGATGAGCACGGTGATCTTCTGGGTCATGCACACGGCTTCCCACCGAGGGTTCAATAATGCAGGAAGGAACCTTAATAGAAGCTGAACCAGAGAAGGTCGAAAATATAGATAGTGATCGTGGATTCCCTTAAGGCTCGCTTCAGCCTTTTCGCCCTAGCATTGGCATAGGATAGAAGCAGCATGCGGGTATTGATTATCGAGGACGAGGCACGGCTCGCGGAAAACATCGCCCGCAGTCTGCGCGAGAGTTCCGGCTATGCCGTGGATGTGTCGCTCGACGGCGAAGAGGGCGCCTTCATGGCCGAGTCGAACCCGTACGACCTCGTGATTCTCGACTTGATGCTGCCAAAACTCGATGGCCTTTCTGTTTTGCAACGCGTACGGGAAGGCGGATCGGCGGTCCCAGTCCTGGTACTGACGGCGCGCGACGAAAAGGAATCGATTGTCGCTTTGTTGAATGCAGGGGCCGATGATTATGTTTCCAAGCCATTCGACCTGGGAGAGTTGCTGGCGCGTGCCAAAGCCCTTATCCGGCGCGGCAAGGGACAGAGCGCTGCGGTGTTGAAGGTTGGCGATCTGGAGATCAACACGGCTGATCTCTCGGTGCGCCGCAAAGGAAAGCTCGTCATTCTCACCGCGATGGAATATCGCGTCCTGGAATATCTTGCGCACCGGCCTGGCGCGGTTGTGCCCAAGACGGAACTGCTCGAGCATCTTTATGACTTCAACTGGGAACGGTTTAGTAACGTCATCGAAGTTTACGTTTCCGGCTTGCGTCGTAAACTCGAGGACAGTGGAGACTCGAAGCTGATCCATACCCTACGCGGACAGGGATACATGCTTCGCGCGTGATATGCGGCAGACCTCTATTCAGCGCCGGTTGATCGCGGCGGTAGTAATCTCGCAAATACTGCTGGCCGTCGGCATCGTCTCGGTAGCGGTGTATTTCACCCGGCGACAATTGCGCAACGCATTCGATGCCGGCCTGCATGGACGGGCCATGAGCGTCGCCGCGCTGGTACGCTACTCCGAAGATCAGCATCCCACCTTGATCTTCGAAGGTGACCTGGTTCCTCCTCCGCTGGAGAAGCAGTATCCCGATCTCTACCAAGTGACCACTGGCGACGGACGCGTGCTGGCACGGTCTTCGAATTCGCCGCAGGATTTCCAGGCGATTCCGAAGAAAGACCGGCAGCACGCAAACTTTGTAGTGGATGGCGTGCGCTATCGTGCGGTGCGACTGGAGAACGTTCCGGTGCTCGATCGTGAGGGCGACGCACCTTCGACCGATGTGCTGACCGTGACCTATGCGGCGCCTACCGAGCAGATGACCCGTGCAGTTACACGCGCCGGTGTCTATATTGCGGCCGGCAGCGGCCTGATATTGCTGATCACGGTGGGCATTGCGGTTTTGGGATTGCGGCGAGGCTTGCACCCGCTCGCTGAACTGGCCAGCAGTGCGGCGTTAATCAACACTTCAAACTGGAAGCTGAATCCCAGCGAAGCGGCGTTGAACACCACGGAACTCGCGCCTCTCACGCAAGCGATGACCGCCATGCTCGACGGACTGCATCGTGCGTTTACCCAGCAACGCGAATTTTTGGCCAACGCTGCTCACGAGCTGAAAACGCCGGTGGCAATCCTGAAGTCCACGTTGCAATCGGTGTTGCAGCGGCCGCGAGCGGCGGAAGAGTATCGCGCCGGTGTGGAGCGGGCTCTCGACGACATGGCGCGTCTGGAACAACTGATGCACTCTATGCTCCGGCTGGCGCGCGCGGAACAGTGGGCTGCGGGCAGTTCGCGCCGCGACCTGCCCGCGGTGGAAGTCGCCGCTACCTGCGAAAGTGCGCTGGAGCACCTCGCCCCGGTGGCACGCGAGCGCGGGGTCACCATCCATTTCGCCGGTAACGGACCCATGCCCATGCGTGCCGATGCCGACGATCTCGAACTGGTCTGGTCCAACCTGCTGGAGAATGCCATCCGATTCAGCCCGGCCGGCGGGAGCGTACAACTTCGCGTACGCTCCAATGGTCAGCGGGGTTATGTTGAGGTCGAAGATAACGGTCCTGGAATTCCAGCGGCGGAGCTGGCTCACCTTTTCGAACGCTTCCATCGCGGCGATAGTTCACGCGCGCGTACCACCGGCGGATACGGCTTGGGTCTCGCCATCTCCAAAGCGCTAATCGAAGCCTATGGGGGGACTATTACTCCAGAAAGCGGACCCGGGAAAGGCACGCGCATGGTGGTGGAGGTACCGCTGGAGAATTCCGCTCCTAGCTCTTAGCTTTTAGCCTTTAGCTTTTAGCTTTTAAAGAATCCGCGTTCATCCGCGAAATCCGCGGTCGTTTTTGCCTTACCGATTCTCCTTCAGCCGAAGCCGCAGATACACGTTTACGCCCAGGGGGTGGTCTCCGTAGTAAGGCTTGATCGCGTCCGGCAGTCCGTACAGCGAGACATTCGCCCCCAGCCCCGTCTCCACATTGTGAAAAATCCCAATGTCGCGCGTGTAGCCGACCGTATAGGCGCTGACATCGAACCAGTGGCTGCCGGTTTGCTCGAATAGCTGCAGCGCCAGCGCGGGATCGTTGGCGAACAATTCATCGCGTTGCGACCATTCGTAGCGGCCGCTGATGAAATTTTTCTCGTTGAATGGAACCACCGTTTCCGCCAACACAGCGTTGGTACCATAGTGCACAGCCTGCTTGCCATTGCGTCCCCAAAGCAGCGTGGTTGCCCAAGCATTACCGTGCGAGCGCGGAACAATGTATTCCACCGAGGCGGTTGTACGCACAATAACACCCGGCTCCAGCGCCTCCGAGTTGACGAGATGACCGGCGGAAACTTGCGCCAACCATCTCGGGTTCGGCGTGACGGTCAACCGCGCCGAATAAGAGTTCATCGGTCCAAAGTCGATGTTCCAGCGATTCTCGTCAGGCTCAGCGCCGTGAAAGCCAGATGCTTCCAGTCGCACCGCCTTGTACGACATTCCCGCCGTGACCACGTTGTAGAGAATGTGCGTCGAATCTTCCCAGTGATGCCCGAGTGTGCTTTGCGGAATTTCCATGGCCGATGCACGATGGGGATAGGCCACCGGCCCTAACGCTGGGTCACCCACTGGCGCGTAATACAGATCCCAAACAGCGTGCTCACCGAGCCTGTGCGCGTATTGCACGCTCAACTCCATGACGAAGTCATGCGGGTGTTGACCGTTTACGATGGGCTTGCCGTAAGCTGTCTCCCCCGTCTGGAACAGCAGCGGGTAGAACTCGCCGCTGACGGTCGCGGGTTCGAGGCTAAGCATGGTGCGCAGCATGATGTCGCCACCGCCGAGCCGATGCAGCGCACCAAGCATGCCCCAATTGGTAGAGTAAAACTTGTCGGCGCCCAGCGGGCCGGTCTGCTGCGTATCCACCAGAAACGCTTGCGCCATCCACATCAAGTGCCACTGGCCGGCGCTGGTCATCATCATCGGCATAGGCCACGCTGATGGCTGGAGCCCCGTGCCGGACGATTCGTGCATCAGGAAGTCAGGGGCCGTGTCCATTTCGTGACCCATGTGCTCCATCGAGTCGGCCGGCATTTGCATGTCCATGCTCGACTGCTGATCGACTTGCTGAATTGAAGTTGAGGATTGCGCGCCCACTTCCAAACAAAGAATGCAGGCCAGCGCCAGCAACCAACTACTGCGGAGAATCGCGATGGTTGCCCTGTTGCCCAAATGACAGCCGGTGGAGACTTGCCATGACGTCGGCAAGAACTCATGCAGAATTGTAAAGGAAAACTATGCCCCGGCTTCGTCCAGAAGCTCTTTCAGGGTTGGCTTGTGTTTGTCACCCTTGAGCTTCCGCTTCTTGTTGGCGGGCTCGGCCCTCGTCGGTGGCGGAGTTCCGATCGCATGGCGAGCCGCAGCCTTGACCGCTGACGCGACGCGAAAGGGCTTGGGCTTGCGTATCTTAGACGGCACGATTGTCTCTCCGGAACAATTCGTAATGGTTTATCGAATGAGTTTTTGGTAATGGTAAGTCAAAGCGTCGAAGAAAGTCGATCTTCCACGCCCTAGATGATTAGATGAGAAGGCTCTCGGCGTCATGGCGCGGTACGAAGTCACATGTGTGCTTAGTGAGGCTCTCTTACGTGGAGTCTGGTACTGATGTCTGCCGGTCGGGCTTACGAGGGACGAGAAACAAGCACGGCTTGGCAGCATTTTCCAACCGGTACGGTAGCCGAGACGAAGGAATGCCGGAAAGGAGTGGCCACGGCGCGCTGGCCAGAAGCTGCTGGGTGTAGGGATGCATTGGCCGCGTCAGAACCGTCCTCGTGTTTCCGCATTCCACGATTTCACCATCGTGAAGAATCGCAATGCGGTTACACAGTGAGGCTACGGAAAACAAGTCGTGCGAGATATACAGGACAGCACTGCCCATTTTTCGCTTGAGCTCGATGAAGAGTTTCATGATCTCGGCCTGGGTTATGGCGTCGAGTGCGCTGGTCGGTTCATCGGCGATAAGCAGCGCCGGCGAGTGCATAATGGCCATGGCAATCAACACGCGTTGTGCCTGGCCAACGCTGACCTGCGAAGGATAGCGCGAGCAAAACTCTTTGTCCCGGCATAGCCCGACGCTGCTTAGCACCCGATCGATTGCCATCGCCAGCTCGGCCTTCGTTCCTGTCGCATGCGCTCTCCATGCCTCGGCCAATTGCGTTCCAATTCTTAGCGCCGGATTCAGGCTGGAAAGCGGGCTTTGCAGAACCAGGCCAATTTCGCTTCCGCGGATACGTCGCATATCTCGCTCGGATGTCATCATCAGGTCACGGCCGCGAAACCAGATATGACCGATGGCCCGCCCGCCCTTCAGTCCGAGCAATCTGAGAATGGCGAGTGCGATGGTGCTCTTGCCTGAACCGCTTTCTCCGACCAATCCCAGCACCTCGCCTTGATGGATCTGAAAGGAGACGGCCCTTAGAGTCTGCGGCTTGTTGGGATAGTCCACTCGCAAATCGACCGAGAGGAGCGGCGCATCACTTGCCATTGCTCGCCCTTTCTGATGCGAACTTAAGGTGCTCGATATTCCAATAGGTCTGCGGCCGTAAGACCACCGGCCGGGCTCCTTCCAGCAAAGGAGAAATGCCGGTGAGCGCGTTCTTGTTCACCAGGTAAATGAAGGGCAACTGCTCGGCAACGATTTCCTGGACCTGATCGAAATATTTCTTTCGCGTCTGGTTATTCATTGCCGACGCTTGCGCCCGCATCAGCCGGTCGAGTTCGGCCTCCCATGGGGTAGCTGGAGTTTTTTGCCTGGGGTTCCATTGATGCTCGTCGGAGGAGCTGAGCCACACATTCATCTGGGCGTTGGGATCGAGTTCCACGTTTACCAGGCCCAGCAGCGCCGCTTCGTAGTTGAAGGTCTCACTGAGACGCTGAATCAGAGAAGGAAAGTCGAGAGTAACCACGTTGACAGTGATGCCGAGGGCGCGAAGGTCCTGCTGAATCATGGTCGCCATGCGCTCCCGTGAACGATTGCCGGCATTGGTCACGATAGAGAACACCACGGCGTGGCCGCCCCGGTCATGGAGCGTGCCGCTGGAAAGCTGAAAACCGTCCTGCTTGAGAAGCTGCAGAGCTGCAGCAGGATCGAAGCGCACCGGTTGCAGGTGAGAGTCGAACCAGAACTTGTTGGCTGGCGAAACCGGTCCAAGCGCGGGACTGGCGTGACCGTTGTACACCACTCTGCACAAGTCCTCGCGATTGATGGCCGACGAAATGGCGCGGCGAAAATTGCGCGACTGAAACCAGACCAGTTTGTATCCAGGAATCGGCGCACTGGGAACCTGGTTGAACCACATCTGCTCCGAATCCAGGGAAGGACCGGCATCCCGCACTTTGTCAGGAGACGAGCGGGAGAGACGGTCGAAGGAGTCGGCATCCATCGAGTTGATCAGGTGGATGTCATCGCGCGTGAACTTCAGAAGCTCGATGTCGCGGTTGGATTGAATCTCCAACTTCACGGCGTCAATGTAAGGTAATTGCCGGCCCGATGCATCATGCTTCCAGTAGTTTGGATTTCTGCGAAGCTCAACGTACGAACCCGGCTTGTGGTTCGACACATAGTACGGGCCCAGGACGGCCATCTCCTTTTGCGGCGAATAAGACGAGACGATGGCAACCTGGTCAAATAGTTTGTCGAGGCCGGCGACGGACGCGGGAAAAGTGATGGAAATTTTGTCGGAGCCTGAAACCAGCGAAACCACTTTCCCCGTCTCAGAGCGAAATGCGTCTCCCGTAGGCGAGTGCAGCGCCGGATCCATTAACTGGTCCATCGTGTATTTCACATCGTCAGCACTAAACGGCGTGCCGTCGGAGAAGCGAATTCCTTCGCGCAGCTTAAAGGTGATTGTCTTGCCATCCTTGGATACGGTCCACACCTTCGCCAGTTCGGGCTCAAGCTTCTGCGATTCCCGATTCAGGCGTACAAGCACACCTCCGGTCAGGTAGCGAATGGTTTCCGAAGAGTCATCTGCCACCAGCGCCGGATTGAACGACTTCGGTTCAGAGCGCAAGTAGAACCTCAGCTCATCCAGGCCAACGGCAGCGGTTGCCAGAACAGTGACGAGCAGGAAAATGCAGCGGCAAGCACGGCGCATATCAGGGGACCTCCCGTTCAGATATCGCAATTTGCATTCCACTCACGATTAAAACCAGCATGATGAGTGCGGCAAAACGGCATGGATCGCCTCGAAATGACACAACCGTCTCGAGTTCCCGCAACAGGCTGCCGAGCGACGGTAGCGGCTCTGCCACGCCGAGTCCGAGCAGGCTCAGGTTAGCCTCGGCCAGAACAAACACCGGAACCGATATCCAGAACTGCGCCAGCAGAATGGGCTGCAGATTCGGCAGCACGTGCTTGCCGAGCAGCCTGCAAGAGGAAACCCCGGCGGAGCGCGCCATAACGATGAAATCGGATTGCCGCATCGACCGCGACCGCGCCAGCAGTATCCTGGCCGGCGCCGCCCATCCCAAGATTCCCAACATGAGGAACGTGATCGTCACCGAGACTGCGGGCGATGTGTTTAAGGGGAGCATGGCTCGAACAGTCAGCAGCAGAAAAAACCAAGGGATAGAGAGGAAGAGGTCGATGGTGGTTTTCGCGGCCCGTTCGGAGAAGCCTCCGAAGAATCCTGGGGCCGCTCCGATGGCGAGAGCCAGCAGTACCGAGACAGCGGCCGCGGCTGGAGCCAGCAGCATCGACACGCGGGTTCCGTGCAATAAGCGCGCAAAGCGATCGCGTCCCAAGTCATCGGTGCCTAGCCAGTGTTTGCCCGAAGAGCCCGCATTCACCTGCGCGCGGTCCTGCATAGAGTAGTCAAATCTCGAAAGGAAGCTGCCACCCGCGCTGGCGATCACCAGAATGGCAGCCAGCACGGTCGCGGCTAGACGCATGGCCTTCATGCTGGTTGTCTCCGTTCTTCGCTGAGCAGGTCTGCCCCCGAATTGGCCACGACCACGCATGCGATTACCAGCATGGAAATATTGATCAGCAGAGGCAGGTCGCGAGCGAGTGCCGACTGCCATGCCAGTTGACCCATGCCCGGAATTCCACATAGCGCCTCCACCGGAATCGCGGCGCTGATAGCGATGCCGATGGAAACTCCTGCCAAGGCCAAAACCTCGCGCTTGACCACCGGAACTACATGGCGGAAAAACATTGCGGATTCCGAGATACCTTTGGCATACGCAGTGGCGATGTGCGGCATCTGGCGAACCTCAGCGATGAGATTGCTTAAGTACCGGAATACTTTGGGAAACACGATTAACCCGATCGCGAGATATCCCGGCGCGCTCATCAGGACCGACAGCAGTGCCAGCACACCTGCCGGCAAACACAGCAACACTCCGCTGAAGATGTTGACCGTGAACTTCACACCCAACCCGCGAAACAACCACGCGGCGAACACCGCAAGCGCCGCGACGCCCCAAGCCAGTCCGAGTCCCTGGCCGGCAATCGCAGGGTGACTGGAGCCCGTTCTTGCAGCAATTGCCGGACCGGCCGATTGAGCGACCGCGACTCGCCAAAATCGCCATGCAGTATGCGGCCTAGGGAGCCCGCATAAAAGTGAACGATGTTGCGCTCCTCGGAATTCGCGTCTCGGATCGCCCGGATGCTGTCGCTGCTTAAGCGGGCATCGAGTTGGCGCTCATCGGTGCCGAAGCCGGGCGCGTAGCGTACCAACGTGGCCGAGATAAGTCCTCCAGCGATTACCGTCATCGCCGCCAGCGTCAGTCTGCGTAAAATTGCGCTCCGCATCGCGCCACATCCTCACTGCTTCATCGCCGTTTGCATAGGCACTTCAAGCAACGCCTCGGTTTGCCGACGCTCCTGTTTCATCGAGTACATCCGTTTGTCGGCCGCCACCAGCAACTGCTCGGCATCTTCGGCATCGTCGGGATAAAACGCCACGCCCACACTGGCCGAGAGCGCGACCTCCGGGCAAATCTCCTTGGCGCTATCGGCAGCGACCATCCTGACCCGCAACGACAGGTCCTCCGCTGCACGCCGGTCCAGGCGGGGTGCAATCACCACAAACTCATCTCCTCCCATGCGGGACGCGAAGTCATATTCCCGGCATGACAGGCTGAGCTTGCGGGCAAACAGTTCGAGCACTCGATTGCCGGCAAGGTGCCCAAGCTTGTCGTTGATCTGCTTGAATCCATCGAGGTCACAGACCAATGCCGCCAAGTGGCCTTTTTCGCGCTTGCATCGGGAAATCTCAGCATCCAGGTGGAGGAAAAGAGAGCGCGCATTAGGCAGCCCCGTCAGGTAATCCACGGTCGCGGAGTCGGCTGCCGCCTGATACTTGATGGCGTTTTCAATGGAGGCCGCGATTTTCTCGCTGGTGGCGAGCAGGATGCGCAGATGATCGGTCAAGAAAGCGTTCGCGGGCAGCCGATAGAGGGCGAGTACCCCCAGGACGCCGTTGTCGCCGCTCATGAGGGGAATGGCAAGCGCCGAGGACATGGAACTGGCTCTCTGCGGATCATTCAGATAGCCGGGTTCGACCGACGGATTACCGTTGATGATAGGAGCGTGGTTCTGCGCAACCCAGCCCGACAATCCTTCGCCAAAAGGAATTTCCAGCGACGAAAAGACCCGGAAGTCGTCACCGGTCACGTATTCGGGGATCAGCTTGTCGCCGCGTAGCAGGTAGATGGCGATGGCGTCATAGGGGACCAGCTTGCGGAGCCGAGCAGCCACTACCGACAGAGTTTCGTAGAGACTAAGCGAACGGCCGAGAGCGATGCTGAATTCCAGCAAGGCCTGCGCTTCATAGCGGGCGGCCACAATCGAAGCCAGGAAGTTGCCCTTGTTGGAACTTGTTTTTATTTCCTCGAAGCCTGCCGCGGGAGCGCAACCGTTGGCGATTTTGACATCCGTGGAGAGCTTCATGGGCTCCGAGCTGCTGGAACCGGCTTTGGATAGATGCTCTAGTTCCAGATATCGGCGCTGCAGGATTTCAACCACCCGGGGATCGAATTGCTTGCCGGCTTGCGCGACCGCATACTGCATGGCCTCCTCGAGCGGGATGCCACGCCGATATTGCCGGTCCGAGGTCAGCGCGTCGAGACAGTCGACAACGCTGAGGATGCGTGCCCCAATGGGTATCTGCTCTTCCTTCAATCCATCCGGATATCCCGTGCCGTCCCATTTCTCGTGATGCGCCCTCACGATGGGGACCACGGGATAGGGGAAGTTCACCCGTTCAAGGATTTCCCCTCCCACCGCAGGATGAATTTTCATCTTCTCGAATTCTTCCGGTGAAAGCCGTCCTGGTTTATTGATGATGTGCTCAGGAACGGCCAGCTTGCCAATGTCGTGGAGTAATGCGGCCGCGCGCAGCGCCTCCAACTCAACGGCGCTGAGGCCCATCTCCTTGCCGATTTCGACGGCATACACGCGAACTCTTTGCAGGTGATCGTGGGTAGTGTGGTCCTTGGCGTCGATGGCAAGCGCCAGGGCCTCGATGGTCCGAAGATGGAGCTCCGCCATTTGTTCCACATGCAGCTTTTCCCCCTCCAACCTTCCCAGATAGAGACGGTAGGACCGGTACACGAGATAAACGACGGGCACGATCAAAGCGGAAACCTGCCAGCCCAGCCGGCGATTCGACCAGGCGATCAATCCCGCAAAAGCTGCGCCCACCAGATAGTGAGGAAACGACCAGAAATAACACTCCGCCCAGGTGTGGCTGAAGGCGCGGTGCTCGGTTAAGGAAACTACGACGGCGACCGGGACGGTGTTAACCAGAAAATAGGTAATCGCGGTGGCCATCAAACGGAGAGGCAACTGCTCCCCTAGCAATGGCGCCGAGCGATGGAACACTAAATAGGACAACTCAATCGAGATCGCGATCTGAGCCGCGTTAAAGGCAATATGAATCGCCTGGATATGATTCTTGTGCCACAGGTTCTGGACCACCGTGGCGACACAGCCCACCACCAGACTCTCTGCGGGAGACAGTTCAATCACCGAAATCAAGATGACCATCAGGTTCACCGACATGGTGCCGTTGATCCCCGGCAGCACAATCTTGAATCCTGAGGCCAGGATGACTGCGAGCAGATAACAGAGAAACGTGCCCATGTCAGGCCACGACGAGTGCGCCAGAACGGTGGCAAGGACACCCGCCCCGGTCGCCAGCACAAGCGCAATAAACGCTTTCGCATTGGGACTCATCAGGAACCTCCCAAGGCGATGCGCTGCGAGCCAGAGACTTCGTGAACTCCGCGTCTCAATTTTCTTGCCATGGTTTAGGAGCCAAATAGCACTCGAATGCGTCCCAAGAGCGGACAGAGCGAGACGCTCCGTTTAAGGTATCGGCATGGCTGGATGGGAACGTTACCAGGGTTGTTCTTCGTCAGCTTGAGTACTGCGGAGGAAAGCTTTGCTCGCAGGTCGCTATTTCCCACGGGCACACAATGATGAGTCTTGCGAAACTGAACTGCGATGTCGCCGATGCCGGCACGAAGCCGATTGTGAACATCACCGGCAACATCGCCCCTTCGTACTAAAGCTGACTGCAAACTTGCTTGACCGAGCGTTTCATTTGATCGGCCATCTCCGCTAGTTTTCACCGTTGATAATCGTGTTGAGGGCAGAGTTGGGATCGCTGCCGGTGAACTGCGAACCCCACATGGCTGAGTTGCCCCACGTGGCGGAGTTGCCCCACATGGCTGAGTTACCCCACATGGCGGAATTGCCCCACATGGCAGAGCTACCCCACATCGCCGAATTGCCCCACATGGCCGAGTTCGGCAGGAAGGCGTTGTCGCCCCACACTGCCGAGGCGCCCCACATGGCTGACTGACCCAATGTTCCGGAATTGCCCCACATGGCCGATTGTCCCCATGGAGTGGCGCTGTCGGCGAGAAAGAATACATTGCCGGTATTGGTGTCGTAGTACGCAGTGGGAGACTTCGCCACGCCCGGCGCCAAGTCGGTATTGCTCAACGCTGCCTGCACGTCGAGATAACCGGCTCCCACCGTGAAGGCGTCGTCCTGAATGCTGTAAGTCACGCCTCCATCCACGACGGTGGAGTATTGTGGCAGGTTTTTATAGGCGGTCTTCATCAGTCGCGCCTTCACCTCGTCCGGCGTCAGAGTGGAGTCTTGCTGCAGCATCAGTGCCGCGGCCCCGCTGACCACTGCGGTCGCCATGCTAGTTCCACTCAAGACGAAATACTTATCGGAAGTGACGCGGTTCTCCTGGTCGTAATAGGTGCTCGGCACGCGGTTCTGAGGGTCCTGCGATGCCAGGGTCCCGGGCTCCTGCAGTGAAACGACGCGGTTGCCGGGCGCTACTAGATCCGGTTTCACGATGGCATCGATGACGGTTGGCCCCTTGGCGCTGTAGCTGGTCATCACATCGTCGCTGCGATCGGGGGTGCCCTTAGTGTTCATGGCCCCCACCGTGATCACATAAGGATCGTTCCCCGGCGCTTCGATGGTGCCGTACCCATTGGTGCCCAAAGAATTGTCGCGCCCATCGTTCCCGGCGGATACCACCACCACGATTCCCGCTTGCCATGCCGCCTCCACCGCCTGGCATAGTGGATCTTGGGTGTAGCTCTCGAACACCGGCCGGCCCACCGACAGATTCATTACGCGAATGTTGTAAACATCTTTCAGTTGAATAGCGGTCTGGATGGCGGCGATGACGGTGCTATCGCTACCCTGGCCATTGCTATCGAGCACCCGCAGGTTGATGAGCGTAACGTTCGGCGCCAGCCCGCGGATCTGGACAGTACAGGCCGGACAAGTGGAGTAGATGGCGTTACCGCCGATGATACCGGCCACATGGGTGCCGTGACCATATTGGTCGTCCGCTCCGCCGCCCACGAAAGCGGCGCTGTAGGCAATGCGCGAGGCGCTATTGCTTTGCAGATCGCTGACCTGGTGGATGCCGCTGTCAATCACCGCGACTCCGACCCCGCTGCCGTCGAGGCCCAGGCTCCAGGCATAATTCGCGAGCACGGCAGGAACCACGTTGTTAAGGTGGCTGCGCACCGCACGGTCCGGGGAGATGTAGGCCACGGCATCGTCGTTGGACAGTTGCCCAAGTTTGCTCAGCGGGACTCTGGCGATCACGCTCCTGACTAAGGCAAGATCGCCTGATACGGTGCCACCACGCATCCGAATGCTGTTTTTACTCACGCTGCTTGGAACCGCCTTGTAACGTACGATGACCGAGACCATCTGATCATTCGCCGGGCGCTTCAACTCGGGAGCCAGCTTTGCGTCGTTTGCCAGCGCTGTGCCGGACATCCACATTGCAAGCCACAACAGGATCCAACGTTTCATGTTCAACTCCGATCTGCATTCAACATCGAAGAGCTGTAGTGCATCAGGACTGCCATTCTGCAAGCGCTGCTAACTTCTTTTGTTGTGCCAAGGGGTGAGCGCGATCAAGGTTTGCGCTGCGCCAGTTTGGCGCACTCAGGCTGCAGGCTGCGCCAGCCTGGCGCAAACCAACTCAAGAAATTGCCTGCTTTGGCCGATGGCATAAGTGTTGTTCGGGTAGTGCGGGCCTTCAGTCCCGGGTTGAGCGGAATCGATGAAAATCGGCTTTAGCCGCTAAGATAGTTGCCTTCGTGCCTCGCGAAAGACGCGGACTTAGCGCCATCGGGCATGTCCCCCCAGGCCCAAAGACCGATCTCTCGTCAGCTCGTTGACGCGGCCCTGACGCGCCGCACTACCCCGAACCTTCTGTTTCAGCAGGCGGCAGGTTTTGCTTTGCAGACTTTCTTAGCAGCTTTGTAACCCGGCTCTACAGGATTGATGTGATCACCATCCGAGAACATGGCGCAGCCCAGCCCGTCGAGATCGTCGTCAAAGATCCCGGTATGCTGGCACTGGTTGAGGCGGCGACTAAGGTGGCGCCCTACAAAGCCGCCATCCTTATCACCGGCGAGACCGGCACTGGCAAGGAGCTTATCGCCCGTATCATCCATCAGCGCTCCCACCGTTGCTCCAAACCTTGGGTTGACGTCAATTGCGCGGCATTGCCAGAGCATCTGGTGGAAAGCGAATTGTTCGGTTATGAAAAGGGCGCGTTCAGTGGCGCCGATTCTTGCAAGCCAGGATTGTTCGAGAGCGCCCACGGAGGCACGCTGTTTCTGGACGAAATTGGAGAACTGGAGCCCAAGGTCCAGGTGAAGCTTCTGCGGGCACTCGACGCGGTTCCATACTATCGACTGGGCGGCAACAAGAAAGTCTCTGTCGATGTGCGCATTGTGGCGGCCACGAATCGCGATCTCGAGGCCGCCGTGCGTGACGGGACTTTCCGCAGCGATCTCTACCATCGCATCAGTGAAGTCCATCTGCGGGTGCCGCCGCTACGGGATCGGCCGCAAGACGTCGTTGCCCTGGCCGAATTTTTTCTGGCCCGCGGCTGCCCAGGTGTAAACTTCACTACCGAAGCGCTGGAGCTGCTGCCCCAATTCGAGTGGCCCGGCAATGTTCGCGAACTGCGGAACCTGGTGCTGAAGCTGGGCATTCTGAACCTGCACCATGAAATTACCTCCGAAGATATCCGTAAACACATGCGTGACAATGCCCCGTATGAGGTCCCGCCGTTTGCATCGGCATGTATAGCCACCATGGACGAGGTCGAGCGGCTGACAATCCTGCGAACCCTGGAGACCACCGGCGGTAATCAAAGCCTCGCCGCCCGGCAGTTGGGGATTCCTCGTCGCACGTTCTGTAGAAAATTGAACGAACACAAAATTACCTTCGGCCGCCGCGTTACTTCGTCTGCAAAGTACGCCTTGCCGTTGCCCATGTACTTTCGGGCGGAATGTGACGTTCCGGTTGTCTTGCGCGCCCAGGACGGGCGCTGTTTCACCGCCGATGCAAGAAATCTAAGCGTTGGAGGACTGGGACTGCAAAACTTTCGTCCGCCATTCGAACCGGCCGGCGAACTCGCATTGCAGTTTCCGCTTCCGGGGACGGAGCATCACATTGAAGTGAAAGGTATCGTCGCGTGGTCACAACCCAATGGCATCGCCGGTGTCCGGTTCAGCGAAATCAGCAATTCCATCAAGGACCTTCTGCGCCAGTGGATTGCAGCCTCTTCTCGTTTGAGTGAATCTGGCGGCACGCCAGATCGTGAGAGCCGCAGTGATAGCGAGAGTGCGAATCCGCAGTTTGTATTTTCCTAGGGGTGAGAGATCACTTCGACGCGCACGCGATGGCGAGATGCTGCAGCAAGTTTACCATCGGAGTTAACCACGGTGGCGCCAAGCGCTCCTGCCAATGCTACGTACAGGGCGTCGTAGGCCAAGTGGTAGAGATCCCAATTTCGCCGAATAACGCCCTGCCGCCGTTCTGGTATTCTGTCGAGTTTGTCCTCGCGTACTCAAGACTAGATAACGAAAGGTCCTGATTTGGCAGTCAATCCGGTAATGCTGGTCCATGGCGGAGCGTGGGCGATTCCCAAGGATGTGGTCGAGGAGCACTTGCATGGGGTGGAGGCCGCGGCCGCCTGTGGTTGGCAGGTGTTGCAGTGTGGGGGAAGCTGCCTGGACGCGGTCGAGGCTGCAGTGGTCGCCATGGAAGAGGACGAGGCTTTCGATGCGGGTCGCGGCTCCTTTCTTAACATGGATGGTCGGGTGCAACTGGATGCGCTGATGATGGACGGAGCAACCCTTCGCGCCGGTGGTGTCGGTTGCGTGGAACACATCCGCAACCCCATCCGGGCCGCCAAGAAGGTTCTAACTGAGAGCCCGCATGTGTACTTCGTCGGAACTGGAGCAGAGCGCTTTGCCCAGGAGCACGGCCTCGAGTTGTGTTCCAACGATGAACTGGTTATCGAGCGTGAGGTGTTGCGCCTGCGTGAAGCTAAGAAGCAGGGGTATCTCGAGATGCCGGATGAGTTCGGGCCTATGCGCTCGCACGACACCGTGGGAGCGGTCGCACTCGATCGCGACGGCAACATCGCCGCTGCGACCTCGACCGGTGGGACGCTGAACAAAGCTCCCGGCCGCGTGGGCGATTCCTCGCTGATTGGCTGCGGCTGCTACGCCGACAACCGCAGTGCTGCGGTTTCTACGACCGGATGGGGCGAGCCGATGATGAAGCTAGTCCTCAGCAAGTGGGCGGCGGACCGGGTGGAAGATGGGCTTGCCCCCCAGGAAGCGGCACAACGGGCGCTCTACTACCTTAAGAAGCGCCTGAACGGCCACGGCGGCATGATCCTGGTCGACACTCGTGGGCGCATTGGCATTGCGCACAACACGCCGCGAATGGCATGGGCGCTCGTCACCGCGCAACAGTCAAAGGCCGGCATCCAGTTCTTGACCTCCTAAGTTCTTGCGTTTTCCATTCGCTCTGCATTTGAGCTCGTTGGTTCGCCGGACTGCCGAATCTCACGGCACCCGCTCTAGTTGCGTATCAATTACAATCGCATTTCTCCTTCTATGGAAATTCTCTCGAAAGGAGAGCGATGACCAAGAGAGCCGACCGTCTCGCGGACGCAACGCGCTGTGTGCATTCCGGCGAAGAGCGTCACGGACAAGCCGCGCCCTTGACGACGCCTATCGCGCAGACCTCTGTGTTCGTGCTCCCCAACGTCAAAGGGCTGCGCCGCTATGCCGAAGGCGATCGCGACTTCTATCTCTATTCGCGTTATGGCAACCCCACGGTCGCGGCGGCGGAAGAGAAGATTGCCGCGCTGGAGGGGGCCGAGGCTGCCGTCGCAACCTCCAGCGGGATGGCGGCGGAACTGGTTGCGGCCCTGATAACGTGCGAGGTCGGCGACGAAATCGTATCCATGCTCGACGTGTACGGCGGAACCCTCAAGTTGTTCGAGCAAGTGCTGCCGCGCTGTGGTATCAAGACGCGCTTCATCCCGTACCACGATATCGGGAATGCTCATCGCTACTTCAACCGCAAGACGCGAATGCTTTTCCTGGAGACGCCGACCAATCCAACCGTGCGCTGCGTCGATCTGGCCGCGCTGGCCGAAGTGGGCCGCAAGTACAAGGCTTGTGTGGTGGCCGACAACACCTTCGCCACCCCCGTGCTGCAAAAGCCGCTGGAGTTGGGCGCTGACATCGTCATCCATTCGGCAACCAAGTATCTAGGCGGTCACAGTGATCTAACCGCTGGTGTGCTGGCGGGCTCGAAGCAGTGGACGGATGCGGCGCGCCAAACGATGATTCTCACCGGCGGATGCCTCGATCCGGGCTGCGCCTACCTGTTGGTGCGCGGACTGAAGACGCTGCACGTGCGGGTGCAGCATGCCTGCCGTAATGCCGCACTAATTGCCGAGGCGCTTCAAGCCCACCCCACAGTCGCGCGGGTGTACTATCCCGGGCTGGAAAGTCACGAGGCACATCAGTTGGCGCGCCGCCAGATGAAAGACTTCGGGATGATGGTGTCGTTCGATATTCGCGGTGGCCAGCGCGCTGCTGAGCGCTTCATTGACCATTTGCAGCTCTGGTATCTGGCGGCCAGCCTGGGAGGGGTGGAGTCCACGGTGTCATATCCCGTGCTGTCGTCGCACGTCGGGTTAGGCGCCAAGCGACTGGACTGGCTAGGAGTTTCGCCGTCAACCATCCGGCTTTCCGTGGGAATCGAGGACGCCGGCGACTTGATCGCCGACTTGAATCAGGCATTGGCCCGCGCCTGAGCAAACCCATGGGCCCGTCAGACGTCAAACGCTTGTACAAGCTGTAGTTATCCCTCGGTTACCGCTTCCGTTGACCTTGAATTTCAGCGCGTAGTAACATCACATCCGCTGGCCTACAGTGGAGTTAAAAAGAGAGTTGTTTTCGAAGTAATGAGAATCTTTCGCGGCATGGTTCCGGTGGCCCTCCTTGCAGGCCTGGTGTTCGGCACCGGATGCGAGACCACTCAGCCCAAACCAGTCACCGCCAAGCCCCCGATCCCGGCCATTGCTCCTGTAGTCACTTTGCCCATAGCCCAAAAGGGGCAGCAACAGCCTAAAATCCAGGAAGATATTGCGCACAAGTCTACGAAGCCCGATCCGGCCGAGGCGCTAATCGCGCAGGCGGAAAAACAATACGCAGCCGGACAGGCCAATTATCAGGCCGGCCATCTGGAAGCCGCCAAGCAGAACTTCGATCAGGCATTCAATACGCTGCTATCCAGCAATCTTGACATCCGGAACGATGAACGGCTGGAGCGCGAATTCGACAAAATCGTGGAGGCTGTCCACGAACTTGAAATGGCGGCCCTGCAGCAGGGGGACGGCTTCAGCGAGCCGCGCTCAGAACCGGCGCCCATCGACGAAGCTAACGATGTCACGTTTCCCGTCGATCCCAACATCAAGGCCACGGCCGAGGCCGAGATCAAGACCACCAAGTCTGACTTGCCGCTGGTACTCAACGACCAGGTGGCCATGTTTATCAACTACTTCTCCAGTCCCCGCGGCCGCGCCACGCTGGAGCACGCCTGGGCCCGGTCCGGCCGCTACCGGGAGATGGTCTCGCGAATTCTCAAGGAGGAAGGCGTTCCCCAGGACCTGATCTACCTGGCGCAAGCAGAGTCGGGGTTTCAGCCGCTAGCGCTTTCACGGGCGGGGGCGCGCGGTATGTGGCAATTCATGGCCGCGTCAGGCGAGTTATACGGCTTGCAGAGGAGCTGGTGGGTGGACGATCGCCAGGATCCGGAGAAGGCCACCCGTGCGGCTGCTCGCAACTTGAAAGATCTCTATAAGCAGTTCGGCGATTGGTACCTCGCGATGGCTGCGTACAACTCGGGCGCCAGCACGGTGCAGCACGCGGTGGAGCGCACAGGTTATGCCGATTTCTGGGAGCTTTACCGCCGCGGTGTGCTGCCTCAGGAGACCCGCAACTATGTGCCCATCATCCTGGCCGAAACCATCATGGCCAAGAATCCAGAGCAATATGGGCTGGAGCGTGTCACCCCTGACCCAGCGGCTCAAGCGGATCAAGTGACCATCAACTACCCCGTGGACTTGCGTCTGGTAGCGGAGTGCGTTGACACGTCGGTGGACAATCTCCAGGAGCTAAACCCCAGCCTGCTGCGGATGACCACCCCTAAGGACCAGACCTTTACGCTCAATCTCCCCGCCGGTTCGCGCGAAAAGTACGAGAACTCCATGGCAGCTATACCGTCCGACATGCGGACGTGGTGGCGCTATCATCATGTCGAATATGGGGATACGCTGGCGTCGATTGCCCACAAATATCACACTTCGTCCTCGTCCATCGCGGAAGCCAACGGCTTGACAGGCGACGAGGTCAAGGTTGGCTCCAAACTCATCATTCCCGTGGCTCCGAGTCGGTCGAACGCCGAAACGGCGTCTTATTCGCATCACCCTACCCATTACAAAGTGCGCAAGGGAGACACCCTGGCTTCCATCGCCGATGATTTCGAGGTTCCGGTCGATAAGTTGCGCAAGTGGAACCATCTACGAGGAACGGCGGTGGTTCCGGGGCGGACACTGATCATTTACAAGCCGCTAGCTGGAGCCAACACCGAAGAAGCGTCTTCCCCTAGCGAGAGTGCTCCTATCAAAACGGCCAAAAAGGGCAAACACTCGTCCAAGTCGTCGCCCAGGCAAGCTTCCGCGAAATATCATACGGTTAAGAAAGGCGAGACTCTGAGCGGCATCGCCGAATCGAATCATACCTCCGTGGCCGCCCTGAAACGCGACAATCCCAAGCTGGCCGCCGACCTGCGCGCCGGCCAGGTGCTGGTCATTCGCAAGTAACGGCGGTTGTGCCAGCCTCCCGTGCAATTCGTCATCATTTTCTATTTGCTCTCTTCCTTTCCCGCGAATGTTCTGTTACAACAAGCGCGTTACGAGTTTTTGAGGCGTTGCGAGCACGCCGGATCAACAATGATGCTGTGCTATAATCGCGCGCTTATTGCAGCAGTGTTTTTTCTGGTATAAAACGAAATTCAGCCTTACGAGCTGCCTCCGTTTAGTTCTGCGGAGTCGAGCAAAATCAGGAGGACACATGACGTTTTTCGATGAGACGCTTTACGGTCGGCGAGACGACGAAATGGACGATTACGGAGACGGTTCCTACGGCGATGCCCTCGAAGACGAGGAATACGAAGAGGAAGAAGAGGAAGAAGAAGAGCCGGAGTCCGTTTCAGTGATAGAAGAAGTTGAGGTGGAAGAAGGGGAGCCGGAGGTCACCACGGAATCGCGCGCGCCAGGCGGTCCACCGCGCAAGAGCGCTCCCAAGAAAGCTGCCAAGAAAACGACTAAGAAGGCCGCGAAAAAGGCAGCGAAGAAAGCCGCCAAGAAGCCGGCGAAGAAAGCTGCTAAGAAGGCCGCCAAGAAACCGGCCAAGAAGACAGCCAAGAAAAAGGCGAAGAAGTCTTCGGGCGGCGCCAAGAAGAAAGCCGCCAAGAAGGGTCGCAAGCGCCGCTAAGCAAAACTCGGTCACACCTCAGCCGCGGTTCTCGCCGCGGCCTTTTGTGTTTTGACGGCCCACCATCTCTGCGATGGAAGGTGTTCCCGCATCACAAACTCCGCTGCAACAGCGTCTCGTTCGTTCGTTGGACCCCATCACGACCGCACATCGTCCCGCGACTTGGAGCACACTGTTCCGGTAAATATCGCACGTTGTAGCGTGACTTTGGTCGCTGCAATCTGCCGGCCCTGAAACTACGATGGTGGTGCTGTACTCACTCGAGTGTCGCGCCGTCTCTGTTCTCGGACGAGTCAGACCCCCTGTTCCGTCCCAGCACTTACGGCGCGACTTTTTATTCGGATGGCAGACGTCCGCGTCCAGCCAACCGCTGTCTTGCCGCTGCCGTCCCTGAGTGGGAAGCGCCTCAAAATACTGGCGTTTCCAAGCCTCTATTGGCGATAACATGGAAAACAGCCGTCGTGACTCACAGCGATGTGTGATGCTAGTCACCGCATCGCCCGCCAGTATTCTGGCATAAGAACACAATGAAAAATGTGGGTTCGGGTTCTAATATCCTCAATGCGTCGTCGAGCCTGAAGACTTCCCTCGAAGCCCTCGGGCAGGCGGAACATGTTCCAGCGGGCGGTGTCCTATTCAGGGCCGGCGATCAGAACCTAGGCGTATTCCTGGTTCGTAAGGGCAAAGTATGTCTCCGCGTCGAGGACTTGCCTCGATTGGATCGAGTATTCCCGGCGGGGTCGGTACTGGGTTTGCCGGCGACGTTCGCGGGCAGCGAATACAGCCTTACCGCTATCGCTGTTACCAACTCTGTAGTGCTACACGTTCCGCGCGATGAGTTCCTTCGCTTGATGCGAGAAGAACCCGTCCTCTGCCGGCAAGCCACAGATATGCTCAGCAAAGAGGTGTCCTTCATTCAGGGTGCGGTAACCCAACGGATGCACGACCTGGTCTCGTCGAAATAACAACCGGGGAGGGGAGCAAGAGAAGCTCAAATCTTGATCCGCACTGTTTGGCGGTGCCTAAAGCATCTGCCCTACGCCCAGTTTCGCACTTTACCTGGAAGATGCGTAGAATAGCCTCACCCCGCAGATCACAAGCCAGAAGGACATGATGCAGCTTATCCGTCTTTTTCTCCTGTTCCTACTCGGTTCAGTTGCTGTCTTTGCACAACAAGCTCTTGTCGGAATTCAAACTGCCGATCTCGATCGCTCCGCCAATCCCTGCAATGACTTCTATCAATTTTCCAATGGAGCGTGGCGGGCGGCCAATCCAATTCCTGCCACTATGGATCGCTGGAGTCGCCGCTGGGCGGCCGGTGAATCGAACAAGGACCAACTGAGGGTGATTCTCGAAGAAGCATCAGCGAAGCACGATTTGCCCAAGGGTAGTGTTGATCAGTTGATTGGAGATTACTACGCCGCATGCATGGACGAGTCCCGGGTAAACCAGGCTGGCGCCACTCCCATTAAGCCAATGCTAGCCGAGATCGACGCCATTAAAGATCAGGCCAGCCTGCAGCACATGCTCATTCGCTTTGCCGACCTCGGAATCCAGGCGCCCTTCGTTTTAACCGCCGCCTCCGACAATCACAATCCTTCGCAGGTGATTGCCAACGTCCAGGGTGGCGGCCTGGGTCTTCCTGACCGCGACTACTATCTGAAGACGGAAGAGCGCTTCAAGGAAGCGCGCGCGCAATACCTCGTTCACGTGGCCAACATGTTCCAACTCGCCGGTTATAGCGAGGAAGCTTCCCGCAAGGCTGCCGAGCAGGTAATGCAATTCGAGACAGCGCTGGCCCGAGCCACTCTGGATAACGTCGCTCGTCGCGATCCTCAAGCCATCGATCACCAGACAACGTATGCCCAGCTCCAGCAGCTCACCCCGCACTTCGATTGGAATGGGTACTACCAGAACGCGAATCTGCCGCGCGTGAATCTGAATGTTCAGCAGCCGAAGTTTATGGAAGAGTTTGATCGGAAACTGAACACGACTGCACTTGCGGACTGGAAGATCTATTTGACGTGGCAGCTTCTTCACGGGGCTGCCCCTTATCTCTCGCAAGCATTTGTGCTAGAGAACTTCAACTTCTACGATAAGACGCTGGGCGGAGTGGGAGAACTTAAGCCGCGCTGGAAACAATGCGTGGAATCGACCGATCAGTTTCTGGGCGAGGCTCTCGGACGAGACTATGTAGCGCGCTATTTCCCTCCGAAAGCCAAGGCACGTGCGCAGGAGATGGTGAAGAACATACTGGCCGCGATGGGGGAGACCATCAATGGCCTGGACTGGATGACTCCCGCAACCAAGAAGATGGCAATGGAAAAGATTGCCACCTTCAACGTCAAAGTGGGATATCCCGACAAGTGGAAGGACTACAGCCACGTTGTCATTACCCGTAACTCCTACTTTGACGATGTCTTGGCGGGGGCGCAGTTCGCCGTCAATGACGACCGTTCGACGATCGGCAAACCAGTCGACCGCGGACGATGGGACATGACGCCGCCTACCTCTAACGCCTACTACAATCCGCTGCTGAACGAGATTGTCTTCCCCGCTGGAATCCTGCAACCGCCCGCTTTCAGCGTGCAGGCAAGCGACGCCGTCAACTACGGCGCCATCGGCGTGGTCATCGGACACGAGATCAGCCACGGCTTTGACGATCAGGGGGCGCAGTACGATTCGATCGGCCGTCTGAACAATTGGTGGACGGCCGACGACCTGAAGAAATTTCAGGCGAAGACCCAGTGCGTGGTGAACCAGTTCGACGGCTATTACATCGAGCCCAACATTCATCACAATGGCAAGCTGGTGCTGGGCGAATCCATCGGCGATCTGGCCGGAGTCAAGATTGCCTATCTCGCGTTCCAGAAGTCGCAGCAAGGCAAGCCTCCGGCGCCAAGCATCGACGGATTCACGCCCGATCAGCAGTTCTTTATCGCGTGGGGGCAATTCCGCGGCGACGAGACCAGGCCCGAAACCCAGCGCCTCATGGTGCAGGGCGATCCTCATCCGGTGGCCAAGTTTCGCGTGATTGGCCCGCTCTCCAACTTCCCGCCGTTCGCCAGCGCATTCTCCTGCAAGCCCGATTCTGCCATGGTGCGTCCGGTAGCCGAGCGCTGCGTGGTCTGGTAGCTGGGTGATTAAGGCTCTCACTGACAGCCATTTGGCATTACAATGGACAGCCGTGCCCGCCCTGATGTGGAACCGGCCGATCTCATACCGTGACTCTCGAAACACCCGGCTGCACGTCGAATGGGCGTACCGGCCTAGCCAGAGTCAGCAGCTTAGTGCGGTTCCGCAATGGATGTGTACGGTTTGCGCGGGTAGTGCGGGCCTTCAGGCCCGCGTGTGAGGTAAGAAGAAAACCGCTTAAGCCACTGAGGTCGACGACCTCAGTGGCTTAAGCGAGGACGTTGGCCGCGGCAGACGCGGCGCTGAAGCGCCGCACTACCCGTTACGGGCGGAGACACTAATTCCCGGAATCTGCCCCAGTACTTTGAACGAGGAGTGAACTACATGCGTGTAGTCCTGAAGGTAGCACTCGGAGTCTTTTGTCTCACCGCCCTGGTTTCGGCCCAGACGGTCGAGGAACTGGTCGCCAAGAACATTCAAGCCCGTGGCGGCCTGGAAAAAATCCAGGCGGTGAATACCATCCGCATAACCGGCAAGATTTACGTCAACGGCATTTACGCCATTGTTGGCGTGGAGAAGAAGCGCGACCACTTGCTGCGCCAGACCTTCACTGTCCAGGGTATGACTCAGGTCCAGGCATACGACGGCTCAACTGGTTGGCAGATCAGCCCGTTCGGAGGCCGCAAAGATCCGGAGCTAATGGGCGAGGACGACACGCGTGACCTGGTGGACGAATCCGACATCGATGGACCGCTGGTGGATTACCAAGCTAAGGGCAACAAAGTCGAATATCTCGGCCACGACACCGTTGATGGTGACGATGTTTACAAGCTCAAAGTCACTCTGAAAAACGGGGACATTGTTTACTACTACCTCGATCCCGACTCGTACCTCGAAATCAAGCGGGAAAAGCAACAATTCATCCGCGGTTCGGTACGCGAAACCGAAGAGGCTCTGGGATCATACAAACAAGTGGCGGGCGTTTATTATCCGTACTCCATTGAAGCGAGTGCGAAGAACGATGCCAGCCAGCACGCAGTTATCACCATCGAGAAAATCGAAGTCAACGTTCCCATCGACGATTCACAATTCAAGATGCCGGCCACGAAGAAATAGCGCACAGGTAGATGTCGTCTGGTCTGTGATCTACACCATCTTCAATTAAGAGGATTTGAGCGAAATGATTGCTGCTTTCGGAGTTAACAAAATTGTCCGAATCATCTGTGTGTCTTGCGCACTTTGGTTGCTGCCCGCGAGCGCGGCCGTGGCACAAGCTCCACAAACTCCCGTGAAGTTTGATTCTTCAACCATCTCCGGCTTGTCTGCCCGCAATATTGGGTCTGCCAGGATGAGTGGACGCATCGCGGCGGTGGACGCAATCAACGAGAAGGGCCAGTTGACGGTCTTTGTAGGCTCGGCGAGCGGTGGTGTGTGGAAGTCGATCAACGGTGGCACTACCTTCAAGTCGGTGTTCGACAAGCCGGACGTGCAGTCGATTGGAGCCGTCGCTATCGATCCCTCCAACCCGCAGATCGTGTGGGTGGGAACCGGTGAGGCCTGGACTCGCAACAGCGTCTCCGTGGGCGATGGCATTTACAAATCGACGGACGGGGGCGAGAACTGGACCAACGTCGGACTGAAAGATTCCGAGCACATCGCCCGCATTCTGGTGGACCCGAAGGATTCCAACATCGTCTACGCGTGCGCCACCGGCCACCTTTGGAATGACAATACCGAGCGCGGTGTTTACAAGACCAGCGACGGTGGAAAGACATGGCGCAAAGTATTGGCTGGCAGCAATGCTTCGACGGGCTGCGGTATGTTGTCCATGAGTCCGCTGGAGCCGAATACGATCTATGCCTCAATGTGGGATTTCCGCCGCCAGGGTTGGACCTTCCGCTCGGGTGGTCCCGGTAGCGGACTTTACAAGTCCACCGACGGCGGCGAACATTGGACGGAGCTCACCGACGCGAATAGCAAAGGCCTTCCGGCGAAACCTTATGGGCGAATCGCTCTGGCCGTGGCGCCAGGCAAGCCGCAGGTCGTGTACGCCATGATCGAGTCGCCAGCCAGCGCACTTTTCCGCTCCGACGATGGCGGCAAGACCTGGAACAAGATGGATGCCAGCCAGTTCATGGTGTGGCGTCCGTTTTACTTCGCTAATCTCATTGTCGATCCCAAGAACGAAAACAAGATTTTCAAGCCCGATCTCATTCTTTTGCTTAGCGTAAATGGCGGTCGCAGCTTCAGTTCGGTGTCCAACGCGGCGCATGGCGACTTTCACACGGTTTGGATCGATCCAGTGAATCCGAATATCGTGTATGCCGGCGATGACGGTGGCTTGTGGCGCAGCGAGGATGGCGGCACGCGTTGGAAGCACCAGATGAATCTGCCGGTCTCGCAGTTCTATCACGTCAGCGTGGACGATGCCGACCCGTATCACGTCTATGGCGGCCTGCAGGACAACAGCTCATGGGTGGGGGATTCGTCGTATCCCGGCGGCATCAGCAACTCACGCTGGGAAAACATGTTCAACGGCGACGGCTTCTGGATGTTCGAAGACCCTGCCGACCCCGCCTACATCTATGCCGAATACCAAGGCGGAGCCATTGGCCGGGTGAATCGCTACACGCATGAAACCCGTGCCATCACGCCCTATGCCGAATATGGCGAGAAGAAATTGCGCTTCAACTGGAACACGCCCATCGCCATGAGTCCCAACGAAAAGGGCACCATCTATATCGGTGCGCAGTTCCTGTTTCGGTCGCGCGATCACGGCCAATCCTGGGAGCGCATCTCGCCCGATCTGACGACCAACGATCCCGAGAAGCAGAAGCAGGAAGAGTCTGGCGGCGTCACGGTGGATAACTCGGCCGCCGAAATGTACACCACCATCTACTCCATCAGCGAGTCGCCCAAGAATGGGCAGATCATCTGGGTTGGTACCGACGACGGAAATCTGCAGATCACGCGCGACGGCGGAAAGACCTGGACGAACGTTGTTGGCAATGTCGGCGTCGCGAAGAACTCGTGGGTATCCACGGTCGCGGCCAGCCGCTTCGACGAAGGCACCGCCTACGTTACTTTTGATCGCCATACCTTTGGCGACATGCAGCCTTATCTCTACAAGACCACTGACTACGGCAAGACCTGGACGTCTCTGCCAGTGCAGGACAATGGAGTGCGCGGGTATGCGCACGTCATCACGGAAGATACTGTCAGTCCGAACATCCTTTTCCTCGGCACCGAATTCGGTCTCTGGATTTCGGTCGACGGCGGCAACAAGTGGGCACAGTATAAGGGCAGCAATTTCCCCGCAGTCGCGGTGCGACGACATCGTGGTGCAGCCGCGCGAATCCGACCTGGTGCTGGCTACCCATGGCCGCGGCATCTGGATCATCGACGACATTTCGCCTTTGCGCGCCTTGACTCCGGACTTGATGCCGAAGACGGCGGCATTTATCACCAGTAGGCCTGCGGTTCAATACATCGACGCTAATGCCTCATGGCCCGAGGGGGACGAGACCTTCATCGGCCCCAGCCGTCCGACGGACGCGCTCATCACCTACTACCAGCGAAGCCGGCATATTTACGGCGACATGAAGATCGAAGTCTTCGATCAGCAGGGCAAGCTACTCGATACCATCAGCGGAACCAAGCACAAGGGTCTGAACCGCGCTACCTGGTCGATGCGGCTGAAGCCACCCACCGTGCCTCCGGCAGCCAGCGCAGCATTTGGCGCCATCCTGGGACCGCTGGTTGTGCCAGGAACCTACACCGTGAAAATGACCAAAGGCGATGAAGTGTACACCACCGAGCTGAAGGTGGTCGAAGACCCGCGTACCAAGTACACGATGGCGGAACGGCAAGCGCAGTTCGATCTGACGATGAAGCTCTATAACATGCTTGATCACATGAGCTGGGCGGTGGATTCGATCATTGGTATTCGCGACGCTGCCACGGAGCGGGCCAGCAAGTTGCCGGCAAACGATCCCCTGCGCAAGCGTCTCACTGCTTTCGCGGCATCGGCAGACAAGATTCGTTCGGAGATCGTGGCGACCAAAGAGGGTGGCGCCATCACTGGCGAGGAACGGCTGCGTGAATTCCTGACGACAGTTTATGGCGACGTGAATGGCTACAATGGACCGCCGACCACTTCGCAAATTGAGCGCACGGAAGTTCTGGGCCGCGAATTGGAGGACGTGATCAAGAAGTTCCAGACTCAGCTCGCGGGCCAACTGCCCGCGATCAACAGCGCGCTCGAACAGAAAAAGCTGGAGCCCATCCAAGTCATCAGCGAATCAGATTGGCAGAAACAGCACCATGAAGCGCCGCCGCAAGCGAAGGCAGAGGGGATGGAACTGCGGGAGAGAGACTGAAGTTTAAAGGGGCACACCTTTAGTTGCGCCGCCAGAAGCCTTTATGATTGCTGTTCCACAGCCCGTTCAGCCCGGGGAGGGATCTGCTTTTCCTATCTTTCGAAGAGCAAAAACCCACCCAAGCAAGAGCAGCCTGGGTGGGCGCCCGGTGAGACTAAGGCGGCACTCGAAACCTTGGTTTCCAACCTTGAACCCTATTCTAGAAAAAGGCCCACCGGCTGGGTTCACCGAACGGTGGGTCCGTTATAGGAGATAATCTTAGCTTACTGACGCTGACTTGAGTAGGTACTCAGCGTCGAGCGAACTCTGTTGCTATCACTTGCACTTGCCCGCCGTACCGGCGTGGTAGATCGCCCCCACGTCCGAGGCGCTCAGCGCGGAGTTGAAGATCTCAAGTTCGTCGAGTCCTCCCTTGAAAAATCCGCCCCCGATGTATGGTTGCCGCGCCCCAATCACCAGCAGGGCCCCGTTATCCAAGTTGCCCAAACGGGGAGCATAAATCTGAGGGTCCTGGACTCCGTCCAAGTAGAACGTTACTGCTGCATGTGACGGGCGCGAGACAGTAACGGCTACCAGATGCCACAGGTTATCCGCCGGAACCTTAAAGCTACTGCTGGAGAGGTAATTGGTATAGGTGGAATTGCCAGTGCCATCCGCCAATTGCAGGCCAATGAATAACGATGTATCTGTTGGATTCTGCTGGTACAGGAAGAAGTGATATCCTTTATAGACGTTTCCCCCGTCCCAGCTGCGCTTGTCAATCAGGCTGGCCACGCCGTTGTTGTCTTGTGGGTTGGAAATTTTTACCCACGCGTCAAAGGACAGGTCGCCCGTGTCCATGTTCAGCCAAGGCCTGTCGATTGCCGCTAGGTAATCATTAAAGCTGGCATCGAAAACCAACGCGTTGGAGGCTTCCCCCTGCTCGAGTTGCACCGGCGAAATAGAAACGAGAGAGGCGTCATTGCGCTTTGCCAAGTCGTAAAACTGGGTGGAATCGAAGGGGTACCAGGCAACCAACCCGGCGGGAGGGGGAGTGCAGAACATGGTTCCATCCCCGATCCTGTCTCCGTCTCCAGGTGTCACAGCAATGCTTCGCACCAGGGATGCCGGGATGAAGGTGGCGTTCCAAATTGGGAGGGATGGCTTGGTGAGGTCGAGTCTGCCAACGTAGTTCTCGGCAGAATTCGTAACGAACAGATTTGACCCAGACAACGCCATGTCGCAAAACTGGCAACCAACATTCGCGACTAAGACTCGGCTCAAAGTTCCGTCGCTGGCTTTGAATTCGTCAATCTCGCAGCATGAGGGGTTGGCGGTGAGGGCGTAAAGATACGTTTCATCTTCAGACACCGCGATGGGTCCTGTAAAAAGCATCCCGCTGACCAAGGTCCTTTGGCCCAGGTTCCGGCCTGTCGACGGGTTTACTGTGACTTCTTGGATCGAGCTGCCCGACGCTGACCCAGTATTGTTGTTTGATACGTAGAGATGCACCAAACCTCCCAATGCATGATGCGCCGCGAGCCAAACAGTGTCCAGGTTCGCAGCGATTGGAGTAGAGTTGATCATTGTCCCCGAAGGAATGTCGTATTCTTCGAGTTGCCCGTACATGTCACTGGTGAACAGCTGATTCCCCGACACCACGATAGCGGATGCCCAGTCAGGAGTGACGATACGTAACTTGTTTCCGTTTGTTGCATCGAATTGTTCAATCCCAAAAGAATCGGCAGCAAGCACGGTTGATTGATACATCTTCATGCTCAGGGGAAGCTGGGTGGTTGCCAGGGAGCCATTTGCCAGCGTTCCATCGAACCGGTATACCTGAATTGTTCCGGTCGGCAGGCCGTGGTCTTGGGCGGCCAAATAGATTCCCTGAGCGGCTCCGGGCACGACCATCGCCGCGACAAGCAGCAGCATGATCAAGGCCTGCCAAAGCAGCCCGAGGCTCGTATTGTGATTGAGGATGGTTGAAGTTTGCACGGCGGCCGCGTCGGCGTGAAGTTTGCTGATTGGCGGTTTCATGGTGACCTCCTTGTGGTCATTGGGTTGTGGCGACGGCCTGAGCCGAGATCGTCGCCGGTTGTTTTGCGGTCAAGTCGCTCACCGCCGGGAACTGAATTCGCTAATCCGGTTCAAGTTCGTGCCGAGTGTGCGTTAATTGACTTGCGCAGACAATGCACCAGCGGTGATTTGTGGGTGATCTAACGGTGATCTATCGGTGATCTGGATAACCAGCTAATTCCAAAGCGTGTTACAGCGACCGCGGTCTTAGTGATCAAACGATTTTTGTGGCTAAATTGGTAGGACTAAAGGCGATAGCAGCCGTAAGTCCGGCGTGGCAACTTGCACAGCGCGCGCCGTTCACGTGAAACGAGCCGCTCCGAAGAGCGGCTCACAGGTTCGGTTGTTAGCCAGACTATCCCATTAACCTCCGACGCAGCACGCCCGCTAGGCCAAGGATGCCAGAACCAAGCAGCAGCAAGCTGCCGGGCTCAGGAGTCGTCCCGCCAGTAGCGCCGCCACCGATGGTGAACGATTCCGATTCCGTTATCGGACATCCGCCGCTCCCGCCGGGGTTCTGGAAGAAGCAAAGCGCCGGACCTTCGTTGACGTCCCACGCGTCAGAGAAGGTGCCGCCACTGTCCTGGGCCTGACTGAGGCTGAGATAGTACGTCCCAGCAACGGTAAAGTTGCCAGAGATGCCCACTGTATTCTCAAAGATGGAGTAGCCGAGGCCGTTGTCAAACAAGTGATGGGTGCTAATTAGAGGCACCGCGTTCCCAAGATCACCACCGAGGTCGTTGGCGAACGGGGTGCTGCCGAAGGCCCACGCGACAGCCGTCGGGGTGGTACCGATGGGTACCCACTCGGCGAAGGTAAGGACACTAGCCGTACCGCCGACGCAGCCTCCCCCGGGACACAAACTGGGGCTAAACTGGTCGGAAATTTCTTGGCTAGTTGGATGGCCGGTGCCCGGGCCATCGATAAAGAACCCATTCAAGTTGCCATTTGTCGGACCGTTCTGATAGATAATTTGCGCGAAGGCGATAGTGCTCAACGAGAAACACAGAATTGTGAGCAGTGACAGTGAAGTGATACGAAGTGACGTTTTCATGGTGACCTCCTTGTGGTCATTAGGCTGTGGCGACCGCCGAAGCCGAACGGCGCCGGGTTGGACTATGCGAACAGCTGCGACTCGCATAGCTTGGGAACTATTCCCTCATCTACCTTTTATGGGGAGCAGAGTTGCCTGCTCTACTCCCAGTTAAACGACGTCAGCCGTTAGAGAGCGGCACGCCCTTCCTTACTGGCTCGTACCACCCATAAGCTTGCGGCGAGCCACTCCAGCCAGTCCGAGCAGCCCACTTCCGAGCAGCAGCAAGGAACTGGGTTCCGGAGCGGAAGCGGGCGCTGCCAAACCGAAACCATCGGTGTCTGCAGCAGACACCACCGTCAGCCCATCGATAGCTGTGTTGGTCTTGATCCAAACTCCAATGGTGGGATTAAGGGGCACCTGATTACCGTCGAATTGATACTCCCCAGTAGTTGAGTTCCAGACGTATTCGGGCATGTCGGCCTGGTTACATTGCGACAAGGCCGCAGCCGTGCAAAAGACTGGATCGCTGAGCCACGCTGAAGTGACAGCATGCCCTTGATAGGTCGCGTCTAATGTGAACCTTTCGTCCTCTCCTGAACCATCGTCAAGGTCACCGAAATAGACGTAGGTGCCAGCAGGCAGGACGCCCCCTGAAAGGCTGGAGAAGTTCCACACGCTAGTGCCTATGTTGTGGTCGGGATAGAGTCCCGTGCCGGAAAAGGTTCCCTGCCAGGGGAGAGCAGCAGGCGGGGTCCACGTTCCCGTGAAACCACCGGAGACGGTGTTGATGGTGGGAAAAATGCCCGGCGCCGGGGTACTACATGTCGGACCTGGGCACGGACCGGGATACGTAAGTTGCGTCACCGTCTGACTGTTGAGAACCCCAGCGGCAGCCGGAATGGCCGAGCTTGCAACTCCGACAGCAAGTGACAGTGCAAGCAACGTCAATGTGAACAGCGACAAGTTAGATCTACTTGTTACGGTCGTTTCAGGTTGAACCGCAACTACGTTGACGGGCTGTTTGCTGATTCGCGTTTTCATCGTGACCTCCTTGTGGTCATTAGGTTGTGGCGACGATCTGAGCTGAGGTCGTCGCCGGCTGTTCCGCGGTCCAATCGCTCACCGCCTGGGAACCGAATTCGCTAATCCGGTTCAAATTCGTGCCGAGTGTGCGTTAATTAGCCTGCGCAGACAATGCACCAGCGGTGATTTGTGGGTGATCTAACGGTGATCTATCGGTGACCTGGAGAAACGACTCCCTCCAAGACGTCTGCAGTCCGGGTGTGAGCTCAATGGTTGAGCGCCCAGGTGGGTAACCTGGAAAAAGTTTGGGAAAAAGGCGGTCGTCGGTCCGAAGGTGGGGCCTCACATGAACGAGAGCCGCCCCGAAAGAGCGGCTCCCAACAGCTCAATTCTTTTGTAGGTCTATCCGCACAACCTCCTGCGGATCGCACCTCCCAGAGCAAGGACTCCGCTCCCCATCAGTACGAACGAAGAGGGTTCGGGAAGGCTCGATGTACCAGGAGGCAGTAAGTCACCGGCATAGACAAACATGTCGATACCCGGGTTGTACGGTGACTGGCCGGAGTTGTCCCCCAAATAGAAGGTGACGTCATACTTATCGCCGCGCGTGGTAGCGATCTGCTGCCACAGGCCGTCATATCCCTCGACGGCGCCGTCGCAGAAGAAGTTTGAGCCGCCATGAGCACCGTTGGGGTCGCAGCTAGAGCCTCCTGGCCCTGCCACCACACCGGCGAAGGACGGTGCCGGTGGCTGACCCCATTGATGCCAACCAGCAGGATCTGATGTCCCAACGGTTGCACTCTCAAAACCCGGGTCCTGCAGCAACTCTGAACCTGTGCCCCCGAACGCGGCGTCTAACTTTACCGACGCGTCATCGAACGCGAAAAATCTCGGAACCTCGCGGAATGCGAACGATACGTCGGTAAGGCTCGAAGTCGCGACAAAGCTGGTCGTAAACTGCTGATAACTGGTTAAGGGGCCACTTTGCGGCCCTGGAGGAGCTAGCTGAAAGATCCAGCCGGGAGGCGGAGTCCCCTGTGCGGCCCAAGCTGGACCTGCCGATAGCGCTGAGAGAAGCAGGGCGCATGCAACTGCTCCCAATCCGAATTTCATGGTCTTCTTTGTGTTTTTCACTGTACTTTTCATTGTCTTCCTCCCTGTTTAATTTTTTTGAATTTTGACTACTTGGCCCGGGGCCTATTGTTTGTGTGCCAACACCGGTCAGACTTGTTGGGCAAAAACGGCGCGCCGCTCTGAGTTATGCCGGGCTGCGTTGGAGGCAGTGCGGCAATCCAATCGGGTGCGACGTTGATGAAACTGCGTGGAACTGCACCTGTAGTTCTGGCATCCGGTGGCGCTGAGAACAGAACCAGTGTCAGGTAGGGTTCCAGAGCGATCTCGGTCATCCGCACATTCTCCGTTTTCATGGTGACCTCCTTATGGTCATTAGGTTGTGGCGACGATCTGAGCTAAGGTCGTCGCCGGTTGTTCTGCGGTCCAGTCGCTCACCGCCAGAAACCGAATCCACTAATCCGGTTCAAATTCGTGCCGAGTGTGCGTTAATTGACTTGCGCAGACAATGCACCAGCGGTGATTTGTGGGTGATCTAACGGTGATCTATCGGTGATTTGTATAACCGACTCATTCCAGAACCGCTTAGGTCAAGGCTCGACTCGGATTTCGGGGACGAACACGGTTGAACCAGGTGACAGACCACAAACTCTCCTTGGAAGTGGTCCTATTGCGGTGTAAACTTCGCCCACAACTGTTCTGGGGCGATGAAGAACACACTGCCACTGCGTCTTCGATTCGGCGTTTTCGAACTTGATCTGAAGTCGGGCGAACTGCACAAGTCCGGCAACCGGGTTGTGTTGCAAGAGCAGCCCCTCCAAGTCCTGCGCATCCTGCTGGAAAACGCCGGCGCGATAACCACGCGCGAAGAAATCCAGAGGCAGCTTTGGCCCAACGACACCGTGGTGGAATTCGACCACAGCATCAACGCAGCGATAAAGAAGCTGCGCGTCGCCCTCGACGACTCCGCCGACAATCCCAAGTACATTGAGACCGTCGCCCGCCGCGGCTACCGGCTGATGGTGCCGGTGTTGCGGCTGGATTCCACCGGGGGCGATACCTCGGGGACCGGGGTGGTGTCGAGCAGCCACGACGGGACAGGGCTGCAGCTACAGCTGGAGCCGGCCGCCGGCCTTACCGGCAAGACGGTCTCGCACTATCGTGTGTTGGAGGTGGTGGGCGGGGGTGGCATGGGAGTGGTGTACAAGGCTGAGGATTTAAAGCTAGGTCGCGCCGTGGCGCTGAAGTTTCTGCCCGAAGAGGTTAGCCACGATCCCCGAGTGTTGGAGCGATTCGAGCGCGAGGCGCGCGCCGCTTCCTCTTTGGACCATCACAACATTTGTTCTATTTACGAATTCGGAGAGCACGAAGGCCGGCCCTTCATCGTGATGCAGTTGCTGCAAGGACAAACCTTGCGGGACTGCCTGGCCTCCGGGACGCTGAAGGATACTGCTTCGGAAGCGCAAGTCTCGCTCGACCGGTTGCTGGATATCGCCATCCAGATTGCCAGCGGGCTGGAGGCTGCCCATGAACAAGGCATCGTTCATCGTGACATTAAGCCCGCCAACATTTTCATCACTACCAAGGGCGTTGCGAAGATCTTGGATTTTGGTCTAGCGAAGCTCTCCCTCCGACCGAGCGCCGTGCAAGCGATCCCGGCCGAACTCGGTGGAGCGGAAGCCTTGAACCCTGGCCGCCCCGCTGGTACCGCGGCGTACATGTCGCCCGAACAAGCTCAAGGGCGGCCGTTGGACGCGCGCACAGACCTGTTTTCCTTTGGCTTGGTTCTGTATGAAATGGCGACCGGGCGGCGGGCCTTCACCGGCGACAATGCGGCCGTATTACAGGACGCCATCTTGCATCGCGCGCCCACGCCTCCCGCGGAGCTTAATTCTGAACTGCCTGCCAAATTGCAAGACGTCATCCAGAAATGCCTACAGAAGGACCGCAACCTTCGCTATCAGAAAGCCGCGGAGATTCGCTCCGACCTCCAGAAGGTGAAGCGTGACCGGGAAAACCCGGTCCTGAGGCGATGGCAGCTGCTGACTACGGCGGCAGTTCTCGTAGTCGCGCTGATTGCTGGCGTTCTCTACTGGCGCTCACGAAAGAACATCGCGCTGACAGAGAAAGACACCATTGTTCTCGCCGACTTCGTCAACACCACTGGCGACAGCGTTTTCGACGACACGCTAAAGCAGGGACTCGCGGTACAGCTCGAGCAATCGCCCTTCCTCGACCTGGTTTCCGAGCGCAAGGTGAATGGGACTTTGAAATTGATGGGCCGTCCCGCCGGCGACCGGTTGACGCCAGAAGTTGCACGCGAAGTCTGCCAGCGTACGGGCGGTAAGGCCATGTTAGTTGGCTCGATTGCGGCGTTGGGCAGCCAGTACGTGATTGGCCTGAAGGCAGTGAACTGCGACACTGGAGACGAGCTAGCGGAGGCGCAGCAGCAGGCGGCGGGCAAGGAAGCGGTGCTCAAGGCTTTGGACGCTGCGGCCATCAGCTTAAGGAGCAAGTTGGGCGAGTCGCTCAGCTCGGTGCAGAAATACGCCACGCCGGTCGAGGAAGCGACCACACCATCACTGGAGGCGCTGAAAGCGTACAGCTTGGGAAGAAAGACGCAGTCTGCGAAAGGTGAAATCGCCGCTCTGCCCTTCTACAAGCGGGCAGTGGAACTCGACCCGACTTTTGCCATGGCGTACCGAGCTATGTCAGTTGTCTACAGCAACATCAACGAAGTCGGGCGGGCGGCCGAGAATGCGCACAAGGCGTACGAGCTGCGGGAGAAGGTGAGCGAGCGGGAGCGGTTTTCCATTGAGGCGGGCTACTACTTGAACTCTACTGGAGAGCTGGAGAAGACAGCGCAGATCTGCGAGCTGTGGCAGGAGACGTACCCGCGTGATGATGTGCCTTACAGGGACCTATTTATCGTTTACGTCAAGCTCGGAAGCTGGGAAAAAACATTAGAGGAATCCCGCGCGGCAGTGCGCTTGGAACCGAGTAATGTGGGCAACTATGTCAACCTCGTCGCCGCTTACGCGAACCTCAACCGGCTAGATGAGGCGGAGGCGGTGTACAAGCAGGCAGGCGAACGCAAGCTGGAGAGCGAGCTCCTGCTTGTGAACCGCTACGAGTTGTCTTTCTTAAAGGGCGATGGGGCTCAGATGGCGCGGTTGGCCTCGGCCGCCATGGGCAAGCCTGGCATCGAAGATTTCCTGCTGGCGTCGCAAGCGGACACGGAAGCCTGGCACGGGAAGTTGAGAAATGCCCATGAGCTAACCCAGCGAGCAATGGATTCAGCCCAACACAACGACGCCAAAGAGACGGCCGCAACGTATCAGGTGGCGGCAGCTTTGCGCGAAGTGGAATCGGGCAACCGGGAGCAAGCACGGGCCGATGCCGACGCTGCCGTGAAGCTGGCCCCGAATCGCGATGTACGGGCGATGGCGGCACTAGGTCTCGCCCGGGCAGGAGATACCGCAGCGGCCGAGAAGCTGGCTGCCGAGCTCGACAAGGCGTTCGCGCAAGACACGCTGGTCCAGAGGTATTGGTTGCCCACGATCCGGGCGGGCGTCGCACTGAAGCGCAAAGACCCAAGCCGCGCAGTCGAACTATTGCAGGTGGCGAGCACGATCGAACTCAGTTCGCCCACGGACCTCACCGTATACCTATGCCCGGTCTATTTGCGGGGAGAAGCCTATCTCATGCTGCACGACGGCAACGCAGCGGCGACGGAATTTCAGAAGTTCATCGACCACTACGGCTTGGTGGCGAACTTCCCCTGGGGTGCATTGGCGCGCCTCGGCCTGGCCCGCGCTTACGCGCTCGACGCTGCGAAAGACCCAGCCGCGCGGGAGAAAGCCCGCACCGCGTATCAGAATTTCCTCACGCTCTGGAAGGACGCCGACCCCGATATCCCCATTTATCAGCAAGCCAAAGCCGAGTACGCAAAGCTGAACTAGGTTCATTTGCTGCCGATTTTCGCTGGCCTTTCAGCGCCCTGTTGCCAGCCACCTCCCGCAACCCCGCCTCTTCCCCTACAATGTTGTTCATGCCTGACGAACTTCTGCGGTACCGACCCGAGTTTCCCATCCTCGAACGTACCACCTATCTCATCAGCAACTCGCTGGGGGCAATGCCCCGTGGCGTCGAAGACGCCTTGCACCAGTACACCGACATGTGGAACACGCGGGGCGTTCGCGCCTGGGAGGAAGAGTGGTGGATGCTTGCCGCCGAGGTCGGTGACCAGATCGGCATGCTGATAGGTGCGCCGCCGGGCTCGGTCGCGTGCTTGCAAAACGTCACCACTTGCCAGGCGACAGTGGCCTCGTGCCTCGATTTCGCGGGCCGTCGTAACAAGGTCGTATATACGGATTTGAATTTTCCTTCGGTGATGTACTTTTGGGAGGCGCAACGGTCACGCGGCGCGCGCGTCGAGATGGTGCCCAACGACGACGGCGTCGACGTCAACACGGACCGCCTGCTTGCGGCGATTGACGAGGAGACGCTCATCGTCCCGATCTCGCACGTGATCTTTCGCAGCGCTTTCGTCCAGGATGTGGAAGCCATCGTGGAGAAGGCGCACCGCGTGGGAGCTTACGTGTTGCTCGATTCCTTCCAGTCCACCGGTACGCTGCCCTTCAACGTGCAAAAACTCAACGTAGACTTCTGCACCGGCGGCGTGCTCAAGTGGCTGTGCGGCGGTCCGGGCACGGCGTATCTCTATGTGCGCCCCGACTTGGCGAAGAAGCTGGAGCCGACATTCACGGGATGGAACGGGCACGAAAATCCCTTTGGCTTCGAGATCGGTCCCACGCGCTATTCGCCAACCATCTATCGCTTCACCCAGGGCACGCCCAACATTCCCGCGCTGAAAGTCGCTCAGCCGGGATTGAAGATCATCGCCCAAGCCGGCGTCGAAAAGATTCGCGAAAAGTCGAAGCGGCAGACCGCGCTGCTCATTGCGATGGCCGACCGGCACGGCTGGCGGGTGAACACTCCGCGCGATCCCGAGCGTCGTGGCGGCACGGTGTCGATCGACATGCCCAACGCTCAACAAGTTTGCGCCGAACTGCTCAAGCGCGAGGTGCTAGTGGATTATCGGCCCAAGGCAGGCGTGCGCTTCTCGCCGCATTTTTACAATACCGACGAAGAACTGACCAAGGGGATTGCAGCAGTAAAAGAGATCTTGAGCGAGATGAAAGTGAGAGTGTAGTATGCCGCGCAACCCGGCGCCAGCGGCTCTCGGCTTCCGTGTCCATTCCGGGTGGGCAGCCGTGGTTGCCGTTTCCGGACCCCTGACCGCACCGGGGGTGACGGGGCGATGGCGTATCGAAATGGTTGCTCCCGGGATTCCTGGCTCAAAGCAGCCGTATCATGCTGCCGAAAATTTGGAGCTGAAGGAGGCGGAGCAATTCCTGCTGCGCTGCTCCGATAGCTCCGCCTCGCTGGCGAGAAAAGCTATCGGTGAATGCATTCACGACACGAACAAAAAGGGTCAGAGGGTATTTCGCTGTGGAATTCTGTTGGCTTCCGGACGTCCTGTTGGAACACTCGCGGCCATCCTTGCCTCTCATGCGCTAATTCATAGCGCCGAGGGAGAGTTCTTTCGGGCCGTGATCTTGGATGCTTGCAAGCATCATGAATTGCAAGTGATCGCAGTGAAAGAAAAAGACTTGTTCTGCCGCTTTCTGGAGCGTCATATCTCGCAAGAAGCCCTGGACCAGTACCTTTCATCAGTTGGGCGTGCCATCGGTCCTCCGTGGCGACGGGACGAGAAACTCGCCATGCTGGTGGCTTGGCTGGCGCTCGCAGCCGCCACAGGTACCTCGAATTGAATCATCAGATCGATTTCGCTGTTGACTTTTCGCCTTTTGTTCGCCGACAATGCTTGTGGAGGCAGCGTACAACTATGGCGCTCACTCGCCGCCAGAAACAGGTTTACGACTTTATCTCCGAGTTTGTGGACAAGCACGGCTATTCGCCATCATTCGAAGAGATCGCCGAAGGACTTGGCCTTAGCTCGCTGGCGACCGTGCACAAGCACGTTACCAACCTGGAGCAGAAGGAACTGCTGCGCCGCGACTACAATCGCAGCCGTTCCATCGATCTGCTGAAGCCACGCGGACGCATGAAGCAGTCGCTCGCCGTCGCCGCCGCTGCGGCGGCTGGCTCCGGTATGAGCCTCCCTCTGATGGGACGCATTGCCGCTGGCCGTCCGTTGGAAGCGATGGAAAATCCCGAGTCCATCTCGCTGGCCGATTTCACCCGTTCCAAAGACGTGTATGTGCTGCAGGTGACAGGCGAAAGCATGCAGGACGAGCACATCGTTAACGGCGACTATGTTTTGGTGGAGAAAACCAACGTTGCCCGTGATGGCGAGATCGTGGTCGCGCTGGTGAATGGCAGCGACGCCACCCTAAAGCGAATCTACGTTGAGGGCAAACAAGTTCGCCTGCAACCTTCCAACGCCGCCATGCAGCCCATCGTCGTTCCCGCCGCTACAGTGCAGGTGCAGGGAAGAGTGATCGGAGTGCTGAGGAAATACTGAAAAATAGCTACTGTTCCAGCAGCTTCTCCAACTCTCGGCAGGCTGCTCCGATTCCGTCTTCTATGCAAATCTGCTCAGCCACCGGCACTGCGTTCCTGGCATATGAAGGGTCGTGCAGTAACGGTTGCAGCTCACGGGCTGCGCTCGATGCGGTGTAGCGGTTGATGCGGACACTGCGAGCCACGCCGAGATCTATTGCCCGAGCCGCATTGTCGGGTTGATCGAAAGCGAATGGCACGACCAGCATGGGGCGCCCGGCACGCAGCGCCTCGGCGGTGGTGCCAATGCCGCCCTGGTGGACGTTGACTGCGGCGCGAGGAAACAGTTCCGAATACGGCGCGTAGGGAAACACAGCAACATTAGGCGGCAAAGGATTAGGTAGCGTCTTGGGCGCAAACTCGCCCACAATGAGAACGGCGCGGCAGCCGAGGCGGCGAATGGCGAGCAAGCTCTGCTCGAAGAACGCTCGCGGCGCGGCCGAAGCCGACGAGCCCAATGTGAACACAATCGGCGGCGCCCCAGAATCTAGGAAATTGAGCAGCTCGGGCGGGAGCGTGGTGGGCTCGCGATAGAAAGGGAAACCAGTGATGACAGTATTGGATGGCCAGTCCGCTCGCGGTTGTCCGAAGAACCGCGAGAATAGCGCCAGCGTCAGCGTTGGTGAAAACTGGCCCGCGAAGATAGGATTGGCCCGCGGTGGCAATCCCAGTTGAGCGCGCAATTGCCGGATCGGTCGCACCCATCTGGCGGTGGCCCAACGTCCACAACCCAGCAGAGCGCGATCGAGCAGCGGACCCACCCTCGTGAGCTTGGCGAGAGTAGGCGATTGCCTGCGCAGCGATGGCTCGTACGCCGACATGAACCCCATGGGCGCGAGCGTGGTCGAGACCCACCGAATCCCTGACTTCTCCGCTGCGATTTGCGCCCCATAAGTAATCGGGTGCGTGACGACTAAGTCGGCGCCGGCTATGGTGCGCATGGTTTCCACAAATGCCAAAGCTGTGTAAGGAAAAACCAGGTCGCGGAGGAGATAACGCGGCCCACGCCGCAGCTGCATAACTTTCTTCATCGCTCCCGGATCGGGGTTAAGATGCGGGCCCATGGGAGCAAACTCCAGCCCGGCGGCCTCAACTCGTGGACGAGCAAGATAGTGGGTCAAAATGACGCACTGGCGCCCGCGCGTTTGCAGTTCACGCGCGATTGCGAGATAGGGATAAAGGTCGCCAAGCGATCCCCACACGGCGAAGACGATTCGTTTTGCCATGCTTTGAAAGAGCTGTGAATGTACGAACCACAGATTGAAGAATCAAGGTAGTTTAGCCGCAATCCTCACCAACGTAGCCAGTGCGGGAAGCCAACGATTGTTAGTAGTTCCTGTATGCTCTCCAGGATCGGAATGGCAGGTTTTTCCACAATTGGTAATAGTTTCCTACCCCGTGGCTGCCTTCGCCCACATAACCCTCCTGTTTGCTTTGTTTTCTTTCGGAATACTTGTTGCACCTGCCAAATACGCGGGTGCCCCGAGAGTGTGATCGCAGTAGCACCCCTAGATCGGTAGCCTCTTGTTGACTGGCCGCCTGTTAAATACCGATCAGTGGAGGACAATATATGAAAAAGGTGATTCTTTGTGGCATGTTGTTGGGCTTGCTGACCGGCATGTGCTTTGCTCAGCGTGGGGTAGGACGCCCTATGGGAACCGAGGGGCCTACTGCGAGAATGGGTCCTGACGCGGTGAGGTCGTTTCCTAATGCAACTAGTGTGGGCCCCCACGTTGGACACGCCGGTTCTAACATAGGAGTTGCAAGCCGTGCCGAGAGCGTACATGGTGTTGGTGTGGGCCGCAACGCGAAAACCGTCACACCTGATGCGGCAGTCGGCGCCAACCAGAAAACCGTCAGACCTGACGCTCCAGTGGGTGCCAACGCAAAAGACGTCAGACCTGACGCAGCAGTCGGCACCGACCCGAGAAGCGTCGCTCCCCGGACGACAACGGCTCCTGACGCGGGACAGAATCCTCAATAGTTGCTAAACAATGGTTTCCGAGAGGAAAAACAAAGACTTCGATCGGGCCGGCTTCGGTCGGCCCATTCCTTCATTGTCAACTTTGGAAATCGCGCCTAGGCAAAGAGCTTCCGTTCAGAGACTCTTGTCCAGTGCCTTCTCGATGACCTCGCGCGAGACATAACCGACAATCTGTTCGCGCACCTGGCCACCCTTGAAGACCAGCAAGGTAGGAATGCCCCGCACACCGTAGCGCTGCGGAGTCGAAGCGTTCTTGTCCACGTCCATCTTGCCAACTTTGACCCGGCCGTTGTAGCTCTGTGCCACTTCATCCACGATGGGGGCCAGCGCGCGGCAGGGGCCGCACCATGCCGCCCAGAAATCCACCATCACTGGCTGCTCCGATTTCAGCACCAGTTGGTCAAAATTGGCGTCTGTAACCTCTACAATTGCGTCGCTTGCCATTAATCCTCCTGAGGGGTCGTCGGTTGTCCGCCTGGCCCATCAGGGCCAAACTGGCAATTCATCGTAACATCCCGACAGGGGTTAGATGCTGGCGCGCGCTCTGGGACGCAACCGGGCGTTTGGTCGCTCGTCAACTGGCTGCCATCAAGCGGAGATTTGAGATCCCATCGTGCGTGGTCGGGAGAGGCACCTGTGGAACACAGTCTTCCTCCACGCTCTTCGAAAGGAAATTCCTGGAGAGAAAAGAGGTCTGGGATCCAGCTAAGAATTCCCCTCTTCTTCTTTTTCTTTCATTTCCACCGCTAGAGGGTTTTTGGAAAAACCAAGGAATTGCAGCGAAAATTCGAAGGCGCCCGACGTGTTGAACGCCGAGCGCCCGGAAGGCAGCCCTCCCCCAGAACTGCCTGACTACAGAGAAGATTGTGCCGCTAAAACCTCGATTTGTAAATACATCTGAAGTAATTAATTCGTGGTCAACGTAACCGATAGTAGACGCGTATCAGTCACATTCCGCCGCGGATTCGCGGATTTATCTGCATCAGCGAAAGTGTGGTCGCCTCAAGCAAGCGTGCTCGCTAGTAATTCGGCAGAATGAAAGACCTCGCGTCCCAGTCCTGCCCACAATTGCTCATGGCAGGACGTTCCACTCGCCACCAGGATTCGTGGTCCGCTCTCCTGTTCAGCCCGTCGCACCTGCGCAAAAAGATCCTCGCCGACAGCCATGCTCAACTCGTAATATTCACGCTTGTATCCGAAGCTGCCCGCCATGCCGCAACACTCCACCGACGACGTAACCACATCGAAACCCGCCGCGCGTAGCACCTCGACGGTCTGCGTTGCCGAGTCGCACGTTTTTTGCTGGCAATGCGAGTGATAGAAGATCTGCGCGCCCTGCGGACACTTGCTTGCGGGAAAGATCTGCGACAGATCAAGCCGCAACTCTTCTGCAACTCCCCACAGTAGTTCCAGCGGCTCAAAGCTATTCTGCGCTAGCGACGCTTCCGTGCTCGCATCGTCGAGAAGATGCTTGAAGTCAAAGCGCAGCATAGCTAAGACGCTGGGTTCTAACACGGCGATCTTCTTGCCTTGGTCAACATAACGCTTGAGAACCGGCGCCAGGGCGCGCGCTTGCCGTTGCGCCGTTTTCATCATTCCTTGCGACATCGCGGCGCGGCCATCCGCCATAGCCGGGCTAAGAACCACGTCAAGGCCAACCGCACGCAACACGCGAATCGCCGCCATGCCTCGTTCCGGCGCCCCGTAGTTGGTGAAAACATCCGCCAGCATTACCACGCCGGGTTCGATGGTACTCGGCTTCGCGCCACGTTCTTCGCGGAACAACTGCTCCCAGGTTTTCTTGGGAAACGGCGGCAGTTTGCGCCTGCGGTCAACCCCGAGCGCACTCTCCATCAGCCCACGCACGCCCGGCAGTCCCACAGATGCATTCGCCAAAGACGCGAAGCGCGTGCCCCATTTGCCGAAGCTGTGATAGTTCCCGAAGAACTGTTTCTGCAGCGGCGCAACCCGGTCTTGCGCCGCGCTGCCGGTCATCGCACCGAATGCGGACTTCACGGCAGAGGGCGGCTGCTCCTGATTCATGCGCTGGCGCAGATTCTCGTTGAGCCACGGAATATCGATGCGCACCGGACATTGCGGCACGCAACGCGAGCACGCAGTGCATAGTTCGCTGAAGCGCGCGTTCATCAGGGCGCCGGTGCCTGCTTCCCACGAACCACCGATACCGCCCGAATACGTCTCGCCGCCAAAAGCATGGCCGCCCACCGTTTCAAAGTTGGCGCAAGAATTCAGGCAGGCGCTGCATCGAATGCAATACAGCGCTTCGTGCAGCACCGGATCTTCCTGCATACGGCTGCGACCGTTATCGATCAGCACTAGATGAAACTCACGCGGCTTGGCGATTGCGCCCGGCGCGACAAACGGCGACGCCTGCAAGGGAGGATGCAGAATGCTCACGTAAGACGTTAGCGGCTGTCCCGTGCCGCTGGCCGGCAGCAGTTCAAGGAATGGGCCGAAATCGGAGCGCGAAGGAACGACCTTCTCAATGCCGGCAATGGCGATGTGCAGCGGCGGCAGCGTCATCGTCATGCGGATGTTGCCTTCGCTCTCCACCAGCATCAGCGAACCGCTGTCGGCGGCAATCAGGTTTGCTCCCGAGATGCCTGCGTCGGCGGCAATGAACTGTTCACGCAAGTTTTCGCGCGCGAATCTCGTCAGTTCTTCACCGGTGTCGAGCGGCAGGTCGGTAGTAAACTTGCGCTTGAACAGCGCAGTAATGCGTTCGCGGGAATAGTGCAAAGCCGGCGCGATGATGTGCGATGGCTGCTCGTCAGCAACCTGCAGAATGAATTCCGCCAGGTCGGTCTCGGCCACGGAGATGCCTGCCGCTTCGATCGCATGGTTCAGCTTAATCTCTTCCGAGGTGATGCTCTTGCCCTTCACCACCCGCTTGACCTGGTGTCGCCCCAGCACGTCACATATGTACTGATTGGCATCGGCCGCAGTCTTGGCCAGGTAGAAATGGCCGCCGTTCGCGTGCACGCTTGCTTCCAGGCGCCGCAGCAGCTCGGGAAGATTCGCGATCGCGTTCTCTTTGATCTGGCGGGCGCGGTCTTTCAATTCTTTGTAATCGGCGATCAGCGCAGTCGCCGCGTAGCGATTGCGGTTAAAGGTCTGCGTGTTGAGGCGGACAGCGGCACTCTGCACATCCAGGGTCATTCGGATGGCGTCGAGCAACGCTTTCTTGTTGCTCTTGTTCGCCACCTGTCGCGGTTGGATCTCTGCGGAATTCAAGGCCATGTTCATGGCTCACCTCACCACGATGATGTGCAATTTGTGCGGCCCATGAACGCCGCGCACCAGGGGCCCCATGTCCGCGGTAGCGCTGGGCCCGGTAACAAATACAAAGTCGCGCTTCAATCCCTTGCCATCTAGAATGTCGGCGCGAAACAGGTCACGCGGTCTCGGCACGATGCTCTCGGCCGCGACCACCGCAATTTGCAGCGGGGCGAGCAGGCTCACCATCCCAGTGCGTTGGTAGCTGACATCGATGCAGACGGAACCCGTGCTGGCAACTCCGGCGAAGGCTTCGGTCACCCCAGCAGCCGAGTGGACCATCTGGTCGGGAGTTGGATCGGCGACCACTCGCGAATCTGCCGCGAATTCGCTGAACAGTGCCGTTGGAAGGTCATGCGGAGCTGCAAACAGGATGCGCGGCGCATCTCCTACCGCGCGCAGGATGGCAATGCGCAACGTAGCCGGAGAGCGCTCGATGATCTCGACGGTGGCTACCGATTTGACCGCCGCCTCGGCGAACTGCAGAACGGTAGGTTCCAAGGCCATGATCTGTTGCATAGGAAACTCGGAGCTTATACCGAATGCCGATCAAAAGCACGGGATTCCTTGGAGCTTTTTGGGAGAATTCCAAAGTGATTGTGGTGTCGCGTCGGGCCTTCCGTTTGCTTATTCATCCGTTTCGGCACTAAAGGCGTCAAGCATTGAAAGGGCGCCACTTCAGCCGCCCCGCATCCCTGCCGTGGGGGTTGGGCTTCAGCCCCTCCTCAGCGTCTAAAACCAGCCTAGTGACAGCAGGCTGCAGCACGGCTGAAAGCCGTGCCCCTTCAAAGCGTGACCTCCATAAATGGTCCGGAATTTACGGCCAGATGCCACGCTCGACGACTGCTTTGGCCACGCGGCTGATGGCCACGATGTACGCCGCAGCCCGATAGTCACAGCCGTACTTTTTAGTCGTCTCATGTACTTCGTGAAACGTCTTCACCATCACTTGCTCTAGCCTTCGATTCACTTCGTCCTCATCCCAGAAAAGTTGCTGCAGGTCTTGCATCCATTCGAAATAGGAGACAGTCACGCCACCGGCGTTGGCGAGGATGTCGGGCAGCACCATTACCTCCTTGCGGCTCAGCATGAGGTCGGCTTCCGGTGTAGTCGGTCCGTTGGCAGCTTCGGCGACAATCTTGGCTCGGACATAGCCCGCATTCTCAATTGTGATCTGGTTCTCGAGGGCCGCGGGAATCAAAATGTCGCAACGCGCCTTCAGCACGTCGCTACTGGGAATCGGACTGCACCCGGGAGACGCCTCCACACTGCCCGTTTTCGCTTTGAAGAGCAACAAGGCGTGAATGTCGATGCCGTCCTGGTTCAGAATGCCGCCTTTAGAATCGCTCACGGCAATCACTCTGGCGCCTTCGTCCCAAAGCAGCCGCGCCATCGCGCTGCCAACGTTGCCAAGACCCTGGATGGCGACAGTCGCCGTCTTCAGCTCGACACCTCTCACTTTGCATGCTTCTCGGAGTACAAACAAACATCCCCGCGCACTGGCTTCGAAGCCTCCCAGAGAACCGCCAAGGAACGTCGGCTTGCCGGTGACCACAGCGGGAGTGGTGTGACGCGTGGTCATGCTGTAGGTGTCCATGATCCACGACATGGTTTGCGCGTCGGTATTTACGTCAGGCGCGGGGATATCCTGGTCAGGGCCGATCAGCGGGGCGATCTCGTAGGTATAGCGGCGAGTGAGGCGCTCCAACTCATTCTGCGACAGGTGCTCGGGATCGCACCCAATGCCGCCCTTGGCGCCGCCAAAGGGCACATCCACCAAGGCGCACTTCCACGTCATCCACGCCGCCAACGCGCACACTTCGTCGAAGGTAACGTGCGGATGATAGCGGATTCCACCTTTACACGGTCCGCGAATATTGCTGTGTTGCACGCGGTAGGCATCGAATACGCGAATGGTACCGTCGTCCATCTTGATGGGAAGTGTCAGCAAGATGGAGCGACGAGGACGGCGCAGCACCTCGCGCATTCCAGCGTCAAGTTTCAGGTAGTCCGCGGCAATTTCGAACTGCTGGGCCGCGACATTTAGCGGGTTCAGGTCTTCTACAATCCTTGGGGCGGGAGCAGTGGCGGGCATGATAGCTGGCCTTTCCGGTGCGATCCACCGCGATCGGGCTCAGGCGGACCCCTGAGGTCGGTCCGGTTGCGACTGGCCATGGGCCGTTTCCGGCGCCCGCTGCAGCGGACACCGGTCGGCGCCTAGTCAGATTCGTTACTGTAAACGGGCTCTTCAATCTCAAACGGACTGTCGAGACCGCCGGTGGCTCCAAACGCCGCTTCGTCGGCGATGGTCTGCAGCGCCAGTTCGAACTCGCGGCTACGCCACCGCACGACCAAAATCTCTTTGCGTCCTCGGCCATGACCATGGCACAGCGGGCAGAGGATTTCGTCTTTTTCTGTCGACATGAATTTTCCGACCTCCCGGCCTGAAGCCGAGTGTAGAGCTGGGGCAAACCCACAATCATCCGCAACCCAGAATCCGTAGCTAGCCGCGGATGTAACCCGCGAGTAAAGCTTGCGGCGCGCAGAGACCGCCCCGCTCAAAGGCACCATGGCAGGACGCCGCTGAGAGACGCGGACACTGCTCCAGCAAGCATCTGTATTTCAACGCGAATCGCTCGACGACGCAGTGAGCCAGGTCACGGGCGAGTGTGAGAGAGGCAGAAAGAGTATTCACAAATGAGCACGAATCCGGCGCGTGCGTGTACCATGCTGATGTCGTTGCACGTGCATCTGACTTACTATGTCGATTCAATCGGAACGCGAACTCGAACTTCTGCGGATCGTAGGAAGAATTGTCCGCCTGGCGCTGAACGCCATGACTGAGGCGGTTGCACCCGGCATGACGACGGCGGAGCTGGATGCTATTTGTGCCCGCGTATTGGCCGAGCACGGCGCCGCGTCGGCCCCGAAACTGGTGTACGGCTTCCCCGGAACCTCCTGTATCAGCGTGAATGACGAAGTTGTCCACGGCATTCCCCGCGACCGCGTTTTGCTCGAAGGCGACCTGGTTAAGCTGGACGTCACCGCCGAGAAGGATGGGTTTTTCGCCGATGCCGCGGTGACTGTGCGCGTGGGCGAGGTTTCCGCCGCCGCGCAATCCCTGGCGCGTTGCCGGAAGCCGCTTTTCATCAGGCCATGCGCGTGGTCCGGCCCGGTGCGCGGGTTCACGAAATCGGCCGGGTTGTGGAACGCACAGTGCGCAGCAACGGCTTCAGCGTGGTGCGCGAGTTGTGCGGCCATGGCGATTGGGCGGACCATCCACGAAGCGCCCACCGTGCCCAATTATTTCGACTCGCGTAATCGTGCGCGATTGACGGAGGGACTGGTCATCGCAGTGGAGCCGATCATCGCCGCCGGGAGCGGCGTAGCAGTGTTGGACCATGACGGATGGACAGTGCGCACCGCCGATCACAGCCTGGCTGCTCACTACGAACAGACAATCGTGGTCACCAGAGGTGGGCCGCTGCTGATAACTGCGTAGGCCTGCCCTCAGCCAGGCCAAGGCTGGCCAGGCTTTGCAGCTACAATTCGTGGTTAGATTACGACGGCGCGGCGACGGGCGGCGACGCGCTCATTGCGGCGGAGTGTTGTTGGACGGCAGACCGTGCGGCCCCACCGGAGCCTCTCCCGGCTTCAGTTTGCGGCAACAGCCGCTTACCATGTCGCCCTGCGGCAGGTTGACCTGCGCTGAGTAAGGGAACGTTTCCTTGCGCTCAGGGTCGGTGCACGAAGTCTTCTGGATGGTCGCCGACAGCGCATATCCGCCATTCATTGTCGCAAGACTATTCTTCCGCTGCCACACCCAGGCCTTTTGGTCCGGTACCCAGAAGAATCCGCCAAGGATAGTCCTGGTCCGGCTGATTGATGCCGAGATATCTCGCGCCCCATGAGACGAATTGGATGCTCCACTTGGGCCCCTCGCCGAAACAAACCATGTCGGGCGGCTTCGGTGGAGGAACCTGGTTCGCCGGTTTCGCGGCCGGAGCTTGCTCCAAGGGGTTGGTTGTATATTGCGCTTGGGCCGAAATCACCATGAAAAAAAAGAGAGGAACTGCGACAGCAGCCAATAAAAATGCGCGACATTCAGAATCCCTCCGGAAAGAGGAATGGTCTCCGCAAGACCGGCATGGCGTCAACTGATATTTTGCGAGATTGTCCGGAAGCCTTTGCGCACGACCTGTTCGATCGAATCCCGCAGCTTCATCGCCGCCAACTCGTGTTCTTGCACCCATCTGACCTCGCTGACGTCGCTTCCTGCCTTGGCTTCTCCAGAGACAGAGTGGCACAGATAGTCGATTAAAACGTAGTGGTACTGCGTACGTCCCTCGCTCATCCCGGAAGATGCTATCGAAGACATCCAGAACGTCACCCGGTTCAACCTTCAGCCCGGTCTCTTCCAATATCTCGCGGCGAATGCCATCGCGAAGCTTCTCACCGAGTTCTAACATGCCGCCGGGAACGGACCATTCTCCTTTGAGCGGCTCGGTCGCGCGACGCACCAGAAGCACGCAGCCTCGATGCACGATCACTGCGCCAACTCCGATGATGGGAATGTTCGGGATAATCGCGTTTCATCGCAGGTCTCGGCGGCTGGAGGCAGGAAGACTTCGCACTCGCGTCATTGGGTGAAGAAATCGGCGGGGGAAAATCCCACCAGCCTCCAGCCCTTGCGGCTAAGGCTCATGCGGAAGCGCATTTGGGTCTCGCGCCGAAGAGTCACCTGCGATGGGTCCGCAGGCGTAGCATCCATCTGGACCTCGGCAACAGCCGTCGCGCGATCCTTATCAGATGTAACTTGCAGCAACTGATAACGGAAGCGGATTTCATCGTACTGATAGAAAAACGCCCGCAATTGGTCGCGTATCTGGGCATAGTCGGGCGTCTCCTGCTGATCAAAGACAGCCAGGACCTGATAAAGATTGTGGCCCTGCATTCCGCGTTCTAAGGGCCCGAAGACATCGCGTATGACCTGATCGTTGAGATCCAGTTCTTCTTCGCCTGGAGTTTGTGACTTGTCTGGCGCAAGCAGCCTGGGATGGCTGGTTTTGGGCCAGAAGCTGTTTTGTTCCCGAGCGACTCTCGGATTGATCGTGCGACTTTTGCGCTACCGCGCTGGTTGTCCGGGGAGCAGCCACGCAGTGTATTCCTGTAGTCAGGAGAAGGATGGGCAGGAACATAAACCGGGTAATACACGACATACGCTTTTGCATCAGCAACTCTCCGCTTCTCTCGCCGATTCCGCCAAGAAAGTTGTTTCCGAACGTATTGGCGCGAAGTATGCTTTAGCCAAAAGATCTTCTCCCACTCGAAAAACAAATTTATCGCGCGGGCGCCCCTAGCTCTTTTTCGGATGCGGTGTGCCGATGTACGGGAACTCCTTGAGAATGTCGGTGTGCGGTTTAAGGCCGTCGGGCGGGATTTCACCCTTGGAGAGGAAAGCGAGGCGATGATCGATGACGTCGTCGGTAAAAACGCGGCCGTTGGGATACTTTGCCGGCTTCGAAGGATTGAAGGTGAGCATGTCGGGCAGGAGGCCGTCGCCGTCGATCGCGGCGACTGCTTCTTCCCGGGTGTAGTTGCCGGTATGCCCCATCAAGTGGACGAACTGATCGAGCCAGCGCTTGCGGTCGTTAACCGGTTCGCTGGCGTTGTACTCCTCTTTGGTCTCGTCGGTGTTGAAGAAGCTGCTGACTGAAGGGTGGCCGGCGCGATCGACGTGAAGCAGCTTGCCGCCGCGGCTCACGCTGCATCGCCCCCAGATGTGGATCTCAGGCTTGGCGCCTAACTCACTGGTTGGCAGCTCCATAACTGTGGAGAATACGTTGGCTTCCGTATTCGAATCTACGCCGGTCCATGGAGACTTGCCGCCCAGGTGGGGCGCGGTGAAGTTTCTGCCGCCTTTGGTATCGAACAGATTCTTGATACCGTCGAAATCGAAAAAGAAGGCATCGCTGCGACTACCGGCGAAGAACGTGTACCCGCCCGACTTGACGATGTTGGGTTTAGCGCCAAAGGAGACCTCGGCATCGGAGATGATCTTCGTTCCGACCGCTTCGACCGAACGGGCTTCGGTGCCTTTGGCGACAAAAACGCTTACCGTCTGCCTACCGTTCTGCGGCGGCGAGAAGACATAGCTGAACGCAATGTCGTTCAAATAATCGCCATCGTTGTCGATGGCGAGCCGGTAGATGGCGTCGGGATGGAGCGCGTCGGCAGTCGGATTTGCATTGAGAATGAGCACAGTTCTCGCCGGGTCCGTGGGCGATTGGAATGCGTAGAGGTCGCAGAGGTCGAGTCTTTGGTCCCCAAGAGGCGGACCGAGGCTGAGACCGGTAAAATGGTTTGACATTTCTTGCTTCCTTAGAAATTGAAAAATGCGATCGTTTGTCCGACAGAATATTAGGAATTCCCTTTTTTCTGTTCCGGCACCGGGGAGTATACACCGGCTGTGTCCAATCGAGTCCCTTTCGGCCCATTTTCCCTCTGCAATGACTCTCTTCAAGCTTTCTGCGAGTCCTGAGGGCTTACAGTCCTCGCCCACCAAACGATGACCGAGATGCCTGAATTGGGCCATTCATGCATAATACTGTTAATCCTGTTGGGATACAGCAGGTTGCCCACATGGCGGCGGACAAACCCAAACGCGAATCGGAGACCTCTGACTCTCCTGATCGCAACTTCGAACGGTCCCATTCCCAGTTGAAAGCAGGGTCCCGTTCCACGCAACTTTCTGGAGGTAGAAGGGTTACAGCCGATGTGGGCAGCATCGTACTAGATCGAGTCATGCTGGCTGGAACAGCCGCTCAGGGGACGGCGGAACTACCAGCGACGCTGCGGGGCGAATTGGCTGAACCTGCCGTATTGGAGATGTTAAGCGACGCCGAGGTCATGCTACGCGTGGCCGCGGGTGACGATGTCGCTTTCGATTATCTGGTGGACAAATATCGCCGGCAGATGGTCAGCTTCATGCATCGCATGACCCACAATCAAGCGGTAGCCGAGGAGCTGGCGCAAGAGGTTTTCCTGCGCGTTTATCGTTCGCGACAAAGCTACGCGGCGAGCGCCAAGTTCAGCACCTGGCTTTATCGCATTGCGACCAATCTGGCGGTGAATCACGCCCGCGACACCAAGCACGAACGTCCGGAAAACATCGTCAATCTCGATGAACCCAATGTCGATACGGGTCTGACGATGGACGTGGCGGACGGAAGCTTGAACGCTGAGCAGACTATCCTGCGGAGAGAAAGGTTGGCGGCCATTCGCCGGCAGGTTGAGGCATTGCCCGAACGCCAACGTACAGCCGTCATCATGCACAAGTACCAGAACATGGATTACAAGCAGATTGCGGCGGTATTGAAGTTGAGCGAGTCGGCTACCAAGTCATTGTTGTTCCGGGCGTATGAAACGCTCCGGGAGACATTGAAACAGTTTTTATAAGTAGGAAGTAGGGTGCGGTTATGATGTGCGAGAACCTTCGCGGCGATTTGATGGAAGCGGTACTGAGCGGGCCGCAAGCGGCTTCACCGCAATTGCAGGAGCACCTGCGCAGTTGTGTGGCCTGCGCGCGTGAATTGGCTTCGTTCCAGCAAACCATGTCCGTTCTGGACGAGTGGCAGGCCCCTGAGCCTTCTCCGTATTTCACTACCCGATTGCACGCGCAAATGCGTGAGGCGGCGGCCATGCAACCTACTGGGTGGTTAGCGTGGCTGCGCAGGCCAGTAGCGATGGCGGCGGCTGTGGTGTTGGTTGCGGCCGGCGCCGGAATGTTGGAGATGGGCCGCGTGAATCACGATCGCAATACCCTCGCGACTAATGACCAACCGGGCGTGGTGCGCATAAACAATACCCCCGGAACCGCCGTCAGCGACTTGCAGTACCTGGACAAGAACGCCGATCTGTTTTCTGAGTTTGACGCTCTTGACGGGCAATCCTCAACGGAGTAAGTAGAAGTCGTGCGCGCCGCCAAGTCCATTCTCGTGAGCCTGGTGCTGGTTTTCACTGCATTGCCGGCGCTAGCGCTGCTTCCGGCCTGGCAGCGGCACAGTTCGCCCCCCAGACCAGCACAGCAGGCACCTCCACCAAGTTCTCCGACGGTAAACGGTTCACCATCATCTTCGGCGCCAAACTCCAACGTGCCTGAGCTTCATCTAAACGGCCCCGGTCCCCATCGCGGCGACTGGCTGCGAAAATATATGGCATTGCCGCCGGAGCAGCAGGAGAAACAACTCCGGCAAGATCCAACTTTTCGCAATCTTCCGCCGGAAAAGCAGAACCACCTGCTTGATCGTTTGCGAAGCTTCAATAGCCAGCCTCCGGAAAAGAAGGCCATGATTCTCAATAGGATGGAGACCTTTGAGCATATGACTCCGGAGCAGCAGACGGCTGCGCGCAATTTGTTTGAGCGTTACCGCAGCCTGCCTGACGATCAGAGGAGTAAGGTTTCGCAAGCCTACCGGCGGTTGCGCGGCATGCCACCTCAAGCGCGGAATCAGTTGTTGAGTTCTGACGAGTTTCGCAATAGCTTCACGGATGATGAACGAGACCTGCTGCGCGGAATGACCGATCTGAACGTGGAACCATCGCATTAATACGAATGCCAGTGTATATTTCCCGCCTGTTTTTCCTATGTTTGCAGCACCGCTCGGCAAAATAATTTAACATCGAGTAGCCCGTCGGAGCATTACCGGTTAACCGCGCGATGGGTGAAATCTCTTATGATCGAACTCATTCGCGACGCTTACCAGTATCGGGAGTTGATTTGGGCATTGGCCATGAAGGAGCTCAAGGTCCGCTACAAGCGGTCAGTTCTGGGCTTCATGTGGGCGCTCCTGAACCCCGCTCTGCTTATGGTTGTAATGACGCTGGTATTTTCCACAGTCATGCGTTTCGCCATTCCGCACTACGCGATTTTTCTACTCAGCGTGTTGCTCCCCTGGACATTCTTTTCGCAATCGTTGTCATATGCCGTGGAAGCCATTGTCTCTAACGGCGACTTGATCAAGAAGATCGCGGTACCCAAGCTGGTGTTTCCGATGGCTGCCGTCGTCTCCAACATCATCAACCTGTTGCTTTCTCTTATTCCGCTAGCAGTGCTGGTTCCGCTTCTGCGGCACCCATTCTACTGGACCTGGGTGTACCTGCCGGTTCCACTGCTGGCCTTGGCGATCTTCACTCTGGGGATGACATTCTTCTTCGCCGCCGCCAACGTGTACTACCGCGACGTGGCGCACATTTTGCAGATCGTACTTTCGGCGTGGTTTTACCTGACTCCGATCATCTATCCCCTTGACGCTATACCGGCGCAGTATCAATGGATTTTCAAGCTGAACCCAATTATCTATGTGATCAACGGGTTTCGCCTGTCGGTGTACTACGGCCTGTTGCCCAAGGCACCTTCGATCGCGGCGTCGTTCGTTTGCGCATTCTTAAGCTTGTTCATTGGGTTTGCCATCTTCCGCAAATACCAGGACAATTTTGTTTTCTATGTCTGAGTTGCCCATGTCATCGAGTTCGGTCGCAATTCGATTGGAGAACGTCACCCAGCGCTTTCGCGTGATTCAGGAGCGCCCGGACACGCTGCGCGAACTGTTCTCCACGTTTTTCCGCCACAAATCGAGCTATCACGATTTCGAGGCGGTAAAGAACGCTTCCTTTGAAGTTCCACGCGGGCAGATGCTGGGATTGATCGGACGCAACGGATCGGGCAAGAGCACGCTGTTGAAGATCGTTTCAGGCGTATATCGGCCATCCGCCGGAACCGTGCACGTGGAAGGCTCATTGGCGCCGCTGATTGAATTGGGAGCTGGTTTCCACCATGAGCTGACTGGCCGGGAAAATATCCTGCTCAATGGCCTCCTGATGGGCTACTCCAAACACGAGATGCTGGAGCGCGAACAGCGCATTATTGATTTTGCCGAGATCGGAGACTTCATCGACTCGCCGGTGAAGCAGTACTCATCCGGGATGTACATGCGGTTGGCGTTTTCGGTGGCGACCGAGGTGGATCCGCAGATCCTTTTGATCGACGAGATTCTTTCCGTCGGTGACGCCGGATTTCAGGACAGGTGCTTCGATCGCATCAGGAACTTCCGGCGGGCTGGTAAGACTATCCTTATGGTCACCCATAACATGGACCAGGTCTCACGGCACTGCGACCGCGCCATTCTCCTGGACAAAGGCTCCATGCTGGCCGACGGGCTGCCGGAAGACGTCATCGAGGTTTACAAGGGCTTACTGACGCCGGAGGCGATCGGGGCCCATTGATCCGGCCCGGTGTCGGTCGGTTTCGCGCTCTGAGCTTTTTCAATAAGGATCACAGACAAATGCAAGATACACGCGGCTCCTGACCCAGCCGTGGCTGCGCCCATTTGTCCGGCCTCGGAAACCCGCCCTCCCCCGATCTAGCTGCATTCGTGTTATATTTGCGCCAATCTATGCTGCATGCATTCGCCGGCTGGCTTCACGAACACGCATTGTTCTTTGAGGGTCTTTTGGTCATCCTAAGCGCCTTGGTGGCGCTGTATGCCGATACTATTCGGCACTTTCTATCTCTGCCTCCCCAAAAGTTGTCTACCTGGATATTGAAAGCCAGACTGCTTTCCGTTAATTCCAAGCTCTTCAATCTTTGCGAGTGTCAAAATAACGCATTCTCAACGCTCGTCTATATTTCCCGTTCGTTGGTTTTTGTGTTGCTGCTCACCGGCCTCTTCATAGGCGGGATTTTCCTGGAGGTGGTCTCGATCCGGCTGGAGAGCCGTGCAGGCGATGCCGTTTATAGTCGCTTCCACGCGAATATCGACATATCTTTGGCCTTGTTATTTGTAGTGGTGGTCTGTTCGCGGCTGCTACTGCTCGGGGAATTTCTATTCCGCCTGCGAAACTTCAAGGGATACGACCATCGACTCATGGAGCGGGTGGCAGAACTCGAAAACAAGCTCGGGATTTCCGACAACGCCCCGGCGAATTCAATCACCGATTAAGAGATTTGGTCAGACCACAGGTCGCGCCAGCGCGGTACGCGACCGCCTTTGCGCCCATTTTTCATAGAGGGTGAACACCGCGTTGATTGGCACCATCAACGAGAGATATACCAGGGGTGCCAGGTAAACGTCGGTGCCGGGAAACCAATAGCGGGCAATGTAAAAACAGATCACCACGCTGCGCATGCTCGTGCTGGTGGCCAGCACGCGGCGCGATTCGCGATCTGGACCTCCCAGAAACCAGCCCACCACCATGGCCAACACGATAAGCAGCACGATGGCGGCCAACGGGTAGAGGGACATCGATCTCATGGCTTCGCGCCGGAAGTCCCGCGTCTCCCACATCAACACTAGGAATGCTACTGTGGCAACCACGTTCAAAGGCATCACCAGACGTGAAGTGAGGCGCGGGGCCCTGCGCGACAGAATCAGGCCGGCCCATAGCGGCACCGCAAGATAGAGCACCAGCGTCTGTAACAAACTGAGCAACGGCTTCGGGTGGTGCGCGGCGGCCTGTGGCATTACCCCTAGCACCAGCGGCGTAATGGCAAGGCTCACAAGGGTCAACAGGAAAGTCATGCCCGCCGCAAGAGCCAGGCGACCGGTGGCAGTGCGGGTAAACTGCAGCGCCACAGGCGTCCCAGGTATTGCCGCCAGGAGCAGGAAGCCCAGTTTCAGGTCGGGATCCATGGGCAGCAGCGCGGCTAGGAGAAATCCCAGAGCCGGCACGATTACGCAGTTCGCCAACAGAGAGCGCAGCAGGAGCCTGCGGTTGCGCAATGTGCTGAACAAATCGCCGCTGCTAACCCGCAGACCGATAGCGAACATCACTGCGACCACAAACAGGTCTAGCAGCAAGAATGGGGAAATAAGCACGCGCTCCTCGCTCGGTGGGGATCCCGCCAGTCAAAGATATTGCTTTATCGCAAGGTATACCAGAGAGCGGACGACGGGTCGCGTCGCCAGCCTCTTCATCGCCGAATTGCACAAACAGGCAAGGGTTGATAGGCTTTTGGAAGCCCACGCCCTCCGCAGCAGCTGCTTTGAATTCCCTCGCACCCAGAGGAATACGGGCCGGACTTCCAATGCCGATCAGGTACCACGAGCTGGCATAAAATCTGCCGGGCAGTTCCGAATGTAGCGGATGGAAGAACTTCGCGAATTGACGTGCCAGTACAGTAACGCCAGCTGGCTAGCATTTGCAGCGAGGTGCCGAACAGCTCGAACGAGGAGTGGCGGCTAGAGCGATCTTTCCGTACGCGTATATGCGGGCCTGAAGGCCGCATTGCCCGTATGGGCGGCGGATACACTATTCCTGGAACCCAATCCGGGGAAGAAGAAATCGCGAGACTTGAATACTTGAGATCACCGTTGCAGAGTCTGACGAAAATCATCTCGCGCCAGAAGAAACGGCTCCGCACTTTGATCAGGGCATTTCGCCCGGTGAATGTGGAGGATCGCCACCGGGTCGTTCAAGGAATGTGCACCCGGTTGCCGTTACCGGTTCGAGCCAAGTCGCGGATATGGTCCTGGTGTTTGGACCACGTCGTCGGGCGAAAGTGGAGTGCGCGGCCCGCGGATGTCCGGCCCGCCCAGAAGACCTGGGACAAGCGGGGACGTGAGCGACTGCATCAGCTTCTACAGGGAGGCGAACAACTAATCTGTCCGCTATTCGAGAATCCCACAGTATCTTTCATCGTAGTTTTATATAACAGTGCCCACCTCTCGCTGCTCAGTCTAGAGTCGCTGATTACGAACGCAGACGTTAGCTATGAATTGATTGTTGTTGACAACGCCTCCGGTGACGAAACCGGGCTGATGCTGGACCGGTTGCAGGGAGCGAAAGTAATCCGCAACACCACCAATGTCGGATTCGGTCCGGCATGCGTGCAGGCTGCCGGGTGCGCTGCCGGAAAGTACCTCTGCTTTTTCAATAATGACGCGTTGCTGAGTCCCGCAGCGATCAGCGCGGCGCTGGCTAATTTCGCGGATCCTACGGTGGGTACGGTCGGTGGAAAGGTGCTGCTCGCCAATGGCGCGCTGCAGGAGGCCGGCAACATTCTGTGGTCTGACGGCAGCGCTCTGGGCTACGGACGCGGCGATGACTCGCAATCTCCGAAATACGAGTTTCGCCGGCCAGTTGACTACTGTTCTGCAGTCTTTCTGCTGACGCCGCGGCAATTGTTCATCGAACTTGGCGGATTCAGTTCCGAGTTCGCACCCGCCTACTACGAAGATGCTGACTATTGCATGACCCTGTGGCAGAGAGGCTTTCAAGTTATCTATGAGCCTCTGGCGGTCATTCGACATTACGAATCCGCAGCCTCGGGAGGAAATGAACTTGCGCAGGCCCGCATGGCGGAGCATCAGAAGAAGTTTTTACAGAAATGGAGCGCCGCGCTGCAGCGGCATTATGCTCCCGATCCTTCTCACATTTCCGCCGCCCGTATCGCTCTCGGTTCGGGCGGCTTGCGAATACTCTACATCGATGACCGGGTCCCGCATAGAACTCTGGGCGCCGGGTTTCCAAGAAGTAATGACATTGTGTCGCAGCTCGTCGCTCTCGGACATCATGTCACCTGTTCGACATTCACCTTTCCTTTGTTAAGCGATGAATACTCGGACATGCCCAGAGAGGTTGAGCTGTTTGACGGTCTTTGCGATCGTGCCGCGCTCATTAGAGATTATTTCCCGTGGAGCGACGTAGTATGGATTAGCCGTCCCCACAACTTGCATGTCCTGCTAACCGAATCCCTGCCCCGGGACACCTCTCGACAGTACAAGCTGGTCTATGACGCAGAGGCGATTTTCTCCGACAGGATCCGGCAAGAATCGCAACTTGAGAACTCTAAAACTACGCCGGTGCTATCTTTTGACGAATTTGCCTTGGCCAGATCGGCAGATATCGTGGTTGTGGTTTGCGAGAACGACAAAGCAAGAATGCTTCAAGCCGGTGTCGGTTCGGCGCAGGTGATTGGATTTCGGCTCTCTCCGTCGCCCACGGCCGCTAGTTTCGCGCAGCGCCGGACCTTTCTCTTCGTCGGAGGGGTACACGGTTCGGACAATCCCAATGCCGACTCCGTGCGATATTTCTGCAATGCTGTTTGGCCCGCGGTACGGAAGGCGACAGGAGCAACGCTCGTCGTTGCCGGCTACGGCACCGACGAGATCCTGGGAGACCTGAATAGTCCCTCGGTACGGGTGCTTGGAGCGCAGGAAGACTTACGACCGCTTTACGCAGAAGCACGGGTATTTGTAGTTCCAACCCGCTATGCAGCCGGCTTGCCGTTCAAGGCGTACGAGGCGGCCGCTTTCGGCGCACCACTGGTGGTTTCCGACATCATTGCGCGGCAAATGCAGTGGAGTGACGGAATCGACTATCTTGTTGCCGATAACGCAGACGAGTTTGCACGACAATGTATCTGGCTATATGGTGATGCAGCGCTTTGGGAAACCCTTCGCGCAAACGCTTTGCAACGCGTGGTCGATGAGCTTAGCCCTGATGCGTTCGAGAAGAGCGTTCGCTCGGTATTGGACAAGGTTGCCGCCGACAGTCACACCAAGAATAGGGTTGAACAGATCGAGCTAGGCTAACCTGCTCTTTCATGCCAAATTCCTCCACAGTACGCTTCCTCAGGGTCTTCCTCGGGCTGCTGACTCTTACGACCTTTGCCATAGCCCAGTCGGTATATCAGGCGGTGGTTGGCAATCCAGAATTCATCCGGCTTAACCGGGTCACGCATGGCGATCTACTGATGATCGTGCTTGTATGCAACGTGGTTCCCGCAGCTATTTTTGCTTTGTTATGGGCATTCATCCGGCGCTGGAACGGCCGGCTCGCTGCCGGCTTTCTCAGCCTGTCGTTTTTCCTGCTTCTGACGCCGTTTTTCTTCGAGCTGCACAAGAGGTACGTATCGCCATTAACGCATTTCCGCCACAACACGATACTGATTCTCGTTCCGCTCGCAATTACCGCCGCCATCGTATTTCGTTATCGCTCGGAGTTCGAACGCTCTCTGTTGGTGCTGTCGCCTATCGTCATTCTGTTTCCAACTCTGTTTCTATGGGGCGCGTGGCACGAGGTATCGCCCGTGGTCGCTCCTCCCATAACCATGCAGACGGGGGTTGCCGCGACCCAGCCCGGACCGCCTGTCTTCCTCCTTGTACTGGATGAGTTCACCCGGGCGGCGCTGCTGGACAGTAGCGGCAACATCGATGCTTCTCGATTTCCTAATTTCGCCAGGCTGGCGCGTGAGAGCACCTGGTTCGACAATGCGACGGCCAACGCAGAAGCGACTACTCGGGCGATTCCAGTCATCGTAACCGGCAACTTCCCGCAGGGTTATGACCCTTCAGATGCTGCATATCCGCATAACCTTTTTCGCCTGCTTGCGCCCAAATACAACATCACTATCCGCGAAAAGGAGACGCGGTTCTGCACTAGCCCCGAATATCAATGCCCCGATGCAGCGCGAGTGAGCAGTAGGACACACCTTTTGCGAGCTGTTACTGATCTTTATTCGTTGCGCGTCGCTCCTCTGTCCATCGTTCTTAGAGTTCAGGCTGAGCAGTTGCAGGAAGAGCGGGAGCGTTTCCGCGATTTCCTGGCCGGGATTAGGCTGGCGTCCGTCGGTAAGCCAGTTTTGGAATTCATGCACTATGAGCTGCCCCATTCTCCTTATATGCTGACTCCTGATGGCGCAATCCATCCTGCGAGCCCCAGCAGTTTTTACCCGTCCTTGGCGGGAAATCTTGAGGTGCTGCAACGCCTGCGCAACGACTACGAAATGCAGGTCGAGTTCGTCGATCGCGAGCTGGGAGAATTTCTCGACAGGCTGAAACAGGCAGGGGTTTATGACAAGGCGCTGGTGATCGTGACCGCCGACCACGGTGTGAGCTGGAAGGTGGACGTTCCGGGACGTGTGTTGAGCGAGGCCAACGCTGACATGATCTTTGCAATTCCGCTTTTCATCAAACTACCCGGGCAGACAAAGCCAATGATATCGAACGCAGATGTCCAATCGATTGATTTGCTGCCGACAATTGCGGCCATCGTGGGCACGAAGGTTCCTTGGACGGTTGCGGGGCGAGATATCTACGGTGCGAACACGGTGCCTCGGCAGAAAATCATGATCGATGCGAATGGGCGCAGCTTCGAATATCCGTCAACTTTCGCGGCCACCGCCCCAAAGAGCGCGAGCCACTGAAATGCGGCGCCGAGGGTCCGCTTTTCGTGATAGCCAGCTGAGGACGTTAGAAGGTAGTTGTGAGCCGCAAGGTGAAGCTGCGCGAGGGACCAATGGCATTGCCCGAGAAGAGTCCACCGAAGTCGATGAGGTTGAGAACGTTCGTCAGATTTTGGCCGTCGGCCTGTAGACGAACACCCATGCGGTCCGACTTGTAGACGTCAGCGCCTGCGGAAGCGCTGACAATTAAGGACGGGTAGATACGCCCCCTTGCGAAATTAACCCGATTCAGAACTTGCGGGCCGTATTCCTCGAGCGCCGTCTCATAATCGCCGACGAATTCGAACGGGAGGCCACTGCCGTATTGAATCCCGCCGGCGACCCAGAAGCGTGGCTTCACCTGATAGATCCAACGCGTGAACAATGTATTGCGCTGGTCCTGCGAGTCCGGGAAATGACCGTTTAGCTCGGTTTCGGCGTCTTGCACGTCGTCCCCCAGAAAAAGACCTCCGGTTACGGGGAACCAGACATTCCCCACCATGTAGGAATAACTCAGAAAACCGGAGAGTCCGTGCCAGTTCGGTACCTCGATCTTCGCCTCCGCGCCGTAAATCGTGGATTTTCGGAAGGCAATGGGGAAACTGATTGTGGTGTTCTCAATCTGGTCGTCATCGGCGTAGTTGTTGACGTTTCGCAGATAGTAATTGACGTCCAATCGAAGGTCATTGCGAAATGCCTTGGAAACGCCAGCTTCGTAGTAGTTGCCTTGGGAGGGCTCGACGGGAAGCCGCAAGAAATCCGGGTTTATTGACTGGACCTCAAACGAGTTCGACAACAGGATGTTCTCAAATGAAGGCGTCTGAAACACACGGTCGTACGAGAAGTGCGCGATCAAGCCGAGGTTTGGGAAATAACGCGAAATCGCGAAGCGGGGATCCACCGCCTGCCGATTGACGATGAGTTGGTAGTGGTCCCAGCGCAGCCCCACGTTGATCGTCCAATTTTTCAAACGGATCAAGTCCTGCACGAACGCGGACTGCTCCAGGTCCGGGCGCTTTCCTTGGCTCGGATAGGCTCCCGGGAAGTTGAAGGTCAACGCTGTGTTTTCATCGAACTGTGAAGGGTCGGTGATGATGTAATTGAAGTTTTCATTCAGGAACGTATTGTCCGATTCGACGCCGATTTTCCACTCGTTTCGTCCATGGTCGATCGTGACCATCCCCTTGAAGTAGATTTCGTTGAACCAATTGTGCTGGAACAGAATAATGGGAGTGGACAGCGCGTTAGAGTAGAAGTCATTGGAGTTATTACGCACCATGCCGCGAAAATCACCCACGACATTCGGGGAGAAAATGTGCCGGTAGGTAGCAACGGCCATAGGTTCGAAGTTATTGGCATTTTGCCGCTGGCACGGCGGACCTGTAAGCGCGCCGGGGGGGTTGCACCAAGTTTGTTGAACGATCTCGTTGGGAATTTCGTAGCGCGACAATGCGTATCGGGCAATAAAGTTAAGACGGTCATTGGGAGTCAGATCGCGTTGATAGTTGACGGAAAAGTCGCCAACCGTTCCACTGTTGGTGAAATTTTGAGGCACTACGGGGTTGAGATAATGATCTGTTTGTGCGCCCGACCCGGTAAAGCCAAGTACGTTCTTGCCCCATGTGAACTGACCTTGAGCGAAAATCCCGGCGCTGTTGAAGCTGCCGCCGGAGAGAACCAACTGGCCGTGAAAGCCTGGCTGCGGATCACGAAGCGTATTGACTTCGACCACGCCTCCCATTTTTCGCCCATACTCGGCGGGGAACCCCGCGGTGAAGATGGTCATCGAATCTACGTCGTTGGCGCCAATCTCCGGACCAAAGCTGGGAGAGCGGTTGTCGGTGAGCGGAATGCCATCCACGACGAACTGAGTCTGGTACTCCGAACCGCGCGGGTGCAGTACTGCGTTGCCCTCGTACAGCCAACCCGGCTGTGTATTCACCAAGTCTTGAATCGAACGCCCTGGCAAAGACTGTAATGCGATGTTGGATCGTCTCTGAACCAATTTGATTCACTGACACCAGCCCGGTCAGGATCGAGTAATGTTCCCTCAGCCTTGACGTTTACCGACTCTTTCACCGTCAGCCAGCTTCAGTTTGATGGCGTAATCCGTGGGTAACGAGGAATGGATGTCGACCGATACGGATCTGGAGCAAAGCCGGGCTGGTTGATTGTCGAGCTGATAGATACCATAGGGCAGGCGCTGTACCCGCAAGCTGCCTTGATCGTTCGTCGGCAGGCATTTCGATATTGATTCGCTTCGCTGGTGATCTGGACGGTCGTCTTGACGCCCAGCCCGGCGGGATCAGTCACCTGAAGGCGCAGCTCGCCCCGGTTGCTCTGGCCAAGCGAGCGGATTCCAAGGGTGAGAACTACGACGAGCAAAACAATACGCCGAAATCTGCTCATAAGCTCTGGCCCTCGGAGCAGCGGCTTCAGGACCTTTGCCCGGTCAGCGCGATTCGGCTCCGTTAGAATATTACCCGTCCCTCGCGTTTGTTCAGGGTTTATTTTGGGCAGGGCGCTAAGCAAGCACTGTTTGGGACATCTTGCGATAAAAAAGACCGAACAAAGCGTTGGCGATTGGAATGTAATATCGTGAGGGTGCAGAAACAGTGACGCCGATTCCCACGTCCGACTCAACCATCACCATGTCGCTATCGTTGGCGAGGGACCGCGAGGATTCGTCCATTCCCTCCGAACTCGAAAACGAGATCGTCTGCCTCTTTGATGAACTGCGGAACGGGCTTCTTCGATACGTCCTTTCGTTCGGTCTTCCCAGTGGTGACGGCGAGGAGATTATTCAGGAGGCGTTCCTTTCGCTTTTTCAGCACCTGCAACAGGGACGCCCTCGCCACAATCTTCGCGGCTGGCTTTTTCGGGTCGCTCACAATCTGGCGCTGAAAAAGCTGTTAGGAGGTGAACGACGGAGGAGCGTCGTCGGGATGGACATGACCAACACGGAAGGCCAGCTTGATCCCAATCCCAACCCGGAAGAGCAGTTAGTTTTCAACGAACGACAATCAAGACTGCTGGCTGTACTGCGCGCCCTGCCTGTTCAGGACCAGCGGTGCCTCCGCCTGCGAGCGGAGGGCCTCAGTTATCGGGAAATCGCCGACGTGCTTGGTATGTCGGTAGGCAGCATATCTGCCTCGCTGGCTCGCTCACTCGCGCGCCTGGGACGAGTGGCGGGGAGGTGACCCTTGAAGAGCACATACGCCCACCTGTCCGATGAAGAACTGCTTTTATTTGCGGACGGCGAGTTTTCGTCCCGTCACGTCTCGCAGGTCGAAGCACATCTTGCCGCGTGCTGGGACTGTCGCAGCCGGCTGAAACAGATCGAGGAGACGATTGCCGACTTCGTGCAGGTTCACCATAGCACCCTTGATCCTCGGCTGCCGTCGAGCGCCGGGCCACGAGCGCTCCTAAATGCTCGGCTTGCAGAGGCCGCGGCCACTGGTCGTCACAACCGGTGGCTACAGCCGTTCCGTCGGGTCTTCGTAGGAACAAGGTTGGCCTACGTCGGCGCAATGCTTCTTGCCATATTGCTGGCGACAGTCGTTGCATATCACTTCGTATCGCCGGCTGCGTCGACGACAGGGAAGTTCGGGCTGGACTGCCGGGTTTGTTCCTGACCGGCAACTGACACCAGGTGTCGCTCACGCCATGAGCGCAAACGATGTCTGCACGGTAAAGTACAGCGATGACACGCGTGTGGTTCCGGCCTCGGTCAGGCAGCGAGTTTTTCAGGAGTACGGAATGGCCGGTGCACAATCGAAGAACTACGAACTGGACTACCTCATCAGTCCGCAATTAGGCGGAACGAACGACATTCGCAACCTTTGGCCTGAACCGGCGTCACGAACGGGTTGGAACATGGGCGCGAAAGATGAATTGGAAGATCGCCTCCATCAACTGGTTTGCCAAGGCAATATCAGCCTCGCAACTGCTCAACACGAGCTGGCCACGGATTGGATTTCGGCTTACAAGAGGTACTTTCATACGGACAAGCCAAACCAGCAATTGTGATCGCGACGTCAAGGCCTGTCCGTCCGATTGTTTGAACCCAGCCGCTGGGGACGACAGCAAAAGCAAAGGGCCATCCAGACTGGAATGACCCTTTCTGTCTAAGACGGGCTTAGAATCCGTGAAACTCCGCTCGGGACGCGAGTCTTATCCAACCGGAACCGTGCTCAGCACCTGCTCGCGAACTTCCTCGTCCTGCTTGGCTTCCGCACGACTTGTCGGCAGCGCGATGTCAAGCAGCTCCTGGATAGTCTTGACGTAATGCATGTTCAGGCCCTGAAGCTGTTCTGGTGTCAGGTCCTCGTCAACATTCTGGCGATTATCCGCCGGAAGAATGATATCTGTTACTCCCGCGCGTTTTGCCGCCAATGTCTTCTCCTTGATGCCGCCGATAGGAAGCACATTTCCACTCAGCGTGATTTCGCCGGTCATCGCGGTCAACGGACGGACCGCACGGTCGGTGAGCAGCGAGACCAAAGCCGTAGCCATGGTCACACCGGCCGAAGGTCCGTCCTTCGGTATGGCTCCCGCCGGCACGTGAATGTGAATGTCGTGGTCCGCAAAGAACGCTTCGTCAATGCCAAGTTCTTTGGCATTCGACCGCACCCACGTCAACGCGGCCTGCATGGACTCCTGCATCACCTGGCCGAGCTGTCCGGTCATGGTGAATCCACCTTTGCCTTTCATCTTGTTGGCTTCGATGAAGAGGATGTCTCCGCCGGTCGGCGTCCAAGCAAGGCCCACAGCAACGCCCGATCGCTTGGTGCGTTCGGCAATTTCGCCCTCGGTGCGGATCTTCATCCCGCCGAGCATGTCGTGATGCTGTACTAACTCTGGCGTCACTACCAATTTGTCGTGCTTGCCTTCCGCGATGCGGCGCGCCTGCTTGCGACAGATGGTTCCAATGGTCCGTTCCAGGCTGCGGACACCGGCTTCACGCGTGTAGTGGCGAATGATAAAGCGGATCGTCTCTTCGGGAAACTCGATCTGCTCGCCGGTAATTCCGTTCTCCTCGATCTGACGGGGGATCAGGTACTGGAATGCGATGTGTACTTTTTCCTCTTCCGTGTAGCCCTGCAGCTCGATGATCTCCATACGATCGCGTAGCGGATCGGCGATGGGATCGAGCATGTTCGCCGTAGTAATGAATAGCACCTTCGACAAATCGAACGGCACATCGAGGTAGTTATCGCGGAAGCTGAAATTCTGCTCCGGATCGAGTGCTTCGAGTAGTGCCGACGCAGGATCGCCACGAAAGTCGCGTCCCACCTTGTCGATTTCGTCAAGCATGAAAACCGGATCGTTGGTTTCCGCGCGGCGAATGCCCTGCATGATCTGACCCGGCAAAGCGCCAATATAGGTGCGACGATGTCCGCGGATTTCGGCCTCGTCGTGCACGCCACCCAGTGACAGGCGCACGAACTTGCGTCCCAAGGCACGTGCAATCGACTTGCCCAGCGAAGTCTTACCCACTCCCGGGGGGCCCACGAAACACAGGATCGGGCCCTTCATATTCGGCTTCAGTCGCCGCACCGACAGGTAATCCAGAATGCGGTTCTTTACTTTTTCCAGGTCGTAATGGTCAGAATCAAGGATCTCCTTGGCCTTTAGGATATCCACTTCCACGCCAGACGATTTCTGCCATGGAAGCACCGCCAGCCATTCGATGTAGTTGCGCGTAAGCCCATAATCGGCAGCCATCGGCGACATGCGAGCCAGACGGCCCAGCTCCTTCAGGGCTTCCTTCTTTACATCGTCGGGCATGCCAGCCGATTCAATCTTCTGCCGCAGCTCTTCCGCGTCGCGCGTGGTTTCGTCCTGCTCGCCAAGCTCCTTCTGGATGGCCTTCATCTGTTCGCGCAGGTAGTACTCGCGTTGCGTCTGCTGCACGCGGTCCTGCACTTCGCTCTGAATCTTGTTGCGCAGTTGCTGAACTTCCAGTTCCTTCGCTAAATGCTGGTTGATCTTCTCCAGGCGCACATTAACGTCGGGCGTCTCCAGGACATCCTGCTTATCGCGCGTCGATAACGACGGCAACGAAGAAGCGATGAAATCAACCATGCGGCCGGCATCATCGATGTTGGCCGCCACCGTGGAAAGTTCATCCGAGAGCGTCGGCGAGCCCGCCACGATCTGCTGAAACAGCGTCAAAACATTTCGCTGTAAAGCCTCGACGGCAGAACTCTTGGGAACCGGTATCTCGGGAATCGTCTCGACGGTTGCGTGCAGGAACGGAGTCAACTGCGTGTACTCCGTCACCTTTACCCGTTCCAAGCCTTCGGCGAAAACAAATAGGCTCTGGTTGGGCATGCGCACTACTTTATGCACCACGGCCAGAGTTCCCACCATGAAAAGGTCCGTAGGCTGCGGCGAATCCACACGCGCCTCCCGCTGCGCCACCACCACAATGGTCTTGTCCTCACCCAGGGAGTTGATCAACTGAACCGAACTTTCCCGGCCAACGGTCAGCGGCAACACCGCATGCGGAAATAACACGGTGTCGCGCACCGGCAATACCGGCAGCGTGCGGGCGGACGACGCGTCATCGCGTAATTCGGGATCCGTCACCTTTAAATCTTTTATTTCGTTAGACATATGACTCCTTGAGTCCGTCACACTCAAGCTTTAGATGTGGCCGTCACTGCAAAAGATGCAGAGGGTTTTAGCCGGGCGAAGCTCAATGTGCCCCAGAGGCAGTGCCAACACTACACCAGCACGTCGCTTCGCCCAAACGGTACATCGGCCGCAACACTGAGTTTCCTGAGGGCTCACATCATCAGGTGCCTGACTTCTCAAGCGCACTGGATTGTAAACAAGCAGCTGACAGCTTACAACCGCAACAACTCACTTTTCCAACCGTGGGCGTTTGGCCGCCCACCATGTTACGCCTTAATCTGCTCTGGGGTTGGCCGCAGGATAAACGCCCAGTATCTTCACGAATTCTGCAATCTCTCCCAAATGCCTCAGCGCGTTCCGGGCCGCCTCGTCATTACCGCGCAGAATGTCCACGAAGAAAACATATTCCCAGGGATGGCCGCGCAACGGACGCGATTCGATCTTGCTAAGGTTAATGTCGCGCAGGGCAAAGACGCTGAGCGCCTTGAACAGGACACCAGGTACATTCTTCAGGGCGAAGCTAATCGACGTCTTATTGGCGCCCTTTTCGATTTTCTTGGACTTACTGATTAGCAGAAATCGTGTGTAGTTTTGCTGATCATCTTCAATCCCGGCCAGCAACACGCGTCCTCCATACTGTCCGGCCGCTTGTTTGGGAGCGATCGCCGCAGCATCCTGCAGCTTCTCCGTAACGATGTGGCGAACGCTGCCCGCGGTATCGTAGAACGGCACCGCTTGGATTTGAGAATGCGAGCGAAAGAAATTGCGGCATTGGTCCAGGGCCACCGGGTGCGAGAATAGTCGCCGTATTGCATTCTGCTTCACACCCGGCATGGCAATCAGGTTGTGACGGATCCGCAGATAAAACTCGCGGTGAATAAACACCTCACGCGTAAGCAGCAGGTCAAAGTGTTCGGCCACCGATCCGGCTAGGGAATTCTCGATAGGGATGACGGCTGCTTGCACTGAGCCGCTCTCAACCCGGTCAAACACCTCGGCAGACCGAGCACACGGAACCACGGTTGCACCAGGCAGCATGCTGCCTATTGCCTCATGGCTAAATGACCCGAGTTCTCCCTGAATCGCAACTTTCATGATGCGCAGAGAATAACAGAGGCGGGAGCACGGTTGTGATTAAGGTTGCCTTGCGACGCAAAATTTAGATTGCAATGCACACCAGAATTTAATTCGACCTAACAACCATCAGACCTAGGATTGCCTTCCAACTACTAGCTCATTAAGGTGAGCCTTTGCAAAAGACGAAGGGGTGAAATATGCTTTGGACGCTATTCGTAATCCTGTTGGTGCTGTGGCTGCTGGGAGTAGTAACCAGCTACACGCTGGGAGGGTTCATCCACATTCTGCTTGTTCTCGCCGTCATAGCACTGATTTTTCAGCTTATTTCGGGCCGGAGACCGGTAGTTTAGACGTAGAAGCGCGTCGACTGCGCAGCGAATTGTTGGACGTCTGAGGCGCCGTCGCAAATTGCCGCTTCAGTTAGATTCGGATTTCTAACCATGGAGGTAAGGGAATGGACAAGGACCGCGTGAAAGGCAAGATTGATGATGCAACTAGCCGCGCCAAGCGTCAGGTCGGGGAATGGACTGGTGACACCAAAACGCAGGCGGAAGGCGCCGCACAGCAGGTGAAAGGCAAAGCGGAGAACGCGTGGGGCAAAGTGAAGGATGCTGCTCGTGACGCGACTGACAAGGCCAAGACCGGCGATCAACGGCGCATAGACGTCGAGCACGACGAGCAAGAGGCTGACGAAGATCGCAACATCGCTTAACCTACGACAAAGTGCATAACCCTTAACCAGGCGCCTCGCGAGGCGCCTGTTGTATTTTGTTGGCCGATCAGTCGCAACCTCTACCGTCCCCACGGAACTCCGCCGGCACTAAGGCAGATTCCCAATCGGTGTATCCGCGAAGTTCGGGTAGAGCGGCGCTTTAAGCGCCGCGTCAAGGCTCTCTCTTGATGAGGCTTTCAGTCTGCTGCGGTGCAGCGGACTGAAAGCCTACTCCTTGTAGGTCAGCTTGGACGCGGACCTGAAGGTCCGCTCTACCGGAACACAACCACTGAGGAACCGCACTACCCGTGCAAACCGGACACCTCTATTGCGCAACTGCTCTAGTGTCCTGTAACTGAAGTTCTATTAACAAATCGGGAGCCGGTTCGTCTAAGATGTGGAGGCGATCTGAGATGCGAACCGGGCGTCCCATGGTGGAGTTGGTGGTGAGTGCGGAAGAACGAGCCACGCTGGAACGATGGGTGCGGCGGCGCAGCTCGGCGCAGGCTCTGGCGCTGCGGGCCGGCATCGTGCTGGACTGCGCCAGCGGCCTGAGTAACACGGTGGTGGCGCGACGGCGGCGCGTCAGCAAGCAAATGGTGGGCAAATGGCGCAGCCGGTTTGTGCGTCATCGGGTCGCCGGGTTGCTCGATGAGCCGCGCTGCGGCGCACCGCGCACCGTCGAGGACGCACACGTGGAAGCGGTCGTCGTGCGCACGCTGGAATCGCTGCCACGAGACGCCACCCATTGGTCGACGCGCTCGATGGCCGAGGCGAGCGGACTCAGCCACATGACAATTCAGCGCATCTGGAAGGCGTTCGGGCTGGAACCGCATCGCAGCGAAACCTTCAAGCTGTCCACCGATCCGCAGTTTGTCGAGAAGGTGCGGGACATCGTGGGCTTGTATCTGGCCCCGCCGGAGCGGGCGCTGGTGCTGTGTCTGGACGAGAAGACGTAAATTCAAGCCCTGGACCGAAGCCAACCGGTGTTGCCCATGCGTCCCGGGCAAGCGGAGCGACGCAGCCACGACTATCTGCGGCATGGCACGACTACGCTGTTCGCGGCCTTGGACGCCAAGACCGGAAAAGTGTTGGGCGGGTTGCATCGCCGCCATCGCTCGGTTGAGTTCCGTAAGTTTTTGGACCGCATCGAAGCGGCAGTGCCCGCTGGACTGGACGTGCATTTGATTCTGGACAATTACGGCACGCACAAGACAGCACTGATCCGGCAGTGGCTGGCGAAACGTCCGCACTATCACGTGCACTTCACCCCCACCGGGGCATCGTGGATCAACCTGGTCGAACGCTTTTTCGCGCTGCTGACGGAGAAGCAGATCCGGCGCGGCATTCATCGCAGCACGCGCGAACTGGAACAAGCGATCCGGCATTATCTGGACACCTACAACCAGACGGCGAAACCTTTCGTTTGGACGAAAACTGCTGACCAAATCCTCGCCAGTGTGGCCCGATTTTGTCAGCGAACTTCAGTTACAGAACACTAGATCGAAATTCGAAAATAGATGGAAAAACCGAATCTCGATAATTAGTTTCTGTTGTGATGGGGTTTCGTCCTTGCCATCGACGAGAAACCCAATGTGGGCCATGCCTCTCGCCGTTCTGCTGCACACGCTGCGACCGTGTCCACCTGCTTCAGGTGTAAAATAGCCGGTGCGCGGGAGGTGTTCGCATCCCGCGGGATAGTACAGCATCTACTGAGAAGCGCCGGATGCACCTAATCGAGAGGCTAAAACCTCTCCGCATCTCCGACGGTCTAGAAGCGGGCTCAAAGTTCGCTCCATCCTGCTGAGAGGACGCACTTATGGCTACCACAACGACTCCTGCCCGGGAAGGTACTCGCATCTCCGCCACCATCAATAACGCCCAGATTCCCGACACATTCAAGAACGAACCGTCGGTTGATTTCAGCAACCCAGAGAACGCGCGCCGCATGCGCGCCGCCATCGAGAAGGTCCGCAACGAACTGGGTCGCGAGTACGACCTGGTGATCGGCGGCCGCCACCTGAAGACCGCCGAAAAGACCAATTCGATCAACCCGGCCAAGCCGTCGGAGATTGTCGGCATTCACCAGGCGGCGGGCGCCAGCGAAGTCGAGCCCGCGATGCAGGCGGCGCTGAAGGCGTTCGAGACCTGGAAGTTCTCCTCCATCGAAAAGCGCACCAACCTGCTGTTCCGGGTGAGCGCGTTGCTGCGCGAGCGCAAGTTTGAGCTTATGGCGTGGATGATCTTCGAGGTCGGCAAGAACTGGGCCGAGGCCGACGGAGACATCGCCGAACTGATTGACTTTTGCGATTTCTATGCCTTGGAAGCGATTCGCCTTTCCAAGGCCGAGCCCCCAGTGCGGTTGCCCGGGGAGCGCGACTATCTGCGTTACATTCCGCTGGGGGTAGGCGCGGTGATTCCCCCGTGGAACTTTCCCGGCGCCATCATGGGCGGTATGACCCTGGCGTCGGTCGTGTGTGGTAACACAGTCATTCTGAAGCCCTCAGGTGACTCTCCCACCATCGCCGCGAAATTCTTCGAGATCCTGGAAGAAGCCGGCCTGCCGGACGGCGTGGTCAATTTCTGTCCCGGCCATGGCAGCAGTTTCGGCAATGCCATCGTCGAGCATCCCAAGACGCGCTATATCGCGTTCACCGGATCCAAAGAAGTGGGGCTGCACATCAACCAGCGCGCCGCGGTGCAACAACCCGGCCAGATTTGGATCAAGCGCACCATCCTCGAGATGGGCGGCAAGGACTCCATTGTGGTCGACACCGACTGCGATCTCGACGCGGCAGTCGAGGGTGTGGCCGTATCGGCATTTGGCTTCACTGGGCAGAAGTGCTCGGCGTGCTCGCGCGCCATTGTCGATGAGCGCGTGTACGACAAATTTCTGCAACGCCTCAAGGAACGCGTGGAGAAGATCACGGTCGGTGACCCCACGAAGAACCCGTCCATGGGCCCGGTCGTCAACGAGAAATCGATGCAGTCGATTCTGGGGTATATCGAGAAAGGCGTCGCCGAAGGTGGAAGGCTTATTACGGGCGGCTCGCGCATAAGCGAAGCTGGCGATGGCTTCTTCATCCAACCTACCGTGATTGCCGATGTCGATCCCATGGCAACGATTTCGCAACAGGAAATCTTCGGTCCGGTGCTGGCGGTGATTAAGTCGCACGGCTTTGAACATGGTCTGGAAATTGCCAACAATACCGAGTTCGGCCTGACCGGCGCGGTCTATACCACGTCGGAAGACAAGATCGAGGCGGCCAAGGAACAGTTTCACGTTGGCAATCTGTACATCAATCGCAAGTGCACGGGAGCCATGGTGGGCGCGCATCCCTTTGGCGGCTTCAACATGTCGGGTACAGACTCGAAGGCCGGAGGCCCCGACTACCTGCTGCTGTTCACACAGGCGAAGTCGATAGGAGAGAAGATCAGAAGATAGTGAGTAGTGGTTGGTGGATAGTGGCTAGTGGCTAGTGCCATGAGTCGGAGTTCTTTGCATAAACCAGGAGCTTTGTGTCAGGGCACGGCTTCACAGGTTGCGGAAAAAGTCGCCTTCCGACGGGTTTGTGTCAGGGCACGACTTTAGTCGTGCCGATAAGTCGTTTATTCTTGATTGGCCGAGCGGACTTCAGTCCGCGAGGCGTAGGCATTTGGGACTTTTTCCGCAGCCTGTTTAGCCGTGCCGAACCATGCGCTAGGAAAACATGGCCTTTAGGCCCTGAGGCGAAATCGAAAGCCGCAGCGAATTGGCTAAACGAGTTTCTGATTCACTACAGTAGTGGCCTGGAAGAGATCTCCGGTCATTAGTTCTTAGGTGATTCGCGGTGCGCCGATTGATCATTCCGGCCGGATGCCGATGGCGGCCATCATGCGTCCGGTCTTGCCGAACTCGGCGCGATGCGAGAAGAAGCGCTTGATGTCGCACGCAGTACATCCATCGATGATGGTGATGCCTTCGCTGCGTAAGCCGGCTTCCATGAGCTGACGACGGTTGGCCTCGACGAGGTCGAGATGCAATTCAGGACCCAGTTCGCTATGGCCGGGGGCTCTCGATGTCAGAAACAACATTGGATAACGTACGTGAATAGCGTCAGGGTCGAAGACCTCTTCGAAGAGTTCACTGCTGTAACGGAATTGCGAGTCAAACTCGGCGCGGACCTCGGGGCCAACTTGATAGCAGCACTGTCGGATGGATGGCCCAATGGCGGCGCGCAGATCGCTCGGCAAACTGCCAAATTGCCTGCGCATTTCGCCCACACCCTTCTCGACAATGCGAGCGACGGTCCCGCGCCATCCCGCATGAAATGCGCCAACGACTCGCCGCTTCACATCAGCCACTAGTACAGGAACGCAATCGGCGGTCTTGATCGCCAAGAGCAACGCCGGCGTGGCAGTAATGATTCCATCACCCGCGAGAGGCTCGGGCGGCGGCGCGTCCACCAGATGGATTACCGCCGAATGGATCTGCTTCAATTGAACCAGCGGCCACATGCCGTCGGAGTCTGCGCTCTTCGCACCTAACGCTTTCAGTAAGAGCGCGCGGTTATGCGCGACATTCTCCTTGCTGTCCGCCGGAGTGCCGCCCAGGTTCAACGTTCGTCCGCCGTAGCAAGTCGAAACTCCACCTGGGCGGGTGCTGAATCCATGCACCAGCCACGGCGCATCTGCGAGACGTGCTGCGCGCAAAACCTCGAGCGTACTCTGTGGCGCGGACTTGGCTCTACGCGATTTCTGTCGTTTGGAATGGGAATGGGGACCTACGGCCACGGTTTTATTCTAATGGAATAGCGCAACTCGAATTCTGCGCCCTACTCAGCCGAATACAATCACAGCGACGATGCTCCTCTACTACATCTCGGACCGCAAGAGCTTCGCGGGAACGGACGCGGAGCAGCGCAGCCAATTGCGCGCCAGGATTGGCGAGGCGGCGCGCGCCGAAGTTGACTACATTCAGCTCCGCGAGAAGGATCTGGTTGCTCGCGACCTGGAACGGCTTGCGCGCGATGCGGTACGAATAGTTCGAGAGAATTCCACGATCACAAAACTCCTGGTGAACGGGCGCGCCGACGTTGCGCTTGCGTCCGGGGCCGACGGCGTGCATCTCCCTACCGGCGACCTGGCTCCGTCGGAAGTTCGTGCGCTTTGGATGAGAGCGAGCGAGTGCGGGCCGATCATTGCGGTCTCGGCTCACACGGTCGCCAAGGTGCGTGCCGCCGAGACTCAGGGAGCCAACTTCGCGGTATTGGCGCCGATTTTCGAGAAAGCGAACACCGATGCCCACGGGATCGGCGTGGACGCACTACGTGCCGCGTGCGCGGGATCGACGTCGCCGGACAAGGCACAATCGCAATATCACTTTCCTGTATTGGCTTTGGGAGGAGTAACCCTCGCCAACGCACGCGACTGTATGGAGGCGGGCGCCGCCGGGGTAGCGGGAATCCGGCTCTTTCAGGCGGGAGATATTTTCGACACAGTTCGACACTTGCGAGCGGTTCGTTTGCTAGTGCCGGGAGCGAGTGAGTCTCTCGACTAAGGTAAGAAACTGCGGTATAGTCTGGCCCGCGGAGTTGAGGTGTGACATGTCGTTCGCCGCGCTTATTCTTGTCGTTTCAGCTTTAACACTGTCCTCTGCCCAAGATTACTCCCGTTTCAGCGCACTGCAGCAAAACGCTGAAAAGGGCGATGCCAACTCGCAATACCTGCTTGGTCTTTACTATGAAGATCCGCAACTGTACGTGCGCCGATACCCGGATGCTTCGACTAAAAGTTCAGACTATGCTGCGGCACTCAAGTGGCTGACGGAATCCTCGGTACAAGGCAATGTCGACGCATTGGATGCTTTAGGGCAAATGTATGAAAACGGAGAAGGCGTTCCCGAGAACGACAGCATGGCGGCTGTACTTTATCGAGCAGCGTGTGAAAGACGGAACTCTCCCGGCGGATCACCTAGCGGCTGCCTCCACTTGTCTGACCTTTACTGCGATGGACGTGGCGTTCCACAAGATATCGTGGAGGCCTACAAGTACGCCTTTGTTGCTGATGTCATCCCGGCAACTGAGGTGAAGGAACTTGCAACACGGATGACTCCATCCCAGATGGCAGAAGCACAGGGCCGAATTCAGGAATGGCGATTGTTGCACCCGAGTGCCTACGCCGATAGTGACTCGCGCGCACCTTAAGGTTGTAATAACCCTTACCCGCGTTCCGCCTCCCGCGCCAGCGACTTCAACACCATATTGATCAGTGAGAGCACGATCGCTCCCCAAAAGGCAGGCCAGAAGCCGCGGACCACGAAATCGGGAGACAGCAGCGTCGAGGCAAACATCAGCATCAGGGCATTGATGACCCACCAGAAAAGTCCCAAGGTGAGAAAAGTCAGGGGCAAAGTAATGAGCTTCAGGAAGAGCCCAAGCGTGGCGTTCACCAGTCCGATCACCAGCGCGGCGATTAGCGCCGCCTTAAATCCGTGCAGGTAAAATCCAGGCACCACCTTCGACACGATCAGCAAGCTAATCGCGCTTAGCAGCCAGTTCAGCAACAAACGCATTAGGTTCCTTTCATAGCTCGGTTGAAGACATCGTCTTCTTCGCCAGCATCATGCTGACCGCCTTCGCGGCGCGGCGCTCGCGGGTCTGCTCCTGCTTGGCGCCGCTGATCCACTGCGCGAACTCCTTGCGATGAGTGTATGCCAGCTTGTCCCACAGGACCTTAGCTTCTTTACTTTGGCGAAACGCCTTGGCCAGTTCGGATGGCGGGTCAATCGTCCACGCTTCGGTATCGCGCTCCATGACGACCGTGACCGTGTCGCCGGGCTTCGCCTTGGCGCCCGCCTGCAGTTGTTTGTTGAAGGTCAGCAGATGGCGTCCGTCCATGGGTTGAATGTTGGTGCGGAAGGGAAAGCCGTTTATCGTGCCTTTCACTCGAACGCGTCCACGGGTTCCCCAAACCTCGGTCACATCGAATGGAATCGCCAGAAAGCACCACGCGCCATTCGGTCCTGCCGGCTCGGCTTTCGCTTTGAATTCTTTCTGCATCGCCTGTCCCCGTTTAACAGTCGCTATGGGGGGAAATTCGCGGAAAATTATACCGCGAGGGAGAATCCATTGGGTCCGCGGCCGGCCCTAAGGCACGGTGCGATAAGCTTATTGCAGAGGTTATCGAAGATGCCCGACGCGATCGCGCAATTTGCCAAAGCCAAGTACTTGAATCTCGAAACCTTTCGCAAAACGGGCGTGGGTGTGCGCACTCCAGTATGGTTCGCCCAAGATCCGGGGCGCCCATCACCCGCTGATTCTTCGCCTGACGGCGGAAGTGTCTTCTACGTTTATACAGAGCCAGACTCCGGCAAAGTCAAACGGATTCGCAACAATCCCCGGGTGCGTATCGCACCGTGTAACTTTCGCGGGGATCTTCGGGGCGCATGGGTGGATGCACACACCCGCATCTGCGAAGGTGCGGAAGTGGAGCATGGGCAGGACCTGCTACGTCGTAAGTATGGTTGGATGAAGATTACCGGTGACTTCTTCAGCCGCCTGCGAGGCAAGACACAAGCCATGATCGCGATTCACATCGATTAACATCACGAGCGACGCAACAAAATCCGAAATACTCATGCCTCGATTGAACGTCCGCGATGCGCGGCTTGCTAGCGGATTCGTTCTTACACAGGAGCCTTGCGGCTTGCGCCCGCCTGCGGTTCCAACTCACTTGATTTCTAGGCACCGATTGGCGTTTCATATTGCGCATGAAGAGAATCAAGAAGCCTGACTCGCGAGTCCACAGGTTATCGAAACGCGGCTTTCGAGGCTACCCCGTTGCCACCATTGCGCTGTATGGACCTACCGCGGAACGGGCAAGTAAAGTGGCGGTCGGCATTTTTCTGCAGGAAAGCGGCGATCCGAGTTTTCTCCAGCGCTGGCTTTCCGAGGAGGTGGACGTACGCCATGATCCTAGGATCGAACACGAAATGCTGGAATTCATTCGCGCCCACGGCGTGCGCTCAGTGGTGATGACAGATCGCATCATAGGATGCCCGCACGAAGAGGGCATTGACTATCCCGAGGGAGGCACGTGTGCGCAGTGTCCATATTGGGCGACCCGCGATCGCTTCACTCACGAGCGGATACAATGAGAAAGCCCCGCCCAAGTTTCCTGGAACGGGGCACCCTTTAGAGTCTTGTCTCTCGAAGGACGTTTCCGCCGCTTCTATAGCGATCGCAGAAAGTTCAGCAGGTCCTGCTGATCGCTGGGAGAGAGACGGTTGTAGCCGTTTACCACCGCATTCGCCTCCGAACTGGGATACTGACGGTTCCCGTTGCTGAAGTGATTTTGGATCGCCTGCACCAGGTCGCTGGTGCGGCCGTCGTGCAGGAAGAAGATGCGCTGCCCTAATCCCCAAAGCGGCGCAGTACGGAACTGGTCGCCTGCAGCCGCACCTTGACTTACGTTGTCAGCGAGGTTCGGCCCCATGTGATGCAGCAGGATATCGGAATAGAGGTTCGCCTGGACATTGCTAAGAGCCGCCACCGAGGAGTTCCCCGTGGTAAGCGACTGAGTATGGCACAGCGAGCAGCCTATCTGGGAGAAGAGCTGGCTGCCGTGCTGAGTCGAGGGCGAGCTCTGGCCCGGTTGCGGCTGATCCAGAAACTGCATAAACATGGTGAAGCGGATGACGTCGCTGGGTAACGACGTGCTATCCAAATCGAAGTTCGTGCTGTCCTCCGGCGTGGCATTGAATTGGCAGCCAATGGTCTGGTCGCGCTCTGTATTGAACAGCTCGTTGGTGACCCCGATTTCTACGTTGTACGCCTCGCCAGAAAACACTTCGAGCGATTTGTTCTGAGCTTTCCACCCGAATCGGGTGATGGTGCCGTCATTGCCGCTGGTATTGGGTACGCCACCGATTCCCAGATTATGTTTCTGGTTAAGATTGGCATTCATGTTGGCAATGATGGTGGCATCGGAGATCTCTTCAATCAGGCCATCGCCAAACACCGGCGTCGGGATGCGGAAGATCAGGTCGCCTTCCCGGGCAGCGGTCCGGAAATCGTCCTGTTGGATGTTGCAACCCGGCGCGTCCGTGCGTCCCGTGATAGTGAACAGAGCGTGAACACCGCCATCCACATGCCTTAAGTCTAGCGTGTATGGAAAGCGGGCTTCCCGCACTGGCCCGTTCGCGGTGATGAAAGATGGCACTTGGTTGGTCGCCCCTTGATCGGTGGCGACTGCCACCTGTGGGTTAACAGACGGGCTGGTTCCGCCGGTGGCTGGCTGAGCGTGACATTGTGCACAGCCCTCTGCGTTGAACCGGGGCCCCAAACCGGTGCCAGTATTGGTGATGGTTCCGGAGACTGAGTCGGTGTCGTTGAAATTGGCTAGCCCGGCGTTGAAGAAGTTCAGCTGATTGGTGGTCAAGCCGGCAATCGGAGTGCCGGCTCCGGGTGCACCGCCGCGCACACCGGGATCGTGCGGGCCGGAGGCGCCTTGCATCCCGGCAACCGTGGTAAAGGTAATCACTGGTAGAGCCAGGGCCGTTACCAGCCGGTTGGATCGCTGCGCCGATTTTGGGCTTGTATGGGGAACTGCTTGGGCCTTCCGAAACATGAATTCCTCCTGGGACTCACGAGGAGTCGTCTTGTCGCCGATATAACGGCGAACGTTAACTGGGACTGCCGTTCTTGTTCAGGTGAAACTCAATCGGACGAAGAAGGGCACAGACCAAGCGGGCAGACGAAGAAGAGTAGCGCAGGCAGGGATATCCGAAGCCGCGACGCGACGGCTGAGGTCTGAACCCAGGCAAACAGGCATTCACTCTGGTCCAGCGTCGTGAAACGTTGACCGAGGCGAGGGTCTAGCTAGTTTGAAATCTGCAACTAGTGCAACGAACCTGCACTAGCTTCATCTGCGTGGCGAGTGTTCACAAGATGCAACAAGTTGAGGACATAGTCAACGGAAACCGGTTAGCCGAATCAGCTATCGCTTAGCAAACCTCGCTGCTGGCTGCGATAGTCATTGGGACTAGAACCAAACTTGTTGCGGAAGGCCCGAACAAAACTAGGCGCATGGCGATAGCCGACAGAGTAGGAAACCTCCTTGATTGGCATTTCCGTGGACTGCAGCAGCTCAGCCGATGTCTCCAGGCGGCGGTTTGAAAGAAAGGTCTGTAGGCTGAAGCCGGTTGTAGCCTTAAACAAGTGAGAGAGCCGGGAGCTGCTGAGGTTCACCATGCGAGCGAGGTCTTGGATATCTTGGGAAGGATCCGCTTCGATGGCTTGCATAACCTTGCGGACCCGGTAGTCGGCTGGCCTTCCTCCTAGGTAGCCGGTTTCTTTCAGCCGACGTGAAGACTTCGCTCCTTCCGACATGAATCCTCCTTGGCGACGGGTGGGGCAAGGAGTGTAGAAAGAGTGCGTCTCCCAGGGGCGGGCGGTCTTCAACCTACTGCTCTGCACCCTTGGCCAGGGAGTTGGAAACATTGTTACGAAACTTGTAAAGTTGAAGTGTAACAAAGGTTTCGGCAAACAGTTCCTACAACTAAGTAAGAAAAGCGAAATTTTCTCAACTAACGTGGGATAAGATCCAGAATATTCTAGAATGGCACTTCTTAGTATGGCCCAATCAGGCGGGAAAACTAGGATGAATGCTGTAGCACACAACAGCACTGCTACAAATCCAGAATTCCGTGCGACTGTAGGGCCTCTCGACTCCTCGCTCTGCTCGTCGCTCCGGATGACACACCAAATTAGGGCCTCGCGTTAGCACACACAATGACCAACCTGAATCATCTTTTTTCCAACCCGCGAATCAGTGCCCGCCGCCCCGGCGCGCCCGACCCTGCCGGCCGCTGTGTGGTGTACTGGATGCAGCGGGCGCAGCGCGCCCTCGACAACCCTGCGCTCGACGCCGCGGTGGAAGCGGCGAACGCACTGCATCAGCCGGTGGTGATCTTCTTTGCACCGGTGCCATTCTACCCACACGCCAACCTGCGACACTACACGTTTCTGGCGCAAGCCATTCCCGATACCGCTAAACGTGCTCGCCAGCGCGGCGTTGGCTATGTGCTGCGGCGTTATCCCGACCACTCCTTGCTAGAGTTCTGCGAAGAAGTCAAAGCCTCTCTCGTTGTCGGCGATGAGAACCCGATGCGCGAGCCCAACCATTGGCGTGACACAGCTGCTAAGAAGCTTACTGTGCCGCTGTGGACGGTGGACGCCGACGTGCTTGTTCCCTCTAATCTGCTGGAGAAGGAACAATACGCAGCTCGCATCATACGACCTCGGCTGAAGTCCCGGCTGAAACAGTTCCTCACCGCGCCAGGAAATCCAAGGGCGAAGGTCGAGTGGCAAGAGCCGTGTAGGCTGCGCGCGTCGCCGGATGACGGCTCGTTCGACATCACTGAAGACTGGAAGGACCTCGACCGCTCGGTTTCGCCCGTGAATTCTTTTCGTGGCGGGACCGGCGAGGCGCTTCGCCTGTTGCACGATTTCGTAACTCATAAACTGGCCCATTATCCTGAGCGCCACGGCAAGCCGGAATTGGAAGCTACGAGTCGGCTGTCGCCGTATCTGCACTTCGGGCACATCGGGCCACACACCATCGTGCAGGCTGTAGAAAAATCGAAGGCACCGCGCGCAGCGAAAAATGATTTCCTCGATCAGCTCATCACCTGGCGGGAGCTGTCCATCAACTTCGTGCATTTCAATCCGCTGTACGACTCGATCGAGAGCGCGCCGGACTGGGCGCATCGCACGCTTGGCAAGCATGCGAATGATACGCGGTCAGTCACCTACTCCCGTCAGCAATTAGAGGGAGCCGAGACCCACGACAAGCTGTGGAACGCTGCGCAGCGTCAGATGCTCCACGCGGGCTGGATGCATAACTACATGCGCATGTACTGGGCGAAGAAGATTCTGGAGTGGAGCCCGTCTCCCGCGGTGGCATATAAAACTGCGGTGTATCTGAACGACAAGTATCTCGTTGACGGTCGCGATCCCAATGGCTACGCGGGGATCGCATGGTCCATTGCCGGCAAGTTCGATCGTCCGTGGTTCGAGCGCCCGATATTCGGGACCATTCGCTACATGTCAGGAAATGCTGCGGCAAGAAAATTCGACGCCGCACAATACATCAAACAGATGGCGGCGTTGACGGGAGCGAGCGGGCAGTGTGACCTGTTCGAGCGGTGAGGAACTATGGCGCGATCTTCAGGCTATACAGAAAGGCGCTAATCCACACTAGGAATCCACCGGCCCCGACACAGATATACAGGCGCCGCTCGAAGGGGTTGTGAATCGTTGGCAGAGGCAAGGGCGTTCCTAGGGCGCGGTGAAACCAGGCTCCGAGCAGGCCGCCAAATCCGATGAGAGTGGTGGCGCCGCCGAAAGTGAGGCCCGCAATGATGAGGATGAAACTAAGGCTGAACACTACTAACCCCACTACTTGCCCAACAGCCTAGACCTCTTATCGAAGTTCTGCAACCGGCTTCTCGAAGTGCAGTCTTACGGGCCATATCGAGAAAGCTGCCTCGTTTTCTCACATACGAACCTTTGCCTGGTTCATCTAACGGGGCGGGCGCGCGGATAAATCAGGTAAACCGTTCTCAGCGCGCCGAGATCAATACTCCTAATGGAGCGACTCAAGAAAACCATCATGAAGATGACTCGTAAGGCATCTGCGTCCGTCCTGTTCGTCCTTCTGTTTTCGACCTTCCCGGGGTGCGCTCAGAGCGGGAAGAATGCACCATTGGGCGCTTCGCCCCAAGCGCCGTTCACCGACTATCGCTACGAAAAGCCCGGCGCGGTCCACACAATCACCGCCAAGGACCTGCCTGCGCCCTACGCGACCAATTCCGCCACGAACTGGGCTCGGATTGTGGACCGCCCAAAGAATGCCTGGCCACAGGCACCGGCGGGATTCAAAGTCGCACTATTTGCCAGTGGGCTCGATGAGCCGCGCAAGATTATCACCACGCCGAACGGCGACATCTTTCTCGCTGAAAGCCACAGCGGTGAGATCAAGATTTTTCGCGGCATTACCGGTGATGGAAAGCCGGAACAGACGAACACCTTCGCGACTGGTCTCGATCGCCCATACGGCATCGCCTTTTATCCCCCGGGGCCAAACCCCGAATATGTCTACGTGGGCGACACCGGCGCCGTGTTGCGCTTCCCTTATCACAACGGCGACCTGAAGGCGACGGGAAAGGCGCAGCACATGGCCGATTTGCCTAGCGACGGTGGACACTGGACCCGCGACATCGTCTTCTCGCCCGATGGCAAGCAGATGTTCGTCGGCGTCGGCTCCGATTCCAATGTTGATGACCCCGATACGCATCCCGAGGAGAAAAACCGCGCCGACATTCTGGTCATGAATCCTGATGGTTCCAATCTGCGCGTATACGCTTACGGCATCCGCAATGCTGGGGGTGGGTTGGCGATTGATCCAAAGACCGGCGAACTGTGGTGTTCGGTAAACGAGCGTGACGGGCTGGGGGACGATCTGGTGCCCGACTACATTACCCACGTGCAGGCAGGCGGCTTTTATGGGTGGCCTTATTACTATATAGGTGGCAATCAGGACCCGCGTTTGCAGGGCAAGCATCCTGAGCTGAAGGACAAAACGATTGTGCCCGACGTGTTGTTGCAGCCTCACAATGCGTCGTTGGAGATGACTTTCTACGTGGGTAAGCAATTTCCGGCGGAGTACCGGGGAGACATCTTCGCTGCGCAGCATGGTTCATGGAACAAGCGCGTGCGCGTAGGCTACGAAGTGATCCGAGTTCCTTTACATCAGAGCGGAAAGACGAGTGGCGAATACGAGGATTTCCTCACTGGTTTCGTGCTACCCAATGGACAAGTTTGGGGACGTCCCGTTGGAGTGACGGTGGCTCCGGATGGATCGTTGCTGGTAACGGACGATGGGTCAAATTCAATTTGGCGAGTGAGCTATGCGGGGCAATAGCGCAAGCTTAGAAACGCGCCGCCCCTGCGAACAATGAACCTAGAACACTCTGTCAGTCACAACTGCAACCACGACCACAAGATCCCCCTGGTTCGAGGCAAGTTTGTGGCTTAGGCTTTCTCGCGGACCGCTTCTCCACCCTCGGGTCCGTAAAAGAATACCCACGTGGCGAAATCGTCGGTGAACTCCGCGAAACGATGCTGTTCGCCGGCCGCGACGAATAAAACATCTCCGGGCTCAAAGGCCACTTCTTCTCCTTCCCGTTGAAAGCGTCCCGTGCCGGTGGCGATTACGTAAATCTCGTCGCGGGTATGTGGATGCTGTTTATCGGCGCCACGCGGCGCGTACAATTTTACCGTGAGCGTGCCGTGCCGAAACAATTCGACGGAGCGCTCACCGTTAGGACCGGGAAGCTGGTCTAGGCCGCTGAGCGCCTTTAGATAACCCGGAACGATTTTGCCATCAATTTTCATTGCGACCCCGCGTCGAACTCAACTTACAATTGCTTTCGGTTTCCACGCACCGACTATTGCTCCCATCAGAATGCACCCCAGTAGCGGGTAGGCGGCGGAGATCATAATGAACGAAGCCACCCGAAGTTCAAACACCATTTCTGTAATCATCGCCATCGCGGCAGCCAATCCGATCAGAATGCCGATGCCCATGCCGTGTATTAACGTGAATGCCCAGCTACTTAGTGCCCGGGCAATGACATAAGCGATCGCGATGCTGCAAACCAGCGAGACGATGTAGGGCCAGAAATTGGGATGGGCCATGTAAACCTTCAACTCCTCTGGTGGTATGCGCGTGCCCGCCTGCCAGGGCGCTTTGAAAGCCGTGAACCACACAGCCCCCAATATCCAGTCCGCAACGCCTGCCAAAACAATGGCGCCCCAATTCAATCGCATCGTTTCGCCCTCCTGAGTGTGCGCGGAGACAATATCCTGTTATGTGCTTTGACGCAACTGGAGTATCGCGGTTACCGCTGTGCGCACCTGTCCAACACTTGTCGCGGCGTGTGACCCTGCTGCCGCAAGTTGCGCAGGCTGAGGGCATCGTGCCGCTTGGCGAGTCGAATTCCCAATTCGTCCCGCACCAGATCGCAATGATAGTAGGCGGGAACCGGCAGACCCAGCGCGCGCAGTAACAACAATTGCCGCGCCGTGGACTTCAGCAGGTCTGCGCCGCGCACGACTTCGGTAATCGCCATGGCAGCATCGTCGGCCACAACCGCCAGTTGATAGGCGGGTACGTCGTCACGCCGCCAAATCACGAAGTCGCCGAAGTCCTTGCCTGCCAGGAAACCCTGCGGCCCCCGCCGCTGATCGTCAAAGGCCACCGTCTGGCCGTCGGGCACGTGAAATCGCCAGTTCACGCCTGCAGGCAATGCGTAGCTGCAGACCTCAGCGATTTTTTCCCGGCAACGTCCCGGATAGAGCGGCTCGTCATCGCTCTCATTCGGCGCCGCCGCAGATTGAGCCAGATCCCTGCGCGAGCAGTCGCAGGGATAAATGAATCCACCGTCGCGCAGTTTGCGCCACGCGGCCAGGTAGAACTCGCGCCGTCGGCTCTGCTTATACGGTGCGAATGGACCGCCGATGTCCGGACCCTCGTGCCAGCGGATGCCTAGCCAGCGCAAGTCTTCCATCATTGCTCGCGCAAACCCGGGCTTGGAACGTTGCGGGTCGAGGTCTTCGTTGCGGAAGACCAGGGTCCCGCCGTGCTCAACGGCGCGCCGGTAGGCTGTCCAGAATGTGCAGGCGTGGCCGACGTGCAGCAGTCCAGTGGGCGAGGGGGCAAGCCGTCCGCGGTACAGCGTGCCATGCACATTGAGCCCTGCAATCATGGGTTGATTCCAGCGGAGCAGCGACGGGGGCTGGGTGTCGACATAACAAACTTATTACGTCGGATTGAAGCGGCACCACCGCACTCTGTCCTTCGTATGAAACTCCAACATTAACGGACTGGTTGGTGTAATGAGGGGAGTCATAATATCAACCTGTACCAGGCTGCCTTCTTCGGCTATGAACGCACCTCCGGCCTCTTGCGATCCCCCAACGTATAGGTTAGCGTTTCCTATAACAAACGCATGAATATCAGAGATTTTTTGGTCGCAACTGAACTGACCGCGGGCCGGTATGATCTTGTTGGCAAACACAAAAAACTGATTATCCTTATACCCTTCCTTTGATTTAAGGAAAGCACCTCCCTCACCAACTGTGATCTTCAGCGGCTCCGGCTTTGCGATCTCCAGAACCCTGTTGGACAAGCTTGCAAGGGCCTGTTGTGCACTGCTAAGCGTCGCAAGTTCTGACCTAAGAGTTGGTCCCTCTCCCGAAGCGAAGTGTCCTTTTGGTAATTTTGATCTTTCCAGAAATCTCTCTCCTTTAGGACAGCCTGGTTTTCCGAAAGAAACTGATCAACCCGAGCGTGCTCATCTTTCCACGCCTCGTAGCCCGCAAAGAAAAGGCATATAAGACCGGCTATCCACAGATGCTTAAGAGAAACCTGTTTCTTCAGTGCTCTCTTCTCCAGCCATGGCTGGAAAAGGGGAGCAATTGTAAGTAGAACCCCGAATACTCCAACCCAGTTGAAAATAAGCGCCTTAAGATACAAAAAAGGAATGGCGAACATAGCTCACACCTCCGCAGGGTGGGGGAAATCCGGACCAACAAATCTTGGCCGTACGACAACCTTAGTGTAGGGACAACCTTGACCGAAATCAGTCTAGTGCCCCACACCCACCAATTCGTCCTCGCGCTCGACTGTCGCCACAACAGATTGTCGCTGCTCAACTACGCGTGGCGTCTCTCGAGTATGCGGGTGCAGCGACCGCGCATTCCGCAGCAGGAACAGCAGTGGCAACATACACAGGAAGATCACGCCCATGACCCAGAACGCCTCGACAAACGACAGCATTGCGGCCTGCTGTTGCACCATGCCATAGACCGCGGCCATCGACTTTTTGCTCGCGTCCACCGAACTATATCCGTGAATCTGAAACCAGGCCTGCAGTCCGCGCATTATGTTGCGCATGCTCGGGTCGTACGCCGAGACGTGGCTGACCAGTTGGTCCTGGTGTACCTGGTTACGGCGCGCCAGGAACGTAGTCATGGTGGCGATGCCGAAGCTGCCACCAATGTTGCGCATCAGGTTGTAGATGCTGGTGGCGTTGCCCATCTTTTCTTTCGCAATTCCGGACATGCTGGTCGCCATGAGGGGGATGAAAAGAAATGCCATGGCAGCGCCCTGGATCACCTGCGGCCAGAAGATGTCCCAGTAGCCGGCATTCAGGTTCAGGTGCGAGAGGCTGAACATGGTGTAGGCACCCACCACCAGTCCCAGGCCTAGCAGCTTGCGAGGATCGTAGCGGTTGGTAAGTTGACCGACAACCGGCATCATAACCAGCGATCCCAGGCCGCGGGGAGACAGCGCCAGTCCGGATTGCATTGCCGGATAGCCGAGCAGCGTTTGCAGCAAGATCGGCAGCAGCATGAGGCTGGCGTAGAGCACGAACCCTAGCATCGTCATCAGGAAGGTGCCGGCGCTGAAGGTGACGTCTTTCAGAACGCGCAGGTCGACGATCGGGTGACGCGCCTTCAACTCGCGGATCACCATGGCGACCAGTCCGAATACGCAGAGTGCGGTCCACACGCGAATCTGATTGCTGCCAAACCAGTCTTTGCGCTGGCCGGTATCGAGGACGACTTGCAGCATCCCGAAACCCAGCGCCAGGAAGCCGATGCCCCACAGGTCAACTCCTCCGATTTTGTGTTTGCCGATGTAGTGCGGATCGCGCACGAAGGCGCTGATCATCATCACGGAGAACGCGCCTACCGGAAGATTGAGGTAGAAAATCCAGCGCCAGGTGTAGTTGTCGGTGATCCAGCCGCCGAGCGTGGGGCCGAGGATGGGCGCGAGAATGATGCCCAGCCCGAACGCTGCCATCGCCGTGCCGTGCTTCTTAGGAGGGAAAGTCTCCAGCAGTACAGCCTGCGCCAGCGGCTGCAACCCGCCACCGGTGAGGCCTTGCAACACGCGGAAGAAGATAAGCCAATCCAGACTGGTCGCCATGCCGCAGAGCAGCGAGGTAATCGTGAAGCCGCCGACGCAGGTCAGCAGAATCCGGCGGCGCCCGAAGCGGTTGGCCAGCCATCCGGCCATGGGCAGAATGATGGCGTTGGAGACCAGGTACGAGGTTACTACCCACGTACCCTCCTCGACCGTGGCGCCCAGGTTTCCCGCCATGTGGGGAATGGAGACATTAACCACCGTGGTGTCGAGGATTTCCATGAACGTCGCCAGCATCACGGCGATGGTCACGATCCAGGGGTTCACCCGGGCTGCTGCGGAGTTGGACATGGGCCGTCAAAGCAAGTGTAGGAAAGGCACGGCACAGCAGTCGGTGACGGCGGACACAAGGCGGGGTTTCAGGGGAGCTCACGATCAAATCTGGGCGCTCATCCTGCTCGCCCGCTCTTGGGCGAGAGTGAGCGCAACTGAACGGACGTCACTCGGGACTGTGGCCGGCATCACTGCTACTCCGTACAGGTGGTGCTAAGAATTGACACGACCGGGCTCTCCAGAGTGACGGTCAGCCTTTCTCCGGAGTACGCATGAGTGGGTCAATCATTCCTCTCAAGGCCCGCGTAGCGCCATCATCGAGGTGTTGAATGAACGCTCGGCTGATAAGTGAATTTCGCTCGATCGTTGGAGATGCCGGCCTGGTCAGTGGCCCCGAGCAACTCCGGACTTACGAGTGCGACGGCTTGACCCTGTTCCGGGTGGTTCCCGACCTGGTTCTGCTCCCAGCAAATACGGAAGAAGTACAGGCCATCGTGAAGGTGTGCCACCGGGAGCGAATTCCGATTGTTGCGCGTGGCGCGGGCACGGGACTAAGCGGGGGAGCACTGCCGGTAAAGGGTGGCGTTGTGATCGGCGTCTCCAGGATGAATCGCATCCTTGAGGTGGATGTGCCGAACGCGCGCGTGGTGGTTGAGCCGGGTGTGACGAATTCTGCCATAACGGCGGCGGTTTCACCTCACGGCTACTTTTATGCTCCCGATCCATCCTCCCAGGTAGTCTGCACTGTAGCCGGAAATGTCGCCGAGAACTCTGGCGGTGCGCACTGCTTCAAATACGGCGTAACCACGACCTACGTGCTGGGAATTGAGGTTGTGCTCTCCGACGGTTCGCTGCTTCGTCTGGGCGGCAAGAGTTTGGACCAGCCGGGCTACGACTTGGTGGGTGCTTTCGTCGGTTCAGAGGGGACGTTCGGGATCATTACGAGAGTTACTCTACGAGTCATCAAGAAACCTGAAACTACACAGACGTTGATGGCAGCGTTTAATTCGAGCAGCGAGGCGGGCGCAGCCGTCAGCGCCATCATCGCTTCGGGCATGTTTCCCGCTGCCTTGGAAATCATGGATCGGCTAGCTCTCGAAGCCGCCGAAGCGGCCGTTCATCCCAATTATCCCAACTGCCAGGCCCTGCTGCTGGTGGAACTGGACGGATCCACCCGCGAGGTCGAGCTTCTGATGGAGAAGGTGGGTCCCATCTGCCAATCGTGCGGGGCTTGGGAACTGCGCCTGGCGAAGTCCGAAGGGGAACGTATGGCGGTTTGGAAGGGGCGCAAAGCGGCGTTCGCGGCCGTGGGTCGGATCTCCCCGAATTACCTGGTGCAGGACGGCGTTATCCCGCGTACCGCGCTGCCACAAGTCCTGGGAAAGATTGACCGTCTCAGCGCTGAGAAAGGGCTGCGCGTGGCGAACGTTTTTCATGCCGGAGATGGCAACCTTCATCCACTGGTGCTGTACGACCGCCGTATCGCGGGCCACGAGGAACGAGCGATGGAGCTGGCGGAAGATATCTTGCGGCTGTGCGTGGAAGCGGGTGGGTCCATTACTGGGGAACACGGCGTCGGAGAGGAAAAGAAGCACTTTATGCCGGTCATGTTTTCCGAAGCCGACCTGGACGCCATGAAGCGCCTGCGTTCGGCCTTCGATCCCTATGACCTTTGCAATCCGACCAAGATGTTTCCGGGTACCGACGCGAAAGTGCAAAGGCCGGTCGCTTACGAGCCACACCCGATCGAGATAGCGGGGTTGGCGCAACGGTACTAGCTGTGGAACTGTCGATCGAGGGTATCAACCTGTGCAACGTGTGCAGGCGATGAGGAAGGCCAAGGGAGTCAAATCATGACCGGAGCTGTAATACAGAACAACGAAGCGTGGATTGAACTGAGCGCGATCGTGGGCCCGGAACATCTGCGCCCTGCGTCATTAGAAGATGCTGTCGACGCGGTTCAGCCGGCTGGCGTGATCGCGCCCCTTACGGTGCAGGAAGTCGCGCAGGTGCTGCGTTACTGCAATTCCGCGGGCCTGACCATCATTCCGCGGGGTGGAGGTACTCAGCTGGGATTGGGGAATCGCCCGCGCAAGGCGGATTTTATCCTTTCGCTGGAGCGGCTCAATCGAGTGCTCGAACATGCCTGGGGCGACCTGACAGCCACGGTGGAAGCGGGATGCACGATCGCCAAGTTTCAAGCGGTGCTCCAGGAGCATGGTCAGCGGTTGGGCGCCGATCCCATGCAACCGGAAAGAGCCACCGTCGGCGGCGTGCTGGCAACGGCCGAGAGCGGAACCTTGCGTATCCGCTATGGCGCCATTCGCGACCTGGTACTCGGTCTGGAAATGGCGTTGCCAGATGGCAGCATGATTAAAGTGGGGGGCAAGGTCGTCAAGAATGTTGCCGGGTACGACCTCACCAAGCTTGCTATCGGTTCACTGGGAACGCTGGGCGTGATCACCCGAGCCGTGTTTCGCCTGCACCCCATTCCGGTGGCCACCGCCAGTTATGGCGCGATGGTGCCTACAGCGTCGGAGGCGGGCAGACTGGTGCTTGCGATATTGGATTCCCATCTGGTTTACACGGGACTGCAGATTCACGCATGTCGCGCGGATCAGGTTTCGGTCCATGCGCGATTCGAGGGCATCTCCGAATCGCTGCTGGATCAGTATGCAAAGCTGGCCCGGATCGCGGGCGCTCATAAATTTGCGGAGTGTGCTGGCGACGTCTGGACGGAGCGGCAGAAGCTGTTCGTCAATCCCGGCAGCTCAGTGATCTGCAAGTGCAGCGTGTTGCCCTCGCAGATTGGATTGCTTTGCCAAGCCCTGTTCCGGGAAGCCGAGGCAGCGGTAGTTGCGGCCACGCTAGTAGCGCAAGGTACGGGCCTGGCCGAAGTACGCCTGGATGCCGCCAGTCTGCCGTCGCGGACGGCTGTACTGCGTGCCCTGCGTGGTGAAGTGGACCGGCTGGGAGGAACACTGACCGTGTTGCAGTGCCCCGTGGAGATGAAGAGCGAACTGGATGTGTGGGGAACTGCGAAAGATGTGCTGCCGCTGATGCACCGAATCAAGGAGAAGTTCGACCCGGGACAAACCCTGAATCCGGGGCGTTTCGTGGGGGGCATATGACACAGCTTGCAACGCCAGTGAGCGGCAGCAGAAATATTTTTGATGAGTACCATCCCCCGGACGCGGAGCTCTTAAATGCCTGCGTTCACTGCGGCTTTTGCCTGCAAACCTGCCCCACCTACACTCTGTGGGGGAAGGAACAGGACTCTCCGCGTGGCCGCATTCATCTGATGAATATGGCGATCGCCGGCGAGGTAGAACTGACTGACTTGTACGTCTCGCATTTCGACCATTGCCTGGGATGTCAGGCATGCGTGACTTCGTGTCCTTCTGGGCTCAAGTACGGCAAGCTGATCGAAGCCATGCGCGCACAGCTGGAACGGCAGTATCGCCGTCCGCTGCGCGAGCGAGCGTTGCGGCGGATGATTGCCGCGGTCTTCAGCCGGCCGTCGCGCATGCGTAAGTTGATGGTGCCGCTGCGCGCTTATCAGCGCCTGGGCCTGCAAAAACTGGCGCGGGCGGTAGGCCTGACCTCGCTGCTGCCTCCTAGCCTGCGCGCCATGGAACAGATGCTGCCTGATTTGTCGCAGCCAGACACCTCAGTGGTCCTGCCATTGCGCATTGCGGCGCAGGGAGAGAAGCGCCGCACCGTCGCCTTACTGACCGGCTGCGTCCAGAGTGTCTTCATGGGGCAGGTAAATGCGGCCACGGCGCGCGTCCTTGCGGCCGAGGGTTGTGAAGTACTGGTGCCGCCGCAGCAGGGCTGTTGCGGTGCCCTGATGATGGACTTGGGCCAGGAACAAGAAGCTTTGGACAGCGCGCGCAAGATCATCGCCCTGTTCGAGCCTTTGCCAGTCGATACGATCGTAGTGAACGCAGCGGGTTGCGGACACACGCTCAAAGACTATGGATATTTGCTGCGCGATGATCCCAAATATTGCGACCGCGCCCTTGCGTTTTCCGCGAAGTGTAAAGACATATCCGAGTTGTTGACCGAGTTGGAACCGCACGCCCTTCGACACCCGATAGCTTTGCGCGTTGCCTTCCATGATCCCTGTCACCTGCAACACGCCCAAGGACTGCGTGAACAGCCGCGCGCTATGCTGCGGACTATCCCCGGAGTGGAACTGTTGGAGCTTCCCGGATCTGCGCTCTGCTGTGGCTCGGCGGGTCTCTACGGCTTGGTTCAGCCGGAGACGGCCCACCAACTGGGCGAGCGCAAGGCTGCGAACATCGTCGCCACGCCTGCTCAGGCGGTGGCCACGGGCAATCCTGGCTGCCAGTTGCAGATCCAGGCTCTATTGAATGAGAAGGGCCACTCTCTGCCGGTTGTCCATTACATTGAATTGCTTGATGCTTCGATCTCCGGCGCCACGCGCTTGTGAAATGTGGTAGCGTTACGCGGCTGCTTTTCAATAACGGCGAAAAGGCGGACAAAACACCATTTCCGTGATACAACTCTCACATTGTGGCCTACAAACTGGTAATTGGCACTCTCGCCGTTGCGACAGCCCTCACTCTCAGTGTTAACTCTGGATTAGCCCAATCGAAACCTGTAACGAAGAAGACCGTCGAACTCAAAGATGCGAAAGGTGATGACGTTGGGACGGCAACCATCGTCTCCAAGGGAACAGGCGTCGAAGTGAAGCTCGCTCTTAAGGGCCTGCCACCGGGCGAGCACGCGGTGCACTTCCATCAGAATGCCAAATGCGATCCGCCGGACTTCAAATCGGCAGGGCCGCACTTCAATCCTACGGGTAAGCAGCATGGCTTCCAGAACCCGCAAGGCCATCACGCCGGCGACATGCCGAACTTCACCGTCAAGGATAACGGTACGGCGAAGGCGACGGTGAAAGATGAAGACGTGGTTCTGGGTACAGGCAGCGAGTCGAACTCTCTGTTTGCCAGCGGAGGGACGGCGATCATGATCCATGCCAAAGCCGACGACATGAAGACTGATCCCGCGGGCAACGCCGGCGACCGTATCGCGTGCGGGACCATTACGCCGTAGGTAAGTCTTCTCGATGCCCGGCAAACGAGTTGGCCGGACCAAGAAACGGGCGCATAATACTCGAGGGTGGATTGTCTATGTCGAGCGCAACCCTAGTCTCGGTGCAGGAATATCTGGCGACCAGCTACCGGCCGGACCGGGACTTTGTCGACGGAGAGTTGCAAGAGAGAAACTTGGGAGAACTCGAACATAGCCTATTGCAAACTGCCGTCGCGGCCTGGTTCTGGATCAGGCAAAAAGATTGGAACGTCTTGCCGATGGTGGAGCAGCGAGTCCAAGTAGCGCCAACTCGCTTTCGAGTTCCCGATGTGACCGTCCTGCACCCGGTTCAACCTCTTGAGCCGATCATTACAACGCCGCCTCTAATTCTGATTGAGATTCTTTCCAAAGACGATTCCCTTCGCAGCATGAGGGAACGCGTTGATGACTACCTTAATTTTGGAGTGAAGCACGTTTGGATTCTCGATCCCGCCTCGAAACGTGCCTACGTGTGCAGCCAAACAGGATTTCAAGAGCCCGAACATGGAATCCTCGTCGTGCCCGATACGCCCATCCGCCTGGTGCTAGGCGAGCTTTTCGACCAAGTCAAACGTTCCTAGGGCATCTGCTTTAAGCGCCTCGTACAACCCTGCATCCAATGCCGTCGCCTGCGGCGTTCTGCTTTAATAGAGCCATGGTCGATCTGGGGCGCATGCTGGTTGTTGTTGGAGGACTGCTGCTGGTCTTTGGGATCGTCCTCATCCTCGCCGGCAAAATGAACCTGCCCATTGGACGCTTGCCCGGTGACATTGTCTATCGCGGCAAGAACACCACCTTTTATTTTCCTCTGGTCACTTGCATCCTGCTAAGCGTGATCCTCTCCCTCGTGCTGTACATCGTGAATAGAATGCGGCGGTAAGGCCGCTGTTCGCTACGCCTTTAGCGGTTCGCTGTTTCGCTTCCGGCTCCTAGCTTTTAGCTCTTAGCCATCAGGCGCAACCGCACTGAATCACATAACTATCCGCTTCCGTCTACGCTCCACCTCAGCCGGCACCGAGACGTAAGCTGATGCAGACTAACTGTTCAAGCTAATAGCTAGGAGCGAAGAGCGAAAGGCGAAAAGCGAAGAGCGAAGAGCGTCTCGCTCTTGATACACTGCCTCCAGGCGCTCTTTACATGGCTGATACCCAACAACTCGGGCTGGCCTTTCAGGCGCCATCGCGCAAGATCTATCCGGTGCGCGAATTGGTCGCCGCCGTGCGTACCCAAGTCGAGCGGGCCTTTACCGACATTTACGTGGAAGGCGAAATCTCTAATTACCGGCCTGCCGAATCAGGACATCTTTACTTCACGCTGAAGGACAGCTCGGCGCAACTGCGAGTAGTAATGTGGCGGACGCAGGCTCGCCTGCTGCGCTTTCGGCCGGAGAACGGCCTTCAGGTCATCGTTCGCGGCCGCGTCACCATCTACGACGAGCGGGGCGACCTGCAACTTCAGGCCGAATACCTCGAGCCCAAGGGCGCCGGCGCGCTCCAGATCGCCTTCGAGCAGTTGAAGGCCAAACTGGCTGCCGAGGGATTGTTCGATCCCAGCCGCAAACGGCCAATCCCAACTTTGCCAAGGCGTATCGGAGTTGTGACCTCACCGCGCGGCGCTGCCCTCCAGGACATCCTGAACATTCTGCGACGGCGGCACGAGTCGGTGAGCGTGCTCATCTACCCCGCACAGGTACAGGGCGAGGGTGCGGCTGCGGAAGTGGGCGCGGGCGTGCGCTACTTCAATCGCCATGGCAAAGTAGATGTGATCGTGGTGGCGCGCGGCGGAGGTTCCTTCGAGGACCTCTTCGCCTTCAACGATGAAGGCCTGGCGCGCACGATTGCCGCCGCGTACGTGCCCGTAATCTCAGCCGTGGGCCACGAGACTGACTTCACCATCTGCGATTTCGTCGCCGACCTGCGGGCACCGACTCCGTCGGCAGCGGCGGAACTGGTCATCGGACCGCAACAGGAACTGTCGGAGAAGCTCGCTTCCCTGCGCCGACGAATGGCGCAGGCGGTGAACTACAAACTGCTGCGTGCTCACAATGCGCTTTCGCGTCTTGCCCAGGATCCCGCCTTCATGCGAATGCGCGATAGCATCGCGCGCCGTCAGCAGCGGGTAGATGACCTGGTGTTCCGCATGGCGCAGTCGCAATCGGGGGTGCTGCGGAACCTGTCACGTCGCCTTGATGAGGTTGACGCGCATCTCCGCCGTCATGATCCTCGGGTGCGTTTAGGCGTGATGCACCGCCAACTCGATGGACAAACTGCCGCGCTGCATTCCTCGCTCATGCGAGGGTTGGTTGGGCGACGCAACCAACTCGACGGGCTGACGGTCGCTTTGGGCCGTGCCGGCGAGACCACACTTTTACGGCGCCGGGCCTACTGGCAGCAGTTGCAAAGCAGTTTGGAGACGCTATCGCCTAAGGCAATTCTGGCCCGCGGTTATGCGCTGGTGTTCGATCAGGATGATCGCTTGGTGAAGCAGGCTGCTCAGCTCAAGTCAGGCAGCCGTGTCCGCACCCAACTTGGCCGCGGTGAGTTCACGGCAAAGGTTGATCAAGTCAAGGACAAGTCGGTAGGATCATAGACAGTGTGGAGCATGCGCTTCGTAAGCAAGCTATTCAGACTCCAAACAACTCGTGCGATTCCGACAATCATCTGTACGTGTATCGCTACTATTCGCTATTTGCGATCCACTATCTTCTGACCACTTCCTGTTGCTCTGCATTAGAATGAGGGCATCCAGCGCGGACTCCGGCCGCGACGGGAACCGCGAAAAATGCCAAGTCTGAACTACATTCCGCAAGTGTCGGTGACTGCTGTCTTCGATATTTTGGTGGTGGCATTTCTCGTCTACGAGTTCCTTAAGCTCATCAAAGGCACGCGCGCAATTCCAATGTTAGTGGCCGTGGTGATTCTGGGAATTGCCTTTTGGATCGCTCACCTGGAAGCACTGAAAACGGTGGACTGGCTGATCACCACTCTCTTGCCCTATGCCATCTTTGCGCTCATTGTCGTCTTCGGCGCGGAGATCCGGCACGCCCTGGCGCGCCTGGGACGAAGGGTTTCAGCCGCCCGCGGCGGTGTGTTCGATGGTACCGATAGTTACGAAGACATAGTGCTCGCGGCTAATCATTTTTCCCAGACCCTAACCGGCGCACTAATTGTCATCGAGCGCGAGATTGGACTGCGCACTTTTATCGAGAGTGGAGTGCCACTCGACGCCAATCTTTCGTTTGATTTGCTGGTCACCATTTTCCGTCCCAGTGCGCCTTTGCATGATGGTGCCGTCATTGTGCAAAAGGGACGTATTGCTGCGGCTGCCTGCTTCCTGCCGCTGTCCATGAATCCCGTGCTCTCCACGCAGTTTGGCACCCGCCACCGCGCGGCCATCGGGATAACGGAAGAGACCGACGCCATCTCGGTGGTAGTGTCGGAAGAGAGTGGTTTCATCAGCATTGCGGTGGGCGGACAAATCGAGCGCGACATTACCGTCGAGTACTTGCGGGAACGGCTGAGCGAAGTGTTGCGGCGATATGTACCCGCGGCGACATTGCCAACCACGATTACGGACCACGAACTTTCTTCCGATGAGCGCGAGGTGGAACGTTTACACCACAATCAGGACCTGGCCGATGGAGCGGAGCGATAACCCATGCTTGATTCGCTACGCGGCTTCTTCCGAAAGTATGTCTTGAAGAATCTTTCTCTCAAGCTGGTCTCGCTCGCGGTCGCGGTGTTGTTGTGGTGGGGGGTGGGACGCGATCCCATCATCGAGATTCCGATGACCGTTCCGCTGGAATTTCACCACGCGCCCGATAATCTGGAGATGAATTCCGAGGATCCCTTACAGGCCCAGATTACGATGCGCGGGCCCGAGCGTTTGTTGCGCCAGATCACCGCTTCCGAAGTGCACGCCGTCATCGACTTGCAGGGCGCGGTTCCCGGCGAGCGTACCTTCGATCTCACGCCGAAACAAATTCATGTGCCCCGCAACGTGGAAGTCATGCAGGTGGCGCCAGCACAGTTTCATATCAGCTTCGACCACAGCGCAACCCGATCGGTGGAGGTCGAGCCACGCATTATCGGTAGCCTGTTGAGCGGCTATGGCATAACCGATGTGAAGGCCGATCCCTCGCAAATCATGATCGTGGGTCCCGAGAAGCGAGTGGATGCCGTCGAGAATGCCCTGACCGATCCCGTGGATGCAACCGGCGTGGTAGGGAAAGCAACCTTTACGACTCACGCCTATGTGGCCGATCCTTTGGTGCGGGTGCAAAAACCAGGGGCAATCCATGTGACAGTGACCACGGGCCAGCCATCCAAGGGAGACCGCCGGCCTTGAGCGCTGCGACACCAAAGATGCGACAACTATTCGGCACGGATGGAATTCGTGGGGTTGCCGGCGAGTATCCGCTGGATCGGCGAACCGTGTATGCGGTTGGCCGCGCCTTAGGAAAGCGACTCGCCGAGCAATCCTCAGCGCGGGTCGTCATTGGACAGGACACCCGTGAGTCAAGCGCTCTGATCGGCGCGGTTCTCGCGGCTGGACTGGAAGGGGCGCGTGTGCAGGTAGTAAGCGCGGGCGTCATTACCACGCCTGGGGTGGCGTACCTGACGCGTACGAATCAATTCTCGGCGGGCGTTGTTATTTCGGCTTCGCACAATCCCTGGCAAGACAATGGCATCAAAATCTTTGGCGCCGACGGTTACAAGCTCTCTGACCGACTAGAGCATGAGATTGAAGCCGACATCTTTGCCCACCTGGAACAGTTAAGTGCTGGAGCTGGCGATGCGGCGATGTCGGCTTCCGACATGCTGCCGGGTGAGCAAGAGCTGCGTGACCAGTATGCTGAGTGGCTGGCAGATTTAGTTTGTGCGACTGACTTCAGTCGGTTGCGAGTTCTAGTGGATTGCGCCAATGGTGCGGCCAGTTCGGTGGCTCCGGTGGTGTTCAGCGACGTGGGTCTCAACGCTGACTTCGTGCATATCGAGCCGAATGGGCGCAACATTAACGCCGGGTGCGGTGCGTTGCATCCGGACAATGTGGCTATGGCCGTCGCCGTTGCGAAAGGCAAGTACGATGTGGGCATTACCTTCGACGGCGATGCTGACAGGGCAATGTTCTCCGATGCATCCGGGAGAGTCGTGAACGGCGACGGCGTCCTGCTGCTGACGGCCCGCGACATGAAGATCCACGTTCGTTTGCACAACGACACGGTCGTCGCCACCACCATGTCGAACATGGGACTGGAAGCGGCGCTCAAGCGCAGCGGTATTCGTATGCTGCGCGCGCCAGTCGGCGACAAGTATGTGCTGGAAGAAATGTTGAAAACGGGAGCGACGCTCGGCGGGGAACAGTCGGGACACATTCTCTTCCGCGATATGGATATCACGACCGGCGACGGAATCCTGACTGCGCTGCGTGTGCTGGAGGTGATCGCGCGCACCGGACAGCCGCTGGCTGAGTTGGTTGCTGACATGGAGGTCTTTCCGCAGGAAATCAAAAATGTTTCCGTGCGCGAGAAGCTTCCGCTAGAGCAAATCCCAGAAGTGATGAGTGCTATCCGCGCCGCGGAGCGCGATCTCGACGGCAATGGTCGAGTAGTCGTTCGTTACTCAGGTACGGAGAAGCTGGCGCGTGTGATGATCGAAGCGGAGACCGAAGAGCTCATGCGCCTCCACACCGATGCGATCGCGAATGCTATTCAGCAGGCGATCGGAGTTTAATTCACCACACAGAAGGACGATGAGTCTCGCGGTCGCCAGCCCCGCTCCCTTAACCCTAAAACCTTTTTCCGTCAATCCAAGCCTTGACCTCAGCCTCCACGTCGAACCCAGGTCCGCCCATGATGAACCTTCCATCGAGTTGGTAAGCACACATTTCCAGCGGCGTGCCGTCATAGCCGCCATGCAAATACCCTCGGACATATAGGCGGGCGAATTCCTCAATCCCGAGCAGCCGGTACTGGGTTACGTGCACCAGTTCATGGAAGACGAGCTGCGGATTCAGTGCTTCATGAAAAACCACGACATCGTCGAATGTTATGGCGCCCATGGAGGTAAAGTTGGGGAGGTCCACGAAACCCAACTGCTCAAGATCGGCGTAAAAGGGAGGATTGCCGACGCGCTCTCGGCCCGGCTCCAGGATGCGGACGCGCTTTAGATCGACCGCCTGGAAGTACCGCGACCAGGTGTCGCCAAAGGCGAGCCGCTTTCCTTCCCCATAGTATTTGTCGCGCTGCGCATGAATGTACTGGGCGACCGCGTGCGAGAACAATTGGATCTGCAACGGCGAGAGGGTTGCACGCGGCGGTCGGCCTTCTCCCTTATTCGCGGATAGCACACGTCACTCCAGGTCCCGCCAATTGGGTCCAACGCCGAGCTCCACTTTAAGCGGTACCTTGAGCGCGTGCACATTCTCCATCCGCTCGCTGACCAACTGCCTCATGATGCCCACTTCATCTTGGGGAACCTCGAAGACCAGTTCGTCGTGGACCTGGAGCAGCATTCTGGAGCGCAGCTTGTGCTGGCGCAGTTCGGCGTCGATGCGAATCATGGCAATCTTGATGAGATCCGCCGCGGTGCCCTGTAGCGGAGTATTCACGGCGGTGCGTTCCGCAAATCCGCGCAGGTTAAAGTTCTTACTATGAATATCGGGAATGGGCCGCACTCGCCCAAAGAGCGTGGTCACTTTCTGGTCGCGGCGCGCCTGTTCCAGAGTTGCATCGATGTACTGGCGCACTCCGCTATGCTTCTCGAAATAGGCATCAATGAAGCGCTTGGCTTCCTTGGCGTCAATGCCGAGCTGCTGCGACAGTCCAAATGGCGACAGCCCGTAGACGATGCCGAAGTTTACCGCCTTGGCACGGCGCCGATGCTCGGCGTTGACCATCTGTGGCGGCACGCCGAACACCTGCGCGGCTGTGAGGGTGTGAATGTCCTCGCCCGTGCGGTAAGCTTCGACCAGCAGCTTGTCGCCGGAGAAGTGCGCCAGCAGACGCAATTCGATCTGCGAGTAGTCGGCGGCCAGCAGCATATGGCCGGGCTCGGCGATGAAGGCGGCGCGGATTTCGCGGCCAAGTTCAGTACGAATCGGAATGTTCTGCAGGTTCGGATTGACCGACGACAGCCGTCCGGTCGCAGAGCCAGCCATGTTGAACGTGGTATGCAGCCGCAGGGTGCATGAGTTCAGCAGTGCCGGCAGGGCGTCCACGTAGGTGGATTTGAGCTTCGAGAGCTGGCGGTAATCCAGCACCATGCGCGGGACTTCGTGTTCGCCGGCCAGACCTTCCAGCACGTCTACCGCGGTGGAAATTGTTTTGCCCTTGCCGTACTTGATTGGCTTTGGCAGGTTCAGCTTGTTGAACAGCACGTCCCCCAGTTGCTTGGGAGAGTTGATGTTGAATTCGAAGCCCGCTTTGTCGTAAATCTCGTGCGCCTTTGAGTCGATTTCGCGCTCCAGACGCTGTGACATCGCGGCCAGCACATCGCAGTCGAGCTTGACTCCGGCATCTTCCATCCGCGCCAGCACGGGCACCAGCGGCAAATCAATCTCGTCATAAACCTTGCGCAGTCCGCTGTTCCCGATTTCGCCGCGCAACTTGTCGGTGAGCCGTAACGTGACATCGACTGCTTCGGCGGGAGATGGTCCCAACTTCAAGTTAAAGACCCGGAAGGCAGTCTCGCGTAATCCATAGGTGGAGTAGGTCGGATCGAGCAAGTAGCCATACAGCAGCGGATCGTCCTGCACGTCAGCGATTGTCAGCCCGTGCTGGCCGAAAACATGTATCGCCGACTTGTAATCGTGTACCGTCTTCGGGATTGTCTGGTCGGCGAGCGCAGGCTTCAGGGGCTGCGCAACCTCTGAGTTATCCAGCGCCAGCGTCAAAGCCCTCCCCGGCTCAGCGGAAATCGCGATGCGCAGAGTTGCAGGCGCGGACGCAATCTGCGGCGCTGCTGAGAGTGAAAGCTGTTCATTGTCCTGCTGTCCTTCACTTTCTTCTTCTGCGGCAGGAGGCTGTTGCGCCGCCGATTCCAACGCGATGGCCAGCACTGCTCCAGGCTTGGTCGCAAGCGCCACAACGGCCTCGACCTCGGCGGCGGATTTTGCATCACGATAGTCGGTATCGCCGAGCTCGACGCTTTCCCTCAGGAAGTCCTGAACCAGCGTGTTAAATTCGAGCTCGGTAAACAGGGCGCGGGCGGCAGCCGGATCGGGCTCCTGCGCGCGCATAGCTTCCGGCTTGAATTCGACAGCAACGTCAGTCTTAATCGTCGCGAGCTGTTTGCTCAGCAGGATGGCGTCGCGGTTGTTCTGTAGCGACTCGCGGTAGGTTTTGCGCTCGACTTCCTTGGCGTGCTCCAGCGCGTTCTCCACACTGCCAAACCGCTGGATCAGTTCCACCGAACCTTTGTCGCCGATACCGGGTGCCCCCGGGATGTTGTCGATGGTATCGCCGCGCAGCGCCATCACGTCCACCACTTTGTCCGGCGGCACGCCCAGAATTTCTTCCACCTTGGCGGCGTCGCAGATCAGATTGTCCTTCGGCGGATTGAGCACACAAGTACGCTCGTTCACCAGTTGCATCATGTCCTTGTCGCTGGAGACGACAAACACCGAGTAGCCGGCGTCGACGGCTTGCCGCGCCAAAGTCCCAATAACGTCGTCGGCCTCGAAGCCGGAAGCCTCTATCATCGGGATGCGATAAGCCTCAAGCGCACGCCGGATGTAGGGAATCTGCTGGGCGAGGTCGGGCGGCATCTCGGCACGGTTGGCCTTGTAGCCGCCGTAGGCAACGTCAACATAGGTCTGTGTCTTGCTGTCGAACTTGCGCAGGCTGGGCATGGCGGTCGCCTGCTCATCGCGAAACGTCGGAGCAGCGACGTCGAAGACTGCAGCCAGGAATTGCGGCTGAAAGTCCGCTCGCAACTTGCGCAACATGTTGACGAAGACGAAGGTTGCGCTAGTCGGGATGCCGGTCTTGGTGGACATGGGCCGTTGCCGTGCCATCGCATGATAGGCGCGGAAGATGAACGACATCGTGTCGATCAGGTAGATGCGGCCCTTGGAGCCGTCCGGCTCAGGAGGTGCAGCGACGGCGGACTGAACAGCAGTGCCCTTCGCTGCGCCGGCCGGCTTGGCAGCGCTGGAGACCGTAGCCGATTTTGCGGTTTTGCGAATGGAGGGCAAGAGAAAATTCTAACAAGTCGCGGTGAAGGCTGCCACCGAGCGCAATAAGTGGCTGCTGGAGCTGGTGTGATGGGGATTTACAAGGAAGCGGAAGCGCATCTTATGGCAGGAACGATGTTAAGCCCGATTAGATATGAAGCCAAGTGAGTTCCGGGAACAGCCCATTGCTCTTGCAATTCTCCGCTGTCAGTGACTCGAGAGCGCGCTCTACTCCACAAACATGCAATCTCCATACGAATAGAATCGGTACCGCTGGTGGACAGCATGTTCGTATGCCCGCAGGGTCCGCTCTCGTCCGGTGAAGGCCGAAACCAGCATCAGTAGTGTGGATTTCGGCAAGTGGAAATTGGTGAGCATGGCGCCAACCACGCGAAACTCAAATCCGGGGTAGATGAAGATATCGGCCTCGCCTCTCTGCGCCATGATGCGATCATCGGGGGTGTCCCACCCTTTGACAAGCTCAGGGCACGCTCCAAGTTGGTTTTGCCTGGGTGGGCTAGTGCGAGCAGCAAATTCCAAGGTGCGCACCGTCGTGGTTCCCACGGCCACAATTCGCCGCCCGGCATCACGAGCGCGCTCGATTCGTTGCGCGGCATCGGCTGAGATTTCGTACCGCTCGCGATGCAGTTTGTGCTTTTCTACAACCTCCTCACGCACGGGTTGGAACGTGCCTAGGCCTACATGTAGGGTGATTTCGGTCGTCTCGATTTCCCGCTGATGTATGCGCTCAAGAATTTCCGGCGTGAAGTGCAGACCTGCGGTGGGCGCGGCGACGGAACCGAGTGGCTTAGCGTAGATCGTCTGGTAAGACTCGCGGTCGGCGGGCGTATCCGGACGCTCGATGTACGGCGGCAAAGGAATGTGGCCGATCCGATTGAGCACGCCGAAGAAGTCGTCCACCGGATCAAAGCGAAGATGGCGCTCGCCGAAAGTCCCGCGGCCCACGATCTCGGCCGCCAGTTCATGAGACGACTCATTGGCCTCCCCGCCGAAATAGATCCGCTCACCGATTCCGAGTTTGCGGCCGGGATGAACCAGCGCCTCCCACCCCGGCGGATCGACGGATAGTTGTTTGGTCAGCAGGACTTCGACACGGCCACGGAGGAAGTCTTTCGCCGCGGGATTGTGCGTTGAAAGCCGCTGTGCGCGCGCGCCGCTACGATGCCCAAAAAGACGTGCGGGCAATACCTTGGTATTGTTAAAAACCAGCAAGTCGTCGGGTCGCAACAGTTGGGGAAAGTCGCGAAAGACGAGGTCGTCGAGGTGATCGCTGTCTCGACTAACGTGCAACAGCCTCGCAGCCGCCCGGTCGGACAGCGGTTCCTGGGCAATTAGTTCCTGGGGCAGGCGATAGTCGAAATCAGAAACCAGCACAAAGCGATTATGCCTGACCAGACAGCCACACCCGCAGGTTCGTGCTCTCCCTTTTGCGGAAACCGTCGCCTGCGGTAGGATAGCAATCTAAGCCTTTCACGTGCGTTTGGGCGCCGAAATTCATGAAGACCGAGAAACAACATCGGGACGAGATTGTCCGCTTCGGCAAGATGCTGCAGCAGACCGGTCTAGTGGCGGCGACCGATGGAAATCTATCGGTGCGCCTGGAGAACGGAAACGTCCTGTGCACGCCGACGCTCATGAGTAAGGGGCTGATGGAGCCCGAAGATCTGGTGATGGTAGACCCCAGCGGCGACAAGGTAAACGGCTCCCGGGGCGTGTCCAGCGAAATCGCCATGCACCTATTGATTTACCGCCTGCGTCCGGACGTCGGAGCCGTGGTGCATGCTCATCCTCCCACTGCCACTGGCTATGCGGCTGCGGGTATCGCGCTTGATCGTGCTTTGTGTTCGGAGATTATAGTGACGTTGGGCTCGGTGCCGCTGGCGAGTTATGAAACTCCGGGCACGCAGGAACTGGCCGAAGCGCTGGCGCCCCTGGTTGCGGAGCACGATGCCATCCTAATGGCGAACCATGGTGTAGTCACGTGCGGAGCAGATCTGCTCACCGCCTACATGAACATGGAGACGGTAGAGCATTTTGCCAAGATCGCGCTGGTGACGCACTTGCTGGGTAAACAGCAACCGCTGAGCGATCAGCACGTGGACAAGCTGCGGGAGATGCGGGTGAAATATCGCAACCACGTCGCTCTGGGGCAACGGAAAGAATAGCCGCTTCATAGAGGCTGCGAGAGCTGCACTTTTCGCACTCTCATAAGAGTTGTCCTTATTTGATGATCCCTCGTTGCGACGATTCGATGAAGCGCAACAGCGCCTCCACGTCTTCGCCTTGCGCGCCTTCCGACCGCAACTTCTCCAGCGCCTGCGACGTGTTCAGTTTGGAAGCCAGCAAAACCTTGAACGCATGATGCAGCTTGGCGATGCGCTCACGGGAAAATCCGCGACGTTGTAGTCCCACTTTGTTCAGCATGTAGGCGTGGGTGTCGCGTTCGGCACTGGTCATAGAGTAGGGCAGCACATCTTGCGTGAGCGTGGTGCCACCGCCGACGTAGGCGTGGGCACCAACCCGCACATACTGATGCACCGGACATAGCGCGCCCACCACGGCCCACTCTTCGACGGTAACGTGACCTGCCAGGGTAGCACCGTTGATCAGCATGGCATGATCGCCGATGAAGCAATCGTGCCCGATGTGCGTGTAGGCCATGATCCACACGTGGCTACCGATGCGAGTCACGCCGCCACCTTTCTCGGTCCCGCGAGTTATTGTGACATACTCGCGAATGACGTTATGATCACCAACTTCCAGCCGTGTCGGTTCTCCCGCGTAGGTAATATCTTGCGGATCCATGCCAAGAGTCGCGAAAGGATAGATTTTGTTGTCACTGCCGAATCGGCTGGGACCGCCCAACACCACATGCGAGACCAGTTCGCAGTTCTCGCCCATCTCCACGCCTGCCGCAACGCTGCAATACGGCCCGACGCTGCAGGATGCAGGGATTTTCGCGGCGGGATCGACGATGGCCGTCGGATGGATGTTCATCTGAGAGTTATGAGTGTTGGATCGCAGGAGCGAGCTCCGGCGCGGCTTCCGCCGGTTTCGGACGATTCAGCAGACGGCAAGTGACGATCGCTTCACAAGCCAGCTTGTCGCCAACATACGCTTTGCCCTGCATCCGGCCTGCAGTCCCGCGCCACGCCAATACGTCCACCTCGATGCGAAGCTGGTCTCCGGGTATCACCGGCCGACGGAAACGCGCGCGCTCAATACCCGTGAACAGCAGCAGCTTTTCGGCGCGATCAGGAAATTCGGTCAACAACAGAACGCCACCAGCCTGTGCCATGGCCTCAACCACCAGCACGCCCGGCATAATCGGATGATCGGGAAAGTGTCCGGCAAAAAACGGTTCGTTGATGGTAACGTTCTTGATTGCCACAATACGCTTGGTGCGCGTGATATGTGTTATGCGATCGACCAGCAGCAACGGAAAGCGGTGCGGCAGGATGCGCAGTATGTCCTGGATGTCGAGCGTGAGATTATCACTGCCGTCGGGGTTCACCGGTTCACTCATCACGGGTCCTGTAAAAGTCCCGATTATACATTCCGGAACGGCGGGTCTGGTCCGGCGGTGTACTCCGGCGAATAGGAGCACTGGAAGAACATGGCAAAATCGAAGGGGCGGCTGGCGAAAGGAAATCTTGGCGACGTCGTGACGTGGTTGAACGAGCGCCAACGCGAAATGATCGCCAGCGTGCGCGAGATGGTCGTGCGCGAGTCGCCAACCCAGAACAAGCAAGCCTGCGACGCGCTGTGTTCGCACCTGGCGGGCGAGTTTGCACGGCTTGGCGGTCGCGTCACGGTTCATCGGCGGCCGGCAGTGGGAAACCATTTGCAAGTGAATTTCTCTGCCGGCAAAGGCCGCAAGCCAATACTGCTGCTCGGCCACTTCGATACCGTGTACGACGTCGGAACCCTTCGGACTATGCCGTGGCGCGAAGAGAACGGCCGGCTCTATGGGCCCGGTGTGTTCGATATGAAGAGCGGCATTGCGCAGATGATGTTCGCCCTCTGGGCATCGCGCGAAATTCGAGGCGGCTTAGCGCGCCCGGTGACCGTGCTGTTGGTCTCCGACGAAGAAGGAGGCAGCGCCAGCTCGCGCGCGCTGACGGAGAAGCTTGCCCGCCAATGCGCGGCAGTCTTGGTCTGCGAACCTTCTGGTCCGGGGGGCGCCTTGAAGACAGCGCGTAAGGGTGTGGGTTCGTTTGTCATGAAGATCACTGGGCAAGCGGCGCATGCCGGACTCGACTTTGAAAAAGGGCACAGCGCGATTCTTGAGCTGGCGCATCAGATACTTGCCATCTCGCGGCTGACCGATCTGAAACGCGGCGTTACGTTGAACGTTGGAGTGGTCCGTGGAGGCACGCGCACCAACGTCATCGCTGCAGAAGCGGTGGCCGAAGTGGATCTCCGCATCGCCAAGAAAGCGGATGGCGCGGTGATGGAACGCGAAATACGCGGCCTGCGGCCGGTCAACCGGAAATGCAAGATCGAGATCGAGGGCGGCATCAATCGTCCGCCAATGGAGCGGACGAAGCAGGTGGTCGCGCTGTACGGGGTGGCGCGGAAGATCGCTCACGATCTGGGTTTCCCGTTGGCCGAGATCGCGGTCGGCGGCGGGTCGGATGGCAACTTCACCGGCGGGATTGGGATTCCCACGCTCGATGGCCTTGGCGCGGTTGGCGAGGGCGCCCACGCCATCCACGAATCGACTCTTGCCGCCGAACTGCCTCGCCGGGCGGCCTTGCTGGCCGGGCTTATCGAGGCCATCGAATAACCGACAGTTGTTTTTGACGCGACCTACGCGAAAGCCTAGAATCTGGGCAGAAGCCCGCTATTCATTGCTTAGCCGCAAACGGGCTGACCGGAGGACTTATGTTTGGTGGAAAGCTAGGCTTGCCCGAGCTGCTGGTCATCGTCGCGATTGCCCTACTCATCTTCGGTCCGAAAAAGCTGGGAGAACTGGGCAAAGGCTTGGGCGAAGGCATTCGCAACTTCAAATCTTCAATGAACGAGAGTAATCCGACAACAACCCCGCCCGCCAACCCGACGGAAGACAAGAAGTCCTAGTAACGCGGTTGTGCCGGGTTTGTCGCCAGGTGCGCGGAAGCTGGATTTCCCGGTCCAGGTTATTCATCTGTTTGGAAACGTGCAGACAGCAAAGCGTGAAATCCTCGTGGTGATGCCTGCTAAGTTTCCCTCGCCGCGCTGTTGTTTCCCGGCAGATCCGTCAGAATAACGTTCTACCAGTGGCGGCTTCCGCAGCGCGCAACATGCGATACACGCGCGGCACGGGAAGGCCGACCACGTTGAAATAGCAGCCCTCGATGCGTTCCACCCATCGCGAAGCCATGCCTTGAATGGCGTAAGCTCCAGCTTTGTCCCTTGGCTCACCGCCGTCGACATAGGCAGCGAGCTCCGGCTCCGACAGCGCACTAAAAACAACCTGCGTGATCTCAGCTTCGGTTCGCTCGAAGCCAGACGTTACAAGGCACACGCCAGTAATCACCTGATGAGTTCGCCCTGAGAGCAGCCGCAACATCCGCGCGGCATCGGCTTGGTCTTTGGGTTTCTCCAGCAGATGTTGATCGACGACCACGACGGTGTCGGCTCCCAACACCGCGCTCGCCGGATGCCGACCGAACACCGCGCGCGCCTTGTCGCGGGCCAGCCGTTGCGCGTACTCCACAGGCCGCTCGTTTGCCGCGGATTGCTCGGGAACGTGGGCTGGTTCGACCGTGAACGGGATCGCCGCGTTCCGCAAGAGCTCGGAGCGGCGCGGCGAAACAGAAGCAAGGATCAAAGACATGTAGCGATGATTCTAAAGCAGCGTTGTGTTCTACATCACCATGCTGATACAGGGTAGGGGCGATGGAGACAAGTTTTTTACACTGTTCTGGCATTTCGATCACACCTCGTGGCGGCGGCATCCGTTACGGTGCTTACCAGGAGGCTTTTATGAGCTGCAGGTGTTTGCTTATTTTGATCGTCGTTGTGCTAATTCTCAGTGGAACGCAGTTTTCCTATGCCGCTACAGTCACGCCCTTGGCCGCTTCGGCTTCGCCGGACTCGAATGTGACCATCACGGGCTCAGGATTCGCAGAAGGAGAGATGGTGACCTTGCTCCTTGACTCGCATGTCGTAGGCAGAGCTACAGCCAAACCGGACGGAAACTTCTCGACTACTATCCGCATACCTCTAGTAGCGCTGCCTGGGGAGCATGGTCTTCAGGCGCGCGGCTCCATCACCGGAGATGCTTCAGCGTCGATTAATGTAGGGGCCAATTGGCCAATGTTCAAGAACCAGACCGCGCGTTTGGGGAGCAACCCGCTAGAAACCATCATCAACAAGAACAATGTGCAAAACCTCAGCCTCTCGTGGGTGGGGGTCATGGGCGATCTGGTCGACCTGTCGTCTCCCGCGGTGGTGAACGGCGTCGTCTATATCGCTTCCTTGGATGGGAATCTGTACGCGTTCAATGCAAATGGATGCGGCCAATCTATGTGCAACCCGCTGTGGACGGGGACTATGGACAGCAGCTTCTCGTCCTTGTCTTCGCCGGCGGTGGTTAACGGAGTTGTTTATGTTGGCTCGGAGGATCATAAGCTGTTCGCATTTGCGGCTGCTGGTTGCGGGCATAGCACATGCTCTCCGCTGTGGACAGCGACTACCGGTGGCGCAATTGATTCAGGTCCTCTGGTCGCCAACGGCGTGGTTTATGTGGGATCGGAAGACCATCGCTTTTATGCCTTTGCAGCTAACGGCTGCGGGCACTCCACGTGCGGTCCGCTGTGGACGGCGAGTACAGGCGCTGGAATCAATTCGGCGCCCGCTATTGCCAATGGCGTTGTGTATTTCGGTTCCCAGGATGGCAAGTTGTACGCCCTCAATGCGAACGGTTGTGGAAGCATCGTCTGCAAACCGTTGTGGACGGCCCAGGTAGGAATATCAGTCTTCGGATCGGGGCCGGCGGTTGCGAATGGCGTGGTCTATATCGCCTCTTTCTCGGAACAAGGCACGTTTGATTCGAATCTCTACGCGTTCAATGCCGGCGGCTGTGGGCATCCCACATGCCAGCCCTTGTGGACCGCTCCTGCGGGCCAGTTCGTGGAGTCCTCGCCTGCCGTAGCCAATGGAAACGTGTACATCGGTTCAGGCGACGACCTCTTATATGCCTTCAACGCCAACGGTTGCGGGCAATCCACATGCACAGCACTGTGGAGGGGAGAGGCGGTCGGCGAGCAAGCCGGATTGATTTCAGCGCCTGCGGTCGCCAACGGCCTGGTTTATGTGGGCGAGAACAACGGCATGGTTGAAGTCTATGATGCCAACGGATGCGGCAGCCAAATCTGCTTGCCCCTCACCCAACTGTTAACCAATAGCGAGCCGATCGTCTCGTCGTCACCGGCGGTCGTTAACGGAACTGTCTATTTCGGCTCGGCAGACCAGCTGACGTTCCCCATCGGACGGCTGTATGTCTTCAAGCTGCAACGCTGACATAGAGAGTCAACTACAGGGCGCGCTAGGATCTTCGCGGCAAGGAACGCGCATGCATCCCAGCCGCCCTTCTTCACGTCTGATGTGACGTGACCACAACAACCAAGCCTGCTGGGTATGGCGCCATCCTGCGCGACAAAGACACCGAGTTCCGCGTATGGGCGCCTATTCCGCGCCGCATGACGTTGCGAGTGATTCGAGCGGACGGCGAGGCCCAAGAGCTCGCAATGGATCGGGATGGCGAAGACTTCACGGCAATCGCTCCGGCGGCGGCGGGTGACCGCTACTACTATGTGCTGGACGATAGCCCGCCCATTCCTGATCCTGTTTCCCGTTGCCTGCCCGAGGGCGTAGGCGGTCCCTCGGAGATCGTCGATCCTGCGGCGTTCTCGTGGACCGACAACGAATGGCGCGGTCTCGACCTGCGCGAGTACGTTATCTACGAGCTGCACGTCGGGGCCTTCACGCCGGAAGGCACGTTCGACAGTGCCCTTGCGAAGCTCGAACATCTGAAGGGGTTGGGGATCACGGTGGTCGAGGTGATGCCGATAGCCGCCTTCCCGGGCGAGCGCGATTGGGGATATGACGGTGTGTCGCCCTATGCCGTGCAGGTGAGTTACGGCGGTCCCGATGGATTCAAGCGATTCATTGACGCCGCCCATCGCAATGGGCTGGGGGTGATTCTCGATGTGGTCTATAACCATCTCGGGCCAGAAGGCAGTTACCTGCGTCTGTTCGGTCCCTACTTTACGGCGCGCCACACCACCCCGTGGGGAGAGGCTGTGAACTACGACTCGGCGGGCTGCCCGCACGTGCGCCGCTACGTGGTGGAGAACTCCTTGTACTGGATTCGCGAGTATCATCTCGACGGCCTACGGCTGGATGCGGTACAGACCATCAAGGACGATTCCCCAAAACACATCCTTGCCGAAGTGCAGGAGCGGGTGCAGGCGCTCGCGCGTGAATTGAAACGGACGGTCAACGTGATCGCCGAGACCGACGAAAACGATTCGCGCTATACGAGAACGGCCGAAGACGGCGGCTATGGGTTGGATGCTGTGTGGAGCGACGACTTTCACCACGCCGTGCATGCGTACTTCACCGGCGAGCGGCAAGGGTACTACCAGGGCTTCGGCGAACCAGAGCAGATCGCGCAAGCACTACGCGACGGATACGTTTACCAAGGCGAACATTATCCTTTCTGGAATGCTCCGCGCGGCACCCGCGCGAAGGACGTTCCTCTGCCGGCTAATGTCATCAGCCTGCAAAATCACGACCAGGTTGGCAACCGCGCGCGGGGCGAGCGGCTTAGTGCACTCCTCCCGCGAGGCGCACGAAAACTAGCGGCGGCGCTTCTGCTCTTGGCCCCACACACCCCTCTGCTGTTCATGGGAGAAGAATACGACGAGAGGGCCCCCTTCCAGTTCTTTGCCGACTTCCAGGATCCGGAACTGAGGAAGGCAGTCAGCCAAGGCCGTCGCAACGAGTTCAAGGACTTCGACTTCAGCCAAGTGCCGGATCCCGAAGATCCGGAGACATTCCGCCGCTCGAAATTGACATGGGCTACTGCACCGGAGAACCGAGAAATGCTGGAGTGGTATCGGCAACTGCTACAACTGCGCAAGCAGTACGTGACCGGCGGAGAACGGACGGCGGATTCGCAATACGCAGGTGGCGTGCTGACGATGCAGGTTCCAGCGACGAATCCGAACGTTATAGTGCAAGCCGCTCTAGAGCGCGGGAGAGCGTTGCCCGAGAGTCAAGACTCCCATTGGCGCGATGTGCTGTCGTCAAAGGAAGACGGGTATGCGGTGAGGGTGAGGGCTCGATGATTCGGAATCACTTTCACCGGCAAACCTCCGCATCCATGCGAAGGGAATGCGACCAGACTCTGCTCCTGGGCCTTGAGAGTCGATGTGCGTACTCGTTTTAGTTGGTTGTGGGGAACGAATTCCGCAAAATGCACGCCCACAATGGGGGCCCAGGTCGCGCCACTTTTGCACGAAATGGGGTGGAGGAGGGGCGAAACCTTCTTCATTATTCAGGCCGGCGTCAGAGCGCTTCCCGCGAGTCGTCGCGAAGTCAGGTTCAGGCTCTACTGGACGCTGTCACTAAGCGGTTCGCCCCATGACTCTCGCCATGTGCCGAAGCTTTCTTCGCAGGCATTGCAATACCACTCGGGGCTGTCAGGACGAATACAGCATCCGCCCAGCACGTATCCTTCTTGAGCGAACTCAACAGGTTCGTCTGACGGCAAACACCCGTAAGCTATCTTCTTCACATCTTCGTTGCTATCGCACCTGGGACAGACAGGAGGGCGGCGGGACTTCATGGCTCAATCATCGTACCGTTTAGTACCGTGGTCAAGCTTCGTTGTCCGCTTTGCTTGTGATGGTACCCGGCCGGCATACTCTGCCGGGGGCAGCTATCTTGAGCCCTTCCGGTGCAGAAAAAAGGTGCAGTAACTGCGCTGCACCGTTTGCCCAATTTTTCGCCAAGCCGGAGGGTTGATCTTACCTGTATCCCAGGCTGTGCTCAAGCTGGTGGGCTATTGCACGGCTTCTGGCACGGAAGGCTTGCGCGGTCTGCTGATCTCGGGCCTGCACTGCATTGCAGCGGGCTCTAGAACCCGCATCATCGGAATAGGAGTCGGAATCCTGCTCCGCCTGTGCGTTGTCGGCGCTTGCCGCGTTGGAATCGGAGAACTTTATCGAAACTTCGCGCATTTGCTCGGCGGCCATTTGCAATCTCACAGTTTGAGCAGCAATCCGTTCCGCAAGCGCGGCAGTCTTTGCTTGAACCCGTTGATTCACATCGGCAGCCATATTGGCTTCCCATGCAATTGGCATCGCCGAGGCGTTTGCGCGCGCCATTTTCTCGCGCATTCTGGTGGCTTCGCGTTGGGCACGTTCGGCTTCCCGCAGCGCCGTGGCGCGAGCACACTGGGCGGCGGCCATATTCTGCCGGGCCACCTGCTCAGCGACCTTCGCTTGCGCCATCGCAATGGGGAGGTTCATTTCGGCCAGCATCTGCGCCTCTTCCGGGTAGCTCGGGCGCAGGTGTGTCCGCACCTTGCCCACGAATCGGGACACGGCGGAATCCTCGGCATTGCACTTCGCCCTCAGGTCCGCCTGCGCGCGATGGCCGTAGGTCAGTGAAACGCGCTCGAGTGTCCGCAATCCACGAGAGAACACCGCGAAGGTCGCTATGATCGCCAGGGCCGCCACCACATATCTGCGCTCCATACAGCCTCCTCGTACCTTTACCCCTTTAAGACGCGAAACCAATCCGATCGTTAGGGTTTTTCTGACTGCTGATCGGTATTCCTTAGAGTTGGTAAAGTACAAGTCAAATGCCATTGCCGACTTTGTGCAAATACTTGGCCCGACAGCAGTTACCATTGGCGCTCAGCTCGGCGGGATACCGCTGAACGTCCAAAATCAGAACTGCTTGTCCATCGGCGGACAGACTGGTGCGGCAAGGAGAGGCGCAATTTATTTTGTGAGATGTGCCTTCTTACCTAGTTGGCTTCTGATTATCTGGTTGCTTCAGCAAGCCCCAATAGATTGCGGTTAAGATCTCTCGCTCCCCGAATCTGCTCGTACATAGTTGATCTGCGAGCGGTCCCGAAGCCAAGCAGTGTCTGAAATGCGGCCGCCGGTGTCTTGCGACGGTTGTGCCGAAAGACGAATTCATCGAGGTAAACCTGGAGTTGCTCTTTGCTCACTCCGTGGTAGGTTCCGATCAGCCACTGTTGCAGGTTTCCAATCGCCCGATCGGCAAGCGGGACAGCGGACTTCGCGCCTTGGCGCAACTGCGACCGGAGAGGTTGGCTACGGGCGACATGTTTGAAACCAGCCTCTACCAGACCTGAGAAACTTTTAAGGCCGTCCGTATAGATAGTGGCCCCAGATGCGATGTGCTGGGTGAGAAACGACATGATGGTGACGGCCTTGAAGTCGGGAATCACGCTCATGCGGACTCGACCCGAAGCTCGGCCACGCTTTTCGACCGCCACAAGGACAAGAGCTGCCCTTCGTTGCTTGAGCTGTCGGCTCCCCCGGAGACCAGCTTGTTCACCACCAATCCACGTCTCATCCACCTCCACCTCGCCGCGCAGAGGTTCCCTAGCCGCGTTCACCATCGCCCGGCGGAGTTTGTGCAGCATCATCCATGCGGTCTCGTAGCAGGTCAGGCCCAGTTGACGCTGCAGAAGTAGGGCGGACACGCCGCGCTTGTCAGTGGTCATCAGATATGCCGCCCAGAACCAGCAGGTCAGAGGAATCTTCGTCCGATGGAGGATGGTCCCAGATGTCAACGAGACCTGGTAGCGACACTTGCAGCATTGATGGCGCCGTTGGTTCACCAACTCATAGGCCTTCGTATGCCCGCATCGCGGACACATGAACCCATCCGGCCACCGACAAGCTGCCAGATATCGCTGGCAGGCTTCCTCCGTGGCAAAGTCGGACTGAAACTGGCGGAGCGTCCTTGGGAATGACGGTCGGGGCACGCCTCCACACTACCTATTGGGGCTTGCTGAAGCAACCAGATAATCAGAAGTTGGCTAATGGGTGGACAGCACAGCGCAGTTAGCTGTGCACCGCGACTCGTCGTTGTTCGCTCCCGAAACTGCCACCAAAGTGATGGGCGATACCTGCGGACATGAATACCCCGTCATAGCTAAAAGAAAAGGCTAGAACGGGCACCTAGAGCAGGTTGTTACGGCCAAGTGCCAAATGCCGAATGGTGAGTACCGATGACAGGCACCCTCCTATAATCGTCCCAGCATGTCCGGCAATATCTCTCTGTCGTCAATCGGCCCTGACATCAAGCGCCTTGCCTCTGAGGCTGGCTTCGACCTCGCGGGCATAGCCGGTGTGGCCGACACGCCTGAGCACCGCTTCTTTCCTCCAATGGATCGACAAGGGCCGTGCGGGCGAAATGAAGTATCTCGAAGCGCGCAACGAGAGCGGTGAACTGAAACGCGCGTCACTATCGAACGCTGCTCCTTGGGCGCGTTCGGTTGTAGTTTGCGCACTCAATTACAACACTGGCGAGCCTTACTCGACGCACGCCGGCACCACCACACAGGGGTGGATTTCGCGTTACGCCTGGTCGCAACGCGACTACCACGAGGTGGTACTCAAGAAGCTCCGCGCGCTGGAAGCTGGCCTGCTTGAAATTTGCGAGCAGGAAAATATACCCGCGCCGCGTACCTGGTGTTACGTGGACACAGGTCCGGTCATCGAGCGCATCTTCGCCCAGTACGCAGGCATTGGCTGGATTGGCAAGAACACGTGCATTCTCAATGAACAATTGGGGTCGTGGCTCTTCCTCGGTGTCATGCTGACTTCGCTGGAGTTGACGCCTGAGCTTCCTCCACCCGACCGCTGCGGCTCGTGCACGCGCTGTCTCGATGCCTGTCCGACCGATGCCTTTCCTGCCCCGTATCAGCTCGACGCGAACAGGTGCATCTCGTATCTCACCATTGAAAAACGTGGTGCGATTTCCGAAGAGTTACGTCCCGGCATCGGCCGGCAAATATTCGGCTGCGACATTTGTCAGGACGTTTGCCCGTGGAACCGTGAAGCCCCGGTGACGAAGACACCGGAACTTCAGCCGCGCGCTCGGTTGGTGAATCCCGACTTGGAGTGGCTGGCTGGCCTGAGCCTGGAAGAGTTCCGCGAAGTCTTCCGCGGTTCGCCGGTGAAGCGCGCACGGTTCAACGGCCTGCGGCGAAACGTCGCGATCGCCCTCGGCAACAGCGATGAAAAACGCTTCGTGCCCATACTGGAAGAGTTGAGCCGCGACGAGGACATAATAGTTGCCGACCACGCGCGCTGGGCGCTACAGCGATTGTCTGGTGAACTTCGGCGACCTTCGGCAAAATGACGTTGCCGCATTTCACGGTACGCAAATGCGTATCGCCCGTGGCGTGACAAGCGCGCCGATTCTGGCTATAAAGAAGGCATGAATGAGGCCCTCAGTCGGCGCCTTAGCCAAAAGCAGTTTACCGACCCCGTGCAGGAAGCTTTGCTGAGCCTTCTGGTCGCAGCGCATACGCTGAACGACCTGATGGACGAGCTCTGCGAAATGCACCGCATCACCCGCCCGCAGTACAACGTATTGCGCATCCTGCGAGGCGTTCATCCACAAGGTTACGCCCGCGGCGAGATTGCCAGGCGCATGATCGACCGCGCGCCCGACGTGACTCGACTGGTGGATCGCCTGCAGGCCCGTGGCCTCGCGATACGGTCTCGGGGAAACGACGATCAACGTCAGGCCGTGACCAGCATCACGGCCAAAGGACTGAGGCTGCTTGCCAAAATGCAGCCCGGGATTGACGCGGCCGTGGGCACGCGTCTTCGTAATCTTAATGACGAAGACTGTCGCGAGTTGAGCCGCCTGTGCGAAATGATCCTGGAACCGCCTTCAGAGGAAGTGCAAAGTCCCTCGCCTGCCGCGGATTAAACTCAAGAAGAAAAACCCTCCCGGGGCAGGAGGGTTTCAGTGGTCTTGGCCGCATTCGGAAGCCCAAATTCTGAAGCGACGCGAACGTGACCTGCTTCCACGTGGCGGAGACGTCTTACACGCGCTGCACGTTGGCGGCCTGGAAGCCTTTTGGACCCTTGGTGAGGTCGAACTCAACTGTTTCGCCCTCATTGAGGCTCCGGTATCCGTTCTCCTGGATAGCTGAAAAATGCACGAACACATCCTCGCCCGTCGATCTCTGGATGAATCCGTACCCTTTGGCTCCGTTAAACCACTTGACTGTACCTTTCTCTCTCACAACTTACTCCTTTCACCTATAGAACTTGGAAGAAACCCCTGCTTCGCGGACGCTCCGAACACAACCCTGAGGAGCAGGCTCGGAAGACGTCTCAACGTTGCCGGGAAACAAGGGTTGCGGCTCAGCTCGCAGCTTTCTGCAATGGAAAAGCTCCCTGAATCCGTCCTGGCGGACTAATGCGTCCGCGGCAGAGCAGATCCCTGGAGCCAGTACAATGCGTGAATTTCGACTGCTGACAGAAACATCAACCCAAATCCGCGTTTCGGTTTCACCGAAAGCTCCTCCCTCACCCATCCGAGAGGGGAGCAGGAGATGATTACAGGAACACAGGGACTCTGGCAAGTGTTTTCATCACAGGGGCTTCCGCCGCATTCCAATATGGAACTCTAGGAAACGAGTCGAAGTGCCAGCCGCAGCGATGGGAGATCCTGCTCTGTTAGGATTAAGATTCATCGGATGAGCAGCAATTCTGAAGTAACTCGTAAAGACGTCAAAGGCCAAGTGACGCCCGCAATTTCGGAGTCCTCAACCGCAAGTATGGCCAGCACTCTTAAGTCTAACGAGAACAATGAGTTGCGAGATCGTCTGCCGCTTGCAGGGACGGCGGCTGAGCGCCTGCTGAAAGAGGACGGCCGGCAGGAACTATTTCAAAGCTTGCCCGAAACCTACAGCCTGTCGCATCGCCTTCGCCGGCATGGCTGGTCCACGCTCCGTTACCTGACGCAAACCGAGGTACACACTTACGCGTTCTCGGTAGCCGCCAATGCCATCCTGTCGTTCTTCCCATTCATCGTCTTACTGCTCACCCTTATCCGGCGAGTCATTCACTCCCAGGCGATGTACAACGTAGTGCTGGAACTATTGCGCGACTATCTGCCCAGCAATAAAGATTTCGTTATCCGCAACTTGCAGTTTCTCGCCAGCGTGCGAGGCCGAGGTCAGGTGCTGTCATTCATCATGTTGCTGATCACCTCGACCGGGATTTTTCTTCCTCTGGAAGTGGCGCTCAATCGAATCTGGGGCTTCAAGAAGAACCGATCCTATCTCATGAACCTGGTGGTCTCGCTAGGACTTGGCCTTGGCATGCGGCTGTCTGGCGATGCTTTCGATTGCGCTGACGGCGCAGAACCTGAAGATGCTGGGCCTTGTACTTGGCGACCAGAACTTTGTCTTCGCAGGGCTAGGATTCATCGTGATGAAGGCTTCGGCGATCCTGGCTACTATCGGAATCTACTTCCTCATCTACTGGGTGCTACCGCATGGCAAGGTCCCGGCTCGAGCGGTGCTGCCCGCCGCGATCATCACCGGTCTGCTGTCGGAGGCGGCAAAGTATATCTACATTCTGGCGCTGCCTTGGCTGAACTTTCAGGAAGTGTACGGGCCCTTCGCGGTTTCCGTGACGCTGATGTTCTGGTCGTTCTGGAGTGGGATGCTGTTGCTGGGTGGCGCGTATTTGTCGGCGGCTGAACATAGTGCTCGCGTGGAAGCGAGACGGGCAACGGCGGCAGGCACAGCGCTGATTTTCGGGCCACCAGCGATGCGGATTCTTCATCCATTCATTTCTGAGGGAGATGAACAACGATGATTCGCAAACTTAAGTCCGGAGAATACCGGCTGTACTCACGTAAGAAAGACGCCAAGACAGGAAAACGCCGAAACCTCGGCACCTTCAAAAGCCGCGACAAGGCCGAAGCGCACGAGCGCGCGGTGCAGTACTTCAAGCGAGCTGGTTAGTTTGCCATACGCATACGTATCGGTGCTCCGCCACGGCGCGAGGACCAGCGCTCAACGAGACGAACAGACGCCGGGCTAAACCTTGCTGCCTTTTCGTGCGGAGTTGACGTCTGAGGCGAACCTTAAAGCGGCGAGCCAGGTTGCCTGCGAAGTTCGTGAACTCGAAAAATATTCGCGTTTACTGCGCTGGTTTCCCTAGCAACTCTTCCCAGCCAATTCGGTTCGTATGTTGGAGAAGCAAAAGATACAGGATTTTGAAACTGGCAAATTTGGCGAAGTCCAAAGATCAAAGAATGTCGCCATTGCATTCACGCAACTGGCCGGGCGATGGATGTAAAATATAGGAGAGGGAAATATGCGTATCGTCCGTTGCAGTCAGTTGGTCTTGTTAGCTCTGCTGAGTTCTCGCAGTATCCATATCGTCATTTGGAGCAGTGTTTATTTCGGTAGGAATTGCTCCCCCGCCGCTGCCAGTGTATGAACAGCCTTTATGTCCGGCCCCCGGCTACATCTGGACTCCAGGCTATTGGGCATACGGGCCCGATGGTTATTTTTGGGTACCCGGAACGTGGGTGCTCGCACCCGAAGTCGGCTATCTGTGGACGCCGGGCTACTGGGGATGGGGCGGGAACGCTTACATCTGGCATCCGGGATACTGGGGCCCACAGGTAGGTTTTTATGGCGGCATTAACTACGGTTACGGCTACTACGGTAATGGCTATCAGGGTGGGTATTGGCGCGGTCGCGATTTTTATTACAACCGAGCCGTCAATCGGGTAAACGTTACCAACATCCACAATACCTACAACACTACGATCGTGAACAACACCGTGAATCGAGTCAGCTATAACGGTGGCCAAGGCGGAATCAACGCGCGCCCTAGTGCTGCCCAGGAAACTGCAGCGCGCGAGCGGCACATCAATGCGACTTCGGTGCAGACCCAACACGAACAGATGGCGCGCAGCGACCGCGCACAATGGGCGTCGGTGAACCACGGCCGCCCGGGAGTGGCCGCAACTCCAAAACCGACGGCCTTCCATGGTGCAGGTGTGGTAGCAGCGAAGAACGCACCTGTGACAAACAATCCGGCGGTGAACGCTCCGCGGCCGAATAACGCAAATAGAGCAAGCGCTGCGCAGCCGAGCAACAACAGGAATGTTCCGCAGCCACCCGAGCGTACCAACACTGCTAATCACAACAACGCGGGCGCACCGCATCCAAATACAGCGAACAATGCCCCGCACCCGAACAATAGCAATACAGTTCCACATCCTCCAACCCGAGAGAATGAACCTCGCCCGAACAATACTGCTGCTCCCCGTCCCAATAACCCGACGGTGGCACACAACTCCGCTAACCCTGCTCCGTCAGAAACGCCGAGACCGGCGCCGCATCCTCCGGCTCACGTGAACCAGCCCGAGTCGGCTCCTCGTGGCAATAGCGAGGTGAATGTGCCGCCTCACGACAACAATGCTCCGCGTCCGCCAGCCCCGGAGAGCGCACCGCGCTCGAATGACGCTGCCGCTCCCCAACCCGAAAATCCCAATGTTGCGCACAATGCTGGGCGTTCCTCCCCGCCGGAACCCAGCAGAGAGGCGCCTCGGCCGCCAGCGCGCGAGAATCAACCGGCTCCTCACGTAAGCCAGCCGCCAGCACAACGCGAGGCTGCGCCGCCGAATGAAAGCGCTCCTCCGCGTCCGCCAAAGGAGAATCACGAGCCGCACGGCAACTCTGAGCCTCGTTGAAGCCTTAACAGGCTTCAACTGGGATAACCTTGTTAACACTTATGGTGAAGGGTGCGGCTGAAAAGCCGCACCCTTCACCATAGCCAGGCTTAAGCGGGGGCCTTTTAGTTGTGACGAATGCGACGCTAAGAGCGCCGGACTATCCGTACAAAACCTCATACCTCTAATGTGGAACCGATCCTGCCTGTCCCGACGCCCTTCCCGACACGACATAGAAATCCAGGTTCTGTGGTGCGAAGCCCCCCACGCGCGTTACGCTTCTTCCGGGAAGACGATATTCCAGTTCCTTCTGGGCGCCCCTTGCGGCCACAACCAGGTGATCGAAGGAAGGGATTTCGTTTTCTTCGTAGCTTGCGATCGGCTGATTAAGGTAGAAGGCCAAGCCGTATCTGACGCCCGGAGATACGTCATAAACCGCAACGCTTGGAATCTGTCCCAGAATGTTTCGATGAATCGCTTCTTCAACCGGGCGTGCTGACTGCAATAAGTTGACGATAGGCGCCGTGCCGCGCAATAACAGGGCAAATGCAATGACAATCGGAACAAGCGTAATAAACCGCAATACGCGGTAGCCCTGGAAGCGCAGACTTAAACCGAGCGAAAGAATCGCTGTAACCGCCAGCGCCACCCCTACGATGATCACATTTCTCGGAAGCGGCAGCTTCAAGAGTTTGAACGGCACGAGAAGTGCAGCCACGAGCATGGCCGCACACAGTAATGCATGCAGCAGTCCAATCCAAGCACTAGGCTTCTCTGCCTCCTGCTCGCGGCGCCAGATAAAGTTCGCCAGCAGAATCGTACCGGCCGGAATTGCAGGAAGAATGTATCCGGGCAGCTTCGACTGCGACAGCGAGAAAAATACCATGGGCAGCAGAAACCATATCGTGAGGTAGGTACGCAGGTCTTCCGCTCCCGATGGCTGCTGTAGTGAGAAACGCCAGTCACGCACGGCGTCGACAAGCGCTGCGAAGACGAAAACAGTCCAAGGCACCAGCGCGAGCAGCGCCACCGGCAGGTAAAACCAAAAGGGCTGGGGGTGGTGGTAGAAGTTGCTGCTAAAGCGCTCCAGGTTCTGCTGCAGAAAGAACGTGCGAAAGAACGCCGGATTGGCACGCTGCACTGTTATAAACCATGGCAAGGTGACCGCCAGATACAGCAGGATTCCGGCGGGCCAAAGTGTGCGCAGAATCAACCGTCCATCGCGTCGCAGCGCGGCAAAGATCACGATAATCAGCCCGGCGAGCAAGATGGCAACCGGTCCCTTCGCCAGGGTTCCCACTCCGGCAAAGAGATAGAACCCCAGTAACCAGCCTCGATTGTGGTTGGAGTACCACCCAAACCAGCACAGCATTGCGACGGTGAACATTGCTGTCAAGGGCATGTCGGTGGACGCGCTACGCCCGAACCCAATGAAGATTGCCGAGGCTGCGGTTATCAATGCGGCGTCAAGCTGCATCCCCCGGCGAAAATGGCGTGCCCAGACGTAGATGAAGAAGATCATCAGCGAGCACAGGATTGCCGATGGCAGTCGCGCTGCCCAATCGCTCACACCGCCGGCGCCCTTGTAGGCCAGCATCGCGCACCAGTAGTACAAAGGCGGCTTTTCCAGCCAGGGATGACCGTACAACACAGGAGTGATCCAGTCGCCGCGTTGGAGCATTTCGCGGGCCACTTGCGCATAGCGCGGCTCGTCAGCACCTACCAGGCCGATGATTTGTACGCCGAGAAAAAACAGGAATCCGCAGAACGCGACGAGGGCGATGACGTCGGTGGAGCGGCGGGTGCGTTCCTCCGAGAGGATGCGGTTTGGTTTCACTGCTTGATCCGTTCGCCTGGCAAGACCTACTGCACCACCGCGTGATAGCCGCGAATGCGAAATTGCGCCAGCAGACGCTCGACGGCAACCGACAATGGGCCGGGCAGCGCGCATCCGCTGGCGCACTCATGACCGCCTCCGCCAAACTCCTCGGCAACCGCGGCGACATTGACCGCGCCCTTGCTGCGCAGGCTAACGCGGAAGCCCCCGCCCGCCTGTTCCCGAAAGAACAGGGCCACTTCAATGCCTTCGATTGCCAATGCGTAGTTGACCAAGCCTTCGCAATCTTCTTCGTTGGCTTGGCAGCATTCGACGGTAGCGCGATCCACATGCATCCACGCCAGACTGCCGTTGCGATGGAGGGTGCTGAGGGCCGCACCCAGCAATCGCATCTTGGAGAGTTGGGTCGAGAAGTAGACGCTATGAGCAATCCGCACTGGGTCCGCACCGCAATGAACCAATTCCTGCGCAAGAGCAAAGGTTCGCTCGTTGGTTCCGCTGAAGCAAAACGAACCCGTATCGGTGAGTACCGCGGTATAGAGACAGGTAGCTACTTCGGGTGAGAGATGGACTCCGACTTCGCGCGCCAGACGAAAGATCATTTCAGCGGTGGCGCAGGCGCTGGGATCGATCCAGTTCACATCGGCAAACGGACGGGCGCTCAAGTGGTGATCGATGTTGATAAGGTAGTGTTGCTCCAGGCCGGTCAAACGCGTACGTTGCACGCTATCGCATTCCAGGATGATGACCGCCTCCGGTTGGGGTGCGTTTTCGGTGGTTCGCAGCACCATATCGCTGAAAGGCAACGGGCGATAGACGCCCGGCACACCATCGCTCAGTACGACGTCGGCCTGCTTGCCCATGCTGCGCAAAATCTGGCAGCAGGCCAGCGCTGATCCGACCGCATCGCCATCTGGCCGGGCATGCGAAGTAAGAATGAACGTCTGCCTTCTGCCGATCTGATTCAGAACTTCGTCCAGCATCCTAGTGGTCCCAAGTTCCAAGCCTAACGCTTCCTTTTCTGAATGCGATGCAACAGCTCTTCAATCCTGCCGCCGTGCTGCTCCGAGTGGTCGAGTACGAATACGAGCTCCGGGGCCTGGCGAATGCCAAGACGGCTGACGAGTTCATGACGAATGTAGCCACCCGCAGCGCTCAACCCTTTGAGGCTCTGCTCTGCTTCGTTCTCATCACCGGCCACGGAAACCAACACTCGCGCCGTTTTGCCATCCGGCCCTAGAACGACCTCGCTGACGCTGACCAATCCAATGCGTGGATCGCCCAGTTCCCCTTCTACCAGGGCAACAATTTCTTCTCGCAGGGCTTCCGCCATGCGTCCGCGATGGTATTTCTGTACCCGGTTCTCCATTACCTTGTATTCTGCCAGCCGAAAATAGAGGAACGTTAGAGAATACGCCCACCGGTCAAGCTGGTAGCGATAACCATCACGGTCCTCAGCTGCACGACCGCCAAATTCAGTTTCATTCAAAAAAAATCAAGAAATGAATCAGTGACTTCGCCGCCGCTGTTATTGGCTGTCCGCACCGCGTGCCGTTCCACCTTGCGCATGAGCCCTTGCAGGTAATCGCGTGAATGCGAAATGCCAACCACCCCCACGGTGGCGCGCTGCCAGGCCTCGTTCGGGTCGATCTCGGCGACGGAAACATTAAAGTGGGCTCGCAGGCCGTCTTTCACGCTGCGCACCACCTGTCGCTTGTCTTTCAGCGAGTGCGCCCCTTCAATGCGGATCTCGAGCGTGAGATACGCAATCATTCCCTGTCCTATTGCACATCGCCCCGGACACCGGGTCCTCTTCTCAGAGAATTCAGTTCCGGGACGTCATTGGCCTCTCTTGCCAATGTAAGTGCGTCAGCACCGTTTCAAAAGCTGATCCCTCGTCGGGCCGAAGCCCTCCTCGGGATGACAAAAATAAATGACTGCTCCGGTGGGCCTAAAGGCGCGCGCCTTCAAAATCGTGGTGAGTCCTCGGTGCGCAGGTCACGCCGATTTCACTAATCTCTGGCCGCTCTTACACGAACGCTTCGGCTGCCACTCTTTCGGTAACGAAAACTTCGATGACATCCCCCACCTTGATATCACCATAGTTCACGATCGAGATGCCGCATTCCATACCGTGGCGGACTTCGCTAACATCTTCCTTAAAGCGCCGCACGGATCCAATCTTGCCCTTGAACACGACCACATTGTCGCGCAGCAGACGAACTTCGGCATCACGCTTGATGACGCCATCGGTGACATAGCAACCGGCGATCGTACCGACCTTGGGTACGCGGAAGGTGTCGCGGACATCCGCGCGTCCAAGGTAGGTCTCCTTGATGATCGGTTCGAGCAGGCCGGTCATGGCGCGCTTAATCTCGTCCGCCAACTCGTAAATGATGGAGTGCAGGCGAATATCGACCTTCTCCTGCTCGGCCAGTTCTTGGGCCTTGCGCTCTGGCCGTACGTTGAAGCCGATGATTACGGCATTCGACGCCGAAGCCAGCAACACATCAGTCTCGGTAATGGCACCGACGCCGCTGAGCAGGATCTTGATCTTCACCCGGTCGTTCGACAGCTTCGTCAGCACATCGCTTAGTACTTCAACCGAGCCCTGAACGTCGCCTTTGAGAATGATGTCCAGTTCTTTTTGTCCCGCGGACTTCAGCTGTTCCGCCAGGCCTTCGAGCGAGACTCGCGAACTCTTGGCCAACTGGGCTTCGCGGGCCTTGCCTTCGCGATATTCGGAGATGCCGCGTGCCTTCTCGCGGTCAGCTACGGCCACAAGTTGATCGCCAGCCTGTGGCAAACTTTCCAGGCCGAGAATCTCCACCGGGGTTGCGGGAGTAGCAGCATCCAGGGCTACGCCGCGATCGTTGAACATGGCGCGAACTCTTCCGAAGACATTTCCCACCACGAAGTTGTCGCCGGTTCTCAACGTACCGTTCTGCACCAACACCGTTGCGACTGGACCGCGGCCACGGTCGAGTTTGGCTTCGAGCACCGTGCCTTGCGCCAGCCGGTCAGGTACCGCCTTCAGGTCCTGCAGGTCGGCAACCAGGCAGATCATTTCCATCAAGAGATTGAGATTGGTCTTTTGTTTCGCGGAGACGTCCACGAAGACAGTGCTGCCGCCCCACTCTTCCGGCACCAAGCCGCGGTCGGCGAGTTGCTTCTTCACTCGCTCGGGCATGGCGTCCGGCTTGTCGATCTTGTTCACCGCAACGATCATCGGGACGTTTGCGGCTTTGGCATGATCGATGGCTTCCAGAGTCTGCGGCATCACACCATCATCGGCAGCCACCACCAGCACCACAATGTCGGTCACCTTCGAACCACGCGCACGCATGCGGGTGAAGGCTTCGTGACCAGGGGTGTCGAGGAATACAATCTCGCGGCCAAAGGCAGGCGAGTTGGGATCCGTGATCGCCACTTTGTACGCGCCGATATGCTGCGTAATTCCACCTGCTTCGCCACCGGCAACATTGGTTGAGCGGATAGCGTCGAGCAAGCTGGTCTTGCCATGGTCCACGTGACCCATGATTGTGACGACGGGCGGACGTGGAGCCGCCTGCGCCGTAGCTTCTTCGCCCGCGCCTTCCGTTGACACCGTGTCTTTGGCTAACTGTTCCTCGAAGGTAATAACGGCAGTCTCAGCGCCGAAGTGACGAGCCATATCGGTCGCCAGATCGGAATCGAGTGTCTGGTTAACCGTGGCGAAAACGCCTCGTGCCAGAAGGCGGGCGATGAGGTCCTTGGCTCGAATTCCCAATTTCTCAGCCAGGTCTTTCACGCTGATGCCTTCTGGAATGGTGATGCTCCGCGTGATGGGCAGCGGCTCGCTGGAAAGCGAAAGCCGCGGCGGCGGAACAAAACCTTTCATCGGGCCTTCCTTCACTCCTCGAGGCACATAGCGTTGTCCCGGACGCGCCGGCCGACCGGCGGGACGTTGCCCCGTAGGAGGCGGGGGGGCGGCGCTCGCGCCCGCTCCGAATCCAGGACGAGCTCCTGGCGCACCAGATCGCGTCGGATGTGGACCGCGGCGTTCTCCCGGACGCACCGGGGGCCGCGTCTGTCCTTGCGGCGGCACTCCCGGGCGAGGACGCTGGAAGATCGGCTTGCCACGCTCCGGCATGCCAGTTCGCGCGGCCGGAGTAGCGCCGGGACGCGGCAGGGCCGCAGGCGGAGCCAGGTAAACTGGACGCGGTCCGGTTTGAGGAACGATCAATCGGCGTGGGGCATGCGCGGCAGTTCCCGGTTGTCCAGGACGCGAGCTGGGATAAGCAGGCTGCGCGGTGGCAGCCGGACGCCCAGTAGCTGCACGACTTTCCCTGGCTGGCGGTTGTGCTTCCAACAGGGCTGCAGGAACCTCGCCCTCTTCAGTAGTGGAAATCCCGGATTCGATCGCTTCGGACGGAGACGGCAAAGCTTCACTTTCCTCGAGTGCCGTTATCTGGTCCTCGATCACTGGCTCGGAAGGCTGAGCTGTCACAGCCGTGGACGATAGATGCGCTGGCGGAGACGCCGTTACGGGCGGCTTCGGTGGAATAACGATGGCGGCGGGTGGGCGCGCGACCGATTGAGGCGTAATGAAGCGAGGCGCGGGCTTAGGCGGTTCCGCAGGAGTTGCTGGTGTAGCGCTCGCAACCGGCGTGACCGCTTTCGTAACCGATGACGCGGGCCGAACGGCTGAAGGCGGAGCGATGGTTTGTCGCGGCCCAGCGGGCGGAGGCGTGGCCGGACGTGCAACTGTGGAAGGCTGGGCGGCCCGTTGCGTAATCGCCTTCAGCACATCGCCTGGTTTGGAGATGTGCGACAGGTCAAGCTTGGGCTTGAATTCGTCCGCCGATGCGCGCGTGGCGCGACTGGCGCCGAGCTCCGCGTGTTCGGCGAAGTACTTCTTCACGCGCTCCGCCTCGTCCGCTTCGATGGAACTGGAGTGCGTCTTCTTTTCAGTTACTCCGACCTTGATGAGAGCATCGAGGATCATCTTGCTCTTTACCTCGAGCTCCCTCGCCAAATCATTAATTCGAATCTTCTGCATTCCGCCCTATTTCCTCCGCATTGTCCCGCCGGTTAAGCCTTCATAGCATCCTCACGGTAAAATTTTGCTGGCCCAGAGCAGCACCCGTGGGCTCTGCTCTTTACTTCTGCTCGCCAGGTTTTTCTTCGTCAGAAACGTTCTCATTTTCCCCAGCTGGACGCTCGTGCGTCGTCACTTCGGCTTCATCGGCCGGAGGCGCGTCCTCGACCCCTTCCACCACTTCGGCCTCGTAGTATTGGCCGCTCTCGACCAGATCTTCCACGCTTTCCGAACTGGCATCCGGCTCTTCCTCCAAGCCTTCAACATCGCCAGATTGCCCAGCCGAGTCAGGTCCTGTGGCGCTGTCGTCACCACCGTCTTCCGAGGCACCCTCATCTTCTCCGGTAACCGCCTCGTCTCCGGGAGCTGCTTCTTCGGCGGTTGACGTCTCACCTTCCGGCGGGGGGATTTCTTCACCGGCATTAGCCGCTGCGTCCAAGCTGGAAAAGTAATTATTGACTGCGATACTGATTTTTTCCACCGTTTTGGGGCCGATACCCGGCACCTCCTCGAGCTGCTCGGGAGTCATGTCGGCCACGGCTTCGACGGTCGTTATACCGGCAGCGACCAGCTTCTCGATGATTCCAGGCTCTAGATCGGGAATGCTCTCCAGTGGTGTTGCTGGCTGGTTCAACACCACGTTCATCCGATCCTCCACTTCCTGACGCTTCTCCTCTTCGCTCTTGATATCGATCTTCCATCCGAGCAGCTTGGCGGCGAGACGGACGTTCTGCCCTTTCTTGCCGATAGCCAGAGACAGTTGGCTGTCGTCAACGATTACTTCCAGGTGCTTCTCCTGACCTTCGAGAACAGTTACGCGGCTGACCTTCGCGGGCTGTAGCGCCTTTTCGGCAAAGGTCACGGGGTCCTCGTGGTATTCGATAATGTCAATCTTTTCGCCGCGCAATTCGCGGATGATGGATTGCACGCGCATACCCTTCATCCCGACACAAGCGCCCACCGGATCGACATCCTTGTCCTTCGACATGACAGCGATCTTGGTGCGTTCGCCGGCTTCGCGGGCGATGGCGCGGATGACGACCGTGTTGTCGTAAATCTCAGGCACCTCGGTCTGGAACAGATGCGATACCAGCTCCGGTACGGCACGGGAGACGACAACCTGCGGACCCTTGGAGGCTTTCTCCACGCGGACGATCACCACTCGGGCACGCTCCCCAGGAGCAAACGATTCCAGTCGCGATTGCTCCTTCTTGGGCATGCGTCCTTCGGCCTTGCCGAGATCCACAATGACGTCTTGCCCTTCCTGGCGCTTGATAGTGGCGTTGATCACTTCGCCGACCCGGCCAATGTACTCGTTATAGATCGTGTCGCGTTCGGCCTCCCGCACCTTCTGGAAGATCACCTGCTTCGCCAACTGCGCCGCAATGCGACCTAGCACGTCGGTGGGTTTATAAGTACGCAACTCGCCACCCACTTCGGCGGCAGGATCGATGCGTTTGGCATCCTCCAAGGTAATCTGCGCCATCGGATCTTCGAGTTGATCGGCGCCCTCAACGATGGTTCGAACCGCGAAGGCTCGGATTTGGCCACTTTCTTTGTCGAGTTCGGCGCGGAGGTTCTCCTGGCTCTTGTAATATTTTCGGGTGGCCACAACAATGGCATCCTCCACCGCGTTCACGACGATCTGCGGATCGATGCCTTTTTCCCGGCTCAGAGCGTCGATTACGTTGTACAGTTCACTCGCCATAAAATGTTCGCCACCTTACTTCCATTTGGTTTTGCTGCGTTCGAATCAGAACTCGGGAATCAGGTTCGCCCTCTCAACGTTGGCCAACTCGATTTCAACTTCCGTTCCCGACTCCACTTCTTGATGCTTCTTCGACTTTTTCCTGCCGGTCAATTCCAAACTGAGTCGGCCATCATGGAACGCCTTCAGCCGCCCTTCAAAATACCGGTTTCCATTAACTGGATCCCGGGTCATCAGCTTCACCAGGCTGCCCGTGAAACGCCGGTAGTCCGCTGGCTTTGAAAGCTTACGATCAAGTCCCGGCGATGAAACCTCCAACAGGTACGACCCTCCCGGTACCGCCTCTTCGACATCGAAGATGGTGCCTACGTCGCGGCTGAAGCTGGAACAATCGTCGTGAGTAACTCCATCCGGCTTGTCGATATAGATACGGAGCATGCGCGCTTTCCCGCCGCCCAACAGCTCAATATCGACCACTTCCAGGCCGCTCGACTGCGCCACCCGTTCCGCAATCTCCCAAACTTTTTCCAAACTCGCTGCCATTGTCTGATCTTGACCAAGAACGGCTCCCTGCAAATGAGCACAAACCGCCCGTCAGGCTCTTGTTGCCGCCTGGACTCGCCGCGCACCAGCGGATTACGGGTGGAAATAAAAAGTGGGCTCGCGCCCACCGATGTGCTTCGCCGATTATGCTCGGGTTCGCGGTCACGCCGGAGGGGTGACAGAACCCTCAAAACACAACAGTACTTCATTAAATATACGCCGAAGGGTTAGAAAATTCAACGGTCGGACAAAGACAAACTCAGACGCAGAGAGCGATGCAAATTAACAACGAGGCAAGCCGATGCCTGCCCGCCCCCAGTTACTGGGGTTCAGGGCTTGGCCTACGGCGACGGGGCCTACTTAACGCCCAAAACGCGTTTCCGTGTGATGGCTGGGAGAGTTTCGCATGCGGTACGAAGCACCAGGCGTGGCGTCTTTTGACGGATCGTCATTAGGTATTCGACCATCTCTTCTGGGTTCGCCTTGGCGGCCTCGCGCAGCAGCCAGCCCAATCCTTTCTGAACCATGTCGTCATCGCTGGTCAGCAGCATCTCGGTGACACGCCGGATGCTGACAAAGTTCTTATGCTGCCGCGTACTGTGGATGAGACTCACGGCGGCGGCACGCTGATGCCAGCGCTTGCGCGCCTTAACCCAGCGAGGCGGTCGCGACAGGAAGGAAGCATCTGCGGCGATCATTGGGCCGATCAGATAATGCACCAGCGCATCATGATCGGCCCATGTCGTAACTCGATCGAGCCAACTTTCGAACACCTTGAACTCAGACCTGCCGAACTCCTCCACGACGCCCTGAAGCATCATGACGGCGAATATTTTCTCCTCCAGAATATCGCCGCGGAAGAGTTGATCGGCCACCTGCAACAGGTAAGGCGTATCATGTTCGGCGAAAATCGTCCTCCGAAATCGCACCGCAACCTTACGGAGTTCATCGGTGTACCATCCGCGCGACTTAACTTCCTGCTTGAAGAACCGCTGTACTTCCTCGGTATGCGGTGCCGAGCCGCCATTCTTGAGAACCGTGCGAATGTGTTTGGCAATGTAGGCCGGGGTCTTTTTCATAAGAGTCATCGGCTCTGAGGCAGGGTCAAATTTACAGGAAGAGACGCCCGCAAGGCAGTGACGCCGCCGCCTCGGCTGAGGCCGCCGATCAACCGACTACCGCAGTCGTGGTCTCGACCGCCCGTTTTGGCAGCAAGACCTTGTCATAAATCCACAACAAAATCGCGGTGAGAACGCCGATGGCCGTGATGACTACCCACATCATTCCCGGCTGATGTTTCACCTCGCCATAGTGGTGCATGAGAAATCCGCCGAAATTTCCGCCAATAAGCGAGCCGATTCCCAGCGGCAGAAAAGCAAAGCCCATGTAGGTTCCCTGCTGTCCCGAGGGAGCGAGCCGGGAAATGTATTCGTAGTAGCGAGGCGATTGCGTAATCTCGCCGAGGGCGACAGCGATCAGGGTAAGGATGGCTCCGGTCACGGTTGGTCGCACGATGAGAATGATCCACGCCAGGGCAGTAATCAGCGTTCCAGCGATGATAGCGCTGAAAGCTCGAACCTTCTGCGTAAGGATGTTGATCGCCAGGGTGAGTGCGATCACCACCAGCGGCCCGGTCACCAGCAGCAGCTCGGTATCGGTGTGGGGATTGATATAGTCGTGAATATAAATCGGCAGGGTGATGAACTCCTGCCAATAGACGATCCAGTAGCCGGTGAAGATCAGCAGGAACAGCATGAAGCGAGGATTGGTAACGACGGTCCAGAAATTCCTGGCGGCTTGGGAGAGGCTGGCGGTTTCCACCTCGTCGTGACGGCGCGGTTCTTTGAAGAACAGCAACACCCCCAGGAACATCAGGAAGACGCTGAGGGCGGCCACGCGAAAGACGTTCTCGACCCGCATGCGCTGGTGTACGAACGAAGCAACATAAGGGCCGGCCGCGCCGCCGATGTTTACCAGCGTGTAGTAAATCGAGTAGCCGATGGAGCGGACGTTTTCTTTCGAGGCCCGCGCGGTGGTGCCGACGACGCTGGGCTTTACCAACGCGATGCCCAGTGCTGGCAGAGCCAGAACGAACGGTCGCCAGAACAACCAGCGGCACATTGTCCCGAACCGGCGCGAGCCACGGCGCTCCCAGTGATCCCAATAGGAAGTAGGCGCAGCTCAGAATCAGATAGGCCAGCGAGAGCGCGCGGCGGAAGCCCATGCGGTCGGCGAGCGTTCCTCCAAATACCGCCAGAAACCATACCAGTCCGCCGAAGAAACCGGTGAGCGTGCCGGTCTGCTCGACTGGGAAAGTGCAGGACTTCGTGGAGATAGCGCGCCAGCGAAGCGAAGGCCGCGTAATAGGAAAGCCGCTCGAACAACTCGCTGATGTTGGCGACCCAGAAGGGACGCTCAAAGCCTACACGAATGTCGCGCCAACGCTGCGCAAAGCTCAATATGTTCTCCTCAATCAGTTCTCGATCAGCAGTAGCCAGTTGTCATTAGGACTTGTACACCTGCGATCCGCCCAGGCTGGCAACTGGCTACTACCGGAGGCTACAGATTGCTTTCTCGAAAGCTTCGCTTCCACCTGCGCGGCCGACATCCCGCTCACGCGAATCACTTTGTTTCGGCTGCTTTCCCCGGCGGCTATCGTAACCGACGAATGCGGCACATTCAAAACTTCCGCCAGAAACTCAATGCAAGCCTGGTTGGCGCGGCCTTCCACTGGTGGTGCAGTCAAGGCCAGCTTCAGTGCGTCGCCTACCTCACCCGTGATGGCGTTCTTCTTCGCGCGGGGATGCACCTTCACTTGGAACGTTGCGCCGGATGAAGTGTCTCGGATGGGAATCATGGTTATGGACGGTCGCCAAAGATCGCGGTGCCGATGCGCACGCAGGTCGAGCCTTCCTCGATTGCGACTTCGAAGTCGTGGGACATGCCCATGGAGAGCACATCAAGTCGATCGACGGCAGGTTTCGTGCGGCGAGACGGTCACGCAATTCGCGGAGCTGGCGAAAGTAGGGGCGCGCTCCTTCGGGATCGTCTGGTGAACGGCGGTACGGTCATCAGTCCGCGAATGCGCAGATGCGTACAGGTGGGAGCACCGGCGAGGATGTTTTCAAGTTCCGGCGAGTGGGGGGCGAGACCACTCTTGGCCTTTTCACCACCAACATTGATCTCGATCAGCACGTCGAGCGTCTTGCCGAGCTTCTCGGCAGCAGCATTCAGCCGTTCTGCCAGCTTTGCCGAATCGAGAGAATCAATGGCGTGGAATATCTCGGCGGCCTTCGGCGCTTTATTGGATTGTAGGTGGCCGATCATGTGAAAGTTCGCGTCGCGCAGGCTCGCAAGAGCACCCAACTTTTCGGCGAATTCCTGCACGCGGTTTTCACCAAATACCCGCTGGCCAGCTTCATAAGCTTCTACGATACGCTCGGCAGGGAGGGTCTTGGTGACCGCCATCAGGGCAACGTCATCAGCATTTCTGCCCCGCCCGCTGAGCTGCATCTTGCGATGCGATCGTGGATGGCAGAAAGATTGGCGGCGATGGTCATCCGCGCACAAACAGCAGGCCCCTCGACTTGGAGCGAAGTCCTCGCCCGGGATGATAGTGGTGATAAATAACGATGCTCTACATGATCGCGGTCGGCGGAGCCGGTTCATCCGGTCTGCCCGCATTGGCTAGCGGCACGCGAATCATGACGATGGCAAGAATCACCAGCACGATAAATCCTGAGAGAACATTCGGATGCTGGAAGATAGGCGGCAGCGGCCACTTCTCGTACTTGAAGACGGCTATCACAATCCCCATTAACGCCTCGCCGGCAATGAATCCTGAGGCGGTCAGCACTCCGGCATTTTCCACGCGGGCCTTCTGCGCATCGTTAAAGTCCTTGCTGTCGCGGATTTTGTCGGTGATCCACCGAATCACGCCGCCCAGGAAGATGGCGAAAGTTGTCTCCAGCGGCAGATACATGCCGACGGCGAACAGCATCGGACTCTTGACTTCAATCATGATTAGGGCAATGCCCATCAAGACGCCGACAACGATCAGCGGCCATGCCATCTCTCCGCCAACAATACCGCGGGCCAGCATGGCCATCAGGCCGGCTTGAGGAGCAGAAAGCTGGCGATCTCCAAAACCTATGCCGCCGCTGTTGATATTGGCCTGATTCAGCAGCAACAGTACCGGAAGCAGCGCGAAGCTGGCTACAGTCACGCCCATGAAATCGCCAATCTGCATTTTGCTGGGAGTGCCACCGAGGATGTGCCCCACCTTCAAGTCCTGGAGCATCTCGCCCGCTACCGCGGAGGAGATGCAGACCACCGCCGCCACGCCGAGCACGGCGGCAACGCCGTGAATTCCCGAGACGCCCATCAGCACCATCAGCAGCGCTGCGATCACCAGAGCCGCCAGAGTCAGGCCGGAGATGGGGTTGTTCGACGAGCCGATTAAGCCCACCAGATTCCCTGACACAGCCGCGAAGAAGAAGCCGACGATGATCATCACAATTGCCGCGACCATGCCGGGCCCCCACGAAGCCGCGTAGCTCTTGTACAAGAAGACCATGCTGATCAAAACGACCAGCAATCCGCTGAATACAAACTTGGCGTTCAGGTCACGTTGGGTGCGGGCCGTGTCCGCATGCGCCGCGGCCGACTTCTTTAAGTCGGAGACAGCCCGCGCCATGCCCGAGCCCAGGCTCTTGCGCATCCGAAACAGCGTGAAGCACGCGCCCACCAGCATGCCTCCGACGGCGATCGGGCGCACGATAAAGCTCCACACTGCCCCAGCCTGCTCGGTCCAGAATTTGCTATCCGGAAGGATCGTGCCCGCAGGGGCAAACTGAGCGACCAGGTTCGGACCGCCAAGGAACAAGATCAGCGGAACCAGCAAGCCCCACGCGATGACGCCGCCAGCAAAGTTCAGCGACGCCAGCCGGGGTCCGATGATGTAGCCTACGCCGAGATACGCGGGACTAATTTGCGGCGCCGACAGCGTTGTCACTGCCCCCACTGGCAGCTTCGCTGCCGTGGCGCTGCGGCCCATGCGCACAAAGCTGGTGCCGAGGTTGCCGACGTTGACGATGAAGTCACGGCTCACGCTGAACAGGCTGAACTGGCCGAGCAAGTACACGATGCCGCCGAAACCCATGTTGCCGAACAGAATCTTTGCGGCGCGGCTACCTTGTTGCCCGGCAATGTGAATCTGCGAGGCGGCTACCGACTCTGGGAAGGGAAGCTCGGGGTCTTCCACCATCACCCGGCGCAACAGCGTGACAAACAGGATGCCGAGCGCGCCGCCCACCAACATCAGGATGGACGATTTCCAGTAGGCATGCTCGAAGTCAAAGACGGGCCACGCGCCGGAGATGACGAACGCCGGGATGGTGAAAATCGCGCCTGCCGCAACCGATTCGCCGATCGAGCCTACGGTTCGCGCAATGTTCTCCTCCAGGATCGAGCCTTTCATCATGCGTAACACTGCCATGCCAATGACGGCTGCGGGATACGTGGCTGCGATGGTCATGCCAGCGCGCAGTCCGAGGTAGGCGTTCGCTGCACCCAGAACCACTGTCAGGATCAAGCCGAGGAGCACGGCTCGGAGGGTGAACTCCGGCATGGTTGTATCCGCGGGAACGTAGGAACGAAACTTCTTTTGCGGTGTGCTGATGGTAGTACTCATGTAAGAAGACCTCGCGCGGCGCAGCAAAGGGGCGACGGCGCAAGTTAGCATGACAGTGGCACTTGTTACAAGTGCAGCCAAGTAGGCTGCGGTTCACGATACTGATTTATCGCCGTTAGGTGTTGGGTTGGTGCAAGCGCAGGACCTCGCCACCGGCAATCTCGATCGCCGTCAGCAGAGCCCAGCTCGCATCTTTTAGCGGTGACGCCAATGCGATCGGTTCCGGGATCGTCGTCTTTGCAGGTCGTCAAGCTGCGACAACTACTCGCAAATGGCGAACGATGAAATCTCAGTGAAATCGTTCTTCCGAACCTGCCCGTGCATTGCGCCTGCGCATCGAAGCTCTTATACTGTAAGGTCACGGTGCTTCGGGACCGGATCAGGTCCCCGACGAGTTCCGGCTCGTTGGGGTGACCGGATGAGCGTCAACCATCGCTCGTCTGGCACCTGGAGGCACCGGCGACGGGTTCTCGATGCGCGCCGAAGTGGCGTGCTCGGATGGTTGGAGGGTCGTCTTCAGCAGTCGTGAGACGCTAAAGCGAGACCGGCGAAATCAGCGCGCCCAGCAACGTGCCGTAGCTCTCGCGGCCTTGCTAGCCATCCTACGCAATGTTTTTTCTGTCCTTTTCCCTTCTGATTGCAGACTGTGTAACACCCCGCTCAATAACATTTCACGGATTCCTGTCTGTCCCGAATGTCTTGCCGCCATCGTTCCGGTGCGCGAGCCACAATGTGTGGTGTGCAGCGACCGCCTGTTCAGCGCACAATTGCTGATGGGCGATGGCCGATGCCAGAATTGCCGAGATCTCGAACCGGAGTTCGCGCGTGCTGTCTGCTTTGGCGAATACCAAGGCGGACTTCGTGGACTGGTCCGTCTACTTAAGTACGAGCGCGTTCTTCCGGTTGCATCGGTGCTGGGTGGAATGCTGGCCGGCGTCATCGAGGAGCTTCTCGCTGGTTGCAGCGATAAGCATCTGTTACTCATCCCGGTTCCAATGCACAAGAACAAGCGCCGTGAACGCGGATTCAACCAAGCCGAATTGATCGCCCGTGCCGCGGTAAAGCGCTTACGGCCGGTTGAACTTGCGACCAATGTTATGGTTCGTCAGCGTGCAACTGTTTCGCAAGTAGGCCTCAGCCGCGAAGAACGAATTACTAATATGCGTGATGCATTTCGTGTTCGTGACCGTCGCCTTGTGCGGGGCCGCACCGTGATCTTGGTGGACGACGTCATGACGACTGGAACCACGCTTTCGGAGTGCGCCCGGGTGTTGAAGCAGGCCGGTGCAGAACGAGTTTGGGCGGCTACCCTGGCCCGCGCTTTTCAGGCCTCGCCTCCACGGAAGGCTGCCGGTCACGGGGATGAGGAGGAAATCGAAGCTGTGGCTCTCGCCGCTTCGGTCTAACTGGGTATGTCCATGTCAGCCCATGGCGCTGCATCCCGATACGGCAAGTCGCTTGCCGGCTATATGCATCATGCCCGCGTCGCCGGTGATGAGCCGCCGCAGTGGACGGAGATGCATGCGCCGGTACTGGTGCTCAATGCGTCCTACGAGCCGATTAACGTCTGTGCCGCCCGCCGCGCCATCATTCTGGTGCTGAAGGGCGTGGCTATGATGGAAGAGGCCAACGGACATTATCTCCACGCGGCGCGTATGGCCATGCACGTGCCATCCGTCATCCGTTTGCTGGAGTACCGGCGCATCCCTCATCAGACGCGCGCCCTGTCGCGCAAGAATATTTTGCTGCGCGATCGCAACACCTGCCAATATTGCGGGAAGATCCTGGCCGCTGGCGAGTTGACGCTGGATCATGTCATTCCGCGTTCGCGGGGTGGCGCTTCGACATGGGAGAACCTCGTGGCTTGCTGCCATTCTTGCAATCGCCGAAAGGGCAATCTGCTGCCTCACGAGGCCAGCATGAAACTCATGCGCGAGCCACGCGCTTTCAACTTGCACACCAGCCGTCACATCATGCGCATGATGGGGCGTTCTGATTCCAAGTGGCGTAAGTACCTGTTCTACTAACGCGGGTCGTGCCGATTCGGCAGAGCTACAAACCATCGGTGCGGAGCGCGAGCTTCCTGGTTTGTGCGGAGTAGGCTGATCCCTGCCTGCGAACTGCCGTGTCCGATCCTCCGTGGCTGTGCATGTGATCGCAGTGTGCCTGCGGCGACTTCGTGCTGCGGTTGGAATCGTGCGAACTCCGTTACAATCGAGACGGAGCACCGCGCTGCGCACTAATGGAGGAGTCAATGGCACAAGTGAAAATCACGGTCCGCAGAAATGGGCCATTCCGCGTGGAGGCCCCCGAGGGCATCGATCGAATTGGTCGATGCCGACGGTAATCCGTACGACTTGACCGGCAAGACAGCGTTTTCGCTATGCCGCTGCGGAGGATCGGTGAACAAACCCTTCTGCGATGGAACCCATTCCAAGATTGGCTTCCAGGCTGCGGAAGCCGCCGTGAGGAAGGCCGATGAGACGGGACCCCAGGAGCCAAAACCTGGCATTTAAAGTTTCGCTGCTGACCAGTCTAGAATTCAATCAAAATGAAGGGTTGCTAGCCAGCGGCCCTTCGTTTTAGCCGTCCTCACCGATTCGACCCATTTCCTGCTTTGACATTGGGCAGCGCTCGCAGCATCGCTTCACCTCGGCGGCGAAGCGTCCGTGCGGCGCGAGCTTTAAATAGCTCTGAAATTCCGCAGCGACATCTTTGTACGAGGCCAGCCCGTTAGCTGCCAGTCGCAACTGGCAAATACCTTTCCAGTAGAAGACCTCCGCGTTCTTTGCCTCCACGTCCTGCACATGGGCGAACGCTTCCAGGGCACGCTGCAGCAGGTCGATCGCAGAATCATCTTGGACGCGCCTGTGCTTCCTCAACCAGCGCCATCCCCATGTTCTGCTGGTACAACGACGACTGGTCAGGGTTCAGGAGTTCCGCCTGACGATATTGTTCAATCGGCGTCGTCGTATTGCTTGAGCTTCACATACGCGTTTCCGAGATTGTTGTAGTAGGCCGCGGTCGGAGCGATGGCAATGGCTTTTTGATAGCTGGTGACGCACTGCTCAAGCTGAGCTTTGCCTCCATCCGCGGAGTGCGTCGCAGCGCTGTAATAAGCCGCGCCGAGTAATGCCCAGGGGAGGTCGCGATTGGGATCGATTTCAATCGCGTTCCAAAGCGCTCGGATTGCGCCTTGCCAATCGCCTTGATCGGAGAGTTGCTTTGCCGCAGCCAATTGCTGGTTGATGGCGGCGACCGTGGCCTGATCGCCATTTCCCTGCGCCGAGCAGCGATGACCTGCGTCTCATCTTGGCGGAAAAATTCCGGCAGCATCGTCTTGCGCGTGACCGTGACCGTATTGCGCTCGAGGTTCACTTCCAGCTGTAGTGGCTGCGAACTCCACTGGATGTCGACATCCTCAAAGATGATCGGTGGTTTGCGATCGCGTTTGATCAGCAAGGTGTAAATCGACGGTTGCGCCGCGATGTAGAAGAACCTGCCCGCCGAGTCGGTTCGCACGTCGAAGTATTTCCCGTTCTTCGGATCGGTAAAATGAACGACCGTGCCAGTCAAAGGCTTGCCATGTTCGTCCACGCAAACTCCGTCGAGTGACGCCAGCCAGATCGCCGCGAAGCCAGCCTGCGCCGACAGCAGGAGAGCGAGAATCATTACAGCGCGGAAAAGACGGGTTCGAATTTGCTCGGGCATTCGCTTGTTGGATACAAGTGGACTAACTATGGTCAACCAGAATCGCGTAGGCCGTCTACTGTGATGGGTGTGAAAGAAGCCAGAAACGGGTTCGTGAGTGCGCCAAAATTGATGGGTCCCCGCTTTCCCCGCTTTCCCGATGACGATTTTTTCTATGGCCAGGAGCGGCGAGTGGGTCTAGAGTTTAGGCCGTTTTCTCGCAGACGGCACTAGAGGTGATGCCGTGTTTTAGTCTGCGATGGGAAGAGTGTGTTGGCGGGCAACTTATGCGTAAGAAAGCAACGAAGAACGTGAGGCCTATCGTCAATGTTTTAAACTGACGTGGCTCCCATGTCTATTGCAATCCGCTCATACGCGAAGATCAACCTCGGATTGAAGATCGGTCCGGTGCGCGCTGACGGCTACCACGATCTGCGCACGATTTATCAGACGCTGGCACTGCACGACGTCATTCGGGTGGACGTGCAGCCCGGTTCCGGCATTGAAATTCGCTGCAACGATCCGCGAGTACCGCTCGATGGGTCCAACACCTGCTATAAAGTGGTCGAGCGTGTGCTGAAGAGCGCTCGTGTTAGCGCTAAAGTTATCGTTCAAATTGACAAGCGCTTGCCGGTGCAGGGCGGCATGGGTGCGGGCTCGTCCAATGCCGTTGCAGCCATGCTGGCATTGGAGCGCGCGTTGCAAACCGAACTTTCCGCCGCAGGACAAGATGCGGATCGCGGCCGAGGTAGGCAGCGACGTGCCGCTGTTCTTGATCGGCGGAACAGTGCTTGGCGTTGGCCGCGGCGAGGAAGTTTATCCGCTGCCAGACCTGCCGAGCATGCACGTGGTGGTGGTGACGCCGCCGATCAGTGTTTCGACTCCGAAGGCGTTTGCGCAATGGGACGAACTGGTCGCGCGGGAGGCTGCATTGACCGGCACTGGAGCCACAGGTACAATAAACAAGTTCGGTCAGGCTGTGTTTGCCTGGCTGAGCGAGAGTGTTTTCTCGCAAGCTGTATCTGCGAGTGAGCCTGCATCCGGTGTTCCCGCAGTTGGCGGGGACCGGGCCGAGACACCGCTTCTCGACCTCGTCCGAGCCGGGATCGAGAACGACTTCGAACGCGTCGTCTTTCCTGAGTATCCCGATTTGCGTGAGGTAAAACGTGTCTTGCTGCGCGAAGGCGCGCGTTATGCGTCGTTGTCCGGCTCCGGGTCAACCTTGTACGGGTTGTTCGGTTCCGGTGAGGAGGCGCAGGCGGCGGCCGCGCGCATGAGCGCAGCGGGACACGCGGCGGTGGCGACGACGACGCTGACGCGGGAAGAGTATTGGAAGCAACCCACGACTAGCAACTAGCAGTTTGGTACTTTTCCCGCTTGCGAGCGAAGGACGCAGTCGGCTCGCAGCAACTGATGGCTAATTGCTGGCCGCTAGTTACTAATTGCTTCATTGGGCGGTCGACTAATGGTAGGTCAAGTGCCTTTGGAGCACTTTGTCTAGGTTCGAATCCTAGCCGCCCAGCCAAGACTCAGTGGATAGTGGGCTAGTGATTGGGGGCTAGAATTCGGGTTTCAAGGTTTGCAGGCTAAGAGCTAACGGCTAGAAGCTAAGCTGATAGCCAATCGCGAAAAGCGAGCAGCGAACAGCGGCATTCAAGACCCAGCGTGTAACTCAACCAGGTTAAGCGGGGGTATTTGATTCGATGGAAACGGCAGCAAAACCGAGCGCAGTGCATACGGCGAGGCGTAGCTGGCGAAGGCACGGCAACGGCCGCACAGCAGTCGGAAAAGCAAGCTCATCCCGGAGCTGATCCCAAGCCGAAAGCCGGTGCGGGCGCGCCAGGATGACAAGTGGAAGATTTTTTCCGGGACCGCCAACGATGCGCTTGCCCGAGGAAATTTGCGCGTTTCTGGGATTGCAGCTGGGGCAGGCGTGCATCTCCAGGTTCTCCGACGGCGAGACCTATGTGCAGATCGAGGAGAACGTGCGCGGCGCCGACGTTTTCATGGTGCAGCCCACGTGCGATCCGGTGGACGTGCACCTGATGCAGTTGCTGTTGCTGATTGATGCGTTGAAGCGCGCATCGGCGCGCCGCATCACGGTGGTGATTCCGTACTTCGGCTACGCGCGGCAGGACCGCAAAGACAAGCCGCGGGTGCCGATTTCGTCGAAGCTGGTGGCCGACTTGTTGACGACGGCGGGAGCCGATCGGGCGCTGGTGGTTGATCTACACGCGCCGCAGATCCAGGGATTCTTCAACATCCCGGTGGACCATGTGTTCGCGTCGCCGGTGCTGGTGGATTACTTCCGGAAGAAGCAGTTTCCGGATTTGACCGTGGTTTCGCCGGATGCAGGTGGCGTGGAGCGCGCGCGCTTCTTCGCCAAGAAGATGGATTCGGCGCTGGCCATCGTGGACAAGCGCCGCGTGGAAATGGATGTGACCGAGGTGATGCACGTCATCGGCGACGTGACGAACCGCACTTGTCTCATCCTCGACGACATTATCGATACCGCCGGTACGCTGGTGAAAACTTGCCAGGCATTGCTGGATGCGGGGGCGCGCGAGGTTTATGCCTGCGCTACCCATCCGGTACTTTCCGGGCCGGCGGTCGAACGGATTTCGCAGTCGGGGTTGGCCGAAGTGGTGGTGACCAACACTATCCCGCTGACAGAAGCGGGGCGCAACGAGCCCAAGATCAAGGTGCTGTCGATCGCGGGACTGATCGGGCGCGCCATTCAGTCGATTCACGAAGAGACTTCGGTCAGCAGATTGTTTTTATAAAGGACAAGATTATGGCTACAGCAACCGCAGACAAAAACGTAGAAGCCAAGCCGCGGCAAGGTGGCGGCAAGAATGACGCGCGCCGGCTGCGCGCCAGCGGCATGATTCCGGCCGTCGTGTACGGCGCGGGCCAACCGGCCCAGGCCATCGCCGTCGATCCCAAGCAGATGCGGCGGATCCTGAATTCGGAGACGGGACACAACTCGATTTTCGATCTCAGCCTGGATGGTCAAGCCGCCAAGGTGATGATCGTGGACTGGCAGTTCGAGCCCATCAAGAGTGCGCTGCTGCACGTCGACCTGAAGCGCATCGCCATGGACAAGGTTTTGCGCGTGAGCGTTCCCATCGTGCTCAAGGGCGAGGCCCCCGGCGTCAAGTTGCAGGGCGGCATCCTGGAGCAGATGTTGCGCGAGGTCGAGATCGAGTGTTTGCCGGGCGACATTCCGGGCCATCTCGTTGCCGACGTCAGCAAGCTGGAGTTCGGCCAGACGATTCGCGTCTCGGACCTGGCGCACGATGCCAAGCTGAAGTTCATCACCGACGAGAACCAGGCAGTTGCCCACGTCACCGCGGTGAAGGAAGTCGTGGAAGCTGCGCCGGTCGAGGGTGCGGTGGAAGCCGGAGCGGCGCCTGCCGAGCCCGAGGTCATCAAGAAGGGCAAGCAGGAGACCGAAGGCGAAGCTGCCGAGGGTGGCGACAAGGCAGCCAAGCCGGAGAAGGCCGAGAAATCCGAGAAGTCCGAGAAGAAGAAGTAAGCGCTGTGAAGCTGATCGTCGGGCTCGGCAATCCGGGCATCGAATACCAGTTCACACCGCACAACATGGGTTTTCTGGCGGTGGACCGCATTGCCGAACAATGCGGGGTGCGCGTGGACAATCGCAATTGCCGCGCGCAAACGGCGCGGACGCGCATCGCCGGCCACGAGTCGTGCTGGCCAAGCCGGAAACCTTTATGAACCTGAGCGGCGCTTCAGTGCGCGAGTTGGTACGCGAGTACGAGGTGCAGCCGGAGCAGGACCTGGTGCTGCTGTACGACGAGATGGATCTGCCGTTTGGGACTTTGCGGGTGCGGCCGCGCGGGCCGCTCGGCGGGACATAACGGGGTGGAATCGGTGATCGCCGCGCTGGGCACGCAGGAAATCATGCGAGTCCGGATGGGAGTTGCGCCCGATCATCCGGTGGGCGATGGCGCACGTTATGTGTTGTCGCAGTTCAAGAAGTCGCAGCTTCCGATGGTTGATGAAATTTTGGATTCGGCGGCAGAGGCGGTGCGAGTGATTCTCGGCGAAGGCGTGCAGGCGGCCATGAACCGCTTTAATCGCAAGGTCGAAGACGCAACTAGCGACTAGCAACTAGCCGTTAGCTGGTCGCAAAGAGGATATGCGCTAGTTGCTAATTGCCAGCTACTAGTTGCTAGGAGAACAGAATGCAACGTACTTATGAATTGATGTTCATCGTCCGTCCCGACATGCTCGAAGAGGACCAGGACAAACTGATTTCGAGCCTGGAGACGCAGGTCGGGGGCGCGGGCGGATCGGTGAAAAGCATGGAGCGCATGGGCAAGCGCCGCTTGGCCTACACCGTGCGCAAGTTCCAGGATGGCATTTATATGCTGATGGTCCTGGAAGGTGAAGGCGCCATGGTGAAGGAAGTGGAGCGCCGCCTGCGCGTGACCGAGCCGGTGATCAAGTTCATCACCGTGCGCATCGATGAAGAGCAGAAGCGGCTGGCCAAGATCAAGGCAATCCGCGACACCAAAGTTCGCGGCAAGGGACGCCAGGCAGCAGCCGCGGCTGCGGCAGCCGAAGCCGCGCCGGAAGCGACCGTACCGGCGGGCCCCGAAGGGGCGCCCGAGCCGGCTTCTGCCCGCGGGCACAGAATCAGAGCCCGTTAGCGCATAAGGCTTGTGCGCAGAGATTCCTGTGGGCGGCGAGCTCTGTGAAGATCAAACCACAGTCCGCTAAGGACTGTGCCCTGACGCGAAGTTTTCCGTGAGGTCAACAGAATCAAAGAAGGAGAATCATGGCAGACGAATCCAACAAGAATGCGGCTCCCGGAGCTGGCGCCGCAACGACTGACGCAGCCGGTGCTCGTCTGGACGGAGGTGCTCCTCGCGAAGGAGGCGGTGGCGGATATAGTGGGCCTCGCGGACCTCGTGCCGGTGGACGGCCCGGAAGTGGTCCTGGAGGTCCCGGAGGAGCGGGTGGCGGGGGACGAAAGTTCTTCCGGCGCAAGAAGGTTTGTAAGTTCTGCGTCGAGAAAATCGACGGCATTAACTACAAGGATGTTCGGCTTCTGTCAGGATTTGTGTCTGAGGCTGGGAAGATCGTGCCTCGCCGCCTGACCGGCGTGTGCCCCCCGCATCAACGGCGACTGGCTGACGCGATCAAGCAGGCCCGCAACATCGCGCTGCTACCCTTCGGGGGAAGATAAGGCAGGGGCTAGGGATTAGTGGTTAGGGGCTAACAATCGGTTTCGCGTCGCTAGGGTCGCACCTGGAGACGAAGCGATTTAGGGTGTGTAGAAGAATTCGTTCTGCATCGGTACAGTGGAACTATCGCCCAAAGTCCAGTGCCGGCGCGGAATAGTTTGGCCCAGCACGTAGGCCGCAGGCGGAGTGCTGGGTAAAGTGGGCAAAATGCACGGGTCTCTTTTAGGAACAGCACAGTTCTCACACCCTCCGCGCCCGGAGGCTCAGCCAAATTAAGATTCGACGGAGTTTTATTCATGGAAGTTATTCTGAAGGAAGACGTAAGCAAGCTCGGCTCCCGCGGCGAAGTGGTGAAGGTCGCCGAGGGCTATGGCCGCAACTATCTCATCCCCAAGAAGCTGGCGATTGAAGCCACGGTCGCCAACCGCGCTGTCATCGAACAGATGAAGGCATCGGCCGTCCGACGCGCTGCCCGTGAAAAGGGCGATGCTCAGGCCCTGGCGCAGCAGGTCGAGGGCGTAAGCTTGGGCTTCACCCGCAAGTCAGGCGAGCGCGATCAGCTTTTTGGTTCCGTGACCTCAGCCGACATAGCGCACGAACTCGAGCGCAAGGGCTTACAGATTGACCGCCGCAAAATCCAACTCGATGAGCCCTTGAAACATATCGGCGAGTTCACTGTGCCGGTGAAGTTGCATAAGGACGTGACCGTGCAGCTGAAGGTGGTCATCGGCAAGGAAGCGGCTGCCGAGACGGCTGCGGTAGAGGAAGCGGGCGCCGAAGCGTAGGTCGAGGGTCGAGCACGGATTGAGACGCGGCCCGAATCGCCGTGCGGAAGATCTTACCGAAAGCGAGACATCCAATGTCTCGCCTTTGCTTTTGGCAAGCCAGCTCCCGCAATTCCTCCTCAGTGAGTGAATCGAACGCATCTGGAGCTGACCAGGTTTTGCCTTTGAGCACGCCTGGAATGCACTTCTTGGCTGCACTGGCGAAGGGAACGATCTTTGCCAGCGGCTGTCTGCCGCTCTGGGCCTCTTTGATCAGTCGCAAGAGATGGACTTGGCCGATGTATTGTGTAGCTTTATTGGGCAAACTCACTTACCTAACCTGGATGCCGTCAAAACCGCTGGATTTACTGCCCGGTGAACCGTTGCGCTCCTGGCACGTATCTACTAAGTGAGGCGTCTATGGCGTCTATAATGACCGCTCACGGTTTCCTCCCGCTCCCGTCTATGTAATTGCAGGCACTCGAATTGGGCTTGCTAATTGCAGACTAGGTAGAAACCAGCATGCCGGCCGAAGCGGTAGCAGTTCCTCTCACGGTTGGCCCGGGGCTCCGTCCTTCCGTGGCGTGGCGGGAGACGGACAAAACGTCCTCTAGTCCCTCTGACCGAGGGTTCAAGGTGGGGCAGGCCCAGAGCCGCATGAATGATACGGAGCTGATCCGGGAAGCACAACGCGGTAATCACGCTGCGTTTGAGGAACTCGTGCGCCAGTACGACGGCGCCGTGCTGCGCCTGGCCTATCATCTGACCCGCTCGGAGCAGGACGCCCAGGACATCTACCAGGAAGCATTCCTCAAGGCCTACCGGAATATCGGCAATTTTCGTTTCGAGTGCTCATTTTATACCTGGATCTACCGCATCGTGACCAATCTGTGTCTCGATCTTTTGCGTAAGCGGCAAGTGCGTAAGGAAGATTCAGGTGTGACAACCGACTCGGAAGGCGGCACTTACGACCTGCTTGACCAGGTCGCTGACCAGCGATCGGGAGCCAGTCCGGAGCGCGACCTGATGCGTCGGGAACTGGCGGCGAACATCGCCAAGGCATTGCGAAAGTTAACGCCGCGCGAGCGCATGGTATTTGAAATGAAGCACTACCAGGGTTTGAAGCTGCGCACCATCGGCGAGATCTTGAATACGACGGAAGAGACGGCGAAGAACACTCTGTTTCGCGGAACCCAGAAACTGCGCGCCGCACTGAAGAGTATTCGGTAGGGAAACATTGGGGCTCAGGGAAGAAGCAAGAGGCAGTCATCATGAATTGCGAATGGGTACGAAAGAACACGGCGCTCTACTTATACGACGAGCTGGCTGACGACGCGCGGCACGAGTTGGAGCAGCACATCCGGCGCTGCCCGGACTGCGCGGCCGAGCTTGCGGCGCAGCAGGAATTCCAGGAGCAGATGAACGTGCTTCCGGTGGAAGAGCCTTCTGCGAGCTTTCTGGCCGCGGCGCGCATGCGTCTGCAGGAGTCGCTGGAGACCGCTCAGCAGAATCGCGCCTGGTATCATAGGCTCGTCTTCGATCCCATGGCATGGATGCGCCAGGTGCGTTTCTCGCCCGCGCTGGCCATGGTCATCTTCCTGATCGGCTTCGGCGGTGGCCTGGGTGCAATGTACAGCATGAAGGGTGCAGTTAGCCCGGCTGCTCCCGCAGTAGAGGCTTCCATCGGTGGCATCACCTCCATCGAAAAACAACCCGGCACCGATAATGTCAAAGTTCAATACGACAAGCGTCTTCCCGCGTCAGTCCAGGGCTCGGTCTCCGATCCAAAAGTGCAAGATCTTTTGCTGTATGCCGCCAAGAGTAACGAAAACTCTGGCGTGCGTCTAAATTCCGTGGATGTACTAACCAGTAAGGCCGACGATCCTCGCGTACGGGAGACCCTGACCTACGCGCTGCGCTACGACAGCAATCCGGGTGTGCGCCTCATGGCACTGGATGGGCTCGGCTCCTACGTGAAACAAGACATCCGCGTGCGCAATGCGGTGCTGGAAGCGCTGCTTAACGACAGCAATTTGGGAGTGCGGAGCGGAGCGCTTCATGCTCTGGAACCAGTGCGCGCCGATAGCAGTGTGCGCATGGCCCTGCAACAGTTGTCGAAGGAAGATCCCAGTGAGTATATTCGCACCGAGTCCAAGCGCGTGCTGGCCTCGATGCCCAGCATTTACTAGGCAAGACGATGTTCCGTATCTTCATGTATTCGCTCCCGGAAAGAGGATTGGTTGAAGCAGGGTTGGCAATTTAGAGTGGCGATAAGAAAGGTGGGGCGCGAAGACTTTGATACAGGATGTGCCGCGCGAAGCCGTAAATGGGCCGTAGTCGCCGCTTCATTGGTGATGGTGGTTGCGATTCCACTTTGGGCGCAACAATCGCGGGTTTACCGCGACGGCAATTCGTGGGTGGAAGAGATTACCGGGACCTTGCCCGCTTCCCGCCAGGTGCGCATTACGACTGATTTGGGATCGGTGCAGGTGCAGGGAAGTTCGCCGCGGGTAACGTATGTTATTCGCAAACGTTCGTATGCTCCTAGTGAAGAAGCGGCGCGGCGCCAGTTTGAGCAGATGCGGATTTCTGCCAACAAGAATTCCGAAGGCGACGTGATCGAAGGCCGACTGGCAAACCGCAACTTGAACCGGTTCGGTGCTGAGTTTCTGGTGCAGATACCGCGGCAATTGGAAGTCGTGAAAGCGGAAACTAGGAGTGGTTCACTCAACCTTAGTTCCATTGCCGCCGCAGTTTTGGGCGCGACGGGCGGCGGTTTGGTGAAGCTAGATGAACTGGAAGGATCGGTGAAGATTACGAGCGGCGGCGGAAATGTGGAGGCCGGTCGTCTGGGCGGCGATTTTTCGCTCAGCTCCGGAGGAGGGGACGTACACATCAAGAACGTCGCCGGACAGAGCCACATCAGCGTCGGCGGCGGTAAGGTGTACATCGGTTCCTCGAAAGGAGCCAATATTCAAACCGGCGCTGGCAATATCGACGTACATAAGTGCAGCGGGGATTTGGAAGCGAGTTCGGGCGGAGGCAATCTCAATCTGGGCGACGTTAGTGGCGCGGTTCTGGCTGAGACCACCGGAGGAAGTGTGCACCTGGACAGCGCCAGAGGACGAGTGCGGGTCACTACCGGCGGCGGCAGTGTCGAATTGCTCAATCTGAATCAGGGTGCGCAGGTGCAAACAGGAGCAGGTGGGATTACGGTTGAATTCGTGGGCAAACGCGGCAGCTTCAGCGATTCATCGCTTCATACCGCCGCTGGCGACGTGATCGTCTATTTGCCAAACGATTTGCCGGTAACCGTGCATGCCTCGTCCGACATGGCTACCGGGCATGGCATTGTCTCTGACTTTTCCGGACTGCGCATCACGAAGGAAGGCAGCAACTTCGTCCCCAGGTCCATGTACGCCGAGGGGGCATTAAATGGAGGCGGTCCAGTGTTGAAGGTCCGCACGATCATTGGACAGATCGATTTCCGGCAGTCGCGTTGAGGTTAGGAATTATGCGCAAAATTATGATGGTTATGCAGGCGGTGGTTTCAATTCTGCTGGCGGTGGCAATCGCGGCGCCGGCATCGGCCGAGCCACCATCGCCGAATGCGGCGGGCTCGGATTCGCACGACAGCGCTTATCTCGGTGTGCACATTGACCAGGTTAATCCCCAACAGGTCTCAGCACTGAAATTAACTAGCTCCAACGGCGCGATCATTACCGATCTCGACCGGGATGGTCCCGCGTGCCGGGCGGGATTGAAAGAGGGCGATGTAATCGTCGATTTTAATGGCTCGCGGGTCGAGTCCCCAGAACAGCTGGGAAGCATGATTCACGGGACGCCCGCTGGCAAGACGGTGGTGTTTACGGTAGTCCGCGACGGAGAGAAGAAAGACGTCAAAGTAACTCTGGGAACTTGGCCGCAGCTTACCTCTCACGCGCGGACCTTCGTAGCCGACGCTCCGCGGTGGGTGGGTCCGGCAGTGGCTCCTGGCGTGATCAATGGCATGGAGATCCCATCGATTAATGTCCTTTCTTCGCGCCATGGTTTGATGGTGGAAAGCCTGTGTCCGCAATTGGCCGACTTTTTTAATGTGCCAGCAGGAAGGGGCGTTCTCGTGCGCTCGGTGGAAAAAGGTAGTCCCGCCGATGCGGCTGGCCTTAAGGCCGGCGACGTGATCGTCAAGTTGAACAACGAAACCGTGCACGACATGGCCGACTGGCGGCGTGCTATGAGGACTCCCGCAGGCCAGATATCCGTCACAGTGGTTCGCGACAAACGCGAGCAGACGGTCGTGATGCATCTTCCAACACCGGGAGATTCCTCAAGAATAAGGGGCCAGGACTGGGGAGATGTTGAAGATCAGATGGAAGCCCTGGGACTGGAAATGGAGAAGCTGCGCCCCGAGCTCGAGGCCAACCGGGAAGAAATGCTGGCGGAAATGCAGCCCAGTGAGAAAGAGCTGGAGCAGATGCGCCGCGAGATTGAAAAATCGATGAAGATGAAGATGAAGCAAAAAGACATGGAAAAGATGGCCCGCGAAATTGCGGAATCTGCTAAGCCCACTCAGAAGCAGATCGGGAAAATGACCCGCGACATCGCGGAGTCAGCGCGGCCGACCCAGGAAGAGCTCAATCAGATGCGGCAGGATATTCAAGAGTCAATGAAGAATTGGGCGCCGCAGCTTCAGCAGCAAATGGAAGAACTCCGGAAGCAGATGGAGCAGCAGAAGCTCGACCTACAACAGATGATGAAGGGGTTCGGGGTTGAGCGCGAGTTCTAAGCTATGCCGGTTTCAAAATTGCTGCAGTCCGCGCGGGCCTTTCAGGGCATGTGTGAGAACCTGTCTTGAGTGGGCACGCGCATAATCGAGCCCTGCAGGGGCGGAATTGCTGTTAGCCCAGGGCATAAGCCCTGGGTAGAGTTGGAAAAAACTAACGAGTCCCTTCAGGGACGGCACAGTTCTTACCCTCCCTGCTGCAGCGGGGTGTCGAGTGCAGACGGCACAAGATAACGGCCAGAAAATGCATCATTGCTTGCGCCCATCTCCAATTTGGCCACTGCGACGCCACTTTCGGTCCAGCCACTCAATAATGCCGTAAAGGACAAGACACACCCAGAGGTTCACCACCAGACCGACGTCAATCCGGAAAGGTTGATGACGTCCCGTTGGCGGCAAATGCGGCATCAGGACGAAGAAGTAGAGCAGGCTTCCCGCGACCACCGCAACCGACTGCTTGAGAAGTCTTCGAAGCACGCACCTGTTGGACATCCGCAATGGCGCATACGATGCCAGAAAACGATGGAGGTGCGCCTTTCGCTCTTCGCCTTTCGGTCAATCAACTCTGCGCCCTCCCGAATGCAGGTGATCTTGATCAAATGTGGGCGCTATCCTTGTCGTGTCGCTCTTGGAGGGTGTTAGCGAAAAGCGAGCAGCGAACAGCGCCCTCTGACGGCTGAAAGCTGATAGCTGACGGCTGTCTCATTTACCATCCTTCTGTGCTCGACCTTTCCACAAACGTTCAGTTCGTAAAAGGTATTGGGCCCAAGATCGCCCAAATTTTGCTGGAGAAGGGCATAACCACAGTCGAGGACCTGCTTTACTATCTGCCGTTCCGCTACGAGGACCGGCTCAATCCTCGCGGCATTGGCGAGCTCCGCGCCGGCGAGATGGCCAGTATCATCGCCGAGGTGCGAACGTTCGGACTGTTCCGCACGCGTCGCATGCCGATCTTCGAGATGACTGTTGGTCAGGGACGCGACACTCTAAAGTGCGTGTGGTTCAACGCCACCTATCTGCAAGACAAGTTTCGCGCCGGCATGCTGTTATCGCTGTATGGCAAGGTGGAAGCGGGAGATCGTGGAGGCCATCGCTTCGAAATTATCCAGCCGCAGTTCGAGATTCTGCACGATCCCACCCAAACCCAGGGCAACGGTACTGGCGACGAACCCGAGTGGCAATCACTCGAGGTCGGTCGCATCGTCCCCATTTACGAAACTGCCGGCAACGGCCGCCTCACTGCGCGCTGGTTCCGGCGGGTGATCCACGCCATGCTGGAGGGTCTCGACCAGGACTTGCCGGATGCAATCCCACCCGCGGTCCGCGGACGCATGGCGCTGATCGATCGCCAGCGCGCGTTCTGGCAGGCCCACTGGCCGGAGGTCGGTGAGGGCCTGGCCAATTTGCAGGCAGCGCGCACCCCAGCGCACATCCGCCTCATCTTCGAGGAACTTTTCTTCCTCGAACTCGGGCTGGAACTCAAGCGCCGGAAGATGCGCGCTCAGACGGGAATTGCTTTCCAGATTAGTGACAGCGTACGCGCTGCCGTGAAGAGAATCCTGCCATTCCATCCCACCGCGGCGCAGAAGCGCGTGCTGAAAGAAATTGCCGATGATATGGCCGAACCCGCTCCGATGCGGCGTTTGCTGCAAGGCGATGTCGGCTCGGGCAAAACCATCGTGGCGTTGGAGGCTGCGGTCATCGCGATGGAAAACGGCTATCAGGCAGCTCTTATGGCACCGACCGAGATTCTGGCCACGCAGCATTACCTCTCTGCGCGACGCATTCTCGAGCCCGCCGGCTATCGCATTGTGCTGCTCACCGGGTCACAGGAGTCCGGCCGCAAAAAGCAGGCGCGCCATCACATCGCGCAAGGCAACGCGCAACTGGTGATCGGCACTCACGCGCTCATCCAGGAGACGGTTGAGTTCGACAAGCTCGGGCTGGTCATCGTGGATGAGCAGCATCGCTTCGGCGTGCTACAGCGCTTCCGCCTGATGAAAAAGACCAATGAAGCTGAACCCGACGTGCTGGTGATGACGGCAACGCCGATCCCTCGTACCCTCGCGCTCACTCTATACGGCGACCTCGACACCAGCGTTCTCGATGAGCTTCCCCCGGACGAACGCCCATCACCACGCGACGCGTTGGCGATGAGCGCTCGGAGGAGGTCTGGGAGTTTGTGCGCAAACAAGTCAGGGCTGGTCGGCAAGCCTACATCGTGTATCCCGTGATCGAGGAGGGTGCGATGGAGGGCGAACTCAAGGCTGCCATCAAGATGTACGAGCAGCTTCGAAAGCGCGAATTTGCCAGCCTACGCGTGGGGCTGTTGCATGGCCGCATGAGCGCCGAGGAAAAAGATGCAACCATGGCCAGCTTTCAACGCGGCGAAATCGATGTACTGGTTTCGACCACGGTTATCGAGGTTGGTGTGGATGTCGCCAACGCTAACATCATGGTCGTCGAGCATGCCGAACGTTTCGGACTCTCACAGATGCATCAGCTACGCGGCCGCATCGGACGCGGCACCGCAAAGTCGTACTGCGTGCTGATGACTGGCGGCAAGGTTTCTATTGAAGCTGAGCAGCGGCTGGAAGCGATGGTGCGCACCCAGAATGGATTCGAGATTGCCGAACTCGACTTGCAGCAACGCGGCCCTGGTGAGTTCTTCGGTACGCGTCAGGCAGGTATGCCGAATTTTCGTGTGGCTAATCTTCTGCGTGACCGCGAGCTGTTGGAGGCAGCGCGCCGTGAGGCAAAATACGTGCTGGCTGGTCCCAACTCCGATCTCACGAAAGAGGAGATTGCCCGTGCCGTGCAGCACCTGAGAGGGCATTGGAACCGGAGGTATGGACTGGTGGAAGTGGGGTGAGGCAGTTGTCAGTGGTGAGTGGTCAGCGGCTAGTCGTCTGCCAGCGGATGCATTGGCGGTGCGGAAAGCAGGTTCCTGCACTCGCAGCGAAGAGCACGCTGCTCGCTCGGAACGACAACTCTTGAACACTAATTGACCTCCCGTGGCGGGAAGCCGGGACATACTTGCGCCACTCTCGCAGTAACGCGCAAACTAATCACGCGTGAAAGCTATCAGCAAATCCGATCTCTTTCGCCTGCTGCCCTCAGTTGACGAGCTGCTGCACGACCCGCAGGTAGAGTCACTCGCCCAGGGCGAAGGCCGCACTGCGACCATCGAAGCAGCCCGTACAGCACTGGATCGATTGCGCGCCGACATCGCGGCGGGCCAGCTCGACGAGGCACAAGTTAAGTCCCGGCTCGATGACTTGCCGTATGATGTCGAGCAAAGACTACGGCGGTCGCTGGCTTACTCGCTGCGCCCGGTGATCAACGCCACCGGGGTAATTCTGCATACTAACCTGGGGCGCGCGCCTCTCAGCCGCGCAGCACTGGAACACGTCGCCGAAGTTTCGCAGGGATACTCAAATCTCGAATTCAACCTCGGCACTGGCGAGCGCGGCAAGCGCGAGGTTCATGTCGATCGCCTATTTGCGAAACTGTTTAACACTGCCGGCCGCGAAGTTTCGACCATCATTGTGAACAACAATGCCGCCGCCGTGCTGTTGGCGCTGAACTCGCTGGCCGAAGACGGAGAGGTGCTGGTTTCGCGCGGCGAACTGGTCGAGATCGGCGGCTCGTTTCGCATTCCTGATGTCATGGCGAAGTCGGGAGCGGTGCTTCGCGAAGTGGGCACCACCAACCGCACGCGTATCGCCGACTACGAGGGCGCAATTACCGAGCGCACAAAGCTGCTGCTGCGCGTCCATCGCTCCAACTTCCAGATTGTTGGCTTTACCGAGCAGTCCTCATTGGAAGACTTAGTCGCTCTCGGACACAAGCACAATATTCCAGTGATGGAAGACCTGGGCAGCGGAGAGATTTTCGATCTGCGAAATGTCGGTGTGAAGGGCGAGCCCATGATCGCCGACAGCCTGCGAGCAGGTGTGGACCTCGTAACCTACAGCGGAGACAAGCTCCTGGGAGGGCCACAGGCTGGTCTGATTAGCGGCGATAACGCCCTGGTAGCGAAGATCCGCGCCAATCCCCTATTTCGCGCCCTACGCGTTGACAAGATGTTCTACGCCGCCCTGGAGGCGACGCTGCTCGCGTATCTGCGTGAGGACCTCGATTCCATTCCAGCGTTGCGCATGATGCGCATCTCAGAAGACGTAATCGGGCGGCGAGCAAGGCAGATAGCCGAGCGGTTGCGTACCAACTGCCCGAACGTGCAGGTCGAAGTTGTCGAATCACGCTCGGTGCTGGGAGGCGGCGCTGCACCCGGATCGACATTGCCGACCCGCGTGCTTGCGGTGATGAGCAGCGGCATGAATGCCGATGACCTGTGCGCGCGCCTCCGCCAGTGGAAGACGCCGATCATCGCCCGCGTGGAAGAGGGACGCGCGCTGCTGGACCTGCGCACCGTCGAGCCGTCCCAGGAAGACGACATCGTCGAGGCGATGCAGAGCATCTCGAAGTAAGTGGCCACCGTTTACACCATCGGGCACTCCACGCGTACGCTCGACGAACTTGTGGCGGCGCTTAAGGCGTACGGTATCCGCACGCTGGTCGACATCCGTTCGTTTCCTATGTCGCGCCGGATGCCGCACTTCAACCGCGAATCGCTCGAAGTCGAATTGCCCAAGCACGGTATCGCCTACGTCTGGATGAAAGAGTTGGGCGGACGGCGCAAGAAGATCCGCAATGACTCGCCGAACACCCGGCTGCGCAACGAGTCGTTTCGCAACTACGCTGATTACATGCTTACAGACGAATTTGCACGGGGGGTTGAGCGACTGCTGGGTATTATTGAAGAAACGGCAGGTTCCTCGACTCGAACGCGCAACCCCGGCGTGCCCTCCCTCGGGATGACAGCGCAGGAAGGAGTATCGCCTGCGGGTGGGACGCCATCTTTACCAGAAGAACGCAATACCGCCATCATGTGCGCCGAGCGCATGTACTTCCAATGCCACCGCATGTTAGTGAGCGACTATCTCGTAGCACACGGGCACACGGTCTTGCACATCGACGACGACAAACGACCGTTGCGGGAGCACAAGCTGATGGCCGAGGCGCGGCTGGTGAATGAGCAATTGCTGTACAACGCGCAAGAGTTATTTTGAGTGTTTCGTAGGTTCTGGTTGGCTCTTAGCTCCTAGCTCTTAGCTTTTAGCCGATTGGATGTGCGAGCGGTTTTGCTAAAAGCTAAAAGCTAAGAGCGACCAGTCACTCGCGAACTGCCGCTTTCTTGCGCTACTATCAATGATTCATGGCGAAGCAGGCCGTCTTCCGCAAACGCAACAAGGGGTACTATCGCGTTCTGCATTCTCCTATTTGGATCTGGGTCTTCTGGGTTCTACCGGGATACCCGCTCACCTATGACCTCTACGCTCACGGGCCGGACTGCCGCCATTGGATTTGGCTGGCCATGGTGGTTTCGGTCGTGGCGTGGCGCGGGTTTAAGGGGCGCATTCCCGGTTGTGAGCCGGCGCCGTACATTACGCACTACGGCGTGCATCAGCCTAACTTGCCGTATCGCGTGGTGTGCTACACAGCGGCGTGGGTCGACATCATCGTGCCTTACGCACTGAACCTCATTGGGTTGGTCGTGGCTTCCGTCAATGGCCGCTGGCTCCTGCACGATCTCTACCGCTACGGCTACTATTTGCTGGCGCTCGGAGTGGTTCTCGCGACCGCTTTCGACTGGACGCCGCGCGCGCGCCGCGACACCGTCGGCGAGGGCGCCGAGAGGGCCTGGTTCTACGTGGCGATTTGGACAGTGGTACCGACGCAGGTCGTCAATTGGGGCGCATGGCGTTTTGGTAAATTCATGGATCTGGCGCCGCTGCCGCTGGCCCGCCTACGGTTGGCCATCTGTCTATTTTCGACAGCTCTTTTCTTCGTTCTGGGCTATGCGGCGAAGCTGCCACGCACGCAGCGGCACTACGAGGGCGTAGCCGCGGCAGGAGTGTGAGAAGTATTGCCTGCAACCCATTCATAAACACTCAAGTTGTGGTTCGCATCAGTCCAGATGCGCGCCAGACTGCGCCAACCCGAGACTGATCTAAGGCTGGCTGGGGGTGGGGCCTGCCGGCCGAGTACTCGAGCCTGGCAACGGAGCCGGAGTAAGTCCCATAAACGTCGTCCCCAGAAATTTTCCTTGAGCGTCGAAATTCCAGGTGAACAGCACTGTGCCGGCGTGTGCGCAGGCGTGGCAGCCGTTAATCAGGGGATAACCCAGGATGAACTGCAATCCGCCATTAGGGCCTTGCTGGGTATTGGGCCAAGTGGTGCCGTCGCGGTCACCTGGCCATACGCCCACTTTGGGAAACTGATTTTGCAGGTCCTGGAATTGAAAGCTCTGCTCCATTCCCTTCTGGTCGAGCAGCTTTAGATCTTCCGCATTCAAGATTTTGGGCGAGCCGTTGACCAGCAGCAGGCCATTGTTAGTGTTGGCTCGCAAGGGATAAACGATCCACGCAACATCCACTGGTCCGACGGGGTTAAAGCCGCTCATGATCCCCACGTCTCCGCCGTTCTCGCGATAGAGCAGCTGGGTGAAGGCCACAGCGGCGGAAGGTGCTCCTGCCTTCGACATCTGGGCGATGAAGCACTCAGCATAGCTCGGGGGCTGGGGAGCATTATCGCAGGCTTTGTGTGAGTTCGCGAGGAACGTTGACGGCATTTGCCACACATTAGCGCGACTGATCTTGCCCATGGAGGCTGACTGTGTTCCTGGCCCACTCGGTGGGGCCGACTGGTTTTGCGCAATCGCGAAACTGGGCAAGGCGACGACGACAGCCAATAGCACGCACTGGATCATGGCGAGACCCCGAGGGAGGTTAGGTTCTGTGAGGAATGTACAGCAGGAAGGAGCGCACGTCGATAGCCTATGGCCCGAACTCCTATCCCATCCCTGACCGGTGTGTAACAGCTTCGGGGCAGTAGTCGAAAATTCTGCAATCCCGCGGATCTCTTACAGCTGGATTCTTGGCAGGAAGGCGCACAGGTTGCCTACAATACTGGTCCCACCAACGGCCTGACTCCCAATTAGGAGTTACATCAGGTCCTGACAGGTCGCCTTATCGAACGGGAGTATGAGATTCGGTCCGCCAGCTCGCTCCGTCTCCTGCCCGGGTCGAGTGTTTACGAGCCAATAAGAAAGGCGGCCATTTGGCCGCCTTGTTCCAAACTCTCCGCTCGGATCTTAGAGAACCTGTACGTTCTCTGCCTGCCAGCCCTTGGGCCCTTTGACTACGCTGAACGAGACAGCCTGGCCTTCCTGCAAGCTGCGGAAACCGTTGGTCTGAATCGCAGAATAGTGAACGAATACATCTTCTCCATTCTGACGGCTGATAAAGCCGTAGCCCTTCGCGTCATTGAACCACTTAACCGTTCCTTGTTCCATGATGATGCAAGTTCCTTCGATGTTGATATAGCGCAATTCGATCGGGATGTGATGCAGGCAGGGATTGCTGTTAGGCAGGAAACTGCTGCGTACAACGTCGATCAATCGAGCAACTTCATCATACCAGCCAACCCCGCAAAGCCAAAGCAATTCCTCCTGCAGGAGCGCGTCCGGCCATCTCAGAAGAAGCAAGAAAACCAGCATTGTCAATATGTTAAGGTGTGGGAGCAGGCACCTTTTCCCGCGGAGGAGGGTAGGGTCCCCGGATGGTCGCTGAATGATTGTAGGAACTGGCATCGACATCGCGGAGGTGGACCGTATCAAAGCGGCCATCGAGCGGTTTGGCCGGCGATTTCTGGAGCGGGTATTTACGCCCGAAGAAATCCGCTACTGCGAATCGAAGGCCAATAAGGCGGAGCGCTACGCCGGACGATTCGCCGCCAAAGAAGCCGCCATGAAGGCCATCGGAACCGGCTGGAGCCGCGGCGTCACCTGGCAGGACGTCGAAGTCAGACGCTTGCGGGGAGGACGTCCCACGGTTGCCTTTCACGGCCAGGCGGCAGAATTCTTCCAGAAACTTGGGGCGATCAGCGCCCATCTCTCGATTACGCATACCGCGCAGCAGGCCATGGCCCAAGTCATCCTCGAATCCGAGGAGGCGGAGAAAGCCTGACGGTCAGCTATTTTGGTTTTCCTAGCCAGGAGTACTGCCAAGCAACCGAGACGTTCTGGTAGTTCCCACCGTACCGTATATAGGTGCCATTGCTGTAGCTCAATTTCAGAGACTGGTGTTTGCTAATAGGAACCGCGACGGTGCCGCCGAGGCGGGAGTTCGTCTGCCGCGTGAACGGGTTTTGGACGCCGTTCACAGTTGTTTTTCCACCAAACCAGAAGTTGCCGTCGAGCGAGGCCCACAGGCGCGGCTTAAAGCTGTGGCTCAGGTGCCCTTCAAAGGCTCCAATTGGGTTTTGCGATTGGGACCTCGTGCCTGCGTAATAGATATTGCGCGACCAAAAGTCGGGGTTCGTGGTGAAGAACCACGCTCCAAAGTACCCATCCAGTATCCAATTGCCCCAGCGTTGGGAATAGCCAAATTCCGGCTTGAAGCCCCAGCGGTTGGCACCCCAATTGATCAGCTTCGTCGGATCGTACTGGCCGGTGGGAGCCAACACTTTGAGACTTGCGCCCAACAGAACCTTTTGCTTCCACTTTACAAACTCCTGGGGAGGCATGGCCGGGCCGCCCTTCAGGTTTACCGAGACGCGATAGACCGAGTCCAAAAGGCCGGATCGGTAAAGTTGCTTTTCCGCACCTAGTGTGGTGCCTTGAAAATTCCCAACTCCGTATGGCAAAGAAGCGACGATGTTGGCCGATCGACCAAAGAAGCCGAAGGAGTGGTAGTAGCTGAAGATCGGTACGCTGTAGGTCCCGGTAGCGCCACTGACGGGGAGCGCCCCGTTGTAGTCAATGTTGCCGTCGTAGAAGGACCAGGTCACGGTAATCGCATTGGAATGCAGAGGGGTGATGAGATAGGCCCGCGGTGCAAGATCCTGCGCGCTCACCACCTTTAGACAAGCCAGTGTGAGAGCAGCCAACACTGCGAGCTTGAAAAAATGTCGCATTCTGGATTCAACGCCGCACTCACCTTAGCTACGAGCCCGGATTTGCGTTACAAAAGGAACTCCAGCCCTGCTCCCTTCGCCGGCTCCGTTGACAAGCGTCCGGAACGAATGGCCGATTGAAAGGTCTCATAGTCGCGTTCTGCCTGATTAGCGTAGGCTTCCGAGTATTGCGCCAAGGCGTCGTCGAACTGATCGGTCGATCCCAGGTATCCGGCGATCATCGCGGCATCCCCAGCTTTCGCGTGAGCTCGCGCCAGCGCCCAACCGCACATGGTGGCATACCCAACCAGCGTGCTCGGCCGGAAGGTTTCAACTTCGGCAGAGACCTTCATGTCCCGGAACTGTCTGACGTAGTAATCGTGCCCCTTAGTGCGCGCCCATCCAAGAAAGATGTCGCTTGCCGCTTGCATGACATGGATACCCTCGACAACTCGGAAACCCTGATGCGCGTAGCGGCTCTTGCCGCGCGGCGGCTCCAGCACCGACCTGCGCGCTTCCTTGAATTGAAGGAAGAGTGGATCATCCTGATCGGCCAGAAGGAGCGAAAGATAACAGCGCGTCCCCACGCTGCCCACCCCGACAACTTTTACCGCGGAATCCTGATAGCGATACCGCTCGTATAACCGCCGCCGATCCGCCTGCAGCGATTGCTTGTATTCATCCGTGAATTTCAGGCGCTGCTTTTCGAAGTCTGGCGCGAATTCGTGCATATGGTAGATGACTGGCGGCTCGTCCTTAATCTTCCGTCGCCCATCCACAACCGCAGTCAGCTTAGGAATCACCGCCTCCGAATTTCGCGAGCGGGCCTCCTTTTGTTTACTCGACAGCCGAGCTGACATGTCGGCGTCTTTCCGGAAATGTTCTTTAAGCGCGTCGATGGTGACTCGTGCGTACCACGTTTCGAGCACCGTCATTTCGGCGAATTCCGCCATCCGCTGTCGATACGACGCAGCGGCCGCCCGCACCGCCTCGTCTGCAATGCCTTTAGAAAAACTTCGGTCTCTGGCAGCCAATACAAGACTGGCGCCTAATCGCCTGACGTCCCATTCCCACGGACCGGGGAAAGTCTCATCGAAGTCGTTGATGTCGAACACCAGTGCGCGTTCGGGAGTGGCAAAGCCCCCGAAGTTCGCCAGGTGGCAATCGCCGCATGCCTGAACGGCAATCCCTGTCACGTGCGCATTCGCGAGATCACGCGCCTGGATGATGGCTGCGCCGCGATAGAACGTGAAAGGTGATACCGACATCCTCTGATACTTGACTGGGATCAGACCAGGGATTCGATCAGCGTCGGATTCCTCAAGCAGCTTGATTATGTCCTGCGACTTCGATCGCGTCTTCCACTCAGCCTGCGCCGCTCGTGGGCACTTTTCGCGAAGGGCTTTCCCTTGCTTGCGTCTTTCGGCCTTGGACAACGGGGCGGCGGTTTGCATTTTCATTTTCCTTTCAGTAGGTCTCTCTGTTTCCCTAGTCACCACGCTCAGAACAGGAGCTTCATGGAGTCCCGAATGACAGTGTCGAAGGGGATCGCAGCAATTACAACCGGAATTCCCGGGATCAGGGTGACGAGGATGAGCGCATAAAGATCAACGCGGCCCACAGGTATCACACGAATATTGTTAATGTTGTTCACCACTCCATAGAGATCGGTCGTGGTGGAGAAATCGGGGACGGTCAAAACGTCTTCGTCCAAGCTGTCGGCTCGATGGAGCCACTTCTTCTCAAACTGCTCGCCTACCCCGCGGGCGAAGGCTCCATAACGCAACACGGCATGGCGCCGCATCCGCATTAGAGTGCTGGTGAACAGGAAGTAAGGCGCGACACAGACGAGAAGCACGGCTCCAATTAGGACCAGAGGCAAATGACGAAACGCAACCAGCTTTTGCCCGTCATGAAAGATTCGATTGGCGACCGCGCCCGCCAGTCCAACTCCCATGCAGAAGGCGAAGGGAAGTTGTCCGCGTAGCGCTCCTTCGAGAAACCCCAGACCTCCCAGACCATCAGGGTGACCTGCGATGAGCTGAAGGTCCAGACGGGTGGTTAGCCGCAAGAAGCGCAACCAGATCAGATGCCGCCATAGCCAGAGAAAAGTGACGTAGATGAGGATCGGATAGCCAACAAACCCTGCCCATGTGCCAGCCGGTGAGAATTGCCTGAAGCCGCCGCCTCCCCTCCACCAAGCTGTGAATTCCGCACCACCCGGGCTCAAGTACTGCGCCAGCCATCCTATAGTGAGGTAAGCCAACACGATGATCAGCGTTCGGGCGAGCCACGCGTCGCGAAGTTTGTCACACCAAGTCCAATCTGCATGAAATCTGTGGTACTGGTCACGGGGGACAAGAAAAGTCTCAATATGCTGTGCGACCTGGCTGCGCCGTTCGTGCAGAGCTGGCGCGGACAGAATCAACACGGGAATGATGAGGAGAAAACGGGATTGGGTGGCATAGTCGGTCAAGAAAGAGAGAAATGCACCGCCGCCACGGAGTGCCGAAAGGATTGCCACCGGCACCCAGGCGACCGCGACTGCCACGGCGGTCCATGCAAGTGTCTGCGAACTCGCGTTGCGAAATAGATCAAGGAATACCTGAGGGCTTGTGTTCGCAGACCGGTCAGGCAGCGCGGAGCTAGATCGTTGTGACAATTTCACGGAACCACTCCTCCTATGCGGTCCAAAGTGGTCACTGGGTAGGGAGCGAGGAAGGCGTGCTGCCTTCCTCGCTCCGACCTCAGTTGTGCGAACTATCTCAAGTCCGCGTAGTCAAGTACTGGCACCCGCAGAGCCGGGGGCCTTGCCTAGTGCGCTCCCATGGTCTTCGGAATCTTCATCGGATCGTAGGGCAAGGGATTTTCCGGGTTCTGCAGATTCGGGATCATGTCGTTCGAAGCTCCGCCCGGGAATCGTTTCAGGCTCGGATACTTGACGATCGACTGGTTGAACTCTGAGAGGGGAATGTCCAACAACGAGATGGCCCAACCATTGTCCATGCCGGCGTAGCGGCCGGGTGAGGTGGTCGGGTTGCGTGTTGCCACCGCGCCGTTGAACGTCATGTCGTATTTCTCAAACGGATCCATCGTGAGGTTGTATGTGGAACCGATGGCGCCGAGGTCCAGTGTGGGGCCCAGCCAAGTGTCTTTCGACGAATAGAGCAGCTTCCACGCGATGTTCAACTCGGGATTATTCTTGTCGCCAGCCTCGTCGTAGCGCATACCCAGGAACTTCTCGCCGTCGGTATAGATCCATCCCCTGCGCGCCGAATGTTTGGTCTTGCCGGTCACGTAGGCAGTGTTGTCAATGCCGTCGAAGTAGATCGGCTTACCGTTGTTGTCCTTCCATTCCCCGTGGGGCGGCGGTGTCAGCCCGGCCATGGTGGCAGCCGTGGGCCAAACATCCATATGCGACATCATTTCGTCGAGAACCAGCCCCGCCGGAATCCTGCCAGGAGCCCACATGATGCCCGGCACCCGGAAGGCGCCTTCAAAGCCCGTTCCTTTTTCGCCGCGGAACGGTGTGGTACCGGCATCCGGCCATGCATCTTGCCACGCGCCATTGTCCGCCGTGTGGATGACGATGGTATCGGGGGCCTCGGCCCTGATGGCATCCATGATGCGACCGATGTTGGCGTCCATTTCAATTAGTTTGTCGGAGTAATTGCCAAGGTGCGACTTGCCCACGAATGCCTTGTTCGGGCTGGTCGGCTGGTGCATGCCCATGAAATTCACGCTCATGAAGAACGGTTTGCCATCCTTCGCGTGCTGCTTGATGTAGGAGACCGCTGAATCCGTCTGCCGGACGTCAAAGTCGGCGAGGTTTTCCAGGGTGATTTTTTCTCCGTTGTTGCCCTTCACGGCCGTCTGGCCAGCCTTGCCTTCCCATTCATACTGGTTCACGACCTTCTGATACATCGCCCAATAGTCCTCGTTATATTTCGGGAACCAGGGATGTGCGTTTGGTGCCGTGTCTTCGTAGGCATAGACCCCCAGGGTAGTAGGCGGCGAAGTGCTTCATCTCGTCGAAGCCGTGCTCGATGGGATAAAACTTAGGCACGTCGCCAAGATGCCATTTGCCGGAGAAGTAGGTTTGATAGCCGTTGTTCCGGAAGAACTCGGCGATGGTCGGCGTCTCCGCCCGGAGGCCGTTCGCGTCGCCGGGAACGACCACGACCGACAGTGCTGTGCGGATCGGGATGCGCCCGGTCATGAACGAGGAGCGGCCCGCCGTGCAACTGGCCTGGCCGTACCAGCTCGTGAACATTGCTCCTTCCCTAGCCAGACGATCGACGTTCGGCGTGGGATGCCCGAGAGACGCGCCTCCGAAGTACACACCGTAGTCGCTCCAGCCCACGTCGTCGCTCATGAGCATGACGACGTTAGGCTTTTTGTTTTGTGCCACAGCAGGAGTCGCTCCCACGCCGCCCAAGAAACTCGACACGGCGAGCGCTCCCAACGTAAGCTTTCGAACACTTGCACCTAAGTCCATGTAATCTCCTTGTTGATTAAGGTGTCTCGCTCTTTGAAGAAAACTGCGAGACGAATCCCGGCCAGCAACGGCCTCATTGAATGCTGGGATCAGTTCACTATCCATCAGCTCTTTCACCGCAATAGCGCAGTTCTCCCGCGGCGGGACAACTCGCCAAACGCTGGGTAGGTGCTTTTACGTTAAGTGAGAACAGAGCAGGTAGGCAGTGATATGCGTCACAGGACCGTTCTGGTTGCAAAAAGGGGGAACTTGATGTGGATCGTCGGTAACACGAAAACTATCCATAAACCCTAGTGCTGTATCGGATGCGCCCCAAACACAGTCCGTGTGCAGGTAGGGTCGGTGCTGCGGGGCGCGTCCGGTACAGCGGTTTGAAGGGAGCCGCCCGTGGGGAGGCGATTATGCCTATTCAATCGTGCTGGGGTTAGGAGAGAAGCTCGGGGAACAGCTAGTGGAGCCGGCAAGAGCGAGGCCAGGCTTGGTTTGGTGATAGTTTGCCTGTGGTGGGAACGAGACCTTGGGTCGAGGTTGGGAAGGGATGGCTTGTTCGGAGGCAAGCGGGGCGCACAACGCCTGCGGGTGGTAAGGGGCACCGAGTGAGAGAGCCTGGAATGGTAGTTTCATGCGGCGGCTCCGGCGAGAAAGGGTGGCGAACGGAGTTGGATCTGAGCCGCCGTAAGCCTCTCGATGACCACCATCGACCCGCCACACTTGGGACAGAGCCAGAGCGGTCTGGTTTCCTTGGCCGTGGATGCTTCTGGTTGAGTTTGCGGCTGAACCACTGCAAGGGCTTGCCGGCAAAGTGGCAGGAGAGTGGCCCGCCGCCGGTTGGCGAGAAAGCCGAAATGGCGAATGCGGACGAAGCCTTTGGGGAGCAAGTGCAACAGGAAGCGGCGCAGGAACTCATCCAGCGATAAGCTCATCACTTTCTGTTCATTGTGGTGAGCCGAGTCGCGCCAACGAAAAGTGACTTGGCCGTCAGCCAATGAAATCAGGCGATGGTTGGAGATGGCCACGCGATGGGTGTAGCGGCCCAGATACTGGAGCACGTATTCGGGGCCACCGAAGGGTGGTTTGCAGTAGACCACCCAATGCTTGCGAAACAGTGGTCTGAGCCAGGAGGCGAAGGTCTTGGGCTGAGCGATCGGTGCCAGATCGCCCGCGAAGTGGAGCTGATTGTGTTGGAAGGCGGACTTGAGGCCGGCGACGAATTTGCCACGAAACACGCGACGCAGCACCGGGCCAGGAAGAAAGAAGCGAGGGCGGGATGGAATCCATCGCGTATGGTTGAGCGAGAGCCCGCCGGCAGGGACGACACAGTGAACATGGGGATGAAGCTGCAGCTTCTGGTTCCAGGTATGCAGCACACTGAAGAAGCCGATCTCGGCCCCGAGACGTCGGGGATTGCGGGCGACCTCGAGGAGAGTTTCTGCACTGGCACGGAGTAGCAGATCATAGATGATCTTTTTGTTCTGCAAAGCCAGGGGCGCCAGCTGCTGAGGCAAAGTGAAGACGACATGGGCGTAGGGCGAGGGGAGAAGTTCGCGGCGCCGTGCTTCGAGCCAGTGTTCGCGGGCACCGGTCTGACACTTCGGGCAATGCCGGTTTCTGCAGCTGTTGTAGGAGATAGTGGCGCGATGTCCACAGCGGGAGCACTCATCGATATGGCCGCCGAGGGCGGCGGTGCGACAGCGCGCAATGGCCAGCAGCACTTTGATGTGCGACCAGTGTATCCACAGGCGGTTGCGCTCGATGAAAGCTGTTCCGGCCGCGCGGACCAGGTCGGCCACCTCCAGAGGCGGCCGAATCATCTACTCCTCCTGCGGTGACCTGCCTTTTAGCTTGAGCGAATCCAGAGGACTGGCCGTGGCCTGGAGGTGACGTCGCGAGAGATGCAGGTAGATCGAGGTCTCTCTCAGATCATGATGTCCCAGGAGCAGCTGAATAGTGCGCAGGTCAGCACCGTTTTCGAGCAAGTGGGTAGCGAAACAGTGGCGCAGGGTGTGGGGATGGACTCGATTCTGCAGGCCAGCGCGTCGGGCGGCCTGGCGGCAGGCGTGATAGACGGTCTTGGGGGTGATCGGATGATCCGCCGTATGGTTACAGCCCCCGGGGAACAACCACTGCGAAGGTTTGCGCTTCAGCCCGCGCCAATAGTCACGTAGAGCTTCCAGCAGGACAGGACTGAGCATGACATCTCGGTCCTGACAGCCTTTCCCGCCGCGGATGTGGACGACCATTCGTCGGCTGTCGATATCGGGGACTTGCAAGTGAGTCAACTCGGCGCGCCGTACCCCGGTGCCATAGAGCGTCATCAACACGATGCGATGAAACCGAGTCCGCGCCGAGTCGATGAGGAGGGCAACTTCTTCTGAGCTCAATATGCTGGGCAGGTGTCGCGCCTTCTTCGGATAAGGTGTATCGGCCACGCTCCATGGCTTCTTCATCGTCTGGATGAAGAAGAAGCGCAGCCCGGCCAACCGTTGCGTGACGGTATGTGCGGCGAGTTTCCTCTCGCGGAACAGATAGGCTTGGTAATGGCGGATGTGCTCGGGACCGAGTTGGTCGGGAGAGCGCTTGAAGTAACGCGCGAAGTCCTCGATCGTCTGGATGTAGCAGTCTCTGGTAGTCTGAGCGTAATTACGACGCTCGAGTTCCTCGAGCATCATTTTGCGAAGGTGGGTCATAGGTCATCTCCTTATGACCCCACCCTATCGCTTCATCTCGTTCACACCACTGCTGCTGACACCCGGCACGCGAAAGCGTCCGCCGCAAAGCGGCTCCGTTCAAACCGGCTTTTGGGAGATTTACTGCGGAGAAGTCGGCTTGTAGAAAGTGATCTCCGCAATTGGCAAACGATTCCGATCGGATGGCGGACTAACCCGAAGCGATTCGCCGCCTTTGCCTAACCGGGTCTTCGGGAGATGCCCCCACCCTGTTGCACGACGAATTAGAGGGCCTTTCGTAGTAATCTCAATTCTTCATGATCGAAACGACTGAACAAGCAAACACAGTCGAAGTCGGGGCTGCGGTCTCACCACACGGAGCCGCCGTGGCCATCGGGCTGATGAGTTTTTCTGCCTTGCTGCTGGAGTTGGGGCTCACCCGGCTTTTCTCCGTGGTGCTCTTCTACCACTTTGCTTTCTTGGCGATTTCCATTGCACTGCTGGGACTAGGCGCGGGCGCCGTCTTTGCTTATCTGCGGCGGCAGTGGCTGGAGCGCTGGAGCACTGCACAGTTAGGGGCATGGCTGTGCGCCGCGAACGCTGTAGTCATCTTCGTGGCGCTTGAGATCGTTGTGCGTACGGCAGTGTCGCTACATCTCGATTGGTCGAACTTCCGCCATCTTTCGGTGCTCTATCTCGCTGCGGCCGTGCCTTTCTTCGTCACTGGACTACTGTTTTCCCTTGTCTTCGCGCGTTATCCCGCACGCATTGCCCAGTTCTATGGAGCCGACCTCCTCGGCGGATCACTGGCCTGCCTCGCGCTGGTTCCGCTGCTGAACTTTATCGGCGGACCCAATACCATCCTGTTTGCCGCATTTGCGGTCACGTTGGCGGGCGTAGCCTGGGGCACGCCGCAAACCCGCCGCATTCCCGTCGTTTTCGCCGTGGCCTTGCTTGTGCTGATCGCGGCTAACTTTCGCGGCCAGCTGATTGACATCGTTTACGCCAAAGGCATGAAGCGCGAGACACCCCTCTACGCCAAGTGGAATGCGCTCTCGCGAGTGGAAGTGGATAAGTGGGGAGAAGCGAAAGCGATCGTCATCGATGCCGATGCCAGCACTTACATCATGAACTCGGATCCCTATCGCTGGGATGCGGCCTACCGCCGCAATCTTATGTCTGCAGCGTCTTCAATCGCCAACGTGCTGCGTCCTCGCGGGGATTTTGCCATCATCGGTCCGGGGGGCGGAGTGGATGTGCTACGCGCCGTTGCCAATGGCAGCTCGAATGTTACGGGTATCGAGATCAATCCCATCATCGCCACCGACATCATGCGCGGCGCCTTCGCTGACTATGCTCATCACCTCTACGAGATTCCCGAGGTGCACATGCACGTCAGCGATGGGCGCTCATTCGTGCGCAACAGCCATGATCAGTACGACGTGGTGCAGATGACGCTGGTGGACACCTGGGCTTCCACGGCGGCCGGAGCGTTCGCCCTCAGCGAAAACAATCTGTACACCGTCGAGGCCTTCCGCGAGTACTTCGAACACCTGAAGCCGGATGGCATGATCGCCATCACGCGCTGGGAGTTTACCCAACCCCGTGAGGCTTTGCGGGTAGTCTCGCAGGCGATGGAAGCGCTGCGCGAGCTGGGCGTGCCAGACAGCACGCAGAATTTCATCGTGATCAGCGACGGCGCGTTGAATGTAGATGGGCGTCCCGTGCTGGTTTTGGCGAAGAAGTCGCCTTTCACTTTAGAAGAGCAGCAGGCTGTGCTGAATCATATTCAGGGCCAAGGGCCCGAAGACTCAAACCTGAACCTGCACGTGCTTTATCTGCCCGTTACGGCTGCCACCCCGGGGATGGCACATCCTGCCTTCGCTAAGTTGATTCGCGGCCAGGACGCGCGCACCTTCTCCGCGCATTACGCGTTCAATGTTTCGCCGGTTACTGATAACGCGCCTTTCTTCTTCTTCACGCTGAAGCCGGAGCAGGTGTTCCGCGGGCTGAACAGCGGCGGCATCGATTGGAAGGTCAACCTGGGCATGGCGATTCTGGGATTAGTGTTGGTCATATCGGTCGTCGCGGTCCTCGGTTTTCTGGTAGTTCCAATGCTGCTCTCGGCAGAGGCTCGATCTGGCCGCAGCGTTCGCCTGCCGTACTTCATTGCCATCGGCCTGGGTTACATCCTGGTGGAGATCGCATTCATTCAGCGCTTTGTGCTGTTTCTGGGGAATCCTACTTATGCCCTCACCGTGGTGGTGTTCCTGATGCTGCTTTCGAGCGGATTGGGAAGCGTGCTCTCGCGCCGATGGTTTCATGAGCCCGCTCGAGTCGCTTCGGCAGTGGCCTTCATTGTGGCGGCCCTGGTGATTTACGTGTTCGCTTTGCCGCACTTGCTGGATACGCTGGTGGGCCTTCCGCTCATAGTGAAGTTGTTGCTAAGCGCGTTGCTGCTTATTCCGCCGGGTTTCGCGATGGGCATGCCCTTCCCGAGCGGATTGCGCGCCTTGTCGTCGCCGGATTCTCTTCCCGGAAACCTCCAGGCCAAACACGGCGCCGTGGAATGGGCCTGGGCAATGAATGCTGCATCGAGCGTGCTGGGATCGGTGTTGGCGATGGTGATTGCCATTCAGTTTGGCTTGAATGTGACGCTGGCATGCGGCGCCGCAGCGTATATGTTGGCAATGCTGTTGCTGCGGAACTTCAGAAACCAACTCGCAACTGGCAACTAGCAAAATATCCTTTCGCGTCATCACCCCGCACCCGGATTATTCCGGCCTCCGTGTTTCGTGCAGGCAGCGCTCGACGATTCCCGAGTGAGATCGCGAGGGCGCGCGGCCCAGCGTTTATGCGGGTCCAAACGGTTCTACTGTTCGCAAACGCTTTCATGAATTTGCGCTACAAGAAAAATTCTTCGACGACTCTCGCCTGCCACTTGCATAATAGTGAACCCACCTTGTTATAATCACTCGCTTGGGTGATGCACGTCACATCAAGCTGAGGCGCGCACTTCGTAGTACCGCACTAACCTGGGCGCCGATGGGTAGTCGGCTCCCGAACCCGCAAAACGGGAAAGCTTCATAAATGGCCCAAGTCTTCCATCGTAGTGCGAACACAATTGCACGGGCGTCGATCATCGGGGTCGTGGTAGTGGTGTCGCTGTTGCTGTGGGCGGCGCTGGAGGTGCAGCGTTCACCCTATGCCACGTATCAGGACGTTGCGGAAGTGCAGCCAGTGCCGTTCAGCCATCAGCACCACGTGGGCGGCGACGGCATCGATTGCCGCTACTGTCATACCTCGGTCGAGAAATCAAGTTTCGCGGGCATTCCTCCCACCAAGACCTGCATGAATTGTCACTCGCAGATCTGGACCAACGCACCCATGCTGGAGCCAGTGCGCGAAAGCTATCGGACGGGACAATCGCTGATATGGACGAGAGTGGACGACCTGCCTGACTTCGTTTATTTCGATCACAGCATTCATGTCAACAAAGGCGTTGGCTGCGCCAGTTGCCACGGGCCAGTGGACAAGATGCCGCTGATGCGCGCGGCCAACTCGCTGCAGATGGAATGGTGTTTGAACTGCCATCGGGCTCCGGAGAAGTTCCTTCGCCCGCGCGATCAGGTATTCAACATGCGCTACCAACAGCCCAGCTCACAGAATCCCGTGAAGCTGGCGGACGGCAGTGTCTTCACCGACCAGATCGCTCTGGGCAACGAGTTGAAGCACCGTTACAACATTCGCAGCATCGAGGGCATTACCAGTTGCAGTACCTGTCACCGCTAATCGCGTAAACAGGACTGCTGTAGTTTGACGAACGATCTTTCCGGAACCTACGACGAAGATGGAAAAAGGGAGCCCGAACAAGTCTGAGGCAGTCTGTCCCAGCAAACTGGAGCTTGTCCAGATTCAAGACAAGCTTGCTCGCGCCAAAAGCGGTCCGCAGTATTGGCGCTGCCTGGAGGAGTTAGCCCAGACCGACAGCTTCTATGAGATGTTGCACCGGGAATTCCCGCGGCAAGCATCGGTCTTGCCCGAGGGCACTTCGCGGCGCGACTTCATGAAGCTGATGAGCGCCTCGCTCGCCTTGGCAGGGTTATCTGCTTGTGTGAAGCAGCCGCTCGAACCCATTGTCCCTTACGTGCGGCAGCCGGCCGAAATCATTCTGGGCAAACCGCTCTTTTTTGCCAGCGCCATGCCATTTGGCGCGTATGCGGCGCCGGTGTTGGTGGAGAGCCACGAAGGCCGTCCGACAAAGGTGGACGGAAATCCCGAACATCCGGCAGGTCTGGGGGAGCGATGTTTTCGTGCAAGCTTCCATCCTCGATATGTACGATCCGGACCGCTCGCAGACCATCACCTACCTGGGTCAACTGAGCACGTGGAGCGGATTTAGCGCCGCACTCAAGGGATCGCTGAATGCGCAAAGGGCGGTGAAGGGAGGCGGGCTGCGGATTCTCAGCCACACCATCGGCTCACCGACCATGGCCTCGCTGATGGACCAGGTGCAGGCGGCCTATCCGGAATCGAAGTGGGTACAGTATGAGCCACTGAACCGTGACAACGTTCGAGCCGCGGCCAAGCTGGCCTTCGGGCAGTACGTGGAAACGCGTTACAACCTGGAAAAGGCCGACGTCATTCTCACCCTCGATGGAGACTTTCTTTCCAGCGGCTTCCCAGGATTTCTTTATTACGCACGGTCTTTCGCCGCGCGCCGCAATCCTGACCTGAAAGAAAAAATGGCGCGCTTCTATGCCGTTGAGAGCACCCCGACCAATACCGCCGGCAAAGCCGATCATCGGTTGCCGGTTCGGGCATCGGAAGTGGAGCAGTTGGCGCGGGCCATTGCCGCAGGAGTCGGCGCCGGCGGCGGCGCTTCGGCCAAGCCCGAGCATCAGAAGTTCGTCACCGCGCTGGTTAAAGATCTGCAGGCGCACCGCGGCGCTGCCGTGGTGATTCCCGGCGACAACCAACCGCCGGCTGTGCATGCGCTGGCGCATGCCATGAATCAGGCATTAGGCGCGGTCGGCAGTACCGTGATCTACACCGATCCGGTGGAAGCAAAGCCGCAGGAGCAGACGGCCGCGTTGAAAGAACTGGTCGGCGAAATGAATGCCGGCAAGGTTGACCTGCTGATCATCATGGGCACGAATCCTGTCTATGATGCGCCGGCGGATCTTGAGTTCGCAGCAGCCATGAACAAGGTTCCGCTGCGTGTGCAGCACAGCCTGTATAAAGACGAGACCAGCGATCACGTTCACTGGCATATCAACGCAACTCATTATCTAGAAGAGTGGGGAGACGCCCGGGCCTTCGACGGGACTTATAGCATCGTGCAGCCGCTTATCGCCCCGCTTTACAACGGCAAGAGCGAATATGAATTCATCTTTTCCCTGGTTGGTTCCTCAGAGGCTGCGGGCTATGACATCGTTCGCAAATACTGGCAGGGCAAGATTCAGGGCGGCGACTTCGAGACCCAGTGGCGCAAGGCGCTGAACGATGGTTATATAGCCAACACCGTACTGCCGGCCAAGACCGTCTCCGCCAAAGGCGGCAATATCCCAGCGACCAACAACGGCGGCAACGGTGAAGCGATGGAGGTTATCTTCCGTCGCGACCCACTGATCTACGACGGGAGCAAGGCCAACAATGGCTGGCTTCAGGAGACTCCGAAGCCGATCACCAATCTTTGCTGGGACAATGCCGTTTTGATGAGCCCCAATACGGCCACGAAACAAGGCCTTGTCACCGGCGACATCATTGAGATCGACGTCAATGGACGTAAGCAGAAAGGTCCGATCTGGCCGCAGCCCGGACATCCCGACGATTGCATCACCGTTTTTCTGGGGTACGGACGCACCAAGGCAGGTCGCGTCGGCAGCGACGTTGGATTCGACTTCTATCAGGTGCGCACCAGTGATGCGGCATGGGTGGCGACGGCCAAGATCAGCAAAGTCGGTGGAGGCTACAAGTTCGCTCATCCGCAAGGCTTCCAGTACATCGACTATTCCGATCTTCCCAAAGGCACTGAGCCGCTCAGCAACCGTCACATCATTCGCAAAGCGACCCTGCAGGATTTCATCAAGAATCCCGACTTCGCGCACGAGGGAATCGAATCGCCAGGGCCGGAGATGACGCTCTACTACAACTACCAGTACACGGAGTTGAAGTGGGGCATGACCATCGACATGAACTCGTGCATTGGCTGCAAGACCTGCATCGTGGCTTGCCAGGCGGAGAACAATATTCCGGTCGTGGGCAAGCTTGAAACAATGCGCGGCCGGCAAATGCAATGGTTGCGCGTGGATGTGTACTACGAGGGTGGCACCGAGAATCCGGCGGTTTACTACCAGCCGGTTCCCTGCCAGCAGTGCGAGAACGCTCCTTGCGAAGTGGTTTGCCCAGTCGGCGCCACGGTGCATAGCACCGAAGGCCTGAACGACATGATTTACAACCGCTGCGTCGGCACCCGGTATTGCTCCAACAACTGTCCGTACAAGGTGCGCCGCTTCAACTTCCTGCTTTTCCAGGACTTTGAAACTCCGCAGTTCAAGATGATGCGCAATCCCGAAGTCAGCGTGCGCAGCCGCGGTGTCATGGAGAAGTGCACGTACTGCGTGCAGCGTATCAGCCACGGTCGCATTACGGCGGAGAAAGAAAACCGCAAGGTCCGCGATGGCGAAGTAATCACAGCTTGCCAGCAGGCTTGTCCGGCGGGCGCCATTGTGTTTGGCAATTTGAACGACCCCAACAGCCGGGTGTCGAAGATCAAAGCCCAGCAGCGTAATTACAACCTGCTGGAAGACCTGAACACGCGTCCTCGCACCTCCTACATGGCGGTGGTGCAGAACCCGAACCCCGAACTTGAGCAGTCGGAGTCCAGCTAGCGATGCAACAGGGACCAGAGGAAAAAACGATTTTGCAGGACGTACCGTGGCCGGATGAGCCACCGGTAATATTGCCCGGGCAAACCTTCGGTTCGGTCACCGATACCATTGCCGATGCCGTGCTCACCCGGCCCATCGGCCTAGGCTGGTTGGGAGGTCTGGCTATCGGCATGGGATTGGTCGCGCTCCTGATGGCGGCGGTCACTTACCTGTTTCTGGTGGGCGTCGGCATCTGGGGCATTATGATCCCCGTAGCTTGGGGCTTCGCTATCATCAATTTCGTCTGGTGGATCGGTATCGGTCACGCCGGCACGCTGATCTCGGCCATTCTGCTGTTGTTGAAACAAACCTGGCGCAACTCCATCAACCGCTTCGCTGAAGCCATGACACTGTTCGCTGTGGCTTGTGCCGGCATGTTCCCGCTGTTGCACATGGGCCGTCCCTGGCTGTTTTATTGGATGTTCCCCTATCCCAGCAGCATGGGTGTGTGGCCGCAATTTCGCAGCCCGCTGGTGTGGGATGTCTTCGCGGTTTCGACCTATTTCACCATTTCGTTGGTTTTCTGGTATGTGGGTCTGGTTCCGGACTTTGCCACCATGCGCGAAAAGGCCCGTCATCCCCTCACCAAAAAGATTTACGGAATTCTGGGCTTAGGCTGGCGTGGTTCGGCCCGACATTGGAAGCGTTACGAGGCGCTATATATTCTGCTGGCCGGTATTGCGACTCCTCTGGTGCTCTCGGTGCACACCGTGGTCAGCTTCGATTTCGCCATCGCCATTCTTCCCGGCTGGCACACCACCATCTTCCCGCCCTACTTTGTGGCGGGCGCAATCTATTCGGGTTTTGCCATGGTGTTGGTGCTGGCGATCCCCATCCGGCATTACTACCATTTCGAGTCCATCATCACCATGCGCCATTTGCAGAACTCGGCCAAGGTCATGTTGGCTACCGGCTTGATAGTCGCCTACGGTTATTTCTTCGAGGCTTTCATCGCGTTCTACAGCGGTTCGACGTACGAACGCTTCATGATGCAGAACCGCTGGTTCGGTCCTTATGCGCCTCTTTATTGGCTGCTGATTCTGTGTAACCTCGCCTTGCCGCAACTGCTTTGGATACCAAAGGTCCGCGCCAATATCAAGTGGCTTTTCCTGATCTCGCTGGATGTCCTGGTGGGCATGTGGCTGGAGCGCTTCGTCATCATCGTCATCAGCCTCAGTCGCGACTTTCTGCCCTCATCATGGGGCGTTTACGTGCCGACGCGTTGGGACTTTGCCGTCCTGGCCGGAACCATCGGCTTCTTTGCCACGGCGATCTATATCTTCATTCGTATCATGCCATCCATTTCGATCTTCGAAATGCGTGCCCTGCTGCCGGAATCGGAGGTGAAGGCCAAGTGAACCACGCCAAGCTCTCACCGGCAATCTACGGCATTCTCGCGGAGTTCGATTCGTCCACAGAACTGGTGCATGCGACCGAAGCGGCCTATGCCGCCGGTTATCGCAAGATGGATGCCTACAGTCCGTTTCCCATCGACGAAGCCAGCGAAGCACTGGGATTCCACAAGACCCGCGTGCCGCTCGTCGTGTTGCTGGGAGGATTGCTGGGTGGGCTTTCGGGGTTTGCCTTGCAGTACTGGATCAATGTGATTTCCTATCCGCTCAACATCGGGGGAAGACCGTGGGACTCCTGGCCGGCGTTTATTGTTCCGACCTTCGAATTGACCATCCTGTTCGCCGGCCTTTCCGGTATGTTTGGGATGTTTGCCTTGAACGGCCTGCCCACGCCATATCATCCGCTGTTCAATATTGATGGCTTTTCCGCCGTCACTCGCGACAAGTTTTTCCTGTGTGTGGAAGCCGCCGATCCCAAGTTCGATCTGGTGGACACGATGCGCTTCATGGAGAGTCTGAAGCCGCTGTCGATTTCGGAGGTGCCCCATTAATTGGTTAGGGAAATTCGGCAGCCGGGCATCGAGGTCGATCCAGCACTTCAGTAACAGCGGATATTCGGCCCACAAAGCGGTGGTTTACATCCTGCTCGCATCGGCATTGCTCCTGTTTGCAGGGTGTCGCGAAGACATGCAGAACCAGCCGTATTATCGCCCGTTGCGCGAAAACGATTTTTATGCCGATAAACGTTCGGCGCGGCCCATTGTCGAGGGAACGGTGGCGCGTGGGCATCTGGAGGCCGACACATACCTCTACACCGGCAAGATAGGCAACAACGATGGTGATTACATGCCCTTTCCGGTGACGCCCGAGGTGATGGCACGGGGACAACAGCGCTTCAATATCTACTGTTCGCCATGCCACTCGGAACTGGGCGACGGCAATGGCATGGTCGTGCAGCGCGGTTTTAAGCACCCACCTTCTTACAACACCGAACGTCTGCGGAGGGCGCCGATTGGCTATTTCTTCGACGTGATGACCAACGGCTATGGCGCCATGGCCGACTATGCGGAACAGGTTCCACCGGAAGACCGCTGGGCGATTGCCGCCTATATTCGAGCCTTGCAGTTGAGCCAGCACGCCACCGAGGCCGATGTTCCCGCGGGCCAGCAGATTGCCAAACAGCCGCCACCAGGTGCTATCGTTTCGCCTCCCTATGACACGCAGGGAGCGACCGCCGCCGCGTCCCCTCCTCCGACGCCCTCTCCGGCTACGGCCAATGGAGGCGAAGCAAAACCATGAGCAGAGAGATTCCACAAGTAGGACAGATCGATTACGCGGTCCCCGCCCCGGCGTCGCAGTGGCAGAAGCGCTGGCTGATGGTTGGCGTGGTGGGCGCCATCTTGTGCGTGATCGGCGCAGTAACCTCGCTGGACCAGTTCCTGCGTGGCTACTTGATCGCCTATATTTTCTGGCTGGGACTCAGCCTCGGTTGCCTGGCTTTGCTGATGGTGCAATACCTTTCTGGCGGACTATGGGGGCTCGTGCTGCGCCGCGTATTCGAAGCCGCCAGCAAGTGCCTTCCGCTGATGTTCCTGTTATTTCTGCCCATCCTGTTCGGCCGGCACCACCTCTACGCGTGGATGACCGATCCGGCGCTCACCGCGCGCAATAGTTGGTACTTGCACACATCGGGCATCGGGGGCTGGATTGCTCGGTGGATTATCTACTTCGCGATTTGGGGAGGACTTGCCGTTACCCTCATCCGGCGTGGCGACAAGCAGGACTATCCCCTGGTGACGGGCGCGTGGCCGCGCTTCCAGGGGATAAGCGGCTTGGGATTGGTTCTGTACTCCTTGACGGTCTCTTTCTCGCGTAGTGGACTGGGTGATGTCGCTCGATCCTCACTGGGGCTCGACCATCTACGGGCTCATTTTCATCGCGGGACAAGGTTTGTCAGCGCTAGCGTTTGGCGTCGTTATGCTGACTGTCTTTACGCACTATAGCCCGTATCGCGAAATCATCAAGCCAATGCAGTTCCACGACATCGGCAAATTGATGCTGGCGTTCGTGATGTTATTTGCCTACTTCTCATTCTCGCAGTGGCTCATCATCTGGGCGGGCAATCTGCCGGAGGAGATCGGTTGGTATCTGCATCGCATCCGCGGCGGTTGGGGAGTGGTCGCGCTCATCATCATTCTCTTTCACTTTGCATTGCCCTTTGCGCTGCTACTATCGCGCGAGCGCAAACGCGCCGGCAGCCGCTTGATTGGGCTCGCCATCTTCCTCATGTTCATGCGGGTGGTCGACATCTACTGGTATGTGGTACCGAACTTCGCTCACGAGCAAGGACACTTCTACCTCAGCATTTGGTACATCGTCGCGCCCATCGGGGTGGGCGGACTGTGGCTGACGTACTTCTTCTACAACCTGAGGCAGCGAACCCTGTTGCCCGTCTACGAGCCACAGATACCAACCCTGTTGCACCAGAGGTCCCATGGCCACTGAGAACCCTAAGTACGATCCTTTGCGGAATCCCGAGGTCGATTACGAACGCGCGGACCTGAGCGCGCGCGGCATCGTGCTGTTCCTCTTCGGACTCCTGATGGCCGGCATTTTTATCGAGCTGGTGCTGTGGGGAATGTTCCGTTTCATGGCGAAGAGTGAGGTGTTGTTTGCCCCATCCCAGGCCAGCCCGATGGCAACGCGCGAACGCTTCCGCCCGCACCAAATGCGCGCTCTGTGCTGCAGAACAATCCGGCGGTGGACATCTCGATTTTCCCAGAGCCGCGCCTGCAAACGGGCGATGCGGTTGACATGGAAAAGTTTTTGACTTCGGAGCAGCACACCCTCGATCCGCAGCAGCCATTCATGGACTCGACCGGGGCGGTTCACATCCCCATTTCGCAAGCCATGAAACTGATCGAGCAGCGTGGGCTGCCGGTGCGTCCGAATGCGCCGCCGCCGGATATCAACACTCAAACCGAAGCCGGCAATCCGAAGATGTTAGACGTTCAAGTCAAGCCGCTTACGCCGGACGCGTCCGGCATGAAGAACCAGAAAACCGAGGGCGAATCAGCCGTGAAATTGTGCGGGAAGATACCGGAAAGAGTACATGAACTTATGCATACGACATTTGTGCAGAACCAGTTCATGCTGTTCGTACTAATTGCTAATTGCTAATTGCTAACGGCCGTCTCGTAACATGCGCCGTGCGCAGGAATGGGATTTAAAGCAGTGAAACGTTTTTGGTGGGAAATCACGAAAGGATTGGCAGTCATGATGGCAGCAGGCGCTTTCGCCGTTGCCCAGCCGCCCTCGTCTTTTCGGGAGAAGAGCTCGAGTGCGGCTTCCCAGGTCAGCTCCATCGGACCTGTCGAACGTGGGCATCGAGCAGCGGCTCGACCAGCAGGTACCGCTGGATCTGCAGTTCAAAGATGAGACGGGAAAGACGGTGCAGCTCGGCGACTACTTCAAGTCAGGGCGGCCCGTTCTTCTGAACCTGGTGTACTACACCTGCCCGATGTTGTGTGGCGAGGAATTAGCGGGCGAGGCGAGCGCGCTCGGCGTGTTGCGATTCACGCCAGGTAACGAATACGAAGTGGTGTCGGTCAGCTTCAATCCGGATGAAACTCCCAAAGATGCTGCTGAGAAAAAACAGGTCTACATCGCCCGCATGAATGAGCATCTGGAGCACAAGACCAATGGTGATGGCTGGCATTTCCTGACGGGCCAGCAGGCGGAGATCAAACAACTGGCGGATGCAGTTGGCTTCCACTACCGTCGTGACCCGAGTACCGGACAGTTCATTCACGCCGCCGGGATCATGATCGTGACTCCGACCGGCAAGATCGCTCAGTACTACTACGGAGTTGAATTCTCTCCAAAAGACATTCGCCTCGGTTTGATTGAGGCTTCGCGCGACAAGATTGGCACCCTGGTCGACCAGGTGACGCTGTATTGCTATCACTACGATCCCAAGACCGGGCGATACGGCGCGGTGGTCACCAACATTATGCGGCTGGCTGGGGCGGCAACCATGCTGATTCTGGGGGGCTTTCTCATCGTGATGTTCAGGCGTGAGGCTCACGGCGGCAAGAACGGAACAGGACGGGCCCGATAGATATGTGGAAGAACTTCCCACTCTTTCCCGAGCGTGCCTCGGCACTGGCGTGGCAGGTGGACGGACTTTATTTCCTGCTGATCGCGGTATCAGCTTTTTTTACGCTGCTGATTTTTGCAGTGATCTTCTTCTTCGCGTCAAGTATCGCCGGTCGGTCCATCCCCATGCGGTGCAGATTGAAGGTTCGCTGCCGCTGGAACTGGCATGGACGTTGATTCCTCTGGGAATCTGCATGATCTTCTTCGCCTGGGGTTCTCTGATCTATTTCCAGGAGGCCCGTCCGCCGAAGGGAGCGATGGAGGTTTACGTCGTAGCCAAGCAGTGGATGTGGAAGTTCGAATATGAAGACGGACAGCGCGACATTAATCAGCTTCATGTGCCGGTGGGCCGCGACGTCAAGATGGTGATGAGTTCGCAGGACGTGATCCACAGCTTCTTTGTGCCGGCGTTTCGCATCAAGGCTGACGTGCTGCCCGGACGGTTTACCACGACCTGGTTCCGTCCCACGAAGGTGGGAACGTATCACTTGTTCTGCTCGCAATATTGCGGCACCAACCACTCTGCCATGATCGGCCAGGTGATCGTGATGGAGCCTGCCGAATACCAGGCGTGGATGAGCGGCGGCGCTTCCTCGGGTTCGCTGGCGTCCAACGGGCAGCAGCTCTTCCAGCAGCTGGGATGCGCGACCTGCCACCGCTCCGATACCCAAGGGCGCGGTCCGAACCTGGCTGGTGTGTTCGGTAAGCAGGTGCTGCTGGACGACGGACGCACGGTAATCGCCGACGAGAACTACATTCGCGAATCCATTCTTAATCCCGGCGCCAAGATTGTTTCGGGTTTCAAGCCCATCATGCCCACTTTCCAGGGACAGGTTTCGGAAGAGAACTTGATGGCGCTTGGTGGCCTACATCAAGTCGCTGGCGCAAACGCAACAGCAGGGAACGGCGAGCAATAGCACGCCGGCTCCCGTAACATCGAACGTGCAATGAGGCATCAGACCCTAAAGGTGTGACATGGCAACCGCTGTACAGACTGTCGAGCGCGAGAACTACCTGAATTCGAACTACGGCATCAAGTCGTGGCTGCTGACCACCGATCACAAGCGGATCGCGATCCTGTATCTCATCTCGATCACCGCTATGTTCTGGCTTGGCGGATTCTTCGCCATGATGATCCGCCTGGAGTTGCTGACACCGGCTGGTGACCTGGTATCGTCCGACACCTATAACAAGCTGTTTACCATGCACGGGATCATCATGGTTTTCTTCTTCCTGATCCCGTCGGTGCCGGCGGTGATTGGCAATTTCGTGATTCCGCTGATGGTCGGCGCCAAAGATCTGGCGTTCCCGCGAGTGAACCTGTTGAGCTGGTACCTCTACATGGCGGGCGCCATCACGGCGCTGTTCGCCATGGTGACCGGTGGCGTGGATACCGGTTGGACGTTTTACACGCCATTCAGTACCACCTACTCCAACACCCACGTGATTGGAGCGGCGATCGGCATTTTCATCGCGGGATTTTCCTCCATCCTGACCGGGCTGAACTTTATCGTCACCATCCATCGCATGCGTGCGCCCGGCATGACCTGGCGCCGCCTGCCGCTGTTCTGCTGGTCGAATTACGCGGCCGCCATCATCATGGTGCTGGGTACGCCAGTCATCGCCATCACTCTGCTGCTGGTCGCGCTGGAGCGCGCCTTCAACATCGGCGTATTCAATCCGCAACTGGGTGGCGATCCACTTCTGTTTCAGCACTTGTTCTGGTTCTATTCGCACCCCGCCGTATACATCATGATTCTTCCCGGCATGGGCGTCATCAGCGAGATCGTCACCTGCTTCTCGCGCAAGCGCGTCTTCGGTTATGAGTTCGTCGCCCTGGCCTCGATTGCGATTGCGGTGCTGGGCTTCCTGGTGTGGGCGCACCATATGTTCGTCGCCGGAATCTCGGTTTACGCCGCTCTGGTGTTTTCGCTTTTGAGCTACCTGGTCGCCATCCCCTCGGCGGTCAAGGTCTTTAACTGGACCGCGACCATGTACAAGGGATCGATCAGCTACAACACGCCGATGCTCTACGCCTTCGGGTTCATCGGATTGTTTACCGATGGGCGGGCTGACCGGCATTTTCCTGGCTTCGCTGGGCGTCGACGTGCACGTCCACGACACCTACTTTGTCGTCGCGCACTTCCATTATGTGATGGTGGGTGGCATGGTGATGGCCTACATGGCAGGGCTGCACTTCTGGTGGCCCAAGATGACCGGCAAAATGTATCCCGAGGCCTGGGCCAAGCTGTCGGCGCTGCTGGTTTTTGTCGGCTTCAATACCACCTTTTTCCCGCTAGTTCATTCTCGGCTACATGGGTGCGCCTCGCCGCTACCATGCTTATCCGCCGGAATTTCAGGTGCTGAACGTGCTCTCCACGGCGGGCGCCTCAATCCTGGCCGTAGGCTATGTCTTGCCCATGATCTATTTCCTCTGGTCGCTGCGCTACGGAGAGGACGCTGGGCCCAATCCGTGGAACGCAGTGGGACTGGAGTGGATGACGCCCTCGCCGCCGCCGACCCACAACTTCGACGAGACCCCAATTGTGACTTGGGAGGCTTACGACTACGAACATCAGCCGCAGGAGGAGGTCACCGTTGGCCACTAGCGATATGGCGATATCCAAGTCGCTGAACGCGCGCTGCAACATCACTTTGCTGACATGGAGCAGCAGCAGGAAACCTCCACCTTCGGCATGTGGATGTTCCTGCTGACCGAAATCATGTTTTTCGGCGGGCTGTTCTGCGCGTATCTGGTGTACCGCGCCTCGTACTATCAGGCCTTCGTCGAAGGTAGCCAGAAGATGAATATCTGGCTGGGCGCGACCAACACCGCGGTGCTCATTTGCAGCTCGCTCACCATGGCGCTTGGGGTTCGCGCTGCCCAGATGGGCAAGACCCAAGCTTATGGTGGTCCTGCTGCTGATCACCATCTTGTTCGGCTTCGGCTTTCTCGGCATCAAGGGGGTGGAATATCACGAGCACTGGGTGAATCACGAATTTCCCGGGCCAAACTACCATTTCGAGACCGGCGACCCGGCACATCCAGCGACCGATCCGCAGCATACCGAGATTTATTTCTCCCTGTACTGGGCGATGACTGGACTGCACGCCTTGCACATGATGATCGGCGTCGGGTCTGGTGCTGGATCGTGATTGCGGGCCTGATGCGGCGCTTACAGTCCTTCGTACTTCACTCCGGTGGAAAACGTCGGCCTGTACTGGCACTTTGTTGATTTGGTGTGGATTTACTTATTCCCGTTGCTCTATTTGATCAGCAAGAAACACGGCGGCTAATGATGAACCATATGGAAGACGACAGGAAGAACATTTCGATCCCATGTCCCACGTTGTGCCGGTGAGGCTTTACGTGGCGATTTGGGCCACTTTGATGGTCTTTACCGGCCTGACGGTGTTCGCGGCGACGGTCGAATTGGGCGTTTTCAATATCGTGGTGGCGCTGGTGATCGCGACTATCAAGGGCACTCTGGTGGTCCTGTTCTTCATGCATCTGCGTTACAGTACCAAGTTGACCATGGTGACGGTCGTCGCCGCCATGTTCTTCCTGTTTCTTTTGCTTTCGCTCACCATGACCGATTATCTGACCCGGGCGTGGCCCACCTATCTGGCGCACTGAGGATGCGGATTGGGACAATCGAAAAATGGCTCGCCGAGCGGCGCATTTTCGCGCTGTCGTCCTTGCCAATCCGGATACTGCCAGGAATTTACTGCCCGGTTTCATCATCCTGTAACAGAGGTGTGTGTACTGTATTTTGTGATTCCTACACATGACAGTCCATCGCCTACCGTCGGCTACAATACAGCCGTGAAGCAAACCATCTTTGCCGTGGAAGATGACACGGACATTTCTCGTTTGGTGAGCCATCATCTGGAAGCCGCCGGATACGGTGTCCGCACCTTTGCCGCCACCGCCGGGGTGATTGCCGAAGCGGAGAAACAAGTCCCGGCGCTCTTCCTGCTAGACATCATGGTTCCCGGAGGCGACGGACTGGAGCTTTGCCGCCGCATTCGTCAGACTTCCTCGCTGGCCATGATCCCGGTGATCTTTCTGACCGCCAAAACCAGCGAGGCGGACCGCGTTATGGGGCTGGAACTGGGCGCCGACGATTACATTCCCAAGCCTTTCAGCCCGCGCGAACTGGTGGCGCGGGTGCGGGCCGTGCTGCGGCGATTCGAACGTCCGCTGGCGCCTGCGATCGTCAAGGCCGGCGACATCGAAATTGACAGCGGCGGAATGACCTTGACGGTCCGCGGCCAGCTGACGCAGACTACGGCGACCGAGTTCCGGTTGCTCGAATATCTCGCCCGCCATCCCGGACGAGTTTTCACCCGCGACCAGTTGCTCGACGCAGTGTGGCGCGATACCCACTACGTGACCCCGCGCTCGGTAGACGTGTATGTACGCCGTATTCGCGAGAAAATAGAAGAGAATCCCGACGAGCCCCGTTATCTGAGGACGGTTCGCGGAGCGGGCTACCGCTTCGAAATTCCGAAATCGTGACGAGCCATTCGTGAAGAGCAGGATCTTCCTGAAGTTATATCTCGCGGCGCTGTTGGTCATCGTCGCTTGCACCCTTACCATGGCTGTACTCGTACGTCATGCGTGGGTAGGAATGCTGCGCGGTGAGATTGAGACCTCCCTGCGCCAAAAGACCCTGATGGTTGCTTCCCGCGTCGAAGAGGCTCCTCCGGCGGCGTTGAACCAAACTACCCGGCAGGCCGCAGCGGCAGCGGACGCGCGCGTGACCGTCATCGACTCCTCCGGCAAGGTGCTGGCCGACTCCGAAGCTAATCCCGCCGAGATGGAAAACCATGCCACGCGCCCGGAGTTCATCGCTGCCTTGCATGGCCAGATGGGAAGCTCCACGCGCTTGAGCCACACCATCGGAGTGGAATTGCTTTATGTGGCGGCGCCAGTTCCTGGCGGAGCGGTGCGACTGGCCTATCCGCTGTCAGCGATTCAGGAGGCCAATCGCCGCATTGGCCGCGATCTGCTGGAGGCGGGACTTGTCGCGGCGCTTATCGCCATGTTGCTTGCGATTGTCGCGACATACTCCATCAGCCGCAGGCTGGTTCGAATCACCGACTTTGCCGAGCGGGTCGCGGCCGGGCGACCTCTCGGCACGCATTCAAGAGGAGTCGACCGACGAAATTGCGCATGTCGCCTCCGCGCTCGACAAGACTGCGCGCAAGTTGGAGGACGGATTTCGCGCTCTGGAGAACAGCCGTCAGACGCTGGAGGCCTTGCTGAACTCCATGCAGGAAGCCGTAATTGCGGTGGCCCAGGATGGACGCGTGCTGTGGGCCAACCAGCGCATGGAACGACTACTGCCGAGCGGAGTGCGGTTGGGAGCGCCTCTGGTGCAGTCGTTGCGCGATCCGGAAATCCTGATGGCGGTGCAGAATACGCTGGACAAGCGTGACGTAACCGTGGCCAACGCTGCCAAGATTTTCTCAGGACGTATCTTCGACGTTACCGCTGCGCCCATGCCTGGAGGCGGTGCCGTTGCAGTGCTGCATGATCAGACGGATATCGAGAGGGTGGAGAAAACGCGGCGCGACTTCATTGCCAACGTCTCGCACGAGTTACGTACTCCGCTGACTTCCATCCAGGGCTATTCCGAGACTCTGCTCGACAGTCCTGATCTGCGCGAAAGCGGACGTGAATTTGTGGACATTATCCGCAAGAACGCCATGCGCATGGCCAGGCTCACCGAAGACCTGCTGGTCCTCGCACGGGTCGAGTCAGGCGAGCAGAACTTCAATTTCCAAGCGGCCACGCCGCGCGAATTGCTTGAAGATGCGCTGCAGACCTTTCAGGATCTCGCTGCCAGCCGCGGTATCGAGCTGTCGTTGATGAACACGGCAACGTCCACCGTCTCGGTTGACCGCGATGCCATTCACCAGGTGTTTTCCAACTTGATCGACAATGCTTTGAAATATGGCGATGCGGGCGGGAAGATCCTGGTGGGCGCATGCGACACCGAAGACGGCGTTCAATTTTATGTTCGCGATTTTGGTTCAGGCATCTCCAGCGAGCATCTGCCGCGCCTGTTTGAGCGTTTCTACCGTGTGGACAAAGCGCGTTCGCGCGAGTCGGGAGGCACGGGCCTGGGGCTGGCCATCGCCAAACATGTTGTGCGCGCCCACTCCGGAACAATTCGCGTGGAAAGCTCGACTGAATCACGGCTCCACCTTCTACTTCACCCTGCCCCGCCAGCCTGCTCCGGTCAACGCCTAGCGGTACCGCCATATGCAATTGGAATACGCCCTCCTGTGAATTCAAGCGAACTTCATGGGGATTTCATCAAGAATTCACAATCGCTATTTATTCTCAACTGCATCGCTCGCACATTCAGCGCAAATGGCCCCAGGCGCTCGGGACCGGCTCGGGGGTGTCGATCAGGGCGGTAGTTCGAGAATCCGTTATGAGTTCAGCCGAATTTGTTCCGCCCAGCCCGGATACGATTTGCACAGAGCTGCGAGAACAGACTCTCCAGGCCTGCCGTGTGGCTCGCATTGCCGCCGGAATTGTGGCTGAGGGAATTGCCACCGGGGTACCTTCTCTGTCAGATGGAGTCCGCGAGCGCGAGAAAGAACTCGACACCCTCGATCGCCTCATCGATCAGGGCGTGACATCAATCATTACCAAGGTGGACGAAGAACATGCCCGCGAACTGCTGGCGTGCCTTAAGTTCATTATTGACCTGGAGCGTATCGGCGATCTCCTGCTGAATTGCAGTAATCGCGCCGCTGCTGTGGGTAGCCGCATCGAGTTGCAGGACATCCGCGAGCTTACCTTAATGGCTTCGCGTCTGGAAAAAATGCTCGCCGATGTGCACGATGCTTTCAGCCAGCGCGATCTCAATCGGGCAGTGGCAGTGCTGCGTTCCGACGCTGAGCTTGATCGCCTGCGCAACCTCATTTTCCTGCGACACATTGAAAACCACGATGGCGCTCCCCGCCAGGAGAGTTTCCACGTGCTCTTCATGACGCAGTCACTGGAACGTGCCGGCGACCACGCCAAGAACCTTGCGGAGGAAGTTTGCCACTTGGTAAGCGGACACAGCGTCCGCCATGTATTGCGCGCCTACGACAAGCCGATGGAGCAGATGTTCATCGAAGATTTGAAGAGGCGTCAGAAAAGCACGAACTAGCTCGCCAGCAGAGATTTCGGCATGAATTTCATCCGAAATTCATCGCACCGTAGCTTTCCTGTGCACCTAACAACCTAGGCTATTAGTGGAGAACACAATGTCCCACGCTACCGCCAAAGCACCGCAAATTGAACGTGGCGCGGCGCAGCCCGCTTCCGTGCCTCGGCAACGCGAGACCGGCATCGTGGCATGGTTGAGAACGTGGGAACAGATCCTCATTGCCGAAGTGTTGAGCGCGATGGAACGCCGGCGCTACGATTGATGGGAGTTGGTCCAAACGGCGCTAGTGTCCTGTAACTGAAGTTAGCTGACAAAATCGGGCCACACTGGCGAGGATTTGGTCAGCAGTTTTCGTCCAAACGAAAGGTTTCGCCGTCTGGTTGTAGGTGTCCAGATAATGCCGGATCGCTTGTTCCAGTTCGCGCGTGCTGCGATGAATGCCGCGCCGGATCTGCTTCTCCGTCAGCAGCGCGAAAAAGCGTTCGACCAGGTTGATCCACGATGCCCCGGTGGGGGTGAAGTGCACGTGATAGTGCGGACGTTTCGCCAGCCACTGCCGGATCAGTGCTGTCTTGTGCGTGCCGTAATTGTCCAGAATCAAATGCACGTCCAGTCCAGCGGGCACTGCCGCTTCGATGCGGTCCAAAAACTTACGGAACTCAACCGAGCGATGGCGGCGATGCAACCCGCCCAACACTTTTCCGGTCTTGGCGTCCAAGGCCGCGAACAGCGTAGTCGTGCCATGCCGCAGATAGTCGTGGCTGCGTCGCTCCGCTTGCCCGGGACGCATGGGCAACACCGGTTGGCTTCGGTCCAGGGCTTGAATTTGCGTCTTCTCGTCCAGACACAGCACCAGCGCCCGCTCCGGCGGGGCCAGATACAAGCCCACGATGTCCCGCACCTTCTCGACAAACTGCGGATCGGTGGACAGCTTGAAGGTTTCGCTGCGATGCGGTTCCAGCCCGAACGCCTTCCAGATGCGCTGAATTGTCATGTGGCTGAGTCCGCTCGCCTCGGCCATCGAGCGCGTCGACCAATGGGTGGCGTCTCGTGGCAGCGATTCCAGCGTGCGGACGACGACCGCTTCCACGTGTGCGTCCTCGACGGTGCGCGGTGCGCCGCAGCGCGGCTCATCGAGCAACCCGGCGACCCGATGACGCACAAACCGGCTGCGCCATTTGCCCACCATTTGCTTGCTGACGCGCCGCCGTCGCGCCACCACCGTGTTACTCAGGCCGCTGGCGCAGTCCAGCACGATGCCGGCCCGCAGCGCCAGAGCCTGCGCCGAGCTGCGCCGCCGCACCCATCGTTCCAGCGTGGCTCGTTCTTCCGCACTCACCACCAACTCCACCATGGGACGCCCGGTTCGCATCTCAGATCGCCTCCACATCTTAGACGAACCGGCTCCCGATTTGTTAATAGAACTTCAGTTACATGACACTAGCAGTCCGGCACATGCCGATCTCTCATACCCATTACCCTTAGGTTCATGCGAAATTCATTCGTATGTAATGGAACTGTAACAATCCGGAGGTAAAACCAGTGAGGAATTTATCTGTGGCCAATCTCAGGAGGAAACTACGTGATTCGCTCTCTCAGGGTGCTCTTCTGCATCGCTGTGCTTGCCAGCTGCGCGCTTGCGCAGACGAAGCTTAATGGGGCTGGCGCTACTTTCCCGTACCCCATGTATGCCAAATGGTTTAACGAATATCACAACCTCTATCCAAACATTGAGATTAACTATCAGTCCATCGGAAGCGGCGGTGGCATTCGCCAGGTGATGAATGGTACGGTGGACTTCGGCGCCAGTGACGGTCCCATGACCGACCAGCAGATAGCCGAATCCAAGGTTAAGCTGCTACACGTTGCGACGGTTCTCGGCGCTGATGTGCCAGCCTATAATATCCAAGGCGTAAGCGCGGAATTGAAATTCACACCTGAAGTTCTAGCCGGAATTTTCCTCGGCAAGATCACCAAGTGGAATGACAAGGCGATCACTTCGTTGAACCCCGGGATCAATTTTCCTGATCAGAACCTCACCGTTGTGCATCGCTCCGATGGCAGCGGCACGACCTACGTGTGGACCGACTATCTTTCGAAAATAAGTCCGGAATGGCAATCGAGTGTGGGCAAAGGCACTTCCGTGAAGTGGCCGGTAGGCCTAGGCGGCAAGGGCAACGAAGGTGTGGCCGGGAGCATCCGCCAGTTGCCGGGTTCCATCGGCTATATCGAACTGATTTATGCGGTGCAAAACAAGATTCTGTACGGCGTTGTGAAGAACTCGTCCGGTCAGTTCATCAAAGCCGACCTGGCAAGCATCACGGCTGCCGCGGCAGGGGTGAAGATGCCAGCCGACTTCCGCGTCTCGATCACCAATTCTCCTGCAAAGACTGCCTACCCAGTCTCCAGCTTCACCTGGTTGCTAGTTCCCACCAATCCGACGGATGCCAACAAAGGAAAGATCCTTAAGGGGTTTCTCTTCTGGATGCTTGACAAGGGCCAGACCATGACCGAGGCGCTCTCCTATGCTCCGCTGCCCAAAGAGGTAGTCGAGATGGAGAAGGCGGCAATCACCAAACAGGTCAAGCCTTGAGCGTTTGATCTGCTACGTGGTGTGAATGGGCCAACTCCCCTTCGGAGTTGGCGTGCCCACAAGCGTAGCCCTGTAATGCTCGTGTAACACATGTCTGATAGCCTCAGCCGAATGAACCCGACCGAACCGCCTGAACCGCCTGGACAGTTGCCAAGGCCCGCGACCGCCATCCCATCTATGGCGCAGGTGAGCAGGGAGCGGAAGTCAGCAGCCTCGACCGTGCTGCACAAGATTCGCACCAGCCATCCCCGCGCCAGCCGCATTCCTGACGCCGCGTTTGGCGTGATTATTCTTCTTACCGCAATTTCCGTCTTTGCGATTGTCGTGTTGGTGGCATGGGAGTTGATCGACAAGTCGCGCTTGTCGCTTCACCAATTCGGTATTGCATTCTTCTATGGACACGACTGGGACCCGGTAGAAGGCAGCTTCGGGGCGGTACCGTTCATCTACGGCACGCTGGTTTCGTCTTTCCTGGCCTTGCTGCTGGCGGTGCCGGCGTCCATCGGTGTAGCTGTATTCGTCACTGAGATGTGCCCGCAGCGCCTGCGCGCCATAATCTCTTTCCTGGTGGAATTGCTGGCCGCCATTCCCAGTGTCATTTATGGACTGTGGGGCATCTTCGTGCTGGCCCCGCTGCTGCGCGAATACGTCGAGCCCTTTCTGGCAAAAACCCTGGGATGGACAGGACTCTTCACGGGACCAATGTATGGTCTGGGTATGCTGGCGGCGGGCATCATCCTGGCGATTATGGTCGTGCCGGTCATTGCATCCATCACCCGCGAGGTGATGACGGCCGTTCCTCAGAACCAGCGTGAAGCAGTGTTGGCCCTCGGCGCCACGCGCTGGGAGATGATCCGCATGGGCGTGCTGCGGAATGCGCGAATCGGTATCGTGGGTGGCATCATCCTGGGACTGGGGCGCGCGCTGGGCGAAACCATGGCCGTCACCATGGTGATCGGCAACCGTCCCGAGGTTGCCAAGTCGCTGTTTGCGCCCGGCTATACGATGGCCAGCGTGATTGCCAACGAATTCACCGAGGCCACCGGCGATCTATATCTCAGCGCTCTCGTGGAGATTGGACTGGCCTTGTTTATTGTGACCCTTATTGTCAATGCACTAGCCAGACTGCTGGTCTGGAGCATCACTGGCGGAACTGCGAGGGTACGTGCCTGATTCCATGTCACCCCACGCGTCGCAGGAAGTCAGTCTTTGGCGTCGCCTCGCAAATCACGGAGCGACCACGTTTGCTGTCCTAGCCGCCGTTCTCGTGCTCATTCCTTTGCTCGCGATCTTTGTGTACTTGGTGATTAAAGGAATTGGCTCGGTCAACATGACTTTCCTTACCCGGACCCCGAAACCTCCCGGTGAGCTGGGCGGAGGCATGGCAAATGCGATCGTCGGCACGGGGCTGATCCTGGCAGTCGCCAGCGTGATAGGGCTGCCTCTGGGCATCGGTTCGGGCATTTATCTGGCTGAATATGGGCGCAACCGCTTTGGTGACTTGATACGTTTCACGGCCGATGTTTTGAACGGCGTACCATCGATCGTCATCGGAATTGCAGTGTACTCCCTCATAGTAGTCCGGCAGAAGCACTTTTCGGCTTTTTCAGGTGGTGTGGCGCTGGGAATCATGATGATCCCCACGATCGCGCGTGCGACGGAAGAAATGCTGCTGATGGTTCCCAACGTGATCCGTGAAGCCGCCTATGGGCTGGGCATTCCCAAATGGCGTACGACTCTCTCGGTCTCGCTTCGCACGGCCTCGGCAGGGGTGATCACCGGATGCATGCTGGCCTTCGCGCGGGTGGCGGGAGAAACCGCTCCTCTGCTATTCACCGCCTTCGGGAATCAGTTTTGGAACTTGAAATTGAATCAGCCCACTGCGGCGCTGTCGTTGCAGGTTTATACCTATGCTATTTCGCCCTATGACGATTGGCACAAGCAAGCCTGGGCAGGATCGCTTATCCTGATCGTCTTGATCGTAGGGGCGGTTGCGGCAGTACGGATCTCGACCAGCCGCGGAATGCTGAAGGGGGGATCGTAACGCTCTTATGGGTGTCGGAATCGAGGTCCGTGGACTGAATGCCTGGTATGGCAAGAACCAGTCTCTGAAGTCCATCGATATGGCGATGGCCGCCAATCACGTAACCGCGGTCATCGGCCCCTCGGGATGTGGCAAGAGCACGTACGTACGCTGCCTAAATCGAATGCACGAGACCATTCCTGAAGCACGCGCCGAAGGTTCGGTCAAAGTCGGCGAGATGGATGTTTACGGCAGCGGCTCAGACCCCGTCGAGGTGCGCCGCCGCATCGGCATGGTCTTCCAGAAGCCGAATCCGTTTCCGACCATGTCGATCTATGACAACGTTGCCGCCGGCTTGAAACTCAACGGCTTCCGCAACCGCAAGCAGATGAACGAACTGGTGGAGCGTTCGCTGAAGCTGGCGGCCTTATGGGAGGAAGTGAAGGATTCCTTGCACAAGAAATCGGGGGCCAGCCTGTCCGGCGGGCAACAGCAACGGCTGTGCATAGCGCGCGCACTTGCGGTCGAGCCCGAAGTTCTTTTGATGGACGAGCCGGCATCGGCCTTGGATCCTATCTCGACCAGCAAGATCGAGGAACTCATATTCCAGTTGAAGCAGCACTATACCGTGGTCATCGTCACCCATAATATGCAGCAAGCCGCTCGCGTGGCCGAGTTCACAGCGTTTTTCCTCATGGGAAGTCTAATCGAGTACGACAAGACGGAGACGATATTTACTACCCCCGCCGACAAGCGGACGGAAGACTACATTACAGGCAGGTTTGGATAATGCGCAGCCGCTTCCAGCAGGGACTGGACGAACTGAAAGAAAAACTGTTGCGGATGGGCGGCCTCGCCGAACAGGCCATCGATCGCGCGACCGAAGCCTATCGTACCCGCGACAGCAAGTATTGCCAGATGGTGTTCACTGGCGAAAACGCGATCAACGAAGCCGAACGCGAGATTGACGAACTCTCGCTCGACTTGCTGGCTATGCAGCAGCCTATGGCGGTCGATCTGCGCTTTATCTTGGCGGTGCTGAAGATCAACGCTGACCTGGAACGAGTGGGCGACCAGGCGGTAAACATTGCGCAACGTGTGCTCGATCTCATCAGCGAACCCGAAGTGCAGTTGCCAGTCGACATTCCCCGCATGGCCGACAGCGTCAGCACCATGGTGCAACGCGCCCTTGAGGCCTTCCTTGACGGCAAAGCCGAAGTGGCTGAGGCCGTTCTCCAGATGGACGGTATCGTCGATCGCATGAAGGATGAAGCCTTCATTGTGCTGGTGCAAAAGATGCACAACGATCCCACGGTGACGCGCCCGGCGCTGAATGTTCTGCTCATCTCGCGCAACCTGGAGCGCATCGCCGACCACGCCACCAATATTGCCGAGGATGTGATTTTCTGGGTGCGCGGCGCCGATGTCCGCCACGGAGGCGCCCACTACCGGCAATAATTGAACGTGACGAAAAGCGCATCGGTCGGCGCCACACTGCCGGAAGCCCAGCGGCGTTTGCGTTACCTGGCAGTTAACCCCCATTTAGGGGATTCCCGCGGCATGGGTGATGGTGTTATTTCTAAGTCTCGGTACTTCTGAACGATTGAAGTTCCGACGACGCCATGAAGAAACATTCAAGGTCGAATCGTCACGATTACGAACGCGAGGCTGCAATCTGCAAGGCCCTCGCCAATCCAACCCGGTTGCAGTTGGTGGCTATGCTTGAGCGCGCCGATCGCTGGTCTGCAGAGGTGCAAGCTGGAATCGGCATCTCCAAAGCGAATCTTTCGCAGCATCTCGGAATATTGAAATCGGTTGGCATCGTGGTCACTCGGCGGAAAGGTAAGCGGCTTTATTGTGGCATCTCCATGCCTGAGGTGAAGAGAGCCACCTCACTCTTGCGGACGATGACCAAGATTCAGACGCGCGCTAACCGCCGCGTAACGTAGTACATCCGCGAATTCGATCATGTAGAAAACCACCCGGTCATACAGCTAAATACTTGCCTCTCGATTGCTCTCCGCCTTCCCACCCTCCGGGAAGTGCGTGCATCCCATTAGATGAGTTTCTCGCTACCTCTATCTGTAACAACAAACCGCAATTTTTAGGAGGACAAGAATGTCAGACAATAAGCTTGAGGGCTTGCGTGTAGCCATCCTGGCAACCGATCTATTCGAAGAAGCTGAACTGATAGAACCCCGCAAGGCGCTGCAGGAAGCGGGCGCGCGGACTTTCGTTATCGCACCTAAGTCGGGCGAGATTCAGGCGGTGCAGCACGACAAGAAAACCCAAAAAGTGAAAGTTGATATGACCTTGGATCAGGCCAAGCCGGAGGAGTTCGATGCGGTGCTGCTTCCCGGCGGGGCTATGAACGCCGATGCTTTACGCATGGAAAAGAAGGCGCAGGAGTTCGTCAAAACATTCGACCGCGAAGGCAAACCGATCGCCGTTATCTGCCATGGGCCGTGGTTGCTGGTTTCGGCAGGGCTGGTAAAGGGACGGCGCATGACCAGCTATTACACCATTCAAGACGACCTGAAGAACGCAGGCGCCATCTGGAATGACGAGGTGAGCGTGCGCGATCGCAATTGGGTCAGCAGTCGCAAGCCCGACGACATCCCACAGTTCAATAAGAACATGATTGAAGTGTTTTCCGAGGGCCGACAGAAGAGTCGTAAAATTGCGTGATTGCAAGGCATCAGCCTGCGCTCCCGCACCTTTCAGCGTGGGGAGCGCAATTCCAGCTCCCCACATTACCCGATCATCGCCGCCACAAAGTCAACTTGCACCACCTGCCCTTGAAGGCCCAAACTGCTGACGTGCAGTTTACCCTTCGCGACTACCGTGCCGCCGACTTCGAACGCTTATGGCAGATCGATCAACTCTGCTTTCCGGAAGGCATCTCCTACACGCAGATGGAACTGAGCGGCTTCATCACTCGGCGCAACGCAATAACACTGGTCGCTGATTGTGACGACTTACTTTCTGACGGCGAAAAGCTTCCGCTTTCTGGACGCCAAACGGGCGACGGATTGAAATCCTCCGCTCCTGCTGCGGAGCTCTCCGAAACTGCACCAGACACAAAGAAAATCGCCGGTTTCATCATCGCCCACCCAGTTCGGGGAAAGATGGGTCGCATTCTGACCCTCGACATCATTCCTAAGGCGCGTCGGTTGGGGCTGGCGTCGTTGCTGATGAACAAATGTGAGTGCCGGCTGCGCTCCTTCGGCTGCAAAGAGATGTATCTGGAAACGGCAGTCAATAACGAACCGGCTTTACGGCTCTATCGTAAGCATGGCTATCAGATATTGCGCACCCTGCCCGACTATTACGCCAGCCACTCGCTCGATGCATTCCTGATGGGTAAATCCCTGTAGCAATTGCTGGTCTTGCAGCTAGTGTCCTGTAACTGAAGTTAGCTGACAAAATCGGGCCACACTGGCGAGGATTTGGTCAGCAGTTTTCGTCCAAACGAAAGGTTTCGCCGTCTGGTTGTAGGTGTCCAGATAATGCCGGATCGCTTGTTCCAGTTCGCGCGTGCTGCGATGAATGCCGCGCCGGATCTGCTTCTCCGTCAGCAGCGCGAAAAAGCGTTCGACCAGGTTGATCCACGATGCCCCGGTGGGGGTGAAGTGCACGTGATAGTGCGGACGTTTCGCCAGCCACTGCCGGATCAGTGCTGTCTTGTGCGTGCCGTAATTGTCCAGAATCAAATGCACGTCCAGTCCAGCGGGCACTGCCGCTTCGATGCGGTCCAAAAACTTACGGAACTCAACCGAGCGATGGCGGCGATGCAACCCGCCCAACACTTTTCCGGTCTTGGCGTCCAAGGCCGCGAACAGCGTAGTCGTGCCATGCCGCAGATAGTCGTGGCTGCGTCGCTCCGCTTGCCCGGGACGCATGGGCAACACCGGTTGGCTTCGGTCCAGGGCTTGAATTTACGTCTTCTCGTCCAGACACAGCACCAGCGCCCGCTCCGGCGGGGCCAGATACAAGCCCACGATGTCCCGCACCTTCTCGACAAACTGCGGATCGGTGGACAGCTTGAAGGTTTCGCTGCGATGCGGTTCCAGCCCGAACGCCTTCCAGATGCGCTGAATTGTCATGTGGCTGAGTCCGCTCGCCTCGGCCATCGAGCGCGTCGACCAATGGGTGGCGTCTCGTGGCAGCGATTCCAGCGTGCGGACGACGACCGCTTCCACGTGTGCGTCCTCGACGGTGCGCGGTGCGCCGCAGCGCGGCTCATCGAGCAACCCGGCGACCCGATGACGCACAAACCGGCTGCGCCATTTGCCCACCATTTGCTTGCTGACGCGCCGCCGTCGCGCCACCACCGTGTTACTCAGGCCGCTGGCGCAGTCCAGCACGATGCCGGCCCGCAGCGCCAGAGCCTGCGCCGAGCTGCGCCGCCGCACCCATCGTTCCAGCGTGGCTCGTTCTTCCGCACTCACCACCAACTCCACCATGGGACGCCCGGTTCGCATCTCAGATCGCCTCCACATCTTAGACGAACCGGCTCCCGATTTGTTAATAGAACTTCAGTTACAGGACACTAGTTATCTAGTTGCATAAATGAGCGAATGGTGTATAGTGCAAGGCATGAAGGCTCGCAGCATTGCACTGACGCCGGAAGAGCAGGCTGATCTAGAGTTGGTAGTGCGTCGCCCGACCAGCGCGGCGCGGGATGTGTTTCGGGCCGTCGTGATTTTGCGCGCAGCCTCCGGGGCCAGCAATGAGCAGATCGCCGCGGCCATGGACACCCGGCCGGCTACGGCGAGCAAGTGGCGGGGCCGGTTTCTGCGCGACCTACGATCGGAACAGCGAACGTCGCATCCTCGCGCAACTGGATCAACCGCCGCCCAAAGGGTATGCGCGTTGGAACGGAGCCTTGCTGGCCGCGGCGCTGAAAGACATCTCCGACGATCAGATTTGGCGGGTGCTGCGCAAGCATGGAATTTCGCTACAACGGCGTCACACTTGGTGTGTCTCGACCGATCCCTGTTTCGCCCGCAAGGCCGCTGACGTGGTGGGGCTTTATCTGAACCCGCCGGAACACGCGCTGGTGTTGAGCGTGGATGAAAAGCCTCACATTCAAGCTCTGGAGCGGGCCCAGGGCTGGCTGAAGCTGCCCAACGGCAAGGCCCTCACCGGTTTTCAGCACGATTACAAACGGCACGGCACGACCACTCTGTTTGCGGCTCTGGAGGTGGCCACGGGGCTGGTGAAGGGCGATCATTACAAGCGCCGCCGCCGCGCCGAGTTCCTCGACTTCATGAACGGCATCGTAGCCGAGCACCCCGGCCGCGAGATTCATGTAATCCTGGACAATCTCAACACCCATAAGCCCAAACGCGACCGATGGCTGGCCCGCCACAACAACGTCCACTTTCATTTCACGCCCACGCACGCTTCGTGGATGAATCAGGTGGAGATATGGTTTTCCATCCTGCAGAACCAGTCGCTGACCGGGGCCAGCTTCACCAGCCCCGGCCAGTTGCGCAAACACATGGACGACTTCATCGCCGCCTACAACCAGACGGCCCACCCCTTCGAGTGGAAGAAGCAGGTGGTATTCCAGAAACACCCCAAAATACTGTACGCTAACTTATGCAACTAGATACTAGTCCCCGTAGACTGCTTCCCGCTCTTCCACTGGCTCGGCGGACTTGATACCGCCAATGCTGCCGAGCGGGATGAAGCCGTCGTTAACCACGGGCTTCTCACCGAGGACGTGTTCCTTGTAGAGCGCCAACATGCGGGCTTTCTCGGCTTCGGCCTTGACGCGCTCTTCGCGGGCCTTGAACTTCTCCTGGCGTGCGTTCTTGGCAATACCGAGATCGTCGAGCGTGTGGTTAGCTTCGGCGTGCACGTGCTCGTCAACCAGCTTAAGCGTGTGTGCCGTCGTTTCGAGGCCGACTTTCTTGCCACCGGCGAAGATCTCGTGACGGCCGTGCTCTTCGTACCACTTTGTCAGAGTCGCCGTCATGTGCATCTTCTCCACGATGTTGCGCCAGCCTACACCGGTGTTGTACGCGCAGAAGCTGATCTCGCCTTCCTGCGTGGCGTAAGGAATGATGCACTGCTCGGTGCGGCGGAAATCGTAGTTGAACAGGTCCTGGAACCACATCCCAGCGATGAACAAGAAGTTCCAGCGATCGCGACGACGACGCTCGATGTCGGTCTCGGTGCGATCACCGCTGACCTTGCCGTAGTCCTTGCCGGTAGCGCCAAACGTCTTGTCGAACTTCTTCAGCAGGTCGGTGAACTTGAAGTGCGTCGGCGATTTGAACGGATCGTAATTCTTCAGCAGCGCCAATGTCATGCCGGCAATGGAAAGCCACTTGCCGCGCGCAGCATCGTTCACCTTCGCAATGTCTTTTGCGATAGTGTCGCCGTTGAGAAACGCCGTCACCGGAACCGCTTCTTTGGTTTCCTTGTCGATCATGACGGCCATGCCGACACCGCAGTTCGGGTGGCATCCGCAGCTCAGCGAACCCCAATCTTTATCAGGCCCGTGAACCAGGTCAGCCCAATCGGAGAAGGTGCTCATGAATGAGATGGGGAACCAGTCGCGGATAGGCTCGCCCAGTCCGGTCTGGCTCTTCACGTCGTGCGCCAGATGAGACAGGGTGTAGCGCTGCGCCTGACGGCGCTCATCGGTGATGGCCTCGTCGCGTCCGGTGAACGATACCGGCTGGAACGACAGGAACGAAATCCGCTTGGGGTTATCGAGCGCGAACTGGATGATACGGCCCACCTGTTCATTGTTCAGGTCGTTGACGATGGTCACGACGGGCACGATTTCGACGCCGGCGTTGTGCAGGTTCTCGATCGCCTGCAACTTCACGTCGAAGAGATTGCCGACCAGGCGGTGTGAGTTGGCGGCATTGCCGATGCCGTCGAACTGCAAGTACGCATAGCGTAGACCGGCTTCAAAAGCTTGCTTGGCGAACTCGGCACTCTTAGCGAACTCGATGCCGTTAGTCGCAGCCTGCACGCTGTTGTAGCCCACCTTGCGCGCATAAGCGACCGCATCGAGGAAATAGGGCGAGAGCGTGGGCTCGCCACCCGAGAACTGCACCGACATCTGTCGCCGCGGCTTGATGGTGATGGCGTTGTCGAGCATCGTCTTGATCTCGTCCCACGTCAACTCATGAACGAAGCCAACCTGGTTGGCGTCCATGAAGCAGGGATCGCACATCATATTGCAGCGATTGGTCAGGTCGATGGTCAGCACCGATCCGCGGCCATGCAGCACGGTGCTGCTGCCGTGGTGATGCAGCTTCTCGTCGTTGTGCGCGCGGATGTCGCGGCCTGGAAAAACTTCCTCGAGATGCTTGAAGAACGCAGTGTCGATGGCCATCACGTCTTCGAAGTGGCCATGTATGGGGCACTCCTTCACCATCAGGATCTTTCCGTCGCGCTCGATGATTTGCGCCTTGATCTCGCCGGCCTTCTCGTTCATGAGGACTTCGAGCGGCAATTTGCCGTCGATGATCTCCTGGCGAATTTCCGGGACGCACTTGGGGCACAGCGAATCGGTGGCGCGCGGCCAGCCCAGCGGCGGCTTCGACTTCTGGTACGACTTCAGGAGCGGCTTGTCGGACCACTTGGGCGTAAACGAAGGATTGGGATTGATGCCATTCAACTTGTCAAATACCGCCCATGCGCCTCTGGCAGCAACGGTAACGGCTTTCTCAACATATTTAACCGGCTTGTGCATTACGCCTCTCTTAACTTAGAGAAATTAATAGAGCACCTAAGGATGGCCCATCCCCACATTACAGGGCCCAATTTCACAGTTCTACACCTTTACTAAACTAAACGGCGAGGCACGAAGGGGCCAACCAAGATAGAGCAAGTGGGCGGATTTAGCGGGTCAGCGGGGAGTATCGAACATCGAATGGTGAGCTGGATCACAGGTCTATGTTATTGAAAAGCAAGGGAGTGACACGCCAATCTCTTGGGACGACGATTGGTGGCGGACTGACCGCACCAGACCATCAAGCCGTTTTCGGCCCAAACCCGGACACCCCGTCACCCGCAGCCCTCTCTTGAAATGACGCGTGTTAAGCACCAACATAATCCTGGAAGGTCCGCTTCCTTGGGACTATCTTGCTTTCGGGGATGTCTTACTTTCTATGATAGAATGTAAGACATGAAACAATTGGAAGGTATGGTCACGTCTAAAGGCCAGTTAGTGATCCCGGCTAAGCTGCGCCGTGTTTTTCGAATCGGGCGGGGTACTCGAGTCCGCTTCGCGCGCATTCAAGGTGGGATTGCGATCTATCCGGAACACGAAGCCGACATTGACCACTACTGTGGCATTTTGGCTGATCTGGACCTGCCGTCCGACATCGAACATGACGCTGATCGGGAGATTCGATGAGGATTCACGTCCTGGATGCCAGCGCACTCTATCGTTATCTCTCCGCTCGCGATGGCGCCGACGTGGTCGCTCGCGTGCTCAAGGAAGCCGTCGCCACTGATACGGGGGTGATGATGTCAGTCATCAATTGGGGCGAAGTTTACTACACACTTGTCAAGCACATTGGACTGACCAAGACAGACAAACTGCTGACCGAGTTGCTGGCTAAAGTGCCAGTCTCGCTCGTCGGCGTGGCGCTCGAAGACGCAGTACGCGCTGCGAGACTTAAAGCCCAGTACAACATCCCTTATGCTGATGCCTTTGCTGCTGCAATCACACGGGGTCAGCATGTGCTCGTAACTGCCGACGTCGAACATTTTGAGCGAGTTCCCAAACTTCGCCTGCTAAGGTTGCCACGGGCGAAGAAAGGCAATGCCTGATTTAGCCGGCGGCGGCTGGTACATCCAGCATTGCGAAGCAGGCAAAAGAACGACGTACTGCATAGGTCCACCAAGAAATTTGATCTTCAGAAATCCACTATTCATCGTCAGGTGCGATTGACTATACGTTCACTGCTGCGGCGGATGCATTTCCTGCATCATGCCGCCCATGTCCATTTTGTGATAGCCGGGAGGAATTTGGAACAAGCTGGCGTCAGGTTCGCCTTCGTTGATGTTGGTCAGCTCCCAGGTCGAGTCTTGTGTGACGGTTTTGATGGGAAAATGCAGTTTCTGATCAACCCACACGTTGGAGACCTTGCCCTCCTTGTCGGTGATCTGCCAATGGTCGCACGTGCGACCATTCACCTCTTCGACTCCCATGTTCTTGCAAGTAGTACCCGGATCGCTAGCGCATGGATTGTGGGGATCGGCTAGCGGTCTAATATCTGACCAGGCCATATGCCGGTGTCCCGAGATGTCGCCGGCATGATGCTCCATATACATCATCTGCGCTGGCATCAAGATGTCGGTCGTCTGCGTCTTGAAGTCGCTGATAATGACGCTCTGGCCGCCGCCGGGAACAGCACCCTGCATGTCCATGCGCATGTGACCCTGGCCGAAGTAGATCTTCCCAGCCATGTCGCGGGTACCACCAGCGTTGCGGGCGGAGGTCATTTGCATGTCGGCGGAAAATGGCGTCGGCCCCATGGGCGCTTGCGCCTCAGCAAGTTGAAGGAACAGAAGAAGGGCGATGGGTAGAACAAAAATGATTTGGATTCGCGAATTCACCAGGATCTCCTTGACAAGAAATGTGGAAAGCACATGATCGGATCAACAGTCTGCTGCAAACTCAAAAAGCAATTTCATTCTCCGTCTAATTCGTCGGTTCGACATGACGAAGAAACGGATTTATATCGGCATGCCCTTTGACAAGCTCAGGCACTGTAAGCGCCCCTTTAAAAGCGTTCACTTTGAGCTTCCACAAACATTTAAAGGAGGCGGCTTAGAGTCTACGACGAAATTAGCGGCAGGTCGAGATACCAAGCGGCGCGGTGGCTTTTTCGCAGGAAGGGCGCAACAATAGTAGTGGATAGCGCATTGGCGCCTGGACTATATTCCTAACAACTTCACCGGGAACTTTTGATCGAGGAGCATCTTTGATGGGCGCTACAGGTATGTGGGTACGCAAGCTCGACACTGCCTCCACCGGCGATCCGCTGGTGTTGGTGGTAGTGGAGGGCAGCGACCGCCGTACCCTGGTGCTGGAGCATTTTCCCTTCACCGTGGGCCGGCGCACCGACCGCGATCTGGTAATGGCGGATCCGCGGGTGTCACGTGAGCATGCGCAGTTCATTCGCGAGCCCGACGGCACCTACATCGTGGATCAGAACAGCCGCCACGGCACATTCGTGAATGGCGAGCGCGTCAACCGGCGCAAGCTGGCGCGCAACGATCGCGTGGAATTTGGAGTGCAAGGCGCCGCCTACACGCTGTTCAGCCCCGATCGTTCACCCTCCAGCGCCGCGCAGCAGTTTCTCAGCCAGTTCTCGACGTGGAAGCCCGCAACCGGAGCGGGGTCGGACCTCGAGATGCTCAACGTTTTCCTGGAGGCGGCGCGCAAGCTGAATACCAGCGGCGTGTTGGACGACGTGTTGAATGCGTTGCTGGAGGCTGCGCTGCGGCTGACGCGGGCGGAGCGTGGATTCGTCTTCCTGCGACGCGCGGACGGCGAACTGTACCTAGCCGCGGGCCGCGACAAGAAGGGCGAAAGCATCAACGATGACAGCACGATTTCGCGGTCGGTGCTGCGCGACGCGGCCAAGAGTGCTTCGGAGTTCCTGGTAACGGATACCGACGATACTGACAAGCTGGCGGGGCGCGAAAGTATCGTGGCGCATAACCTGCACAGCGTAATCTGTATTCCACTGCGCAAGACGGTAATTCAAGACAAAGTTCGGGAAGAGACCAAGCCGGGCGAATCGGATGTGCAGGGAGTGCTGTACCTGGACGCGCATTTCTTGTCGGGTAAGCTCTCGTCCGTGAGCCACGATATTCTGCGGACCATCGCCAACGGCGCCGCGACACTGGTGGAGAATGCCGCTCTGGTGCAGGCGGAAGATGCAGCCAAACGCTATCGCCAGGAGTTGGCCATCGCCGCCGAAATTCAGCAACGCCTGATGACGGTAACCGTTCCCGACGTACCGTTCGCGAAGGTGAACGCCATAAGTTATGCCTGCAAGGACATCGGTGGAGACTTCTTCGATCTGGTCTACACGGAGGCGAAACTGTCGCTGATTGTGGCCGACGTTTCTGGAAAAGGAGTATCCGCGGCGGTGGTGGCGTCAATCCTGCAGGGCATGTTGTACTCACAATTGGCGCGCGACTCGTCGCTGCCCGAGATGATTGCGGCGGTGAACCGCTTTCTGTGCGACAAAGTGGGAGGCCAGAAGTACGCCACACTGGTGATTGCCCGCCTGCTGGGAAGTGGCGAGATGGAACTGATCAATTGCGGCCATGTACCGCCACTGTTGATCTCTGGGGATTCGGTCACCAAGCTTGAAGATGGGAATTTGCCGGTGGGATTGGTTCCAGGCGTGGAGTTCCAGGCAATGCGATTGCAACTGAAGCCCGGGGACCGACTGGTGCTGGTAACCGACGGAGTTACCGAAGCCGAGGATGCGGAGGGCGAGTTCTTCGGTATGGAGCGGCTGGAAAACTGCGGCAAAGATGGCTTTGCCGCGATCGAGCAGGCAGTCACCGATTTTCGTGGCGATACGGCGCTGACAGACGACTGTACGATTACCGAGATCACCTATCGCGGAGAGACGTAAGAAGGGAGTGAGGTTGCAGGCGAACCGGTGTCACCTGCGTTTGGATTAACCCGTCTAATTTTGCTGATCTTTCCATTTGTTGTCGAAGGATATAGAGATTGGTGTCATTAGCGCGTTGATACTCTATTGCATCTTGAGGAGGGGGAGTCATGAAAATCCTAATGGGAATCGACGATTCGAAGTCCTCCGGGGATGTGTTAAGGGCTGTTGTGACACAGTTTCGGACTGACCATACAGAGGTGCGGGTCTTGCATGTGTTGCAGCCGATTGCGCCAGCTCCGCCGCAAATGGCGGCTGGCTACGCTCCTGAGTTGGAAGATCAGAAGGAGCAAGCCCGTGAGCTGGTGGAGCGAATTGCGAACGAGCTCCGGAGTGCAGGATTCAAGGTGGAGACCGCCATCGAGGTAGGTGACATCAGAGAGAGAGTCATCGATTTCGCGGCGGAGTGGCGTGCCGATCTGATCGTCGTCGGTTCGCACGGACAGAGAGGCATCCAGCGTTTCTTGCTCGGCAGTGTGGCGGAATTCGTCGCCCGCCACGCCAAGTGCTCGGTGGAAATCGTGCGCGCGCCACTGCGGATCTGACGGAGTCGGATCTTGGGGAAAAGCGAAGGTAATGTAAGCCGTCGCCAAACGATGGGTGTAAACTCCGACCCGGCGCAATCAGCAATAAGCGTCACGCCTAGCCTCAACCACAGGGTTACTTTCCCTTAGCGCTTGTACCCGATCTTGCGCAGGAGATCATGCCGCCACGCGATGTCACCAGGGGCTTCGACGCCTTTTGGCGAAGCGCCGTCAATGACGCCAAGCACTCCTTGACCTTGCTCCGTCCGGGCCACAATGATTTCGACCGGGTTAGCAGTAGCGCAAAATATCGAACACACCTCCGGCACCATGCGGAGCGCATTGAGGACATTAATGGGGTAAGCAACCGAAAGAACAAGGACGAACGTATGTCCACAGGCTAGGGCCTGGGCATTACGTATGGCTATGTCCTGAAGCGCCCGATCGTTTCCGTCGGAACGTGTCAGGCATTCTCCGGAACTTTCATTGAAGGCCAAGCCAAACTTTGCCTGTGGCGCTGTCGTGGTGACCGCTTCATACAAATCCTCCACGGTCTTGATGAAATGCGACTGACCAACAATGATGTTGGCATCGGCGGGAAATTCCATGCGAACCGACTTGAGCTCGATCATAGGTGCCTCCACCGCTAGCTTTAGAATAATCCTCACCCTTCGCTCATGAAGTGCTCAAGGACCGTTCTCCTAAGACGCTTGCGCTCCCATGTGCGGTGGCGTGTGCCGCGGCGATTGCGGGGAACTGCTTTGCTCTTCCCGTGTCGCCTTGGGCTGCCGCCGAAGCTGACTCCCCGGGAAAGCAGGCGTTTTCCGTCGCAACCGACGGCTTGCTGTTCAATGTGAGACGGGCAGATCGCTCGACCAGGCGTCGGCTACTATCAACCATTTCTCGCCCACACGCTGCCACACTGTGAGGTATTTTCCGTGGTCCTCTTTGGTAGTGCCGTCATCCTGCGGCACGCTCATGCGATAGGTGCCCACGTCCCAAGCGACCCCACCGTGCTGCTTGATATAGGTGACATCGAATGCGAGATCGGCTACACCATGGCTGAGCGGACCCTTCAGATACTGCCGAATTGCATCATGTCCGTGCACGGCCCGATGATGTGGTGGAAGATACACAGCATCTGGAGCGTAAGCGGCAACGACTTTGTCCAGGTCTCCCGCGTTCCAGTGCGAGGCCCAGTCATTGCCAATCCCACGGATGGTGTTGGCGGTGGTGGTGAGCCCGGTGGCCTTGCGAGTCCTCCGAGCGGGCTTGCGCGTCGCGTGTTTGGCGCTCTTCTTCGCAGTACTCTTCATAGCAAACCTCCCACAAGACAACTCTTGGCCTACTTTTTAGGCCGGAAAGAATAGGCGGGGCAGACGCTCCCGCTGTGCTGTTCAACCTAACGCCGGCGATCAGTCTCTGTGGCTGCCGGCTGCGTTTGGTGCGCACGTTTTGTCGAGTCTCCTTGACTCCAAGCTGTGGGAACCCCCATCAGAACATGACACAGGCCTCGGTCACTCGCTCTAATAGGCGTTCCAGCAGTCCCAGCTTTTGCAGCAGTTCGATCTTGCGCGTGGCATCCTCCGCGTGAGCGATGCTTTCAGTTAGCTTGGGCTTTTGCGCACGTAGGAGGTCAGCCACCCCTTCAAGTTCATCGGAATCGAGTCGTAGATCTCGGGCCAAGACCTTATCCAGAACGTCGTCAAAGAATCGGGGACTTTGTTCTATGCTCCTATCGGATTGGACGCCGCCAGACGAAGAGGATTGAGCTGCTGATATCGCGCCCACCCGCTCCAGCAAGATATTCGCAAGTAAATTCAACTCGTCGGTTTCCAGGTGCAGTTGCATCGCTGTTCTCCATTCCGGAGAGAAAGCATCGTAGAAATTTCTCCTGGGGAGATTGAATCATGGCAACAATCGAGCTGTCAGTGACAACGATCAAGCGGCGGCAGCCGTACGGGATCGGATTCGTTGCGTCAGCCTGGGGAGATCGTGTTCGTTATTACCGGTATGCGCCGATCTTCACGTCACAGACAAGTGGTGTAGGCCCGCGCTATATTCGTGCTAGAGGTGCCAAATCGAAGAGACAACTGCCTCGCCGGCATGGAGAGCGAGGAGGCAGGAGGTTTGACCGGGAGGTGCAAGATGCTTGTTCTCAGTGTTGAACCAAAGATTTCTCTTAAGAACATCCTCGTAGCGACCGACTTCTCACCAGCCTCCAAGTCGGCATTTGATCATGCCATCGCCATTGCCAGACATTACAAGTCCAAAGTTCTTCTGGTGCATGCGGTTGAGTCACTATCTAATGCTGAGCAAATGTTGCTTGCCGAGGCGCAGAAGTATGCCGATGTCGAGTGCCAAAGGTGCTTACTGACAGGTTCCGCACTAAAAGTGGTCGAACACATTCTATCGCTCGACCACATCGACCTAATCGTGGTGGGAACACATGGCACGAAAGGTGTCAAGAAACTGCTGAGCGGCTCCATTGCAGAACAGATCTTCCATCACGTACGCTGTCCTGTATTAGTTGTTGGGCCGTCTGCCAGCGAAGGGAAACCGACATGGCGTCCGAAGCGAATCCTGGTTGCGACCGATCTCCAGTCCGACGAGTCGCAAGCCGTGGAATACGCGACGGCACTGGCAAGAGAACACGACGCCCGGCTTGCTTTGCTGCACTTTACCTCTCCTGCCGGACCACCGTTTCCACAGGATACTGAACTCATCATTGCACCGTACTTCCAATCGCGCCTAAGAGAGCTCATCTCTGACTGGCCGGAACTCGATCATCCGGCCGAGGTGTGGGTTGAATTCGGAAATGATCCCGTCGCGGGGATCTTACAGGTTGCAACCCGGAGGGAAATCGATCTGCTCGTATTGAGCGTTCACCCGAGAGAGCCGTGGACTTCTCATTTTGTTCACAATGCTCATCGGATTGTTGCGGAAGCGCCCTGTCCAGTGCTCGTTGTACAGCGCAAATTCTGAGAAGCTGGGCGGCGGGGAGATTTCGGCCTGCATCAGGTCTTGAGCAAATTGATAACCCCTTCACGTCTGCGTTGCAACCCTTCCGGACTTCCGTGCGATCGGATAGGCCACCTCCCACATTACAAGAGTGGTGTCGGACATTCGTGCAAGCACCCATACGGCACGTCTGACGACGCGCCCTTCCAACACGAGACCTTCGAGGCTACATGTAGAACAAACTCAGCCGGGGAACGTGGTACTGCTCTAGCACTCGCTTGTGGACGTATTGTTTGTGAAGCTGATCGATCTGAGGCGCACTCATCTTTCGGCGATAGGGCGCTAGATCGCGGTCGGCTTCGGCGCGCACTGCAAGCAAAGCGTCATCAGGTGTCGCCGCCAGCAGGGCGGCGAAGATCTTTTCTTCTGCTACGGTCAGCCGGCGCTCCAAGTCTTCCAGGGACAACGAGCGATCCTGAGATAAAGAGGCCGCCAGAGCGCGCAACGTCGCGGCAATCTCTTGCGCGAGCGTTTGCGCCGTCGCCGGCAATTGTGCGTGATCGAGTTGCTCGGCGTTGCCACGCAAGAACTCCGCTACCGCAGAGTGGTCCAGTCCCGTATTCTTGGTTTCCTTCGGGGCCACACCCACTGCGGCTTCCTTCATCTCCTCCGCCGAAGCCAGCACTTCCTGAGAGCAATAGGCCAAGCCATTCACCTTTCGAAATCGGCTGGGTCGCCGTTCCCACTTTTCGAAGGTCGAGTCAATACCGCGCAACACAGCTTCGAGCGGAATGCCCGCATCTTTCCAGGTCTCCATTAGAGCCCAGTCGAGAGGAGATAGCAGCAGCACCGTACCTCGGCGGCGCTGAAAGTGCTGCTCGATCTCGGTAAAGTAGTTGAAGTAGGTTTCCACTGGCTGTGCAAATAGTGCAGCACTTCTGCGCTAGTACTCGATGCCGCGCTGCGCCTCGATCCCTTTGCTGTAGGCGTGCTTCACTTCTCGCATCTCAGTCACGGTGTCGGCGATCTCGATAATATGGGGATGCGCATTCCGCCCGGTGAGGATGACATGGACCATCTCAGGCTTCTTCTTCAGCGTCACGACCACCTTTGCCGGATCGAGCATCTTGTAGGTGATGGCGTAGTTGATCTCATCGAGGATCACGAGATCCCACTGGCCGGAGAGTATTTCTTTCTCGGCCTCGTTCCAGGCTTCTTCCACTAGGCGAATGTCTTCGGGATCGGTTTCTGCGCCGCCGACCTTCACAAAGCCGCGGCCCATCTGCTTCATGACGAAGCTGTCGCCGAAAACCTTGACGGCGTCAAGTTCACCGTAGTGCCAGGAGCCTTTCAGAAACTGCAGCATGAGCACGCGCATGCCATTCCCGACCGCCCGCAGAGCCGTGCCCATGGCTGCCGTAGTCTTGCCCTTGCCAGGACCCGTGTTCACCATGATTAGTCCTCGGCGCACATCTACCATGCAGAACCTCTCCAGAATTCGCGAGACGCGCCTTAGTCGAGCGACTGTCCCATGAACATCCTAACCTAGACTCACTGCGGCACTTACGCGGAGCGAGATTTTCCCAGCGTCACCCTTTCTTGTTTCTGAGCTTTTCATTCAGCCATTCGTGATGGAAAGTTATCCCGAAGATCAACATTACGACAAGAAGACAATAAATGGTTATAACTATGACTGTCATTGCGTCACCTCCGTAACCTGTCAGTCGAGGCAGGTGACTATCTTCACGATAGGCCACGCCATTGTCGGTTGTCAGTGACGATGGGCAGAGCGGCAGGTGACTTGCGGACGAGAGTTCCGATGAGGGAAAAGGGCAATTACTGCGGCTGCGGTGACAGCGACTCGACTGAAACCTGCGCCAAAGAATTCGCCGCCTCCATACCGGAGCGAATGCAGTCGGGTACGCCGATGCCGTGATAGGCGTTGCCGGCAAGCGCCAAGCCGGGAATTTCTTCTACCCGCTTCTCAATGCGCTCCACGCGCGCGATATGTCCCGGCTCGTACTGCGCCATGGCTCCGCGCCACCGATAGACGCGGGCGAAGATCGGACGCGCGTCCAGGGTCAAGATGTCCCTTAGCTCGCGATGGACAATCTCCAGGATCTGATCATCGGTAAGGCCAAGAACGGCTTCATCGCGCGCGCCTCCCAGAAAACAACGCAGGATGCCTTTGCCCTCGGGCGCTCGATGGGGAAACTTATTGTGGACGAAGGTGCAGGCCAGCATGCGCATACCCTCGCTGCGCGGCACCAGGAAGCCGAATCCCGGCGGAAGCGCTGCCAGTTGTTCCATGTAGTAGCCGAGGGTGACGGTGACGGATGAGCTGTAGGTGATGTCCAGCAGGTTCCGCGCAAGCCCGCGATCCACGCCATCCAGCAAGGTTCCTGCAACATTGGCAGGAGTAGCTATGAGCACGGCATCGAAACGTTCCTCACCGTTCATTTCGACCGCGACGCGCCAGGAAGAATTCTCGGGATAAACACGCAGGATGTGCGTGCGCAAGCGGATGGATTCGGGATCGAGGCGAGCCGTGATGGCGTCCACCATCTGCTGCATGCCGTCCCGCAAAGAAGTAAAAAGCGGGCGCGGCGGCTCTTTGCGCATAGCCATCATTTTCTTGTGCGCCGCCAACATGGCCCGGCTGAGGCTGCCGTACTTCTCTTCCATCTCGACGAAACGCGGCAACACCGCACGCGCGCTGAGCTTCGCCGCATCACCGCCATAAACGCCGGAGAGCAGCGGATCGGCGAGGCGGTCGACCACCTCGGCCCCAAAGTGACGCTCCACGAGTTGCGCCACGGTTTCGTCGTTCTGCATGGGCCGCGGAGGATGCAAAAGCTCGCGCGCCATCCGGAGCTTGGTGTTCCACGAGAAAAGGGATGAGAAAGCGGTGGGAACCAGCTGGGTGGGTACCATGAACATGAGCCCGTCGGGCATGACCACCAGCCGGCCGTTCACTACGATGTAGGTTTTGCGCTGCGCGTCATTGGAACCGATCAGTTGATCAGCGATGCCGAGCTCCTTACACAGCGCTAGCGCCCAAGGTTTTTCGGTGAGGAAAGAATCCGGGCCCGCCTCCACCAGGCAGCCTTCGACCCGGTCGGAGTACATGGAGCCGCCGAGCCGCTGGCCGCTTTCAAAAAGGGTGTACTCCAGATCGGCTCCGGCGGCGCGCCCCTTCTGCAGATAGAAGGCAGCACTCAGCCCAGAAATGCCTCCGCCGATAATGGCAATACGCTTCATACGTGCCGACAAATCTTACTTCGAGGTCCGGGGCTAAAAGCCCCTTGACGTGGTCAGCTTGTCCGCGGGCTTGGAGGCCCCGCACTACCCAACCGTCGCCTTGTTCAGCCTAAGACGGCTCCGCGCCAAATCGGCGACGGCCCGCACGAACAGCGGCGAATCGTTCAACGATTCAGCCCGATATAGTTTCATCCCGCGCTCGCCAGCGAATTGCCGGAACAGGATGTCAACGTCGAACAGGATCTCCACATGATCGCAGACGAAGCCGATAGGCTGCACAAAAACACCCGTCTGGGCCTCACGCTGCAAGCCCACGATGGTATCCTCCACTGTGGGACCGAGCCATTTGCCGCCCGACAGCCCCTGACTTTGAAAGGCGAAGCGCCACGCGCCGATTTCCGGAACTTGTGCCGCAACCAGCGACGCCGTCTCGCGAGTCTGCGTCTCGTAAGGGTCGCCCTCCGTAACGGTGCGCTGAGGAACGCTATGGGCAGTAAACAACACCGGCAACCGCGATCCGTGCTCCGTGCAAGCCCTGGTCCAGCCTGCGCGCAGCTTCTCAGCAAAGGCTGCAATCAGCAATGGACGATCGTGCCACTCCTCGACAAAATCGATGGCGAATGCAGGGTCGTGCCCAAACAACGCCTCTTTGTAAAGTCCGACGCTGGTCCGGGAATTATGGGGCGCAAGGCAGATGGCGACAACACTGGTAATACCGTCGGTAGGCATCTGCTGCAACGTGTCCGCGATAAACGGATGCCAGTTACGCATGCCGACGTAAACCGGAAGCCCCAACTCGCGAGCTACCCTGTCGGCTTGCTGGCGGGTAATCCTGGTCAGCGGCGAGATCCCGATCAAGGAGTAGCGATGCTGCACCTCGCGCACGACGGCCTCCGGCAAGGGGCGGCCGCGCGAGATATTCTGCAGGAACTCGGGAATGTCCTCCGACCGCTCCGGACTGCCGTGAGCGATTAGCAATACCGCCTGTTGGCTCATTCCGTCCTCGCGGCGCTTGCCGCCGTTAAGCTGAACTCATGCACAAATTGAGCCAGGTCCTTTACGTTGGCGACCGGCGTGTGCGGCAAAATGCCATGGCCCAGATTGAAGATGTGCCCGGGCCGTCCGTCAGCCAAGCGCAGAATGTGTTCGGCGCGCCGCTTCAGCTCCGGCCACGTCGCAAATAACAGCACGGGGTCGAGATTGCCCTGCACGGCAAGGTTGTGTCCCACGGTGCGCCAGCCTTCGTCGAGGGGAATCCGCCAATCCAGGCCAATCACCTCCGCGCCGGTCTCCGCCATCGACGGCAACAGGGTGGCGCTGTCGGTGCCGAAGTAAATGATGGGGACGTGGCTCTCTTGCTGCAATCGCCGAATAAGCTGCGTGGTGGGCAGCATCGCGTAGCGGCGATAATCTTCCACGCTCAGGCAGCCGACCCAACTGTCGAAAATCTGCAACGCGTCGGCGCCAGCGCGCACCTGGGCAGAGGCATACTCCACCAGTACGTCCGTCAGCTTGGTCACCAACTCGTCCCAAACCTCGGGGGAGTTGTACATCAGCTTCTTGACTTCCAGATAATGCCGCGACCCGCCTCCCTCGACCATGTAACTGGCAAGGGTAAACGGCGCCCCGCAGAAGCCGATGACCGGCAACTTGTCTCCGAAGTGCTTGACCACCAGCGCAACCGCATCGGCGACATATCCGAGCTCGGCAGCGCGGTCCGTTCGCAGAAGTTTCACGTCCTCCGCGGTTCTGAGTGGCTGCTCGATTACCGGCCCTTCTCCCGCGGAGAAATGGAACGGCAGGCCCATGACCTCGAGGGGCAGCAGCAGGTCAGCGAAGATGATGGCAGCGTCAACCTTGAGGTATTCGGCGGCGGTGACGGTCACTTCGGCGGCGAGCTCCGGCTTTTTGCAGATCTCAACCAGCGAATGGTGCTTGCGGATGTTGCGGTATTCCTGCATGTAGCGGCCAGCTTGGCGCATGAACCAGACCGGAGTCGTTTCAACTGGAAGCCTCCTACAGGCGCGCAGGAACAGGGATTCGGGAGCAGACATAAACCACTATCGTAGCATTCTGGTCCGCCGGCGTTCCGACTGCGACTGGTGCAAAAAGCGTATGTATTCTTGAGTCGCAGGAAAGAAAGCCGTGGCTGAGGAGCAATTCGCCATGACAGCCGTTCGCAGATTGTGCCCACGCTCTCGCCGAAGACGGGCGAAGTGGGAAGGAACACTGCCAGGGAAGGTTGTCAGCAGATTCGCCCAAGGTGGAAGCACTCCGGTACACGAATATGCCAATCAAATGGGCGCTTGCGAGCCATTGTTACAATGGGGTTAACACTGAAACAATCAAGCGCACTCTCAACTTACCTTCATGCGCCCTACGTCTCCCAATGGACCCAATTCGCCCACAGTCGCAATAGCGACGGAACTACCACATCTGTTTGTAACCGCTGTCCATTGACAATTGGTCGTGCGATAGACGAAAACGATTTGGCGGAATTGGAGTCGAGGCACGTATGCCAGCCGGTCGAGAGACGTCAAATGGTCCGCATCGTTCATCGAACTTACATTCCGCCCGTGCGGACGGATAGGCGTCTAGGTGGGAGCAACAGGAAAGTCCTGAACGGGGACGGTTCGGGTTTTGTCGCAGGCTGCCAAGGTTGAGTTAATTAAGGCACATCTTTTCTTGCACCCTTGCTCTCGATGCAAGACATCCGTGGAATACCTGAGTCCAAATGACGAGAGTGAGTGCTTCAGGTGTCAATTTAGCCTGAAACGTCGCTGGAAGGAGCTCTCAGAGGTCGCGCCCCTCCCTTCCAAAGACGGGGAACTCAAATGCTGCCACGAGGTTCAGTTGTATTCGAGCGATGAACTTTTTGTGCATCGGTTTACACGTTTTATCGAAGCCGCCCTGAGAGTCGGTGATGCGGTTGTGGTGATCGCGACCGCAGCCACACCGGGACGCTATTTTTCAGCGATTGCTGGCGGATGGCTTGGATGTTCCTGCCGCCATTGACCAGGGAAGATATATCCCCTTAGATGTTGCCGACACACTATCCACATTGATGGTCAATGGTCTTCCTGATCCGGTGCGATTTTTGAAGACAGCGAGTTCTCTGCTCGGAGCAGCGAAGAAAGCCGCAAGTGGAAACCATCCCCGCGTTGCAGCTTGCGGGGAATGCGCGCCTTTCTTGTGGCGGGAAGGAAAGGCGGACGCAGCGGTTCGCCTCGAGGAACTCTGGGACGGGATAGCACGCAGGGAAGGTGTAGATACACTTGTGCGGATACCCAGCGAGGGAGTTTCCGCTGCGAGCAGGGTAGCGAAGTCACTCCAAAGAATCATCGGAACGCACTCTGCGCTGCATGTCTGGTGAAGAAAAGCAGCTGAGCGTTCTTGCTCTGACGCAACCAGGTAGTCTGATCCGTTTACTTTGTGTTGCCCCCGTCAGCCAGAGCAGCCTCGGCACGCGCGACTCGATCCTTGAATTCGGCCACTTTCTTTTTACCAAGGCCGATTTTGGATCGACTTTGAATCTCTTAGCTAATTCCTCCACATCGGCATGGCTTGGGGGCTTCTCAATCTCCTTTACTTTTGCCATCGCTTTGGGCAGTACTTCGCGATAGTGGAGTAAGTAGCTCTCCCGCCTGTTGCGGAAAGTAGCTGAGCCGATCGCCAGTCTGCATCGCATCGATGAGTTCGTCGGGAGACCAGGCGATCGGCCACGTCTGGTTGAGCGCGTCATAGGCCTCTCGCAGGCGGGTCATCGCGCCGGCAAATCCATCGAGTTCCTGGCCGGCGCGAAAACAATTTCGCAGTCCGCGCAATGCGAAGCGTCAGAGGCTGGTCCACGGCGATGCTGGGTACGTTGATCACGAGTCGTCAGGGTGTTGCCTTCGAAGCGCCAGCCGGTTGCACTTTTTCAGTGGTTGGATTCAGCGTTCGCCCGTTCACCATGACCAATGCCGGCGGCCAATCCCCAGGCAGCCGGATCTCGTATGCGCGGGAAGTTGGCATGCCTTGGTAGGTGCCTTTCGCGGCCGCGATATCCACCACCAACACCTCTTTGTCCTCGAGTTGCGCGGATCTCGGTGCGGGCGTCCGCATTGTGCTCGTACGCGCGCGAGTCTCCAGCATCTTCGTAGAGGGTGTAGGTGGAGATCTGTCCGTCAGCGAGCGGAAAGACATTCACGATCAGTGGATCGAGCGGCTTTTGATTCGAGTACTGCATGGGAGGGGCTTCGGGGATGATCGCGCCAGCGCGCACGTAAACCGGAATCTGCGAGATGGAAAAATTCCGCTGGACCGTGACGTGGGCCGTGGAAAGTGAGTGCCAGTCTGCCATTCGATCCAGTCGCCCGGCGGCAACCACACTGACTCACTGGCCAGCCCGGTGATCTTGTCTCCCGGCGCGACGATCGGGCTGACAATCATGTCCTCGCCGAAGACGTATTCGTTCTTGTTGGTATAAGCCTCATTGGCCTCAGGCCAGTCATAGTAGAGCGGATGCAGGAAGGCAACGCCAGCTGTCGTAGGTGCTGGCGCGACTCGGTGTAGATGTACGGCAGCAGCGCGTAGCGCAGGTGATAGACGCCGCGCATGATGTCCGCGTAGGGCTCGGGATAGGCCCAGATGCGGCGCTCCGCGTCAGGGTTCTTGGTGGTGTGAGTTCGCAGGATAGGACTGAAGGCTCCGAACTGCAGCCAGCGCGTGTACAACTCAGGGCTCGACCACGCCGGGCATGTGTCCACCAATATCGTGACTCCAGTAGGCGTAGCCGACGTTGGCTGCCGTCGCAGTGAACCACGGCTGAAATGCCAGCGACTCCCACACCGAAATGGTGTCGCCCGAAAAACCAATCTGGTAGCGATGGTTGCCCAACCCGCCCCAACGATGGAAGAGCAGCGGACGCTTGCCCTCGCGGGCCTGGTCCGAGAAGTGAACGTAGTTAAGCCACCATGTCGGGTTAATGCCCGGCGTTTTCGTGTTGGCCTCCTGCTGCCAGTCGAGCCACCAGAAATCGATGCCTTGCTTCTCCAGCGGATGATGCAGCAGGTCGAGATAGTTGGTGGCGAATTTCTTGTTGGTGATGTCGAAGGGCACATACTTTTTGGTCGCGGGATCAATACCCATCGCCCGCGCCATCTCGGGATAGGCGTCCTCCCACGGCTGCACGCCCGACGCAGGATGCATGTTGAGCGTGACCTTCAGGCCATCTTCGTGAAGATGCGCCAGGAATTGCTCAGGATCGGGAAAGAGCAGCTTGTTCCAACTGTATCCACTCCATCCCATCACATGGCCCGATTGATCGAGTCGGGTGCTTGCCCGCGCCACTCGGACCGAATGTCAGATGCCAGTCCATGTCGATGACGAAAACATCGAGGGGAACGTCGTTCTGGCGAAAGCCACGGACCAGGTCATCGAGTTCCTGATCGGAGTAGGCCCAGTAGCGCGACCACCACGCGCCGAAGGCAAAGCGCGGCGGCAGCGGGATGCGTCCGGCAACCAGAATGAAATCGCCCAGCGCCTGCTTGTAATCGTGACCATAGCCGAAGAAATACCAATCCTGCCGATCGCCGGCGGGCCGTTCCATGACCCAGGGCCACGGACTGTTCTCGCCATTGACGAAGCTGAAGTCGGCGGAATCGAAGAGCGGCCGCGTGGAGTCGTCAACCAGCGTCCAACCATCGCGCGAAATCAGGCCCGGCTCGATGGGCTCTTTGGTCTTGGCGCCGAGCGCGCCATCCAGCGTGCGCGTGGTGCCCATCAGGTTGCCGGTGTCGGGCGTACCGGGATGCCAAGTGACTTTCTTGCCATTCAGGGTGAAGGTGATCGTGAGATTTGCGGCGGTGAATTTGCCGTCGCCGGTATAGGACAAGTCCAAGGCGTCGGTGTGGATGTTTACTGCTGCCGAGATTGTCGCTGGTCGCGCCGAATTTCGGCACTGGCAGATTGCGGTTCAGGAAAGACCAGCGAGGCGTGGTCTTCGAACTTGCCGTCGGCGGCCCATTCCATGCGGATCAGTTGCGGCGTCAGCACGGTGAAGCGAGCATTGCCGACATTGACGATTGCCTTGGGGTCGGCGACAGGATTGTAGACGCCGGGAGCTGCTCGATGGGTCGCCGGGGTTTCCAAATCTTGCGCGTGCGCGGGTCGTGGAAGCCAGCGCCACGAACAGTGCAAGCCACGAAAAGAAGGTTATAGAAAAATTGAGTTCGAAACCGAAGGATCGAGATACCCGGCGGAATGCACCGCTAGGCTTTGTCATGGCGGGGAAATTGTAAATGTGGAAGGACGCTGAACGGAAAAATCCGACGGATTCATCTCTGGAGTTGTCATTACGAGCAAAGCGAGGAATCTGCTGTCATAGGTGCTGGAACAACCGCCAAGGAGACAGCAGATCCCTCACCGCCTGAAGGCGATTCGTGATGACAACTCAAAATTGCGAAGCCAGGCATTGCTTATGCAGCATTCTCTAGGCGCGGGATTCCCGACTTTTTCTTCTATGGGGCCCGCCCCGTCTCCCCCGCAAGCGCCATGCCTTGCTGCATGGCCACCTGGGCTTCCTGCTGTCTGCCGGCTTGTTGCAAAGCCTGAGCGAGCAGCTGGTAACCGCGCTGCGTGGGCTGAAGCTTGACGGCTTGCGAATATGCCTGTATGGCTCTGTCAACGTCTCCCGTCTTCTGAGCCATGATCCCCAGGTTGGTCCACTCCTCGGCGTCGTTAGGATTCAAGCTGACCGCTGACTCCAGGCAGTCACGTGCGCGAACGAAATCTCCAAGACCGGTATACGCCGAGGCCATATTGACAAAGATCTCGCGGCGGATCTCTCCATAGTGTGCGATGTCGTTCCCGGTAAGACTTATGACTTTTTGATATTGCCGCAGGGCGCCTTGCAGATCGCCTTGCTGATGCTGGTATATACCCATGTGAATATAAGCAAAAACGTAAGACGGTTCGATTTCTGCTGCCCTGGCGAAGTGGGGCATCGCATCCTGCGATTTGCCTTGTGCTTGCAACGCCCTGCCAAGGTTGTCTTCGGCCAGGTAGTTGCCATTCGTAACCTGCAGCGTACGTGCCCACAACCGCACATTGTCGCCCCAAAAGTCGATCTGACGATGTGTGAGTATCGCCAGAGATGCGAGGACCGCCATGCAAGCGCCAGCCTGCCACGCGACGCGAATGTGCCGCTGGGTGGCCCAGTCGCCGATTCCCCAACAGATCATGATGAACAGGCCCACGAATGGCAGATATGCGTAACGATCGGCCATCGCCTGTCGGCCCACTTGCACCAAGCCAATCATCGGCACGAGAGTTCCGACAAACCAAAACCATCCAACCACAGAGATAGCGATGCCGCCGGCCTGCAATCACCAGAGCGGTGATGGCTATAAGCAGAACGGATGCCGCTATCACTTCCCATGCTTCGAACGGACCCACCGGATAGGGATAGATGGGTGCGAGACGCGTTGGCCAGAATGCCTGACCCAGATATCGCGCATAGGAAATGACGGCATTCGCCAGGCGAGTCAAGAGCGGGATATCTGGATTGATCCCGCCGCCCAGGCGTTGCGCTCTCATGGTGATGACAGCACTGGCCGCCGAGAGAGCGAAGAGAGGAAGCTTCTCTTTCACCAGCCAGGCAAAGCTTCTCTGCGGGAAGATGGCGGCAGGTTCCGCTCATGTCAGCGGACTTCTCGTTCCGCGATCGCCATTCGCCGCAGAGGCCAGTAATCCCACAGCAACAACACGAACGGCAAAGTGATCACCTGCGGCTTTGACATCAAGCCCAAGCACGTAGAGCAACGCGACGACAGCGTAGCGCGCCACGCTGCGGCTGGCGCGCGTACCAGCGATAGGCGCCCAATGCGAGCAGAAAAAACAACATGCTCAGCAGGTTCTTGCGCTCCGCGATCCACGCGACCGATTCAACGTTGATGGGGTGAAGGGCAAACAGCGCCGCTACCATCAGACTGCGTCCCGGATAACCTGTCGCCTGCCACAGCACCCAGAACAGCAGCGCGACGTTCAATGAATGCAGCAGAAGATTGGTGTCATGGTGGCCTGCCGGGTCGAGGTGAAAAAGCTGGTAATCGAGCAGCGTGAGATAACCACGTCAGGGGATGCCAGTTGGCCGCATCGTAGCGTGGTAAAGCCCACGCGACTGTATCCCCGGTCAAACCCGCCTTCACGTGGACGTTGTCGGTGACATACTCGTCGTCATCGTAGTTAACGAACGGGTGATTGTTCACGGGAAGGTACAATGCCACCGTCGCCACCAGGAGAAGAAACCCGAAGAGAAGCAGCCACTGTCTGGATGGAGTAAGCCGGCCCGAGTCTGGGTGCACGTCAATCAATTTCGATTTTTTCTTCCTGTTTCTGGATCGCGAAACCCCCGAGGTCAATCTCCCTCCTGACTCCGCCGATTATAGTGCGTAGTGGATAGTGGACAGCTACCAGCCATTTCAGAAAACATAAGGGTCGCTCGTGTCAGATACAGATGCCAAGGTCGTACACGTTTCTCTGTCGGATTTCCTCGGCGTTTAAGCCTCTCGCACTCGGGCCACCACGTCACAGCCGAAAGGACGAACATCCCTCGCGCTGAATGAAGACAAAGAGAATGAACTTATCGGATCGAGCCGCATGCGAAGGCGGTTGCGGCGCAGACGCTTCGGGAGAGGATATCCATTCCCAATTGCGTCGCGAGCAATTCACTAAACTGAAGACCGCGCAATAGATTTTTGAAAAATTTTGTTGACATTCCGTTCCAGTAACCGCAATATCTTGGGTTAGACATACTGCTCATTCAATATCTTGGGCTGGTATGGTATTTTGGGTCAAAAAATCAACCTTCGAGGGAGAAGGTTACACAAGGAGGAATTACCCAATGGCAACAAAGAAGAAGGCCACGAAGAAAGCTGCTAAGAAGAAAAAGCGGTAACGGTTCCGGGCGAGGCTTTTGGCCTCGCTTAACTTTTGTCCAAAAACTTGGCCTCCGCACGTTGCAGTTCGCGGAGGCCTTTCCCTTTGCCGGTCATTCTCACTGTGGTGGATACGGCGAGCTCTCCAATGTCTCATCGCACGTGCCAGTTGGTCGGTTGCGTCGGCAATGGCGGCACCTGCAGCAGGTGAGGCGCGCTGAAGTCGAAGAAGCCGTTCGTCGGGTCTGTCATGTCGGCCGCGGTTGTATCGCGTTGGGTCAGTGGCGGCACGTTGAACCGCGTTTCGATCAGCTTCAGCATAGCGGTATAGTCGCCCGGCAGATGAGATACCGTCTGCGGCTTCACCCAAGGCGATACCACGATGAACGGCAGCCGGAATCCCGTCACATTGAACAGCCCTTGCGTGTGGCCCTGCAGATCGGTGGGCAAAATATCGTCGGGTGGTGTCACCAATATTGGTCCGACGTGATCGAACAACCCTCCGCCTTCGTCCCATGTAAGGATGAACACCGAGTCCGGCCATGCTGCCGGACTGGTGAGCAGTGCGTTCAGAATTTGCTGTACCCGCGCCGCTCCCGTTTGAACATTATTGCCCGGATGTTCGTCATACCCGGAACTCGCTGCGCGTTCGATGAACACAACTTGCGGCAGGTCTTGATCGGCCGTGGGACTGGCCAGGATGTTGTACCACTCTGAGATGTTGCGCACGTTCCCCTGAATCTGCGGATCGTTCCAGTCCGCCCAGTTCGAAAGGAAAACGCTGTCGTCCTGGTAATAGTAACGCCAGTTAATCCCCGCCTGGTTCAGTGCCCGGAAGATGGTGGGCTGCTGCCACACCGGATCGTTGGGATTGCATTACCGGGTAGCCATGTCCATACGAAGTCGCCGCGAACAGGTACATGCGATTGGGAACCGTGTTAGCGGGGATCGGCGAATAGAAGGTGTCGCTGGTGGCGAACTGGGTTGCCAGTTCGTAGTAGAACGGCAGGTCGGTCTGATCGTAATAGCCCAACGGCCGGGTATGCGTGGGATCATACTGATCGCCCGTGCCTCCCGACAACGTCGTGTCCAGGAAGCCAGTCCATCAAATACTGCGAGCTCGGCGTCAGGTTCAGCCAGTCGCCGCCCACCAGATCCATGTCGTAGTGGGTTTCATCCCACGATGGCGAAAGGTTCTCAATGCACTCCGTGCGCTGATGGTACGGTCCGAAACGCCTGGCCCTGCGGATTCTTGATGGTGTAATTGGCCGGCAGCGTGTGCAGGTCATTCACGTCGCTAAGCTGCGCCCCGGGAATCGGAGGCTGATGATTGACTCGGTAGGTCGCCAGCTCTCCGAAATAGTTATCGAAGGCGCGGTTCTCCTGCACCATGAAGATGATGTGATTGAGGTTGGAAATTCCGCCGGTGCTCACGGTAACCGTGGCCGGCTGATGTATCTGATTACTGAATTGGTCTGTCGCCGTGGCCATGTACGTTGTTGTTTGCTGGGATGCACGATGCAGGTTCCCATCGGTACCATCGACAGTGGCACCTGGCAAATCCCCGGAGCAATGCTAAGCGACACAGCGTGCGTGGTTTGCCATGCCAGGGTGACCGCTCCGCCCGGCGGCACCATTTGCGGCGACGCCGTGAAGGTCAATGTCATTGCCCCCACGACGATAATGTTCACCTGCGGCGACACCGATTGTCCGCCCACTGGGCCATTAGCCGTAACCGTGAAACTTACGTTGGTGCTGAGCGGCCCCTGCGTCGAGGTTCCCGAACACGTGCTTCCGCTACACGAAGAGGGCGTGAGCGCAGTCTGTGTATTGTCCGGCAGGGTTGTCAGGACATACGAGCTTCCGTTGTTGGGACCGGAGTAGGTCAAGGTCACCATCCCTCCGGCCGGAATGGTGGTGGGTGACGCCGTCAGCGTCATGGGAACTACCGTCACCGTTGCCGAAGCCGAAGCTGGAGTGGTTCCGGCAGCGCCCGTGGCCTGCGCCATATAGGTCGTTGTCGAGGCGGGCGAGCCCACGGGATATTTTGGGGTGCTCAAAGGCAGACCCGTTTGATCGTCTCCCATGATGTTTGGCGTTACGCTGAAGGCACTCGCGTTGGTTGTGTTCCACGCAAAGTTAATGATCTGGCCGGGTGACGTTACGGCTGGCGTCGCGGCGAAGCCGGTTAGCGTGGGCCCTTCTGATGTGCCGCCTCCGCTGCTCCCGCCGCTTCCCCCACTACCACCGCTTCCACCGGAGCCGGAACCGGAGGAGGATCCTCCGCCGCATGCGACCAACATGCTTAACGACACGACCCCTGCAAGCAACCACGCGTTACGTAGACGGAACATAAGTTTGTGACATCCTGTTAAACCCATCAGGCTTGAGACGTGCCCGAAACTAGGATTCAGGAATTAACGGCGGAGTTGTTCGGGCGCAGGTTCGCGGCATAAGGCCGCTTGGAAGAGTGAAAGTTTCTTCGCTGTAGTAGGTGAAGCTCACGCCCTGCGCTGCCCGATAGTAGTCCGATGTTTTCCAGGGCCATCACCGCTTACGATTCGGCGGGTGTCCTTTTTCCTTCTTCTGGCGAAAGGGTGGGATCCCAGTCCTTATTTTTTGTCATCACGAGCGGACGAACCGGGTCCCCAACGAGCGCCGTTCTTGCGCTTGTTGGGGTAAGGTTTACCCGCGAGGGACCTGCTTTTCGTACTTTTCCCGCACCTGTTTATGGGCGCCGTGGACGCATACACCCTTTCCCTAACCAGGAAAAGTGTTACATTCACTCCAAGGATCGGATACAACGGATCTGGGTCCCGTCCCGCTTACGATTCGCCTTCCACATACGTCCAAGCGATAGCCAGAAAAGGGAATATGCCAAAGTGCAGGCGATTTCCTGCCACCTTCCCATCGGGCCGGCATCGAAACTAAGGTACAATGGGAGCGAGAGTTTATCCCTCCCACCAGCGAATTACACATGTCAAAGACCACCAAGCTTGTCCTTCTCGGCCTGTCCTTTTTGCTTGCCACGTTTGTCGTGGTCGGCGGACTGGGAGTCCGGGCCAACACCAACGACGACGGTTCTTACCGTCAGTTGGGTGTCTACAGTGAAGTTCTGTCACGTATTCGTACCGAGTACGTCGAGGAACCGAACATTCCGTCGGTCACCAACGGCGCCCTGCATGGGCTGCTGGAGTCGCTCGACGCTAACTCCAGCTATCTCGATCCTACCGAGTACAAGGATTACAAGCAGCGTAAAGAAGGCAAGGCCGGCATTGGCGCAGCCGTTTCCAAACGGTATGGGTATGCAGCAGTGATCTCGGTGATTCCGGGGGGACCAGCCGATAAGGCGGAAATCGAGAGTGGCGACATCATCGAGGCCATCGAAGGCAAAACCACGCGCGACATGTCGCTGGCGGAGATTGACGGGCTGTTGACCGGGCCTCCGGGATCGGTGGTGAACGTTTCCGTGGTGCGTCCGCGGCGGGCGCAGCCGGTAAAGTCGGCGCTCACGCGCGCCATCATCACCGATCCACCCATCAGCGACAAGATGATGGAAGATGGCATTGCCTATATTAAGGTCGATGACTTCCCGAAGGGGCGTTCGCAGGAGATCGCCAATAAGCTGAAGGCCGTCCAGAAGGAAGGCGCCAAGAAGATCATTCTCGACCTGCGTAATTCCGGTGATGGCGAGGAAAGCGAAGGCATTGCTACCGCGAACCTTTTTCTAAACCATGGCACCATCACGTACCTGCAAGGCCAGAAGTATCCTAAGCAAGTCTTCAACGCCGATCCGGAGAAGGCGGTTGTGACCAACCTACCGTTGGTAGTACTGGTGAATCGCGGTACGGCGGGAGCGGCCGAGATTGTAGCCGCCGCCGTGATGGAGAACGCGCGCGGCGACGTGCTCGGCGACAAGACCTTCGGATCGGGCTCCATCCAGAAAGTGATCGATATGCCGGATCACTCGGCGCTCATACTTTCAGTTGCCAAGTACTACTCGCCGTCAGGCAAGGCGCTGCAGGACACGGCGGTCACGCCGAATATCCTGGTGGCCGATAACAATGACGATTTCATTGCTCCGGACGAGGACGAGAACGCGGAAGATCAGGCACAGGAACAAAAGCAGAAAGTCAACCAGCCCGACGATCAGCTCAACAAGGCGATTGAGGTGCTGAGGAATGAGGGCAAGAAAGCTTAGAAGCTGGTTCAGCACGGAGATACAGGGGCACGGAGAGAAAAGCTCCGTGCCTTTTTCGTTGGCGTGAGGTTGAGATCTATGCACAAAATACTGTCGCTTACTGTAATGCTGCTCGTCTCCGCACTTTGGCTGCAGGCGCAAGAGGGCCATCCAGGAGCGGATATCTTGGAGTGCACCCTTGGGCTGAGACACGAAGTTAAGGGGGTTGTTGCCGTTCGCTGAAAAAACATTGTACGGCGTCCTGGGTTGTCGAGAATCGTTACCAGTCGGTGAAGCGGAGGCAGGCTCTGCCGGAGGGCAACCTGCCAAGGAATAGCCGACTGGAAACTCATCGAAGCCGATGAGCACTGGGAGCGACGACACCGGTTGCCGCTCTCGGCTTTGCCGAGGCCTACATCGGATCGATAGATTTCCTCATGCCTAAGAAAACTCATGCTCGTCTTTTCCCCAGCGCTGTCGAGAATCGTAAGCTTCGCTCGAACTCCAGCGGCGGACGATAGCCAAGCGCAGAATGCAAGCGCTGCTGGTTGTAGATTTTCTCCAGGAACTCACCTATCGAAGCCTTGGCTTCCTGCAGATTGCGGTATTCCGTGCGGTAGACTTCCTCGTATTTGAGGGTCTTGATAAAGCTCTCCGCCCGGGCATTGTCGTAAGGGTTTGCTACCCGGCTCATGCTGCTGCGAATGCCGCGTTGTTCCAGTTGTGCCCTGTAGTCCTGCGAAGCATATTGCACGCCCCGGTCGGAATGGTGCACCAAGCCAGGCCGTGGCCGACGTTGCCGCAGCGCCATGTGCAAAGCCTCCAGTACGACCGCCGCTTCCAGAGTGCGTTGCAGCGCCCAGCCGATGCAGCGTCGCGAAAAGGCATCCAACAGGACCGCCAGGTAAACGAATTCCGCTTGCAAGCGGATGTAGGTGATGTCGGCCACCCAAAGCTGATCGATGCCCGTTAGCACCATCCCCTCGGCCAAGTTCGGGTAGATGGGCAGCCCGTGTTTCGAGTCGGTGGTCAGAATGAACTTCCGCCGCCGCAAACCTAGCAGGTTGTCGGCCCGCATCCAGCGCAGTACGCACTTGTGGTTCACCGTCCAGCCCTGTCGCAACAGTTCGGCATGCACGCGACGATAACCGTAAGCGGGCCAGCGCCGCGCGACGCGTTGGATCTGGCTGCGTAAATCCATGGCGGCTTCTTGGGGTTGCGGTCGCGCCAGAAAACGGTAGTATCCGGCCCGGCTCACTCCCACGGCCTGGCAGAGCCCGTTCACCGCTGCCCCCGTTTCGACCGCTTGCTGGATTTGTTGATAGAGACGGCGTTGCCATTGGCGACGACTGGCAGGGGATGCTCCCTGAAACGCCGCAAGGCTTTTTTTAGGAACTCGATCTCCATCGCCTGCTGTCCGATCTTACGTTCCAGCTGGGCAATCTGATCGGCATCCAGTTTCGACTGCGGGCGGCTGCCGTTGCCGGGAAATGCCAGTTCACCTTTGGCCCGCCACTCGCCTTTCCAGGTCTCCAGCCGTTTGGGACTGACCTGAAACATGCGGGCCACTTCCGCGATACCTTTTCCGGACTCGATCTCGCGCATGGCGGCAATCTTCAATTCACGGGAATACTGTTGTCGGGGCACCAGCATAACTCTCCTCCGTTCAATGTAGCTGGCCCCTTAATTTGGGGTCTCATTTTTGGGGTGCACTCCATCTGGCTGCCTCCTCCCGGTACGTCCCCCATGACGATCGACGGTTGCTTAGGAAGCTCTGGCGGCCATTACGCCGTCACGGGCAAGGATGGGACGATCTATGACCTTACGGGAAGTACCGCCAGACTCAGCCGTTATGTCGGTCACCAAGTTGAAATCACAGGTAAGCCTACGGTGAGAACTCTTGACACTACCGTGTCACACGCCGCATCGACTGCAGAAGAGCTGCCGGCCCTCGAAGTAAAGAGCGCGAAAGAAATATCCGGCACGTGCAACTAGGGTAGTTTTCGAAAGGGTGAATCCTACCTTAACGCCAGCAAGGAACGCACGACGACGGCCCAGGCCGTTGGAGCCACAGCCTGGCGTGCGTCGTAGAACTGATTCAATACCGTGTCCTGTAAGTTGTCGCTGCTGGCAGCCAGCACGCCGGTGCCGTTCATAGAAGCATCTTCCAAAGTTTGCAGGCACTGTTGTACCTTCGCGCCCCATGGGTCGCTTGAACTTTGTTCCAGGCGGCCAAGAAGCTCATAAGCGACGCAACCTTGGGCGACGCCTTCCAGCCAGACGCGTGGCGAGGATTGCATTGCCGACTGGGAACTATACGTAAAGCCGGTAAGAGAACCGTCAGTGACGATCAGATTGGCCTCGGCCCATCTCAATGCCGCGACATAGTCGACCGCGCCCTGATACTGCTGAGACATGCCGAGTGTCAGCAGCGGCAGGGTCTGAGCATCGAGCGGAACTGAGCCCGTGTTGATCATATCCATTGAGCTTGTGCCCGCCCAAAACTTATGATCTTGTGAATCGTACATATTGATCACGAAGTTTCCAGCCCAGGTCGCGCGGGCCGCGTAAGTGGCGCCGAAGGTTGCTGCCAGCTGCCGATTGAGTTCGAACAAATCAGAATTTTCTTCCGTGGAGCGAGACGGCAGTGCTGCGCCCGAGTCATCGTAGCCGCCGTAGTATCCCTGAAGCGTACCGGTAGTATCTTTGAGACTCTCCGCCCAATCGCTTAATTGCTGGGCGCAAGTCAGATAGGTGTTGTTGCCGGTAGCTTGGTAGAGCTGCAGCAGCGCCAGGCCAAACCAGCTGTTATCGCCCAGCCTCTGCCGGTGGGAGAAGGGAAGCCGAGGCATGGAGTTTGCCAGCAATGTGTGGCCGCTATTCAGCTCGTTATAAAAGCCGCTTGTGCAACCTGTCTCCGTCGCCAGCCTTCCATCAGCAATGTTCATTGCGTCCGTTGTGTCGCCACCCAAAAGCAGGGCCCTGATTGCCAGGGCATTGTCGTAGAGATAGGAGCGGTTCGGATACAGGTGCGCATCACGCCAGCTGGGCGTGTTCATGGGGGCATTGGGATCGCCCCAGTGTGGAATATAGGACTGGATCCCGCGAAGTGGATCGTACCCGTCAGTGTCGATTCGCACGTTGCTTAGCAAGACGGTTCCGCCCTGCGGGTCCTCCATCGGGTTCATTAGGAACTGCACTGCGAACAAGTTCTGCGGCGCCAAGCCTGCCGAAGAAATATCCAGAGCATACTCCTGCCAACTTGTCGTTAGCGGAAACCAGTGCCACGCGACAAGGGAGGGGATACACAACCCTTGCTGGGGCACCTGTTCGAACACCAGCAGCTCAAGCTGGAGACTTGGACCTTCACTCTTGGCATAGAACCGCACGGTGTGCGCTATCCCAAAGTTGGAGATGTTACGAGGGCTATTCGCGATGTTGCAGCTGATGTCGAATTGGAAATATGCATTGTCACCCACTCCGTTCCAAAACATGAGGTAGCTACTTACCTCACCGGGCGGAGCATCCGGGCCGTTCCCATCGGGAGGCGTGATGTTGTGAAATGCATCCGGCAATCCATAGGTGCCGCCCGCGTTGTAACTCGTGTAGAGCGGGACGATCGCACTGCCCTGGTCCTCGGAATCAGCGCTGATCGCATACCTATTCAGTGAACCCTCTACGAACTGGACCCATGGATCGGAACCAAGTGACCGATCAGGGCCCGGGTGCGACCATCGCAATCTCAATGAAGACAGATCGGCAACTTGGGCATTGGTTCTCGCTGCCATCGCGAGTTGAAAAGTGAGGAATAGTGCGAAGAGGAGGGGCAGGCACGCGCTTCTGCCTGGCTTCGGGTGCTTCATACAATGTCTCCAGTCTCGTCGGAATCGCAAGATATCGATACGACGTCACCGTGGACTCAGTAATCATAGGACACATTTCAGATGAAGACCCAAAAAAGATACCGCAGGGTAAAATGTTGGCGGTTTAGGAGGGATTGCATGAAACGAGTGATTGGGCTGGGCGGGATCTTTTTCAAATCCAAAGACCCGAAGGCGCTATACGAGTGGTACCGTCAGCACCTCGGCATTGAGAGCTCGGCGGACGGCTCGGGTGCAGTGTGGGGCGACGCCGACCATCCTGAAGTTCCGGTAGTCAATGTGTGGGCGATCTTCCCGCAGGAGACAAAGTACTTCGGGCCCAGCCAGTCCAGATTCATGATTAATTTTCGAGTCGAAAATCTGGATCAGTTGTTGAAGGCGCTGCGCGAGGAAGGGGTACAGGTGGATCCCAAGGTGGAAGAGTACGACTATGGCAAGTTTGGATGGATTACGGATCCGGAAGGAAACCGCGTAGAGTTGTGGGAGCCGCAGAAAAGCAGGGGATAGGGGTTAGTGCGGATCAGACATGGGACGCACTTCGCAAGGCACCGAGAGGCAGAAATAGCAGGCTTCTTGGGGCTAAAAAGACTCTCTTTTCCTATTCCGTCCAGCGCTTGAAGACCAGGCATCCATTTGTGCCGCCGAAGCCGAACGAATTTGACATGGCGTAATCCATGGTGACTTGACGGGAGGTGTGGGGCACGAAGTCGAGATCGCAACCCTCGTCCGGATTGTCGAGATTGGTGGTCGGCGGCACGATCTGATCGCGCAGAGCCAGCACGGTGATTGCGGCTTCCAAACCTCCAGCGCCCCCCAGCAAGTGCCCAGTCATCGATTTGGTTGAGCTGACCAGCAGCTTGTAGGCATGGTCGCCGAAGGCGCGCTTGATGGCCGTAGCTTCCAACTCGTCACCCAGCGGAGTGGACGTACCGTGGGCGTTGACGTAGCCGATCTGCTCTGGCGAGAGGGCGGCGTCCCGAAGCGCGTTGCGCATCACGCGATAGCCGCCTTCACCTCCGGGGGCAGGTTGCGTGATGTGATTGGCGTCAGCGCTCATGCCGTAGCCAACCACTTCAGCGATGATTTTCGCGCCGCGCTTCTTGGCGAACTCAAGCTCTTCCAGGATCAGGATGCCCGCGCCTTCGCCGATGATGAAGCCGTCGCGGTCCTTGTCCCAGGGACGGCTGGCGCGATGAGGATCGTCGTTGCGGGTGGAGAGCGCGCGCATGGCCGCGAATCCGCCGACGCCCATCGGGGTGATGGCGGCTTCGGTGCCGCCCGCGATCATCACTTCGGCATCACCGTACTTGATGACCCGGGCGGCGTCGCCGATAGAGTGCGCGCTGGTGGTGCAGGCGGTACAGGTGGCCTCGTTGGGGCCCTTGGCGTTATTCCGGATGCTCACCTGGCCGGCGGCGAGATTAACGATCGCCGCAGGAATAAAGAACGGTGAAATCTTTCGCGGGCCGCCGTTGAGCAGATTGGAGTGTTCACGTTCGATGATGTCGAAACCACCGATGCCCGAGCCGATGTTCACTCCGGTGCGCTCGGCCATGTCTTCATTCTCGACTTTGTAATTGGCCATGCGCAGGGCTTCATCGCTGGCCGCGATGGCTAGATGAATAAAGCGCGCCATCTTGCGCGCTTCTTTTTTTTCCAGGAACTGAAGCGGGTCGAAGTTTTTGACCTCGGCTGCGATCTGGCAGGCAAACTGCGAGGCGTCGAAGGCGGTAATGCGCTCCACGCCGCTCTTACCAGCCAGCAAGGCTGACCACACCTCTTCCGTGTTGTGGCCGACAGCGCAGATGACCCCGATTCCCGTTACGACGACGCGACGATTCAATCTACTTCGATCCCTTCGCGTGCGAGTTGATGTAGTCCACGGCGTCCTTCACGGTGCGTATCTTCTCCGCATCTTCGTCGGGGATCTCGATCTCGAAGGCCTCCTCGAAGGCCATCACGAGCTCAACGGTGTCCAGCGAATCGGCGCCCAAGTCGTCCACGAACGATGCGTTGGGCGTCACCTCGCCCTCATCCACTCCCAACTGTTCCACAATGATTTGTTTTACGCGTTCATCTACGGATGCCATGAGGTCAGCAATCTCCTTTCGACCCGCCTGCCGTGGCGAGCGAAAACTCCTGGTATGTCGGTTGACCGGGGCCACTCCGCCTTGCGCGGACCGGGGTGGTATGACTGCACTGGGGCTACTTCTTCGCCTTGGCGTGCTGATCGATATACGTCACGGCGTCCTGCACGGTGCGGATCTTCTCCGCGTCCTCGTCAGGGATTTCGATCTCGAAGGCCTCTTCGAAAGCCATGACCAGTTCGACGGTATCGAGCGAGTCAGCGCCGAGGTCGTCCACAAACGAAGCGCTGGGCGTCACTTCTGCTTCATCCACGCCCAATTGCTCCACAATGATCTGTTTCACCCGTTCTTCAACCGAAGCCATCGATTCGTTCTCCTGTGGTGTGGCATCCGCCGCGGCGGGCAAACCCGTAAGTCTAATTGCAGCCAGGAAGCCGTGTAAAGGACACCGAAGCCCTCTAGCAAGCTGAAGCCGACCAGTGGCTTCGGGAGCGCTCAGATACTTGATGCCCGATTCATCCTAAACGTTGGGCTTTGCAATGGTCAACGCGAGGGTAAATTCCCTGTACGCAACAAGCGCCGAGCCATGGTTCCTCTGCCCTCGGCTGTGATACAACGCTCCCATGCGGGCGGTGGTGCAAAGGGTAAGCCGGGCGTCGGTGAAGGTGAACAGCGAACTGGCGGGAGAAATCGGGAAAGGGCTGCTGGTGCTGTTGGGAGTTGGGCAGGGCGACAGCGAGGCTGATGCTGACTATCTTGCGGAAAAAATAGTGGGATTACGGATCTTCGAGGATGAAGCAGGTAAGATGAACCTGAGTGTGGCAGAGATAGGCGGGGCGGTGCTAGCGGTTTCGCAATTCACGCTGTTGGGGGATGTTCGGCGCGGCAAGCGGCCTTCGTTCGATGCGGCCGCGCGGCCGGAGCGCGCGCTAGAGTTGTACGCGAGGTGCGTGGAGCGCATCCGCGCGCTTGGGATTGCGCTGCCAGACTGGACGCTTCCAGGAAATGATGGAAGTTGAATTGGTGAACAGTGGACCGGTGACGATTTTGCTGGACTCGAAAAAGCTGTTCTGACTCCGGTTCGTCGGCGTGAAGCTCGCGAATCTAAGGTTGTAGCTATTTCGGATTGGTCTGGTCGCCGGAGCTGCTGTTATTCTGCTGCTGTTGCAACTCACGCTGGCGTTGTTTCTCTTTGCTGACTGGGGTTTTCTCCGTGGGGACTTGGCAATGTTGCGAGAGCACTTCAACTGCGGTCACCTGAAAGCGGCGCGCTTCTTTTGCATTCGCCTGCGATTGCTGCAGTAGGCTTGCTTCCCATGAGCCTGTCAATTTGACCTTGGTGCCGGAGTTTTTCTTCAAGTCATCGGGGCCAAGGACCTGAATCCCAGTGCGGTGTTGCATGTTGGTCACCACATACTTGCCTTCTTTGCTCGGCCCGCTGAGGCAACCGATGAGGGTGGTGGCTTTGGCGCCGGCCGGTTTCGTTACTTGATCGCCACTGATGCCACTATTGTCTTGGGTCGCGCTGGCTGCATTCCTCTGTTGTTCGGCAGGGGTGTTGCCGGGAGTGGGCGAGGCTTGCTGCGTCGTGGCAGGCTCCTGGGCCAATGCGAGAGTACTAATAGCGACCACCAACGTAAGGAGATGGAGCAACGACTTCATTTGCAAACCTCAAGTGAGTATCGAGGATACCTGAGAGTTCGACGCGGCGCAGCAAAGGGAAGTTGCAATGGGAAACCCGCAGACCAACACAGAAGGGAGAAAATCATTTAGGAATCAAGAGGTCCTATCCAGACGGGATATGGCAGGAAGAACTGCTTCGGTCGCGGTTGAATCAGAATTCTCGGTGCCTTCGCAGTGGCGAAAAAGCCGTGGCGCGATAGCTGGCTACGCACGCCACGGAATTGTGTTCTGCCTACTTGCTGCCGGCGCTATTCGACCACACGGACGCGTTCAGACAGGCAACCACGCCGTCGACGACCTTGCCAAGTCCGTCCTGGAACTTGTTGGGATCAACAATGTTCTTGCTGGAGATAGCGTCTGCCGCGCCGACGGCGGACTCTACGAATGAGATCGCCGCAGCTTTTTTGTCATTGCCCGACTTGCTGCCGAACAATCCTTCGACGCCATGCACGATGGCAGGGACGAACGAAATACCTTGCAACAACTTGGAAAGAAAGCCCATTTTGAATCTCCTCTTTTCTGTTGGAATTGACTTGGTGAGACAGCCGAAAAAGTTTCACGATGTGAACTAGCAGCAGATTGCGGGGAGCCTGACGCTCCCCGGAATACCAAAGACTAAAAGGTGCGACGTCGTGGCTGAAGGCGCTGCGAAAAGAATCTGTGGGCCGCTTTGCAGGGGCGCACATTCAGGTGCGTTGTTGCGAGCCATTTATCTTTGCATCTTGAGCGCGCTTCAGCCCGCGAGAGATTCGCTTTTTTGATTTTTCCCGCCATCTGTGAAGCCGCGTCCCCCGAACCTCACAAGGGATAGTCCACATACAGCAGAGCGGAATCACGCGAATACTTGGGAGGCGACGAGGCATCGTATTGCCGTAGGTAATAGCCCTGCACGCGCGAAAGACGAGGCAGGTTGAAGGTCCGGATGCCGAAACGCCCGGCCAGGTTGCCATCGCTGCCGGCGCCCCAACCGCCATTAGAGCGACGCACTTCGATGCCGCCACCGGCAGGCGGAGCGATGCCTGCGTCAACTGTGATCTCGGTTGCAATAACGTTGGTGACCTGTGCTGCGGTGAGAGACGGAAGGTACAAAGACGAAGACGGAATCGTCGTAGTGAACACCGAGGTGAGCGGCTCGGGCAACGTCATGGTTTCAAACTTAAAGGCGAGCAGCTCGGCGGCCTCGTTCGAAAACCGAAGCAAGTACTCGGAGCGATCGTCGCGAAGCGAGATGACCTGCAGGTCTACCTCACGAACGATAGCCGTGAATGCTGCTCCGCGTGAAGGCACTGAAACTTGGACGGCATTCGTTGGGATGACGTCGCCGATAGGCAGGAAATCACTAACCACGCGGTATTCGCCGGTCCAGGCGGGCTGAACCGCGTCGTCGAGTAGAGCCAGCGCTGCATTCTCACAGTCGATCGAAGTGGGAGCCAGTGGCAACTTCAAGCGCCGGACATAGCTACGGCGTCCGCTGTCGCTACCGATGTGATGAGCGGCGATGCTGTTTGGGTCCTGCACGCGGGCCATGGCACGCGCGCTACTGCGATAAGCGACCACGACCTGCTCGTTTTGCTGCGGCGGATACGGCGGATAAAACCGCAGCTCGGCGGACGAGGTCACGTAACACTCGCCGCCGTCGGCAAGCTGACCGGTCAATCGAGTGCGGAACTGCCCACCTGGAATCATGCTTCGCACTTCGGTATCGACGACGTGCTGCAGACGCGTGAAGGACACGCTGACGCACAGGTTCGGGCCATTCGCCAGTGCGTAGGCTGCGAAGCCGGGAGGCGCGGGTAGCACGTCATCGTACAACACGGTCGCGGGTGCTGCCAGCGTGCCGGGATTACTGGGATCGACATCGTGAACGGCGAGCACGACTCGCAACGCGGCGGATATAGAATCGCCGCCCCGGCCGTTGCCCGCAGGATGAGTCGAAGACAAATAGGTCTGATGAACGCGGTGGGCTTCATTGCAAAATAGCTGCGTGGTGAACGCGTACAGATGCCCGGCCACAGTCGTCAGTGGAGAGCCGACTCGCCCGCCATTAATGAGTCCTTGAATCGAGCAGTTGGCGCCGCTGGGAGAAATTACGAATCCCGCGATGCAATTGGGATCGCCGACCGAGCCATTGTAGATGGCGCCGAAGGTGCCGCTGGAGGCGGCGTTGAACACAACCTGGCCGTGCTGCAGCATGAGGCCGCCGGCCAGCTCGAGTTGTTCGACGAAGCTGACCGTCGCAGGGCCACCGTTGATTTGCAGGGCCCCTCCGCTGACTGAGACCTTGCCGTTGGGATCAGTCACGCTCCACAACGTGGGATCCAGCGAAGTCGCAGTGTAATCTTCCTGGAACACAGTAATGGCGCTCTTGCTGAACGGAATTTCGGAAAGATAGAAGCCCAACGTGGTCCCATCGCCGAGGAAGTAATCGCGAACGTAAACCATCGGTTCGAGCTCGCCGATGATGGTCACATCGTTGCGCAACTGATCCGATTGCAGCAGCACTAATCCTTCGGGAACGAAATTTGCATCCTGCTCGCTGATGGTGAAGCTTTGCTGGCCAACCTCTTCAAAATAAAGTTTGCCGTCATGCGCGCGGTAGCTGGCGCGCGTCATGGTGGCAAGTTCCTGCGCGTGCTCGGTCCAGGTCTTCTGCGGAACGATAACGAACTGGTTGACCGGACTGACATCCTGCACTCCCGAAAGATCGAGCCCGTTGGGCAGAACGTCATTGGCGAGCGTGCGCATGGCGTCGCCTGCGGTGCGAAAGGCGAAGGGGGTTCTGGCCGGCAACGCGTTGTGATCGAGCAGGCAGGAGTCATCCGTGGCTTGCAAGGTGTAGCGCCACGCGGCAGCCTCATGGCCGTAGCCAAGATATTGCTGCTCAGGTGCCATAGCCAAATAGCCAGTGAACAGGCGAAATCCATCGGCACGTTGCAAGACCACGCGCGCTCCGCTCATGGGTGGATGAAAACTGGGATCGGCGGCGACGAGCCGGGCCGTCATAGTGGCGGCCTGGTTCAAGCGTCGTGTGATCTTCGGCAGGTAAGCAATGTCCACCCAAGCGGTGTAGTCCTGTGGTCCGAGGCCGTCGTTGTTGTCAATTAGAAGGTTCATAGAATATCCATTGCGACAGGGCTGAGAGGCTGCGGAAAAAGTCGAAAAAAGCAGATCCCTCGCGGGCTGAAGCCCACTCGTGATGACAAAAACAAAAGAAGCTAAACGGCGGACCTGAAGGTGCGCCCCTTCAAAACTGTATTGGTGTAGTCGTTAGGAAACAGCAGTGCCGCCGGGCCGAAGGCGACTCCCTTCTTCAGGAGCAACCGAAACGCGGCGGAAGCGCCGCGCTCTACCCGTACTTGACACAACTGCACCGATTCCTAAACTGACTTAGAACAAGGCTGCGTCGGCTGTGGGGAAATAGCTGCGGTAGCAGAGCACGGTTTCACCGTCGTTGACGTCAACCGTGGGCAGAGCGTGCAAGCTGGCATGCAGCATGTGACCGAATAGCGGAGAAGCGAATTCCTGCCTCGTTTCCGCGCCACTCGCCGCTGCTTGGAGGCGGGGATAGTAAAAGCAGGCGCGGCCGCCGGTTTCTCCCACAATGACGAATAGGCCTGACCACTCCTGGAAGAAGCTGCTGCCCTCGCGGTCCAGGAATGCGATAACTCTTTGCACGCCCATCCCGCTGGTGGGTTCGCCGATCAAAGGCTCGGCCAGGAGTACTGAGGTTGGCGTCTTGGACGAAACCCGCGAGACGTTAAAAGTGACCCGGCGGATGAAGTCCGCTTGGGTGCTCGGGTTCAAGGGTGACGAAAGATACGCTGCCGGGGCGCCGGCGCCCACATAACCAACCGTGCCGGTGTAGTCCGAGTCGACTGCGACGATGTCACCTACGTTGTAATTGGCGAGTTGGTCGCTAGTCAGAATCAGCTCGGTTACGGTGGAACCGGGTTGTAATGGGGATGGCGGAATCGCGGTTCCTCCCGAACCCTGGGGCGGGGTGAAGGGCAGGGTAGCGAGGACATTCATCTGCTGAGAGCCACCGGCAATTGCCATTTGCAGCTTGCCCCAGGAGGGCATGTCGAAATCCAGACGCGTCTCGGGCTGCGACCGGTATTGCACGGTGATATTGCCGCTGGGACCGCTGCGCAGGGCGTCGTACTTGGTGGAAGTAGTGCGCTGAAAGTTCTCGATCCAGCCTAGGTCGAGCCACGCAGAGGGTGGAGAGTCGAGATCGAACTGTCCCTGTACCGCTGGATCAAAAGGGAAGAGAGAACCGCTGGGGCGGCCCACCGGTGCGGCGTAGGCGCGCACTGCGCGGGCGACGGGGGCCATCTGCGAACGCCTGGCGAGAGGATTAAGGCTCATGTCTGGTTCACCTCGGGATAAAAGAACACAGTGATGGCGACCTCGCGGCCGATATAGGGCGGCGCGGTTTTGGCCGCGGACAGCACGGGCTGCGTCCAGAAGATGGTGGATCCCAATGCTACCGGCGAGCCTGAACTGTAATCGCACTTGGCGGTGTGCGCCGGAGAGCAGATGGCGAGCAGGTCGTTATCCAGGCTCGCCAGATCGCGCCCCCGATCGAGCCATCCGTTCTGCTCGGCGCCGGCAGTGCAATACGAGATAGTGCAGTCGAGCGCCATCATGGTTCCGACGGATGGCTGTATCGGATGCGCGCTACCCCAGTGCAGGTAGAAAACATCGCAGAGCGGAGGCGCGGCAGCCGGCGGTTCGTTCTCCTCCACTGCAATGGCCGGTCGCGTGACCCCATCGATGATGATGGTGCGCTGCGGATCGACCGCTACCAGGCGATTGCGCAGCTCCACGTAGAAACTATCTTTGGCTGGTTGCATGATTTTGCTACTCCGTTGCCATGATGTGGTAGAGGTAGTCCATTCCGCCGAGGTGGTCGCTGATCACGGTGTCAATGTGCATAAGCTTGCCGCGAAAGAGCACGCCTTCCGCGGTGAGCAGCCAGGTGGGAATGTCATCTACGCCATACTGGTCGGCAATTGGCTTTACCGCCTTCGCACTCAGGGTGATCTCAATGCGCTTGCTGCCATTGGCGGCGGGTGCGATGGTCCGTACCAGCGCTGGGGAGATCTGCACCTCTTCCGAGGTGGGAGGAGTCAGCCCAAGCTGACTGTTCGTGTCGCCGGAGGAGGCGTCGGCGATGCGCAGAGTAATCTGGGTGCCACCCAGAGCTCGCACCATGGCGTCGGCAGCGCGCCTCACCCCCAAGCAAGGATGGACGGTGCCGAGTGGAATTTCGGTTTCAGACATTTCAGCCCACTTTCTGCGCCACGTAAGGCGCGAGCATGCATTGCACGGTGGAATCGATGAGCGTGTCGGAGAAATATTCGAGGTGCATCGAGTTCAAGGTGCCGGCGCGGACATTGAGCGCCGGGGTGGCCTGAGCATTTCTCACCAACTGCGCGCAGGCGAACTTCACCGGGTCAGGGACCTGGGAGAAGCCCGCGGTGTAAACCAGTTCGATCTCGTCAAACGCCAGACCCAGCGGGCTGCCCAGCCAGGAGACCTCGCCGGTGTCGGCAAAGTAGTCGAAAGTAGTGACGTCGAGATCGACCCAGGTGCCAGGCAGTGAATACACCATCGCAATTTCAGCTAGCTCCCACATCGTGGTATCTTCGCCGCGGCGTGGCGGAGCATAGCGACCTCTGCCCGATACTAACGGCGACGTTGCACCACTTGCGCTGGCGAGCGGCAGGTTGGTGAGCTGGACGTTGTTGCGTCCGGGTACCACGCGAATCCGCTCTGTGAACTGAGCGATAGCGAGCGTAGGCCGCCGGCAATACATGTTGATCATCGAGGATGCCGCCGCTACAAACGATTCCGGGGTGGCGGACTCCAAACCATAAGTTTCGTACTCTGAATCAGACAAATAGTTCATAGCGTTCCCTTCATGGCTACACCTCGTGGATTGAAGGTGCGGGAAAGATGGGCATTGGCCCAAAAAACTTCTCGATCCCGGCGCTAAAGCGCACGATTGAAGTCGAACGTTTCCGGGAGCGCTGAAGCGCGCTCCTTCCCCACGCATAAATGCTGGGTCCTCCCACCAAGAAGAAAGGCCGGAGTAAGAATCGGGAAGGCAGGCAGGGTTAGAAAGTAGGGGACAGATTTACTCCGTCCCCTTGGTCGCATACTGGCCCGGCGCAGGTACCGGCGCCACGCTGCCAATCAGCGGAACAGGGATCGATTAGCAACCTGGCCGCTGCTGTCTGTCGTGCCCGGACTGAGCGCCGAGTGTAAGCTACCGGTCGACTATGACCTTGTAGTGTGCGTAGCTGGCACCCTTGACGACGATGCCGCCGAACTTCACGACCACCATCTGTGACGCCAATGAGCTTGGTGTTCCGAGTTGGAAGACGCGCGGATCGGTGCTGGTGAGCCAGTGGTACTCAATCATGTCTTCGCTAACGATGTAGCAGGGCAGCACGGCCGAGCCACTACCCGGGACGCCGGTGTACGCAATCGACCAATCGGGGATTAAGGGCAGTTCTCCAGCTTGGGTGGAAAGCGTCTTGACGGTCAAGCCGCCTGCCACCGTCGTGCTGGAAAGCACCACATTGAACTCCTGCTTCATCTCGCGGTCAATCAGGTCGAGCAGCACTGGATTGCTGTAGATGGCAGTAGGTCGCACTTCATAGTTGCTGTTGGCAACCATCTGCGCAACGGTGGACTTCAGGCCGTCTACGATGCTCGCGGTTGTCGCAATGGTAGTGACGTTGCCGCCATCGGTGATCTGCCCAGCCGCGCCGTAATACTGGGGCGTCGTAGGATTGGTCAACGAGGTGTCGTTACCGTTCCAGAGAGCGACGTCATGAGTGCGCAGCAGACCTTCGACGGAATCCGCCAGGTCTTTGGCCTGCAAGTAGGCGAACTGACTTTGCTGTGCACCGACCTCCATATCGAAAACGTTGTAGTTGATCTGCGAGACCAGGCACTTCAAGGGAACGCTACGCTCCACGCGAGTGGGCGTCACCAGCGTAGGCGTGATGTTGCGCGGATCGACGAAGGCGTTGGCGGCAGTGGGGGAAGGAATGCCGGTCTCTTCGAAGAAGCGCGATGGATGGCCGGTGGCCGGAACTTGCTTGATGCGTTGGCCGAACGGGCCACGGCGGCGAACGATGTCGGTGATTTCGGTCTGGTAGCGATCGACTTCGACCGCGCCCGGGCCCATATAATCAGCGGCGGCTTGCAGGTTGACGAATTGTGCTTTCATGGTGTCCTTTCAAAAAAGAAGCAATTAGGGGTTAGGGGTTAGTGGCTAGAACGCTCGGCAAACCGCCGATTTCAGGTTCAATTCAATGACCGTGGGCTAGACCAGGATTCCGGCGCGTGCGAGTTCGGCTTTTACGGCAATGCGCTGTTCGATGCTGAGACCGGCCAAGGCCTTCTCAATCACCGGCTTGTCGATGAGTGCGTCGCCTTCGACGCCTTGCTTGGCAAGCAGGGCGCTAACCATGGGGGACAGGGTCTTACGGCGGGCCGTATCAGCCTGAGCCTTGAGGTTGCGATTAGTTGTTTCCAGTTCAGCCAGCTTGCTGCGCAAGTCTTTGTCCTGGCTGGCGCTGACCTGCAAATCTCCGTCGTCAACCGCGGCTACGATGCGGTCGATTTTGGAATGCAGCGAAGCAAACTGCCCATCAAGGTTCTTGAGGGCGTCGGCCAGTGACTGGGCGGCTTGCGCCATCTGTCCGGCCAGGGTTGGCATGTCAGTGGTGGCGTTTGAGGTAGTTGTATCCTGATTCATGTTGTGTCCTCTTACTCTGTGGGATGTGAAAAAAGCAATTAGCACTTGGCAGTTGGCACCTAACGAAACCTTCAGCTTGGACGTGTGGTCGCAGAAGTTTTGTGGTCCGAGAGTGCGATCCAAGTCTGCGGATATGCGGCTTTGTCGCGGCGCAACACCGCGGCGCCAGTGAAGGTGAAGCCGGTAACGGTCCAAATGAACGCGTCCTGATTAGGGACGGTGGCGTCGGCGATCTCGTAAGACATGCCGAGAGTACCGCCCTGTTGAGCCCTGATCTCGTGCACGACGTCGGGAAAGTCATGAGCAAACAGGTAGCCGCTGACGGCGATTTGCCCAGTTGCATTTGCCTGTCCGCCTTCATGCAGCGGCACAATTTGCGCTTCGGTAACGATGCCGACTTTGCGGCGAGCGTCGTGAGAAGCGAGGGAGGGAGCGTAGTCGAGTGCCATGCCTAACAGGGACGGCAAGGCCGCCTCTGTGGCAGGGCGAGTGAGCATGACGCGATGTCCGCGTGCCCCACTGGGTGAGCGTTGCGAGGCCACACCCACCAGAGTGAGAACGCCCTGGAAGGGTAGACGGTTAGGATGGGCAGGGACATCGGGCAAGGTAAGCGCCATGGCTTCCAGGTGCAAGTTCATGATCGGTTGTCCTCAGTAGTCTGACAGGGTGGGAGGTGTTAGCAATTAGCAATTACCAATCGGCAAAACCAGGTAACACAGATCCTTCGACTCGTTGCTGCGCTTCTCGCTTAGGATGACAATCGAATGGGGGCCTATTGCATCAGCGGGGCGTCGGAGAGGCCAGCCTGTTTTTCGGGAAGAGGTGGGAGGCCGCGCATACGGCGCACCTCATTGACGGTGAAGACGCCGCAACCAATCAGAATCTGCTGGATTTGAGCCTGCTCCAGTTCGTTGGGCGCGTCCACATCGGTGAAGACAAATTCCAGGTCGCTCCAGCCCAGGCGCTTGCTGATGGCGTCGCGGGTAAGGTGTTCGGCAATAAGGCGAGCGACGGGCACGACTGCGGTACGAAAGGCGTCATCGTACTGCGTTGTCGCAGTGTTGCGATTGACGTCGCGCTCCAGGCCGAGAAGCATGGGCGGCAGGTCAAACGCGTCGGCGATGATGCGGATGAGAAACTCCTGCCACTGTAGGCGCAGGTCGGCGTCGGTACCGCCGCTGAAGCGCAGCACTTCAGGCTTGGTCTCGACGGAGAGGATGGGCACTTTGCCGGTGCCTTCAATTTCATCCTGCCACCAGCGAATGAGGCGCTCGTGGTGTTGCGGACTGAGGTTTTGCAACCACAGGGCATACTGCACGACGGTGTTGCTGGCCAAGCGCGCAGCGAAGCGGTGCGAGCAGAGGAACTCATGGATGGTCTCAAATGCGACCTCGAGTTTGCCCAGGCCGAAAGGGGTATGGGTGCGGGGATTCAGCCGGATGTAGGAGAGTTCTTCGTCGCTGAGCGTGACCTCCTGCTGGGGAGTGAATAGACCGGTCGCTTGCACGTAGCGAGGTGACGAGGGATTGCCGTCCCAGTCGCTGCGAATACGAATGCTGGCTCCGTCCACCGGCCACAGAGTCAGCGGCCGCGCGGGATCGCCGCTGAGATCGAGCTCGAGCGCACCAAAACCTCCGACCAGCACGTCTTCCAGGACCTGTTCGATCATGGAGCGGAAAGAGTCCTGCGGATTCGGTTGCTCGAAGGTCAGAGTGAGGGCCGCGATGCGTTCGGCGGCGTTGGGTAGATCGTCGAGGGCGCGCCCGTGGCGCGGCTGAATGCGCCACTGCATTCCTGCAATGCGGTCCTTGATGGTGTTGATGGCCTTGCGCGCGATCGGCATCTCGGCGAAGCGGCGCAGGTTGAAAGGCGTGGGTTTGGGCATGACTCCGGCACGCACCAGCGTGGGCGCCCCCGGAGTGAATATGGTGGGCAGAGGCACCGTTCTGCGGGCGGGTGAAGCGCTGGTGGCGGCCAGCGCGGCGGGAGCGGACTGGCGAACCGGCCAGTGCTGGTTGAGGAACGTGGATCCGGCCGAGCGTGCGCCGGCAATGCGGCGCATGGCACCGCGAAGAATGTCAAAGGTGTTCATGATTTCCCCTGAAGAGTGGTCAGTGGATAATGAATAGTGGATAGTTGTTGGTATCCCACAGTGTGGGAATACCGAGCCCTGGGTTATGGTTAGGGCCTAAAAAAATTTGCTAAGAAAGTCTGGACAAGCAGATCCTTTATCGGCTAAAGCCGGCGCGGGATGAGAACAGTAAAGACTTTATACGACGCGTCTGAAGGTGCGCCCCTTCAAAACACCGGGGTGAGACCTACTCTTATCTGCAAGCTCTTACAATCGCAATTCTTCCCTCGCCCGCTCGGCGATGGCGGGCATCTGGGCGACGGTGACAACGTCGATCCCATAGCGATCGAGGGCTTCCAGCGCGAAGGCCACGGCCGGGTCCTTCCAGTCGAGCCCGTCCTCAATCACTGCGTATAAGTTCGGGTTGACATTCTCGGCAAGAGCCATTTGCTCGCGAAAATTCTGATAACTGAAGGCCAGCACCTTTGCTGTATTCACGTCCGTGGCAAGCGAAACCGCGTGGAACATCTGAATCACACTTTCCGGCCGATACGCGCAATCGATTTTGAGCGGATCGCCGTTAGCTGAATACTGCGCTACCGCGATGTCCTTCCACATCAAGTTCCAGACGCCAGCTTGCTCGAAGGCGCTACGCATGACGTTGTAGATAGCGCGGCGTCCGGCAGCTTCGCGTTGCGGCGCGCGGCGTTCGGACTCAAGATAAGTGCGCGCCAGGATGCCGAGCTCGGCTTGCGGCGATTCGGTCAGGACCCCCTGCATGGGCGCCAGTTGGAGCGCGCCGGAGAACGATTGCTGCATGACGTCGAGCAGCCACTGGCGCCGCGACATGGGCAGCTTGTAATTAATGACCTCGGCTACGCGCGATTGCAGTAGGCGGCGCAGTTCGTCTTCGTACGATTGCAGGAGCTCGATATCCACTTCCGGATCGAGGCAGCGCACGCGGCGCCAATCGCGCGTGAAGCGCACGTCGGTGAAGCCGTCCTGGCCTTCTTCCAGCATGACAACGCCGACATTGACGAACTCCTGCTTCACCACGTCGGGGACGTAGCGGAGGAGAAAGAAGTCGCAGTGTTTGTAGTCAGCCATTAGCCGTTAGCAATTAGCATTCAGCCCCATCGCATTCAACCAAACCTGATAGCATTCCCGAGCGAGTTTCGCGCGGGTGAAGCCACGCTCGTGTTGTGCGGTCCCTACGGGACTCGCATCTTATTTTCCAACCTACCCAGCGCTGAAGCGCTGGGCTGAGCTCTTTCGCCCTCCGGGCTTGATTCCGGGCTGGTGCATTTCATTCGCAAATCCGAACTTCGTTCTTGCGCCAGACCAGGGCAAAACGCCCATTGTCATCGGACGCCTTTGACGCGCAGTTGAAGCCGCGCTTGTCTAGGCAACCAGCCCTCGCACACGCACTGGGCAACAGGGCCTTCAATCAAAGTATCGTCCTGTTTATGAGTTATCTCCAGAGCGATATTCTTCTATTCTCTGGGTCGCGACTCTCTTGCGTTCCATATCAGTTCACTATCTCCTTCCAGTTGGGGAAGGGGTTGCGAGATGAATTCTTGAAATCCTGGATCAATTCGCGCACTCGCGAGCGCCGCGCTAGCAGACGCTCCAGTAAACGCTCTAACTCGTCGCCTTCAGAGTTGTACCATTCCGGAGGGATCTCCTCGGCGAGCGGCCATAGCGAACTCTCGGGAAAATTCTCGATGCGGCCGAGCCAAGGCTCGAAGCTATCCCACGATGTGATACAGGTGTAAACATCATTGCGGCCAAAAACGCCGCGCAGGGGGGCATCAGGAAAATTCCATTCGCCGGCATTGAAGCAATAGCCCTGATCGATGAAGCTGGCGGTAAACTTACGTTCCCGTGCGCGCTTCCAGAAGGCGGCTTGACGACCGTTAGCATTGCAGGTCCACTTGTCGAGGGCAAGAATGCCGGCAAAGTCGCCCAGGTTGCGGACCCGCGGGATCATGTTCTCGGGCAGGTAGTCGTAAACCTGACCTTCGACCGGCGAGACCACATAGCGCGAGCCAAATGACAGCCCCGGAGTGAACATGGTGCGATGCCCGCAAAGCTCGATGCGGAGGTCGGGCGTGTGCTCCAGCAGCCAGGGCTGGACGTTGACGACAGCGGCCACTGGCACAGGCAGGCCGACCATCTCAGCCAGGCGCGTGCCCAGCCAATCGTTGACCAACACCCGCGCGTGCTGCGGGTTGTTCTGAAATTTGACGACGTAGTAGAAGCCGTCGGCACAGCGCATGAGATGACTCTGAGCGCCGCCGCGCATCCTGCGTACGTGTTGGACTGCTTGAACGAACAAGAGGCCAAAATCACTTGACCAGCGGGAGCGACTGGGCGGTCTCTACCACAGTGTGTCGTGGAAACCGCCCGCAACGGCCATTGCGGCCGTACATCACGGCCATCACCTCCGCGTCGCACGGCTAATCGCACATACGAGGGTGCACGAGTAGCCCAAACGATCGCGGCAGTTTCCGCGTTCATGCTAGCGCGGATAGACTGCCATTGCGCCGTCACACGTCACAGAGGCGTGTGAGGCGGGAAAACAGGGGTTAGGGGTTAGGGGCCAGGGGTTAGGGGTAGTGTCAGCTATCGTCACAGTACAGGTGTTGTCGTGGCCATAGGGGTCCTTCGACTCCTCGCTCCAACACCCCAGCAAGCACAAACCCGGTGCTTGCTGGGGACCCCGTTTGCGCTCGTCGCTCAGGATGACAAGGCCGGTTGAGCTACGCGGTTTGCAGGGTGACAAGGCCGGTTGAGCTACGCGGTTTGCAGGGTTGCGAAATTGCACTCGTGCATGGACTGCGGCGGTCGCACCACCACTTCGGCGCGGACGGCCAGGGCGATAGCCATGGCCATCACAGTGTCGTCATGAGCGCCACCAGCTGCGGCTGAGGTGCCGTCCTGATGGCGAATGAACGTGCGGCATTCCTGCAACAGCCGTGGGCTGAGGAAGAGGAACGACGCGCTCGACAGCACGGCGGCGAAGTTCTCCAGCATGCGAGGGCGCGAAGCGGCGGTGGTCAGCCATCCAGGCGGAGCACCACCGGGATATAAGTTCTGATAGCCCGCGCTCATGGCAAGGTGCGCGATCACGGCGTGTCCGTGATTGTTGCGCTCGACGGCGACCAGCGCCTGGTTGTATTTGCGGCCCAGAACCGCGACGCGCGCCGCCAACTCTTGCGGCGTGAAATGTCCGCGCAACTCGGCGCACTGCAAACCGGTGGAGCGCTCGATGACCTGAGCGCAAGAATAATCGCCATCACAGCCGCCGCCAGCGGGGTCGACGCCAATGATGTATTCCTTGGGCGTGACACCGCGGCCGCCCACAACGGGCGGGAAAAAGGTAAGCAGTTTGCCGTTGTCGGACGACTCTGACATAACGGGAGGCTGTTTCAGGCGCTCGTCGAGGATGTCGCAATCGAAGACGCAATCGCCGGAGGCGAGGAAACAGCTCTCGGGATCCTCGGCGTATTCTTCCGGAGCGCGATTGCCGAAGTTGGCACGCATCTCGCGACGGAAGGCGATTTGTCCGGCGTCGAGATTGTGCTTGTGCATGAGTTCACGCTCCTGGTCGCTAAAATCGACGATTTCCAGCTTACGGCGATAGTGCGGGTCCCACCACCAGGGATAGAAGTGGCGGACGTAGCCGGTTTGCGGAGCACGCTGCCACTCATCGTAGAAGGTGCCGCCCGCGCCGTTGGGAGTGGACTCCAGAAAGATCTCGCCCTCGGGCGGAACGGCGGCGCGCAGCGAAGCCAGCGTCTCCGATACGTCACGCGGCCAGCGGGCGACCTCCGAACAATGCAGATTGTGGATGGTCAACCCGCGGCCGGCGTTGGGGTCCGCCGCAGTTTCCACGCGATATTCGCTATCGAGCATGGGAAACACGATCTGGCGGACGTTGGCGCGCGAGGTCACCAGCACGCCTTGACGCAGCGACTCTGGCAGGTTCTCCAGAAGCCGATGCACGATACGAAAAATTTCCTCAGCCGAACGCTGATCGTGGGCGACCTGCACGCTGAGGGTACCTTCACGAGTGATGCAACTGACGAAGAAGCGCGCGGCAACATAGGTGGTGACGCCCAACTGGCGGGCCTTCAGGACGATGTTGCGCTTGCCGCTGGTTTTCTCCAGGTCGTGCTGGGCACGATTGAGGCGAAGGCGGAGCAGGTGTCCGCGCTTGTCGCGGATCTTCAGCAGCGTGTGCATCACCAGCTCACGAACGGTCTCGATCCCACGCGGTATGGGGCCGCTCCAGTTGATGAGGGTCTGCGGATGTTGATCGAGATTGTCGCCAGCCTCCTTCAGCACGGCCAGGGTGGCGTTCGGGGAAATGTCAGGAGGTTTGGGCACAGCCGCGCCAGGTTGCGCGGGGGGCCGGTGTACTTTGGTTGCAGTCTCGTTTTTTGTCGTTTTTCTTCTACCCACGGAAGTACTCCTGAGAACAGGTGTCGGTTGTCAGTGGTCGGGGCGAGCATGCCGATCCACGTCGTGGGAAATGGGCGGCGTTGTGGCAATAGGGTTTGCTAATTGCTAGCGGCTAACGGCTATTCACTGCACGGTCTGACAATAGAAGGTCGCCCCTTTTACCTGGTCGGAGGAACCGCCGTTGAAGGTGAGCTTGATGGTATCGGCGTTAGCAAGGTTCTCGCTGCCCGCATTGCCGTAACTGCCCCCCAGGCCAATGGCCGTGCCCGCGACTACCGGGCTGAGGTTCACCGATTGCGAGGAGAGCGACGAGATAGTAAGTATTTCAATATCCGATGCGACGTTGAGGCTCGACGAGGTGTATGAGCCGTAGGACCACGTTGTGGTACCTAGGGTCCACTTGTAGGTGATGGCCCCTGACGCTGTGGGATGTGTCCACTTAGCATAGCAGTGAGCGCCGGCGCCGACCGTGAAGGTCCCCGCCGGCAACGTCGCGGTATAGATGGTTTGATCAGCGCTGTTGCCGGTGAGCGCTGAGGTGGCGCCTTGCATGGTGCCGCTAACCAGGCGAGTACCAGTTCCGCAACCGTTGCAGGTGGTGACGTTGAGGGTGGCGACGGTCGCCGTCGTGGTGTTGACGTCGGCAGCATAAACTTCATCCCAGCGGTAACTGGGATCGCCCAGCCAGCGTGTGCTGTTATCGCCGCTGGCCTTCGCCGGGATAAATTCCCACTCTTGATTGTTGGGAATTCCGCCGGGGAAGGCGTAAGTCATCTTGGCGAAGAGCTCGGGCGATTGGCCGTAGGTGGTGCGGTTGGGCATACGGAAGCCGATACCCCCGGTGCTGATGCCGGTGGAGGTGCCGCTGGCAGCGACTATGGTTTCATTGGAACTAGTGGTGCCAAAGATCTCCGTGAGGATGCCGTTACCAGAGTGCGGTGACTGAATGAAGGTGTTCAGATCGAGGGTAAAGGCCTGGCCGGAGAGAAATCCGCCGGTAGGACCATAGTAGAACGGGACCTTGTTCATGTTGGCGGCCGCGGTGGTGCGGCCGTTGACTACGTCATTCACCGCATTGACATAGTTCTGCACGTAGAAGTTATTGACATTTATGAATGGGGTGGTGCCCGGAGTACCGTTCACGTACTTAATGACATCGTTCACGCCGCTGCGGCCGAAGGTATAACCGCCGACGATGTAGAGGCTGGGCTGAGCGCCACTCTGGCCGGTCTGGTCGATGGTGATCAATGGATCCTGGCCACTGATTTCTTCCTCGGTCTTGAAACCCAGGATGGTCAGGGTTCCTGACTGGCCGCCGTTGAGGCGGACGAGTGAAGTGGTGTTGGAATCGCCGCTCAAGCCATGCACCACCGCTACTCCGCTGAGGTTGTTGAAGTTGAATCCGTAGCGTCCGGCGCTGTTGGTGGTGATGTTGGCGATGTCTGACGGTGTGGCCGATGCGCCGGTGAAGAGAATGTTATCGAGGAAGCAGCCGCTGACTTCGATGGTACGGAGGAACGCGACCTCGCCCATGTTCTCGATGTTGAAGCAATTGCCGGCCGTTTGATTGGGCCGTTGCCGGTGACACGCAAGTTTTCGAAGCCTCCCCAATGCCACCACTGGGCCGTGGAACCGATTCCGGTGCCGACGGTGGAAGTGGCGATCAGGTCGGCATTAAGGCCGTTGGCGGCGGTGATGATGGTGCCGTGATTGGAGGAGGTGCTGGCCCCGATAAGGCGGGCTCCCGGCAGCGCCACGATTCCCGCAGTCACCACATTGTTGCCGTTGTTGTAGGTCACCGCGCCATTGATGGTGTAGGTCGTCGCCGCCAGCTTCAAGGTGACTGAGTCATAGACAATGAAGCCCGGGCCAGTATAAGGAGAAGTGCGATCGTCGATGACTTCCCCAATCACGCTGCCATTGTTGTAGGCTGCGTTAATCGCAGCCTGGATGCTGGCGTAGTGGCTGACAAGATACTGCACGCCAGGAATATTTTGATAGCTGAGCGGGCCAGACCATTGAAATGTGCCGCTAGTGTCGTCAACCGTGCCCCAGGTCGTGCTCTTTGCGCTGTTCATGAAACGCAGGCCGCTGCTCCCATCGACGATGGCCAGTTTGTTGGAGCCGTCGTCGGCGATGCCTTCAAAGGACGCCGCAACGTAGAACCCGGGACCATGGAAACCGTTATTGTCAACGGTGTAGGTATTCGTCCAGTTGGCGCCGGTGAATTTGATGAAGTTTGGGGAGAATAGAGTGAGGTCGCCATGTACGTTGTCAGAAGAGTAGCCCGCCGCGGAGGCAAGATTGTCGGAGCTCGGGGTTGCGATATTTGATTGATAACCGGAAAGCTGAGTGTAGGAACCGAGGTTGTTGATGCCCTTCGAGTACTGCTGGCTGCGCACGTCGACAACATGGATGTTTGCAAGCTTTACGTTGCTGGAGCCTGAGTCCACGATGACGGCATAGCTGTCCGTAGGATCGGTAGTGGAGTCCGCGGTGGTATCCGCCAGCATGGAGTCCACCACGATGTAGTTGGATCCGATGACCTTGAGAGCTTGCTTGTGGGAAACGTGGCTGGCGTAGTTGGTGACGTTGACGAGGGCGGAGTTATCAATCAGAATCCCGCCATTATCGTTCTGTTGATTAACGCCGCTGCCAAACCAGGTAATTCCGGAGAGGGATACGTTGGCGCTGTAAAGAACGTGAACGCCGAGTCCCGGCAATCCGGAATTTGAGGCGTGGGAGATATAGGTTCCGGTGACGAAATCGTCCAGTGCCCAATTCGTGGGAGAGCCCTCGATCCTGATCTCCTCGGTGCCGTTGTCGTCGATGTATCCCCCGGTCAGAGTATTGTTCAAAGACTTGACGCCCGTCTCGTTGAGCACGAGCCAGGTCACATGGTTGTCGGTTATGGTGACGCCGGTGGACTGACTCCACGCCGGCGGGGTAGGTCCCGTCTTGGCATCGCCGGACGTTGCAATGACGACGTAATGGAGACCACCGGGGTTGCCAGAGGCAGGCTGAATGGCATTGCCGAGCACTTCCACCGTTCCCGAAGTCCAATCCGGTAGCGCGCGCCCGTCGAAGTACACACCGTAAGAGCCGTTGAAGTCTGCTTGCAAATCGGTAAAGCGATTGGATTGATTTATAACGTGGAGGCCGACGCCGCCATTCGATCCGGTCTCCGTGGCGCCGTCGATGACGCCATCAAAGCCCCACAAAATACCAGTCCCGCCATTGAGGCGAATCGAGCTGTCGTGGATGCAGCTAAGGTTGCCGCGAATGTACAAGCCATAGAGCGAGAAGCCGTGGACATAGAGGTTGTTAACGCAGAAGTTGGCGACCAGGGGATCAAAGATGCCGATGGATCCCCGGTTGCTGGCTCCGTCTAGCTCCAAGTCCTTTACGATGATGCCGTCCGCGTTATTGGTGACATCTTGAATCAGCGGATAAGGCCCACCTGAAATGAGTTTGGTGACTGTAGTGGCAGATTGACGCGCCCATCCCGTGCCGACGATGGATACGCCGGGAGAAGCAATGCTGATGCCAGGATTCCCCGACAACGTAAACTGTGCGCCACCCAATAACAAGGTCACCGGTACGTTAATTGCGACGGTCGTGGTACAGCTCTGAGCTCCCGTAAATGCGCGAGCGTCCACCGTGCCGCCCGCGGGGGACAGAGTGGCGATGGCTCCATTCATCTTGGCGCAGGCGTCGGCGCCGGGAAATGCTGCCGCGTTCGGAATGTTGTTCAATGTGGTAAAGGTCGCCGAGTTAGGAGTCACGTTGCCAATGGGGGGAGGCGAAGCCAGATTGCCGGCGCCGACATTGGCGTCCACGTAAGACTTGTTGGCCGCGTCGGTGGGGTTCTGCGGTGTGGGGACTGCAGGAGAGCTGGAGAAGGTCTTCACCCCGGAGATGGTCTGGGTGGAAGCCAGGGCGACATAGTTGGAGTCGGCGAAGTCGCGAGTAAGGAATTGCGCGGCTTGACTGGACGGAACCAGCTTGCTGCGAATGGCGCCGATGGTGGTGGTGGGTGCGTTGGGCACGACCCAATATTCGGAGTCGGTGGTGCCGTCATTGAGCTTGAACACGGCGCGATAGTACGTGCCCGCGGGGCTGGCACCGGTGTTGGGCGCGAGACTGGCATTAAAGCCGCCGGTGGCGTCCAGGGTGACGGTGAGCGATCCGGGGGTTACCGCCTGTCCCGAAGCTGTGGTGAAAGCCGGCCACGAAATGAGCGCGGTGCCTTGCGCGGGAGTGCCGTCAGCACGGTAGACGGTGTCGGTGATCTGACACAGCGTGGGAGCTGGACCGGCCAGAGTTTTGGTTGATGCGCCGTTGGCAACCGGCACTACCGCAACGGCGAACGTTAGTGACATGAGGACAGTAAAAAACCGCCCGGTCAGGCGGCTGATGGTCGGCATAAGGAATGCCTCTCTGCTGCCGGTCGGAGCCGGCGGGAAATGGTAGAGCTGTGAAATTGTTATATCCCACAAAGTGGGAGTTAGTTACCTTGTAACAGGGAAGGACGCGCAACATCGATGCGTTCGGAGCTTCCCTCACGGCGTCGCTGCTCCGCGGCCTGGTAGCGGCGCATGAAGTCCTCGACGCTCTGCACGTAAACATCAGCGAAGTCGACGACCTTGCGGCGGGCCTGGATCATGTCCATGGCATCGTCGAGCCCAAAGCCCATGGCGCGCAGCACCGCCAGCGTCATCATAGGAGCGCGGTGCACGCCCGCGGCACAATGGATGAAGATTTTGGATTCGGCATCGTCCAGCGCTTCCAGGGCAAAGTCCACGCCGCGCTGAAAGAGCTCCGCAGGCTTGGGTTTAAAGTCATCGTCGGTGGGGTTCCACAGCACCTTTACGCCGTAAGGCTGGGCCAGCGCTGTGTCATCCCACTCGATTTGCATGTCCACGATGTGAGTGACGCCGGCGCGCACCACCTCGATCATCTTGTCATCGGTCCAGATGCCGCCGCCGACGGCGATGCGGTCGGTCACCCACGTCATGTCCATGCGTCAGTCTGCTCCTCTGCGGAGCCAGCCGCCGCAGCGGGAACTCCACTTGCCATTCTACAAGGTGTGGTAATGAAACAAGGTTTGTGAAGCCGGGAGGCCTTGATCATGCTCTCTATAGCATGAGGGAAAGGCGGATCCCTCGCGGGTTTGCTGGCTCGTGACGACAAAAATCGAAAGAGATGCCCAGTCTGTTTATGCTGCTGCGTCTGGTTCAGGCTCGTCGTCGGACGAGGCATCGAGTCCGAGGGTCTGTAGAAATGCTTCGATCTTGTTGAGCGGGGGCGCTGTCTTCTCTGGCGGCTGAGACGTGGCTTCGGTAGCGGGCGCCGCAGCCGGAAGACAGGCGGCGGCTTCCTCCTCCAGAGGAGGCAGGGTGTACACTCCGGCAAACTCGAAGAGCGTGCGCGCGGCCAGGTAGCTGCCCGATTCCGCCAGCCGGATAACTGCTCCGTTGATATCTTGCAGGTGACGCCAGATTTGTAGCTTGGCGCGTTCCACGGCCTGCTGCCGGGCTTTCAGGGTGGTAAAGGCCCCGGTGTGGCGCTTGGATTTCTTCAGCATCTTCCTCGAAACTGGGGACTTCTTTTTCGGGGAAATGCTATTTTTCGGCGCCGAATGCTTACTTTTGGAGGCGGCGCTGTGCGCTCCTGGCGTGGACTTCCTGGCGGACGTTGTTGCGCTGGTCTTGAGTGGCATGTTGGGTCACCTCCCAGGGAGAGTTAGTAAGCGATAAATTGGCCGCTATACGCGACGTACATCTGGTGGGTGGAGCAGGACGTTCAAGCCCTGCAACTGAGCACTGCCGAGAAGGAACCCTTCGGGCCTCGAGATACATGCTTTCCGCTGGTCGAATCATATGAAGTTTCATACCGGGGATGAAGTATTACGAAGCGAAGTCCTCGACGGACCCAATTGGAGACGCACAGGCCTCTCTCCACCCAAACTCGCCACAAACACGAAAGCCCAGCTAAGGCTGAGCGGCATGCTGAAAGGCTCCCGAGGCAGTTCGGGTCGCTGAACCGTTCCCCATAAATACGAAAACCCAGCTCTTTGGCTGGGCAGTGGGAAGATCTACGTGATCAAATTCCCAATCTTTGATTCTAGTTCCACTTTAGCACGTTCTAGAGGGGTTTGGACGCGATTTTTGGACTTTATTTTCTATTTGTTTTCAATTGCTTATGACTGATTGTTGTGTTTTGCAATATTGACATGTAAGAATTACCGATCTGCGGTTGCTAGTGGTAGCACGACGACTGCAATTATTCCCATTTTGGAAGGGAAAAAGCTTTCCCTTTTGCAGGATGAGGGAGAGAGATAGGGGACCGAGTCCATTGCTGGAACTTTGCCGCGATCACCCCCAGCGAGGGCTCGCGATCTTGGTTCATCTCGTTTGGAGTTGATTGGGACGAAAGGGCGATGAAGACGAATGCGTCTTTCATGATGCCGGTATTAAAGGGAGATCATCTCCCACCGGAATGCGCGAAATTCGGCGAGCCGACGGTAGTCGCGTTCATTGGCAGTAAGCACCCGGATGCCCAACCGCCCGGCGCTCATCGCAATCAGTGCGTCGTTGGTCAGCCGTCCCTGTCCTATTTGTTCGTAGTCGTATTTCTCCGCCAAGCGAGCCAGCACTCGGCCGACTTGAGGCCAGTCGCTGAGATTCGGTACCAAGATTCGTTTAACCCTGTCAAAATCTCGTTCCAGTCGCTCTACGACGCGCCGCTCACGGTCACCAGCGCCAGCATAGAGTTCTTCGAGCACTACCGAGCTCAACCACAATGGTGCGTCAGCGGCCAAACGCCTAAGCGAGACAGTCGCGTCGTTTCCCCGGCGCAAAGCGGCGATATATAGGGAAGTGTCGAAGAGTGCGGGCTGCATCTAGTCCGCCAGCGTGCCGTACACGTCCTTAATCTCAATCCCACTCTTGATAAAACGCTGGGTGGCTTGGAGAGCCAAGCGGTTCTTTTCGTGTTCCGCAATTGCGAAGTCCAGCGCGCGCTCGATGGCCTCGGTCTCCGTTTTTGCATGCAAAGCTCTCTGAGCGCGCTTGATCTTGGCAGAGTCCAACTGGAAGTGTTTGTGAGTTCGTTTGGCGGCCGTTTCCATCGAATCGCTTCCCCCCAGTGAGTATATCATCGATGTACATACTAACTACTTCTATGTACATCGGTGGGGAGCCTCTCCACTGGAATGTGCCAGAGCGGTTTTAGAGTTGGGTGTGGTTGGGCGGAGCCACCCTCTTTAGGCTGGCGTCCAAGGCGGCCGCACGCGCTCTGAGGTTCCCCAGCACCCAGCACGAGGCTGGAACTTCTCTATCTGGTGCCAAACTTCGCCATCCGGGCGCGGCGCTGTTGCCATTCCTCGGTTGCGAAGATTCGAGGTCCCACTTCAATCAGGCGCGGCAACATCTGGAAAACCGAAATCGGGGTCCACGTCATTCCCTGGCGGGTACGATAGCCTCGCCGGTTCAGTTCCTCGGCGATTACAGAATACGGCCCATCCTGAATGGTCAACTCCATCATGAGGAACAGGACCTCCCGTTCGGTGGGATTCTCTTCCAAGTGCGGAGGATCGTTCGCAACCACCTGCAATCCAAACGGAACATCCTCCGCGGCTCGCCCAGCCTGTGATTCAGGGATCTCGCGTTCCCACTCGACGGCAACCAGCTTCCAGCCTTGCTCAGCCTTCTGCGCCAGGTCTTCCGGACCGAACGAAGCAGCCACATCCTGACGAATGCGCTCGATCTTTGCCATACTCACCCCTTTCTTCTTCCCCACGAATAAAGGTGTCCCAACCCCACGGCTCCCGTCCTCACTGCTCGCGCAGCGTATGCATCGGATCAAGGCGCGCGGCGCGATACGCTGGAGCCATGCTGGCGATGATCGATACCAGAAGAAGCACGACGCTGACCCCAACGAAGGTCAATGGATCGAGCGGCCGAACGCCGAACAGCATTCCTGCCATGAATCGCGTGAGCAACAGAGAAGCAAATACGCCGACCGCCAGACCGACGGTTGCGAGTGCCAGGCCGCGGCGCACAACGAGGCTTGAGAACATCGGCGCGCTGAGCGCCCAATGCCAGGCGCAAGCCGAGCTCGAGCGAGCGCTGCGCGACCATATAGGACAGCACCGCATACAGTCCGATCGCCGACAGCAGCAGTGCCATCGCGGCAAAAAATCCGATCAGCAATGTCTGAAACCGCGATTGGGCGGCAGATTGCGATACGTAATCCTCAAGAGTCCGGATGCGAAAGAGCGGCACGCTGCTATCCATCTGCGCCAATAGCGTCCGCAGTGGACCGATGACGCTGACGGGATCGCTGACTGTACGGATCGCCACAGGGAGGCGAAGTGATCACACACTGCGCATAAGGCAGGTAGTACTGCGCCGGAGCATCCGTCGTGATTCCCTTGCGCTTCACATCGCCGACCACGCCCACGACTTCACGCATGGGATGCTCCGTGATGCCGTCTCCCACATCAGCCTGGATGTGCTTGCCAATCGGATTCTCGCCGGGAAAGTATTTGCGGACGAACGCTTGATTGACGATGATGACTGGCATCGACTTGGTATCGTCGGTCGGCTGGAAGGCACGGCCGGCTAACACAGGAATTCGTAGAGTGTGGAAAAACTCGGGAGTGACAATACTGAGAGCTTCGCTGGGTTCGTCGCCCTTCGCGACGGGGCGCCCTTCGATGGCGAATGATATGGAAAAATTGCCTCTGCCCAGAGGTATGGGCCAACCGGCCGCCACGGATTGTACGCCAGGTAGAGCGGCGATTCTCGGCAAAAGTTGTTCGTAGAATTGCACCCTCTTCAGTCCGTGATACTGACTGTCTGGCAGATTCAAGCTAGCGGTAAGGACACTTCTGGGATCGAATCCGGGATCGACTTGCAGCACTCGCACGAAGCTGCGAATGAGCAGGCCCGAGCCCACCAAGAAGCACCAAGCCGATGGCCGTCTCCGCGATCACGAGCGAATTGTGCAGACGATGTTGTCCGCGGCCACTGTCGACATTGCGCGTGCCTTCGCGCAAAGCCAGCGACGGGTCGAGCTTCGACATGCGCCAAGCGGGCAACACACCGAAGAGCACCCCGGTCAGAATGGAAGCGGCTGCCGCAAAAGCGAGGGCTGCGCCATCAATCGAAACTTGCTCGAGGCGTGGCAGATTTTCCGGCACCAGGCGCAACATGGTTCTCAGAAGTCGCGGCCGAAAGTCCGACACCCAGCGCTCCTCCGCAGATCGGCAAGAAAAATCGATTCGACTAAGACCTGGCGAATGAATCTGGAAACGCGTGGCGCCCATGGCGGAGCGAATCGCGATTTCAGAACGGCGGCGAGAGGCGCGCGCCAGCATAAGGCCGGCTACATTGGCGCACGCAATTAGCAAAACGAAAACGACGGCGGCAAACAGAACGTTCAACGGTTGCCGCGTGTCTCCTACCAGGTCTTCAAGTTCCGGTTTACGATAGCGGCGGTGTATGTCTTGTTGGTGTCAGGATATTGCGCAGCGATGTTGCGGGCGATCAGAGAGAGATCAGCAGTAGCTTGCGGGAGTGTTACTCCGGGTTTAAGCCGGGCAATTACATTTAGCATGTCCGCTCCGCGCTGCTGCCGTTGCCGGCATGCTTGCCAACCGCGTCATCGGCGAGCGTTGTCCACAGAGCAGGTGCTGGATTCTGTATCGGAAACTCAAAGCCCTTCGGCATCACACCCACGACGGTATAGCTAATCCGTCCAGCGTGACCGCTCGACCGACGATGTCCGGGGCTCCGCCGAAGGTAGATATCCAGGTCTCATGGCTCGAGACTGGCGACATGGGTCCCGGGCTTTTCGTCCTCCAAGAAGGAAGCCCCTGCCGAGCGCAGGGTTCACTCCCAGGACGCGGAAGAACTCCGACGAGACGACCTGCGTCTCCAGTTGCTGGGGAACGCCGCTGCCGGTCAAAGGAAGGCTAGTCGTGCCGGTAAGCGGCCATTGTCTCAAACGAATGGTTTCGAGCGCGCCAATCGAAAGAAGTCGGGATAGCTGAGGATCTCGGGAATTCCCGCTGCGCCAGTTGACTGATCGAGTTGCAGCGTCCAGACCAGCCGGTCTTGCGCTGGGAACGGTAGCGGCCGCAAGAGCACGGTGTTTACCAGAGCTGAAGATCGCGGTGGTAGCTCCAATGCCGAGCGCGAGCGTCAGCATCGTGGTTAGCGCAAAACCCGGGCTCTTGCGTAATTGCCGGACAGCAAACCGCAGATCTTGCCACAGTTGGTGCATCGAGCATCTCCCATTGGCGCAAAGTCACCCAGCCTCTGGTAGATACATTTGCATCGCCATACCAAATGGCGCGCAAGGGATTGTGACTGAACGGACATAAGGTCGGCAGCAGGCCGCGTCATACCTGGCGGGCGTCCAGATTCAGGATTGTTTGTCCGAAAGCGAACAGGTCAAGATCGCTTTCGGTTTGTGGCAGGAGGAAAAATTGACGCAGCCAACCAGCGTATTCACTTCTTGCGGCGCGATATCGGATGTTCGTGGTCCAGGTCATAGAACTTCCTGGGTTTGTGGTCCGACTTCCGAGCGACAGCCGATTCCGCCTTCATCACGCTGCGGGTTGACTGGCTGCTGCTTTGCGGAAGCGCATTACTGGTGGTGAAGATCGCCTGATTGAATACAGTCCCCATGCTCGCCTGGGCGACGGCGAACGTCCCATAGGCGTGAGTATTGGAGTAGGCTACGGCGATGTAGTCGGCCACCATCAATCCCGACGAAGTATTGGGCAGCCAACTCAGGGTCATGGGCCCGGCGAGCGTGGTTGGAGCGCTCCATGTGTTGCCTCCATCCTGCGACGAAACAAAACCAACATTCAGTTGGCAGGTCGCGGCCGTACACGCCGCAGGCCGGGTAGAAGTAGTAGACGAGCGCGAGATGCGCGGTGGTGCCGCCGGTTGCCGGGTCGATCGCGAGCGCGGGAATGAAGTGGTCCACCGTGCTGGTAACCGCGTCGATGGGAATGCCGACTGGCGCGGTCCAATTGTTCCCGTCGGAAGAGGTGCTCATGACGATGTCGTTGGAGGCGCAACCCGTACGAAAGCGGCAATCCTGCCATACGACGTACACCCGGCCGGCATTATCGACCGCGGCTGATGGCAACGAGGGAAGTACGCAGACCGCCAGCCACGGCATGATCGGTAATACTGGAAATCGTGACCGGCGCATTCCAGTTGGCGCCGCCGTCGGTGGAAGTGAACGAGAGCATCTGGGTTCCGTCGGCATTTTCGATGGGCACGATGACGGTCCCGCCAGCTCCAACAATCGGCTGGCCCCCGAGGCCGGTGGAGAGGCTTGCGGTGTTCACTGCCGGACTCCAGGTGAGTCCTCCGTCGCTGGAGGTGCTCATCCAGACGAGGCCGTTCGCGGTTTTACTGGGGTCGTCCCATTCGATGTAGCAATGGCCAAAGAACGGACTGCTGGAAGTGTTGTCGCAGGTAATCCAAGGCTTGTCGGCGTCGGGCGTGGCGCTGACGATGATGGGAGGTCTCCAATTTTGTGCATCGGAGGAGCGGCTGACCGCCACCACGTCCGTTCCGCTGGCGACGGGAAGCGAGGCAATCATCCAAACCCCGTGCGCCTGGTCGAAGACCACGACAGCATCACTCACCGCGAGATACGAGCCACCTTCATATTGAGTGATGCCGGGGAGCAATCCCTGGGCCCAGCTCCTACCGCCGTCGGTCGAGGTTGCGAAGCCGATATCCGACGCCCCGCCGTTGTACCGGCGGCCTACCTGGAAGGCAGTCACGATGGTCGAACCATAGGCAAACACTCCGGGCTCGACTTCCGTGGCATGCTGGCTATCGGAGTTGGTGAACTGGTCGGTGCTCAACTGGATGAGCGCTATTTGCTGAGGCGGAGGCAACGGCGGTGGCGGTGGATTGGGCTCCGATGGTGTGCTGTTACCGCCGCCACAAGCGAACGAAAGCGACAAGACCGTGACCACGAGCCAGAGCCACGCGCTTGCGACGATTGTGGGTGGCGATTCCATCCTCACTTGTTTCTCATCTGCTTCTCCGCATCGTGTGCTGGGTCGTCCGGGATGTCAATCGAAACGTGACGAGCAACGGGCTCGCGGTTGCCGCCCCTCTTCGACGGCTGATAAACTCGAAGGTTAGATCAGGCCTTCGCCTTACCTTCCTAACCACCTATGTCGAACACAAGGGATATTGCAATCGTCAACGGCGCTCGCACGCCCATGGGGCGCTACTGTGGAAAGCTGCGCGACTTTACCGCCATGGACTTGGGCGCGATCGCATCGCAGGAAGCCATGAAACGTTCCGGGGTCGAGCCCGGAGAAATCGATCACGTGGTGATGGGCAATGCGCAGCAGACCTCCGGAGATGCGATCTACGGAGCGCGGCACGTTGGGCTCAAAGCCGGAGTTCCCATCGAAGTACCTGCCCTCACCGTGAACCGATTGTGCGGCTCAGGGATGCAGTCCATCGTGAGCGCCGCCCAGATGATCCAACTCGGGGAGTCAAAGGTCGTCCTGGCCGGGGGTATGGAATCGATGTCGCAAGCGCCGCACGTGGTCCGCGGCATGCGCTGGGGTGTCGGGCTGGGCGAAGGTAAGCTTGAGGATTCGCTCATGGTGGCGCTGCTCGACAGCTATTGCGGCCTCTACATGGCCAACACCGCGGAGCTTTACGCAGGGCAGCAGGGTATTACGCGCGAGATGCAGGACGAGTTCTCGCTACGCTCGCAGCAGACGGCCGATGCCGCCTACAAGGGTGGACGCCTTCAGGAAGAAATAACGCCGGTCCCGCTCCGCAATCGCAAAGGTGAGCCGACGGGAGAGATGTTCACCGAGGATGACCATCGTCGTCCTGAGACGACGATAGAGAGCCTCGCTAAGTTGAAACCGGCGTTCGGCAAGAACGGCTCGGTCACCGCAGGCAACGCCAGCGGAATCGTCGATGGCGGTGCGGCCGTTGTGGTGATGTCGCTTGATGAAGCCCAGAAGCGCAATCTGAAGCCAATGGCCCGGCTCGTAAGTTGGGGGATTGCCGGTGTGGATCCCAAGATCATGGGCTCGGGGCCGGTTCCGTCCACTCGAATTGCGCTGAAGAAAGCCGGGCTGAAGCTCGAAGACATTGATTTGATCGAGGTGAATGAGGCGTTCGCGGCGCAGTATCTTGCGGTCGAAAAAGAGTTGGGGCTCGATCGCAGTAAGGTCAATGTAAACGGGGGCGCCATCGCGCTGGGGCATCCGCTGGGCGCAACCGGTACGCGTTTGCTGATTACGCTGATGAACGAACTGCGGCGTCGCAAAGGCAAGTACGGACTTTCGACCGCATGTATCGGCGGCGGGCAGGGAATCGCGGTGATCATCGAGAATTTGCAGAGGTGATGTTGATGTCCCGTGAGGCGGGCCTTCAACTGAGCCGAACACCGGCTGAGAATCGAGGAGAGGTGACGAGCGAAGAACGTGCGCTGCACGGGATGGTGTATCAGTTGGAAGCGGCGTGGAATGCAGCCGACGCGGCCACTTTCGCCGCGCTCTTCGCGGAGGACGCCGACTTCATCCACATTCTTGGCGGGTACTACACCGGGCGTGCAGCTATTGAAGCCGGACATCGCATGATCTTCGGCACGATCTACAAAGGCAGCACGGTAAGGTATAGCGTCGAGAAGATTCGCTTTCTGCGGCCGGATGTCGCGATCGTATTTCTTCGTCAGTTTCTGCAGTTCCGAGAAGTCGGTGCTCCGACTGAATTGGAGGCGCGGCCCACCATCATCGCCGAAAAAGTTGATGAGAAGTGGCGGATCGTGATGCAGCAGAACACCAGGATCACGGAAGCGGGCGCGGCGCAGAAGGAAGCTGCGACAAATCAGAATGAACGGGCTGACTGAGATGGAGTAGGACAGGATGCGAGTTTGTCATCCTGAGCGACGAGCGCAAACGGGGTCCCCAGCAAGCACCGGGTTTGTGCTTGCTGGGGTGTTGGAGCGAGGAGTCGAAGGACCCCTATGGTCGCGAGTAATCCCCAATTCGTCGCATTACCATGACGCGAGACCCCGCCCGCTATAGGGGTCCTTCGCTTCGCTCAGGATGACAGTCGTTGAATGACCGATATGTGCTGTCGTTGACGGGCGGATATTTGCTAGTAGGTACTGAAGGGCAGTTTCATTCAAGAGGAAAAACGAAATTATGGACATCAAGAAAGTTGGCGTACTCGGTTGCGGATTGATGGGGTCGGGCATCGCGCAAGTGGCGGCCACTTCGGGTTTCGACGTGGTGGTACTCGAACAGGAGCAAAAGTTTCTCGACAAGGGCTTTGCCGGCATTGAGAAGTCGCTTTCACGGCTGGTGGAACGTGGCCCGGAGAAGGGCGGCCTGACTGCTGAGCAAAAGAGCCAAGCGCAGTCGCGTCTGAAGGGCACGACCAAGATGCAAGACCTCGCCGATTGCGATATCGTCATCGAGGCCATCATCGAAAACGCCGAAGAGAAGCGCAAGACCTACACGCAGCTCGATGCCATCGTTAAGAAGGGCGCAATCTTTGCCACCAACACCTCGTCGATCTCGGTCACCGAGTTAATGACCGCGACCAAGCGCCCGGAGCGTTTCGTCGGCTTGCACTTCTTCAATCCAGTCCCAATGATGAAGATGGTGGAGGTGGTGAAGACCATCGCCACTGCGCCCGAAGTGTACGACACGGCTTATGACTTCGCCGTAAAGCTGGGCAAGGTGCCGGTGCGCACCAGCGACAAGACCGGCTTCATCGTGAATCGGCTGCTGGTGCCGTACCTCCTGGACGCGATTCGTGCCTACGAAGAAGGCGTCGGCTCCATTACCGACATCGATGAAGCCATGAAGCTCGGCTGCGGCTATCCTATGGGGCCGTTCACATTGCTCGATTTCGTCGGCCTCGATACGACGTACTACATCACGCATGTGATGTTCGACGAATTCAAGGAGCCACGCTTCGCCTCGCCACCATTGCTAAGGCGCCTGGTGCTGGCCGGGTGGTACGGCCGCAAGTCAGGCAAAGGCTTTTACGATTACAGCGACCCGAACAAGCCGGTACCGGGAAAGTTTGTGTAGCGTCCATCGGATTGGTTCGTATCAGGGCACGACCTTTAGTCGTGCCGATCCGGAGCATGCAGAGAGCTAGGCTTCAGCCCCAGCACACGGCTTACAGGGGCTGAAGCCCAAGTCCTCGTTCTTGCCCAGTTGCGGCACGTCTGAAGACGTGCCCTGATACAAAACAACTCAGCTCCAGATGGCACGACAGTAGCTAAAACTTCGGCGGTAAATAGTTCCAACGGTGCGAATGATGTTCCGCAAATCTACGGTGATGGCAGCAATCGTAGTTGGCCTCTTCGGCTCGATCTGTATGGCCCAGAGCTATTCCTGTCGAGCCGACCTCTTTATGCCGGACGGCTACAGTAAGAAGCCCGTCGTTTGGTCACCCGATCACACAAAGCACGTGCGTCTTTGGAGCACACCGCAGGATGCGGAAGCAGACGAAGGCATTTTTAGCCTCTCAATGTATTCCGGAAACCGGCTATTGAAGACGATCACACTCAAGGATTTGAGCGCGGCAACATTTGTGAAATGGTCACCCGATTCGAAAGCTTTCTACGTAATGTGGAGTGATGGCGGAGCGGTTGGCGGCTATCACGTGCGGGCATTTCTCGTCGGTGAAGACAATGTAGTGGAATCTCCTGCTCCAAGAGCTGTCGCCGCGAATTTCGCCAAACATCATTACTGCAAGACGCGTGGAAACAATCTTTATGCCATTCGTTGGGAAAACGGGTCGCAGCAATTACTGCTACGACCCGAGGTCTATCCAACGAGCGATTGCGCACCGCAAACCGCCATGAGCGCGGAATATCTGGTAAAGACCGTGGATGGCAGGATCGTTGAGAAGGGAACGGTTAAGGAGATGACGCCCTTTTCGAACGGATGTCCCTCCGATGTTTTCCCCGGTGCATTCGCCACTCAGAACCAAGTAGAGGAATATAGGAAATCACAAGACAATGACCAACTTCCAAAACATTAAGTTCGAAAAGAAGAACCACATTGCCTACATCACCATTGATCGGCCGAAGGTGCTCAACGCGCTGAACATGGCCACCATGCAGGAACTAAAGAGCGTCTTCGCTGACGTGAAAGACGATGCCGACGTCCGTGTAGTCATCCTGACGGGCGCGGGCGAGAAGGCATTCGTCGCGGGCGCTGACATCGGCGAGCTGTCGCAGCAAACGCCAGTGTCAGCCAAGGAATACACCCATCGTGGGCAGGCAATCGTGGATGCCATCGAGAACCTCGGCAAGCCGGTCATCGCCTGCATCAACGGCTTCGCACTCGGCGGAGGTTGCGAACTGGCGATGGCCTGCACCATGCGCCTGGCGAGCGACAATGCCAAGATTGGTCAGCCGGAGGTGAAGCTCGGACTGATTCCCGGCTACGGCGGCACGCAGCGGTTGTCGCGACTGGTGGGCAAGGGACTGGCGATGCAGCAGATCCTGACCGGCGAGATGATTACCGCCCAGGAAGCGTATCGCATTGGCCTGGTGAACGAGGTCGTCCCTCAGAGTGAGCTCATCGCGCGCGCCGAAGCGATCGCCGCCAAGATCATCGCCAACGCGCCGCTGGCCATCCAGTACGCGATGGAAGCGGTGAATCGCGGCTTCGATCTGACGTTGGCGGATGGGCTGTTTCTTGAGGCTACGCTGTTTGCAGTGTGCTGCGCTACCGAGGACAAGAACGAAGGCACGCGCGCGTTCCTGGAGAAGCGGCCGGCGCAATTTAAGGGAAAATAATGAGTGATCACGTGGCCGCTGAGCTTTTGCAGCTTGGCGTGAGGGTGCGGCTTTACTCGATGTACCGGCGGGGCACGCGTTTGGTTAGATTGCACAGCGTCTCGTAGACCACGGTGCCTTCCCAGCGTGCCAAGTCGCCCGCCGTGATTTCCTGTGCGCCGCTACGGCCGATGAGAATCACCTCGTCGCCAATCGCGGCTCCCGGAATGTGCGTGACATCCACCAAGGTCAAGTCCATCGAGATGCGGCCACGCATCGGGGCGCGCTGTCCACGCAGTAGCACCTCGCCATTTCCGAAGAGCCGGCGCGATAGCCCGTCACCGTAGCCGACGGAAATGGTGGCGATGCGTTCCGGCGCCGGCGTCTTATAGGCGCTGTTGTATCCAATACCCTGACCGGCGGGGACGTCACGAACGGCAATGACGTGCGTCTTCCATGCCAGCACCGCTTGCAGCGGCAACGGGCAGACGGTCGCGGGCGAGCCGTCGTGGTAGTGCGGTTCCTGCTGGTATCCGTAGAGCGCCAGGCCGGGCCGCACGAAGTTGTGCCGCGTTGTGGGCCGTTCGATGACCGCGCTGGTGTTAGCAAGATGGCGCAACCGGGGATGCAGGCCGTATGCCGCGAGTGTCTGCAACGCAGCCGTGAAGTGCTCGATTTGCCGCTGCGTGGCCTCATCATCGAGCACCTCCGACGAAGCAAGATGGCTGAATACGCCTTCCAACTCGATCTGCGGCAGGCGTTGGATGCCTTCGGCGAAGGACTCAAGATCAGCCAAAGGAAGCCCCAGACGCGCCATGCCAGTATCGATCTTCAGATGGACTGCAACCGGCGAAGTGAGCCGCTGACGAACCGCCGCCCGGGCCAAAGCCTCCGCATCCTGAAGACGGAACACCGCAGGCGTAAGCCCCAGGTGCAGGGCGTCGTCCTCTTCTCCCCGATACACACCGCACATCACCAACACGCGTCCGGTGACACCGGCCTGGCGCAAGATGGCGCCTTCATCGGTTGACGTCACCCCGAACCACGTTGCGCCTTGCTGCTGCAGCGCCAGGGCGCACTCCTGGGCGCCGTGTCCGTAGGCGTCGCACTTCACCACCGCGCAGACCGCGACCTCGGGGCCCACATGCTTTTGCAGCGTCCGGAAATTGTGACGCAAGGCGGGAAGCGAAACTTCAGCCCAATTAGGCCGTGTCTCGATGCGTGAAAATGTAGAAGTTGAAACCACCCAACCCGATCATACAAGCCAGCGGCGGCGACGTGCCAGAGCGCCATAGTTACTGAATAGTTCCATAGTGGTCCAGCCTCGTCCCGAGCGTAACACGGTCCTGCGAAGCGGGCCCGCAGGCCGCTGCACCTAACGAGCTAGGGTGGCCTACTTAGCTCGTCTTAGATTGTTGCTTGGGTTTTTGTGCTGTTGGAGGCAAGCCCGAAGGTCCAAACGGCGCAATGCGGCAGCTAAATACCGGATTGCTTCGTGCTTACCACCACCTTGGTATAGCCTGATTCCCATCGATAGTGACAAAAAACTCTATCCTTGGCAGTAGATTCGTGGTATAAACCTGAGTCTGGCCGGTCTTTGTCCGAGAAAGACTTAGTTGTCCCTCAGCAGTTGAATTCGGGCCCCGCTGAGAACGTAATGCAGTAAAACACGCATCTATGATCAACGTCATCATCGCTGACCATCAGGCAATCTTTCGTGCCGGAATAGCCAAAGTATTGGCGGTTGAGGAAGACATTCGCATTGTGGGTCAGCCGCAGTTGCCGGAGCAGTTACTGAACGCGCTGGAAAAACTTCGGACTCATGTCGTGATTCTCTCAACCAGTTTTCTTTCCTCGCTCCCGCTGATTCAAGAAGTTGCTTCAGCCCATCAGCACGGCGGTGCTTATACTGGCCGAAAATGCGGAAAATGCATCTGACTTCATGCGCATGGGAGTGCAGGGCGTCATCTACCGCTCAGCGTGCGGCAACATCGCCGTTGAAGCCGTGCGGCGGCTCTCACGAGGCCAGTCATTTCTGCAGAGTCCGAATCCTGATGACGCCGATGTAAGCGAGGACCTGGTCGGGGCACGGGTGCGGAACCGCCTGTCAGACCGGGAGCTACGTATTGTCGCCGCCGTAGTGCAGGGATATAAGAATCGCGAAATCGCCCTACAGCTTTACACCAGCGAGCAGATGATCAAGAACGCGTTACGTAATATTTTCGACAAAATCGGGGTTTCCGATCGATTGGAGCTGGCATTATTTGTGGTGCACCACCGCATTCTGGCGCAGGCTACGGCATCGGTTGCCGCGGTGCCGGCCCGACCGCGGCTACAGCAAAGTGCCAGTGCGCACCGTGCGCCACCGCCCGGCCGCCCCTCCATACACTGAAGAGCATCCCTTCCAGGCTTTTATGCCGCGCGATCGTTCGGTCGTTCGTGGCCATTAGCCATAGGCAGCGACACAAAAAACTTCGTTCCCTTCCCCGGAGAACTCTCGAAGCAAATATCGCCGCCCTGCGCCCGGATCGCCTTGCGCGCTCCCGATAACCCGAGTCCTGTGCCCTGCGCTTTGGTCGTGAAAGTAAGGCGAGAAGATCATCTTGTGACTTTCAAGCGGGATCCCGGCTCCAGTATCTTCCACGCTCACAATCGTTCGGCTTTCGTTACGGAAGCACAGTATGGTCAGCGACCCGCCTTGCGGCATCGCATCAAGCGCATTTAGAACCAGGTTAGTGAAGACGCGACGAAGCTCCGGGGGGCTGGCGTAAACTTCGCAGCCGTCCCGGATTTCCGTGGATTACCTTAATTTCAGGGTGCATCTCCAGCACCGGTTGCGCCATCTGCAGCACTTCCTCGAGCAGCTGGCGCATGTCCACGCGGCTCCGCACTTCGCGATTGCCACGCAGATACTCCCGGATGTTATTGACAATTTCCGCTCCCCGGCGCACCGCATTGTTGATGATGCTCAACATGTTGCGGTCGGATTCGGAGCGCTCCGCCCCCGTCCCTAATACATAAACCGCTTGCGAGATCGTGCCGAGGACGTTGTTGAAGTCATGCGCCAATCCGGCGGTCATCTGGCCGACCTCGAAGTGACGTTCGCTACTGGCAACCTGCTGTTGCAAGGCAGAAAGCTCGGTTACATCCTCAATCACAATCAGCGCGCCTAGGGGACGTTTGGATGGGTAGTACATCGGGTTGCCGGAGACGCGGACTTCGATCGGCGCGCCATTCCGTACCTGCTGTGGAAGATCCGGGGCTCATGGCGTACGTACTCGCCACGCAAGGTGCGGGTCACGATTGATTCCGGCGTTACGCCGGTTTCCGCGCCCTCAATCCGTTTTGACAATGTACTCAGCATCCATGCCGAGCAGTTCATCCCGGCTTTGCCCGGTCAATTCTTCCGCCACCTTATTGACGTCAATGATGCAGGAATGAACGTCGAATAGAAAGACTGCCTCAGGTAAGCTTTGCAGCACCGATTGCAGGTCTATCGTCCTTGAGCGGGGCAGCGGGTTTGCGCCGCTGGCCGCCATCGATGATGTTCAAGAACGTACCCGCCACTAAAGCGATGCTCTGCCAGGAATGTAGTATCGAGCCTCGTCCTACTGTCGCCAGCCACATGATTCCACCTGCTTCTTAGTCCCCAGTTAACCCACCGTAGCTCATACGCTCGGGCTGGCAGTTAACCACCTTCTTGCACGTTGGATGAGCCGATTTAGACCGTGGGATGTGTGGTAAACCGTTTTTTAAGGGTATATAAAACCGGTTAACATGGCATCCTTAAGCGCTATAAGCAGATCAGATCAGCAGGGTCTATTGCGGGCGGTCCCCGGTCTTCAGGAGCTCATTGACGATAGTAACCAGCTCTTCAGGATTGACCGGCTTTTCCAGGTAAAGGTCGGCCAGCGGTTCAGCAGCTTGGAATGCTTCAGCTACATAGCCCGACACCACGACCACCGGCATGGTGGAATTCATTTTGGCGGCCTGAACGATGGCGCGACCATTGGAGTCGCCCAAGCGCCAATCGGTGACCACAGCGTCGTAGCTATTGAGTTCCAGCTTTTCAATCGCTTCTTGGGCAGAAGTGGCGGGGGTGACTTGGTGCCCGGCGGCCTCCAGAATGGCACACTTTAAGGTGACAATGTTCGGTTCGTCATCGACACAGAGTATCTTGGCCATGAGGATTGTCTCTAGATATTCGGCGTTGGGGTGCCATCGCCAAGCTGCTGGGCCTTGCCACTACCCAACTACTGTGCCCGCTATTGTTGAGCATGGTCGTCCTGATTGTCAAATGCTCGCAAGGTTTTTCGGTTCGTTGACGGTCCCGATCCAACATGGGCGGCGTTCGAGTCGCCGATCACTTGCCTCTTTGGAACTCCCGGTAGGTTGCACTCTTGGAAAGTCCGAACTCCCTGGCCGCCTGCTTCAGCGCGGCCTTCTCGTCGAGCTGCTCAGCTCGCATCAGTTCTCGGACCCGTTTCGCAATGTTGTGGGTTGACGGTTGAACAGGAACGTTCTCTTCCGCTTTGCCGATCAGCAACGTGATCTCGCCCCGGATGTCCCCGCCTTGTTCCAACTGGGCCAGAATGCTGTCGGCATGGCCGCGAAGAAATTCCTCGTGCAGCTTGGTCACCTCGCGTGCAATAACCACATGGCGATCCGGCCCGAGAATGTCCGCGACATCGCGCAGCGTCTCGACAATGCGGTGTGGCGCCTCGTAGAAGATCTGAGTGCGCTGCGAGGCGCGAACGGTCTCCAGCACGGTGCGGCGTCCGCCTTCCTTGGCTGGCAGAAAGCCGTTGAAGTGGAAAGAATCGGTTGGCAGGCCACTAGCGACCAGTGCGGACAAGAATGCTGATGCCCCCGGTATAGGGACAATGCGTATGTGATGCCGAACCGCGAGCGCCACCAGCCGATATCCGGGATCGCTTATACCCGGCATGCCGGCATCACTTACCATCGCGATGTTGTCGCCGCGTTCCAGATGCACCACCAGCTCAGCCGCGCGGGTAAGTTCGTTGTGCTCGTGATAGCTGACGGTGGGCTTCTCGATGCCGTAGTGGTTTAGCAGCTTCATGGTTTGCCGTGTATCTTCGCAGGCGATGAGGTCTACTTCCTTCAAGGTTCGCAACGCGCGCAGCGTGATGTCTTCCAGGTTGCCAATCGGTGTGCCGACGAGGTACAGCGTGCCCGGCGTGACCGCGTCGTCACTCGCAGCTACCGAACCTTGGAGTTCTTTTGTCACTGCGCGCAGTTTAGCACCGGCAGAGGGATGATTTGTCAGTAGTCGATGGATGGTGCTGGCCTGTTGTCGAAAACTGACCCAGTTTGGCTGTCGGCGTAGGTTGGCGGAAATCGGGCCCGTCAGGTATCATAGATGTTTACCCAGCCAGCTTGGCAATTTTCTGGAGCTACTCATGGCACAAGTTTGTGAAATCTGCGGCAAAGGCCCGCAATTCGGTAACAACATCAGTCACGCGCATAACGTCTCCCGGAGGCGCTGGAACGTGAATCTGCGTCCGGTGCATGCCAAGACCAAGACCGGCAACAAGCGCATGCGGGTCTGCGCCAGCTGCCTGCGCAGCGGCAAAGTGACTAAGGCATAGCGTTCGAAGTCTTCGCATTTTCGACCCTCCCGACTTCGAGAGGGTATTTTTTTCGCTGGGCAATTTTCGATCTTGCGGAGATTCCTTGCGTCGGTTTCAGGCTGGCTGCTCCCGCCGGTGTGACGAGTGCATCTGGGGACCCAACTCGACGCAAGCGGTCATCGATCTCATCAACTATGCCAAGAGCAAGCGCGCTCCGCTGACAGCGGCGAACCTGCCCATCACTACCCGCCAGCAATGGGGTGTGCTCGGGGGGTGTGAACAATACCAGTCCGGACTACTCGACCATGCGGCAGAAACTTCTGGCGCTGATGGCGGCCTGCGAGAGCCACGTGTACGGCAACATGTACGCCTATTTCGATCCCAACATCGACGGCCAGATAAGGCAGAGTCCCACGCAGGCATCCTTCACCCAGGCGGTTACGGCGAGCATGAACAACCAGCTCTCAGGACTCAAGACAGCATTTGCAAGCCAGAACATCGGCCTCGAGATCCGCATTGGCGAAACTGGCTGGCCCACGCAGGGCTCGCAGAAAGATCAGCCCAACGCGTTCCTTGCCAACGTGACCAATGCTCAGTGGTATTACCAGGCGATGGTGAACTGGGCGAACTCGAACGGCATGAACACCGTTATCTTCGCGGCGTACGATGAACCGTGGACGGGCCCAGCTGATGGCTCCAATAGCGAGGCGTTCTTTGGCATCTGGAAGGCCAACGGAACCGCCAGCGATCGCGGCCACTACACGCTCAGTGGCGTGACGCCGAAGTACAGCATCGGATGAACCGAGAAGGTTACAGGCCCTTGTGCTGACCTGCTCCATCCTTCACATCCGATCCCTTTGCTGGCCAGACCGGGCTTGCCAACTCGATGCGCCAAATCGGACCGCCTTCATAAAGCGGACCCTCCGACTTAACGAACGTCGGCGCCTCTCCGGGCAAAATCCACACGTGAACATCGGGAGGTTGCTTTTTCAACAGCGGAGCTATCGCTCCGGTCAATCCGCCGAGTTCGAACTTCACAACGTAATGCGTGGCCTTACGGCTGGAGCCGGCAACCGTGAATGGTTCCTGGCCCACAGAAGAGATGGCCAGCTTCACCATGCGAGGCTTTGGCGTGGCCGCCAGCATGGACACCTTCAGCCCTGACGCCCCCGGCTGAATATTCTTAAGCAGCGTGAACAGCAAACCATTGGCGAGATCTGCAGGCAGGTCTACATGCTTGGTCTCCGCCTTCGCATTGCCTTTGTCGTCGGCGTAACGGGTCGTAACTTGGCCGGACCTGGCATCGATGGAGACGTCCATCGGATTCTTGAATGACGGGCCTTTCTGAACGAGGTGATCGCTGACGAGCCGGAACGTGTGCCGCTGCGAATAAACTGTTGTTTCCTCCTGGAGCGAACCGTCTTTGAAGTGAAATACCACCTTTGCGGTCATCTGGTCGCCACGAGCAACCTGGATGAGATCACCATCAGCCAGAGTTTCACCCTCAGGGGTGCGCAACACGAGGAAACCGTGGACCAGACCTTCCCGATGCCGCACCTGGATCTCTTCCGCCGGGAGCACGGTGGCCGACCATAAGAACCAACAACCGAGCACGGTCCAGCAAAGATGTCGTTTCATGTCCTCATTGGGATGCAGTTTGGCACAGGTTGTGAGCTGAATATTTTTCGCTAGTCCAACGCGACCGCCGGCTTATTCGGCTTTCTTCCCCACCGTCAGCTTCTTCCGCAGATCTTCCACGTAGTGATCGGTCATACCTGCGATGTAATCACACACCACCCTGACTGGCTTTTCGCTTTGGCACCTCTCGCGATAGCTGCGTGGCAGCGACTCGGGATGCGCGATCAGATACTCAAACACTTCAGTGATTACCTTCTCGGCCTGGCGCTTCTCCGGCTCCAGAGGCTTGCAGTTGTAGAGGGCCTCGTACAGGAAACTCTTGGCCTGCCGGCGTTCTGCCTCCACATCCGGACTGAATGACGCCAGCCGCTCGGGATAATTACGCAGCTCGTCGAGACTGCCGATGCCGGCCTGCTGCACACGCTGCCTCGTGTTCTCGATCAAGTCTGTCACAAAGCGATTGAGCACTCGCTTCAAGGCCTCGTTGAATTTCAACTTGTCGGGAGCCTTCGGATACTTCGCTTCCGCCTCTACGTAATACCGCTCAAAGACGGTGACTTGTTGGCGAATCTGTGGAAGGCGCAGCAGTCTGGCCTCATAGCCATCGTCGAGGTCGGCCGTGCTGTAGGCAATCTCGTCGGTCAAATCGATAAGTTGTGCTTCCAGCGGCGGGCGTTCATTCAGCAGGTACTCAGCCAGTTCGGGATGTTCGGCTTCGCTGTAGTCGTGCGAATGCTTGATGATACCTTCGCGAACCTCAAACGTCAGATTCAAGCCACGGAACTCGGCATACCTCAGCTCCATGTCCTCCACGGTGCGCAGAGCCTGCAAGTTGTGATCGAAGAACTCGCCGTGGCGGCGCATCAACAGGTCCAGCGTCCGCTCACCGGCGTGTCCAAACGGAGGATGGCCGATGTCGTGGACCAACGCCAGCGCCTCGACAAGATCAACGTTCAGGTTCAGAGCCGCAGCGATGGTGCGCGAGATTTGCGCCACCTCCATGGTGTGCGTCAAGCGAGTACGGAAGTGGTCGGAGTAGCGACGGGTGAAGACCTGTGTCTTATTTTCCAGCCGCCGGAAAGCGCGGGCATGGATGACGCGATCGCGGTCCCGCTGAAAAGGATTGCGATAGGGGTGCGGTGGCTCAGGATGGCGACGGCCGCGCGAATCCTCCACGCGAACGGCGTAGCTGGCGAGCATAGGAGGAGTTTAGCAGCGGCGAGAGTGCGCCGCCACAGGCCACGCCGGGAGGTGGGGACTGCCCGGTAGAGCGGACCTTCAGGTTCGCGTCCACTGTGCAGAGAATGAATCGTTGGAGCTGCTGCGATAATCGCAGCAGCTCCAACTTAATACTGAGAGGAGATTACGAACGCCAGCCTGAAGGCTGGGCTCTACCAGTCCTACACCTGCCTTATTGTTTGGTCGCGGCGGTTTGTTTGGCCAGCTTCACGCGGGTCGTCTCCAACTCCTTCTGCAGCTTCGCCAGTTCGTCCTGGTCCACCTCGGCGGGAATCGTCTTATTCCATTCTTCCAGCGAGCGCTCATAGTTGCTCGCTGCCAGCTTCAGGCGGCCGGTCTTCTGGTAAAGCTCGCCCAGGTGCTGGTGCACCGTAGGATCGGTGTTGATGCGCTCGGAGGCACGACGCAGGTTTTCTTCAGCCAGATCGTACTTGCCAAGCTTGTAATAAGCCCAGCCCTAGCGAGTCCAGATAGGCCCCGTTTTGCGGATCAAGCGCTACCGCGCGGCGAATATATCCGAGGGCCTCTTCCACCCGAGTGTCACGATCGGCCAGCATGTATCCCAGATAATTCAGCGCCATCGCATTCTTGGGATCGTCAGCCAATACCTTACGGAAGGCTTCTTCCGCCAGGTCATATTTCTTCTGACGCTCATAGATGGAGCCCTGCACGAAGATTGCATAATCTTTATCTTCTGGCTTGCTAGAGAGTTCGATGGCTTTCGTGATGTTCTGTTCCGCGTTCGGCCAATCCTTCACACGGCTGTACATCTGGGCCAGGGCAATGTAAACCTCGCGATCGTCGGCATTGCCTTTGAGCAAGCACTTCACGTGCTCGATGGCCACGTCAGCCTTGCCCATGTCCGCCTGTTGCGAAGCCGACACCATTTGCAAGCCGCGATCATTGGGATATTTCTTTGCCGCCTCCGCCGCCACGTCGGTTGCCATTTGCCACTGCTTGTTGTCGCGGTAGGTTTCAATGATCTCCTGATAGCCGCGAATGGCGTTTTCATCTCCGAGGTCGAGCATCTTGTGGAACGTGTCCACCGCCTGCTGATACTTATTGGCTTCGCGGTAGACCGTGCCCAGGCGCTCCAGAAAAACCGCCCGGTTATTCTTGTCCGGTACACTGTATTCGCCATCAGCGTGTTCCGTCTTTTGCAGCAGCTGATCGAGAATCTGGATGGCGTCTTCGTACTTCCCCTGGGCCTCGTCAATGAGAGCAATGTTGTACTGCACCTCCAGGGAATCTGGAACGACGGCACCGGCTTTCTTCAACGCTTCCAGTGCCTGATCGAACTTTCCGTTACGGCGATCGATCTCGGCAATGTGCATGTAGGTCTGCGCATCCGAGGGGTCGGCATCGGCGATGACTTTGTACTGCTCCAGCGCGGCATCCGTCTGGCCATCATTCATCAGGTTCTGGGCCAGGCCGCGTACGGAATCCAGGTTGTCGTGGTCAAGCTCGGTGGAGCGGCGATAGGCGTCAATCGCCTTCTTGTAATCCTTCTGCTGCTCGTAGGTGAACCCAAGCGCCGAATACAAGCTTGGCGGTGCGCGCACTCTCCGGTATTGCGCTTAACACCTGCAGGGCTCGACCCGAGTCGCCTTCTTCGTTGTACAGGTAAGCCAGCGTCGTGACCGCCTCTTCCGAATCAGGCTGTATTTTCACCGCCGTCTTGAACTCATCTTCCGACTTCAACAGTTCGTTATTAAGGCGGTACAGACGGCCCAACAGTAAGTGGTCTTCCACGCTCTTGGGATCGAGCTTCACGATCTGTTCATACTGCTCAATCGCGAGCTTAAGAATTTCCTGCGACTGCGTGCCAGCCTGCATGTCGCCGAGCGAACGCAAATAGATGCGGCCCAGCAGGCGGCGTGCCTCCAGGTTGTTGCCATCGCGCTTCAGAATGTCCTGTGCTTCGAGGACCGCGTCGCGAATGCGGCCGGTTTTGGCATACAGTTCGGCGAGCCCGGCGTTCAGGTAATCGGAATTCGGATCATTGTCGATTGCCAGCCGATACTCTTCAACCGCCTTGGTGGCATAGTCGGTGCGCCCGTACATGGAAGCCATTTCCTCGTACATGTGCGCCAACGTGAAATGGTAGTAGGCAGCAGCTTTGTCCGGCTGCTTGGGTGGGGCGGATTCGGCAGGCGTCGAGGCTCCGGGTTCATCCGGGCTCGTGGCCTGGGACTGCTCAGACGGCGCGGGCGCGGAGGAACTCGGTTTCTCCGGGCTAGAGGCCTGGGAGCCCTGATTGGGGGGCAATGGGGTTAATACGATATTGTTGGTATTTTGGGCAATGCCGCTCACCGCTCCGGCGAGCAGAACTGTCGCGAAAGAAATTAGAACACGATTCAGGGTCATTAAATAACCAGCCACTCAAGCACTATTAGATGCCGCCGCTCACACAGGAATCTTCTTTATTGTTATTTTAGCTGCTTTCCGGGCAGGAAGGCGAAAAGCGGGAGGGAATTCCTTCATCATGGTTTTCTCAGCTTCTACCAGTTCGTTATGGGCGTGGCGAAAGTTCCATTGGTTTGAATCCAAGATATTAGACGCGGCAGAACGATTTGTGCGGGGTCAAAATTCTAGGGTCTCGGCTTAGACGTTACATGAAAGGGCCGGAGGGTAGAGCAATGCAAACTGAGACACTGCCCAAAATTCCAGTGTCTTGGTTTTGCAGGCTGTCGAAACAGCGCCGTTTGGTTCCTACTGCGCTGTAGCACGGCTTCCGAGCGGTTTATTATTGTCCTGACAAGCAGCTTCAACCGCCCCGAGCCGCTATTGTGTCATTGCCCAAGTCTTCTTGCCGCGAGGAACTTGTTTCCCGAATTCCCGGGAGCCTGCTCGTCCCAGAACTCGATTCCGCAATGGAGCAGATAAATGAACATTGAAGCGATTCGCAAGTACTGCCTTCAATTTCCCCATACCACGGAAATCGTGCAATGGGGAGCGGACCTGTGCTTCAAGGTGGATGGCAAGTTGTTCGTGGTAGCGGCGATAGAGATGGTGCCGCAACGGATCTCATTCAAGTGCACCCCTGAAAACTTCGCCGAGCTGTGCGAGCGTCCCGGAATCATTCCCGCCCCCTACATGGCGCGTGCCCAGTGGGTAAGCCTGGAGCGGCTAAACGCGTTGCCCGACTCAGAATTGCGCGAAATGATTGCAGAATCTTACCGTCTGGTATGGGAACGCCTGCCGATGAAGAGGCGGGTTGAGTTGGAGGCTGGCGCAGCTGCACGAGGATCGGCAGGCCGAAAGCCAAGAAAGGCTAGCCGCAGGTCACCAGCCAAGAAAAAGAGCGCGAAGGCGGGCTGGCGAGGATGAAATGGATGGCGAGCCGGGGTCACGCGGTCGTTTTTGCGAGCATGTCTTCGTTCATGCTCGTGATGCAGGCCACCTGCGCCGGAGCGCAGACAGCATCCACGTCCGGCACCGCCAAGACGCCGCAGGCTTCGATCTCGCCACAAACCGCCGCACTTGAGCGCGACTTCTTCGCCGCTATTCGCGAAGGGAGTACCAAGAAATTCTTGACCTATGTGCCCCAGGAAGGTCTTCACATTGGTCCGCAGGCGGCGCCGACCAGTCGTGCCGAGATCGAAGATCAGTTGTCGCATCACCGCGGCCTTTACTGCAGGCTGTTCGACTCTTCTTGCATCGATGCGCCCATCAAGCTGGACGCCAGCGCGAGGGCCTGCTCGGACCGCGAGCTGCTCACCCATTCGGAAAAAGTGCGAACCGCCGCCAGCGAGACAGTGCGCAACAGCGTGCGCCAGGCGATCCTGGTGGCCGAGGTCAAGAACGACCAGTGCGGCGGCGCGAGCCTGATCGATTTCATCTTCAACGATGTGCAGGCCGAGTGGAAACTGTTCTCGGTGCCGTAGGGGGATTGCGGGGACACTCATGGGACCGATCCTGCCCAAACTGGGAAATGCTCCCGAGTTTTCCATAAAGGGAAATCGCGTCTTAAAGGCGATTACAGCCTTCGAATCGCCTTGGAGGAAGTTTGGTTCTAAATCGCTAGTGTTTGGCACCTACATGCTAGCTTCGTGCTCTTGAGACGACGACCCAGTTTGCCCAGCCCACGAAGTGGTGATGGCCCGAGCTTGGTGCCCCTTCTCACGAGCGCTTCCTTCGCGCTGCATCAGCCTTCATATTGTTCGTCGCTGACCTGTTCCATCCAGTCGACCACCTTTCCGTCGAGCTTCTCCTGAAGGGCGATGTGCGTCATGGCCGTTGTCGGCGCGGCCCCATGCCAGTGCTTCTCGCCTGGCTGGAACCAAACCACGTCACCGGGCCGGATCTCCTCGATTGGACCGCCCCAGCGTTGTGCGCGGCCACATCCCGCCGTGACGATGAGAGTCTGACCGAGAGGATGCGTATGCCATGCGGTCCGCGCGCCCGGCTCGAAGGTTACGCTGGCGCCTTGAACAAGTGCCGGATCGGGTGCCTGGAAAAGCGGATCGATTCGTACAGCGCCCGTGAACCACTCTGCCGGCCCCTTAGCGGAAGGTTGCGAGCCGACTCTTTTGATTTCCATTTTGTATGTCCTCAATTGATCGTTGTTCCTTAGTTGCCCTATGGCCTTGAATGGCCGCGCTTGAGAGCAGGCCAGCAGCGGTATTGGCGCACGATCAACGCGTCTGAACACGGACTGCAACGTCGAACTTTGAATAGTACCTTTTCACGTCGTTGGCCCCGTACTTCGCGCGGAATTTCTCCACCACGGACAACACCTGTTTGGCGTCAGTGATAGGGACAGCCTTGAAATCGGCTTTTGCGACCCGCGCGGCGATCCTAATCGACGGGTTATTCAGTACGTTCTTGTACCACTGTGTGTCCGACCCCTGCACCGGCAGCAGGTAAAGCTTGTCGTCGTCGAATACGAACCAAACGGGTATTGAGATGGTGCGTCCTGACTTACGGCCGGTGACGGTAATCTTGACTTCGCGATACCGGGAAAGCCGGTCCTCTAGAGCATCGTTCTGCATTGGCATTTGCACTCCTCGCCTAACTATGAGGCCGAAGAAAGCTCCGGCGTCGTTCACAGGCCGGTCATTTTCATCAGCTTTTCGGGATACCGGTCTCCTTGCACGGTGATCTTCGATGCTGCAGCATCGATGTCTCGCAGATCGTCGGGCGTCAGTTGGATCGACACTGCTGCGATGTTCTCTTCCAGACGGTTTAGCTTCGTCGTACCTGGAATCGGAACGATCCACGGCTTTTGCGCCAGCACCCAGGCGAGCGCGATCTGCGCCGGGGTGGCCTTCTTCCGCCCCGCGATGGCGCCAATCAGATCGACCAGGGCTTTGTTGGCTTTCCGCGCTTCCGGCGTGAAGCGCGGGAGGGTGCTGCGGAAGTCGGTGCTGTCGAGCGTCGTGCTTTCGTCGATCTTGCCGGTAAGGAAGCCCTTGCCTAGAGGGCTGTAGGCCACAAGGCCGATTCCAAGTTCCTCAATGGTCGGCAGAATCTCTTTCTCATGGTCCCGGAACCAAAGCGAGTATTCGCTCTGGAGCGCCGTGACCGGTTGGACGGCGTGCGCGCAACGAATGGTCTGTGCCCCTGCCTCGGAAAGTCCGAAGTGCTTGACCTTACCGGCTTGGATCAGCTCCTTCACCGCGCCGGCAACGTCTTCGATGGGCACGTTCGGGTCAACCCGATGCTGATACAGCAGATCAATCGTCTCGACCTTAAGCCGCTTGAGAGAACCTTCGACGGCCTGCTTGATGTGCTCCGGTCGGCTATTCACGCCTGCCGCTCCTGGCCGATTATCGCTGCCGCCCAGATCGAACCCGAACTTGGTGGCGATGACTACTTTGCCGCGGTACGGCGCGAGGGCTTCGCCCACCAGCTCTTCGTTCAGGAACGGGCCGTACACTTCGGCGGTGTCAAAGAACGTGATGCCATGCTCGACGGCGGCGTGGAGAAGATCGGTCATCTCCTGCTTATCCTTGGGCGGTCCGTAGGAAAAACTCATTCCCATGCAGCCGAGGCCGATGGCGGACACTTCCAGTGGATTGCTTTTTCCAAGTCTGCGTTTTTGCATTATTTCTCCTCCTATGAATAGACCCCCGCGAAGAAGGCGCCTTGGCACGCGCACGTATACCTACACTAGATGTTCGCTGGGGGCCCCGATATGCAAAACGGTGCTTCGTGCCCCGGGCGCGCCCTCCCATCTGGATTAAACCTGGGTTCCACTACAATAGGGTCACCACCTCGTGTCCGGCACTGCCGGAAAGGTAAGATGTTTCGATGGAAACCATCGCAGACTACAAAGCTCGCATCCTCTCTTACGTCGAGGACAAGGACCCTCTCGAGGTCCAGCGCAAGACGCCCGAACTTCTGGCGGACATGGTCCTTTCAGTCCCGGAAAAGCAACTCCAGGAACGCCCCGCGCCGGACAAATGGTCGGTGGGAGAATTGCTGGCCCACTTTGCTGATGCCGAGATTGTCAGCACTTGGCGCTACCGTCAGATGATCGAGCATGACGGCTGCCCGCTGCCGGGCTACGACCAGGAGTTATGGCACAAGCTGGGAAATTACCCATCGCGCAGGCCCGAAGAGTCGTTGATGTTGTTTCGCTTGCTGCGCGAGGGCAACCTGCAAATGTTCGCGCAGCTCACGCCCGAAGAATGGCAGCGCAAAGGCATTCACGCTGAGCGCGGTCCGATGACCGTCCGCGACCTGGCGCTGCAAATCGCCGGTCACGACCTGAACCATCTTCAACAGATACGGAAGATCCTGGGGGAATAGCTGCGCTGGTGCGGCTGCCCCAGGTCCGCCCTCCTTTAGGGCCAACCTGAGATCACAGCGCTCGACCCTGCGTAGCCTGATGAAGTGCCGATAGAAACAGCAACCATCAGCACTTGTTACTTACCTCTTCGCTGACAACTTCCTCCCTGCACTGAGGTCAGAACCCCATTAGCTGCCCTGACCCTCTCATTCCAGCATGCGCCATTGGAATTGGAGTATTGATAGGTCTCGGAGTTAGCCTGTCCCTTCGTGGTGGCGGTGCCCGATGCATCCACCATCAATAAATCTTTCGGCGCCACCGCGTCAGAGAAGGTGCTGGAGTAAATGGAGGTGCCGTTCAGCTTCACCAGTTCGCTCTTATGGAACGCCTGCTGGATTTGTGCGTACTGCTGATACGACCCGTCAGGGAAACCGGTGAAGCCGTAGCTTAGGGTAAGCGGCCACGAGTATTGTTTGTTGTTGGTGAGAATGTTACCGCTGTCCTGGGTGGTGGTGGCCGACGAGATCGTGGTCGTCTGGCCAACGAACTGGTCATACACGCTGCCATCCAGACGTACGTAGTACTTCTGCGCGTTCGAGAAATCGATGCTCTGGACGACTTTGGTGTCAACTCTCCCGTGCGAGGTGTTCGCGTAACCTTCCAGCGTAAAGCCGCGCGATGACGTTACCGACAATGTGCCGTAAGAAATCGTTCCGTTGGTCGAGATGTTCTCGGTGATATTCGGATCGGGCTGTCCGATGGTGTTCTGGGTAACCGCTCCCGTGACCTGACTTGAACCCGAATCCTGGTAGAGCAGCAGCGTGGCTGTGGCCGAGAAGTACTGATCGGCGTTATAGACGCTCACTGCCACGGTGTGCTGCTGGCCATTACTCAGCACGCCGGCGAAGGGCGTGAGATCCACGCGATACGGTTCGAAGTTGAGGGTGTGCACGCCCGGAATCGGACGCCAGAGATAAGGATCGATTCCGCCGGTGTAGATCCACGGATAAACAGGAGCAACCCCTGCGGGCTGACCGTCGATACTGACCTCGGCCTCGCGAAACGAAGTTGAGCCGCAGTTCTCCAATTCGCCGGCGACATCATTGGGCGCGCAGGTGTACCAGAACTCATCGTCGTGCTGGCTTTGGGCAAAGACGTCAAGATAAGCGCGCTCCACATTGGTTGGCATGGTGAACGTTCCGGTCAGTTGATCGCTGGGCGAGTTCAAGGTCACCGTGCCGCCCGTAGGATCGGCCGCCATCGGCAATACCACGTCAGCGGTTTTCGGGGGACTCTGCCCCTGCGATAGAGGATAGAACTGCAAGACAGCACTGCCGTGCAGATGACTGGTGTAAGTGCCATCCACCAGGTTGTCGAGATCGACCCGGCCACCTTGGGGCACTGTGAAGAGCGGGCTGTAGTCGGTCAGATTGCTTTCGACATGCCAGGAGCGCATGACGTCGTGCGAAGGTTCGGCAGTAGTACCGAAGTAAACATTGGCGCCGCCGATCCAAATCTCGGCAGTCCGATCGAATTGGCGGCCGGCATCGACGGACCAATCCGCTTCCAGCACGACCGCCGCCCAGGGGCCGGGGCAATCGGCCGGGGGTGTGTAGCTGAAGAACTTAGGGTTGAAGTCCGCAAAGTCTAGATTAGTGAACAACTGTACCGTGCACGGAGTAGTATTTGGCCGCGGAACTGGCGCATTTGCGGTTACGGTGTTCGCCGAGCCAAGCTGGGGATTGCTGGGAACGGTGTAGTTCTGCGCAACTCCAAATCGGGTCACGAGCAATGCCGCACCAAACAATAAAACAATCTTTGCCGAAGGGAAGAAAACACGTGACATGATGTGGACTCCTTCGCTAAAGCGCGACTAGATCGCCGCGCGGCGGGACTGAAAAAGCATAGTGCTTTACCCGCCTTTAGCACAAGTGATGGAGCGTAGTATTTTTATGCCGTTAGCGCCGACTCGGTCCTGTATCGGCGATCTCTAGAATCGCCAGAGTGCAACTTCTCACTTTGTTCGGCTGAAGCGGATTCAGTGTCGAAATCTTTGGCGGGCCAACGGTTCCAAACGACCAAGTTTTGACTTAAGGTTCGCATGGCCATCGTGATACTTTAGAAATCCAAATCCCCTCAAAGGAACCAGGCGGCCATGATGTTGGGAACCGAAGTCTTCCAATTCGAACCGGACATCACCGGTGTCTCCTGTGCGGGCCGCTTTACTCTGGGAACGCGCCTTAGCGAAACCGAAGCGCTATTCAACTCGTTGATAAAACAGGGAGCGCGTAAGCTTGTGCTGGACCTGACACACGTGGAGTTCGTGGACAGCGCGGGGCTCGGAATCATCATGCATATCTCTGGAGAGATTAGGCAGCGAGGGGGACACTTCCGTATCGCCGGCGCCAGCGATCAGGTGAAGCGCCTATTTGATATCACCCATACCAAGGCGATTCTGGCGGTTGATCCCGACCTGATTACCAGCGTGAAAAAGCTTCAGGATGCCGATGCTGCGGCCGCGAGCGCCCAGTCTTGAAGTTTGTGCAGTGACTGCTTATAGCAGTTTTACATCTGGTGTGCAGGGGTGGGTGGAGCATGCCTCGCAGGCGTCCATAATGGCCGTCCGTTCCTGAATCGCGCTCCAGTGGCTGAGGGAATGTTTCTGTCGCCTGGGTGGTTAAAGCTGGCTCATTTCCGAATCTTAACTGCACCACTGAAAGCTGTGATCCAGCCCGACATATCTAGTGTCCTGTAACTGAAGTTCGCTGACAAAATCGGGCCACACTGGCGAGGATTTGGTCAGCAGTTTTCGTCCAAACGAAAGGTTTCGCCGTCTGGTTGTAGGTGTCCAGATAATGCCGGATCGCTTGTTCCAGTTCGCGCGTGCTGCGATGAATGCCGCGCCGGATCTGCTTCTCCGTCAGCAGCGCGAAAAAGCGTTCGACCAGGTTGATCCACGATGCCCCGGTGGGGGTGAAGTGCACGTGATAGTGCGGACGTTTCGCCAGCCACTGCCGGATCAGTGCTGTCTTGTGCGTGCCGTAATTGTCCAGAATCAAATGCACGTCCAGTCCAGCGGGCACTGCCGCTTCGATGCGGTCCAAAAACTTACGGAACTCAACCGAGCGATGGCGGCGATGCAACCCGCCCAACACTTTTCCGGTCTTGGCGTCCAAGGCCGCGAACAGCGTAGTCGTGCCATGCCGCAGATAGTCGTGGCTGCGTCGCTCCGCTTGCCCGGGACGCATGGGCAACACCGGTTGGCTTCGGTCCAGGGCTTGAATTTACGTCTTCTCGTCCAGACACAGCACCAGCGCCCGCTCCGGCGGGGCCAGATACAAGCCCACGATGTCCCGCACCTTCTCGACAAACTGCGGATCGGTGGACAGCTTGAAGGTTTCGCTGCGATGCGGTTCCAGCCCGAACGCCTTCCAGATGCGCTGAATTGTCATGTGGCTGAGTCCGCTCGCCTCGGCCATCGAGCGCGTCGACCAATGGGTGGCGTCTCGTGGCAGCGATTCCAGCGTGCGCACGACGACCGCTTCCACGTGTGCGTCCTCGACGGTGCGCGGTGCGCCGCAGCGCGGCTCATCGAGCAACCCGGCGACCCGATGACGCACAAACCGGCTGCGCCATTTGCCCACCATTTGCTTGCTGACGCGCCGCCGTCGCGCCACCACCGTGTTACTCAGGCCGCTGGCGCAGTCCAGCACGATGCCGGCCCGCAGCGCCAGAGCCTGCGCCGAGCTGCGCCGCCGCACCCATCGTTCCAGCGTGGCTCGTTCTTCCGCACTCACCACCAACTCCACCATGGGACGCCCGGTTCGCATCTCAGATCGCCTCCACATCTTAGACGAACCGGCTCCCGATTTGTTAATAGAACTTCAGTTACAGGACACTAGTGTGAAACGGCCTAATCCAGCTTCAGCCCACCGGTGAGATCTCTAACTTTTTCGATATGGTGTTCCAGACACCACTTTTCCAGGGAATCGACCAAAGTCTCGCAGGCGCATGGGTCCCAGAAATTTACCGTGCCAACCTCGATGGCGGTTGCGCCGGCCAGCATGAACTCAACCACATCTTCGGCAGTGCTAATTCCCCCGATTCCGATGACGGGTATCTTCACCGCGTTCGCCGCTTCCCACACCATGCGCAGGGCAATCGGCTTAATGGCAGGTCCGGACAGTCCGGCTGTAATGTTGGAGATGCGCGGCTTGCGGGTTTCAGCGTCAATCGCCATGGCTACAAAGGTATTGACCAGTGAGATGGCGTCTGCCCCCGCTTCCTCAGCAGCGCGCGCCACCTCTGGAATGCTGGTCACATTGGGGGAAAGCTTCACCAGGAGCGGGCGGGTGGCAATCTTTTTTGTCGCGCTTACCACTTCAAACAACATCCTGGGGTCGCTACCAAAGCTAATTCCGCCGCACTTTGTATTGGGGCAAGACACGTTCAGTTCATAGCCGGCGATGCCCTCGCCATCATTGAGAACGCGCACTACTTCTTCATATTCCTCCTGCGAGTGTCCAAAGACGTTGCAGAAGAAAACGATGTTCTTGATGTTTTTCAGAAGTGGGAGTTTCTCTTCCAGAAAAGCCCGCACCCCAATGTTCTGCAATCCGATGGCATTGAGCATGCCGGCCGCAGTTTCAAACAGTCGTGGCGGCGGATTGCCGGCCATCGGTTCGCGGGAAAGTCCCTTCGTCACGAATCCGCCTAGTCGATGCAGAGAGACGACATCCTCGAATTCCACGCCGTAGGCAAAGCTTCCACTGGCAGCCATGATGGGATTTTTTAGTTCGATGCCGGCGATGTTGACGCTCATATCCAGAGCGGGCTTCGGAGCAGGACTCACCGGTGGCCCTCCATCAGCGCGCCTCGCTTTCGCGGCCTACGACAATGGGCTGCCTCACACTGGCCGTACGCTCCAGTTTGTCCCAGGCAAAACCGCCCCCTTCCATGGCGCGCTTGAGCGTCTTAAGGAGTACCAGAGAAAACAGTTGCCGATAGGCAAAGCGTTGCAGCCAGACATGGCCCAGCAAGAGGAAGTCGCGTTTTCGGCCCGGCTGTTGCCGCTCCAGCGCAAAGGCTACGGCGGAGGCTATGAAATCAATCACCATGAACAGCGCGAAGTACACCACCAGACGATGGAAGCTGGCTGGATTGGCCGACTCCGGATGGAAATATTTGTTGACGAAGTAGGTCGCTGCTCCCACGACAAACATGATGTCAATGAAGGGGGAAACTACGGGCAGCAGAATTTGGAAGATGATGACGTTTGGCAATGCGACCCAGCCCAGGGCACCCTTCTGTTTCATGGCCGCGCGATGCTTCCAGACCGACTGCATAATTCCGAAGGACCAGCGGAAGCGTTGCCGCATCAAACCGTTCGCCGTGCTTGGCGCCTCGGTGTAGGCCAGCGCGCGGTCCTGATAATTGACCCAATAGCCTGCCTGGAGAAGCGCCATGGTGAGGTCGGCGTCTTCGGCGACAGTATCGTGCTGGTAACCGCCGGCGGCCCGAACCGGAGCCGTGCGCCATGCGCCGATGGCGCCCGGGACCACGCTCACGGCGTTGAGCGTGTTGAGCGCCCGCCGTTCGAAGTTCTGGCTGGTGATGTACTCCAAGGCCTGCCAGCGGGTCCACAGATTGACACGATTGCCGACTTTGGCATTGCCCGCCATGGCCGCGACCTTGGGATTGCTGAAGTGCGGCACCAGTTTCGAGATCGCATCGGGCGCAACCAGCGTGTCGGCATCGATGCCCACGAACAACTCTTCGGTTACTTGCTCGAGTCCGAAGTTGAGTGCGTCGGCTTTGCCGGAGTTCGGCTTGCTTAGCACGGTGACCCGGCCGGCGGCGATTTCCTTCTGGAAGGCAGCGCGCGTGACCTCCAGGGTCGCATCCGTTGAGCCATCGTCGATCACAATGACACGCAGGTTCTGGTAGTCGGAATCGAGGACCGAGCGGATAGTGCGCTCGATAACTTTCGCTTCATTAAAGGCGGGAATCAACACCGCAACCGCGGGCCGGTACTTGGGGTCGAAGTTGCTCTTGCGCCGATGGAAGCGGTCAAAGATGGCCAGAGTTCCGACCAGCACCAGCCGTCCACTCATGAGCACGTCACCTACGAAGAAAACGAAAATAATGAGCGACGAGACGAGCCCGAACATGCCGAAGCTAAGACCGTCTATCCATGCGGCCCAGCGTTCGTTCGTGGAAATGGGCGGCATGACTTCAGCTCGTGTCTTGCCCAGCAGATCGGAGACCGGCACGATCTCGTAGCCGCGGGCCTTCAGGCCGTCGATCATCATGCTTAGTGCCTTCACGGTTTGGCTGCGGTCGCCGCCGCCATCGTGCAGCAGGATGATGTTCCCGCAACTGAGATTTCCGGGCTGGCAGGGGGGCAGGTTGGCCAACACATCGGCCACAATTTCCTCCGCCGAACGCCGCGGATTATCGTGCCAGTCGTTAGGGTCAATCTTGTCGCCCACCGTGATAAAGCCCATGTCCTGCGAGAGCTCCAGCGGACGCACCTGGTCGGCGGTATCGGGCTCCTGGTCAATCGAATAGGGCGGGCGGAAGAGTACGGGCTTGACCCCCATCTTGCCCTCGAACAATTGCTCCGTGAGGTTCAGCTCGACTTCGAAGTAGCGCTTGGAGATGTTGCTGATATCGGGATGGGTGAAGGTGTGGTTCCCGATTTCGTGACCTTCCTTGTAAATGCGTTTGGCAACGCCGGGATACTTTTCAACTTCCACCCCGATGAGGAAGAACGTGGCCTTCACGTTCTTTTCCTTCAGCACGTCCAGGATCTTGGGAGTCCAGGTAGGATCAGGGCCGTCGTCGAAGGTGATGGCAACCTTCTTTTGTGCCGTCCCGCCGTACATGTCCACCACGTACGGCGAAGGCATCGTCTTAAAGAACTCGTCGGTCACCAGGTGAGTGCTTGGATCGACCGTGATGCTGCGCTCGCCGGAAGCTGGGCGCGAGGCGATGCGCAGGACTTCGCCTTCCCCTTCGATATCTACGTCCTGCCCAGGAGGCACGGTGTCGAGCTTGGCAGGCGCGTTGGCCTCGAACGGCTTGTCCCACACTGCCCACAGAGAGCGGTCTTCCGAACCCAGCCTCCACAATGCGAAGGTGTCAATTCCCAAGGCGTGAGCAGCGCGCATCTGGTTGAGAGCGGTGACGCCATCGAGAAACCACACGTCGTGCCGAACATTGCTGTCGTCCAGATAGGCAAAGTGTGGATTCATGGAATCGCTATCGAAATCCACGTCCGTGTTCGCATCTCCGGCTTCCAGCCATGCATCCTGCACGGAGACGTTGTGTACCGCCTCGGGCGGCGCGCCTCTTTTCTGGCCCTTTTTCATCGCCCAGTCATAACCATAGTTGGCCACGGCGCAAATGATTTTTTCCTTAGGGATGACCTTGAGGGCGTCCTGAAGGTTCTTAAGGAACCAGTCCTGGCCTGCAACCGCACCGGGGTCGCCGCCGGGGTAGTGCTGGTCATAGTTCATCAGGATCAAGCCATCTGACACTTGTGCAATTGCCGGATAGTCAAATGTCTTGTCGTTGACTGGCACGGCGATATAGAGCTTTAGTCCCTTGGCGTGAAGGTCCTGGTAGAGCTCCTGCACGAGGGCATGGTAGTCGTCTCGTGAGCTCTCGGGAAAGGCCTCGATGTCCAGGGTAATGCCCTTGTATTGGTCCGTACCCAGGAAGCTCATGAGTTCGCTGCGGAAGCGCTGGCGGGCCACGGGGTCGGCCATGAACTTCGCAGTAATGTCCGGTTGCCACTCGTTGCGGATAGGGTCGAAATTGTTGACCAGCGGCAGAACTTCCATCTGCGCCTTTTCGCCCTTGAGGAACGGCATGACCCGTTCGTCCACGGGACGTGGTTTGCCCTTTTCATCCATCACGTTGTACAGGGTGTTCAGTTCGGTGACGGCCTGGAGTCTGCCGTCCGCGGTCAGCACATGCATCCACTCGGGAAATAACAGATCGATCTGTGGATAGTACTCCTTCAAGGAGGCGAAGCTGGCGGCGTCCCACTGTACGTAGAAGGCGCCACGAATGCCTTCATCGGAGTTCAGTACCACCTGCGACGCGGGCCGCTTGGTCTTGCGGTGTGTGTTCAGCCGGCGTGGCGGCTTGCGCTTCTGGCTTTCCTTAAGGGCGTGATAGGGCTTCTTCACCAGGGGCAGGGGCACGCTGGGAACAGTCGATCCACGGATGATGGTCGCGACAAAAAACACCACCAGCACCGTGATGACGATCACGCTGATATCGAGCGCAAACCGTAACCGCCGCCAGCGTTTGCGGTCCGGATCAAAGAAAATTTGTTGCGACTTGGGCATTCAGGGCCAATTTATCGTAGCAGCAGTTAGCAGTTAGACGTTAGCACTTGGCAATTCGCGCGGAAATGTTCGGGTGCAACGATAGACTGCCAGGGTGACTTGGTGTGCACGCTGCCAAACCTTCAAATCTCGAAAGTCCTTCATAGTGGCTCTCCAATCTTTCGATCATTCGAGGGTCTGGTTCTTCCTAAATACTAAATGCTAAATGCCAAATGCTAACGGCTAAGTGTTGCCTTTCAAAACTTCACCGCGACCGGTTCGCGCTGCGTCGGCTCGGTGATGTCGAAGAATTGCTTCTGCTGAATGTGGAACATGCCGGCCACAATATTCGTGGGAAACGTCTGGATCTTGGTGTTCAGGTCGCGCACTACGGCGTTGTAATAGCGGCGTGCATTCTGGATCGCATCCTCCAGCCCACTCAGCGAACCTTGCAGCGACTGAAACTGCTCCGAGGCCCGCAACTGCGGATACGCTTCGGCAACCGCAAGCAGCCCGCGTAAGGCGTAGGTAAGCTGTCCCTCGGCTTCGCTCTTCTCCGCCGGGGTGGTGGCGGTCATGGCCGCACTGCGATACTTGGCAATATTCTCGAAGGTCCCCTTCTCGTGCGCGGCGTAACCCTTCACGGTCTCGACCAGGTTGGGGATAAGGTCGTAGCGGCGCTTCAGTTGCACATCGATATCGGCCCAGGCGTTGTCCGCGCGGACCTTCAATTGCACCAAGCTGTTGTAAATGCCGATCAGGGCGAACGCGATGGCCGCAAGTATGACGATGATGACGATGAGAGCAATGATCATATGGTTCTCCTTCACTTAGACAGCGGGTGACGAGCGGAAGTTATCACAGGGCGGAAGGCGGAGGCAATTCGCGGATGATCTTTGTACATGCTCCAGACTAGTTTCGCCTTCTGTCTGCAACGAAACTTTGTCGTCCTGTGAGACTGACGGAATTACCAGCGAGGCGGCTGCCTGTGAGGTCGGCTCCTGCGTCGCCTTCTCCTCCTGCTACGATAAGGTTGTGTCCCCGCTGCTTGAGGTTCGCAATCTCACCGTCGAATTTGCGACCGGGCAGGGAAATGTGACTGCCGTCCGTGATGTCGGCTTCCAGATCGATCCGGGTGAGGTACTCGGGCTGGTTGGGGAGTCGGGCTCAGGGAAGTCGGTCAGCGCGTTAGCTATCCTCCGTTTGCTGCCGCCGCAGGCGCGCATTCAGGGCCACATTCAATTCCGCGGCGCCGACCTGCTCGCCGTGCCGGAGCCAGAAATGCGCCACATCCGAGGCGCGGAAATAAGCATGATTTTTCAGGAGCCGATGACCGCTCTCAATCCCGTGATGCGTGTGGGCGATCAGATTGCCGAGGCGGTGCTAGCGCATGCAAACAAACCCTCGGGGGCTAAAGCCCCAGCAGACTTGGACTGGCAGAACGCGGGCCTGAAGGCCCGCTCTACCGGTGCCTCAAGGTCTCCGCACGCGAAGTTTAAGAAAGCCGAAGCCTGGCGCCGTGCGATTGAAGCGTTACGCACCGTCGCCATCGCTGATGCCGACCGTCGCGCGCGTGACTATCCGCACCAACTCTCCGGCGGACAGCGCCAGCGCGTGATGATCGCTATGGCCGTCGTAAACCGGCCCTCATTGCTCATCGCCGACGAGCCGACGACTGCGCTCGACGTCACTATTCAGGCGCAGGTGCTCGATCTGCTCAGCGAGCTGCGAGAAAAGTTCTCCCTGGCAATGCTGTTCATCTCCCATGACTTGGCCGTGGTATCGGAGATATCGCACCGCATCGGAGTGATGTATGCCGGCAGCCTGGTCGAAATGGGAACAGCGCAGGAAGTTTTCACGCATCCTGCGCACCCTTACACGCGCGGGCTGTTACACTCTGTCCCGACGCTGCGTACCGAACGCAGCCAACCGCTTCAGACCATTGAGGGAACTGTGCCTGCTATCACCGCGTTGCCACCGGGCTGTGCTTTCGAGCCGCGCTGCTCCTGGCGCATCACCAGTTGCTCGATCGAGCTGCCACCGCTGGTGGAGGTTGCGCCCGGGCATCTGGCCCGCTGTCCTGTTGTTTCCGCGGAGGGCCGCTGACCGATGCGCCTTCTCCTGCTCAGCGATATTCATGCCAATCTCGAAGCGATGGAAGCGTGCCTCGCCGCCGCTCCCTCGTACGATATGGTCGTGAACCTGGGGGACGTAGTCGGCTACAACGCCTCCCCCAATGAAGTGTGCGAGCGCGTGCGTGCCACGAACTGCCCCGTGGTGCGCGGCAATCATGATCGCGCTTGCACCGGGCTGACGGACCTGTCGGAATTCAACCTCGTGGCGGCCATCTCGTCGCGTTGGACCCAAACCACGCTGGCGCCCGAACATCTGGACTGGCTGCGCAACTTGCCGCCAGGGCCGATGAACGTGGATGAACTGGCCGGAATGGAGTTTGTGCACGGTTCTCCGCGCGATGAAGATGAGTACCTGTTGAATGCTTCCACGGCCCATGCCAATTTTCGAGTGCCCGGCCATGCCGGCATCATAATGTTCGGGCACACCCACCTGCAGGGTGGCTTCGTGTACCAGGAGGGCAAGACACTTCCCATCGCGCCGGGTTACGGCCGCATGGAAGGTGCGGTGGAGTCAACCTTTACGCTAACGCCGGGTGAGCGTTATCTCATTAATCCGGGGTCGGTGGGACAACCACGCGATGGCGACTGGCGGGCTGCCTTCGCTCTGTATGAGGAAGCTGGGAATGACCCTCCGCGGGTGACCTTCTACCGCGTCCCTTACAATGTCAAGCAGGCGCAGGATAGAATCTTTGCCGCCTCGCTACCGGAGCGTCTGGCATTACGGTTAGCAACCGGGCGATGAAGTAGCTCGGTTGTCAGAGCCGCCAGAATGGTTCCGCGACGGTGGCGTGGCTCGGTGCATCCAAAAAAGTGGGGTAAATATAAGTCATGCCCGTCCGTCCATTTCCCGGGAAATCTCGATATCGCTCGCAGGAGTTCATTGGCGGCGCCATCACCAGCCTCGAGCAAGGTTATTTGGTTGCCTACATCGATGGTGGGGCTCGCGGCAATCCTGGTCCCGCTGGATACGGGGTTGTCATCGAGGACGAAATTGGCCGTCCCGTAGCCGAACTCAGCGAATTTCTCGGCCGGCAAACGAATAACTACGCTGAATATTCAGGCTTGCTGGCTGCTCTCAACTACACCCTCCGGCACGGTTTCAAAGCGCTGAAGATAATCAGCGACTCCGAGCTGATGGTGAAGCAGATCAACGGCGAGTACAAAGTCAACAATCCCACGCTGAAGGAGCTGCATGCCCGGGCGATGAAGATGATCGACCAGCTTGACTACTTCGAGATCTCGCATGTGCCTCGCGAGAAGAACCGGGATGCCGACCGCTTGGCGAATTTGGCCATGGATCGCGGGGTCGAGAGGAAAGCGCCCGCGATAAGCGCCACGGATGTCGGTGGGGTTGCGTCGGTTGTGCCGGAACTCAACGGCGTAGTGCGCAACGGAGTTGTCGAGTTTCAGGGGAAGCCCCTTCCCGATGGGACGCTGGTCAAGGTGCGCGCTGTTGCACCTACTGCACAGAAGTAGGCAGTCAAGCCGCCGTACCCTTTGCTCGGGTCATCACGCCGGTGGCGAGGCCCGCCCGCATTTGCGGCGGTTCGATGGTCTGAATATATTCCGGTGGATTCTCCACTGCCCACGCCAAAGCCTGCGTCATCTGTTGCAAGGTCACCAAAGCTAGTCGCTGCGCGCCGTCGCGTGTCGGCGGAAACAATCTGGCCAATGCATATAGCGGAATAAGAACGTACGGCCACCTCCGTCCCGGCCCCAGCACATACCAGGGACGCACGAAGGTCGCCGCCATGCCGCTCTCGCGGATGAGTTGCTCGCCTTCGGCACGTACTGCCTGATATTCCTGCATGATTGGCGCCGGTCGCGCAACGCTGAGATAAACGAAATGGCGCACGCCAGCCTCGACCGCCGCGCGCGCCGCTTCCTGGCAAGATTTCAAATCGATGGCGCGAAATTCGGCGGCCTTGCGAGGATTGGGATGCGCCACGCCAATCAAGTGCACAAAGGTATCGGCCGGGGCGATTTGCGATGCATAGCTTTCCGCCCGCAGGGCATCTCCACGCACTGGGTGGCAGCCGGCTGCCAGCCTCGACTCAGAGCCTGACCGGATCAATGCCCGGACCCGGTGTCCGCGGTGCACTAATTCCCTCGCCAAACTGCTCCCCATAAATCCCGTCCCACCCGTAAGGAACACGTCGTGTTGCCTAGAAGCCATCCGCCCCTCCAGGGACTGAGAATCAGTCGCCGAATTCTAGTACGGCTTTCGCGATAAGTCAGATTCTTCTTTGTGCGCCGGAATTCCAAGCGAGTTGCGGAGAGACCTTTCCGCATCTCCGGTTCGAGGTCATGCATCTGTGGGGGAAACTGTCGCTGGAGGTGAATCATGACCCGAGAAAGCAGACTGATGTGCGGAATCATTCTTATCACCGTGCCCACCATTCAGTACGGTGGATACTTTCTGTTGACCTCCCTCATGAATAAAGGCTCCGGTTACATGGACAACCCGTTACGGCAAAATTTCTTCCGGGCCGGACACGCGCATGCCGGCGTCATCGTGATTCTGTCGCTGGTGTGCCAGGTGCTGGCCGATGCCGCTGTACTCCCGAACTGGCTGACGTGGGCGGTTCGGGTGGGGGTGCCGCTCGCTGCCATCTTAATTTCGGCCGGCTTCTTCTTCTCTATGCTATCGCCAACTGCCAGCCAGCCGAGTCAGGCTGTTTCGCTGATTTATCTTGGCGCAATCGTTCTCGCGATTTCAGTCACACGCTCGGCGTAGGTTTGTTGAGGCCAGTTATGGCGGGCTAATGCAGTTCCCGTGGCAGGGTAAGTGTTTTGCGCGCTGATTTCCAGCTGAAAATCACCACATGCTGCCGCATTGGCGTGGAGAAACTCATCCGCGAATTCGGGTATTCGCGCCTCTCTGCGTCATTTATTTGCCTCGGCATGCGGTAAATCGCCACACCGCGTTCGAACGCTCGTCCGAAACCGTTGCGAAATCCATCACGATGGCGGGTGACCCCCATCACAGCGCCACTTAAGTCTATGTTCCACACTGAAGCCGTACTTCTGTATTCATAAATTTATTAGTCGGGGGAAGTTAATGAAGAAGGTTATCTTAGCTGTCCTACTTACCGCTTTCGTGCTGTTCCTGGTTCTTCCCAGCCTGTCGTGGGCGCAGGAAGACCTTTACAAAGCAAAGTGCGCCGCCTGTCATGGCGCGGATGGAAACGGCACCGCTGCCGGCAAGAAGATGGGCGCTTTGGAGTTTTCGTCCGCCTCCGTGCAGAAGATGTCGAATGCCGATGTAGCTGATTTCATTGAGAATGGCGGGCCGCAGCAGAAGGCGACACACGCATTCGCCAACAAGGGCGTCAGCGCGGCCGATGCTGCCAAGCTGGCTACTTACGTGAAGAGCCTGAAGTAAAGACTCTTTTCACGCTGGCTTCCTCTCCGAGCCGGCTCACCACCCTACGAGCCGGTTTGGAGTGAGCAACCCGAAGATCCGAAGTCGCCCGACGGCGCCGTCGCATTGGCGCCGCTTCCACCTGCCGAGGTCCGACTGGGGCCGCTGGGCGATGTGGAGAAAAGCATGAGTAAGGGAATCCTCTACGATGCGACCATCTGCATCGGCTGCAAGCAGTGCGAGCAGGCGTGCTCCACCGAAAACGGCCTGCCGTACGATGACCGCATCGCCGCCCAGGAAATCACATCGGCGCATAAGTACACCGCCATCCTGACTAAAGACGACAAATTCATGCGCAAGTTGTGCATGAACTGCGACGACCCGGCTTGCGCATCGGTTTGCCCCGTGGGCGCGCTAAAGAAGACCGCGCTCGGGCCCGTCACTTATGACAAGAGCCGTTGCATGGGATGCCGCTATTGCATGGCGGCATGTCCTTTCGGCGTGCCCAAGTACGAATGGGAGAAGGCAGTACCGGGCGTGCGCAAGTGCATCATGTGCAGCAAGCGCGTGGCCGAAGGAAAACAGACAGCTTGCGCGGAAATCTGCCCCACGGGCGCCACCAAGTTCGGCGATCGCGATGAGCTTCTGGAAGAAGCCAAGAAGCGTATTCACGACAATCCGGGCAAGTATCTGCCCCACATCTTTGGCGAGACCGAGGTCGGCGGCACGTCGGTGATGCTGTTGTCTTCCATTCCGTTTAACACTTTCGGTTTCCGCACCGACCTCACGGAACGGGCCCTCCCCCTCTACACCTACCAGGTACTGTCGCGCATACCTGATTTCGTCCCCCTGTTCGGCACCCTGCTGGGCGGCATTTACTGGATCACCCATCGCCGCGAGGATGTTGCCGAAGCAGAGGCCAAAGAGAAAAACAACGGAGGTGGGCGGTGACGGTCCCAAGAATCCGATTCACGTTCTGGAAGGCCATCTTCCTTATCATCATGGCGGTCGGCATCTACTGCACATTTCTACGGTTCTTCCGCGGGCTGGGTGCTTCCACCAATCTGAGCGATCAATTTCCCTGGGGGCTTTGGATTGGCTTTGACGTCATGTGTGGCGTCATGCTGGCAGCGGGCGGCTTTACCCTGACTGCGGCGGTCGAGATCTTCAACATCAAGCGGTTCCATTCCATCATCCGGCCCACGATCCTCACCGCCTTCCTCGGTTACCTGCTGGTGTGCGCGGCGCTGATGTATGACCTTGGCTTGCCGTGGAACATCTGGCATCCGCTGATCATGCGCAATCCGCACTCGGTGATGTTCGAGGTTGCCTACTGCGTCATGTTCTACACCGCAGTGCTCGCCCTGGAGTTCTCACCCATTGTGTTGGAGCACTTCAAGCTGAAGAGGGCGTTGACCATCGTCCGGAGCGTCATGGTGGTGTTCGTGATTCTCGGTGTACTGCTCTCGACGTTGCACCAGTCGTCGCTTGGCACGCTTTATCTCATCATGCCGAACAAGCTGCATCCGTTCTGGTACAGCCCGCTGCTGCCAGTCTTCTTCTTCCTGTCGGCGATTGCAGTTGGATTGGCCATGACCATCTTCGAATCTTCGATGAGTTCGAGGTACTTTGGCCGTGAGCTGGAACTGCCTATCCTGCGCGACCTGGGACGGGTGCTGGTTGTGGTGCTGGCGCTTTACGGAATCCTGCGCTTCGAGGATTTATATCATCGTGGTGTCTTGAGACTGATCTTTGCCTCGGGATACGAACAGCGCTTCTTCCTACTGGAAATGTTCCTTTCACTCGTCGCGCCATTGGGTCTCCTGCTGGTCCCGAAGATTCGAGAAAGTGCGCAAGGCCTCTACCTGGCGGCGGTGCTGACCCTACTCGGATTTGTGACCAATCGTCTGAACGTGACCATCACCGGAGTCGAGAACGCCGTCGGCGGCCGTTACGCCCCCAAGTGGACCGAGGTAGTAATCACCGCCATGTTTGTCGCGCTCGGTTTTGCCATCTTCGGCCTGGCGGCGAAGTACCTTCCGATCTTCCCCGAGGAAAAGGTCCATATCCCGGCACTCCGCGAACCGGAAGTCAGGTTCGCAGAGGTTGTGGTGCCCGCTCATGCTGCAGAATGACAACTCGAACCGGCCCTCACCCAAAGAAAAAGAGGAGAGACCGGTTTCGTCGCGTCCCTTCTGGCTGCAACGGCTGGGACGCAGTGTAAGCGCGAAGCTGATGGTCTCGATTTTCGTGGTCATGATCATCATCTTTGCCCTGCTGGGATACTTCAGCACGCAACTCCATCGCAAGCATCTGGAGGCCGCGGCGCTGGTCAGCGCCGAGCAGCAGAGCGAAGTTCTGCGGCGCAGCGCTTCGCACTACATGCTGAACAACGATCGCAGTGGCCTGTACGAGATGATGCTGAACATGGCCGACCAGCCGGGAGTGGTGCGGGTTCGTATCATGAATCCGCAAGGCGTGATCAGCTATTCAACGGCTCCATCCGAAGTCGGCAACATGGTGGATAAGGGTGGCGAAGCTTGTTATGGCTGCCATGAGCAATCTCAGCCGCTGGCCCGCCTGAACCGCTCCGACCGGTTTCGCGTCTATCACGCCGCTAACACCCGCGTGCTGGGAGTCATTACCCCGATCGAGAACCAGCCTGCCTGTTCCAACGCCGCGTGCCATGCTCATCCCGCAAGCACGCAGATTCTAGGCGTGCTCGACACCAATCTCTCTCTTGCCAAAGTGGATGAAAGCCTGCACCGGGAGCAGAAAGAGATGCTCGCCGGAACCGCGGTCGCGCTGCTCGCGGTTGTCTTCCTCAGCGGACTGTTCGTGTGGATCGAAGTCCATAATCCGCTGCGCGAGTTGAAGACCGGTACCGAGCGCGTCGCGACCGGCGGACTCGGCTATCAGATTCCGGTTCATTCGGCGGATGAGGTAGGCGAACTGGCGCAATCGTTCAACGAAATGAGTAACCGGTTGCGGGTGGCGCAGATGGAAATCACTGCCTGGGCCCATACCCTGGAGGAACGCGTCGACGAGAAGACCCGCGAGTTGAAACAGGCGCACCAGCGCATGTTGCACGTAGAGAAGATGGCCACTATCGGCAAGATGGCCGCGGTGGTTGCCCACGAAATCAACAATCCGCTCTCTGGCATTCTCACGTATTCCAAGCTGGTGAAGCGCTGGATCGACAACAACGCTGCCAGCTCACCCAAGAAAGAAGAGATGAAGGCCTCTCTCGACTTGGTGGCCAACGAGAGCAAACGCTGCGGCGAGTTGGTGAAGAACCTGTTGAGCTTCTCGCGAGTATCGCCGATGAATCTCGCCTGGTGCGATCTGAACCAGGTCATCGATCGTTGCGTGCGCCTGGTGCAGCATAAGATGGATATGGCAGGCATCCAGCTCAATCTTGATCTGGCAAGCGATTTGCCTATGGCGCATTGCGATCCCGCCCAGATCGAGCAGGTGGTGCTGGCCATGGTGATCAATGCCATCGACGCCATGCCACAGGAAGGCAATTTGTGGATCGCCACCCATGCCGGTGCGGAATGGATCGAACTCATCATCCGTGACGACGGGACGGGGATTCGCGCCGAACATCTTCCGCATATCTTCGAGCCTTTCTACACCACGAAGGAATCCGGCGGCTCCGGACTCGGCCTGGCCATCAGCCAGAACATCGTGGAACGTCATGGCGGACAGATCGAAGTGCATTCCGTCGTGGGACAAGGAACGACATTCAGAATTGAGCTGCCGGTGGATAGCCAGAATCCCGCGGTCATTGGAGAAGCCGGTCGCGTTGCGACGGAGAAGGTTGCGACGTGAGTACGGTGGAAGCGCCGGGCTTCAGCCCGGCGAATGTGGCCCGAACGGATCAGGGCTTTAGCCCCGGGAAGGACAACAGGATGCAACGAGCACCGCAAGGAATCCGCACCTTTTTTGTCACCGCCGTTACGTGGCAGCGGCGTCCGCTCTTTCGGACGGAACTGATAGCGCGCCTATTTCTCGATACACTCGCACGCTATCGCAATCAAGGCAGGTTTCTGATCCACGAATTTGTTCTGATGCCAGACCACTTCCACCTCCTGCTCACCCCAGCTCCCAACATCTCGCTTGAGAAGGCTTTGCAGCTGCTCAAGGGTGGGTTTTCATTTCGAGTCAAGCGCGAGCTGGGATCAAATGTCGAGGTCTGGCAGGAAGGATTCACTGAGCATCGGGTCAAGAGTGGGGAGGATTTCGAGCGCCATGCCGTTTACATCCGCAACAATCCGGTACGGGCGCACCTGGTGGAAAACGCGGCCTCTTGTCCATACGGGTCGACGTCTGGCGGCCTACAGGTTGATCCCCCACCACCAGGGCTAAAGCCCCCCACAATCAATGGCGGACTGTCCGCCGGACTAAAGTCCGGCGCTTCCACCGTCAGGGCTAAAGTCCCGACTGGTAACGAAACGAGGTAGAAGAATGACGCAAGGCAAACTGCTGATCGTGGACGATGAACTCAGTGTGCGTGACTCGCTGGCCAAGTGGTTTACCGAAGAAGGCTACGAAGTCGCCACGGCCGAAAGCGCCAACGAAGCTCTGACGCGTGTCGCCGAGCAGACCTTCGATGTCGCCATGGTGGATATCAAGATGCGCGGCACCGACGGCATCGAATTGCAGCGGCGGCTGCACGAAATTCATCCCGACATGCTGGTCATCATCATGACAGGGTACGCATCGGTGGAGACTGCCATCGCCGCGCTGAAGAATGGCGCCTACGACTATGTCAACAAGCCGCTCGATCCGGACGAGATCGGACACCTGGTCGCGAAGGCAATGTCGCACCGTCGCACCGAGCAGGAGAATACCCGGCTGAAAGAGGCGGTGGCCGAAATTTCGCATCCTTCCGACATAATCGGACAAAGCGCCGCGATGAAGCACGTCTTTGACGCCATCGAAACGGTTGCACCCACCGATGCCACAGTGTTGGTCACCGGCGAAAGTGGCACCGGAAAGGAACTGGTGGCGCGGGCGATTCATTCGGGAAGTCCGCGACGTTATCATCCCCTGGTTGTAATTCATTGTGGCGCGCTTACGGAGACGCTGCTGGAGAGCGAGCTGTTCGGCCACGAGAAAGGCGCCTTCACGGGCGCGCAATATCGCAAGAAAGGCAAATTCGAAATCGCCGAGGGCGGGACCGTATTCCTCGACGAGATCGGGGACATCAGCCTAAAGACGCAGACCGACCTGCTGCGGGTGCTACAGGAACGCGAGATCGTTCGCGTAGGCGGCAATCAGACGATCCACGTTGACTTTCGTGTAGTCGCTGCCACCAACAAGAACCTGGAACAACTGATCGAGGAGGGCAAGTTTCGGCCCGACCTTTTCTACCGGCTCAACGTTTTTCATATCGAGATTCCGCCGCTGCGCGAACGCCGGGAGGACATTCCCCTGCTGGTGGACCATTTCACCCGCAAGTTCTCGCGCGAAATGAGCAAGAAGATCACGCGAGTTTCGCCTGCGGCGATGAATGAATTGCAACAGTACAGTTGGCCGGGCAACATCCGCGAATTAGAAAATGCGGTCGAACGGGCGATGGTGGTGGCGCAGGAGCCCGAGCTACTTGAGCAGGACTTCACCATCAAATCGAGAAACGGCGCTGGCCTGGGAACAGGCGGGGTGCGCAGCCTTGAAGACATGGAACGCGCACACATCCTGCGCGTGCTGGAAGAGTGCGGCGGCAACCAAACCCGGGCGGCGGAGGTGCTGGAGATCGATCGCGTGACCTTGCACCACAAGCTGAAGAAGTATGGATGGAATAGGAAAGAGAAAGAGCAATTAGCGGTGAGCAATTAGCAACTAGCAATTAGCATTTGGCATTTGGCATTTAGCATATAGCGATTAGCTACCAGCAATTAGCGTTGTCCTAAGTCGCGGTTCCGAGACTATGGCGGTGGCCAGGGAGCAGGGAGTTTGTTGAGAACGAGCCCCAAAAGGGGCGACGGCGACTTGAGCCCGGGGTGCAAACCCCGGGGTAGGGGAGTATTTAGCACAGGAGCCGCGTAGCGGCGACACAGTTTCGCTACTAGCTATGAAGAAACTACAACTCCTGCCGGTGGGAACGGTGGACGCTCGGCTGCTCGAGTGGCTAGGGCAGGAACTCTACGAAAAGTTCCGTGTGCCTACCGAGATCATAGCGCCGGCCATCGATCCTTCGTTTGCGCAGCACCCTGAACGTCAGCAATATCACTCCTCTGAAATCCTGGCCAGAATGCAAAAGTACGTCAGTGGCAGCACCTGGCGCCTGGTGGGAATTACGGAATTGGATCTCTACATTCCGATTCTGACATTCGTATTTGGGGAAGCCCAGCTTAGCGGAGCCACCGCGGTGGTTTCCTATCATCGGTTGCGGCAGGAATTCTACGGTCTGCCGCCGGATGTCGACGTTCTCGCGAACCGTCTGTTGATTGAAACCGTGCATGAACTGGGACACACCATGAGCCTCACCCATTGCCACGACTACCGCTGTGCCATGGCCGCCGCTCACGCGGTGGAATGGATCGACATCAAGGACAGCGGCTTCTGCGAAGACTGTCTGGCGCGGGTCGCGCAGGCGGTATAGCGCACCCCACGTTGTCGCGCCGGATGGAGACCGCGTGGCTTATCGCTTCACTGGCTTGGGAAGGTCGCTCCACTTCCCACTGAACAACTTGCCGCGATGCTCGGCTACCATCGCCGTAATACCCATCACGCCCATGACCAGGAAAATCAGAAAGAAAACGACGGCGATCACAAGGACTGGCATACCACACCTCTGCCGCCATTCTGCTTGTGTGGCGAACCTGCTTCCGTGATGGCAATCACAGGTGGATGTGAGCTATGGGAAGTAGCGCGGCAGCCGCTAGCTGCTTGAGACGAGGAAACTCCTGCGGAACGGCAGAACCTGATGCGGCGCCAATCAGCCTAAGGCGGCGATTTGCGCGTCGAGGCCGGCCAGGGTTCGGCGCAGCAACTCGGAATAACGCTCGCTATCGCTCCGCACCATTTGCTGAAGGACCAGTTTGCGCGAAAGCTCGAGCTCAGTTTTCTTCATCTGGAGTTGCATTTCTTCAGCTGAGTAGGAGCGGGTTTCGCTAAAGGAGGATTCGGAATCAGACTCTTCTATTTGAGCTTCTACAGATTTACTTTCCCAACCACGTGCCATAGTTCAATTATAGCGCCACGAAGATAATTCGGCGGGGCAAAAATAGCGCCTACGTCGGTCCTTCCCTAGCGACCTTAGTTATGCAGTCGTTTCGCCGACTGCAAGGCCGAAACGGATTCTCATTTCTATCGTATCACGACATATGGCGAGAACCTTGCGTCTCGCGCAATCCGTTGCCACGGTCACACGTTCAAGACGCGCCTTCCCAAATTGGCACGCCATTGTCGTTAGAAGTCTGAGGCAGGTTGACTAGCTGGGCCGAAAAGACGATGATCGTGGTAACCATTGATTTGGTTACTACCAAGGAACGCTATGCGCATCCTGGTTGTAGAAGACGATGCCCCGCTCGCTAGTTTTGTCCGCAAAGGTCTAGAGGCCGAGCACTACGCAGTTGATGTGGCGCCCGATGGCGAACAAGCCCGGCAGATGGCTCTCCAGAGCGAATACGATCTGCTGATCCTCGATCTGAATCTGCCCAAGCTTGACGGTTTCGGTGTACTGAATGCCTTGCGCCCTAAAAAGCCGTCTCTTCCCGTGTTGGTGCTTACCGCACGCAGCCGGGTGGAGGATCGCGTGCAATCGCTCGACACCGGCGCCGATGATTGCCTGATCAAACCGTTTTCTTTTACCGAGCTTTCGGCGCGGGTGCGCGCTCTGCTGCGCCGCGGACCGCGAACGGTGGAGACGGTGCTCCGGGTCGCCGACCTGGAACTCGATCGCGTGGAACGCAAGGTGGAACGCGGAGGTAAGCGCATCGAGCTTACGTCCAAAGAATTTGCGCTGCTCGAATACCTGATGCGCAATGCCGGGCGTCGCATTACTCGCGCCATGATCGTCGAGCACGTATGGAACCTGTCGTTCGATACCACCACCAACATCGTCGATGTCTATATCAACTACCTGCGCAAGAAGGTGGATGGTGAGTATTCGCCACATCTCATTCATACCGTCCGCGGTGTGGGGTACGAAATGAGTTGCCACCCTTCCGGGGCGCTGATGTGAGCGCCGCTCCCTTAGCCCCTTCCACGGAAGTTGCCTCGGGCCGCGATTTCGCCTTAAGCGCGTTTCACGATCTGAGCCAGCCGCTTACCGCTTTGCACTGTTCGCTCGAACTCGCATTGCTGCGCGATCAAACGATCGAAGAATTCCGCGCCAGCGTTGAGGCCGCTTTGCAAAACGCTGACCGACTACGACAGCGGCTGCTGCTGCTGCGCGAATTGCGCGACGCAGACGATCCCGGAGATACGTCTATGCCGCTCGATCTGGATCAGCTTTTGCGGCGACTGCGCGAGGATATGCTTCCCCTGTTCGAGTCCGCGGGACGATACATCGAACTGGCCTGCGAAGCCGTGCAGGTGCCAGCCAATGAAGCGAAGTTGACGCGCGGCTTCTTTTATCTGCTGGAGTTTCTGTTTCGCTGTGATTCCCCGGGTTGCGTCCTCCGTATGCACGGAAGGCGAAGCCGCCAACAACAGGTGGAGATCTGCATTGAGGGATGCGGGGCTCGCACGGATGCCGGCCCATCGGAGGGTTGCGTCGATCCGGATTGGAGCGGTGAGTTGGAGATCGCACGGCGGACGTTTCGCGCCATTGGCGGCGACCTGACGTGGATCGCGTCCCCTGGTCTTCCAGGGGTCTGGATGGTGCGGTTGCCCTGTGTCGATTGAGAGCACCTGTGGTATCCCGCTCACCCGGCGCGTCTCGTCGGCAGCCTCATAATTCTTCACTTTCCTAGAAACTTCTAATTTGCTCCTAATCTTTTTTTAAGCTTCGCGGACTACAACTGTCTTCATGACAACCGCAGCGCAGTCCTTTTACTCTCCCGATCCTTCCGTGATCGTTGCCAGTTCTAATCCTGGCCTTCGCAAGCAGATCATCCAGAACCTGCTGCATTCGCGCATTTCCGCGGCTGAGGCACTGGGCGGAGCCGATGCCCTGGGAAAACTGGAGACTAGCGAATGCCAGTTGCTATTACTTGACCGCAAGCTGCCCGACCTGGACGCGGACGAGTTGTTGCAGATTATTCACGCGCGTTTCCCGGAATCGACGTATTGCTGCTGGACGATGCCGGCAATCCCGCGCTGCCTGCACAGTGGCGCAGCGCGGGAGCGCAGTTGTTGTTCGACCGCATGGGACGCTGGGAAGGTCCGCCTATGACGGCGCGAACTCTGCCCGCGGCACTCACGGTGGAACCTTTGCCGGGAATGGTAGGCCAGGCAACCTGCATGCATAGCGTCTATCGCATGGCGCGTCTGGTAGCAGCGCGCAATACTCCGGTATTGATCACCGGCCCCACGGGCACCGGCAAGGAAGTCGTAGCCAACGCCATTCACCGGCTGAGTCCTCGTGCGGGCAAGGAATTCGTGGTCATCAATTGCGCTGCCATTCCGGAGGCGCTGCTGGAGTCGGAATTGTTTGGCTATGTGCGCGGCGCCTTTACCGGCGCAGTGCAGTCACGCATCGGTCGCATTCACAGCGCTCATGGCGGCACGCTTTTTCTCGACGAAGTTGGCGAGTTGCCACTGGGAATGCAGGCCAAGCTGCTGCGCTTCCTGGACCAGGGTGAAGTGCAGCGCCTGGGCAGCTCGGACGTCTTCCGAGTTGACGTTCGCGTGCTGGCCGCCAGCAATGCCCCCCTTGCCGAGTTGACCCAGCGCAAACAGTTTCGCGAAGACTTGTTCTACCGGCTTTCGGTTTTTCCCATCGAGTTACCTTCGCTGGCTCAACGCCGCGAGGATGTCGAGGCCCTGGCGCGTCACTTCCTGGCGAAGTTCGATGACGGGAACGCGAGCTTTTCGCCGGAAGCGGTGCGCCTGCTGGAAAGGCATACCTGGCCGGGCAACGTGCGGGAGCTGCAACATGTCATTGAGCGCGCCTCCATTCTCGCCGAGGGTAGCGCCATACTTCCGGAGCATTTGGGATTGTCGAGCCACTGCGCGTGAACTCGATCTAATCTGCGGCCGCCGCAATCGGCAGCCGCCTTGCAGGAGTGCTAGGCAGATGTTGCCCAGCCCACAGTTCGCAAGTCAGCAGCTAGCAGACCCGGCGCGGAGAGGGTTTGCTTCGCTTTCCTGCGAACCCCGCCGGGAGGCTGAGCAAACCATCATCGGAAGTTCGCTGGCGCTACGCAACGCGCTGGAACAGGCGCGGCAGGCGGCGCGCAGCGATGCCGACATTCTGCTGGAAGCCGAGAGCGGCACCGGCAAGGAACTGCTGGCCCGCCTGATTCACCAGGCCAGCCCGCGCGCGGCGCGGCCGTTCGTGGCCATTAACTGCGCCGCGGTCCCGGAGAACCTGCTGGAGAGCGAACTGTTCGGTCACGTACGCGGGGCCTTCACCGGCGCGCTCTCCCGCAATGCCGGCAAGTTTGAGCTGGCCGACAGCGGGACCCTGCTGCTGGATGAGATCGGCGAAATGCCGCTGCTGCTGCAGCCCAAACTTCTGCGCGTGCTGCAGGAGCGCGAATTCTATCGCCTGGGCGACGTGCGGCCCATCCGCGTGGATGTGCGGGTGATCGCCAGCACCAACCGCTCGCTGCAATTCCTGGTGCTGGAAGGGCGCTTTCGCGAGGACCTTTATTACCGGCTGAATGTGATTCCGCTGGGATTGCCGCCGCTGCGCGAACGTGGCGACGACGTCATCGAGCTGGCGGAATACTTTGCCGCGAAATTTGCCGCGCCGGCACGCCCTCCGGTTATGAGTGAGTCGTTTCGCCTCGCCCTGCGTGCGCACCGCTGGCCGGGAAATGTCCGCGAGCTGGCCAATGCGATTCGCCGTGCGGTTGCCTTGTGCGGGGGCCAGGAGATTGGGGCAGACGCGCTGCAGTTCCTGCAAACACCGGCGGCAAGCCCTCCGGGGCAATGGCTGAAGCCCGGGTTGTCGCTGCGGGAGGTGGAGAAGGCGCTTCTGGAAATTACCTTGCACGCCACCGCGGGCAATCGCACCCACGCGGCGGAGCTGTTGGGCGTCAGTTTGCGCACGGTTCGCAACAAGATCCGCGAGCATGGCTTGCCGCCCCGGAGGCTGACATGAGTTTGATCGAAACTCCGTTGATCGGTACCTTGAGCCGCGCGCTCGACCTGACCTCGCTGCGGCAATCGCTGGTGAGCCAGAACGTCGCCAACATCGACACGCCGGGCTATCACGCTCGCGATATCGACTTTCGCCAGGAGCTACAGCGCGCCGTTGCCGGCGATGACGATGTCACGGCCACGCCTACAGTGCACGAGGTGCCGGGGCTGATCGAGCGTCCCGACGGCAATAACGTGAGCCTGGACCGCGAAAGCCTGCTGATGGCGCAAAACCAGCTGAGCTTTCAGGTGGATGTGCAGCTGTTGCGCGCCGAGTTCAATCGCTTGCAGCTGGCCATCAATGGAGGCAACAGTCAATGAACCTGTTTGGCCTGTTTCAGATCAGTGGGTCGGCTTTGACCGCCGAGCGGCTGCGCGCCGAGGTGGTGACCAGCAATATGGCGAATGCGGAAACCACGCGCACGCCCGGGGGCGGCCCCTACCATCGGCGAATGGTGATGTTCAGCGCCCAGCCGGCCTCGCAGTTCCGCCTGCTGCTGGCCGGCTCGATGGGAGGCGAAGCCTTCGCACCCGCCGGAGGTGTAGAGGTGAGCCAGGTAGTCGACGACCCCACACCTCCAGTGCAGCGCTATCAGCCCGGGCATCCCGATGCCGACGAGTCGGGGTACGTGGCCTATCCGGCGATCAATCCGGTGCAGGAGATGGTGGACCTGATGGGCGCCGAGCGCGCTTACGAATTGAATGCCAGCGCGGTGCAGGCGGCCAAGCAGATGATCCAGCAGTCGCTGCAGATTTTGAAGTGAAGAGCTTTGCAGTGAAGAGCAAGGAGGGAACGTCATGGCAATCGATGCGGTAACGGCTGGCCTGCGCATCATGCCGGCCGACGTTCCCAGCGCCGCCACCACACCGGCAGCGAGCAAGACCTTTGGAGAAGCCTTGGGCGAGGCGGTGGGCGAGGTTGACACCCTGAACCTGGATGCGCGCCACAAGGTGAGCAGCTTGGTAGAGGGCAATGGGGCCGATGTGCACGACGCCATGATTGCGGTAGAAAAGGCCGATCTATCGTTTCAATTGATGTTGCAGGTGCGCAATAAAGTGGTGCAGGCGTATCAGCAGATCGCCGGCATGCAGTTCTGAAGTACGAGGCTGAGGCACCATGGACAGCAAGCTGACATTGGCGCAAGTACTGCAGCAGGGCAAAGACTTCCTGGCCGGACTCACTGGCCGGCAGCGTCTGCTGCTGGGCGGCGGCGCGGTGCTGGTGGCGGCCACGCTCTGCGTCTTCGTGCAACTGATTGCCAAGCCGGATTACAAGACACTGTATTCCGGCCTGAGCCCCAGCGACACTCAGGAAATTGCCGGCCGTTTGGGCGCCAAGAAGATTCCCTTCGAGCAGTCTCCAGACGGCGCCAGCATCTCGGTTCCCGCCGACAAGCTGGACAGCGCACGTCTGGAGATTGCCTCGCAGCCCATGCTACACAGCGGGCGCATGGGCTTCGAATTGTTCGACAAGCCCAACTGGGCAGGCAGCGACTTCAGCGAGAAGGTCAACTACCAGCGCGCCCTGGAAGCCGAACTGGAGCGCACCCTGCAGACCCTCAGCGAAGTGGAAGCGGTGCGGGTGCATCTGGCGATGCCGGCCGAATCGTTGTATAGCGAACGCGATCGCACCGCCAAGGCCTCGGTGACGGTGAAGCTGCGCCGCGGACGATTGCCAGAAAGCTCCGACACCGCCATCCGGCAATTGGTGGCGGGCGCGGTTGACCGCCTCAGCCCGGAGAACGTGGTCGTCATCGACGCCGATACCAACCTGCCGTTGGGCCGCTTCGGCGGCAACACGGGTGAGGGCGGCGCGTCGCAGATCGATCAGGACCTGGCCAAGCGCGTGGTGGAGACGCTGGAGCCGGTGGTCGGCAGCCAGGGGGTGCGGGCCAGCGTGCATGTGGAATATGACCTTAGCTCAGGAGAAGAAACCCAGGAGACCTACGATCCCGCCAGCAGCGTGGCGCTGAGCGTTACCCGCAGCGAAGAGCACTTAGGCAGCGATGCCCTGGGCGGAGTGCCCGGAACCAGCAGCAACTTGCCTAATGCCAAGGTGAGTGCGCCCGCCAAATCCGGCGGTGAGAGCCACAGCTCGAAAGCCGAGAGCGGCACCTACGGGGTGAACAAACTTGTGCGGCACACGGTGCAGCCGGCGGGGCGGATCAAGCGTATCGCCGCTGCCCTGCTGGTGGACGATGCGGTGCAAGTGGAGCAGAAGAACAATCAGCGCATCGCCACCCGGCGCCGCCGCAGCCCCGACGAGATGAAGCAGATCGAGGAGCTGGCGGCGGCGACCCTCGGCATCGACGCCAAACGTGGCGACCTGCTGGCGGTGGAAAATCTGTCGTTTCAGAGCCTGCAAGAGGAAGCGCCCGTGGTCCCCACTTGGATGGAGCGGGTACAACGCAGCGTGCGGGACTGGGCCTGGCTCTTCCGCTATCTGGCGCTCGGCTGCCTCTTTGGCAGCGTCTATATGTTGCTGCTCCGTCCCGTCAAGAAGCAATTGATGACTGCAATGCGCCAGCTTGCGCTGCGTGGATCCGGCAAGGCGGCCGCGGGCGAGACTTCCGCCAGTGGCGCCTCTGAGCTGCCCGAGGTGCTAGACCTGGCCGGACTGGGGAGCGATCCGTCGCTGAAGAAGCTCACCCTGCTGAAAAACCATCTGGTGGAAAAGGTGAGAACCGAGCCCGTCGGGGCCTCGCGGCTGGTGCAGAACTGGCTGCGTGAAGGCGGGGTGGAGTGAACCCGCCAGGCTTAGCTTCGACCAACCTCAACGGCGTGCGCAAAGCGGCGGTGCTGCTGGTACTGCTGGGCGAGGAGGCTGCGACGACGGTGTACCGCCATCTGAGCCAGGCGCAATTGCAGCGCCTGACCAAGGAAATTGGCCAGGTAAATGGAGTGGACCCGGATACCGCTGCTCAGGTGCTGGAAGAGTATTACCGCCTGAGCCTTACCCAGGACTACCTGTCGCAAGGCGGCGACGAGTATGCGCGCGCGCTGCTGGTGAAGGCGTTCGGAGGCGACGGCGCCAAGGCGCTGCTGGAGCAGGTGAGCCGCGCTCAGGACCTCAGCGCCACCCAGCTAGATGCCTTGCAGAAGGCCGACCCGCAGGAGCTGGCGCGCTTTCTCGAAGACGAGCAGCCGCAGACCATCGCCTTGATCCTGGCCTACCTCGACGCCCAGGCGGCGTCGGCGGTATTGATGAAGCTGCCCGAGACGGTGCGTATCGAGTCGGTGAAACGGCTGGCGCGGTTGCGCAACTTCTCGCCCGAGATGGCGCAGAAAGTTTCCACCGTGCTGCACAAGCGGCTGCAGCCCGCCGGCGAACAGAGCCGGCGCGACTACGCCGGCTTCAAGAGCGCCGCCGACCTGATGAACCGGCTGGAGCCGGGGGCCATGAAGGCGGTGCTGGATGCCATCGAATCCGACGATGCCAAGCTGGCCTTGAACATCCGCAATCTGATGTTCACCTTCGACGACTTGCTGGGGGTCCCGGAGAATGGCATTCGCGAGCTGGTGGCGCAGGCTGGACAAGAAGGTGCTGACCCTGGCCCTGAAGGGCGCCTCCGAGGAGCTGCGCAACCATCTGATGAAGGCAATTTCCTCGCGCGCCTACGAGATGTTGAAGGAAGACATGGAAGTGATGGGGCCGGTGCGCGCCCGCGACGTCAACAAGGCACAGCAGGAAGCCGTGGCGGTGGCGCGCCAAGCTGGAAGCGGAAGGCAAGATCATGCTTAAACCGGAGACTGGTGATGAGTACATCGTCTGAGCGCTGCGGAGACCTGGCATTTCCCAACCGGGTCAAGAACTTTCATTACCCCGTCATTCAGCCGCCAATGTTTCGTCCCCTGACGGGAGCGGATGGCGAGGGAGCCGGCCGCAAGGCCCGCGAGGCGGCCATGCAGCAGGAGTTGGCAGCGGCCGTGGAAACGGCCCGGGAGCAAGGCTTCCGGCAAGGCGAGGCGCAAGCTCGCGCCGCCGCCGCGCAGAGCTTGAACGAGACAGCGACAGGCCCTGGCCGTCGGCGCTGAAGGAATTCGAGCAGCAGCGCGCCGACTATTTCCGCCGGGTGGAGAGCGAGGTGGTCCGCCTGGCGCTGGCCATTGCGCGCAAGGTGCTGCATCGCGAAGCCCAGCTGGATCCGCTGTTGCTGGCCGGAGTGGTGCGCGTGGCGCTGGACCAGATGCAGGCCGGCAGCCGCGTGGTGCTGCGGACCTCGACCGATGCGGCGGAGCCCTGGCGCAAGTTCTGCGCCGAGCATTGCCGTGAGGGGCAGAGCCGTGGACGTCATTGGTGACAGCAGCTCTGCTGGGACCGGCTTGCCGGCTTGCAGGCCGAGGTGGGCAGCACCGAGATCAGCCTTGAGGGCCAGTTGCAGGAGATTCAGAGCGGCTTCTTCGACCTGCTGGGCGAGCGGCCGGGAGACGACGCCATGAACAGCCAGGTGCTGGTTCCGTATTTCAGCCTGCTGGAATCGCGGCCGGCGGTGAGCTGGCGTGGCCGGGTAACCCAGGTCGTCGGCAATCTGCTGGAGTCGGCGGGGCCGCCGTGCTGCCTGGGCGAGTGCTGCGAGGTACGCGACTCCAGCGGGCATCTCTACCCGGGCGAGGTCGTTGGCTTTCGCGGCACCACGGTGTTGACCATGCCGTTGGAAAAGCCCAGCGGGGTGCGCTATGGCGATCCCGTCGTGGCCCACGGCGAACGGCCTTCCATCGCCGTGGGCGAAGACCTGCTGGGACGGGTGATCGACGGCGCCGGGCATCCGCTGGACGGGCGCGGGCCCTGCAACGCGCGCGGAGCGCCGCAGGCTGGATGGCGCCGCCCCGCTGGCGCTGGAGCGGCTGCCCATTCGCGAGCCTCTGGGCTGCGGCATTCGCGCCATCGACGCCTTCCTGACCTGCGGGCGCGGACAGCGGCTGGGTATCTTCGGCGGCAGCGGCGTAGGCAAGAGCACGCTGATTGGGATGATGGCGCGCGGCACCTCGGCCGATTTGACGGTGCTGGCGCTGGTCGGCGAACGCGGCCGCGAGGTCGGCGAATTTCTGGAAGGGCTGGGCGAAGCCGGACGGCAGCGCTCGGTGGTGGTGGTCTCCACCTCGGACCAGTCGCCGCTGCTGCGTATCCGCGCGGCGCTTGACGGCCACCGCCATCGCGGAATATTTCTGCCAGACCGGCAAGGATGTGTTGCTGGTGGTGGATTCACTGACCCGCTTTGCCATGGCGCAGCGGGAAATTGGATTGGCGGCGGGCGAGCCTCCGACGGCGAAGGCCTACACTCCCTCGGTCTTCAGCATGCTGGCGCGGCTGGTGGAGCGCGCCGGACGCTTCGCCACGGGCAGCATCACCGCGTTTTACACCGTGCTGATGGAGGGCGACGATCAGCAGGACCCGCTGGTCGACGCGTTGCGTTCGCTGGTGGACGGACACATCGTGCTCGACCGCCGGCTGGCCTCGCGAGAACCAGTATCCGCCGATCGCGGTGCTCGACAGCCTGAGCCGGCTGATGCCGGCCGTGGTTTCGCGCGAGCACCTGACCCACAATTATCAGTTGCGCGCATTGCTGTCGGCCTATGCCCGCTCCGAAGATCTCATCCGCATCGGCGCTTACAGCAAAGGCGCCGATCCGGTACTGGACCGCGCCGTCGCCGTGCTTCCGGAGTTGCAGGCCTTCCTGCGCCAGACTCCCCAGGAGCACGCGCGCGTTTCGCGGACACCGTCGCCGGCTGAATGCGCTCTCCGGCTGACGCGTGACATGGCGTTTCAGTTCACGCTCGAAGCTGTGCTGCGCTTCCGCCAGAGCCTGGAAGATCGCGAGCGGCTGCGCCTCGAGAGCCTGCTGGCGCGCCGGGCGGCGCTGCTGCACGAACTGGAACAGTCGCAGGCGCAGCCAGACTTGCAACTGCAACAGCGATCTGCAACGCGGCCTGATCGCCCACCCCACCCCTGCCGCCGAGATTCATTTCAGTGTCGGCCCGCCTCGATGCCATCGCCAGCCAGCAGAAGCGGTTGCAACGTCAACTGCCAGGAACTCAAATCTGCCGTCGCCGAGCAGATGGTTGCGATTCCAGCAGGAGCGGCGAAAAGCGCGAAGTGCTGGATTCGCTGCGTGACTCGCAGTGGCGCGAGTACCGGATGCTTGCAGCAGACGGCACGAGCAGGCCCGGCTCGATGAGTTGCATCTGCTGGGCCGGGTGCGCAATGGTAGGGTGTGATTTGCCCAGTGTGCTAGGCAAGCCTTGCCCAGGCGCGGCGGGCGCGGAGTTGCGGGAGCTCTCCTAAACCATCGGCAAGAACCGCGAAGTGCTTTAGTACGGGCTGCTTTCCCGCAACGCCAAATCTTCCGTCGAAGCTCCTTGAGTTGGAAGCCGAACTGCTACTCCATAGGAGGACCGAGAGGCATCGCCGTGCACAACCTTATCGCCGCCATTGCCGCTACACCACAGCAGGAGGTGCACCGAAAACCGGAGGGTCGATCAGCGACGCGAGGTTCGTTTCGCGATGTGCTCTGCGCCAAAGTTGTTGGCCACGGTCAGGCACAAGCCACGGCGTCCCAAGAAAACCAGGACATTGCCGATTCCCGAATCCAATCCAACCTAAGGCGGGCGGCAAAGTTGACAACCAGGATACAAGTGCGGCCCAATAGCGCGATCTTCGGGACAAAGGGAGCCCAGGTAGCACCGCCCCAACATCCTCCACGGCGGCGCCTCAGCCAACCATTATTCCAGGCGACATGCCCGCCAATGCAGCCTTGGGGAACGGAGAGCTGGCGATCCAAGCCGCGGTGGCGTTCTCCGACATTGTGGGAGTTGTAAACGCGAAGTCTTCCAGCGATGTGACGATCAGCGGGACGTCGAAGCCTGCACCTGATCTACCCATAGCCAGCCCAGATGGGACGGCGAAGCCGGATCCTGAGGCCATGTACGGATCGCAATCGCAATCCCAGTCCCAATCCAAAGCCGCGCAGGAAAAAGATACCGCATCTGGATCCAGTGGCCAGACTCTTCCGCTCAGCTTGACCCAAACCGGTGCGCCGGTGCCGGGTCCCCTTTCCTTTCTGGAGTGGTCGGACCCGGCGACGGACGGTTTCTTCTGGATCCTCTCACCGATCTGGCAAGCCCCCGGCAGAAGACTTTTGGATCCGATCAATCTCCGCTCGTGGGTTGTTTTACGACAGCAACTGCGGAGAATCGCACTGCTTCCTCCTTGCCAGGTCAGCCGGCGAGCTGCAACGACATGAATTCAGCAAACGCAGCAACAGCCGCACCTGCAGTGCCAGCTTCGACTGCGGCAAATCTGTTGGTCGAAACGAATCTAGCGGGAGCGGCACCAACTGCGCCGTCTCTCAATCCGCTTCGCAAGGCAAACTCCACCGAACCGAGTCGAAGCGACAGGAAAGAAGATCGCACCTTCGCCCGATCGTCGGTGACCGATGCGCAGGCTGAATCGCAAACCGTGTCCTTGAAATCGGGCGAGTTCCAGCCGACGATGCGGACAGGAGATGTTTCTCCGGCAGCCATCGTGATCGGACACAATTCCGTTCTTGACAAGACCGCCGTCGCCACCACGCTGGTTGGGCCGGACCAGGCTGGAGGGCAAACGTTGCACGCGTCACCCGGGGGACAGGGCATGGGAGACGCAAAAGCGCCGACTACTTCTCCATTTCCCACGTCGGACGCGGCTGACACGCCAGCGTCGCCGGTGCTGCAAAGCGCCCGGGTGTTGGACCGCATCGGGCAAAGTGAGATCCGGGTAGGGTTGAACACAGCGGATTTCGGCAATCTGGAATTGCATACCAGGGTCAGCCAGGACCGGGTAGCAGCCACCCTTGCCACCAGCCATAGCGAGCTGCGCGCCGCCCTGGCTGCCGAGATGCCCTCCTTGGAGCACGCCATGGTGCAACATCAACTGACTCTCGACAGCTTTCATTTGGATACGCATTCCGGAGCGCAACAGAATAAGAACCACGGTGCCCTGGCTGACTCACAAAACCGATCGCAGACCTGGGAGCAAGCTGCGGTTGATCGCGGCGCCGCAGCCGACGGGCTGCCGGCGCCTGAGACGGTCCTGCCCCAGATCTGGATCCATCCGTACTCTTCTGGACTCAATGTCCACGCATAGAAAGGTAACTCATGAATACCAACCCGGTGTCTGCTTCTCCCTTGGCCACCCCGGCGTCGACTCCGACCAGCAGCAGCAGCAGCAATAGCAACAGCATGTCGGCGAGCGGCATGGACAGCATGTTTATGCAACTGCTGATTACGCAATTGCAGAACCAGGATCCACTCTCACCGATGGATCCCTCCACTTTTGTCACGCAATTGGTGGGCGTCAACAACTTGGACCAGGTGAGCCAGATCAATCAGTTGCTGCAAGGGGTATTCGGCTCGACGGGCACAACCACCCAGAGCACCGCAGGAGGCCAGTAATGCCGCTCTTCTCGATTCCGCTTTCTGGATTGACCGCCAGTTCCACCGCCATGTCGGCCATCGCCAACAACCTCGCTAATCTGAACACGGTGGGCTACAAGGGCAGCAGCATCCAGTTCAGCGACCTGTTTTATCAGACGCTGCGGGAGAACGGGTCGGGCGATCCCATCCAGGTGGGGGCCGGCACCGGGGTCAGCCGCCACCGCCATCAATATGAACTCGGGAAGCCCGACTACTACCGGCGTACCCACTGACGTGGCCATCATGGGTAATGGGTTTTTTGTGGTGCAACAGGACGGCATGAACTATTACTCCCGGGCGGGCAACTTTTCCGTTGCCACGGACGGTTCTTTGCAAACCGCCAATGGCGAACAGGTATTGGGCTATCCCGCCGTGGGAGGGGTAATCCCCGCGGGCGGGGCGCTGGCGCCGATTATGTTGGACAAGGGGCAGATCAATCCTCCTAGCGCCACCACTTCCGTGCAACTGACCACTAACCTGGACGCCGGCGCCGCCGCCGGGGACACGCCGTTGTCGACGCCGGTCACCGTCTTTGACTCGCTAGGGACGGCACACGTCCTCAACTTCAACTTCACCAAGACTGCAGCGGGCGCGTGGAACTGCAATATCACCATTCCCAATGCCGATGTCACGCCGCCGGCGGGATGGGCGGCCTCGACATCCTACACCGTGGGACAGATGATTTCGCCCACGACTGCGAATGGCCACTTCTATCAATGCACCGTGGCAGGGACCTCGGCGGGTAGCGCTCCCAGCTCGTGGCCGACCGATGGATCCATGTTTACCGATGGTGGCGTAACCTGGCAGGACATGGGCACGCAGACCAGTCTCGGTACTACTGCCCTGACCTTTGACAGCAACGGAAAACTCATCGCTCCCGCCGGCAACGTCAGCGGTATCACCGCCAGCGGGTTGGCCGATGGCGCCGCCGATCTGAAGTTTCAGTGGAACCTGTACAACAGCAGCGGCGCGCCCCTGCTGACCCAGGTGTCCGGAAGCGGTACCAGCACCACTTCTAGTGCCTTGCAGAACGGCTACAGCAGTGGATCGCTGACCGACTACAGCATTGGGGCGGATGGCACCATCATGGGCACATTCAGCAATGGCAGGACAGCAGCGCTGGGCCAGATCGCTCTTGCTAACTTTGCCAATACCCAGGGACTCCAGCGGGTGGGCGACAACGACTTCTCCTCCACCTTGTCGTCGGGGGAGGCGGTCGTGGGAGCGCCGGGAGCGGGCGGGCTGGGAACCTTGTCCGGAGGATCACTGGAGCTGTCGAATGTGGACATCGCCACCGAGTTTTCCGCGCTCATCGTGGCCCAGCGCGATTATGAAGCCAATGCTCGAACCATTACGACGTTCGACCAAGTTATGCAGGACACGATCAACTTGAAGACGACGTAGAGCCTTCGGGCGGCGGGCTGGCGGCGGTGTTGCTGTGATAGGGGGCCTTCGACTTCGCCGAAAATTCCGTCACCACGGAGCCACGGAGCCCGACGGAGTTTTGGTTTCTGCGGAGCTTTCTCCGTGATCTCTGTGCCTCCGTGGTTGGATTTCATCCCTATGGCGACAGTCTGGATGCCCGTCGGTACGCGGGGGCGCAACGCTGAATGCTGAATGCTGAGTTTTTGTGCTGCCTTCCCTAAAGTCGGTGGCGCATTCGCCGATCTTCTGGAACGTGACGCTGTAACGAATGTCCCGCGCTGCGGTCTGGTGCGGGACATGTTAAAACTTCGCGGGCGACGCACCAGTCGAAGCCCGGCCGCCTAGGGCGCGCTGAGAGCGCCCTAATGAAATCCCTCTAATTTGCTGCCCGGCATGGTCGCGCGCTGCTGGTGGGCGAGTCCAGGCTGGATTGGCTGTCCGCTAAAGCCGCTGGATAGAGCGGTTTCAGGCAAGCCGTATTTCTTATCTTCGCTTTTCTTCTTAGCTCGGACGGCAATCCGCTTGCACCTCTTCTCAACGTGAGCACTCGGAGCGGCTACGTGGCGGCTTTGAAATCCGCCGAGGATGCCGAGGATGATGTCATGAGCAACAAGAAACCACCTGCCGACACCAGTTTGGTTCCACTGCCGCCAGCGCCGGCGGCCGATTGGAGGCAAGTCTGGTGGCTTCCATGCAAGCTGTCGCTGGAACTTCCGCTGGTGAAGTTTACGGTTCGCGAACTGTTGCGCTTAAAGGCGGGCAACATCGTGCTCACAAACTGGAGCCGCGGCGCAGAAGTGCCCTTGCGCGCCAACGGACAGTTGATTGGCTGGGCCGAATTGGAACCGCTGGGCGATCACATTGGAGTGCGGATTACCGGACTGGTTTGAGGAAGAGCAATGAATGAAACCGCTGCAAGTTCGCGCATAACGCCGTCGCCACTGCATCCCACATGGTGGGAGCGCGTGCTCGGCATGTTCGCTGCCGGACGGATAGGTAGAAAGCCGCGCCGTCTGCGGCTGTGTGAAAGCCTCTCGCTGGGGGAGAAGCGGTTTGTGGCGGTGATCCAGTACGAGGGCCAGCAGTTTCTGGTCGGCGGTAGCGCAAGCTCTCTCAGCCTGCTGGCGCGGCTGGGCGAGGCGCCAGATTTTGCCACGGTGATGACGGAATGGTGCGAGCGGCAGCGATGAAACGGGCATCGCGCGGCGTAGTTGGTAGCGGTTTCGTGGCGATGCTGTTGTTAAGCAACGTCACTTACGCCGTCGCCGCCCCGCGTTCCGGCGGTGGAACGTTGCAGGTTCCCGGGATGAATGGCAGCGGAGTTCCCTGGACCATCGTTCTGCTGTTGACCCTGCTGACGATTCTGCCCGCGCTGTTGCTTTCCATGACTCCGCTGGTGCGCCTGCTGGTGATCTTTCACTTCCTGCGGCAGGCGCTGGGGACACAGAGTGCGCCCACGAATCAGACCCTGGTCGGTCTCTCGCTGGTGCTGACGTACTTTCTCATGCAGCCCGTGGGAGCAGCGATTTATCAGCAGGCCATGGTCCCGCTGGAGAACAACCAGATTACCGCTTGGGAGGCCCTGGATCGCGGATCGGAGCCGGTACGCCACTTCATGCTGAAGTTTGTCCGCGAGAAGGATGCCGCGCTGTTCGTCGAGCTGGCCAAGCTGCCGCCACCGCGCTCCCCAGAAGATTTGCCCATGCGGGTGGTGGCTCCAGCCTACATCCTGTCGGAGTTGAAGGTGGGTTTTCAGATCGGAGCAGTGTTGTTTCTGCCCTTCCTGGTCATTGACCTGGTGGTGGCTTCGATCACCACTTCGGTCGGAATGCTGCAGTTGCCCCCAGTGGTGATCTCCACCCCCATCAAGATTCTGCTGTTCGTCATGGTCGATGGCTGGAACCTGCTGGTGGGCTCGTTGATGAAGAGTTTTTACTAAGTGCCCCGGCTTCTGTTGCTGGGATGAAGGCAAGGAGCGCGATGTCTCCGGAGCTGATCGTCATGTTGGGACAGAGGACGTTGCAGACCGCCGTGTTGCTGGCGGCGCCGCTGCTGATCGCACTCGCCCTGGTCAGCCTGCTGATCAACGTCGTCCAGGTGCTGACCTCACTCCAGGACAACACCATCTCGAGCGTGCCTCGTCTGCTGGCGACGGCGGTAGGGGCGATCGTCCTGATGCCGTGGATGCTGCGAAAACTGGCCATCTTCACCCTGCAGATGTTCGCTGATTTCCGGCCACTGTTGCGTTAGTTGCGCTACGAGGAGAGGGATGGAATTCCGCCTGGAAGAGGTGATTGCCGCCGTGGCCTTCGTGGGAGCGAGGGTCTCCGGGGTGATGGTGTTTGCCCCCTTTCTGGGCAGCAGCGCCATCGCGCCACGCATAAAGGTAGGACTGGTCATTTTGGTGACCGCAGTCTTGTATCCCGTTTGCGGTCCTCACGGACTGTCGTTGACGGCGGCGGGCGTGCTTCGCGTGATGATCTCGGAAGCCTTGATCGGATTGCTGATGGGACTGGCCATCCAGTTTGTTTTCGAAGCGGCGCAATTTGCCGGACAGGTGATGGGAATGCAGGTGGGTTTTGGGCTGGTCAATATTCTCGATCCCAACACCCAGGTCGATACTCCCGTGCTGGCAGTCTTCTCGCAAACCGTCGTGATGCTGATCTTCCTGCAGTTGGATGTGCACCACTGGCTGCTGCGCGGGCTGGCCAACAGCTTCGCGTACTTACCGGCGGGAGCGGCCATCACCAGCGGCGAACTCATTCGGCAACTGCTGCACGCTGCTGGCGGAATCTGGCTTGCTGGAGTGCAGGTGGCGGCGCCGGCTCTGATTGCAACCTTGCTGGCGGACCTGGTGCTGGGCTTTTTGGGCAAAGCTTCGCCGCAGTTGCCGGTGCTGTTTCTGGGCCTCTCGGTGAAGAGCATGGTCGGACTCTCGGTGTTGGCGCTCTCGCTGAAGTACTGGCCGGGAATTTTCGAACGCTATTTCAGCAACGGCATCCGCTATGCGGAACAGCTGTTGCATCTGGCCCACTGAGGAGCACGTGGCCCACGACGACAAGACCGAACAGGCAACGCCGCGGCGGCGGCAGAAGGCCCGCGAGCGCGGCCGGGTGGCCCGCAGCCGCGAGTTGGCCGGCGCGCTCATCGGATTTGCCGGATTGCTGGTGCTGTTATGGATCTCGTCGGCCGAGCTCGAGCGCTGGCGTGGCACGCTGCGTAGCTGGACGGAGATGGCGGCCTCCACGGATTTCAACCCGGCTACCCCGGTGCTGACCTGGACTGCGACCGCCGCGCTGCGCTGGACTTTAGCGCCGCTGGCGGTGGTATGGGTGCTGGCCGTGGGCAGCAGCCTGGCGCAAGGCGGATTCGTCTTCGCCGCCGAAGCCTTGATCCCCAATCTGGAGCGCATGAGTCCCGCCAAGAAGCTGGGGCAGATGTTCTCCCTGGCCGGCCTGAGTGCGCCGGCCAAATCGCTGGTTCCGTTTTCGGTGCTGCTGTATCTGGGAGTGTCCATGCTGGCGCGCGATTGGGAGTTACTGTTGCGCGCCGGGCAGATGCCGGTGGCGGTGGTGGGCGAGTTCGCCTATCAGCGCGCCTTCGAGATCTGCTGGAAGGCGACCTTGGTTTTGCTGCTGTGGTCGGGCATCGATTATCTGCTGCAACGCCAGAAGCTGGAGCGCGACCTGCGCATGAGCAAGCAGGAGCTGCGCGACGAGTACAAGGAAAGCGACGGCAATCCCACCGTCAAGGCCCGGCTTCGCCGCCTGCAGCGGCAGATGCGGCGTCGCCGCATGTTGAAGGAAGTCGAGCACGCGACGGTCGTCATCACCAACCCCACCCATTTCGCCATCGCGCTGGAGTACCGGCCACAGATGACAGCCCCGGTGCTGCTGGCCAAAGGTTGCAATGCGCTGGCCGAGCAAATCAAGCAGGTGGCGCGCTGGCATGAAGTTCCCATCGTGGAGAACCCTCCGCTGGCGCAGGCGTTGTATCGCAGTGTGGAGGTGGGGCAGAGCATTCCCGCCAAGCTGTACGCTGCCGTGGCCGAAATTTTGGCCTTCATTTATCGCGCCCAGATGCGGGTGCAAAACGTATCGAGCCGGGTGTAGCCGATGGCGAATGTAACCGCCAGACCGAAATCACGAGTGCGAGCGGGCGCCGCCGAGTGGATCATTCCTGTGGCCGCAGTGGCATTGGTTTTCGTGATGCTGGTGCCGCAGCCGGCGCTGGTACTGGATCTGCTGCTGGCCATCAGCATTGTCGCCTCGGTGCTGGTGCTGCTCTCCGCCGTGCACATCCTGCGTCCGGTGCAGTTCTCGGTGTTCCCCAGCCTGCTGCTGTTGCTCACACTCTTTCGCCTGGCCCTGAATTTAGCCAGCAGCCGCCGCATTTTGCTGCACGGCAATGAAGGGTCGGGCGCCGCTGGGCACGTAATCGAGGCCTTTGGACAATTCGTGGTGGGCGGCAATTACGTCGTCGGCTTCGTGCTGTTTCTCGCGTTGATCGCCATCCAGTACATGGTGGTAAGCCATGGCGCGGTGCGCACCGCCGAGGTCACGGCACGCTTCACCCTGGATGCCATGCCGGGCAAGCAGATGGCAATCGACGCCGATCTCAATGCCGGGCTGATCGACGAGAAGCAGGCGCGCATCCGGCGCGAGCAGGTCAGCCGTGAAGCCGAGTTCTATGGCGCCATGGACGGCGCGGCGCGCTTTAACCAGCGCGATTCGCTGGCCACCGTGCTGATCACCGTGATCAACATTATTGCGGGATTCCTGATCGGCGTCTTTCAGCTCGACATTCCGTTTCGCGATGCCCTGAAAACCTACACCATTCTGACCGTCGGCGACGGCCTGGTCACCATCATCCCGTCGCTGCTGGTGTCGGTGGGCGGCGGCATCGTGGTCACCCGCGCCTCTTCCGAGAACAGCCTCGGCATCGACGTGGGCAAACAGCTGTTTGGCCGCAGCCGTCCCTTGTGGATTGCCGCCGGAACCATGGTGGCGCTGGCCTTGATACCCGGACTGCCTAAGATCCCGTTTCTGCTCATCGCCGCGATTGCGGGCTGGTTGGCGCGGCGCGCCCGCAGTGAGTTCGAAAAGCCCGCGCTGCCGGATACCGCCGCGGCAGCGGCGACTGCTTCGCAAGGCGCAGCGACCCAGGAAGCCCTGGAGGGCTTGCTGAAGTTGGACGAGTTGGGCCTGGAGGTCGGCTATGCGCTGGTCCCCCTGGTGGATGCCAAGCAAGGTGGACAGCTGCTGCAACGGGTAAAGGCGCTGCGCCGCCATCTCGCCCTGCAATTGGGCTTCATCGTGCCCCCCATCCACATCACCGACAACCTGAAGCTGGGGCCGCGCGAGTATGTGGTGTACCTGCGCGGGATGGAAATCGCCCGCTGGGAGCTGCGCGACGATTGCCTGCTGGCCATCAGCTCGGAGGCCAGCCCTCCAGCGTTGCAAGGTTTCCCAACCAGCGAACCAGCCTTCGGGGTGGCGGCTCGCTGGATCGTACCTGGCCTGCGCGAACAGGCGCTGGCCTCGGGCTATGCCGTAGTGGACCAGACCTCGGTGATGGCCACCCACCTGGCTGAGATCATCAAGCAACATGCTTACGAATTGTTGAGCCGCCAGGAAACCAAGCGCCTGCTGGACCGGCTGGGAGAAAGCCATCCCAAGCTGTGCGAAGAGCTGGTACCCAAGCTGATGAGCCTGGGCGAAGTGCAAAAGGTCCTGCAACAACTGCTGCGGGAGCAGGTCTCCATCCGCGACCTGGCCACCATTCTGGAGAGCCTGCTGGACGCAGCCGCGGTCAACAAAAATCCCGTACTGCTGGTGGAAGCCGCCCGCCAGGCGCTGGGGCGCGCCCTGGTGCGGCCGCTGCTGGCCGCGGACGGCGGCTTGCGCGTGGTCACCCTCGATCCCGGAATGGAAGAAGAACTCAGCCGCGCCTTTTCCGGGCAGCCTTTGCCCGCCGCTGCGGGCGGGTTGGAGCCCTCCTACGCGCGGCGGGTGCTGGAAGGATTGAAGAAGCTGGCGGGCGAGCAGGTGCGTCTGGCGACGCCGGTGCTGTTCTGCAACACGCCAGCGCGCTTCCATCTGCGCCGCCTGCTGGAGCCGTTTCTGCCCAAGGTGGTGGTGCTCTCCCCGGGAGAGGTGCCGCCGCTGGTGCAGGTGCAATCGTTGGGAATGATTCGATGAGGAGGAAGCATGACTGCCGCTCAGGCTTACGAGGAGATCAGTGAACCAGGTGGAGTGACGTCGGACCGTCTCCTGCTGGAGCAATTGCCGCAGGTAAAATACATCGCGCGCCGCATCCACGAGCGGCTGCCACAGCACGTTCCCTTCGACGATCTGGTGCATGCCGGCATCGTGGGCCTGATCGACGCCCTGCACAAGTTCAACCCGGAGAAGAAGGTGCGGTTCGCTTCCTACGCGAAGTTCCGTATCCGGGGAGCCATTCTGGACAGCCTGCGCGAGATGGACTGGAGCCCGCGCGATCTGCGCCGCAAGGCCCGCCGTTTGGAAGCCACCGTGCAAAAGTTGCAAACCGAGTTGGGCCACTCGGCCACAGAGCCCGAGCTGGCGCTGGCCATGGGCATGACCCTGGAGGAGTTCCAGCACCTGCTGGATGAAATTCGCGGTCTCGAGGTGGGCAGCCTGCAGATCGAATCGCTGGAAGACGGGCGCGAGACCGACTTGGGACAGACCCTTCCCGGACCGGCCCACCTCGACCCGCTGTTCGTGTGCATGCAGGGGGAGCGGCGGGAGCGCCTGGCGGCCGCGATTGCGGAATTGCCCGTGCGCGAGCAGCAAGTACTTTCTCTGTATTACCAGCAAGAGCTGACCATGAAGGAGGTGGGAGCGGTATTGGGCGTGGGAGAATCGCGTGTCTCGCAGATCCATTCCATGGCCGTGGCCCGGCTGCGGGCCAGCCTGGAGAGCACGCAAGCGGGCCGCACCGCGGCCCTCAGCGCGGCCGCTCACGACTCTAAGTCGCAGGTGGGGATATGGAAAAGGCTTTGAGCCAGGACGAAATCGAGGCCTTGTTCCAGGCCGCTAATGGTGGCCCCCAGAGCAGTTCGCAGCCGACGGGCGCAATCCGAGTGGACAGCTGGGATCTGCGCCAGGCTGGCATGCTTCGCAAGGAGCAATTGCACAGCATCAGCCAGCTGCACGAAACCTTTGCCTGTAATCTGGCCACCTCAGTAGGTGGCTTCTGATTATCTGGTTGCTTCAGCAAGCCCCAATAGATTGCGGTTAAGATCTCTCGCTCCCCGAATCTGCTCGTACATAGTTGATCTGCGAGCGGTCCCGAAGCCAAGCAGTGTCTGAAATGCGGCCGCCGGTGTCTTGCGACGGTTGTGCCGAAAGACGAATTCATCGAGGTAAACCTGGAGTTGCTCTTTGCTCACTCCGTGGTAGGTTCCGATCAGCCACTGTTGCAGGTTTCCAATCGCCCGATCGGCAAGCGGGACAGCGGACTTCGCGCCTTGGCGCAACTGCGACCGGAGAGGTTGGCTACGGGCGACATGTTTGAAACCAGCCTCTACCAGACCTGAGAAACTTTTAAGGCCGTCCGTATAGATAGTGGCCCCAGATGCGATGTGCTGGGTGAGAAACGACATGATGGTGACGGCCTTGAAGTCGGGAATCACGCTCATGCGGACTCGACCCGAAGCTCGGCCACGCTTTTCGACCGCCACAAGGACAAGAGCTGCCCTTCGTTGCTTGAGCTGTCGGCTCCCCCGGAGACCAGCTTGTTCACCACCAATCCACGTCTCATCCACCTCCACCTCGCCGCGCAGAGGTTCCCTAGCCGCGTTCACCATCGCCCGGCGGAGTTTGTGCAGCATCATCCATGCGGTCTCGTAGCAGGTCAGGCCCAGTTGACGCTGCAGAAGTAGGGCGGACACGCCGCGCTTGTCAGTGGTCATCAGATATGCCGCCCAGAACCAGCAGGTCAGAGGAATCTTCGTCCGATGGAGGATGGTCCCAGATGTCAACGAGACCTGGTAGCGACACTTGCAGCATTGATGGCGCCGTTGGTTCACCAACTCATAGGCCTTCGTATGCCCGCATCGCGGACACATGAACCCATCCGGCCACCGACAAGCTGCCAGATATCGCTGGCAGGCTTCCTCCGTGGCAAAGTCGGACTGAAACTGGCGGAGCGTCCTTGGGAATGACGGTCGGGGCACGCCTCCACACTACCTATTGGGGCTTGCTGAAGCAACCAGATAATCAGAAGGTGGCTACCTGCGCGACAAGTTCGAAGTCGCCCTGGTTTCAGTAGAGCAACTGCCCTATCGTGACTTTCTGGCCCGGACATCCGAGGTGACCTATTACGGATCGTTTGACCTGCAACCCGGCGACGCCAGCGGGGTGCTGCAAATGGACTTGAGCTTGGCTTTCCCCATTGTCGATCTGCTGCTTGGAGGCCAAGGGGGGATTCCCCAAGGCGCACGCGAAGTAACCGAGATCGAGGAAATAGTTCTACAAGACGTCTGCGAGGTGATTTGTTACGAACTGCAAAACGTCTGGCAGCCGCTGGGTCTGCAGCTTGCTTTCAAACGGCGCGAGCCCACGGCGCAAGTCTCGCGTCTCCTGCCTCCGCACCAGAAGACGCTGACCCTCGGCTTCGAGGCTACCATGACGGAGTCACGGGGAAAGTTCCACATTGTGTTTCCCTCGGTGGTATCGAGCGCGTTGCTGCGCAAGCTGGCCTCGGAGCTGGTTTATCAGCAGCCGCGGGGGCCGGCCGGGCATCGTGAAAGCATCAAGAGAAAGCTGCTGGATTCGATCGTGGAAATGGAGTTGGGCACTCCCGTGCTGCCGGTGAAACTGAGCGAGTTGCTGGCGATGCAAGTGGGATGGGTATTGCCGCTGCGGCGTCACATCGAGGAGCCGGTGACATTACGCGTGAAAGGCCGCGATTGCTGGCGCGCGCGGGCGGTGCGCAGCCAGGGAAATTGCCGGGCCGCGCAACTGGTAGAACACATCCTGCAGCCGGAAGAGGAGGAGACCTAGATGGGTGCGCACGCCAATAACAAAACGGAAGCGTATTTAGAAGCTTGGGCTGGCAGCCTAGCTGCGCTGCTCTCGCTGCTATCCGGGAACAACTGGCAAACCCAGCCAGCCAGCGCCGCAGGGGAATATGTCCCCATAGCGCGGGCAACGCTTACGGCGGACAAAGGCTTGACCGGCCAGCAGTGGCTCGGTCTCAGCGCCACCGATGCCGGGACGCTGCTGCACTGTTTCTTGCGGGAAGAAACCGCCATCGCCACCGAGCTTGACGCGAAGCAGCAAGATGGCTTGGCGAAATTGCTCGGGCGATGGTCAGCTCTGGCGGCAAGCGCTCTGCAAGAGGTATTTGGCGAAGTGGTTCTGGATGCATCGCTGAAGGCAGGGCTTGAACCCGTGGCGCAGAATTCGTCCACCGCGCCCTGGCTGCTGCATGTCGGCGACGGCTTGCGGACGGTCGCCATCCTGCTGGAGATGGACGATGCGATCGTCGCGGCGCTCGAGCGCGAGACTCTCATTCCGGCGCCGTCGTCCATCCCCGTCAATTCTTCTGCCGAGATTCAAAGCCTGCTGCGGCAGCGCAATCTGGGCCTGTTAACGGACCTAGAGTTGGGAGTGATGTTGCGCTTCGGATGCCGTCAGGCTACGTTGCGGGAGGTTCTGGAGTTGACCGCGGGAGCGGTGCTGGAACTGGATCGCGAGATCCAGGAGCCGGTGGACCTGTTATTGAATGGCCGCGTCATCGCCCGCGGAGACGTGGTGGTGATCGACGGCAACTACGGGCTGCGGGTCACCGAGGTCGCGTCCCCGCAGCAGCGGGTGGACAGCCTGTAGCCATCATCTGCGAGCTATCCACTGTCAGCAAACAGCAACTAGCGACTACCACTAGCCACTAGCCACTGAACACTGGAGTTTGAAATGTCTCTCTCTCTGCGGGCGATGTTGCCCACCTCCTCTCCCCTGGCCACGCTGGCCGCGTTGCCCGCGTGCGCGAACGCTTTTTGTCCGCGGCCTCCCACATTGTGGCAACGATGGTGGGCGCGGCATGAAGGTATGCAGTTACAGAAGCGGTGGTATTGCTCGCCCGAGTGCTTTCAAGAGGGCCTGCTGCGGCGGCTGAACGAGCTAGCGATGCTTGCTCCGCGCCAAGCTTCCCAGCCCACTCGCACCCCTCTGGGACTGGTATTGCTGTCGCAGGGCGCCATCACGGCGCGCCAGTTGCGCGCTGCTCTGGAGGCGCAGCGCAGGGCCGGAAGCGGCCTTCTGGGCGAATGGCTGATCCGCATGGGTGCAATCTCGGAGCCGCAGGTCACCAGTGCCCTGGCGGTACAGCAAGGCTGCCCGGTGTTCGCCGGGCGGGAGCCGCGATCCTTGCCGGTGGCCATGCATTGGCCAGCGCCGCTGACCCAGAGTTATCGTGCAGTCCCGGTCTTCTATAACCCGGCGCAAGGCGACTTGTATGTCGGGTTTCTGGAGGGCGTACATCACGGTTTCCTCTATTCGCTGGAGCGGATGTTGGACTGCCGTACCCAGCCCTGCATTCTGGAGCCAGCGGCGTTCCGGGAAAACGTGGAGCGGCAAGCGTGGCCGGGGAAAAATGAAACCATCGTGATCCAACAGCGGCAAAGCGCTATCGAGATGACCCGGACCATCGCCAACTACGCTGGGCAAGTGCACGCCGAGAGCTGCGGCATCACCTGGTGCGACGATCATCTATGGATACGGCTGGCGCGTCCGGATGTTTCTCACGTGGACTTCCTGTTTCGTCTGCCGGTGCGCTCCCGTGTGTCCTAGGCACAGGTGCTGATGTGTCGTGACCTGGAATCCGTACGTGCCGGGTCTAAAGCGTCGGCGGCTGGCGCCGATGACAACCACAGGCAGAGTCATGAATAGCGCAATCCAGCCGGCCACACCCGATCATCCCTTGTGGACTGGCGATGATCCCGCATTGCCACGCGATCCCGATTTCGATGGTCCACCCTTTCTCCGCCTGCCCATTTTGGCGCGCTCGGCGTCGCTGCTCAGTCTTCTGCTGCAGGAGAGCAGCGTAGATCTGGAGTTGACCAGCGCGGTAGTGGCTTTGGATCCGGGCCTGGCCTTTACTACTCTGCAATTAGCCAATTGCGAAGGCCGCGACGGGGACGAGGCCCTCTGGCAATTTCCCCTGGCCTTGGTGGCGGGCGGGCAGCGCCGTCTGCTGCAGGCGGTCAACCGGGCGCCGAAGATCGAGGCGTATTCCTCGACTAAGACTCGGGCCCGGCTGGGCCAGCTCTGGATGCGGGCAATCGTTCGAGCTAGCGTGGCATTCGACCTTAGCAAACAAATGGGGGGTGCAAATTCGCGGCAAGCTTTCCTGGCGGCGCTGCTATTCGAATTGCCCGGCCTAGTCGAGTTAGCATTTCCGTCCAGCGCGGAGGCACAGCTTGGGCTACAAGCCACAGCGCGTGCCAGCCTGCCGCTGGAGATTACCACCGCGATCGGCCACGCACGCGACCACATCCACCCTCACACTGGCGCTGATTCGGATCTCCATTTGCATTCTCATTCTTGTCCCAATTCTGAAGACAGTCCGCAAACTTCGCTGGGCGCGAGCCTCCTGCTGGCGGAGCTGTTATTGAGATCTACGCTCCACGGCCCTTTGCCAAGTCCTGGGAGTTGGGTTGGACTAACCTCAAACCCCGCGTGGCAATGCTGGGAGGAAACCAGCATGGAGCAACGCCATCGCCGCCTGGACCGTTGCTGGCAGTTGGCCCGGTGGGCGGCTGCCAACGCGCCGGAAATGAATCCCTGGGAATTTACCGCCAGGCTGGAAAGAAGCAAAGGTTGGGAATAAGCCCTGGAAGGGCTGCGCACACTGATCGTCGCTGATTCGTCGCTGATGCGCAAGATCGTGCAACGTGCGCTGCGGCAGGCGGAGCTTGTGGTGGAAGAGTTGCTGGGGGCAATGGTTCGGAGGCACTCGAGATTCTTCGTCAACAGAAGCTCGGTCTGGGTTTGAGCCAATGAGAGACCAGTGAGCCTCAGCAATTTCGCCGCTGCGGTCAGTCTGCGGGGATGGTCGTCCTCCACAGCACAGTTCGTCATTGCTTAACCCTTTCTAATCTGTACTCCTCATAACTCATTGGATTCAGGACACCGCTCTTCTCCGCTTTGGTCAGCTTCTTGCAGCGACCACTGCGGAGTTGAACGCAATGAACAGCGGACTCTACGCGGCCTGTGCGGGTTTGCTGGCGCGCACGCAGGCCCTGGAAGTGGCGGCCAATAATCTCGCCAATGTGAACACAAATGGTTACAAAGGGCAGCTGGCTAGCTTTCACTCAGTGCTGGCCACGGCGAATGAAAATGCCAGCGGCAATGAACTTAGCCAAGCCGTCAATGACTTCGGAGTATTGGGCGACAGCCGCACCAGTTTGGCACAAGGCAGCCTGGAGCACACCGGCAGCGACCTGGATTTTGCCATCCAGGGCGAAGGCTGGTTTGCCGTCGAGAGCAGCAACGGCCGCCTGTATACGCGCAATGGCAACTTCCATGTTGATCGCAAGGGGCATCTGGCTACCCCCGACGGCAACCTGGTCGCAGGCGTCGATGGCCCCATCTTGATTCCACCGGGTACGCTTTCGGTTAGCCAGGATGGAACCATCTCGGTGGACGGGGCCTTGGCTGGTCAACTGCGTATCGTGAACCTCGCACCGGGAACCACGGTGACGGCTGTAGGTGCGGCTAACTTCTCGGCTCCCGCGGGCAGCGAAGGGCCCAGCAGCGGATCGATCGTGCAGGGGTCGCTCGAAGGCAGTAACGTGAATGGCGTGACCGCAGCGGTTGAACTGGTCGCGTTACAGCGGCATGCCGACATGCTGCAACAGGCGCTTACTTCGTTCCACAGCAACTTCAACCGCATTGCGGCGCAGGACTTGTCGCGTATCTGAGGACTCCTTATGTTTCGTGCACTCTATACCGCTGCCAGCGGAATGGTGGCGCAGCAGTTAAATCTCGACAACGTGGCCAACAACCTGTCGAACGCCAGCACCTCGGGCTTCCGCCGGCGCAGGCTGCAGTTTCAGGACCTGATCTACCAGAACCTGGTCATGCCGGGCTCGGCGGCGACGCAGAACACGACCGTGGCCTCCGGCCTACAGATTGGTCTGGGAACCAAGACGGCGGCGTCGGAGGTCATCCAGGCGCAGGGCGATTTCAACTCGACCGGCAATCCGCTGGACCTGGCGATTCAGGGAACAGGGTTCTTTCAGGTGAAAATGCCCGATGGGGAAACGGGCTACACCCGCGCGGGCATGTTCCATCTGGACAACCAGGGGAACATGGTAACGGCGGACGGCAACCCCATCGATCCTCCCATCACCATTCCGCCGGATGCGCTGACCGTCAGCATCGGTTCAGATGGGACGGTCAGCGTCACCCAACCGGGACAGACGCAGGCGCAGCAGGTTGGCAGCATCCAGTTGGCGACCTTTCAGAATCCGGGCGGGCTGAATAGCGTGGGAGCGAATGTTTACCTGGCAACCACGGCGTCCGGGGACCCGATCGTCGGCACGCCGGGCGGCTCCGAGGGTTTGGGGACGCTGCAACAAGGTGTGCTGGAGCAGTCGAATGTCGACGTGGTGGAAGAGTTTATCCAGATGATCTTGGCGCAGCGGTCATACGAGGCCAACTCGCGGGTGGTCACCGCAGCCGATCAAATGCTGCAAGAGTTGAACAATCTGTCACGCTGAGAGGCAATGCGATGGGTCGCATGGGAAATTTCGTGGCGCTGCTGGCGATGGCTCTGTCGTGGTTTGCGACCGGCCAATCCGCACGGGCGCAAAGTACTGCGTCGTCGCTGCGGGGGAAGGTTGCCGAGGCCGTGGCTCGCGACCTGCAGTTCACCTTCGACGATCAGGCCAGCCAGCTGCAGATACTCGCTCCGGCGACTCTGTCCTTACCCACGCGCGCGAAATTGCATGTGGTCTCGGTGCGCACCGGTTTTTCGCCGGAAAGCCGGCTGGTGCGCATGGATTGTGCCGACCGGGGCGATTGTCTGCCGTTCCACGTGATGCTGCGCTGGGCGTCACCGCAGGTGCGCAATGGGGCTGGCGGCGATCGATCGAGTGTGCCGGTGCAACCCGGAAATTCGTCCCTTCAGGCGAGGCCGGTTCGCGTGCCACTGGCGCGTAGCGGGGACCGCATGCTGCTGGTGGAAGAGCGGCCCGGAATGCGTTTGCAGGCCAGGGTGGTGTGTCTGGAATCGGGCGCGTTAGGCGATGCGATTCGAGTGCGCAATCTTGCCACCCATCGCGTCCTGCTTGCGACCATCGCCGGCAAAGACGAGGTCCGTGTGGAGTGATGGCCAAGATGACGATACATCGAGCAACGGCTGGGGTATTGCTAGTGTGCTGTGTGGCAGCTCCTGGCGGGGCCCGAACGAAGTCCAACAAGGACATGCTGTCTCCTTCTTCACTGAGCCAGTTCCTGCAACGGGTAAAGGGCGAGCAGTCCGCCCCAACGACTTCGATGGGCAGTTTGTGGCCGCAGGAGGGGGGTCCTCTTACCGATCTGGCGACCGATTACAAGGCGCGGCACTTGAACGACATTGTGGTCATCCGCATCGTGGAGCAAACCCTGGCGCAAGCTTCGGGATCGGTGGCCGCACAGCGCGCCTTTACCTCGAATTCGGCGATCACTGCGCTCGCCGGGCGGGTGAATACCGCCGGTGTGAATCCCCTTTACAACGTGAATTCCAATAGCAACTTGAAGGGCACGGGGACGGCCAACAGCCAATCGTTGCTGCAGACCAGCGTGGCCGGCCGGGTTGTGGCCATGCTGCCGAACGGCAACATGGTGATCGAGGCGGAACACCAGGTCAGCTTCAATCAGCAGGCGCAGACCATCATTCTGCGCGGCGTAGTCCGCCCCGGCGACATTTTGGCGGACAATTCCGTACTCTCCACCTATGTCAGCGATCTTGAACTTGAGATGAAGGGCAAAGGCGTGGTCACCGACGCCACCCGTCAACCCAACCTGTTTGTCCGTCTGCTGATGAAACTGGCGAATTTCTAATGAAGCCGACGTGGCAACTTACATTTCGACTCTTGTTCCTGGCGGGCATGCTGACGCAGCTTGTGGCCCATGCCCAGCCAACCCAGACGCAGTTGCCCATCCGCGATTTGGCCAGCATCGAAGGGGTGCGCGAGAACCCGTTGATCGGCTATGGAATGGTGGTCGGGCTGGCGGGCACCGGCGACCGGCGGCAAACCATGTTCAGCACCCAGACCCTAGGCAACATCCTGCTCAAGATGGGAGTGCAGATTCCGGCGGCGGCGGTCAGCGTAAAAAATGTCGCAGCGGTGTTTGTAACCGCATCTCTGCCGCCGTTCGCCCGGCCCGGCTCACAGATTGACGTGACTGTCTCCTCTATCGGCGACGCCACCAGCCTGGAGGGTGGCACCTTGTTGCTGGCCCCGCTCTACGCAGCGGATGGCCAAGTCTATGCGGAAGCCCAGGGAGCTGTAACGTTGGGTGGATACAGCGCCGGCAAGGGCGGCAACACCAAACAAGTGAACCATCCTACTGCCGGTCGAGTTCCCAATGGCGGACTGGTGGAGCGGGACGTCTCCATCGACCTGCGCAAGCTGACGCGGATTGCTCTACTGGTGCGCGATCCGGACTTCCGCATTACCCGCGACATGGCCGCAGCCATCAATCAGGAGCTTGGGCGCCCGCTGGCCACGGCGATCGATAGCGAACGGGTGGAGTTGCAGAACGTATCGCCCGCCGGCATCCCGGAGCTGTTGGCGCGGCTGCTGAGTTTGAAGGTCGAGATTCACCCTCATGCCAAGGTGGTGGTGAGCGAACGCACCGGGACCATCGTGATGGGCAAGGATGTGCGCCTGAGCGCGGTTTCCATCCTGCACGGCGATCTTTCTATTGAGATTGCGACGGAATACCAGGTCTCGCAGCCAGCGCCCTTCGGCAATGGGCGAACGGCGGTTGTTCCGCAGACAACACTCGAGACCAAGGACGACAAGACCAAGCGCATTGAGCTAAGCGAAGGGGCCAGCGTCGAGCAATTGGTAAACGGCCTACAAGCCATAGGAGCCACGGCGCGCGATGTGGTCGCCATCCTGCAAGCGATTAAGGCGGCGGGCGCGCTGCAAGCCGACCTGGAGGTGATTTGACCATGGCAGTTTCCTTTCCTCCACCAACCAATTCGACGGCAACAGTTGGTACCGTGTCGCCGCGAGTGGCGCCGGCCCCCAACAAACTGGCCAAGGCGGCGCAGGAATTTGAAGCCATCCTGCTGACCGGCTGGCTGGAAAAGATGAACGAAAGCTTTGTGGGTTCCCAGGAAAGCCAGGATCCGGCTCACGACACGGTGAGCAGCCTGGGGACACAGGCCATCGCCTCCGCCCTGGCGGCAAGAGGCGGAATTGGAATTGCCGGCATGTTGCTGCGGCAGTTGCAGCCGGGGGACGGCAACGCAAAACACCAGTTGGCGGTGAAGAACAATCCTCTGGCCTCCCAGCCGTTGGCGGGCAGCGGAAAAAACCCCCAGAAAGATTAAAGCTTTCTTAACTATTGCCGATCACTCAATTGCAGGGAAATACATAGCAAGAGGTAGTGCGATGAGAATTGACTTAAATCCGTCCGCCATGCCGGACCTGGACCGCAGCAAGAACGCGACCTCCGGCTCGAAGACCCATGACATGACGAATAAGCCGCCGGTCAGCGCGGAAGACGTTGCGCACCTATCTACTGGAAGCGACTCGGTCCAGACCTTGAAGGCCCAACTGGACGCGGTTCCAGAGATCCGGCAGCAGAAGGTGGATTCTCTGAAGCAGGCGATTGCCCAGGGGACTTACCAGATGGACCCGCAGCAGATCGCGGCTGCCATGTTGGCCGAGGGGCGATGAAGCGCGAGTGAAGGCCACTCGCTCCCGTCTAGAAGGGTATGGCCATGGATCTGAGCACGGACCGGCTGGAAGCGACGTCGCGGACGCAGGAGCGGCCCTTGAGCACATCCGCTGAAGAGCGCAAACGGCGCCCACCGCGCCGCCGTTCCCATGATGAGAGTGTAGAGGCGGAGGCGGAGGATTTGGCGGAGGAGGAGAAGGATAGTCATCAGTTGGATGACATCGCCTAGGAGGTGCAAGTTGACTTCAGATATCGCCCCGGTGAGTTACTCACTTCCGTCCCAGATCGATAAAGAGGTGGTGTTGTTGGAGACCTTGAAAGAGCTGCTTACGGCGGCGGTGCGCTCCTTGAGTGGCGGAGAAGCGAGCAGCCTGGTGGAAACGAGCCGGCAGATCAGTTCCACGGCAAATGACTTGATGACCCTTGCAAATCAGGTGGGGAATTTACCCTTGACACCTGAGGAGCAACGGCGGCGGGGCAAGCTACTAGCGGAGTTGAGCCAGCAGCGATCGTTTTGCCGGTCGATGCTGCGGCGCTGGCGGCGCTCGCTGCTTCTGCGACGGCAGTTGCTAGCGCTGCAGGGGGAACCCGACACCTATAGCGAATCCATAGAAGAGCAGCTGGTCTCGCTATGAGCAGCCTGTTAGGCACGATGTCGATCGCCCTGGGGGCTCTGGAAGCGCAGCAGGCAGGCCTGGAGACTACGACCAACAATATCGCTAACCAGAATACGCCGGGCTACACGCGCGAACGGGCGCTGCTGGAAGAGGCCGATCCCACGATCCAGAACGGGATGGCCCTCGGCAACGGCGTGGACCTAAAAGGCATTCAGAGCCTGCGCGACAGCATTCTTGAGTTGCAGATTGGCAACGAAACCCAGCAGCAGGGAAAGTCGCAAGCGCTCATCAATGCTATGAGCCAGGTACAGACCCTGTTCCCCGACGACACCAGCGGCATTGGGCAGCAGATCAGCAATTTCTTCCAGAGCTTGAACAACCTCTCCACCAATCCTTCTGACACTACGTTGCGACAGAGTGTGCTGTCTGCCGCTAAGGGAGTGGCTACGGCTTTCAACGGCGCCGCGAATCAGTTGGGCGGCGTGAGCAGCGGGATCGATCAGAACGTCGAACAAGCGGTGGGCCAGGTCAACCAGCTCACCCAGCAGATTGCCGACATCAACAGCAAACTGAACCAGGTGGGCAGCACCGGCCAGGATTACGGTAGCTTTCTCGACCAGCGTGACAACCTGGTCCAACAGCTTTCCAGTCTGATCGACGTATCGGTAATCAACGACGGATCGTCGTTGACCTTGACCACCAAACAAGGCACGGCGCTAGTGGTGGATGGCAAGAGTTTCGCACTGACGACAGGGCTCGATACCAGCAGCGGAACCCAACATATTTATTCGCAGGACGGCACTGATATCACCGGGCAGATTTCCGGGGGGCAGTTAGGTGGCCTGGTGCAGGCCCGCGATCAGTCCCTGGCCTCGTTGCAGACCCAGTTGGACTCGTTGGCCAGCGGATTCTCGCAGGCCTTGAATGCCGCCCAGGCAAAGGGCTTCGATCTGAATGGCGATACGGGCGGCAATCTGTTTACCACGGTAACCGGAGCTGGCGCCGCCGCCAACATGACGGTAGCGATTACCGATCCCGCATTGCTGGCCGCCAGCTCCGACGGTTCTACCGGAAGCAATGGAAATCTGGCCAACCTCTCCGCCGTCGCCAATCAAGCTGTCTCGAATGGCCTGACGCCCACCCAGAGTTATGCCAGCCTGGTATTCCAGGCGGGCAGTGCGGTCAGCGACGGCACCGCCGAACTGAATGCCAGCAACACTATGCTGCAACAGTTACAGCAGCAGGAAGCGTCGGTCAGCGGAGTCTCGATGGACGAAGAGGCGTCGAACCTCCTGCTGTATCAGCGCGCCTACCAGGCCGCAGCGGAGGCAATTTCGACGGTGAACCAGATGCTGCAGACTGCGATCAATATGAAGGCCGCGACATGAGGATTCCCGATACATCTTTGACCCTGTTGAATGCGCTCAACGTTGCCGACCAGGCGGAACAAACGGCCCTGACCCAGCTCACCAGCGGGCGGCGGGTGAACGTCGCCTCCGACGATCCATCGGCGGCGGCGATGCAGGTCGGGCTGGCTGCGCAATCCGATGGCTGCGACCAGTTCTTGCGCAGCATTTCCAGCGTCTCGTCAGAATTGCAAACCGCCGACTCAGCGCTGAGTTCCGGCGTCACCGCGCTGCAGCAAGCCATCACCCTGGGCGTTGAAGGCGCCAACGGAACCATGTCCCAGCAGGACCTCGCTGCGTTGGCCGACGAAGTCCAGAGTATTTCGCAGCAGATGCTGGGCATCGCCAACTTGAGCTACAACGGAAAATACATTTTCGCCGGTACCGCCAATTCGCAGCCGCCATACCTGAGCACGCCGGGAGGAATCACCTACCAGGGCAACGACGGGGTCAACCAAGTCGAGGTGGAAGCGGGGCAAACTATCGCGGTCAATCAGCCGGGAAGCCAGCTGTTTTCGGCGGCGGGAGCCGATGTCTTTCAGGCGCTCAGCGACCTGGCCACTGCGCTGCGGTCCAGCAGCAGCACCGCCAGCGATATCGGCAACGCTACCAATGAAGTCCGGGCCGCCTACGATCAGATGAATTCAGCCCGGGGATTCTACGGCAACACCCTGGACCAACTCACTTCCACCGAAGACTTCCTCAACAGCGAGAAGCTACAGCTGACTCAGCAGAGCAGCGATACCGTGGGTGTGGATGCCAACCAGGCGGCTACCGCCCTGAGCAACGCCGAGGCGGCACGTAATGCCACCTTGCAGGCTGCCGCCAGTGTTGGCAACCTGAGCCTCTTCAACTATCTGACCACACCGCAGTCGTGAGCGTTTCTGTCGTAGCTTTTGACGCCACGTGAGCTTGTGACGGCCTGCCTTTGTCCCGTATAGTGATCTCACTTCCCAGAACCGATTCTTACGTTGGGGTGAACCATGGAATTGCAAAGTTTCCTGGCGGCGCTGGAAGAGCGCATTGCCGGTTACGACCTTTTGTGCCATCCGTATTACAAGGCGTGGACCGCCGGCCAGCTGACACGCGAGGATCTGCGCGAGTATGCCAGCGACTATTACCATCATGTGGCCGCGTTTCCAACCTATCTGAGCGCGTTCCACTCGCGCCTCGACGATGGCGAGCCGCGGCACGCGGTGTTGCGCAACCTGTGCGATGAGGAAATTGCAGGCCGTCCGCACAGCGAGTTGTGGCTGGACTTTGCCGAAGGCATGGGCGCTGACCGCGACCAGGTGCGTGAGCGCGAGCCGCTGCCCGAAGTGCGCGAGCTAATCGGGAAGTTTCGCAGCGTCGCGCGCCAAGGGTCAACCGCCGAAGCACTGGCGGCGTTCTATGCCTACGAGTCGCAAATACCTCGTGTGGCGAAGACCAAGGCGGAGGGTCTCGCTAAGCACTATGCCGCCGACGCCAAGACGTGTGGCTATTTCACGCTGCATCAGTTCGCCGACGTGGAGCATGCCCAGGTATGGCACGCGTTGCTGGCGGCGGAAGTGGTTGCACATCCCGAGCAGGCCGAGGCCGCGTTAGCTGCCGCCGAAAGTGTGGCGCAGGCGCTGTGGCACGCGCTGGATGGAATGGAAGCCCGGCGGATGGCGACGGTGTAGCTCTACGCTGCCACTCTTTCCCAACGGCGGCGAAAGGATGGGCACCCACGGTGGGGATTAGGATGCTCGAAACCTTCGAGCATCCTTTTGTGTTATCCCCTCTTGCCGTTCTTCCTGATTCCGTGGTCAGCAGGCTTACCGAAAAAATTCTTGGCAATACCGGTGAGCTTACCCATCACATCCTCGGAAAACAGACCCACGAAGAAACCCACGGCATACATATAAAAGGCACGGTCAGAGTCTTGTTTAATGTTGAAGGTTATGCCCAACATGCCGGTCTCGATCAGGGTGTAGGCCGATACCGCCAAGAAGACCCCGGTGAACGGAGTCGTCAACCGCTCCACCACGTAGTCGGTGCGCCAATGACCACGCATGACCGAATGGACATAGACACGGACAGAGTACATCCAGCTCCCGGTAATCCCGCCCAACCCGCATATGAGAATCGCCCTAACCGTGGGATGCGCGGCGAATTCTCCAAGCAGGAGAATTGCGATAACCAGGGCACCTAACAGGGGGATGCAGGCTAGAAATACGCCCTCCAGCTTGATCCGCTTCCAGGCATCGTCCGGATACCGGGAGGCCCACCTATCGTGCGCGATAACTTCAGAGGCGACCTCGGGGGTGGCCCCCGCTGACGAAATTACTGAAAGAACATCGACTTTCGAAATGGTGGAAGTAGCCATAAATCCCAGCTTTCCGCCTGTCCAATTACGACGAGGGCACAGAGGTCAATTACCGGGATGGATGTTGCAAACCTGTCACCAATTGATGCGCGGTGTCGTTCTTTATCGGGAACATGCAAGTCCCGTGGTTGCAACATGGCGCACCGAGCCGCGACCTTTTGCAGACGGCTGCAGCCATTCTGCGGCTGCGAATTCTATCGAAACGGATAGCCGGGTCTATCCAATCAGAGCCGGGGCCGTAGCCGCGAATGCGTCTAGGTGACAAACGCCGGAGTTGACCGTTACCTTTTTGAATATGGCCAAACCAGTTCCTATCGGTGCGCGCGGTGAAGTCGAGAAGACGCGTTGAATTCCAGCACACCTTGACGGCATGGCGGGAAGAACTGCCTCCAGTGTTGTCCACGCCGCACATGATCGGATGGATGGAGGCGGCGGGCTTCCACGCGCTGTTGCCCTTTTGCGAAGGCGACGAAGTCAGCGTGGGCACGGCGATCAACATAGTACATCGCGCGCCCACCGGCATTGGCGCGACCGTGAAGTCGGAGGCGGTAGCTGCAGTCGTTTGACGGCCGCTTCTTCACGTTTCGCGTCAGCGCGCACAACGGAACGAGAAGTGATTGGCTACGGAACGATCGCCCGCGCCATCGTAAGCAAGAAGCCAAGTTTGCAGAGAAACAGCGAGCTAAACAGTCACAAGCGATCGGTTCCGAAGCATCCGTAGAGACACGACGGCGAGCCCGCGGCCTAGCCGTCGACCGATAATGTCTACGCTGTCGGGATGGCCACCGGCTCCACGCACACTCCCAACTTCTCGCCTAACCCAGCAAACTCGCTGATCCAGCGTTGCGACGACTCATCGCCTTCCAGCGCGACCGCCGGATACACGTTCTGCAGGAGCTGGTAAAACACGTTTTGCACCGGCGCCAGGTTTACTTCAAAGGGCAGAGAGCGTACTAGGGTGACGGCAGCATTGAAGCGCTGCAGCCGTTCTTCGCGAGGATTCACCGCCAGTTCGTCGGCCATGCGGCTCAGACGGCGCTTCAGCGCGTAGCCCAGCCACGCTTCATCCCACTGGATTTTCTCCCGCGCGGCCGTGTCCAGCAGGGTCTGAATGCGTTCCAGGTCGATCTCGTCGGCGAGGAACTCCTTGCGCAGCGCGGTGTTCAGCACGAACTCCGCGGTCAGGTGCAGCATCTTCGGCAAGGGCGCGCCCATGTCGCTGAGGAATCCCATCAGCGGAGCATGGTGCTCGTAGATCTGGCGATACGCCGCCTCGGCTTCATCCATGGTCGAGCCCAGGATCTTGCTGACAACTTTTTGCCGCTCGTCGCGGAACAGCGATCGCAGGCTGTAGGTGGCGCCGTCGAAATGCTTGTCGAGCAGGCGCAAAACCGCGGGCAGGTCGGACGACTGGAAGCTCTCACGCAGCTCCCGCGCCGCGCTCTTGAATTCCTGCTCGCCTCGGAATCCTCGCACTCCGGCAATTACGTTGTGATCGCCGAAGTGCAGCACGCCGAAGCTGACCTCCTGCTGCTCATGGGTAATGCGCGAGCGAATCTGCGCGGTACCCATGGCCAGCCGCGCCCGTCCCGACTCCAGGCGAACATCGTCGCGCTGGCGCACTTCGTAACAGTTGATGGAGTTGCTCTCTCCCATGCGCTCAAACATGGAAGCGATGGCGAAGTGAGCGGCCACGGCCAGCAGGTTCACCTCCGCCGGTTTCACCCACTTCTCGAAGATGCGTGCGCCATCGCCGTTCTCGGCAAGATTGCTCTTCGCCAGCGCCAGCAACTCCTTGAACTTTTCCTCGCGGTGGTCGGGAAACAGCATCTGGGCCAGCTGCAACGCACGTCCGGCGTACATGATCGTCTGCACGGTTTCGATTCCCGACAGCTCATCGAAGAACCAGCCACAGCTGGTGTACATCAGCATGGCATGGCGCTGCATTTCCAGCAGAGCGAGGGCGGTTACCGTGTCCGCATCCGCTCAATTCAGCCTTGGCGTGTTTGGCGAAGAAGGCCTGCAGGCTGCCCTCGTCGCGGTCGAGCACGACGTTGATGTACTCATCGCGTGCCTGCCAGGGATCGCGCAGCAACTCCGAGGCTTTGCGTTCGTACTCCGGAGCCAGTTCGTCGCGCAGGTAATCGAACGCGGCGCGCAGCGGAGCGCGCCAGGCCTGGTTCCATCCCGGCTTGCCGCCGCTATTACAGCCGCAGTCGCGGCTCCAGCGGCCCACGCCGTGGACACAGCTCCACGCCGTGTTTTCCACGATCTCCACTTCATGAGTCGGAGGATTGATCTCCAGATACTCGCCGTAGTTGGTGAGCTTCGCCAGATTGTTGCTTTCGATGTGATGCAGCGCGTAGGCCAGCGCCATGTCGCCTTTGGAATGATGATGGCCATAGGTCTCGCCGTCCGTGGCGATATGCATCAGCTCAGGCCAGCGGCGATTGTCGGCAAATCCGCTGAGCAGCCGGTTGGCAAAGGTCTCGCCGTTGTCCAGTAGCCCTTCGAAGGCGACCGCCCGCGAGATGGGCCCGTCGTAGAAGAACAGGTTGATGCTGCGCCCCGACGGCAGATTGCAAATGTAGGGACGCGTCGGGTCGATCTTGCCGCCTTCCACATTCTTGAACTTCGTGGTGCCAACCCGCCGTTCGTGCTACGGGCTTGCGATGGCGCCAGCACGGTGAACTTGATGTCGTGCTCGGCCAGGACTTCCAGCGTCTCCACATCCACCGCAGTTTCCGCCAGCCACATGCCTTCGGGCTTGCGTCCAAAGCGGTGCTCGAAATCGCCAATGCCCCAAGCCACCTGCGTCTGCTTGTCACGCCGGTTCGCCAGCGGCATGATCATGTGGTTGTACACCTGCGCGATGGCGTTGCCGTGTCCCGAGCAACGCTGCTGGCTTTCCTTGTCGGCCGCCAGGATCGCCTGGTAGGTGTCGGGCGAGTGCTCTTCCAGCCACGACAACAACGTCGGACCGAAATTGAAGCTGATCCGCGAATAGTTGTTGACGATGCGGATAATGCGATTGTCGGCCGTCAGTATGCGCGAGCTGGCGTTAGCGGCGTAGCACTCCGCCGTTATGCGCTCGTTCCAGTCGTGGTAGGGATACGCCGACTCCTGCAACTCGATCGACTCGAGCCAAGGGTTTTCGCGCGGCGGCTGATAAAAATGGCAATGAATGCAAAGGTATCTATCCATGTATGAAAGCGGCGCTGTCAAAATGTTGCGCCTTAAATTAGATGCCGATATGCGAGGTGGAGTCGCTCGGATACTGGGAGCCGACATTAAGGGCGTCCGCGTGGGTCCGGCGAACCCCAGGAGCGCTTAAGCGCGGATGACACGGATGAACGCGGATCTGACGCGAATCTCTGGGCTTATCTTAGAGGCTTATCCGTGTTTATCTGCGATTGCTTTGGAATGGGCTTTCGTAGACTTGAGGGTCCGCACCTTTAGGTGCGCAGTAAAGCTTTGGTAAAGCTTGGCAAATCGTCGGCTTAAGCCACGCAAGGAAGTTTGTTTTCATCCCTTCGAAATTCGAGTTCCCTCAGGGACTAACAGAGCCTGTGCGAGAACGTCTGTCGTCCCTACGGGACTCGGATCCATTTCCCACGCTACCCAGCACTCCGCCTGCGGCTCCGTGCTGGGCTAAACTCTTCCGCGCCTACGGCGCTGGATTCTTGCGCAATCGTTCCACCGAGCCAACTCAAAACGAGTTCTCACACACCTCCTAAAGCGCCGCCTCAAAATGTGTAATCGGCGTGGCTGAAGCCACGCCCCTTCAAAGACAACATACCGAAATACTTTATCAGCGTCATCCGCCGCGAAATCCGTGGTTGCCTTTCTCAGAACAGGTCGAAGCTCCCCGTTCTTCGCCACTGCACCTCTGTGATCTGCGTACTTTGACCCGACTGAAAGCGCGCACTACACTGGCTCTAAAACCACGCGGGAGGCGGCCCGATGATCCGTGAAGATATTCTGCAGCAATTCCCCGAGTTGTTCGGGACCAAGAAGGTCAATGGTCGAGAGGTCAACGTCGAAGAAACGATTGCGACGCTTACCCGCGAACTGCGTCCTGCCATTGCCGAGGCCCTAAGCGCCCGGCGAGCGCTGCTCGAGAGTGCCGAGCCGGTGCGAAGCAAATACGGCTGGCCGGCGTGGGAGGAGAAGTTCGACGACCCGGTCACCGGACGTTCCTGGACATTTCGCCAGATTGTGCAAGGCATGATCGACAACTTTCTCGGCCACGAGAGCGAATGGCGCTGGCGGCTCAACGACGAAGTACCCATCCCCGCCGACGTGCATCCGTTGAACAATCCTGGACTGGAGCTTACCGGCCCCTGGCACCCGCTGGACATGGCGTTCAACGCTTTGAATAGCGCCGCGCCCCAGAACATGCCGGATTTTGAAGACGCCTCGCCCGCGCACTTCCAGCCCCAGGGCGCACCCAAGGACCAGCCGGTAGGAATGTTTGCCGCCCTGCAGAACGCCAAAGACATTTTCCAAGGCCGCTGGGCCAACAAGGCATACGAAGTGGTAAAGAAGGACAACAAGCGCTCTTACAGAATCAACACGCCGCCCCAGAAGTGGCCCACGCGCCTGGTTCGTCCGCCCAGCATTCACGTGCTCTATGATCATGTCACCGTCGACGGCGAACCCGCGCCCGGCCTGATTGCGGTGGTCGTTCTCTGGGTGTTGAACAACTACGAAGCCCTGAAGAGCGCCGGCACCGGCGTGTATTTCTACATCCCGAAAATGCAGACGCCGCGCGAAGCGCTCATCGTAGAAAAGTTGCTGGCGCGGGTGGAAGGAATCATCGGGGTCCCGGCCGGCACGTTCAAGATCAAGATTCTCTACGAGGAAGGCAATGGCGGCCGTTATCTGCCGGCGATCGCGTGGGTGTTCCGGCGGCGGCTGCTGGGTACCAATGTCGGCCGCTGGGACTATCTCGGCAGCCTCATCGAGATGTGGAAAGACGACCCCAACGGCGTGTTTCCCGATCCGCAAACCATCGGCATGGCTTCGCCCAACATGATCGCCTACCAGCGCTACAACGCGCTCATGATGCTGATGGCAGGCATGAAGAATGGCGAACTGACGCAGGGTGCGCCGATTGGCGGAATGGCAGCGGTGATGATCTATGCCCCGGGCGATGTTTATGGCCGCTCGCGCTATAACCCGCTGGCGTTGCGCGCGGTCGCCATCGACAAGCTCCGCGAGCGACTGCTGGGACTGATGTTCGTTCCCGACGAAGCCATCGCCGCAGGCCGGCAGGTTACGCTCGACGATATCCTGGCAGGACGCGTCAAGGGCCGGCTTTACGACGCCTATCGTCAAAGCTGGGTTGCCAGTCCGGAGCCCGCATACGTGGCTGCGGGAAATGGGCCGCTGCGCGTGCCGCTAGCGGAATTGCAGGCGTTGCTGGATGCGCCGCGCGAGACGGTGGACGCAAACGGCAAAGCCGTGCCCACCGTTGCCAGTGGCTTGGTGGATTCGGAACGGGCGCTGCTCGAATCCCGCGGCTTGCTGAACGCGCAGGGCAAGATCACGCCGAGCATCCTTAGCAAGGACGCGTTGGACACGCCGGAGAAGCTCTTTAGCCCAGAGCGGTGGAACGCCATCTACAGCGTGCCGAAAGGCGACATCACCATCGAGCACATCCAGCACGCGTTCTACATGGCCGCGAACTACGGTTTCCAGATCCTGAACGGCAACTTCGCCGCCGCCATCGACGACTACGAACTCAAGCAGCGCTTCATGAACGATTTGGCCACCTACCGCATCGACGTTTCGTGGCTGTGGACGCTGGTACGTCATCAGGCGGTCATCACCAAAGATGGATACTTCCAGCGGGCGGCGCTCACCGAAGACGGCGTGGTGCTGGCGCCGAGCAGCGAGCAGGTCAAGGCGGGGACCCGCTTCACCAAGGAGCTGTTCCAGAAGGTGTGGGATTATCACAACGAATGGACTGCGGAGTTCTTCGCCGAACTGGACCGGCGTGGCGATCCGGGACGCTTTGACCGGTCAAAAGCACCGCTCATCATGGAGCTGCTGAAGCGGCAACTGCTTTCGCCGAAATATATACAGCACAGCGCACGCGTGCTGTTCTTGCTGGCGCAGGCGACCGATGAAGAGAGAGAGCAAATCTTGGCAGCGATTTTTGATCTTTCGCGCGAGCGAAATCGTGAAGCGGATCGAGGCAGGCACACATGAAACCCGCCGCTTTGGCCGTTCATGATTATGTTTACGACATTTTCCCGGCGCCGAAAGAGCATCTCGTCGCCATGCCATGACATGTCGAATCGGCGAGTGGCCTGCTTTTTTGATTTTTCAGGAACTGCCCAACCACGGATTGACACGGATTCTCACGGATTGATCTGGCTTTCCGTTTCCTTCAGGTTTATCCGTGATGATCCGTGAAATCCGTGGTTAAGGTTTTTTCTTCCCCGATTTACACAGCCCCACACAGCTTTTCCTGCCCTTTCATTCGGTCCACCCGCTCGTTCCCATTGCGCGCCGTCCCGCCCGGCATTAGATTCAAACTCGTGACCACCCCGACCGAGACATGCCCCATCTGCGGCGGCACCGGATGGCAGACCGTCGAGCGCGGCAAAGAGCGCGAAGCGGTGCGCTGTGAATGCCGCGTGCGCGACCGCGGCGAGCGCCTGCTGGCTGCCGCGCACATTCCGTCGCGCTACCAGCACTGCGAGCTCTCAAACTTCCAGTACGATCCCGACGACAAGGGCCAGAAGAGCATCCGCGACGCGCGCTTCCTGGCCGGACGATTTGTCGAAGAATATCCCACCGACAAAACCGGCCTGCTGTTTGTCGGATCGGTCGGCGTCGGTAAAACGCACTTGTCGGTCGGCATCATCAAAGACCTGATTCGCGACAAGGGCATCCACTGCCTGTTCTGCGATTATCGCGAGCTGCTGAAGTCCATCCAGAATTCCTACAACCCGCAGGTGCAGGCAACCGAGATGGAGATCCTGCGGCCGGTCTTCGACGCCGAGGTGCTGGTGCTCGACGAACTGGGCGCGGTGCGCAGCACGGAGTGGGTCTTCGACACCGTCAATTACGTTCTCAATAGCCGCTACAACGACAACAAGACGACCATCATCACCACTAACTTTCCCGACAAACCAGAGCAGGACAAAGTGGAGATCGACAATCTGAGCAGCCGCTCGGCTGCCGATCGCGCCGCCCGCCGCGAGACCCTCGGCGATCGTATTGGCGAGCGCATGCGGTCACGCTTGCATGAAATGTGCAAGAAGGTTGAGATCGAGGGGCCCGACTTTCGCGAGCATTCCAAGCAAGCCCAATTCCGACGGCACGACGCGCCGACAAGGCTGGCGCTGCGCAACAAGGCAAAGCCGTTAGCCACGGATTGACACGGATTCTTGCAATTATCTTCGAGGTGTCCTTTCCAGCGCTGACATGTCCCCTTCCAACGCGTGTCATCCTGAGCGCAGCCTGCCCCGCTCCTGGGCAGGCGCAGGCGAAGGACCCCTATTCCACTGCAAGCTACGGGTGGCGATAGGGCCTCTTCGTCTCGCGGCAAAAATCGCCCCGCGCTCACGGTGACATGACTTGATTTTTCGTAGCGCAGATCAAAAGTTATGTGCGGACTTCATTCTTCCTAAATCCGTGTCAATCCGTGGTTGAGAGACCCTCTGTGTCTTGTGGTGGACTAGAATTTCTTCGTGCTCTCCCAGCGCCTCGAATTCGCTCCTGACCGCGACGCCGAGCTGTTCGCCGCTGTGCCAGCGAGCGCGGCGGTGTTTCTGCTGCGTGGGGAAGACGAGGCCAGCGAGCCCTACGTCAGCAAGACTTCGAACCTGCGCCGCCGCTTGCAACGGCTGCTCGGCCTGATCGACGGACAGACCCGCAAGCTGAACCTGCGCGAGCGCGTGCGCTGGGTCGAGTGGACCGCCACGGGTTCCGACTTCGAAGCGTCGTTCCTGCTCTACCAAACGCTGCGCCGCGAATTCCCCAAGACCTACGACAAACGCCTGCGCCTGCGTTTTGCGCCGCTGGTCAAGCTGATTCTCGACAATCCTTACCCGCGCGCGACGGTCACCACGCGCATCAGCGGAGTGAAGGGCAACGCGCAATATTTCGGTCCGTTCGCCACCCGCGTCGCCGCCGAGAAGTTCGCCAACGACGCGCTCGACTTGTTCAAGATGCGCCGCTGCACCTTCGACCTGAATCCCGATCCCGCATTTCCCGGCTGCATTTATTCCGAGATGAAGATGTGCCTGGCGCCCTGCTTCAAAGGATGCACCGACGAGGAATACGCGGCCGAAGTGGGGCGCGTGCAACAGTTCTTCGAAACCGGCGGCCAGTCGCTGGTGCGCGAGATCGAGCGGCAGCGCGACGAGGCCTCGACCAATCTCGATTTCGAGGCTGCCGCCGCCCTGCACACTCGCCTGGAGAAGGTGAAGGCCGCAGCCGCGCAGTTGCCGGAGATTGTGCGCCGTCTCGACGAACTTGAACGGCGTGATGGTGCAGCCCTCGGCGGAGCCCGAATCGGTGGCGCTGTTCAAGATTGTCGCCGGGCGCATCTGCGCTCCGGTGAGCCTGAATGTCGGCCAAGCAGCACGGCGGCCGCGCAACTCGTCTCGAAGCCGCAGTCGATGGAGTCGCGCATCACCGAGGCGCTCGCCAGCGGTCGAAGCCCCCAACCTGCGCTCGGCGCTGGAGTGGATGGAGCATCTCGCGCTGCTGAAGCGCTGGTACTACCGCACCATCAAAGTCGGAGAATTGTTTCTCACCGAAAATGGCGAGCTGCCAATGCGGCGCGTGGTGCGCGGCGTGTCGCGTGTCTTTCGCGGCGAGAAGCCTGCCGGCGACCTGAGCGAGACTGCCGGGAGATTACTGGAAATTCAGGGCAGGCGAAGCTGGCCTGACGGAAGAGCTAGTCAACCACGAAATCTAATCGACCACGGATTGACACGGATAACACGGATTTTTTCGCAGAAAATTCTGCGTGAATGTCAGCTTGGCTGCCACGACGGCATAACGTACGCTGTGACGAAACAGCGTCAACCACGGATTCACGCGGATTTTCACGGATTTTCTTTTGATCATTGTCCAGGAGCATTCGTCGAAACTGAGGACGTATGCCGAAATTGAGCAACAACCCGACTTCAAATTCGGTGGCCTTCAGATAGTTCAGTAACTGAGCTTCATGTGTGCGATCGATTGTCCGAGCGCATTTGAGTTCAACTATCACTGAATCTTGCACGACCAGATCTGTGCGGAAGATTCCCACCACCTGTCCGCGGAACCTTACATGCACCGCTTTTTCGCGATCCACTCGGATTCCTTTGGACTGCAAAGCAAAACTTAGTGCGTCGCGATACACCGATTCGAGGAATCCATGGCCAAGTTCGTTGTACACCTCATAAAAGGCGCCGATGACTCCGTTGGTAATGTCGGCATGTTTTAGCTTGGTGCCTCGTGTCGAATTTCCATTGGAACTATTAAGAGGCCGTGCCGGTCGAGTTCATCGCAATTTCCTCAATTAATCCGTGTTTATCCGTGTCGATCCGTGGTCAATGTTGCCTTTCAAGTTTTTGCGGGTGTTTCTTATCCACCACGCGCACACCATTGCGCCAATGCTCATCCACTTGCACCAGGGTCCACTCGATTCGCGGCGAGAGGTAGCGCAGCAGAACTTCACAGGCGGGATGCACCCGCAGCGCTGGGGCAACCAGGAACAATAGCGGCGGCGCGCTCGACAATTCGCGTCCGGCGAAATATCCGTTGCGCGCGAATTCACCGTGCTGCTGATGCCAGCGCACCCGCGCCCAGTAGTCGAGCCCTTGCAGCGGCAGATGGATGTCCTCATTGGCCTTCAGCTCCAGGATGGCCAGCCGCCCGTCGAGCGTGCAGGTAAGCACGTCGAGCATGGCGCGATCGGAGGCCGCGAACGCCGGTACCTGCGAGTACACGAAGCGGCCGTCGAGCCGCTCGTCGATCACGCGAACGTCGCGCGTGATCAGGGTTTCCATCCAGCGCTCGGGAGCCAGGCGGAAGAACAGGTTGGTAGGCGAGCCGCCGGGATGGCGCTGCTCAAGGATGCCCTGCACCAGTTCGCGAAACAGCGCTTCGGTGCTTTCGTCGAGCACATACTCCGCCGAGCCAATGCCGAAGAGAATCGATTCGGCGTTGCGGAACGAGCCCGAAACCGGCGTCAGGCAGGCGCGGGCAAATTCCAGGCCGAAGAGCCGGAACACGATTTCCGAAGCAGATTCAACCGTGATCTCCGCCGCAGGCGCCAGCGCAGCGAATGCGCGCAATGGAAGCCGCGAAGCGCTGTCGCGCGCCCTCCACGTCCACGGCGTGCGTCAGGCGAGTGATGATGTTGCCGGTATCGGCCAAGGTCGAGTGGATTCGCAGAGTTCGGAGCGCTCATCGAGTTCGTAGAGCTGCCACTTGGCCGCGTCGGGATGGAGATGCGCCGCGCGCTGGCGCACGATCTCCGCTCGCCCCGGCGGCAGAAACAGCTTCAGCCCTTCCACGTGAGCTCGTCCGGCAAGCTGCTGCCGCTGGTAGTCCATCCAGAGAATGCCGAAGGTGAGCACCGCATCCACCGACGACTGCGTCTCCTCGGCATTGACTCCGAGCACCGCAAACGCCGACTGACCTGCCCGCAGCACGGCGCGCGTGTACACCGGGCTGAACGAGTGTTCCAGATCGGGGCTGCTGCTGAGGTGCTCGACCTTGAAGCCGGGATACTCGCGCCGCAGAACCCGTTCCAGCAGATGTTGATACTGGGTGCGAGCCGCCTGCTTGGCGGCGCCCGTTGCGCCGGTCACGAGTCGGCGCAGATCTCCAGCATCCTGGGCTGCGCCTGCCCGAAGCGCAGCACGCTAAGGCGTAGGGTGCGGCCCTTCAGCTTCGGCGTCGAGCACGCGGCGCACGGCGTTGCGCTCCTCCGACCACAGATGCAGAACGCACTTGCCTTCGCCGGAGACGGAATATTTCGCGGTGGCGAATTCGAACAGCAATTCGCCATCTTCGATGGCCACCGCCTGGGGCGCGTCGGCCAGGAATTGCTCGCAGGAGTCTTAGTCAGATGCTTGGGCGAGATGGTGCTGTTTTGCATGGAGCGCACCGTGAGCTGCCGGGCAAGTCCTTTTATTCTTTTGTTCCGATCATCCCAAGCTGCGGATCACTGGTCATCAGCCACGCGTCATGCTGTGCGGTGTTGGACACGACTTCCGCCCGACAAAGTATGCGCTTTTTGCTACTGCAGCCCAAGCCGCAAAGCCTTACCCAGACTTATTCTTCACGGAAAGGGTAATTCAACTATGACCGCACCGCACGGTCTCCAGAGCACAGCCCTGTGTGATAATCGAAGGTTCGGACTTCGGCTAGTCAGCCGCGTCTTCTCCGGCGGCCGGACATCCAATCGAGTGTGACTATGGACAAGAAGTTCTTTTTCGAACGTTACGGACTGGCGCAAGCCGACATCGAACGCTACCTCTCTGCGGCGCTCTCTGCCGGCGGCGATTTCGCCGACCTTTATTTTGAATATCAAACCTCCACCTCGGTTTCCCTCGACGAAAGCATGGTGAAGTCGGCCACGCAGGGTATCTCGGTTGGCTGCGGGGTGCGGGTGCTGTCGGGGGAGCGCACCGGTTACGCCTACACCGACGACCTCTCGCCCGAGCGTCTGCTGCACGCCGCCCGGACCGCGGCCCTTGATCGCCAGCGGCCCGGCGAAGCAGCCGGTAGTGGGCCTGACCAACAAGCCGGCGCACAATCTTTATCCTGTGCCGCTGCCCTCGGTGGAAGCTGAGGTGCTGGCCAAGGTTGACCTGGTGCAGCGTGCCGACAAAGCGGCGCGCGACTACGATCCGCGCATTCATGAAGTGCGCGTGAGCTATGCCGACGAGCTGCGGCGCATTCTGGTGATTGGTTCCGACGGCAGCTTTGCCGAGGATGCGCAGCCCTTGGCGCGCATGAGCGTCTTCTGCATCGCCAAGGACGAGATTGCCGGCTCGGCGCGCGGCACCGCTGGCGGCGGCGGACGCGTGGCGCTGGATTATTTCCAGGGGGAGCCTCGCCGGAGCACTTCGCCAAGGAAGCGGCGCGGCAGGCCATCATTCAACTCGATGCGCGCGAGGCGCCGGCGGGCGAGATGGAAGTGGTGCTCGGTCCGGGATGGCCCGGGATCCTGCTGCATGAAGCCATCGGCCACGGGCTGGAAGCTGACTTCAATCGCAAGAAGACCTCGGCGTTTTCGGGAATGCTGGGCCGCCGCGTCGCCAGCGACAAATGCACGGTGGTGGACAACGGCACCATGCCCGGACGCCGCGGCTCGCTCAATGTGGACGACGAAGGCAATCAGACCGAGAACACGGTGCTCATCGAGAACGGCATCCTCAAGGGCTATCTTTCCGATAAGTTGTCGTCGCGCCTGATGGGCATTCCCAACACCGGCAACGGCCGTCGCGAGAGCTATCAGCACATTCCCATGCCGCGCATGACCAACACCTACATGCTCGCCGGGCAGGACTCGCCGGAAGACATCATCAGGTCGGTGAAGTACGGCGTGTATGCGGCGAACTTCGGCGGCGGGCAGGTGGACATCACCAACGGCAAGTTCGTCTTCTCCGCGTCGGAGGCTTACCTGATCGAGAACGGCATCATCACTTCGCCGCTGAAGAACGCGACGCTCATCGGCAACGGGCCGGATGTGCTGACCAAAGTGTCGATGGTCGGCAGCGATCTGCAACTCGACGAAGGCGTCGGGACCTGCGGCAAGGATGGACAGTCGGTGCCCGTCGGCGTGGGCATTCCCACGCTGAAGGTGGATCGGCTGACGGTCGGCGGAACGGGCGGGTAAAGCAAAAGCAACCGCGGATTACACGGATGAACGCGGATAAGAAGAGCCATCTCATAGAAAGCCATCTAATATACGGACTCATGGATGTCTGGAATTGACAGCTTACATCTGGAATTGTCATTACAGCGAAGCGAGGAATCTGCTGTTGTTGGCACCTGAGCGACGGCCTGAGAAACAGCAGATCCCTCACGGCCTCAGGCCGTTCGTGATGACAACTCAAAAGGCTCCAAGCCTTATCCGCGTTCGTCCGTGAAAATCCGCGGTTGATTTTTAATTTTTTTGGATGTCTCACAACGTGGGACTATAAGGGACTAATGGATCTTATGAATACTTCTACCCAGGAACACGAAATCGGAGTCCAAACGGAATCGACCGATCTGAAGGAAATTGCCGCCGACGTTGTCCGCCGCGCCATGCAGGGCGGAGCCACCGCCGCCGAAGCCGTTGCCATGGATGGCAGCGAATTCTCCACCGTGGTCCGTCTCGGCGAAGTGGAGACCCTGAAGGAGTCCGGCTCCAAGGCCATCGGCGTGCGCGTCTTCTTCGGACAGCGCGCCGCCAGCACCTACTCCAGCGACCTGACAGCCGGAAGGCGTGCGGCAGATGGTGGACTCGGCGCTGGCGCTGGCCAAGATCACCAGCGAAGACCCATTCGCCGGAATTCCCGAGCCGGCGCAACTCGGCAAACTCGAAGGCGACCTCGACCTTTATCTACGACGACGTCTACTCGCTCTCCACTGCCGACCGCATCGACTATGCGCGCCGCGCGGAGAAAGCGGCGCTCGACGCCGACCCGCGCATCGTCAACTCCGAGGGCGGCACCTTCGACGCGGCCATCGGCTACAAGGTGCTGGCCAACTCGCACGGATTCATCGGCGACTCCCGGCGATCGTATTGCTCGGTTTCGGCGGTGCCCATCGCGCAGGTGGAAGGTTCGTCGATGCAGCGCGACTACTGGTACTCGGTCGCGATGACGCTGAAGAAGCTGGAGTCGCCGGAAGAAGTCGGCAAGATCGCCGCCCAGCGCACGTCTGCGGCGCATCGGCGCGCGCAAGGTCAAGACCGCAAAAGTTCCCATCGTGTTCGAGCACACCGTCGCGGGCGCGCTGGTCGGCCACATCTTCGAGGCGGTCAATGGCGACTCGATCTATCGCGGCGCGTCGTTCCTCACCGGCAAGCTGAACGAGAAGATTGCGGGCGACAACATCAACGTCGTCGACGACGGCACCATGCGCGGCGGCTTCGGCACCAGCCCGTTCGACTCCGAAGGCGTGCCCAGCCGCAAGACGGTCGTGGTCGAAAACGGCGTGCTCAAGTCGTACCTGCTGAATACCTACACCGCGAAGAAGCTTGGGATGCAGACCACCGGCAACGCCTCGCGCGGCCTGGCGGGAACGCCGGGCATCGGGCCGGGAAATTTCTTTCTCCAGCCCGGCGCGAAGAGCCTGCAAGAGATCATCGCCGACATCAAGGAAGGCCTGTTCGTCACCGAGTTTCTCGGCTTCGGCGTGAACCTGGTGACGGGCGACTTCTCGCGCGGCGCCAGCGGCCTGTGGATCGAGAACGGCGAACTCACTTATCCGGTGGAAGAGATCACCGTCGCCGGCAACTTGAAGGACATGTTCTTCAACATCGCCGAGATCGGCAACGACCTGGAATTCCGCGGCGCCATCGCGTCACCGACGCTGAGGATTGATGGGATGACGGTGGCGGGGGAGTAAGGCAATCATCAAGTGCAACGGCCGACACCCAATTCCGGATGTCGGCCGCCCTGAACCAACAGAATTTCAGACTAAGGTGTGATCTCCCAGACAACACCGCAACCGTACTCAGGGTTCTCCCAGCAGTGGTCTGCGCCGTAGGCAGTGGTGCTGTACAAATTGCCGTTTGCGTCCATTGTCACGTTGCCCATCGGGTAAAATCCATCGCTTCCCGTGAAGTCGTGGAGCGAGGTGTAATTCCAAACACCGTTTGAGAGGGTCATCTTGAAAACCGCGCCTTGACCATAGACGCCTCCGTCAGCAAGCGTGCCATAGAGGCTACCGGCTGAATCCATGGTCAGCGCCGCGAATGGTCCGTAGTAACCTTCGTTGAAGTGGTATACCACGCTGTGTCTCCAACTGCCTCGGGTCATCTCATAGACGGTGCCTTCACTGCCTAGTGCCCCTCCCCCAGACGGTAGTACCGAACAGATTGCCCGACTCATCAAACATTAGGCCAAAAGGACCCCATCCGTCGTCCCCACCGACAAAATTGTAAAGCACGTTCTCGATCCAAACGGAGCCAGAGCGCGCTAGCTGGTATACCGTGCCCCAGCCCCCGGTACCTCCCCATGTGGTCGTGCCATAGAGGTTGCCTGCAGTGTCGAAAATGACGCCGGACCCGGCAGTAGCACCATCGCGAGGATAGCCGTAGAAGTTGTGCAGCACGCTCAACATCCAATTGCCGCCCGAGGGCGAAAGCTGGTACATGGAGTGCACCCTTGGGCTGAGACACGAAGTTAAGGGGGTTGTTGCCGTTCGCTGAAAAAACATTGTACGGCGTCCTGGGTTGTCGAGAATCGTTACCAGTCGGTGAAGCGGAGGCAGGCTCTGCCGGAGGGCAACCTGCCAAGGAATAGCCGACTGGAAACTCATCGAAGCCGATGAGCACTGGGAGCGACGACACCGGTTGCCGCTCTCGGCTTTGCCGAGGCCTACATCGGATCGATAGATTTCCTCATGCCTAAGAAAACTCATGCTCGTCTTTTCCCCAGCGCTGTCGAGAATCGTAAGCTTCGCTCGAACTCCAGCGGCGGACGATAGCCAAGCGCAGAATGCAAGCGCTGCTGGTTGTAGATTTTCTCCAGGAACTCACCTATCGAAGCCTTGGCTTCCTGCAGATTGCGGTATTCCGTGCGGTAGACTTCGTATTTGAGGGTCTTGATAAAGCTCTCCGCCTGGGCATTGTCGTAAGGGTTTGCTACCCGGCTCATGCTGCTGCGAATGCCGCGTTGTTCCAGTTGTGCCCTGTAGTCCTGCGAAGCATATTGCACGCCCCGGTCGGAATGGTGCACCAAGCCAGGCCGTGGCCGACGTTGCCGCAGCGCCATGTGCAAAGCCTCCAGTACGACCGCCGCTTCCAGAGTGCGTTGCAGCGCCCAGCCGATGCAGCGTCGCGAAAAGGCATCCAACAGGACCGCCAGGTAAACGAATTCCGCTTGCAAGCGGATGTAGGTGATGTCGGCCACCCAAAGCTGATCGATGCCCGTTAGCACCATCCCCTCGGCCAAGTTCGGGTAGATGGGCAGCCCGTGTTTCGAGTCGGTGGTCAGAATGAACTTCCGCCGCCGCAAACCTAGCAGGTTGTCGGCCCGCATCCAGCGCAGTACGCACTTGTGGTTCACCGTCCAGCCCTGTCGCAACAGTTCGGCATGCACGCGACGATAACCGTAAGCGGGCCAGCGCCGCGCGACGCGTTGGATCTGGCTGCGTAAATCCATGGCGGCTTCTTGGGGTTGCGGTCGCGCCAGAAAACGGTAGTATCCGGCCCGGCTCACTCCCACGGCCTGGCAGAGCCCGTTCACCGCTGCCCCCGTTTCGACCGCTTGCTGGATTTGTTGATAGAGACGGCGTTGCCATTGGCGACGACTGGCAGGGGATGCTCCCTGAAACGCCGCAAGGCTTTTTTTAGGAACTCGATCTCCATCGCCTGCTGTCCGATCTTACGTTCCAGCTGGGCAATCTGATCGGCATCCAGTTTCGACTGCGGGCGGCTGCCGTTGCCGGGAAATGCCAGTTCACCTTTGGCCCGCCACTCGCCTTTCCAGGTCTCCAGCCGTTTGGGACTGACCTGAAACATGCGGGCCACTTCCGCGATACCTTTTCCGGACTCGATCTCGCGCATGGCGGCAATCTTCAATTCACGGGAATACTGTTGTCGGGGCACCAGCATAACTCTCCTCCGTTCAATGTAGCTGGCCCCTTAATTTGGTGTCTCATTTTTGGGGTGCACTCCAACACGACACCGCCCCCTCCAGCTCCCCCGTAGGAAGTTACCCCGTAGATATTGCCGAGTGTGTCAAAAATCAAGTCACCCGCGGGTTCGCTACCGTCATTGCCGGTGAACCTATGGATGACTACCTCGGTCCCGGTACAGGGCACGGTCGCGCAACGGTTTGAGGCAGGGACAAGTTTGAAAACGGTGCCGCAGCCGGAGCCGCCGCAGCCGGAGCCACCGCCGCTCCCTGTAGTTCCGTAAAGCGCTCCATCCGGGCCGAAGATTACCCTAGCCCCTGGCCCAATTCCATCGTCTCCGCCGGTGAAGCTGTAAAGTGGATCGAGAATCCATCCCGAACCCTTGCGAGATAATTTGAACACCCTGCCGCAGCCGTTCGGAGCGCAATCTCCGCCTAGGTATCCCCCGAACCCCAGCGTGCCGTAAAGGTTTCCCGCATGATCCATAGTTAGGCCCGCGTAGGGATTTGCTCCGTCGCCGCCAGTGAAGGTGTGAATTGCGTTGTAGGTCTGCGCTTGTGCAGGCTGGGCGGTGAGAGTCAGAAACAAAAATACGAATATGAGGAACAGCAGCAGGACCATGATGGCGAGCGCCGCGCTGTCCGGTCGCAAGTTCCCGCCGAAAAACACATTTGGAAATCGCCCCTTGTTGTGCATTGGCTTACCTCCTCGCTACGTGTCGCGAAAAAAACGGACCGGAGACGGGCGCACGCGGACGTCTTGGGAGAAGGAAGCTCGAGGGTCTTATTCGCGCGGACTCGACAGGAGTGGGTGGGAAAAAAGGCCGGGAATCCTCTCCCGAGACACCCACGAGAATTTCACGCCTGCGGCGATGGTTTGTCAGTGATCGTTAGCGCATCGTGCAGTGACAGCGGGTAAAGCGTTTTGTGGCTAACCCACCAAGCAAGAGAAGCCCGGGTGGCCACCCGGCGCCAGATGGATGCGCTCATCACCTTGCGACTGAGCTGGTTTGAGTCCGGCAAATTGCCCTCTATACTGGAGATGAGCACCTGCTATGCGGCGTTCACTGGCCTTCCTCTGGCAGCGAGATTTTCAGATTGTGTGTTTTGCACTTCGCGACTGCTGTCTCAGCAACCATTCCCTGCCTAACGCCACACTGTGGGAAACAGCTTCCCCGCCTTTTCGGATGTGATTGCAACACCCGTCAGCTCTAGTGCGTGCGAAAGCTGCGGATCGGCGCCAGCCGCCAGGTCCGCTGCCGTGGGAAGGATGAGCTCATCGGGAACTACTCCATGATGTTCGAGGCTGTTGCCGTCGGTCATCTTCAGGTCGGCAACCGTAACCTCGACACCGTAGAAGATTCTGGTTTCCACGCCTAGCGAAAGCGGAAAACGGCGGGCTTCCATGACTGCACCGGCAGAACGGTCACCCACAATGATGCCGCGCTTTTCCAGTTGCACCACGCGAGCGAACAGCTCTGCTGCCGAAGCCGACCTGCTATTCACGAGCACTACCAACTTTCCGGAGAATGCACGGTCGCCGCGCGACTTCGCCAGCAAAGGCTTGGAGCTTTTGCGTTCCACGCGATCCCCAACTTTCACCTGATGATCAAGTACTCCACCCAGAAGCCGTGTCAGATTGTCTTCCGAGCCTCCGCCGTTGTCACGCAGATCCACAATCAGTGCCTTGTGGTTGTTAGCTTTGTGAAGCACGTCATCGATCTCCTCGTCGCTGATCAAGAAGGCCGGCAGCTTCCACACCAAGACATCACCCAGTTCGACGGCACGGGGCTTGTAGCGCTTTTCGTCGTTTTCCGACTGGCGGATCATCTGCCAAATATCCGAGCCTTGAGTAAAGTCGTAGGTCCTGGGCAAGTATTTCACCGCCGACGTGACGCTGACTTGCCGCGGCGGTCCGCCCGGACTGACCACTACCAACTTCATTTCTGCCCGCGGTGCGAGGCCATGAACGGCATATTCCAACTTCCACCACGACTCCCGCTTCGCCCGGAACCCCTCCAGGGAAAGGATCTGGTCACCCGTCTTCAAACCCTTGGCCGCCGCGTCGGAGCCTTCCTTGATGGCCGTAATGAAGCAGTTATCCCCAATGAACGTCGCCTCCCATCCCTGTTCAATGATATAGGGACGAGGTGGAGGCAGGAAAAAGGTGTGCGAATCATTCAGGCCATCGAGCATCGCCGCAATGGCGCCGAAGGCCTCGCTGAGCGTGGGCACCTCACGTATCCTCTGCTCGGCTTGGCTGTATCGCGCTTCGAAATTAACCCCGTGATATGTTGCGTCGTAATACTGCTTGCGAACGGTGTCGGCTGTTTCCTTCAACATCTGCAAGGCTTGGCCGCGCTGAACGGAATTCATTGTTTCGGTTGTCTTCTTGTCGTCGGCGGACGATCGAAGACAAACCGGACCTAACATCATGGTGGCAAACAGGAGCAGGATGGTGGCCGCGCGAGAGATCGTGAGGGAGGGGGAATTGCAAAATTGCTGTTTGCCGTACATTGGTTTCCTCCTCGCCATGCGACTCGATGATCGATGGTCAAGGATGCACTCGGGGGGAGAAGAAAGCTAGAGGCTCTTTTTCGCGCGAACTCGACAGGAGTGGTGGGGGAAAAAAGGCCGGGAAAATCTTCTCCCGAGACACCCAACAGAATTCCACGCTGCGGCGAGTGGTTTGTCAGTGACCTATGCCGCGTGGACGAGTGACGACGGCAATGAGAGGAGCGGCCGAAGACGAATCCACTTTTCTCGCAGCCCGTCTAGTCCCCGGTAGCCGCAGTAGCCAAGGCTGGGGCGCTCGAGGGTTCTTGCTGGAGACGGCTGGGATGAAATAAGTTCAATACGCCGCAAATAACCCAATATCCCATCGCAACCCCGAAGGTAAATGCCGCAATAATGGTCAACAGGAGCAGGGTGGAGAGCAGAAACGTCATCATATCGTTCTTTTCTTTCGATGCGCCGAAGGCCGCGAGATGATTGCCGAAATAGCTCTGTGCCTCAATGTTGCCGGCACCGCTTGAATCCAGAACCCTGAGCGATCATCTGGAACTCACCTCATAAATCTCTTAGGGGTCGTATCAGGGCACGACTTTTAGTCGTGCCGAAGCACGGCATCAAATGTCCGGGCTTTAGCCCTGCAACAAATAATCCCTCAGCGGCTGAAGCCCAACTCATTGTTGACTTGTTTGCGGCACGTCTGAAGCCGTGCCCTGATACAAAACGATTCATGAGTTACTCTGATGAAACCACTTTACCTCGCGTTGACCTGTCTTGCTGTTGGCAACTAAGATACGTGAGTAGAGTTGCGTTTTCCCTCTCGCGGACTTTCCAGAGCAGTGCATTACGCTGAAGCTGCCGTTCCGGGGCTGGGAGTGCGCTTTCAGAGTTGGTGCATTTGGACCGTACGGGGGGTAGCGCTCAGCCTTGATTGTTCGTAACGCTTTCATGTTTTGAAGGGGCACGGCTTCAGCCGTGCCGTAAACGGCAATTCTTTTATGTGGCTTTAGCCACTGAGGGACTTCGGTATTGAACGAAATGCGAGTTCCCTCAGGGGCTGAAGCCCGACCTTTTACGCACACATAACGGCACGGGTGAAGCCATGCCCCTTCAAGGCTTGCTGCCTTCAGCTACAGCGACGGCACAGTTCTCACAGCGATCTAAAGACCGGCTCGACCTGCCATAGCGGGGGGTCCGAACCAGCAGTCATCCATGGGTATCAGCAGCATCACAGTTCGCGGGGCGCGCCAGCACAACCTGAAGAACATCAGCGTCCAGATTCCGCGCAATACGCTGACCGTCATCACCGGCCTCAGCGGCTCAGGCAAGTCATCGCTTGCCTTCGACACCATTTACGCCGAAGGCCAACGGCGTTACGTGGAAACACTGTCGGCTTACGCGCGCCAATTCCTCGACCAGATGGAGCGCCCCGATGTGGACAGCATTGACGGCCTAAGTCCGTCAATCGCCATCGAGCAGAAGACCACCAGCCGCAGTCCGCGTTCCACCGTGGGCACTATCACCGAAATCTACGATTACTTGCGCCTGCTGTATTCGTCTATCGGCGTGCCGCACTGTCCGCAGTGTGGCCGCGCCATCTCGCGGCAGTCAGCTGACCAGATTGTGCAGCGGGTGATGGACCTGAAGCCCGAGGATCGGGTGATGATCATGGCGCCCATTGTCCGTGGGCGCAAGGGCGAGTTCAAGAAGGAACTGGACAAGCTCGCGCAGCAGGGCTTCGCTCGCGCCCGCATCGACAACGAGCTGCGCAACATTGCCGATGACGAGATCAAGCTCGACAAGCGCAAGAACCACACCATCGAATTAGTGGTTGACCGGCTGCTGGTAAAGCCGGGGATCGAGCATCGGTTGGCGCAGTCGGTCGAGTTGGCAATGGAGCTGGCCAACGGATTGGTGCAGGTCGCCGTGGTCGGTGGCGAGGAACATTTGTACTCGTCCAAGCTGGCGTGTCCGGAGTGCGGCATCAATGTCCCGGTGCTGGAGCCGCGTTCGTTTTCGTTCAACAGCATGTACGGTGCGTGCTCGGAGTGCAACGGGCTGGGCAGCAAATACGATTTCGATCCCGCCAAGGTCATCGCAGACTGGTCGAAGCCGCTGCTCGACGGCGCTTTGGGACCAGGTTCGGCGTCGCAAAATCTTATCCGCATATTGCAGTTGGCGGCGGAGGCGTACGGATTCAACCTAACCACGCCATTCGAGCAGTTGCCGCGCAAAACGCAGAACCTGATTCTCTACGGGCCGGAGCAAGGCGAGAAAAAGAAGGGGGGCTTCCTCGGCGTATTTGCCTATCTGCGGCAGGCAATGGAGGACAGCTCCTCCGAGGGCTATCGCGACTGGCTGCTGGACCATATGTCGGCGACCACCTGTCCCGCGTGTCACGGCCAGCGATTGCGTCCGGAGAGTCTGGCGGTGAAAGTCAACGGCATGTCGATTGCCGACTTCACCGCCCTGCCGGTGTCGCGGGCCGTGGAAGCCGCGGCTCATATCCAGCTCTCGGAACGAGAGGAGCGCATTGCGGGACGAATCCGCAAAGAGATTGCCGAGCGACTGGGTTTTCTGAACGCGGTTGGGCTGGGCTACATCTCGCTCAATCGTTCGGCTGCGACGTTGAGTGGCGGCGAGGGACAGCGCATTCGTCTGGCCACGCAGATTGGATCGAAGCTGCGAGGTGTGCTGTATGTGCTCGACGAGCCTTCCATCGGCCTGCACCATCGGGACAACGACCGCCTGCTGCATGCGTTGGAATCGTTGCGCGATCTGGGCAACACCGTTCTGGTGGTCGAGCACGACGAAGACACCATCCGGCGCGCTGATTACGTCATCGATCTCGGGCCGGGTGCTGGACGGCACGGTGGAGAAGTAGTAGCCAGTGGTACTCCCGCCCAGATTGAGGATGCGCCGGACTCACTGACCGGACAGTACATCTCCGGGCAGAAGCAAATCACGTATCGTTATGCGCGGCGGCAGCCGAACGGCAAGGCCATCACCATACTTGGCGCGCGCGAGAACAACCTGAAGAATCTCGACGTCAATTTTCCCTTGGGTGTCATGACAGTCGTGACGGGCGTCTCGGGTTCGGGCAAGTCAACCCTGATTAACGACATTCTCTATCGGGCACTGGCGAAGTCGCTCTACGGTTCACGCGAAGAGGCCGGGGCCCACAAGTCCATGGCCGGAACCGAATTCATCGACAAGGTCATCCGCATCGACCAGTCGCCCATCGGTCGCACGCCGCGTTCGAATCCCGCTACCTACACCGGTGTCTTCACCCACATACGCGATCTTTATGCCATGCTGTCGGAGTCGCGCGAGCGCGGCTACAAGGCAGGACGCTTTTCGTTCAACGTTGCCGGCGGACGCTGCGAAGCGTGTCAGGGGGACGGGCAGCGCCGCATCGCCATGAACTTTCTGCCGGACGTGTACGTGCTGTGCGAGGTGTGCGGGGGCAAACGCTACAATCATGAGACCCTGGCGGTGAAGTACAAAGGCTACTCGATCGCCGATCTGCTGGAGACGCCGGTCGCTGATGCCCTACCCGTGCTGGAGAATATTCCGCAGATCAGACAGAAGCTGCAGACGCTGGTCGATGTCGGCCTAGGGTACATTCATCTCGGTCAATCGGCGGTAACGCTCTCGGGTGGCGAAGCGCAGCGTATCAAGCTGGCGCGCGAGCTTAGCAAGCGCCAGACTGGCAGGACGCTGTATCTTCTGGATGAGCCAACGACGGGACTGCATTTCGATGACGTCAGCAAGCTGCTGGAGGTTTTGCATCGGCTGACCGACTTGGGGAACAGCATTGTGATCATCGAGCACAATATGGACGTCATCCGCAATGCCGATTGGATCATTGACCTGGGGCCGGAGGGCGGCGAGGATGGCGGCCGATTGGTAGCGCAAGGTACGCCAGAGCAGGTGGCACGGGTAAAAAAATCTTACACCGGACAGACGCTAGCCAAATTGTTGCCGCGGGCGTCCAATGTAAGGAATAACGGACACAAGGCGCAAAAACTCATGACCAAGTCGGAGGAAGGGGCTCTCACTGGCTCGCAATGAAGAGATATAGCACTTAAATGGTAGTCTATGACAAATTTTAGTGGAACTCTTAATAACCACTATTTAGCTATACTACGATATCCGTAAAGTGCCTCTGGAAAGCGTCAGGATGCCCCAGGATCGACGTGAACCATCGGAACGACCCTCAGGGGATTGTCCGGCAGTCTAGAACGTCGTAGAACGCTCGCCACGTGGCCTAGACGCAGTTTCCCGATTTGGGAAAATCCGGAAGAATTTTGATTCCGATTCAGCGAGCGACCATCAGCCTTAGCATCCCCGCCGTTACTACAACGAAGACGGCGACGAGAGGGTCTGCTGCGTCATTGGGTAATCATGCCTCTGCCATCTAACCCGCCAGAGCCGAGTGCGAGCCTGCACGATCCCCTGTCAATAGCGCCGGAGGATCCCAGCATCTCGCCGGGTCCGCTTCAGATAACGCCACCGCAGCCGGCCATTATACCTCCGACGCAATCGTCCTTCCCCGCCTGGTCGGCTTGGGATGTGCTGGCGGTGCTGGTGTTCACGGCGGTTGCTGTGTTCGGCTTCAGCCTGGCCGCGCTGTTCATCGCGCGCACCTTCCCGGCCTACCGGCAGATGCCGGTTTCCGAACTGGCTACCAACGCGCGCGTGGTAATAGGAGCGCAGGCCGCGGCCTACCCCCTTGTGCTGTTGTTCATGTTTGTTCTAGTGCGGTCCCGAACCCGCGAACGCTTCGGGAAGGGAATTCACTGGAATTGGCCAGGAGTTTCCGCGCCGGGATTTTTCGTTCTGGGGATAATCCTGGCGGTTGTGATCGATGGCCTGTCGCGCTTTCTGCCGATCCCCAAGTCGGTGCCCATGGACAAGTACTTTACCGATGCCGCGAGCGCATACTTGATGGCCATCTTTGGAATGACGCTCGCGCCCTTGCTGGAAGAGCTGTTTTTCCGCGGGCTGTTGTACCCGGTGCTGCGGCGAGCGTTCAGCCTTACCATTGCCATCGTGCTGACGGCGGCTGCCTTCGCCGCTATTCACGGAACCCAGTTAGGCTATGCCTGGGCGCCGATCCTCAGCATCTTCGTGGTCGGCGTGGTCTTTACGGTGGCCCGGGAGCGCAGCAACTCCGTAGCCAGCTCGTTCCTCATGCATTGCGGTTATAACTTCGCGTTGTTTGGCATGTTGTGGCTGGCCAGCGATCACTATCGGCACCTGGAGAAGCTGGCCAATTGAGATGGTATGGTTAGCAGGATGGCAAATGCGCGCGACCAGCTGCTGGCCATGCTGGCGCAAAAATCATTTCGCCTCGGCGAATTCAAGCTCTCCAGCGGTGGGACCAGCGACTACTACATCGATTGCCGCCTCACCACGCTCGATGCGACCGGTGCGCTGCTGACTGGGCAAGCTGTCTTCGAGGAGATTGGCAGGCGCGGTTGGCATGCCGACGCGATTGGCGGGCTGACCATGGGTGCCGATCCGATCGTGGTGGCGACTTGCGTCATTAGTGCGCAGCAGGGAAAGCCCGTGCACGGTTTTCTAGTGCGCAAAGCAGAGAAGGCGCATGGCATGGGTCAGCGCATTGAAGGCTTTCGGCAGAAGCCGGCGCGGGTGGTGATCGTGGATGACGTGTGCACCACGGGAGGTTCCACCATCCAGGCGATTGAGGCCGCGCGTGAGTTTGGATTCGATATCGTCGGTGTACTGTGCCTGGTGGAGCGCGAGGAGGCGGGAGGTCGCGCCAACGTCGAGAAAGCTGCTGCCCCAGCGAAGTTCGTCGCGCTGTTCACCGCCAACGATGTTCGTGCCCAACATGTGAAACATGAAATACCTCCGATTTATGCAGTAAGCGCCAAGTGCGACCTCTGCGACCGGCCGGCGGTGACCAATTCGCCGGGAAACCGTTGTGAGGTGCATAGGCCATAAAACGAAGAGGCGACGGTCAACCGCGGATTTCCGCGGATCGCGCTGATTTGTTTGGGAGCAGCCTGTCGATTGAGCGGTTGCGACTCCCGGAAGTCAAGGTGGCGAGAGCGCTTCGATTCAGCGTAAACTAAAAGGCAGGTTGTTGAAGGAGATGGGGTCGTGGCTTTGCTGAGGAAAAAGGAGTCCGCGGAAACTGTCGTGGAAGTTCCGGTGTTGTGCAGAATATGGGAGGAACAGGGAGTTTTTAACGGCATCGCCGAAGATCTCCCCGTGGCCGTATTTGGCAGGACCCATGAGGAGGCACAGAACAACCTGAGAGACGCCGTACTCAGCCATTTAGAAGCCCTTCGAGAAATCCATAAATTGGAGCCGGTAGTGGAGCATCTGCGCAACCATGCAAGGGAATCGCATTTCTCGCCGGGAGAACTTCCACGCGACCAATCCTTCTTCCGGTTCTCTGCGGCTATCCACGACAGCCAAATACTTGCTTTGGTATAAATGAAAGAATCTAGACTCCCTCCGCAACTGACGTGGAGGGAGTTTGTGCGTGTGCTCGAGGCTCTGGGTTATCAAGCGATGAAAAGCAAACGAGGGTCGGCTCGCTCGTTTCATTCTAGAACGCGAAGTCCAAGCGTCGTCACTTTCCACGAACCGCATGGGAAAGACCCAATTCGAGAAGGAACCCTCCGTGAGTATCTCCGCAAACTTCAATTAGGGCGGGATGAGTTTCTGGAGTTACTGGAGGGGCGTTGAAAATTCGTCCCAATCGTAATTCACCGCAGCACTACGTCAAATGATCAAAACCCTGGAATGGACGGACGCGGGCGTACGCTTTATCGATCAGACCAAGCTGCCTACGGAAGAGACCTACGTCACCTGCACAAGCTACGAAGAGGTTGCCGAAGCAATCCGCAACATGATTGTGCGTGGCGCGCCGGCAATCGGCGTTGCTGCCGCCATGGGAGTCGCGCTGGGCGTCCGTGACTCGCGCGCCAAAGACCATGCCGAGCTGAAGCGTGACCTCGACCACATCTGCGAAGTCATCGCTGCAACACGTCCCACCGCAGTCAATCTCTTCTGGGGGATTCGCCGCATGCGCGACAAGTTTGAACAGGTCAGCACCCAGCCGATCCCGCGCATTCAGCAGGAACTGGTGACCGAAGCGCAACGCATGCTGGTGGAAGATATCGCCGCCAACGAAGCAATGGGAAAGCATGGTGCCGTACTACTCCCCTCAAGCGGTGGAGTGTTGACTCACTGCAATGCGGGTGCGCTGGCGACCTGTGGTTATGGCACCGCGCTGGGCGTGGTTCGCGCAGCCGTGGATTCGGGCAAGAAACTGCATGTTTTTGTCGACGAGACTCGTCCGTTTCTCCAGGGCTCACGTCTGACAGCGTGGGAGTTGATGAAAGACCACATTCCTACCACGCTGATCTCCGACAACATGGCGGGCTCTATGATGCAGCAGGGAAAGATCGATGCCGTGATTGTGGGCGCCGATCGTATCGCCGCCAATGGCGATGTTGCCAACAAGATCGGCACTTACACGGTTGCGGTCTTGGCCAAGGAGCATGGTATTCCGTTCTACGTGGCGGCCCCGTTTTCGACGGTGGATTTGGCAACGCCCGATGGCAGCCGGATCCCCATTGAGCAACGCTCTTCGCGAGAAGTCACCCACTTGGCCGGCAGACAAATCGCGCCCGACGGCGTGGCCGTCGAGAACCCCGCGTTCGATGTCACCCCGAATGCCTACGTCACCGCTATCATCACGGAACGTGGGGTTGCGTGGCCGCCCTACGCGGCCTCGCTGCGCGAGCTCTCCGCCGCCAGCGTCACCGCCCAACCCTAGAAAAAGCTCGTCAGGCGCGGAACGATATCATGAGCTTCACACTGCTCGACTGGACCGCCATCGCCGGTTATCTCGCGGTCACGCTTGTCATGGGACTGTGGTTCCGGCGTCGCTCCGCGCGCAGCGTTGACGACTACTTTGTCTCTGGTCGCAACGTGAACTGGTGGCTGGCCGGGACCTCGATGGTGGCGACAACCTTCGCTGCCGACACGCCGCTCGTCGTCACCGGCCTGGTTTACTCGCAGGGAATCTCCGGCAACTGGCTGTGGTGGGGCTTCCTGTTCTCGGGCATGATGACCGTCTTCCTCTTCGCCCGTCTATGGCGCCGCTCGGGACTGCTCACCGATGTGCAGTTTGCCGAGATTCGCTATTCCGGCAAGCCAGCGGCATTCCTGCGCGGATTCCGCGCGATCTACCTTGGCCTGCTGATGAACTGCGTCATCCTGGGATGGGTTACGAAGGCGATGACCAGCATCGTTAGCACGACGCTGGCAGGGACGCCGATGTTGGCCAACATCAGCCGCTTCATCAGCCCCCATTTCGGTGCGGTGTGGGGCGGCGATGACGGCGCAGCGCTTGCCATCTGCGTCTTCTTCCTGATCCCGTTTACCGGGCTGTACGTCGCTCTCGGCGGGCTTTGGGGAGTGCTATGGACGGATCTGTTTCAGTTCGTGCTGAAGATGGCAATCGTTATCGCGATCGCTTATTTCGCAGTCGTTGCCTGCGGAGGCATGACGGCCATGCTCGACAGTTTGCGCAGGATGCAGGCCGACGCCGGCGCGAACGCTGCCAATCCACTCGGCTTCTTGCCCGAATTTTCGCGAGGTCTCACGGCCGAGCCGCTGTGGATGGTCCCCGTGGCGAGCTTCCTGGTGTTCATCGGCCTGCAGTGGTGGGCGTTCTGGTATCCGGGCGCGGAGCCGGGTGGGGGCGGTTATATCGCCCAGCGTATCTTCAGCGCACGCGATGAGAAGCAGGGGCTGCTCTCGGTGCTGTGGTTCAACATTGCGCATTATGCCATCCGTCCGTGGCCCTGGATCATTACCGGATTGGCTGTCATTGTGTCTGTACCCGGGGCTGCAGCATCCGGAGACCGGTTACATGATGGTGCTGAACTCGCATCTCCCGCACCAGTATCGCGGGATTGCGATTGCGGGATTTCTGGCTGCATTCATGTCCACGATGGCCACCCAACTGAACTGGGGCGCCTCCTACCTGGTCGCGGACTTTATCGCCGGTTCGTCAAGCCAGGCGCTTCCGAAAGACATTACATCACGGTTTCGCGCTTATGCACCGTGTTGCTGGTTATCGTCTCTGCTTGGGTGTCGGTGCAACTTGGTTCCATCGCTTCCGGCTGGCAGGTTGTGTTGCAGATTGGTGCGGGTACCGGAGCGGTGTACATTCTCCGCTGGTATTGGTGGCGGATCAATGCCTGGAGCGAGATTTCCGCCATGGCCTGCTCGCTGCTCGTCACCGTTGTTCTCGCTCGGTGGCAGCCATTCAGCGGCAACAGCTCGCTAGTGTTTGCGAAGGGAGCGTTGGCGACGACGATTGTCACTACGATTGTGTGGCTCACCGTAACGCTGCTGACCAAGCCCGAGCCGGACCAAATCCTGTTGCGTTTCTACCGCCATGTGCGGCCTGATGTCCGCGGCTGGAAGCGCATTGCGGCGCAAGCATCCGACATTGTGGGATACCGTGACATTGGCAGCAATCTGGGCGCTTGGGCCCTCGGCTGCGCCATGGTTTACATGGGCCTTTTCGGAACGGGAAAGATACTGATGCATCAGTCGGCTACCGGAGTTCTCCTGCTGGTTGGTTCGGCGGTCTGCGCCGTGCTGCTCTATCGCGGCGTGGTCCAGAATTTCAAAGTTGAGCCACCCGAGTCGAGCAGCCCCGCTTGGATCGAAACGCCAGCAACCACATTGCGCTAACTGCTCAGCCGGCAATGTCGAGCGTTGTGATGGTTGGCGGCTCCTCGTGCTGCTCGATCGGCCCGGCCTTGCTCACCTTGGCCAGCTCAGCATTCAATTCGCCGCCGACCAGGATGGCAAAGCCGGTCCAATACAGAAAAATCATGAGCCCGATTACGGCTCCCACTGCGCCGTACGTCTTGTTGAGGTGCGCGAACCTCCGGAAGTAAATTCCGAGACCGTAGGAGAGCAGCAACCAGCAGCCAACGGCGAGGGCGGCTCCGGGCAGTGTCGAACGGAACCTCTGCTCGACGTTGGGGGCCAGGAAGTACAAAAGCTCTACGGCAAGCACCGTGAACCCAACCGCTACCGTCCAGTGAATGAATGGCCACGCAACCGCAAAGAACCAGGACAAATGCAATCGGCTGGAAAGCCATTCCCCAAAATGGGGACCGACAATCATCACCGCCAAAGCCGTCAGCAGCAGGAATCCGATTAAGAAGGTCAAAGCAATGCCCAAGGGGCGGGTCTTCCAGAATGGCCGCGTCTCCTCCACTTCGTAGGCAATGTTCAGCGCTTCAATCGTCGCCACGAATCCTCCCGATGCAGTCCAAAGCGTACCCACTAAACCGAGCCGAGAGAAGAGTTCCGCGATTAGGAGAGACAATGTCGGATAGCACTCTTTGGATCAGAACCATGCCATCGGCGGGTACGAAACGTCCCATCAAATCCAGTACGTGCCCGAACAAATCGGGAATAGGAATGTAGGCAACGATGCCGGCCAAGAGGATCAGCGCCGGAAACAAGGAGAGGATGAAGTAGTAGGAGAGCGCAGCAGCCATGTACAGCATGTGATTGCGATCCACATCTGTAAAAGTCTTTCCGATGGCGGTCTTGAATTGCTGCCAGTGCATCTCGCCCATCCTGCTTACGACAATAGCTTCCTGAAGGCCTGTCTTCGCTGGCTGAGCAGTCTCACTCCAAGTGTATTGGCTACGGGTGGAGCACGCCTTCAGGCGTGCATAACGCGATCAGTTCCTAGTCGCGCTTTAGCGCCTGAGGTATGTTTTGTTACCTCAGCGGCTGAAGCCGATTCATCCCGAATTCTAATTGCACCGCTGAAGCGGTGCTCCACCCTATACGCCAAATGTGAAACTGCGCTAGAACTCCTTGTGATAACGAGCGTCAAGTCCGAAGCCGCCGTTTTGGTCGCGAACTCCGCTGAGGGACCACTTGCGATTGAGCTGATACTGCATTTGCACTGCTGTGTTCTGCGTAGTGGTCACATCGGTAGAGAAGGTGACATACAACTTACTGGTTGCCCGCTGTTGCACCGTGATGCGAGCGCCCGGCTGCTGATTTCCATTATTACCAAGCTGCGGATCAACCGAAAGCTGCGAGATGCCTGCGACTTTTGTGATCCGGCTGGTGACCTGGCCGGTGACCTGGGATGCGACGAGGGATTCAGCTCCCAGCGTTGCCGATTGCGACGGGGCGGCGTTAGAGGCCTCTTCCGTACTGCCAAAGGCAAGCAGATGAATGATGTCGGCCGGGGGAAGCGAAGGATCGGAAGTGTAGTCGGTGCGCAGACGGTCCAGCGGACCCCGGAAGCGCATCGCAATGTTGTATTGCTGAATGGTTGTGTTGACCTGCAGGTTGACGACCGGTTCAGTCTCTACCGAGTTAACGAATGCGATGGTGCCGCCCTGCACCACGTAGCGGTTTCCAAGAAAGATCAGGTCTCCGCCGGTCAGATTGGTGCGTCCCACAATGACGGGGTCTGTACGCCGTACCGATCACACGCAGGTTCGCGTCCCCTTGAATGCTGACCGCCGGGCTGACAACGTTCAGCTCGGAAGTGGAGCGCACGGCAATATTGAGATTCAAGTTATCGGCAAAGCCCTGCGCCGGAGGCGGCGATGCCACTCCACTGAATTGCGCGACGAACTGCGACAGGTCGAAGTCCGGGGTAAAGGAAACGCGGTTCACATTCACTTGCCCCTGTAACCACGACTTGTCGGGCGTACCCGTCATGTTGAGGTTCAAGTCGAGATCGCTGCGTACGCTCTGCGGATAGAGCAATCGCAAATCGTTGCCTTTCAGAGCGACATTGAACTGGATTGCTGGACGGTAAGTCACGCCGCCGGACGCGGTCACCGTGCCGCCTCCGACATCACCCGTGAAGTGGGTGACGTCCAGCCGGTCGGATCGGAGGGTCAGCACGCCATTGCCGTTGGACAGCCCAAGCGGCAAATCTGGCGTGGCGAAGCTGGCATTCACGATACGGATCTGGCCCTCGAAATTCTCGGCGCTCTTATGTCCGGCGGCATTGATGTCAAGCTGAAGCTGCCCGCTGCTGCTTACGTCAGGATCGAACATTTGCGCCAGGGATAGATCAATTGTGCCCTGCACCCTCAGCGTTGAGGCAGCATTGCTGTTGACGGGCAAGCCGTCCTTGGAAGCGAACGTCGGTACCGGTACCCTTGATCTCGCCTGGTAGCAGCGAAATTACGCCGTCCACATAATCGGCGCGGATTGGAGTTACAGCTCCGAGTTGCACATTCACTGCAGACCCAGCGGTCCCGGTCGTGCGGTAATTCACGCCCAAGGTTGGAATGTTGACGTGCGCTTCAACCAGAGCTTTGTTCTTCAGCGGCCCGCGCAGGGTGGCGTGAATTTCAGTCTGGCCACTCAGGTTCGCTGCTTGCGCGGGAGCATAGACCGCCAACAATGGTTGCAGCGGAATCACCGGCGTGTCTAAGCTCGCGTCGGCGTAATAGTCGCCAGTCAAAGCTACTTTACCTTGCGCGCGCAGCGGCGTGTTCAGCACTTGCGAGCCTAGCGCGAACGTAGCTTCATGGTTGGCTATATTTGCTTGCAGGTTGATGTTGCGTATCTGCTGCTTCTGTATGTCGAGCTGCGGAATGGTGAGCGAAGCCTGCGCTTGCGGATCCTTGAGCGTGCCACGGCCGCTCGCGGTCAGGTTCAATGTGCCCGCCACTTGCATATTGCGCTCACGCAGCGTTCGTATCTGATCGAGGTGAATATTGGTCGCCTGCAGGAGCGCGTCGTACCCTTCCTGCTTGGGATAATACGTCAGCTGACCCTGCGCCGATCCGGCAGCAATTCGTACCAGCAGATTCGCGTGCACGGTATCGCCAGTCCCCTGAAAACGTACGTTAGCCGCCTGGATGGGTTCGCCCGAAACGCTTGCGTTGTGAAGACTGATATCCCCCTGCCCAATCGGATTCAATTGCGTTCCGTGCAGCGCAATCTTGGCGTCCAACGTTCCAGAGATCGGCGTGCTGGAATTGGCCGCACGTGCCAGTTCCGCCAGAGAAAGCTGGGATGCATTGACGTTGGCCACGATGGGACTTGATGGAGTGTACGACCACTGATGCAATCCCGATTGCAGGCTGAAATTCACGCGGCCCTGTTTTGCCGGCTCAAGATACCCATTTTGTAAGCTGATCAGCGAAGGACTTGCCTGCACACTGGTGCGCAGAACGCGGAAGGCGCTGCCGCGCACTTGCACATTGCTGGCGTTCAGTTGCCCGGCAATCTGTGGATTGCTGGTTGAGCCGCGCACAGTTTCATTGAACGAAGCCGTGCCATGCAGATTAAGCGGGACCTGTCCACTTTGACCGGGCGCGGGCTTGCTGAAAAGGTCAGCCACGGTTTCCAGTTCATGCAGGTCATTCGCCTGCACGCGAACTTGCAGGGCTGAACGATTGCTCACCGTGCCATTGAGGTCGATCGAGGTTTGCGGAGTGTGAATGTAACTCTGGTTCAGCGCAATCTCTTGCGTTGCTCCAGCGTATCGCGCGTGAATCACGGCATTCACTGGCAGCGAAGCATTCGTGGCGGCGGTCTGCGCGGGCGCGACGTTCGCCTTGGCGGTAGCGTCGGTGCGGACCGCCAGATTATTCATGCTGCCAGTCCAACTGGCATCGGCAGTAGCGTTCACCTGGCCGGAGATCGCAACTTGCCTCATCGAAACGGAATTGGCAACCCGCTTTAGATCGGCCAGCGAGATGTTGCGCAACGCAGCGACAATATGTCCTTCCTGTTTCCCTGCAAGATCGTGGACTGTTGCCGTTCCCGAGAGCTCGCCTCCCAGCAGTCGCGCCTGAACGTTGCGCAGCTCCACATTCCCGTTCGTAAGGCTATAGTGGGCGCCGAGATCGCGGATGTCGGTGCTCAAGGATGGCGTGCGAAGCTGCAGTACTGAACTCTTAATGGTTCCTTCCGCCGAAGTAGTGTCGAGCGGTTGCTGGCCGGGAACGGAAGTGTAATCGGCGGTGCCGTTCACCACAATTACACCGCTGGGCAGTGACGGATTTTTCAGGACCTGGCGGAACTGCGCCGTGTCCAGCATCACTGTGTATCTAGCATGAACGATCGGGTTGCTGTAGTTGTTGAGCGACGCATAGAGCAGTACCTGCGATTGGCCACTCTTCAGCACAACGTTACTCAACGTCATCCGGTCACGCCGAACGTCGAACTGCGCGCTCAGGTCGTGCTGTATCGGCTCATAGCTTCCGTACTGCAGGTGACCGTCCCGATAAGATATGTTTCCGAAATACCGGCCGCCGCCGGCAGCATCGTAGTTCGACTGGAATTGCAAATCATGCAGGTTCGCGTAAAGCGTGCTTTCGCGATCGTTGTAGTACACCTCTCCGCGATCGAGGAGAATGTGCCGTATCGCCAAATCGAAGATGTTTGTGTTCGAGTTGCCGCTGCTCTTGGGCTTGGGAAGATTGTTCTTGCCAGTCTGGTCCACGATGAGGTTGACGACCGGATGATCGACCGTCACGTTATTGAGGTTCCACTGGCGATGCAAGACGGAGATGACTCGAACCCCGAGGCCGATGTGATCCACCTGCAGCAAGGGTGCGTTCGCGCCGGGTCCGACTCCGTAAACCGTCAGACCATAAAGATCCAGTCCAAGATTTGACAAGTGCAGAGCAAAGTTTTGCAGCTCGACCCGCGTGTTCAGGGAATCGCTGGCTTTCTTCGCCGCCATTCGCAGGATGTAGTTGTGGAACGAGGCGCTGCGCAGCAGAACGTAAGCGCCGACCCCAGCAATCAGGATGAGCACAGCCAGGACCGCAAAAATCCAGGCGGTTACTCGCCGCCATCCTCCACCCTTGCGCGGGGGAATTACGTACGGTTTGCCCGGCTCTTGCGGGGGAAGTCCTAAGTCTCTAAGGGCCATGGTTAGAATGCCTGTCCCAGAGTCACGAACACTTGAGTAGCTTTGATGCCGGGGTCAGGATTCAAGTTGTGGCCAATGTCGATGCGAATGGGTCCGACGGGCGTGGCGTAGCGGAAGCCGATGCCTACCGAGTTGCTGTAGAGCGAGGTGAAATCGTGAAAGCCGATGATGGGAAATACATTTCCGCCATCGTAGAAAGCAACGATGCCTAGACCTTTCTTGATGGCATCGAGTGGAAAGCGCAGTTCGGTGTTCAGGATCAGCAATTCGTTGCCGCCGGCGGGGACGGTAATCTTCGAACAGGTGGACGGGTCGGAGGGATTGCTACAGGCTGCGACTACGCGCTGCGGGCCGGCGCCGTTGAGTGGAAAGCCGCGCAAGGTGCTGCCGCCGCCGGAAAAGAAACGCTGGCTCAGCGGCACTTCGCTTCCGGCATAAGCCTGCTCCAGGCCCACACGAATGCTGTTTGCCCAGATGATCCCTTTGCCGATGTTCTTGTAGTAGGCGGTTTGTCCGACGAAAGCTAGCGAAGCTGAAGTTCGAACCTAGCCACGCAGGATTCACGCTCAACTGGTAGGTCTGATAGATTCCGCGATGCGCGTCCAGCACATTGTCGCGGGTATCGTGAATCCAGTTCGCCGACAACGTGGACAGATGCACGTTGAGCTGGTCTGGTGGAACCAGATCGGGGATCAGCAAGTTGCTGATGCGGGTGAGCTGAAAGTTGTAGCGCAGGAACAGATGGGTTGTCTTTTTGGCATTCAGTGCCTTTTCCAGCTGATAACCCAGGTTCCCAATCCGCGCGGTGAATATGGGGTTCTGGCTGTCGTGTTCGGCCGAGAGAATGGCGCTGCTCTTCCAACTGCTCCCGCGGAATGAGGGGTCGGTGTAGGACAAACTACCCTGCTGGTCCAGCCGTCCGGCAAATGCGCTGATGGTGAACGACTCGGCCCGCCCTCTCAGGTTGCGCCGGGTGTACTCGAAAGTTCCGTCCGGTCCCCAGAACGTCTTCTCGCTGGTCTTGAAGTTGGGAGGAAGCCCCACCGGCGGGATGCCGGGCACCACTACCGTACCGCTGGGAACGCTGCCGCCGCGGTTCACCACCTGGAAGCCGAAGCCATACACAATGGAATTTCGCTTTCCCTCGTGCACCTTAACCACAACATTTTCATGGTTCTGGTCGGTGATGGGCCGCATGGGAGCAACCTCCGCCCAATCGAATATGTCCAGGTTGTACAAGTGACTCTCGGAGCTGAACAGAGCGTTTTGGCTGAGCGGCTCTTCTGATTTGATCTTGAGCTGTTTGTTGATGGTCGATCTGCTGCGTGTGCTGCCTTCCATCGGTAATGATGGTCGCGGTCGTGACCTGCGGACCTTCGCTGATCTGATACACCACGTTCATGTGATGAGGGTCGCCGGGCACTGGCTTGGCGGTGGAATGAAATGCCGCATTCAAGTATCCCAGGGTCAGATAACGCGCCATGATCTGGTTGCGATCTTTGATGACCAGGTCCTGCGAATAAGGCTTGCCTGGACCGAGATTCAGGCCATGCGGCGCAAATTGTGCCTCCGACAGAGTGGTGTTGCCCTCGATCTTCAGGTCTTGCACTACGTCGAGCGGGGCCTTCGGTGACTTGGAAAGTAATGTCCACGTTTCCATTCTTGCGAGTGACATTGGGAACGATCTCTGCCTGGCTATATCCTGCTGCGCGATAGGTGTCCCTCAGATTTTTCACGCTGCTGCGCACCAAGGCATCGCTGTACTTGCCATGTGAGATCAGGCGTCCCTTCTTCGACGCTGACGTGCGATTGCAACTCCTTGCCGCTGAAGTGATGGTTTCCCTTGAATGCGACCTCGTCGACCTTGTGGCGGCCGTCTTTGTGGATGTCGTACACGATGGACATCCCGCCCTCGTTCTGCGTGGTTTTTACATCAACCGTGGTGTCGAAATAGCCCTTGGCCTGAAAATAGGAAACGAGATTGCGCTGACCCTCCTTGATGAGCTCATCATTAACGGCGTTCACCTGATACATCGGAACAAGGTTGCGCACCGTGCGCTTCCACACATGCGCGCCGGTCGTAGTCACCTTGACGACCGGGCCGGTTGTAACCTGGAAGACGATGTCGGCCCGGTTGGTATTGGAATCGTATTCAGCGGAAACCAGCTTCACCTCGCCCGTAATGTAGCTCTGGCTCGCCAGGGCCGATTGCAGATAACGAGTCGCGCCTTGCAAGCGATTGTACGAATACTTCATCCCGGGTTTCAGGGAGTCTCCGCGCAAGCGCGCCATTACCGAGCGTAGTTTTCTTTGCAGATAATTGGTTTCTTCTGGATTCGCCCCTGCGAGACTGATCGTGCCGATCTTTGCGCGGACTCCCAGGGTGGTATGGAACACGATGTTGGCCAATCCGAAGTCGCTCTCCGGCTCGATCTGGGGGCGTACCTCTGCCAGAAAATAACCGTGCTGGCGGAAGAATTTCACCAGCGCATTTTCTGCTTGCCGAACGTCGCTGGCGGAGTAGGGCATCTGCGAGTTGTAGTTCGCCACTTGCAGCAGGCGGGAGTATGGGAATTCTTTCAGCGCACCGGGAAATTCGTACATGCCAACGTAGACTGCCGGCTGGAGAATAAACACCACTCCCACTCCGCCCGCCTCGGGCTCCAGATCAAGCTTCACATCCTGGAAACCGCCCTGCTGCTTCAGGTTCGCGGTACTCGCGTCCACATCCTTTTGCGACAGCGGCTGGCCTGGCTTCACCGCGATCAGCTCCTGCACGCTTTTGAACGTGACGTCGGGACGTCCGGCGATGTCAACCGATGCTACAGTTTGCCCGAGATAAGAGGAGAGTTGCTGGTTGGGCGTTTGCGCCGCCGAGGGAGTCCATACTACTAACGCGAGCAGCGTTCCCAGTAACCAAGAACCGAAAGCGTTTACCGAGCGAGATGGCAGCATAGAGTCTGACTCTGGTGTGCAGGCAAACTAAAATCTCCACCGCGTCAGATGCGGAAACTACGCTAATGTTTGGCTCAATCGTCTTCAGGATAGGACCAAGATCCACTTCACGAAGAATCAGCATCGCCGACGAATTACCGGAGCGGGCACAAGCAAGTCATTCAGGCTTCACGGCCTTGCAAGAGATCTTTTTCTCGTTCTCGCCTGCAAATCGCCACACAAGCCACGTTGGAATTGCAAAAGCCATCTGAACTGGCGAGTGCTTTGCCGATTGTTGTATGGACACGATTAGGATGAAGCCCGCAAGCAGGGTGCGGATTGGGATTTCGGGCTGGCGCTACAAGGATTGGCGAGGTCTCTTCTATCCCGAAAAACTTGCTCAACGGCGAGAGCTGGAGTTTGCCTCCCGGCAGTTCGACACCATCGAATTGAATGGATCGTTCTATTGTCTTCAACACCCCGACAGCTTTGCGCAATGGGATGCGGAAACCCCTCAAGATTTCATTTTCGCTGTAAAAGGCTCGCGATACATCACCCATATGCTTCGCCTACGGGGCGTTGAGACCCCTCTTGCCAACTTCTTCGCTCAAGGTGTGCTCAGGCTGGGAGGCAAGCTGGGACCAGTCCTGTGGCAGTTTCCACCAAACTTCCAGTTCAATGCGGTAACAATGGATAACTTCTTCGCATTGTTGCCCAAAACTCATAAGGAAGCTGCCCGGCTTGCTCGGCGACATGATAAGCGGCTCAATGGAAGGGCCTGGCTGAGAGTGCAACAAGATGCACGATTGCGTCATGCAGTTGAGATTCGACACGAGAGTTTCGTCTGCGACGAATTCATCAGCTTACTGCGTGGCCACGAGGTCGGATTGGTGGTTGCCGACACGGTTGAATGGCCTCTCTTGATGGACGTTACCTCGGATTTCGTATATTGCCGTCTGCATGGCAGCGAACAGTTATACGCTAGCGGCTACGATGACAGGGCGCTGGATATCTGGGCGCGGCGCGTAGCAACGTGGAGCAAGGGCGGAGAAGTGCATGACGGAAGGAGAGCAAGCAAACAGAATGCTCCCCGGCAAGCGTCGCGCGATGTCTTCGTGTACTTCGACAATGACGTGAAAGCTCGGGCGCCCTTTGATGCAAGGCGGCTGCGCGACCGTGTAAACAATTTGCTCAGATCGCACTGAGTGAACTGGGGCGTATCAAGGGTGTTGGATGCCTTACGGTATGGGCTGGGGTTTTTGCGACATCAACTCTTCAAAGCGTTTATCGGTTCGCAGCGTGGCGAACTCGGAGTCCGTGTACACCTTCTTGATGTCCTTATAGCCTTCTTCCATGGCTTTGCGCAGATATTCCAGAGAGCGATCAACGTTGCCCGCTTGCGCATACATTCTGGCGATCATGAAAGAGAATGCAGCGCGGTCTTCGGGTGAACCGGATTGCGCCATCACTCCAATCCGCGAAACGCGATCAAAAATGTCAGGGTCGAGTACATAAGCTGCGTGGTACTGCTGTGCGGCCAAACCATACTCGTGCTTTCCAAAGTACGAACTTCCCATGTTGTAGTGGAATACGGCGTCGTTGGGCTGCAACGCCAAGGCTTTCTTGTAGTACTTGATGGCCTTGTTGTAGTCCTTCTCCCGCTGCGCCATGTAGCCGCGGTTGTTGTAGCCTTCGGGGGCCTTCTTGTCCGTCTTGATGGCTCGATCGAAGCACTTAGTCGCCTCGGGATATTTCTGCAGGAACAAGTACGACATACCTTTCTTGTTCCACAGAAGCGCGGAAGGTTGTTTAGCAATCGCCGCCGAGTAGAAGTCAAGGGAATCGAGATAACGCTTTTGCGCCCTCAGCGCGTCGCCCTGTTCTTCCAAATCCGCGGCGGAAGCACTGCCATCGGGAATCGGCGCCGGTGCAACCGGCGCATTCACCTGTTGATCATCGCCAGCCAGGAGACACAACGGAAACACAAGCAGCAAGCTACAAGCAGCGATAGCTGAAGCAGTGTCCGTGGCGAGGGGAAACGAGCCATGACCGGACCTCCAGAGTCCCGTCTTGTTCAATATTAGACCTATTTTGGCGGCGGATTGTTCCCTTTCTCAGGGTCATCTGCCCCATTATTTTGCTGCGTTTGGTTATCTCCATTGCCGCCCCGGCCGAAGAGCCGGCTAAAGAAGCCCCGCTTCTTCTTCGGTTGAGGCTGCTGCCCCGGTCCGGGCTGACCGTCGGCCGCCTTGGGCCGTTGTTCCGTTCAGACTCGGCTGGACCACGCCATTGGTGGTCGGCGGCGGCGCGGCAACCGCGGGTGACCCCAGGCCGAAGATCTTGGAGAAAAAGCCTCTGTGGTCACCGGCGGCCTGGTCACAGGTTTCCTTGGGCTCCGTGCCCGCGATAAACGCCACCGTATAGGTTTGCGGACAGGACGGGGTCGCCAGCCGGTTGGTCACCTTGTCCAGCGTTACCTCGACCACGCCGGAGGGCGCGGAAAATTTTTCATATCTGCGTACTGCGGCAGTTTGGCCGCCCGCTTCATGAACTCGGCCCAGATGGGCGCCGCCGTGGAACCGCCACTAAGCTTTAGATCGGTATAGTCGTCGTTTCCCACCCAGACGATGCAGAGCAGGTTCGTGGTGTATCCCGCAAACCATGCGTCATGCGAGGTGCCGGTTTTGCCCGCCGCGGGCGCTTCAAACCCTCTGGCGCGCACCGGATAGCCGGTGCCGTTGTTAACCACGGCCTCCATCATGGTGGTCAAAACGTAGGCGACCCGAGGGTCGAGCACGGCCTTGCTGTCGGTCTTGTAGTTGTCGAGAATGTTTCCCCGCGCATCCCGCACCGACTTCACCATGATGGGATTGAGGTGCGTGCCTTGATTGCCAAAGACGGTATAGGCTCCCGCCATTTCCAGCGGAGTGGCGTCGTATGCGCCGAGAGCGATCGCCGGTGTCGCCCTCACACTGGTAATTCCGGCAGCCTTGGCCAGCGCCGCCACCTTATCGAAGCCGACCTCCTGCCCAACCCTGACAGTCGCGTTGTTTAGTGACAGGGCCAGCGCGTAGCGAGCGGTCACTTCTCCATTGAAGCTGTCGTGGTAGTTGCGGGGCTCGTAAACCTGGTTTCCGGTGGCGATACTGACTTGAGAATCGTCAACCAGGGTGGCCGGGGTGAAGACGCCGGGAGGATTATTGTCGCTGTTGCCACCTTCACCATTCGCATCGGAGCCGCTGGTGGCGACCAGAGTCTGTCCGGTCACCGCGGTGTTAATGGCCGCGGCGTACACGAAGGGCTTAAAGATGGAGCCGGTGGGACGCTTGGCGATCGCATGGTCCAATTGGCTCATGCCGTAGTTCCTGCCTCCGACCAGCGCGAGCACTTCGCCGGTATGTGGATCGATGGCCACCAACGCTACTTGCGGCATGGGTCCCGACTCGACCTTGGTTTCCGTCTTCGCTTCCTTGCCAGCGCCAACTTTAATCTTGTGGGTCCGCCGTTTTTCCACCTGCTCATCCACCAGCTTCATACCGGTGTCCACGGCCTCGGCTGCGGCACGCTGAAGGTCAGGATCGAGCGTGGTATAGACGCGATAGGCATGATCGTTCAACTCGCCTTCGCTGAACTGATTCGAGAGCTGGTCCTTTACCAGGTCAACGAAGTAGGGAGCATCGCTGGCTTCCACGTTGGGTGGCGCCACTTTAAGCGGAGCTGCCTTGGCGCGGTCAGCTTGCTCGCGGGTGATGGAGCCAGTTTCAACCATAGAGTCGAGCACCAGGTTGCGACGTTCCAGCGCGCGCCTCGGACTCTTGTAGGGCGATAGATAGTTCGGGCGCTGGATCATCCCGGCCAGCAGAGCGGCCTCTGGCAGGGTGATGTTCTTAATGTCCTTGTTGAAATAAGCGCGCGAAGCCTCCGCAAAGCCGTTGATGGTGAAGGAGCCGCGCTGCCCCATGTACACCTGATTGGCGTACATCTCAAAGATGCGCTGCTTGGAAAACTTGTGCTCCAATTCGATGGCGATCAACATTTCCAACAGCTTGCGCTTCACCGTCTTCTGCGGGGAAAGGAAAAAGCCACGCGACAACTGCATGGTCAAAGTGGAACCACCCTGTCCGTGACGGCCTTCGCGAACGTCGACCGCGGCCGCCTCCAGCAGGCGGTAATAATTGACGCCACTATGTTGGAAGAAGCGGCGGTCCTCAATGGCGAGCACCGCGTCCACCAGCACTTTGGGAATTTCATCGAACTTGATAAGCTCGCGCTTGGAACGGTCCTCCCCTTCAAATAGGGCTGTCACCAGTTGTGGTTCAAGCTCATAAGCCTCCAGGTTGCGGCTGTCTTTGCTGGTTTCATCAATCGCGGTCACTTTGCCATTCTCGAAATGGATGACAGCGCCTTCGGCGGCGTGGAATGACTCAGACCCGGGAATTACCTGGATGCCGCCCGGCGTAAAGACGTAGTGACCGATTGGAGAATCGCCTTTTCCCCGCTCTTCGGCATATCCAGCACGGCGCAACTCAGCGGCAACCTCTGCCGCGTCAAGCTTCTCACCCACGCTGACCGTTTGCGCGCGGGCGTAGATCCTGGCAGCATTGCTGAAAACCGGCCCTGACATGCGGCGATCTATGATGTTCCCGTACTTCACGTAGAAGTAACTGAACATTGCCATGAAGAGGATGCCCGCGATGAAGAATCCCGCAACGAAGAGCTTCACTAAGGGGTCGGCAATGGAGAAGGCTTGGGTACGGGCAGGTCTGCCCCGCGCGCCACGAGAATTCCGCCCGGACGCGGAGCGGGCCGAAGCCCTGCCATCAGGTAATTTGATCTTGATTGCCACGTTTATGAATGCGCAGAGAAGCCGCTCTCTCTAAGACGGCGATGCGGCGCTTTCCGTTATCTGAGATGCCGGTTTCCCGAGTAAATCCTCGAAACTTTTGGCATCCAGGGGGCGCAGCCCAAGACCCGGGCGCAGCGAACCGATGCCCGGCCAGACGAGGTAAAGGACGACTCCAGAGCAGCTCTTATTGTAAAGCACGGAGCCGCCCCAGCAATAGAAAGGTAAACTGCTGGTTAATGGCACCGCTTGTCCCGGCTTCTGCCTTCATCTTGCTATTAAGGATTGGTGTATTGTTTGGGCTCGAGGTTCGCGTTGAACGTACACGGAGCGACGAATTGCCCCAGGACCCGCAGAATGCATAAAATACGTTGGTGCGAAGCACCAGGGGAGAATATAGTCATGACCGGAATCCAGTACGTGACCGATGAGAAGGGCCGGAAAGTGGCCGTCCAGATCGACCTAAAGAAACATCGGGAACTGTGGGAAGACATCGAGGATGTGCTTTTCTCCCGGTCGCGGCGGCACGAAAAGCGAATTCCGCTCGAAAAGGTAAAAGCGGGCCTCATCAAGAGCGGTAAGCTCGCGCGTGAGTAACTATCGCGTCGCCTTAACCGCAAGCGCCGAAAAAGAACTGCATAACCTGGCTGCGCAAATGGTTGCCCGCATTGTGCCGCGTCTCGAAGGTCTGGCGTCGACTCCCCGTCCTGCAGGTTGCAAGAAGCTCAAGGGTGGAGATAACGAATGGCGCATTCGTGTGGGCAATTACCGCATTGTGTACGAGATTGACGATAAGGCAAGAACTGTCGATGTGACGCGAATTGCTCATCGCCGCGAGGTCTACGAATAGCCACTCTTTCTTGCGGCTGGGCGGCAGAGATTTCCGCCGATAACGACCTTTTTGTAAACCCCGTAACTAGCCTACCGCAGCACCTGCGCGAGTTTTCCGCTGGCAATCAGTTCCGCAACTTTCGCGAACTCTGGGGCCAAGATTCGATCCTCCGTGATGGTGGGAGACACGGACCGAATGACTGCCTGCGCCGCCTGGCCGCGCTTACCGGGCTTCAGGGGCGCGCGGAAGTCAAGCGCCTGCGCGACGGCAAGGGCTTCGATGGCGAGCACATTGCGCGTGTTGGTGATAACTCGCAGCAGCTTGTTGGCTGCGATCATGCCCATCGAAACATAGTCTTCCTGGTTTCCGGACGTGGTGATGGAATCCACAGACGCCGGGTGCGCCAGCACCTTGTTTTCGCTGACCAGCGCAGCGGCCGTGACCTGCGCCATCATGAATCCTGAGTTCAAGCCGGCTCCCGGCGCCAGGAACGCAGGCAGCCCTTCGTTCAGCGCAGGATTCACCATTCGCTCGATGCGACGTTCGGAGATGCCCGCCAACCCGCTGAGTGCGATAGCTAAAAAATCGAGGGCAAATGCCAGAGGCTCCCCATGAAAGTTGCCGCCCGACAGGATGTCGCCGGGAACTGTCGATCCCACTCCGCGTTTGGGCGCACCAACTTTCTTTTCTTCCGGAAAGACCAGCGGATTGTCCACTGCCGAATTCATTTCAATCTCAAAGACTTCGCGGCAATGGGCCAGCGTATCCCGGACCGCGCCGTGCACCTGCGGAATGCAGCGCAGCGAGTAGGCATCCTGCACCTTCTGACACTCGCGGTGCGATTCGCGAATAAGACTGCCTTCCAGTATTCGGCGCAGGTTCTCGGCGACCAGCAACTGTCCAGCATGCGGACGTGCTTGCTGGATGCGCTGGTCAAACGCCGCATCGGTACCTTTAAGGGCATCCACGGTGAGAGCGCCGAGCACATCCGCGGTATCCACGAGGATGTCTGCCTGTAGAGTGGCCAACAATCCGACAGCCAGCATCCCCTGGGTGCCATTGATGAGAGAGATTGCCTCTTTGGCTTGAAGAGCCAGCGGCTTGATGTCAGCCTGCTTCAGCGCCTCCGCAGCCGCCGTGCGCTTGCCGCGGAACGTGGCTTCGCCCTCCGCGATCAGCACCAGCGCGAGATGCGCCAGCGCGGCCAGATCGCCGCTGGCCCCCACGCTCCCCTGCGACGGAACAACGGGATGCACACCACGATTCAGCATCTCGCAAAGTGTGTCGATCACCGCGGGCCGCACCCCCGAGAAACCCTTGGCGAGCGAGTTGGCGCGCAGCAGCAACATGGCGCGCGTAACGTCTTCGGCCAGCGGTTCGCCGACGCCTACTGCATGGGAGCGCAAAAGGTTGATTTGAAGGTTACGAATGTCGTCTGACGAGATGCGAAGATCGGCGAGTTTGCCGACGCCTGTGTTTACGGCATAGGCGACACGATCTTTGTCGAGCAGGTCTTCCACCACAGCGCGCGCCCGCTCCACCGCGATTCGCGCCTCGGGTTGAAGCAGGACCGCCCGTCGCTCATGGACCACCTGGCGAACATCGTCGAGGGTCAGGTCATTCCCGTTGATGTGGAGGGCTTGCATTTGCAATTGCGGTCAGTTTCGAGACGTTAAATCTGCCGGGATTGTTCCGGGGAGCCGGGAGTTCTCTCCACGGCCGCCTCAAGTTTTCCCCGCCGCCTTCAAAAACGACGGCATGTATCTTTGCGGCAGTGGGATTCGCTTGAGTGCCGCATCCACCACAATGTGCACGGTCTCGCCTTCAGCCAACAGGGTAGCGTCCTCGTCGCGTATGAGCTCGTAGCCGAAATGCAACAACGAATCGCGCACATTCACCAGGCGCGTTCGGACCGTGACCATGTCGTCGTAGCGGGCAGGAGCCTTATAACGGCAGCGGACGTCCACGACGGCGATATGCGTGCCATCCTGCTTCTCCATTTCACGATAGGTGAAGCCGAGCCGGCGCAGCATCTCCACCCGTCCCACTTCAAACCAGATGATGAAGTTGGAGTGATAGACGACGCCCATTTGGTCCGTCTCCGCATAGCGCACACGCAGTTTGGTCTCGTAAACTTGCGGTTTGCGGCTTGCGCGTCGCGATTGACTCCTCTCGGTTTTCAACTTTGACACCCACTCCACTGAAGATACGGCGAGTCAGACCACGAAACAGGCCCCGGAAACAACGCTCCTGGTTTGCAGTTGTCGCCGTATTTATTTTGTCGCTGTCGGTTGAGTGGGGCTGGCCGCAGCTCCGTTGCTGACCGTCTGTCCTTTTACGACCTCACCTACGGGCACGGGCTTGCCGTCCGCCACATAGTCCACGAATTGCGCCGGCAGCGACTCTACCTTGGGGAACCCCGTCGAATTCTGCAATTGGTAGTGAATTTTGGGCGCCGGCGATGCCCCGGAGTTACCGCATTCTCCCACTGGATCACCCTGCTTTACCGCGTCTCCATGCTTCAGCTTAACGCTGTTTTGCTTCAGATTCGACAGCAACGAATATTCGTTATTGCCATGCGAAATCAGGATCATGTTTCCATTTGGAGTATCCTGGGCCGGTTTGCCCGGAGGATTATCCCCGATGTCATTTACCACTCTGACCACGGTGCCATCGGCCGGGGCCAATACCGGCTGGCCAAAGCAATAGAACTGTTCATTAGTGCTAGCGTCCCCTTCAAAAGGGCTCCCGTTCTTCAGGAGAACAAAATCCATGGCAAACTTTTGATCGTCGGTCATCAGATAAGGGTCATCAAAGACTCCGTGCCCACCCTCGTACACGAGCCACTGGCCAGAGAATGGAAGTTTGAGCTTAGTGGTGTCCTTGTACCCGGCATTGTGGCCTTCGGGAGGCGAAGGCAGCGGTCTGACCGTGAAACCCTCGGTGGCGCCATTCTCGTTGATCATGATCACGGTTGCCACCTGAACCTTGGCGTTCGAAAATTCCGACAACCGGGAGTAAACCGTAACTCGTTTCACCAGGTAGGGAACGATATTCTCCTCCACCACCTTTGTCTCGGTACCAAGTCTTGTTTTCAGCTGACCGATCGTAGATATAAATCTGCGCTCGTCCTCGGTACGCTTTCTGTTTTCCGCAGGATACGTCGCCCAAATCGCGCTCGCCTGGCCAGCCTTGAACATCTCAAAGAGCTTCTTTGCGCGCTCCTCGGCCGCTTGGCTCATCACCGGATAAGGGGCGTAACTACTAGCCGCCTTTGCCGCATTAGGCGCCTGTGACTTCGATGCAGAGCTCGAAGATTGGGCGTAGACCATAGTGGAAAACAGCATTACCGCTACGACGCAATGCGGACGAAATGTCATCATGACTCTCCCTGTGTTCGCTACGCGTGACTCTTCTCAATCAACGAAGTGGTGGGCGCGCAATAAGCCTGTTCCTCAGCGGGGCAGCGTGTCTTGACGGGCTACCGCCCGGTAGCTGTTGAAACTCTGACTATGAATCATGCTTGAAGCGACGCTTTGTGGCAATGCAGACGTGGGATTGTTCCACTCCCTATCGGTTGCACCTTATGGCACCGCCAATTCTATCGCAAGTGGGCCTCGGCTTCTGGACAATCCTACCGTGCCGCTGTGCCACTCATGGTTTGAAGCCGGTGAACTCGCCAACGCCACCATCTATTTCCCGGTCCAGCGAGGATTTCGTTTCTCCAGAAAGGAGCTTACACCTTCCCGGAAATCGGCCGTCCTGCGGATGCGCGCGTTCTCCTCCACTGCCGCCGCGATCTCTGGGTCGAGACTCTCCGACGCGTAGCGCTTGAGCAAGCTCTTGGTTGCGAGCAGAGAGGCCGGGCTGTTGCTCAGCAGGCTGGCCGCGAGGTCGCGGACGCGGCCGAGAAGCTTTTCGGGCGTGACAACCTCATTGATTAGCCCCATGCGCAGGGCTTCCTCGGCGCCGATGATTCGCCCAGTGAACAGCAGATCGCGCGCATGCTTCTCTCCGATCTGGCGCACCAGAAAGGCCGAAACAATCGCCGGTACGAAGCCAATCCGCACCTCGGTATAGCCAAACTTGGCTTCCGAGGAGGCCAGGGTGAAATCGCAGAGCGTCGCCAACCCGCAGCCGCCCGCGATTGCAGGCCCGTTCACGGCGGCAATCGTGACCTTGGGAAACTCATACAAGCTGCAAAACAGGCGCGCCATGGTGGCGGAGTCAGCCAGGTTCTCTTTATCCGTGCGGCCGGTGATCGAGCGCAAATTGTCCAGATCCATACCCGAGCAAAACGCCTTGCCGGCTCCGGTCAGGATTACGATTTGCGCAGCCGAGTTCGCGATCTCGCCCAGCACGTGCAGCAACTCATCAATCAGCTCATAGCTGATTGCGTTGCGCTTCTCTGGCCGGTTCAGTGTGATGAGCGCGAGCGCGCCATCGTAGTCGAGGGTCAGAGTTGTGTATTCGCGTTGTTGTTTGGACATGCCAAAAGCACCAGAGAGCAACTGCCGCACGCGAGTCTGCATTCTTTGCTAGAACGCATCTGCAGTCGTCTTGTATCAGGGCACGGCTTCAGACGTGCCTCAACGAGTCAACAATAACTTGGGCTTAAAGCCCTGACCCTTTACCGCGGTTATTCGGCACGACTGAAGTCGTGCCCTGACACGCACCTCAAAATGATTCGTCAACGACTTGTCGTTGCCAATGCTAGTTGCTAATTGCCAGTTCCTCCGCCTCACATCTTTGGCCCGCTGAACTGGTTTGCAATCTCCGCCGCCAGGCGGAGCGGTTCCGTAATCGGCTTCTTCAGTGGCAAGTCGGCGCCCCGGCTCTTCAACGCTTCCAGCAATTTTTCCGTGGGGATGTTGCTCACCAACACATCCTGCGCAAAGGGGCATCCGCCCATGCCGCCGATGGCGGAATCAAATCGGCGGCAACCAGCATCATAAGCTGCCAGAACTCTTGCCGCCGCCTCATCGGGCCGGCTGTGCAGATGCGCGCCGATCTCGACGCCGTCGAATCTTTCCAGCACCGGACCTAGCAGGTCGGCGATCTGCTGGGGAGTCGCCAATCCCACAGTATCGGCAAGTGAGATGGCCTGCAAATCCATATCGGCAAGCAAGTTGATCCCCTCGATCAACTCGTCCACATTCCACAGATCGCCGTAGGGATTGCCGAATGCCATCGAGATGTACGCTATTGTGTCGAGTCCGCCCTCGTCGGCTTTTTGCTTCACTTTCTCCAGGATGTCGAGATTTTCCTCTAGCGTTTGGTTCTGGTTGTTCTTCAGGAACGTTGGCGAGAGCGAATATGGGAAGCCCAGAGTTTGCACCGCATCGGTTGCGATGGCCCGCTCCGCTCCGCGCTCGTTGACCACAATGCCGATGATCTCGACGTCATCCGGCGGATCGAGTTCGCTGATTACATTCTCCGAGTCAGCCATCTGCGGAATGGCCTTCGGCGATACAAACGACACTGCATCGATGTGCTTGAATCCCGCCGCGATCAGGGCTCTCAGGTACTCGACCTTGACCGACGTTGGGATCTGCCCAGGCAGCCCTTGCCAGGCATCGCGTGGGCACTCGATGAGTTTGAGAGAATCAGCCATTAGCAATTAGCAATTAGCGATTAGCTCTTAGCTTTTAGCCATCAGCCGTCGGCTATCAGCTGTCAGCCTCCAAGCAACTAAACCTGTCAAGAATGACTGTAGTCGAGCGAGTACGGGTAGTGCGGCGCTTCAGCGCCGCGTTCCCGCTGATCCTTCACAACGGCTGGCTTCAGCCAGCGGCACTCGCCGCAATTCGACTACACCAAAAAACCAAAACTGGTCTAACTCGTCGCGATCTGCTATCGGTCGCAAGGAACCTCAGAAGCAGAGAATCGTTTATGTTGTCATCCCGAGCGAGGACTTCAGTCCGAGTCGAGGGACCTGCTGTCAGCCGGGTAGGGCAACATTTGTGTAGCCATGGGACGTTCGACCCGCAACGCCTGATGGCTGATAGCTGACGGCTGATAGCTCGGCGCGCCAGGCGCGCCGCTACGTCTGCAGCACCCCCACGCTGAACTTTGGCACCTCGGGATTCAGCGCCGCCGCTTCCAGCGCCATAATGATCGCCTCGCGCGTCTCGGCCGGGTCGATGATCTTGTCGATCCACAGCCGCGCCGCCCCGTAACGCGGATCAGTCTGCTCGTCGTAGGTTGCCTTCACCTCATCGAACAGCTTCTTTTTGTCTTCTTCGCTCAGCTTTTTGCCGCCGCGCTCCAGTTGCTTGATCTTGATCTCGACCAGCGTTCCGGCCGCCGAAGCGCCCGCCATGACCGCATATTTCGCCGTCGGCCACGCAAACAGAAAGCGCGGATCGTAAGCTTTGCCGCACATCGCGTAATGTCCAGCGCCGAACGAGCCACCCACGATTACCGCAATCTTCGGCACCACCGAGTTCGATACCGCATTGACCATCTTGGCTCCGGCGCGAATGATGCCGCTCCACTCCGCGTCGCGCCCCACCATGAAGCCATTCACGTCATGCAGAAAGACCAGCGGCACCAGATTCTGGTTGCAATCCATGATGAAGCGCGCCGCCTTCTCCGCCGACTCGGTGTAGATGACACCGCCAAACTCCGTGCGCTTGTTGCCGGCGTGGTCAACCTGCTGTACGTGCGTCTTCTGATTCGCGACGATTCCGACGGCGAAGCCTCCAATGCGTGCATACCCGCACAAAACCGTCTCGCCGTATTCCGACTTGTACTCGCCAAACTGGCTGCCGTCCACGATGCGCGCAATGATCTCCTTCATATCGTACTGGCGCGCGGGATCGCCATCGAAGATGCCGTAGATTTCTTCCGCCGGGTAGAGCGGCTCCTCAGCTTTCTTGCGGTCGAAGACGCCGAGCTGGCGGTTGCCCATCTTGTCCACCAACAGACGAATGCGCGCCAGGCACGACTCGTCGTCCGGCTCGCGGAAGTCCACCGTGCCGCTGATTTGCGAGTGCATCTTCGCGCCCCCCAGTTCCTCCGCCGAATACTTCGCGCCGATAGCAGCCTGCACCAGCGCCGGTCCGGCGAGAAACAACCCGCTGCCTTCGGTCATAAGAATGTGATCGCACATGAGCGGCAAATAAGCGCCGCCAGCCACGCACATGCCCATGATGGCGGCGATCTGCGGAATGCCCATCGCCGACATCACGGCGTTATTGCGAAAGACGCGGCCAAAGTCGTCGGTGTCGGGGAATACGTCTTCCTGCAGCGGCAGGAAAACACGCCGCGGAATCCACCAGGTAGATCGTGGGAATGTGGTTATCGATGGCGATGTTCTGCGCGCGAATCACCTTCTTCGCCGTCATGGGGAAGAACGCCCCAGCTTTCACGGTGGCGTCATTCACGATCAGCATGACCAGTCGTCCCTGCACCCGCGCCAGGCCAGTGACCATGCCAGCCGACGGCGCGCCGCCCCACTCTTCGTACATTCCCCACGCCGCATAGCCGCCAAGCTCGAAGAACTCGGTGCCAGGATCAATCAGCAGCGCAATGCGCTCGCGCGCGGTCAGCCGTCCTTTCTTGTGTTGAGACTCGATCGCTTTGTCGCCGCCGCCCTGGGCGATAAGAAGCTCTTCATTGCGAACGTTGGCGACCATCTCGGCCATGGCTTTCAGGTTGCGTTCAAAGCGCGCCGAGTCGGCTTTCACCTTGAGTTTCGAACGCGGAGGGCGATCCGGAATGATGGTTGCGGTCGGTCATGATGGGTGACGAGCAAACTATCTACGATAAAGCAGGGAAGCGACGGCACGCAATGCGGGCCAGAATCCCAAGCTAGATTATTCATGAGCGCACATAATTTCTGGGAGTGTCATCCTGAGCGACGAGCGCAAACGGGGCCCCCCACCGAGCACCAGGTTGGTGCTCGATGGGGTGTTGGAGCGAGGAGTCGAAGGAACCCTTTGGCGGCAAGTAATCTCGCACTTCGTTGCCATGCCAGGCCCAGACTGATTTCTTGTAGCTGGTAGGGGTCCTTCGACTGCGCTCAGGATGACACCTTGCGTTTCACGAATAATCCAGCCCCAAAGCAAATGCCACGATGGTTCTGCCTCGCAGCCCAGTGCTTCGTTCGAGCTCATCGAGCAGCGACGGCTCTATCCCTTCGGGATCGACGGTCATCTCGCAAGAAGCGATCTCCTCTTCGCTTGCGCCGTGATAACACAGCTCGCAGACACCCAACCCGCCTTCGGATTGTACGGGTGGCCCGAAGACCCGGCAGGTCATCGGACGCGCAGCATACAGATCGCACATGCCGGTCTGGGGATCGAGGACGGGGCAGGGTTCGTCATTGGCGAATTCTTCGAAGAGCATCTCGGCCGCCTCGCGCTCGTCCAGAATGCCGGTCGAAGAATCTCCGGGGAAGTCCTGCGAGAGCCGGGCAATCGACGCGCGGGCGCGATTCCGAACTTGCTCAGCACGGGCCGGATCGGTCGCTTCCAATTCGGCAAGCCCTTCCCGCAATCGCAATGTGTCGAGCTGGTTGATGGCGAAAGCTCCCATGCAGCATTGCGTGCATCCCGGCTTGCAGACTAGCCACTCGCCACTGCGGCGGGCCGTACCGGCAAGCGCCGCATCGATAATCTGCACCAGTTTTTGATCGCCAGGAGGCAAGTGCGAGACCCATTTCGAAAGCATAGCGGAAAAAGTCGGAAATTTGTTCGGGTAGTGCGGGCCTTCAGGCCCAACGTCAAGCGGCAAGCTATCGGAAGTCGGCTTCAGCCGCTGAGGTACCTCACTTCCAATCGCCGCGAAAGCATGCGCTTCGTGATAAGGCCGAAGCACGCCCCCGGGCCTAACAGGTTCCAATCTTTCATCACCGTGGCATGACGCGGCGCTGAAGCGCCGCACTACCCGAACGTCGCATTCGTCCATGATGTCGCCGCCAACGCCGCTGTCAGAGGATATTCCACCACTGTATCCACCAGTCCTGCCTGCAGTGCTTGCGAGGCATGCAGTTTTTCTGCTGCCAAGAACATTTGCATCGCGCGAGCCTTGCCGACCAGCCGAGGCAGGCGTTGCGTCCCTCCCCATCCCGTGATCAGGCCGAGGGCCGCACCGCGATGCCCAAACAAAGCATGAGCGCCGGCGATACGCCGATGGCAGGCAAGCGCCAAGTCGAGTCCTCCGCCCATGCAGTACCCCTGAACCACGGCAATGGTGGGAGCGGGAAAATTGGCGACAGCATTCATCAAGCGCTGACCCATTTGCGAGAAATGGAATGCTTCCGTGCCAGTCAGCGCTGCCATCTCGTTGAGGTCCGCCCCTGCGGAGAAAAACCGTGCATTACCAGCGATCACCAACCGCGAGGGCGGGTGCACCGCGAGGTATTCGACAGCAGCGGTTAGGGCCTGCACTCGATCGCGGGTGAGGCGGTTCGTGCCATCCTCCGACATAAGACGTAAAACGACAGCATTGCCTTGCGCCTCGATGGAATACAGGGTCTCTTGACGTGAGGAATGCACCGAGAGCTAGGGTAGCAAACGCTCGGCATCAGATCGGTATTGTCACTGGCGCCAGCGCCTGTGATTCGTCAGCCTGCGCCGGATTATGGATCGTTGTGCAAGTAATGCGCCGGAGGGGGTGGACGATCCGTCTCGGGAGTTATCATTACGAGCGAAGCGAGGAATCTGCTTTCGCTAGCACCGAAACTACCGCTCAAGCAAACAGCAGATCCCTCACGGCTGAACTTTACCCCAACAAGCGCAAAAACGGCGCTGGTTGGGGACCCCGGTGCGGCCGTTCGTGATGACAACTGAATATCCTGAAGCCGGACATTGCTTGCGACTCGATAGCCGAAAAAGCGTTAAGATGTTTTTCGCAGGACAAGAGGAGTGTGGCTAATGGCGCACCATGAGAGCCGAATGTCTTTCTCCCGCAGGTCATTCCTGCATCTTTCGACGGCTGCGTCCGCAGCGCTTGCATTCCGCATTGTGACCGAGCCGATGCTGGCCTACGCCCAGGAACTGCCGTACGCGCCGGTCGGCGGAGTACGGATTAATGCCAACGAAAATCCACTCGGCCCCTGCGCAGCGGCGCGGAGCGCAGTCGCCGCGATCATGCCAGAAGCTGGCCGGTACCGCTTCGGCTTGACCGAGGAATTCGTCGCCGAGTACGCGCAAAGCATCGGGGTGAAAGCCGACAATGTCAGGATTTTTGCCGGATCGACCGAGCCCCTACACTACACCGTCATGACCTTCACCTCGCCCAAGGCGAGTTACGTGACCGCCGACCCCGGATACGAGGCGGGAATGTTCGCCGCGAACAACTCAGGCGCGCGTGTGGTCAAAGTGCCTCTCACCAAAACTTACGCGCACGACGTGCGGGCCATGATTGCCGCCGCGCCCGACGCAGGCGTGTTCTATATCTGCACGCCGAATAATCCAACCGGAACCCTGACCAGCCATTCCGACATCGAGTACCTGCTGGAAAACAAGCCCAAAGGTTCGATCGTGCTGGTGGACGAGGCTTACATCCACTTTTGCGATGCGCCCTCGGCGATCGACCTGGTGAAGGTCGGCCATGACATGATCGTGTTGCGCACTTTCTCCAAGCTCTACGGAATGGCAGGCTTGCGCTGCGGATTCGCCATTGGCAGGCCAGATCTGGTGGAGAAGATCGAGAATTACGGCGGCGGCAATCCCATGCCCGTGACCGCTGTCGCCGCGGCATCGGCGAGCTTCAAAGACCCGCAACTCGTTCCCGAGCGCAAGCGCATCAACGCGGAAATTCGCGAGGATACTTTCCAGTGGCTCGATCGCAACGGATATTCGTATATTCCATCGGTGTCCAATTGCTTCATGCTCGATACCAGGCGGCCCGCGAAAGAGGTAATCGCCGCCATGGCCCAGCAGAACGTCTTCATTGGCCGCATCTGGCCGGTGATGCCCACTTATGCCCGTATCACAGTTGGAACGCGCGACGAGATGAACCAGTTCCAGGTGGCATTTCAGAAGGTGATGAAGGGGACAGTGGTCGTGGGTAAACTTCAACCCCACCCGCGAACCATCGATGGCTTTATTCTGCCGAGCTGAGGATGTCGATAAGAGCGCAAGTCGTCAGCGACCGGAAGCTTGTAGTTCTCCGTGTCTCTAGGTGAACTAGAAGCCATCTAGACATCTCATGAATCGTCTTGTATCAGGGCACGGCTTCAGACGTGCCGCAACGGCCCAACAACGACGTGGGCTTCAGCCCCTGAGGGACCTCTTTTTGCAAGGGCTAAAGCCTTCAGTTTTCTTGTGCTTCGTTCGGCACGACTAAAGGTCGTGCCCTGATACGACCCAAGACGATTTATGAGATGCGAAGATAAGTTCTACGTATTTGCCGGGACACTGCGCGGCTTCACGTTGCCGCGGATGAACTCAATGATGGAGTCCATCGGGGTACCCGGCTGGAAGATTGCGGCCACGCCAGCCTTTTTCAAAGTCTCGACATCCTGGTCGGGAATAATGCCGCCTACCAGCACCAGCACGTCGTCCATCTGGTTCTGCTTTAGCAGCTCCATCACCCGGGGCACGATGGCGTTGTGCGCGCCCGATAGAATGCTAAGCCCGATGACGTCCACGTCCTCTTGCAGTGCAGCGTTGACGATCATCTCGGGAGTCTGGCGGAGTCCGGTATAAATCACTTCCATGCCGGCATCGCGCAAGGCGCGGGCAATCACTTTGGCGCCGCGATCGTGGCCGTCGAGGCCGGGCTTGGCAACCAGTACTCGGATTTTGCGGTCAGGGGGCATGTGTGCTCTCTACTGTTCGGCTCTCACTCTTGCCATCTGGAGCGGGACCGCGCCGCAGTTGCGCGGCGGAGTCGAAGCATCCGCGGTGTTGCATCCGCCGACTCTCAGCCAACAGGGAATCATAAACCCTGGGTGACGCTTTCGTAAGTGAGCTACATCACCGGGCTCTCGACTTGACGCCTACTTCGGTTTACCGGCACACTCTGTCTTGCTGATGGATTTCGGGACCCAGATCACTGCGTCTCCACTTACTGCAGTCTGCAAAAGCCAGTACGGCTTGTTGACTATGACGTGGTAGGACGTCGTTGCGTCTGGCGCCGCCCAGGTGTACGACGCCAAGCTCTGCGTTACCGACTCCGCCTGCAACCGCTTTTCTACATCATCGGCGGAGTTCTTGGCGGAGGTTTGTTCCTGCACCGCAATCGCGCGCGCCGCCACCTTCTTGGCATTGTGCAAATATTGGTATTCGTCCTCAAGACTCTTGCGTTCGAGCTGGTCTTCATCCTCGCGGGGCGGGACTTGCAGCTCCTCGACGGTGCAGCCCTTGGTGAGCGTCCGCGGATTAGTCTTCGAGGCCGGTGAGAAATCCACTGGTTCCTCCAGCTCCGAACCTACTGCGGCTACTTCTTCGATCACCAGCAGCGAGCAGCATCCCATGTGCCCGTACCCGGAGCGCATCGCCGCGCCGCTGGCGGTAATTGCCGGCTTGCCAGGAAAATACTTCCCGATCAACGTCGCCCGCAGCATTCTGGTTTTGCCCGACTTCTGGGCCTCTTGCAATAGCTTTTGCATGGCGTCGAAGTCACGGTCTCTATTGAGCGGCAGGTCCAAACTCTCGAAGGTGTGCGGCCGGTGTGACGGGAGGTGCGCGCTGGCGGTCGCTGGGCTCTCGACACCACCGCCAAACTCCAGCCATATCTTGCCGTGCTCATCGTCGCAGTCCGCGTCGTGGAGCAGGAACTCGTCAGGCCCAACCGTGATCAGGCCTTCCACGCTGACAAGTCCTTCGTTGTACCTGTCGGGATGCTGCGTGAGCGCGCAGGCGGTGGTGTCGAAGGGTCGCTCCTGCGCGACCAACATAGACGTAAGCGAGCAACCAACAGCCACTGCGACTAGCAGATATGCATATCTCGCAGCAGGCACCGGTTGATTCATCTACTCACATCTTATCCCGCTGGTTCTTATACGGTTCCGCATTCGGCGACAACTTTGGTTTTGCGTCCGGATCAGGTGGGAAGCATGTAAGCTGACCGCGCGCGGTCTTCCTCAATTTCACGGGCTTTGGACAAGGCGTTGTGATGAGATGCTTGTCCTCGTTTCTTAGTGATGGCGGGGGCTGCCCTGACCAGCCCATACTGTCGTACGCAATTCCGAAGGCGCGGCCAGCGCGATCTCCAGCCAACCCCACAGCCACTTGTGAGTCCATTCCTGGCAAGTCATACCTCACAAAGAATGCCTCCTTGCTCTCGAATGCGTTCAACACACACTCGGACGCGGAAGAAGGATCGTGCCGGATCTCGACCCGTCCGCAATCGACAGCTGTTGGGCCTGCGAGTGCGAAGAGTTCACGCTGCATCGGGTCAGGGCCTAGATCGGGAGGAAAGGAGGGCACACTCAGAAATCGATACCCGCGGAGCGCGACCCATCCAACGAATACAAGAACGACGAGTGCGACAGTCGAGGCGAATCGGGCCTTGGCTAATGAATTCATGGCTTGGCCGCCTTCTAGATTTGACTTGGCAGAGCGCTACTTTGTTCCGGCAAGCTTAATCTACATGGCGGTTTTGATGCGGAGTCTTCACCAGCCACCAGTTCCACGGGATAAGAGGTGAAAAATCCGTAGGCCATGCCAGTCGCATCAGAAAAAATATCGCGGGTTCAACTTAGAAGCCGATGGACTCCGACAATCCATTCGGATAGTTCCCTATCTTTTCGGATAGCCGCCCCGGCTCAACTTCTTCGGTCGCTCAAGGCTGGCCTTCGCGACAATGTTTCCTACTTGTCTCCAATCAATTACTTAGCGGCCAGTAAGAAGGTCGCTTCAGCCCTTGCCCAATTTGGAACTGAACCTGCTCTTACTCACGCACAGGTAACGAATTTCTTGGAGGTTATCGTGAAACTGTTCAGACTATTGACTCTCACCCTCGCAATCGGAGTTTTCCCCGCATTCCTAATGCAGGCACAGGGACAGCAAGAAGTTGACCCCGATCACTACGACCAACCGGCAGCAGTGCAAGTGAATGCACATGGCTCGAAGGCGCAAGGCGACCACAAGATTGCAAACGCACATCAAGGGCAGAACCACACGCGGCTGGCGAGCAAGCACTCCGGCAAGGCCAATCATCACCGGGCGCACGTATTCCGCATAAACAATGTTAGAAGGTTGTCGGCGGAGGAGAACAGCAGGTTCCTCCGCTCGGGCTGGGAAGCCCTCGGTCGGTATGACAACGTCAAGGGGGACTCGACTCAGCGTACCAAATGCTGAGGGCTGATAGCTGACTGCTGACGGCTTCCTTCTCACGCAAACGCGGTTTCGGTGTAGGTTCCATACACGTCACGCAGTGCTTCGCAGATCTCGCCAACGGTGGCGTAGGCCTTTACCGCGTCAACGATGAACGGCATGGTATTCGCTGGTGAGACTTGGCCGTTCGCGCCGGCCTTCGGTTCCTGCGCTGCGGCTTTCCGCAGAGCATCGAGGCAGCGGCGCACTTCGTCGTTGGAGCGGCGGGCACGCAACGCGTTCAGCTTTTTGGTCTGCGCCTGCGCGACCTCTTCGCCGATGTAGAGAATGTTGGGCGCAGGTTCTTCCACGACGAACTCGTTCGCGCCAACTGTGATCTTCTCTCGCGCTTCGGTGGCGCGCTGGAACTGGTAGCTGGCCTCGGCAATTTCCTTCTGCGGATAGCCCTTCTCGATGGCCGATACCATGCCGCCCATGGCGTCGAGCTTGTCAAAGTAATCGAACGCGCCCTTCTCCATGTCGAGCGTGAGACGCTCCAGGAAGTAGGAGCCGCCCAAGAGGATCGACGGTCTGCGCGACGCCCGATTCGTAGGCGATGATCTGCTGCGTGCGCAGCGCGATGCGCACCGCCTCTTCGGTCGGCAGTGCCAGCGCTTCGTCGTAGGAATCGGTGTGCAGCGACTGCGTGCCGCCCAGCACCGCCGCCAGCGCCTGTATGGCGACGCGCGCGATATTGTTCATCGGCTGCTGCGCGGTCAGCGAGACGCCCGCGGTCTGGGTGTGGAAGCGCATCAGCCAGGTGCGCTGGTTCTTGGCCTCGAAGCGGTCCTTCATCAGCCGATACCAGATCTTCCGAGCGGCGCGATACTTGGCGAGCTCCTCGAAGAAATCATTGTGCGCGTTGAAGAAGAAGCTGAGCCGCGGGCCGAACTCGTCCACGTCGAGCCCGCGACGTCGTGCCCATTCGACGTACTCCACGCCGTCATAGACGGTGAACGCCAGTTCCTGCAGCGCGGTCGAACCGGCTTCGCGAATGTGATAGCCGCTGATGGAGATGGTGTTGAAGCGTGGCGTGAACTTGGAGCCGAACTCGAAGGTGTCAATCACCAGCCGCATCGACTCCGCCGGAGGGTAGATGTATTCCTTCTGCGCGATGTATTCCTTCAGGATGTCATTCTGAATGGTGCCGGAAATTTTCTTCCAGTCGGCGCCTTGTTTTTCCGCAACCGCCAGATACATGGCCCACAAAATCGACGCCGGCGAGTTGATGGTCATGGAGACCGTCGTCTTCTCCAGATCGATGCCGTTGAAGAGGATCTCCATGTCCTCCAGCGAATCGATGGCCACGCCGCACTTGCCAACCTCGCCTTCGCTGAAAGGATGATCGCTGTCGTAGCCCATCAGCGTGGGCAGATCGAATGCGACAGAAAGCCCGCCGCCGCCGTGAGCCAGCAAATATTTGTAGCGCTCGTTGGTCTCCTCAGGCGAAGCGAAGCCGGAGAACTGGCGCATGGTCCACATCTTGCCGCGATAGCCGGAAGCGTGAATGCCGCGCGTGAAGGGAGGCTGGCCGGGATAGTTCAGGTAGTCTTCGTACTTCCAGTCGGCGGGAAGATCGGCAGGCGTGTAGAGCCGGCGAATCGGCAGGCCTGAGATGGTGGTGTACCGCGCATGGCCGTGCTCGTCGAGGTTGACACCCGTGGGCGCACCGATTGGCTTCTCGGGCCCCTTCTCCAAGCTCGGAGCGAGAGTCTTCTCGGCCCATTGCTTCTCCGACTCGGACGGGTGGCGCCCATTCTCGAACAGATCGGTGACCGGCGATTCGGCCAGAACTTTCCCATCAGGCTTGCGGCTATCAGACATGAGCTACCCCACTGGAAGAACGAACCTTACATGCTAGTAGATGCGGGGAAGGGGAGCAAGGAGCGACCTATGCGCCTGCGTCAGCCCCCAACTTATAGGCGGCGAGTGTTGGCTTGACGCCAAGAAATGCGAAAGCCCCAGTTCCTCGAGGCCCACGCATTGCGCAAATGGAGACTGGGGTGTCGGTCGATACCCAACTACCCACCGAGTCCTCACTCCTATTTATGCAGTTGGTACTGGTTCAGCGATTAACACAGAATTCATGTTACTTAGGATGCTAATGACAGCATACTAAGCAGTGGGAGTTCTGGTGCAATTCTTGTCTCGTAAGGACCGCCTGCCGTCCCTGTACGCCGGCGCTTCGCGACTCCGCCGCTCGAGTTCCCGCTCATCCAATCTCCAGCGCATTCACGTGGCTGCGGTGTGTTATCGGATACGCAGTGGTGAACCGGAGTTCCTTTTGGTGCGCACCAGGAACGGTCATTGGACTTTTCCAAAAGGCAGAGTGGACGAAGATGCAACGAACGCCGATGCCGCCGCACGAGAAGCATACGAAGAAGCCGGCGTAAGAGGCTCAGTAGAATCGGTCCCCTTTTTTTCCTACCGGCACTGCAAACCCAGACGACTAGGCTGGCGCAGACAAGTGATCCTAGTCGATGCTCATTTGTGCAAGGTTAAGCATTTAGCTCCTCCACTCGAGGAGTATCGAGACCCGACGTGGTTCAGTGTAGCGAAAGCAAAGCGACGGCTGCAGAAGTTTCGGACGTCAGAGTTTGCGGCAGAAGCTATCAGCGTCATTGACCGGGCGAGAGAACGCATACTGACATCGGAGAGCTCACGGTTTAGAACTGTTAGCCAACGATAGCCGGCCTCCTGAACAATCGCTATGCTTCGTCCGGCTGTGGGTCTGTGGCCGCAACCAGGGAGACGAGATGGGATTGCTGTCGCCAATTTCCCGCACGGCGAACCACACGATTGTCGTACCCAGCAACACGTTCACGGCAAAGCGGAATCCCAGGAGATGATCGTACAAAAGGCCGAGCCGTTCCGCACGCCTCTCGGCCTTCTCGGACAGTGATCGCGATACGGTCACTCGTGTGCCTTGGGCGGGTTGCCAAGCAGCCTATACACGGTAGCCGTCTTGGTGGCATTCAGCGCGATGTAGTCCTCAGCGGAATACTGCAGCGAGATGAAGAATGCTTCGGTACGGCGCAGGGCATCTTTGCTGAGTTTATCGCGGTCCTGGAAGCGGAACTGGTAAGCGAACTCGCCGATGAGCGGGCGGTGCTCGCCGCGGGTACGCCAGATCGCGACGTTGGCCTTGCAGGTCAGACCGTCGCCGAAGTCGAGCATGCCGATGTCCTGCAGGACTTCCTCGACGATGGTATTGCTGACCAGATGAATCTCTTCCTTCGGGGTCTTTCTGACTCTCCCAAGCACCGGAAGCATCTCGACCAAAGCGTCCATGTCGCGAATATTCTCGCGGCCTAATCCGATGGCTCCGCGGGTGAATTGCACGTTGTGGGAGAACAGCAGACGGATCCCGCCCAGTTTTTCCTTCAGCGGCAAGGCCTGGACCTTGAACTTGACGCGGTGATCGCCGAGGATGTTCGGCCGGACGTCCGTCTCGGCTGCGACCTGCAAATCGGGATGCCTGAACTTGAAGACGATTTCGGGCTCGCCGATGGGGAAGCCGTCCTTGTAGGGGATTCGGCGGCGCAGAATGAAGGCGTTGTTGTAGAGGCGGAAGTCATCGGTGTCGATGAACAGCACTTCGCGAATCTTAACCGGCTGATTGATGAAGCCATCCGTCGTGTACTTCACGCCGTGTTCTTTGGCGGGTTCCTTAAAGACTTTACCGAAGTCGAAGAAGCTTTCGCGCGAATGGAACTTGTTGGGCCGCAGAATGAGCTTGCAACAGATGTATTCGGGCGCATGGATGGGCATGCCGTCGGCATACTGACCCGGCTTGAGTTGGGGAACACGACCAACCCAACTGGGGGTCACAGCCTCCCTTTTTGGCATTGGTTTGCTGTCTTTTATGCGGCTTGGTGCAGTTGCTGTGGCGCTCGGCATTGTGGCTCCTCAGTGGCGGTTATTTGTGGCGGTTATTTATTGGTATGACAACTCTCTTTTGGGCGATTTCTGTACGCAAGCTGCGATTCCTCTCAAGTCTCCATGCAGATCGACTTCACCACGTGGTGAACGGCTTCGCGACGAGATTTGCGTTGAAATATCGCGGATCGCCGGTTACTTCCTCCCCGATCCAGCCAGGAAGTGTGACCGATTGATGTTCATCCTTCAGCTCAACTTCGGCGGTGATCAGGCCGCGGTTTTCAGCCTCGAACTCATCGACTTCCCACACCAGCCCTGCGTGAGATATGCGATAGCGGGTCTTCTCAATTAGTGGCCGTTCGCAGGGCCGGTCGAGCATCTCGTTGGCGTCCGCCACAGGAATCTCACACTCGTATTCAGACCTGCTTGCTCCCACGGTAATGCCTTTGATCGTAAGAAACGCTTTGTCGCCTGCAGTGCGTACGCGAACCGTACGTTCTTTGACAGTGCTGAGATATCCCTGGCGATAGCGTTTGCCGCTGTCCTGACCTCGCCACGAATCGTTCTTTAGCAGGAACTTGCGCTCGATCTCTTTTCCCATATGAGTTCTCTCCAGCCTATCGTGGACCAGACGGATGTGCCGACAAGCCAAGTGCACGCTTAATCTCGCGTATGTAGCTGGTGTTGGCCTCACGTGACGCCCAGATCCCCAACCAATTTCAGTACGGCATCCGGATCGACCGATTCCACAGCCACGGTGTCTCGCGGTACACCGTTGAGCGTGATCTGAGCGTACTCGGCCGCACACACCCCTATGCTGAATTGATACCGCGTCTTGGAAACATCCACGATGGTGATTCTCGAATCCGCTCGCATCACATCGCCGAGAAATTCGTCCAAGGTGTATTCAGACTTTGCCAGGACAGGGGGTGGAAGCTCAAGACTGGGGAAAACTTGGGTGGCTACGACGGAGCTCTCTAGCGGAAAGGGAGCTTTCAGTATCGGGCTCCATTGTTCTAACCCGCGGTCTTCAGCGACGAGTAGCTTGATGTCCATGAGGCCGGCGCGGATCTTGACATTGCATTTGTCGGTTGTAGCGGAGACCAGATAGGTTTCCTGGCTGACCGTCTTTTTCGGCGAAGCCAGACGTTCGAGCCTTTCTCGTATGGGCATAAGCGTCTCCGCCCATACGCGAAATTCATATCGCGGACTTGATCGCTGACATCGCAGGCTAGTGAACGAGGGAATCAAAGCCAAGTATACGGAGATAACTGCCAGAATCAAAGATGCTGCCGCTGAACTCCATGGTTTGTGACATCCGTTAGGGTTGATGACGGCTCGGTCGGGATCCGGCAGACATCTGCCATGAGTTCGGCGGCGCATTGGCCGGCCCTATGTCTGCCTACCAGTATGACTGGAATAGGCTGCCGTCGGACAGCTCTGGTTACAGTGGTTCGAGACGTTGAAAGCCTTTCCACCGATGCAGGCTCTTGCGAGCTACAACCTCACCCAGGTGATGGATCAAATCAAGGCAGCCGGGCACGCGAGCGATTAGGCAGGTAGATGTCGAAAGGCCTTCGCGAGTAATGACAACGCGGACCTGCAAGAGTCCGCGCTGAAGGCGGCGGCGAGGCAGGTAGCACGTGCTTCTTCGCCTCTTCCAAGTAGATGGACTGAATTTCTCATGCAATAAACTTTGCCAGTGACTTGCGTCGATTCTGACAAGGAAAGGCTGTTTCTCCCGTGGCGACGGCTTGCAGCTCCGATTCGGGCCTATTGCGCCCCCACCAAGCACGAACGAGAAGAAAAAGGAAGGAAACAAGCTTAACGCCAGTGCTTCCAGGGAACTGCAAGGAATTGTTGGAGGCGCGGGTGGGAATCGAACCCACGCATAAAGGTTTTGCAGACCTCTCCCTTACCACTTGGGTACCGCGCCTCGAGATGGGCAATGCGAAAAACCCTCGCGCACCGGCGAGGGCGACAAATCCTGGAGCGGGAGACGGGATTTGAACCCGCGACTTCGACCTTGGCAAGGTCGCACTCTACCACTGAGTTACTCCCGCTCGCCGAATTGAATTATAGCGAAAGCCTGAACAAGCGGGCAAATGAGCGACTTGACGAGGACGAACCATGTCTTAGATATTTTCTTGGGTTCGTTATGGAGACGATTGGCAACTAGAGCGGCTTAAGAATTGGTGTAGCCGCAACAAAAGCAGCAGTGCCGCCGGCTGAAGCCGGCTCTTTCTGAGGATCAATTGCGAACGCGCAGCTGGACAGACCGTTACGGGACTCCTGCTGATCCGCTGCTGTGGGACAAAACATGCGCCAGCCGCTGCGCGGCGGCAGAGCCTAGCCCAGCGCTTACCGGGGTCCCCGAGCCACGCCGCTTTTGCGTGGATTGGGGTGGTTGAGCGCTGGGAGACAGCAAGTGGGAAATCCCGAGTCCGCTTTAGCGGACGGCAGGAGTTTCGTAACGCGCCGCTGAAGGGCCGCTCTACCCGAACCCGGTACGATTACACGAATAGCTAACTGATCTAGCACGCTTGCATCTCGCACTACACGGCATCTGGCTTTCGCGCGCTCGTTTCCCGCCATCTCGTACTCCCGAAGCGATGTGCGTCGTAAGAATTTCCGAGGGACAGCGCCTTAAAGTGTCTGTTGCAGAGTGCCTGTTGGTGCGGTTCGCGGTAGCACCGACACCAACATTTCCTGCAGCTGCACCATGCGCGCGGCACTCGCAAAAAAAAATTCGCGGGTAACTTTCCCGAAATCAAGCACTCGCGAAAAAATGAAATTTCGAACGCAAGAATTGTCTGGCGCTCATTTTTTTTCGTGCTAGTATCCCATGCAGCCACAAAGAAAACCGACTGCACGAACGCAGGTGCAATGCTGCTAATCGCCGCAATAGTTGGGTTTGCAAAGTGAAGATTTCCAGTTGAAGTGTTCGCCGGTCTGTGGCTCTGTGCTCGGCTCCGTTTCCTTCTAACATCGGTTTTGCCAACGAGGCAACGATTGCCTCCGGACTACTCTTTTATGTCTTCTTTTGGTGCAGCGTCTGCCAATCCGTGGGTGCGCGTTCTCGACGCACTGGAAAAAAAAGTCAACCGAAATTCCTACGAGACCTGGCTCAAGCCTACTCGCTACGATCACGCGCAAGGTGCTGTGTTGTTCGTGCGCGTGCCTAATCCCGAGTTCTGCCACATCGGCGAACGCTACGGCGACTTGATCAGCGAGGCGATGGAAAACCTCGGCATGGAGTTTCTGGACGTCGAGTTCGTCACCGAAAATGAAGAAGAGCCTAAAGGCAAGGGCAAGGCCGTTAAATCTAACGGAGCGGACACCGAATCTGCCGCGCACCATGGAGAAACCCATGGCGAGTCCCGCTCAGCAACAGCGTTTCGATTGGGATGGCGCCGCTCAGCTCAATCCCAAGTACACTTTCGACGATTTTGTCACCGGTGCCGGCAATCAATTTGCCCATGCCGCGGCACTCGCCGTCGGCGAGCGCCCCTCCAAGGCCTATAACCCGCTCTTCCTCTACGGCGGCGTCGGTATGGGCAAGACCCATCTGATGCAGGCGATCGGGCACGAGATCAAGAAGCGCCAGCCGGAAAAATCTATCTGCTACGTATCCAGCGAGCGATTCACCAACGACATGATCAACGCGCTGCGCTACAGCAAGATGACCGGCTTCCGCGACAAGTATCGCAACATGGATGTTCTGCTGGTCGACGACATCCAGTTCCTGGTCAACAAGGAGCGCACCCAGGAGGAGTTTTTCCACACCTTCAACGCGCTGCACGAATGCATGCGCCAGATCGTGATCGCCAGCGATCGTCCCCCGAAGGAATTGGCGGAGATTGAAGACCGCCTGCGCAGCCGCTTCGAGTGGGGACTGATTGCAGACATCCAGCCGCCCGACCTGGAGACGAAAGTAGCGATCCTGCAGAAGAAGGCCGAGACCGACCGGGTCATGCTGCCCACCGAGGTGGCGCTGTTCATCGCGTCGAATATTCGCAGCAACGTGCGGGAGTTGGAAGGCGCACTGATCCGGGTTACCGCGTATGCGTCGCTCACCGGCGGCGAAATCAACCTGCAAACCACGCAGGAGGTCTTGAAGAACTTGATCGACTCGCAGATCCGAAAGATCTCCATCGAATCGATCCAAAGAGCGGTGTCGGAGCAGTTCGGACTGCGGCCAACGGAAATCAAGTCCAAGAACAACTCGCGGGTCATTGTGTTTCCCCGCCAGATCGCCATGTATCTGGCCAAACACCTCACCGATGCCTCTCTGCCGGAAATCGGGCGCCAATTTGGCGGCAAGCATCACACTACGGTGTTGCATTCAGTCGACAAGATCGAACAGCAGCGCAAAGCGAACAAGGATTTGAACAGGGTGCTTAATAAACTCACAGAGACTTTGGGGGCATGAACCGCGCATTCAGCGCGGTTTTTCACTTTGGGCGGCAGTTTTCTCGGCCCTGTCTGTGGACGGATTGTGGATTCAGTGGAACGCAGCGGATGGAACTTTGAGGGCGTTCCGGCTCAGCACAGCTACCCGCAGGCCGGAGGCGGCAATTTATACAGCCGCAAGCACTCTCAGTCGCAGTTCCGTGCGGTTTCTGCCAAAATTTCCACTTTTCCGGTGCTGCCTACTGTTACTACTGGTTTTATATGTTTTTTATTTGGTATAAGGAGAAGCAGTGAATAAAGGTCAGGCGCGGGGCCTGCCGAGGTGCAAAACGTTATGGCTGCCGAAACCGGAGTCGTCCAGGGTACAGCGATGGAAATCAGTGTCAGCAAGTTCGAACTGCTCAAGGAACTGACTGCCACTCAGGGAGTGGTCGAACGCAAAACCACGATTCCCATCCTCTCCAACTTTCTATTCGAGGCCGCGAATGACCGGTTGACCATCACCGCCACCGATCTCGACCTCAGCCTGCGTACCTCGTGTCCAGCCAAGGTGAAGCGCGAAGGTGCCTGTACCATTCCCGCCCGCAAACTCTACGACTACGTAAAATTGCTGCCCGACGGCGACATCTCCATCAAACTGCTGGAGAACCACTGGGTCAACATTCGCTCTGGCCGGTCCAATACCAAGATGGTCGGCATGGCGCGCGCCAACTTTCCCGGCCTGCCGACTTTTCCGGCGGCGGGCAGCATAAAGATTCCCGCTCAGACCCTGCGTAGCATGATCGGCCGGACCATCTTCGCCATCTCCAGCGAGGAATCGCGTTACACACTTAAACGGCGGGCTAATGGTGCTGAAGGCGGAGTCGATAACCATGGTGGCCACCGACGGGCATCGCCTGGCGCACATCGAGAAGCAGGGCGAGCACTTCGACGTGACCGGCGAAAACAAGACGCTCATCCCCAAGAAAGCGATGAGTGAGATTTACTCACTGTTACAAAACAGCGACGTGGCCGAAATCGAGTTCGCCAAGGACGATTCGACGCTCTTCTTCCGCATTGGCGAACGGCTACTGACGTCGCGCCAGTTGACCGGACAATTTCCCAACTACGAAGCCGTGCTGCCGCGTGAGACCACGAAGTCGGTCACGGTCCATGGCGCCGACCTCAACACCGCCATCCAGCGCGTGGCACAGTTCGCCGACGAACGCTCGCGCGCCATTCGCATGAAGCTGGACAAGAACGAGCTCAAGATTTCGTCATCATCCACTGATGCAGGAGAGTCGGAAGATTCCATCGAGACCGCCTACACCGCCGAGGCGATGACCATCGGCTTCAACTCCGAATATCTACTCGATTTCCTGAAGGCCTCCAATGGCGGCGAGGTTCGCCTGGAGTTCAAGGACGCTCAGTCCGCCGGGCAAATGCGCCCCGACGACTCCGGAGACGACGGCTTCAAGTACCGCTACGTGGTCATGCCGATGCGGATCTGACGGCTTGAGGAAACGTAGTTAACGCCCCTACTCCGTGTCTGGAAGAACTGATGGCCAGCGTCGATGATTGAAGAGTTGGTGGTCGGACAACGCTATTCGAATGAAGAGATATTCAAATCTCTAAGAGTGTCGAATGCAGGTGGCATCCGCCTTTCGCTCCGCGACAAAGCAGTTTTAAGAGCGGTCATCATGACGTCGGTGCAGGATTTCCACGGCAGCGGGGAAAATCCTTACCACGATAGGCTTGAGGCCAACATCCTGACCTTCACAGCAGCGGGCAAACTGGGTCAGCAGACACTTGCTGGCATGAATAGTCGTTTGATCCAACAAAAGGCGCTCAACTTCCCGATACACGGATTTGTCCTAATCGCCAGTCGAAGGGATACGTCTATTGATTCGAAGCGTTGGGAATATCTGGGCCTGCTCGAATACCTGCGTCACTATCCAGATACGCAACTTGATGCAGGCGGCAAAATTCGAAACGTCTGGCTTTTTGAATTTAGGATTCATCGTGAGCAGCAGGTTCTTCCGCTTGCAATTGACGGGACCGTGTCCAGCAAGATATTGAGCGCATCGCGACTCGCCGACAACCTTGACGATGACATCATTGACGAAGGTCATGATCAGCGTGTCGAAGACATCGAACGGATTGAGAAAATTCGCAGTACGCTATTGGCATTGGGACCGAAGAACTTTGAGTTCTTCATCAAAGACTTGCTTCTGCATTGTGGCTTTCTCGACGTCTATGTTACCGATAAGCTCCGATGGCGGCATTGACGTGAACGCTAGGACCGTGTTCGGCTCTGGATCTTCGAGAACACGTTGGTGCAGGTACAAGCGAAGCGCTGGCTTCATTCTATCGGACGTAAGGAAGTTGCCGAGCTGCGGGGAAGTCTGCAACCTTTTGCCAGGGGCGCGGTTGTTACCACTGGCCACTTCTCGAAGGCCGCCATCAACGAGGCAAGCGAAGATGGCAAGAATCCAATTGCTCTTGTCGATGGATTTAGGCTGTCCAAGATCGTTATCGATGAGGGGTTCAGATTGACCGCTTGATACTAGCCCAATTCGTCGAATCCCCGAAAACCGCAAAAACCTCGCTACCGTACCCGGGAGATAAGTTCATGAAGACCGCTGAGTGGTTCCGAACCCAAGCCAAGGAACTCTACCACCAAGAGGGCGAAATCGAAGTCGATGACAACGCGCGCGTATCTTCTGGCACTGATAAGGGAGCCTACGTACAAGCCTGGGTTTGGGTACCCTCGCAGGAAGATTAATAGTCCCTCGGGTAAGGGCTTTATCGCGTTATGCCGATGCGGATCTGACGGCGCGGCTCCGCTCTGAAGAAAGCGACGCGACTGACTCATCCCGCAGATGACGCCGTAGCGTTTCGCTGTCGCCGAATCCCGCACTCTGCGCGATCGCTTCCAACTTCTCAGGCTTTGCTGCAAGCTTGGCCTTGGCGGCTTCCGTCCGCAGACGCGCGACGAAGCGTGCGGGGGTGGTGCTCACTTGTTGAGTAAAGACGCGGCTGAAATTGCGGTCGCTCATTCCGACCCGACGCGCCAATGCCGGAACCGAGAGATTGGCGTCGAGATGTTCTGAGATCCATGCAACGAGCTCGCGGATGGGCTGATGGTCCGCAGCCTGGGCTGCAAGTTGCGAACTGAACTGGCTCTGACCTCCGCCTCGGCGCATGAACAACACCATACGGCGTGCAATTTCCAAGGCCAGCGCGTGACCATGGTCTTCTTCCACCATCGCCAGCGCGAGATCGATCCCCGCCGAAACCCCGGCGCTAGTCCAGACATTTCCATCCTGAGTAAAGATACGATCGCCATCTACGGAAATCCGCGGATAACGCTGCGCCAAAACATCAGCCAATTCCCAATGCGTCGTGGCCTGGCGCCCGTCAAGAACGCCAGCCGCCGCCAGAACGAAGGCTCCGGCACAAACTGACCCAATTCGGCGAACCTGCGTCGCAGCGGTCCGTATCCAGGCAAGCAATTCAGGATCGATGCGCGATTGAACGACGTTGGCACTCGCCAGGACAAGCAAAGTGTCGATCGGTTCTTGCGCCTCGGTCCAGCGGCGGCCGCCGATTAATCCGAGCCCGGATGCCGTGATCAGCGGATTCTCATCGGCCGTGAGCAATTCAACCGCATAGGCAGGAGAGCGCCTTTTGCCATTGCGAGCTAAAAGCGCCGAAGCGCGCGTAAAAACATCGAGAGGTCCAGCCAGGTTGGTCAGGTGTCCACTCGATAATACGAGAAAGGCTATCCGGCGGGTAGGCCATTCCTTCAGTTTGGAACGCGGCGGGCCATTTTCACTTCTCAAGTCCATACAAAACAGATGCCGAGCCCCTCGTTATCGGTACATGAAAATTTCATAAACGAAGATTGGCAGAAAACGAGGGCAACTTGTCCGTGCGTCGTGATGGCCCGCGCAATCTCATGTGCCAGTGAGGAGGATTGATATGAAACTTCAGAAACTCATTCCGGTTGGAATTTTGCTTCTACTTTCGGTGGCGACTGTATCGGCGCAAAGCGCGCTGCCCAACCCGCACGACGATGCCTGCTGGTCAAGCCTATCGGCATTGCGGGCCTGTGAAATTCAAGCGTATGACCAGGTGATGGACCAGGCGCAGCGTTGCACCTCTTATCCGGAGTATCAGTGTCTGCCACCCGAGGTGTCGCTATACAAGACATCTGCAACAAACTCAGCCAAGGCCGTCGCGAAATCGGCCAATAGCGTCGACAACGCCGTTGCTGTAAGTGCACCGATCATCTGACACCGGCACGCAAGACAAATAACTCAAAATAAGGCGGCGACCACCAAGTGTTGCCCCATCGCATTTGACGAGCGATGGGGCAGCACCTTTTTTCGTCAATGAAAGAGGTCCGGCTTGCGGTCACGCGCTCTCAGCGTTGGGGTATCGAAGGGCCGGAAGTTGACCCGGCGATTCTCGGCCTCACGATGCCAGCTGCTGTGGGACATCGCGAACCGCTTCGGGCCGCGTTTACGTATCAGCAGCACGCGTATGCGTTCCAGCAATTCCATCGGAGCGAATTCGCCTTTGGGCAGCCAGCCATCGGCGAGGCTGTCTTCCGTGCAGGCATTGACCGAGCCCGAGAACAGCAGCGCCGGAGTGTGCGGCGAGATCGCCTTGATCTGGTCAATCAATTTTGCGCCGCTGAGTTTTGGCATCATCAGGTCGGTCAGTACCAGATCAATTCCGCCACGCCGCATGATTTCCAGGGCATGTTGAGGATCGGTACAAGTGAAGACATGGTAGCCACGGGTTTCCAGCAAAACTTTTCGGATGGAGAGAGATCGTTCGTCGTCGTCAATGCAAAGAATGGTGCGCTTCGGGTTTCATAGACCTACCCATCGAGCCTTTTCGGGAGAGCATGCACATTCGTTCCGGGCAAACCTGTAAAGCCGGCACGCGCGGCAGTCATCCAGTGGCTTCTTGTAATTTAGTACGCCAGAGCAGTAGCGTGTCCGGATAGTACGACCGGCGACGGCATCGCACAAGTATTGCGAAGGTCAATTCTGCAGAAAATTTTTCAGCGCAGGAAAAAACCGAAACAGCACCACAGGCAGGTGATTTGCATTTTGGGCAGTCGGCCAGAAACCTTGGCCGGAGCGGGTCTTCAGCCTGCACAAGATATCCGCAGAAAATTCACATCGTTACTTCGCCGTCAATCACCTGCACTACGTTACCTCCTACGCGCACATTCGTGATTGCGTCGCCGGTCTTTCCGGCGCGAATGTAAATGAAACTCGGACGCCGCGTTTCCATTCCCTGCTCGATCAGTCCTTGCGCTTCCGGTGCCAGCACCCCGTGCTGCACTGCCCAGGCGGTGCAACATCCCGCGGCCGATCCGGTGGCCGGATCCTCGCCGTTGTAGAAGATCATGCGCGCGTGCAACGTGGCATTCGGATCCACGGTTTCGCGGCAGACAAAGTAGAAAAATGCCGGGTTGCCGATGGTCGCCAGATAGGGTGCCATCTGGTGCCAACTGATGTTCAACTTTTGCAGCGTGGCCAGCGAGCGGAGCGGAACCATGGTGAAGGGCATGCCGGTCGAGACCGTCTGGATCGGCAGGCTCTCATCCAGTTCCGCGACGGGGACGCCCAGGACACCCGCAACAACATCGTGAGGATGCGTGGCGCCGAATTTCGGCTCGGCCTGACGCATCTCGCCGAACAGTAAACCATCGCGCTGTTCGAAGCGCACCGGAATCTTGCCGGCCTTCAAATCGAGAACGATCTCGTCTGAACTGGAGTGCTGGCGCAGGTACCAGGCGGTGCCGAGCGTAGGATGTCCGGCGAAAGGCAACTCCTCGTTCACCGTGAAGATGCGGACTTTGTGGCCTTCGCGCTGCTCGACTGCAGGGTCACGTGGCAGGATGTACGTGGTCTCCGACAAATTGGTTTCACGCGCCAACTTTTGCATTTCGTCATCACTCAATCCGCGGGCATCGCTGAAGACCGCAAGTTGATTGCCCTCAAGCGGCCGGGCGGTAAACACATCAAGCTGAACAAACGAAAATTTGCGCTGGGGCATTGCGAAGGCTCCGATTACACAAGTATCAGGATGCGGCGCGAGGCAGAGATGCTGAAAATAATTTGGCGCCGATGGTATGGTTGCTGCAGGCCAGCGCCGGCGACGTCAGGCCGACACCGGAGCGCGGTCGCAAGAATAATCTGCAAGCGCACGACTGCTATTTTTGTTGGAAGAGGAGCTGGCCTGGCTGCGATCGTAGTCCCGCCCTACGCGGGCGAAACCGTTCCGATGCGGAAGCGAAGGGGGTCCGGTGACTCTCCCGGTCTTCAAAACCGGCGATTGGCGCCTTGCGGTGTCAATGGTGCGTTCGACTCGCACACGCTTCCGCCAAAACAAACCACTTAGCTAGGCGTCCGTGCCGTTTCCGTGCCGTTGCCATTCAGAGCCAAAGCTACTACCTTGCTGTTGGCCTTTGACATCTCATCCGTGACCACATCCCCGTAGACGTTCATGGTGGTTCTGATGTCTGCGTGACGCATCAGCTTTTGTTGGACCGCTACCGAGGTCCCCACAGCGTCTAACCAGCTTCGGTACGTGTGGCGCATCGTGTGCGTGCTCACGTGGCCCACTCCCGATGCTTTCCCGGCTTTCCGATACGCCCGATTGAGGCTATCGGCTGCCCAAGGCAGACGGCCAATTTGCGCCGGTGATGCAAAGACCCAATCGTCAGCCGCTCCGAATTGCGTGGCTTGTTTCCACCTCTTCAAAACGTCCAACATGTCCGCATCTATGGGCAAGGCCCGGTCTGAGTATTCGGTTTTGGTTTCGCCTACTCGCTGCCGGACTATGCTGCGCTGAATGCGGAGGCTCCCGTTGAGCCAATCCACGTCTGACCACTTCAAGCCGAGTGCTTCCGATATTCGCAACCCGAAGCACACGCAAGCTAAGGCCATCGTGCGGAAAGGCTCTTCCATGTGCTCAAGCAGCTTGCGGAATTCCTCTACAGTGAGACTGCGGGGCTTCCGCGTGCGCTTGGACGCGCCTGGAATCGTGACAAGGCTCATGGGATTGCGAGCCGTGGGAACATCTCCCCGCCACATAGCGAAGTCCCACAGCAGCCCGATTAAGAATCGGATGGATGATCTACTGCGGGGCGTGAGAGTGAGCGACAACAGCCACAGCTCTACCGGACGGGCCTGTAGTTCTGTGATCTGCAAATCGCCCCAGCGCGGCTGCACGTACAGTCTTAGCCAAACATCGTATGACCGTCTCGTGCTGTAACGCTTGGGCATCTTCTCTGCTCGGTAGCCCTCAATCAGTTGTGCCACGGTTGGCACTGTCGGAGCGTCTTGCGTGATCCGCGCCTTCCGTAGCTCATCCCGTACTTTGTCGGCAGCCTGGATAGCTGCCGTCTTGCTGGAAACTGTCCTAGCGCTCTTGCCCGGCGCTTGCCGTTATCCCACCAATAGAAACGCCAAACCCTGTCCCTCTTGTCTTGAACTACACTTCCTGTTCTTACTCTGCTGCGCATTGAACCCTCCCTTGCTCGGCAGCAGATGGCAGCGTCAGCATAGCATCCAATTCGGCCTTGAGAAATCGCCAAGTGATGCGCTGTGAGCCGGAGAGCGGATGGCCGGGGATGCGGCCTTCCTTTGCCCATTTAAGAACAGTGCGGGGTTTGACTTTCAGGTAGCGGGATGCCTCGGTTGCGGTGAGCCATTGGCTTTCCATGTTCGTTTCCTTCCTTGGCCGAGGAGCACCGGCTGTTTAGCACGGCGCCGGAGCGCCCGTGACGCGGGCAACGGTTCGCCAGCGGCAACCGCAGAGATGAGAGACGGCGACAGCAGCGGGCCATCGACTGCGACGCGCCTGAAGCGCATGAGGCGGCCTGTGATGCGAGGCAACGGTTCGCCAGCAGCACTCGCAAGGTGACAGTGTTTCTTTTTTGGGAGAGCATTGGCGCGCTTTCGCAGATACACGCGCCACACAAAAGGGCACGTGTGGGGGTGTTAGGGCATCGGAGCGCTTCTTGCCGTCATCTAGCATCACCCCGGCGGTAGCGCCACACCAGAAGGCACGTGGCGGCCACCACAACGGTGTCTACGATCAGGTAGAGCCGCAATCCGAGAGCAGCAGCGCGAGATGATGGACGGCGACAGCAGCGGGCCATAACCGCGACGTGCCCTGAAGCGCCAGACTTTGCCGATCCTCAGCCCCGGAATATCACCGCGTCCCGCCATCTGGCGCACGGTAATGGGGTGCAGGCGGAGAAATTCGCGCGCCGCCTCGTGCGCGTCGATCAGGGTTCAACGGCTAGTATCTGAGTGCTCACTATGGTCTTCTTCGGGTGTTGCAGTTCGCGCGATCCGCTGAGAGCACAGCGGCTGTTCTTAGTCGTTCCCGCAGAATCCGGTACACTGGCAAACGTAAGGAGATGCAATGCACGAGCAGACAAAACCCGAGCTCGAAGAACAGGTGCGGCGAGCATTCGCCGCTTTGCAGGATTACATGGACAACCGGAACAATCCGCTGACCGGACCGGAATACGTGAGGCTCGTGGACGAGTTTTTTGCGGCGAAGGATGCCCTGGCCAGCGTGAAATAGATGCCTCCGCGCAATCAGTATTTCTGCGACGACTGCCAATGGTTTGGCTACAACGCTTTCAGGGGCGACGTGGAAGTGTGCGGTAAGTGTGGCAGCACGAAGATAGCGCCAAGCCGATGCCTCGATTGCGCGTGCCTTGCGCAAACAGAAACGTGAAGAGGAAAAGCTCGCGGCAGAAAGGATTGAGTGGGAAAAGAGTCACCCACGTCGGCCACCCAAGGGCTAGTGGAAAAGCAAGGTGAGAGTGGTATGTTCCAGAATCTTGAGGAACTTTTAGTCGCAGCCCCGACCGTGCTCGACGAGATGGTTTCAGAGTTTGTCAGGGTAGCCGATGGGCACATGCGCGCTAACAAGCACTCGCAGGCCACGGCTTGTTCTTTTCTTGCCATTCGTTCCGTTTCGCTGCTCTGCTCAATGTCGCTGTTGCTCCGGCCCGCCACTTTAGATGGCTATGACGTGCTCGCACGATCCTTCTTGGAGTCCAGAGACTTGCTTACTACCTTTCGTTTCGATAACGACGGGACCCGAAAACAGGTTCAAGCTTGGTTTGCCGGGAAGGACGGATGGAAGCCCAAGCACAAAGTGTGCGAGGAATTTGTTGTGAAGCTCGGCGCGAGCGCACCTGAATTTGCTAAGCGCTGGGGCATATTCTCGGGCCTTTCACACCCAACGGCACGCGCCGCCGAGAACTCGGCAGCGCTGACTGCATCACGTGTGAGCGGAAGGCTGAGAGACGAAGATGTCATGGAGATTCTCAGACCGAAAGTCGCGGACTTCTTGGCGTCGGTTGCGTCTTTGATTTTTGCGACGACGTTTGAGTATCCGCAGTGGATTGCGCTCGGATTTGATTTGGGCCGGATGCCGACCGTGGAGCCTTTCCGGATCGACACGGCGGCAATTGCGATCCCCGCGCTTCGCCAGAGCTGATCAGGATGAGTTTGCGAGCAACCGTTTATTCGGTATGATCCATCCCCTTGTGAACCCCTTAATCCAATGCGAACGGATCGTCGTCAGGTCTCCCTGCACTTCTCCCTTCCATTGCTTTCTGGAACGCGCGCACCGCTCGCTGATCCTCTTCGCTCAGATTCTCTGTCGGCACTGCCTGAAGTTTGGTGTCCAGCGCGTCCATTGAAATCAGTCTTTCGACGTCAATCCGTCGCATGTAGTAACGTTCCGTGCTCACATAATCACCAAGCTGCTGCCGATGGGAGCGGACTAGTAGAGACTTCAATAACCGCAATGTGCCTTGTGGCGTCGACGTGAGGTCCCCGATATACGCCCAGACATCTTCATCGCTGCCCCATTCGCGCCATAAGCTGAGTAAGAGCGCCAGCTTCGGATGCTCGGCTAATGTGCCGGAAGCAGCGGCGCCCCGTATCTTCAGCAGGGCTGCTTCGCGAAGTCTTGTAAGCTCCGCTTCGGGAAGCAGGGCTTCTTCGGTGCTATCCGTGAGCGGAGTACCGAACAGCGCAACGAAGTGGACGGCAACGAACAAGCCTGCGGTCGCGTGGATGGCTTTGACGAGAGCATCCGCACGAGTATCCGTGTCGCTCAGTTTATTGGCTGCTCTGCGGACGAGAAACGCGACTCTCCAAGACGGAGGCACCTCGAACATGACTCGATTTTCATCGGACAAGAGGTCCGCCACGTCAAAGATCGCGGTGACAAAGCCTTCCACTTGTCCAGGTTCGAGTTTATCTTCATACATCGCGAGCTCTTCTAGAGCGGCCTTTAACAGCCCGCTAGAATCCAGGGCCTCAAGTTCGGATCGAAGGCTCTCTCGATCCCTAAAAGCGCGCACCAGCTTTTGCACCGACGATTGAGAGAGTTCCTCCTCCGAAACCGCCAATCGGAAGTACCGATCAAACATCTTCTTTGAACAAACACGAAGATCCCGATACCACTCCTCGCCATAATCGGAAGCATACTGCGAGCCACCCAACGCCCATTCCACCGTGGGAAATAGATGTTTTATCAGTTCTGTTAGCTGCTCCCTGCGATCCAAGGAAACAATTTCTACGATCGACTGGACTGCCTTCTCAGCGGTGAGACGCCGCCGTCCTTCTGGTCGGCCAGTTGTAAGTATTTCTTTGTTCGACTGCAAGCCTCTGTAAACGTCCGGCTCAAACAGTCGGATGGTTTCGAGCACAATCAAATCGATGGGATTCACCTCGAATACACTGCCAGCAGAGAAGGATGAGAAGTGAAACGCCAGACTAGACACTAATCGGTTGACATCCCGCAATGTCATAAAGTAGGAACTGAGACCCGATAAGAACACGTTGCCCCAGCGCTTCTTCGAAAACTTCGTCAAGGCACCTTCGTCAACGAGCAATGAACCGAGTCGCTGGAAGAGCACCTTATGGACCCGCGCGATGTCGATCATCGGTACATCGAAAGCCACCTGCACAATTTTTTCCAGGTAATCGCGGCCCGGCACGTTCAGAGCTTTCGTGATATTACTTTCGACGATATTGCGGTCGCACAGAATCAAGTAAACGAGATTTGGAAAATCGGCGTTAGCTTTGATGAGTTGAAAGAGTTCCAGCATCTCCTGCGGAGTTAAACGGTCCAAGTCGTCGAGAACTACAAGTATGGGCGACCTTAATTTCCTGAGATCGCGTGCGAGTTCTTCTTTTATCTCGCCGAGGCTCTTTGCTCCCAACATCTACCCCAGCCTCTAGCAGCTTGATTGCTGCAGTGACGAACTTGGAGATGAGCGAAAGCGCTCCCACTAAGAGCAGCAGGCATCCGAGAAGAACGGTGACCGCTCGGGAGGGAATCCACGCGGCCCCGAGCGCGGCAGCCCCGGAGACGACTAGGATCGCGGCAAGCAAGATTCGGAAAGCGCGAAATAAGTCCCGGCCGCCTTGTAACCGGTGAGCCCAGCGCCTATATCGCGCGAGAACAGATCGCCGCACCCGGTGAGAACCCAAGTCCCCTTTCCCGAGCGCGAGACCGACTTCATCGAAGAATGGTTCACTTAATGTCGGCCGATTTGCTAGCTGCCAAGGATTGAAGTCGATAGTGAGGACTTTTGGAGAATCCGAATGCGAATGAAGGGAATCGAGGACCATGTTCTTGATGGATGACTTGCCACTGCCCCAGTCACCGTATAGGGCAAGAACCAGGCTTTCGCGGCCAGACCAACCACGAATTGCATTGGCGAGAGCTTCGGCGAAGCCGCGCCGACCAAGAACATCCTCCTCGCGAGTTTCAATAGGCTTGTCCGCCGACAGCAACTCAGACGGGCACTGTATATCTGCTTTTTCATCCATCGTGAGGCTTCTGGGGTGTTTCTGGTACCCAGTTTACCGGCGATGGGGGTAGTGAATAAACTCCGAATTGATGTTGTTAGCTGTGGCAAGACGAAATCTCGGCCACTTAGTGAGGGTTGGAGCGGCGGACTCCAACCCTCTGGTTTGCGGCGGCGGTGAAAGGTGAAGGACGCCGTCGCTGAATGAAAGGGAAGCAGTTTTGGGGAGGCTTCCCTTTCATTCGAACCACTTCTAGTCCACTTGATTGGCGGGTCGCATTCAAAAAACGCGCCCCGCCGGAAGTGTTTTAGCTGACGCCCGTGATGATGTCGAACCCAGCAGTGTGGGCGATTTGCACGTCGCAGCGGAACCAGGCAGCAAGACCGATCTGCCCGTATTCCACGAAGCGCTCTTTAAGCGTCTTCAGTTCGAATTGCGCCCGGACGCCGATCATCATTTGGGTCCAATCGCCCGCATAGACGGATGACGTGTTGGGGGAGCCAGTGTAGGGCACCTTCGCAGTGTCGAGAATCGGCACGTTGGTCATGATGTCGGGCTTCCGCAGGGGCTGATGGAGCGTGTCCTGTAGCCCTTCCGCCTTGATGCGAACCTGGGGACTTGTGATGAACGCCGTCGGGAAGGTCGAATTCGCCATCATGCGACCGATCGACGCGACAAATTCGGAGTAGTCAGTTAGCGCAGCCCCGGCCGTACTACCGACTCCGGAAATGTGCGCCAGTCCGGTAGGCGAATTGGAACTTCCATCGCCCAGGAGTGCTGCCCGGTCAACTTCCAGAGCGAACGCCTTTGCCAAGGATTGCGTGACTACCTCTCCAACGTTAGGCGCGTCCTGGACAAGTTCTTTGGAGAGGAGGATCACGCTGCCCAGCGTCTTAGCAAGAAACGTTACACGATCAAACTTCGCTCCATTAACCAGCAGGTCCGACACTCCCTCACCATGCCATGTGGTTTGGCAGTCTTGGGTGAGTCTCGCCATGTAGAGCGTGGCTTGCGGCATCTCAATAGTGCGCGCGCCCGCCTCGAACACGCGACTTTTTGCGCGAACCAGGTCGATAACTTCAGCGGACAAGGCCGGATTCACAAGATAGCCGCCGTCACCGCTTGAGCCTTCGCCCATCGCCATGCGGAGGTCGCTCGGCAGTGGGACGCCGGCAAGGTGTTGGACGATGTGTCCGAGGTTGTAGGGCGAAGGCCGTTCGCCACGTCTGCGCATTGCGGCAGCGAGCGAATCGCCTTTAGCGAGAACGGACACCTTGCGGCCTTCGTGGTCCGTCCAGACCTCGCCTGTTTTTTCCGAGGGGGCAAGGTGAGCGTTGATGTCCGGCATCGGAGGTTGCGTGGTCGCGTTCATCTTGGAACGGAACGCCTCGACCCCGTCATCCTTGCCGAGCTTTACATCGATGGCCGCGACTTCGCGGTCGAGAGCATCGAAGTCGTTATTCTCTTTGGCTGTGAGTTGACGATCCTCAGCCGAGGCGGTTGCCACCAGCAGTCGCATCGAGGCAAGTTTCGCATCGCGTACTTTGCTTAAATTTGCACTGTAAGATTCCTCATTGGCCCCGAGATTTAGAATCATCGAGGCGGGCTGTTTGCGTGCCCGCGTGGCCTCCCCGGCCACACTGCACAGCCCCAGCCGATCACGTCGCTCCGCGAATGACCGGCCTTTTTGCGTCGCGGAGTTTTTCAGCCCCGCTCCCTGGACGCCTGCGGCGATGTCCACCATGCCGTTGCATCGCTTGCCCCGTCACGTCGCCTGCAGCGAATCACGGAGCTTCCAAAACTCACAATGCTCGAATCAGGTATCGTGTCAACGTATTTGTTCGCGGGTTATGGGACGCCCGCGCAACTTCGCCGAGCCGCTCCGGACTTTGCGCCCGATCTAAGCCGAACTCAGCTCGACCTGTCAGCCATCGTGTTGCGGAACCCTCTTGACCCGATCCCCGCCCTACGCTACCCCCCACCCCTTAATTTCGCGGGCACACGTGCGCGTGTGGGCGTGCGGTCTACCGGAAAAGGTGCCAAGGAATTGACCCGCCCCCCCGTCATAGTGGGATTGCCCTTGCCTATTAAGCGGTTAGGGCGGCGCTCTCTGCGGTTATGGTTCGGCTCTGCTTTCCCTGCGACGAGTTCGCCAGGCTTGATTCGCGCAACGAATGACGTGCGGCTTCAGCGTGTCAACGTCGAGTGGGATAAGCCTCCCGGCAGGAGTTCGGTACCAGGCGATCTTGGCTTTGCAGCCGCGCGTTGTACAAACGCCTTGGCTACGGAATCTGTACCCGTTCGCAGCAAGTTCGGCTGTGGTCATTTGGCGCTCTTCCACGTACCATCTGAAAGCCAGAAGTTAAACGCCACATAGGAATGGCTTTGCCGGTCGGCGTAAAGCCTTTCCGTCGCTTCTTTGGGACTAACGCCGTGAACCCGCATGAGAATGGCGATAGCCTGGCAGGTCTGATTGAGCAGTGACGCGTTACTAATCTGATTGAGTCTTAGCAGCAAGTCCTTAGCAAAGGGTTCCAAGTCTTTCAGACATTCACCGGCGAGAACGGGGGACGCGTCTTTTCCCCCTGCTTCTGGCTCTGCCTCTGCATGTCGTGACATGCGGGACAAACCGTGACTGTCCCGTTTTGTCCCACTTTCGCGGGACATCATTCTTTTCCGATCACGCTGGCGTTGCTTTCGGACCCTCTCGCGCTCGCGCCGGTCCTCTGGCGATAACTTATCCCGATACTTCTCGTAATTCAGCAGTCTCCAGCCGCCGTCGGGGATTGCTTCTATCCGGCGTCCTTCGTCGTCTGGCGTCCGGGACCAGGGGTCCGGCTTCATAAACCGATCCAATGCCGCCTGCACCTCCTCGATGCTGACGCGCGCAGCACGAGCGAGCCCAGGAATTGAGGCTTCTACGATTCCGTCCCGATCAGTCTTGGCTAAGAGCGTGATCCAAACAATTCTCGTGGCGTAGTCCTCTTCCCACACAGACGAGTCAAGGATTGTGTTGTGCAACTTCGTGAATCCGGGCATGTCGTTACCTTTGCTCCCGCGCGGGAACAGTGCTGGAGGCGATCCAAGCTTCTAGCGCCGATGCAGGAATGCGCACCGCTCTTCCGATCCGAACAGTCTCAATCTCGGAACGCCAGGTTTTCTTGCGAAAGAACGACTCGGACAATCCGGTCAAAGCCGACGCCTCGCGGCACGTGAGTAACAAACGCGCAATTGCAGCAGCCATCATTCCTCCTTCGGGCAACAAAAAACGGCGGCATTTTGCCGCCGATCCCTTCGACTGATTTTGGGCGTACCTATTTCGTCAGGTACAACGTCCGTCTGCGCGCGAATCGAGCTTGATTAGGCCCGCGCCGGAGATTAGCTCCGGATATTTTGTGCCGGACACACTAACTCTTTCGTGTCCTGCGTCCCTCTGCGCGGGGAAGGAGCTTTCTTAGGCTCGCGCTGGCTCTCGCCAGATCAAAGTTCAGAATACACCCGGTGCACCACGATGTTAACGTATATGTTTGAGTGAAACTGCCCGCGCGCGTGAGGTGCGTCCCGATTTGGGATAGCGCCCGTTCTGGATCGTGCCAACTTATAGGCTGCCAGGCGAAGAGAAGATGCCGTTCCTGTGCCGTTCCCACTACACCCCTTGCTGAGAGCGTGTGCGTGCGTGCCGAGCGTGTGTGTCCGTGCCGCTCCCGTGCCGTTCGCACTACACGCTTCTTGAATGCGGTGCGTCCGTGCCGTGCCGTTTTTCGCCGGATTGCACACGCTTCGGAGAGCATGTGCGTTCGGCCATTCCGTGCCGTGCCCGTGCCGTTCGCACTGCGTTAGATCGAAAACGCGGTATTACGTGCCATCTGCTGCGCTGTAAGTTGTTGTGTTTACGTTTGTACGCGGATTCGACTCGCACACGCTTCCGCCAAATATTCGAAGGGTGGCGCCGCAGCGCTGCGACGAGATGCTGCAGCGTCCGACCAGGCTCCGATATCCCCGGAGAGCCCATGGCAGCATCAATCTGTATTGTCTTTTCTTCTGAACACATTGATGAACGATAGCGACCTTGGCTGATAAATCGTGGCAGCCTGGCCCCAAATGTACTTCGTGGGCTCATTCATGTCTATCGCTCCAATCTTTTCGTAGTGTGTGCGCAAGTACGAATCAGCCCAGGAAAAGATCGTTGTATCCGAGGTCCGAACCCTGCCGAATGAAGCCGGCACATTGACGTACACCACAAACTCAGGCCGTCCGGACTCGATGTCGGCGATCATTTCCTTCTGCATCGCCAAGGCGAACCTCTGTGGTTCCATCAGGCTGTAGGTATAGATGTAACCCGTGACCGATTGACGCTTCGCATAAAAATAGATCTCCGGCTCCGAACCCAGGACCGCGATTCGAGCCCCTGGAGAGGAGTGCGTCTCGAGATAGTTTCCCACCTCTACCGCTTCCGGAAACGGATTCGTGCCGTACACCGCCCGGCATGCCGTTAGTGGGTCCATCTCAAAGAAATACTCTCGCTGCACGAATATGCAGTATGCAAAGGCAACCAGAAAGAGGGCCACGGGGAGGAATGCCAATGCTTTGTGCCGGCACTCAAGGATGCTCTGCCTCGCGGATTCCACCGCCACGCCCGCCAGCAGCGCTATTACGGGAAGCATCAGGATAAAGTAGTGCCTGCGGAAAAAGAGTGCCGGGCACACCGCCAGGCTGGAAAAGAAAAGCAATCCTGCAAGAAACCACGCGTGCGCGCGGGCTTTGCGGTTCCACAGCAGCGCGGTGAAACCCGCGCCCGCGATGACCCAAATCCAGAAGGCGGGTTTAACTGCTTGGCCGCCGCTCACACGGAAGTTATAAGCACCCTCTCTGATCCCTATGATTGATCCGTACACTCGCGAATACTCGAACGTCCAGAACCAAAACTTGTGGAACGCTCCCGCCGCGAACAGCGCCAGGCAAGTTACCGCGAATGGCAGCAGCGCGCCGAGCGCAAAGGCTCCGCCCTTCGGCGCCAAGCTTCGCCAATCAAGTCGCCCATCGCGATACTCGCTCTTCACCAGAAAGAGTCCGCCGAAAACGACAAACATTATCCCCGGCTGCTTCATCAGGAAGGCCAGCCCCAACAGCAGACCGCTGCAAAGGAAAAGCCAGGTGCGGTTGGTATCGATTGCGCTGAGCAGGAGCAAAATACCGCCCAGCGCCGCCAGGACGACAAAGTGCGTAGCATGCCCGGCGAAACCCACCACAGATGGGCTGGTGGATAGCAGAGCGTAGCTCGCAGCCGCGACCAATCCGGCCAATGGGCCGAACAGACGCCGGGCCAAAAGAAAAACCAGGAATGTGGTCGCGGCATTGACGAAGAGCAACCCAAGATGGATCCCGCTGGGAGTTTGCCCGAAGACCGCGAGGATGGCCGCATAGGCGGCGAAGGTGCCGGGCAATTTCATGCTGTAAACAAGCTGGTAAGGAGCTATACCCTGCAAAAGCAACTGCCCTGCGTAGGCGTATTCCCCTTCGTCCCGTTCCAGGGGGATCTCCCGTAACTGGAAGCGGAGGAGAGCAAAGAACAGAATCACCAGCAGGAGGAGGCCGTAATACCAATACTGCGACGGGCTAATCTTTATCCTTGGCATCGGAAGCACCGGTGTCTCATTGGGAGGCCCGGCTCGAATAAGCAAGAAAATCCGTGCGATTCACAATTGCTGCTGTCGCATGACTGGCACGAACCGCACGGAGCATTGCGATTGAACTACAGTGTTGCCGCCTTGCTGTCAATCAGCCCCTTCACCCGCTCCACGAACGCCTCCGCCTTGACCGACCCTTCGGCCTTCTCTTGCCCACGGACGCGCACGTTGACCTCGCCGGCCTCCATCTCCTTGTCGCCGACGACGAGTTGGAATGGCACCTTCTGCATGGCATGCTCGCGGATTTTGGCGTTCATCTTTTCGTTGCGCGCGTCGACGTGCACGCGAACGCCGGCGGCCTTCAGCTTCTCGCCGACTTCATTCGCGTAGCCGTGGTGCTTCTCGCCGATGGGAATCACGACCACCTGCGTGGGCGAGAGCCATACCGGGAACGCGCCGGCATAGTGCTCGATGAGCACGCCGAAGAAGCGCTCGATTGAGCCGTAGAGCGCGCGGTGCACCATCAGCGGCTGATGGCGCTTGCCGTCTTCGCCGACGTACTCCAGGTCGAAGCGCTGCGGCAGGTTCCAGTCGAACTGTATCGTGCAGAGCTGCCACAGGCGGCCGATCGCATCGACTAACTTGATATCGATCTTGGGGCCGTAAAACGCGGCTTCGCCGGGAATCAGCTTGTAGGGAATGCCGCGGCGCTCCAGCACGTTCTTCAGCGAAGCCTCAGACGACTGCCACTGCTCGTCGCTGCCGATGAAGGTCTTGCGGTCGTTGGGGTCCCAGGTCGAAAGCTCGACCTGATACTGGTCGAAGCCGTAGACCTTCAGCACCGCCAGCGCGAAGTCCATACAACCGTTGACCTCGTCTTCAATCTGCTCGGGCGTGCAGAAGATGTGCGCGTCGTCCTGGGTGAAGCCGCGAACGCGCAGCAGGCCGTGCATCACGCCCGAGCGCTCGTAGCGATAGACGGTGCCCATCTCGCCCAGCCGCACCGGCAGATCGCGATACGACTTCAGGCTGTCGCGATAGATCAGAATGTGGAACGGACAATTCATCGGCTTCATGCGATAGTCGGCATCGTCCAGTTCCATCGGCGTGAACATGTTCTGCGCGTAGTAGCCTTCGTGGCCGCTGGTCTTCCACAGGTCGACGCGCGCCACGTGCGGGGTGTTCACCAGCGAGTAGCCGCGCTTGAGGTACTCTTCGCGCATCCAGTCTTCCATCTCCTTGCGGATGAGGCCGCCCTTGGGATGCCAGAAGATCAGCCCCGGCCCCGCCAGCTCCTGGATGGAAAACAGGTCAAGCTGCTTGCCCAGCACGCGATGGTCGCGCTTCTTCGCCTCCTCCATCTTGTGCAGGTACTCGTCGAGGTCCTTCTTGCTGAAGAACGACGTGCCGTAGATGCGTTGCAGTTGCGGATTCTTCTCGTCGCCCAGCCAGTACGCGCCCGCGATGTTGAGCAGCTTGAACGCCTTGATGCGCCCGGTGGACGGGATGTGCGGTCCGCGGCAGAAGTCGGTGAATTTGCCGGTCTTGTAGATGGAGATTTTCTCGTCGGGCGCGGTGAATTGCTCGATGAAGTGGCACTTCATGAAGTCGCCTTCCGACTTGAAGCGCTCCAGGCCCTCGCTGGCGCGGCAGAAACTCGCGCGCGTACGGCAGGTCCTGCTTCACCAGCTCCTGCATCTTCTTCTCGATGGCTTCGAGGTCCTCGGGCGTGAACGGCTTCTCGCGATAGAAGTCGTAGAAGAATCCGCTCTCGGTCGCCGGGCCGTGACCAAGTTTGGTTTCCGGAAATAGTTCCAGCACTGCCGCCGCCATCAGGTGCGCGGAGGAGTGACGATAAACTTCCAGCGCTTCGGGATCGCGGTCGGTAAGCAGGCGCAGCTCGACATCCTGCTCCAGCGGTCGCGTCAGGTCGATGAGTTGCGCGTTGTTCTTTGCAGGCTCGGCTGCCGGAGACGCGGCGGCTGCGTCGGCTGGCTTGTGTCCGTTGCCACCGCTGCCATTTGGCGACAAAGGCTTGATCTGCGCGGCAAGCGCGGCATCCGCCAAACGCGGACTGATGCCCTTGGCAATATCGAGTGCGGAGGTCCCGCGTGGCACGTCTTTGACGCTGCCGTCGGGTAGTTTTACATGAATATTTTCGGCCATGATGATGACACCTGTATGCAGCTTTCACGCTGCGGGTAGCAAACTTTTGAGTTTATCGGAGCGCAGAGGGCAGGGCAATCGCGCGAGGCTTACAGGGATGTTCGTTGGCGGTGAGCGCGCACTTCCAGCACCAGCGCGCCAACGAAGGCGGCTGAGCCGATGACGATGGCCGCGGGAATGGCCACGTGCTTGTACGCGTTGCTCATATCAATCTGTGCACCTCTTATGATGCCATAAATCACAGTGCCGACGATACCGCAAAACAGACCCGCGCCCATGCCGGCGGCGGTGAACAGCAGCGTGGTAAACAGCACCCGAACGGTGGAAGTGAAGACGACCGAAATCGCGGTGCGTTGTGGGTCGGAGACGTCGCGGGGCATCTGCTCTTAGGGTAGCATCATGGCCGCCAGCACAGCGGAGGCGTCGGGCTACCACATCGGCCTGGGCGAAGACGTTGAGAAGGACGGAGTTGCTCAGCGCTGCTTGTCCTCGGATCGGGCTTCGCCGTCGAGATCGGTGGTGAGCTGGGACTTGATCTCTTGTCGTGCTTTGTCGAGCTCCGCTTTAGCTCGAGCAATATGTTGCAGAATCGTGTTCATGCGCTTCGGACCCAGGACTACGAATCCGAGAGCCGCAGAAGAGCAGCATCTCGCTGCCAAAACCCGCCATTGATGCCTCCACTGTTAGAGGGTGGTCACTGTCGGTGTGACAGCCTATCCGCTGCGGCTCAAATCTTTGCCGTCCTGGGCTGTTGGCCGTATGATTTACAGACAGCGCAGCTCTGGGTCTCGCCTGCTCGCAGTTTTGTCCGGCGGCGTTTCGTGGCCGTTGATGGCCGACTTGAAACCGCGGATGCCTTCTCCGATTCCTTTGCCCAGCTCTGGGAGCTTCCTGGGCCCGAACACGAGCAGGGCAATTCCCAGAATTACGAGCAGATGCATGGGTTGAAAAATTCCTTCAAACATTGGTGCGCCTCGTTTCGAATCCTTCCAAAGGTTTTGGTGTTTGAAATAAGTCAGGCGCTGCGCTGTGGTTGCAGGCGCAGCGCCCTTACGTTAGGACTGGAGAAGCAAGTTCGCAACTCCACGTCCTTAGGATTCGCGCTGGGCTTCATCCGCGTCTTCCGCCAGATCACGGAGAAACTGAAAGAAGGCTTGCGACTGGCCGATGAAGAGTCCGTCCGCCGTGAGAGCTTTGACGCTCCCATGGCCGCTCCCTTGGTCGCGGTCGGCCGAATGATCGAAACTGCTGGGAATTTCTTAGCTGAGAAACACAGTAGGTTCGGGCATGATCAGGTTCGTCTGGAAGTCCTCTCCGCCGAACGGAGGGGAATTTAGATCCGGGAAGGTCACCTTCACGCCCGTGACCGGATCTACCACGTCCGTCAATGGCGGCGCATTGCCGGCTTTGTCTTGCCAAGTCTGAAAGTGCGCGATCTCGGTCCCGCCAATCGAAAGCAGGATCCGCAGGACCTCTGCACTGGTCACCCGTTGTGCCAGCATGGGATACAGGCTGGTTCCACCTTGCTCGATGAAGGCAAAGTGGAAGCCCGCGGTGTTGACGATCGCCTGAAAGAAGTCGGAAAAATTGGCGTCGTTGTCGGTCCGGGGAATGGCCGTATGCTGCCCGACCGCCAGCGTTGGAATCGCCTGCGGGAATGTGTCTCCGAAGTCGGGGTTGCCGGTGCGGCTGCGGTAGCGGGTCCACCAGCTGGTGTCCACGGTGAGCTGCGTCAGGTTGGTGATCCGGCCGAATTGGTTGGCGCCCGTGGCTTTGCTGCTGGGCAAGGTGCGGAACTGGTCCAGATTGACCGTATCCGCGCCCTTCGACTCCAGGTACTTGTTGATAAAGACCTCGTGAGTCAATTCGTCTTCAGTGTTGTCATGGATGTACTGTGACATGTCGCTGTCGAGCGGTAACAGGTCCTGCATGTACAGCGGGTTTCCTCCCGTGGGTTGCGAGGGATAGCCGGGAATCAGCTGGCTGGCGAGCTTGGAAACTTCGTCGTCCTGCACGCCGCCGAAGTTCCTGGTACTGCAGCCACAAGTCGGACTCGATGATTTCGGCCGCAGCCAGAAACCGCAGGATCGCGGCGTCGCCTTTGGTTAGGCTGCCACTCTTCTCTTCAGCACCGAGGGCAGTCGGCAAAAGCGCCCCGGCGGAAAGTGCTACGCCCGCCACGCCCATGCCCTTGAGGAACGAGCGCCGTTGGACAGCGGATTTGGGTTGAGAATCAACGTCTTCTCCCGACACTTGGGGAGACATCAAAGTTGCGAACAGATCTTCTACTGCCATACTGCACACTCCCATCAAAATTGATCTTCGTTGTGCGGCGAGCCACTCAGGGAGGTTGCTCTCGCCGACGTAACTCAGGCTACGGCCGTCGAGAGTCCCATGTGTCATTGAACCGTCAGCAAAATGCAAAAGGATTGTCTATTCTGGCGTGCCTTACAGTACGCGACACTTTGCCGCTTCCTCTTCCATATCTCGGTCTGGCTTACCTAATTATGTTGTAGTAGTTTCAGGAAATTGGAAGTTTGTAAAGTGAAGGAAGGGCAAGAGGGTATCGGCTCCCATTTGTCTCTGCTATGTGAACAGATTCACCTGTCGTGGGCAAACCTAGGACTTTGTTGTCAGATCAAGGTTGATTTATGGCTGCGAGATTGCGGTAGCAGCCGGGCAAAGCGATCGGCAGAATGTGCTTGCGTTACAATCAAACGTTCATGTCCTCGACTTCTCAGGCCGTAACCCGAACTCCCGCGGAAGTCGTGCGCATGGCGCCGGTATCGCAGGCGGCCAACGGCATCTGCTACTCGGTCATGGGAGAGATCACGACGGCCGTCGCCGACCTGGAGCGCATGGTCAACGCCGTGCCCCGCACCATTGCCGCAGCGCTCAATCGCAAGGCCTACTACTTCGTTCCCCTCACGCTGAACATGGGCGACGACACCATGATCGCCGACCGCTATGACGTGCAACTGTCCGACAGCGCGGTTTGCCATCGCGACCAGACGCTGGGCGATTCGCAATGCGTTTTCATTTCGACGCGCCTGATGGAAGACAGTTTCGCCATCGCCTTCGAGTTCTTCATCAACGTGGGACACAACTTCGTGGAGCGCGTCGGCGTCTCGCAGGAGTTCGCCGACCTGGTGTGGAAGCAGGTGGATGAGAAAGCCCGTGGCGAGACCTCGCTCGACGCCTATGAGTTGCGCAAGGTGGCAACCACTGGAGGACCTGAGGCCGAGAAAGCCAAGCACGAATACTTGCTGGCTGGCTTTCGCCGATGCCATCGCGATCTACATGCTCTCGCTGTATCTCGACGTGGATTACCAGGACTTGCGGGAGCGCGACTATCCTCTGCTGGCTCCCAACGCACTGGCTGAGCGTTTGCGCAAGATTAACGAACTCTTTCCAGCGAATCCCGGATTTGAGTTTGCTGTCTATCACCGGCGGAGGACAGTAGAAGCCTTCGCTGTTTGCCATTCTCGCTTTTCGCTCCTCGCCACAATCTCCGATAAGATCGGCTGTCATCCTGAGCGGAGCATTCGCGTGCTTTCGCGAATGCGCAGTCGAAGGACCCCTATTCCCGCTAACATCTTCCTATTCTTTGACTCGCCATCATCGGCGCCCTCCGCATCCTATACAATCGAGTTTTTGCCCATGAACCGGATGATCCTTGCCAATCTGGTACACCGACCGTTTCGCACCATCATCAGCGTGGTCGCGGTGGCGGTTGAGGTCACGCTCATACTCCTGATCGTTGGCATCATGCTCGGCATGCTGAACGACAGCAAGAATCGGCAGGCGGGTATCGGCGCCGACATTATGGTCCAACCGCCCGGTTCGTCGTTGCTGATGGGTGTCAGCGGCGCACCTGTCTCGGTGAAAGTCAGCGACAAGCTGCGCAAGCTGCCCCATGTCGTCGCCGTGACTCCCGTCGTAACTCAAATCACGACGGCGGGTGCTGTGGAGGTCCTGGACGGCATCGATCTGCCATCGTTCGACGCTGTGAGCGGGGGTTTCCATTACCTTTCCGGCGGTCCCTTCGAGCAGCCATACGACATGATCATCGATGATCTGGAGGCTGGGTCTAAACACCGCAAGGTGGGCGACACGGTCGAGGCACTCAATCATCAGTTCCGCATCTGCGGTATCGTCGAGCATGGCAAGGGCGCGCGCAAGTACGTCCCCATGGCCACCCTGCAGGACCTGATTGGTGCGGTGGGCAAGGCGTCCATCTTCTACGTCAAGCTCGATAATCCCAATAACGCCGACGAAGTTGTCCACATGATCAAGAGCATTCCCGGCATGCAGCAGTACGGGGTGCACTCGCTGAAGGAATATCTCACCCTCATGACGTCGGCCAGCATTCCCGGCCTCACCACCGTGATCGATGTCGTCATTGGCATCGCCATGATCATCGGCTTCATCGTCATCTTTCAGGCCATGTACGCCGCGGTGATGGAACGCACGCGTGAGATTGGTATCCTCAAGTCGCTGGGCGCCGGCAAGCTCTACATCGTGAACGTCGTGCTGCGGGAAACACTGCTGATAGCGATTGGTGGCGTCATCCTCGGTATCGCCATCAGCTACGCAGCGAGGGTGGGCCTGCGCGCCAGGTTCCAGACCCTGCCTGTGCTCATAACTTATGGTTGGCTGGTAAAGGCCGCGATTATCGCGCTCGTCGGCTCGCTGCTGGGTGCGTTCTATCCCGCGATGAAGGCCGCGCAGAAAGATCCTATTGACGCTTTAGCGTACGAATAGCCCAGTTCGCAAGCAATCGGAAAACCGGAGCAACCGAATTGTGTTGGCGGTAGCGCCGCGAATCACCATAGCGATGCGTTCCGGATCGTTCGGCGTGGCGTGTCAGGGTTAGGGTTGTGGGATGCCTCTCCGAGGCAAATTGGTCTGGGTGGTGGGCACTCCAGCGAATTGGTGGGCGAACAATTGTGCTGCGACCGTCGCCAGACTGGACCCGCTCTAACGCCCGCCGGTCTCGGTGTCGTTGACGCTCTCCCGGTAGCGCAGCTTCATTATCAGCAAAGGCGCGCTGAGGAAGAAAGTAACGGCATTCGGCAAGATGATGGGCAGCGAGTGAATCAGGAAGCCGTAGCTCACCCACAGCAAGAGACCAACGTTGAGGCTGATCAGCATGAGCAGCGAGAGATCGCGGACAGACTTGGTGCGGAAAGAGTGCAAGGCTTGAGGAAGATATGCCAGCGTGCACAGCGTGCCCGCGGCAAACCCAGTTAGCGACACGAGGAACATGCACCAGCGTACCATCGGCGCCCGCCGGCTGGAGTATGCGGGAGAGGAATGCGTGAAAGCTACCCGATCAGCACGATCTTGCCGTAATTGGCGCGCTGCAACATAAGGCGGTGGGCCTCGCCGGCTTGCTCCATCGGCAGCACATGTCCGATCTCGGGATGCAGTTTGCCCTGTTCAATCCAAGGCTGCATGGCTTGCAAAGTGCGAGCTATCAGTTCGTGGTCCTTGGCCAGGATACTGAGCCACAGTCCATGAGCGCTAAGACTCTTGGCCATCATGGCGCCAGTGTCGAACTGGTGGCGCTGTCCGGTTGCGGTGCCATAAATGATGACTCGCCCAAACGGCCGGCAGCAGCGCAGGCTTTTAGCGGTGTGCTCGCCGCCCAGCATTTCGAAGACGGCGTCGACGCCTTCTCCGTTGGTCAGTTCCTGAACCCGCTGCTCGTAATCCACCTCGCGGTAGTTGATGCCGTGGTCCAACCCAAGCTTCTGGGCCCGCGCCAGTTTTTCTTCGGACGAAGACGTTCCATAAGTTTCTATACTCAGCAACTGTCCGATTTGGATGGCAGCCGTACCAACGCCTCCGGCAGCTGCATGAATCAGAACGCGACGCTGCTGCTGATCGTGCCGCAGGATCGGTTCCAGCGCGTCAGACGTCAGTCCAGCCTTCCAATAGGCCAGATAAGCCGTCAGAAAGTTCACCGGGAAGGCAGCCGCCTGCTCCGAACTCCAGCCCTTGGGCTGTGGCCAAAGCAGCTTGGATTTCATGGCAATCTTCTCGGCGGCCGCGCCATATTGCGTATAGCCCATCACGCGATCACCAGTGGTCTCGACCACCCCGGCGAACTCGCGCCCCGAAATAAACGGCGGTGGTGGAGTGCCTCCGTAAGCCCCGCGGGTTGACATGGTATCGGCAAAGTTGATGCCCACAGCTTCGACGCGCACCATCACCTCGCCCGCTTTGGGCTGCGGATCAGGCACGTCGCGAACTTCGAGAACCTCGGGTCCACCAGAACGAGTGACGACGACGGCTTTCATAATTTTGATTTTACGATGCAGGCGGCAGTCTTGCCGGTAACGATGGATGTTCCCCACGCGCCTCGACTAAGATTCGTTTCGAGAGGCTTGTGATGACATTGATGAGTGGACTAAGCTTTGTGGGGGTTGAGCTGTACTTCGAACACCTGGAAGCGGCGAAACATTTTTACATCGAGCTACTGGGCCTCGAAGTGTCGGAAGAGCAGAGCGGACACTTCGCGAAGTTCGACAGTGGCTCGGGGTTCGTTTGCCTGGAGCGCAAAGGCTCGGAGTCCTATCCGTCCAAGGACAAAGCCGTTCTGTTCTTCGAGGTCGGGGATTTAGCCAGCTGTGTAGAGATGATGGGGCGCGAACGCTTCGTGCAGGTTGAGGCGGCATGGGCCGTGCTGCACGATCCTGAAGGACACAACGTTCTGCTGCTGCAAAAGCCGAAATCGAAGTGAGCACTAAGGCGCGGGCGCCTGCATAAACTCCAACGCGCGCCCGATGTACTGCCTCAGATCGCGTCGATGCACCACCGCGTCAAGCATTCCATGTTGCAGCAAGAACTCGCTACGCTGGAAGCCTTCGGGCAGCTTCTGCCGGATGGTCTGCTCGATGACGCGCGGCCCGGCAAAGCCGATCAGCGCTCCGGGTTCGGCAATGTTCAGATCGCCCAGCATGGCGAAGGAAGCAGTCACGCCACCGGTGGTCGGGTCGGTCATCACGGAAATGTAGGGAATTTTAGCGTCGTCCATGCGAGCCAGGGCGGCAGAGATTTTGGCCAGCTGCATGAGACTGACGACACCCTCCATCATGCGGGCGCCACCGGAAGCCGACACGACGATCAGCGGTACCTTCTCTGAAGTAGCCCTCTCGATGGCACGAGTAATCATCTCGCCTACGACCGCCCCCATGGAGCCGCCGATGAACGAGTACTCCATGGCGCTCACCATGACCGGCTTGCCGTTGAGCGTGCCGCGCGCATTGATGACCGCATCGTTGAGCCCGGTATCCCGTTGCGCGCGGTTCAGACGTTCGGCGTAGGGTTTCAGGTCGGTAAATTTCAGCGGATCGGTGGAGACAATGTTGCCATCTTCCGTCTGGTATTTGCCCTCGTCGAGCAGGTAGGTGAGCCGAGTGCGCGCGTCGATGCGAAAATGGCGGTCGCATTTCGGACAGACGTTTAGGTTCTGATCGAGATCCTTCTTCCAAATAATCTGGCGGCATTGGTCACATTTGACCCAGAGACCTTCGGTTTTTACACGCTTCTCGCCCGACGTGTCGAGCTCGCCGTGTTCCCGCTTGAACCATGCCATATATTTGTATTCTATGATTTCACTTTGCTGCTTGCTGGCAGCGCGGCCTTGACCTGCTCGACTGTCAACTGTGGGTCGGCAACTTCCACGATGAGTTCATCATAACGTTCGTCTCGCAACTCAAGGACGACCGTGTTCTCGGGATTACGCACATCCCAGAAGACCCGCTTGCCGTGCTGATAAAACGTCCCGGCGGTCAGCACCCCGGGAACGCTGGTTCCCGGCAATTTTATGCCGTGCCACCAGCCGCGAGCCACGGTCGGGTCGGCCCGAATTCCGGCAATGTGTCGCAGGGGGATTTCAAGAGAACTTTTCAGCGCCCAGAGTATGTCGGCTCCGCGGACATGCAATTCGAGACTGCCGCCTGAAATTGATAGCTCAACCATTTGCGTAAGGATTCAGTGTAGCTGACGGGTCGAGAGATTGTCGCGCAGAGTTGTTCGACGATTCAATCGCTTTAAATAGAACTCATCTCATCAAACTTACTGGGTCGTATCAGGGCACGACTTTTAGTCGTGCCGAACGGAACGCGGCAAAAGGTCAGGGCTTTAGCCTTTGCAAAAACAGGTCCCTCAGGGGCTGAAGCCCAAGTCTCGGTTCACCGTTGCGGCACATCTGAAGCCGTGCCCTGGTACAAAACGATTCATGAGATGGCAATCGCTTCCAGCCAAAAGCGCGCAGCGTGCCGCCAGACCGGAATTCCAGGTAGCCTCAATCGGGCTTGGGAACGGAACCAATCGTCTCGCGCGGACCGTTGCCTTCTGGTGTGTCGTGGTTTCCGGCGGCTTGCTCATTCCTCCGGCGCGGCGCCTGGTTGCGCTCGTAAATAATGCGCAGCCCTTCGAGTGTGAGCAGGTCATCAATCTCGCGAATATACTTGGAGCCTCCGCCCAAGAGCGGCGCCAGGCCGCCAGTGGCAACAATCTTAATGTTCCCGCCCAACTCAGCGATGAGCCTCTCCAGAATCCCGTCGATCAGGCCGACGTATCCGTAGTAGAGACCGGACTGGACACTGTTGACGGTGTTCGTCGCCAGCACCCGCGGAGGCTTGCGGATGTCCACGCGCGGCAATCGGGCGGTGCGCTGAAACAGCGCCTCGGCCGAGATGCCGATTCCAGGTGCGATCACGCCGCCGAGAAATTCGCCCTTTTGCGAGACCACATCGAAATTGGTGGTGGTGCCGAAGTCCACCACGATGCACGGCCCGCCATGCTTCTCAAAGGCGGCCACGCTGTTGACAATGCGATCAGCGCCCACTTCCGCAGGATTGTCGTAGAGCACTGGCATGCCAGTCTTGACGCCGGGTTCGATGAACAGCGGGCGCAAATGGAAGTAGCGTTCGCACATCTCCCGCAAGGTAGAGTCGAGCGGCGGCACCACCGACGAAATCACGATGCCCTGCACCGCGCTGACCTCGAGCCCGTGCATCGCGAATAAATTGCGGAAGAGGACACCGTACTCGTCCACCATCTGCGTCCTGGCCGTGGAAACTCGCCAGTGCGCGAGCAAGCGGGCGCTACCCGGCTTGCCGGGCTTGGCCTCAAAAACTCCCAGCACCGTATTGGTATTACCTACGTCAATAACAAGCAGCATGAGTTTATTTCCTGTCCAGCGCGCGAACGTCTCCCGAAAGCACGGTGCGCAGACCGGACTGGGTGCGTACCAGCAGAAAGCCGCGATCGTCAAGCCCTTCCGTGACACCTTCATATCCGCCCGGCGCGTCAACGCGCACGTGGCGTGAGCGGGCATAGGAAGAACGCTCTTCAAACTTTCGCAGGATGGAAGAGCGCGCCGTCGGGCCACCCTGTGTGAGCTTGCGGTACTCGCTGTCGAGGGATTTTAGCAGAGCAGCGGCCAGCTCGACGCGCGACCAGGCGCGTCCACTCTCCATCCGCAGCGAAGTGGCGATGGGCTCGAGCTCGCCAGAGAAGGACGTGTGGTTCACATTGATCCCGACGCCGACCACCACGTAGTGGACCCGTGTCGGTTCAGAATTCATTTCGGTCAGGATGCCGCAAAACTTGCGCTCATCAAGCAGCGCATCGTTGGGCCAGCGTAAATCGGGACGCAAGCCGGTAGTTTGTTCCACGGTTTCCGCAACTGCAATGCCCGCGATCAGCGAAAGCAACAAAGCATCAGCTGGCGACAAGACAGGCCGCAGCACTACCGAGCAGTAGATACCGACCGACTGCGCCGACTCCCAGGTATGGCCCGCGCGTCCACGGCCGGCGGTCTGGTGCTCGGCCAGGTAAACTGCACCCTCGGGCTCACCGTCGCTTGCTGCGTGCAGCGCTGTCGCATTGGTCGAGCCAATGCGGAAGTAATGATGAATGCGCGAGGCGAAGATGGTTCCCTTTACCAGGGGACTCAGAATGTCGGGGAGCAGAAGGTCGGGAACCGCTTCCAGTTGATAGCCGGTCGCGGGGTGGCCCTTGATTTCCAGGCCCAACTCGCGCAGATGTTGGACCGCACGCCACACCTCGGAGCGGGTGGTGCCCAGCTCCTCGGCAATGCGGGTGCCGCTGATGACCACGGTTGCGTTGTCGCTCAGCAGGTGCACAATGCGACCCAGGCGCGCGTCGGTAGAACCGTCGGGCGCGGCGTCAATGCGAGTTGGCATGGTTCGGGCGATAGAACGATTATGCGCGAATGGGAAGAGATTGGGTAGGCGAAGATGGGGAGGACAACGATGGAACAGGCATAGGTGTCCTTCGACTCGCCGGCCGAACGGGCTTGCTCAGGATGACAGAGTTGCAGGCCGATGGCTGACGGCGGACAGCTAAAGGCTATTTACGCTGGGGCGATGCGCATGCTCAAATCTACGGCTTGAACAGAATGGGTCAGCGCCCCCACTGAAATGAAGTTCACTCCGGTTTCGGCGTACTCGCGCACGTTTTCCAAGGTAATTCCCCCCGAGGCTTCGAGGGGCACATGCCGATCCAGTTGGCGGACCCGCTCCACCGCCTGGCGAACCTGCTCGGGAGACATATTGTCGAGCAACACCGCCTCGGCGCCATGCTCCAGGACCGCCTCGAGTTCGTGCAGGGAGTGCGCCTCGATCTCAATCACTTGTGAGCCGCGCCGATTGTGCAGCGCGCGTTCCAGGGCAGCGACAGCTCCGCCAGCCAGCGCAATGTGATTGTTCTTGATGAGTACCCCATCGCTGAGGTCAAGGCGATGGTTGATGCCCCCGCCACAACTTACGGCGTATTTATCCAGAACGCGCAGTCCCGGCGCCGTTTTGCGCGTGTCCAGGATCACGGTGCCGGTGCCTGCAACCGCGTCCACGTAGCGGCGCGTCAGCGTGGCAATGCCGCTCATGCGCTGCATGATGTTGAGAATCACACGCTCGCAAGACAGAATCACGCGCGCATTGTGGACGATGACCGCGATCGACTGTCCTTTGCGCAGGCGCACACCGTCGAAGATTTCGGTGTGGCTGGTGACCTCGGGGTGCGAGGTGACGGTGCCGTCGAGCACGGCGAAGGCCTCGAGGATGCGGCGAATGCAACCTAGACCCGAGAGCACACAGTCCTGCTTAGCGAGGATGGTGCCGGCGGCACGCTGGTTGGGATCGATGCAGGCATAGGTGGTGGCGTCGCGCGTAGCGCGATCTTCCAGCAATGCGTTTTCGAGGATGGCGTTGATCCTGCGGCTTGTCCAGTCCACGATCGATCTCCCTGTAGCTAGCTAGTTGCATGCTCTAAAAGGTTGCGGGAAAGTTCCGAAAAGCAGATCCCTCGCGGGCTGAACTTTACGCCAACGAGCGCAAGAACGGCGCTCTTTGGAGACCCCGGTTCGCCCGCTCGTGATGACAAAAAATAAGGAGCTTAACGGCGCACCTAAAGGTGCGCCCCTCCAAAGCGCCTGCTCAAACCGACTTTTTCAGCAGCCTCCAGAGTCGTGCCCCTTCGAAACGTTAGGCTTCGGCGCCCAATTCTCCCAACGCTTCATTTGCCTTCTGCACCAGGACTTCGACTTCGGATTTGCGCTTCTTCAGCCCGTCGACCACGTGCGCCGGAGCCTTGGCAAGAAAGGCCTCATTGTTCAACTGCGCCGTCGCGCGCGTCAACTCCTGCGTCAGTCTGGTCAGGTCTTTGCTGAGGCGGTCGCGTTCGGCAGCGGCGTCGATCTTGCGCTCGTAGAGTACGCGGACATCGAAGCGGGCGGTACTGCGCGCTCCCGCAGCCTTGGACAACGACGATTCGACGAAGGTCAGACCTTCCACGTTAGCCAACCGCTCCACCGCGGCGCGATTGCGGTCGATGAGGGAGCGAATGTCGCGGTCGGCGAAGATCTCAATCGTCACCTTCTGCTTGGGTTCGATCTTTAATTCCGCTCGGATGTTGCGCACGCTGACGATGAGGTCCTGCACAATCGCCATCTCGGTTTCGGCGGCTGCATCCACCTGGGCCGGGTCCATCTTCGGATAGGCGGCCAACGCAATCGATTTGAGCGGCGGCTTGCCGTCGTACACCGCGTGCCAGAGTTCTTCGGTAATAAACGGCATGAACGGCGATAGCATGCGCAGCGCTCCCTCGAAGATGCCGATCAGGTTCGCGTACGCGGTGCGGGCCTCCAGCCGGCCGCGAGCAAAACCACCGCTCGCCGTGGATCCCGCCGGTTCGCGATCGCCGGCGGCCAGGCGTGGTTTGATCAATTCCAGATACCAATCGCAGAACTCGCCCCAGAAGAAGTGATAGACAAGGTGCGCCGCTTCATGGAAGCGGTACGCCTCAAGCGCCTCGTTCATCTGTTGCGCAACGCGATTGAAGCGCGAAAGTATCCAGCGGTCGTCCAGCGTTTCGGCTTTAAATCCAGCAATACCCTCAGTCCTTCCCATTGATTGAAATTCGGCAAGCGACCACAGGCCGGCTTCCTGCGCGCGGTCCACATTCATGAACAAAAAGCGCGAGGCATTCCAAATTTTGTTGGCGAAGGCGCGATAGCTCTCAGTCCGGCTCTCCGAAAATGCGATGTCGGTTCCCGGAGCGGCCATCGAGGCCAGGGTGAAACGAACGGCGTCGGTGCCGTAATGCTCGATAATCTCGATGGGATCCATGACGTTGCCCTTGGTTTTCGACATCTTTTGACGTTCGGCATCACGCACTAGACCATGGATATACACGCCGTGGAAGGGAACATCGCCGTGCTTGTGTCCGCGCATAAAGTGGCAGTTCAGCATGATCATGCGCGCCACCCAGAAGAACAGGATGTCGAAACCGGTGATGAGCAGTGTCGTCGGGTAGAAGGCGTCAAGCTCGGGAGTGCTATCGGGCCAACCGAGCGCGGAGCACGGCAGCAGCCCCGAAGAGAACCAGGTATCGAGCACGTCATTGTCTTGCTCCAGACGGCCCCCATGGCACTTAGAGCAGGTAGTCGGCGCTTCACGCGCGACGATGATCTCGCTGCAATCTTTGCAGTGCCACGCCGGAATGCGATGTCCCCACCAAAGCTGGCGTGAGATGCACCAGTCGTGAATGTTGCGCATCCACTCGAAGTAGGTTTTGGAATAATTCTCCGGCACGAACTTGACGTCGCCGTTCTCCACTACTTCGATGGCGCGGTTGGCCAGCGGCTGAATTTTCACGAACCACTGCGTCGATAGCCGGGGCTCGACGATGGTCTTGCAGCGATCACACTTGCCCAGCGGGACAACATAATCCTTCACGCTGACAAGGAAACCGCCTCGCTCCAGATCTTCCAACACCTTCTGCCGCGCCTCGAAGCGATCCAGTCCCTTGTAGGGGCCGGCATTCTCGTTCATCTGCGCGATCTCGTTCATCACGTCAATCTGCGGCAGGTGGTTGCGCAGGCCTGCCTCGAAATCGTTGGGATCGTGCGACGGGGTGACCTTCACGGCGCCGGTCCCAAACTCAGGATTGGCGAGAATGTCGTCGGTGATGATCGGGATCTCGCGATTCATCAGCGGCAGCAGAACTTTTCTCCCGTGAAGATGACGGTAGCGCTCGTCGCCGGAGTTCACCGCCACAGCAGTGTCACCCAACATGGTCTCGGGACGCGTGGTGGCGACCGCGATGTACTCATCTTTGGAACCAATGACCGGATAACGAATTTCGTAAATTTTGCCCTGCGTGTCTTCGTGCACGACTTCCAGGTCGGAGACGGCGGTGACGCAACGCGGACACCAGTTCACGATGTACTTGCCGCGATAGATCAGCCCCTCTTCATGCAGGCGGACGAAGGCCTCGCGCACAGCGCGCGACATGCGCTCGTCCATGGTGAAGTACTCGCGCGACCAGTCCACCGAAGCGCCGAGGCGTTTCATCTGTTGCAGAATGACTCCGCCATAGTGTTGCTTCCAGTCCCAGACGCGGGCGATGAACGCCTCGCGGCCTATGTCGCGGCGATTTTTACCTTCGACAGCGAGTTGGCGCTCCACCATCAGCTGGGTGGCTATGCCGGCATGATCGGTGCCCGGCAACCAAAGCGTGCGCAGCCCTTGCATGCGCTTCCAGCGCACGATGATGTCGATCTCCGTATGCTCTAACATGTGGCCCATGTGTAGGTTACCGGTGACATTGGGCGGCGGCAGGGTCACCGTGAAGGTGGGCTGGTCAGGGTCGGTGGGTGTTTCCACGTGGAACAATTTCTCGCGGACCCAGTATTCGGCCCAGCGCGGTTCGATGGCGCCCGGTTCGTAGGCTTTGGGAAGATCGTGAGGCATTGCAATCTGTTCAGCGATGAAGATTCGACTTCGATATTACAAGGAACCGATGAAGCCGTCAGCTATCGGCCATCCGTGGTTTGATGAGAGACGTTGGAGAAAGTCTCTGGGGACACGTTCAGAGTTATGCGACAGGAAGTCGCGGATTTCTCAACCGGGCACGGCTGGAAGCCGTGCCCTGCTGCAAAACGATCCAATGGACCGTAGTAATGGCTAGAAGGGCCAGTGATGCTTCTTCTTTTTCTTTGAGGAGCTTTCCGTATTAGTGTTGGCCGGCGGGGCGGGTTGTTGCGCCGAAGTGCTACTGGCCGCGGGCTGCGTGCTGCTGTCGGAAGTAGAGGAAGCAGCCGCGGCATCGTTGGTTTGCACCGGTGGCGGAGCGGTCGCGCCCGGCGGTGGAGTCGCGACTGCAGGTTGCAAGTCGTTCTTCATCTCAGGAACCGCGCTGTCTGACGTCGCGCTGGACGGCGAGCCAACCCCACCGGTCGCCGTTTCAGCCGGCGCAGCCGCTGGAGTAGTGCCTGGCGCCGCGGCGGACCCCTCAGGTGTTGCAGGGGAGGCGTCGGAGCGTGGAACCGGAGCGTTCGCGCCAGGGGTGGCGGCGTTGTTGCCCACGCGCTCGACCCCAACCTTATTAGAGCCGCTCATGCTGCTTATGATGCTGCTATTCGCCGCCCTCACCAGATCAGGCGCACTGGCTTGCTTAGGATCAACCAACGTCGGCTCGCCTACTTTGGTGGCATCCGACACATCCGGACCCTTGCGGAAGTTCTCCATTAATTTGCCGAAGTGCCCTTGGGTGCCGCGGCTGGCGATCTCAGCTTTATCTTCCGCGATGGCAGCTTCCGTGGCGTGCGGAATCGGTTGCTTCATAGCCTGCAACCGCTTCTTGGCATCATCAGCCCGTTCTTCCAGCGGATAGCGGGTAAGAATGCGGTCGTACGCCTCAACGGCATCGTCGGTGTACTGCTTGATCAATTTACCCTTCGCCGCCTCGGGCAGCTTCGCCAAGCGAATGAGGTCAACTTCCCTTTCGTAGGAGTTGCCCAGTTCGTAGAGGGCCTGGTCAGCTCCGCTGTACAACGGGTACGTATCCGCCACCGACTTCAAGCGCGCGATGGCCGCCGGATATGTCTGGCGCAAATAGTAAAAGTGCCCAATCATATACTCGCGATCAGCCAGCACTTCCTGCACTTCCAGCAGCCGCTGCTTGGCCTGGGGCACTAGCGGACTATCAGGGAACTGCAAAATGAGTTGGCGATACTCATCCTCCGCACGGCGGGCATGCGTGGGATCGCGGTCTGCCTTCTCCATTTCCTTGTAGTGGATGTTAGCGATCTTCATCTGCGCTTCTGCCGCCTCGGGCATGTTGGGGAAGAAGGTGATGAAGTCCTTGTACTCGCTCTCCGCCTGGGTCATGGCGGCGGCGCCGCCTTCGGCATACCAGGAGTCACCGATGGCCAGCTTGGCGCGCGCCACGTACTCCGAATCAGGATAAGTGTTGATCAGGGTCTGCAGGCTGAGCCGCGCCACGTCGTACTTGTTGTGCTTCATCGCGTCCATGGCGCGGTCAAACAGCACCTTGTCCGGCTGCTTCGAATTGACGTTGGCGATCGGATTCTGGACTTTCTTGTTGCTGCATCCGAGGGTCAGCAGCATTGCAGTTATTGAAAACGCTATGATGACGCGACGAAACATCCTAAACACCTCTAGGAAATACTACTTTCCACGCCCGCGTGACTAGGCGCGCAACAGGATGGCTTCCTGGGCCGCCTTCAGCAGCTCCACCACCTTTGGCGCCGGATCGCCGCGGCCAAAAACATGACTTCCGGCAACAAAAATTTCTACTCCGGCGCGGGCCGACGGCCCAATTGTTTCCAAGTCTATTCCGCCATCGATCTCAAGGCGGAAATTGAGGCCCCTGGCGGTGCGCATGGTCGCCAGCTTACGGACCTTCTCCAAGGTCGCGGGAATGAACCTTTGCCCGCCGAAACCCGGATTGACGGACATCACCAGAACATGGTCCACGATGTCGAGCACCTCGCCAAGGGTCTGCACCGGCGTCGCTGGATTGATGGCCACGCCCACCAGCATGCCGTGGCTGCGAATCAGTTCCAGCGTACGGTTCAGATGAATGCAGGCTTCCTGATGCACCGTGATCCAGTTGGCCCCGGCATCCGCAAAAGCCGGAACGTACTCATCGGGATTTTCGATCATCAGGTGGCAGTCGAGAGGAACATCCACCGCCTTACGCAGCGACGCGACCACCGGCGGCCCGATCGTAATATTAGGCACAAAATGGCCATCCATCACATCAACATGAAGCAGGGAGGCGCCACCGCGCACCGCCTCATTGGCATCCTCGGCCAGGCGGGCGAAATCAGCTGACAATATGGACGGCGCTATCTCGATCAAGACAAAACTTCTCTCGCGACTATTCTAAAGAATTTTAACACGGAGGATAGCCGCCCGTATGCCTGCTAAGTGATTGCACGTGAGATACCTAGCGTGGGCATTGTCCGCCGGTCAGCCGCCTGTGATACAGGGTTAGGACGAGGATCCCGCCATGGAAGGAAAGGCGCCGGGTTATCTTTCTTCATCTACATCGGACCAATGAGCCGCGCGCCACCGCTAGTTGTTTCGGTGGAAGGCACGCAAACTGACGTCGCCGGACTTGGATATTGACGCGCTAAATGGACCCCGGTTCGAGGTGCAGATCTTACGCATCTTATGTCTCGCCTTGACCAGAGCCTCTATCAATCCGATTTTGCTCAAGTTCCCACTAGTAAACACAAATTGACGAATCTTATAATGAAAAATCTGGAATCGCTCGATGTGCTTGCTTCGCTGTCTCTGATCGGTTGTAAGAAGTATCCAGCGTTTGCGGCCGACGTAAGGAAGTAGTTCCTCGTCGCGTATGCCTACCTTGCTTCCGAAATGATCTCGATGGCGCTGATAGCGAACATTTACCTTATCGAGAGCTTGGGCGACCTCGTCAAAGTCGACGCTCTCGTCAAGGTAAAGGGTGAAAGATCTAAGCGGCCTGCTTAGCTCTTTCCCATACGAGCGCTTCTTCGATTTCCCTTTCCTTCCGGCCATAATCCTTCGCCAGCATGGAAATCGAGTCGCCTCCGCGATACCTGCTGGCGAGGAAACCCGTACTAATACGGGAGTCGGCAAGCACGGGCATGCCAAACGACACGGCCGGATCAATCACTATAGCCCGAGACGCCTCCGCTTGTGCCTGCATTTGCGCCTTCTCTGTAAAAGGAAACAGTCTCTTAGCCAAACCACTTTGGTTGCGATCAACCCTTCGGAAGGAGCTATCCATGAATTCACGAAAAGCAAACTGTCCGCCCTTTGAAAGATCCACCAAGTCACGTTCGTCGAGATAGATGTGGGCATTGCGGGTAGTGAGACTGTAATCGGCAAAAGGATGAGGGGAGGGATACTTGCTAAGCGCCGTAGTGAGCGAGTATCGAATTGTGCGCAGGCCAATCCCATGAGATAGTCGAATCACTTCAAGGACGTAACACTCGACCAAATTCTTAAAGGAGAGCAGCGGCCGCGGATGGCGGGCCGCTAACTTGACTAAAGGCCGTTCTGCATCGGTTCCAAGCACCCAATACCGCAAGGTGCTAATCGGGACATGCAGATACAACGATGCCTCCGACAACCCGTAATTGGGAAGCTCCAGCAGGTTCGTTTTTTCACGCCTCTCCATATGCAACTTCAAGCCTACTACTTGCCGTTCCTCTGATCCAGAGTAATCTCAACTGCACAGCTCATATCCTCTGCCGGATTGGGAATGGGATCCCGAGGCAGTACTGACCGGCGCGCGATCAATTGCAATATTTGGGCATTTGAGATCGACGTTTTCGAGTCATGCCGCCAGCAAGATTGTGCCTTTTGATGTGTCAGACTGGCTCAGAGGTTCACAGGCTCGGCGCTGTGCCAGGCGACGATAAAGCCGCCGTACATGCCCAGGAATCCTCAGTGTTCAATTGAACGCTCGGATGCGGCGGTGGTGGGCTCGTCTTCTTCGGCGTGGATGAGGCCGAACTTCTTCAGCTTGTAGCGCAGCGCGTCGCGGCTGATGTCGAGCAGGCGGGCGGCGTGGGTCTGATTGCCGTTGGCTTGCGTCATGGCCATATCTACCAGCTCGCGCTCCACCTCTTCCAGCGAAGTTCCGCCCTCGGGAATCTCAAGTCGGGGCAAGCTACGGCCATCCGCCAACTGTTTGCCGGCAGCGTTGGCGTTGTTGGCTGAGGAAAGCTCGAAGGCGGTATATGCCGACTGTTGTTGGGCCACGGCAAACGGCATGTATTCCGGACGAAGTTCATTGCTCTCTTCCAGGATCATGGCGCGCTCCACCGCATTCTTCAATTCGCGCACATTCCCCGGCCAGTCGTACTTGAGCATCAGCTTGCGAGTCTCGTCGGTAATACCCTTTACTGCTTTGCGGAACTTGCGGTTGTAGCGACCGATGAAATATTCCACCAGCGGCAGAACGTCGTCTTTGCGCTCGCGCAAGGTGGGCAGAAAAATAGAGATGATCGCTAACCGGTAATAGAGGTCTTGGCGGAACTGACCATCGCGCACCGCCCGTTCCAGGTCACGGTTGGATGCGGCGATCACACGCACATCCACCTGCATATCGCGCACGCCGCCCACGCGGCGAATGACCTGGTCTTCCAAAACGCGCAGCAACTTGGCCTGCAACAGCGCCGACAACTCACCAATTTCGTCGAGAAAGAGCGTACCGCCGTCGGCCATCTCGAACAGGCCCTTCTTCATGGCCTTGGCGTCGGTGAAGGCGCCGCGCTCGTGACCGAAGAGTTCGGCCTCCATCAAGGTCTCAGGAATGGCGGAGCAATTGATGGCGACGAAAGGCTTCTCCTGGCGGCGGCTCTGGTAATGAATGGCCTTGGCGATGAGATCTTTGCCGGTGCCGCTCTCGCCTTGCACCAGAATCGTGGTTGCCTCGCTGGTGGCAATTTTGCTGACGAAGCCCAGCAGCTCAGACATCTTCTGGGAAACGCCGATCACATTGTGATAACCGGTGCGACGGCGGACCTCGCCGCGCAGCGACTCGACCTCGGAGCGCAGGCGGGTGGTCTCGAGGGCGTTCTTCACCGCGACCGCCAGTTCGTCGAAGTCCAGCGGCTTGCCGACGAAGTCGTAGGCGCCCAGCTTGAGCGCGGTCTTCACGTCCTCAAGCTGCGGATCGGCGGTGATCATGATGATGGCGCGGGCGTCGTTCGATTTCTTCAGTTGCTCCAGGATTTCAATACCGCTGGCATCGGGCAGGCGTACATCCAGCAGCACGAGGTCGGGAGACTCGTTGTGGGCCACGCGCAGCGCGGCCGCGCCGTTGTCAGCCTCTAGTACGTGATAACCCCACTCTTCGCACTTTTGCCGGAGAGACCAACGAACCAGCTTCTCGTCGTCGACAATTAAGACTTTTTCCGAGGGCATCTAGTTGTCATTAGATTACTACGGCGGGAGGAAAGAGGAAATTTAGGAAGTCTTTGGTCTTAGACAAACTTCGGTGCAGTAGGCCTAGAGTAGAGCGGCGCTTCAGGCCGGGGTCCCGGCGCACGCCGCATTGCGTATGCTGGGGTGGTAGCACAGCGTTGCACCGAACCCCAAAACACGAGGCCAGCCTTCAGCCGGGGACACCAACTAGTACCATAAAGATTTGACAATAGCAGGAAACTGAAAACATGGGTATTGTCTGAAATCTGCAAGAAACTGGCGAACGTGAAAGCGGCAGTTGCGCTGCACTTCGCTTACTACAACTTCTGGCGCGTGCATTCCAGTTTGCGTATGAGTCCCGCAATGGAAGCGGGGCTAGCCGACCACGTGTGGGAGTTGAGGGAGTTGCTTTCCGTGCGAGTATGATATCGACGCTTGCAAACGGGAGAACGGCCCATGACACCTAGCGAACATCGACTCGTTATAGAAATGTTCAAGCAGCAGACGCTGCTTTATGCTGGCCTAGTTGAATTGCTCAAGAGTCGTGGCCTGCTGGACAAGGGCGATCTAGAGGCTCTTGATGCCTTAGTCTCTGCTTCATCTCGCGAATTTCTTGAGAGGAGAATCGAGGAAGAGTATCAATCCACCGCAAGAATTCTCGGCGTGACCGATCTGCCGCCACTCTGAGGTTCTGCTTGAGTTCCGAACTGCGCGACGCATCCTGATTGGACACAGCATGGCTCCTGTGCTGATACGCGCTTGAGCAGTTTGCGACCCTGGCTGGCACCAGGGTTTTCTATTGCCCGTCCATCAGCCGCAGGATTATGCTTCTCGCATCATGCGCCTGACTCTCGTTGGCCTTTTACTCCTGTCGGCTTCAATCGCCCTTTTCGCTGAGAAAATTCCTGCCGACGCTTGGCAGACTGGCACTCTGAAAGATTCCTCTGAGAGTTGGCATTCCCGAAGCGCTGGTACCATCAACGGGAATACTGGGTACGGTGTTCACGGCACAATGGTCAGCCGCGAATACCCCATCGTTCAGTACTCCATCGAAACCGACACGTACACATACGAGGCAAACTTAGTACTCAAACACGCGAAAGATAAGCAGCCGCCAGTAACCGTCAACAGCCCCATCAAATTCGCCATCATCAAGAATGACTTCTATATTCAGGACGAGCAAGGCAAAGAACACAAGCTGGTATTGGTGAAGAAAACGCTAAAAACCGCAGAGCAGCCCTAGCTATGGCTTCCAAATGGATAACGGCAGAGGAAATGGCGAAAGCGGCTCGAATCGACGCCAAGCGCTTCCGCAGGGCGCTACGCAAGGCAATCAAATGGCACGAACGTTATAGCCGCTGGAAAGTTCGGGTCGGGAGCGCTGAGCACGACGAGATGGCTCACGGTTTTGCGTACCCTGTAACGCCTGTCCCGCGACTTCCCCGCGGCCCGCCATCTCCCGTCAACGCAGATTTAAGGCAGTACCGAAATGAACATCAACGATATCCGGACTCTGTACGCTTACAATCACTGGGCCAACCAGCGCCTGTTCTTCACTCTGGAAAAGCTCAACGCCGAGCAGTTCGCGGCGGAAGTACCAAACAGCTTCCCATCCATCCGGGAAACCGTATTCCACATTCTGTTTGCGGAGTGGCTCTGGCTGAAGCGCTGGCAGGGCACCTCGCCGCGCGCAACCGGGCCCAATCCGAATGTGACCAGCGCAACCTGGAAGAGCTTGACGCCAGAAGGAATAGCTACCCCGCAGGAATTTACGACGATAGCGGAGTTGAAGTCGTTCGGCGACTACGTTGAACGGGAAAGGCAGGAGTTTCTTGGCACGTTAAGCGATGCCGCCCTCAATGCTCCCCTCAACTTCGAAGATATGGCTGGGAATCCGTATTCCGAGCCTCTCGTGCAGTTGCTGCAGCATGTAGTCAATCACGGCACGTACCATCGCGGCCAGGTCACCACCATGCTGCGAGAAGTCGGTGGGGAAACTGTTGGGCTCGATATGTTGTTCTTCTTTCGCGAGCGGGATGCGGCCGGAACCTGAGGAAGAATTTCTGCTGCTAATCCTGTGCCTCGGGCCCTGATCGCCTCTCCGGTGGTTTTGTTCCTATCAGACCTCTGGCTTGAACTACTGGTGATGTAAGATACGAGCCTTCCGAGGAGGGAATCAATATCGGACGCTCATCCGATATCTCCAGGTCAACCACTCCGGTCAGAGGCGAGTTCGCGGAACAGCGCAAAAGCCTCGATGTTGCAACTTCGGATTGCGGACAAACTGGGAACTACTCCGTTTCGTAGACACGAGCGCGTTTCGGGGTACCTATCTGCAAACTCGGCCGTAACGTCAGTAATTACTTAACAACCGAAGCGTTCGTCTGACTCAGCGTAAGTGAGTTGTTGCCCGTCTTGAGTTGGACGGGCATGTCCCACACCAGCGCCTGATTGTTGTAGTGGGCGGAGATCATCAGGTAGTAGGTTCCGGGTGGGATAGGTGGCATCGCCGCTCTGCCGTTGACGTCGGCCCGCGCTGCCGAAGCAGCATCGGCGTTCACCGCGGCCAATATCTTCTGGCAGTCCGGCGTGTGATTGCCGCACGCATTGCCCAGCACTTTGTAAGGAGATTCACCCGCGGGAACCTGTACGCCAGCTCTCGCCATAATGCTGGCAACGTTGTCGCGCAGCAGAACGTAAGGATGGTTGGCAAGGGGATTCGGGCCGCTCGGCTGCGCTTGCAGACCCGAGCTAATCAGCAGGACCGCGTTGCCACTGGTACTTGTGGTTCTCGACGGCGAGTTTGCGGGGCTGGAAGCGGCGGAGTTCGAAGGAGTCGACGCTGCTGCGCCTGCCGTCATCGGCGAGGTCGACGCAGACGATGCCCTCGCCGGCAAGGGAGCCGCATTGGCGGCGGCGGCGAGAGTTTCGAGATTGCACGTCGCACTGATCGGGGCAAACGTTAAGCCTCCGTGACCGTTGCTGCCGGTGATTGTTCGCCCGTGCACTTCGTATCTCCCCTGCCCTGGATCAAGTTCAGCGTCGGCCTTGATCGCCAGCCATAAAGGATGCGCCGGATCTTTGATCTCGACGCCCGCTTGCTTGCCGTTGGCCTTAACGATGTAAGGATATGCGCGAGCGACTTTGCCGCATCCCACAATGGCAGAGTCGGGATAGAACTCGATGCTCAACCCGTTGAACCCCTCGTAGGTTCCGCGCATGCGCAAGCCCAGCGTCGTGTCCTTGGCCGCCGCCGGCGAACTAAGCACGGGCTGATTGCAGTTGGCCGTCTTCGGAATTAAGGTGATGCTCGGGCCGGAATAAGTCGGCGCAGCTGGCGTATAGGTACTGAACGTGTTGGTGCTGGTGGTGTAGTAGTACTGGCCGTTCTGCCGCAATGTGGAATCCTGGGCGATGCCGCTCGAACTTGCCTCCAGCGGCGTGTACTCGTGTGTGGTCGTCTCGGTGTGCGTATCCCAATGACCTTGTCCCGCGCTGTACGAGCCGCCGCCCCCGGAACCCTCCACGATAAAGCCGTCGACGGTGATCGCCCCCGAGCCCACCAGTGCTCCGTCGGGTCTTCCCGTGAGCACAATGTACTTGGGCTTGCTTTGGATGCTTACAACGGGAAGATTGTTCTGCAACTCGACGGTGTAATCCAGCGGCTGACTGCTGAGGACAGAACATGCCGTGTTGGCGGAGCGCGAGTCGAAATCGATGAGCCAACCCTTGCCCTGATAACGTCCGGCCACGCTCAACCCCGGTTCGCCTTCGTGCACCGCGCCCGGCAGCAGCATGTTGATCGCAGAGGCGAGAAAGTTGGAGAAGATCTTGCCCGTGCACAGATCGGGGGCGCGTCCCGCCGCGATGCAGCGATACATCTGACGTTCCTCTGCCGAGGGTGCGTGGCCACCGTTGATAGCAGCCTCGACCTTGGCATCGGCGTCGTCCAGTTCGTCGTTGGCCTTTTTGATATTTGCCGCTAATTTCTGTGATTGTAGCCTCTGAAAATCGTTGGCTTTTCGCACCTCTTCGGACGATGGTTGTTTGCACGTCGGGAGCAGCTTCTTCAGAGAGCCGCGCGTTTCGTACGTGTAGACCATGAGCCCATTTTTCTGTGGGCGATCGGGATGCGCCACCATGCACGTAGCGTTGTCGGACAGGTCGCGTATATTACAGTTTTCGACATACAGCCGTTCACCATTGCAGACGAACGTTGCGCCCAGTTGTATGTCATCGGCGCGCAGGTTGGCGTATGAAAAGATGGTCAGAATAGCGACTGCGCAGACGGCAGAGCGAAAGGTCACGGGAGTGCACCTCGGCTTTTTGTATGAACGGACCGCACGTGAACCCTGGGGTGGTGGGCTGGATTATACAACCAGTCAGCGCGGTTACTTTGCAAAAACTGGAGAGGCGAAAGCCGATCGACGTCAACCCTGTGTATGCGCCTGCTGGCTGGCGCTCCAAGACCCACGCTAGAAGCAAGCACAGGAAGACTTGTTGCCGCAAGCCAGAAGTAATCCCATTCTCGACAGAACGGAATTGGTCCCCAGAAGTCGGCTGCTAAGGGAGTGATCTCCGCTTTGGCATCCAATCTGAGGAGATCATGTGTAACCAGTCGATAATGGTTCCGAGCCGAGCAGGCCCGTTCCGCGATTTCGACCCGGCTATTGTGATCTCGCCACCGCCTTAAAAACCTGGCCGCCTTTCATCACGAAATTTACCTGCTCGAGCTGAGTGATATCCGCCATGGGATCGGCGGGCACGGCTACTACGTCAGCGAACTTGCCTGGTTCCAGGGAGCCGATACGGTCCTGCATGCCCAGTAGTTCGGCCGCACTCATGTTGGCTGAGCGCAAAGCCTGCGCTGGAGTCATGCCGTACTTCACCATCAGAGCAAATTCTTTCGCGGGATCGATGGTCCAGGCAAAGCCGCCGGCGTCGGTGCCGAAGGCGATCTTCACTCCAGCGTTCAACGCGCGCTTAAACGTGGCAGCATGAATATTGACCATGTCCACCCAAACGTGCGCTCCGGTGGCAGCGCGGCCTTCGGCGACATATTCGCCCACGAACAACGTGGGCACGTAGTAGGTGCCCTTGGCGGCCATGGTCTTCAAGTCAGCATCGGCGATGTAGAAGCCGTGCTCGATGGTATCGACACCTGCCTCGACCGAGTTGTGAACGCCATTCAGGGCTGCCGCATGGGAGGCCACCTTGTGGCGCTCACGATGGGCTTCGTCAACGATGGCGCGTAGCTCGTCGGACGTGAAGGTGGGAACATCGTCAAGCACGCCGTCCGGTCGCACTCGATAGCTGCGGTCAGAGTACACCTTGATCCAATCCACTCCGTTGGAGACTTGCTCGCGCACTGCCTTGCGGCCGCCTTCCGCACCGTCCACCTCCTGCACTCCCTTGGGCACCTTCAGCTCCCAGGAATATCCGAGCAAAGGATAGGAGCCGGTCACGTCCATGGCGCGTCCGGCCACCTGCATGCGCGGGCCAGGAATGACTCCGGTGTCGATGGCGTGCTTGATGTCCACATCGGCGTAGCCGGCGCCTTCGGTTTCGAGATCGCGAATGGTCGTGAAGCCGTAGCCGAGCGCGCGTTGCGCCGCAACCGTTCCAAGAATAGTGCGGTACGGGGTCGAGTACTTCAGCAGTTGAACAGCGTAGTCTTCGGCGGTGATGTCGCCTTGCAGCAGCACGTGAGTGTGGGTGTCGATCAGTCCAGGCAGGCAGACCTCATGGGTGAGGTCAATGACCTCGGCGCCGCTCTCTGGTTGCGTATTGTCGCTGAGTTGATCGATCTTCTCGCCGGCGATCCGTAAGGTGACGTTCTTGCGCGCCGTGTCGCTCTTGCCGTCGTAGAGAGTGCCGCAGCGCAGGTAGGTGATCTTGACCGGGGAAGATTGCGGCTTGGTTTGGCAAAAAGCGACGCTGGCGATGAGAAACAAGAAGAGGAGGAGGCGGATTTTCATCGGGTGCTCCGGTATGGTGAACGACCAATGAATATATCAGCGCGCCCGGAGACGCGGACGCTGGTAAACACCGTGGAGCATACGGCGAGAAACAGATTCAACGGATTCCGTGCCCGCCGTATCTCCGCCGGCGAAGAGTTACCTACACACCTGTTGCCGGGCGTTCACACGTCTTTCCGCCGCAACAGCCTTTGCTGTCCTTCGACATATCGCATTTGCCGTCTTTGCAGCAGCCACCGTCTTTGCCGCAGCACGACATCTTGCCACCCGCTTGGTCGTGGTTGCAGCAGGCACATGCTTTGGAGCTATCGCCGGATGGGGCGGCAGGAGTTTGGGTCGCGTTCTGGGCCATCAGACCCAGAGCCATGATCAGCGTACTCAGAATTACCAGCATCTTCGATTTCATAGCTTCCTCAGAATCTTCGGTTGAACATCGTCCATGGCACAGGGCTAAGAGCCCCGTAGGCTTCGAGGCCACACGCACGAAGCGATGCTGCGCAAATGAGGCCCCAAGCTGGAGGATTTCGAGAGATGTCTAAATCCGCAGGTCGGTCTTCAGTTCGAAGACTGGGCAGACGAACTGACGAGTGTGCTCAATCGAGAGCGAGGCAGAAGTTGACGATGCAGGCGCCGAGATAGAGCCTGCTAGACCGTTAGCGCTCAACTGGAGCGAGAGATAATTGCCAGAGACGACCAGGAAAGCCAATGGCCGTGCAGGCTGGCCGCTCATCTCGCAACAACCGGGATGATTTGCGCTCTGAGTGGGAGCAGGCGCCGGGCGCGATGGGCAGCAAGGGCTCGCGTGCTGGTGCATCTGCACCATCTGGGTGTGGCACTTGGAGCCAAGATCGGCGGCGGGTGGCATCCCCCAGCCGCAGTTGACCCACAGAAGGACGGCCAACGACAGCACCAGCGACAAACTCCTCTGCCTTGCGGTACGCGAAATCATGCCGATCTCATTGTTCCGGCTGGCGCACGAGCCGTCTGTGACTTGGATCACCCGGCTTTGGTTTGACGGAGCGAGCCTGAAAATGGGTAGTGGGCTAGTTCCGTGTCGATCCCCTTGCTCTGCCCCCTGGACGGCGACCGCCCGGCCGGGGTCTCGCGCGCGTATGCTGCTGTTTTGCACGAGGGTTCTTACTCGGTTTAAGCGGATTCGCTGGTTTTAGTGGTTCTTCCATAGAGCAAAGCTTTACCCCGATTCAACGCCAGGTCAAGAGGGTGTGTTTCGTTTGTTGCAAAACCCGCCAGACGGGGGTTCTTCGGGCCGGGCGGAATCTTCGCTACGACGATTTCTTGACCGAAGAAACAAAGAATCCTGTTCGAGCTTTCATCCTCATATTGCAATCCGCCATCCGTTTAGAGTCCTGGTGAGATCACACACAATTGTGACTTTGGTTACAGAGTGGCTGTGAGCCAACCTGCGACCATGACCGTGGCTAGGAGCACCGGGTGCTAGCATCCGTGTGCGAGCCCGCTCCGGCGCCCCGAATACAGTGTCGGCTGCGGCTCTTCCTAGCAAGCATAGAAAGGGTCTTCCTTGAAGAGCGATCTGGTCCGGATTGCTGATCTGTCGCCGTTTCCGGCGCAGTCCGGAAGCACGCGCACCTATCACGCGATGATTAAGCCGGTCGGTGCAATCTGTAACTTGGATTGCACTTATTGCTATTACCTGCACAAGGAAGACCTGCTCGGCAGTCCCAGCAAATTCCGCATCACCGAAGCAATACTCGAAACCCACATCAAGCAATATATCGAGGGGCAGGACCGCGATGAGGTGGTCTTCTCGTGGCAGGGCGGAGAGCCGACCCTCCTAGGACTCGATTTCTTCCAGAAGGTTGTAGAACTCGAGCAGAAGTATAAGAAGCCCGGTCAACGAATCGAGAACGATCTGCAGACGAATGGGACATTGCTCAACGACGAGTGGGGATCATTCCTCAAGAAGCATGGCTTCCTCGTGGGTCTGAGTCTCGACGGACCCAAGGAATTGCATGACCGTTACCGGCTGGCCAAGGACGGCAAGCCCACCTTCGATAAGGTATTGGCCGCGGCGCAGATGCTGCATAGGCACGGTGTGCCATTCAATGTGCTCTGCGTGGTCAATCGGGTGAATGCCAAACGGCCACTAGATGTGTACCGTTTCCTGAAAAACGAAATCCGCCCGCGTGAAATGCAATTCATCCCGTGCGTAGAGCCGAAAGTATTCCACCACGTCGCGCCGCAAAAATGGGACGAGGCCACCTTGCCAGTGCAGGATTCTCCCGCCGCGCATCCAGGCAGTGCGGATTCCGTGGTCACCGACTGGTCGGTCGATCCCGATGACTGGGGTTATTTTCTCTGCAAAGTTTGGGATGATTGGTATCGGCGCGACATCGGTAAGGTGTTCGTCAATCACTTCGAGACTGCGGTGGCGCAGTGGATGGGAAAAGAGTCGCAATTGTGCATCTACCACGAGTTCTGCGGCAAGGGCGTGGCGTTGGAACACGATGGCAATCTCTATTCCTGCGACCACTATGTCTATCCGGAATACAAGCTTGGCAATATTCTGGAAACTTCAAGTTCGCGGATGGTTTTCTCCGAGCAGCAGCGCAAGTTTGGGTTCGACAAGTTTCACACTCTTCCACGTCAGTGTCGCGACTGCAGTTTTCTTTTTGCCTGCAATGGCGAATGTCCCAAGAACCGGATGATCCGCACTCGCGATGGCGAAGCCGGACTCAATTATCTCTGCACTGGATTGCAGCAGTTCTGGCAGCATATCGATCGTGACGCGCAGTACATCTGCCGCCGCCTGGCGCGTGGAGAACCCCTGTGTCCCACCTGACGACTTCCGCAATTGTCTAGTTAGACGCGATGGGTTACATTCGTTCGAGCCGACTTACTGGTAATGGAGACCTGATGCCCTCCTCGTCCTCCACCGACCCAGCCAAACCGCCGCTGACTATCCTTTGCCTGGCGAGCTACTTTAAGGGGCTCGATTTCATTCGCGAGTGCAGACGGCAACGCTGCCGCGTCCTGCTGCTTACCTCCCATAGCCTTCGTGACGAAGAATGGCCGCGAGAGAGCATCGACGAGTTCTTCTACATTCCGGACATAGAGAAGAAGTGGAAGATCGAAGACGTACTGCTGGGCGTCAGCTACATGGCGCGATCGGAAAACATCGATCGCATCGTTCCGCTGGATGACTTCGACGTGGAAACCGCCGCCACGCTGCGCGAGCATCTGCGCACTCCCGGCATGGGCGATACTACGGCCCGATACTTCCGCGACAAGCTCGCCATGCGAGCCAAGGCGCGAGACGAAGGGCTGGCAGTGCCTGAATTCATTCACATCCTGAATCATGCCAAGCTACGCGATTTCATGAATCGCGTGTCACCACCCTGGGTGCTGAAGCCGCGATCGCTGGCGGGTTCCATGGGTATCAAGAAAGTCGTCACCGCCGAAGAGCTTTGGCCGGCGCTGGAACTCCTGGGCGACCAACAGTCCTATTACCTGCTCGAGCAGTATGTGCCCGGCGACATCTACCATGTGGACACCATTGTCTATGAGCGCGAACTGCTGTTTGCTATCGCCAGCCGCTACGGCCGTCCTCCCATGGACGTCTCGCACGAGGGAGACATCTTCACGACGCGCACCTTGCCTCGAGGTTCGGCGGAGGAACGTCCTCTGCTGGCACTCAATGAAAAAGTTTTGCGGGCCTTTGGCTTGGTACGTGGCGTCTCGCACAGCGAATTCATTGCAGGCCGCGATGGCCGATTGTATTTCCTGGAGACCTCCGCCCGGGTTGGCGGGGCCCATATCGCTGACCTGGTGGAAGCGGCTACTGGAATCAACCTCTGGGCGGAGTGGGCCAAGATCGAGATCGCAGGTGGGAAAGCAGCTTACCGGCCACCGGTCGCGAACAGTGACAATGCTGGCTTGCTCATTTCACTGGCGCGTCAGGAACATCCCGACACCTCGGCCTACAACGATCCAGAAATTGTCTGGCGCCTGAGCGACAAGAAGCACCACGTTGGCCTGATCGTGAAATCGCCCAATCCGGAACGGGTGCAAGAGTTGATTAGCAACTACGCCCAACGCTTCCGGCAAGACTTCTTCGCGTCGCAACCGCCGCGGGATAAGCCAAACTATTGAAGTTTTGACTCAGCCGAGGGTTCGTCACGTTTCGCTTCAAGTGGGTCGACCCGTTTCCGCCGTAGCTTGATGATCGCCAGACAAACCGCGTAGACGACAAACGAGCCTCCCAACACCGAGAAGAAGATTTCCTCTTTCAAGCTGAAGGCGAACGCCACCAGAGAGGCTGCCATCACCCAGATGAAGGCTTCTCCAAGGAAACCATCTGCCCAATTGGGCATGCCTCCCGCGGAGGGCACCTGCGGGTGCAAGGCCGGCAGCAATCGCGGCACAACGGCACAATAGGCTCGATACGCATCTCCCTGGCTGGCGGCGAGGCCGGCTTCCTCCCGCAAAATCAGCCGGTAGACAAACACCAACATTCCCACGATCAGAATGGGGCAACCAATTCTGCTGGTCATCACGCCAAAACCTATGGCCAGCAGAATATTCCCGAAGTACAGAGGATTGCGGACGTAGCGATAAGGACCGTCGGCAACCAGGCGCGCAGTCTGCACCCGCGCCGCCATCATGACTTCCGGATCGAGGTAGGCTGTGCCCCACGTGCGTACCGCGGCGGCGAGCACGGCGAAGAGTGACGCGACTCCGAACATCCACCGGTAGTCCGCTGCCGTCGGGACGCTCCGGCGCAACCGGACGATCCATTCCGTCAGAGCAACACCAGCGTTTTGATGATCGATGTTGTAGGTAGCGAAGGCGACAAAGAAGAGGGCTCCGATGATCCAGAAGCGATTCTTGAATTCGAAGTTGGTGGCTGCCACGCTCATTTGCCTGTCCCGGTGAAAACGTGGATTTGTGGAACGAAGATGATACGACAGGTTTCGATAACCGGGCACGGCCGACAGCAGACTATTACACCGTGACCATTACCACCCCCGTCAGAGTTTCTCGGCTTCCTCCTGAATGCGCTTCCAAGCATTCTCCACATGACGTAAGGCGGTATGTGTCTGGCCGACACAAAAGCGCAAGGTGAAGCGATCATTCAGCCGGGTGTGCGTGAGGTACAAATCGCCACTGTGGTTGAGGCGATCCATTAGGAGCTGGTTGCTTGCATCGCTGCCGCGATGCCGGAAGCACACCAGGTTCAGGGGCACGGGTGCAACAATCTCGAAGCGCACATCCTGCTTCACCCATTCAGCGAATTGGCCGGCCAGCTCGACGTGCCGGCGCACGTGGTATTGCAGCCCTTCTACTCCGTAGTGCCGAATCACGAACCATAGCTTGAGCGAGCGAAAACGGCGGCCTAGAGGGATGTGCCAGTCACGATAGTCAAAGACCGCGCCCGATTCGGTTGCCTGGTTGCGAAGATATTCGGGAAGGATACTCAGCGTGTCAATCAGACACTTGCGGTCGGTAACATAGAAACAGTTGCAATCGAAGTTGGTGAACATCCATTTATGCGGATTAAAGGTATAGCTGTCGGCCAGTTCGATTCCATCCTGGATATAGCGGAACTCGGGACACAGTGCGGCCGTGCCCGACATAGCAGCATCCACGTGGAACCAGAGGCCATTCTCGCGGCATATCGCGCCAATGGCTGGCAACGGATCGAGTGCATTAGAAGACGTGGTTCCCACCGTGGCGGAAACGAAGAAAGGTACCAGCCCTGATCGCCGGTCCTGGTGGATCTGGCGAGCCAGGACTTCGGGCCGCATGGCAAAGCGCTCGTCGACGTCAAGCAAGCGCAGATTCTCAATTCCAATTCCGGCAACCATCGCCGCCTTCTCTATGGAGGAATGGGCTTGGTTGGAGGTATAGGCCACAAGTTTACCGTCGCCGCCGCGGCGATTACTGAGATAGTTAGTTGCACGCTCGCGAGCCGCCAGCATCGCGCACAACGATGCGCTTGAGGCCGTGTCCTGAATCACACCCCCGCCGCTGCTGATGGATAGGAACCTTTGGGGTAATCCCAGCATGGTTACGAGCCAATCGAGGACGCGCGTCTCTAGTTCCGTGCAGGCTGGACTAGTGGCCCACAACATCCCCTGCACGCCCAGCGCGGAAGACAGCAGGTCACCTAGAATCGACGGGCCGGAAGCATTAGCGGGAAAGTAGGCAAAGAAATTAGGCGACTGCCAGTGAGTAACTCCAGGCAGAATTACCTTATTAATATCCTGCAGCATTGCGGAGAAGCTTTCGCCCGAGGTTGGAGCTTCAGCGGGAAGCGCTTGCCGGATTTGACCTGGCTCCACTTGGGAAAGCACTGGCAGGGTCTCAATGCGCTCATAATAATCGGCGATCCAATCCACCACGGCTCGTCCATGCTGGCGAAATTGCTCCGGCGTCATATGGAAGCTCTTCTCTTCTGGTGTCATAATGACCTCCCTGCCGCCCCCCTAAGTGAGTCCTCCTGCAAAAGCAGAAACTAGTGTTGAACTGCAGCTAAGTCGCACCGCGTCGATCATCTGCAGGGTTGCATCGCCACATTTATAAGGGTGGCTTCTGACCAAGGTGCTATTGCAGACTACCACCTCACGATGGCCCTTGGGCTAGATGGCAAGCCTGTAATGTTGATCCAGCAGCATCATTGCCAACTTACTGCTACACTAAGTCGGATGTGAAAGCTTGAAAGTCGCATGTGAAAGCCCGAAAGGAGAAGCATGGATATTCAGAATATATTGGCGGACCTTAGAAGAGAACGCGAGCGTCTCGACAAAGCTATTGGTGCACTGGAGGGACTCGGCACTCAAACCCGCCGTCGGGGAAGACCGGCCGGTAGCGGCCACGCTGCCACCGGGCCAAAACGCAAACGCCGCCACATGAGCGCTGCCTCGCGTAAACGTATTTCCGAGATGATGAAACAACGTTGGGCAGAGCGTAAGAGAAAGGCGCGGTAGCACGACGGCTATCAACGCTCATATCACCCATTTCGTCTTGTTATAGATATGCCACTCAGTAAGGAGTGGCATATTCATTCATGCGGTAAATAGTTTCCCCAGTCGTGAACCATCGGATTGTGGGTTTAGCGGATTCATGGGTCCGACCTCTGACACAAACGGCGCTCCTGGCGGAGCGCCGTTGTGACATACGGAAGAAATGGAACTACCAGGCTGTAACTTGCATTTTGTCGACCCAGATGGAGTAGTTTTGCTGGTTGTAATCGCCGTCGAGTTGGACAGCCGTATTCAACTCAGATGCTCTCACTCCGTAGGTATTGAAGGTGCGATTAATGTAGCTCTTGTGTCCGTTGAGGGTGACCGAGACAAACGTGGCGTGGCTACTGTCACGTTGGAATTCCAGCACCAGGTGGTTCCACTGGTAGGCCGGTGGAGCAGAACAGGCGATACCGGTATGCACCCAGCGGCCACCTGCGGTGTCCCAAACATCCCATTGATTCCCACCTCTGATATTGCACTCGGTGCCGAAAATGAATTTGCGGTTGTTAGTCGATTGGTTCATATCGAACTCAAGCGCCTGCGCCGCGCCCGGATTCTGAATATAGAAATACAGATCGTAGATAAAGTGCGAAGTGCTAGGCAGAGGGGTCAATTGCTTCCACCAGATTGCATTATGGTAAGGTGAGCTGCCGCCCAGCCAGTACTGGGTAGCATTCCCCGTCATGGAAGGACTACTGATGTGCTGTGTCATGGAGTGAGCTGTTGGTCCACTACCAGCACAGGAGTCGCACGTCTGCCAGCCTGACATTGCCTGAATCATGTTATATGTCGGCTGACCTCCACCACCGCCGCCACCGCTCCCGGTCACTTGGATATGAAAGCCCGGAGCCTTGTAGACATTCTGATGGCTATCCCAAGCCTGAACTACGATCCAGTGAGTCCCGGTCGCTAGACCCACCTGAGCGTCGATGTGGTCGGCGCTGACGGAATATACGACGTTGTAGTCCGAGTACACCTTCATGGCGATAATGGAATATTGTCCACTTGCGGATGCGACGAAATGAACGGGTGACGAGTCTTGACTTCCGGATGTTGGTGAGGAAACGGTAACTCCGGCCAGGGAGAACGTAGTCAGCGTGCATACGAGCGCTACGATCCGAAGTGCATAATTCAAAACTTACCCTCCTGAGAAATAAAACGAGTTGATCTTACTTGGTTCAGCCTATGCGCGCAGCACTTCGAACGAAAGAGGGATTGGGCTTAAAACGCGACAGGTTCTGGCCCTAGACAAAGCGGCTCGCCGCCCTAGCGAGAACTACGGGGCGTTGCTTAGTACGCCGGAAAAGAGCATGAAGGCGCGCTGCACCTGAATCATTCATCAGCATCTTCTGCTTTGAAAAAGGGCACGGGCTGAAGTCACTCAGAAACGCTTGGACTTCCGCCCTTGAACTAGGGCGCTTGCCATGGATGAGCTACGGGCGATTGCACCAGGCCGTATTGCTGCTCTTACGGTCCTTGAGGTTTGCGATAGGTTGGGCTTCTTCCGGGGATGCGCCCGGCAAGTTCGATACAGGCTTTTTTCTCTCCGCACGCGACCTGCACCACGAGAATCCTGCATCTAAAATGGCCATGACTGGAAAACGGCTGTTGAAGCGATTTCTCATGGTGTTCCTGATGACGCTGGGATTCTTCGTCTTCATCAATGCCGTGGAAGCCAACGCGACGCCAGTCCAGCCTCGCATTCGCAAATTTGTCGCACACTCGGCGCAACTGGTCGCTCCTAGCCGCAGCCTGACACAAAGCGCCTGAATCCCAACTCCATGGCCTAGCCCCAGATTTGCTTGGCGAAAAAATAGATCGTCAAGGTGAAGCCAATCACAATGACGATGGCGCGCACGTACTCCGGTTTCGTCTTCCGGGCGAAGAATGCGCCGAAATAGCCACCCGTTATAGCGCCAATAATCATGAGAATCGCCTGCGGCCAATACACCACGTGTGGCGAGAGAACGAACAGGATCGTTGCCACCCCGTTGGACACCGTGGTCAGCCACGCCTTGAGCGCATTCATGGTGTGGATGTGGTCCATGCCCAGCAAGGCCAGCATGGCGAGCAGGAGGATGCCGGCACCCGCGCCGAAGTATCCCAGATAAAACGCAATGAACGTTTGGAGGAAAATTCCCCGGCCGGTGGCGAACTCGTGATGTTCCCCGTGCTCGGCCCGCTGGCGGACCCAACGCGTAATGCGTCCGCTCATCATGAAAATCAGGGTGGCAATCAAGAGCAGCCAGGGCACCAAAATCATGAAGGTCTTCGACGGGAGTGATAAGCAAAACATAAGCGCCGAGAAGACCTCCGAGAATGCCGGTCACCGTAAGCGGTACCAGGACACGCCGCGGCAGGCTGCGAAACTCGTGGCGATAGGCCCAGACGCTGGCCGGTTGTCCCGGCCAAAGCGCCACGGTGTTAGTGGCGTTGGCGTTCATCGGCGGGATGCCCACGAACAAGAGAGTCGGGAAAGGAAATGAAGCTTCCGCCGCCGGCAACGGAATTGATGGCTCCAGCGAGGAGGGCCGCGAAAAATAGAATGGTTCCGTGGGCGATGTGCATAGGCAAAGAAACCCGATAGTATCAGCCGCGGAGTTGAAACAGGAAGGACAAGGTTCAAGCCAGAACCATTACCGTCTCGTCGAGCAAATGAGAAAATCAGGAGTGCGTCGGTCGCCTATGGCATGATGATTCGGCTTCTGGGCTCGTCCGCCGCGGCGATTGAGGATGGCGGCGTCGGGAAATCGTTCGTGCAGAAAATCCAGAAACCCTCGCGAGAGCGGACGTCCGGAAGTGTGGATGTGCGCCAGCCGCAACACCAGCACCAGCACGCTTCAACACCTCCGCATCCTTCAGCGTGGTATGTCCGAGATGCTCGCGCTCCAGTTCGCGAAACTCTTGCAGAAGTTGACGTACCGTTTCAATGAGTGCCTGCTGCGCAAGGCTTGGCGACACTTGCTCATACACCAAGCCTGAGGCGACCAGGGTCTGGTAGCTTTTGGCCAGATTGACCAGGGCCGAAATTACCTCGCGATCATTCAGGCTGCGGTCGCTGCGTGCCAGCTTGCCAATGGTCTGCAGAATTCCCGAAATCACCGGTTCACGAGCATGCAGGAATTCGTCAGACAATTCAACCTTGGGAAATACTTCCTCGGGCGGCGCGTCTTCCAGCTCGTCGTGGCTTCTCGTGCTGGCGCGCTTGCTGCAGGTAAGGGCACTCGGAGGGACAGTCGAGCGTGAGCTCACGCTGTTCGCCACAGCATTGCGGGCAAATGCGCCCATGCACCGCCAGGCAGAAGCGTTTTTCCTTTCGATCAGCGCAAATTGCACAGCGCAATGGTGGTACTCCGCGGACCAACTCTGCGGCCCTAAACTCCCATTATGACACTTTCACCAAAGCGGGGGCCTTGGACCCGCATGGGCAGTGGCTTTTCGAGCACAGCCTGTGGAAAAACCGCATAAAATATGGCGAAAATGCTTTCCACTCGAATGAGGTTGGTATAAGATACGCTCAACTTGAGCATTATTACCGCTCAAATATTCAAGGAGGATTTACTAATGGCAACAGGCATGACCAAGACCCAGCTCGTCCGCCACATGGCCGAGAAGAACGAATTGAACAACAAACAGACTGCCGCTTTCCTCGAGTCGCTCGCGGAACTGGCAATCAAAGAGACGAAGAAGAACGGCTTGTTCATAGTCCCGGGTCTGGGCCGTTTAGTGAAGTCGAATCGCAAGGCACGCATGGGCCGCAATCCGCAAACCGGCGAAGCAATCAAGATTCCTGCCAAGGTCGTGGTGAAGTTCCGCGTGGCCAAGGCCGCGAAAGACTCCATCGCTCCCAAGAAGTAGCATTCCTTTTTGCTGAGAGCGAAGGCCGGCCGCGTGCCGGCCTTTTGCGTCGTCGTTGTCAGTTGTCGGTTGCGCGGTTGTCAGTTCTCAGTGAGCAGAGATCTGAATTTAATGCTTAGTCTTCACTGACGACTGGCAAACGGATCACTGCCTTTCAATCACTGCCGCAAAAAATCCGTCGCACGGCTGCACACCCGGAATCGTGCGCAGGAATGGCCCGCTCACCAGCGAGTCGAGATCACTCCACACCAACTCGCCAGTCGATCGCAGTCTTTCCAACTCCTCGCGACAATCGCGCAATTCAAATCCGTCGCATCGCGCAGCACTTCCTCCACGACGGCTTCGTTCTCTTCTCTCTCCAGCGAACAAGTGGAATACACCGCGCGTCCACCGGGCGCTAGCTGTTGCAATGCCGCCGCAAGATCGCCACCTGCTTGGCATGCAGTTCACTCAGGTCTCCTTCGGTCAGTCGCCACTTGATGTCCGGATTGCGCGCCAGGGTTCCGGTGCCCGAGCACGGCACATCGGCCAGCACGCGGTCGAAACCGCCGGCCAGCGGGAGCTGCAAAGCGTTCGCGGTGATCACTTCAACGTTGGCGGCCCGTACGCGTTTCCGTACCAGACCAGCGCGGCGCTCATGGATCTCCGTTGCAATGATCTTCGCCGTCGGATTGCGCCAAGCCATGGCGGCGGTCTTGCCTCCGGGAGCGGCGCAGCAATCGAGCAGGCGCAGATCCTGTGCCGACCAGCGCCGCTACCAGTTGGGAAGCTTCGTCCTGGATCAACACGCGGCCTTCCGCGTAGGCGCGTGTGCGCGTCAGGTCTCCGTCAACCAACGTGCGAGAGCTAGCGAGCAAGGTGCCAGGCGCCAGCCTGACGCCTTCCGATGCCAGCTCTTGTTCCGTGTCTTCATTTTCCAGACGCAGCGATGTCGCAGGTATCCGCTGATCGAACTCACAGATTTGCCGGGTGCGCTCCTCGCCGAACTGCGCCACCCATCGCTCAACCATCCACTCCGGATGCGCGTATTCGCGCGCCAAAAAAGAAGCCGGAGCTTCTCGGCCAGAGGGTTGGCACAGGTTCTGTCTTGGCTGCGGCGATTTTCCGCAAAACTGCATTCGCAAACGGCGCGGCCGATCTTTTTTGCGCGCGCTTTACCAGCTCCACGCTGTCATTGATGGCGGCATGTGCGGGCACGCGGGTCAAGAACAGTAGCTGATACGCGGCCAAGCGGAGCGCATTCAATACCTCGGCGTCGAGCTTCTTCAGCGGCCGTGACGCGGCCGCTGCGATCGCATCATCCAGTCGCGAGCGCCAGCGGAGAACACCCATGACGAGTTCCATTGCCAGACCGCGATCGGCCGGTGCGAGCTTTTCCACGCGCTCGGAGTGCAGCAGTTCGCTGGCATATGCGTTCTGCTGGTCAACCCGCAGGAGAATATCGAAAGCGACCGCGCGTGCAGGAGAGATGGGCATGATTAGCAGTTAGCAATTAGCACTTAGCAATTAGCACTTAACAATGAGGTCCGATCTACCTATTCTTAGGAATCGTTTTGTATCAGGGCACGTCTTCAGACGTGCCGCAAAGGGGACAATAAGGAAGTGGGCTTCATCCCCTGAGGAACCTGTCACTGCAAGGGCTAAAGAGTGCGGCATAAGCAATGTCCGGCTTCGCGATTTTGAGTTGTCATCACGAACGGCGTTCAGGCCGTGAGGGATCTGCTGTTTTCCCATCCGTTGTTCCAGGCGCAATCTAAAGCGGATTATTAGCCTCGCTCTAATGACAAGGCAAGGAGAATGCTGATTGCTGTTTGCTTCTTCTTAACCGCCCAGAACCTCATCGTTTCGCGGCCGATAGCCATTGATGAAATCGTGGGCGCTCATCCGCTTCTTGCCTTCCACTTGCAGCTCCCGGACCTCAAGAGCTGTACCGTGCGCGAAGCCCAGCAGCAAGCGATCGTTCTCGATGGCGAAGTGGCCAGCCGGAGCCGTAGCTACCTGCAGGCACCGGTATGGCGGCATGAATATGCAGCGTCTTGCCGCGAAAGCTGGTAAACGCTCCCGGCCATGGTTGAAATCCGCGCAAGCGGTTCCAGGCCTCCGCCGCACTGCGCGAGAAATCGATGAGTCCGTCTTCTCGCTTGAGAATGGGCGCGAGCGTCGCCTTGGCATCGTCCTGCGGGCGTGGCGTTACGGTTCCGCTCTTCAGGCCGGCAAGCGTTGCAATCATCAACTCGGCGCCCGTCTGTGCCAGCCGCGGTGCCAGCGTCAGCGCCGTATCTTCCGGCCGGATCCGCTCTTCGGACTGCAACAGGATGTCACCAGTATCGAGGCCGGCATCGATGCGCATCGTGGTTACGCCGGTGATAGTTTCTCCAGTGGCAATTGCCCACTGGATGGGAGCGGCCCCACGGTACTTGGGCAGCAGCGATGCATGAAGATTAATGTTGCCGAGCTCTGGCAAGTCGATCATCCACTGCGGAATGATGCGGCCGTAGCCGACCACGATGATCGCTTCTGGTTTAATGCTCTCCAATTGAGCGCGGAATTCATCGTTGTTCTTGATCTTCTCCGGTTGGACGATGGGGAGCCCAAGCGCGAGCGCGGTTTGTTTCACTGGCGACGCCGCCAGCTGCATGCCGCGTCCGCTGGGACGATCAGGTTGGGTTGCGACCAGCTTCACGCGGAAGCCTGCGCACACCAACTTTTCCAGCGTGGGTACCGCGAAGAGTGGCGTTCCGCAGAAGACCAGGTCCATCATGGGCGTGCTACCATTCGCCCTGCTTCACCAGTTTGCGAATCTTGCGCTTCATCATGTCACGCTTCAGCGCGCTGATGTGGCTAATGTAGAGCTTACCGTTGAGGTGGTCGGTTTCGTGCACCAGGGCGCGCGCCAGCAGGTCCTCTCCGCTTACTTCGATGGTCTTGCCCTCCGCGTCTTGGGCGCGGGCGGTAACCGAGCGGGGCCGGGTCACCTTCTCGCGGAACTCGGGCAAGCTGAGGCAGCCTTCGTTGGAAGTTAGACGCCCTTCGGTGTGGATGATCTCGGGATTGACCAGCACGATCTTGGCGTCGGGATCTTCCTTGAAGGTGACATCGATCACCGCAACGCGCTTGCTGATGCCGATCTGCGGCGCGGCCAGACCGACGCCGTGCGCGGCATACATGCTCTCAAACATGTCTTCGACAAGTTTCTTCAACTCATCGTCGAATACGGTGATGGGGGCTGCTGGTTTCTCCAGAACCGGGTCCCCAAATTTCACGATTTCATGAATCATTTAGAAGTTTCGCAACTGTTGGCAGTAGCCTTCGAAATTCCGTTGCAATTCAATCAGCGAATCACCACCAAACTTTTCCAGTGCGCACCGGGCCAGCGTCAGCGCAACCATCGCTTCCCCCGCCACTCCGGCAGCGGGAACCACGCACACATCCGAGCGTTCATAGGCGGCCTTCACCGGTTCGCGGGTGGCGAAGTCCACCGAGCCCAAGGGACGCCGCAAAGTCGAAATCGGCTTCAGATAGCCACGCACGCGAATCTCTTCGCCATTTGAAACCCCGCCTTCCAAACCTCCCGCATGGTTCGATCGCCGCGTGAAGCCGGTGAAGGAGCCCTTCTGCTCGCGCTCATATCCTATTTCATCATGCACGGTCGAACCCAGAGAAGCCGCACCGCGCACCGCGTCCCCGATCTCGACAGCTTTTACGGCCTGCAGCGACATCAGGGCGGCGGCGAGCTGCGCGTCTAGGCGCTCGTCCCAATTCGCATAGGTGCCAAGCCCAGGGCGGCACGTTGTGCGCCACCACTTCAAAGATTCCGCCGACGGAATCTCCCGTCCGCAGCGCAAGATCGACCTGCTCTTTCATGCGCGCTTCGGTTTCCTTATCCGCACAACTGAGCAGGATTTCTTCTTTCGCGGCCACAGCGCGGATGGCTTCCCAAGTCGACAGGCGTGTCCAGGCGAGCACTGCCGACGGCGATGACGTGACTTAACACCTCGATGCCCAAGCTCGCGCAGAAGTAGTTTAGCGACGGCTCCGGCAGCCACTCGCGCCGCCGACTCGCGAGCGGAAGCCCGCTCCAGTACATATCGCGCTTCGGAGAAGTTGTACTTCACGGCCCCAGCGAGATCAGCGTGCCCTGGCCGAGGCGAAGCCACACGCTTGTGTTTGGCGGGATCGCCCTCTTCCACCGGCAGCGCCTCAGTCCAGTTCTGCCAGTCTTTATTCGCCAGCAATATGGCAATCGGCGAGCCGATCGTCTTGCCGTGACGCACTCCGCTGAGTATGTGCGCCTGGTCGCGTTCGATGCGCATGCGTCCGCCGCGACCATATCCCTGCTGCCGCCTCCACAACTCGCGGTTCACGAATTCGAGGTCCACGGCGACTCCAGCGGGCATGCCCGAGAGCAGCGCCACCAGGGCTTCTCCATGGGACTCACCGGCTGTAGAAAAGCGCAACATGAGAACAGGAAGGGTGATTGTAGCTGATAGCCGCAGCATTTAGCACTTGGCAGGTTAGGATAAGGCTGAGCCGCCCTCTTTCGCGCGGAACGGCGCTTCGATCACCAACTCTTCCTCCACAAATGCCTTCTCTTCCATGTGCCGCTCAAGGCAAACGACCGAGTAAGTTGCGCTCTGCGATTCTCAATGGTGGTGATAACGTAGGAGCAGCCCAGCCAGTACGCTTCGTCCAGATCTGTTTGCGACCAGTACGCCGGATGATCGGGATGCGAGTGATAAAAGCCGACAATCTCGAGTCCGCGAGCCCGCGCATCACGCAGGATACGCACCACCTCGACGGGATCAATCTCATAGCGGTCGGGTAGGGTCGGTCTGCGTATTGCGGCAGCGCACGGTCGCGCTAACTATCCGTGTGTCACCCTCCACGCTTCCCAATAGCACGCCGCAGGACTCACTCGGATAAGTTGCTTCGCCGTGGCCGCGAATCTCGTCATAATCGGACTGGCGAAGTTTCAACATGTCGTCGCCGCTTTTCTATCATGCCGAGCGTGACTTCGGGAGCAATTGTGAATTTCTGACAACTCCGCAAGTTGCCGTTTGACCGTGCAGTGTGCGACAGTGTGAGTCTCCGGGTTACAGGCTCGGTAAAAGTTTGTTTATCGCCGAGGCAACGTAACGGCCGTGCTCGGATATCGCATTCGATGCGAAGACGGACATTGCGAAGTGCCATTGCGAACGACTCTGGAAGGCTTATTGTTGAAGATGACCAAGAAGATCAAGACGAAATCGTATGAAGACGCCGTCTCGTGGTTCCGTGCTCACGGGTTCGACGTACTGGAGGCCCCGGGCACAAGTAACCGCGTGTTTCTGAAGAAGTATAACTGCTCGGCGGCGATCGAGCGCAACGAAGATGGTAGCGTCAAAGTATTCGCCTATCCCGGCTATCTCATCAGTGGCGAGATCGCAAAACTCGTCGATCATGGCTATCAGAAGGTCTGGAAGACTACGAAAGCCGAACTATCCTGTCATTGCCGATCAACTCGAAGCGTTGCACCGGTTCTCCGAGGAACTGAAGGAAGGGATTGGCGCTATCGGTCTCTACAATGAAGGATTGGGTACCGTGAGTGAGTCTTATATGTACGATCGCGTGCGTGGACGCGATCTGCCAGAAGCGGAACGTCCCCAGCGTCCATGGCAACGGGCAGCGCGTAAGCGTCCCGCGTAGTTTTTCCGCTAATTCCGCGATGTGCGCCGATATCGTTAGGTTGTAAGTCTTCCCGCAAATAAACCGTCTTCACGAATCGCAAACCCGCTATTGAAATGTGCCATCCAAGTACAAGGACGACGAACCGAGCACGTCCAGAGGTTTCCAGGAGGGATGCAAAAGCTTATGAAGAGACTTGGAATTTTGTTGGTGTTGTTGGTGTTCTGCGGATTTACGGTTTGGGCGCAGAATGACAATAGTTCCAATAGCGACAATACCGCCACGCAGGCCACTACAAACGACAACAATAAGAGCGCGCAAGACCAGGCACACCAGAACGCCGCAGACCAGGACAGGAACGCTGCCGATCAGGAAAAGGCAGACGCGAAGAATGAAGGCATCTAAGTCCGCAGAAGACCGCGACAAAGTAATGGCCCGGCTGGACGATTCTTCCAAGATTTTGAATGAATTGCTGGGCGCGCCCGACAAAGGCATTCCCGACGATGTGTTCAAGAACGCAAAGTGTGTGGCCGTGGTCCCATCCATGGTAAAGGGGGGCTTCGTCTTCGGCGCTGAGCATGGCCGTGGCGTAGCGACTTGCCGTACCGCTAATCACGATTGGAGTGCGCCGGCTTTCTTCGTCATCACCGGCGGCAGTTGGGGTTTGCAAATCGGCGTCCAAGCCGCGGACGTGGTTTTGCTGATCATGAACCAGCAGGGCATGAACGATCTGTTGAGTGCCAAATTTAAGCTGGGGGCTAACGGCAGCGTGGCCGCTGGCCCCGTGGGCCGTGACGCCAGCGCTTCTACCGATTGGAAGATGAAGTCAGAGGTGTTGGCTTATTCGCGCACCCGCGGTCTTTTCGCCGGATTGACCCTCGATGGTGCGGTAATCAAGGAAGACGACGACTCGACTCGTGCGCTCTATGGGCGTACGGTCGGCTTCCGTCAGATTCTGTTGGGACAGGTAAAGGCGCCAGCCGCTGCTGACTCACTTCCTGGCGACCGTACGGCGCAGTAAGTCGGAGGCGACAGCCGAGGCACACTAAACCCAATTTTCAGTCGCGACGCAGCGGTGGGCTACGGCTCACCGCTTTTTCTATGTTCGCCAAGCATATTCGCCATCCCCGCAGTGAAACGGTCACTTCGGCTACACTGCTGCGAGCGGAGGTGAGATGGTGAAGCTCGCTTCGATATTCGCAGTGATATTGTTGCTGGCAGTTGTTCTAACGCGGGCGCAGATTCAAAGCGCTTCCACATCAGGTGGCGAGGCAATTCGAGCAGTCCTACAGTCGCAAGTCAACGCTTGGAACCATCATGACCTCGAGCTGCTTCATGAATGGGTATTGGCACTCGCCGAATCTGACGTTCTTCTCCGGGACCACCGAAACGGAGGGTTGGGAGCCGACCCTGGAGCGCTACCGTCGCAACTATCAAGCGGAAGGACATGCGATGGGAACCTTGTCGTTCAGCGACTTACAGTTGCAGTTGCTAGGGCCCGAATCCGCGTTTGTACGAGGCAAGTTTCAACTCGTCATGCCGGATGGCAAACACCCGCATGGTGTCTTCACGCTGGTCTTTCGCAAGTTCTCTGAGGGCTGGCGGATCATTCACGATCACACCTGCGCGGAATGAGATCTTCGTCTCGCTTCCTCAATGGCATCGACATGACATCCAGCTATACAGGCGTTCATGTAGTGCAAGCCTTCAGGCCCGCGTAAGATCGCCTGTACAATTTCTTAGCTTCAGCCGCTGAGGTCGACAACCTCAGCGGCTGAAGCAATTTTTCTTTCTGCTTCTGGACGCGGGCCTGAAGGTCCGCACTACCCGAAGGCTGCCTTTTCCAGTGTCCCTGTAGGCACTACTCTCCCGCAGGTGTAGAATTCAGCCAAGTACAGGCGGTATCCCCATGGTCGGGGAACTGCACTGGAGGACATCGTGAGTATTACCACCGGCGACTTCCGCTCCAAGATCACCTCATCCAGTCTTCTCGAGAAAAAACAGCATAAGGAAATCATTACCTGTCTTACCGCCTACGACTATGCCAGCGCGCGACTGGTGGATGACGCAGGGATTGACATGATACTGGTCGGAGACTCTCTTGGAATGGTGATGCTGGGCTATGAAAATACCCTGCCCGTCACCATGCAGGAGATGCTGCACCATACGCGTGCCGTGAGGCGCGGTGTAAGACACGCGTTTTTGGTGGCCGACATGCCCTTCGCTTCGTACCACGTCACCGCGCGCGAATCTCTGCGCAACGCCGCTCGCTTTGTCAAGGAGGCTGGCGCCGAGGCGGTGAAAATCGAGGGCGGCGAAAAGCGTTCCCGCCTGGTCGAACGCATGGTTGAGGCGGAGATTCCTGTGGTCGGACACATCGGCCTTACCCCGCAATCGCTACACGCCATGGGCGGATACAAGGTCCAAGGCAAGACCCTGAGCGCGGTCGAGCACCTGATGCACGATGCCATCGCCCTGGAACGCGCCGGCGCCTGCTGCGTCGTTCTCGAAGGTATCCCCCGCGAGGTCGCGGGCATGATCACGCGCGAGTTGGAGGTTCCGACCATTGGTATCGGCGCCGGACCCGAGTGCGATGGTCAGGTGCTGGTCTTCCACGATCTTCTGGGACTGACATTTGCTCCGCCGGCGAAGTTCGTCCGTCGTTACGCGGACGCGGCGTCCGTGATCAGTAACGCTGTGATTGCTTTCAAGGATGATGTGAAATCTGGAGCTTATCCTTCCGACGCCGAGTCGTATCATCTGCCCAAGGAGACGCTGTCAGCGTTGCAGGGAATTGCGGAAGGCAAGCGAGCTGTGCAACTGTAGGAACATGCGGCTGTCGGTGCGCGTTGTCATTTTGTTGATCCTGGCTCTGACCTCGGTTGCGGGGGCAGCCGGCCAGAGGCCTTCGGCGGCTCCCGCGCCCCTCCACAAGACCAACCCCAGGAAGAGTTACTGCCAGCCTGACGGCGGGTTTTGCTTCAAGTATCCCGGCTCATGGACGGTACTGGGCCAAGTGTTCGATGGCAACGGTGTCGTGATTGCGCCTTCCCAGAAGCTGGATCGCGCACTATGGGATGAAATCACGGTCGCGCTGATTCTGCCACCGTCGCAGGGGGACGAAGAGCCGGTAAGCCTGGACGGCTTGATCGAGGAGGCGTCCCAGAACATGCGCGAGGCCGGCCAGAATTTCGAGACCTTGCAGCGCCAGCAGCGCACGGTGGACCACAAACCGGCGCAAATGTTGAAGGTCCGCTATCACGAAAAAGCTACCGATCGCGACTGGATCGAGCAGATGGTTTTTATTCAGGGGCCCGACGGTGAGATGTACTCGGTCGCTCTGAAATGTTCGCCGGAAAATCTGGCGCATCTGGAGCCAACGTTCGCGGGTGTTCTGGAGAGCTGGGTTCTGCCCGAGCCTGAACCCCCGGCAGAAGCGGGGGATGCACCGCAGCAGGCAACGCCACCTGCGAGGGAGCCGCCTGCCCACTAGCGCAGTTCTGAGTCGGAGTATTCAGCTTGCGCTGGTAGAGCGGGCCTTTCAGGCCTGCGTTCCAAGTCCAGCAGGATTCCTAGCTTCAGCCGCTGAGGTCGTTGACCTCAGCGGCTGAAGCACTTTTTACGCCACGCCGGAACGCGACGCTAGAGAGGCTGTTACGAAACCCACTACTGATCCGCTGCTGTGGGACAAAACATGCGCCAGCCGCAGCGCGGCGACAGAGTTTAGCCCAGCGCTTCAGCGCTGGGAGACAGCAAGTGGGAAATCCTGAGTCCGCTTTAGCGGACGGCAGGAGTTTCGTAACAGCCTCTAAAGCGCCGCTCTACCATTGCTCGCAACTTACAGTTACTCTGGAACCGCGATAAGGCAACCAAATCGTGAAACGCATTGCAACCATCGCCGAGATGAAGGCAGCTTGCCGTCAGGTCACCCGTAACTGCAAAACCCTGGGACTCGTGCCCACCATGGGCGCTTTGCATGAAGGCCATCTTTCGCTGGTGCGGGCGTCCCAGGCGCGCTGCGATGTGACGGCTGTCTCCATCTTCGTAAACCCGCTGCAGTTCGGCCCGGCGGAAGATCTGGACAAGTATCCGCGCGCCATGGAACGCGACACTGCACTCTTGGAGGAGCTTGGCACTGACCTTTTGTTCACGCCTGGAGTGGAAGAGATGTACCCGCCAGGGGCGCAGACTCATGTGCTGGTCGAGGGCTTGAGCAACAAGCTCGACGGCGCATCCCGTCCGGGACATTTCCGTGGAGTGGCTACGGTGGTGGCGAAGCTGTTCGAAATCATCCGTCCCGATTACGCTTTCTTTGGCCAGAAAGATGCCGCCCAGGTCGCAGTGCTTCGCAAGTTGGTGGACGATCTTGACATGGATGTGGAGATCATTGCCTGTCCAATCGTGCGTGAGAAAGATGGACTTGCGATGAGTTCCCGCAATGCGTATCTGACGCCGGAGCAGCGGCAGCAGGCGACGGTGTTGTACCGGGCGTTGCTTCGGGTGCAGACTGCCGTGGACCGCGGCGAGCGCGAGTCCGCGAAGCTGATCGAGATTGGCAAGCATGTGATAGCGGAAGAGACCACGGTGCGACTCGATTACTTCACCGTCGTCGATCCCGACACGCTTGACTCCGTGTCGGAAGTGTCGCACTGCGCGCTAGTGGCAGTCGCGGCGTACGTCGGCGCGACCCGGCTGATCGACAACATCCTGATCACAGCCTCGTGACGGTAGGGCTTTTGTGCGCTGACAGTGAATCCGTTTCCCACCCTTTCGCCAAAAAACGGCGAAACGACGGGGCACTCAGCCGAGCGTCCTTAATTCGGATTGGGTGCGAGATGGCCCGTTCGCAACAGTTATCCGAATTTTGAACGGAAAAATCGCTCCTGCTCCGTTCGGTACCTCGGTTATCACCGAACACTGCCGCATGCGTCACTGACAAACGTTCATCGCGAGTGTGAAATTCTAAGGGGAAGGCGGGGCCTTTTTTCCCACTTATTCGTGACCCCAGCGTGAGGACAAGATCCTCGACCGTCTTTCTCCCTAGCATCCGAGTGCGCCCGCCTCTTAGGCCCTTTTTCTTTTGCGACTCATGGCAAGGAGGTAAGCCAATGCATAGCAAACAGCAATTCTTCAATTCACTTACCCAAATAATCTCGCGCGCGGCCACGGCGGCGCTGGCGATGCCAATTATGTTTGTGTTGGCTGTTGTCTTGACCCAGCCATCCCCGGCCCAGACATTCAAAGTGCTCTACAACTTCACTGGCGGAGCAGATGGGGCATCGCCTATGGCGGGCTTGACGATGGATGCTGCAGGGAATTTCTATGGAACGACTTCAACTACTAATGGCAGCAGTAGCGGCGGAGCGGTGTTTAAACTGACGCATTCCGGCTCTAGGTGGATTCTAACTCCACTTTACAGCTTCCCTAGAGATGGAGGCAAGGACGGTACTAGTCCACGGGGTAGAGTTATCTTAGCCCGAGATGGGACTCTATATGGCACGACGCTGGAGGGTGGAGGATACTTATGCAGTTATTTGGGGGGCGGCTGCGGCACGGTTTTCCAATTGAGACCGTCAGCGCCAGATTTAACAGGAGTCCTGGCGGCCCCCTGGGATGAAACTGTGCTTCATCGCTTCAACCGGAGCGATGGAATGTATCCTCAAGGTGACCTCTCCCTCGACCAATCAGGAAATATCTACGGCACGACACTGCAGGGGGGCGACGCCAGCCAAGGTGTCATTTATAAGTTGACGCCCTCGGGCGGCAGTTGGACAGAGACCGTTCTTTATGCGGCCCAGGATAATGGTGACGGAAAGTGGCCCTATGGTGGAGTTGTCTTGGACAGTTCCGGGAACCTTATCGGGGTATTCGGGTACGGTGGCCCATATAATAACGGTGCGGTTTATCAGTTATCGCCGTCCAAATCGGGTTGGACAGAGCGGACCGTCTATGGTTTCACTGGTGAAAGCGATGGAGGGGGTCCGATAGGAGGGTTGATCCCGGATTCATCCGGCAATTTCTACGGAACGACCGCAGGTGGTGGGACTGGCGGGGGCGGCACCGTTTTCAAACTGAAGCGTACCGATAGTGGATGGACCTTGGAAACCCTTTACGGCTCTTGGACACCTTATGTAGGCAACAGTGGCCCCTGGGATAAGCTAGCTATGGATGCCGCCGGCAACCTCTACGGCACAACTTTTTTTGATGGCACCTACTTGGGATGTGGATCGGTCTTCAAACTGACGCCTTCGAATGGCGGTTGGACCTATACCTCGCTCCACGATTTCACCTGCGGTAGCGACGGCGCAAATCCGATCAGCAACCTCGTCATGGATGGCAGAGGTAACCTTTACGGCACGACATACCTGGGCGGCACAGACGGCTGCGGTGTTGTGTTTGAGATCACGCCGTAGCTGAAATTCTGCGGGTTCCACAGCGGACCGGGCCTTTTCTCGTCACCCGCGAGGGCTCCGTAGGGCCGGCGGCTAGTTGTCGAGAAATCGCCATTGCGCTAGCAATCTTTTCTACGGACTAGTCGCGGGACAAACAAGAAAAGCGGGATGTAGTTAATCCATATCCCACCCTTTCGCCGAAGGCGGGCGAAAGGATGGGGAACCCAGCAAACATGTGGAATTGTCATTACGAGCGCCCGGTTTTGGCGCGAGGAATCTGCTCTTGGTGAACCGCTAACAGCAGATCCCTCGCTACTCCACCCCAGCGAGGGCAAAAGCGGCCCTCGCCGGGGACCCCGGATACGCTCGTGATGACAACAATCCGAGCGACTCAGTACCCTAGCCCAGCCCACGTGAACCCTTCTTAGTCTGCCACCCTGAAATCCATGCCCCTCCCAGCACGAGCATCACCGGAAAACATTCCAGCGTGTAGCGCGGCTCGGGATTTTCCAAGGTTCCGAGAAACGCCGAGCGCAAGAGCACGAACAACAACATAAGAGCGAGGTAGCGAGGCCGCGGCCCGCGCACCACTCCCATTACCGCGGAGAACAGGAACAGCAGGTTGAGCACGCCCCACAGCATGGCCAGAACGCAGCCTTCAGTGTCGTCGCCGTACTCCCACCAGCGGGTGTTGAGCGGCAGCATTTCGGTGCGGGGACGCAGCCACATGTCGGCGATACGCACCAGCGGCAGCCACAGGTAATATCGGAATTGGGCCCGCTTAATGCGCTCATTCGCCAAGTTCTCAAAGCGAGCATTCAGGGCAGGATCGACAACGTGGGTCTTGGCGTAATCGTTGAAGATGGCTTGTGTCTTTTCGCGCTCCTGCGCGCTGTCGAAGGCGCGCGACGGCAACAAGCGGAAATCAAATTCATCGCCGGGAATTTGCCAGTAAACTTCTTCCGTGGAAGCGTAATCCGCCATCCAGGTTCGCACCCACTTGTCGAAGCCAGACGGAACGAACTCGTCAGGGTCGCTGGCGTAACGCGGGGCCAGGGGCTCGAAGCGGTGGAAATCGCGCCAATTTCGGACCGTCCACGGCACCAGGGGAGCCAGAGAAATTATCAGCACCAGCGCTCCCGCCCAGAACAGGCGGACGCGTTCGGCCGGGCGGCGCCACATACGCCACAGCAGGAACAGTCCCAGCGTCACCAGCAAAATGCCACCGTCGGGGCGCAGCAGGATTCCCGCTGAAAGTGCCATGCCGCAACCCGTCCAGACAGACCAGCAGGTAAGTCCCTCCTCGGAGGCCTGGAACGCTGCGACCGCGCAATCGAGCGCGACCGCGGTGAAGAAGATGCTCAGCGTCTCGGCCAGAGGAGCCACCGTGTAATCGGCGGTGAAGGGGCACAACGCAGCCAAGAGAAACGCGAACCGTGCAGCGCGGGGCAACAGCGTTCGGCGGGTCAGATCTGCAATGACGAAACATCCCGCCACGTCGATGACGATCTGCACCAGCAGAACTGCGTGGTAATGCTCGCTTCCAAAGAGGGTAAAACAGGCTGCCAGGAATGCGGGATATCCGGGCAGGCGGATCCAGGTAGGGCGTGGGCCTTGGGCGTGGCTTAGGCCGTAGATGCCGTGCTGCAGCCAGTTCCTGGCGATGTCACCGTAAATCAGAGAATCGCCGGTTACGTGCGGGAATCTAATGTAAAAGAAAAGCCGCAGTATAAAAGCGGCCAGTGTGACCAGCAGGAAGTACTTCCGAGACTCCCGGAGCATGTCGCAGAACGACGGCAGCTCTGTTTTCCCCAGCGAATTGCGCTCCTGTTCCAGCACGTGGCGAATATAGCAGCTTGCAGATGGCAATTGGCATTTAGCATTTGGTGGAATCTGCTGTTGTCGGCGCCGGAACGATAGTTCTGAGGAAATAGCAGACCCTCACGGCCTAAACTTTACCCCAACAAGCGCAAAGACGGCGCTCGTTGGGACTCCGGTTCGGCCGTTCGTGATGACAACTCTAATGAAAGGACATTGCCTGATATTTGGCGGAAGCTTCCACTAAGTGCCAACTGCGAAGAGATCTACGGCATGGTTAGTCAGTTGCGAAGATGCAGTTCGTCTGTAGCGGCCAACGTCGCCGAAGGTTGTGGACGGTCGGGAAATGCCGAATTCGGCCGCTTTCTAGCCATCGCTATGGGGTCTCGAGAGAAGTGCGCTGCACCAGAGTGCCGTAGCTGCTGGTCCGCGGCCGGCCGTAGCCAAGTGCTAAATGCTAAATGCTAACTGCTAACTGCCAAATGCTGGGTCGCCGACTCATCATTGCTCTGCTTTTCTGCTTTGCGCTGGTGATACCCGCCTCCGCGCGCGACTGGCACATTGCCCGCTTCGAGACCCACATGTACGTCGTCCCCGATGGGGTGACCACCGTTAACGAGCACATCGACCTCGCGTTCATCGGCGAATATCACGGCATCTATCGTGACATTCCCATCGAGTACCCGGGCCCACACGGTAGCAACTACACCCTGTTCCTCAAGGTCATTAGCGTTCTTGATGGCAGCGGCCACAAGTTGAAATACGACTCGAGTACCCAAAACGGTAACCGCCATCTCAAGATTTACATTCCCGACGCGGTGGACACCACGCGCACCGTAATCATCAGCTACAAGGTAACCAATGCGGTGCGCTGGTTCGACGATCACGACGAGCTGTACTGGAACGTGACCGGCAACGACTGGCCCGTGCCCATCGACAGCGCCGCCGCGTCGATCACATTCCCCGCGAACGCCGCCGGCAACTTGCGCGCGCAAGCGTTCACCGGTGCATACGGATCGACGGAGCAGGACGCCACCGTCGAAGTCCGCGGCAACACGGTGCTGGTCGAGACCAACAATCCGCTCTCCATGCGCGGTGGATTGACGGCCGACGTTTACATCAGCAAAGGCGTGCTAACGCAGCCCAGCAAACTCACCCAGGCGATGTGGTTTCTGCGCAGCAATCCGGTTGTGCTGCTGCCGCTGTGGGCGTTCGTGGTGATGTTCTTCTTCTGGTGGACAAAGGGCCGCGATCCCAAAGCTGACATCTCGGTCGCGCCCATGTACGAACCTCCCAAAGATATGACACCCGCCGAGGTCGGGACGCTGATCGATGACGTAGTCCATCCTCGCGATCTCACCTCGACCATGGTGGACCTCGCGGTAAGAGGCTATCTCAAGATCGAGGAAACGGAGTCAAAGGTTTTGCTGTTCAGCCATCGCGATTACACCTTTCATCTGCTGAAACCACCGGATGCTTGGAGCTCGCTCGAACCACACGAGCGCGTGATGCTGAACCACATGTTTGCGGGCGGCGCTACGCAGATACGCCTGTCCGACCTGAGAAATCGGTTCTATGTTGCCATCCCCACCATGAAGAACGACATTCTTGCGGAGTTGAAGAGCAAGGGAATGTACTCCGTGGATCCGGAATCGGCGCACGCCTACGTATTGGCCGGGATTTTGTTTACCACTGCACCGTTCGTGCTGGCCCAAGTGCTGGGCTGGGGTTCGATGCTGGATTCTCCAGGCCTGCTGATTGCCGCGGGAATCATCGCGGTGATCATCGTCTTCCTTTTCACTCGCATCATGACCGCGAAGTCCCTGAAGGGCGTACGTACGAAAGTGGAGATTCTGGGCTTCCAGGAGTTCGTCAACCGCGTGGACGCCGATCGCCTGAAGCGTATGCCGCCGGACACCTTCGAGAAATTTCTTCCTTATGCCATGGCGCTGGGTATCGAGAACCGCTGGGCCAAGGCTTTCCAGGGAATTACGCAGAACCAGCCCACTTGGTACGTGGGACCCACGCCGTATGTAGGATTCAATCCCATCTTCTTCGCAGGCTCCATGCATGCCATGGCGATGGATGCGCACCAGGCGTTCGTGGCCGCACCGCGGGCCAGTAGTACGGGCTCGGGATGGGGCGGCGGCGGCTTCGGTGGTGGAGGGTTCAGTGGCGGCGGTTTCGGCGGGGGAGGTGGTGGCGCGTTCTGACATCAGCCAATACTTTGACAGCAGGCTACTCTCTTCTCGACAAGCCATTGCTCAGCCCCAGGGTAAGTGATTATGGATAACGCAGGCTCCGCTACAACTACAAAGCGGCATCGCGAGGTATAGCCTCAGTTCTTCAGCAAGCGAGCGATGGTATCGAGTAGCCGTTCGGGAGATTCGCCTTTGGGCAGGAACTCGTCGGCAAATTCAATTCCTTCAGGGGTGTCTGCTGAGGCCGAGACGATAAGGATAGGCACATTCGGCTTGATGGTCTTCATTTCTTTGGCAATCTGTGTGCCGCTTTTGTCAGTCAGGAAGTGATCGGCGATAACCAGGTCGACGGTGTCGCGCTTGAATTGCTCCAGGCCTTCTTCGCCGGAGGTGGCAGTCACCACCTCATATCCTGCAATGGTAAGCAAGAGTTTGCGAATTCGCAGGGCAATCTCTGCGTCATCAACGCAAAGAATAACCGGCCGGACAGAATCCGGAGGTAAAGGTTTCATGGCCGCACCCGCTGAATAAGCCAACTATACTCTTCGCCGCACATGAACCATAGAAATCTACGAAATATTAGCTATGTCCCCTACCGATCTTTTCATTGGCACATATAACCTGATGCGTGGCTGTGAAAGCAGCATGCTCTCCTTCCTAAGACCCCGCCCCACGTTGCGATAGCGCTACGTTCACCGCGAGCAAGACTGAGTTACCTCTTTACCAGCGTCATGACCCATATTCCGCCTGGGTTCACACGAATCTGAAATGTGGCCCCTGATGGGAGTTGGTCGAACACGCGGACATAATCGCCGAAGTGAAAATCGGTGAACGCGGGATATCGCCAGTGCTGTACCATCGCAAACACCATGATGCAACCCAGCACGCCTGCCAACAGCCGAATCGGCACAGGACGCTGGCGACCCAGCAACCACACCAAGGTCGCCATCAACGCCAGCTTGGGAATGTACCAATAACGCATTCCTAAGTCGGGCACCAGGAAAAGGTTCCATTGATACGGTATGGGCTCGACTGAGGGAAATGTAAGCGCGGCCAAAAGCACCAGCATGCTGAGAAGGAGAAAGCAGCGTAGCTCCAGGGTTCCTTGGAGTAGCGCATAGAGGCATACGAGCGTAGTGAGGGCAGTAATAAGACAGGCCACAGCCGTGACTGTTGCTGGGTCCCGGGCGAACTGGTCGAGACGATTAGAGCCCAGGAATAACGGAACAACAATCTGTCCGGCCACGATTCGGGCGAATTTGCCGGCGGTGGCGCCGAGAGTCGTATTGAGACGAGCGCCTGCAGTGTTGAGCAGAGTCAGCACTTGCGCTAGCGCGCAGGCGATGAGCACCGAAACTTGGATCCAGTGCCAGCGATTCCCCGCCGGTGCCGAACCTGCCTTCGTCCATCGGCGAACCAATAGCGGCCCTACGGTGCGGGACAAAGCGACCGCGAGTAGAAGAACGCCGACCGGAGTGGTGAGCGCGCACAACCCCAGCACCACAATATCGAAGGTCTTGCCCCACCGCGAGCGTGGCGGCTCGGCGATGAGAACCAAGCAGGCCAGCACGGCCATTTGCGATTGCGAGTCGGTGATGATGGCATGCACCTCGCTGGAATCGGGAACAAACAGGTATAGCAACGCCAGGCCGCAACGGAGGCCTGGTGGACCCAGGTTTCGCATCCGGGATGACAGCAGGAACAAAGGCGGGAGCGACTCGACCGCCAAGGCAATAACATTCAATACCAGCGGAGCTCGCAGCAAGGGCACCCAGAGAGCAGCGGCGGCGCCAAGACGAGGAAGTAATTGCAGGTAGCCGTCACGGGCGAACAGCAGCGCCCTCAGGGCGCCGTGGTTGTAAGCATCCGCGTACCACACCACGCCGTCTTCGGCCCAGAACTGAGCATGGAAAACGGCGTCAGGACGGCGAAAGACAAGCAAAGTCGCCGTCACTATAATCGCGATGCTCCAGAACATGGCATCTGACAACCATGCTCTTGGCTCTGCGGATTCCGTTTGCCTGATTTTTATCTCGGGTAGCGCCATGACATCAGTGCTGGGATTTTCGACGGGAAGGCCACGCCACGTCAATTAGAATTAACGGGCGCAATTAGCAATTGGCCATCAGGATTCTACTTGTCACCGAAGGGTCGCTACAGCGGTCACTGAAACGGCAGATAGCAGCGCAGCTCTTCGGCGTGAATAACTTTGCGCTGGCATTGCAGGTGGCCAACTGCGCCCGCTGCTAGTGTCGTGAGTCAGAAGCGCATTGCAACTCGAGGGTTGGTGCTTAGAGGGGAGCAATTGGAACCGCAGATCTCCCGGGTCGGTCCGGATGACAACTATGCCAGGAATCACTGAGTCACGGCATTAGTTGCAAATTGCTAGTTGCTAACCTATCCCAGCAGCCGTGCCGCCTCTTTCGCAAAGTAGGTCAGCACCACCTGCGCGCCAGCTCGCTCGATGCACAGCAGCGACTCCATCATGACGCGCTCGTAGTCAATCCAGCCGTTGAGCGCGGCGGCTTTGATCATGGCGTACTCGCCGCTAACCTGGTACGCCGCCAGTGGCACATCGAAACGCAGACGCGCCTCGTGCAGGACGTCGAGGTAGGGCATGGCCGGCTTCACCATGATCATGTCGGCGCCTTCCTCAAGGTCGAGCTCGATCTCGCGCATGGCTTCGCGCAGGTTGGCCGGATCCATCTGGTAGGAGCGGCGATCGCCGAAGTGCGGCGCCGAATCGGCCGCTTCGCGAAACGGCCCGTAGAATCCGCTGGCAAACTTCGCCGCATAGGAGAGGATGGGAATGTTCTGGTAGCCCGCCGCATCGAGCGCGGTGCGGATAGCATCGACGCGCCCATCCATCATGTCAGAGGGCGCGATGATATCCATGCCCGCCCTGGCCTGCGCAACCGCTGTGCGCGCCAGCAGTTCGAGCGTGGGATCGTTGAGAATCTCGTAATCCTCGGCCGTCAATTCGGCGGTCAGCGGCGCCGCCGCCATCGCCGACGCTGCGCCCAAGGATTGAGGCACGACCACGGCGCGTTTGCCCTGCGCCTCGAGTTCGCGCTTCACGGTCAAGGCTTCGTCGTGGGCTTTCGCGCGCGGGCTTTTTTCCACGATGCCGCAGTGGCCGTGAGACATATATTCACACAGGCACACATCGCCCATCAGCAGCAGGCCGGGAACTTCGCGCTTAATGGCGCGCGCCGCTTTCTGCACGATGCCGTCATCGGACCAGGCGTCGGTGGCAATTTCGTCTTTCGACTCCGGCAGCCCGAAGAGGATAACGCTGGGGATGCCGAGCGATTTCACCTCGGCGCACTCCTTCACCACTTCGTCCACTGAAAGATTGAAGACGCCAGGCATGGAGCGCACTTCCTTGCGGACACATTCTCCCGGGCAAACGAACAGCGGATAGACGAAGCCGGCGGGGCTGAGGCGGGTTTCGCGCACAAATGAGCGCATCGCTTCCGTGCGACGCAGGCGGCGGGGACGGTCAGTTGGGAATGCCATAACAGAAAATTCTAGCACCGCGAGAGTGGCCCGGAAGCGCGAAAATCGCGGCCAAAAAAGGTTTGCGGAATTGTGATCGGAATCACTGCAACGCGGCGGACTATTGTCGGCGCTTACGCGGGTTTTGGCAGCTCCTGCGTGCGCACCTCGCAGGAGAGGCCGTAATTCACTCGGTAGGGGATTGTCACAGCAACCCCGCCGGCCATGTAAAGATGCTCGCCGCTTCGCACCTTTCGCTTCCACACCACCTGGTACACGACTGCCTGATTTTGCGCCACCGTGAAGTGCAGCGTTTGGCTCTCGGTGACCCTTTCGCCAACCCTGTATCCCGTCTGTTTAGTGAACTGCGCTGCCACTTCCGCCTTGATGGCGGTCAGGATTTGCGCGTTGAGAGAGCCGCTCACGCCGCTAGTCACGTCCACGGACAACTCGTTCGTGGTCTCCTTCGAGACTTGCCGGTCTGTCGAAAATGGACTGCTTCCAAAACGGTTGTCCAACGGATATTCTTCTTCGCCAACCACCTCATCGCTCTCCGTGCAGCTCAACTCCTTCACAAACTGAATGGCAGCGGTCGGAGAGGATTGCGGGGCGTGGACGGCGGCTTCCGCAGGGGCGCGGATTCCCTTCACATACTCCAGGGCGGCGGTCGCCAAATGCATGGGGCTTGCGATGCCGGCTTCTGGACTCGCGCCCAACTCTTTGCCATCCATGGACAGGACGAATTGCCCAAACATCCCGTAGCCGCGGTGGCCGAGTACAAATGAGTGCCCGTTCTGCTGGAAGCGGCGAAGCTCACCGATCACGATGAAGATAGGGGCATGGTAAAGCACGCCGCCATCCCACGTGATCGTCAGATGTGCCAGGAGGCCACTTTTGATTTCGGCTTGAACCTGATGGGGTCCGTCTTCCAGTTCGAGACTCCAAGCTCCCGCCAGTTCGAAAATGCTCATCCGTCCCCCTGCGAGGCTTTCGCTCACGGCAGATTACAGCAGATTACAGGCACTGTACCCGCAATATGCAAAACCCTCAAGCCCCAGCCATATCTCTTGCGAAAGAAGACCAGCATTCCTCGCCGGTATGCCCAAATCGGAACTATCCTACGCGTAAAGCTTGGCAACCAGCGGAAGACCTCCCAAATTGGTATATACTTCGGCTACTCTAGTAATAGTGCCGCCGCAGTTGGGCGGCTCGGGGCGCAATTCTTCTTCATAGGCCCCGAGGCGATTACTTTAGCGGAGCGAGCGAGTCAAGCGGCTGCCCGTCGTGTTTGGCTTGGAAGTGCGTTACCGGCCTAATTTCTACCTCTTCCCCCGGAGCGCTTTCAGCCACTGCAGACGCCTGGACCGGTCGGTGGAGGTGTCGCTTGGACTTGGTACTTATACGTGTCTTATTTGTCCTTATTACAGCGGTTGCGAGCTATGAACTGCGTCCCCTTGGATTGGATCGTTGGCCTGCGGCGGGCGCTGGAGTGCTCGTCGGTATCGCCGTCGTTCTGTTTGAAATCCGCCTGCGACGCGTCAGTCTGAAACGGCTTATTGGCGCGGTTATTGGAAGCATCCTCGGAATCGTGGGAGCCTACCTTTTCAGTCTTGTCATTCGCAATAGCATCCGCGAAAGTCCCACCCAAAGCTTCTTGCAGCTTTTCGTAATGTTGATTATGGCTTATGTAGGTTTGGTAGTGGGCGCCGGTAAGGGCGACCTGCTGAATCTGGCGGCGTTGGGGGGCATTTTCGGAGGCGAGAAACAGTCCAGAAAGAGCCACAAGATCCTCGACACCAGCGTCATTATCGACGGTCGGATTGCCGATATCGCTGAAACCGGCTTCCTCGACGGGGTGATCGTCATTCCCCAGTTCGTGCTGCGCGAACTTCAGTTGGTCGCTGACTCAGCCGACTCCATGAAGCGGAACCGTGGCCGCCGCGGCCTTGACATCCTACAGCGCATCCAGAAGATCGCAACCTTGCAAGTGCAGATCGTCGAAGATGACTTCCCCGCTGTGCGTGAAGTTGACCTGAAGCTTATCGAACTGGCCAAGCTGTACGAAGGCAAGATCGTCACTAACGATTTCAACCTGAACAAGGTGGCGCAGTTGCAGGGAGTCGCTGTACTCAATATCAACGAACTGGCCAACTCGCTGAAACCCATTGTCCTGCCCGGCGAGATCATGAAGGTCTTCATCTTGAAGGAGGGCAAGGAGTACAACCAAGGTGTGGCCTATCTGGACGACGGAACCATGGTGGTGGTGGACAATGCCCGCAAGATGATCGGCAAGAACATCGATATCTCGGTGACGTCGGTCCTCCAGACCACCGCCGGGAAGATGATTTTCGGCAAGTTTGACGAGCGCAACATGAACCCGCAGCAGCGTCCCATCGAGTCACGGCCCGATTTTCGTAAAGTGGCGCCGCCTGCCCCGGCAGTAGTCGTTCCGGAAACGCCTAAGGTGGAGTAGTTCTAGACGCGAGTTCCGCCTGCTCCGGCAATGGCGTGTTTATTCCGATTTGAATTTGGCAGGCTCCCGCGTTTATACTGCGCTCCCCGACATGAAGGTCATTGTCATCATTCCCGCGGCCGGATTAGGCACGCGCATGTCGAGCGCTCGCGGAGCTCTCGAGAGTAAGAGCAAACAGTTTTTTGAGTTGGACGGAACCCCAATTCTCTTCCACACACTGCATAAGTTCGCGGCATGCCCAGCGGTCAGCGAGATCGTGGTGGCCTTGCGCAAAAACGAAACCGCGAGCTTTCAGAAGCAGATCGAAAAAGAGAAACTTAAAAAACCAGTTCGCGTAGTTGAGGGAGGAGAGCATCGCCAGAATTCCGTGGCCAATGCGCTGGCGGCGATCCATGCGGCCGATGACGACATCGTTCTGGTGCATGATGCAGTGCGGCCCTTCGTTGATCAGGACACCATCATGGGCGTGATTGAAGCGGTCAAGAAGTATGAGGCCGCGATTGCCGGAGTGCCCGCTGTGGACACCGTGAAGCAGGTGGACCGGACGGCCGATGGCGCCGTCGTGACGGCAACCGTCCCGCGCGAGCGGATGGTGTTGGCGCAGACGCCGCAGGGGTTTCGCTTCGGCTTGCTCAAGAAGGCTTTCGAGGAAGCCACCGCCGACGGGTTCATGGGCACGGATGAAGCTTCTCTGATCGAGCATAGTGGAGGTACCGTACATGTCGTGATGGGTTCTCCGCGAAACATGAAGATCACCACGCCTGCCGACCTGGAGTTGGCAGAATTTTTTCTGTCGCAGGAAAACCGGCGCAAGGCCAGCCTGGGCGGGTGAAGGGGCGCAGCTTGAGCTGCGCCCTTTGTAAGCGTTGACAGTTGGGCTTCAGCCCCTGAGGGAAATTGTGCCAAGTACCAACACCGATGTCCTTCAGTGGCTAAAGCCAGCAGGATGAGAACGGCTTGCGGCGCGGCTGAAGCCGCGCCCCTTCAGTTCGACAGGTGACTTTGTCCGACCCACAACGCACACCGCGCATCGGCTTTGGCTGGGATTCGCACGAGTTCCGGCCCGGCATTCCTCTGAAAATTGGCGGCGTGCTAATTCCACACCATAGCGGCCTGGCCGGCCACTCCGACGGCGATGTACTCCTGCACGCCTTGACCGATGCGCTGCTCGGCGCGATTGGCGCCGGAGACATCGGCACCTACTTCCCGCCGACTGATCCTAAGTGGAAGGGCGCCGACTCCGCCATCTTCGTGCGCGAGGCGATGAAACAGATCGACGAGGCGGGCTATGCCGTGGGCAACGTGGATAGCACGCTGATTCTGGCGGCTCCGAAGATCGGTCCGCATGCCAAGGCGATCCAGCAGCGCGTCGCCGAGCTACTTGGAGTCGACCCGTCGTGCGTCAGCATCAAGGCAAAAACTCCGGAAGGCATGGGCACAGACAATGCTGCCATCGCCCATGTAGCGGTGCTACTGACCGAGATCTGCTGGCCATAGTAAGCTGCGGCAACGCCCCCCAGCCAATCACGACGGATACACCGTCCCGACCACGTAAAATAGAATTTCGACCAGTGGTGCTTGCGCCTTGTCACCAGCGGACGCGACAAGGGTTACGCGCCGGTGGCTCTTTTGCGCCCCGAGAAGGAACTCATGACTACCTCAAACCACGACGTGGAAACTGCTGCCACACCGCAAGCCGCGGTTCCCGATCGCCCATCGAATTTCATACGCGACATCATCCTTGAAGACCTGAAGACCAACAAATACGGCGGAAGGGTGCAGACCCGCTTTCCGCCTGAGCCTAACGGATACCTGCACATCGGCCATGCCAAGTCCATCTGTCTCAACTTCGGCCTGGCGGCGGAGTTTGGCGGCAAAACCAACCTGCGCTTCGACGACACCAATCCGGAAAAAGAAGAGCAGGAGTTCGTCGATTCCATTATGGCCGATGTTCGCTGGCTGGGCTTCGATTGGGAAGACCGGCTTTTCTACGCCTCGGATTATTTCGATCAGCTTCACGACTGGGCGGTCCAACTGATCAATGCTGGCAAGGCTTACGTGTGCGACTTAAGCGCCGAGGAAGTTCGTCAGTATCGCGGTACACTCAGCGAACCCGGCAGGGAGAGCCGTTACCGCAACCGTTCCGTCGAGGAGAACCTGGAACTGTTCGCGAAGATGCGCGCAGGCGAGTTTCCCGATGGCTCGCGAACCCTGCGCGCCAAGATCGACATGGCCTCTCCGAACCTGAACCTGCGCGATCCGGTTATGTACCGCATTCTCCATGCCGAGCATCATCGTACGGGAAACAAGTGGTGCATTTACCCGATGTACGATTTCGCGCATGGACAATCTGACTCCATCGAGAAGATCACGCATTCCATCTGCACCCTGGAGTTCGAAGACCACCGGCCGCTGTACAACTGGTTTATTCAGCAACTGGGCATCTTTCCCTCTCAGCAAATTGAATTTGACCGTCTGAATATCACCTACACCTTGCTGAGCAAGCGGAAACTTCTGCAACTGGTCCGGGATGGTCACGTGCGCGGCTGGGATGATCCCCGCATGCCGACGCTCTCCGGGCTGCGGCGGCGCGGCTACATGCCGGAGGCCATTCGCAACTTCTGCGCCGCCATTGGCGCGTCCAAAACCAACGGCATCATCGAACTTGCGATGCTGGAGCACTTCCTGCGCGAAGACTTGAATAAACGCGCAGCGCGAGCGATGGCGGTTCTGCGTCCGTTACGGATCGTCATTGATAACTATCCGGAAGGGCAGATCGAAGAACTCGATGCGGTGAACAATCCGGAAGATCCCGCCGCCGGAACTAGGAAGGTGCCGTTCTCCCGCGAGCTCTACATCGAGCAGGATGACTTTCGCGAGATTCCGCCCAAAAAGTTCTTCAGGTTGTCGCCGGGACAGGAGGTCCGCCTACGCGGCGGCTACTTCGTCACCTGCACCCGCGTAGTGAAGGACGAAAAAAGTGGCGACGTGGTCGAGGTCCATTGCACCTACGATCCGGAGACTCGCAGCGGCAACGCTCCCGACGGACGCAGGGTGAAGGCGACGATCCACTGGGTTTCGGCGCAGCACGCTATCAATGCCGAGGTACGGCTCTACGAAAACCTGTTCACCAAGGAAGATCCGAACGATGTGCCCGAAGGCCAGGAGTTTACCGCCAATCTGAATCCCAACTCACTGGAGACGGTGACTGACGCCAAGCTCGAGTCTTCGCTGGCGAGCGCCAAGCCGGGCGATCGCTATCAGTTCGAGCGGCTGGGATACTTCTGCGTCGATCCGGATTCGACCCCTGAGAAGCTGGTTTTTAACCGGACCGTACAGTTACGTGACACCTGGGCCAAGATTGAGAAGCGGGAGAAGGGGAAATAGCATGGACTCGACCGACGACGAGCGCCAGTTCATTGCATCTGTTCTGTTGAAACTGCCCGAAGAGGAAGTGAAAGACTGGAACAAGTTCTGGGACGATTTCTTCACTCTGCCGGGTGCCAACCTCAGCCAAGAAGAAGCGATAAAAGCCGTCCTCGACGAACGCGAGGAGTCCTGGTAAGTGCAATCCCCGGCCTCCTCCCCCGTGCGCCTCCGCTTTGCCCCGTCGCCCACCGGCTACCTGCACGTTGGCGGAGCGCGCACCGCCCTGTTCAACTGGCTCTTTGCGCGACATTACGAAGGCACACTCATCCTCCGCATCGAGGACACCGACTTCGAGCGCTCCACCACCGAGATGGTGGAAGGCATTCTCGTCGGACTTCGCTGGCTTGGCATCGACTGGGACGAAGGCCCGTACTTCCAATCGCAGCGGATGAACCTATATCGAGACGCCGCGCGGCGTCTTGTCGAAAGCGGCCATGCCTATTATTGCTTCTGCACGAAGGAAGAGTTAGAGCAGCAGCGCGCCCAGGGAGTCGCGGAAGGCCGAGTCCCGCGGGATGTGTGTCGAAATCTCGCTACCGAAGAAGCGCGGAGGCGCTGTGACGCGGCCGAGCCTGCCGCGATCCGATTCGCCGTGCCGGAGGACGGCAGTACGTTCTTCGACGATGCCGTCTTCGGCCGCGTCGAGTTCGCTAACACTGAACTCGAGGACTTTGTCCTGCTGCGCTCTGATGGCGTGCCGACCTATCACCTCAGCGTGGTGGTGGATGACATCGATATGCGCATGACGCACATCCTGCGCGGTGCCGACCATCTTTCCAATACGCCGAAGCAGGTGATGCTCTATGAAGCACTCGGCCAGCCGCTCCCGGTATTCGCGCATGTGCCGCTCATCCTCGGCCCCGACAAGACGCGGCTTAGCAAGCGCCACGGCGCCACTAGCGTGATCGCTTACAAGGACGAAGGCATTGTGCCGGAGGCCTTCCGCAATTTTCTAGCGCTGCTGGGATGGACGCCGCCCGACTCCTCGAGAGAGATCATGGATGATCGCGAATTGATTGACCTCTTCGACGTGAGCGGCATCGCAAAGTCGAATGCCGTGTTCGACCGCGGCAAGCTCGACTGGTTCAATGCCGAGTACATTCGCGCTTGCCCGGCGGTGCAGTCGTTGCCGCTGATCGAAGAGGAATGGAAGAAGATTGATCTGATCCCGTTTCAGACCAGCCGCGGCGCGATGGCCTCCACAGTGGATTTGGTGAAGCCGCGCGCACGCAATCTGAAAGACTTCGCAACGCTGTTCCGTGCCTATTTCAGCGATCGTTTTGACGTGGATCCCGCGGCGGCAGAGAAGTTTCTGAAAGACAACTCAGTACGCGAGATGCTGGTGGAATTGGCGTCGCGATATGAGAAAGAAACCGTTTTCTCCGAGGATAACATTGAGAAGCTGCTGCGCGATTTCGCAGCCGAAAAGAACGTGAAGGCTGGCGTGCTGATCAATGGCGCGCGGGTCGTGCTCACCGGACAGAGTGTTGCTCCAAGCTTGTTCGCCGTGATGGCGAACCTGGGACAAGAGCGTACGGTGGCTCGGTTGAAGAAGGCGACCACCCTGTAGCCAACTGCGCAAAAGTCGGGAAGGTCCCTCCCGGGCTAATTCTCGGCGCTGTGCTCTCTGCAAGAAAGCCGCCCCGCTGAGGGCGGCCTCGCCAGTGAGTAATGTTCTCGCAGGTTACTTTTTCTTCTTGCCTCCCATCAACTGATTCAGCGCATCGCCAAGAGGATTAGCCTGCTGCTTTTGTTGCTGGGTAGGCTGGCCAGGTTTTGCAGGCTGCTGCTGGCCGCCTAGCAGCCCACCCACCAGTCCACCGAGATTGTTTCCACCACCGCCGTTCAACAGTCCCCCCGCCGTTGGCAGCAGGTTTTTCAATTTCATCTGGGCAATCTGTTGCACGTCGGGAGCGACAATTGGATGATTCATGTTGCCAGTGATAATGACCGGCAGAACCAACTCGCCGTTCTTATTGGCCAGCGCCGTGTTGAGATAGCCACCCACGCCGGTGCCGCCGACTGACTGGCTGAACCCTTTGTTCAGCACGGCGGTAACGTGCATATTCAGATCTTGATTGACCAGATTTACGATGCCGTTGGCCGCCATAGTACCCACATCCAGCGCGGCTTTCAGGTCGTTAGTCTGGGCCACGCCACTGTGCACGTTGAACGTTCCGCTCATCTGCGAGACCGCGGTATAGCCTTTGGCGGCGCCGCCCCCGAACTTGCCGATCTTCGAAAGTTCGTTAAGTAAGTCGAGCTTGGTTATCTTTCCGTTGGCCAGGTTCAGGGCGATAACGCCGTTTAAGGTCTGCACCACGTCGCCCGATGGCGGGAGTGGAAAACGTGATGTTGGCATTTGTGCCGAGTGTGCCGTACACCGTGTCCTTCACCGACGAGATCGACGATAGCAACCGATTTGCATCCACCCCGGTGAGTTTGGCATTCACAGCGAAAGCCATGTTCGCCGGCCGGGTATCGACCGTGATGCTACCGTTCTCCTGCCCGCCATCAATCTGGGCCGTCAGCGGATTGAGCTGGATGACTCCATGGTTCAGCGTCACGTTGGAGTGCACATTGGTGAGCTGAATTTGCTGGTAGAGAATCGTACCCACTGCAATGGTACCCGTGCCGGTCGCAGTGGGAAGCATTCCCGGCTGCACTGCCGGCACCGCCGATGCATCTGCGGCCGGAACCAGACTCCAGGTGGCTTCGGCCTTTTTCTTGGCGGGAGCTGACGCCGAGGTGCCAGTTATTTTCTGCAGCTCGTCGACGTTTAATTTGTCCGCCGAAAGCGCGAACGTCAGCCGTGGAGCCTGGAAGTTGGCAACACTGAGATTACCGCTTGCATTGGTGGAACCCAGAGACGCCGCCAGGTTGGTCAGGTTTACGGAATTCTGCGTGAACTGCATGTTCACATTCCGAATATTCACGCGGTTGGGTGAGCGATGGCATCTTCAGCGACGCATTCTGTAGAGCGCCGCTGCCACTGAACGTCATGGCATCGGTGTTCTTGATAGGCCCAACAGCGTGGACATCGAGCGTGATGTTGCCAGTGCCGGTAAAGCCTTCAACCGCGGTGACCCCGTAGGCCTTGGCGATGCCCAGTAACTCATTCACCTTGCCGTTGACCGTTTTCAGGGTCGCATCCACATTGGGCGAATTGCCGGTATATTGCGACACTGTCATCTGTGCAGCCAAGGTAGTCGCACCCGACGTTGCCGTGAAATTGTTGGACTGGATCTGCTGAGGGTTCATCGTCAGTTCGATCGAAGGCACGCGCACCGGCTGCGGGATCTCGCTGCCAGTGACTTCAAGATTGCGTCCGTTGACATTGCCGTTGAGCGCCAAGTGATCGGTCGGGCCTTGGGCATGAACGTTGAGCGTCAAGTTGTCCTGCGATTTTGGTGTTGGGGCTGAAGGCCAGGCCAAACGCCGAAGCTAGCCTTGCCACTTCTTGAATGGAGGCGTTCGAGGTGCTCACGTTTACGTCCACCACGGACGGATTGGGCCGGGTGTTCAGGGTGCCATTCACGGCGAGCGGTGTCGATCCCAGCTTTAGCGACGCCTTCCTGATCTGGATTACATCGTTGGTAAGGTCGTCGGTCACGTCGAAATCGGCGGAGATCGGATAGCCAGCCTGAACTCCATGAATGACGGCGTTCTCCAGCTTCAGCGAGCCATCGGCCGTCATCTTTCCATTGGAATTGGCTAGGTTGGTCGATCCAGAGATGACCGCGTCGGTGTTTTCCAGGGCGGCGGCGTTCAAGAATTTCTGTGCGGCTGAAAGCGAGACTTGTTCCAGCTTCACGGTGCCTTTGAAAGGCGTAGCGGTGAAGTCCGCATTGTTGACCGGGCCTCCGTCTCCAGTCAGACGGAAGGTTTGCGAGCCGTTGCCCGGCAGGTGCGCCGTGGCGTCAATGGAGAACGGCTTGCCCGGAGCATAATCCTTGAGGGTTATATCGATGTGGTCGTAAACCTGCGCGCGACTGGTGCTTCTGGTAGTCCGTGATCGCGATTTGGCCATCGGTAATCTTCAATTCGCCGAGAGTGAACTGCTTCTGCTCGGAGGGCGCACTCGGGGCCGCCTGCTTGGCGGGCTGGGATGGCGGCGGCGGATTGGCCGAAGGAGCGGCCGCCGGAGCATTCCCGGCCGTCGAGAAGTTCCACACACCCTGTGCGTTGCGGATCAACTCGATCTTTGCCTGCTTCAGCTCCAGACTGTTCACCTCGACGTTGCCACTCAGCAGCGGGAACAGTTTCACGCTGACGTCGAGTTCGCCGACCTGGGCGAACGGCAGATTAGTGTGGAAATTGGGATCGTCCCCGATGACGACGTTATTCACATCCACCCTGATGGGGAAAACCCCAAGCGACATCTCTCCAAGCTGTACGGGACGGTTGAGCCGCTGCTGCAACTGGGCCTGAATTTGCCCGCGGTATTTGTTGACGTCAATGAGGTGAGGCAACGCCAAAAGCAGGACGATTACGATAACAACGATGACTCCGATTACGATAACGAGCTTTCGCATGGGTCCTCCTCTGTCCGAAGTGGCGAGGTTGGATTAATTGTAGTGAAATTCCGCTACTGTAGATAGAAGGCGGACGGCTGAGGCCAGTTGCATCGCTGATGGGTTTGCCTACGCAGCTGGTTAGTACTTCGGCATCTTAGGATCGACACGCTCGGCCCAGGCGTTAATGCCGCCGGCCAGGTTGTGCACCTTCGAGAAGCCGGACTGGCGCAGAAAGTCCACAGCCTTGGCGCTGCGCCCACCCAGCTTGCAATGGACGACAATCTCGCGGCTGGCGATCGAGTTCGCTGACGCGCTTAGGCAGATCGTTCAGCGGGATCAGATGTCCGCCGAGGTTGCAGATCTGGTATTCATGAGGCTCGCGCACGTCGAGCACAAACAGCTCTTCGCCGGCGTCGAGCCGCCGCTTCAATTCTTCGGGTGTCATCTCTGGCATAGTGGTAGTCGCAGCCTTTTCCTCTCTGCCAATTCCGCAGAACTGATCATAGTCGATCAGTTTGGTAACGGTTGGATGATCGCCGCATACGGGGCAATCAGCGTTCTTGCGCAGCTTGAGCTCGCGGAAGCGCATCGCCAGCGCATCCACCAGTAGCAGGCGGCCAATCAGCGGATCGCCCACTCCGAGGATGAGCTTGATCGTCTCGGTTGCTTGGATCATTCCCACCAATCCGGGCAGAATGCCGAGCACCCCGCCCTCAGCGCACGACGGAACCAATCCCGGCGGAGGTGGCTCGGGGTAAAGGCAGCGGTAGCATGGGCCGTCTTTGGCGGCGAAGACGCTGGCCTGGCCTTCGAAGCGGAAGATTGAGCCGTACACATTGGGCTTCCCGCTGAATACGCAAGCATCGTTGACCAGGTAACGCGTGGGAAAGTTGTCGGTACCATCGACCACGATGTCGAAGTCGCGAAACATCTCCATCGCGTTGGCGCTGGTCAGGCGAGTCTCGAACTTGCGAACCTCGACATTGGGATTGATCGCCGTGATGCGCTCTGCGGCCGATTCCAGCTTCTTGCGGCCAACGTCGTCGCTGCCGTGCAGGATCTGGCGCTGCAGATTAGTCAGATCAACAATATCGAAATCAACGATACCCAATGTGCCGACTCCGGCGGCGGCCAAATACAGAGTCACGGGCGAGCCTAGACCGCCGGCTCCAATGCACAGCACACGGGCCTGCTTAAGCTTGAGCTGACCCTCCACGCCGACCTCGGGCAGGATGAGGTGGCGTGAGTAGCGCAGCGTCTCATCATTCGTAAGCGCGGCGGTTGGTGCGGCGGACTTTTCGGTGGTGCTCATGGTTGTCACCCGCGCATATCCGCCAGCCCCTGCCCAGTCCAGCGGAAAGCAAGAATCCTCATGACGCAGGATAGCAAGGATCGCCTGTGCGGAGATATCTATGTACATGATGGCCATTAGCTAGAGCATTAATGACTATTTTATAAGCGAAAAAACTGATACGATATTGAATAATTTCGGTGGTTACGCGTTAATCAGGTAGTACTGCCATCCTACCGTAAGTTCCACCGCATCAACATCTTTGTTTGCCAAGGAGCCTGATGTCTCCGTTGCTGCCGATGAAAGAAACTTCGCGCGAGCTGGTGGTCGAGGTGACTCGTAGCCTGCAACCGTACTTTCCAGAAATTACGGCAGCATGGCGCCAGCAGATGTTCGCGGAATTCGACTGCGACGGGCGAGCGATGGCGGCCTTGGAGCGACTGACGATCGGCACCGGTTTCTCCATTTTTTCCCAGACAGATTTTGCGGCGTTTTACGACAGTCTGCAGCATTTCGGGAAGCGCCTGGCCAAACTGAGAGTCAACGCACGGACGGTGTCGCGTTCACTGCAGATTTACCAGGAGCTAATCGATCCGTACCTGGAAAAGATCTTCCCGCCGCAGCGATTGGGGGAAGCGCTGGCGGCAATGGAAACCCTTTCGTGGGCCAGTTACGTAGCGGCGTCTGGGGCCTACTTCGATGCCCAGAAAAACGAGTCGGAAGCGCTGTTATCAGTCCTCGACGCCGAGCTTTCGGCGTGCAACTTGAACGCATTGCTGGATCGGGTACTGGAAATAGCCACCCACACCTTTAATGCTGCGGTGGGATTGGTCTTGCTGAAAGAACCGGAGCAGCAGGTTCTGAGGGTACAAGCTCAGGTGGGCTTTGGCGACGATCTCGACGATCCCACGCTGGCCATTGCCATCGGCGAGGGATTCTCGGGAAAAATTGCGGAGACCGGTGAGCCCGGAATTTTACCCGACTTGAACGCCTCGCACGGGATGTTGAATCCCATGCTGCAAGGCAGAGCCAAAGTCGCTTTGGGGAGTGCCCCTGACGTCCGGCGAGGCGGTGATTGGGGTGCTGCTGATTGGATTTTCCAATCCGCATGAGTGGCTCCCCACCGAACGCGAATTACTGCGGGCAATTGCCGATCGCTCGGCGCTAGCTATTGATCGCGCCGGCATGACCGATGCTCTGCGCGAACGCGAGACGCGCATAGCTGAACTTTCCGGCCATCTCTTGCGCGTGCAGGAGGAAGAACGCAAGCGCATCAGCCGTGAGTTGCACGACGAAACCGGACAGGCCCTGATGGTGATTCGGCTTTATCTCGGCATGCTCGAGGGCAGTGTGGGAACGCGTTCCGCGCGCGCGAAGATTCGCGAAACGCTTGACGTGGTCGACCGCACGATCGAAGGTATCCGTCGCATCATTGGCCGGCTCTCGCCCCTGGTGTTGCAAGAATTGGGGCTGATCGCCGCAGTTCGTAAAGAAGCCAAAGACCTAGCCAAGAGCACTGGGGTGAAAGCGCGAGTCGCGGTTTCGCCGGAGTTCGGCCGGCTGTCTCCAATTGTGGAGACGGCAGTCTATCGCGTGGTGCAGGAAGCCTTGCATAACGTCGCCCAACACGCCAGCTGCCAACACGGTGAATATCGAGATGAGACGCGAGGGAGACTCGGTTCGCCTGGTGGTGGAAGACGATGGGGTGGGCATAGTCGCCAGGCCGAACCCCGGGCGCCAGACCTTCGGCCTCGCCGGAATGCGCGAGCGCATTGGAAATATCGGTGGAAAGATGAAGGTAACCTCTGCGCGAGGTAGGGGCACGCGCATCGAAGTAAATGCGCCCATCGCCGGCAGCGGATTTGGACACGACCGGGGGTTACCGATAAAGGGCGGAAACTGCCGATACCGTGGTAGCACAAGGGGCGTGAGGAGTGGAAGTCTCAAAGGGAGTGCCCTTAAGGGCAAATAGCCTCTTCACAACCAGACTCTACTGATGGAGATCGGCCCACAGCCTTACAGGATGCGCATGCAAGGCCCAGGTGAAATATGGCGAAAATCAGATGTGTGTTGGTGGATGACCATACATTGTTCCGGCAGGGCGTACGTCGCCTGCTGGAAAGTGAGAGCGATTTTGAAGTAGTGGGTGAGTCGCCCGACGCGGGCGAGGCGGTGGAGAAGGCCCGCGAGCTACGGCCGGATGTGGTGTTGATGGACATAGGAATGCCCGGGCTCTCCCCATTTGAGGCCGCGCGGCAGATCAAGAAGAGCCGACCCGAGACCAAGATCATCTTCCTGACCATGTACGAGGATGAAGACTATCTTGTGCAATGCCTGGAAGTGGGAGCTGCGGGATACGTCTTGAAAGACACACCGGCGCAACAGTTGGTGAGCGCCGTTCGCGACGTATATAAGGGCGGCAAGTACTTGAGCTCGCGGGTGCTGGGCAAACTGGTGGAAGACTTCCGTGCCCGGGTCAAAGATGCCAGGATGCGCCCGCGGATGTCCACGCTTACGCCGCGCGAACGCGAGATCTTGAAGCTGCTGGCCGAAGGCAACTCGGTAAAAGAGATTGCGGTGCTGCTGGGGTTAAGCGTGAAGACCGTCGAGGCGCATAAGTTCAACCTGATGCGCAAACTCGACATCCACAACAAGGCGCAACTCGTGACCTACGCTATCCAGAAGAAGATCATCAAAATTCCGATAGCGCAATAACCTGACAAGCAGGGTTGTAAGGTTGATTAGACCTTAACGTCGCAGCCCTTTAACCCTTCACATGCAGTGACTTCTTGAGGTGGGGGATGCCGACTTCGGAACCGTGGCCGGCGGCGGAGCCGAACCCGGATCTCCGTTGCGAGGTGTATCAGCACCAACGACCACCCAGGTCCCATCGTCAGTCCGACCCGTGGTCCAGCGGCCGTAGCTACACCAGGCTCGAAAGCCATTTGAGAAATAGGGCACCGGCCACTTCAAACTGTAAAACTGTTCCGCCCAAGCAGCGGGTTCGACGGTCAATGGTCCGGCGGACACGGCGGCCTCGTCCACCCCTGGCTTGAAGGGCGTCATCTTAACCGGATCATAATCGGGAGGCCGATCCGCTCTCTTTACCGCCCCACGGCGCTCGATATTTCTCTCGGCTTCAATTACAATCTCAGCTGCCTGAAATTTGACCCTGGCCCGATACAGGACTTCGCCATTCAGTTGGTCCGGCCGGAACCATAAGAACGGACCGTCCAGTCTCGTCCAATCGTGTTCGTATTTGCGCGCTACCAGGCTGGTGTCGTTGGCTAGGTCTGAGGGTTCAATCCACGAAGCGTCCCATTCCTTCCGGTCTGCCGTCAGATACACGGGAAACTGTTCCACCTCAAATCTTGCGGCTTGCCGCTTAATTAGTACGACATCTGCCCTTTCTTCGAATTCTCCCCTGGTCAGCGGTTCATCGATATCAGCCGGCAGATAGAGAAGAAAAGCCGAAGCCTCCCCGTCCGCAATTTGTCGCGGCAACTGGTGCTTAAGCCTGTTGGTGAAGTCAACCATGTCCGGCGGTGGTGAATCCGCTTTGTTGGCCCACTTGGTTTCCATCCGAACCAGGGCCAGCGTCATGGCATAGAGCTGTAGCGCCCGCCTGAAAGACAGCGCAACTTTCGATAGGCTCGCCGCGCCTGGCTCTGCCAGGGAATGCGATGGCGAGTGCGACATAGGCACCACATTGGTCTTCGGTGCGCGGTACTTCACTCCCTTGTTTGTGGAGGCAGGCACCGTCAGCTTGTCAACGACTTTGCGCAGCTCCTCCAGGTTCCAGGTTGAATAATCCTCCAGCGGCATGGTGAGGACCAATTCGTCGTGCAGAGTCTTCAAGGGCCCGGACAGTTGAGATCCTGGAAGCGACCAAACCATGCATAGCAACGGCATGGGACTGAGAGTGGGATCGTCGTTGACGTAGCTTCCGAAGAATCGCCGATCGGCTGGGTCCTCGGGATGAAGCCTCTTCGCCGCACCTGCCGAGGTCACGCCGATTGTAGGAGTGTACTTATGAATCAGGTCCCAACCAGTTGTGTTCATCGTCAAGAGTGCTTCGGTTACTCTTGCTACTGGCTCGCCCTTGCTATCGTAGGCATCAATGTCCTCGCGATGCGGTCCCAGCATGTTATAGGGAAGGGATGGCCGGTCAGGATTTTGTTTCTTTTGGGCCGGGAGCCCCCAGACCATGCCGGGCAACAAGACGAGGACGAGAGCGTCCACGACGTGAATTTTCGGCCAGCCCACCATCAGGTCGATCCCTCATTCGCTGGTCAGCGGATATTTCTTCTCTCGCCACTCGCGAATGCCACCGTCCATGGAAGCGACATTCGTATATCCCATTCTCTGCAAGGCGTCAGCCGCCAGAGCTGAGCGGAATCCCCCACCGCAGTACAAAACCAGTGGAGTGCTTGTATCGGGCACGCGCTGCTCGACATCGCGCTCAAGAATCCCCTTGCCAAGATGTACAGCCGCCGGCAAGTGGTCTTTCGTCCACTCATTGTCTTCGCGGACATCGATGAGGAGAAAGTCTGCCTTGCGGTCCAGCATTTGTTTCACATCGTCCACGGTTACTTCGCGGACATGCCGCTTGGCGTCGTTAACGATGTCGAGGAATCGAGGCGAGTGATGATGTGCCATGCGGAACATGATAGCGCGGAAAATAGCGCCGCCAACCAGGCTGCACACAAGAACGCCGGAGCGTCATCACTCCGGCTGATGGTCTCTACCGCTAAACCACGGAGGAGGGTAGGGCCTAGAGATTCAACTTGCGCCGAATCACGCCAAGCGCGACCAGAAGACCTGGGCCGAGCAGAACCATGGGGCCCGGTTCAGGTACACAACAGGCGAATGAATTTCCTGCACGCCATTGGGCAGTAGCAAAATCATCTCCCGCTTCATCCGTAATGTCGATGCTGGTAATGTTTGAGCCGGGAGTGTCGTCTTGCACAGCAAACAACAACGCGCCGGCAGAGCCATTCGGGTTCAGGGTGAGAGTAAAGGCATCCCCGTCGCTGCTGTGATAGGTCACATCGACCGTTTCAACCTGGAACTGATCCGGTTCGAGCTCGAATCCAGTGGTATTGAAGAAACTGCCAACGTCGACGTGCAAGGTGCTAAATCCCTCGTTGTACAGTACGTTCGGGAAGGCGCTCTCGGTTGCTGGAGGGCTACCCCAGGTGGCCCAGGAGCCGGGCACGCTGTTCTCCGACTGCGGATTGCTGTAGGTGAACGGACCCAGGGAGGTGATGAAGTTCAACGATCCATCTCCACCGCCGAAGTTAGTAGTGAAGATGTCGTATGGGATAGGTGAACCCGATCCCGGCTGCGGAAATACGGTCCAGCTGTCGGCAAATGCCGGCAGGCTGAGCAGCAGCAGGGCGCTGAGCGCAACTAGTGTCGTGATTTTGATCAGTCGCATAGGCTCTCATCCTTTCGAGCAAGCTTTCTGTGTGGTTCGAGGAATCCTCTCCACCCAGGGCCCCTGAACACGTGTGAACAGGATTTCCAATGAGAAGCGACCGATGATAATCGTGCAATCCGAATACCATATCGGCGAAGAATGTCCAGTCGAAGCTGTACCATTGATAGTAAGACGACTGCACGCAGGAAGATGTCGAGTGTGATAGTGCCCAACAAGTGAATGGTGTGCAGGAATTTGTCATTTATGGGCAAGCGCTTCCCTTTATCACGAAGACCGCACTCAACCGAGCCTGGACAACGAGATGATTTTGCCGCCCGAACAGGCCGATTCTTGAGGCCGACCAGGGTTGGTGAGGTTAGCGTTCAGTATGTGCAGGCGGAACGGTAGTTCTCCCAGGAAGAGAGCAGCCACTCCCGCCCCACCTTCTCCATTTCCCGAAGGCTGCCGCGCGGTCCACGCGCCTGAATCAAGAAGAGAGTCATCGGACGGAGGCCACTAAAGAGTTGGACGGGCGCCGCACGTAGTTGCGGCCAATAGGGGCTGGCTACGGGAGAAGAGCGATACACCAGCAGATAAGCGACCAGAATCGCCGGGTCCGTGTTGCCGTAGTAAGCGCGATGAATCGGCAATGCGCCGGAATCTGCCTGCACCCACTCGACCCCGCGCCTCTCCACGATGGCGTGTTCCACCAGGGAGTTCTCGGGACGATGGTATAGCCGCTTGGCATCGTAGGAACGAATTGTGCTGAAGTCAAATCGCAGCCCGTCTCTGAAAAAGCTCCCTTCGTTCCATTGAGAGCTCTGGAATCGCTCGCGCATCCAGGCATCGCGGCTTCCGCCGGAACGCGATGCCGGCGCGGATTCCGGCACGAAAGCCCGTGGGGCCTTGCAGTCGTCGATTTCAGTCTGGAAATAGGAGTGCACCACCACCGGGATTAGCGCCAAAAGCAAGCAGGCCGATAGGGGACGAACGTATCGGAGAGACAACCGAGTCATGCGGCAGGTCCCCGCATTTCCGCCCTGCTCAGAAATGCCAGCAGGGCCGCCGCAGCGGTGAACGTGAGCACGGCGGACGCCGGATGCAGAACCGTATCCAGGATGCCGCTTCCCCAGCGCTGCACAATGAGCGCAAGGAGCGCGCAACGCAAAATATCGCAGGCTATCGCGATGGGGAAGGCCGCCCCCAGCGTGACCACACGCCGCGGCCACGAGGGGTTCATGGAGGCAAAGACCAGCGCCAGCGTGACGGAGGCATAGAGCGCGGAAAAACCGCTGCACGCGTCCGTGATAGACAGACTGTGTTTGGGCAGAAAGAGCGTGGTGTCATCACGGGCGACGGGTACGCCAAACAGCGCTATGATCGGCTCGGCCCCCGCGGCACTGATTCTCCTCAGCAACAGCATGAACCTTTCGATGAATGCGGCGGGGATGGGCAGCATGAAAAAGGATAATACCCAGGCAAAGGCCAGCGCCTTAGTACGGCGGCTGCCGAGAAGCAGCAGCGAGAGGCCGGGCAGGCAAACGACCATGCCGAAGGCCGAGAGCAACTGCGTTCGAATAGCGCTGTCCAACACGATCATCCCCAGTCCGGCAATGAGGAACAGAAAGCCCCACGCGGATTGCTCCGCATCTACGATGTGATCCGAGCGCAGTACTTTGCGGATGAAATAGGCGACGATAAAGGGGACGAACATCCCGTGCACGTTATGCCAGACGCTCATGGTCCAGCGTTGCCAAAGCCAATAGATCGTCGGAGCAAAGACGAGGACCGCAAGTAGGATCCAAACCGCGTGGGCAGTCCAAGCACGGGGGAATCCTTGTCGTTGGCGCTCGGCGGGGCCGGCTTCGTTGGCCAGCCGTGCTGCGGTCGGATGGTTCATCTTGGGTCCAATCCCCTCCGCATTGATCTCCAACGGGGTGTCCTGCTTACCATTTCGCCGTCGCTGCGCAAACGATCTCATCTTCCCTGCCCGCCCAGTGCAGGTAGTTGCCGGAGGTACGTTTCCCAAAGATATATCAGCGGAGGGAAACTCGGGCTCGGTGCAAATTCCTCCCCTGGCGCGGCCTGCTTGGTCCACAGCTTCTTCCTGAAATCGAATTTTACGATGCCTGTGGGGGTCACCGCTCCGAGTTGGCTGGGCTTGGTGGCATTGCCTATGTAGCAGAAGAAGTCCTCGTCGATTGGCAAGGCGTCCTCGGGCCTGCGAACCAGCGCGTTGTGAATCAGTTCGCTCACGCTGCTCTGTGCGAACGCCCTGCGCGGCGGCTTCCAGTTGGAATTAATGAGTTTGCCGATGGTAGCGTTTTGTTCAAAACTGATGCTCGTGCCGTGCCCGAGGTAACCGTGATCGAACAGCTCCTCTCCATGGTCGCCAACCACCAGGATCACCGTTTGCGAGCGGGCGCCGGCCCGGTCCAGCTCGGCCAGCAGCCCGGCCAGCGCAGAATCCGCATTGCGCGCGGCATTCCAATACGTCCTCTTCAGCCAATCGCGTTTCCCGGGCACGATCTCGCCGCGAGAGATAGGCGGATTTGCTAGCGGGGTGGGCGCACCCCAGTAGTAATACGGGAAGTGCATCTCCTGGAAGTTGAGATAGGCAAAGAAAGGGCGCTGGTGATCGATGCTCCTAAACCATTGCCGAAAACGCTCTGTTACCAGCGCCGCTGGTACGCTGAACCCTGCGGCTGTGGCGCTTGGGTACATGCGCTGCTCGCTGGGAAAAGAGCCGGCGTCCACGAATACGTCCGCCCGATTCATGTGCGTACGCGCGCTAATGTCGCCGAAACCCTCGTATTGTCCGGAGAACACCGCCGTCTGATACCCCAATTCGCGAAACCGGTCCACAAGGGAGATACCACCCGTTTCCGACTCATCTACTGCCCCGTTGAATATCGCGCACAGCGCAGGGACAGTATATCCCGCGTGCGAAAACATCTGCAGCCGCTCGCCGGGCAGACTGCTTAGCACGGGCATAACTGGTGCCCCCTTGACCCGCGCGTCCAGCAGATCGTAGCGGGCCGACTCCAGGACCAGCAGCAAGACGTTTTTCCGTTCCAGCCGGCTGGCCTCCCAGGGGGCGCTTCGCCGCCGCCAAACCACCTTTGGCAGATCGCCCGCGATACCGTTCTCATCCACTCCCGGAATATCGTGGCCATAGGGATGCCGGGACGCAACGAAATCGGTCAGAACCGTGGCCGGTAAGGAATAGAGGTGATACGCGATTCCAAACTCAAGATTCTCGTGCACGGGAAATGAGGCCATCAATAGCAGCCAGGGGCAGACCATCATCATCGCATTGGCGGTTAGTAGTCCCAATGGCGAAGCCAGCATTTGCACCGGCCAGCGGCGAGCCAGCCATGCGGCCAAGCGCCCGCCGTATTTCCTTACCAGCCATCCTCCCACGACCATCGCCACGAATGCGGCTGCGATCGCGGGCAGCAAACCGGCGAATTCGTCTTGTACGTACTTCAGAGCGGCCACACAGTTACCCCCGCCCAGGCCACGCATCAAAGCCAGGTTCAGCCCGTCGCGAAAATACTGGACCACTTCATATTGGACGGTGACGGCGACAACGTAAGCCAGCGCGACGGGCAGGACCGTCAACTTGGCCATCCACCATGCCTGGAGGCCCATGAGGCGCCTGATGACCCACCACAATGCGGCTGAGGCTGTGACTACGAGCAGCAGGCTGGCGGCTGCGAAGAAACACACGAACAGGATTTTTCCCCACCATTGGAGCGGGTTTGCAAGGAGGAAAGGTCCGCGGTTCAGTAGGACCTTCCACTTCCGCTCCACCAAAGCCAGATTGAACACGAGTAGGGGTGCGGTCGCAGTAATGGAGGCAAGGGTGACAGACAGGCGCGGACGCTGAAGCTGCTTATCGCCAGCCGGCGGGGTGGACCTTTTCGCGGTAGACCTAAGGGTCGCCAGTTTCACCTGAAGACTCTGCCGCGGGTGTGTGAGCCCCCGGTACAAGATATCCTCCTCCAAACTCCGTAGCGCCGTAAAAGACGCTGTTGGGGCCAAGGATTACCGAAGAGTTGGGATTCTCGCCGTTACTGCCTCCAGTAAAGCTGTAGAGCGGAGTAACTGGAGTTCTTGTGGGTCAACCTGAAGACTGTGCCCCAATGGCTGCTGCCGCCATGATAACTTGTCCCGTACAGCTTCCCCAATCTAATAAGCGTTAACCCATCTGGACCTGACCCGTCCTGTCCGCCCATGAGTTTGTAAAATCACTCTGTCCGAAATTTCCTTCTTGGCCTTGAAAACGGAAGGATAGTACCCTCGTTCGCAACACCGTCAAACAATTTGTCGTCGGAAAGACTCCCGACGGTAACGCTCAGAATCAGTCCAGAATCAGACCTCCTCTTCGTCGCCCTCCAGCTCTTTGCCGGGATACTGGGCCTCGTAATAGAACTCCAGGTCTTTATCCAGCTTAGCCCAAAATGCCGCATCCTGGACGGGAGGTGAGTCGTTGCGCAAGGCATGCTCTCGAGAGGTAGCTCGCAGGGTGAGCATCTGGTTCAGGGCATCCAGCAGGCCCCAGTCGTCAGCCTTCCAGCTCTCCACTGGCTTGTTCTTGTAGGCCATCATCTTCCTAACAAGCTCGTCGGTCTTGATGTTGCGAAGCACAGGATACAGCTCGGCCCAGAGCCGTGGGGTATAGTCTTCGTCCACAAAACGCAAGGGCATTTCCATGCTGCCATTTTGATTGTCCCCTGCAACTACGGCAAGCCTTATGTTGGTAACGCGCCTGATCGGATACCTGCCGATCGACACGAAGAACAAATTTATGGCGGGATGCCTGCCGAACCGATGTCAACCGGCTGGGCGCTTCTCGTCACCCCGTTCTTGCCGTTATGAAAACAGTTGATTTTGTCATAAAATCAACCGTTTGTTCCTGGCCCGAGCAATCACCGTCAAGGTCCACGCTCTCGCGCCGCGCTTGAAGTGTTGCGACGCCATCGGAAAGTGACGGGTTCATTGGAGGGAATCTTGCGATTGCGGACAAGGTTGGTGCAGGCCACCTTCGCCCTGCTGGGATTGATGCTCTTCGAGAGCGCATGTGGCAGTGGCGCAATCCCACCTAACGAACGGCAGTCCGCCATTCTGGCAATAACTACCCAGCCCTCAAGCCAGGCCGTCTATGCTGGACAAACCGCAACCTTCGCCGTCTCAGCCGCGGGAAATCCTCCACTAACTTATCAATGGCAGAAGGACGGCGCCACGATTTCGGGCGCCACGGACTCACAGTACACGACCCACGCGACCATGACTTCCGATAGCGGTTCCGTCTTCCGGGTGGTAGTCAGCGATGCCACGGGCTCGGCCACCAGCAACCCTGCAATGCTTACCGTAACTCCAGCCCCTCCGCCATCTCCTAGTGAAGCGGTGTTGACCTATCACAACGATAACGGGCGGACGGGACAGAATCTGTACGAGACGATTCTCACTCCGTTCAACGTGAACTCCAGTCTCTTTGGGAAGCTGGGTTTCCTGCCAGTGAACGGCCTGGTGGATGCCGAACCCCTCTATGTTCCGAATCTGAGCGTGGCAGGAGCCACCCGCAACGTCGTGTTTGTGGCGACGGAGCACGATCTGGTGTACGCATTTGATGCGGATACCTTCGTGCAGCTCTGGCAGGTTTCCGTGGCGGGCTCCCAGGAAACACCGAGTGACGACCACGGCTGTCCTTTTCTGACTCCTGAGATTGGCGTTACTTCAACGCCGGTCATTGACTTGAACGCAGGTGCGCACGGAACGATTTTTTTAGTCGCCATGTCGAAGGACACGAACGGAAACTACTATCATCGGCTTCACGCTCTCGACCTCGCCACGGGAGCAGAGCAAAGCGGCAGCCCGACCACTGTCCAGGGAACGTTTCCCAATCTTACTGGCGGACTGACGTTTGATCCCGGAGCCTACTTTGAACGAGCTGGTCTGTTGCTGCTGAATGGTGCGATCTATGTCGCCTGGACCTCGCACTGCGATCAGCCGCCTTATAACGGGTGGATCATGGGTTATAGCGAAGCCACTCTGCAGCAGGTCAGCGTGTTTAATTTAACTCCGAACGGGGCGGCTGGAGCGGTTTGGATGTCGGGTGCAGGGCCTGCGGCTGATGCCGCGGGAAACATCTACCTCCTCGCGGCCAATGGTACCTTCGACACGGCGCTGGACGCGAACGGTTTTCCGATTGCTGGGGACTACGGTAACGGGTTTCTGAAGCTCTCGACCACGGGAGGCGCGCTCGCGGTGGCCGATTACTTTGAGATGCACAACACCGTCGCTGAGTCGGAGGCAGACCAGGACCTGGGATCGGGTGGGGTGTTACTGCTGCCCGACATGCGGGACGCCACCGGGAAGACGTGGCACCTGGCGGTCGGCGCCGGCAAGGACAGCAACATCTACGTGACCAACCGCGATTCCATGGGCAAATTCAACCCGGCGAACAACGGCGCTCTTTACCAAGAGATGGATAGCACATTGGGAAACGGTTCATGGGGAATGCCGGCCTACTTCAACAATACCGTCTACTACGGCGGCGTGGGTAACCCGGTAATCGCGTTCACCATCTCCAAAGCAAGACTGGTCGCGCAGCCTGGCTCGCGGAGTTCGACAGCGTATATCTATCCAGGAACAACCCCGAGTATTTCTGCTAATGGAAGCGGTAGTGGAATTGTGTGGACGGTGGAAAGTGCCGGCAGCAATTTAGGCGTTCTTCATGCGTACGACGCCACGGATCTTGCCAAGGAACTTTACAACAGCAACCAGGCGCCGAATGGACGCGATCAGTTCGCCGACAACAAATTCATAACTCCGATGATTGCCCATGGGAAGGTATATGTCGGCACACCCACGGGAGTTGCGGTTTTTGGCTTACAGCCTTGAAAGGCGGGACGTGTGGGCGGGCGGTAGGCGCAAACCCAAGTCATGAGCATGCCAACTCCGCCAGCTTGCCGACGTCGGGTACTTCCAGATCAGGATGAGCTTCCACCAGTTTGGTCGCTGCAGCTTCCTTGCCCTGCCGGCGGTTGACCCAAACGGTAGCAATCTCCAGTGCATGTGCAGGTACCACATCGTGGTACAGGCTTTCGGCGACATGCAGGAGGCGCTCGCGCGGAATTTGGAAGCGGCGCAACAGTGCTTCAAAATTATTGAACGACGGTTTGTAACTGTGGACCTGTTGGGCGGTCACTACGGCGTCGAAGCAGACCTCTAGCTTCGGCGAGGTGTAGGCGAACAAATCATCGTCAATGTTGGAGAGTACCGCCAACTTGTAACGGGATTGCAAGCGCCGCAACGCGGGTACGGTGTCGGCAAAGGGCCGCCAGTTGCGAATCGATTCCGCCAGCCCATTGGCCTCGCTGGCGCTGACGGAGAAGCGCAACTCGCGAGCGAAGTCGCGGACCACTTGCGCCAGCATCTCGCGATAGCTGTGGTAGGGACCACTCTGGGCGAGTGGCTCGAACTCCGAATATAGGTTGAGAATCTGGGCATCGCTGAGCGGGTGTCCCTTGCTCGCCAACAAGGGACGCAGGTAGCCGAGCAGGCCAGTTTCCCAGTCAATTAGGGTGCCGTAGCAATCGAAAGACAGCCATTCAAAGCGGGAGAAGTCGAGCATAGGAGATCAGGAAGACGACGATTTTCCCGTGACCGCCACCGGCGTCACTTTGTGCGAGGCAAACTTGCGCTCTAGCGCTTCCAAGGCGGACAGTTCGGGCTCTTTTTCGGCTGGTTGGGCGGCAGCGCTTTCAGGTGCGGTTTCGACTTTGCCGACAGAGGCGGGTTCTGCCGGGACTTCATCCCCGTTAGCGGCCACCGTAGCGGCCTTTCGCAACTCCACCTCGCGCGCCCCTGCCAGGCCTTTCTCTAGAAATTTCTTCGTATTCAGCAGCGGACGTGCCAGCGATGGGTTGTAGCTTGTCCATGGGCTGTCAAAATCGGCCTCACGCTCGAACTGCGCGCGCATGCTCTCCATCTTGGAGTCAAGATCGTCGAGATAGTGCAACATGAGCGCCTCGGGAAACATGGGAAGTTTGGGCGAACCAAATTCATAGTGCCCGTGATGGCTGATGATCATGTGCTCGATCAGGATCTTAAGTTCCGGGGGAAAGCCGGGCAGATGCATGAGCTTCTGGTGCAGCATTTCCAACTCGATGATCATGTGTCCCAGCAACTGCCCCTCGGTGGTGTAAGCAATCGAGCGCTGATAGGCGAGTTCGTGCAGCTTCCCAACGTCATGCAGGAAGGCACCGGTGAGCAATAGGTCGCGATTCACATAAGGATAGTTGCGGGCGGCGAGGTCGCAGACGGTAAACAACGAGACCACGTGGTCGAGCAGTCCGCCGACGAAGGCGTGATGAAGCGTCTTGGCTGCCGGCGCGTTCTTGTACGCAGTGACGATCGCCTCGTCCGCAGTGAATTCCTTCAGCAGCGATTTCAGCCAGCGATTCTCGAAGCTCTCGACAAAGTCGTTCAACGTGCGCCAGAGTTGGTCGATGTCCTTCGAAGTTTTGGGAAGGTAATCGGAGTAGTCGATCTCAGGATCTTGCAGCTTGCGCATTTTATGGATGGTAAGCTGCCAGCGGCCGTTGTACTTATGGATGATGCCCTTTACTTTGACGAAGTCGTCCTGCTCGAAGGCGTCAAGGGTGTCGGCGACGTTATCCCACATATTGGCTTGCAGTTGTCCGCTGCGGTCTGCCAAAGTGACAGAGAGATACAGCTCACCGTTCTTCTTCGACTTCACCTGCTTGGCGGCGACCACGAAGAGCGAGGTGATGGTCTGGTTCTCCAGGCGGGCGCAATCGCAAATGTAGAATTCCTTCATAGTGAAACCGTGGACACTTCGCAGCGAGACAAATGTGGCCAGGAGTTCATGGTATCGCACTATTCAAACAAGCGCTAAGCATAGATGTTGAGTGTAGAGACAGCGCTTTCTGGCGCTGATCGGGATTCTTGCTTCGTCAAAGAGCGTCGTTAGGACGATGATCGTTGGCGCAACCAATTCTCTTCTCGGTGAATGGAGTGGTTGCTAAAACAGTGTTCTCAGGTTTTGCCCAACAGAAGGGGGACTTAGTGTCAAACAAGTTTGCAAATTGTTGACAATGTTGTGACACAAACCGCGCCGTTCTTGCATAGCGTCGTGCAGGTGTGGCGCGAACCTGCTTTCCGTGGAACGCAGTGAGTGGAATGACATGCTGATTAAAGCGAATCAATCGTCCCTCTTAGCCTTTGGGATTACACGAATTGCGGCGGCAATGTTCAGCTCTAGTTGCCAATCGCCGCAAGCTAGGCGTCCATTGTTCTGTTTGACCCTCTTGCTGTTCTCCAGTGTTGCTGTATTCGGGCAGGTAGGAGGTGGCAGGATCATTGTCCACAGCATGTTTGGCGGACAAATTTTCGGATTCGATATCGATCAAAACGGCACAGAAGGCTTACTCAGCGAGGCAAAGATACTATCCAGTGGCCAGGTCCTGGCTGCCGTGGAGACTTTTGACCAGAGCACCGGCAGGATTCTCGACGTAGTTGCCAGGACCGAATCGCAAGATGACTTCATCACCCTGGGTGTTGTTGGCAACAGCGTCGGATTAATCGAATACGAACACGTAACCAGTTTCGACCACGTCCTGCGCACCTTCGAGATCCTCAATCCGCTCGAGGCAAACCGGATCAGTGGCTTGTGGTCGCCGCCGATAGGAACCCAGCACATCATCATGCCAACCGGGGTCAGCCGCAGCCAGGGAGTGCCAAACGTCGCCGTGTTCGCCTACGATAACAGCGGGCAGTTCGTCCCATATGTATTCAGTTCCAACGTCGCAGCCAATACCTTTGGTCCGGTGGTGAGAATCACTGACTCCTTTAACTTTGGCAGCCTACCCCCGCCAATCGGCCTCGATACCGCGACGAACCAGGCGATACTGGGTGGCGGCCCGGGATGCTTTGACTGCTTGCCGGTCATTGGTGTGGTTGATCTCACTCAAGGTACGTTCACAGAGTTTACGGGTATAGGATTCGGTTTTGTTAACGGTTTGGCTATCGATTCGGCGGATGGAATTGCGTGCACTACGACAGAAGACGATGCGAACGTAGAATTTTACAATCTCGCCAGCAGAACTGGTTTCACAGTTCAACTACCCGGATCGGGAGGGCAACAATTTTATAGCGGTGCCGATGTCGAGTTTGATCCCATCCACAAGCTGTTTCTGATCGCTCAGCCGAATTCGAGTTCGGCTTCCCACGGCAGCGCCATCTACGTTTACGACATCCACGGCAACCCCAAAGAGACACTCAACGGATTCAACTTCTCCGATACCTCGGACGTGGTTCCGGTGCACATTGCGCTGCATCCCAGCAGGCGCAGCGGATTCGTAGATGGTCCGGACCTGGGCGTCACCGAGATTGAGTCTTTTACGTACTAATGAAATGGGAGTTCCCCCGGCTCTGCCGGGGAGGCACGCGAAGTTTGACAGATACGGGAGTCCATCCAAGAAACTCCTGACGTGAGCCGCGAAGCACACGCAAAGGAGAAACTGGATGGACGAGTATGAAAGCTTAAGCCACTCGAAATGGGAGTGCAAATACCATGTGGTGTTTATCCCGAAGGGCCGGCGGAAGGCGTTGTATGGGGAGCTGAGGAAGTATTGGGGAGAGGTGTTCCGCAAACTGGCGGAGCAGAAGGAAAGCCGGATTGAGCAAGGACATCTGCTGCCGGAGCACGTGCACAGGATGCTTTCGATCCCGCCCAAGTATGCAGTGGCGCAGGTGATCGGGTTTATCAAAGGGAAGAGTGCGATTCACCTGGCGCGAGTGTACGGAGGGCGGAAGCAGAATTTTGTCGGACAGAGCTTCTGGGCGCGCGGATACTTCGTGTCAACGGTAGGGCGGGACGAGGCATTGGTCCGAGAGTACATCCGCACGCAGGAGGAAGAGGACAAGCGCCTGGATCAGTTGAATATGTGGCGCTGAAGTGGCCACCATCAGGTGGCCAAGAATGTCGGGGCCGCGTTAGCGACCCCGCCCAGCCGCTTTGAGCGGCTCACATCCTAAAGCCCCCGGCTCTGCCGGGGGATAGTTACTAGAAGGGACCGCCGGGTGCTGTGAAAGAGAAGACATTCTTTCGTTAGAGCATTTTAGGTTTTTGTGTAATTTGGTAGAGCGGGCCTTCGGGCCCGCGTTCAGGATCCGATATCATCTTGCTTCCGCCGCTGAGGCCTGTGACCTCAGCGGCGGAAGCGTTTTTCTTTCTTGCCGTGAACGCGGGCCTGAAGGCCCGCTCTACCCGAACTCGGCTTACACCAATTCCTAAACTGCCCAGCCGAGTACCAAACTCATTCGCGATGGCCTCATGCTTTCTGGCGTTTGCGCACCATCTCCGCGTTGAACTGCTCGCTTTGACCTTTGGGTACGCTTAACGATTTCCAGTCTGCGCCCTTCCAATGTTTCGCAAGGTAAACGATCTGTCCCACATGATACGCATAATGGGTGACCTGGCGATTGATGGCCTGCAGCACGGAATGGGGCTCGCCGCGGATGGTGACCGTACGGCCCAGATCGTCGGGATGGAGCGAGCTGACGGTGTGGATAACCAGTTGCCAATTCTGTTCCCACGCAGCGAGGACTTCGTCGCGCTTGGCGTCAGCGGGCATTTCAAATTCGCTATCGCGATTGCGGTCGGGCTTCTCGCCATCGGTGGTAAGGAAGTCGGTGAAACGCGAGCGCATGTTTCCCGCAATGTGTTTCACGATGATTGCGATGCTGGTAGAGTCGGCATCGGGCGCCGCGAAAAACTGCTCTTCGTTAAGCTGGGCGATGGCAGCATCGGCGAGACGCTTGTAGCCGCGCAGGCTGCGAAAAGCTTCGTCGAGGTAGAGATTGTCAGAGCCAGCCATAAGTGTTGATCCGTGGAAATCCTGAGGTCAAGACATGCAATTGCGGCGGCATAAAAATACCACGAATTAAGATCAAAAGGCGCGCCGCAGCGCGCCTTTCACCAGTATTCCTGAAATTAGAAGAGTCCCAGCTTCTTCTTTTTCTTGGCCTTCGACGGGCCCTCAGTGGTAGCCGTGGTGTAGATTGGCTTGGTTTCGTTTGGGCTAGCCCCGGTATCAACATTGGGCGGCTTGATGTCGATGTAGGCATCCTCACGCAGCTTTGTAAGGTACTCGCGTAACGCGGGCTGCATCTTGATCATATAGATCTGTTCCTGGATCCGGTTCTCCACTTCTTTTAAGGGAGGAACACCGGCAGTCTGATGTTCGGTGATCTTCAGGACGACCCATCCCTGATTAGTGCGGACGGGCTCGGTGTATTCGCCAGGACTCATGGCGAATACCCGTTCCTCCAGATCTTTGGAGAGGGTACCGCGCTTGAAATACTCCAAGTCTCCACCCGCCGCGGAAGTCGGACCGTCGGAGTATTGCTTGGCCAGTTCCTCGAAGTTGCCACCCTTCTTCAGCAGGTCGTAAACCTTGTCCGCCTTGGCCTTGGCTGCGGCCACCACTTCCGGAGTGGGAGCCTCAGGCAGCACTTCCTGTCCTTTCTCGGTTTTTACGGCCGGCGCCTTCTGGGTCGAGATCAGAATCTCGCTCATGCGGACTTGTTCCGGGCGCTCCATGTCGGCCTTGTGCTCGTCGTAATATTGCTGGATCTCCTGCTGCGACACTGTGATGTGCCCGCCCACTTCCTGACTGATCACACGTTGCGTAATGATGCTGTTCTTCAGGTTCTGCTTGAATTCCTCCCACGAGACTCCCTGCGCCTCCGCGGCCTTCTGCAGGTCCTCCATAGAGTCGGCGTGCATTTGTTTGCGCAGTTCGTCGAGCCGCTTGACCACGTCGGTGTCGGCCGAGATCCCCAACTCCTCCCCTTTTTGCAGTAGGAGTTGCTGGTCGATGAGATCGCGGAGCAAGTCCTGCTCCTTTTCTTTGGGGTCGGCGGCGCCTCCCGCAGAGTCTTGCTGATGGGATTCGGCGGCCAGTTGCTCCTGGCTGCGGCGCAGATCACCGCGGGTGATGATGTTGTTGTTGATACGGGCGATGATATCCTCAACGACTGTCTGGTCCTGTCCAGTCGACTGGCCAGATTGGGCAATCGCCAGGGGAACACCCAGGAATATAAGCAACAGAAGCACAGCAAATTTCTTCATCAAATACCTGATCAGGCGGACCTACCCTCGCGACTCGCCTGGGATCAAAATCGCTTACTCGTTAGGAGCTATTCTACCGCGTCTCGCAATGTTTCTGGGCAGCGCGGCAGGGAAAAATGCTGCGCTACGCCAGGCTTGGTTCGCGAAACCGTGCCACACCGGGTTTCGCTTCTCCCTGATTTATCATGACCGTTGCAGGAGGCTTATCCGGTGAAGCACCTTGCTCTTCTCGCATTGGTAATGATGATCGGCTCCGTTATGGCATCTGCCGGCGAACAGCTCGCCACAAAAGTTCCCGGCCTCGCGCAGCTGCAGAAGATGACCGCCCGTTTTGCTCCCACGGAGTTGAATGTGGACATCAGCAGCCTCTCGGAGGGTGACCGTAAGGCGCTGGTCAAGCTGGTGGAAGCGGCGCGCATAATCGACAACATTTTCATGGCGCAGTATTGGAGCGGCGATCTGGCGCTTTACGCCAAGCTACAGAAAGATACCTCTCCCCTGGGCAAGGCGCGCCTGCATTATTTCTGGATTAACAAGAGTCCATGGTCGGAACTTGATAACAACACCGCCTTCATTCCCGGCGTGCCCGAACACAAGCTGCCGGGCGCTAACTTCTACCCCGAGAGCATGACCAAGGAACAGTTCGAAAACTGGTTGACGACGCTGCCCGAGAAGCAGCAGCAACAGGCCAAAGGATTCTTCACCGTCATTCGCTCCGACGGGAAGAGTGGATTCAAGATCGTTCCCTACAGCGAAGCCTACAAGGCGGAACTCACGCGCGCAGCCGACCTGTTAAAGGAAGCGGCCGCACTCACTGATAATGCGACGCTAAAGCGTTTCCTGAACGCGCGCGCTGCTGCCTTCCTCTCCAACGACTACTACGACAGCGATGTTGCGTGGATGGACCTTGACGCGCCGCTCGACATCACCATTGGGCCATACGAGACGTACAACGACGAATTCTTCGGCTATAAGGCGTCGTACGAAGCCTATGTCAACGTGCGCGATGAGGAGGAGAGCGCTAAGCTGGGTGCGTTCTCGAAAAGTTTGCAGGAGATCGAAAACAATCTTCCTATCGATCCGAAGTACCGCAATCCGAAGATCGGCGCACAGGCGCCCATCCGCGTGGTCAACGAGGTGATGAGTGCGGGGGACGGCAATCACGGCGTGCAGACAGCCGCCTACAACCTGCCCAATGACGAGCGCGTAATCGCCGAGAAGGGCAGCAAGCGGGTGATGCTGAAGAACGTCCAACAGGCAAAGTTCGATAAGACGCTCATTCCCATCTCCAGGATGGTGTTGGGCGGCGATGAGCAGGACAGAGTGGAATTCGAGGCGTTCTTCACTCATATTCTGACCCACGAGTTGTGCCATGGACTCGGGCCACATCAGATCACGGTGAATGGCAAGCCCACCACGCCGCGCGAGCAGTTGAAGGAACTCTACAGCGCGATTGAGGAAGCCAAAGCTGACGTCACCGGACTGTTTGCGCTGCAATACATGCTCGACCACGCGCAGGCCATGGGTCTGACCGATGTTCTGAAGCCGAATCGCAGCTCCGAAAAGCAACTGTATGCCACCTATCTCGCGTCGTCGTTTCGCACCTTGCGATTTGGCCTTAACGATGCGCACGGCAAAGGCATGGCCGTGCAGGTGAACTACCTGATGGACAAAGGCGCATTCGTGCTGCGCCCCGATGAGACCTTCGGCGTGGACTATTCAAAGATGAAAGACGCGGTGCGCGACCTGACGCATGACCTGCTGACGCTTGAGGCGGAAGGAAATTACGCTGGCGCCAAGAAGATGCTCGACACGTTGGGCGTGGTGCGTCCTGAGTTCAAGCAAGCGCTCAACAAACTGGGCGACATCCCAGTGGACATCGAACCCGTCTTCGTGACTGCGGAGGCGGTCGCACCGGAGGCGGTCGCACCGCAGGCAGCAGCACCACACCGGCAGTAATCCGAGTTGGAACCGGTGATTCGGGCGGATAAAGGCCGCGCGTTACTCGACCTCGACCTGGACCATCATCTGCGTGCCGCTGTCCAGGCTCACATTCTTACCGTTGGAGATGAGCACGGAATTCTCGCCCAACTCAAGATTGTGGATCCCGATGACGCCCTTCGACTGTGCATTCAGCAACGGGCGACCCGATTGTTGACTCTGAGGCGCGCTGGGCATTGGCGGAGGCGCGGTGCCGGCGCCCATACCCGAATCGTTGCTGTTCAACCCGGCCATTACTCCGGGGCCGCTTTGTTGTGGGCCTGCGTTCGGATTGGGAGCCACCGCCTGTATCTGGCCCTTGATGGCCATTTCTTTCCCGCCTGGCAGACTGATCTTGTCGAAGACTATTCCGAGCGCCGACTGCGTGTCACCTTTGGAACGGGCCTTAGCTTCCGTCACATGGCCAGTTACTTTGCTGCCGCGCGGAATATCTGTTCCGTCCTTCATGCGCAAATCGGCTGCGATGCGCCCAGTCACCACGTCACCTTCCTTCAGCTTCTTCGAGTCAAGCGATTTGGTTAGCTCCACCGGCATGACGCCGTGCCCTTTGGAAGTACTCTCGGAAGTTGACGTCTGCGACGGCGAACTCTGTCCGGGAGTTTGCGTCGGCTGGGCTGTATTCATACTTTGTCCCAGACAGAGTGACGCAGCGAGAATTACAAGATACAGAGAGTTGAAAAGTCGAGCCATGATTGCTCCTCTTAGGGAATGAGCGGCGAATGCGGCCTGAAGATCCGGGGCGGGGCTCGCCTCTCGTTTAAAGTCTATCCCCATCCTTGCCCGCAACCAACATTTTATGTCCGATAGCAGCGATTGTTAGTTTGCAACCAACACTTTATGTCCGATAGCAGCGATTGTTTAGTTGTTATGGAGCGGTCATTTCGGGCGCGCTCCATGCGCTCACAGGCTACACTCTGCGGTGCAAAAACTTCCTTGCAGCCATGCGCTCATTCTTAGTTGCGTTTGATATCGATCCAAAGCGTGCCGAGCGAAAAAGCAGCCCGGCATAGTAGTAGTGAAATTCTCCAAAAAAATGGAGATTGCCGGGCTCGAAATCTGTGAAAAGTAGTACTTTGGCCTGGGATGCAATTCGCCACGATGATAAGTCGTTTATATTGATAAAGCTACACGCTAAGACCTAGGTTAAGCGAATGGCAGAATGCTTGCACTAAATCTAGATAGAAAGTTGCTTAATAGACCTCAAACCAGGTCTTTGGCAATTAATGAGAAGTAAGAAGAGATTTCGTAGTGCGAGGAGAAGAGGTTCGCAACATGAAAAGATTTAAAAGCTTCTATGTGCTGATGGCGTTGTTGCTGGCGATCTGTCTGATGGCACCAACGGCCTTCGGACAATCGCTGGTTTCAGGCGACCTGGTGGGTACGGTTACAGACCCCAGCGGCGCAGTGGTATCAAACGCCACGGTAACGCTGAAAAGCAATGCCACGGGAGAAACCCGCACCACCTCAACCAATTCGAGCGGTCTTTTCCGGTTTTCGCTGTTGAGTCCGGAGAGCTACACGGTTACCGTGACCGCCCAGGGTTTCAGCACAACGTCCAGCGTGTTCACGGTAAACGTTGGGCAGTCAACCGTTGCCAACATGAAAATGGCGGTAGGCGCCAGCTCAACGACGGTGGAAGTGACCGGTGCTCCGCCATTGGTGCAGACAGACAACGCTAACCTGTCCACCAACTTTAACCAGAACATTATCCAGAACCAGCCGAATGGCGGCAATGACCTCACTTACATTGCTCAGACGGCGCCGGGCGTAACCATGAACACGGGTCAGGGATATGGCAACTTCAGCGCCTACGGCCTGCCTGCCACTTCCAACCTGTTCACCGTCAACGGCGAGAACGACATGGATCCGTACCTGAACCTGAACAACTCGGGTGCGACCAACTTGACTTTGGGCAAGAACGAAGTTCAGGAAGCAACCGTTATCAGCAATGCCTACTCTGGACAGTACGGCCAGCAGGCTGGCGCTCAGATCAATTACGTTACGAAGTCTGGCACCAACCAGTACCACGGCGACGTCTTGTACCAGTGGACCGGTCGCGCCCTGGATGCTAATGACTGGTTCAACAATCACACCTCTCCGCAGACCCCACGGCCTTTTGCCAACAACAATTATTGGGGAGCGAACTTTGGCGGTCCGATCAAGAAGGACAAACTGTTCTTCTTCGTTGACTACGAAGCTGTGCAGTACATCGTTCCTTCCACCCAGCCAGTCTATGCACCAACGCCTGCTTTTGAGCAGGCGACCCTGGCTAACCTGCAGGCGACCTCGCCAGCCGAGGTTGCGTTATACCAAAGGATGTTCAACCTGTACAACTCGGCCAAGGGATATCCCGGAAGCAACCCAGGCGATATTGCGGCGTATACCAATAGCAATGGGGGCAACTGCGGCGGGGTGCTGAACTCCCTCAATCCCGCACTCGCTGCGGACAACTGCTTCACTCAGTACCAGGCTAGCCCGGCACTGCCGGGAACGGAATGGATCCTGCCCTTCAGGATCGACTGGAACCAATCAGAAAAGAACCAGCTTCTACTTCCGCGCCCGTATCGATCACGGTACGCAGGCCACGTATGCTGATCCCATTAATCCCGCTTTCAGTGCTGCCAGCTACCAGCCCGCGTACGATGGCCAGTTTGGGTGGACCCGCGTAATGAGTTCCAACATGACCAATCAGTTCAGCGCGGATCTCAGCCATTACCAGGCCATCTTCACCCAAGTCAACCCAAACCTCTTCCCGTACGCGTTCATCGAGCGAAGGGTTTAACCTTACGGAAGTGGGAGGATTGACGTACGATTTTCCCCAGGGACGTAACGTCACGCAGTATCAGTTCATCGACGATCTCTCCTGGACCAAAGGTAAGCACAGCTTGAAGTTCGGTGGCAACTTCCGCCGTTACGACATTACCGACTACACTTTCAGCGTATTGCAACAATCCTGAGGTGCTCGGACTTGACGTCTCCGGCAACGGCGACGGTGGCCAAACCGATTTTTACAACGGCGTCGCGTTCCAGACCCGTCAGCGCTTCCCCTCTCGCAACACCCAGCCGGTCGCGCTCTGGGGATTAGGCATGTACGCTCAGGATGAGTGGAAAGTCAAACCGAACTTGACCCTGACCTTGGCCCTGCGCGCGGAGAAAAACTCCAATCCGGTCTGCCAGACTAACTGCGGCTCGCTGCTGGATGGATCATTCAACAACTTACTCGATGCCGGCATGCTCACTACGAGCACTCCCTATAACTCAATCATTAACGCCGGCCGCCACCAGCTTTACAACGCCACTGACAAGATCAACTGGGGGCCCCGGTTTGGCTTTGCGTGGTCGCCGGTGGGTCCGAATACCGTCTTTCGCGGCGGCTTCGGGATCTTCATGGATGCCTTCCCCTCGGTGGTGGCTGATCAATTCATGACGAACTTGCCTGGATTGGTCGAAGTCCGTATCACCGGCCCGCAATGGGGTGACACCACTACCGCCGACAGTCCGTATATTCAGGGCGCGAACTCTGCCGCGGCTATCATGTCGGGGTTCGCCAACGGGGCATCCTATGACAGTCTGAAAGCGCAATTGGGAGCCCAATTCCGGACCCCGACCTACCATAGCCAGATCGGGACCTTCCACACTCCGTACTACGAGCAGTGGAGCTTCGGTATCCAACAGGCCATGGGAAACATGACCACGCTTGGATTGACTTATGTGGGGAACCACGGAGTTCATATTCCGATCTATAACGAGGGCTTGAACGCTTTCGGTGATCCTGGGCTTGGGCTCCCTACGACGGTGCCCACTCCGATCTTCGGCGCGTTTGAGCAGTACTCTTCCAGCGGGATCTCCAACTACAATGGCATAACGAGCAGTGTGTCGATGCGTCAGACTCACGGCCTGTCGCTCCAGTTCAGCTATACCTGGAGCCACGCGATGGATGACGTCTCCAATGGCGGCATCGGCTCAACTCCTTACAACAACTCTCAGCTCTTCGGGTCATTGACCTACCAGATCAATCCGACCTGTCTGAAGTGCAACAATTACGGCAACGCTGATTACGATGTCCGCAACAGCTTCAACGGCAGCTACGTTTATCAAACGCCGTTCAAGTTCAGCAACAGCTTTGCCAACGCTGCTTTCGGCGGCTGGATTCTGTCAGAGAACTTCTTCTGGCGCTCGGGCCTGCCCCTCTCGGTCGTTGATGGCAATACGGGCATCACAAACTATGGCCCAAGCAATACGGTCGCAAACGTCTTATCCGGAACTGGTCAAATGAGTTGCGTCAACGGCAACAGTCAGTGCCTGAACGCCGCTGCCTTCGGAGCTGCGGACTTAACCGGAACGTGGCCGAATCAGCGCAGAAACGCCTACCGTGGACCTCACTTCTTTGACTCGGACGTCACCGTCGGCAAGAACTTCAAGCTGACGGAGAGGTTCATATTCAACTTCTCGACCAACTTCTACAACATCTTCAATCACCCGAATTTCACCAATCCTGACAACAATCTTGCTGACGGGACTTTTGGTCAGATCACCACCACCACGGCACCGCCAACTGGTCCCTACGGATCGTTCTTCACCGGTCTGCCTTCTGGACGTATCATCCAGTTCGCCGGCAAGATCATTTTCTAACCGTTTCAACTCTGCTTCACTTCGGCGGTCCTTCGGGGCCGCCTTTTTTTGCCTTCGCGTATAAGGCGGCTTCCAGTTTTGCATTCGGCAACTGAAACCTGATCGTCGTCGTACGATCTTTCACCGTCGTCAGGCCCACCCATGAACCACCCACCTGATGGCATCAGCGCGCAATCCGCTTTAGCTTGGCCCTTTCTCGCCCGTCTTATCCTGCAATTCTTCAAGAACTTGGAGATTTCCGTAGTAGGAATCTGTGAGAAATGGTACTTTAGTGGGGGGTAATACTCCTATTACTAATGCAAACTGCCTAGATGCCGTATCTTGCAATACCTCTCTCAGTGGCCACTGTCCTGCACCTCTCTGAGTGTTGCCAACGATATCCCTGCAGGTCTTTGGTAACGCCGAAAAGATGGAAGTTCAGAAACGAAAGAGGTTTTGTACATGAAACGACTTCGCAGTTTGTATTTGCTTCTAGCATGCTTGCTAGCAGCGTGTCTGATGGCGCCCGCAGCATTTGGACAGTCGCTGGTTTCAGGCGATCTGGTAGGTACGGTTACAGACCCCAGCGGCGCAGTTGTGTCAAACGCCACGGTAACACTGAAAAGCAACGCCACGGGCGAGACCCGCACCACCACGAGCAATTCGAGCGGTCTTTACCGGTTTTCGCTGTTGAATCCGGGAAGCTACACGGTCAGCGTGTCCGCCCAAGGCTTCAATACGACGTCCAGCTCGTTCACGGTTAATGTGGGCCAGTCAACCGTCGCTAACATGAAGATGACGGTAGGAGCCAGCTCAACGACGGTGGAGGTGACCGGTGCTCCGCCATTGGTACAGACAGACAACGCTAACCTATCCACCAACTTTAACCAAAACATTATTCAGAACCAACCGAACGGTGGCAATGACCTCACGTACGTAGCGCAGACTGCACCCGGCGTGACTATGAACACGGGCATGGGATATGGCAACTTCAGCGCCTACGGCATGCCAGCCACTTCCAATCTGTTCACCGTCAATGGCGAGAACGACATGGATCCGTACCTGAACCTGAACAACTCGGGTGCGACCAACCTGACTCTGGGCAGGAACGAAGTGCAGGAAGCGACCGTCATCAGCAACGCTTACTCTGGACAATACGGCCAGCAGGCCGGCGCCCAGATCAATTACGTTACCAAGTCGGGGACAAACCAGTACCACGGCAACGTCAATTACGAGTGGACTGGTCGCGCCCTGGATGCCAATGACTGGTTCAACAATCACACCTCTCCACAGACGCCGCGGCCCTTTGCTAATAACAACGAGTGGGCTGCGTCCTTGGGTGGTCCGATCAAGAAGGACAAACTCTTTTTCTTCGTTGACTATGAAGCAATCCAGTACATCGTTCCTTCGAGCGGACCGGTCTATGTGCCGTCGCCAACCTTTATGAGCCAAACGCTGGCGAATTTGCCCGCCACCGAGGTTGGGCTGTACACCAAGCTATTCAACCTGTACACCAATGCCAAGGGGTACAACGGAACCAACTACATTGCGGGAAGTTGCGGTCAAGCGTTGCCGCTCGTCAATCCCGCGTTCAACGCCAACAACTGCTTCTCCACCTACCAAGCCACGCCGGCACTACCGGGAACGGAATGGATTCTGCCCTTCAGGATCGATTGGAACCAGTCGCAAAACAACCAGTTCTACTTCCGCACCCGTATCGACCACGGAACGCAGGCCACTTTGGCTGATCCGTTTAGCAATGATCTCAGCGCTGCCAGCTATCAGCCAGCATACGATGGCCAGTTTGGTTGGACTCATATATTGAGCTCGAACATGACCAACCAGTTCAGCGCGGACCTCAGCCATTACCAGGCGATTTTCACCCAGGTAAACCCGAGTGTTTTCCCCTATTCCATCGTTTCGACGGGGTTCAATTTGGGTTCGGGCGGTGTCACGAGCTTCGCCTTTGACTTTCCCCAAGGACGGAACGTCACGCAGTACCAGTTCCTTGACGATCTCTCCTGGACCAAGGGCAAGCACAACTTGAAGTTCGGCGGCAACTTCCGCCGTTACGATATTACCGACTACGCCTTCAGCGTACGCAACAACCCTGAGATATTCCTCGGTGACGCCACGGGTAACTCGGGCACAATCGTGGGAGACCCAAACTACTCGGACGGCGGCGTGCTTGATTTCTATAACGGTATCGCGCTGCAAACCCGTCAGGCGTTTCCTTCTCGCTTGACCCAGCCAGTTGCGTTGTGGGGCCTAGGTGTTTATGGACAGGACGAGTGGAAAATCGCCAACAATTTGTCACTCACCCTGGCCCTGCGCCTGGAGAAGAACTCCAATCCGGTCTGCCAGACCGATTGCTCTTCCTTGCTGAACGCGCCTTTCAACACCCTTCTCGGTGAGGGGTTGCTCAGCCCGACCACTCCCTATAACTCAATCATCAACGGCCACAACCACCAGCTCTACAACGCCACCGACAAGATCGACTTGGCGCCGCGCTTCGGGTTTGCCTGGTCACCGGTTGGCCCGAACACCGTGTTTCGCGGCGGCTTTGGAATCTTCAACGATGCCTTCCCCGCTGTCGTGGGTGATTCGTTCATGACCAACCTGCCTGGGTTAGTCAATATTCGAATCAACGACACGCCGTGGGGCGACACCACATCGCCCGCCAGTCCGTACATTCAGGGGGCAAGCAGTGCCGCGGCTATTATGGCGGGATTCAACAGTGGGGCATCCTACCAGAGCTTGAAAAACCAATTGGGGTCCCAGTTCATAACCCCAAGCTACAACAACCAGATCGGAACCTTCCACACTCCGTATTACGAGCAGTGGAGCTTCGGTGTCCAACAGGCAATGGGTAGCATGACCACGCTCTCCATCGGCTACGTGGGCAACCATGGAGTTCACATCCCGGTTAACAATGAGGGCTTGAACGCCTACGGTGCTGGGTTTTCGCCGTTCCCCGCCACCGTGCCTACTCCAATCTTCTCCACCTTCGAGCAGTACTCCTCGAGCGGTGTCTCCAACTACAATGGTGTAACGGGCAGTGTAGCCATGAGGCAGACTCATGGATTATCGCTTCAGTTCAGCTATACCTGGAGCCATGCCCTGGACGATGTTTCCAACGGAGGCATCAGCGCTACACCGTACAACAACTCTCAGACGTTTGGATCGATCGTGGACCAGATCAATCCGGCATGTCTGAAGTGCAACAACTACGGCAACGCCGATTACGACGTCCGCAACAGCTTCAACGGCACCTACGTATATCAAACGCCGTTCAAGTTCAGCAACAGCTTCGCTAACGCAGCACTGGGCGGCTGGATGATTTCTGAGAACTTCTTCTGGCGCTCAGGTCTGCCACTCACCGTCATCGATGGCAACACCTCCATCTCTAACTATGGACCGCTCAACACGGTGGCGAACATCGTTGCTGGAGATGGCCAAATGAGTTGCGTCAATGGCAACAGTCAGTGCCTGAATCCGGCTGCCTTCGGTCCGGCCAGCTTATTCGGGACCTTCCCGAATCAGATAAGGAATCAGTACCGTGGACCTCACTTCTTCGACTCCGACGTGACCGTAGGTAAGAACTTCAAGTTGACGGAGCGGTTCACCTTCAACTTCACCACCAACTTCTACAACATCTTCAATCACCCGAACTTCACCAATCCTGACCTCAACCTTGCTGATGGAACGTTTGGTCAGATCTTGCAGACGACGGCACCGCCAACCGGCCCCTACGGATCATTCTTCACCGGTCTGCCTTCTGGACGAATCATCCAGTTTGCGGGCAAGATCCTCTTTTAACCAATCTGATTCTCCTTCACCTTGGCGGCCCCTTTTTGGGGCCGCCGTTTTTTATGCCGTTGCCTGTTATCGGGCAAAATCTCGTCCTCGTAATGGATCACTGCCAACGGCAACTGACTACTGGCTACCGTTCTGCTACACTGCGATTTCCATTTGCCAGCGGCGGTTTCCGGTGGCCTCGTCTGACCACTGGCTGCTGGCAACTGACAAGCGCTTTTCGAGGTCATCATGTCGAATCCTCCGCCCCCGTCGATTCAGCTGACCAACACCCCCGACTACCGCGAAAGCTATGCCAACAGCGTGCAGGTGCGAGTGAACGTTTGGGACTTTTTCCTCATATTTGGCACGCTGCAACAGCAGGATGAAACCAGGGTGGACGTCCGCAACTTTCAGGGAATCTATCTGAGCCCCCAGCAGGCGAAAGCGCTCTATACCATCCTGCAGCAAAACCTGGTGAACTACGAGAACACTTTCGGCGAGATCAAACTGGATCCACGCCTGGGGCCAGGAACCGGGCCGATTCACTAGAGCTGTTTCCAGGACGGCCGGCGTTCTGAAATTGTCACTACGAGCGAAGTGAGGAGTCTGTTGTTTGCGCTTGAAATAGCGACCGGGAACCGACGGGAACAGCAGATCCCTCACGGCCCAAAGGCCGTTCATGATGACAACGTAAGAATCGCGAAGCCGCACTTTGTATTGGGGCGTTTCCTTAGGTTTCAATTTCCGACCTGATATTTCATCCGTCAGTGTGAGCGAAGTGAGGTTCGGCTTTGGCCGAGCGCAGTCGAAAGTCGCAAAGCGGAACGGGCGATTTCCCGCCAGCGCCCGGCGACGGGCCGCCTCGCCTCGGGAGGACGCTCGGCAACCTCCGCGAATACCTGTTCGTCTACGCGCTGATCTTTACCTTCCTATTCGTCACGCATGCACCTTTACTCCGGCTGCCGTATTTCTGGGATGAAGCCGGCTACTTCATTCCTGCCGCACGCGATCTCTTACTCACTGGCTCGCTCATTCCGCATACCACGCTCTCCAACGCACATCCTCCACTCGTGATGCTGTGGCTGGCATTCTGGTGGAAGTTCAGCGCCTTCACCCCAGCCGCGACGCGAACTGCAATGCTGTTGATCGCCGCGTTTGCCTTGCTCGGGTTGTGGCGACTCGCCCGCGACGTAGCCAATGAGCAGGTCGCCGCCGCAACAGTCCTATGCACCGCGGTCTACTCCGTATTCTTTGCCCAGAGTTCGCTGGCTCACCTCGACATGATGGTTTGCGCGCTGACGCTTTGGGGACTCGCCATGTACGTGGAGCGAAGACCGGTGGCTACTATCGTGTTCTTCGCCCTCGCGCCTCTCGCCAAGGAGACTGCCATCGTCACGCCTTTGGCACTGATGACTTGGGAGTTGGCTTGTCCCGTGCTGCGCGGCAAGGTGGAGGGAGCAGAAACACGCTGCCTGTATAAGCGACGGCCGTTGGCATCATTCTCGTTCCTCTCGTGCCTGGTTCCACTCGCAGCCTGGTTTCTTTTTCACCATCATCGAACCGGCTTCTACTTCGGCAATCCGGAGTACCTGCGCTACAACCTGCAGGCTACGCTTAACCCACTCCGTATTCTCCTCGCTATCGTGGTACGGCTCTGGCACACACTGGGCTACCTGAACCTGTTCGTGCTAACCCTTGCCGCGGCCTATGCCATGAGCCTGCCTGCTTTGCCACAGCCAGACGGTACACGGCGGCCCCGGATTCCCATTAACGTGCAGCTCGTCTTCGGGATCGTTATCCTGGCACACATCCTGGCTCTGTCAGCGCTCGGAGGCGCAGTGCTGGCTCGCTACATGCTACCGGCTGTGCCTTTGGTAATTCTGATTTGTGTTTCGACGTTATGGCGTCGTGCCCGGCATTGGCCGTGGTGGATCGCGCTTACGTGCGCAGCTTTTGTTTTCGCGTTGCTGACTCCACCACCCTATCGGATCGCTCCGGAAGATACGCTGCTCTACCGCGACTACATCATGGTCCACAAACAGGCGGCCGATGAATTGTCGGCACGCTACCCGCACGCCCGCGTACTCACCGCATGGCCTGCTACCGATGAACTCACGCGCCCGTTCCTGGGATACGTTAAACAGCCCCTGACGCTGGTGCCCATCGAGAACTTCTCGGCGCTCGAGATTGAACGGGCCGCGCAAGCCACCGACCAGTTCGACGTCGCGCTACTGTTTCCCACCAAGTGGCAGCCTCCGTACCCGTTGTTTCGCAGCTTACCCTTCGGAGAGGAGCTTCAGGAACGCTTTTTCGATTACCACCAGGAGTTGACACCGCAGCAAGCGGCGAACATCCTCGGCGGGCGAACGGTACGCTACCTGAATCACAACAACGAATGGGTGGCGATCGTCGCGATCGAGAAAGTCGAAAACGCGGCAGTACGCGACCTGGATTTGCGGGATCCTCTTGATTGATGCATCCAGCCCGCACGCGTTATGCGTTTTGCCGCCACTGTTCCCCAACTTGCTGTGCCGCAATTAGCTTCGGCTTGCGTGCTAAATTGCGCTGGAGCGGGCGATCAACGCCGCACCAGGATGTCAACGCAGTGCCAGGACACCGCCTCTCAGTTGATTTTTCCACCCGGTAGCAACGTCGTGTGTCAAATCGCCATGTTCGTTCTCAGCGGTTCACTACAGCGACTGAACTGGGACCGCCAGCAGGTCCTCCACCAGCCCGACTTCTTTCTGGACAAAAGGCTCGGCGTACTGGACGCCTGCAAGCAGGCCATAGAAGGCGGCCATCGCGGCGAGTCGCTCGCGAATTTCCGCCTGGCGAGGGAAGAGCCCGCTGCCCGTCGACTGGTCCTGGTACTGCGAGCGGTAAGCCATCAAGGCGGCGAAGCGGGTCTCACACTGTTCGGAGATGTCCACAACGAACGACGGACGCACATCGGCGTAGAGGCTGGCATAGACGATCTTGTAAGGGCGATGAGGAGGAAAAGAGCACAATGCCTCTAAACGTTCGGATGAAATGTCCGCCGTAGCGTCAGTGTGGCCGAATTTCGCAAATCCCGCGAGGAACGCAGCTTCATATCCCAGTACTGACGCGGTCGCATGGTCGGGATGGCGCGCCTTCCAATAAGGAAGAATGAGCACGCGCGGGCGCAGCTCACGAATTACGGTCGCGATCTTGAGCCGGTTGGCGAAGGTGTTCTCAACGCGCCCGTCGGGAATATCGAGCGCCTGCCGCCAACTGACTTTGAGGAGGCGCGCAGCTTCGGAGGCCTCACGCGCTCGGTCCTCAACGCTGCCGCGAGTGCCCATCTCGCCCTGTGTTAGGTCGAGGATGGCGGTGCGGTGTCCCCGCGCAGCCATTTTGAGCAGTGTTCCACCGCAGGTCTGCTCTACGTCGTCGCGATGCGCGGCGATGGCAAGAATATCGCAGTGTGGCGCGTCAGGCATAAGCGCTAGAGCCGCATCGCCACCGCGACGCCGTCACGCAGCGGAACAATCGTCGTGAACCAATCCTTCGACGAGTAAAGCAGCCGGTTGAACTCCACGACGCCCTTGGCATATTTGTCGGGCTCCGTGCTGCTTGCTAAGTCCGGATTGCCGGCAGCGTACGCGACGTTGCCGCTCCACAGCGCATTGTCAGTAAGGAAGAGCCCGCCCCTTCGCACGCGCCCCGCCGCCATATTGAACACGCGAGGATAGTCATGCTTATCCACATCGTTGAATACGATGTCGAACTCTTCTTTGCGCTCCGACAGAACTTCCAGGGCATCGCCAACATGGACCTCGATGCGATCCGAGACGCCCGCCTGATCGAAGTAGCGATGCGCTTCGTCGGCGTTCTTGCGGCTGCCATCGGTGTAGTGGACCTTGCCCCCTTCGCCGACCGCCTTTGCCCACCAGATCGTGGAATAGCCAATCGCTGAACCCAACTCGAAGACCGTCTTTGCGTTGATCAGCCGAGCATATTGATAAAACAGCCGGCCGACCGCTGGTCCCACGATGGGGATGTCGCGCGCCTTCGCCTGGCGCTCCATCTCCTGCAAGACCGGCTCGCGCTCAGGAAGCATCGCATAGAGATAGTTTTCGACGCGTTCATCGGTGAAACTTGTCATCGAGGTTATTCACTCCTCAGCTCAACGTTTGTCCGGGCTTCATTTCGACCACTTCCGGCCCGCCGGGACCCAGTAATCTCTTCAGATCGTCAGGCCGACCGGTCAGCATGGGAAACGTCGCGAAGTGCATGGGAATGACAGTCTTCACCTGCAGCAATTTGCAAGCGTAAGCCGCTTCGCGTGGGCTCATGGTGAAGTGATCGCCGATGGGAAGCATCGCGATCTCGGGCGAGTAGAGGTCGCGGATGATCTGCATGTCGCCGAACACCGCGGTGTCACCCGCGTGATAGAGCTTCATCCCGCCGGGCAACTCAAGAACGTAGCCGCATGCTTCTCCGCCGTACACGATGCCGCCATCGTCATCTTGAATGCCGCACGAGTGCACCGCGTGGGTCATCGTAATCTTGATTCCGGCGACAGCCTGTGTCCCACCTTTGTTCATGGGGGCGATCTGCTTGGCGCCTTTCTTGCCGACCCAGGTGCAGAGCTCAAAGATGCCGACTACGATGGGATTGTGCTCTCGCGCAATCTGCACTGCGTCGCCGATGTGGTCCATGTGGCCGTGGGTACAGATGAGGACATCGGCCTTTTTCACCTGCTTCTCACTCTGCGGACATGCCGGATTGCCCATTACCCAGGGATCCACGTATGCAGTGACGCCATCTTTGGTTTCAATGCGGAAGGTCGCGTGGCCCAGCCACGTAATGCGGTTGCCTTGCAGGTTCATGGTCACCTCGATCAGCGGGGCAAGTGCCGAGACCTTAGTAGGTTTCCCCTTCGCGCCAGTCGCGATAGCCGCCGGCTAGCGAGAATACATTGCGAAAGCCCATCTTCTTAAGATTGAGGGCGGCCAGCGCCGAACGGCTGCCTCCGCCGCAATATAAAACCAACTTGCGGTCCTTGTCGGTCGTAATCTTGTCGATGTTCACTTCCAGAATGCCACGCGGCAGGGTGAGAGCACCGGGAATAATTCCCTTCGCCTGTTCGTCGCGCTCCCGCACGTCCAGCAGGGTAAAGTCTTCACCCGATTGCTGCATGCGTCTGAGTTCGTCGGAACCGATTTCGCCGATCTGCGACCTCGCTTCGTCAACCAGTTGCTTGAATTCCGGTAAAGGCATGTTCGTCCCTCCTTTGCAGGCTGCGGGGATCCATCGATGAGGATAGGAGCCGCACCAGTTTGCCGCTACGGTAAGGCTCCGATAAGCAAATCCACAGCCCGCTAACCGTCCCGGGTAAAGGTACCAGTAGCGAGGCTGAATTGCTGCTCTGAGTAGCGCGCAACGAGGAGCGTCACTTAAGTTAGCGCGCGGCTTTCCTGTCCATCAAGATGGCATAAGCGCTGCGCGGTGGCCGGCGCGTACCTTTGCGCAAACCCTTGGCATCCAGCTTGAGTTCGGCGATGGTGCGGCTCAGGGTGTTACGGTGCATTCCCAGTTGGCGTGCGGCTCTGCACTGGTTTCCCTTGCAGTCCTGCAGTACCGTGAGAATAAATCGCTTCTTGAATTCACACACGCCTTCAGAATAAGTGATACCGTTTTTGTACATCTGCATAACGAGCGCTTCCAGTTGATCTTTCACAACAACGCCTCTCTATATAACTTCGATAATGACGAAACCGAACCACACCGTCACAAGGGAGCATCCTTGTTGCCGTATTGCATGGAAACGTGTTGCGGAACCGTCCGTAACAACTCCCAGCCTTCACGGAAGCGTTGCCGTAATTCCGCTGGCGCGGCCCAGATCAAAGCACGCCCCCCCACCAACATGAATGGCGCGATGCGCGATTGCTGCAACCATCCCCACTGCGGCGCAAACGAGGCCAGGGCCAGAACAACCACGGTGCAGAACACCGCCCCCCGCAGAAACCCGAACACTCCACCCAGCAGGCGATCGAACCAGCGCAGGCCCACACCGTGGACTGCCCAACGGGCAATTCGTCCCAGCACTCCCGCCAGCAACACGACAACAATAAATATGGTAAAGAACCCAGCGACATCCGCTGCCCACGGGGAATTCACGTAACGTGCGTACCAAACCGCCGCGCGCGGGTACTCCCATGCCGCCAGCAAATATCCGGCGACCACGCCCGCCAGCGAAAAAAACTCGTAAAAAAATCCCTGCGCGATCGCCTGTAACACCGACAGCAGAATGATGAGCAAAATCACCCAGTCGAGAATAGACATGCCCATCATTCGGCTTTCCCTAGGCCGGCAGCGGATGTCCGGTCAATTGGGTGTAAGCCTCCACATACTTCTCACTCGTTCTTGCCACTACCTCAGGGGGTAATGCCGGGGCTGGCGGCTGCTTATTCCACTTGATAGTTTCCAGGTAATCGCGCACGTACTGTTTGTCGTACGAGTCCTGGGGCCCGCCTGGCTGATACTTGTCCTTGGGCCAGAAGCGCGAGGAATCCGGCGTGAGCACCTCATCGGCGAGCACTAGTCCGCCAGGCGTGCGACCAAATTCAAACTTGGTATCGGCGATGATGATGCCCCGCGTCTCTGCATAATCCGCAGCAGTCTGGTAGATATTGACGCTCAACTCGCGCAGCCGTTCACTCAGCTGGCGGCCCGCCAGCGTTACCATGCGATCGAACGAGATATTTTCATCGTGACCGCTGCTGGCCTTGATGGCGGGAGTAAAGATCGGCTCCGGCAACTTGTCCGATTCGCGCAATCCCGCGGGCAGTTTGATGCCGCAGACGGAGCCGTCGGCCTTGTACTCCTTCCAGCCCGAGCCGGACAGATAGCCGCGCACCACACACTCGACGGCGACCATCTCGGCACGCACCACCAGCATCGAGCGCCCACGCAGTTGGCCGGCATACTTTTGCAGTTCCGGCGGGTACTGGCGCACGTCAGCGGTGACGAGGTGGTTGGGGACGATATTCTTCAGGAACTCGAACCAGAAAAGCGAGAGCTGAGTCAGCACTCGTCCCTTCTGCGGTATGCCGGTGGCCAGAACGTAATCGAATGCCGAGATTCGATCGGTCGCCACGAAGAGCAGATGTTCGCTACCAACCTCGTAAAGGTCGCGGACTTTTCCGCTGGCAAACAGCTCCAAACCGGAAAAGTCAGTGCGCAGGAGAACTTCGGAATTTTGAGTTGAATAGGTCACGGCGCCGCAAATCGAATCGGAGAAGTCGTCGGGTATTTTAGTTTCCCCGGCTGGTTTGTCAACGGTAGATAAAAATTTAGTTTACAGCCCACCAAAAAAAATCTGTGGAAAAATTCTTGACAGAGTGCCCGCTCTCGCGGAACCCTTGCGCGTACGGGCTTTCCAGCAATTTGACTCCACGCGCGCAAAACCTGAGGACACACTCAGAGCCTCAGCCCGACGAAAATTTGAAAACCAAAAATTCCGCCCCGGTGTCAAGAGTCTGAGACAAATTTTCCGAAACTAATATCGAACGAGGGCTAATCGGCCGATGAGCGATGAACCGTTCGGACGTCCTCGATGTACCGCACATCGGGGGCGCCTTCGACTCCGGCCTGCTGCATCGCCTTGCGGAGATCATCAGAGTTTATGAACTTGCGCGCCTGCTCGATGCCCTCCCAATCGAGAAACAGGACAACTTCGCGCGGATCGTCAACGGTATGGAAGATGCGGCAACGCGGTTTCGCCAGCATGCTTGCGGGTGTTGAGGTGAGAATCGAAAGCTTGCTTCCAGCGGTTGTAATCCGCCACCTTGTGGCGGATCAGGACATGCACCATGAGAGCGCCTCCCAAATCAAATCGTCTCTCTCAAGATACGAAATCTGCAGCCGAATGTGAATCGGGAAATGCAACAGACTTATGTGACCAAGGGTGTTGACGGCGTCGCGGCACCATGCATCGGCCGGTGGGGATTTCCTGTTATAAGGTTCGGCGGCGCGCATCATGCCCAATTTGCTATGCGTTATACTGCAAACCGAACTCAGCGGGAGCATTTCTTCGTGCCGCGCCTCATTATTCGGTCCTCGGACATTCACGCTGCTGGCTGTTTCACCCTCGAAGACATTCCCAAGAGCACTCGCGTTCTGGAATACACAGGAGAGCGCATTACCAAAGCTGAAGGCGACGTCCGTTACGAAGGGCGTCCGTTCACCTATCTGTTCGGCGTGGGCGACGGCGAGGTGGTGATCGACGGGCACGGAATGGCAATGTTTGTGAACCACTCTTGCGATCCTAACTGCGAGACTGACGAAGAAGACGGACGGGTTTATATCGCCGCGATTCGCGACATTGGCGCCGGCGAAGAACTTACCTACGACTATTGTCTCTATGACGGCGACGACGATGCACCTTGCTATTGTGGCAGCAAGAGTTGCCGAGGGAGCATGTACTCACCCGAGGAGCTGAAGAAAAAGGCGCGAGCCGCGGCTCGGGAAAAGAAAAAGGCCGAACTGGCGGCGAAGAAGAATGGCGCTGGTCGAAAAGCAAGAAACGGGGGCCGAGAGAAATAGCGGACGCAAGCCGAACCCACTGTCCAACGCCGCCCCCTTCCATGCAGGCCGCTTCTGCTATATTTGGCTTTCGATCATCCCCACTTACGAAGCACAGGAGCAGCTCTCATGGCTAAGAGCGTTAATAAGGTCATTCTGATCGGCAATCTCGGAAAAGACCCGGAAGTGAAGTACACCCAAACCGGCATGGCGGTAGCGCGCTTCTCACTGGCCACTACCGATCGCGTCAAAGACAAAGACGGCAACTGGCAGGACCGCACCGAATGGCACAACCTGGTTGCTTTCCAGCGTACCGCCGAAATAGCCGCCGAATATCTGAAGAAAGGTGGCAAGGTTTACATCGAAGGTCGTCTGCACAGCGACTCCTGGGACGATAAGGAAACTGGCCAGAAGAAGTACAGAACGGAAATCATTATCAACGACCTGGTGCTGCTCGGAGGACGCGACGCTGGCGGTGAAGGTGGTGGACGCGCCGGCAAGTCTGGGGGCTTCGACCAGCGCACAGCCGAGCCCGAGCCATCCCAGGCGCCAGCGGGCGCGGAGATCACGGACGAAGATATTCCGTTTTAATGTCGCACGCTTCGCCCTGGAATTGTCATTACGATCGCAGCGAGGAATCTGCTTGTGTTTTGCACCTGGATGCCGGGAAAACAGCAGATCCCTCACGGCCTAAACATTACCCCAACGAGCGCAAAGACGGCGCTCGTTGGGGACCCCGGTTCGGCCGTTCGTGATGACAACTCAGAAATCGCGCAGTGGGGCATTACTTTGCCGCACTCAACATCTAACATCACCGCATGAGCTTTCCACGATCCAGCGGGATCCTTCTACACCCGACCTCTCTTCCGGGGCCTTACGGCATCGGCGAACTGGGCCCTGAGGCGCATCGCTTCGCGGGCTTTCTGCACGATGCCGGCCAACGTATTTGGCAAGTTCTGCCGTTGGGACCGACCGGATACGGTGACTCTCCGTATCAGTGCTTCTCGGCTTTCGCGGGCAATCCTCTCTTGATTAGTCTCGACGCACTGGTGCAGCGCGGTTATCTCGACTCCCGCGAGTTGGCATCACGCCCGGATTTTTCCGCTGGTCAAGTGGATTTCGGCGCCGTTATCGCTTGGAAGCTACCCTTGCTTCGGCAGGCTTTCCGTTCGTTCGAGCGCAGTTCGCCGGCTGAGCGCGAAGCATTCGTCGCTTTTTGCGAAAGCCATGCCGGCTGGCTCGACGAGTTTGCCTTGTTCATGGCGCTCAAGCAAGCTCACGGCAATGTTGCCTGGACGTTTTGGGATGCTGACCTCGCGCTGCATAAGCCCGACGCCATGGAGCGCGCGCGCAACCAATTCCGCGAAGAAATTGAATGCAACAAATTCATTCAGTTCGAATTCGAGCGCCAGTGGTGTGATTTGAAGGCGCATTGCGGGCGCAACGCCATTCGCATCATGGGTGACGTTCCCATCTATGTCGCTCTCGACAGCGCGGACGTGTGGGCCAACCGCGACTTGTTCGAACTGGACGAGTCGGGCAAGCCCATGGCGGTCTCCGGCGTGCCACCCGATTACTTCAGCGCTACCGGACAACTGTGGGGCAATCCCATCTACCGCTGGCAAGCGCACGCGAAGACTCGCTATGCATGGTGGATCGCGCGCCTGCGCCGTTCTTTGGAAATGCTCGACATGATTCGCCTCGACCACTTCCGTGGCTTTGAGGCGTACTACGAAATTCCTGGAGGCGAGGAGACGGCCATCAACGGAGCATGGGTGAAAGGACCAGGAGCCCCACTGTTCGAAGCGCTGGAAAGTGCGCTGGGGAAGTTACCGGTCGTCGCCGAAAATCTGGGCGTGATCACGCCGGAGGTGGAAGCGCTCCGTACGCGCTTCGGTTTTCCAGGCATGGCGATTTTGCAGTTCGCCTTTGGTAAGGACCCGCAAGCGCCGGATTTTAAGCCCCACAATTACCCGCATCATCTGGTGGCCTATACGGGCACGCACGACAATGACACCGTTGTCGGCTGGTGGAGGAGCACCGCCGGCGCCGGAAGTATTCGAACGACTACGGACGTGGCAGAGGAGTTGGCCTACGCGCGGCGCTACTTGAACACCGACGGCCGCGAGATCAATTGGGTGATGATTCGTACCTTGGTGGCATCAGTGGCCGACACGGTGCTGTTTCCGCTGCAGGACGTGCTGGGCGTCGGGACGGAAGGCCGCATGAACTTGCCCGGCACCTCGTCCGGAAACTGGCGTTGGCGCTTTCGCCAGGAAGAGCTGACGCCGGCGATGAGCGCACGGCTGAAGCAGTTGGTGGAGACCTACGAGCGCTAGGGAAGATCTGACTAGGCCCGTTGGACATGGTCAGGGGCTAAAAGCCCCCGGCTCACATTAGGAATTCACGGACGGCCTGAAAGGCCATCCCCTTCACGGCCTGAAGGCCGTCCCATTCAAAGAGCCGGACTTAATCAGAGCCGCCCTACGCATTACTTGGCGATACCGGTCAAAAATGTAGGTAAATCGCAACCAGGCCTGTATCATGTTCCCCGCGGAGTGGAGGCACATGTACTTCGAACAGTTCTACCTGGGTTGTCTTGCGCACGCTTCGTATCTTTTCGGATCGGAAGGCGAAGCGGTCGTCGTCGATCCGCAGCGTGATATTGAAATCTACCTTGAGGCGGCGCAGAGACATAATCTGCAGATTCGCCACATCTTCGAGACCCATCTGCACGCTGACTTCGTCTCGGGACACAAAGAGTTGGCCGCTCGCACGGGCGCAACCATTTACATCGGAAAAGCAGCAGGCGCGACCTTTCCGCATCTCGCTGTCGGCGATGGATTCGAGTTGCGCGTCGGAAAATTGCGCATCGACGTTCTCTCGACGCCGGGCCATACCCCGGAAAGCATCTGCCTGGTGGTCACCGACGGAGAGAAATCGCCGGCGCCATCAACCGTGCTGACCGGAGACACGCTGTTCATCGGCGACGTGGGAAGGCCAGACCTTTCGACTACACACACGCCGCAGCAACTCGCAGGCTTGCTCTACGATTCCTTGCACAACAAGCTTCTTAGGTTGCCGAATGAGGTGCAGGTATATCCCGCGCACGGCGCGGGCTCACTTTGCGGACGCAACATGCGCGCCGAGCGTTCCTCGACTATCGGCACCGAACGCCTCACCAATTACGCTCTGCAGATCAAAAGTCGTGATGAGTTTGTGCGCCAGTTGACGACTAACCTTCCGGCTCGTCCGGAATATTTTCTGGAAGACGCCGCCATCAACCGCGCCGGAGCCGAGTCTCTTGCGGACCTGCCGGAACTCGCTCCAATTGCGGCGACCGAACTAAGGAACATGTTGGAGAGCGGCGCCATCGCGCTCGACGTCCGGCCCACAGAACAGTTCGCCGCGGCCCATGTCCCCGGCTCCATCAGCATTGCGCTCTCCGGGCAATTTGCTTCGTGGGCGGGAGCTGCTCTTGGCACCGCTGCGCATCCGGTACTCATTGGCGAAACTTCGGAGCAGTTAACCGAGGCGCGCATGCGCCTGGCGCGGGTGGGGATTGAGAACCTGCGGGGTTATCTGGATGGCGGTGTCGAGAGTTGGAAGCGAGCGGGATTCCCCGTCGCGCAGTTGCAACAGATTACGGTACAGGAACTCAGCACTCGGTGGCAAAGCGGCGGACTGCAAGTGCTGGATGTTCGCAGAGAAGGCGAATGGCAGGCTGGGCACATCGAGGGCGTGGACTGGTACCCGCTGGACCGCTTCAAGGCGGCCTTGCCGCAACTGGAGCAGAACGGGCCCATCGCGGTCCACTGCAAGAGTGGCTACCGCAGCATGATCGCTTGCAGCCTGCTGCAACGAGCCGGCTATAGCGTCATCAACGTGATTGGCGGTTTCGATGCCTGGGAGCAGGCAAAATTGCCCGTTGCCATCGCAGCGGCCGTCGGGGCGTGAGCGGCAATCGATCTCAAGCAGCAGGAAAGCGTGCCGGATTTCTCCTCGCCGTTATCTCCGTCCAACCCAGTCTTGTCAGTATCCGTGCTCGCTCCCTTCGTCCAGCTTTACCTTGCCCCGGAACATGCGATAAACAAAGATAAAATATCCGAGAACGAGGATCATGCCTATCGTCCACCACACCAAGCCGACACTTAACCCGTGAACACCGGCCTGGCTGTTGTAGATGGTCAGGCTGAAGCCGGAACCGGTACTGGCAGGCAGCACATTGGGATAGAGTGCGAACACCGCCCCCACCAGCATGCCCACGATGTAGCCACACGATGCCAGAAATGCGCCTTTATCGTTTCTCTTCGAATGCGCATAGTAGAGATAAACCAGACTACCGATCACCACCGCAGGAACCAGGTACCCAATCGGCCACTTGCTGTAATTGTCCAGCACTTGGGGAACCACGTACACCGTGGCGAGCAGGCTGGCGACTGTAACCAGCACCTGCACCGGCCAGAAGAGGCTCGCAACCTTGCGGGCGCGCCGGTTAAGCTCGCCCTCGGTCTTGGTGGCGAGGTACAGGGAGCCGTGGACGACGAGCGTGACTAACGCGACCAGCCCGCAGATCACGGTGTACCAGTCGAGGATGCCATTCTGCACGCCGACACGCCAATTCGTCCACAGCGGCTCGAAGAAATAACCGTCCGCCCGTAACGGAACACCGCGCACCACATTGCCCAGGGCGGCTCCGAAAAAGATAGCCAGCAGGATGCTCGAAACGCCAAAGATGACGTCGAAGAACCCCTTCCACACCGCCTCCTCAATATGCGTGCGGAACTCGATGCCGATCGCGCGCAGCATTAGCAGCCATAGCACCATCATCAACGGCAGGTAAAACCCGCTGAAGCTGGACGCGTACAAAACAGGAAAGGCGAAGTAGAGGGTTCCGCCGGCAGCCAGCAGCCACACTTCGTTGCCGTCCCACACCGGCCCGATGGCGCGCAACACCATGCGGCGTTCGGCGTCGTTTTTCGCGATGAACAGATGAACCGCGCCGGCTCCGATATCGAAGCCGTCCAGCAGAACGTACACAGCGATCATCACCGCAACGATCATGAACCATAAGGTTGACATGGCTATCGCACCTCCACGGGATCTACCGCGACTGCGCCGAGTTTTTTCAGCAGGGGTTCGGGGTCGAGATCCGGTCCATGCTCGATTTCGCGGCGCACCAGGAAGAGGAACAATATCGAAAGCACGGTGTACATCCCCAGGAATCCGAGAAAACTAAACCAGGCGTTACCGGCGGAGACCATCTTCGAGTATCCATCCACGGTGCGCAGCAAGCCATAGACCAGCCACGGCTGCCGGCCCAGCTCAGCCGTCATCCAGCCGGCTGTGTTGGCAATATAGGGCAATGGGAACAGTAGGAGCAGCACCCAAAGCATCCAGCGAGCGCGGTAGAGCTGCTTTCGCCAGAGCAGGAAGCACGCGATTGCGGAGACTGCGATGAAGATTGTCCCCAAGCCAACCATGACGTGGTAGCAGTAATAGAGGAGAGGAATGCTGTCAGGCCAATCCTGCTTCGGTACCTCGTTGAGGCCTTTGACCTCCGCATTCCATCGGCGCCAGGTCAGAAAGCTCAGCATCTTGGGAATGATGATCGGGTTGTCGATTTTCTGCGCCGGCACGTCGGGCTGTCCGAGAATCACCAGCGGCGCTCCGGGCTGTGTCTCCCATAAAGCTTCCATTGCCGCCAGGGTTACCGGCTGGTGGAAGGCCACCATGCGGCCTTGGGCGTCGCCCGTCGGGAAGAGCTGCACCACGCTCGCGATCAATGCCGCAATCACGCCGGCGCGGACGAAGATGCGCCCCTGCTGCACATGTTTTTTGCTAAGCAAGTAGAATGCGCCGACCGCCGACATCACAAACGCCCCGGTGATGACCGCGCCGCTCATGTTGTGCGCATATTGCCACCAGGCCCAGGGATTTAGCACCAATTGCCAGAAGCTGGTCAGTTGCAGGGAACCGTCGGCCCCCTGTTGGTAGCCCACCGGGTGCTGCATCCAGGCGTCAGTTGCCACAATAAAGTAACCTGACAGCCACGAACCGACGAAGACCATCAGGGCGGTGAACCAGTGCTGTGTTTTGGTCAGCCGCTTCTCGCCATACAGAAATAGACCTAGGAATGCGGACTCCAGAAAGAAGGCAAACATGCCTTCCATGGCAAGCGTTTGACCGATCACGCCACCAGCGTAGCGGGAGAAGTGCGACCAGTTTGTGCCGAACTGAAATTCCATCGGAATCCCGGTCACCACACCGATCACAAAATTGATGCCGAAAATCTTGGCCCAGAAGCGCGCGGCCCGGTCGTAACGCTCGTCGTTGGTCTTGAGAGCCAGGGTCTTAAAGATCACGATCAGGGGGGCCAGTCCCATCGTCAACTGAGGAAACAGGTAGTGATAGGTTACCGTGAAGGCGAAGTGCAGGCGGTGGATCAAGAGCGCGCTATCCATGCATGGACCCCCAGTAGAACCATGTTGCTTCCGGAGATTACGCGGCCTGGTCCGCGCGACGGTCGCCGGAACGATGTCCCTTCTATTGTTCTGCAGAGAAAGCACATCGCGCTGTGATTGATGTCACGAAACGTTGTGAACAGAGGAAGGGCCAGCCGCCGCAAACTGCCTGGTCCTGAAATGAGATGGTATCGAGCGCAGTGGCGCGCCGAAGTTACCAAAGACCGAGTCTTCCTCGCGGCTCTTGGGTCTAAACTAGTGCCGATGTCTCGTCACCTTCTGCATGCGCTCTTCTCCCTCTCTTTACTCACAGGAGCTGCCGCGGTGTTGTCGTGCAGCATCCGATCGAGGTGCAAGCACAGCAACGAACGTTGCGTCTGATTCTGAAAGATGGCTCCTACCAGTCGGTAGTGAAATATGAGATCCAGGGTGACCGGGTGCACTATCTCAGTGCGGAACGGTATGAGTGGGAAGACATTCCGAGTTCGCTTGTCGATTGGGACGAAACCAAGAAGTACGAAGCTGAACTCAGTAGCGGCAAGCTGCACCACGCAAGGGAAGAGACTCCTGAGGAGAAAGAGGAGCGCGAGAAAGAGGAGGCCAACTCGCCGCAGGTTGCGCCGGGGCTTCATCTGCCGGGAACCGGCGGGGTATTCCTGTTCGACCAGTATCAGGGCAAACCGGAGCTGGCGGAGATCGTGCAGAATGGCAGCGAGCTGAACAAGAACACCGGCAAGAGCGTGTTGCGTGCCACAATCAATCCGATCGCCAGCTCTAAACAGCCGTTTGAGCTGAAGGGTGAACACGCGAGGATCCAATCCCACGTGCCGCGTCCCACCATCTACATAGACATCGACGAAGGGCCGCAGAGCGGTAGCGCCATCGCCGACCGCTTCCGGCTGGTTCGCACTGAGATCAAGAAAGACAAACGCGTCGTTGCCAATTTGAAAGTTACATTCACCGGAAAAGCGAGCGAGCAGAGCGTCCCTATACCCGCAAGCGTTGAAAAGCTAGGAACGGCGGAATGGGTGAAAGTGACTCCAGCACAGGACCTGGCCCCCGGCGAGTATGCGGTCGTAGAGATGCTGGGCCCGCAGGAGATGAACCTTTACGTGTGGGACTTCGGCGTGAATGCCAACGCGCCAGCGAACCCGAATGCCGTGCAGCCCGATATAAGCAGGGAGCAAGTCGAGACAAAATGATGACGGTATTTCAGGACGATTCTGGTGCTGAGAACGGAAGGGTCAGCAGCCGGGAGGTTTTTCGTCGAGTCCCACGATCCCGACGCCCGCTAACGCAATGTTGTCGCGCCCGACTATCCTTCACCTGGTACATCATTTCATCGGCGCGTTGCACCACCGCCTGCGGAGACCCGGCGTCCGTTGGAAAACTCGCAATACCGATGCTGGCGCGAAGAGCCATCGGCACACCCTCCGCAGCAAGCCATTGCCGGGAGTGAAAAACCGACATTAAGCGGCGCGCGGCCAACAGAGCTGCATCCTTGGAAGTTTGCGGCAATAAAATGGCGAACTCGTCGCCGCCATAGCGAAACGCGGCGTCCACCAAGCGAAGGTTTTCTCGCAAGGCCTGCCCTACCTCACCCAGCAGCTTGCTGCCGATCAGGTGTCCATGCTCATCGTTTACCCGCTTAAAGCGGTCGAGGTCAAGAAACAGGAGGCTGAACTCGTAGCCAAAGCGTTTCGAACGGTGCACCTCGTCGGAAAGCGCCGTGAACAACTGCCGTGCGTTGTATAAGCCGGTACAGTCATCCGTAATACTGAGTTCCTGAATACGCTGGACCGCACGAGCATTCTCGATGGCGATGGCGGCGTAATCGGCTAAGGTCTGCAAAAGCATCTCGTTGCGGGTGTAGACCTCCATATCGATATTCACCATTTCGATGATCCCCAGGACTTTTCCCCCTGTCCGCACTGGCATGCAGACCGCCGAACACCCTTCGACGAAGAAATCATCCTTGCTAGTGTGGTGAACGCGTTCGTCCTGGACTACGTCAGCAAAGACCAGCGGTCTGCCATGTTTGATCACCCATCGAGCGAGGCCTTCGCCCGTCGTCATTCGTAAAGCATTGAGATTCTCGCAACCCTTGCCAACCGCTGCCGCGTAATAGAGTTCGTCCGTGGCGTCATCCAGCATGAGCAGCGACCAGGTCGCGGGCTCAAAATAGGCCGCCATCTTCTCCATGATGGTTTGCAGAATAGTATCTAGATCAAGCGACGACGTCAGGGCTTTGGCGACGTCGTGGAAGATGTTCAGATCGTAAAACTGCTGATCGTTCGCAGTTGAAAGCAACATGCAAGAACCCGGCCCAGGTTTCGTCTGCCGTCTCGGAAAAGTAACCCGAGGCCAGCCGCCCCTGACTCCAAAACGTTCAGGCTCAAAATACACGCCCGCCTGCGCTGTATTTTACCGGAAAGCGCCGATGGTTCCTATCTCCGCGAACTTCCCGCGAGGCGGAAACGGGACACCACCTCTGGGCAGCCGGTTTGACACTGCCTGCACCACTTTCTATGATCGGCAAGGACGCTCGGCAATTGAATTGCAAGAGTATTGGAACAGACCCGAGGGTAAGATGGGCACTTTCGGCGAACGGTTGCGTCGCGAGCGCGAGATGAGGCACATCTCACTCGACGAGATCGCGGCAACCACTAAAGTTGGAACTCGGCTGCTGCGCGCCCTGGAAGATGAACAATTCGATCAACTCCCCGGCGGCATCTTCAATAAGGGGTATGTCCGTGCCTACGCCAAGCACGTAGGAATCGACGAGGACCAGGCAGTCGCAGATTATTTGCAAGCCATGCGCGAAGCTGCACCCGACGTACATGGAAATGCCGAGCAGAACGCCTCCAGCCGATTCGAGAGGACCGCTGACGAGCAATCGCGTGACCGCTTTGAATCGATATTTCCCATTGTTCCCGTATTTGTCGTTCTCGTACTCGTTGCGGGAATCCTCGGCGGATGGCGTATTTACCGGGAGCGCCGGCTCGATCGGCAAGCGCAGACGGGGAGCACGCGAACAAGCGCTGCCGCTCCGAGCAGTTCCAGCGTCGTCGCCTCGGGAACCAGCATGCCCGCCACGGCTTCTTCTCCGCAATCCAGCGCTGGCTCAGTTAAGAACGGCAACCTAACACAGCAAGCCTCTGAGGCAACTGCACCGGGAACAATTTCTTCATCGAGATCTGCCAATTCTGCTCTAGCTGTGCCGTTCGAACTCACGGTTCGCCCCAAGGATAGCGCTTGGGTTTCCATCAAATCCGATGGTAACTTCGTGGTTCGTGGCATCATCAAGCCCCCGGATGTCAAGACGATCCACGCCACCAGCGAGGTAGTGTTTTTTACCGGCAACGCTGGCGCGGTGGAAGTCTCGTTTAATGGCAAGAACATTCCGGTGACCGGAGGCGAAAACGACGAACGCGTGCTTGTCTTCAATTCCCATGGCCTGCTGTCGAGCGCGGCGCCCGAATGATGCGGCCCGACATCCCACCCTCATCGAAGGCCACCATAAAGAACATTGGTGAAAACGTAGTACGTATCGAGGCCGATGCCCTGCGCGCACTCGCCGACCGTCTGGCAGGACCCATGCTGCCGGACTTCGAACGGGCCGTGGAGCTGCTGTACGGCTGCGCGGGCCGCATCGTTGTTACTGGCATGGGCAAAAGCGGACTGATCGCGCGCAAGATCGCGGCCACGCTTACCTCGACAGGAAGCCCGGCATTGTTTCTTCATCCCGCCGAGGCCCTGCATGGCGATCTCGGAATGGTGGTCCGCGGTGATTTGGTTCTCGCCCTCTCGGCCAGCGGAGAGACCGACGAAATTCTGCAGCTATTGGCAACCGTAAAGCGGCTCGGCGTCCCGCTCATCACCATGACCTGCGATGATCTTCACTCTCCTGCAAAAGAGCCACGCAATATGTCAACGCTGGTGCAAGCGGCTGACATCGCGCTGGACTGTTCCGTTGCGCACGAAGCCTGTTCCCTGGGACTTGCGCCCACGGCCTCGACCACTACCATGCTGGCCCTGGGGGATGCGCTCGCAGTTGCCCTATCGCAACGTCGTGGATTCAAGGAAGAGGACTTCGCCAGCCTGCATCCCGGAGGCAAGTTGGGCAAGCGATTCGCGCGGGTCTCCTCGCTTATGCACGCCGGGGATGCAGTTCCCAGTGTGAGTCCCTCGACCCACATGACTGAGGTCATCTACGAAATGTCGCGCAAGGGACTGGGAATGACAACTGTGGTCGAAGGCGAAAAACTTGTGGGACTGATCAGCGATGGCGATCTGCGCCGCCTGCTGGAACAGCACGGTAAGAAGGTGTTCGACCTCGCAGCCGCGGAATGTATGACGCGCTCGCCGCGCACCGTCGGCCCTGACGTGTTCGCCATCGCCGCGCTCGATATCATGGAGCAGAAGAAGATCACTTCGCTTCCCGTGGTGGACGCAGCCGGCCACCTGCTGGGTGTGCTGCACCTGCATGATCTGTGGGGCACGCAGATGTTATGAGGCGGTGGTCAGTTGCCAGTTGTCACAGGAGCTAGCGAAAGTCTGACGCACCTCGCATGGGTTAGTAGCAGTGGAGGGAAGCGCGCAAACGGCAGCCCCGAACGGGGCGAAAGAGCTTAGCCCAGCGCGTACCGGGGTCCCCGATCCATGCCGCCTTTGCGTGGATTGGGGTGGTTGAGCGCTGGGTAGACTGAAAAATAGAACCGAGTCCCGTCGGGACGACAGACGTTGCGATTCCGTTCATACGACCGAACTCGACCAATCTCGCCGCGATGCGGGTGGCCTTTGTCTACTCCAATCGCCCAAATGCACAAACTCCGAATGTCCTTATTTGGCTGAAGGCTGATGGCTGATGGCTGACAGCCGGTAATTACGTTGTCTCCACGAATGCCATCACCAGTTCGCGCTCGCGCGGGCCGTCGAGCTCGACCAGAACGACCCGCTGCCAGGTTCCTAACAACAGCAGGCCGCGATCTACCATCAATGCCAGCGACGTTCCGATCAGCGTGGAAAGAATGTGGTCGGGGGTATGCGCCGGATTGTGAGGATGGCGATACTGAAGTTTGGGAATGAGGTGCTCGAAGGCGTCGAGCATGTCCAGATCGGTTCCAGGATCGAGATCAGCTGTGGTCAAAGCAGCCGTGGTGTGAAGCACACTCAATTGGCAGATGCCGGTCTTGTCCCCGTACTGCTTCCACAGAAGCGATTCCAGGTGTTCGGTGATATCGACAATCTCGCGCTTCTTGTGAGTTTTGACCGTAAGCCGATGCATGACTCACCTACTGACCAGGGGTGAACAATTCTAATCGCACGCGCCACGACACCGATTGCCCAGGCTGCAGCAGCACCATGCCGGTATCGACGCCGCCCCAATTCTTGTTGTACGGATCGGGTAGATTGAACTGCGGTTCGATAGCGACAAAATTTTTCTGCAGCGGAGCGTACACCTGTATGGACTTGATCTGGGGCGAAAGCGTGATCAGCCGCAAACCGTATTTGGCTGCAGGATCGATGATCTCGGAAATCGTGCTCCCGTCGGGACGACGGTTCAGCTCAGAGAAATTGTCGTCAAGGTATTGAGAGCCGAGTGGACGTCCGCCGGGTGCGCTGAAATCATACGGCGTCCCTTTGACGGGAACTCGCTGGCCAGTGGTGAATGAATCGTCGTAGTTATTCATGACGGCACGAGTTTCGCTCGCCAGGTGCAGCCTGACCTGTTGACGATCGCCGCTGGGAAGAACGAAATAGGGATGCCAGCCAATCCCCATCGGTAGCGGCTCATGGCCTGCGTTCTTGGCGGTCACCGTCATCTCGAAGGCGTTGTTCTTCAGAATTGTCTCGACATGGACCTCCGTGTCAGCAAGCCAATGCCCATCGAAGTTGCCTGCATGCAGGACGGCAGCAACGCTCGAATCGGTGGATCCGCTCTTCTGGGTGACAGCTTCGAATTTCGAGCGCAGCATCAGCCCATGAATCGCGTGCTTTTCGGCGCCGGGATTGTTGCCGCTCCAGTTCGCCGGCAGCGTCACGGTTTTTCCGGCTACGTCAGCGGTTATGGTTTTTCCGTCCGATGAAACTTTGCCGCGAATGCGATTGGCGAAGGGCAACAGAATGGCCCCGCCCATCTTGAATACCTGATTGCCAAACGCATCATCGCCTTTGTCGAGCATTTGCTCTGATTCGGGTATCGGAGGCGAGTTCAGCAGGTCGATCTCTCCCTTTCCCGGCAGGTACGCCCTGATCTGCAGCACCGCCATTCCACGCCCGGGCAGTATTGTGGCTTCCAAAAACTGCGGCTCGGTCTTGTTGCTGGAACTCGGCCGTTGCAGCAGCACCACGGGCTCGCCTCCAATGGAAACCGCCTGCGGTCCTCGGGCTGAATCGCTGTTAGCCGGCGCTTGGCTGGTGCTGCCGCCATCAATCCAGCCACATGTCAGCAAAACTGCAAGGCACAAACTCAAACCGGTCCATGAGCGTTTGACCATCCACATTGGCGGATCACCTTTCTTTGCCATATCGTTAGTTTATCTTCAAAGGTTTGCTCGATGTGGCCGCTTCCGGTAGAATCATGTATTCGGCTTACGTCGAAATTTCCTACAAGGATCACAGCAAAGCTATGGCAGACCATTTTTCGGCGCTCAAACGTGCGCGTCAAACCGAGACTAAAACTACGCGCAATCGCGCCAATAAGTCGCGTCTGCGCAGCGTATTACGTTCGCTGCGCGAGGCCATTGCCAAGGGCGAGAAGGAAGCCGCCCAGACCGCCTACCGCGAAACGGTTTCAGTGGTGGACAAGGGCGTCCAGAAGGGCATCCTGCACAAGAATACCGCCAGCCGCTATAAGTCCCGCCTCAGCAAGCGGGTAAAGGCCGTGGGCGCGGCGAAGTAACCTCGATTTTCAGCAAAGTTTAAGGCGGGCCGAGCGCCCGCCTTTTTGCTTTTTTGGCGCACTGCGCTCTGTCGGGCTTATCCCTCACCTAATTCTGCAAGAACTTCTCTGTAGAGTTCGGGACCAATCCAGAATCTTGCATTCTGAATTAGTTCGTCGAGCACCGGTTTAATTGATTCAATCAGTCCAGCTCGCTTTGCGTCGACCAGCACGCCGAGCAAACCGGTGATCCGCAGTCCCAGTGCTTCGGCTATGCGTCGCCCGCGTCTTTCATCGACAAGCAACAGGTCTGCTTGACGTTCCAGCGCGAGCACGATTGCCTCAGCCTCACCAGCGTCCAGGCTGACGCGAAGCTCTTGCACACGACTTTGGTCTCTTGGAGTTTCGAGAATAATCCAAGAGAGGTTTGCGACGTCGATGACTGGTAGAGCGGCATCCTAGAGGCGGCGAGTTCTCTAAGTACGGCCGGTGGAATGAGTACTTCTTTATAGAGGGAGCCAAGAAGCTGCAAGCGCCCTATCCGCGCCAGATTCAAAATCGGGGACGTATCAGAGACAACGATCAAAGCCTGCCCATCTGACGGAGAGTGCGAAGGTCATCGTGGAATTCTTCGATTCCGTAGTGGATGGGGATTTGGCGTTCCGCCAACAGGGCTTGGAATGCGAGCTGACCGATTTCCGCCAGGCGACTTGCCTGCGCAAGCGTCAGCCGCTCCTGTTGGAACAGCGTCAACGCCAGCTCTCGCCTTAGCTCGGGCTCGGTAAGGTGCGCCGCCGCAAGCACTTCATCTGCTATTGTGACTGTCATTGTCGTCTACTCCGGATTATACCGCTGTCGACGACAGGCCAAAGAGGGGTGTATGAGAACTGTGCCATCCCTCAACCACCCCAACGAGCGCAAAAGGGACGCTCGCTGTATTTCCCACCTTACCCAGCACTCCGCCTGCGGCTGCGTGCTGGGCTAAGCTATTCCGCGCCTACGGCGCTGGATTTGCTTTAGTAAATTCCATTCGCGAATGCAAGGTTCGTTTCTCCCACGCTTCAGGCCCTGATCCCTACTTCCCTACCGCCTCGCTTTGTGGCTTCCAGCGCAGGATCGGCTTGCGCGCTGCCATGGTTTCATCCAGGCGCGAGATGCGCGTGTTGTGGGGCGCCTCCAGAACGATCTCCGGATGCTCCTCGGCTTCATCGGCAATATCTTTCATCGCCTCAATAAACATGTCGCATGAGGCCTTCGACTCGCTCTCCGTGGGTTCGATCATCATTGCGCCCGAAACGACCAGCGGGAAGCTCACGGTGTAGGGATGAAAGCCATAATCGATGAGTCGCTTGGCAATGTCGCCGGTCTTGATGCCCTTGGGCGTCTGCAACCGGTCGCTAAACACCACCTCGTGCATAGTCGGCGTTTTGTAGGGCAGATCGTAGCTGTCCTCCAGCCCCTTGCGAATGTAGTTCGCGTTCAGCACGGCGTCTTCGGTTGTCTGCCGCAAGCCGTCGGGCCCGTTAGCCATGATGTATGCCAGCGCGCGTACATGCATCCCGAAATTGCCGTAGAACATGCGTACCCGTCCAATGGACTGCGGCCGGTTGTAGTTGAATCCCAACGTGCCATCCACCTTGGTCACCAACACAGGAATTGGTAAGAAGGGCTCGAGAATCTTTTTGCACGCCACCGGCCCTGATCCCGGTCCGCCTCCGCCGTGTGGCGTCGAGAAAGTTTTGTGCAAGTTCAGGTGCATCACATCCGCTCCGAAGTCGCCGGGACGCACCTTGCCGACCAGCGCGTTCATGTTGGCGCCATCCATGTAAAGCAGCGCGCCCTTGGCGTGCAGGACATCCGCAATCTTGTGGATCTCCTGCTCAAACACCCCCAGGGTATTAGGATTGGTCAGCATCAGGGCGGCGACATCTTCATTCACCTGCGCCACGAGCGACGCGATGTCCACCATGCCAGCGGCATTCGATTTCAAGTTCTCGACCGTGTAGCCCGCCATCGCCGCGGTTGCCGGATTGGTGCCGTGCGCCGAGTCAGGGATGAGGATCTTCTTGCGGGGATTTCCCTGCGACTCCAGATATGCCCGCGCCAGCAGGATACCGGTAAGTTCGCCGTGCGCGCCGGCCGCGGGCTGCAAGGTGATTGCATCCATGCCGGTGATTTCGATGAGCTGCTCACTCAGCATCTTCAGGATGCGCAGCGCGCCCTGAGAAATGCGCTCCGGCTGATAGGGATGCGCCTCCGCCAAGCCGGTCAACCGCGCCACCACCTCGTTGACGCGCGCGTTGTACTTCATAGTGCACGAACCCAGCGGATACATGCCATGGTCCACCGCATAGTTCCAGGTGGAAAGGCGGGTGAAATGGCGAATGATTTCGATCTCGCTCACCTCGGGCATATGGCCAAGGTCCTTGCGCGCCTGCTCGCCCAGCAGCTTCGCGGGATCCACTTCTGGAACATCCAGAGGCGGCAACATGTACGCCTTCTTGCCGGCCGAGGATCGTTCGAAGAGGAGCACTTCATTCTGGCTGATGTGGGTGGTAGCTTTGCGGATCTTCTCATTCAAGTTCATTGCGCCACCTCCTTCGCAGCCGCGTCGATCGACGCTTTGGTGGTGGTCTCCGTACAGCACCACAACGAGGCATTCCCCAAGTCGGGATAAAGCTTCTTTAGCGGAAAGCCCCCAATGATTCGCTTCCCAAGCAGCTTGTCGTTTATGGCGTAAGGGTCGGTTTTCGTCTGGACCACAAACTCGTTGAATCGCGGCGCGCCCTCGAACAGCACCGTCGCTCCGGCCTTCTTGAACTCGCCCGCGGCATAATGTGTCTTGGCGAGGTTTTGCTTGGCCAAATCCTTCAATCCTTCGCGGCCATAGACGGTCATGAAGATGCAGCACATCAGCGCGACCAGTCCCTGGTTGGTGCAGATATTCGACGTCGCCTTTTCGCGCCGGATGTGCTGCTCGCGCGTCGAGAGCGTCAGCACGAATCCGCGTTTGCCGTTGCGGTCACGCGTTTCGCCCACCAGGCGCCCCGGCATCTGGCGTACGAACTTGTCGCGGGTGGCCAACACTCCGCAGTACGGGCCGCCAAAGCCAAGCGGCACGCCGAATGACTGCGCCTCCATGCTGACAATATCAGCCTCAACGGGCGGTTTCACGATACCTAGCGAAACTGCCTCCGCGATTGAAACAATCAGTAACGCCCCCTTCTTGTGCACGATCTCAGCGATCGCGGCAACGTCTTCGACGGTGCCGAAGAAGTTCGGCGATTGGATCAGCACGCCGGAGGTCTGGTCGTCGACCGCCTGGTTCAGCGCTTGTAGATCAACCCGGCCGTTCGCCAGATAGCCAACGGTAGAGATCGGCATGCCCTGATAGCGCGCGTAGGTGGTGATGACCTCGCGATACTCCGGATGCACGCTGGTGGCGACGACCGATTTGTGCCGGCCGGCCAGACGGGCCGCCATCATTAGCGCTTCGGCTGCGCCGGTGGAACCGTCGTACATGGAGGCGTTCGCCACATCCATGCCAGTCAACTCGCAGATCATCGTCTGAAATTCGAAGATGGATTGCAGCGTGCCCTGCGCGATCTCAGGCTGGTACGGAGTGTAAGCGGTGAAAAACTCGCCGCGCGAGACAAGTGAATCGATGACCACCGGACGGTAATGCGAATACGCGCCGGCGCCGAGAAACGTCGCATAGCCCTGCGCGCTGCCCGTCGCGCAATCGCGAAAGAATTCTACGATTTCGCTTTCCGCGTAGGAACGCGGGATGTTTAGATCACCCTTGAGGCGATACTCGGGGGGAATGGCGGCGAAGAGATCGTCGATGGACTTGGCGCCGATCTCGCGCAACATGACTTCACGGTCGGATTCAGACTTAGGAAGATAGCGCATGGGTACCTGTATGTTCTCTGGGCGACGGTATGAAGGAAACGCGGTTGCACTGACGGGCGGGAATGAATCATAGCGGCTTTAACTTGCTATCGGCCACAACGCGAATCCCGCCTTCAGAACGAACATCTATGTCATCAGAATGTCATGTTCATTGCGGAGGGCGCCCTTCCCTGTGCCGGCGCAGGTCTTCGAGAATGGCTTCGACTGTAATCTCAGTCGGATCGAGCCGCCGCTCGTGCGACTCGACCACTTGCTGGTGCTTTTCTGCCATGCTCAGCAGATGTCCAGTAGCCTCGCGAAGATCCCTGACCGACTCTTTCGTTTCTAGGATGTCGTCATACAACCGGCCCAGCGCCTTCCAGAACTCGTCAAAGTTGGCAAACTCCATAATTGCCTCCGTCTTCAGTGCCCGCCCTCTTCGGCGACGAACTTCTCATAGTCGGGCGCCGACAACAGGTGGCTCGCCTCGCTTGGATCTTTCAGCGTGACCTTCACCATCCAAGCTCCATGGGCGTCCTTGTTTACCTGCTCGGGCGAGGTGTTGAGCGCTTCATTCACTGCGGTCACGATGCCGGAAACCGGAGCGAACAAATCAGAAACGGCTTTCACCGACTCAACGGTACCAAAGGTTTTGCCGGCTGTGAGTTCGGTTCCCAGCTTGGGCAACTCGACGAACACAATGTCTCCCAGCGATTCCTGCGCGTGATCGGTAATGCCGATTGTGCCGGTGTTGCCTTCCACCTTCAACCACTCGTGTTCTTTTGTGTACTTGTAGTCCGCGGGGTAAGCCATATGACTGCCTCCTCAGCACCGAGCGCTTGCGTCGGCGAAAACTAAGTACGAACTAAATTCCAACTTGCTCTATTGGAGCGAACACTTCTCTGCAGACCGGACGGGCCACAGTACGTCAAGAATGAGTTTCAAAAATAGTCGCAGGCCAAACTTGTATCAGGGCACGACTTCTAGTCATGCCGCCACTGCAGTCCAAAACAACGGCTTAGCCGCTGAGGACAGGGGCTTAAAGCCCACAAGATTATAAAGGCCTCTACGGCGAGGCTAAAGCCATGCCCTGTTACAAACCGGTTTTTGAAACACGCTTTAGAAACCAAGGGTGTCGTCCGCCGAAGGCCCATAAATGGCCGGAACTTTGATATCGTTCAGGCGCAGATAAACGCCAAGCTGTGCCCGGTGATGCACAATGTGGTTGAGAAACATTTGGCGGTACGCCAGGAAGCGCGAGCCCTCGAAGATTTTCTTGTCCCCGAACGAAAGCTTCCAGTTGTCGTTCCACGCATCATCGCGCATGCCGGCAAGTGCCTCCCGCGCCTTTGCTGCGCCTTCATCGAACAGGCTGACCAGTTGCGCCGCCGACTCCATGGTCGCCGGTTTCATGCTGCCTTTTGCAAAGTCCAACTCAGGAGTTGTCAGGATGATCAAACCGAAGCCCGCTAGTTGGGCAACATGCGGCGCCAGCTTTCCCAGCGGCATGGACTTCGGATGGGGCGCGAAATCCGGCTTGTCCACGGGAACTCGCTCCAACGTGATGCGGGTATTCTTTATCTCTGCATCAAATTCCGGCAATAACAATTCGCTGATACGCACAGGTTTCTCCGTTTCCTTCAGGCCTGTTTCTTTGGACGCTTGTAAAACGGCGTCGGAATTACCTTGCACTTGACCGGCTGGTTCCGAATTTCCACGGCCACTTCGCTGCCGATCGCGGAGTGTTCGATCGGCACGTAAGCCAGCGCGATGTTCTTCTTCAGGAACGGCGCATACGAACCGCTGGTGACGTAGCCGATCTCCTTACCGTTCAGGTCGAGCACCTTGTAACCGTCGCGCGGTATGCCACGCTCCACCGACTCCAGCCCAACCAGGGTGCGCTTGATGCCGTCGGCCTTTGCTCGCTCCAGCGCCGTACGGCCGATGAAGTCGCCCTTCTCCATCTTGAGAAAGCGCTCCAGACCCGCTTCCCAAACATTGATCGTGTCGGAAATCTCATGGCCGTACAGCGGCAGCCTGCCTTCCAGACGAAGCGTGTTGCGCGCGCCCAGCCCGCAAGGCACGATGCCGAACTCTTTGCCTGCATCCAGCGCCGCGTTCCAGATGCGTGCGCTGGTCGCCTCGTCGGTGGGAACGTAAATCTCGAAACCGTCTTCGGCCGTGTAACCCGTCCGCGCAACCAAGATGTTCGGCAGCCCGCAAACCGTTCCGTGCGTGAACCAGTAGAACTTCACCTTTGACAGGTCGGCATTGGTCAGCTTCTGCAGCGTGTCCACGCCCTTCGGCCCCTGAATCGCGATCTGGGTATAGTTGTCGCTCAGGTTCTCGACCTTGACGTCGAACTGGCGAGTGTTGTCGGTCACCCAGTTGACGTCCTTCTCGCGCGTGCCGGCGTTAATCACCAGCATGTAATCGTCCTCGCCGAGACGATGCACAATCACGTCATCCACAAACGTCCCTTGCGGATACAGCATCGCCGAATAGCGGCACTGGCCGATCGCCATTCCGGCAGCGTCGTTCATGGTGATGTGCTGCACGGCGGCGAGCGCCTGCGGCCCCGCGATCCGGATGTCGCCCATGTGGCTGACATCAAAAACACCCACGCTGTTGCGGACCGCCAGGTGCTCCTTCATCAGCCCGCCCACCGGAGGGTATTCCACCGGCATGTCCCAGCCATTAAAATCGACCATTTTCGCGCCCATCTGGCGATGGACAGCATTTAGGGCAGTCTTGCGGACGGGCGTGGCCGCCACGGTCTCAGAGGACAAAGGGAATCCTTTGGCGCACAGATCGCGCAAATGAGGTTGGTGTAACTAAGTACGGTAACATGCGCGATTTCAGCGGTCAACGAGGGCGAGGCCGCGCGCAAATCACGATTCCTTCGCAGTCAAATTCCACTGAGAGAGATCGCTTGCTGGTTTTACTGACAACTGACAACTGGCCACTGACAGCTATTTTTTCCCCTCTTCGAGCCGGAGGAAGTGAAGGTGGCCGCCGGCGTCGATGGCGATGATGAGATTGAGAGCGTCTGAGAACGCGCAGCAAAGCGCAGCGCCGTCGCAGGTGAAGGTGGCAACAATCGCGCCCATTTCCACGTTCCAGACCCTCAGCGTTTGGTCATCCGACGCGGAGGCCGCCAGCCGCCCGTCCCCACCAATCGCTACCCCAAACACGACACCAGTGTGGCCGGTGAGGGTGCGCAGCTCGCACCCGCTGGCCGGCTCCCACACCTTGAGCGTCTGGTCCGCAGACGCCGACACTACGCACTGCCCGTCCCCACTCAACGCTGCGCCATGGACTGCATCAGGTGGCCCGCCGGGCGACTCATCGCTTCTTCCGCTGCAATCCCAGTCTGTTTCTTTACCACCTCGAACTCTAAAGAGTGGTTTCTTTGGGGATGACCCGACTTCGGCGGTAGAGCAATTCGATGTCCTTTCGACGGCTCTCTCCTCTCAGCTCGGAAATGAGAGCTTCTCTTTGTTCATCCGTCATGACACCCCTAAAAAGAATGTGCATCCCGTCGAACTTAAAGCAATCCCTGCATATCGGAGGAACCTTAAACTCTTGGAAACTCCAAGAAACCGGCACGCTGCTGTCCATGTAGGAGGCGGGGACGGGATCGTTCGCGGATTCCTTCCAAAGATTTTTGATTATTTCTCGATCCAGGAAGTAAATCGCCAGAGCCGTCTCAAAACAATTGATAACCCACCAGCAGTTATCAGGTTCTTTGCTATATTGAAATGCCTTCAAGACTCGTAATGTACTCGTTCGATCCTTGTTTAAGACTGCTGGGACAATATTTTCGTAGAACAACCTCACATAGGATTCCGCGCGGATCCAGTTTGCGTCGTCATTGTATTTGCTATGGACGTAATCTCGTTCTACTTTCTGCCTCCTCTCTGCAATTCGGCGCGCCTTTATGCTAATCAGGACCCTCGCGCGAACACTCTTTTCGTCGCTACCGTCATGCAGAATCTTGCCATTCGTCAGATATTGAGTTTCTAGAAATGCCTTTGCGGGTCCAAACTCATTCGCTTGAGCCTTGATGCGCTCGTCTACCAGCATTTCGCGAATGTGCGCGCACGCGCGGCGATAGTGATCTTTCTCGACGGTTGAATCGAAGAGCTTTTTCCCTTCGCTTTGCCAGATAAAGTAAGCCCTTATGCGTTTGACTTCCTTTAGCCAAACGTCTTCCAATCGCCAATACGATTCAGGACCGATACGACCAGCAAAGTTGGGAAATCCGTCAAGTACCTCCGAGGCAAACAATACTTGGGCCTGCCGCCAGTCCCAGGCCATTTCTGCATCAGTGCTCCTCCGTCCTTGTCGGGCTTGTCGAAGCAAGCCAAGATACTGGGCGCGACCGCGCCGCCAACTATCGAGCTCGGTTTCATACAGAGCCTTGTCAACAGGAAGTCGCTGGAGCATGCTCTCCGGGGGTGCGGCCAACTCGACGAACTTGGCGATATTCCACTTTGAAGAATATATTACTTGCCACTGCAGCGCAGCATCACTCAGCCAGCGATAGTCGTCGAAAAACTCTACACGGTTGGAATAGAGCCTGATTTGATCCAGCAAGTTATCCACGTCAGTAAGTAGGGCTTTGCTTGGTTGTGAACCGTGCCTATCCTTGACAGCTCGCTCGTAGAGGTTCGTGTGTCTTTCTTTGATATCATCAAGCGATAACTCTAAAGTCATCTGGTCACCTGTTCTATTGTGATCACATCGACAATATTCACGATAATGGCATCCGCCGTTGTAATTAAAGACTTGGCGGTGGTGGATAGACGGTTCACTTGATCCCAGAACTTTTGATCTTGACCTGGCCAATTCAAGAGTTCGATTAGGCCTTCGCGCCCAATGAGTGAATCAGCGAACCTTTGAGCCTCCATAAACTTCGGTAGAAGATCCTTGATGGAACCGCAGAAAGTTGCGCAAATCTCCATTTGCTTCTTTAAATCTGGGCTTACATTAGCTTTGAGCAGACCAAGAGCACTATCGAGCCTATCCCAGCCGTCTCTTTCGAGAAAGTGGCCCAACGACGCTCCTTGGCCTACGAATTGGGCACTGTAGCGGTAGCGGTTCCAGGCTTGGTTGCAGTCCAGGCACTTACCTTTACGTGATGCCTGAGAGACCCGACCGCTGACTAGGTCGTAGACCATCCGACTGAGAGAATCTAGGTGGCTGGTGTCCAGAACCTGGAAACTGGTGTGGATACTCTTTGCAAACGCGAGTACTTCTACGAGATCTTTAAATACCTGCCGAGGAATAGGACCTGCGGCGGTTCGAGGCCCTTGTCGTCTTATTGCGTCTTCAATACTGTCACAAGCGGGGCCTAAGGCCGATCTGAGTTGTTCTGCACTAGCTGATCGAAGATCCTCTGAACCGTTGGGTGGTCGGTAGTCGGAGCAAGTGACGCCAGCCAAGTCGGTGGGAAGGCTCATTCGTACAGTGCTATCGACCACCAAGAAGGTCCGTAGTCTGCCCACTGCGCCCACGAAAAGACCTGTCTCGACAAGCAAATTATCTCTGGGGCACGCCTCACGCTGACCACGGCTCTCTTTGATGTCATCCGGCGTCAGAACGATGATAGCGAAGTCAAAATCTTTCGCCCGGTTAGAGAGTCCCTCAAGAGTACCTTCGGTGGGACGAATGACACCTTGATCCCAGATGGTGGTTTCGCAAACCTGATCTCGATTTAGGTTGAATTGGATAGCTCTGGCTACAGGTCGTCCCTCGGAGGATGAGCCGACAAAAACGGATGGGCGCGTGCGTGGAACACTACTATTCGGCTGAAGTGAGGCCATAATTGCAAAGCTCCTCAGAAGACCCGCCTGCTAGCTTGTCTGTGGCATCGCCGGGCTTTCGTCCCTGGCGCTTTATGGCTAAAACTGCGGCGCGCAAGTAAAAAGGAAAGCAGGAAATCCACACCCATAGCGTGGGCGATAAATCCTCGTGCTCAGCAGGAACCATCGTGCTGGTGTCCACCGGAGAACCCGTCAGTTCGGCGTCTACCAAAGCGACGCCCTCCGACTCATGTGTCGGCGACGGCAAACCGTCCCGACGCCAGTACCCATAGCGACGAACCGTGGGCTGCAGCAAGAACTCAATTGACGCATAACTTAACTGATACTGAAGATTCCTCGTCGGCAGTCTAATCTTGACGCATCACCCCCGCAATACCAAAGCCGTTTCCGCGGATTAGAACTGGTGAGGCCATCCCATTTTGGGAATCGCCGTAATCGTGGCAGCTTCACCTCGGAAGCGCGGAAGCGCGCCTCCCGGCCCCCGCTTGACTTCCACGCCGGGGCGGGCATATGAGTAGGGTCAGGTGGATCTCTACAGCGTATTGCAATACGTGTTGTTTGCGGCCATCGTCACCCTCCTGGTGAAGCCCTTGGGCGGATACATGGAACGGGTCTTTTCCAGGAAACACACCCTCCTCGATCGCGTATGTCTTCCCGTTGAGCGCCTCATCTATCGCCTGACTATGGTCAATCCTGATGTGGAGATGACCTTCAAGCAGTATGCGACGTGTTTCGTACTCTTCAGTTTGACTGGCACGCTCCTGCTGTATGCCATTCTCCGAATGCAGCAGTTTCTTCCCTGGTATTTCCCCCGCTATCAAACGACGCCGTTGTCCCCAGACCTGGCCTTGAATACGGCGATCAGCTTCTCCACGACCACCACTTGGCAGGCCTACGCCGGCGAGAACACGATGAGCTATTTCAGCCAGATGGTAGGACTGTGTGCACAGAACTTCCTGGCTGGGGCGGCTGGGTTAGCTGTGGGTATTGCCTTTATCCGTGGCGTTGCCCGGCAACTCTCGGACAGGCTCGGCAACTTTTGGGTTGATCTTACCCGCGCTCTGCTCTGGCTCCTGTTGCCCGGAGCGCTGATAGGCGCGTTGCTCCTCGTCGCGCAAGGCGTTCCCATGAACTTCCAACACTACGCGGTCGCCAGCACAGTCGAGCGCGCCCAGCAGGTCATACCGCAGGGTCCTGTGGCCGCGATGGAAATCATCAAGAATCTCGGCACTAATGGCGGAGGCTTCTTTAACGCAAATGGCGCCCATCCGTATGAGAATCCAACGCCCCTGACCAACTTTATCGAGATGTTGGCTGTCGTGCTCCTGCCTGCGGCATTGACGAATACCTTCGGCAGGATGGTTGGCCAGCCGCGACAGGGCTGGCTTTTCTACTGCGTGATGATGCTTCTCTTCGTCTGCGGACTGGTCTTCGTACATCGCTTTGAACAGCGTGGCGATCCCCATTTCCGACAGGTGGATTTCCAGCACAGCCGCCTGCAGTCTGGCGGGAACATGGAGGGCAAGGAGGTGCGCTTCGGCGTCGGCGGTTCGACGCTGGCGGCTGTCGTTACCTCCAACACGGCCACCGGATCCTACAACTCGATGGACGACAGCTACACTTCGCTCGGTGGCATGATTCTGCTGGTCAACATGCTACTCGGAGAGGTGGTATTCGGAGGTCTGGGGACTGGTCTTTACAGCATGGTCATGGCCGCTGCGATTGCTGTATTTCTGGCGGGACTTATGGTTGGGCGCACGCCTGAATATCTGGGAAAGAAGATTGGGTCTGCTGAGACCAAAATGATCATGTTGTATGCGTTGGCCACGCCGCGGATAGTTCTACCACTCACGGCGATTGCCGTAAGCACCCGGATGGGACTGTCTGGGTTGACGACAAACGGCGGCCCTCACGGCTTTACGGAGATTCTATTTGCCTACACTTCCTGCCTCGCCAATAACGGCCAAAGCTTTGCCGGTCTGAGCGCGAACACGCCGTTTTACAACGTCACTACATCGTTCGCGATGATGGTCGGTAGGTTTGGCTTGGCGATTCCTGCATTGGCGTTGGCCACTCTGTTTGGCCGCCAGAGAATCACGCCTTCTTCGCCCGGCACTCTCCCCACTCACTCTGTTTCGTTCGGTTTTCTTACTCACAGCCTGCTTGATAACCATCGTGGCTTTGAGTTACCTCCCTGCCTTGGCACTTGGTCCCGTACTGGAGCGATTGCTGCTCGGAAGGTAAGGTCTCGACGAGTTCTTGAATTGGCATAGTCCCGCGGGGGCGGGTAGAGCGGACCTTCAGGTCCGCGTCCATGGTGCGCCTTCGAAAGCCTCATCAATAAAGTAGCATTGACGCGGCGCTGAAGCGCCGCTCTGCCCGAGCCTGGCGGATACAAGAATCAGGAAATCGCTGTAATGCTTAAACCGCCGCAGCCCTACCAAACTCATCAGATAACTTCTACCGCATCTCCTACGCGAATCGAACCGGGCGTGATCACCGAACAATCAAGCGCCATGGTGCCGTCGAACTCTCTGATGATTCGTTTGAGTACGCTTAGGTCTTGCACTTGCGTGTCGGGGTCGTAGGTCGTCATCACACAGCGTTGGCGAAGCTGTGCCGCCTTTATCAGGACCGGCCCAATTTGAATTTGCTTGCCCGGCCAGCTGCGCTCCTCCAAGCCGGGTACTCCGCCGATTACGATATTCGGCCTGAACCGGCGGCCGTCAACACCTATTCGCGCGATGGCGCCATCGGTGGCCACCAGCAGAGGAAGCACATCGAACCGTTCGGGGCCTTGTACCTGAACCAGGTTCACGGCTCCGCCGACAGCCTCCTCCACGAGAGCCTGAGCTTGTGCGCTGTCCCAGCGCTGACCGTTTATGGTGGCCACGCCCTCAGAATCGAGCGCCCCATGCAATCCCAAAAGTTTCCGATAGCGCCGGGCATCCGCGACGCGATCTCCGCGTAAGATGACGATCTCGCGGTCATGGATCACGCCCAAAGGCGTAACCTCGGCACTCGTGAGAAGATTGCCAGCCAGGCTCTTAACGGGATAACGCCAAATCTCAGCAACATACATGGCGTCGATTTCACCAAGAGAGCACTACAGATTGCAATTCGCGGTGCGCTGACGTTGCCGCTACGTTCCCGCGATGCCTTTATTCTGCAGAACTCTGACCACGACGCGCCGGTTTTGGGCCTGGCCTTCGGCCGTCTTATTGCTTTCTACCTGCCTGCTTTCGCCCATTGCGCCGGGGGCCAGCATGTTGGTAAGTGGAATATGACCTTGCTGCTGCAGAAACTGAGTGACGTTGTTGGCCCTGTCTTCGCTCAGCTTCTGATTAAACGCCGCATTGCCAACGGCTGAGGCATAGCCTTTCACCTGGATCGTGTAGGCAGTGATCGTCTTGGCCTTCTCCGCCAATTGCAGCAACTGAGGCTTGTACTTGGGATCGATGGTGACCTTGCCATTGGCGAAGTACACCGTCACCTCGTCGAGTATGTTGTAATCAGCCAATTGCCCGAAGCGCTTGTTGGCCTCCTCGATGGCCGCTTTGTTGGCATCAATCTTGGCCTGCGCCTCCGCCATTTTCTGTTGTTGCTCCTGCATTTCCTGCTGCTGTCGCGCCAGGGCCGCTTTCTGCGCCTCCAACTCCTGCTGGCTCTGCTCCATCTGTTCCTTCGTCGGTTGCAGACCGGCTTGGATAGTTTGCGCGTCCTCCAGGTCGTTACCCTTGAACTTGATCGAGGTCGCTACCAGTTGGTTCTGCGCGTTGTAGGTCCCCTCGACCTGGACCTGCAGGCCGGGTACCAGCGCAGCCATCGACATTTGCTTGCGCCGCGCTTTGAAAACTCCCTGGATCTGGGCCACTTGTGTCGTGTCGGTCAGCACCACGACCACCTTCGACGAATCCGGGGTCTGCAACGTCATCGTGTCCCCGCTGCGTCCGGTTATCAGGCCTTGGGCTTTGGCCGCCTGAGCGGCAGCAGCACCGCAAAGTAGAACTGTTGTCAGCGATAGGGATAACGCAAATACAATTGCTACTACTCTGCTTCGTTTCATTATTCTTCTCCTCATGTGTTGCTACGCTGTGTAGCGCTTACTTCGCAGAAGCACTCAACTGCCCTGGATAGTCCACGTGCCGAGTCTAGGTAGGTATTTTCCAAGGTTGGATCACAATTAAGCCGCACCGCTCTCCCAGACATTGGTCATGATTTCTCACGCTTTATGGGGGCGTCACTAACGTAGCACGGTCCTTCTTGCGCTGCACGAGCGGATTCTTTCGCCTGCACAAGATTTCCGCCCCTGCTCCCTAGATTAACCTCGCTGGCTGCCGACCCGCCAGCCAGGGTTTTTTCATCCTGAGAATTTTCTTTCGAAAACGAAAGTACAGTCTCTTCCGCTTTTGGGATTGCCCTTTCGTCATTCCCAGATCACAGACTCACGCGCTTCCGTCCCCCTATACCTGCAACTGGGTTTTACCGCTATGGGAATCTCGCCCAATCGGGAATTATCGCTCTGGACTCGCCTTCTCCACTTATGCGCCGTGCTACTTGCGCTGATGCCCCTGGCTCTTGGCCGTGTCACACTCGCCCAAGACGGCTCAACCTCACTGCAAGGCGTAGTCGAAGACATCAGCGGCGCCCGTGTCGCCGCCGCCGTAATCACGGTGGTTGACGCTACGAAGGGTTTCCGGCTGGAAGCCGTCGCCGATTCGCTGGGCCAATTCAACTTTGGCATGTTGCCTCCAGGCCACTACGATGTAAGCGCTTCGGCGCCCGGCATGATCACCAAGACGACCCATGATGTGGAGCTCTACGTCGGCGGTGTTTCGGTGGTGCAGGTGCGCCTGCCGCTCGCCGGCCTCACGGAAACGGTCACGGTTCGCGAACCGCCCGAAGCGGTGGAGTCGCAGGCCAGCGATGTTTCGCAGGTCGTTACCCAGCAAGCCATTCAGGGTTTGCCCCTGAACGGAAGACGATTCACCGATCTGGCGCTGCTCACCCCGGGAGTAACCCAGGATCCGCGCGGTCTCACCTCCGACTCGAACGGCGATCTGTCGTTTGGTGGAACCCGGGGATTTCAGAACAGCTTTCTGGTCGATGGCACGGACAACAATAACTCCTTTTTTGCCCAGGCCCGCGGCCGGTATCGCGCGCCGTATCAATTCAGCAATGAAGTGGTCAAGGAGTTCCGCGTCTCGTCCAACGCCTATAGCGCCGAACTGGGTAAGGCCGGAGGCGCGGTATTCAACGTAGTTACCAAATCAGGGACAAACGACTGGCACGGCAGCGGCTTCTACTATCTGCGTGATAGCCTGTTCGACGCTCAACAAGCTTACGCCGACACCAAACCTGACGATCGTCAGCAACAGTTCGGCGGCACCCTTGGAGGGCCGATTCGCAAAGACCGTGTGTTCTTCTACGCCGGATTCGACCAGCATCTGCTCACGGTTCCTTCCATCATGCAGTTTGCCAATGGCGCCAGCTCGGTGGTTCCCACGCCCGCGGACTATGACTACACCGACCAGCAACTCGTTACCGCCGCAGCGCAGCAACTGAACGCCATGGGCGGCACTTATCCCACCACCATGCAGGGAAATGCCGGTTTCGGCAAACTGGACTTTACAATCTCACCGAAGCAGTTGGCGTTCCTACGGCTGAGCACCTCGCGCTATAGCGGCACCAATAACGTCTTTTTCAATCCCTCCAGTCCCATCACGACCTATGCCGAAAGCGCTAACGGAACGGAAGACGTCAAAACCGAAAGCCTCGCCGCGTCGCTTACCAGTACGTGGACCAACAATCTGGCTACCACTCTGCGGATCCAATTCTCGCGCGACGTGCAGCAGTCATACACGAACACCGAAGCACCATTGACCAAAATCTACGACGTGATTGCCGGCTTCGGGCGCTCCAGCATACTGCCGCGCGACACTCGTGAGCACAAGCTGCACATCGCCGATACCTTGAGCTACGATACCCGGCGGGTGCATTGGAAGTTTGGTGGAGATTTCATTCAGGCTTGGATTTACAACGACTTTCCTTCCATGTTCGGCGGAGAATATTACTTCGACAACGTCAAGGTGAATCCCTGGACTTATGTGCCGATGGTACATGGTGAGCCCCTGACGCCACTACGCGCCTTTGCCCACGACGTACCCCGTTATTACATGCAGGACTTTGGCAATGCCGCATCGCATCCCAATTCCCGTTCTTACGCCGCGTTCATGCAGGATGCGATCCGCGTTACCGCCCGGCTCACGTTGAATATCGGGGTTCGTTACGACTTGCAGACCTTTGAGGCCGGCAAGCTGACAACGAATCCGCTGTATCTGCCGTCGGGGAAGATTCCAAGCATAGGCAGCAACGTCTCGCCCAGGATTGGTTTCGCCTACGCCGCCGGGGAGGGTCGGTCGCTGGTGATTCACGGAGGCTTCGGCTTGTTTTATGTGCAGATTCCGTCCATGTACGCGTCACAGGTGGCGACCGACAACGGAGTTTCTGGGGGCCAAGTCTTTCTCGACAACATGATTGCGGCAGACGCGGCGGTTTTTCCCAAATATCCGACGCCGCTGGTGAATTGCCCCTCGGGCACCCTGGTATGCATACCCCCGGCATCGATAGCGAGCTTCGTGACTACGCAGATTTCGGCCTTCGCGCCGAATTTCCAGACGCCATATACGGAGCAAGCAAACCTAAGCCTGGAGCGAGAGCTCGGCGCCAAGGTGGTTGGCTCGGTCAGCTATCTCTACGTTCGCGGTGTGCATTTGCTTCGCTCGCTCGACGCGAATCTCCCCCCGCCAACGATCACCCAATATCCGGTGTACAACGATGACGGATCCGTCTTCCTGGGCGCCTATTATGACGTCGCATCTTTCGCGACGTGGCAGACCACACGTTCGGTGAGCTGTCCTTATCCTCCCTGCATCAATCCGGTGCAAAGGCCGATTCCGCAAGTGGGCGCAATCAATTCTTTCCAGAGCGAGTCTAGCAGCGTATACAACGGCATGACGGTTTCTTTGAAGAGGCAAATCAGCCAGGGCATGTATTTCAGGATTGGCTACACGTTATCAAAAGCCTTGGATGATGGCCCAGACGCGCTAGTCGTCGGCCGTTCCGGAAACGTCCAGAATTCCTATAACACCAGCGCAGAACGCGGCTTCAGCGACGACGATCAGCGGCATCGATTCGTGGCCGCATGGGTGGCTGAACCAAGAAAGCTTCAAGTACACCAGGCATGGCTCAACTCGCTGATCAACCATTGGAAATTCTCTAGCATCGCCACCTTCGGATCGGGCCGCCGGCTCAATGCCGTCATGGCGGGCGACCCTAACCAGGATGGCAACACTTACAACGACCGCCTGCCCGGCAATAGCAGGAATACTTTCACAGGTTCCGATTACTTCAGTACCGATGTTCGCGTCACTCGCAACTTAAAACTCAGCAATCGAGTGAAATTAGATCTTCTCGTCGAGTCGTTCAATGTGACCAATCGGACCAACAAATGCGTCCAGATCAGCGACGATGGCTTTTTCAATTCCGCTGGCCAATTCGTCGCCTACTCCACCCTCATACAGGCGAATGGGAAGTATTATCCTGGCCAGTATCAGGTCAATAAGACTTTTCTGGATCCTACCAATTCTTATGCGCCCCGGCAGCTCCAATTAGCCCTAAAGCTCAATTTTTGAGCAACATCGAGAGGCATGAAGCACTTTAGTGGTGCCTATAGCCCATCACTTCAGCGAAATGCCTTATCACGAGTCTTTCCTTGACTTCCCCTACAAACATTGGGATAACTACTACTGTCCCTCCGGACGAGTTTGGGGGTGTTTCCTGTTTGGCGGAAGTTCGCATTCAAGAGGGCGAATCATTAGAGAACGCTCTGCGGCGGTTTAAGCGCAAGGTCCAGCAAGAGGACATCATCAAGGAAGTGAAGCGTCACTCCTTTTACCTCAAGCCGGGCGAAAAAAAGCGCGTGAAGGAAGCTTTGGCGCGCAAGCGTAGCCGCAAAAAGGCTCGCAAAGAGCAGGACTAATTCAACGTTGGGCCGCCGTTTAGATGGCGGCCCTTACTTTTTTCCTATCCTGGTTAGGAATTCTTAGTTCACAGTACCGCAGTCTTACTGGTAGTAAGCCATGCGTTGCATGGTGGGCCGAACCCCGGGGGATGTGCCTGAGCTTTGGAAATTTGCCACCGGCCACGAGGATGCTCAGTCCGGTCCTCGCCGATTGCAATTTGACCCCTTGTCCATCGCTCCGGATCGCGGACTGAAGGGAGCAACTCTCCATGGAATTCCAGGACAAGGTTCTGAAGTGCATTGACTGCGGCGCCGATTTCGTATTCACAGCCGGAGAACAGCTGTTCTTCCACGACAAGCAGTTCAAGAACGAACCCAAACGTTGCAAGATCTGCAAGGCCAAGCGGGCGTCCTCAGCAGGAGCCACGCCATCGGGCAATTATCCAAAAGTGGAGACGCGGACCAATTGTTCGGGTTGCGGCAAGGAAACCACGGTCCCGTTTAAGCCGACGCAAGGACGGCCAGTCTTCTGTCGGGAGTGCTTCCAACAGCGGCGCACCGCTGCCGCCACTGCCTGACCTGCTGGATCCCAGTCGCTCAATTGCGCCAGCACGACTGCCGTGAACGCTCAGGGAGTTTTGCGTCTTCTCGGCGGCTGTCCGGAAAAATGATTGTGCGTTGACTGAAGGGCGCATCTTCAGGTGTCAGGCTGGGAGGTCCCTTAGGTTCGCCACTTCGAGCCGGCTTCAGCCAGCGAGCGGCTTGCATCTTGAGCAGGGTCGTAATAACCGCGTCTGTGCAATACCGCGGAGCGCGGAAGTTCCGCGCAACGCTATATGGCCTTTTCGCTCGCCGCAGCGGGACGCTCTTTCTTGGGGTTGTTGAGGTTGGCCGCCTTCATGGCGTTCGCGCTCACTCCCCGCGTCTTGTGGTCCTGATGAGTGATCAAAAGCGCTTCAATCTGGCGCAGCAGTTCCGCCGTGTTTACCGGCTTCACCAGCAACGATTGCGCTCCATGGTTCCGCCATTCATTGCCCAGGGAGGGATACGCCGTCAGAATCGCAGTGGCCGGGTCGTAAGGCAGTTCGCGCGCCGCTCGAATCACATCGTAACCGGCGGTTTCCGTTTCCATGCGCATATCGGTGATCACCATCTCGAAGACGCCATTCTTTAGCTTTTGTTTAGCTTCCTTGGCGGAGGAGGCGGTGTCCACTTCAAAATCGTTCATTTCGAGAATTGCGCGCAGCGTGAGCAGAATTGCAAGTTCGTCATCAACTAACAGGATGCGACGTGTCATCTTGAACTCCACGGGAAAGCCTCGTCATCTACGTGCGGCTGGTGTGATGCAAATTCCTGCCGCTCAGTTGCTGACAATCATAATCTCATTCGGTTGCGCGCTCCATTCGAGGCGTCTGTCTGCGCGGCCAGCCTTAAAAAGCCAGCCCAGTATAATACGTTGGTGGCGACTTATCATGTCGAGAACTTCGGATGCCGCGCTACCCAGGCCGATGGCGCCGCCATCGAACGCCAATTGCTCGGTCGCGGGCTGCAGCGTGCCCTCGCCGCTGCGGAAGCCGAAGTCGTCGTCCTGAATACTTGCACAGTTACCGCATCTGCCGATCAGGATGCCCGTGCTGCCATCCGCCGCATCCATCGGGAAAACCCCGATGCGCGTATCTTGGTCACCGGATGCTACGCTCAGCGCGCGCCGGAGGAATTATCGGCGCTGCCCGGCGTCAGTCTGGTGGTCGGAAACTCGCACAAGCACGAACTGGCCGGCTATGTTCGGCCACTTAACGGCGATTCGAATTTCGTGCCACTGGCCCATATTAGCGCGTCGAATCGGACCACAGACGAGAGCCAGGATTATTGTCATCACGAGGCGGCTTCAGCCGCCGAGGGATCTGCTTTTCTTACTTCTTCACCAAGGTCTCCCGCGTCCGAAGAATTGGCGGCCAACGTAATCGTAGGTGACATCTTCGCCCATACCGAGCTGATGGCCGCCCCAGTCTTTGAAAGCGGCTCCTTCGAGAAGACCCGCCCTAATCTCAAAGTGCAGGACGGCTGTAATAATCGCTGCTCGTTCTGCATCATCCCGTCGGTCCGCGGCCGCAGCCGGTCGTTGAAGTTGGAGCAATTGCTGCGCGAAGTGGACGGCTTGGTTGCCAATGGCTATCGCGAGATTGTGCTGTCAGGCATAAACCTCGGGCGCTGGGGACGCGATCTGACGCCGAGAATGGATTTCGTCGCCATGCTGCGCGCGATTCTCGAGCGTACAGCGATTGAGAAGATCCGCATCAGCTCGGTCGAGCCCATGGACTGGACCAACGAGGTGATCGAACTGGTCGCATCGTCGCCACGTATTTGTAAGCACGCGCACGTGCCGCTGCAGTCGGGAAGCGACCACATTCTTCGCAAGATGCACCGAAAGTATCGTCCCTGGCATTATGCTGATCGCATCGAGCGCATTCGCCGTGCCATGCCCGATGCAGCCATCGGTGCTGACGTGATGGTTGGTTTCCCCGGCGAGACTGACGACGACTTCGAGCAGACGCGCGCTCTGATCGAGCGCCTGCCGTTTACATATCTGCACGTCTTCACCTATTCGTCGCGGCCGGGCACGCCGTCCGCAACAATGCCGGAGCAGGTTCCCGTTCGCATTGCTCGCGAACGCAATCGCGTGTTGCGAGCGTTGGCCGCGCAGAAGAAGCGCGAGTTCATGCAGTCGTTTGTCGGGCGAGAGTTGGAAGCGATCACGCTGACGCACTTCGACGGGGAGCACACGGAAGCGTTGACGGATAACTACTTAAAGCTACATGTCCGTGGTCGCCAAACCTCAAACCGGTGGATGCGGGTCATGGTTGAAGCTCTGCAAAAGGATGACCTCATGGGTTCGAGGCTTAATGTCCCAGAACGTATCCCCGATTTTACAAGCCATTCCGCTTTGTATCAGGGCACGATCTTTAGTCGTGCCGACACGGCGTAGCAGCAGAACAGGGCTTTAGCCCCTGTAAGGCAACGCTCCAGCCAGGGCTGAAAGCCCCCGAGTTTTCTGACGACGGAAACGGCACGGCTGAACAGGCCGCGGAAAAAGTCCAAAATGCCTACGCCTCGCGGACTGAAGTCCGCTCGGCCGATCACGAATAAACGACTTATCGGCACGACTAAAAGTCGTGCCCTGATACAAAGCGCGTGCAGGAGCTGAGTTGCGGAGCCAAGATCAACCACGTCGCTGCAAGCGATCAGCGTTGATCCAGACGAGAGTCGTCGGCATTCTGTTGTTCTCTTCCGCCGTGGCATTCGCCGCATGCGTTAATGGCTATCCCGCGGTGCAGAAGGAACAAAAGTCCTCCGAGCTAGTCTTCAGCGGCAAAGTCATCGGGCAGCATAAGATGCCCGCCAGTGGCGATGAATACTTCTTAGACGGAGACACGTATACGGTAGTGCCGACCCACTTCTACAAAGGCGGTGCGAAGGGAAAGTGGAGCTTTTCAGCGAGAACAGTTCAGGTAAGTTCCCAATGCAGCTTCTCCTGTTCATCTATGAAGACCACGGCCGGTTGATGGTAGACAATTGTGGCAACTCGGGCCTATCGTCCCACAGAAGTAAGGCACGCGCCGAAATAGCTAGGCTTTCACGCTGAAGTCGAGCCATCTAAAACTCCAAGGCACCACACGGAAGCGGACCCATACCATGCTATACTTTTGCAATACTGCAGTTACTGCGGAGGACTGTATCGATAAACGTTTTATCCGCACGAATGAACGCATTCGTGTCCGTGAAGTTCGGGTGATCGACGACGAAGGTAACCAGTTGGGTATTATGACCCCCTTCGACGCGCTCAAGATTGCCCGCGAGAAAACCCTCGACTTGGTAGAAGTCTCGCCCACCGCCCAACCTCCTGTTTGCCGCATCATGGATTACGGGAAATACCTGTATCAGCAGGAAAAGCGCGAGCGCGAAGCCAAGAAACATCAGCATCAAATCGTGGTCAAGGAAGTGAAGTTCCGCATCAATGTGGACGATCACGATTACGAGACCAAGAAGAACCATGTACTGCGCTTTCTCAGCGAGGGCGACAAGGTCAAGGCCACCATCTTCTTCCGCGGCCGGGAGATGACGCGCCAGAGTTTAGGACGTGGAATCCTTGATCGCTTGATTCAGGACCTCGGCGACAAGGCGATTGTGGAATTTCGTCCCCGGCAGGAAGGCAACACGCTGCATCTGATCCTGGCCCCGCCGAAGGCGCAAACCCCGGTGAAGCCACCCAAGGCAGAAGGCAAGCCGCACCCGCCCAAGCCAGACAAGGCTCCAGCGCCGCAAACGGCGCCACCACAGCGGCAGCAGCAACCGCAGTAACTCGTTAACCACGGATTTACACGGATACTCACAGATTTACAAAAATCAATAAAAGCAAAAAGATACTCCGTGTTTATTTGCGGTCAAAGTTTTTCCTTCTCTGTGCCTCTGTGGTGAAAACATCGACTCTGGCCCCGTACGCGCATTTATGTTGTAATAGAAAGACGTTATGCCCAAGATGAAGACCCATAGTGGAGCGGCGAAGCGCTTCAAGAAGACAGGAACGGGTAAGATCAAACGTGGCCATTCCATGAAGCGCCATATCCTGACTTCCAAAGCAACCAAGCGCAAGCGCCAACTCGATACCGATACCATGGTCGATAAGGCGGATCAAAAACGCATTGCGCGCATGATTCCTTACGCCTGATCCTCTAACAGCCGCATGGTGCGGCACCCGGCACATCACCCAGTGGGTGTCCAATCCTGGCGAAGCCAGGGTGGAGTTGACGGGCAACAGCGTGTGAAGAGGCTATTCTGGGCCCCTCAGCCAACCCGGAGTTCGGGAAAGCGAGCGTGGTCGAAGTCCTTGCCTCCAGCCGCTTCGAAGCTATTTCGTGAAACGGCCTTGAAAGGGCACGGCTTCAGCCGTGCCGGAAAGAGCCACCTCAGTACTGGGCTTCAGCCCCTGAGGTAACTCGGTTCGAAACCTTTCCGGCTTTGCGCGATTGGCTTCTAGTAACTCAAAAAAGGAGCAACATGCCTCGCGTTAAACGTGGTACCAAGCGCCGCGCACGCCGCAAAAAGATACTGGAGCGTGCCAGTGGCTATTACTTAACAAAATCCAAACTGTACCGTTCGGCAAAAGAGTCGGTCGAACGAGGCCTGAAGTTTGCCTACAGCGGGCGTAAGCAGAAGAAGCGCCAGTACCGCTCCATCTGGATCGTGCGCATCGGCGCCGCTGCCAAGTTGAACGGCATCAGCTACAGCCAGTTCATCAACGGTCTTAAGAAAGCCGGCATCGATTTAGATCGCAAGATCCTCGCCGACCTGGCGGTTAACGATGCCGCCGGATTTGCGGCGCTGTGCAAGCAGGCGCAAGCCGCCGTCGCATAGTCCGCCCGTCCCAGAAACATTGCAGTGACTTCCGATGGGCGGCCCGCGTGGCCGCCTGTTGTGCTTGCGATTGACTGGCGGATTTTCACGACGGAGACATACAGCACACGGAGAAAGGCAAAGAGACTTTTTCCAGGTTTGTACTTTGAGCTTTGAAAGGGCACGGCTTCAGCCGTGCCGTGACGTCATCATAGAAGTCGGGGCTTTAGCCCCTGAGGGAGTTGGTTTGAAACCCGCGCGCGAGCATGCGACCAGCAATCAGCAGACGTACTTTGTGACAGCGACGACGTGGCAAAGGCGTGCGCTTTTCAAGAACACACAATGGGCCGATTTGTTCCTAGAGACGCTCCAGTCCTACCGTGGCCGGGGCTATCTGCTACATGAATACGTGCTCATGCCCGAGCACTTTCATGTCTTGATCACACCTGAGGCCACTCTCGAGCGCGCCGTCCAGTTCATCAAGGGAGGATTCTCGTTCCGCGCGAAAAAGGAACTCAACAGCGCAATGGAAATCTGGCAGCGCGGGTTTTCAGATCACCGGATTCGCGACTTGCAGGACTTCGAGATTCACGTTGGATATATCTACAGAAACCCGGTCGGCCGAAGGTTAGTTGAAAGTGCTGTCGAATATCCTTTCTGTTCAGCATTTCCAGGCAGCACGAAAGACGAAGTACATCAGTGGCTAAAGCCATTCGAGATAAACGCTAACGCCGGCACGGCTGAAGCCGTGCCCTTTCAAAGCAAGATGAAACCTGTCGCCGGTTAAAGCCGGCTGGGATTTGCAGAGAACCTGTAGGGGCACACCTTTACGGGTGACACAAATCATGTACACCGTCCCCAAACTCGAGGAGTACTCTCCGGCCACGCTGGACCGCGCAGTGACGGAACTCCGCCAGGCGCTTTCTAGAGAGGAGGCTTCGATTTCCTCTCAATCTGAATGGAAGGCATTCCGTGATCGATGGCTCGCTCGCAAGAATGGAATTCTTACTCAGCTCAACGATGTCTGGCTCAAGCCCTCCCCGGCCGATCTGAAACGAACTGTCGGACAGGTAATCAACGCGTTGCGTCCAGAAATAGAACACTTTGTAATGAATGGGCAGAGCCGGATCGAGGACATTCGAACCGTCATAGACTCCCTTTCTAAAGATGCCCTCGCCGCCGAGCGCCTCGACATCACTCTTCCTGGCATCCAGCGCCCCATCGGCGTCAAGCATCCGGTGCTGCGCGTGATGGACGAAATCGTCGCCGTCTTCAAGGCGATGGGCTACTCCGTCGGCGAAGGTCCCGAGGTCGAGACCGACTACTACAACTTCGAGTCGCTGAACTTTCCGCCGAACCATCCGGCGCGCGACACCCAAGACACACTGTTCATCGCCGGCCAGGAGCACAAGCCCGCGCGTGATCGTCTGCTGCTGCGCACGCACACCTCGCCGGTGCAGATTCGCACCATGGAGCAGCAGCCGCCGCCGGTGCGCATCGTGATCCCGGGCAAGGTGCATCGCAACGATCCGCTCGACGCGACGCATTCGCCGGTCTTTCATCAGGTCGAGGGGCTGGCCGTGGACACCAACATCACCTTCTGCGATCTGAAGGGCACGCTCGACCACGCCATGAAGGCGTTGTTCGGCTCGTCGGTGAAAACGCGCTTCTATCCGTCGTTTTTTCCTTTCACCGAGCCCAGTGCCGACATGCAAGTAAGCTGTATTTTCTGCGGCGGCAAGGGCTGCCGCAAGTGCAAATTCAGCGGCTGGATCGAACTGCTGGGCTGCGGGATGGTCGATCCGAACGTCTTCGACTTCGTCAAGCAGAACGGTTATGACTCGTCGAAAGTCAGCGGCTTCGCCTTCGGTATGGGCGTCGAGCGCATCGCCATCCTGAAGTACGAGGTGGAAGAGATCCAGTTGTTCTATGAGGGCGACGTGCGGTTCCTGGAGCAGTTCGCGTGACCGAGGCTTCGGCTCGGAGTAAGAGATGCCACGATTCGAGATTGATTTTCTAACCGATTACAGCGATGAGTCGTTGCTAAATGAGCTTCGGCGGATCGCTGCGATGCTGTCAGCGGGCGAGTCGCTAACGAAGGCGGTGTTCGAGCAGCATCAGCCAAGGGTGGCGGAGTCGACAGTTTGCAAACGATTCGGTGGGTGGAAAGAGGCGCTTGAACGCGCCGGACTAGGGTATCTGTACTGCGGGCAGCCGGTGTCTCAAAAGATGAGAACGCAGCTGGCGCGGGGATTTTCCAAGACCGATTTGATAGGGGAGTTAAGGCGGGTACACGTGCTTGTCGGCAAGCAATGGCTCACTTCTGCCGATTTCAATGATCACTCCATCACAAGCGAGGAGGCCATTCGGCGCCGATTCGGCACCTTCCGCAAGGGTCTCGAAGCTGCTGACATCCCATATCACCCTAACAAGACGCGGCAGTTCACAGACGAGCAATGTTTCGAAAATATTGCAGAAGTCTGGACGCATTATGGTCGTCCGCCGGAATATAGGGAGATGTTTCAGCCGCCGTCGAAAATCAAGGGTAAGACCTATGTAGAACGATGGGGCACTTGGCGGAGAACGCTTAAGGCTTTTGTAGATTGGACGAACGCCGACGAAAAGCCACAACAAGAGACTCAGGCTCAAACCGAACCGACAGTTTCACAAGAGAAACCGCTGAAGGTGAGCAGGGCTGAGGCTGACTGCCGGGAAGTTCGGCCTGGCCTTCGATTCAGAGTATTCATGAGAGATCGCTTCCGCTGCGTCGTATGTGGACGAAGCCCAGCCACGCACCCGGATGTCGTATCGCACGCAGACCACTGGAATCCGGTCGCAAATGGCGGTAAGACAACTTTTGACAACCTTGTCACGCTTTGCCAGGACGACAATCTTGGGAAGGGCCGAACTGTTCCTACCGACTTGAGACGACCATGAGAATCCTCCCCGCATGGCTGCGTGGGTTCGTCAACGTCACGGCCGACGACCGCCAACTCGCCGAGGACCTGACTTCGGCCGGCATCGCGGTGGAATCTGTCCAGGAAGAAAACGGCGTGACCATCTACGAGATGGACCTGACCACCAACCGTGTGGACGCCATGAACCACTACGGTGTGGCGCGCGAGGCGTCGGCCATTTACGATGTCGAGCTGAAGAAGATCGAACCGAAGCTGTATTTGTCTCCCACCCTTTCGCCAAATGCGGGCGAAAGGATGGGGCACCCGGAAACCGCAGATCCTTCGACTGCGGCGCGCAAAGGCGGCGCGCCTCCGCTCAGGATGACAGCGGAAGGGTTCCCTATCATCATCGAGGACGCCCAGGGCTGCGCTCGTTACACGGCGCGCATCGTTCGCAACGTTAAGATCGGGCCATCACCGCAGACTATCGCCAAGCGCTTGGAACTCCTGGGTTCGCGCCCCATCAACAACGCCGCGGACGCGACGAACTATGCCATAAACGAGCTTGGCCATCCCACGCACGTCTTCGACCTCGACCTGCTGGAAGGCGGCACCATCATCGTCCGTCGTGCGCGTGATGGCGAGGTACTGAAGACCCTCGACGGTATCGACCGCAAGCTCACGGTCGACGACCTCGTCATCGCGGACGCCAAGAAGCCGGTTGCCCTCGCCGGGGTCATGGGCGGCTTCGACACCATGATCACCGATCGGACGAAGAACGTGCTCATCGAGTCGGCATGGTTTGATCCGGCGACCGTGCGCAGCATGGCCAAGCGTCACGGAATGCACACTGACGCCTCGCATCGCTTCGAGCGCGGCGCCGATTGGGGCATCACCCCGCTGGCGTGCGATCGCGTGGCCGAGCTGATTCTCGCAAGCGCGGGTGGCGAGTTGCACGGCGCACAGATCGATACTGTCGCCCGTACACCAGAGCGTGCGCCGATCCTTCTGCATCGCTCGGAAGTGAAGCGCAATCTTGGTATCGACATCGAAGCCAATGAGATCGAGCGCATCCTTCGGCGGCTTGGCTTTGGGGTAGCGCTTGTTGAAGAAAGCCACTCCATAAGCCCGGCGATCGGAAAAGCAGGTCCGTCGACTCCCGCCGCGACCGCGCCAAAGGCAGGCGCGAAAAAAGCACTCGCGGCAGTCGCTCGGGATGACAAGCCATATGGGGAAGCGTTAGACGCTTTCACGATCCACGTTCCGACGTGGCGTCTCGATGTCGAGCGTGAGATCGACCTGCTGGAAGAACTGGCGCGCATCTATGGATACAACAAGTTTCCCAATACTCTGCCCGCGTTTGTCGGGGCAGTCGTCACGCTGCCCGACGAGACGAAGAACGCCAAGGTTCGCGATACCATGCTTGCGCTCGGCTACAACGAGAGCGTCTCGATCACGTTCGTCTCTGAGCAGGGGGCCAAGGCCTTTGGAAATCCCCAGTCAAGCGAAGGGAGCTTGGGTGGGGCACCCGCCGAGCCACTCGCCATCGCTAACCCGCTCAGCGAAGAGGCAGGGTACCTTCGCACCTCGCTCATCCCCGGCTTGCTGAACATAGTGGAATACAACCTGAATCGTGGCAATGCGAACGCGCGGCTCTTCGAGGCCGGAGAGGTCTTCGAGAAGCTGGGCGACCGCCACGACGAGCGGCGCCATTTAGGCTTTGCCGCTACCGGTGACGCCATCGCGAAGAGCGTCCATTCGCCGGCGCAGCCGTACACGTTCTTTCACATGAAGGGTGATGTCGAAGAGCTGCTGGCGCATTTCGAGCATGAGAAACTGCACTTCGACGATCAGGCACCGACATACTTCCATCCCGGCCGTTCGGCGCGCGCGGTTATGGATGGCGAGACCGTCGCGTACTTTGGACAGCTGCATCCTGACGTGGCGGCTGCGCGGAAGTTACGCCAGGAGGTTTACGTCGCAGAGTTGATGCTCGATCGCCTGTATCGTCATCCGTTGCGCCAGCCCCGTTATCAGCGGATCTCGAAGTTTCCCGCAGTCGAGCGTGATTTCTCGTTCATCTTCGATAATGGCGTCACCTTCGAGCACATCCGGTCCGCCATCGATGAGTTAGGACTGAGCGAGCTGCAGACGTTCGTTCCAGCGGAGATCTTTCGCGGCGAGAAGGTCGGTCCGGGTAAGTACTCGGCCCTTCTCCACGCGGAGTTCCAGTCGAAGGAACGTACGTTACGCGACGACGAAGTGGCGCAGTGGTCGGAAAAGATCATCGCGAAACTGGAATCGCTGGGTGGAGTGCTGCGCGCACAGTAGGAGACCTCATGCCGCCAGAGGATCGCCGGTCTGACTGGTATGACGATATTGTCACCACCTACGACACCATCGCCGAACAGTATGCCGCTGACTACTTTGACGAGTTGGCCCGCAAGCCGTTCGATCGTGACCTGCTGACAAAGTTCGCACAACTCATACCGCCGGGAGGTAAGGTGTGCGACATGGGCTGCGGCCCCGGACACGTGGCGCGCTATCTTGCCGGTCTCGGACTCGACGTACTCGGCGTCGATGTCTCGCAGTCCATGTTGGCGGTGGCGCAAAAGCTAAATCCTAACCTGCAATTCAAGCAGGGAGACATTCTTCAGCTGCAATTTGCTGACGAAAGCTTCGCTGGTATTGCTGCTTTCTATTCTCTGATTCACATCGATCGTCCCCGAGTACCCCAGGTGTTGGGCGAGTTGTTCCGCGTGCTGGCTAAGGGCGGGCGAATGCTTGTTGCCTTTCACGCTGGCGAAGGCGAAGTGCATCGCGAAGAGTTTCACGGTCACACGGTTTCGTTCCATGCATCGTTCTTCGGTATCGGAGAGCTGGAGGGCTTTCTCCAAGAGGCCGGCTTTCTGGTTGAAGAAAGTATCGATCGCGAGCCGTACGAGTTCGAGTATCAAAGCCGGCGCGCCTACATTCTGGCGCGCAAGCCGGAATGAACCACTCTCGCCGGGCACAGCCAGCGCCTCAAGAAATCATCAACGATGGGCCCCGAACCGGCGAACTTAGAGCCATCTGCACCGCGAACGTTGCACATTGAGGTTCGCCGACGAGGAATCGCGACGGAATCGTACATTGCACAGCCCCCGGAATAAACTTCTGCGATATACTGCGCTCGCAAGATCAAATTTTTTCGAGGTCCAGTCTTTATATGCCCGCGAATGCAGTCGAAACAGCCACCCCGTCTAACGCCGATTTCAAGTCCCTGGAAGAAAAAATCCTGCGCACCATCGAGCTGTTGAAATCGGCCCGCGAAGCTAAGGCCGCCGCAGAGCGCGATGCCACTCGCCTGCGCGAGCAGCTGAATGAGCGTGAAGAAGAGATTGAGACCATGCGCCACGAACTGGTTGGCTTGCGCCGCGAGCGCGAAGAGGTACGTACCCGAGTAGAAAAGATGCTCGACCAAATTGAGGCTTTGAACGCGGAAGAATCGGCAGGATAATCGGAAGCAGTGGTCAGTGGTTAGTGGATAGTGGCTAGAATGATGGCAGGTCTAACCACTATCCACTGACCACTAGCCACTAACTAGGAGGCGGCGTTGAGTCAGTCTAACGGCAACGGGAATGGCGCGGGTAGTGTCCGTGTCGAGATATACGATCAGACCTACCATCTCCGGGGCTCCGACCCGGAATACATCGGCGAACTCGCCGACTATGTGGACACCAAGATGCGACTGATTTCGAAACAGGCCGCTACGGTCGATTCCCTGCGGGTCGCCGTCCTGGCCGCGTTAAACATCGCCGACGAGTTCCACATGCTGAAGCGGAAGTACGACTCCATCGCCACCGACTACAACGAGCGAGCCGAGCAACTGGCCGGCGCGCTGGACGAGGTTCTGGCTGAGGCACGAAGAGCGGGGTAAGACCGCCCTCCGACGTTTATCGGCGCGGAATGGGTTTATGTCCGAGCTGATCCCTGCGGAACTCTGTGTCTTCCCCTCAGTCAATTAAGAATACTACCGCACGTAAATTTCCAACTATTTGGCCCAAAGGCCTTGTCATCCCTTCAACTTTTCCATAGCATCTGACCATAAAGCTGGCCTGCAAAGTTGGTGTTGGTGGCAACCGTTTTTTGAACCAATGCTCAATGAACAGGGGACTCTACTCGTATTCGGCTCGGTGTGCGACGTTCCGTCATGCGGAAATGCCTAAAGAGCTGCGGAGGGTTCCCACCGTATAGGACGGGTTCATTGACGGCCCACTGAACACGGCCCCGCGGGTCGGCTTTTTACTAGCTGTCAGCCGTCAGCTATCAGCCGTCAGCTGGAACAAGCCCCAGGCGGCAGTAGATCAAGTCCCTTCCGTTATCTCTAAGACGATTCCAATTGTGACGATCAAGTTTTGGCTGACGGCTGATAGCCGATAGCTGACGGCTAGCACGTGCTGAAGCGCAAATTGCCGCTTTGCATCTAAAATAGAGACGTGTTTCCTCGTTTATTTCACGTTGGCAACTTTGGCCTTCCCACCTACGGGTTGATGGCCGCCCTAGGCCTGATCTTTGGCCTCATGCTTATCGTCAAGCTGGGCCGCGAGCAGGGACTCGATCCCGACAAGCTCTGGAACCTTGGTATCATTGCCATCCTCTCCGGTATTGCCGGCGCCAAGATCCTGATGATCCTCGTGGACTTTGGATACTATCGCGAGCACCCAGCAGAGATCTTTAGTCTGTCAACGTTCCAGGCGGGAGGCGTGTGGTCGGGCGGCTTCGTGCTGGCGCTTCTGATGTGCATCTGGTACATGCGCAGCAACAATCTGCCCGTGCTGCGAACCTGCGATGTGTTCGCTCCCGGGTTGGCGCTGGGGCACGCGTTCGGCCGCGTGGGCTGCTTCGCCGCCGGCTGTTGCTGGGGTCGCGAAACCCACGTGCCCTGGGCGGTCACTTTCCACAACCCACTGGCCAATGAAATCGTCGGGACCCCGCTCAACGTGCCTCTGCATCCCACTCAGCTTTACGAGATGGTCGTCGAGCTGGCCAACTGTTTGTTTCTGGTCTGGCTCCTGCGGCGCAAGAAGTTCGAAGGTGAGATCATCGGCACCTACATGATCGTCTATGGTGTCGCTCGCTATTTCATCGAGTTCTTCCGCGGCGATCCCGGTCGTGGTGAGTTCATGGGATTCATGTCGGGGACCCAGGCGATCGCCTTGTGCCTCGTGATCTTCGGTGGGATGCTGTGGATGCGTCGCGCAACGCTGGCTCCGCCGCTGCCGGTCAAAGCCACTCGGTAAGACCGCTCAACTCACCGCCGAGACACTGTTATTATCTTGAGTCGCGGCTCAGCGACGACATTGTCTTGCATCAGCACGAATGAGGACGGCGTGAGCTACATCCAGTTTCTCGGCGCAGCCGGAGTTGTTACCGGCTCGAAGTACCTGATCCATGTGGACAATAACGGCGCGCGAGGGTTGCAGGTACTGGTGGATTGCGGCTTGTTCCAAGGGCAAAAAGAATGGCGGGAGCGGAACTGGCAAGACCTGCCGGTGCCGGCGAACTCGATCGACGCCGTGATCCTGACACATGCCCACCTCGATCATTCAGGATGGATTCCGCGGCTGGTGAGGCAAGGTTTTCACGGCCCCATCTACGCGACCCCTGCAACCATCGATCTGTGTAGCATCCTGCTTCCCGACTCCGGACATCTGCAGGAAGAAGACGCGGCGTACTACAACAAAACGCGGGCCAGCAAGCATGTACCGGCGTTGCCGCTCTACACCATGGAGGAAGCGCAGCAGTGCATGACGCTCTTCCGCCCCGTAAACTTTGACAACAGCAAGCAGCTCACTGGGGCATTGTCGTTCCGCTTTGTTCGAGCGGCCCATATCCTCGGCTCAGCCATGATCGAGGTCGCCCTCACCGCGAACGGCAAGTCAGCGAAGCTGCTCTTCAGCGGCGACATTGGTCGCGTCCGAAACGACCACATCGCACCGGGCAAAGTTGTGCACTCCGGTCCGACCGAGGGCGAAGATTGCGATCTGCTGGTGATGGAAAGTACCTACGGCAACCGCCAGCACCCGCACACCGATCCGCGTCCGGAACTGGGAAGGCTGGTGCGCACCACGCTCCAGCGCGGCGGCAGCGTGATTGTTCCATCGTTCGCGGTCGAGCGGACACAGAAGTTCTTGTTCCTGCTCAAGGAGCTGATGGAGACAGGGCAGGTGCCGCGCGTGCCCGTGCATGCCGATAGTCCCATGGCCATCAAGGCGGTGCAGATCTTCCTGAAGCACACCGAGGAGTTCACTCCTGAGACAAAGGCGCTGATCGAAAAATTCGGCTCCCCGTTGGAGTGGCCGAACTTTTATTTCGATGTCACGCAAGACGACTCCAAGAAAATCAACGAGTCTAGATACCCGGCGATCATGGTGTCCTCGAGCGGCATGGTCACCGGCGGACGAGTTCTGCATCACTTGATGCAGAGGCTGCCTGACCCGAAAAACCTGGTGCTGTTCATCGGCTTCCAGGCGCCGGACACGCGGGGATTCACCATCAAAAGCGGCGCCCCCGAGGTGAAGATCTTCGGTCAGCAAGTCCCGATTCGCGCGCAGGTGGCGGCGTTGGAACAATTTAGCGATCACGCTGATACTCCGGAATTGCTGGAGTGGCTACACACGTTCAAGCGTGCACCGAATCAAACTTACCTGGTCCATGGGGAACCGCCCGCAGCCGCGCAGTTACGTGACATCATGGTGAAAGCATTGGGATGGAACGTGCATGTGGCGGTCTACCGCGAGAAAGTGCCCGCTGGATGAACGCAGTTCACTTTTCACCCCATTGCGGGAACGATCGATCCGCTTGCACGTCCCGTTTACGCCGCCTGGGTTGGCGAACGGGACGCCTTTGGCTCAGCTTCGGCGGCAGATCTCGGATGGGTCCGCCCTTCGCGGTGCGTACCTCCTTCATAAGCCACGCGTGCGAAGGTTATGTCGAGTACCAGTCCGCTAAAGGCATGGCACAAAGCCTCATTGATGTGCGCCACCGAGGCCGCTTGTTCGTCGTTCAATCCGGCATCAAGCAACTGCGGAAGTCCGGTTTCTATACTCACCGGAAGCTCGCGCACAAGACCCCACGCGCTTTCGCCGATACGATGTTGGCAGTCGGTGAACAGCGGCGACCGCATCAAATCCTGTAGTGCCCGCCAGTACCCATCGTAAAAGCCAGGCCAGCTTGCCATCGCGCGATGTTCGTCCGAGATGAGGGCCAACTCCATCACGCGGTGGCGTTCGTTCCAGATGCGCTGCAGTATGGGGGTAGCCGCGGTGGCGTCGAGCAAATGAGGCGACACGGGGAAGCTGGGATGCTGCGCCGGTTCGGGCGCGATCTGCTCAGAACCTACAGACCCCTCGAATGCCTGCATCTGCGCGCTGGCAATCAGCAACAGCAGCGGATCGACATATTGGTAATAGTCAAGCACCTGAGCCAGCGAAAGCCCAGGCCCTAGATTGGAATGCAACTCCCTCGAAGTCAAGCTGTCCACGTCGAAGTAATTATGGACCCTGGTGTAAGACTCAGCGGCGAGGCGCGCGCCAAGCAAAAAGAACTGGCGGGACTCTACGGCCGGACGAAAGGCCTGCCAATGAACATCCAGAAAATCGGGATAACCGGCGTAGGCCTGATACAGGATGGGAACCACAGGCAGTCCGAGACTGTGGCGAACCTCATCGAAAATTTTACGAGTGCGGGGCGGTGCCTCGGCTTCGCCAACCAGCTTCAGACGATGACCCCGTCTCCATCTCATGATCAGTTTGATGAGACCGTCTGCCACACCGATGTAAGGTGAATACCGGAGTTCCGGTCTTCGTAGCGATGACTAGGGCTCGGTTCGCTACAGTTACTTCTGATTGATAGTTAGTTACTTTTGCTGCATCGAAGCCATCCATTTTCAAGCGTCGGATAAAATCAGCTCTGGAGCGCAGCGATGGAAAAGCCCAGTCAACGCCGCCCCTTCGAAGTGCTGTTCGACCACGCCGAACCCAGCCTCATTGCGGACGACGCATACGCGCCCTATGGCAACTTTGGCTTTCCGCCGCCGCCTACCGACCGGCCTTGGATCTACTCCAACTTCGTGCAGTCGCTAGACGGCATCACCACGCTTCTGGGGGAGCATGCCTCTGGCGGAGAGATCTCGCAGTCGTCTGAAGACCGCTGGCTGATGGACCTGTTGCGCGCCCACGCCGACGGACTGTTGATGGGAATGAACACCCTGCTTGAGGAACAGCGCATCCGTGGTCCGCAGAGCCGGGGCATCGTCTTCCAGGTAGCCGATGCGAAGCTGCGTATGCTGCGTGATCGCCAGGGTAAGGGGCGCGAGCGGAACATCTTCGTGACGCGTGCGGTTGATCTCGATCTTTCGCGTCACAAAGTTTTCGATGGCGACGCGGTGGACGCCGCGATTCTTACCTCTCCCGCAGGAGCGGAAAGATTACGCGCGCAAGGCTCGCATCGTCATGTCGCCATCATCGCGGCCGGTCAGGGAGAAAGCTTTGACTTGCCATGCGCCATCGGCAAGCTGCGTCAGGAACTAGGGGTGAAATACCTTCTATGCGAGGGCGGACCGACTCTCTACGGCAGTCTCGCGCGCGCCGACCTGGTGGACGAAAAGTTCATGACCGTCTCGCCGATCGAAGTCGGGCAGATAGTTCCCGCGGAGCAAAACCGCATCGCCAGCGAGCAAACCACTCCGCTGTTGTTACGCCCTACTGTCTTCGGTGGGCCGGGATATACCCGCGAGAACTTGACGCACTGGACCTGGCTGAGCTGCCGCAAGGCTGGCGATCATCAATTCAGTCGCTATCGGCGGAAGGGCAGGGGATTAGGGGAGAGTGGTTAGTGGTTAGTGGTTAGGGGTTAGGAAATGGGGGTTGGACGATCGGCAACTCTCTTGCCTACCAATGCTCGCTCTTGGGCGGTACCCACCGGCTTCCGTCCGTTATGTCTGCGATTTTGGCTGGCGTGCGCCAAAGCGGAGCGCGTTCCTGGCGGCGCGGAAGAATGTGGCTGGATTGGGAATCAGCCGCTGGCGGCGTATCGGCTTCGTGTCGTCGTGCTCCTTCAGCATACGCACAATATCAGCGGCTGGAACCCGAACGCTAACCTCATCTACCGAGACGAACCGCACCGTGCGGTCGGATGCCAGGATGAATACCGCCGGCTTGGCAATGCCTCCTTTCTCGCGTGGGTTGTAAATGGCCCATTCCTGGACGACGCGACGCCCGACGTCGGAGAGGATGGGGAACGACAACCGCAGTTGCCGCCGCACCGCCTCCGACTTCTCTGGGGCATCCACAGATACAGCCACCAGGTTGGCACCGGCAGCACAAATAGCTTCGGAGTGTTCGCGATATTCCGCCAACTGGCGAAGACAAAATGGTCACCAATGGCCGCGATAGAACAGCAGAACCAGCGGACCTCTGGCGACCAGATCCGATAACCGGCGCACCACGCCGGTGGAGTCCGGCAGCTCAAATTCCGGCGCCCGCTGACCGACTTTGGGCAGTCTCCCTTGGCTTGGCGGAGTAGGGGTCGTCGTTGACATCACTTCTACGGATTCCCGGTCGGCAGGACAGGATTCAGGTCTTACGTCTCCAGACTAGATTCCTCACTTCGCCCGCTCCAACAATTCCGCGGCGCGGTTGATGGAGTCCGTCAGTAACTGCAACTGCTGCTGCGTCGTCGCCAGGTCTTTTTTGTCGATGGCTTCATTCACCCCGGGAATGACCACGGCTGCGTATCCGGTGTACTCGCCTGGTGCATAGATCGCATGCTTGTACCAAGGACGATCAGGCAAACCATCGATAAGAAACGCCCGCTCGGTGTTGCGAAGAATCAGGTTCAGTCCGCCCGGATCACCCATCGTGCTGTTTTGCAATTGCAACACGCGGGCCCCGGCCTTCTCCAGGCGCGTCGCTGCGTTCGAGGCCTCGGCAAAAGATGGTGCTTGGTCGCCGAAGGCGTTCTTTGCTTTCGGCGCGGCGGCTCTTAAGTAGTCGCCGATCTCTTTGCCATAGTTCTGAAAATTGAAAGGCAGAACGTCCGCGGAAGCGATGCGAAGGGCCTCCAATCCATAAACCCGCGCCATCTCCTGCTCATAGACGAACGTGGGATCGCCAAACTTGGTGAACCAGGCGAAGTTGTCGAAAGCAGAATGATAGACGCCGTAAGGCCCACGCGAGCCGATATCAGCAGAAGGAACGCCCAAGTGCTGTAGGAAGGCGGTGTAGTCGGAACCGCTGCCGAGATCGCCAACGTGAACATCGGCCTGGACCGTAGTTGCTGGTTTAGAGTCCGAAGTACCTGAAGGCGCGGGCTCCGGCGGCTTGGCGCGCTCCTGCTCTTTCTTCTCGGCCGTGGCCTTCCACTGGTCGTAAACGCTGCCACCTTTCGGACTGGGCACGGACTTAGCGACATCGCGCAGGTACTGCTTCAGACTTGGTACCGACGAAGCGCTGAAGTCGGGCCCGGAAACGGCGGCATCCATGTTGAAGTAAGCGACGGCGCGCCCCAGTTCCTTGGCGTGCTGCTCGGCAAATTCAGTAGAGCCGATTAGGCCTTCCTCTTCCGCATCCCAACTGCAGAAGACGAGGGTGCGCTTAGGCTGCCATCCAGTCTTGAGCAACTGTCCTACGCCGTGCACGGCTTCCAGTTGTGCGGCGCTGCCGCTGTTTGGGTCCACCGCGCCGTACACCCAAGCATCGCGATGATTGCCCGTAACCACCCACTCGTCCGGAAGCTGCGATCCGCGCACCATACCGATCACGTCGTAGATGGTGACGAACTGATAGTTCTGCTTCAGCGCCATGTGCACCTTCACCGGACCGGGGCCAACGTGATAGGTAAACGGCAAAGCCCCTTGCCACTCACGCGGCGACTCCGGTCCACCGAGGTTGGCCATGATGGGAGTGGCGTCGGCATAAGAGAGCGGAGTGGTTGGAATCTTCGGCATGTTGGTGGCGCGCTCGGGCGGGATGCGCTTGCTGTCGGGTAGGTCGGGCACGGAGGCGATTCCTGGTGTGGTGGGATCGCCAGGATAGCGGAACAGGTATTGGATGGAGCCGCGCTGCACTCCGGTATCGGGGCGCCACGGCCCCTTAGGATATTTGTCGCCCTTGAAGTAGCCGTCATCCCAAGGATCGGAGTAGATGATGACGCCAGCAGCTCCGTATTGCTGCGCAACAAACGCCTTCACGCCGCGAAAGTTCTCGCCGTAGCGGACGATGACGATCTTGCCCTTTACGTTGACGCCCATCTCCTGCAGCTTCTTGAAGTCATCAAGACGACCATAGTTCGCGTACACCACGTCCGCGGTGACGTCGCCCGAGGGCGAGAACTCATTGAAGGGCGGCACAATACGCGGATCGTCCTGATAGGGGTCGTCGCTGACATGCTCGGCCAGCGGGCCGGTCATGGTGACGCCCTTGGGTGCAACCACCTCCACCTTGATGTCGAGAGGCAAGTTCATCCAAACTTTGTACTGCTGGATGTAGGCATCGAGCCCGGCAGCCTTGTACTTGTCCAAAACGTACTCGGCCGTCTTCAGGTCTTCCGGCGATCCGGCAACGTGGGGCGCGGAGGTCAGGAATTGCAGATGCTCCCTCGCTAGTTGGGGGTCGGGCACCGCCAGAAAAACTTTCTCTGCTTTTAGCTCGGGGCCGGGATCACGGTATCCGAATATCTTGTCAGGCGGCGTGAACGGTGCAGTCTGGGATTTCTGTTGACTGAAAGCTAGAGGCGAATAGAAAAGAGCACAACCGAGCACAGCAACGAAGAAGCGGATCAAATCGATACTCCTCGAAAAAGTTGGAATGAGCGTATGGCGAGCACAGATACGAGAAATAGCAGCTTACATCATGCGTGAGCGTGGCGCTGAGCGGCTCTACCAGGGCTCGAGCCTAGCCCGCCGTCGCGTGGCGTGCTTGTGGCAGCGCGTCCTGGCGTTCCCGGGCATGCCGCACCAGCACCTTGCCACGGCTGGTCAAGAAACGCGCCAGCATTGCTGCAATATCTTCCAGGAGAACACGGTCCGCGCTGCCGAAATTATTGGCGCGGTCGCTTTCGACATCAATCACACCCAAGGTGCGTCCGCCGATGCGGATGGGAACCACGATCTCCGATTTCACCTCCAGGAAACACCTGCTGTAGGTTGCGTCGGCCGTGACGTCGGCAATGACTTTCGCCAGTCCGCTCTGACCGGTGGTTCCCACGTTCCCTTTGCCAAACTCGAAGACGTGGCACGGTGGCACCGGGCCCTGCATTGCCTGACGCACGACCTTGTCACCGAGCACGAAGTAAATACCAATCCAGAAGTACCGGCGATGGTCGTAGAGCAACTTGAGCAGCTCATCAAGCGGAGAGACATGGGTTGGCGAGAAAGTAGCCAGCAATTCCTCGCATGCCTGCAATGATTCTCTGGCAGAGTAATAGCGCTTTGACAAGGAATGGTCCTGAGGAAATGTCCACTACCAGTGTAGTCCCGGCAGGGCAAGACTCCAATTGTGACCAGGCCAGCAGGCAGCTAGACTGCCGGGGCCGGCGGAGGCTGTGCTGAGTCGACTGGCAGCTCCGGAATGAAGGCGAGATCAACCTCCGCAGTCTCCTCAGCGACTTCCGCTATGTTGAGCAGCGTCTTCAATTCCGGTAAGGCCGCACGCATGGAGGCTTCGCCGAGAGCGATCAGCTCTGGAGTGCGGTCGAAGCAATCGAAGGCGAAGCCGGTAACGTCCGGATCAAGCACCAGGTCAGCATCCTTCTTCCACATTTCACACATCTTGGATTGGGCGATGGAGAAACATTGGCCGATCACCTCGAACAGGTGACGGGGCTCGCGTTCCTGGCTCCAGTGGGCGCTTAAATACACACCCAGCACGCGCTCCGCGCCCATGTGGCGCAAAGGCGTCGTCGGCACAGAATAGGCCAGCATACCGTCAACGTACGAACGACCGTCGATCTCGACTGGTGGAAACATTCCCGGGTAGGCGCAGCTGGCGCGGATGGCGTCGACCAGCGAACCCCTGGTGAAGACAACCGCCTCGCCAGTTCGAATTTCAGTAGCGATAACGGCGAAAGGAATTTTCAGCTCTTCGAAGCTTTTGATTTTCATTACCCGCTCGCAGAAACGGTTGATGCGGTCAGTGCTGCAAAAACCGTACCGCGACAGCGTCCAGCGAGCGAAGTCATTGAAGCGCGCTATACGCGCCACCTCTTCCATTTCGCGGGTGCTCATCCCTGCACAGTAGAAAGAACCAACCAGCGCTCCTACGCTGGTCCCGGCCACGAAGTCTACCGGAATCCTGGCCTCTTCCAGCACCTTGAGCACTCCGATGTGCAGAATCCCCCGAGCGAACCCACCGCCCAGCGCCAGTCCGAGCTTGGGACGGGGCCGGTTGGCAGGCACGCCGGTTAACGGTTTAGCACAGGGATGAGACAGCTCGCGCGAGAATGCGCGCACCGATCGAGCCACGCGATGGATATTACTCATGGCCGTAATCCTATTGCCGCCAGCCATTTCCCTTACTGATGGGACTATTCATTATGATGCTGGCGTGCTGAGGAATGATGCCGGAAAGATGCCATCAGCAGGTCTAATTGTAAGGCTATTCGCCGCGCAGACCAGCAGTAGCGCACAGTTCGGACGTAAGGCGGCTTTTGTGGGATAGCCTCAGGGTGCTGGGATAGACGCGCTGCGTCTCCACGGTTTTCATCAGAAGGTCAGCTTTTTCACATATTCGTGCAACGGCATGCCGTAAAAATCCCTGCTCCTGCCAGAGACGACATAGCCATGTTTTTGATAGAAGCGCGTGGCACGATGCAGCGGCTCCGTCGTATCCAGGGTTACCCGCGAGCAGCCATGGCCAGCCAGTTCGGCCTCAGCACGTTGCAACAACTTTCCAGCGATGCCGCGGCCATGCCACTCGGGCAAAACGGCCATACCGCGCAGATGTCCTTCGCTCGCCTGGATCGCCGCGCAGGCGATCGTGCCGACAATCCGGTCGTCGGCGGAGACCGCGACAAACACGCACATCTCTGCGAGGCGATGCTGGATTCTATCCGGCGCCAAGACGGTATCGGTGAAAGCGGCGGGAGTGTAATGGTCGCGATAGGGTGCGAACGCAATTCTCAGGCATTCGAGAATGCCCGAGGCGTCTGTCTCTAAGGCTCTCCGAATTGTGATATCGGCTTGCAATGCTGAAGATGGCGCGCAAGTAACTTCCCTGGAATTGTATTGCGCGAACAAAGTTGCGGGAGATCGGGTAGGAGGCGGGATTACTCCCGCCGTCCTCCCACACCACCGGACGTGCGGTTCCGCATCCGGCGGTTCATGAAACCGACGAGAAGCGCCGCTGAGTATCTAGCAGCGAAACTAACCCCATGCGGTCGAACCAAGACTTCGGATAGGCTGCGTTCATGTGGGATGCGCCGCCGTTCCACCACGGACCATGCCCGTTGGTGGCCGACTGCCACGCCCGCGCCTCACTCAGCCCAGCCCGCATCAGGTTCCGCGCTCGGGTGTGATTGCGTTTCCATTGCCGCCACAGCAGCGTCCGCAGCTTATGTCTGATCCAGCCATCGAGATCTTCCAACCCGCCCTTGACCTCGGTGAGCCGGAAGTAGGACACCCATCCCCGCAGCAGCGGGTTCAGGTCTTCGATCACTCGTTGCAGACTTTGCCCTCGTCCTGCCCGCAGCGCCTTGCGCACTTTCTCCGCAAACCGCTGGCGACTTGGCTCCGCGATCTTCCGCTTCGGTCGCCGGTGCCACGTCATGCCGTAGCCCAGAAACTTCCGCTGCCACGGTCGCGCCACGGCACTCTTGGCCGCATTGACTTTCAACTTCAGTCGCCGCTGCAGAAACACCGTGATCGCTGCCATCACCCGCTCTCCGCTCCGCTGGCTTCCGACATAAATGTTGCAGTCATCGGCATAGCGGCAGAAGCGATGCCCGCGCTTCTCTAGCTCCCGGTCCAGATCGGTCAGCAAGATGTTGGACAGCAGCGGCGACAGCACGCCCCGTACACAAAAGGCAATTTCCAGTTTGAACGAACCGTTACGGGATGGCGAACCAGATACCCTGTGCTTGATCTCCGTCTTAAGAGGTAATATATTTATGGCAGATGACGCGTTCGACCAAGGCGGAAAAGGCTCAGCAGCTGAACGCCGCTCGTGGTCTGCTCCAGCGTCAAGTTGCGCTTCCCGAAGCAGTGCGGCGGTTGTCACGCGAGTTCGAGTTGTCAGAGCGTCAAGCCTATCGCTACCTGGAGGAAGCCTCGCAGCTCAATCGAGCCGTAGAGGTTCCCGAGACCACGGTGCCGGTCACGTTGAAGCTTCCGCCGCGCACGGCGGAACTGCTCCGGAAGTACGCGAGACGCAACGGTTTGACTATTGGAGCGATTGTGACCGCAGCGTTGAATGCGTTTCTACGCACTCTGAAAAGGCATGGCTGAGCCGCGTCGAAAAAGCGACTCATTTCAAATCCACGTTTCCTATTCGTTTGATCGCCTGCTCGCGCCGGAGCTCGCCCAGGTCTACGATATTTTGGTGCCCTGTCGGGAGCGCGCCGTCGGCATGCGCGTAAAGGAGTTCGATGATAAGGATAGCGGCGATTTACGCACGGGTCTCGTCCGAGCAGCAGCGCGAGGAGAACACGATTGCCAGCCAGACGGCATCGCTGATCGAGTTTGCCAGCAGCCACGATCTGGAGGTACCAGCAGAGTGGGTCTTCGAAGATGAAGGCTATAGCGGAGCGACTTTGGAGAGGCCGGGCTTGGAGCGCGTGCGCGACCTCGCCGCTGAGGGACAGATCCAGGTTGTGCTCGCCTACGCGCCGGATCGCTTGAGCCGGAAGTACGCCTACCAGATTCTGCTGATCGAAGAGCTCGCCCGCCACGGAGTCGAAACGGTGTTTGTGAAGGCACCGCAAGGCGACAGCGCGGAAGATCAACTCCTGGTGCAGTTCCAGGGCATGATGGCAGAATATGAGCGGGCGCAGATCCTGGAGCGATCGCGCCGCGGCAAGCGACACCGCGCACACTCAGGCGAGATCAGCGTGATGAGCAACGCCCCGTATGGCTACCGTTATATCCGCAAGACTGACGAGGCGCCCGCCGCGTACCTCGTCGATGGAGCCGAGGCCAACGTGGTGCGACGAGTGTATGAGATGTACACCGTGGAGGGGCTAAGCATTGGCGAGATCGCCCGTCGGCTCAACGCTGAAAGCATACCGGCTCGCAAGAGCGGTCGCTGGGAGCGGTCGGTCGTCTGGGGTGTGTTGCGCAACCCCGCCTATCGCGGCTTCGCCTGTTTCGGCAAGACACGCGCTTCTGCAGGGACGCGCATTATGCGCCCTCAGCGTCGGCGGGGTGTGACTACGCCCAGCACCACGGCAGGCCACGAACGCCCGCGCGAAGAGTGGATCGAGATTCCCGTGCCGGCTCTGGTAAGCGAAGAGAGCTTCGCTCGCGCTCAAGAGCTTCTCCGGGAGAACAAGATACGCTCGCGCCGGCGCACCGTCGCGCCAAGTGTTGTGCAGGGGCTGGTCAGCTGTGCGAAGTGTGGCTATGCCTTCTCGCGCACATCGACGCAAACGAGTGTACGCAAGCTTCACTACTACAAGTGCATTGGCTCCGATAGCTGGCGAAAATTGGGCGGTCCGGTTTGCGACAACCGCCGCTTGATCCGCCAAGAGCTCCTGGACCAGATCGTCTGGGCCGAGGTGATCCGCTTGCTGGAAGAGCCAGCTCTGATAGAGCAGGAACTTGATCGTCGGCTGGCAGCAGCGCGCTCCTCCGATCCAAGCAGGAAGCGTGAGCAGAGTCTGCAGAGGGAGTTGACCCACGTTGGCAAAGGTATCGACCGACTGCTCAACGCCTATCAAGAAGGACTCTTGTCAATCGAGCAGTTGCGCGAGCGCATGCCTCTGCTGCGTCAGCGCCAACAGGCGTTCCAGGCTGAGCTCCAGGCGATCGCCGACCAGACCGGCGATCGGGCTGCACTCCTGCGCCTGGCAGAGACCCTCACAGCATTCCTTGCTCGCTTGCGCAGTGCCGCTGAAACGCTTAGTGTCACTGAGCGCCAGCGAATCGTACGGCTCTTGGTTAAAGACGTTCTGGTAGGGGAAGACACCATCACCATTCGGCACAGCATCCCGATCCCTTCGAGGCCGCCTCAAAACGGCGGCTCGCACTCGTCCAACGGGCAAAATTACCTTTTGTGTACGGGGCGTGAGCGGCCCGCCTTGCGGCGTCCCCTCCGTTCGCGCACTCGCCACCCCGCCTTCCATCAGTCCCGCTTGCAGATAGCGCCGCACCAGCTTCAACACCCGCTTGTCCTTCACCCGGCGCCCCACCCGTGCCATCAGCACGTCGTGGTTCACTCGATCGAAGAACTTCTCCAAGTCCAAGTCCACGACCCAGCGCTTCCCTTCCGCCACGTAGCTCCCCGCCGCTTGCACGGCTTGGTGCGCGTTGCGTCCAGGACGAAAGCCGTAGCTCGACTCGGAAAACTCGGGCTCGAACAGCGGTTGCAGTACCTGATGCAGCGCTTGTTGGAGCAGCCGGTCCACCACCGTCGGAATGCCCAGAGTGCGTACCCCGCCCTGCGGCTTCGGTATCTCCACCTGGCGCACCGCCGCCGGCATGTACTCGCCCGCCAACAGCGCCTGTCTTATCTTCCTCCAGTGCGCCTGCAGCCATGGCTTCAACTCGGCCACCGTTCGTCCATCGACGCCCGGCGCGCCTTGGTTCGCCACCACGCGCTCATAGGCACACAGCATGTTGCCGCGTTCCACTACGGCTTCCATCAGCCGCAGCGCTTCCGGTTTCGTTTGCCCAGCCGCCGCCGAACGAGTCTCCACACCCGCGCCCGATCCCGGCAGGTTCCGCCCGCCTTCGCCTGCGCTGGCCGCGCTTGCGCGCGCTTCTGTTTTATCGGCTCGCATCGAAATCGACTGTCCTACTCCCGTGTTTCAGGTTCGGCCCTTCGCCCCCTGCCGGCAGCTACTATGGCCTCGGCTGACTTCTGACGGCCCCTCCCGACGCCTCTCGGCCTCGGTAGCACAAGGCAGACCGTCAGATCTCCCCGGGTATGCCGCACTCACCTTCCCGCTTATGCCTGTCGGATCTACGTCGCAGCCTTCCGTGCAAGAACTGGGCTTCACAGAGATTGGCCTGCTCACCCCGCTGCGCCGCCTCGATCCGCTTCCTGTTCGTCAGGCCAGCGTTTTGCCTACAGCTTCCTCCGGATTCCACCTCGCGATGGACACCCTTGCCGTTCGGCTAACACTTCCCCTTGCCGGGCGTGTAGAGGACTTTCACCTCCAAGTGAGTGCGCCCTGCCGGGCGCACCAACAAAAAGCCCAGCCACGGCGGGCTGGGCTTCCTGGAAAACAGGGCGAAGACGTTATTGGAGCCTCGTCACGTTGCCCGCTTGAGGGCCTTTCTGACCATCGACGATCTCGAACTCGACTTGGTCACCCTCCTGCAAGCTCTTATAGCCATCATTATTGATCGCGGTGTAGTGCACGAACACATCCGCATTACCATCCTCACGGCCAATAAAGCCAAAGCCTTTTGCGTTATTGAACCACTTTACGGTTCCTTTCAGTCTCACTTTCTTCTTCCTCCGGGCAGAGCCCAACAGCATCCCCACCCCGAGGATGCCGGTCTAGAATTGCGTCAATCAGGTTGCGCCTAGAAGCCAAAGTCGATGGAGGAGGTCTTCCTAGATCACATCTGGCCAGTTGGATTGGCCTGTTGAACTGCGTGCTTTAAGTTTGCTACCTTTTGGTGGTGTTGTCAAGAGAGTATATAGATCGCGCCCGCATTTCGAGCGGCTTTTGAGCATCGGAGTTCGTCTCGCAGCCAGCGTTAGAACCCGAATGGTGCTATGTTGCGTAGCTTAGTCCACGAATTCCCCGCGGTGAAGACTCTCGGCCAGCCACAAAATGGAAGAGATGGTCTTACCGTCGCAAATTTCGCCCGAGCGGACCATCTGCAATGCCTGCGACAAAGGCGTAAAGCGGCACTCGATGGATTCGTCGTCCTCAGGCTGCGCCTTGCCGGCCGTCAGCCCGCGTGCGAGGTACACCGTCATGGTCTCGTCCAAAAAGCCGGGGCTAGGGTAGAAAAACAGAGCTTGCTTCCAGTGGGCTGCGCGATATCCAGTCTCCTCGAGTAATTCGCGCATGGCGCCCGCCAGGGTCTTTTCCCCGGGATCAACGCGGCCTGCCGGCAACTCCCAAAGATAATCATCCGCCGCATAGCGGTATTGGCGCTCCAGCAGAATACGCGGCTCGGGGCCGCTCTCGTCGACCGCGAGAATTACGGCTGAGCCGGAATGCCGTACCACATCACGGCGCGCAACGATTCCGCTGGGCTCGCGCACGCAGTCCAAGCTCACGCTGAAGGCGGGTCCTTTGAAGACGGTTTTCGATGAGAGGACCTCGGCCTTCTTCGTCTTGCGGGATGGCTTTTTCGATTTGCGGCTGCTTTCTCGCTTTATAGCCACGTGCTTTATTGACGGCATAGTCTCACCACTATAAGGCAGTGGTCGCGCGTTTCCATAACGGCCGCGCTAGGCCATGCGAAATCTGCTATTCTGCCCGCCGTGCCCAAACAATCTCACTCTCGACCCGTGACGGTCAGCATCGTTGGTCCTGGAAATCTAGGGACGGCGCTGGCGTTGACTTTGCCATCCGCAGGCTACGTGGTGACGTTCATTGCCGCTCGCGCCAAGAGCATTGCTAGCCGCCAGACCACGGGCTTGGCGCGAAGAGTGAAAGGGCGACTGGTCACGTTGGGCAAGGAGCCGTTGGACAGTGATCTAGTTTGGATCACGGTGCCCGACGACGCGATTGCCGCAACTGCCCGGCGACTTGCAGGAACCCAGGATTGGCAAGGGAAGATCGTCTTCCACTCCAGCGGCGCCCTGACCAGCGACGATCTGGCCCCGCTGCGCGAGCGAGGAGCGAAGGTGGCCTCAGTGCATCCTGGCATGACCTTTGTGCGAGGGCCAGCGCCGCAGATGTTGGGGGTGGCATTCGCTGTTGAGGGAGATGCGGCCGCCACTCGCATGGCTAAACGCATTGTGGAGGACTTGGGCGGTACAACGCATGCGATCAACAAACGCAATAAGGTGCTGTATCACGTTTTTGGCAGTTTTGCTTCGCCGATGGTGATCGCCCTGATGGCTTCGCTGGAGTGCGTGGCGAAGGCCGCTGGGATCAAGCCTGACGACATCAAGACCATGATGGTTCCACTGCTGTCGCAGACGCTGCGCAATTACCTGCAGCATGACGCTGCTTCTGCTTTCAGCGGTCCTCTGGCGCGTGGTGACGTTGCGACGGTTCGCCGTCACTTGGAGCAATTGAAGGTGGTTCCGGAGGCACGCGCGGTTTACGTCGCGTTGGCGAGGGCCGCGGTGAAGAATCTGCCGGTCAAGAATCGCAAGGCGATGAAAGAATTGTTGAAGCGTCGCAGCTAGCAATGTTCACCTCGGGACTTGTCATTACGAGCGAAGCGAGGAATCTGCTTTGTTTGCGCCGGCAGCGATGCCTTGGGGGAAACAGCAGATCCCTCACGGCCTAAACTTCACCCCTACAAGCGAAAAAAAGGCGCTCGTTGGGGACCCCGGTCAGGCTGTTCGTGATGACAACTCTTGGGGATGACGAACAGGAAAAAGATTGTGCGATTTGAAAGAAAAAAGGGGTTCACACACTAAGAATGCCGCGACACCAGCAATCCTTTAGAATGTCGCAATCCGATATTTTCCAGGAGCTCAAATGCGTTGTCTTCTCTTGAAGCTGTCGTTGTTATCGGTGCTGCTGATTCCAGCTTTCGCGCAACAGCCCGACTCGTCGCAGAGTCAGCCCACGGCGGAATCGCAAACCAAGACGAACGCGCCACCCAAGAAGCCGCAACCAACCCCTGAAAGATCACCGGAAGCCACGGCGACAGAGGAACCAAAGCCGGAGCCGGCCAAGGAATCTTCCGACAAGTCGAAAGAAAAAGAAGAACACTTTGACATGACCGAAGTGGCGCCGGTGGTGACTCATCACCAGATCACGGTGAATGGAAAGCTACTGCACTACACCGCCACTGCCGGGCGCCTACCAATTAAGCGCGATGACGGCAAAATCGAGGCGGAGATGTTTTTCGTCGCCTACACCCTGGATGGGCAGGTGGCCAGCAGGCGTCCCTTGACTTTCGCCTTCAACGGCGGCCCCGGTTCGTCGTCGATTTGGTTGCACATGGGAGCGCTCGGCCCCAAGCGGGTGGTCCTACAACCTGACGGCTTCATGCCGCCCGCGCCCTACCGCCTGGAAGACAATCCTTACACCCTGCTGGACAAGAGCGACCTGGTGCTGGTGGACGCGATTGGAACGGGCTTCAGCCGGGCGGGCGATGCCGAACTATTCAAGAAGTTCTGGGGAGTTAAGGGCGACATTGAAGCATTCAGCGAATTTATTCGTCTCTACATCACGCGATATGAACGCTGGAGTTCGCCGCTCTACCTCTTCGGTGAAAGCTATGGCACCACGCGGTCGGCCGGAATTGCGGGATATTTGGCCGACAAGGGCATCTCTTTCAACGGCATTACTCTGCTTTCGATGGTGCTGAATTTCGAGACTCTGATCAGCAACAAGACCAATGACCAGGCTTATGTTTTCCTCATCCCTTCGTTCACCATGATCGCGGGATATCATCACAAGCTTGCGCCCGACCTTGCGCAGGACATAAACAAGGCACGCGAGGAATCGCAACGCTGGGCATCGACCGATTATGCCCAGGCGCTCGACAAGGGAGATGCACTGACGCCTGAAGAGCGGCAGAAGGTAGTCAACCAGCTAGCTCGCTATACAGGACTGACGCCTGATGTGATCGATCAGGCCAATCTGCGGATTGACGTGCGCAAGTTCACCCATTACCTGCTGATCGACCAGAAGGTGCGCGTGGGCCGCCTGGATGGGCGTTACACCGGTCCCGATCCCAATGGTTTGCTGGATACCCCCTGGTATGACCCGACGGGATCGGCCACCATGCCGCCCTTCACCTCGGTGTTCAATGACTATGTACGGACTGAACTGGGTTATAAGACGGACATGCCGTACTACGTTTCCGCGGCGCAGGCGGGATTTGAGAAGTGGGATTGGGGATCGAGCATTCAAGGCTTTCCAGACACTGCTACCGCGCTACGTCAAGCCATAGTGAAGAATCCTTACTTAAAGGTATTCGTGATGGAAGGCTATTACGACCTTGCTACTCCATACGCCGCTGCCGATTACACTATCGATCATTTGGATATCGGCCCGAAATATCGGCAGAATATTTCCTTCGCAACCTATGATGCCGGACACATGGTGTACCTACCTGTGGATGGGCTGAAGAAAATGAAGGGCGACGAGGTAAAGTTCATGGAGATGTCGGGGGCGCAATAGAGAGAACGCGTCGTTTTTCTTCACTGCTGGTTTTGGATGAATCCACGAATATGACAATCGCCGTAACTGGGATAAGAGGTTCGGTAGCAAATGAGCACAGTCCTTGCCAACCCTGCGAAAATGATCGCGCACGGCGCTCCTCGCGTTATACACAATGACGAGGAGCTGGAAGCATATACGGCTGCACTCTTCCAACTGACGGCTTTGGAAAAGCCCTCAGCCTCCGAAAGCGAGGCAATCGAACTACTGACGCTGCTGGTGGAACGCTACGAACAGAAGCATTACCCGGTTCCTGCCGCCGATCCGGTCTCGCTGGTGCGGTTCCTCATGGAACAGCAGGGCCTTAAGCAGCGCGATCTGATTCCCCAATTCGGATCAGAGAGCGCGGTTTCCATGTTCCTCGCCGGACAACGCAAGTTGAACCTTGAGCAGGTACGAAAATTACGCGCCCGGTTCAAGCTCCCGGCGGATGTTTTCATCGCCAAGCGATAATGGGATCCGAAAGACGAAATCCCCACCAAGCAAAACCGGCTTGGATGGGGCACCCTGGCGATGGGCACCAGGCGTCGGAAAGCACGAGTTACTGTTGAACGGCATTCTCTTCGGGAAGCACTCCAGCATCGTCAACCTGTTCGATGCTTATGCCGTTTTTGAAATCGCCCCTTAGAAATCGTGCCAATCGATTGATGTATTTAAGCGGTATTTCATCCCGGTCGAAATCGTCAGGCAACTCAGAAAACAGCTTTCTGATTAATTCGACGCTCATCTTGTGTTCGACGAACGGCTCGGGATCTGTCTGGTAAATGCCGGACGGCATCAATATCTCATTGAATATGCGAATTAAACGCCCCTTGTTGTGGCCTATATATCGCTTCCAGAAATCGTGCTGAATCTCGCGGTCCTCAGGATCGGGCTGTACCTCATACTTAGATAGGTTGCGCATACCCCACAGATTGAATGACGGCGCGTCGGATGTGCTCAGGTCCACCCTGGCGGCGTCGACATTTCTGCCGTAGCGCCTCCTCATTCGCTGGATAAAAGCGGGGTATAACTGTCCAAAGGAGACGCTAACATACCCATCGCTTTCGGGATCTGTCAGGGTCGAAAGTATGCGAAACGCCATGGTGTCGTCAGCGGCCTTATCTATGCATTCCGACAGGAAGGCAATCCGTTCTCCCTGTGGGAGGCGCAGCGCAAAGCGAAGCACCATCCGCAGAACATGGCCAGCTTCGCTCAGCGAGAAGAAAAGCCCCTCGTAAACGACTTCATTAGCGGTGACAATTGCGGCAAGCGTCCAGGCGCGGGCCAGAAAAAGCTCCGCTGTCTCAACCTCATCGGACACCTTCTTCAGAAAATCGTCCCGTTTTACAGAGCCCTTCTCCATGGAGCGCAATTCCTCGGTGAAGAGCGCGCGGCGCTGCCCATCGTCGGGGAGCTCTGCGAAGCGCCGGACGAATGCTGCAAAATCAACTGAGCTGTAGACGCCAGCCGGAAGCTCATACCGAAAATAAGCGGGGAACATGTCAGGCTTGCAGATGCGCTTATCATCGTTGTCCCGCTTCGTTCTCTGCCTGCCCAAGATCCATGATTGTCGTCCGTCGATTTCCGCGAATTTTGGAAACATCTCGTTCAGGATGCCTTTTACATACTCCAGCTCCGCCTCATTATTGGTAACGGCTTTCAAATCGCTCATCAGCCGGTTGCCAAGCGTTCTCTTCTCTTCGTCAGAGCGATAGGAGCCGCCCCTTATCCAGCTATCGCCGCCGGTCAGGACGACCGAATTGCGCGCAACGATTTCGTATATGGACGGCTTGAATCGCCTCAGCGCTTCCCCCAGCACCAGGTCGATTGGGTCAAGTTCCCGGCGCATTGGAGCAGCGGCTACATCCACATCGTTGGCGAGCAGCCCGATGGCCCGAAGAGTACGGCAAAACGGCCGGATTCGATCAGTCCATACATCGCCGATTTTCTTGCGGAATGACTCTCTTTCGGCCTCTGTCTCAAACCACCGTCTGTAGTCGAATACTCTGACAAGTCTTTCGGTACCAGCATTCTGAAGCTCATTGTCTCCGATATTTGGAATTGGAATGGCGACAGGGAAAAACTTCTCGAAATACAAATCGCTCTTGTCGTTCATGCCTCCTGAGATGGTTCGGACGAGCGTTTCGCGCTCCGCCGCGCAAATGAAACTAAGATTTGAAAGCTCCGATATTCCTCTGATGACTTTCAGCAATGTACGCAGTTCACCGGCTTCCATGCGATCCAGCTCGTCCAGAAGAACAACCACGCGTTTGGGAAGACGGCGAAGTGCAGCACGCAGGTTCTCGATGTCGTCTCTTTGCGTCGTTGTCGGAAGTAGCTCGGAAAAGCCCTTCAAGAATGGAACGCTCTGCGCCAGCGCATTTGCAAGACGAGTTGCACTTTGTCGCAAGCCCGGAACCATGTACTCCTTCTGGCATTCGTTTGCAATGTCGGCCATGAGGTACGACGTCAGTGTTTCTTCGGAGCCGGGCAGCCATGTGCTAAAAGACACGACCACTGCCTTACGCTTCAGGTGTCCACGCAAGAGATTCAGGATAGAGGTCTTTCCCGACCCGAAGTCGCCAAAGAGTGCAACTACAGGAGACTTTGCTATGAGTACCGTTATCGACAGTCTATCGATGAGTGGGGCCCTTCCCAGAGTGTCTTCCTCCCATGTTGTGATGGGATCGTCCGACGCTTCCATTCCGCTACCTGTGCTCTTCTCTCAATTGGGACGCGCACCTCAGATTCGGCAGGTGTCTGACCGCTCCGGACCATAGCCAGATAGCGCAATATGCAGGCAAGAAGAAAGGCGACTGCCAGTATGGCCAAATTTGCCGCCAACCGCCGCTGAATGCTGTAGCGGGTCAGATTAAGCAGTATGACGGTGGAAATAAATGAAATAAATTTCAGGCCGCTGGTGACGCCAAAGAGCCATGATTTGACGCCTCGTCTGATGATCCGCCAGCCCCGTATCAGCACGATGACGACAACCGCCGCGGCTCCGGTAAGGAGATAGGGAATATAGCGCGCTGGCTCGTCAAATCGCTTAGGGGGCGGTAGGTATGTTGTGATGAGAAATGTATCGAAGGAATGGTCGGAGATTAGAGCGCGAACAAGGGCCGCCGTGATAGCTCCCAGTGAGGACCAAAACAGAATAGAGAGTAATTCTCTCTGGAAGAAGTTATGGATGACCGTCTTCCAGGGAACTGTAAAGCGGCCAGATTTGTCCATATCCGTTGCGGGAAAGTGTAGCAGATGTAGATTGAAAGACGCGTCCTAATCTGCAACGCCCGCTTCCTGGCGGGGTAGCCCGCCTGAACCGCTCTTCCCTACCACGTCGTGAACAAGTGCCCCATTTTTTCTTTCTTGGTACGCAGGTAGTTTTCGGAGTGCTCGTAGGGCTCGACATCGGCGGGCACGCGCTCCACGACTTTGATTCCCGCATCTTCGACGGCAGCGACTTTCTCAGGATTGTTCGAGATCAGTCGAACTTGCTTCACCCCGAGTTGCCGCAAGATCTCCGCCGGTAGCTTGTACTGGCGATAATCGTTGTCATAGCCGAGTTCTTCATTGGCCTCGACGGTGTCGAGACCTTTGTCCTGCAACTCATAAGCTTGCAGTTTGGCCATCAGGCCTATGCCGCGCCCTTCCTGCTGCTCGTAAATCAGGATGCCAGCGCCAGCGGCGGTAATCATGGAAAGCGCCAGCTCAAGCTGCTGACGGCAGTCGCAGCGCATGGAATGGAAGACGTCGCCGGTGAGACATTGCGAATGAATGCGGACCAGCGGCGGCGCGGAATGAATGTCGCCCATCACCAGGGCGACGGCGCCTTCTTTGCGGCGCTCAGCCTTGCCCTCGCGCGCCAGGCGGTCTGCCTCTTCGGGAGAGACGCTGTCGAGCAAGTTCTCGAAATCGCCTTCAAAGCCATAAATCCGGAACTGTCCCCATCGGGTGGGGAAATTGGCCTCGGCGACCTTCTTGACCGTCTTTACAGTCGAACGATTCACATTTTGATTATAAGCTGCTGAGCTGGTTGCTTCATGTTCAGTCGTCACAGGCAAATGCATCGTGTAGCACAGAGATTACGCCATCCAGACAAAAAACGGGCGACCTTTGCAGGCCGCCCATGCTGCGATCACTGCTCAAAGTGCGTTAACGATGTCCACCGCCTCCGCCACCAGAGTGGCCGCCACCGCCTCCGCCACTAGAGTGCCCGCCACCTCCTCCGCCGTGGTAGCCACCGCCGCCGCCACCACCGGAGTAGTGCGGGGCTAAATAATGCGGCGCGGAGTACGATCCCGCAGAACCATAGTTGCGACTCATGTAGGTTGGACTCGATCCGTAGCTCCGGTTGGACGCGGATGGATTATACGGAGACGAACTTTCCCTGCTTCCAGCGTAAGAGGCCGTGCCCATCCGGCCCGCAGCATACGACGACGAAGCCGAGTACGCTGGCTTCGCGTGATAGCTGTAACCAGCAGGCGGCCTTGGCGCCGACCCAGAGGATAGAGACGCTTGGCCCGAATTGCCGTGCGAACTGCCATTCGAGTTGCCTTGCGAACCACCATGCGAGCTGCCTTGCGGGGCTGCGTGCTGCGCTGGCGATGATTGATGCGATGGAGCCGACTGCTGGGTCCCGCTGCTGGGCGCGTGATAGGCGTAATTAGCGGATGGCCGCGGCACCTGCGAGTTATGCACCGTTGAGCTGCCTGTAGTGCCCTGCGGACTGCCGTTCATTGTCGCGTGATTGGTCGCGCTGTTGCTGTTGGCGTTGCTACGCGCGAAGCTGTCGTTGCTGACGGGAGGCCGCGGCACATTGTGCGCCGCCGGATTCGACGGCGCGTTGGCCCGTGCAACCTGATTATTGGCATTATTGGCCGTTCCGCCGGCCGACGGCGGGCGCGGCACGTTGTGCGCTATATTTCCCTGATTCACGCTCGGCGCTGCAGCAGGTGTGTGCGCAGTGTTCATATTGCCGTGCGTTGCTGGAGCGCTGTTCGTCCTCGCCATAGCGGACTGATTTGCGTTGAAGCGAGTTGGGCCCGCCGGAGGGGTCGCGCGGGTAACCACACTGCGGTTGGTCGCCGAAGCTGGCGGTACGCCACGCGTAAGTAGGGTGTGCCCTCCAAGCACGGATTCCCTGGTTGGGGAGACATTCGCCGTGCTGACGAGTTGTCCTTTACCGAGTTCTGACTTGGGCACAACCGTGCCTACCCGGTTGATCGCGGCACCAGACGTGAACGCAGACTTAGGAGCCGCCGTCACCGCGCCCGGTATGTTGCGATTTGCTCCGGTTCCCGCAAAATTGTTGTGGTAGTAGTTATTCGTAATGTTGTTGATGTTGGTGATGTGCGTGTTCGTAACGTTGACGTTATGCAGATATCCAGCACTCACCCAGCCTCCACCGCGATACCAGCCGCCAAGTCCCCATCCGCAGTAACGCGGATAGTAGGGCGCACCCCAACCCAACGGGAACCAGCCAAAGCCAACGCCTATGCCCCAGCCACCACCCCATCCGAATCCGAAACCAATGCCGAAGCCCGGGCCGCCAATCCAGCCCACCAGGGCCGGAGCGTAATAGGGATTCCAGTATCCGATCGGTCCGGGAGCCCAGCCCCAACCGCCGTTCCAAGCGACCCAGCGTCCGTAGTGGAAAGGCGCAAATCCCCAGGGAGCATCATCCACCCAAGTCCATCCCCAAGGCGCAATCCACACCCAGTGGCCGTAACGGTAGGGGGCCCAGCCCGCCGGCACTGAATTCGGTACCCAGACCGAGCCATACGCGGGCGAGGTCTGCCAGACGCCATAGGCGTCGAGGTCCTGATAGCCAATTACGCCCGGGGAGACGTAGCGCGCGGAGATCGAATCATCGAGCCGTTTGTCGCGCACCTGTGCCCAATCCTCAAAACCATCCCGCGCAGGCGCAGCCTCGGCCGTGTGTTGCAGGGATTGATCGCCGCGGAAGCGGATCTGCTGACCCGAATTGACCCGCACCGCCGGTCCCTTGCCGGTTGCCTCGCCGTATCCGCTGCGGACGGTTACCCAGCTCTGGTCGTCGTTGGGATAAACATCGAAGCGGTACACACCCGTCTTCATCACCGTGAAGGCGTAATTCGGAGTGTCAATTTCGTAAATCTCGCCCTTCTCGAGGTGCCGAACCGTGATCTGCAGGGTGCCCTGGTCGAGTTCGAGTTGCACTGTGTTGTCGCTCACATTCGTAAGCGTCAGGCTGGTCTCTGAATTCATGCGGATGAAGCCGTCGCCCACGTTCAATTCGGCCCGCGAATTCTTGTCTGTCCAGACGCGGTCAGCCGTTGTGAGTGGCCGATTCATGCTGGCCGCGACCCAGTCGTTCACGCCGCCGGGCTGCATGGAAACTTCACCGGACATGTATTGCACGCGCGCCACTCGGCCCGGAGGATCTTGCTGCTGCCCCGCCGCCGGCCCGGGAGCATTGTGTGGCGCGGGAGCACTATCCGGCCCAGGTGCGCTGTTGTCCGGAGTATTGTCCTGCACCGAGGGGTTAGCCGGCAGCTGAGCATTCTCCTGGTCCTGCGCCAGCAGCAAGCCCGCTGAGATCCCAACCACCAGCAGCGTCGCGAGAATCCATCCAAACCGCCACCGTGATTTCATTTTGAACTCCTCTCGCTCCCGGCCCCTGTTTCTGTTCTTGCCAGATGCGAACCTTCCACAGATCACAATGCGGGAGACCTGACCCGCCTGGCATTGACTTAAACCCGAAGCATGGCGCGGTGTTTCGGGCGGTCTATTCATTCGATGCGGCGATCAAGTCAGCGACACTACTTAATGATCTCGAAGCTGAAGCCAACCTTAAGGAACGCGGCGCCCCCTGCCTCTTGCACTCTAATTTCTATGGCGTCACCGGAGTCGGTGCCGTTTTGGGAGTAGCCAGATACCCGGTGATGGTGTTCTTGGCAGCGGTGAACACCACAACTTCATACAGCATCTTGTCCCGCCCGGTGTAGAACTGTAGCGGCTCTCCAAGCGTGCGATCTTTCTTCTCGATCGTACGATCGTCGGCGATCACGTTAAGTGTGAACTTGCTCTTCTTGGGATCCACCTTCTTCAATTGCAGGCTGATGGTCGAAACCGGAGTGCGGGCTCCCTTTTGGAGCGTGAAATCGTAGTAGTTACGGTCTCCCTTGCGCTTCAGAATTTCCAGCTCCGACGCGGTGTGCGCGATGAGTCCACTTTGCACCCCGAGGTCGCCAATGGCGCGCTCCAACTTGGCATTTGTGGCGGCCAAGTCGGTCTGTGTCTTCTGGATATCGGTTTTGGCGGCGCCGACTTCCGTCTTAACTCCAGTAACTTCGCCACTGACTGCCGCAATTTGTTGTCCCTGCTGGCTCTGCGCCGCGCTCAGCTTGGCGGCTGCAGCCTTCTGCTGGCGATCCAACTCGGCGGCACGACGGGCCATCTCTTGCTTCGTCATGCCGACTTCGGAGCTCAGGGCCTGTCTGAATTCGGAGGATGTCGTGTGAATGCGGTTTCCGAGTTCGACCTGGGCAGTCTCCAGGGTTTGCTGCCTTTGTGTCATTGCGGCCAAACGCGTCCTCAAGTCGTAGATCAGGTACAGAGACGCAATGATGTAAATGACGCCAATAGCGATTAGGACGTACTTGAGGATTTCGCCCCGGCGCGATGGGGGTGGAACGTGGCTTACTTCGGGAGGATTAGTCACACTGTCAAACTGCATCAATAAATCCTTTCCTGCTAGGCCCAATTCTCGGGGAGTGAGAATCCCCTGTCAATGAGCATGTTATAGACGAGTGAGTGACCCCTTTGACAGCAAGGCGATTACTAAATTGGCAAGTACAGTTTCAGACTCACCATTGAGCGGGTAGAGCCAGCCTTCAGGCTGGCGTCCAAGATCGCACCAAAACTATAAGGCTTGGGCCGCTGCGGTCATTTCAATGACCGCAGCGGCCCAAGCGGTCTGTCTGTACACGCCGAACGCGGCGCTGAAGAGGCTGTTCCGAAACTCCTGCCGTCCGCTAAAGCGGACTCGGGATTTCCCACTTGCTGTCTCCCAGCGCTCAACCACCCCAATCCACGCAGAAGCGGCGTGGCTCGGGGATCCCGGCAAGCGCTGGGCTAAACTCTGCCGCCGCGCTGCGGGTGGCGCATGTTGTCCCACCGTAGCTGATCAGCAGTGGGTTTCGTAACGGCGCTGAAGCACCGCACTACCCGTGCTCGCCAGACTACTACCTGTCCGCCTGGGCCCACCTCCTCCACTACAATCGAATCGTGAAGACTTGGGACGTTGTGATCATCGGAGGAGGTGTCATCGGACTCTCGCTGGGGTGGCGTTTGCGGCGTGACGGCGCCAGCGTAGTGATCGTCGAAAAGAGCGAACCGGCGCGCGAAGCGACCCATGCCGCGGGAGGCATGATCGCGCATTGCGATGCGCACAACCCGCCCGCACTGGCTTCGCTCATTGCCGCGAGTGCACGAATGTATCTGGAGTTCGTCCGCGAATTGCGCGATGAATCGTTCGAATCGCCGGACCTGCGCAATGCCGGCACCATCGCCTTTCTGAAAGAGCACGAATCGCCGAGCTGTGAGGCGGCCCGCGCCCTGGCGGACGATGAGCTCGCACGAATCGAGCCGCTCGTCAGTCGGCGCGGACGCGCCTACTTCCTGCCTGAGAGCAGCGTCGATCCGCGAAACCTGGCCAGCGCTCTGGAGAAGACTTTAAGACATTCCGGAGTTGACTTCGTTACCGGCTCGCCCGTCACCGAGGTAGCTGTGCTGGCAGGTCGTGCCGCCGGTGTCCGTACTGCAAAGTCTTTTTACGCCGGCGGTGCCGTCGTGAACTGCGCCGGAGCGTGGGCATCGATGATTCAACCTTTCGGCATGCCTACTCGTCCGGTGAAAGGACAGATGCTCTGCGTGGTGCCGTCACCGGGGCCGCATCGCCCAGGGCCACTGATCCAGTATGTGATCCGCACACCCGAGGTGTACATCATTCCGCGAAGCGACGGACGCATTGTGCTGGGCGCAACCGTGGAAGAGGCGGGCTTCGACAAGCGCGTCGATCCCGACACGGTCCAGCGACTGCATCAGGCAGCTGCGAATGTGGCGCCTGTGATCGGCACGATGCGTATCCATGAGGTGTGGGCAGGACTGCGGCCGGGAACTCCGGACGATCTTCCCATTCTCGGGCCAACTGCACTGCCAGGATATTTTGCGGCGACGGGCCATTACCGTGATGGCATTTTGCTCGCGCCGATCACCGCGCATGTGATGAGTCAGCTGTTGCGGGGGCGCGAGCCAGACTTTGATCTCGGGCCATTCTCGCCGCTGCGATTTGGGTAGGGTCACCACGGAGGCACGGAGAGCACGGAGTGGCTGTCCGGTCCGCCGCGGTGGGTTCCAGCAGGCTGCTGAAAGAGTCTGTTTCAACGATATTTTGAAGGGCGCACCTTTAGATGCGCCGTTAAGCCCTTTATTTTTGTCATCCCGAGCCGGCTTTAGCCGGCGAGGGATCTGCTGTCCACATTTTTTGCAGCCTGCTAGACGTCAAGAGAAAACCTCTACTGGAAGCGCCGGAACTGTGACGTTGGAGCAGCTTCCGCGCCTATGCCTACCAGGAGCCAGGACTGGTTCGGGTGAACGATTGGAGCGTGCAAAAGCTGAAGCTCAGAAGGGCGCCAACTTTTCCCGAGTCATGATACTCAACCCGGGTCTCGAAAAGCGCGAGACCCGGGGCACCCGCAAATACTTGATTCGCGGCAAACGAAAAACCATGTACCGGAGACGTGGGCCACCCGACGCAGGGCAGGCGCGGGAGAGATCTTCTCTCAGTTGCCACTCCGTCGATTGATAATTTCGACTGCGCTAACCCACGGCCTTTTGTTCTTAACCAGCTCGATTTGCTTCTCTGCCAAAAGAAGATCGAACGCTATCTGGCAGTCCAAAACGCAGCGCAGATCGGAGCCGTCAAAGAGAATTACCCTTTCGTAGTCCCCTCCAGCCATGCTGTCGAGGCAGTCTTGGGAGAATCCATTGAAAGAAACAAAGAGTGCTTTTGTGTCTCCTCCGAAGCTTCGTGATGCCCTGTCCCGTAGGACAGAAACATCAGCGGCATTGCTCTTGTCGGCTTTCCATCGAATTTCTACAAGGTAGTAGTGCTTGTCAAAGTAGAACAGGCCATCGACCTGCTCGCCAGTGCGCTCAAATGGCCCTTCGGATCGTTCGCTGTAATAGGCGAAAATCTGGTTCATCAGGATTTCAAATCGGTCTCCCCTCTCTTTCTTGTTCTTTAGAATATAGACTGCATCGAACTCGTCTCGGAACCCTTGTAGTGTAGCGTGGTCCAGCTGACTGATGCGTCCACGCGCCTCGCGCTCCGCCTGCATATCCTTCTCGCGCTGCTCGCGTTCCTTCCTTTCCAGATATTCTTGCTCTGCCTGGAAAGCTTTCATTACTGCGCGAAATGCTCCGAGTGAATCTGCCGCCTGCTGTTTTCGTTCAGGTGCAATGCTTTTCATGTCTTTCCAATAGTTCATTTTGGTCAAGATGCGCTTGGCAATAACCCAACCGTCATCACCGTAGGCGTCAAGCCCGTCCAGCACAAAGTGCACGGTCTTGATAGTAGGAGTGCCAGCTTGCTGCTGTTCCTTTACGTCCAACAAAAGCTGCTTCGGCAATTCGCAGTCTTTGAAGAAGGACAACACGTTGGGCCTGTACCAAAGCACATCCCTGATGGCGATGGCCAAGAGATTCGCGATGTCTTGAGGTACGCGCATTTCTGATAAGTGAGCGATTTGAAAATAGCAGAGGGACTAAGCTAGAAAGTCGCCAGCTTTCGTCCAATCGGTGCCTTGCTTGTCCACCTTGCAGCCAAGGCTCTCCAATCTGTTGGCCAAGTCATTGCGTTTGGCATAATCGTTGGAAAGCCTCACGATATGCCGTCCCGCTATGTCGCTGAACTTTCGGAGCTTGCCCACCTCAACCAGAATTGTCTTACCGGGATGACGTCCCAAGGCTAAACCTGCTTCAAATAGGACATTTGGCCGAGGTTGACCACGTAACTGTTTTTCCGAGGCCGTGTCACTCTTTGTCACCAATTCGGGCCGCAGCCTAGCCAAATCATCCGGCGAGAAGAGAACAACGACTGCCTGGACCCGCGCCATCGTATTGTCAAGAATGTCGCCGATATAAGGGTTCGCCTTTCGCGTCATGAGCACGACCTTCTCCCACTCCAACGGCTTTAGCCCGAGGGCGCGGAGAAAGTCGAAGAGCGACCTTCGCAGCCTGTCATTCCGTCCATGTACCACGAATACGGAGTTGTCCTTTGTCTTTGCGATCGTTGAAGTCTTTCTTAGCCGAGCTGGTCGTCTGGGAGGCTGCGCAGGTCCGGTGCTCGCTGGCGATTGAGCCGTATCGGGAAGACCCGTTGCAAGATTTCCCCTGAGTTGCGCTCTCTCCTCCGGCGTTGAAAACCTATGAATGTTGATGCCATTTTCGGTCGCGACGACGAGCGCGGCGAGGTGCCGATCAAGGAGCGTCTGCGACGCCTTGTCAGCGATGATCGCGTAGATCCTTGGAGTGCCCACATTTAATTTCGTCTTAAGCTTCACCAGCAATTGCGGATTGATCTTGTGCATAGCTCAGTTTTTGTGTTGTACCTTCTGCGCGGGCTTCTTTTTTTTCTGCTTCTTGCGACCCAGGTGGGCCGCAACCCTGACGTGGTTTACAGTCATACCGAGAATGGAAGCGACCTCAGAGACTTCGAAGCCAACGGCTCTCAACAGGACCACTCGCTCGGGGATCTGCTCCAAATCCTTAGTGGCCAGCACGCCGAGCAAGCGAGCAATTTTCTCGTGAGCAGACACAGGTTCTGTGGCCGCCGAATGCCTGTTGCTGCCTTTACCGCCTTTTGCTTTTCCGGACACTTTTCTTATTCTCTCCCTTCTTCCTCCGTTTCGCTTTGCTTAGGGTCTCGCTCACGGACCCATAAGTAGTGCCTAGTAGTGCGGCCACCTCTCTACGCTCGATGCCAGCCGATTCGAGAAACATTGCTTTTTCAGCAAGGGACTTGTCCTTAAGCTCACCTACCTGAATGCAAAGGTACGCAAGCGAGCGGGCGATCACTGGCACCCACCGTTGATACGTTGCTTCATAGTCACTCAATTGTGTATCCCCCTAATTCGTCCACAAAAAATCGCACCGATAGCACACCAACCAACTTGATTACAATGACTTACAGGATGGAGTCTATCAGACCGACACGACGGCTACAAGAATCTCTTGAAGTCTCCATCGATGCTATATCAAGTGCTGGAGAAACACGAGGAGCCGGGTGCCGCACTCAACTTTCTTTTGGCTGAGTGGAATAGGTCTTCTCATGATGTCTGTATCCATTTATCTTATCGTCACACTAGCTGGTGCCCCACTCATTTGCGGTTTTCGAATGAGCGGGAAAGCGACCACAGAGTAGGGTGTCGCCGGCTGAAGCCGGCTCGGAAATCAATACAACCGGCTTACCCAGGACTCCGCTCCTCCACCAATTCGCGCAAAGGCGGCGCGAAATCGGGGACCCGACTGCGCTCGATCCTGGGCTAACTCCACCCCTTCGGGGTTCGAGCATGCGCAATTCCGGAGCGGAGCCAACCGGCTGACCGTGATGGCCCTAGTGCTGCTGGGATCGCTGATCGTTGTTGCAGAAGTATTCTCGCAAGAGCAGTGAAGGCGAGTCGGAGACTTACAGCAGATTTTGAGTTGGTGATTTGGGTGGAGCACCGCTTGAGCGGTGCATTTGAGAGTTGTGCCTGAGTTCGGCTTTAGATTCTCTGTTAAAAGTCAAAAGCAAAGTCAAAGTCAAAAGCAAAAGCCCTGGGGAAGGGAGAAGAGGCCTTCCCCGGAGCACCGTTACGCGGCGGCGCCGGCCGCAGCCACGGGGCAGCAAAAAACCCGAGTGCCATCGAACAGCGCGTCGTGTTTGAACATGCCGAAGGCGGCGTGCAGCAACTTGCGCATGACCGCCACCAAGGCCACCATCTTGCATTTGCCGCGTTGCTGTAAGGCGGCATAGTAGGCGGCAAAAGCCTGGTGGTGGTGGGCCGCAGTCAGCGCCGGCATGTACAAAGCGCGGCGCAGATGACGGTTGCCCACCTTGCTGATGCGCGGCCGCTTGCGCAGTGACGATCCCGAGGAGCACTCGCACGGATCCAGGCCGGCGTAGGCCACCCATTGCCGTACCTCGGCGTCGGCGGGAATCAGCGCCAGCTCGCCCAGCAGTTGCAGGGCGCTGGTCTCGCCCACCCCCGGCAAAGAAAGCAGCAGCTGAAAACGGCGCTGCAACAGCGCATCGGCCGCAATGATTTTGCGGGCCTGACGCATCAGCCGCGCTTGCGAGCCCGCGATCCACTGCAAGCTGCGCTGCAACTCGGTGACGATGATCTTCAGGCTGGTGTCGGTGGCCGCCAAGGCATGCAGACGGTTCTTCTCGCGCGTGGCCGTTTCCGTTAGCGCGTGCATGCGCCGCGCCAAGGCGGTCAGCGCCAAGGCCGCTGCCGAAGGCGGCTGCCAAGGCCGAAACGGCATGCGCGCCGCGTACTCGGCCAGCACCCAGGCATCGAGAGGATCGCTCTTGCTGCGCTTCAGCAGCGCCTTGGCGAAATCCCTCACCGCCCGCGGATTGGCCACCATCACCTCCAGCCGGCGGTCCGCCTGTAAATACAGCGCCACGTCCAAGCCGTACAGCCCGGTCGATTCCAAACAAATGCGCACCCGAGCCGCCGCCCGCTTGATATAGCGTTTCAGTTCTTGGTGCCCCGCTGGCGTATTGGCAAAACGGCGTTCCGCTTCGCACTTGCCTTGACGGCGTAACACCGCCAGCAACTCTTTGGCCGCTACCTCGAGACCGCACTCCGCACTCTTGTCCAAGATATCCTCCTGGAGCTAGGCTGGTTCCGGCTCCCCGACCCTGTACCGTCTCCGGTCGAGCTTGAACATGCAGGCTCGTAGCCTCCGATTCTCCTCGGCCTGGGAGAAGAGGGCCGGGGGCCCATCTAAAGCTCAGGCTCTCGCCTTACTGCGGGCCTCGCCGCTGATCGGCCTCCCCGGAACAGGGCGCCTAGGCTCCATGTTTTTTTACTACGCCTGCTAACATACAAGCCGCTGAGGTAACCAGAATCCTCACCTCAGGGGCTAAAGCCTGCTCCCTCTTTGCACCCTCGGTATGCACGCCTGCAAGGCGTGCTCCACCCAACACCGGGATACAGGAACTCTGGAATTGCTATAGCGCGGTTTCAGAATTGCAATCATTCGTAGTGGGTCCACATGCGAAGTACCTTGACGATATGCTCATCTTCGAGAACCTGATAGACCAGCCTGTGCTGAATGTTGATGCGGCGGGAATATGCGCCTTTCAGGTCGCCTAGAAGTTTCTCGAATGGCGGAGGATTCTGGAAGGGATTATTCGCCAGCAGGGCGAGCAGTTGTTCGGCCTTCGGACGAAGGCCAGCGGAGGCAAGACGGCGAGCGTCCTGCTGAGACTCGTTTGGTATAGATAACCTGCCAAGGCGTCACCAGCCCGGTTCTTTCTCACACTCATTCACTGGCGTCGCCAGTCCTTCGCGGATGGATTCACGCATGCCCGGAACCGACAAGAGATGGAGGGTTTCCTGGATGGCGTTCCAGTCTTCTTCGCCGACGAGTACGCCATTGGAGCGCGGGCCGGTGATGAGAACTGGCTCGTGGGCGGCGGCCGTTTCGTCGAGAAGCCGGTACAACTTCTCGCGGGCCTCACTGGCATTCATCTTGTTCATGGCGTCAAGCGTAAGCTTTTGCGTACGTTTGGGCAAACTTCAGAGGTTTAGTCCAGTGTCTCCGGCTCCAGCGCGATGTGCTTCTCGCCGGCGGCTTTCCTCTCCCAGTACTTGCGGACCCAGGCTTCCCAGCTTTTGCCGGCGGCGGTGTCGCGTCCAGTGAAAGCCAGGGCGGCGATGTCGGAGTAGGGAATGGAAATCTTCTGCGCGGAATTTTGTGGGATCAGACGAACGACAGACTCGGCCAACGTTGTACCGTTTCGCCGGTCGAAGATGTAGCCTTCCACCCGCGTGCCATCTTTGCGGGTGATGGTCACGTCGCCGCGATAGTCGAAGGCCTTCTCCAGCGCGTCGCGCAGCTCGGCCTCGGTGGCGAGATCGGGAATCCAGCCCTCAATCTTTTCGTGATCACGTCCGTCGACGACTTCCAGGGAATCGGGATTCGCTGCGCCCACCCTGTCGCTTCGCGACAAGGGTGGGGCAGCCGATCCTGTTGGAGGAACCGCATTTTGAGCAGCCGCATCGGAGCCAACCATTCCCGGATGCGGTGGCGCGCCTTGATGTCCCGCTTCTCGGCCGCTCGTGCATGCACCTCCGCTGCTATAGGGGTTCTTCGACTCCGGCGGCCGAAGAGGGGCCGCCTGCGCTCAGAATGACAATCGGGAAGAGCGCCGCTCATGCATGCACCTCCGCTGCTATAGGGGTTCTTCGACTCCGGCGGCCGAAGAGGGGCCGCCTGCGCTCAGAATGACAATCGGGAAGAGCGCAGCTCATGCATACATCTCCGCTGCTATAGGGGTTCTTCGACTCCGGCGGCCGAAGAGGGGCCGCCTGCGCTCAGAATGACAATCGGGAAGAGCGCAGCTCATGCATACATCTCCGCTGCTATAGGGGTTCTTCGACTCCGGCGGCCAAAGACGGGCCGCCTCCGCTCAGAATGACAATCGGGAAGAGCGCCGCTCATGCACGCACCTCCGCTGCTATAGGGGTTCTTCGACTCCGGCGGCCAAAGACGGGCCGCCTCCGCTCAGAATGACAATCGGGAAGAGCGCAGCTCATGCATGCACCTCCGCTGCTATAGGGGTTCTTCGACTCCGGCGGCCGAAGACGGGCCGCCTCCGCTCAGAATGACAACCAATCTCAGAATGACAACCAATCTCAGAATGACAACCAAGAACAGGCCGACAATGACGTGGGAAATGGCGATCGCGGAGAGGGCTCATGCGCGTGACTCCTCGAGGCTGGAATGCGAGTGTCCCGTCCTTTCGCCTGTTTCTGGCGAAAGAGTGGGAGAGCCAATCTGCACCAGCGGATCGTAGGCGTGCACGGGACGAACTTTTTCGTTCAACATGGACAGCGCTTCTTCATCTTTGTACTTACTGGAGAACGTAGCGCGCACGGTCCCGAGAAATCCGCGCAGGGAACCGAAGGTATCGTTCACGGCCGAAGCTTCGTATCCGCTGTGCACCATGCAATTGGCGCATTGCGGATTGCCCGACTCGGTTCCGTACTTGTGCCACTCGGTCTCGCGCATTAACTCTTCGAAGGTGTCGGCGTAGCCGTCCTGCAGCAGGTAACACGGCTTCTGCCAGCCGAAGAGGTTGAACGTCGGCATGCCCCAGGCCGTGCAGGGATAATCGCGCTTGCCCATCAGGAATTCCAGGAACAGCGGCGATTGGTTGAAGACCCAACTCTTCTTGCGGTTGGAGAGCATCGCGCGGAACAGCCGCCGCGTGCGCGCGCGTCCCAGAAAATGCTTCTGGTCGGGAGCCTTGTCGTACGAGTAGCCGGGCGAGAGCATCATGCCTTCGACGCCGAGGTCCATCATCTCGTCGAAGAAGGCGCGGACACTGTTGGGATCGGCACCATCGAAGAGCGTGGTATTCGTGGTTACGCGGAAGCCGCGTTGCAGCGCGGCCTGCATGCCGTCGATGGCAATGTCGAAGCCGCCTTCGCGGCAGACGGAAAAGTCGTGGTGATCGCGCTCGCCGTCCACGTGCACCGAGAAGGTGAGGTACTTGCTGGGCTTGAACAGGTCGAGCTTTTCTTTGAGCAGCAGCGCGTTGGTGCACAGGTAAATGTACTTCTTGCGCGCGACCAGGCCGTCGACGATCTCGGCGATTTGCGGATGCATCAGCGGCTCGCCGCCCGGGATGGAGACCATCGGGGCGCCGCACTCGTCCACCGCACGGAAACATTCCTCGGGCGACAGATTTTGCTTGAGCACGTGCGCGGGATACTGGATCTTGCCGCATCCGGCGCATGCCAGGTTGCAGCGGAACAGCGGCTCCAGCATCAGCACCAGCGGATAGCGCTTGCGGCCGTGGAGCTTTTGCTTGAGGACGTACGTGGCGACCGTCCACATCTGCGAAACCGGAACACCCATGCGGTAGAACCTCGTTGGAGTTGAGCTGTCGGTCGTCAGCTAAAAGCGCTTCGCTGTAGGCTTCTCGCTCTTCGCTTCGGAATGCGCTCGATTTCTCGATTTCGCTTCTCATCCTGAGCGACGAGCGCAGCGAGCAGTCGAAGGACCGCTGTCTGCGTTGAGCCGCCCAGAAACAAGAACGCGAACTCTCTTTCGCATTTTATACGCCTGCCGTGCCATAATGTCAATGTAACCTTGAACTTCGAATGGATCTGACTCCTGCGATCGAGCCCATGACCTCCGCTGACTGGTCTGCGGTACGCGCTATTTACGCAGAGGGCATCGCCACCGGCAACGCGACCTTTGAGACGGCTGCCCCAGCGTGGGCGACATGGGACGCGGCGCATCTGAAGTCGTGCCGCTTCGTTGCCCGCAATTACGGCGAGGTCGTCGGCTGGGCTGCGCTTAGCGCGGTGTCAGGCCGCTGCGTTTACGCAGGTGTCGCCGAGGTAAGCATCTACGTCGCCACCAAGGCACGCGGCCAGAAGATCGGATCGCAGCTCCTCGATGCCTTGGTTGTTGCCTCCGAGAGGGAAGGCATCTGGACTTTGCAGGCGGGAATCTTCCCTGAGAACGTGGCCAGCCTGAAGCTACATGAACAGCTGGCTTTTCGAACCGTTGGAGTTCGCGAACGGCTCGGCTGCCTGAGGGGCCAATGGCGCGACGTCGTCCTGACGGAACGCCGTAGCACCGTTGTAGGCAATTCATGACGGATCACCACCAATTTGGATCGCCCGCACCTCCGGGCATCTCCTCCGGCCGGCGCACGCCCATCCAGTCCCGCAGCCAGCACACCGTGCAGCGCGTCCTCGATGCCGCCAGCTCCCTACTGGAGCAGAAGCCGTTGGAAGACGTCACCACTACGCGCATCGCTGCCGAGGCAGGACTCTCGATCGGCGCGCTGTACCGCTTCTTTCCGGACAAGCAAACCATCATTGACGCGATCGCGGTGCGCCACGTCAATCAGTTTCGCGGTTCGCTGGAAGCCACGGTAATTCGACCCTTGATGCGCGAGCTCGCCAATCTGGAGACCTTCGATCCGGCTATCGTGCTCGACAGCATGATCGACGCCTACACCCTCTACCTCGACGCCCATCCCGATTTCCGCACCATCTCCTTCGGACGCTACATCAGCGCCGCCACCAAGCGACGCGAGGCATCGCCCACCGCCGGGCTTCCCGCCATGCTGACCAACTTCATGGTCGAGCGCCTGCGCCTTCCCTACACCCCCGAGCTCGAACTCAAACTGCACGTCGTGAGCGAGGCCGGCGAGCGCCTCATCGCCTACGCCTACGAGCAGCCTTCCCGCGAAGATCGCGATCGCGTCATCTCCGAGATGAAACGCATGTTGTCCAGCTATCTGTTTCCAACCGATGCGCCGCCCGGCACCACGACAGTGTAGGTCAGCGCGCGTGCCATTCCCGGGCGTGATGTGCCTGGCAGGCTGCGGAAAAACTCAGCTTGCGAGCGTTCCGTATCAGGGCACGACTTTACAGGTTGCGGAAAAACCAAGCTTAGGAGTGTTTTGTGTCAGGGCACGACTTTAAGTCGTGCCGATAAGCTCTTCATTTTTGTCATCCGAGCGGGCTTTAGCCCGCGAGGGATCTGCCGTTCCGAGTTTTTCAGCAGCCTGTTCAACCGCGCCATAAACGACTCCTCCTTGATGATGGCTTTAGCCACTGAGGGGTCTCGCCGTTCGCGACAGAGTGCGAGCGCTCTCAGCGGCTGAAGCCACTCGCAGCGCGCGTAATGGCGCGGCTGAAGCCGCGCCCCTTCGGTAGAAGTGTGGTGTGGGCTCTCATGAATAATCTAGCTTTAGCGCTGCGTCAAGGCTGCTCTCTTGATGAGGCTTTGTAGGGCTAGACTGGCCGCGGACCTGAAGGTCCGCTCTACCCGGACACAACTGGCCCTTTGGGCCCTTCTTCACCAAGCTGCTCAACCGCTTCTGTATACCCGTCTGTGATATGGCGCAGTTGTGAGTTATTCTCGTCTCAAGCCGGGAGGTGCGCGAGCGGTGGAGAGCACTGCTAAGTATTTGATTGACCACTATCAGAAGACTTACGAGCTCACCTACGCCTTGTGGAAAGGTAGAAACAAAACGTTCCTTGTCCTGCTGGCCGCCGTGGGCATTGCAGCGCTCGTCACTTTCCCCGCTCTGGGTAGCCGGTCCGTTTTGTTCTTGTACGTCGGTCATTCATTGGGGCTGGAGCAAAAGGATCTAACTGCCCTGCAAAATGGCTTTCCCTTCAGTCTGCTCCAGGCCATCTTTCTGTTCGTCATCTTCTACCTGACTGTCAACCTTTATCATCGCGCACGATACGTCTTGCGCAACTACGCTTATTTGAGTGCTCTGGAGCGAGAAATCCGGCAGGAGCTTGCCCTGCCTGAATCCACTGTCGCTTTCACACGAGAAAGCAATTTCTACTGGGGAAGCAGGGACGGATTTTCAGGAGCCGTAAAATACGTGTACATAATCCTGCTCTCCTTCCTAATCGTGACCTTCCTTGTGGCTACGGTCATCGGGGATTGGCGCAGCCATCGCATGCTACTCACGGGCATTGATGTCCTGTTCGGAGTTCCTACTTTGCTATTTCTTTTCGCATTCGCGCGCGCCTCCCATTCGATGGACAACGAAGAAGCCATTACGCAGAAGACCCAAGCCAAAGCGAAGAGCGCTTGAGGTCTGCGTGAGAAAGCTCTTTGAATCGCCGGTGGTCTGAAGTGGCTAAACAGTTTGCTGAAAAAGTCGATTTCGGAGTCGTTTGAAGGGACGCAGCTTTAGCCGCGCCGTTGGAAGCCCTTTATTTCTGTCATCACGAGCCGACTTTAGTCGTCGAGGGATCTGCTTTTGTGAGTTTTTCAGCAAACTGTAAATCCAGCCCCTCCACCCGGTGGAAGCGTCGGGCTTAGCCCGACGAAAACAGGACCACACTAGATAGAATCGGCTTTAGCGGCGGTCGCCCGGGGCTATTGAGAACTGCAAAATAAATGTCCTCCACCCGGTGGAAGCGTCACGGTTTGGCGACCGATCGCTTCGTATCAGGGCATGGCTTCACGGGCTGCTGAAAAACTCTGCTTTCGAAGGCTTTGTGTTAGGGCATGGCTTCACAGGTTGCGGAAAAAGTCGCCTTCCGACGGGTTTGTATCAGGGCACGACTTTAGTCGTGCCGATAAGTCGTTTATTCTTGATCGACCGAGCGGACTTCAGTCCGCGAGGCGTAGGCATTTTGGACTTCTTCCGCAGCCTGTTTAGCCGTGCCGAAAACGCCCTTTTTTCGATTAAGCCTTGGCGATAGATCGGTTTGTGTCAGGGCATGGCTTCAGCCGTGCCGATAAGCTCTTCATTTTTGTCATCCCGAGCGGGCTTTAGCCCGCGAGGGATCTGCGGTTCCGAGTTTTTTCCGTACCCGCCTGGAGCATTTGGTGTGTCCGCGTTTCGGAACGGAGCAGGCCCTTTTCGAGACTGGTCGCGACTCGGTATCGGCTTGCAAAGTGGAGCGGGTGCCCCATCCTTTTCGCCATCTTTCGGCGAAAGGGTGGGAGCCTATGCTCGCCGGGGCTTCGGCTTGCTCTTGCCCGCCCGGGGCCCCTGGCGAGTCCCGCCGGAGCCCGCCCTCAGCGTAGCGGAAGGGGACTCGTTGGGATGGTTGAGATTGAGTGCCACCGCAGCGCGGATCAGATCCTTCAAGGCCGCCTCATCGACCTTGTCGCCTTCGTGGATGTCGATGGCGCGCCTGATATTCCCGTCGAGGCTGGAGTTGAATAGACTCGCAGGGTCCTTCAACGCAGCTCCCTTGGCAAAGGTCATCTTGACGACGTTCTTGTATGTCTCTCCCGTGCAGACGATGCCGCCATGGGAGAAGACGGGAGTCCCCGGCTTCGTCGCGCTGACCCACTTCCGTTCTTCGACGATCTCAGGGTCTGCGGCGTGTATGATTTGGCGCACTCTCGCGAGCATCTTCCCGCGCCAGTCGCCCAGTTCCATGATTCTCTGGTCGAAGAATGCAGAGGCGGATTCGGCTCTTACCGGGGCCCCCGCGAAGCCCGGTGTTGGCTTCGTGGGGTGGTCGACCGGGACGGACTTTTTCATGTTCAGCTCCAACTCTCGCACCTAATTTAGCTGCGCCCAGCGTAACCTGCAATCTCCGTTGGGTGTCCCACTCATTCCTGCTTTTGGAATGAGTGGGAGTGCAAGAAGCTCGACCGACTCTTGATCCCACACATGCGAAACCCCGCGAATGTGTGGGGCACCCGCCGGATTGTATCTGGGAACGATCTAGGCTCTCCATTTTTCACTACCAATGCGTGTCCGACACTGCATACACTTCGTTTGTGCGATTCCTCATCAAAGCTCTTAACGCCTACTCCGGCCTGTTACAGGCGGGGGCGGCGGTTGTTCTAGCTGTCTTCTGATTATCTGGTTGCTTCAGCAAGCCCCAATAGGTAGTGTGGAGGCGTGCCCCGACCGTCATTCCCAAGGACGCTCCGCCAGTTTCAGTCCGACTTTGCCACGGAGGAAGCCTGCCAGCGATATCTGGCAGCTTGTCGGTGGCCGGATGGGTTCATGTGTCCGCGATGCGGGCATACGAAGGCCTATGAGTTGGTGAACCAACGGCGCCATCAATGCTGCAAGTGTCGCTACCAGGTCTCGTTGACATCTGGGACCATCCTCCATCGGACGAAGATTCCTCTGACCTGCTGGTTCTGGGCGGCATATCTGATGACCACTGACAAGCGCGGCGTGTCCGCCCTACTTCTGCAGCGTCAACTGGGCCTGACCTGCTACGAGACCGCATGGATGATGCTGCACAAACTCCGCCGGGCGATGGTGAACGCGGCTAGGGAACCTCTGCGCGGCGAGGTGGAGGTGGATGAGACGTGGATTGGTGGTGAACAAGCTGGTCTCCGGGGGAGCCGACAGCTCAAGCAACGAAGGGCAGCTCTTGTCCTTGTGGCGGTCGAAAAGCGTGGCCGAGCTTCGGGTCGAGTCCGCATGAGCGTGATTCCCGACTTCAAGGCCGTCACCATCATGTCGTTTCTCACCCAGCACATCGCATCTGGGGCCACTATCTATACGGACGGCCTTAAAAGTTTCTCAGGTCTGGTAGAGGCTGGTTTCAAACATGTCGCCCGTAGCCAACCTCTCCGGTCGCAGTTGCGCCAAGGCGCGAAGTCCGCTGTCCCGCTTGCCGATCGGGCGATTGGAAACCTGCAACAGTGGCTGATCGGAACCTACCACGGAGTGAGCAAAGAGCAACTCCAGGTTTACCTCGATGAATTCGTCTTTCGGCACAACCGTCGCAAGACACCGGCGGCCGCATTTCAGACACTGCTTGGCTTCGGGACCGCTCGCAGATCAACTATGTACGAGCAGATTCGGGGAGCGAGAGATCTTAACCGCAATCTATTGGGGCTTGCTGAAGCAACCAGATAATCAGAAGCTGTCTTAACTATTCTGCTCATTCGCTGGAACAAAAAATACGTGCAGATCACCGAGCGAATGATGAGCGTCACCACTAAACAGGCGGCTGCGGCACTGCAGCAGACATCAATCTTGAAAGAGCAGTGGGACCACGCGAAAGAAGCGCGCGTCATTTTGCGTGTACCGCTGTGGATTAATAATCCACTTTCATTGGAAATCGTCAATGTCGGAGAACCGACTATCGTCGTCAGAAGGATTCTCGTAAATGTGCCGGTGACAACACATTCGAGTTCGACCATTAACATTGACGTAGCACCTACGCTTATTTTGCCAAAGAACGCAGTTCACCAAGTCGATGTTGATTCGGCCATCAGGGACTTCATTCGGCTCCGCCATATTCCAGGGCAGACATTCCAATCGCTCGCAGAAATTGTGGTGCTCGGGGAGAGCTGGGATAAACCAATTACCGAAGGGATGTGGGTGCTCGTTCAAATGAGAGACGGCCGAATCCGCACGTCTGTCGGTACCGTAAACCTGACCACCGGATGTGACTTGGAAGCATTTGATCTTTATAAGCAGCGCCATGCGGGTGATATGAAGATGCCTGTCCCTATGCCGCTCTTCCCCGACATACGCTGAAAGGTCGGCCGGGCACCCCACACATTCGCGGGTTTCGAATGTGTGGGAGATCGTGGATCAAGTGGAGGCGACCTCGCTGAGAACTAGCCGCCACGACAATTCATTCCCACTCATTCCAATCGCAGGACGTGAGTGGCGCACCCCTCCGGTCTAGATCCGTTTGATTGTCGCGAACCAGGCTGGTGCGCCGCCTTCCCCGTGGAATCTAGTCTGAATCCGGTCCGGTTCGATGGCGACGACATTCCATCCATTACTGGGGCTGAACCCCGCTCTCAGCTCTTCCTGCCTGATGGGGTGCGGGCCAGTATTGGGACTATCGTCACTGAAGCACAACACATACAGGGTTCCATCGTGCTCGGTCACCGACGCTAGACTCGCCACGTATCCTGCTCGCTCGTCGCCGTCGAAGGTGTGGAACAGTCCGCAGTCCAGCACTGTCTCAAACATGCGCCCCAAACGCTCCAGCTGGAACGCGTCAGCCACAGCGAACTCAACCTCGATCCCACGTTCGGCGGCCTTCTCTCGGGCGATCGCCAGTGCCGTCTCAGCCACGTCAACGCCCAGAACCGACAATCCGAGCGAGGCGACGTGAAGAGCGTTCTCGCCGGTCCCGCAGCCCGCATCGAGCACCGCTCCGGCGAATCCGCCTTCGGATGCCAAACGCACGATTGCTGGCTGCGGCTGGCCAATATCCCAAGGCGCAGGGCCGTCGTGGTACGACGCATCCCAAGGCAGTCCCGTCATCCGTTCGTGACTGGTTGGGTGCCGGCCACCGAACGGATCGTTAGCGAGCGTTCCTGATCGCTCCGACAACTTCGCCCTCCCTGCAACTGATCTTGCCAGCTCATCGTGGCACGCCAATCCCACAAGTCTTGACGATTCCTCCAACTCTCGCACCCAATTTAGCTGCGCTCTGCGTAACCTGCAACCTCCGCAGGGTGCCCCAGGTCTCGCGGGGTTCGAGACCTGGGACTGTTGTCGTCTGTCGTCATCACAAGTGTGGTGTGCGCTCAATCACCGCACGACGCAACTGCTACTTCTATCCTGCTCACATGCCTTGGGGCCTGGAACACTGGCACGGCGGACAAGACCTGCACTTCATCACCTTCAGTTGCTACGACAGCCAGCCGCTGCTGGCAACCGCGCAGCATCGGAACTTGTTCCTCGAAGTGCTGGAACGAGTGCACCGCAGACGAAGTTCGCTTCCTTTTAAGGATTTCAACCTGCGCGAACCTTAATCAGAACCTTTCCCTTCAAGCATTTAGCCCAATTGACTCGCAGATGACTCGCAAATGACCGCCAGTGCATTGCTCCTGCAACAGGCCTGCCGCAAAGTGGCCGCAGCGTCGTAACGCTCCCACGAAGTCGGGTAAATAGCGATGCGATTCGTAAAACTTCACAATAAAGGAGCAGTATATATGGACACCTGCAAGTCGAAATGGACAGTCCTGTTGTGGGTTGTCGCCAGCTTGGCGATCACCCTTCCAACTTCCGCGCAAAGAATCACCACCTACGACGTTCCCGGCGGCGTCGGCGGCACCTACCCGAATATGATTGTCGCGAGCGGCGAAATTTCAGGCTTCTCCCTTGACGCTGCCGGCATTTCTCACGCCTTCGTGCGCGCTCCCGACGGCAGAATCACCACGTTCGACGTTCCGGGATGGGGCGGCAGCGAAGGTACCCAGGCCACAAGCATGAACGATTCAGGTACGATCGTCGGAAGCTACTCTGACGCGAGTGACCATACTCACGGATTCGTGCGCGATCGCCATGGGCGCTTCACAACGGTGGACTTTCCGGGCTCAATTCGCACCATCCTCACAAGTATCAATCCAGAGGGTGAAAGCGTTGGAGGTTACCGGGACACGAGCAATGTGATTCATGAGTTTGTACGCAGCGCCGATGGAAGGCTCACGAGCTACGATATTCCAGGTGAATCAATCCCCTCCCAGGCCTGCTTTGACACCTGCCTCAACGCGCGGGGCGAAGTGACTGCGCCGTATGTCGATGCCGGCGGCATTCTTCACAGCTACCTGCGCGAACCCAGCGGCCGCATCGTCAAGTTCGACCCAGCCGGCGCGGCTAACGGCAGCTATCCATATAGCATCAACCTGGAGGGAGCGATCATCGGGGTCTTCGTGGATGGGGTTTCGAACGAGCACGGCTTTTTGCGCAGCCGGGACGGCTCCTTCACGACCATTGACGTGCCCGGGGCTGCGGGCACGGAACCAGGAACCAACAACCCAGCAGGCGAGATCTCGGGAGACTTCTTCGACCCCAGTGGTGTCTACCATGCTTTCCTGCGCAACCGGCGCGGAGACATCATCACATATGACGTTCCCGGGGCGGGCACAGACTCCGGCCAGGGAACCATTCCGACAGGACTCAATGATGGCGGGACGGTCTCAGGTATCTACTGTGATGCAGTTGAGTGCCACGGGTTCGTGCGGCAACGATAACCCTGCTGGGCGGCCAGCTTTTGCGGGTGCCCCGGGTCTCGCGGGGTTCGGACCTGGGACTGTTGTCGTCATCACAAGTGTTGGCGTGCGCTCAATCACCGCGCGAGCCAACCTCTACTTCTATCCCGCTCACATGCCTTGGGGCCTGGAACGCTGGCACGGTGGACACGACCTGCACTTCATTACCTTCAGTTGCTACGACAGCCAGCCGCTGCTGGCAACCGCGCAGCGTCGGGACTTGTTCCTCCAAGTGCTGGAACGAGTACGGCGGGCGCTATAGTTGGGTAGTGCTGGCCTACGTGGTGATGCCCGAGCACGTTCATCTCCTGGTGAGCGAGCCGGCGGAGCGCCCGTTGCCCACTGCAATGCAAGCGTTGAAGCTCGAGTTCGCGCGGCGCGTAATTGGCGAGCGGCGCAGGCAACACCCAAGTGAACTAATTGAGTGCGGCCCACAACGTATTTGGCAGGCTCGGCACTATGACTTCACCGTTTGTACAGGGGAGAAGCGGGTCAAGAAGCTCCGTTACATCCATCGGAATCCTGTGAAGCGCGGCCTGGTGGAAGTGCCGGAACAGTGGCGCTGGAGCAGCTTTCGCGCGTATGCCTATCAGGAGAAAGGTCCGGTCGGAATAAATCAGTGGAGCGTGCCAAAGCTTAAGGCCATCGAGCCGACAAGTTTTCCAATGTGATGCGTCGCACTCGCCCGGGTCTCGGACCCCGCGAGACCCGGGGCACCCAGCTATCTCTTTGGGGTGTTGAAGCGGCGAAGACCCTCTTGCCACTGTTGCTCTATTGCTTTCTCCATCCGCTCTCTTCTGTCTTTGATCTTCTGTATTCTTGCGATCTCCTCTTGGTCGCTGCCGAATAACCCCTGTTCCTGTAGTTTCTTGGTCAGTGCCAATGATGCATCGAAGAATGGGTTCGGCTTTAATCCCACATGTACTCGAACCGTTCCCTTGGGGATGTTAAAGGCAAAGGCAAAAGACAAAGGCAAAGGCAAAAACTCCTAATAAGAGAAAGGCAAAACCAACACCAAAAACAAAGTTTCGGTTGACACAACCAGCCGTCTCATAGAAGCCCAGCGCTTGCCGGGGTCCCCGAGCCACGCCGCTTCTGCGTGGATTGGGGTGGTTGAGCGCTGGGAGACAGCAAGTGGGAAATCCCGAGTCCGCTTTAGCGGACGGCAGGAGTTTCGTAACGCCTCTTCAGCGCCGCATTCCTACTCATCCTTCGCAACTGAGCTGGCTTCAGCCAGCGGCACTCGCCGCAGTTACTAGACCAAAACCTAAACCGGTCTAAGAGGCCGAGGTTGACGGAATCGGTACCGCTGTGATGCCTGCTAAAATTGGCCTTCGTCGCGCGATGAACACCCACGATCACATTACGCACTCTGCCGAAGAAACCATGGCACTGGGGCGCAAGCTCGCACCCATGCTAAAAACTGCGCGCATGGTCATCCTGCGCGGCGATCTCGGCACCGGCAAGACGACACTGGTGAAAGGCATCGCCGAAGGTCTTCACGCCGCTTCGCAGGATGATGTTACCAGCCCCACCTTCACTCTCATCCACGAGTACCGCGGCCCCGAGGTGAACCTGTTCCACGTCGATCTGTACCGCATCGACACGCCGCGCGAGCTAGACACCCTTGGTCTCGACGAACTCTTCGCCGAGCCCGGCAATCTGGTGCTGCTGGAGTGGGGAGAAAAGTTTCCCCGCTTCGAGAAGGAGCGCGACGTGGAAATCTGCCTCGAGCGCAAAGGCGACCAGGAGCGGAAGATCGTGGTGAAGAGGAAGTAGAGTCAGTTGTCAGCCATCAGTCGGCACAATTCGGGCAGTCGGAGCTATGTTCGTCTTGTCACTGCGCGGCTCGGATACGCCAAGGGACTATGCCCGGCGCCGTTTGCCGCTTACCTGGCTTGCCCGGGTGCTGCTCATCGCGTGTCTCAGAAGCATGTTGGCCTTCGTCTGATAGCCGGGCCCGTAGCTCTTCAGCCATTCGACCACGTCGGCGTGCCAGGCGCATCGTGACTGGCCTCTTCGAAGGGCGATAGAACTTGCCCACCTCGGCATCGCTCCAGTCGATGACCTCCGGCATCTCCGAGAGATCAATGTCTTCGTCTTTCTTCGCTGCGATGGCCGCGATTTCGCGCTTCTGTTCTTTTGTGAGCCTCTTCATAACTCTCACCGGTGTCCACGACTGGGCAGGGTCACTGTCGGGCAAACATTTCGACCAGCGCAGAGGAAACTGCTTGCGCCGCGACGGGTGAGATTTTGCCCAACTTCTTTAGCAGTCGCTGCTGGTCCACAGCGCGGAGTTGATCCACCGCCACCTGCCCGCGTCTGCCATGAAAGGTCACTGTCACTCGCGTGGGATAAGGTCTTTCGGTGGTGGTCATGGGAGCGACAATCGCGGTTCGAAGATGCCGGTTCATCTCGTCCGGCGACACCACCAGGCAAGGTCTTGTCTTTTGCATTTCCGCTCCCCGTGTCGGATCGAGCGATACGAGCCAGACCTCGTCCTGTCGCGAACCACTCACCATTTCCATTCCTTGCGATCGAACTCACTCGGGCCAACACCTTGAAGCAGCAGCTCGTCCTCTGCCGACGAGCTGGCAGCCCGGAAAGCCTCTTCCCATCCTTCTCGCGGTGCACGCTCGGGAGAAACGATAAGACGATCCTTCTCCACACGCAACTCAACACTTTCCCCGAAACCGCATTGCTTGATTATGGGCTTTGGGATTCGGATCCCACGCGAGTTGCCGATCCGCACAATTTCAGTTCTCATAATATCTACCAGCCAACTAAAAAAAGATTTTAGTAATTACATTGTAATCACGTTGTTCTGGGGATTGCAATGAACCGTGCGGGTGCCGCTTTCGAAAACCAGTCCTAACCGCCACCCTTCAAAACCCCATGATGTTATATCCGCAATCGACGTAGATGGTTTCTCCCGTGATGCCGCTGGCGGCGTCGCTGGCGAGGAAGACGGCGGTCGAGGCGACTTCTTTCACGTCAACATTGCGTTGCAGGGGAGCACGCTCGGCCTGGGCGCCCAGCATATCCCCAAAGCCGGAGATGCCGCGCGCGGCGAGGGTCTTGATGGGGCCGGCGGAGATGGCGTTGACGCGAATCTTGTTCTTGCCCAGATCGTAGGCCAGGTAGCGGACGCTCGCCTCCAGCGCCGCTTTGGCGACCCCCATCACGTTGTATCGTGGCACGACTTTTGCGGCGCCGTAGTAGGTGAGGGTGATGATGCTGCCGCCATCGGTCATCATCGGGCGAGCGGCGCGGGCAAGCGCCACCAGCGAATAGACGCTGATGTCGAGCGCGATGCGGAAGCCCTCACGGCTGGTGTCGGCAAACTCGCCCTTCAGCTCTTCGGCGGGACGCGAACGCGATGCTATGTACCAGCGCGTCGAGTTTGCCGTAACGCGATTTCAACTGCTCGAACAGTTGTGCGATCTCTTCGTCGCGGCTGACATCACATTGAAACGCTAGCGAATTGGGCAGCGCCGCGATCAGGTGATCGGCCTCCTGCTTCAGGCGCTCGTTCTGGTAGGTGATGGCCAGTTGGGCTCCAGCCTGCTGCATCTGCTGCGCAATGGCCCACGCAATGCTGCGCTTGTTGGCCACGCCGAATACCACTACGGTGCGGCCCTCTAGACTATTCGACATTCGTGCCTATTCCTCCGCAATAGCCAAACGGTTGAGGATATCAGCCACAGGGCGGGATGTCTTGCATGTGGCACACTTGCTCAGCTAAACAGCAGTTCCTTGGCGCGCTGCGACGCCTTGACCACCGCCTTGATGAGGGTCACACGGAGGCCGCCCTCCTCCAGTTCCAGGATGCCATCCACGGTGCATCCAGCCGGAGTTGCGACGGCGTCCTTTAGCAAAGCTGGATGATCACCGGTTTCCAGCATCATCTTGGCTGAACCCATGACGGTCTGCCCGGCAAGCTTCATGGCGATGTCGCGCGGCAGCCCCATCTTGACGCCGCCTTCGGCCAGCGATTCCAGGATCATAAAGACGTACGCTGGCCCGCTTGCCGACAGGCCAGTCACGGCGTCCATGTGCTTCTCATCAACCCGCACGGTTTCGCCGACGGTCTCGAAGAGTTTGCGCACCACCTCCAGATCGGCCGGCTTCACGGCCTTGCCGCAGCAGAAGGCGGTCATGCCGGCCCCCACCATCGACGGCGTGTTCGGCATAGCGCGAATTACCGCGATGCCGGCGGGTACACGTTGCTCGATGTATGAAGTCGGCACAGAAGCCGCAATGGAGATCACTAGTTGGCCGGGACGTAGATCGTGCGCAATCTCCTGCACTACGTCGCCCAGGGTCTGCGGCTTCACGCAAAGCAGAATGACATCGGCGTTGCGGATGGCAGCACGGTTGTCGGTGGTGACTTCGATGCCGAATTTGGAGGAAAGTGAGGCAGCCCTTTCCACGTGATTTACAGTGGCGACGATGTTGCCGGGCAGCAGCACTTTCTGGCGGCAGAATGCCTGCATCAGAATGCTACCCATTTTGCCGAGACCAAGAATGGCAACACGAGTTTCAGACACGCTTTCACTTCCTGATTGGCTGGATTCCGGTGGTTCCGGTCTGGTCTTGATTGTAAATTGCGCAGGCGCCAGGTTATCGATTTGTACTGCTTTTGGGACCGGACCCTCTCTTCCAGCGGCCCGAAATTCCGCTTCACATCGGCTTGGCATTCGGAATATACTCGCTCCCGCCCACGCTCCCCAGGGTCAGGCTCGCCCCCAGGGACCGGATAGGAAGTCGCAGTTTTCGAATTCACCGGCGTCGGAGAGCCGAGTGTTGGCCCGCCGAGCACGCGGAGGTAACGCTCGTCGGCACAATCTTGAATGGAGGGGCACTATGGCGACCATCCGGGAGCTGCTGAGCAGTCGCACAATTCACTACGTTCAGCCTGATCAGACTGTCATTGAAACCGCGCGTTACATGGTGGAGTGCAACGTGGGAGCAGTACCGGTACTCGACGGCACCCAACTAGTCGGCATCTTTTCCGAACGTGACCTGCTGAGACGTGTCGTGACGGAGGGTCGCGATCCTTTGTCCACCTATATTGCCGAGGTGATGAGCACCGACCTGCACACGGTTGCGCCCACCACCAGCTCCGAAGAAGCCATGTGTCTGATGCAGACCCATGGCATTCGTCATCTGCCGGTATGCGATGGATCGATGCTGGTCGGCTTTCTCTCGCTACGCGATCTGCTGCGCTGCCACCTCGACGAGAAATCGGTTGAAGCCGACTCGATGCGCGCCTACATTCAGACCTCCTCGAGCTGAGAGTAAGATGTAAAAGCGCTCGAAGGCGGTGCTGCTAATGCCTGTGAACTTGCCCGGCGTGGTCGACCATCTCCGCAAGATCGCCGGACGCGATGCCGTCCTGGACCATCCCGAAGACCTGATGCTGTACGAGTACGACGCTGGCATCCGCAAGAGCACACCCGGAGCTGTTGTTTTTCCGCAGAATACCGAGCAGGTTTCCCAAATCATGCGGCTCGCCACGGCCGAGCACATTGCCGTGGTGGCGCGTGGCGCCGGCACCGGACTTAGTGGAGGCTCGATTCCGCAAGAGGACGGGCTCGTGATCGCCTTCTCGCGCATGAACCGCATCCTGGAGGTGGACGCCGAGAACCAGCGAGCCGTCGTGCAGCCTGGCGTGGTCAACCTGCAACTCTCCGAGCACGTGGCCCACCTTGGGCTGTACTTCGCGCCTGATCCTTCCAGCCAGAAAGCTTGCACCATTGGCGGCAACGTCGCGGAAAACTCTGGCGGGCCTCACACCCTGATGCATGGCGTCACCGTGAACCACGTCACTGGCGTGGAGGTAGTGTTGCCCAGCGGCGAGATTGTGCAGTTCGGCGGGAAGGCTGCCGAGTCCTACGGCTACGACATGACCGGCTTCTTCGTCGGGACGGAAGGCACCGTCGGTATCGCCACTGCGATCACGGTGAAGCTGCTGCGCAAGCCGGAAAAGATTGCGACCTTGCTCGGCGTCTTTGAGTCGGTGGACGACGCCGCGCTTACGGTTTCGGCCATTACTGCGGCAGGCATTACTCCCGCCGCGCTGGAGATGCTGGACGGATGGACGTTGCGTACCGTGGAAGCGTTTTGCCACGCCGGTTACCCGCTGGATGCGGGCGCGGTCCTCCTGATCGAAGTGGAGGGATTACGCGAGGCGGTAGAGGAGCAGGCAGTCGCGGTTCGAGAGGTCTGCCTAAATCAGAAAGCGCGTGAGGTACGGCGCGCTAGGGACGAAGACGAGCGTGCGCTGCTGTGGAAGGGGCGAAAAATGGCCTTTGCGGCGCTCGGCCGCGTTAGCCCGTCGTATTACACACAGGATGGAGTTGTTCCGCGCAGCCAGATACCAGCTGTGATGCGACACATCGGCAACGTTGCGAGGAAGTACGAGCTGATTATCGGCAACATCTTCCACGCCGGCGACGGCAATCTTCATCCCTTGATCCTTTTCGATATTCGTAATGCTGAACAGCTTCAGCGTGTCCAGTCCGCCAGCCGGGAGATTTTGCAGTTCTGCATTGAGGCCGGCGGTTCCATCACCGGAGAGCACGGAGTCGGAATGGAGAAGCGCGACTTGATGCCGCTGCTGTTCACCGACGAAGACCTCGACGTGATGATCAGCCTGCGTAACGCTTTCAATCCTGGGGGCGTTCTGAATCCGCAGAAAATGCTCCCCACACCGCGTATGTGCCGCGAGATCACCGGCCCAAGCCAGAATCCGGTGCTGATGCAGGAGGGACTGTGAGCACCGCGACGACGGCTTCGCGCTTCGTCCCCGAACTGCGGGCGATCTGCGGGCCGGAGCATGTGGTGGAGCCCTCCGAGAGGGTACGGCCCAGATTTGACAACCCCCCAACGGAAGCGTTCTCACGCGGCTTTAATAGCCCTCAGCCAATCGCCGTGACTCCTGGGTCGGTAGATGAGGTTGTAGCGATCTTACGCCTAGCGAATCAGCAGGGATTCGGTGTGTGTCCAACGGGCTCCGCTGAGGGTCGTCCGCTGTTGTCCGGTGGAGACGTGGTGCTGTCCACCAGGCGGCTGCACGAAGTCGAACATTATGATCCTGCCGATCTCACTGTCGGCGTCGGTGCGGGCATGACGGTTGCCCAACTGAATGCAATGGTCGGTGCGAACCATCTGCTGTTCGCTGTTGATCCGCCCTTTCCCGAGCGCGCAACCATCGGTGGTGTGCTTGCGACTGCCAGCCACGGGCCGCTGCGACACGGATATGGTGGATTGCGCGATTTCTGTCTGGGTATTCGCTTCGTGACCGGGGACGGACGCAAGGCGAAGGCCGGTGGTCGTGTCGTAAAGAATGTGGCGGGATACGACATGATGAAGCTGCTCATTGGCAGCCAAGGCACGCTGGCGGTGATCACTTCAGCCAGCTTCAAACTCTTTCCGGCACCGCGGCAGACGAGAACGTTTGTTGCGAGATTCACAACCTGGACGGAGGCGCTGAAGTTTCGAGATCTGATTCTGCGCTCGCCACTGTCGCCAATGTGCCTGGAGTTAGTCTCCCCCAAGGCCAGCCATTTGATGAATTTGCAGGCGATGGCCGATGGCTGGTGCATTTGCATTCGTGCTTCGGGTAGCGATGTAGTGTTGATGCGCTACCGTAGGGAGTTGGGATCGGCGGTGACACGAGAACTGGTAGGGGAAGACGAAAGGGAGATGTGGCAAAAAATTGAGAACTGCGACCACATTTCCCGCCTTGACACTATGGTTCCACCCAGCGGAGTGCCAGACGTCCTGGAGTCGCTGGAAAAGATAAAACCAGGCCCGTTCGAATTCGCTGTCCTCGGGCGCATCGGGATAGGGCATATACAGGTGCACACAGGATTCGGCGAGTTTGGCGGTCCCAATCCCGCGCAGGCGATTATCGATCACCTTCGCCAACAAGTACAGGGTGAGATCAGCTTCTGCATGACCGGGAGTACAAACCCTTGGCCGGTCGCCCCGGCCGGTCTCAATAGCATGCGGGCGGTGAAGATGGCACTCGACCCTAGGGACATTCTGAATCGCGGGAGGTTCCCCGTCTGATGGCAACGGCTCCAGTTGCGGAAAAGCCGGTCTCAAACTTCTCGCTAGGCGAGAAGCCTACGTGGGAACTGTACTCGAAGTGTGTTCACTGCGGACTATGCTTGGACCAGTGCCCTACGTATCGCGTGCTAGGAACTGAGATGGATTCGCCGCGTGGGCGCATTTATCAGATGGTGCTGGTTGACCAGGGAAGGCTGGCGCTGGGTGATTCTTTCGTCACCCACATTGACCGCTGCCTGGGCTGCCTGAATTGCCAGACCGCTTGTCCCTCGGGCGTGCTCTACGGAAGCCTGCTGGAGCGGGCGCGCTCGCAAATTGAAGAGAACTACCAGCGTAGCTGGCTGCAGCGCAAAATGCGGTCACATTTCTACGGGAAGGTGCTGCCATCGTTCAGCAGCCTGGCGCGGAATGCGCGGCTGATACGCTTCTATCAACGCTCGGGCCTACAAAGCCTGGCGCGCAGTAGCGGATTGCTCGAAAGGCTAGGGATCGCTGAATTGGAAGCGCTGTCTCCGCGTATTGACAGCGACTTCTCGTTTGCCGATCTCGGGCGTGTGTATCCCGCCGATGGTGTGCAGCGTGGCCGCGTCGCATTGCTCATCGGCTGCATCGGCAGCGTGGCGTTTGCCGGACTGAATCGCGCCACCATTCGCGTTCTTACCAGGAATGGCATCGAAGTCCACATTCCCAAGAGTCAGAGTTGTTGCGGGGCGTTGCACCTGCATTCCGGCTACCTGGAGCAATCACGCACCATGGCGCGGCGCAACATCGATGCTATGCTCAGGCCCGAGTTCGATGCGATCGTGACCAACGCCGCTGGCTGCGGTTCAACCATGAAGGAATATGCGGCACTGCTAGAGCACGATCCAGAGTACGCGGAGCGGGCGCAGCAGTTTGTCGCCAAGGTTCGCGATATCAGTGAGTATCTCGCAGAGGTGGGTCTAGTTGCACCGGCGCGCAAGCTGAAGGCGCGGGTTACTTATCAGGACCCGTGCCACTTGGCGCACGCGCAAGGCATACGCAGTGCGCCGCGGCAGTTGCTGAGGTTGATTGGCGCCGAGGTGGTGGAGTCGCCGCGTGCCGATTCCTGTTGCGGCAGCGCCGGGGTTTACAACGTCGCGCAGAACGAGATCTCGATGAAAATTCTCGACGAGAAAATGGACTATATCGCTAGCGTCGAGCCCGAGATTGTGGCCACCGCAAATGTCGGCTGCATGTTACAGCTCCGCGCAGGAGCAAAACGCAAGGGCTTGAACAGCAGGGTGGTGCACGTGGTGGAGTTGTTGGACGAGGCATATTGAGAAGCGGATGCCTCACGATCCGGATAACAAAAATACACGGATTTATGACGGCGCATCTGAAGGTGCGCGACTTCAAATCACTTACGCGGAGTTTCTTAATCGCGTACCTTGCCGGAGCGAAGTCAATAAGAATTTTCGCTATGCTCTGAAGCCACCCCCCTTTCAACCGACCCCTATCTGCCGTTGAGCGTTATGGTCCGCAAAATTTCAGCTCCCACCCGCGGCTCCTTAGAACGAGGTGGCAGGCTGGTGTTCAAGGTGGCCAGCAGCAAGGTATCGCCGTTAGTTAGGACGTCGATCTCCCAATGGTCGCCTTCGGGATCGCGGAAGCGCGACTGTGCGCGCGAGCGGCCGCTCTGCCCGGCATCGGCCCGCCCTTTCATTGATGCGCTTTGGAGGAAGTGCTCCAAATATTCGCGCGCGTCCAGCTTTGCCACGCCGTTCTCGCGCTGAAACGCAGTCACGATCACCGAGGTCTTGCGTGACGGACTCTCCACCTCCAAGTCATCATTGGTCTGGCGCAGCGTCCAAAAGGCTGGGATTCCAATGGATACGTTGCCTTTCGGTGTGACGTAGCTGCCGCCGTGAAAGGAATTGGCTCTTTTTCCGCTGCTAGTTTTAGGAGAAGTAGGAGTCTTTTTCGGCGTCTCAACGGAGCCCTTTTTGGCAGTGCTATGAACGATTAAAGAGTTGCGTAATTTCTTGAGAGCGCTAGTCGTTTTGGAGGATGTCTGGTTTCTTAGTTTGCTAGGCAAGGTGGTTGTCCTGAGGTTGGCATGATGTAGATACTAATAGATAATCACGGGCGACACGGTTTTCCGCGCCGCCCGCTCGCTTTGACTCAGCCGCGGGCCGTTATACCCGCCCGGCTGACCGCTCTCATCACTGCTTTCTTTATCGGCAATTCTCGCCTCATCTTTAGGTTCGGGAGATTACGTCCTGTAATATCGCTGCCAATTCCTCCGCGCTGTCCACCGGCGGGCGGCAAGCAAAGTTCGTGCACACTATCGCCACCGACCGTTTTCCCTTCAACGCGGGAAGATTTGGGATAGTTTCTGCCAACACAGGTGGCAAATTTTGAGCAACGGCTTCGCTGTCGGTCAGGCGAACCACCGACTTGTTGACCGCGAACGACGCGACCGCGGTCTTGAGAAGCTCTGCCGCCTGTTGATCTTCGCCGACGATGACCACCTGGGTGTGCGGCCGCGACATCCAGGTCGCCGCAATTCCATACGTCCCCGCGTAAATGCCGAACTGCTCCGCCATTGCGGCAAACACCTGGAGGGTGTCTTCCGCTTTGTCGCGATACTTCGGATCGCTGGTGTAGGCATGCAGACGCAATAACGCAATCGCCGCGCTAGGATTGCCGGCTGGAGTGGGCGCATCCTGAAAGGGCTTGCGCCGTGCCGACAGTGCTCCCAACTTCAGCTTGTCTTCCAGAGTGCCTTCGGTATCAAAGAAGCCGCCCGATGTGGGATCGCCGAAGCGGCCGACCATCTCATCGGCAATCTGTTGCGCGAATTTGAAGTAGCTCATGTCGCCGGTGACTTCGTATGCGTCAAGACAGGCCAATGCGGTGAAGGCGTAATCGTCCAGCAAGCCGCGCACGAAGCGCGGTGCAGACTTGGCATCGCCGTAGGCGATCACGTGTGCGAGTCCACGTTCCAGGTCCCAAGCCTCCGACAAAATCCGGTCGAGCGAGCGCAGTGCAAATTTGCGTGCTTCTTCCAGGCCGAGCACCCGGGCGGCCTGTAAGTAAGCCGAAACGCACATCGCGTTCCAGTTGACGTACACGGTCTTGTCGACGAAAGGCGTAGGCCGTTGCAGGCGAGCAGCGTAGAGCTTGGTCTTGCCCGAGGCAAGCAAGTCGAGCGCCTTGGTGATGTCGATGCCCATACGCGACGCGACTTCCTCAGGCAGAGCGCGTATCCACAAGACGTTTTTCGCTGGGTTGTGGTGCATCTCGCCAGTTGCCTCGATGTCAAAGTGAAGCGCGGCAGCCTCGAACTCCTCGTCGCTCAGCACCTCCTTGGCCTCGGCGACCGTCCAAGTGAAGTAGTCGCCATCGTCATCCAGATTGATATCGGCGTCCTGCGAGGCGTAGAAGCCGCCACGCTCGTGGTCGCTGAGCCATTCGTCCATCCAGCGGACAATGTCGCTGGCCACGTGCGCGTAGAACTCATAGCCGAATACCTGGTACGCGTGGACGTAATTCTTCAGGAGCTCGGAATTGTCGTACGACATTTTCTCGAAATGTGGGACAATCCAGCGCTCGTCCACCGAGTAGCGGTGAAATCCTCCCGCAAGTTGGTCGTAGACTCCACCTTGCGCCATCTTGGTGAGCGTCGTGGTGACGACGGAAGCAACGCGTTCTTCACGAGTGCGCACGTACCAATCCATCAGCAGATCGAGCGACGCGGGATGAGGAAACTTTGGCGCGCTACCGAAGCCGCCATTCTTCTCGTCAAAGATAGGCAACGCCGACTGCACCATAACGCCAACCAGTCGCGGCGAGAGTTCCGCCTGGCGCCCGGCGTAACCTTCTGCCGCCGCCAGCATGCTCATGGTCTCGTCGGCGGACTTCAACACCTCGTCGCGGCGTTCGCAATAGGCATCGGCAATCGCCAGCAGGATCTTTTTGAAACTGGGACGGCCCCAGCGATCGTCGGGTGGAAAATAGGTGCCGCCGTAAAAGGGATGGCCATCGGGCGTCAGAAAAACGGTCAAGGGCCAGCCGCCCGTGCCGGAGATGGCCGACACCGCTAGCTGATAGCGGCTGTCCACATCGGGTCGCTCATCGCGATCAACCTTGACCGCGACAAATCGCTGGTTGATGATCTGGGCGGTGTCGGCGTTCTCGTATGATTCGCGGTCCATAACGTGACACCAGTGACACCATACCGCACCGATGTCGAGCAGGATTGGCTTGTTCTCGCTTTGCGCTTTAGCGAAGGCTTCCTCGCCCCACTCGTGCCATTGGATGGGCTGATGCATGGCCGAGCGCAGGTAAGCGGAGGACGCTTGCGACAGAGCGTTGGTCGCTTCAGACATGAATCTTGAGTCTAGCAGGGATGAGCGGACAACGGGTCAAAGGTGGTTTGTATGATGGAGCTGCCATGAAAAGTCAGGAAGCCTTGGGAAAAATTCTAGAGGGTGTGAAGAAATTTCAGGCCGAGGTGTATCCCGCTCAGCGCGAGATGTTTGAGAAGCTGAAGGGTGGGCAGCAGCCCATCGCGATGTTCATTACGTGCGCCGATTCCCGGATTGTGCCCAACATGTTCACGCAGACCGGCCCGGGCGATTTCTTCATCGAGCGAAACCCCGGAAACCTGGTGCCCCATTACGGCGAATTTGTAGGCGGCGTTTCGGCTGGCGTCGAGTACGCCATGCTCGTCCTAAAGGTGCCGCTGGTCATCATCTGTGGACACAGCGACTGCGGTGTGATGAAAGCCTTGCTGCACTCCGAACATGTGAATGGTCTGCCGGGGATGCAGCAATGGATGCGCTACGCGTCCGAGGCGCGGCACCGCATCCTGCGCGATCACAATGACGCCGCGGAAGAGGACAAGCTGCGCCTGATCACGGAGTACAACGTTCTGGCGCAGATCGAGAACTTGAAGAGCCATCCCAGCGTGCATTCGCGTGTAACCAGGGGAGAGGTGGAGATCCGCGGGTGGGTTTATGACATTGGCGACGGCTCGATCTGGGCGGCGGACCCCGACAGTGGTCGATTCACAAGAATCGCAGAAGGATCCAGTGAATAGGTCAGGTTATTTTGCGACGAAGATCGCCACGCTGTGCGCCTTTACCAGATAGCTCTCTTGCGACAGTAGCGGAAACTCCAATCCTTCTTCGGCAATGTCCTGCGGCGACGCCAGCGCTGTATCCACCAGCCGGAACCACTCGTGTTCGCCGATCCCCGGCAGTTCGAACTCAAGGTCGCCGGAGTATGCGTTGGCGATGAAATGCACGTCGTCGCGCGAACCATCGTTGTGCAGTTGCGTCAACTGCATTGCGACCGTACGTGATTCGTGTCCCCAATCCGCTTGCGCCCGCTTCACGCCATGCCACGTGATGTGAAAACCGCCTTCGCCATGAAGCTGAAAGCTGTCGCGTCGCAATAGGGGGCAGCGCATTCGGAAGGCAATCATCTGCTCAAAGAAGCGCGATAGACCGGAGTGACTTTCGGTCATGCGCCAGTCGAGCCAGCTTACTTCGTTGTCCTGACAGTACGCGTTATTGTTGCCCTGCTGCGTGCGTGCAATTTCGTCACCCGCAAGAATCATGGGAACACCGTGCGAAAACAGCAAAATGGCAGCGAAGTTCTTGCGTTGACGCTCACGCAACTGGTTGACGGCGGTATCGTCGGTCGGACCTTCAACGCCGCAGTTCCAACTGTAGTTAGCGTCGGAGCCGTCAGTGTTGTTGTCGCCGTTGGCGAGATTGTGCTTCTCGTTGTACGAAACCAGGTCGTTGAGCGTGAAACCGTCGTGGCACGTGACGAAGTTGATGCTGTGATAGGGTTCGCGGGCACTGGTTTCGTAGAGGTCAGGACTTCCCAGCAAACGGGTTGCGAGTGCCGACGTCATGCCAGCATCGCCCTTCACGAACTTGCGCACGTCGTCGCGAAAGATGCCGTTCCACTCCGCCCATCGTCCCCACGAAGGCAGCGTGCCTACCTGATAGAGCCCGGCGGCATCCCAGGCTTCGGCGATCAGCTTGGTGTTGGCCAGCACCGGATCGTAAGCCAGACTCTCCAACAGCGGCGGATTCTTGAGCACCCGCCCATCCATGCCGCGTCCCATAATCGACGCGAGATCGAAGCGAAAGCCGTCCACATGCATTTCCAGCACCCAGTAGCGCAGACAATCGACGATGAAGTCGCGTACCACCGGGTTGTTGCAATTTACCGTATTCCCGCAGCCAGTGAAGTTCACGTAGCTGCCGGTCTCGGGATCGAGAATGTAGTACGTAGAATTATCGATTCCGCGGAAGGACCACGTCGGTCCATGTTCGTCGCCCTCCGCAGTGTGGTTGAACACCATATCGAGAATGACTTCGATGCCGGCATGATGCATAGCACGCACCAGTTGCTTGAACTCACGAACCTGCTCGCCATCGGCACGGTTCGAGGAGTAGGCGGCGTTGGGTGCGAAAAACGCCGTGGGCTGATAACCCCACAGATTCAGCAGACGCTCGCCGGTAAACGGATTGAAGCGGTCGGTGTCGCCTTCTTCGAACTCGCTGACGGGAAGAAGTTCGACCGCTGTCACGCCCAGTTTCTTCAGGTAGGGAATCTTCTCAATGAGTCCGGCATAGGTCCCGGGATGCGCGATCCCGGAAGAAGAATGCACGGTGAAGCTACGCACGTGCGCTTCGTAGATGATGCTATCCACCAAGGGAGTGTTGAGCGGCTGATCGTCACCCCAATCGAAATTGTTTTCCGCCACTACGCCGTTGCGGTAAGGCCGTTTTCCAGGCAAATACTGTCCCCACGCGCCGCCGTGAGATAGCACCCGCGCATAGGGATCGAGCAGCACTTGCTCAGGGTTAAAACGATGCACGTTGGGCTTGGGATTGGGCTGCATGTCGAAGCGATACCCATACTGCATGCCCGCGTCGAGCCCTTCTATGAAGGCGTGCCACACTTGTCCGGTGCGGTTGAAGTGCGGATCCAGCGGATATTCGACAAAAGGCTGCTCCGCCCCCGGCTGCAGGAGAACCAGCGTGCACGACGTCGCGTGTTTGGAAAAAATGGCGAAGTTGACACCCATGCGTCGCGAAGTTGCCCCCAGGGGAAGTGGGACTCCGCGGTTCAGACGATAACCGGGAACGGAAGTGGTGGGGGCTTTCTTCGGCTGGCTTCGGGTAGGCGATTTGGTCGTCATAGTGGCGGACCCAAGGACGGGCCAAGTGGATGGATAGCAGAAAGCGGGAGGAACAGCAAGGAAAAGCAGCAGGGAGTAGTGTTTGAGTTTGAATTCTCATCAGACTTAGCGCGAGTCCGCCTCGGCGGATTCGTTTGCCCTCAGCGGTTCGGTCGAAACCGGATGGAGTCGCTAACGCTTGATGAGTTGCAGGGCGATGTCACGTCCCATCTTCATTGAGAGGTTGATCCAGAGCATCGCCAACGGCTCCAGATACCTTGCGATCTTGAGCGGCCCAGCATCGACCGGATCGAAGCCGATATCGTTAATCAGTTGGTTGGCGATGGATTTGGCGGTCTCATCGTCGCCGGCGTAATACATAGTAAGGTTGACTGCGCCAAACTTTGGGTTGCGCATGTTGCCAAAGCCGGTGGTGTTGAAAGCCTTCACGACGCGCGCGCCCTTTGCCAACCTGGCGACGGTTTCGCCGCCCGAGGTGGCCGTTCCCACCGCGAGATCGAAACTCGGGGTGATCGGATTGGTGCAATCGATTACGAGCTTTCCCGACAGATCGTTGGAGCTGAGTACAGGCTGAACCGCATCCCAGGGCACTGCCAACGCCACCACGTCACTCTGCGCAATCGCGTCGGCGATGGATGCGAATTTGCGGTCCTTTCCCGGCTCTTTTTCAGGCGAGCGCGAGCCGTAAACCACGTCGTGCCCTTTACCGCTCCAACCATCTCCCAGCGCGGTTCCTACATTGCCACTGCCAAGAACTGCGATCTTCATATCTTCCCCTCCACAGCGGCTCCACGATAGATATATGGGATTTGTACGAGTAGCGCGGCGCTTCAGAGGCTGTTACGAAACCCACTGCTGATCCGCTACGGTGGGACAAAACATGCGCCAGCCGCAGCGCGGCAGCAGAGCTTAGCCCAGCGCTTCAGCGCTGGGAGACAGCAAGTGGGAAATCCCGAGTCCGCTTTAGCGGACGGCAGGAGTTTCGTAACAGCCTCTTCAAGGCCACGTTCGTCACGGCGCCAAACGCCCGGCATTACCTACGATCGAATAAATCAATCCTCGAACCGCTTTAATCTCTTGAATGATTTCGAACTGCCATACAGTTTTGTGTTGGATGCCAGTGAGAGAAGGGAGATTCATCGGCCGCCCGACGTGTTGCCTCAGTTGTGGAAAAGTAAGTGGTGAGCGATACGCACATATAGGTCAATTGCGTCGAGTAGTTGCCGTTTTTCGATGTACTCGCCTTCGGTGTGGGCGACGTGAATGGAGCCGGGACCAATAAGCAATGGCTTGCCCCAATTCGTCAACGCGGGAATGTCCGTGGTGAAAGCAGCAATCATCGTCTCGATTCCGGGCACGGTAGTGAACTCCATATAGGGGATCTCGAGCTTGAATTCGGCATGCGGCTTTCCCGTCGACGGCATTTGTTATTTGTTGGCGCAACTCGCTGCGCCGGCCCTACGAGTCGAAAAAGCAACTGCGCGACCGCATAGTCGGGAATGATGTTGGGCGCGCGGCCTCCTTCAATCAGACCAATATTCATGGTGCACGGGCCGACCTTGGGATTGTTGGGCAGATCGAGTTTGCGAAGGTCTTCCAGGGCATCCAGCAGCTTTTCAATCGCCGACTCGCCGAGTTCGGGATAGGCCGAATGCGCCATTTTGCCACGCGCCGCCAACTCCACGCGCAGCGTGCCTTTCGACGCCACCGCCAACTTATTCTCCGTAGGCTCGCCGTTGATCAGAAATTTTGCTCCGCGAGGCTGCTGGTTGGCGGTCTGCGCGCCTTGGCTGTCGCGCTCTTCGCCGACCAGAAACAGCAAGCCCACGTGGATGCCTTCGGCCTTAGCTTTTCAGCGGCGGCAATCTGCGCGACGATGATGCCCTTGGCGTCACAGGAGCCGCGTCCGTAGATGCGGCTCGCCGGTCTCGGACGAAGGCACGAAGGGCGGTACTGTGTCCATGTGGGTGGAAAGCACCAGCTCTGGTCGGGGATGACCGGGATGGGTCGCCCACAGGTTGAAGCGATCCTCCTTCGACCGTCATGCGCTCGACCTCGTATCCAAGCTGAGTCAGTTCACCCGCGAGTGCCTCCGCGACTGCGGCTTCTTGGCCGGTGGTCGACTCGATGTCAATTAGCTTGCGAGTGAGGGCGAAAACGTCCATCTCCGAAGGATAGCGTATTGCAGTGCTGTCACTGCGGAAGCGAAGCGGGTGTTATTGCCGAATGTGCGCAATCCTGAAGGGATGTTCGAAGACTCAGGTAGAAAATCATGCCCCTTGTCTCCGCCACTGGGACCAACCCCGAAAGGGTAGATCCGATGCCGGGAACAATCTGCAGGCCACTCTTGAAGTTGTAGGCCCAGCGTATGCCGGGGCTAACGTAGAGGTCATGTCGCTGGGTAGTTTTGCCGGCGCCCACGACTTCGGCGTTGGAGGTCCACAAGGTTTCAACCAAGAGCATTGAAACGGGGCTTAATAAGCCACACAACGGATTGGCCGAGATTCATGCCGACGGCAGTGGCCTGCTGCTGACGCTCGTTTTTAGCTCGAGGGACCCACGTCGCTCCAACATTCCAGTGGGTGACGATATACCGATTGATCACGAGACTGAGAGGCAAGTTGGTTTGAAGTCCGGCGCCCCCAATGCCGCGGCCCATCACCTGGCTTCCGGAGGGGAGCAGCAGCGAGAGGCGCGGGGCGATGGCAAGACGAGTTTCACCGGCTGCCCAGCAATTGATAGCGATAATTGATGAAGGTGTCGCCCCAGCCAGCGCCGGATGCAGGAAGATCTCCCGCGTGAGTAGCTGCCACGGTGAGGCTGAGCTGATGCTTCAGCGAGCGCAGGGGCCATTCGTCGGTTTGAGTGAAAGCCCAGTCTCCGGTGGTGAGCCTCTGAAAATAACTGATGTGCTGAATGACGCCGTCTTCCTGGTTGTAGGCTTCTTCGATCAGAAAGCTGTTGTCCTGGATGGGAGCGGGGTCGGAATTGGGCTCGACGGTGATGGCAGACCACCGGAGGCAAAGGCTGCGGCAGCGTTGGAGGCGCTATCGGGAGTGCCGGCTAAGGCATAGGAGGTGAAGCTAAGAAGCATGACCAGGAGGGTGCGGGAATGAAAGAAGAGCATGAGCTGCCTCGGCGGATTGGATTTGAATTTGAAATTCATTTTCAATATCAACGATAGAACGGGACCCGGAGACGGGGGCCGTGACGTGGCTCACAAGGCTGCGTGATGGAGAGGAATGTTACCGCTGATAGCGGCAGGGGTTCCTGCCAGGGAGGCCACTTACCAACGAGTCCCAGGAACACGGAATGAAAACAGGTAGTTCGGTGATGTTGTCACTCGCCAGATCTCCTTTGCGGCAATCGTTCAAATCTTGCTAGTACAGTAATTCCATGAAGCGATCCCTTACCCCGAAGCAATTTCGGCGGAAGCATTCCTTGAGCCTGGCGGCGCTGGGAGTGGTGCTGCTGTTGATCGTGCTGTATTGCCTCTCGGACCCCGACAGCCATTTCGGCTCGTTTTTCGGCAACGCCATCGCGGACTGGACGGGTGTCGTGGTGACCATCGTCATGACCAAGTACCTCTACGAGAAAGGCTCCGCCGAGAGCAAGCAACCCAAAGGCAAGCTACCATCGGGTATCAGAGAGTTCGTGCGTGAACATTCGCTCACCCTGTTTTTGCTGGTGACAGGCATCGGCTGGGTCTTCGCATTTAGTGCAATGCGCCCGAATAGTCGGTGGGGACAGGTCGTGGGCAACGTTGTTTCGGAATGGACACAGATCCTGGGCTTGGTCCTGATGACCAAGCGACTAATGGAAGTCGGCTCGAAAGAGAATGCGCCGCCCCACCCGGCCGGGCATACGGAGAAGCGGTAAATGCATCCTACCGGGGGCAGTTTCATGAATGTCGGAAAGCGAAAGCAGTTCGCTCAACTCGCGCCGCGTTCGCGCCAAGTGCGGGTGTAGATAAAGCACTCGCGGTGTTGCGTCGGGGTGACACATTTATGAAACAAGCCCTACTCTGAACGGAGGATTAATGCGTTCGTTAGCTCTGATCGGAATCGTTGTACTCGTGCTGGGGATTCTGTCATTCGTTGTGCCATTTCCCACCAGCCATTCCCATGGCGTCAAAGTCGGAGATACTTCCGTGGGTGTCACTACCCACCATGATGAAAAGCTGTCTCCCGCAATCGGAGGCGTCCTGTGTGCGGCCGGGGTAGTGTTGCTGATAGCGGGATCGCGGAAGGCCACCGCCTAAATCGTTGGCTGCATGTAGCAGTTGCGATAAAACGAGAAGCGCCAGAGGATATCAAAGGGTGGGCGGGCCAACCGGCCGCAGGCCGCCGTCCCCTGTGTCATGGCTAGGGCACACTATCGGCTCGCATTTACGACGGCAATGGCCATCACGTGACCAGATAATAGTTCTGTTCTTCATCTGGCGGAGTAATGTTGTCCGGCATACGACCACCGTTGTATTCCGCCAGACGATTTTTCCACTTCAAGAACTCGGTGATCGTCTGCGGCTCGATGCGGACTTCCACCCGCCGCAGGCTCGCCAGTAACAGGTTCATTTCTTTCATCAGACCCACTGAACTTCTCAGGTCCTGCTTCCCCGGTTTTGCCGACATTTGCACCTCCCGGCCTTTGCATTCGAGCAGGCCCCAATGGTTGGGTAATTCTTCACGTGCAATCAGGCCCACTGGGGCCATATAGAACCTGCGGCTTCCCAGACCGTCTTCCGGCTTCAGCCGAAACGGCTTGTTCGCATCGGCAAGAAAATCGCTGCGCGAAACCTTGCATTCCACGACGACGGACTGGCAGGAGCTTTTCCAGCCGATCACATCAGGAACTTCGCCGGTGGCGCAGTACTGCTCCGAGAGGATGATGCCGCATCTGTACGTGTAGCGCAGCCACTCCACAGCTTGCTTCACCAATGCGCGTGCTTTGCTTCGGATGATGCTCTCGGCATGTTGCTGTTGTAACCCGAATTTCGAAGCTTGGGTAGTATCGGAGGAGTGGCGGCCGCGCGCATTCCGCAATGTTCGCTGGCCCGGAGCCCTAATCGTTTCGTGTAATATCAAGAATTCGCATGGCGTGGATGATCCAAGCTGAGAATGTTCGCAAAACTTACCGCATCGGCAAAGTGGATGTGCCCGCATTGCGTGGCGTTTCCTTGCAGGTCGAGAAGGGCGAATTCGTCAGCATTGTGGGTCCGTCTGGAAGCGGGAAGTCCACGCTGTTCTACATCCTGGGCGGACTGACGCACGCCGACTCCGGCCGGGTGCTTATCGATGGCATAGATTTCACCGCCTTGTCCGACTCGGCGCGCACGCGAATGCGCAAATCGAAAATCGGCTTCGTCTTCCAGAAGTTCAACCTGCTGCCGACACTAACCGCGCACGGCAACATCGAGATTGCCCGGGATATCGCCGGCAAAAGCAATGGGAAGGCAACCACGAATACATCGATCGAATCACGCGACTGCTGGGAATTGACAAGCGTCTTGACCATCGCCCGTCCGAGCTGAGCGGCGGTGAGCAACAACGAGTTGCTCTGGCACGCGCGCTGGTGAATCAACCCGCGATCGTGCTGGCCGACGAGCCTACCGGCAATCTGGATTCGGAGAATTCCGAAATTGTTCTGAAAATGCTGCGGCAATCGAACCAGGAGCTGGGACAAACGGTATTGATGATTACGCACAATCCCGAAGCCGCGTGCTATGGCGACCGCATCATTCATATGCGCGATGGTTCCATCGTGCCAGCCAGAGAAGGACCCGCAATGGAGCCTAGCCCATGACTGAAGATCTTCGCTCTCCCATTCTGCCCGGAACCGGTGCCTCCGACTACGAACGCTACCTTCGCACCGATGAGTTGCTCTCGCTGCAGAAGTCGCCGCAGGAAATGCTGCATCCTGACGAGCTGACCTTTCAGGTTACGCACCAGGCTTCGGAATTGCTGATGAAGGGTGCGGCATGGGAACTCGATCGTGCCCGGCAATGTATTCACGAAGGAGATTTCAGGAATGCAGCGCGGCTGCTGCGGCGGGCCAACAAGATGCTCGATCATCCGCTTCGCATGCTCAGCCTGCTCGAGACGATTACGCCCTATGAGTATCACGTCATCCGCGCCGGACTTGGCCACGGAAGCGGCCTTGATTCGCCCGGATTTCTCGCTCTGCTGCATATCGCCCCTCGGCTCGGCGATGCTTTCTTCGAGCAGGTGAAAAATGCGGGGTTGACTCTGGAAGAGCTGTACCGACGTCACACGGAGTTCTTCGAGCTGCACGATATCGCCGAGGAGTTGGTGGATTACGACGAACACATGCAGCTCTTCCGCTATGCCCACCTTAAGCTGGCGCAGCGAATCATCGGTGGCGGCGTAGTCGGCACTATGGGAACGCCCGTGGAAGTACTTAAGCAGAGAATGGAGTATCCGCTGTATCGGGCTCTCTGGGATGTGCGCAATGAGATAACCTCACGAGTCAACGCCGACCATGCCACAGGACACGGCGGAGTGTATTGATTTCCCCAGCTTCTTAACCTCCTTCCGCGAGCCGTCCTGGCCCACTTATCTCCGCAATTCCTCCTTCGGCTCTCATCTCAGAAACGAACGAAGTGCCATCTACCTACTGGCGAGTACACGCGCTTGCCGCGCAGCGCTCGCGGTAGCTATAATCCGCGCACGTCGAAGCGAACCAGGAGTCCGTGTGCCCATAGGAACGGCATTCCACGAGCGAACCCTCCCACTCTGCCAGAGCCTGAATTACCGCGAATGGTCGGGATTTTATGCGGTCAGCGTCTACGAAACTCATCACGAACACGAGTACAACGCCATTCGGAACGCGGCTGCCCTTATCGATGTATCCCCGCTGTTTAAATACATGGTCTCGGGATGTGACGCCACCCGCTTCGTGAATCGCGTGATCGCCCGCGACATCAACAAGATTGCCGTCGACCAGGTGATCTACTGCTGCTGGTGCGACGAAGAAGGCAAAATCATCGACGATGGCACCATTACGCGGTTGGAAGAGAATCGCTATCGCTGGACCGCGGCCGATCCCAATCTGCGCTGGTTCCGCCAGAATGCCATTGGACTGGACGTACAATCGAGGAGATCACCGAGCAGCTCGCGGCACTCGCCTTGCAAGGACCAACTTCGGGAAAATTCTTGAAGAGCGTCGCCGAAGCCGACATCGAGAACCTGAAGTATTTCCGTAAGAGTAGCGGCAGAATCGGCGGCGTGCCCGTGGATATCTCGCGCACGGGTTACACCGGCGATCTGGGATATGAGATCTGGATGTCATGGGAAGACGCAGTCAAGGTGTGGGACGCCCTGATGGAGGCAGGCCGGCGATTCGATATTCATCCCACGGGCATGCTGGCTCTCGACGTCGCCAGAATCGAAGCCGGGCTAATACTGGCCGACGTGGATTACATCAGCAGCAAGAAGGCCTTAATCGCTTCGCAAAAATATACTCCTGCCGAAGTGGGTCTCGGCAAACTGGTCCACTACGAGAAAGAGAATTTCATTGGCCGCCAAGCGCTTCTGGAAGAAAAGCAGATGGGACCTCAGCGGCTTTTGATGGGGCTGGAAATCGATTGGAACGAAGTTGAAACCCTATTCGACCGGATGGGCCTCGCGCCACAAACCCCTGCTACCGCTTCGCGCGTCCATGTGCCCGTATACAAGGGGCGCGATCAGGTAGGGAAAGCAACTTCAACCACCTGGTCGCCGTTACTGAAGCAACTGATTGCATTGGCTAGCCTGGAACCTCAGCACGCAACGCCCGGCGCCAGACTGCAAATGGAAATGACCGTGGAGGCCGTTCGGTACAAGGTTTCGGCCACGGTCCGTTCCTTACCGTTCTTTAATCCACCACGCAAAACCAAAACACCGGTGTAGGGCCTGCCGTACGAATGCCATTGCAATCTGGCGCAAACAAGAACGCCGCTGTGGCTGCGGCGGATCCGGTTACGACAGCGCGAGATATCAGATTATGGTCTGGTGCCGGCGGAGACGTTTACCTTAACTTCACCGTTGGGATAGAGCAGCCGCTCGACCGTACGATCCATCGTGTCGAGCAGGCTGTCGGCCGGAGGCTGAAACTCTGGCATCCTCCAAGGCAGAATTCCACTCTGGGGACCGAGTTGCGGCGAGAGCGCTGCTGCGTACCGGCGCCAGCGCGGTATAGCCCAGCCAGATGAGGGCCGCCAAGTCGTAGGCGGCGCAATTGATTCGGCGCAAAACCAAGCCGTGGCCCGCATGCGACATGCCAGTCGCAATCAGCATATTTACGGAGGCGAACAAACCAAATCCCAAGGCGATACCGAACAACACATGACGTCGCGAGATGCCCAGATATTCACTGAAGAACAACAGAAAAAATACTAGCCCGCATTGCATCAAGCGCACGCTGCGGTCGGCGAGCAGAATCATTGCATTGAAGAGGTCAGTGTGGTCCGCATGGGGAGTGTTGACAGCCCACATCCCGCCGACAAGGAGAAGAACCAAAATGGACCAACGGAAGAGGATGACACTCAGGTCACGCAGCGCTTCGTAGGGCCGAAATGCGTCCTTGAAAATTTCCTGCAAGACCGCGAACGAGATCAGCACACTGACTGCATTGATAACCCAGTAGCCGTAGTAATAAAGGTAGGGAGACCTTTGACACACAACAGAAAGATTACGGTAAGCACCTGGAGAATCGTGTAATTAAAGAAATACGGGTATTCTCGGTGCAAGCCACGCCTGAACAAAGACACCACCACTCCCACCTGGAAAAGGGCGGATGGTAGCCACAGGATGTAGTCGATCAAACTGAAGTGCATGGCAACTTCAGAAGCATATCTCTGAATGCCATTATAAACAAGTCGGATTTTGTGCAGCCCTAGTTAACCCCGCCTTTTGATGCAGTTACGAATCTACCCCATCTCGGGAACGCAGATTACATGCCAAGAATTGCCTGTTTTTCCTGGGTGTCATCGCAGCCCTGCGTACCCGGACGGCAGCTTGGCATCGGCGAGCCTTCGCCAGCCCGCAGCTGGAACTGGGTGTCATCGCAGCCCTGTGTGCCCGGACGGCAGCTCGGCATCGGCGAGCCTTCGCCAGCCCGCAGCTTGAACTGGGTGTCATCGCAGCCCTGTGTGCCTGGACGGCAGCTTGGCATTGGCGAGCCTTCGCCAGCCCGCAACTTTAACTGGGTGTCATCGCAGCCCTGCGTGCCCGGACGGCAGCTTGGCATCGGCGAGCCCTCGCCAGCCCGCAGCTTTAACTGGGTGTCATCGCAGCCCTGTGTGCCCGGACGGCAGCTCGGCATTGGCGAGCCCTCGCCAGCCCGCAGCTTTAGCTGGGTGTCATCGCAGCCCTGCGTGCCCGGACGGCAGCTTGGCATCGGCGAACCCTCGCCAGCCTGCAGCTTTAACTGGGTGTCGTTGCAGCCTTGCGTACCCGGACGACAGCTTGGCATCGGCGAGCCCTCGCCAGCCTGCAGCTTTAACTGGGTGTCATTGCAGCCCTGCGTGCCCGGACGACAGCTTGGCATCGGCGAACCCTCGCCAGCCTGCAGCTTTAACTGGGTGTCGTTGCAGCCCTGCGTACCCGGACGGCAGCTTGGCATCGGCGAGCCCTCGCCAGCCTGCAGCGTTAACTGGGTGTCATTACAGCCCTGCGTGCCCGGACGGCAGCTCGGCATCGGCGAACCCTCGCCTTGCGGCAATAAGGCGTGACTAATGCCGCAGAATCCGCCTGCAGTACAGGATGACGTCGTCCAGGCATTTTCACTCGCAATAGTTGTTCGCGCGGACGGGTAGAGGGAATGCGAATTCGTGGCGGCGAACAGAATACCGACAGACAGAAGCGTACCAATGACGATAGCCAAAATATTTTTCATACAATTTCTCCTTAGGTCTTTCTCGACGTGAGTTAAATAAAAAGAATCGGGGCGCGATGTCGAGTCAGTTTCGTTCATCGCGGGGGGCAAAGTCGTAGGCATCGGCGCGGAACCCTCCCCAATGACAACGACCGTATTTAGGGACCCTACGGAGGTCGCACCACTCACGGCGCTGAGAGCTCCTGCTAACATCAGGGCGGCTAATGCCGCGATCATTGCTTGTTTCATAGTTCTTACGGCCTCCTAAATCGATTTTTTTCTGCACTTCGAGGTTCAGTCCACTTGTAGCTATGTGGGCGAACCCAATTGCATGTCTGTGGAGATATGTAGTAACATGCTGTATATTACCTTTATAGTAAACAGCACTAGCTCACACCAACGCCCGTCCTCCCCACGCGCTTTTTCAAAGTTTTTGAGGCTTTTTCGGTCGCGCGCGTGAATCTCCGTGGACCTGCTGCCACGTTTCGCATTATAGAGACAAGCGCATGAAATCCGACAGAATTCGCGACTGCGTCTCACTGACGGAGGTACATGTACTAACGGGGGACTTGGTTTATCAGAGTGCGAAGTCTTGCGCAATTTATACCGCCGCAGGGTAAGATTTTCCGTTATCCTGGGATCGCTAGCTTCTACTACAGAACCGCATGATGACCGGCGCACCTCAAAATCCGAATCCTACGCCTCGCGCCGAATCTGCAACGAAGATCGCCCAGAATGGGTCGTTGCAGCCCTCAGAAGTTTGTCCCAACTGCTCTGCGATGCTGCGGCAAAACCACTGCAAATCAGTTTGCCCGAAGTGCGGATACTTCCTCAGTTGCTCCGACTTCTACTGAATTCGTTGCAAGCTGACCTCCATAGTCTCTTGGTGCTTACTAATCGAACCGGTGATCAAGCCTCTGCCTTGCTAGGCGCCAGGTTGGTATCCCCGTTAGTGGGCGGCGAGATACAATTGACTGGTTTCCACGGAGGACCGCATGCAACGCACAGCCACTGCCCATTGGTCGGGTGGTTTGAAAGACGGGAAGGGCACCGTTTCGACACAGAGCGGGGTCCTGAACCAAACGCAATATTCCTTCAGCACGCGTTTTGAGAACGGGGTCGGAACTAATCCGGAAGAACTGATAGCCGCGGCGCACGCGGGTTGTTTTTCGATGGCATTGTCTGCACAGCTTGGAAACGCGGGGATGACCGCAGAGAGCATCGATACCAAGGCGACTTTAACTCTGGACAAAACGGATGCCGGCTTTACTATCACCAAGGTGCACCTCAATGTGGAGGTCAAAATCCCTGGCGCGGACCAGGCGAAGTTTGACGAAGCCGCCCTAGGAGCCAAGAAGGGGTGCCCGGTTTCTCGAGTACTAAACGCCGAGATTACCATGGATGCGAAACTTGTTTCCTGATCACCTCTCCACGGCTGGGGCAGGTAATCTCTTTTCCCGGGTTGTGCAAATCTTGCTGCTGCTTTAAAGTTCTAGCGGGGCAACGAAAGGATTTCCATGACAAAGGAGATTGTCCCACTGAAAGAAGATTGGTTTGCTGATGGCGTGCTTCGCAGTTGCGCTGCCCCTTTTCGCCCAGAACAAAATGTCGAAACGTTTGTCCGAGTCGACCACCGTTCTGAAAACCGTCCTCGATAAGCAGGACATGCCGAAGAGCATTCTGGACAATTAAGCACCATAGGAGAGCAAAATGAAAATATTAGCCAAGGGATCCGTACCTATTCTGCTCGTATCAGTGTTTGTATGCTTGGCCCTGCCAGTTTGGGGCGCCGACAAGAGCAAAGACGAGGAGACCATCAGAAATGCCGACACCGTATTACGGGCAATGGTCGGCAGCAAGGACGTTCCGGCCAGCACAGTAGCGAAGGCTGAATGCATCATCATTCTGCCCAGCGTTAAGAAGTTCGCCATCGGCATCGGTGGAACCGGCGGTCGCGGTCCGATGACTTGCCGCGAGGGAGCTGACTTCACTGGCAAATGGGGACCGCCCGCCATGTACAGCATCGGTGGCGCCAGTGCTGGTTTTCAAGTCGGCGGCACGGCTAAGGATTTCATCATCCTGGTCATGGCACCTTCCGCGGCGAACAAGGTGCTGGACGGCAAAGTTAAGGTCGGCAGCGACGCGACCGCAGCGGCCGGTTCCGGAGCCAGCGCGAGTACGGGTACTGCTGACATGCTGACCTATTCCCGGACTTCCGGACTTTTCGCTGGCGTGTCGCTCGACGGCGCCTCTCTCGAGCCTGACAAAGATGCTAACCAGCGGCTTTACGATAAGTCGGTCAGCGCCCGCGAGATCGTGAGCGGCGGGGTTACGCCCACACCCGCGGGCCAGCAACTGAGTTCCCTGCTCAACAGCAAGGCCGGCAAAATGTAGCAATTAGGAAACGAGCCCCACATAAGATCGGCGGAGACGTCTCGTCTCCGCCGGCCTGGTGGGCAGTACCACGTCTGGATGTGCGGGCTCAAATGTTTCCCTGAATCCAGGCTAGTTCGACGCGACTGCCATTCATGCCAACTCCCTCCCTATGGGAGGACTGGCCACCTCACCAGCAAACTGTCGGCGGTCGTGCCCGGCTGGGAATTTTCGTCTTCATGAACTACATAGACCCCCCGGCAATCTCTCATCATAAGCAGGGCGCGTGTTTGCTTGCGTCAGTTTGCGCCAACCGCAAGGAGAGCTATGATTGCGCGCCGCGAGTCAGGTGGGGGCACACGTGTCAAGTAATTGGGTCAGCGCGCACGGACAGGTCGGACACACTACAGGCGTTTTGCCCTCTGAAGTTGGCACTCCCACTCCGTCGGATCAACCACGACCGTCAGTTCTGCGAACGTAATATCTCGCGAATCTCGCGATTGACTCGGGCCGCATCCTGCGATGCTTTGTCGATCAAACCGAGCCACTTCTTGTTATTGTCGTCGAGTTTCGCCTGGGCGAGAAGATAAGAAGCCTGCATAATGGTTTCGATGTAATTGCTGAGGTCGTGTGACAAGACGCGCAACTTGGTAACTGTCTCGCTTTGTACGTTCTTGCTCTCTTCCATTGCCGGTTGAGCCACTTGGTTTTCTCCTGCTTTACCGTACCATCCACACCTCGCCCCAGCCACCCGAGCGTGGGCTTGTGACGTTGGACGCCAATCGGAAGACTTTCGTTGTTCCGTTGTTTGTAATGTCCGTGTCACCTTATCATAGTCATATGGCATGCACTCTTGAACGCCGATAACCTAACCCCTTGTGAATGTGTCGCTTACAATAAGACTTTGGACACTGTTCGGCCACCTAGGAGACCGCGACCTTTTGCGGTGTCCGCTGGGACTGATATGATTCCGGCAACATCCCAGGCAGCACGAGTGTTTCCATGACTCAAATCCGCCTGAAAACGAAGCTAGTCCTTGCGATTAGCGGCATGGTATTCGCGCTGGTCGCGGCGTTTTCTTACTTATACGTCTCGCATGTTGTTCGACAGCGTACAATGCAGGCTTATGACAACGCCGCCTTCGTGGCTAAGGAAATCCGGGAGAGCGCACGCGAAGCATCGCAAGTCGACCTCAGTAGCACTTTTGTGAATACGAATGATCCCAAGCAGATCGTGGCCGTTCTAGACGAAGCCTTGCAAACGGATCCCGGACTGAACACTTTGCTACAGTCCATCGTCGGCTATTCTCCAACCATCGCCGATGCTGCCATTACGGATGTGAATGGTCGAGCCATCGTGCACACCGACCCCTCCGCCATCGGCACTCAATTGGAGTCGCGTGAGGACTTTCAGGACGTGCGCAATGGCAGTTTCCGACGCCAGCTCGACGTTGTTTACGGCGCGCCTAGGGTTTACGACGTTTACCTGCCCATCCAGCGCGAGGGACAGCCGTTCGGCGATATCCGCGTAGGCATATCCACAGTCCTTCTGAAGAGCGAGATCAAGCCGCAGCTCACGCGCGCCCTTCTCTTCTCTGCTATTGCCATCCTGGTGTCACTCGCGTTGGCAGCCGGGGTATCGAATATCGCATTGCGCCCCTTGGAGGCGATTGGCCGCCGCCTGGATCAGATGACGGCAGGCGTCCCCGACGTCGCACCCGAGCCTGACCCCCGGGGAACCGACGAGTACGGCCTGGTCAGTACCAAGATTGATCGCTTGGGTCGCCAGATCCGCGATGTAAAAGAAGTTTTTAGCGCCCTCAAAGAAAACCTAGACCAGATTATGGGCACGTTGCAAGACGGACTTGTTCTGTTTACGCGCGACACGCGGGTGGTATTGGTCAGCGCCTCCGCCGAACGGTTCGTCGGCCGTCCGCGGGGAGAGATTCTGGGAAACGTGGTGGAGGAGGTGTTCAACGATGCCAACAAGCTAGGCCGCATTGTGCTGGATGCTTTCGCCTTGCATCAGCCGATCCCGCAGCGTGAGATCGAACTGGAGAACGGACAGCGCATACAAATTGCGCTCGATTTCATTGCTGAGCGCGGCGAGCGTATTGGGGCGCTTCTCACCATGCGCGACTCCGAATCCGTGCGCCGCATCGAGAACGAAATTGAGCTGTCTCGCCGTCTGGCGGCGATTGGCCGGCTGACTTCCGGTGTGGCCCATGAAGTAAAAAATCCCATCAATGCTATCGTGGTTCATCTTGAACTGCTGCGCGAAAAAATGCGCGAGCTCGATCCTGACACATGCCGCCACATGGACATCATCGGACGTGAGATTCATCGGCTGGACCGTGTCGTGCAGACGCTGGTGGATTTCAACCGCCCGTTGGAGTTGCGACTGGTTGATTTCGACTTGCGCCGGGTGATTGAGGAGGTGGCCCTGCTGGCTTCGCCGGAGTCAGCGCGCCAGGGCGTGAAAATTGAAACCAACTTAGGCGGCGAGGCGCTGCCCGTGAGAGCCGACGGCGATCTCATTAAGCAGGCCCTGCTCAACGTTGTCATCAACGGAGTGCAAGCCATGGGCGACGGCGGCCTCCTCAGCATCATCGCGCGCCGCGACGAAACCGCAGCTATCATCGAGGTCCGCGATCAAGGCACTGGCATTCGCCCAGAGATCCGGGACAAGATTTTCAATCTGTATTTCACCACCAAGAAGGCGGGCAGCGGCATTGGCCTGGCAATGAGCTACCGCGTGTTGCAACTACATAACGGTGGTCTGCATTTTGTAACCGAAATGGGGCGAGGAACCACCTTTCGCCTGATTCTCCCTTTGGCGGGAGCGCCGGACTTGAAAGATACAGAGATTGCAACTCGCACCTGATGGAAGAATGTATCTGGCGAAGCCGTAATACTACGGGTCAGGCATTACAGCCTGAGGTTTATCATGAAGAGAGTTGTTCTGCTCACTTGCTGTTGAGCAGTCGTCCAGGCAGAGACTAGCGCAGCAATGACATTGCAGAACTTCAAATGAACGTTTGGCGCCAATTCGCAGCTTCGGTTCTGATCTTGTTGTTGTTGCTGAGCGTGGCGTGCAAAAAGAAAAAGCCACAGCTTCCGCCGCAAACACAAGCTCCGACTATCACGGTCCCTGTACCGGATGAAATATCCGAGGCCGCTCCTCCGCCCCCGCCTCCGCCCAAACAGGAAGCTCCGGCGCCGGAACCGCAGAAGCCAAAGTCGCAGCCACATCACCGCAAGAAGCCAACGCCGCCGCCGGCGACCAGCCCCGAAAATACCCCAGCGAATGGCAATGGCAATTCTACAATCGCCGCTGCCCATCCTCCACCGCCAGTGACTGAGGGCACGCCCGACACTGCAATTGCCGCTGATGTCAGCAGCGAGCAGGTGAGCCAACAGAAACAGACGACCGCTGAGTTGCTTGCCGCTGCCGAAAAGAACTTGAAGAGCGTGAATCGCAAACTGAGCCATGACGAAGAAGCCACGGTTTCGCAGATCAAGACGTATATTGCTCAATCGCGCAAAGCCACGTCGGATAACGACTTCGAGCGGGCCTATAACTTAGCTACGAAAGCCCGCCTGCTTTCCGACGCACTGGTCAAGAAATAAAGCTGGGCGGTAGTGGCTCAGTTTGCTGGTTCCGACATTTACAATGCGCAGCGGTTTTGTCGTCCGGAGCCGCCGTCGCGACCGAGTGGGGGGACTGCTGCTTCGCCCCTTAGCCCTGGTGCCGGGTCGTGATTCGTGCAAAAAACACTCACCCTTCGGTAGGGTCAGGGCGGGCTTCAAGAAAAGGCTGATGCGGTTCTAACACGACGTGGAACACGATCAGCCAAGAGGAAGGACCGACTTAGAGCGGCGCGCAGCGGCTACTGAGTTACTGAAGGTCCGCTATATATCAGCGGTCCGCAAGGAATCTGGCCAGCTTTTTCGATAGTCGGCCCTGGTCCCGCGTTTCGCACTCCCAAATGGTTAGGACCGACCACTGATTGCGCAATTTGCGGCGATTCCTCTTATCTCGCTCGACATTGCCCATACGTTTCTTCTGCCAGAATTCCTCGTTTGTCTTGGGTGTGACCCTGCCGAACCGGCACCGGTGCATATGCCAGAAACAGCCATGGACGAAGATCACAGCCCTGCGCTTGGAGAGAGCTATGTCGGGGCAGCCGGGAGGACTGCGGACGTGGAGCCTGAATCTGTAGCCGCAACTCTTTAGCCCGAAGGGCGGCACAATCGTAGCCCAGCACGTGAGTGCTGGGTCAGCGTGAGAAAATCTCTATGAGTCCCGCAGGGACGGCACATGGGTCATACCTACACCTCAGCTTTGTTTCACGTTGCTTTCTCCTCCAAGGAGCGCCGGTCAGCAATTGCCGAACTAAACAAATTGTGGGCTTATGTGGCGGGCGTGGCTCGTAATCTGCATTACGAACCATTGGCGATTGGCGGAACAGAAAACCATGTTCACGTCCTGATTCGCTCGCCAGCCAACGTCTCCGTGTCCGAGGCGGCGCAGAAGCTGAAATCGAACTCGTCGCGCTGGCTTCGCAAGGCGGGCCCTTGGTCGGGATGGCAGGAAGGTTACGGCGCCTTCTCGGTAAGTCCCCCGAACGTAGACGCTGTGAGGCGGTACATTCAGAATCAAGAGGAGCATCACCGCCGTCGCAGCTTCGAGGAGGACTTCCTGGTCTTGCTCCTTAAGTCAGGCGTGACATTCAACCGAGAGGAGGTCTTCGATTAGGTGCCGTCCCTGCGGGACTCTGCCTCAATGGCAAGGTTTCCCAGCACTCACGTGCTGGGCTACGATTGTATCGCCCTTCGGGCTGGGGCTGGTCGTCACCTGCGACGAAAGCGGCGCGTCCCACCCGAACGCGGGATGGAATTCTTCGCTCCTGCATCAACAAATGACCGGGCCTCAACTGGAGCCGCCGCAAGAGAAAAATGTAGAGGTTTGAAATAGGAGTGAATGTATTCGCTGTACCCATCGGCCTCTTTAGACATTCTCAGCAGGAGAGCAGCGATCGCTTTCGTTTCTGTGTTTTCTTCGGCCACCAACGCCGCCGCGTTCAGCACGTCGGCAGCTTGTTTAAGATGCTGCATAATGTCTTCCAAATTTCCAGGAATACTCATTGGTTCCTCGGCTACTCTCGCCTGAAGCAGTGCTCATTGTGATATCTCAGAAACTCCTGATCCGGAACAAATCGTTCAGGAAGCTTGATACTTTGCCCTTCAAACTCCAGCAGCAGCGTTCTTGACAAGGAGTCCTCTGCCTTAAGCAAACGTTTGAGGGCGCCTGAAACGCCTATCCGATAATCTGGGGTAACTGTAACCAATCCACTGTCGAAAGCCCTGTCGTGGATTGCGTTCAGGCAAAGGCCGTTTCGAGGATTCGTGCGGTTTTCTGTATCGATTGACCATGGCACGATATGGCTAGCCGTCAGCAGCTCCGGCACCGCCAAACCCGTAATACAACATCGGCAATCGTATGCTGCTAGCACAGCCGAGCGAAAAAAACTTTGGTTCACTCTAGCTTTCACGATTGCGTCCCGGGTTTTGCCCTCTGGGAATCTCTCTTCAGCCAATGGCTCCACGGTCAAGACGTGCATGAGCTTGGCTAAGAGCTGTTGACTCTCATACACCAGCGAATCCCAGCTGTCACTGAATTCGTTCCATATTTCTTCCTCAGCCTTGGCGCCGTGAGTGGCCCCGCGAATCTGCCGTTTGCGAAGCGCCGGATCTAAGCGCGCGAAATTAGCCAGCTTCCATGATACGGACGAAGGTGTTCTTCCCAGCGCTTTTGCTAGGTCAATGATTTCTGGGTTTCGAATGTGAATTCGACCGAACGGAATGCGGCAATAGAGGTTGAAAGCCACGATTAATTCGTCGCGCGTCCAATCTCGTCGTAGCGGCATGGGTGTCAGCGGCCTGCGCAGAAGATGGCATGGCGCTCGGAAGTCTCCAAGGACTCAGTCGGCGCTGCAAATCTCTTCGATTCGGCGATCTGGGTTGGAATTACGGTCACGGGCTCACGAAATCTGATGTTCGATTGCAGCAAGAATGTCTTTGTAGTGTTGAACTACAAAGTCGGCTTCCGAAGCATCGGCACAATCTGCGAGAACGGCATCAAGTGCAATAGGCTCGTCCCGCAGATATGCCGCGGTATCTCGCCACACATTGAGCCGCTCCGTAACAGCGTCAAGAATTTGCAAGACATCTTCCCGATTGAGGGTCAAGGTGCATTTCTGAGTCATCGTGCAGCCTCACAAATGACTTGGGCGTATTTGTCCCAATCCGAAGAGAAGCGCACACTCACAGCCGACGGCTTCGAGAGCCAGCCTCATCCCTCCGATACCGCAAAACAGGTCGGTGAACTTCACTTTTTCCACGCTTGCCGAACATATCATTGAAGGCCTCAGGTCGTTTAGTAACTTACTGTGCACTACTGTGGAGATCTGGTCATATATCCCACGACAAATCGTACCATTGTAGCGAACAAAAAGCGAAGCACAGTGTGGCGCGTCGGGTGCTTTTCTTCCAAAATTGGGAGTTCCCCTTCTGGGAATGAAAACGCTGGTTGCCACCTTCGTAATCCTGACGTGGTTGTGAAGCAACTCGATACTGGATGGTTAGGGTAGGATTCGCCTGCACCCCGGCGCTCCTGCCCTACTTGTGTCTATAGGAAGGCAGGGGCTGGGATCAGGGGCTAGGGATCAGGGGCCGCAGCTCGATGATGTGGTGAATAAATTATGCAAGTCGTTATTCCGCAATACTTTGCCTGCAAGTTGCTGGGAATGAATACCTTGCGAGGATCAGCTTAAGGTATTAAAAACAGGCAACTTATGGTCTACATTAACTCTAATCCAATCAATACTTTGCAGGCAAACTATTGATAAATAAATACCTTATTGAACGGGGGGAGGGAGTACCTATGTGTGTCCATTGAGCATGTCACTCCGGAGAGTCCGGGTGCGAGTTCGCGGAATTGCGCACGTCTCTGAGTTACAGTTGAAACAGTATGAGGGAGATGTTCAAGCACCGTGGGATGCGGCTGATCTTTATAGCCAATCTCATTTCCATGGTCGGCAGCGGGATGAATTCCGCCGCGGTGATCTGGTACATCCTGCAGGCCACGCATTCCGAAGTATCGCTGGGGACTTTGGTCGCGTTGCAGACCCTGCCCTCGTTGCTGCTGCTGCCCTTCACCGGTGTGCTTATCGATCGCGAAGACCGTCGCCACCTAATGCTGTGGCTCGACTCCGCACGCGGCGCCATCATCTTCTTCGTTGCCATGCTAGTGTTCACCCATCATGTGCGGCTGTGGCACCTCTACGCTATGAACATCCTGGTCGCCATCGGTTTCTGGATGTTCTTCCCAACCGTGAATGCGCTTATCCAGGAGTTGACGCCAGACAACAAAATGCTGGATTCCAACTCCCTGCTATTAGCAGCGTTGCAGGGCGGCTGGTTAATGGCGGGCGCCATGGTCGGCTTCATGTACAACCACGTCGGCCTGGGCGGCGTGTTGCTTATCGACTGCGGGAGTTATGCGGTTTCGCTCGCGTGCGTCCTCCAGGTGCGCAAGGGCAGAGTCACGGTTTCGCGTCCGACGCCGGAGACTGAGGCGTCGGCTTCGCCCTCCGGCGCAGTGGCGCGCTACATTCACGAACTTGGCGAAGGCTATCGCTATGTTCGGGAGAACCGCCGGGTGCTGCTGATCGGGGTCGCCTGGGCCCTGTTTGTGGCGGCGATGATGACTCAGGGTGTACTGTCCGCTCCGCTGAGCGAGCGCATCCTGCACGGCGGGGCCGTGGGCTATGGATGGCTGAATGCCGGCTGGGCGGTCGGGGCCTTCGTCAGCGTGTTCTATGCTGCTACGTTTATCCGGCGCCGTGGGGTCAACCGTTCGGTGACGCTGACCATGTCCATTATTGCGTTGTCACTCTTCCTCCTGCCAATCTCGCGTTGGCTGGCGCTGGCCGTGCCGATTTACTTCATGATGGGCTCCAGCCGCGGCGTTGGCGGCATCGCCCTTTCCAGCGAGATGATGCAGATGGTGCCGCGTCACTTCATGGGAAGGGTGCAAAACACCTTCTTCTTCGCGGCTAGTGCTCTGCAGATTGCAACCTCGTTGCTGGCAGGCGAAGCCGCGCATCGCGAGGGGCTCACCTATGGCTTCTGGATCGTGGGAGCCATGTATCTGGGAGCTGGGCTGGCTGCTTGGCTGCCGGTTCGTAATGTCCCAGCCGAAGTCTACGAAGTGGATAATTCAGCCGCGGACTAGTGTAGGCGGCGTTTCAGAATCGCTGTTTCGGCGAGTTCCGGTAGTGCGGCGCTTCAGCGCCGCGTTCGCTGCGGGCCAACGATTCTGGAGCCGCAACGGTCATCGAAAAATGACCGTTGCGGCTCCAGCCTTATGGTGGGGCGATCTCCCGCGCAACCTGAAAGCTGGTTCTACGCGGACTGAATCGGCGACGACGTAGGTAGCTGGGGCGCAGTTTCGAGTGGCGTTCGAGGTGTGTCGTGCAAAAGAAAGTCGCAAATCAACCGGTTGAACTCGTCGGGCACCTCTTCGTAGGGAACATGTCCGACACCATCGAGCATGACCAGCGCACTGTTCTTCAGGCGCCGTTGCAACTCGTAGGCTGACGACGGATACACCGCCGTGTCGCGCGATCCCCAGAGCAGGAGCGTGGGGAGGTCGCTGATCGCGGGCGAAGATTTCTCGATGAGCGCCAAGTCGCGATGCCACGAGCCCACAATGCGCAGGATATGCTCGAAGCTTCCCGGCACATCCAACCCCGCGGTATAACCTTCGATGCTGCCGGGGGCGATACGCCGCGGATCGCCATACAGTTTGCGAAAGTATCGGAGCATCAGCCAGTGCTGCTTGGGGAGGATGTGCGTGACCGCGAGGCCGCCAAGCGCTGTGGAAAGCACGCGAGTCAAAAATCGGCCGTAGCTCGACCACGGATTGATCGCACAAACCAGCATGAGCCGCCGGACCAGGCTTTGCTTCGAACGCTGCGCGGCCATGGCAGCCAGGACAATCGCCAGGCCGCCACCGCGAGAGGTGCCCAACACATCCGCCTGTTCCATCCCGAAATGTTCCATGAAGCGCAGAACGCCTTCGGCATCGCTGCCCAGCGAGCATTCCGGTCCGTCGGTGCGCTGCGAGAAGCCACAGCCTGGCAGATCGATGGCATACACCGAGAAATGCCGGGACAGGGCCTGCATGTTGAAGCGCCACGAAAACGAATAGGCCATGAAGCCATGGATCAGCAGTAGCGGCGGGCCGGATCCGGCATGGAGATAGCGCCACCGCACACCGTCGAGGGTCACACTGCACTCTTCGGTTCCAGGAATTTTGGCGACTTCCGGAATCGCTCCAACCTGCTCGGTGGTGTCTAGTTCTGGCATGTCGTGCAACCAATTCGTTCGGTCAGTGAATCATAGAAATCGATATCGCCTCTGTCGCACCTGGGGAGAGTGAAAGCTCTCCCCGTTTTTGTTCTAGTGAATTCTAGACCTTAATGCCTTGTTGTCGAAGCGATGTCTTCCCAGTTCGGAACTTCGCGATTCGACTCTTGCTGATCGATCACAGCCGCATCATGAGTGTGTGATGACGAGATAGTCAACGATGGCCGTCCAGTCGAGAAGAGGGAAGGGCATGCTCTTTCGGTATCCTCAGCCTGTCTCTGCATCTCTAGTGCTTCTTGCAGACGAGCGCACCTACGACAGCCGCGTAATGCCAGGAAAGGAGTCGAACCCCGAATCAAAACTCAAGATTCTCTCGATGCTGTGCTGTTCCATGATCGAGAGATGGACCGCGTCACGGGCCGACAGGCGCCGATACTCGAGAACGATCTGCTTGGCGCGTTCGACCGCCACGCTATTAACCGGCAGAACCTCATCGACTACGGCTAACAGCGCATCGAAAGCTGGTTGGATTGCGTCTCGGCGATCAATCGCCACATAGCGGTGCAGTATTTCCTGCAACACCTCGGCGTCGGTCACCAGGCGTTGCCGCTCCCGCACCAGTTTCTCCAGTCCTCGCTGAGCATCAATCTTGAGCGGATGGGGCGCGCCAACTAAATACATCGGAACATTCGAATCAACCAGGATCACGGGCGCACACCGGCCCCGTAGCCCGCTTCGATTTCCGCCAGCATGTGATCAATGTTGCCGACAGGAAATTCGTGTTGTGCCGCCATGCGGATGGATTCCAGCTTCTTGCCCATGCTGCCCGTGGGTTCCTGTCGGCGAGCGGACTGCAGCGCCTGCCGGACCCACTCGGCAATGGACATGTGGCGCGATCGCGCCGCCCGTTGGATCTCCCGATATTCCGGGTCTTTCAGGATGACTTGCAGTCGCTTAGACATAACATGAGTTTATTTGACTCATGGCTATGAGTCAATATTGTCTCAGGCAAATTCGATCCAGTCCGACTGGCTAGGGCAGTTTAGGAATTGGTGTAAGAGTTCGGGTAGAGCGGGCCTTCAGGCCCGTGTTTGTGGGCAAGAAAGAAAACGCTTCCGCCGCTGAGGTCACAGACCTCAGCGGCGGAAGCAAGATGATATCGCGATCCTGAACGCGGGCCTGAAGGCTCGCTCTACCGGATTACACAAAAACCTAAAATGCTTTAGCTGCTGATGATATGCCCATCTTCGCTACTTCCCGAAATGCACCTTCACTGTCTTGATCTCATACGGGTTCGTGGGCACGGTCAGCACGTTGGGGTTCGCAGCCAGCGACAGAGGCCTCTGCGCGACTTCCATCAGGTTCATCTCCCACGCTGCAACGCCGGGCTGTGGCAGGTTGAGATGAATGTCGCCCTTCTTTCCCGCCCACTCGTAGAAGCGAATGATGAGCCCACCCTCCTCTGGATGTACGGTTCGAGGCTGGCCGTCGTAGAACGCTTGCACCGGCGGCTGCGGTGCCTGTATTTTTATCGCCGTGATCACGACGTTGTCTTCGGCCGTGTCGAAGAATGACTTCTCTGCCGGCAGCGTGCCGGGGTGCTGCGTGGTGGTGAACGCCATCAGCGGATAGTTCAATTCGTAACCCTGACGCACAGTCATTGCCTCCCGCCAGGTGCCGCCATGCGCGTAGAGCGAGTAGGTGAACTCGTGGTGCCCCTGATCGGTTTCGGGATCGGGCCACGTCGGTGAGCGCAGCAGCGATAAGCGCAACACGTTGTCCTTGGCGTCATAACCATACTTGCTATCGTTCAACAGGCTGAAGCCGTGTACAGCGCCCACCCCACTTTCTTCCTTGGGTGCCCCACCCTTCTCGCCCGGTGTTGGCGAGAGGGTGGGGCCGGAGATGTCGGCCCAGCGCAGCGCCGGGACTTCGAACTGTGCCTGCTCGGCTGGCGTATTTCGGGTGGTGGGCCGCTGGACGCTGCCGTAGGGAATCTCGAATGTTGCCTTGTCACTGCGTGCGCTGACGGGAAACGCGACCTTCAGCAGGATGTGCTGCTCGTGCCAGTCGGTCTGCATGTGGACGTCAACCCTCGGCACGCCAGGATACATGGTGATGTCCTGCACGAAGCTCGACTTCTGAAAGTGATGCTTTACGCGAATAACCGCGCGCAGCGGAGTATTCTCCACCAGGTTCACTTCGTCGGCCTGCATCAGGTCCGAATGCTGTTTAACGAAGTCGGCATCAATGTTCCAAGCGTCCCATTTCTTTGGCTTGTCAACAAAGGTCTGGAGCAGGTTACCGCATGGCAACCCATCAGGCGACGCGCCGGGCGAGCCTTCGCTCTGCACCGGCAAGGCGAGGGCTTCGGTGTTGCTGCGCTTGTCGAAGAGGCTGGTGATGCATCCGGTCTTGGGATCGACCTGCAGGCGAATAAATTCGTTCTCCAGAGAATCGGCGGTGGCGATCAATGCGGCCGGGCTCGACTTCGTGTCAGCCTCGGCGGGTGTGGCGACAAGCTTGTGTTCGATGGGCACCAACTGGACCAGCTTGTAGCCGGTCGCAGGAATATTGTCCGCCAGCAATCGCAACCTCATGCGGCCCGTCTGCAGATCGTTGCTTAACACTTGCAGCGGCATCGGCTTGCCATCAGGTCCAATCGCGCCAACATCCTTCACGGCCGTCGGGAACTGCGCGTCGAATTCAACCTCGTCCGTTCGTGTCCACGACAGCGGGTTGAACACCAGCACACTCACGCCATCCGACTTCACATGCGAGGCAATGTCGTTCAGCCCATCGCGGATGATGTCATTGTCGATGTGCGAAGCCACGGCATACTTCCGCGCGGCGTCCACGTAGTTGATGTGAATGCCCGAGCCGGGCAGGATGTCGTGGAACTGGTTGAACAGGATATCTTTCCACGCAGTATCAAAGTTCTGCTGCGGCCATGCCGCGCCGAAGAGCATGTCGATCGAGGCGACCTTCTCTGCGTTCAGCACCAGCTCTTCATTCTGCCGGTTACCACGCTTCTCTTCCGATTGCGTGGTTTGCACGCCGCGATGGTATTGGAAGTACAGCTCGCCATCCCACGTCGGAATTTTGAGTTCACTCTTGTTCTTCTCCAGGTCGGCAAAGTACTGCGCGGCGGTGGAGAAATTGATTTGCGGATAGACCAGGTCGCCCTTCTGCCAGCGCAGCGCGGTGTCGAGATCGACGCGAGTGGGTCCGCCACCATGGTCGCCAACGCCGTACAGGTACATCGTGTCCAGACCGCCGGCGGGCGCGGAGTTGGTGCCGCCGTTGTACTTCCACATCATCGGGCCGTAGATCGACGCATCGCGGGCCATCTTCTGCGGATCGATCGCGTTGGCATAGTCGCTGGGGAAATACGTCAGCAGCCGGCTGCCGTCCGGCGCCTGCCACCAGAACAACCGGTAGGGAAACTTTGTGAATTCCGAGGCCCACAACAATTTCTGAGTGACGAAATAATCGATGCCCGAGCGCTTGTAGATTTGCGGCAGTTGCCAGTTGTAGCCGAACGAGTCAGGGTTCCAACCGATGTTGATGTCCTTGCCGAATTTCTGTTGGAAGTAACGCTTGCCGTAGAGGATCTGACGCACCAGGGACTCGCCGTCGGGCATATTGAGATCCGGCTCGACCCACATGCCACCTATCACTTCCCAACGGCCTTCTTTTACCCGCTGCTGAATCTCCTGAAACATGGCCGGATATTTCTCTTCAATCCACTCGTACGCCTGCGCGGCACTGGCGGTGAACTTGAAATCGGGATATTCGCGCATGAGTTGCAGCGCCGTGCCGAAGGTGTTGCGCACGACTTCCACCGTCTCGGTCCATGGCCACAGCCAGGCCATGTCAATGTGACTGTTGCCGACGGCGGCGATGCTGAACTGCTTCATGTAAGGCCGGAGCAGGGCGAGCTTGGTCTGAGCATTGCTCAAGGAGGCGTCGAACACCTGCTGGTCCGCTTTGTCGAGCGCCGTTAGGTTAATCGCCTTCACCGCGTCGTCGAGTTGCTGCTGGCGTTCGGCTTTGCCGTCGGGATATGCAGCAATAACCGGCTCAGCCGAGAGAATTTGCAGCCGCATCAGCGCGGGATCGGGCCGGCTCGGCGGAGGCTGAATGAGTAGCTCGGCGTGCTCGATGCGAGTGGAGTTCCCTCCACAGCAGCCGCCCCCGCCGGAATCGAGCACCCGCACAGCCAGCACAACTTTCCGCCCCGGCTGAGCATTCTCGATCAGCGTGATTGGCACCTGTCCATCTTCGTCGGTGCGCGCCACCATGTTGCCGTTCGAGAAGACGCTGACCTGAATGGCGTCGTCGCTGCTGACATGCAGATCGAGAGAGATGCTTGCGCCTTGCAAGGTGTAGCCGTTCAATTGCGCAGGAACCTCGAATGTCTGCCGCAACCAGCTAGAACCCTTCCAGTCCTCTTTCAGCTTGACCGGCTGCCAGCCTGTAGTGCTCAGAGCCGGATCTTCTCCGTGCGCGAGGTCAGCCGCGTGGATCTGCCAGGTCGGCAAGGGAATCACCGTGATGGATTGCAGGCGGTCGAGGATTGGCTTGTAGGGATCGGGAGGAGCGGTGGGCGATTGGGCGAATAAGGAAGACGTGACAAGAACAACATAGACAAGAAGAAAAGGAGTGCGATTCATGAAGGCCATGACTCCTCAAAGTTTAAGACGCACCGCTCAAAATACCCACTAAAGGCGATTCAACTAGCGGCGTCCCGGCGGTCTAAGAACGCGAAGTTTGTGTTCTGTAGAGACCACGAAGCATGAACACCAATCGCCGACGTTTTCATTTTCAAATAGTGCTTTGACTCGCTCGTACAGGTTGTTGCGGCTCGGCGAGTGCAGCCTGACGAGCAAGATGCCGCAGTGCGACCCGGGAGCAAATCGCCGCGAATCAGAGAAATCCATGTCCTGCGTGACTAGGAATCTTGACTCTTCCTGTGCCTTTTCCCAGACTTCACGATCTGGATGGCCGGAAAGGCCTTCGTCGTGCGTCGTATGCAAGTCATGTCCAAGGTCGTTTAGGATGATTGCAATTTCGAAAAGGAAGGTTCTCATCCAGCTTGATCTTCATCGAATCTGCGGGATTGCCGGAACAGGCAGGTCTTCTTCAGCAGACGCCGCCGCAATGGCGGCTTGGATGTCTGCGGGCTTTAAATCTGGAAAATCACGAAGAATTGCCTCGGCCGTGTCTCCGTCGGCCAAACTGGCAAGGACTGTACGCAACGTGACACGCGTACCTTGAAACACGGGTTCTCCGCCGCAAATTTGCGGGTTCCGCACGATTCGCTCGTCGAGGTTAGGAGTCAGGCCGGGCACGAGTTTGTCTCCGAACGCCAATCATAACACCGCCAAAGACCACTGGCGGGCTAGTACTCAATCCCAAGCTTGTGCTGCATCCGCTCCAGCGTAACGCCCTTGGTCTCGGGAAAAGTGAACAGCACGACGAAAAACATCAAGACCATCATGGCGGCAAAGAACACAAACGGAAATCCACCACCGAAGCGCATTGCGAAGTATGGAAAGACGAGCGAGATCAGGAAGTTCATGATCCAGTGGGTCGAGCTGCCCAGGCTCTGTCCCTTCGACCGAACCCGATTGGGAAAAACTTCGCTAATGTATACCCAGATGACGGCGCCTTCTGAAATTGCGAAGAATGCGATATAAGCAACGAGCAGCCAAACCAGCAGGCCTTGGTGTTGATGGCTGAAGAATATGGCGGCTACGCCGCTCAGGCAGAATGTCATGCCGACGGCGCCAATCAGGAGCAAGGTCTTCCGTCCGAGCTTATCGATGAGCGACATGCCCAGCAGTGTCGCCAACAGGTTCATGGCCCCCACCGCCACCGCCTGCAAATCACCCGAAATCTTGTTGAAGCCCGCCATGGCGAAAATATAGTTCAGGTAATACAGAATGGCGTTGATTCCGGCCAGCTGATTGAAGGCTGCAACGGTAAACGCGAGATAGATTGGGAGCCAGTACTTGCGCCGAAAGAGCGGCTCCGAGTGAGGTGCGTCTTCCACATGCACGGAAGCGACGATTTCATCCAGTTCGCCTTGGGGATTGCCTGACCCGAGCTCCTCCAGCACCTGGCGCGCTTCGGCCAGGCGATACTGCGTCACCAGCCAGCGTGCACTGCGGGGAATCCCGAACAGCATGATCAGGAACAGGATTGCGGGAGCGGCGGCGACACCAAGCTGCCAGCGCCATTCACTCATGCCAAAGCTGCCCAGCTCGATGAGATAGTTGCTGAGATACGCGACCAGGATTCCGATCACGATGTTGATTTGGAACGATCCGACCAACAGTCCTCGCCAGCGGGCGGGCGCGATCTCGGCGATATAGACCGGCCCCAGCACCGACGAACCGCCGATCCCCAGCCCGCCGATAAAGCGGAATATGAGAAGCGACGGCCAGTTCCACGCAAAGGCGCAACCCAGCGCAGAAATGATGTAGAACCCCGCAAGGATGCGCAGGCTCTCGCGTCCGCCTAACCTGTCGCCTAGAATGCCGGAGAACATGGCCCCGATAATCGTGCCCAGAAGAGCGATCGATACCGTGAAACCCAGCTCCTTCGGGGTCAGGTTGAAAACCTGGCTGAGCTGTTGCGTGGTGCCGGCGATAACGGCGGTGTCGAATCCGAAGAGTAAGCCGCCCAGCGCACCAACTACGATGCTCCGGATCAGCAAAGCATTGAGTCGCGTGCTACCGCCGGGCTGAGTGACGGTTTGCCGGCCGGGGATCACCGTCAATTTACTCGCTCCAGACCGCCAGCTCATTACCGTTTGGATCGGTGAAGTGGAAGCGTTTACCGCCAGGAAACTCGAAGATCTCGCGAACGATCTTGCCACCCGCCGCCATCACCTTGCTTCGGGTATCGTCCAGCGATGTCGCGTAGATGACGACCAACACACCCCGCGTTTTAGTCCCATCGGCTCCAGCGGATTGCGACTCACGGTTGAAGCCGCCGCCGAGGCGGCCGTCGTGGAAGCTGGTATAGCCCGGACCGTAGTCTGTGAACTCCCAGCCGAACACCTGGTTGTAAAAGCGCTTAGTCGCCTCGATATTGGTGGCGGGAAATTCGATGTAGTCCATACGAAAGTTCTGTTCTTGCTGGCTCATGGCGCCTCGCTCGCGACTACTGAAGTTCGAAGAATGGAGATTAGCACAACGGAGTTTTGGCCCTAGACCTGTTTTGCTCTTTGGTGTGTCCGGGTAGTGCGGCGCGACCGGGGCCCCGATCCGCGCCGTTGTTGCGCAAATCGGGGTGGTTCAGCGCCGCGTGAACCCGATCCGTTCCCAACTGAGCCGGCTTCAGCCGGCGGCACCGGTCTGTCGTCAGCTGAAGCCGACTCGGTGAACCTATGGCAGCCGCAACGCGGGCCTGAAGGCCCGCTCTACGCGGACACAGCAATTCCTAAACTGCCCTAGGTCGAGAATGGCATGACTCGCCAACCGGGAAGTCCATAGCCAGGCATAGCCAAGGCCTAAGCCGCAAACGCGCAAAAGGCGCGGGATCTCCGCGCCTCCTTGGCTCAAATGTTCTTATGCCTACTGCTGGTCGGTCGAACCCCCGGGCTGGGTTTCGCTATCCACACCAAGTTCGTGCGGCGAAGGGATATTCGCTGTTTCGGGATTCAAAAGGCCCTTGTGATCGGGTCCCAGGCCCAGTTTGATGAGTGCCCGGGAATCCGGGGTCACTTTGGTCTGCCAGCCATTGGCCGCCTGGTAGCGGGTCATGGCATCGCGGGTCGCGGCGTCCCAAGTGCCGGAAGGTTCACCGGTAAGGTAACGCTCCTTAATCAATGCGTTCTGGATTTCCAAGGTGCGTTGTTCGTCAATACCCCGTTGGCCGTGAGAACGGGAGGCGCTTTTTGTCGTCTTGGATTTGCCGGAATGGTGACTGTAGGAATGTGTCTTGGTGACTTGTGGGTGCTTGGTTTTTGTCTTGGTGGTTGTGGTCGCTGAAGCGATGCTGGCCACCAGCATCAGCACCAATAGAACACCGCCGAATTGAAATATACGATTTCCGATAGGCAACGACCACCTCAGGGACAAATCTATCAATTCCAGTATGCGCCTCATTGTAATGAAGCTTTAACCATGTGGGAACAAAAAAAGCGGCCAGAATCCCAAAGTGAAACAGCAGCGGCATTGGCCACTTTTGGTTCGATGCGCCCATGCCGCCGGTTGGGTTGCTCACCTGCGAACAGGCCACTGCGAATAGGCGAATAGGCGTTACCTGGCAGTTACTGCAGCGTCCCTCCCATGAAGACCGTGGTGTTATCTCGCGTACCGCGCGGTCGAACCAGAAAGACGACGTCTTGTCCGCTCTTCACCTGCGACTCGGCCTTCTGGAAATCCTCTTCGCTGTTCACTGGCTGCTTATTGATCTCCAGGATGACATCGCCGCGGCTCAATCCAACCGTGTCGCCGAAGCCGTCGGGTTTCAAGTCTTGAACCATGACCCCCTTGGTATTTGGCAACTGGGCGCGGCTGGCTATGTCTGGCGTGATATTACGGACGGTAATGCCGAACTTACTTTCCTGCGGCTGTGCCTGCTCACCACCCTCTTCTTGCTCGCCCAGGCGAGCGGCGAAGAGTTTGGACCGGTCAGCAATGGTGACGTCGGCCGAGGAGGTTTTGCCATTGCGGATGTAGCCGATTTTGGCGGTGCTTCCGGGCTTGATCCCAGAAATCTCCGCGACCAATTCGTCACCCGTCTTCACCTGCCTGCCGTCCACCGAAACGATGGTGTCGCCGGTTTTCAAGCCAGCCTTGTCGGCCGGGCCGTTGGGAGTAACGTGGGCGATGGTGACGCCACTGGTGACTCCATAAACGCGCGCCACCGCCGGATTTGGAACGGCGTTGAACTCCACACCAATCGAACCACGCGAGACTTTGTGGTCCGGCCCGATCAGCTGGTTATAAACCTGCACCACGGTGTTGGACGGCATGGCGAAGCCGACGCCCTGATATCCTCCGCCGCTGGTATAGATGGCGGTGTTAATGCCGATCACTTCCCCCGCCATGTTCACCAGCGGACCACCCGAGTTACCGGGATTGATAGCAGCATCGGTTTGGATGAACGACTCAAACTGCCGGTTGGGAACGATATTCCGGCCCTTGGCGGAAACGATACCGGCGGTGACGGTCTCATCGAGACCAAATGGGCTTCCCACCGCAAGCACCCAGTCGCCGACCGCCATGCTGTCAGAGTTGCCCAGCTTCGCGGCCGGCAATGGCTTCTTGGCGTCGATCTTAATGACCGCGAGATCGGTTTCCTTGTCGACGCCAATTACCGTGGCGTCGTAGGTCACGGTCGCCGGATCGTTCATCAGCTTTACCCGAATACGATCTGCTTTTTCGACCACGTGATTGTTGGTGACAATGTAGCCCTTAGAATCGACGATGACACCTGAACCCAGGGAACGCTCGCGAAGGTCGTCGGGACCAAAGCCCTGGTCAGGACCACCCTGGTCACCTTGCCCACCTTGGCCGCCAAAAAAGCGGTTGAAGAAGTCCTGGAACGGGTTGTCTTCGTCGCCGCCACCGGGTCCTTCATCGCCTGGGGGCATGCCACGACGTCCGCGGTGCGGGTTCTTAATTGTAGATTCGGTGCTGATATTGACCACCGATGGCTCCATCTGGCGAGCGATCTGGGAAAATTGACTGGACAACTGCACCGGCGAGGGAACCTGCAGGGGCGTCGCGTCGGCAGAAGAGTTTTTCTCCTTGCCCTTCACGCCCCCGGAGACAACCGTGCCAATCAAAATTCCTAGCGTCAGGGTCGCCAAGATCACTAAGGTTGAGGCAAAGCGATTGCCCTTAAACCTTTGCCTGAAACCTGAAACTTGCGGATCCATTACGTGTCCTCCGGCTAACAAGCCAAATGGAAATTATACAGTTGGCTTGAGTTTGCCGCTGAATTGTGAGGGGATTCACTAGAAGCTCTCATGCTGTTAGACGCAGGAAACATGGTATTGGTCACCAAACCACCGAGCCCCCAGCAACTCTCACTAATATGGATGGAGCCACAGTAGCCGCAGTTGCCGTTGGTCTGGATTTACAGGGTCAAGGGCCTGGACCAATATCCAGAAAGGCTGCAGCAATCTTGTACACCATCACTTGACGATCATTATTCTCAATGCGGTGACTTGACGGACCCATCGCGCCGGTCTCTTATCGCTCGGCGCCACGATTCGCAATGGACCTTCTTTCGCGTCAAGCGGCTTGCCATCCCGCTTATCCGCCAGGATGATTTCACGAGTGGCGAACGCCGGATCAACCTCGGCCAGGGCAAAGACGACTTTGTAGCCACCCGCTGCCTCCACAAGCAGTACCTCGGTCATGCGCGGACGACGCAGCCTGTCACCTAGTTGGACACCTGCCATCGCAAGCAGAGTTGCCAAAGGTACTCCTTCAAACTGCGCGGTTGTGTCATGATCCCGCCCGGTCACCGTTATGTGCGGCAAGGCGGCGATCTTAGCCGTAGTGAGACTAGTCGAGTGACCGTCCGCGGTTATTACTTGCAGCGTTTGCGCCAACAGTCCAGGCACCACGACCAGAGAACAGCACGCCACAGCCACTAGAAGATATGGTCGTTGAAACATACCCACTAGTAAATCGTATCAGACTAAATACGTTTGACATTAACGGTTCTATTCGATTAAATCGAACGCATTGCTTGGCGCACGATCGATGCGTGCGTACCTCTGCGTCCCGTGGTCTCCATTCAGGGGGAAAATGATGTCTGCTGGCTGTCGTCGACTGTGGGTACTGGTTGTCTCTTTCTTATCCCTCTGTTCGCTTCATGCCGGAGCTCAAGTGTCTGCAGGCTTGTCGGGCCGGGTGACAGACCAAACCGGCGCCGTTGTGTCAGGTGCTACCGTAACCGCAGAAAACCTGGACACAGGCCTCTCCCGCACAGCAGTCACGGACCAAGCCGGCCGATACGAATTGGTCGCTCTCCCCATTGGCCACTATGACGTACGGGCCAAGAAAGCGAGCTTCGCCGAACGGGTTCGCACCGGCCTGTCTCTGGTAGTGGGGCAAGACGCCACCGTCGATTTGAATTTGCCAGTCGGCAACGTGAACGAGCAGGTGAAAGTGGTGGCGGACGCTCCCATCGTGAATACGACGACACAGGACATCTCCGGCTTGGTAGGGGAGAAGGAAGTGAAGGAGCTTCCTTTGAACGGGCGAAGCTACGATTTGCTGGTCACGCTCAATCCTGGAATCGTCAACTTCACCTGGGAGAAGACGGGAGGCATCGGCGTATCAAACTCAACCACCGGCAACAATTTCGCGGCCTCAGGCAATCGGCCTCAGCAAAACCTGTTTCTATTAAACGGTGTGGAGTTCACCGGCGCTGCGGAGAACAACATGCAGCCGGGTGGCCCGAGCGAGAACTTGTTGGGTGTGGAGGCGGTGCGTGAATTCAATGTATTGCGCGACTCCTATGGCGCCGAATACGGCAAGCGGCCGGGCGGTCAGGTGACCATCGTGACGCAATCAGGGACCAACCAATTGCACGGCTCGGTCTATGAATTTCTGCGCAACAATGCGCTTGACGCTCCCAACTATTTCGACCAGGGATCCGCCCCGCCTTTTCAGCGCAATCAGTTCGGGGCCGCCGTCGGAGGGCCGATCCAGAAAGACAAGACGTTCTTTTTCGCAAACTTCGAGGGATTCGTCCAGAACCTGCATCAAACTTCGGTTGCGTTTGTGCCCGATCTGGCCTCACGCGCGGCTGCCGTGCCGAGTGTTAAACCGCTGCTGAACCTGTGGCCCACGCCGACGCCTGGCGATCCCGACTTCAGTGGAATCGCACAGGTTTCCAGCAGTCCCTTGCAAACGATTCGGGAGTACTTTGGAACCGCTCGCTTGGACCACACCTTCTCGGCGAAAGATAATTTCTCGGCCGTATATACCATTGACGACGGCTCGGACTTCACGCCGACCACAATCAATCCTTACAGCACCGACATTCTGAATCTGCGGGAGCAGGTCCTCAGTCTGGACGAGACTCACGTTTTTTCGCCCACACTGTTGAATACCGCCCGATTTGGCTTTTCGCGGGCAAGCTACTTTTTCACGGGCGAACCGACGCCCGGCGCACCGGCGGCCGGCGTTCCCGGCTTTCTCGTCGGACATCCCGTAGGTGCCGTGGTGGTGGGCGGAAGCGCGGCTTCCAATCCCCAGGCACAGATTGGCTTGGCTGGAAGCAACAACGGAAGCAACTTGACGGTGGCTCGCAACCTATACACCTATGAGGACAGGGTAAGTTGGACACACGGCGCACACCAGTTTAGTTTCGGCGCGTGGTTCCAGCAATTCCAATCGAACGAAACCATAGCGCTTAGCCAATATGGGCAAGCGACGTTTACCAGTCTGCAGACGTTTCTGAAGGGAACCACGAGCAGCTTCTTGTACGATCCCGCGCCGACGGAGATGAACTGGCGATCTTTCTTTGGCGCGCTTTACGCACAAGACGTCATTCGGGTGAGCCCCAAGTTCACATTGACCCTGGGATTCCGCGCCGAATCTTCGACCGGATGGAATGAGGCCCATGGACGCGCTGCCAACTACACATTCACCGATGGAGTTATCTCCAGCCAGCCGCGCATTGCGAGCAGCGCCTTCACCACTAACAATGCAAAGTTCCTGCCGGAGCCGCGCATCGGCTTCGCGTGGAGCCCCTATGCCGGTCAAACCGTGGTGCGCGCGGGATTCGGGATCTACAACGAACTGCAAGACGCTCTGGGATATCGCATGGACCAGAATGCGCCGTTCAACCCGACTTACAGCATCGCTGCGTTGCCGGTATCTAAGCTCCCCATCAACCCACAAGCCCCCCTACCGGCGAAGGCGTTGCTGGTTCCCGGCGGCGTTCAACCTAACCTCAAGATGCCGACCCTGATCTCGTATTCTCTGAGGATCGAGCAGGAGATTACTCCCAACACCTCGTTGACTATCGGCTACGTTGGATCGCATGGCTACCATGAACTCGTCGGCCTCGATGCCAACACGCCGGTCCCAACGATCTGTCCGGCATCGCCCTGCCCTGCCGATTATCCCAAAACCTTTCCCGTAGGGCTGGCCGGTACACCCGTTCCAGCAGGTTCTTACTACATTCCGGTTGGAACGCCGAAGGCGAATCCCACGCTGGCTAACACGTGGACGTGGTTTTCCGTTGGCGATAGCAGTTACAACGCGCTGCAGGTTGACCTCAATCATCGCTTCAGTCACGGTCTGTCATTCCGGGGCGTTTACACCTGGTCCAAGGCGCTGGATGATGGGGATTCGCTGAACGGCACGACCGCCGGAAATGCGCCAGGCCTGGTTTCCAATCCTTACGACATAAAAGCAGACTGGGGTCTCGCCACCTACGATGTCAGGAATGTAGGGGTGTTCAACATCGTCTATGATTTGCCCTTCGGAAAGGGGCAAGCATTTGCGAATGGATTAAGCGGCCTTGCCAATGGCTTGGCGAGTGGCTGGTCGGTGAATAGCATAGTCCTTCTCCAGGCGGGATTCCCTTTCACGCCGCAGTTGAGCTACAACCCCTCAAACAACGGGGACACCCGCAACCCAGTGAGGCCATTCGTAAATCCGGATTTCACGGGCTCGCCGATACTCGGCACACCCGCGCAGTGGTTCAACTCCGCCGCGTTCCTACAGCCTCCGCCCAACAGTGGATTCTATGGCAACCTTGGAAGAGACAACCTGATTGGGCCGGGCCTCGCTACTTGGGATTTTTCCGCGATCAAAGACACCCGCATTCACGAGCGGCTTTCGTTGCAGTTCCGAGCTGAGATCTTCAACCTATTGAACCGGGCTAACTTCAACACGCCAAATTTAATCGTGTTCACGCCTTCCGGAGTTTCCGGCACGGCAGGTGCCATCACCAGCACTTCCACGACGGCACGGCAGGTTCAATTTGGCTTGAAACTGCTTTGGTAGGAAGGTCGCACTCAGTCTTTCTGGAGCATTACTTCGGTTGACTTGATCACGACCTTAACTGCGTCGCCCTTTTTGAGCGCCATCTCCTCGGCGCTTCTGCGGGTGATCACGCTTTCGATCAGATTTTCGCCAACGCGCACCACGATGTGGGCCATCACGCTGCCGAGTTGAATCTCCTCAACGGTACCTTTGAGCTGATTGCGGGCAGAAAGTGTCATGCCGCAAGCTTAATTCAATCGTCGTTGCCGGTGAAGCCTGTGTCTAGAACGGTGCGCTAACCTGTCTGACTCGGAACCGCCGTCCCGCCGACCACAGGGCAGGTCATTTCTCGGCAGTCCAATTGTAGAATAGAGAGAAAGACGACCTAGTCGGGAGGAAAGCAAGATGAACGCGGCGGTTTTGCATACGCTGGGGACGCTGCCTCAGTGTGAGCAATTTCCCGAGCCAATTGCTGGTGATGGCGAAGTAATCGTGGATGTTCACGGCGCATCGCTGAAGCCTGTCGACAAACAGATGGCCAGCGGCGCGCACTATGCCAGCCCGCATGAACTCCCCATCATCTGCGGGTCGGATGGAGTGGGACATCTCAGCGATGGGCAGCGGGTCTTCTTCGGTGGAACTCGAGCGCCGTACGGTGCGATGGCACAACGAACGGTTGTGCGCCGGGCATTCTGCTTTCCGGTTCCTGAGGGAGTGGATGACGATACTGCCGCCGCGCTGCCTAACCCGGGCGTCTCCGCCTGGCTTTCGCTCGCCTACCGCGCAAAGTTGACCCCAAGCGAAACCGTCCTCATCCTGGGTGCGACTGGGGTGACTGGCAAATTGGCGGTAAAAATAGCGAAGCTACTCGGCGCGGGTCGGGTTGTCGCTGCGGGACGCAACCGACAGGTCCTCAGCACATTACATCAACTCGGTGCGGATGCGACTATTCACCTGGACGTGCCCGCGGAGGAGCTCACTGAGGCATTTGTGCGTGCGGCGGGTGATGCAGGTTTCCAAGTCGTAATCGATTACGTATGGGGTCGCCCGGCAGAAGCATTTCTTGCTGCGATGACGTGCAAGGAATTTGCTGTCATCGGGTCTGAGACTCGCTTCGTTCAAGTTGGGGAAAGCGCTGGACCGACGATATCGCTGGCGGCTGCCGTGCTACGCAGCTCAGCGCTGACAATTCTGGGAACTGCAGGAATTCCCTCGCGCGACATCTTGGTCGATGCCTTGCAAAAAGTCATGGCGCATGCTGCCAGCGGGGAGCTTCGTGTGGAAACGGAACGTGTTCCCCTCGCAGATATTGAGGACGCCTGGCAACGCCATCAACCGGGCCGCAGATTGGTAGTCACCCCGTAACTGCGAGATAGATCCGAGGCCAAACAGCTACATCGTCGCCCTGCCCGAAAGCTGAACCATCCATTTATTTATCTACCTGCCTCGTACACCGTCTTTCCTCCGCCCACAGTTCTAAGCACGCGCGTTTTTAGGATCTGAGATGGCGCGACCTTGGTTAGGTCGCGATCTAGGACGACGAAATCGGCCAGCATACCCGGCGCGAGGGTTCCTTTGTCTTTCTCAGCGAATTGAGCATAAGCCGAGCCCCTAGTATAAGCCGCGATGGCCTGCTCGATGGTGAGTTTCTGCTCCGGAAAATATTCCTGGGTGCCGGCTTCGTTTTGGCGCGTCACGGCCGCATAGATTCCGCGAAACGGATTGATGGGCTCGACGGGGTAATCCGTGCCAAACGCCAATGGCACGCCATCGTCCAGAAACTGCTTCCAGGCATACGAAGTCTTCGCGCGCTCCCGGGCGATCCGATCCATAGCCCAGTTCATATCGGTGAGCAGATGACCGGGCTGCATGGAAGCAATGACTCCGAGCTTCTTGTACTGTGCGAACTGCCCCGGAGTGAGAACCTGGCTGTGCTCAATCCGGAACCGGAAGTCGCGGCTCTTGTCATTCTCTTTAGCACTGCGCTCAGCCTCAGCGAAGGCGTCAAGCGCCATTTGCACGGCTCGATCTCCGATGGCATGAAAACCGATCTGGAACCCAGCCAGAGTCCGCTCGATCGCCATGCGATTCAATTTCCCCTGCTCATAACGCAGTAGGCCGGAATTGCCGGGATCATCAGAATACGGCGCCAGCAGAGCGGCCGTGCGCGAACCCAGCGAGCCATCCATGAAGCCCTTCAGCATGGCGGTGTGCAGCATGGGGTCATCCGCGGGATGATGTGCGCGGTGCTTCTCCAACAGATCGACCGAGTCATTGAAGTCGAGCCACTCACTGATCCGCAAGGTGAGCTTGCCTTCGCGCTCCAGGTCTTCGTAGGTGAGAAAGTCTTCCCAAGTTGAGTAATCCTGCGCCGAAGTGACGCCCCACCGTCCGGCGTTGGCAATGGCGTACTCGGCGGCGCGTCGCCTCTGTGAAAGCGTGGGAGGCGGAATCTTCGACCAGACCAGGATCTCCGCTGGCTCTTCCCGGATGATTCCTGTGAGCTCGCCCTTGGCATCGTGATCGACTTTGCCACCGGACGGATCCGGGGTATGCGCGGTGATGCCCGCCGCCTTCAAAGCCGCTGTATTGCCGACAGAAATATGACCATCCACCCGGCTGAGAAATGCGGGATGATCGCCGGTTACGGAATCGAGGTCCTCTCTCGTGGGTAGCTGCTGCCCTATCCAGAGCGTATGGTCCCAACCGCCGCCGACTACCCATTCTCCCGGCTCTACAGTCTTCATATGTGCCGAGATCCGCTGCTGCATCTCTTGCAGCGACCGGACACCTGTCAGATCCACCTCGAAGTGGCGAAGTCCCCCTGATGCCAGATGAACATGGGCATCGTTGAAGCCCGGCATCACGAAATGGCCGCCAAGATCGACAACTTGAGTGTGAGAGCCCCTCAGCTTTCGGATGTCGCGGTCGGTCCCGACGGCAAGGATGCGGCCGTCGCGTACCGCCATCGCTTGTGCGCGCGCCGGCGTCGTTTGCGTGTAAATGTCGCTATCGACGAAGATGATGTCGGGCGGCGCACCGCCGGATGGCTTACCCGCAGGTGGCTCGGAGGTCGCGGATGAATTTGTGCTCACAGCGATCAAGGCGAGAACCATCAGCAGGAGCAATTTCATTCGCCCGATACTCCGGCGAGTGTGAGTATCAACAACAAGATGCGCTTCAATCCGAGGTCCCGGCCAATCGGGTCATACCATTCGCCGATGGTATGGGCGCCACCGCCGCCGCCACCGGCACCGATGGCGATCGCTTCCCGGCCAAGCGATAACGGGATGTTGGCGTCGGTAGAGGCCCGCTGAATGCGCGCTGTGTTGTTTAGCTGCGCATCTACCGCGCGGATGGCTTTCAGCAACTGCGAGTCCACCGGCAAGTCAGCCGCCGGGCGATTGCCGATTAAACGGACCTCTGCCATCAGCACCTCTTGTTTCTTGCGGCCCGTGCTGTCGGAAATAATGGCGTCTACCGCTTCATGCAGAGCCCTCTCCAGCCGGTCGAGCTGTTCCACGGACGCCGAGCGGGTATCGACCTTCATGGTCGCCGACTCAGGAATGGAATTGACCGACGTGCCACCGTTGATCATGCCAATGTTGTAGGTCGTCTTCGGTAAGGTGGGGATCGGCGTTCGGGTGAAGCGATCGATGATCCGGGCCAAAGCAATGATTGGATTAGCGACGCCAAAGTCGCTCCACGAATGGCCCCCATGCCCACGTATCGTGACTTCATAACGGCGGCTGCCAAGCCCCTCGGCAATAATGGTGTCCGTTCCTGCGCCATCGAGCACCACCAGAGAGGCTATGGTTGCCGACCACTTCGGCTGCTGAAATATGTGACGGATGCCGCGCAGGTCGCCTTCGCCTTCTTCTCCCACATCGCCGATAAAGAGGACCGGAGCGCCACCTGATAGATTCGCCGCCTGCATGGCGCCGGCAATCGCCAGCAGGGCAACGATTCCTGAGGAGTTGTCGGAGACGCCAGGGCCATAGAGCTTGCCAGCGTCACGGCGCACTTCGATCGGCGTGCCGGCGGGAAACACGGTATCGATATGTGCACTCAGAGCGATGTACGGAGCGTTGCGATCGGTGCCCGGATGGATCGCGAAGACGTTGCCTAGGTCGTCTTGCTCCACATCGGTTAGCGCCAACTCGCTGAAGCGCTGCTTGAGCCATGCGCTTCGTGCCGCCTCACCCCATGGAGGCGCGGCGATCGAGGTCACTTCCAGTTGCAGGTCTTCCAGTTCGCGTGTGTGCGAGCGGAACCAGGCAAACGCCTCATGAACCTTGCGCAATTCGGCCAACCGCGCCACTTGCTGCTGGGCCGAGCGCAATGACTGAGATTCACCAAACGACAACGCTTCTGTAGACAACGCACGCACTGGAGGACCGAGACCCATGGGGGATGCCCAATACTAATACGAGGGCAGGGAGGAGCGAAACGAGAACGAGAACTAAGACGCCAACGATGACTGCACGTCTGGTGACGCCTGGACGCACTCCATGATCTCAGGATCGGTTAACGTGCGGTCGGAATTCTTCGCTCGCTGGTAGATGCGATCCACCAGTTCATCGCTGGCGGCGATGCCGTGACGCTCCAGCCAGAACACGACGTTCGACTTGCCGCTCATGGGGCCAACCTCGATGATCTGTTCCATACCGAAGTGATGGGCGGGTACGCCGGAATAAATGCTATTGGCCAGCAGCACGTCGTTCTTCTTATAGGCCTTGATGACCGCAGCCGCATGGACTCCGGTTCCCGTGCGGAAGGCGTCCTCACCGACGACTGGGTAATTCTTGGGAATGGGAACTCCAGTGGCTTGCGACACCGCTTCGCAATAATCCTTCAGCTTTGTGAGGTCCTGGCTTTTCCATGGCTCGATGCCGAGAAGCTTTAAGTTCATGAGCATCTGGTCCATCTGGGTGTTACCTACGCGCTCGCCAATGCCACACGCGGTTGCGTGGACGACCTCGGCACCAGCCACCAGCGCGGCAATAGCATTCGCGACAGCGAGGCCGCGGTCACAGTGCCCGTGCCAGTCCACACGAATATTTTCCCCGGACGGCTTCACCACCTCGTTGATGACAAAGTGCATCAGCGCGACCACGCCCATGGGCGTGGCGTGTCCGCAAGTGTCACAGATCACAATCGATTTTGCGCCACATGCGATGGCTGTACTGTACAGGCGCTGAATGGTCTCGGGATCGCAGCGCGTGGTGTCCTCGGTCACGTACATCACTTCCAGGCCGAGCGATACCGCATACTTCACCGCATTCTCGGTAGTGCGGAGCAGGAAGTCGTCGGTCCAATCCTCGGTATACCGCCGAATTGGACTGGAACCGATGAAGGTGGCCGCCTCGATGGGAACACCTGTCCGCTGCACGATCTCGGCGATGGGACGAATGTCGTTTTGATGGGTACGGGCGGCGCAGTTGGGCTTGATCTTCATCTTCGCCCGGCCAATCTCTCGGGCCAGGGCTTCGCAATGCGCCGCTGCACGGGGACCGGCTCCGGGCAAGCCCAAATCAAGCATGTTGATGCCGACCCCCTCCATCAGATGGAGAATCTCGATCTTCTCCTCAATGGAGGGATCGCGCACCGAGGGCGACTGGAGTCCATCGCGCAGCGACTCGTCATTCAGCAACACTCTGCCTGCCGGCACCATGGACTGGGCATAGATGGTGTTCCAGTCGTAAATGAGATCAGAAACTTTGGCAGACACGCTTTGTCGTCACCCCACGGTCCGGCGCCCCACAGCACCAGACCACATTGCGCGGACCAGCCGCACTTCCAATTATCTCGCAAACCAGAGCTACTGCTTCTCTTTTTCCTCACCCGGCTTGGCAGTGAGCGTCAATCCGAAAATGGACTGACTCCCCACCCCAGCGACATTGCGACCGCGCGGCTCCTCAGGACCGGGTAGGTAGAGCGTCTTGCAATGCTCACAACGATAGATCTCCAACTGATCGCCAAAGGTTTGCCGGACATCGCCGCATGCCTGCTCCAGAACATCAGCCAAGTAGAACCAGCGCTTCAAATGTCCACCACAGAGCTTTCCCTTTTCATTGGGCTCGTTGCAGGCGCGCTGAAATTGCTTTTTGTACTTGAGCTTGTGCTTGGGAAGCTGTGGAGGATCAGTAGCCATCATCTCGGGCATGAAGGCAGTATCGCCAATTATGTTGAATATCTCAATACCGGGCTCAATATGACGCCATGTTCCGCGAGCAGCTAATTCCGCATCGCCTGAACTAATAACGCTGCTCCAATCACGACCAGTCCGACGTGAACGTACCGGAGGAAGGCCTCGCCATGGAGACGCCGATTTATCGTTCTCCCAAGTAGTATCGCCGCCAAGGTGAGGGGCAGCGACATCAGGTAATAACGGGTCACAGTGGGAACCCAGAGACCAGCCAGCCAATAGCCTCCCATACCAATTATGCTGGCGGGAAGAAAGTACCCTTGCAACGTCGCTCGGAAGTGCTGGGCAGACCAGCGGCGCATAGCTCCGTAAATTGCGAGTGGCGGCCCGTTCATCCCGTAAGCGCCTCCGAGAACGCCTGCACAGAATCCAAAGACCAGGAGCCACAAACGGCTGTCGCTATGAAGCTCTGGAGGCTTTCGGCCAATCAATGCATACGCCGAAAACGCCATGATAACTAGGGCCAGAGTGGCCTTGACGGCGCGTTGGTTGCCGCTGGTGAGCAGAAGAAGTCCCAGCGGAATACCAAGAAGCGTTGGGAGCACCAGCCAACCCGTAGCCCTCAGATGGATCTTGTGCCAGTCCTGCGCAACGATGACAGCTGCGACGGTGATAGACACCAGAACGGCAAGCGGCGCAGCTATGTGAACCGGAACTCGCAATGCCAGCAGCGGCACAGCCACAAGCGCTTCGCCAAATCCAAAGACGGATCGAATCAGCGTGGCGACAAATACAACGATCAAAACGTACAGAGTGGTGCCGTCCAACGGGTCTCCAGAGCCTACAGAGTGCCAAGTCAGGGACAATCTGGCGCGTTGTTTTTACTTTGGCATTGTAGTGGTAGATGGAACGCGCGGGTTCAAATCGTTAGGCGGCCTTGTGGGCGGACTCAACGAACGCCCACTAGTATGGTTTCGAGAACGACATTAATCCGCATCTACTGATCAGGACGTTGGTGGAATGCAAACACTTGCCCCCGCCTCACCTCGGTGGTTCAGCCGCTAGTTGGGCTGCGGCAATTTCAAGACGCGTGCTGTCTGCCAAAGCTCGTATAAGTAGCCGTCGGGACCACGAAAATAAGCCCAAGCCTCAGATTCGTTGCCATCGACCTCCGTAACGAACTCGACACCCCGTGACTCCAACTCCTTTCTGGCTGCGCGCACATCCTCCACCTGAAAGGCCAGAACTGGGCAAGCGTGAAGCCGATAGTAACGACTCTCCGAGCCGAAGACCTCGAACAGCTGTCCCGAAGGCACCTCAAACTGGACCATCCCCTCACCCTGGTGAATCAGGGAAAGGCCCAAGACGTCGGCAAAGAAGCGCGCGGCCGATTTCAGGTCGGCAGTTCGCACCCCTGCCCATGTGTACCCAAGCACACGCATTGCAATTTCTTTCCCCTTCCTGCCGTCAGCGTCGTCTCCTGATTGTCCGCCCAACTCCTGTTACTCAGATACGATTGCTACGCCGCAGCAGTCCCGCCGACCGCACGACGCCTTTCAGCTTTTTCCCCCAGCTTTTGGCAAAGAGTAGATCGATGAACCCATCCATTTGGCCGCGGAACTTCTCTCCGTATCCGAACCACCAGACCTTCGGCATGCCGGGAAGCAGGTCGACATCGATGTATTTCGTCTCCACCATCTCTGCCAAGCCCATTTTGCCGTGGGTCCGGCCGATGCCGCTGAGTTTGAAACCTCCGTGCGGCGCCTCAGCGATTCCAAAGCAGGAGACCACGTCGTTGATCATCACCGTGCCAGCCTTGATTCGTTTTGCCATTGCCTCGCCGCGACGTCGGTTTGTGGTCCAGACACTGGCGGCTAGCCCGAAGTCACTGTCATTGGCCAGGCGAATGGCGTCCTCGTCTGTATCGAAGGGCGCCACTGGAAGCACCGGGCCGAAGGTTTCCTCCTGAATGATTCGCATTTCCGGAGTAACGTCGGCGAGCAGCGTTGGCGCGTAGAAATTTGGTCCGAGTTCGGTCAGGCGCTTTCCACCTTGCAGCAAACGAGCGCCATGTAGGACAGCGTCTTGCACATGTTCATTGACAATGTGCAGTTGGCGCTCATGAATCAGAGGCCCTATTTCCACCTCCGAACCAAAACCATTACCGACGCGCAATTTGGCAATCTTGCTGCTGCACGCTTCCAGGAATTTCTCATAGAGGCTGCGATGGACGTAACAGCGCTCGACGGATAGGCACGTCTGGCCCGCGTTCATGAAGGCGCCCCACAAGGCCCCGCTCGAGGCAATCTCCAAGTCGGCGTCGTCCAGCACAATCATGGGATCTTTTCCGCCCAGTTCCAGCACGACTGGCAACAGCTTTCGTGCAGCGGCTTCAGCCACGCGCTTGCCGGTCGCAACACTGCCGGTGAAGATCAGTTTGTCGATGGGCGCGTCGATCAAGGCCGCCCCGACGGGTCCTTCTCCGATAACCACCTGCATGAGATCGGGGCTCAAACCTGCTGCTAGCAGCAGGCGCTGCAACTCCAGCCCGATCAAGGGAGTGAATTCTGACGGCTTCAAGACGACAGCGTTGCCCGTGACCAGTGCCGCGAGCGTTTCGGTCGCCGGAATCGAGAACGGATAATTCCAGGGGGAGATGATGCTGATCACGCCGAAGGGCTCCCGCAGCAACTTGCCGCGCTTCGTCTTCATGGCGAGATTGGCGTGCGGTAGCCGTTCTTCATGCAGGAAGTTGTACGCGTTGCGAATGCAGAACTCTACGGCGTCCAGGATGACCAGAACTTCGGTGGTAAGTGCTTCGACCGCGGGCTTGCCGGCTTCGCGACAAATCAGGTCGGCAACCTGGTCGCGCTGTTCGCTGAGGAATCGCTGAAACCGCCGCAGTATCGCGACTCGGTCCCGCACCGGAGTGGCCTCCCATGCAGGCTGGGCTTTCTTTGCGCGCAGGACGGCGTCGTGCACATAGCTGGGGCTGGCGCATGCCAACTCAGCCAGCACTTCTCCAGTGGCGGGATTGGTGCTGACGATCGTATTGTTCCCGACGGCAATTCCGGCTTCAGTTGGCATCTTGCTCAATATTCCACTCTTACCAAGTAGAGACCGCAAGCGGCGGCCGTGGGCCCAGCAGCACTTCGATTGCGGGCAGCGAGGATCTCCGCCATATCCTCGATTTTCAGCGCACCCTTTCCGACCTGCAAAAAAGTGCCCACGAGATTCCTCACCATGTGGTGCAGGAATCCATCTCCGCGCACAGTGTAAATCAGTTCTTCATCCGTTCTCGCCCACTGCGAGGAGTGAATCGTCCTTACATTCGTCGTGATCCCAGAATGGGAACCTTCTTCTTCTTCTTCGCTGCTTTTCGCCATGCGCGCACTGCGCTCTGCGTCTGAAGCCGCAAACGAAGTGAAATCATGTTTGCCAACGACCTGCTCCGACGCGCGAATGAGTGCTTCTTCATTCATCGGATAGGGGTCATGAAAAACGTACCGAGCCAGGAAGGGCGGGCATATGTCCCGGCGATAGATACGATAGCGGTAAGTTTTCGCCGTTGCGGAATGCCGCGCGTGGAAATCATCTGCAACCACCTCTGCCAGGTTTACCCGTATCGAAGGAGGAAGTACATCGTTCAAAGCGACAACCAGATTTCGCTCTGGAATGGGACTGTAAAGCCTAACTGACGCAACCTGGGCCAGTGCATGGACGCCCGCATCGGTACGCCCCGAGCCTTGCGGCAATACCTCTTCACCGGTGAGCCGCAGGATGCATTCGGCCAGGGTGCCTTGCACAGTTCGCAATCCCGGCTGGACTTGCCATCCGTGAAACTCCGATCCGTCATAGGCCAAGGTGATTTTGAGAGTGCGGCTCACGTTGTTCTAATCAAACACACCAAAAATCCCGCATGTAGCGTTATGTTAAGCAGCGTAAAGCTATGCAAAGCTTGCACTAATGGCGGCATTGTGTCAGCTATACTATGACACTTCCTGCTGCTTACGAGGCTGACAACAGTGTTTGTCTTTGCTTCGGCGGCTTCATCTGAGAGCGATTCCTGGCGAACTCTCCCGTATCAGGGATAGAGCGATAGGAAGCATGCAAAAACACGACACTCACAGTGTTCTCAACGTCATTTTTGGAGACGAAGGAATGTCTGGACCTAATTCAGTCAGGCCGGTCCGTTCGGGCTTGCTTTCCATATTTCTACTGGCGATATTTGGCGCTGCAAGCTTTGCTCAAGATGTACCATCGCAAACTGCGCCCAACAATCCGCCATTGACGCCGCTGCCTCAAGCGCCGGCGCCGCAGCATAATGCGCATCTCTATTCTGATCAGGACTATAGCCGGGGCAAGAAGCAATTCCCCAATCCCTTCGTGGTTTACACGGTGCGCGAGGTTGCTCCCCTGAACGTGACCAATTCCGCCCGTATTGATCAGTTAATCAAAGACGGCAAGATGTACTTGTCACTTAATGATGCTGTAGCCATGGCGCTGGAGAACAATCTTGACATCGGCATCCAGCGCTATAACTTGTCGATTGCGGATACCGACATCCTGCGGACAAGCTCAGGGGCGGTTGCGCTCGGAGTGAATACCGGTCTGGTGCAGGGCACACCCGGAGGAACCACCGGTACGACCTCGGCCGGGGGCACTGGAACCTCCACCACCGGCTCCACGGGCGGCGGCGCTGGCGGCACCACCATCGGAGTCGGCGGGGCCGGTGCGGGAGTGGGAGGCATTGTCGCATCGACGCAAGGCGAAGGTCCCCCGATTGACAATTATGATCCTTTGATTACAGGCACGGTCTCGATTGAGCACGCTACCACGCCCGAAGCGAACACGGTCTTTACCGGCACTAATGTTTTGAACCAAAACACGACCACGGCCGATTTTCTCTATAGCCAGGGATTCTCCACAGGGACATTGATGACGGTGGGCTTCAATAATAGCCGTGTTGCTTCCAATTCGCTTTTCAACACCCTGAATCCCAACCTGACACCAAACTTCCGCTTTGAACTGCGCCAGCACCTGCTCTCCGGCTTCGGCTTCGACCCCAACTTGCGATGGATCCGCATCGCCAGAAACAACAAGGAAATCGAAGATGTCACCTTCCGCCTGCAGATCATCCAGACAGTTTCGCAGATCGAAAACATCTATTGGGACTTGGTGAATGCGTACTCCAACGTAGCCGTGCAGCAGCGGGCCCTGGATCTCGCCAACAAGACCCTATCCGACGATCAGAAGCAGGTGGCGGCCGGGACACTCGCTCCGCTTGTCGTAGTACAGGCGCAAAGCGCCGTGGCGACTGCGCAGCAGAACATAGTTGCCGCACAAGTGAATCTTCAGCTCGAGCAATTGCTCATGAAGAACGCCATTACGCGCAATATGGCAGACCCGATCCTGGCGGTGGCGCCGGTGATTCCTACCGACACGTTGAATATCAAGGAACAATACCAGACCCCTCCGGTCGAGGACCTGATCAATGAGGCCTTGCAGCAACGTCCGGAAATCGCGACGGCGCGCCTGACCCTGACCAACAACGAAATCTCACGCAAGTCGATTCGCAATCAGTTGCTTCCGACCGTTGATTTGTATGCTTTCTATGGCGCCTCCGCGCTGGCGGGACCGCAGAATCCGCTGTGTACGAATCCCAGCCGGGGCTGCCCGCCTGCCGGGACGATTCCCACAACTGGATACAGCGATGCGTTCAGCAATCTGTTCAACAGCAGCGCCCCCGACAAAGGGGTGGGTGTCAACATCAACATCCCGCTGCGCAATCGCCAGAGTCAGGCCGATCAAGTGCGATCAGTTCTCGAATACCGGCAGGCGCAGATGAGTTTGCAGCAAACCGAGAACACCATCCGGCTGCAAGTGCGGCAGGCACAATTTACATTGGAACAGAACTATGTGGCCCTCCAAGCTGCGATTTCTGCGCGGGATTATGCCGCGCAGAACCTTGACGCCGAACAGAAGAAGCTGCGCATGGGAGCTTCCACCACCACGCTGGTGTTGCAGGCTTCAAGTGCCTTGACGCAGGCCGAGTCCAATGTGCTCGTCGCCGCCACAAATTACGAGAAGTCAAAGGTGCAGCTCGACTTATCCACGGCTGACACGTTGGCAAGGCTTGGCATTGATATGTCTGATGCGGAAGCTGGCCAGGTGAAACATCTACCTAAGGTGCCCGGCATTGTGCCAGCAAATACCAACGACCTGACACAACCTAAGCTGACACCCATTCCGGTTCCGGGACTGACGCCCCCACCGCAGCCGGGCACGCCGCCGCCCACCACGGACCAGGCGCAGCCACCGCAGTCTGCTCAACATTAGCGTTGTCCACTCGCCGCGTTGAACTTGGACTCGGCGGGTGGACAGGTGAACCTGCCGGTGGAGCTTCACCGCCCCGTGGTGACTCTTTTGCCGGCTTGATTTTCCGTCGGCGCCAACCGTAACATTGGCGGATTCTGAAGTCGTTTTCCGTGGACTCTTGGAAAAGCAAACAGCACGCCTCGAAGCCTTTAGCGATGGTGTCTGCGCCATCGCAATCACTTTGCTGATTCTCGAGAATCGCGTTCCCGAGTTGCGGATAGAAAGCAACGGAAATCTTCTATCGGCGCTCGCCCATCTCTGGCCCTCATTCTCCGCCTTCGTGCTCAGCTTCTTTGTCGTGCTGTTGATCTGGATCAATCATCACGAAATGTTTCGAATGGTAAACCGGGTGGACCGGGTCCTCATGTTTGCCAATGGCTCCCTGCTGCTGATGGTGACATTTGTTCCGTTTCCGACTGCGATGCTAGCCCGGTATTTTCATACTCCTGCCGAGAATGCCGCCGTCGCCTTCTATTGTGGGACCTTCTTGGTGAGCAGCATCTGCCACAACTTCTTGTTCGAGTCGGTGGCGCACAACCGACGTCTGTTGCGTGCCGACGTCGGCAATCAGGAAATTTCCCGCATACGCCGTTCCTATCACGTTGGATTGGGCGTGTATTCACTTTCGGTCCTCGTCGCCATCTGGAGCGCTGTTGGAGGCCTGGTGATCTCAGGGGCGCTGTGGTTACTGTGGGCGACATTGCGCTACGGTTCCAATGGCCGCAGGGTCTGAAGCAATTTCAGCAGGCAACGCCGACAATCGTGTACAACTGTAGAGCAGTTATCTCGACCTGCAGTCGGAAGGAGCACGCAGCGCCATGATTGAACGTCTCAAGGAGAGCTTTGGGGGAGTCCTGGGATTCAAGATCGTCGGCAAGCTGACAGCGGAGGACATCAAGTCGTTTGAGCCGCAAATCGCGACCCTGATTGCCCAGCGCAAGCACAAGCCCATCGGCATCCTGGCTGATCTGTCGCAGATGCACGGCGCCGACTGGGGCGCGCGCTGGCAGGAAATGCGGTTCCTGCAGAAGCACACCGACCATATCGCACGCATGGCGGTTGTGGGCGCCGACAAGTGGGAAGAGATTGTCGCGATCGTCACCGCCGGCGCGGCCATCCTTGAGGCCGAGACACGGTACTTCGACGAGTCCGAAATTCTCCACGCGTGGGAGTGGGTGCGCACGGCGAAACACGCTGAGGACCTACCCGTCCGCCAGATCTCGCCAGGAACAGGTATTTGGAAGGATTACCATCCGGAGTGGATGGATATTGGCACGTAGCGTCGGCGGTTGTTGATGCGAACGGTCTGATAAGGATCGCAAGTTAATCGAACGGGCTTTGTCGGAAAGGAATGTTATGGCAGCCGATGGTGGTCGCGCAATGGTCAATGTGTTTGACGGAACACGCCAGCTCTACTCCGACACGCCGAAGCTTCTAATCACGGTGATCGACGGCAATCAGAAAGTGCAGCATCGTGATTTTCACGACCAATCCGATTTGTTTTTCACCGGGCTACCCTTGTTCAACAATTTCGGCGACAACTACACATTCCTCGCATCCGCCGACGGTTACAAAGATGCCGGTTACCAGCCGGTCAAACTTGCAGCGAACACAGACGTGATTGTCGACCTGATGCTAATTCCGCGGTCGAATCAACTCAACTTTGCGGACGCAACCTGGGAGTCCCTGGACGAGTCGCGTCCCGGCTTGAAAGCGTTGCTGGCCAACGGGGCTTCTAGCGACGAAGCTGCGGCCCAGCGGTACGGCGACGTCATGGAGGATCAGGGTGGGGCGATTCTCGCCTGCCTGTTGAACATTACGACAGCAATGCAGCAGATCCAGCTCCCGCAGCGAACGCCGCTGGATTATGTAAAGCGCATCATCTGGGACCGGGAGGGCCAATTCGCCATGGCTCAGGACCGGTTTTTCGCCTGGGCTGATCCGCAACTAAAAAAACAGATCGAGCAGGCGAAGCAGCAGCAGCATCCGAAATTTGTGGACGCTCCTTTTTTTCTGCATCCCGGCGCGACAAGTAGCTACAAGGAAATCGAGTTTGGCGAGGCCAATGTCCAGCTCACCTTTCACGAAAACAACACCCTGGAGATCGATGGTGTAAATTGCGTGATCGTGGAGCCCGACATCGATTATTACAAGGACCCTGTCAATCATCTGGTGCTCGAGGTCGCGGTGAATGCCTTCGGCAGCTTGACCGACCCGAGAACTGTTTACGTGCTGCGCTGGATTGCAGGGCGCCGAGCCGGAATTCCCGAATTCGACCCTCTTTACACAATTAGGAAAGCTTAGTGTCCCCATCGGGGATGGTGGAAACCCCTCGCCTTCAGGCGAAGCAAGCTATGGTGTAACGTGGTCGCGTGCGACATTACCGGTTGGGCGCGCACACGAAGAGTGACCTCAAGGTTCATCTCGTGTGGATACCAAAATACCGCAAGGCAGTGCTGACGGGGGAAGTGGCAATTCGTGTGCGCGACCTGCTGCGGCAAATTGCCGCAGAACATGAACTGGAGATCATGTCTGGTAAGGTCGCCCGCGACCACGTTCACCTGTTTGTGTCGTATCGGCCAAATCAGCAGATCAGCCAAATCATGCAATGGCTGAAGGGCATCAGCTCGCGGGGCCTGCTGCTACTCTGGCACTCCGCTAAAGGCAAGCTGGTTCGTGTCGGCCGAGGCTTCGGGGCGCTCATAAAACGCCGCCCCTTCCAGCCGCAGCAGAAATGCTTTCACGGGAAGTCCGCCTCCGTATCCGCCCAGATAGCAGCCGGCAGCCAGCACGCGATGGCAAGGCACGATGATAGCTACAGGGTTGCGGTGGTTGGCTTGGCCGACGGCGCGAAAGCTTTTGGGATTGCCCACCGCCCGCGCGATATCGGCGTACGAACATGTTTCGCCGTACGGAATTTCCAGCAGTTGCCGCCAGCAGCGCTTGTGAAATTCCGTGCCCCGGAGATCGAGTGCGAGGTCGAAATTGCGGCGCTTGCCGGAGAAGTATTCCTGCATTTGCTGACGAACCGCGCGGGTGCGAGCTTCCGATTCTTCCCATCGCACCGGCAGTCCGCCAATCTTTTGCGGCAGCCCACGATCGAATTCCAGCGCGACCAGTGCCTCGTCCGAAACTCCAATCAGCAGCGGCCCTACGGGCGATTGCAGACGCGAATAATAGAGCGTTTCCATGGCTCGTCTCCGTTGACAAGGCTACCACCTTTGCCTGTTTGCGAAGGGTCCTTTGTGCAGGTAGCGCCGAGGCCGGTTGAGCTCGTTGACGGCGAAAACGGTAGAATAGCAAATGATTTGTCTGGCCCTTTACAACAGGACAGTATCGGGACCCGAAGCGGGGATTCCTCGCGAGGTGGCCTGATTTCAACAGCTAGCTCTGAAAAACCGAGGAGCGGAGGCCAGGAGCCGCCAGTGAGTTGACTTCGCTGGATCGATGCCGCCCCCATCCCACGAATTGGCGGCGACGGTGCAGAAGCTATGCGGCGTCGGGCGGCTGCAGGCGCGAAAAATCCGGCAGAGTCTGGCTCAGCAAGATCAGCTCATCGCCTTCGCACAACGCTCCTGCTTCCCCGCCAACCGGGTTGAGCACCATTGTTCCACCGCGATAGAACCCGATGAGAAGGCACGCCTTCATATTCGTGCGATCGGGCAGGAACACGTTTGCCGCTGCGACGAAATCCATCCCGACAAGTTGGGCAGGCACCGGCACAAGGTACATCTCGTTGGCGTCGCGCCGGACCGATAGCAGCTCTTGATAAACGCGCGACATGCCATGAAAGAGCGAGGCACGTGCCATCAGCCGCAATCCGAAGTCAGCGGCCGAGATGACTTCATCGGCACCCGCCTTGCGCATGTGCGACCGGTATTTCGGATCCTGGCACTCGGCCACGATGTTTGGCTGGCGCTCTTGCACGCAAACGTTCTTGACGGCAATGCAGCACACGATGGTTTTTCCGTCGGCGTGCTGGTCCTGGCGTTCATCCGACAAGATGACGACGGAATGCGCTTGCGCAACCTTGGCGCGGCGCAGGATCACTTCGTTGACTGGCTCACCCTTGACGATATAGACGTCGCTGAAGGCGGCTTCATCCTGTTTGTCAGGCAGCACGACTTCGTCGGGTGTGTCGTGAACGATCACGACTGGCCGCTTGTCGGTGACGATACCGCTGTGCACTTCGCGTATCCAGTCTAGTGCTCGCGGCGACCAGTTGCACAGCACCAGGTGGTCAGACATTTCAAGATTAGACACCTCACGACTCCTTAGTGAGCGTTCGACCAGGATCGACGCCACGCTGGCCGTGAACAAACCGGCCAAGGCGACACCGACGACAAGCACGACGGAAACCACGAGCCGCCCAGCAAGAGACTTGGGCGCGTTGGGTAGTCCGCTGAAGAGGGTGACCCAGACGTTCCAGAAGGACTCGCCCAATGTCTTGAACTCTGGATTCGTGCCACGCTCCGCGAAGTGGAGTGCTGTGCCGCTGACGATCCAGATCACCACGACCGCGGTCAGGATTTTCCAGACTTGGTTGCGGTTCCACGCCGTTAGCACTCTCAGCAAGCTGTCGCGCCACGACGCCTTGTCCCGAACTCGGTCGAGCTCGCTCAAAGCCGACCCTCTGCGCCGGAACCATAACTCATGTCATTTTCCGTGTTCGAGGCTGTCACCATTAGGGCGAGCGGTAATTCTTTCCAGGCGGAAAGTCCGCCTGCAGGCGCACTTATTCGCCACGCTCATAATTTCGTCAAGTTCCCCGTTCCTTGCACGCCATGACAACCGGCAAAGAAGCACCGCCGATTGCACTCGGTAGATGAACTAGCCTGCTGCCGTATCGACAATCTCCGCGTCAGCGGCGTTCGCTACAACGGAGGCAATACCCTTCTCCATGGCTGCGACCGACGAATACATCTCACTCTTGCCGATGATTTCACCGTTGGCGGCCTTCAGCACAAAGTAAGGACTGCCGTCTTTGGCAGTCTTGCGTTCGAAGCGGCTGTCATCGCTGGCATTTGCCTTAACGGAGGCGACTCCCTGCTCGGCCGAGCGCTTTTGGGTGTAAGTCTCGCTGGTAAGAATCACCTCACCGTTGGCGGCCTTTAGATTGAACATGAATTGTTCGTTGGCTGATTTCTTGATTTCGAATTTTGCTGCCATCGCTAAGCCCCTTATGGTTCTGGTTAGTGGTTCGTCACTGGACCATATCAGTCCTCGAGTCTTTCGGGTGTGAGAGCCCGCTGGTAAGCCGTCACCGGGGTCACTGCGAGCAAGCTTTCTCTCGCCCAGCAACTGAGTGTCATTTCTCGGACCGTGCTGTCCGAAAGGAGTCACATTGGGCATCACGTGAATTTGCTGCGCCGGTTGCTCACTTCATGAGTTCTCATCTCCTATTGCTGTAAATGGTGGGCTGCCGGAAACTCCCCAGTTCAATGCGTAACAACTCTAGGTTCGGGTCGATGCCCGCACAACTAGGGAAATCCCTAGTGGCGCCGCTCCAACTGGGATCACACACGAAAGGAAGAGCATAAAGTGGATCTCACCCTGTTATATATTCTCGATTTCTTAGGAGGCAGTGTGCTACGTAAACTTACCTACATCGCCAACATCTTTCTTCTCGTGATGTTCGCGGTAGCACAGCAGCCCACCGCACCTGTGGCACATCCGGGGGTGCGCAAGTCAGAGCCGGGTAGCTAGCTGGTCGCCCCGCAGAATGCACCCGAATAGCAAACCCCTCGCTTTCGCGAGGGGTTTTTGTGACGGCTCGATCCAGCTACTGCTGCGACTGCGGAGGCTTGGTGCTGGCTGGAGCTGAGTTCATGTTGTTCGATTGCGGCTGGGTTGGAGTGGTCTGGTAATTGGACGGCGCCGAATAATTGCTGCTCGGCGCGCCACCGTTTGGATTCATCTCGCCGTTCGGCTCGTTCGCCGACACCAGCTGATCAACACTATTCTTCAGCAGGCTAATTTCCACGCGATTGCCATGCGCGGGCTTGGCGCTAGTGTCTTCAGCCGACGCGACACGCGCATTTCCCATCCCCATGACAAAGACGCGATATACCGGAATTTCGTTCTTTTCCACCAGGTAGCGCACGACGGAATTCGCCAGCGCTTGCGAACTCTGGATACCGGCTTGCCCGTGGCTCGCGGAGAAACCCTGAACCTCGATGATATAGCCCTTCTCGTCCTTCAAGTTCGTGGTCATAGCCGTCGAGAGCTTGCTTCGCCCTCGGGCTCAAGGCCGTCTGTCCAGGCTTGAAGCGGATCTCGGTTTGAGTCGAGATTTCGTACTGGTCAATGTTGCCGACCACCTGCTCCACGGTGTTCAGGCGATTGCTGGCTTGCAGTGCGGTTTGGTTGGCCTGCTGGGCACGATTACCGGCCTCGGTGGCATGCTGGTCAGCTTCATTCGCTTTGGCAGAAGCCTGGCGAATGCCTTCCTGCGCCCGGGCATCAACGTCTTTAATCTCCTTCGCGTTGGCGGCGGTAAGATCGTCGAGCTCATTTACCCGGTTGCGAATCGGACTGAGCTGATGCTGCACGTACTTCTTGCGAGCAAAGGGGTTCAGCTTTCCCCAGAATCCCTGACGCATGTCAGGCTCGAGTGGCTGCCGCGCACTCATGTTTTGATCTGAGTTCTGATCTGAGCTGACACTCTGGCTCGAAGAGGTTGAAGATGACGACGGCTGCGAGCTGCTCTGCGACGTGGCAGCGGGCTGTTGATTGTCAGCCGGCGCTTGCTGCGCCATTGCCGGCAACATCAGACTGGCCGCCAACGGCAAGGTAAATAGAATGCGAGACTTCATTAGAGAGTTCCTCCAGGATCCTTTGGCACAAAGTGCCATACTGCTGGCCGCGCGTATTTCTGCCGTCCTGCGGCGGTTCGCTAAACACAAATAGAGCTCGCGCGCCAACACTGTTCTATTACAAGTTGGCTGCCAAACTCGGACGGCAAACAAGGGACAGTAAGCCTTTTATTTTCATGGGCCGGAGGCCGGAGCTATTTACTGTTCCAATACGGGTCGGGTAGGAACGGGGAGGCGATAGGTAATTGTTACAGCAATCAGGGCAACAGCCATGCTGAGCCTCCGCCGCCAGAGACTGGAGGAGGAGCTCTCGGGAGAGCGATCCTTTGTCATGTCATCGAGATCCATTCCCCTTAACCCCGAGCGCCTAAGTCTCTCGCGCTGCACTTTCACATTCGCTTCCGAAAAACCCTTAGAAGGACAACACCGCCTGCTGAGCGTGCCCTCTAACTGAACGAAAGAACCTAACTGATCTGAAAGTTTGAGGAGACCTCCATGCAAGTGGATCCCAAAATACTTGGTCTCATCGTGGTGGCCATTCTGGTGATCGTAGTAGTGATCGCTGTGGCCATGGCGCAACGGAGAAAAGCCGCTCTCCGCCAGCGCTTCGGAGGGGAATACGAACGAGCGGTGCAGGAGCGAGGTTCGGAGCGAGAGGCACAAGCTTTGCTCCATGAGCGGGAGAAACGCGTAGAAAAGTTCCACATACGCGAACTCGATGCCGCCGAACGCCAAAGGTACGCGAATCGCTGGCGGGTCGTGCAGTCGCGCTTTGTGGATGATCCCAGACTCGCGGTGATCGATGCCGATGATACCGTCGCATCGCTGATGGGAGTTCGCGGATATCCCATGGCGGATTTCGAGCAGCGCGCGGCCGATCTTTCGGTCGACCATGCTCACGTTGTCGACAACTACCGAGCCGCTCATGAAATTGCAATGCGGCATCGCCAGGGTCAGGCCACCACGGAAGATCTGCGGCAGGCAATGATCTATTATCGGTCGCTTTTTGAGGACCTTTTGGACGGGCGTAAGTCCGGCGCAATTAGAGAGGTTGCATAATGGCGGAACTCAAGAGAAAAGACGAAGAACTTACCACCGCCGATCTCGCCGGAAGAAGCGAGAAGAAGCGCGAGGCCAAGACCGTCCTCAGTTGGTGCGGAATCCACAGCGCGAGCAAGCGGAATACATTCCCGTTTCTACGCTACCGGAAAGCGAGGTCGCGAGGGACCCTCGTTTCCCAGACGCGACATCCAAAATTGACCGACGACACGGCAACCGCGGTCACAACCGCCGATTTTGCTCAACCCCAGGTCCGCGGCAGGTGCGACCAATCAGCCCACGCCACTTTTCTCCGAGTCGGAGGTTGGAGACTTTCGTTCCCGCTGGGGCAATATTCAGACAGCATTTGTGGACGAGCCTCGCCGCGCCGTGGAGGATGCGGACAACCTGGTTGCTTCGCTCATGAAGAAGTTGGCGGAAGGTTTCGCCAATGAACGCGCGCGTCTCGAAAAGCAGTGGGACCGCGGCGACAACGTCTCCACGGAAGACTTGCGGATTGCACTTCAACGCTATCGCTCTTTCTTTGACCGGCTATTGAAGGTGTAGAGCGGCATCTATTCGTATACACGGGAAAGGCGGGCCTACGAGAGGTCCGCCTTTCCTGTTTATTTATGAAACAGTTTCTAGATTTGCCGAAATCTGCCTCTGCTCCGTGGCTAGCACACGAGCCACTGCCTTTTCCACCTCGCGCTTTGCGTCGCCGAGCGGCAGCGGCGGGATGATGGTCATGAATCCCAAAATCTCAGCCAGCAAAAAATACGCGCGCCGGCATTCATGCAGGAAGTCGATTGGATATTCAGGCTTGCGGGCGCGAGCAACTTCCGGATCGGCATCCAGCAGGTAAGCCACATCGGGCTTCGGAACAAGCGCCGCCACGATCCGAACAAAAACTCTGCTAATGAAATTCGAGAGCGGCAGGTTGGCTAGTTCATCGTAGATGTAGCGATCCAGGATAACGACATCGGCTCCCTCGGAGCGCGCCCGGCGAAGCACAATCCCAAGATGCATGGCATCGAGCAGGTAGAGTCCATGACGAATGACGCTCAAGTACCACTTGCGCACATTCTTGTCGCGTCGATTGACCGGGCGATCCGGTGCGCCGATGCCTTTCTCGCTTCCATATACGCGATGTACAAAACCTTCGCGATACCGGCTGAGCACGACGACGTCGTCCCAGAATGCGAGCAATTTTGTCGTCAGCCCACGATCATGCAGCACCTGCCGCAGGTTCTCGATCTGCGTGCTCTTTCCCGACCCGTCAAGCCCGGAAAACGAGACCAGCAGCGACTTGCCGTGTCGAACTGTCGAGGCGTTCTGGAGCATTCAAATCTCCGGCGCAGGCATTCGCCGCGTCGCGTGAACAGGGTAGCGTCGCCCGTTGTGGTTAGTTATGGACGGCTCGGAGTCCCCTTCGAGAGAGCATAGACCGTGCCCACAGCAATTCCCGCAGCGGCGATCAGGCCCATCTTTATTAGCAGGGACCTGCGCTGATTCTGCTTCGCCGGTGCGATGGCCTCTCCGGCTGGACGCGAAGCTCCGCCCCCAACGGTGGGCACGCCCTCCGCCGTGGCCGCGCCCAAAGGCTGCTGCATCTGCTGCTCAGGCTTGGGCTGCGGAGCAGGCGTAGCTGGAACCGGTTCGGGAGCTATCCCACTGTCCGGGTTTGGATTCGCATCCGGCTGATTCTGGCTCGGAACCGGCTGCAGCGGACCTTGCGACGGATCAACCGTAGTGCCGTTCGATGGTTGCTGCTGACCGTTCTGTGGAGGCGCCGCACCATCCTGCAACGCCTGCGCACACTCCGGCACTCCGCACAGCGCCAGTCCCACAACCAGCGTCATGAACTTGATCAGCAAATGGACGATGAGCTTTCATCTGCAAGCTCCTTCCCAACAAGAATTTTGATCCTGGGCACCAATTGCTCATTTCGACCCTGTCACAGTTTTCTGCACAGTAACCGGCGTCAATGCCGGCTGCGCCGAAGACCTGGGCAAGGCGGCCGAATCCATCAGCCGCTCGACATCGGCATCGCGGTCGTAAAACAAATTGCGCGCCCGGTTGCGACCGTAGCGCCATAGGTTCGGGACGTTCGTTTCATACCAGCAACATTCCGGCATGCACGCCGAGAACCCACAGAACACCCGGAAGCGCTTCTGCAAGATCTCTGGCGACGCCAGCAAAGCCGCCGTCAACCGGTGATTGCCTTCCAACACCGTCACCGAGCTGATTGTCATCCACGCCGATCAGCAGCACGGCACTGTCGTCTGCCGTCGTGCGCAAGCGGTAGCTGAAGGCCTGCACCTTGGCGATGAAGTCGCGGGTTCTTCCGCGAAAGGGCGTGTTCTTGATCTGCCTCACGATGTCTCGCAGCAGAAAACTTCCGTTCGCCACCTTGCGCCACTGCGCCCGGGGAAACACCCGAATCCGCTCCAGGTCTTCGCGCTTCGATTTGCACCTCCCACCATGTCGTGTCGGCGGGCAGCTCTCTCCACAAATGTCCCCGGCGACGGAATAGAAGGGCCCGGCGCAATGTATTGGCCGCTTCATCCGTGACGTCAGCCCCCAGGACCAGTTGTTCGAACTGTTCTCGGTCACGGTGGAACTCCTCCTGATAGAACTCGTTCTTCAGGAACTCCGCGATGACTTCTGCTTCAGTAACGTGCCGTAGCCGCTTCATGCAGCCTCCTGCCGGCTGTTGCCCACGTTTTGACGAAGGGATAGGAAACCGCGAGCAACAGTAAGAGCCTAAGAACCTGCTGGACGACAATGACCTCCAGTAAGGTGGAGTGAAACCACGAAATTCCAACTGCGATCAATCCGCTGATGACCAGTTGCAGCCAGGCGGTGTTCGCTATCCGCCGCGACATCTCGTAGGTGATCAGCACCACCGCGATGGCGTACGTACCCGTAGCGGCTGCGTTCATGCTTAGCAGCAAGTTCAAGCCTTCTACCGCTGTGGGGAAATGTGTCCCAAACAAAGACCGGAAAACGACCTCAGGAAATGTTGCGAGAACCAGAGGTGAAGACCATCGACATCGCCGTAACCATCAGCAACGGCAACGCCAGCAAGGGCGGGCCTTGGCCGTCTTCTTTGCTTTCGGCCGATACCGGGAACATAGCGCTCACGATGGACCATGCGCCGAAGTACAGCAGACGTCCCACCAGCGCGATGGCGGCGTAAAGTCCGGCCATGTCGGGCCGAAAGAAGTGCTTCACCATCAGAATGTCGATATTGGTGATGATGACCTGCCCCACAAAGAAAACGATGGCCTGCATCGCCTCGCCAATGGCCGCCGGTTTGGCTGGTACAGCACGGCCGCGAAGCTCCTTGGCGCTATCCGGCAAGCAGTAAGCGAAGGCCACCGAAGCCGAAATTGCAGCCACCGCGCCCAAAACGCCGAAGCCTAGTTCGATGAGGACCATCGCCCCCACAAATTTGGTGATGGCCTCGGCCACCATGTTCCAGCTTAGTCCGCTGAAAGCGGCAGGTGCCCTGCAGGCCGCCTCGCTTCACCCCCAGCGGCACGTAAATTGTCAGGCCGATGGCCAGCAGGATAATGATCCACGGACTCGATAACCGTAGATAGCTAGTGAGCACCGAGCTAGCCAACAGCATGAAGACGCCCAGCCCGATGCCAATGGTCCAAGCCCGCTTGCGTAAGCGCTGGTAAACCGAAGCTTTGCCCTCCACCGTTTCTTCCTTCGCCACCAGCTTGGTGCACACCAGTTGGAAGGCAAGAGTGAGGGCGGAAACCAACATGAGAATAGTGACTGCGGCAGCAGCGTGACTAAAATCCGCGGCCCCTAACATGCGGGCTACGCCGATGTTGTAGCCGAAATTTGCCAAGCTCACAAAAATAGAGCCAATGAGCAGGACGATGCTTCCGCCCAGGAACTTTGCGTGCGAGGCGTGCCACGCCCGCAACCAGGTTGCTCCCCGGGTCAAACCTCCCCGGGGCGGGCATTGCATCAGCGTGTCTGGATTCGTCGTCATGCGGCCAGGTCGGCCCTGTCTCGATCATCTCCGTGGCCGACGAATGTTTCGGGAGGAATTACGGATGTGACCCCGTGAGCGGGGTGGGGATAGAAATGTTTAATCGCGTTCGGCAGGAAGCCGCTAAAGCTCTTCACCGCCTCGCCGGAAGTGTCGTAGATTTCGAAGAGTCGCCCGGTACGGGTCAACTCCAGCACCACCGCGGCCTGCGGCGACAGCGCGGCTAGTTTCACGTCGCCGTCGCGCCGGGTTGCATCCCGCATACACTTCAGCAGGACATCAACCCCGGCGGCATCGATGTGCCTGACCTGGGACATGTCGAATACAACCTGGGGCCGGTCTGATTCCAAAAAGGGCGCCACCTCCTGAAAAAAACTGCGGGCCTGTTTGAGGTTCATTCGTTCCGGCATTCTTTTAACAACTACGGGCCTGTTACTGCTCTCCATATCTCCTCGCGACAGCTAAAGTGGAGGGGAACTCCGAAGCCTCAGGGCCGGACCCTGGGGCTTCTGTGGCCGGAATATTCAAGGCAGCTGCCTGCTGCTCGGAACACTCCGGGGCATCCGCGGCGCTTCTACGATGAGAAGGCGCAAAAAATCCGCGGTAAATCTCTTTAGGTAAGAAGGTAAAAAGTGCAGCGGTGCTGCCTGCCAAGCGAGAAAGTACGCCCACTGCCGGCATTCCCACCAATTTGCGGTCGCAGATTTCAACCTCGACTTTGCGGATCAGATGCGAAAGGCGGTGGAAGCCCACCACTGAGTGCATGACGTCGAGCCCCGCTCCAATGTACGTGTAAGGGAGCACGGTAGAGTTCTCGACCACGGTGCCACAATCAATTTCCGCGTGATGCTCAACCACCGTGCCACGGGTGATCAATGCCGCAGCGCGGACTTTGCTATATACCCCGATGAATGCCGGAGCCACGATACGCGCCTTGCGATGGATGCGGGCTGATTTCGCGACCCACACGCCGGCCTTAATTTCGGTTCCCTCTGGAGAGATGGAATTCTTGTGGAGCAGTCCGTCGAGGGCGAGGTAACGCAAGTCGGCCGCAGTTTTCAGCCGGTTGCTATAGCCCAAGACGCGAAAGCTCTGGCAATCTGTGCGCAGTTTTCGCAGCTCGCTGCGAAATAATGTAACCGCATCGTTTCGTCGCGAAGCATTCACCAGAAAAATGTCGAGCGAGGCGCCCTCAGCATCGACGGCCATGGTGACGGGACAATGATGATCGAGATGATGCTGAATCATTTCCTCGTAATCGACCTCAACATAGGGACCGATTCGGAGCGCAATCACCAGTTCGGCACCGCCCTCCACATATTCGCCGAAGGTATTCTCTGCCGTTTGCCAGAACTGGCCTTCCGAAGCTTCCTTCCACGTCAAGCCCGGATGCATGCGCGCACGCCGCGCGAATGGCTCCGCCTCACCTAGAGGCTCGCTGACGAGCGTGGTTCCGGAGACACCGAAGCGCTCTAAGCGTTGTAATACCCTTTGGACAACTGGCACGCCAAGTACGTCCAGGTAGGCGATCGGGATGCCACCAATGCTCTCCCCCTGGCCGGGCTTGGTTCCTCCGACCATCACAACGGCTTTTATGTCCATGGTTGCCACCTCGGGGCAGCTGCGCGAAAAATCGCCGAGCGGGAAGGAACCCAGGCAGGAATTCTGCGAAAGCGCGATATGGGTTCCAACGCCCGGGCGCGCTGTTGAAGATCGAAAGAGCGCAAGTATTGGCGAATAATCTGTGGCATGGTCATGCGCAAAGCCGCCGAGAAATTCTGCTCCGACATTTCCCGCAGGCGTTCTGCGTCGTCGAGAAGGTCTTTCAGGTGGTGTGCCAAACTGTCCGCGTTGCCGGTTTCATAGAAGTCGATAGCGATGTCCTCGTCACGCGCCATATCGCGGAAGTCATCGATTTCCGACGATAAAATCGGTACGCCGAATTGGCAGGCCAGGTGGGCTACGCCACTGGCTCCGGTTGCAGAGGTGTATGGCAGCACCAAGACACTCGTCTTGCGGAACAATCCCGCGATGTCTTTTTCCGCTACATATCCGGTGAATTCGATTGTGGGATTTCCTTTCATGCTCTCCGCTACGGATTCGATGTAACCGGGGGCCACGGGGTGGTTCGATCCTGCCACCACCAGGCGAACATCGTGTCTCTCGCTGGCCACGCGCTCGAATGCCTCGATCAGAAGCTCCAGGCGTTTATACGTGCCCCACTTTCCGAAGGCGAGTATGCGGTGCTCGGGATTGCCGCGCTTGCTGAAATCGGGCGACTCCGGTCGTCCTCCCAGAATTCCGTGCGCGCGAAAATGAACGTTTTCGCCGCGATACTTGTCGATGAGAGTTCGGCGATATGCGGGTAACAATACTGAGATAGAATTCGCCATTAGCAATAGCCGCGTGGCCGCCGCTCCCCCCAGGCGATAAAGCCGTGGAAAATGCACACCGGAGTCCACCAGACTGATGTTGTCCATTAGATGATGCAGGGTAACGTGGGTATAGTGACCGCTCAGCCGCGACAGAACCGGCTGCATCAATCCTGCGAAAGCCGCGACCGGATTGTTGCCGAAGCTCGAAAACAGCAAGTTGAACCAAACTACATCCGGCTTGATGTCATAGACTGCTTGCAACAAGCGCGCCGGATTCGTGATGGAATCGAAACGCCAGCAGCGCACGACGTCGTAGTCGGGCAACTCGTCCGCGTGAGCGTCCAGTTCGTCCGCCAGTACTGTAAGGCTCAATAGGGGATCGCGGTGCAGTTCACGCGCGATATGGAATCCGTATTCGTTGAGCCCTCGTCGGCTGGGCGGGAACGCGCTTACCAGGCAAATCTTCATGAACTCCTCAAAAAACTTCCAGACGAAATACGGGGCGAATTAGCGTTCCGCTCTGCGCGATTCCGGTGAAAGAGGGAAATTGCTCCGCTTGAAGACCTACTGAAAACCGCAGAGGATACTCCACTGGAAACTGCCCAGCGGCATCGCTTACAGTCCGGTGCAATGGTCTTACATAAGTGATGAAGAAACTGCTGTATATGTTGTCGTACTCTTGAAACGCCTCCCCTCGCGTGTAGGCAAATTGCCCATTGACGCTCCACGATTTGTTGGCAATGTATTGAATGGTGCCGCCAGGCCTTATCGCTTGGGCCGTGGCTTGCAGCGTGTCTTGCACGCGCCACGAGCGTATGTATTCACCCAGCAGACTGGCGGTAAGTTTTTGTCCGAACTTGCGCTGAATTCCCGCATACGTAGCGGTAGTGAAGAACTGACGTGGCAGAGGACTGAAGGTCAGATCGCGGCGCGTGTAGCCCGTGATGAACGCGGTCTTGCCCCACGGCCGTCCGACCGTGAATTGCAGAGTGCTTCCGACATCGTTGGAATTCTGCTTGTACGGCGTCGCGGTAAAGGGACCGGCTTCGTGATACAAGCTGCCATTGAATGACAGCCAGTTGCCGAACGAGCTGCTGGTGACATACATGAACTGGCGGAACAGGTTCTGATTCATGTATTGAGGCGCCTCGGTATCCCTGCGGATGGTGAACTGTATACCGGTATTGAAAGCCAGCCATGCATTTCCCAGGTGGACCACCGGATTCAACGCGGTGTTGAAGTTGTAGTCAAAGGTATTGCGATTGATAATCAGCGCTTCCTGCGGGAGCGACTCCTCGCCGGTAGCATTACGAATCTGGAAGAAGCCGCTCAACATGGGAAAGTTGTTGTCGAAGTGATAGCGATAGGCCGTAGTCCAAAGCGATTCCTGCTGAGAGCGCGGCGGCGGCAGATTAGCGTTGTTGGTGATGCCGAAGATCTCCCGGTCGAGCATGTAAATGGTCGAATCGTCGTAGAGTCCACCCGTAGTGAAGTCAGTCAGCAAGCTAAGATGGTCGGTCACCCGCAAGCCTTGTTCGCTCGCGACTTGCATACCTTCCAACTCGGCAATCTCACTGCCGCCAAGTTGGTCAGCCTGCGAGAGCGCCATAAGCGCGTTCCAGCCTTGGTGACGCTGCCGGTACACCTCGCCTTGGGCCAGCAGGTAGTCGTAGTTCTGGTTGGCTCCGGGGTCATCGCCGAGCACCGCGAGCGCTTCATCGGCTTGTTTTGTTTTGCCTTGCGCTAAATAGGTGTTTGCCAAACCGATAGCCACTACCTGATCTGCCGCCCCGGCTTGCTGCGCCTTCTGGAAATAATTGGTAGCCAGATTGAAGTCGTGCATTGCCAGCAGCAGGTTCGCCGCCTCGATCAGGTTTTCTGGGGTCACTGGTGGAGCTTCGCCAATCCGGCTTTCGGCGAAGGCGAGACTGATTTGCTGTCTAGCATCTTCGTCGTGCCCGTAGCGGACCATCAAGCGCGCGATAGCGAGGCGAGCGTCAACGCGATTCGCGTCAGGCGCGTCGAGGGCGCGGCTAAAGCGGTCCATGGCAGCCTTTTGATCGCCCAACGTCAATAATGCGTCGCCAGTGTCCAGCAGGATCGCAGCCTGGTCGCCGCCCTGCCGCTCTGCTGCTTCAACGTATCGCAGGGTCTCGTCTCGCCGATGTAGCTCGGCATAGGCGTGCGCCATCCGCGCATAAATCAGCGGGTCATCCGGCGAGAGGCTTAACGCCTGGTTCAGAGCGTCGATCGACTGTTGATAGCGACGCATGTCGTATAGCGTGTCGGCCAGCGCCAGTTGCAGCTGCAAATCGTTGGGCGCATATTTCAGGGCGGCGCGATATTCCGTCTCCGCGCTGCCTAACAAGCGCTGTTGCCGATAGGCAGTGGCGCGCACCAGGTGAGTTGCACCCGATTCGCCCATGAACTTCTGCGCGTCATCCACCTGCTCGAGGGCTTGCTTGGGCTGGCGCAGTTGCAGGTCGCTGAATGCCAGGCCGAGATGCGCGATGCCATTGTTCGGACTCAGCCTCAGTGCAGTCTCAAAGTCCTGGGAAGCCTGCTCGGCGTTCTGCATGTCGTTCAGCACATAGCCACGGTTCACGTGCGCTTCCACCATCTTGGGATCGCGCGCGATGGCTTGCGTGTAATCATCAACCGCCTCGTTGAGCAGCTGCGTGTGCTTGTGAACGTGGCCGGCGAGCAAGGGAAAGTTAGGCTCCTTGGGCAATTGCGACGCATATTGGTTTGCAACGACCAACGCGTCATCGTAGCGTCCGAGGTTGTAGAGGTCGTAGTCCAGATACACGGAAGCGTTGCGGTCCTTCGGCAACTGCTGCAACACCTTGTAACCCAGCTTCGCCGACTCCGCGTACTTGCCCTCGTGGAATAGGTAGCGCTCGCGCTCGCGCATTACCCGTGGATCGTCATTCATCTTGCCCTTCGCGCGATCCACCCATTCCCCGGCGAGTTTGATCTGCCGAGCTTCAATCGCAGCATTAGCAGCGTTGGCTACGATGACCGAATTTTGCGGGGCTCGCTTGTAAGCTTCCTGATAGTTCGAATCGGCACGCTCGAACTCCCCGGTTTGCGTGTACATGTCGCCTAACGCTAAATAGGGAACGTAATCGTCCGGGTAGGCCTTGGCCAAGCGGTTGAAATACTCCTGAGCCATCTTGGTGTTATTGTCTTCGCGGTAGAGATAGCCCATCGCTTCGAGCGCGTAGTGGTTGTCGGGATCTTTGCCGAGCACGTCACCATAGATCTGTCGCGACTCTTCCTTGCGATCCTCCTTCCACAGCAAGTTCGCGTATTGCAGTTTGATGTTGACGTTCTCGGGATCCAGTTTGCGGGCCTCGACAAGGTCGGCTTCCGCTCCCTTCAAATCGTTATCCGAGAGCTTTAGCGATGCTCGAACCCGCAGGAACTCAGCTTTCGCCGTTCCCTGCACATCCAACTTGTTGATCTCTTCCTCCGCAATCGCAATCTGCTGGTGCGCGGCCTGGTCTTGTCCATCGGCGCGATAGAGTTCAGCAAGGTTGAGCCGCAGTTGAATGGGATAGAGCTGTCCTTCGGGAACGCCTCCCGACGGCATAGCCTTGAGGGCCGCGTTGTATTCGGCAATGGCATCGTGCGGCCGGTTCTCTTCTTTTGCCAGCAGCGCACGAATGGCATGCAGGCGGTAGTATCCGGGGTCGATCGCGGCAGCCCGATTCAGGTAGGTACGCGTTTCCTCCAGATTGCCGAGCCGAAGTTGCGCTTGCGCCGCGCTCAACTGATAGCCAATTTCCTTAGGCTTCGCATTGGCGGCGCGGGTGTACGCCTCGGCCGCTTTTTGCTTGTCGCCGTCCAATTCGTAGGTGTAGCCAAGGTCGGCGAGGACTGGCGGACTCATTCGCGGCGCGCTCTTTAAGGTTGCGATCGCGGACTTGTAATCGTGCTCTTCGCGGTAATAGGTAGCCGCCGCTTGGAAGATCTCGACGTTACCTGGAGCATGTTTCTTCGCCAGGTCGAGCATTTGTTTGGCGCGGCCAGGCTCTTTCAACTTTCAGATAAGCCACCGCCAACATCAGCTCGGCGTGCGGATTCGGCTGCTTCGCTTCGGCGCGCTGCAGCAGGTTGATGCCCTCCTGCGTGTCGCCGGTGCGCAGGAAAAGTTCACCGGCGATTAACAGATCATTCGTCCGATTTGGATTAGCGCGAATGACCTGCAATAGCAGGCGCTTGGCATCGTCAGTGCGGCCCATTCGGGCATAAGTCTGGGCTAAGCCGCTGAGACCGTCGGCATTACCCGGAGCACTTTGCAACCCGCGTTGATACGCGTCCACCGAGGTTTGATACCGTCCCGCCAGGCGCGCAGTGTAGCCCAACAGAAACCATAGCTTGTTGTCTTGTGGTGCCGCTTTAACCGCGCGTTCGGCATAGTCCGCAGCGGCGCCGGGATTGCCACGTCGCAATGCATCTTCGGCCGCACGCGCCAACCGTCCAACTTCAATGCTGCTGCCCCAACCTATGCTATTTCGCCTGCCGGGTTGGCCTGCGCTGAGGGTCGGTTCTTCTTTTGTTCTTTTGCGTTCGGCGATGTTGACGCCGGTGCCGATTGCTGGCCATTGATTTCAAACGTCTGCGCCCATCATGGGCGCAATGGGCAACAGCAGGGAACAAACTATCAGGAGAACAGTTTTCATTTTCACTTTGAACGAACTCTCTGCGGAGTGGGAGCCTGTACTGGAACTCTGCTGCCAAGTCTGAATTCCATCCTTCTCGGATGCGAATACTTTCGTTAGGGCTGTGTTGGTACTTAACTACTCACGCGAATGGGCATCGTAATGCTCAATTGTGGGAGATTGGGTGTGCAGAAAAGCGAGTAGGTATGTCGTTGCTTATTTTTGGCTTCGAGATACCGTAGAAAACCCACCCGCGGTTCCGCGAATCCAACGAGGTCGGACAAACCTTTCGGAGGCACTCCCTTGATATCGAAGTCGCCTACGTTCCCCGCAAGAGCGATTCCGCTCTCCGCCATACTTTTGATCACGTTGGCGGTGCACGGCCCGCTGCTACTAATGCAGTTGCCTGCAGGCTCGTATGATGCGAACACGCACATTTTTTTTGCCGCGCACTACGCACATCACTGGTTCAATCCATGGAACGTGAAATGGTTTGGCGGATTTTCGCAGACCACGTATCCGCCGTTGACGCACCAGTGGATTGCGCTGTTCTCGCACATCATGGGTCTGCAGATGGCTTATATGTTTGTGCAGTTTCTTGCCATTCTGCTGCTGCCCATCGGGATGTACCGCTACGCACGTCTGTGGGTGGATGAGGTCTCTGCCAGCTATGCCGCTTTAGGTTCGGTCTTTCTGGGCTCATCTGGCGATGCTTGTTTATCAGTCGGGACAGTTACCTACGACGGCCGCGGCCGCGCTCACTCTGAATGCCATACCATTTTTCTATGTATGGTTGCGCACGGCACGATTCACGGCTCTACTCAAAGGAGTGGCCATCGCGTGGGCGGCCGCCGCCGTTCACCACGTGACCTTCTGTTCGGTGCAATCCTATTTGCCATTCCGGTCCTGGTGCTCGCGATCATGGATCGCGATAGGGTGGATGACGCGGCTGATGAGAAACACGCCTCCGTAGGAGGGGTCCTTGGCCGCGCGCTGATATTCGCACTGATCGCGATCGCAGGAGTGGCCATCGTGTTGTGGCCTTATCTGGGTGGCACTATTTAAGAATCCAATTACCCAGATGCCGATTCCTCACGGCTCACGTGACAACTACATTCTGAAGCCGCTTAGTGGGATCAATTTTTGGATCATTCCCATGGGTGCAATGATCCTGGCGATTCCGTACATCGTGATGCGCGGCTCGGCGGTGCGCCGGCTGCGTCCGTTGCTCTTCGGCTGGTACGTGACCGCGCTGCTCGGCTTGGGTGGCACGACTCCGGTGGGCAAAATCCTGTTAGGCCGTGCTTACCAGGTCCTCACCTTCGAACGATTCACCTTCTGGGCCACTCTGATGGCGATGCCGTTTGTCGGCATGCTGGCGGTGGAGCTGATTCACCGCTTCCGCTTGAGAGCGGTGGTTGGCCTATCTGTCGCGGCAGTTGCGACCATGGCCATGGCAGTCGCATGGATCACCATCCATCCCATCAACAGTTCGCCGTTCAATGTCGACCAGGTCATCGCCTTCTTGAACCGTGACGATCATTCGCACTTCCGTTATATCACGCTGGGATTCGGCAGTAATTTTGCGAAAGTCTCGACCTATGCCAACGCAAACAGTGTGGACGGCGATTACAACTCGGCCCGTCTGCTGCCGGAAATGACGGCGTATGGCGCTGGCCAGCTTTATAACTCAAAGTACTACGGCACCTCGGGAATGGAGGCACTGCGCGCGGTGTTGAAGCACGCCAATCAGTACGGGCTGAAGTACATCTTTGTCCGCGACCGTTATTATGAACCGCTGCTCGCCTTCGCAGGATGGCGGCAGGCGGAAAGCTATGACAACGGCAACGTCACACTTTGGACCAAGGAAGATGTTCCGCCAGCCAAGACGCTTGAGTTTGTCGGCTTCATGCCCACTGAAATGCAAGGGATTATGTGGGGCATTCTGCCCATAGCTAGCAGCTTGTTTGCGCTTTTCCTGGTGTTGCTCTTACCTGAGCGACGCCGTGTGGGAGAGACCCTCGAATTCCCTGCACCTGCGGCGAATGAGCCTATGGTTCTGAGGGAGGCCAAGTAATGAAACGGGTGCTGCCCATCGTGATTCTTATTGTGACCGTGGTCCTGGTGGCTGTAGGAACGGTTCGACCCAGCGAGTTGTCGCCGGCGAAGTCTCCGGAAGGCGCGGTGCAAGCATTGTTCGCTCATGTCAAAACCCGCGACTATCGGGGCGCTTACTCCTACGTCGCCCCCTCCAGCGACAGCGACGAACTGGCATTCGCCCGCGATCTTTCCGGACGCGACGGCAGTCTGCGAACCTACTCATCCTTGCAGCAGGCTGATACCAAGGTGCGTCATGCGAACGACAACGAGGCCCTGGTGCGTGCAACGCTGGAGTATGCTACCGCGGTCGGGGCGTTCTATGACACCCGCGATCTCAAGGTGATAAAGGAAGGTAGTAGCTGGAGAGTGAAGTGGCCAGTGGAAAAAGAGGCTAGGGTGCCTCCTCAGGTCATACAGTCGAACTATCTGCGCTGGGATGTCATCACTCGCGGCTCCAGCGACGACTGGGGTGCCCAGAACGTGGAGGCTCCGCGCGTGCGCATCATTTCCATGAATGCCATCCCGCAGGGAAACAACACCATCATCGTGGGCGAGATCGAAAATGAAGATACGGTGCCGGGCTTCGTCTCAGTGAATGCCACACTATCGGGCAAAGACGGTGACGTGCTGGGCGAGGAAACCAGCTTCGATAAGATCTCGCATACCCTGCTGCCTAAAGAGATTTCACCTTTCCGCATTGACTTTCCCAAGGTGCCGCTCTCGAAGGTGAAGAGCGTCCACATGCAACCGAATTCCATGCTGGTGCCGGCTTCAGCCGACCCGGTGATTGGCGTCATGCATCAGCGAGTGGAGACGGACGCGCGTGGGCGCCACGTACTGAAAGGTGAACTGGTGAACCAAAGCGGGCAGATCGTAAACATTCCTCACGTGCTGGCTACCTATTACGACAATGCCGGCAAAGTGATCTGGGTTTCCGATGGCTACGTGGATCAAGCGCTGTTGCCGCAAACTCCGGTGCCGTTTGCGGTGGACTTGCGCGACGACTTGGCGTCGAACGTGCACAACTATCGCGTAACCGTTAACCAGTACATGCTGGACTGGCAACAGTGATGACGATGACGATGAAGAGCCTGCGTTTCGCAACGCTTCTGATGCTGGCATTCGTGATTCCCTATGCCGCGTGGTGCGGCACTCTAAATGTCCCGCCAACTGTAAACGCCGGGAACGGACTAGCAGTTCCGACCTCCGGCAGCGGCGAGGCCACGCTTTATGTCGTGGGTCCGGGGACTGCGGTCAAGAAGAAGGTGCAGCTCGGTCAGGAATTCCAACTCACAGCCGACGACCTGAAGAGTGCCGGCCGCTATGTGATCTTCCTCGACGGCGAAGACGGCGCGACGTTCTTCGTCACCGCGGGTCCAGTCAGTTCGATCGCGTTCCTGGCGCGGCCTTCGCGGGTTCCGGCGGCAACCCCTAACGTAATCGCCGGCACCGCGTTCATTTTTGATAAGTATCAGAACCTCGTCATGCAGCCTGAGCCGGTCAAGTTTGAGCTCACCGCTAACGGTATGAACGTGAGCCGCACCGAGACCTCGCGGTACGGCATTGCCTATACCAAGCTAGATTCTTCCCGCAAGGAAGGCGCAGCGCAGTTCGTCGCATCCAGTGGTCTGGCCTCGGTTCGACGCGTGGTCCAGGAGGTGGCGTCCGATCCTTGCAACATCCGTATGCATGCCGAGCGCGACAAGAATGGCATTCTGGTGCAGACCGATCCCATCAGCGACTGCGCTGGTAATCCAGTTCCCGACGGTACCATCGTCACCTTCACCTCGGTGGATGAGAACGGCAAGAGCACCGTCGATGCTCGCGTCAAGCGCGGGATGGCGCAGGCGCAGCTACCAGCATCCGGCAACGCCACCATTTCAGTGGCAGCGGGCGTGGTGGTAGGCAACGAAATCAAGTGGGGAGGCGGACAGTGAAGCCGTTCCTTCGGTTTGCCATAGTTGTCGCAGGCGTGGCCGGAATGATGTTCATGCTGCCTCGGCTTAATGGTGATCACGTCCTGGCCGCCGGTCGTCCTGACGTGACGCTGAACATCCAGAACGTCGGTCCCCGCCAGGTCGAGGACACCACGCAGAAAGCGATTGCGCGCGATTACGCAGCCGCATGGCAAGCGTTGGCCAACGCGCTCGAGCAGAACCGGCCTGATTTCCTGGCCGCCAACTTCGTGGGAACCGCCAACGAGAAGCTAGGCCAGACGATCACCGAACAACGGAAAGCCGGCCTTCGTCAGCGTTACGTGGATAAGGGGCACCACGTGAAGGCAGTCTTCTATTCTCCTGAAGGCTCGGCGATGGAGCTGCAGGATACCGCCGAATTAGAGATTCAGATACTGGACGGAGACAAAGTGGTGCATTCCGAAGATGTCACCATGCACTATGTCGCCTTGTTGACGGCAGCCGAGAACTCGTGGAAGATGCGGGTCCTGGAGGCTGTTCCTGCGTTTTGACGTTCCGCGAGTCCCGGAGGTAGAGCAGCGCTTAGGCGTCGCGTCCACTGCGGATAAACCAACCGCTTGAGCCATTGCGGTCCTTGAAAATGACTGCAGTGGCTCAAGCCTTATAGTGTGGGCGATTTTGGACTCCAGCCGTAAGGCTGTCTTTACCCGGTCGAACCCCGTTTCGTCGTTTGTTGACACTCGCGCGTCATCATTCGCCTGGTGTACGGCAGGCGAAAACCCCCGCTGGCTGTGCCTGACAACAATTTGGTGCGCGAGCGGCGCCACCAAACTGGCGTCGCTCGCAGCCTTCTGGAGGGCAAGGCGTGGAGCTATTTGTAAGTGGCGTTCGTGCGAACCAGATTATCGCGGTGCGCGGTGAACTCCACCATGGAACCAAATGCCGGACCGGCCAGCGGGTTCGACTTCAGGCTGTCCCGCACCGCCGCGTTGACCTTGTCTAGGGCCTCCGCGTTGGCCGCGATGTAAAAAATCCAAAACGTACCAGGTGCTTCGGTGTGAATCGCTTCGGTATCGACTTCGTACTCGTGAATCGCCCCATCGGCGAGCTGTTTCTCCAACAGTGGCACAAACAGGTTCTTGCTAAGCGTCTCGACCGCGTCGTCCGGCGCGTCCGGCTTTAATTTGTAGGATGCCCCGTGGGTGTACACATCCTTCCACGATCCGGAATGCCAGTTGTAATGCCGGCTCACATAAATGGCATCCCAGTGTTTCGTGGCACTAACCAAGACAGGAGAAGTGGAGCTGCCAGACTTGTAGAACTGGTCCAGCACGTTAAGCAGCCCAGCCATGGACATTGCCGACCACCAATCGTCGTGAGTGGGACCGTCGGGCTGGTGAACCAAATTGACGTCGTTGCCATAGGCCACAATTGTTCCGTTGGCCATAGCCTTTTCCAGGACACTCTGATCGGCGGCATCCGCCTTTGCCATGTCTCCCCATTGCGCGCGGGGAATATCCCACAGCCCCACGTACGAGTACATCGGCGGCTTTTCTTTCACCTCCGCCATCTGCGCGCGTGCCGGCGCGGCCCAAACAGCGACCATCGCGACGCCGCACAGCATTGCAAAAACTTTCCATAGTTTTCGGTTCATTCTTTCCATCCTTCCGTGATTGAAGTTTCACTCGTTGTGCATCGAAAAACAGTTTTAAGAAGTCGCGCACACTAGTCGGTGGCTCAGCGTGTCACTGTTTACCGCTGACGTTAGCTCAATTCAAATCTGTGGAATGCTTAGCGATCGGCCCCGGTTGACGCAACATTTGTAGCGCAATCGTGCGTGCAGATGCCCTCTCTATCGGGACGTCCGTAGTACTTCTGGTCTGGAGTTGAGGAGTGAATTATGAATGTAGTTGCGGTAGAAGGCAATTAGGCAATAGTGGTGACTCCATCTGGCCACCTCTCGGTTGTTCAGTGTCTTACGATTCCCACCTCAGTGCTGACCACCCCCATGTGGTAGCTTTCTGATGTCATGTCATCCAATCCCGGGTTGTCGCTGGACGGAAAAGTTGCCCTCGTCACAGGAGGCTCGCGCGGCATTGGCGCGGCGACCGTCCGCCTCTTCGTTCGTGCCGGAGCCCGAGTCGTCTTCAATTACCAGCGGGCGCAATCGGAAGCGCAGCGGCTCGTCGAGGAGTGTGGCGCTGGTCTTTGTCACGCCGTGCGCGCCGATCTCACTGGAATTGCAAACGGAGAATCGTTGGTGCGCGCAGCCGTCGAGCGCTTTGCATCGCTCGATGCGCTGGTCGTCAACCACGGTATCTGGTCGGAAGAGGCTGACATCGACAAGATGACGGACCAGCAATGGCGCACTACTCTCGCCGTCAACCTCGATAGCACCTTTGCCGTGGTGAAGCATGCTGCCGCGCAGATGAAGCGGCAGGCGCGCGGCGGGCACATCGTGATGGTTAGCTCAACTGCCGGACAGCGCGGCGAGGCTGGCCACGTCGATTACGCGGCCACCAAAGGCGCGATGATCAGCATGGTCAAAGGGCTCTCGACCGAGCTTGCGCCCCATGGTATTTACGTGAATTGCGTCGCGCCGGGTTGGGTGGAAACCGACATGACCGCCAGGGCGCTCGCCGACCCTAGCCAGCGCCAGAAGATCTTCGCTACCATTCCCCTGGGGCGGGTTGGAACGCCGGAAGAGATTGCCGCGCCTATTCTCTTCCTCTGTACTCGGCATGCAGGATTCATCACTGGCGAAGTGTTCAACGTGAATGGCGGCGCGGTACTGGTCGGGTAGGTAGCGACACTCTGTCGCTCTTTGCGTTCAGCCACCGGCGTCTCGCTTCCAACCGCCGCCTTTTCGAAAGCGTGGGAGCGAGGAACCGGGTAAGCGTTGTAAATGCCGCCGTTGTCTATCGCATCAGCATGTCGTAAACAACGTGGAAGGCCTCCGGGGTGATGCCGATGCTGCCGCGATAGGGATTGTTCATGATGAGCAGGAGATGGATTTCCAAGCCGAGCAGGGCGGCAAAAAAAGCGGTCATCCACACATGCATGGCGAAGCTCTTGAATTGAAAGAACCAGCTCACGGCGAAGCTCAGCAATGCCCCAATTACGACAAAATGCCACAACGCCCGAGGCAAATGCGAGGTGATGGTATCTAGCCGTATGCTGCGTTTCTCGACAAGCTCGTTGAAAGCGCGCAGGGTCTCATGGTGCAATGCCTCTTGCCCCTGAGTTCGCGGTTCGAACGTCTGCAGCCGGTCCTGAAAACGCCACAGACGCATGATCCCGCCCCCGGTGTAATGATCCCCTTGCGGTACGTCTGCCACGCGACATCGATTTCATAGCGGGTATATTCCCGCAGGTCAGCCTGGAGCGCGCTGCGCTCGGGTTCGGGATAACCGCTGACGTCACGATACAGCGCCGCCAGAGCGCCGGCTTCCATCCCCACGGCGCTCCGGGCACCGTCATAGCCTTCCCAAACGCCGACGGCAATCAACCCCAGCATGATGCCGTAGAAGATGGCGACCGTGCTCAGATAGTAGCTGACTGCTTCGTTGTGCGAGATGCTGACGTGCAGCCGTCCTATCCATTTGCGCGTAGCCAGCAGGCCGCCCACTCCAACCACGACGGCAAACAGCACGAATAGAATGCCAACCAGCCAGTCCGGTAAATTGACGAACCATTCCACGGCGTTCTCCACGAAGGTGCGTTGTGCGGATTCTGACTTCCGATTTATATCAGACACGGCGGAAGGCCCCGCTTCCGCCAGCGCGACGAAACCATCACCGGGGTAAAGACTGCGACAGGCTTACAAGATTTTGGGGAACCACGTGGATGAAGCCGCCACGCGGGCTGTCGATGTCGGCTATCAAAAGGAACGCGATGGAGACCACCAGTGGCAGCACAAAAAGCAGGCCGGCTTTTGCGTTAGCGCTACGCGCGCCATAGCCGACCAATAAGTTGCAGCAAATGGCGATCGCGATCATTAAGCTCCATGCCGAGGCTGGAATGCGGTTCCACCATGCTGCCTGCGTGTATCCCTGAGAGTTCAACACGTCGTTCATGCCCGCAACGGCGAGGGCGATCACGGGTGTCGGTTGCGCCAGAGCTGGAGCCTGTACCGCAGACCACATCTCCGCTTGCAGTTGAGCGGTATCGGCATCGATCTGGAGAAGCTCGCGCGCATTGCGAGTTCGATAGAACGAGATACGCAAATCGAGATATTTCTTGAGCTGAGCACGCACCACCACCGCATCGCTCGCAGGCAACAGCCCTGCGCGCGCGTATTCAGTGCCAATGGCGTTGGCTTCTTCTTCCTCGTAAGTCTTGCGCTGATCGTAGCGGCTGATGGCCATTGAGAAACTGAATCCGATGATGAGGCCCAGCAAGGTGAGAGTAGCGGTCTGCACCACGTTGAAATCTTCACGCTCCTCGTCTTTGAGGGCGCGCCGCCGCCGCAAGGCAGCTCCGATCTGCGCCGAGAGCCATAGCAGTAACAACGAAAACAAGAAGAAGATGCGAGGATAGTTCAACATGAGCGGCACTTGGTTTTAGAACGACAATTCAAGTACGGCAACCGGACCTCTGCGTTATGTCGCTCTTGCTGTCGTTGTTTGACCCAATCCATTGCAAAGGTCGTACCCGTTCAGACAGCAAGCCAAACTGTTAGATTGCAATAAGAAGCTCACGACGAGCTCAGGATCTTCGAGAGAGTGTAGAGTCTAACTCCGGTGCTGGGCGCGAGCAAAGGGAAAATTCTCTTCATGGTGCCGTTCAATCCTCCAGTGGCAATAAGTGGGGCATCCACGCTGAAGAGGACACTTGCTACGCACCACTCAAGCAAGGGAAGGGTGAGTGGGGGCGCCGGGAATGAGCACCCTTGTCATCCCGACCGCAGCGAAGGAAGTGAGGGACCTGCCGCCGCCCGACGAGCAGTAGTGCTCAGGCTGAAATTCTACGGACTTAGCTCTACGCCGCGGGGCCTTCCTCTCCGCGACGAAGCTGCCGCGACCACTGGTGCTTGTAGAAATCGAATTCCGTCAACCCCGTAATTGCGGCTTGTCCCAAGGCGTGGATGGCGAAAAACCTGGCCTCGGGCTGATCCCTAAAGTTCATGAACCGCGGAATCGCGGCGGTGAGGCCTGCAATGCCAGTGTCGATGCGGCCGTGGTTCCTGTAGCTGATGACTCGGAACATACCGCCGGGATAGTCTGCAAGCAGGTTGTTGACGGCAGTCACTCCTCCGCAGATGAAGGAACTGACCGCTGCCCGCTTGTTGCGTCTCCACCACAATGCGCCCATCAGTATGAATGAACCAGCAACCGCGTAGTCGATCATCGCGTGTGGCCTGGGCTTAATGATCTTGGGGAGCTTACCTGCGGCCATTTGCAAACTTTCCTGCCAGAGTGGCACCATGCACCTCGATTTCATGAATCATTGTATTTCTTGCCGTGGATGGCGCGTTTGCAGAGTATGCGCTGCCAGACCCGCCCTTCACTTCCACATCGCAGGACAGATGCCCCGGCGTCCCGGCAAGTTGCCGATAGTGGTTAAGCGGCAGACTTTACAGCGGTTCTTCCGCGTGTTTGGCAATCCGAGAGTGGCCTCGAGCCCCTACAGCTACGAAGCATGCAACATCACATGTGCGACCAAAGTGGCATATAAACACACCATAATGTGTCGTAGATCACAGGCCGGAGAGTTGTACAACTGCTATAGATGACAACTGCTATAGATGATCAAAGTTACTCCCACGGAGCGCGCCGCGGGGTGGACTTGCCCTTTGAAAGAAAGATGGATGCTTTGCCCGAGAGCCTGCCGGGTTAACTGAATTAGCCGATCGATAGGGCAAGCATCGACGCAGTTTGCCGTACGCAAGTACTCGATAAGCGTCTAGTGAACTCCGCACGTTCAGCGCAGGATTACGGAGCGCGGAACGGGCGCCTGTAGCTCCTGTGTGTCACGGTTGGGAGACATCGTTTTTTGCGCGGGATCTGGCCGGATGTCGCTAATCTTTACCGTCGCGCTGGTGTTAGGCCTTGGAGCAACGTTGTGGTTGCTCCAGTGCAAGCTTAGCTGCGACCGGGAACTGATCCGCTTACGCCAGCAACTGGCTGTCGAATCCGCCCGATCGCGCGATGCGGAAGACCAGCGGCAGCTCCTCTTCTCCGGCAATCCTTATCCCATGTGGGTTTATGACTGCGCGAGCTTGCGCTTTGTGTCTGTGAATGATGCCGCCGTACAAGCCTATGGGTTTTCCCGGGAGGAATTCCTGGGAATGACCGTCTTGGACATCCGACCTCGCGAGGAGATGCCGACGTTTCTGGATTTTGTGAGCACTATCCATCCCGGGTTCAACAACGTGGGCGTTTGGCGCCACCAGCGTAAGGATGGCAGCTTTCTATTCGCCGAGATCAAAGCGTTTACCTTCAAAAAAAATGGTCATTACCAGATACTAATACTGGCCAACGATGTCACCCGCCACAACTTGATGGAGGAAGCGCTAAGGCAATCGCAAGCCGCGCTGCAGTCACTGGTGGACAGCGCACCTTTCGGCATCATTCGGAGCTTGCTCGAGCAGGATAGCTTTGAATCCCTGAATCCAGAGATGCTGAAGATCCTGGGTGGATACAGCATTGCCGAAGCAATGAACCTCAAAATCTCCACCCAGGTCTATGCGGACCCTAGGGATCGCGGAAGGCTGATTGAAGTGCTCCGGCGACATAAGACCATTCAAGGCTTTGAGATCAGCCTCATTCGACGCGATGGAAGCACGGTGCCGGTACGAGTCTCGGGTTCGCTGGCTCGCGATCACACCGGCAGGGAGTTCTTCGCCGGTTACATCGAAGACATGACCCAGCAGAGCGTGCTGGAGCAGCAAGTACGTCAGGTGCAAAAGCTGGAAGCGGTCGGCAGACTGGCAGGAGGTGTAGCGCACGATTTCAACAACATACTAGTTGTCATCAAGCTCTCCACAGAATTGATGCTCGCTCAAACCACTCCTGACAGTCCCCTGAGTAAGCCGCTGCTACAAGTCTTAAAAGCCGCCGACCGTGCCGCCGCGCTTACCCGGCAACTGCTGGCACTCGGCCGGCAACAGCTCATGCAGGTTCGCGTCATCAACGTGAATTCCGTCGTGAGCGAGACTTCACACATGTTACGACGCATCATCGGAGAAGACGTCCAACTGGTGACCAATTTGTGTGACACGCTGGAGAATTCCCGGCTCGATCCCGATCAAGTTGGCCAGGTGATTCTCAATTTGGCAGTCAACGCGTGCGATGCCATGCCGGAAGGAGGGACCCTGCATCTGGAAACGTCGAACGTCGACCTGGACGATGCCTACGCCAAGGAGCATCTGCCGGTTCAACCTGGGCGCTACGTGATGTTAGCGGTTAGCGATACTGGAACCGGTATCGACAAGTCGATTCTGCCTCGCATTTTCGATCCTTTCTTCACAACCAAAGAAGTGGGAAAAGGTACTGGCCTGGGATTGTCAATCGTGTATGGAATTGTGAAACAAAGCGGAGGTTACATCTGGGTTTACAGCGAACCCGGCCATGGCACGACCTTCAAACTATACTTCCCTGCAATTGTGGCGCCTCTGGAAAATCCGGCGGCGCGCTCTGAGACGCCGGCCGAGCCAAACGGACAAACCGTGCTCATCGTTGAAGACGAAGCCATCATCTGCAGCAACGTGCGTGAATGTTTGGAGCAGTTGGGTTACCAGGTTGTAGAAGCAGAAAATGGAGAATCCGCCTTGCAGGTTTGCGATCACCTCCTGGGAAAACTCGATCTCGTTCTCACCGATCTGGTGATGCCGGGCATGGGAGGCTGTAAATTGGCGAGCGAACTCACCCAGCGCTACCCTGAAGTGCGAATACTGTTCATGTCAGGTTACACCGAAGACAGTGCGGCGCGCCGCGACATTCTGTCGCAAGGTAGTGCATTTCTGCAAAAGCCATTCAGCGTTGCGGACTTGTCGAATGCAGTTCACCAGGCATTGGCCGCTCCCGCGGTAATGGTCTAAGCAACTTCTGATGCTTGCGAAAAAGGATAACCGCTGATTTTGCCGGAAGCGCTCCCAGGCAGCCCGGTGAGGGCAGGAATTCATTCCTCGCGGAACAGGTCGGCCCAGGAATCATCCAGGTTGTTCCAACGGTCTCCCTCCAGCCACTTGGCCTCGGAATCCGGCAGGTATAGAACGCCATGGCCCTTGGAGCAAACCATCTCCGTTCCCGACCAGTTGAACAGAATGTTTCCTGGCGTGCCGATCCGGATCGGAATGCTCAGGCGCCACAAGCAGACCCGGCAGCGCTTCTGTTGATCATGAATCGACCACGATAAAGGAGCTATGGAAAGAATAAGGAACAGCCACAAGGCCACACCATCCGCCATGGGATAAACCGTTCCAACCAGGTAAACTGCCAGGGAATAAATGCTCACCCAGGCCAGCAGGCAGGCCGCGACCAGCAACAGCGCAGATTTCGCTACAAAGAACGCCCACCAGCAGCATCGTTGAGCCAAGCCCAGCGGAGCACTTCCTAACCCAGCGCCCTCGCGCCGCGCGTAGACAATCGCAACTGCACTTGCCATCGCCAACATCAAGAACAGAAAGTAGGAGACCAGAGTGCGGCGCATCTCTGCCTTAGCGGAGGTGACCACCAGCAAGGATGCGGGGAAAATATACCCGGCATTTTCGCTGAGATCGGTCAGGTCAGATTCAACCCGTGCTTCCGTCGCTCCTGGCTTCATCAAGGCCACCGCTCCAATCCGTTCGACAAAATTAGTAAACGGCGGCGAGGCTGAATCCAACAAGGTCCAGACTTCTATGTCGGAAGACACGAGACGGAAGTTGCGAGGCAGAACTCCGATGACGATCTTTTCGTTGCCGTCAACCACGATTCGGCGGCCGATGATATCAGGCCTGCTCTTGAACTGAAGTGCCCAGAGTTCATTGCTGATGACGACGCAGTTAGAGCAGTTCTGCCCATCGCCGCTTTCGAATGTACGTCCCGCTGTTGCCTTCACACCCACAATGTCGAAGAAGTCAGAGGCAACACGGGCGGACAAGATCGGGACCGTCCGCGTTCCGGATACAAGCTTGCTCGGCCCCCAGGAGTAAGGCGCGACCGCGTCAAGCAGCTTACTCGTTTTCCATGCGGAAGTAAGGTCTAGCAGCGTCTCCGAACGGAATCTTCGGAACTTGCCATTCAGGCTGACGATGCAGACCCGCTCGGGTTCAGATACGGCCGATGAAACCAAGGATCGCGCCAATGGGATGAATCCGCCTGCCCAGACAATCACCCCGAGCAGTAGGGCGATTACCGTCAGGCAGGTTGCAGGTGCGCGCTTCAGCTGATCGATCCGCCGCAGGAACGCTTCCCGCTCGTACCGGACCCAGAAGGCCTGGAAGAACAACCTCCAGCAGTACCTTGCCAGTTCGAATTTTTTCTCGCGATTAAGTTGGCCAGACTCGGCCAGGAAATGGCACCAATGCCAAAGGTGGCCCATCTTCGCGGCACGCCAATCACGGCGTTGAGAGCGAGGCACGACCCAGCTGGCGAGCCACACGAGCGCGCGGCACCCCCAGATTGTTCTCTGCAGTGGATCAGACAACTGCATGGTCCCCACCTAGGTGAGATGATTAGACACAAGAACTGGGTAGCCAGTCTAGTGCTGACCCGTTTATTGCGGTCCTGTAAAGATGAGAACCGGCCTCGATAGAGTTACCTTGAACGGTAACTGGCCAGAAGCGCAATGAAGCCGATACTCTAGGTTGCTCGCCATTTGGAGCGCCGATGCGTGAACAATCGCCTGTGTAGTAGCTCACATTCGCGATTGGCGCAAAACCAGTACGATGGATCTGACGGCTCTCGTGACCGGATTAGCTTGTGATTTCTCCGGCGATGAGGGGCGACAGTGATTCGCGCTTAGTTATTTCGAAGGGGAAATCAATATGGCCGAACCAAGTTATGAAGAACTGAAAGCCAGAGTGCAGGAATTGGAAAAGCAGACTCAGGGGCGTAAGCGGGGCGCGCTGGAGTTTAAAGTCAGCGAAAAGGGCGGCATGAGCGTGTATGGACTGGGCCGCTTCCCGGTCACCCTTTATTACGAGCAATGGGTCCGGCTGCTCGAGCAGGTCGACCAGATTCGCGAGTTTCTGGAAGCGAACAAGGCGAGCATGAAATTGAAACATACGGAGTGAAGCATCGGACGAGTTGCGGGCAACACGAATCCCTGGCCATCGGTGCAGCCTATTCTATTGCGGCTGCTGTTGCTGGGATCGAATGGCGGCGCGCACATAATCCGCGCGCGGACCTGTTGGCTCCTCCTTTAAGAATATTTGTAATTCGGCGAGCGCCTGGGCCCGCTGGTTTTCCTTGTCGTAGGCACGGGCCGCAATGTAGTGCACGAATGCTGGATGGTTTTTCGACGAAGCATGGGCTTCACGAGCGCTCGCGATGGCAGCATCGTAGTGGCTATCCATATACTGAGCATCCGCTAGCAACATCAGGCTCTCGGCGTTGTTAGGGTCCACACTCACTGCCTTCTCCAACAGAGTTTCGGCTTTGGGAAAATTCTTCTCTCGCAGGCAAAGTTTCGCGAGGTTCACACTAGGGGCGGCGAAGTGATCATCCAGGCTAATAGCCTTTTCCAGCGCTTCTTGCTCGTGGGCGTTGTCGTTCATCCGGCTATAGAGGACACCGAGATTGTTGTATGCCGCGGCATAGTGAGGATCGATGGCGATGGCCTTATTCAAATGCTCCAGCGCCTTTTTCCAATCGTGTTGGGCCATCGCATCATTGGCCTTGTCAAGTTCTTTCCGCGCCTTCGGAGAAACGTTCAACTCGGCTGCTGAAACCATGGAAGATTTCGATCCGACTGGTTGAGGACCGGAATCTTCGATGCGTCGCACGGTGATGTATTGCGCCTGCGTGGCCTTACGTTCATCGACTTCGAAGAGTCCGCTCTCGGTGGTCTGGATGCCATCCCCACTCACAATCACGTGGTAATCGCCTACGCGAACGCCTCTGAAGTCGGCCTGGCCGTTCGAGTCAGTGTAGGTATTCGCGACGGGAGTACCACTGGAACCAGCCATCAAACGCACGAACAAATTAGGGCCGGCGGCACGATCGTTGTCGAAAACAATGCGCACGTGCACGCTTCCTATCGAGCTTCCGCCTACGCCCCCTCTTAGCTGGGCCTGCGCAGACGTGAGAAGTAGGAGAACGAGGGAAACAACCCAGAGTCGATAACGCATAGCTGCCTCCCTGAGATCGGGGCGGGAGACCGGCGATCTCAAGAGCATTGGGCCAAACTCGAAGGCGAACTCTTCGAGAGAGACTCGCATGGAAGCAAATCGCAGGGTAGGTTGGGCGCAGAGGCGGTGCCCCGCAATCCGCATCCTCTGATGGGCGCGATTCTACACCCCAGACAACAGGATTAGGCAAGGAATTTTCGAGGCGCGCCTATCGCAGACGCTGGGGCTGGATTCTGCAGTGATCGTTGTCGACGGGCGGGCGGGAAGCAGCCGCAACTTACTGAGGGGGAAGCGGAACTCTGGCGCGCCCGGAGAGATTCGAACTCCCGACCTATTGCTCCGGAGGCAATCGCTCTATCCAGCTGAGCTACGGGCGCGCTCCTAAAAATTATACACGCAGCTCGCCGTGACTTCGGGGCTGCCCACGTTGACTGTGCGACTTGGGTTGCGGTGATCGTCGGCACATTGTGGTGTTCGTCTCTGCCGTCCCTACGGGACTCGCCTGCACGACAAGCCTACACTACCCAGCCTTGAAAGGCTGGGTAGGCTCTTTCGTCCCGCAAGTGCGGGACTGGCTCCGTGGCGATTCCAGCTTAATCCGCGACTCGCGATTTGCATGGCGGACGCTGCCGTCAAGAATGCGCGTCCACTATTCACTATCCCCTAAGCCCTGACCCTAGCCCCTGACCCCTGACCACTATCGACCATCCTCTAGTAGTCCCTGACCCCTGCCTTCTCACAGCTTCGGCAGCACAATGCCCTTTTGGCCCTGATATTTGCCCTTCTTGTCTTTGTAGCTGGTTTCGCACTGCTCGTCGGACTGGAAGAAGAGGATCTGGCAGAGACCTTCGTTGGCATAGATGCGCGCGGGTAACGGCGTGGTGTTGGAGATTTCTAGCGTGACGAAGCCTTCCCACTCAGGCTCGAAGGGCGTGACGTTGACGATGATACCGCAGCGCGCATAGGTTGACTTGCCCACGCAGATGGTGAGCACATCACGCGGAATTTTGAAGTATTCCACCGAGCGCGCCAAGGCGAAGGAGTTCGGTGGCACAATGCAGACGTCGGATTCCACGCTGACCAGCGAGCGCGAGTCGAACTTTTTGGGATCGACTACCGTGCTGTTGACGTTGGTGAAGATCTTGAATTCATCGGCCACGCGCAGGTCGTAGCCGTAAGACGAGAGACCGTAGGAGATGACGCCTTCGCGGACTTGCTTCTCCGAGAAGGGGTTGATCATATCGTGTTCCGTGGCCATTTTGCGGATCCAACGGTCACTCTTAATAGACATGGGACTCCCTAGGCGGCACCGTGGCCGGAGATGTTTGCGGCGATCAAGAGTTTGCCGAAAATCAAGAAGCAGATCCTTCACCGACTGAACAGGCTGCGGAAAAAGTCCAAAATGCCTACGCCTCGCGGACTGAAGTCCGCTCGGCCGATCAAGAATAAACGACTTATCGGCACGACTGAAGTCGTGCCCTGACGCAAACCTGATTTGCACCTGCACCGAGGTTTACGCCTGACACAAACCTGATTTGCGCCGAGGCTCACGCCCGACTCAAGCCTAGACCTGCGCCCGACCAACCCTTTGCGGAGTGAAGTCGTGGCCGGATGCGAACCAGCGCGGCAGCGAAAAGCCATCTTACGGAATGCGGCTATGATTGACAATGGGGCCGGGCTTCACTACGATTCGCGAATCACCTTGTAAGTCAAAGTGAACCTAAGACTTACCGGAAACGCTGCGGTTCGTTTAGAATCGCAGAAGGTCGATAGTTGCAACTTCTCCTCCCTGCGGGCGGGATATTGCGGAGCTGCTTGTGATCAAACTGGATCTGATCAACGAAGTCGTCGGCAAAACAGGTGTCACCAAAACCAAAGCCGAAACTGCAGTTGAAACCGTGTTCGAGAGCATGAAGAAGGCGCTGGCGCGCGGCGATCGCATCGAGTTGCGCGGCTTCGGTGTGTTCACGGTCCGGCCGCGGAAGACTGGCATTGGACGTAACCCGCGCACTGGCGCCGAGGTGAACATTCCTCCCGGCAAAGCAGTTCGCTTCAAACCCGGCAAGGAACTGCAGTCCATCGAGTAGCGGCTCCGGCCAGGTGCGACGTCGTCAAACGTTGCCGCGCGCGGAGTGGTTTCCTCGGACCGGCATTGCGTCCTGTTACCCGTTTTAGGCGCGACTCGTCTATCATCCAAAGACACGATGTCTGAACCCACGCCTCCGATCTCTTACACGTTCGAAGTTCCTGCCCGTCCTCCGGTGTATATCGTCGCTCCTCGTCCACGCCGGCCATATTGGCTGCACATCTCATTGCTGCTGGTGACTCTTTTTACAACGCTAGTGGTTGGAGCACGCCTGGAATATAACTTCCTGCATAATCTGCCGGCGTTTACCGAGGATTCCGTCGTCCTGCCGCTGTTTCACTTGAAGTGGCTCATCCGGCACCCGGCGGAGCTGACGTTGGGCATTCCCTTCTCGCTGACCTTGATGGGCATTCTGCTGGCACATGAGTTCGGCCATTTCGTCGTCGCCAAGAGAAATGGCGTTTACGCAACCCTTCCTTACTTCATCCCGGCTCCCACGTTGATAGGGACATTTGGCGCGGTCATTCGCATCAAGTCGCCCATTCGCTCGCGGCAGGCGTTGTTCGACATCGGTATCGCCGGGCCAATCGCGGGGTTTGTCGTGGCGATTCCTGTGCTGTTCTGGGGTCTGGCGCTTTCCAAGCCCATGCCAAACACGGCAGCCGAGTCGGCGCTGAACCTGGGCTATCCGCTGGTTTTCAACCTGGTGCACCGAATTTTGGCGCCGTTAACGCCACACGCGTTTGCGCTGGGAAGCTTGTATCTGCACCCCGTTGGAATTGCGGCGTGGGTAGGAATGTTCGCGACCGCGCTCAACCTTTTGCCCGGTGGGCAACTTGATGGCGGCCATATCATCTACGCGGTGGCACCGCGGGCCCACAAGTGGGTTACGCGCGCCAGCATTGTCGCGCTCATACCGTTGGGCATCTTTTTTTGGCCGGGATGGCTGGTGTGGGCCTTGATCCTGGGATTCACGGGACTGCGTCATCCCAACGTTCCGCAATGGCCTCCTCTCGAAGGCAATCGCCGGTGGCTGGTGCTGCTGGCGGTGCTGATGCTGGCACTGACTTTTGCGCTCGCACCTATTCGCGGCTACACGGTCTTGGGAAGTTAGAGCGGCAAGGAGCACGCTAGCCCATGGCGACCAGCACGCCGGTTGCGACCCTAAAGGGTTCCGTCCTGGGAGTCATCCTGCACGACGTCTGCGAGGAGATCAGGCTCGAGCAATTGCGCGACATTCTCGGGGCACGGCGAGTCGAGCCCAGCTTCAAGCACGCCACTCCGGACTATGTGCGGTTCGAAAATCCGCCCATAGCCGAGCGTCTCGAACCAATGTGGTTGAGCAGCGGCGAGAAACTGATTCCACAAGTTAAGTATTACGACTATGGCGTCGTCAGCGTCCTGTTTGAATTAGCATTCGAAGCCGATTGGGAAACGCTGGTACAGCTGGCGGCGCGTTGGGTCCCGAGCCCCGAGCTCGAACGACAGGCGCAGCAGATCATTCGCGGCAGGCTCGACCGCATCGCGCTTGCAATGGTGCGTCCCTATCGCGAATGGCTTAGCGAAGACTATTACATCTTCACGCTGAGCGGCGTGCCCGGGCAGCCGTTCGGCTCCGACCTTCTGACCCAGCACGGGCCGCAGATTGCCCAGATACTACGTGGCGAGCTCACTCATCTAGCGCGACAGGAAAACGACGATGTTCTGCAGGCCAGCCTTTCCTACTATCCCAATGACTTGGTGGTGGTGGGATGGAATGCCGCGCTGGTTTATGACACGCCTGCGGGCGCCGAGACTTCGGTGCAGATCCTGGAATATGTCAACTCGCAGTTGCTGGAGTTTCGACATTACGACGAGTTGCTGACTCGTGAGCTGGCCGGGGTCTATACCTCGCTAAAACATCGGGCTGGATTCTGGCGGCGCTGGCGGATGCGCGCTGAGGCATCACGGCTGAACTCTGTGACCGTCGAAGTAACCGAATTGGTCGAGCGCTCTGACAACGCCATGAAGTTTGTCAGCGACATGTTTTCGGCGCGCCTCTATCGGCTGGCGGCCGCCAAGGTCGGCGTTCCGGAGTACAAGAATCTGGTAAACGAGAAGCTGCGAACCGCTGAAGGCCTGTACCGCTTTCTCATCGACGAATTTCACCAGAGTCGTGGCTTCATTTTGGAATTGATGGTGGTGATCATCCTGGTCATCGAACTGGTTTACCTCTTTCACGGAAAATACTGAAACAGCACGAAAGCGATCGATAATTGGCTTATGAATTGTCACTACGAGCGCCAGTTTCGGCGCGGGGAATGTGCCTTTTTCGGTCAGCAACGCAGAGCAGATCCCTCGCTGCGCTCCGGATGACGGAAATGTAACTAGAACTCATCTCATAAATCGTTCGGGGTTGTATCAGGGCACGACTTTCAGTCGTGCCAAACGAAGCGCAGAAAAGGTCAGGGCTTTTAGCCCCTGCAAAAACAGGGCTCTCAGGGGCTAAAGCCCAAGAGATTGCTGGACACGTTGCGGCACGTCTGAAGACGTGCCCTGATACAGAGCAATTTATGAGATGGCTTCTAGAATCTGCGAACCTCAATTGGGGGATCTATGGCGCTAGACCGTTTCACGAAATTAACACTGATAGTTATCGCACTTCTGCTTGGGATGATCGCGTTTCGTCCCATCGTCCAACCAGCACCGGTGCAGGCACAAGCGAGCGAGGCTTTTCCTTTCTACATCGAGCCGGGCTACACCATGCTGCGCAAACCCGACGGCACCGCGCAAGTCTATGGCAAGGTCGTTGTCGACATGCGTAACGGAAACATCTGGGGATTCCCGACTACGGTGCAGGGCCCGTATCCGGTTGACAATGCCAAAACTGTGCCGCCCAAGTCACATCCTATGTACCTGGGGAAATTCATGTTCAGCGAAGCTGAGAAGTAGCGACAGTTGCGGCGAACAGTCCGCGCATACTCGGCGGCTCTTCCGTTTATAATTCCTTTAGAGACGTGGTTCGATGAAGACTGCAAGCTGGATCGTTTTCGCCGCAGTTCTAAGCGGTCCGTGGTGCGCCAGCCAGGCGTACGCCGCTGCTGCGCCGGCCTCTCCCGCCGAAACTGCGGCCAGTAACAAAAGTGTTACGGTCACTGGTGACAAGACCTGGGTCGACACAGGCATGGACGTCAACGCCGGCGACAAGCTTCACATCACTGCGACCGGCACTGTCAATATGGGCAGCAATACTGGCGTGACGCCCAACGGTGTACAGCGGGGGTGGTGGGACACTCTGCGCCCGCTGACGTTACCTAGCGCGGGACGCGGCGCTCTGGTCGGCCGCATCGGAAATAGCGATGCCGCCACTCCCTTCCTGGTCGGAGCCGATGGCACGGTGTTGGCGCCTGTCGCTGGCCGGCTGTATTTGGGCATCAACCAGGACCAAACCCAAGCTCCCGACGGCAAGTATCAGGTACATATCGACCGCATTGCGGCCAGCACGGCTACGGCCAGCGGAGCCGCCGCCGGCAAGAGCAATTACGACTTCAAGCCTCTGTTCGCCACGCTCGACAAGAATCTGCCTTACCGTGTCACGGACAAGCCAGCAGGCGGCAATCCGGGAGATCTGGTCAACTTCGTGATCATTGGCTCGCAAGAGCAAGTGACCAATGCGTTGAAGTCGGCGGGCTGGATTCCGGCGGACAAAACCAACACGGACGCGGTGGTCAGCGCCTTGGTGGCCACCTTGCAGAAGAATTCCTACATGGCGGTTCCGATGAGTATTCTGTATCTCTTCGGCCGTCCTCAGGATCTCGGCTATGAACGTACCGAGCCGGTGCTGGTGGCGGCTCAACGCAACCACTTCCGCATCTGGAAAGCGCCCATCAGCACGCCGCAGCAGACCATCTGGGCGGGGGCTGGAACCCACGACATCGGCATCGAGCGCGACCAGCGCTCGGCCAACGCGATCACGCACAAGATCGATCAGGACGTGGACAACGAGCGTGACTTCATCGGTGCCACCTTGCAGCAGGCCGGATGGGTCCAGGCAATGGACTACATGACGCGCTCCAATCCGATCAAGGAAACCAAGACTGCCACCGGCGGCAGCATCAAATCCGACGGCCGCATGCTGGTTATCGTCCTCAACCCGACGCAGAAATAGGCTCAAGCGCTAGTGGTCAGTGGTTAGTTTCCAGCGCAGCGGTCGGTATTCCCGCGGTTTTCCACCTGCGACTTTCAACAATGGTCTCGTCCACCCTTGCGCCCAAAATCAGGCGCAAGGATGGAGCGCCAAGTGCTTGTACCAGCCGGGACCTGTGATATCACGGCCCGCACTTGGGTGGACCGCCGAGTGGATTGTAGTCAAACAGATTGTGCGGCTCCATGTCGAAGCCGGCCCAGTGGATCAGGGTGACGCCAGTGCGGTCGCCGGAGCCTCGTTGGTTGTCGGCATCGGTGGGTTCGTGGTGCACCGAGGAGATGTACCACAGCACGATTCCGTCGCCGGTACCGCCTATCGGTTCGCCGTTGAGGTAACTCAACAAATAATCGTCAGGCGAGTACCACGTGTAACGCCAGTCGTTGATGCCGGAGCCGCTGCCGTCTTCGCCCGGATTATCGTTGGTCAGATATTCGTCGTGCTGCGTCCACATCTCTTTGTCCCGGGGACGCTGTGAAAATCTGCCTGTCCCGGTGCGATCGCCGGGCAGGAACTCATAGCCCATGAGATGTCCGTAGTCGTTAGTCTGGGTTGCACTCTGGATCATAACGCTGCTGAATTTCAGCGGATCCCAGTCCACGCTTTGCTCGGTGGGAATCGGCAGTTCGGAATCGGTAGCGATATAACCTTGGGAATCCTCGACGTGAACGAACTCCAACGCCTGGTTATCCGTCCGATCAAAGAGCTTGGTGCTCACCCGCCAGAATGGATTGTGAACGTGAGGCTTGGATGTACCGCCGGGAAGGTTGTAGCCGGTGGCGCCATCACGGAAGCTGATGCCGCCATCCTCGTGGAAGGTGTATTGGATGACGTAGTCGTAGTTGAAGGCGTCGAAAACGCCCCAGACCACAACGTCGTGGATGCGCCTGCGCACGTGGCTACCTGGCTCCTTGCACAACCATCCCAGTCCTACTTCGCGGCATTCGACCGCGATCCTGGGCACGCTATCGTGGAAGTAGTGAGTGCCGATCTGTTTCCGCAGATAAACGAGCGCGGCATTCTGCGGCGGCAGATCGGCGGCATCGATTTGGTCCATGCGGTCGTCGCCAAACGACATGTCGTAGAAGGTATGGCTGCGATCGTCGTAGGGAACAAACATGTCCGCCAGACCTGCGTGCTTTATGATGTACTGCTTCGAGGTGAACTGGGCCGCCTGCACCGCAACATCGACCAGGCTGAGGCCCTTCATACCGTCGTTGCGCAGCCCGAAGCGCCAATGGGAATCGGGGAAGTCGATGCGCAGGTAAAGATTGTTGTTCAATAATATGCCGCCATCAAATGCGTCCTCTTCCGTCACCTGACAGCCGTCGCCGTTGATGATCACCCGGTCCGCTTGCTTGTGCGGCCGAGAGCGCCACAAAAAAGACCACTAACGTCACGCTGCTGGACACGACAAGAGTCGTATGCCGTTTCCACAGCTGTTGAACGGCCAGCAACATCGCGGTTAGCGATAGGCCGGAAATCGTCAGAAAGAAGAGAGTGGACAGCATGCGAGCTAGGGAAAGAGATGCAAGGCTCATATTCTTATCGCCTCCGTAGGGTTGTTGGAAGTGAAGGCAAGAGCGGACCCTGAGGTGCGCCGAGCTAGACCGGACTCCGAGTTCCGGTGACAGCGATAGTAGTACTGTTTTGTAATTTGGCAAGCTAATTAGTACGGAGACGGAAGGAGGTTCCGCCGAGTCGCTTGGTGACAAGAATCACCCGGAGCCCCGCAAACACCAAGGCCGGCTCCGTTATGGAATGCCGGCCCTCTTGTTAAGAAAGAAAGCAATCTTCAGAACGTCGTAATTGCCGCTCCTGGCTCGCGCCAGGTGTACGAGCCGAGCATCTTGAGATAATTTCCGCGAAGGAATGCCGCCGGACTCTCGATGTTGACCAAGCTCATGCTGCCTCGCATCTGCTTCACCGAGACATACTCGTGTTCTTCCATCCAGCTCTCCATGCCTGCCAGCACCACGCCAATGTGCTCGATGCCGTACTTCAGGAGCGCCGATGTCATCATGGCCACGTGTGCGCCTGCCATCATGGACTTGAGCACGTCGCTGGCATCATGCACGCCGCCGGTGATGGCGATGTAGGTTTCGACCTGGTGATACAGGATGGCGGCCCAATGGAGACGGAGACGCAGCTCATGCGGGCTGCTAAGGACCAGGTTGGGAATTACCTCCAGCTCTTCCAGGTCAAAGTCGGGCTGATAGAAGCGATTGAAAATCACAAGGCCGTCGGCGCCTGCTTCCGACAAACGCTTGGCGAAATTGGCACACGAGGTGAAATACGGCCCCAACTTTACCGAGATCGGGATGCGCACGTTCTTGCGGATGGCGCGCACCAGACCACAATAGCGGTCTTCCAGCGCGGCCGCGGTGAGCGATGGGTCGCTGGGAATGTCGAAGATGTTCAACTCCAGCGCGTCGGCACCGGCCTGCTCCATGTATTCGGAGTAGCGCACCCATCCGCCGGGCGACGTGCCATTCAGGCTGGCGATGACCGGAATGCTAACTGCGGCCTTGCCTTTGCGCAGCAATTCCAGGTAGCGGTCAGGGCCGACATGATACTTCTCCATGTCGGGCAGATAGGAGGTGGCTTCGGCGTAGCTGTTGGCGCCATACTCCAGCGCACTGTCAAGGTTCTCGCTCTCCGCCTCAATCTGCTCCTCGAACAACGAGTACATTACGATGGCCGAGGCCCCGGCGTCTTCCATGCGGGGAAAGTTTTCCAGTTTCTCCGTCAGCGGCGAGGCCGATACTACGACCGGGTTCTTCAGCTTCAGGCCCAGATAGTTGGTTGAAAGGTCGATCATGATTTCTTCTCCTCGCAGCTTCGCAAAGTCTTGGGTAGTGCGGGCCTTCAGGCCCGCGTAAACTCGGCCTCTTGAGAAGGCATAACAACAAATTCGTGCAGGGAAAACTCGCCCGCGTCGCGATATCGAAAGAGTGTGGCCAGCAAGAGCTCAGCAGTTTCCGTGCGTTGGAACAGGTTTTGGTGCATGTAAGCCGAAGCGGTGATGAAGTAAGTTTTCGTCATAGAAGTGTCGCCGGCTGAAGCCGGCTCGCCTCAAAAACGTGCACCCCAACGCGGACCTAAAGGTCCACGCTACCCGTTCTCTCTACTTACTCTCCACGCCCAATGCGGCCATGTGCTGGTACAGTTTCCAGCGCTCATTGACGTTTTCCTGCGCCTGGTGCAACAGCTTCTTGGCTTCTTCCGGATCGCTATTCACCAGCATGGTGTAGCGGGTCTCGTTGTAGATGTATTTCTCCAGCGGAATGCTGGGAGCCCGCGAGTCCAGCACAAAGGGGTTCTTGCCTTCCTTGGCGAGCGCCGGATTATAGCGGAACAGCGGCCAGTGTCCGGAGTTCACCGCAGCCTTCTGTTGGTCAATGCCGTACACCATGTCATAGCCGTGCGCGATGCAATGACTGTACGCGATGATCAGCGAGGGCCCATCGTGCGCCTCGGCCTCCATAAATGCCTTCATGGTCTGGGTGTCGCTGCCGCCCATGGCAACGTGGGCTACGTAGGCCCGGCCGTAATTCATCGCCATCATGGCGATGTCCTTTTTCGGGGTGCGCTTGCCGCCGGCAGCAAACTTCGCCACCGCACCCAGCGGCGTTGCCTTCGACATCTGCCCCCCGGTGTTGGAATACACCTCGGTGTCAAGCAGCAATATGTTCACATTGGCGTTGGAGGCCAGCACATGGTCGAGGCCGCCAAATCCAATGTCGTAACCCCATCCATCGCCGCCGATGATCCACACACTCTTCTTGACCAGTTCGTCGGCAACCGCCAGCAGATCGCGAGCGGCAGGACTGTTGTCCTTCGCTAACTTCTCCTTCAATGCTTTCACTCGATCGCGCTGCGCGAAGATGCTTTCTTCCGTGGACTGGTCGGCGGAAAGGATCTCCACCGCCAGCTTTTCGCCGATGGTCGAAGCCAGGCGTTGCACCAACTCCTTGGCATATTCGTTCTGCTTGTCGATGGCCAGGCGCATGCCCATGCCGAACTCGGCGTTGTCCTCAAATAATGAGTTCGACCAAGCTGGGCCGCGTCCCTCGGAGTTGAACGTATAGGGCGTGGTCGGCAGGTTGCCGCCATAGATGGAGGAGCAACCCGTGGCATTGGCGATGATCGCGCGATCGCCAAACAACCGCGTCATGGTTGAGATGTAGGGCGTTTCGCCGCAACCCGAGCAGGCTCCTGAGAATTCGAATAGTGGTTGCAATAGCTGCTGGTCCTTCACCTGGCCGTGGGAGAGCTTCTCGCGCGAGAGCTCGGGGATGGAGAGGAAGTAATTCCAGTACTCGTTGTACTTGTCGCGCAGCGCCGGTTGCGGTTGCATGTTGATGGCGCGGTGCTTGGCTTCACTTTTGCTCTTGGCGGGACAGACGGCTACGCACAGTCCGCATCCGGTGCAGTCTTCCGGCGCCACCTGCAGCGTGTACTTGACCTGGGAAAATTCCCGCCACTTCGGGACCGCAGTCTGGAAGCCCTCGGGCGCGTGGTTGGTGCTGCTGGGATCGTAAACCTTCGCGCGAATGACGGCATGCGGGCAGACCATGACGCACTTGCCGCACTGGATGCAAAGCTCCTCGTCCCACACCGGAATTTCCAGCGCAATGTTTCGTTTCTCCCACTTGCTGGTGCCGGTGGGGAAGGTCCCGTCGATGGGCATCGCACTGACCGGGACCAGGTCGCCGTCGCCGGAAATCATCAGGCTTTCGACGTTGCGCACAAACTCGGGAGCGTCGGCTGGAACCGTCGGGCGCATTTCGAACTGCGACGAAACGTTCTCGGGTAGTTTCACTTCATGCAGGTGCTCGAGCGCGGAGTCCACGGCAGCGAAGTTCTTGCGGACGATCGATTCGCCACGTTTGCCATATGTCTTCTCTATCGAGTGCTTGATGGCGGCGATGGCTTCCTCGCGCGGCAGTACTCCGCTGATGGCGAAGAAGCAGGTCTGCATAACCGTGTTGATGCGTCCACCCATGCCGGCCGCGCGCGCCACTTCCACCGCGTCAATCACGTAGAAACGTAGCTTCTTCTGCAAGATCGTCTGCTGCGCTGAACGCGGAAGGTTGTCCCACACTTCCTCGGGACCAAAGGGACTGTTGAGCAGAAAGACCGCCCCCGGCTCGGCAGTCTTCAGAACGTCGAGACGTTCCATAAAGCTGAACTGGTGGCAGGCCACAAAATTGGCCCGGGTAATAAGATACGTCGAGTGGATCGGCTGCTTGCTGAAGCGGAGGTGCGAGGTGGTCACCGCTCCCGACTTCTTCGAGTCGTAAACGAAATATCCCTGTACGCTGAGGTCGGTCTCTTCGCCGATAATCTTGATGGTGTTCTTGTTCGCGCCCACGGTGCCATCAGCGCCCAGTCCAAAGAACATGGCGCGCACCGTTTCTGCTGGCTTCAGTGGAGAACGTCGCATCGTAATTGAGACTGGTGTGGGTGATGTCGTCGAGAATGCCGATGGTGAAGTGGTTCTGCGGAGTTGGCTTCGCGAGCTCCTCATAAATCCGCGCCACCATCGCCGGAGTGAACTCTTTCGAGGACAACCCATAGCGTCCTCCGACGACTTTCGGGAACGTTGACATCGGAGCCTTGCCGGCCGTGAAGCCCTCCGTCAAGGCGGTAACCACATCTTGATACAGTGGCTCGCCGATGCTGCCCGGCTCCTTGGTACGGTCCAATACGGCAATGCTCTTGACGGTTGGGGGAAGCGCTTGTAAAAAGTGCTCAACGGAGAACGGACGCATCAGGCGCACTTTCAGCACCCCAACTTTGCGTCCTTTCGCGGTCAGGTAATCCACGGTCTCCTGCACCGCCTCGGCGCCCGAGCCCATGACGATGATGACGTGTTCGGCGTCTGGTGCTCCTTCGTACTGGAAGAGCCGGTATTCGCGGCCGACGATGCGGGCGAACTTGTCCATCGTGTTCTGCACGATGGTGGGACAAGCCAGATAGTAAGAATTCACTGATTCTCGGCCCTGGAAAGAAACGTCGGGGTTTTGCGCCGAGCCGCGCAGCACCGGATGATCGGGCGAAAGGGCGCGCTCCCGGAAAGCGTGAACCAGGTTGTCGTCAATCATGGCGCGCATGTCGTCCAGGCTGAGCTCTTCGACCTTGGAAACTTCATGAGAGGTGCGGAAGCCATCGAAAAAATGCAGGAAAGGAATGCGCGACTCCAGGGTGGCGGCGTGCGCAATCAGCGCCAGGTCCATCGCCTCCTGCACCGAGTTCGACGACAGCAGTGCAAATCCGGTCTGACGCGTAGCCATGGCATCCTGGTGATCGCCGAAAATGGAAAGGGCCTGTGCGGCTATAGAGCGCGCGGCAACGTGAATGACCGTCGGCGTCAGCTCGCCCGCGATCTTGTACATGTTGGGGATCATCAGCAGCAGACCCTGGGATGAAGTAAACGTAGTGCCCAGTGCGCCCGCTTGTAATGCGCCATGTAACGCGCCGGCGGCGCCACCTTCGCTCTGCATTTCGATGACGTTGGGAACTGCGCCCCAGATATTCTTTTCGCCGACCGACGACCATGCGTCCGACGACTCGCCCATCGGCGAGGATGGCGTAATGGGATAGATGGCGGCGATCTCGCTGACGTGGTAGGCCACGTAGGCGACGGCCTCATTGCCGTCAAGGGTGACTTTTTGTCTCGGCATGGTACCTCCAGCACGTCCCTCGTTCTGCGGCGAGGTCCGGAATAAATCTTGGTGCGCCGCCGATGAAGTTGTAGGAATAGTGGCGGCCGGCGCAGCAGAGTATTCGGTTGTTTTCACTTCGTTTTCATCCCCCAGACCGCCGAATGCGCACGATCTGTCTGCGTCCTCAAGAATCGCTATGGTTCAAGATAGCTGGCGGGGTGGCAGAGGGCTGTGATGGGAGCACTTACAAGTCTGTGACCGGCGTCACATACACATGTTTGTCGCTGTGGATGAGAGGGGGTGATTTCACCCTAGTCACAACCCCATGACGCCGGCGTCACAGAAGTGCAGCTAGCGACTGCCTAGAATGCTAGCTATCGAAGTGCCCTGTGGAAGATCCTCTTGGCTTACAGCACCGATAGCTTTAGGGGACACCGTGAAAGTTGCCAAAATACACGTAACGCCGCTTGGACTTCTTGTCGTGCTCGTGCTCTGTGGCGGCGCGCTTGGGCAGACAGCTCCAACGGCCCCTATCGTTCTCAAGGGCGCTCCCATGGGCGCGGTGCAATTCGATCACACAGCACACTTGAAGGTGGCCGGCAAATGCGAAGTTTGCCACCACGCGTCGAAGCCGCAGAAGCCGCTGAAGGCCGCGCAAGAGGCTTGCACCGATTGTCATACCAACCCCGCAACTCCGCCGGTCAGCATAAAGTTGCAGGCGGCTTTCCACAATCCTACGGCGACCGCCGGTCTCTGTATCGATTGCCATAAGACAGAGAACAGCAACGGCAAAGCAGCACCGGTCAAATGTGCGGATTGCCACAAGAAGACAAATATGTAAATCTTGGCAGGACGCAGGCTGGCAGCAGCAAGAACGCGTGCCACGCACTGATCGCTAGTGCGGAAGAGCGCGCAGACGTTACTTTCGCGGCGGGAACAGAAACTTCAGCATGGGCGCGACACGTTGTGCCCATGCGAGCTCATTGTGCTGCCCGCCCTCAACTTCGGTATAGCGGAGATCCTCGCCCTCTTTCCATCCTTTATTGATCAAGGCCTTCTTCAAATCACGGGCATCCGGAAGAGCGCGCAGACTCTCTTTGGTACCGATATCAAGCCAGATCCGTAGGTCAGGTTTCCTTCGGATCTGCGCCACGGTTTTCAGGATTGCCCGCTTCCTCCACCACACGGAGGGTGACATTGCTGTCAGTTTGCCAAACACCCAGGTGTACTTCAAAGCGAGGTAAAGAGTGACCAATCCGCCCAGAGACGATCCGCCAATGCCGCAGTTCTCAATGCCTGGCAGCGTCCGGTAGTTGTGATCTACGAACGGCTTCAGCTCTTCCACCAGCATCTGGCCGTAGGCATCGGCCTGCCCGCCACCAAGACGCTTGTCCTCGACAGGCGTGTACTCATCGACGCGCCGCTCTCCGGTGTTGTAGATGCCGACGATCACTAGCGGCTCGATGGCGCCCGTCGTGATTAACTCGTCGGCGGTTTCGCCCACGCGCCAATAATTGCCCGGGACGAAGGAGGTATCGGGATCGAACAGATTCTGGCCGTCTTGCAGGTAAAGCACCGGATAGCGCCGGTCAGGCTGCGCCTTGTACATCGGCGGCAAATACATAATGAAGTCGTGCTTCTCGTCCTCGACTCGCGAGGCGAATTGCTCATGTTTGTGCAGACGAGACTTCAGGTCGCCGGAAGTAGCGGCTGCCGCATTGTTCATGTCGGTGAAAACGGACATCGTATGACGTTGCCTAGCCAAAATTTCCTGCGCACGGTAGATCGCCACAGAGCAGGCATAGGGTTCCGGCTTTGAAAACAACCATAAGCCTGAAGGTGAACCTATGCCGTGAGCCCACCACTTCTAGCGATGTACTCATTGAAATGATCGATCGCCTTCTGGCTGTACTGCCCCACTCCGATGAGGTAGCCATCCGGATCGCGCATGTAGCATCGCAATTCCCAGCCGTGATTCGAGCGGTTCGGTCAGGAACTGCGCGCCCTTCGCCTTCCACTTAGAATAGCAAGCCCAAATATCAGCAACGCGCAGGTTCAGAAAGCTGCTTACCGTATTCAGGTCCCGCGGGGCGTCAAGAAGCACTTCCGGCTTGTCCGGGGTTGGACCACCGCCTGAATTGAGAATAATCCATGAGTTGACCAACTTGATGTAACAGGGATTCTCCGGCTTTACAACTGTTCCCCCAAGGACGTCAACGTAGAACTCCCTGGATTTCGCCTGATCCCTTACGGTCAGGAAGTGGGTGACGAAGAAGCCATCTTGGGCAATGGGAGCGTAGGGTAGATTCATAGGCGGATTTGCGCACATTCTGTAGAATGATGGTTCCTTAGATTACCAAACCCCGACTCTTCTGCATCGGAAAGGCCCAAACAACTTGAATCGTGAATATCATCGTTGGTGGTCACACGACCTGCAACGCGACATGGAGCTGCTTGTCTTTGGCCACGCCGGCACCAAGGTCTTGGTCTTCCCCACTTCTCAGGGACGTTACTATGAATACGAAGACAACCAGATGGTTGCCGCGGTGGCCGACCGTCTAGAAGCGGGGCAGCTGCAGATCTATTGCGTCGACAGCGTGGACGGCGAAAGCTGGTACAACAAGCGGGCGCACCCCTACTGGCGCTTGCAGCGGCATCTACAATACGAACGCTACATTTTGAACGACGTGCTGCCGTTGATGTGGAACAAGAACTGGACCCCGCGCACCATTGTCACCGGCTGCAGCTTCGGCGCCTACCATGCGGTTAACTTCGCCTTCCGGCATCCCGACAAGGTCACCGGCTGCGTCACCATGGGCGGCTCGTTCGACATCAAGAGCTTTCTTGACGGCTGGTATAGCGAGGACGTGTACTTCAACAATCCTCCCGACTACCTGGCGAACTGTACCGACGGCTGGCGCTACAACCATATGCGGACCGTGCTCGCCACCGGAGAATGGGATATGTGCTGGAGCAAGAATGAGGAGTTCGCGGCGATCCTGCGAGGGCGTGGCATCCGGCATGAGCTGTATGTTTGGGGCGACCAAAGCTATCACGATTGGCCGTGGTGGCGGCCGATGGCTCGGGTATATCTGGAGTAAGGTGGTTGCAGACACAATGACGGGTATCGTCGCGAGCAAGGGGATTCGCCTGTCCGTGATTGCGAAAAAGCAGATTCCTCGCGCCAAGAGTTTGGCGCTCGTAATGACAATCCGCGAATCACAATCCGTCTAGATATCTTCTGATTATCTGGTTGCTTCAGCAAGCCCCAATAGGTAGTGTGGAGGCGTGCCCCGACCGTCATTCCCAAGGACGCTCCGCCAGTTTCAGTCCGACTTTGCCACGGAGGAAGCCTGCCAGCGATATCTGGCAGCTTGTCGGTGGCCGGATGGGTTCATGTGTCCGCGATGCGGGCATACGAAGGCCTATGAGTTGGTGAACCAACGGCGCCATCAATGCTGCAAGTGTCGCTACCAGGTCTCGTTGACATCTGGGACCATCCTCCATCGGACGAAGATTCCTCTGACCTGCTGGTTCTGGGCGGCATATCTGATGACCACTGACAAGCGCGGCGTGTCCGCCCTACTTCTGCAGCGTCAACTGGGCCTGACCTGCTACGAGACCGCATGGATGATGCTGCACAAACTCCGCCGGGCGATGGTGAACGCGGCTAGGGAACCTCTGCGCGGCGAGGTGGAGGTGGATGAGACGTGGATTGGTGGTGAACAAGCTGGTCTCCGGGGGAGCCGACAGCTCAAGCAACGAAGGGCAGCTCTTGTCCTTGTGGCGGTCGAAAAGCGTGGCCGAGCTTCGGGTCGAGTCCGCATGAGCGTGATTCCCGACTTCAAGGCCGTCACCATCATGTCGTTTCTCACCCAGCACATCGCATCTGGGGCCACTATCTATACGGACGGCCTTAAAAGTTTCTCAGGTCTGGTAGAGGCTGGTTTCAAACATGTCGCCCGTAGCCAACCTCTCCGGTCGCAGTTGCGCCAAGGCGCGAAGTCCGCTGTCCCGCTTGCCGATCGGGCGATTGGAAACCTGCAACAGTGGCTGATCGGAACCTACCACGGAGTGAGCAAAGAGCAACTCCAGGTTTACCTCGATGAATTCGTCTTTCGGCACAACCGTCGCAAGACACCGGCGGCCGCATTTCAGACACTGCTTGGCTTCGGGACCGCTCGCAGATCAACTATGTACGAGCAGATTCGGGGAGCGAGAGATCTTAACCGCAATCTATTGGGGCTTGCTGAAGCAACCAGATAATCAGAAGATATCTATTTCATGCGGGAGTGCGGGGCTGGGTCTTGTGCCGGTGGGCTTCGACGGCCTCCTGCGCCAGGCGAATGTAGTCGGCCATGCGACGGTTGGCAATCTGCGACATCCTCTGGCCGATCTCCAACGACCATCCCGCCATGGTGATGCTCATGGCAAACGGCGCATCGCCGTAAAGCTGTTCGGCAGCAGTTAGCAGCGACGACGGAGTGAGATGGTGACTAAAGCCGCCGGGCCCCGGCTCGGGCGAAACGGTGGTTCGAATTATGGTTCCGGGCGGATCCCCGAAGGAAGCATCGAGAAACAGTACGAAGTCGCGCTGCGATATGTCCTCCGCCATCTCCGGAGTGAGCTGCTGGGCGGCAATCACTTCCACGTCCGGATCGTTCCAGAAATGCTGCTCCAAGGCGCGCGCGGCGTGACAGCCAATGGCGTCATCTCCGCGCATAGGATTTCCATAGCCAATAATCAGGGTTCCGGGCACTTCGTCTTCTCCAGAGGTGGCGCGGTGGCCTGGCCTTTCCTACTAATAGGCATAATCCCTTTCTGCCGGTAGGGATGTGAGAGGGCTCACCTGGTGCCGTGATGCCCAAAGCGCGGGTCTTCGTTCCGCTCTAAAATTATGTACCGCAAAGACACGGAGGACACAGAGATCCTTACGGAAGCTCTGGATTAAATCAGTCGGGAGTCCCTCAGGGGCTAGAGAGACTGTGTCGCAACCTCTGTCGTCCCTACGGGACTCGGTCTCATTTTCCACTTTACCCAGCGCTCAACCACCCCAGTCCACGCAAAAGCGGCGTGGCTCGGGGACCCCGGTAAGCGCTGGGCTAAGCTCTTTCGCCCCATTCGGGGCTGACTCTTGCCCGTTTCATTCCACTCCCGCAAACCCATACAAGGTTGCGACACAGTCTCTGAAGGCCGTCCCCTTCAAAAAACCAGACTTGATTAGAGCCTCTCTAAGTCTTCTCCGTGTGCTGCGTGCCTCGGTGGTTAATTTTGATTCCCAAGTGCCATTGACATGCGGAGATGGCGCTCGGCAAATGCAACTCGCAGGCCGATTACCTCATTTCTTTTTCCCCGGCAACCCCGCCGGGTTCTCGTGGGTGCGTTCGCGGAAGCGCGCCTTCATGCCAGTGGCCATCGAGATGGCGTTCTCGCCGAACTTCTCGCGCATCCGGTCGGCAGCCGACAGCGCCTGGTTCCACTTCTGATGCGTGGTCGTGCCTTCCAGGCTGAGCTGCTCGCTCTCGGCGTCAAAATGCGAGGCACAAACTCCAAGCAGCCGGATCGCATCGCCATTCCAGTTTGTCGCGAAACAGTTCGCGGATCGTCGCCAGCACCTCCGCGTCCACCGAGCTCGGCTGCTCCAAGGTGCGAGCGCGCGTGAGGGTGCGGAAATCGGAATAGCGCAGCTTCAACTGCAGAGTGCGGGCGTGCAGCTTCTGCTCGCGCAGACGGCGGCACACCATCTCCGTCAGCCGCGCCAGCGTCGCCTCCAGGGCTTGCGCATCGTTGGTGTCGACGGAGTACGTGTGCTCATGACTGATCGAGCGCGGCCCATCGTCCTCGCCAATATCGCTTTCGAACCAGGCTCCGGCGTCCAAGCCACGGGACTTGCCGGCAAGCGCCACGCCCAGTGCGCCGAAATTCTCCTCCAGCCAGCGCTCCTCATGCCGCGCCAGATCGCCAATCTTCTGGATACCCTGTTCGAGCAGCCGCTTCTCCATCACCTTGCCGACGCCCGGAATCTTGCGCACATCCAGCGGCGCGAGAAACTCCACTTCTCCGCCCGGCACAATCCACAGCACGCCGTTGGGCTTGGCTTGGTCGGAGCAGATTTTGGCCACCAGCCGCGACGTCCCAATTCCGATGGAGCAATTCAGTTGCGTCTCGGCTTTCATGGTCGCGTGCAGCGCATGGGCGGCGCGCATCGGCGGGCCATGCAGGCGCTCGGTGCCGGTCATGTCGACGTAGGCTTCGTCGATGGAAACCATCTCCAGCTTGGGCGAGAACCGGTCCAGCACCTGGTAAACCTTGGCGGAATAATCGCGATAGCGCTCGGGATGTCCGTCCACGAAGATGGCGTGCGGACACAGTTTGGCGGCGGTGCGCAGCGGCATGGCCGAATGCACGCCGAACTTGCGCGCCTCGTAGGAGGCAGCCGACACCACGCCGCGCTCGTCGCGCTGCCCACCAACCACAACCGCCTTGCCCTTCAGCGCCGGGTCGAACAGCTCTTCGACCGAGACGAAGAAGGCGTCCATATCGACGTGAAAGATGGTGCGCTGGGCCAGCGGCATGGCTGTGCGCGATTTTATTCCAGTCGGGCGTCGCTCGGTTACTCGATCTAACGTTTGTCATCCAGACCGAGGACTGCGGGTGGCATCGACAATCACCTCCACCTGCTCATCTCGCTGCCGCCGACCATCATGCTGGCCAAGGTGGCACAGGAACTCAAAGGAAATACCTGGCGATGGCTGAATGAAATGTCACGTGTTGGGTGTGAAGCCCGCTCAACCGTATCTCCTAACTTTTTAGTTGACAAGCTGAGTTCCCTGGAGCTAATCTCCTAATACTTTAGGAGGTATCGCGATGGGCGGTAGAGGAAAACCCCAACAGCAGCTCACCCCTTTGGAGCTGCAGATCATGAACGTTCTGTGGGATTGCGGTCCCTCTAACGTGCAATCAGTCCAAGAGAAACTGGCCGGATCACCGAAATTGGCGTACACCACGGTGCAGACGATGCTCAACGTTCTTCATCGTAAAGGAAGGGTACGGCGGACATTGCGGGGCAGGGCGTACGACTATGCGCCAGTGTTGACCAGAGAGAAGGCAGCGAGCAACGCCATCGGCGACATGGTCGATCGCCTTTTTGGCGGGTCGGTGGACGGTCTCCTCATGAGCCTCGTCAAGAGCCGGCAACTCGATCCCAAAAGGCTTCAGGAGTTGCGCGGCTTGATAGAGGAGCATGAGCGCGGCAAGGAGGGAAAAGACCATGAATCCGATTAATGAGATGGTTGTCACGTATGTGACGAATGCCTTATGGATGATATTTGTCATCTCGGCAGCCACATCTCTTCTCTCGCGAGCACTACGTCGTTGCCCTTCCTCGTATCGGCATGCTTTGTGGATCGCAGCCTTGCTGCTTGCTGTGTCGCTTCCCTTTGCGAGCTTGCGTGGTTCTCGCAACAATGACAAACCAAGGCCCGATCCTGTCGCAGCGGCGGACACGGTCCCGTCGGCACAAACGGCCCTCAGCGGCACTTCTTCTTGGGCACTTTGGCGGCGAATGCGACATGCTGGTCAACCAGTAATATTCGGCCCGCTCATCACTGGGCTTGTTGCACTGCTCTATTCCGCCTTTATTGTCTATCGAGCAGTTCGCCTCTATTGCGGATGGCGGTCACTGCGGGCAATGCTACATAGGTCAAGCGAGAGTCAGATACCGCCGGTAATGCGGGCTGTGGTCGAGCGATGCCACTCGCTGCTGGGTATGAAACCCGTACCCATATTGTTGTCACTGGAGGGAAAAGGGCCAGCGACACTGGGAATCCGCAATCCTGTCTTGGTGCTGCCGGAATGGTTATTGTCGCAAGCATCAGAGGATGAGATCTCTTCTACCCTAAGCCATGAACTGGCGCACATCCGCCGACACGATTTCCTTTTGAATCTGGTTTACGAGCTTTTCTTATTGCCTATCTCGTTTCACCCCGCCGCTGCTCTGATCAAGGCACGGATCGATCAGACACGGGAATTGGCCTGCGACGAGATCGCCGCAGAAAGCCTGTCGACGCACACTCAATACGTCCGCTCCCTTTTGCGCATCGCGCAGTCCATGGCCGCGAAGCGGCTCCCAGTAAACGTTGGATACGCTCTGGGACTATTCGACACAAACACACTGGAGGATCGCATCATGAATGTACTCGAAAGAGCTAATCGAGTGCGCAAGACAAGGGCGCAGGTTTTGGTTCTTGCCACGTTAGCTTTACTAATCGCAACGTGTCTCGGGGTGTCCGGTGTCTCTATTCAAGTCATTCAGCCCACCAGCAGCGACGCCGATCTGCAGCAATTTGTTGGCACTTGGCACGCACAATTCAAAGGCAGGACCTTCCTGACAATCAATTTGGAGAAGCAACAAGGCAAGCTGACCGGAACCGTGAGTCATGCCGATATCCAAGTGGACAAAGACGGGGAACTTACAAGTGCGGAGGAAAACGAGGGTAGCGACCCTATCGTGGAAGCTAGGCTTACGAGCGGAACCCTTCACATCAGCACAAAGGAACCAACCTCGCAGGACACTATTCGATGTGACATGAAGCTCACTGGAACTGATCAGGCAGAGCTTCGTTTACTCGCTCCGCCCGATGTCCCCGCTCCCAAGCCGTGGAAGTTGGAGCGAGCGAAGGGTGGTCAATAAAAGCCTGACCAGTTCGCGAGGTGCGGCGGGTCTCCATGTGACCGTGGCCGTCATCACTTGCACGCCTAGTTCAGCTTCTGTCGATCCGCTTCCTGTCGACGGAGTTGCCGCTGCTGCCGAGCCGCAGCCAACTTCTGGTCTCGTTCGACGTGAATCTCCTGCTGACGACGCTGAAGAAGTCGGGGATTTCTTACAATCCACAATTTGTGTTTGGATAGGTTTTCTCTGTCGTCCCCAAGGGACTCACGTTCATTACGCAGGCTACCCGGCGCTGAAGCGCTGGGCTAGAGCGGTTCCTCAGTGGTTGTGTCCCGGTAGAGCGGACCTTCAGGTCCGCGTCCAAGCTGACCCTACAAGGAGTAGGCTTTCAGTCCGCCGCACCGCAGCGGACTGAAAGCCTCATCAAGAGAGCAGCCTTGACGCGGCGCTTGAAGCGCCGCTCTACCCGAACTTCGCGGATACACCGATTGGGAATCTGCTTTAAGCTCTCTCGTCCGCTGTGCGGGACTGGCGAAAGGTAGCTCCAACCATGATGCCGACGAAAAGGTCGAGGACGACTTCAGGTTGAGGATTGCGAGATGTTCAGCGCTATGTCTTAGTCTAGAATTCCTCGGCCGGTCGGTAGTGGGCTAATTCCGTGTTGAGTTTGCGTGTGCACTTGCGTCGTTTTACCCGCTTAACGAATGCCTTCAGTAAAAAGCTTGAGAATCTCAAAGCGGCTGTTACGCTTTATGTCGCCTTCTATAACTTCTGCCGTGTTCACCAAGCGCTTCGTGTCACTCCAGCGATGGAAGCGGGATTGACCGATCACGTTTGGAGTGTCACAGAATTGTTAGGCGCGGCATAATACTCTAACCCCCGAAAGGAACCGAGATGAAAGAGGTGCCAAAATTGGATGCGCCATTTATTTTGTTAGTAGCGGACAACGATCGGCCAGTACTTATCAACGTCAATCAAATCTGTGCCGTCACGATGGGTAATGTTTGAAAGAATTGGAGCGAAACGATTGAGCAACAGCGCGTCTTACCGCGATGCAAATCTCTTGCAGAGCTACAGTCGGCTTTACGGCGATCTTCATGTTTTCTCCAATGAAAAACCCGGCAATCTGGCGGAGTTAGGTTCGATATCAGACCGACAGCCTTAGGCTGCACGGTATACTCTCTGTCGCATCCGGAACTAATGATTCATCCCCGTGGGTTATGATGACAACCACACCCAGCGAGCGCGATGATTTCCTTCATCGGCCAGACAAGCCGACGGAGAGTGTGTGCTTGTCATGTCTTGCTACCATCCGGACATCCAGGGTTGAGGTTTTGAAAATCGCAGAGCAAGTCCATTCCCAGTTCTGCCCTGCACCAGCCAAAAAGCCGCCAACACACTTTTAGCCCACTACCGCCGGTCCGGCATGACCGGTCTCCTTTGTCATCCTGCTACAATGCTGGCGAAAACCATTCGCGCATGCGGAGATTCTGGCGGGCGCCCGAGGGGGCGGAATCTGCCTAAATCGATCGAACATCGGGTCGCACTTTTCGTATAAGTCTTTAGCAGTGAGTGGATTGGGCAGGAGTCACGCCTTTTGGGAGCGCTGATTGGACGATATCCAAGCCGTCAATGCCCTCGTCCGTCGCTGTGTTGCCGGCGACGCAGCGGCGTGGCAGGAAATCGTTCAGCAGTATCATCGTCGGATCTATAACATCTGCTATCGCTTTTCGGGATCGCCCGACGATGCCGCGGACCTGGCCCAGGAAGTGTTCATCAAAATGTATCGCACGCTCAGTACGTTCGATACCACGCGAGCTTCGTTCATGACTTGGGTCACCACCGTCACTCGCAATCTGTTGGTAGATCATTTCCGTAAGGGAAAGTACGACCGGGTTACCGACTCTCTAGACGCGACGGCGGGCAACCAGGACGACGGCCTGACGCTGGCCGAGAAGCTGGAGGACCGCTCGGCGGGGCCGGAAGCCCGGGTCAGGAGTCAGGAGACCCAGAAGCTGGTACACGGAGCGCTGCGAAAGCTTTCGCCGGAACTGCGGGAGGCGGTCATTCTGCGCGATCTCCAAGATATGGACTACAAAGACATTGCCATAGTCCTTAAGGTGCCCGAGGGTACCGTGAAGAGTCGCATAAATCGGGGGCGAACGGAACTTGCGAGGCTGTTACAACGTAATTACAGACAGGTGAGTTGATGCACGGCGAGAACCAATCCGGGATGCAATGCGTGGAGTGCGAAGGCCTGTTGGCTGAAGCAATCGATGGCGCTTTGCACGGCCCTACGCTGGCCGCATTTGAGGCGCACCAGCAATCCTGTCCGGCATGTAACGCTATGGTTGAAGAGGCTAAGGCGGGCATGCACTGGCTGAAGGGACTGGATGAGGCCGAGCCGCCGCGCAATCTGGTGCACAACATTCTGGCGCAGACTATAGGCGCGCTCCCGTCCGAGCATGCCGTGGTCTCGCCTGGCGGCGATGGCTGGCTCGATAAGCTCAAGGGCCGGTTGGCGCCGATCTTCGCTCCGGTGGCAACCCCACGCTTCGCCATGTCGTTTGGCATGGCATTCTTCTCCATCACCTTGCTGCTGAGTATCGCGGGCTTGCATATAAGCGATCTGCGGCGGATGGACTTGAGCTCCAAGGGCATCGCCAAGACGTACTACTCAGCGCAGGCGCGCGTGATTCATTATTACGAAAACATTCGCCTGGTTTATGAGATCGAGTCACGGGTGCGCGACTTACGCCGCGTCGCCACTCCCGAGAAGCAGCCGGAAGAACCCGCGCCCAAGACGCAACCGAAGAGCGATAACCGGCGAAATAAGAATCAGCAAAGTCCGAACTACAGCCGCGACGAAGGACAGCCCGAGCTGGCCGTGTCTCGTCCGGCTGGGAATGAACAAGGAATGAATGAATTAGCAAAGGAATTGATGAAGGAACTGAACCATCAGGCCCGGCTGAACAGGAGAACTACATGAACTGCGCCAATCATGTCGATGTTCCCGCAGCCGCATTCTGCCGTACTTGTGGGAAACCACTATGCAGCAGCTGCGTGCGAGACGTCCGTGGCGTTATCTACTGCGAGGAATGTCTGGCCTCGCAATTGAGCGGCACTATGCCGCCACCCGGTACTACCGCCGTGCCGCCGGGTGCTGAACCGCAAGCCGGGGTGGGAAATCCGAGACTGGCTGCGCTGCTGGGGTTCATTCCCGGGGTGGGCGCCATGTACAACGGTGAATTTGGCAAGGGCTTCGTACACGTGTTGATCTTCGCCACCCTGATTTGGATGGCCGCTCACGTGAATGGCATCTTTGGATTGGGCATAGCGGCGTTCGTAATCTATATGCCTATTGAGGCATATCAGACCGCGCGCGCCCGCCAGATGGGCTTGCCGGCGCCCGATCCCCTCGGCCTTAACCGTATGTTCTCGTCAGCGCTCCCCCCAGTCACCCCAAAGGCTGGAGTCGCTGCCGGGGCGGTGCCCGTAGCCGGCAGTGAGCCTGCCATGATGCCGGAAGACGAACCCGTCGAGAGCAGTGTGCGTTCCTCCGTCCCGATTGGGGCTTTCATCCTGATCGGTCTGGGTGTGCTGTTCTTGCTCAATGAGATGGATGTGTTAAATCTCGACCGTTTATGGCGGTTTTGGCCGCTCGTGCTCATCGCCATCGGCATTCGCGTGCTGATGCGTCGGCGCGGGATGGGCTGGTGAGGAGGGCATCATGAGATACCGCTATAACCCTTATTGTTCGTGCGCTCGTTGCCGTGCTCATGGATTCATGGGGCCTGCCATCCTTATCACCATCGGGGTGCTCTTCCTCCTTGACCAGCTAGGACACTCGCGTTGGATGGACTTTGGCAGCACCTGGCCGGCACTGTTGATCGTGATCGGTCTGATCATGTTCCTGCAACACAACGCTTCCTCCGAAGGTCATGTGCCACGTGATTATCCGGGGATGGCTGGGCGGCCTGTACAACCGATGCCTCCGGGTGGCCAGGGATATCCGGGGCAACCGCCGATAGTTACGCCGCCTCCCGTCCCACCGGCCGGCTCAATCACGTCGGGCACGACTTGGAAGGATCCTAACGAACCGGAGGTGCGCAATGGCTAGCCAGAATACTTATCCGCCGCCACCACCACCGCCGCCGGCACCGCAGTATCCTGCGCCGCCGCCCTATCGTTATCGGCGTTCGATCGCGGGGCCGCTGGTGTTAATCGTCATCGGCCTGATATTTCTGCTGCGCAATTTCGGAATGCGATTTCCCTTATGGCACTTCTTTGGGCGCTGGTGGCCGCTGTTGCTCATTCTCTTTGGAGTTATCCGGCTGATCGAGTACTCCATGGGCCAGCGCCAGGGTTACCGCAGGGGTGGCTTGGGCGCCGGGACGGTCCTGCTTCTGGTACTGATCGTCATCGTCGGCTTGTCCGCGCATTACAGCTCGGACATTGATTGGGGTGGGGTCCGCAATCAGATCCAGATGGACGACGATCTTGGCGGCATCTTCGGAACGGCCTACACCTTCGACGATACCCTGCAGCAGACGTTTCCCGCGCACGGCAATTTGCGAGTGGTCTGCGATCATGGCAGCTTGAACATTGCGCCCGCCGACGACAACAATCTGCGCGTCGTGGTGCACAAGAAGGTGTACGCGCAGAACCAGAACGACGCCAATAAGTACAACGACAGCACCAAGCCACAGATCACCGTGACCGGAAATTCAGTGGTGCTGAACGCCAACACCAACGGCGCCGGCGAGCACGGAGTGCAGGCCGATATGGACATCTTCGTGCCGCACGACGCTACCCTCGATGTTGCCAGTAAGCGCGGCGATGTGACCGTCAATGACCGCAAGGCTGATGTAAAGGTCATGTTGCAGCATGGCGATGTCTCTGTAAACGATGTCGCGGGCATGGTGAGCATCAACCTGCAGAATGGTTCATTGCGTGTCTCCAAGATTGCGGGAGATCTTGATGTGGAGGGCCACATCGACAATGTCACCGTCGATGAGGTGGCCGGCGCGGTGCATCTCAATGGCGACTTCTTCGACGATATTCGGCTCAGCAAGATCGCCAAGACGGTAGCCTTCAAGTCGTCGCGCTCGGACATGCAGATTGCTTCCGTGCCGGGAGATTTGGAAATCGCCGGTGACGAGGTTCGAGGCAGCGATCTAACTGGTCCGAGCCGCCTCATCACCCGGTCGAAGGACATTCATATGGAGAACGTGTCTGGCGACTTGCAGGTTGAGACCACGAACGGGGATATCGAAGTACACGCGGCGGACAAGCTACCATTGGGCCGTATTAGCATCTCCAGCAAGCGGGGTGACATCTCGCTGGTGCTACCACCGAAAGCTGGATTCCAAGTGCAGGCTACCACCAGCAAGGGCGATATCACCTCTGAGTTCGACGCCGTGAAAGTCGACGAAAGCAACGGCTCCGCCCGGGCATCGGGCGCCGTCGGCAATGGTGTGAGCAAGCTGCAGATCAACACCGATACCGGTGACATCCGGATAACGAAGGGATGACGCAAGTGGTTAGTGGATAGAAATTGCGAAGGCAAGAGTCACGCCACTGTCTCCACCTAGGCTGTGCCTGGGTGGAGATTTTTGTAAGGCGGCAGGGCTGCAGCTGCGCACCATGCCCTTGCTAGAGCGGTTTAGGAATTACTGTGATCCAAAGCTCTCCCTGAGCGGCTAAACAGGCTGCGGAAAAAGTCCAAAATGCCTACGCCTCGCGGACTGAAGTCCGCTCGGCCAATCAAGAATAAAGCGACTTATCGGCACGACTAAAAGTCGTGCCCTGATACAAACCCGTCGGAAGGCGACTTTTTCCGCAACCTGTAAAGCCGTGGATAATCAGGCACTAGCGGCACGGCTAAAGCGGTTCCTCAGTGGTTGTGTCCCGGTAGAGCGGACCTTCAGGTCCGCGTCCAAGCTGACCCTACAAGGAGTAGGCTTGACGCGGCGCTTGAAGCGCCGCTCTACCCGAACTTCGCGGATACACCGATTGGGAATCTGCTTTAAAGTCCGTGCTCTTCCAAAGCCGTTGGATCACACCATTTCCTAAAGCGGTCTAAAGCTTGCTGGCCACCGGCGGCGTCGATGGGCTGGTTGGATTCTTGCTCTTCGAAAAGGCCTGGATCAATCCTTCCAGGAAGGAGAAAAACACATCCACGGCATATCCCACTACGAACGCGATTGCCAAGGGCGGAATGGATGTTCCCTGGCTAATCGTCAGGTTATTAAATAGGCCAACCACTCCGCCTACGATGGCGGCGATGAGGAAGCGGGCAGAGTCGGAGTGAGACGGGACAAATGTCCTGCTGCTCATTTCCTGCGAGAAGGAGCGCAGGAGATACGCACAGGTGCCCAACAAGGCATAAAGGACGGGAAGTATACAAGTGATGATCGCGCCGTAGAAAACCGACACGTCATCGACTACGTCTTGCCCAAACGACCGTGCGTCCTGGTATACCATCACCCGTCCGCGAACCACGGGGGCGAGTTCCGGCGGCAAAGGAACGGGAAGCTGGAAGGTACGCTTGAACTCGCCCGGCGCCCGCAAATCGCTAAACGGGTCTCTTACCGAGTGTGCCACCAACCAATTCAATTGCCGGCTGCGGGCATAGATGGCCCGGATCAGGGAAGCGAAAGTCTGAAGCTCCGTAACCGCGTCCGAGGGACTAAGGCCGGCGGGCAGCGCGGGGGTGGCGCTAGTAGCATTTCCGGGCGAGGTGGCAAGGCTTGGAGTTTTGCTGGTCGGTTTTGATGGCGCTTGGGCAGGGGCTGGAGTTTGGCTGCCAAAGGGTTCGAATTGTGCGGTTAGCTTTACCGCCAGATCGTTGGCAGTAGCAATATTCGTCGTAATCGATTTCGAGATAGCGGACGCAACAAAGCTCGCCACCGAAAACGGAACAACGAATACGGCCAGACAGATTGCGACGATCCAATAGGTACGAACAGTAGGCCGCGTTTTGTAGCTGCGCAAGCTCTCAGCGGTCACGGGCTTGAGTTGAGCCGCGAGCTTGCTGAGCGCGGCGAGAAGGTTGGCGGCTGTTTTCTCGTTCCATCCAGCGGTGACTGCTGCCCGCGCCTCCAAAACGCTGTTGCGGGTAGTGTCATCAACGTCATGCCCGATTTCGGCTGCATACTTAAGCAGCCGCTCAGCATCCTCCAGAGCCTCGGTGAAGTAGGCCGGCGGATGCGGGTAGGTGACAGGAGTACCGTCTTTCGCCGCTTGGTGAGCCGGCCTGCCTGGCGAACCAGCGACCGGATGCTCAGCAGAGTCAGGGGAAGCGGGCTTAAACGCATCCGGTGCCGGTTTCACGTTGTCATGAGTAGCAGGCCCAGGTTCCGACATGACGCTCCTCCGCAATCTTGTTAGTTTAGGTTTTTGTGTAATCCGGTAGAGCGAGCCTTCAGGCCCGCGTTCAGGATCGCGATATCATCTTGCCCATAAACGCGGGCCTGAAGAGACTGTGTCGCAACCTCTGTCGTCCCTACGGGACTCGGTCTCATTTTCCACTTTACCCAGCGCTCAACCACCCCAATCCACGCAAAAGCGGCGTGGCCCGGGGACCCCGGTAAGCGCTGGGCTAAGCTCTTTCGCCCCATTCGGGGCTGACTCTTGCCCGTTTCATTCCACTGCCGCAAACCCATACGAGGTTGCGACACAATCTCTGAAGGCCCGCTCTACCCGAACTCGGCTTACACCAATTCCTAAACTGCCCTAGACCGACGCACCTGCCGCCAAAGATCACCCATCATACCCCAGGTACAAAAGGCAAGAGGTTGACGCCGTAGGAGCGGCATGATGGTCCAGCCTGCGGGACTCTCCGTCTAGAGCGGTTTAGGAATTACTGTGATCCAGAGCTCTCCCTCAGCGGCTAAACAGGCTGCGGAAAAAGTCCAAAATGCCTACGCCTCGCGGACTGAAGTCCGCTCGGCCAATCAAGAATAAAACGACTTATCGGCACGACTAAAGTCGTGCCCTGATACAAACCCGTCGGAAGGCGACTTTTTCCGCAACCTGTAAAGCCGTGGATAAGCCGGCACTAGCGGCACGGCTAAAGTCCGTGCCCTTTCAAAGCCGTTGGATCACACCATTTCTTAAAGCGGTCTAGCTTTCCTGGTTGGAGAAGGGTTTCTGTTACGGAGGGGTCGGAGCTATAGGCTTCTCGTTCTCTTCAAAATCTCTTCCACCCCGGCCACGACCTCATCAATGCTGCTGTGCGTGCTGTCGATGTGCACCGCGTCTGGCGCGGCGATAAGCGGCGATGCCGAACGCGTGCGGTCGCGCTGATCGCGCGCGGCCAATTCCTCAGCCACCCGTTGCGTGTCTTCGGTAGAGCGTAAACCGCTCTGTAAAAGGCGCCGCTCCGCGCGAACGCCTTCATCGGCATCGAGAAAGATCTTCAGGTCGGCGTTAGGAAACACGGCGGTCCCGATGTCGCGGCCTTCCATCACCACACCGCCATCGCGCCCCAACTCGCGTTGGCGTTTCACCATAACCTCGCGCACCTGCGGATGGACGGAAACGCGCGATGCCGCAACCGTTACATCCGTGTCGCGTATGCGCTGCGAAACATCGCGACCATCCAGCAGCACCCGGTTGCCTTCACCGCGAGGTTCAAGGTCGATCACGGTGGCGTTCGCCAACTGACGGAGCGCCTCGCCATCATCCAGTGACACTTGCTGCTCGACTGCCTTCAGCGCCAGAGCGCGGTACATAGCACCGCTCTCCAGGTTCACGTAACCGAGCTTCTTTGCCAGGCACGCGGCGATGGTGCTCTTGCCCGAGCCTGCCGGACCGTCGATGGCGATCACCAACTTGCGGGCTGGGTTCATTCTTTGCCGATGTCCTTGGCGGGAGGAATTGATCTTGACGGCGATTTCCTGGGTCGGCGCGGCACGAGCGGTTGACCCGGCTGGGGAGGGAGCGGCGCGAAGCGCGGTTGCAATTTGGGCCTGCGCTCAATATGCGCGGGGGGCACTTCCCAGGAAGAGACCTGCAGCAATACGCGGCCGGCAACGTGGACAAAACTCAATTCCCGAGCGGCTTGCAGCGCGGTGATGGCCTCGCGAACCCGCGCCCGGCCGATGAGATTGGAGAAGAAGTTTTCCACCTCTTCCTGCTGTGCGGCCAATACACAGTCGAGATACTTCGACACCAGCGCTGTCAGCGACTCGGCGACGGAGACATGCATGCCTTCTTTAACGGCTTCAGGTGACCAGCGGAATAGGACGTCCCAGAAGACGCCTTTCTCCTGGCTGTAATCCACCCGGGTAATGCGCAGCTTGGCCCACAGTTCATCCAGCGCCCGGTCGAGGGCTGCAGCGGAGATGTCACCACCCAGCAATTCGCGCAAGCGGTATTCGGAGATTGGTCCTTCCTTCTGGATGATGTGAAATGCATCGACCGCGAGGGGAGAATATTCCGAACGTGCGCCCGCTTTCGGCGCCTGTCGCGGATTTCGATCTCCCACCAGTCCGTAAAAATAGGGAAAGACGGATGCTGAGACAATGAAGTTGTTCTCGGGGAATACGTTCGCCTCGTAGGCTGCTTTTTCACGTAGTAGGCGAACCATCAAATCCTTGGCCAGGCGAGCGCTTGGATCGGCGAACGCCATTTGCCGGACGGGAAGATGAGCGTCACTGCCCGCATACGCCCCCACGAAAGTTGGCAGCAGGATCGCCGGCCGTTGCGGGTAAAGCAGGCAAAAACCTACCGAATCGATGAATTCCCGCGCCTCGTCCAGCGTGCGGATGGGCCGCCCGTTCAAGCGCCACTTTTCCCGGCGCAACTCCTGTAGTTGCTGTTCGTGCATAGAGGAAGCAATTAGCAATTAGCAATTAGCTTTTGGTAATCCATCCCAGGAACGCAGTTTTCCTCGCGGGATATCGGGAGTTGCGTAGTCTTAGCTGCTGATTGCTTGCTAAATGCTAAGAGCTAAAAGCTAGGAGCTAGTTGCTGGCGGATCTTTAGATCCGCTTGAAGGCCCGCTGAATGTCCTTAACAGAATACCGCAGAACGACCGGGCGACCATGCGGACAGCTCATGGGGCAATCGGTTTTCGCCAGCTCGCTTAGCAGCCACTCCATTTTGTTCTGCTCCAGCGGCATGTTGACTTTGATGGCAGCGTGGCACGCGATGCTGGCGGCAATACTGGTGCGAATCTTGTCCAGGTTCAGCACCTGTTCCTCACGCTCGAACTGATCCAGGATTTCATGCAGCAGGTGCTCGACGTCACCCGCGGTCACTCCCGCTGCTGTGGTCTTGACGGCGATGGTGCGCGAGCCGAACGGTTCTACTTCGAAACCGTTTCGATTCAGTTCGTCGGAGATCTCGGCAAAGACCGACATCTGACCCGGGGTCAACTCGACAATGAGCGGCATCAGCAGTTGTTGCTTCTCCGGGGACTCAGCCAGGCGCAGCTTGCAGATTTTCTCGAACAGAATGCGTTCGTGCGCGACGTGTTGGTCGATGATCCACAGGCCCTGCGGATTGATTGCAAGGATAAAAGAGTCGCGAATCTGGCCGACCGGACGAAGCGTGCTCAACGAATCCAACCCGGTAGGTGCGTCGTCGTCCGCAACGACGGCAGAGCATCCGTCAGCGCCCCGCGTCATGATTGCAGGATCTGCTACCGGACCTCCAAACGTCTGCGGAGGGAAGCGGGCCACCGGAACCGCGGCATTGCCTTCAAGAGCAAAGCCGCTGCCTTCGAACTGTAAACGCGCATTGAAGGGCGGGACCTCGGGCGGACGCAAGGCAAACGCAGTATCGGCTGCGGTCACTTGTAATTCGTCAGTCGCAAAGTCCCGCGCCCCGGGCGTGAGCGAAGGAGAAGCTGTGGGTTGAGCGTGAATCTCAGTGATGAATGCAGGTACTGGACGTGTCTTCATCAGCACGGCGCGAACCGAATCGCGAATGAAATCGTGCAGCACGGAAGATTGCCGGAAGCGCACCTCGGTCTTAGAGGGATGCACGTTGACGTCAACCTCGGTGAACGGCATCTCCAGGAACAGCAGCACAACCGGAAACACGGTTGGCGGAATGATGTTACGGTAAGCCTCCGTAAGGGCGTGCTGTACCACCCGATCCCGAATGAGGCGGCCGTTGACAAAGATGAAAATCGAGTTGCGATTCAGCTTCTGAATCTCAGGCCGCGAAACGAAGCCATAGAGTTTCACGTCGCCCGCAACCGGCGCTTCGTAGTCTTCTTCGCGCCGCCACGGCGGTGGCTGGGGCAGTCCCACGTGCGAGAGCGGCAGCAGCGCGCTTAGCGGAATCAACTGATCGAGCGTCTCCTTGCCAAAAACTTGGTAAATACGCTGCGAGTGGTCGGCGACCGGAGGGGCAAGCAACATAGCATTGGCCGCGGAGTGTAACTCCCAATGCATCTCGGGATGAGCGAGGGCGTAGTGCGTCACCAGCGATGCGATGTGCGACAGTTCAGTGGATTCAGCCTTGAGAAATTTTCGGCGCGCGGGGATGTTGAAGAACAGATCGCGAACCGTGATGCAGGTGCCCAGGGGCAGACCTGCCTCCTCCACCGTCAGCAGTTTGCCGCCGGCGATTTCAATCACCGTTCCCGCAGCGTCGTTAGGGGCGTGGGTCTCCAAACGCAGGCGGCTGACGGAAGCCATTGACGGCAGCGCCTCGCCGCGGAATCCCAGGGTGGCAATGTTGAGCAAGTCATCGGCATTGCGGATCTTGGAGGTGGCGTGGCGCTCGAAAGCCAACATGGCATCGTCCCGCACCATGCCGCAACCGTCGTCCGTAACCTGGATCAGTTTCTTGCCACCTGCTTCGACGTTGACCAGGATGCGCCGCGCACCCGCGTCCAGCGCATTCTCCAGCAACTCCTTGACCACCGAAGCGGGGCGCTCCACTACCTCGCCAGCAGCGATCTTGTTGGCTACGTTTTCCGAAAGAACGTGGATGCGGCCCATGACTTCAAGAGTAATTCACCGCACAGGTACAGAGACACAGAAAGTATCTTAATTTCGGGTCGGCGCGGAGGCTGGTCTATTATTCATAATGGATTACTCATAGTGGGTGATAATGTATCGCAAGATACCGCAGAAGCTTGGCTTGGTTGTTGTGGCAGCGCCAGCAACATAAAACTCGCTATGCCACGTAGTGCAATCTGCAAGGAAGGCTTGTCATGCGAAAGATGTTGCACCGGTCATCCATATTCGCGCTGGTTCTTGGGCTGACGATGGCGGCGGTCACTTCCGCTGCTGCCCAAGGCAATCCATCTCTGCCGGCAACTGCGACTGTTCCGTCTTCTGGAGTTCGGGCAGAATTTCTCAACGAGTTGAAAACCCAGGAAGACAAGTTCGTGCAACTTGCCGAAGCCATCCCTGCCGACAAGTACACCTGGCGTCCGGCGGAAGGCGTCCGCTCGGTGAGCGAGGTCTTCCTGCATGTGGCCGCCGCAAATTACAACCTGACCAAAGTGATTGGCTTTCCGCCGCCGCCAGGCTTCAAGGCTCAGGGATTCGACAAGTCCACAACGGACAAGGCCAAGATAATTTCCACTCTCAAGGATTCGTTCGCGCACATGCGGCAGGCGGTGCTGAGCATGCCCGACGCCGACGTCGAGAAACCGGTGGACTGGTTCGGCGCAAAGAATACCTACCGCGGCATCTTGCTGTTTATCATTCGGCACAATGCCGAGCACCTGGGGCAAGCCATTGCCTACGCCCGGATCAACGGCATAGTTCCACCGTGGACCGCGGAACAGCAGGCGCAACAAAAGAAACAGTCGCAAGAGAAGCCCAAGCAATAACTTAACATGCGGCGCCACCTGATTTGGCGCTGTTATAATCAACTTCATTCATGGCACAGAAGCGTTTGATCCGCTCGACTACGGTTCTTTGTGTGCGCCGGGAAGGTAAGGTCGTGATGGCCGGAGACGGTCAGGTCACGCTCGGCGAAGGCATCATCAAGCACTCCGCCCGCAAGATCCGCCGCCTGTACCAGGACAAGATTCTCGCCGGATTTGCCGGCTCTACGGCGGACGCATTCTCCTTGTTCGCGCGTTTCGAGTCGAAGCTCGAGCAGTATCACGGCAACATCGGCCGCGCCGCGGTCGAGCTGGCCAAAGACTGGCGCACCGACAAGATGCTGCGCTCGCTGGAGGCCCTGCTGCTGGTCGCTGACCAGAACCAGACGTTCCTGATTAGCGGCCAGGGCGATGTGATTGAGCCCGACACTGGAATCGCCGCCATCGGCAGCGGGGGCCCCTATGCCACGGCCGCCGCGACCGCCCTCTTCGAGCATACGGACCTGTCCCCCCGCAAGATTGCCGAAGAGGCGATGAAGATTGCCGGCAAGATTTGCATCTACACCAACGACAGAGTGACGATCGAGGAGCTGTAAGGGAATGAATCTGCCGAGCGCGGCTAAAGTAGATTCCCAATCGGTGTATCCGCGAAGTTCGGGTAGAGCGGCGCTTCAAGCGCCGCGTCAAGGCTGCTCTCTTGATGAGGCTCCTTGTAGGGTCAGCTTGGACGCGGACCTGAAGGTCCGCTCTACCCGGACACAACCACGGAGGAACCGCTATAGTGCGGCGCGGTAGAGGCGGTTAGGAAATCTAGCGGGAATCCAGCAAGAATCCAGGCGAATCCAGCAAGCAATAGTCAGCATTCTCAGCAACCGGAGACTGAGCCGAAATCGTTATCCGTCTGAACGATTCACGCGCTTGACAATTGCTAGCGCGCCGACCATACTTGCGCCGCTCGGTCGAAACGATATCGAATGACGAAACATGAAGAAGCCAACAGCCAAGAAAGTCTCTCTGAAAAAGACTCGATCTCCGCGGGCGGCGAAGAGCACGGCGGCGAAGCCGGCCAAGCCGCAACGCAAGAAGGCTCCCGCTGTCCCGGATACCAGGGAGAAGCTCACCTTCAACCATGCCATGATCTACGCTAAGGACGTGGAGCGCGGGTTGCGCTTCTACCGCGATTTGATGGGATTCAAGCTCATCGAAGACTTTCGCTATGAGGGTAGGTCGGTGTACGCGCGCTTGCGCGCGCCGGGCGGCGATGGCACCATCGCCCTGCACCAGGCGGGACCGGGAGTTTCGGTTGCGAGCGATGGCGTGCGCTTGTACTTCGAAGTCGGCGATCTCGACGGCTTTTGCCGGAAGCTCCAGCAAAAGGGCTTCTACATCACCCAAATGCCCCGGATGATGCCCTGGGGCTGGCGGCACGCTTATCTCAATGATCCCGATGGCCACGAGATCAGCTTGTATTGGGCAGGCGAAAACCGCATGCGGAAGACTGTGATGCAGGCCGCCAGACAAGCTGCCCGGGGTTGAACTTCACCATGCGCTACCGGGGCGCCACTATTTCTTGCCATTGTCAAATTATGGATAGCGTAATCCAGCCGCAGCGAAATCACCTATAATGCTCCCCATGTTTGCACGTTTGTTGTCAGGATTCTTGCTGCTCGCTGCGCTGGGCTTCGCCCAACAGAAGCCTGAACTAACCGGAGACTATGCTGGAGTTTTGGCACCCTTCCACGTAAAGCTCCACCTGGTCGCCGGTCACGACGGAACCATCACCGGAACCGTGGACAGTCCTGATCAAAACCTGTACGGGCTGCAGTGCACTAACTTCCATATCAACGGACAATCCCTCAGCTTTGATGTGCCGATGGTGCATGGCACATGGATTGGATTCGTAAGCGGGGACGGTTCAACACTATCGGGCATGTGGAACCAGGGCAGTCCGATGCCACTGAATCTTACCCGCGTCGCCACCGCGAGTACGGCGGCCGCCACATCCAGCGGCGCTGCTCCTCCACAGGCTGGCCCCGGCGAGGTCAAGTGGGACGACTACACTTTCAAATTCGACCCAAGCGGAACTATGGCGCAAGTTTATGAGGGTGGCAAAGTAGTCGGTACGATCCTAACTATGAATGGCCAGCAGCAGGTAATTCCCCTGCCCGGTACCGACGCCGACAAGCTGAAGAAGTCATTCGAGGACTACAAAGCGTTTGCCGCGCGCAGTCACTCAGGAAGTAGTCAGGCTGGAGCCGCAACCGCAGCTGCACCTCCCGAGCCTGCCGCGCCCGCTATGGCGGCCCCATCGCCCACGCAGCCGAGCCCCACGGCCGTAGCTGCAACGTCGTCCCTTTCCGCTGTCAAGGAGGTCGCGACACCAGCTTCGGCGATTCGCTTTGATGAAGCGGCCCACAGCATCATCGTTCCGCGGCCCGATGGCGTCACGGTCACTTTTGTTGGCCAGGATGTGAAGATAGCGGGCCTGCATGGTCGAGGTTACATTTTGCGACATCAAAAGGGCACGGTAGGCAGATTTTTTGAAAGCAATGTCGAGCACTCGGGCCGAGCCGGGGGCAGCGTGTCGGGCGGAGGAGTGGAATTTCTGTATGAGACCGGCGGGCTGATCTACGATTCCGGCATGGGTAGCTATAATCTCCAGGAAAATCCGCAAATCCGGACTGCCAAGCAACTTTCGGAGGTCGCTGTCGCCGCCGTGGCTGATGTCCGCCAAGTGCCAGGTCATGAGAGCTTCACTCCGCCGGGGTATAACACTCTGAAGGATATTTCTCAGTATCGCTTGCGCTCGGACGGCTCACGGTAGAAGGCTGGGCTTTCGAAGAAAGATTTTGGCTTGTCTAATGGGAGCTAATCGTCTCAAGGTCAAGGAATCCCACCACCTATTCCCCATCTATTCCATGCTGCATAATCGGGCAAAGGAAATTTCAACGATGCTGTCATCTCGGCGCCTCCCTAGCGTAGCTTTGGCGGTTCTGCTGCTTACCCTTTCGCTAAGCGCGCAGGTTGGTTCACGCTTCGAGATTACGGTTCCCGCCGGTGTCCATGCGCAGCCGATCACCGGCCGGGTGTACGTGATCATCAGCCGCACCGGTGGTTACAGATTTGCGTCATCAGATTGGCTCATGGCAGGACGAAACTCCATTCTTTGGCAGCGATGTGTCCGCGCTTGCGGCAGGGCACGCCGCCGTCATAACCACCAGCACGCTCGGATATCCACTACGCAGCCTGAAGGACATACCTGCTGGCGACTATTACGTTCAGGCGCTGGTAAATGTCTATACCGAATTTCACCGTGCCGATGGCCATACCATCTGGGCCCACATGGACCAGTGGGAGGGGCAGCACTTTACGAACTCACCCGGCAATCTCTACAGCGACGTGCAGAAGGTACACCTCGATCCAGCCGCAGGATACAGTGTGAAGCTGGAAGCCCGGCACGTGATTCCACCGATTGAACCACCGCCTGACACCAAGTGGGTCAAGCACATCAAGCTGCAGAGCAAGTTGCTCACGCAGTTCTGGGGACAGCCGATGTATATCGGCGCGATTATCCTGTTGCCCAGGGCTATGACGAGCACCCGACGGTGTCTTATCCCGTCATCTACGAGCAGGGGCATTTTGGCCTGGAGCCGCCTCTGTTCATGCAAATGGAGGCACCGACGATCGACGTCGAAACGGGGAAAATTCCGCTATGCAGCCTTCACAGCGTGGAGCGGCGCCAGGTTTTCCGCGCATGATCGGAGTGACCTTCCAGCATCCCACACCCTACTTCGATGACTCCTATGCCGTGAACTCGGCGAACAACGGGCCGTACGGTGACGCGATCATGCAAGAGCTGATTCCGTACCTCGAGGAGCATTTCCGTATCATTCGCCAGCCTTGGGCCCGCGCGCTCATAGGCGGTTCCACGGGCGGTTGGGAGTCGTTGGCGCTTCAGCTTTATCATCCAGAGTTCTTTGGAGGCACCTGGACCGGCTTTCCCGATCCCATCGACTTCCGCCACTACCAGCTGGTGAACATCTACAAGGATCCGAATGCATTTGAGGTCCCGGATATGAATGGGTCGCACGCGAGCGTCCGCTGATGCGGACCGTCGAAGGGCAGGTGGTGGAGACGATGCGCCAGATGAGCCAACTGGAGGAGGTGCTTGGTTCGCATGGACGTTCCTGCCAGCAGCTCGAAGCGTGGGAGGCGGTGTACGGTCCGGTGGGGACAGATGGCTATCCGCAGCCGCTATGGGATAAGCAGACTGGCAAGATCGATCGTAGAAGTCGCCGACTACATGCTTGCTCACGGTTATGATCTGCGGGCCTACGCGGAGAAAAATTGGGCGACCATCGGCCCCAAGCTAACGCGACAAAATCTTTATCTGGGTTGGCGATATGGATAACTTCTATCTCAACCTCGCGGTGTACGACATGGAAGAATTCCTAAAACAGCATCCCGAGGCGCACGCCCGCTTTGAGTATGGCCGGCCGGAAAAGGGTCACGGCTGGTTTCCCTGGGAGCCGGGAGACTTCCTGCGGCAGATTGGTACACAGTTGGCAACGCACGCGCCTGTCGGCGACGGACACGAAGAGCTGGCAGTACTGATGGGCTCAAAATATAATGTTGCAAGTTCCGACGGGTTCGGACGTTCAATAGTTATGGCTGGTAAATCTCAATAGTAGTGGCGCTTCGGTCTTTACTAGAGCGGTTTAGGAAATTACTGTGATCCAAAGCGCTCCCTCAGCGGCTAAACAGGCTGCGGAAGAAGTCCAAAGTGCCTACGCCTCGCGGACTGAAGTCCGCTCGGCCAATCAAGAATAAACGACTTATCGGCACGACTAAAAGTCGTGCCCTGATACAAACCCGCCGGAAGGCGACTTTTTCCGCAACCTGTAGAGCCGTGGATAACCAGGCACTAGCGGCACGGCTAAAGTCCGTGCCCTTTCAAAGCCGTTGGATCACACCATTTCCTAAAGCGGTCTAACGGTCATCTCAGATTTGTCCAGGGAGGCATCGCACATGCGAGGCACTCGTTTACTACAACTAAGCTTTCTATTGGCTCTTTGTCTGGGTCTTCCTCTGTCCGCGCAGGCCCCAACCGACAACGTGCTCACCAATGCGGATGTCGTCAAGATGGTGAAGGCCGGTCTTCCGGAGAGCATTATCCTGCGTGAAATCCAGATGTCGAGAACTGATTTTGCCACGAGCCCCGGCGCGTTGATCGAATTGAAAAAACAGGGCGCGTCGGAAAGGGTTTTGGGCGCGGTCCTCGACAGCCGGATGGGCCCGCGCGGGTCCGAGCCAGAATCGCGGGCGATACCACGCATGGTCGCCCAGGCAGCGGCGCCGGGACTCCATCGCATGCCCTCCTTTGAGGCCGACATGAAAATCAATCCAACGGTAAATGGCAAGCTTTCGATGGGCCACAATCAAATAAAGTTCGAGCGGGCAGGAGTACCACTGTTTAGCTTGAAATGGAAAGAAATCAAGAACACAAGTAGTTCTAAATAGGACAATTCCTATCGGATTTGCGGCGAGTTAAGCGCCTGCTTGACTAGCTTGACGAAACGTCCTTATTTTATCCTTATTCTATATTCTATCCTTCACTTCACTACAGCGAGACAACCTAGAGCGGTTTAGGAATTACTGTGATCCAAAGCTCTCCCGCAGCGGCTAAACAGGCTGCGGAAAAATAAACAGGCTGCGGAAAAAGTCCGAAATGCCTACGCCTCGCGGACTGAAGTCCGCTCGGCCAATCAAGAATAAACGACTTATCGGCACGACTAAAGTCGTGCCCTGATACAAACCCGTCGGAAGGCGACTTTTTCCGCAACCTCTAAAGCCAGGGATAACCAGGCACTAGCGGCACGGCTAAAGTCCGTGCCTTTCAAAGCCGTTGGATCACACCATTTCCTAAAGCGGTCTAAGACAAGGAAACGGGGCGGGACGCACTAAAACGCGGCCGACATCTTGCTATCAAAAAATAACAACTTAATTTTATAAATATTAACTACGTAAATAATAGTATTTGCCGCTAGAGTTGTGGTTAAATGGCAGCCTCCGCTTGAGAGTTGGGGGTCTGTCTCATGCGAGCCAAAACCAACCGCGGCCGCCATCCCTTCACGAAACTTTCATTTTCATTCAACTAAACATTCCTAGGTTGCGAACTATTTCGCAACGGTCCAGCCATTGCGCTGAGATGAAAATGGAGACTTGAAAGACATGAAACGCGACATGAAAATCTTGGGCTCGTTCTTACTCGTTCTGGGTGTGCTGATTCTATGTGTTGTGCCGCTCCTGGCAGAGGACAGCTCGTCCCCAACTCACCCCCGACGATGAGCTTCCGTCATGCGGTGGCATTTGCCGTGACGCCCCCACTGCGCGAACTTGCCAAACTGCCACAACCTCCGAGATACGGTTTCCATGTAGCTGATCCAGGCCACTGGGTTAATTTTCATCCTGGCCGTTATTCGGCCGCAGTAGTGGACCCGGTGGAGCAAAGCTCACCAGGCGGTCCGACGAGCCTGTCGGTCGGCTTGAACCTGCTCGGAGTTGGAACTGGCTTCCCGGGTTACAGCGTTCCCGATGCTCCTCCTGACACCAACGCCGCGGTCGGCGACACCCAGGTGGTGGAGTGGGTGAACGTGTCGTTCGCTATCTTCAACAAAACCACGGGAGCGGTCGAGAGCCGGTCCGATTGAAGGCAACACCCTATGGTCCAGCCTGGGCGGAGCTTGTGCCAACAACAATGACGGCGACATCATCGCTCAGTGGGACCGCGTAGCTCATCGCTGGCTTCTAGCCCAGAACACTTTCGTTACGCCATACACAGCCTGTATTGCGGTCTCCCAGACGCCCGATGCGACTGGCGCTTACTATGAGTACGCCTTCTCATTGGGTAGCGGCTTTCCCGACTATCCCAAGTACGGGATTTGGCCTACCGGCTACTTTGAGACGATGAACAATTTCGGTCCCGGAGGCAGCCGAATTTGTGGGCGCGGAGGTTTGCGCCTACAACAGCGCGAAGTTGCTGGTTGGCGATCACAGCGCCGAACAGATCTGCTTCCAGTTAACGGACAACGACTACAGCATATTGCCTGCGCGACCACGACTCCCCCAATTCTCCACCGAGCGGCCAGGATGAGTTCTTCCTGGGCAGCTATGATGTGGATAGCAGCAACAACCATCTGTACCTATACTCGATGCACCCCGATCTATCCCAACCCAAGTCAGTCAACTTTCACCGGCAGCGGCCTGGCCGATCCCATCACGGTGCCGACTTACAGCCCCTACGACCCGAGCTGCAACCCCATAAGGGGAGCCTGTATTCCGGAACCCGGTGGGCTCGGGGTAGCCCCCCTCAGCGATCGCGTTATGTATCGTTTTGCCTATTGGGCGGACCCAGCGCCGGCCACGGTAGTACAAGGCTCGTTGCGGGGCCAGCCCCATCAGCACTGGTATGTAAACCACGTGGTGAACGCATCTGGGGGCCAGGCAGGCGTGAGATGGTACGAGTTCCGGGCTGCGTCGAGACCGGTCACTATCAGCAGTCTGACTCTGTTCCAGTCTGGCACCTACGCTCCCGATTCCAACTCCCGCTGGATGGCTTCGATGGCTCAAGACAACGTAGGCGACATCCTGGTCGGATACAGCCTCTCCAGTACAACGGTGTTTCCGTCGGTGGCTGCCGCTGGCCGTATCACTACCGATCCCCTCGGCACAGTTGGAGGCTGAAACCCCTATCTTTAGTGGCACCGGCTCACAAACCGATACCGAGAACCGCTGGGGTGACTACAGCAGCATGGCGATCGACGGCTCCGACAACTGCACATTCTGGTATTCCCAGGAGTACTACACGGTGCCGGATACCACCTTCGACTGGAGCACGCGCGTGGCGTCTCTGAAGTTCAGCAACTGCCACTAATAACCGGAACCTATGCTCGTGAGACCTCGGGGGGAAGCGAACCGCGATAAGTATGCTTAAGGTGCCGGGTGGCCCTCGATAAGAGCGAAGGTAAGCGATAGTTTTCGCTTGACAACGCCTTCTCTCTTAGCGAGGGGCACCCATGTTTGAGTTTTGGCCGGGCCACCCGTCCTTGTTAGCTCATAATTGTTTTTTATCCCACAATGTGATATATCCCACAATATGATATATCATACATTGTCGTACATAGTGAATCTTACAGTCTACTCGATAGCTAACCTCCCGTCGGTGCGGCCTCCTGCGACTGCTGCCGGGCGTTTTGGAGGGCGTAGCTTTAGAGCCCGCCCTAAGCTTGCCGAAGGGGACCTGCTGTTTCCTTGTGGCGCTCCGCCGTTGGCTCAAATACGCGAAAGAACGGCGTGTGGGGAGGAGCCCGGTTCCACGCCGGCGGTTCGAGACGCGTGCATGTGTCAGTCCAAGCGCAGCGCCCGATCTATGTTCATCGCGCTACCGCAGCCGCGCGTACTCGGCTTTGGCTTGCTGGTAGATGGGGATGTCGGGGTCGGCGTCCTTCCAGAGGGTGAGGAAATCCTGACACGCGGTGCGGGCCTTGTCGCGCGCGGCAGCCTTGTCGCCCATCACCACTAACGGACTTCGTCTTCCGGTTCGGGCGCTGTCTTGGGGGCTCGGCGAAGAAATTTCATGAGCTTGTTGCCCGTCGCTTTTCCCGCACGGTTCTTGAAGAACTCGGCCGCCGTTTCCACAACTCCAACTTTTTCCGCCACAGCCACAGCGATCCACTGGTTTAGTGACACCCCGTCCTCTTTGGCCAGCCGCTGGGCTGCCTTCTTGATAGACACAGGAAGTTTCAACGGATAGGTAGCCTTACTCATCATTGCACCTTCTTCAATAGTTCGGCTGGACCAAGGACTGAGATGCCGAAGCGGCCTCCAGCCGACGCAAAATCCCAGACATTGTAAGTGACCAGAGCATCTGCACGGCCGTTGATGGCGGCTTCCAGCACCATCTCATCGTTCGGATCCCGCGCCTGAGGCCTCCATAGAAAATGTACTTCGACGGGCTCGACCAAGAATGTGCAACCGAAGCGCAACCTGGGCTAGTGGCCTTCCCGCACGCTGCTTCAGAACTCCGCTGTCGTTTTCACAGCCTTAGGTTCTGCCCTGCGATCATGGTCCATTGGTTTGCTGTATCAGTGGAAGTTGCTGATGAGCACGAGGTCGCGCGATTGTGTACTGCGAGTCAACGCCAGTTGTTTGCCATCAGGAGACCAGTCGTAGGCGACGATGGCGTCGGGAAAATTCGTAATCTGACGTGGAGGGCCGCCGTCCAGCGACTGGCTCCATAGGTTGACAGCAGCACCCTTCTGGAGAAAATAGGTAACCGTCCAGCCATCCGCCGTCCAGCGAAGTTGCCGACCTAAAGAGTTGTAAGGAATATCGAACCCGGCAGGCAGGTCGAAGGATTTTAATTTCTGTCCGGTTTGCGAATCCCTGACTAGGAGGCGTCCGTCGGGTTCGGCCTCTGATGGGGTAGTCTCGATGTCAGCAGTCTGCTGGCCATCCGGAGAGTACCGCAACGCGTCGACGTCAACTTCCTTATCGCTCAAGATGGCTGGTGTTCCGCCATCGATGGGAATTCTCCTAAGACGCCGACTCGTACTCGTCTCCGAAGCATACATCGAAGAGTAAATCACCGACTGGCTGTCAGGAGAGCAGTCCGGACCCATGTCAGAGGGCCCTTCCGTGAGCTGTTTCAAATTATGGCCGGTAAAGTCCAACCGCCAGATCGCATTTAAATCCCCCGACGTCGATTTTCCAAAAATGATAAAGCGACCGTTTCTGCAGAGCGAGAAATCCCCGGGGAAGACTTGGTCTTTGAACAACGTAACCCGGCGCTTCCCGTCGGGCGTAAGCGAAGAAAACTCCGAGTCCACATTCTGGGAGAGAAGGTTTCCGTCCGGCATCCAGGCAAGGCCGACGCCATCGGACTTGCCGGCGCCTATCGCAGTACCTTGCTCTGGCTCGGAAGCGGGACCGACGAACATATTGTAAGAGGTTTGCACTCTCACGGCAGCAAGCGATCGTCCATCCCTGCTCAAGCTCAGGTGGCGGTATCCGTCCAGGCCGTTGGTCAACCTTTGCAGAGTTCCCTTGGGGAATGGCTGCAGCCAGATTTGTGCCGGCGCGATAATGGAAGAGGTGATGGTGAGTAAGAGACCGCTTTGGTCCGGGAGCCACAAGGATTGGAAGACCAAGCCCGGAAGCGGAATAATACTTGGGGGACCTCCTTCAGCCGGATAAAGGCCCAAGACGTAATCGGTCTTGCGGGTCGCTGGCATCGCAATCAGTGTGCCGTCGGGGGACCACGACGGGGCTTCCGTCGAATTGAACCTCATCCCTGACCCTCTCGGATGTTCCGCGATGACATGTGCGCCACTGCCGTCTTGATTTACGACAATCAATTGCGACTTCGGGTCATCGCCACCGTGAACGAAGGCCAACTTCCGGCCATCGGGAGAGGCGCCTATTCCGCCGAATGTGTCCTCAATAATTAACCTTGGTGTTCCGCCCAAAGCCGGAACCACGTACCCCTTAGAGTCGCGAACGAAGTAAAGGTAGTTACCGTCCGGGAAAAGGCTACTGCCCAAACCCCCCCCGCGGAAGGCGGAACGACCTCTACCTTGCTCGCCGGCGCCACTTGCTGCACCCACAAGCTTTGTTGCGGCTCTCGCAGGCTGTATGCCACGTAGCGTCCATCCGGCGAAATTGCAGCTACCCCAATCTTTGGGTTGTCAGTCAGGCTGGTCATCTTCATGTTCTGAAGGTCGAGGTGAGGAGGATGCGCGGCTGCGAGGCGCGTGTAGATGACCGCCGAGAAGCCTGCCAGCACCACTAAGACGATGACCGCGGCTGCCACCAATTTCCTGGCTGACCAGTGCGCTGCGACTAGCCCGTCAGGCATAATGCCCTTCAGGTCGGCGCGCATCGCCGCGGCCGACTGGTAGCGCCGCTCGCGGTCCTTCTCCAGCGCCTTGTCAATTATCGCGCTCAATTTCGCAGGGATCGTGGAGTTCAGGTCGCGAACCGGGAGTGGCGGCTCGTTCAAGATCGCGTCATGCAGAAGGGCTTCCGTCTCGCCAGTGAAGGCACGCTGGCCGGTCGCCATTTCATAGAGGACCAGGCCAAAGGAGAAGATGTCGGTGCGCGCGACTCGAATGAGGACGCCGCAACGGCGCGGCCCTTCGCTGGCCGGGCTGAAGCCCGATTTCTTTCTCATCTGTATTCGCCGGACTAAAGTCCGGCGCTCCCACCTCAATCCCACCCGGCGCTCCCACCAGTAGCTTCGCCAGCCCAAAATCCAGGATTTTCGTCTGTCCCTGCCCGGTCAGGAAAATGTTGGCGGGCTTGATGTCGCGATGGATGATGCCTCGCTCGTGCGCGGCCTGCAGGCCATCGCAAATCTGAGCTGCAATATTCAGCAACTGATCCAGAGGGATGGCCTTGGCTGCGGATGATGCCAGGCGATCGCGCAGCGTCTCGCCCTCCAACAGCTCCATCACAATGAAGGGCTGACCCTCGTGCTCCTCAATTTCGTAGATGGTGCAGATATTGGGATGGTTCAGTGAGGAAGCGGTTTGTGCTTCGCGCTCAAATCGTTGCAGTGTGACCGGATCGTTGGCTAGCTCTTCGGGCAGGAATTTCAGCGCAACCCGGCGGCCCAGCTTCAGGTCTTCGGCCTTATACACCAGCCCCATGCCGCCACCGCCGACTACCTCCAGCACGCGATAGTGGGAGACTTTCTTGCCAATCAGGCTGGTGCCAACAGAGGGATCCGGTTGTCGAACTGTGTCAAGAGATGGTTTCGGCTGTAGAGGAACTTCCGCATGGGTCACCTCCTCAACCGGCGCCACAAAGCGATAGCCGCGCTTGGGCACGGTCTCGATGTACTCGTGCCCACCTTCCCATTGTCCCAATAGCTGGCGAAGGACAAAGACGCTTCGGCTGAGGTTCCCTTCCTCCACAAAGGCGTCGGGCCAGACCCGGGCCATCAATTCATCTTTTTCCACCAGGCGTCCCGCGTTCTGGACCAGCACCAGCAGGGTTTCGGCGGCCTTGGGAGCCAGGGCGATGGGTACGCCGTCCCGCACCAGGACGCGCTTCTCCGAGTCCAGGCGAAAGGGACCGAAGGCGTAAAAGTGCTTTGTTTGCGTGCCCATAAGACCTGCAAAGAACTTACAAAGAAATTTGTCAGAACTTCCAAAGGACTTCGAGACCGCAACTGCCCTACTGTGCGTTGCGAACGGCGATAGATGCGATCAGAAAGTCGCCCCTTAGCGGCCGATTCTAGTACGACTGCTTGCTGCTCACAATGAAAAAGGTAGGCAGGTGGGGCACCAGGCATCACTTCTGGGCGATTCTATTGGGAGATTTCGATGGCGTTAAGGGACA
>CAWDTG010000002.1:0-800278 GCA_963805245.1 uncultured Acidobacteriaceae bacterium
GCGACGCCGCACTCGCAGGTCGGGATCGTTGTGATAGCGCTTCCATCCCTGGAAGATGGTTTCGCAGATGCGGAACAAGCTGGGACCGTTGCGCTCGAAGTCGTGCCGGAAGGCCCAATCGAGAAATGTCTTTGACTCGTCGCGTGAGATGGCGGCGTGCTTGTAGTTGAACTTGAATTGTCCGTGAATGTCAGCTAGGTCAACGTCTTCGAGCATGCGCCCCTCTTGCTGCATCTGGGCGAACAGCGGAGTGCCCGGGACCGGCGTGTACAGCATGAACTGGTGGAAATCTGTTCCGTGCGAGACTGCGTATTCGATCTCCTCATGAATATTCTGGGGCGTATGGTGCTCAAGACCGACGATTGTCGAACCTAGGAGCTTGATGCCATGCTGCCGCAGTTCCGCCGCCAGCGCTCGCGTATCGGAGTTCTTCAATTTGGCGTAGCTGGAGTTGGGCGATTCGAGTCCTACCCAAATCCACGAAACGCCCAGTTGCACCAGTTCTTCCATGCTGTACTTGCGGATGGCATTCACCGAAGAGAAAACGTACAGCGCCCAGCTCTTGTCCGCTTGCTTCATGCGCGCCAGAAGTTGCATCGCACGCGAACGGTTCAACAGGAAGTTTTCGTCCATCATGAAGAACGAATTCACGCCCAGGGATGTCTCCATCTGCTGCATAACTTCAAAGAGCTGGTCTCCAGTTTCGTAAAAGTGAATGCTCTTGCCTTTGCCGCCGAAGAAGGAAGAAGTAGTGCAGAAGTTGCATCCCAGTGGGCATCCGACCGACGGGACGATGGTGGCCGCAGTGTCGCGTGTACTGTCGGGCACTCGCATCCCCAGGATGCGAAAGCCAAAGCCGGAGACGATTTCCGGATGGGCAATCGGGGCTTCGGGGTCTTCGCCAAGATAACGGCGCATCCACGAGATGCCCTCGCCGCGAACGATGTAATCCGCATCAATTAACTTATCCAGCCCGGGGATGGCAGCTACATGTCCGCCCACCACAATGACGGAGTTGGGCGACAGGCGGCGAACCTGGCGGCACATCTCGCGCACTTTGCCGAAGTTCGGAATGATTCCAGAAATCCCGACAATGTCGTATTCGGAGGAGGTAAGTTCGCGCTGAAAGTCGTTAAGGGTGGGGAAATCGAGCAGCGTGCATGGCGCGGAGATGTTGCGCTGGATCATCATCAGGCCCCAGGAGCGGTGGAACATGCGCAGAGAGAAGCTGCCTTGCTCGCGCGTGACCTGGTTGTGATACAGCTCCATGGGATTGATGGAACGGCTGCCGAATTCGTCGTTCTGTGCATACGGGCCGAACACGGAGCTCAACAGCACCCGCGCCTGAGTCCCTTTGGGATGGGGAGTAATCCAAATAAAGTTTGATGTCGAAACCATGAGTTAATGGTAGAAAAGCGGAGGTATCGATTCTGTGATCTGCGCGACTCTCAGGCTGAAATGACAGAACTATTACATTGGCTGATCATCTTGGGAAAACGAGAACCACATACGGAATGGAGCTGATCGGAAGCAGGGAACATCGGGATATCAATCCGTGGCTGATTGCGATCGCAGTCATGTCAAGCACGTTCATGGAGGTGCTGGACACGACTGTCGTTAACGTTTCGTTGCCGCATATTGCCGGCAGCTTGTCCGCCACCAATGATGAAGCCACCTGGACACTCACGTCGTACCTGGTGGCCAACGCCATCATCCTTCCCATGACGGGGTGGCTGGCGGGGCGGTTTGGCCGGAAGCGGTTGCTGATGCTTTCCGTGACTGGATTCACAGTCGCGTCTTTTCTGTGCGGACTGGCGCCCTCGCTGCCATTCCTCATTTTGTGCCGGGTCATCCAGGGCGCATGCGGCGGCGGACTGCAGCCGCTCTCACAGGCGATCCTATTGGAATCGTTTCCGCCCGAAAAACGCGGCCAGGCCATGGCCTTCTGGGCCCTCGGCATCGTCGTGGCGCCGATGCTCGGTCCGGTGGCGGGAGGCTGGCTTACCGACAACTACAGTTGGCGCTGGGTCTTCTACATCAACGTGCCGATCGGTGTCGCCGCCCTGATTTTGACGGAGATATTCATCTTCGATCCGCCATATCTGCGCCGCCAAAAAACTGGCATTGACTATTGGGGAATCGGCCTGCTGGCGGTGGGTATTGGCAGCCTTCAGATCATGCTCGACAAGGGGCAGGAGGACGACTGGTTTGGTTCGCATTTCATCGTGTTGCTCTGCATTTTGGCGGTAGGTGGGCTCACCGCGCTGGTTATTCGCGAGCTGAAAGCTGCGCATCCAGTGTTGGATCTCGGGGTGTTCAAGTATCGCTCATTCGCGATCGGCACCTTTCTGATGACGCTGATTGGCTTTGTGCTGTATGGCAGCACGGTATTACTGCCGCTGCTGATGCAGGTATTGCTCGGCTACACGGCCACACATGCTGGAGTCACTAACTTGCCGCGCGGCCTGGCCTCCTTCCTGATCATGCCGATCGTCGGCCGCTTGACTGGGAAGTTCGATCATCGGAAGCTGCTGGGAATTGGCGTGCTCGCCTCGGCCTACGCCATGTGGGAGCTCTCCCGCTTCAGCCTGAATGTAGCTTCCGTGAATTTCTGGTGGCCCCTGATGATTCAGGGCGCGGCCCTAGGCTTTGTCTTTGTGCCGCTCACCACCATCACCAATAGCCCAATCCCGAACGAGCGCATGGGCAATGCCACCAGCTTGTTCAACCTGATGCGAAACATCGGCGCCAGCATCGGGATTGCCACCGTGGAAACCCTGCAGTTTCGCAATCAGCAGAAACACATCAATACCCTGGGCGCGCATGTGTATCCCCAGAGTAGTGCAGCCCAGCACATGTTTGAAAGTATGAAAGCGTTATTCATGAGCCAGGGATCCAGTGCCGCCACCGCGACCCAGCAGGCCTATCAGGCGATATGGGGAATGGTGCAGCGGCAGGCGGCGATGCTTTCCTATAACGACACATTTCTCTTCATGGCGTTTATGTTCATAGCCATGCTGCCGTTCCTGTTCCTGCTGAGGAAGCCGAAGCCAGGGAAAGCGGGAGCGGCGATGGTGCACTGATTTTCTGGCAGAGAAATGGGCAGGGGTAGACGGGCCTTAGCTCGACTATTCATTCAACCGCAGTTTTTCGAGTGTCCTCCTGAGGGACGAGCGTAAACGGGGTCCAGCAAGCACGTGTTTGTGCTTGCTGGGGTGTTGGAGCGAGGAGTCGAAGGACCCCTATGGTCGCAACAATCCCAGACTTGTTATTGTGCGGGGCGGCCGCATCGTGATTTCTTGCGATTATAGGGGTCCTTCGACTACGCACCCGCCCGACCCGCAAAGGAAGCGGGTCGGAAATTCTTGCGGGCGCTCCGCTCAGGATGACATCTCAGTGGTCGATCTTACTGCTGTGGGGCCTCCGCTGCTGGCTGCGAGAGCTTCTGCAAACGCTCTGCAATGCGGGCCAATTGCTTCTGGCGCAGCTGGTCAGCTTGGGCGCGCTGCTCGGCCGTCAGCACTTGTGTGTAGATCTGGTGCTGCATCGACTCCTTCTGAACCGTCAACTGGGCCATCGTTTGTGCCTGCTGGTTAGCAAGCGCCGTCACTTTGGCCTGATCGAAGGCGCCGCTCGCGGTAGCGGTCAGCAAGGCCTGGCGATTTTCAGCAAGTTGCTGCATGAGTGGACGCATAGTAGCGCGCTGCGCCTGTCTCATGGACTTGATCTGCTCCTTCTGAGCATCCGTTAGGTTTAGCTGTTTGGCCATCCAGCCCATGTGATGTTGCCCGTGGCCGTGCCAGCCGGCTGCGGGAGCTGCATTTGTCTCCTGTGAGTAGCTCAACATCGCCGTGCCACACAGAACCAGCGCCAACAACGCCACGGCTACGCTCCAAAACTTCGTTTTCATGTTCTTTTCAACTCCTTCTTCTCGACAGGTCTTCTGTCATCCATTGGAACCCCCGCAATTTGATTTCGACGGTAAAGTCTGGTGACACAAGTGTTAAGTTTTGTGCTGCGATCCAGGCAGGGGAATGTCTAGCACAACTAACCATTCAATAGACTATTGCGGGAACGGGACGGCGGAGTTCCCAAATTTCTTGTTGAGAATCCCGGGTTGCGGGGTCAGTTTTTCGCTCCGCCGTACCAGCCAAGAACAAGTTCTCGCATCCGCTTCCACGCTTGTTGTGAGGAGAATCACATCTGCAAGTGACTCGTGTCATAGGGGGTTGCTTAATCTCCGCCTTACGCTTTCAGCCACCCTAAAGCTATTCGTGAAGGTGAACCGTGAAACGACTTGCTCTCCCCATCTTTCTGCTTGTTACCCTCTTCGTCACTACAGGTTTTGCCCAGAACCTCACCATTGGCTTCACCGTCTCCAACACCGGGGCCCTGAATGTGGACTCGGTGGAGCAGCTACATGGCTTCGAGCTCTGGCGCGATCAGGTAAACGCTGCCGGAGGCATCAAGGCGGGCGGCAAGAGCTACAAGGTCCAGTTCGTCAGCTACGACGACGAATCCAACAGCAAGCGCGTACAGCAGCTTTACTCGCGCCTGATCTTGCAGGACAAAGCCGATTTTCTATTTAGTCCTTACTCTTCCCCTCTCACCGCTACTGCAGCGATCGTGACGGAACAGTATGAAAAAATCATGCTCACCACCGGCGCTGCGGAGGGCAAGACCTATACGTTGGGCAATCACTATCTCTTCCAGATGTTCACGCCGGGAGCGGAATACCTGAAGGGTGTTCTGGACATGCTGAAGACCAAGGATCCGAAGGCGGCGGTTGCATTCGTCTACGAGGACTCCTCATTCTCGGTAGCGGTGGTCAATCCCGCTAAGGAGTATGCCCAGAAGCTCGGCTTCAACGTGGCCTTCAGCGAAGCGTACGCCCCGAACACAACCGACTTTAGCGCCATTATCGACAAGGTGATTGCGTCTAAGTCTACGGTCCTGCTGGGCGGAGGGCATTACGCGGACGGTTCCACTCTGGCGCGGCAAGTTTACAGCCACAAAGTTCCGCTGAAGATGATCACCCTGCTGGTGGCCCCTGACAGTCCGCAGTGGGGCGAGCTGGGCGATGCAGCCGTGGGGGTGATCGTGCCGTCGCAGTGGGAGCCCCAGACTGCCTTCAAGGCACAATACGGACCGAGCGGCGCCGATTTTGCCAAGGCCTACACCGCGAGGTACAACGCTCCGCCCAGTTACGAGTCGGCTGGCGGCTACGCGTCCGGCCTCATCCTGCAACGCGCAATTGAACAGGCAGGTACCACAGATACGGCGAAAGTAGCGGCGGCGCTGAATGCTACCGACATCACGACGTTCTATGGCCGTACCAAGTTTGCGACGGAGGCCAATCAGCATGGTTTGCAGATAGGCCACGCAATGGTGCTGGCGCAATGGCAGAAGGACAAGTCGGGCAAGCTGGTGAAGCAGGTGGTCTGGCCGCTGGCTGCCAAGAGCGCCAATCTGGTGTATCCGATCCACTAATTTTGCAGTACGCACCACCGGCGAGCGATGCTGCGCAAAGGGTGAGAAATGTCTGGCATTCTGGCTTCGATGATTGATGGCCTGCTTATCGGCTCGGTCTATGGGCTGGCCGCCATGGGCCTCAGTCTAATCTGGGGAGTAATGGATGTTATCAACCTTACCCATGGCTCGGTCATCGCCCTGGGTATGTTTGGCATGTACATTTTGTTCGCCGCCTTCCCCGTGAATGCCTACTTCCTCTTGCTGCCAATCATCGCGGCGGGTTTGCTGCTTGGTCTTCTGATTTACTGGATCTCCGTGCATTGGGTAATCGGCCGCTCCCAGTTGTCAAGCCTGCTGTCCACCTTCGCCGTGAACATGATGATCATTGGGATTGGTACCGCGGTTTGGAGCACCAGTCCTTACAACGTGAACTTCACGCTGCGCGGCTTTACCGTGGGAGACTACACTTTCACCGGGAACCATATTGCCGCGGCCACCGCAGCCGTCATCATTGCGTTGGCGCTGGAGTTATTTCTGTATCGCACCCGGCCCGGCAAGGCCATTCGCGCGGTGGCGGACAATCGGGAAGCGGCGGAGTTAATGGGTATCTCCTCAACCATGGTGCTGGCTCTGGCGTTCGCGATCGGAATCGCTCTGGCCGCGTCTTCGGGCGCATTGGTGTCGACCCTGTTTCCCTTCACCATTCTGTCCGGTGCCGGTTACCAAATGAAGAGCTTCGTGGTGACCGTGCTGGCTGGACTCGGCAAGCCCCTTGGGGGCCTCGCTGCGGGCGTATTGCTGGGCTTGCTGGAAGGTGCGGTGACACCGTTCATCGCCGTCAGTTGGATCCCGCTGATTGAGTTCGGACTGTTTGTAGTCGTGCTGGTTGCCTTTCCCAAGGGCATCTTCGCGAGGGCCGCGGCATGATCTTGCGTCGCCCAGTTTTCTGGTTGATCCTGATTTTTACTGCGCTGATGGCGTTCCTTCCGTTCCATGCCAACGATGTCTCCTTGCGCGAGGACCTCATTCTGGTTGCGATTGCCATCATTCTGGCCAGCAACCTGAACCTGATGATCGGCTACACCGGGTATGTGAACTTCGGACACATAGTGTTTTACGGGCTGGGCGGCTACGTCGGACTCTATCTTGCCACGGTGCGAAATTGGAACCTGGTGCCGGCCGCGCTAGCTGCGGGTCTGGTGGTCAGCCTGTTCGCCCTGGCGTTAGGAATGGGCATTCTTCGATTGCGTGGCGCCTACTTCGCGCTGGCCACGATCGGGGTCTTGCTCGCGGTGCAATCCTTCGTCGCCAACTTCGATCCCTGGGGCAGGTCCACCGGCATGTACGTTGACTTCGCCGCATATGAGAGATTGGGCGGAGCGCGTCACGCTCTTTGGGTCACCTACTTCCTGGTGATCGGCGTGATGGCGCTGTCGATGGTTCTGAGTCTGGGCATCAAAATCTCGAAATTCGGCCTGGGCCTGTTTGCCATCCGCGAAGATGAAGATGCGGCCGTGGTTCTGGGCGTTAACACCACCGTGTTCAAGGCAATCGTTTACAGCGTGTCGGCATTTCTTCCGGCTGTAGCTGGCGCGCTGATGTTTTACAAGAACGGCATGATCGATCCCTCGATTGCGTTTGAATTCATGCTCTCGCTTGAGGGAATCGTGATGCTGATGCTCGGCGGCAAAGGTACGGTGGTCGGCGCGGCGTTAGGCGGCGGTTTGTACGAGAAGCTCCGCTCCTACCTGTTAACTTCTCCCAAGCTCTCGAATTTTCAACTGGTGATTGCCGGCGGGCTGTTGCTGCTGGTGGTACTGTTTGCGCCCGGCGGCCTGATCGGCTGGATCTATCGCCTGGTGCCGCGTTCACGCCAGGTGATCGAATGATTCCCTTACTTGAAGTAAGCGGCGTAAGCAAGCGTTTTGGCGGATTACATGCGGTCTCCGACGTGAGCTTCAGCATTGGAGAACGCGAGATCCTGGGGTTGATAGGCCCCAATGGCGCCGGTAAAACGACGCTGTTTAATGTGGTGAACGGCGTCTACAAGGCAGACACAGGAACGGTGAAATTTGCGGGCGAGGACATCACTAATCGCCCTCCCAACGAAGTGGTCCACCTCGGGCTGGCGCGCACCCACCAGATTGTGAAACCGCTCCAGGATATGACGGTGTTGGAAAACGTAACCGTCGGCGCTTGCTTCGGCCGCGAATACATGGCGCTGCAGCCAGCGCGTAAGGTAGCACTGGAGGTGCTCGAACGCGTCGGGCTGGCAAAGAGTGCCCAGATGTCGGCGCGTTCACTGACCATAGCCGGCAAGAAGCGTTTGGAGGTTGCCCGCGCACTGGCGGCGCATCCCAAGCTGCTTCTGCTGGACGAAGTGCTGGCCGGGTTGAATCCCACCGAAATCGCGTACATGATCGGCATTGTGCGAGACATCCGCGATAGCGGCATCTCGGTTTTCATGATCGAACATGTCATGCAGGCCATCATGAGCCTTTCGGACCGCCTTGTGGTGTTGAACTTTGGGCAGAAGCTCGCCGAAGGCCATCCCGAGGATGTCGCGCGCGATCCCCAGGTGATTGAAGCTTATCTGGGCGACCCGGACATCGCAGAAAAGCTCAAGGAGAACAATTGATGGACGCCGTTCTGCAGATCGAAAAACTGGAGTCTGGCTACGGCGAGGTACAGGTGCTGTGGGGCATATCGCTACAGGTGCAGGCGGGCAAGATGACTACGGTCATAGGGGCAAACGGCGCGGGCAAGACAACCATGCTGCGCACCATTATGGGCAGCGTGCCTTACTGGGGCGGCCGCGTCCGGATAAACGGAGAAGATGTGACTCGGATGTCGCCGCACGCGAAAGCCAACCGCGGCTTGGTGTTGGTGCCCGAGGGCCGGCAGCTTTTCCCCGATATGTCGGTGGAAGAGAACCTGGAGATGGGCGCGTATTCGCATCGCGCACGCAAGCGACAGAGCGACAATCTGGAGCGTGTCTACGATACTTTTCCGCGCTTGAAGGAGCGTCGCAAGCAGAGGTCGTGCACCCTATCCGGCGGCGAACAGCAGATGTTGGCTATGGGCCGCGGGTTGATGCAGGAGCCAATCGTTCTCATGATCGACGAACTCTCGCTGGGTCTGGCGCCTGTACTTGCACAGCAGTTGTTCCTCACTCTGAAAAGCCTTAGAAAGGAAGGATTGACCATCGTGCTGGTTGAACAGAATGTTCACCTCGCCCTCGCGTTGAGCGACTACACCTATGTACTTGCCGAAGGGCGGGTGGAGATCGAAGGCGATTCGCGTGAGGTCGCCAACATGGACGAAGTGCGGCGCGCCTACCTGGGACTTTGAGCTTCGTCGATCGCTCATTCCAGAAAAGTACCATCGCCACGGCTGGCGCTTTCAGCCTCGAAACTCACATTGCCCCTTCGCCTTAGCTTTACGTCGCGGCCGGAGCAAGTTATCCCACGAAAGTGGCAACGCGAGTTTACTTTGTCTTCTGGGCACACCTGTTGACTCCACTAACCAACGCAGAATCTGTAACTTACTAATGATAGATAAACGTAAGGGTGCATTATTCCTCACACCGGCAATGTGATCATCATCACATTCACCCGTGAGCCATGTCCGCCAGCCTTCCCCATGCTGTCCCTTACAGTTCCCGTCCAAGGCCAATTCAGCAATGGGATTTAACGATCAGGAATCCCTGTGCGCCAGGCTTTCCCGTCTGGTATTGAATTGCGCCCACTTGTTTGGAGGCGAAGATGCGAGATTCTTTCCGGTCATCGGTACTGTCCCTGCTCGCGATCGCGTGTCTCTTGATCCCGGTGGCGTTAAATGCTGCGGACTCAAGTGCCACGACCACGGCGGATCCCACCAACGCGGCCACCACCACCGCACCCACGAACAGCGGCGCCAGTGTAGGAGCGGGAGCCGCTCTCAATCCAACCTTGGTTGATCTTCTGGTAAAAAAAGGAATCCTGACCACCTCGGAAGCCAACAGCCTGCGAAATACGTCAGGTTCGGCAGGGATGCAGCAGTTGCTCCTCTTGTTGAAGGCCAAAGGGGTCGTCAATGATTCGGAGGCGGCCGAGCTGAAAAGTGCCGCGGATGCAGATACCTTGCACTCGCTGGTTGATACAGAATCAGGGCCCACTCAGTATGCAAGTCTTACGACTCCGGGCTCGGGCCAAGCCGCAGCTCCGAAAGAGGCTCCCGCAGGTCCAGTAGTAATTCCGGCTATCGCCCCGGTTCGCGTACTTCCGGTTGATGCGCCGGTCAAAGAAGGCTTGGCTCCCGCCCTGAAGTTGGGTGCTGTCAGGTTGACACCGTATGGCTTCATTAAGGCCACGGCGGCGTACGACTCCAGTTCTCCCCGTGGAGATGATTTTCCGCCTCCCGGTTTCCTGAACGCCGACACCGGCCCAAATAGCAATCCCGAATTTCACGTCAAGGCCCGGCAGACTCGTATAGGTTCCAAATTCGAGTGGCCGGATGTCTCGAAAAACTTGACGGTCACCGGCCAGATCGAAGCCGACTACGAGGGCAACTTCAGCCGCGCGGACAACCGCAACGTCTCCTCCGTCCGCAGCAATGCGCTTTCGTTGCGTCTGGCTTTTGGACGAATGGACTGGAATGTGAAACCCAACACCGACATCTTCTTCGAAGCCGGACAAGACTGGACGATTTTCGGCTCGAGCGCAATGATGAACCTGTTCGAGACCACCTTCTTCGGCGCCTACTGGGGCAACGTTTACGAACGCGCTCCGCAGATGCGTATCGGCTTCATACAGAAACTGGGCGGCTCGCGTAACTGGAAGCTCTCACCCGAATTTGCAATCATGACGCCGGCCGAAGGCAACCTCCCAGCCGACGCCGTAACCTCGGCCTGTACCACAACCGTCAACAAAACAACCCTTGCCGCAACCACGACCTGCACCAACACGGTGCTCGACGGAACCGGCAACCAGTTGGGATATGGCGAGCGCCAGGGCGCTGATAACGCGAAGCCCGAGATTGAATCCAGAGTCGTGCTGCAGTTCCAGCTCGACACAGCCCCGGGCGTTGTCCCTGCTCAGATTCTCTGGAGCGGCTTCTACGCTGGGCGCCAGGCGACGGTGCTGGCTTCAGCAGTTCCGCTTTGCCCGACTTGCGCGGGAGGCGTGGATACCTTCAAGACTGCCTTCCCCAGAGGCGTTGACAAGAACAGCAACGGGTACGGCAATCAAATCGCCGTCTCGCTGCCAACTCGTTGGGCCACGGTTGTCGCCAGTGGCTATATGGGAGCTGACCTCAGATTCTTCTTTGGCGGCCAACTCTTGTCTAACTACAACCAGGCGGCAGGGCTGATCAGCAAGGTGAATGGTCTCTCGGTGGATGGCTCGTCCACCGTAGTCTTTGGAGTCAACGGTGCCGGACAAGCGGTAGTCGCCCCGCAGAAGGCGGTTCGCGGCTACGGCGGATTCATCCAGGCTGGCTTCCCGATTTCGCGCTGGTTCAATGCCGACCCCAAAGGGCGGAATGCGGGCTGGCAAGCCTATTACGAATATGGCGTGGACGCGGCTAACGCCAATGACTTCCGGTTTGCCAAGAGCATTAGCGCGGAGGCCGGTGGCGGACCGATTAAGAGCTCACTCCAAGCTGTAACCGTGTTCTACAAGATGAACCCATGGGTTCAGTTCGGCTTTGAAGAGAGTCACTACGCGAGCTACGCTCTTCCAGACACGAAAGCTATCTGCACCACCAAGATCGCGGGCTTGCCAAACTGCACCTCGATCGACTGGCGCACCGAGTTCGGACCCGTCTTTACCTTCTAAGAACCAGTTGCATCAACCTCCACGGGGTGGCAGCAGCAGCGCCACCCCCGTTTTCGCTGAAACTTTTCTGCTGAGCCCACGCCACGCAGCTCGGCCGATGTGTTACACGTCACAACTCCGTGTGACCTATTTCCGCATCCCGATTGAGCGGCCTGCTTTACATTCTTGCCAAGCGTAACTCCGCGGAGGAATTCGGTCCGCTTCATCCGCTTGGCGTTCAACGCAATAGCGCAGCTCATAATCGAAGGGGAAAAAATGGCTGTATTCGCTCTTGCTCCGGCCCAGCTTTCATCGCAGGAAATCAAAGCTTCGCTCTCCGGAATTGTTGCCGCCGATCGCATCCTCATTCGCCCCATTGACCTGATTGCGTGTGCCTCCGATGCCAGCTTCTATCGCCTGATCCCAAAAGCCGTGATACAGGCCCAAACCTTGGATGAGATCCACGCGTTATTCGCCTTCAGTAAACAGAGACAGTTGCCCATGACATTTAGAGCTGCTGGAACCAGTCTGTCGGGGCAGTCGATTTCAGACGGGTTGCTGGTGGAAGTGGCGCGTCACTGGCGCGACGTACATGTGGAGGAGAGCGGCCGGAGAATACGCGTGCAGCCGGGCGTCATCGGTGCACGCGCCAACCAGATGTTGATTCCGTACGGCGCCAAAATCGGCCCTGACCCTGCGTCTATCGCGACTTCTACACTGGGTGGGATACTCTCCAACAACTCCAGTGGCATGTGTTGCGGCGTCGAGCAGAATGCTTACCACACGCTTCACTCCATGAAGTTCATGTTGCCGTCCGGAACCGTCATTGATACGGCTCACTCCGATGCCGATGAAGAATTTCATGCCCGCGAACCGGAGTTGGCGGGTGGAATCCTCGCCCTGAAATCGCAGTTACTGGCCAACCCAGGCCTGCGAGAGCGGGTGCGCAACAAGTACCGGATGAAAAACACTACCGGCTACTCGCTGAATGCTTTTCTTGACTTCGACACAGCGGCGGATATTTTTCAGCATGTGTTGATTGGATCGGAGGGCACGCTGGCCTTCATTGCCGAGGCCGTGTTGAACACTGTCCCCGATCTTCCGGTGAAGTACACCGGACTGCTTCTTTATGAGGATTTGTATGCCGCCGCAGATTCCATCGTGCCTCTGCGGCAAGCGGGGGCTAAGGCGTTGGAGATCATGGATCGCGCCTCGCTGCGTTCCGTTGAGAACCAAGCTGGAGTACCGGCCTCCCTGCGCACCTTGCCAGACGGCGCTGCGGGCCTGCTGGTTGAGTTTCAGTCGGCGGACGAGGAAGAGCGCACGGAACTGGAGAAGGCGGCTGCGGATGCCGTTGGCGGCCTGAAACTGTTCGAGCCTGCTCAATTCACGCATGTGGCGGCGGAACAGGCGCTACTGTGGAAGATACGCGCCGGTATGTTCCCTTCGGTGGGTTCCGTGCGCAAGAGCGGCACCACCGTCATCATCGAAGACGTCGCGTTTCCTATCGAGACCCTGGCCCACGCAGCACACGATCTTACTAACCTCTTTCGCAAAAATGAGTACGAGAACGCTATTGTCTTTGGTCATGCCAAGGACGGAAATCTGCACTTCGTCATCACCCAAAGCTTCAACGACCAAGCAGTGGTTGACCAATATGCGCGCTTCATGGATGACGTCGTCGAATTAGTGGTCGAGCGTTATGACGGCGCGCTGAAAGCAGAACACGGTACCGGGCGAAACATGGCGCCGTTCGTCAAGACCGAGTGGGGAAGTGACGGCTACGCCATTATGTGCCGGCTGAAAGAACTGGTCGATCCCAATAATCTTCTGAACCCCGGGGTGATCATCAATCCCGACCGGCAAGCGCACCTCGCCAATCTTAAACAGTTGCCGTCCGTCGAACCTGAGATCGACAAATGCATCGAGTGCGGTTACTGCGAGCCCAAATGTCCCAGCCGCGAGCTGACATTAACGCCCCGGCAGCGCATCGTGGTTCGTCGCGAGATGGCGCGGTTGCAGGAGAGTGGAGACGGTTCCAAGGGTGCCCCATCTTTGTCGCTCGCTGTTGGCGGCAGCGTGGGATCGAAGAAGCTGTATGACGCACTTGACCGTGAATTCCCCTACATGGCGCTCGACACCTGCGCCACCGACGGACTTTGTGCCACCGCGTGTCCGGTGAGTATCGACACGGGGCAACTGGTCAAGCGCTTCCGGGGGATTCGATCGTCGGCGGCAGCGAAACAGTGGGCTGAGCGGATCAGCAGACATTTCCGATTAACGGAATTTTCGCTACGCTGGGCGCTCCGGCTTGGACACGCCGCCGAGGCGCTAATTGGAGTCGACGGAATGCACCGCTTGACTCGGACGTTAAAACGTTTCGCCGGAAACAACCTCCCGGAATGGATGTCCGACACTCCTCACGCAGCTGGTCCTGTGCCGAAGACTGCGCGCGCCGGAGCGCAGGCCATTTATTTTCCCGCGTGCATCTCTCGCGTGATGGGGCGTTTGCCCGGCGAGCCGGAAGATCGTTCCGTGATGGAGTTGACTATCGAGCTGGGACGGCGCGCCCGAGTGCCCTTACACATCCCGAGAGACATCGCTGGAACGTGCTGTGGTACGCCGTTTTCGTCGAAGGGGTTCAGCAGCGCTCACGCCATTAGCATCAATGCCGCGATCGAGCGCTTCTGGAGGTGGTCGGAGCAGGGAAGACTGCCCATCGTGATTGACACCAGTCCATGTACCTACGGATTCAAGACTGCGCGTTCCTATCTAACGCCAGAGAACCAGCAACGCTTCGACCAGATGACATTTGTCGATGCCATCGAGTTCGTTCACGATAAACTGCTGCCGAAGTTGGCGGTCAAAACCAAGTCGCGCTCCGTGGTCCTGCATCCGGTCTGCTCCGTCACCAAGATGGGCATTGCGGGGAAGTTGGAAGCAATTGCGCACGCCTGTAGTCAGGAGGTCACGATTCCGTTGGACGCCGGTTGTTGCGGCTTCGCGGGCGATCGCGGCTTTTTGTTTCCCGAGCTGACGCACGCGGCTACCAAGCACGAAGCGGATGAAGTAAAGGCCAAGCAGCCGGATGAGTGCTACTCCAGCAGCCGCACCTGTGAGATCGGCATGAGCCGCTCCACCGGACAGGTTTACCGTTCATACATGTATCTGCTGGAAAAGGCGACGCGATAGGGGAGAAGTTTGCGGGCCGGTTCCGACGGTCGATCTTTAAGGCCAGAAGCCTGGCTCTATCCGGCTACCTTAGATCTGAAATCCTTCTAGTTGTCTTCGCGACGTACTGTCCGGAGCAAAGCCTATAATGACCCCGGCCGAATCGAGCTTACAGTCTCCGTAATATCTCGGCTTGGGTGTGCGTCCCGATGGACCGACGAACTTTGCTGAAACACTTGGCAGCGATTCCCCTGCTGCCGCGCCGGTGGGCAGATTTACCCACGCTAGTGCAGAACGCCCTTTTCGCAAAATCTTCCATCCGCCGGGTGCGCTTCTCCGATTCGTCGTGGCCAAGCAAGGCAAGCTGGGAGAAGCTGAAGCAACAGGTTGGTGGACAACTCATCCAAGTGCAGTTTCCCTTGGCTGCCTGCCAGGCCGAGTCGGACAGCGCATCTTGTCAAGACATCTTTAACAACCTTAACAATCCCTATTACATCGGCGACCAGCCGGGCCTCACGCAAACTTTGGGTTGGGTGAACGCGTGGCTTAGCAAACCAAGTGTCTATGCGGTGGCGGCAAGAAATGCCGATGATATTGCAGCGGCGGTAAACTTTGCGCGCGAAAACAATTTGCGGCTAGTTGTAAAGGGCGGCGGCCATAGTTATCAAGGCACTTCGAACGCCCCCGATTCGCTGCTGATTTGGACTCGCCACATGAATGACATCACCATGCACGCAGCATTCGTTCCGCAGGGATGCGGTGGCACTCACGCGCCGCAGCCGGCCGTAACCCTGGGTGCTGGATCGATATGGATCCAGGCATACGATGCCGTTACAACCAAGGCCGGTCATTATGTGCAGGGCGGGGGCTGCACCACCGTCGGGGTGGCGGGGCTCATTCAAAGCGGCGGCTTCGGAAGTTTCTCTAAGCACTACGGCTTGGCAGCAGCGGGTCTGCTGGAGGCCCAAGTGGTTACTGCCGATGGCAAGATTCGCATTGCGAACGCATGTACGAATCCTGACCTCTTCTGGGCGCTCAAAGGCGGGGGAGGTGGCAGCTTTGGCGCCGTGAGTAAACTGACTCTTCGCGTCCGGGAGCTTCCGGAGTGGTTCGGAGGCGCCAACTTCAACATCAAAGCAACGTCCGACGCCGCGTTTCGCCGCCTTCTCCGCCAGTTCGTGAGCTTCTACCGCGAACAGCTCTTCAACGATCATTGGGGCGAGCAGGCTCGTGTCGGTACTGACAATTCGCTTGCGATCTCGATGGTTTCTTACGGACTCGACCGAGACCAGGCCAAGAAAATCTGGCAGCCATTTCTGGATTGGCTGGTCCGCTCACCGGCTGACTACTCCCTCGAAGCGCCGCCGATTATCGGGAGCCTACCGGCACGCTATTGGTGGGATCCCGAGTGGAGGAAGGAGCATCACCAACGAGTTTTCGTCGCTGACTCGCGTCCAGGTGCGTCCGCAAGTGACGTGTGGTGGACGGGAGATGGGGGCCAAGTTGGGCAGGTCCTTTATGCGTTCGAATCGCAATGGCTATCAGCGTCGCTGCTCGAGAGCGATTCGCAGGAGCGCCTGGCGAATGCGTTGTTTGCCAGCTCTCGCCATTGGGAAGTCGAACTGCATTTCAATAAAGGGCTCGCTGGTGCCCCTGCCGATGCCATCGAAGCGGCAAGGGACACGGCAATGAATCCCGCGGTACTCGATGCCTTTGCCCTCGCAATTATTGCCTCGGGAACGCAACAGGTGTACCCAGGAATTCGCGGACATGAGCCCGATGTCACCGTCGCACGCAAAGAGGCAGCTGCGGTTGCCAAGTCGATGGAAGAGCTGCGAAAGGTGGCACCCAACCCGGGGTCGTATGTGTCGGAGAGCAACTTCTTCGAGCCCTCATGGCCACAATCCTTCTGGGGCTCGAATTACCCGAGACTGAGGACAGTGAAAACCAAATATGATCCCAGCGGACTCTTCTTCGTGCACCACGGAGTGCAGTGAAGACTGGAGTGCGGATGGTTTTACACGGTTGCCAGGACGCTAGGCTCAACGGAGACATCTCCCGATACTGTGAATCCATTCATCCACCGCAGCGTCGGTGGGCCTCCTTATCCGATCGCTCACGTGGAGTTGGCCGACTACGAAAGTACAGCTAGAGCTGTTCTGCGACAGGTGTTCCGGGTTAGCACGGTTAGTGCAGGCCTTCAGAGATTGTGTCGCAACCTCTGCCGTCCCTACGGGACTCCGGTCTCATTTCCCACTTCACCCAGCGCTTCAGCGCTGGGAGACAGCAAGTGGGAAATCCTGAGTCCGCTTTAGCGGCCGGCAGGAGTTTCGTAACGGCCTGTGAAGCGCTGCACTACCCGAACGGGCGAATGTATTAAGCCCGGCATCGCTCCAGACCCTTCAAACTGACACCGCCCTTAATCGCTTCACTGCACCGACGTTCATCGTCGTGCTACCCTCTTGCTTTATTACCCGTCTACAGTACGGGACCGTATTTCCAAGCAGATGCCCTTGGAGCGCTGTGAATGAGACTCACCCGAAAATCCCTGAATTTAGCCATTAAATCTATTGCAGTTTTCATTTTCGGTTTGGTGCTGGTTGCGGCGTACGCGCAGGACACGCCAAAACAAGATACTCATGGCATCTCGGTTGCCAACATGGAGCGCTCGGTCACACCGGGCGATAACTTCTATCTGTACTGCAACGGCGACTGGATCAAACGCACCGAAATTCCGCCAGACCGCTCACGGTTAGGTGTCTTCACAACTCTTGCCGACTTGAGCGACAAGCGCACCGCCGCCCTCATTGAAGAGGCCGCCAAGAGCGGCGGGGCGGCCGGTTCCAGCGCGCGCAAGATCGCTGATCTCTACAACTCCTACATGGACGAGGCCGGCATCGAAGCCCAGGGCCTCGCGCCTCTGCAGTCTCATCTCAAAGCCATCACCGCCATTACCAACAAGAAAGAGCTGGCCTCCGCGTTAGGGGAAACGCTGCGCGCTGATGTCGATGCGCTGAACAACACTAACTTCCACACCTCGCACCTGTTTGGACTGTGGGTCGCTCCCGGGTTCAACGATTCGGATCACTACGCCGCTTATCTACTGCAGGGAGGCTTGCAACTACCGGATCGCGAGTACTACCTCTCCGATAGTGAGCACATGCGCGACATTCGCGCCAAGTATCAGGTACACGTCTCGGCCATGCTCAAGCTGGCGGGATTTACCGATACAGACGCCCGTGCCGAGCGCATTGTCGCGTTGGAACACGCCATCGCGGAAAAACATCTGACCCTGGCGGAGAATGATGACATCCACAAGGCGAACAATACCTGGAAGCAGGCTGACTTCGCCGCTAACGCTCCTGGGCTCGACTGGGCGGAGTACTTCCGCGGCGCCGGTCTCAACAAGCAAACTACCTTCACGGTCTGGCAGCCTACCGCCTTTGCGGGCGAATCCGCCCTCGTGGCCGCGACTCCGCTAGATACCTGGAAGGACTGGCTGGCGTATCACCTCATCGAAGAGTACGGCGGCGTATTGCCAGAAGCTTTAGCGGACGAGCGCTACGCATTCTTCGGTAAGGTGCTCCAGGGTGCGCCGGAGCAGCGGCCTCGCTGGCAGCGCGGCGTGGTGATCGTCAATAAGTATCTCGGCGATGACGTGGGACAGATCTACGCACAGCGCTACTTCTCTCCCGAAGCCAAAGCCCAGGCGCAGGCCATGGTCGCAAACATCATCGCGGCGTTTCGGAAGCGCATCGAAGCGCTCTCGTGGATGGCTGCTTCTACCAAATCCGAAGCCCAGGCCAAGCTCAACACTTTGTATGTGGGCGTTGGTTACCCGGAGACATGGATTGACTATTCAGCTTACGAAGTGAAGGCGGATGACGCCTTCGGCAACATCTGGCGCGGCAACCTTTTTCAGTATCACCGCGACGTAGCGCGCCTGGGCGCACCGGTTGACCGCAAGGAATGGTCCATGGATCCGCAGACGGTCAACGCCGTTAATCTGCCGCTACAAAACGCACTCAACTTCCCAGCCGCTATCCTGCAACCTCCGTTCTTCGACCCGCTGGCTCCAGCGGCGGCCAACTATGGCGCTATCGGCTCCGTAATTGGGCACGAGATTAGCCACACCTTCGACTCGGAGGGCGCCGCGTTCGACTCCAAGGGCCGGGTGCGCAACTGGTGGACGCCTACCGACCTCGAACATTTCGAAGCGGCCACCGCTCGACTGGCCGCGCAGTACGACACCTATAAACCGTTCCCGGACCTCTCGCTGAATGGTAAGCAGACACTGGCCGAGAACATTGCCGACGTTGCCGGCATCTCTGCTTCGTATGACGGATATCGGGCTTCGCTCGCGGGCAAGGAAGCGCCAGTGCAATATGATTTCTCTGGAGACCAGCAGTTCTTCATTGCCTTCGGCCAGAACTGGGCATCGAAGTCGCGGGAAGCCGCGATGCGCCAGCAGGTGGCAGTGGATTCCCACTCTCCTGGGGAGTTCCGAACAGACACGGTTCGCAACATCGACGCCTGGTATGCGGCCTTCGATGTCAAGCCGGGAGAAACGCTTTACCTCACGCCGGCCGAACGCGTGCGCATCTGGTAGAGCGCGTGACAACCGTAGGAATACTTGGCGGAATTGGGCCGGAATCAACCGTGGTGTATTACCGCTCGTTGATTGCCGGCTACCGCCAATTAAAAGCGGACGGAAGCTATCCCTCGATCATCCTCAATAGTCTCGATGTGACGAAGTTGCTCGCTTGGATGGGTGCAAATCAGCTAAGCGAAGTGACCGACTACCTGGTTTACGAACTGCAAAGGCTGGCCCGAGCCGGCGCGGATTTCGCCATAATTGCCGCCAATACCCCGCATATTGTTTTCGACGAGGTCCAGCGGCGCTCGCCCATCCCGTTGATCAGCATCGTCGAAGCCACGTGCGCGGAGGCGGAGAAGCGTGGGATTACGAAGGCCGGCTTGCTCGGAACCCGCTACACCATGCAGTCCCGCTTCTATCTGGAGGTATTTTCCAGGAAGGAAATTACGCTCGTCGTGCCTCAGGAAGACGAGCAGGACTACATCCACGACAAGTACGTATCGGAGTTATTGATGGATGTGTTTTTGCCGGAAACGCGCGAGCGCCTGCTGGGAATCATCGAGAGCATGAAGCAGCGGCATCAGATTCAGGCAGTCATTTTGGGCGGGACGGAGCTGCCATTGATTCTCCACGGGCCGGAGGCCTGCGGCATTCCATTGTTAGACACCACGCAGATCCATGTGCAGGCCGTAGTGGCGCGGTTGTTGGCGTGAGCCCATCGCGATCTCAATGGTCCAGTGCCTTATAGGTTACGAATGCCGTCCTCAACCCTTAAAGCAGATTCCCAATCGGTGTATCCGCGAAGTTCGGGTAGAGCGGCGCTTCAAGCGCCGCGTCAAGGCTGCTCTCTCGATGAGGCTTTCAGTCCGCTGCGGTGCAGCGGACTGAAAGCCTACTCCTTGTAGGGTCAGCTTGGACGCGGACCTGAAGGTCCGCTCTACCGGGACACAACCACTGAGGAACCGCTCTAGCCTTGGATACCATGCGAGCCGGACCGAAGTCGTGCGGCCTAAATCTGATAATCCATCTCGATTACTTGTTGCAGTTTGTCGGTACCATTGGTCGGGCTGGGGGCCGGTTGCCGCCCTTGCAAACGGCACACTTCGTCCTTCAGTATCTTGACTTCGTTGGCCACCGCCGACAGCGCCTCCGACAGAGGATCGTTGATCTGCATGGGATCGGTTATCACTACACGCTTGCCTTCGCGGAAAACGATGTGGCCGGGCACGCCGACCACGGTCGAGTTATCAGGCACATCGCGCAACACTACCGAGCCCGCGCCGATGCGACTATTTTCGCCGATCGTGATGTTACCCAATATTTTCGCGCCGGAACCGATTACGACACCATTGCCTATGGTGGGATGCCGTTTACCGTGTTCCTTGCCGGTACCCCCCAGGGTCACGCCCTGGTACAGGGTGACATCATCGCCCACAATCGTGGTCTCGCCAATCACAACGCCCATTCCGTGGTCGATGAAAAAGCGCCGGCCAATTTGTGCGCCAGGATGGATCTCGATACCGGTGATTAGCCGTGCGACCTGCGACAGCGCACGGGCAGCAAATTGCCAGCCATGAATCCATAGCCAGTGGTGGAAGCGGAAACCCCACAGAGCATGCAGCCCCGAGTAGAGCAGCACGATTTCGGGCGAGGACTTCGCCGCGGGGTCGCGGTCCTTGACAGCGGCGATGTCCTCACGCATGGATGCAAACATTTCTTAAACGCCCTCGGCCACCATGGCCAGCGACTCGTCGCGAAGTTGCTCGAACAGAAGGCTACTCAGGTAACGTTCGCCAAACGACGGAATGACCACGACGATCAGCTTACCTGCATTTTCGTCACGCGCGGCAACTCGCAATGCCGCGACCACGGCCGCGCCCGACGAGATGCCTACCAGCAGCCCCTCTTCCCTGGGCAGGCGGCGCGCCATCGCCAAAGCATCCTCGCTCGACACTTGGATGACTTCATCAATGTAGTCGGTGCGCAGAATGCTGGGAATGAATCCACCGCCCAGGCCTTGAATCTTGTGTGGACCTGGCGGGCCGCCAGAAAGTACAGCGCTTTCCACCGGCTCGACCGCGACCGCTTTGAACGACGGCTTTCTCGGTTTGATGTACTCGCACACGCCGGTCAGCGTGCCGCCAGTGCCGACACCCGAAATCAGGATATCTACTTTTCCGTCAGTATCGTTCCATATTTCCGGGCCGGTGGTTTCCAAGTGGATCTTGGGATTCGCCGGGTTGTCGAACTGCTGGAGCATGTAGCCGTTGGGAGTTTTGGCGAGTAATTCGTCGGCCTTGGCAATGGCTCCCTTCATCCCCTTGATCCCAGGGGTCAGCACGATGTCGGCGTCAAAGGCCTTGAGCAGCACGCGGCGCTCCATGCTCATGGTGTCGGGCATGGTGAGGATCAACTTATAGCCTTTCACCGCGGCGACGAACGCCAACGCAATGCCGGTATTGCCGCTGGTCGGCTCGATCAGTACGGTCTTGCCGGGCTGGATTTTTCCCGCGCGCTCGGCCTCGTTGATCATGCTGACGCCGATGCGGTCCTTTACGCTGCCGACTGGGTTTTGACTTTCGAGCTTGGCGACGACCGTGGCCTTGGCGCCTGCAGTGACCTTGTTGAGACGCACCAAAGGAGTATTTCCGATCAGTTCCGTAACGTCATTCGCAATCTTCATAGCGATCTCCCAAAAAGTTTGACCTAAGCCTTATAGATATACGGTTTGATTCAGCAGAGGCGAGCAAAGAATCAGCTAAAGGCTACAACAACAGCGCGAGGTTTCTTGGCTGGCGCCAATCTCGACGGGAGAACACGTGTATGCCTGGTTGCGTAACATAACACAGCCTGCAGAGGCCTATAGCTTACCACTGTTGGGTGCCGAACTTGCAGGCGCGGATTCAAAATTTCAGCCGCAAGACAAGTGCTACTTTTGGCCCACTTTACCCAATCTCTGCCCTGGCTATTGCCATTGCCGAAATCGCGGCAGTCTCGGCGCGGAGAATGGCGTCGCCAAGAGAGGCGGCCATCCAGTGTGAAGTTGCGAAACTCTGCAACTCTTCTCCCGTCCAACCACCCTCAGGACCAACAGCGAGGGAAAGCGACGTCACAACAATGCCGGGTGCGCGCAGCACTTCGCTAAGCGTGGCTTCTGGTTCCATTTCTGCCAGAACGATCCGCAAATCGCAGCTGGGATGATCGCAGGTTCCTAGATCCGGACCAAAGTCTTCACTCGGCTTCGCAGCGGGGATATTGCGGTCGTGGAGCTTAGCGAGCGCTTCCTTCAGCTTCACCAGCTTGCTGATCTCTGGAGGCGCGATGCGGCGTGACTGCTCGGCCGCTTCGCGAGCGATGCGCCGCCAGCGCTCGACGCGCTTGTCCGCCGCGACGGCAAGGTGCTTCTCGGTGCGGCGCGCAATCACCGGAACGATCGTGCTGACGTTCAGTTCGGTGCACTTCTCAATCGCCCACTCCATGCGGTCGAACTTGAAGATGGCGAGCAGCAGGGTGATGGGTACAACCTCACGGGCTGTGACTTCCTCGCCCAGGGCGAACTCGACGCGGTCGTCTTGCACGCTTGAAACGGTGGCTCGCCGTACTTGATCGTCACATGCTACCTCGTACTGCTGGCCCACGCGGGCGCGCAATGTGCGCGACAAATGGGCGGCGTGCGCACCGGTCAAGGCAGCGCGATCGCCAGAGAACTCATCGGCAATCCAGCGGCGTCGCGTCATCGCGTCATCAGCAACAGAATGGTAGCAATGGCCATGGAAGCATAAACGCCGCCGAACACACGGTTCTCGCGGGCCAGGTCCTCTTCGCTGAAAAGCCGGCTGTTCAGCAGGAACTCCAGCGCCGAGACCATACCGACCAGGACGGCCATTACCAGCCAGCGCTCCTGTCGCATCTGGGCGCGCAGCAGAAAGGGAATGGCAAGCAGCGACAATCCCAAGTAAATAAGCCCGCCGATGCGGGCCCGTTTGCGCCGCTTAGGATCCTGATAGCGCAGCAGCACAATTCGCGCCAGTTCACGCGGCCTGGCGAGGCGCGCGGCTGCTGGCAATGCGGTTACCACCAGCAGAAACCACGCGTAGATGCGGAGGGCTTTGTCCAAGGAATGTCTATCTTTCGACTTGTGGCTTATTCATCTGTTGGCAGGCCGTCGGATGCGAAGTCCGCGATGCGTAACTACTATAACTGCGCCACGCAAGTATCGAGGTCCAGACGGTCGAGACCAGCTTCGACAAGGTCCAGATAGGTGCGGCGGCTCTCCTCCTGAGGGCGCAGTAGGATAAACGAAGGTCGGCAAAGCCCGTATCATCAGCGATCAACCATCGCCCTTCGGCTTGAATTCGTTCCCAGAGAATCTTATCGGGAAGCCCTTGCCACCCCTGCCTGACCACCGTGGTGCCTTCATTTCCCCGGCCAGAAAGCAGTTCAGCTATCTGCTGAGGCACATCCTCGTCGACCTTGACTCGTACGCTCAATGTCAGACAGCGGGATGAAGGGGAAAGAAGTCGGCGTTGTTTACCGCTTCGGCTGCGAACTTGAGGGCGGCCCGAATGTCGTCGACCGTAAGTTGCGGATAGGCGGCGAGCAGTTGTTCTGGAGTATCACCATCGGCAATGCTAGCGGTAATGACGCTCACCGGAACACGCGTGCCCTTGATGCACGGATCACCATGGTGGATCGCCGGGTCAATGGTGATTCGATCACGCCAGTTCATGTCACACCTTAAATTGAGTTCACGTTCCCTCGCTACTGAAAGATGTCCTTCATCTTGTTCAGCAGCGAGCGGCTGACGGGCTTGTTCTCCACCGAGGTCGTGCTCTGCAGTTCCTGCAACAGTTCGCGTTGCCGCTTGCTGAGTTTCGCCGGCGTTTGCACTTTCACTTCGACGTGCAAATCGCCGCGTCCGTGTCCATTGAGCACAGGCACACCTTTGTTCTTGATCCTGAACACGGTCCCCGTCTGTGTGCCTTCGGGAATTTTTATGACATGTTCGCCATCAAGCGTAGGCACAGTAATCTCCGTGCCTAGCGCCGCCTGCGCGAATGAGATGGGGACCGCGCAATACAGGTGCTTGCCTTCACGCTCGAAGAAGGCATGCTCCTTGGCGTGCAGCACGACGTAGAGATCCCCGGAAGGTCCGCCATAGAGGCCAGCCTCACCCTCGCCCGAGTACAGCATGCGAGCGCCTTCCTCGACACCGGCGGGAACTTTCACCGTGACCGTGCGCTGGCGCGTGACGCGGCCTTGCCCTCGGCATTGGGAACAGGGATCGACGATCAGTTTGCCCGAGCCCTGGCAGGTGCCACAGGTGCGCGATATGGAAAAGAAGCCCTGCTGATAACGCACTTGCCCGCGCCCACCGCAGGTGGTGCAGGTGATGGGCGCCTTGCCTGGAGCCGCCCCGCTTCCTTTGCATTGGTCGCACTCCTCCAGCCGCCGCACCTGCACTTGCTTGGTGACGCCAAACACGGCTTCCTCAAACTCAAGGGTAAGATCTTCGCGCAGGTCAGCGCCGCGCTGTGCGCGCGAACGGGTGCGTCCGCCTTGGCCGCCGAAGATATCGCCAAAATTGAAGAGGTCGCCGAAGATGTCGTGGAAATCGGTGAACACGGTGGTGTCGAATCCACCGTTCCCGCCTGGGCCGCTGGAAACTCCCGCGTGGCCAAAGCGGTCATAGCGCGCTCGCTTTTCGCTGTCGGCGAGAATCGCATAGGCCTCACTGCATTCCTTGAAGCGCTCTTCAGAGTGCGGATCATCCGGATTGCGGTCAGGATGGTGTTGCAGCGCGAGCTTGCGGTAGGCGCTTTTGATTTCCTGGTCGCTGGCCGTGCGGCTGACGCCCAGCACTTCGTAGTAATCGCGTTTAACGTTGGTAGCCAGAATGTTTTACCTTTACCGCAGGGGCTCAAGAGTCTGCTGAGAACTCTGTCGTCCCTACGGGACTCAATAATATTTTTCTACTCTACCCAGCGCTGAAGCGCTGGGCTAAGCTTTTTTCGCTCTTCGGGGGCTCGATCTGCAGCGGCGTTACGCCTGTTCGTTCAACCACAGACTTTCAATTCGAGTTCCAACGCTGACTCTGAAGCCCCAGAATTCTATGACTGCGCGGGACGCAGGTCTCAAGGCCTGCTCTACCCGGTTTTGGGGTGGCGGGCCACGCGCACCATTGCCGGACGCAGCAGCCGGTCCTTCAGCTTGTAGCCGCGCTGCAACTCATCGAGAACGTGGTTGTCTTCAACTTCGTCGGTGTCCACCATCTGGACCGCCTGGTGCAAATTAGGATCGAACGGCTCGCCCTGTGCGGGCACCGGCTGCACTCCCAATTTCGCCAGCGCGTCATGAAATTGCTTGTCGATAAGCTCGATACCCGCGTGAAAATCTTCCAGCGATGCCGCCTTCGTCTGTAACGCGCGATCCAGGCTGTCGAGAATAGGAAGCAGTGTGGTCATTGCACCGACGAGCGCGTAATCCCTGTACTCCTGCTGCTGTTTGTCGCTGCGCTTGCGAAAGTTTTCAAACTCGGCCTGAATGCGCGCCGCGCGATCGAGATAGGCTGCTCGTTCGCTGCGAACGCGCTCTAGCTCCGCTTCCAGGTCTTCTGCTGGCGCGAGTGTTCCGCTGGCTGCAGGATCTGCCTGTGACGCGTTACTCTCTTCCGCCGGCGGAAGTTCGTGGTCCAGATTCAACTCCGCCTCAGCGGGGCGTCCATTGTGTTTCTTTGCTTGCATAATTGTTTCTATGTCGATTCGTTCCAAAGTCGGTCGAAGAGCCGCGCGATGTACGACACCGCGGTCATGGTGTGCTCATAATCCATACGGGTCGGGCCAATCACGGCCAGCGAACCCATGACCTCGTCCCCTACACGCGCTGGCATTCCAATTAGTACGAAGTTACTTAGATGCGGCATGGCGTCCTCCAGACCCACAACTACGCGCACCGCCTCCTGGCGGACGTCAAGGTAGGCCGACAGCAAGTCCACGATGCGCTGCTTCTCCTCGAGCGTGGCCAGCAACTGGCGCAAGCGCTCCTGGTCCTGCTCGGTAATCACCAGGTTCGAGGTGCCTTCCACGTACACCGCCTGGGCGGCGGCGTCGGTAGCCAGCGCACCTTGCGCGTAGAGCTGCTCCACCGACCGCATCAGGCGATCGTATTCGCTGCGCTCCTGCTGAACGCGCTTGCTGATCTCGTTGCGCAGCGACTCCATCTCCCAGCCCCGGAAGTTCTGATTGATGTAAGCTGCGGCCGCTTCCAGATCGGCCACCGACAAGTCCTGGCTCAGCCGCAAGACGCGGTCGCGCACGAGGCCGTTGCGCACGACCACGACGGCCAACACCTTCTTGTCGGCCATCCGCTGGAAGTACACATGCTCTAGTGCGTTGTGCTGCCCGGGCGCCGAGCTGACTGTAACGCCCACGCTGTGGGAGACTAGCGATAGAACGTGCGAAGTGCGCTCCATGAATTCCGGCACATCCTGCAAACCTTGCAGGGTTCCGGTGATCAAAGTCTCGTCAGCGGGCGACAGTCGCGCTTCTCCGGTCAATTGCTTCACATAGAAGCGATAGGCTTTGGTCGTGGGAATACGCCCAGCCGAGGTATGCGGCTGCTCCAGAAAGCCAGCCTCGGAGAGATCGGCCATTACGTTGCGAATCGAAGCCGCGCTGAGATTCTCGGGATTGCCGCGAGCCAACGTGCGCGAGCCCACCGGCTCGCCCGTGGAGATGTAAGACTCCACGATCGCGGTCAGGATTTCGCGTTCCCGTCGTCCGATGTTTGCCGGCGCTTCCATGGATAAGCCCTGGCAAAAGCTAACCTTTGCTTTTGCAATTATTTACAGCTAAAGCAGGCCACAATTCCGCACTCTTATTCTAGGAAGCAAGGCGGTCCATGTCAAGATTGGCACTCAACATAGTCGAGTGCCAAGCGCTCAGATCCAGGCTTGCTATTCCACTCCGGCACCGCAGGTGTGAAGGAGCATTAGCGGCCGGCTTACCGCTTCTTGGGAGCGGCCCCGTTATTCTTCAGGCTGGATTGCGTAATGGTGCCGTCCTGGTTATGTGCCACATTGTGGCACACCAATGTGCAAGTATTCGTGGCGCGGCTATAGGAGACCGGCGTGCCGGCATTCGGAGCGACCACATTGATGTCGAAGTTCACCAGGCGCTCGCCGGAGATGGTTCCGCTTCTTGCGCCCATGCCATGAGCGGTGTGGCAAACCGAGCAGGAGAAGCCGGTGTTGATGTGGTCGCCGTGATGATTCCAGCTGGCATTGGAGACGACATTGTTAAGGTCGTGGCACTTGCCGCACATCGCGTACGGACCCTTGAAGCTCAGGTCAGGATTCGGGAACAGGTTCGTGATCAACTGACCGGGTGCTGGCGCCTGGCTGAATTCGTAGTCCCTCTCCAGGATGTGGGTGTGGGTCGATCCGTGCGGACCGCTGGCGCCCGCTCCACCAAATTCCCGGTTGTCGTCGCTATTGTGGCAATCGGTGCAGAAGATCTGAGTGCCCATGGCGCGGCCATGCGTCGTGCCGCCATTTTCATCCAACATAATCTGCAGCAAGCTGGGCTGCGGCAATGGACTGCTGCGCACGTGCGTCACCGGATGGCTCGAAGTTGCGGTAGCGCTGAATTGCGGGATCACGTTCAGCGGATCGTTCGGCGAAACTGCTCGCAGCGGCAGATATCCGAAAACCGGATTGGAAACTTTGCCGGTGCTGTTGCCGTGACAGCGCAGGCAATTCTCATATTGATTAACCGACGGATTCACAATTGTGGTGCCGTCGGACGCGCTGATGCCGGCCACTCCGCTCTGCGAAACGCGTATGGCCGGAGGCGGCGGGAAGGTCGCCACCTGCTGCGATCCGTGTCCATTGTGGCAATCGGCGCAGGTGGCGTGCCGATTATTGTTCAGCAGCACGCCTTCGGCCGCATCGTGGGTATTTTGTCCCGCGGGAAACGGATGCCCGGTCTTGGCGAACTCGGCAAAGACATTCGGAATGGCCGGAGTCAGGTTGGTGCCGCCGTTGTGACAGCCGGCGCAGTCCTGCTCATTCGGCCCATGCAGCAATCGAGCCGGCCCCAGCGCATTGTGCGGCGTGTGGCAGGAGATGCAAGCATTGCCCGCGACCGTGCCATAGCTCCCCAGGTTCGCCGCCAGCGCCACTTTGTTCGTTGCCAGATTGTGCGCGCTCGTATCCCATCCGGCGAGCGGGTTGACCTGATTCGTAATCGTCCGGTTCGGATCGTGGCAGGCTAGGCACATCTGCGCCTTCGAGCTGTCACGCACCAGAAAGGTCTGCGACAGCGTGTCGATGGCCTGCACGTGGGCGTTGTGGCAGGACGTGCACTCGATGTTCCCGTTGATCAGCTTCACCTTCTGGAGCGGATCGCCGGTCTTGCCCTGTGCAACCAACGACGCAATCAGAGTCAATCGTGTCCTTGATGGGCAACTGCAAGCTGAACGGATGCGAGCTCTGCAGGTTCGTCCCCAGCACATCCTGGGCGTTCATGGAGCCAGTCATCGTGATCTGTCCGGAAACGATCGTGTTGCCCACAGCGACGGTGCCGTCATGGCAGCTCAAGCACAAGATTGCTGTCGGAGCCGAGCACCGGCTGCTGGCCTTTCTGATGATAGGTAGTGCTGTTATAGACCTGATAGGTCGCCTTGGTCTGTGTCTGGTTCCACAGCGACATGCCGGTCGCCAATCCGGAGTGCGGAGCGTGGCAGTAGGAACACGATCCCGGGCGCGCGCCGGTGATCGGCGACTTGCTGCCGGGCGAGAGATCATGGGTGCCGATCACATCGCCGGTGATTTGCGCCAGCAGGGGAATCTCCGGCCAACAGGAACGCGAGCAGCAATGCGCGCCTCACTGGGAGCCTCCCTTGGCCGGCTTCGCCAATCCGTAATAATGGAAGACCTGCACGCGCCGGTTGAAGGAATCGACCACGAAAATGCGATCGTCGCGATCGATGAACAGCCCCGCCGGCAGCTGGAATTCTCCCAGCCCGGTGCCGCGCTCGCCGAAGGTGTATAGCAGTTCGCCTTCGCGGTCGAACACCTGCACCACGCCCCACAGCCCATCCACCACGTAGAGATCGCCTTCCGAGTCAAACCCCACGCCCTTGGGACGGAACATGGTGCCCGACTGATCGCCGAGCTGCCCAATCGCGTACTGGAACTGTCCGGAGCGGTCCAGCACCTGCACGCGGAAGTTCATCGCGTCCACCACAACCAGGTTGTCGCCGTGCAGCCGCAGCTCGGTGGGATAGTTGAACTCGCCTTTGCCGTCGCCATTGCTCCCGATCGTCTGCAGCACATTGCCCTGCATGTCGGTGACGAAGATCTTGTTGCGCAGGGTGTCGGTCACGTAGATCCGCTGTGCCGCCGAATCCACCGCAATTCCCGTGGGACGCTTGAAGAATCCTTCGCCGCCCTTCAGGCTGCCAATCGCCCGCTGAAACTTGCCGTCAGAGTTGAAGACGAACACCTTGCCCGCCTCCGAATCGGTCACGTAGATGTTGTCCTGGGCATCGACGGCGACGCACTGCGGCGTCAGCATGGGATCTTTGCCCTTGTCGACGCGCGACAGGAACTTGTACTTCTGTTGCTGGAAGTCGAAGATGTGGACCCCATAGGCGCCGGGGTCGGTCACGATGATGCGCCCGCGGGAATCGGTGGCGATGCTGTAAGGACGGACCAGGCTATGGAATTCCGGCTCGCCAGCAACGAAGTCGAGCACCTTCTTCCAGAAGGGCCGCTTGGGTTGCACTTCACGCGCGGAGTGGAAGCTGCGCTCGTAGGCCAGCTTGCGGCCGCCCAGCAGCTGCATTTCAGGCGGAGTCGGCTGCGGTGTGACCTGTTGTTTTTTCTCTTTAGACGCGGCAGCCGCTACTGCCCCGGATGCCAGCAGCACCAAGGTGACGATTGCGATCTGGAGTGCCTTCCACAGCAAAGCCGGACACGACCCATCAGAAAAAGTTGAAGTAGCGCGATACTCCAAAGTATATCGAGTTGACGTTACTCGCCGGCACGCCGGAGGCACTGAATCCCTGCACCAGCCGTCCGTATCCGCCAGTGAAGGTGAGCTTCCTGAACTGGTAGTTCCCGTTGGTGAAAACCTGTTCGTTGTGATTAGCCGAGAATATCAAACCGTTGACGGTGTTGCTGTCGGCCCGGGAGAAGCTGGCGCTCACAGACAGACGCCTTACCGGCGTGGTTCCCACCGAAAATGAATAACCAGAGCCACCGTAGAGCAGCAGCCATTCCGGCGGTATCACCCCCGGCGGCAGATTGGGTGGCAGAGTTATCCCGTTCCCACTCAGCAATCCGTAGCCATTCGTCTTGGCATAACTGGCGGCCAGCGTAAGCCGGCGAGCTCCCAGGCTGGTCGAATAGCTTTGGCCGCCGTTGCCTGTATTCGGCTGGTTGACAATCGCGCTGTGCGACCCTGCCGCGCTCGCCGTCCAGACGATCCGCCCGAAGCGGTGCCGCACGTTCCCCGAGTAGATGTAAAACGAGTTCATGTAAGTCAGCAGGAAGGTCTGCACGTTTTGCGCATAAGCTGACGTCTCCGCTCACCGTCCAGTCGGCGAAGGTCCGGTTGTAGCCGAGGTTCGTGGAGAAGCTGAGCGCGTTGCCAATTGAATTATCGGAAGTATTGTCGGCAAAGTTTACCGCGGCGTTGATCGATCCACCCAGCAACGGTCGCGTATAGACAACCCCGGCTCCGTACGTATTGGCGCCATAAGTCTTTCCCAGGAAGGTCTGCTCGCGGCGCTGGGCTTGAAAATTCAGTTGCAGGTTAGGCGCCAGGGCATATGCGCCATAGCCGGAGATGTAAAGAGCGTTCGACGATTGCTCGGTCTGCTGAAACACTCCACCGGTCTGTTGCTGTCTCGGTGGTTCCGCTGGATTGCGCCTGCGCTCCGGTTGTGCCCTGCGATGCCGAGCTGCTTCCGGGAATGATCGACTGGTAAAGCGAGCCCGCGAGATTGTCGGTGTAGCCCATGGCAACCGAGAGACTGAGCTTTTGCGTAGGCTGGATCCCGGCCGCTGCATTCAGCGTGTCGATGGTGCCGTTGAAGCTGTAGCCGAGATAGTCGGAATCGATGTAGGACCGCGAGAAACTGGCGGATGCCGAGCCGTGCATGGGCAACATGTGCGAGCCGCTGACGAACCAGGAGTCGTTATTCGAATTGACACTTTCAATCGTGTCGTTTCCAAAAACCAGGGGAATCTCAGCATTGGAAGTTTCCGATGTTGTAGCCCGCGTTCAGGTTGAAACCAGCAATCGAATAATTCGACCGCAGGTTGAAGTTCTTGTAGTCGTTGCTGCCATTCTGGTCGGCGCCCAGGACGCTGTATTCGCTGCTGCCGGTGTTGAAGTTCGCACTCAAGCTCGGCAAGCCTGGCAGGAACGCTCCCCAGCCGATGCCGAATCCCTGGCCGTCGCCGCGGGTGGTGTAGTTAGGCACGCCAGGAATTCCGAAATTCCCCTCGCTGTCCCAGGACTTGGCATAGGTGATCGATCCGGGGAAATGACTGCCCCCGAAGATGCCGCTGTTGAACTCGAAGCCGGTGCTGTTAAAGAGCGAACGCGACTCGGAATTCTGCGACGACTGGTTGTAGTAGGGCGAAAGGTTGAAGTTGACAAAGTTGGGATTGTAATAGAAACCGGATAGGGTTCCGTTGCCGTTGAAATTCGCGGAGTGGCTCGAGCTAATGTCACTGCCCCAGACGTCGTTATAGCCGACGCCGACGACGCCGTTCAGGTTCATGTTGAGTTGTCGCCAATCTGGATCTGCGCGGCGGCGGGGAGGGCAAGAAGGAGGGCCCCGGCTAACCTGAACCACGCATTGCAAATGCTCCTCCGCACGGCATCAACCTCTACAGCACTTCCACCTTGGCGTTTTGCCGCAGCTTCTTGTCCAGCGCGGCGCGCACCTCGTTGGTCTTCCTGGTCTTGCAGTTGCTTGATCAACTGCGCTTGTACGTCCTCAAACTTGATCTTGCCCGCGGGAATATGCTGGTTCAGCCGCACGATGGTGTAGGCGTTTTCAATCTGGATAAGATCGGTGATTTGGCCGGTCTGCATGGCCAGCAGTGCCTTCACCATGTCGGGCGGAAGCTTGGCCCGGTCCACTTTGTGGTGGTCGCCCATCATCACCCGGTAATCGTCCTCGGAGATCTTCTCCGCCAGGATCCCGAACTCCTCGTAAGTCTTGGTCGCCTTGGCCTGCTTCAACGCGTCTTCAGCCTTCTTGCGGGCTTCTTTCAACTGCGCCGGTGTGGCCTTCTCAGGAGGAAGAATCGAGATGGTCTGGATGGCGAATGCCTCCGGATACTGGAAGCTCGCCGGATTCTTGTCGTAGTAGGCTTTGGCTTCGGCGACGGTAACTTTAGACTTGTTGTCCACGTCGCTCTTCAGCAGGGCTTCAATCATCAGCGAGCGCCGGATCTTCTCGTTCACCGCCTGCTGCGACCCGTGAAACTCAGCTTGCAGAAAATTGTTGTATTCCGCCGGCGTGGAAAACTGCTTGCGGAAATCCGCTTCGGCGCGGTTCAGGCGCTCGGGGGAGATTGTGATCTTGCGCCGTTGCGCCTCCTGGTAGAGCAGCTCCTCAAAGATGATCATCTGCATCGCGCCCTGGCGAATTTGCGGCTCCATCTCCTGCGGAACGCTGCCATTGTGCTGCCGGGCATAAGGGAAGATGGCGAACATCTCGCGCTGCAGGTCGCGGTCGGTGAGCACTGCCCCGTTGACCCGAGCGACCGGCTTGCCCGTTATCACCATTGCCGGCGCCGGAGCGCCTGGCCTGGCTGACTGCGAGACTGCCGTGGGTGCGTGGGAGGCGACTTGTGCGGAGGAGGCGGCTACCGCCAGGAGAATCAGTGCGCAGATTGTTAGCTTGTACTTCATTTCCTCACCCCAAGAAACTGAAAACTGGGGAGAGAGTTGCTCTCTCCCCAAGGTTTGACAACGACTAGAAGGTGGTTCCAGCCGTGCCATTGTTCATTTCGTTGGCTTCGCCACCGTGGCACTCGCGGCAGAACTGCGCCGTCTGGTTGGAGCCAGCGGTGCCGCTGCCCGGGTTGTAGGGTGCGCGGACGAAGAACATGGTCTGCGTAGTAGCCGGAAGGCAGACCCGACTTCGAACCCGTCGTGACCTTCACTACGTTCATCAGGTGCTGATTGTGGCAGGTGGTGCAGGTGACCACCGGGGTGCCGTTGTAGTTGCCGGGGCTCACGAAGAAGCCGTAGTTCTGCACGAACTGATACATCTTCGTTCCCGACGGATAGGTGATGGCGCCGTTGACGATGGTGCAGTCCCAGTTGTACTGGCCGCCGCAACCGATCGCAGCATTCAGGCCCACCGGGTGATCGTTGAGGTAGTTGCCGGTGGTGGTGCCGTCGTTTCCGAGCAGGGTCGGAATCGTGTTGTAGGTGCCGTAGGTCGAGGGCAGGGTCTCATAGACCGCGTTCTTCATCATGGCGCCCTTGGCGAGGTTGCCGTCATGGCAGCTCAGGCACAGGGTGATGTTGAGGTCAGGCGTGGTAGCGGTAGGTCCAGGCAGGGTCTCCGAGTAACCAGTGCCCGGACCCGTCCCGCCGAAGGTGAGGGTTTGGCCGACCAGCGAGCCACATCCTGGCCCCACAGGGCGACGTTGCCCGAGGTGGGGTCGGCGGTCTTGGCTGCGCCGTTGCCGTATGCGCCGCTGTGCGGAGCATGGCAGGCTGCGCAACCACGGCCGTAGTTGAGGTGAGCGCCGAGGACGTCTGTCGCTGGCGAGGCACCGATCTGCGCCATCGCGAAGCTCGCCGCGGCGAAGATCACGAGCGTAATTAACATTACTTTTTTCATTAGATCGATCTCCTGATATGAAACTGCAGTTTTCATGATTTATGCCTGGAGACCCTAGGCCCCGGCGGCCTCCGCTCATGGATAGTGCAAGTGGCTGGCCGAAACTGAATGGCGCTTCAGTTGGGCGTGAAGATTACGTTAAGTTGCTTGAATCAAATGATTTACTCCGTGTCTCGTTATGGGTGCTCGCGATCCTGCGGCCGATACAAACTGCATTTGGGTGCGTGAAATGAACCACTTCCATTACTCGGGTGGCCAAATTCCGCAGCGCCTGGGATTCAGAGCTGCTGAAACGTTCTTAGTCGTGGACTTGAAGAGGTGACACCTTCTGGTGCGCCAATAAGTCTTTTATTTGCATTGGAGTAGGGTGACGGGGTTCTCTTCGACGGTTCTTGCTGAAATAAGATTCCTGGCGTGGCATCGGCGACTTGCGTTGCGATTATGGCGGTGTCGATCGCAGCGGCTCGCGGAGCGATCGCGGACGCATATGAGCGAGTGCTTCCTAGTATCGCGACATCATGACACTTCGGGTAGGCCATGACCTTGCCGTAGGTCGCAAACGCTACGAGCACAGTATCCATCGCGGAACTGTGCTCGTTCGTCGCTTCGCTAGATCGGGCAATTCGCTTAGATCGGGTTCATTGGCAGCTCTCGCTCACCATTTTCAAGTTGGTGACCTTCATGTCCACATAGGAACTGCTGCCGGCCTCCGTTTTCTCGCTCGCCTCCTTCTTCTCTTCTTGCGCGTGCGAGAGCTTTACCTCGTGGCCAGTTACTGCCACCTTGTGATTGACGTGGGCGGCTAGACCAGAACCCATCAGTTCATACATCTTGCCGTCTTCTCCCATGATGTAATATCCGCCGGTGTCGCTGCCTTGCTTCAGGCAACCGGTGACGGACATTTCCTTCTTGCCGCCCATGCTCATGTTGTCCTGTGCACTGAGCAGAACGGGTATCAGACTGAAGAATACAAGGGGAGCTAAACACAAAAGCACTTTCTTTAACTTCGACATCGTCAATGCTCCTTTTCAACTAATTCATAACGCCGCAAGAGCGTTGGTTGGCCTTCTATTAGATGCGTACGGTCCAGGGGGGAAAGGGGCCCTCCAGAGCCATAGTACTATCGACGGTAGTAGATGACTAAAAGCTGTCTCGGAGGGCTGGAACCAACTCAACGGGGCAGGGCGCCAGCGGTGCTCCGGAGAGGCGCTTTTGGGGGTTACGCCAGAGTCTGGAAGCGCCTATAATTGGCATAGGAGTATCGCATTGACCAGTCGCTCGAACAAGCCGAACGTCTCCGGCGGCACCTTACATGCGGTGTGTGGCGTTGGCATGCACGGTCCCTGGTCACGGGCCGATCTCCCACCTCACAAAGTCCCAAGACGGGACTTGTTGGGGACCCCGGCTCTACAGCCGTGCAAAGTCGAAGTTGTCTCCCTGCATGGCCCGTCCCAACCTTTTCTCCGGCGACTAGCTGGTTTCCCTTCTTTCCGTCGACGTCCCGCGACGTTCCAGTTAAACCAGACTGCACCCGCGGGCTGACAGAAGCTCCGGCATCAACTCGTGCCGCAAGCCATTCGAAGGAGAAACATCATGACCACCACCACTCTCACTCAAGTTGCGGGTCCAAACCTCAAGACCGCTCTGCCCGGCCCCAATGCCCGGCGCGTTCTGGAAGGCGATCAGCGTTACGTTTCGCCGTCCTACACTCGTTCCTATCCCATGGTGGCCAAACGCGGGCGTGGCGTCATCGTTGAGGACGTTGACGGCAACCAGTTCCTTGATTTTTCCGCCGGCATTGCTGTGACCTCCACGGGCCATTGCCATCCAGAAGTTGTGGCGGCCATTCAGAAGCAGGCTGCCGAATTGATTCACATGTCGGGCACTGACTTCTACTACGAGAGCATGGTGACGCTCGCAGAGCGCCTCTCGAAGGTCGCGCCCATGAAAGGGCCGCACAAGATTTACTACGGCAACTCGGGAGCAGAGGCCATCGAAGCTGCGCTGAAGCTGGCGCGCTATCACACCAAGCGGCAGAACATCATTGCGTTCTACGGCGCTTTTCATGGGCGCACCATGGGCGCTCTGTCGCTGACGGCTTCGAAGCCGCAACAGAAGCGCCGCTTCTCGCCCCTGGTGCCGGGCGTGACCCACGTGCGCTATCCCGATGTGTATCACGGATGCGTGGGCGGTAGCCAGGAAGCGGAGGCGTTCGCGCTAGGCTGCGCGCGCTTCATCGAAGACAAATTGTTTAAGACGACGCTACCCCCCGAGGAAGTGGCGGCGATTTTTGTCGAGCCGATTCAGGGTGAGGGAGGCTATGTTGTCGCGCCCACGGTATTCATGCAGGAACTCCGCCGGATCTGTGACCGCCATGGCATTCTGTTGGTGGCGGACGAAGTGCAATCTGGCGCGGGCCGCACTGGAAAATGGTGGGCCATCCAACATACCGGAGTAGAACCTGACATCTTCTGTAGCGCCAAGGGAATCGCGAGCGGAATGCCGCTGGGCATCATGATGTCAAAGGCTGAAATTATGGACTGGGTGCCAGGTTCGCACGCTTCGACTTTCGGCGGGAATCCGGTGTCGATTGCAGCTGCACTGGCGACCATGGATGTGCTCGAGCGTGAGGCCATCAAAAATGCAGAGGTCGTGGGAAACCACATCATGAAACGCATTGCCGATTGGCCGCAGCGGCTGGATCTGGTGGGCGACGTACGCGGACGCGGCTTGATGATTGGAGTCGAGATTGTCACCGATAAGAAAGCCAAGACGCAAGGCGGCGCCGAACGCGATCGCATCGTCGAGTTGGCCTTCGAGCGTGGCGTCCTGCTGCTGGGATGCGGGCCGAACAGCATCCGCGTCGCGCCTCCGCTTGTCGTGACCAGCGAGCAAGCCGACATCGCGATGGATGTGCTGGAAGAATGCATCATGGTCGTGGGCAAAGAGCGGCGCAGCTAAGGAACTGGGTAGTGCGGGCCTTCAGGCCCGCGTTTAAGACGACCGTACTTCCGCTTCAGCAGCTGAGGTCGTCGACCTCAGCTGCTGAAGCGATTTTCTTTTCTGCCCCTTGGACGCGGGCCTGAAGGCTCGCACTACCCGTACCGTGGCGTACATGGGCCGCGCTTGCGATTCGCTTCTCCGGGGAACTACACACTGCCTTGCGCGCCGCTTATCATGGCGTAAGATGAAAGGTTGTTTGACCGAGGTTTGCCGTGCCTGAGTTACGCAAAGATCCAATCATAGGTAGATGGGTAATCATTTCGACCGATCGCGCCAAACGGCCCACCGACTTCACCCGAGAGCCGGTGAAAATGAAGGGCGGCTTTTGCCCGTTCTGCTATGGCAATGAAAGCAAGACTCCAGCCGAGGTACTGGCGTATCGGCCAAGCGGTGCTGCGCGCGACACATCGGATTGGACGGTGCGCGTAGTGCCCAATAAGTTTCCGGCGCTGGGAATCGAGGGAAGCCTGAACCGCCAGGCTGAAGGCATGTTCGACAAGATGAACGGCATCGGAGCGCACGAGGTGGTCATCGAAACACCCGAACATAGCGCCACCCTGGCCAGCATTCCGGAAAAGCGGATTGAAGATGTCTTATGGGCGTACCGGGACCGCATCGTCGACCTGAAGAAGGACCGGCGTTTCAAATACATCCTGATCTTCAAGAATCACGGATTGGCGGCGGGCGCAACGTTAGAGCATTCCCACGGCCAGCTCATCGCACTGCCCATCGTTCCCAAGCACGTCGTCGAGGAACTGGAAGGCTCGAAGCAATATTACATTTACAAAGAGCGCTGTGTATTCTGCGACATCGTCCGCCAGGAAACCGAGTCGGGCGTGCGCGTGGTTGCCGACGACCACGGCTTCCTGACCGTGGCTCCTTATGCACCCCGCTTTCCATTCGAAACGTGGATCCTGCCCAAGCGGCACGAGTCAGCGTTTGAGAATTCGTCATCCCAGGTTTATGAGGGACTGGCGAGGGCCTTGAAGAACCTGCTGGTCCGCGCCGATCAGGTACTCGACAATCCAGCCTATAATCTGGTGATTCACACCGCCCCGGTGCAGGAAGCGGCCATGGACCATTATCATTGGCACGTCGAATTCATGCCGCGGCTCACCAAGACGGCAGGCTTCGAGTGGGGAACCGGATTCTACCAAAACCCAACGCCTCCCGAAGAAGCGGCCAAGTATCTGCGTGAAGCAAAAATTGAGACTCGGCAGGCGGTGGCGGCGGAAAGCACGTAGGGGTGGTCGAGAGCCGGCGATGTTAGGGCGTGCCTAAGGCGGTTGTCATCCCGAGCGACGAGCGAAGCGAGGAGTCGAAGGACCCCCATGTCATCAGTAATATCAAACTTGTTGCGATAGCAGGCTGCCAGACTGTAAGTCCTTTCAGTTATAGGGGTCCTCACTTCTTGTCCGGTCGCCACGGCGACCGGACTCGTCGCTCAGGATGACAAATGAATAAGGTGTTCGTCTCAGGGTCCCTGCTGGTCAGTTCAACTCGGTCATTACGGCGCGCTCTTCGCAAACGCACCTGCTTTGCCCGCATCTAGAACCTGTTGGGCATCGAGGCGACCAAAGAGCTCAATCAGCTTTGCGACCACGCCAGTCCATCCAGTCTGATGGCTGGCTCCGAGGCCCGCTCCGTTATCGCCGTGGAAGTACTCATAGAACAGGATGTAATCCTTCCATTGCGGATCGGTCTGGAACTTCTCCGTACCTCCGTATACCGGTCGTCTGCCGGACTGGTCTCGGAGGAAAATCCCTTCCAGCCGATTGGCTATCTCGTGGGCTACCTCGAACAAGTTCATCAACTTGCCTGAGCCGGTCGGACACTCGATCTTGAAGTTGTCACCGTAATAAAGGTAGAACGACATCAGAGCACGGATCAGGAGTGCGTTAACCGGCATCCAGATGGGACCCCGCCAGTTGGAATTACCGCCAAACATGCCGGTGTCCGATTCCGCCGGAAGATAGTTCACGCGGTATTCCTGGCCTTCCACTTGGACGATAAAGGGATGGTCCTGATGATAGCGCGAAAGCGCCCGAATGCCATAAGGGCTGAGGAATTCGTTCTCGTCGAGCATGCGAGTCAGAATCCGGCGCAACCGGTCCTCGTTCACCAGCGCAGCAATGCCACGGTCGGCGTACCCGCGATGGCCCGGCCCGGTCACATGGATGCTTTGGCGCAACTCGGGCATGCGGTCCCAGCGTTCTTGCAGGATCTTCCCCGCTCGCGGGACACGTTCGCGCTGCCACGGCTCGATCACAGTGGTGGCACACAAGGGCAGCAACCCCACCATGGAGCGGACCTTGAGCCGCCTGGCGCTACCATCCGGGAGCCGCAAGACATCGTAGTAGAAACCATCCTCCTCGTCCCACATGCCTTCAGGGCCCGTCTGATTCATGGCGACCGCGATCCAAATGAAATGCTCAGTAAACTTCAGGGCCATGTCTTCGTAAAAGGGATCGTGGGCCGCCAACTCCACGGCGATCTCTGCCATGTTCTGAGCGAACACGGACACCCACGCGGTGCCGTCAGCCTGCTCCAGGCTGCCACCGGTCGGCAGCGGCGCGCTGCGGTCGAAGACGCCGATGTTGTCCAGTCCGAGGAAGCCACCCTCAAACAGGTTCTTGCCAAAGCGGTCTTTGCGGTTTACCCACCAACTGAAGTTCAGCATCAGCTTGGCAAACGAGCGCTTGAGAAATTCGATATCACCTTTTCCGGTAAAGGCCTGCTCCGTGCGGTACAAGAAGATGGTCGCCCAAGCGTGCACCGGCGGATTGACGTCACTGAAGTTCCACTCGTAAGCCGGGATCTGGCCGGTCGGATGGATAAAAAACTCCTGCAGCATCAAGTCGAGCTGTCCTTTGGCAAAATCAGGATCGACCGTGGAGAGCGCGATGGTGTGGAACGCCAGGTCCCACGCGGCATACCAGGGATACTCCCACTTGTCGGGCATCGAGATCACATGCTGATTGATCATGTGGAACCATTCGCGGTTCCGCATGAAGCGTCCGCCTGGCTTCATCGGATTGACGCCGTGTTCTTCCAGCCATTTGTCCACGTCGAAGAAGAAATACTGCTTGGTCCAGAGCATGCCGGCCAGCGCCTGGCGCATGACGAGCGCCCGATCCTTGTCTACACTCTTCGGAGTGATAGCTTCATAGAACTCGTCTGCCTCGCCCTGACGGGTCTGCATGATCTTAGAAAAACTCTTGAAGGGATCGCCCATGGCCGCGGGTGCCAGGTCGCTTAGCCGCAGACGGATGATGACGGTCTTTCCCGCGCCGACATTCAACTGGTAGTGCGCCGCAGACTTAGTTCCGGTCTTTCCGGGGTTGACGGCGCCATGATTTCCCTGGACCACGTAGCTGTTGATGCCATCCTTCACGTAGGGAGTGGGGTTGGCCGTGCCGAAGAGGCGCTCGTTGTTGGTCTCATTTTCCGTGAACAGCAGCGGGATATCCCCTTCGCAATACAGGTACCGCTCCCCGAGATCGGCGTGCGTGGCCGCAACGGCCTGTGCGCCTTTCTGGCCAGAGACCTGGTTCAGCGAGGGCTTGGGTGTACCTGGCCACCATGTCCAGGTGTTGCGAAACCACAGGGTCGGCAACACATGCAGGGTAGCTGGCTCAGGTCCGCGATTACTCACGCTGATCTGGATGAGAAGGTCTTCTGGAGACTGCTTGGCATATTCCACAAAGACATCGAAGTAGCGGTCTTCGTTGAAGACACCTGTATCCAGCAGCTCGTACTCCATATCGTTACGGGTGCGCCGCTTGTTGGTCTCGATGAGGTCGCTGTAGGGGTATTCTGCTTGCGGATACTTGTACAAGTACTTCATGTACGAGTGCGTGGGCGTGCTGTCGAGATAAAAGTAGTATTCCTTAACGTCTTCGCCGTGATTGGCCTCGCTGTTCGTCAAGCCGAACATACGCTCTTTGAGGATCGGGTCTTTGCCATTCCACAGGGCTACGCTGAAGCACAGCAACTGCTTGTCGTCGCTGATTCCGGCAAGGCCGTCCTCACCCCAGTGATAGGCGCGCGACCTGGCCTGGTCGTGGGTGAAGTAGTCCCAGGCATTACCATCCTGGCTGTAATCCTCGCGGACAGTTCCCCACTGCCGTTCGCTAAGATATGGACCCCACTTGCGCCAGGGTATGTTGTTTTCCCGAACTTCCAGTAAACGGCGGTGTTCCATTGTAGGTTGTGGCGCCATAAAATTTCCTCGCTGTTAACAGTACTGCATCTTCGTGTTGCGTTAAAAGAATATCTGTCATTCGGCCAAAGGAGTAGGGGAAACTTCGCACTGTGCTCAGGACAATCGACTGGCTTATGGGTTGCATAGTTGCCGCTCAACCCTTAGTCTTTCCGAACAGCCAAACAATGCAAAAATTGGCGGCTAGCAGAACCTCACCAGAAAGAGAGACTCTCGGTATGTTGAAAAGTGGTGTCTTCGCTGTCCTGATGTTTTGTTGCGTTAGCGATTTATGGGCCGAACAAGTGACGCTGAAGAATGGCGACCGGTTTACCGGCTCGCATCGTGAGCATGAGCGACAAGAAACTGGTGCTGAAAACCGAGCACGCCGGCACCATTACGATTGATTTTGACGCAATTGCGCAATTTTCTTCTGATCAGCCACTGGTTATAACCCGCACCGACAAACAAGTAGTTTCCGGTCCGGTGAAGTCAGAAGACTCGCAAGTGGCCGTGACCACTCCGTCGGGTACGCAGCAGATTCCGATGGCGGACGTGGTCACGATGCGATCGCCGGCTGACCAGGCCGCCTACGAAAAGTCACTGCATCCCGGAATCCTGGAAGGTTGGGATGGAGGTGGCAACTTCGGTCTCGCACTGGCGAGAGGGAACTCCGACACTACCAACCTAGCGCTGGGCTTCAACGCTGAGCGCCCAACTACGACCGACAAGTGGACCATCCAGGCCGCCTCTATCTACTCGACGAGCAATACCAACGGCATTAGCACTACCAGCGCGAACGCCTTAGGAGGCTTCATCCGCTACGATCACAACCTGACCAAGAAACTGTTTGCCTTTGGTTTGTTTGCCGGATCGTACGATCATGCCCAGGACCTCGACGTCCGCGTCAGTCCCAGCGGCGGTCTCGGGTATCACTTGATCGCGAGCCCGTTGACGACGCTCGATCTGCTGGGTGGTTTCGGTTACACCTATGAGCACTACTCGACCCCCATAACCAATAACCTGATGAATGCGACCATTGGCGACGAATTCATGCACAAGTTCACGGCCAATACTACGGTGAATCAGGACTTTTATTTCTTCCCCTACTTGAACGATGGCGGAGGCTATCGCGGGGTCTTCGACTTCGGAGTGGCCAGCAAGTTTTATCGTGCCTTCACGTGGAACTTGAATTTCGGCGACCGCTACAACAGCAGGCCAGTCCGCGGGGAAAAAGAACAACGATGTGCTGCTCACGACGGGCTTGGGATTGACCTTCGGAGCGAAAGCGAAGTAGCGTTAGAAAAGAGGGCGGCGCTGAGCTGAATTAATCATCTGACTTACGTGGTTCGAGGGCGTGGTCGAAGGGGCGCGGCTGAAGAGAAAGCTGAGAAAGTCAGAGAAGCAGATCCCTCGCGGGCTGAACCTTACCCCAACAAGCGCAAAAACGGCGCTCGTTGGGGGTCCCTGTTCGCCCGCTCGTGATGACAAAAATAAAGTGCTTAACGGCGCACCTAAAGGTGCGCCGTTTCAAGACGCCTGCTCAACCCGACTTTCAGCAACCTCTAAAGCCGCGCCCCTTCATGAATAATCCAGACTGAGCGCCGCCTCCAGATGAATTCCGCCAGCGGAACGGCGTGAGCAAGCGACTCGCATCCAGTTGTCTTCCAGCTCGAGACGAGCAACCAATCGGCGCACTCGGGGCCTCTTCTGATGGACGTTAAACCTCTAAAATAGAGGTATGCGGTCGAGATTTCTATTCGTTCAGATAGCGTTTTTCGTTCTCATCTCTACGTCCATAGCTCGTGCCGATAGCGCGGCCTTCGACCTGCCCGGTCCCCGGGTGGAAGTGAGGGTGGACCGCGCCGGCAAGGAGCTACCGATCGCGAAAGTACCGAATCTGCAGACCGGTGACCGGCTGTGGGTGCATCCCAGTTTTCCCGAGAGCCAGACGGCGCACTACCTTCTCATCGTGACGTTTCTGCGCGGCTCGACCAATCCGCCGCCGGAGGATTGGTTCATCCGGGTGGAGACCTGGAACAAAAAGATTCGCCAGGAGGGAATGCTGGTGACGGTGCCGAAGGAAGCAGAGCAGGTTCTGTTGTTCCTGGCCCCGGAGACGGGTGGTGATTTCAGCACGTTGCGTGCGGCCGCACGCGGCAGACCAGGTGCGTTCGTCCGCGCGTCGCAAGACTTGAATCAGGCCAGTCTCGACCGCTCTCGTCTCGATGCCTATCTGGCCGCCGTGAAGCAGACCTCCAACGAGGATCCTAAAGAACTTCATGAGAAGTCTGCGTTGCTGGCACGGAGTTTGAACATCAAGCTCGATTCGCAGTGTTTCGACAAGCCCACCGAGCAGCAGGCGCCTTGCCTGATGCAGCACACGGACGAGCTCGTACTCGACGACCCGCACAGCCAGTCAATGGTGGCCGCCCTCACGTCGGGGCCGTCAGCCGACCTCATCGGACAGCTCAGTGCCACGCGATTGGCGGGCGGCGGTTACTACAGCGCCTATGTGGGAGCCGTGGTGGATGTTGCCAAGATGCTGACCAGCTTGCACACCGCTGCATATCAATACATCCCAGCACTGGCACTTCCCGCAGGTGACGAGTTGAATTTAAAACTCAATACGCCGCCATCGTTTCGCAATCCTAAATCCGTATTAGTCATCGGCCTGCCCGCCGTGGAATCGGCGCAGCTGCCCCCGTTACGTGCGGTCGACTCAAAGCAGGTCTCATGCCTGCAGAAATCGTCGCTGGTCCTGCCGGTAGAAGGTGCGCCGCTGGTGTTTTCCACCACTCTAGGCCACGACTTCGTTTTGCATGTATGGAGCAAGTCGGGTAAGACGTTCGATTTGCCCGCCCATGCCGACGCTTCGCGGGGAGGCTTTGTCGTAGATACGCACCGCCTGAAGAGCGGTGATCTCGATTCGGAAACGTCGGGAACCCTGCGCGGCTATTGGGGATTCGAACCCTTCGACGGTCCAACCTTCCGCTTGCAGACCTCACATCCAGCGAAGTGGACGCTGGCATCGGCCGACCAGAGTGCGCTAATCATTGGCCGCGAGGACACCCTCCACCTCGAATCCGACGCTGCCACCTGCGTAGATGAGGTTACGGTGCGAGATGCTGGCGGCAAGAAGCTTGACAGCAGCTGGAAGCTTTCCAAGCCGGAAGAAATCGAAGTCAAGATTGCTCTGAAAGACGCGACGCCAGGTGCTGCCACCATGGAAGTGAAGCAAGCTGGCCTGTCGAATCCAGACAAGGTTTCCCTGCAGACTTACGCAGAAGCTGGCCGCCTCGACAGCTTGACCATCAATGCTGGCGACCGGCAGGGATTACTGAAAGGTACGCGTCTGGACGAAGTCGCAGGGGTCGAGATGGACGGTGTGCACTTCGCACCATCGAAGCTGACCCGTGATGGCGATCACGACCAGTTACTGCTTGGCCGCGGCCACTCCTGTCTCTCCGTTTCAGCCGGAGGAGAAAGTCACTGCCCACGTTGCACTCAAGGACGGCCGCGATCTGGCCTTGCAAACTACCGTCAAGCCGCCGCGACCTAAGGTGACGCTGATCAGCAAGAGTATCCAGCCTGCTGATGGGGATTCCTCGGGCATTCGAATAACGAACCAGGACGTGCTCCCGCAAGGCGCCAGGCTGTCGTTCTTTCTGAAGAGCGAGATACCCGACACCTTCTCACGCGACGAGAAGATCGAGATCGCGACGGAAGATAATTCCGTGCACGCAATGCTCAGTGTCCCTGACGGAACGCTGAACTTTCAGGATTCTAAGACAGTGATAGGCGTACTCGATCCGCTGAAGACTCTCGGTCCGGCGGCATTTGGGCAACTGCGCTTCCGTCCGGTGGCTCCCGACGATGCCAAGGGAGACTGGCAGCCGCTAATCAGTTTGGTGCGATTGCCAACGTTGAAGGAACTTCAATGTCCCAACAGCCCCGACAAACCATGCACGCTGAGCGGCACGAATCTCTACCTCATCGACTCCGTTGCCTCCGATCCGGAATTCAAAAGCTCGGTCTCGACGCCAGAGGGATTTGCGGACTCGACACTTAAAGTGCCTCGTCCCAACAGTGCGCTGCTCTACATTAAGTTGAGGGACGATCCGTCGGTAGTGAACACGGCGGCGTTGCCGGTTCTGCCCGAGCAATGAGCCGGTACTTGACGCTTTTCGGTTTATATCGGCAACGCGTCCAAATGGCCGGTTCGCGCCCGCCGCAGCCTAGGTCCCCCTGGTTCAGGTCGTCTCCGCTTCAAAACGCCGACGGTTGCTTCGCCGCAATAAAGCGATCTTTCGCAATGATCGGGCCTGAAAGCATCAAACGCGGCGCGCGCCCCCGGCATCACACCAACAGGAGCGCTTTCGAGACAGCGCTGTAAGAAAGGCTAAGCCATGTCCGAAGCTATGGACGCTAATGCCCTACGGGAAAGCAGGTACTCGCAGGATCCAGAGATTTCATCGCTGCCGCACGCGAGCAGCCCATTGCCGCAGAATACCGACCCACTGCCCGGAATTCCGCCGGGCATTCGGCATTATCTGCCGGAACACTCGGCACCGGACTGGTTCAAAGTTGCACGCCAAAGCGCGCGAATCCGCTGGCACGGTCTGCGCCGCCGAACCCAATGCTGGCAGCGCGAGCATCCCGGGCAAGCTCTTTGGACTATGGCCGGAGCTGCTTTTGCCGTTGGCATGATGCTCAGAATTTGGAGGTCCGCAAATGACTAGTGAATCCGCAAAGACACTGCCCGAGCTAATAGCTGAAGTGAAGGACGAATTGAAGGACTTTGCCGCCACACGATTGGCGATGTTACGCGCGGAAATTCGCGAGAAACTGCAATCCTTCAAGCTGGCAGCGCCTGGCGTCGTTGGAGGGCTGGTGCTGGTTGCCACGGGTTGGCTGCTCTTTACCGCGTTCCTGGTATGCGCCATCGCGAATGGGTTCGCGAGCGTTAGTTGGAAATACGCGATCGCCTTCTTGATTGTAGGGGCACTCTATTCCATAGGCGGATTTGTTGCTCTCGCTTTCGCGTGGCAGCAGATCAAGGAAACACATGTGAAACCGGAGCGTACAATTCGCGTTCTGAAGCAAGACCAGGTGTGGCTGCAAACGGAGGTCAAAACACAATTATGAGCACCGCTGACATGCCGGTTGAGGTGTTGGAAGAGCGCGCAGAAGAACAACGGCGCAGGCTGCACAACTCCGTCAGCGAATTGAAGTCAAGCGTTCGCGAAACGGTACGCGAGAGGCTAGATATCAAAGGTCAAATGCGCAAGCATTTCTGGCCGGCCGCTGCGGCTGTTTCCTTGACGGCGCTGATCATGGGGTACGGTACTGGGCGCCTGTTCGCGCGCCGCTGATTTAAGGACGGCCTTCGTCCTGTATATACGACGTTCTTCTGGAACAGCCTACCTCAGCGTGGAATAAGGTTTCACTGCGTGCGGTCCTGATGCTCCTCGTACCATGCCATCTGGATGGCTTCGAGCTTGCCTTCGTTGGACATCTTCGGGTCGTCCACAAAGGTCGGCAATTCGGTCACGTAGCGGTGAAGATCGGTGAAGCGGACCTCCAGCGGATTCAAGTCCGGGAATTTGTCGGCCAGCGCAATGCCGATGTCTTCCGCGTCATCCCATCTCAACTCAGCAGCCATAGGCTCCTCAAAAATGAAGTTAGTGCGGGCCGGCAGGCCCAAAAGCAGATCCCTCACGGCTAAAGCCGGTTCGGGATGACAATCCAGACCAAACTCAATCGTGGTGAGTCGCTGCTTCCGAAACATAGTTGCGGTTCCAGGACGGAATCTCCACCACCACTTCGCCGGGCTTTTCGATCACGGTCTGACATCCCAGGCGCGAGTTGAGTTGCAGGTCGGCGGCCATGTCGAGACGATCAGCTTCGTCATCGTCCATCTCGTTGAGCAGCTCCTTGCCCTTCTTCACCACGACGTGGCAAGTGGTGCAGGCGCAGTTTCCGCCGCAAGCGTGCTCCAGATGCAGCCCGAAATTCATGGCCACATCGAGGATTGACTCCGGCTTGCCGTGGTCCTGATAGGGAAGCTTGCCGTGTTCAAACTCAAATGTCTTGTTCTCGGGCAGGAAGGTGAGCCGGACGGTATTCGGCCCGAGGGCCTCTTCCGTCGCCGTTCCGCCGCCTTGTGTTTTTTCGTCTGGCATAAATTCTCGTTACCTTCAGGGGGCCAAAGCCCCTCTCAGATGTTGCAGGTTCTGTCGTCCCTACAGGACTCGGTCTTATCTTCCGCGCTTCCCAGCGCTAAAGCGCTGGGCTAAGCTCTTTCGCCCCTTCGGGGCTGATTCTGCGTGGCTCACTTCAATGCCCTGTAGCGAACCCATACTGGGTCCGCACACAGTCCGTAATGAATCGCTCCGCGCAATAGGTAAACATCACTGCGGACCACTCTTCTTTCACTAACCACTAACCACTAGCCCCTAGCTCCTACTTGATTTCCGCCTGCGCGATGGGATGCGGCGACGCTGGCCCCTCGCCCACATCGGCCGTATCCATGTTTTGTCCCTTCAACGCCGTGCCCACCGCGGACTCCATCATCAGCTCGGCCAGATGCATGGTGCCCTGGTTCAAGGCATCAATCGCGGTACGAATGGCCTGGTAATCGTCTTCCTTCATCACCGCGCGAAGCGCGGTTTCCAGTTTGCCAACGTTGCTGCGCTCCTGCGACGACAACTGCTCCCACGCGGGATTCTTGCGGCCCTTCTCCAGCGCTGCGATCATGGTCTCAGCTTCATTGCGCGCTTCGATCACCTGGCGCCGGCGGAAATCTTCTTCCGCATTGTCGAACGAATCGAGGATCATGTTCTCGACCTGCTCGTCGGTAAGACCGTAGCTGGGCTGCACTTGAATTTCAGCTTCCTTGCCGCTGCGCAGCTCGCGCGCGGAGACATGCAGAATGCCGTTGGCGTCGATCAAGAATTTCACTTCGATGCGCGGCAGTCCCGCCGGCATGGGCGGAATGCCTTTCAGGTCGAAGCGCGCCAGGGAGCGGCAATCGCTCGCCAGTTCGCGCTCGCCTTGCACCACGTGGACGGCAACGTTAGTCTGGCCTTCCACGCCGGTGGTGAAGTGCTCGGTCGCCGACGCCGGAATCGTCGAGTTGCGGTGAATGATCTTCACCACGCCTCCGCCCAACGATTCGATGCCGAGCGAAAGCGGCGTCACGTCGAGCAGCAGCATTTCCTTGGTCGCTTCGGAGCCGCCCGCCAGGATGTGAGCTTGGATGGCCGCGCCGAGCGCCACGACTTCGTCGGGATTCAAGTCGCTATGAGGAGTGCGCTGGAAAAGCTCTTCGCACGAGTTGGCGTACCCGAGGGATCCGCGTCGAGCCGCCTACCAGCACCGCTTCGTTGATCTGCTGTCGCCGTCAGACCGGCGTCCTTCATCGCCTGCCGAACCGGCCCGACCGTGCGATCGATAACCGGCTGGATCAACTGCTCAAATTGCGCGCGCGTGATCTCGCGCTGATACCGCTTGCCACCGGGAAGTTCGACGTCCAGCGTCGTCTTCTCGTCGGACGACAACGCAATTTTTGCGTCGATGACCGCTTTGCGAATCGCCTGCACGATCTCGGCATTGCGACGAACGTCGATCGCCAGATCGCCCTGGATGTCGTGCAGCGCGATAGTGATCAGCAGGTTGTCGATGTCGTCGCCACCGAGGTGAGTGTCGCCATTGGTGGCGATCACTTCGAAGATGCCTTCATGCAATTTGAGAATCGAGATGTCGAATGTGCCGCCGCCCAAGTCGTAAACCGCAACCGTTTCGGCGTTCTTCTTGTCGAGACCGTAGGCCAGCGATGCGGCCGTGGGCTCATTCACCAGGCGCAAAACTTCGAGTCCCGCGATGCGGCCGGCGTCTTTGGTGGCTTGCCGTTGCGCATCGTTGAAATATGCGGGAACCGTGATGACGGCCTTGGTGACGGGCGCCGCAAAGTAGCGCTCGGCGTTGCGCTTCAGTTGGCGCAGGATGAAAGCCGAAATTTCCGGCGGGGTGAAGGTCTTGTCGCCAAGCTTGATGCGCAGCACCTCGCCGGCGGCGAGATCATCAGCCAGCCGGAAAGGGAAGAGCTTCAACTCGTCGCGCACGTCGTCGACGTCGCGGCCCATGAGGCGTTTCACGCTGTACACGGCGCGCTCGGGCGTCTCGATGAGATACTTGCGCGCGGCGCTGCCCACAATGATCTGGCCGTTCTCGTCCAGCGCGACGACCGAAGGCACCAGGTTCAGCCCGTCCTCGCCGGGAATGACGACCGGACGGTCGCCTTCCATGTACGCCACCAGCGAGTTGGTGGTGCCGAGATCGATTCCGACAATGCGTTCGTTAGCCATGTTAGCAGTTAGCAATTAGCCTTAGCAATTAGCCTTTAGCAATTAGCTTTTAGCTCCTAGCCGTCAATTCCTTTCCGTCTGTGTCATCCTGAGCGACGAGCGCAGCGAGGAGTCGAAGGGCCCCTATCGCCGCCAACCAGTGTGTCGTCCCTGGAGGGACTCGATTTCTTTCTCGTCACCTAGCACTTCGCTCGCCCCGTGCTGGCTAAGCTGACTCCGCGTCATACGACGATCAGTTCTTGCCCACGCGGGCCCTAGCAAGGCCCAAGCAAAACTGACAACTGACACGGCTACTGCTCAGTTTTCTCAACACCTCATCAATATCGCGCAGCAGGTTGCGTAGGTAGTTGCGGCGATTCAGCACATCTACCATCTTGTCGCGCACCGCTATGCGATCTTCATCCAGAACGTTCCCGCCCTGCTCGGCGCGGTCGATCAAGGCATCCCACTCGTTCCATGCTGCATGCAGCTCGTCCAGCAGGCCGTTGTACTTGTCCTGCAACTGTTTCCTGGTGTCCTGTAACTCGCGTTCGAGGGTGCGGTCGGGCTCTCCCATTTTCTTGTTCATCCGCATCTCTTCGAGCTGCATGTTCAGTTCAAAGACCTGCTCCAGCAGATCGGGAGGAACCACTTGCTTCTTGGCGTTGCCCGTGCGCCGCGCCTCGTCGGTGGCGGCTTTGGATTGCTCTTCCAGTTGCACGCCCTGCAATCGCAGCAGGTATTCCGTCCGCGTGATGGGATCTTTCAGCGTGCGGTATGCATCGTTAAGCTGTGAACTCTTTTCCAGGCTCCACTGCTGTTCCTGATCGCTATTGATGGCGTTGATGTCGGGATGCAAGTGCCGGCTCAAGGCATAGAACTCGCGTTCCAGCTTTTCCGGCTCCAGGTTCAGCCGGAAGGGAAGCCCGAAGAAGGTGAAATAGTCCACCGGAGACGGCGGCTGTACTTTGCCGCACTCCTGGCAAAAGTGGGCTGCGCGCATGGCTCCGCAAGACCAGCAATTCGCTTTGGTCGGCCGGCTTTGGTTTACAACCAGGATGCCGCTGTCCGGTTGCTCGTTTTTTTTGTGGTCAGTCAGGGCCATCGAATCCTTGCTTTCTCGAAAACGTTCCCGCAATGTTCTTCCGCCGTGTCATCCTGAGCGACGAGCGTAGCAGGAGTCGAAGGACCCCTAGCCCGCCAGCAATCTGGCCGTCCCTGAAGGGACTCCGATTCAACTACGACTTTACTCAGCGCTGAAGCGCTGGGCTAAGATCTTTCGCCCCGTTCGGGGCCGATTCTGTATCGCCTTCTACTGTGCTCAGAGCTACACCAAGTCGCGAGACAATCTCTGGGGCCTCGCTCCCCGCGTACCTGCCGGTAACATCAATTCCGAAACCGCTCTTGACAAATAAACCTGCACCAGCGGGCGAACCAATCACCCCGGAATTCCACAGCCACGGAATCCCTATCATGCAGCCGGTCGCATTCGGCGCCGCTACCGTTTCTTAGGAGAACGAAGTGCCGCAGCCGCATGACTTCTTGGCATTCGGGTTCTGGAAGGAGAAGCCCTGGTGCATCAGGCTCTCTTCGTAGTCGAGAACCATGCCGTGCAGATAGATGAAGGACTTCGGATCGACAAAGACGCGAACATCGTCGAACTGAAAGACGCGATCGCGTTCGCGCGGCTGCGTGTCGAAACGGATGTTGTAACTCAGTCCCGAACAACCACCACCCTGCACCCCCAGACGCAATCCGCCCTCGGTTGGCGAAATGTTTTCCTTCGCCATCGCCAAGCGAATGCGGGCCAGCGCCTTCTCCGTCACCTGAATTCCTTTGGCAGCGGGCGCGGGCGCCTGGGCCGGATTTTCAATGTTGACCGTGCTCATGGTTATGTTCCGGGGGTTCTCGATCGAGAGACACGGCCCACCGGTCCTCAAAAATAGTTTACGCCCGCTGTTCGACCGCTGCGGGCTGGGCCTGGCTGTGCTGTCCATTCTTCTTCTTCCAGTCGCCGATGGCGGCGCGAATTGCATCCTCCGCCAGCACCGAACAGTGGATCTTCACCGGAGGCAGCGACAGCTCCTTCACGATATCCGTATTGCGAATCGTGAGTGCTTCGTCCACCGTCTTGCCCTTCACCCACTCGGTGGCCAACGAAGACGATGCAATCGCCGACCCGCACCCGAACGTCTTGAATTTGGCGTCCTCGATGATATTGGTGGTGGGATTCACCTTGATCTGCAGCTTCATGACATCGCCACATTCCGGCGCGCCCACCAGACCCGTACCAACCTCGGTGCTGTTCTTGTCGAGCGAACCCACGTTGCGGGGATTCGAATAGTGGTCCAAAACCTTGTCACTGTAAGCCATGCGTTATCTCCTAAATTGCGAAACTCTGCTGCCGGCTGAAGCCGTGCCCTTTCAAAACAAATTCAACCCGGAACGCGGCGCTAATACGTCGCTTTACCAGCGTGTCAGTGCGTCGGCTCGCCCGCCCACTGTACTTTCGTCAGGTCGATGCCTTCTTTCGCCATCTCGTACAACGGCGACAACTCACGCAAACGCTTAACCGTGTCAACGACCCGCTCAGCCACGTAATCCACCTCAGCCTCGGTATTAAAGCGCCCAAGGCCAAACCGGATGGAGCTATGCGCCAGGTCATCGCCCGCGCCGAGAGCCTTCAATACATAAGATGGTTCCAGCGTCGCGGAGGTGCATGCCGACCCACTCGAAACCGCAATATCGTTGATGCCCATCAGCAGCGATTCGCCCTCCACATAGGCAAAGCTGATGTTCAGGTTGCCGGGCAAACGGTGCTCTACCGAGCCGTTAATGTAAACCTCGTCGAGCTGACTCATGATGGAGTCCTTCAAGCGATCGCGCAAAGCCGCGAGTCTAACCGCTTCTTCGGCCATGCTTTCGCCGGCCAGGGCGCATGCCTTGCCGAAACCTACGATGCCCGGAACATTCAGCGTGCCCGAACGCATGCCACGCTCGTGGCCGCCACCGTCAATCTGCGCCACCAGTTGCACGCGCGGATTCTTGCGCCGAACATACAACGCGCCAACGCCCTTGGGGCCGTACAGCTTGTGGGCCGTGAGGGAAGCGAGATCAACGTTGTCCTGGATGACGTTGAATGGAATCTTGCCGATCGCTTGCACTGCGTCGGTGTGGAACAGTACGCCACGCTCGTGACAAAGCGCGCCGATCTCACGGATCGGCTGTAGCGCGCCAATCTCGTTATTGGCGGTCATGATGGTCACCAGGATGGTCTTGTCGTCCATCGCCCGCTTCAGGTCGTCAAGATCGATGCGGCCATCCTTTTGCACCGGCAGATAGGTGACGCGAAAACCGTATTTCTCCAGGCGCTTGCAGGTGTCGAGCACCGCTTTGTGCTCAATCGCCTGGGTGATGATGTGATTGCCTTTTTCCTTGTACATCTCGGCGACGCCCTTGATGGCAAGGTTGTCGCTTTCGGTCGCGCCCGACGTGAAGATGATTTCCTTCGAGGTCGCGCCAATCAGCTTGGCGATGCGCTCACGTGCCTGCTCCACTGCTTGCTCCGCTATCCAGCCGAACTCGTGGTTACGGCTGGCGGCGTTGCCGAACGTCTCCGTGAAGTACGGCAGTATCTCTTCCACCACCCGCGGATCGGTACGCGTCGTGGCGTGATTGTCCATGTAGATAGGCAGTTTCACGTCCTTGTTCCCATTGCCCGAAATCACATTTGTGCTCATCGCTCGTGCCATCTCCTAAAGTTGCTCAATCTTGTTTGGCGTCCAGCCCAACGTAACCAGGTCCGGCGCAGATTCGGGCTCCGGCTCGGTCATCTCCCAAATCGTCAGCCGGTTCAAAACGTCTTCAATGCTGCGGCTCACCTTTTGTAGTGGACCGCGCACGGTGCAGCGATCACTCTGTTCGCAATCTTCCGTCGCCGAGCTGCATGAAGTGATGAACAAAGGCCCGTCAATCGCCCGGATCACTTCAAAGGCGCTGATCTGCCGCGGATTGCGTGCTAGCGTGTATCCACCATTGGTGCCGTACTGCGAAACCAGCAGGCCCGCTTTGGTCAGCTTCTGGAGGATCTTGGCCAGCGCTTCCTGCGGCATGCTGTACATCTCAGCCAGGTCCTTGGCGCTGCAAGCTCCCAGGTCAGCGTGCTCGGCCAAATGCCGCATGGCGATCAGTCCATAGTCTGCCTTCTTGGTCAGCTTCAGCATAGCCAGCAGTTACACCCGGTGAGATGAATATGCGACCAATTCAGTCGCAATTTGATTCTACGCTGGGTGGAAGGGAAAGCGCAAGCCTTGGCAGCGAAGTGCGAGGTTACGCATTTATCGGTAACTAACAGGCAGGGAACGGGTTAATTAATGGCGATGAGAACGGTCGCATATCTGGCGCTTGCGGCGGGATGTACTTTGATCACCTTGCCGTAGGGAGGGAGCAAGCTGCTAGCGCCCGATCGTCAGAGCGCCTTCAGAGCGGCTAAGGCTCTCGTGGTGTGGCCTTCAGCTAAGGACCAGCGCAAAGACATGGGTCAAGCCGGAGGCGTCGAGATTTAACATTTCCATCTGCCGGAAAAGCTTGACAACGGATGGTTCCGGTCTAAAATACCGGAAAACTTAGCCGATGCCCTTTCCGTTAGGGCGCATGTTATGAACGTCCGCCAGGCGGCCAACAGAACCCCAAATTTCCCGCAGAGCAAACCCATGGAACAGCCGTGTCGGCATGCCCATGTCCAGGTAGTCTCTCGAGATGAAGACGCGGAATACGTCGAGTGCATGGAATGCCGCGAAATCTTCGAATCGAGTGAATTCCGCGACATGGACATCGAGTCGAAAATCCCTCCCCAAGACGAATAAACACAGGGCTCGAAGGACCTTTAGTGTGTGCGAGAGTGCAGAGGTGTGCCTATCGCAGCCGCAGGGCTGCATCGGCCGACAGTTCTGGCGCAGCGAACTCACCGGCCAGAAATCGTGGATAGGCAGCGGCGGCAATCATGGCCGCATTGTCCGTGGAAAGCTTTCGCGAAGGGAAGTACACCGCCAGACCTTCTTCGGAGGCGCGCTGTTCGAATGCCGCTCGCAATTCGCTGTTGGCGGCAACGCCGCCGGTCACCAGCAACGTTGCAACATCGTGTTCGCGCGCGGCCAGCAAGGTCTTGCTGACCAGGTCGTTCACCACCGCGCGCTGGAACGACGCCACTAGGTCGAGCGTGGACCGGTCGCAGGCGGCGAGATAATCTTCTCGTGACGGGCTGGCCACTTTCGCCAGGACCTCACGACGTCGCTTGATGCCCTCGCGCATCTCATGGGTTTCCACGTAGCGGAGGACGGCGGTTTTGATTCCACTGTAAGAGAAGTCCACACGCGACCCGTCATCGGAGTGGCGATTCTGCGGATTGCGATCATGGTGCTTGATCTGTGCGAAGGGAAACTTTACTGCCTGTGCATTGCCGTGCTTTGCCAGGAAATCAATCGACGGTCCTCCCGGATATCCGAGCTCGAGCAGCTTGGCAACTTTGTCGAAAGCCTCACCGGCGGCGTCGTCGCGGGTGTGTCCCACATCGTGGTACCGCCAGGCGCCCAATTCTCCTTCGATTAGAAACAGGTGAGTGTGGCCGCCGCTCACGACCAGAGCGAGCACCGGGAATTGCAAGTCGCGGTTGCCCTTCTGGCGCTCTTCCAAGAGAACAGCGTGGATGTGTCCCTCGAGATGATTGACCGCGATGAGCGGTTTCTCGACAGCGTAGGCCAGCGCCTTGGCGTAACTCAGGCCAACCAGCAGCGAGCCGGCGAGTCCGGGACCCTTCGTGACCGCGATAGCATCGATCGTCTGGTAAGACTTGCCGGCGTCCTCAAGTGCTTTGCGCACAACCGGAACGATGGCGCGCAGATGCTCGCGGGAGGCGAGCTCGGGTACCACCCCGCCGTAGGGCCGGTGCGTGACGAACTGGGAATAGACGACATTGGAGACAAGCTCCTCACCCGAGCGCACGACGGCCGCCGCAGTTTCGTCGCACGAGCTCTCAATGCCGAGAATGTAGGCGTCAGTCACTAGACTATTGTAAAGCTGGGAAGCAGTCGGCCATAAGGTGTCAGCCATCAGCCAAAAGGGGAATCCGGCCTGGAGGTGTCATCCTGAGCGAGCGCAGCGAGTCGAAGGACCCCTATTGCGGCAGAGTCACTGTGGCCGCCCGGCGAAATGATAAATCTGGGATTGCGGTCCCGAAGGGGGCCCTCGAATCGTCGCTTGGCACCACGCTCCGTCGAAAAATATGCTGATGGAAAGTGAATCCGCAAGATAGGGCTCCTTCGACTCCTCGCTGCGCTCGTCGCTCAGGATGACAGCATGCGATTTGCCGACGATGCGGCATGTGTCCTCCAAGCTACAATCAAAGCGATGAAGCAGCATGCCACCAACATCGTTCGCGAACTGCGCAACCGCGGCTTTCAGGCCTATTTCGCCGGAGGCTGCGTGCGCGACATGCTGCTGGGGTTTGCTCCCGCCGATTACGACGTTGCTACCGATGCCACGCCTGCCGAGGTGATGCGGATCTTTCCGGAGACCTACGCGGTGGGAGCGCAGTTCGGTGTCGTACTGGTGCCTTCCAGACCCTCCACTCCTCCTCCGACCCAAGCAAAAGAAGCTTGGGTGGGGCACCCAGAGTCTGCTTTTTCTGAGCACCCGAACTATGTGGAGGTGGCCACCTTTCGAAACGATGGAACGTACTCGGACGGACGCCATCCCGATCAGGTGAGCTACGCCAAGGACCCGCAGGAAGATGTGCAGCGGCGCGACTTCACCATCAACGGCCTGCTGATGGATCCGTTGGACGGCAATCGCGTGCTCGATTTTGTTGGCGGTCGCGAGGACTTGCGGGCTGGAGTAATTCGCGCCATCGGCGATCCCGAACTTCGGTTCCGGGAAGACAAGCTGCGCATGTTGCGGGCGATACGCTTTGCGGCCCGCTTCCACTACATTATCGATCCCGCAACTTTTGCGGCAATTCAGCAGTTGGCGCCACTGATTGAGCAAGTGAGCCGCGAACGCGTGCGCGACGAGTTGACGAAGATGCTCACCGAAGGCAGCGCTCGTCAGGCGTTCGAGTTGCTCGATAGCACCGGCTTGCTGCGTGAAGTGCTTCCGGAGATTGACCGCATGCACGGGGTCGAACAGCCGCCGCAGTTCCATCCCGAGGGCGACGTGTGGATTCACACTCTGCTGCTGCTGGAGAAACTACCGCCGAAGTGTTCGCGCACGCTGGCCTGGGGCACGCTATTGCACGATGTTGGTAAGCCGCCAACCTTTCGCGTGGCGCCTGACCGGATCCGTTTCGACGGACACGTCGAGGTGGGCGTGCGCATGACGGAGGAGATTTGTCATCGCTTGCATTTTTCCAACGAGGACACCCGGCAGATTGCCGCCCTGGTGGCCAACCACATGCGCTTTGCCGATGCGGAGCGAATGAAGGAATCAACCCTGAAGCGTTTTCTGCGATTGCCGAAGTTCGACGAGCATCTGGAATTGCATCGTATGGATTGCCTGAGTAGTCACGGCGACCTGTCGCTCTATGACTTCGTCCGCGAGCGCTTGCAACAAACACCGGCGGAGGAGATGAGGCCGCAGCGCCTGCTGAGCGGAACGGACTTGATCGATCTGGGCTACCAGCCCGGGCCGCGGTTCCGCGAGATTCTCGCAGCAATTGAAGATGCGCAGTTGGAAGGAACCCTGAAGAGCAGGGAAGAGGCGCTGGAGTTTCTGCGGCGGGAATTTCCGGAGGCCAACTGATCTTTACAGCGGTGCACAAATGTGCATACAATGATCGCTGTGCATTTCGAATGGAATCCAGGCAAGGCCGCGAGCAATTTTGCCAAACACGGAGTCCATTTCGCCGATGCTGTAGGCGTTTTCGAAGATGATCTTGCGCTGACGATACGCGATCCTGATTTCGAAAATGAAGAGCGATGGATCACGATTGGAATGGACACACTCGGGAAACTGCTGGTGGTGATCTACACCTGGCGTGATGACGGAATTCGGATTATCTCGGCGCGGCGAGCCACGGCGCGCGAAAGGCGGCGATACGAGGAAACCAATGAAACGTGAATATGACTTCAGTCGCGCGAAGCGCGGACCGGTGGTGCAGGTATCCAAAGGCAAGACCAGAATCACGATCCGGCTGGACGACGACCTTCTTGACTGGTTTCGGCAGCAAGTGGAACGGGCTGGCGGTGGCAACTATCAGAGTTTGATCAACGATGCTCTTCGGCAGCACATTCGCCGCGCCCAGGAACCGCTGGAAGCGACACTTCGCCGCGTTATTCGCGAAGAACTCAGCCACGCAAGTTGAGACAAAGCAGATCCCTCCGTTCGGACCAAGTCCTTGGTTGGGATGATGGCGTGGAGAGGATGGGGCGGCACACAGTGATTCAAGCGACGGGGCCAAAAGGGTAAGGCGACGATCGAACCGCTTCCTGCTTTACAATCGATCTTGACACTATGCAACCTGCCAGCACGACACTAAAGAAGATATTTGCCGACACTCTGCGTCGAGAGGGTGGAGACGACGCGCCGCTGCTGGCTTGGCCATTGGCCTGCGGATCGGCGACGGCTGCTAAGACTAACGCGGTGAGCTATGCCGAAGGCGTGCTCACAGTCGAGGTTGCGGACGCGGGCTGGCGACAGCAGTTGCCCAGCCTGGTACCACGATACTTAGCAGCGCTGAATCAGATCAGCACACAACACGTGGACAGCATCAAGTTCGTCGCGCCTGATGGCCCGAACGACCCTCCCGCCAAGAGAGGCAAGCCCAATGGTCACTGATAAAGACGTTTCTTATGTCGCCGACTTTGCGTATCTCGAACTGACCGTGGATGAGCGCCCCCGAATGCTGAAGGACCTCAACTCCATCCTGGACTACATTGACATGCTGAATGAGCTGGACACGGCCAATGTTGAACCGATGGCACAAGTCGCCAGTCGCTCCGGCGAAAGCGGTAAGGCGAGCGGATTCGCTTATGCCATGCGGGCGGACGAACCGCGTCCTTCGCTGCCGCATGAGGAAGCGTTGCGCAACGCGCCCGTTTCGGACGGCGTATTCTTCAAGGTCCCCAAGGTGATTGAGCGATAGCCGTCTCCTGAATACCGAGGTGGCCCAAACCGAGATACCTCAGGGGCTAAAGCCAAGTCTGTAGAGGTTCATTTGCGGCACGGCTGAAGCCGTGCCCTGATACAAAACGATTCATGAGATCGGTTAGATAGCTTCCAGATGAACATCGATTTATTAACGGTTGATTCTGCCCGAACGGCGGTGCTGGAAAAACAGTGCACGGCGACTGAGCTCGTCGACGCCTTTTACCAAGAGATCGATGCCGCGGATGGGGCTATCGGTGCTTATCTGACATTGTGCAAAGAGCGCGCATATCAGCAGGCGGCTCGGGTGGATGCGCTGGCTGACAAAGGCGATCCCTTACCTCCCCTGGCCGGCGTTCCGATCGCGGTGAAAGATGTCTTCGCGACGAAAGGCGTGCGCACTACCGCGGGCTCAAAGATTCTGGCGAACTTTGTGGCCCCGTACGATGCTACTGTGGTGACGCGGCTTGAAGAAGCTGGCGCGATAATTCTGGGCAAGACCAATTGCGATGAGTTCGCCATGGGCTCGTCGAATGAGAATTCCGGCTTTTACCCGGTGCACAATCCGCATGATCGCTCGCGCGTGCCAGGCGGCTCATCGGGAGGGTCGGCGGCGGCGGTCGCTGCGGGAACTGCGGTGGCCTCGATAGGTTCCGACACCGGTGGCTCGATTCGGCAGCCGGCAGCCTTCTGCGGGGTTGTCGGGGTGAAGCCAACCTATGGACGAGTATCCCGCTACGGGCTTATTGCCTTCGCGTCGTCGCTCGATCACGTCGGACCTTTTTGCAAGACTGTGAAAGATGCGGCTTTGATGTTGCAGTACATGGCAGGCCGGGATCCGCTCGATTCGACGTCGGCCGAGCTTCCGGTGCCGCACTATCTCGACCAGATTGAAAAGCCGGTGCAAGGCCTGCGAATCGGAATGCCGAAAGAATATTTTGGTGAGGGACTCGATCGGGAGGTGGACGGCGCGGTAGAAGCGGGTATCGAGGAGTTAGCTAAAGCTGGATGCGAGATCGTCCCGATATCTTTGCCCAACACGAAGTACGCGATACCGACGTACTACGTCGTTGCCACTGCCGAAGCCTCGTCGAACCTGGCGCGCTACGACGGCGTGCGTTACGGGGTCCGCGCAAGCGAGGGGCAGACCTTGGCGGAGATGTACCGGCGCACCCGGGATGCGGGCTTTGGAGCGGAGGTCAAGCGGCGCATCATGCTTGGCACCTACGTTCTTAGCGCCGGATACTACGATGCCTATTACTTGAAAGCGCAACGGGTGCGGCGGTTGCTGGCGGGCGACTTTGACCGGGCATTCGCCAAGGTGGATGCGATCGTTACACCCACCACGCCGACGCCCGCCTTCAAAATCGGGGAGAAGGTGGACGATCCGCTCGCCATGTATCTGGCGGACATTTTCACGGTGACGGCAAACCTGGCCGGCATCCCGGGGATTTCCATTCCGTGCGGCAAGACCAAGGAAGGTTCGCCGATCGGGTTGCAGATATTAGGAAAGTATTTCGACGAGCCGATGGTATTGCGCGTGGGGCATGTGGCGGAGCATGCTCTGGCGGCGAGGGTGGCGGGGTAATTGATAGCGACCCGCAGCGTCCGGTTGCCTCCAACTTGTCATCACGAACGGCCTTTTAGGCCGTGAGGGATCTGCTGTTTCCCACGACGTCGTGGCAGGCGAACAAACAACAGATTCCTCGCTTCGCTCGTAATGAGAATTTCTGAAGACTCGCCCATCTATTAGGGACAGCCCCACCCTAGCCAAAAGAAGGCTAGAACGGGGCACCCCATGTTGGGTAGACTCCATCGGCAAAACCTTGGTGTGGTCACAACCCGTTCAACTTCGCTTACGAAATCTCTTCGTAATAGCGTTCACCGGCGCAGGCGCGGCATAGGATTTTTCCCTCCCGCCGCACTTCGCGCTGGAAGTTGATGCCCTCGCCGCATTGCTCGCACACAATTCGTTCGCCTTTGTAGCCGGGCAATTCTGCGGGCGGCAGAGAAACTTTGACCCACTGCACAGTAAACAGGTCGTCGTTCGATATCTCGCGATAAGCGAGCATCTGTTGCTGGTTTTTGTCTGCGATTTCGGGATGCTTTTGCCGCGCCAGCATTTTCGAGCTTTCCCGGGCGCAGACCCGCACCGCCCGGTCGGAGGCGAGATCGACAAACGTCGCGGCCACCTTACCCCAATCACGAAACTTGAGTGCCCGCTTGCCCAGCCGGCATCCGGTTACGACGGCAACGGCGTCGGTGGCGCAGCGGTCGATCTCTACAAAAGTAATCAGGCGCTTGCGATCTTTCCCGTGCGGGTCGTCGATGCCGAGCAGGTCCAGTCCGAGCATGGCCAGACGAACACCCAGCACCTGCCCGGCACAGAGATGTCCATGGGCCACTTCCGCGTCGCGCAGTAGTTCGTCGAAGGTCTTCAATACTTGTACTCCGTTTATGGTTCGTCGGAATCCTCGTCCGCCAGCTCATCCACAAAGCGGCCCCTAACGGTCACGCTCAGTTTGTCACCAACTTTGGGAAGGAAGGTCACCCGCGCAGGTTGACGGTCCCAGTGCGGGGCGGCGCAATCCGAGTCCGGCTGGTCTCCGCCATTCGCCTTCCCCAGTTCTTTGCGATACAACGGTTTCTTCACGGCAATTTGCACGACTAGCGCATCGATCTTTTCACCATTTCCGGTGACGCCGCAATAAGCTCCATAGTCGCGGTACCAACTCACTTCGGAATAGTACGGATCGAAGTCAGGCAACCGGATTGGCGTGATCTTTCCCGAGCTGCGATCCACCAGCAGCCAACCCCCAAGCTGCCAAAGCCACTTGGGAGACTGGCGCGTATCGTCGGGCAACGCGTCATTGATCCGAAAGGCGCGGCGCACCACGAACTGCCGGTCCGTGACGTCGTGCGACTTGCCAGTCGTAAACTCTTTGAGCTTCGCATCCACGTCGAGAGGGCGGACCAGAATATCGATAGTGCGAGATTCCTCCGGACCGAGGTAGAGCTTTACCGGCAGCGGTTTTCCCAGGCTTACGACGTGCGGCTTAGAGACAGCCCTGGCGCTAATACTGACCAGCGCCAGCACGGCGAGAACACGAAGAGTGCGCATGACTACTGGAAGGCTAATCCCGCCCCGGAAGCGCTGCAAGTCCCATGCGCAAGATGCGAATCACGTTGTCGGAGGTGGTGGCGTAAAATTCATAAATTAGCAGCCTGAGGGTGGACATGACATTCATTGATACCAATAAACTGCCAACAATCGAACGTTTGCCGGGCTGGAGAGGCCGCTATTTCGATTCCGCCAGCATGACATTCGGGCATTACGAGTTCGACGCTGGGGCCTCGATCCATGAGCATTCCCATCCTCAGGAAGAGGTTTGGGAAATCCTCGAAGGAGAACTGGAAATAACGATCGGGGGGGTCACCGAGCGATCAGGCCCCGGCTCGGTTGGAATCGTTCCACCGAATGCGCTGCATGCTGTGAAAGCAGTCTCGCCCGGCAAGGCCATCGTCATCGACCACCCTTTGCGGGAACGTGTGTCTCATCCAGCAAATGCCGATCACGGCATCGATTCCGCGAACAAACATTCACCTCTCTGACAACTGGAATACAATAAGCAAGCGTCTAAGTGCTGATGACGGACTTGTATTACAGTTTCATAATTCCGGCTTACAACGAAAGCGAACGACTCGTTACTTCGCTTCCCAAAGTCTTCGCCTACGTTCGTGAACGCCAGATGCAGGCGGAGGTGATCGTCGTAAACGACGGTTCGACTGACAATACTGCCGAAGTGACTCGCAGCTTCGCCAGCCAGTATTCGGAGCTTCGATTGCTGGGGAATCCAGGAAATCGAGGCAAAGGTTACAGTGTGCGAAACGGCATGTTGCATGCCAACGGCGACATTCTGCTCTTTACGGACGCGGACTTGTCGTCGCCGATTTATGAAGCAACAAAACTGTTCGCAGCCATAGAGCAGGGTGCCGACGTCGCCATAGGCTCGCGCTGGCTGCAGGCTGCATTGCAAACTGAACGCCAACCCTGGCATCGCCAGTTATATGGACGGTTTTTCAACCTTGCCCTGCGAGCCGTACTGGGATTGAAATATCGCGACACGCAATGTGGCTTTAAGGCGTTTAGCCGGGCAGCGGCACAAACCGTTTTCTCCCGGCAACGCATCGAGCGCTGGGGATTCGATCCGGAGCTGCTGTTTCTGGCCAACAAATTCAAGCTACGCACCGTTGAGGTTCCAGTCGAGTGGGCACATGATCACCGTTCCAAGATCAATCCCCTGCGCGACGGGTTGAAGATGGGTGTGGAGATGCTGGACATCCGCATCAACGATCTTCGAGGGCTGTATGAGCGTCCTTCGATGACCATCGAGGAGGCGCAGATTCAACCGGTGGCGCCAGCCGAAATCGCAAAATAAATAAACGAATCGACATTGCTAAATTTTGTAGCCTTCCGGCGATCTATGCATCTGCTGTTGAAGCGGCCAAAAGGTGCAGCTTGCTCCCCGGCCAGGGTCTAGCGGTAACTTTCGATTTTTGCATCTCACTGACGATTCACGATTGCAGCGTAAATGCGCAGCACAAGCTCAATTCGCGATCTGTCGATGTCCGCGGTGGCTCAAGCTGAGGGGTCGTTGCTGGAGAAATATCTGGCCACACGGGAGACCTCTCTGCAGATTTGTGCTCCCCTCAGCATTGAAGATCACAGTTTGCAGCCGATGCCGGACGCAAGTCCCGCCAAGTGGCACTTAGCGCACACTACGTGGTTCTTCGAGACTTTTGTCCTGGCAGCGTTCTCGCGCGATTACTACCGTTCCATCCCGCATTCCGCAACGTATTTAATTCGTACTACAACGCAGTGGGCGATCGGCCGCTGCGGGCGTTGCGGCATACCTTATCGCGTCCCGGACTGGAAGAAGTGCATGCCTACCGCGCATACGTGGATGATGCCGTCGTGCACATTCTTGCAACTGCGGCCGCGCCCGAGTTGGCTGCGCTGGTTACGCTCGGAATCAATCATGAGCAGCAGCACCAGGAACTGATCGTCACGGACGTCAAGAACGGCCTTTGGACCAATCCGCTTCGTCCGGCCTTTCGCGCGACGCAAGAGGGTCACCTCGCGCGGAGTACCTCGGCGGTCGTTACGCCCGTGGAGTGGCTCGCCTTCAACGAAGGGATCTACAGCGTAGGTTTTGCCGGCGAGGGTTTTGCGTTCGATAACGAAGGCCCACGTCACAATGTTTACTTGGAAGGATTCCGCCTGGCCTCTCGACTGGTAACCAACGGCGAGTATCTGGAATTCATGCGCGACAACGGCTACAGCAAAGCTGAACTCTGGTTTTCTGACGGATGGGACTGCGTTCGCAACAATCAGTGGAGCGCTCCATTGTACTGGGAGAAGAGAGGTCCCGACTGGTGGCATTACACCGTCGAGGGTATGAAGCCAGCTCGACCTCAACGAACCGGTTTGTCACGTCAGCTATTACGAGGCCGACGCCTTTTCTCGCTGGGCCGGAGCGCGACTCCCAACTGAATTCGAGTGGGAAATTGCGGCGAGATCTTGCCGGGTGGCGGGAAATCTACTGGAGAGCGGGCATCTCCATCCGCGCGCCCTGGAGGCATCGACGGCGGAGCCCTTGGCGCAGATGTTCGGCGAGGTTTGGGAGTGGACGGCAAGCGCGTACGTGCCCTACCCCGGCTTCAGTCCGGCTGCGGGAGCAGTCGGCGAATACAACGGCAAGTTCATGTGCAATCAGATGGTATTGCGCGGTGGATCCTGCGCGACGCCGCAGTCGCACATTCGAGCGACCTATCGCAACTTCTTTCCGCCCCATGTGCGCTGGCAGTTCATGGGCATACGGTTAGCCAATGGCAACTAGCAAGCAACTTCAGTTCCTCGCGAATGACGCGGTCGCACTCGAAGTATTCGAGGGTCTGAGTGCGACCCCCAAGTGGCTTCCTTCCAAACTGTTTTACGACGAGATCGGCTCGGACCTTTTCGAGCAGATCACCGAGTTGCCGGAGTACTATCTCACTCGCACCGAACGGTCAATCTTTGAGACCTACGCCGGCGAGATTCTGGAGCAGGCGGGAACGGCCTTGACTCTCGTCGAACTCGGCGCCGGCACCGCTACCAAGACCTGCATTCTGATTGAGGAATTACTGGCCCGGCAGAGCCGCGCGCTGTTTTATCCGATCGACGTTTCGCCCTCTGCTTTGCAGGAGGCGGTAGCGCAACTCGGCCGGCAATTTCCGGAGTTGCGCGTCAATCCCATCGTCGCCGATTACACCGGAGGGGTGCCGGCGTTGAGCCGCATCAGCGGACGCAAGCTGGTGCTGTACATCGGATCGAGTATTGGAAATTTCGAGCCCGAGGAAGCAGTACGAATTTTGCGCCGCATTCGCAGGACGCTGCGAGCGGGCGACGCTTTGCTGCTAGGCGCAGACTTCGCCAAGAGTCCGAAGATTCTTCTGCCTGCTTACGATGATTCACAGGGAGTGACGGCGAGATTTAACAAGAACATTCTGGCGCGTTTGAACCGCGAACTCGATGCTGACTTTGATGTCGATCAGTTTCGCCACATCCCGATGTGGAACCGCCGGCTGTCGCGCATCGAGGCTTACCTAGAAAGCACCACTTCGCAAGCGGTTTTCATTCCCGCGCTCGACATGGATTTGTTGATCGCTCCGGGAGAACGCATCCACACCGAGAACAGCTACAAGTACACCGACGACATGATTGAATCGATCCTGCGCGAGGGTGGCTTCACTCTGGAGCACACCTGGTGCGATAGAAAGAAATGGTTCGGGGTTCACCTGGCGCGAGTGTAAGTGCCGGCGTTTATCTGTCTGTCATCTTGAGCGTAGCCGCTTTGTCATCTTGAGCCAGCGAGTCGAAGGATCCCTATTGCCCGATCCGCGGCTGCCTCTGACAAGAATGAGCAGAATGAATTTGCATGTTCGCTATGCCCGCAGGTTTCTGCTTGGCTTTGTGTGCGTGAGTCTTCTGGTTGCTCCGGCAGCGTCCAGGGGGGCTGAGTTAAAGGAAGAGACCTTGAACGCCTGGGATGCCTACATCCAAAAGGCAAATTCAGAGATGGACGAGCACCTCCACAGTCCGTTTCTCTGGGTCGACGAAGTGCCGGACCGCATCCAACGCGTTCGTGCGGGTGACATTCTCGTTTCATCGGTCGGCGAGCACAACCCCAAGCCTGTGCCCTCCGGCTTAGTCCACGATTGGATGGGGGCGGCCTTCATTTCCGACGCGAAGCTTGAAGACGTCTTGTCCGTGGCGCGGGATTACAGTCACTACCCGGAGTTTTACAAGCCTACGGTGGTCGAGTCCAAGGTGATGGGCACTGCGGGTGCGTGCGACACGTACTCGTTGCTCCTGGCAAACAAGGAGGTTGTGTCGTCGACTGCGCTCGACAGCGACTACGAATCTTGCTACCACCAGGTCGACGAACGGCGCTGGTACAGCGTTGTCCACACCACACGCGTGCAGGAGGTACGGCACTACGGCCGGTCTGACGCGCAGGAACTTCTACCCGGCCACGGCAATGGCTACATCTGGCGCGTCTATGGTTTTGCCAGGTTCGAGGAGAGAGATGGTGGCGTCTACATCGAATTGGAGGCGATTGTCCTGAGCCGGGAAATCCCGTTTGCGGTTCGCTGGGTGATCGATCCCATTGTGCGCAAGGTCGCGAAGAACTCGATGTTGACCTCTTTGCACCAGACGGAAGAGGCTATCCGTGCAAGAGGAGGAAGTGCGAACCGGACGGCGAAATGATCCAGCGGTGTGCCCCAAGGTTCGCGTCCGTCCTTTGGACGCTAACCTGGGCTGTGGAAGGACCAGCCTGGTGCCCCAGGGTTCGCGTCCGTCTTTTGGACAGCCAACGCTGGGCAGAGGAAGGTCCGGGCCGTCCCCGCGATTCGGTTTTCACCACCGTTCTCCCGCGGAGCACAATGCCGGAAACTGCTCCACTTTCAGTCTGCTGGTTCCTTTACCAGTCCACAATGTCCACCAGAGGGCGACCTGATGCCTACCCCCTTGGGATAAGGTAATATTCACAATTTCCTCGCAAGCCCAATAGAGGTGAGCACCTGGCACCCTTGTGATGGTTCTTGGGGCCACCTCCCGGCCTTACACCTCGCCGAGTATTAAACATTGATTTCGGCCGCTGATTTCTGCTGCGCGGGCACAGGATGTTTGCTACACTCCGCAGCACTCCCGGGGTGGTTTCCATCACAATTTGAAAGGATCAGCCAATGCATCGAGCTACTGTGAAAATCCTCCTCGTCTGCGTTTGCATTATGACACTTTGCCTGGCCGCCTCGGCGACAACGCCGACGACGGGAAAGTTCGACATATATTTCGAAATTACCATTAGCTCCACTCTTCCTACCGACGCGCCAATCAGTTGCACATTCTCGGTATTTGTGGAGGGTGAACCCCAGGTCATCACCGACACAATGACCGTGTCCGGCACCCGCACTGGGAACCACGCAACCTGCGTTGTGCCTATGTACTATTCGTGGCTGCTATCGCACGCGGGAAGTGACACCCTAAACCTCACGTATACCGTGGTCGACGCGACACAGGGTCTCCCTTATCGTGAGAGCGACCAGTCCGCTATGATGGCTGTACCGACAAGCGGCACCGCCTCTCACATCTATGTTTTGGTGACGCTGTAGACGTTGCCAGCGGAGATTCAGCGGATGGCCGACCCAACCTTGGTTTTACCTGCGCCCCAGGTTCGCGTTTCGCGTCCGGTTTTTGGGACGCAACCTGGGCTGTGGAAGGATCAGCCGGGGCCGCCGAACGCCTGTGATCTGAAAATAGTCTCCCGACGTGCTAACTGGTCGCTCGTCTGCTACGTCACATGACATGACTACCTGAGTGGTTATGGCTGCCATGACCTCCGGCGCACGTGGCGCACGCAGTGTCTTCCTTTTTTCGTTAGCGGCTGGGTTTTTGTCTGCCCTCACTGTGATGACGCAAATTGGATGCAGCCGCCCCGACAGTCTACGGGAGTCTTCCTCGTTGGACGTGAGAAGCACCAGCTTCTCCGACGGCGCCATCTCCAGAAAATGCTCCTGCGACGGCGAAGGCGTGTCTCCTGAATTGTCGTGGAGCGAGCCGCCCGAGCGCACCCAGAGTTTCGCACTGCTGGTAACCGACAAGGATTCGCTAGTCGGCTCTTATGTGCACTGGGTGCTCTATGACCTTCCCTCCGACACGCGTGAATTACCCGAGGGATTCGCAAAGCAGCCCGAGGGATCTCGTCAAGGCCGCACGGGCTTCTTTGTCGGCGGCATCGAGGTATCTAAGGACAAAATCGGCTACGAAGCGCCATGCCCGCCGGGGAAGTCAGCTCACCGTTACGTTTTTGCTCTCTACGCTCTCGACACAAACCTACATTTGCCGCCTGGAGCATCGAAGAAGCGGGTACTAGAGGCGATGAATAGGCATGCTCTGGCGAGAGGCGAGCTCGTCGGACGCTATCAAAGGTAGGTGTTGTGCTGCCTGAGCGAGCAAACATAACTTCCGAATTCGTCCCAAATTGGGAAAACATCTGAAATCGCGACTCTCTCCGATTTCGCGTTCAGACGGCGCTATAGGGGCTCCGTCCCTCCAGAGAGTCTTTTTCCTTGTCTGGATCCTCGAAGCGTCCCTTACGGGCCTATAGACGCATTTAAGCGAAGAGCGGCAAGCGAAGGGCTTTCTACCTCTTCTCGATCGGTACGTATTTGTTCGGATAGAGCGGGCCCTGATACTCGGCGCGCGGGCGAATCAGGCGATTGTCATTGAGTTGCTCGATCACGTGTGCCGTCCAGCCCGCCACGCGCGACACAGCAAACACCGGCGTGAACAAATCAATGTCGATGCCCAGCGTGTGATAGGTGGACGCAGAATAGAAATCGACATTCGCGTTCAGCTTGCGATCGGCGACGATGAACTCCTCAATCTTGCGCGAGATTTCGAACCACTTGGTGTTGCCGCTGGATTCTCCGAGATCGCGCGACATCGTCCGCAGGTGCGTAGCTCGCGGATCTTCCGTGTGATATACACGATGCCCAAATCCGGGAACCTTCTTCTTTTGCGCCAGCATCCCTTTGACGTAATCAACCGGATCCGCTCCCGATGCGTCGATGGCTTCCAGGATGCGGAACACCGCCTCGTTGGCGCCGCCGTGCAGCGGCCCCTTGAGCGCTCCAATAGCTGCTGTGATGGCCGAGTGCATGTCGCTGAGAGTCGCGGCCACTACACGCGCCGCGAAGGTCGAGGCATTCAGTTCATGGTCGGCGTGCAGGATTAGTGCAATGTCGAAGGCGCGCTCGGCCGTCGCACTCGGAATCTCGCCGTTCAGCATGTAGAGAAAATTGCCGGAATGGGACAGTGAACGGTCAGGCTCGATCAGCGCTTTGCCTTTGCGGATGCGGTCATACGTGGCGACAATGTACGCGAGTTGCGCCGTCAGCCGAATCGCCTTCCGCAGGTTCGCTTCGTGGTCGTTCACTTTCTCTTCGGGGTCGTAATACGATAGCGCCGAGACAATGGTGCGTAGAACATCCATGGGCAGCGCGTGTTTGGGAGCCTGCCGCAACAAGCTGATGATCGAGGCATCCAACTTGCGCTCGCGCGCCAGGCTCAACTTCAACTCCTGCAGCTCGGAGCGGTTCGGCAGGCGGCCGAACCAAAGCAGATAGCAGACCTCTTCAAAGGTCGAATGATCAGCCAGTTCGTGAATATCGATGCCGCGGTAAGCCAGGACGCCTTGATCGCCATCAATGAAACAAATGCTGGAGTTGGCAGCGGTAATGCCTTCCAGGCCTTTGCCGCCGTGCGCCGTCGTAGACATGAATACCTCGTCCGGTTTACTACACCGCTGTGAAAGACACAAAGGGATTGCGCGGCGATAGAGCGGAAAACCGCGCTGAAGTGCAACTTAACTTTTATACTCCGGAGCTTCCGGGCGCGTCCATCATCCCACAGAGGTCCCCATGGCGGCCGATTAGTTTCTGTCACATTGGCGTGCGGCTTAGCCGTTGATCGCGATTCATTCGTCCCGCTTCTGCTCACATTGGGGCCGGTCCCACGTCCAACGCGGCGTCATAATCCTTGGCGCTTAGTTGCCATGCCCGCAGACCCGATTCTCCTTGCAGAATCCGCCATCTTAAAAGGAGGGTTGTTCCATGTACAAGCTTCGTTTGGTCCTGTCACTCGCTGTCCTAGTGTTGGTCGCGGCCCTTTGTAATGCGCAGTCCACTCAGCTTGATCTGCCACGTCAGAGCCAGCACGCGGTGGTAACTCAGCGTATCGGTGTCACCGATGTCACCATTAACTACCATCGCCCGATGGCGAACGGCCGCAAGGTTTGGGGAGGGCTAGTACCCTACGGCCAGGTCTGGCGCGCCGGCGCAAATGAGAACACGACGATAACCTTTGCTGGTCCGGTCACCATTGAAGGGCAGCCATTGCCCGCGGGAACTTACGGCCTGCACATGATCCCCAATGAAGATCAGTGGACCATCATCTTCTCCAAGATGCACACAGCGTGGGGAAGCTTCAGCTACGACCAAAAAGAAGACGCATTGCGAGTCACAGTGAAGCCGCAAACGACCGACCTGCACAATGCCCTGGTCTATGACTTCGACCAGCTCCAGCCTGACTCCGCCGTAGTCACCATGAGCTGGGACAAAGTTGCCGTGCCCTTCAAGGTCGCGGTCAACGTAAACCAGGCCGTAGATGCCAGCCTGCACAACCAGCTTCGCGGATTGTCGCAGTACACCTGGGATGCCTGGGACGATGCTGCCACCTACATGGTGGACAACAAGATGGACCTGAACGAGGCGCTCAAGTATGAAGACAAATCCATCCAGAACGAGGAGCGTTTCGAAAACTTGATGACCAAGTCGCGCATCCTGGATGCGATGGGTCAGAAAGACCAGGCTGCAACTGTGCGCAATAAAGCTCTGGCCATGGGCAATGCGCAGCAGTTGTACGGTTATGCCCGCCAGTTGCAGCGTCAGAAGCAACAGGATGAAGCGTTTGCTGTATTCCGCACGATGGAGAAGAAGTACCCGGGAAACTGGCTGACCTATGCTGGTATGGGCCGCATTGCTTGCAGTCAGGGCGATTACACAAAGGCCACCGAGGACATGAAGCTGGCGCTGTCAACGGCCCCAGACTTGGGAAAGTCCAGCGTCGAGAGCTTGATCAAACGCCTGGAAGCGAAAGAGGACATCAACAAGTGAACCCCGTCGGCGCTTTGCGGCCGGCTTGGCGCGGCGCTGTCGATCTTTCTTTGTAACATCGGAGCGTGATAACGGTGGGCCAGATCCACTATCTGGCCCGCTGCTGATTGTTTCCCGCCTTCTCCCGAGCTATAGTTAAGGGTTTGCTTACCTCGTTCGGCGTTTCCTATCCGGACAATAATTTACGCGCCCGCCGCGGCGGGTCCCGCATACGGAGTCATCATGTCTAAACGTATTGTTCTCTTGCTGTGCCTGCTGATACTCGGTCTGGGCAGTTTCGCCTGCGCCGACGAAGGCATGTGGTTGTTTAACGCCTTCCCAAAGGATAAAGTCCAGGCCAAATACGGCTTTGCACCAGACCAAGCCTGGCTCGATCACGTTCGGCTTTCCTCTGCTCGGGCTCCTAATGGCTCTTCGTCTTTCGTATCTCCCGATGGCTTGATCTTCACCAATCATCACATCGCGCAGGAGTGCGTTCACGACCTCTCCATCAACGGTAAGGACTATATGAAGGACGGGTTCTATGCTCCGACAAGGGCGGAGGAGCCAAAGTGTCCGGGCGTTGAATTCGTTGTGCTGGAAGATATTCAGGACGTCACGGCTAAGGTGAATGCCGCGATCACTCCGGGCATGTCGATCGCCGATGCCGGCAAGGCGCAGCGCGAAGAAATGTCGTCGCTGGAAAAAGAGTGTTCCACGAACCGCATGCGGTGCGATGTGGTCACCCTGTATTCGGGCGCCATGTATAACCTCTACAAGTACAAAAAGTATGACGACATCCGCCTGGTCTTTGCGCCCGAGTTCGAGATCGCGTTTTTCGGCGGCGATCCCGACAACTTTGAATATCCGCGCTACGATCTCGATATCTCGTTCTTTCGTGCCTATGAAAACGGCGAGCCGACCAAGATTCACGATTACTTGAAGTGGTCGCCGGTAGGCGTGAAAGACGGCGACTTGGTTTTTGTTTCCGGTCACCCTGGCCGCACCGGGCGTTTGCTAACTGTGGATCAGCTCACTTTCCTGCGCGATTATCAATATCCCATGCAGCTCAGCTCCTACTCACGTCGCATTGCAATGTTGCAAAAGTTCAGCGCAGTGTCGGAAGAAAATGTCCGCCAAGCCGAAAGCGACATGTTCGGAATTCAGAATGCCTTTAAAGCCGTTACCGGCTACCAGGGCGGACTGCTGGACAAAGACCTGATGGCCAAAAAAGCCGCCGAAGAAAAAAGTTTGCGCGACTATGTCGAATCCGATCCCAAACGCAACGAGGAATTCGGCGACCCTTGGGCTGAGATCGGCAAGGCAGTTGACGTGCAGAAGCAGATTTACAAATCCCTGAACTACGTGGACAACCTGGGTGGCTTCCGCGGCGATCTCGCCCGATATGCCCGCGACATCGTGCGCGCAGCCGGGCAAAAGCAGAAGCCAAGCAACCAGCGCATCCGCGGTTTCCAGGACTCGGCTTTACCCACGCTGGAGCAGCGGTTGTTCTCGACTGCCCCTATCTACAAATCCCTGGAGCAGGCCCTCCTGGCTGAGAGCCTGGCCGAAATGCAAGATGTCCTGGGTGCCGACAATGCAGACGTAAGAATGGCATTGGCTGGGAAGACTCCGGATGAGCGCGCCAAGGAGCTGATTGAGGGAACCAAGCTCGATGACGTAGCGCTCCGCAAACAACTTTACGAAGGCGGGGAAGCTACGGTCGAGGCCAGCAACGACCCTTTGATCGTGCTCATGCGCCAAATCGAGCCGAACGCTGTCGCCATCCACCAGCGCGACGAGGATGAAGTGCAGTCTGTGCTGCGCCGCGATGGGGGCTACATTGGCAAGGCCCTGTTTGCCAAGGACGGGCTCAATGTTCCGCCTGATGCCACCTTCACATTGCGGCTCAGTTACGGCGCCGTGGAAGGCTACAAGCTGAACGGCAAGAACGTACCGTGGTTTACCACCATGGGCGGCGCCTACAAGCACGCTGCCGAGCATGGCAGCAAACCTCCGTACCAACTACCCGACAGCTGGCTGAAGGCCAAATCATCCATTGACCTCAAGACCCCGCTGGATACGGTTTCCACCCCCGATATCATCGGCGGCAATTCCGGCAGCCCGGTCATTAACAAGAACGCCGAGGTGGTGGGGATCATCTTCGATGGCAACATCGAGTCGTTGCCGTGGAACTTCATGTACAGCGACAAGGTGGCGCGTTCCATCGAGGTAGACTCGCGGGCGATCCTCGAGTCGTTGCGTAACATCTATCACGCCGACGCTTTGGCCAACGAACTTACCGGCACGCAAGCCGGAAGCATGAAGCCAAATCCGCAGAACAAGATGCGGAAGCCGGTCACCAAGCAGCAATAACCTGGGCATCATGAGCAAGGAAGTCGCGGCCAAGGTCGCGCCTTTCCTGCTAAACAGGTTTAGCCTTAGTCCGCTGGGAGGATTCTTGTAGAGCGGGTAGTGCGGGCCTTCAGGACCGCGTTAAGTCGTCTGTACAATTTCTGGCTTCAGCCGCTGAGGTCATCGGCCTCAGCGGCTGAAGCGGTTTTTCTCTCTGCCCCTTCTTGCGGGTCTGAAGACCCGCACTACCCGTGCGAGCGCGGATCCACCACTCCTGGAACCGCTGTAGATGCGCCTCGTCAATCCTGCGACCACGGCTTCTACCGGACATCCAATGTGTTAGCCTTCTAGTCGGGTGGAGTGTGGTTGAGGGGCTTCCCCAGGCTCGCGAATTGAATTTTCAAGCACGCCTTAGCAAGGAACACAGCGTTGATCAACAAGCTTATCGCCAAGGTTTTTGGCACCAGTAACGAACGGGAAATCAAGCGGATTACGCCGCTGGTGGAGAGCATCAATGGGCTCGAGCCTGAGATGAAGCAGCTCAGCGACGAGCAGCTCCGTGCCAAAACAGACGAATTCCGCCAGCGTATCCGCGAGCGCTTGGATGCCATCGAAGACCCGGACGAGAAGGACCGCGAGCTGAAGCTAGCGCTGGATGAGATTCTTCCCGAGGCATTCGCAGTGGCACGCGAGGCGGGCTGGCGCGTGCTGAAGATGCGGCACTTCGATGTGCAATTGATCGGCGGCGTTGTGCTGCACCAGGGCAAAATCGCCGAGATGAAGACCGGCGAAGGTAAAACGCTGGTCGCCACCTTGCCGGTTTACCTGAATGCGCTTTCCGGACGCGGCGTTCATGTGGTCACCGTCAACGACTACCTGGCCAAGCGCGACTCGGAATGGATGGGCAAGCTTTACACCTTCCTCGGCCTGACGGTCGGCGTCATCGTACACGATCTCGACGATCGCGAGCGCCGCGAGGCCTATGCCGCCGATGTTACCTATGGCACCAACAACGAGTTCGGCTTCGACTACCTGCGCGACAATATGAAGTTTGACCTCGCTGACTGCGTGCAGCGTGGGCACAACTATTCCATCGTTGACGAAGTGGACTCGATCCTGATCGACGAAGCGCGTACTCCGCTCATCATCAGCGGGCAAAGCGAGGAATCCACCGACAAGTATTACCGCGTAAACCGCATCATTCCTCAACTGGAAATGGGCGAGGAGATTGACCGGGGGCTCGGAGAGGACAAGGTCCTTACCGGCGATTACGTGGTGGACGAAAAGCACCGCACCATCACGGTTACCGACGTGGGCTGGGAAAAGGTCGAGCGTCTGTTGGGCATAGGGAACATCGCCGATCCCGAGAACTGGGACCTGAAGCATCACGTTGACACTGCAATCAAGGCACACGCACTGTATCGTCGCGACGTCGAGTACGTGGTGAAGGACGGAGAAGTCCTCATCGTGGACGAGTTCACCGGACGCCTGATGCCAGGCCGCCGCTGGTCCGATGGATTGCACCAGGCGGTGGAAGCTAAGGAAGGCGTGAAGATCGAGCGGGAAAATCAGACGCTGGCGACGGTTACCTTCCAGAATTACTTCCGCATGTACAAGAAACTGGCGGGCATGACCGGCACGGCAGAGACAGAAGCCGCTGAGTTCGACAAGATCTACAAGCTCGAAGTCGTGGTCATTCCGACCAACAAGCCTTTGCTGCGTCTCGAGAACTCCGACGTTGTTTATCGCACGGAAAAGGAAAAGTTCTTCGCCGCAGCCGATGAGATTCAGAGGATCGCCGAAAAAGGGCAGCCCATACTGGTGGGTACCACATCGGTTGAGAAGTCAGAGCGCCTGTCAGACCTGCTGAAGAAGAAGGGCATCAAGCACGTAGTGCTGAATGCCAAGTATCACGAGAAGGAAGCCGAGATCGTTGCTCAGGCAGGCCGTAAAGGTGCGATTACGATTGCCACCAACATGGCCGGTCGCGGTACCGACATTCTGCTGGGCGGCAACTCTGAGTTCATGGCCAAGCAGGAGTGCATCAAGAAAGGAGTGGCGCAGCCCCTCAAGGTAGTAGCGGGCGAAGTCACAGCCAAGCCTGACGATCCGAACCTCTCTTACTTCTACTACGGCGGCAACGAATATCAGGTTCCCACGGCGCAGTGGAGCGAGATCAATGCTCGCTATAAGGAAGTTACCGACGTCGAACACGACGAAGTTACTTCACTTGGCGGCCTGTTCATCTTTGGCACCGAACGTCACGAGGCGCGCCGCATCGACAATCAGCTTCGTGGACGCGCCGGCCGCCAGGGCGATCCGGGCGCGTCGCGTTTCTACCTGTCGCTGGAAGATGACCTGATGCGCATCTTCGCCAAGGAGTGGGTGTCGAACCTGCTTCAGCGTTTGGGCATGGAAGAAGGCGTGCCGATCGAATCGAGGCTGATCACACGGCGTATCGAGGCGGCGCAGAAAGCAGTTGAAGGCCAGAACTTCGAAGCCCGTAAGCATCTGCTCGAATACGACGATGTGATGAACAAGCAACGCCAGGCGGTTTACGGATTACGCCGGCAGCTCTTGGAAGGCATCGACCAAAAAGAGCTCATCCTTGAGGATTACGTTCGCGACATTCTTGGCGGACTGCTTGATAAATACGCCGCGAAGGAAACCCACGCCGAAGACTGGGACATCAAGAGCTTAAAGAACCAGATCTTCACTCGCTTCGGAGTGGACATTGCGGCCGAGGGTATCCAGGCGGAAACTCTCAACCGCCAGGAACTTGGCGATACCATCTTCGACAAGCTGAAAGAGCGTTATGAGGCCAAGGAGAAGCTGATCGGCCCCGATGCGATGCGCCATCATGAGCGCATCATCATGCTCAGCGTGATTGACCAGCAGTGGAAAGACCACTTGCTCAGCATGGACCACCTGCGCGAAGGCATCGGGCTGCGCGGTTACGGCCAGCACGATCCGCTGGTGGAATACAAGCGCGAGTCGTTCGACATGTTCGAAGCCATGATGGAGCGCTTCGAAGAGGAGACGGTTCGTTACTTGTATCTGATGCAGGTCATCGAAGCGCCCTCTCGCCCGGTTCCGCAACGTGCAATTTCCTCGGGAGATTTCGACAGCAACGACCAGGCGGTCGCGGCGTTCAGCACCGGCCCTCGACGCAATCGCGCGACTACATCGATGGACGACATGGAAGAAGCCTTTCAGCGTCGCAAACGCCGCGAACTGGAACAGGCGCGCATGGCAGGTGCAGGCGAAGTGGGAACCGTGCAGCAAGTGGTGCGCGGAGAGAAGGTCGGCCGTAACGATCCTTGCCCTTGCGGCAGCGGGAAAAAATACAAGAAGTGTTGCGGGGCCTAGAAACCGCTCATCGCTCTCTTTTCGCTTCTCGCTAATGCCTGGTAATCCCTACAAAGGAGTCGGTTCCCCGTCGTTTCCTTTTTCGGTTTCCCACAACGGTAGTAGGCCATTATTGCTTTGCGTTCCGTGCAGGACTCTGTTAATGTCCGCCCGAATAGAGCCCTTTAGGGGCGGTCGAATTGGCCTTGTCACGTTGGCCTTGTCTTGGGCTTGCGTGCGCTGACAGGTTGCTTCGACAAATACAGGGAGGGCATCATGGCATTTTGTGTCGTCCTGCGGTACTCAAATGGCAGACAACGCCGCATTCTGTCCCAACTGCGGGAAGGCCGCAGGTCAGGCAAGCGGTGCAGGGGCGTCTGCTGCGCCAGCACCGGCGGTTGATCATGGCACTAGCGGCGCGCGCAGCGCCGATGGCGGAAAACATAGCCGGCATGCTCGCCTACTTCACCATTATCCCGGCGATCATCTTTCTCGTGATCGAGCCCTACAATCGCAATCGTTTCGTCCGGTTTCATTCGTTTCAGTGCTTATTTACAGCGGCCGCGCTGATTGTGCTGCACATTTTCTTATCGATGCTCAGCTATGCTCTACCGCTGATGATGTTTCCCATCTGGGGGCTGCTGGGGCTCGCCGAACTTGCGCTGTGGCTGCTGCTGGTCATCAAGGCGTATCAGCACGAGATGTTCAAGCTGCCCATCGTGGGAGACTTGGCAGAGAAACAAGCCAACGCTTAACATCCCTCGCCCAGAAGATTAGCGGGGCCGATTGCGCTCCGCTTTGTTTTTTGCGCTTCCGTGTAAGCCGTAGCATACCGCAGGCATGTCCGGTCCCAAGTTTACTCGCTTCAGCTGCTTCCAAAATGTTATTTCTACCTACTTTTTGTTTCGCGGAAGCGATATTCTGTGAGGCTTGTTTCAAACGAAGAATCCCACGTAAGGGAAAGGCTTTGTGAGGGTACGAGTCTTCTACCACGATAAGTGTTTCGACGGCGCTTGTTCAGCAGCGCTGTTTTCGCGTTTCTACCGCGAGCGCATCCGCGACGCCGAATTCGAGTACATGGGGCTGGTGCATCGCGCTGGCGCGCTCTTCAACGAGGACGACTTCACCGGCGACGAGAACGCCATTGTCGATTTCAAATATTCGTCGTCGCCGCGCATCACCTGGTGGTTCGACCATCACCAGAGCGCCTTCCTGACGCCGGAAGACGCCTCCCATTTCGAGCAGGAGCTGAGCAATACCAAGTTCTACGATCCCGATTTTCGCTCTTGCACAAAGTTCATCGCTTCCGTAACCCAGCAACGATTTGGCTTCAATCCGGCGCCGGTAGCGGAGTTGATTGAATGGGCCGACATCATCGATGGCGCACTCTACAGCGATCCCCAGTCGGCAGTCGAAATGAAAGAGCCGGCGATGAAGCTGACCATGGTGATCGAGTCAAACCAGGACCCGCAGTTCATCCCCACCTTGATCCCGATGCTGGCTTACAAACCCCTGGCGGACATCATCGCCCAGCCGATGATCGCCGGGCGCATTCCCGAGCTCACGAAACGGCACCTCCGCTCAATCGAAATTTTGCGCGAGCGTACCCAGTGTCAAGATGGCACCGTCTTCTTCGACGTAACCGATCATGAGCTTGAGGGCTACAACAAGTTTGTGCCCTATTATCTGCATCCCGATTGCGTTTACAGCGTCGGACTCAGCAAGAGCAGCTTCCGGACCAAGGTCTCAGTCGGCTCCAATCCGTGGTCAAAGGTTGAGCCGGTGGAGAACCTTGCCAAGATTTGCGAGCGCTACGGCGGCGGCGGACACGCGCGCGTGGGGGCGATCTCGTTTCCACCGGGCATGCTGGAAGAGGCCCGCAAGGCGGCAAAGGATATTGTTGCTGAATTGAGAGCTAGCTATCGGAGATATGCGTAGCCTGAGGTAAGCCCTGCAAAGGCTCTGAAACCGGCAAGACTGCCTGTGGTCTGCTGGCGGTCTAAACATCTGTTTCTTGCCAGCTGCCTGCCAACAGACGCTATAGAATGTTTACATTCTGTTGACAACTTGCAAATTATGCAGCGGTAATCTTTGTCGACAGAGCGCTAAGGGCGGATGGGGATTCGGCAAACACGTTTGTCGGGGCAATTCGAACGGTTTGTTTGTCCGTCCGCCCAGGTTTCCTGAACGCTCTAGTTATGAATTGCTGACTTCTCGGCTCTCTTCTTGCGTTGCGTCGGGTGGACAAACCACGCGATCGCAATACTCACCAGGTACAGCACAATCATGGGCGCGGCGAAGATGCACATGTTCATGATGTCGGTTGTGGGCGTGATGATGGCTGCGATGATGAAGATCACCAGGATCGAGTAGCGGAAGTTACGCCACATCCAGCCTGCGGTCAAGATGCCCATCAGGGAGAGGAAGAACACCAGGATCGGCATCTCGAAGACGATACCCAGGCCGGCAATGATGGTCAGGAACAGGTCGGTGTATTCGCCGACGGTGATCATCGGCTTGAACTGCGCGCTCCAGCCAATCAGGAAATCCAGCGCCGCCGGATAGACCATCTTGTAGCCGAAGAAGCCGCCCGCCAGAAACAGTCCCACCGTGCTGAACATGAACGGCAACACGTAGCGGCGTTCGTTGCGGTAAAGACCCGGCGCGATGAACGCCCACACCTGATAGAGCACGAACGGCGAGGCCACGAAGATCCCTGCCAGGAACGCGATCTTCAGATACATGTTGAACGGATCGGTGGGGTTCAGATAGACGAGCTTCTGCTCCATCTGGTGGTTGGCCAGGGCGGCCATGATGGGCTTCTGCATGATGGCGAAAATCTGCTCGTGGAACCACCAGCAGACGCAGAAGCCAGCCACTACGTACAGAAAGCTGTAGATGATTCGCCGCCGCAGCTCCTCGAGGTGCTCGAGGAAGCTCATGCCGGTCATTTCCTCAGAGGCGCGCTTCTGGGCGGTTTCCAGGACGGGGTTAGGCATCGGGACTTGACCTGGCAGGCGCGGGCGCCTGGTTCAGCGGTGCGGGCGAGAGTTCGGCCGTGGCCTCAGCTTCAGGCGTGGCGAGCGCATCGTCGCTGCCTCGGCTTACAATCCCAACCGGGGGCAGGACGGTAGGCTCCCACGGCGTCTGGGGCGGTAGCCCCTTGGCCGCCTCAGTGTCCTTCCTGGCGCGCTCATCCAACTCAATGTTCATCATCTCGGTTTCGAGTTGGTTCTTGAACTCGTTGCTGGCGCGTTTGAACTCGGCAACCCATTTCCCTAGTTCGCGGGCCAGTCCGGGCAGGCGCTTAGGGCCGACGACGACCAGTGCCAGCAGAAAAATGAAGATCATCTCTGGCATGCCAAGGTTCATAGGTTCATCATAATGCGGGGTGTGGTTTTTCACCACAGCGGCGGCATTGGTACACACCATTTATTAGGCAGCTTCTGATTATCTGGTTGCTTCAGCAAGCCCCAATAGATTGCGGTTAAGATCTCTCGCTCCCCGAATCTGCTCGTACATAGTTGATCTGCGAGCGGTCCCGAAGCCAAGCAGTGTCTGAAATGCGGCCGCCGGTGTCTTGCGACGGTTGTGCCGAAAGACGAATTCATCGAGGTAAACCTGGAGTTGCTCTTTGCTCACTCCGTGGTAGGTTCCGATCAGCCACTGTTGCAGGTTTCCAATCGCCCGATCGGCAAGCGGGACAGCGGACTTCGCGCCTTGGCGCAACTGCGACCGGAGAGGTTGGCTACGGGCGACATGTTTGAAACCAGCCTCTACCAGACCTGAGAAACTTTTAAGGCCGTCCGTATAGATAGTGGCCCCAGATGCGATGTGCTGGGTGAGAAACGACATGATGGTGACGGCCTTGAAGTCGGGAATCACGCTCATGCGGACTCGACCCGAAGCTCGGCCACGCTTTTCGACCGCCACAAGGACAAGAGCTGCCCTTCGTTGCTTGAGCTGTCGGCTCCCCCGGAGACCAGCTTGTTCACCACCAATCCACGTCTCATCCACCTCCACCTCGCCGCGCAGAGGTTCCCTAGCCGCGTTCACCATCGCCCGGCGGAGTTTGTGCAGCATCATCCATGCGGTCTCGTAGCAGGTCAGGCCCAGTTGACGCTGCAGAAGTAGGGCGGACACGCCGCGCTTGTCAGTGGTCATCAGATATGCCGCCCAGAACCAGTAGGTCAGAGGAATCTTCGTCCGATGGAGGATGGTCCCAGATGTCAACGAGACCTGGTAGCGACACTTGCAGCATTGATGGCGCCGTTGGTTCACCAACTCATAGGCCTTCGTATGCCCGCATCGCGGACACGTGAACCCATCCGGCCACCGACAAGCTGCCAGATATCGCTGGCAGGCTTCCTCCGTGGCAAAGTCGGACTGAAACTGGCGGAGCGTCTTTGGGAATGATGGTCGGGGCACGCCTCCACACTACCTATTGGGGCTTGCTGAAGCAACCAGATAATCAGAAGGCAGCTAGAACTGATCACTCATCTCATAAATCTCACTGCGGTGTGCCAGGGCACGACTTCAGTCGAGCCGAACGAAGCACAATAAAGTTCAGGGGCTTTAGCCTTGCGAAAATGGGTTCCTCAGGGGCTGAAGCCTAAGTTTGTCGACGCGTTGCGGCATCTCTGAAGCCATGCCCTGATACCAAACGATTTATGAGGCCGCTCCCCGCAACGAGCCGCTGCGAACCCTGTCGCTGGTTGCCCGGAGCTAGCCTCAAGGTTGCTAGCCTCAAGGTTGTCGAAATCCTTGCCGGACGCCAAGTGCCAAATGCCAGATGCCCGGCTCCCGCCTTGCTCACCATCTCCCGCCTCTACCGTCTGTTACGAAAGCGGGGGACCAAACGGATTTCGCACCTTCCTTTTCCGAACCAGCATCCAAAATAGCGGCTGATCTGGCAAGCCGGGGCGGGTCAAAGTGCATGGTATACTGCGTGCAAGTCTTGCTCCGGTGTGCTTATCTTGAAGATTCGTCCCCGGCCAGCCGAAGGAACATACATGGCAAGCCGAAGGAACATACATGGCAAGTAGTTCGCGTCGCTCCGCAGTTCTCGTCCTCAGCATCATTCTGGCTTGCGGTTGTGTGGGCATGGTTTTTGGCCAGCGCCTTACCTCCTCCACTACTACCACCAGCGATGGTGACATTCGCGATAGCCTGCGCAGCTTTACCCAGGTTTACGAAGTCGTCCAGCAGAACTACGCCGAACCAGTCAACCCCGACAAGGCAATCTACAACGGGGCGATTCCGGGCATGCTGCGGGTGCTCGATCCGCACTCAAACTTCTTCGATCCCAAGTCGTATGCCGCCTTGCGCGAGGAGCAGCGCGGCAAGTACTACGGCGTGGGCATGCAAGTCGGTCCCCGTAACAATAAAGTCATCGTGATTGCGCCCTTTACTGGCGCGCCTGCGTATAGGGCCGGCATCCGGCCCGGCGACGTCATTATCGCGGTGGATGGTAAGCCCACCGATAACATGAGCACCAGCGATGTTGCGGACTTGCTAAAAGGTCCCAAGGGCACCGCCGTCAAAATTACGGTTCTGCGGGAAGGGTCCGACCGGCCGCTCGACTTTACCGTGGTACGCGATGAGATCCCTCGCTACAGCGTTGACGTGCATTTCATGATCCGCCCGGGTATCGGTTACATCCACGTCTCGGGATTTCAGGAGACTACGGAAAAAGAGGTACGCGACGCGCTGGATGAGCTCGGCGATATTCACGGGTTGATCCTCGACCTCCGCCAGAATCCGGGTGGACTATTGAGCGAAGGCGTGGGCGTGGCCGATCAGTTCCTGAAGAAGGGGCAAGTCATCGTTTCCCATCATGGGCGGGCTTCGGCAGAGAAGGTTTACAAAGCCAGCCACGGCAATGGCGGCAAGGACTATCCGTTGGTCGTCCTGGTGAACCGGGGAACCGCCTCGGCGGCGGAGATCGTTGCCGGCGCGATTCAAGACCATGATCGCGGTCTGATCGTCGGTGAAACCACGTTCGGCAAAGGCTTAGTGCAGACCGTATATCCGCTGTCGGAGAACACCGGACTGGCGCTGACTACGGCGAAGTATTACACCCCGAGTGGCCGCCTGATCCAGCGTGACTACAGCAACATCTCGCTTTACGACTATTACTACAACGATCGCGACAACGATGCCAATAATGCCAACCATGAAGTCAAGATGACCGATAGTGGCCGTACCGTGTACGGTGGCGGAGGCATCACTCCCGACGTGAAGATCCCGCCGACGAAAACCAATAAATTTCAGGACACACTCCTGGAAAAATACACTTTCTTCAATTTCGCCAAGCACTACGTCATCAACCACAAAGTCAGCAAGCAATTTGAAGTTGACGACGCGGTGATGCAGGAGTTTCGCAAGTTTCTGGATGAACAGAAGACGCCCTTCACCGAGGCAGACCTGGCGGAGAACAGCGATTGGATCAAATCCAATATCAAGGCCGAATTGTTCATCAACGAATTTGGCCAGCAGGAAGGTATGAAGGCGCACGCCGAAAGCGATCCGGCTATAACCGAGGCGCTGGAGCTGCTTCCTCAGGCAAAGCAGTTGGCTGACAATGCCAAGCGAACGATCGCGCAGCGCAATAACGCCAGGCTAACCGCGCAACAGAGCGACACTCCGGCCGCGCAATCGGTAAAGCGTTAAGTCGCGGAATACAGATCAACGGCAAAGCCCGTTTCGGCGGGCTTTTTCGCTGCGAACAAAACTGTCCCCGGTGTCACCCAGGAGCGGCCTGGCGCAAAGCTGCCTTGGCGACTTTGTTCCACAAGAGAATCTGTCTCTTGGCCTAAGGCTGAAAGCTCTCCTAGGAACTGCTTTTCACGGCTTCATTACTAGACTTTGCGAAGACAATCTCCGACACCAGCAGAATCGCGCCAATCACGATGGCGCTGTCGGCCACGTTGAACGCGGGCCAATGATAGGTCCCAAGGTAGAAGTCCAGGAAATCCACGACATGCCCAGTCATCATGCGGTCCCAAAGGTTTCCGGTCGCGCCCCCCAAAATCAGCGATAGGCCAATGGTGGTGGTGCTCAACGAGTGGCTGTGCTTCCAAAGCAGCACCGAAACCACCATCAGCGCTATAACCGAGAAGCTGACGAGTGCGCCAATCTTCCACTGCGCCGTTGACTCAGCGAACAGGCCAAAGGCCGCGCCAGTGTTCTCAACATGGGTGAGACGAAAACACCCGGGAATAACGGTGACACTGTCATGCAGGGGAATACTGCCAGCTACCGCCCATTTGGCAAGACGGTCCAGCAGTAATACGGCAGCAGCGATGAAGAAAAAATACTTTCGCATGGATCGACTCGGACGCATTGCCTATCTCTTAGACGCTGCCACTCCGCGGAAAGAAGCACCGAAAACCTGTTTTACGACACCGTCGTCATTCGTTCCCGTGAGTCGCGTCCAACTAACGTGCACCTGCTGTCGCCTCGATCTCCGACAGCACGGCGCTGCAGCGCTCGCAGACAGTCGGATACGTTTTGTCCTCTCCGACATGGATCGAATAGTTCCAGCAACGTTCACATTTCCGCCCAGGGGCCCGGTTGACCGTGATCGTCAGCCCCGCGTCGCCGTTGCTGGCGGTTGATTTCTCCAGCACAACATCCGAAACGATAAACAGATATCGCAACTGATCACGATGACGCTCCAACACGGCAAAGAGCGGCTCAGGGGCGACCACATGAAGCTGTGCCTCTAGACTTCCACCGATCTTTCTGTCCGTACGAGCTGTCTCAAGAGCTTTTAGAGCTTGGTCGCGAACCGCCAGCATAGCGGCCCAGTCATTCGCCAGAGCCCCAGCATCAAAGCCAGGGGGTATTTTGCCACTCAGTTCCTCGGGCTGCGGAAACAGCGTCAAGTGCACGCTTTCGGGACGTCCGTCGACGGGGGGCAAAAATCCCCAGATCTCCTCTGCCGTGAAGCTCATCACCGGGGCCAATAGGCGGACCAACGCCTCACCCAGTCGCCACAGCGTGGTCTGGGCCGAACGCCGGCCCAGCGATTTTGGAGCCGACGTGTAAAGCCGGTCCTTGAGGACGTCGAAGTAGATCGCGCTGAGGTCGACGATGCAGAAGTCTTTCAGCCGATTGTAGAGCCGGTGAAAGACAAAATCGTCGTAGTGGCCGCGCACATCTTTCGTTACCTCGGCGGCACGCAACAGGAAGTATTGATCGAGTGGCTGCATCTCCGCGAAGCAGACAGCGTCTTGCGCCGCAGCGAAGTCCGATAAGTTGCTCAAGATGTAGCGGAACGTATTGCGAATCTTGCGATAGCTTTCGGCAATCCGCTGCATCAGTTCGTCCGATGCCATAACATCCTCGCGGAAATCCACCGATGCAACCCACAGCCGAACGATTTCGGCGCCTAACTTATCCGCAATCTCTATGGGATCAACTGTATTGCCCAGCGATTTGGACATGGCGCGGCCCTGCGGGTCGAGGGTCCAGCCAGCGGTGGCCGCGCTTCGATAGGGTGCTGAACCCCTTGTCGCGACGGCGCAGAGGAGGGAAGACTGAAACCAGCCGCGATGCTGATCGCCGCCCTCCAGGTACAGATCGGCGGGCCAGGGAAGCCCGGGCTCATGACCCAGCACCACCGCCTGGCTCGAACCGGACTCGAACCACACGTCAATGATGTCCATCTCCTTGCGAAACTTCGTCGCGCCGCACTTCGTGCACGTAACTCCCGCGGGAAGAATTTCCTCAGCCGAGTGCTTGTACCAGGAGTCAGCCCCCTCGCGGGCGAACAGCTCGACGACGGCGCGATCCACCGCAGGATCGTTAAGAAACTCGTGGCAGGCCTCGCATTGAAATACCGCGATGGGAACGCCCCAAATGCGCTGGCGCGAGATACACCAGTCGGGACGCGTGGCGATCATGTTCGAGATGCGCTCTTCGCCCCACGCCGGGTCCCATTTTACTTTCTTGATCTCTTCCAAGGCGCGGCTGCGCAGCGTTCCGCCGGGAATGTTACCTTCCATCGAGATGAACCACTGCTCGGTGGCACGAAAGATGATGGGATTGTGGCAGCGCCAGCAGTGCGGATAGGAGTGTTCAATTTTTTCGAAGCCCAGCAGTACGCCGCGACTCTTCAGCAGATCCACGATCAGCGGATTGGCTTTGAAGACTTGCTGGTTCTTGTACTCCGGCAGTCCATTGCGCAGGATGCCTCCCTCATCCACATCGCAATGCAAATCGAGATCGTACTTGACCCCAGTAACAAAGTCGTCAGCGCCGTGCGCGGGGGCGGTATGCACCGCCCCGGTTCCAGTATCCATAGTGACGTAGTCGCCCAGCACGCCGAGGACACTGCGCTCCAGAAACGGATGCGTGAAGGTCGCGTATTCCAGCTTGGCGCCAAGGAACGATGCAATTTCCTTCGCCGCACCGAGATTGCACTCCTCGATCGTCTGCTGCGCCAGTTCTTTGGCGACAATGTAGGTCCACTCGCCAGTATCGAGCGCGACATATTCCGCTTCGGGGGCAAAAGTCACCGCCATCGAAGCAGGCAGCGTCCACGGAGTTGTGGTCCAGATGATGGTCGCGACGTTCTTCTTGTCGGCCAGCGCGGCATCAATCTTGCCTGGGTCGCTGGTCAACGGATACCGCACCCAGATGCTGGGGCTGGTGTGCATCTCGTATTCAACTTCCGCCTCAGCCAGTGCGGTCTTGTCGTACACGCACCAGTAAACTGACTTCAGGCCCTTGTAAACCAGCCCTTCCTCGAAGCACGAATAAAACGTCTCCATCACGATGCTCTCGTAGCTGGGATCCATCGTCGAGTAAGGCTTGTCCCAACGGCCGAAGACGCCAATTCGCTTGAACTGGGAACGTTGCAAATCGAGAAACTTCTGCGCGTACTTGCGGCATTCCGCGCGCACCGCCAGGGGGTTCATGTCGAGCTTCTTGCGGCCCAGCAGATCGTCCACCTTGATCTCGATAGGCAGGCCGTGGCAGTCCCATCCGGGAACGTAGGGTGCGTCGAAACCGCTCATACTGCGCGACTTTACGACGAAATCCTTCAACGTCTTGTTGAGCGCCGTGCCCAGATGGATTGGACCGTTGGCATAAGGCGGGCCGTCGTGCATCACGTAGATGGGCTGCCCTTTGTGCGCCTCGCGGATGAGATCGTAAATCCGCATTTTCTCCCACCGCTCAAGCATTAGCGGCTCGTTCTGGGGCAGGTTCGCCTTCATGGAAAAGTCGGTCTTGGGCAGATTCAGCGTGGATTTCAGATCTAGCGGCACTCCCTATCTCTCCTGCCAGCGGGTTACTGGATTGCGAAAACTGTGCAAGTTATCGTCTCATTATCGTGCAAGTTATCTTCTCATTATAGGGAGCGGGTAAATTCGCGTCTATCAGCGCCTTGCATATGGCGGCTCGCCTTTACTCCCCGGATGCGTCACAAGTAAAGTGCGCCTGATAAACAACGGTGGGGAAACCTCTGCATCTAACTTTTAAGCATGCTGGGCGTACGCCCCCGGTTGTCTTGGCGTAACCACGCACACACCGTGGGCAGACCCTAGAACCAGGGAGACCGAAGGACACAGACGAGCATATGGCTAATCAGGCACTGATTCCCCAATTCGAGCAGGATGAATTGAATCTTCTGCCACCGACGGGCATGGACGAGTCCCTGTTGAGTTCCTTGAAGAGCAACATCCGCGCTGCCTTGTTCCCTGAAAAATTGCCTCCTCTGCAGTTGACCTCGCGTCCGGTGCAGGTACGTGACATCTGGGGCGAATACAACTACAAGAAACAAAGTGCCGGCGTTTCCCTCGCTGTACACATTTTGATGGTGGCGGGGCTGATTGCAATTTCTATCATGGGTGCGCGAGCGGTTAAGCAGGCGGAGAAGCCGCGAGAGACCGTGACTTTGATTGCACCCGACCTGACACCCGAGCTGCCGATGACCAAAAAGAGCGCTACCACTGTCGGCGGCGGTGGTGGTGGCGGTGATCGCGACAAGCTGCAAGCTCCCAAGGGCAAGTTGCCAAAGCTGGCGATGGAACAGATCACGCCTCCGGCCATGGTGATTCGAAACGATAATCCAAAGCTTCCGGTTGAGCCTACAGTGGTGGTACCACCCCAGATCAAGCTTGCCTCTAATATGCCGTCCATTGGAAATCCAATGGCCGCGATTCCATCTGGTCCTCCGTCCAATGGCACGGGCAGTGGCGGCGGTATCGGTTCGGGGTCGGGTGGCGGCGTGGGTTCAGGGACGGGTCCGGGTGTCGGCCCTGGTCATGGCGGAGGCATTGGCGGCGGCGTGTTTCGCGTCGGTGGTGGCGTATCAGCCCCTCGCGCCTTGGACACGCCCGATCCGGAATATTCCGAAGAGGCCCGCAAGGCGAAGTACCAGGGAACTTGTGTGCTGTGGCTGATCGTCGGTCCCGATGGTAAGCCGCGCGACATCAAGGTGGCGCGAGCGTTGGGAATGGGTCTGGACCAGAAAGCGATTGAAGCCGTCCGCAACTGGAAATTCGAACCTGCGATGAAAGACGGTAAACCGGTGGCAGTGCAAATCAACGTCGAGGTGAACTTTCGGCTCTATTAACGTAGAGCCAGCGATGTTAGCCGAGCCCAATCGGCTGGAGCGGTCGCGGAGAACCTGCCAAGACTCATGCTCCAAGTCTTGCGCAAGATGCCGGTGGGGCAAAATCAAAAGGGAGGGGCAAAGCGGCCTCTCCCTTTTTCGTGCGCGCCTTCGGGTCGGCCGCTTTGCGCCGAATTAGTGTATCTGTCAGTATAGAAAGAAACTCCTGCGCGAGTTTTCATGATGTGCCCAGTCCCTGCGCGGCGTGCACGAGATAAATCCCCTGTCGGGCAAACGTGAGTTGTATTGAGCCGGGAAGGGCGCAGGCTGCGAACTCCGCTCGGCGTGCGGGCCATCTTCCCTCAAGGGTGCTCTTCGTGGATGAGGAAGCGACAAATCGCGTCCAAAACCGAGAAATCTTCTTGTTGATCGCCCTCGCCTTATGTGCCATCGGAGTTTTCGTTTTCACCAGACGCATGGCGGCTAAAGAACAAGAGGTGGACGCTCGAGTGGCTGCCATTTGGTACGCAGAAGGTGAGCGCCAACTGAGCTCTGGGCAGATACAAAAGGCAATTGACTCCTTTCGCAAAGCGACGACGAATGCCCTCGGAGACCGGACGTACACGCTCGCGTTGGCGAACGCCTTAGCGGCCGGCAATCACGACGCCGAGGCTGAGCAGGCATTGCTTCGCTTGCGGGAATCCGATCCCGAGGATGCCGATATCAACCGCCAACTTGCCAGGCTGGCCGCCAAGCGCGGAGAGATCGATGACGCCGTGCATTACTACCAGAATGCGCTTTATGGCCGCTGGGCCGGAAGCCAGGTGGATGAGCGCATACGGCAACTGCGAATTGAGCTCATTCGCTTCTTGCTTTCGCATCGGAAACGCAACATCGCGCTTTCAGAGCTGCTCATTTTGGAAACCGAGCTCCCGCATTCAGCGGATGCCCACGTGGCGGCAGCGCGCCTTTTCCTGCAGGCCGGGGACGCGCAGCACGCCTTGAAGAATTACGACGAAGCGATTGCACTGGACAAGAAGAATGTGGACGCGCTGACCGAAGGGGGCGAAGCGGCATTCCATGTGGGGGATTACCCGCGAGCTTATCAGTATCTGAAAGCGGCCCTGGAGCTAAATCCGGAGGCCCAGAAGACGCGCCAGCTCTTGTCGGTCACTGAAATGGTCTTATCGGACGATCCGCTAGAGCCCCATCTCAGCAAGCGGGAGAGGCAGCGCCGCCTGCTTGTGGGCTTCGACCAAGCCCGCCAGAGGCTGGAAAGCTGCCTCAGTCAAACCTCAGATAGTCAAGCGAGGGCAGCACTGACTGCTCTTAAGGAGCAGGCTCTCGCGCTGGAATCCAAGCTACGCTCCAATACTCCTCCCGACTCTGAGTTGACGCGATCCGGAGAGGAACTTAATTACAAAATTGAGCAGGCGTTGTCAGCTACTTGCGGCGAAGGACAAGAGCTGGATCAAGCGCTCCTGTTGATTGGCCAGAAGCACAGCGGTGCACAGCCATGAACGTCCCTGAACTGCCGTTCATACAGCGGTTGCGCCTGCGCGAGAACCACATATTTCTGGCGCTGACCATAATCATCGGGGTCCTCGCCGGCCTGGCCGCGGTGTTGTTCACTCTGGCCATCCGGGGTACCACCTATCTGTTGTTCGGAATAGCGCCTTCGTATCTGCGTTACATCCTGGTCCCCAGCTTGATGAGCCTGTTTACAGGCTTTTTGCTGCTAAAGTTTTTCCCGGAGGCGCGCGGAAGTGGAGTTCCACAAACCGAAGCTGCTTACCATCTCAATCAGGGAAACGTTCCGTTCCGGGTTGCGGTCGGGAAGTTTCTGACTGGCGTGCTGTGCATCGGGTCGGGCCATTCGATGGGAAGGGAAGGTCCGTCGGTGCAGATCGGCGCCGGTATTGCCTCGCCGATCGGGAAATGGTTTCATCTATCGCCTGCGCGGGCCCAGAGTCTGGTTCCCGTCGCCGCGGCTGCCGCTCTAGCGGCAGCGTTTAATACTCCGGTTGCCGCCGTAATCTTTGCGATGGAAGAAATCATCGGAGACATGAACGCGGCCCTGCTGGGATCTACGGTCGTGGCCTCCGTCGCTTCGGTCATCGTGGAACGCTCCATTCTTGGCAACAGCCCCATCTTTCATGTCCCCGAGTATCACCTGGTCAACCCAGCGGAACTGCTTGCCTATCTCGTGCTCGGGATTGCTGGTGGCATCGTTTCGCTGGCCTTCTGCAAGGGACTGCTGCGCACCCGCGCGTTCTTTCTTGCGATGCCGCGGTGGACCAGGATCCTTCAGCCTGCCATGGGCGGCCTCATCATTGGCGTAATCCTGATCTTCTTTCCCCAGGTCATGGGCGTGGGCTACGAGTACGTTGACCAGGCGCTCAATGGCGGGTTGCTGCTGAAAACGCTGCTGCTGCTGTGCCTGGCGAAGTTGGTGGCTACCATTGTTTCCTACGCTTCCGGGAATGCCGGCGGTATTTTCGCGCCCAGCCTGTATCTTGGGGCGATGGCAGGGGGAACCGTCGGTGTTCTCGTGCACCGCTTCGCTCCCTTTCCAACGGCTGATGTCGGAGCCTACGCTTTGGTCGGCATGGGTACGCTGTTTGCGGGCATCATCCGTGCTCCCATGACCTCGGTGTTCATGATCTTTGAGCTCACGCAGGATTACCAGGTCCTGGTGCCGCTTATGATCGCCAACATGATCAGCTTCGCGATCTCAAAACGGTACCAACGGGTTCCGCTGTACCATGCGTTGCTGGAGCAGGACCAGGTACACATGCCACAGCCGGGCGCTGGAATGCCGACGGGCATCTGGTGCGCCCGCGATATCATGACCCGAGATTTCAAGATGGTCCCGCCGGACAGCCCCATCGAGGAGGCAGCCAGGATCGCGGTACTAAGCGATGCGCAAAGTCTTCTGGTGGGCAGTGACGGCATCTACAGCGGCCTGGTCACGCGCGACCAGATCGAGAGCGCGCTCTACTCGGGCGCCGCTAAAGCTCCCATCACAACCATCGTTACGAATAACTACGCCCATGTTCATCCTGACCATCCGCTCGAACGCGTGCTGGAGCGGCTGGCCAAGAATCCCGGCTTGCTGCCGGTCGTGAGCCGCAGCCAGGTGAATCGCGTTGAGGGCGTGATCACTCCGCAAACGCTGGTTCAGTTTGTGCAAGAGAACTGGAAAGACCAAAGAACAGTGGCAACCGGTACCGAAGCTCCGCCAGGTCCCACGAACAGTTAATCACAGCTTCTTCAGAAAAATTTTTGCGCGCTCGAACTCCGGGAATAGCCTTTCTTCCGCTTGAAAATCGGCCCCATGCATGGACCAGGCCATGCACGAGCAATACACCTGGCAGATCCTGGCTATCCAGGGTGCGCTGAAGATTGTCACTACCGGTCTTTCCTTCACCAGCGGAACACCCGGAGGACTGTTTGCGCCTACGCTGTTCATGGGCGCCATGATTGGCGGCGCTGTGGGCATGGCCGAGCGTCAGATCGTTCCGCATCTCGCGATCCCCGTGGGGGCCTATGCGCTGGTTGGCATTGGTACCCTATTGCGGGAATTCTGCGCGCGCCCATGACTTCGGTGTTCATGATCATGGAGGTCAGCGGTAATTACAGCATCATCGTTCCTGTGATCATCTCCAACGCGATTGCATATTTCATTTCGCGCACCTTCCAGCCGACTCCGATCTTCGATCTGCTGTCGCGTCAGGATGGACTGGAACTTCCGTCCCTCGAAGAAGAACGTGAGGTGCCGTTGTTGCGCGTGGAGGATGCCATGCGCCCGCCAGTCGGACAGACTTTGAAGGGCGACATGACTCTGCGGGAAGCCCAGGAACGAGTGCAGGGCTCGTCCCAGGAGTTCTTCGTGGTGGGTCTGGGCGGAGAAGAGTGGGCTGGCATCAGCCGGGCGACATTGCTCGATTTGATCGCCAATTCCGATGTTCGGCTTTTCCACGTGCTCACGGGAACGATTCCCTACCTCCATCCCGACCATCCGCTCGATACTGCTCTCCGCGTGATGGGAGAATGGCCGCTGTTGCCCGTGGTTCACCGCGCTAACCTGCAACAGTTGCTCGGCGTGGTCTCAATCGACGATGTCATGCGGGCTTATCGCGGCGCGGGGATCGGTGAGACCCGGGCTGAGTCAGAGATGGTCTCGCCCTGAACACCCCACGGATCGCTCTCAGTTTTCGCGGAACGGAATTCCGACAAAAAACGTGGGACGGCTGATGCCGTCCCACTCAGTGTTGCAACTCCCATCGAGAGTTAATTACGCCAACGCGGCGCTGGCCTTAGTGCACAATGGCGTTAATGAAGTTGGCACCATTGGGCGTACCCACTCCTGTAACGTTGTCCCAGCCAGGACCGGTGACCAGTGTGCTATCCAGTCCAAATCCCAGCCCGTACCAACGGGTTGAGGTGCCCTGGTAGAAGGCGCTGGTGAACTGTGTCGACACATCCGGGCCCGTAATCGCCGTCGGAGATTCATACATCGGAGGTCCGCCGGCGAAGATATTGCCGGCCAGGTTTGTCGGCGTATAGGGCGAAGCCTGGACGACATCGAGCACGGCGCCATGTGGCAAGGTGTACATGTAAGGCGCAGCCAAGCCGGCTGAATGGCCGGTGTGCTGCACACTCTTCTGATTCACAATGGCCCAAACCCCGGAAAACATCGGGACGGAGGCACTGGTTCCGCCGATCACGCCCACCGAGAACGTGCCGGGGCTGTCGTACGAGCAGATGATGGTGACGCCGGTGTACGGATCCGCCGTGAGGGAGACATCAGGCTGCTGACGTCCAGTGCCCGGCAAACCGCTCTGATACGACGGCTTGGCGAAGAATTGGCTCATGCCGCCGCCCCCGCCGAAGTAGAAGCACTGTCCCGGCATTAGCGTACTGGCGCACACCGGAGGAACTTCAGGTGGATAGGTTCCAGTAGGCTTGGCGATACGGGTGATGGTGGTGCCCCAACCGGTCTGGAACTTGATGCTGTAGTCGGCATTCAAGAAGACGCTCACTCCACCTACCGCGGTAGCGTGCGGTGAGTTGGAAGGCACGCTGACGGTGTAAGCGCCGACAACGCGGAAGAAATCTCCATCATCACCGGTGGAGAAGTTGACGGACACGCCCATTGCTGCGGCTGACGCGTTGAGGTCATCCCAGGCCTGCATGTCCATTGCGTCATCGTCAAATTCATCGGAGCCATAACTATTGGAAATGACGTTGCCGAGGTGATTATCGAGAGCATACTGAATGCCGCCCATAAGATTGGTGTCGGAATTGTCGATCGTCTGGATCAGTACGATTTTGGCTCCAGGAGCCATCGCGTGCGACCACTCGATATCAAGCGTGGTCTCTCCAGCCCAGCCGGGGTCAAATGACGGTGGTCCCTGCGGGTTGAATACCGAGAAGTTGGCCGGCGGGCACACCAAAGGTGCTGGAGAACTGCGCCAGGTCGACCGCTGCAGTCGGTGAGCCGAACGCGTCCACGATGACAACGGACTCGCCCGAGCCGTTCAATCCACTGGCATAAACCGGAATCAGACCATAGGCGGTTTGTAAGGTTGTGGGCTCGTAGCCACAAGGAGGCAGGTGTCCCATTCCACTGGTGATATCGGCGCCGTAGCGATTACCTTGATACAGGGCCGCCGGCATGAAACCGCTCGTGGTGAAACCATGGGCCTCGGTTCCACGGTAGCACTGGTACTCCCAGTAGAGTTGTCCGCTCTGCGGCAGACCTGCTGTCGGGCTTCTCCTCTGCAAGACAACCCCGCCGTCGAATGCCTTCACGTGATGCGGCTGCATCCTGAGTTCATGCAGGCCGCCAATCGAGCCAACTATGCCGGCGAGTTGTAGCGGCAGCGACGGGTTATTGGCATTGGAGTACCGAGTTTGTCCGTTGAAGAGGTAGCGGTTGATCTGAACTGAGAAGGCCCTCTGAATGTCAGAGACACGGCCCTGCGCGATGATCGTGTAATTAAATCGGTTTACGTCGGTGACGGTCAGTCCCTGCGACCGCAGAAAATCCTGCACCGTACCTGCTGCCTGTGCAGTAGGAGCAAACCGGGCGGCATACTGCTCGGGTGTCAGCCACTTCTGATATTGTGGAGACGTTTTGTCGTAGAGATCGCGCAATAGAAGGTCGCGCCCAGCGCGATCACGCAACGCCATCCGCACCGTAATGTTGATGACTCGACCGGGATCTTCCGGTCCCAGGTTCTGCGCCTGAGCAAGATAGGCCGGCACGCTGTTCGGGATGACGGTGTTCGCGAAGGACACCATCGAAAGCACGAATACGGCCAGCAAGAGTTGCACCATCAAAACTCGAAGTAATCCTGGGATTTTCATAGCTAGCATGTCAAAAATCCTCCTCGTCAACCTGGTTGACTTGTGAAAGCTCTTCAAAAATTACGCCCGTGCATTGCGCGGACGCGACGCCCGGAACATTGAGCAGAATTTCGCAGAGGTCTAGGGCAAAGACCTGCGGCGAATCCACCCCGCCAGTCCTAGAACTCCGGAGCCAAGTAATACCAACGTACCTGGTTCGGGAGTGGTGCCACCGCTCTGCAAAACTGCGGTACCAGGGGCTAGGAAGGCATAGCTTCCGTCTCCCGAAGGCACGGTCTCGGCCAATACGATCGATAAGGCATAAGTTCCATCTCCTTCCAGAGACGAGAAGGTGAAGTCACCTGAGGCCTCCATCTCGCTGCCACAGTAACCACAGTCTGGTACCAAGAAGGAACCTACGAGAGTGCTGTTGACATACACATCATTCTCGTACTGCGCCCCAGGATTACCGCCCAGATCATCGAGGTAGAAGAAGTCATACGATAGACCGCTGATCGAGGTTTGCCCGGTGAAGAATATTTCGGTAACAAAGTCCCCCGCGGTAAAGAAGAAACCGGTCTGATGTCCATCGTCTCCGACGAACCCGCAACCGCCGGCGGCGGTGCAATAGAAACTGTTATCGCTGGGAAAGGTGACCGGGACATCTGCGTAAGCCAATCCCACGGCGAAACAGGAAATCGCCACTAGTAGCAAAACTGCACGCACGTTAAGGCTTCTCATTCAATCCTCCAAACGGTGACCTTCAAATTTTGTACGACCTGAAAATGGCACCAATCTACACCCTGAAGATGTTTGGTACTAGCAAAAAACTGTTCTTGGGAGGACTTACTGTATGTTATTGAAAATATAGGATAGTACTATCGGTTACGTAGTTCCCGTCTTGGCACGTTTTGGATGTAAGACCCATGGAACGGCGTCCCGAAGAAGGTTTACAGTCTCTTCAGAAAAGCCTTGGCGCGCTCGAACTCGGGGAATAGCTTTTCTTCCGCTTGAAAATCGGCCCCGTGCACGCAGCGGCGGCTACCGCGCAGCTTCACCGGATGCTTCAGGTGAAGCATTTCGTGATAGACGATGTACTCGACGGCGTATCGCGGCACTTGTTGCTGGTCGAAGGCGCGGCTAACCACGATAGCGTTGTGAGCGGGGTCGTAGTGCGCAAGGCTTCTGCGGGCGTGAGCCTGGCTCCATGTCATTTGAGGCCGGCCCAGCAAACCGTGAAAGAAACGTCGGTTGAGTTCTTCAAAGATTTGGTCCAGGTGGTAGACCTCTCCTTGTGCGGACACAATCCGTTTTCGTCCGCGCAACTGTCGCACCCTCTGCGCCTTGGTGCTGATGTCGTGGCTGGAGACGTAGCGGCGATAACGTGTCGAGTGCAGTGGTGCGATGGGCCTGCGATACATTTTCGCCAGCAGGATGTGTGCGATAGCTTCCAGGACGGTGTCGGGCGCACCCTCCAGCAGGTCGGAGATTCGAGCGTGCACGATGGTCTCACGCACCCGAATGGTGTTGTTCACATTGGCGAAAGGATAGAACTCGATGCGGAATTGCGGCATGGGCGCCCGCGGCCGCAGCTCTCGGTAGGTCCTCTGGAAAATTTCGCGTAGGTCTGGAAGCAAGGTGTTACTAACGTAGCACGGAGTTCGCAGCAGTAAAACTAGTCGGGTCGCTCCGAATAGATCTTGTTCAGTTTCTTTTCCTTAGCCAGCTCATTCTGCTTCTGAAGCTCTTCGCGGGCTGAGTCGGCGCCGTCGCTAACAGCATCGCGGGCGTTCGCCAGCACGAAGGAGTATTGCTCCAATTCCTCCGGAGGAGACTGCTCCTGTAGATTGCGCAGCTTGAGGGCCCACTCACTGTCGGCTTCGATCAGCAATCTTAAGCCTTTGCGCATATCGGTTTTGTGCGAGGCATACATATCCACGTTATCGTCGATTTCGTCGAGCAGTGAGGAAATATCCTGCAACAGATCGTGTATTTGCATAGGGCGGTCTTTCGCGTTCTTCGTGTCGGCCCGTAATTGATCGATCGATGCCACGCGCGTTCGGACGAAGCTGATCATTAACTCCAGGCGTTTGTCGGGATAGTCCGCCACCTCGCGCATCTGGTCGATTTCCTTTTCGTTGAGGGGATCTCGATCGCGTGTTTGCGTCCTGGCGAGTTGAGCAAGACAGCATATCAGGAACACGAGCCCGATGAACCAATGGGTCCTACGCAGCATCACGGTTTCTCCTTCGGTTCCGCTTGCGGTCCAAACATTCTGGCCAGCAGATCAGAGCGAATTTGTTCGATGTCATCCACTGCTTTCAGCAGCGGCGGGCGGTCTTCCACCGCCAGCGTTTCGGCAATATCGTGCAGACGCTTGGAGAGCTCGCGTAAGTGAATCTCGGTTTGTTTTAGATGTTTTCCCGAAACGGAGGCCGCGTTGGCTGCCTTTCGGCTATATTCCACCACTTCGCCAATCTCGCTCTGGGCCTTGTCTACGTCGCCAGCAGTGAAGAGGGTATTGGCGTCTTCCAATTCGCGATGAGCATATTCCAGGGAGAGCTTCGCTTGCTCTCCTCCATGCGCTGCGTCGGCGCGGGCCTTTAGCTCTGGGAGGGAGTTGTTCGCCGCCAGCGCGATGCCAGTGAGCAGGAGCACGATTGCCGCGCTTCGTAACGGTGGCATACTACTTCTTCTTCACTTGATAGTTCTCTGCGTGCTGAGGATCAAGCGCCATAAGCCGATGGCGCGCCTGCCATTCCTCCTCTGGAAGCTTGCCTGCGTCTTCCGCCAGGAAACGTTGATAATATTCCACCGCTTGTTTTGCCGCCTTCAAGTTGTCGAAGGAAGTAGCGCGCAGGAAATAGCTAGCCGCAGACTCGGGCAAAAACTTGGCGCGATAATCGAGTGCCTTCAGTGCCAGCTCATAGTTCTTGTTTGCCGAAGCCACCACGGCAAGGTTGCCATAGGCATCCGCCAAGTCCGGCTTTAGCTTTACCGCAATCAGCAATTCCTGTTGCGCCTCAGGATATTTCTTCTCGTGCATCAGCAAAGAACCTAGCGCGTAATGCGCCTCCGCATCCTGGGGCATCTTTTGGACCGCGATGCGAAACTGCGCCTCCGCTTCGCTGTCCTTGCCGGCCTGCACGTAAAGCGTACCCAGTTCCAGTGCGGCGTGAGGATCGCTAGGGTCAGCTTGCAGTCCCTGCTGAAGTTCCTGGGCAGCCTCGTCGCTCTTGCCTTCGGCTGCCAGGACGCGTCCCAACTGCACACGCGCGTTGTTGTTCTGGGGATCGGTCGCCAGTAGTTTGCGCAATGCTGCTTCGGCCTCGGGATACTTCTTCTGCTTCATCGAGACGTTCGCCAAACCCGCAAGGGCCTCCTGCGACTTGGGGTCCAGTTTCGCCGCCGTCTCAAATGCACGTGCTGCGGCGTCGAGGTCATTCCGCTTCTCCAGCAAGATTCCAGCTGCTAGGGGTGGTTGAGGAGATTTGGAATTGAGCTTGGCTGCTTCGGCATAGGCGGCGAGCGCCTGCAGCGGATCGCTGTCCTGTTCGACATGTCCCAGCGACTGCCAGGCGCGCGCCAGTCCCTCGTCAGGATTTGCCGTCGGCTTCAGTTGTGTTGCGGCTTTCAGATACTTCGCAGCTTCAGCTTTGTCACCTTGTCCGGCCAGCAATATACCGAGGTTCAAGTTGGATTCGAACACATCCGGCTTGGCCGCAACCGATCTACGATACGCGTCGATCGCCTGCGCGCCACGCTGGGTAGCGTTATACACGTAGCCAAGGTCGAACCAAGCGCGGTAGTCGTTGGGCTTGGCCGTTACAGCTTTCTGCAATAGGGATTCTGCGGTGGTGAAATCCTGGTGTTGCATCGCTGTTTCCGCCTGGTCCACTTCAGGCGAGCTACTGTCGTCAGGGACCTCTTCGGCGACGCGATGGTGACGAATCGTCGGCTTGCTCTCCTGTGCGGCGCTAGAGGCGAGAGTGCCTGCCACAATCCAAGCCACGAAGAGAAGGAGCGCCAACGAGCGCCTATGGATGATCATGCGATTGTGGGTTCCCGTTGAGCGGTAAGATGCGCGCCAACCACTGACCGGTGTAGGAATTCTGAGCCTTGGCGATGCTTTCCGGCGGTCCCACGGCTACCACGTGGCCGCCGCGCGATCCGCCTTCCGGACCTAAGTCGATGACCCAGTCAGCAGTTTTGATGATGTCGAGGTTGTGCTCGATGACCAGGATCGAACCGCCGGCCTCAATTAATCGCCGGAAAGCCGCGAGCAGCTTGCTGACGTCATCAAAGTGCAGCCCCGTCGTGGGCTCATCAAAGATGTACAACATACGCGGATGGCGCTTGTCACGCTGGCTCTGTGTCCGGCCAATGTCACGCAGCTTGGGCTGAAGGTGCGCTGCCAGCTTCATCCGTTGCGCTTCGCCGCCAGAAAGCGTGGTTGCCGACTGACCAAGGCGCAAATATCCCAGGCCAACTTCCCCCAGCACGCGCAGCTTCTCTACAATCTTGGGCATGCCCGAAAAGAAGTGCAGGGCCTCCTTGACGGTAAGGTTCAACACCTCGTGAATATTCTTGCCGCGGTAACGGACTTCTAGAATCTCCGGCTTGTAACGCATGCCCTTGCATTCTTCGCACACCAATTCGACATCTGCCAGAAACTGCATCTCCACGGTAACGGTACCGTCGCCCTGACAGCCTTCGCAACGTCCGCCCGGGATGTTGAAGGAAAAATGCCCCGCCGTATAGCAATGCTTCTTGCTCTCCGGCAGAGAAGAGAAGACCTCGCGGATAGCATCGAATGCTTTGATGTACGTCACCGGATTCGATCGCGGAGTGCGGCCAATCGGCGACTGATCTACCAGCACTACTTCATCGATCCACTCTGCTCCCTCCACGTGATCTAGTTCGGCCTTCAGCCCGCCGGTAACCTGGCCGGTCTGCGCAGATATCGCGTTGTAGAGCACATCATGCACCAGCGTCGATTTTCCCGAACCCGACACGCCGGTAATACAAACCATCATGCCCAATGGAATGGAGACGTTCACCTTCTTCAGGTTATGCGCCCGTGCGCCGATCAGCTTAACTTGCCGCCCGGTGCCGGTTCGCCGCGACGACGGCGTGGGTATGCGCAGGTCGTCACTCAAGTAGCGGCCCGTTAGGGAAGCGGGATTGTGCACAACTTCATCGTAGGTACCAACCGCGATCACGCGGCCGCCGTTCTCGCCTGCCCCGGGACCGAGATCAAGAATGCGATCAGCCGAGCGCATAATTTCGGCATCATGCTCCACCACCAGGATCGTATTGCCCAGGTCCCGCAGATCGTGAAGGATCTTGATCAGTCTGCTGGTATCGCGATGGTGTAACCCGATGGAGGGCTCATCCAGCACGTAGAGCGTACCCACCAGCCGTGAACCCAGCGACGTTGCCAACTGAATCCGTTGCGCCTCGCCGCCGGATAGCGTGGAAGATAGGCGATTGAGCGTTAGATATTCCAGACCCACATCATTCAGATAGCGCAGCCGGTCATTGATTTCGTCCAGCAGTTGGCCGGCGATGTCCGCTTCCTGCCGGGTCAGTGGCAACTGCGAGAAGAATTGTGTCGCCTCTTCGACCGTCATCGACGACACCTGACAGATGTCTTTGCCTCCGATCTTCACCTGCCGGGCCTCGCGTCGCAAACGCAGGCCCTCGCAATCCGAACACACCGAGTAGCCGCGATACCGGCTGAGGAAGACCCTCACGTGCAGTTTGTACTTCTTGCGCTCCAGATGTTCGAAGAAACCCCGCACCCCCCAGAATTTGCCATCACCGTTGATGATGTAATTTTGCTGCTCAGCTGTCAGATCCTGCCACGGCATGTCATGCGGAATGCCTGCGGCGCGCGCATAGCGGCGCATCTCCGTCGCCAGCGGCCGGTATTTTGGCTTAGTCCAGGGCTCGATTGCGCCTTCGGCGAGCGTAAGTGTCTTGTTGGGGATCACGAGGTTTAGATCGAAATCGATGGTGTTGCCGAAGCCCTGACAACGCGGACAAGCGCCGAATGGGTTATTGAACGAGAACAGTCGTGGTTCGGGTTCTTCGTAACGAATGTTGCACTGCTTGCATTCGAAACGCTGCGAGCAGCGCAGCTTCTGTGCCGCTTCACCTTCACGCGGAACAGTTTCGATTAACACTTCGCCAGCTTCGCGGTAGCCTTGTTCCACCGCATCCACAATGCGCGCCCGCACCTCGGGCGAAATCGCGATGCGATCGATCAGGACCAGTACCTGTTCGGCGAAGTTCAGGTCGAGCAGCGACTCGGGGGTAGAAAATTCAACCACACGTCCGTTCTGATAAAGCCGGTTGTAGCCTCGTTTGCGGAGTTCAAACAAGCGCTCCTTCAGCAGGGAGTTCTCCGTCGGCTTCGGAGCCTTCTTTCTTGCAGCGCGGCGGCCCTTCGATTTCTCTGGCTCGGCGGGTCTCGGTGGCGGTTGAACCGGAAAGAATGCCTGCACACGCGTTCCTTCCCCGAGAGCAAGAATCCGCTCCGCCACTTCGTCAACCGTGTCCTTCTTCACCTCCTGACCGCAGTTCAGGCAATAGGTGCGACCTACACGGGCATACAGCAAGCGCAAATAGTCGTAGATCTCGGTCGCCGTGGCGACCGTGGAACGAGGATTGCGCGTGGTGTTCTTCTGCCGGATGGCTACCGCCGGAGCGATCCCGTCGATAACATCGACGTCAGGCTTCTCGATGCGTTCCAGGAACTGTCGCGCGTAGGCCGAAAGCGATTCCACATAGCGGCGCTGGCCTTCGGCGTAAACGGTGTCGAACGCCAGCGACGACTTGCCAGAACCCGAAACCCCTGTCACGACCGTCATGGCATTGTGCGGGATCTCGAAATCGACGTTCTTCAGATTGTGGACGCGCGCTCCGCGTACGACGATGCTCTCGTTCGACATGGGCCCCAGGTTTGCAGCACTGCAAGAGTATGTAAGGAAGGGCATGTACACCGCCCGCCCCACAGACGTGGTCAAAGATGACTGCCGAAACTTTCCATTATATCTGTTCGGAGAATGTAGCGCCCAAGGCCTGCGGCCCATAGCGATGAGAATAACCGCTGAGGGACGGCGATCATGGAGAGGAGTCTTTACAACTCAAGACTCCGTACTCCGTGTCTCCGTGAAATCCTTACGGGGAAGCGGTACGCCCTACCTTGCGAAGTACAGCAGCGCAAAAATATAAATCCACAGCAGACCCATGAAGTGCCAGTACCACGCAGTCACGTCTATGACGATGCGGCGTGTCTCGGGCGGGCGATGCAGCCAACTGGTTATCCCGGTATACAGCAGGGCAAGAATTCCTCCGGCCAGGTGTATTGCGTGGACTCCAGTCAGCATGTAGAAGAACGAGCTGCTGGTATTGGTAGCGAACGTGGTATTGGTCAACCGTAGTACATGCCACGCATATGCCTGTCCGGCGAGAAAGCCGAGACCGAGAACGATCGTCGTCCAAACCCATGGAAGCGCGTGGCTGGCGCTCACGCGAATGCCGGGCATGCCGACAATGGGCGCCAACACAACATCTTCCGCGGCGCGCCGCCGCGCAAATTCCAGGACAAAGCTGCTAAGGAGCAGAACGAAGGTGTTGACCACCAGTATCCTTACGGGGAGCGACAGCGGCACCCAGTTGCTGACATAGTCATTGCTCGCCGGGTCCCAGATGGCTCCCGCCTTGCGCACCACATAAGCTGTAGTGAAGGAGACGAAGAGCATGATGACCGAAGACAGCGCCAACATCAGTCCCAGGCGATAGCGGCGCAGACGCTCGCCGTAGTTGGGCGTGTTGTCATCGCCGCCGCGGCCACCGCCGCCGCCATTGCCGGGCCACCCGGCAGTGGGGCCACGACCTCCACCACCCTGCGAGGTCTTCGGGACCCGAATGCTGATTCCGCGGCTCACAGCTGCGATACCCTTTGAGTCACCGTTTACCTGGCGCCTTCCCGGTGTACTGGCTAAACGGCAGATTGCCAATGCGAATGCCGGAACGCGAGATACCCCTTTCCCCGCGTCACAACCCCCTGTGACACTATGATGCACGCGGCGGCGACGGAACTCAACCCATCAGTAGGGGTATATTTTGGGATGGGGGAATATTTTCGCTGTCCCGAGCTTCTGACAGGCTGCAACCTAGGTGATCCCAATACTCTTACCTGGTTGCGGACCCTCCATAAGCGGGAAATTGCTGTCCTTCCAATGAAGCGCGTTGTCATTATCGCGGTTGTTCTTGCGGGCATACTATATCTGGCCGACTTTCTATCGGTACGGTTTCGCATACCTGCCCGGGATACCTTTGGCCAAGTTACAGTGCACACTTATTACGTCGTCAAGTTGAAGAATGGAAAGAACGAGTACGACTACGCCGGAGACCACGACGTAAGTTGCTCGAATTCAGTATTTCCGCAGTTCGGCGTAAAACCGTGTTGGTATGCCAGCCGGCACCCCGAGGAACAGATCAACATCGACTCCGGCAATCCGAATAACCCGCATTTGTTCTGAGAACTGAGAGCTGGCGGCTCAAGGAAAGTATGGAGGACAATGCTCGCGTCGAATGGGACCGGCGGCACGCCGAGAGATCTCATAGCTCGCTGACGCCCGATCCATTTCTGATCAGCGCCTATCAGCGGTTCGTTGCGCCCGGTATTCAACATGTGGGGCGAGCTCTCGATATTGCCGGCGGTGTGGGCCGGCATGCGATATATCTGGCCGAGCGAGGTTGGCTGGTGACACTGATGGATGTCTCGGACGTCGCAGTGAAACAGGCGCAGCACCATGCTAAGGAGCGGGACGTTCATATACTCGCCGTGCAACTCGACTTGACGGAAGGCCAACTGCCCGCCTCAGCATTCGATTTAATCCTGGTTTTCTTCTACCTCGAGCGCTCGCTGTTGCCGCAGATCGCGGGCGCACTTCGGCCCGGCGGCACTCTCATCTACAAGACGTACACCCGGGAGCAGCTCAAGCTGGGCGGTGGTCCGACGCATCCTATGCATCTGCTGGAGAAGAATGAATTGCGAGAGGCGTTTTCTCATCTGCAGATTCTGCATTATGCCGAGATGACCAAAGGCAAGGCGGTAGCCGAGTTGGTGGCGAGGAAGGAATAATTCAGTATTCCATGGGTAGGGCAGACCTTGAGGTTTGCGTGAGGGCCGAGATGAAAACGCTGCAGCCGCTGAGGGCGCCGACCCCGCGAAGAGTGGTAGGGAACCTCCTTTACCCGCGGACATGAAGCTTTGCCCCGCCAGTTAGAGCGACCGTTGAACTTGTCTGGGCACCGACGGCTAATGGCTAGGCACTTGCATTGCCCGGCAACTCTGCCTCATCCTGACTACATGCCCCGGCACGAACGAGTTCATGGCCACGAGGTAAAAAAACAACAGTTCACTAACAATTGCTTCGGTTGTGGACCGGCCAACGAAGCCGGACTCCGGCTGAAGTTTGTTCTCGACAAGCAGCACGAGCGCTTCCTCTGCCGCTTCCGCCTGCAACGGCGTTTTGTCGGGCCGCCGGCACATGCCCATGGAGGCATCATCGCCACCATCCTGGACGAAGCCATGGGCAAGGTAAACAAGTTACACAACCTGGTCGCACTGACAAGCAAGATGGAAGTTACTTACCTGAAGCCGGTGCCCCTGTTCGAACCGCTCATCGTGGAAGGATGGGAGGTGCGCGTCCGTGGCCGCGAACATTACCGAGCCGCCGAAATTCGCAATCGGGAGGGCGAGGTGCTGGCAAGCAGTACGTCGAAGTTCATCGAGGTCGATCCGCATCGCATGTTTTCCAAGTATTTGAAGAAAAAACACAGCGACGCGACCTGACGCCGACGGCGCGCCAAACAGATCCTTCGATTGCGTTCGGTTGCAAAGCGACCCTCACCTCATTCAGCATCACTGCCGACTGTTATTTCGGTTGCCCCATCGAGCGAGTCTGTGCGAAGTAGGCATTGATCGCGTCGCCCCATTCCTTGCCTGCTCCCGCATCGCCCTTGGTGAAATGCTGGACATGCTCGTTCGCCTCGGGCACCAGGGCTGTGCGTTCATAGACGACCGCAACACTAGTCTTCTGTGCGCTCAGTCGCTTCACGTGGATGTCGATCAGCGTCGCCATGGCGTCATTCAGGACGTAGGCGTACTGAATATGTCCAGCCGGCAGATCGAGTGCCGTGTTTATCCACACACTGGAGAGCTGCTCATGCGCCACTTTGAAAACCATGCCCTGCTGATCTCGCGCAGGGCTGGGATAGATGAATCGCGGATTCCACCCGGGCGACCATTTGCGCTCCTCGTTTGCACCAAATAGAGGAACAACTTCATCGAAAGGCGCATCAACTATGAAGCTGAATTCGGTGTGGGTGTGCGTCAGCGATGGTGCTGGTTCCTGCGCATGACCGTATCTGGATGTGAGCAACGGAATCATCATCGTCAGAGCAAAAAACACAAAGCCGAAATTCATTGCCGACGCTCCTTGAGCTTGTGGCTGTCCGCGGCTCTCAGGGTCAGACCATAAATGCTCTTGAGTTTTTCGATTTCTTTTAGCGTTTGAGGAGAAAAAGGGGCTTTGCCCTCAAAGGCATGAAGAACGATGCCCTCCAGTAGATCGCCCAGGGTAAGGTCCTTCAGTTCCGCCAACCCCTTCAGCACTTTGAGCAGACGCTTTTCCATGCGGACGCCGGTCTGCACTCGTTTAACAACTACGGCTTGCTCACTACGCTCGTTCATATTACCAATATACTATGGTATATTGGTAACAGGAAAAAGCGTAATGGCGAAGCTGCGGGGATGCAACTCACCTCCCTGCAAAAGCCACTGGAGTGGAGGTAACTTCACACGAGCTTTGTTATAGAGAAAGCTATCCCGGAGCTCAGTGCGGTGTGGGTTTGTGAACAGTGCTCCCGCTGGTCACTCCCAAGCGGCGAAGCCGGTCGCGCGCTTGCGAGGCTTCGATGGAACGCGGATAGCGGGCAATGAGACTGTTCAGCTCACGAATGCCGGCATCGCGCTGGCCCAGTTCAAGCAAAGCGTAGCCCTTCTTTAACTGTGCCGCTGCCGCCTTGTTCCCGCCGGGATACTGTTCCAGCACTTTGTCGTAGTCGCGCACTGCGGCTTCGAAATTTCCCTGACGATACTCAATGTCCGCCAGATAGAACTGAGCGTTGCCGGCCAGATCGGTATTGGAGTAGTACTTCACGTAATCGTTGAACTCCTGCGAAGACAAATCGTATTTCCCTGAGTTGTAATCGCGCAGGGCATTGTTGTACAGAACATCCGCCGGAGGCGCCTGCGACCCGGCTGGATTGGACGCCGCGCCTGGGGCTGTGGCACTGGTCGGTCCGCCGCCCGCCGTCAGTCCAGGCTGGCCAGCAGCCAGATTCTGTCCGCCTTGCTGCATGTCGTCGAGTTGCTTACTTACTTTGGCCAGGCGAGATTTCAACTCGTCCACCGTGTCGTGCAGCGACTGGATCTGCCCTGAGATCTGTTCCATGCGGCCGTTAGTGTCGCTGGCCTGACCCTGCATCTTCTGCTGCAAGTCGTTAACCGTAGTGCTCATTTTGTTGACACTGTCGGCGCTCTGTTCGACGAGGTTTTTCATCACTCCCATATTCATGTCGATGGATTGCTGCAGGCGGGCCACTTGGTCCTGCAGCGACTGAACCTGGGTTTGCAGTTGGATCATGTCCTTGTTCGCGCCGACCGCCGGACTAACCGTTACCAGTATCAACGTCACGACTGCCAGCCAAGCCACATTGTTCTGAAGTTGCATAGTCCTGTCCTTGTTCTTGCATCTACCCTGCTGATGAGACTACATCAGCAGGGAAAAAGTGATCGATCGAGGCAAGCAGTCCTTTTCCGTTATGAGTTAGGCGCAACCTTAAGGTCCGGCCTCACGGGCTACGGGAAGGCCCGAAGTGCAAGTCTGTCGCCAGTTGCAGCCTGCTCAAACTCACAAAACCCCAGGAGGCGGATCTGGGCTCTACCAGAACCGGGCCTCCCAGGTGACCTGTTCAGCAATCCAGTTAACTGTCTCTCTACTTCTGATACACGAAGTGCGCGCGGCGGTTTTGCTGCCAGCACGACTCGTTGCTTTCTGTGCAGAACGGCTTTTCCTTGCCGTAGCTAATGGTGCGCATACGGTCGGGAGAGATACCGAGCTGCTGCAATGCCTGCTTGGCTGCGTTGGCCCGATTGTCGCCGAGCGCCAGATTGTACTCAGTTGAACCACGTTCGTCGCAGTGGCCTTCAATGGTGAATTTCACATTCGGATGCTGCTGCAGAAAACGAGCATCCGCCTGCAAGATCTGTTGATACTGCGCAGAGATATCATAGCTGTCGTAGTCGTAGAACACGTCCTTCATGTTCTGTGAGAACAACTGCTCCTCGGTGCCGCTGGAAGTTTGCTGCGGCGGCGGAGGCGGAGGCGATACCACCGTGATGCGCGCTGTAGCTTCCTGTGTGCCGGAATCATTCTTCGCCACCAAGTGATAGGTAGTGGACTCGGCCGGAATTACAGTACGTGAACCGCTGGGATCAACCTTGCCCAGTTGATCGATGCTGACGTCGGTGGCGTAATCGGTCTTCCAGGTCAAAGTGCTTGCTTGACCCGCTTGAATTGTATTGGGATTGGCTGTCAACGAGGCAGTAGGCGCCGGAGGTGGTGGCGGCGGGGGCGGCGGCGGGGGAGCAACTTTCTTCTTACCGCAAGCACCGACTGCCAACACCATGGCCAGGGCAACGATAATCCGGATCCATTGACTCCTTGTTAGCTTCAAGTCTCTTCCTCCATCTTTCAGCGAGAGCACTCGCATCAGTTCTTGGCAGGGCCGAAATGTGCTCCTTCCGCGCCCATGTGTATGCAGGGCCCGAAACTACTTAAAACTCCAATTCGGCTGCGTGTTTTCCCCAGCCGTCGTCAATTGCCGAACCTCGCTGCCATCCGCGAGCATGGAGTAAATCTGCACGCGGCCGGTGCGGTTCGATTGAAATACAATGTGCCGTCCGTCAGGTGACCACGACGGAAAATCGTTGCGCCCCTCCTCGTGAGTCAGTTGTGCCCATTGTTTGCTGGCGATGTCCATGACATAGATATCGCTGGCGCCGGGCGCGCCCGGGCCATAATGGCGCACCCAGGCAAACGCCAGGAACTGGCCATTAGGCGACCATGACGGCGAGACGGCATAGCCCTGATCGGTTACGCGAACCACATTCGTACCGTCAGATGCCATGGTGTAAATCTGAGGTAGCCCGGTGCGCCCGCTTACCCACGCAATCTGTCCGTTAGTTTTTGGGTTCCACGTGGGTGAGACATCCGGTCCCTTGCTTTCGGTGAGGCGACGGGCAGTGCCACCGGCGGAGCTAACCGAATAGATTTCCGTGTTGCCGGTTCGCGAAGACGAGAACGCAATCGTCTGTCCATCGGAAGACCATGCCGGCGAGTAATTGTCACCTCCGAAGTGCTGGAAGTTCACGGGACGGCCCAGCTCCAGGGAGTACATCAGGATCTGCCAGCCTTCTTTCGTCATGCCGGAGTAGGTGACGCGTGTGCCATCCGGCGAGACGTGCGGCGAAAGCGCAATGCTCCCTAGGTGGCTCAGCTGCTTTTGATTGGCGCCGTCATAGTCCATCTGCCAGATTTCTTTGGAGCCACCGCGATTGCTGACAAAATACAACTTGGTTTCAGCGATGCCTGCGACGCCGCCACCCAAGCGAAGAATGATTTCATCGGCGAACCGATGGGCGATCAGGCGGGCATTGGATTCGTTGGCTTGTTCGCGGTATTGCTTGCCCAGCACCTGTGGAGACTGTGGATTCTTGGTGTCGTAAAGCCACCCTTGAACGTTTAACGATCCGGCTTGAATTTCGAGGTTGCCGAAGGCCAGCATGCTTGCGTTCGGAGGCGGGCTGCCCCAATCACTGAGATGGACTTCCTGGGGGGCGCCTGGGACCGACAGCGGATAGAAACTCTTCGACACCATGTCGAAGCTTCCCGCCGACTGAAGATCGTTCCACAAGGTGACGTTGAAGACCGCTGCCAGATTTTGCGTGCCCGTATCCGTGGTGATCTGCTTGAAGTCGGGCACAGCAAGACGGACCTTCTCAACCCCGAGTCCGGTGCCGGTACGAATCCAGTCTTGAGCCGACATAGCTGCAACGGCGAAGAGGACAGACATTATCGAGAGGATTGCTTTATATCGTTTCATGCGTCCCAATTTCCCCATGTTTCCCAATTCCATAAAGCTCGCTTTAGCGCCAGAAATAGCTCCCTTTAGCGCTTTGATGAAGGTGTCATCCTGAGCGAAGGCGGCGCCGGGTTTGCGCCGCCCGAGTCGAAGGACCCCTATTACCGCAGAAATAACAATGCGGCCGCCTTGCCCAGCCATAAATTCGGGATTGCTGGCGGCCATAGGGTTCCTTCGACTCCTCGCTCCAACACCCCCAGCAAGCGCAAACCCGGTGCTTGCCGGGGACCCCGTTTGCGCTCGTCGCTCAGGATGACAATCCAAAATCATGTGCTAATAAATAGTCCAACTCAAAAGGTTCTATGGACTAAGTTCAAAAATCCCACCTTACCGGCGATAGTCGAACCAGAACTCAACCGCGACATACCGGCCGGCGTACTCGGGAGGCAGCGGACCAAAGGTATCGATGCGTTGCAGGGCCCGCATGGCCGACTGATCGAGCGACGGAATGCCGCTCGACTGCTCCACGCTTATGTTTTCCGGCTGCCCCGAACGAGTAATCTCAAAGTAGATGTAAACCCTGTGCGCGGTATCGATGTTGGGATCCACTTCGTACTTTAGCCAGTTTTCCGACACCTTCCGCCGCACTCCATCCACATACCAGCCGAAGCGGCTGCCAAAATCTCCGTTGCCTCCGGTAAAGCTGAGCCCGCCTTTGGCGCCGCCCGCCGCGAAGGAGCCATAAGGGCCACTGACCGGTCCCCCCTGGCCGAACGGAATCTTGTTTTCCTCTACTTTGGCAATTTCTTTTGGTGGTGGCTTCTTCTGCACAGACTCCTGTGGACCCTTCTTCTTGGTGTCGCGCGCGGGAATGGGAATTGCCTTCGGCTCTTCCTTCGGAACTTCTTTGGGCGGCGATTGCGTCAGCCCCTTCGATTCATTGGCCAGCACGTTTTCGGTCTGAGTCGACGGTACGGGTAATGGGATGCTGCTGACAAGCGTGGCGCTCATTGCGCCACCATTTCCGCCCGTGCCTCCCCAATTTTCGCCCCGGGTACTGGGAAGCAGATAGCCGAACAGAGCCAAGGCAAACAATGCGACATGGAGCGTCACCGAACCGATCAAGGGAGCGCGAAGATTGCCCCCGGTCGGAAAGATGTCAACGTCGGCTGCCATTCTCCTCCAGCGGTTGAGTCACGATGCTTACGTTGGTGATACCGGACTGCTTTACAGCATCCATCACGGTCGCGAATGCGCCAAAGGGCACGTTTTCGTCAGCGCGCACGAAGACCGACTGGCCTTCGGGGTCGCGTATCTTCTGGTGCAGCTGAGCGCCAATCTGATGAATGTTGATGGGCTCATTATTAAGGAAGACACGCTGATCGCGATCGATAGTGATCACCAGGCGTTCCTCGGTGATCTCCTTTACGGTCTTGGTATGTGGAATCGCGACCTCAATACCCGACTGCAAGATGGGCGCGGTCACCATGAAGATGATCAGCAACACCAGCACTACGTCCACCAGCGGAGTGACGTTAATGTCGGCTAGTGACGTCTGAGTCCGGCCTCGCGAATCGGTGAACGCCATTAGCGCCGCTCCACACTCTCGACCGCGCGAGCGCTGCCCGTCTGGGCGCGTTCGACTTCATTGATCAGCTCCAGGCTGAAGTCGTCCATGCGCGCGCCGAACTCGCGAATGTGCTGGGTGAACATGTTGTAGGCGATCACCGCGGGGATGGCGGCGAACAAGCCCGCCGCGGTTGTGATCAGGGCTTCGGAAATGCCAGGCGCGACGGCGCGCAGCGTGGCCCCACCGGCGGTGCCCAGACCGTGGAAGGCATCAATGATGCCCCAGACGGTTCCGAACAGGCCGATGAAAGGCGTGACCGCTCCGGTGGTCGCCAGCCAGGGCAAGCGGCTCTCCAGGCGGCTCAATTCTTCCGACGATGCGATCTGGGTAGCGCGCTGCAAAGCCGGCATCCGAATAGAATACGGCGCCTGCTTACGCAGTTCGTCATACGCGCCTTCAAAGACCGCAATCAATGGGCTGGGCTTGAACTGTTCCGCAACGGCGGCGATATCCTGCAGCCGTTCCGACTTTCGAAAGGCCCGCATGAAACGGTTGCTCTGCAACCGCGCGCGCCGGAACAAGCCCCACTTGGAGAAAATGATGGCCCAGGATGCGACGCTGAACAGCAACAGAATCAACAGGACGGTCTTGGCGACGAGACCGCTGGATTCAATCAGACCTGAAATTTCACCGCCGATGGCCGAGGCAAATAAGGAAAAGTGCACATTCATGGGGCAGAACAGGCTCGACTTTCGTTACTTCGCATTATAAGCATTTGACGCATTAGAAGCAGGTTTGCGCAGCGGGGTTCCTTGGTAGTTACGGAGCCGTCAACTCTTCCACTTGGCTCTCAGCTGTTAGCCATTAGCTCTTAGCCGCCGAATGTAAGCACTACGGATTGCGGGATCAAGTTAGCTAAAAGCTAAGAGCTAAAAGCTAGAAGCGATAAGCCCGTGTCTGATAGCTGACAGCTGATGGCTTTCTGCTACACTGCGCTTAACCTTAGACTGTGGCGAGTCGAGAGCTTACGTGCTACTGGAACTTCGGGTCGAAAACTACGCGGTCATTGATAACGTTGCCGTGGAGTTCGCGCCCGGTCTCAACCTGCTGACCGGTGAAACCGGCGCCGGAAAATCCATCCTCATTGATGCTCTCGCCCTGCTGCTCGGCGATAAAGCCTCTACCGACGCGATTCGTCACGGTACAGATAAGGCGGTAGTCTCCGCAGTCTTCGAGGCAGAGTCGAAAGCCCTGGACGCAGTGCTGGAAGCCAACGGTCTGGATTCCAATTCCGATTCTGATTCTGAAGAGGGCCAACTGATTCTTCGCCGCGAGATTGCGACCGGCGGCAAGGGTCGCGTCTTCGTTAACAACCAGCCGGCGACGGTGACTGTCCTAAAACAACTGGCTCCCCATTTTGCCGTGATTCACGCGCAGAATGAGGCCGTGTTAGCGTTCGATGCGGCTGCGCGGCTGGCGCTTCTTGATGCTTTCGCGGGAGTAGATACTTCGCCGGTTGCTACGGCTTTCGAAGACTGGAAGCAGGTCCGCCATCGCATCGCCAGCTTGGAGCGCGACGAGCATGATCGGCTGCGCATGCTGGATCTTTGGAGCTTTCAGCGCAAAGAGATCGCCGATGCCCGCGTGCAACCGGAAGAAGATATCAAACTGGAAGCCGAGAAGCGCGTGCTCGCCAACTCAGAGAAGGTCTTCACCGCGGCAATGGCGGCGTATGAAGCGCTTTATGAGAGCAACAATTCGGCGGCGGCTTCGATTCGCGTGGCGACGCGGCAAGTCGAAGAGTTGTCGCGCTTCGATGAGAAGTTCCGTCAGTCTCTGCCCGAGCTCGAGTCCGCCCGCATCACGCTGGAAGACGTCGGTCAGACACTGCGCGATTACGCGGAAGGCATTGAGGCATCTCCCGCGCGCCTGGCCGAAGTAGAAGATCGTCTAGCCTTGCTCGATCGCCTAAAGCGGAAATATGGGCCGACTCTTGACGACGTGATCGCGCTCGGCGAGGAGGTTGATCGCAAGCTCAACGAGATGGAGAACAAGGATGAGGTCCTGCGCGCCTTGAAGGTTGAACTGGCAAACGCCGGGGCGAAATATCTGGAATTAGCGTGCGGTCTTTCTCACCGTCGCTACGAAGCCGCGCACAAGCTGGAGAAAATGGTCGAGAGCGAAATCAACGAACTGGCCATGAAGGCGCGTTTCAAGGTCGAAGTCGGCGGCGCTGATGAAGAAGGGAACTGGAGCGCCAAGGGCTTCGACCAAGTGCAGTATCTGATCTCCGCCAATCCCGGAGAGCCGCTCGGCCCGGTCGAGGAAATCGCCTCGGGCGGCGAACTGTCGCGGGTTATGTTGGCGCTGAAGACTGTCGTGGAAGCGGGGAGTGGCAGCCGGGGCCGTCACAACGGCACACGCGGAGGTTCCGGTCAGCGGACGCTGGTCTTCGATGAGATCGACAGCGGCATCGGCGGTCGTGCGGCCGAAGCGGTGGGCAAGAAACTGAAGCAGCTCGCACGGACCAAGCAGGTACTGTGCATCACCCACCTGCCGCAAATTGCTTCCTTCGCCGATCAGCATTACCTCATCGAGAAGCGGGAATTAGGGTGAGGACGAAGACTTCGGTTCGGCTGCTCAACGCCGAAGAACGCACGCGCGAGATCGCGCGCATGATCAGCGGCGCGAAGTTGACGGATACCTCGTTGAAGCACGCCGAGCAGATGCTGAAGGCAAATCGGTGAGGCAGTGGTTAGGGCTAGGGGCTAGTGGATAGTTGTTGGCTCTTACTTGATTGCCCCTTCTTTTCCTGCCAGCCTGCGCAACAGCCCGATCTGTCCGTTGTGATAACCCTCGTGATAATGCAAACGTAGTAGCGCGTCCGCGACGGAGCCTGTGAGCGGCGGTCGGCGCATCGCCTCCGGCACAGGCTGAGTCAATGCCTCATCAGACAACGCCGCCAATGCAGGGACCAACTGATGCTGCGTATCGCTCAGAAGCCCTCGGAGAGTAGCAAGGTCCGGCACCTTCTCGCCCCGTTGGAGAGGCTCCGATCCGCGACGATAGTGCGCGGCAACGTCTTCGCCAACCATAGGAGCGACACCGGCAAGCTTTAGGGCTGTGTTCCGGGCACTGACGATGTGTCCCAGGACCCAGTTCAGGCAGTTGCCCGCGCCCGGTGGTTGAACAAGGCTCTCTTCGTTGGTCACGTCGTCAAGATTGCGTTTGATGGCTCCGTAGCTGAATTCGTACATACTTGCAATTTCGCTGCCGGTCATGATCGAGCTCTCCTGCCCAAGGATTGTACAAGGTGGCTTCTGCTGCTACTGCGATCGTCCGCAACCTGTCTCGGTCACCCAGCATCGCAGCATTAGAGGAACTCAAATGCGTTGTTTCCGTTGGCTGCAAATTTTGTACCCTAGGCTGCTAAATTGCGCCGTTTCAGGCCGTTACCTTGGTGATTCCGCCACTGTTACAATAGAGTAATCGTGGGGAAACCCGGGTTTTTACCCGTATACTGGACGCACAAAAGAATGACTCAAAGTAATGCCAAGACCTTACTTTTATTGAAGCCGCGGGGCTTCTGCGCTGGCGTTGTACGCGCCATTGATATCGTTCGCATAGCTCTGGAGACCTTCGGAGCGCCGATTTACGTCCGCAAAGAGATTGTCCATAACCGCTATGTAGTAGATGAGTTGAGCGCCAAGGGTGCTATTTTCGTGGATAGCGTCGACGAGGTACCGGCTGGCGAGCGCATCATCTACAGCGCCCACGGGGTTGCACCTGAGGTGCGGGAATCCAGCAAACTGCGCGAGTTGCGTGTCATCGATGCGACTTGTCCGCTGGTCACTAAAGTCCATGTCGAGGCAGTCAAGTTTGCGCGCGAAGGCTATTCCCTCATCCTCATTGGCCACCGCGACCACGATGAAGTCATTGGTACATTAGGCGAAGCGCCAGCGGTTACGCAGGTTGTGGACTCGCCCGAGGACGTAGATGATCTTCACGTTCCAGATCCCGACCGGGTCGCTTATCTAACGCAGACCACGCTCAGCCTCGATGAAACCAGCCATGTCATCGCCGCTCTCAGAAAACGGTTCCCCAACATTCAGGGGCCGCACGCACAAGACATTTGCTACGCCACGGAGAATCGCCAAACCGCAGTAAAAGAAGTGGCCGGCGAATGTGATCTGCTCCTGATTGTCGGCTCGGACAACAGCTCCAACTCCAATCGTCTGGTCGAAGTGGCCCGCAATCTGGGCGCGCAATCCCATCTGATTGAGAATTACCGCTCGATCAAGCCGGAGTGGCTGGAACACGTCAGTACTGTGGGGTTGACGGCCGGCGCCTCGGCGCCCGAGATCCTGGTGCAGCAGGCGGTGACTTTCCTCGAAGAACAGGGTTTCACCAATATGCGTGAAATCGAAGTCATGCCCGAGCATGTGCGCTTCGGACTGCCCTCCGAGATCGTCGAAGCCATTGGCGCTGCGCCTGCCATGGCGGCGGAGTAGCGAGCGAATGTCAGATTCTACCGATCGTGCCGAAGTACGATTCGGCAAAATCGATGACATCAAGAGCCGGGTGGCTGCTGCCATCGATGCTTCGCGGCGATACCTGTTCTCGCTGCAGGACCGCGAAGAGGGCTACTGGTGTGGCGAGCTAGGCGCCGACACGACCCTGGTTTCCGATTACATCCTTCTTCACCGCCTTCTGGGAACTGAAGATCCCGTGCGGACGCAGAAATGCGCCACCGAAATCGTGAATCGCCAGAACCCGGATGGCGGCTGGCCGATTTACAACGATGGCCCCTCCAACATCAGCGCATCGGTTAAGGCTTACTTCGCCTTGAAGATGGCAGGCTATAGCCCTGATCATCCCCAGATGCGGAAGGCACGCGAGCGCATTCTCGCCTTGGGTGGAGTGACTGAAGTTAATACTTTCACCAAGATTTACCTCTGCTTCCTGGGGCAATACGACTACGATGCAGTCCCGGCAATTCCGCCCGAGATTGTGCTGTTTCCGAAGTGGTTTTGGTTCAACATTTACGAAATATCGTCGTGGTCGCGTGCCATTCTGGTGCCACTCTCCATTGCCTATGCCAAGAAGCCGTTTAAGAAGATTCCCGCCGAGCAGGGAATTGACGAGCTCTTTGTCGGGGGACGTACTCGGAGCGAACTGCGTTTGCGCTGGGCCAAAAAGCTGGTGAGCTGGCGCAATTTCTTTCTTGTGCTCGACCGCATGGTCCACTTGCTGGAGCAGATCCACGTTCGTCCGTTGCGTTCGCGCGCTTTGAAGGTTGCGGAGAAGTGGATGTTGGAGCGCATGGAGATGAGTGATGGCCTGGGCGCAATCTATCCCGGCATCATGAACTCCATCATCGCATTGCGCTGCCTGGGCTACTCGCTGGATGATCCGCAGGTTATTCGTGCGATGGATGAATTTGAGAAAGCTCGGCATCGAGGAAGAGACCACCTTCCGCATGCAGCCTTGCATGTCGCCGGTGTGGGACACTGCGTACGCCGTGTTCGCCCTGGCGGAGAGCGGAGTAGCGGCCAACGATCCGCGCCTGGTGCGGCCCTGCGAGTGGATGCTACGCAAGCAGGTGACGCGCAAAGGCGACTGGTGCGTGAAGAACCGCAAGGCAGCCCCGGCGGGCTGGTACTTCGAGTTCAACAATGAGTTCTATCCCGACGTGGATGACAGCGCGCAGGTGATGTTGGCTCTCAGCCGGGTGAAGACCAGCAACGAGAGCTATCACACCAAGTCCGCGCAGCGAGCACTGGACTGGATATTGTCCATGCAGTGCAAGAACGGCGGCTGGGCGTCTTTCGACAAGAACAACGACCGCATGGTCTTCCAGCACATCCCGTTCGCCGACCACAACGCCATGCTCGATCCGCCGACGGTGGATATCACGGGCCGAGTGCTGGAGTGTCTGGCGAGCTATGGCTACTCGCTGAAGGATGAACCCGTGCGGCGCGCGGTCGAGTTCATCAAACGCGAGCAGGCAGTTGACGGCTCATGGTTCGGACGCTGGGGCGTGAACTACATCTACGGCACCATGCAGGTGCTGCGCGGGTTGGAGGCGGTAGGCGTGGATTATCACGAAACCTTCGTGCTGCAGGCGGTGGAGTGGCTGCGCATGATGCAGAATCCCGATGGCGGTTGGGGAGAGACCTGCGACTCATACGACGATCCCAACAGCAAAGGGGTTGGCCCGAGTACGCCTTCGCAGACCGCGTGGGCGGTGATGGGCTTGCTCGCCGCCAATGACACCCGCAACGATTCGCTGCAACACGGCATTGCTTATCTGCTGAAGACGCAGCGCAGAGATGGATCGTGGGATGAAGCTTTGTACACCGGTACGGGATTCCCGCGAGTGTTTTACCTGATGTATTACATGTACCGGCAATATTTCCCGCTGCTTGCGCTGACCACATACGCAAAGGCTTCCGCAGCCTCGCAAGAGGAGCAGTTGCGCATCGCTCGCAAGAAGCAGTGCATGGGCTGAGTCCGGCTGCAATCCAGCAGACGAGTAATTTGGCCCGCGCCCAGCCGGATGATTCCGACCGCACATTGCCGGTCTGCTGACAGCACTGACTGCAACGAGATGAAATGTTTTGTTACAGGCGCGACCGGATTTCTGGGAAGCCACGTCGCACGTCAACTGCTTTCCCGAGGCGCGGAGTTGCGCCTGCTGGTGCGTCCCACCAGCCGGCTCGACAACATCGCCGACCTGCCGGCAGAGCGCGTTGTGGGCGATCTGCGCGATCTGGAATCGCTGAAGAGGGGGATGTCAGGTTGCGAGTTCGTCTTCCACGTGGCTGCGGACTATCGGCTCTGGACGCGCAACGGTCAGGAGCTCTACGACTCCAACGTTGAAGGCACGCGGAACGTTCTCGCGGCTGCGAGAGATTCAGGCGTCCGGCGGGTTATTTATACCAGCAGCGTTGCCACCATGGGCTTTGGCAACAACGGCCGTCTTACCGACGAGAAAACGCCGGTCACGCTGTCCAACATGATTGGCGATTACAAGCGCAGCAAGTTCATGGCGGAACAGCTTGCGATCGAGGCGGGACGCAGTGGACAAAACGTCGTCGTGGTGAATCCGACGACGCCTATCGGCGAGCGCGATATCAAGCCGACGCCTACTGGACGGATTGTGGTTGATTTTCTGCGGCGTAAGTTTCCGGCCTATGTGGATACTGGCCTGAATTTGGTCGACGTTGTGGATTGCGCTCAAGGACACTTGCTCGCGATGGAAAAAGCGGTACCGGGCAGAGCGCTATATCCTGGGCGGCGAGAACCTGACGCTGAAGCAGATCCTCGACAAATTGGCGGCGATCACGGGTCTGCCCTCGCCGAAGGTGAAGTTGCCTTATGCCGTAGCCTATGCGACCGGCGTAGTGGACACGGCTGATAACGGGACGATTCTGAAGCGCGAACCGCGAGTCACTCTTGACGCGGTCCGCATGGGCCGCAAGAAGATGTTTATCACCAGCGCGAAGGCCGAGCGCGAGCTGGGTTGGAACCCGGGCCCGGTCGATGGTGCTCTGCGTCGGGCGGTGGAGTGGTTCCAGGCGAACGGCTATGGCTGCGTAAGCCAATCGCGATCGTCGCGGCGATGCCGGTAGAACTCGCGCCGCTTCTGGGAAAAAAGCCGTCTGAGCTGGTGGACGGCGTTGAACTATTCGAACTGCCGGAGGCAGTGGTTGCGGTTGGCGGTATCGGAGAAAAGCGCGCCCGTCACGCCGCGGAAGTGGTGATCGACCACGGCGGAGCCGAAGTTGCTGGTTTCCGCGGGCTTGGCTGGCGCAATCTCGCCGCAACTCAAGGTGGGCGATGTTGGCCGGATCCGCGAGGTGGTCGATGTCGCTACCGGCGAGCGCTACCCAACGCATGGCGGAGATTGGGTGCTGGCGACCTCGCAAGATGTAAGTGATGCGGCGGAAAAGCAAGGTTTGCTGACGAAATACGGAGCTGACGTGGTGGATATGGAAGCTGCGGCCGTAGCCCAGGTGGCGAAGGAGCGAGGGGTAGAGTTCGCTGCCGTGAAGTCCATTTCCGATGATGCTTCCTTCGTGATGCCGCCGCTGAACCGATTTATTGACGGGAATGGAAGGTTCGACACGCGGCGGTTTCTGGTTTATATCGCGATTCATCCGCAATGGTGGGCCACGTTGGGAAAAATAAGGAAGAACAGCAAGATCGCCTCTGCGAACCTATGCCGGGCAGTGGAACATCTAATTCAGGAGTACTCTGGGTGCGTTCGAGCGGAGAACGTTCCTCCGGCGTAGCAGCGAGAATTTCGCAATGTCGAGCGCAACTCAACTCGGTAGTTCCGTGCGTCAGCAAGCGATCCCAGCGACAATGCAGGCGGCCGTGTATCGCGGCATCAACGACGTCCGGCTGGAGACAGTCCCCGTTCCCAAGGTCGGCCCGGGAGAAATACTGGTTCGGGTGCATACCTGCTGGCATCTGCGGCACCGATCTAAAGAAAATTGCAACGGGCTCTCATTCTGCCCCGCGGATCTTTGGCCATGAGACCACCGGTGTGGTTGCTGCTCTTGGCGAGAATGTTACGGGTTTCGAAATCGGCGACCGCGTGATGGTGTTCCATCACATCCCCTGCGGCGAATGCTACTACTGCCGGCACAAGGTATTTGCCCAGTGTCCGACGTACAAGAAAGTCGGGCGCGACCGCGGGCTATGAGCCCAGCGGAGGCGGTTTTGCCGAATATGTTCGAGTGATGGAATGGATCGTCCGCAAGGGAGTGATTCGTATTCCCGACGGCGTTTCTTTCGAGCAGGCTTGTTTCATCGAACCCGTAAACACCTGCATGAAAGGTATTGAAACGCTGAGACTTACGCCGGGAGAATCGGTGCTGGTGATCGGCCAGGGGCCGATTGGCATTATTCTTGGCCGTGCTGGCGCGCCGTTGTGGGGCGCGGGTAATAACTTCCGATTTGTTTCCCCAGAGGCATACAATAGCTCAGACGTTCGGCCTGAACGAGAACATCGACGCTTCTACCTCCGAAACCGTAAGAGCCATCAAAGAAATGACGGAGGACCGAGGGGCGGATGCGGTCATACTTGCAGTAGCCGGCAACGCTTTAATTCGTACAGCCATGGATGCCGCGCGTCCGGGAGGGCGGGTATTGCTGTTTGCGCAAACTCAGCACGGTGAGGCAACGATTGATCCGGCGGCGGTTTGCGTCGATGAAAAGAGTCTTTTGGGATCATATAGCGCTTCCGTGGATTTGCAGGAAGAGTCAGCGCGATTTGTGTTGGGCGGGGAAATGGAATTAGAGCGGCTCATCAGCCACCGCTTTCCGCTGGCCGAGTCCGTTGAAGCGCTGGATTTGGCTGCCCATCCTAAACCGGACTCCATGAAGGTGGTTATTCAGCCGGGCAGCTTATGGAAGGACCAATAAGTGAACGGACACATGACAGCGGCGGTCCTCTATGGCAAAGAGGACGTCAAGATCGAGCAGGTGCCGATTCCCACGCTGGGTGAAGGGGAAGTACTGGTCAAGGTGCAAGTGGCACTGACCTGCGGCACCGATCTGAAGGTGTATCAGCGCGGCTATCACGCGCGCATGATTGTGCCTCCAGCCCTGTTTGGCCATGAATTGGCGGGCGTCATCGAAGAGGTTGGGCCCAATGTTAGAGGTTTCCGCAAAGGCATGCGGGTGGTGGCGCTGAACTCCGCGCCCTGTGGTACATGCTTCTATTGCTCGAAGCACCAGGAGAATCTCTGTTCGGACCTGCTATTCAACAATGGCGCCTATGCTGAGTACATTCGCATTCCCCGGCGCATCGTAGAGACCAACATGCTGGCTATTCCGAAGCATGTCACCTTTGAAGAGGCCGCCATGGTTGAACCGCTGGCTTGCGTGTTGCGCGGCTTGCACGAGACCAAAATGGAGATTGGGGACTCGGTGGCCGTCATCGGCGCCGGTCCCATTGGCTTGATGTTCGTGCAGGTAGCGAAGCTGGCCGGATGCAACGTGATCTCCGTGGTCAAGCGTGAATCGCAAGTGGGCGGCGCTCGCCGCCTGGGAGCGGACAGCACGGTTCAGATCACGTCCGTGGACGATCCGGTGAAGGCGGTGCGCAAGCTTACTCCCGAAGGACGTGGTTGCGACGTGGTCATCGAGGCTGTTGGCCGCCCGCAGGCGTGGGAGTGGACCATTGACATGGTGCGCAAAGGCGGGACCGTGAATTTCTTCGGCGGTTGCGCCAGTGGGACCACGGTCGCACTGGATACCCAGCGCTTGCACTACAACGAGCTGACGTTGAAGGCCACGTTCCATCACACGCCAGAGACTGTGCGCAAGGCGTTCTCCCTGATCTGTGAAAACAAGATCAAGGGAACCGACTACATCACCGGAGAAGCGCCGCTCTCGCGCTTGCAGCAGGTCCTACGGCACATGCTCAATCGCAACGGCGACATCAAGACGGCCATCATCCCGGGAACGTAGGCATCCCGGGACCATTACTCTCTTATGTCCTCCTCGCCCACCGACAACCGGGTTGATGCCTCGCAGCCGACGCTCCGCTGCTTCCGCGGCTGCGGCGGGTTGGCGGTCGCTGCCGCCGGAGTATGCCATTCCCGAACATGCGCCTTCGCTGCAGGAGGCGCAGCAATATTGTTCACGGCTGGCGCACTCGCACTATGAGAATTTCTCGGTCGTAACCTGGTTCCTGCCCAAACATCTGCATCAGCATTTCTACAACGTTTATGCTTACTGCCGGATATCGGACGATCTCGGCGACGAAGTAGGCAATCCGCAACAATCCCTGACGCTGATGGACGAGTGGCAGGCGGAACTGAATGCGACCTATCTAAGTTTGGTGAAACCTCAGCTACTCGAAGTCCGAGATGCGGAAAAGCTGCAGGCTCAGTCCGCGGGAGAAAATCAGATTGGCCCACGACATCCAGTATTCGTCGCTCTGCGGGAGACAATCCGTGAGTGCGGCATTCCGCGGCAGCCCTTTGCCGATCTGCTGACGGCCTTTCGCCAGGACCAGACGACCACGCGATATTCAACATTTGACGATGTGCTGGGGTACTGCAAGTATTCGGCCAATCCCGTCGGACACCTTGTGCTGTACGTGTGCGGCTACCGCGACGCCGAGCGGCAGAGGCTCTCCGATTTCACCTGCACCGCACTGCAGATGGCAAATTTCTGGCAGGACGTCGCCGTGGATTATGACAAAGGGCGGATCTATCTTCCGCTGGAAGATCTCGCGAAGTATGGCGTGACGGAAGATGACATCGCGCACCGTCGCGCCACGCCAGCATTTGTGGAGATGATGAAGTTCGAAGTCGCCCGCGCTCGCGAATGGTTTCAGATGGGACTGCCGCTCGCGCAGATGGTGGAAACACCTCGCGCTGGACATCGAATTGTTCAGCCGCGGCGGGTTGGAAATCCTGAACGCCATCGAGCGCCAGAGATATGACGTGCTAACCCGGCGGCCAGTCATCTCCAAGTCGCGAAAGTTGTGGCTGCTGGCTCGAGCGGCTATGAGGAAAGCTGTTGTGAACGAACACCCGCTACAATTGCGGGCCGCCTACGGAGTTTGTCGTCATATCGCGCGCTCCGCCGCCAAGAATTTTTATTACGGCTTCCTGGTCCTTCCTGCACGCAAGCGCAATGCCCTGTCGGCCGTGTACGCATTCATGCGTCATGCCGATGATATCTCTGACGACCCTTCCATCCCGGCGGAGCAGCGCCGCGAAAAACTGGATGAATGGATCAATGCGCTGCGTCGCGTCGTAGCCGGTGAACCTACCGATGATCCGGTATTGTTTGCCCTGGCGGATTCACAGAAGGCCTATAACATCCCGATGGAGCTGCTGGAAAAGCTGGTGTATCGGTACGGCGATGGATGTGCCCCAGCAAGGCATGCCCGAAACCATCGCCGGGAAGGGCAAATTGCGGAACTCCATTACGACACCTTCGATCAGCTTTACGACTACTGCTACCACGTGGCATCGGTCGTCGGGTTGATCTGCATTCGCATCTTTGGTTATCGCGATCCGCGAGCCGAGAAGCTGGCGGAGCAAACCGGCGTGGCCTTCCAGCTCACCAATATCATTCGAGATGTGAAAGAAGATGCTGAGATGGGACGGATCTACCTGCCGAAGGAAGATCTGACGCGTTTCGGAGTCGCGGCTCAGTCGCTGACGAATGGCTCTGCAGCTGCGTCATTGCGGCCGGTGCTGGAGTTCGAGGCGGAGCGGGCCCGCCAATTCTATCGTGCGGCCGATGAACTCCTGCCGCTGGTGGACGAAGAAAGCCAGCCGGCTTTGTGGACGCTGGTTGAGATCTATCGGCGGTTGCTGAACAGAATCGCCGCACGCAACTACGACGTTTTTTCGGAGCGCGTGCGGTTAAGCACCGCGGAGAAGCTGGCCGTGCTGGGCAAGGGATTCTGGAAGCGGCTGACATGAGCGCCGTCCAGCCCAACCTGCAGCGCGACGGTCGCCATCGTTGGCGGGGGACTCGCCGGGCCTTGCCGCGGGAAGCGCCCTGGCGGATGCAGGATACCAAGTTGAATTGTTTGAGCGCCGTCCTTACCTGGGTGGGCGCGCATCTTCGTATGAGCTGCCGGGCACTGGCGAGGTCGTGGACAACTGCCAGCATGTGTTGCTCGGCTGCTGTACCAACCTCATCGCGTTCTATCGCCGGCTAGGCGTGGAGCAGCGGGTCCGCTGGTATGACGAGATCACGTTCATCCTTCCAGGCGGGCGATGCTCGACGCTGAGGCCGGGAGCGCTGCCCGCGCCCTTTCATGCTGCGCCATCGTTTCTCGATTCACCGTACTTGATCTCAAGGACAAGTTGGCCATCGCCCGCGCGATGATGGCGCTCGTCCCCAGACTTCCCAACGATGACGGCGAGAATTTTCTGTCGTGGCTCTTGCGTTACGGCCAGACGCAACGGGCGATCGATCGTTTCTGGATGCCCGTGCTGGTCAGCGCTCTCAACGAAGATCTGGATCGGATATCCGTCCGCTACGCGGCACAAGTATTTCGCGAATCGTTCCTGAAGTCAGCCGAAGCGGGACGTATGGGAGTTCCGTCCGTTCCACTTTCTCAGTTATATGGGACGCGGCAGAGTACATCGAAGCCCGCGGTGGGAAGGTGCATACGCGAGCGGCTGTGGATTCGGTTCGCGCGGACGCCGATAGCGTGCGACTTTGTGTTGCTGGCGAAGAGGTGCGTGCCGACTACGCGATTCTCGCGACGCCCTTCAACGCTGTGGAAAAGCTGCTGCCGGACGGGGCGGAGGCAGAAGGATTGCGCAATGGACTGCGCAAGCTTGGAATCTTCCCCCATTACTGGAATTCACTTGTGGTTCGACCGCGAGATCACCCTTTTGGAGCATGCGGTGCTACTGGAGCGAACCATTCAGTGGATGTTCCAGAAGTCGAAGATACTGGCGACGCGGAGGGACTCGGCGCAAGAGCGGCAGCTACCTGGAACTGGTGGTCAGCGCGTCGAAAACGCTGGTCGAGAAATCGCGAGGTGAGATCATCGAGATGGCCGTCAGGGAACTAGGCGAGTTTTTCCCAACCGTACGCGAAGCCAAACTGACCAAGGCGACGGTGATCAAGGAAGTCCATGCAACATTCTCGCCCTATGCCGGGCAGCGATGCGTTTCGTCCCTCGCCCATCAGCCCCTGGCCGCGGTTATTTCTTGCCGGAGACTGGACGGCGACAGGATGGCCCTCAACGATGGAGGGCGCCGTGCGCAGCGGTTACGGCGCTGCGGAAGCGCTAAGTGGTGGCAAGTTCCTCGTGCCCGATTTGCCGGCGAAGGGATTGATGCGGCTGTTCGGGTAAGAGCGCCGCGGTCTGAGAGCAAGTTGCCGCTCGCGGCTTAAGGCACTCGGTCCGGATGACAATTAACGAAGATGAATGTTGCGCCGCCAGCCTGAGGGCCGCTCTACCCAGAATCACCACACCTTGCACACCTTGTCCGCCGCCTTCACCATCGGCTGGCCAGGTTTACATGAGAATGCCGTTCCGAACTCCGGCATATTCACCACCACGCCATTGATGCGGTACTTCGCTGGCGAATGAGGATCGGTGATGGCACGTGCCCTCAGATCTTCGGGCCGGTCATTCGCGCACGCCCATTGCGCGAAGCCCACAAAGAACCGCTGGTCCGGAGTCAGACCGTCCTGGTTGGTCAGTTGCTTGCCCTTGTCTGCATCCTTCCATGCGATATAAGCCAGAATCGTGCCGCCCAGGTCGGCAACATCCTCGCCCTCCGTCAGCTTGGAGTTGATGTGGATGTCGTCCACGACGACATATTGCGCATACTGGTCCACCACGCAATCAGCGTGCTTGAGGAACTGCTCAGCGTCCTGCGTCGTCCACCAATCCTTCAGATTGCCCTTGGCGTCGAACTGGCGGCCTTCATCGTCGAAACCGTGGGTCAGCTCATGCCCAATGGTTGAGCCGGTGTTGCCATAGTTGGGAGCGTCGTCCAATTTGGCGTCGTAGAGCGGCGGCTGCAGCACGCCGGCAGGGAAGTTGATGTCGTTCATCTGAGGGTTGAAGTAGGCGTTCACGGTCGGAGGGGTCATGTCCCACTCCGTGCGATCCACGGGCTTGCCCACCTTGTTGAACTCGCGATGGTTCTCGAATTCCTCGGCCCGCTCGGCGTTGCCATAGAAGTCATCCCGCACGATGATGACCGAGCTATAGTCGCGCCATTTGTCGGGATAGCCGATCTTGTTGCGGATCGCATGCAGCTTGTTGAGCGCCTGCTGCTTGGTCTGCGGGCTCATCCAATCCAATTGCTGGATACGCAACGCCATGGCATCTTCAATTTCTTTGGTCATGTCGAGAGTGGCGGCCTTCAGTTCGGGCGGAAACGTTTTGCGCACGTACGCTTGTCCCAGCGCCTCGCCCAACTGCCGATCTACATACTGCACGCAACGCTTCCAGCGAGGTTGTAGCTCTTTCGCTCCGCGCAGGTACTGGCGATAGAAGGCGAAGTTCTCGTTGACAAAAGCGGAAGACAGAAATGGCGCGCGGGAATTCGCAACGTGAAAGCGGAGATAGCTCTTCCAATCGTCGAGCGAAGTGGAAGTCAACTGCGCATTGAGCTCCTTTACGAATGCCGGCGACTCCACGTTCAGAATCTCGAACGGGGGAACCTGTGAGGTGGAGAAATACGCGCTCCAGTCGAAATTCGGAGCAAGCGCGTTCAGCTCGGCCACTTTCATCTTGTGCTTCACTTTGTAGGGATCGCGCCGGTCAACCCGCGTCAAAGAAGCCTTCGCCAGGCTGGTCTCGATGCGCATGACCGTGTCGGCTTCATTCTTCGCGTCGTCAGGCGGGTCGCCGAGCAGTTCGAACATCTTCTGCACATGCTGCAGATAGCGGGCGCGAATTTCTTTCGACTTGGCGTCGTCCTTGGTGTAGTAGTCGCGATCCGGAAGACCCAGACCGCCCTGATCCACGGCGACAATCATGGCGTCGGAGTTATCGGGATCCTGCTGCGATCCGCTGTCAAAGAGCAGGGAGTCGCCAGCCAGATGCAGGCGCGCTACCACTGGCGCGAGATCATGAACGTTCTTGACCGCCTGCACCTGGTCGAGCGCAGGCTGCATGGGTTTGGCGCCAAGCTTCTCCACGGCGGATTCATCCATGCAGGCGGCATAGTAGTCGCCGATCTTCTGCGTAACGGCATCAGGGATTCTTGGCAGTGGATGCCTGTTCCAGAATGCCCCGCAAGATAAGTGAGATTGTCTTCGTACAGCTTCGAATAAACGTCCCAACGGACCTGGTCGGCAGGAATGGGGTTCTTTTGCTCCCAGCCACCGCAGGAGTAATGATAGAAATCCACGCATGGGTCCACCGAGCGGTCCATCGCGGAAACGTCAAGGCTGGGGATGTAGGGCAAGGTGGGCTCAACGGGAAGTTGCGCCGTATTAGGTAGCATTGCCGGGGTTGGTTCCCGGCGAAGTGGTCTGTGCCCCGGGGTTGCTGAGCGAAGAGTTGTTGCGGCGATGAAACAGAATGAAAGCAGGAAAATCTTGCAGCTCACGGCGGTCCTCCGAAGGAAGGGCAAGGATAGCAGAGGGCATGTCGCCCATACGAAGAATGTCTGCGGCTTAGCGCGTCGGTCAAAGTGCAGCTCACTGGTCAGATGCCACACCTTCGTCAAGTTTTGCATCGTGTTCAACCCTTCCGACAATTACAATCTCGCATTGCGGAAGACCGGCGCCCTACGGGCGAATTGCGCTGATTCGCCGTTATGTGGCTGTTCGGAGTGACCATTCCCAGTTTGAACGATTCCGAGGCTCCGCCGGCCCTTTCTCTGGCGAAGGTATCGCCGGTTCTGGTGTCCTGTGAGAGAATCGAATGACATCGAACGACATTGACCGCGCGTGCTTGAACTACCCAGCTCAAAAAAAGCTTGCATTTAAGCACAGGTAAATTACCCTGCTTGGTAATAGGGACCTCTTCCGTCGTTTCGCGCAGAGGGTCGTGCTGCGGACGGTGCTGTCGGGCTGGCTGCGAAAGTCGGCCGGTCTCTCGGGAGTGGCGTCTCAGAAACCAGCTTTCAGAATACATTGAGGAGTTGCATGAAAGGGTTTAAGCCTTTTCCGTTTATCGCCTTGTCACTTGTGCTGTATGTGTGCTGATGAGCGCGTGTGGCAGCAGTCACCCGCCCAACCCCCCAGGCGCTTTGAACATCGCCAATCCGAGTGTACCCAATGGCGTAGTGCAGTCTCCCTATAACACCACGCTGGTCCCCAGCGGAGGACTTGCGCCGTACACGTGGACGCTGAACTCCGGGGCCCTGCCTCCGGGCTTGACCCTGAGCAGCGGCGGTATAATCAGCGGAACGCCGCCTGTCAGCGATCTGGGTTCAGGCGGGGTCGCCAAGAAATATAGCTTCGTGGTGAAGGTGACGGACTCGCAGACGCCGACTGCGGCATTTCAGACGAAGGCCTTTTCCATCACCATCAATCCGCTTCCGTTGGTCACCTCAACCACTCTTGCCGAATGGAACCATAGGCTTGGCGTACACTGACGACTTTGACGAACTCTGGCGGACTTGCTCCGTTTACGTGGTCCTGCCCACGCACCCGAGAAATCCGACTGTAGCGACGTCTTGCCTCCGGGGCTGTCTTTGAGTGCGAGCCAGGTAATATTTCCGGCACACCAACAGGACCGGCGCAGGCCTACCCGTTCACCATTCAGGTCACCGATGCCGACTCCAATACGGCTACCGCCCAGGTCAGCATCACGATCGTAGGGAAACTACAGGGAACCTTTGCCTTCTCGTTCAACGGCTTTGACAATGGTCAACCGTTCTATACCGCCGGCAGCTTCACCGGCGATGGGGCTGGCAACCTTACCGGCGTTCTCGACCAGAACGGTGCAGCGGCGGGGGACGTCGCCTCCGACGCCTCATTCACCGGAACTTATTACCGTTGGCACGAACAATCTGGGTACCATGACCCTCACCATCCCGGCGTTGAACAACGTTACCTACACCTACAGCTTGGCGGTTCCGGTGAATGGGGATTTGAAATTTATCCTCGCCGATCCCAACCATCCGCAAGTCTACGGTTCCGGCGTCATCAAGGCGCAAAGCCTTCCCAAGAATACAGGCTCGTCGCCTTTGTCGCTGCTGGCCGGTAAATGGGCCCTGGGGTTCTTTGGGGTCGACAGCTGGAGGCCAACGCTCTGCGGGTGCGGGGTTCTTCAAAGCGGACAGCTTAGGAAACCTGACCAGCGGAATTGAAGACACCAACGATAACGGAACGGTGCAAAGCCAAGTGCCGTTAACTGGCTTCGTGGATACCGGATGCGGATTTCGCCACCACGGGCCGCGGGACGGCAACCCTGAACGTAGGCGCGAGCACCTTCACTATGCTTTCTACACAGTGAATCCGACCAGCGAAATGATCGAGGTGCAGACCGATGTGGGCGCTTCTCTGAGTTTGGTTTCCATACTTAAGCAATTGGACCGGACGCCGTCAACGGTGACTTCAGCAACGTCTAATTTGAATGGCTCCGCAGTGATGGAACTCAATGGAGTCTCCAATAGCACTGGCAGTCCGGACGAGTCAGCTGGGGGTGAGTACCTTCGATGGCAATGGCAACATAACTCTCTTCCAAACGGATGAGAACAACGGTGGCACGCTACGCGAAAATACGCTTCACCACAGGAACCTACAGCGTAGACGCAAAGAGCGGACGCGTTACCGTGCTCGGGTCTTGGCACCGGCAGCCAGCCGGTGTGGTACCTGGCGGGCACGAACCGGGGATTTGTGATCGGAACCGATAGCTCCGCGACTGCAGGGATCGTTTGAGCACGCAGTCTAACGGGCCCTTCAGCCTTCCGTCCTTCTTGGTGGCTTACGCGGGGGGTACTATCCAGCCAGTATTGCCGAGCATCACCAACGAAGTGGATTCGACTAACATACCCGCGCCCGGCGGGACTTTGGTCGTGACATACGACACCAGCGGACCAGGTGGGCCTCAGACTGAATCTGCCTATAACTCCTATCGTGTCCATGTATGCTGGGGACTGGACCCAACGACCGGCACGAACTACGACCGGCAAATTCTTCTTGACACGCGGTGGGAAGTACTCCGACTAAGTCCTGCATGTGCACGGCAATCGTTTACATGATCACCGGGCCTCCGCCCTCCGGCGACGCCTGGGGAGCTGGTCGGACCGGTCGAACAACAAGTGGGCATCGATCAATATCGCTTTGCCAATGGCCAAGGTCTCGCCCGATCCGAATCCGAGATTGACAGTTGTCGGGAGCACAACTCCCGCACCCCCTCCCCCTCCCACTCCTTAAAGAATGGCCGGCGCTCGCTTGCGGGTGGCGTCGGCGCATCTCTCGCTTGCGCGTTGGAAGGGCGATATTCTTGGGATAGCATCTCCCGGCATTGCGCCTTACCGGAACATGCTAAGGTGCCTGGCTCTTATCGGGTTAGGAGCTGCGCGACGTTAACTCCTCTCGAAACAACAGTTCACAAACCATGAAATCGAGGTATACTCTCGAAAGCTGGCTTCGAGTGGAAGTCCCCCTACACCCCATACTTACTTACTAGCGCGGCCCTGAGGAAGGGAGAAATGGCCGGGGAGAGAGAAGGCGCAGCGCGTCGAGCGCAAGACGGGATAGCCGTGTCCAGCGGTGAGAGTTCAGGGGCGACGCCCGAGCCCGCCCTTGGTTCCGATGGGATGACCTTGCCTGGGGTTGATGCCGCGGATGTTACCTTACCGGGTACTGGCGAACCGCCGACTCCGCCAAAGAGGACTGGTCATCGCCGTCTCGCCCCAAGAGCGATCCCTCCGATGCCGCGACCATCGTTGGCACGGGAGTTCAGGGCGTGACAGCCAATCTCCGCACCCTATCTTCTCGCACATTGGCGCGACCGTATTCCACGAAGGCGACATCCTCGGGGGCCGCTACGAAATCCAGAAGATGCTCGGCATGGGCGGCATGGGCGCCGTTTACAAAGCCCGCGACATGGAAGTCGAGCGCGTCGTCGGCCTCAAGGTAATTCGCCCTGATCTCGCCGGCAATCCTGCCATCCTCGCTCGCTTCAAGCAGGAGTTGGTGCTTGCCCGCCAAGTCACCCATAAGAACATCATTCGCATTTACGACCTGAACGAAGCCGATGGCGTGAAGTTCATCACCATGGAGTTCATCGAAGGTGAGGACTTGCGCTCGATCCTTACGCGCCAGGGCAAAATGCCGCCGGAGGAAGCGGTCGGCATCATTCTGCAGGTCTGTGCCGGCTTGCAGGCAGCCCACGGCGAGGGCGTCATCCATCGCGATCTCAAGCCCAGCAACATCATGCGCGACCCCGTCGGCCGCGTCGTAATCATGGACTTCGGTTTGGCGCGCACCGTGCAAGGCGACGGCATGACCCAAACCGGCATGATGGTCGGAACCATGGAGTACATGTCGCCCGAGCAGGCCATGGGGAAGGAGCTGGATGCGCGTTCCGACCAGTTCGCCGTAGGTCTGATTTTCTATGAGATGTTGAGCGGCTTTGTTCCCTTCCACGCGGAGAGCGCCATCGCCAGCCTGGTGAAGCGTACGCAGGAGCCGGCGGTTCCGCTGGTGGACGTGGATACCTCGATTCCTCCGGTGTTGAGCAGTGTGGTCAGCAAGTGTTTGGAGCGCGATCCCAACGCGCGCTTCGCTTCGCTTCAGCAGTTGATCGACGAGCTTGAAATCTGGCAAGGCAAGAAGTCCCGCACGGGTCAATCGGCATTGGCGTCTTATGTCCCTTCCAGCACTATTCCAGCCAAGCGAGTTCCCTGGAAGTGGGTTGCGATAGGGATCGCCGCCGCTGGTGCTGGCTGTCGGCGCTGGTCTTGGAATCCGGTATGCGACGCACCATGAATCCGCATCGAGCGCAGCGGTGTAGGGCCGGTAACCTCGGTGGCCATTATTCCGTTTTATAACGGTACCGGAGACCCCAGCCTGAACTGGATGGGCGCCAGCTTGGCGGAGACTTTGAGCTCCGATATCGGGCAGTCTGCTCATCTGCGCTCGGTTTCGCCTGCGCGCTTGCAACAGGTGTTGAGCGACCTGCACATCTCGCCGGAGTCCCAGTTAGACATCTCGACGCTGAAGCGTGTGGCCGACTTTACCGGCGCCGATACCGTTGTCTTCGGGCAGTATCAGAAATTCGGAGAACAGGTGCGGATCAATTCGACCGTCCTCGATCTCAAGCAGGATCGCCGAATGGAGATCCAAACCGACGCCGCCAGCGAGAAAGAGCTGCTCGCCTCGTTGGACAAGCTGGCCGACGAAGTTCGTCAGAAGCTGGCGGCAACGCCGGAGATCCTTGAAGGAGTTGCAGGCCCACTCGCAGCGTGTCTCTACGAAGTCGGTGCCCGCACTGCGCGCGTACAACGAGGGACTGGCACTGACCCGCGCGGGAGACAACACCAAGGCGGTTACCAAGTTCGAAGAGGCCACCACCGACGATCCAAACTTTGCCATGGCTTTTTCGAAGTTGGCACAGACTTACGCCAGCCTCGGCTATGACGACAAGGCGGAGCAGGCATCGCGACAGGGCGGTCTCGCTGAGCGACAACCTGTCCGCGCAGGACCGCTACCTGATCGAGGCTAATCACGCCAGCATCGTGCACGATACGGCGAAGGCGATTGCCGCGTATGAGAACCTCACCAAAGTAAATCCTGACGATATCGACGCGCAATTTAAGCTGGCGAACCTGTATGAAGACGCCAACAATTTCGATGCGGCCAAGAAGCGCCTGGCGTTGGTTCTGGCCGCCGATCCCAAGAACGTCAATGCTTTGCTCGCCAGCGGCCGGGTAGACATTAAGGCCGGCGATCCTCAAGCTGCGCTCGATCCCCTCAACAAAGCTCTAAGCCTGGCGATCGAATTCGACAACCAGGAACAAAAGGGCGCCATCGTGCAAGCCATGGGCGTCGCTTATCAGGATCTCAACAAGCTCGACGACGCTCTGCGCAATTATCAGCAGGCACTGGAAATTAGAAAGAAGGTCGGCGATCAAAACGGGGTTGCCAATACCCTGGGCCAAATAGCCCAGGTGCAGGACGTGCAGGGCGACTTCAATGCCGCACTCGCCAGCTACAAAGAGGCGATCGACGTCGACCGCAAGATCGGCGACAAGACGGGATTGGCCCTGAACCTGATGAACCTGGGTACGCTCTACCACGATCATGGAAAATACAACGAGGCCCTTAACTTCACCAGCCAGGCGCTGCAGCTCTACCGCGATACCGGAGACGAACTCAGCCAGGCCCAGTGCTTGAACAATATCGGCAGCTCACATGCCTACAAGGGCGAATACCAGGACGCTCTGACTTATTTCCAGCAGGCTTACCAGATCCGCGACCGGCTGAAGCTGCGCGATGACGCAATCGAGTCGCTGCACAACCTGGCGGAAACCAACGTAAAACTCGGCCAGTATGACATGGCACTATCGCAATACCTGAAGGCGCTGGAAGCCCGTCGCAGCGCTAACGACAAGTCCGGAGCTGCAGCTGAGTCGAGCAGTATGGGCGCGCTCTTCGCCACCCAAGGCAAGTATGGACAGGCGGTAGGTGCGCTTCAGGATGCAGTCCAGAGCTTCCAGCAAATCAATGACCGCACTTGGTTGATGGCGGAAGCCCAATCGCGTTACGGCGATGTCCTGTCGGCCGTGGGAAGGGAAGCCGAAGGGCAGAAGTACATCGACGATGCGCTTAAAGCTCGCCACGCGAATTGAAAAACGACACTGTAATCGCTGAGGCGCTGAACGCATTGGGCGATAGCTACTTCTACCGCGGCGATTACGGAACTGCAAGGCAGCAGTACGAGCATGCGTTGCAGACTGCCAACAAGGCTGCATTGCGGGAACAGATCGTGATTTCGAAGCTGAACCTTGCCAAGGTTGATGTCGCGCAAGGACGTTTTCAGGCAGCTGCCCCGGTGCTGAAGAAACTCGTACAGGACGCCGATTCAATGGGACTGAAAGCCCAGTCGGTGGAGGCTTCCGTCTATCTCGGAGAGGCATTATTGGCGACTAATCAAGTAGACGCTGCAACGCGGGAACTTGATACCGCGCTCGGCCGGGCTGAAAAGCTGGGTTTGCGGGTGGAACAGGCTCGTGCGCAGTTCTTGCTTGGCAGCGCCAGCGCTCAAAGCGGCAAGCCACAGGAAGCTGTTTCCCATTATCGCCAAACGGTGAGCGATACTGGAATCGATCAGCAAAGAGGAGGGCGCAACTCGAGTCTTGGAGCGCGCCGACCTGAAAGACATCTACCGCGACGCCGCCAAATCCTACCAGGGCGGCGCCTAAGAGCGGATCATAAGAAAGGCCCCGGCCGAGGCCGAGGCTTTTCTTCCTAATGCATCGATCATGCGTTTGATCATGGCTTGTTCCGTTGGAACGTGGCCACGATGTCCGAGAAGCCCTTGCCTTTCCCTGACATTGTGCCGTCGATCGGATCGCTGCGTATACGAGAAGAAGATGCTGATCCAGTTGTTCGACCCAATCGGATCGGCCTCCAGGAAATCCGCATTGGTTGGGGAAACTGGATCCGAGGTGTAGAAGCTCGAATCGATGTCGATAGTTGGCTCCTGCTCCGAAGGACACAGCGTCTGACCCGGTAACAGGATCGTGGCAGGTTACCGAGTAAACAATACAATTTCCACCCGTTCCCAAGTACGTAATGCAGGCCTCGTTAGCGAACTGCGTTCCTAGCAGACGTTGCTGGAAGAAAGCGATCGGGATTCGTCGGCGTCGCCAGCACGGTCATCGTGATCTGGTCGGGGTTCATAAAGCCCGGGGGATAGGTGACGACCATCTCGTGCCCGCCGAAAGGGAAACGATCGGTGGCGTATCCTCCGTTACTGATTACCTGCGTCATTGAGTGGGGGTGTGGGGCGTGAACTCCCATGCCAGGATGTCCTGCGCCGTTCCCTGAGCCGGGCTGCGAGGCGGTGAAGCCGACCCATGCCATCCCATTGTTTAGCGACAATGCAGTAAGTCGAATGTTGTAGGGCACTGTGACCGTTGGTGGTGCACCTCGCATCGGCTCGTGCGTCGCCGGGTCTAATGATGGATCGAGCCAAATCGCCAGGGTTCCCGTTCCCTTGGTGTCCTGTCGGTGGCGTGTACTCAATCACCACTTGATGCACCGCGCCATCGCTGCATGACGATCCGCTGCATATGCCGCCCATAGGAGGAACTGCGTTGATCGCACCCGACGAGTACAAACAATTCGGCACATTGGGGTGGAATCCAATGGTGTAGCTTCCGGACTGATGTACAGGAGTATTTGTGTTCGTTCCGCAGGTTTGCACCGCCACGTGGCTGGAATTCGGGTCCCACGCATCCTGATGAATGTCGAACTCCACTACCAGATTGTTATTGATGCCGGCATACCCCATTGCCCCCGCCTGGTTTGGATAGCCCGGGGTGCCGCCCGCTCCTAAGGCCGTAAGACCCACGCCGGCGGCTCCGTACGTCGGGTCGGTAGCGGTGGAATTCTGGATGATGAACGCCACTCCATCTCCGGGATTGCAGCACAGCGGTTGGGTTGTGGATCTGGAACTCAAACCACGTGGTGAAGCCGTTGGTAACGGCTGCTGGAGGTTGAAGTAAGCTGTTGCGGCTTGCGGACTTACCCTTGGTGCTAAGGGGATTGGCACCATCCGTCAGGCGAAGGACGTTCTGCGATTGCCATGTGGCCTGATGGCGGCTGCCATTGAATTGCAAATTGCTGACGGACGAAAAATCTTCAAACCTGATTTGTTGTGCCGTGGCTGATGTTCCAACCAACATCACCACGAGGACGGAGAGAACTGCAAATATCGGGAGCCTGATGCCAGATCGCATGTGTAGACTTCTTTCCTACGCCGGTTTACGGACGCATTGGGTTCTGCCCGACCACGTCGCGGGCAGTTTGATGGGGGTTCCTTACGCAGCGGCGGCTATCGCGCGTTGCGGAGGATGATGGCCGCAATTTTGCTGTGCTGAGGATGGAATGTCAAGCTAAATCTAGAGAAATCGACGTTGCTGAATACTAGATTGGAAATCGATCGCTCCGCGTCTTGCGCGAAAGTGGTTCTCTAGAACTACATCTTCCGGCAACAATATTTCACTGCATTCCCACTTTGGAGCTATCTCAGATCGCAATCAGGAAGAGCAGTTTGCGTGGCGCATCGCACAATGTAGCCCATCATGACTTAGTTGCATGTGCCATACCGGTGACAGTAATCGTGACACCAGATTGCTGTTTCATGTATGATGATAGTGCGTATGTACGAACGGCGCGTCTAGCAGCCATCCCTCCTTTCTGTTGAGCGATTTCTGCCTGCAACCTTCCGATCCTTCAGCGCAACATCAACAACAAGGATATACAAAGAAACAAATGGAACAAGGAACAGTTAAGTGGTTTAACGATGCCAAGGGTTTTGGTTTTATTTCACGTCAGAATGGCGAAGATGTATTCGTCCACTTCTCGGCCATCCAATCGAACGGTTTCCGTTCGCTGCAAGAAGGTCAGGCCGTCAGCTTCGACGTGAAGCGTGGAGCTAAGGGTTGGCAGGCTGAAAACGTTCAGGTACTGTAAACAAAAACACAACAGAAGGGCGGCAGATGCTGCCCTTCCGTTTTTACGCGGCGGTCAATTGAGTCTTTAGTCGTGAACACCCCAACCGGCGTCCGCCCGCGCGATCGATGTTCGATCCAGCAAGCGGCATACTAAAAGTGAGGATCCAATGAAGAACATCTACGTGGGGAATTTAACTTTCGATGCGACTGAAGACCAAGTGCGCGGGCTTTTCGAAGCCTATGGCCCAGTCGATAAGGTCAGCATCGTCACGGACCGCGATACGGGACAGCCGCGCGGATTCGCCTTCGTCGAAATGGCCGACGACGACTCGGCTGGCAAAGCGATGGAAGCCCTGAACGGCACCAATCTCGGGGGCCGCAATTTGACCGTGAACGAGGCGCGTCCCAAGACCGACCGTCCTCGCGGCGGTGGCGGAGGTCGTGGTGGCTTTGGCGGCGGTGGTGGTCGCGGCGGCGGTGGCGGAGGTCGTGGACGCTCAGGTGGCGGTGGCGGCGGCGGCTGGGGACGTTAAGAGTCACCCTTGCTGCCTATTGGTTCGCCAAGCTAGAAGTGTACAAGTGTGAAATCATGCCGGTGCTTGCCCTCGAGGGCTGGCTCCGGCATTTCCTTTCCTGCAGCCCATTGCCAGCGTCGCTTCAGACAGATCAAATTGCAGGAACAAGTGGCGCGCAAGGCGGAGTGTGTAACTCTTGACCGAAGCAGCCACACCGAGCCACGACTCTGATACGCTGTAGCGGCATCGCGGTTCTGGTGAGATGAACGACGCGGCCGCTATTACAATCGAGTTCAAGAATGTGCAGTTTCACGTCGCTGGGGGCAAGGTGCTGCTCTCTGGCGTTAGCTTTTCCGTGCGCCAGGGCGAAACCTTGATGCTGCTTGGCCGCAGTGGATCGGGAAAGACCACATGCCTGAAGATGATCAATCGTCTGCTTGACGCCCACGCGAGGCGAAGTTCGGGTGGACGGAATTCCGGTCGAGCAGTGGGACGCGATTAAGCTGCGGCGAAGAATCGGCTATGCCATCCAGGACGTCGGCCTATTTCCACATTACACAGTGCGGCAAAATGTTGCTCTAGTGCCAAAGCTGGAGGAGTGGGAGTCGCCAAAAGATCGAGACGCGTCTCGAAGAGGTACTGGATCTGGTGGGTCTCCCAAGCCCCGAGTTCGCGGACCGCTATCCTCACCAGCTCTCGGGCGGACAACGCCAGCGCGTCGGACTGGCCCGTGCACTGGCCGCCGACCCGCCCATCCTGCTCATGGACGAGCCCTTCGGGGCGCTCGATCCCATCACCCGCGCCGAACTGCAGATGGAGTTCAAGAAACTTCAGCAGCAGATGGGAAAGACCGTCGTCTTTGTCACCCATGACGTCGGCGAAGCGTTGCTTCTGGGTAGCCGGATCGGGTTGATGGAAAGCGGTAGCCTGCGCGGAATCTACACTCCAGATGAGTTCCTGAGCGCTACCGACGCTGCCGTGAAGGCTTACGTGGATGTATTTCAGGCCGGGCAGCAGATGTTTCGCAACTGAGAGGTCAGGATAGCTGCGGCTGGCGCGGCCCAGGGTCGATAAGTTTTTCCATGATCCGCCCGAGATTCCGACACCACCATCCAACAAAAAGAGGGCAGCCTTTGCTGCTCCCTTTCATTGGTGCGATCGGTCCTAGAGCGGTTTCGGAATAGATGGTTCGATTTGCACGGGCAGTGCGGACCTTCAGGCCCGTGGACAGGGCAAGAAGAAACGAGGATCTTGGCCGCGACGACCGCCGCACTGAAGCGCACTACCCTTACGGACCGGTACGCTAATCCCGGAACCGCTCTGACTACTGCGATTTCTTGTGTGCCGGATGATGCACGGGGGCCGCAGTCGTAGACCGGGTTGCCGTTCTTGTCCAGCAGTATGCCGCCGGTCATTGTCATCATAAAAGGGTTAGGCGTATAGCTTGCCACCGTACCCTGAAATGCCATCATCGTACCGGGTTGCGGCATCAGGCGCGCTGGGATCGGCTTTTCCATGGTCAAAGTGATGTCGGTCTTCTTGGCCTCGATGTCGTCGTCGCTGCCGGCCAGTTGGACAGAGGTCGAAGTTGCGCTGATAACCGCGGCCTGTAACTTCACGGCTTTGTCTTTGATCGCGTTCCACACCGTGTCGGCTGCCTGCTGGTTACCCGAGGAAAGCACCAGCTCCCACTCTGCAAAGCTCATCTGTTTTGGGATCTTTGGTCTTCACCAGATCGGCGGCCTGCTCGGCGGGAGACGGTGGCGGGGGTGCTGCGGCCACGGTAAATCCGGCTGGCGGCATGATGCTCTGTGACGCTTGTGCTTGCTTCACCAGATCGTTCCAGCCATCCTCGCTGCCATGGTAGCGAATGTATTTCTTGCGGCCATAGTCCAGTATCTGCGTCTGCCCAGATCCCTGGGCCAGTTGCGAAGCCTTGACGATAAACCAGAAGCCTTCTGGATTCATCGGCTTGGCTTCGAGGTCGGCCGTGGCCAGAGGATAAATGTCCATAATGTTCGGTTGCGATTCTTCGCCTACGGCTTCACGCAAGTCCTTCTGCGCCGTGGCTAGTCCTTCTGCTGCAAAGCCGCGAAACCCACCGCACCCTCGAAGATCGCGCCCGTCTCGTTATGCAGCTTGGTGAAATCAGCGTCACTCATGCCATCGGGCTTCGGCATGTTTTGCAGCGCTTGCAAGCCTTTTGACCATATTGCTGCGCCTGCTGCAGGTTCTGCTGCATCTGCGCGCCGCCCTGCGAGGCCGCCGCCCGATAGTTGTAGGTCAGTAGCGCCAAGGCTCGAATGTTATTGGGATTGACCTGCAGCACTCGGTTCGCCGTGTCGATCGTCTTTTGCGCGTCGCCAGCCTGCTGATAAGCCACCATCAGCTGCTCCAAAGCATCTTCCTTCATCACGCTATTGGGGTACGTCTGCACAAACGCTTCCAGTCCCTGCGCCTTCGCTTGTGGACTAGTTTGCTGAATCGCGTTCACATACGCGTTGTACTCAGCCGGATCTTTGATTTCCTTCTTCTGCGTGGCTGGAGCTGCTTGACCGGCTTGCGCGGGCTGCGCCGCCCCCTGAGCTGCCGACTGCTGGACCAGCGCTGCAGTAGCGAACACCAGCAACATGGTGACTAGCGACTTCTTCATTCTCTTGGCTCCTTGGTTCTGGGAACTGGTGACGATATTCATTCAGACACGTTCATCTGCATGCAGGGATTGCAGCCCGACTTTGCCGCCAGAACTGCATAATAACAGGTCATCCTCCCGCACTTGCCGCCCCTAAACGTTGAATCCAAACGCAAATCATGCGGAACGGGATTATAAGTACCTCACCTCAATTAAGGCAAGTTCCTTACCACTTTACACAATTTCCTGTGCTCTGAGATGCTGGAAAGACTAATCTCAGACGTTGCGGCCCAAACCGCGGAGGCGGCGCTATCAGATTGAAGGGCGTCGCTATGCGGCGGGCAACCATACGCTCCCCGGCCGGCTTCGATCAAGTTGTCATGCGTGCGGCGAATTGCATTTGACACTTACCCTGTGCAGAAAAGAGGGAACTGGTCTGCACGGTAGCGTGAGGACCTAGCCAAGAAACGGCCCTTGTACCTGTTAGGGCCGGAGCGACGCCTGCTCTAAATCGCGCGTCAGGAGATCCGGAAATGCTAGAAACTAGGGGGGAGCCATTAAATGCAACCGAAAGAGTTTATTTCATTATCAGGGGCGGTGGCTGTCGTGACCGGCGGTGGACGTGGAATTGGGCAAGCTATTGTAACCAGCCTGGCAGCGATGGAGGCCACCGTTGTTCTCACCGGGCGGGATGAGACCCGGGTGCAGCAGGTCGCAAGCGATCTGCAGAGCGGGCGGGCACAGAGCAGAAGGGTATTGGATGTGATGTCACCGACTTGCCCAGCGTGGAAGCCCTCGGTGAACGCTTGCGCCGAACCTACGGCCGCGTCGACATTCTGGTAAATAATGCCGGCATTGGCGGTCCCTCAGGTTTGCTGCATGAGCTTGCCCCCGAGGACTGGGACGCTATTTTCAATACTAACTTGCGCGGCGTGTACTACATGCTGCGCAGTATCGTGCCGTTGATGATCGCAGCCGGGGCAGGCCACATCATCAACATCTCCTCGCTGGCAGGGAAGAACCCATTGCCTCGCGGCGCCGCCTATTCCGCTTCCAAATGGGGACTCAACGGACTTAGCTACGGAGTCGCGGAAGAACTGCGGGCGCAGAATATCCGTGTCAGCGTCATCTGTCCCGGCTCGGTGGACACCGACTTCAGCCCCCGTCGCGGCGGCAAAGAAACCCAGAAGATGCTTAAGCCTGACGATGTGGCGCACGCCGTTGTCATGTTGGTGACCCAGGAGCCGCAATCGTTCATCAGCGAAGTCTTGTTGCGTCCTACTCAAAAGCCGTAGCCCGGCGAATTGCAGTGCGATGAGACCGCAAGTGTGCGCGGCATGCAACCGTGACGGATATTTGTCGTCGCGCGGAGCGTATCTTCTACTAACCTGTAATATAATGTTTGGGGGTTAGGAGGCAGCTATGAGCTGAAAGTGCAACGTATTCTCGATCAATATGACCGCGTCATGCATGGCTCAGCCTGGCATGGCGATGCAATCTGGAAGATCCTCGATGGTATTTCGGCTGAAAAAGCGACATCACGGCCCATCGCTAACGTTCACAGTATCTGGGAAATTGTTGGGCATATGGCGTTTTGGGAGGGCGTCGCGGCAAAGCGGCTCAGCGGCTTGCGCGCCGGCCTCGAGGAGGAGAGTAACTTTCCTCCTGCTGCGCCGGAGCCACTGAGGCCAATTGGCAGAAGACACTTGATGGGTTTCGCGCATCCAACCAGGCATTCCGGGAGGCTTTGCAAAAACTCGATGCCTCGAAGTTAGATGAGTTGTCTGCTGCCGGCAAACGATCGTTTTACGATGAGGCGCACGGACTGATCGAACACCATGTGTACCACGCAGGACAAATCGCCCTGCTGGCGAAGGCATGAATCAGAGGCGGACGCTTAGCATAGAGGGATTTGCGACCGCTCCTGGCAAGTTGTAATTCTGCAAAACGGGTGCTACCATCCGGACTCGTAAAGATTCTTTGAGGAGGCAATCATGTCTGATCGCGACGGAAGTGGTTTCTTGTGGTTCCTGGCGGGCTTGGGTATCGGCGCGGCGGTGGGAATTCTCTACGCTCCAAAGCCCGGTGAGGAGACGCGTCAGCGTATTCGTGAGGTCGCTGAAGAAAGCCGCGACTCGGTCAAAGAGCGCGCGCGTCAGGCTCGTGAACAGGCGGGAAGCTGGGCCGAAAAGGGACGTGAATACCTGAACCAGCAAAAGGACCAAATCCGTTCTGCCTACGAAGCGGGACGCCAGGCTTACCGCGAAGCTACGAGTGAAGATGTCGAGGGTACCACGCCCAACATTCCGTAGCGTGGGTCCTGTGTCGTGCAACTAGCGCCCGGTCCAGAAACCGAAAGTGGATATGTCTGATAATCTGACACTCTTTATCGCCGTTACCGCAGCCGCTGTGGTGTTGCAGATGCTCATTCTCCTCGCCATGTGCGTGGTGATGTTTAAGCTCAGCAAGAAGCTGCAATCGGTTACCGACGAGACCCAGTCGCGGTTGCTGCCCATCCTTGACAATGCCAAGGTGATGCAACAGGAAGTGAAGTCCTTCCTGGAGACCGCGCGTCCCAAGATCGACGTCATCGTGGACAATCTGGCGCACGTGACGACGACCACTCGCACCGAGGTTGAGCGAGTGGACGCAACGGTGCATGACCTTCTCGATCGACTGCGCTTACAGGTAATCCGCGTCGATGAGATGGTGACCCATACCCTCGATCGAGTGGAAGAAACCTCGGAGAAGGTGCAGCACTCGGTTATGTCACCTGTCCGCCACGTCTCGGGGGTTGTTCAGGCGATTAGCGTGGGAGTTGGTACGTTTTTCAGCAGCCAGAGGCGAGGCCGCAATGGCGGTCCGTCGGATGAGATGTTCATTTAGTTCCGGAGCCCACAAATTCTCCACTGTTGTCTGCTTGGGAGCAACATCTAGAGGCGGCGTTCACTCCAGGAGCGCCGCTTCTTTCTCTTCGGCCTCGGCCACTGCTCGAATCGAAACATGTTCGCGGTGCGCCAGCAGCAAACCCATCGGAATGACCGACATGAAGGTAATGGCCCATAACAGGATGCCGCAGCTTACTGCGAGTTCCTTCTCAATGCCGAATCCTGAATTAAGCATGCTGATGGTAGCCAGTTGCGAACCCCCGCCGACGGCCGGCAGTTGCAGCATAGAGCCCACCATGCTGGAGCCCACCAGTACTACCTGGTGCGGCAGCGTGAGACTTCGCAATTGGCCGACATAGGCATGCGTCACCGCGTAGTAAGCGAAGGCGATCAGCACCCACATGAAAATGGAGACGGCCGTCAATTGCAAGGCCGAGGCCAGGTTATGGATGGTCGCCAGTCCATCGCTAAAAGAGCGCACTTTCTCACGCAAGTGGTGCGCGAACTTTGGAGCGAAGCCGGCGAACAGATCGTGTAGAAGCCGGCCCACGTAGTCGCCCCATCGCCGCACCACAAATGCGCCTACGAACAATGCCACTACCAGCACAATCAGCGCGAAAGCGGCTTCGCGCAGGCCGTGATAGAAGGGAAGCGCGCGCAGATCGGGCGACAAGAAGCTCAGCGCCAGAAGCGCGGCGAACGCTCCCATGTCGAAGATACGCTCCACTCCCCAGACCGCAATCTGTGAGGTGAACGTGAGACGCTCTTTCTTGGCGATGATGTACGGTCGAATCATCTCTCCCGCGCGGCCCAGCAGCGCCAAGGCGGCGAAGCCGACAAATTGCGGCGCCAGCAGACGGCTCGTGGTCGTCTTGCGAACGGGCTTCAGAAAGATTTGCCACCGTACCGCGCGAAGTACGTAGGCGAAGTAGGTCAGGGCGAGGCCGTAGAAAGCGTACAGCCAGTCAATATGTTCCGTGCGGCTCCAGAACATGTGCCAGTCGAACGTCTTCCATGCGCGAATCTGCAGGTAAATCAGCAGACACAACGCGATCAAGACTATGCCGAAGATGAGCGTGCGTTTCTTGTTCATGGAAGAAAATCAGCGCCACCGGCTCGTAAGGTATTTCTCCTGAGGTGGCATGAAGACCTGCAACCGATAGCCAGTCGTCAAGGTATACGACTGGATAAGTGGGGTCAAACCCGGGTTATTCGGTGCCCGCCGTAGCCGGTGCGCTTTGCGCAATCTCTGGCTTGCCCGCAGCCTCGCTTTGCACCGATGGCTTTTGTCTATGCTTGCGCTGGGCCAGCTTCTTGCGGTTGTAGTCGTTGATGACCCGCGCTACGTAAGCGTGGGTCTCATGGTAAGGCGGCACGCCTCTGTACTGCTGCACGCGCTGCGGACCGGCATTGTACGCAGCCAGCGCCTTAACCATGTCGTTGTTGTAAAGCAGCAGCAATTCGCGCAAGTAGCGAACCCCGCCGTCGACATTCTCCGCCGGATCGAAGCTGTTCCTAACCCCCAGCTTGCCGGCGGTATCGGGCATCAATTGCATCAGTCCTTGCGCGCCCTTGCGCGAGATCGCGCGTGGATTGTTGCCGCTCTCAGCACGAATCACGCTGGCAATGAAGTCGGCGTCCACCTGGCTGCGTGTGCTGGCCGCGTTGACAATGCTGTTTAGGTCTGCGGGATTCTGCGCTGGTGGGATTGCCGCCTGCGACTCCGGCGGCGCTGGATCAAAACTCGCAATCTGGGCGGTCGGCACATCGACGTATCCGCTGCTCGGCTCCGCACTCATGTACAAGCGGGTGGTATCGCCGACGACCTCATGGTGTTCGTGACGAATGCTGAAACCGTTACGCAGGTTTGCAATGTCCGCGGCGTATACCTGCGAAGCCACCAGCAAGCCCAGGAAGCCGAGTTGTAAGAACCTACGCATTCACGCTCGTTGCATTCGCGTCGAGGACCTGTTCGATGACTGCGGCCACCCCGCTTTCGTCGTTATGCAGGGTGATGGTCCAGCCGTTCTGCTTCAGATCGTCCGATGCATTACCCATAATCACCGGATGGCCGGAGAAGGTCAACATCTCAACGTCATTGTAATTATCACCGATGGCCATCACCCCGGAGCGATCGATGCCGCGATAGTTGGCCCAACGCTCCAGGGCGTGCCCCTTCGAGCAGCCGGCGTTGAGGATGTCGACGATGCACAAATCGCGCAAATCGTATTGCGTGCGCAGCATGGTGAAGTCCCCGGTGAAATCACAGGACGCGAGATCTTGCTGCGCCTGCCGCATCAGTTCGACCGGGCCACAGAACATGGCCTGGATGGGATCTTCGGTCAGCGCCTCAGCGATTGGGCTGACATATTCGATGTAAGGCGCGTTCTTCTCCATCCAGCGCTGGATGACGCCATACAAACGCTCACGGTTCTCACAAACGATTGCCCCCATGCCTTCACGATCGAAGGTGAGCACGGTGTTGTTGCGATACTGCTGCATGTGCCGGCAGAGCTTGATGGCTGTTGCCTTGGGCAACAGATCCTGGTGGAACAGTTCTCCACGCGTGGAGCGCGTTACCGCTCCATTGGAACTCATCAGCCACAGGTCGAAGCCGAGCGACTCAGCGATGGGCAGAGCAAACCTGTGCCTGCGTCCCGTACCCAGCACGATTTCAATGCCGGCTTCGTGGGCCCGGCGTAACGCCCGCAGATTAGCTTGGGAGATTTGGACATTCGAGTCCAGTAGCGTGCCATCCAGGTCGATGGCGATGAGGCGTATTGAGCGCTTCACAATGTCTTATTCTAGCAGGCAGGTGTTACCCGCCGTGGGCTATATCAACCGCTAACTGCCAAGTGCCAAATGCGAACTGGCGGAATGCTATTTCCTGATTGCCGATTGCTTGCTTACCATCCTGAGACGTAAAGTAAACAGTGATGGAATTGCGTAAGGACCCCATTACCCGCTCCTGGGTCATCTGCGGCGACGAGCCTGACGATAGCTCCTCGCCTGACTACTTCTGCCCCTTCTGTCCAGAGTCGGGCCAGCCGCTTCAGGTGATAGCTTCCTCGCCGACGGTAAATGGCAGCCCTTGGTCGGCGCGCGCCGTGGTCCATCCCCACCCGTTGTACGGAATTGACGGTGAGCCGGCGCGTACGGGCAACGGTCTGTATGACAAGATGCGACCCATTGGGGCGCATGAGGTGATTGTCGAAAATGCCCGCCACGACCGGCATTTGTGGAACGCCGACGACCGCGAAATCGAAGAGTACCTGGCACTCTGCGGCCAGCGTATCCAGGACCTGAAGGGCGATAGCCGCTTCAAGTACATCAGTGTCTTCAAGAATTATGGCACGCATTCGGGGCAGGAGTTTGACCACCCCTCCTCAGAGGTCGTGGCCACTACATTTGTCCCGCGGCGCGTTCTTTATGAGTTGCGGGCAGCCCGGCAACATTACCAGGTGAAAGAACGTTGCGTCTTCTGCGACATTCTGCGGCAGGAGCAGGAGCAGAAGCTGCGAGTCATCGAGGTGCGTGGCGACTACATTGCCTGTTGTCCTTACGCTCCGCGTGTGCCATATGAGACCTGGATCGCTCCCCACACGCACGAGGCTTATTTTGAGCGCATGGCGCTGAAGTCTGGCGCAATGCGCGACCTGGCGGCATTGCTGCGGCGTACGCTTTACCGCATCCGCACCATCGCCGACGGCTTCCACATGGTGCTGCATACCTCGCCCAACACGATGCACCGTTCTGAGACGCTCGGCTTCTGGAAGACCATCGAGGATGACTACCACTGGCACATTGAGATTCTGCCCATTCTCGGCGCCAAGGCGAAGTCATATACCTTCAAAGAGGTGTATTACTCGCCTGTCAGTTCGGAGACGGCGGCGGCAATCCTGCGCGAGCGGCCAACGGAGCCATAGCCGCGCGGGCGGACTACAATATCCTCGGATAGAAATTCGCTGATGACCATCCGCCGCGTCAAAACCTATACCGGGCAGACCGGTTACGTTTATCAGTACTACTTTGTCGGCAAGCGTCCCGCGCTAGACAGCGATCCCGAAGCTCCTTCGACCGAGTTTATCTTCGACGTAACCTCCGACCGGAAGACAATCTTCGCCGTCAGCATCTTTCTACACCCCGAGGCGCTTTCAGCCTGGGTAGTCACCCGCGGCCGCACGCTCAGCGAACCGGAACAGTACGCTGCTGTAAAGCTACGCCTGATGCAAGCCTTCGATGAAATCCCCGATATGCTCAATCAGGGACGCCGATTGCGCCTGGAGGTCCATGAACTACCTGCATTGTTGGACTCGATCGGGGTGGAATAGCGCTACAATCGTTGCAGCTAACCCATTCTGGGTGCTTGCGTCCAATCGAGCAGTTACGATGGAACGGACGAAGCCGTTCATATAAAGAGCGCTCGTTCCGAGGTGGGGATTTCAGATGTTTACAGAGCTGGAGTGGTCTGGGCGCGAGCGATGGAATCGTGCTCTGCTCGCTTCCTTCGCGATTCACGTCTCGCTTCTGTTTCTGCTGGTTTATCACGGCGGTCCTGTTTTTGTATCGCCTTCTGAGGTTGACTTGGGAATTAAGAGATCTTCCGGAACGATGTCCATTGTTTACCTTGCGCCTGTGGGGCCAGAGAAGTTCCAGTCAACTCCAGACGAGCAACGACCGTCGCTGCGCGCTGCGCTGGCGCCTAAGCCGAAGGTACACAATCCTGATATCCCCTTTCGGCAAGCGAATCAAACCACGCGAGACGACGCGCCTGAGCAGACCGTGCGCGGTGGTTCTCCTTATGGACGCGTGCCCGGTTCGCCGATTAGCGGCGATGAAGTTATGCCGGCGCTGCCAGAAGTCTTTCCCGATCCACCGGTATCGCGCTCAGACATACCTGCTGGCGTGCAAGGCGATGTGATTGTCGAGGTCACAATAGACGAGCAGGGAAATGTGGTGCAAACCAAACTGCTGCAAGGTATCGGATACGGCATCGAGCAAAAAGTGCTTTCCGTGCTACAGCGCTGGCACTTCAGACCAGCCTCGAAAGACGGCATGACCATCGCCTCGCAGCACATCGTGTACTTCCACTATCCCAGCTAGCGTTGCTACTTCGCCCGGGCAGTTCCAGTTTCCTTTTCGCCCGGGCAGTTCCAGTTTCCTTGTGACGCAAATCACAGCCGCACGTGATAAGCATACTGCCCCCTGTTCGCTGGCCCGTTATACTTATCGCAGAAGAAACAAGCTTAGGCATTACATGGGGTTTATGCCGTTAATCTGGCTCCGAGTCGCGGTCTGTTGTTATGGCGTCGGACTGCTTTATTCGCTGCTCCTGCTCAGCAAGAAGGGCAACGTTCTGGGTAAGGTGGTAGAGCCAGCCGTGGGATTGGGACTTATCTTCCACTTCGTTTCTCTGGTTGAGTCCACGGTTTTGATTGGCCATCTTTCTCTGGCTTCGATCCACTACTCAGAATCGATCCTGGCGTTTCTGGCGATGGTCGTTTTCTTCGTGTTCTTTGTGGGTTATCGCACCGTCTCGCCGGGGGTCGTGATATTCCCCATTGTCTTTATCCTGACGTTCGCCTCTGCGATCGGGCAGAAGCCGGTCACGTTGACATCGCCGCTGCTGCGTAGTGGTTGGATCTTTGTGCATGTGGTACTCATCTTCACCGGCTACGCGGGTCTGTTCTTGAGCTTTGGTGCGAGCCTCCTCTACCTGGTGCAAGAGCGGACGTTGAAGTCCAAGCGCTCGGCGCCGCTGCTGACCTGGCTACCTCCTTTACAGACCATTGACGAAATCTGCTATCGCTCGTTGCTGTTCGGTTTTCCTTTCATGACGTTGGGGCTGGTGGCGGGTTCGGTGTTGGCCATTGACAAGTACGGACCATTGTTCTTCTACGATCCAAAAATATTGTTGTCGTTCACCATGTGGGCAGTGTATTTGCTGCTGCTGTACATGCGCTGGAGTTCAGGATGGCGGGGCCGTCGCGCGGCATTTCTGGCGACCTTTGCCTTCATTATCGCCTTAGGCGCGTGGGCGGCCAATAGCTTTAGCCGCACGCACCGGTTTCTCTCATGAACTTCGTCGTCATCGGCGTGAACCACCAGACCGCACCAGTCGAGGTGCGCGAGCAATTCGCCATTTCCGAGGCGCGCCTACCCGAAGCGGTGAAGTCCCTGGCGACCTATCCCGGTGTCGAGGAGGGCATGATCGTCTCCACCTGTAACCGGGTGGAGATGTTGGCGCGCACCACGAATGGTTCCGCCGATATGCACGGATTTTTGCGCCAGTTTTACGGCTTCGATCCTGAGCCCTACCGCAAATATCTATATGAACATTATGAACGCGACGCGGTACGTCATGTTTTCCGGGTAGCCTCGAGCCTTGATTCCATGATCGTGGGCGAGCCCCAAATCCTAGGGCAGGTCAAGGAAGCCTATGCCACGGCGCGCGCCCTTGGCGCGGTCAACTCGCAACTCGACGCCTTGTTGACCCGCTCCTTTGCCGTCGCCAAGCGTGTGCGCAACGAGACCGCCGTTGCTACTTCAGCAGTGTCCATCGCGTCGGTGGCCGTGGACCTGGCCAAAAAGATTTTTGGCAACTTGCAAGGCAAGAGCGTTTACCTGGTGGGCGCTGGAAAGATGTGCGAATTGGCGGCGCGCCATCTGCTGGCGCATGGCGCCAAGCAAATTTACGTTGCCAACCGGACCTACGAGCGGGCCGCCGCACTGGCGAAAAAGTTCAACGGACAAGCGATCCCATTCGAAAGACTGTATGAGACCGTGCCCAAGGCCGACATCGTCATTAGCTCTACCGGAGCCCCACACACCATCTTCCGCAAGGAGCACGGCGACAGGTTTCTGCACCAACGTCGTAACAGCCCTATGTTCTTCATCGACATTGCGGTCCCCCGCGATATCGACCCTGAGTTGAACAAGCTGGATGGCATCTTCGTCTACGACATCGACGATTTGCAGCAGGTGGTTTCATCACACATCGCTGATCGCAAGACCGAAGCCGACCGCGCCGAAGCCATCGTGCAGCTTGAGGTGGATAAGTTTGAATCGCGGCTGCAAACTCTCGATGTGGTGCCTACCATCGTTTCGCTGCAGGAGCACTTGGAAACGGTTCGCCAGGCCGAAATTGACCGCGTACGTGGCCGCCTGGGAACGCTCTCGCCGGAACAGGAACTGGCGGTGGAGGCGCTGTCCCGCGGTATCATCAATAAAATCATGCATACGCCCATTACTACGCTCAAGAGTGCAGCGCGCGAATCGTCAGAAGTCACTACCGTGGTTGACTTGGTACGCAAGCTCTTCGGCCTGCGGGAGGTCAGAAAAGCCGGCGACGAAGATGCAACTACCGTGAGCAGCGGAAAACCGGGAGCGCGAAATTGATGGCGCGCCTCAGGATTGGGTCCCGCGGATCACAACTTGCACTCTGGCAGGCCAATCACATCGCGGCGCTGCTGCGCGAGCGCGGCCACGAGGTCGAGCTCGAAATCATCAAGACCACCGGCGACAAGATCACCGACGTCGCTCTCGCCCAGGTCGGGACCAAGGGCATGTTCACGAAGGAAATCGAAGAAGCGCTAGCCGAAGGCCGCGTCGATCTTGCAGTGCACAGCCTCAAAGACTTGCCAACCCAACTGCCGCCTGGATTCGAACTGGTCGCTATTACTACACGGGTCAATCCGCGCGACGTGTTTCTGTCAGTCAAGTACGATAGCATCACGGCGCTACCACTGGGGGCGCGAGTGGGCACCAGCAGCCTGCGCCGGCAGGCGCAGTTGAAGGCGTCGCGACCCGATCTGGTGATTCATCCCTTGCGGGGTAATGTTGATACGCGCATGCGCAAGCTGGAAGAAGGCGAATATGATGCCATCATTTTGGCTGCCGCCGGCCTTACCAGGCTCGGCAAAACCGAACTAGTGAAGGAAGTCCTGTCGGAAGATTTTATGTGTCCTGCAGCGGGACAGGGTGCACTTGGCATCGAGATCCGGGAGGCCGATGTGGAGGTGCGCAAACATCTCTCGTTTCTCAATGACTCTGCGGCCCGAGCCGCCACTACTTGCGAACGTGCGTTGCTGAACAAACTCGGCGGAGGATGCCAGGTTCCGATTGGCGCATTTGCTGAGCTGAAGGATGGCAGCTTGCAACTGACCGCCATTGTCGCGCGGCCAGATGGTACGGAAGTTCTGCGCGAGCAGCAGAGAGGCGGCGACCCGGTGGTGCTCGGTGAACAAGTTGGCGACACTTTGCTGCGGCGGGGCGCAACCAGGATTCTCGAAGAGGTTTACGGCGTCGCCGCGGCAGCGCCGCAACAGCCGTGAAAGGCGTTGCCAGTTACCGGTGATCGGTAGTCAGTTCGAATCAAAGCAGTCATCGTGTCATCCTGAGCGGAGGTGTCGCTGGGTTTGCGACGCCGGAGTCGAAGGACCCCTACTTTGGCAAATAATCCTCGCACAATAATTGCGGAAAACGGCTTGCCCCTCGCGGGATGCCGCGTTCTGGTCTCGCGCGCGAAGAAGCAAGCGGACGCACTTTCTTCGGCGCTGCGCGAGCTAGGCTGCGAGGTCGTCGAGATCCCATTCATCGAGATTCGTAAACCCAGCTCCTACCAAGCGCTGGATTCATCGTTGCACAAGCTCGCCGCTTACGATTGGTTAATCCTCACCAGCGTAAACGGGGTTGAGGCACTGTTTGAACGCCTGGCAACGAACAAGATTGACGTCTCAGCGCTGGCGCATCTAAAGATTGCCGCCATCGGTCCTGCGACCAAAAAAGCGATCGAAAAACACGGCCTGCGGGTGTACGTCACGCCGAAGGAATATGTGGCCGAGTCGGTCGTCGCTTCGCTGCACCGCAAAGTGAAAGGTAAGCGGATGCTGCTGGTGCGAGCCAAGGTCGCGCGCGATGTCATCCCGCGCGAGTTGTGCAATGCTGGCGCTAAGGTTGATGTGGTCGAAGCGTACGAGACCGTCGCTCCCAGCTCGTCGGCGAAGCGCCTGCGCGCCCTGCTGGCCAACCCAACGCAAAGGCCGCATGCTATTACTTTCACCAGTTCGTCCACGGTGAAGAATTTTGTAGGCTTGCTGGGATTGCGCAGCGCACGTGCCGCCTTGAGGAAGCCGGTGCCCCACCAAGGCGTAGACACCGCATCCATCGGACCCGTAACTTCCGCCACGCTGCGTGAGTTCGGACTACCCGTGGACATCGAGGCCAAGCAGTACAGCATTCCGGGGCTGGTTGCCGCAATCGTGGAAGCGAGAATCGGATTCGTGGCACATAGCAGAAAGAGCTGATAGCTGATGGCTGATGGCTGACAGCCGATAGCTATTCATAAATCGAACACCCGCATCCCGGCGACGGCACATGTACTTTCAGGAAATCAGAAACGCGCTGGTACGCATCAATCACGTTCTCCACCCGCGCGAAGCCGTGGCCTTCGTTCTCGTAAATCTTTAGCTGCACCGACCCGCCGCGCTTCTTGATAGCATCGGCCACCTGTTGCGCCTCTTCCTTCGGACAGCGCGGATCATTCCCCCCTGCCAGCAGCAGCAGCGGAGCCTTGATCTGCTCCACAAAGTTGATCGGCGAGCGATCGTCGTACAGCGCTTTATTCTTCACCGGATCGCCCATGGTTGCCAGGTCATACTCGCGCAGTAGCGGGTCCTCGTTGGCGATCTCGGTAGCCCAGTCCACGAATGGCACAATAGGCACAGCCGCGGCCCACATGTCCGGAGCCTTGGTGACCGCCATCATGCTCAGGTAGCCGCCGTAGCTACCGCCCATGACAATCAGCTTCTTGGGATCGACGAAGCCGCTCTTCTCGATCCACTGGGCCGCATCGAGCACGTCGTGCAACTCGCCGCCTCCGGCATCGCCGCGATTGGCATCCGTGAACTCCTTGCCGTATCCGGTTGATCCGCGATAGTTCGGCGCGATCACCAGATAACCCTGGTTCACGATGTACTGGATGAAGCGGTTGAACGAGTTAGCCGTCTGCGCGGCTGGTCCGCCGTGAATGTAAACGATCGCCGGGAACTTCCCGTTGCGCTGGATATTGTTGGGCACATACGCAAACGCTGAGATCGTCCACTTGCCATCGCGGCTGGGATAGTGCACAAGATACGGCGCAACCATGTCAGCGCTGTTCACTCCCCCCACCAGCGAGTGCGTCACCTGCTGCGACTGCTTCGACGCGATGTCATAAACCCAAGCATCGTTGGGCGCATCGGGGCCGTTGTGGTAGTACAAAAGCTTTGACCCATCGTGGCTGTAGGGCAGGGGATTGCCGCCAAGCGAGTTCACCCCCTGCGTCAGCGGTAACGCGTCGGCGCGCCTGCTCGGCACGTCATACAGGTAAATATCCGTGTTGCCGTCAACATTGGCCGTCCATGTCAGCGATTTGCCATCCGGCGAAAATGTTCCTGCGGCGATCCGCCACTTCTCGTTGGTGAGCCAATCAATCTTCCTGGTCGCGATGTTGAGCAGGCCGACATTGTCGTATCCGTTCTGTGCGTCCGAGGTGGCGAGAATGGTCTTGCCGTCCGGCGAGATGTCATCCGCTTCGTAGGTGTGCTCGCCCTCATGCTGCGTCAAGTTTGTACTCTGTCCGCTGGCGAGGTCGAGCACAAAAATATTCGAGTCCTTGCCGCTGGCGTGCGACTGCGTGTAGACAATGTACTTGCCATCGCGCGAAAAGATCGGGCTGGTATTGCTCAGCTCCTTGGGCGTGTTCTTCGTCAGGTGACGAACGTGCCTCGTGGCGACGTCCATCAGCTCGATCTCAAAGGTCGAGCCCGTCTTGGGCTTGGTGACATAAGCAAGCTGCCGCCCGTCGGGTGACCACGCGGGTTCTTCTTCCGCGCTCTCCGGTGAAGTGGTCAGGTTGACCACATCGCCGGTCTTTGGCGACACCAGAAAAATGTCCCACTGCTCATCGCCATCGTGGTCGGAGATGAATGCGATCCAAGCCCCGTCGGACGACCACACCGGCTGCGTCTGCCGCTGGTCGCTGATGGTCAACTGCGTCGGCCAGCCGCCCATCGCCGGAACCAGCCAGAGATTGTTGCGTCCGCTGATGTTCGAGATGAAGGCGATCTGCTTGCCGTCGGGCGACCACGTCGATTCGCCGATCGCGCGCGTCATGTAAAGCTTCTCGATGGAAAAGCTCTGCATGTCGGGAACGCTCTTGCTCTCAAGCTTGGTGGGATCGGTGATGGCTTGCGGCGGACTTAACATCGGCTGTGCGACGGCTTGCTGGGTCATAACCTGTAGGGTCATAAAGAGAAGAATTAGGGAAACGAGCGCCATAATATTGGACTCAGAATATCGAAAATGATATGGGAACCGCCGTCGGTGCAGTTTTAGACGCTGCTGAAGAAGCCTGCCCAAGGTGACGCTTCGAAGAGGCGCGCCTTTAATAACCTGCAAAGGAGCCTGCCCTGAGCTTGCCGAGGGTGCGCCGATAAGTTCTTTATTCTTGTCATCACGAGTGGGCTTCAGCCCACGAGGGATCTGCTTCTTAGGTCGAGTCACACAACCTCGATCTGAACGACTACGCCTGGAACTTCGTTGGACACAATTCCCACGCATCCCATCCCCGCTCATTGTATGGCATCCATTATGAAGGCCAAGCGAGTCAGTCACGCAGCACCACAGCCAGCCCTGTTAGCGGGGTGCCACGTCCTTTGTGGCTCGCTCTGGCGCTGAAGAGACTGTGTCGCAACTCATATCGATTTCGCTTACTGAAAATGAAGCACGCGAAAACCAGCCCCTCAAGGGCGAAAGATCTTAGCCCAGCGCTTCAGCGCTGGGTAGGGTGGGAAATACGCCCGAGTCCGGTAGGGACGGCAGAGGTTGCGCACAGTCTCTAAAGGCCCCCCATTTTTTTAAAGTACTTGTTTTCAATACCTTGACTGCAAAGTATTGTGTAAATTGGACTTACGTGCTGGTGTAAACCTTTGTTTTTCAGTACTTTGCAAGATTGCTCGCAAAGTATTCCGCACAAAGGAGTTACATGCAAAGTATTCCGGAATAAGGACTTAACCTATGCCTATTCCATTCTGTCGGCAACCGAACAAATCTTCAAAGATCAGTACCGCCGCCCGAACAGCGAACTGGCGGTGCCGGAGACTGGCTCCCGCGCTCTCAGTCTACGATGCAGAGTTGGATTGGAGGGGTAAGAAAACGCATTCCCGAACACGGAGGTAACCGCCGATTCCCAAAATGGATAGCACCCTTGGGCTGGAGCAGTTTCAGAGTTGGCGTAGTCGGGCGAGCATGGGTAGAGCGGCGCTTCAGCGCCCCGTCCGCTGCGGATAAAACGAATGGCTTGGGCCGTTGCGGTCATTGAAAATGACCGCAACGGCCCAAGGCCTCATAACGTGGAGCGGCTCGGACGCTAGCCTGAAGGCTGGCTGTATCCGCTCTACACCAACTCTGAAACTGGCTTATAGCCTGGTGCCTGGTGCCCCAGGTTCGCGTCCTTCTTTTGGACGCTAACCTGGGCTTAAGAATATCCGCGCCGGACCGCCGTGGATGCTCCGTTCCCGGTCTCGGCCTGTCCACTCCGATTCGATCTCGACGACTCCTATTTCACGAAACGCGTAATGACGGAAGCTGCTCCACTTCCACTTACCCGGATCGCTGACTAGTCCCCGCTTCACCGGATTGCGATGCAGATAGCGCAACTTTACCGAGAATTCGCGGGCATCGCGAACGTTGCGATCATAGTATCGCTTCTGCCAGAACGGTTCGTGCTCGTGCCCCAGAGCCTGCCCTGAACTGGCCGGAGGCTGCGCCTCCGTACTTTGGACTCCAAGCTGGGAGAACTTCCGGCTCCGCAGCCGTTTCGTGAACGACAGCTTAAGGAAGTGTATGGCCTCGGACAGCGTCCGCTGCACGGGTTCGCTGACCAGCAGATGCACGTGTTCGGGCATCACCACGTAACCATAAACTCGCATGGCGAAACGGCGACGCATCTCCTCCAGACAAAGCGGAAACAGGTCATACACTGCACGGTTTTTGAAATTCGGCTGGCGGCGGTAACAACTGAAGGTGATGAAGTGGGACTGTCCGGATTGATGAAATCTGACCAGGCCGCGCGGCATGACGACAACCCTACCCGATTTCCTGACTGATGTCAGTGATCCCAGGTTAGCGGCCAAAAGCGGGCCGCGAACCTGGGGCACCAGGCTCCGACAGCGAACTGGCTTTCCAGCGTTCGACGAATTCAGGAAGAGAGAGAGACATCGGGTGTCAATCGATTGAAGGGTGATTCTTACAGAGGAATAGGATTTCGCCAAGTACCGGTTCGTAGCCTCAGATGAGCGGGGGTGCCAGAACCTTTGCACCTGCCTCTGGCGAAGAGGGTGGGAGACAGGCGAAGCGATTGGCCCCGGCGGGCGTGTCTTAGGGAGCGGCTCAGATCACCGTGACCTTCGTCCCGTGCTCCTTGTTCCACTTCTTCATTTGCTTCTGTTGGGCCTTTAGTTGTTTCTTCTGCTGCTTGATGTACTGCTTGTTGTATTTCGCATAGGACTTCTGCGCGTCCTTCTGTGCCTTGGTCAGCTTGGGAGCATGAGCGACCGCCGGCACGGATAGCGCCGAAACGAGAAACACGAACAGCACACAAGCCGTAACTCTTTTCACACCTTCACCACGAAGCAGGCTAATGGGATTCTACAATGTCCGCTCGATCTTAGAGAAGCGCCTGCCCGGAAAGATGGGCTGCGCGACCCTAGGCCGATGGGACGAAAAGCAGATCCCTCGACTCGGACTGAAGTCCTCGCTCGGGATGACAATCCTAAACTGACCCGAACCTCGCTCGGGATCACAGTACATTCCGTCCTATCCACTATCCACCATCCACCATCCACTCTTCTTACCTCGCCCCCTTATGCATCTCCACTGTACTCCAGGTCTTGTCGGCGGCGTGGCAGAGGTTCTCCAACGGGCAATCGGCGCACTTGGGTTTGCGCGCGATGCACAGCGCGCGACCGTGCAAGATGATCTGGTGCGCGAAAACGATCCACTTGTCGCGCGGGATCACCTTCATCAGGTCCTGCTCGATCTTCCGCGGCTCCTCGTTTTTTGTTAGCTCCAGGCGGCGTGAGATCCGTTGCACATGCGTGTCCACCACCACGCCGTCGGCGATCTTGTACCATGTGCCCAGCACCACGTTGGCAGTCTTGCGCGCCACGCCGGGTATTCGCAGCAACTCGTCCATGGTGCGTGGCACCTGGCCGCCGAATTCGCTGATCAGCTTGCGCGCGGCGCCCACCACCGACTTCGATTTATTACGAAAGAATCCCGTCGTTCGAATGTCATCCTCGAGATCTTCCGGCTGCAGTGCGGCGAACGCCTCGGGCGTCGGGTATTTCTCGAAGATGATCGGCGTGACCATATTGACACGCGCATCGGTGCACTGCGCCGAAAGGATGGTCGCCACCAGCAGCTCCCACGCGCTGTCGTGATGCAGCGCGCAGGTCGCGCCGGGATAACGCTCGTCGAGTCGCTTCAGAATCTCGTTGATGCGCTCCGGTGCGATGGGATTGTAGCCCTTACCCATGGCAGCTTTACGCTTAGCAACGGGCTTCTTCGCAGCTGTCCTCGCCGCAATAGGCGCAGCCGCCTTACCCACTTTACTTAAGAAAGGCGTGACTATACGCACTTTTACTTTGGCTCGCAATGGGCTGCTCGAAACTTTGTCCTGGTGGCCGGTGCGTGAAGGCCGGCGAGGCATGGCACCACGTGGCATGATTAGTCTCCGAGTCTAACGACAAGAGATTATAACGGCGCGGGCAGATTACAATGAGAAGACGTCATCATTTTCAGCGCGGAGTCTCGCAATGTCTTCCAGTAATACGGGAGTACAAACTATGTCCGCCGAACTGCCAGCAATGCCACTTACCCTTGAGGGGCTCAGCGTGCTGCATCAGATGTTCCGTTTCCGCTGGCCGGAGTGGCGCAAGCTGGAGCCATCGCGCCAGGCGGAGATCGCACGCGGAGCCGCAACGGTATTTTTCGCCAGCGAGGAAGCTGGCCAGAGCGCCATCTATTCGATGCTCGGCCACAAGGGCGATCTGATGATGGTCCACTTTCGCGACTCCTTCGATGAGCTAAACGCCGCTGAATTGCAGCTGAACCGAACTGCCCTGCAGGATTTTCTCGAGCCCATGCATTCGTATTTGTCGGTGATTGAGCTGGGCCTGTACGACTCCAGCGTCAAGCTCTTTCGGCAACTCGCCGAGCGCGGCGTGAAGCCGTTTTCAAGGGAATGGAACGACGAAGTCGAGGAGACGCTCACGCGTCAGCGCGAAGCCATGCATCCACGTCTGTTTCCCAAGATTCCCGGCAGCCGGTATTTATGTTTCTATCCGATGGACCGCAAGCGCGGTGAAGAGAAGAATTGGTACAGCCTGCCCATCGAAGAGCGCCAGCGGCAAATGGAGGAACACGGCATGGTAGGCCGCCGTTATGCCGGAAAGGTCCAGCAGATTATTACAGCCTCCATCGGCTTCGACGATTGGGAGTGGGGCGTCGATCTGTTTGCCTCGGATCCGCTGGTATTCAAGAAACTGATTTACGAGATGCGCTTCGACGAAGTTAGCGCGGTGTATGCGTTGTTTGGCCAGTTCTTCGTCGGCGTGCGGCTTTCAGTGCAGAAGCTGGGAGAATGGCTGAGCGGAAATCTGCCGGAGAAAGCAACTAGCGACTAGCAGCACAGCTCATCTCACAAAATCTTTACGGTTTGTAATCTTTACGGCTCGTATCAGGGCGCAACTTTAGTCGTGCCGACAGGTTGCAAAAGGTTCAGGCTTCAGAGACTGGGTCACGACCTCGTATCGGTTTGCCGCAGTGGAACGAAGCGGTTAAGAACTAGCCCCGAATGGGGCGGAAGAGCTTAGCCCAGCGCTTCAGCGCTGGGCTAAGTGGGAAATAAGACCAGTCCCGTAGGGACGACAGATGTTCTCACACAGACTCGAAAGCGCAAGTTCTTCATTGACCGGGCTACGGCACACAGCTGAAGCTGTGCCCTGATACAAAGCGATTCTTGAGGTAAGTTGCATTTGAACTAGCTCAGGGGAAGGTCTGCATTAGCACAACATGATTGCTCACATTCTTGAAATAGTCGGGGCGTGGATCGTCAGCGTCATCTCGGCCGGAGGCTATCCTGGGGTGATGCTGCTCATGGCCATCGAGTCGGCATGTATTCCGCTGCCTTCGGAAATCATCATGCCGTTCTCCGGATACCTGGTTTACACCGGTCGCTTTTCGCTGCTGGCAGTCGCCACGTGGGGCGCAATCGGCTGCAACCTGGGCTCGGTCCTGGCCTACGAGATTGGCTACTTTGGCGGCCGGCCTCTGGTGGAGCGCTATGGCCGCTACATTTTCCTCAGCCACCGTGAACTCAGCATCGCCGACCGCTTCTTCGAGCGCCGCGGTTCCATCGCGGTGCTGATCGCCCGCCTGCTGCCGGTGATCCGCACCTTCATCGCGCTGCCGGCGGGAATCGCGCGCATGCCGCGCCTGAAGTTCCACATCTACACGTTTGTCGGATCATGGCCCTGGTGCTTCATGCTAGCGTACATCGGTATGCGATTGGGCGAGCGCTGGGACACCGATCCACGTTTAAAAATGTGGTTCCATCGCCTCGACGCGATAATTCTCGCCGTCATTCTGGCTGCGGTCGTGTACTTCGTATGGTCACACGTGCAGCATCGGGTAGGCAGGGAAGCGGTGGAAGAGGTGGCGGACTGAGCCTACCCCGCTGCCGATTCCAGCAGGATGCTCCAAGGCTGAATACTCTTTATCTCCAACATTCCGGACTCGCTCCACGGGTCTCGCTGCAAAGTCAGGCGGATTTCACTCTCGTCAGCCGCTTTGATCGCGAAGAGAAAATCATCGCCGGCGCCAACTGGGCCACCCAGAACGATAAACCCGTCGGCGGCCAGCCTGTCCATGAACGCAGCGTGTTCGGGCCACTGCAGTTGGGAACGCATGGGTCGAGTTGCATCCCACCCTTTGCCCTTTGTTCTTACGACCGCAAATAGTGTTCTCATCTGTGCTTGGAAGTTGTTACTGGTCAATCCTGACCGCCTTCGCCACAATCCGTTCATATCTCCGCCACGGGGCTATTCTCTTCAGCCAGAGTTGCATCTTGGCGTCACCGCCAATCAAGTATCGAAGCTTGGGGTTGGGGTTCCGTGCAATGCGCACGATCAGCTTCGCAACATCCGTCGCATCGCGACGCTGTTTCGCGCTTTGCTTAATGAACTCAGCGAAGCGTTGACTACGCTCCTTGTTCGGCGACGCCGGATCGAGCGAGCCCTTGGCGATTACTACATTACGCTCCCAGATGTCGGTGTCGAAGGCGCCCGGCTCGACCAGCGAAACGCGAATCCCGAGTGAGTGCGTCTCGATACGCAGGGACTCGCTCCAGCCCTCCAGCGCGTATTTCGAAGCGCTGTAGGCGCTCAGCATGGGCTGGCCCACCCGGCCGGCGATAGAAGTAACGGTGATAATGTGACCCGACTTCTGGGCGCGCATAACCGGCAGCACGGCCTTAGTCATTGCTACGTTACCGAAAAAGTTGGTTTCCAATTGTTGGCGGAGTTCGCCGACAGTCATGTCTTCGGCAAATCCAGCCATGCTGAAGCCCGCATTGTTGACCAGTACGTCAATGCGTCCATGGTCGCGGACTATCGCGTTTACCGTCACGGCAAGCGAATCGAATTCCGTGATATCAAGACGGCGCAGATCGAGCCGATCACGTACCTTGGCTTCTTGTGCGGCCTTCTCAAGACGGCCTCGGTTTTCGAGGTTGCGCATCGTGGCCACCACGCGATATCCGCTGAGCGCCAACTCGACGGCGGTTAGCAGCCCAATGCCACTTGAGCTTCCAGTTATCACCGCGATCTTTTCACTCATAGCTTTCCACCAAATCCTTCAAATTGCCGCACAGGGCGTAAACGCGTCCATTCACGCAGGTTCGATTGCAATGTGTGTTGCCGTTACGAGAAGATAACAGGTTTGTACATTCTTTCATGAAACGGACTGATAGCATGCCGACCAGCAAGAAACAGGAAAATACGAACAGCGCGGTGGGCGAGATAGCCCCGGCCAAAGGAAAACTGGGAATCATGATTCCTGGTATGGGCGCCGTCGCCACCACGTTTGTTGCGGGTGTCGAGGCAGTGCGGAAAGGAATTTCCAGCCCTATCGGGTCGCTCACCCAGATGGGTACAATCCGCCTCGGTAAACGCACCGAGGGGCGCTTTCCGAAAATTCAGGACTTTGTTCCGCTGGCCAAGCTGAACGATCTGGTCTTTACTGGCTGGGACATTTTTGAGGATGACATGTACTCGGCAGCCCGCAATGCGGGAGTGCTCGAGGTCTCGCTACTCGATCAGGTCAAACCGTTTCTTTCGAAGATCAAGCCGCGGAAGGCCGTCTTCGACAAGAACTATGTGAAAAGACTCGACGGTCCCAATGTCAAAAAGGGCAAGAACAAGATGGAGCTTGCCGAGCAACTGCGCGACGACATCCGCGACTTCAAGAAGTCCAGCGGCGCCGACCGCCTGGTCATGATCTGGTGCGGCTCTACCGAAACCTTTATCAAGCCGAGAAGGGTACACAAGTCGGTCGAGGTATTCGAAAGAGGGCTGCGCCAGAGTGATGCCGGCATCGCACCTTCCATGATCTACGCCTATGCCGCCCTGAAAGAAGGCGTGCCGTTCGCCAACGGTGCGCCCAACCTCACGGTCGACATCCCCGCGATGCACTACCTGTCGAAGCAAATGCAGGCGCCCATCTGCGGTAAGGACTATAAGACCGGACAGACACTGCTCAAGACCATCCTCGCGCCGGGATTCAAAGCACGCATGATTGGGCTGAATGGCTGGTTTTCCACCAACATTCTGGGCAACCGTGACGGCGAAGTGCTCGACGATCCGGGCTCCTTCAAAACCAAAGAAGAGTCTAAGCTCTCGGTGCTGGAACACATTCTCCAGCCCGAGCTTTATCCCAAGCTTTATGGCAACATCTACCACAAGGTTCGCATTAACTATTATCCGCCACGCGGTGATAATAAAGAGGGTTGGGACAACATTGACATCTTTGGCTGGCTCGGCTATCCCATGCAGATTAAGGTCGATTTCCTATGCCGCGACTCCATCCTCGCAGCTCCGATCGTTCTGGATCTCGTATTGTTTCTCGACCTGGCGAAACGTTCGTCGGCTTTGCGCGGTATCGGCATTCAGGAGTGGCTGAGCTTCTACTTCAAGTCGCCTATGACGGCGCCCGGGTTGTACCCTGAGCATGACCTGTTCATCCAGTCCATGAAACTGAAGAACACTCTCCGCCACTTGAAGGGCGAGGAGATGATCACGCACCTGGGGCTGGAGTATTACGATTAGCTGTCGGCTCTCAGCCTTCAGCCGTCAGGTACACAGGGCTGCGCTTTACTTATGCCTTGGATAGAGCGGAAAGGCCCCTTGACTTAGTCCACGCCTTAGTCCAGTATGTGCACATGGAAGTGAATGTGCATGAAGCCAAGACCCACTTCTCCGAGCTATTGCAGAAGGTGGAAGCGGGAGAGCAAGTAATCATCGCGAGGTCCGGAAAACCGGTGGCGCGGTTGATAGCCATCAAGCCGAAGCGTGCTCCCCGACCCCTGGGCACCGGGAAAGGCGACTTCGTGGTGCCTGACGATTTTGACGCGCCCATGCCCGACTTTGAAACGGAGTTCTACGGTGAAACTTCTCCTGGACACCCACACATTTCTCTGGATCGTGGGGGACGACGCCCGACTGTCGCCCGTGGCACGAAACGCGTTCCGCAGTTCACAAAATGAAGTGTTGCTCAGCGTCGCCAGCATCTGGGAAATCGTGGTGAAGGCGACCCGCGGCAAGCTCCCCTTTCCCAAGCCGGCGGCGCCTTATCTGCGGGAGCAGATTCGGCAAACGCGAGTTGAGGTGCTGCCCATCATGCTTTCGCATGTGTTCAGGCTGGAAAGCCTCCCCATGCGGCATCGGGACCCCTTCGACCGCATTCTCGTGGCGCAAGCGCTAGGGGAACGCATCCCCCTCCTGAGCCGGGATCGTATGCTCGGCGGCTACGGAGTCGAGATTCTCTGGTAACTTTGTTTCTTAGACAAAGTGCGAGCATCCCCGCCGACCTTTTTGGCTGGGGCACTTTTCGTCGTCGTATAATGCCGCTCTCATGAACCGCCCATTCAGACTCCTCACCGCCGTCATGCTTGCTGGCGCAAACAGCACGCTTGCCTGCGCACAATCCAATCGCGCGACGCCGGAGATTATATCGACGTCAGGCTACTTCTCCTCGAAGATGTACTCATGCTGAGCATCTCGCGTGATCAGCGTCTTCTTCGCCCCGGTACCGACCACGAACTCAAATCCCTCCATTCCTGGCACGATGGTCACGAAAGAGAGCGTCCCATCGGGGTTCTTCTTGGTCGCGACCTCACTCTTCCATTCGCCGAAGTCGAAGTACGTCTGCCCACTCGCCATGCTCACATCGATATCTCCTAAGGACGCATTCCAATAATGCTTCGCCAGCTTCGTGCTTTCCGTGGCGTCCGCCGACACGGTCAGGAGCTTTCGCTCCGCAGCGATGTCAGCGAAATAGCTCTTTGCATCCGCCGCCAGCAGATTATCGGCCTCGGGATGTCCATCGAAGAGAACCTCCAGCAGCTTGCGGCGGAAGCGGCTCCGGATCAGCCACCCGGGGTTGCCATTGGTCAGGATGACTGCTCCGACGTTCTGCTGCGGCAGCCAAATCATGTCGCTGTGATAGCCGATCATGTCTCCGCCGTGATGAACCACCGGGACCCCGTACGTTTTATCCACCATCAATCCCATGCCGTACGAATCGTCCTTGCTCATGTACACCTGCGGCTTGCGACGCTCCAGCAGAGGCTCCGAGTCGATGTAAGTCTTGCCGTCCGGCAGCTTGCCGTCGGCCAGTTCCATCGAAACGTACTTCAGCATGTCGTTAATGCTGCTCCACGCCCCACCCGCCGGACGGAGCGGAATGACCGAGTAATTTGCTGCCATCAGCGCTTTCGCCGGTTTTCCATCGATGTCCGGCGCGTGCGGCCCGGCATGATTTGCCTTCTGCGCCTTCTCAAAGTCGAAGGTAGTCTCGCTCATCCCCAGCGGATCGAACACCAGCATCTGCATCCCTTTGTCATATGCCTTGCCAACTTCCATGTTGGGATACAGCACGTGTCCGCCGGTGTACCCTGCGGCAGCTGCCATCAAGTTCGAATACTGGAATAGCTCGCCGAATTTCGAGGTAGGCTGCATCGTCCCCAGCAGCGTCATGGAGCTCTGCGGAGTCATCTTCCCATACTCGAAGAGCCACTCCAGGTCTTGCCGGGGCATTCCGGTACAGGCGCAGATCAGCTGTTTGACCAGCACGCTCTTGGTCGTCGCTGCGTCGCCCAGCTTGAAATCGGGATACAGCGTCGTGACCTGCGTATCCCAGTTCATCTTGTGCTCTTCTACGAGCTTTGCCAGCATCAGCGTGGTGAGCGCTTTGGTGTTCGACGCGATCATGAACAGCGTCTCGCCATCCGGCTTCGCGGTGCCGCCCAGCTCCTTGACGCCAAAACCATCGGCAAAGATCACCTTCCCGTCCTGTACCAGTCCGAGCGCGACTCCAGGAACTCCCGTTTCTCTTTGTCCTTGCTCAATGAAGCGGCCCAGCTCTGCTATGCGTGCCTGGTCCAGCGTGTTCGCCTTCTTGTCGGCGAACGATTCGCGCGAATAGCCCTTCGGCAACAGCCTTCCCAGCGCCACGCCCAGCTGTCCGCCGCGCTTTTCGGCCACGGCGTCGGCCATGTCTTCGATTACAACCGTCCAAGTCGTGCCCGCGTATTGGACGATCGCTTCCACGCTGCGCCTCTCATTCGGCGAGGTCCGGTAGTCATACGCGCGGCGCTTACTCCAGCCGTCGCGGTCGGGAAGATCGTTGCTCACCAGTACCGGCCACTTCGCCTCCGGCCTATAGGCCTTCCAGGCCTCGGCCAGCGCTTCGTCATCGTCCTTGGCCGTAACGTCCACCAGCGCAACCCACGAACCTCCCTCCGGAGCTTCCAGGATTGTTGCCGGACCTTTCACCGTCACCGTCCAGTCCTTTGGAGCGATGAACGTGTTTCCCATTACCGTCGTCTTCGGAGTGTCGGCCGCAACCCGCTCCGGAGTCTGCGGACCCGCCAGGGTCGCTGCCGGCGCCTGACTTTGTAAAAACAGCATGGAAGCACCGAACAGGAGAGCGGCGAATACCTTGGTACGTGTTTTCATAGTGCTGACATGTTACTCCCGGCGAACTTTCCTTAGTGGTAATAGTGGACGGTGAATCGCCATATCGTCGCACGAGTGCGTACTACTTTCGTCACTCCTTGGCATTCGACCGCTGGCCCTTGCGTATAATTCCCATCGTTATGCGCAAATGCCGGATTGCTTTTCTCATCTCTGCGCTGCTGCTGGCCGGCGCCGTGTCCAGCCTTGCGCAATCCAACGACGCCGTCATGCAGGAGGCCCTCAAGCCTTCCACTCCCTTGCAGGAGAACCTGCGTGTCCTCACCGACGAAATTGGCGGGCGCATTCCAGGTACGCCAGCGTTCGACCAAGCGGCTCAGTGGGCAGTGGAGGCCTTCAAGGCCGCAGGCGCCGATTCGGTTCACACCGAAAAATTCACCATCCCAACTGCTTGGGCAGAGGGCAACACCGAGGTTGATGTTGTCGCTCCTGTGAAGTTTCATGTGCTTGCCACTCGATTGCCTGGGGACCAGCCCTCAAGCCGACAACCACGCGGGTGGTAGATGTCGGCATGGGTACGGTCGCGGAGTATGCCAAAGCTGGAGACGTTTCAGGCGTCATTATGCTGGTGCATAGCGACGTGCTCAAGACCTGGGATGACCTCTTCCAGGAATACTTCCGCGCGCCGGGAATTATTGAGTTGGCACGGAAAGGCAATGCCCTGGCTATCGCTTTCACCTCCAGCCGCGAGCACGACATTTTGTATCGCCACATCAACACCAGCACCGGAAAGATCGACGTCATTCCCCAGGTTCTGCTGGCGCGCGAAGATGCCGAGCGCATTGCGCGGCTGCTGGCCCATGGCGAAAAAGTTCAGATGTCGCTATCCATGCCCAATCGAATCGGCCCTATGATCACGACCCATAACGTGGTGGCGGAGCTGAAGGGAACTGAGCTACCGAACGAAATTGTCGTTCTGGGTGCGCACTTAGATTCATGGGAGCTGGGCACGGGTGCGCTCGACAACGGCTGCAATGCGGCGCTGGTCATCGATGCGCTGCGTGCCATCAAGGCGGCAGGAGTTCGTCCGCGGCGCACCATTCGTTTCATTCTTTTCTCCGGCGAAGAAGAAGGACTGCTTGGTTCGTGGGCGTATGTGCGCGCCCATCAGAACGAACTCGACAATATTGTCGGCGAGTTGGTGCTGGACGAAGGCACGGGTCCGGTGACCAGCTTCACAACCGGCGGACGCAAAGATGTTGACGCGGCACTGAACCCGATGGTGCAGCCGTTCGCACAGTGGAAGGCGAACCAATTGACTAATGACGCCATGACCGGCACCGATCACTACGACTTCATGATCGAGGGAGTGCCGACGCTAGTGGCTAACCAGGCGGAAGCGAACTACCTGGTCAACTATCACGCCACCTCCGACACTTTCGATAAGGTTGATTTTACGCAGTTGAAGAAGAACGAAGCCATGGCTGCCGAACTGATATTCGAGCTGGCTAATGCGCCGCAGCGGATTGGTCCACGCTTCACCCGGCATCAGATCGAAGCGACCTTCAAAGACACCCACCTCGACCACCAAATGAAGGGGTTTGGCCTGTGGGAGGATTGGCAGAATGGCACGCGTGGACGAAAGCCGTAAGTCGGCGCCAGAAAAAAAGGCCGGACCCAACCGTCCGACCTCTTGCGATCTCCGTGAAAGGCTATTGGCTGGGCGGAGCCGCGGGCTTATGCGTCGTGGTTCCTGGCTTCGCTGCGGGATGGCGCGGATCGATGATCTTGATGCGAATGATCTTGGGCGGATCGTATGGCCGATCGGTCCGAGGATCGGTCGCCACTCGCGCGATCTTCTTCACCACGTCGAGGTCTTGGCACTGTCCGAAGATCGTGTGGTGGCCGTTAAGGTGAGGTGTGGGAACTTCAGTAATGAAGAATTGCGAGCCGTTGGTATTGGGGCCACTGTTCGCCATCGCCAGCCGTCCGGGCTGGTCGAAGGTAAGGGAGGGACTGAACTCATCCTTGAAGCTGTATCCGGGATCTCCCGATCCATTGCCCATGGGGTCGCCGCCCTGGATCATGAAATTTGGGATCACCCGGTGGAAGATGGTGCCGTTGTAAAGCGGCACGCCAGTCATCATCTTGCCGGTTTTCGGATCTTTCCAGGCCTTCGTTCCCGTCGCGAGACCGATGAAGTTGGCCACCGTCAGCGGTGCTTGCTCTGGAAAGAGCGTGCAGGTAATGTTGCCCGCCGTAGTTTCGAAGATCGCGGTCGGTTCCTTCGGCTGAGTTACGGTTCCCTGAGCAGCTTTTTCAGTGTTTGCATGTTGCTCCGATGTGGAGCTCGTGGTCGAAGTCTGCGCTCCTGCCAAGCCGGTCAGGCTGAGACACAGAATGGCTGCTAACACGTTACGCATAAATCCTCCCCAATGAAGAGTTTCCCATATCACTGCTGTGGCTGCGCCGCCGCAGGCGCAATCTCACGGCGCGTGTCCGGATTGGTTTCCGCCTGAATTTGTTTGGCAAGCTTCTCCACCTCGGCGAACACTCGCATTAAGTTCCCGCCGAGAATCTTATCAAGGTCGGCGGCTTTGTACCCGCGATCGTACAGCGCCTGCGTTATCTTCGGCAGGTCGGCGGCCGAGTCGATCCCCTGTGGCGAGCAGTCGATTCCATCGAAATCAGAGCCCAGTCCGACATGATCGATGCCCGCAACCTTCACCATGTGGTCAATGTGATCAATCAGGTCGCTAAGCGGAGGACGGGGCAATTTGACTACGAGCCGAGCCTTGGCCTCGTCTAACTCCTTCTTCACCTCAGGAGTCTGCGCTTTGAGGAAGAGCGATTGCACTTTCTCGTAATCCGGATCGTGCTGTTCCTTAAGCTGTTCTTCGCGATCCACGTACTTCTGTGAAATAAAGCCGCAGTAAAAGTTCACTTGAGCGACACCACCGTTGCGGGTCAGCGCGACGAGCATGTCGTCAGTCATATTGCGGGGAACATTGGTCAGCTCGCGCGACGAAGAGTGCGATGCGATGACCGGCGCACGACTGGCCACCAGTGCCTGATAGAAGGTGCGGTCCGCAACGTGCGAGATGTCAACCATCATGCCAAGCCGATTCATCTCGCGCACCACCTGCCGCCCGAAGTCGGTGATGCCATCGTGGTGCTCGATGCTTTTGTCGTTGAGGTCGCCGCTGGAGTCGCCAAGCTCATTGGTGTTCGACCAAGTCAGCGTCATGTAGCGCACGCCGAGCCGATAGTAGTCGCGCAGAACGCGCATGTCGCCTTGGATGGCGTGTCCGCCTTCAACCCCCATGAGCGCTGCCAGTTTGTGCTGGCGATGGGCGGCAAGAATGTCTTGTGTGCTGAAGGCCATCATCATCTTGTCGGGATGGCGCCGCGCCTGCTCGTAAACCGAGTCGATCATATCGAGAGCGCGCTTGGTCTCATGGCCCTTGTTGGCCTTGGGTTCCACCCAGATGGAGAAGAACTCCGCTCCAAGATTCCCAGCCTTGATCTTGTTGAAGTCCAGATAGCCAGTGCCAGCGTCTTGCGAGAGATCAAAATTTTCGTCGACAAACCGGCCGGGCGTGTCGGCGTGTGTGTCGATGACGAGCGCCGAATTGTGGATGGCGCGCGCGCCCGTCGCGACGCCGTTAGGTGACACCGTAAGTGCTTTGGATGTAGATTTCTGAGGCGCGGTTTGTGGCGCAGTTCCAGCCGGATTGGCATTCTGGGCGACGGCGAGAGCAGAGAAGAGCAACGCAAGAATGAGGACCTGAGGCCGGGTTGGCATGAGCGTGATGAAGGCTCCGATAAGGGAATGGTGGTGCGTTTGGATTGTAAATTAAACGCTCAATAGAGCGCGGAATGGCCGCTAATAGCCAGGGAGAGGTGGAGCACCCGCTTCAGCGGCGCATTAAGGCAACCTCTCTCTCTTCTAGGTCCGGAACAGGTCCTTGACGGCCTGCCACATCACCTGGCCGCCGACGTCGGCGATGGATTTGGTCAATGGCAATTCTTTCGGGCAGATCTCTACACAGTTCTGCGCATATCCGCATTCCTGGATACCGCCATCGCCCATCAGGGCCTTCAACCGTTCGGTCTTAAGCGCCTTGCCGGTAGGGTGCGAGTTGAATAGCCGGACCTGCGCGATGGTGGCAGCGCCCACAAAACCGGTTTTGTCGTTGAACTGGGGGCAAGCTTCCATGCAGCAGCAGCACGAGATGCAGTTGGACAGCGGATATGCTTCCTCCTGCATATCCGACGATTGGCGCGGCCCGGAGCCAAGATCGTACGTGCCATCAACCGGAATCCACGCCTTCACCTTCTTCAAGTTTTCAAACAGCACGCTGCGGTCCACCGCAAGATCGCGAACGACGGGGAACTTGCTAAATGGCTCCAGCGTGATGGGCTGCTTCAAGTTGGCTACCAGGGCTGAGCATGCCATCTTCGCCTGGCCGTTGATCAGCATGGCGCACGAGCCACAAATCTCCTCCAGGCAGTTGGAATCGTAGGTGATCGGAGTGGTCGCCTTGCCTTGGCGAGTTTCTGGTTTGGCCGCAATGTCCATCAGCGCGGAAGTGACGTTCATGCCGGGACGATATTGCAGCTCGAACTCTTCCCAATACGGTTTGGACTCGGGAGTTTCCTGGCGTTTTATTTTGAAGATAACGGTTTTAGGATTCGCCATTTTTGCTTGTACGCTCTTCGCTCTGCGCTCTTCGCTTTTGGCTTATAGCTGATAGCCGTTAGCACCAGCGTTGCACCAGATACCAAGTACGAATTGCGACTTGAAACTAGAAACTAGAAACTGACCACTTGCCCGTGCTTTTACGTTGCCACGTCGTAGCGGCGCGGACGGGGCTTGATCAGCGATGTATCGACCTGCTCAAATTCGAAGCGCGGCTCATCAGCGTCGGCCGCGAAGTATGCCTTGGTGGTCTTCAACCATTTCGCGTCATCGCGCTCCGGGAAGTCCGGCTTGTAATGCGCGCCCCGCGATTCGTCGCGCATCGCCGCGCCTTGAGTGATCACCCGCGCCAGTTGCAGCATGTTGTAAAGCTGCCGCGCGAACACAAACGATGTATTGGCCCACATTGAGCGGTCGCTCAGGTTCACATGCCGATAACGCTCTAGCAGTTCCACCAGCTTGGCATCCGTGTTGACCAGGTTCTGGTTGTAGCGGATCACGGTACAGTTCTTAGTCATGATGTCGCCAAGTTCGCGCCATAGCAAGAAGGGATTCTCCGCGCCTTCGTCCTTCAGCAGGCGGGCGTTGATCTCCTCCTGTCGCTTACGCTCGGAGTCGAAGACATGTCCGGCGGGATGCCGGCCACTCTTGATCACGTTGTGGGCATACTTGACCGCGTTTGGCCCCGCCACGAATCCGCCGTATATGCACGACACCAGCGAATTCGCGCCCAGACGGTTGGCGCCGTGGTACTGGTATTCGCATTCGCCAGCGGCGTAAAGGCCCTCAATGTTGGTGCCTTGCTCAAAGTCCACCCACATGCCGCCCATGGTGTAGTGCATGCCGGGGAATATCTTCATAGGCGTGTCGCGCGGATCGTCGCCAACAAACTTTTCATAGATCTCGAGAATGCCTTCGAGCTTGCGATCAAGGGTGGCGCGGTCGATGTGGGTGAGGTCGAGATAGACCATGGGCTGCCCGTCAATGCCGAGGTGGAGTTCGTAAACCACCTTGTGGATGGCCCGGGTCGCAATATCGCGTGGCACCAGGTTGCCATACTTGGGGTACCACTCTTCCAGGAAGTACCAGCGCTCGCCTTCCGGAATGCTCTTGGGATTGCGCTTATCGCCAGGCTGCTTCGGCACCCACACCCGGCCCCCTTCACCACGCGCTGACTCGGACATGAGCCGCAATTTGTCTTCGCCGGGAATGCACGTCGGGTGTACCTGGATGAACTCGCCATTGGCGTAATACGCACCCTGCTGGTAGAGGGCCGATTGTGCCGAACCGGTGCAGACGACCGAGTTGGTGGACTTGCCAAAGATGGCGCCGATGCCGCCGGTCGCGATGATGACCGCTTCCGCCGGGAAGGTGTGTACCGCCATGCTGTGCAGGTCCATGGCGCAAATGCCGTGACAGACGCGCTGATCATCAATCACGGCGGAAAGAAATTCCCAGGCTTCGTACTTGGTGATTTTGCCTTCGGCCTCGTAGCGTCGCACTTGCTCGTCGAGCGCATACAGCAGCTGCTGGCCGGTAGTGGCGCCCGCAAATGCGGTGCGGTTATAAAGCGTGCCCCCGAAGCGGCGAAAGTCGAGCAGCCCTTCGGGCGTGCGGTTGAAGGGAACGCCCATACGATCGAGCAGGTCGATGATGCCGGGTGCGGCCTCGCACATGCCCTTGACCGGCGGCTGGTTCGCAAGGAAGTCGCCACCGTAGATAGTGTCGTCAAAGTGCTGCCAGGTGGAGTCGCCTTCACCCTTCAGGTTCTTCGCGGCATTGATGCCACCCTGCGCGCACACCGAGTGAGACCGCTTGACCGGGACGATGGAGAAGAGGTCAACGTGGCCTCCCATCTCGGCTATCTTGATGGTGGCTGCCAGACCCGCTAGCCCACCACCCACAACAATGATCTTAGGATGAGACATGATGATCTTTACGCAAATTCATAAAGGCCGAAGCCGTCAACCTGGGCCTGGTACGTCTAGTCGTGCTGAACATAAGGGACCTGATCGGCTGGAGTTTGTACGAAGGCGGTTATTGTCCAAAGTCCAATGCCTATGAGGACAAGTGCCAAAGCAGTGCAAAGGTAGCCGAACTTGCGGCGCGCGTTGTCGCCAGTTGTAAAACCCCACTTAGCTGCAAACAGCCAAACACCGTAGGAAAAGTGCCAGGACGCGGCAACGATTCCGATGACGTAGAAGGCGATCGTCCACGGACTCTGGAAGTCGAACCATACTTTGGAGAATGCGTTGTTATAGCCGCCCCCCATCAGGTGTACGCCGGTGAAGCGCATATCAATGACGTGGTAGGCGATATAGATGAATGCGATGATTCCGGTCCAGCGCTGTGAAGTGTAAAGCCAGTTGCCAGTCCAAGGATACTCGCCGACGTTCGAATCGCCTTTGTACCAGATATACAAACCATAAATGCCGTGATACAGCAGCGGCAGAAAGATGAACACCCATTCCAGCACGCGGACGAAAGGCAAACTGGTCAGGAATTTTACCTGGTCGTTATAGGCCTGAACGCCTTTGGTTGCTTCCGAATTGGAGATGAAATGCTCGATCAGGAATGCGCCAATGGGGACGATTCCGGACAAGGAATGTAGCCTGCGCAAAACAAAAGAGTAACCCTGTCCGGCGCGCAGCGGAGCGACCCCCTGCTTAATTCGTGCAGAACTCGTATCGATAGAACTGGCTGAAGAAGCCACGAAGCCAACTCCTTATGTGGGCGGAGCGTATCAGCAAACTTTTCATTATCAATTTCGCCGAGAGCCCAAGTCAAGGAACCCGGACCCGCATTGACGCCGCGAAACTCGAGGTCGATGCGATCTCTGCCTGAGCAAATGAGGTTCAGCATAGCTGGTGCGATGGCGAAGTCTTTGTGATCTGTATCACAACGGGTTATGACCACCTGCCTTCAGTCACGGGTCCGTGTGGGGGTGGAGTTCGTGGCCTTCGTCCTCCCACGCGAGAAATGCCCGAAACGCCGCACCTCGATGACTGTACAGGGCTTTCTCTTCAGCACTCAGTTCGGCGAAGGTCCTGGCAATTTCGGGGAAGTAGAACAGCGGGTCATAGCCGAAGCCGTTCGAGCCCCGCGGCGAGCGAAGGAGAATACCTTCGGCCTTGCCTTGAAAGGTCGCCAGCGTGTGGCCGTTGCGTGCCACAGCGATAACGCAGACGAACCTTCCCGTGCGGTATTCATCAGGAACGTCGTGTAGTTCGCGCAGCAGCCGCGCGTTGTTGGCTTCGTCATCCGAGGTTGGCCTGGGTTCTGGTGCGTCGTTCCCGTCGGCAGCGTAGCGCGCGGAGCGAACTCCTGGAGCGCCGCCGAGTGCATCGACTTCGAGCCCCGAGTCGTCCGCGATTATCAATTCGCCTTCGGCATATTTGCTGTAGTACTCGGCCTTCTTGCGGGCATTGGCTTCGAAGGTCAAGCCATCTTCGATAACACCAGGCAGCGATGAGAAGCAGGGCAGTGTTTCGATGCGCACGCCGTGGACCGCAGCGGCACCAACTAGGTCGCGAATTTTGCCCGGGTTGGACGTGGCAACCAGCACACGCTTCATCAGCACCTCCTGTCTTCAACGTATCAGACCTCGCGAACCATGCATCCCCATTTCTATGACCCGCTCCCGCCGAATTCCGCGGTTAAGCGATCGCACGAATTGAACATGCAATCTTTCAGTTAATTCTCTTTTAACCTTCCGTTCACGCCTATTTGATCTCCGCAGAGTATCAACGCACACAAGTCCATTATGTGGACTGGAAAGGTGAGGAGGAATATGCGTCGATTTCTCGCAGCTACGCTAACGGCGGCCATGGTTGTCGGACCGCTGGTAAATGCCTACGCGGCTCCGGCAGCCCCGCAAGGCACCCAGACCGGGATGAGCCAGACGACCACGCCCATCAAGCATCTGGTGATCATCTTCCAAGAAAACGTTTCCTTTGATCACTACTTCGGGACCTATCCCAACGCAACCAACCCGCCAGGAGAGCCTCCGTTTTCCCCCCTGGCTTCCACGCCCACTGTCAATGGCCTTAACTCCGCGCTGCTGAACAACAACCCGAACCTAAATCCGGCCAACGGACAAGGAGCCAGCAATCCCTTCCGGCTCGACCGCTCGCAAGCCGCCACTGCCGATCAGGACCACGACTACACGCCGGAGCAACTGGCTTTCGACGGTGGGGTGATGGACCTGTTTCCCGTCAACACCGGAACTGCGGGGCCACCGCCGAGCGGACCTCCGCAACAAGTGCTGACAACCGGCCTGACGATGGGCTATTACGATGGCAACACGGTTACAGCGTTGTGGAACTACGCGCAGTATTTCGCAATGAGTGACAATTCGTACAACACAAACTTTGGTCCCTCGACGCCCGGCGCGTTGAATCTGGTTTCGGGACAGACCAACGGTGTTACCCAGAACCTTAACGGAACCGGCTCCATCATTGGAGATGGCAACGGAGGTTATACGGTGATTAGCGACGCCGATCCTCTGGGCGATGTCTGCTCCACCACTACTGGCGAAGTATTTCAGATGGGCGGCAGGAATATTGGAGACCTGTTAAACGCGGCGGGCGTCAGCTGGGGTTTCTTCGAGGGTGGCTTCGACCTCACCATCACGAATCCTAACGGCTCGACGGGTTGCCACCGTTCCACCACGTCAACTATCACGGGGGTCAACAAAGCCGACTATATCCCGCACCATCAGCCGTTTCAGTACTATGTTTCAACCGCCAATCCATCCCACACCCGTCCGACCTCTGTCGCGACGATTGGGCAACAAGGTGACGCGGGAAATCACCAGTACGACACCCACGATTTCTTTGATGCGGTCAATGCCGGAAACTTTCCAGCAGTTAGCTTCCTGAAAGCGCCCGGATACCAAGACGGACATGCAGGCTATTCGGACCCGCTCGATGAACAAAAATTCGTGGTCGATGCCATTAACTTCCTCATGGAACGGCCAGAGTGGTCGAGCACTGCAGTAGTGATCAACTACGATGACTCAGATGGGTGGTACGACCATCAACTCGGTCAGATCCTGAACACCTCGCAGACCGCGGCCGACGGTCTGACCGGCGCGGGGTTCTGCGGAACAGCCACCCCGCAGTTGGCTGGCGTTAACGCGCTCCATGTCCAGGGACGCTGCGGTTATGGCCCGCGGCTTCCCATGATGGTGATTTCGCCCTATGCCCGCCAGAATTTTGTGGACCATACCATGACAGACCAGACTTCGATTATTCGCTTCATCGAAGACAACTGGCTCAACCGCGAGCGGATCGGGCAGGGTTCATTTGACGGGATCGCCAACTCGATCAGCTCGATGCTGGGATCCCAGCCTGTGTCCACTTGCTTCCGGACTCTGTTGCTCAATGACAGTACCGGGCTGGTTACCCAAACGGGCTGTGCTCGTCCGTAGCTCGATGGTGGCCGATAGCTTTTAACGCGTTACGGGGGAACGGTTGTGGATGCGGCAGTGACAGGGCTGCATCTGTCAGCCGTTCCGCGCTTTGTTAATGTTTGTGAAACCTTGGTGAACCGTTGACCTCACGTCGAACTTTCCTGGGACACTCCTCGCTTCTGGTGGGCGGTTTGCTATTGAGCAAATCCGGATCAATTTCCGCGCTGAGCCACATCATGGGAGCGCAAGCCAATACGCTCAATGCAGACACGTTGGCGAAGTTCGTTGATCCGCTGCCAGTTCCCCCGATTGCCCAGCCGAGAGGGATGCGAGAGCTGCCTTTCTTGTCCAAGCTGAAGCTCCCCTACTACCGGCTCAACGCGCGAGTTGTGGAAATGAAGATCCACCGCGACCTGAAACCGACCCGCTTCTGGTCCTATGGTCCGTCGGTTCCCGGACCGACTATCGAAACTCGGCGAGGAGAAGGAATACTGGTAGAGTGGGCGAACGAATTGCCGCCCCAGCACTTCTTGGCCATCGACCATAGGTTACATGGCGCAGAGGCCACCCAGCCCCAGGTGCGTACGGTTATGCATTTGCATGGCGCGAAGGCATCTCCGGAAAACGATGGCTACCCCGAAGACTGGGTCGTACCCGGCAAGTCGGTCCTGTACCACTATCCCAACGAACAAGATCCAGCGATGCTCTGGTACCACGATCACGCCATGGGCATTAATCGTCTGAACATCTACGCAGGTTTGTTTGGCGCGTTTATCCTTCGCGACAAAGTGGAAGATGATCTCAATTTGCCCAGCGGAAAATATGAAGTGCCACTGGTCTTGTTCGACCGTCTCATAACTCCGGATGGACAGCTTTACTATCCGACTTCAGGCAAGCCCGAAGCTTGGGTGCCGGAGGTCTTTGGCGATGCCATCCTGGTAAATGGCAAGTTATTTCCCTATCTTGAGGTCGAACCGCGCAAATATCGCTTTCGCCTTCTTAATGCCTCAAATGGCCGCTTCTACCATCTCTCATTGCCCGAATGGAGTCCCCATTTATCAGATCGGGACTGATCAGGGCCTGTTGTCTGCGCCGGTTCCACTGAAAACCTTGTTGATCGCTCCCGCCGAGCGCGCTGACTTGGTCATCGACTTCACCGAACACCGTGGCGAGCAGATCATTCTGAAGAGCGACGCCTTTACCGTAATGCAGCTTCGGGTGTCAGCTAACAAGGTGGACGATCGCAGTTCTCTGCCAGTTACATTGCGGCCCGTGTCCAGAATTCCCGAATCGCAGGCCGTGAAGACCCGCCTGCTAACACTGGACGAGTATGACAACCTGGTAGCCGAACCCACCCTAATGCTGCTCAATGGCACCTACTGGCATCAGCCCATCACCGAAAAACCCGTCCTGAATACGACGGAGATATGGTCCTTAATCAATCCCACCGACGATTCGCACCCCGTTCACCTTCATCTAGTGCGCTTCCAGATACTCGATCGGCAACCTTACGAGCCTTGGGCCTACCAGACCAAACAACAACTGAAGTTTCTTGGGCCGCCTCAGCCGCCAGCACCCAATGAAGCAGGATGGAAAGACACGGTGCGAGCCGATCCGAGGATGGTCACGCGGATCATCATTCCGTTCGAGGGTTTCACCGGACGCTATGTCTGGCACTGCCATATCCTGGAACATGAAGACAATGAGATGATGAGGCCCTTCGAGATCGTTGCCGCTCCATGACACCCGTGGTTGCCCCTCTGGCAGTACAATAGCCCGATTGCAATCTGTTTGGTGTTTTGTACAGTGCAGAGATCACCAGCGGAGATACATCAGCAGGCCTCCGGATGACATTAGAAGACATTCGCAAGGAATTTCCCGCCCTGCAGCGGCTGACCTTTCTCGACTCCGCCTGCGTAAGCTTGGCGCCCCAACGCGCGGTCGAAAGGCTTCGCACCTTTCTCGACATGGCCGCGTATTGCCCGTCAGGATCATCGACCCAGCACCACCTTGATATGGACGAGATGCGCAGCCAGGCGCGTCCCCAGATCGCGAAGCTCATCAATGCGGATGACGACGACATTGCCCTGGTTGAGAGCACCACGCATGGCTTGAGCTTGGTGGCAAATGCGATTCCGCTCGAACGCGGAGACCGGGTAGTTATTTGCGATCTGGAGTTCCTTGAAGTTGCGGTGCCGTGGCTGCAGAAGCGGCAAGAACTTGGCATCGAAATGGACACCGTCCACAATCGCGATGGGCAGATATTGGTCGAGGATATCGAGGCTGCGATCGGCAAAAGCACCAAGGTCGTTGCGATCAGTTCGGTGCAGTGGAGCAATGGTTTTCGGTGCGATCTCGACGCACTGTCTCGACTATGCCGCGAGCGCGAGGTCTTTCTCATTGTCGACGCGGTCCAGCAGATCGGGGCGATTCCGTTCGACGTCCGGAAAACTCCGGTTGACGCGATCGCCTGTGGCGGCCACAAGTGGCTCATGGCGCCGTTTGGTTGCGGATTTCTTTACCTCAGCAAAGAGTTTCGCGCGAAGGTGAAGCCGCCGATTCCCGGTTATCTGTCCGTCGCCGAGCCGGCAGGTGGATGGGGCAGGTACTTTCAGACGCCATCAGTAACGCCAGTGCGTCCTTACGAATTCGTCAGTGGTGCGCGCCGATGGGAGACGGGGGGCACGGCCAACTATCCGGGAGCGATCGGGCTTGCGGAATCGGTAAGACTGATCAATGAATTGGGCACCGCTAACATCGAGGAGCACGTATTGTCGCTCACGGACTATCTCATCAGCGGCCTGAAGCAGCAGGACATTCGCGTAGTCACGCCAGAAGATCGGCACTGCCGATCTGGTATCGTGACCTTCACGCTGGGTGACGTAGATGAGAATGTCGCCCTGATGAGCTTTCTGCAGCAGCACAAAGTCCTGGTGTCGGTGCGCTATACCTCAGATGTCGGCGGTCTGCGCGTCTCCTGTCACCTCTTCAACAATCAAGAAGATCTCGACCGCCTGCTCGAGCTTGTGGGCGTGTACCTCCGGCAACATGCGAAGGCGACGGTGTAATGACGGATCGTCACGCGGAGGCGCCACCGCATCACCATCACGCGATCGATAAGGAACAAGGCTTAGCCCGCCAGCTCAATGAGCGGCAGCTGAGCATGATTGCCATCGGGGGTGCAATCGGCACTGGTCTGTTCTTGGGTAGCGCGTTGGCGGTTCGCACCGCCGGCCCGGGCGTCATCCTGAGTTATCTCCTTGCAGCAGGAATTGCGCTGCTGCTGATGGGCTGTCTCTCGGAGATGGCGGTTGCTCATCCAACGGCGGGATCGTTCGGAATCTACGCCGACCTCTATCTTTCACACTGGGCGGGTTTCGCGGTCCGCTATACCTACTGGGCGGCACAGTCTATCGCCATTGGCGGAGAGGCCGTTGCGGCCGCCATCTACACCCGGTGGTGGTTCCCAAATACGCCAGCGTGGGCGTGGGTCGTCTTCTATTCGGCGATTCTCATCTTCGTGAACGCGCGCAGCGTCGGCGCATTCGGCGAGTTCGAGTATTGGTTCTCGATCATCAAGGTGAGCGCCATCGTGGTCTTCATCATATTAGGCGCCGCCATTTTGTTCGGGGTCCATCAGCAGCGCCCTATTGGACTGGAGAACTTTCGTGCGCATGAAGGCTTCCTGCCGAACGGATGGCTCGGTGCCTGGCTGGCTATGGCATTCGTGATCTTCAGCTTCATTGGAACGGAGATCGTCGCGGTCACCGCGGGCGAGGCGAAAGATCCTGAGAAGTCGGTTCCGCGAGCCATGCGGACGATGCTCTTCCGCTTGGTCATCTTTTATGTCGGCGCGATCACCATCCTTGTAGGTGTAATTCCCTGGAACCAGATTCAACCGGGGCAGGGCATTACCGTCAGCCCATTTGTGCGTGTCTTTGACGTGATGCACATTCCCGCAGCCGCTCAGGTCATCAACTTCGTTGTGCTGACGGCTGCGCTCTCCAGCATGAATTGCAATCTCTACCTGGCGACGCGGATGGTGTTCTCGTTGTCCCGCGGAGGCTACGCGCCCGAGGTGTTGGGTCGCGTCTCGAAGCAAGGTACGCCGCTTCCGGCGCTTCTGTTGTCCGCCGGCGGCTTGGGCACCGCAACGCTGTTCGCCATCTGGTTTCCCAACTCGGCTTACGTATACATGTTCGGTATTGCCTTGTTCGGTGGGCTGTTCGTGTGGATGATGATTTTTGTCACCCATCTGAGCTTTCGCAAACATTGGCGCGCGCAGCATGGCCGCCGCCTGCCAGTGGAGATGCCATTGTTCCCGCTCAGCACCATCGCGGGCGGACTCGGAGTGCTGGCAATTTTGATCTCCACGTGGTGGGTCGAAGGAATGCGAGTCACGCTGGAGGCAGGGTTACCATGGTTGCTGCTGATAAGCGTTCTCTATTTCATCGTGGGTCGCCAGCGCGAGAGAGCGGCTGCTGCCTTCCGACTGGCGAAGACAGGTGAAGGCCCTATTGGGGAATGATCGAGTGCATGTTCGTGACGATTAGCCCATGAGTGAACTCAGGTGTACCATGTTGCCTTTATCTGCCGGAGGTGCTCTTGCTTGACCGTCGCCGCTTTCTCACCACCAGTGCAGGATTCGCCGCCGCCGCGCTCAGTCTTCACAATGATCTCTTCGCGCAACTCCAGAATGTTCCGTCGTCGCTGCCGGATCCTAGACTGTTCACGAGCGATGAGGAGGGATACTGGTCGGATTTGCGCAAGCAATTCCTGATCCCCGCGGACGAGATTTATTTGAACAACGGTACTGTAGGTTCTAGTCCGGCGCCGGTGCTGCGGGCGATCTTTGACGGCTACACTTCAACGGAGAAGTTGGACGAGGTAGACCCCGAGGATTATCCCATCTGGGGCTACGCAGCATGGAATGAGTTTCGCGATCCCCTGGCGGCATTCGTGGGCTGCAATCGCGACGAGATTGCGTTGCTGCGCAATGCTACCGAGGCCAATAGCTATATTGCCAACGGCATCGACATGAAACCCGGCGATGAAATACTGATGACCGATCAGGAGCATCCCGGCGGTGAGCAGCCGTGGCAGTTGAAGGCAAAGCGTTACGGCATTGTGGTGAAGAAAGTCGCGCTGCCCATGCCGGTGAAAGACGGGCCGCAAGTGCTCAATCTGTTCAGTGATGCCATCACACCGCGGACGCGGATGATCTTCTTCAGCCACATCACGACGGTGACCGGTGTGGTCTTGCCGGCTAAGGAGCTATGTGCGCTGGCGCGCTCGAAAGGGATTCTCTCGGCCATTGACGGCGCTCACGTGACCGGCATGATGCGGCTTAATATCCGCGATCTCGGCTGCGACATGTACACCTCAAGTCCGCACAAGTGGCTGCAGTCGCCCAAGGGCTCAGGCTATCTCTACGTGCGCGACGAGGTGATTGATCGCTTATGGAATACCATCGCGACCGAAGGCTGGGATGAACCGAAGTTGCGAGCCGAACGCTTCCAGCGAATCGGATCGTCCAATGTGCCATCGCTTTGCGGGCTGCGTGCGTCCATCACGATGGCGAACGACATCGGCATGGATCGCATTGAGCGGCGTCATCGCGAACTCGGCGACTACATGCTGGCGGAGATGCAGAAGCGCGGCGTGGAATCGTGGACATCGCCCGACTCGTCACTACGTTGCGCGATCGTCACCGTGAATGCCCCTCCGATTGTGCGCACCGATCTGGAGAACTGGCTGTGGACAACGAAAAAGATCCGCATCCGCGGCGGCTCACAACCCTCGAAGTTGCGGCTCTCTACGCCGTATTACGTGCAGAAGAAAGAGATCGATCGCTATCTTGAAGCGTACGACGAATACAAGCGGGAAAAGAAGATTGCTTGAGTGATGCTAGTGCTACGGGGATCTCACTCGTGGGAAATTCGGGCTGCGGCGCCGTGGTAGAGAAACCGAGTTCCGCCGGGTAATTCGCTGCGCGAGATAACCCGGAAACGTTCCTGCAAGTAACGCTCAAAAGTCTCGCGGTGGTAGTCGCTGTAGGTGTCATCCTTGTTGAGCAGCAAACGCTGAACCATGGCGTCCTCTTTGCTGATGAACTCGATGACCACTTCGTGCGTGATTTCCGACAGCCAGTCGACGATCGCACGCAGGGGGACGTTGGCGCTGATCACCAGATGATGGACGAGCGCCAACGCCAGCGTCAGTTCCGGCTTGCCTCGTTCGATCAGCGATGCGCGTTCGCGAGAAGCCCAACCCTGCTCGGGTGAAGGATTGGCTACATTCATCAATAACGGCAATATATTGTTTCGGCCTTGCTTACGTAACTCGCAATAAAGTCGATTGACACTGCCGGCATCGGAATCCATGGCAACCACGGTGTTAGCCGCATCGCCGACGATCCGGCTAAACCGGCCGTCATTACAGCCCAGGTCCCAGACCAACTCAAAGTGCCTTCCGGCAATGCTCTCGGTAACGAAGGCTTCCTTGCGCGTGAGAGCGTCATCGGCGTAGTGGGTGCGCGAGTAGTCGCTCCAAGCAGTGCTTTCCTTGGGCGACTGCAGGCCGGCAATCAGTTTCTTTAGCCTGCGCACATTGCGTGAGATCATCTCCGGAGTCATGCCGGCTGACTTGATCTGCTGGCGCACGCTGTAGTCCGCCGAAGAAAACTTGCGCTGCAGATATGCCTGTGCGAGGACGTGGCTCAACACGCCCGGCCGGAAGCGGTCCAGCCCGCGAAACATGTGGCCAAATACGACGGGATCGATGCCTTCGAGTTCGCTGCGTAACCACGGCTGGAAAGGGACCTGTTTGTAGGCCTCCAGCATCAACGGGTAGAGCATCATGCGGCAGAACTGGTTGTAACCGGCCCAAGGCTCGCCCTCCTGCAAGGGCGCGAGGGAAAGCACATCGATAAATAGCGGTGTTACCCCGCGAAACTGGACGTTATAGGCAGTCGCGTCTTTCAATATCCATCCATACCGTAGCGAGCGCTCGACGATATCCAATTGCAACAGTGCCGCAGCGCGCAGCATGTCGAAGCTCCATTCGTATGGATAGCTGACAAAGGGAATCCGCTCGTGCTCTAGCACGATAGCGCCGTCAGGAACAGGGAACTCTGACGCGAGCGTGGGTGCTTCAACTTCGTAGGTGGGAACCAACAATCCCGCCGATTGAAGCTCTGCCGCCAGTCCGGACGCGGCGAATTGCCGCCAGCGCTCCTGCGCCGAGGGAAGCACAACGCGAAAAATCCGTTTCCCCTGGCTGACGATGAAGCCGTCGGGGTCGCGAAACGATCCTCGATCGCGCCGGAGGTCCGGAGCCAACGGGTCCGGGTGCATCGGTCTTAAGCGGACCGCCGATGGGGATCTTCGTTTTCGCGGGAAGGCTGGCCGAGCTGGGTGTTGGCAGGCTGGTCGGCTTCAGTCTGGATGCCGAGCATCCTCAATATTTTCTGCTTGAACAGCCGGAAGATGACATAGAGCCCGCTGACCCCTCCCAGCAAAAGCTGCAGAATCATGCTTCCAGACCCGGGATCAACGTAAAAAGCTATCAAGGAAACAAAATGCAAAGCTGCCTCTCTTCGATCAGGATGGCGTCCGAACTGACGCCTGTCAAAGTGTAACATTCACCATGACCGCCAGCGGGTTTCCGGCGAGATGGGGCATCCCATCAGGACCACCTGGACGCGAACTACAACTGGGCGGTGAAAGGTTGACCATACCGCGGGCCTGAACCAGCGCCCCTTCGGCAGGAATACCGGCTCCGCATTGAATGAAAATCGGGAGGAGTGAGGATTAGTTCTCCGCCGAACCCTAGTGGGTATGACAACGAAGCACAATCGCTCAAGTTACGGTGTCAACTCAAATACCATGCCCTGGTCGTGAGCGCCGCCTGCTACGGCCGTTCCGAAGAAGTTGCCCATTCCGTCGGGAGTCATTCCGTAATACAGATACGCTCCGTCGGGAGGAGTTCCGAAGGTGTGAAGCACCCTCTCATTCCATCCGCCACTTCCGTTGGGAGTTAGCTCGAAAGCGACCCCGCAGTCGCATCCTGGGTCGCCACCCGCCGATGTTGTGCCGTAAAGATTCCCGGCTGCGTCGAAGACCAGCGTACTCGTCGGAGAACCTCCGTCCGCGCCGCCTTGAAAACTATACAGCACCGTATCTTTCACGCCTCGGATGGCATAAGGGCCTGGACCCAGCTTGAACACGGCGCCCGCTCCGTTGGTGCCGCCATAGTAGGTGGTGCCGTAGAGATTGCCGTTCCTGTCGGCGATCAAGCCGCCGTAGGGAAAGGCCCCGTCGGGTTGGCCCTCGAAGGCGTGCAGCGTGATCAAGTTCCATGTGCCTGCGAAAGAGAACAGCTTGAACACGGTACCGGCTCCGTTGGCGCCACCCAGTTCGGTTACCCCATAGATTCCGCCGACTGAATCAATAAGCAGCAGACCCAGTGAGCCCGCCCCTCCATCGTCACCACCGGTGAAGTTGTGGATCACCTTCTCCTGCCACCCTCCGCCATTGGGTGACAGTTGGTAAACGGCGCCCGCGCCATACGTACCTCCGTCCGGCGTTGTCCCATAGAGATTGCCCGCCTGGTCAAAGACGACCCCTCCACCGGGGCCGAACCCATCGCTGCCGCCGGTGAAGCTATACAGCACGCTCTCGTTCCAAGAACCACCGGACCGTGTCAGTTTGAAAACCACGCCGCAACCATCGCCCGTGCAAACTCCGCCTGAACCGCCGGCGACGGTTGTGCCATAGAGATTGCCTGCAGCATCGAGCGTCACGCCTCCGTATGGGTTCTTTCCGTCGTTGAAACAACTGAAGCTGTACAGCACGCTCTGCTGCCACTGGCCCCCGCCCATGGGTGTCAGTTGGAAGACCGTCCCACAACCGGACGTACCTCCAATCACCGTGGTGCCGTAGGCATTCCCCGCGCTATCGAAGACCAATTGCGATGCGGGATCGCCGCCGTCATTCCCGCCTGTGAAGCTATAGAGCGGCCTCTCGGTGCTCGCCACCGACGTGCTTAGAGGCATTGCAGCGACTGTGACAACTATAGCCGCCCGTATCATGATGTAGCAGAAATGTTTGCTTGCCATTTTCCATCTCCTCGATTAAGAAGATCTCTTCGAGCTGAAGACGAAGATTTACTCGGACGAGACAGCGGACAAGACTTTAGCACTGAATCGGCCCGCAAGGATGCTGAGATCGCAGTTTTGACATTGTTTCTTCGATCCGGCGCTATGAGTGGCGGACATTGTTAACGACGAATTCGGGAACGGTCCTAATTCCGTGTTGCTGGATTTCGCTGCCCACATCTCAAACTCGCCCTGCGGGAAAGTTGGAAGACTGAAGTGGAGCGCAGCTTACGCGCTCAGTGAGCAAAACCTATGTCGTGTTCGACTTCGAGGTAGCGCGGGTCGGAGCGAAAATTGTCCCAGGCCGGTTCAACTTTGAGAAGCACGAGATCCGTGCTGCGATTCTGATAAGCCTTTGCCAGCCACGCAAGCGCTTGGTCACGGTGGCCGAGTCGGGCGGAGGCGGTTGCGATCAGGAATGGAGAGACGTATCCATGATTCGACGCGCTAATCAGGTGGTTGAGCCCCATTTCAAGTGCACTCTTGTAGCCGATTTCGAGTATGCCTGTCCAATCGCCGATGCGATCTGCGAGTCGCCATTCAGGACAAGCTCTTTTGCCACTCAGCGATTGCCTCTCCGTACATGCCCTTGCGCTCGTAGGCTGTGGCGAGATCTTCATGAACAGGGCCAAAATTCTCATCGAGTTCCAGTGTCTTTCGATATTGCTCGACCGCACGGTTATATTGGCGCATGTTGTACAGTGCTTCCCCCGCATTGGTGTTGATGATCAGGGCGTGCGTGAGCTGGAAAACGCGATTGAACGCGCCATGATCCTCGCGGGTCGAGATGCCGGCCTCTCCCTGGCCAATGTGCTTCCCCTCGACAGCTTAAAGTCAGTTCGTGAGACGAACGACTCGGCCGGAAGCCGTGCTCCACGCACGAAACGTGAACTGCGTGAGATGGAGCGCAGCATCCTCGTTCAAGCGCTCGAACGAGCGAGGTGGAAGGTTGCAGGGTCTCGTGGAGCGGCCGCTGTCCTCGGAGTTCCTCCATCTACACTCACGTCGCGCATGAGAGCTCTGGGGATAAAGCGTCCGACAAAGCAGGAATGCCACGGTTGACCTCTTATGGTACGACTCGGCTTGGGGGTTATACCGGCGACTTCTGTCGAGTGGGTACTCGCTGACGATGTCGTCGCCGATTGCCGCGTCGCATAATCCACTACACTGGCGGGCGTGCGCGAAACGATCAAAGTTCCACACTATTTCAACTCGAAAGGATGTTATGGCACCGCTACAAGAAGTGATTAACAGCAAGGGCGTTCCGCGGATCGGTCCTTACTCGCAGGCGGTGCGAGTGGGCAACCTTATCTTTACTGCCGGTCAACCGGGCATCGACCCAGTAACTGGACAGACGGTCGGCTCAACGTTTGAAGCGCAGGCCCGTCAAGCCTTCGATAATTTGCGGGCCGTTCTTGAGGACGCCGGTACCAGTTTGCGTCGGGTGGTAAAGGTTACCTGTTTCGTAGCAGACATGGACACCTTTCCGAAACTGAACGAGCTGTTCACCGAGTTCTTTCCCGAATTGCCGCCGGTGCGCTCAACTCCAGTCGTGGCTCTTCCTAAAGGCCTGCTATTCTCCATCGATGCAATCGCAGTCATTGAGTAGTCGCATACACAAACAGCGCTGCGGCAATTGTCGATTCAGAACCTTAATGTTGGAACTGTCGTGCATCATCAGTGATTTCCCCGTCTTCCTATACCCTAAAGGCGCCCGCCAGTCCCCTGAGAAGTACTCAGGGACTACCTAAGCGACATCGCTGTCTATTGGCGTTGTCGATCGGTGCGGTAGCCGCAGATCAAAACCGATCGCGCCGAGTCCTGTAATCGGATTGCCGTTGCAGCGGTGATACCACCGACTGTCAGTACATGCCATGGAATCCCTCTAATTGGATTGATTCGCTTAGTGGAAATCGAAATGAGGCACCTATAACGAGCAGTCACCATACTGTCATGGCACAAGGATATTTATCACACCACATGCCCGTCTCCGGGATGGGACGACGAAGAGTGGCCAAAACGCCGTTTCTTGTAGTAGCATTGCCGGGATGAGTAGGAGATCATGAAAGAACCGCGTCTTTCCAAAGCCGAAACTCGCATTCTGGAGCAGTACTGGAAACTGGGAACCGCGTCGGTGCGCGAGGTCTTGGAAAGCCTTCCTGAAGACGAGCGTGTCGCATACACAACTGTCCAGACGCTCGTCTATCGACTTGAGGAGAAGGGCGCGTTGAGGAAGGTAAAGAAGATCGGCAATGCCCAGCTCTTTCAGCCGGCCATCGATCAGAGCCAATACCGTAGCCGCATAATTCGTGACCTGCTGGACTTGTTTGGAGGGTCGCCGCGTTTGCTAGTCTCCAATTTGCTCGAAAATGGCACCATCACCTTACGGGACCTGAAGGCGCTGCAGAGTATGGCGACTGGCGCTAACAACAGTCGCAGCCGTGGAGTCAAACATGCATGAGCACGTAGCGCGCACGATGTATTACTTCGGGATCCACATGCTGTATGCCTCGATTGTCGCATGTGCAGCGTGGGCGCTGACCTCAATCCGGGGCGGCAGCGCCACCACGAAGTACTGGACTTGGGTGATGACAATGCTGAACTTCATCGTGCCGACAGGCGCATTGGTCGACATGCTTTGGGGACAGCACCTCACCTGGGCTGCACCGCTAGGCGTCATTGGCGACACGGCTTGGAACCTGACACAAGGCCGGACTGCGGTGGTGCTTGCCGCGATATGGTTTTTTGGTGCAACGGCGATGGTAATACGGCTGGTCTTGCGGATCCGCGCTGCGCGTCGCGAGGACCAAGACTTCATGAACTTACAGGAGCGTGGTGCGGGAAGAACTTTCCTTGCCGACGGCGTCCCTGTGAACTTCGATGACAGGTGTTCGACTCCCGCAGTCCAGGGCATTCTTCGCCCGCGCATCTCGCTTCCCAGTGGACTCGATCGCCTGCTCAGTGAGCAGGAATTCGATGCTGTCCTCATGCACGAGCTGGCCCACGCGAGAAGGCGCGACAACTTGATCAACTTGCTCTATGAAGTCGCGGTGTGTGTCTTGTGGTTTCATCCGCTTGTTTGGCTCGCCGGAGCGCGGACGTCGCTGTATCGCGAGCTCTCGTGCGACGAGTCTGTAATCGAGAACGCACATGGAAGGGCGCTGGTTTCCGCGCTCGCAAAACTTGCAGCTCCCGAAAAAGGGCTGTTTCTGCAGACGGCGGCTTCCTCTCATCTCAGCTATCGATTGGATCGGCTGGTTGGCCCCCCGCGACTGCCTAACCGCACGGCAAGCATGCTGCTGAGCATGCTGTTCGTCGCACTGCTCTCTGCCGGCATCTTTGAAACCGTTGCGCATACCGCCTGTTGCTTCGTGCTGAAGCGTTAACCTCTCAATATAATTCGTTGTTTTGAGATGAGCCGCTCCGGAACCACTGCGAGCAGCATTGCATAATCTACGTATTATGTAGTAGCATTGCCTTAGTATGTAGTAGTGGGAGAGTGGACGGCATGCAAGCGGTGAGACGCCAAGTCTCGAACTGGCTCATTCTCTTTTACCTGATTGGTGCAAGCTGGGTGCCAGCTATGACTGCCCAGGCAGCACCATCGCCTGCCGCCACTGTGATCAAAGCCGGAAGGCTACTCGATCCGCGCACGGGAAATGTGCTCTCGCCTGCCGCCGTTCTGATCGAAGGAAACAAAATCAAGCAGGTTGGATCACCCTCGCAGATTAGCGTTCCGGGAGGAGTCACAGTCATCGATCTCGGCAGCGCGACGCTATTGCCAGGCCTGATCGACGGCCACACGCACCTGTTTCTCGACATTATTGTGTCGAACGAAACGGAGCAGAATCGCCATGCCAACGGGCTATTTGCTCCCGGCATGTTGCTGGCCATCGTGGAATCGCCGAGCAAGCGCGTCCTGATGGCCGCACAGTTGGCTCTAGAAGATCTGGAGAGCGGGATAACGACCGTTCGCAATCTTGGTCATTCCGGCATCGACGGCGACACTGAACTCCGTGACGCGATTAACGCAGGCCGCGTTCCCGGTCCAAGAATCTTGGCTTCCGGACGGAAGCTGATCACACGAGGCATGTATGTTCAGGATCTGAATCCGGCGCTTGCTGATGCCATCCTGCAGCAGGAATTCTTGTTAATCGACGGAGTAGACCGAGCACGGCAGGCGGTCCGGCAAAACGAGTTCCAAAACGTGGACGTGATCAAGGTCTCGGCCGACGAGAATCTCACGGTTCCTGAACTTGCCGCGATAGTTGAAGAGGCACACCGTCAGCACCTAAAGGTTGCTGTTCATGCAGTCGACACTACCAGCATACAAACCGCTATTGATGCGGACGCCGACTCCGTCGAGCACGGCAATGAGGTCACCGATGAACAGCTCAAGCAGATGCGCGAGAAAGGCATTTTCTTTGACCTGACGCCGACGTTCTATGGGGGCGGCTACCTGAAAATCGCCGAGCCGATCATCGTGATACCACCTGCCAAGCGTACTGAGAGGGCCAGGTCTGCTGAGCGAGGCAAACAAAACTACGACGAGTTGGTGCAGCGGGTATTGAAGTCGGGCGTGAAGTTTTCCGCTGGATCTGACATGTGTTGGTTTTATCCAGGGAAAACGCGTGGGCAAGCGAGCACGGTGACGTTTGTTCACTTGCGCGAGGCCGGGATGCCGGCTCTCGACGTGATCCGTGCCGTCACCGTCAATTCCGCAGAAATGCTGGGCTGGCAGGATCGTATCGGCGCAATCGAGCCGGGGAAATTTGCCGATCTCGTCGCCGTCACTGGAGATCCGGTGAGCGATATTACGGAGTTGGAGCGCGTTCGCTTCGTAATGAAAGGTGGTGCGGTAGTCAGGAATGACTTCGCTTCACAGCCGCAGTAATCAGTAAGCCACGATTTTATGGAGAGTAGGATGACCAAACATGCAATCCAGTCGCTGCTGACGCTAGCTCTCAGTCTTTCTGCTTTCGCTCAGAACCCGCTGGCACCACGCATAGTCGATCTGAAATCTGCCGACGGCATACCGCTGAAGGCCACTTACTTTGCCGCGGCTAGGCCTGGGCCCGGAGTGCTGCTGCTGCATCAGGTCAACCGCACTCGAAAATCCTGGGACCACGTGGCCTCGCAGCTTGCGGCGTGTGGAATCAACATTCTCACCCTCGACATGCGCGGCATCGGCGAGAGCGGCGGCACGCCTTGGGAGAAGATGAGCCGTGCTGAACGCAAGAGCTTGCCTGAAGATGTTGATGCGGCGCTTGCGTTCTTGATGTCGCAGCCCGGAGTAGACCGCCAGGTAATTGGCCTCGGTGGAGCAGGCTGGCTCGGCGTCCTTTACTCTGTGGAGGCGGCGCGCCGGCATCCTGAGGAGATAAAGTCGCTGGTGTTGATGTCGGGTGAGACTCTTCGCGATGGTCTTCAATTTTTGCATCAGGCATCGCAATTACCCGAGCTGTTCGTGTTTTCCGATGAAGACGAATATCCGCCAACCCAAGATGCCATGAAACTGCTTTACGTCACAGCATCCAGTCCCAGCAAGAAACTGGTGCACTACTCGGCTGCCGAAGATGCGCCTTGGCTCTGGTACGAGACGTTTGACGCAGGAAGGGTTCCCGCTCACGGGGGCCATGGAACTGATATGTTCGAGGTGCACCCCGAGCTGCCCGGGATCATCGTGCAATGGTTTGTCACCACATTAATCAAGACGCCAGGTCACGCGCCAGCCGACACTCTGGCGGCGGCTTCGCTCCTGAACCAACTTCAGACTCCCGGCGGAGCGGTGCAGGTAAAGCAGCAACTACTAGAAGTTCGAAAAAAGGAGCCACAGGCGCAGTTGTGGCCGGAGGTTGCAGTGGACATCATCGGCGAGGATTATCAGCGCGCCGGAGACATCAAGAATGCGATTGAGATTTTCCAGCTCAATCTTCTGGCGTATCCGGACTCTGCTGATGCGAACTACAACCTTGCAGAAGCCTATTTGGCGGATGGGCAGAAGGACCTTGCGCGCCAATATGCCGAGAAGTCGTTGGCCCTGCTGAACTCCCACAAAACGCCTCTATCCTCATGGTCCGATACAGAACCGAGACGCGACGAGATTCGCCACAGCGTAGAGCAGACGCTGGCACAAGCGACTAATGGAGCCGAGCACTAACATTTCAATTGCACCCCCGGCCTGCAGCGGACGAAGCGTGAATATGCGTGCATGAACAAAAACCCGGCAGGTCAGCGGAAGCCGGAGTGGATTAGTACCGAGAAGCATCGGATGGGACGTCCCCAACAAGTACGGGAGGAACATGCTTCGGCGACAATGCGGTCGCGATGAGCACATCGTAGCTGAACTAGCGCCGCTTTACCGCGATCACATTGTCGTCCGGGTTGCGATCAATTAGCTTGTCCACGGGATCGATGCCCGCCTGTGCCGGCACTTTGTCGACCGAAATCGTAATGTCGCTATTCTTCTGATCGATCTTGCGTTTTTGCAGGTAGAGGTATTTTCCATCGGCATCGAGCACTCCGATGTCGATCAGGTCGTTCACCGGAATGCTGTGCTCCAGCCCGCGGCCGTCGGCCCGGAATTTTTGGGCTTCGACGGTTAGCTGCACATCATATTTGCCGTCCGGCCGCTGCACGTAGTTGGCGGAAACGGCGCGGTTATCGTATATGGTGATGTTCTGAAACATGTCGTCGAATAAATACTGATACTCTGGCGGCGTCACCTTCCTGAAATATCCTTCCAGATCCAGCGAGGTCGGATACGGCGGACCTTTGAACGCATACTCCTTCAGAAATCCCCGGATCGCTTCGTTGACTCTGTCCTCGCCGATGTAGTCCTGCAGTGCATACATGACCATTGCGCCCTTGTTGTAATGAATGTAGCCCTGGTTGGGATCGACGTTGTAGAGCGGCTCCTCTTCGTTGCGCTCCTGTCCGCGCCCGCGGAGATACTGATCGAGTTCAAAGCGCAGGAAGCGTTTCATAGACTCCGGCCCGAAGTGGTGCTTCATCACCATCAACGCGGTGTATTGCGCCATGGTCTCGTCGATCGAGGTCGCGCCCCGGACATAGGCTGAGATCACCTGGTGAGCCCACCATTGATGCCCGGTCTCGTGCGCGGTAACGTAGAAGGGAAGGTCGACGGCATCAGGCTTCTTGCTAACCTTGGTGGTAAAGCCTATCGACTCGGAGAACGGGACCGTGTTGGCGAATGACTCCGCGAATGTTCCATAGCCCGGGAACTCTATGATGCGGAGCTGATGAAACTGGAATGGGCTGAAGTTCTCTGTACAGTAGGCCAGCGTCTCTTTCATGCTTTGCATCATCGTGTCCAGGTTGAACTCGTGGCCGGGCTGATAATAAATCTCCAGGTTGACCCCGTCCCAACGGTCCCGCCGTACGGCGTAGCGCGCCGACTGTATCGAATAGATGTCCAGCATGGGAGCATCCATCTTGTAATGGAAGTAGCGACGGCCGTTCTCTACCCACTCCTTCTGAAGATATCCGGGAGCGATGGCAATCTGATCTTCGCTGGTGCTGACGATTGCGTCATAGTTGATCCAGTCGGCATCGAAACTGACGCTGTTATACTGGCGCGCCGCAACATCATCGAGCTTGGGCAGCCGCCGTACTTTCTCCAAGCCGTGCTTATGGCGCGTGCTGTCGTCAGTGAGTTCGAGGTCTGGTGCATATCCGATAAATGGATGATAGCGATCGTTAATGAAGGTGCCGTTGTGCACGATGTCGGTGTTCGGCTCTGAGTTCTCGAATCCCGGGTTGTCGTATTGCAGCGCGTAATCGAGCTGAATCCGGCCGTGCGGCGGTAGGGGCGTCGGAAGCTGGTAAAGATAAAAGCCGAGCCACGGGTCGTCGATCAGCGTGCTCTGTCCCCCGGCGAAGCTGAGCTTGTTCACCTGAATGTGCGGCCGGGGCAGCGGCTCGAGGTCCATCGGCCAGATGGTCACCGCGACGCGCTCGATGTCGGACGACGTTTTGTTCTCCAGCCACATCGTTCCATGGATCGAAACGGAACGCTTCTCAGGATAGATATCGATCTCGGTACTTACGTCGGTGATGCGCGGCTGCGGCAGCGACCAGTATTGGCGGTATTTCTTCTCGTATTGTGCGCGGTCCTCGTCGATTTTGAACGTGGTGCGATATGGATTCAGCAGGTGGGTGTTGTAGAAGATGTAGCCGCCGACACCGAGCAGTAGAACAATACAGACGCCCACGCCCGCCAGCGTCCCCCGCGAAAGCCGCGCAGCCGCAAGATTCATGCGCACACGCCAGCTGCTTTCCGTCCCTCGCACCCAAAGCAGGTTGGTGATGATCACCAGCAGGACTGCCGCAATCAGCCAGTAGATCCGAAACCAGAAGAGCGGCTGCAGAAACGGCCCATATCCATTGAGGTCGGAATAGGTGGGCGGAGGGTTCTGGCCGAAACGGTAGAGATAATCCTGAAATCCTGCCGGCGGCAGCGCGATCGTCGCCACCAGATACATCACCATGACGAAGTGACCAAGGTATTTGTTGTTGACGATGGTCTGCACGAACATCGCCAGCTCGCAAAAAACCCAGAGTTGGGTCAGGCGATTTAGAAAGAGCTCGCGGAGGTAGAGGCTGAACTGGAAGTGATAATAACCTTGGAAGATTTGCACCACCACCCCGGCAGCCAGGATCAGCACTACCACGACCACTTGCACCAGCATAAGCGTTAACAGCTTGGAGCAGAACAGCACCCAGCGCTGCAGCGGCAGCGCGTCCGTTACCTGATTAAGCTGTGCATCGCGCTCACGCCACACGAGTTCGCCGGAGTAGAAAATGATGATAGCTAGGGCGAAGATCGCAAAGCCTGTCCCCGCCATCTGCAGCATCAGGTGGGTGACGGGCCACGTCCGGTTGGCCAGAGGGTTGGTGATTCCCACAGCGGTCAGTATCGAGAACAGGAAGCCGGCCAGCAACAGCACGAGAAAGAAAACGTTTTTTGTGGTCTCGTGAAATTGAATCCTAGTCAGGGAAAACAGATGCCGCAGCGACGCTGCACTGGAAAAGGTAGGATGTGCGATGGGGAGCGACTGCGCAGTTGACAGCTGCTCCTTTTCTTCGTCGGCCTTGCGCCGCTTGCTCTTCTCCGCTGGATAACCGAAAGCGAACTTTGTGTAAGCGACGAAGAAGAAGATGGCGCCCACTCCCAGCCACAAGGCGCGATTCGCCAGCAGAATGCCCTGTAGCGGGATGAGTTGCGTGTTGCGCTGGAACGGCGTCCAGTAGCGCGTAATGCGATCAATCGCCGCACCACCCAGCGGATCCCCCAGAGCGGCGCGAACGCTCGCGGTCAGCGCCGTGTTGGAGAACTGCCCGACGGTGAGATAGCCAATCAGCACCAGCACGCTCGCCACATACACGGGCAGCATCTTGCGTGACAGCGCCGCTAGCGCGAAGAAGATTGCCGTCAGGAACAACAGGTTCGGCAGAACGTTGATCAAATACGGCTGAAAATAAGCTCCAGCTATCTGCGGGCCGAGGCGGGTTTTATCGAGCCAGGGCATTATGGCGCCGAGCCAAGCGCCTAGGCCAACACTGCTGAAGATGAAGACTTGTAAGACGAAAGCAGCCAGAAAGCGCCCGCCGAGATAGTCGAGCTTTGTTATGGGTGCGGTGTAGAAAAAGTCAGCGCAGTTGCTGGCGATGTCCTGATATGTCGCCTGCCCGGCGATAGCAGCAGTGATCACCAGGCCGAAGAAACTGACGGAGGTGATGACCGAGTTCAACGCGTAAGGCGAATTGATCAGCACCTTGCCGCCAGTGCCGAACTCAACACTAGCACCGGCGAAGGCGCCGCCCGACATCAATACGAACAGGCAGCCCAGCCCAAAGAAGACAGCGAAGTAAACCCACGTCGAGATGCGCCGCAGGCGCTGTTCCAATTCGAAGAGAAAGATGTTGACTAGCATGGCGTCAGTTGCGCGTGCCGCTAGCGAAGCCGCGGATGGTGGCGAAGTACAGGTCCTCGAGGTCGGGAACGACCGGCTCGAAGTCCGGGTCGGGCAAGTCGTCTTGCAACACGTGCAGCAGCGTCCTGCCCGCGAACAGCCGCATGGAGATGACGCGGAAGCGTTGTTGATAGTCCGGAACCTCAGAGCGCGAAATGGCCTTCTTCCAGACGCGGCCGTTCAGGGCCTCGACCAGCGCCGTAGGATCGCCCGCCGCGTGCACGCGGCCCTGATGGATGATTGCCATGTTGCGGCACAGATCGCTCACGTCGGAGACGATGTGCGTCGAGAGAATGACGACGATGTTCTCGCCGATGGCGCTCAGCAGATTGTGGAACCGCACGCGCTCCTCGGGATCGAGGCCGGCAGTGGGCTCATCGACAATAATGAGCCGCGGATTGCCGAGCAGCGCCTGAGCAATGCCGAAGCGTTGCTTCATGCCTCCCGAGAAACTGCCCAGCGGCTTATTGCGATGTTCCCAAAGGTTCGTCTGGCGCAACAGCGCGTGTATCACATCGCGCCGTTCCCTCGCATTCTCGATCCCCTTCAGCGCGGCGAAGTGTGAGAGCAGATTTTCTGCGGTGACCTTGGGATACAGCCCAAACTCCTGTGGCAGATAACCGAGCAGTTTGCGGACTTCATCCTTCTGGACCAGCATGTCGATGCCGTCCAGCCGCGCGCTGCCGCTGTCGGCTTCTTGCAGCGTGGCCAGGGTGCGCATAAGAGTGGACTTGCCAGCCCCGTTTGGGCCAAGAAGACCGAACATGCCTTGCGGGATGGACAAGCAGACATCCTGTAACGCTTGCGTTCCGTTGGGATATCGCTTGGAGAGATTTTCGATTTGTAGTTGCATTAGCCTGCCTATTAGTCATCTCATACGAAAGTATGAACAGGATCGTTCCGCCAAAAGGGAGCGGTCTCGTGATCATAACCAGAAAAGCCCTTATCGTTGTTGGCTAGGAACCTTATAGGGCGGTAGCGGATGCCAACAGTGTTAGAAATGTGCGTTGAGTCCCGTGCCGCCAAACTAGCTGGTAGGCGATTCTATTTTGCGGAAGAGTTCCTTCCACTCTTCAAGGTCGCCTCCAGGGTGATATTCGGACGGTCCGGGGAAGGGGGCGCATGTTCGGGAGTGTCTGCGCGCCAGTTCTATCACCCCCGCAGAGTTACACAATCGCTCCAGGGCCGAACCAACTTCCTTCTGGGGTAGACATAGCGACGATTGTTGCGGTGTCGGATGCGGCAAGCCTTGGTGACAACATACAACCCTGACAAGAACATGACATTTAAGACGTTTCACGGTCTTTGCGTGGCGCTACCGTAGTTCCATGGTTACTGTACCCCGTAGCCACAGTGGCGAAACCAAGCGGCGGCGTTGTCTGCGGTGATGGCGGCGATGGCCTCGGCAGTGGCGTGTTCCAAGGCTTCCACCAGTCGGGCCTTGGCCGCACGCAGCAGCTGTTTGATCTTCGCCCAGGCTTGCTCCATAGAATTAAAGTCCGGCGAGCAGGGCGGCAAGTGGAGCACTCAGGGCGGCAGGTAGAGCAGTTGTGCGCTGCAAAGCGTCGATCAACTGGCGCACTCCGGCCACCTTGTGTGACGCCAGGTTGTCCATCACCACCACTTGTCCGGCCTGTAGCCGCGGACCCAAGACCTGCCCCAGGTAGGCCAGAAGCAAGAACACTAGGAGGTTCCAATCAGGCAGGCTGTAAGCCGAGGAAAAGCAAGTGCAGAAAATGAGAAATACTCGCAGTAATCATTGGAATCGGAAGCAGGGAAGTTCTGCCGAGTAGCAAACCAGTAGCAAAAAACTGTGGCGAGGTAAGGAATATGGCGCGCCCTGAGAGATTCGAACTCCCGACCTTCTGGTTCGTAGCCAGACGCTCTATCCAGCTGAGCTAAGGGCGCGCGCGATGGACGATCAGCAAATTATAGCAAATCGGCGACCAACTCCGTGATTACCGTGGAGTTGCGCAAAGCTTTGGCGCCATTTAATACTAATAATGGTGGGGCCCCCATGGCCTGAAGAACGCAGTATTTAAGACACCCCACTTTGGTGCCTTAGTAAACTTTGCGCAGCACTGAGAAAGTTCTACAGTATCGTCCGGAAGCGCTTCCTCGTAACCCCTTTAATTTTCAATAACGCGAGTTGGCACATTGAATGCTCTTACCAAGAGCAGACGAAGTGGCGCAATAGGGGGCCGTTCAGAGAGGAATTTCGGCCAGAGTTCCTTTCGCTGAGCGGCCCTTTCAAGTTTTGTCCTCCCCCAGAACGTTGATTGTGCCACGTGGCTAACCTAGCCTACTGGCTCGTGGGCTTGAGGCGGCACGCCAAACAAGCAAGATTGTAAGGGCGAAGTGCCTTCCATCCGGTACTTCGCCTTTTGCATTCCCGGTGTTTCCGCACCCCGTGATCTACACGAGTGCCAACTTCTCGCGAATGTCGAAACCAGCGCTGCGCAATAACTTTTCCACACTTGAATCGTTCAGGCGCGTGGCATCGTATTCTACCCGGATGGTTCGATCGGGCTCATTGAATTGCACCCGCCGGATACCGTAAACATCGCTCACTTGACCGAGAGCGCCCATTTCCATCTCGCCCGGCGGCATTCCATAGCGAAACAAGACTTCGACTGCGGTCATTCATTAATCCTCAAGCAAACGTGCAATGATAATGACACGAACAAGCGGAGCAGAACTTCTTCCGTCACTCTAGTAATGGTGCCTGGCAAGAATCGGCGCCAGACAGAATTTTGACCTCCGCACGCAATCCGCATTCAATATAGAGCATGGCTGAGCCAATGAACAGCGCCAGCACGTGCTCGTGAGAGGAGAGCATGAACGAAGCCGAGGGGAGCTTGGAGAACCGCATTGTCGATATTTCGGTAATCGATCCGGTTTGTGGGATGGCGGTGAATCCGGTTGAGGCTCGTGGCAAGGCGCAGCATGGAGGTCAGACCTACTATTTCTGCTCGCCCGCGTGCATGCACAAGTTTGGATTATCGCCAAGCCAGTATCTCGATGCTGTTCACAAAACTCCCGCCGGCCCTCCGCCAGCGGCGGTGGCTCGCAAGCTCGACCGAGATCCGGTCTGCGGAATGGAAGTTAATGCCTCGAAGGCCGCTGCCTCGGTGGAATACGAAGGCAAGCTGTACCACTTCTGCTCTCGCGGCTGCGCGGAGAAATTCCAGGATTACCCAGAAAAGTATCTTTCGCCCAATTACAAGCCTGGCGGCGGGGGAGCGACGGTTCAAATTGGAAGTGCCCCGGTGCAGATCGCTGGCACGCGCAAGCCGGAGAAAGACGTGGTCTGCGGAATGAGCGTCGACCCGCCCAAAGCTGCGTCCAGTGCGATGCATCAAGGCAAGACCTATTACTTCTGCAGTCGAAGGTGCGGCGAGAAATTCAAAGCGGATCCCGAGAAGTATCTTTCGCAAACTGCGAATCTCAAAATTACGGCCGCCGATCTGGCGGAGCCAAGGAAGGCTGCGCCTGCTGCGTCGGGCACAACATACGTGTGTCCCATGGATCCCGACGTGCGTCAGTCGCGACCCGGAGCATGCCCCAAGTGCGGGATGGCACTGGAGCCCGACGTCCCCGTGGCCGCAACCCTGACTCAATGGACTTGCCCAATGCATCCGGAGATTATTCGCGACGCCCCGGGTGCATGCCCGATTTGTGGGATGGCCCTTGAGCCGCGAACGGTTAGCAGCGCGCACGAAGAGAACCCCGAACTGCGCGACATGACGCGGCGTTTCTGGACGAGCGTACTGCTCGGGGTTCCCTTGGTTGCTTACGCAATGCTTCGCATGGGGCCGTTGGCCCACGTTTTCGCACCGCGTGCGGGAACGTGGTTTGAGTTTGCGCTGGCGACGCCAATCGTGCTGTGGTGCGGCTGGCCGTTCTTCGAACGCGGATGGGCATCCGTCAAGTTCCACAGCCCGAACATGTTCACGCTGATTGCGATGGGTGTCGGCGTAGCTTATGCATACAGCGCCGTGGCCACCATTGTGCCGCAAGTTTTCCCGCCCTCCATGCGAGTTATTATGCACGGGCAGCCGGAAGTCTACTTCGAGGCAGCAGCGGCAATCGTCGCTTTAGTGCTGTTGGGGCAGGTATTGGAACTGCGCGCTCGCAGCCGCACCAGTAGCGCCATCCGAGCGTTGCTCGACCTTTCGCCTAAGCTGGCGCGCATCATGCGCGACGATGGCAGTGAATACGACGTGCCGCTGGAGCAAGTCCAAGTCGGCGATAAACTGCGCGTGCGGCCGGGCGAAAAGATTCCAACCGATGGCATCGTACTCGACGGTCTTAGCTCTGTGGACGAATCCATGATGACCGGCGAAGCTATGCCCGTGGAAAAGCATGCCGGCGATAAGGTTGTCGGCGCCACTGTGAACGGTACCGGGTGGTTGCTGCTGCGGGCCGAACGCGTGGGCAGCGAGACGCTGCTGGCGCAGATCGTGCAGATGGTGAGCAATGCGCAACGCAGCCGGGCCCCAATTCAGCGGCTGGCCGACAGAGTTGCGGCCTGGTTCGTTCCCGCGGTGTTGGCGGCCGCCGTCATCACGTTTGCGGTGTGGTTCATCGTGGGACCGGAGCCACGGCTGGCCAACGCCATTGTGAATGCGGTCGCGGTGCTGATCATCGCGTGTCCGTGCGCGTTGGGCCTGGCGACCCCGATGGCGATCATGGTCGGGACGGGTCGCGGCGCACGGGCCGGCATTCTCATCAAGAACGCGGAGGCGCTGGAGACGCTGCAGAAAGTTGACACCCTGGCGCTCGATAAGACGGGCACACTGACGCAAGGCAAGCCCGAACTGATGTCGGTGGTGGCGGTCGGTGGCGAGACTGAAGATCGTGTCGTGCGGCTGGTGGCCAGTCTGGAGCAGGGAAGCGAACATCCTCTGGCTGCGGCAATCGTCGAGGCCGCGCAAGTCAACGGGTTGCACTTGATGCCAGCGGAACAATTCCGATCGCTGACCGGACGGGGCGTGGTGGGCAGAGTCGGAGGGCACGAAGTTGCAGCAGGAAATGAGGGGCTGCTGCAAGAGTTGGGCATCGCTGCCGACGAGCTGAAGCCCAAGGCCGAAACCATGCGCCACGATGGCAATAGCGTAGTCTTCGTTGCCGTGGATGGCCGTATTGCAGGGCTGTTAGGGATTGCTGACCCGGTGAAGTCCGAGGCTGCGCAGGCGGTTCGCGACTTGCGAAAAGAGGGCTTGCGCGTAGTAATGCTGACTGGCGATAGTCAGACCACGGCAGAGGCGGTTGCGAGGCAGCTTGGTATCAGTGACTTTGAAGCCGGAGTGCTGCCCGGCCACAAGGCCGACGCGGTTAAGAAGTTGCAAGAGCAGGGAAGAGTGGTCGCGATGGCCGGTGATGGCATCAACGACGCGCCGGCTCTGGCGCAGGCGCAGGTGGGCATTGCCATGGGCACGGGCACGGACGTTGCCATGGAGAGTGCCGGCATTACGCTGCTGAAAGGGGACCTGGCGGCGCTGGTACGTGCCCGCCGCCTGAGCCGCGCGGTCATGCGAAACATCCGCGAAAACCTGTTCTTTGCATTTATCTATAACTCGCTGGGCGTGCCGATCGCGGCGGGCATTCTGTATCCCAAGTTCGGTATTCTGCTGAGCCCGATCTTCGCCGCAGCAGCGATGAGCTTCAGCTCGGTGTCGGTGATCATCAATGCGCTGAGGCTGAGAAGGGTGAAGCTATAGCCGACGGTGAAGTCAGGCGGAAAACAGAGCCTCAAGATCTCGAGCACCGTGGACGACGCGCAAGACGCGAATCTCATCCTCCCGAAACTGATAGAAGAGCAGGTGTCTTGGAAATCCAGCGATGGGCAAACGACGCGTGCCACGCAGTTGATCTGCCCGGAACGCACAACGCGCTCCAGCCTGTGGGACTTTAGTGATGCGCAGCACCGTGGAGGTCACGGCTTTCTCCCAACGCTTTGCCAGTTTCCAGTCCGCCTGGGTTTCATACCAGTCAGACTGCTGCAAGACATCGGCGATGGCCAGATCGCTAAATGTAATTCGAGGCGTTTTCAACGGTCCCGTGCACGTGAGCGCAAGGTTGTAATAAGTCCCTTCTTGCGGATCTCTGCCAGCGGGATTTCAATCTTTCGTCCCTTTGCAGCAGCAAGCAGCGACTGCTCCAGAGTCGCCAAGCGCCGCTCTTTATCCTGCCGGATCAACTCGCGGATGTATTCACTCGGAGTGCCCCAATCGCCCGAGGCAACTTGGCCTTCCACATAGGCCTTCAACGCCTCAGGGAGCGAGATGTTCAAAGAAGTCATCGGCATGGTGGCATTTTATGTCAGTTTATGAAGGGACACAAAGGGCTGCCGCGCCGATCACGCAGGTCTCGCGAAACGAAGCTGCCATTTAATACCGAACGATGAGCGGCAGGTCAGGCCTAAGGTCTTTTGACTTCCCCTTCTTGCCGCCATCGAACGTCAACTCAAGCAACCATGTCTCACCGCGCCCGGTGCTGAGAATGCCTTGCTTCTGAAGATATGTGAGCGCTGCGATGGGCTGGTAGGTCTCAGGCGAAATGAGGCGAACACCGGTGACTGTGTGGACCCCAATTGGATGGTTGAACCGGGCTGCGCGCGCGGCCTGCTCTTGTGTGTCGGTCAAAGCAGCCGGCGTGATAAACAGCGAGGGACTCCGCGTGTCGTCGCGGGGCGTCAGAATCTCGATGGCAGAGCCCTTCGGCAGCCACGCCGGGGCGACCGACCATGTCGGAAACGGAAATGTGTCGGGAGACTTCGAAGTGCGCCGCAGGCCCACTCCGATGGGGCACCAACCGCTGGTGCGCCATAGCATGCGCTGGCGGAACTTCTCCTGAGCACGCTCCATGCCGGGCGATACCGCGACCGTGGAATCCGGCCATATCAGCTCGAGATAAGCGTTCTGAAATTCTACCGTGACCGACGCCGTACCTTGCCCGTCGTGACGATTGATGTCCGGCGATATCTGAAAACCCGCACGCTCCAGCGCGGCCTGTTCAGGGGCGCTTGGCGAAACTACAATCCAGACGTGATCAAAAGCCAGATGGGGCGCGTCCGCAGCCATCAGTGACGTCGCGGCCAGGAACAGCAAGGCAAGAGTCGCCTGCACGGTCTTGTGCATAGGGAGCAAATAGATTGACGACCGCGACCGACCACTGGTGAGAGTGGAATATCTCATTACATCTTCCTCAGGTAATCCACGATCTCCGGATTAGTCCACTCCTGTGCACCGATAAACTTGCGCACGATCTTGCCATTACGATCGATCACGAAGGTTTCAGGAAACTTGAAGGTCCCATAGAGAGCGTTGGTCTTTTGTCCTGTGTCGCGGACGGTGAGCAGATCGACGTGGTGGTCTCGGACAAACTGTTTGTACGCGCTGTCGTCATCGTCCTCGCTGACAGCGATGATGCTCACCTTGTCGCCGAGCTGCTTCTGCAATTGCACCAGCGAGGGCATCTCCTGAATGCACGGCGGGCACCATGTTGCCCAGAAGTTGAGCACTACAGGCTTGCCTTGAAATTGGTTTAGCGCAACCGTGCGCTGCGAGTCAGTGATGGTGAACTCGGGAGCGGCGCTGCCGATGCGCGGCGGATGCGAGCCGCTGTTGCACGCGGCGAGTAAGAACACGAAGACGAGGAGTATGGCCAAGAAAGAACGCTTCACCCTCATATAATAATGGAACCCGCGAAACTCGTGAGTTCTCAACCGCAAAACGGCAGTAGTTCCACAGCACCCCCGGTGCATAGCTTTCCCGAGGTATCTGTCATCGTTCCTGCACGAAATGAAGAAGCCTGTCTGGCAGATTGCTTGCGATCGCTAGTCCGCCAAGCGCGACCGGCCTACGAGTTCATCGTGGTGGACGACCAGTCGACCGACCGCACGCGTGTCACCGCCGAAAGCTTTCCAGTAAAGGTGGTCACCGCGGATGAATTGCCGCAAGGTTGGAACGGTAAATGTAACGCTGTCTGGAGTGGCGCCAAAGCTGCAAAAGGTAAGTGGCTGCTGTTTACCGACGCCGATACCAGCCACTCGCCGGACTCAATTGCGCGTGGTCTGCGAGAAGCGAAGGACGTTGGCGCGGACATGCTTTCTTATTCGCCCAAGCAGGAAGTTCGAGGATTTGCGGAGCGTGCGCTGATGCCCGTCATCTTCGCTGAACTGGCGACAACCTATCCGCCAAAGAAGGTGTGCGATCCAAAGTCGCCGGTCGCAGCGGCCAATGGACAATACTTGCTTATTCGGCGGCAAGCATACGATGCGGTTGGGGGACATGCCGCCGTTGCGACCACGCTTCTCGAAGATGTTGAACTGGCAAAACGGGTGAAGAAAGCGGGATTCGTTCTGCACTTTGGCATGTCTGACACGGTCAGCACCCGAATGTATCGTAGCTTTCCGCAGATGTGGGAGGGATGGACGAAGAACCTGGCGCTCCTGTTTCCCAATCCAGTGAGGCTGGCCTGGTGGCGGGCCCTTGAATTTGTCGCTATCGTAGCGATGGTTGCATTTGCGGTTGTCTGGTTGACCGAGGGCAACAAGATCTTCTTCGCCATCGCGGCGACCCTGGCCGTGCAGTGGCTTTATCTTTTCGAGAGGCGGATTGCTCGCGCGCATTTTGACGGGCTGTCAAATGTGCTGGCGTTCTTCGGATTACCTCTTTTTGCGGTACTTTTGCTCAATTCCAGCATCTCTCTTAAGCGGGGATCGGTTCGCTGGAAGGGGCGCGAGTATTCCGGTACTGGCGAAGCTCGACCACCAGACGAATCGACAGTCGTTACTGAAAAAACGGCGCCCTAATCCCTGTACCTTACCTCAGCCGTGAGTCGGCCCAGGAGAACATGGTCTATCTAACCCGGAAGTGTGAGTTTTCTGCGTCGCACTATTACCACAACCCCGAGTTCTCGGAGGAAGAAAACCGGCGCATCTTCGGCAAGTGTGCCAACCTGAACGGCCACGGTCACAACTACACCCTCGAAGTAACTGTGAAAGGCGATATCGATCCCAAAACCGGTTTTGTAGTGGACCTCAAGGAGCTGAAAGAAATCCTGAATCGCGAAGTGCTCGAGGCTCTAGATCATCGCCACTTGAACAAGGAAGTGCCGGAGTTCTACCAACAAATTCCTACGACCGAGAACCTGGCCATTGCTATCTGGAAGCGCTTGCAGGGCAAGTTTCGGGTTGCACAATTACATCGGGTGCGTGTCTATGAGGTGCCTGATCTCTTCGTCGATTTTTATGGGGAAGCATGAGAGTCCACCTGACCCGGCGTTACCTGTTTTCGGCATCCCATCGTTTACATTGCGATGAGCTTTCCCCGGCCGAGAACCGGGCAACGTATGGCAAATGCAATAACCCGCATGGACACGGGCATAACTACGCACTTGAGGTCACGGTGAGCGGACAGGTTGATCCCCGGACCGGAATGGTTTGTAACCTTTCCGATCTTGATCGCTCTGTACAAACGGAGGTTCTTGAACGCTTTGATCACGAGAATTTGAATGTTCGTGAAGAATTCGCGGCAATCGTGCCGACATCGGAAAACCTAAGCGAAGTCATCTTCAACATTTTGAGGCAAAGCTTTGCAGCGGCTCATCTGGAGAAGGTAAGGCTCGAGGAAACCAGGATGAATAGCTTCGAGTATGCAGGGGGAGCGGAATTACGGGTGTGAACCCAGGGAGCATGATGAGAGAACTGACGGAAACGCCAACCTTAACCAGCACCAGCTTCGAAGACCTGGCGCGTGAGATGCTGGTCCGCATGGGCGAACAACCGGACCGCGAGGGTCTGCTGAAGACCCCGGAACGCTTCGCTAACGCGCTGCGGTACCTTACCAAAGGCTATCAGGAAGATCCAGAACAGATGTTGAAGGCAGCGCTTTTCTCCGTCGATTATGACGAGATGGTGATCGTGAAGGACATCGAAATGTTCAGCCTTTGCGAGCACCACGTGCTGCCATTCTTCGGCAAGGTCCACGTAGCTTACATCCCCAAGGGCAAAGTGATCGGCCTCAGCAAGGTGCCGCGCCTGGTGGAAGTATTCGCCCGGCGTCTGCAGGTACAGGAGCGTCTGACGGTACAAATTGCCGAGACGATTCAAAAGGCGATTCAGCCGTTAGGCGTCGGAGTGGTTATCGAAGCCCGTCACCTCTGCATGATGATGCGCGGGGTGGAGAAGCAACATTCGGCCACCGTCACCTCCTCCATGCTCGGCGCTTTCCGTGCCCAACAAACGCGCCAGGAATTTTTGTCGTTGATCCATGCCAAGAACGCCAACGGAATCTAATTCATGGCTGCGAAGAAGCCGCAGTCTCGTAGCAAAGCGCGAACCGGGGCCCGGGGAGCACGGCCCAGCGGTGCCCGACTGCTGGGTAAACTAGCGGTTGTCACCGGCAGCAGCCGAGGGATCGGGTACGCTGTAGCGCGCTCGCTAGCCGCAGAGGGATGCAGTGTCGTTCTGACCGGGCGCAACCAATCGACGCTCGCCAACAGCGCGGCGCGCATGCGTAAGTCAGTTGGTCGGCAGAGCAAGTCGGCACAAGTCTGGCCCATAGTCTGCGATGTACGCGACCCTGATTCCGTGTCCTCGCTGTTCGCTGCCGTGAAGAAGGCCTTTGGGAGGGTCGATGTCCTAGTGAATAACGCGGGCATCACCCAGCCGATCATAACGGTTGAGGAAACGACGCTGGATCTGTGGCGCGATGTTATCGATACCAATCTTACTGGCATCTTTCTGTGCACGCGCGCAGCACTGCCGATGATGAAGGCAGGCGCAACCATCATCAACAATTTGTCGGCGGCGGCAAAGCAGGTGTTTCCAAAGTATGCGACCTACAGCGCGGCCAAGCGAGGCGCTCTGGGTTTCACACTGTCGCTGCGCGAGGAACTTATCCCACGCGGCATTCGCGTGATGGCGCTTATGCCCGGAGCAACCGCAACTGACATGTGGGACCAGATCATGGCCGACGCTCCGCGTGAACGCATGATCGACGTGGAGAGCGTGGCTCAGGCGGTGCTTTACGCGGTGCTTTTGCCGCCCAACGCGAATCTGTCGGAGGTGCTCCTAACGCCGACCGGCGGGGCACTGTAGAAGAAGCAACGAGCAACTAGCGACTGGCAATTACACTCGCTCTTGGACTTCGCGTTGTTGCTGGGCAAAACGTTATGAAGAATCCGATGTTTGTTTCTTGCTAGTCACTAATTGCTAGTTGCTGTCCCCTTACAACCCGTAGTGATAGCGCCGCGTCCGGGCAGGGAAGACCTTAATCAGGAGCATCCCTGCCGCGAAGCCTCCCACATGGGCCCAGAAGGCGATCCCGCTGGAGTTGCCGCCATGCGCCCCGATCGACGTGGCGGCTCCGCTAAGGAACTGCGCGACAAACCAGTAGCCGAGTACAATCCACGCCGGCAACCACATGAAGAAGACGAAGAAAAACGGCACCAAGGTTAGCACGCGCGCCCGCGGATACAGGAGGAAGTAAGCTCCCATCACACCGGCGATGGCTCCGCTGGCTCCTACGCTGGGTACCGTTGAGCCAATGTTGAACAGCGTGTGCAACAGCGCGGCAGCCACTCCGCTGGCGAAGTACAGCACCAGGTATAGCGAGTGGCCCAGGTAATCTTCCACGTTGTCGCCGAAGATCCACAGCGCCCACATGTTGAAGATCAGGTGCAGCCACGATCCGTGCAGAAACATGGACGTAAAGATGGGAAGGATGGCTGCCATTGGCGGAACATAACGTGTCCCGAGCTGCGAGACGAGGTCCCAAGGCACATAGCCGTGATTGAAGACAACCACCGTAAACCGTGCGGGAACCACCCCAAACTGAAAGACGAAGAAATTGAGATTCTGACGTCCCTGCGCGCCAATCCATAGTTCGAAGAGGAACGCCAGCGTATTCAGCACCAGCAACGTATAGGTTACGTAAGGAGTGCCAACCCGGGGTGCGTCGTCTTTCAGCGGGATCATGGGAAGTGAGTCAGTCGGGCCGCACGGCAGGGAACTGAATTCCCTTCAAACGAGTTGGACCCGATTTCTTGCTGGCGAGTTGACCAAACCAACGTCGAACCTACACGATAGCAGAAGGATGCCGCTTAATGGTGTGATCGTGGTGGATAAACCTGCGGGATGGACCTCGCACGATGTGGTGGCGAAATCACGGCGCATTCTGGGTGAGCGCTCTATTGGGCACCTTGGAACCCTTGATCCCATGGCGACAGGAGTGCTTCCACTGGTGCTTGGAAGGATGACGCGGTTGTGCCAGTTCTATACCTCCTCGGAAAAGGCATACGAGGGGACGATACGGCTGGGGTTTGCGACTGACACCTACGATGGCGATGGCGACCCAGTCGGGCCACCGCAGGACGTTAATGTAACACTTGAAGAAATTTACGCCGCTGCGGGTGGCTTTGTCGGCGTAATCCAACAGACCCCGCCCCCATTTTCGGCTAAGAAGGTCAAGGGAGTGCCCGCCTACAAACTGGCCCGGAAGAAGCAAGGGGTCGAGCTTGTGCCAGTGGAGGTGGAGGTAAAGGAGTTCACGGTCCAGGCCTTGAACGGCGATGTGGTCGATTTTTGCTGCCGGGTATCGTCAGGGACTTACGTCCGCAGCCTGGCGCATGAACTGGGGCAAAAGCTTGGCATCGGGGCCCACCTGGCGCGCCTCCGGCGGACGGTGGTGGCCGAATTTACTATCGAGCAGAGCCATACGTTGGATGAAATAGGTAAGGCCGCCGGCCAAGGGCATATCGAGGCGCTGCTGGTTCATCCACGGCGGGTTCTGCCGGAGATTCCGTCGGTTACAGCCACCGACGAGGATATCGCCAAAATTTGCCACGGACGCAGCTTGAACCTGCCGGAGATGTCCAGTTCACGCTTGGTAAAAGTCTTCGCCGGGCAGGCCGAGTTGGTCTGCATCGCCAGCCGAGTCGCAGGGACGCTGTTCCATCCCAAGGTGGTGCTGTGCGGCTAGGTTGCGGGTGTACACTTTGTCGTGCTTTGGAGGAATTTCGCTGTGTCCGAGGAGGATGACGCTCCGGTATTGCAGTTGGAGACCGAGAGACGACCCGACGCGAACATCGTGCACTGTGCGGGCCGAGTAGTGATTGAGTCCTGGACGGAGTTCTCACACGCGGTGCGCGCGCTGATCCCTGAGGGCAAGCCGATCCTCGTGGACCTTACTAACGTGAGCCAGGTGGACAGCGTCGGTATCGGTACGTTCGTCAGCGTGTGGGCTTCCGCCCGAAAGAGCGGCTGCGAATTGAAGTTCATCAATCTGAACGAGCGAATCCGGGATCTGTTCGAGATCACCCGCTTACACGGCCTGTTTGGAACCGACGCCGCGGGCGGTTAAAGGCTCGCTGAAGGCCCCTGCCGGTTTACAAAGCTTTTCATCTGATCGTTGAAGTCAAGGGAAGCCGCACGGGATGTGGGTTGCAATGACGTTCTGCGCCCAACTCCGAAGTAATGTCCGATAACAGATATTATGTTAAAGTATACGAAACGGCCGCTGGACTTGTGGTCCCCAGCCTCACGCCGTCGCCGTCAGCAACTGCTCCAGATCCTCCCGGAACCGCCGCAGCGCCTGCAGCCTCTCCGGCGTAGCTTCGACGATCTCGGACTTGGCTTGAAACACCTGGCGGCCATCCTTCTCGATCAGCACGCCGAGGACTTCTCCCATCCGCCAGCCGGGCGTTCCAATCATCTGCAGACCGGCTGGCGTCGCTCTCAGCAGCGCGATGCAGCCGTCACGAACCACGCCGATGGAGTTGGGATAGCGTTCGAAGGTTTGCAGCTCAAATCCGGCGAGTAGATGCGTTGCAGTTGCTCAGCGGCGTCGGGCATAAGAACAGCGGTTAGCGGTTAGCCATTAGCAGTTAGCAAACAAGCCTGCAAGAATAGCCTTAGCTCCGCGGGCGTTTTCGGCGGGCAGTGAAATTGAACCCTACATTTTGTACCGGCCCAGGTCGTCTTCGCCGAGGTTCTCAAGCCATTTGCGAAGTTCGTCGTTGTTGACGCGGTCACTGGCGGCGTTGGCCTGTTTGCTGGACTTGAGCACCTCATCGTCGACGAAGATTGGGCAATCCATGCGCAGTGCCAGCGCCAAGGCGTCAGATGGGCGAGAATCGATGCTGATGGCCTGTCCTTCGCGCTCCAGCCAGATGACAGCGAAGAAAGTGTCATCGCGCAACTCAGTCACAACCACTTTTTGAACTGTCGTCTCCAGCCCAACCAGCAGGTTCTTCAGCAGGTCATGGGTCATGGGGCGTGGCGTGGTGACCTTCTCAATCTCGAGGGCGATGGCATTGGCCTCATATACGCCGACCCAGATCGGCAGCACGGTGTCGCTTCCCTGGTCCTTGAGGATCACGATGGGCATGTTAGTCACGGGATCCATCATCAGCCCGCGAATCTTCATTTCAACTTCCATCATGGTCCCTCCCCAGGTTCTTGACCTTTGATACTCCGTCTTGAGCACGAAACGCAAACACTTTCTGGATTCTTAGACGGTGATCTCGCCCAATAGGCTGTTGGGAAACGCCTGTGTGACTTGTACTCGGACATACTCTCCGATGCGCGGTTCCGGGTTATCGTTGACCACGAAGTTGAGCGTCTTGTTCTGCGAAGTACGCCCCGTGATCTGTCCACGGGCCGGATTCTTCCCCTCCACCATCACTTCAACAATCTGCCCTAAATGTCTGCGATAACTGAGCCTCTGTAACTCACGCTGATGTTCCTGCAGGACCTGCAAGCGGCGCGACTTCTCGGCATCTGGAATGGAGTCGGCGTATTGCAGCGCGGGAGTATTCGGCCTGGGCGAGTACTTGAAGGAAAAAACGCCATCGTATCTGACTTCGTCGAGCAGGCTAAGGGTCTCGTGGAATTCGGCTTCCGTCTCGCCTGGGAAACCGACGATCACGTCGGTGGTAATACTGATTTCCTTATTGCGAGCAGCCTTCATCCAGGCAATGCGTTCCAGGTATTGCTCGCGGGAATAATCGCGGAACATCGATTCCAGCACGCGCGACGATCCGCTCTGAACCGGTAGATGCACGTGGTCACAGAGCGTCGGCACCGCATCAATCGCGTCGATGATGTCCTTGGTGAAATCGCGCGGATGCGAGGTCGTAAAGCGAACGCGCCGTATGCCCGGCAGTTCTCCGACTGCCGCCAGCAAATCAGCAAAGCTCTTCTTACCGGTCGGATCGCTGTAAGAGTTCACATTTTGCCCGAGCAGTTGGATGTCGGTGTAGCCGGCGTCAGCCATGCGCTGGGCTTCGTGGAGGACGGATTGTGAGGTGCGGCTCCGTTCCTTGCCCCGGGTGTACGGCACCACGCAATAGGCGCAGAACTTGTCGCAGCCCTCGATGATGGTGATGTATCCCCGATGCGGGTTGGTGCGGGCGGTGAATTCGGTCTCGAAGGTCTGGTCGGTCTGGCGATCGTCCAGCCCGGTGACGCGGTCCGCGCCTGCTTCTATCTGCACTAGCATAGCGGGCAAGTTGCGATACGAAGCCGACCCGGCCACCAGCGAGACGTAGGGAGCGCGTTCAAAAATCTTCTCTCCCTCTTGCTGGGCGACGCATCCCAGCACAGCAAAGCGCTTCCCTTCCTTGTGCAGCTTCTTGAAGTCGGCCAGCCGATGGAAGACCTTCTGCTCGGCCTTGTCGCGAATTGAGCAGGTGTTGTAGACGATCAGGTCGGCATCCTCTTCGCGCTGCACTTGGGCGTAACCCTCCGAGATGAGCGTCCCGACCACCTTCTCGGAGTCGTGGAAGTTCATCTGGCAGCCGAAGGTCTCGATGTAAAACGTTTTTTGCGGAGAACTCACAACCATCCTCGGTAGATATCAGTATAGCGGGAATGGGAGGAGGATTCACCACAGAGGCACAGAGAACACAGAGGAAACCTATTCTTCAATCTTCCTTTGCCTCTTGTGCCTTTGAAGCGCCATGAAGCTTACTCGCTCTAGGCTTAAGAAATAAATTCTTGGTTCTTCTCTGTGCCCTTTATGTCTCTGTGGTGAAAGTCCGTTCTTACTTCGCCAGCAGCTTCTCAATTTGCGGCTCGATTGTTGTAGGCGGCGTGGTCGGAGCGAAACGCTCGACGACTCTTCCCTTCTTGTCCACCAGGAACTTGGTGAAGTTCCACTTGATGCTATCGCCAAGCAAGCCGCCCTTTTCGCTCTTCAGAAATTTAAAGACCGGATGAGCGTCGTCTCCGTTGACTTCGATTTTCGAGAACAATGGGAAGCTGACATCGTAGTTGAGCTGGCAAAAGGACTTGATTTCTGCGTCGGAACCGGGTTCCTGATGGCCGAACTGGTCGCAAGGGAAGCCGAGAACCTCCAGGCCGCGATCTTTGTATTTCGCATACAGAGACTGCAGCCCTTCGTATTGCGGGGTGAACCCGCACTTGCTGGCGGTGTTGACGATCAGCAGAACCTTGCCCTTGTAGTCAGCGAGCTTCTTGTTCCGGCCATTGTTCAGTTTGGCGGATAGATCGTACAGGCCCATTTTTAGCTCCTAGCTTTTAGCTCGTAGCTCTTAGCCGTCAGCTTTTAGCAAACCAAAGTCTCATGCCACGAGATTGCTAAGAGCTAGAGGCTAAAAGCTAAAAGCCGCTTCTCAATACGCTTTCGCAACCACCACGCGCCGGTCCACCGGTTCGCCCGTAACAATGCACTTCCCTGCCCCGTCGTACTCGTCCACCAGAGGAATGCAGCGAATCGTGGCTTTGAAGTCCTTGATGCGCAGATCGCACCGTAGATCGTCCTTCAGATGCGCCATCACGAACTTGCCACCTCCCTTTTCGGCAGTCACATCCTTGAGAATCGACTCCACTTCTTCGATCGAGTTCGCCAGCACGGTGTTCGCCCTCAGCCGTTGTTTGGCCGCGTCGTACATGCTTTGCTGCATCTCTGCCAGCACGGTTGGGAGCTTGGCGGCGACGTCGGATTGCGGCATCGGTTCCTTCACTCCGGTGTCGCGGCGTTTCAACACGATGCTGCCCGATGCCAAATCGCGCGGCCCAAGCTCGAGAACAATCGGTACCCCACGCCGCTCCCAGTGAAAGAACTTAGCTCCGGGCGACTGGCCTTCGCGGTCATCTAATTTTGCGCCCAGATCTTTCGCGATGCGGTGGGACGCCTCCAGCACTTTTTCCTTTTCTTCGTCTTTGCGGTAAATCGGGACCAGTACAGCCTTGGTCGGCGCAACCTTCGGCGGCAGAACCAGGCCCTTATCGTCGGAGTGGCTCATGATCAGGCCACCGACCAGGCGCGTGCTCACTCCCCAACTGGTTTGCCAAACGTAATCGAGCTGCCCTTCCCTGCTTTGAAATTGCACGTTGAAGGCTTTGCCGAAATTTTGTCCCAGGTCGTGGCTGGTGCCGGCCTGCAGTGCGAAGCCATTTTGCATCATGGCCTCGATGCTATAGCTCTGCAGGGCTCCGGCAAACTTTTCCGATTGCGTCTTCAGGCCCTTGATTACCGGCATTGCCATCACGTCCTCGGCGACCTCGGCATAGACGTCAAGCATGCGCAATACCTCCTGCAGGGCTTCGTCATGGTTAGAGTGCGCGGTGTGTCCCTCCTGCCAGAGGAACTCCGTGGTGCGCAGGAACATGCGGGTGCGCAGCTCCCATCGGATGATGTTGGCCCACTGGTTGACCAGCACCGGCAGATCGCGCCAGCTCTTGATCCACTTGGCGAAAAAATGGCCGATGATTGTCTCCGAGGTGGGACGAATGACATACGGCTCTTCCAGTTGCTTGCCGCCGGCCAGTGTAACCACCGCCAACTCTGGCGAGAAACCTTCCACATGCTCGGCTTCCTTATGCAGAAAGCTTTCTGGGATCAACAGCGGAAAATACATGTTCTGATGACCGGTGGCTTTGAAGCGGTCGTCGAGTTCGCGCTGGATCAGCTCCCACACCGCGAAGCCGTTGGCTTTGATGACCATGCAGCCCTTGACGATTTCGGCGGGCTCGGCCATGTCGCCTTGCAGAACGACGTCCTGGTACCAGGTAGCAAAGTCCTGTTTGCGGGTAGTAATCGGAGATTCGGCCATTTAAGGAGTGCTTTCTTCCTAATGTTTTGGTTTGAATGCTTCGTCTTAGATTATGACAGGTGAATTGTTTTTCACCACCCTTCGACTTCGCTCAGGGCAGGCGCGGGCACGGAGATCATAAGTAAAGAGAAAGAACTGCGATTTCAAGGATGAGAGTTTAGGAACTAATGAATCATTTCGTACCGTTCTTCACCAGCTTTAGAAATTCTTCGTGCACCCGTGGATCATCGGACAGCTCCGGATGGAAAGTCGCGGCCATCACACTTCCCTTCCGCACCAGCACGGGATCGTCGCCACGTTGTGCCAGAACTTCGACGGCGTCGCCAACCCGCTCGATACGGGGCGCGCGAATGAACACCATCTCTAAAGGTTCGCCGCCGAGTGCACTGGCGCCTTCGACAATTGTGGAATCGACCTGACGGCCGTAGGCGTTGCGGCGAATCGTCATGTCGATTGCATTCAGCCCGGGCTGATGCGGGTTCTCCACCTGCCTGGCCAGCATGATGGCGCCCGCACAGGTGCCGAAGGTCGGCTTGTGGTGGACAAAATCGTCGAGCTTGTGAAAAGTGTCGTGGCCAAGAAGCTTCAGAAACGTGGTTGATTCGCCTCCGGGGATGACCAGGCCATCGATTTCGTCGAACTGCTCGGGCTTGCGTACCAGTACGACTTCCGCGCCCAATTCTTCCAAGCGGCGGCGATGTGCATCGAAGTCGCCTTGTAGTGCGAGAACACCGATTTTCATAAGTCAGCTTTCAGCCGTCAGCCGTCGGCTCTCAGCCAACCCTTGCCGGTCGAGACTCTAAGCCAAAGCGCCACAAGAGATGGATGCGAGCAATCACGGAAAAGGCGCGGCCCAAGCCGCGCCTCACTGAAAGCTGATGGCTGACAGCTGATGGCTGACGGCTGACGGCTGACTTTCTACCATCCCCGCGTTTGCAGCAAATCTTTTTCTGCGATGGCGCCGACCGCCAGGCCCTTCATGGCGCCGGTCATTTGCTCGCTGACTTCGGCCAGCACTTTGGCATCGTCGTAATGCGTGGTAGCGATCACGATGGCGCGGGCGCGCGATTCGGCTTCTTCGCGCTCGGACCCTAGTGTCAGGTCGAGAGGTATCGCTCCGCCTTTCATGAAGATGCCTGACCCCACAAACACCGCCTCCGCCCCAAGTTGCATCATCAGCGAAGCGTCGGCGGGCGTGGCAATGCCGCCCGCGGAGAAATTCGGTACGGGCAGCTTCCCTGCTTTGGCAACCATGCGTACCAGCTCGTACGGCGCCTGATGGTTCTTGGCCGCTGCGAAAAGCTCTTCTTCGCTCATCACCGTAAGTTGACACATTTCTTTAACTATCTGCCGCATGTGCTTGACTGCATGGATCACATCACCAGTTCCAGCCTCGCCTTTGGTGCGGATCATGGCTGCGCCCTCGGCAATGCGGCGCAGAGCCTCGCCCAGGTTGCGAGCCCCACAAACGAATGGAGTCTTGAAGGCATGCTTGTTCACGTGGTGCTCTTCGTCGGCCGGAGTCAAGACTTCCGATTCGTCGATGTAGTCCACGCCCAGTTCTTGCAGGATCTGCGCCTCGGCGAAGTGCCCGATGCGGCACTTCGCCATTACCGGTATCGAAACTGCGGCCATGATCTGGCGAATCAGCTTGGGATTGGCCATGCGCGAGACGCCACCCTCGGCGCGAATGATGGCGGGCACGCGCTCCAGCGCCATAACAGCAGTCGCGCCGGCCTTCTCGGCGAGCTCTGCCTGTTCGACGCTCATCACGTCCATGATGACGCCGCCCTTGAGCATCTCGGCCAAGCCCGTCTTCAGGCGCAAACTTGTGCTGTTGCCGTTATTCTCTGACATAGATTTCTCCCCGGATCGAAGCGTTTAGCACTTGGCAGTTGGCATTTCGTGCCAAGCGGCAGGGCGATCCTATACTTGCGGAACCTTTCATTTTACTCTGCGCGGGTGCGCGGCGTAACCCCTGTCGTGGCGGTCATCATTTGGTTCGCTCTGCGGCGTGACAGTCCTATCCAAGTTGGGCTGATCAGTGTGCCGATATCCTTGAGATCGAACGGATGAAGGAGCATCACTGGGATGCAGTTCGCAAAGTCTATCTCCAGGGTAGTTGGGGCCGATTTCTCGAAGGTAGCATTGCCGGTCGCAATTGACGCGGGAGCCGACAACGAGTAGGACGACGCGATAACTGCACACTTCGCAAAACGCGGGGAGCTAATGTGCAAAAGAAACGATGGGCTTGGCTGTCTACCGATCTACATCGACAGGATTATAGCTCGCGCCGTCCCTCCATCGCCTTCTGCATGGTGACTTCATCAGCGTATTCGATATCGCTGCCAACGGGGACGCCGGTAGCAATTCGGGTCACCTTTACCGGCGCCGACTTGAACAATCGCGAAAGATAGGTTGCCGTGGCTTCGCCCTCGACCGTCGGATTGGTGGCGACGATCAACTCGTCCACCTCGCCCGACTCCACCCGTTTTACCAGGTTGCTGATGCGCAACTGGTCCGGACCCACTCCATGCAATGGCGACAGGGCTCCGTGTAGCACGTGGTAGACGCCATTGTAGTGACGCGTCTTCTCAATGGCGGCGATGTTGGTTGGTTCCTCGACCACGCAAACCAGCCGCAGATTGCGCGTGGCGCTGGTGCAATAGGTGCAGGGATCTACGTCCGTAATGTTGTTGCAGACGGAGCATAGGCGCAGGCTGGCCTTCACTTGGCGAATGGCATCGGCCAGCATTTCGGCATCCTCGTCGCTGGAGCGCAGGATGTAAAACGCAAAGCGCTGTGCGCTCTTGCCGCCCACACCGGGCAGCTTCTTCAGTTCTTCAATCAGTCGAGCCATGGGCTCGGCGAATCGTGACATGTGACCTCAAGGGTGTTGATCGCAGGCCGGGTGGAAGGGGCGCACCTTCAGGGGCGCCGATATCTGTCTCTTATTTGTTTCTTGTCATCACGAACTACTTTAGGCGGTGAGGGATCCTTTTCCCCAGCCGTCGTTCCCTATATGAACAAAAAGCAGATTCCTCGCTGCCCTCGTAATGACAATTCCACACGCGAACCACCAATTCCACACCCACATTAATTTGAAACACTCATCCTGCGCGAACGCAGCGAGTCGAAGGACCCTCACTTCGATAACCTCACCACGTGTCTGGTCGATACAGCAACAGGTTTGGGATTGCTGGCGCGCATAGGGGTCCCTCGACTCCTCGCTGCCCTCGTCGCTCGGGATGACACTCCAAATTACCTATGCTTCAAAGACACCCGTATCCCTACAACTCACATCCCCGGCAGCCCCATCCCACCGAACATGCCGCCCAGGCTGGATTTCAGCGCCTCATCCACTTTGCGCGACGCCTCGTTGACCGCGGCCGTCACCAGATCCTGCAGCATCTCGATGTCGCCGGACTTCACGACCTCGGGTTCGATGACGACACTCAGCAACTGCTTCTGACCGGTCATCTTTACGGTCACGCTTCCGCCGCCTGACGACGCCTCAATGGTGACCTGCTGCATTTTTTCTTGCAGCTTCTCCGCCTGCTGCCGCGCCTGCGCCAGCATTTCCTGCAAATTGAATCCGCCCATGAACTCTCCCAATCTCAGCCACGATCTTTGTGGTCGATCACCGTGCGAATCTCCGCGCCAAACTTTTCCTGCATGCGCTGCACTATGGGATCGGCCGCTGCCCGGCTGCGCGCGCCCGCTCCGTTGGCCGGACGCGGCGTCTCTGCCGTCTTCGACGCGACATGTGTACTGCCGCTCACCATCTTGAACCTAAGCTGCCTGCCCGTCGCCTCGCTCAGCGCTGCTTGAATCACGCGCTTCGGTTCCGGCCCCAACGCCACATCAATGAGCACTTGTGAGATCGCGACAGTGACGCCAACCTCGATGCCCCGGATCGACCATTCCCCTTCTTCCAGGTTGTGCGCCAACATCTGTTGTCCCGCGTCTTCCAGGGCAGTTAACACTGCTTTGCGCACCGCCTCGACCGAGATCTCATTGCTTTTTGAGTCCAGAGCAGGCTCGGGTTCGAGAGCGACTGCAGCGGCCACTCCGGTATCTACCGCGCTGGACAAATCTCCGCCTGAGATCTGCGTCTCTGCCTGGACACCCGGCCGTGAAACAGGAGCGGCGGCTACCTGCTTGGCGAAGTCCGTCTGTGCATCCGCTTTCGGCTCACTCTTGCGCTTGCGATCTGCTTCGAACGGCGAAGGCCGCGTGAACGGCGACGCTGCGGGCACCCCCGACGACTGCGGTTCCAACTCGCGGGTCGTGCGCGAGGTCACGCTCGGCCGCACCGCCGCAGAAGCCGCCGGACGCGAGCTTGCGCCTCCCGACCGCGCCGGCGTTCCTGGCGCGCCCGTCTTCCCTGCTTCTCCGCTCAGCAATTCCTCCAACGGCAACAGACGCTGGGCATGCACCAACTTCAGCAATCCCAACTCCAGATGGAAGCGCTGCTCCTGCTTGTAGCCCAGATCGCTGTGCGTACGCAGCATGATCTGCATGAAGCGCGTCAGGTCTTCCTCGCTGAAGCGTTCCGCCACGCGCGCCACCCGGGCACGCTCATCCGACGAAATCTGCAGCAGCGGCGAATCGCTCCCCGCAACTTTGGCCACCATCACGTTGCGCAGGAAGCGCAACATCTGCCGCGCAAAGTGCTGCGCGCTTTGTCCTTCCACCAGCAGTCGATCGATGGCCCGCAACACGTCCGCGCTGGAATTACGCGCAACCGCGTCCATCACGTCTTCCAGTACATCTGAGGAAACCGTTCCCACCAGCCCGCGCACCACATCGCCACTCAGCGTGGTGCCACAACAAGCGATGGCCTGGTCCATGATGCTGAGCGCGTCGCGCATGGAGCCGTCGCCCACCTCGGCCAGCATGGCCAGCGCGTTGTCGTCGTAGGCAATGTCCTCCTGCTTGGCGATGTCGCGCAGTTGCTGCACGATGTCGTCAAAGCGCACGGCGTGAAAGCTGAAGTGCTGGCAGCGCGAGCGGATGGTCTGCGGAATGTCTTCCGGCTGGGTCGTCGCCATCATGAAGATGATGTGGCCGGGCGGCTCTTCCAGGGTCTTCAGCAGCGCATTGAAGGCGGCGTCGGTGATCTGGTGCGCCTCGTCGAGAATGTAAATCTTGAAGCGGTCGCGCGCCGGACGATAACGCGCGGCCTCGCGCAACTCGCGAATCTCGTCGATGCCGCGGTTGGTTGCCGCATCGATCTCAATCACGTCCACCGAGTTGCCGGCGCGGATCTCGACGCACGAATCGCAAACTCCGCAGGGCTCGGGCACGGGATGGTCCTGCGACCGGCAATTCAGCGCCATCGCCAAAATGCGCGCGATGGTCGTCTTGCCGATGCCGCGGTGTCCGCTGAAGATGTAGCCGTGCGCAATGCGTTCCTGCTCGATGGCATTCTTCAGCGTGCGGGTGACATGCTCCTGCCCGATCACCTCGGAGAACTTTTGTGGACGGTATTTGCGCGCCAGAACCTGGTAACTCATGGAAGGGGAAAACTCGATTATACGGTGTGAGACTGCGGAACGGGAACGGTGCGGGAGAGGATTGTGTCTAAGTTTGTGTCTTGAGGAATAAGCAGCAGCGACCTTGCGAAATGGGTCCATCCTGCAACTTGCGACGAGCGAGGTTTTTCCTTACGCTAAAGCAGGTGACGCCGCCGCCGAACCGTGGTAGAAAGCAAGTAGGGTAAGTACATGGCAACTCTCGATTGGTCCCAATGTCCCGCCGTTGAAAGCGTGCCGGGAAGACTCAGCGGCGCATGGGTGTTTAAGGACACCCGTATGCCGGTTTCTACCGTTTTCGAGAACTTTGAATCCGGGGCGACCATCGATGAGATCATCGATTGGTTCGACCTAACCCGAGAACAAATCGTAGCGGTGCTGGAGTTTGCGGCCCGCAGCCTCGACCCGCCGAAACTGCCCTCTCATGAAAGCCGTTTGGTGACGCAGGTCGATGCGCATTCTGTTTGACCACGGCACGCCTGCGCCGCTCATTCGGTTTCTCACAGGTCACACTGTCACAAAAGCCAAGGACGCCGGTTGGGACAGATTGGTCAACAGTGAGTTGCTCAAAGCCGCCGAGGACGCAGGCTTCCAGGTTCTGATTACCACAGACAAGAACATGGTGACGCAGCAGAATTTGAGGGGCCGCGCCATTGCCATTGTGGTGCTTGGCAATTCTCAATGGCGCATCGTGCAGCGTCACACCCGCAAAATAGCCTCTACCGTGAATACCGCGACGCCCGGCAGTTATGTTGAGATCGAAATCCCCTTTAGATAAACAACTCGCTGTGAATCTTCACCCTCCCCGCTCCCCCTTCGCATGCGGATGGGTCCGGTCGTAAACCTCCATCACGTGTTTGACGGTGAGCTGCGTGTAACGCTGGGTAGTCGAGAGGCGCTCACGGCCGAACATCTCCCGGATGGCACGCAGGTTGGCGCCTTCCTCCAGCGCAGTGGAAATAAGTCCGGGTCCCGTAGGGACGGCACGGCTCTCAGGCACAGCCTGCGGTACTACTCTGAAATTGCTCTAGTTTGCGTTTTGAAGACAGGCATCTGCAATGTTGAATAATAGGCCCCTGCAACTTGCGACGAGCGAGGTTTTTCCGTACCCTAAAGCGCATGGAAGTACATTTCACCCCCGAGACGGAACAGAAACTCAAAGACCTCTCCACGCAGAGCGGACGTGGGACTGACGACCTCGTTGAGGACGCAATGGCGGGATACCTTGACGAAGTGATCCAAGCGCGGGAGATGCTGGACAGCCGCTATGACGACCTGAAAAGCGGCAGGGTGAAGCCCATTTCCCGTGGCGATGTTATTGCCCACTTCCGCGAAAAGAGCGACGCTGCTCGCCGGACGCCGCCCGGTTCATGATTGCGTATGATCTTCACCCTCAAGCCCGTTCTGACCTTGACGAGATTTGGGAATTCATTCGCTGGGAAAACCTCGACGCCGCCGACAAAGTGATTGCAGATATTTTGGCTGGCATCGACGCACTGGTGCCTTTTCCCAATCAGGGCCACAAACGCCCCGACCTTACAACACGCCCCTTGCGATTCGTTTTGGTGCGTGACTACCTGATAGCTTACGCGCCGGAAGAAAAGCCTCTGTGGGTTATTGCGGTGATGCATGGACGGCGCAGCCCTCGCCTCATGGCCGCAATCCTCAGAGACAGAGAGTAGTTTGTAACGTACCCACTCGACAGGGCTCTACCAAATATTTACCAATCCAAACTGAGGCGCTACCCCCGCTCCCCCTTCGCGTGCGGGTGCGTCCTGTCGTAAACCTCCATCACGTGTTTGACGGTGAGCTGCGTGTAGCGCTGGGTGGTCGAGAGACGCTCGTGGCCGAGCATCTCCTGGATGGCGCGCAGGTCGGCGCCTTCCTCCAGCATGTGAGTGCCGAAGGCATGGCGCAGGGTGTGCGGATGTACGTCGGGCGAGAGTCCGCGCGCCACCGCGATCTGCTTCACGATGCGGCCCACGCTCCGCGTGGTTAGCCGTGTGCCGCGAAGGTTGATCAGCAGCGCTCGCTCGGTCGTGCGCTGGGTTTCACCGAGCACCCGCTGGCGCGCGGGTAGATAGGCTTGCACCGCCGCCTTCGCCGAGTCACCGAAAGGAACAAATCGCTCCTTGCGGCCCTTGCCTCGCACCAGAAGAAGTTCGTTGGACCACCGGATATCGTCAACGTTGATGCCGATGAGTTCCGAGTTGCGGATGCCGCAGCCGTAGAGCAATTCCAGGATCGCCTGATCGCGTTCCGTGAACGCCGAACACTCGGGCATGGCCGAATCCAGGACCGTGTTCACCTCCTCGATGGTCGGCACGCGCGGCAGTTTTTTTGGCAGCCTCGGCGTAGCCACCAGTGCCGCTGGATTCTGCTCGACCTCGCCCTCCCGTGCCAGCCACTTGTACAGCGACCGCAATGCCGCCAAGGCGCGCGCTACCGAAGTTTTACTGAGCCCGCGCTCGTAGAGGCTTGAGAGATAGCCGCGAATCAGCACATGGTCAATGTCGCCCCAGCTCTGCGGGCCCACGTATCCGGCAAACTGGGCAAGGTCGGTGCGATAGGCCTTGATGGTGTGCGCCGAAGCATTACGCTCCTGCAGCGCACGAATGAATTGCGCCACAGCTTTCTCGACGATGGTGGCTCCCCGCTTTGTCATTGTGCTGTGAAGGGGCGCATGTTTACGGGCCGCAAAAAAAACCAAACAGCAGACCTCTCGCGAGCTGCAGCTCGCTCGGGATGACAAAAGTAAAGGATTTCGGCGCGGACCTAAAGGTCTGCTCTACCCTAACTCCATCCATCAAACCGGTTGTCCCTCCCTTTATGGCGCCGACTAAACCTCTCCCTCCTTGTCATCCCGAACCCACCTTAGGCGGTAAAGAACCCGCTCCCCGCTTGCCTCGCGGATGATGCTCCTTGTAAACCTTATTCAGCCGGTCCAACGCCAGATGTGTATAAACCTGCGTTGTCGAAATGTCGGCGTGGCCGAGAATGGTCTGCACCGTACGCAGATCAGCGCCATTCTCCACCATGTGGGTGGCGCAACTATGGCGCAGCATGTGCGGGCTGGCGTGGCGCGCCGATTGCGCCGACGCATCATTCACCACCTGCCATACCCGCTGCCGCGTGATCGGGCTCGCCCCGCGCGCGATGAAGAGAAATGGCGTTGACTTCTCCACCGCCAATACGGGGCGGGAATGCTGCAAATATTGCTGCAATCCTTGCTGAGCAGCTTGTCCCAGCGGGACTATGCGTTCCTTGTCACCTTTGCCCCGCACCAGAACATAGCCCAGCTCCAGCTTCAGGTCTTCGAGCTTCAGGTTGATGACCTCGGAAACGCGCAACGCGCCGGCGTAGAAAACTTCCAGCATCGCGCGATCGCGGCTCGTAAGTGCTTGCGACAGGCGATCATCCTTGGCTCGCGGAGGCCCTTGCAGCACGCTCTCTACTTCATCGGTCGCCAGCGATTTCGGCAGCACCTTCCATTGCCGCGGCGAATCGATGTTCAGCGTCGGATCGGCGGTGATGTACCGGTCGAGCAGCAGGTACTTGTAGAAATGCCGCAGCGCCGAAAGCTTGCGCGCCACGCTGCGTCCGTCAACGCCATTCGACAGCAGCGCATTGAGGAAGTCGCGCACATCCTGCCGCCGCGCTTCGCGCAGTGCGCGTTTGCGCTTCAAGAGGAACTCGGAATACTGATCAAGGTCGGAACGATAGGCCGCCACGGTCAGCGGCGCAAGTCCCTTCTCCACCTTCAGGTAGTCGAGGAAGGAGTTCAGCAGCCGAAGATTGCGATCGGCACTCTGCACGAGATGAGTATGGGCTTGCGCGGCCCATACGGGAATAACAAGCGAGGTACGGACGTCCCTGCCATCTCGAGCAAGGACCTTTGTCCGAGTCGAGGGAGCAGCTTTCGAAATCGGCCTATCCCCCAATCGGCCCCTTTATTGCAGGGAGAAAGGCGAATAGCGAATGCCGGCTTCCTTCCCTGCTAAAATCTGAATCGAGCTATCGTGTCCATTCATTCCCCATTTTGCGACGTCGAGACCGCGCTAGAGGACATCCGCGCCGGCCGCATGATCGTGGTAATCGACGACGAAGACCGCGAAAACGAAGGCGACCTCACCATGGCTGCCGAGAAGATCACACCGGAAGCCATCAACTTCATGGCGAAGTACGGGCGCGGCCTGGTCTGCCTGGCCATGACGGAGGAGCGCCTCGACTACCTTCGTCTCGGCCAGATGTCCGCCGAGAACACCTCCAACTTTGGCACCGCGTTCACCGAGTCCATCGATGCCAAGGACGGCGTCACCACCGGCATCTCGGCTTACGATCGTTCGCAGACCATCCGCGTTGCGATCGATCCCGCAACCCGTCCCAACGATCTCGCGCGTCCCGGTCACGTCTTTCCTCTTCGCGCGCGCAAAGGCGGCGTGCTGGTTCGCGCCGGCCAGACGGAAGCCTCGGTCGATCTGGCTCGCTTGGCAGGATTGGTTCCGGCCGGCGTGATTTGCGAGATCATGAGCGACGACGGCACCATGGCTCGCGTTCCGGAGCTGACCGAATTCTGCCGCCGCCACGACATGAAGATACTCACCGTCGCGGAGCTGATCCGCTACCGCATGGCGCACGAGCGCTATGTGCGGCGGCTGGCCGAGTCGATTGTGCCCACCGCGTACGGCGAGTTTCGCATGATCGCTTACGAATCGGAGATCACCGGCGACTCGCACATCGCCATGGTCAAGGGCGACGTGGAGAATGCGGGCGATGAGCCAGTGCTGGTGCGCATGCATTCGCACTGCCTGGTTGGCGACGTCTTCGGAGCAAACTGGTGCGGATGTCGCGACGTCATCGATGCCGCCATGCGTCGCATCGCCAAAGAAGGCCGCGGCGCGCTAATCTACCTCCATTCGACCTCGAAAGGATATTCGGTGGAGCGTCTCGGCGACCGCATGACCATCCAGTTCCACCACGAGCAGCAACTGGCCACGCTGCCCGAAAACCAGCGGCGCACCCAGCGCGAGATCGGCATCGGGGCGCAAATTCTGTCGGACTTGAACCTCAAGCGCATTCGTCTGCTCACCAACCATCCGCGCAAAGTCGCCGGCTTGGAAGGCTTCGGCATCGAGATCGTGGAGCAGGTTCCGGTGTCGGTCGCAGGAAAAGCGTCGGTGAGATAAGAAGTCGGCTATTCCTCTTCTGATTGTCATCCCGACTGAGGGCTTCAGCCCGAGTGGAGGGACCTGCGGTTCCTAGTGTCAGCCGTCAGCTATCAGCCGTCTGCCAAGAGCCACGTCAGTTTTTGTTTTTGCTGTATCCGGGTAAAGCGCGCCTTCAGGCCCGCGTTTCGCCGACTGCGCGATTGCGCCGGTTAGGGCAGTGAGCTCATAGAGCCCAGCGCCCTAATGCTTTTTCCGCCGCCGTCGACGCAGTCCTAAAGGCCTGCTCTACCACCGAAAGCCGATACGCTTAAAACGAGAAACGCTTTAGCCACTAGCCCCTGCCTTCAAGTCCTTCACCAGCCGCTGAAAGGCCGTCTGATAGGAATCGTGATCTTTCCAGTTGCTGAAGTCGGGGATGAAGTACTCGCGGATCTCGCGGGCCGAGTCCATGCCGATGTCGGCATCGAACAATTTCCATTGCTTGATCGCCTCAAACGGGACCAGCGTGATGGGAAACAATAACTGCTTGCCTTCGCGCTTCTCCCGTTCCTGCGCATTGGCAATTTCGGTTTTGACCCAGTTGCTGCTCATGCTGTGCTCGGAGAGGATCAGCAGCAGCTTGTCGTGTAGGCGAATGGCCTCGTCGATTTGCTCGTGCAGCTTGCGGCCTCCCTTTATTTCCTCGGGCGCGAACCAGCATCGCACCCCTCTGGTTTGCAGGTCAGCATGCAGTCGATCGGCAAACTCCTGGTCCCTGGTCGAATAGCTGATGAAGCAGGAGTAGAACTCGATGGGACGCCCCACCATCGAGCCGACGTAGGCGATGAACTCGTCGGGAACGCCGCAGCCGCGCAGAAATATTTCGGGAATCTTGCCGTGCGATTTGTAGATGGTATCGATGCCGACGGTGGAAGGGCCGAAGTGGATGACGGATTCGAGACCCTTGGCCACGCTCAGATCGAGATCAGCGAAGATTGTCGCCTCTGCCCGAGCCGCGGTGAAATCCGCCCCGTTGAGGTTCGCCCCGCGGAGGTTCGTCCCGCCGAGGGCCGCCTCGCGCAGGTCCGCCCCGCGGAGGTTCGCCCCCCCGAGATCGGACGTCACGAGGTTTGCCCTCCAAAGGTGAGCCTCGTTGAGTTTCGCTTCTCTGAGCTCCGCTCCGCTGAGGTTCGTCTTCCAGAGGTGCGCCCTTTTGAGGTTTGCCTTGATCAAGTTTGCTCCTGCGAGGCCCGCCTCGCGCAGGTCCGCCTCCGTGAGGCGGGCACCTCTGAGGTTCGCCTGTCTAAGATTTGCTTTGCTGAGGTGCGCCTTGATGAGGTTTGCCTTCCAAAGGTGCGCCCCGCCGAGGTCCGCTCCTCTAAGCTTCGCCCCGCTAAGATCCGCCCTAAGGATGGATTCGTCAAATCTCACCCAGTTAAGATCCACTCCCCGGAGATACGCCTTTTCAAGGTCGGCTCCGCTGAGGTCCGGGCGCACTTTCGGGTGCTCTTTCCTCCACTGATTCCATTGCTCGACGCCTTGCTTGAGGATTTCGAGATGTTCAGGGTTCGCCATGGCCGCGTGACCTCGCTTGCTTCCGGGATGCCACCCGATGATCTGCGAAGGCCACACTCTATGCGACCGTCTCCGCCCAGTCAACGCGGAATGCGAGCGTGAACGTAGGAGAGCGAGTGAGAAAATTCTTGCAGGGTAAGGATGAAGAACCCATGAACTGCCCCGCTAGGGAAACGAAAGCTCGAACGGGGCACCCTGGGCGCATTGGGAGTGCTAGGATGGGGCATCCGGCCACACGCCAGAAATTGAGGCACCACCAGATTGCGGGATGAACTCAGGAGACTGAGCGAACGTTGGCAGAAATCCATAACCAATCGCTACCTGAATTTCGCGGAAAGCCTTCCTTCATTTCATGGCGGATTTGTAGCGAGCCTACAGTCCATCCGTCAACATCAGAGAAAGTGCGCTGAGAAGCTTTATGCCGAAACGCGCCCTCCATCGGGCGCTGATGCCGAGTATTTGGGATTTCGTCTTCTGGAACTGTTTCCCGCTGAGGAGTACACGAAGCTCATTTCCGGGCTGCGGAAGCTGTTCCCAACGACGAGATATGGACAGGATGAGATAGACAGATTCGGAACTCTCATGCCCGACCTCTTTGAGGGTGGTTGGTCAAACATCGGGACGCTGTGCAGGGAGAAGTCCTGGCTTGGGAGCCTGCAAAGTAGAGTTCTTCCCGAGTTGCCGGACGAAGTTCGGAATATCGGTGTTAGCGCACATAAAGTCCTACCGTCCGCGGTCGTAGTGGCGTTTGACGTGCATCTGTCCGACGCCGCTACCAAAAAACTCAAACGCCTTCACGATTGCAGATATCTGCCCGAAACCCGTTTCCATAGCTGGAGACCTTGGAGCAAATACGGCTCGGGTCGGTCGGAATCTCCTGCTGAATGGGCGATGGAAGGCGCAATTCTTGAGTGGCAAACGGGGCTTCATTCGAGGGTCGAAACTGTCGTCGCTAAGTATTTGAGCGGCTTCTTTCGCCGCTCTGAACGCGCGACAGGTCGCCTTCCGTGTATTGACGTGTTCAGCGTGATTGGTCTTCCCGATAATGAGGAAGAGACATCGAAACGGTTGCAAGCCATGCGGCGCTGGATGGAATCAATAGTTCTGCAGTCGCGAACGGCGCATTTTCAAAGTTACTTCGGACGTGATCTGATGTTCGCATGGGCTGAACATCGGGACGACCGGCCAGCCGTCCCCTACAGGCTCGTGCAGCTATTTTCGCAGCGTCCCGCGACGGACCCAACTACACTTCAAGGCTTCGAGGCCCAACGGGATACATTAGATTCCGTTCTTCCGTACATCTGCTTTCTGGAAGCAATCTCCCGAGTAGCTGAGAAAGTGGAGGATTTCCGAATGTGTGTATATCGCACGTTGACGCGAGAAGGCTTTTTCGAGCCCCGCCTGCGGGCAGAAATGAAGCTGAACAACCGCGTGCAAATGGAAGCGATGTTCCTTTTGCGCTTGGTTATGGAACTTGATGACGCAAGGTCATGGTTGAAGAATGAGCTTCAGCTGGTAGCTGACCTGAAACGCCCACCCTTGCGAGATGAAGCACCGTACAGCCTCGCCGATGCTTTCGAGCAGTCGCTGACTTTTCATCTCGACCGTGTTCGCAAACATCTTGAACTGGTTGCCAACACGTTCGCAAACTACATAGCTCGCCGTAACGTGTCTGTCATGTATCGTTTGCAGTGGCAAGTGTTGTTTCTAGCTGCTGTTGCGACGATCGCTGCGGTCATCGGGCTTCTTGTCAATTGGCCTCAGGTTCGAGCGTTATTTCAGCAGCTGGTTGGGAGGTAGCGGTGGAGTCGCAAATTCCAGGTAGAACCTTGTGCCGTCGCCGGGGGCTTGTCTCACTTTTTCCTTTCGCCCACCGTTGAAACGGTGAGCTATTATCTTTCGCGCCCGCTGGGCGGGACTGAAGCCAGGTGGAGCAGTGGTTAGTGATTACCTACAGCTTCGTTCTGCTATAGGGGTCCTTCGACTCCGGCGTGCAAAGTCGGCACGCCTCCGCTCAGGATGACAAACGTGAGGTCGGCACGGCTCCGCTCAGGATGACAACCGCATGGAAAGGTGCTCATGCTGCGGTTCGTCGAAATCGTTCCCACGATACGGAGGAGAATTCCCGTTCCGGGATTGAACGCAAAATAGGAGCGCCAATTGTTACTTTCGTAAGTTGACCGCAGTGGCGGGCAGAAACATACTTTCAGTGTAGGGCAGGAACCGCCGCGCCCGGCGCTCCTGCCCATTTGTGTCTGTGGAAAGGCAGGGAAGGCAGGGACTAGGGGCTAGGGGTTTGGGGCTAGAAAGGCAACCATTGCCGCCGCCCTGCCAATTGCTTGTTGCGAGGAGTCAATCATGCAAGTCCTTATTCCGCAATACTTTGCCTGCAAACCGCCGGGAATCAATACTTTGCATGGATCCGCTTAAGGTATTCAAAACAGGAAACTTATGGATGATAGTAACTCTAGCCGGTTCAGTACTTTGCAGGCAAAGTATTCATAATAAATACTTTACTGGGGAGGGGGTAGTACTCACGAATGTCACATCGATTGAGGATGTCACGCCGGAGAGTCCGGCTGGCGGCCAAGAAACGCCAAGTCTTTCGACTGGCGACGAGGCTGAATTCTCGCTGGCAATCTGCGAGCACATCAAGCCGAGCGGGGCGGGCTGCGGCTCGCCCGCCTTGCGCGATGACAAGTTTTGCTATTACCACTCGAAGGTGCGCAAGACCGTACCCAAGAACAACCTGTTCGTCTTCCTGGACAATCCGGGCCGTAATGAGAATGACCCTTACTCCGCGTTCGAGTTTCCGTATCTCGAGGACGCGGCCGCGGTGCAGATTGGGTTCATGCAGTTCGTCTACGGCGTGTCGCAACATCGGATGGAGGAGTGGCGGGCGAGGATGATTCTGTCGGCTTTGCACGGCGCGGCGGCCAACCTGAGGTTGATGGATGCGAGTAGTGCAGCGTCGGAAAGGCCCCGCCCTAGCCAAACGAGGGCTAGAACGGGGCACCCCCCAACGTGACTGTAGAAAAAGAGGAGAGTGCATGAGGGTTCGTACGAAAACACTCCGCCCTAGCCGAAAGCAGGCTAGAACGGGCGCCCCGCACAGCCGGAGAGAAAGCGGCCGTCCAACGCGCCGTCAGGAGAGATCAAGCAGCGGATAGTGATTAGTGGATAGTGGATAGTGGATAGTGGATAGTTGGCCAGTAGCCAGTTGGGGAGCACGCAAGGAAGCGAGATGACAGAGCTGACCAGACGAGAACCGCAGATTCCTCCAGGTCGGCTGCAGCGCGACTTCGCAAGGACTCTCCCGCGCGTAATACAATCATCTTTGGCTTTCTACATGGCAACTTCTGAAACGATCAATCAGCCGATGGCGACAAGCTCTGGCGACACTGCGGCGGCGGTGATCCAACTTCAGGACCTCCACCACCAGTACGGAGATCGCGTGGCGCTGGCCGGCGTTTCCTTCGACGTGCGTCCCGCCGAGATCTTCGGGCTGCTTGGCCCTAACGGCAGCGGCAAGACCACGACGTTCCGTATCCTCTCGACCCTCATGGTGCCCTCGGGCGGACGCGCCCTAATTATGGGCCACGACGTGGCGCGCGAGCCCGCTCAGGTGCGCCGCTGCATCGGCGTTGTCTTCCAGGAGAAGAGCATTGACATCAAGCTGACAGCGGAAGAGAACTTGATGCTGGTCGGCCACGTGTACGGCTTGCGCGGCGCCGCGCTCAAGAAGCGCGTCAGTGAAATGCTGGGCCGGGTTGGGCTTGCCGACCGCGCCAAGGAAAAAGCGGAGACCTTTTCCGGAGGCATGCAGCGGCGGCTCGAACTCGCCAAGGGGCTGCTGCATCATCCCTCGGTGTTGCTGCTGGACGAACCTACGACCGGTCTCGACCCGGGCGCACGCCGCGATTTGTGGCAGTACCTGCACACGCTGCGAGACGAAGAGCGGGTGACCGTACTGGTGACCACTCACCTGATGGAAGAAGCCGAGCGCTGCGATCGCCTGGCAATTTACGCCAATGGCAGCGTGGTGGCTTTTGGCACGCCCGCGGAATTGAAGAGCGAGATTGGTGGCGACGTCATCCTGCTTGACTCAGAGGAACCCGACTCGCTGGCGCAGCGCATTGAGCAGCGCTTCGGCTTGCATCCCACCGTGCTTGATCATCGAGTGCGGCTGGAGATCGAGAACGGACACCGCTTCGTTACCGATGTGGTCGAGACATTCCCCGGCGAGATTGAGGGCGTCTCCGTGCACAAGCCGAGCCTGGAAGACGTTTTCATTCGCCGCACCGGACATCGCTTCTGGACCGAAGAGAACGAGGAGGACAGGAAAGTAGGCCGGGAATAGGTAAACCAAATCAACCTGCGCCTTCTACGGTTGCAACCGATGTCATCGTGCCTGCGTGGCGAACTAGCCTTTCGCCCTTGCCTTTCTGATCTCCTCCAGCCTCGCCTTGATGCGCTTCTCCAGGCCTTCCTCGGTGGGATGATAGTACACGCGATTTTTCAAATTGTCGGGCAGGCACTGCATGTCGGCGACTTTCGATTCCAGATCGTGCGCGTACTGATATCCCTTGCCGTAATCCAGCGCCTTCATCAATCCAGTGGGCGCGTTACGCAAATGCAGCGGAACCGGTTCTTGCGCGGTACGCTCGACATCGTCCTGCACTGCCGCGTAAGCCATATATACCGCGTTCGACTTCGGAGCGGCACAGAGATACACAACCGCCTGCGCCAGCGCCAAATCGCCCTCCGGAATACCGAGGAAGTCGAAGGCATCGCGGGCAGCCAGAGTTACGCTAAGCGCATTAGGATCGGCGAGCCCGATGTCTTCAACCGCCATCCGCACTACACGCCTGGCCACATACAGCCGGTCTTCGCCAGCTTCCAGCATGCGCGCCAGCCAATAGAGCGCCGCATCGGGATCGCTATTACGCACACTCTTGTGCAGCGCGGAAATCAGGTTGTAATGCTCTTCGCCGGCCTTGTCGTACATCAACACGCGCTTTTGCAGTGCATCGGTGACGATAGCGTCGGTAATGCGAGGACGCGCGCCGTCTTTCTGCTGTTCGGTCGCCAGCGTGGCTGCAACTTCCAGAACGTTGTAGGCGCTGCGAGCGTCTCCGCTGGAGTAAGCCGCAATCTTGCGCAAGACGTCGTCGTCCGCCTCAAAATGCGCTTCGCCCAAGCCGCGTTCAGTATCTTCGAGCGCACGCCGCAGCAGGAGCACGATCTGCTCCTCGGTCAACGGCTTCAGCACGTAAACGCGGCAACGGGACAGCAGCGCCGAAATCACTTCAAACGACGGGTTCTCGGTGGTCGCGCCGATCAGGCGAATGCTGCCCTTTTCGACGTACGGAAGAAAAGCGTCCTGCTGCGCTTTATTGAAGCGGTGGACTTCGTCCACGAAGACGATGGTTCGCGTTCCGTACTGGCGTGCTCGTTCCGCGTCAGCCATCACCTGCTTGATTTCTTTGATGCCAGTAAGCACCGCGGAAAATTCCACGAAATCGGCATGGGTCATGCGCGCAATGATCTTAGCGAGCGTCGTTTTGCCGACACCGGGAGGACCCCAAAAGAGCAGCGAGCCGGTGTCGTCGCGCTCGATCTGCACCCTCAGCGGCTTGCCCGGCGCAAGAATGTGCTCCTGCCCGACAAACTCATCCAAGCTGCGGGGACGCATGCGATCGGCGAGCGGCCGCGATTTGTCAACAGCATCGTCGTGCGGGATTTGCTGGAACAGATTCACGACAACTTGTTTCACCACGGAGGACACGGAGAGCACGGAGAATTCAAAGAATTCTTCGAATGATTCCATGCCGTAGTATTGGGACGTTGAAGTTAACCAAGAGGCCAACTCGCATACCGCTCAACCGCAGATACGTGAGAAGCTGGGCCTGATGAATCGGGAGTATCTTGTCAATGGATTTGAGTTCGACAGCGATCTTCCCGGCGACTACCAGATCCATCCTGTAACCACAATCCAGGTGAATGCCCTTATAGTCAATGGGCAGTGCGACCTCAGTTCGGAAATCTATGCGCCGCCGTGCAAGTTCGTGACAAAGGCAAGCCTGATAGGCCGATTCCAGAAGGCCCGGATCCAACTCCCGATGCACTTCTACTGCCGCCGCAATGATCTGTCCTGTTATTTCCGAATGAAGTAGATGGCTTTGCTCAAGAACTTCTGACTCGCGATCTGCGCAACAGTCCACGACATACCTCAATTCTAAAGCGGAATAGACGATTCTACCCTTTCTTTCTCCGTGCTTTCCGTGACCTCCGTGGTGAAAAAGGTCATCTCCTTTGCCGCGCCGCCTCATACAGCACGATGGACGCGGCTATGCCCGCGTTCAGCGATTCCACCCGCGGCGAGTGCGGGACCGCAACCACCTCGTCGGCTTGTGCCAGTACGTCCTTAGGAACACCTGCACCCTCGCTGCCGACAATAACAGCTATGGGCGCGCGTAGATCCACTTCAGCGATCGCCGTACCCTTATGAGAAGAGGCCGCCAGCACGCGGATGTTGCGCGACCTGATCTCGGACAAAGCCCGCACCAATTCGACTTTCACCGCTGGTAATCGGAACAACGAGCCTGCAGAAGCGCGCACCGCCTTCCAATTCCAAGGGCTGACTGTGCGCTCGCCGAGCAACAGGCCGGTAACGCCAAACGCTTCGGCCGAGCGCGCAATCGTGCCGAGATTGCCCGGGTCCTGCAGGCCGGCGATCGCCACCAGCAACGCAGGCGCACGCGTGAACACATCTTCAAACGCAAACATTTTCGCACGGATCAGAGCAGCCACGCCTTGCGGCGTTTCACTGGGTGCGGCACTGGCGAAAACTTCATCCGGCAGCAGCAGCGTCTCGACGTGCGACGACAACTGCGGCAGCAGCTTGTGCACACGTTCTTTGGCGGACTCGCTGAAGAAGACGGTGGTAAGCCGAAGTCCGCTGCGAATCGCCTCTTCGACAATGTGCATCCCTTCAACGGCAACTTCGCCCTCAGCATTGGGCGCCGCTTCGGCGAACCCGCGCCGCAATTCTTTGACGCGCGCATTCTGGCCGCTGTAAATGCGGCGTAAACGATCTTCCATCTTGAGGGGGTTGGCCATGCCGCTTAGAACCGGCGTCTATCCTACACCGGCTATCACGACTTACCGTGGCAGCAACGTATAATCTGCTCAGTTGTCCTTGCAAGGGGCGATATGTTACGTTTTCGCTCCATCAGCTCCAGTTAGCGAAAAAGAGGCCTGGGTGCGTCCCGAAATCGTAAAGATCAGCAGTCAGGAGCCGGAATCGTCGCTGGTATCGTACGTTGCCGAGAAGATCCGCGCTGGCGAGGTGTTGGGCATGCCAACCGACACGTTTTACGGCCTAGCTGCGGATCCTTTTAACCTGCATGCGGTTGACCGGGTCTACGAGATCAAGTCGCGTTCCCGGCACAAACCACTTTCGCTGTTGATCGAATCGGTGGACCAGGCCGCCGAACTGGCATGGCCGGTGCCGGAAATTTTCTACTTGCTGGCCCGCCGCTTCTGGCCGGGACCGCTGACCATCATTGTCAAAGCCGACCCTAAACTGCCGCTCAAGGTGACCGCCAATACCGGCAATGTTGCCCTGCGTGTACCCGCCGCGGAGATTCCGCTTGCCATCATTCGCGCCGGAGGTCTGCCGATCACGGCCACCTCGGCTAACCTCAGCGGCGAAAGCGAGTGCACGTCAGCCTTACAGGTACGCGACCAGTTGGGAGATTGCCTGTCCGTCATCGTGGATGGCGGGCAGTCCCCGCGCGACATGCCTTCCACCATCATCGACCTGACCAGCGACGATGGAAGCTGGCGCGTGATGCGGCACGGAGCCATTCCGGAAGAACAGATTGTCGAACTTTTAGGCGGCCAGGAGTAAGTACGACAGCCGAACCGCATCCCCACTCTGATCTTTCTGGCCGAATCGTAGGGCTCGCCGTTGTCGTCGCGGTGGTTTTTCTCTTCTACACCAGCTGGCAGATCATGCGCGAAGGCGGCGTGGATGAGGCCCGTCCCGCTGACGCGATCGTGGTCTTCGGCGCGGCGGAGTACGTGGGCCATCCTTCCCCGGTGTATCGCGCACGGCTGGACCATGCTTACGACCTTTTTCAGCGCGGATTGGCTCCCGTCATCATTACTACTGGCGGCGCGGGCAAAGATCCACACTTTAGCGAAGGCCAGGTTGGCCGCGACTATCTCGAGGCGCGCGGCATTCCCGATGTAAACCTTATCGCTGAAACCCAGGGCGGCAATACCGACCAGTCCACCCAGCGGGTCGCCGTCATCATGCACGCCAACAACATGCACAGCGGCTTGCTGGTTAGTGATGCCTATCACCTCTACCGGGCGAAGCAGATGATGGCACGCGAAGGAGTGACGGTGTACATCTCTCCACGTCCCGGCTCGATACCGAAGAGTGCCTTCGCTCGCTGGATGGCCGCCCTGCGCGAGAGTTTCAGCTACATGCTGTATCGGGCGCATGTGACGTGAGGCTGCGGCTGGCGGTTCGTGGGAAGCCTGAGGTCAATCTGAGATGTACGTCGCTAAGGAAGAGTTCATATTGAAGCTTGCCTCCGGTCGCAGCGTCCTGCACCTGGGTTGTGTCGGCTTTACCGATCTCGCCCCCGGCGACCGAGTCAGATCAGCGAAGCAGAGCCTGCATTGGAAACTCACCCAACTGTCGGAGACCGTCGGTATCGACCGCAGCGTTGCGGTCATCGATGAATACCGGAAGCTCGGAGTATTCACCAACATCGTCGCTGGAGATGTCGAACGGCTGGACGACCTGCAGATCACACGAACGTTCGACGTTATAATCGCAGGCGATATCATAGAGCACCTGTCTAACCCCGGGCGCATGTTGGACGGCATCAAGAGATTCTGTACAGTGAACACCCAAGTCATCATCACGACCCCTAATGCGTTTGGCGCCCCGAACTTTCTCAGATATTCAGCAGGAAAGTTCCGGGAAGGCGCGGAACACGTGATGAGCTTTAACGAGCAAAGTCTTGTTACCCTGCTAAATAGGCACGGATATTCCATCAGCGAATTGCATACGTGCTTTCAGCCCCGGTCCGCGGACCAACACTCCCCCTTTTTTTTCACATTGGGAAGAAAGGTGTTCGAGTTGTTCCCCCGGTATGGCGGCACTCTGCTTGCCGTCGCACGGGTCAGGCCAACAACCGCCTAGACCAGTTTAGGTTTTGGTGTAGTCGAACTGCCGCTGGCTGAAGCCAACTCGGTTGTGAAGGATCCGCGGAAACGCGGCGCTGAAGGGGCCGTTACGAAACTCCTGCCGTCCGCCAAAGCGGACTCGGGATTTCCCACTTGCGGTCTCCCAGCGCTGAAGCGCTGGGCTAAGCTCTGCCGCCGCGCTGCGGCTGGCGCATGTTTTGTCCCACCGTAGCGGATCAGCAGTGGGTTTCGTAACGGCCTCTGAAGCGCCGCTCTACCCGAGTCGCTCGACCACTTGACCGCTCTGGCCAAGAGCGAGAAGCGAATCGCGAAGAGCGACGTCACTTCACCAGCGCAAGCACGCGCGCCGGGCCGCCGGAGCCGCCTTCCAGTTTGATGGGCGCTACCACCACCGTCGCCCCGGCCGGAGGGACCAGCCCAAGGTTGGCGACGTTTTCGAGATGGTAAACGCTTTGCTTCGAAGTGAACAGGTGTACCGGGTACGTCGTGCTCTCGCCGATGTCCACGCTCATGGTGTCGATGCCGATCCCCACCACGCCGCGCGTTTTCACCAGGAACTCCGCCGCCTCCAGGGAGAAACCTGGGTGGTGCGACAGATGATCGGCTCCCACGTTGCGAAACTCTTTTTGCGAGTTCCAGCGTTCATCCCATCCGGTATAGGCCATCACCACGGCGCCAGTGGGAATTTCTCCGTGCGCGCTTTCCCAGCCGGCAATGTCCTGCACGCTGATTTCATAATTGGGATCGATTCTGGCCTTGTTGCGAACGTCGAGCACCACCAGCGGACGCACCAGCCTCTCGGCTGGAATCTGGTCCACCGTCCACATGCCTTTGGCGAAATGGGCGGGCGCGTCAAGGTGGGTGCCGTAATGCTCTTGCGTTGTGAAGACGCGTGAGTAGTATCCGTCGCGGTCGATGTTACCCAGTTCCTTCGCCTGGAACGGCGACTGTTCGGTGCCCTCCCAGTTCGGCGAATGGTCGTCCAAGTTGTGAGTAAGGTCGATAACCGCGCGATAGATGTTAGGATTCGGCATGGTAGGTTTGTGCTGCGCAATCAACAACAGCGCCAGCGCCAAACTACAGCCTATCGCAAATGTCTTCCATTTGATCATTGCGAAACGAATGCTCGTAAGATATCGATGCGCCGATGTGGGCCACCGCTTCGTGAACTGCCTTACAATAAACAGAACACGGAAGGAGCACAATTGATGCGGCTTTGCGATAAATCGCGGCAACGCGTGACGAACCGCAGATCCCCCCGTGGCTCGGGCCAGGCACTTCGACTCGCCGGACCCCATTGGCTCAGTCGAAAATCATTTACCACGGAGACACCGAGGACACAGAGTTTTGGTTCCATCGAGTTCTCGCCGTGATCCGATTTAGCTAATTGCTAAATGCTAATTGCTAGCTGCTAGTTGCTTCTCTGCAACGCAAATCCGAACCACAGCGAATTCGAGCCGTTATAGTCCACTCCCGATCGTTGCTGAGTCGAGAAACCAACGCGTTCGGCTTTTAGCAGGCAATTATTGCAGGGCTTCTCCGGGACGATCTGGTAGTGACCGTCGCGCTTGGAATTCGCCGTGCCGACTACAGCACCGTTGGCATCGGTCAGCGTGATGGTAGCGCGCGGCAACGGCCAGCCACCTTCGTCGGTGACTACTCCCTGCACTCTGCCACGCGGCGGCAGACCTTCGGGCAAGTAATCGCGCATGATGTATCCCGGCCCGCGCAACGGCCGTCCGCCAAGCTGTCCCGTGACCTTATCGTGCTCCAGGGCGAGCGTGCCATTCACGAAGACATATTCGAAGCCGACTGACGGCTTGTTCGGATCGTCGAAGGTCGCCAAGTCTCGCACTTTGTCAGGATCGAAGATGGTGATATCGGCGAAGTAGTCAACACGCAGCAAGCCGCGATGGTCAAGCTTCTCGCGCTGCGCCGGCAGCGAAGTGAATTTACGAATCGCCTCTTCCAGCCGCAGGTTGTGCTCCTCGCGCACGTACTTGCCCAGAATGCGGGCGAAGCTGCCATAGGCCCGCGGATGGGACTTTGATTCACCCAGTGGTCCGGTGGGGCTGATGGCGCCATAATCGGTACCAACGCTGAGCCAGGGCTGGCGCATGGCGAGTTTGACATCATCTTCGCTCATCAGAAAGTAAACTGCGCCCGTGTTGTCGCGATCGGCTATCACCAGGTCGATCATGGCATCGATGGGATCTTTGTTCTCCAGCTTCGCGATCTGCGAGATGGTTTTGCCTTCGTACTTGCGAAGCTGTGGGTCGAGGACCGAGACTACTAGCACGCCGTCGGCGCCTCCAACCTCGCGCCAGAGGTTTTCGAATGAACCTCCAGCGCTGTCGAGGTCCTTGCGAATCTGCTGACGTATGGCAGAATTTTTCAGCCGCTTCACAAATTCGTCGGTCCCACCCTCGTGATACTGCGGTGGGATGGCCGCACCCAGCGAAGTCGCCGCGCCGACATAGGGATATTGATCGGCAGTCACATCAACTCCACTGGCACGCACCTGCTCAATTGCCGCGATCACTTGCGGCATCTTGCCCCAATTCTGCATGCCCGCAACTTTGAGGTGAAAGATCTCCACCGGTATGTCGGCTTCGCGTCCAATGCGAAACGCTTCGTCCAGCGCGTTCATCTCGGAGTCGCCTTCACCACGAATGTGCGAAGCATAGATACCACCCTTCTTCGCCGCCGCTTTCGCCAACTCAATCAGCTCATCGGTCTTGGCATACGATCCCGGCGCATAGATGAGAGCGCTGGACAGTCCCATAGCGCCATCGCTCATGGCGTCGTCCACCATGATCTCCATCTGCTGCAGTTCGTCGGCGGTGGGAGCGCGGTCAGTCGTGCCGATCACCATGTGGCGTACCTGCGCCGCCCCAACATAGGTCGCGAGATTGATGCCGCTTCCCTGCTTGGTCAGCCGCTCAAAATATTCCTCCAGCGACCTCCAATCGGGGGTGAGGTTGAAGTGCTGGAAATAGTCAGCATGTTCCTGGTTCAGCAGCTCATTCGTCGGCGCGATGGAATCGCCTTCGCCGGTGATCTCGGTGGTGATGCCTTGCGTCAGCTTGCTGACCGCCTGTTTGTCGATGAGCAGGTTGGTTTCAGACTGCCCCAGCATGTCGATGAATCCGGGGGCGACGATCAATCCCTTGGCATCGATGGTGCGCTTGGCCACGAGAGAAGCATCGGCGTGCCCGACAAAGGCAATGCGATCGTCGATGATGCCGACGTCCGCGTAGATCCAGGGATTGCCGCTGCCGTCCACAACGCGACCATTGCGGATGAGGTAATCGAATTCTTGTGCAAACAGAGGGACAGCGAGCCCAAGTGGAAGTAGAAGCAGCAAGAATCGTCGTGTCAACGTAAGCTCCGAATGGCGAATCTATAGGATGCAGTCATGGCAAGTACCGGATGAATTCCAGAGTTCTGGGCCTCCGGTAGTACAGGTCTCAGACCCGCGGTGAGAACGCTGGCGCAATTGCCGGCTTCAGTGGCTTAGGGGCGTCCGACCTCACCTTTGAAGCGATTATTTCCCTGTCCTGGGAAGCGCCGGAAAGGCCTGCACTACCCATACGAACAATACCTCAATGCTGGAATGCCCGTAAGAATCGGTTTCACCTTCCCACTCTCTCCATCACCATCGCTACGATTAATGCCAGATCGGCAGCGAACACCGTACTCACAAAGTTGACGGCATCATTGCCCATTTTGCCGGAGTTTTCCCACGTGGCTCCCAGAATGCTGTCGAGAAACATGCCGGCGATTCCCGCCAGGGCAATCAGCAGACGTCGAGTTCCAACTTACGACGTCGAAGAATGCGCTCACCCAAGCCACCACGCAAGCCGCGAGGCATCCGGCCAAAGTTCCTATCACGCTAATTGCGCCATTGGCGCCGATAGGAGCTTCGCGGAAGTCCGTAATCATGTACGCGGTCACGGGCCGAGGCTTGTCCGATTTCGCTGGAAGCGGTATCGGCGGCGGCTTCTGCCAGCGCCGCCATTGCGCCGATCAACAGGACGCCAGTAAATCCGCGGAAACCAGACGACCGGCAGCGCGCACAAAGTGGTTGCGCCAAGATTGGCGAGCACCTGCGACGCCGTACGCCCTCGTCCACGCTCGGCCACCCCGAGTTGCTGTTTGCGCCCGTAGCCCCAGCGGGTAGCCAACACCGTGATAATGAATACCGTAACCAGGGGAAGAAAGCCAGCCAGTCCGGCGGCCAGCATCAGAACGAACGCCACCAGCACGCCCATCAGCGCTCCGCCGTCCGTCACGGCGCCCAGGGTTCGGGCGATGACCGCAAACCCAATAGCCACGACAGCGGCAGGCAAACCTCTTGAATGGAAGAGACTTGTCACGCGTCCTCGGCCAGTATCGCACGAGCCGGAGATCAACCGCAGCCAGCCGGCTTCACGGCGCAATACGTCCTAGCGAGCGGGATCAGTGCATCCCAACAAAGCAGCCTCTGACGGCTTGAGGGCTTGACATTACGCGGCAGACACAGCACTATGCTGTCGCAGATTTGGTGCAATCCCAGTACCCAGGAATGGTAAGAATATGGCGTCTTCCGTTTGGTCTGGATATTTAACCTTTGGCCTCATCTCCATGCCGGTGAAGTTATTCTCCGGTGCGCGCAGCAATCACATTTCCTTCAACATGCTGCACCGCGACGACAATACGCGGGTCAAACAACAGCTCTGGTGCCCACATGACGAACGCGTCGTGGAACGCAATGAGATTGTTAAGGGCTACGAGTACCGCAAAGGCGAGTACGTCATCATCGAGCCGGAGGAAATCAAGAAGATCGAGCCCAAAACGGCGAAGGCAATGGAGATCTTGGAATTTGTCGAGTACAAGGAAGTGGATCCCATCTACTTTGAATCGTCGTATTACCTGGTGCCGGATGAAGCCGGCCGCAGGCCCTATGCACTGCTCACGCGGGCCATGGAGGAAACTGGCTACGTGGCTATCGCCAAACTCACCATGCACAATCGCGAATATACGGTGTTTTTGCGGCCTCATGAAGGTGGACTCATGCTGCACACCATGTACTACAGCGACGAGGTGCGCAAGTTGGAGAGCTTCGGCCCGGTCGACGTTAGAACTGAAAGATGCCGAGGTCAAGGTTGCCCATCAATTGATCGAGGCGCTCGCCGGAAAGTTCGAGCCCGAGAAGTATCACGATACCTTCGAGGATAATCTCAAGGAGCTTATCAAGGCCCACATGGAAGGGCGTGAGGTCACGGCTGTCGAGAAACCCCGAAAGCTTGCTCCAGTGGTTGACCTTATGGCTGCACTTAAGGAAAGCTTGGCGCAAATGCCGAAGAAGCCGCCGCAACGTGTGGCTGAGGCTCAAAGGGAGTCGGAGGTGAAAGGTAGCAGCGAAGAAGTCAGCCAAGGGGCGCCGAGGCTCCGCTGCATGATGCGGTCAATGAGTGAACAGAATGGAAACCAGGAAAGCAAACACTTTGAGCGATCGCGAGCTCAATGCGCCTTATGCCCGCTACCTTGCTCCGCTAATACGTCCATTTCCGAACTTTGATCTATTCTGGGTCAAATCACTGCGTCAACGAGCGGTTCGGAGGCTGCAGCTCCAGCCAGGAGATCGTGTTCTTGACGCTGGCTGCGGACCAGGTGGCAGTTTCCCCTATTTGGTTGCTGCTGTCACACAATCCGGCATGGTCGTTGGAGTAGAGATAAGTCCCGACATGGCGATAAACGCAAAAAAAAGAGTCGAAAAGAATGGCTGGACAAACGTCGACGTGATAGTTGCAGATGCGAAAAAGGTCGAATTGCGAGGTACTTTCGACGCGGTGTTGTTGCTTGGCGCCCCTGATGTCTATGCATCCCCTGCGGCGTTAGCTAATCTTGCCCCGCATTTGAAAAGCAATGCGCGTGTTGTCGCCTTCGGAGCCAAGCTCTCCCGCCGCCGCTTGGGGAGGACGTTCAACTCAATCTTTCGTCTGCTGTTTTCGAAGGCCACGTTCCCTTCGACCCCTGAACTGGACTATGAGCCGTGGAAAACCCTTGGGAAGTGCGTTGGTGCGCTTGAGGTTGAAGAACTCTTCTTTGGCTGGATGTTCATGGCGTGGGGTCGAAGAGCTGGGACAGGGGACTTGCTAGCGTAATGAATTGAGGGCGTCTGTGGCGTCGGAGAATCGTTCAGCACCTGAAACGTGCGAGTCCCCCGTAAAACCGGCTTCGCGAGCTGCGCCAAGTTTCGGGTGACCCCTGCTGCTAAATAGCACTATTGGGCTATTTCCATATGCACCAAGGTTGTCATGCGGTATTCTACGGGCACCTTGAGCGTCCGAATGAAACCGCCGTAAACGCACCATCCGCATCGCCGTGGTGGAAAGTGACCCACTTCGCTTCCTCGGATTTCGCGCCATCTTATCCTGCGAGGAAGACTTTCTGATACGCGCGTGCACCATCCCGTCGATCTTAAGTTCTCCTGACGATGACGTCATCCTCATGACCTCCAGTGGCGGAGCCGCATTCTATGCGGCGATGTCTGCGCTCAAGGCAGTGCGACCCTGCCGTACGCATTATTGTCACCGGGACCGATACCAGCGATGAAGCGATTCTGCGGGCTATTGCGGCTGGGGCGAAGGGTTATATCGCCGAAGATGCAACCCCCGAGGAATTCAAACAGGCGATCCGGATGGTGCACAGCGGTTCGGTGTGGGCGCCCAGACGCGTGCTTTGCACCTTCATCGAACGCGCTACCGCATCTCCCCGCAGGGTACTCCCGCAAGGAGAAGACCAGATCAGCGAACGTGAGCGTGAAGTCCTGAAGTTACTCGTTGCCGGCCGCTCTAACAAGGAAATCGGGGAGGCGCTCGGTATCGAAGAGCGCACCGTTAAAGCGCACATCGGTCAACTCATGCGCAAGGTCGGAGTGCAAAACCGGATCGCATTGTCGGTCCATGCTGTCACCCATTCGCTGTTGTCGTCGCGTCCGTAATCCGCTCGCCAACCGCGCAGCGATGGTGCGTGTACTTCGAACGAGAGGTTTAGCCTTTTGTTACGCGGCAAATCCCAAATTTCCTGGCATAAAAGTTACCTGCCCCGCGGATGTTACGAAAGTACAATTACCTGCCATGAACTTCCGTTACTTGACCGAATCCCGCTCCCATTCCATACTCCATTCACCTACCACAGAACCTGGGAGAAAGGGTTGGAAGAGGTTACGAGGGTCTCCTCTTCCGGCCCTTCGTTTTTTGCAATCAAACATCTCATCTGAGCAAACAAGCACCGGTCAGACTGACCGCGCTTCCCTTCTGGTGTGGCATCAGGTCACTAAAGAGTAACCATCCTTGACCTTTCTTCAGGCGCAATATTCCATCCAACCCTCGTAAGATGGGTGCAACCCGACGCGAGCTGTCGGAGCACACCGTTGTTCTTGATCGGAGTCGAGCATGCACATGAAGAAGATTATCGCGGCTGCGTTGTTGATCCTTTCGATGACCACCTGGGCTTGGTGCCAGAACCCAAGCGCGCAAATGGATCGTGTTCAGACTGCGAGCACCGTACTCAGCCAGATCATGTCTGCTCCCGATCGGGCTATCCCCGATGGAATCTTGTCCGGAGCAAAGTGCATCGCGATCATTCCTTCCATGCCTGAAGGCGAGTTTCATCTTCGGCGCGAACTATGGCAAGGGCGTGGCCACCTGCCGTACGGAGCATGGCTGGAGCGCGCCGGTGTTCTTTAAGGTGACAGGGGGCAGTTTCGGATTTCAGGCGGGCGGTCAGGCTTCTGATCTCGTCCTCATCATCCGCACCGATGACGGCATGCAGCATCTGCTGCAGAGCAAGTTCAAGTTGGGAGCGGATGCTTCCGCGGCGGCCGGGCCGGTGGGGCGCGATGCTCAGGCCTGACCGACCTTACCTTGCGCGCCCAGGTGCTGACCTATTCGCGTTCGCGCGGATTGTTTCTCGGTGTCTCATTGAGCGGCGGTGTCATTCGTCAGGACAACAGCGATACTCGCGCCTTCTATGCCGGCAAGGACTGGACCGTTCTATTCGCTGCTCAACGGACAGGTTCCGGCTCCGCCAGGATTCATGGTTCTGCTGAACACGGTTGAGAAATATGCTCCCACTCCGAAGGTTCGCGCGCAGGTCACACCTCCGCCTGTCATAACGGCGCCGGCAACTATGGCTACCCCAGCGGAGACGCCAGCGACAACGTCACCGGCAGATCCTGCTCAGGTTCCGACTGCGACATCGGATCCAACGACCGAAGAAAAACCGGCTACTACGCCAGCCGCAACACCAACTTCGACCACAGCGCCGCCCGTCGCGGCTACACCGGCGAGCAGCGGAACGGTCAATCCTTAAGAGCAGTGACGAATGAGAGCGGTGGCTGCGGCCACCGCTTTTCTTATGCGCATACAATCCTAGAGCAGCTTTCACACGCGGTGCGTGAGGTAGAGCGCCGCTTCATGGTGCAGTTAGGATTCGGGGGTGAATCGGCTTGAGCGGCTGAGGCAAGGGAACATTACCTCAGGCGCTAAAGCGCGATCCATGAATAGCAGCAATTATGCAGGCCTGAAAAGGCGTGCTCCACCATCGCCTGTACATCAGGAGTGAAACTGCCCGAGCGAGCGCCGGTTTGACCTGGTTTTTTCGCGGTGCTACCGTCAAACCGACACTCCCGATGCGCCACAGATTGCAGTACGTTCCGGTTGCGCTGCTGGTGCGCCTGATCGGCGCCTTGCCGCGCCCGATGGCCCGTGGATGCGGCATCCTGCTTGGCGGAGCGTGTACCATCTGCACCGCCGCTTGCGCCGGGTCGGGATGCGCAATCTGGAGATGGCCTTCCCGGAAAAATCCGCGAAAGAACGCCGCCAGATTCTGCGCGGAGTCTACGTCTCATTGGGACGCTTGCTGGGCGAAGCTTGCCTCTTCCCCAGCTACACCAGGGAAAACGCCTCGCAGGTTGCCGTGTACCAGGGCTTCGAGAATTTCGAAGCGGCTGAGAAGCGCGGCAAGGGCGTGCTTTTCCTGACCGGCCACTTCGGAGGATGGGAGGTCGGCTCGTTCTTCCACTCGCTGCAGGGACACCCCATGAAGATCGTGGTGCGGCCGCTCGACAATCCTTACGTCGATGCTCTCGTCGCGCGCTATCGCGGACTGCACGGCAACGTGATGATCGGCAAAGATGAATTCGCCCGCGGCTTGCTTGCCGCCATGCGCAACAGCGAAACCGTTGGCGTCCTGATGGACACCAACATGACCCCGCCGCAGGGTGTCTTCGTGAACTTCTTTGGGATTCCCGCCTGCACCGCCAGCGGCGTCGCGCGCGTGGCCTTGCATACCGGCGCTGCGGTGGTTCCGGCGTTCACCATCTGGGATCCCGGTGCTGCGCAAATATCGGGTGGAGTTCGACCGCGCGGTGGACCTGGTGCGCACCGGACGACGATGAGGCCGATGCCGTCACCAATACAGCGCTCTTCAACAAGATCATTGAGGACTACGTGCGCCGCTATCCTGATCAGTGGCTGTGGGTGCATCGGCGATGGAAGACCCGGCCGCCGGGCGAGCCGCCGTTGTATTGAAGGAAGTGGATAGTGCTTAGTGGTTAGTTTAGGATTGAGTTTGATTCTCGAGTGACCCGAATACTGAGTGCTGCCGTCGAGATCACTCTTCTGAGCCACCATCTCGAGCGACGAGGCGTGGGCGAAAAGTAGAAGAATCTGCGCTTCGAGAGGCGCCAAGAAGCGACGCTTGGGTTTCGCTGGCCGTCAGGTCGATTTTTCTATCCACTATCCACTATTCACTATCCACTGCTATAACAACCTCATGTCGCAAACTCTGCAATCGCTGGCGGAATTCACCGCTACCCGCTTGATCGGCGACGGAACATCGAAATCACCACCGTCGCCAGCATCGCACAAGCGCAACCGGGCGCTCTGGTATTTGTGCAAGACGAGAAGCACCTGGAACAGGCGCTGGCATCGCGAGCAAGCGCAGTCATCGCCGGAGAGTTCGCGGCATCGTCCGCCGGACGCAAGCCGTTGCTGATCGCGGAGCATCCGCGGCTGGCTTTTGCGCGGGCCGGGGCGCTGCTGCATCCGCCGAAAACCTACGCCGCCGGCATTCATCCCACCGCTGTCGTTCATACTTCGGCGAGAGTCGCAGCCACGCGGCCATTGACGCCTCATGCGGTGATCGAGGCCAACGCCGTGATCGGAGAGCGCTCGCACATCGGAGCAGGCTGTTACATCGGCGAGGGGGTCGTGATCGGCGACGATTGTGACCTATATCCTCGCGTCGTCATCTATCCGGGTACGACCCTGGGCCGCCGCGTGGTGGTGCATGCGGGCGCGGTGCTGGGAGCGGACGGCTTCGGATTCGTTCGCGATGAACAATACGGCCGCTATCATAAGTTTCCCCAGATCGGCGAACTTGTCATCGGCGACTACGTCGAGATCGGCGCCAATTGCACCATTGATCGCGGCGCCTTGGAAAAGACCGTGATCGGCGCGGGAACGAAGCTCGACAACCTGATCCACATTGGCCATAACGTGACCGTCGGCGCCAATATTGTGATCGCGGCGCAGACAGGAATATCCGGCAGTGTGGAGATCGGAGACGGTGCCGTCGTGGGAGGACAGGTTGGTATCGGCGACCACGCGACGGTCGAACCGGGCGTCATTCTCGGATCAGGCAGCGGCGTGCTGTCGAACAAGATCGTTCGCGGGAAGGGCGTCGTCTTCTGGGGCAGGCCCGCGCGTCCGCTCAGCCAGTATTTGAAAGAATTGGCCACGCTGGCACGGCTGGCGAAGAGAAGCGAAAAGGGCAGTTAGCAATAAGCAGTTGGCACTTACGGCGGTTCAGAATTGGTACAGTCCGGCGAGTACCGGTAGAGCGGCGCTTTCAGCGACGCCTTCGCTGCGGACAACCGACCCGCTTGAGCAGTTGCGGTCATTGAAAATGACCGCAACTGCTCAAGCCTTATAAGGGACAATCTTGTAGGCCAGGCTAAAGGCAGGCTCTACCCGGTTTACGCCAACTCCGAAGCTGGTCTAGCATTTAAGATTCGGCATCCAAGGCTGTTGCTAATTGCTGTTTACTCATGGCAATCATCGTCATCGGCGGACACTCTCGCAGCGTGGGCAAGACCAGCGTGGTCGCTGGCCTCATCGCCGCGCTCCCCGAATTTCACTGGACGGCCATCAAGATCACGCAATACGGACACGGCATTTGTTCCGCCAATGGCGAACTCTGCGACTGCGCCACCGACGACCACAGTTGGGCGGTAACCGAAGAGCGCGATCGTAGCGGCGAGAGCGACACCTCCCGCTTTCTTGTCTCTGGTGCGGCTCCGTTCGCTCTGGGTGACGGACTCGTCAGGGAATGCTGGCGGAAGCCATGCCTCGCGTGCGCAAGGAACTCGCTGCCGCCGAGAACGCTATCCTCGAATCCAACTCGGTGATGCGCTTTCTGCGCCCCGATCTTTATCTGACGGTGCTCGACACCGCGACCGCCGACTTCAAAACCTCGGCACAGGAATTTCTCGATCGCGCCGACGCCGTGATTCTCCACGATGGCTCCGACGATGTCGCCTGGACGAATGTCTCTTTGAAGCCAGTCGCCAACAAACCCAGCTTCCTCATCCGTCCACCACAGTATGTGACACCCGAGCTGATCGAATTTGTGCGGAGAAAAGTTCAACATACAGCACGAAGTTGGCGCATCCAGCCGTAGTCACAATGCGAGAATGAGAATGGCAACGAGGAAGGACTAGGGCATGAGTTCCTCGCGTAGTTGCTTCGACAGCTTCTCGATGCGCTTCAATTTCTTATTCAGGTCTTTGGCCAGAAGTCCCTGGGTCGCGCGTTCGGTATCCGCACGCACCTGCTGTGCGAGTGCTACCAAATCATCCGCCTGTTGCATCACCTGCGCGGCGGTAACGTTTTGGACTGGAGGCGCGGGAGCTTCAACATTTTCCGCCTGCCGTGTGGCGCGGTTCGCGGCAGTGTGACCGGGTGGAATGGTTGTTCCCGTTTGCGACCACGCCTTCCCTGGGAAACACAGCATGGCGGCAATCGTTAGAACCAAAGGGCATGCCGTGAGTAAGTAACTTCTCACAGTTCACCTCACAGGAGAGATTGTGCCTTGACTCGAACCATACTCCCCTTCCCCGATGCCGGCTCGGATTTCCTATGTGGTAGGTTATTTATGCGCTCGTTGGAGGACGTATGGCCACATTTGGCTTAATCGAGTACGCGGATGCCAGCCCGGAAGTGAAGGCGGTGTATGACGACATCATGGCAACGCGCAAGACTGATTGGATCAACAATTTCTGGAAGGCCATCGCTCATGATCCGAAACTGTTGAAACGTACCTGGGAGGATACCAAGCAGATCATGGCGCCGGGTGCGCTGGATGCTGTGATGAAGGAACTTATTTACGTAGCGGTAAGCGTGACCAATGGCTGTCCGTATTGCGTCGCCGCGCATACGGTCTCAGCGCGCAAGAAGGGGATGAGCGACGATATGTTCCACGAGATGATGTCTGTGGTCGGCATGGCGAATGAAAATAACCGGCTGGTAAACGGCTATCAGGTCGAAATCGACGAGGCCTTCAAGACGGGCCTGAGGTGAACAAGCCCTCAGCTTTCAGCCACTCCATTAGGTTGTTGATGCGCCTGCTCGCTGAGAATGGGGATGACAGACGATACCGCGAAAGGAACTGCCGATGGCTGACGGCTGAAGGCTGAAGGCTTATACCACCTGAACCGCTATAATGTTCCTTCCATGAAAGCCTACGTTTACGTCTCGCTGAAGAAAAGTGTGCTCGACCCTCAGGGCAAAACCATCCACGGTGCGCTGAAGAAAATGGGATACCGCGGCATCGACGACCTGCGCCAGGGCAAGTACTTCGAGATATCCCTCGACAGCAGCATGGATCGTGAGGAAGCGCAGGCGGAAATCGAGCGCATCGCACGCGAAGTGCTCACTAATCCCGTGATTGAAGAGTACCGCTTTACGATTGAGGGATAAGCCACGTGAGGGTCCTTGCGTAATCCAATCTTCCGCATCAGGAACTCCCGCTGGCTCATCAAATCGACTAAGATTATCTGGCTGCACGCATTCATTTTGGTTAATCAGGAAGATCTGCCTTGGCCAGCGCGACATCTTTCAGCCTGCGCTTAGGCAGGCTTTCGCTGAGATCATTCATGACCTTCGCAAGCCAGAGACCTCGGTGACGAAACTGAGAAACCATCCCTGGCAACCGGCAACTGCCGATTGGAGCTGAATTATGTGCGGGATTGTTGGCTACGTCGGAAAAAAGCGCGTTGTACCGGTCATCATTGACGGCTTGCGCCGACTCGAATATCGCGGCTATGACTCGGCCGGAATTGCCGTGGCTGGCAATGGCGATGGCTTGCAGGTGCGCCGTGCCGAGGGCAAGCTGCGCAATCTGGAGGAAGTCATCCGCCTGAAGCCGCTCGACGGCACCTACGGCATCGGACATACCCGCTGGGCCACGCATGGCCGTCCCACGGAAGAGAACGCGCATCCCCACCGCGATTGCACGGGCAAGATCGTCGTCGTGCATAACGGCATTGTGGAAAACTACGTTGCTCTGAAGAAGAAGCTGATCGACGAAGGACACAAGTTCCGCACTGAGACCGACACCGAAGTGATCGCGCACCTGGTCGAGAAAAACCTCTCCGCGCCTGACCGCAAAGTTCCGCTGGAGGAAGCTGTGCGCAAGACGGTGCAGTTGCTGACTGGCGTGTTCGCGATCGCCGTAATCTCGGCCGACGAGCCCAACAAGATTGTCGCTGCTCGCAATGGCCCTCCGGCGGTCATCGGCCTGGGCAAAGACGAATACTTCGTCGCCAGCGACGTGCCGGCCATTCTGTATCACACCCGTGATCTGTTCTTTCTCGCGGACGGCGATCTTGCCGTGATCACGCCGTCGGGCGTGCAGCTCACCGATTTCGAAGGCCAGCCCATCACCCGCCAGGTGCAGCACATAACCTGGGACCCGATCATGGCGGAGAAGGGCGGCTTCAAGCATTTCATGTTGAAGGAAATCTACGAGCAGCCGCGCGCCGTGCGCGATACCACGTTGGGGCGCGTCTCGCTCGACTCCGGCAAGGTGTTCCTCGACGAGATGGACATCACCGACGAAGATTTCCGCAAGCTGGAGAAGGTGTACATCGCGGCTTGCGGTACCAGTTGGCATGCCGCGCTGGCGAGCAAGTTCATGATCGAGCGCCTGGCTAAGCTTCCTGTGGAAGTGGACTACGCCAGCGAGTTCCGATATCGCGATCCTCTTACTGGCCCTGGCGATCTAACCATTTTGATTACGCAGTCAGGTGAAACCGCCGACACCATTGCGGCCATGCGCGAGTCGCGCGCCAAAGGTTCCAAGACAGTGGGCGTGTGCAACGTCGTGGGCTCGATGATTGCGCGCGAGGCCAACGGCACCATCTACACGCATGCCGGCCCGGAGATTGGCGTAGCCTCAACCAAAGCTTTTACTGCGCAACTGACTGCCTTGTTCCTGTTCGCGGTCCACCTTGGCCTGGTGCGTGGAACACTCGACCTCGACCACTCGAAGCAGCTCCTCAACGATCTCACCCTCATTCCCGGCAAGCTGGAGGCCCTGCTTGCCCGGGATGAGGAAACTGAAGATCTTGCGAAGCAGTATCACCGGGCCCACGACTTTCTCTTCCTAGGACGAGGCATTCACTACCCGATCGCGCTGGAAGGCGCGTTGAAGTTGAAGGAAATTTCCTATATTCACGCCGAGGGTTATCCCGCCGGCGAGATGAAGCATGGCCCCAATGCGTTGATCGACGAGGATCTTCCGGTGGTGATTCTTGCTACTCACGACAAGACAGATCCCGGCTCGGTGTTGCGTTATGAGAAGACACTGTCGAACCTGAAAGAGGTCAAGGCGCGCTCCGGAACCGTAATTGCCATCGCCACCGAGGGAGACGAGGAAATTCGCGAAGCCGCCGACCACGTGCTGTACGTTCCCGACGCGCCGGAGCTGCTTGCGCCGATTCTGGAGGTAGTTCCCTGCCAGCTGCTGGCTTATCACATCGCCGTCCGCCGTGGCTGCGACGTGGATCAACCGCGCAATTTGGCGAAGTCGGTGACGGTGGAGTAGCCACAAGGCCGCTATTCGCTTTTGGCTTTTCGTGCTTCGCTGATGAAGATTAAGCTCCGCAAAGTCGAAACGGACACGGTATCTTGCTGCCCAAGCTAGCCCTCGAACGCCTTCGCGCCGCCGAAGGTGATGTATTGAACCTCACCGAGACTACCAGGGGGGATTGAGTTGTCACCGTTTGACGGCAATTTTGCTGAGTACGTCGAAACCTTCCGTCGAACCGAGCCGCTTCACGGTAACACTTATCAGAAACTGGAAGTGAAACGCCCGCGAATACTCACCTTGAAAGTCGTGTCGATAATCCACGAGGCTAGCTGCCCAAGCTTGGCATCGGCGGCGGGGTTCAAGGTTCCCGTCGGCGTCGATTTCGGCCCAGCGGCATCTAAAGGAATAGTTTTATTATGGAGACCCAAGTCCAGGAACGGACCACCGTCGAGCGCCAGATGTTCACGGCTCGTGTGGATCGGTCCGTTCTGCTCTCGCCTCAGACTAAACACCTCGATCTTAGCGTCGAGGGGCTAGAGGAATTTCGCTTCGTTCCCGGTCAATTTGTCTCGATCAAACATCCTCGCCCTGACGGTAAAGAACACACCCGCGCATACTCCATCGCTTCGGCGCCGCGGCCGAATGCCACTTTCGACCTATGCCTCAACCGGGTAGACGAGGGCTTCCTTTCCAACTGGCTCTGCGATTTGCCGGAAGGGGCGACCGTTCGGTTCCACGGCCCGCACGGTCTCTTCACTTTGCGTGAGCCTCGTAAGGACGCCGTCTTCATCGCCACTGGAACCGGCATCGCGCCCATCCGCGGTATAGTTCATTGGCTCTTCGAAAAGCCAGAGCGCAATCGCGGCCACGAGTATTGGCTGGTCTTCGGGACCCGTTACGAGCACAGCATCTACTACCGAGACGAGTTCGAGCGCATCGAACGGGAGAACGCGAACTTCCACTACGTTCCCACGCTCAGCCGCTGCGGCGATCTTTGGACGGGTTGCCGCGGCTATGTGCAGGACCATGTGCGCGAGATCGTTGCTGGTCGCACCGATATGCAGGCGTATATCTGCGGCCTGCATCAGATGGTGGACGCCAATCGCAAACTGCTTAAGGAAGAAATGGGCTGGGACCGCAAACAGATCGTCTTCGAGCGGTATGACTAAGAAATGGCATTTTTAGAATTGGCGTCGCACGGGTAGAGCCGGCCTTTCAGGTCGCGTTCAGCAGAATCACCAGTAAGGGCATCACGCGTTTGTTCGTGAGATGAGCAAACGCCTGATGTGGTTTGACGACTCGCGGCCAACGCGGCGCTGAAAGCGCCGCACTACCCGTCTTGCCCCGATTTACCAATTCTGAAAAATCTTGCCCTTGCAACCTGGCTGCGCCATGATGAGCCATGCGCCCCCTGGTTCTAGAGCGCTACCGCAACAGGCGTATCCGGTTTCTACGGGTAGTGCGGCGCTTCAGCGCTGCGTTCGCCGCGGCCAAACCCCTGCGCAAGCCGCTGAGGTCGCCGACCCCAGCGGCTTGCGCGATTTTCTCTCTGCCCCTATACGCGGGCCTGAAGGCCCGCACTACCCGTACGGGCAGATACACGAATCCTGGAGCCGCTTTGGTCGCTGCTGGCCTGTTGCTAATTTCAACGGGATCGCTGGCACAGGACTGGAAACAGGTACGCAAAGCCGATGATGCCAAGTGGGCGAAGGCGACTGGCCTCGGCCCCGGAACTATACATAAGCTGTGGCGGCAGGCGTCGAATGTTCCCAATGAGAAGGACGACGACTCGCGCATTGCCAATCTGGACGTGGAGGGCCTCTCCGACCGTCATCAAGTTTTGCTGGTCACCTACACGGGCGAAAAAAACTGCCTGACTCTCACCATCTTCCGGCAATATTCGGAGACTTCATTTTCGAAGTTGTGGTCAGCCGACAAGGATCCTGAGGGCCAGGGATTCTGCGATAGCGAGTTCGGCAATGCGAGTGCCGATATCGTGAAGGAAGCGATTGAGGTGCGCGTACCGCAGCCCCCGGATGCGTCCAATGGATACGCCAACTACAAGGTTTACGATTACGAATGGAACGGTATCACGTACCGGTTCACGAGCAAGCGCGATGTGCAAGGTCGGTGAGTTTCCTCCCATCCGTTCGCCAAAAGCGGCAGAAAGGATGGGCCACCTGCTGGCATTTTGCAGTTGCTTCCCTCAGCTTTCGCTGGCTCCTCTTGCTGCCTTTCTGCGCTCGCGTTCGGCTTTCGAAGCTTCGCGGCGGCGCAGCGCACCTTCATAACGTCGCTTTTCTTCTTCGGTCTCAGGAATGACGGGAGGAACCCGCAACCGTCTTCCATGCCGGTCTACAGCAACAAATGTGAGATATGCAGTCGCGACCTTCTGACGCGTGGCTGAGATGTAGTTCTCGACCAGGACCCGGACGCCAACCTCCATCGAGGTATTGAACGCGCGGTTGACCACCGACTGCAGGATCACCATGTCGCCAACATGCACGGGGACGAGAAAATCGATGTGGTCCATCGATGCGGTCACAGCGTAAGAATGCGAGTGGCGATGCGCCGCCAGTGCACCGGCAAGATCGATCCAGTGCATTAAACGGCCGCCCAGCAACGCACCCAGGGGGTTGGTGTCATTCGGCAAGACGAGCTCAATCATTTCTGATTTCGAGTCGCTCACGGGTCTCGGTCGCAGGTTTCCGCTGTTCGGTTCCATCTCGTACCTTGTGGAATGTTGGTTCTACTTCATTGCACTGTGCTGCGCCGGAGCCGTCGCGATCTCGTCCCCGGCTGGGAGGTCCGGCCGTCTGCTGCGTTTGGCCTGCACGTAGCACTCGGCCATTCGTTGCACCCGCGCATCGGGATGTGAATGAAGCCATGAGGCGTTCTCCATCTGGTACAGCAGTTCTCCGCTACCCGCGGGCAGATACTCTCGCTCGCAGACAAAGAGCACGTGCAGAATTCCGTCGCGCTCTTCTCCTAGAGCAAACCGCACGGCGTCGGCATGACGCTCCGCGGGAATCCGGCTACAGCTCTTCGCGTAACCTAGATTGCAGCCCGACTTCAGTTCTTCGTCGCTAGGCCGCGCGCCTTCGTGACCGGGCGCAGTGCAGGTGCCTGCCCATCCTGCGCCCAAGGGAAGCCGCTGCGGAAACGGCCAATCTGAATCGAATCGCTGTTCTGGCATGAAAAAGGGACAGGCCACAAAGTCCTCGTGAAATACCGGTAAGGGTTAAACGCCATCCTACCGGCGGCGCGAAAGTGCTTCTAGCTTACTGCATCGAATCCCCTCTTGAAATCATTAATTGAATTTGAGAGTTCGCTGGCTGCTCTAGTAACATGCGTTCGAGATCGGAGAACGCATAATGCCCGACGAAAGCCGCCTGGCGGCGCTGAAGGAGATACTCGACGCAAACCCCAACGACGCTTTTGCGCGCTACGCGCTTGGCCTGGAGTATTCGGGCTCCGGCGAGACCGAGGCTGCACTCGCGGAGTTCCAACGCTTGCTCGCAACCCATCCCGACTATACCAACGGATATTTCATGGCGGCGCAGGCCCTTGCTCGCGCCGAGCGCAAAGAGGAAGCTCGATCGCTGTTGCAGCAAGGAATCGAATGCGCCCGCCGCACCCGAAATCAGCATGCCCTGGCGGAGATGGAAGCCATGCTCGATGAACTGGAGCGCGGGTAGTGATTAAACCAGGCAATCAAACCGAGAGTGCAGACCCGTGAACTTAGGCGCTCTCACAAAACTGAAGCCGGAGTCAATTCACTCCGGCTTCTCAATTATCCCTAAATGACAAGGAGGGTCAGAGCAATAACCTGCGACGCAAGATTCCGGCGAGTCCAACAAGTCCAGAGCTAAACAGTACGATGCCGCCGGGCTCTGGGACGGGCGTGATCCAATCACCGCTGAAACTGGTGCCATTGGGGTCGCCGCCGGTGAAAAATACGTTGACGAAGAACGGATCCCCATCGATCAGCAGGTCACCACCCGGAAGAGCGGTGAAGGTGATCGAATTCGCGGTCAAAGTGGTAACATTCCAAGGCTGTGAGAAAGGCGAAGCACAGAAGACAGTTCCGCCAAAAGGCCCGCCATCACAGGTCGTCCCAAGGTTCAGAGGATCAATGGCAATTCCCGCGCCAAGGTCAAATGTAATCGTGAATTGATCAATGGTCGGGCCACTCCAAAGCGACAAAGCAGCGCCCACACCCGGAACTCCCCAGTTCGGTTCGAATATTGCGCCATCGAAGTCGTAACTGAAGGGCTGCCCCGGATTTATCGTTCCGCTGGATCCCGATCCGCTAAACGGAATGGCGCCGGCCACTGCTGTCATGGAGGCTAGCAGCACCACGCACAGCAACCCAGATACCTTGCGCATCACGAGCTTTCTCCTCTTTGACTACACGGGAGCCTACGTCCCGCCGAGAACGTTGCAGCTACATTACCACTGTTTTGTCGCCTAAGTACCACAAATTTATGAGCGGTCAGCCTATCGGGGCAGAGCAGGAGTGCAAAAGTTTGCATATCATATGCAAGAGAATTCCCACACGGCCCTTTTCGGGGACTCTCGTTCGGCAGAACTTGACCCACTCTTTACAGGGCAATGAGTCCGGCGTAGTATTCCCATCCGGATGGAGATGGTGCTGAACCAAGTATGTTCTAACTGCGGCAATGTACGATTGCCGGATGGACGGTTCTGCCTCTTCTGCGGAGACTTGCTTTCCGAGTCCGACCCCAAGGGGTTAGCACCCTCTCAATCTGCCAACCCGCCCATATCGCCAGCGGCAACCGATCTCGTTCATCGTCAATTCGCTGGATTCTGGCTTCGCGTCTGGGCTGGCGCGATTGACGTAGCCTTAGAGGCCGGCGCAGCACTGTTGCTTACGTTTGCCATCGATCTCGCACTCCGCCACTTCGGGAGTGTGCTGGGAATTTCTCCCTTCGTGTCCAAGGTTGCGACGGGGATGGCGTTCATCCTGATCCTGTCCGTCGGCTCGTGGTTATACTGTGCATTCTTCGAAAGTTCCAACTGGCGCGCCACTGTTGGTAAACGCATTCTGAATCTGCAGGTTGTGACCGCTGACGGCGACAGGGTGTCGTTCGGACAAGCTACGATTCGCCACTTCATGAAATTTCTCTCCCTGTTCTTTTTGACCATCGGGTTCATGATGGCGGGCTGGACCAAGCGGCGCCAGGCGCTGCACGACATGCCTTCCGACTGTCTGGTGATCCGGGTACCGCCAGAAAGAAGTTTTTCGCTGCTGCGCGGGTAAGGCGCTCTCGCACTCCGCTTCCCTATTTTCGTCGATTGTGCCTGCTGGGGTAATATCAAGATAGATGTTCCAATCCACAGCTCAAGTACGTAAGTGGCTGATCGGAAGTGTGGTGTTGCTGGTGGCGGTCGTCAGCGTGTCCTATTGGACCGCGCGGTCCCGGGTCGGTCCTACTTTGCACAATGTGCCCGCGCAACTGGGCATTGACATTCAACAGACCAGCGACGGATTCTCGCTATCCAAGTCCGAAGCTGGCCGCACTCTCTACACCATTCGAGCCTCAAAGGCAGTGCAATTCAAGGCCGGTGGCCGTGCCGACCTGCGCGATGTTCATATTGTTGTGTACGGGCACGAACACGACCGTTACGACCAGATTTATGGTAACCAGTTTACCTATGATCCGCAGACGGGTGACATTAACGCCGTGGGCGAGGTGCATATCGACCTCCAAGGGAACGCCGAGGGTCCGCAGAAGCCTGACCAAGCCCCGCCCGACGAACTGAAAAACCCGCTTCACCTGTTGACCCACTCCCTCACCTTCAACCAGAAGACCGGGATGGCGCATACCGACGAAGTTGTGAACTTTCGTACGGCCCAGGCCTACGGATCCGCTAAGGGCGCTTACTACGATTCCAAGAGCAATGAACTTCAGTTGAAATCTGACGTTCACATCACCACCACCAGCGAACACCCAGCGGTCATTACCGGCACAAGCGGCACAATTCGGAAAATTCCGAGGCAGGCCACGCTTGAGAATGTACGCATCGATCAGCCGGACCGCACTCTGACAGCCGACCTAGGCACCATGCTGTTCGAAAAGGACAATACCGTACAGCACGTGGTGGCGGAAGGCAATGTCCATATCCAAAGCCGCGGGCCATCCGTCGTAGACATTACGGGACCGCGCGGGGATGTAAATATGGGTCCGAACAATGCCATGGAGCAGGCCATCCTTTCCGGTGGTGCCAAGTTCGAGTCGCATGGGGCAAGTGTTGCGCACGGTTCGGCAGACACGTTTGTTCTTGACTTCGACGACCAGAACCAACCTTTGCGGCTTCACATGGTCAAAAATGCGCGCATGAAGCAGGATCCAAAGCCGGGCAAGCCAGACTCTAAAGACGACAAGGCGAGTACGAGTGGCCAGCCCATGGAAATTGCTGCTGACCAGCTCGATTTCCTGCTGGAGAACGGAAACCAGCTCAAGACCGGTGACACCGCCGGCAAAGCCCGCATCACAATTTTCCCTGCGCCGGGATCACCAACCCAGAAAAGCACCCCCAGTGGCGATAAGGAAACCGGAGGAAACTCCACAACTGTCGCTACCGCCGGCAAGTTCCATGCTACGTTCGACAGTAACAATCGCATTCAGACCCTGCACGGCGCCCCGAATTCACGGATCGTCTCCACCTCGCCGGGGAATCCAGACAAAGTGAGCGTGGCACACAACCTGGATGTAACCTTCGCTCCCGACGGCGGTGTGCAGACCCTGGTGCAAACCGGAGATTTCCAGTATCACGAGGCTTCCGCCAAGCCTGACACCGGCGGACGCGAAGCTTTTGCCGATGTGGCGACCTACACGCCGAGCGATGCAATGCTGCTGCTGACTGGTTCACCGCGCGTGATTGATGGCGGGGTGACCACGACAGCAGTGACAGTGCGCATCAACCGCCAGACCGGGGACGGCTTCGCCGACGACAACGTGAAGACGACCTACAGCGATCTCAAACCGCAACCCGATGGAGCGTTACTGGCAAGCTCAGATCCTATTCACGTCACGGCTCAGCACATGACCGCGCATAAGGAACCGGGGGTGGCTCACTACACCGGCAACGTACGGCTGTGGCAGACGGCGAACGTGGTGCGGGCGCCCAAGATCGACTTTGACGACGAGAAGCGCAGCATTGTTGCTGAGGCTGATGCATCGCAGAAGGTTTTGAGCTTATTCATGCAGAAGGGGCAGGACGGAAAGTTGACGCCTGTCGATGTGACCTCTGACAAGTTGACCTATACCGATGAAGAGCGGCGGGCTCGTTACACCGGTGACGTCTTTGCCAAGAGCGTACCCAACACGATCACCGGGCAGCAGATCGACGTCTATTTGAAGCCGGCGGACCCAGACGCGAAAGACTCAACCCAAACGCCGACACCGTCCGCACCGAAGAAAGCGATCCTTCCTGGTTCAGATGAACCCAGCCAGATCGATCACATGGTCACGGTGGGGAAGGTCGTAGTCACGGGACCAAACCGGCGAGCCGTGGGAGATCGGCTGGTGTATACGGCGGACGATGGGAAATACTTCTTGACGGGAAAATCCCCTAGCATTTTTGATGCCGAACACGGTACAGTCTGGGGAGATTCGTTGACTTTCTACAGTCACGATGATAGGGTGCTGGTAGAAAGCAAACGCTCTTCCCCCACTATTACTCGCGCACGTACCACAAAGTAAATGCAGACGTTATCGGCGGATGAGATCGGCAAAAGTTACCGTGGCCGAAGGGTCGTCAACGGGGTCAGCTTCCATGTAAAACAAGGTGAAGTGGTCGGTCTGCTGGGACCGAACGGAGCCGGCAAGACCACCAGTTTCTACATCGTCGTGGGACTCATACCTGCCGAGACCGGACGGGTTCTGATCAATGGGCAGGACATAACCGACGAGCCCATGTATCTGCGGGCCCGAAACTGCGGTATAGGGTACCTTCCTCAGGAGCCATCCATTTTCCGCAAGCTGACGGTCGAGGACAACATCCTGGCGGTGTTGGAAGCGCAGCCGATTTCATGGCACGAGCGCCGGGAACGGATGGAGAAGCTGATTGACCAGTTGGGATTGGGCGTCATTCGGAAGAATCGCGGTTACGCGCTTTCGGGGGGCGAGCGGCGGCGAGTTGAGATTGCCCGCTGCCTGTGTATCTCCCCGGCATTCATTCTGCTGGATGAACCCTTTTCCGGAATTGATCCCATCGCGGTATTGGACTTACAGAAAATCATCTTCGATTTGAAAGCTAGCGGAATCGGTGTTCTGGTTACGGATCATAATGTACGTGAGACCCTTTCAGTTACCGATCGCGCCTACATCATCAATGAGGGACGCATCTTCCGAACGGGTACGCCGGAGCAACTCGGAAATGATCCTGAAGTTAAACGAGTTTACTTAGGCGAGAGCTTCTCGTTGGTTTAGAATTCATACGAGGGGCAGCACCCCTCGGGGATCCGTTGCATGGCCTTATTGCAACCCAAGTTAAACCTCAAGGTTTCCCAGAAGCAAATTCTGACTCCTGGGCTAGTGCAGATGGTCAGCGTCCTGGCGCTCAACAAACTTGAGCTGGCGGACATGATTACTGCTGAGCTGACCGAGAACCCCGTACTTGAGGAACTTGACGATTCGGTCCCTTTGCTCGATGAAGTCTCGGCGCGCGAGGAGAAGATGGAGCGCGACAGCTCCATCACTATCCAGGAAGAGCAGCCGGTAACCGCACAGGAAAAAGATCCCTTCGACGAAATCGATTTCGGCTCATTCTTCTCGGAATATCTGGATCCAGGTCTGCGTACTTCGGTTGAGATGGAAGAGAGCGAGAAACCCTCCTTCGAGAATTTTCTTTCCAAGCCCACGACGCTTACGGACCACCTGATGTGGCAGCTGGGATCGCTGCACGTCAATGAAGACGTGTATCGAGCGGCGGAGCTGGTCATCGGAAACCTCAACGAGGAAGGCTATCTGACCGCGACGGACGACGAACTGCTCGGCCTGGCTGATAAGGAGGCGACCGGCTTCGATTCGCCAACGCCGGAATTGGCAGCGACGGATGCGGGGTTGCCGGATCCATCGCTGGCAGCTGTCCTACCCTCCGAGAATGCCTTGGAGCCGCAGATTTCCGAATCCAACGTGGCGATTGCTGAAGATGAGTCCTCGGTGACCGAGGCGACGGCCCCTGGAGTCGAAGCGGAGATTCCGCGTCCAACGCTGGTACCCCCGCGTACTATGCCGGCTCGTGTTCCCTTCAGTCGCGACGCACTACGCGAGGCAATAGACCTGGTGCGTCAGATGGATCCTATCGGAGTGGGCGCGCGCGACTTGCGGGAATGCCTGCTGGCGCAGTTACACGACTTGAAGCGGGTTGACCGTAAGAATGGCAACAGCAGTCATGCCGCCGAACTTGAGGCCCTTGACGATGCCATCGTACTGGTGAGCGATCATCTCCACGCTCTGCAGAACAAGCATTACAAGGAAGTCGCCAAGGCCATGTGCCGGCCACTCGAAGCGGTGATGCTTGGCATGGATTTTATTCGTACCCTCGATCCGCGTCCCGGACTGCGCTACAACAAGGCCGAAACTCGGTTGATCGAGCCGGACGTGGCATTCGTCAAGCAAGGGGACGAGTATCTCGTCTTGATGAACGATGAAGAAATTCCGCAGTTGCGTTTGAACCCGACCTACCGGCGCTTGTTGAGCCGCGATGTGGCGGAGAAGGACGTGCGCAATTACGTTAAAGAGCGCTATAAATCGGCCATTCAGCTCATCAAGAACATCGAGCAGCGCAAGCAGACCATTTTGCGCGTTTGCTATTCGATTCTGGCGCGGCAGCGCGATTTCCTCGACCACGGCATCGATTTTCTGAAGCCAATGATGATCAAGGAAGTGGCGGAAGAGATCGGGGTCCATCCCTCAACCGTCAGTCGTGCGGTGGCCAACAAGTATGCTCACACCCCGCAAGGCGTCTTCGAACTACGATACTTCTTCAGCGAGAGCGTCAATGGCCCCGAGGGGAGCAGCACATCGCTGCTGATCCTGAAGCGCAGGGTCAAGAAGCTGATCGAAGAGGAAGATCCCGCCAGGCCGTTAACCGACGAGCAGATCACCCGCATCCTCCAGTCGCAGGGCATCCAGGTCACTCGCCGCACGGTCGCGAAGTACAGGGAAGATATGCGCATCCCGAGCACCCACCAGCGCAGAGTAAAGAACTAGCGGCTGTACCGGCGCCTCGTCCGGTTCCGGCAACGCGCGGATTTTGTCCCGGGCGCGTCTAACTTGAAGGGACGCCGTTGTGAGGAAACAGTTGCTTGTGGTTAGTGGATAGTGGCTGGCAGCCACATTTTAGATTTTGCTGATCACTACCCACTGATCACTAGCCACTGAACCGGCGCCGCGGCTAAAACAGCAAACTAGAAAATAGGCTGCGGCGAGGAGGGAGCTCAATGACAGTAGAATACTTCGGAAAGCAATACGAAATTACTCCCGCCGTTCGTGATGAGGTCGAATTAGGCCTCACCAAGCTGACTAAAATCCTTGGCGAAAACATCAAAAGCAAAGTTATCCTGTCGGTGGAGAAACACCGCAACATCGCGGAAATCACGGTGAAGCGGCGGCGCGGCCACCTGGTAGGGCTCGCCGAGGCTACGGACATGGTTGCCGCCGTCAATCAGGCCCTGGAACATATCGAGACCCAGGTGCTCCGCCATAACGGCCGCCGCCGCAATATTGGCCGCAAGCCGAAAGACAAGAGTTGGACGGCTCCGGTGGCGTCGGAAGGCGAGATGCAAATCTCCGTCGGCGCCAATCCCGCGACCGCGGTTCCGGTGGTCGTGCATAAGTTTCCCTCCATCGCCCGCACTACCGAGGCGCACCTGGTGCACTCCACCGACTCCATCGCGATGCGGCCAATGACGATCGAAGAAGCGGTCAAGGAATGCGAATTCCGCGATCGTGAGGTATTCGTCTTCCGCGATCCAAAGGGCAGGTTAGAGGTCTTGCATCGCCGCAAGGATGGCAAGATCGAATTGATCGAAGTGCCGTAGAAAACGTTATAGGAGATAAAGACAAAGGGCGCCAGTTCGGTGCCCTTTTCGTTTGCGCTCTCAACTCTTCTGCGGCACTCGCCGCGCTCGCGGTTGCCGCGCCTTGCGGCAAAGTCCAGCAGGTTGAGTTGCACTCCTCCGAACTCAGGATGCTCGTTGTAATCCACGGTGAAAGCCACGTCGAGGGTGCTGCCCAGCAACAGCGACTCTTGCGTCAGACGCTCAGCCATGCGCCAGCCCAGCGCATCGTACGCGCGCAGGAATTTGTTGCCGCTGGAATTTCCGTCATCGGCGACGATGCGAAGCTTTAGATGTTTCTCTTTGAGCACCCGAGCCGGCTGAACCAGCTTCGCGTTCCGGGCAACGAAAACTGGCACGGGATTACCGGAGCCGAATGGCTCTAGCTTCTGCAGCAGCATCCAGAAGTCGTGCTTGACATCGTCGAGCGAGATCTCGGCGTCGTAATAGAGGACGGGGATGAAGTCCTGTGGCGTCAGCCGTTCGCGGGCGAAACGCATCGAGCCGCGAACGCAACTCAGGAATCTTTTCTACCGGAAGTGAGCAACCCACCGCATGCGCGTGTCCGCCAAAACGGGTGAACAACTCAGGACACGATTCCAGCGCCTGCAGCAGATGGAATGCTTCGATGGAGCGGCCCGAGCCATGTGCTTCGCCTTCCTCGCACGAGAAGATGAGCGTCGGCCGCCGATATCGCTCCACGACACGAGTAGCACAAATGCCAATCACACCGCGATGCCAACCTTCGCCTTCCAGCACCAGAGAGTACGCTTCTCTCATCTCGGGAGATGCTTCAATTTGCGTTGAATCTCCTCTATGATGCGCTGCTCTTCCAATTGCCGGTCACCGTTGAGCTGGTTAAGTCGAATGGCGATGTCTGCCGCTTTGGTTGCGTCCTTTTCGGTAAACAATTGAATGACGTGCTCGGCCACGTCCATGCGCCCGGCAGCATTCAAACGCGGCGCAACACGGAAAGCGATGTCGCTGGCGCTCAGAGGGCGCGAGCCGTCCAGTTGGCAATTCGCCAACAACGCCCGCAGGCCTGCGTTGACCGGCTTCCTAAGTCCCTCCAGACCCAGTTTGGCGAAAACTCGGTTCTCGCCAATCAGTGGAACGGCATCGGCGATGGTGGCGATCGCGACCATCTTCAGAAACGATGGCAGCAGTCGCTCGCGTCCAGTTTCCTCCAACAAGGCTTGCGCAATCTTGAACGCCACTCCCGCGCCGCACAGCGACTTACAGGGATAGTCACAACCCTCCTGATTCGGGTTTACAACCGCCAGTGCTTTCGGCAAGCCATTGGCTTGCGGCAGGTGGTGATCGGTAACGATGAGATCGATGCCCCGGCGCTGCGCCGTTTCGCCGGCCGCGAACGCCCGAATGCCGGTGTCCACGCTGATGATGACGCGAATGCCGCGATCGGCGGCCTGCTCGATAACCTCATCGCGCATCCCGTAGCCTTCGCGGATGCGATGCGGCACGTGGTGCTCCGTCCGTCCTCCGCAGAGTTCGATCGCGGTCTTGAGAATCACGATCGCTGTGGTGCCGTCCACGTCGTAATCGCCATAGATGAGAACGGTTTCGCCGCGTTCGATCGCGGCGCGCAATCGCTCCACAGCAACGCGCAAGCCGGTCATCAGCCCTGGCGAATGCAGGTCTTGCATGGAAGGTGAGAGGAAGCTGTGTGCCTGCTCGGCAGTCTGTATACCGCGAACTGCCAGCAACCGTGCTGTACAAAAGGGCAGGCCGGACTCCAGCGCAAGTCGCTGCACGTCCTGAGATTCGGCATTGCGGAGGGCCCAGCGCACGTCAGCGTTCGTCGTCCGGCTCGGTCCCGTCGATCGCCATGCTCCCGAAATCTTCTACCAGATCCAGCAGATGCTGATAACGCTCGTACCACTCAGTGGAGACTTCGTAGAGAAACATGATGCCCTGATGCGGCCAACCCAGCTGAATGAAGCCAGTCTTGCCTACGTAGTTGCGCAACCAACGAGCTTCTTCCATGTCTTCATCGCTGGGATAGTTGGCGTGTTGCAGGCGTTGGATGAGGTAATCGAGTTCGTCGCGTTGAAGCACTTCCTCATCCATGGAGAGGAATTCAGAGCCCGCCTTCTTCGCCAGCTCGACGAAATCTTTCCAGCTTTCGGGATTCTCTCGTGGGTCCCACATGACGCTGTGAACATCTTCCGTAACATATCCCTGAAAGCGACTGAGACCGTGCCCCATGATGAAAGCATTCATGTCGTCTTTCAGGCTCGATAAATCGTCTGGCATAAAAGTGTCTCGCGGGCCGCAGCGGCAAAATTACAACAGCGAAAATTATCATACTCCGATGCACGCCCGCTGACACGGGGGCAGCTTAAGGTGCGGGAAAAGCGATGTTCGACAGTGCAGAGTTCGTTTGAGTAGGGAGAGCGGTGTGCGGGTGGTGCGGGCCTCAAGGGCCCGCGTCGGAGATCTACTTCTTGTCATCCTGAGTCGTTGACCTCGCCCACGGCGAGGTTATGAGACCCATGAACAGGAGTTTTGCGGGCCATGGGTTTGTATGATGGAGAGGCCGCTGGTTTCGGAAGTAGGCCGTCCACGCATTGGTACATTCTACAGTCCGTTTCTGAGTCTGGCTCCAAGTCCGCGATCGTGAGAGTAGGCAACGTTGCTGGAAAGCAGCGATTCCGTTCGGGAGATTCCCTTGATTAGCAACTTGGCCGAAGCGAGGCGGCTACAAGGAGAGCAGTTGAAAAAAAAGATTCAGCCATCAGGATCATCGCTTCCCATAGTGGGGACCGTCGAGGCCAATGCCGCGGGTATCGACGTCGGAGCCCGTAAGGTATATGCGGCGGTGCCGCCGGATCGCGATCCGCAACCGGTGCGCAGCTTCGATACTTTTACCGAGGACTTAGAAAAACTGGCGGACTGGCTGCTGGCCTGCGGCATTCGCAGTGTGGCCATGGAATCGACCGGGGTGTACTGGATTCCCGTGTTCGACATCCTGGAGGGCAAAGGACTGCGCGTGTGCCTGGTCAATGCCCGTCATGTGAAGCACGTTCCCGGACGCAAGAGCGATGTGCAAGATTGCCAGTGGTTGCAGTACCTGCACTCGGTAGGGCTGCTGCGCGGCTCCTTCCACCCTGATGACCAGGTGCGAGCTCTGCGCGCGATCATGCGCCATCGTGAGGCTTTGATCGACATAGCTGCGGTCCACATCCAACACATGCACAAGGCGCTGACGCAGATGAATCTACAGATTCATCACGTGCTCAGCGACATCACCGGCGTCAGTGGCCTGGCCATTATCGATGCCATTTTAAAAGGCGAACGCGATCCGAAAGTGCTGGCCGGGCTGCGCGATGGCCGGGTGCAGACCAGCGAGGAAACCATACGCAAGTCGCTGGTCGGCAATTACCGGCGCGAGCACCTGTTTACCCTGGAGCAATCGGTGAATGCCTTCCGCCATTATCAGCAAATGCTGGTGGACTGCGACCGCGAGATGGCACAGTATACGCAGGATTTCGATAGCCGCATCGACGTGGAGCAAAATCCTCTGCCGCCGGGGCCCAACCCACATCGCCCGCGCAAGAACGAATTACGCTGCGCGATGCGGGAGGAACTCTATCGCTTGTTTGGCGTCGACCTCACCGCCGTGCCGGGCATTAACACGCTAACCGGTTTCACCGTGTTCTCCGAACTGGGCACCGAGGTTTCCAAGTTTCCCAGCTCGCCCGCGTTTACCGCCTGGCTGGCTCTGTGTCCGAACAACCAAAAGAGCGGCGACCGCGTACTCAGCCGCAAAACGCGCAAGACCAAAAGTCGAATCAATCACGCCTTGCGGGTGGCCGCCCAGAGCTTGCACCGCAGCCAGTCCTATCTGGGCGCCTTCTATCGGCGCATGCGAGCTCGACTCGGAGCTCCCAAGGCGATTACCGCAACCGCTCACAAGCTAGCTCGTGTCCTCTACTACCTGATCAAAACCCGCCAGCCCTACGACGAAAGCGTCTTCGCGCTGGCCGAGCAGCAACAGCAACGACGCCGCGAACAGCACCTGCGAAAACAGGCTCAAAGTATGGGATTTACTCTCGTCCCCACGGAGGCGCAACCCGCTTGATTCTCGCAGCGTACAAATCTGTTCATTGGGAGGGGCTTCAGCCCCGAGAATTTTGGGATTTCTTTTCATCGCGGAATTGTTGGCAGCCCTCTCTGAGCGGCGAAGAAACTTGTTGCACATTCAGCGCAACCTGCGTCGGCGCCACGGCGTGGGAGAGACGATCTTCAGTCCCGGGATATTCTGGAAGTGTCGAATATTCAGCGTGGCCACGTCGAAGCCAAGATGCAATGCTGTGGCCCCGATCAAGAGATCCTGGAAGGCGATGCTGATACCGCGTGCCAGTTGCTGAGCCTCGATGCGTCCGGCGAGCTACGCGATTTCGAAACTCATCGGATACACAACCATGTCGCGGTAAACTTCGTCGGCGAAAGCCCGACGACGCGCGTAATGCGCCTCGGACTTTGCCCGGTAGATGCCATGCGTCAGTTCGATCACGGTCACAACTGAAAGCGCGGCTTCAGTCTCTCCTGGTTTCGTCCAAACTGATCAAGAATCTGCCGGATGCTCTGATCGCGTCGCTCTCCTGCGATTAGCACACTGGAGTCGAGGATTAGTCCCGTTCCGGAAGGTCGCGTGGTTTGCGGTTATTGATGATCTCTTCCAAGTCAGCGGCGAACTCGGGATCCATAGTCGGCTCGTAGCCGAGCTCTTTGGCGTGGGCCTTTGCCAGGGCAATCGATTCGGAAAGCAAAGGGCCAGGACCTGAGCCAAGCGGTCGCACGACGGCCACCGGCGGCCCGCCGGTTTCGCTCTCAATGATAACTTCTGCGCCAGCCCGCACCCGCGCCAGCACTGAGCCGAAGTCGCTCTCGGCTTCTGCTTCCGAGATGTGTATCACCGTGGGCGTCATGCCAAGATTATATCCTCGCCCGCCTACAGCTTGGCGCGCAGCATGTTGATCACGTCGTCAGCGGTGATGACGCCGGTTAGTTTACCGTTTTCATCCAGAACAGGCAGGGTGAGCAGGTTGTACTTGTCGAACAGTTCGGCCACGATCTTCTCGTCGGCGCCGGGATGAACGGTGGTGAGATGTCCGGTGCTCAGCATCATCAAGAGCGTACCGGGAGGGGCCAAGACAATCTTAGCCAGCGGGACGGCGCCCAGCAGTTTGTTTTTCTCATCCACGATGTAGATTGTGCTGACGGTCTCCACCCCGCCCTCGAAGTTACGCAGCATCTCGATCGCGTCTTCCACCTTGGCACTGGGTCTGAGGGCCATGTAGTCGGTGGTCATGCGCCCGGCCGCCGTGTTTTCCTCAAAATTCATCAGCTCGGCGACTTCGGCCCTCTCCTCGGGCTCCATCTCGGTCAGGATTTCCTGTGAGGCATCGGGATGCATGTCGCCCAGCAGGTCGGCAGCGGCATCGGGATCCATCTCTTCCACGATGTCGGCCGCGCGGTCGGAGTCGAGTGAGGCAAGAATCGACACCTGCATCTTGGGGTCGATCTCTTCCAGAGTTTCGGCGGCGACCTCATCGTCCAGGGTCTCGAAGATGGCTTCGCGCTCGGCGGGCGCAAGGTCTTCCACGATGTCGGCAATGTCGGCGGGGTGCAGTTTGGCCAGGCGATCGAGAGAAATCTTTAGCTTGACGCGACGGGCAGGATCAATCTCGATGAGGTCAACAAATTCCCACGGGATCATCCGCGGCGGAATCTTCGTGAGGAGCAATTGCAGCGCCGCGGCTGGAACCACGCCCTTGAGCAAACGGCGGATCGCTCCCCGCGCGCCCACGTCCACCGCGCCCACCTTCAACACAATGTGGTCGTGGCCAAGCTCTTCGTGGATGTCAATGTCGTTGACTCGTACCACCTTGCGTCCGTGAACGTCGATGATCTGTTGGTCAAGCAGGTCGCGCTCCAACAGGAGCATGCCTTCACCGCCGGCGTATGGGCTCCATTCCGAGGCGGGAGTAGCAATCCGCAGTCCGCCATTAATCAAGCTGAGCGACTTGGTAGGCAGCAGACGATCTCCGTGACGGGTTTTCACGACGAAGCCCGCGATTTGGCTGGGATTCTCCTGAGGCACCAGCGTGACTTCGCGCACTTTGCCGGCGCTCGCCCCGGTGTTGTCGATCACCGGCGCGCCAATCAGGTCGGAAAGTGCGAGTGAGGGCATTGCTGTCAATATATTCGATGCATGCGGAAATGTTCAGCAAATTCGCACCGATAGAGTGCATGGGCTCCTTCGGCGGTTCATTCTGGGACGCCGGCACGTTTTGCCTGCCGAGATGTCGTCTGCGAAACTGAATCATGCCCTCATTCGCTTGCCAAGCAATCTTGTTCGATCTAGATGGAGTATTGGTTGACTCCACGCCATGCGTCACGCGTGTCTGGAGGGCATGGGCGCGGCAGCATGGGCTTGACCCGGAATATGTGGCCCACGTAGCCCATGGCCAGCGCACCATTGAGACCGTCCGTAAACTCGCGCCACAATTGGATGCAGAGCGGGAAACGGATCGGATGGAGGAGCGGGAGCTGAACGATACCGACGGGCTGCGCGTCTTGTCTGGAGCGAAAGAGCTGCTGGAGGCACTTCCGCCAGAGCGCTACACCATTGTGACCTCGGGCACGCGACAACTGGCGACTAAGCGGCTTCAGGTGGCCGGTCTGCCTGTGCCACCGAAAATGATCACCGCTGACGACGTCACGTGCGGGAAGCCTGATCCCGAGCCCTATCTTGCTGGCGCGGCTGCGCTGGGGTTCAAGCCGAAGCAGTGCATCGTTTTCGAAGACGCTCCCTCAGGGATTGGCTCGGCCAAATCCGGTGGCATGATTGCGATCGGAGTGACAACGACGTATCGAGCGCAAGAGCTATCCGGGGCGGACTTGATAATTCCTTCGCTGCAGGTAGTGCGCGTCGCGATTGCACAGTCAGGCGAGCTCGACGTGACGGTGAGATAGTAGAGCGCATCTCACCAATCGGTGGGTGATCCTTACGGGCTACAGGAAATCAGGATTGTCATGACGAGCGCACAGCAGATCCCTCGCGAGCTGAAGCTCGCTCGTGACGACAACTCCACACAAGACCCGTGAGGACAATTCTGTGAAACTGAGAGCTGTCTACACCGGCACGCGATCACCTTAGGCTTGTAAAGCCATGCGTCCACAAGTATTCAAAACAAAATTGCCAAAATAGACATCTGCCTGACTGCCTCGGGAATCCAACCACCTGCACCGCCATTCCGGCGGGAGTTCCCCTCCGAGGTAAGCTCTCATGCCAAGTTTTGTGACTGATGTGGAAGAGATACGCAAGCGCGCTGCGCAAAAAATTGAAGAAGGCGCGGTAACGGACACCTATGAAGGAGACGTTGAGCAAACCATCTCGATTCTGAACGACGCGCTGGCAACGGAGATCGTCTGCGTGCTGCGCTATATGCATCACTACTTTATGGCCACCGGCGTCCATGCCATGGCCGTACGCGACGAGTTCAAGGAGCACGCCGACGCCGAGCGCGAACATGCCGACAAAATTGCCGAGCGCATCCAGCAACTCGGCGGCAAGCCTGATTTCAATCCGGCTTCACTGGTACAGCGCTCAGCGTCGCAGTACGCCGAAGGCAAATCACTGTCAGACATGATCAAGGAAGACTTGATCGCCGAACGCATCGTGATCGAGGTTTATCAGCAGATGATTCGCCACTTCGCCGATCACGATCCGACGACTCGCGTCATGATTGAGGAAATCCTGAGTGACGAAGAGGAGCACGCCAGCGATCTGTCGGACCTTCTGTTCATCACCGATCCCCGGAGTGGCGATACCGAAGGCGAAGATCCGGGAACGCATCCTCTCGACATGCACCACGACGAGGAGTCGCGCCAGCAGCGCGGAAGGCAGCAGTCAAAAGCGCGCGAAAGCAGTGGGAATGGAGAAATCGTGAAAAGAATGAAGAGTTCCCATCATCGCGAGCTTGATGTGCCGGCAACGCCGCGACCGGGCGGTGGCGAGAAACAGCCGCAGCAGCCTAACCTGAGCGGAGGACGGAATCGCGAGGGCGTCGGCAATCTGATCAGCGGTGACAAAACGCTGCTGGAAAGTCCGGAACGTTCCGCGGCAGCAAGCCGTAGCGGCGGACGCCCGGTGAAGTCAGCCAACAAAAACAAGAAGAAGCCGGCGGCGTAGGTTTCCAGATAAGAATTCCTCTAAGGGTCGGTCGAAAAACGCAAGGCCTGGTGACCTCGTCCGTCTCTTGTACGGAACAGGACCTTGCTATCCCCGTCGCGCCACTATCGCTCCGCGCAGACGGGGCTTCGGCTGCGCCATTGCCCTTGTGTTTCAGTTTTCAAATATCACGCGTCAGGCGCGGGCACTCGGCCAGCCTGTTCTGTTGTTGCCGCCGGTGCACACGTCGAGTTTCTCAGCGGCAAAACAAAAGGCACCGAACGAAGGTACGTCTACCTTGTTTCGGTGCCAGCTTCAACCTAGCACATTGGGGCGGAAGTGAGTAGCACTTTCGAGAGATAATTTGCGGGACAGTCCCAAAATGGGACTGTCCCGAGCTCTGCAGCTGCGACAGGAGTGTCGCCAAGCCGCAGTCGGCTCCATTTTTGTATCGAGTCGCTTTGTGTCAGGGCACGGCTTTTTCAGCCGTGCCGTTGGGTCAGCCATAAAGAGTTGGGCTTCAGCCCATGCGGGAACTCGCATTTCATGTCAAGAGCAAAGTCCCCCAAGTGGCTAAAGCCAGCATGATCAAAGCAGGTTACGCCACGGCTGAAGCCGTGCCGAAAAAAGTCACTCCGGGGAAAGAAACAGCAGATTCCTCGGAGCTAAAGCTCCCTCCCAATGAACAGATTTGTACGTTGCGAGAATCAAGCGGGTTGCGCCTCCGTGGGGACGAGAGTAAATCCCATACTTTGAGCCTGTTTTCGCAGGTGCTGTTCGCGGCGTCGTTGCTGTTGCTGCTCGGCCAGCGCGAAGACGCTTTCGTCGTAGGGCTGGCGGGTTTTGATCAGGTAGTAGAGGACACGAGCTAGCTTGTGAGCGGTTGCGGTAATCGCCTTGGGAGCTCCGAGTCGGGCTCGCATGCGCCGATAGAAGGCGCCCAGATAGGACTGGCTGCGGTGCAAGCTCTGGGCGGCCACCCGCAAGGCGTGATTGATTCGACTTTTGGTCTTGCGCGTTTTGCGGCTGAGTACGCGGTCGCCGCTCTTTTGGTTGTTCGGACACAGAGCCAGCCAGGCGGTAAACGCGGGCGAGCTGGGAAACTTGGAAACCTCGGTGCCCAGTTCGGAGAACACGGTGAAACCGGTTAGCGTGTTAATGCCCGGCACGGCGGTGAGGTCGACGCCAAACAAGCGATAGAGTTCCTCCCGCATCGCGCAGCGTAATTCGTTCTTGCGCGGGCGATGTGGGTTGGGCCCCGGCGGCAGAGGATTTTGCTCCACGTCGATGCGGCTATCGAAATCCTGCGTATACTGTGCCATCTCGCGGTCGCAGTCCACCAGCATTTGCTGATAATGGCGGAAGGCATTCACCGATTGCTCCAGGGTAAACAGGTGCTCGCGCCGGTAATTGCCGACCAGCGACTTGCGTATGGTTTCCTCGCTGGTCTGCACCCGGCCATCGCGCAGCCCGGCCAGCACTTTCGGATCGCGTTCGCCTTTTAAAATGGCATCGATAATGGCCAGGCCACTGACGCCGGTGATGTCGCTGAGCACGTGATGAATCTGTAGATTCATCTGCGTCAGCGCCTTGTGCATGTGTTGGATGTGGACCGCAGCTATGTCGATCAAAGCCTCACGATGGCGCATGATCGCGCGCAGAGCTCGCACCTGGTCATCGGGGTGGAAGGAGCCGCGCAGCAGCCCTACCGAGTGCAGGTACTGCAACCACTGGCAATCTTGCACATCGCTCTTGCGTCCGGGAACGTGCTTCACATGACGGGCATTGACCAGGCACACGCGCAGTCCTTTGCCCTCCAGGATGTCGAACACGGGAATCCAGTACACCCCGGTCGATTCCATGGCCACACTGCGAATGCCGCAGGCCAGCAGCCAGTCCGCCAGTTTTTCTAAGTCCTCGGTAAAAGTATCGAAGCTGCGCACCGGTTGCGGATCGCGATCCGGCGGCACCGCCGCATATACCTTACGGGCTCCGACGTCGATACCCGCGGCATTGGCCTCGACGGTCCCCACTATGGGAAGCGATGATCCTGATGGCTGAATCTTTTTTTTCAACTGCTCTCCTTGTAGCCGCCTCGCTTCGGCCAAGTTGCTAATCAAGGGAATCTCCCGAACGGAATCGCTGCTTTCCAGCAACGTTGCCTACTCTCACGATCGCGGACTTGGAGCCAGACTCAGAAACGGACTGTAGAATGTACCAATGCGTGGACGGCCTACTTCCGAAACCAGCGGCCTCTCCATCATACAAACCCATGGCCCGCAAAACTCCTGTTCATGGGTCTCATAACCTCGCCGTGGGCGAGGTCAACGACTCAGAATGACAAAAATAAAGGGTTTACAACGGCGCACCTGAAGGTGCGCCCCTTCAAAAGCGAGCACAATTGAGTTTTTCGGCAGCCCGTAAAGCGTGCCCTTCAAAACGAAAACCCTGATGACTAGTCCGTTGAGGCGGCGCACTGCCCGAACAAGCTGAAAACAGCAACGCTGGAGCCCGCGCCGGCCGTCTCGCGTCCCTGACTACTAGCTACTGGCTACTGACAGCTAGTTTCTGATGTTCTCCAGCAACTGCTCGACTTCAGCCTTTTTCTCGGCCGTGAGCGGAAGCAGCGGCAGACGGGGGATGCCACCGAAGCAACCGTTGTAATCCATCGCGTACTTCACGCCGGGGATGCTCAGGCCGCTGACGATGCGCTCGGCGGCTTTGGCGATGCGCTCCTGCTTCTCGCGAGCCAAAGCCGCGTCGCCCTCTTTCCACGCGGCGTAAATTTCGTAGCAGGCAGTCGGAGCGCAATCGGCGAAGGCCAGGATTGCCCCCACGGCGCCGGCATCGAGCGAAGGATGCAACTTCTGTGCGGCGCCCACCAGTACCTGGAAGCCGGCTTCTTTCTGCCGAGTCTTCAGGCCGCTGACGACCGTAACGGCCGCGGACGACGGTTTCGGCGCGGCCGTTCCCGCCAAGGCTCCGACCGTTACCAAGGCTCCTCCATCGGCGCTCGCCGAAGCAGCGTTGGCTGCGTTCACCATTCGACCGGTGACGGCCGCAAAGGTCTCGGTGACAGTGGCGCTGCGCTTGATATGACGCGTACCTTCCACCATCCTCTGCACCTTCTCGATCGAGCCTGACGATTCCTTGATGCCGATCAGGTTGGGATGCTCAGCGAGTTCGATCACAACCTCAGCAGGGATATCGTATCCAGTTGCCTGAGGAAAGTTGTAGATGATCACCGGCAGCGGCGAACGGTCGCAAACGAAGCGATAAAACGCCAACATGTTCGCGGGATTCGCCATCTGGCCTTTGTAGTAGTGCGGCGTGCGCACCATCGCAATGTCGTAGCCCAGGGCGGCGGCGTATTCAGTCAGGCGCAAGGTTTCGATGGCGGACTCGATTCCCGTTCCAGCGATGAGGACTTTTTCGTTCGCCGCCGATTCGCGAGCGCGCTTCAGCACTTCGCGTCGCTCTTCATCGCTGAGGAGGATCGCTTCGCCGGTCGAGCCCAGCACGACAATGCCGACTACCGGAGTACGCGAGTAGTGCTCGACGTTCTGTTCCAGCTTGCGGAAGTAGATTTTGCCGTCAGGATAAAACGGCGTGGTAATGGGAGGAAAGATTCCGTGTAGAAACATAATCAGTTGCCAGTGGCTGGTTGCCAATTTCTATTGTAAGCGCGGCAATCAACGGTTCCCTAGGGTTCGGATTTCTCCCAGGCCCAGCAGGCGCTGATCGGCAGTGGCCAACACCAAATCGAGCACCTGGGCGGTAGCTGCAAGGAAACGATCGGCCGGGTCCTGGTGCAAGGAAAACCGGCTGGCGGCCAGAGCTATCTCGTGGGTCAGCGGAGCTTCGTGCGTGGCCACAGTCGCGTTGCGCAGCCACTCGTCTATATCGCCGGGCAGACGAATTCTGCCTTTCTCATGCAGGGTCAAGGCCTCCCACGTGCTGATCGGCGATAACCACAGTTCGTTCGCCTCGTTGCGGAGCTCACGCAACAACCGCGGTCCCAGGCGCCGCGGCTCGAGGTACGCCCACAACCAGACGTGCGTGTCGAGCAGTATCCTCAACCGCGCAGCGGCTCCCAGTCGCTTGGGTCATTGGCCGGCGAGACGATGTCCCCCAGAATCTTTGCTGTGTCTTTGCCGGAGCCGATCCAGGCGTTTCGATCTATCTGAACGTCGGCTGGAGGAACAACGTCGGCAACCGGCTTTCCGAAGCGCGTTATACGAATCGGCTGCTTCGTCTTGGACACCTGCTGCAGTAGGGAGAGGCACTTGGCCTTGAATTCGGAGATAGCAACTTGCTGCATAACCGTCTCTGACCAGTATTATAGACATGGTGAGAAAAATGGTCGAGTTGCAGGAATTGTCGTCTCAATCCGATTTTGTTCCGCGCGGGCGAGCTGCTGTCCGTTTCGAACGGGTGCCGTCCTCACACTAGTGGAAGCGGGCCGAGTGCTAGTTGCTAGCCGCTAATTGCTTCCTTCCCCACTCGCTCCGCATGCAGTTGCTGCAGCGCATACACCTTGGCTTCGCCGCGTTGCAGCGCCGCGATGCCTTCGCAGGCGGCGCGAGCGGCTGACAGCGTCGTGATGGTGGGAATGCGGGCGGTTACGGCGGCGCGGCGAATCGCTTTCTCGTCGAACCACGGCTCGACGCCGTGCGGCGTGTTGATGATCAACTGAATGCGTTCGCCCTTGATCAGGTCAACCACGTTGGGCCGGCCTTCTTTCACCTTGTACACGCGCTCGACACGTAGGCCTGCATCTTCCAGAATGCGGGCCGTCCCGTGCGTGGCGACGAGGCTGAAACCCAGCTCGACAAAGCGCCTTCCCAACTCGGCTATGAACGGCTTGTCGCGATCGTTGGCGCTAATGAAAACTGTTCCAGTAGTGGGCAGCATTTGTCCGGCGGCGGTTTGAGCCTTGGCAAAGGCTTCGCCGAAGTTGTCGGCCACGCCCATCACCTCGCCGGTGGACTTCATCTCCGGTCCCAGCACCGTGTCAACGCCCGGAAACTTACCCCAGGGAAAAACCGGCGACTTTACAAAGTAAAAGTTGCCGGTATCGAGATCGCTGGCGCGCTCGATGTTCTCCGGCAAGAATTCACGCAGCTTGCGGCCGGTCATAAGGCGCGCAGCAATTTTGGCCAGAGGAACGCCCGTCGCCTTCGACACGTACGGCACGGTGCGCGAGGCCCGCGGATTCACTTCGATAACAAACACCTTGTCACGCTGGATCGCGTACTGCACGTTCATCAGGCCGACGACCTTCAGCGCTCGCGCCAGGCGGAAGGTGTAATCGCGGATGGTCGCCAGTTGCGCCTCGGGAATGTCCACGGCGGGAAGCACGCATGAAGAGTCGCCGGAGTGAATGCCTGCCTCTTCGATGTGCTGCATGATACCGCCGATGACTACGTCCTCGCCGTCGGAGAGCGCATCCACATCAATCTCGGTAGCAGATTCGAGGAAGTGGTCGATCAGCACCGGCCGCTCCTGCGAGTACTCAACCGCCTCCTTCATGTAATGGATGACCGACTCGTCGTCGTAGGCGATGACCATGGCGCGGCCGCCGAGTACGTAGGAGGGCCGCACCAGCACCGGATAGCCCACGCGATTGGCGTTGGCGACTGCCTCCTCGACACTTGCGGCCGTGGCTCCGGGAGGCTGCGGAATGTCCAACTCCTCCAGCAGCTTTCCAAAACGCTTGCGGTCTTCGGCAAGATCGATGCTTTCAGGCGAGGTGCCGATGATGGGCACGCCCGCCGCCTTCAACGGCAGTGCAAGGTTCAGCGGCGTCTGCCCGCCGAACTGCACGATAACGCCGATCGGTGCGCCGCCAGCAGCCTCATGCTCATACACTGCCATCACATCCTCGTAGGTCAGCGGCTCGAAGTAGAGGCGGTCGCTGGTGTCGTAGTCGGTGGAGACGGTCTCGGGATTACAGTTGATCATGATCGTCTCGTAGCCGTCGTCGCGCAACGCGAATGCGGCATGACAGCAGCAGTAGTCGAACTCAATCCCCTGCCCAATGCGATTGGGTCCGCTGCCCAAAATGATGACTTTCTTGCGATCGGTTGGGGCGGCCTCGTCCTCATCTTCGTAGGTGGAATAGAGGTATGGTGTGTAGCTTTCAAACTCGGCTGCACAGGTGTCCACGCGCTTGTATACCGGCTGAACATTATGCTGCCTGCGCAACTGATAAATCGTCTCGCCTGAGGCTCGGCCCTCGTTCAGCTTCCGGCTGTCTGCGATGCGCGCATCGGAGAATCCCATGCGCTTGATGTCACGCAAGCGCCCGGCGTCGATATCGCCCGACCCCAACTTCGCCTGCTCGTCGGAGATTTCCTTAAGTTGGTGGAGGAACCAGGGATCGATGTTGGTCATCTGCGCGATCTCGCGCACCGACATTCCTTGCGCAAATCCGTAGCGGATATAAGCCAGCCGCTCGGGATGGGGTGTCACCAAACGCTTAGTGAGGATGCGCGGCTCGATATCGTCCGCGGTCGCCCTGCGTCCGGTTTCGAGCGAGCGCACCGCCTTCAGCAGCGCCTGCTTGAAGGTGCGCCCGATGGCCATGACTTCACCGACCGACTTCATCTGCGGGCCCAGCGACTCGTCCGCGCCGGGAAATTTCTCGAACTGCCACTTGGGAATCTTGACTACGACGTAATCGAGTGTTGGCTCGAAGCAAGCCGGCGTTTTGCGCGTGATGTCATTGGTAATCTCGTCGAGCGTGTAACCAACAGCAAGTTTCGCGGCGATCTTGGCGATTGGGAATCCGGTTGCTTTCGATGCCAACGCCGAAGAGCGCGACACGCGCGGGTTCATCTCGATGACAACCATGCGCCCGTTATGCGGATCAACCGCGAACTGTATGTTTGATCCCCCGGTCTCAACGCCGATCTCGCGGATGACGGCGATGGCGGCGTCGCGCATCCGCTGGTATTCGCGGTCGGTAAGCGTCTGCGCCGGAGCGACGGTGATGGAGTCGCCGGTGTGCGTGCCCATGGGATCGAAGTTCTCGATGGAGCAGATGACGATGACATTGTCGGCGAGATCGCGCATCAACTCCAGTTCGTATTCCTTCCAGCCAAGCACCGACTCTTCGAGTAGCACTTCGTGTACAGGCGACAAGTCGAGTCCGCGCGCAAGCAGTTCTAACAACTCTTCGCGGTTGTAGGCAATGCCACCGCCCGTGCCGCCTAGCGTGAACGAGGGACGCAAGATGACCGGGAAACCGATCTTGCTGCTGAAGTCGATTCCATCTTTCAGATTGTTGACTAGCGACGATTTCGGTACATCGAGCCCGATCGCCGTCATCGCATCTTTGAACAGCAACCGATCTTCAGCCTTCTTGATGGCGCCAAGCTGCGCGCCGATGAGCTGCACGCCGTACTTTTCCAGCACGCCGCCGTCAGCCAGCTCGACGGCAAGATTCAGAGCAGTCTGTCCACCAACGGTTGGCAGGAGCGCAAAGATGCCGGACTTGCCGTCGGCGACGAGCATCTCAGTTTCAATTCGAATGATCTCTTCCAGATAGGTACGCGTGAGTGGCTCGATGTAGGTGCGGTCGGCCATCTCCGGGTCGGTCATGATGGTGGCCGGATTGGAGTTGGCCAGCACCACCTCATAGCCTTCGGACTTGAGGGCCTTGCAGGCTTGCGCGCCGGAGTAGTCGAACTCGGCCGACTGGCCGATAACGATGGGCCCCGAGCCGATGATGAGCACTTTCGCGATGTCGTCGCGGCGTGGCATGAGTCTCAGGAACTCTTCCTACGAGCTATGGCCCTGGCCATCAAGGAAGTGATGAAATTCTCGAAGCTAAGTTCAAGCGCGGGTTCACGGTATTGACCGGACGGGCCGCCGTCACGGCTTGACATGAGAAAACATGCCGAATCGTAAAGGCGTTCTCGAACCAGCTTCGTGAGCAAGATTTCATACCGTTTTGCATACGAAGCGCTTTTGAATTCCTCGAACACTTTGAAATGGGGTTCGTGGGCACGAACTGGGCGACTAGAATCTGGTGCTTCTTCAAGGAGCATGAGGTATCCAAGCCAAGGTCTGGCTGACGGTTTGAAAGCGCCTTCCCGGTAAGCCGCCCAAATATCCGTAGCGCTACCTAGTGCTTCTTCAGTTCTGTTGTTGTAATTGTTCCCAAACGATCCGACCTGTGACTTGAACTCAATCGCCGCAATTAAGCAATTATCAACTACAACGAGGAGATCCCATTTCTTCTCTGGCCTGAACCATCCGGGAAGCTCCACAGAACGCTCTGTAAAAATAACCGGCTTTCCAATGCCGCTTTCTTCAAGCAGGTCTCGGATCACGGAAATGAACCCATTCATCTGTGCTCCGCCCGTAACCGCAGTCCGAAACCCGGCGTCCCGAACTCCGCTTCTTACACCCTGTTTGCCGGCTTGAGATTCGCGCATGCTCCAAAATGCTTGGATCGCTGATCGAAGCCTTTGGTCCAAGTCCGGGTTAAACTCCATTTCCCGTGTCCCCATTGAACTCAATCCTGACATGGTGAAACAGAGATGTTGTCTCTTGCCTAATTCGTTCTACTGCCCCATCGAGATAGTGCGGGTCAATCTCGATACCGACACTGTTGCGCCCTGCTAAGGCTGCTGCGACAGCCGTTGTCCCCGTTCCCAAGAACGGGTCGAGCACCGTGTCTCCAACAAAGCTGAACATTCGGACCAGTCGATCGGCCAGCTCGAAGGGGTAAGGTGCAGGATGGTGTCGGGTCGAAGCGCCGGTCACTCCTGTCCAGATCTGTTGAAACCAAAGCTTGTGATCTTCAGAACCGATGACGCTAAGAATACGCGTCGCGGGTTCGGGGGTTCTGTATCCTCCGGACTTCCGCTCCATCAGGATGAACTCTATGTCATTCTTGATCACCGCATTTGGCTCGTAAGGTTTTCCCAGAAAACCCGCTCCGCCGTTTTCTACTTCGTGAGCAGCGTTCGCAATCTTGTGCCAAATAATTGGCGCCAAGTTGTCAAAACCGATCTTGCGACAACTTTCCTGAATGGATGCATGTAGAGGAACAACAGTGTGTCGACCGTCGTTTTTCCTGCGAGAGAGACACACATCGCCGACGACACATATTAGTCTTCCCCCAGGCACTAACGAACGGTAGCATCTCTGCCATACCCGGTCGAGCTGTTCGACAAATTCATCGTATTGCGAAATGTGGCCCATTTGACCGGTCGTATCCCGATATTCTTTCAATGTCCAATAAGGTGGCGACGTGAGGACCAATTGGACACTGTTGTCTGGAAGATCCATCTCACGGGCATCGCCAAGCAGCAGCTTGTGTTTGGTGGGTATCTTTCTCACCGATCTTGCGATCGCAGCAACCAGTTGCTTGTCTCTCGCGATCTGAGGAATGGCCGTTTGAAGATCATCGACCTGGGTTAACTCGGCGGGCAGGAACTCTTCAAAGGCTCCATGGACCACTTTCGCTATGCCATTCAGACCCACGACGCGAGACGTCACTTCTTCCACTCCTCCATCATCTTCACAAAATCCTTGAACAGGTAGTGCGAATCGTGCGGGCCGGGCGCGGCCTCGGGGTGATACTGCACGCTGAACAGCGGCAGCGAGCGATGGCGGAGGCCCTCCAGGGTGTTGTCGTTCAGATCGATGTGCGTCAGCTCCACTTCACTTTGCTTCAGCGAGTCGGGATCGACCGCGAAGTTGTGATTGTGCGCAGTGATCTCGACCTTGCCCGTCTTCATCTGCTTCACCGGATGATTGCCGCCGTGATGGCCGAAGCGCAGCTTGTAGGTTTTGCCGCCCAGCGCGATGCCGATCAACTGATGTCCCAGGCAGATGCCGAAGATGGGTACGCGGCCCATCAGATTACGGATGCTCTCCTGCGCGTAGGTCACCGGCTCGGGATCGCCCGGGCCGTTCGACAGAAAGACGCCATCAGGTTTGAGCGCGAGTACGTCCTCGGCGCTGGTGGTGGCGGGAACCACGGTCACGCTGCAACACTCGCCAACCAGCCGTCGCATGATGTTGTGCTTGATTCCGTAATCGTAAGCGACGACGTGATGTTTCGGCGGCTCGTTCTTCACTCCGACTACTTCCGTTGGCTCGTGCGAGCGCACGCCTTCATCCCACTGGTACACGTGGCGGGTGGTGACCTCTTTCGCGAGGTCGGTGCCGTCCATCTTCGGAATGGAGCGCGCCTTGGCGACAAGCTTGTCGGTGTCGCTTTCCAGCGTGGAGATCACGCCGCGCATAACCCCGTTGTCGCGCAAGTGACGAACCAGCGCGCGCGTGTCGATGTCGCCCAGCACTGGGACCTTGTAGCGTTCGAGATAGCCTTCCGCGACCTCCTGCGAGCGCCAGTTGGAGCTGACCCGCGAGAATTCACGCACGATCAGTCCTTCAATGTACGGACGCGTGGCTTCGTTATCGTCGGAGTTGGTGCCGTAATTGCCGATCTCGGGGTTGGTAAGAACTACAATCTGCCCGGCGTAGGAGGGATCGGTAAAGATTTCCTGATAGCCGGTGATGGAGGTATTAAAAACAACTTCCCCGTAACATTCGCCTTTTGCGCCGTAGCCTTTGCCGTGGAAGATCCGTCCATCTTCCAACGCAAGGATTGCCTGCATTGCATCTCCGGGGTTTGGATTTTATTGATCTTATCAGGGAATGCGCGACAGCATAAGAGGGCGAGCGACGGAATTTGCTCTGCACAGGATGTGAGGCATACGCACGAAAGCGAGTTTAGGAGCGAGCATAGGGGTCCTTCGACTCCGGCGGCGAGACGCCGCCTCCGCTTGATTACATAACGACGTCGGCTCCAGACTCGAGTACATTGATGGTGCAATCCGATCAAGCGGCTCAAGAAGGAGCCGACCATGTTGATTATAGGATGCGATTACCATCCCGGGTTTCAGCAAGTAGCGATCTTTGACAAACAGACGGGCGAGATCAGGCAACGGCGACTGGGGCATCCGCAGGAGGCCATGGAGTTCTACGGCGGCCTGGCTGCGGGAGCGCTGGTGGGGATCGAGAGCACGGGTTTCAGTGGGTGGTTCGAGCGCCTGCTGGAAAGGCTGGGACATGAAGTATGGATGGGCGATGCCACCCAGATCCGGGCCTCGATGACCCGCAAGCAGAAGACGGATAAGCGGGATGCCGAGCACATCGTCAAGTTACTGGCGGAAGGGCGGTTTCCGCGGATCTGGGTACCGTCAGCGGCAGACCGGGATGCGCGGCAGTTGCTGATGCATCGCCACAAGCTGGTGCAGTGGCAAACCCAAGTCAAGAATCAGTTGCAGTTTCTGGCCCTGAACCAGGGACTGCAGTTGAAGTGGAGACTGTGGACGCGCAGCGGACGGCAGAAACTGGAAGCGCTGTCCTTAGCTCCGTACGCGGCGCAACGGCGGGCGAGCTTGCTGGGACTGCTGGACCAACTGGAGCAGCAGATCGCCAGCTTGGATGGGGCGGTGCTCCGCGAAGCCGAGGCGCGACCCGCAGCGGTGCGGCTGATGAGCCATCCCGGAGTAGGGCCGGTGATCAGCTTGGCCTTCGTGGTCACGCTGGGCCCGGTGGAGCGCTTTGCCGGGGCGCGGCAGGTGGCCAGCTACTTGGGGTTGATTCCGCGGGAGCGCTCCAGCGGGGGCAAACAGCGGCTAGGCGGCATCAGCAAGCAGGGCAACTCGTTTGTGCGCTACCTGCTGGTGCAGGGCGGGCACAGCGCAGCGCGTTTGGATCCCGAGCTGAAACGTTTTTACGGCCATTGCAAGCACACTCACGCGCACGCGGGAGTGGCCAAAGTAGCGGTGGCCCGCAAGCTGGCGGTGCGATTGTACTGCATGTTGCGTGACGGCATCAGCTATGCCGAATGGCGCAGCCGCCGGCGCTCGCCGGCAGGTGAGCCCGAGTCATCCTGTGGTCGAAACTAAGACCGAACGCTTGAGTGGGCAGCCTGCCTCCCGGCCGCAGAGGGCGGGGAGATCGAAGCCGTAATCATGGGCCAACCTCCCGCAAGGGAACGGGAGGCCCGAAGAGATGGCTGGTGGGAGTGCCGGTGACGGTCCCATCGCCGGATTACAGAAGAACGAGCCGAAGATCGGATGCAAGGAAAGACAAAATCTTCTGCTAAGGAACGAAGCTCAGCTATACAGCGCTGCGCTTCGTTCCTGGCTCCATGGTGGGCGAGCCGGAAGCGGCGTCAAGGGTCGAGATGAACGCCCAAGAACGGCGCCCTTGACCCCGCTTCCGCCTCGCAGAGGATTCGTGTGCTCTTGACAACGCCGACGTCGTTATAGAAGGATGACAAGCCGTTAAGGAGAGAGCAGTGCGATCGAAAATCTATCCCCGCCGACGCACCACTACCGCAGCCTGCCCAGCTTTGCCACCGGCCAATATCCGAAGACAGCTTTGCCGTAGATAAAGTCTTCATCTACCGGGCCGAAGTCGCGGCTGTCGTTGGAGAGATTGCGATGATCGCCCAGCACGAAATAGCAGTGCGGCGGCACCACGGTCTCCGGATAAGAACGCACGTCTTCATAGGCATCGGGGAGGTAGGGCTCGCGCATGCGATGACCGTTCACGAATACCACGCCGTCTTCGATCTTGACCCGGTCTCCGGCTACGGCCACTACGCGCTTGATGTAGCTCTTAGCGGTATCGCGAGGATAGCGAAAAACAACTACGTCGCCGCGTTCGATGGGCTCCAGTTTGTAAACAAACTTGTTGATGAAGACGCGTTCCTGATCGTCGAGCGTCGGCATCATGCTGGTGCCTTCCACTTTCACCGGCTGATACAGAAAGATGATGAAGAAGGCCGAGACCGCCAGCGAGATCAGCATGTCGCGCAGCCAGCCCGAAATCACCGGCTTCAAACGCTTCGGTGCGGAGGTGGAGGCAAGAGTCGGTCCCGCGGCATTTGGTGATGGAGGTAAGACTGGGCAATTGTCTTCGTTGGGCACAGACTTCATCTTAATAGCTTAGACGGCTCGGCGTCAGTATAGTTTCAGTGTCCGGTTTCGCCGTTTCTGAGTTGTCATCACGAACGGCCTTTAGGCCGCGAGGGATCTGCTGTTCTTACCAACGGTCCTTACAGTCGCAAATAACAGCAGATTCCTCGCTTCGCTCGTAATGACAATTCCCCTTAGCCATCAGCGTCGCCCGAGGAACCCTTCCAGCTTACTGATTTCCGCGTTCGCCTGGTCCAGATAACGGCGGGCCCGCTCCGTATCAGAACCGTCCAGAGCCTGCTTCGCTTTGGCCATGTCGGTACGCATGCTGGCGCGTGCTGAGACCATGTCTCCACGCAAGCCCAGACCGCTTTGGTGCATCTGCGCCTCCAGTGCCTCCAGACTGCTTTCAACCGCGGCGGCCCGGCTTTCCAGGTGATCGTTTTCGATCTCCATTTCATCCAGCAGTTTTTTCTGCTGTTCCAGAGCGACTTGTGCCTGCTGCGCATCCGGGCTTGGAGTACTGGGAGGATTAGGCGGTGGGTTCAGATGGGCTTGGGTTGTCTTGGCGCGTCCGCTGACTTCTTTCGATTTGCCGGCGGCAGCGCCATTGTCGGTCGCTGGTTCGGAACCTGCGGCACTCGGAGTCGGAACCACCGGAATGTCAATTTTCGCGGTGGACTGGTCTGCTTGATTGCCCGATGCTGAGGTTGCAGTAGATGGCACGCTACCGCGGGACACCGGTCCAACCGCAACTACGTTGGCCGCATTCTGCTTGTAGCTGCGATAGGCCCGGGCTGCCGCCAGGGTGGCCAGCAACACTATGACCGCGACGGCAAGGATCCAATAGAGCTGCTTGGATCCGGCATTAGGCGGGAGTTGAGAATCCGTCCGGCTGCCGACAGGAGTGGTAGAGGCATAGACAGGTGACGGCGTCGGTTGCCTTGCGTCAGCGACGCGAGTGGGCGGAAGCTGCACGGGCGGTGGCGGCGTCGCAGGGGTGACAACCGTCTTGGGCAAGCCAGCAGGGATGGAAGAGTCTTTGATCTGAGACAAGGCATTGCGAAAGGCGTCTGCCGTCTGAAAGCGGTCAGCCGGATCCTTAGCCACCGCCATGAGGATCAAGTCGCTCAGCGGTTTGGGCAAGGAGGCCTGCACCTCGATGGGCGGACGTGGAGTCTCTTTGATGTGCGCCTCCATGATGGAAAAGCTGCTGGTGGCGCTGAACATTCGTTGGCCGGTCACCATTTCGTAGAGCGAAACCCCGACCGAGTACAAATCCGAGCGCCCATCCGTAGGCTGCGATTGCACCTGCTCGGGAGACATGTAGTCCAGCGATCCCAGGGTTGTGCCGGTCACGGTGAGCCCGAGATCGTTGCCCGAGCGCGCAATACCGAAGTCCATCAGCTTTAGGACTCCGCGTGGCGTCAGCATCATGTTGGCAGGCTTGATGTCGCGATGAATAATGCCTTGGGCATGGGCGTAGCTCAATGCAGCCAGGACCTGGTCGATGTAATTCAACGCCTCGGCCGGCGGGAAGGAACCCCGTTCCAGACGATGTGCCAAAGTATCGCCCTCAACATACTCCATGATCATGATGAGTTGATTGTCGGCAGAGAAAGCGGCCCGCAACGCAGCAATATTTGGGTGATCAAGGCTGGCCAGCAGCCTGATCTCGCGCATGAAGCGAGCGGCCAGGTCGCCCTGGTTCGCCAAGTCGGGAAGCAGTATCTTCATGGCTTCAATGCGGTCGGAAATGAGGTTGCGCGCGAGGAAGACCTGGCCCATCCCACCGTGGCCGAGCTCGCGAATGATCTCGTAGTCGCCGATTTGCTTGCGTGCTGGTTCGCTCATATCAAAACCTCAAAATCGAGAGAGGGCGGCCTGCAAATTCAGTAGCGACGCGCGGTGAATTCCACTCAGGCCGGGATGGTACGGATGCGCCGAGAATTGCGAGGGCGCAAGGTTCATGTGCACAGGAGCGGCGTAATTATGCGCCGGTCGCCGGCCAGGGTCAAGCCGAACCGGCGGCTTCGGGGAGGTGATTTGGGCTAATTGCACCGCTCCGCTAGAATGAGTCAGAACCCTCGCGAGGACTGTCCTATGAAAAAATTTGTGCTGCTCGCTCTGACGGTGGCGTTGGCTGTTGTTTGCTTCGCGCAAGGCGATCGCGTGCCCGCCTACCATGACCGGGCACTGTCGCCGGGAGATGCCATGCCGATCCTGCCTAAAGACCAGTTGTGGGGAGAGTCCTTCAAGTACCCATACCAGGTGCAAAGCTATGAGCTGGCCGCCAAGATACCCAGCGTGTTGTACCAGATGCCGTGTTACTGCTACTGCGACCGCATCGGGCACGGAAGCCTGCATAGCTGCTTCGAAACGGCGCATGGAGCTCACTGCGGAATCTGCATGAAGGAACTTTTCTATGTGTATCGCCAGACGAAATTGAAGAAGACGCCAGCCGAGATTCGCGCCGGGATTATTAAAGGTGAATGGAAGTCCATCGACCTTGAATCGGCGACCAAGAGCGAGTGATTTCATAGGGGTTTCATGCTCATCTTGTGAATGTCAACATCGCATATCGACAAAAATTGCCTGCTGGCGGCATTCGCGCTCAGTGTTGCGAAAGCCGAAGTCAAATTTGCTGCTGCTTCCAGGCACCGCGCTTGAACAAGATGGCGCTCGCCCCTGCGATGGCCGTTTCCGCGATCACAATGGCGATGAATACACCATTCGACCGCAGGTGCATCGGCATCGCCAGCCAATAAGCCAGTGGAATTTCCAGCATCCAGAAGCCGAATAAATACACATAGGTCGGTGTTACGGTGTCACCGGCTCCGTTGAAGGCTTGCAGCATCACCATGCCATAGGCATAACCAATGTTACCGTAGCTGACGATCCGCAAACAGGCCGCGCCCAACGGTACCACTGCAGGGTCCTTGCTGAACAACCGTATTAACGGCTCCGCGAAGAAGATGAACAGCACTCCCACGCTGCCCAGGAACAACATGTTGTAAATTCCCGTTCGCCACACCGATTGCTCGGCGCGCTCCGGCTGTTTGGCTCCCAGATTCTGACCCACTAGCGTCGCAGCGGCATTGCTCAAGCCCCACGCCGGCAAAATAACGAAGATCACAATGCGTATCGCAATTGTGTATCCGGCCAGCGCGGCCGCGCCAAAGATGCTCACGATGCGCACCAGACCAATCCAATTGGTATGGGCAATGGCAAATTGCAGCACGCCGGTAACTGAGACGCGCGCCAGTCGCAAAAGAACGTGCAGATTGATGCGAATCTGCCGGCGAAGAATGCGAATGCGCTCGGTGCCGCGCAACAGACGATAGAACTGGTACACCACGCCAATACTTCGGCCAGTAATGGTCGCCGCTGCCGCGCCTGTGACACCTAATCGCGGGAAGGGTCCCAAACCGAAAATGAAACACGGATCGAGGACCAGGTTGATGATATTGGAGACCCACAGAATCCGCATGGCGATCGCCGCGTCACCGGTGCCGCGAAAGATAGCGTTATTCAAGAACAGCAGCAGCAAAACTCCGCTGCCACCCAGGGCAATCCTTGCGTAGCCGCTGCCAACAGCGACGATCTCCGGCGAGGCCCCCATCAACCGCAGCAGATCGGGAGCAAAAACCAGACAAGGCACACCGATGGCGAGCGAAATCGCCAGGCCCAACGCGATCGCCTGAACCCCCGCCACCGCAGCTCCAGCGGGATCTTTCTCCCCGATGCGGCGTGCCACCATGGCCGTGGTCGACAAGCTCAACCCCAGAGCAACTGCGAATACCAGGCTGAGCAGCGATTCCGTCAGGCCAACCGTGGCTACTGCGTTCGCCCCCAGATGGGCCACCCAGAAAACGTCAACCACGGCAAACAGCGATTCCAGCACCATCTCCAGCACCATTGGGACAGCGAGAAGCAGGATCGCGCGGTTTAAATTTCCGGCAGTGAAATCCTGATGCGACCCGCGAATGGCCTCGCGCAAAGATTTCCAGAAGCTGGGCTGCGAGTTCGGCGTGTCTCTGGAGACAACATCCATGGCGACCTACCATCTTTGGCGCGCCGCCATGAGGTGAAACCTGGCGACAGCGCATTCATTTCCGACGCAAAAACAGGACTCCGCGTGAGCAGATTCAGTCAGCGGATTCGCAAGGATGGCGTACTACCGAGGGTCTAACATCTACTTGTCTCCCTATGCTCGGGGTCCAGCGCCAGGTCTTCGAAGACATCTGGCCTGACGTGAAACGAATGGCGGATCGGTGGAAGGGATTCTAGCCGATTCGGAAGAAAGCATCAAACCGGAGTACGCATCTGATGAAAAAAGGCCACCAGCGCAACTGCACTGACGGCCTTGAAGATAGGCTATCTGAGACGTTACTCAGCAGGGGGTATCTTGTCCGGCTGCGTCGGAAGTTCGTTGTCACGATCTTCCGGTCTCCTCGCCGGATGGTCTGACTTGGCCCCTGGTATGGGCATGTCGCCCTCTGAGCTCATCCGCGATTCCGTCATCTCATCTGAAGTAAAGCCGAAACCCTCCGTATAGATCGCCTCGTGGAAGAGACTGCCTGTCGGCGAAAAGGCGATTGCATAGATCGGGAAAGCCCGGCCGCTCGTGGGGTACACGGTCGCGACATAATCGGCCACCATTCTGCCTGAGAATGTGTTGGGTAGCCAAGTTAACTGCATGGGTCCCGAAAGCGGCCGCCCTGCAGTCCACGTTTGTCCGCCATTATTCGACAAAGTGAAGCCTGCAAACAAACGGCAGGAGCTTCCGCAAGCCGACACTGGGTAGTAATAGTAGGTGATCGCCATATGGGCCGAACTTCCCGATGTCCTGGGGTCAATCCCCATGCCGTGAATGAAGTGGTCTACCCCGCTATTAATGGGGTCGATCGGCACCCGCACCACTGAACTCCAATGCACTCCATCGGTTGAACTGCTGTACACAATGTCATTGGCTGCGCAGCCGGTTTCGAAGCGGCAATCGGGCCACGATACATAGACCTTGCCAGCGCCATCGATGGCAGTGGAGGGAAGACCGGCACTGCGAAGGTCGCCGTCCTCACCGTGGCTGGGAGCGGTAGAGATTCTCACCGCCGCGTTCCAACTCAGACCGCCATTGGTGGAGGTAAATGCCGACATGCCCCCGCTGAAATCAGCAAACCCTACGACCACAGTGCCATTCGGTTGCACTACGGGATTTACCCCAATGCCAAAGTCGCGAGCTGCGGTTGCTTTCGCGGCTCCCCACGTCACCCCGCCGTCGCTGGAGGTGCTCATCTGTATCTCGGAATTGTCCCAACCCACATAGCAATTTCCGTAGTAGGGGCTGGTGGCTGTGTTATCGCAGATGATCCAGTTCTTGTCGGCATTGCCCGCCCGAGAGACATAGATGGGGTTGCCCCAATGTGTGCCATCAGTCGAGCGGTTTACTGCAACGTTCACACCGCTTGCAATTGGTAGCGTGTTGATCAGCCAAATGCCGTGTTTTGCATCATAAGCAACCGATGCGTCACTGGCCGCGCTATTGGTCCCGCCACCGCCATAAATGGTGAGGCCGGGCAAGTATCCGTTGGTCCAAGTAGTTCCACCATTCAGCGAGGTCGCCCAGCCGACATCGTCTCCGCCGCCGCTGGAGATGCGGGCTACTTGAAACGCGGTCACAATCGTGTTCCCGTGTGCAAAAGCCCCTGGTTCAACTTCGGTCATGTGTTGAGCGGCAGGATCGGTGAAGCTATCTTGGCTGAGCTGTCGAAAGATACCTATTTGGGCGGAAGCTGGGATCGCCGCTAAACTAACCGCCAATCCCAGAGCAGATGTGAGCACTGCCCGTCGTGTGCGTGGGCAGGAAAGCGAATACAAACGTGTCATTAGAAATCTTCCTTCTTTGTGGTTAAGTCAGAGTGGTGTCTAGTGTAGGCACGAGGATTGTTACGCGCCGGACAGGAGGGCATGCCGAACCACCGGTCGAGGCGACCAAACTGTATCGTGCAGAGCCGCCGCGTGTCAATGAAACTTCGGGATCATTTAACCCAGGCCATTGACACCGCTCAGAAAACCCCCGAGGTGAGCAGTTATGGCGATCGCCGTCGCCGCCACTGCCTCGATGGGCAGGCGGTACGGCGGCAATGTGCTCCCCGGCTTCCGCCGGGCTCGACGATGGATACTCCAGACCAACCAGATCAGCGCGCTGGAGACGAGTCCCATTGTCAAATGGAGAAGCAGTATTCCTTTGAGCCGCTGACCTTCCAGCTGCCAGCGCCAGGCGAGAAGTCCTGTTGCCATGACTGGAATAGACGAAATAGCTGCTACGAGGAGGTCGTAATACGCCACGGCAGCGAGCGTGCGATTCTTCTTCCAGTGGCTGCAGAAATCGAAGCCAACCCCGACGAGAAATAATCCTATGGGAAAGTGAACCAGAACCACGTGTTGAGCGTGCCGTGCGAGCAGCGCCGACTTCAGATCGAAGGAGTGCATGCGCCCTCCGGTTACTGCACGACAACTTTGCCAATCATCTTGGGATGAATGGAGCAAAAGTAGCTATAGGTGCCCGATTTGGTGAATGTGTGGGTGAAGTCGCCGTCGGTATCGAGGACCGTCGACTTGAAAGCCTTGTCCTCGCTGACCACCGTGTGTGGAATATCGTCGCGGTTCGTCCACCGGACTGTCGTGCCGACGGGAATCGTGATGGTAGCCGGTGAGAAGCTAAAGTTGTCGATCTTGATTGCTGCTTCCACTGTAGGGTTCGCCGGCGGAGTGGCGGCAAGAGTACTCGAGCGGGTGCCGGCAGCCAGTAATGCTATTAGGATTGCAATGCCAAACATCCATGTCGTGCTTTTCATCATGATCACTCCTTTGTCGTTATATTCTGCGTTTGTTTTCTGCACGTGGTTTCCACGTTTCAAACCAAGTTCGAGTCGACCACTGCCAGTGAATGTTTGCCGCGAACGTAGTTGACATCCGTCACACCCAGCAAAGTGCGCAATTGATCCGCTGGAACTTTCATCGGCCCGGGAGAAGGCGCCTCGCCCGGCTTCGGTTGAGGAAATGCCGTAGATGCAGCGGTGTGAAATGTGATGTTGCCCTCGATTTTCTGCATCGTCTGATGGATGTGTCCGTTCAAGACCGTGACCGAACCGAAACGCTTCAAGTACGAGAGCGCCTGCGCGCTGTCGTCGGTTCCCCAACCCCATTCGGGATAGACGCTCCAGAGCGGAATATGCGCGAAAACCACGATGGGCATGCTTTTCGGAAGGTGCTTCACGTCTTTCGCCAGCCACTCTAGTTGGTCTGTGCCCAGACTGCCCAAACCTCCGGCCTTCAGGTTCAGGACGTTCACCAGACCGACGAAATGCACACCGCTCTTGTCGAAGCTGTACCAACCCGATCCCTGGGTTCCCTTCCCGTACCGTTCCAAGTACTGTTTGCCCTCATCATTAAGGACGTCGTGCTCACCAGGCACGAAGGAGACATCTTTTGGGTTCGCGCTCTTCAATACTTGATCCACGGTGTCGAACTCTTCGGGTTTTGAGAGATGACTGATGTCTCCGGTGTGCAGGATGAAAGCGGGAGCCGCTGGCAACGAATTGATTTTGTCCACAGCGGCCTTCAGGGTACTGACAACGTCGGGATTCGCTGCTTTATCGAAACCCATGTGGCTATCGCTGATTTGAACAAAGCTAAGTTCTCCCTGCAGTTCGCGGCTACCCATTGCGGCAACGCGTCCCAGGCTATAGGAGTTCAGCACTCCGCCTTTAATCACGCATAACGCACCCGTGCCAGCCCAGGCCATGCACTTCAAGAAGCCTCTGCGGTCGATTCCATCGTCGTTATGGTCCTCTAGTAATTGGTCCCTCACTTCCACCTTCATGATCGTGTCCTCCGTTCTTTCTTTCCTTCGCATGCTCCAATGCCTGTCGTTATCGCTAACTGCCAGGCGCCGCGTTAATTCCCGTCCAAGACCTGCAGGAGCCAAAAAAATAAAAGTTGTAGAATCGCGGGAATAAAACCACGCGTCCGCGAGTTAGCGAGATTAAGGATTGAAAGCAGACGGCGGCAGTCACGAGGACTTCGAGCGGCTGGCAATGCCGCTCTTCGATTCGCTATACAACTTCGCGCGCTGGCTCGCTCAAGACGCTACAGAAGCGGAAGACCTAGTTCAGGAGACGTTCAGGAAGGCACTGCATGGATTTTCGTCATTTGCGCCAGGCAGCGATTTCCGAGCCTGGATGTTTCGGATTTTGCGTAATACGTTCCTGACATCGCGCACCGGACCGCGCGCCAAGCTGACCGAAGAACTGGCCCCGGAAGATGAGGAAACAATTCTGGTGACGTGGGAGACTCCGGAGTCGCTTGCGCTCGCCTCGTCCACCCGGGAGGCGCTTCAGACTGCGCTCGACAGTCTGCCTGTTGTGTATCGCGAAGTTGTCCTGCTATGCGATGTCGAAGAGATGAAGTACCAGGAGATCGCGCAAGTGTTATCGGTGCCGATAGGGACGGTCATGTCGAGAATTGCTCGTGGCCGGAAGCTGCTACGGCAGATGCTCGCCGGAGAACGCTCCACTGGATCGAGTTCGAGCAGGAAGTAACGGAATGATGAACTGTTCAGAATGGCAGAGCCGAGTGGCAAGCTACGTGGATGCGGAGCTGCCTCCGATCGATATGGACGCCTTTCGTGCGCACCTGGCCACCTGCACCGAGTGCGCCGCAACTGCTCTGGCTCTGATGGAAAACAAGTTGGCCGTCCGCCGCGCCGGAAATCGCTACACTGCGCCGCCGGATTTGCGATCTAATATCCTCGATTTGGTGAGGGGAAAATCGGAGCTGGCGGATGACGCGGCCACCAGACAAAAGGGAAAACGGGACAGCTTTGTCCTGCGATATTGGCCACGTTTGGCCCTTGCGACGGCGGCGCTCGTGTTGCTCGCCGCTGGACTGTTCGTTGCGGCAAATCGCCGGCAAAGTGAGAAGGCAGTGGCTGAGTTTACCGATCTTCATGTGACCGCGCTCGCGAGCGCCAATCCGGTCGAAGTCGTCTCCACTGACCAGCACACAGTGAAACCTTGGTTTCAGGGTCGAATTCCGTTTACCTTTGATCTGCCCGACCTCCAAGGCGCTCCGTTCACTCTGGTAGGAGGACGGGTCGTCTACTTCCACCAGGAACCAGGCGCGCACCTGATATTCGGGTATCAGCGCCACTTCATTTCCGTCTTTATTTTCCGGGACACGGCTCAGCTTGCAATGCCCGCAGCCTTCTTCTCCGACAAGAGCTCCTCGTTCACTCTACAGACATGGACCCAACAGGGGCTGCGATACGTCGTGGTAGGCGATGCCAGTGCGGCGATCATCGAGAACTTGACGGGGATACTTCAACATGCGCGATAGACGAGTCCGGCGAGGCGCCAGCTATGTTCCGATTACAACGCCCCCATCCACGGAAATCACCGCTCCATGAATGAAGGCAGCCTGGTCTGAAGCTAGCCAATAGTAAGTATTGGCCACCTCCTCCGGCGTTCCCATACGTCCCAGCGGTGTGCGGGCCACCATCGCGTCAAGTATCTTTTTGGGCATCGCCTTCACCATGTCGGTTGCGATGAATCCGGGTGCAACCGCATTAACCCGAATTTTGTGTTTTCCCAGTTCGCGCGCCCAAGTCTGGGTCATCCCGATCACACCGGCCTTGGAAGCCACGTAGTTCGTTTGTCCGAAGTTGCCATGCAATCCCACAACCGAAGCCGCGCATAGAATGACCCCGCCACCGCCCTTGATCATGTAGGGAACCACGGCGCGGGTACACAAGAAAACGCCCTTTAAGTTGACATCGACCACGGAATCCCACACTTCCTCGCTCATGATCGATTCCGGGCTGCCGCCATTCCACTTCACCAACTGCGCATCACGGACAATTCCAGCGTTGTTGATGAGAACATCGATCCGGCCCCAACGATCCATGACCGCAGCCGCGGCCGCCTCAACAGCATCGCCATTGGTGACGTCTACAGCGTGGAAACTGCATTGCCCGCCCGCCCATTTGACGGCCGATTCCAATTGAGGAGCGGTTTTGTCGGACACATCCCACGCCGCTATCCGTGCTCCCTCTTCGGCAAACCGAAGTGCTGTCGCACGCCCAATCCCAGCCACCGCCCCCGTAATGACCACGACCCTCTTCTGCGAGCCGCTTTCTTTCATGGTGGAGCCTTCCTCGCTTACAGTCAGTCTTGTTCCGCATCAAGGGATGTCATACAAGCGATCTGCGGCAGTTGGCGTAACACCTCGTTGCGAGACGGTATTCAGCATCCTCACGGTGTTCACGTTCTGTCGGGGAGTTGGCTCTCGAGATGTTGTGGGCGGCGACATCTCGGCCGGCGGCGACTGCTGTCCGCGAGGACGAACCAACCGTCCGTTAGCCTAGTCCCTTTGCCGCACTGCGTCAAGATTTGCGGCGTAATTTGGCTTTTCCCTTTCCACTTTTCTTCTTCCGCTGGGGCCGCGAAGCTGTCTCCAACTCTGCGATACGCCGCTTCAGGTCATCCACCTCAGTCGTCCTTTCAACAACGTCCCCATTCTGGCGCCGGTGCTCATGCGGCATCTCTTCTCTTCGTTCGGGCGAGGGCGGAGGGGAAGTTCCCTCCGTCGCAGGCTGTTGGGGCCAGCGCATAAACTCAAGGGGATTCATCGCTGGTGGCATGGCGTGGTAGGCGTTCTGGTACAAGTCCAACATCGCTTTCATGTAGTGCAACGCGCTTTCCTGCGTAGCGCGGCCCGAAGCGACGATCATCTGGCGCAGCACGTCCAGGGGGAACACGGAGCCTGGCGCCTTGGCGTCCTCCACCACGATTTGCGCCAGGATCAGCCGGGTCAGGTCTTCCCCGCTGGCGGCGTCCACCACCCGGACGTCGTGACCTTCGCGCACCAATTGCGCGACCTGGTCCTGGTTGATGTATTGACTGGTGGCCGTGTTGTAGAGTCGCCGATTCTCGTACTTCTTAATAATCAGTGTCTTAGCGGCCATGCCGGATTGCTCATTTTCCCCCTTGACAGGCTTCAGCGAGAGCGTATGATTGCCTGATGTTGCAGTGCAGCATAGTTTGCAACATATAAAAACACAAGGAGCACATCATGCCTATTACTTCAAAGTCCAGCAAGAAGACTACTCCCGCCGCCGCCGCCGGTAAACCGGAATTCGCGGATGCCTTCACTCCGCTTTACGTCAATGGCGTCGAGCGTTTGGCCGAACTGCAAAAGAAATCTCTCGACATCGCCGCCCAGCAGAGCGCTGAATTCCTGAACACCTGGAAGAAAGCTTTCAGTTCCTTCCCGCTCACCCCGGCGACGTTTGTGTTTGACATTGCCGAAAAGGCGGTGGAAACCTTCGTCGAGACGCAAAAATCGGCCATCGACCTCGTGGTCGAGCAGAGCCAAACGGTCGCCGGCATCAACAAAACGCGGGCCGAGGCTTATGCCGACATCGCCAACAGCGTGACTGCCACATTCCAGAAGTCGGTTGAGCGCTCGGTGGAAGCCCAGAAGAACATTCTGGACTTTGCTTCCGCGCAAAGCAAGACCGCTTTCGCAGCCACCAAGAAGCAACTCGCTCCTGCGGGCGCCCCGGTTGCGGCCGTTGTGGACTCGTTCCAGCGTGGGACGGAAGCCTTCATCGAGACCCAGAAGGCAGCTCTCGAAATCGCGGCGAAGCCGTTCAAGTCAGTCGCTGCTCGGTAAACGTTTAGTTGACGTAGTGCCGGTGTCTAGACGGCCTCGAAGCTCCAACTCCTCGCCTCAGGAGAACCCATTGGAGTGTTTTCGAGGCTGTCGCTGGGTATATATTCGGGATTGAGGGGGTGCAAATGGCCGACGAAAAAATGCCGGAAGGCAAGCCGTCCGATCCAATGGATCCTTGGCGCGGCATGCGTGACGCCTACCTCGATGTCTGGGCGAAAACCATGGTCGAAGCTGTGAACAGCGAGGCCTATGCCCAGGCCAGTGGCGCAATACTCGATTCCTACCTCACCGCATCTTCCCCCTTTCGCGAAGCAGTCGAGAAGACCATGCTCAAGGTGCTGGAGCAAATGAGCATGCCGTCGCGGGCGGATTTCGTATCACTCGCCGAGCGTATGACCAATGTCGAGATGCGGCTCGATGACATGGATGCCAAGCTGGATCGTATTCTGCAACAGATTGTGCAACCGGCGCCTATTGAGCGCAGGAAGCCAGAGAGCACGGCTCAGCAACGTAATAGAGCTGCCAAGCGGGCAACCAAAAAGAAAGGGACCAAGTAGGGATGGCAGGCGCACCGGTACTTACCGATCCGTTGACACTCGCAGTCAACCGGCTCAAGACGCTCTCGAAGGTGATGACGACGCGGGCGGCCATTGCGCAGACACCGAAAGAACTTATCTGGGCATTGAACAAGGCCAAGCTGTATCGATACATCCCCGCTGTACCCAAGGAAAAGCGCCACCCAGTCCCGCTGTTGCTGGTCTTCGCCCTCATGAACCGGCCTTACATTCTGGACCTTCGGCCGGGCCATAGCTTCGTCGAATACATGGTCAAGCAGGGGTACGATGTGTATCTGCTTGATTGGGGCGCGCCTGGGCCAGAAGACAAGAGACTAAAATTCGACGATTACACTCTCGAATACATGCCGCGGGCAATCCGCAAACTCAAGGCGGTCTCGGGATCGGAGGAATTCAGTCTTCTCGGCTGGTGCATCGGTGCGATCCTCACCACCATCTACGCAGCCCTGCGCGGCGATCAAGGCTTGCGCAACCTGATTCTGCTTACCGCTCCGCTGTCCTTTTCCGACAAGGACAATCTGACCTTCGCGCGCTGGACCGATGAACGCTATTTCGACATTGACAAGGTGCTCGGTGCGTTCGGCAACATGCCAGGAGAGATGATCGATTACGGAGCCAAGGCCTTAAAACCGGTAGAGAATTACGTAAGCAACTATGTGAAGCTCTGGGACAATCTCGATGATCCCAAGGTTGTTGAAGCCTGGCACGCGATGAATACCTGGGTCACGGACAACGTGAACCTGGCGGGGGGCGCCTTCCGGCAGCTCATCGTCGATCTTTACCGCAACGATCGGTTGATGAAGGGAGAACTCGTGATCCGCGGTGAACACGTGGATCTGAGCCGGATTCGCGCCAATCTGCTGACCGTCATCGCCGAGGGTGATCACATCACGCCGTCGTGTCAATCGGAGCCCATCATGGCGAAGGTCAGTAGCAAGGACAAGGAACTCTTCCGGGCTGCCGGGGGGCACATCGGAATCATGGCAGGCAGTGGCGCAAGCAAGCATACCTGGCCGCACATCAATGGTTGGTTGGGTCCGCGCTCCAAGTAGGTGCCAGTTAGGCGATTTTGAGTTGTCATCCCGAACGGCCTTCAGGCCGTGAGGGATCTGCTGTTTCTTCAACATCGTTGCGAGGCTAGTAAGAGCAGATTCCTCGCTTCGCTCGTAATGACAACTCCAAAAACCCGCGTTTCTTACATGTGGTACCCACCGTTAACGTTCAATTCTTGTCCGGTGATGTAATCCCCATCCGCTGCCAGGAAGCTGGCCGCCTTGGCTATCTCCTCGGGAGCGGCGAACCGTCCCAAAGGGATCTTGGCCTTGATCTGAGCGGCAATTTCTTCTGGGATTGCGTCCACCATCTCTGTAGCGGTGAAGCCGGGCGCAATGACATTGGCTGTGATGTTGAACTTCGCCATCTCGAGGGCAAGCGTTTTGGTGAAGGCGATAATCCCGCCCTTGCTGGCCGAATAGTTCGCCTGTCCAAATGCTCCCATCTGGCCGACGACGGAGCCGATGTTGATGATCCGGCCAAATCTCTGGTTGATCATGGCCGGCACTGCTGCGCTGGTGCAGTAAAAGGTGCCGTTCAGATTGACGTTAATCACCGCGGCCCAGTCGTCGTCGGTCATCTTGCGCATCGATCGATCGCGGGTAATACCGGCGTTGTTCACCAGAATATCGAGCCGCTGCCATTTGTCGAGCACTTCCTTGACGATGCGCGCTGCCTCGCCTTTCTTGGCCACGTCGCCCTGAATGAGCATGCAATCGATACCCAGTTCGCGAATTTCTGCGGCTGCATTTTCCGCATGGGTCGGCATCGGATCGGAAGTTTAGCGCGACGTTGGCCCCACGACGCGCCAGTTCGAGCGCAATTGCGCGTCCAATGCCGCGCGCTGCCCCAGTTACCAGTGCGACCTTTCCGGCAAGCGAAGTCGGTTGATAATTTCCATTTCCATCTGCAACGTTTGCCATCTCTAAACTCCTGTCTTCCGAATTCACGCTTACAATCGCGGGATCGACCCGCATAACCACATAGCCACCAACCGCACCGGCGCCGAAGCCCGGCGCGAAAATTCGCATGGGACGGTCAATCCTGCCTTCGCGCACAGCGTCGTGGACCGCCATCAGAATACTGGCGGACGAGGTGTTGCCAACCCGTTCGATGTTGAAGAAGATATGGTCACCCGGGATACCGGCAGCCTCGGCCAGCGTAAGCACCATGTTCTTGTTGGCCTGGTGCGGAACCACCAGCTCGATCGCGTCAATGAGTGACCCGCCGCCTCCGTTTGGGTTTGGAAGATTGAGCCAGCTCGCCCATCATCTCTTTCAGATAGCGAGTCACCAGGGCCTTCACCTCAGGCCCGTATACAGTGATGTTGTTGTCGAACTCCGGGTTAGGCCAGATGATGGAGTTCACCTCCGACCATGGTCCGCTGGCATAGGTCTGGAAGAAGTCGATATCGGAAGGAGTTCCTTCCGGCGCGGGACGCCACAATCATCGCCGCCGCTCCATCGCCGAAGATCATGCGGGAGGTGCGCACGGTTCCAATCTTGTCGGAGAATTTTTCAGCGCAGACCAGCAACACGGGCCGATCAATCTCCTGCAGCAAGCGCACCGCTTCGGCGAGACCGTACGACATCCCCGCGCAGGCCGCGACGATGTCGCACGAACTATGGGTCTGCATGAGGCCGAGCTCACCCGAAAGCCAGGTGGCTACCGATGGAATGAGCTTGGTGCTGGTGCACGTGCAAAACAGGACTGCGCCGATCTCAGCGGGCCGCCGGCCGGACTTCGCCAGCGCTTTCTTGGCCGCGAGCAGGGCCATGTCCTCCAGGGGCAACTGGGTGTAACGCCTCTCCTCGATGCCGGTCTTCTCGCTGATTTCCGCAGCGCTCATGCGCGACCAGCAATAGGCGTGGTTGCGGATCAGGTCTGCATTCGTGCAGGTGATCTCGCCTTCATAGACGGCGATCGCCTCAAAACGTGGAAGCACCTTGAATTGCTTGCTCACTTCCACCGGAGGATACGGCTTGATGGGCTGACTCAGTGCCAGCGTGTCCGGCTCGGATGGTGCGGTACGGTCGGATCCGCGGTCCCCAATTTTCGTCCTGCTTTACCCGCCGGATGAAACGCAGCACATCTTCATTACGCGGATGAAAGGCAACCACGTAATCGTCATCCTTCAGCTTGCCGATTTCAATTTGCGTGCTCGTCGATGGGTCCCAGGCATATTGGTTGTGAAGGATCATGCACTGCCGCATCAATGCCTCCAACTCAGGCACAGGATGCAGGCAATCGACGACATCGTCGAATGTGTAGTACAGATAATCGGGGTCGTAAATCCGCAGATGCCGTGTTCGATTCGCCGGGTCCGCCAGCGCCTCGGCCACGGTCGGCCGGATAGGCCGAAGCTCGCCGCCAGCACTCAGGCTGTTGCGAAAAACATTCAGCAGGATGCCGAAGCTCCGGTCTTCCAGTTCCTCATCCCACGACGGCGGCAGATCCTGATATCCAGCCTCAATCGCGGTTGCGATCGCGGAAGAATCTCGTGGCTTGTACACAGGAAGGAAAATGTCATCGCGCTGCCGCGGCAAATCTCCCCAGCGGGTGGGACGTTTCTCATACATTGTCAGGGTGTAGCGATTCACCCAAAACCGATTCAGCACCAGATCGCGGCAAAGTTCATATCGTGTTTTGTACTCACCCGCCTTCACGCGCGCCGCAATTTCTACGTCGGTTGGCGCCTTCTCTCCGAAGTCCCGCCGGATAACCGCTGCGAACTGTTTAAGACTCTTAAATACTCTGAAGTCCAGCTCCGGGAAAAAGTTCCCCGGGAAGACAATGCGGCCGTGAGAGTTGATAACGAAAGGCTTCAGAAACATGGGCTTTCTTCTTCCTGCCCAGGGATCCGGCTGGTGGACCCACCGATCGCTGGGCTGCGATCCAGAGTTGTCCATCATCGATGTGAAAAGTTGAGAATCTGCCTCGCCGGCCTAAGGGTCCCACTTCGTGTACAAAAGGCTCAGGCTTCGCCCGTGTCGAGCGTTATATATAACCTATGAAGAGTTTAAACCATTGTGCTGTGACTCTAACCGTCACTTACAGTGACGCAAGTCACAGACCCAATGTACGCTAGAGTGAGAGCGTTACGGTAGGAGCATATCTCTGTGAAAGAAGAATCCTTGAAAGCGAATCTTCATTACGCCCGAGCCCTGGCGCATTCGGGGATGTCGGGACTGCGGAGAGGGCGGGACTCGCAACTTGAGGGGGAGTGCCTCTCGGCGGTCTTGACTCGATCGGCGCTGGCGTCCTTGAGCTTGGCTGCGATCGGCGCTTTTGCGGGTCTGTTCTCGCTCCGGCGGTTCAATCGCCGCAGTGCTTCACGGACGGTTGCCTTCGGGGTCGCCGGCGGGACCATCGGTTTCGCCGCCGGTTTCACGTGGAAGACTCGCAACCTCACCGCCAGCATGGCACGGTCAGCCTTGAAGGAAATGGGCACAGTCCGCGATGAACGGTGGATTGCAAAACATCCGATTGACTATGCATGAGAAGCGCGAGAGCGTCGATCACTTGCAGTGCAGTAAAGCAATCTGCAGGCGCTTGCAGGGTAAAATGCGTAGCGCTTACTCGAATTCAATCAGTATCTGGTTGGTCTTCACTGCGTCTCGTGACGACACGTTAACGGATTTCACCTTTCCGGCGATTGGCGCCGTCACGTTAGTTTCCATCTTCATGGCCTCGAGCACGACCATCAGATCATTAACCCCCAATTGCCTGACCCGCTTCCACATTCACCCGTACCACAATTCCTGCGACTGGGCTGCGGCAGAGTTTGAATTCGTCAACATTAGGATCTGACGAAACTCCTGGCGTGGGAGGAGTGCGCAGCACGGTCGACTGAATAGTAGCTGTCGCCGGAGCGGGACGGTTGTCCTGCGCCCGTGGCGAATCGTCCTCCTCCGTGACCTCGACCTCGACTTCATATCTTTGCCCGTCGATCGATATGTCGAGCTTCATCGTCTCTTCCTCTTAAGGAGCGCCCCGGTCCGCGCCTTACGATTCCTTGCGCGCGTGTCGTCATCGTCTTAGCTGCCCAAGGTTGTGCGACGTTTGGACAATCAAGTCGGCCTTGCCGGGCCCACCGCTCTGACCGCATACGGCGTCTGTAGCTCCCTTGCCGACCGGATCCGCACCTTCTTGCCGAGGAAGGCGGTGACACTGGCGGCAATCACTGCCAAAGTTTCGCGCGTGATGGTTACGGCAGTAGTCATGATGGAACTCCTCCGTGTCTCACAGCGGAATCAGGCCATGCTTCTTCGGCGGACGAAGCTCTCGCTTCGTATGCAAAGCTTCCAGCGCCCGCGCCAGATATCTCCTGGTTTCGGCGGGCTCGATCACGTCATCCACCAGCCTCCGGCCAGCCGATATATAGGGCGTGGCAAAAGTGCGGCGATACAATTCGATGAGTTCATCGCGCTTCTGCACCTTATCTTCCGCGGAATCGATCTCGTGCCGAAAGACAATCTCCGCAGCTCCTTCGGCGCCCATCACTGCGATTTCTGCAGTCGGCCATGCTACGACCCTATCCGCTCCCAGGTCCTTGCAGCACATCCCGATATACGCTCCGCCATATGCTTTACGGATTACGACAGTTATTTTGGGAACGGTTGCAGCCGAATAGGCGAAGAGTACTTTTGCCCCGTGCCGAATGATGCCTCCGTACTCCTGCTCGACGCCAGGCAAAAATCCTGGGACATCGACAAAGGTCAGCAAAGGAATATTGAAGGCGTTACAGAATCGTATGAAGCGGGATATCTTGTCGGAGGCATTAATATCGAGGGCTCCCGCGAGTACACACGGTTGGTTGGCGACAATTCCCACAGAGCGTCCCTGCAGGCGTCCGAACCCGATTACCACATTGGCTGCAAAACCCGGCTGTATCTCGAAGAAATCCTGGTGATCCAGTACTCGTGCGATCACCGTCCGCATATCGTAGCCAACTTTGGATTCTGTCGGCACTATCTCGTTTAGCTGGGGATCGATCTCCACTTCATCGGTGTAAGCCAGACGAGGAGGATCTTCCAAGTTATTCGACGGCAAAAAGCTCAACAGCCTGCGGCACAACGACAACGCTCCATCATCGTCTTCCGCAATCAGATGAACCACACCTGACCGATTCATTTGTGCCGCAGGTCCGCCCAATTGGTCAGCCGTTACTGTCTCTCCCGTCACCTGCTTGATCACCTGCGGACCGGTGATGAACATCTGCGCGCGCCTGGTTTGGATGATGAAATCAGTGAGCGCCGGACTGTAGGCTGCACCGCCCGCACAAGGACCGCAGATGATAGAAATCTGCGGCACCGTCCCAGAAAGCATGACGTTGTTATAGAACACGCTCGCGTAGCCCGCCAGGCTGTCGATGCCTTCCTGGACGCGTGCACCGCCGGAATCGTTAATGAAGACGAATGGGCTTCCAGTCTTCATCGAAAGCTGCATCATCTCTTTGATTTTCGCGCAGTGCACCTCGCCCGCTGCGCCACCCGCCACAGTGAAATCTTGGCTGGCAAGGTGGATCAAGCGGCCATCAACCGTCGCGCATCCCGTCACCACTCCGTCGGCCGGCAGTTCCTTGTCGGCCATGCCGAAATAGGTGGCGCGATGTTTTGCAAACAGACCGATCTCCTGGAAGCTGTCGAAATCGACAAGCTTCCCTATACGCTCACGCGCGCTCAGCTTTCCCAATTCGTGCTGCTTTGCCAGTCGTTGTTTGCCGCCGCCCTGCTGAAGCTTCTCGCGCTTCTCGCTAAGCTCACTGATTCGCTCGGCCATGGTGGGCGCTGGCCGGTTTAAGGGTTGGTGTAGCCATCTCTGCCTCCCTGGCGCGCTTTAATCGTCCGAAACACGCCTTCATGTCTGTCGCTACTTCGCCGCTGGTGCTACGGTGACTTTGTGTTCCTTGCCATTTAGGGTCACGACGTAGGTCACTGGCGAAGTCGGATGTGCCGGTCGCCAGATTCGCATCAGACCGTTCTGAATCCGCGGTTGCCGGCTCGTCACCGAGTTGCTTCGGACCTTCCGTGCGGGTTTTAAAAAACTGTGGCGCAATTTTAGGGAACATGGCGTAGGTCAACACATCTTCGTCGGTGCCGCCGAAGCCAGGCAGGGCTGTTGCTGCCGCTCGTCTCTGCTCCCACTCCGGCTGAAGTAAATCAGCCGGCCGGCAACTGATCGCCTGTTTGCCGGCACGCGCCGACGCCATCGCCAGTACTTCGGCATTCTTCTCTCCCAATGCGGTACCGTAATAGCCAAGCATCAAGCTCGGCAAATTCACTGGTGAGCACGTTGTATTTGCCTTGCAAGCGGTTGAATACTGCCTGCGTGCCGATGATCTGGTCTACGGGGGCTCCAGCGCAGGATAGCCGGCGTCTCGGCGAATGTTCCGGATTTCTGCCAACACATCCTGCAGCAAATGGCCTGTGTCCTGGCCTTTCAATTGGTATTCCGTGCTCGAAATCATCGATGCAGGAATTTGGCCTTTCAAATATCTCGGTCTCCACACCAACGTGTTCTTCCAAGAATTCGCGATAGCGTGGGCGGACCATCGCGATGTGTTGCTTGACACGAAGAATCCTCTCCATGTTCAGCCGGCATTCGTAGCCTGTACCCTCCAGCATCTCGACAAAGCTCTCGGTCGGATTGTGTCCTCGGCCGAAGGCCAATGAACTGATTGCCGTATCGACCATGTCGCACCCGCCTCGACAGCCTTCATCAGCGAGACCATCGTCACTCCCGTGGTCGAATGGGTGTGTATGCTCACCAGCGTCTCGTTTCCGCACTTCTCCTTGATGCCCTTAACCAGATCGTAGGCGGCTTGTGGTTTAAGCAGTCCGCTGGCATCCCGGATGCAGATTGAGTCGCAGCCCATTTCTTTTATCTTCTGCGCCATGTCCACATATGTCGTGATCGTGTGCACCGGACTTGGGGCGTAACAGATCGATCCTTGCGCATGCTTTCCGATCTTCCTGACCGCTTCCAGGCTTGCCTTCAGGTTTCGAACATCATTGAAAGCGTCATAGACGCGAAAAACGTCAATGCCGTTCAGGGCAGCTTTCTGTACGAACCGGTTGACGATGGAATCATCAAAATTGCGATAGGCAAGCAGGTTCTGTCCGCGCAAAAGCATCTGCAGCCTGGTCTTGGGTAGCAGTTTGCGGTAGGTCCTCAGTCGCTCCCACGGGTCTTCGTTCAGTAAACGTATGCACGAATCAAATGATGCCCCGCCCCAGACCTCCAAAGACCAGTAGCCCGCATTATCCAGGTCTTCGCAGATCGGAATGACGTCCTCGAGAGCCATACTGGTTTCCAGAAGGCTCTGCTGTGCATCTCGCAGAATCAAATCAGTCACTTCTATCGTGCGTGCCATGGTACCCGTTCCTTTGCAATATCCTTGCTTGGTCTAGCAAACGGCATTGTGTTTCGCCGGTGAAAGACGCAGTTGGGACAGGGTGGCTTAACTCTAGAACAAAATCGCGAATTCCCGGCTCAAGAATTCCGAAGGAACATTGCGATTACCCTATCAGGCTACCTGGCGATCGTCCGGAAATTCTTTGGATACTGACCATGGTGGCACTGCTGGCGACACGCCAACTGTGATTATGGTCACAAGCCTCAGTTACCCTGTCACAGGATCGTTGGAAAGTGGGCTGTTGAAGTACGGGCTGGCATAATTCACGCCGCTTTTGAATCCACTCCAAGTTGTGCCCGCTAGTACTGATAAAACCCGCGCCCCGACTTGCGGCCGAGCCACCCGGCATCCACCATCTTGATCAGCAAGGGGCAGGGCCGGTACTTGGGATCGCCGAGGCCTGACTGCATTACACGTATGATGTCCAGGCAGACGTCGAGTCCGATAAAGTCCGCCAAGGTTAGCGGACCCATGGGGTGCGCCATACCCAGCTTGAAGACTTCATCCACCGCTTCGGGAGTGGCCACGCCTTCCATCACGGCGTACATGGCTTCATTTAGCAGTGGCATCAGTACACGGTTTGAGACAAAGCCAGGCGCGTCGTTCACCTCGACGGGAGTCTTCTCCAATCTCTCGGCGAGAGCTTTGACCGCCGCGAAGGTCTCGTTTGAGGTCGCCAATCCCCGGATTACCTCGACCAGTTTCATCACTGGCACGGGATTAAAGAAGTGCATTCCAATGACTTTATCGGGTCGCTTGGTAACCGCCGCCAGCTTGGTTATCGAAATGGACGACGTGTTGGACGATAGAAAAACTTCAGGGCGGCAGATCGCATCGAGATCACGAAACAGTTCGGCCTTGATCTCAAAACGCTCGCTGGCTGCTTCCACGACGAAGTCGCAGTCAGCCAACCGCTTGCGATCGGCGGTCCCGGTGATGCGCCCCAGCGCCTGGTCGCGCTGTTCCGCTGTCAATTTGTTCTTCGCCACCTCGCGTTCCAGGTTCTTGCTGATAGTTTGCAGACCGCGATCGATGAAGCGCTGCTCCACATCGACCAGCACGACGTTGTATCCATTCTTGGCGAAAACGTGAGCGATGCCATTGCCCATCGTGCCCGCGCCGATTACTCCAACTGTTCTGATTTCCATGATTGCCTCAAATGAAGTTAGTTGCGAAGACCATGCGCGTTTCCATGGTCGATCCGGAGGTGCGTGAGAAGACCTGTCAAAGCCAAGCTTCTACAATACTAGTCCAAATACCGGTCAAGCGATCGGTTGACAAAGCAGATCCAGGAAGGTTGGCAAAATCGGAACTTACCATCGATAAAGGCTTGCGCCCCAGGTCCAGCCCGCGCCGATGGACACAAGCAAGAGTAAATCCCCTGCGTGAAGGAGACGGCGCCGGTTGACTTGGTCCAGGAGCAGCGGAACCGTGGCTCCAGCGGTGTTCGCGTACAACTCCAAGTTCGTCTGTATTCTGGAATAGGGCATATTGAGTACCTCGGCGATGCGCTTGAGGACGCCAGCAGTGGCCTGGTGCGGAACGATCATCGAGACGTCTTCGAGTCCCAGCCCGTTGATCCGGAGAATCTCCCGAATACACTCGGGTACCGCGGTCGTAGCCTTTTCCTTAACCGCTTTTCCGTTCATGGTGAAGTAGGCGTCCCCGGGGTAGACCGTGAAATGATTCATGCCCTCGCCCTCGGCGAGGAGAATGCTTGAAAAGAGCCCATTCTCCCGATCCTTCCTCTCGAGCACCACCGCACCCGCACCGTCTCCGAAGACGACGCTGTCGCGGTGGTTCCAGTCCGTGACCTTGGAGAAGGTATCGGCGCCGATCACCAGCACCCGCTCGTACGTCCCATTCTGGATGAATTGGCCGGCGATCGTTATGCCGTAAATAAACCCGGCACACACCGCCGCCACATCGAACGCGGCGCAGCGGTTGCTAATGCCCATCTTGAACTGCGCGATGCATGCCGACGAGGGCATCTTGCGGTCGGGTGTCGCCGTGGAAACGATGATTAAGTCAATGTCGTTTGGTTCAAGCCCCGCCGAAGCGATTGCGTCCAGCCCGGCACGGGTAGCAAGATCTGACGTGTATTCGTCTGGTTCAGCGATGTGCCGCTCGCGAATCCCCAACGTATCGAACACCCACTGCGGAGAGGTCGGCAAGTTTGCCACGACTTCTTCGTTGGTCAGAATCTTGCACGGAACGTAAGAACCGGTGGATTTGATGCAGACACTATCAAAGTGACTGTTTCGGCTTGTCATTCCTGCCCCCCAGTCCCGCAAATAGAAAGAGAGAGAGCGTAGAGGCGCTTCCACCACGGGGATACAAGGCAAACAATGGAGGCGGATTTCTCCATTCAGAACGGCACCGCCGTCAACCCCGCGTCATTTTCGAGAAGTATACGCTGTTCAACGGACACAAATTTGGTCAAAAGTGCTCACCTAGCAGATTGCGACGAAGATATCGCGGGTCATGGTGAGAACGCCGTGTGACGGCCAGTCGCTCGCACCGCGGCTTTGATTTCTCGGCCTGAAAACTTCCGTTTGCCAGCATCTCCACGTCCTGGCCTTTGCCAAAATCTCGCGCCCCATTCAAAATAAATACCGTGAGGTGAGATATAACGATGGCGCAACGAACTGCACTAATTACTGGTGGTATGGGTGGGCTTGGAGAAACGATCAGCACGAAGATGCACGACGCTGGCTACAAGGTGGTGGTGACGAATTCTCCGGGTAATAAGACCGCCGAGAGTTGGCTCTCCGGCATGAAGGACCGCGGTTATCAATTCTGGTCAACTCCCATCGACGTGGCCGACTACGATTCCTGCGAACAGGGCGTCTCGAAAATTCAGAAAGAAGTTGGCCCAATCGATATCCTCGTCAACAATGCGGGCATCACCCGCGACCACACCTTTAGAAAGATGACGAAAGCCCACTGGGACGAGGTGATCCATACGAACCTCGATTCGGTGTTCAATATGACCAAACAGGTTCTGGATGGCATGGTCACACGAGGATGGGGTCGGGTCATTAACGTCTCATCGGTGAATGGCCAGAAGGGCGCATTCGGCCAGACGAATTACGCAGCTGCGAAGGCCGGAATGCACGGCTTCACGAAGGCTTTAGCTCTTGAGGTGGCGAAGAAGGGCGTAACCGTTAACACCATCTCGCCCGGCTACATCGGAACCAAGATGGTGATGGCCATACCCACTGACATCCTCGATGGCAAAATCATTCCACAGATTCCGATCAACCGGCTTGGCCGGCCAGACGAAGTCGCTGGCTTGATCATCTATCTGTGCTCCGACGAGGCGGCATTCGTCACCGGCGCCAACATCTCTATCAACGGCGGTCAGCACATGCAGTGAACGAGCTTGCGCTCAATAGGATCGGTACTTAGTCTGCGACATTAAGGCAACATGCCGGCGGTTCGGCGCGCCCTGCTGCCGGCACTGTACAACTCCCAGGCAGAGTGAATGGCAACGCGGCCGACCCCATTAATCCAAATGGTCGGCTAAATCGCGGTGGAGCAATTGGTTAGGCGATTTAGTTCAACTCCCTTGAAGACTTCCTCGCGGATGTGTCTCGTACGTTTTGGCTCGCTAACATTGCAGTAGCCGACACATCCTCACGAGGAACTCGTGGGCGAGCGAAAGCGAGTTCGCCTCTAGGCCCCGGATCTCGGGTATTTGATAATCGAAGATTTCGCCCTCCAGACAGTTAAATTGTGGTCGAAAGCGAAAATACTTGAGGTATAATCTGGCGCACCTAAACCCGAACTCCGGCGCCACGACGCATCTCTGGCACCTTCCGAATGTTGGAATTGAACCCTTGCTTTAGAAGCAGCCGCCGCGACCTGCGTGGCGATGTCTGGCCTTGAGGTAATTATTAGGCTCCATTGATGAGAGGAGGCAGTTTCATGACACAAACGGCACGATGCTTCCGCAGTGGCCGAGCGGGAGTGGCCCGGTCCGGTGGCTTTCGATTTGCCGCACGGCTACTCATGCTTACGCTGGCGGTCCTCGTTTCCTCAAGCGTTCACGCTGATTCGCCGAAGGCGCTCAGCGGGCACGAAATCACAGAGCGAAACAAGCCTGGCGTGATCATGATCAATAGCGTTTGGCAAGCGACGCTCGGGGTGTGGAATCCCGCCATCAAGAACTCGGAAGAGCTTGAGAAAAGTATTCGTCGTCAGGCGAGGGCGGGGCTCATCGCTCCTAACGATGAGAGCAGGGCCATGCTGGAGGAAATAGCCAAGCACCCCGACATCTATCTGACGCGGTCCGGAAATGGTGCGGTTGAACGACAACAGATACCGGCTCAGGGCTCAGGTTTCATTATCACGCCTGATGGATATATCGTCACCAATGAACACGTAGTCAACATGGATAAAGACACTCTTATTTATTACACCGCTGCTAGAGTAGTTAAGGAACGATCGGATGCACTCATACGGGGTCTGGCCGCCAAGGTCGAGCTACCAGACGGTGACCCGCTGCGGGCCGATTTGGTAAAGGCATTCAAAGAGTATTTCTTCAGGGGCTACGGCAACGATGGCGGTATCAAAGTCATTGACTACGATGAGAAGCCTATAAAGGTCACCGCCAGTATCCCGGTATTTAACGGAGTAACTACTACAGTCAAAGAGTTGGAATGCGATATTAGGAAGCAGGGCGAACCAACTCCCGGCAAAGATGTTGCAATTTTAAAGGTCGAGCAAAACAATCTCCCCACGGTTCCCATCGGCGACGATAGTACCTTGTCCCAGGGAGACCAGATCTATGTCATGGGCTTCCCGGCTGCGGCCGAAGTAGGAGGCACCAATGAACAGCCCGGAGTCGAAGCCACCCTGACGGCGGGAAGGTTCAGCCGTGCCGCTCCCATGCCGGGTGGGTGGAAGGCGATTCAGACCGATGCGGCCATCAACCATGGGAATAGCGGCGGTCCTGCATTCAATGAGCGCGGAGAGGTCATCGGAATTGCTACCTTTGGTGCTACCGGTGAAGACGTTCAAGGGATAAATTACTTAGTACCCATGTCGGTCGCAGATCAGTTCATCCAGGAGCTCAACATAAAACCCAGGGACAGCGAACTCTCCGTTCAGTACCGCGAGGCGCTGGCATCGTTTGAAGCCGGCGACTACAGCAAGGCGAGAAGCCAGTTGTTACAGATAAAGGAGGAGAGCGCCGGCTTCCCGTTTATTCAGGAGTACATCGACCGCATTCCCACCCAAGGTGGTTTTCAGTATTGGACTACGCTTCTCTGGGTCGCCGTGGCAGCGGTTCTGCTTGCCATCGGCGGGTTTGTGATGAGCCGGCGAAAACCACAACTGGCATCCGCACCTCTCGCTACGGCGGCAGTGGCTGGCGCGCCGCCCGTGGCTAGGCCGCAGTTATCGTCATCTCCTCCAGTCTCTGGCGCGACTTACGGAAGCTTACAGTGTGTTTCCGGAACGCTCTCCGGGCAACGATTCCCCATACCTAAGCAGGGATTGTTAATTGGTCGCGATTCCTCCAAGTGCCAGATCGTGTTGTCCGAGGATGATGTCTCCAAAGAGCACGCCTGGATCGTACCTCTGGATGGGAGCGTAGTGCTGATCGATCGGGGCTCTACCAACGGAGTCTTCGTTAACTCCATGGACTCACCCCGAGTCAGCAAGGTTCCGCTTAAAAACGGAGATCGAATTATGCTCGGCAGGTCGGCTGCAACTTTCACCTACTATAGTGTCTAGTCGGCAAGCAACGCGACGGATTGGGGGATGCCTTGGCTAAATTCTGTGCAAATGGACATCAGATGGAAGACTCGTGGGACATGTGCCCTTACTGTCAGAAGACAGGCTTTATGCCCGTCCCGGGAGACCTAAGGAAGACACGCATTGACTCGTCAGCCTCAACCCCGACGGCGACACAGATTCCAGCGGCAGTGGTACGCAAGACGGTAGTGATGGCCGACTTGCACAAGGCGCCGCTGATGGGCTGGGTGGTAGTGCTCGAGGGCAATGACAAGGGCAGAGACTTTCGTGTTCGCGATGGACAAAACTCGATGGGGTCCGATCCTTCCTGCAACATCGTGATCTCCCATCCTACGGTTTCCGGCAAGCACGCTAGTCTGCGATGCCAGGACGGTAAGTTTTTTCTTACCGATCTCGACTCCACCAATGGTACCTATCTGAATCGCGACGAAAAGAGAATCGCACGCGAAGAAATTAAAGACAACGATATGATTCGCTTGGGCGAAGTTACTTTGAAATTCAAGTGCCTATAGGCCGAGATGAGCGCCCATGAAGATTCGTTCCGGAGTTGAATTGGCAAATCTCACCGATGTTGGACTGCAACGCGAGAACAATGAGGACTATTACGGATATTGGGAGTCTGATAGCGACGAGGAGTTCCGGCGCAAGGGGCGACTTGCCATTGTAGCGGATGGCATGGGCGGCCATGAAGGCGGAGAAGAAGCCAGCCATTTGGCAGTGGAAACTGTACGTCAAGCCTATCGCGAAAGCTCTGGTGATCCTCAATACGCACTTCTAGTCGGTTTCCAGTCCGCACATGAACAAATCCAGCAACATGCTAGAGAACATTCTCAGCTCTCTGGCATGGGAACTACGTGCACAGCCGTGGCCCTGACCGACGCTCGGCTCTTCTATGCGCACATTGGAGACAGCCGGCTGTATCTCCTTCGCAACGGCGTTCTGACTCGCGTCACCAGCGATCATTCGCGCGTCACTGATTTGGTCGACGCTGGTCTTATTCAGCCGCAGGATGCGGAGAATCATCCAGACAGAAATGTTCTTTCCAAGGCTATGGGCGTGGGTGACGAGTTCCAGCCGGAGACACCACATGAGCCAATACCATTGTTGACTGGAGACATCCTATTGTTGTGCACAGATGGTCTCTGGAGCTTGCTAAGTGACCAGGAACTGCTCGAGGCTCTGCAGAGCCTTTCTCCCACCGATGCATGCAGAGAATTAGTGCGACGGGCCAAAGAGCGCGGAGCACCCGATAATATCACGCTGCAAGTCCTAAGGATAGATAAGGACGCCACCGATTAGCGAATCGTAAGTTTGAGATGAAGCCCTTCATGATTGGAACCCAGATCGCGAAATATCGCATAGAGGAGAAACCGGGCGAAGGCGCATGAACGTGTGTACAAGGCTGCCGATGTTAACCTTCGGAAGGGATACTACACTTGTCCACGACTCAAGAAAACTATGATTTCACGGTTGATGAAAATGCGATTGCGGAGTCTAGGAAAGGATTATTGGCTGCTAAGAACAAATGATAGACCGCGGTTGGCGGTTTCTGCCTATCGTACAGCGTAGATGGCTGCCGTGGTTGGTGGCAGCGTCATCTGCAACGTCTTGTTACTTAGTACTAATTGTCCTACTCCAAAGAGGTTTTCGAATTGACGCGCATTTTCGAGAGTCGTACCCTCGGTCGCAATTGTAATCTGCCGCTCCTTTTCAGAAGTATTAAATACGACGATCAACTTTTCTTCAGCTGTTTCGCGCACAAACGCGTAATAGCTGTCATCCCAGCCGACGTGCCATTGGTGGCCTTGTCTTAATGCGGGATGCTGCTGCCGCAGGCGAAGCAGCGACTGCACGTGCGAGAACACCTCCTGCTCTTCTGGTGAGCGGTCGCTGCCTAGAAAAGCATTGTGGGCATCACCGGGGAAGCCACCCGGAAAATCGTGGCGGTTGTCTGGATCGGCGCCCCCGCTCATACCGATCTCGTCGCCATAGTAAAGCTGGGGAATTCCGCGTAGCGTCGCCAACATAGAAAATGCCAGCTTGAGTTTTTCATACGAGCCATCGGCATCGGTGAGAAACCGCTTCATGTCGTGGTTGCCGATGAACGTAACCAGCAACTCGGGATGCGGATAAAGCCGGTCCTGCCGGAGCACGTCAACTATCTTCTTCGCTGACGCTCCATCTGCGACAACCTCGCGAATGGCCGAGTTCATGGGAAAGTCGAACGGAGTAGTCAGGCCGGTATCAACGCCATCGAGGCCAGTCTGTCCTCCGGCCCAGTACGAGGTCACCGTGGGATCAGAGTTATAAATCTCGCCGACGGTAAAGAAGTGTGGGTAAGTTGAGAATAAGCCTTTGTTGTAGTAGGCCCAGAAGGCACGCGGAACATAGGGAAATGTATCGATACGAAAGCCGTCGATCCCACCACTCTCTGCCCACCACAGCGCATTCTGCAGCAGGTATTCGGCGACCAGAGGGTTCTCCTGCGCCAGGTCGGGCAAGACGTTTGCAAACCATCCTTCAAGCGCGCTTACGTAGTTAGCCTTCACAGCATGCGGGTCGGTGATCGGCGGGTAGTAATAGTCGGTGTCGAGGTGATTCTCGGGTGTGCCGTGCAGCCAGTTTGGAGTAGGTTGCGACGTAGCCCACGGATGCTTGGGGCCCACATGGTTCGGCACCATGTCCAGCAGTACTTTCAGGCCAAGCTGATGTGCTGCAGCCACCAACTCCTGATAACTCTTCATCGTGCCGAAGTGGTCTTCGACGGCGTACTCATCAACCGCGCCATAACCGTGATAGTCAGAGGTGGAATCGTCGTTGTCATACAACGGCGTCACCCACAGCGCGGTCACCCCGAGGTCCTTGAGGTACGGCAAGTGATCTTGGATGCCCCTCAAGTCTCCGCCATGATAGGTCTTCGGACGAGCTCGGTCGCACGTTCCCGGCGCGGCTTCCTTCGGCTGATTGTTAGTGGGATCGCCGTCGGCGAAGCGGTCAGGCATGATCAGGTAAATGACATCGTCGGGCGTGATTCCTTGAAACTTCCCCTGCGGGGATGAGCGCTGCAGCAGAGGCAAAGTCGCCCGAGTTTCGCCGGAAGCTGTCTTTACACGGATAATGACCTCTCCCGGGCGCGTCTCGGGACCCAACTTCAGCCACACGAAAGCATGTTTGCCATCCGGTTGAGCTTCGACCTTGGTGACGGATAAACCGGGATAATCAACCGAGATATTCGCTGTGGCCAGGTTATCGCCGTAAAGCAAGACCATCACGGTCGGCGAGAAACCGGCCCACCAATTTGGAGGCTCGACTTTCGAGACCCCGGGCTCGCTGCCAGGCGAGGCCGATGCTAGGCAAGAAAATGCAAGAGCCAATGCGATAACAGAAGCGCATAAGCGCAAAGCGCGCGTCATTCGTCTACCCCTCTTATCCGAGATAGCTACCGGCAGCGTGATATTCATGGCGGCATTCTCTCATGGCGGAAATTGAAATTTACATTAGGCTCTTGTTGACAACGCCGTCCGGTGGCGCTTAGGCTTCCGGTTCATTGGTGATCGGCAAGCACTGACAAACGCCATTTCTCCGGTATTGGAAAAAGCGTGCAAAAGCCAAACAAGACCTTCTGGCAGATCTGGAACATGAGCTTCGGCTTTCTCGGCATCCAGTTTGGCTGGGGGCTGCAGATGGCCAACATGAGCGCCATCTACGAGTATCTCGGAGCGCGTGCCGATCAGATCCCGATTCTGTGGCTAGCGGCTCCACTCACTGGTTTGCTCGTGCAGCCGATCATCGGCCACGCCAGCGACCATACCTGGACGCGCTTGGGCCGCCGGCGACCTTATTTTCTGGCAGGAGCGATCCTCAGTTCCTGCGCACTCATCTTGATGCCCCGTTGTTCGGCTTTGTGGATGGCCGCTGGTCTGCTCTGGATCTTGGACACTTCCATCAACATCAGCATGGAGCCGTTCCGCGCGTTTGTTGCGGACCTGCTTCCAGAGGAACAGCGGACTGCTGGGTTCGCGATGCAGAGTCTCTTCATCGGACTTGGAGCGGTCGTTGCGTCGGCCCTGCCCTGGTTACTGACTAACGTGTTTCACCTGGCAGCTGAAAGCTCCAGACACGCCATCCCGCTGACAGTGCGTCTGTCGTTTTACATTGGGGCCGTAGCGTTTTTCGGAGCGGTCTTGTGGACCATTGTTTCCACCCCTGAATATCCGCCGGAAGACATGACGGCATTTCAGCGTGGAAGGACCCAGAAGCGCGGAGTAAGCGTTCACGCCCGCGAAATCTTCAGCGCTATTCGTGAGATGCCACTGACCATGCGTCAGTTGGCGCCTGTGCAACTCTTGACGTGGCTTGGACTTTTCTGCATGTGGCTGTACTTCCCTGTTGCGGTAGCGCATAACGTATTTGGCGCGGCGGATCAGGCATCGCCGCTTTACACCAGAGGAATCGAGTGGGCCGGCATCTGCTTCGGAATGTACTCTGCCGTATGTTTCGGATTTTCCTTCTTCCTGCCAATCCTGGCGACGCTTGTCGGACGCAAGTGGGCGCACAGCCTGTCATTGCTATGCGGCGCCTTTGGCCTGATCTCAGTCACCTTCATTCATGACAAAAATTATCTGCTGCTCTCGATGGTCGGGGTGGGAATCGCATGGGCAAGCACCCTGTCGATGCCGTATTCCGTGCTAGCGGCGTCATTGCCCGAGAATCGCATCGGCGTGTACATGGGCATCTTCAATTTCTTCATCGTCCTTCCCGAGATCATAGCTTCCCTCGGTTTCGGATGGGTCATGAATCACTTGCTGCACAACAATCGGCTGGCTGCGGTGATTGCGGGCGGAGTCTTCATGGCGATCGCGGCGGTGCTGATGCAGCGCGTTGTCGATCCTGGATCGCAGCGCGTTGCTGTCGAAGCGGTACCCGAAAACCAGATCGCGATATAAAGTCGCATTCGGCAAGCGACCCCGCTTTCACCCTATTCGCCCGTCAAGGCGTTGTACTGTGCCGGAGTCAACGGCACAACCGAAAGCCTTCCTTGACGCACCAGGGGGGAGTCGGCGAACTGCCGGTTGGCTTTGATCTGCTGCAAAGAGATCGCCTGCGGAAGTGCGTTTCCGGCCTTGATCTTTACCTTGGGATTTTTTGGATCACTAGCGTCAACGGAAACGACCGACGCGGTACCCACTGCGCTCTTGTGATCTCCGGTTTCGTAGATGATCAATCTCACTCCGGGCGTCATTTCGCGAAGGTGTTTCACTGCGACCGGGTTCGTTACCCCATCCCAAACGGTCACCTTCTCTCGCTGCAGATCAGCAAAAGAGTACACGGAAGGTTCGGTCTTCAGAAGATAATCCATAGACATGAAATTGCCTCTCCAATTACATAAGGTCGTAGTTCGGAACAAACCAAAATAGCTAATCTACGTCGTATATGGTATGTCACGAGGAATGTTCAGGCCAGAGTTCGCCACCCTGCTCTTGGTGCTCTGCATAGTGATCACCCCGGCTGTCTCCCAGGTAGACCTCAAGGTTCATCCCGCCCCTGACTTCGGCGAGGGCGTCGTGTGGCTCGATCAGGGCGCGCCCGTGCCGCACCATATCTCGGGATATAAAGGCCAAGTCGTGCTCATCGATTTCTGGGAATATACCTGCATCAACTGCATTCGTGACTTCGGCGTAGTAAAACGCTGGTACCGCAAGTATCACCCCTACGGTTTCGAGGTCATTGGGGTGCACTACGGCGAATTCAATATCGGCTTCGATGTGGACAACGTACGGACGGCAGCACAACAGTCCCAACTGCCCTGGCCGGTGGTTGCCGACCAGAAGGGAACAACCTGGAAAGCTTATAACGCTCAGGGTTGGCCTGACCGCTTTCTTGTAGATCCGCAGGGCAATATCGTGATGGAGGTTTTCGGCGAGGGCAACAACCAGCAGATGGAAGCGAAGATTCGTGATCTGTTAGCGGTAGCACATCCAGAGGTCGCAAAGATCGCCCTCGATCCCGACGAGAACGAATTCACACCGGAATGCGGCGTCACCACCCAGGAAACGTACGTCGGCGAGCTCTATGGACGTAGCGCTGTTGCGGACATGGGCGAACATCATGAGGGCGAGGTCGTCGATTTTCTGCCGCCGCATTCACCGGCTGATGGCAGCGTTATGCTTGTGGGCCGCTGGCGTGTCGAACACGACGGGGTAACATCTGAAGACCACGGAGCCGCTGCCGAAGTGCGCTATCACGCTCGCTCGCTCTATGCCGTCCTCAGCCTCTCGGGTGCAAAACAGGTTCGCGTCAACTTATTCCAGGATGGCAGTCCTTTGCCCAAAGACAGCGCCGGTACGGACGTGCAATTCGATGCCAAGGGAGCGTACGTGGAAGTGACCGGCGGCCGCATGTACTATCTGGTGCGCAGCCCCAGCTTCAGCGCGCACCTCATCGCGTTGCAACCAGAAGGTACGGGACTGTCACTGCACTCGTTCACTTACGGCAACGACTGCCAGCTGGCGGACAAGCCATAGCATGATGAGGCTATATGCTGTTCCTGGGTTGATCTCCGAAAGAATATGGCCGGCCCGAACTTTAATGAGACTGGACGCCCATCTCCTTGCCGAGGTTGAGTTGGTCGGACTGAAACTCGGCGAGTGCTTTTTCCAGATTCGCTGCAGCTTTGACGAGCCGCTCCGACGTAAGCGTGCCCTGATCCAGTTGCTGCGAGATCGCTTTGGCTCCTTTGCTGACAGCTGAGTCGGATCTGGTCAACTTCTTGGTCAGATTCTTCAATCCGGCTTCTTGTGAATCGGAAAGCGATTGCCGAAATGCTCGATTTTTGCTCTGCGCTTCCTCTATAGAGTCCACTAAGCCGGTCGCCTTACGGGTTAAATCCTCTGCATTGCTCCCTTTCGACGACAAGTCCTGGAGATCGCGCGCCTGCTCCTCTGCGGCTTCCGTGCTCCCAATCATCAGGCGAAATTGCTCCGCCTGTCCCTCGCTGGCTTGTACCGCTACGGCGTGTTTGAAGGTCGCCATGTCAGGATCATCCGATGGTGCCGTTGTGCCGCCGCTGCTGCCCGTGGAGCCGCCGTGGCGGCCTCCCCGTTGTCCCACGACGACGAGCGGAAACAACAACAGCATGGTTAAGACAGACACACCTAGGTGCATTGCCAGTCCACTATCGCAGAACTTCACGAAAGAATTTTAGGATGAAAAAGAGTTGGGCGGCACTTAATCCTGACGCGATTCGCGAAACAGCTCCCTGGCGCCAATAAAGGCATCGAAATCGAGAAGTCGCGCACCTGCCTCCGAGCCATGTGCGCGACTCTTTGTCTGATCCGCTGTCAGCCGGTTTGCCAGCGTACAAAACCGCCTTGTTACTAGAACTCCTCTCATAAGTCGTTCTGGGTTGTATCAGGGCACGACTTTCAGTCGTGCCAAACGAAGCGCAGAAAAGGTCAGGGCTTTACCCCTGCAAAAACAGGGCCCTCAGGGGCTAAAGCCCAAGAGATTGCTGGACCCGTTGCGGCACGTCTGAAGACGTGCCCTGATACAGAGCGACTATGAGATGGCGACTAGTCCGACTGCTTCATTTACGGTCAACCACTACTGCGGAGGCGGAGGAGCTTCCCCCTGCGGCGCATTCTGACCCGGTCCACCGTGACCGTGGCCCTGCCGGCTCATCATCTGCTCATACTTTTGTTGCTGATCGGAATTCAGGATCGGCTTGATCTGGTTCGACGTGTCCTGCCGAATCTGCATCATCTTGCTCATGCGATCCTGTTGTGAAAGCGAGGAGTCCTGATGCAGCGACTGCATCTGTTTCTCTTCGTTCTCCAGAATAGGCTTGATCTGTTGCTGCTGTGCATCACTCAGGTTTAGCTGCTTGGTCATGTGCTGCAGCCGCTGATCCGCGGTCATGGGCTGGTGCTGTCCGTGACCCCATTGGCCGCCACCCTGTTCCTGACCCATCTGCGCGTAAACCACGGTACCACCCATGAGCACCGCAAAAATCACGGCTGCATGTAAGAGATTCATCTTCATCTTGATCTTCATCGTCCAACGCTCCTGGACACTCGTTGCATCATCAATGCCGCCACGTATGCCGTGGCAACAGTAAACGGCGCGTTCGACGTTACCATTATCGTCCACAAATCTGCGAGTCTTCGTAAAAGGCGCGCCATGGCTTGCTTCTGTGCAATCGAGAGTCAATTTACCTACGAGCTAGGAAACCCAATTTGCTCCGAGAAGTTTCCCGTGTTCTGAGTTGAAAAACTAATGGAACTCGCCTGCGCATTACGCCGAATACAATTATTGGGAAGGTGTAGCGGATCGAGCCATATACATGTGTTGAAACCCTGCCTCTTGAACGTTGGCAAAGAGTTCCCGCGTTCCATCTCTTCAACTCATCCATTTCCTTTCGCTTCCTAGTTGAACATTACAGACGTCCCGCAGCCTCTGATATATAATCGCCGCCAATCCACAACCTAGGCGGGCATTATGATATCGCCGCTTACTCCATTGGAGTTTCTTTCCCGGAACGCCATCGCGTACTGCGACTGCACGGCCGAGGTGGACGGCGACCGGCGCTTCACCTATTCCGAAATGCAGCACCGCGTGCACGCTTTCGGCGCCGCACTGCAGCAGGCTGGCATTGCGCCCGGAGATCGGGTTGCCGTCTTGGCGCGCAACGGATTAGTACCGCTGGAAGCGCACTTCGCAGTCCCGCTCATCGGCGCGGTTCTGGTCACGCTCAACATACGGCTGCAAGGCGGCGAGCTGGCGACCATCCTGAACCATAGCGGCGCCAGAATTTTGTTAGGCGACGCTGACCTGCTTGCGCCGTTGCAGGCGATTCGCGCCCAGATGCCGCAAGTGGAGCGAATGATTTCCGATTACGAGACTTTCCTCAGCGAAGGTAGCAAGCCTGTCACCCCGCACGCGCCGGGAGAAGAAGACGTCATCTCCATCAATTACACCAGCGGCACGACCGGCGTGCCTAAGGGTGTGATGTACACCCATCGCGGCGCTTACCTCAATGCCGTTGGAGAAGTGGTTGAGCACGGACTGTCGTACCGATCGGTTTACTTGTGGACGCTGCCCATGTTCCACTGCAACGGCTGGTGTTTCCCCTGGGCGGTCACGGCAGTCGGAGCGCGACACATCTGTCTACCAGAAGTGAACGCCGAGCGTGCCGTGAAGTTAATCCAGACCGAGGGCGTCACTCATCTTTGTGGCGCGCCTATCGTGGTGCGTACGCTTACCGAGTACTGCTCGCAGCACGGGATTCGTTTTCGACCTGAAATAAGGATGGTCGTCGCAGCAGCGCCTCCGCCGCCGGCCGTGCTCCGCGCGGCCGAAGCGGTTGGCATCGAGATGACCCATGTTTATGGGCTAACCGAAACCTATGGCCCGCACTCGGTATGTGCCTGGCACACGGACTGGGACGATGCGCCTCTCGAGAAGCGTGCGCTGCTGAAGGCGCGGCAGGGCGTGCCTTACGTGGTTTTTGGGACCGACATGCGAGTTGTGGACGAAGACATGCATGACGTCCCCGCGGACGCCCTCACGGTGGGAGAAGTTGTAATGCGCGGCAACAATGTGATGCTGGGCTACTACCGCGAACCTGAGGCCACTGCGACCGCATTTCGCGGCGGCTGGTTTCACTCTGGAGATCTGGCGGTCGTGCATCCCGATGGTTATATCGAAGTGCGCGACCGCGCCAAGGACATCATCATCTCTGGCGGAGAGAACATTTCCTCGCTGGAAGTGGAGCGCGTGTTGTACGAGCATCCGGCAGTGCTGGAGGCGGCGATTGTCGCCCGCCACGATGAGAAGTGGGGCGAAGTGCCACATGCCTACGTGCTGCTCAGGGAAGACGCCGTGGTCAGCGAGCAGGAGCTGATCGATTTCTGCCGCGCGCGCCTGGCACACTTCAAATGCCCGAAGGCGGTACACTTTGGGGCATTGCCCAAAACGTCGACGGGCAAGATCCGCAAGAACGTGCTGCGCCAGCAAGCGCGTGCAGTAGAAGGAGCTTCGTGATGCCTGAATCGCAAACTACCACCACAGTTGCCAAGTACCAGAGCATCCTCTTCGAGACCGACAGAGAGATTGCGATCGTGACGCTGAACCGGCCGCAGCGGCGCAATGCGCTGTCGCTGGAGTTGATGACCGAGCTGATTGAGTGCCTGAACGAAATTGGTCGCGATCGCGCGCTGCGAGTGGTGCTGTTGCGGGCCGCGGGCAAAGTCTTTTCCTCGGGCCACGATTTGAGCGAGATGGTGGGACGCGACATCAACGAGTACCGCCAGGTGTTCGATGTCTGTACCGAACTGATGACGCGGGTGCAATCGATTCCGCAGCCGGTCATCGCGGAAGTACAAGGCATTGCCACCGCTGCCGGCTGCCAGTTGGTGGCGACCTGCGATTTGGCCGTGGCCTCCGACCAGGCGGCGTTTGCCACCCCGGGCGTGAAAATTGGACTCTTCTGCACCACACCCATGGTCGCGCTAAGCCGCGCGGTCGGACGCAAACGAGCGCTGCAAATGCTGCTGACGGGAGAGATGATCGACGCAGTGACGGCGGCGGAATGGGGACTGATCAACTTGGTCGTTCCGGCCGCGGAGCTATCAGAACACACCCGCAAACTGGCCGCGCGCATTGCTGAAGCCAGCTCGCTGGCAGTCGCTCTGGGCAAGCAGGCGTTCTACACGCAGGTTGATCTCGACCAGTCGAAAGCCTATGCCTATGCCAAGGAAGTGATGAGCATGAATTCGCTCGCTGCCGATGCGCAAGAAGGGATCTCCGCATTTCTGGAAAAACGGCCTGCGTGTTGGACGGGAAAGTAGAGCTCTCGTACTGCCCGCTTTAATCCGGTAGCACTTTGCCTCGGGTTTCTACCGCGAACGGAATGACCAGCAGTCCGATCCCAAATGCAATCGCGGTGAACGCAACCGGCTTGCCCAGAGTTCCCATGTTCCTGACGAGTGCGCCGACTCCGAAGTTGGCTCCCTGCGGCAATGAAGCGTCCGAATGAAGTGGTGAACGCAAATGCGGTCGCGCGCACGGTGGTTCCGTACTGCTCCGGCAACCAGAGACTGAAGACGGCGAAGTTGCCGCCAAAGAAGCCCAGGAAGAACAGCACCGTGATGAACGGATGGAGCCCCTGCGGCAGGTAAAACGCCCAACCAAAACTTAGCAGGATGCAGATCGAGCATCCCAAGGAAATAGAACGCCAAGGTTCGTTTACGGCCAAATCTTTCGCCTAGCAGCGGCACGGCCAGGCACCCCAGGATAGTTCCCAAAGACAGCAAGTCCCATGCCGAAGGAAGACATGCGCACCGCCTGCGGCTGCAACATTCCGGCCTTCTTCGCCAGAGCAATGATTGCCGTGGGTGCATAAACTGCGCCCGCCCACAGGCCGCAGATGGCCGCCGCCAGCAGGACAGTATTCACCAGCGTCCGCTGCGTGTAGGGAGCACTAAAGATCCTGCGCAAAGAAGAAAGCCCACCAGTGGCTTTCACCTTGGCTTTTTGTTGCCAGCGCTCAGGCTCCTTCACCCGCAGCAGAACCATGAAGGCCACGACCACCGGCGTCAGGCCGCACCAGAACATGGCGCGCCAGCCAAAGTGTGCTCCCACGGTATAGTTGAGCGCCGAGGCCAGAAAGAAGCCAGCGTAATAACCAGTCTGCAGATAACCGGCGCCCATCTTGCGGCGGTCTTCCGGCCACGCTTCGGCGACGTAAGTGCCCGCGAGCGCCCATTCGCCGCCAATTCCGATGCCCGCCAGCAGTCGGAACAGCCCCAGTTGCCACACCGTTTGCGACATCGCGGCAGCACCTGTGAAGATGGCGTAAACGAAGATCGTCGCAGCGAGTACTCGCGTGCGGCCAAACTTGTCGGCAATCGGACCCCAAATGAGCGACAATCCCCATCCCACCAGGAAGAGTGCGAAGAGGACGGAGCCGGCGTATCCGATCGTCGCAGGCGTGGCTTTTATGCCCGACTTCGGAAGCAGTTCGGTCAATGCCGGACTGAGCACAAGTGCATAGATCACCGAATCCATGCCGTCAAGCGTCCAGCCCGCCCATGCGCCCCAGAATCCAGTGATTTGCGAGCGGTTGAGTTTGGTGTGAACGGCAGTTCGGGGAGGGGCCACTGCTTCGTTCGCCATGGTGTTCTCCTTATGATCGGGAGTTAGCACTCGAAACCGATTCGACTACCGCTTGACGTTCGCCATATAGCCGCTCGCCTCAGCATGAGGCATAGCATCCGCCGCGAAAGTAAATGTTCCTTTGTCTTTCACTTCGCGCGCAGCTCGCACGAAGGCCCCAAGAGCGGCGCGAGCAAAAGCTCCACCCACACTGATCCGTTTTACTCCGACAGCAGCCAGTTCTTCAACGGAAAAGGTAGCGCCCTTCAAGCCCATGACGACGTTAACTGGCTTTGAAACTGACGCACAAACTTCGCGAATGGCTTCGAGGCTCGGAAGCCCTGGCGCATAGAGAACGTCGGCGCCAGCCTTCTCAAAGGATTGCAATCGCAGTATGGTGTCGTCGAGATTGGGACGTCCATGAAGGAAGTTCTCGGCTCTTGCCGTCAGCAAGAACTTGCAATCGTTAGCAGCCTCGGCGGCCGCTGCTACGCGCTCTACAGCGAGTTGAAATTCATAGATAGGATCATCCGGATCTCCTGTCGCATCCTCGATGGACCCACCGGCGAGGCCGATTTCCGCTGCGAGCCGAATGGTTGTCTGCGCACATCTCAGGCGAGCGGCCAAAGCCGTCTTGCAGATCGGCCGACACGGGCAAATGCGTTGCCTCCACAATGGCCCTTGCATTTTCCAGAATTCCATCGCGTGTCAGCTCTGTCGTGGAGTCCGGTCGTCCGATAGCGAAGGCATAACCAGCGCTGGTCGTCGCCAGAGCTTCGAAACCCAGCGCCGTCAGAATTATTGCTGTTCCCGCGTTCCACGGATTCGGAATCACAAAGACCCCAGGTCGTTCGTGGAGCGCTCGAAATGCCTTGTATTTCTCGTCCCGGGTCGCCAATATTAAATCCTCCCTTCAAAGCCTCGTATCGCCGCCGTCTGCCGTTCGAAACATCGCCGCGATTGCAGGCTTCGTCACCTTTCCCATCGCATTGCGCGGAAGCGCATCCAGAACCAGAAGCCGCGACGGAACTTTGTGCGCCGCGAGAAATTCTTTAGCCCAAGTGCGAAGGGAGGGGAGATCGAGAGCATCGCCATCGTTTAGCACTACGGCCGCGGCAACACGCTCGCCCCATTCCAGATCAGGCACGCCAACCACGGCGCACTCGGCAATCGAAGGATGCTCGCGCAGAGCTTCTTCAATCTCCAGCGCGGAGACTTTGTGCCCGCCCGTCTTAAGGATGTCAATGTTCGTCCGGCCGAGAATGCGATACACTCCGTTCTCGACGACGGCAGTATCGCCGGTGCGAAACCAGCCATCGCGAAAGGCGTCGCGCGTCGCATCCGGCTTGCCCCAATATTCCGCGAACACGCTCGGGCCACGAACTTCGATCTCGCCCGGCGTTCCCGGCGCAACCGGCTGGCCGCTCTCGCCGACAAGCTGCACCTCGACGCTCGGCAGTGGCGTTCCGACACTTCCCGGTACGCGCTCGCCCCGCAACGGATTCGATAGCGCCATGCCAATCTCCGTCATGCCGTAGCGCTCCAGCAGTATGTGGCCGCTGATTTCCTTCCAGCGTTCTAGCGTGCTCACCGGTAGCGCTGCCGAACCAGACACCATCAAGCGTAGCTTGGCGCATGCCGTACTGAGTTGGGCGCGACGCTCCGGCGAGCGCAGCGTCCCATGCGGCGATGAGCTTCACATAGATCGTCGGCACCGCCATGAACAGCGTTATGCTCCCGCCTGCGATGCGATCCCACACGGTATTTGCGTCGAAGCGCGGCAGCATCTCGCAGGTCGCCCCCGACCACAGCGCGCACGAAACGACATTGATGATCCCGTGCACGTGATGCAGCGGCAAACACAGCACGATACGATCGTCGACCGACCACGCCCATGCTTCCACGAGGCACCTGATTTGCGCGGTAATGTTGTCGTGAGTTGTGACCACGCCCTTCGGCCGGCTCGTGGTGCCGCTGGTGTAGAGAATCATGGCGCGGCGCTCGGCGGCGACGTCGGGCAATTCTGCTGGTTGGGATGCCATAGCTTCGTTATAAGACATCCCGCGAATGCCGCGATCCGCGGCGATGGGCGCCAATAGGGGCTCAGCCAGAGTGTCGAAAACCAATGTCGATGCCTTGGTGTCGTCGACGAAATATTCCAGCTCAGACTTTGGAGAGTTGAGCGGCAACGGGACGGCAACGCCACCAGCCCGCCAGATGCCCCACTGCACCGCGACCCACGGAAATCCCGGCGTCAGAAGAAACGCCACACGCTCTTCCTGAAGATCTTCGCGGCCGGCGAGCAGCGCGCTCGCTACGCGGGACGAGGCATCGAGCAAATCATTGTAGGTGAATGACCCCCGCGAATCGGCAACAGCCGTGCGTCCGCCATACCTCTCGGCCTGAGCAATCAGCGGAAGACAACTGGTGTGACTTATCACACGCAGACTCTAAATGCTCGCTGCCGCGGTGTCCACTGACGGTTTAGCAGGCATCACGCCGAGCGCGCGAACCGCCTCATAGCTCTGCTGATCAGAACCGGTGTATCCGTTTTCTCAAGCCGCTGAAAGAGATACTCACAATTCGTCTCGCGCTGAAACAAAAAAAGGAGAGCATCTGCCCTCCCTTTCCACAATTCATTTCACCGCGACTGCCGAACAGCTAGCGCCGCGGTCCGCCGCGGCCGCCGCCCGTCCGATGTCCACCGCGTCCGCCACCCGGGCCGCCGCGGCCTCCACGACTGCTACCGCCGCCATGGTGTCCACCGTCGTGCCGGCTGCCCACATGCTCACGACGCTCACCATCGCGATTGAAGTTGTGTTCGGAGCTCGGCTCGTCTGCCTTTTCGTGTCCACCTTCGAAGGTCACTGCGCCTTCACCCTCAGGTGCAGGCTCGCCGCCCTCAGCCGCCATCTTGGCGCGCTGCTCTTTCAGAATGGCCTTGCGCGATAGCTTGATGCGATTGCCTTCCACGGCCAGAACCTTCACCAGGACCTGGTCGCCTTCCTTCAGTTCGTCACGAACATCGTTGATGCGGTGCTCGGCAACTTCGCTGATATGCAGCAGTCCATCGGTACCGGGGATGATCTCGACAAACGCTCCGAAATCCGCCAGGCGAGTGACCTTGCCAAGATAGGTCTTCCCTACCTCAGCGGTCGCGGTGATGTCGCCGATCATCTGCAGCGCCTTGGCGGCCGCTGCTTGATCGCTGGACGAAACATTGACCTTGCCGGTGTCTTCCACGTCGATCTTCACGCCGGTCTGTTCGATGATTCCGCGAATCACTTTGCCGCCCGGGCCCGATGAGGTCGCGGATCTTGTCGGTCGGAATCTGCAAGGTGTAGAAGCGCGGTGCAAACTCGCTGACCGTGGTGCGCGGCTCGCCGATGATTTCGTTCATCTTGTCGAGGATGAACAACCGTCCGTGGCGGGCCTGCTCCAACGCCTCGCGCATGATCTGCGGCGTGATGCCCATCACCTTGATGTCCATCTGCAACGCGGTGATTCCCTCGCGAGTGCCGGCCACCTTGAAGTCCATGTCGCCGTAATGATCTTCCGCGCCGGCGATGTCGGTAAGGATGGCGTAATCCTTGTCTTCCTTCACCAGTCCCATGGCCACTCCGGCAACCGAGGCTTTCAGCGGAACGCCCGCATCCATCAAGCTGAGCGACGCTCCACAAACCGTCGCCATCGACGACGAACCGTTCGACTCCAGGATGTCGGAGACCACGCGCATCGCGTACGGCCAATCGGTCTCTCCCGGCAGTACAGCAGAAATCGCCCGCTCAGCTAATGCTCCGTGACCAATTTCGCGGCGGCCTGCTCCACGCAGGAATGCAACTTCGCCCACCGAGAACGGCGGGAAGTTGTAGTGCAGCATGAAGCGCTTCTTGGCTTCGCCCTCGAAGGCTTCCAGGCGCTGCATGTCTTCGCCGGTGCCCAGCGTGGTCGTGACCAGCGCCTGCGTCTCACCACGGGTGAAGATTGACGAGCCATGGGTGCGGGGCAGCACGCCGACTTCAATCCAGATGTCGCGAATTTGGTCGAACTTGCGCCCGTCCGGACGGCGGCGGTCTTTGATCACCTGCTCGCGGAAGATCTGCTCTCGCAGAAGATCGAAGTACTTAGTGGCCTTCTTGCGTCCAGCTTCGTCTTCTTCGGGAATGGCGCTCTTGATTTCGTCTTTAAGCTGCTTGATGAGCGCGTAGCTTTCGTTCTTGGGATGCTTCTCGGTGTTGACCGCATCCAGCAGGCGCTCGCCAAACTTGGAGCGAAGCTCGCTCAGGTAGGCCTCGTCGGTTACGACCGGCTCGACTGTGCGCTTTGGTTTACCAACTTTCTTGCGCCAGGTCACTGATCGCGGCGCAGATCTTCTTGATCTGCTCATGGCCGAACTCGATGCCCTGCACCACAGTTTCTTCCGAAACTTCCTTGGCGCCGGACTCGATCATGACGATGCCGTCTGCGGTGCCCACCACCATCAGGTTCAGCTTGCCGCCGCGCTGTTCATCGTAAGTGGGATTGATGACAAAGTTTCCGTCGACCTGGCCGACGCGAACTGCGCCAATCGGACCGTGAAATGGAATGTCAGAGACGCTGAGCGCAACCGAGGCGCCGTTAATGCCGGCGACGTCGGGATCGTTGGTCGTATCCGCCGACAGCACCATGGCAATGACCTGCGTCTCGCAGCGGAACCCTTCGGGGAACAATGGCCGGATAGGCCGGTCAATCTGGCGGCTGGTCAGAATCTCGCGCTCGCTCGGCCGCCCTTCGCGCTTGATAAAGCCGCCAGGAATGCGTCCGGCAGCATAGGTGTACTCACGGTAGTCGACGGTGAGGGGGAAGAAATCAATGCCCTCACGGGGATCGGGGTTGGCGCAGGCGGTGGCGAGAACGACGTTGTCGCCAATGCGCACAATGCAGGAACCGTGGGCCTGCTTGGCTAATTTTCCGGTTTCAAAGTGAATGGACTTGCCGCCGTGCAGCTCGACTGTAACTTCATGCTTCATTTGTTAATTCCTTCCGTTCCGAACGCAACCGATAAGGGCCTGCTTCGCCGTCGTTGTGGAATCCGAATACACCTCGGCCCGCGCATTACTAGGCGCGAAGCAGAGGTGTAACTACGACGGGAGATGGAGTGGAAAACTCGTCCGCCAAGAGAAAGACAAAACAGACTGGACGAAACCCGTGTGACGACAAAGCGCCGCGAGGGCCCGTGCCGATGGACGCATGTATCGACGCACAATACGCCAGAAACGTTGTTGTTCAGTGGCTGGCAAACCGCAGGCTTCGTTACTTTCGGATGCCGAGCTTCTGAATGACAGTCTTATACCGTTCGGTATCCGACTTTCTGAGGTAATCGAGCAGGCCACGACGCCGGCTCACCATCATGAGAAGACCGCGCCGGGAGGCATGGTCCTTCTTATGCGTCTTGAAATGCTCCGTCAATTCACCAATCCGTGTACTCAGGATCGCGATCTGCACCTCGGGCGAACCGGTGTCGGTCGCGTGAGTGCGGTGTTGGTCAATCAAAGCGGCTTTTTTCTCTGGGGCTAACACTGAATCGGCTGCGCTCCTACTCTTTAATCGTATGTTGTTACGTAGTAAGGATAACATGGGGTCAGCAGAACCGCAAAAGTAAGGATTAGCACTAAGGGAGACATTTGGCGAGTATAACCACCCGCGGTGCCGCGTCTACTCCACCCAATCCGCAATGAAAATGTTCGTTTCGTGTGGAACTTTGCCGTTGCGGTTCGACGCCCACACCAGCCGCTTGCCATCGGACGTGAACATGGGGAACGCGTCGAAGTCGGGATAAAACGTAATTCGCTGCTGCCCGGTTCCATCGACGTTGATGATGTAGAGATCGAAGTCGCGACCGCTCTTAGGATCGGCCTGATTGGAGGCAAAGATAATGCGCTTGCCATCGGGATGGAAGAAGGGTGCGAAGTTGGCGGCGCCGTTATGGGTCACTTGCTGCTTGTTTTTTCCGTCGGCGTCCATTACCCAGATTTCGAGATTGCCAGGCCGAATGAGTCCCTTCGCATACAGAGCCTTGTAATCGGCAATCTCCGCCGGAGTCTTGGGATGCTCGGCGCGATAGACAATCTTTTTGCCATCGGCTGAGAAAAAGGCGCCTCCGTCATAGCCGAGTTCGTGTGTCAGTTGTTTAACGTGGCTGCCATCGGCGTTCATGGTGTAGATATCCAAATCGCCGTTACGCGTCGAAGTGAAGACGATTTTCTTGCCGTCGCGGCTAATAGTGGCCTCCGCATTGTATCCGGGAGCGTCGGTCAGCAAGCGTAAGTCACTGCCATCGAGCTTCGCGGTGTAGATCTTGTAAGTGTCGTAAATCGGCCACACGTAACCCTTCGAGTAGTCGGGCTTGGGCGGACACTCGGGACTGGCTGCGTGGGTAGAGGAATACAGAATGCGATCGCCCGAAGGGAAAATGTAACTGCACGTGGTACGGCCCTTGCCCGTGCTGACTCGCTTCGGCGTCGCCGGCTTGCCGTCGGGCGTGTCCACCGGCATGGTGTAAATCTGGTCGCAGGGAACGCCTTCGCCCTGATGCTGAAAGCTCAACATGCGATCATCAGCGGAGAAGTAAGCCTCGGCGTTCTGTCCTCCAAAGGTTAGCTGTCGGACGTTGCGCAGATGCTTCTCCTCGCCGGGAACCAGCAATGATGCAGAAGAGTCGCTCAGCGCGGTGGCCGGTTGCGAAGCCACCGGCACAGCGAACGTCACGGCAAAAACCAAACCTCCGATGAACGCTTTACGAAGAAAGTGAAATCGAGTCAATTTTGACACCTCGAAACAAAGCCATTGATACACAGTTTGCCTTTGGCCAGACGAAAAGGTTGGCGTGAACGCACGATTGCCGGAGACAGAATATCGCAGCGTTCGCTATATTCTCGTCTTAATTAGGTAGGGAGCGTATGAGTTTACGCATTATCCGTAACGAACCATGCCGCAGCTTCGAGTGCCTGCAATCTTGATCTTCTCAAACGCAGCTCTTACCTTGCCTTACCTTCTCTGCTCCAGCTTCACGCTGGCGGTAATGGGCTGGCCATCGCGCAATACTTTCACTTGCACCACCTCTCCCACCTTGCTACGGCGCAGCGCATCCGTGAAATCGTACAAATTGTGAATTGGCTTGTCGCCGAACTGCACCAGGATGTCGCCAGCCTTGAGTCCGGCCTTCGCCGCCGGTGACCCCGGCCGCACGTCAGAAAAGCGCACTCCATCCCTCACCTCGCCGAAGTCCGGAATGGAACCGAAATAGGGTCCATAGCCTCCGCCACCGCCGCTCACAGGTTTGTCTTCCACAGCGGTGATGAAGGTTGGCGACGACGGCGCTTCCGCCAATTGCAACGTTACGTCACCGACCAGGTTGAGGAACTGCGCCGCCGACGGTGCATTGATCTTGTCCCAAGTATCGGAGGGCTTGTGATAATCAGCGTGCAGTCCGGAGAAAAAAAACAGCACCGGAATTCTCTTCGCCACGAATGAAGTGTGATCGCTGGCCGAATATCCGCCCGCGGAATATTCAACCTTGAAGTTTGGTTCTCGCGTTTGCGCCTGCTCCAGAATCGCTTTGAACGTTGATCCGGTGCCCACCCCTCCGATATAAACCTTGTTGTCCTTGATGCGGCCGATCATGTCCATGTTCAGCATGGCCACGCACTTGTCGAGCGGCAGTGTTGGGTCCTTCACCCACTCCGCCGAACCCAGCAGCCCCAGCTCTTCTCCCGAGAACGACATGAACAGAATACCGCGATCAAGCTGCCCTTTCATGGGAGCGAACAGGCGCGCCAGTTCGAGCACGCCTGCGGTTCCTGACGCGTTATCGTCGGCTCCCGGATGGATCTGCCCAATCTGCGACGGCGCGAGCGAGTTGGAATCGCCGCGGCCCAGGTGATCGTAATGCGCGCCGATGATGATGTATTCGCCGGTCTTACCCGGAAGATATGCCAGCACGTTGTTCACACGCGCGTGCGTTGCCTCGACATCAACCTTGAGCGACAGTTGAAGCGTTTCAGGGAACGCGAACGAGGCTGGCTTGCCGCTGTGATTGATCTGCTGTTGCAAATCGGCTAGCGACTTGCCCGCCGCCGTCAACCACGCATCAACGACTGCGTTCTTGACTTGCACTAGCATGATCCCGACGTCCTGCGGGCCGCTCACACCACCAAAGCGCATCAGCAAATCCTCTTCGCCCTCGGCCAGCTTTCCATTGATTACCACCAGCGCCTTGGCTCCATGATTGCGTGCGTTGATCGCCTTGGTGACCAGTTGGGAATGCTGTGTCAAGCCGTGCTGGCCATTCTTCACGCCGAAGACTTCCGGCTCATAGCGAAGCACCACCACGATCTTGTCTTTCACATCCAGCCCGGCGTAGTCGTCGTATCCGAATTCGTCGGCTGAGGCGCCATAACCGGCAAAGACTACCGGAGCGGTCAGAGATCCCGAAGAAGAGAAGCTTACCGGCACGAAATTCTGATTCAACGTCAACGGCTGTTTGTTGTTGCCTTCGTCCACAATAAACTGGTTGCGCGACTTCAATTTCGCACCCGTAGTCACGATGAATGGTTGCAGATATCCGTCGGTGCCGGCAGGCTGAAGTCCAAGGCTCTTGTAACGATGCTCAATGTATTTCGAGGCCCTGGCCAGTCCCTGGGTTCCGGCGCCACGTCCTTCCATGTTGGGCGCTGCCAGTGTCCTGATGTCGTTCAGATAGCGGGCGGAATCGGCGGAAGCGATTGAAGGCGCAGTCGCCGTAGCCAACAATGAGAAGGCCAGCAGCACACAAAACATGCTGCGGACTCGAAATACGTCAGATTTCGACACGAGTATGCGCGATAGGAAAGAAATTCTAGGAGGCATCGGTCGCGCCCGAATCGTACTTAGCGGGAGAGAAGGTGTCAATGACCCTCGAGGATCCGCCAGGACGAGCGGCCTCCTGAATTATCCACAGGCTTTACGCTGTGAAGGGGCATAGCCTCAGCCGTGCCTTAACCCTGCGGTCATTTATGGTGGGGCTTTAGCCACGGAGGGCGGTCGAGGTAAGACGAAGTGCAAGCTTACTCCAGTCTGCGAAGCCCAATTCGCACACTCACCAGGGCACGGTTGAAGTCGTGCCCTTTGAAGCCGCCGAAGCAACCGGGAAATTGAAGTTAGTTGACTGAATCCAAATTTGTGTCATGCTGTGGGGCATGAAAAAGAAGAAAGTCGATCCCGTCGCGTATGCCTCCAAGGTGCGTAAGGAGGCAGAGAAGATGCAGGCGATGAGCGAGGCGTTCGGCTCGCACGAGAAATTGCCATCCGAGCTTATCAACCGAAAAGCGCGTAAAACCAGGCAGACCTAGGAGACTTCGCCGACACCCGTTTTTCCTACGTCAGTACCGCTGCTAGTTGCCATTCCTGCCACTGCCTCCGCCAACTTTTCGCTTCATCGCGCGCTGGGTGTGGTGTCCATTCTTCGTCGCTGTGGCGCCATTTAGCACCAGGCGGCAGACTTCTGCGATATACTCCTCGCTGAGTTGGTCGTGACGAATGAGAAAGCGCATGTAGATTGCGCCGTAGAGAACGTCGAGCAGAAGGTCAAGATCCAGGTTGCGAGCCAATTCACCTCGCTCAATTCCTCGCCGCAAGGTCTCATAAGCTTCCTGTCGCCGCGGCCGGAGAAAGCGATCTCGAAAGGCTTCGATCAGATCGGGGTCGGACTGCCCGCCCGCAATTACCGCTGCCACGATGCGCCCCCGGCGCGAGCGAAGTATCGCTAGGAATTGGTTCATTTGCAGGCTCATGTCCTTGTACACTGAACCACTGTCAGGGAAATGCAATTGGTCTTCCGCACTCGAAGCAAAGGCGTCGACTACCAGCGCGCCCTTGTCGGGCCACCAGCGATAGACTGTCGCCTTGCCCACTCCGGCGTGGGCGGCGATGGCCTCGATCGAGAGTTCTGCGAAACCCGTGCGCTGCAACAGCCGGCTGGTGCTCCGCAGGATGGCCTGGCGCGCCTGTTCGCTGCGAGGCCGACCGGGCAGGCGCCTGGCGCTGTCATTTCCCGGTAACTGCTTTTGAGCAGAAGGCATTTGCGGCATGACTCACAGTAGCATATATTTGAATCCAATACGTACCGTATCGAATCGGATTTTTTTAGGCCCTGGTATTCGCCACCGCTAGGGGAAGTACCAGGCAAGCCCTGATTGGAGTCGTACCCCACCAATGTGGATTGTTGCTCTTGCGCTGCGGCGTCCCTATACCTTCGTCGTGATGGCCTTGGTGCTCATCATTCTGACGCCGATCGTGGTGCTGCGTACACCGGTTGATATTTTTCCCGACATCAACATTCCTGTGGTTAGCGTGGTGTGGAACTTCGGCGGCTTTGCGCCGTCGGAGATGGCTGATCGCATCGTCACCAACTCCGAGCGTGGCATCACGATCACGGTCAACGACATCGAACACATCGAGTCGCAGTCGGTTAACGGCGTCGGCGTAATCAAAATCTTTTTCCGGCCGCAGGCCAACATCCAGACCGCCCTTTCCCAGGTAACGGCAATCGTACAGACCACAGTGCGTGGCCTGCCGCCAGGCACCACGCCGCCGCTGGTCATCTCCTACTCGGCATCGTCTACGCCGGTCGTGCAGCTTGGACTCAGTAGCAAGACTCTGCCCGAACAGCAACTGTTCGATGCGGGCCAGAACTTCTTGCGTACCCAACTGGCGACGGTGCATGGCGCCGCCATGCCCTATCCTTACGGCGGCAAGATACGCCAGATCCAGGTTGACCTCGACCTGCCGCGACTTCAGGCCAACGGACTTTCCCCCAACGACATCGTCAATGCCATCAACACGCAAAACTTGATTACCCCTACCGGCACCACCAAGATCGGACCTTTGGAGTATCAGGTTGAGATGAACGGCACTCCCGCGACCATCGCGGAGCTGAATGATTTGCCGGTCAAGACGGTGAATGGCTCGACCATTTACATGCGCGACGTGGCCCACATTCGCGATGGCTTCGCGCCGCAAACCAACATCGTACGCCAGGATGGCGTACGCGGCACCCTGATGTCGGTCTACAAGATCGGTACTGCGTCCACGCTTGAAATTGTGGGCGCGGTGAAGGGCATTCTGCCAATTGCCGCACAGTCATTGCCCCGCGACATCACTATCAAGCCCCTATTCGATCAGTCACTGTTTGTGCGTGCTTCTATCGACGGGGTGTTGAAGGAGGCGTTAATCGCCGCCGCTCTCACCGCGGTCATGATCCTGCTGTTTCTGGGAGACTGGCGTCCCACCATCGTCATCTCCATTTCTATCCCACTCTCTATTTTTGTCTCGGTGCTTCTGCTAAGCGCGCTGGGCGAGACCATCAACATCATGACGCTCGGAGGCCTGGCACTGGCGGTCGGCATACTGGTGGACGACGCCACCGTCGAGATCGAAAACATCGAGCGCAACCTTGCCCAGGGCAAGGAGATGAAGAAGGCCATTCTGGATGGCGCTTCACAGATTGCGGTGCCGGCGTTTGTCTCCACCCTTTGTATCTGCATCGTGTTTGTGCCCATGTTCTTCCTCACCGGCGTTGCCCGCTACCTATTCGTGCCGCTGGCGGAAGCCGTGGTGTTTGCGATGCTGGCATCCTACTTCCTTTCGCGGACGCTCATCCCGACCCTGGTGATGTACATCATGCGCGGCCACGAGCACCGTGCCAATGGACCCAAGACGATTTTCGGCCGCTATCAGCGGGGGTTTGAGCGCGCCTTCGATCGCTTCCGCGCCGGCTACTATCAACTTCTGGAAACTACCCTCGAACATCGCAAGGTGTTTGCCGCCTGGTTCCTCGCGTTCTGCGTGCTCTCTCTGGGGCTGGTTTTCTTCCTGGGTGAAGACTTCTTCCCTACGATTGACGCCGGCTTGATGCGGCTGCACATGCGCGCCCGCGCCGGCCTGCGCGTGGAGGAGACGGCGCGGCTGGCCGATGAGGTGGAAGCATACCTTCGGCAGCAGATTCCAAAGGACGAGCTGGTAACCATCCTGGACAACATTGGGCTGCCCTATTCTGGAATCAATCTGTCCTACAGCAACTCCGGTGTCGTGGGGACCAGCGATGCGGAGATCCTGGTGGGCCTGAACGCCGAGCACCATCACTCGACGGAAGGCTACATCCGGAAATTGCGCGAAGATCTACCGCGTCAATTTCCCGGCGTCGAGTTCTTCTTCCAGCCGGCCGACATCGTGACCCAGATTCTCAATTTCGGACTGCCGGCGCCAATTGACATCCAGGTCACGGGCGCGGACATGCAGGGCAACTACGTCATTGCGCAGCAAATCGCCAATCGCCTGCGTCATGTAAACGGCGCTGCTGATGTGCACGTGCAACAGTTGCTCAGTTTGCCGACTCTGCATCTTCAAATTGACCGTACCAAGACCACACAAGTCGGAATGAATGCGCGTGACGTGGCGCAGACAGTGCTGGTCTCGTTGAGCGGCAGTTTTCAAACCGAGCCGAACTTCTGGTTGAATCCGAAGAATGGCGTGACCTACCAGGTTGCGGTGCAGTCTCCGCAATATCGCATTACCTCGCTGCAAGACCTGGTAAACATGCCGGTGAATGATCCGGGCGTGCAGTCCTCGCAGGTGCTGGGCAACCTGGTTCAGTTGACTCCCGTAGCCAGGCCGGTGGTGGTCTCCCATTACAATGTGCAGCCGGTGATTGACGTTTATGCCAGCACGCAAGGCCGTGACCTGGGAGCGGTAACTAAAGACACCATGAAAGTTCTGCAACCGTTCGAGAAACACTTGCCGCGCGGTACCCGCATCATTGTTCGCGGCCAAGTGGTGACCATGCAGTCGTCGTTCATCGGGCTCGGCATCGGGCTGCTGATGGCAATCTCGCTGGTGTACTTCCTGATCGTGGTTAATTTTCAGTCCTGGCTCGATCCGTTCATCATCATCACTGCACTGCCCGGGGCGCTGGCGGGCATCTGCTGGATCCTGCTACTGACGCATACCACGCTGAGCGTGCCATCGTTGACCGGCGCCGTAATGTGCATGGGGGTGGCGACGGCCAATTCCATCTTGTTGGTCTCGTTTGCGCGCGAGCGCATGAGCACCGGTATACCCGCTGCGCAAGCCGCACTGGAAGCGGGTTATACTCGAATCCGTCCGGTGCTGATGACCGCCCTGGCGATGATCATCGGCATGGTGCCGATGTCATTGGGCCTGGCTGAAGGCGGTGAGCAAAACGCTCCACTTGGACGCGCGGTGATCGGCGGTTTGTTGTTCGCCACCGTGGCAACATTGTTTTTTGTGCCGTCTATCTTTGCCATGATTCACGGTCATCGCGAGGCAAAGCAGATGAGGCAAGCAATTCGCAATTAGCAAGTAGTTTTAGAAGCGTTGAGCAAACAGTTTGCAACTAATGACTAGAACTATCGAGGCCAATTAAATTCGAAGGGGTATAAACAGGGGGCGGGCAGCAGATAGCGATAAACGTGCATGTCTTGACTAATTGCTAATTCCTAGTTGCTAACTGTTATTACATATGGATTCGCGTTCAAATCAAACTGAGGTTGTGGAACTAGAACATCACGCTGCTGAAATCACGCCGCCGCCCAAGCTTCCTGCAGCGAAGCCGCGCAAGGCGCTGCTGATGATCGCCGCAGTGCTGCTGCTGTTGATCGTAGGAGGGGCCATCGCCATGTTAGTGCGGCGGCACAACAGCAATGTTCTGGCGAAGGAAACGGAACGTGAATCGGTTCCCACCGTGGCCGTGGTTCATCCCGTGGCAGAGAAGCCCGACGAAGAACTAGTATTACCCGGTTCGTTACTGGCGTTCGAGGAATCTCCCATCTATGCCCGCACCAACGGGTACCTGTTGCGTTGGTACAAAGACATTGGAAGCCGGGTGACCAAGGGTGAACTGCTGGCCGACATTGACACTCCGGAAGTGGACCAGGAGTTGATGCAGTCGCGCGCGGCGCGCCAGCAGATCGTGGCGCAGATGGATTTGGCCAAAATCAACTCCGACCGGTATCTCAGCCTGCGCAAAACCGATTCGGTTTCGCAGCAGGAAGCCGATCAACAGGCCAGTGGTTATCAGCAGGCCAAAGCTAACTTAGATGCGGCCGACGCCAACGTTCGCCGCCTCGAGGAACTGGAGTCGTTTAAACACGTCTATGCCCCGTTCAGCGGAGTGCTCACCCGGCGCAATGTCGATCCGGGCGCATTGATCAATGCCGGCTCAACCGGAGGAGCTGCGGGCAAAGAGTTGTTCGACATGGCCCGTGTCGATCCACTGCGCGTGTACGTTAGCGTCCCGCAAAATTACGCGCCCGCCATCAAGAATGGAATGGAAGCCTGGGTAACGTTGCAGGAGTTCCCCGGCCAGAAGTTCAAGGGCACGGTAGCGCGCACCGCAGAATCCATCGACACCACCACACGTACACTGCTGACGGAAGTTGACGTGCCCAATAAAGATGGACGCCTGTTACCGGGCTCTTTCGGCGAAGTTCATTTCACGCCGGGCATGATCGGGGAGAGAATGACACTCCCGGTCAATACCATGCTCTTCCGCCAGGAAGGTCCGCGCGTGGCCGTCATCGGCGTCGATAACAAAGTGCATCTGCGTCCCATCACCATAGGCCGTGATTACGGCTCCACGCTGGAGATTCTGGGCGGCGTGAGTCTTGAGGATCAGGTGGTCATCAATCCCGCCGATTCGCTGGAAGAGGGCCAGCAGGTCAACATCGCTCCCCAAAATGAGGGAGGCAATCCGTCATGAAGCGGTTGACTCTGGCGGCTGCCGTCGCCGCCAGCGCGCTGCTGGCGGGATGTGCAGTGGGACCGAAATATCAACGTCCACAAGTTCAGGCCCCCACGGCATACAAGACGGAAGGGCCGTGGCGTGTCGCCGCGCCGAAAGACTCGCTGCCGAAGGGAGCATGGTGGGAGATTTTCAACGACGCTGAGCTGAACAACTACGAACAGCAGTTGTTAAAAGCGAATCAGTCGCTGGTCGCAGCCCAGGACCGTCTGAACCAGGCGCGCGCTCTGGCGCGGGTGGCTTCAGCTGGACTATTCCCACAAGCCAGCACCGATCCTAATGCCTCGCGCAACCGCTACTCTGGACATCGACCAGAAGTCGTCACGCTGGGGCACCCGCTCACCCAGAGCACCTACGAAATTCCTTTTCTGCTCAGTTATGAACCCGATCTCTTTGGGAAGTATAGGCGAACCCTGGAAGCCTCGAACGCTTCCCTGCAAGCCACAGCAGCGGACATGTACAACGTCAACCTGGTGCTGACCGCAGAACTCGCCGCCGACTACTTCACATTGCGTGAGCTGGATGCCGAAACTCAGGTGGTACAGGAATCGGTTGACATTCAGCAGAAGGGATTGCAACTGGTTGAGAACCGTCATGCCGGCGGTGTCGCCTCCGGACTTGATCTGGCACAGCAGCAGACGTTGCTCGATTCCACGGTCGCACAGCTGTACCTAGTGCAGCAGCAGCGCGCGCAGTACGAACACGCCATTGCGGTACTGACCGGAAATCCCGCCTCCACCTTCAACGTACCGGTCGCTCCATTGCGTGCGACACCTCCTGCGGTGCCGCTCGGGATGCCTTCTGACCTGCTGGAACGGCGTCCCGATGTCGCGACGGCTGAGCGCAATATGGCGTACGAAAATGCCCAGGTCGGCGTTGCCACGGCAGCGTTTTATCCTCAACTCACGCTTTCCGGGGTCGGTGGCTTTCAAAGCACCGATATCACCAACCTGATCAGTGCTCCCAGCGCTATCTGGTCTCTGGGGGGCGATCTGTTGCAACCGATCTTTCAAGGCGGACGCAATCGCGCCAACCTGGCGGCCACCAAGGCTGCCTATGACGAATCCGTTGCCAACTACCGAGAGGCAGTGCTGACCGCATTCCAGCAAGTGGAAGATGGACTGTCGGGGCTGAACGCTCTTTCACAGGCGACGACGAGCCAGAATGCGGCCGTGTCCGACGCGCGCCGTGCACTGGAGATCGCCAACAACCGCTATGTCGGTGGCGTGACCAGCTTTCTGGATGTCATCACCGCACAGTCGGCTTTGCTGACCAACGAGCGCCTCGCGACGCAGCTACTCGGGCAGGAGATGGTGACCTCGGTCTATCTGGTGAAGGCCGTGGGCGGAGGTTGGGACGCCTCGCAAATCCAGAACGAGCAAGTGCACCCGAAGGCGATCCAGGCGATACAGCAGTAAGAGCACTTAGCAGTTAGCAGTTAGCAGTTAGCAATTAGCAATTGGCAATTAGCATCAGCTCTCGTTTTGTATCGCGGCACGGCTTCGGACGCGCCGCAACAGGTCAACCATAACCTAGGCTTGAGCCCCTGAAGAACCGGTTTTTGCGGGGCAATAGCCCTGACCTTTGCTGGGCTTCGCTCGGCACAACTAAAAGTCGTGCCCTGATACACCACAGAGCCGTTACACCAGACTTCGGGAGATTTCTCTACTCTTTGTCATAGACCGCAACCGTCTTGACCTTTTCGCCCTTGGAGTTGACCCTGGTCGAGGTAACGGTACGGCTTTTGCCATCGGCCGAGACGACAATGCGAGTGGTACTGACAAGCTTGCCATCCTTCTTGCTGACGGCCTCAAGGGTACGACCGTTAATCTGCTTATACGAGCGCTCATCTACGTTCGAATCGCCGGTAAGAGGGTAGAATTTGCCGTCGAACTTGCCCGCCCATTCGGAGTGCACTGACTTACCGTCAGCGGTATTGCCTTCTATCGTGACTTTCACTTGGTCACCCTCTGCTTGGTAGGTAACCGTTTGGTTTTTCGTCGCTCCGGGAGCGAACTTCGATTTTGCCTCGTTCAGCTTCCAAGTGCCCATAATATTGAAGTCGCTGGCAAGACACACCGCCGCTGCGATAAAGGACAGCGCTATAGTTAGTGCGATCGTTCTTGTTTTCATGTTTTCTCCTTATTAGCGAGCAGGGTTTAGCAACTTAGCCACTCGTACTCAGCAATTAGCGGTTAGCGCGGGCCGCAGCCTGGATGGCAATTCTGCGGCTGTAGCTAACTGCTAATTGCTAGCTGCTAGTTGCCTCTTCTACTTGCTCGGCATGTAGCTCAAGTCTGGGCGAAACTGGATAATCTCGCTCGTCTCGCTCTGCACTGAGCCGTCGATGCGATCTACAATGGAATCCGCCTCCGCCTGCCCGAAAGCCTCTTTCAACATGTCGCGGAAGGGTTTCACGTCAGGCTTGTCCTCGAAATCTGCCCAACTGCCGCGGGGCAGTACGAGGACGTACGTTCCCGTATCGCCTCCACTTGCCAATACATACCATTCGAAATTGACTGGCCATTTTGTCTTCTGGGCAGCGTCGTAAACGCGGGTGACGGCACTTCGAAAATCTGAGCCTTTGCCGTAGCGCACGTGGAAGGTGATGATTTCGTCAAACTTGGGCGCCATCGTAGGACCTGGGGGATTACTAATTTTCGGCATCGATTCGTAGTATCGAGCGACGACTGAGTCTACGTAATTGCCCACCACCTTCTGAAATTCCTCCAAGTCGGACTGGTCCGGAATGGCGGGCTTGTCAAAATCGGCCCAGTGTTGATTCAACCGGCCTACGACATAGGTTCCGGTGTCTGGGCCGCTAAGCGTCTCCCAAACCAGCAGCGGTTGGGGATCATTCTGTTGCTTGTGCCAAGACGCTTTTTGCTTTCGTCCACTCTCGTATTGCGGCACCATGCCGTTCTTGGGTTTCTGAAATTCCAATGCCGCCACAGTTCCCGGTTTCTCCTGGGCGGCAACCGAAAATGCAAACAACATGACAGCAAAAGCTGATAACAGCCTTTTCGTTCTCATCTGTCCTCCGTTTTTTTCACATTAGTGAAGTAGAATTCGGTAAAGTGTAGGGCCGATAGTCCGCAACATCCGGAAACGTTTACGGCGTGAAGGTCCGTTAAACTTTCTGGGGAAGCCGTATCCGCAATTTTCTTTGGTATTGAGATACGGCTGCATCTTACACCCACTCGGGCTACGCCGCGACGGTAAAACTGGCGGCTTCATTCTGAAGTCCAGCTTCGGTGCTCTATGATGGCGGCGTATGCCGAACATTGCGGACGTTCTGGTTGTGGGTCTGGGAGCAGTTGGTAGCGCGACGTTGTACCAAGTCGCCAAGCTGGGCGCACGGGCCATCGGCATCGATCGCTTCACTCCGCCACACGATCAGGGCTCGTCCCACGGCGATACTCGCATCACGCGCCAAGCCATCGGCGAGGGACGCGAATTCGTGCCCTTGGTGCTGCGCTCCAATCAGATCTGGGAGGAGCTCGAAGCAGCGACTGGCCGCAGCCTGCTTACCCGTAATGGGGGATTAGTCCTTGCCTCACCCAACATGCCCGGCGATCATCATGGGTCGACTTCGTTCATTCAGGACACCATCGCCGCAGCCACAGAGTTCGGCATTGCCCACGAAATCCTGGATACGGACGAGCTGCGTCGTCGCTTTCCGCAGTTCCGTTTGCGCGGCGACGAAATCGGCTACTTCGAACCCGGCGCGGGATTTCTTCGTCCCGAAGCTTGCATCGAAACACAGCTCATTCTGGCTCGGCAATTAAGGGCCAGGGTTGTCAACTCGGAAACTGTGGTCGATTGCAAGCCGACGCAAGAGGACACGGTCGAAGTCACGACTGACGCCAATACCTATTCCGCCGCCAAGGTCATAGTAACCGCCGGGCCGTGGATACAGAAGTTGCTAGGCGGAAGCTACGCAAACTATTTCAAGATCTACCGGCAAGTGATGTACTGGTTTGCACTCAAAAGCCATCCCGAGCAGTACACCCCAGAACGCTTTCCGGTGTTCATCTGGATTGCGGGCAACCGTCCGCGTGACATGATGTACGGTTTCCCTGCCGTGGATGGACCGGACGGCGGGATCAAAATCGCGGCTGAGCAATACGACGCCACGGTCGATCCGGACGCGGTGCCGCGCGCGGTCAGCGATTCGGAAATCTCCCCCATGTACACCGACTACATCGCGCCACACTTTCCCGGCGTCTCCGCCACATGCCTGCGCACCGCGACGTGCCTGTACACAGTCACGCCCGACGCGAAGTTCATCGTCGATAAGTTTCGCAATTGCGAGAATATTGTCTTCGCCTCCGCGTGCTCTGGACATGGATTCAAGCACTCTGCGGCGTTGGGCGAGGCGCTGGCACTCCAGGCGTTGGGGCGGCCCTCGCGCACTGATTTATCAGGATTCAGCCTGAAACGGCTCACCGCAAAAGAAGGGTGAGCGACGGGCGAGGACCGAGTTTTTTCATCGCGCGTTGCGGTGTAAAATCCACATCTGTTCTTGAGGCTTTCAACTCGTGCGCGGACTTTCTCAATCGTGCTGATCACGATCGCAGCGATTGTGTTGTGTACGGCACTGAACCAGAGCCCTATGCACCCGAAAATTGTCCAACTTGACGAGTTTGAGGTCGTCGGCATCGCGGCGCGCACCAACAATGCGAAAGAAGCGGGGCCAGACGGAGCCATTCCAAAACTGTGGCAACGCCTCATGCAGGAGCACGTCCTCGATCACATCCCGAACAAAACCGATCCGGACATCTATGCCGTTTACACCGACTATGCGAGCGATGCCAATGGCGACTACACGCTGGTACTCGGTGCAAAGGTTTGGCACTCTAGCGATTCGCTAATTCCAAAGGGAATGGTCTTGAAGGAGGTTCCTGGCGGGCGATACGCAGTGTTCACCAGCGAACGTGGCCCGGTAGCGAAGGTCGTTGTCGAAACGTGGATGGGAATATGGTCGCACTATCAATCACCCGCCAACGGGCGGCGAGCCTACCGCGCTGACTTCGAGGTGTACGACGAGCGCGCAGCTGATCCGCACAACGCGCAAGTAGACATCTACATCGGCCTGGGGTAGCAAGCACAAGAGATTCGTGGCGTAAGAAAAGAAGATGCTATGCCCGGCGCAGGTTGCGTTCGGAAATAGCATCTTCGGATTTCCATCTCCTACATTGGCAGCCCATTATAGGCCTTAGCTATTGGAACCAATTGTTGTAGGACAATCTCTGCCGGAACTTCTTCACCAACCTTAAGGTTGAGCCGGGGATCGTCGACGATGGGAGTCAGGAAGAGCTGGTTCTCGACTCGCTTAGCGAGGAAATACATGTTGAGTGCCGGCACGCGAACGACGAAATCGTTGGCGGCGTTTTCGCCCGTGCGATAGCGCGACAGTCCCTTGACGATTTCAGCATTCCCGAAGCTGGAGGGCTCATACCCCCCTGCTTTTTGCACTACGGTGACGGAGGACTTAACCTGACCATTCACCGTGACCGGATAGATGGTTTCCGAGTTCTGGGTTAAAACACTGTTTGCATTAGCGCCTGTCTGGTAGCCCTTCAACTGTTCCAGACCAATATTGAAGGTCGCGAAGGGCTGCCCCAGTTGGGCCTGCTTGACCTCATCCACGGTATCGAAGCCCATAGCGCGATAGTTCTGCTCGTTGACCAGCTTCTGCAACACGCCAAGCGCATTTGTTGCCGCTTGCTGTGGCTGCGAAGATGGCGGCTTGGGAGTCTCGCCACCGCGGCAAGCCATCATCAAGAGAAGTAAACCACCTGTAAGCAATAGGGAGCGCATGTTATTGTCCTCCCGTGTAGGTGATGTTGTAGAAGTCGTTCCAGTGGGTATGATCGTAGCTCGCGCCGCCCACGTATTTGTCGTAGGTATACACCTCCTGCACGCCTCCCGTTGGAGGCCAGGGATTATTGACGCTTACATAGTTTGTTCCGTCGATCGTGACATATCCTGTCGCCACCATCATGTGCCCGCCGCCTCCGTTCCAATGCCAGGAGAATGCGAACGGCTTTTTGGCACAGTAAATTTGGCTCTGAATCTGGCTCCAGCTGAGCGCCGCGTCGGACGTGGTATCGGCTGTGAAGTTGTACTTCGCATACTCGGGCCATCCTCCGTTAACGCAGGCGTCCGGCACTGGTGAATTGCAGCAGTCCGTGCGGCCAAACCGTTTATTGGCTTCGTCACACTGCTGCACGTTAGAGGCTGGATGCACGTAGTTCATCGTCATCTGTCCGCTGGCGGCCCAGCACCACATGTCCGTTTGCTGGCCGTTGAGTGTGACCGGAACCGAGCCGATGTTGCCTGGATTGCAACAGCCTACCAGGAAGAGAACCAGAGCCAATGCGGCTCCGGAAGCGATTCTTGCCATCGTCCCTCCTTGATGTCGTTCTTAGAACCGAACCCGAAGTGGCGACCCTGAACTTGGACTGACGGAATGTATGGCAGGGATAGCACAGGTTTGCAACAAAGTGCAACCAGAATCAACAAGAGGAAACTGGAGTGAAGTGGTGGTTGGTGAGGTGCCGCTTGCTACCGTGCGTTCACCAGTTGAATCGTTTCCAGCACTACGTCGCCGCTGATCGCCAGCGATTGCGGACTCAGTTTATCGATTGTGTCCTGTACCGTGTGGTGAAAGACGTTGTGGTAGCCGTAATCCAAATCAATGATGTCCACCGCGGGCACTCCAATCTTCAGGAAAGGCAGATGGTCGTCCTCAATGCCGGCCTTGTATGCGTAGAAGTGCGACTGGTAGCCCAAGTTAGTCGCTGCCTGGTAAACGAGGGCCCGCAACCATGGGGTCGAGGCGGTTTCTTCCAGAACGTCGAGGTCGGCATCGCCGATCATGTCAACCAGGATGAAGGCCTTGATCCTCTTTGCCGTTCCATCCTGCTGCCATTTTTGCGCCAGTTGCCTGGTGCCGTAGAGGCTGTCGCTATCGCTCCACTTCACGAACGCCTCTTCCCCGTCGGTCCAGACTAGCCACACGCTATAGCCATCTAGCTCTTTGCCGCGGAACTGGTCTGCCAGCGCCAGCAGCAGCGCGGTAGATGAGCCGCCATCATTTGCCCCCACGTAAGCCTTCGGCAATGGATAGTTGGTGTCGTAATGTCCGGCGACAACTATGATCCCGTCTTTGCGGCCCGGAAACTTCGCGATAATGTTGTTGATGGGAAACTTGCCCACCGGTGTCTGCGCAGTGAATTTGTCCTGCTCGACATTCACGCCTTTGAGTTTCGACAGAATGTACTGCTCAAGCTTGGCATGTCCGGGACTACCCACGGGACGCGAGCCGAACGCGACGACTTCCTTCACGTACTGCATCACATGGTTGCCGTTGATGTCGGGCTTGGGGCCAGCAGGCTCGGCAGCCTGAGGGATTGTGCCTGCTGGCGGCGCACTGGCTGCCACTGTAGCCGTCACGGGCTTCGCCTCTGCTGGCGACGCCGAGGCAGTCTGTTCCGGCTTGTTGCATGCGATGGTAAAGGTAGCAAGTGAGATCAGCAAAGAAAGGGCTATGCGCGACGCGTTTCCGGGGAGCTTCATTCTACAGCTATTGTAAATGGCGGGGTGAATCTACCACAGAGACAAGAGGCACAGAGAGAATCCTTTTACCACGGGAGGACACCTAGGAAAATGTTTCACCACGGTGGGCACGGAGAAGATCAAAGCTCGAAACTATGAACGCGGATAAGCGAGTTGGCCGTCGATCTAATTTTCGGGTTGGCGTTTGACCGGAAATGTGAGCTGTGTGACTAGACGCTAATTGCCAAGCGCTAATTGCATTCCTTGAATTCAATTCTCCGTGTTCACCGTGTCCTCCGTGGTGAAACGATTTCTCTGTGTCTCTATGGTGAAAATAAATCGGGCCGCCCCCGAAAGCGGCCCGCATATGTTGGCTAATTGCTAAGTACCAATTGCTTGTTGCTTCCCTACCCCGCCACTTCCTCCAACTGCTTCTGATCGATATCGAAGTTGGAGTACACATGCTCCACGTCGTCGTGTTCTTCCAGTGCCTCCAGCAGGCGAATCATGGTGCCGGCCTGATGACCTTCGAGCTTGGTGTAGGTCTGCGGAACCATGCCGATCTCGGCCACCTCGGGCTTGATGCCGGCGGCCTTCAACGCCCCCAGCACCGTCTCGTAAGCCGACGGATCGGTGAGAATCTCCCAATTGTCGCCATCGTCCTTCAAGTCGTCGGCGCCGGCTTCCAGAACGACATTCATCAGGTCATCTTCCTTGGCCGCCGACTTGGGGATGATGATGTCGCCCTTCTTGTGGAACATCCACGCTACCGAGCCGGCCTCGCTCATGTTGCCGCCATTCTTGGAGAACGCATGGCGAAGTTCGCTGACCGTGCGGTTGCGGTTGTCGGTGGAAACTTCCACCAGAATAGCTACGCCGCCCGGACCGTAGCCTTCGAAGGTGATTTCTTCGTATGAAACGCCGGGTAACTCGCCGGTACCGCGCTGGATGGCGCGCTTGATGTTGTCGGCTGGCATGTTCTCCGCTTTGGCCGCCGCCACCGCGCCGCGCAGCCGCGGGTTCTTCTCAGGATCGCCACCGCTCTTGGCCGCGATGGTGATTTCCTTTATCAAGCGAGTGAAAATCTTGCCGCGCTTGGCATCGAGCGCGCCCTTCTTGTGTTTAATGGTTGCCCATTTGGAATGGCCGGACATGGAGAGACCTCAGATCTTAGATAAGTTCGGATGAGTACCGCTGGATGCCTCGCCCGTTCCCCTAACCGAGCGATGATTCCGCTGCGGATTGAGCGGAGAAAGAGCAGGCAAACTGAGATTATAGCACCGCCAACAATGCCGTTTTCAAGGGGATACCGGGCGGGGTAATGTCGCAGCGTGCGTCCGGCCAGCGGTCTACACGACCGAATTGCAGTCGCGGGTGATTGTGATAACGGCTGCCTCGCAGGGAAGGGCACAGGCTCTTATTGGCTGGTCACGGTGACCACGCTGGTTGCCGATCCTTCGGACTTGATTTCAGGCGACGACGTGTCGGTGTAGAACTTCACATCCGCCATGACATGAGCGGTTGTGGGCGCGCTCGGCGCAAAGTAATACGCGTCTGTGAAGGTATATCCAGTTTGCGGGTTGCGGAGTGCCAGCCAACCAAACGGACAATCTGGAATGGGTGGAGCGTCCGACGGCAAGCCGACAGCGACTTCCCTGCAACGGGTACTTGAGCCATATTGCTGAATGTTCCAGACAACCAATGATGTGTATTTGGGCAGATCAGCGGGACTTTGTAGGCCGATGTCAACGGAAGAATTTACGGCAATACCGGCCGAAGGCGGCGAGAGGGTCACAACCAGAGGAGTGGGGCCGCTCGAGCCACCGCAACCTGCCACGCCAAAAGCTATTAAGCATTCAAGAATTGCAAGGCCGCTCTTTTGCTTCTCATCGGCCTCCTCATAAAACTGAATCGGCTAAGAACTTCTTCCAATTGCCGCACGGGCAATGCAACTTGGGTTCACCTCCGAGTTCCTTATTGAACCTTTGCACCACTTATTTTACGGCTATGCCGCGAGATAACTGTTGGAGAATTGGCATCTCATGGGTGATTTGCGGCAAGGTTCCCGTTTTGGGGTTGATGGTCTGAAGGCGTGCATAGGGGTCCTTCGACTCGTCGGTCGCAACGGCGACCTCCTCGCTCAGGACGACAATGCGTTATTACTGAACGCCGAATCCGGAAAACCAGTCCGTGCGAAGATAGAGTCCCAGAGACAAGCGGAGCACATGCAGACGTCATTGTTGCGCAGGATCTTTAAAGCATTTCATTATCGCGATTTCCGTTTGATGTGGTTCGGCGCCTGCACCTCCAGCATTGGCACCTGGATGCAGATCGTAGCGCAGGGCTGGCTCATCTATCGCCTGAGCCATTCCGCATTTTTGCTCGCGCTCGACCAGTTTCTCGGCGGTATTCCCATCTTCCTCTTCTCTTTGATTGGGGGAGTTGTTGCCGACCGGATTGAACGACGCAAGGTTCTGCTCGCCTCGCAGTATGTACAGATGGCAAGCGCGGCGATCCTCACCGTTCTGGTCGCCAACGGACTGACTCACGTCTGGCCCATTCTCTGTCTCTCATTCATGTCCGGCTTCGCGCAAGCTTTTGGCGGCCCAGCGTACTCGGCGCTAATTCCCACGTTGGTAGACCGGGAGGACATGCCGAACGCCATTGCGTTGAATTCAATTCAGTTCAACCTGGCGGTAACAATCGGTCCGGCGCTCGCCGGCATCGCATTAGGAAAGTTAGGCGAAACGTGGTGCTTCGGGTTGAACGCGCTTTCTTTCCTGGCGCCCATCGTTTCCCTCTTGCTCATCACCACCCGATTCCTGCCGGTAAGTACCACCGAGTCGATGTTCACCAGCTTGAAGGAGGGCATCAAGTTCGTTCGCCGGCAGGGTTCCATGGAGGCCCTTGTAGTCCTCGCGTTCTGCATGACGGCGCTGGCTATGCCAATGCGGACGTATATTCCGGTGTTCGTCAAAGACATCTTCCATCGCGGCCCGGAAACTTACGGCAATTTGCTTTCGCTCATGGGACTAGGTTCGATCTGCGGCTCGCTGACCGTTGCGGGAATGGGGAATATCCGCCATAAAGGCCGGTTTGCCATCCTGGGGCTCATCTGCCTGGGGGTCGCGATCGCAGCGTTTTCCCTCTCGAAGTCGTTGCCGTTCAGCTATTCCGCTCTGGTCATCGTAGGTGCTTCCATGATGGCGGTATTCGCCACTGTGACTTCGCTGGTGCAGTTGATCACCACCCACGAAATGCGCGGACGCGTGATGAGCGTTTATAACTGTGCGTTCCGTGGAGGCATGCCCATGGGAAATCTGCTCTCGGGCTGGCTTGTCCCAGTGTTTACCGCACCGTTGGTGTTGAGCGTGAACGGAATGCTGCTGATTCTAATGGCACTGTTCTTTCTACTCGTGCAACGGCGCGTGGCGGCGCTGTGAACCGTGAACCGTCATGGTCTTTGGGCGGAGGATCGGCAAATCAGGCATAGAAGCTAACGCGGTTGTGGATCCTGCCCCGCCAGCCCCAACTCCCCGGCGATCCCCTTCATCGCCTCGATGCAAAACGCGATGTGCTCGTCCAGGTCAACGCCCAAGCCAGCGGCGCCATTGATAATGTCCTCCCGGCTGACGGATCGTGCAAAGGCTTTGTCCTTCATGCGCTTTCTGACCGACTTCGCATCCACCTCAGCCAGCGACTTATTGGGCTTAATCAGCGCCGTGGCAGTAATGAAGCCCGCCAGTTCATCGCAGGCGAACAAGGCTTTCTCCAGATTCGAGTTGCGACTTACGCCGGTGTAATCGGCGTGCGACATGATGGCTCGCCGGATGTCCTCGGGATAGCCCCGTTCCTTTAAGATTTCATTTCCCTTGTAGGGATGCTCTTCCGCAGTGGGATACTTCTCGTAGTCGAAATCATGAATCAAGCCGACGATGCCCCAGCACTCCTCGTCTTCGCCGAACTTACGGGCGTAGGCACGCATGCAGGCTTCCACGGCAAGCGCGTGCTTTCGCAAACTTTCTGACTGGGTGAACTCAGTTAGTAAACACCACGCATCGGAGCGAACCATTCCGTGTTTCTCCCGTGTTTTATGGGCATTTCTTCCGCCTCATGGGCGTGCGATTGACGGATTTGCACATCTTTTTTGGTCTTCATCCGACAATACACTTGACTCTAGCAGAGGAATGCCGCACAGTACCGGTAAGTTTAACGTTGTGCCTGCTCTGGCACTCCCACAACCTGAATGGCCACGACTCTCGCGCCCGTAGATTCCCGGGAAGTGGTGAGATGCGACCATTGTCATCTCGTCCAGTTCAAAACTGCCAACAATCTTTGCCGTCGCTGCCGCACATCGCTGGATGAGGATGAGCCCGAGCCAATCCTAGCGCCAGCTCTCCAGCTCGCGGTCCCAGCAACGTCGACTCATCCTGAGGTGCGGGTGGCTCAGGCAATTCGCAGCCTGCGTCTACGAGGAGGCCTGAGCCAACGCCAACTTGCTCTGCGGATGGGCGTGCCTCGTACTTACGTCTCCAAGATCGAGAACGAAAAGGCGACGCCGACCCTGTCCTCGCTCCATCGCCTGGCGATGGCACTAGAGGTTAGTGTGCCCGAACTGCTGAGTGCATGCGGACCTTCACGCGACGACGAGATCAGCGAGTTAATGGCCGATCCATTCGTCGCCGAGTTGCTGGAGTTTACCTCCAAGCTCAATGCCATGCAGTTGTCGAGTGTGCTCGCGCAGGTTCGCGACATGGTATTGCATCCACGAAGGGGTGCATAGATCGCAGAATCGCAGCCGTGAAAGTTTTTGAGGACTCCCTCCTGCGTGGTGAAGTCTTAGTCGATGTACACAAACCAGCGCTCGTGGTGACGTGAAAGCTGCGTGAAATAGACACCGACTGCAAAAATGCCGAGGCTCGCTGCCTCGGCATTTTCTTGGCTGGTGGAGGCAACACAATGACCGAATGGGATGCGACTGATTACGATCAGATATCGGGACTTCAGAAGGCCATGGCAGACGAGGTACTCGCCCTACTCGACCTCAAGGGATCGGAACGGGTCCTCGATGTCGGATGCGGCGATGGGAGGATCACGGCAGAGGTCGCTGCTCGGGTGCCGCACGGAGGAGTCGTAGGTGTGGATCCGTCCCAGGCCATGATTGCCTTCGCGTCGAGCCACTTCGGTCCCCCGCTGCGTCCCAATCTTCGATTCGAAGTGGCCGACGCTCGTCACTTATCGTTCCGGGAAGAGTTCGATCTCGTCGTGTCCTTCAATGCGCTCCACTGGATACCTCAGCAAGATGAGCCTCTGCGGTCGATACGCTCCGCCATGAAATCCGATGGACGGGCACAGCTGCGCCTTGTCCCGGCAGGTGAGCGTAAAAGCCTCGAAAATGTGCTCGAGGACACACGCCTGTCATTAAGATGGGTGCATTACTTCCGTGAATTCCACGATCCCTATCTGCACCTCACGCCCGAACAATACCGAGAACTGGCCGAGCGGAATGGACTGCACGTGCTTCGTATTCGCACGGAAGCAAAGGCGTGGAACTTCAAGTCTCGTTCCGCATTCTTCGCTTTTGGCTCAGTGACCTTTGTGGAATGGACGCGGTGCTTACCCGAGACTGAAAAGCCGGCGTTCATAACCGATGTCCTTGATCGCTACCAATCTATTGCGGCCGATCGACCTGACGAGGAAAATACCTTCAAGTTCTATCAGATGGATGTCACGCTTATGCGTAGCTAAAGCGAAACGGCGGCGACCGACTTCCTTCACCACCGCCGGGCCGCTGCCGTGGTAGCCGAGAGTAGTGCATTGCCTGTTGGGGCTGCGATCGCGCGTGGCTTTTGTCGTCCAAGCTACTCCTTTCTCAATTTTGATGATCGACTTTCGTTGCACCCTCTGTATGCACTGTGCTACTTTCAAAGACGATTAGAGGTACGCTTTGCGCGCACAAGTGCCCGCTGGGCTGAACCGCAAAGAGGCTGAGATTTACTGCCGCCTCGATCCGGAGCGACTGCCCCACCACATCGCCATCATCATGGACGGAAATGGCCGTTGGGCTAAACGCCGCCACTTGCCTCGTATTGCCGGTCACCGGTCGGGCGTAGCCGCGGTGCGCTCCACGGTTGAAACAGCTGCACGCATCGCCATCCCTGCCCTCACCTTGTATTCGTTCTCGGCCGAAAATTGGAAGCGGCCCAAGGGAGAAGTTAGCTACCTGATGAACCTGCTGCGCCGTTACCTCAAGATGGAACTGCCCACCTTGATGGAGAACAACATTCGGCTGCAGTACATTGGCCGCCAGCAGGAACTGCCGCAGGAAGTTCAAGAACGCATGGCGTGGGCGCGCGAGATGACCGAAAAGAATAGCGGCATGGTGCTTACCCTAGCGCTCAACTACAGTTCCCGGACCGAGTTGGTCGACTCCTTCAACGCCCTGGTGCGCGAAGCTTCACGAAATGGCGGCGTCGAGCACTTGAAGATCGATGAGCGGTCAATCGCTTCCCACCTTTACACCCACGGTTTGCCGGAGTTGGATCTGGTGATCCGCACCAGCGGCGAGATGCGGCTCAGCAATTTTCTGCTGTGGCAGGTGGCGTACTCCGAAATCTATGTCACTGAAACACTGTGGCCCGATTTTCGAGGGATACAGTTGCTGGAGGCCATCGAAGCTTTCCAAAAGCGTGAGCGGCGCTTCGGCGGATTGGGCATCGACAACGGACACGCCTCGTGAAACGTGTTCTGACTGCGGTCATCCTGATTCCACTTGTCATTCTGGCTTTATTCAAGGCCCCTCTGTGGCTGTTCACGTTGCTGGTGCTGGGGGTGGCACTCCTTGCGGCGAAAGAATTTCTGGGAATTGTGGAAGCGGAGGGCTTTCGCCCCTTTCGAGGATTGAGCTATCTATTCCTGGTGTGCGGCTTCATGGTGCAGGCTTCGACTTTCGTCACTGACTGGAGATGGCTCGAGAATTTTGGCGCCGCCGCATTTGTTGCCGGCATGGGTGCTCTGGCAGTGCTGCTCGTGTCGCCTCTTGTCTTTCTCGTTGCCAGTATGCGACGCGATCCTCTGGCGGAAGCTCTGCCCGATGCGGCTGTGTCATTCATGGTGCTGCCGTACTTAGGCGTTACGCTCTCCTGCATGGTCACCCTGCGGGCCATGGGAAATGGCGAGCTCTTCCTCTTGTATGTCATGCTGCTGGTGTGGAGTGGCGATATAGCCGCACTCTATGTGGGCCGCGCTCTTGGGAAACACAAGCTGGCTCTCCGTATAAGCCCCGGAAAAACGTGGGAAGGGGCAATCGCGTCGGCGGTTGGCGCTATACTCGTTGCTCTTCTGCTGTTCCACTTTCTCCTGCCGATCTACAAAGGCTTGGTTCAGCTTCACCTTGTTTCGGAGTACTCCGCGCCCACCGTGCCAGGAGAAGCCGCACCCGTTTGGCTGGTCGTACTCTTCGCGGTGTGCGTCAACGTCGCCGCCCAGCTTGGCGATCTCGCTGAATCGGCTATGAAGCGCGGGGCAGGACTGAAGGACTCGGGGTCGCTTCTTCCCGGGCATGGAGGCATCCTAGACCGCATTGACGCGCTCTTGTTTGCGCTGCCGGTCGGGATCCTGTTTTATTTCGCTGGCCTTAGCAATTACCTCGGAACAAGTATCATTCCTAGCTAGGGAAGTAATGAAACACATCGCCATTCTCGGCTCGACTGGTTCTATCGGCAGGAGTACGCTCAGCATTGTCGAGAGCTTTCCTGACCGCTTCTCCGTCGTGAGCATGGCGGCGGGCAATAATGTCGAACTCGCATTTGAGCAGGCGCGGCGTTGGCGTCCGAAGACTTTGTCGATGGCGACCGCCGAAGCGGCCACCCAAGTTCATGACAAGCTGAACAAAGCTGGGCTGGCAAACGCGATTGAAGTGGTGCACGGATCGGCTGGATCGGTCAGAGTATCGACTCACACCGACGCCGACTTTGTGGTCAGCGCCATTGTGGGCGTTGCTGGGCTGGAGGCCACGTACGAAGCCGTAAAAGCGGGCAAGACCGTCGGCCTGGCAAACAAGGAATGCTTGGTCGCGGCGGGCGACCTGATCACCGCCGAGGCCCGTAGACAGGGCAAGCCATTGCTGCCGATTGACAGCGAGCACAATGCCATCCACCAATGCATGCGCGGCGGCCGTCGCAACGAAGTTCACCGGGTTTGGCTGACCGCCTCAGGCGGCCCATTTCTGCATACCCCAGCCAGCGAGTTCGCCAATATCACCATCGAGCAGGCGCTCAACCATCCGACTTGGAAGATGGGCAAGCGCATCACCATCGATTCGGCAACCCTGATGAACAAAGGCTTCGAGGTGATTGAGGCCTGCCGGTTGTTCGACATGCCTCCCAGTCAGGTCAGTGTTCTTGTACACCCGCAGAGCACAGTTCACTCCATGGTCGAGTTCGTGGACGGCAGCCTGCTTGCCCAACTCTCGGTAACCGACATGCAATTACCCATCCTGTATGCGCTGAGCTATCCCGATCGTGTGGAGTCAGATCTGCGCTTTCCAGTGGAACAGCTACGGAGGCTGGATTTCCAGTCTCCTGACTTGGAAAAGTTTCCCTGCTTACGTTTGGCTTACCAAGCAGTCGAAGCAGGAGGCGCAGAGACGATTGCGCTCAATGCGGCGGACGAAGTGGCGGTGGCGGCATTCCTCGAAGGTAGTATTGGATTTCCGGATATTCCAGCTACAATAGAAGCGGTTGTCAGGGAGACGCCGACCAAGATACCGGAGTCTATAGAGGAAGTGTTGGCTGTGGATGATAATGCGCGTCTTCGGGCCCGTAACCGCATCGAATATGTGGGCTCAAGAAGATCAAGAAGATAAAGTCCCCGCCCCGTCGAAGAGGGTTAGAACGGCGCACCTCGGATTGAGCTCCCCGTAGTAAAGAGGTTTATGGAATCGTTTCTAATTGCAGTGGCTTCCATGGCAGTGGTGCTCGGCATCATGATTCTGGTGCACGAGTTCGGCCATTATGCCGCTGCGAAATGGTTTGGCGTACGAGTGGATGTGTTTTCCATTGGCTTCGGCAAGCGTCTTGCGGGCTTCCGACGCGGGGGAACCGACTACCGCATCAGCGCACTTCCGCTGGGCGGCTACGTGAAAATGGCTGGCGAGAATCCGCTGGAATCACGCAGTGGTGCGCCTGATGAGTTCATGTCGCACCCGCGCTGGCAACGCTTCGTGATCGCCGTCGCCGGCCCAGCCATGAACATCATTCTGGCTGTCGTGCTTCTCACCGGCGTTTTCATGGTGCATTACGAGCATCCAGTCTACCTCGACCAGCCGGCGGTGGTGGGATGGGTACTTGAGAACTCGCCTGCTGCCAAGGCTGGCGTTGAGCAGGGCGACCGCATCGTGCGCGTCGATGGCCAGCAGAATCCCACTTGGGAAGACGTCCTGTTGAAGGTGGCCATAGCCACTAAGGGGCCGATAGATGTCGCCATCCAGCGCGGCAATGAGATTCTGGAGAAGCAGATCCAGCCCGAGACCGAAGGGTCGGATCAATACGGTACCGTTGGATGGCTGCCCGACCAGCCGATTACCCTAACCGAGCTGGAGCCGAACATGCCGGCAGCACGGGCCGGATTGAAGCTGGGCGACGAGATTGTCGCGGTGAATGGCATACCGATGCGGTCGGTGCTTTCGGTGATTAACTACCTGCGGCAAAACGGTAGTAAGCCGGTGGACGTGACTGCGGTGCGCAATGGGCAGCAGCTAAGCTTCAAGATAACGCCCGTCCAAACCGAAGAAGATGGGCAGAAGAATTATCGTCTAGGCTTCCAATCCAGGCCTGTGCAAATCGACAAGTTGCCTTTTGCTCAGGCGCTCAATCGTTCCATCGAGGAAAACAAAAGATATTCGCTGCTGATCGTGGATTTGGTCCGTAAATTGGTCGAGCACAAGGCCTCCATTAAACAGATGGAAGGCCCCATCGGCATCGCGCGCGCTTCTGGAGATGCGGCCCGTCAGCCGGGGTGGACCCCACTGGTAAGTCTGATGGCTATGATCAGCCTCAACCTTGGCATCTTCAATCTGCTGCCGATTCCGATCCTCGATGGCGGCATCATCCTATTGCTGATCATTGAGGGGATTCTCCGACGGGAGATCAGCACACGCATCAAGGAACGCATTTATCAAACGGCATTTGTTTTCCTGATACTGTTTGCGGTGGTCGTGATTTACAACGACCTGATGAAAGCCCTTCCTGGACTGGCGCAACGACTTCCCTGACGTTATAGTTTCTTGAAGGCAAAGCGGGGCGCATGGTGCGCCCCTTCTTTTTTACGGCGGAAATGCCCGCCGCTCCCCAAAAGAGTAAGGCCCCCGTGTCTCGGGAGCCTTTCAGTTCAGCGGGTAATGAAAATGCGGCTTACGACTGCGAGCCGTCGCTGCGCTTCAGTGTCGGACGATCGTCGTCGGTCGAGTTGCCGCTGCCATTGCCGGTGCCGCTTCCGGTATCGGTGGAAGGATTGTCAGCAGTAGCACGCCGCAACGTCGGACGGTCTTTGTTATCTTTGTCGTTCTGCACCTTGTGCCGATTCTCAATCGAGGCCAGCCGACCCTTGACTTGATCAAACTCCGAGGTGTTCAGAATGTACTCGTCGCGCGGCGGCAAGACGCTCTTCATTTCCTTCTGCGCCGCCTCCACGCGGTCGGGGGTCATTGGGTGAGAGGAAAAGGCCTTCGCCAAGGTGCCAGGCTTCTTCTTCTCCTGAGCTTCAATTTTCTCGAAGAACGAGATGAACGACTGCGGATCGTATCCCGCCTTGTACATATACTCCATGCCCAAGAAATCGGCTTCACTCTCAAAGTTGCGCGAGAACTTCATGAAAGTCAGCGGTACGCCGATGCTCAAGGCGGCCTGCGTGCCTTCATATACTGCCCAGCCTCCTGGCACGAAGATCAGCGGAATACTCGCGAGGTTGACGATGTTACCGCGTGTCTGCTCACGGGCCACATGACACGCGGCGACGTGGGCGATCTCATGGGCCATGACTCCGGCCAACTCTGCTTCGTTGTCGGCAGCCAGAATGAGGCCAGAGTTCACATAGAAAAACCCGCCCGGTAGCGCAAAAGCATTGATTTCGTCGGTGTCAATCACCTTAATCGTGAATGGCACCTTCGCATCCGAGTTGCGTACCAGATTTTGTCCAAGGCGGTTCACATACTCGGTGATCACCGGATCGTTGATCATCTTGGCCCCGTGCTCTACCTGCTGCGAGTATGCACGCCCCATCGCGACCTGCTTGTCGAGCGAATACCAGTTGCCCAATCCTTTGTTGCAACCGACATTTCGGTTGCCGATCGCGTCAAGGTTGTCCAGGGTGCTGGGAGCGGGTGCGTTCTTGTCCGGCTTTTCTGGCTTTTCTTGCGCGGGCGGAACAGTCGCGTTCGGATCCTCCGACGAAGAGCTTGGGTTCTGAGCAACGCCGAATGGAACCAGCATCAGTGCAACGGCGCAGCAACCGAGGTAACGGGATAGACAACGCATGATATACACCTTTTTGAGGCCGCATCGCAGGTCAGATGAGCTCCCGCCTTTGATAGCCCTCAGCCCCTTTATAAACCCAAATCGTGCGGTTTTGTCGTCCGGTGACTCTTTTATTTTAGGCAGCTTACCGGCAAAAACCCAACCGCAAATTCCAGACTCTTACTAGTCAGATGAACCTCTCCCACAAAGGGTTCCATTTATTGGACGGCTGAGTTCCGAAATTCGTGTCGGTTGGCCTAATCCACAGGCGAATAGCCCAGCCGGCAAAGGTCTCGGGAATAGCCGTGTTAAACTTTTAGTTAGTCCTGTATGGCTCAAATTCAGCGCAGAAAAACTTACACCGCTTTAGTGGGCGGAGTGCGCGTCGGCAGCGATGCACCAATTGTGGTGCAGTCTATGACCAACACCGACACCGCCGATATTGACGGCACCATTCGGCAAGTTGCAGCCCTGGCCCGTGCAGGTTCCGAGCTGGTGCGCGTTACCGTCAACAACGACGACGCCGCTGCTGCCGTGCCCCACATCGTGGACGGCCTCGATCGTCTTGGCATGGCGGTCCCGATCATCGGTGACTTTCATTACAACGGCCATATCCTGCTGAAGAAGTATCCTGCGTGCGCCCAGGCGCTGGCCAAATATCGCATCAATCCCGGAAATTGTTCGATTGGCAAGAAAGACGACGACAACTTCCGCACGATGATCGAAGTCGCCATCGAAAACAACAAGCCAGTGCGCATTGGAGTCAACTGGGGCTCGCTGGATCAGGCGCTGCTGACCCGCTTGATGGATGAAAACTCAAAACTGGACGATCCCAAAGACGCCCGTGACGTGACCATGGAGGCCATGGTTCTGAGCGCTCTGCGCTCCGCCGAGTTGGCTGTCAGTTACGGTTTGCGTCCAGACCAGATCATCCTGAGCGCCAAGGTCAGCGGGGTACAGGACCTGATCGACGTTTATCGCGAGCTAGGACGACGCTGCGAATATCCGCTGCATCTCGGACTCACCGAAGCCGGCATGGGAGCCAAAGGCATCGTCAGCAGCACCGCGGCGCTGGCAGTGCTAATGCAAGAAGGCCTCGGCGACACGATTCGCGTTTCGCTGACGCCTGCACCCAATGGCGATCGCACTGAAGAAGTCACAGTCGCACAACAGATTCTGCAATCCATTGGCATCCGCAGTTTCACTCCGCAGGTCACTGCGTGCCCTGGTTGTGGACGCACCACCAGCACTTTCTTTCAGGAGATGGCTGAGCAGATCCAAAGCTACCTCCGCGAGCAAATGCCGGTATGGAAGACGCGCTACTCCGGAGTGGAAGACATGAAGCTGGCGGTGATGGGTTGCATCGTCAACGGCCCCGGAGAATCGAAGCATTCCAATATCGGCATCTCGCTGCCGGGCACATTCGAAGAGCCGAAAGCACCGGTGTATGTTGACGGCCGCCTGATGCTCACACTCAAGGGCGATCACATCGTCGAGGAGTTCATCAAAATTCTCGACGAGTACGTGGACTCGCACTACGCCGCCAAAGATCAGAAGCTGGTGGGGATCAGTAGCAACTAGCGGTTAGCTCTTAGCTTTTAGCCACTGGGTTTCAGCGCGCGTGGAAGAGCTGCCTTCAGGCCAGCGTTCAAGCTTTCTTTTTTTATTTTGTCATCCCGACCGAGGGCTTCAGCCCGAGCGGTGGGAGCTGGGTTTTCCATCGTGCTACCATTTGCCAGCCCCTGCCTTCAAATCTTTCACCAGGCGCTGAAACGCCATCTGATAGGAGTCGTGGTCCTTCCAGTTGCTGAAGTCGGGGATGAAGTACTCGCGGATCTCGCGGGCCGAGTCAATGCCGATGTCGGCATCGAACAATTTCCATTGCTTGATCGCCTCAAACGGGACCAGCGTGATGGGAAACAATAACTGCTTGCCTTCCCGCTTCTCCCGCTCGCGCGCATTGGCAATTTCGGTTTTGACCCAGTTGCTCCTCATGCTGTGCTCGGAGAGGATCAGCAGCAGCTTGTCATTCAGGCGGATAGCCTCGTCGATTTGCTCGTGCAGCTTGCGGCCTGCCTTCATTTCCTCGGGTGCGAACCAGCAGCGCACACCTTTGGCTTGCAGGTCAGCATGGAGCCGCTCGGCAAACTCCTGGTCCTTGGTCGAGTAGCTGATGAAGCAGGAGTAGAACTCGATGGGCCGTCCCACCATCGAGCCGATGTAGGCAATGAACTCGTCGGGTACTCCGCAACCGCGCAGGAATGCTTCGGGAATCTTGCCGCGGGATTTGTAGATGGTGTCGATGCCGATGGTGGAGGGTCCAAGGTGTTTGATGGTTTCGAGACCCCTGGCAACGCACAAATTAACATCGGCAAACTTAGTCAATCCGGCGTATGCCTCAGTGAGATCGGCCCCCGCGAAGTTGGCCCATGTGAGGTCCGCTCCACTGAGGTTCGCCTGCCCTAGGTCTGCGTCCTGCAGATCCGACTGCGTGAGATCTGCCCAACTAAGGTTTCCTGCTCTAATTTTCGCGCCGCAGAGCTTCGCCCCACTAAGATTCACTCCACGGAGATCGGCCTCGCCGAGGTCTGCCGCGCCGAGATCTGCCGCGCTGAGATCCGTCCCTCTACTGAGGTTCGTTCCACGGAGATCCGCCCCGCAAAGAACTGCTGAAGAAAGATGCACCCCTTCCAAGTTAGCCCCGCTCATAGTCGCCCCAGTTAGATCTGCACTGCTGAGATCCGCCTGGCTGAAGTTGGTGCCGCCAAGATCCGCTCGATCGAGGCTGGCGAAGTTGAGGTTCGCCCCGCTGAGGTTTGCTCGGTGCAGGTTCGCCTCGCTAAGGTTCGCCCGGTACAGGTCCATCTCGCCGAGTTCCGCCGCGCTGAGGTCGGGCTTCACATGTGGGTGTTCCTTCCGCCACTTATTCCACTGCTCGACCCCTCGCTTGAGGATTTCGAGATGTTCAGGGTTCGCCATGACCGCGTAACCTCGTTTTCTCCGGTGATAGTACGAATGACATGGAAGGCCACACTCTATGCGACAGCCTCCTACCAGTCAACGCGTAAAGCACTGACTGAGCGTCTCGTCCCTGCTCGTGTTCTAATATCTCCGTGACCTCTGTGTCTCTGTGGTAAATCTGCGTTGCCGTCCTCCGCGAAAAAGTCGAACTCGACCAAGCCCGTCTCCGCCGCCACGCTGAAGCTGCGCCTGCTGAAGAAGCTGAAGTGCACCCTGAAGTATGAAAAGCTAGCGTGGGACTCGGGCGCCAAGCTTGTCGCCGGAGTGGACGAAGTCGGCCGGGGATCGCTCTTCGGACCGGTCGTCGCCGCGGCCGTGATTCTCGACCCGAGCTATCGCATTCGCGGGCTGCGCGATTCCAAGTTGCTGGACCGCGAGACACGCGAGAAGCTGGCGCCACGCATTCGCGAACATGCTTTGGCGTGGGCGATCGCGGCGGTGGACGTCGCCACCATCGATCAGATCAACATCTATTGGGCCTCGAAACGCGCCATGGAGGTGGCTGTCGCGAAGCTCACGCTGCCTCCTGACCACCTGCTGATCGACGCCATGCGCATTAACTTCGAATGCGCACAGACGCCCATCATCCACGGAGACGCGCTGTCGGCATCGATTGCCGCGGCTTCCATCATCGCCAAGGTCGAGCGCGACGCCATGATCACAGCATGGGACCCCATCTTCCCAGAGTACAGACTGGCGTCCAATAAAGGTTACAGCACACCTCATCATCTAAAAATCTTGCGCGAGAAAGGGCCAAGCCCGCTGCACCGTTTGTCATTCGCGCCGGTGTGGACATCGTCGGCGCCGCAGGAGGTGTTGGAGTTTATGCTGGAGGAAGAGGAAGCAGCCAGCAACTAGAACTCATCTCATAAATGGTTCAGCATCGTATCAGGGCACGACTTTAAGTCGTGCCAAAGCGACTTGTAGAAATGGTGAGGGCTTTAGCCCCTGCAGAAACCGGCCCGGCAGGGGCTGAAGCCCAAGTCAGTATTAAGCCTGTTGCGGCACGTCTGAAGACGTGCCCTGATACAAGACGATTTGTGAGATGGGTTCTAGCAACTAGCATTAGCGCTCCTAGGTGCTTGGGATTTGAGGTGAACGCGTGCGAATGCCATTGAGGCATATTTGAAGTGTTGCTGTCCTCAACGCCATCGGCGGAGTTATGACTTGGCTAGCTGCGAGCTGCGAGTTGCTAGCTGCTAATTGCCCCCTTGCAACAACTCGCGCGCTCACGCATCCTATCCAACATGGCTAATACAGAGACAGCAGTTCTCGGCGGCGGATGCTTCTGGTGCGTGGAGGCCACGTTCCAACAATTGGAAGGGGTTCATTCGGTGGTGTCGGGCTATATGGGCGGACGCGTTCCCAACCCAACTTACGAGCAGGTCTGCAGCGGACGGAGTGGCCACGTGGAAGTCGCGCAAATCACCTTCGATCCGGCCATCATCAGTTACGAGGACCTGCTCGAGGTGTTCTTCACCGTTCACGATCCCACGACGCTCAACCGGCAGGGCAACGATGTCGGCGAACAATACCGCTCGGTCATCTTCTACCGCGACGAAGAGCAGAAGAAAACCGCGCACAAGGCAATTGACAGCCTTACCAAGGAACACGCCTTTGCCGATCCCATCGTGACGGCAATTGAACCGGCCTCAACCTTCTACGCTGCCGAAAACTATCATCAAGATTACTTCAAGAACCACCCCTACCAGCCGTACTGCATGTTCGTGGTCTCGCCCAAGGTGAAGAAGATTCGGGAGAAGTTTGCGGCGAGGCTGAAGGCTGGGGTGTAGAGAGATTCAATATTGGTTTATCGTGCAAGACGGTTAGTGCACCGCTTCAATTGGATGAACTTCTTAGTTGTTTTCGGTAAGTGTGAAGACAGCACGCTTTGAAGGGGCATGGCTTCCGCCGTGCCGTAAGCTGCTGTCATGATGGTGGCTTTAGCCACTGAGGAGCTTCGGTGTTCACGCAAAGTGCGAGTTCCCTCAGGGGCTGAAGCCCGACGCTGCATTGCACACGTGACGGCACGGCTGAAGCCGTGCCCTTTCAAAGCGAATCCTGATGAGCGATGCAGGTTTGGCCGCTTAATCTGCTTTGCCAAATCTCCAGAAATTCGGCGTCGTCGCCAGAACACAACTTAATCTCAATCGCCATGCTTGTGTCGGTCGGGCATGCCAAGACTTCGAACTGTGTCGTTCTCGAAGTCGAATTCGATCAGCACAGCCGGCTCATTCCCCACTACCCAGCCATCGTGACCCGGATCGATCACAACAATTTGAGGAGCGCGGAACTCCACGATGCAGCCGTCCGCATACTCGATGTGGATCTGTCCGGAGGCCAGAAACCCGGCGTGCGCGTGCATGCACAATTCGGTGCCGGTCACAGGCTTCATGTCCTTGGACCAGCGAAATCCCCGTGGGTAGATGAGACGCTTGATGCGGGCCGCACCCGCCGCAGCGATGTCGAGTTGCACCGACCCGACTTCGCGGTGCTGAGTCCCCTTCATGGGGGCGAGGAGAGGATTGGCAACACTCATGTCGATTCCTCCGAAATCTCTGTGCGGATGCCGAGAATACGTTGGTACATTTTGCCAAAAGAGCTTCGTGCCTCAGAAATACAATTCTGGTTGGGTCGCCCGCTCAATTTCAGAACGTAACGCTCATCAATTCCCCAACCCTTCACCCCAGCATATCTCTCGGGATTTTTGGTGATCGCCAGGATCACGTTTACCTGAAGCAGCCGCGCCAGATTCGCAATTGGAAATTGCTGTTCGCAACATTTCAGGACCCGGTACATTGTCCGATCACGAGGCTTTTGCCAGCACTTGGCGAAATTTGTATAGGCGATATTTCTTTCATCAAGGTCATACAAAGATATTATCTTACTGAAGGTATTCTTCCACGGCCCCCATTCCTTTATCGCCTTTTGATACGATTTCCGGAGAACGCAAAGGAATTCCTCATCTTTGATCACTCCCCGTGTCCAACTTGCCATCGAGTCCTGCAAGAGGCCCAGAGTGCGGTATAGTTCGGTTGCATGATGAATCTGCCCTACGCAGAGTACCCTGAGTCGTGACGACTCGAAGTCTTCACCAACGTATCCTGGGAACCTTATTTTTGAGTTCAGGCGCGGCTCACCCGAGGAACCACCGAGCGATACACAATCTTGTCGGTGTTTAGGTGAGACCTCAACTATGGAGCGCGCCCAATCCTTTAGCCATCGGCCCTCCAATGCAGTCAGCATCTTGGCTCGAGCATATACCGCGCACCCTTCGACAGGCTCAGGGCGAGCTTTAAAGGTACGCCCCTTCCAAGCACTCCACAACGTATTTAAGACCCTTCCTGCCCTTGATGACCGAACCCCTTGATTCCAGGACAAATTGAGTTCTTGACATTGCAAATTGCAATGATACAATTGCAAATTGTAATATGAAGCTGGGCGAGAAAATCCGTTACCTCCGGCTGGTTGAAGGCACCTTGCGCGGCATGGGCCGCGAGATGACCCAGCAGGACCTGGTGGTGGCACTGAAGAAGGAAATGGGCAGCGGACTCAGCCAGTCGTACTTGTCGCAGATCGAGAGCGGAGCACGCCCACACCTGACCAATGCGTCGCGCATGCTGCTGGCGCGCTTCTTCAAAGTGCATCCTGGCTACTTGGTGGACGATCCCGAGGGCTATCACACCGAGCTGACCAGCGATCTGCGGGCCATGGAAGACCGGCTCGACCTGTGGCTGATCAACGGGGCTGAGCAGTTTGCGCGCGATCCTGAGTTGAGCCAGTCGCTGTTGCAGGTGGCCAAGCATAAGGACTCGCGCAAATGCGTGCTGCTGCTGGGCGCGATCCTGGAAGCTCCGGAACTCGTGGATCGTTTGACCGAGGTGCTGAAGCCGGGTGCAGGCGAACCGCATGGCAACACTCGCAAAAGGAAATCGGTGGGGGCAACCCTATGACGTGGGAAATATTTTATCTGGTGTGCTTTCTGTTTGGAGTAACAATGATCGGGCTGTCATTCTTGGGCGGCAGCTTGCATCTGCCGCACATCCACTTGCATTTGCCTCACGGAGGCCCACACATCGCAGGCGGAACCCACGGCGGAGGCACAACCAGCTCCGAGATGCCGTTCTTCAATTTTGCAACGGTCATGGCGTTTCTGGCCTGGTTTGGCGGGACGGGCTACTTGCTAACGCGCTACTCCTCGCTGGTAGTCGCGGGAGTATTGACACTCGCTGTTGTTGCGGGAGTGGTGGGCGCGACGATTGTTTTCTGGTTCGTAGCCAAGGTGCTACTCAAATATGATCGCGATCTTGATCCGGCGGACTACGAGCGCGTGGGGGTGCTAGGCCGTGTCAGTAGCCCAATTCGCGCAGGGGGAACCGGCGAAATCATCTTCTCGCAAGAAGGTACACGGAACACTTGCGGCGCACGCAGCGAGAACGGCGAAGCATTGTCCCGTGGCATTGAAGTCATCGTCACCCGATACGAACATGGCATTGCGTACGTGAGACGGTGGGAAGAAATGGCGGAGGAAGAAGAAGCAATTAGCAGCTAGCAATTAGCAATTAGCAATCAGCAATTGGCTCTTAGCTCTTAGTAATCAGAGCTTGGGATTCGAAGGTGGGAGGCAGTCGCAAGTGAAGCGCGGAAGCACGTTACCAACGGCGGCTCTTATGTACTGAAGCTAGGAGCTAATTGCTAAGAGCTAGGAGCTAGGAGCTAGGAGCTAAGAGCTAGTCGCTAATTGCTAGTTGCTAGTTGCTTTAAGGAGGCTTATGGGATTCCACATACCAACTGAAGTATTAATTATTGCCTGGACAGCTGTAGCTGCGGTGGTGCTGCTGATCAGCGTGTTTGCCAGACTATACCGCAAAGCGGGACCAAACGAGGTCCTGGTAGTTTACGGATTTCGCGGCACGCGGGTGGTGAAGGGACACGGCACGGTCATCTTCCCCATGGTGGAGATGTTCCGTGAGCTATCGCTTGAGTTGATGTCCTTTGACGTCGCTCCGCAACAGGACCTTTACACAAAGCAAGGCGTTGCCGTTACCGTTGAAGCGGTGGCGCAGATCAAGGTGAAGTCCGATCCAGAATCGGTGTTGACCGCGTCCGAACAGTTCCTCACCAAGGCGCCGCAGGACCGGGAAGCGCTGATCCGGCTGGTGATGGAAGGTCACCTGCGCGGCATCATCGGACAGCTCACGGTAGAAGAGATTGTGAAGCAGCCGGAGATGGTGGCCGACCGCATGCGCTCCACGTGCGCCGACGACATGAACAAGATGGGGCTGGAGGTAATCTCGTTCACCATCAAAGAAGTTCGCGACAAGAACGAATACATCTCCAATATGGGGCGCCCGGACATAGCGCGCATCAAGCGTGACGCCGACGTCGCTACCGCCGAAGCCGAACGCGATACCGCGATCAAACGTGCCATCGCATTACGCGAATCAGCCATCGCCAAGGCGCAGGCCGATCAGGAGCGGGTTGCCGCCGAGACGGCTTCGCAGGCGCGGCAAGCCGAGGCACAACGCGATCTCGAGGTGAAGAAAGCAACCTACACCGAGATGGTGAAACGTCAGCAGGCACAGGCCGACAAAGCGTACGAGATTCAGACCAACGTCATGCAGCAGCAAGTCACCGCCGAGGCTGTGAAGGTGCAGCAAGTTGAGAAAGAACAGCAGGTAAAGGTACAAGAGGCAGAGATCCTACGTCGCGAGAAGGAACTGATTGCAACCGTGCTGAAGGCGGCGGAGATCGAGCGCCAACGGATCGAGACATTGGCCGACGCCGAAAAGCAGCGGCTGACAGTGGAAGCCGAAGGCCATGCCAGCGCAATTCGTGCGCAAGGCGAGGCCGAGGCCGAGATCATCTTCAAGAAGGGCGACGCCGAAGCGCGCGCGATGAACGTGAAGGCCGAGGCCTATCAGGAATACAACCAGGCTGCGGTGGTGGACAAGCTCTTCACCAACCTGCCGGAGATCGTGAAGGCGCTGGCCAGCCCCCTGTCTAACATCGACAAGATCACTATCGTTTCTACTGGCAATGGCCACTCCGCCGGCATGAACAAGATCACTGGCGACATCACCGAGATGGCGGCACAGGTGCCGGCGCTGTTTGAGGCACTTTCTGGGATGAAGATGTCGGAACTGTTGAGCAAAGTAAGGACAATCGGCGACAAACCGAATCGGCCGGACGAGCTGCCGCCAGGCGATGGCGATGGCAAGTCCAAGTCCGCAGGGGCGGGTAAGTGACGGTGAAAGGGCACAGCTTTAGCCGTGCTGTAGATGCCGTCTTAATAGCAGGACTTTAGTCTCGGAGGGGCGGCGGGCCGGCCCCCTCCCGACAGGATTGGTATGAATTCGGAAACGGATAGCACGCAGATAGTGGTGAATCTTGGAGTGATCGGCACATTACTGGGTGTGGTAGTTCGGTTCATCACGCACTCAAACGTGGCAGTCCCTGTAGGCGCCATGGGAGGCTTGCTCGTCGCCTTCTTGTTGGCAGCGATTCGCGGCGAGCAGTTTTAGCCCAAGGAAGGAGCAAGTTATGGCATTACTCGATCGTGTAGCAACCCTGGTGCGGGCCAATCTTAACGACCTGGTTGACCGAGCGGAAAACCCAGAGAAGATGTTGAAGCAGGTCATCCTGGACATGGAAAATCAGTTCATGCAGGTGAAGACGCAAGTGGCCATCGCCCTTGCCGACCTTCATCTGTTGGAGAAACGTAAGAAAGAAAATGCCGACAAGCACGCCGAATGGATGCGCAAGGCCGAACTCGCAGTCGATAAGAAAGACGACGAGCTCGCCCGCGCAGCTTTGGAGCGCGCGATGAGCTTCCAGCACCTTACCGAAAGCTTCGACCAGCAGATTGCCGACCAGGAGGTCCAGGTCGAAGCTCTCAAGTCGGCGCTGAAGAAGCTGGAGTTGAAGCTTTCCGAAGCCCGTGGAAAGGCTGACCTGCTGATCGCGCAGCATCGCCGCTCACGAGCCGTCCACCGCGCCGCCGATGCCCAAATCACCCCTACGGGAGAGAACCGTACCTTCGAACGGATGCGATCCAAAGTCGCCCGGGAGGAAGCCCTGGGACAAGCCAAAGGGGAGATACTAGGCGACGACGTTGACGGCCGTCTCGACGCACTGGAGCGCGAGCAGAAAATCGACGCGTTGCTGGACGAGATTAAGGCGAAAAAACGCCTGAGCGCGTAGCTGGTTCGACCCAGTTCGGCTCGCGCTGGACGGTCACGAGGGCTTTCCCCAGCCGTAATCCCATCCCACTGGGCTGCATGTCTCTTGGCATGTAGCCCTTTTGTTATCTGCTAGTTACCTACCACGTCCCCACGGATCACCCATAAATCACCGGTAGATCACCCACAAATCACCGCTGGTGCATTGATGCCGCGAGCGAACCGGCGCATTGTGCGCTCACGAGAGCGGGAATTGAGCAAATGCTTACCCCGCTCCCAACGGAGAATGGCTTCCGGAGGTGGGACAACCATCCTGCCTCCCGGAAACGATGTGGGGGTCCCAAACCATAATCCGGCGCCGTTCGACTTCGACCGTCGCCACAACCCATGACCACAAGGAGGTCACTTTGAAAACGCAAAGCCTTGCATTGAATGCACCGTCTATGAATCTTCAACCCGTAGTCAACCAACTTGAGTGCGGACGCCGCCACGAGGTGGGTCACTGGCTCCGCCGATCCATCAGAATAATTTGCGGCTTGGCGCCAAGGAGCGCTTTCCGAGGCGAAGCTACCATTGACAAACAGGCAAATTTCTTTGTGCTCAAGAAGAACCTGTTCGCTCTCGCCGTGGCCAGCCTGCTGGGTCTCGGTGTCCTGCCGACTGCCAACGCCGGCCTGGTCAATGGGAGTTTTGAACAGCCCAACATCACGGGAAGCTGTGTAGGGGGCGGTAGTCCCCCGTGCTACGCACTGGTTGATGCCTCTCTCGTCCCCGGATGGAAAACGACGGCCACTGACAATCTGATTGAAATCTGGCGCCAAAGTTTCCAGGGAGTGACGGCTTACGACGGCGACCAGCATGCCGAATTGAACGCCACTCAGGTATCGACGCTGTATCAGGACGTCTCTGGCATCGCAGCCGGCAGTATTGTTGGTTTTCAATTTGCCCATCGCGGCCGCCTTGGCGTAGATACGATGGCGTTCACTTTGACGGACCTTGGTTCGAATGAAGTACTCGGGGGGGGAGACGACACCGTCTTATTCACCCAGCAATACAGTGATGGAAACACTGCCTGGGGGTTCTACACGGGCACTGGTATCAGAGCCCTTGGTAACACCGTAAGGTTCTCTTTTCAGTCTGTCTCGGCAGCCGGCGGAGATCAGGCCATCGGTAACTTCCTTGACGACGCCGACTTTGGTGTTGGCGTCGGCGTCGGCACTACTCCCGAACCTAGCAGCCTGGCGCTGTTCGGTTCCGGGATCCTTGCCATTGGCGGATTGCTGCGAAAACGCTTCCTCGGATGATGCCAGCGCCACTCGGTGGGACACCTTCCGTCCCGGTGAGGAGCAGCTACGCGGTGAAGTTGCTCCTCACTTTCTAACCCCAGTCGCCGCCACAACCCATGACCGCAAGGAGGTCACCATGAAAAGCCAAATTGCAACCACCGAAACGATCACCCACACCGCCGTCACGACCCCTTTGTGGTCAGGCAGCACCGTGAAGAAACTCGCCGCCGCGGCATTGCTTACTCTTACGACGCTCCCGTTCGCTCACGCCCAAGTTGCGGATTGTGTTCCCGGCAGGCTTTCCGACTACGAGAAGCTGGGCGCTCAAGGCTGCCTGATCGGCGACAAGAAGTTTTCGAGCTTTCAGTACCACCAAGGAGCGGCCGGACTACCCAGCGACGCTATATCACTCACGCCAGGAACCACCCCTGAGACGGACGACCCCGGGCTGTTGTTTGAGGCGAAGTGGGCTTCGGCCTCCGAGGAGTCCTTTGTTGCATACACCGTCGAAGTTCAACCCAACGGGAAACCCATCACCGGCGCCAGCCTGCAAATGCAATTCGGGACGATCACCGGCACTGGAAGCGCGACCGTGCTGGCTGACCTGTGCTCCTCCGACGGCACAGCAGATACGTGTGGGTCTCAAGAGCTCGAGCTCAAGGTGGTGCTGAGTGCCAATGGCCCAAAGACTGCAGCGGACAACGCCCAGTTCAAGGAGCCTCAGAGGGCGATCCGGGTGGTTACGCCAGTTGATCTGGCTGCAGGGAGCGGGGGCAGCGCGGCCATAGACGGCTTCATGGCGGTGTTTCGTTAATGCCGGACGTCGTTCGCCAAGGGCAGAACGATGAATGTTTTCTGGGGAGCTGATCGATCGCTTCCCTGCCCAGCAAAGTTTCTAAGTCCTGGTCTGAGAGCAGCTTCGCGGTGAAGTTGCTCCTCACCTTCAACACCACCGCCAACAACCCATGACCACAAGGAGGTCACCATGAATGCGCAACTTTGTCTCGTCGATGACGACCCTCCCTTCGTTACCGATGGCGGCGTCCAAATCGCATCTACCGAACAGAAGCCTTCCTGGTCCGTTGCCTCGCGCATCGCCTTTCGCTTCTGTTTGGTGTACTTCGGGCTTTTCTGTCTGCTAACGCAAATCTTTGGGGGCTTGGTGCCCATTCCGATCGATTTCCCGGATCCCTCCAACTTCTGGCCGACTCGCCAGATTGTCACTTGGACGGCGGCGCATGTCTTCGGGGTCACGCACCCGCTGGTTTACATGGGCGGCAGCGGTGACAAGGTTTTCGACTGGGTGCTGGTGTTCTGCCTGTTGATTATTGCGGCAGTAACCACAATCGTTTGGTCCATTCTCGACGGCCAACGCCTCAGTTACGTCGCACTGAACAAGTGGTTTCGAGTCTTTATTCGCTTTGCTCTGGCCTCACAGATGTTGACGTACGGGCTGATAAAGCTCGTTCCACTGCAGATGCCATTTCCCCATCTCGTCAAATTACTGGAGCCATTCGGCAACTTCTCGCCTATGGGAGTTCTCTGGTCCTCGATCGGCGCGTCTCCGGCCTATGAGATGTTCGCAGGATCGGCAGAGGTGCTAGCCGGGATCTTACTGATCATTCCAGCTACGGCCACACTAGGCGCGCTGGTGTGCCTCGCGGACTGCATTCAGGTCTTCACCCTCAACATGACCTACGACGTTCCGGTGAAGCTGCTCTCTTTCCACCTCATTCTGATGTGCCTGTTCCTGCTAGCGCCCGAGCTTCGGCGTCTGGCCGACTTCTCCGTGCTGAATCGCGTCCCCGGCCCTTGTACGCAGGCTCCGCTGTTCCGGACGCGCCGCGCCAACCGCATTGCGGTGGCCGCGCAGATTGTCTTTGGCATGTGCCTGTTGGGGATGAATATTTACAGCAGCTGGAGCATGTGGCACAGCTATGGCGGCGGAGCGCCCAAGTCGCCGCTTTACGGCATCTGGAACGTCGAACAACTCTCGATTGACGGACAAGTACACCCGCCGCTGCTAACCGATGCCGATCGCTGGCACCGCATGGTCTTTGAGGGCCCTACACAAGCGGCGTTCCAGAACATGAACGATTCGTTCACTCCTTATGTTGCCGAGATCAACACGAAGGACAAGACCATCGCTCTGAAACAGTTCAAAGACAAGGACTGGACGAGCAATTTGAAGTTCCAGGGCACGCCCGAGAACCAAATGACGCTCGATGGGGAGATCGACCACCACAAGATTCACATGCAACTGCAACTGGTTGACCGCAACAGTTTCAACCTGGTCAAGCGAGGCTTTCACTGGGTGCAGGAATTCCCCTTCCAGCGGTAGGGGAAAAGTTGCTTTCAACGGAAGCGCTTCCGGGGTAATCAAGTCTCAGGGGCTGCATGTCTCTCGACATGTAGCCCTTTTGAATCTGCTAGTTAGCCCGCACGAGTTCGCAGATCACCCAGAAATCACCGCTAGATCACCCAAAAATCACCGCTGGTGCATTGATGCTGCGAGCGAACCGGCGCATTGTGCGTTCACCAGAGCGGGAAATTGAGCAAACGCTTAGGCCCGCTCCTCAAGGGAAAACGGCTTCCAGAGGCGGGACAACCATTCCGCCTCCCGGAGCGAGGCAAGTTCCAAACCACAACCCGGCGCTGGTCGGCTTTTCGGCCGTCGCCACAACCCATGACCACAAGGAGGTCAATATGAAAACGCAGACAAACGGACAGAGCACCCCGATATTGAAACTTCAACCCCAAGGCAACAACGGAACTCAGATGAACCGCAAATCTTTTCGTCAAATACTCGACAATGTGATAACCAAAACAACACTGCTGGCAATTGTCGTGATCTGTTCCTTGGGCACCCCGTCGAAAGCTTCCGCCCAGTGCTGGTTCAGCTTGAGCCAATCGACCGTGGTGGCCGCCCCCGGGCAGCCGGTGAACGTCGCAGGAAACTTGTACGGTTTAAGCCCCTATGTGTACTTGGAAACATACTCACAAAGTGGGAATTTCACCCTTTCGCCCCTGAATGTCTGGTACACGCCAGGGCCCGGCACCGTGGGTCCCAGTCAGACCGTCTACTTTCCTCAGTCGCCGATGCACGTCGGTGTGGAAGGAGTGATACCGATCTCCGCGGGATCCGGGCAGACAGCGCATGTGACCTTGATTATCTACGACTTCTTGGGACAGTTTCTCTGCGGAACGACGATCACAGTTGAAGCCGTAGATGTGCCCGCCCTGAGTGCGGAAATGAACACCATCGGCGGCGACAACGAAACCGATGAGTATTACAAAGGGCTGGACTTGAACCTCTATCAGCTTTCATGGACGAGCACTTGGCAGCCGTCCGCCAATATCACCGCCTTGTCCGGCTACGCTCCTCTTCTCGATACGTTCAGCCCGATTGCGAGCCAGACCGATGCGGCGTACAACAAATTGGAGGTTTTCTATCTGGACTCCGCCCAAAACGTCGAGGCGCTGTTCTTTGACAATGGTCTAAAGACCTGGAGCCACAAAAACATCACGGCTGCAGCGGGAGCGGCCCCGGCAAAAACCGGCAGCCCGCTTGTCAGCCTGGTGAATTCATACGCGGGGACTATCCAGGTCGATTATCTGGATGGAGCGGGTCACATTTGGCAACTGTATTCCGCGGACCGGGTAACCTGGCACACCATCAATTTGAGTGCGAGTGCCGGCGCCTTGCCGGTTGCTTCCAACAGCCCACTGGTCGGCTTGGTCAATCCTCTAACCAGTTCCGTCGATGTCTACTACATTGGCACAGACGGTATTGTTCATCAGTTGTGGTGGAGCGCGACCTGGGGCTGGAACAGTAACGCTCCCGGTGCGATTGCCGGGGCTCCGAACCCAGCTTCGGGCAGCGCTCTGGTCGGCTTGGTCAAGATGGATACTAATAGTATCAACCTGTATTACCTCACTCCTGACCATCACATTCGGGAACTGTGGTGGAACTCCTCGGCCGGATGGCAGTCTGACGACGTGACGGCAGCGACCGGCGGCGCCGTCAACGCGGCTGCGGGCAGCACGCTGGCGACGATTGAGGTTCCAACCTACCCCAGCCCCACCGTGCAGCTGTATTATTTCGACTCTAACTGGAAGCTGAAACAGCTAAGCTTTACTAACGGTTGGTGGGGGCAGTATTGGTCCGCGGGCGACCCAACTTCAGGAACTGGAGCTCCCAATGCCGCTCCCGGAAGCCCAGTAGTAAGTGTTGTAAACACTCGGGCCTGGATCGTCCAGGTCCACTACATCGCGGCCGACAAGCACGTGCACGAACTGTGGTGGGATGGAACTTGGCACACCGACGATGTGACAAACAATGCAGCAGCTTACCCGGCCATTCCCTAATCAATCAGGTGTGATCCGGGATCCCCCGTCCAAGCTTCCTTTGCTTGGGGCGGGGATTTTCTTTGCCCACGACTCGAACTCGCTCGCACCCGCGATCACCATCCGCGCTAAAATATCGCGATGGCGGACTCGCTGTATCTCAGCATCTGGTTTCCCAGCTTCCGCGAAGGCGAGATGATGCCGCGCGCAGTCAGCGTGCTACGGCAATTCCCTTTCTCGGCGGTGCGCGAGGGCATTCCCTATTTGTCGGTGCATCCGGTGGCGTGGTCGGAGCCGACGGTGCTGGAGCGCCGCTTCACGCCGGGCATCCCGATAGGGGGACGCGGAATCACATTGTTGGCTATGTGTCGGCTGGGCATGTGTCCCTTTTTTAATCTGCTGGTTAGCTCACAGAATTCCCAGATCACCTAGAAATCACCGCTAGATCACCCACAAATCACCGCTGGTGCATTGATGCTGCGAGCGAAGCGGCGCATTGTGCGTTCACCAGAGCGGGAAATTGAGCAAACGCTCACCTGCTCTGAAAGGGGAATGCTTCCGGAGGCGCGATAACCATCCTGCCTCTCGGAAGCCAGTGGGGTCCCAAATCACAACCCGGCGCTGGTCGGCTTTTCGACCGTCGCCACAACCAATGACCAAAGGAGGTCACCATGAAAACGCAAGCTATCCCGATGAATGCACGGAGAATGAACTTTCAACCTGAAACCATTAACGATAATGGCATCCGCGACACCAACCGTTTCGTCAGGAAAGTCGCGAACGTAGCCATGCGTCTCACCGCAACCTTAGGGTTAGCAGTGTTGATTATCTTCGCCTGTAACGAAAGTCTTATGGCTCAGACGTTGGTTCTGTACGCCGAAACGCCTAGCCAACTTTCCACCAGTAGTGCAAATTGGACACCCATTACAGGGCTAACAATCACGCTACCACCTTTGTCCGCAGGTTTCCCACCTAGTGCGGCACTCGTAACACTCAACCTGCCTTATCCTTACGCGAGTGGCAACAATTATCCAGGAGGATTCTTTGGCATCTCCGTAAATGGCGTGGTGCTTCCGACCATCGCCGCTTTTACCACTAACATCCAAGCACCAGGCAACACTGGCCGGTCGCCAACGACCTTAGTGGTGAAGGTAAACTTGCTACCCACCAGTTCCCAAACAATCCAGGCCGTTTGGGCAGACGTCCGCGGTAGCACGGTTATCATGGATACCACCTCAACGCTGAGCGCGGTCATCGCTCCTCTCTGATACCGACAGGTAGCCGGGTGCCCCGTCCAAGCTTCCTTTGCTTGGGCGGGATTTTCTTTGCCCACGACTCCAACTCGCTCGCACCCGCGATCACCATCCGCACCAAAATATCGCGATGACGGACTCGCTCTATCTCAGCATCTGGTTTCCCAGCTTTCGCGAAGGCGAGATGATGCCGCGCGCAGTCAGCGTCCTGCGGCAATTCCCTTTCTCGGCGGTGCGTGAGGGCATCACCTACTTGTCGGTGCATCCCGTGGCGTGGTCAGAGCCGACGGTGCTGGAGCGCCGCTTCACTCCGGGCATCTCGCCTGAAGAAGCATACTCACCGTCATAGTTGCGTGTCTGCCGAGATGGAGCCGTGGCCGTCGTTCATGGTGATGATTACCGGGCAGCCACCAACTATCCACTGGTGCGGCTGCGGGCGCTGCTCCAAATTGGCACAACGAGGTTACTTTCGTAAGTTAGAAGGGAAACGGAGGTGACGTTCATTCTGAGATTGGAGATCCACCTGCTGGCAAAAGCAACGGTCGATAGTTCCACGTGGAACGTTCGTATATTGCGGGGATTGCTGATTGTGTGAACGCCCACTGAGAGGAACCCGCTCGCACCTGCGACCACCATCCGCGCTAAAATATCGCGATGGCTGATTCGCTCTATCTCAGCATCTGGTTTCCCGGCTTTCGCGAAGCAGAGATGATGCCACGCGCGGTCAGCGTGCTGCGGCAGTTCCCTTTCTCGGCGGTGCGCGAGGGCATCACATACTTGTCGGTGCACCCTGTGGCGTGGTCGGAGCCGACGGTGCTGGAGCGCCGCTTCACTCCGGGCATCTCGCCCGAGGAAGCCGCCGAGATAGCCGGCGAGTTTGCGCATGACGACTTCGCCTTTGTCTTCGAGGCGTTCTGGGATTTGTGGCTCCCGAACGAAGACGAGCACGGCGACGGCTGGGTGCAGCGTCCGGTCGCGGTGCGCTTTCTGGTACACGGAGTTCAATTCGATGAGGGCATTTACAGCGAAGACGGGCATGTCGAGGTGGACTTCGGGCTGGATACGTCCTTCGTGTACGAAGGGCTGCAGCTTTCGCCGGTCATCGAAAAGTACCTGCGCGCCAACATTGCCAAGCTGGTCGCGTTCTCTGCCGCCGTTGAGAAGAATTGCGCGCTCAGCGGACGCGTGCTGTGGTCGGAGTCGGAGGAGAATCTGGCGCAAAAACTGATCGCCAAGTTGCAGCAGACGCAGTAGGCACAGCCGTCTTAGGGTGTCATCCTGAGCGACGAGTCCGGTCGCCTTGCGGCTGGACGAGGAGTCGAAGGAACCCTGTATCCGGTACGATCTGAATTCCTGGCAAGGTAGGGGTTCTTCGCTTCGCTCAGAATGACAAGCGAGGAAATGGATTCACTCACCTGGCACGCGAATGACATAAGGAAATGGACAGAATCCACGGATTACGCAAATCCGACAACCGCCCTAGGAACCAGTATCGGTTTCCTCTGTCAGCAAGACCCTGCGCAGTTGCACCAGCGCCCACGCCAGAGCGGCCAATCCCGCTCCCCAAACAACAAGCGTCACGTTGACCACCCAGCGCGGAGCTTCTCCCACCCTGCGCAGCAGAAACGGCAGAAAGTTCCAAGTGTCAATGTGGACGTAGTCCCACGGGTCATAGGTCATCGAGTCGTTGCTGAGACCCCACGCGTGCATCTTTCCCAAGGTGAAGGCAACAATATTCTTGAAGCGCAGGAAGACCACGAACGTCGGATGGCCTAGCGTGTCCTCCTGGTAGATTTCCAGCGGCAGCCAGAAGGCGAGCGAGGCCAACTGAATCGCGGCACTGAAGGCGATCAGCGCGACTCCCAGCCACCACACCAGCTTTCCGACGGACGCACGCCAGCGCAACAGTAGTGGCACGGAGATGAACGCGGCCAACTCAACCGCGGTGGAGACATAACGGTCGCCCCAGGCGAAGTCGCCGCTCCACACCGTGTATCGCGCGTAGAAGGCGATGTAGGCCAGGACCAACAGGAAGGCCGTGATCAGATACGCGCGCACTTCAGGGCGAAAATGCTTCCACGCGATCACCGCGAGAAGAATCGTGAGCAGCAGGAGAGGATCAAACAGGAAGATCGACTTCTCCGGCATGATTAACGGCCCGAGAAAGCCCACGTGGAATGGAACCTCCCATGGGTAGTTCGCTGGCAGAGAGGGATTCAGCCGCCGCTGCTCCTGGCCCGCAATGCTGATGTAGTTCGTGAACAGCGAACCGAAACGGTAGAACTGGTACAGGCGATCGATCACTCCGAAGATTGCATAGACTGGCAATGCCGTCTTCACGTAGGTGAGGAAGCGCTCCCATAGCTCGCGGCCACGCACATTCTCCATCCACAGGACGAGAAGCAGAAACACTCCTCCGGCGATCAGGTCGAGGCCGGTGGTCAGACGCGTGAGCAAGTTAAGACCGAAGGCTAGCGAACCGATGACCAGGGCGCGCCCGCTGCCGGTGCGCAGCCACTCGTATTGAAACGAGAGGCCAGTCAGCGTTAGCAGCATGATGTAGTTGTTCTCCATCATGTTCTGCGTGTAATGAAGGTGCGTGGTGCACAACAGCAGCGCCAGCACTCCGGCGATGGACTGTTTGACGCTGAAACCCAACTGGCACAGAAAACGAAAGCAGATTAGCGCGGTCAGAACGTTAACCAGAATGTTGGTGGTGTAGCTGACGAAAATGGCGCGGACCGTGGGATCGGTGTCGTTGTAAGTGGCAAAGATCGGCAACTTCGCCAGGCCGGTGCCGATCACGTCTGCTGGGACCATGAGGAGCGACTGGCCCATCCCGTACCAGCTATAGAGCTTCCCTCCCCTGCCGTGAATGCCGAACTCGGGGTACTCCTTGGGAAAGACTGGCGGCTCTGAGGTCCACCAGGAGTGCGTTGTCTGCAGACGATGAGAGGTGTCGGATGTGCCCAGTTCGCCGGATTGGATGACGAATGCGCTGAGCGCTGCAATAACGATTAAGAGGGATAGAGGATTGCGATACCAGCGTCGGGGAGCAGAAACCATGTACGAGCAATAGTAATGGAGTGGTAAAGCGGGGCAAAATGGACGACCCGCTCACGCGGCGCTGCAGAACTATTCGTTAGTGTGCGTGTTTCGGGTGTCATCCTGAGCGACAAGCGCAAGCGAGGAGTCGGAAGGAACCCTATGACCGCAAGGATTCCAGATTCGCTGCTGGCTGGAGTGGCCGCAGTGATCTTGCAGCTATAGGGGTCCTTCGACTCGCTGCGCTCGCTCGGGATGACAAACCTGTTGTCTCTTGACGTTACTTCGTTCGCCCGCCTTCGATCTTCAGCTCGGCGCTTGCGCCGGCCTGCGCCGCCGCCAAACGCGCCGTCAGCACACGGAACGGCGAGCACGAGACGTAATTGAAGCCGAGCTGCGCGCAGAACTCGACAGAAGAAGGCTCGCCGCCGTGTTCGCCGCAAATCCCGATCTTGATGGTCGGACGTGTCTTGCGGCCCTTTTCGACGGCCATCTTGAGCAACTGCCCAACACCTTCGCGATCGAGCACCGCGAACGGATCCTGCTTCAGAATGCCCTCCGCAAGATAGGTTGGAAGGAACTTGTTGATATCGTCGCGCGAGAAACCGAAGGTGGTCTGCGTGAGATCGTTGGTGCCGAAGCTGAAGAACTCCGCCTCCTTGGCGATCTCGTCGGCAACCAACGCCGCACGCGGCAACTCGATCATGGTTCCAACCAGGTAGTCGACCCTATACTCCTTCTCGGCAAACACTTCTTCCGCAACCCGCCGCACGATGGCAGCCTGATTGGCCATCTCTTTCAATCCGCCAGTCAACGGGATCATGACCTCCGGCTTCACCTTCACGCCTTCCTTGGCGACCTTGACAGCGGCCTCGAAGATGGCGCGGGCCTGCATTTCCGTGATCTCCGGGTAGGTGATGCCGAGACGGCAGCCACGATGGCCAAGCATGGGATTGACTTCATGCAATTGCTCCACGCGATTCAACAGCGTGCGTAGCTCTTTCAGCTTGGGCGACTTCGGCTTGGTGATTTCCAACTTGCCGATTTCGACCATCAGGTCTTCACGGCGCGGCAGAAACTCATGCAGCGGCGGGTCGATGGTGCGGATGGTGACCGGAAATCCATCCATCGCGCGAAAGACACCGACGAAGTCGTTACGCTGCATGGGCAATAGTTTGCGCAACGCGGAGCGACGGTCCTTCTCGGTGTTGGCCAAAATCATGGTTCGCATGTGCGGCAGTCGGTCTTCAGCGAAGAACATGTGCTCGGTGCGACAGAGGCCGATGCCTTCGGCGCCGAAGGCACGCGCCTGGAGAGCGTCGCGCGGAATGTCAGCGTTGGCCCGCACACCCATGCGGCGAAAGGGCTCGGCCCAGCTCATGAGCTTTTGCAGTTCAGGGTCGTCGGACTTCGCCGGAACGGTGTTGAGTTTGCCATTGATAACGCGGCCGGTTGTGCCGTCGAGCGAGATCCAGTCACCCTCTCTCAGCACCTTGCCGTGAGCGCGAATCTCGCGGGTCTTCTCATCCACGTCAATGTCACCGGCGCCCGCCACGCAGCACTTGCCCATACCGCGGGTAACAACCGCAGCATGACTGGTCATGCCACCGCGCGAAGTAAGAATGCCGGCAGCGACCTCCATTCCACCGATATCTTCGGGCGTGGTTTCGCTGCGAACAAGAATCAGCTTTGCTTTGCTGTCTTTGTTGAACTTCTCCACCGCCTCGTCCGCGGTGAAGACGATCTGCCCGACGGCCGCGCCTGGGGAGGCCGGCAGGCCGGTCGCGAGCACATCGATGTCCTTGCCCTTCTCGTCCAGACTTGGAACCAGAAAGTCATAAAGCTGGTTCGGTTCGACGCGGAAGATCGCCTCTTCCTTCGAGATCAATCCCTCCTCGACCATCTGAATGGCGACACGAACGGCTGCGCGCCCGGTACGTTTGCCATTGCGCGTCTGCAGCATGTAGAGGCGACCGTCCTGGATGGTGAATTCGAAATCCTGCATGTCGCGATAATGCTTCTCTAACCGGGTCGTGATATCGCGAAGCTGGTTGTAAACCTCGGGCATGATTTTTTCGAGTTCGGAAATGTGGACCGGCGTCCGAATGCCGGCGACCACGTCTTCGCCCTGCGCGTTCATCAGGAATTCGCCGTAAAACTCTTTGTCTCCAGTCGCGGGGTTGCGGGTAAAGCCGACGCCCGTGCCGCTGGTCTCGCCCAAGTTGCCGAAGACCATGGCCTGCACGTTGACCGCGGTGCCCAACATGTCGTCAATGTTGTTGATGCGGCGATAGGTCTTGGCGCGATCGTTCAGCCAGGAGCGAAACACGGCATCGCGCGCCATAACCAGCTGTTCGTGCGGATCCTGCGGGAAGTCGCGCTTGCTGTGCTTCTGCACGACCCTCTTGTAGTCGGCGATAACTTCCTGCAGCGCGTTGGCATCGAGGTCAGTGTCGAGCTTGGTTTTCTTCTGCTTCTTCTTGCCGTCGAACACTTCTTCGAAGGCGTGCTTGGGAATATCAAGTACCACCGAGCCGAACATTTGAATCAGGCGGCGATAGGAGTCATACGCGAAGCGTGGATTGTTGCTGCGCTTGGCCGGGCCCTCGACTGACTTGTCGTTCAGGCCGAGGTTGAGGATGGTGTCCATCATGCCGGGCATGGAGAACTTGGCGCCTGAGCGAACACTGACCAGAAGCGGATTCTCCGCGCCACCGAGCTTCTGCTTTTGCAATTCTTCAAGCCGGCGAAGCGCCTCATCCATCTGGCGATCAACTTCCTTCGAGACAGCATTGTTCCGCATGTACTCGCGGCAGGCCTCGGTCTGGATGGTGAAGCCGGGAGGCACGGGGAGCCCAGCGTTCGTCATCTCAGCCAGGCCAGCGCCTTTGCCGCCTAGCTCATCTTTCATTTTTCCGTGACCTTCGGCGTGTCCATCGCCGAAGAAGTAAACGTATTTAACGGCCGCGGCATTCGCGGTCGCGTTGTTGAGTTCAGTTGCAGTGCTCATAAGGAAGTCCTTTGCGTGGTGCTGTTCATGATTGCGATATAAAGTTGGGTTCAGCAGCGAGAGCTCTTAAGAGCTCGATGTACTTCGACTATGAAATTGTCATCACGAGCGCCAGCTTTTGGCGCGAGGGATCTGCTGTTCGTCACTAGTGCGGTGACGATCCCTTCGTTCGCCGCAGATGTCCTGAAACGATGCCAATTCCTAACGCCGCAGGCATACCCACAAAAATCCCGCCAATGATAATTACGTACAGAATCGGTGATCGCGCCTCTCTGGCACCGGGTAACACTGCTATCGCAGTTATTAAAGCAAATGCAATGAAGAACACCCCCACCTGAAAGTGTGCTTTCTCCGTTAGCTTTAGACGATTCGCCATATCCGCGTTCGAAAGTAAGTGACAGCTGCAGCCATTTCATCAACCTCTCCGCGCCGCAGTGAACAGCAGATCCCTCGCGGGCTGAAGCCCGCTCGTGATGACAATTCTTCCAAATCTACTTCATCATCAATCTTACTTGTTCTCCGTAACGATCTCGCTGAAATCGGCGATGGTGGAAAATTCGTTCAACAGGTTTTGCAGCAGTGCTAGACGATTGGCCCGCACGGCCTCATCGTCAACCATCACCATAACCTTGTCGAAGAAGGCGTCCACTGGTTGCCGCAAGCGGCTGATCTGGGCGAGAGCCGGGCCGTAATTCCCTTGCTCGCGCAACTCGCGAACCTGCGCGGCGATCACCGGCATTTCCGTCGCCAATCTCTTCTCGGCGTCTTCCGTCAGGGCGGACTTGTCAAACTTCGCCGCAACCAACTTGTTGGCCTCGCGGGCCTGGCGAAGGATGTTCTTGATCCGCTTGAACGCCACCGAGATCGAAGCGAAATCTTCTGAGCCGCGAACCCCATCGAGCGCTTCTGCTCGCGCAATTGCGTCCACGATGTCATCGCTTCCGGCGGCAAGAACCGCGTTCACCACGTCGTACGCAAAGCCACACACATCCCGCAGGTAAAACTCCAGGCGCTCGCGCATGAAGTTCGCAATGGCTTCCTCGAAATTAATGTCTTTCGCAAAACGTCGTTCAGCCTCGGAACCGACATACTCAGCTCGCGCGTCTGAGAACAGCTTGCTAATCGGTAGAGGCAGCTTATGCTCGGCGATAATCTTTACGATTCCATTAGCCGCACGGCGCAGTGCGAAGGGATCTTTCGATCCCGTCGGCTGCAGACCCAAGCCAAACATTCCTGCAATGCCATCCGCTTTATCCGCGATCGCCAGGACTGCTGCTTCGATGGAACGCGGAACGTTATCGTCCATCGACTCAGGTTTGTACTGATCGTAGATGGCGTCGCCGATTGCTTCCGCGGTGGCAGCGGGCAGTATGGGATCGAGTTGCTGCACCTTGGCGTACAAGCCGCCGACGATTCCCTGCAGTTCGGTAAACTCCTTCACCAACTCGGTGGTGAGGTCGGTCTTGGCAAGTAGGGCCGCCTTGAAGACGACGCCCGACCTTACTGGCGTGCCCGTATTTCGAATCGCCTCGGAAATCAGGCTGCCCAGTTTCTGCACGCGCATCGTCTTGTCGAAGTAGCTGCCGAGATCCTTCTGGAAGGTTACGGCTCTAAGCATGTCCACACGCTGGCGCAGCGGAATCTTCTGGTCCGTCTCCCAGAAGAACCGAGCGTCGTTGAAGCGGGCGCGCAGCACGCGCTCATTGCCGTGGCGAATCAGCCCATCCGGATCGCCGTCGGTGTTCAAAACAGCAAGGAAATGCGGCAGGAGTTTGCCGTTGGCATCTTCCAGCGCGAAATATTTCTGATGGTCGCGCATCACCGTGACCAGAACTTCGTCCGCGAGTACGAGGAACTCGGGACCAAAGTCGCCAAGCACGACGGATGGAAACTCAGTGAGATTCACTACTGTGTCAAGCAAGGATTTGTCTTCGCGCCAGCGCGCGCTAGGGATGGTGCGAGTGGCGGCGTCGAGCGCCTTGCGAATGCGGTGCTCCCGTTCAGCCGCACTCGCTACCACCGAAGCCTTGGCTAACGTTGAAGAGTAATTCGACGGACGATTAATGCGCAGCGATCCCGACGACAGAATGCGATGGCCTTCGGTGGTGTAGCCGGCGCGAATGCCGGCGAACTCCACTGGTACCACGTCGCCGTCGAGCAATGAAACCAGCCAGCGCACCGGGCGCACAAAGCGCTCCGCGGACTTGCCGCGCCAATACATGCTCTTCGGCCAGTAAATACCTGCGATTTCTTTGGGCAGCGACTCCGCAAGAATCTCTGCCGCCGGACGGCCTTTCTTTTGCACCGTAGCTCCGAGATATTCACCTTTTGGAGTCGTGATTTTTCCCAGTGCCGCCACGGGGACGTCGAGTTTTCGCGCAAAGGCCTCGGCCGCGGGAGTCGGCTTTCCGTCCTTATAAGCGACCTTGAGCGAAGGCCCGGTAATTTGCTCGGTCACGTCCGGTCGTGCGGAAGATACTCCAGCAGCGAAAACGGCCAGCCGGCGCGGCGTGGAATATGACTGTAGAGCTGGAGTATCGACGAGTCTCTCGCGGTGCAAGAGGTCACCCACGCGGCGAGCGAGTTCGTCGCGAGCGCTGTCGATCATCCGCGCGGGAATTTCTTCGGTACCGATCTCAAGAAGGAAGTCAGGCATAAAAAGAAGCAGTTAGCAATTAGCCCTTAGCATTTAGCAAAACGATACGGAACAACCATTTTGACGAGCCGCCGGATATTCCGATGTGATTCGAATCACAGGCGATTCGGTGTCCCATTTTTCGGTGCTACCCTTTCGCCAAAAATCGGCGAAGGCTGGAGCCCCGGCGCAGCTACCGTGCACAAGTCATTGCCGCTTGTGATGCCAGTAGGCGAGCGCCGTAGGCGCGCAAGACCTTAGCCCAGCGCTTCAGCGCTGGGTACGGATAAATAAGAGTGCCAAGTGCCGTAGGCACGGCAGAATCCTGTATACGATTTGGGTGTACCTGTGCCGTCCCTACGGGACTCGGACTGGAAAATACCCCTAACCAGCGCTGAAGCGCTAGGCTAAGCTTTTTCGTCCCGCATGCGGGACTGTTTCGTTCGCAGGCCAATACTGAAGCATCTCTAGTCATGATGGCGTCGCCGCAAGTTGTTCGGGTTTCCCAAGCTCGGGCCCCGTGCACGCCGTCGCGTCGGTACCCTCAACCCTTTGCTGGTGGACATAAGCCTTCGCTACTCCGACCGCCAGCGCCCGAATGCGCGCGATCACTCCAACTCTCTCGGTGACACTAATCGCTCCCCGAGCGTCGAGAATATTGAACAGGTGCGAGCACTTCAGGCACAGATCGAAGGCGGCTAGCACGGGGAAGCAGCAGCGACGGTCTACGTCGCTAAAGGTTTCCGTCGACTCTGACGCGCTCGCCTTGTCGCCCTCGCCTCGCTTCGCCGTGGCCACAGAGTACTCGTCAAGCAGCGCCTGGCACTCGGACTCGTAGAGTTCGAGATGCTTCCACGCCTTCTCGACATCGGCACGTTCAAAGTTATAGACCGAGAACTGCAGTTCCTCCTGAAGCCGGATCTCGCCGTACGTCACCGATCGTCCATCGGGACCGACGACCCACGTGATGTCGTAAATGCTGTCCACATCCTGCAGAAACGCGGCAATGCGCTCCAGGCCATAGGTCAGCTCGGCAGAGATGGGATCGAGATCGATGCCGCCGCACTGCTGGAAGTAGGTGAACTGGGTGATCTCGAGTCCGTCGAGCATCACTTGCCAGCCAATGCCCCACGCTCCCAGGGTGGGTGACTCCCAGTTATCTTCTTCAAACTTGATGTCGTGCTTGCGGAGATCGATGCCAATCGCGGTCAACGATTCGAGATAAAGCTCCTGCACGTCGACCGGCGGTGGTTTAAGGATGACCTGAAACTGCAAATGCTTAAACAGCCGGTTCGGGTTCTCGCCATAGCGGCCATCGGCTGGACGGCGCGAAGGCTGCACGTACCCGACGCGGTACGGCTTGGGACCCAGCACTCGGAGAAAGGTCTCGGGCGCCATAGTTCCAGCGCCCACTTCGACGTCGTAGGGCTGCTGCAGAACGCAACCGTGGTCGGCCCAGAAATTTTGCAGGTGCAGCACCAGTTGTTGGAACGTCAGCGGATTTTGGGAGGAAGCCAAGCGGTTTTCCTGAAATTATGGCGGGGCTCAAGCCCCCTGTTTTTATTAGTGACCTAGACTCCGGCCTCAAGGCGGCTCTAACTCACAGTTTCGTTAACATGCCGGCGGTCACCAGCTTCTTGTCGATATGGCGCTCAAGAATCTGCACCAGAAACTTTCGTAGGTCGGCGCCCTGAGCCGCCGCCCAAGGTTCCTCCGCAAACGTGTCTACCGGGGCGCGAAACATCTGCGCTGCCAGCAGGCGCGATTCCGCCGTGAGCTCCGACGACGCCAGCCGCTTGTGTTGTACGCACATCAGGCCATCGGCAAGCGCATGATAAAACGCCCGGTTGCCATTGAGCGTCTGCCCACACGCGCTGCATTCGCTCAACTCAGGCAAAAACCCAACCAGGCGAGCCAGCCAAAGCTGGAAGTAGGTCAGCGGCATCCAGATGGAACCTGAGCGTAGCTGATGCAACACGGAAACCGCCAGACGGAAGATCGCGTCGTTCGCTTCCCGGTCCGGCAGCAACTCATCCAACGCTTCCGCGACGTGCTCCAAGGCAACAACCCGCGGGTAGTCCACTATCGCGGACAGCGGCGACTCCAGGATGTCGCAAGAATCGAGCCGCGCCAACTCCTGTCCCTCGCGGTCGTCGTAATACACCCGAACCCATGTCAACGGCTCGAGCGCTCCGCCAAAACGACGCTTTGACTTCTTGGCCGCGCGCGCGATGCCTTTCACCTTGCCCTCGGCCCGCGTGAACAGCGTCACCAGCAGATCAGCCTCGCGCAGCGGATAAGTTCGCAACACGATCGCTTCCGACTGCTTCAGTGACATGGAGTTTCAATCAACAGCCATCACTCTCGATTCTACTGGCAGGGATTGCGATGTGCAAAGCGAGCCCAGCGGGCAGAGGCGGCCGTTACCCGCAACGCCGAGGTGGAAATTTCTGCGCTATGCGGCGTAGCCGCAGGACCCGGCTGAAAAGGCGCGAGGCCCAGCTCGGAAACCATCCAGTATAATTGCACGTAAAGCCCCGGATGTTGAGGGACGTTAGCCATGAAACAAGATCTGCTAAGACGGGCCGGATACGCCTACAACTTCGACCGCATGCTCTACTTCAACCGCCAAGCCAAGAAGGCCTTCAGCGTAGAGTTTGTTGACGATAACGATGAAAGCGAACTTGAAAGGCGCATTCAGGAAGATGTCGACAGAAACGGGTGGCGGTTCTATTTCAACTCCCCTCCACCTGATGCCGTAAGACGCGAACTCGAGAGAGTCCTCGGTTAATGATCGACCGTACAATCGAGGACCGGCTACGAGAAGAGTATTTTGATCTCTTACCCGACATCCGCCGCGTTGCTCAGCAACTTGAGGCGGAAATCAGGTATTACACGCTCCCGATATCTCGCAGATTGAACATACCCGAACGTCTGGACGTCACATCGCGGATCAAGGAATGCGACAGCGCTCTTGATGCCCTTCGCCGCCGCCAGGAAGGTGGAACATTCGATACTGATCGTCCCGAGCTTTATACGCTGTCAACGCTGCCTGATTTGGCTGGCGTCCGCGTTCTCGCCTTTCCTCGGGGGGCGTTTAAGCGAAATCGATCAGGTGCTCCGCGAACATTTCCCATCCTGGAAATCCGACCCCGTCCGCGACCAACCTGATCTCCTATTTTCGTATTACGGCCGCTGTGCGGGAGCCAGCGATAAGGTTCAGGGTGAATACCAGATTGTGTCGATGTTGACAGGATTTTTTTGGCAAGTTGAACATTCGGCGATTTACAAGCCCACCCCCAGTCTGAAAGGAATAGCTCGATCCCAAGAAATGCAAAAGCGCACCAGAGAAGTTCTCATTGCACTCCGGGGATTTGAGGACGAGTTTGAGCGGTTGGTGTTACATGAAAGAGACTCGCCAGTGTAGTTGCTGCCGGCGACACCCGAGTATGTCTGGGTGGCGAGGAGGTGGCCCAGCCTAGCAACTTGAGGGTGGCAACTCACTGCTCAGAATTGTTAGTGAACGTTATCTGAAGTTCCCTAAATGGTTGCGCCCTTAGCACGATTGCACTGCTCACAGAGAAGCTGGATATTGCGCTCGGTATTGCTGCCGCACCTGATTACCGGGATTATGTGGTCGAACTCAAGTTTTTCAGCGCTTCCGCACCTTGCGCACTTGCCTTGATCCCTCTGCCAGACAAATAGGCGCACAGAATCGGGAATTCTTTCCCTTCGCGCAACTTCGGAACGATCGATGTTTTCGAAGGCTTCAACCTCGCGCCGCATCCGATCAAAGGCTTTGTCATGACGGAGAACCGCGTGCTTTATCTTCAGGAGGATCTCTTCAAGCGAAAGCTCCTCACCCCCGTCCACAAACACGAGGGTTCCTCGATAAGCCCAAGGACCGTTGGCGGGCAGTGAGCTTCCCCCAAACGGCCTGGTCGGCTGAATGCCAATGGGGTCATAGGTGGAAGAATCCAGCTTCAACTGAACGGTTCGAGAGCTCGCGCCTTCGCCCAGGGTAACGGGCGCTGAATAGGTGCCATCTGGTCCCTGAAGAATACGCCCTGAAATCCTGATCTTCACAATGTTGTCTAATGTCAACACCGAATGCACTCAGCTTGGCCGAACAGAGGGGCGAACCAAGCTGCACAAAGCTGACAGCTCCTACAGCGCGCTCATGTTGGACAGAAATTCGCTGTTGGAGCGCGTCTTGCCCAGCTTGTCGATCAGCAGCTCCATGGCTTCTACTGGAGACAGCGGGTTCAACACCTTACGCAGAACCCACACGCGTGCCAGGTCTTCCTTGGGAATCAGCAGCTCTTCCTTACGCGTTCCGGAACGCTGAATGTCGATGGCCGGAAAAGTACGTTTGTCGACCAGCTTGCGGTCGAGAATGATTTCCATGTTGCCGGTACCCTTGAACTCTTCGAAGATGACGTCGTCCATGCGCGAACCGGTTTCGATGAGGGCCGTCGCAATGATGGTGAGCGACCCGCCTTCTTCTATGTTGCGGGCAGCGCCGAAGAAGCGCTTCGGACGTTGCAACGCGTTGGAATCCACGCCGCCGGAGAGGACTTTGCCTGACGGCGGAACTATGGTGTTGTAGGCGCGTGCCAGACGGGTAATGGAATCAAGCAGGATGACCACATCGCGCTTGTGCTCGACCAGACGCTTGGCCTTCTCGATGACCATCTCGGCTACTTGAACGTGGCGTGCGGCCGGCTCGTCGAAGGTCGACGAGATGACCTCGCCCTTAACCGAGCGCTGCATGTCCGTCACTTCTTCCGGGCGCTCGTCAATCAGCAACACGATCAGCACAATTTCCGGATGATTGGTGGTAATGGAGTTCGCCAGATTCTGCAAGAGCATGGTCTTGCCGGTGCGGGGAGGCGCCACGATCAAACCACGCTGTCCTTTGCCGACCGGTGTCAGCAGATCCATGACGCGAGCGCTGATGTTTTCGCGCACCGTCTCCAGCTTGATCCGCTCCTGCGGATACAAGGGCGTCAGGTTGTCGAACAGGATCTTGTTGCGCGCTTCCTCGGGCGACTCAAAGTTGACCGCCTCAATCTTGACCAGCGCAAAATACTTCTCGCCCTCGTGCGGAGGCCGCACCTGGCCGCTAATGGTGTCGCCGGTTTTCAGGTCGAACTTGCGGATCTGCGAAGGAGAAACGTAAATGTCATCCGGACCGGGCAGGTAGTTGTAATCGGGTGAGCGCAAAAAACCGTAGCCATCAGGCAAGATTTCCAGCACGCCTTCGGCAAAAATATGGCCTTCCTTTTCGCTTTGAGCCTGAAGGATCTTGAAGATGAGGTCCTGCTTGCGCAGGCCACTGGCACCGGGCAGCTCGAGGGTCCGAGCAATTTTGGTCAGCTCGGTGATGTTTTTTTCTTTTAACTCTGAGATTGTCATGTTCACCTACGGGGAATGTGCAGAAGGGCGGGCTCGGAGGAACTGCGGGAATGCGCCAAAGGCGCGGCGCGCGTTATGCTGCGCGCCGCTGCGCTTCGGTAGCCGTCTCCGGTTCGATAAGTACGTCCTGCCGTTCGGAATCGGCAATGAGGTTCAACACGTCGTTGGTAGTGTCCTGAATTCGCGTGTTGGGTTTATGGAACTTGCGTGTTGCCTTCGAAGCAAGCTGACACAGCGTGTAGCGGTTGCGCAGTGTGTGGACAGCTTCAAATACTAGTTCGGACCGCATCATTTAATCTCCTCGTGTCTATGAATGAATGTTCCCGGAGCCCAGTCAGAATAGAACCACTGCTCCTGCATATGAAAAATGGGCGGTAAGGGTCACCGATTGCGACGGCCCGTGGCAGGAGCTAAAACTTTGATGCCGCTGTCGCCGATTCGGTTACTGATTTTTTCGCCCTTTCGATCTAGCCCTTCTCGAAAACGCAAAGCCTTCTACAACAATTACTTAGGTGATTCGCGCCATAGCTCAGCACAATGCTCTTGCCGGGATTTGGATTCCTGATTGCCTCGGTGACGGCGTTCAGTATGTGGCCGTTTTCTGGGCAGGACGCCTTGGACTGGTACCTAAGGAGTGACGCCTTACGTGAAAACAGTAAGGTAGTCGACTGAACCTCATCCGTCAAGCAAAATCTTTACCCTCGATTATAACGGTAGTAACCTCCAGCCTGCCGCTTAGACGCGACATCGCCGGAAAGGTTCGCAATCTTTCGTAACCCATTGGAGATCAATAAGTTGCTCGAAAGTGGAATTCCTGTTCTGGCAAAGTCCAGGTTCGTCGGAAGTTGATGCATACAAATAGTTTGCGGTCGGAGAGTCCCTGAAGGACATGATACTCGAAATCCGCTTGACCAGATGGATTACTCTCCGGTTATAGACGATACGAACCTTGGAACATCCAATTCGGAATCGATGGTGTCTGTTCCGGTGATTCTTCATACCGGACTTCGCTACTTTGTAGTGCAACTGGATGCTAATTCACAGCCCGTTATTGAGAGGATTTCAAGTGTTTACCTATCCTCCGCAACTTTATGCAGCTGTGTGCAGTGCCGAAAATATGACTAAGAATCCGCAGACCCAAAAGGGTTGTGGAGGTTTAACTTCCTCCCGGCGCGAGATCTGCTCAACACATCTCAACAGTTGGCGTCGAGAATGAACTCCTCCGGTTGACCGGATTTCGTACGCAGCCTAACATAACCGCCAAATGGAAACCGCGACCCCGGGGATGATCGGGCAGATCGTTTCCCACTACCGCATTGTGGGGAAACTTGGTGGTGGCGGTATGGGCTTGGTATATGACGCGGTTGATACGCGTCTGGGCCGCCACGTCGCGCTGAAGTTCATTCCTGACAGCCTGCTTAACGATCCCAAGGCCCTGGACCGCTTCGTATTGGAAGCGCGCGCCGCCTCGCAGTTGAACCACCCTGGCATTTGTACCATCCATGACATCGAGGACCTGGACGGACATCCCTTCATTGTAATGGAGAAGTTGGAGGGGATGAGCCTGAAAGACAGGCTACACGGTGAACCCATGGCGCTGGACGAACTCCTCGATATCGGCATTCAAGTGGCGGATGCGTTAGCCGCTTGCCATGCCAAGGGGATCATTCATCGCGACATCAAGCCGGCCAACATTTTTCTGACGCAGAGAGGGCAAGTGAAGATTCTCGACTTCGGGCTGGCTAAGTTGTCGCGCGGAATAGAGACGGGCGAAGGTGCGCTGGAAGATCCGCTGTCCGTGGCAGGCGACATTTTCGGCACAGCGGTTTACATGTCTCCCGAGCAGGCCCGGGGCGAGGAGCTCGACCCGCGCAGCGACCTGTTCTCCCTTGGCGTGGTGCTTTACCAGATGGCGACTGGTCAGAAGCCCTTTGCCGGCACCAATGCGGTGACCACGCTGGAGGCGATCCTTAACCGCAAGCCTGTCTCTCCTCGGAAACTGAACCCAGCACTTCCAGCGGACTTGGAAGGCATTCTGGGCAGGGCCATGGAAAAGAACCGCGGCAACCGTTACCCGACGGCGCTCGCGATGAAGGGCGATCTCCAGTCGCTGAAACGGGAAACGGAGCCTGGGTTAACCACGAGCGGAAGGTTGCGCGCCGCTTTGCCATATCGCATCCAGACAAACACATTTCAAACCTCGAACCGAACCCAAACCTATATTTTGCTGGGGGTCATCGCGTTGCTCCTGACCCTATTAATACCGGTGGGAGCGTGGTGGTTTAAGCACCGTCCCGGGGCTGGCGCCGCTGCGAAGAATACGATTGCCGTACTGCCGCTGCAGAACGTGAACGGCGATATCAGCGTCGAATTTCTTCGCTTCGCCCTGGCCGATGAGATTGCCAATGTGCTCACGTACACGCGCACGCTCGATGTACGTCCTTCTTCAAGCACGCAAAAGTATGCGGCCAACAACGTCGATCCGGGGCAGGCGGGCCGGCAGTTGCACGTTGCGACTGTCCTGACCGGACACTTCCTGAAACAAGCGGACAATCTGTTGGTTACGCTGGAAGCGATCGACGTCAACCACGATCGGCTCCTGTGGCAGGCCAGCTTCACCGCGCCTGCCCAGGACCTTATCGCTTTGCAAAGCGCGATGGCCGCCCAGGTACGTCAGGGCTTGCTCCCAACGCTGGGTGTGACCGGTGGATCCACGGAGGCGGGCACTCGTCCCAAGAATGCGGAAGCGTATGACCTTTACTTGCATAGCGTCGCTCTGCCACACGATCCGGCAGCGAACAAGGACGCCATTGCCGTGCTGGAGCACGTGGTGCAGATGGACCCGACCTACGCGCCGGCCTGGGAGCAGCTGGGTTTGCGTTGCTACTATGACGCGACCTACTCCGACGGTGGCGAAGCCATGTTCCAGCGCTCCAACCAGGCTTACGAGCATGCTTTGGCCTTGGATCCCGATCTGAGCGTTGCCGCCGGGCAGTTAATCGCCAATCGCGTCGAGAGAGGCGAGTTAGGCAAGGCCTATCAAGCGGCGCAAGCGTTGGTCAAGCGCCGCCCTGAAAGCGCCCAGGCTCATTTCGCGCTGAGTTATGTTTATCGCTACGCGGGGATGCTGGAGCAATCCACCAAGGAATGCGATGCTGCCTTGGCGCTCGATCCCGGCAACTATACCTTCCGGTCTTGCGCTTGGGCTTTCATGGAGTTGGGGAACACGACACGGGCCCGGGATTTCGTTCGCCTTGACGCCGGCTCGGAATGGGCCTCGTATGTGCTGCCCTCCATTCTTTTGCGCGAAGGCAAGATCGCGGAAGCCCGGGAAGCTGTCAAGCACATGCCCTCGGCACCGCGCTATCACCGCGATCTGCTGGAAGCTTGCCTGCAACTTCGGCCAGCGGCAGATCTAGACCGGATTGCGCAGGAGTTGGAAGTGAACCAGGCGGCGGAAGCAGACCCTGAAATCCTGTATTTCGAAGGAGCGCTTCTCGGATACTGCGGCAAGAAGCAAGTGGCGCTCGACCTGTTGCAGAATGCCGTCGAGAGGAACTATTGCGCCTACTCCAACCTGGTTTCCGATCCGCTGTTGGCAAAGCTGCGGTCGGATCCTGCAATTGACAAGGTACTTACGCTGGCGAGGGAGTGTCAGGAGGCGGTCCGGTCAGCGAGCAGCGCGTCCGGACGATAGCCTGACCTCGTCAGTGGTCCGTGTCATTCTCAACTTCTCTCCTACCGTCGACAGTGGAACTCTGACTTAAAACTGCTCAGCCGAGATGTCGATAGCACTTTCTCTTACCGACGCGTCGTTCGCAGGCGGTTCGCGACGTAGTAAGATACGGAGTTGGAAATACTGATAGATCGATGTGAAATGTGCTCGATTGAACCCCACCTTGACAACTCGGTAGCCAAACTGGGGTTAAATCTCGCGAGTGGAGAAGAAGGTGACTGCTAGTCATACCGACGTAAGATCGTCCTTGCCAGGCAAAATTCCACCGAAGCTGGCGATCGAGAGAGTTCTTCGGCTGATGAGCCAGAGGCGGAGCCTAGTGGCAGCAACAGGCACCGCGATTTTCCTATGCCTGATGTCGGCTAGCTGCACGGGTTTCTTTATAAATCCTTCACTAAGTTCTATTTTTATCACTCCCGCCGCCGCTACGGTCTCCGTCAACGGTTCGCAGCAGCTAACCGCCACCGGCACCTACTCCGATGGAAGCAAAACCCCGCTTTCGGGATCCACGGTCGGTTGGTCAAGTTCAGATAACACCATCGCCACGGTCTCGAACGGCGGACTGGTCACGGGAGTCGGTACCGGCACCGCAACCATGACTGCTACCGCGGAAGGCGTCAGCGGGACAGCCAGCATCACGGTCACGGTTCAAAACTTGACAAGCATAGTAATTACCACGACGCAAGGGAGCACCAACCCCCCATCGAGTGCTACGATTTCAGGGGTTCCGGCAACCCTGCAGTTCTATGCCTATGCTAATGGATCGGCTACCCAGGACATTACAAACGCCGTGACTTGGATCTCGTCTAACACGAATGTGGCTACGATCAGCACTGGTCTCAGCAGCGGCAGTGGATTGGCGACGAGCGTGGCGACAGGAACTACCATCATCACCGCGCAGTCCGCTACGACCACCGGCACGGTCACCAGCAACAGCATAATGCTGACCGTGCAATGAGTGGCCAGGCTACTCGGCTGGGAGCACAACTCCTTCCCGCATGACGGGAAGTAGCGCTGTTCAGGCTATTGGCCGCCCGCATAACGAGCTTACTTTGTTAATGACGATCTTCCAGTTCGCAGTCGCTCTGCTATCCTCGTTGGAATCGGTTGGATGATTACCGTGCGACGGCTCACAGGGATCGGTCAAATCGCAGCGGCACTCCTCGTTATTTTGATGCTTGCCAGATGCGGAGGAGGGTTCTTCCCCTCCTCGGACACCATCGTCTCAATTGCACTCTCTCCGGCAAGCGCCCTGATTATGCCCGGCGCGACGCAGCAGTTCACGGCCACCGGGACATTTGGCAACAACACCGTTGGAGATGTGACCTCGCGAGTAACTTGGGTGTCTTCTGCGACCAATGTGGCCACCATCAGCGCAACAGGGCTCGCAACCGCGGTCGCGCTTGGCACTACGAACATCACCGCGAAGTCAGGCAGCGTGACTTCTCCTGCAGCTGTATTGACTGTCAGCAACAAAACCATATCCAGCATTTCCGTGAGTCCGCAAAGCCAGACACTGACCTTTGGTTCGCAGCAGCAGTACACCGCCACAGCAACGTACTCTGACGGCAGCTTCGGCGACATCACTGCATCGGTGACTTGGAATTCCAGCAGTCCTGCGGTTGCAACGATTAGCACTTCTGGTCTGGCCACTGCGATAGGAACAGGTACCGCGACAATTACCGCCGCCTTGGGCAGTGTCGTCGGAAGTGCCACGCTAACTGTGCAATAATCCGCGCTCGAAGCCCAGAGTACCCACGAGACCTTCGAGGCGGTTCACTTCGAACGAAGGAATTCTGCCACTGCCTGGTTGAATCTAATCGGTTGATCAACAAACGTCATGTGACCGCTATCCGGGAGGATCACCAGCTTGGAGCCGGCAATCTTCTGATTCATCTGTTTGGAGAGCGAGGGGTCACACTCGTCATGATCCCCGGCAATAATCAAAGCTGGTACCTTGATTGTGGGCAGTTTGTCCACGTACTCAACTGACTTGAGGTTTCCATCGATGATGAACTCCCCATTCGACCCCCACATTTCGCGGTAAAGGTCCCACGAGGTGACTCCCTGCGCTACCGGATCGTAATTCGGGTCGGGATGCCGGCCGTAGAGATAAGGGAAGTAACCGTCGCCCCAGGCGGCGTTCATGTAGTCGATGGTGTAGCGGTTGCGTTCCCAAGGCTTGCCATGCCCAAACAGACCTTGGGCCTCCAACTTGTCTATGTTTTCGCGAACTTGAGCAGGCATCTTCTGCTTCTGCTTGACGAACACTTCATTCATCTCTTTGGTGCTCGGGAAAGTGCTGGCCAGCACCAGGTGAGTGAGGTTTTGCTGGTACTTGAGCGCATACGCCTCAGCGAGCACACCCCCATAGGAATGCCCCAGCAGGCTGATCTTTCCCAGGCCAAGTTCACGGCGAACATCTTCCACGTCCTCGACCATGTTCTCGACGGTGTAGCCACCGGGATCGTCAAGCTTTTGTGAACGTCCGGAGCCGCGCTCGTCGATAAATACCAGCCTGTTCTGCCGTGCCAGCGGTAAGAGGTAAGGGAGGAAATAATCGTGCGAAGCCCCCGGTCCCCCGTGAACGATCATCAGAGGTGGTCCGTGGCCGATGATCTCGTAGTAGATCATCTCACCGTGAGCGTCTACATAGCCCTGCTCAATCGGGTAAACGTTAGTTGCTCCGGCGGTGGATGGAGCGCCAGCAGCTTCTGATGATCGACGAGATAGATCGGCGGCTGCCTGGGCCGACGACAAGATGGGCTTTAAGAAAATCGATGTCGCAACCATGAGAGGAACTACGAGCAGCCAAACAGGCTTTGATTTCATGACGTACATGGTAGTGCACGCGTACTCCGACCACCAGCCAGAAAGGTCGTCCCGGACGGGATAGGAAATTCTGACCCGTCGCAGAGGCTGAAACCGACGGCATCCGGTCCACGCGCGGGCACGGTAAAAGAGCAACAGCGGGTAGCCTTCCAGACCGATTGCGCGGCTACTTGCCGGAGTGACGCTTACGCGCACTAGAACCCGGCTTCCTGCGCCCAGTAGTTTCCCTGCTTTCTGGTTTCCCCTGCGATTGGCGGCGTGGGGCCGTGCTCTTTGTCTCCGGCGCCGAGGTCGCAGCGAAGCCCGCCTCCACTTGCTGCAGAGCCTCCACAGATGGCATCTTCTGCTTCAACTTCAGCACCCTCTCGAACAGGTCTCCGTTCTCCTTCGCTCGGTCCAGCACCCTGTCCGACTCAAACACCAACAAGTTCGCGTCACCTTTTTTGAGGCAGGTTTCAACTTCTTCCCACTTCACCGGCGTGGATACTGTTGGTCGCTCTCTGGCGCGCAGCGAGTACACACACACCGTCGTCTTATGATCGTCGTTCTGGCTCCAGTCAACCAGGACCTTGCCGGTCCGCAGCGCCTTCTTCATGTCGGAAACGACTAGTTTCGGATGCTGACGCTCTAACAATCGCGCCAGTTCATGCGCAAAGGGCTTGGTCTGGTCGTAAGTGACGGCGGTGTTCAGCGGAATGTAAATTTGCAGGCCCTTCGATCCGGAAGTCTTTGCGAAACTCTGCAACTGCAGCTTGGCGAAAATGTCGCGCACCCACAGCCCGACCTGGCAACATTGCACAATGTTGGCGGGTGGGCCGGGGTCGAGATCGAAGACCAGAAAACTCGGGCGCAAAATGTCCTTGCCCAGCGACAGGCTGGTGTGCAGTTCCAGGTCCGCGAGATTGGCTGCCCACACGAGTGTCGGCAAGTCTTCGGCCACGCAGTAGTTCATCCATTTGTTGTTGCCCTCGCTCCACACGCGGGCCGTCTGCACCCACTCGGGACGATGTTCAGGACAGTTCTTTTCGTAGAAAAATGGGCCACTCACACCGTTGGGATAGCGCTTCATCGTCAACGGCCGGCCGCGCAGGTGCGGCAGCAGCACCGGAGCGATGCGCACGTAATAGTCGATAACCTGTCCCTTGGTGAATCCGGCTTCCGGATACAGAACCTTGTCGAGGTTCGAAAGCTTCAGGTGCCTTCCTTCGATATCAACTACGGTTTCTTTGGGCATCTTTTCGTCGCTCCGTGTTGCACAGAAATGATGCAGGTTGGGCCAGCAAATATGCAACCTGAGCGCATAATGTTGCTTGCGGCGCGGTGCGGCTGCTCCCTTCCGTTTGACTTGCACGTCCTTATCTGTAACTTTTTAACCTATGCATAATCAGGTCTGCCCTTCTGGAGGCACGATGAAGTGCTGGTTTACCAAATTGACTTGTCTGTTCCTGCTGCTGGCCGCTTTGCCGCTGGCCGCGCAGGACCTGGCGTCGTACGAGAAACGCGTCTCGGTAAAGACTCTCCCGAACGGCTTAACGGTCGTCCTCTGGCGACGGCCTGAGGCCCCGGTGTTTTCGTTCTTCACCCTGGTTGACGCCGGGTCCGCGCAGGACCCTCGTAACGAGACAGGTTTGGCGCACATGATGGAGCACATGGCCTTCAAGGGCACGCCCGACATCGGTACCACCGACTATACCGCCGAGAAACCCGCTCTGGACAAGGTGGAACAGACCTACGCCGCTTATGAAGCCGAGCGCATCAAGCGTGTGGGTCAGGATCCGCAGCGGTTGGCGCAACTGAAGGCCGCCTGGGAGCAAGCCATCAAAGACGCCGACAAGTACGTCATCCAGAACCAATTCGGCGAGATCGTGGAAAGTCATGGCGGGGTGGGTGTGAACGCATTCACCAACTACGACGAGACCGGCTACATGTATTCCATGCCGTCGAACATGATCGAGCTATGGGCCGCACTGGAGTCGGACCGGTTGGCGCATCCGGTGATGCGCGAGTTCTACAAGGAACGCAACGTGGTGATGGAAGAGCGCCGCATGCGTACCGACAGCCGCCCGACGGGGCGTCTGGTTGAGCAGTTTTTGGGCACGGCGTTTATGGCCAATCCCTATCATCGGCCTACCATCGGTTACGCTTCCGATCTGCAAAGCTTCTCCGCCACCGACGCTGCGGAGTTCTTCAAGCGACATTACGTGCCCAGCAACATGGTGATCGGGTTGGTCGGCGATCTCGATGCCGAGCAGGTCTTCCCCATAGTGGAGAAATACTTCGGCCAACTTCCCACCACGCCCAAGCCAGTAGAGTTGTCCACCGAGGAACCGCCGCAGAATTCGGTGCGCGAGGTTACGCTGCACGATCCCTCCCAGCCGTTTTACCTTGAGGGCTATCATCGGCCAAGTTATTTAGCTCCTGATGACGCGGTGTATGACGCGATCAGCGACATTCTGTCGAACGGCCGTACCTCGCGCCTGTACCGGTCGCTGGTGCGCGACAAAAAGATTGCCGCCTTCGCGGCGGGCTTCACCGGCTTTCCCGGAATAAAGTACGGCCATCTGTTTGCGTTTTATGGCGTCCCACTGCCGGGCCACACCAACGAAGAACTGCAAAAGGCGGTGCACGAGGAGATCGACAAGCTGAAGACGCAGGACGTTACCGACGAAGAGTTGCAGATGTTCAAGACGCGTACCAAGGCTGACCTGATTCGCGGCCTCGCCAGTAACGAAGGCCTGGCGCAACAGCTTGCGACTTACCAGACGCGCTACGGCGATTGGCGAGAGCTATTCCGGTATCTTGACCGCGTGGACAAGGTCACGAAGGCCGACATCCGGCGAGTATCAAACCAGGTCTTCGCCGAAACCAATCGCACGGTCGGCATCATCCAGACGCAGACTGCGAGTAACCAGTCGGCTCCGGCGACAACCAAAGGAGCGGAACAGCAATGAGCGTGCCTAAGAATTCTGTCCTCTCTTGTCATCCTGGGCGAGGCATCCGCGCGGCCTTTCCCACCCGTCGCGCCGACGAAGGGGCGCACCTTCAGGTGCGGCGGATGGAGCCACTAATTTTGTCATCACGAGCCGACTTCAGTCGGCGAGGGATCTGCTTTTCAACCTCGCGTCTCGCAATGCTGTTGTTTAGCTTGGTCCTGCTCTTTTCCGCCTTGTCCTCCGCCCAACTCAAACCCTGGAACCAGATTCAGCCGCCACCCTTGCCCACGTTCAAGCCTCAGGAGCCAGTCCGTATTCAGTTACCCAATGGCATGGTGATCTTCCTTCAGGAAGATCACGAACTGCCTCTGATCGATGCAACTGCGCGCATCCGTGGCGGCTCGATCTCTGAAGCCCCGAACAAGACCGGGCTCGGCGATCTCTACGGCGAGGTTTGGCGTACTGGCGGCACCAAGACGAAGACCGGCGATCAGATGGACGACTTCCTGGAGGCACGCGCGGCCAAGATCGAAACTGATAATCAGTCAGACTCGACAACGATCTCACTCAATTGCTTAAAGGGCGACTTCGATGCTGTGTTCGATATGTTCCTCGATCTGCTCCATAATCCCGAGTTCCGGCCGGACAAGCTAGAGCTGGCGAAGGAGCAGATGTACACGGAGATCTCCCGCCGTAACGACAATGTGGATTCCATCGTGCATCGCGAAAGCCGCATTATCGCCTATGGCAAAGACAATCCCTACGCGCGCGTTCCCGAGTATGCGACAGTGGCTGGCATCTCACGCGAAGACCTGGTGAACTGGCACCACCAGTATGTTTATCCCAACAACACCATCTTCGGCATCACCGGTGACTTCGATGCGAAGGCGATGGAAGCTAAGCTGCGCCAGGCATTCGCATCGTGGCCGAAGGGACCGGAGGCGAAGCAGCCCGCCATCAAGTTCACGGAGCCGAAGCCGGGGTTGTATTTCGTCCGCAAGACCGACGTGAACCAGAGCAGCATCGACATGCTCGACCTCGGCATCGAGCGCAGCAATCCTGACTACTTCGCTGTCACGGTAATGAACGAAATGTTTGGTGGGAGTTTCTCCTCGCGGCTCTTCAACCATCTGCGGTCGGGAAAGGGGCTGGCGTACGCGGTGGGCGGAGGGGTCGGCTATAGCTGGGACCATCCCGGCGTGACGAACATCGATATGCAAACGAAGAGCGCCAGCACCGTGGAGGGCATTCAGGGGCTCAACGACGAAATTGATGATTTGCAAAAGAACCCGGCCACCCCGGCGGAACTGAAGCGCGCCAAAGACGACATCCTCAACTCGTTCATCTTCCAGTTCGATACGCCGGAAAAGGTTTTACGCGAGAAGATGGCCTACGAGTTCTATCACTACCCCCTCGATTTTCTGGAGCGCTACCGCAGCGAAGTGGAAAAAGTAACGGCGAATGATGTCTCACGGGTCGCTCGCAAGTACGTTCACAAAGATCGAATGGCCGTGTTGGTGGTGGGCAATGACACGGAATTCGGCAAAGGGCTCAGCACACTCGGCCCGGTGCAGGACGTGGATATCACCATCCCTCCGCCGCCAGCGAGCTTGATGCAGCAGGGACCGGGCGGTGGGGAATAGAAGAACAACCTACGCTGGGACGGGCAATCTGTTGACACAGTATACATGCGCACATATACTGTGGTCATGAACGTCACCTTATCCATCGATGAGCAGCTTGTCGAACGTGCGCGGAAAAAAGCAGATTCTTTGGGCAAGAGTCTCAATCAGCTCATTCGTGATTATCTGCAAGGCCTGGCCGGAGGCGACGATCCGGAGCGCAGTATTGAGGAGCTCAAACGCTTATCAGGCCGGGGCCACTCTCGCAACTGGCGATTCAACCGAAACGAAATTCATGAGCGCTCGTAGCTTCTTCGACACCAACATCCTGGTTTATACGGACGACAAATCGGCATCAGCGAAGCAGCGGCGCGCGCTCCATCTAGTAGCCGAGCACCGGCGCGCACGCACCGGCGTCCTATCTCTTCAGGTCCTACAGGAGTATTTCGTTGCCGTGACGAGGAAACTGCATGTCGATGCGGCAATCGCTCGACGGAAAGTCGAATTGTTCGCCGAGTTCGACGTTGTCGTCCCTGAACTGGCCGATGTCCTGGCCGCCATCGACCTGCACCGTCTCCACGGGTTTTCCTTCTGGGATGCCCTGGTATTGCGCGCCGCGAAACAATCTGGGTGTAGCGTGTTGTTGTCGGAGAACATGCAGGACGCGCGCGCGATTGAGGGTGTCCGCGTCGCCAACCCTTTTCTATAGGTGGATCGCTAAGATAGATTCATGTCCCCTGAGCACCGTATCCCCCGCGGCCAGCACCTCCTGATCGACGCCGACGACACCCTCTGGGAGAACAACGTCTACTTCGAGCGGGCGATCGCAAACTTCATCTCCTTCCTGAATCATCATGAATACACCCCCGACCAGGTTCGCCACGTGCTGTACGATGTGGAGCGCGAGAACATCCGTACCCACGGTTATGGTATGCAGAGCTTCGCACTGGCGCTGGTGCGATGCTTCGAGCAGCTGTCAGTTGAGCCACTCACTCCCGCGTTGCACGAGACGATTCGCGGCTTTGCCTACGCCATTGCCGAGCATCCCATGGAGATTCTGCCCGAGGTGCCCGAAACGCTGGCCGACCTCGCCCAACGTCATCATCTTTTCCTGGTGACCAAGGGCAATATCACCGAGCAATCGGGCAAGGTTGAACGCTCCGGGCTCAAGGAATATTTCACTGCCGTCGAAGTTGTGGCGGAGAAGGACGCCGCCACCTATTGCGCGGTGGTCGAGAAGTACGGCTTGCTGCGCGAGAGTACGTGGATGATCGGCAACAGCCCTAAGTCCGACATCAATCCCGCACTGGAAGCTGGACTGCACGCCGTTTTTGTTCCGCACGATAATACCTGGATGCTGGAGCGCGACGAACTGCGTCCTGAGATTGGCAATGGGCGCCTATTACAGGTCAAGAGCTTCGGCCATCTGCGTGATCATTTTTGATTGCTAGTAACAGCAGATGCCTCGCCTTCGTTACATCTGAAAGCGTTCACCACGGAGACAAGGAGGACACGGAATCTAGGGGATGACCGCGAAGAGCGAAAAGCGGCCTCTCACGCGTTTGGGTTGAACATCCGGATCAGCCAGAAGGCGAGCATCGCGACCATGGCCGAAGCTGGGATGGTGAGAATCCAGGCCCATACAATGCGAGCGGCAATTCCCCAGCGCACCGCCGAGAGGCGTTGCGTGGTTCCGACACCGACGATGGCGCCCGTGATGGTATGAGTGGTGCTGACGGGAATTCCCGCCAGTGCGGTGCTGAAGAGGGTGATAGCGCCCGCGGCTTCGGCGCAGAAACCTCCCACCGGCTTTAGCTTCGTGATCTTGGAGCCCATGGTGTGCACGATGCGCCAGCCCCCAAAGTAAGTACCCAGCGCGATGGCTGTATGGGCAGCCAGAATAATGGGCCAGTGCCAGTGCCCCCAGTTGGCGGCGAAGTCGCTCTCCTTCATTACACCGGCCGTGTAGAGAGCGCCGGCCACGATGCCCATGGTCTTTTGTGCATCATTTCCGCCGTGACCAAGGCTGTAGGCGGCAGCCGACAGCAACTGCAGCCTGCGGAACAGCTTGTCCACCTGGCGTGGCGATTTCCGCTGGAAAAGCCAGGAGATGGCCACCATGAAGCCGAAACCGAGCACGAAGCCCATCAAGGGCGCAACCACAATGAAGATCAGGGTCTTAGTCCAGCCGCCGGGTATGATCACGCTGGGCGCAGTTCTCCAGCCGTGAAGGATAATGGCCCTTGCCATGGCCGCTCCTGCATAGCCACCGATCAGAGCATGAGAGGACGAAGTCGGCAGGCCGAGAAGCCACGTCAATACGTCCCAGACGATCGCGCCGAGCAAACCCGCCAAGACGACGTACTGGGTCACGATGTCCAGCTGGATCATGCCTTTGCCAATGGTCTTGGCGACTGCAGTTCCAAGCAGGAACGCCGCCAGAAAGTTGAATACTGCCGCCCAGACTACAGCCAGCCTGGGGGAGAGTACGCGAGTCGAGACGACCGTCGCAATGCTATTGGCCGCATCGTGAAAGCCGTTCAGGAAGTCAAAAATAAGCGCCGTGACGACGGTGACGATCAGCAGGACCAGCGTTGTGCTCACGATCGCACGTCCGCTACTGAATTGCTTTTGGAATACACGGCTGAGTGTCTCAAGCGCTCTTTAGAACAACAGTCTCTAGTACGTTGGCGACATCTTCGGCTTTGTCGCTGGCTTCTTCCAGGATCTCCAGGAGTTCTTTGAGTTTGATGAGCGTGATTGGATCGTAATCGCCATCAAAGAGCCGGCCTATGGCGTCGCGACTCACCTGGTCGGCCTCGTTCTCCAGGCGGTTCACTTCCACGCAGTGCTCCAGGACGTGACTGTCTTTGTTGAGCAGAGCAACCGCTTTCACCAACTCTTCGGCCTGTTTCAGAATGATGCCAGCCAAGATCTTGGCCGAAGGAGAAGGTTGCGTGATTTTATAGGTGAGCAAACGGTCACTGGCGCTGAAGACGAAGTCGAGAACGTCGTCAAGGGATGAGGCCAGCAGGTGGATGTCTTCCCGGTCGAAAGGGGTGATAAACGTCTGGTTCAGCTTGATCAGGATCTTGTGGGTCATGTCGTCGCCATGGGTCTCGATCTCCTTGATTCTCTGCACGGCGGCTGGCATTTGCTCGTAATCGTAGTTATGCAACAGGTCGGAGAGGACCTTGGCACCCTCGACTACGTTGTTCGCAATCTGCGCGAACATATCGAAAAACTTAGTCTCACGTGGAATAAAGCGCACGATGGTGGACTCCTGCGGCAGTGGTCGTTGGAGATTCCACGACATGTAAAAGTAATGTTACGAGAGCATTAAAAACTGATGAAACAGGTAACTATCGCATGTCACCGGAAGCGCGGTCAAACCTTGCAGTTCCCTTGGGCACCCGGTCTTGATGTGATCCACAGGAACATCAGTTCAAGCGCTCTAGTGCTCGTCGTTGCGGTGCTGCGTGGCGGGAAAAGTCTGCGCCAGGCGCGCAAGACCCCGCGAATCAGCAACACGATTATGATAAGCAATATCGCCACGATAGTGGCGGCCAGATAAGGATGTTACGGCGACCCACGATAATGAGACCGCCCCGACATCCTCTCCCAGGCTCAATGCCATGTTGGAAACGGGCTCCGGCGATGGCGAGATCGAATGCCGGGACTTTATCGCGAAGAACTCGATTCCAAACAGACCCAGAGCCGCGCCAATTATCCACCACGACTCCAACATATTGAGTGCTGGTGGCAGCGTGATAATCCCTGTTCTCGACAGCAAACCAAGTGTTGCGATGGTCGCCTAGACGTTGAGACCGGCCGCGAAACTGTGGCAGTCAACATAGCCACGGTTTGATGGGTGTTGAAGGTCACAGTAGTTCTTTCCATGTCGCTGAACTGAACGCCTTCAGGATTGTGAGGAACGATACATCAGATTAAAAAAGGGCCGCATAAGCGGCCCCTAGGCGAAATCGGACGGTTTATAGGGTGGACTCGATTTCAAATCCCCAAGCCTCCAGAAGAGGCTCCGGGATGTATTTCGAATTCTTATTCTTCCGTGCCCATTCACGCAGACGGGTAGACCGAATGTATTGGTCAGGTTGGAGCTTGAATTCTTTCACTACCTGCTCGAATTCCGTGATTGTGGGTACAACCGGGCCGATCGGTTCCGGCTTGCCCCAGTTAGGATTGCCACGACGTTTTGCCATATTTACGCTCTTCTCCGCTTTCGGGATTTAAACATCTGGATGACGTAAACGGTTCCAGATGACGTAAACGGTTCCAAATGATGTCTGCACGCCCCAGTCTATCCTATTGGATTCACAATACTTCTATAACGATTCAAGGCGCATTGTCCCAGGGGCCGGAATACGAGGGTAGGATCCCACCGAAAGCCTAGAGACTGCGTAATATACCCCAGTTTTCCCATCAGATCAAGGAAATTCAGTCCTCCCGGCCCCTTAACGAAGTCACATCGCGTAATCAAGACACCTGGAAAACGAAATGGAGAGCAACCCGAAAATTCGCCTTGGAGTTCCAACCTACTGCGGGGCTCGCGACGAGTCCTTACAATCGGGCAGCAATCGCAACGGCTCCGCAGGAGTTGAGATATGAGAACGGCGGTTCTGTTGCTATTGACGCTGACACTGGCGGTGACCATAGCCGCGGCGCAAACAGCGGGTCGTTCAAGCTATGCCCCCACCTCGGGAAACCAAGCGTCGGCGCCGACTAGCCAATCCAATGACCTCCGAGGGTGCCTGAGTGGTGCCAAGGACAACTACGCACTCCTCGACCACCAGGGAAAAAGCCACAAGGTGGTCGGCGATAATCATGAGCTCTCGGATGAAGTTGGTCACGAGGTGGATTTGACGGGCAAGCAGGGTCCGGGCAACGCATTTCAAGAGACGGAAATGACCGATATCGCTTCGCGCTGTTGGAATTTCAAGCTTAACTGAGTTTCGTCTCGCGGTGGGTCGAGGGTGCGCGGCCGCCCAGATACGATGGAGCATGTATAGCCCGGGAGTTTTGCGCCCTTCGTTTTCTCGTTTGTTGGATCTACGAATACAATGCGAAACGGGGCCGCTACCCCGAGTCTCGCAGGCGGCGGCCACTCTGCTAACACAGGAAGGGTTGGCCCATGATGCGGGAACGCGCTGGTGCCGAATCGGGGGAAATTCCCCTCTACGTGGGTACCTCGGGTTGGGCGTACACCATCTGGAAGCCCGACTTTTATCCCAAGGAAGTTTCCTCGAAAAACTTCCTGAAGTACTACGCGACGCAGCTCACGGCCGTCGAGGTAAATTATACCTTCCGCCGTTCCTTGTCTGAGAAGGCCGCGACTGCTTGGATGGCGGATGTCGGCCCGAATTTTCGTTTTGCCCTGAAGGCTAATCAGTACATCACGCACATTCGCCGGCTGCAGAATGTCGAAGAGGCGATGCAGCGGTTCCTTCCTACACTGCAGCCGCTAGCCGCGCAACTGGGGCCAGTCCTTTTTCAACTGCCGCCGACCGCCAAGGCGGACGTCGCAGTGCTTCGAGATTTCCTGGCGCTGCTGCCGACAAACTTTAAGGCCGCATTCGAGTTCCGTCACGAGTCGTGGTTCAGCGACGAGATTTACCAGGCGCTACACGACCGCAACGCGACCTTGTGCGTCGCCGAGACGGAGAAGCTCAACACTCCCGAGGTCCGCACTGCCAACTACATCTACTTTCGCTTCCGACAGCCCGGCTACTCTGCCGACGATTTGAAAAAGTTGGTCGATCGTGTGGGACGCTGCGTCGCCGACGGACTGGAGACGTACGCGTTCTTCAAACACGAGGAAGATCCGCGCAGCCCGCATAATGCGGTAGAGGTGCTGGGGAGCGTGCGGCAAATGGCCGGATGCGAGAGGTTGTGACCACACGGGTTCTTGTTCGAGTGCGCACCGCTTTGGTGCGCTCATCACACCGCCCCTCGTGGTTATCGGGCGACAGCGGAATTTGGCGATCGACCGCCCCCGATAGTCGTAGGGCGGGAATTTGGGCGTCGTCCAACGCTGGCACGTAATTCATCATCCAACCTTCTTGAATCGGATCCCAGGTAAATTCCAAGTAATGTCGCAATCATGCTTGAGGGAAAAATGAATTTGCGCTGGCCTCTGCTGCTGGCGCTTACTATGGGTTTGCTGATGGCGGTAGGCTGTCAGCACGCTGGAGTGCGCTCAAGTCTGGCTGCCAATAACTTCGTCGGCGGGTCAAGCGATCCCATCATGCTGGCTGCTTACCAACCTTGGTTCGGCCGCCCCGGACACATCAATCCCGGATACTCGTCCCAGGACCGGGTACAGATCGAAAAGCAGATTGACAAAGCCAAGCAGTTGGGCATCAGCGGTTTCGTGGTCAACTGGTACGGCGCGCACCATGATTTCGAAGATAAGGCTTATACCCTGTTGCAAGAAGTGGCGGCGGAGAAGAACTTTAAGGTTGCGCTGATGTATGACGAAGACGACCGCGATCCCGCCAGCGCCACCGATACCGTGATCGCCGACCTGCAATACGCGCATGACCGTTATCTCGGACCGCAGGCCGTGGTCCCGCGCGACTCGTATCTTCGCTACGACGGCCGTCCCATGATCTTCATCTTCCCCAAGGCTGGACATACCGATTGGAACCGTGTCCGCCAGGCGGTCAACTCGTGGGAAGAGCAGCCGCTGCTGATCATCAAGGACATCCGGCCGCAGTACGCGAGCGCATTCGATGGGTTCTATGCCTGGGTTTCGCCAGGCGCGGGAGGCTGGAAGTCCGACGGCAGCGCCTGGGGGCAGCAGTATCTCGACAACTTCTACCACACCATGATCGTCGACTATCCCAATAAAATTGCGGTGGGAGGGGCGTGGCCAGGCTTCAACGACTCCAAGGCCAGTTGGAGCCAAAACCGCAAGATGAGCTCGCGCTGCGGCAAGACCTTCGATGACACGCTGCGCATGTTCCGCCGCTATTACAACGAGCAGCGGCCGCTTCCCTTTCTCATGATCGAGACGTGGAACGATTACGAGGAGGGCACCGCAATCGAAAACGGCCTGGCATCGTGTAAGTGAGGACGAGAGCGGTTTAAGAGTAGCTGCAGGTTTGGTAGAGTGGCCTTTCACTCTAGAGGTGTCATCCTGAGCGAGCGCAGCGAGTCGAAGGACCCCTATCCCGCACCTTCACCGAGGGATCTTCTGCTTCAGTACACCTCATACCCCGGTGGAGGCGAGTGGAAGCCGGGTTTGCGAGCCATCAGCAGCAACGCGCCAATTCGCTTGAACTCCCGCAGCTCCTCCGCATTCTTGAACCATTTTCCGCTGTACTCCTCGGGCGTCGGCGTCAAGTCGGGAACGCGCAACGCTTGCACATCTTCGAAGGTGTGCGCCTTCAGCAACTGGATGTACTCCCGCTCCGAGCGCGCCTGCACCGGCACCTTCAGCTCCTCGACCCAGCGCAACGAGCAGGGATTGTCTTTGTAAAGGTTGATTAGGATAAACATCTCGCCATGTGGCGCCAACACGCGGAAGAGCTCGGCGAGGGCCCGGTCCTGGTCGGCGTAGTAATAAAAGCTTTCCACCGACAGCACCTTGTCGAAGAAATTCTCCTCCCACGGAATCTGCTGGGCGGAGCCGACCACGAACATCAGGTTGTCATACGCGGTCGAGCTAGCGCGCGCGCGCCGAATCATTTCGTCCGAAACATCGAGCCCGATCACCTGTCCGGGCTTATCGCCGTTGGCCACGGCATCCGCAATCAGGCGGCTAGCCCATCCTGCTCCGCAGCCCAGGTCGAGCACGCGGTCGCCCGGCTTCAGTTCCATCCGCGCCAGCGTTTGCTGGGTAATGCTGATGTGATGGTTCTCCATCTCCTCGCCGCGGCCCTGCTCGGCCCACTGGTTGAACTCCTGGCGCAGCCGCTCGTCCGCGGCAATGGTTTTCTTATCGATCACGAGGTCCTCGAGAATTTCGAATATAGGCTTTCAAAAAAAAAGTCCTGACGCAAGCAGAGGGGGCAACCAGCTGGGCATGACGTTCTTTGTGTCCCGGGTGGCTACGGTCGCCCTCGGCCTGTTTGGTGCCTTTGGATTGCTGCTCTCGATTACCGGCACCTTTGGCCTCGCGTCGTATACCGTCAGCAAGCGGCTGCGTGAACTGAGCATCCGCGCGCCCTCGGAGCACAGGCGAAGCAAGTCCTCTTCGCCGCGCTCGGCCGCATGCTCATCCTGCTTGCCAGCGGCTCGGTTGTCGGCCTTCTGCTCGGCGTGGCCGCAGGCCGGCTGCTTTCGGCGATTGTCTACCAGGCCACCGCGCAGGATCCATTTGTACTTGCTGCGGTGGCATTAACCTTACTCATCACCGGATCACTTTCGGTCGCCGGTCCCGTGAGACGCGCTTTACACATCGATCCGGCAAACGTGCTGCGTGAACAATAATTTTCAAGGAGAACCAGAAAACTGGCGGCAGCAGATTCGGCATGAATCATCGCCGAATACGCTTGGCCCTTGAATGTTCCGCATAAGGACGATCTGCCATGCGATTCTCCGCAACGCTCGCTGGGGACCCCGCTACGACAGCGGTCGGAAAATTTTTGCGGACGCTCCGCTCAGGAAGACCGATCAAGGTTATTCCTTGCCCGGCGCAGTGCGCCGCACGAAAAATCGTTCCTTATCCACATTCGCAGGGACGGCGACGTCGAAGAAGCCGACCATCATCTCTTCGTAGGTCTGGCCGCCCCACATCACAGTCTTATTGGGATCGGGATTGTGCGGGTTGTTTTCCGAATTGTCATACCACGCGACCGCCTGCAAGCGCGTTCCGGCTTTCAGAAACCGCGGCTGCGCCAGCCGATAACTGAGCTGCCAATGAAAGTGATAGTTCACGCGCAACAGCGTCTCGACCGTGCCATCCCGATGCACGATGTTGTACTCGAAGGTCTTGCCGCGCAGGTGCATGTGCGGGAAAAAGCTGAGCAGCGTCGCGTCATTCGGCAGAGTGCCGGAGACCTCAACGCGATAGTTGTCTTCGCGAGGAGGAATGACGAAGGTGTGATTGGTGAGCTGCAACGTCAGCACTCGCTGCTGCGGCGGTTGCTTCGCAAACACCATGCCCACGCTGGTCTGATCCGTGGCAGCGTGGCCGTTGGTCGTGTAATGCATCTGGAAGACGAGGTCGGATCCGGCGGGAATAAACTTCGCCATGCCATCAGGCCAGCGATCGGGCTCGCTCCCTGGCGCGTAAACCAGCAGCATGTCGCTGGTGGTGGCGTGGGCTTCGGCGCGCTCTTCGGCGTCGGAAAAACTTGATGGCGTGAACGGCACGCCGACGGGCGCTTTGCGCAACCAGGTCGAGTTCGGCGGACGAATATAAACCACCGCGTGGTGCACGTGCTCGCGGCTCGACGGCCGGATCTCCGACATCTGCACCCACTTGTCTTCGGTGAATCCAGTGGGAACGATCTCGTAGGTGTACTCGACATCGCCGACGTCGCCGGGAGGCTGACAGCTTTCGGCATCTGCACCACTCGGTCGGGCTGCAGGAATGTTCCAGCCTTCGGCCCAGTGACGCGGCGGAGGCGCGTCTTTCGGCGAACCGGCGGGGCGCCCCGGCATCAACCCACGTCGGCAATCAGCGCAATCTGTTCCGGCGTGAGCGATGGGTCGTTGGAGAACTTTCCGTAGCGCGGATCGGCGAACCACGGCGGCATGTGCTTCGATTCACCGCTTGCTTGATGGCCGCAGCCCAGGGTTGCGTCTGCTGATAGGTGACGAAGGGCATGGGCGCGATTTCGCCCTCGCGATGACAGCTCTGGCAGTGGTCCTGCAAGATGATGGGTAGAACGTCTTTATAGAACGTGGGCTGGGGATCTGCGCCACGCACGGACGAAGAATTCGATGAGGCAGCGCGTCCCAGCAACAAGAGCGCGGTTGCCAGCACAATGAAAGCGGTGGCTGGTTTTACGACACCGGACGTACTGCCTTTGGTCAACCGCTTCGAAGCCTACTGTCCGGGCTCAGGCAATTCTTCCGGAGCGCCGTGGCGCCGCAGAATTTGCGCCAGGTTCTGCGAAAACGCCGAGCGCGGCACCACCATGTCGCATCCCGCTTCCTGCGCTTTCATCTTCAGCTCGCCCTGCACGTGCGAGACGAAGCCAATGATGTTGGTGGCCTTCTTCAGCTTAGCTTTCAGTTTCGGAATGACACTGAGCGGTTTGGACGAAACATTGTTCAGATCGAAGATGATGAGCGCGGGCTTGTCATCGCCGTTCTGGCCCATGCGCTCGTTCAGGTCTTTCTCGGTCTTGACGAACTCGACCTTCACGTTCATCTTGCGCGCGGTCTCCTGGATCTTCGCCAGGAAGAACAGATCGTCAACAAAGGCGAAGATGCGGGCGGGCGTGGCGTCGGAAGTCGAAGTCACGGGCAGCGGCTCGGGCTCGGGCGGCAGGAACTGCCTGCCGAAATTCTGGCCCGGACGTCCGCCGCGGTTGGGCCGATGCGTGTTGCCGTTGTTAGCGCCCTGGGCCGCGCGATAGCTGTGGTCCATGGGCGCGGTGTAGATACCGCCGCCTGGCTGGTTCTGCGCCAGCCTGCCATCCGCCGGGCTTGCGGCCATGGCGCTTGGGAGGCCCGTGACGTTGCTGTCCGGGATGTTGCCCAGGTTGTGCCGGCGATCCGTGCGTGACGGGTCCACGGCGGCCGCGCCGCCGTCTGCGTCCCTTCCCGCCGGGCTGTCCGCCGGAGGGAGGATTCGATCCTTGATTCATGTTTCTCTCTTAATCGTTATCACCCGCAGGTGGCGGGCTCCCACACTTGTGAACCGCTATTATTGGCCAGGCATTCGCACATTTCCCGCGTGCCGGCTCGGCGGTTGGATACTTCGCTGAAATCGAATCAGTTACGTCCGTCTGGCGCCTGGAACGTTGGGCGCGAGGGCCGCCTGCACGGGAAGTGCGGCGATTGGAGGACGTCTCTATCGTACCTAGCTTTAGGGCCTGCAATGCAAGCCCAAAAGCTGTCTTTGCTTATGATGCAACTTGTTGGTAACCCGGCAAGTTATTTTTTGTGCCGAGGGAGTCGCTTCCGCGGTTCGCATTTAGCGATATTCCTTTCGCTTCTCTGTCTTCGGATCGTGCAGGGCCATTTCTCAATGTTCGATCTGGCTTCCTGCGACTGTAACACCAAAGTTCCGGATACTTTGTCAAGAGTCGGTAGAAAATTTGTTGTGCCGCGGTGTTGTGACCAAGCCAGCGTATCGCGAAAAAGCGAAGCGCCCGCCTCAATTCAACCGCGCGACCAGTTGCCGTACCATGTCGAAGGTTTCGCGGACCGCCTGCGCGTCGGCGGCCTCGGGCGCCAGCTTCAGATACTTGCCCAAATCCTGTGCCGCCCCAAGGTATTGATCCAGGTTCAGCCGCAGCAGCGCGCGCTCGCGCAACAGGTCGGGCGAACCGGGCGGAATCGCCAACAGCATATCCAGCACCGCCAAACCCTTGCGCCCATTCTGTTGCATCAAATAAATCTGCCGCAGGTTGTTCAGCATCCGGCTCAGTATCTCGCGATGCGTCACCGGCTGCAGATACTCGGCTCGCATATCAACCTGTCCGCCATAAACTTCGTCCAGCCGCTGCTGACAATCGTCCGGGCACAGAATGCTTCCGCGGTTGAACGCGTCAATGAATATCTCGCCGCGCCACCACGTCATAGTGCTTCAGCAGAAAATGGCCCGGCATGCCCACGCCCGGCAACCGGAAAGCCCACGCGTCCGCGCCACTTCCATGTAAACCACCGAAAGCGTGATCGGGAATGCCGAGCTTGCGGTCGAGCACGTCATTCAGAAACGAGTTGCGCGGATCATAAAAGTCTTCGCGATTGCCACGCAGGCCCTCCTGCTGGAAGAGCACCTGGTTGAGCAGCGCAATGGATTCACGCGCCGTCGGATTCTTGCGCATGCGAGTTCGCACCTGCTGGGCCATATCGTCGAGACGCGCCAGGTAAGGATCAGCGTCGAGGTCGGGATACTCCATGCGCGCAATCGCCAGCGCCGCAACCGCGAGCGGGATGGACTCGTCTTCGCGCGCGGGCTCAACCAGCGCAGCAAAGTGCCGGAGCGCGCTATCGGAGGGAGGATCGGACGCCATGACGTGCTGCATTGGATGACGGCGTCCGGCGCGGCGATTCCCATTTCGAGGGGGCCTGCAACGGCTAGAAAAACCTGCTAAAAACAAGGTCTGGAAAAGCGGCGGAAGGGCACCGACTTCAGAGGCTGCGGAAAAACCGAGAAGGTAGATATCCAAGCGTCACTTTTTGTCGCGCGCGCTACTGCGCCGATTGCTGCGTGAGCAGTACGACGTCGTCATTGGAGCGCCCGCGCGCGACCGCCAGCCTCTTGTTCTTCCAATCGTAGTCGAATCCGTAAATGCGAAGATCATTGAAATTGGTGACAATTGAGGCGGACTCGCTGCCGATAGGCTGCACAATCAGGTTGGACACCCCTTTGTTGGTGACCCCGTAGTAAAGGGACTGCCCGTCGGCGGAATAGCTGAAGTTGGTGGAAATAAAGCGGCTGGGCGCGAAGCTTTTCACCGGCAACCCTCCCTGCGATGGAATAATCTCTATCATGAGTTTACCGTTGACGCCGGTACCAAAGACGGTAAGCGCTGCGATTTGTTTTCCATCCGGTGAGATAGCGGCAGAGCTCACGAACTTATCGCTTAGACGCTTGGACTCTCCGCCGGCGAGAGGCATTTCCATCAGTACCTGCTTGCCCTTTTGCATGCTGGTGTAGAGAAAGTATTTGCTGTCGGGCGAGCAGACCGCATTCTGATCGACTTTCCCATTCGTCAACACGGTTGCGCTGCCGCTCTGCAGGTCAAGACGCCAGATATTTATTGCCTTCGTCTGTTTATTAGCCATGAAGAAGAGGGCATGCGCTCCGTCCGGACAAGCCGAGAGCCCACCCATCGGCAGGCGCTCCTTGTAGATCACGTTGCGGTTGCTGCCATCGGCGTTCATCACGGCGATGTGACTGTCGTAGTCCATCGTCAGCAACCGTCCGTCCGGCAGCCAGGCAACGGCGATATCGCCATGGTTGTCCACCTCGGTATGCGGTGGAGCTGGAGTTCGCCTCCGAACTCATCGTGTACACGCCGGCTTGGGGCGTAACTTGAATTGCCACCAATTGTTCCCCGTCCCGGGTCAGGCCAAGCGTGAGATTGCTATAGACATTCAGATCATTGGTAATGCGATGGATCTTCTGTCCAGCAAGAGAAATCGCCCCAATTTGTCCATTCCAGTCGCTGGAAATATCGTGAAAGATGAGCACCAGGTGACGCCCGTCCGGCATCCACATGGGCTTTTGCAGCAAGGCAGTTCCCGCATAGACGGTCTTCTCCTTTCCGTTGGCCGGATTGAGGACCACGATTCTGCCTAGATTTTGACTGCCGGGGTCAAGTACAGCGGCGGCGATGGACTTGCCATCGATCGACCAGGCAGGATCGGAGTATCCCGGGAGAGGAAGCGAGGCGAGGACATGCTCACCGCTGCCGTCGGCGTGAGCAATGATGAGCTTGGAATTCGCCTCCGAAGAACTGTCGCGCAGATAAACCATCTGCTGGCCGTCGGGGGAAAAGCTGACGGCGCTGTCTACGTCCTCAACCAGCTTGCGCGGCGTACCTCCCAGCACTGGAATCTGGTACAGAAATCCTACCGTCGGCTTGTCGGGCTGGATCTGGACGAAGTACAAAAAGTCGCCGTTTGGTGTGAAGGTGAGTCCGGTATAACGAACCTCGGTCGGCGGCATGATTTGGGTGTTGCTGCCGGTGGCAATGTGCCGCATCCATAGACTCTGCTGGCCGTGCCCTTCATCCGTCACATTCACCACGTACTTGCCGTCGGGAGAGATGGTCGCCAGCATCGCCCGACCGGAGCTGGTGATCTTCTCCATGCTCATGTTTTGAAAGGGTACCGGACCGGAATCGCCCAGCCGCTGGGAAATCCACATATAGGAGCCGTACAATCCGGCGGCAATCATACCCAGGCTTAGAACCAGGATGAGACCAGCCCCGCTCTTGTGGCGCTTGGCCGCGTCGAGTATGACCGCGCTGCTGCTGGAGTGCATCGCCGGGCTGGTGCCGTGTGCGGCGGGATAAGACGTTGCCGCAACTGCGATTCCTGCCGAAGAGTGTCCGCTACCGTCGCGCTTCAGCCGCTTCAGATCGCTGCGCATTTCAGCGGCACTCTGATAACGCAGTTCGACATCTTTCTCCAGCGCCTTGGAGATAATCTCCTCCAACTTGAATGGCACGGTTGGATTCAATTCGATGGGTGGCCTCGGGTTGCGGTCGAGAATACCTTGGAAGACAACCGCTGATGTGTTGCCTTCGAAGGGAAGCCTTCCGGTGGCCATTTCGTAGAAGATGGCTCCCAGGGAAAACAGATCGCTTCGTCCGTCGAGCTCTTCCCCGCGAGCCTGCTCGGGGGACATGTAGGCTATCGTCCCCACGGCAGTGCCGGGCTGCGTCAGGTGTGTGGGAGCGATCGTCACCGCTTCGCCAGCAATGGTCTCCACTACGGCGCGCCGGTCATAGGTCAGCTTGGCCAGGCCGAAGTCCAGAATCTTCGCCTGCCCTCGCGTGGTGATGAAGATGTTGGCCGGCTTCAAGTCTCGATGCACGATGCCCTTGTTGTGCGCGACATCGAGAGCGTCCGTGATCTGAATACCGATATCGATGATCTTGTCCGTCGCGAGCGGGTGGCCGTTGATGTTCTCGTTCAGACTCTGGCCTTCCAGCAGCTCCATGGCGATGAAGTGCTGTCCATCGCATTCCTCGATGGCGTAGATGGTGCAAATGTTGGGATGGTTCAAGGCCGAGGCGGCACGTGCTTCCTGTTGAAAACGCTCCAGAGCGTACTGGTCCTGCTCGATGTCCTTGGAGAGAAACTTCAGCGCGACGTGGCGGGCGAGCCGGGTGTCTTCCGCTTCGTAAACCACGCCCATGCCGCCGGCGCCGAGTTTCTTGACGATCGCGTAATGAAGAATGCTTTTCCCGATCAGGGTTTCCAAGGCGCAAATCTCCGGATGACTTGACTGTATTGCGCCGTGCAGTAACCGTCAAGGATAGGGAGGCATGGCATCGCAGAGCACAGCCAGCGGAGTTGTCAGCACGAGCGAAGCGAGGAATCTGCTTTTGTTAGCGCTGGAGCATCGCCGAGGGAAAGCAAATCCCTCACGGCCTAGAACTTTACCCCGATTCGGCTGTTCGTGATGACAACCAAAAAAATCATCAACGTTGCGTATGACGCGATTCTCCACTGTCACAAGGGTACTGTGACGGCTGTGCTTGCGTGCTGCACCGGCCGGACTACACTAGAACTACACGAGGGTCAACCGACTGCAAAGGAGGTAGCCCGAATGGTGGAACCTCTTTTCGATCAAGCCCGTGAGCGCGTCGCGGAATCCAGCCAACAAGTAGAGAGAATGAAAGAGGCCGCCGCCGCCTTCGGCTCGCTCGTTGCATCAACCTTATCTTTCCGGGCCGTGGGCCCGTGGAATGTCGCGAGGAGTTCAATATGCACTTCACCAAAGTCAAAGCCTTCCTCGATGGCCATGAAGCGAAATACGTTGTCATTTCTCACTCCAAGGCTTATACCGCCCAGGGGATTGCGGCTGTCTCACATATCTCGGGCAAATTTCTGGCCAAGACCGTGATCGTGAAACTCGACGGTGCCCTCGCCATGGCGGTTCTGCCGGCGTCGTACCAGGTGGACCTGATTGCGCTAAAGCGGGCGGTTGGCGTGAGAGAGGCGGAACTGGCCAGCGAACGCGAGTTCAAACAGACATTTTCCGGACTGTGAGACGGGAGCCATGCCTCCGTTCGGCAACTTATATGGCATTCCGGTATACGTCGACGAGACCTTGACCGAAGACGATGAGATCGCCTTTAATGCAGGCTCGCATCACGAGTTAATCAGGATGACGTACACGGACTTCGATAGGTTGGTGCGTCCGGAGGTGTTCAAGTTTTCTTCTGCGCACGCCGCTGAACTCGTGGTAGTTTGATCCGCCTTTTGATCGAGCGGGGCGGCGCAAAATCCGAGCATCGACCGCTGTATGTGCCGATGTTGCGGCGCTCCGCCGATCAGCTATCGCAGACTCCAGAACCGCATCCGTTTGCACGCCTATCGCACCCGCTGGATTCCTTGCGCAAAAATCATATGTGATCCGCGAAACCGCGCGCGCTGATGGCTACCTAGCTGGTTACTGACGGCTCTTTCCTATGGCGTCCCGTACACCCGCTTGTACACTTCGGCGTTGCGCACGATGGCTTGTACATACTCGCGGGTTTCAGTAAACGGGATGGATTCAACGAACTCCTCCACGTCGCGAAAATTGCCCGACGCGCGCCAGTCTTCGACGCGATCCGAGCCCGCATTATAAGCCGCCAGCGCGTACTCAGTCTGTCCACCGAAGTGGTCAATCATCTGCCTGAAATAGTGTGTCCCTAGTTCGATGTTCATCGTCGGATCGAGCAGCGAGTCCGTGTTGAAGTGGTGTAGTCCTTCTTTCTTGGCCTCGTCCTTCCCTGTTCGAGGCAGCAGTTGCATCAATCCATAGGCGTTAGCGCGCGAGATCGCGCCCGGGTTGAACTCGGATTCCTGGCGGATCAGCGACGCCACCAAATAGGGGTCGAGGCCGTTCTCGTCCGAGTAGCGCCGCAGTGCGTCCCAGTACGGGCGTGGGAACAGGCCGTGCCAGTATTCGCCCGGCAGGTCGCTGACATCCATGGCGAAATAGCCAGAGATGGCGCGCTTCAAAGCCTGTAGCGCGCGGTAATACTCACCGCCGCTGGAGTAGATGCGCGCAATCTCGAGCATCTCCCACGACGGGCCGGTAGAGCTTCCGGCCTGCAGTTCGCGCACTGCGAGGTCGGTTACGCCGGCATTTTCCAGCAGCCGGGCACGCATGTAGTGCAGATCGTCCTCGGGCGGATCGGTGACTTTTGAATCGTCATCGTATGCCGGCGCCGAGCCGATGTGCTGTAGCGACGCCACCACAACCGCGGGAGCCACGGGTAATGTCGCCAGCCGCTTACGCGCCAGCACGCCGTAATAGTAGTTGCGATAACGCTCCGAAAGCTTGGTGTAATACGCGCGGGCCGCGCCATACTGGCTCTCGTCCTCCGCCATGCGACCACGCCAGTACATGGCATTGGGAACTTCGTTGGTGCCGGGATAAAACTCAATCTGCTCGTCGAAATACTTCTTGGCCTGTTCCTTGCGGTTCTGACGGTAGGTTAGCCAAGCGCACTTCCAATGCGCGTATGCCGCTTTCGTCCCCGTCGGAAAGCGCTCATGTAATTCGCGATAATAGTCAATTGCACGATCGTAATCCTTGCGCAGCAGGTACATATTTCCCGCGGTGAACAAGGCTGATTCCAGCCACGGCGACGTAGGAGTGGTGCTCCGCATGTGCTCTAAAATCGTGGTCAAGCCAGCTTCATCATTGGCGTTGCGCGCGATCTCGGCCTGCTGGTACCACTTCTCGGCGCTGGCTTCGCTGCCGTCGTCGGGAATGCGATCGAGCGCCGAGCGAGCATCGCGGATATTGCCGTCGCGCATGTAGCAATTGGCAAGCTGAATGAGCGCGGCTGATTGCTGCCCCGCCGGAGCGAGATCCGACAGCACGCGATACTCATCGGCGGCGGCAGGATAGCGACGGGCCTTGTAGAGTGCCTCAGCGCGCTTCAGGTGCTCGGCGTAGGTCACCGGCGGAAGTGTGGCCGCCTCCGGAATCTTTTTCAGATCAGCACCAGCATTATCGGCGGTGTAATTGGTCGCGTAGTTGTAGTAAACGCGCCGCAGGATCTCCGCCCCAGTCCGGCCTTGTCCGTCCTGCACATAGGCCTTCCCGAGAAAATATTCGGTTTCGGCGCTCGCAGGCGCGCGGTGCGCTTCCAGCAGCCGGATGGCGTCATTCGAGCGATTGGTCGCGAGTAAAGCCCGTGCATAGGAGATCAAGGCGTCGTGTGCATAGAGCGAGTCCGGAAAGCGAGTGCCGAAGTCACGCAGATACGCAAGCGATTCCTCGGGGCTATTGCTGGTCACGAACGAATTGCCGATGAAGAATGCGACATAGTCCTTCAATTCGCCGATCTGGGGCTGTGCCTTTTGCATGGCGGCGATTGCCGCAGGATACTGGGCGTCGAGGTAGTGTGCGTATCCGATGGCGAACCAGGCCAGCGCTCCGGCCTCGGTTCCAGCATGGGCGTGCGCATACGATTCAACGCCAGCATAGGCGGCGGGCGTGCGAAATTGCACGAGTTGCCGTGCCATTGGACGTAGGTCGCTGGAGGCCACGAAGGTCCGCTTCATGCTGTGGGCGCGGGCAGCGGTTACTTTCTTACGAGGCGGGTGGTGCTGATGAGCAGACGCCGATTTCTTGCCGGCACGCTTGGTGGATTTATGGGTCCCGGTCGCCGAGGCAGACTTTTTCTTAGGGGTGGAAGTGCTGTCTTGCGCAAGCACTCCATTGCCCAACAAGGCCAATACCATGGCCAGGATGACAACTTTGAAGTGGCTGTGGGGATTCACCGGATTCAGTGTAGCGCGATTCCTTCCAGGCCGGACGGAAACAAATCATTTACGACATGGATTCCCACCCGTGACATCTGCCGGACTGGGGCGTCCCTATAATAGACGTATTTCCACCAGAATTGTGATTCGAAGCAGCAGGCAGCGGTCGCACGACAAACGAAATATTGTTTCCCCGGCTTTCCCGAATCCTCGGCCTTATAGGTACAATGGCTTCGGGAATTTTGTACTGGGCGTAAAATCCTGAATCTACGCAAACATGGGAACCATCCAACCAAAGGTAGAAGCGGCTGGCGATGAAATTACGCTAGTCCACGCGGCCAAGGCCGGCGACATCAGCGCTTTCGAAGAGCTGGTGAAGCGGTATGACCGCAACGTATTCCGGATTGCACAACACATCACGCAGAACCGCGAAGACGCGGAAGATGTGGTGCAGGACGCTTTTCTGAAAGCGTACCAGAACCTGGCGAACTTCCAGGAGCAGTCGAAGTTTTACACTTGGCTGGTGCGCATCGCGGTTAACGAAGCGCTTATGCGCTTGCGCCGCAGGCGTCCCGAGCGCATGGTATCGCTCGATGAAGACATTAAGACCGAGGAGGATTCCATGCCGCGCGAAGTCGCGGACTGGTCTCCGAATCCAGAACAGCTTTACAACCAGGGTGAATTGAGAGAGATCCTGGGCAAGACGATACAAGGGTTGCCGCCGAGTTTTCGGACGGTGTTTGTCTTGCGCGACGTTGAGGGGCTCTCCACCGAAGAGACGGCGGATGCCTTGGATTTGAGTATTCCCGCGGTCAAGTCGCGCCTGCTTCGGGCTCGGCTGCAGCTGCGTGATCGGTTGAGCAAGTACTTCAAAAATCGTACTGGTGGAGATGGCAAACAGTGACCTGCTCTGATTTTCTAAAAGAGCTCACGGATTACCTTGACGACTCGATGGATGCTCAAACACGGGCGGAATTGGAAGACCATCTTCAGTGGTGCCACAACTGCTACGTGGTCTGCAATACAACCAAGATGACCATCGAAATCTACCGCGATTCCCACCTGTACGAACTTCCCGAGGACCTACGCACCCGGCTGCGGACGGCCATCGTCTCTAAGTGCGAATGCCACAAGAGTCGGGCGGCCGGCGATGCTCAGGAACAGAGCGACACCGCTACCACGAAGTAGTTTATTTCCTTTGGGATATCCAACAATTCACCCCGCACGTAGGGTGCGCGAGGCGCTGACACGCGGCGCACGACGAAGTTAGACTCGTGCTGCGTGAGACTTTTTCCAGTTCGGCGCAACCTATTCCTCAGGTCACCTACCAGAAGTCAAGTTATTAGATTGTAAGCTCCCGCAGTAGCACCTTAGACACGACACGTCAGTAACTCAAAGGTTCAAAACGGGACTGACACTTGTTTCTTAGGGGTTCCATCGAACCTTTTTTGTGGTTCAGAGAATCGAAAGATAAGGAAGAGGTTTTCCTTTCGCGAGAGCCCGACTCGACTCCGCGGCGCAACCAGACGCAGCTCCAGTTCCCTTTACTGGGGTGCGAGAGGAGGGTTATGAGTCTATTCGATCTAGTCTTCGGCTGTTCGCACCAGCGTTGCAGCTTTCCGATAACAGTTAGAGGAAAACTCCGGCGCAGCCCAGCCGCTTCAGTCACGGGAACCTATGTAGTCTGCCTTGATTGCGGCAGAGAGTTTCCCTATGACTGGAACGAGATGAAGATGGTTCGCGGCAAGCTGGAAAGACCAATGGCTCCTGGGCCGATGGCCATCGCCCCGAACAAAAAGGCCGCATAGTTGTCACCATGAAGGCGGCGGAACCTATCTCGAAGGAATATTTTGTCTGGAATGGAACAGGGCGTTCCTCGGAACGCCCTGTTGCTTCTTCTGCGGGTCGAAACTGCCACTCTGACAGCAATCACTTCTTCGCTATCATCTGCTTATCGAGCCTTCCGATATTCCAGACATCGCCCAACGGCTTTGGCCCATACTGCACTAGCATCGGGTCTCCCGAAGAGAGGCTGGCAAACTCAGCATCGGTAAGTGAGAACACCACGTAGTGCCAATCTCCGCCTACGTAGTGACTGAGGGTGAAGGATTTTTCGCCAACACGCAATGTGAGCATGGCATCGCGTGCTGGAAAGGGTTTATTGCTGGTAATCGTGATCTCTACTCCCGGAGCGCCACCGAGCTGCGCCACGGCAGGCAGCCGCCGCAACGAGGTAATCACTCCCGGATGTACTCGCGGTGCCGGTGATTCGGACTGTTGCATGAGTTCCACCGCATCGGCAACATCCATCTCCGGCCCATGAGTGACAGGCTGATTGGACAGCCGGATGTTTGCGACATAGATGGCACCCTCGGTAGTCTGGTCGAAGGTGAGCCTTATGCCATGTACTCTCCCGGCAATGGCATTGCCATAGCCTGGGAAGTCCGTCAGCGGAATGCGTACCGTCTGCAAGATGGGATGCAGTCCGCCGTCTGTCGATCCCACAGGTCCCTGCAAGACCGACTGATGGCCCGGCTGTCCCACGAAGTTCGGGTCCGTATAGTGACTCAGCCTTACCGATCCGGTCGCCCCATTGCCAGATCCCCTGATGGAAATGGAAAAGTCGGTCGGAGTGGGTGTATTCAGACTGCTGCTTTGCCGTGAAACGCGTACCTCGAGCGTCGTGTAGCTGGTGATAGACATGCCTGTACCCACGGCCGTCCAATTGGTTTGGAAGTAGGTGTTAGGCCCCGCTGCCGTCCAACTGATGTGACCCGAGCGCAGGCTGGGATCATGATTGGGCACGGTACCGTGGACGATGGTGATATTTGATGCATCATTGGGGAATCCGTAGCTGCTGGTTCCGGTCTGCCCGGTAAAGTCTTCAAAGACCTTGATGGGGACCGGAGGAGTGAAACCTCTATCGGCGGTTGTTGGATAGGGCTGCATCGTACCGGTTTCATCGGTCACGGTCGCTGGAATTCCCCACCAGGGATTGAAGTTGCGGTTGAAGGTCGGATCGGCTCCACTACCTACGTTGCCGCGGAAAAATGCCATCAGCGACGTCATGGTGGTGAGCCGTTGTTGCAACGAACCCGGCGACACCGGAAAGATCGGTGTTTGCCCCGCACCAATGCAGTCTGCGGGGTAAGGCGGAGTCAGACTGCTGGCGTCACTGATCTGCCATTGGGAATTGAAGAAGTCGTGATTGGCGCCCCAAATCATGATGCTGGATTTTTGCGTCTGGGGCATCTCAAAGGGCGGAAGGATGTCGCGGTCATAAGGGCGAATGCCCTCAATGTCAGATACGTCACCATCGCACAGTCCCGCAATGATGTTCCACGGCACACCCTTAGAATTGTTGCCCAGGAAATCGACCGGAGCAATTTCGAAGACTCCTTTGAAGGTAATGGGATCATCGATCATGCCAGGCCAAATGCTCCCGCTCTGGATGTAATCGTTATAAGCAGCTCGGACACCGTCACCGCCGCGGGAATGACCCATCATGCCGGTGTTGCTGAAATCGAGGTGGCCCTGCAGTTCAACCCCAACACCGGCGGGCGTTCCACCGTGCCGGTTCCACATGCTCAGGTTCTGAAGATGGCGCAGCACCATAATTCCGCGCGCCTTGATAAGACCGCTGTCGCCGGGCAGACCCGGTCCAGCAGTGATGCCGCGATTAGCATCAATGGACGCCACGATGTATCCATAACTGGCCAGCCGAAAGGCCATATAGTCGTACCCGAGATAGCTGGGGGATTCGATATAGCCCGACGGACACATGCCGGTGCCGGTGTAGTCCGATCTGTTATCGTCCCGGGGATCGCCCGGCAGGCTCGGATCGGGAGTGCCGCACGTGCCGTGGTTGCCGTGCAGGAAAATTATCACCGGATAAGTGCCAGTGAGTGTTTGCGGGTAATACACGTGCGCGCGAACATCAACCTTGCAGTCATAGCCTGACACGGGCTGGCAGCCAGGCAGCACCAAAGGATCTATTTGCGCCCCAAGATCGTATTCACCGGAGGCGGTGGGCAGCGGCCCTACCGGAGTTGCATCGGGTGCCACCTGCTGAGCAACGGCAGGCAAGCCGCCGAAACAGCAAAGCAGCACAACACAGAGAAAAATGCGAAGTTTCATAGAGTCTCTCCTGGGCGGAAAGTTGTGAAGCGAGAGCCACATCCGATCAATGGGACTATGGCGTGGAGTTTGCAAATGGGCGGTCGCGGCACTCGACCCACGTTTGGAACGAGGCCATAACAGCATGGTGTGAGCTGCTGGGAATAGAAGATGCGCTCTTTGACATCTTCGAAGCGTTACGAAGAACCACGTCAACAACTCCCCGCGGAAGTGTACTCCGAGAACCGGCAGTTGCGCCATGACCTTTTTGAAAAAATTTCGAGTGCAGTTAGGAACGGGAATCACGGTCGAATGATACCCCAGCACTGCGGGTCGTAAGATGAGAGTAGCCTAGCAGTTGCATCCAGACCCGTATCCACATCCTCGGAGGCCCCGGACCAGCGCCCAGTCGCAACAGCAGGCCGAGAGTCGCGTAAAATGGCTCCATGGCGACCAATCCCAGCACGCCTGTCTTCCGGAAACCGACAGCGACGGAACGTGCGTTCAACCGTTTGTTCGGGTTTCTGGTAGGCCTCGGCCTCGGACCGAAATACAATTACCTGCTTCAAGTCCGAGGGCGCAAAAGCGGGCGTGTGTATTCCACACCGATCGGTTTGCTGGAGATCGGGGGCAAGCGGTTTCTGGTCGCTCCTCGCGGCCGCACCCAGTGGGTTCGCAACGCCGAGGCAGCCAGTGAGATTGCGCTAAAGAAAGGAGGGTCGCGACTGAGTTTTGGCTTGCGGCCGGTTACCGATGCAGACAAACCTGAGCTGCTGAAAGCTTATCTCGACAGCTTCAAAACGACCGTGCAGCGCTACTTCCTCGTTCCCGCCGGTTCACCCGTCGAGCTTTTTTCGAGCATTGCTGCAGACTATCCGGTATTCGAGCTGACAGAAAAGTGATTGCTTCCGCTCGAATACGATCCGAAAAATAAACCGGCGGCACGTGGCCGCTGGCTTAACGAGATTCGGACCGACGCTACCATTGACTAGTGCTGGCGATGAAATCATCGTCGCGCCGTTGCAAGGTCGGACGGTCGTCGCCATCCTTGCCAGGTTGACCCTTGTCACTATCGGCGGTTTGAGTGCGCCGCAGCGTCGGCTTAGCGGTGTCGTTCTGTTCGACACCCTTCTTGCGATTCTCCAGCGCGGCCAGCCGGGCCTTCACGTCGTTGAACTCAGAAGTATTGAAGATGTATTCCGGACGCGCGGGAAGTACATTGCGGATCTCTTCCTGGGTCTTGAGGATCCGATCGGGAGTCGGCGGATGGGAGGCAAAAGCTTTGGCCAGTGTGCCTGGCTTCTTCTTTTCCTGCGCCTCGATTTTCTCAAAGAAGGATACAAAGGCCTGCGGATCGTAACCCGCCTTGTACATGTACTGCACGCCCAAGTAATCAGCTTCTGCTTCGAAGCCTCGCGTAAACTTCATGAAGGTTAACGGCAGCGCCAAACTCATGGCCACGTTGGCTGCCTCGTAGATGCCCCAACTATTCACAAAAATGAGGGGAATGGAAGCAAGGCTAACGTAGTTGGCGCGGGTCATCTCGCGAGTAGCGTGGCGGGCTGCAACGTGCGCAATTTCGTGCGCCATCACGCCTGCCAGCTCGGCTTCATTATCCGCGGCGAGAATCAGGCCGCTATTTACGTAGAAGAAACCTCCGGGCAGCGCAAACGCGTTGATGTCGTCGGAGTCGATGACTTTGATGGTGAACGGAACTTTGGCATCGGAGTTGCGTACCAGGTTCTGGCCGATACGGTTGACGTATTCAACAATCACCGGGTCCTGGATCATTCGCGCACTCGACTCCACCATCATGGCGTACTGCTTACCCATCTTGATCTCGGTGTCGTACCCGTACCAGTCTCCGATACCCTTGCCTGAGCCTACCTTGCGATTGCCAATGTCATCGATGTCGTTCTTGCCCTTATCGTGGGTGGCCTTCGGAGCGTCCGGTGTGGATGTTGGAGTCGACGAGCTGCTGGCGAGCAGGCGGGCTCGCGTCCGTGTCCGCGGGTTGAGTTTGATTTTGTGGGTTGATTGGTGCCTGCGCTGACGGTGCCTGAGTTTGCGTGGTGTTCTGCGCGAACGACGGGACAACAAGGACAATGCTCAGCAGCATTGCGATCGCAACGGCGAGAGGGCGTGACTTCATGGAAAACTCCAATGCCGAACGCTGAGCCACCTGGCCTGGGTGGTACTTGGGCTCATTATAGACTTGGAGCCACTTCGTAGCACGTTGGATTCCTGGAAATCTCGCTGGACACAAAGATTTTGCAAGCCGGGTTAGAATAAGCGGTTCGTCCCAGGAGGAGGTCACCTTGGAAACGGTTACATCGGCAAGATCGGGCAACGCGAAAGGGTTTCGCTGCAGCACTTCATAGACGGGCTGCGTAAGCTCAAGGAAGACGACTTCACCGGAGTGAGCGGCACGCTGCAGTATCTGCGGCAGAATTCGGTCGATCCTGAGTAGCTGAAGCCGTATCTGTTCTGGAACGCTCAGCACTACACGCGTAACCTGATTGATAAGACTGATCTTTACGAACTGCTGGCAATTTGCTGGGAAGTCGGTATATGCAGTTCCATCCACAACCACCAGGGGCAGAATTGCTGGATGGCTGCTCCGATCGGCCGTCTTGCGGTGCAGAACTTCCGCCTTCTGTCCGAGGACCTCGCCGCCCATCGCTGTAACATTGTGCCCACCAATGTGGTCGAGATCACCCCAGCGAACCCGGTAGCGGTCGATCCGCTGAACCCCGTGCATGATGTCCGCAATCCGCGGGAATGGGGACAGCGCGCCGTGAGCCTCCACATTTACTCACGTCCGTTCGATTCCTGCATCGTTTATTCGGTGGAACAAGGCAGCTGCGGCCAGATTGCCCTGAACTACACGTCGATGTACGGGAAGCTGTTACAGAGCGCATGATTAGTTTTCTCGATGCGCTTCGCTTGGGTTATTCCTTAGCATCTCTCACGGCTTGAAAGAACACTATCGGGCGTTATTGATGGGGAGTATCACTTCCTTGAGGACAGCGCAGACTACTGATCCCCCCAAGGGACTTAGCTGTCGGTCTTGGGTGAACTTAGTTATGAGATGGAGAGGTTTGCGCTGGATCAGCCGGTTTGAGCACCTCGATGCGCGTGGCGCGCCACTCTCCGTCCCTTCCCTGTTCCGCGGTCACTCGAACTTCCGCTCCCTCGGTCAGTGCCTCCTGAGGATTATGCCGACGGGTGGTAGTGGGGACGGTCGCGTCGTAATCCACGCGCGCATGCGATATTTCCACGCGACGAATCATTCCGTTGCGCCCCTGCACGTAAATCCAGTTCGGATCGCCAGCGGTCTGCGTGCTCTCCACGATCTTGCCCCGAAAGGAGCCCGAAACAGCCGAACTCGGTAGTGCAGATAGAATCAGCGTGGCCGCAAATGCAACAAGACCGAACCGAGAGAACGCGCATGCTCTTTTCGATGCAGGAACTCGGACGGGCGCACAGGGGAATTCAACTTTGTATCCCACATTTGGGGAATGCGGATTCCCTCGCGCTAGATTGAATTCCCTAGGTGCGCATGCATTTGGGTTCCTATAATTGACCTGTGGGCGTTTGCCCGGACTCTTACGTTTTTTCCTACAGCGAGGCGATCAATGACAGTCATCAAGCAAGATGATCTTATCCAGAGCGTTGCTGATGCTCTGCAATACATTTCCTATTACCACCCGGTCGATTTCATTCAGGGTCTGGCGCGCGCATACGAAAAAGAGCAGTCGCCCGCCGCTCGCGATGCAATCGCTCAGTTGCTGATCAACTCCCGCATGTGCGCCGAAGGCCATCGGCCAATTTGTCAGGACACTGGCATTGTGTCCGTTTTCCTGAAAGTCGGTATGAAGGTGCAGTGGGACGCGACCATGAGCGTGGAGGACATGGTGAACGAAGGCGTGCGCCGCGCCTATCTTCACCCCGAGCAAACAAGCTGCGTGCCAGCGTGCTGGCCGATCCGGCCGGCGAACGCAAGAACACCAAGGACAACACCCCGGCCGTCGTGAACATGACGCTGGTTCCGGGCGACAAGGTTGACGTCATCGTCGCCGCCAAGGGCGGCGGCTCGGAAGCCAAGTCGAAGTTCGTCATGCTGAATCCTTCTGACTCCATCGTCGAGTGGGTGCTGAAGACGGTGCCCACGATGGGTGCAGGTTGGTGTCCTCCAGGGATTATCGGCATCGGCATCGGCGGCACAGCAGAGAAGGCAATGCTGCTGGCCAAGGAAGCCCTGATGGAGCCGATTGACATCCAGGAGCTGATTGCCCGGGGGCCGAAGAACCGCGGCCGAAGAGTTGCGTGTCGAGCTGTACAAGAAGATCAACGAGCTGGGCATCGGCGCGCAGGGACTCGGCGGACTGACCACCGTGCTGGATGTGAAGGTGAAGGACTATCCCACGCACGCCGCGAACTTGCCGGTAGCGATGATCCCGAACTGCGCGGCCACGCGTCATGCTCACTTCGTACTCGACGGCTCTGGGGCGGTCACGCTAAAGCCACCGTCGCTGAAGGACTGGCCGGAATTGACCTACAATCCGGCGGGTGCGCGGCGGGTGAACCTTGACACGGTCACTCGCGAAGAAGTGGCAACGTGGAAGACCGGCGAGGTAATTCTGCTTAGCGGTAAGCTGCTCACTGGCCGCGATGCCGCCCACAAGCGCATGACCGAGATGCTCAAGCGCGGCGAACAGCTTCCGGTGGATTTCACCAATCGCTTCATCTACTACGTCGGACCGGTTGATCCGGTGCGGGATGAAGTTGTCGGGCCTGCTGGCCCCACAACGGCCACACGCATGGACAAGTTCACGCGCCAGATGCTGAAGGAGACCGGTTTGCTCGGCATGGTGGGTAAGTCAGAGCGCGGTCCGGACGGCATCGAAGCCATTCGCGACCACAAAGCGGTTTACCTGATGGCGGTGGGCGGCGCCGCTTACCTGGTCTCGAAGGCGATCAAGAAGTCGCGCGTGCTGGGCTTCGCCGATCTTGGCATGGAGGCCATCTACGAATTCGAAGTCGAGGACATGCCCGTCACGGTTGCAGTGGATGTGAACGGCAACTCCGTACACGAAAGCGGCCCGAAGGAGTGGCAGGCGAAGATCGCGGAGTTGGTGGAGATTGGGTAGGCAATTGGCAGTTAGCAATTAGGAGAGCGAAAGACTCCTCTGTTTAAGTGGCGAGTGCGGACGACAAAGGAGTACCGCCGTATTTTGAGGTGGTGGGTACTTGCAATTATCGTGATTGGTTTGGTGCTCGTATTCGCGACTAAGCCACACAAATGAACTGCAGATAGAGCTCTCTAGGAATGTAGCTGGTCCAGTTTTTTCCACAACTGATCGAGAGGAATTTCAACCGGCGCATTTGCGATCAGAAGCTTATCAACGGGCTGCCAGCCACCTTGGCTGCAGTCATAGGCTTTGCGGCGCATGGGATCAATTACCCAGACATTCGCAACACCCATCGCCCGGTAATCGTCCAGCCGCTGCTGATAGCGCGAGACGCGGTCTTCGGGTGAGAGCACCTCGATTATGGCGACCGGCGGGCGGGTAAGGACACCTTCAAATGGAGCATTGAGCGGAAGGATGGCGATATCGGCAACACGCATCCGCGTCGGCGACACCCGCATTCTGATCATCAGGACAGGCTTCGAGTTTCCGATTGTTCCTCGTACTTTGCCAGCCAATGAGTTGACCAGGAAGGCCGAGCACGATCGAGTGCTCTTTCTCGCCCGCGTTGCGCTCCTCCAGTTCGCCATCCACGTAATCGCAGTCCGGTTCGTAATCCGTTCTGAGATATTCTTCTAGCGATACCTGGGTCGTTGCCATCGCGGGCGCTCCTGGAGAAAAGTGTAACACCGAAACTGATCTCGTAAAGCCATCCAGGTTTGTGTCAGGGCACGACTTCAGTCGTGCCGAAAGGCCCCTTTGAATATGGGCTTCAGCCCTGAGGCAGTGCATTCCGCAGGGGCTAAAGCCCATTCTCTCTTGCCCTCTTTCGGCACGACTGAAGTCGTGCCCGGATACAAAGCCCGTCGCAAACCGGATTCTTTTAGCGCGCGTAAGCCGGCCCTGATACAAACCTTGCTGTTTCAAAACTCGAGAATCGCGCTCGACGTGGACTACACGAAGGCCAAGGGTATTGCAGAATTGTGGCGACGCGCCTCGTTTGGCGGTCATCTGTCTAAATGAGGCCAGCCTATGTCCGCGACCACAACTTCCACCACCCGCACCGAGAAAGACTCTCTCGGCCTGAAAGAAATTCCCGGCCACGTTTACTACGGCATTCAAACCGCGCGCGCCGTCGAGAACTTTCCCATCAGCGGATTGCGCGCACACCCTTCGCTCATCCGCGCTATCGCGATGGTGAAGGAGGCTGCGACACTCGCCAATCGCGAACTCGGGTTGGTGGACGAGAAGACCGCTAACGCCATCATCGAGGCCGCCAAAGAAGTTCAGCAGGGCAAGTGGGACGAGGAATTCGTCGTCGACGTTTTCCAGGCGGGCGCGGGCGTCAGCTTCCACATGAACAGCAACGAGGTCATCGCCAACCGCGCCTCCGAGTTGCTGGGCGGCAACCTGGGCGAGTACAAACACGTCCATCCCAACGATCACGTCAACTACGGGCAATCGACCAACGACGTCTTCCCTACCGCGATGCGCCTCTCCGCGCTGCTCGAACTGGACAAGCTGTATCCCGTGCTCGATGGCTTGATTGCCGCGCTGGACGAAAAAGGCAAAGAGTTTCACCACATCCTGAAGTCGGGCCGCACTCACATGATGGACGCGGTCCCGATGCGGCTGGGCCAGGAGTTTCACGCCTACGCTGGCGCGATCAAGCGTGCGAAGAAGTCGATTCGTGAGCAGTCGGAATACTTGCGCGAGGTCGGACTGGGCGGCTCGGCAGTGGGCACCGGCATCAACACTCATCCCGATTATCGCGAGAAGGCGATCGCCAACCTGGCGCGCATCTCGGGACAGAAGCTGCATGCCGTGGACGACATGCGTTACGCCATGCAGTCGAACCTGGCGATGTCGTCGGTCAGCTCGGCGCTGCGCAACCTGGCGCTGGAGGTCATCCGCATCTCCAACGATCTGCGTCTGCTCTCGTCGGGCCCGAACACTGGACTGGCGGAAATCAACCTGCCCGCGCTACAGCCGGGCTCGTCGATCATGCCGGGCAAGATCAATCCCGTGATGGCGGAACTGGCGGCGATGGTTTCGTTCCAGGTTGTTGGCTACGACACCACCGTAGCGCTGGCGGTGCAGGCCGGCCAACTCGAACTGAACGTCATGATGCCAGCCATGGCCTACAGCGTGCTCACCTCGATCACCATCATGACCAACATGCTGCGGCCAGCTCACCGAGTTCTGCATCAAGGGCATCACCGTCAACGAGAAGCGCACCGACTACTACGTGCAGAGCACGGTATCGCTGGCCACAGCGCTGAACCCGTACATCGGCTACGCCAAAGCGGCGGAAATTGCGAAGGAGTCAGTGAAGACCGGCAAGTCCATCATCGAGATTGCACGCGAGCGCGGCGAGCTAAGCGAAGAGCAGATCAAGGAGATTCTTGATCCCGCGCGCATGACTGAGCCGGTGCGGCCGCTGGACGCGGCGAAGGAACGGGAGAAGATCAAGGCGAAGTAGCTTGAAGGATTCGACTCCTGGTGGGAAGGTAGCATGAGGTCGTCCCTACAACTTGCCCACCCCTGGCCAAGAGCAGGCTAGTCTATAACAAGGTGGAAGCAGTGTTGAAATAGAGGCGATGCTACCATTGTGGGCCATTGATTTCGGAAATAGCGGATGCGCGCCTTCTTCGCCGTTTGTAGGGGCCATGGAGTGGCAGTGAGAGGATGCAGAGGGTTGTGCAGTTGGAGGATTTGTGGCTGACTACTATGTCCTTAAGGATCTAGGTACGCTGCCCGGCGGCGCCTCCAGCACTGCCGGGGACATCAATGATCGCGTCCAGGTAGTGGGATCCTCGGACGTCGCAGGGGGAACGGATCACGCAGTCCTTTGGACTCTAACGACGGTCCCGAAAGACTTAGGGACGCTTCCTGGTGGTAGTCACAGCGGCGCCTCCGGAATCAATGTCTGCGGCCTCGTCGCAGGTCAGTCGGATCTGGCGGGCAGCGGCACCAACACCCATGCGTTCGTTTGGAGTAGTGCGGCCGGAATGCAGGATCTCGGCACGCTGGCCGGCGACGATGGAAGTGCCGCGGTGGCAATCAATGCCTGCGGCCAGGTGGTTGGAAATTCTTCTCTTAGTGCGGGCGGCAAGCTGCACGCGTTTATCTGGAGCCAAGCGGCGGGAATGGTTGGCCTCGGAGTGTTATCGGGCTTTACAGACGCGGGAGCGCACGATATCAACAATCTCGGGCAGGTAGTGGGCTACTGCGCCGCGGCAGGAGTGGCGAACCGAGGCTTCCTTTGGAGCAGTGCCGGGGCCATGCAACCTGTTGGTACTCTGCCGGGTGGGATCGGCAGCGACGCCGTTGGGATCAACGATCTCGGCGAAATTGCCGGCACTTCGGACTCCGGCGATGTCAACAAGCCTCACGCTGTCTTGTGGGACAGGGCGGGAGTTGCGCAGGATCTCGGCGTTCTTGCTGGTGGAAGCTGGAGTAGCGCATTGGCGATCAATGTACTCGGAACAGTGGTTGGGAACGGCAATTGTACCGGCTCTAGTTCGCATGCCTTTGTCTGGAACGCAAGAAGCGGAATGCGGGATCTGCATGCTCTTGTTCGAGCCAATTCGAGTTGGGTACTGCAAGGCGCTGTTGCGATCAACGTCGCCGGACAGATTGTTGGAGTGGGCACTGTGAACGGACAGCAACATGCGTTCCTCTTGACGCCGCAGTGTAGGCCGTGACGCCAAACCGGGCGCGGGGCGGGTCAAGCACGCTCCGCGTCGAAGGACTTCTGACTCCAGCACCTCCCGGTTATCAGAAAATGCCCGGGTTAGGACGCAGGCTGCTGCTTAGCTTCTTAGTACGCCCACTTCAGCAGCGTCGCTCCAGAAGTGAAGCCCGCACCCACGGCCGCCAGCAAAACCGTGTCGCCTTTCTTCAGCTTGCCTTCGTCAATCGCGGTTTGCATTGCGAGAGGAATGGTTCCTGCCGTTGTATTGCCATAGCGGTCGATGTTGATGACGACCTTCTCAATCGGCATCTTGAGGCGGTCTGCAGTCGCCGTTATGATGCGCATGTTGGCTTGGTGGGCGATAAAGCAACCAACGTCTTTTCCGGTGAGACCGTTCTTGCGTAGGACGCGCTCGGTCATCTCTGCCATTTTCTTCACCGCATACTTGAAGACCTGCGGCCCATCCTGATGAATATAGTGCATTTTCTTGTCTACAGTTTCGTGCGATGCTGGGTGCAGACTTCCGCCCCCCGGCATGTACAGGTACTGCCCTCCCATGCCTTCGACCTGGGCCTCGTAGTCGATGATTCCTTCCTCACCCTCTTCCGCCGGCTCCAGCAGCACGGCGCCTGCTCCGTCACCGAAGATGATGCACACCGCGCGATCGGTGAAGTCGGTCATCGAAGAGTTCACATCTGCACCGATCACGAGCACCTTCTTGGACCTGCCGGACTCAATGAACTGCATGCCGGCGTTCAGCGCGTACAAGAAGCCCGAACAGCCCGCCGAAACGTCGAAGCCCCAAGTACGTGCGATGCCAAGTTTGTGCTGCACCAGGCACGCCGTCGAGGGATACATCATGTCCGGGGTGACCGTTCCCACCACAATGACGTCCACTTCCTGAAGATCGAACGGGTGCGACTGGACAAGCTTCTGGACCGCTTCGATGGCCAAATCGCTGGCTGCTACTCCTTCGTCCACTAAGTGGCGTTCGCGGATTCCGGTACGTTCCAGGATCCACTGGTCGGTAGTGTCCACCATCTTCTCCAGGTCTTTGTTGGTGAGGACGCGAGGCGGAACATAGGTACCCAGCGCGGTAATCTTGGCGCGACGAGAGTTTGGCAATAGAGTTCTCCCGAAATACTATGAGTTGCAATGAATGCGCATTCATTCTGAACGATGCGTGAGGGAAAGTCTATGCGGGCGGTGTTAGCCTCTAGCTCTTAGCCTTTAGCAAGCCGAACTCGCACGGCTGGCTTACTAAGCGCTAATGGCTAAAAGCTAAGGGCCAAAAAAGCCAGGCGCCAGTTGACCGCTGCACCCGCACTAGCCTGCTACCGTTGCTTCCTTCCGGACCTGGCGGGGTTCACAAGATTGCGTTGCGCGGGACCAGCGCCCGACCATTCAATATAACATCCTCTTGCGGCGGCATGTCGGGCGCGGGAAACGCGTGTGTTCGACTTTCGTCGCTTCGGGACCCGCGAAAAACTAATGGTAAAATAGTGAAATTGCATGCAGCCAAGAACCGATTCTGTAGCCTTGCTGGACATCCTGGACACTCCCACCTGCGCAGATGCATCGCGTCTCAGCGATCCCGGAGCGTACTCGACTGCCACGGCTGTTCCCAAGAAAATTGGCTTCGTCAGCCTGGGCTGTCCCAAGAACCTCGTGGACAGCGAAGTGATGATGGGCCTACTCTCGCAAGGCGGCGCCCAGATCACTGCCCGCGCCGAGGATGCCGATATCATCGTCGTGAATACCTGCTCCTTCATTGATTCGGCTAAGCAGGAATCAGTGGATACGATTCTGGAGATGGCGCAGCATAAGGTTGCAGGACGGGCGCAGAAGCTCATAGTGGCGGGCTGCCTGGTCGAGCGTTATCGCAACGAGATCCAGAAAAACATTCCCGAAGTTGACGCTGTCGTGGGCACGGGCGAGCTACAACAGATTCTCAACGCAGCGGGGATAGCGCCGCCGTCGCCTGCAGGGTCTCCATTTGTGATCTTGAACTCGCGTTCCGAGGGCGATGCCCGTGAGGCTGCCGGCCGATTTTCCAAGGCAGAATGGGATGGAGCTCTTGCCGATCTACCGAACTATTTGTACGACGAGAACACGCCGCGCGTGTTAGCCACTCCCAAGTATTCGGCTTACATCAAGATTGCTGAAGGCTGCGATCATCCCTGCTCGTTTTGCATCATCCCGCAATTACGTGGCAAATTTCGTTCGCGGCGCTTCGAATCGGTGATCGCCGAGGCACAACATCTTGCGGAGCAAGGCGTGCGTGAGATTACGCTGATCGGGCAGGACACAACTTGCTACGGCGAAGATTTGGGCCTGAAAGATGGCTTGGCGCTCCTGCTGGAGCGATTGGCGCAGATCGAGAAGCTGCGCTGGGTGCGCTTCCTGTACGCGTATCCCAACAAGATTACCGGCAAGCTGCTCCAGACAATCGCAGCGCATGAAAAGATTTGCTCTTATATTGACGTGCCTCTTCAACATGCCTCGCCCAGCGTGTTGAAGCGGATGAAGCGTGGCGCCGGCGGGGAGATATTCTTACGCTCGCTGGAAAAAATGCGGCGCGAGATTCCCGGCGTGACGCTTCGTACCTCGATGATCGTGGGTTTCCCCAGCGAAAGTGAAGAAGACTTCGAACAGCTCTGCCAGTTTGTGCGCGAGGCGCAATTCGACTGGCTGGGCGTGTTTGGCTACTCTGACGAGGAAGGCGCGGCCGCGTTCGCCTTGGCAGACAAAGTCCCGCAGAGAGAGATTGAGAGACGCCGCAAGAAGCTTATGTCAATGCAGAAGCAGATCAGCCGCAAGAAGAAGCGTGCGCTGGTGGGGCAGCAGTTCGATTTGCTTCTGTCCGGTCCGTCAGCCGAAACGGAGTTGCTGTGGGAAGGCCGCACGGCGATGCATGCTCCTGAGATTGATGGCACGGTTTACGTGAACGATTTTGGGGATCGCAAAAACATTCGCGAAGGCGAGTTCTATCGCTGCGAGATCACCGAAGCGCACGACTACGATCTGGTGGCGCGCATCTTAGAATAGTGGCTAGGGGCCGGTCATCCGTTGTCAGTGAAAGCGAAGCCGGTGAGGTAGTCGCTATCTTCGGGCAGCAGGAGAAGTGGTGCAGCGCCCCGATCCAGACTAACAACTGAGCACCGGCGCCTGACAACAGGTTCCATGGCAAAGAGAAAAATTCGCAGCTTACGTTGTCCAACTTGCAGAAAGATCGTGCTGGCCACCGATCCCGAATATCCTTTCTGCAGCGAACACTGCCGCGCGATTGATCTGGGCAAGTGGGCAAGTGGCGGCTATGTCATCTCCACTCCACTGAACGATCCGGAGACCGACGATTCCAACTACCCGAGCCAACCAAGCAAGAAGCCACAGTGACCCAAGACTAATCGGTCCTCCCGCTCCGCGATGGGCCACTATGGTCGCCACGTTCTTTGGCGTAGGACGACTGCGACCCGGTCCGGGCACGTGGGGCTCGCTCGCCACCGTATTATTGTGGTGGCTATTGGCCTCGCATCTCCCACTATCAGCCCGGATACCTGCTGTTGTGCTCCTAATCGTATTCGTGGCGGCGATTGGCATACCCGCTGCAACGCTGGAAGCCCGCGGCTGCGGCAAGAAAGATCCGCAGCATGTGGTAATTGACGAAGTTGCGGGGCAACTGCTGACCCTCGTAGCGTGTCCCATCGTGTGGCAAGGGCTGCTCGCCGGCTTTATACTTTTCCGTGCATTCGATATTGTTAAGCCGCCTCCGGTGCGTAACCTGGAGAAGTTGCCAGACGGAACGGGAATCGTAGTGGACGACTTGGGCGCAGGCGTATATGGCCTGGTTGTCCTACAGTTGCTTCTTCACTTTGGGATCGTGCGCTGAAGCGAACGCACTGCTTTACTGACCTGATGCGAGATCGGCAGATGGTGGAACGGAAAACGGGCGCAAAAAACGTGAATGGCAAACCCCATATCGATTCCATCGATCCTAGGTGCGCTCTGCCGGGAGGTGAGATCCGCATTAGCGGAAGCGGTCTTCGTCCGCAGGAGCTGCGACGTCCGTTGGTGCGTTTTGGTGATGTGGATGGCTCGATCATCATTAGTTCGGAACAGTTCATCGTGGCGCGCGTGCCAGAAGGCGCCGCATCCGGCGAAGTGGTGGTTGCAACCAATGGTCACAAGAGTAATCCCGGAGAAGTGCGGGTGGGCGTTCCCATCGCGGAAAACCTGCACCCGGTAACCAATCCGGCCATCGACCACGACGGCAACATTTACGTCACGTTCTCTGGATCGCGCGGACAGAAAGTCCCGGTTGCAATCTACCGTATCGATAACCATTACAACATGAAACCGTTCGTTCACGAAATGATGAACGCCACGGGGATGGCTTTCGACCACACCGGTAGTCTCTATGTTTCTTCGCGTTATGACGGTACCGTGTACCGCGTGGCGCAGAACGGTACCATGACTTCTTACGCGGAAGGCATGGGCGTAGCGACAGGAATTGCCTTCGACCCAGAGGGGAATCTCTATGTCGGTGATCGCAGCGGGACCATCTTTAAGATTGACCGTGACCGCCAGATCTTCGTCTTCGCCATGCTGGAACCGAGCGTTTCTGCCTACCATCTTGCCTTCGGCAGCAACGGAAATTTGTATGTCACCGGCCCCACCACTTCGAGCTTCGATGCTATTCAACAGATTGATCCTCACGGCGCTGTGAGCGTCTTCTATCGCGGCCTCGGGCGGCCGCAGGGACTGGCGGTAGACGTTGACGACAATCTCTATGTCGCAGCTTCGCTTAACGGCCGCCGCGGCATCGTGCGGGTTACACCCGATCGCAAGGCATCGCTAGTTGTGTCAGGGCAAAACCTGGTTGGGCTCGCATTCGCTCGCGGCGCCTCTGCCGTGCTTGCCACCACGAGCGGCGTGCATCACCTTTCCTGGGACATTGAGGGGCGGAAGCTGATTCCAGAGAGGTAGCATTTGGCTCTTAGCACTTAGCACCTGTCGTTTTAGTGGTTAGAAATTAGTTACGGACTTTGTGCGTCCGAATGCAATCCAACAATACGCGATGCGCTGAAGCAATATTTACTCGTCTGCTGACCGCTGACTGCTGAGTGCCAACTGCTAATTGCTGAATGCTAGACTGAATTTGTGATCGCCGAAATCATCGCCATCGGCTCGGAGATGCTTACTCCCTACCGGCAAGACACCAATTCCCTGTTCCTCACTGGGCGTCTGAATGATCTTGGCATCAGCGTCGCTTTCAAAACGGTGGTTGGAGACAACGGCGACCATCTCACGGCTGTAGCCCGCACCGCGATTGGCCGGACCGACATTACTATCTTTATGGGAGGCTTGGGACCGACACAAGACGACGTGACACGCGAGTGTGTGGCGGCCGCCCTTGGAATATCGTTGAAGCGGGATCACGCGATCGTCACTGCGCTGTACAAGCGATTCGCCGAACGCCGCATCCAGATGCCCGAGAACAACGCGCAGCAAGCGGATGTGCTGGAGGACGCTGAGATACTGCCGAATTCCCGAGGCACGGCACCAGGACAGTGGTTGCAGACCTCCGTGGATGGACATCCGAAGATTGTCGTGCTGCTTCCCGGGCCTCCGCATGAACTGCACGAGATGTGGGACCAGCAGTGCATGGATCGGCTGCGCGCCCTCGTGCCACCGGCGGCAATCGCGACCCGAGTGCTAAAAACCGCAATGCTGGGCGAGTCGGCGGTAGACGCGCGCACCGCGCCGATCTACAAGAAGCACCCGAATGTTGAAACCACTCTGCTGGCCGGTCAAGGGCAAGTCGAATTCCACCTGCGAGCAACCGCAGCCACCAAGGACGAGGCTCAAGTAGAAGTCGATCGGCTTGCCGGAGAGCTGGAAGACGAACTCGATGACGCAGTGTTCTCGTCGGCGGGCGAATCACTGGAGGAGATCGTCAGCTACTACCTGCAGATGCGCAACGCGAAACTCGCGGTGGCGGAATCATGTACGGGCGGAATGATCGCCGAGCGCATCACCTCGGTACCGGGTAGCTCGCGCTACTTTTTGGGCGGTGCAGTGGTGTACTCCAACGACTTGAAAACGCTGTTCGCCGATATCCCTCCGCTAATGATCGAAGCCCACGGTGCAGTAAGCAAAGAAGTGGCGCTGGCGCTGGCGCAAAACATTCGCGAGATCTGCAATGCCGATATCGGCGTTGGGGTCACGGGCATCGCCGGCCCCGGCGGCGGTACGGAAGAGAAGCCGGTGGGTCTGGTGTATGTCGCGGTCACCAACGGCCACAAGCAGGAAGTGGTGCAGCGGCGTTTTTTTGGAGACCGTGATCGCGTCCGCCGATGGGCGAGCCAGCAGGCGCTCGACCTCGTACGGCGCATGCTCATGTAGCGGCTGTGACGAAAGAAGCGCACTTTCAGATGCGCCGCCAAAGGTTCTCCTAGTTCTTCCAGACTGGCCTTTACCCACGAGGGAGCTGCTTTCTATGCGCCTCTTCGTAGCACTAGATATCGATCCGGATATCCGCCAGCGAATCACCGAATTCCGCAATCAAGTGCGGGTGGTTGCGCCAGATGTTCGCTGGGTCGCTGCTGAAACATTTCACATGACATTGCAGTTTTTGGGCGAGACAAAGAAGCTCGACGAGATCCAGCGCGCCTTGCAGACCATGCGCGGCACACCCATCGAGCTGCGCTTCCGCAATGCCGGGTTCTTCCCTTCTCCCAAGTCCCCGCGTGTATTCTGGGTCGGCATTGAAGCAGAACAAAATCTGCAGGAATTGGTGAACTCGATTGGCCAAGCACTTCAGCCGCTGGGATTCGAACAGGATGCTGGCCCCTTCAAGCCACATTTGACGCTCGCGCGTATAGGCAGCGGGCGTCCGCGTCCCGTTCGGGGCGAACATCCCGCGCCAGGGCTGCACCTGGTGCGAGCCAAACTGGAAACCCTCGGGCCCCTGGACTTCGGTACAATGACCGCGCACGAGTTCTATCTCTACGAGAGCAAGTTGTCTCCGGCGGGCGCGCGGTATACAAAGCTGTCGCACTATTCGCTGGAATAGGCTCCATGTCTAGTTCTTAAACTTGACAAAACTTTCTCTCACTATCGTCGTGGTTTCCTACCTGCTGGGCTCGATACCCTTCGGTTATCTGCTGGTGCGTGTTTTTCGCGGGCAGGATGTGCGCAACACCGGCAGCGGGAACATTGGCGCGACGAATGTTGCCCGCACAGGATCGAAGGGACTGGCCATTGCAACCCTGGTGCTCGACGCGTTGAAAGGCTATTTTGCGGTGGCATTTGCCTTCTGGCTAGCGGGATCGCGCCGCTTTGGCGCAACTGAAGTTCCGGCCAGCCTATACGATTCTTCGCCGCAGATGATCGACAGCCGCACAATCTTTCTGCTGGCGGCGGTCGCAGCATTCTGCGCGATCCTGGGGCACATGTTTACGGTGTGGCTCCGATTCAGAGGCGGTAAGGGAGTGGCGACTGCCGCCGGTGCCTTTGTCGCGCTTGCGCCGAAGTGTCTGCTGCTCTCACTGCTGCTGTTCGTCGTCGTCTTCGCCGTGACGCGGTATGTTTCTTTGGGCAGCATCGTCGCGGCGGCGTCATTTCCCTGGTTCGTTCTATGGCTCAATCCGCGCGGAGCGAAACACAGCTCCTATCCTGTTGGTGGTTACGGCTTCGTCCGCACTGGTGATTGCGCGACACAAAGACAACATCCGGCGCCTGCTGGCGGGCACCGAAAACCGTTTTCGTTGAAAGAGACCTGCTTGTGAGCGAGATCGCAGTCATCGGCGCGGGTGCATGGGGTACGGCAATCGCCACGGTGTTGGGACGCAAACAGACCCACCACGTGCGCCTGTGGGCGCATGAGGCCGAGGTACGTGAAAGCATTCGCGAGCGTCACATCAACGATTTGTTCCTGCCACAACAGCTAATTCCAGAAGCGGTTGAGTGCACCAATAGTCTCGAAGAGGCGCTACAGGGTGCGGCGATCGTCGTCAGCGTCATGCCGTCGCATCATACCCGGCGAGTATTTCAAGCCATGTTGCCGCACCTCCGGCCCGAAATGCTCTTTGTCAGCGCGACCAAGGGTATTGAAAATAATTCGCTGCTGCGCATGACCGAGGTAATTACGAAGTGCTTAGCGACTCCGCTGGGTTTGTGCCCCGTATTGGAGCATTAAGCGGGCCGAGTTTTGCCAAGGAAGTTGCCAAGGGAGACCCTACCGCAATCACAATTGCCTCGGCCGATCGCGAACTTGCCGTGACTGTGCAGAGGGAATTTAGCGATCCCAATTTTCGCGTGTACACCAACGACGATGTGGTCGGAGTGGAATTAGGCGGGGCCCTGAAAAATATTGTCGCCATCGCCGCCGGAGTTCTATTCGGCATGGACCTCGGATACAACACCGTCGCCGCGCTCATCACGCCGGGGACTGGCTGAGATCACGAGGCTGGTGGTCGCCTGCGGAGGCAGAGCGGAAACCATGGCCGGACTTGCCGGACTCGGGGATCTGGTTCTCACCTGCACTGGCGGTCTCTCGCGAAACCGGAGCGTCGGCATCGAACTGGGACGCGGGCGCAAACTGGACGACATCATTGCAGGCATGCATGGGATGGTGGCGGAAGGGGTGCTTACTACCAACGCCGCAGTCGGCCTGGCCCGCAGGGCGGGCGTAGAAATGCCGATCACCGAGCAGATGCACGCGATTCTGCAGCAAGGAAAATCTGTGCAGGAAGCCATACGAGATTTGATGAGGCGCCCCTCGACCAGCGAAGTGGGCTCTTACCAGAACGGTAGAGCGGCTCAGAGACTTTCATACTCCGGCGATCAGCCTGAAGGCTGGCTCTACCCGGTAGCTCCTTCTTTCAGTTCCCGGCCTTCGTCGCGGTCAGGCTATCAAAGAAATTCGCCATGATTCTCTTAACGTCGTCCTCAGGCATGATGGTGCGATCGAGCATGTGCTCCAAGGTAAGGCCATTGGCCAGCGCCGACAGCGACATCCCGGCGGCATTAGCAGAGGCCGGGTAGATGCCGACCCAAACCTTGCATGACGTCGCGCAAAATGCCGGCCCGGGAGCTCGCAAATCGGCGATTCATGGCCGCCAATCTTGCCTTTACTTCGGGATGACGGACGGCGAATAATTTGAATTCCAGCGCCAGCAAACTCCAGCGGCGATCCAGGCAGATGTCCAGAAGGAAAGCTCGCAAGGCGCTGCAACTTCGCCGCCGGGTCCTCGAATTGGTCGATCCTGGTTGCGCGCTTTTTCGATACGCGAGGATATTTCCCCCTCCAGCAGGGCGAAGAACAAATCTTCTTTGTTCTTGAAGTTGGCATAGAAGGCGCCCCGCGTGTAGCCTGCGTTGGCGGCGATCTCCTCAAGTTTGGCAGCTTCGAATCCGTCACGCGCAAAGATTTTTTCGGCGGATTGAATGAGGCGAGCGCGGGTCAGTTCGGTGCGCTCCTGCCGGCGAGATGAAGGCCCCGGCCCTTTCATATATCCTCGAATCGACATCTAAGTTGCCGACAGCGTTGGATGCCGATTTTGCGCAACGCCGCTGCCCGGTAAGCACATCTAAAACGGTGGTTCGTACGATGTCATACATACATGTATGTACTAAATACAACATGGAACGACCTGAAAGCAATGCACCCAGAAAGACTGGTTCTGCCTTTTGTATAGGGCTGATCGGCATCGCATTCCTGTTGGCCGCTGGTTCCGCGGTGGGTCAGAGTTCCGGCCAAGACTTATATTCCCTTCCCTCAGCTGAGCAAGTAATCAATCGCAATCAAGATCCCTTCGCTGGCTCGATTCCTCAGGGCACGGCCACCGCGGGGACCATTGACCTCACCATCGAAGACGCATTGCAACGCGGGCTGAAGTACAACCTTGGGCTGTATTTGGCAGACCGGGTCACGCAACAGTCACGCGCCTCCCATCTTCGCGCGCTGAGCGACATGATGCCGGTGGTTAACGGATCGTTCGCGGAAGAGGAGCAGAAAATTAACTTAAAGGCGTTTGGATTTAACGGCTCCATTTTCCAGGAATTCCGACTTCGGTCGGACCTTTCGGCATCACCGACCTTCGCGCAACCGGCTCGTGGAACGCCATTGATTTGCATACGATCGATAACGTTCGCGTCCGCCAGCCAGAACGTAAAGGCTGCGCAGTTCACCTATCGCGATGCTCGCGACACTGTGGTACTGGCAGTGGGGGCCAACTATCTGCTCACCATAGCTAACGAATCGCGCGTAGAGGCTACCGAAGCCGAGTTGAAAACTGCGCAGGCGCTCTACCAGTTGGCGGCGGACCAGGAGGCGGCAGGGCTTGCACCCAACATCGATACCCTGCGCGCACGAGTGCAGTTGCAAGCTCAGCAGGAGGCACTGATCCAGGCCCAGAACGAGCTGGAAAAACAACGTATCGCTCTGGCGCGCGTGATTGGATTGCCGGTCGGACAAAAGTTTCGCCTGGTAAATCGTGTTCCCTACCATCCCCTACCTGAGATGGAACTGCAAAACGCCTACGCGCGCGCACTGCAAACGCGTCCCGATTATCAAGCCGCATTGGCTTCATTGCGCGCAGCCCAGTTGAGCCGGGAGGCCGCATGGAAGCAGCGGTTGCCATCCATTGACTTTGCTGGCGAATATGGTGTGCTGGGCACAACGCCCGACTCTATGTCCCCTAACTGGACGGCTGCTGCCACACTGAGAATTCCAATATTTGAGGGTGGAAAAATCGAAGCCGATGTGCAACAAACTGATGCCATTCTGAAGCAGCGGCAGGCGCAAGTCGACGATATGCGGGGACGCATCGAACAGGATGTGGAAGATGCAATCCTCGATTTGAAGGCGGCGGCGCAACAGGTGGAGGTGGCGAAGCTAGGGCTTGATTACGCACAACAGGCCCTCGGCCAATCGCAAGATCGTTTCGCCGCGGGTGTAACTAACAACGTAGAGGTCATTCAGGCCCAACAGCAACTGGCGTCGGCCAACGACCAGTACATATCGAGCTTGTATGCCCACAATATTGCCAAGGTCCTCTTAGCGCGCGCCATCGGCAACGCCGAGCAGGCGGTGCAGCAGTACTTGGCAACGCCAGGCAGCACGGTACCCCCAAACGGAGCTCCCCCCCCAGGGACAGGCAACACGCCCGAAACGGTTCCCAATACTCCGCCTACTACAGTTCCTCACGAATAACGATTGACAGGTGAAGAGATGAGTCCGAGCACGACTGATGAGAATGAGTTGGAACGGCCCGAGGCCCCGAATCAACCGGAGGAAGAACACGTTGATCCAGAGGCAAAGCGTTATGAGGAAGACCGTCGCGGCTTCTTCCAGAAGCATCCGGCCGCCAAACCAATAGTCTTTCTGGTTGCGATTGTCGTGGTGGTGTTAGTGGGTTGGTTCTGGTGGGAAAGCCGTCACTGGGAAAGCACCGATGACGCTGAGATTGATGGGCATATCTATCCCATAAGTGCCCGCGTCGCGGGCCAAGTTATCAAGGTGATCTATGATGACGGCCAGGTCGTTCGCAAGGGCGATGTGCTGGTACAAATTGATCCCACAGATTACCAGGTAGCGCTGGCGCGGGCGCAGGCCGACTATCAGGATTCGCAAGCGCAGGCGGAAGCAGCCCAGTTTGGGGTTCCTGTTTCCAGCGTTGGTTCGTTCAGCCAGATTCGTTCCGCCAGCGCCGATATGGACTCCGCGCAAGCCGGCGTGACCGCAGCCGTAAAGCAGGCGGAGGCCGCACAAGCCCAGGTTGTGGAGGCGCAAGCCGACGCTTACAAGCTCAATAAGGATGTCGAGCGATATCGCATGCTGCTGGACAAGCGCGAGATCTCGCAGCAACAGTTTGATCAAGCTACGGACGCAGCCACCGCGGCCAATGCTACGGTCAGCGCGCGACAGGCCGCGTTATTGGCGGCTCAGGCGCAGGTGAAACAAGCACAATCGCGCATCGAACAGGCCACCGCTGAAGTGCGTAATGCGCGCGCGACTCCGAACACCGTGGCTGCTACTCAAGCCAAGGCGAAGTCGGCCGATGCGCAGGCGCAGCGGTCCAAAGCTGCGCTCGATCAAGCCCAGCTCAATCTCTCGTACACGACTATCGTGGCTCCGGTAGATGGCGTGGTCGGCAAACGCTCCGTGCAAGTGGGAGAGAACGTATCCAACGGCCAGGACCTGATGGCCATTGTTCCGCTTAATGATATCTGGGTTACAGCCAACTTTAAGGAGACCCAGCTCGACCACATGAGGCCAGGACAGGCAGCCAAGATCAAGGTTGACACCTACGGTGGTCGTAAGTGGAGTGGACACGTCACCAGTATCGGAGGAGCGACGGGCGCAAAGTACAGCCTGTTGCCGCCGGAGAACGCGACCGGCAATTACGTCAAGGTGGTGCAGCGCATCCCCGTGCGAATCGATTTTGATGGTAACGATAAGCCCGACTTCAACAAGGATGGCCTGTTACGTCCGGGCATGTCGGTCGAGCCAGACGTCAAAGTGCGGTAAGCAGCGAGGGTTTCCTCGGGTATTCGCGAGCGAATGCCAAGTAATCTTCCGCACGCCTTGCCTTCTTGATCTACTATATACAACATAGTTACTCGTATGCGCACGGCTCGCCTTGCCGACCCCAGTCCTTGATTTTTTCTTAGAATTCTTCTGCAATCACTGTCATACTCTTAAGAGCTCTGGTTCGGCGCCAAGCTTACGTCATGAACTTTAACGTTCTGCCCAGTCTAGTTGCGCTTGCAATCCTGGTCGTGGTTTTCCGGGCTATTCTGCGCCAAGGTGCGGCCGAGCGACTGCAGCTGTGGTTGACGGCATGGATCCTCGTACTCATACACTTCGTCGCACAGTTTGTAGACGTAGGACAGGGTCTCTGGGACCATGTGGCATCCGCTGTTAGCCTGGGGGCCCTGGAGCTGGCAAGCATAGCTTTCCTGATCTCGATGTCGCCGCGGGCAAACTGACGCTCGCCGTCAGTTACTGCTCGGAGCGGTTCTCGGTATCCCCGCACTGGCTTACACGACCGCGGTAGTTTGGGAGTTGACGGCGCATGGCTTCTATTATGGCGTGGTAGTGGTAGCCTTCGTCGGCACTTCTCTGCTGGCCTGGAATTGGTATCGCGATGCCTCCTCCTATCTGCTTGGCCTGCTGCTTGGCTGCGTAGTGTTCTCCTCCGTATTGCTCTGGATGATTGCGCGCAATCATGCTGATTTCGGCATCTACGCCATCCTGGCGGGCCTCAACTTTGTGGTTGCCATCTTGTACTGGCGCCACTTCCAGCGTGCTACGGCAGGCGTGCTGACTACGGTTTTCGGTTTCATCGCCTGGGGCGCAGTGTTTCCGATCGGAATGTTTCTGCAGCTCTACTCTCCATCGACCATCGTTGAATCCGAGACTTGGAACATTCCCAAGTACTTCGTGGCCGTTGGAATGATCCTGACCCTTCTCGAAGAGCAGATTCACAAGAATGAATATCTGGCCTATCACGACGCATTGACTGGGCTGCCTAACCGGCGGCTGCTGGAAGATCGATTGGAACAGGCCCTGGCACATGCCGCCCGAGGCGGCCGCAAGGTCGCTGTGTTCTTGATTGACCTCGACCGCTTCAAGGAAGTGAATGACACTTTCGGTCACCGAATTGGAGATTTGGCATTGCAGCAGGTGGTCTTGCGGCTATCCAGCCGGATGCGCGCCGCCGATACCCTCGCTCGCTCAGGAGGGGATGAGTTCACCGTGGTCAGTGACGTGTCCGATGAACACGGCGCCGATATTCTGATATCGGCCCTCGAGTCGGCGCTTGCGGTCCCCTTGAGAGTGGAAGGACATTTGATTCAAACGGGCATGAGCATCGGCGTAGCGCTTTATCCCGATCATGGCCGTACCCCCGATGAATTACGAGCTGCCGCCGACCAGGCTATGTACCTGGCGAAACGCGGTGCCCGTAGCACCGAACCCGAAAACATCATCGTCTTCCCGCAATCCCCAGCCTAGTTAGACACCACGTCATTCTCTTCTGGAACAGTTGTCGGTTTCAGTACGCCTGTTGTAGGCTCGAAGCTAGCCGAGCTCGTTGGATGGTTTTACCCTTCTCTTGCCGGGATGGCGAAACTGGCAGACGCAGCGGACTTAAAATCCGCAGACCCGAAAGGGTTGTGGGGGTTCAAGTCCCCCTCCCGGCACCAATTAAGTTATTCGTGTCCTGACAAAGGCAGCCGCAACGGTCGCTGCAACGCCTTCAAGCGAGCGAATCGATCTGTTGTTGTTTGACTCACTTTGAGTTAATACCTGTGGTTCTTCTAATTGCCGAAGGCGTCCTGCATTTCAGGAGCACAGTTGCTCAAGGATCGGCAAAGCCACTTCCTTGGCGCGCTCGCTCTTGTCACCTACTGGGCGACACAGGACGGGCATCCGCGGCCAACTTCCGCCCGCAGCCAGAACACACCAGCTTCCGGTTGCCATGCTTGCGCCGCACCCACAACTTCAGGGTCTTGCCATGCTCATGGATTTCGTGCCGGTACCCACGGTAGCCTGGCCACCCTGAGAGTTTGGTCCAGTCGCTCTCTCGCACCCTACTGAAGGTACTCAGAGTTCACCAAAATCAAAATCCCCATGAAATCAGGGGCTGTTCAGATTCGTGCTCAGAACCAATTTTTCATTCACTAACCACGACGGGGGTCCACTAGTGCGAGAGGTCGAAAAGCATTCCGTACCTGTTGCTGGAGATGGCTCAAAACGGCCATTGACTTTTCTCAGACGTTGTCAAATACTCCAGCGGTCTACGATGTTCCATTTCCGTCTATTAGCTAGCAGGCCCAGGTAGTTTTCTGGTTTGGTTCGCGCCCTCTTGTCAACAACGTCACAACAGCCACATGTTGCCTGGTGCCGTGATGATTCAGGATGTGTACATCGTCGAACCCTCGACGGGAGCAGCGGACTTCAGTCTCACACGGCTACTGGGTCCGAATACAGTCTTTCGATGGATCCCGAGTGCTTGGGCAACTCTGCCCATCGATCAGCTAACTGACGACCGTCTCTTGCTTATCGCTGTCGGCGTGCCTGATCCGGCGGCGGCACTTCACGGACTGCGACGATTACTGCGAACGCCGGCGCGAATTTTGAGTCTTGCCGTCATGCCAATAGATTCCCCCGTCGAGCTGGTCCAAAGTTTTCGAGTTGTCGCCGATGACGTCATCTTTTGGCCGGTGCGTGAGCAGGAGCTGCTACACCGATTGAAGTGGCTGTTAACTCCGGCCGACCGGCAAGTTGAATCCGCCCATAGGAAACTCACCCAGGAGTTTGCCTTCCAGAACATGGTCGGGACTGCGCCATCCCTTATACGGCTGCGCGAAGAAATCGCTCGTTTCGGACCAACGGAAGCCCCAGTGCTCTTGACCGGAGAGACCGGAACCGGCAAGGAGCTATGCGCGAGGTCGATTCATACACTCAGCCGGAGACAGCAAGGCCCATTTATTCCTGTCGACTGCGGTGCGGTGCCGGAACATCTGGCCGAGAGCGAATTGTTCGGACACGTCCGAGGGGCATTCACTGACGCCCATCGCGATCACAAGGGGTTAGCTTCGCTGGCTGAGGGAGGAACTCTATTCCTGGATGAAATCGACGCCCTTTCGCTCACAACACAGGGTAAGCTGCTGCGATTCATTCAGGAGGGCACCTTTCGGCCTCTAGGCGGCGAGCGCTTCACCCGCGCTAGTCTGAGGGTAGTTGCTGCGAGCAATTGCGACTTGGAGCGAATGGTTAGCGCCAAGCAGTTCCGCAGCGATCTCTATTTCCGTCTAAATGTACTGCGGCTGGTGCTGCCACCCCTGCGCGACCGTCGCTCTGACATTCCGCTGCTTGCGCAGCACTTTCTCCAACAGTTCAACGGGCCGGGGGACCGGCCCGGCGGTCTCCTCACTCCCGCATCACTGCAGAAGCTGCAAACGTATGATTGGCCGGGAAACGTGCGCGAACTGCTGAACGTGTTACAGCGGGCAGTGGTGCTCGCGGGCGGATCGCCGATCCTGCCGGAGCACATCCTCTTCACGACCACGAATTCGCCGGCCGAAGAACCCTCGCTAGCAGGTTTTCGCGCCGCACGCTCCCAAGCCATCGAGAATTTCGAGCGTCACTACGTCGGCGAAATGCTGCAGAAGCATCATGGGAACATCACCCATGCCGCTCGCGATGCCGGGCACGACCGGCGCGGCTTCGGACGTCTCGCCAAGAAATATCACCTCGACGTGTGACATGGACTGAATCCGAAGCGCGCGGTTCCCGCCCGTTTCCGGGACATTCACGCCCGGCAGCTTCACGCTCTAACATCTTGCGCGTCAATACGCCGAACGGGGAAGGCCGGTTTGTGCCATGCCTGATTCCGCGCGCCTCGGTCTCCCTGCTCATCGTCACAGCCCTTGTTTTTGCAGTTCTGCACGCACCGCCGCGATGGCAACGTAACTGCTCATAAGCAGCCAATGGTTCTGGTGTGGGATGGCGGGAAACCCAAAGAGCCGACCGGCATTGGCGGAAGAGATCCTGGCTTATTTTCTGCGAAACCCCAAGGCCATCGACAGCCTGGAAGGAGTGGCTCGCTGGCGCCTGCAGGGAGAGCGAATTCGCCGGGAGGTCGAGGATGCGAGTCAGGCTTTGGAGTGGCTGGTCGACCAAGGGTTCTTGCAAAAGATCTCCTCGCCTCTGGCCGAACCGGTCTATCGCCTGAATGAGGCGAAGCACTCCGCGGTGGAACGATTTCTGGAAGCCAGCGCGCGTGGGGTAGCCAAGGGGCAGAAATGAAGTTCAGAAGGATCGACTCCCGCGTTCTCTGATTTTTGTCATGGTGGCGCGAGAGTTGATCTTTGGCTGACAGGGAGGCTGTGGAAGTGGCTACCGCGAGCATTCAGCTGAATGAACCCGAAAACGTAGCTGTCAGCAAGGGTGCGCTGGCAGCGTTGCTTCCGGCGCTACAACGGCTGGACCGCCTGCTCGATTTGGCGGTGAAGTCGATGCAGGCTACGCAAGGTCCGGCAACATTAGCTCCCTTTCGTGGACTGTTTGTTGATCGTCAGGAGGTGAATCGGCTTCTCTCACAGCAACCCGGAATGACTCAGTTTCAGGTCGTCCCACAATCGCCTAAGGACAGCAACGGCGAACCTTCACCAAACGAATCTCCGCTCCCCGCGCTGGTTCGGACATTTGGTTTGAGCAGCTTCGACGCCGATGTGATGCTGCTCGCTCTGGCGCCGGAAGTCGATCTGCGATACGAGAAAATCTACTCCTACCTCCAAGACGACGTGACTCGTAAGCGCCCGACGGCCGAGCTCGCGCTTAATCTGTTTTGTTCTTCCGCCGACGAGAAATTTCATCGCCGGGCGGACTTCTCGCCGAATGGCCGGCTGATCCGGCACCGTGTGCTGCAGGTCATTCCGGATCCCAACCAGGTAGAACCTTCATCGCTGGCTTACTACCTGAAGCTCGATGACCAGATCAAACATCTGCTGCTAGGCCAACCTGGCCTGGACCAGCGCCTGGCTGCCTTTTGCCAGTTGATCGAGCCTTCGCTCGACTGGAATGATCTGGCGCTGAATTCGGAAATCAAGCGGGCGCTTCCATATCTCTGCAAAGAGGCGCAATCCTCCCAACAACCCCTTCGACTTTGTTTTCAAGGATGCGGCGGGCCCGAAAAGCGGGAAACGGCAGAAGCCCTAGCTCATCTGTTGGGCAACAATCTGCTGATCGCAAAAATCGATCGCCTGCCTGAGAACTCCAACTCAAGCTTGCTGTTCAACCTCCTGGTTCGAGAGGCGGAATTGCAGCGAGCGGTCCTGTTTATCTCGGCCGTGGATGATTTGTATGGGGCCGAGGCATCCGTTCGGCGGCAGGATTTGCTGGACAGCGTGTCGCGGCACTCGGGGATCGCGATTTTCGCCGGCAAGCGTGCCTGGGAACCGCAGGCGATTTCGGCCTTTGGCGTCATCCCGATCGAATTCGAAGTGCCCGATTTCCATGAACGCTACGAGCGCTGGGAAAGTGAACTGTCGCGCCTGGGTTCGCCCGCCGATGCCCAAGACCTGTCAATGCTGGCGGGGCGCTTCCATCTCACTCCGCTGCAAATCGCACAGGCCGCCAGAGCTGCACAGTTGAATTCCAAATGGCGCTGGGCGCGCGGCGAGTCCCTGGCGAACGCCGCAGCTTGTGCTCCGCTGGCTTCCCTGTCACTGGATGAGTTGTCCGCCGCAGCGCGCAGCCAATGCGGGCAAGAGTTGGCCATCCTGGCCCACAAGATCGAGCCGCGTTACGGATGGGCTGATCTGGTGCTGCCCGCCGATCCCAAGGCTCAACTTCGCGAGGTTTGTTCGCAGGCCGAATGCCGACCCATCGTCTACGGAGAGTGGGGATTCGATCGGAAATTGTCTCTTGGCAAAGGACTCAACGTTCTTTTTGCCGGGCCGCCGGGAACAGGGAAAACCATGGCCGCGGAGGTGCTCGCCCACGAACTCCGCCTGGATCTCTACCGTATCGATCTGTCGCAGGTGGTCAGCAAGTACATCGGCGAGACGGAAAAGAATCTCGATCGAATCTTCACGGCCGCGGACAACAGTAATGCCATCCTGCTTTTCGATGAAGCCGACGCCCTCTTCGGCAAACGGTCGGAAGTGCGCGATTCACACGACCGCTACGCCAACATCGAGATTTCTTACCTGCTGCAGAAAATGGAAGAGTACCAGGGAATCAGCATACTGGCGACGAACCTGCGGCAGAACCTCGACGAAGCTTTCGTGCGCCGGCTGCAAGCCATCGTAGAATTCCCCTTCCCCGACGAAGAATACCGGCGGCGCATCTGGGAGAACGTGTTCCCGCAAAAAACACCGCTAGCGGACGACGTCCCATTTGACCTGCTCGCACGCGAGGTGCGGTTGGCGGGCGGCAACATCAAGAACATGGCGCTGGCAGCTGCCTTCTACGCTGCAGCGGATGGAGGCATTGTCCGGTCCGCGCACCTGATCCAGGCCGCGCACAGGGAACACCAGAAGTTAGCGCGCTCCTGGAATCCGGGCGCGCTTGCCAAGCTTGTGCCGGCAGCTTCCTCAAGCGCGGGAAGCCCGCAATGAGACGGCTTAGGAAACCGATCCAGAGATGATGCAGACTGCTTACATCGACGATCTCAGCGCAACCCTGAAGGCAGTTCTGCAGGACCCAAGCTTCGCTGGGATGTTTGCGGAACTGGCCGGAGCCGAAGTCATATTCGACCGGCCAAGCGATTCCTTGTCGCCAGCGAAGAGCACGATCGATTTGTTCCTCTACGACCTGAGAGAAAACCTGGACCTCCGTCTGAATGAGGTCACCACCACAAAAGTCGGCAATCAGATCATCACTCACCCGACGGCGCTTCGCCTAGCGTGCTCCTATCTTGCTACCGCGTGGCCGGTTGGCGGAGTGGACCTGGCTTTGCAGGAGCAGCGCCTGCTCTCCGAGGTACTGGTCGTGCTATCGCACTATCCGACCATTCCTACGAGTTTTCTGCAAGGCAGCCTGCTGAACCAGGATCCGCCGCTGCCAATGGTCGCATTGCATCCCGATGCGCTTAAGAATCTGGCGGAGTTCTGGAGTTCGCTTGGCACCAAGTTAAGAGCGTCCCTTACCGTGACCGTCAGCATCAGCGTGCCGATTTTCTCCGACATCCCCGACTTCATGGTGACCACGCAGCAGACGGGTTATACGCAGGGGAACCCGCCCTCTAGGGAAACATTGATTCAGATCGGCGGACAGGTTGTCGACTTAAGTGCGCAAGCGATCTCGGGAGCCTTGGTCGATCTGATGGACGCGGGGTTGAGCGACGTCACCGACGACAGCGGACGATTCAGTTTTGACAGTGTTCCAGCCGGCGCGCACACCATTCGCGCCGTGGCAGTTGGCTTCAAACCACAAACGCAGCCGCTTACGGTTCCGGGAAGGCCCGAAGATTATGTGGTCACTTTAGCACCGCTCTGAGAAGAGATCGAAAGAGGAGGACTGGTATGGCTCTGTTATCGACAGTTGGCAAGGCGCCTGGGGTTTACATTCAGGAAATCACCATCCCCGGCCCAATCGAGGGGGTGAGTACAAGCATTACCGCATTTGTGGGTCCGGCTCAAATGGGCCCGCTGTACAAGCCAACACAACTCACCAACATCAACCAGTTCTGGAACATCTTCGGAACATACGTGGAAGATCCTTATCGCGTGTTCGCATCGCACGCGGTGAACGGATTCTTCAACGAGGGCGGAGCGGAGTGCTATTTCGTGCGCGTCGGCACCGGTGTGCAAGCCACGTTGAACCTGCAGGACCAGAGCGGAAAGGGCCGAACCGTGCTCGTCGTGACCGCCTTCAACGAAGGTACCGCGGGCAACAGCATCAGCGTACAGGTGAAGACTACCGGCGTAAGCATCGCCTCCACGAAGGCGGCGCGGGAGACGGTGAACATCGCAGCCGGGAAAGCCCCAGCAAATCAGCAAACCGCCTCGACCGCCAGCGCGGCCGACGCCGCGAAGTTCAACCCCGGCGATACGGTGACTCTAACCAGCGGCGCCAACAGCGAGCGCAACACGATTTCCAGTATCGCCAAAGATACGACGGCCGACACGACAACCTTCACCCTGGTGAACGGCCTGACCAACGACTACGGCGGCGGCGCGATTGCCGTTGCGGACTGGTTGCCCGGGCAGGCCAAGGTTCGCGTGGCCACGGCCAGCGGCATCGAGCCGGGAAGTTACCTCGCGATATCACAGGGCGCCACAAAGGAAAGCGTGGTGGTCCGCAGTGTGGATTACATCAACAACTTCGTGACGCTCGATAAAGGTCTGGTGAACAAGTACCCGCTCACCACGGATGTGGCGGTCGCAACCACGGAGTTCACGCTGATCATCACAGCTCCCGGCAAGCCGGTTGAGGAGTTCGACAACCTGTCGCTCGACCCCCGACACAGCCGCTACTTCTTAAATATCGTGGCGTCGGCTAGTGTTTCGGTCGACTTCGCCGATCCGCCGACCACCACTCCGCCGACTCTCAATCTTCCCTCGGAAATCGCCGCCACGGACCTCGGCGCAGTCGGGCAGGGAAACGCCGGGGTCGACGAAGACATCACCAAGCTAACAACCGCAAACTATTTCACCGCGATCGATGCCCTCGAGAAGGTCAATGACGTCAACCTGGTTTGCATCCCGGATTGCGTCACTACCCAACCGGACACCAGCTCGCACTTCAAGGTCGCCGACACGCAGGCAATCCAGACATACATGATTGCCCACTGCGAGAAGATGCAAGACCGCTTTGCGATCCTGGACGCTTCGCAGATGTTGCCGTCGGCTACCGACTTCAGCGCGGTGCAGAATCAGCGGCAGAACATGAATTCCGATAACGGCTACGGGGCCCTGTATTTCCCGTGGATCGGCATCGCCAATCCATTCGGCAACGGACAAATCTGGGTTCCGCCTTCCGGACATGTTGCCGGAGTCTTTGCCACCAACGATAACAACTTCGGAGTTTACAAAGCGCCCGCTAACGAACAGATCACAACCGCGCTCGCCATACAGGTGCCATTGTCGGATGGCGAACAGGGACCGCTGAATGACCTCGGCATCAACGTCTTGCGAACCTTCCCCTTCCAGGGAGTGACGATCTGGGGTGCACGCACGATCACGCCTCCCACGCTCGTCCCATGGCGCTTCGTTAACGTTCGGCGACTGGTGACGTTTATCGAGAAATCGATTCAGGAAGCGACTCGTTTCGCCGTCTTCGAACCGAACAATCTGAGTCTGTGGCAGCAGGTCAAGCGAATGGTCACGTCCTTCTTGACTATCCAATGGCAGGAAGGGGCACTGTTCGGCGTGACGCCCGACCAGGCCTTTCGTGTGCGGGTGGACGAAACCTTGAATCCCCCGGACATTCGGTCGCAAGGGATTCTGGTTGTGGAAGTCACACTCGTTCCCACCACACCGGCCGAATTCATCATTTTCCAGGTGATCCAGGACATAACCGGAGCAACTCTGCAGGAATCCACCGCAAGCTAGGAGGAAGAAAGCGATGGCAATAAAGGATCCATACAAAGCATTTCGATTTCGCGTCGAGATTCAAGGTATCCAGCAAGCCGGATTCATGGAGTGCAGTTCGGTCGGCTCGCACTTGGAGGTGGTGGAATACCGCGAGGGCGGCGACGTCATCAACGTGAGGAAAATGCCCGGGAAGGCCAGTTATCCGGACATCACGCTGAAGTGGGGGATGACGGACGATCAGGATTTCTACAACTGGCACCGGGACGCAGTGAAGGGGCAGCTGGAGAGAAAGGACGGCTCGGTGGTTCAACTGGACGATACCGGCCAGGAAGCCGCCCGCTGGAATTTCTACAACGCGTGGCCAAGCAAGTGGGACGGTCCGTCCTTCAACGCAAAGGGAAACGACCTGTCGATCAATACCCTCACGTTGTCGTGCGAACGGGTTGAGCTGGCATAGGCACGAAACGGTAATGAGGGTCGGGCGAGCACAAGGCTCGCAACATGCCAGGCCCCGACGAGCTGCCCAGCATTCGTTGGTCGACGGGTGCTACTTCGATATTGGAGCTAAGGGGGTTTTATGTTTCAAACGGAACACAACTTCACGTTGCCCTTCGGTTACGTCGACGACCATGGAAACCTTCATCGAGACGGCGTGATGCGGTTGGCTACCGCAGGAGACGAGATCCTGCCCCTCAAAGATCCACGGGTTCAGTCGAACCAGGCGTATCTGGTGGTGGTATTGCTGTCGCGAGTCATTACGAAGCTGGGCTCGGTTTCGCAACTCACGCCGAAAGTGATCGAAGGGCTTTACGCCGGCGATCTCGCCTACCTGCAGGAACTTTACAACCGCATCAACCGGGAAGGAAAAGCGGTGCTGCCGACGGTTTGTCCGCAGTGCTCCCACTCCTTCGACGTGGAGTTGAATGCCGAGGGGGGGTCTTAGGCTACCCCCTGCAGTCGCTGTATGAGGAGGTAGCCTTCGTGGCCTATCACTTTCACTGGCCGCCGGAGACCATTGTCAATCTGGAGCACGGTGACCGGCTGCGCTGGGTGAAGGAGATATCAGCAATCAACCAGCGAATGAACAGCGAGCGGAGCAATGAGATCGATCTGCAAACGAGCTTTTCCTAGGCACACGCTGCGAACGGCCCAAGCTTTGGCATGCCTGCCGAAGTTTCCGCAACCGCGCGCGCTCAGGAACGTGTCTCGCAATTTCGCCTGGACGCTCAGCATCATGGACAGACTTGTTCACCGCAAGCGGTGGGCGGGAATGCATCCTGAATCAATGGTTTTGGCGCTAGCCGCGCGGAACTATATTCTGCTGCGAACATTGGTCAAGCAGCTTCAGCCGGAAACGCGAACCGATCCGGATCCGATCAAAGAACAGCGCCATTTCGGAGCCAGCGAAGTGAAGCAGTGGGCATACGGCCCTGGTCAGGCCACAATCTTGCGGCCGGTGGTTACGGGAGAACCGATTCGAGCTTCTGCCGAGGCTCTGCGGCAAGCGGCACACCACCATGCCACGCCGAGACCGGCAATGCTCATCGCATCCGTGCAGGAGAGCCGGTCGCAGGTTCTTGCCAGGAAACCCGCGGGATTGCCGCGCTCACAACCGATTTACGGCAATGCGATGCCTCCGGCTTCGCTGTTGATTCCGATTGCTAAGCGTGCGCTCGTTCAGCCGTGGCTGTCACTGCGGGAGGAAGGTGACGCACTGGAGTTGGGTCCACGCAACATGCCGGCTCGCGTCACGCGAAAACACCGTCGAGTGGAGGAACGTCCATATTTACACGTCCACGAGGTGAGCGCGAGGAACGAACCCATACTCATGCCGGCGCACCCGATCACGCTTGAGAGACCGCGCGTCCTTCAGCCGGCGCAGGAGTACCAATCATCGAAGTTCGAGCGGACCGCGGCACGCAGGCAAGCAGAGCCCGCTGTCAATGTGGCACGAATCACCCACGAAGTGTTGAAGCAGCTTGATAGACGCCTGGTCGCCGCGCGCGAGCGAATGGGAAGAATTTAGAGGAGACCCCGATGGCTCTGGAGCGAGTGCACATCCTGAATGAACAGACTGGCGAGACGTTCGTCGCGATGTTCAACCCGGAAGAGTACAGCCTGAACAAGGACAACAACTACGCTTCGCAAGCTATTCCCGGGCTTACCTCGCCGCTTCTGCAATTCGTACACGGGAACGTGCAGACCCTGGATATGGAGCTTTTCTTCGACACCTTTGACACGCAAGCCGATGTGCGAGACGAGACGTCAAAAATCTTCAACCTGCTGGCTATCAACTCGGACTTACACACGCCATCGGTGTTACGGGTGACATGGGGAACGCTGGACTTACGATGCGTGCTCACAAAGGTCAGCCAGAAGTTCATCAAGTTTTACAGTGACGGGCGGCCGGGCCGCGCGCGCTTGACAGTGAGTTTCAGCGAATACCTGGATGCCGCAACGCAGATAAGCCAGGCCAACCTGCAAAGCCCCGACTTCACCAAGGCCTACCTCGTGAAGGAAGGAGACACACTGAGCGGCATCGCGGCCAATTTTTATGAAGATGCGACCAAGTGGCGTCCCATCGCGCTCGCGAATGCTCTCGTAAACCCGAGGTTGATCACGCCGGGGCAGGAGATCCAGATTCCGCCCCTGCCCTTCACCGATCCGAGCACCGGAGTTGTGCTGAGCTGAGATGGCGCGCTATTCACAATTCGGGCCGATGTTCACGATTCAGATCAACGGCGGGAACCTGCCCGCCGCTTTGCGAGGCGCCATCACCAGCGTGACGTGGACGGCGGGAATCGAGGGTTCCGACAGCGTCGAGGTGACCTTTGCGAACCAGAACCTGCAGTGGCTCGATGATCCCCTGCTGGCGGTAGACAACGGATTCACACTCTCCATCGGCTATGCTCCTGATCCTCTGGAAAAAGTATTCGTAGGAGAGATCACCGGCGTGGAACCGTCATTTCCCAATGGCGGGATGCCGACGATTCATGTCACCGCGCATGACTTTCTGCAGCGCCTCACCCATGGGAAGGTGGATCGCACTTTCGCCATAAAGCTCCCAAAGATCGGCACCATACCTTTGCCCGATCCGGTAGTCGCTTCGCTGGTCAGCGCCACAAATCTTCTCATCCCCTACCCCGATCCCATAGGTGCTGCCCTGTCCACGCTCATGAGCCTTGTCAGCTACATTCTGGCCCCGCAAGAGGCGCAGCACTCGGTGCGCACGGAATCGAGTGAAACTGACTTCGATTTTCTAACCGGCATCGCGAAAGACAACGGATGGGAGATGTACATCGATCACACCCTGGAGCCGAAGGGATACATTCTTCGCTTTCAGTTCCTGCTGCAGGACTACTCGCCGAGCATAACCCTGCAGTGGGGACAATCGCTGAGCGATTTCACACCGCGGCTTACCACGGTTGGCGACATTTTCGGGGTGTCCGCGCGGGTCTGGATCGCTACCCTGCAGCTGGAATTCGTCATCGTCGTGAGCTGGGATTACGATCGCGCCGCATTCAACTTGATGATCTACCCCGGACTCGGCGACATCTCCACCATCCTAGGGGCAAAAGCCTCGAAGACCATCTCGATCAAACCGACGGGATTTCCGAACTCATTTCGAGAAATTCTCAGCGAGCTGCTTCCCCGTTTGAATAACCGGCTCACTGGCAACGGCAGCACGATCGGCAACCCGCAGATCAAGCCCGGCAAGATCATCAATCTGGTTGGTCTGGGAAGCCAGTTCAGCGGCTTATATCGTGTGACATCTGCGACTCATACCTTCGACGGAAGCGGTTATCGAACGACTTTCAAGGGTCGCCAAGAAGTCTGGTTCGGTGGGATTCCGGTTCCGAAAGGACCGGGCGGTTTGCTCCGAGTGCAAGGGCAGGCAGTCGGCTAGTTGAGGGGAACGGCGACAAGAAAGAAGAAGGAGTGGGCTAAATGGCAACGGGTCTGCTGGAGTGGTTTTCGGGTACGCAGAAAGAAGAGGGCGGTTTTGGAATCGTGCCTGCCATCGTGACCGACAACCTCAACATATTGGCGGAAGGCCGGGTCCAGGTGCACATTCCGGCGTTTCCGGATCTCGATCCATGGGCGCGCGTTGTGGGGATTGGAGCTGGGTCGGGACGCGGATTCCTGTGGATTCCGCAAATCGACGATGAGGTACTGGTCGCCCTCAATAAGAACGATTCCAGAGATGCGTATGTCATTGGGGGACTGTGGAGCACATTGAATCGCCCTCCGGCGACCATTCCCACCGATTTCATGACCAAGCGGATTCTCCAGACTGGCATGGCCGACAGCCCAGTCGGTCACTCCATCGAGTTCGATGACGTTCTGCAATCGGTGAAGATCACGACCAGCACGCAACAGCAGATCAGTCTCGATCCCACGAAGATTCAGATCAGCACGCCCGAGGGTTTGCTCCAGATCAGTCTGGACATTCTGAGCGTCCCTCCGGCCATTCAAATTCAATGCACGACGGGTGACATCACCCTGAGCGCGCCCCTGGGCACGATCACACTCGACGGCATGAACGTGGAGATCCAGAGCGACGTCTCCACCGAAATTTCGTCCGATGGCGTTGTCAGTGTCGAAGGGACTCTGATCACGCTTAACTAAGGGAATGCTTTATGCCTCCAGCTGCTCGCCTCGGCGATTTGACAAGCCACGGAACACCCCTGGCCCCCGGGCCAGGCAGCCCTACGGTTCTCATCGAAGGGACGCCGGCGTGGTGCGCGGAGGCAGATCTTCATGCGTGCCCGCTTGTCACCGGGATCGTACCGCACGTGGGCGGGGTGGTCGAGATGGGAAGTGTGACGGTATTAATCGAGGGATTGCCGGCAGCACGGATGGGAGACGTGATCGTAGAAGTAGGGCCGCCGAATGCGATCGCGATGGGATGTCCAACGGTACTGATCGGCGACTGAGGAAATACTGTGACGGATTCAGCGAAAGCGTTTTTGGGTGTTGGCTGGGCCTTCCCGCCCTGCGTGTCTCAGGACGGATCGACGGCCATAGCTGCTTATGAGCAAGACGTATACCAAGCCATCTGGATCATCCTCAGCACCGATTGGGGCGAGCGCATCATGCGGCCGGATTTCGGCGCGGGCCTGAGGTCATTCGTTTTCGGGCCACTGAGCCGAACAATGCTGCAGCGGGTGCAAACGCGGGTTCAGGAATCGCTGGTGACGTGGGAACCGCGCATCAACGTCGAGCTGGTGGACGTGACATTCGATCCTAATGAGCCTGGCAAGCTGCTGATTGCGATCACGTACAGCATTCGGGTAACCAACACGCGGCACAACCTTGTCTATCCGTTCTTCCTCGAGGAGGGCGCAGCAGCGTGATACCGCAAACCACACCTCCGGTCGATTCGCGCGATAGCAACGCGCTTCTGACGGAATTCCAGAACCGCCAGCATGGTTATCTGCCACAGTGGGATCCTCCGCCCAAGTCGGCGGGTGCAGCAATCGGACCTATTTTTGCGAGATTTCTTGCGGCCATCCTGCAGCGGTTGAACCAGGCTCCAGCTAAAAACAAGCTCGCATTTCTTGACCTGCTCGGCTTGCGGCTGGTTCCCGCGCAACCGGCGCGTGCGCCGATCGTTTTCACGCTGGCGCAAGGCGCCGCGGATACCTCGGCGCCGGAAGGAACGCAGGTAGCCGCGCCTCCTCCGCCGGGGAGCTCGCAACAAATTGTCTTCTCAACCGAGCAGGACGCCGCCGTCGCCGCGGCTACGCTCAGCGAAATAATAAGCCTATGGCCGGGGCGCGATCAGTACATCAATCACTCGGCGGCAGCGGCGGCCGGGCAGCCGTTCACCCTCTTTCAAAACCTCCAACTGCAACCTACCGATCACATCCTCTATTTGGGACACAGCAAGTTCCTCGCCTTTGCGGGAACGGCCCACCTGAAAGTAACCTTCGATCTCGCGCAAGGCAGCTCATCACCACTGGACATCACCTGGGAATACTGGGATGGCAAGGTATGGCGCGGATTCATTACCTATAAACCATCCTGTCTTGATCCGGTGCAGGCCGGACACGACGGCACGAATGGCTTAACCGACAGCGGAACTTTTCAACTCGATGTTCAGGGGGCACAAACATCGCTGACGACAGTCAATGGGGTGTCTTCCTACTGGATTCGAGGCCGGCTGACCCAGGCACTGCTGCCCGACCCGAACCAATTACTGCCTGAAGCGGAAACCATCCGGTTGCAAACACAGATCGATCAGCGGCTGGAGCTGAATGTCGCCGCAAGCTACGCCGGTGTGCAAGGAACCCTAGTGACCGTTAGCGTATTCGACGAATGCCAGCAGCCATTAGATGGTGCGATGGTCACCGTAACCGATCCAAACAATTCCAACCAGATACTCGTTGCCGGAACCATGCGAACGGACAACTCCGGAAATGCCGTGCCGATTCAATCTGCGGCAGGCGTACAGCTACAAAGCGGCACGAGCTACCAGTTCGACGTTTCGTACCTGGGAATCAGCGGTACCGGGTTTGCAGTGTGTCAGGTTTCTGGGGCAACGGCTGCCGTTACGGTTGTCATTAAGATCGAAGGACTAGTTGCCGACAAGGCGTACGCCGATGCGAAGACCCTTGACACCAGTAAGGCATTTAGTCCCTTGGGGGCGAATCCTACCGTCGGCAGCACTTTCTATTTCAAGCAAATGCAGATCCTGAGCAAGCCGGGTGCGGTCCTGCAACTTTACGTGGCGCCGGGAGTTACACCCACGACTACGAGCACGAATACTGTGCAGCACTCGATCAACTGGGAGTATTGGAATGGTAATGAATGGACCCTGCTACTTCAGTCTAAATCGAACGGGGCATCCTCATCTGGTGACTTCACGGCTTATGAAGTCATTCAGTTCACCGTTCCAAACGACGTAGTCTCGACGAAGGTCAACAACGAGGAGGGTCTGTGGATCAGGGTTCGCCTCGTCGCCGGTGGCTATGGGATCAAACAAACGATCAAGTTACCAGATGGCTCAACTCCTTCTGAGATTTCCTACGTCCAGCTCCAACCGCCGCTGCTCTCAGCGTTCCGCTTTGGCTATTCTTGGGTGAACGGTCCGTATCCCTTCGAACAGGTCTTCACCTATAACGACTTTCAATTCGCGGACCACACCAACGACGCTCTCTGGCCAGGAAATTCGTTCGCGCCATTTCAGGCGGTCGGCGACGTGACTCCAGCGCTCTACCTTGGCTTCGACCGGCAGCTTCCGGTGAACAATTTCGGAGTCTACCTCGATATTGTCGAGCAGGCCGGAGTGCCTGCGGGCCCGGCTATGGTCTGGGAGTACTGGAACGGCGGAAGCTGGGCGGAAGTTGTGGCGGAAGACGAAACCCAGCAACTGGCGCTGCCCGGAATGATTACGTTTATCCCCGAAGCCGATAGCCAGGCACTGGCTCGGTTCGACAACCCGCTTTTCTGGCTCCGAGGCAGGCTTAAGGCAGACGGGTCGCCTAGTCAAACCACGATCAATCGCATTTCCACCAACGCTGTCTGGGCGTCGCAATGGCAGACTTACACGAACTCGCCGCTGGGCGCCAGCACCGGAGTTCCCAACCAGATATTCCAGTTCAACCAGGTTCCGATTCTGCCGGGGCAAACGATCGAGATACAGGAATTGCGTGGGCCGCGTGCCAACACGGAGTGGCGAACTGTTGCCATGCAGGTGGTACCGACAGATCCGAACATCGTGACTGAACTCGAGTCATTGCTCGCAGCCGAAGGGCAGCAGACCGACATCATCGCCGGAAACGTGCATCTGGTCCGAGACAGGACGAAGGGCGTGACCGAAGTCTGGATCCAGTGGGAAGAGCAGGAAAACTTCTTCGATTCCGGGCCGAACGATCGCGTCTACGTGCTGGATCACGCACTAGGGCGGCTGTTTTTCGGAAACGGCGACGCGGGAATGATTCCCTCGCTCGGAGCGCTCATACAGGGCACGAGTTTCCGCTCAGGCGGTGGGCTGGCGGGGAACGTGCCCGCAGCAACCATCACGCAACTGCTGGGCGCAGTCTCTGGCATTCGAGGAGTAACGAATCCGCGCGCCGCTGAAGGTGGAGCGGATGGCGAGACGCTGGCGGAATTTCAGCAGCGTGCTCCCTTCAACCTGCGGAATCGTGGTCGCTCCATCGTGTCCCAGGACTACGAGGCCTTGGCGCAGCAATCCTCCGCCGGGGTGGCCGTCGCGCGGGCGATTCCCGAGCTTGATTCTTCCGGGATTACGGTCCCGGGGTGGATCACGATAATGATCATCCCGCAAAGTCAGGATCCCCGGCCAATTCCGTCCGCCGGACTGCGGCAAAGCGTGCTCGACTATCTCCTCGAGCACGCACCCGTCGATGTCGCTACGGCGGGAAGAATCAACGTCATCGGACCAACGTATTTGCCGGTCGACGTCACCGCTACGCTCGCTCCGACAGATCCGGCCCAAGCGGGAACCGTGGAGCAAGACGCCCTTGCGGCCCTGGCGAACTTTCTGAACCCGCTGACGGGCGGCCCAGGCGGCATGGGTTGGGACGTAGGTCGCGGAGTTTACGCGTCGGACCTGGCAAACGTTCTGGGCAATGTGAATGGAGTGGACTATGTCAAGGAGCTGGCACTTTACGTCAATGGAGTTCCGCAGAGCGATCAGGTGCGGGTGCCGGCCGGGCAAATCGTAGTGGCCGGCCAGTTCAAGCTCAGTTTGGTTTTGCCGGTGGGAGGTTAGGGACATCGAAAAGGCCGACATGCAATGGAAATTTTGGAGACGTGGACGCAGCGACAAGTCGGAGACAGGTTCTAGCGCGCAACCAATGCCGCAGGATTGGCGCACCCTGCCTCTGTTGCCGGCCAACACCGTGAAGGAGGTGCTTGGACTGCAGCAGCTCATAGGCAATCAGGCGGTGCTGCGGCTTCTCGCACCAAACAGTGGCAGTGCGAAAGCCAGTCGCACGGAAGGCTGAGTACCAGGAAAACAACAGGCAAGCGCCGGTATCGATTCCTAGTTGATGTTGCTTTGCGAAATCGGAGTTCAGAGTAATGCCGTTATTGCTGCCCAATCTAGATGACCGAATGTGGGCCGATCTGGTCGCGGAAGGTACCTCCCTGATCCCGGTGTATGGCCCCGAATGGACGGATCAGAACTACTCCGATCCCGGAATCACACTGGTCGAATTGTTGGCTGCCATCGCGGAGATGGACATCTATCAGCTGAATCAGATCTCGGACCGCGAGCGGCTGCGATTCCTTGAACTTGTGGGAGTGACGCCCAAGCCTCCCATTCCTGCCTACGCGATCTTGAGTTTGACACTGGCGGATGGAATCCCCGCGGCAGCGCTGCCGATAACGTTGCCCGACGGGCTCGAGTTTGCAGGCCAGGATTCGTTCGGCGTATCCACGCGCTATCGAATCGGATGTTCAGTCACACTGGCGGAAGGTTCTCTCGCAGCCCTGCAATTCCAGGATGCTTCCGGCTATCGAGACTTGACCCCGGTGTGGCGCCGCCACGGAGTGATAAGTCCTTTCGGCAACGCGCCTCAGCCGGGCACGGAGTTTTACATTGGCCTGACGGAAGCGTTGCCGGTGGACGAGCCGGTACAGATCTTTTTCACTTTTGCAGATGCGCATTCGAGCTTTGAGAAACGCCGCCGGCTGCTGTGCCAGATGCAAGCGATCGAGAAGCATTGCCGCCCTCCACTCTCTCATAACCCGTCCCAAGAGAGGATGCCAGAGCCTACTGTCGCGACGCAGGACGCATTCGCAACACTCGCGCCAAAGCATTACGGAGTGTGCACGGTTTGGGAATATCCGTCGAACGTGAGAGGGCAAGTCCAATGGCTCGCTCTAGACGCGTCGAGCGACGAGGTCGTCGATGATACGCGAGCGTTCACGTTGAATGGTGCAGTGACGTTCCGCGTTCCCGGCCCAATGGCATCGACCCGTCTCGGCACTGTCGCCACACCTCTTTATTATGTGCGCTGCCGGTTCGACGCGGGAAGCTACGACGCAGCACCGTTGTTGCAAGATGCAGCGTTGAATGGGATTGTCGCTAGACAGGCAGTGCCGTACTGCTCCTCGTTCCAGATTGCTCCTGACGCAACCATCGCGTATGGCCCTCAAGGCCCACCCAAGCCGGGGGATATGTCCAACCTGCGCCTGACACTGGACTCGCAGATGCGCATCGCGCAGCTGACGTTCGGAGTAGCCTTGGCGACCGATCCTCAGTTCCGGGTACTCGGCTTTAGGGCGCCGGCGCCGAAGTCGCTGGGGGCACTCTGTATCGAGGCTGGTTTCCTGGGGTATGGCAACGATCTTCCCTGCCAGCGGGCAACCCTGCCGGATTCCCCGGTGGAAACTTCGAGTGTGCAGGTTCACACGTTGGAGAACGATGCGTGGTACACATGGATACTGCGCCCAGACTTCGACGCATCCACCCGGAAAGATTTTCACGCCGTTCTCGATGCCACCTCCGGCATCATCACGTTTGGCAACGGTGAAAAGGGACGAGTACCGCCACGGGGATGCCAGATCTTTGCCGTCGATCTGATTACCCGAGCCAAAGCTGGCAATCTTGCTGCCGGACAAATCAATCAACTCGCGGACTCGGCGCATAACCGGGCACTTCTTTACAACTACCCCGCTGGCGTCTCCGATGGATGGACCCAACTAAAGGGCGAGTTGGCTGCGGTGACGAACGCATTGCCCGCGTGGGGCGGAGCGGCAGCCGAAACCATCTCGCAGGCCGCAGGGGAGGCAGATCGGCTGGTCGAAAGCAGCGGACGAGCGGTCACGCTCGCCGATTACGAGCAATTGGCAGCCAGCACGCCGGGCACGCGCATTGCGCGAGTGACCGCCATTGCCAACATGCATCCCAGTTTCCCCTGCTACCAGGCCCCCGGAATGATTACGGTCGTCGTTCTGCCGTATCTGCCGCAGGATAAGCCCATGCCCAGTCCCGGGCTGTTGGGCGCGGTCAAAGCTTTCCTGCGCCCGCGGCGCGTCATTGGCACTCGCGTCGAGGCCGTCGCGCCGACTTACGTGGATGTGGCAGTTCAAGCCAGCGTGCAATCAACAACCGGAACTAGCCCGACGAGCCTGCAGCAAGCGATTGTTACCGCGCTGAATAACTTCCTCGATCCGTTGATCGGTGGACCCAACGGAACGGGATGGCCCTTTGGCCGCGACGTCTACCGCTCGGAAATTATGAAAGTGATCGATGAAGTGCCGGGCGTGGATTACGTCATTTCACTGGCCCTGCTTGCCGAGGGCGGGCAACCGCAATGCGGGAATGTGTGCCTCGGCCCGACCTGGCTGGTGGCAGCGGGCAAACACCAGATAACGGTTTTCTGAGGTAAGGACAACAGATGGCTATACCAGAAAAGCAGAAGTTGGAGCGGGTCCGGTACTGGCAAGGCCAGATGCTGAAGTCGCAGGATTTCCTCGACATCGAAGCGGCGGAAGCGCAACGGCGCTGGTGGCACAACCGCGCGCTGCACAACGCTTACGGAGTAGCGGAAGGCCTGACCTGCTCACTGCTTCCCTCAAATTCTCCCAAGATAGTGTCCGTTTCTCCCGGGGTCGCATATGACGTCTTCGGCAGGGAACTGATTCTGGAAAAGACCCTGACAGTTCCCCTGCCGTCAAAGGTTCCTGAAAACCTGACCGGGCTAGCGAGTCTGCTGATGCGCTACAAGCCGACATCACGCTGCTTGCGGCCCGATGAAATTTCTGAAGTCTGCTGGACAGGCACAGGGTGCGTTGGCACCGGCACTGCGGAGTTTGTATGGAAGCTCAATAAGAATCTGAAGCCATCAGACGGCGTCTCCGTCTGCGCTGTCTTTTACAGCGGGGGGCGATTCAAGGGGCCGGATCCTTCTTACATTGTGAATGCAGCGCAACCGCTAGCTCGTCCATTACTCGCAAGCGGCACCACCATTCCCGGCAACACGCCATGGGAACCGTGGGACGCGGGATTTTTCTTTGATGACACTGAACGTATGCTGCCCACTCCTATCGGGGTACAGACCCAGATCGATACCTCGGCGGCAGGATTCACGCGCGTGCCCTGCTATTTCGCTTCCCTTCAAGGGTCATTGTGGAATCCACAATTACAGCAAATTGTGTCAGCGGTTTTTCCCAGCATCGCCGACGAATCCATTACCGGTTTCACTTTCCGTCTGTGGCTTCAGATCCCCCAGTTTTCCGTCATCGAACTCGCTTTTGAGGAGAACACGGGAGCGTCAGCCCCGGCAGCCGGATTTGCTTTTGTCAGCGATCCGTTGGGTTTCTCCTTGTTCGCCCAACGCCAGGAACTCTATGTCAGTTGGATTGGCTGTCAGATGCTGGACACGCTTTCTTCCTGTTGCTCGCAGCAAGCAAGCACAAACGCGGAGAACCAGGCTTCAGCTTCGTCGCGGAATTTTTGATCGAGGATGGCAACATGTCGATTATCGGTTCAACCCAATTCCTGGAGCGCATTCAGTTTTTCAATGGCGAACGCTTGTTCGCCTCCGACCTCCAAGCGCTTGAGGCGTTCAATCGCGAGATGCGCTGGCTTCACAATCAAAGCCTTCACCAGGCCGGAGTCGGAAGTGGTTTCCAGGTCCTTGGCAACGTCGGTGACCGTCAAGTAACGATTGCTCCAGGCTACGCGATTGACTCTTGCGGTCGCGAAATCATCCTGACGGAGACCCAGGTTCTTCCAATTCCTCCAGTCGCGGACAACGGCTCCGGCGGATCGGTTTTCTACGACCTGACGGTTTCCTATCCCGATGACAGCGAACTGAAACCTTCCGAAACCCGGGCGGGAATCTGCCTGCCGACAGGCGTCATCCGGTTGCGAGAGGAGCCTGTCTTCTGTTGGGTCCAACTCAGTGACGACCCGACGAATCGTCAGCCCGTCGACTCGCGACTGAAGACGCGCATCAAGAGCGGATTGTTCCTCGTGCTGGCACAGGTGGAAATCTTCAATTGCCAGTTGAAACAACCGGTGTCGACCGTTCCGCGGCGAAACGCACGACCATCCAAACAGCCTCGAATAGCTTGTGGCGTCGAGCAAAATCCCGGTTGGACCCGGCAAAATCTTGGCATGCCCTCCCCCGGAAACAATGCGATCGTTGTGCCTTTCGGTACCGACATGTACCAGGGAACCGTTAACACGTCGGCCGGAGGATTTCAGTCCACGCCCTTTTACATAGCTCGCCTGGTGGGACAAAGAATATTTCCCATAACTAGCGCGGCAGCAGGGCAAGAGACCTTTGTCGCAGATGCCCTGATTAGTATCCCTTCCGACCTGTCGACACCGCAGAGTTTCACCATTCAGATTTTTCCGGTCGTGGCTGCGATCGGCGGGGGCGTGTTTGACGACTCGAATGCGGTTCAAACCTGGACCGTTGGATGGATGGGTGTCGAGAGCTGAGCTATATGGCGGAGACCAACAACAACAATTATTTCTTCTTGAATCGCGAGGGCCGCTGGCCGGGATTCAAAAGAAGCGGGCTAGAGCTGCGTGACGACGGCGCCTTGCAGCTTTTTGCGCTACCCTCTTTTTCGGGCATGCTCGCTGATTCGGTGAAGTCCGCTCCTGCACCCGACGGACCGGCAGGACTGGCTCTTGATCCCACCGGAACACTCTATTTTAGCGATCCCGATGACAACCGGGTGCAGCGCATTCTGGGCTGCGACAAGAATGTCTGCGTCACACCGTGTATGGGTGGAATGAGCGGCCAGCCTACCAGCTTCAGGGAGCCGCGCGGCCTCTTGATCCCGCCTACTCGCTCTTCTCTCCTTGTGGTCGACAGCGGAAATCACCGCATTCAGATTTTCGATCTAGACACATTTCAGCTTGCGGCAATCTGGGGCCAGCCAAGTCCCGCTGCCGCACCTGGACCCGGCTCCGAGCCCGGGCAATTCAACAGTCCCTGGACTCTGGCCAGCGACTCTGCTGGGAATGTCTACGTGGTGGACTACGGCAACCAGCGCGTCCAGAAGTTCAACGCGATCGGGGATGTGGTTCCGGCGTTCTGGGATAACGTTCAGGCATCCGGATCGCTCAAGCAGCCTGCAGACATCGCACTCCGCGAGGTAGGCGGGAAAGTGTGGGTCATGGTGGTCGACACTTTATCGTCCACGGTTCATGTTTTCGATGCTAACGGCCATCCGGTGCTCGACTCCCAGGGACAACAACGAGTCCTGAAAGATGACCACCTCACCCAACCGATGGGTATTGCAGCCGACCGCGAGTCGCTGTACGTCGGCGATAACGCTTTAAGCCGTGTGTTGCGATTTCACATTGGAGACAGCTTTGAGTACGCGGGCACGGCGATCGGCTACCAGGGTCCCGTCGCCGCCTTGCTGCTCGACGCGCAGGGTGGGCTCTGGGTGCATTCAGGTGGCGCGCTACCGCCGAACAAACTCGATGAGCAGAAGGGTTACGGCGCGCTCGGTACTCTCTACATCGACTCCGCGACGCCTCTTCGGGTCGCTGACCGTCCGGTAGTGTGGCATCGTCTGCAGGCGTTGGCTGGAACGCTGCCTGCAAACGCGCACCTGGATCTGTATGCCTACGCATCAGGCGATTTGACGAAGCCGCCGGTGGTGGACGTGAATGCAGCCAATCCGTTTGCCGATCCCAAGTGGCAGTCGATTGTCTACACTGCGAATCTCGACGTCACCGATCTCTACATCGGTGGTGCGGAGGCCAAATATCTTTGGATCGGGGCGTTGTTCTCAGGAGACGGCACGTCGAGTCCGGTAGTCCAGCAGCTACGAGTCGAGTTCGACTATCCCGCGTACGAGCAGTACCTGCCGGCGATCTACCGCAACACCGCGAATTGCGGGGAGTTTCTGACTCGACTCCTCTCCTTGTGCGAAAGCTTCTTCTCCGGAGTGGAATACGAGATTGATTCGCTGGCCAAACTTTTCTATCCGCAAGCTACCCCCGAGCGCTTCCTTGCGTGGCTGGCCGGGTGCATGGGATTGGAGTTGGACGGCAACTGGGACGTGGAAAAACAGCGGCAGATCATCGCGCAGATTTTCCGGTTATCTGGGCACCGCGGTACGGTAGCCGGACTGCGAGAAGCTCTTCGGCTGTTCGCCGGCGTGGATGCGACCATTGAAGAGCCTCTACTCAAGGCGGCATGGTGGTGTTTGCCAAACGGCGCAAGCTGCTGCCAATCCTGCGCGTCAAGTACGGCTGCAAGCGGGACGGAGTCGCTTGACGAGAACAATTCCGTGTTGGGATGGACGACGATGCTGGCGCCCGCCCAGACGCAAGGAGCGGTCGTCGGTACTTCTGCCGTTCTCGATCAATCGCACCTTATAACAGACGAACAGCTTGGCACGCCACTGTTCACCGATGTCGCTTACCAGTTCAGCGTAGAGGTGTATCGCAGCCAGGTGATGCGCCCCGAGGCATTGGCTCGTCTCGAAGCGGTTGTCGCGCAGGAAAAGCCGGCGCACACGAGCTATCACCTGTGCGTTATTGATCCGAATTTCCGTGTCGGCTTTCAAAACCGATTAGGCATTGACACGGTCGTAGGAGGTCCGCCGCGCAGCCTGGCATTGGGGACGGGCCAAGTTCTGGGCAAGGATACAACGCTCGCCGGAGTCGCTCCGAGCTTGTTAGCAGCAGACAGTAGTTTGGGGGTCACCACCCGTTTGGCTTGAAGACGAGGAGAACGAAACATGGCTAACAATTGTCAATCCGCACCTGGCGCTATAGCGTGCCCTCCCGTACGCAACCGCTATTTCTACGGCAAGCTGCTCGACGTGTTCCATTTCGAGATGGAACAGAGCTACATGAATGACAAACGCTGGCTCCTGAACCGGCTCGTCTCAGGGTACGGAGTTGTGTGCGGCTTGAACGTCAAGCTTGGTCCGGATGGGCAAAGTGTGGTGGTCTCGCCGGGTATGGCGATCGATAAGTGCGGAAGAGAGATCATGGTTTGCCAGCCGTCCGACCCATATCCCCTGCCCCCGCCGCTGGCCCCGGCTCCTCAGGGTGCTGGCTCCGCTCAGGGAGCGGCTTCCGCCTCCACGGCCACAGGGGCGGCTGCTTCTATGGGACCGAATCCGGCGCTTGCTCCAACTCCGCCCACGAATGACTGCAACGAGACTGGCGTCTACAAACACCTTTGCATCTGTTACCACGAGTGCGCGACCGATCCTTCTCCCGCGCTCGGCGGAGATTGCGACACCCAAGCTGTGTGTACCCCGGGATCGATTCGCGAAAAATACTGCCTCAAGCTCTGCGACGGTAAGCTCTGCCCGGCCCCGACCAGCTCGCCGCTGCAGAGTGTCGTCTCCGGCGGAGCTCTGAATTACTCCATGTTGGCGACCTATGTTGCGAACATGCCATGTATCAGCCCCAGCAGCGATTGCTGCATACCTTTGGCCAACGTCCAGATCCCCCCGCTGGGGCAAACCTACTCCCAGAACAGCTTTGACATCGCGGTTCGTCCACTGGTTTACACCGCCGACATGCTTTACGAACTACTGCTGGCGCTGTTGAACCAGGGGCAACCCCAACTGCAAGGCGGAAAGTAACGGCGACGAAGGAGAGGAACGATGAACACGAAAACGAATTGTTGTGGCGGAACAGCCAGTCCTTGCGATAGCACCATCGCGGAACTCCCTCGTTACTATCCGCGCCAGTTGATCACGCCGGACGACCTGACGCTCGAGCAGAATTACTTCCGCGATCGTATGCGGCGGCACAACCGCCTGCTGCACGGCTGGGGCGTGGTGTGCGGAGGCTTGGTGTGTCCGGCGACTACTACGAACGCTGACGGCACCGTCTCGTTCAACGCCTGGCAGGTACAGGTGCAGAAAGGCTACGTGCTCGGCCCGTACGGCGACGAAATCATCCTAGACTGCGTCCGCACGGTTGATTTGCGCACGGCAGGCGTGTCCGGGGTCACGGGGGAACCTTGCATCGACGCTCCCGATCCCTGGTGCAGCCAGGTGTTTACACCGCCATCCACGACGAACACGCTCTTCATCGCGGTCAAGTACAAGCAGTGCATGATGCGCCCGGTTCGGGTTCAGCCAATCGGTTGTGGTTGCGATGATTCGAGTTGCGAGTACTCTCGCTTGCACGACGGTTACGAGATCGGAGTTTTGACGAATTGCCCTAAGTGCAATGCGTGCGACGAAAGTGTGCAGCCCCCGCCGAGCGGCGACTCTCTCACCAAGGGACCTGTCCCGGCGTGTCCTGATTGTTCTTGTGGCCCATGGGTTTGCTTGGCGCAAGTTACGTTGAGTCCGGACGGTTCCGGAGCGATCCAGCAGATCGACAACGTCTCCTGCCGTCGGCAAGTTCTGTCTCTGTGCAACTTCTGGTGGCAATCTACCGCTGCGCTGAGCAACCTCGCGGTCTCGGGTCAACCTGTTTCGATAGCGCAGGGAAAATCAGTTACGCTCACCGTCACGGGAACGGGCCTGAATGTCAACGCTCAGTACAGCTTTGGACCGGGAGCCGGCGTTACCGCTGGAAGCGCTACCTCAACCCAGGGAGCCGCGCCCGGCACATCCATCGATCTCCCGGTGACCGCAGCAGCTAACGCCACCCCGGGAAATTACACACTTACGGTGGTAAATCCCGACTGCAGTGCCGGCATTGTTCCTCAGGCAGTCAACGTACCGGCACCTACGGGCTCCGCATCGGGTGCTGGCACCAGTAGTTCCACCGCCGGGGAGCAACTAAGCGAGCAAGGAAAGATACAAGCGATCCAGGAGGCTGGAAATGCACCAACCGAGGCCAGAGTAGCGGCAACGCCATCACCTGCGAAATCCGTATCAAAGACAAAAAAGGCGGCAAGCAAAACCACGCCGAGCTGAATGCATGGCGATCGGATAAGCGATGAAAGAGCAGGAACAGGGACGAGCGTCGCCGGAAAAGGACAAAGACAGGTCCCGTGCGCGTGCAAGTCCAAAAGAGCGGTCGGGATCGCCCCAGAATGCCGTCGCGAACCTTCAGCAAACCATCGGCAACCAGGCAGTGGTTCGCCTCCTGGCATCTGGCGCGATCCAGGCCAAGCTCGCCAACCAACCTGGCGACGCGGCCGGAGCTGCTGGTACGGCTCCTACTGTGTCTACCGATCTGCATCGCCCGCAATCGCTGATTGTCGAAGACGACGCTCCTTCCCTCGCACCCGGCCAGATGAAGAAGTCAGCCTTCTTGGATCTGCTGCAAGCCGATGTCTGTGCCACCGCCGATGCTGAACTGGCAGCCGTCGGACGCTCCAGCAAGAGTTGCCCGTACATCGAGAACTGGCTGGCGTTCTATCGGGGCCAGAGCAGCAGCCACATCGAGCAGGCCCTGATCAAGTACGCTCCGGAGGCGGCGGGGGCAACGACGGCCCGGGATTACATCGTGCAGGTTCGCCAGCGAGTTCGGCAGGCAGTCGCCACTTGGGCCAAGACCGGACAGGTGACCGGTGTCCCGGAAGGCGTTGGATTGATGCCTTCCGCAGCAGGGCCCGCCGCGGGGGCAAAAGGCGCGGGTTCTGGCGCGCCGCAAACGAGCTCGGGTGGCGGCGGGGTGCAATTCAAAGAGCGCGAAGGAGCATCGGCTCCCGCCACGGATGCGGAGAGCGTGCGCGCCCAACTGGGGCATGGGCGAGCGCTTGACCCCGCAGTACGGGACCGGATGGGAGCGGCATTCGGGCGCGACTTCTCGTCCGTCCGGGTGCACGACGATACCTCGGCATCGAGCCTGTCTTCGCAACTGAATGCGCGGGCCTTCACGCTAGGCGATGACGTTGCATTCGCCACCGGCGAGTACAAGCCGGGCACGCTTGTGGGCGATGCGCTGATCGCACACGAACTGGCGCACGTAGTGCAACAGGACGGTGGACAACAGTCAAGCCTGCCCATGCAAAAGAGCATCGAAGAAAGCACCCAACTGGAAGAGGACGCAGACCGGTCGGCCGTGGGAGCCGTCGTTTCAGGCTGGGCTGGGGCGAAGAAGGGATTGCTGGAAGTTGGCAAAAACGCAATGCCGCTTCTGCGCTCGGGATTGCGGCTGCAAGCGTGTAAGAGCAGTAGTGACGGTCCATCCTTCACGGTTGTCGGCCATGGAGTATCTGACTCAACGGTGGAAGTGGCGCGACAGCGCATGACCGAGATATTGGAGGGGTTGAAGGCTCCGAACGTCAGTGCTTTGGGCAAGGTGTCAGTCGAATTGCATGTGATTCCAGCTAACAAGAAGCTTACTGACCTCCCTGAATACACTCACCTGAAAGGTGTCCGCACATTTGACGGAAGGCTCTATGACGACCTGCGAGGCGCTGGTGGTGAGAAAGTGGGAAACACCATTCGCTATGCCATCGCCGAGGAGCAATTGGTCCCTGTGGCAGGTCACCCATCCGGCTATGCACAAGGGTTTGTCGCCGGGCACGAAACTGGTCACATCGTCGAGCAATACGCTTTGACAGGGGAGCAGAACACCGAACTGCGCAAACTCTTCGACGAACGGACAAAAGCGGGAGGCCCATGGCTGGCGCCGGCAGATTATACGAAGAGCAACATCGAGGAATACTTTGCTCAGGGAGTGGCTGCTTACTTCGGTCATCCCTATAGTGATGCAGACAAGGACATGTACACCCGCGAGTGGCTGAAGACCAACGATCCGGGTCTGCACACTTTCCTGGGTAAGATTTTCCGCTAGAGGTCTTGATGCCTGATAAAGCCTCAGATCGCTACCTGGTTTATTGGGAGAAGCAACGCGTCCTGGAAATCGTAGACACCCCTGGACTCTTGGTGAGCAACGTGGCTCCTCCTCCCCCGCCAGGCGCTCCGCTCGCCAGGCATCCGTTCCTTTCAGCAACGGCTTTTGTGCCGGAGCATGAGCAGCGGTTGCGCGAAATTCTTGATCGTTCGGAAAGTCTGGAGGCATATCTGGCGAATCTGCGGGCGGCCGGCTATGTCGTCGTGAAGGCAGTCACCGACGACCCGGGCGAACGAGGCACGCACTAGCGCATTGAAATTGTGAACTGGTTAGCTTTTCAGGTGGTCACTGGCAATTATGTCGAAAGAACATGCCCATGCAGCATCGACAAGCAAGACGCCGGCTGAGATCCCGGCACGCCTCCCGAATGCAGAAGCACAGCGCGAAAGCAATCCTCTTTTCGGCTTGCAACGAGAGCTTGGCAACCAGGCGATGCTTCGTCTGCTCGAGTCAGGGCTGATCCAGACAAAGCTTCGGGTCAGCCAGCCCGGGGATTCCGACGAGCAGGAAGCCGACCGCGTGGCCGACCATATCGTCTCGGCTCAGCGGGTGCCCGTTCTACAACGCAAATGCGCCTGCTCCGGCGGCGCACCCTGCTCCAAATGCGCCGGCGATCAGGAAGAAGATCTGATTCACCGCAGTGTTGCGACTCCGGCTCTAGGCTCGTTCCCACTCTCGTTGCAGCGGGCGCTGGCTGATGCAACAACCGGCAATGGTCCTGCGCCCCCAGGGGCCGCCGCTGCTGCCCCTCAGTCTCCCGGCATGCGTCGTCCCGGTCCCTTGATTGTTGAAGATGACGCCAAGTCGTTCGCACCCGGCCAGATGAAGAAGTCGGCCTTCTTCGATCTACTGCAAGCCGATGTCTGTGCCACCGCCGATGCTGAACTGGCAGTCGTCGGACGCTCGACCAAGAGCTGCCCGTACATCGAGAAGTGGCTCGCCTTCTATCGCGGCCAGAGCAGCAGCCACATCGAGCAGGCGCTGATCAAGTACGCGCCCGAAGCAGCGGGGGCAACTAGCGCGCGGGATTACATCGTGCAGGTTCGCCAGCGGGTACGGCAGGCAGTCGCCACCTGGGCCAAGACAGGAGAAGTGACCGGGGTCCCACCGGGCGTTGGAATGATGCCATCCGAAGCGGGCGGCGCCGCAGCCGCGAAAGGTGCAGGTTCTGAAACCGGCGCGCCGCAAACGAGCTCGGGTGGCGGCGGGGTGCAATTCAAAGAGCGCGAAGGAGCATCGGCTCCTGCCACGGATGCGGAGAGCGTGCGCGCCCAACTCGGGCATGGACGGGCGCTTGACACTGCAGTAAGCGAACGGATGGGGTCGGCATTCGGCCGCGACTTCTCGTCGGTGCGGGTGCACGACGATGCCTCGGCATCGAGCCTGTCATCGCAACTGAATGCCCGTGCCTTCACGGTGGGCGATGACGTTGCATTCGCCACCGGCGAGTACAAGCCGGGCACGCTCATCGGCGATGCGCTGATCGCACACGAGCTGGCGCACGTGGTGCAACAGGACGGAGGCCAAGCGTCGACAGTGCCGGCTCAGAAGAGTACCGGAGGAAGCAGCAGTCAACTGGAGGAGGATGCAGACCGCTCGGCGGTAAGTGCCGTTGTCTCAGCCTGGGCTGGGGCGAAGAAGGGATTGTTGGAGGTTGGGAAGAACGCAATGCCGCGTTTGCGCTCGGGACTGCGGCTGCAAGCCTGTAAGAGTAAGAGCGACGATACGCCGGCGCCCAAGACGGAGCCTGAGATTGCCTGCACTGCCCAGGCAATGGGCCAGAATGTGGCGGAATGCATGACTCGAGCTAACAAGCAACCTTATTCCTGTACGGAGGGAATCCATTATTCAATAAATTTTAAAAATGAGTGTCCAGCCCTTTGGAAGGACGACTATATGAGGGGGTTTGCTGATCCCACGTACTTCGATCAACTGCCAGGCAACAAGGACTGGCTCCTCAAGCCTAAGAAAAGTGCATCAGCTGCCCTCAAGAAGTGGCTTTCCGGCCTCACCATCGCGGAATGCGAAACCACGGTAATCGCATGTGAAATGGACTCGATACGTCGCGCAATCGGCGATGCCAAATTTGACTCGCTGTACGGAGCTGCCGATCGCGAAATCCCGGAAGATCGAAGGTTGCATATTGGGCGAAAAACACCTGTTCCTAACATCAGGGGTGGAGGCCTTTTGACTCCTACTACCGGAACAGCTCCCGGCGCCGGCGAAGCGCCGGGAAATCGTCCTGCAAAAATCGGCGAGTGGTACTACTTTAGGAATCATCCGATGTATTTGAAGAAGCACCCCGGTGGGTCCTGGCAGGGAGAAAACGCGGTTTATGTGGGCCTCGGCGACCACGGTGAACAGCTTTGGATTGGGTTAGGCAGCTCTAGTGGTCCCCCGCTCAACCGCCCCGAGGTCACCGAAGATCAGATGATCAATGAGATGCTTCAAGCCTATAATGCGGACCCCTGGGGACCTGATCTTCCTAAGCTCGATTCCATCCGATCCGCCCATGGCGGTGTCCTGCCTCCCGAATACCAGGAGAAGAGTACCGCGAATCCTGGCGGCTATCCCAAGACAGTCACCAAGCAGGAATTGCTTGATGCCGGCGGAGGTTTTATCGGAGGTTCGGGAAAAACTTTGGATGTAGGCAAAGTCCAAGGGCTTTAGGAAACGTAGAATTTCGGCAACGGATGGTTCGAGTCGCAATCGATTGGTTGCGAACGATCACGATTTACCAAGGAAGTGTTAACTGACTTCACCCTCGCCAATCTCAATTGGTTTCAGGAGCGTTGCAACCCAGCTTGGGCGACCGCCGCTCGCCCATGTGCTATTCGACGTCGAAATTACGAATCCTGATGCTGCATCGCACTGGCTTCTTATCCGCGACCAACTCGATTCACCTTGGGAAGTAGAATCGGCAACGGTCAACGGCGTAGAGGTCCTGGAGCTCATTGGGGCAGGGCGCGTTGTGATTGGACATTTTCATGGAACCCAAAGTTTCCTGACTCTGTTGCTGCCCCCACGTGCGGCGATCAAGATCCATCGCCTCGCTTTATCTTTGTGGAACCGGGAACCGTCGGGCAATGCTTCTGTCCACGTTCTCGTTGTCAATAACCTGATGATCGGCACCGAGACTGTTTACGCTTGGTTCGGAATCAATCCCGAAAGTGAAAAGCTAGCCGACGTTACTACAGAGAACGGAAAGATACTCGGTGGCAGGTTTGCGCCTGACCGGCACGAACTCCCATTACAGCTGGATGTTGAGAGCAGAATCGAGATGGTAGTTGATATCCCGAGTCCGGAGCTCTAGTTCACGTTGCAACTTTCGGTAGTCGATATGCGTTCATTCCTGAACTCCAATTGGTACCGAGTCACCCATCGGCAGCTGTGGCTACTCAAGTGGCCGCTTCCTGTTTTCCAGTTCTGCGGCTACACCGGCCTGCTTCTCGCCTTCGTGCAGTCGTCGCTGCTCATCCGACATCTGCATTTATCGCAACTGGTCCTTCTGGGCATGACGGCTGTTGTGGTGATAACCTTCTTCGGCCTCGTAATGGCTACAAAGATTATTACCGGCGAAGAGCAGATCATCTACTACCATCACGAAATTGCAGTCATGGCCCTGATCGCGTTGTTCCTCCGCCTGACCCATCAGCCGCTTCTTCCCTATCTCGACGTTGCCATCCTCGGAATCGGCCTATTCCTGGCTTGCGGACGCGTGGGATGCCTGATGGTTGGCTGTTGCCATGGGCGTCCGTGCGTCTGGGGTGTCTGTTATGGCGACGACCACGCGGCGGCTGGTTTCCCTGCTTACCTCGTCGGTGTGCGCCTCTTTCCTATCCAGGCGATCGAATCCATTTTTGTTCTGTTCGTTGTGGCCTTCGGCATCGCGCTGGTGCTTTTGGGATACCCGCCGGGAACCGTGTTGGTGCTCTATGTGGTTGCGTATGGTATCGGCCGCTTCTGGCTCGAATTTGCAAGGGGCGATACTGCTCGTCCGTACCTGTGGGGTTTTTCCCAGGCGCAATGGATCTCGCTGCTGCTGGCGATCGCGGTGGTTGCCTCCGAATGGAAGCGCATCCTGCCTGTCGCGATATGGCACTGGGCTGCTGCTATTGCACTGGGTGCTTCGCTGCTCCTCGTCAGCTTCTGGAGATACTTCGACCGCTCGCGCAAATTCGAACTGCTGCATCCGTGCCACGTCAAGGAAATCATAAGCGCGCTCGATCATGTAAAGCTCGTTTCCGAGCAAGTGAGCCTTCTTACGGACCCGAGCCAAGATGCGAACTTAATTCATGTCTCCCACACGTCTCTCGGCTATAGAATCTCAGCCGGGCAGACCGAGACAGGTTCTCGTATGGTTCGCCACTATTCTGTCTCAAAACAGGGGAGTCCGTTGCCACTCAAAGCAGCACAGGCGCTGTCACGGTTGATTGCACGGGTTGAACGAGGCGCCGATTCATTTCCACTGATCCGGGGGAATACCGGCGTCTTTCACATTGTTTTCGATTGGCATGGCGATGGTCTCGGCTCTGTGCACAGATAAATCTCCTAGCACACGCGCAGCTTATTCCCATCCGGCTGAATTGCCGCCGTTCAAGCGCAAGTGCAACGGTTTACCAGAACGTCAGTGGCTTAATCAGGCTGCGTGGCCGCGAAACTGTCAGCTAAATGGTCAGCTAAACACCACAGGCATAGCGGTTTTGATGGCTTCGGGCGGTTGTAAGTCCTTTTAGAATCAACAGGCGGCATGCGGGATGCCCGAGTGTTAAGCGGAGGGTTGTAGACTCGAGTCCTGTTACTGGATTCGCGTCGATTCGGAAACGTTGTTTCACGTTGTATTCCCCGTGAAATGCCGAGTTATCGCAAACGAAAACCCGCAGGCCCACGTCAATTTGACGAACCAGGCGGCTGATCTCTGCCTGACGGGACCAAGATCAGTCTCTGATCTGATTGCCGCGCTTGACGCGTTGGACAAGGGCCCAATGACTCCAGAGGAAATGTACTGGATGGGTCGGCCACGCCAAGTACTTCAAGCCAAGTCTGCTCTCCATCAAAGGATCAGAGAACGAAATTCGTTCCGCCGTTGCCATGATCTAAACACCAAAATCCATTTGCTATCTTCGCCCTCAACGTTTCGAACCGTTGGGGGCCTTTTCTGAGTTGTTCATTGCTTTGTTTCCACGGCTAAACACCTGACTCGTACGATGCACACCTGGCGTCAAGGTGTCCGCTAAGCCGGCCGAATCGTGGGCGGAGTCCGGAAATCAGTGAAGACGAACGTAAATCTCTCGCCTTTTTGGACGTTGGTCACCAATACCGGCCGAAAGCACGCGATACAGCTTCCGCCAGAGCGTCGAACGCTGGATTACTGTCAAGCGATAAGCGTTAGCTGCGGGCCTTTGAATAGAACGGCCTGCGCGACACTCCGCTACTCACGTCAAAATAGCCACACGTGCCTGACGGATGTTCTCTGCGCGTAGAACGGCGAGATCGAGATGAGGATCCAGCCCCAGAACGGCTACGTCAGGAATCGGTAGCATCGCTGGCGCATCACTTTCCGGGAATCAGGGGTTACTTCACCAATCACACCTTGGCTGGACGTCCTGTGACCTGTGTTGGTTTGCCTCGTCAAACTCATGCTGATTTATTTCACCAATTTCGTTCTAACTGGTAGATCAGCCGTTCCATCCGACCACTGTCGTACCGGAACCAGGAATGTAGTCAGGTGCTCCCAGGCGTCGTTGAAAGCAATGACAGGAGAATCCGGCAGATCCGCTCCCCATGCTGCAGAGTCCGTTTGCGAAAAGAAAAACATGAGGTGAGGATGCCAGTGCCCGTCGCGATCGCTCAAGTATCCGTGCTTCGACAGCATGTAGCACATAGCCCCGGGTTCCATAGGCGGCAATTCTTTTTTGTCGATGCCGGCGACTATGGCTTCCATCATCTGCGCTTTCGTGCGTCCAGCCAGTATCAAGTCGGTCTTCTTGATTGTGCGAGGAAGGTAGGAACGTGCGGCCGCCGCATTAAAGCAGATTGGAGCACGTAGCTTAGGATTCCAAAATCCCGGGTCATCGATTGGAGCAGTCCAGGAACGTTCCACGATGCACACGAAACCGTTCTTCCCTTGAATCGCAGTTTCGTAACCGTGACGTCCAAGAACCAAGACCTCAGCATCGCGCGAGATGGACTCCGGCGCCGCACTCCGCGCCAGTGCGATTTCAGAACCCCGATCCTCCATCAGGTATTGATCAAGAGGAGCCATGCTCGGATAAAGTGCCCTCGCATCCTGTGCTGTCGCGTGCCACGCCGCGCCAAGCATCACCGCCAAGGCAAAACTGCTTGCCGCGATTGCGCCAACCCTCTTTCCGTGCATGTTTTTCCTCCAGGCAGCGAGTCTGCCCAAATATCTTGATATCAACATACATGCGATATCGCTTCTTGGCATTCCGGTGACAGTCGCGCCGGTAGCCGCCCCGTCATTGCCAGTTCCGAAATCAACGCCAAGCGGCACGCGTGGGTAATCGGCATGCATGGCTCCGCAATGACAAGCGCAAAACGGCCCTCGAGAATCGTCTGCCAGGGCTGACCATTGTTTTCCTGGCCATCTATTCACTTAGCCTGGAGTTCTCTTGCCGGGCAGCGTCGCCTCAGCAGACCTCGACTGACTGCGAAAACGCGCCGGAGGAACTGTGAACTCGCGTTTGAAAGCCCGGTTGAAAGCAGCTTCCGATTCGTACCCCACTTCGGCGGCGATCTGCGCCACCGAATAACTGGTCGAAGCAAGCATCTGCGCTCCCAACTGAAGTCGCCAGCGCGTGAGGTAGGCCATTGGAGGCTCGTTGAGGTAATGACGGAAGCGCTCCGCCAGCACTGAGCGTGACAGCCCTGCTTCTTTTGCCAGGGAAGCAATGGTCCACGGATGGGCAGGATTACGGTGCATTAGCGCCAGAGTCTTTCCGACCTCCGAATCGCGGGCGCCAGCCAGCCAACCGGTTTGCTCAGCTGGAAGTTGCGCGATATAGGTCCGCAGTGTTTCAACAAACAAGACCTCCGACAGTTTGGCCAAGACCGCTTCTCCGCCGGCGCGAGAAGCGTCGGCATCATTCACCGAATAGCGTATCGAGTTCTCCAGCCATCTGCCTGAGGCATCGTTACGAATGCTGACTTTGAAGAGCGGCGGCAAACCGCTAAGAAAAATCTTGCTCAGCCGTGGCTCGCACGCCATGAAGCCACAGACGAATTTCGTAATCTCCCCTCCGCCACCCTGGCGCGACAGCTTTAACCCCTGGGAAAAAATTCGGCCTAGTTCCTTCACCATGTCGACAGCCTTAGTCGGCGGGCCGTTTTCGAGGAAGTGCGCGTCGCCATGGGGAAAGATCACGATGTCGCCGGCATCAAGAATGATGCGTTCGCCATCCACGAGCCGGGCAGAGGCGCGCCCTTCCGTCAAAAGGTGATAAATGATCACGTGCCCCGCCGCTGGTGCTACGTAGGGTGCGACCGTGTGCGAGGGCGGCGAGCAAAAACTCCACGGGGAGGAAAATTCTCCGTTGTAGAACATGGCCCCCTGGAGCTTCACCACCTTCAGCACTTCAGAAAGCACATCCATACGTCCTCCCGCGGGACTCCCAGCAAACCTCTCCGGACTCCTGAGCAAACTATCATACGGCAACTCTGCCGTGAGCAAGAAAGCCGGACGCGCAGGTAAGTATGGCCCGCGATAGTGACGCATAGTTAGCTCGTTGAAGCGTTCGCAGATGCGAAAAGCGCTTCAAATCAAATTCAAAAGCAGGAGGAGATAACAAATGCCGACGACAAACGATGTTGTCGATCAACACATCAAGAGCTTTCGCGAGAACGATCTCGATGGCGTACTCGCTGATTATTCATCGGACGCCGTGTTGTTTACACCTGGCCGGCCGCTCAAAGGCCTGGGCGAGATCAAGCCCTTTTTCCAGGCTTTCCTTTCGGAGTTTGCCAAGCCTGGCGCCACGTTTTCGATGCGGGAGCAATCTGCTGAGGGTGATTACGCTTACATCTTGTGGAGTGCAGAAACCGCAGACAATTCGTACGAAGCCGCTACCGACACATTCGTCGTGCGGAACGGAAAAATAGTGGCGCAGTCCTTTGCTGCCAAGATCACCCCGAAGGGCTGAACAGCCAGTATGGCACATTGCCACTCAAAGTTTACGGGCGGCTGTGAGCCTGAATGCCGGACGCGGGGACAAGACCGATACAGGACCTTGCTCCACAGTGGGGAAAGAGTCAACCGCGACGGAAAGACCAAACCGTCGCTCAATGTCCGAATGCGAGGAAGCAACCATGGCCGTGATTCAAGTGAAGGTGAACGAAGAAGGTTGCACGCTGACCCGAAAGACGGAGATCACCAGTAACCTCACTGATGCCACCGTGTCGATCGAGGGAAGGGACATGTGCACCGTTGCCTGGGTCGACCTCAAAGACGTTCTTAGCGATGGATGGGACATTGGCGCGCAGGCCACGACGATCGGCGCGATCCGTGCCCTTGTAGCAGGTGAATAAAGAAACACTGGAGGAAACATGAACACCATCACAACTACACCGGAAATCGGCAGTCTGAAGGCCCAGTTAAAAGAAACCTGGATGGCCGGAGACTATGACCGCTTCTCGCGCTATATGGAGCAAGGCGCGCGCATTTTTTACGAACACCTCGATGTTCCGGCTGGATGCCAGCTGCTCGATGTGGCTTGCGGCTCGGGCCAGGTCGCGCTATGGGCGGCGCGGGATGGAGTGAACGTCACCGGCGTGGACATCGCGCCGAACCTCGTGCAGCGTGCGCAGGCGCGCGCCAAGGCGGAAGGTCTCAGGGCTCGTTTCATAGAAGGCGACGCCGAGAACCTCCCATTTGAAGACGCCAGCTTCGACGTCGTAACCAGCCTGGTCGGAGCGATGTTTGCACCGCGGCCGGAACTCGTGGCCCGCGAGCTGCTGCGGGTGTGCAGTCCCGGAGGCACCATTGCCATGGGAAATTGGACGCCCGAAGGTTTCATTGGACAAATGTTCAAAACCTTTGCCAAGTTCATCGCTCCGTCAGGCATGCCGGCTCCAGTGTTGTGGGGCGATGAGACTGTGGTGCGAGCTAGGCTGGGTCACGGCGTTTCTGACCTCAAGATGACGCGGCGCGACTATAGCTTCACCTACCCGTTCCCGCCGGCGGAAGTGGTGGAGCTCTTTCGTCAATACTATGGGCCCACCAATCGCGCGTTCGCGTCGTTGGATGAAACTCCCGCGCGCAAGCTCCGCGAAGAATTAGAAGAGTTGTGGTCCACACACAATCGCGGTGGGGATGAGCTCACGGTGGTCTCAGCCGAGTATTTGGAAGTGATCGCTGTGAAGGCCTGAGTTATGGGTCTTCTCTGCGAATCCTCGAACAATAAGGAGATACAAATATGGCTCTAATGCGTCCGGATCCAACCTTTTACCCCTCTCCGGGCTTGGCGATGCAGGCCCGGCCAGAGCGCCTCGCTTACGTCGCGCTGCTCAATGCGGGCGAGAATGGCAAGCACGACGCCATGGGCGTCATTGACCTTGATCCGAATTCCACCGACTATGGCCGGCTCGTCGGGCAAACGGATTTTCCACGCGGCGATAATGAGCTGCATCACTTCGGCTGGAATGCCTGCAGCGCGTGCCTTTGCCCACAGGCTCCGCATCCCCACATGGAGCGTCGCTACCTGATCGTACCCGGTATCGGGTCATCCCGGATTTACATCCTGGATACGAAGCCGAATCCCAAGCAGCCGAAGATCGTGAAGGTAATCGAGCCCGAAGAGTTCATCCAGAAAACCGGCTACACTGCGCCCCATACAATTCATTGCGGACCAGACGGCATCTATGGAAGCGCACTAGGATCGGCCAGCGGAGACGGCCCCGGTGGCATATTCCTGATGGACGCGAACACGTTTGAACTGAAGGGCCAGTGGGAACAGGATCGCGGCCCGCAGCAACTGGCATACGACTTCTGGTGGCACCTGGGACACGACACGATGATCACCTCCGAATGGGGTACGCCGAACATGGTGAAAGACGGCGTCAACCCGGAGTTGCTGCTAGCCGGCAAGTACGGTCACAAGATTCATATCTTGGACTTGGACAAGGGCCGTCATTTGCAAGAAATCGACCTGGGCGCGGAGCAACAATGGGTGCTCGAGCTGCGGCCCTCTCACGATCCCAATAAGACGTACGGTTTCGTCAGTGTGGGCATTTCGCTCAAGGACCTTTCTTCCTCGATCTGGATGTGGTATCGCGAGGACGCCGGTAAGAACGGTAAATGGGCGGTCCGCAAGGTGATTGAAATCCCCGCCGAGCCGGCCGATCCGGAAAAGCTACCTCCATTGCTAAAGGGCTTCAAGGCGGTGCCGCCGCTCGTAACTGACATCAACCTGTCGCTCGACGACCGCTTCCTCTATGTTTCGTGCTGGGGGACCGGGGAGTTCATTCAGTACGATGTCTCCGACCCCACCAATCCGAAGAAGACGGGCTCGGTCCACCTCGGCGGCATCGTGCGCCGCGCGGCTCACCCGAACAAGCCCAACAAAGCGCTCAACGGTGGCCCGCAGATGGTCGAGATCAGTCGCGACGGCAAGCGCGTCTATTTCACCAACTCGCTCTACTCCCCGTGGGACGAGCAAATCTATCCCGATGGGTTAAGGAGTTGGATGGTAAAGCTTGACGTGGATCAGAAGGGCGGAATGAAGCTCGATGAAAAGTTCTTCGTCGAGTTCGACGGGCTGCGAGCGCACCAGGTGCGGCTGGAAGGCGGCGATGCCTCATCTGACTCTTACTGCTACTCAGAGGCGCAGGCAAAATGACACATACGGAAATGGGCTCAACAGCGTTGTGGCTGATGCTGCTCCTCGGTGCCTACCACGGAATCAACCCCGGGATGGGGTGGCTCTTCGCGGTGGCGTTGGGGATGCAGGAGCAGAAGGGGAGTGCAGTGGCGAGAGCGCTCGTCCCTATTGCGCTCGGCCACGCATTGGCCATCGGCCTCGTGGTTCTGGCAGCGGCGTTTCTCGGCATGACGCTGCCGCAGGAGGCGATCCGTTATCCCGTCGCCGCACTTCTGTTCGGTCTCGGAATCTACTCCCTGGTGCGGCATCACCACCCGCGCTGGGTCCGCATGCAGGTGGGCTTCCGGGACCTTACGCTCTGGTCGTTTCTGATGGCCACGGCGCACGGTGCTGGTTTGATGTTGCTGCCGGTGCTGCTGGGCAGCCGCACAGTTGAAGCGGCTGACCACATGGCAGGCCACCATCACACATCTGCGGCCGCTAGCTCTTTCACAGCACTGCTTGCCACAGCGATCCATACGACCGCCTATCTTGCGGTCACCGGGCTCATCGCCTGGGTGGTCTATAGCAAGTTCGGCCTCGCGATTCTTCGCAAGGCCTGGCTCAATCTCGACCTGGTATGGGGTGCAGCACTCGTGGTCACCGGCGTGGTCACTTTGCTGCTTTAGCCTCTCAAATCGTGATGGCCGTGCTCTAGACGCGACAGAACAGGAGAGGAAAGTTATGGAACCGAGAGAACTTATCCACAAACATTGAAGAAGGACGCCTCGCTGCCATTGGGCAATAGCGAGCGATTCGCGGGCTACGCGATGATCGGCGTGCCTTTCAATCCGAGCACGTCCTGGCATTGCGACGGTTTCCGGCCTCATCGCTCGGTGCGGGTTACACATCGATCTTGTACCGCGATCCCGGCGGCAAATGGACGTTCTATTCGACAGTGGCGCCAGAACAGTCCTGTTCCCGCTACTTCGGCAGTGACATCGAAGAGAACGTGCGCGCACAGATTCGCATCGCCTGGAGCGGCCCGGACGAGTTCCGGGTTCTGGTAGAGGGCTCGCGGCCTCTGGTCTGGGAGGTTAAGCTAACGACGACTATCGCCTCGCGCCTCGTGAACTCCGTCGCACGTCTGGTGCTCGATTCGTGGTGACAGAAGTACTTCATCCTTCGCGTCATGGCCTTGGCCACGCGGTTGTAGCTGAGAGCAGGAAAAATGAACTTGGCAGGTAGCACACCGAACGGGCAGGGATTCATAGCGAACCCGCAACGGGTCTGGCTCGTGAAGTCGAGCCGAGCTGTAGTTAACAGTGCGGACATCGGTCCTCTCGGTCCCCAGTGCAGCCATTTCTATGGGTTCAGCCCGCTAAGCCCCACCGAGCGACTCCAATCTCCCCTCGTTTTCTCGGGCAGACAAGACAGAACGGAGGTACACATGATCGTCGCAGCTATCATCCCTGAGCTTCGGGGCAAGGCTACTTACATTTCCAAGTATCATCACTGCGGGCGGAGGAAGCGTAGGGATCAGGGCTAGTTCTTTCAGATTCGTCAGACAAACCTGCTGCTGTGATGTGCAGGCTTTGGAGACGATCAAACACGAGGTTTCGTCTGACATTCCGGAGCGGATCATCTGCTCAGTAATGTGACCGTAGTTGTCTCCCGGCATGTACAGCACGAGCGTCGTACGTGAATCCGTCTGGAACTCGCAGGCCGGTGCAACTGTATTCAGAGCATAATGATTTGTGGCGATGACCAGACGTGAAGCCAGTCTTCGGTCGGTGAGAGGGACTTGTGCCACAGCGGCAGCCCCCAGTGCGGCTGTGATGCCGGGTATGATTTCGAAGGGAATCCCTGAGGCACGTAGCGCCTCCATCTCTTCGCCAGCCCGGCCAAAGATGAGCGGATCTCCGCTCTTCAGGCGTACAACAATGTGTCCGGAGTTCGCGTAGGACGTGAGCAGCGCGTTGATTACCTGCTGTGAGACGCTTGCCTGGCCACACCGCTTCCCAACATGCAAGATACTGGCTGTTGGCGGCACGAGGGCGAGCACCTCGGATGAAACGAGAGCATCGTGGAGCACGACGTCCGCTTCGCGAAGCACGCGTACCGCTTTGACCGTAAGAAGTTCAGGATCGCCCGGACCGGCTCCAACCAGATAGACCTTGCCTTTCACCTGGAGTGTTCACCCCCGAGAGACCTTCGCCTCCTCTGACGAAACCTCTGAAAGCTGAGATCACTGGCGATAGTGTGAAGCCAGTGGCGTCGTTGGTGCGGTGAAAGCGTCCTGGCAAACAGCGAGGATCTGGCCTCTCCCAGCCAACGCACCCAGCCCTCATATTCCTTGCCGAACTGCTCCTCCAACTCGCGGCGCAGCCGTTGCGCCAAGGCTGGACTGTTCCCGCCAGTGGAAATGGCGATCTGTAATTGTCCCCGCCGCACGATCGCGGGGCAATAGAAATCGCAGTGTTCGGGATCGTCAACAGAGTTACAAAGGACCCCGCGCGTGCGAGCCTCCCGGAAAACAAGATGGTTGACTGCCTCGGAGTCGGTTGCAGCTATTACCAGGGAGACTTGCTGCAAGTCGGCTACTTCGAACGGCCGCATATCCCATGAGATTTTTTCTTCCCGGGCCCATCGTTCGACTGTCGGCGTAGCTCGCGGACCCACCACGCGAATCTTCGCGCCGGTGAGCAGCAGACTTTCAATCTTCGATTCGGCAATTCTCCCGGCGCCCACGACGAGACAGCGCCGTGCGGCGAGTTTAACGAATATGGGAAACAGCACCACCTCCGTCGGCTGACGGGAGGAAGGCCAGATTGTCACCGCCATGAAGCCCCCGCGAGATTAGTGTGGACCAAGTGCCCCATTTCCGCTACCAGTGCGGCTATTCATACATGGGCAAGGGTGAGCGAGGAAATTCAAATTATTAATGGCCTCTATAGGAAAATCAGATGTGCTATTTCATCTGCCCTATTTTCAGACGCCTATCTCATCCAACCTTCAACTTATGCGGCCTATAGAAATTTCCTATTTCCCTTTCGCGAGGCATTCGGCAACAGTAGTGAACTCTTGAGAATGTTTCGAATTGGGGAGGTGCGGCGTTGCGACCTGGCACGAATGCGGTCGAAGGCTACAAAGCGGCGAAAGGCGGAGATGGCCTCCGCATTCGCGAGGATCTGCCGAATCTCATCAAGCAGGGCCATGAAGCGATGACCCCAGCAGAGAAAGACCTGCTGAAGTGGGTCGGGGTGTTCTTTCGTAAGCCGACGCCAGGGCAATTCATGATGCGCATTCGCATGCCCAATGGCTTTGCTAAAGCAAGGCAATTCCGGGCTGTCGCCGATTTGTCCCGCCGTTTGGGAAACTGCGTGATTGATATCACTACCCGCCAGCAGATAGAGCTGCGCGGCTTTACATTGTCGAGCGTACCCGAGATCTGGGAACGCCTTCGTGGGGTTGATCTGCATTCTCTACAGACGGGTATGGACAACGTTCGCAACATTTGCGGTTGTCCCCTCGCAGGTCTTACCCTCAATGAACTAATTGACGCCTCAACTGTAGTCTTCGAGTTGGAGCGCGCACTCGTGGGTTCGGACGGAAATCCTGAATTCACCAACTTGCCACGGAAGTTCAACGTTATTGTGACGGGATGTCTGGAGAACTGCACGCACACCGAGTCGCAAGACATTGCGTTAGTACCGGCCTTGCGGTCTCACCGTGTCGGATTCAACGTGCTCGTGGGCGGCAAGATGGGATCGGGAGGCTTCACCGTCGCGTCCAGCCTGGAGGTTTTCGTGACCCCGGATGACGCGGCGGGTGTAGTTACAGAGCTGGTCCGAATCTTTCGTGACCATGGTCCGCGAGATGCCCGCGCCAAGTGTCGGTTTGCGTTTCTCATCCAGGAGTGGGGCATACCGCGCCTACGGGAAGAGCTCGCTCGGCGGCTTGGCCGCGATTTGGAGCCTACTGGTAGGGATATCCGTGCGCGCTTCCATCACAGTGACCATCTCGGTGTCACTCACCAGAATCTGCCCGGAACTGTAGCCGTCGGACTTCGCGTTCCGATGGGAAGAATGGATCCGGTACAGATGGAAGAACTTGCCAGGTTGGCGGAAAACTATGGTAACGGTGAGATCCGCCTCACCACGGGGCAGAACGCGATCCTGCCCAATGTGCCCGACAGCCGTCTCGATTCTCTTATCGACGAAGGATTGCTCCAGGAATTCACCCCAGCACCCTCGGCATTTCGACGCAACGTGGTCGCCTGCACCGGAACTGATTTCTGCAACCTCGCGCAAATCGACACCAAGCGCCATGCAGAGGTGCTCTCCACTGCACTGGAGCAGCGCTTAGGAACAAATGGCGCACCGCTGACAATTCATTGGTCGGGCTGTCCAGCCGGCTGCGGCAACCATCAGGCTGCCGACATCGGTTTCCGCGGGCTCAAAGCCAGAATCGACGGAAAGATGATTGACGCAGTGGCGATCTCAGTGGGCGGGCGTACAGGCCCTGATGCAGCTCCCGGGCGAGAGATTCTGGAAGTCGTACCCTGCGACAAGGGACTTCCAGATGTAGTCGCCAAGGTGATTAACAATTTCGAAAAATATGTTGAGTCACCCCTAGGGGCAGAGAAACACTTTGCCGAACCTCCAACTCCTCAGGGTCTTTCCTTGACTGCAACGCCGGAGTCTTCACTTCCACTCGACTAGGAGACAGCCACATGGATTACGTAACGCCAAAGGAAATGGTCATCGACGCGGTAGAGCTTGCCGGCAAGAAAGCTGATTTGTCGGTGCAGAACCTGCTCATCCGAGGAGCACTCGCCGGAGCATTCCTCGGATGCGCCACCTCTCTCGCCTTCATGGCGGTTTCCCAGGGGCTGCCGCCGCTTGTCGCTGCCATCATTTTCCCCGTTGGCTTTGTAATGCTGGTGCTGCTGGGCCAGGAGCTGGCTACGGGTAATTTCGCTTTGCTGCCACTGGGAGTGATGGCCGGGAAAGTGCGGATGGGGGCAATGCTGCGAAACTGGGGATGGGTCTACCTGGGCAACCTGCTTGGGAGTCTGGTGTACGCGCTGCTCTTCTATCTCTCGATGACCAGTTTTGGCACGTCCAACGGCGGCCCATTTGCAGACCTCTTTCGGCAGGCTGCACAGAAGAAAACTCTGGGTTACATGGCAATCGGCATGAGCGGATGGATGACGGCGCTCGTGAAAGGCCTGTTATGCAATTGGATGGTCACCCTGGGAGCGCTGCTAGCCCTCGCCTCGCGTTCCACAACCGGCAAAGTTGTCGCCATGTGGTTGCCTATCGCGACCTTCTTCGCGCTTGGCTACGAACACTCGATTGTGAACATGTTCTTGATCCCGACTGGCATGATGTTAGGCGCGCCCATCTCTGTCACAAGCTGGCTGCTGTGGAATCAAATTCCTGTAACGGTTGGAAATATGATTTCTGGATTTGCATTTACTGCTTTGCCGTTTCTTCTCACCTACCATCCCAAGACAACTACACTCGCCACACCTGCATTAATTGAAGCGCAGGAAGTAGGTGCGACATCGTAGCGCGGTGGCCGTCATCGGAGACGGCCTTCCCGCCACGGGGAGTCCCATGACGAGCAGTGGTTTTGGCGGACTCAGAGTTCTGGCCTTTGAGAGCCGCCGCTCATCAGAGATGGCCAAGCTGATCGAGAACAATGGCGGCAAAGCCATGGTTGTTCCAGCCGCTCGAGAAGTTCCATCGGCCTGCCGTGCCGGTTTGTCCGAGTTCGCGGCGTCTCTGCTCGGAGGAGACCTGGACCTTGTCATCTTCTTAACAGGAGTTGGGACGCGCGCCCTGGCACAAACAATGGAACGATTCTGTTCTCGTGCAGAGTTCGTTGCCGCACTGAGCCGGGTATCCAATGTGGCTCGAGGACCGAAGCCGGCCGCCGCGCTCAGGGAACTTGGTGTTCCAATCACGTGGAGCGTACCGGAACCGAATACCTGGCGGGAGATATTGCAACTGCTCGATGAGAAGGCTGTTGCTCTGAAGGATCGACGGGTTGCAGTCCAGGAATACGGGGTACCCAGCCAGGAACTATTGGACGGGTTATCGCAGCGCGGAGCCAAAATACTAACGGTCCACGTTTATGACTGGGCGCTTCCCGAAGACAGAACTCCATTGAAGAGTGCGATCATGGCGCTCCAGCAAAGACATATCGACGTGACTTTGTTTACTGCTGCCGTGCAGGTCCATCATCTCGTCCAAGTGGCTGATGAGATGAACGCCAGGGAGTCTCTAATTCGCGCGCTCAATAAGACTAGTGTCGCTTCCATCGGTCCGGTTACTTCAGAACAGTTGCGCGAGCATGGAATTCGAGTGGATCTCGAACCTAGTCATCCGAAGATGGGGTTCCTGGTCAGCGAAGCGGCGAGCCACCATGCGATTCCTCGACGCTGCAGCCAGGACAACTAAGTCGGTCCCTTATGTGAATCGAACCACGGAATGCTTTTCATGAGCGGGATTGCGAAGTCTCGACGCATATAAGCCAACCATAAATCGACCATCCCCCTCCCGGCACCACCTTAACTCTCTCTACCTGCTTGTTTTATGGGCTTTCTTATTCCCACGATGAAAGGGTCGGAGACCTCTGCCCACGTCCGCAACCTGATGTAGCAATAGGATTCAGGCGCGACATTGGATTTCAAAGTAGCGCACTTACTGCTGATCATCTATAAGCAGTCCGGATGCAGTTGATGTTAAACTGCTTAGGCTGTGCCTCAATATGTGATCGAACGCGAGATACCTGGTGCCGGAGCGTTGTCAGACGCCGAACTCCGGGAGATATCACTGCGTTCCTTGCAGACGTTGAACGAAATGGGCCCCCAGATTCAATGGCTCCACAGTTACGTCACCGAGGACAAGGTGTACTGCGTTTACATCGCGCCAGACGAAGACAGTATTCGGAAACACGCTCGCAGAGCTGGCATACCAGCCGATCGTGTTGCCGCAGTGCGCCGGCTAGTTGACCCTGCTAAGCTGAAGTAGCAGGTCCCGGCTCTTCCAGCGAATATTGGATAGCTTTTTCCAGGCTCATGGCAGAACCTTCTGCCCAGGCGCCCTTACCCTCCAACTCACTCAGCGACTCCCAAGCAGGTAGCAGCGCCTGGTCGAGTGTTGACTGTTCCGCCTGGGGCAAGAAAGCACTGGTTAGACGTCGTATGTGTGAAGCCGCGCCAGCCAGCTTCAGCGCACGTGCCGGGCACCTTTGAGCCAGTGCCAGGCGAGCGCAGCCTTCTAGTGCCCGTGCGATGCCCCGCCGGTATCCTAAACTTGCGAAGATTTCGAGAGCTTCACGGTAAGCCGCGTGTGCGGCAAGAGAATCTCCTTGCTCACTATCGATAGCGCCCAAATCGGTCAGGGAACGGGCGGAGCCCCATCGGTCTCCAGCTTCTCGGAACACCGAAAGCGCGCGTTGATGCAATGTTCGGGCGGCAGCTATGTTGCCCAGTTCGCGCGCTATGTCACCTTGCTGACTGATAGACCAAGCGGCACCGCTGCGATCTCCGAGTTCCTCAAAAATGTTTGTCGCCTCACGCAATGCCCATGTCGCCCGTGGATAGTCACCGATAGCCTTGACCACATAGGCGAGGTTGTGCAGACAACGGGCGATGGCCAACCGATCCCGTAGCATACGCCAGCACGCGAGGCTCCGCTCGAAGTTGCTCTGGGCTGAGGAGTAGTCGCCCCGGTCTCGTGCTGAGATCGCCAAAGCATTCAGAGACGCCGCTATTCCCCATTGATCTCCCAAATCCTCGTACAGAGAGAGGCTGTGCTCGAGGAAGTGCTCGGCGGCTGGAAAATCGCCTTGAGCTGTGGTCAAAGCGCCAAGAAATTGCGCTACCCTGGCTCGTTCCGCTGGATGTCCTTGGCCAGCGAGGCGCAGAACAGTTTCGAGCCGGGCGCGGCCCTCGGTCAGGTATTCCCGCATGTCCCAGAATCGGAACAAAGCTACGCAGAGGCGAAAACCCCATTCCAAATCGAGGGTTTCAAAGAGCCAGTCGAGAGCGAAACGGAAGTTGTCGATCTCGATGTCGCATTGCGCCAGCCAGCCCGCCCGCTCTGCGGGGTTCAGTTCCGGATTGCCTTCCTCCGCCAGAACCAGACAGTAGGCCGCATGGGCCCGCCGCGCCGCAGGTTGCTCACCGCTATCGGTGAGACATTCGAGAGCATATTCGCGAATCGTCTCCAACATCGCGAAACGCGGTTCCAACTCAGGTCGGTCGATGCGCTGGAGCAAATTCTGATCCACCAAAGATGACAGGCCTTCCAGGAGATCGATACCAAGATCGTGATTTGTGTTGCAGACGGCCTCCACTGCCTCCAAAGTGCATCCGCCGGCAAAGACCGAAAGCCGCCGAAACAGTTTCCGCTCGGCCTCATTCAATAGACCATGACTCCAGTCGATGGTGTTGCGCAACGTTTGCTGCCGTTCGGGCAAATCGTGGGCACCGCCGATTAGCAATTGCAGCCGGCTTTGTAGTCGTTCCAGAATGGCGCTGGGCGAAAGCACCTTGCTTCGGGCAGCCGCCAGCTCAATTGCCAACGGCAGTCCATCCAACCGCGAACAGATTTCATGAATCGCAGATGCGTTTTCTGAGGTCATTGCAAAACCCGGCCAGACGGCCGCCGCGCGCTGCACAAACAACTCTGTGGCTGAATCTTCAGCAAGCGGCGTTACGGGGAATTCCTGTTCGCCGTAAATTCGCAGGCAGGCCCGGCTCGTCACCAGTATCTTAAGAGCAGGACATGCTTCCAATGTTTCGGCCACCACCGTAGCCGCCGGGAGAACCTGTTCGAAGTTATCCAGGAGGAGCAAGAATGGTCCCAAATTCTGCAGTTGTTCGCCGATCAGTTGTGGCACTGTGCGGTTTGCAACTTGCCGGATGTTGAACGCTTCCGCGAGGGCGGCCATGACCATCTCGGACCGGCTGATCGACGCCAAAGCCACAAACTGCACCCCGGCGGTGAACCGCTCCGATATTGCTGCAGCCACAGCCACCGCCAGGCGGGTTTTCCCGGCACCACCAGGTCCCGTGAGGCTCAATAGGCGAATGTCCGGTCGTAGTAGCAGTTCATTGACTTCCGCTACTTGTTGTTCACGACCTACGAGCGAGGTTCGCGGGATTGGCAGATTGTGGCGCTTCCTGGGAACCTTCGCAGAGGACGGCTCGCGGCCCTCCGGCAAGCCAAACAAATCAGCGGTAGGAGAACGGTTTGGCTTCGAGGGACCTTGACTCACCTGGGCAGTGAACACGTACCCGCGACGAGGCACAGTTTTCAACAATTGTTGGTTGCGATCGTCCAGTGCACGACGAAGCTCGACCGTGCATTGCACCAGCGAGTCGTCGGTGACGAAGGCATCGGGCCACACCGCCTGGATCAATTCCGGTTTGCCAATCAAGCGTCCGGGGTTTTCCACCAAGTACCTTAGCGTTTCGTAGACCTTAGGACGAAGCCTGATTTCCTTTCCGGCTTTGAGCACACATCCCCGCGCTACGTCCAGTGTGAAGTCGCGGAACTGATAGGTTAGGGGCTTCGTCTCCAAGGTGGTCCCACTTTCTACAAAGCCAAAAAACCTTATAGACCTTCATTTTGGCTTTTCTTTGGCATTATTTCGTTACTTCTCGTCCCTGCGCCTGCTATTTTCCACTCAGCGATGTGAGGGTTCAGCACTCGGCAGTGCAAAGCTCCTTTAGAAACCGCGTGCGAAAAGCCGCTCTGCAGGGCGAATTCTAGCAGAGCGTTGCGCACCGAAGGAGCCGCGAGGCATAACCGCAACAGTAGATGAGCACTTCAATCTAAAAATCAAGGAGAAGTATCAAGATGAGTACAGCACCGGCTCCTGCTATTGACATGAACAAACTAAATGCTTTTATCGGTCAATTCGTGACCGATCTGGGCGCTGCAGTTCATACCGGCATGGTCGTCATTGGGGAAAAGTTAGGGCTTTACAAAGCCCTTGCCCGGGGCCCGATGAGTTCAGCACAACTTGCCGCTGAGACGAAGACGGATGAGCGCTACCTGCGCGAGTGGCTGGCTTCGCAGGCTGCCGGTGGCTACGTCACGTACGATGAAAACACCGGCAAATTCAGCCTGAGCGAGGAACAATCTTTTGCATTGGCTAATGAAGACAGTCCCGCATACCTGCCCGGGGCATTTGAACTGGCTCTGGGCTCGCTTGCAGCGGTGCCACGGATCGCAGAATCCTTCCGCACCGGTGCAGGCATGGGTTGGCATGAACATGTTGACGGCGTCTTCCACGGGTGTGAGAAGTTCTTTCGCCCAGGCTACGCCGCCAATCTGGTGAGTTCTTGGATTCCTGCCTTGGACGATGTGAAACCGAAACTGGAGAGCGGTGGACGAGTGGCCGATGTCGGCTGTGGGAAAGGTGCTTCCACAATATTGATGGCAAAAGCCTTTCCCAATTCCCAATTTTTCGGATTCGACTATCACGATCAGTCGATCGAAGCGGCCCGCCAGTCCGCCAGCCGCGCCGGCGTCGCCGACCGCGTCAGCTTCGAAGTGTCCAAGGCAAAAGACTTTCCGGGCAGGAACTACGATTTTGTGACGGTCTTCGATTGCCTGCACGACATGGGCGATCCAATCGGAGCGGCCGCCCATGTCCGGCAGTCGTTAGCCAAGGACGGCACCTGGATGATCGTTGAGCCGTTTGCCAATGACCAGTTGAAGGACAATCTCAATCCCGTAGGCCGGGTTTACTACTCGTTTTCTACGCTGCTGTGCACGCCTTGTTCACGATCGCAAGAGGTTGGACTGTGCTTGGGGGCGCAGGCCGGGGAGTCAAGAATTCGGGAGGTGGTAAGCGCAGCCGGATTCAGCCGCTTCCGCCGCGCTACGGAGACGCCCTTCAACCTTGTCTACGAAGCTCGGCCCTAGCTTCATAACAGATCGTATCTCTCAAGCGTGGCGGTTCGCCGCGACGAAGGGCGCCGCCACGCTGCACCGCGGTCCCAGATTCTAGAAGTGGCTACAGTTGTGTTTAAATTCGAAGATCAAGAACGAAGGAGTGAAGCTTATGCCAGAATCCATCGACCAATTGAGAAGTGCCATCAGGGGAGAAGTAATCGAGCCCTCAGACACCACCTACGATGCGGCGCGCAAAGTCTACAACGGAATGATCGACAAACGTCCTCGTCTTGTTGTCAGGTGCGCGGACGTTGCCGATGTCATAGCGGCGGTGGGATTTGGTGCTGCCAATGAGATACTGACGGCAATTCGTGGAGGCGGACATAGCGGTGCGGGCTTAGGAACTTGTGATGACGGTCTGGTAATTGACCTGTCTCGAATGAAGGGCATTCGCGTCAACCCTGCGGACCGGACCGTCCGCGTCGAGGCAGGGTGCGTGTGGGGCGATGTCGATCACGCGACCCACGCCTTTGGCATGGCTACACCCAGCGGGTTCATCTCCAGCACCGGAGTTGCCGGGCTTACTCTGGGCGGAGGCATCGGCTACTTGACGCGCCGCTACGGCCTGACTATCGATAATCTGCTCTCGGTGGACGTGGTCCTGGCGGACGGCCGCTTCGTGACCGCGAACGCCAGCGAGAATGCCGACCTGTTCTGGGCCGTACGCGGAGGAGGAGGTAACTTCGGGGTGGTCACTTCCTTCGAATTTCGCCTCCATCCGGTCAAGATCGTCCAATTCGGCCCGACGTTCTGGCCTCTGAACGAGGCCGCCTCTGTGCTCAGCTCCTATCGAGACTTCATCAAGAAAGCCCCTGAACATGTAAGCGGCTTCTTTGCTTTCCTTGTCATCCCTCCCGCGCCGATGTTCCCAGAACATCTCCATCTGAAGAAGGTCTGTGGGATCGTTTGGTGTTGCACTGGTTCCTCGGAAGAAACGGAACAAGCACTGAAGCCGATGCGGTCGCTTGGGAACCCGCTCTTCGACCATGTCGGCCCCGCGCCTTTTCCAGCCGTGCAGAGTATATTCGACCCGCTGTTCGTTCCCGGGCTCCAATGGTATTGGCGGGCTGACAACTTCACGGAGTTGAGCGACAAAGCCATCGCCCGGCACGTGGAGCACGGTTCGAAGATTCCGACCATGCTTTCCACGATGCATCTCTATCCGGTAAATGGTGCGGCACAGCGCGTCGGTAAGAACGATACGGCGTACAGCTTCCGTGAGGCACTGTTCGCCGAGGTAATCGTGGGCGTGGACCCGGACCCTGCTAACGCCGAGAAAATCAGCGCATGGTGCAAAGCCTATTGGGAGGCTCTGCATGCATTCTCGGCGGGAGGCGCGTACGTAAACTTTATGATGGATGAGGGGCAGGACCGGGTACAGGCTACTTACCGAGATAACTATCAGCGTCTGGCTGAAATCAAGAATAAGTATGACCCCAAGAACTTCTTCCGGGTAAATCAGAACATTCGACCGAGTGAACAACATGCAGTCGGCAAAGCAACGTAAGTAACGAACTCCATTATGCCGATTCTGTTCAGGCGGCAACGGACAATCGGAAGCCGTCAAGGTGCAAAAGATTCGCATGATGACCGTTAAAGGAAAGAGTTGGATTATGTTGCCGCGAGCTTCAGCATGCGCTGGAATCAGATTCAGATCGCCTGCGGCCAGGCCGTCAGATCCGTGAGCGGGCATTTGGGCGAAAGATAACTCAGCTTGCGCCGAATGATTTCCGGAGAATATTTTCCCAAATAATGCGAGATGGTTTCGACACGGATTTTGATTCCGCCCGCGGGTTTGGTTGAGTCGAGGTCGCCAAATTTGAAGTACAGCGTGTCGGTCGCTTCGACAATTTTCTGGGCGGGTGTATAGGTTGGCTGGTCCATGCCGCACTCATAACTCGAAAGCCGGACTACGCAGGTGATCCAGGGACAGCGGGTTGCATACTTTGCTCCCCACATGATTTCGTTGGTATTGCTGAAAGAGGAAGTCCAGACGTCGGAAATATCGAATGGGCTCTTGATACGTCCGGACTTGAGGTCCGATTCAAACAGCCAATTCATCAGGTCCATATCGGCGGGAAGGTAGTGAAGCCACAGAATCGGGTAGCCACAGGCTTGAATTTCCGCTTCGATTTCGTGGCCGATACCGGTGTCCATGTGGTAGGGACGCGCCAGCACCAGAACGCAAGGTTTTTCATTCTTGGCGCACCAAGTTAGGATGTCGCGACCCTGCTGGCGGACGCGCGCAGTCACATCGTCCAAGGCTGCGTAGCCGGCATTTACGGCGCGAGTCGTTTCCTCAAGCTCAAGATCGAGCACATCTTTCAGTCCCGTGTGGAGTTGCTCGGTGACGAGGTGGCGATCACCCAGGCTCACGAATGGGGACGCATACACAACGCCGTTCTCGGTGAAAATGTCGCGTTCTTTCAGGAATCCAGCTTTGATGTTCTCGGGCCCGGCCATGACGCGAGTGCAGGTTACCGTGTCTACGACATGGCCGTGGAGGACAGAAGGCAGAGAGTGGATCATGGGACTAAACAAGATGTTGATCTTCTTCTTCTGTCCAAAGATCAGCTCACCGTAGTGGCCGCTCATACATTTCACGGGATAGCAGCAATCGACCGTGCCTCGTCCTTTGCCAAACTCGCGTCCCTGCTCTTCTGATGTATCGGAACTGAAGACAATATTTTCCGAGGACACACCGAGTTCTTTCAGAAAACCCACCCAGAACTGGTGCGTGGACCAGATGTTGAGGACCTTGGGGATACCCACACGCAACTGCGAGCGGTCTTTCACTCTGGCGCTCTTAGTTGCGGCGGAATCCTTCTTTGCGAACCATGTCAGCAACATTTGGATAGGCATTCTTTGTCTTCTCCATTCCGGCCTTGATGACCTTCATCTCGTTCAAGTCTTCGACCAATCCCTTCGGACAGGAGTTATTGACAATTACGCGTTCCCAGCCCGAGGCCAGCGGAACCTTGCTCCAGGGACGTCCCTCGCCTTGCAGGAGTTCGACATCGATGAAGCTGCGCTGGCAATTGACCGGGCACCAGTGGCAAACCGTGTCGACGGAGGTAGAAGTCTTGTAGGCCAACTTCTCAATGGAGTCGAATCCACGGAACACGGTCTTCCCGCCATTTTTCCACCAGTCAAGGGCGACTAGCGCAGCCCCGATCGCCCCGGCCTCGCCGGAATACGGATGAACTACAACTTCAGCATCCGGCACCTTGCCCAGGATGAAATCCACCTGCGTCTTCACCACCGCGAGATTGCGGTGGGTTCCACCCTGCAAGATGTACTTGCGTCCAACCTGCTGCAAATTGCTCATGCCGCCAGCATAGATCCAGACATTCAACGGCAGAATCGCGCAAAGTCCAGCAAGAATTTCCTCGGCTTGCCATCCCTTCCGTTGCTGGTTGACGATGTCACTTTGCAGGAAGACTCCACAGCCCATAGAGAGTTGCGGCATGGCTTGCGCCTTGAACGCGCCATCGGCCATATCGCTCATGGGAATGTTGAAGCGTTCGGCTACGCCTTGCAAGAAGGCACCATTGCCGGATGAGCACTGCGAATTCAGCCGAAAGTCGGTCACCGCGCCATTGTTGAGGATCATGATCTTCACGTCGACTCCGCCAACGTCGCAAATGCAGTCGGCATCAGGAAAGAAGTGAAGACCGGCGGTGGCGTGAGCAATGGTCTCCACCACAGGGCAGTCGGCGCCGAGAATGCTCTCCAGCAGGTCCTTGCCGTAGCCGGTAAGGGCCAGGCCCAGGATGTCTTGATCTCTGACCACGGCGCGAACTTGACGGAATAGCGATTTAGCATCTTCGATTGGGTTGCCTTTACTGAGTGCATAGCAGGAAAAGAGGAGTTCCTTGTCCGGCGACATGCAGACGGCCTTGGCGGTGGTGGAGCCGAAATCGCAACCCAGCACGACCGGGCCGAGACTTGTTCCCGAGGTGGCGACTACCGATTGTGGGGCCGCCCCTCCTGGCTTGTCATACCTAGCCCTAAAATTAGCAAGTTCCGAGTCGTCCTTACAGAGTCCGCCCCGACCTATCTTTTTCTTTTCTTCATATTGACCCTCTTCGATCCAGTATTTGAGCTTGTCGTGTCCGCTGTAGAGGCCGGTTGCGCCGTTCTCGCGTAAACTGATTTCCACGCAACCGAGGGCCGCATAATATAGCGCGTTGTCGGGAACGCGGATCAGCGACGATACGTCGCGCCCGTCAGAGATTGGAACCTTGCGTTCCAGCCACACTTTACCCAAGTGGTATCGCCACGCTTCTTGCAGGCCTTTGAAGAAAAGATTTGGGCCGCCCAGCAACAAGATCTCCGGCAACGGTGTATTGCCGCGGGTCAGTGTTGCTAGGTTCTGATAGACCACAGCCTCAAATAGCGACGCAATGATTTCTGCCACTGGCACTCCCGCCTTCAGCAGCGTGTTGGCGTCGGCCTCCGCGAAGATGCCGCATTTACTGCTGATCTTATGCAGCGGGTATCCCGCATAACCCATGTGGGAAAGCGCTTCGGGAGCAATTTCCAGCTTGCGGGCAGTCTTTTCGATGAAAGTTCCGGTTCCGCCCGAACAGGCGCTCTGCATCAGGACTTGTTTGCTGCGCGTAGCTCCTTCGCCCTGGAAGAAGATCGTCTTCATGTCCTCGCCGCCAATTTCGCTGACGAAGCGGACATTGGGATGAAGCTTGTCCACCGCGGCTGCGACTGCCACCACTTCCTGCACCGTCTTGCCGCCCACCAGTGGCGCGATGATGCCCGCGCCGGAACCGGTGAAGAAAACGCGGTCACGACCCGGCGTGAGTCCGTGCTTCGATTCCAACATGTTTAGGAACTGAAGAATTTTCTCTGCCTGGCGCGTATTGTGACGCTCATAAGCCTGCGCAATTACATCGCCGCGGGGTGTCGCGAGCACGTACTTGCAGGTCGTACTGCCGACATCGAGTCCGCAAATCAGGCCTTCGCCCTCAAATACCGTCGATGAAGGAGCGGCAACCGTTAGGACTCCTGGCTCGCTTTCAATCGACTGAATCTGCACCAATTTGTTTGCCATGAACTCGCGACCCTTTCATTCGTGGTCGGTCATCTCCGACTCAGACTCTGGCAAGGCCGCGGTCTTGAGCGAGGTGCAGCACATAGTTTGCAGACAATCCCGCATAGCCTTTATGCGGAACTCTGTAGGTGGCTCGTCTCAACTCGGGATGACGCTTTTCATACTGGCGAATCACTCCCAGCGTAAGTCCGGTTTTCTCCAAAACCGCCTCGAATTCAGCCTGCGCGCGCTTCTTCGCCTCGGTCAGGACCATTTGGCAGCGGGAGAGAGCGTGCACTTCGGCATCGCCCTTCACCTCGATCGGCGCATAGAGCAGATCGGGATATTTCCCGATCACATTCGCCATCGAGCCGATCGACATCGTGTTCGGCATGCAGGAATAGGGCGAGAGCTCGCAGATCATGTGGGCTTTCTTGTGGTGATAGGCATGCAACGCTTTGCCAATCAACATGTGGCCTTCGCCACCACGCAACTCGAAGTGATAGAACGGTGCGGCGAGGTCTTTTAGTTCGATCTGGTCCGGCAGTTCACTGGGGATGTTCGCCAGCGCCTTGCGGAAACGGTTGTAAGTGCCGACATAGAGGCGTTCGACCGCCTTCAAGATCATTTCGTCGAGCTTGGGATGTTTGCTTGTCGAGTGTCGTTTTTCGAGCTTGCGGATCACAGGGTGCATAAGATAGTGGAGCCAGACGGCAACGGGCGGAGGCACCACTTCGGAGTCCTCCTGCTCGAGCCACCTTTTGATGTTGTAGTTGCCGTCACCCTCGTGGGTCTGGAGCCAGAACTCGCCGGTGATTTTCACGCGCGCCTTGACGCGTATACGGTCCACCTCAATGGCATCCCACTTCTTGCGCACCTCGCGGAGGGCCTTTGTGAAGTAGCTGGTGTACAGGTGCCAGGCCACTGTCCCGAGCTTCTTGCCATGGTCCGGTCGCTCCTTGAAAACCGTATACATGAACTCGATACTGTCCCTCAGCACGGCGTCGGTCTGGCCTGGATTGACCTCGTAGGGACGGGTTGCGTATTCAAGGTCCGCAATGACGTCGGCGCACAGCGCTGACCACACCAGCCCGAGCATGAGTGGCGCGTTGACGACGAAGCCGCCGTCACCCTCGCCCTGATCGAGCTCATCCTGCGCCATCAGGAAGAGGCGGAAGTCGCGCAAGCCGAGACCATGAGAGCCATTGCATAGGACTCGTGATACTGGCCAAAGCGGCACGGACCACATGAGCCGGCAGTCAGATATATGTACTTCTTCGCCGTCTCCTCCTTGCCATGCAACGCTACTTCTTTCTTGAGGAAGTTCACCAGGCTTCCGGTCGTGAAGATGGTGGGGCAGCAGGCTCCGACGTCGATCAACTCTTTACCGGCATCGAGATCTTCGCGCGAAATGTTGGGCAGCGGCTCGGCCTTGTAATTCGCGTTGTGCAGGACAGCTTGTATCAGGCGCTCATGCTTCCAGGTCGTGCCTCCAAACAGAATCGTAGTGGTTTCGCGCTCGGCGCGTGTAAACGGTTTAGGGCGATAAGCCTGATAATGCTTTACCGGCGCCGCACTGGTGCTGGAATCGAGATTGGTATCAATAGTTACTAGCTGTCCCATACCGCTCCTTCCGAAGTGTTAACTGGACTTACCGACATCAGATCCTCGAAGTTGCAGTCGCAAGGGATACTTACGCCTTCGGCCCCATGCTCTGATTCTCTATCTGGTAAATCGAAAAGAAGAGAAAAAAGACGACAGGCCGCTGACAGAATTTGATTTTGTGAGGGAAAACTTGCATGCCGCTGTCGTCTTTTCCCCCCCAATTTCGATGTTCCCTAGTAGAGCTTGTCCACCGCTCCTGCTCCGGAAGCTTTTGAGGTAAGGAGGCGGGGATGACCTGAGGCTTCAGAACTCGTTATGCCTTGCACATTTGCACATGAATCACACGCCGAATCCGCCGCTTCAGCGCCGGTTTCTCTGGCGCGCTTTCCCGAGGAATCTCTGTTCCTGGGAAGCGGCAGGGCCTATACGCGGAACGGATTAGATTTTTATCAGCGTTGTGAGCGAACCGCCGGCATTGTGCAGACGCGTTTCCTCTGGAAACGGGCGTACATCATCACCGAGCCTGCCGCCATCGCGGATGTATTGGTCAACCATCCGAACAGCTTTATTAAACCCTACGTGCTGCGACGCCTGAAAGTGTTGTTTGGTGACGGACTTCTCACCTCGAATGGCGATGTGTGGATGCACCACCGCCGTCTGATGCAACCCGCGTTCAGTTCGGACCGGATGCCAATCTTTGTCCATGTTGTCCGCAGGAATGCTGAACAAATGGTGTCCTCCTGGCGCAACGGAGAGGTGCGCGACGTCTATTCAGACTTGGTTGACCTGTGTATGAAGAACGTCAGCCAGACGATGTTCGGGGTGTACGACGAAGAATTGGGGAGCATTGTCCGCGCTTTGGCAGCGACGTGCCATCAACTCGTACACGCGGTCTTCGACGTAATTCGGCCATTGCCATTCCGCTTTGCGGGCCATTTAAGACGGCGAGTCGAGAAAGAACTGAATGAACTCGATCTATATCTGGGTCGCCTGATCGACCAACGCAGGGCGGAGCCGCCGCGCAACGACTTCCTGGGACTGCTGCTCTCGGGCGCGGGACATCACCCGCCGCTAAGCCGGCAGGCCATCCTGGACGAGTCGGTGACGATGTTGCTCGCCGGACACGAAACGACCACATCCGCATTGGTCTGGGGCCTGTATCTGCTGGCCCGCCATCACCAACAGGCGGACGCGCTCGCGGCTGATCTCGCTGCTGAACTGAATGGCGAGGCGCCGTCGTATGGGGAGCTCGACGAGCTGGAGTCGCTGCGCGCGACACTCGATGAGACGCTACGGCTTTATCCTCCCACGCATCGGATTGCCCGGACCGTAACCAAGCCCGTGGTAGTGGGCGGTCACCTGCTGCCCGCGGGCGCCGACGTGGTAATGCCACAGTGGGCGGTGCACCGATCGGCCCGCTGGTATCGCCAGCCAGAGGTTTTTCTGCCAAGCCGCTGGACGCCTTCCTTCCGCAAGTCGCTGCCGAAGTTCGCCTACTTCCCCTTCAGCGGGGGCGCACGTACGTGTGTAGGCAGCCAACTCGCCTGGTGCGAGAGCGCGGTGATCCTCGCTTTGCTGACGCAGCGGTTCCGGTTTCCGTTGTGCGATGCCACGCCACTCGTGCCGTTCGAAGGATTAACGATGCTTCCGGCTTCAGGCCAGCTCCGAGTAAGGCTCGAGCGCAGGTCAACTATTGGCGCCAGCCAGACCCCGAAGCACAAGAGTTCTTCCTTTATCGGCTGGATTCAGCCGCACTATACGGAGATTTGGTAATGGTTCCTTCCCTCGACATCATGGCTCATCTCGCAGTCGAGACTCTGCGTGTCAGCGTCCCAACCATCATTGATGCTGCGCTCGGCATGGTTTCTTCCCAGGTGTGCGACGAACGACTCGACTCCTGGTCCCGCCGCCTGTTGCAGGATGCAGGCATTCATCTCGAAGTGAATGGGCGCGAGCACATTGTCCCGGGAGAAGGCTACATCGTAATGAGCAATCATCAATCGCATTACGACATTCCCGTGTTGTTTCAGGCGCTACGGGTCCCGATGCGAATGGTCGCCAAGAAAGAAATTTTTCGCATTCCGTTCATGGCCGGCGCTATGCGCGCTGCAGGTTTCGTTGAACTGGACCGACAGAACGACCGCCGCGCTTTCGGGACCCTCATCACAGCTCACGAGCGATTGTCTGAATCGATGAGCATCTGGATTGCTCCAGAAGGCACCCGAAGCCGCACGGGACGCCTCGGGCCTTTCAAGAGAGGTGGCTTCCGAATGGCCATGCACAGCGGTATGCGAATTCTGCCGGTTACGATCGACGGTACCCGACGAACGCTTCCCGCCGGCCGGCTCACAGTTCGTCGGGGAAATATGGCGAGGGTCACGATCAGCGCTCCCGTCGATCCAGTCAGCTATGGTTTCAAGAAAATGAATGAGTTGGTTGCTGCTGTGAGAAACGCGATTGCGCAACACCTATCGGCAGACTTAGCGACCCCCGAAACGGAATCCTGGAAGGAGAAACAATGCACAGCGTAGCCGACACTGCGCGTCACGATTTAATGCGAGGGCGCGACCGTACTGATTGGATCAAGAGCCTACCGTTTCTGGGCGTGCACGCCGCCTGTCTCGCCGCATTCTGGACGGGCGTCAGTTGGAAAGCACTTGTGCTCTGCTTTGCGCTTTATCTGGTCCGTATGTTCGGGATAACCGCCGGATACCACCGCTACTTATCTCACAAAGCTTTCAAGACGAGCCGTTTTTTTCAGTTCGTCCTGGCATGGCTCGGCTGCTTGGCGATGCAGAAAGGTCCGCTCTGGTGGGCCGCTTATCATCGCCACCATCATCAGCATGCCGACCAGCCTGCAGATGCGCATTCGCCCTCGCAGGGCGGCTTGTGGTGGGCGCATCTCGGCTGGTTCCTGTGTGACCGGCATGACGAAGCAAACTTCGATTTAATCAAGGACCTTACCCGGTATCCCGAACTCGTGTGGCTGGATCGCTATCCCACTGCGCCCGGACTGATGCTTGCTGTCGCATGTCTTCTGCTGATGGGCTGGCAAGGATTGATTTGGGGATTCTTCATCAGCGCTGTGACGTCTTATCACGGCACCTTCGCCATCAATTCTATTTGCCATGTATTTGGCACAGTTCGGTATAAGACTCCGGACACGAGTCGGAATAACGTCATTTTCGGGATCATCAGCCTGGGCGAAGGTTGGCACAACAACCATCACCACTACGCCAGGTCCGCAAGGATAGGGTTTTTCTGGTGGGAGATTGACATTGCTTATTACGTACTTCGGGTACTGGGGCTCTTCGGAATCGTCTGGGAGATGAAGCAACCAAGCCAGCGCGTCCTCCAAGCCGGAAGACAAATATCGGCCACGAATATTCATGAAGAGGGTGTCGCTTTAGGCGACCGCTTTCCGATTTATTCCAGTAGAAGGACGCAACCGAACCGAAGTGGCGTCCGGCAAATAACTAACTGAACAGGAGCAAGACAGATGTCGTATTTTGCACGGATCATGGTCTTACTGTGCGCTTTCATTGCGATTACCGGCACGCTTTATGCGCAAGACGGAGTCGTTCTCATCAACGAAGCCGCCGCGCTGGCCGGCAACGTAACGCCGGGTGATGGGCCGGGATTTCCGGTCACCATTTCCCGGTCGGGCAGCTACCGCTTGACGAGTAATCTCGTGGTCTCCCAGGACGTGACGGCGATTCTGATCACCGCTCCCAACGTCATCCTCGACTTGAACGGCTTCAGCATTATCGGGCCGGGCGGCTGCACGCTAGGGATCCAGAGTCTGCCTATCTGTTCACCGCCCGGTCAAGGCATCGGGATACAAGCTGGTTCCGACAGCACAGTTGGACCGAGCAGCGTCAAAGTTCGAAATGGATCCGTGCGCGGTATGAAGTTGCACGGCATTCAGCTAACGGGAAATAACAACCTGGTTGAAAACGTTGCCGCCGACGGGAATGCGGGCTCTGGATTGATCGTGAACGGTAGCGTGATGGAAAGCTCGGCGAGCGCAAATGGATCTGACGGAATCCGTGCCCTGATCGTGCGTGACAGCATCTCTGTGCAGAACCTGCTCCACGGCATCCTTCTCAGTTTTGGCGGCGTGGCGACCGGCAATGTCGTTTCTTCCAACGGTTTCCGTGGGATGTTCGTGCGGGCTGGTAGCGCTATCGGGAATACGGCGACAAACAACAATAACATTGGAATTCTGGCCCAATGCCCGAGCAGCCTCGTCGACAACACGTCGCTAGGCAACACTTCTTCAGGTTTAGTCACCGACGGCGACAACTGCGCGGTGGCCAACAACGCGACGGATCAATGAGTTGGGGATGCGGTATCGCTCACTCGCGAGTTGTCGCAGCACCAAGCGACTCCATTTCGATCGGTTGTAGTAGAGGCTGACCCAAGTGGTCCCAAACAGAAAGAGGAAAAACATGTCTCACGTTCCACGCTTGCAAGCTCTTTTCATGTGCCTTCTCATCGCGATTTCCGGTAGGCTTTATGCCCAGGATGGAGTCGTTCTCATTGATCAGACGCATGCCTTGATCGGCAATGTTACGCCGGGCGATGCGCCAGGATTTCCTGTAACTATTTCTCAATCGGGAAGCTACCGCCTGGACAGTAACCTCATTCTTCCCAATGCGATCATAAGCGCGATCCAGATCACCGCTCCCGACGTGACCCTCGACTTAAACGGGTTCAGCATCATCGGACCGGTCGTGTGCACGCAGGACCCGCTGGGTTTCGCAAGCTGTCCATCGCCCGGAAAGGCGGTCGGGGTGTCAGCCGGCGATGACCAGACACCCGGCCCTCGCAGCATCACTGTGCGCAACGGGTCGGTTCGTAGCATGAGCTTCACCGGGATCCAGATCACCGGCGACGGCAGCATGGTGGAAAGGGTCAAGTCCGACGGCAACTTCAGGGCAGGATTTGACGTGAATGGCACGGTGAGCGAGAGCTCGGCTACCGGCAATGGCTTCGATGGAATCGTGGCTCTCACCGTGCGTAACAGCACGTCCGTCAAGAATCGCCGCTTCGGCATCGAGATCCGTGCCCCTGGCGGTTTCGTGACCGGCAACGTCGCTATGCTCAATGGAAACCAGGGGATCACCGCAGCCAACAGCACCATCACGGGGAACACGTCGACCTTCAATCAGGGCACTGGAATCATTGCAGATTGTCCCAGCGTCGTGACGGAGAACACCGCCGTGCAAAATGGCCAAAACAATATTGAAACCGTGGGTGACGGGTGTGTGGTGGTAAACGACGTCACGTTCCCGTGAGGACGGATCGATGCGCTAATTCGGGCTGGCGTGCTTTTAAGCCACGCAGCCTGCTCGGTCTGCCCCATGGCACCGAAGGGGTTGGCGGAAATGAATGTCCTGCTGATCTATCCGCAGTGGCCTGACACGTATTGGAGCTTTCGCTATGCGCTGCCTTTCCAAGGAAAGCGTGCGGCTTATCCCCCGCTGGGGTTGATTACCGTCGCGTCGATGTTACCGAAGCACTGGAACAAGCGCCTGGTCGATAGCAGCGTGCGTCCAGTGACCGACGCTGACCTGCGATGGGCCGACATCGCAATGCTCAGCGGCATGCTCGTTCACGAGAATGAGTTGATTCAGATCCTGGAGCGTTGCCGGCGGGCTGGCTTGCCCACAGTCGTCGGCGGACCGGTCACCAGCAGCGTAGATCTGCGCGATCATGCCGACCACGTTGTAGTTGGCGAGGCCGAAGAAGTGATGCCGCAGCTGGTCCGGGAGTTGGAGAATGGCTGCGCCAGCGCGGTATATCGGGCTAGTGAACTGCCGCAGCTGGACAAGACACCGCAGCCGGACTTGAGCCTGATCAAGTCACGATACTACAGCACTATGGCAGTACAGTATTCGCGCGGGTGTCCCTTTAAGTGTGAATTCTGCGACATCATCGAAATCTACGGACGCATTCCGCGCACCAAGCCGGTGGACCAGATGATCGCGGAGCTGGAGCAGCTACATGCCAACAACTGGCGCGGGCCGGTCTTCTTCGTTGACGACAACTTCATCGGCAACAAACGCAACGTCAAGCAGATGCTACCCGCGGTTGCCGAGTGGAATCGCCGCAGGGGAAGGCCATTCCGGTTCTTCACCGAAGCTACGATCAACATGGCGGACGATGAAGAGCTCTTGAGCATGATGCGTGAGGCTGGCTTCGTCAGCGTCTTCATCGGCATCGAGACGCCGGATGAAGAGGGCCTGAAAAGCGCCCAGAAGACGCAGAATACGAAGCGCGACATGCTCGATTGCATACGCCACATCCAGAGTTATGGCATCGAGGTGATGGCCGGGTTTATTGTCGGGTTCGACACCGACAAGGAAGACATCTTCGATCGCCAGGTTGATTTCATCCAGAAAGGTGCCATCCCGCTGGCAATGGTCGGACTGCTGCAGGCCTTACCCAATACGCAACTTTACAGGCGGCTGGTAAAGGAAGGACGTTTGCTGGAGTATGGCGATGGCGACAGCATGTGTACGAAGCTCAACTTTCGGCCGAAGATGGACGCGCGACGACTCGTCGAAGGATACCGCTCGATCCTGAAGCGCATTTACAACCGGGACGCATACTACGAGCGGGTGCGGGAGTTCCTCAAGCGATACAATCCTGCATACGACGGGGAACTTCGATTGGAGGACTACCTCACGCTGGCCCGCTCAATGGTGAAACAGGGCCTGCTGACGGACGGCCGGAAGGCGTACTGGAAGCTCTTTTTCGAAGCTCTCACGCAGTATCCGCGCGCCTTCGGTACCGCTATCACATTAGCCATAATGGGCTACCACTTTCAGAAGATCACAGACCGCGTCTGCGCCGAAGGGGAATAGATCGAGGCCCTACTTACTCAACGTGAAGCTGCCTCTTTCACTTAGCCGCCCGTCAGCAAGCGAAAGATCTGATCACGGTTTGGATTCGCAGCCTTTGCGCTCCCCGGGCGGTGGCTCGTTATTCCTTGCTGTCGGTCGCCGGCGTACCGAAGCCGCAACGTCCGCGCATGCCCAGGCGGAATTTTTCCCGCTCCTCGGGCGTCATGCGTTCCCAGCGCTCGGCCATGCGACGGCCCGAGTAAGAGCGGCGCATCCCGCGGCCGCTGATGCCGCCGAAGAGGATCCGGCACAGCGCCAGCATTCCAATCGCCTGCCAGAAGCCAAGCTGATGCCAGCCGAAGAGCGGCGGCAGCAGCCAGTTCCACAACTGCATCACGATCCAACCGCCGAGGGCGATAAACAGTGCCACCCCCACAATCGCCGCCGGTGCAATCCAAATTATTCTCTTCAATCTAGATCTCATGTTCAATCCCTCATGCTTTCCTAACCTCGTCGTAAATTGTGCGCAGTCGCTCACGCAAATGCAGAACCGCGTAGCGTTTGCGCGAGAGTAGCGTATTCACGCTCACGCCGGTTTCGGCGGCCATCTCTTTGAAGCTGCGGCCTTCCAACTCGTGCCCGACAAACACCTCGCGCTGCTCCTCGGGCAGCTCGTCGAGTGCAAACTCGAGTTCGTCGAGCAGCACGCCGCGGGCGTAAAGTGCGTCGGGCCCGGCATCGGGCGAAGGCAGCAAGTCTTCCAGGTGCAGCAACTCTTCTTCGTCACCTGCCACGGCAGCATCGCTGAAGCTCTCCGGCTTCTTCTTGCGGAAGAGATCGGTGATCCGGTTGCGCGCCACGCGGAAAAGCCAGCCGGTGACGTGCTCGATCGGCATCAGCAGGCGGTTCGCCTCCACCAGTTCGTAGAAGACTTCCTGCAGGATGTCTTCGGCATCGCGCGAGTCAGGCACACGCCGGCGAATGAAGTTGTGCAGCCGAGACTGCTCCCGCTTGACCACTTCGGAAATCCGCCGGTCCTGTTCGAGGCTCATTCGCTCCAGGCTCGCCGCGTCCTTCATCTACGGATGTAGACGAATTGGGGGGTGCGAATATTGTAGGGATTCGCAAAACGGAGGCAGATACCGTTTCCTTGCGCTGCCGCTGGCTCCAACCGGGCTGCGTTTGCATCTCATGGTGCGCTGTTGGGCTTCCGCCATGAGATGAATGCATCGGCCGTACTACTTGTCAGGAAAGAAGGTGCGGAAGGGATGGCAGCGACCACCGCGATTCGGCGTGCCGCTTTCATCCCTCAAAGGGTAAGGCTCTGCCTTGCCAACCGAGCGATGCCCATTTGGCGTGGATCGCGCCATGCACTTCGAAAGCTCCAATCAAGGGGTGCTATTCGGTGATGCTCTCGACCTCCATGTGGCTTGTCGTTTTTCCTCAGCATTGACTTGCACCGGCCACGATTGGGACGACTACTCTCCGATACCGTAAATTCATGGCAGTGCGCCAACCAAAGCACTAGGCTGCTGCGCGACTTTCCGATTGGCTGTTTGTTTGGCGCTCTAGAAGAGAACGCACAGTTTTCAATGCTGCGATTCCGTCGCGGCTGTGCGCGGAGTACGCGATGTAGCCATCCGGCCGGACAAGTATTATGTCGTGGTGAGGCTGCAGTCGCAGCTCAACGACATCCCTAAAGGATTCGGAGAGCTGCTTGGCAGCGTCTCTGCTCGAGGGGTCTGCGTCCCTATCGAACACAAGGAGGAAGCGGCTGCGAATGCCATCTCCGCCGCGTAGAGACTCATCGAAGTATCGCTCTCCGGCGCCCTCAACAATAGGGCTGCCGTGATAGGCGACACCCAGTTCGGAAAGTCTCTGCACGAAGGCATGCTGAAAAGGGGCCAGACGCGACACCATGGGTATGACGGTATCGCGTAGAGTCTGCGCTAGCTTGCTCGGAGTACCCAGCGCCTTGGTCAGGACATCCGTGGTCTCGATGACATGCTTGATCACCGGTCGGCGCTCGGCGGTATAGCTGTCGAGTAACTTCTCATTGCCACGACCATGCAGGGTAAGGTCGAGCTTCCAGACCAGATTCCAAACGTCATGTAGCCCGGTATTCATCCCCTGCCCCCCAAATGGGCTGTGAATGTGAGCGGCGTCGCCGGCAATGAAGATACGCCTTTGCCGCATCTGCGCTACCTGACGGTGGTGGATACGAAAATACGTGCTCCAGTGGAGGGCGCGCGCCTCTATCCCACTCGGGGCACGTTCCGCTAGAACCTTCCGGACCAGGTCAAGGGACGGAGCTTCTCCTTCTGCGTTGTCGATTATTGCTACGATTCGCCGGCGAGTGGCGCTCATGGGGAAAATGGCTACCGGTCCTAACTCGCTAGGGCACAGCTGCAACTGATCAGCCGGCAGGGTTTCGTTTGTCTCGATGTCCGCCAACATGAACGAATCGTTATATTCTGCTCCCTCAAACGGTAGGTTCAGTTGATGCCGCACCGCGCTGTGAGCCCCATCGCAGCCGACTAGAAAGGACGCTCTGAGCGTGATTGGCTCGCCCTTTCGGTCCAGGGTCACACTCACGCCGTCGTCGTACTGAACGGCGGAAACGAAGGTCGTTTCGTACTCGGCGGTCCCGCCTTTGCGACCGAGCGCTTCCGCTAGCAGTCGCTCAGTCACGTCCTGGGGAACCATGCCTACGAATGGGTAGGGGCTCTCTTCGGGCGTAAAGCGCATATGAGCAAGCGTACGTCCATGTGTCACTACCGCGACCGACGTGACCCGGTTCGCCTTTTCAAGGAATGGGCCGACCAGCCCAGCCATGTCAAAGATCTCTAGCGTCCGGGGAAAGATCGCAAGCGCTTTCGAGTGTACCGACTGCGAAGTTCTCGTCTCGACGAGCCGCCATCTCAAGCCTCGGCGAGCGCATTCATTCGCCAGAAACAGCCCGACGGGCCCGGCGCCAACGATTAGGATATCCGTGTCGCGAATTGCCGACGCATTCATTGTTTGAACTCCTTTTCAAGAATGGCGCAGGGCATTAAAAACTGAGGTTCAGTGCCTGTTCCCGTTTGCCCATCGCCGGAAACGACGAAAACAATTGCGAGACAGCCGCTCCAGCACCGCACTATCCGTGCAAGCGGCACACCCATCCTGGCACCGAGTTTAGAGCAGACTTTCGGGCCGTTCCGAAAGCTTGCTCTAACTTCATCTCTGTTTTAGCGCATGGCGCCGACGGTCGCGGCGCCGCCGCCATTGGAGGCGTTGTTATTGCCGTTCTGCTTCAGCCAAGCGGCCAGATTATTCTGCTGCTGACCGCGCAGTTCAACGCAGCCGCTAATCGACTCGACGGCCTCTCGCTGATTGCGTTCCGTGCCAGGGAACGGATGCTGCTGGAAAAACTGCTGCACCTCATTGGCCTTCTGGGTGTCGCAGAAACTTTGAGCTCCGTAAAGAAAAATTTCAACGCCACCCAATCCGCCACCAGTCTTCTTCATCAGCTGGTCAAAGTTCTGCCGCATGAAATCCCATGTCGCATTCTGGCTGGCTGGATTTCTCAGCAGTCCGATGAGGACATACAGGTCCTGGCCGCGAACCTCCGAGGTCAGTGTCGAATCGAGTGTCTGTTGGATCAGCGCAGGCTGGGGGAAGTCTGCCAAGGCGTAGAAATAGCGGTAATATTCGTGCGGGGATTTCACCTTCTGCATCGCCGCCTTGAACTGATTGTAGAGTTCGGCGTCGCCATGATGAGCGGCCACGGAAACGACCGCGCCCGCCAGCGTCGGATCGACCGAAGCCGGGTCCTTCATGTACTCCTGCACCATGGTGCGCGCCTGCTGAATGACCCCGGGATCGTTGGCGTCGTTGCCCAGGACCTCAAACAAGATGGCGCGTTTCTGCTTTTGCTCCGGCGTGTCGTCCGGACGAGCGCGTAGCCCAGTTGCTGCAAAAGCGGAGAGAACGCTCCGCTGAGCCATGCCTGAAAAGCCGGCCGATCGGCATCGGTCACCAGGTGTTGATTGATAAATCTGAGATGGATGGCGAACGATTCGAGCAGTACGCTGCCCGGAGTGTTCTTTAGCTGGTCGCCTAGCGCAAGGTAGTCCCCTACCTGGTGCTGCCCAATCCGCATCAGGGCCCATTCGTCGCCCATCAGCGCGATGCGCTCGTCAGGAGTGAGTCCCTTCTCCACCGAGTTGCCAAGTTGGCGCATGGCAGCCGAGTCGTAGTCGAAGCGGTAGTAGCCGAGCGCTCCCGCATCGGGGAAAACGAACTTCGAACAGCCCTTCAACTTAAACTGCTGTTGCCTCTGGGTCATCAGGAAGCATTGTTGCTGGCCGGCGCCGGTTTCGCCGACACCCTTGGCGCAAATGGGAATCTGCCAGATCTGGTCGTTGGGCTGATTAAATTCTTGCGGGGTATCGAAGTAGCGCTTTTGCGAGACATCCAGCACGGTGCTGTCGCCTTCGCATTTGGCCTCGACTCCCACATACGGAGCGCCGGGCTGCATAACGAAGGTCGGCATGATCTTGTCGATAGGCTTCTTCGAGCTGCGCGCCATGGCATTCCAGAAATCGGCAGCTGTGGCGTTGCCGTAAGCGTGTTCCTTCAAGTAGAGATTGACGCCAGCACGGAAGGTGTCAGGCCCGAGATACGATTCGAGCATGTTCAGCACCGCTGCCGACTTGCCATAGGCAATGCCGTCGAAGAGCTGCTCGATTTCGGCGCGTGTCTCGGCTTCCTGGTGAATGGGACGGGTGTTCTTCACCGAGTCAACCGTCTAGCGACCGATCGGTGTTCCTGAACCACACCTTGGGACAACATCCACTCCGGTTTCCACTGCTCGAGAGGGTGCGACGGTCATCCAGGTGGCGAAGCCTTCATTGAGCCAGATGTCATCCCACCATTTCATGGTGACCAGGTCGCCGAACCACTGGTGCGCCATTTCGTGGGCGATGGTCTCGGCAACTTCCTGCTTCGCGCCCACGGATGACGTCTTGTCGTCGATCAGCAAATCCGCCTCGCGATAGATGATGGCGCCCCAATTCTCCATGGCGCCGGCCTGGAAGTCAGGCACGGCAATGTTGTCCAGCTTGGGCAGCGGATACTTGATGCCGTAATAGTTATCGTAATAGTGGAGAATCGCCTTAGTGGCTTCCAGCGGGAAGTGAGTGAGGTTCTCCTTGCCAGGAACCGTGCATACGCTGACCTTAACGCCGTCGGTGTGGTCGGACTCGCACTTCCAGTCGCCCACCGTCAGCGCCACCAGATAGCTCGACATCTTGGGCGAGGTAGAGAACTTGATGGTGTGCTTGTCGCCGGGGCCGGGAGTGTCGGAAACGATCTCGCCGTTGGAAATGGCGGTGTCACCTTTGTCAACGATCGCCGTGATGTCGAAGGTCGCCTTGTAATCCGGCTCGTCGAAACAGGGGAAGGCCACGCGCGCGTCGGTGGACTCCATCTGCGAGACTTCGTACTTCTTGCCCTTGTAGGTGCTCAGATAAAAGCCGCGCAGCTTGTCATTCAAGTGGCCGGTGTACTTGATGTTGACCGTCGCCGGACCCGCGGGAAGCTGCTTGTCCACGGTGAAGGTCGCCGTCTCATTCTTCTCGTCGGTGGAAACCTTGGCGGTTTGGGTCTGTCCACCAGCCGTCACTGTCACTTGGTGGAAGTCGATCTCCAACGCGTTCAGCGTAATCGTGTTGCTGGGCTTGCTAAGGTTGAGATCAATGGTCTCGTCGCCGTCGAAAGAGTTATTGGCGAAGTTGATGTTGACGGCAAGCGAGTAATGATTGGGAGAAGCGCCGCCGGGAAGGCGTTGCGCAAAAGCGGTGCAGCAGGCCAGCAGGCCAGCCGCGAACACAAGGAGGGTTCGTTTCATAGCACACTCTCTAGGAAATTAAGATGCCCCAAAATACGAAGGGAGTTACGCGCAGAACCGAGTCCAGGCTCCACGAAAGTCACACCAATATTAGACGAATGCGACAGAAATGCGTGAGCAGCCGGTCTGGAGACGCTTTGGAGACTGAGTCGAAGTGGCCGCATCGAAAGGGATGAAGTGGAGCCATTCGAGCGGCATTCATTCGCGGCAACGCTCGACTGATCTAACCGGCTGTCTGCCGAACGCCATTCAGGAATGTTTCACGGCAGCGGTTTACTCCAAACCAGTACGCAAGTTCTCGATAATCCGAAGCGTCGAAGACCGCTATATCGGCGTCTTTGCCCGGCTCGAGACTTCCCTTCCTCCCCTGCAGTTGCAGCGCGCAGGCGCCATTGTAGGTTGTGGCGACGAGCGCCTCCGCCGGCGACATCTTCATGTGTGTGCACGCGACCGACAGTACGAACGGCATGGACGTGGTCGGCGAGGTGCCGGGGTTGTAGTCGGTCGCCAAGGCGACGGCGACTCCGGAGTCCAGCAACTTTCGCGCGGGCGGAAAGCTTTCCAGACCGAGGAAATAGTTGGCTGCAGGAAGCAAGGTCGCGACCGTGTCAAGCTTCGACAAGGCTGCGACATCATCATCGCTGACAAAATCCAGATGATCGAGCGAGGCCGGATGAAATTCCATCAGGGGAGCGAGTTCCGCAGGGGTGAGTTGGCACACATGGGCCCGCACGCCGAGGTTATGGTCGACCGCGACGCGAAGAATTCGCCGCGACTGCTCCATGGTGAACGCCCCGCGATCGCAGAAGACGTCAACGAAAGCGGCAAGCTTCAGCTTCGCGGCGGTGGGAATCATGTCCTCGCAAATAATGCGAACATACTCGTCCGGATTTTCGCGATGCTCTGGCGGAACCACGTGCGCCGCCAGCAAGGTCGGTACGACCGTAGCCCGGCCACTGATGCGAGGCCTCGCGAATCGCCTCCAGCGATTTCATCTCGGCGGCGAAGTTAAGACCGTACCCCGATTTGCATTCCACGGTGGTGGTGCCGTGCCTCGCCATCTCATCCAGCCCGCGAACCACGTGGGCGGCGAGTTCCGTCTGCGAGGCGTCACGCACGCCGCGCAAGCTGGCGCGAATGCCGCCACCGGCTTCGGCAATCTCTTCATAGGTGGCGCCAGCGATGCGCTTCTCGAAGTCGATAAGGCGCGGCGCGGTAAAGACGGGATGAGTGTGCGAGTCAACGAAGCCAGGCAAGACGACCTTGCCGGAGCAATCGATCTCGTCGATATGCGTTGCTTTCGCCGTTAGGAGTTCGTGCTTGGCGACGTCATCCGTCGTACCGACTGCGACGATTTTGCCCTCGGCGATGAGCACGGCGCCGTCTTCGATGATGCCAAGTTCGCGCATCTCCGCGCCGCGGCGTGGGCCGCTATCACCGGAATCGCTGCGCAGAGTGAGTAATTGCGCAGCGTGGGTAAGAAAGGTGGCAGGAGAATGCTGGTTATCGGAATGCAAAATCTTTCTCGCTATGGTTACGAACAGCAGGTCCCTCGGCTCGGACTGAAGTCCTCGCTCGGGATAACAGATTCATAGATTATGTCAGCTATAGGGGTCCTTCGACTCCGGCGGCCAAGAACAGGCCGCCTCCGCTCAGGATGACACAATCGCTACACGATTCTTCACCGTCCTGTACTGGCGGCTCAATGCTGAGCTTTCAGCTAGTTGCTAATTGCTAGCTACTAGTTGCTATCCCCCCATCGGCACCTTGATTCCCTTCTCCTCGCGAACGTTTCGCCTCGTCGTAGCCTGCGTCCACATGTCGCGCAACGCCGATGCCCGGATCATTGGTCAGCACGCGTTCGATGCGCTTGGCCATTGCATCGGTACCGTCGGCGACGGTGACCTGTCCTGCGTGTTGTGAGTAGCCGATGCCGACGCCGCCGCCATTATGGATCGACACCCACGACGCACCGCTTGCCGTGTTGAGCAACGCATTCAGCAGTGGCCAGTCGGCGATGGCGTCGCTGCCGTCTTTCATGGACTCGGTTTCGCGGAAGGGCGACGCGACTGAGCCGCAATCAAGGTGATCGCGGCCCATCACGATCGGTGCTTTGATCTTGCCTTTCTTCACCAGGTCGTTTATTGCCAATCCAAACTCGGCGCGCTCGCCGTAACCAAGCCAGCAGATTCGACACGGCAATCCCTGAAACTTAATCCGCTTGCGCGCCAGATCGATCCAGCGGCTGAGAATTTTGTTCTGCGGAAACATCTCCAGCACCAGATCATCGGTGGTGTGAATGTCGGCCGGATCGCCGGAGAGCGCCGCCCAGCGGAACGGTCCGCGTCCTTCGCAGAACAGCGGACGAATGTAGGCCGGCACGAATCCCGGAAAATCGTAAGCGTTCTTCACGCCATGCTCGAAGGCGAAGGTGCGAATGTTGTTGCCGTAGTCGAAGGTGACCGAGCCCATCTTCTGCAGCTTGAGCATGCCTTCAACGTGGCGCGCCATGGTGTCGAGCGAGCGCTCGACGTATGCCTTGGGATCGCTTTTACGCAGCGCCAGCGCATCGTCCAGCGACATGCCGCTGGGCACATAGCCATTCAGCGGATCGTGCGCCGAGGTCTGATCGGTAAGGATGTCAGGCACCACGCCGCGCTCGGCCAGCTCGGGAATGATGTCGCCACAATTGCCGACCAGGCCGACAGAGATATTCTCCTTCTTCCGCACCGCGTTCTTCAGGATGCGCAGCGCCTCGTCGAGCGAGTTGACCATGAAGTCGCAATAGCCGGTACGCAAGCGTTTCTTGATACGCTCGGGATCGACTTCGATGCCGAGATAAGCATGCGCCCGTCATGGTCGCGGCCAGCGGCTGCGCACCACTCATGCCGCCTATGCCGCCGGAGACGATCAGCTTGCCTTCCAGATCGCCGCCCAAGATGCTTTTCGCCTGCCGCAGAGAACGTCTCGAACGTTCCCTGGATGATTCCCTGCGAGCCGATATAAATCCACGAGCCGGCGGTCATCTGGCCGTACATGATGAGGCCCAGCTTCTCCAGCTCGTTAAACTTCTCCCAGTTCGACCAATGGCCCACTAGGTTCGAGTTGCAGATGAGCACGCGGGGCGCGTATTCATGCGTCTGAAAAATGCCGACTGGCTTGCCCGATTGCACCAGCAGGGTCTCGTCGTTTTCCAGCGACTTCAGCGAGTTGACGATGGCGTGGTAACACTCCCAACTGCGTGCGGCGCGGCCGGTGCCGCCGTACACCACGAGGTCCTGCGGACGCTCGGCGACGTCGGGATCGAGGTTGTTCATCAACATGCGCATGGCGGCTTCCTGGCCCCAGCCTTTGCAGGAGAGCTGATTGCCGCGCGGCGCTTTCACGGGAACATAGCTGGAAGTGGGTATATCGGTTGCAACTGGCATGACAGAATGATGGTAGCAGTTGGTGGTAGCCAGTTGCCAGTAGCCAGTTGCCAGTTGAGCGATTCCGAAGTAACCGTATCCCGCGAGCACGGGTAGAGTGGCGCTAGCGCCGCGTTCGGGCGCGGAGAAGAAAGCTAGGAATCGCACGAACTCCCGGGATGCCAGGGCCGAAAGAGACTGTGTCGTGACCTCTGTCGTCCCTAGGGGACTCGGTCTCATTTTTCACTTTACCCAGCGCTCAACCACCCCAATCCACGCAAAGGCGGCGTGGCTCGGGGACCCCGGTAAGCGCTGGGCTTCTATGAGACGGCTGGTTGTGTCAACAGAAACTTTGTTTTTGGTGTTGGTTTTGCCTTTCTCTTATTAGGAGTTTTTGCCTTTGCCTTTGCCTTTGCCTTTGCCTTTGCCTTTGCCTTTGTCTTTTGCCTTTGCCTTTGTCTTTTGCCTTTGCCTTTGTCTTTTGCCTTTGCCTTTGTCTTTTGCCTTTGCCTTCATCTCGGGCTTCTATTCGCACTCTCAATGAGTCTTAGGACTTGGTGCCTGTTGGTGTCCGATACTGATGAAGCGGCGCTGCTATCTAAGCTGCGGCCTTTACTGGCCAAGCCCAGCGGCGCAGTCGCCGCGACGCGAGGTTGGCAAAGTCAGTTGAGCAATGCTTTTCTCCGGTTGCAAACTTCCAACCACCTCTAGAGGAAACTTATACCGGAGTTACCGCCGTCCCGGGAGCCGCCTGGGGAAACGCTTCATAGCGCTGGCCGGTGCGCCACAGATGGTGCAGCAGCACTGCCAGTTTGCGGGCCACGGCCACCAGGGCACGCTTCTTGCTGCGCTTGCCTCCGGTAGCCGCCAGTTTCAGTCCCCAGCGCCGCAGCCCCGAATCCGGTCCGAAACGGCCCCGAATGTAATGCGCTGACGGAATCAACCGAGAACGCAGGTAGCGGTTGCCGGTCTTGCTGATCCGGCATTGCGGATCGTAAGCGCCCGACTGATGCTGCCGTGGACGCAATCCCAAGAAGGCTCCCGCCGAGCGGCTATGGGCGACGGCGTGCGGCCCATCCAAACTGAGCACCTAGGTGGCCGCCACCAACGGCCCCACGCCGGGCACGCTGCGCAGCGTGCGAATCTCGGGATGCTGCTTCACCAACCCTTCCCCCTGTTGATCCAGGCGGGCAATCTGCGCGCTTAAAGCGGCGGCTTGCTCCAGCAGGGGACCGAGCAGTTCGGCCAGCTCCGCCGGCAGCATGGGTTTCCCCTTGTCGGCGAAGCTGGCGCTGCTGCAGTTCGGCAGCCGCTGCCCACTGCTTTTGACCAGACCACGCGCGGTGTTGATGATCATCGTCCGGGCCGTACCAACGTGGCACGCGCCTGGATCAACATTAGATCTCGCTGCCGCTCGGCGCTGCGATGGTGTACCGCAAACAGCAGGCGCGAGTCGAAATGGGCCAGGCGGGCTAGCTGCGCGGCATCATTGCGATCATTCTTCGACTCGCTGCCGGTAATCGCCTCGATCTTGCGGGCGTTCGCCACCAGCGCCTCATGCCCCAGCTCTTGCAGCAAACGGCTGATCCAGGGCGAATGGGTGCCGCACTCCATGGCGATCCGCATTCGCGGCTGGCCCTCGAAATGCCGTCGCAAGGCGCGGGCTTCGGTCTTCACCCGGCTTTCCTGGATTACTTCTCCGTCGCCGTTCAACATGCAATAACGGCTGAACTTGTCGCCGATGTCCAGGCCTACGGTCAGGGCTGGCTTTTCCGTCCTGCTTGTGGCTTTGCTATGCTTCTTCATTGGCTGGTCTCCTTTGCCCCCTCGAGTGCCTGCGGACAGCTTAACTGTTCCGCGAGACCAGCCGTCTCATTCCATCTAAGCTCTGCCGCCCCATTCGGGGCTGACTCTTGCCCGTTTCATTCCACTGCTGCAAACTGACCCGAGGTCGCGATACAGTCTCTGAAGGCTCTCTAGCCATACAAGCCGGATACAGCAACTCGTGAACCGCTCCAGAATATTGAGGCTACCAACCGACAACTGACAACCGACGACTGCAATAAAATCGGGGAGCGGCTGTTTGGAGTGCACCCCAAAAATGAGACCCCAAATTAAGGGGCCAGCTACATTGAACGGAGGAGAGTTATGCTGGTGCCCCGACAACAGTATTCCCGTGAATTGAAGATTGCCGCCATGCGCGAGATCGAGTCCGGAAAAGGTATCGCGGAAGTGGCCCGCATGTTTCAGGTCAGTCCCAAACGGCTGGAGACCTGGAAAGGCGAGTGGCGGGCCAAAGGTGAACTGGCATTTCCCGGCAACGGCAGCCGCCCGCAGTCGAAACTGGATGCCGATCAGATTGCCCAGCTGGAACGTAAGATCGGACAGCAGGCGATGGAGATCGAGTTCCTAAAAAAAGCCTTGCGGCGTTTCAGGGAGCATCCCCTGCCAGTCGTCGCCAATGGCAACGCCGTCTCTATCAACAAATCCAGCAAGCGGTCGAAACGGGGGCAGCGGTGAACGGGCTCTGCCAGGCCGTGGGAGTGAGCCGGGCCGGATACTACCGTTTTCTGGCGCGACCGCAACCCCAAGAAGCCGCCATGGATTTACGCAGCCAGATCCAACGCGTCGCGCGGCGCTGGCCCGCTTACGGTTATCGTCGCGTGCATGCCGAACTGTTGCGACAGGGCTGGACGGTGAACCACAAGTGCGTACTGCGCTGGATGCGGGCCGACAACCTGCTAGGTTTGCGGCGGCGGAAGTTCATTCTGACCACCGACTCGAAACACGGGCTGCCCATCTACCCGAACTTGGCCGAGGGGATGGTGCTAACGGGCATCGATCAGCTTTGGGTGGCCGACATCACCTACATCCGCTTGCAAGCGGAATTCGTTTACCTGGCGGTCCTGTTGGATGCCTTTTCGCGACGCTGCATCGGCTGGGCGCTGCAACGCACTCTGGAAGCGGCGGTCGTACTGGAGGCTTTGCACATGGCGCTGCGGCAACGTCGGCCACGGCCTGGCTTGGTGCACCATTCCGACCGGGGCGTGCAATATGCTTCGCAGGACTACAGGGCACAACTGGAACAACGCGGCATTCGCAGCAGCATGAGCCGGGTAGCAAACCCTTACGACAATGCCCGGGCGGAGAGCTTTATCAAGACCCTCAAATACGAGGAAGTCTACCGCACGGAATACCGCAATCTGCAGGAAGCCAAGGCTTCGATAGGTGAGTTCCTGGAGAAAATCTACAACCAGCAGCGCTTGCATTCTGCGCTTGGCTATCGTCCGCCGCTGGAGTTCGAGCGAAGCTTACGATTCTCGACAGCGCTGGGGAAAAGACGAGCATGAGTTTTCTTAGGCATGAGGAAATCTATCGATCCGATGTAGGCCTCGGCAAAGCCGAGAGCGGCAACCGGTGTCGTCGCTCCCAGTGCTCATCGGCTTCGATGAGTTTCCAGTCGGCTATTCCTTGGCAGGTTGCCCTCCGGCAGAGCCTGCCTCCGCTTCACCGACTGGTAACGATTCTCGACAACCCAGGACGCCGTACAATGTTTTTTCAGCGAACGGCAACAACCCCCTTAACTTCGTGTCTCAGCCCAAGGGTGCACTCCAGTTTGGCCGTCTCCCCCCTCTCTCCGATCAGGTTTGCAATTGAGGCTAGCCTACCCGCACAGTCGCGCTCGTACATCAGAGAACGATGAAAAGCTCGTGAATAGTTGATGAATGCGTCATTCCACTGAGGGTCCCAGTGGAAGCTCTCTTACGGCGAAAGCGAACGCCGCTGGCGCCAGCTTATAATCTCCCCACATGTCCGAGTCCTTGCCGCCACCTTTCAATCCTCCGACGGGAGCATTAGCCCGCGAAATGCGCGACCGCGCGAGAGAGATATTCGAGCACGCTTTGTCCGAGTGCAATATTCCGCGCGCATTTTCCAAACACGTAGTCTACGAGCGCGGCGAGCTGCGTTTAGGAAACGACGCTTATGCACTGGGGTCTTTCTCGCGGACACTCGTCGTCTCCATCGGCAAGGCGGGACATACCATGGCGGAGGCGCTGGTCAACACCGTCGGAACCGGGCTGACCGGAATCATTGCTTGTCCCAGCCCGCCGCCAGCTCAACTGTTTGGCTTTCGTTACTTCCTGGGAGGACATCCACTTCCCAACGAGGATTCACTGCGAGGCGGCGATGCCATTCTGCGGCTGCTTAGTACACCGTCGGCGGAAACTCTAGTGGTGTATCTGATCAGCGGAGGCGCATCGGCGATCGCGGAGAAGCCCATCAGCGCGGGCATTTCGCTCGCCGATATCGTCGAGACCTATAAGGCGCTGGTACATTCGGGGGCGCCCATCGCCGAGATCAATGCCATCCGCAAACATCTGTCGGCGTTGAAGGGCGGGCGCCTGGCGCGCGCGGCGGCGCCTTCCTACCAGGCATCGGTCCTGGTTTCCGATGTGCCGGAAGGGGCCCTCGATGCGCTGGCCTCCGGGCCCACCATGCCAGATACCACCACTGTTGCCGACTGTTATGCCATCGCGAAGCGCTACAAGCTGGTGAAGAACTTTCCCCCCAGTGTGCGCACCTTATTTGAGCGCGAGCAGTTGCAAGAGACGCCGAAGCAAAACGATCCTGTGTTTCAGCGCTCGCACTACACCACGGTACTTTCGAACGCTACAGCGGTGAATGCTGCCGTGGAACGCGCGGTCTTGAGCGGCTTCGCCATTGAGGTGGAAAACGGCTGCGACGATTGGGACTACGAACGCGCCGCCGATTACCTGCTGGGACGGCTGCGCGAGCTACGCCGAGGGGTATCGCGACCGTGCCTCATCTCGGGCGGCGAGGTCACGGTGAAGGTAGGGGCCAAGTCGGGCTTGGGCGGACGCAACCAGCAGTTCGCGCTTTATTGCGCGCAGAAAATTGCCGGCGAAAACATTACCGTGCTCAGCGCAGGAACCGACGGCATCGATGGCAACAGCGATGCGGCCGGCGCAGTAGCGGATGGAACGACCGTGGAACGGGCCAGGCAGCGCGGGTTGGACATCGAGAGGGCTTTGGAGCAGTTCGACGCATACCCTGTGTTTGAAGCCATCGGCGACAGCATCATGACAGGGCCGACCGGCAACAACGTGAGGGACGTTCGAATTCTTATGGCGTACTGACAGCGAAAAGAGGAGGAACGCTTAGCCTACCGGTTGCGCTTGCCGCTCCAGCGCTTCCATTGTTGTCAGGATGGTATCGGTGAGCAGTTCAATTCCCGGGTCCGAGTTCAACATCATGTGATAAAGGCGACGGCAGGGCCACTCGGCGTTGAAGTATTTCCGGATGAAAGCAGAGCGTTCGCGGTCAATGGTATCCACCATCTCCGTAGCATATTTCTCATCCATCTTCAAATTGACCATGCGGCGAATTTTTTCTTCGCGCGAACCATAGACGAACACGCGAAAGGTGTCTTGCCGATTTCTGAGTATGTAAGGCGCACCCCGTCCAACGATGACGCAATTTCCTTCTTCGCCTCTCTTCTCAATAATAGTGGTAGCCAGTTCCACCATTTCGTCGGCGCCGAAGACTTTGTCGTCGGAGATGGGAAGCGACCGCTCGTAGCTGCCGCGCCAAAACACTTTTGCCAGACGATGCATCAGCGGGTCGCATTTTTCTTCACGGCACGCCACCGCTTTCTCGTCCACTGCGGCAAGCTTGGCGATCTCGCAGGTGAGCTGCTGATCGAGGAGCTGCCATCCCTTGCGGCGCGCCAACTGCGCGGCGACCAGGCTGCCACCGGCCCCGTACTCGCGTTCCACTGTAATAACTCTGAACATCGACTGCCACCCTACCACCGCGCTGGGAGAATCATAACGCAAGCGGCGCCGTCCACACTATAACGCCATTCAGGCTAACGCATTCACCCTGGCAAACAGAACGAACTCAATATGGTAGTGCCTGCGCGACCCCACCGACGAATTGTTGAGTCTTGTAATGCATAGGGAGACCTCTGCTCCCACCGGGTTAGTGATGACATCAAAAGAGGTAAGCAAGAGGAGGGCAAAGATCATGCGAAGACTACTTCTGTTTAGCCTGCTGTTCACATTTAGCGCAGGAGCGGTAGCTCAAACATCTTCGGCGGTATCAACGAGTCAGCCATCGCAGGGAGTTCTGATTTCGAGCAACGGGCCTGTGGTGGCCGATTACGGCAAACAGCTGCAGTCGAGCGATCCAGTAGAAAATAACATCGCCAAGGCAGTGCGGCATCAGTTGCTCATGCTCCCCTATTACTCACTGTTCGACGATCTGGAATACAGCGTCCAGGGACGGACCGTGATCCTGAGCGGGAACCTTACCAGCGAGCATGCTGTAACCAAGTCCGACGCCGAGAATGTGGTGAAGCGCGTCGAAGGCGTGGACAAGGTGATCAACAACATAAAAGTCCTGCCGCCATCACCGCTGGACGAGCAGGCGCGCGTGAAGGTTTATCAACATCTTTCAAACACAGGATCGCTGTCCCGGTATTTTTGGGAGGCGGCGCCCAGTATGCACATTATCGTCGACAACCAGCGTGTAACCCTAAAGGGTTTCGTCAACAATGAGACGGACAAGGCCCTGGCCACCATCGCCGCCAATCAGGTACCTGGCGTCTTTCAGGTAACGAATGACTTACGAGTCGTAAAGTAAGGCATTCGATAGCGGGCAATACAGCGGCGGCACGATCCGCCGCTGACTGATTTTCCGACTCGGGCGCAGCGACATCACCAATCGGCACTGTTTCGGGTTACCCTCGGCAGGATACCGGAGTCCCGGCCCTCAAACCTGTTAGAATTTACCCCCTCGACGTCAGCTGGCAGGTCTAGCAACTAACGTAAACGGCCCTATGCGCAACGGTCTGAAATCACTGTGGTTGGGAATTGTTCTTCTGCTGATCGTTCTGGCCGTCAACAGTTATGTCACTGTCTTGTCGTTCGACCGGGTAACCAAGGACAACTCCCTGGTTGAACACAGCCAGCAAGTATTGCTCGAGACAGAGCGACTGAAATCGTTGCTCGTGGACGCTGAAACCGGTCAAAGAGGCTACCTCTATACGGGGGATCCTCATTACCTTGAGCCTTACAATCGAGCTTCTCGGGAAATAGACGGGCAACTTGATCGAATGGCGGCTCTTACCGCGGACATTGCATTGCAACGCAGCCAGGTGCAGCGACTTCGCGATCTCAGCCACGCCAAGATGAAGGAACTCGCCGACACCATTGCCCTGGCCAATTCCGGTCAAAGCGAAGCGGCCAAGGCCCGAGTCCTGTCGAATGTCGGCATGAACATCATGGATGACATTCGCACTTCGATCTCGGAAATCGAGGGTGTCGAGGCGGGTTTGCGGGCGAGCAGAGTTTCAGAGACGAAGTCAGCCACGCGCTCAGCGAGGTCGGCGTTCGTGATCGCCACCGCCATTGCAGTCGCAGCATTGCTGGTTTTTGGCGGGTTGTTGGCGCGCGAGATGCGCAACTCGGCGGCAGCAGCGGCTGCAGTGCTTGAGCAAAGGGAGTGGCTGGATACAACGTTGCGCAGTATCGGCGATGCCGTGCTTGCAACTGACACTTCCGGCCGTGTCGTATTTCTCAATGAGGTGGCGGCGACCCTCACCGGCTATAGGAGTAGCGAAGCCAAAGGACGGCCGCTAAGCCAGGTCTTCCCGATATTCAACGAAATCACGCGCGAACAAACAGAAGATCCGGTGGTAAAGGTGATTCGCACGGGAACGGTGATCGGTCTGGCCAATCACACCGTACTGTGCAGGCGAGATGGCACCGAGGTCGCCATCGACGATAGCGCCGCCCCCATCCGGAATGCACGCGGCGAACTGATCGGCGTGGTACTGGTGTTTCGCGATGTGACCAAACAGCGCGAGGTGGAAGCCGCCCTCCGCAACGCCGAGAAGTTGGCCACGGCGGGAAGATTTGCGGCCACCATTGCCCACGAGATCAACAACCCGCTGGAGGCAGCCATAAATTCGTTGTTCTTGCTGAACCACGATTCCGGATTGAGCGGTGAGGGCCGAGGCTATTTGTTGCTGGCGGAACAAGAACTGAACCGGGTGGCAGCCGTGGCCCGGCAAACGTTGGCTTTCTACAAGGACACTTCGACTCCCGCACCCGTGAACATTCCTGAGCTACTCGACGAGATCCTGACGGTTTACGGCGGGCGGATCGAAGCCCGAAAAATACACGTCGTTCGTAACTATCAGGAGCATCCTCAGTTTGTGGGATCGGCCGGAGAAATGAGGCAGGTCTTTTCGAATCTCATTCTGAACTCGCTTGATGCTCTTCCGCCGGACGGAGTGCTCACGCTGAACGTAAGCGGGCACAACGACGGGCGGCCTGTGGTGCGGGTGGAGGTTGAGGACAATGGCAGCGGCATTCGAGCCGACCATCTGAACAAGATCTTCCAACCATTCTTCACTACGAAGAAAGACGTGGGCACGGGATTGGGCTTGTGGTTCGCCAAGAACCTGGTCGAAAAACATGATGGCCAACTGCTGGCCGAATCCTTCAATGGGAAGACCAGACTGACTGTGCTGTTGCCGATAGTGCGCGAAGAGGCGAGCCGGGCGGAGGCGGTTTAACAACGTCGTGGACAGGTCCTCATTCCGTGCTTCGGACTTGGGACTCGCTCTGCAGCATTTACAGTAACAAATGATGCCTCGCAGTTATTGACGGCTGACCCACTGAATCCTGTAGGATTACCAATTCCCCGCATAACGAGTCCATACTTTAGAAGGCTGGCCTAATGCTGATCATCCCCACCTATAACGAAAGGGGAAATATTGCAGTTCTCGTATCCAGAATCCGAAAGGCGGCCGGGGAAGAACCGATTTTTTTTGTAGACGACAACTCCCCCGACGGCACGGCGGACGAAATTCGCCGGCTTCAGGAGACCGACAGTCGCATTCACTTGATGGCACGGCCCGGTAAGGGCGGCTATGGATCGGCGTGCCGCGACGCGATGAAGGAGATCCTGAAGAAGGACCTCGCCAGCTATGTGATCCTGTCGGACGCCGATTTGTCACACCCGCCAGAGTTATTACCGCAGATGATCGAGTTGCTCAAGGTATGTCCGGTGGTGATTGGTTCGCGTTATGTGGCCGGCGGCGGCGCGAAGAATTGGAACTTGTCCCGCCGCTTCTTGAGCTTTGGCGCAAATTTATATGCCCGCACGCTCACTGGGGTACCGGTGCACGATATGACTGCAGGTTTTGTGGGATATCAAGCTGCGGCACTTCGCGGCATCGATCTGGACCACATCCGCTCCGAGGGATACGCCTTCCTGATGGAGATGAAATTCAGTCTGCACCGGCGGGGGACGCGCTTCTGCGAATTTCCCATCATTTTCTCGGAACGCGAATCCGGCAAGTCCAAGTTCAGCCGAAAGATTTTGTTCGAAGGAATGCGATTCCCGGTGAAGGCGTTCGGGCGGAGAATCCTAGGATCGTAGCTCGATGGACTTTCCCCGATCACGTACTCCGCGCTGGGACAGCGGCTCGTGCTGCCCCACCTATCTGGGAGCTCGCCAGGTTCTGTTGCGCCAGCATGCGTCGTTTAAGGCTTTCATAGATGGGCTCGCTGTTCAGCAGCATTGCCATCACCATGGCAATCAGAGATGCCACCAGCAATCCCAAGGTCAAATCGACGCGGCCGGTCATCTCAATCGCGAGTACAACTCCTGTAAGAGGAGCGCGAACGCTGGCTGAGAATAGCGCTCCCATGCCGACAACTGCAAAAGCTACAGGAGAGAACGCTAATGTGGGCAGGAAGTAGTTGAGGGTTCCGGCAAACAGCGCACCAGAACACGCGCCCAATACCAGCAGCGGTGCAAAGATACCTCCCGGTGCGCCGGCGGCGTAGGACCACGGGCCGATGAGAAAGCGCATGAGAAATATCATCAGCAATGCTCCCACCGCGTAGCGATTCGAGAGAATCGCCTGTGTGAGGCCGTTCCCTCCACCCACCAATGTTGGCGTGAACCAAGCGGCAACACCGACGACCGCCCCAATGAATGCAGCTCGCTGCACCGATGAGATCCTCGTCAAGCGATCACAGAACCCAAGCAACCATATGGTGATGAAGTTATAGAGAGCACCAGCGGCGCCTAACAGCGCGCCCAGCGCGAAAAATGGCGAGACTTTCCAGGCCTCGGTTGGACTCACGTGCTCCACCCGGAAGACCAGTGTGTTGCCCAACATGTATCGCATCAACCAGATCGCCATCGAAGCGGCAGCCAGGGTTGCGACCAGTAGCCAGGGAGTGAAGCTGCTCGTCAGTTCTTCGAAGACGAAAACTGACCCCCCAATGGGAGCATTGAAAGCCACGGCAAGGCCCGCGCCTGCGCCGGCTGCATCGACAACCTTACGGTCCTCGTCGTGCCGCACGGCAAAGCGCCCTACCAAGGTACCCAGTGAGGCACCCATCTGCACCGTTGGCCCTTCGCGCCCTAGCGCTAAGCCGGATCCCATTGCCAACAAGCCACCGAAAAACTTGATCAGGACGATCGAATGTGGAGCTGGCTTCACTTCGCCGCTAAATACCGCTTCCACTCGCTGGACGCCGCTACCCTCCGCAAATGGCGCGAAGCGAACCACCAGAAAGCGCGCCAAAGCGGCTCCCACAAGCCCAAGTGCGACGGGCGCGAGCCAGCCGATGTGAGGCCATGCGTGCGACCGAAGCACCAACAGATCACGCAGGTCGTCGGCAGTTATCAGAAGGTAGCGGAAGGCACCACCGACGATTCCAATAAGGATTCCGGTGAGCACACTGGCGGTAGCGAGGCGGATAACGCGCGAATTCAAGAGCTTCATGGGAGATGCCCCTTGCGACCGCGCCCAAACGCAATCTCAGCTCGTCCGGACGACGAATTCTACTACGGCCGGGTACGAGGGCCTGTCGTCCGCGCCCGGCCCAGTTGTCTTAAAGCGGTGATGGGCAAGATGACCGCGAGCCTAAGTAAATCCGGGTGCACAAAAGGCTTGACAAACTATCGCACGGGCAGCAATCATCCCGTCACTGAAGAAATCCCAAAATTGTTTGTGGGCTGAACGCGATTTTCAACATATACAGTACAAGCAGGCGGCCCGGAGGCCGCCAGCACGCCCGGAGATTAGCGTTTTGAGTTTCGACCTGGGATGCGGAAAATTGTTTCGCAGCGCTTGCGCTTGGGTATGCCTCGGAATGGCGGAAGTGGCATCGGCGCAATCCGGCACAGCGCCATCGACGCCGAACATGTTTTCTCCGGTTTCGACACCAGCCGATTCCATCTACCATCTGTCGCTGTTCGTGCTGGCGATTTGCGCCGCAATCTTTCTCACAGTCTTCGGTCTGCTGCTTTACTCGGTAGTGAAGTACCGGCGGCGCGCCGGCGATGACGGGCGCGAGCCGCCGCAAGTCTATGGCAGTAATCAGGTGGAGCTAGCGTGGACGGTCATCCCAGTGCTGATTGTGGTGGTGCTGTTTCTGGCCACGGCGCGGGTCATCCATGCTGTGGAAGATGCCCGCTTCCCAGCGGGTACGACGGAAGTTACGGCCGTGGGGCATCAGTTCTGGTGGGAGTTTCAGTATCCGCAGCAGGGCTTTATAACGGCCAACGAGCTGCATGTTCCGGTGAGCGACCCGAATCATCCTTCGCCCACTCACCTCACCCTGCTGTCGGCCGATACTGATCACAGCTTCTGGGTGCCGAAACTGGCCGGCAAGACCGACCTGATTCCCAACCGCACCAACAGCATGTGGATCGATCCGCGTGAAACCGGAGTTTACGTGGGCCAGTGCGCGCAATATTGCGGCACCCAGCACGCCAAGATGCTGTTACGGGTGATTGTGCAATCGCGCGCTGATTTCGATCGCTGGGTGGCGGAGCAGCGGCAGCCGGCACAGCCGACGAGCGACAATGTCGCCAAAGGACGGCAGGTTTTCGAGTCCACCGCCTGTGTCAACTGCCATACTGTGGCTGGCACTGGCGCCCATGGAACCTTCGGACCGGACCTGACGCACTTGATGAGCCGCGAAACCATCGGAGCGGGGGCGGCGTTGAATGACCGGGCGAACCTACGGCAATGGATCCAGAACCCCGACAGCTTCAAACCGGGAGCGCTGATGCCCGCCATGCAACTGGATGAAAACGATGTGGATGCCGTCACAGACTATTTGTTGACGCTGAAGTAGGAGATCAGGGGAACGACCGATGTGGGATGCTGAACCGATTGCGAAACCGCGAGCGGTGCCCCCCGTAGGCGAAGCGGTTCAGCCGCTGTTCGACCGGGTGCATGGCTGGATCACGACCGTCGATCATAAGCGCCTCGGAATCTTGTACATCGTGTATGCCCTGTTTTTTCTGGTGATAGGCGGGATCGAAGCTTCGATCATGCGCATCCAGCTGATTCGGCCGCACAATGACTTCGTCTCGCCCCAGGTCTTCAACCGGATGTTCACCATGCATGGGACGACGATGATTTTCTTCGTGGCCATGCCGGTGATGTTTGGTTTCATCAACTATGCCATTCCGCTGATGATCGGGGCGCGCGATATGGCGTTCCCGCGCCTAAATGCCTGGGGTTTCTGGATGACCGCTTTGGGCGGCATCATCCTATATTTCAGCTTCCTAGGAGGCAGCGGCCTATACGGAGCTGGCAGCGCACCCGACGTGGGTTGGTTTGCCTACGCGCCGCTGACCTCGAGAGCGTTCTCGGTGGGGCACAGCACCGACTACTGGATCATCGGCCTGCTGATCAGCGGCTTCGGCAGCATCGCTACGGCCATCAACATCCTGACCACGATTTTCTGCATGCGCTGTCCGGGAATGACCCTGGGGAAGGTGCCGCTGTTTGCCTGGTTGAACATGGTGACCGCCGGATTGGTGGTGCTGGCCCTGGGCCCGCTCACCGCCGCCCAACTCATGCTGCTGATCGATCGCTACCTGGGCGGTCACTTCTTCGACACTCAGGCCGGCGGATCGGCCGTCATCTGGATGCATTTCTTCTGGGTCTTCGGCCATCCCGAAGTCTATGTGCTGGTAATGCCGGCGTTCGCCTTCGTCACCGAAATCGTTCCCGTATTTTCGCGGAAACCGATCTTCGGGTATCCCATCATGGTAGCGGCGTCGATTTCAATTGGCTTCATCAGCATGAGTGTGTGGGCCCACCACATGTTCACCGTGGGCATGACCTCGTATGGCAATGCCTTCTTCGTGGCATCCACCATGGCGATTGCGGTTCCGACGGGAATAAAAATATTCAACTGGCTAGGCACCATGTGGGGCGGCAAACTGATATTCAAGGCACCCATGCTTTTCTGCGTTGCCTTCTTGTTTCAGTTTCTGATTGCCGGTCTGACCGGCGTGATGCTGAGCGTGGCGCCGTTTGATTGGCAGCTGGGCAATTCGTACTTCGTGGTGGCGCACTTCCACTACGTCATCGTCGGCGGCATCCTGTTTGCCCTTTTTGGTGCTTTCTACTACTGGTTCCCCAAGATGTCGGGCAAGATGTACGACGAAAGCTTGGCCAAGTGGCACTTCTGGCTGTTTCTCATCGGCTTCCACCTGACATTCGACTTTATGCACATTCCCGGCCTCCTGGGCATGCCACGCCGGATTTATACCTACGAGCCGGGACGCGGCTGGGACACCTGGAACCTGATCATCACCATCGGCGTGTTCTTTCAAGCCGTCGCTATCCTGATTTTTGTTTACAACCTGATCTCCTCGTACTTCAAAGGCAAGCTGGCGGGCAACGATCCGTGGGACGCCTGGACCCTGGAGTGGAGCACCAGTTCCCCGCCGCCGGATTACAACTACGCGCAGATTCCCGTGGTGCGCAGCCGTCGTCCGCTGTGGGATTTGAAGCATCCGGAAGATCCAGACTGGAAGTACGAGTGACGAAACTTGCACCGCGCAAAGCAGCGCGGTTGGGACCGAAAATTAAGGGGACTCTCGCTTGGCAACTACAACCATCGCGCTACCGCAACCCGAAATGCCTCTCTCGCATGAATTGCGCGGACGCGTCGGCATGTGGTGTCTGATTGCCGCCGAGTCGGCAATCTTCAGTATCTTCGTGGTGGCGTATTTGTATTACGCGGGCAAGAGTCTTAGCGGGCCGACACCACGCGAAGTTCTTCACGTACCGTATTTCAACTCCATCTGCCTGTTCTCCAGCAGCTTCACGATTGTGATGGCCGAGCGCGCCATCGCCCGCGGCAAGACTAAGCGGTTCGGGACCTGGTGGCTGCTGACCATTGTTCTGGGCGCGATCTTTATCGTGGGCACGGCGCGTGAGTGGTACCGCTTGATCTACCACGAAGGCGTGACGATCAGCTCCAGCCTGTTCGGAACCACGTTCTACTCACTGGTGGGATTGCATGCCTTCCACGTGCTGGTTGGACTGACCGGGCTGTCGATCATTCTGATCTTCACGGCTTTAGGATACGTGAAGCAGGAGCACGCGGAACGGGTCGGAGTGTTTGCAATGTATTGGCACTTCGTTGACGCAATATGGGTGGTGGTGCTCTCGGTGGTGTATTTCATCACGCGCTGAATGGAACGGAAGGAAGAGTCGAAGAAAGTATGCAAACCCAGGAACCGCAGATCGACAACGCTGAAATCACCGAAGTGGTTCTGCCCGCGCCGACGGCATGGCCGTTCGCCCTGGCGCTGGGACTGGCGTTGCTGTTTGCCGGACTGCTGACCAATGTATCGATCAGTGTTCTGGGCGCGGCCCTGTATCTAGCCGCTGCAGTGGGATGGTTTCGTGAGATGTTTCCGCACGAATATCATGTGAGTGTGCCGGTGGAGCGCGAGCGCGAGCCGGAGGTGGTTCCGCCTCGCGAAGTAATGCGCTTGCCGGTAGCCCAGCAGGTGCAGCGCGCCTGGTTACCCTTGAAGATCTATCCCGTCTCAGCCGGCGTAAAGGGTGGATTGGCCGGCGGCGTGGCCATGGCGGTGCTGGCCATGCTCTACGGTGTCGTCTTCTTCCGCAGCGTGTGGTATCCGATCAACTTGATCGCCGGCAGCCTGTACGACGCACCGGCGATTCCTTCCATCCAGGAGCTGTTGCAATTTCACGTGGGATGGTTCTTTTTCGCGCTTGCCATGCACCTCACGATGTGTGTGCTGGTGGGACTGCTGTATGGCGCGATGCTGCCCATGCTTCCGACTCGCCCGATTGTTCTCGGAGGCATCATTGGACCTCTACTGTGGACGGGATTGCTGTACTACATTCTGGACTACCTAAACCCCTTGTTGGACCAGCGAATCAACTGGATCTGGTTTGCGGTGTCGCAAGTGGCCTTCGGAGTGGTAGCGGGGTTGGTGGTGGCGCGGCAGAGCAAAGTTTGGACCACGGAAAACGTACCGCTGGCCATGCGGGCCGGCATCGAAGCGCCTGGCATTATTGAGGAACACGATGGCGAGGACACCCGGCGATGAAGGTGTACTCCGCATTTGGGGCAGCCATACTGGCCATGCTGCTGGCGCTTATGGGTTGTACGATGAGAGGCAAACCAGGTCCGGATCCTGAAGTTCCGCGACCGGATTCCGTGTTGGATCCGGTGGTGCTGTATCGCGAAAACTGTGCGGCTTGCCATGGCGCCGAGGGCAAGTATGGACCGGCCATGACGTTGGCCGACCCCGTTTATTTGGCTATCGTTGACGACAAGACGCTGCGGACCACGATTTCCAAAGGACGGCCGGGGACGGCGATGTCGGCTTTCGCGCAAGAAGAGGGCGGCATGCTGACCGATCAACAGATCACTGCCATCATTCACGGCATCCGCCAGCGCTGGAGTCAACCTAACGTACTAAGTGGCGTGATGGCGCCGCCCTACGTAGCCAAGGCGCCCGGTAATCCGCAGACTGGGCAGGCATCCTACGACACGTTCTGCGCTTCGTGCCATGGCAACGCCAACCAGGGCGGACCCAAGGCTGGCTCGGTCACCAATGGCGCTTATCTCAGCCTGATCAGCGACCAAGGACTGCGCACCCTGGTGATCGCGGGGCGCCCCGACTTCGATGCCCCGGATTGGCGTAATAATGTTCCCGGACATCCCATGAGCGATCAGGAAATATCTGATGTGGTGGCTTGGCTGGCGGCGCAGCGTCCCCGGCCGTTACCATCGCCTTCCGCCGCGAATTCATCTTCTACCGCAAACTCGTCATCTTCGCCCGGAGGTGTGCATTGAGTGAGGCGCCCGCCAAGGCATCCCAGCCTGACGCTCCCAACGCCAAGGCTGATATTTCACGCCGCGATCTGTTTGCCAAGATCGGCATGCTGCTGAACGGCATGGCAGTGGTGGTGTTGGCCACTCCCGTCGTCGGTTATCTGTTGGCTCCGATTTTGCGCGCCGAACGCGGTCAGTATCACCGCTGGGTCACGCTGGGTGATCTCGATGAATTTCCCGAAGGCCAGACCCGGCTCGCCCAGTTTCGTAATCCTATCTCCAACGCCTGGGATGGCGATACCGATAAGATTCCCTGCTGGGTCCGGCGGCTGCAGGGCGAACAGTTCCAAGTGTTTGCCATTAATTGCGCCCATTTGGGCTGTCCCGTTCGCTGGTTCGCGCAATCCGGGCTGTTCATGTGCCCCTGTCATGGCGGAGTCTATTACCAAGATGGCTCACGCGCTTCCGGACCGCCTCCGCGCGGCCTCTTCCAGTATTCCTACAAAGTGGAGAACGGCAAGTTGATGATTGAAGCGGGACAGATACCCACCCTGTCAACGACCGCGAGCCTGCAGACGAGGAGAGGTGGATGTCAAGGCTGAAACGGATCGGAGACTGGTTTGAACAGCGCCTGCAGATCGCTGGCGTGGTACGCGACACCGCCACGCATCGGGTGCCCCGCAATTCAGCGAGTTGGTGGTATGTCTTCGGCAGCGCTGCGCTTACCGTTTTCATCTTGCAGGTCTTCACCGGCATCATGCTGGCGCTGATCTATGTGCCATCGGCCGGCGAGGCTTGGAACAGCCTGCAATATCTGAACCACGGCGTCACCCTGGGATGGTTTCTCCGTGGCGTTCACGGGTGGGGATCTAACTTCATGGTCGCGCTTGTGCTCATCCATATGGCGCAGGTGTTTCTGTTCGGCGCCTACAAGTTTCCCCGCGAGCTGACCTGGATTGTGGGTGTGTTTCTGCTGCTGATGACCCTCGGCATGGCCTTCACCGGACAGGTCCTGCGCTTCGACCAGGATGCCTATTGGGGCCTGGGAATTGGAGTAGCCATTGTGGGCCGCGTTCCGCTCTTCGGGGGCGGCCTGGTGCATTTGCTGTTGGGCGGTCCCATCATCGCTGGCGACACGCTCTCACGGTTCTTCGCGCTGCACGTGTTCGTGATTCCAGGCCTGCTGATCGGGTTCGTCTGCCTGCACCTGCTCATGGTGCTGAAGCTCGGCGTCAACGAGTGGCCTATGCCGGGACGCATCGTCCGCCGCTCCACGTATGTGCAGCAATACCATGAATTGGCGCATCGCGATGGCGTTCCCTTCGTGCCCGACGCGGTATGGAAAGACATGTTCTTTGCGGCCACGATCATTGTCAGCGTGATGGCGTGTGCCGCCTACTTCGGACCCTTTGGGCCCAGCGGCTATCCCGATCCCACAATCGTACAGACCATTCCGAAACCCGACTTCTTCTTCCTGTGGATCTATGCCATGCTGGCCTTACTGCCGCCTCAGTTGGAAACACCCATCCTGCTGATCGCTCCGGTGGTCGTGCTGGCCTTCCTCATTCTCTTGCCTTTCTTGTCGGGCGAAGGAGAAAAGAGCTGGAAGCGGCGTCCCATTGCGGTGGTCACCGTGCTGCTGATCGCGGTGGCTCTGGGGACCTTCACGAAACTTGCTACTTATTCCCCCTGGAGCCCGGTGATGGACGGCTGGAGTGGTGATCCCGTGCCCGTGAAGTATCTCAATGGACGATCACCGCTGGAGCGGCAAGGCGCGCTGGTCTTTCAGGTGAAGCAATGTCGCAACTGCCATTCCATTGGCGGCTCCGGCGGCAAGCGTGGCCCTGCTCTCGACCGCGTTGCCACCAACCTTACCCGTGACCAACTGGTGCGACAGGTCATTCAAGGCGGCGGCAACATGCCAGCCTATGGAAAGAACTTAAGCCCGGCGGAGGTGACCGCCCTGGTCTCGTTCCTGGAAACTCTGTATCCCTCCGGCCATCCGCCAGCCCGCGATGCAGCCCAGGCAGTCGTCACCAAACAAGAAAGCCCTCCTCCTGCCGGCAATCGTTGAGGGTAAATGCAATCGGTCTATCAAGCCGCGCTAAGCTCCTGGTCTATTCCTCCTGCCGCAACGTTCGCACTGCTACTGACGGTGCTGGTTTACATGCGCGGCTGGATCAATCTTCGCCGCGCGGGCTCCGTCGAGTTACCGCCGTGGCGCGCCGCCAGTTTTCTCGTCGGACTCTTTTCGCTGTGGGTCGCGCTGGCTTCTCCGCTCGACACCTTCTCGGGATTTGTGCTGACGGCCCACATGCTGCAACACATGCTGCTGATGATGGTAGCGCCGCCACTCATTCTGCTGGGCGCGCCGCTTATCCCTATCGTGCGCGGATTGCCGCGCTTCGCTGCCCGCGAATTTGCCGGACCATGGTTGAATTGGCCGCTCGCCAATCGAATTGGGACGGCACTTACGAATCCGATTTGCGCGCTGGTACTCATGGGCGTCGTAATGTTCGCCTGGCACACGCCAAGGCTGTACGAGTTGGCGTTAGCTTCGAGTTCGTGGCATGAGATGGAACATGCGTGCTTCTTTCTCACTTCGATAATTTTCTGGTGGCCAGTGGTGCAACCGTGGCCGAGCCGGGCGCAGTGGCCGCGATGGGCGATGGTGCCCTACCTGTTCGTCGGTGATCTTCAGAACACGATCCTGTCCGCCATCCTGGTTTTCTCCGATCGAGTACTGTATCCCTCCTATGGCCTGATGCCTCGCCTGTTCGGCCTCTCGGCGCAAGCAGACCAAGCTGCCGCGGGAGCCATCATGTGGGTTCTGGGAGGATTCGCATACGTGTTTCCCGCAGTTGTCATCGCCGTGCATTGTCTGTCTAAGCAGTCCGGACACCGCGATATTGTGGCAGCGGCCCGTAGGGATCGCACCGATGAAGCGCTGCTTCTCCGCAGCAAGTTTCCCTCTGTCAGCAATTTCCCGCGTCCGCGAATCCGCGGCAGAGCGGCGGAGCTGGCTTGGTTTGTACTCGTGTTTGTCGCCACAGGATTGTGCTTTTCATTCCTGATCGCGACTTCGTCCGACGATGACGACCAGGCACTCCGGCTATGGAAGCAGAGTGGGCCGTTCAGTATTGCGGTTTTTGCGCCGGCCGGTGACCTTCAATCTGGTCCTACAAGCTTCGGCATTCTGATCCAGGATCGAAGCACCGAAGATATCTTGCTCGACTCGGCGATTGATCTGAGCGCGCGGCCCGGTGCTAATGTAGCGGCGCCGGTTCGGCCAGTCCGCGCATCGAGCGAGGACTCGGAAAACAAGTTTTTGAAAACCGCGGAACTCAATCTACCGACCGCTGGCGACTGGACGTTAAACATTGCGATCAGCCGCAACTCCGACCGGGCTGACCTCTCACTACCACTTCGCGTAGCGAAGCGTGAAAGCGATCTCGGCGATATGTGGCCGTACTTCCTTTTCCCAAGTTTTGGCATGATCCTGTTCGGGACATATGCTCGGCGGCATCGTCAGCCTGCACCCTCGCCACTGGAGCAGGTGCCGTCTTGAGTTGGCGCGAAAAACAAAGCGCTCCCGACCGGGGTCAGGGGGGCGCGCATTTCGTGCGCGTGGCATTCTTTGTATAATGAAAATCGCCAGAGAGCGTTCATCGCGGTCCGCAACTTCTGCGTGTTCCCAAACGTTTGTGGGGCTATAGCTCAGCTGGGAGAGCGCATCGTTCGCAACGATGAGGTCGTCGGTTCGATCCCGACTAGCTCCACCAAAAGAACTACCTTACAATCAACGACTTACAGACAGACACTTGTAAATGTACCTAAATTGTACCCATCACGGTACAATGACCCTGCTTTTGTTCACGACCCCAGGGAGGCCCAGTGCTGTTTGTTTATGCTCGCCACACGCCCGATTGCGACCACCGCGACGACCCGAAATACCGCCGTTGCCGCTGTCCCAAATGGATCGATGGATATGTGGACAACCAACGTCTCCGCCAGTCTGCGAAGACGCGGAGTTGGGAAAAAGCTGAGCTGACAGCCCGCTCAATTCAGGAAGCGGCTGATCCGATGAAGGCCGCGCAGCCAGTGATCAAGGCCATCGAGGATGCAATCGACGCTTATGTCGCGGACGAGAAGGGTCGCAATCTCTCGAAGGAAACGACCAAGCAATCGAAGACGCTTTTCGAAAAGCAACTGCTTCCTTGGGCGAAGCACCGGGGTCTCACTCGGCTGCGCGATCTCACTGCCCCAGAACTCGTCAACTTCCGCGCTACGTGGGGAAATAATGGTTTGACTGCAAACCGCAAGCTCTCGCGCCTGGCCGGCTTCTTCGCGTTCTGCATTCAAAACGGTTGGTTGACTGAGAATCCCGCCGCAAGAGTGAAACGCTCAACCGTCGGCTCACTTCCGACGGGCTGGTTTCCCAAACCTGAGTTTCAACGGATCACTGACGCAACGTACGCATACGGAGACTGGCGTGGAGGTCGCGACTTCCATTACCGAGCTGACCGGCTTCGCGCCCTCGTGTTGCTGATGCGATGGTCGGGACTCGCCATTCAGGATGCAGTTACGCTAGAGCGCGAGCGCCTGAGCGAGGACGACAAGCTCTTTCTCTATCGCGCCAAAACCGGCGTGCCGGTTCAGGTTCCGCTCCCCCCGGATATCGCTGCAATGCTTCGAGCACTTCCCAGCGATAACGCGCGATACTTTTTTTGGTCGGGAAACGGAGATCCTCAAACCGCCTGCAAGGGCTGGCGTCGCTCGTTAACTCGTCTGTTTACCGTCGCCAATATTCGTAAACCGGACGGCACTTTGAAGCGCTGTCACGCCCACATGTTCCGCGACACGTTCGCCGTTGAGTTGCTCAATAAAGGCGTCCCGATCGACCGCGTATCGTTGTTGCTGGGCCACAGCAGCGTCAAGGTGACGGAGAAGCATTACGCTCCGTTCGTGAAGGAACGCCAACAGCAGTTAGAGAATTACGCGAGGATGGCGTGGGACGAGACGGTTACACCTGTTCCACCGCCGAAGGCGAAGAGATCGAGGCCTTTTCTACTTAAGTCGCGCAACGGAAAATCAGCGACGGTGAGTGTTTCAACACCAGCATAACGACCCTACTGTTGCTCACATGTGTGAACAGCGTTATGGCTGCTTCGAGTAGGTACAAGACGACACAGCCGAAAGAGTTCACATAATATCTCGACATCCGCCGGTGATTTGAAGAGAAAGCAAATGATGAAGACGCTGAAAAAGGTTGTGATGCTCGCCACAATTCACCAGCATCAACAATCCGGAAGCGCGGGCTGTGCAAACTTGGAAGCTCGTCTTGAGTATCTGAGGTCCAAGTTCAACATCGAGGCAATCGTCGAAGAGTGGTCCGACAAAAAGAAATCGTGCGCGAACCATTTTGCGCTGGAGAAATCTCTTCACTGGGCGAACGTCGGAACTCCCGACGAGCCACAATTTCAAACATATTGGGGACTTATCCACTATCCGGGACACAACGGAACGCTGCCACATGACTCCGACGCTCCCTCCCTTGATGAGTACGGTCCCTTTGAAAATCAAGATAAGCGCGAGGACTGGATGATCCACAGGGTTGAAGCCGAAATGGCTAACTATGCCTCAGGACTATTTATCATCGGCGTCGCGCATATGCACTCGCTTTTCGCGAGACTCCGCGCAGCCGGATTCGAAGTGACAGCCTAGACTTGGCTGTCCTGACCCGCGATATTCGGGCTCATCGGGTTAGAGATCCGGATGGCAATACGGTCAAGCTTTGGGAGCCATGCGAGAGTGTATAAGAAGGGAATTTCGTCGACGAATGGTCGACTTAATTTGAGGACCTCTTGTGCATCCTCACTACGGCTGCTTCCAAATCGCCTGGCCCGATGAGGAGATGCTCCCTTTGGGCCCGTGCTTTCACTAACGTAGTCAGTTCATCTCTTTTCGCTTGATCCATGTTCCTGTAGGTTTCTTCGATCTCCATCCGCTGACGTTCTGCTTCGGCTGCTGCTTCAGCTTCTGCTTTGACTCTTACCGCGGCTTCTGCCTCGCAGCGTCGGCATCGACCAAAGACTCCGTGGGAGTGGCAACGTTTTGACCTGAGCAGGTCGCTTAGGAACCAATATGCGACAAACAAGGCAAGTAGCCAGCCCAGCCAGTTCACAAATAGAAGTTCCTTTCGTCAGCCCTGCTTCGCTCAGATATTACCGTGTCTGAAAAGCGCGCGTCACGGCGGTTACCGACAATTCAGTGTCCCGCCACCGGGCTGATCGAGGGTGTGCAAAGGGGATAACAGTCGTAAACGCCTTTCTCTCCCTCACCCTCATCCGGCAATCCGCAGTTGGCGATGCACCCGCAGCATGACGGTTTCTGGCACGCGTAAAGTCTTATAGCCCCTCTTGAAACGAGATTCGGAGCTCCCCCAGCAGAGGACACCTGGCTCGTTCTCAAACATTCGGCGGATCGTTCGCTCGCTTAAGCCCCACAGCGTCGCAAGCTCCGCGACAGAGTAATGCTTTTCGCCGGCCAATTCTGGCCCGATGAGTGCGTGCTTGCCGATCTCGCGTGAAGATTCAACGGGTTTCCTGGCAAAACTGGCCACAGTGGAACTCCGGTTGCGAATATTGCAAAATCTATACCGATAACGACCGCGTAATTCGCCGTGTCGCGGCAACAGGACTGTTAACCACTTTGAGTCCTTCCCGCCAATTACGTCCAATGACTTTTCATCTGGTCAATATTCCTGCCCGTCATAACAGCGAACTTCTCCCGCTCCCTCCGACCCAAGTTCCATCGGATTCAGTGCACCGCATCGAACAGATCGTCGCGCTATATCCGTTCCATCTTGCGGTTGAACTCGCAGCTTCAGCGGATTAGACTGTCTATACAAAACTGTCATGACGGGTCCTGCTGCTCGCAATTCACATGGGACGATCGAAAGAACCGCGCAAACCAGAGAAAACACGGGATCAGCTTTGAAACGGCGATCTTGGTTTTCGATGACCCCTACCAGATCTCGACTCAGGAGCGTGAGGTCGAAGGCGAGTTGCGATGGCAGACCATCGGCGTGGTGAAGGGCATACAGATTCTGCTGGTAGCGCACACGGTCTCAGAATCGGCTGATGAAGAGATTGTCCGCATCATCTCCGCGCGAAAGGCGACGCCGCAGGAACGGAGTATCTATGCGCAACAGAACTAAGACCGCTCGCACGAAACCGGCACCCGAACAGGAGCTCACGGCCAAACAGAAGCGAGAATTGGCGGCCATCGCCGCTTTGCCGGATGACCAGATTGACACCTCGGACATTCCGGAGCTTCCACCGAGCGCATGGAAAAACGCTGTTCGGGGGCGCTTCTATCGTCCTGTAAAACAAGCGGTTTCGCTGCGACTGGATTCTGATGTTGTTGCCTGGCTGAAGAAACCTGGCAAGGGCTATCAAACACGAGTAAATCACATTCTTAGAGAACGGATGCTAGCCGACATACGAAAAATGCGAGTCTGACTTCACGCCATGCTGGTCCGTTATTACCGCCAGGAATAATGCCGTGACGAGAAGTCATTGGACGGCAGCGACTCTGCCGATTAGTTTGGGCCAAAAGCAGCGACCTGACGGCTGCTGCTGGAGGCCCAAATGTCGAACGCACCCGATGCTAATCGCCAACTCCGGCGGCCACCGGCTTCTCGGTGGAGATTAGCAAAATCAACTCTTGCCGTTGCTACGTTCCTTGCCTTAGTTCCACTCGCAGCCCACGCCCAGGGCGGATCTCCCTTTGATACCGGGTTCACCGCTCTGCAAACCCTCTTCACCGGCACGGTAGCGAAAGTCGCCAGCCTTATTGCCATCGTCATTGGCGGATACCAGTTTGCACACGGCGAACCTGGTGCCAAGAAAGCGCTCGCTGGTGTGGCCGCAGGAAGCGGAATCGCCGTGCTTGCAGCGAACGTTCTGACGTGGCTGTGGGGCGTCTGATCTGCCGCATCAACAAACGCACCATCGCACCAATTCGACCCAATTGAGTAGAGGGGGCTTTCGTGCAGGAAATCAATCTCAAGCGTCGCAATCGCGTCTTCCAGAGCTTGCATAAGCCCCTCACCTATCTGGGCGTGGAGCGGACTCTCTTCTATTTCGTCTGCGTCGGAGCCGTCGGCGTTTTCAACCTCTTTGAAAGCCTATTGGCTGGGGTCATCGTGTTCATCGGAGGCTATGCATTTGGCCGCTGGGTAACGGGTGCTGACCCAGCCATGCTGCGCATCCTCGCGCAGAGCGAGCGATTCCGTCCACGCTACGACGCGGCCAAGCAGGAAATTCCTGCCGTCGAGGTGCGCTAGTGCTGCGTATCGATCGTGTTCTCAAGCCGTGGAGCGAATCGGGAGCGCTCAACGCTCAGATCAATCTCTATGGGTTCTGGAATGATGAAGTGTTCCTCACCAAGAGCGGTGATCTCGGGATCGTGCTCCGCGTCCGCGGCGTTGATTACGAGAGCCTGGACCAGGCGGCACAAGAGTATGCCGTCAAACGGCTCGAAGCGGCGTTGAAGATCTTCGGTCCTGGCTTTCATATTTATCAGTACCTACTCAAAACGAATCGACCTGACATTCCGTTCGAACGCTCCGACGACCCTGTCGTGCAAGAGGCGATTGAGCAAAGAAAGGAGTTCTTCGGCCAAAAGCTTGACCGATTGTTCGCCGTCGAGATCTTCTACGCGGTCGTGATTGAAGGGACGCGGTCCAAGACCGGCATCGCCGCCGCGCTCGCCCAACTGCCGACCGATCCGATGGCAGGGCTGCGTGAGCTGAGAGCACAGTTCTCCAACGATAAGCTGAAAGTCTTATTACGCGAACAAATCGAAGCGGACATGCTCCGCCTTGACCAGCGTGTCCGCAGCTTCATGCGGCAGATGTCCGACTTCGCTCAGATCGAGCCTGTCCAGCGGGATGCCTGTTTCCGCTTCCTCCGCCGGCTGCTCAATTACGACGGATGGCGGATCGACGGTCGCCCGGAAAGCGGGCAGTTCCTCGATTACCAGGTAGCGAACTCGAATATTGAAGCAGAACGCGATCACTTGCGGGTTGGCGATCACTTTGTTCGTGTTCTGACCATGAAAGAAGCAATTACCGAAACCAAGCCTCTGGTTTTGAAGCAGCTGTTGGAAATTCAGGCTAACTTCTGCATCGTGACTGAATGGGTTCCGATTGAAAGCTCGGTAGCGCGGAAAGAGATCACGAAACGGAAGCGACATTTCAACGTCTCCAAGTCGTCCTTCATTTCGTCGATGCAACGCGATCCCGAGAGCTATGACCCGCGAAATGTCATCATCGACGAGTCAAAGCAGGCGGATATCGAGAACTTGGGAGACTGTCTGCGTGCCATAGGCGAGGGGCAAACCCTTGGAGACTTCTCTCTCACTGTTGTGCTGTACGCGGAAGACAAGAAGGCGCTCGACAGGACGCTGCCGGAGGTCGTGCGCATCTTCACCAGTGCCGACGGCAGCCTTTTCTCAGAGACGTACAACCAGCTCAACGCCTACTTCTCGATCGTCCCCGGCAACTATCGGCAGAATCTGCGACGGCTCTATCTGCTGAATTCCAACTACGCTGACTTGTCATTTCTGTTTACGATCCTTCCCGGCGAGACCTGGAACGACCATCTGGGCGCTGAGTACCTGGCCGTGCTGGAAACCGAGCACGATACCCCCTATTACCTGAATCTGCACAACCGGATGTTGCCCACACCCTGATTCTTGGTGCCACCGGATCGGGCAAGAGCTTCTTCTGCAATTTCGTTTTGCAGAACGCTCAGAAGTACAAGCCTCTCACGTACATCTTCGATATCGGCGGGAGCTTTGAGTCGCTGACACGAATCTTCGGCGGCTCATACCTGAACGTTGGCCACGAATCACGGGATTTCACGATCAATCCGTTTTCGCTTGAACCCACCCGCGACAACCTCCAGTTCCTCTATTCGCTCTTCCGCGTGCTGATCGAGGGCGAACGGTACAAGTTGGATTTCAAAGAAGAGCGCCAGCTTTACAGCGCCATCGAGCGCATGTACGTCCTCGAACCCGACCAGAGGACAGTGAGCAATCTCGGTGAAATCGTCGGAGAATTGAAGGATCGGCTTCATCGCTGGACGCGCTCCGGTCAGTATGGATTTCTCTTCGACAACGTGACAGACACGCTGACATTCAGCCGGTTCCAGACCTTCAACTTCCACGGTTGGAACGACACACCCGAGTTGTTGGAGCCGCTCCTCTTTTATGTCCTGCATCGCGCGAGCAACGAGATCGCCGATCCCAAGCGGCTGGCGACTTTCAAGATGTTCCTGCTCGACGAAGCGTGGCTGTTCATTCGTAACGAGACCATTCGTGGTTACGTCACTCAGGCCCAGAAGACGTGGCGCAAACATAACGCCGCGATGGTTCTGGCAACCCAGTCTGTCAAAGAGCTCGCGGCGTCAGGGATGCTGACAGTCGTTGCGGAGAGCTGCCCAACGAAGATCTTTCTCGCCAATCCAGACATGGAGCCAGCCGTCTACCGGGATGCGTTCGGGCTGAACGACACCGAGCTTGCCCTTATCGCCGACTTGGTGCCACCTGGTCAAATGCTCATTCGGAAACACGAGGGATCGAAGAAGGTTCACCTCAACGTCGATTCTCTCTCGTACTGGATGGCTACCAACAACTCACGCGACAACGTTCTTAAGTATCAGTATTTCGACCGTCACGGCGTCACCGAAGGTTTGCGCCGTTTAGCAGAAGAGCACCCGTTCAACCCGGAGCGCCAATCAAGAAAAGGGCCAACTCCGGCAGGTCAGTCCAAACAGCCACAGATTTCCGTCATGGAAGGAGTCCACAAATGAAGCCGGTAACGGCACTAGCCGCGATTGCAATCGTGTTTAACGCAATCACTCTCCCGTTGCACGCCGAATCCTCAGCCCGCACGATCTCGTATCACAGTCAGGACATTGTGAACATTCGGGCAAAAGTGAAGTACACCACGCTAATTCAGTTGCCGGCGACCGAGAAGATCATCGAGGCAGCAACGGGCGACAAAGAATTCTGGATCATCGATATCGTCGGGAACTTCTGCTTCGTACATCCGGCGAAGGCGGCGATTCATTCCAATCTGAATCTGATCACGGACAAAGGCAACATCTATTCATTCACGCTGGAGGACGTTTCCAGCCAGAACGCGGACCCCGACCTCAAGGTGATTATTCAGCCTGCAGATGGGTCGTCGATCGCAGCCTCTACCGGCCCGGCCCAGTATGTCCCCGCAACCGAAGTGGCCGCGGTCGAAAATCAGCTTCAGGCCCTGCAGTCTCGCGTGGTCCAAACGGTCGATCAGTACAAGGACACTTACCGGGCACAGCTCAAGTTCGACTACCGCTACAAGGGCAACGAAGCGCCGTTCAACATTGCTTCGATCTACCACGACGATCGGTTCACCTACATCAAGTCCGACGCCCAGGAGAAGTTCACCCTTTATGAAGTGCGCGACGGCGCTCCGAACCTTATCAACTACGACCTTCGCGAAGGCACATACGTAATTCCGAAAGTCCTAGACAAGGGCTACGTAGAAATCGGCAAGAAACGCATGGATTTTGAGCGGAAACAGGGGCAGTGATGAGCACAAGCATTCCTTTGTCGGGTCAGCACCACGAAGGGGACCACCCCGAGCTGGAGAACCATGCTTCCGAACCCAAGGGAGTAATCCGGCGCAACCTCAAGATGCAGGTCTACCTGGGGATTGCTGTGTTGTTTATCATTGCGACCGCGATCAGCTCGCTTCGCCACAAGCCAGCAGCAAAGCAGCAGGGTCTGCCCCCCACTCCCATGGTGCAAGACTCAAACGCCAACATTGAGGAAATGAAGAGGAGTCTTGAGGCTCAACAGCGGCAGGCGGCAGGACCCCGGTTGGGAAATCCCGCACCCGAGATGGCAACAGGGTCTCAGCCTAGCGTGCAGCCATACGGTCCAGGCGAAACGCCGTCCGGATACCCATGTGTGCCTGGACAGCCCTGCACGCCCCCGGCGCAAGCGGGCTACTCGGCTTACCAGCAGCAACTCACGCCTCAACAGCAGGAGCAAATACAGATCGACCAGCAAGAGCGCGAATTGGCTTACAAGTCTCGCTTCGCCTCTAACCTTGCGTACAGCCAAAGTCATGCCATCAATGGTCCGTCGAGTCTAAGCGCCCAAAATCAGCTTACGAGTCCAAGCGGGACGGGCGACTCATCCTCTCGACCTCAAGTAAGTCCAGCATCGCCCCCCGGTTACGGAGCGCCCCAATATGGACCTCCGGCAACGGGCTCCGCGGCCCCTAACCTGGCACAGCCACAGGGAGCCCCAGAGGCTTCTAACGATTTGCGGGCCCAGAATGGCTATAAGCGCCCGGCGGAGGTGAACATCAACTCCGCCACAGGACAACCTTATGTCGTCTACGAGGGCACGCTGATTGAGACTGCGCTCATGAACCGTTTGGATGGCGACGCGTCGGGTCCTGTAAAGGTGCTGGTCACGAATCCGGTCTACTCGCACGACCATCAGCACGTCCTGATCCCTGATGGAACCGTTGTGCTCGGAGAAACGCACAAGATCGGCAGTGCGGGACTCGGGCACCAACGGCGTTTAGCCGTCGTATTCCACCGAATGATCATGCCAGACGGTTACAGCGTCGATCTCGATCAATTCTTGGGACTGAACCAGATTGGCGAGACGGGGCTCAAAGACAAGGTGAACAATCATTACTTCCAAATCTTTGGCAGCTCTATCGCGCTGGGGATCATTGCCGGTGCCGCCGAAGTTTCCAACAGTGGCGGTGCTTTAACCGGCAACGGAACCGACGCCTACAAGTACGGCGTCGCATCCAGCCTTTCTCAAAGCGCCACGACGATCCTGGATCAGTTCATCAACATTCCACCGACGATCACGATTCGTGAGGGGCATCGCGTGAAGGTTTACATCAGTCAGGATCTTCTGTTGCCTGCGTACGAGAATCACACGATCCCGAGCACGCTCTAGGAGGAAATATGTTGCGTTCATTACTTATCGCTGCCGTCTTGGTCTCCACGCTAGGGGTTTCAGCGTGCAACAGCGGCAACAAAGAGCAGCAGCCGACTGCAGACGAGCAGAAACGGATTCAGGATGAAAATCAGAAAGCCGCTGAGCAACAGAAGCAGCTGACATCCGGTTACGGGAACTCTATGAATCACGTCGCGCCCAACACCGGATACACACCGGATAAAACAAAGAAGCAGCAGACCCATCGTGCAAAGTCAGCTGAACAAGAGCAGCAACAGAGCAGCCAACCCCAGCAGTGAGGACCATCGCCATGAAGATCACAGGGCCTATCTTTCTATTGAGCATCATCTCCATAACTACTTCGGCGCATGCCCAGTTTGGCGGCGGCATTGTGTTCGATCCGACTCAGAGCGGCCATGCTATCGAGCAGATCCGTCAGGCAGAACAGATGTACACAACGGCTGAACAAACGCGGACGACCATCGTATCCGCCTATAACCTTGCCCGGCAGATGGCGAATCTGCCAAATTCTCTTTATCAACGCTACGCAACGCCTTGGACGGTTTGGCGGAATGTGGCTGCCGGGGACACTTACGGCAACGTGCAGGGTTGGGTGAATGCAGCGAACACGGGGCTCGGTGTGATATTGGGTTACGAAGCAGCCACAATCAACGTCACGCCGCGATATCCGCTATATCAACAATTGGGCCCCGAGGGCCAACGAATTGTTGCTTCACAAGCGGCAACGTCCGACTTGGGTGACGGCATTGTTGAGAGCAACTTGCAAACACTGGGAACAATGCGGACAAACTCTGAAGCGAGGGAGTCCGACATTAGGCAGATGGAGTCCGAGACGTACTCGAATGACCCAGCCCAGCACACCGACATGGCCACCTTGCAACGAATCAACCAAGCAACCCTTATGCAGCTTCGCGCCCAGCAAGATGCGAATCAGATTGCTCAAGCAGCCGCTCTTCAACAGATCGTCTCGCAAAAACAGCAGCAAGATGCCCTGAAGGCAGCTTTCCAAGATGCTGCCGAATATCAGCAGCAGTACAGCTCGACTGTGCAGCCTCTCACATCGGGATTTGGCAACTCCATGAGCCAGACCCACTGAAGTAATCAGCATTAAAACGAGAAGAGAGCTCAGATGAATTTATTGGACTGGATCAATCAAGGCATTGACAACCTCACGCTCACTAGCGGTCCTGGGATAGACGCCTTAGGTTTTCGGATCTTTGTGGCCCTTCTCACCACCATGATGGTTTGGTTCGGTGTTCAGGAAGCGCTGTCGTCAGCCCAAGGGGGACAGGGGTTCAACTTCAGCAAGTTCGTGCACTTCGTGGTGGTTGCTTCTTTCGCCTATACGCTCATCGAGTTCTATGACAGTGCGATACCCGGAGTCGGATACTCCTTCAAGCAGTTCATCACTGTCGGTGCCACCAACGTTGCAAACACAATCGGACAGGACAGCGCGAATCAATTAAATCAGACGATAACCGACATGCAGAGCCAGCTCGGTTCAGGGATTGTGAAGGCGCTGATGAATACCTACTACGCCCTAACAATGATCGTCGTTCAGATTCTGCTGGGCTTCTTTTCGGCCACGATCGCAGCGATCGTAGCTTACGGAGCAGTCGCAGCGGCCGTCACAGGCCTCATTGGGCCTATCTTCATTCCGTTCCTGCTGGTTGACAAGCTGAGCTTTCTGTTTTGGGGATGGCTTCGCGCCTTCATCGGCTTCAGCTTCTATAAGGTGGTCGCAGCGGCCGTTCTAAGCGTGCTCGGACATCTTTATCAGCTGTATTACATGAGCCTCATACCCCTCGATCCGGTCACGTTGGTGACGAAGCTTCCACTTCTGATGCTGCTGGTTCTGGTGAATCTCTACATTCTGTTCAAAATCCCATCAATCACAGGTTCGATCTTCTCGGGCCACACTGGCGGCCACGACGGAGGCTTGGGTCTAGTCGCACTCGCAGCTCGCTTTATATAGCCAGATCCGGAGATCAATCATGAGCCTACAGGCACCCGTAGAGACTTTTCGCGCCCAAAATCCGCCCACGCGCACGATCAGCAGGGCAGCGGAGCGGTATCTAGAGCAATATGGCGACCCCCTGGTGATGAACACATATCTGAAAGTGACGATTCTGGTGCTCGCGTTCGTTTGCCTGATGCTGGGTCTGCTCGTGTTTCGCAGTCAGAAGGCACTCGCTGAAATACACCCACTTGTCCTTCGGATTGACGATGTGGGGCACGCGGAGGCGCTTGACTTTCACGACTTCGCATACCGACCGAAAGAGGCTGAGAACAAGTATTACCTCTCACGTTGGACAGAACTGTATTTCGGGCGCAATCGCTACACCATTCAGCGCGACTTCACCAATTCGCTTTACTTCATGAATACCGACGTACAACGTGCTGTGGTCGAGGATTACCGCAAGAACAAGACGATCGATGCCTTTGTGCGGGACAGCACCATTCCTTATGTCGATATCGAAGTCAAGAACGTCATCCTCGACGACCTGAGGCAGTCCCCATATTCAGCTCGCGTCGAGTTTCTGAAGATCTACACGAATCCCTCTGACCATTCGGAGGTGAAGCGCGAGCGCTGGACGGCCAGTGTCACTTATGTCTTTCGCAATGCGGTCCAGAACTCCGAGATTCAGGTGAACCCGCTGGGACTAACCATCGTGAAGTTCCGAGCCGACCAGGCGTTTGACTGAAGGATGTAATCGACTTCCGACGTGACGACCATGACTATTCGTGTCACTAATTCCCGCGAACAGCTCAGCCCGGCTGCGAGGGCCCTGGCCAGGATGCGCTCCGGCGTCTCAAGTGTTCCGTCCACGATTACTGCCAAATGGGAACGAGACAGCCGTCTAGCTTCGTGGGGACCAGAAACAGCCGCTAACGGTCAGCGCCGGCCGGCTTCTACGTCCTCCAAGAATCCGTTCCGCAGCTTTCTGGGGATGCGCGTCTTTCCGCTTCGATACCCGTCTTTACTTGGGCACCGGTTCGGGGCATTTCCGTCGCCCTGCGGCGCTCGGTCTTCTGCTTCACTTCGTGCCCTGCGGGTTCCGGTTCCTCCCCAAAGAAATTCACTCAAACGGCAAAGAACACCGACCGAATTTCTTTTGGGTCCCTCCGGAAAAGCAGACCTTCGGCACTTGGGAGCCGGGCCCACTCTCGCGGCTTCGCCATGTGTGCCCCAAACAAATACGGGAGCTCAAAACGGAGAACAAGATATGTATCTGAACAGAATCACGCTCATCGGTTTCCTCGGAAGTGACGCAGAGACTCGCACCGTCAATAACTCGACATCTGCGCAGCTATCGCTCGCCACAAAGACTTCTTACAAAGACAAGAAGACGGGCGAATACGTCTCGCACACCGAATGGCATCGTGCCATCGTCTGGGGAAAGCTGGCGGACTACGCAAAGACCCTGACCAAGGGCGCGCACTTGCAGATTGAAGGCGAGCTGCGCAGCCGGGAATACGCCGACAAGAAGAACAACGACGCCAAGCGCCGGGTCTGGGAAGTAGGGGTCGATTCCATCCTGAAACTGGACCGCGCAGAGAAGGCGTCCGCCGACGATACGGCCACGGTTCCCGCGCCCGAGGAAGTGCCCTTTTAGGGCACTTCCTTCTGACTAGCGGTGTGCAGGAGAGAGATATGAGTTTTGAGTTAATACTGCCGTTTCTGCGCCCAATCGAGGCGCTTCTCTTGGACGAAGGGATCAGCGAGATCATGGGAAATCCGGACTCGAGTTGGTGGTTCGAGCGAGACGGAATAGTCCATGCCGCGAAGGACATCTCGTTTACGTCTGACCGATTGCGGACGGGCCTCGAAGTCGTCGCCAACAAGCTGGGCAAGAAACTCGACGAGGACAACCCAGTTCTAAACGCTCAACTGCCCGATGGGAGCCGTTTGGCCGCAGTTATTCCGCCCGTCGTGCGACCCGCTCCGGCACTGGTAATCCGCAAGTTTTCGAGTCGCAAATTCACGGTCGAAGACCTCATTGATCGCGGCACGGTAACGAGCGAATTAGCCGGGTATTTGTCCGAGCAAATTCAGGCTGGCAAGACCATCCTCATCAGTGGCGGAACGGGCACCGGAAAGACGACGTTATTGAACATCCTGGCGCAGTCGATTCCCAACAGCGAACGGATCGTAATTATCGAGGATACGGCTGAACTTTCGATTCAAAAGCCAAACATTTTGGCGGTGGAGTGCCAGACCGACACGTACAAGTCGGCAGTGTCATTTGAAGATCTGCTCCGCAGCGCTTTGCGGTGGCGACCAGATCGAATCATTCTGGGCGAAGTGCGTGGCGTGGAGGCTCGCACCCTTCTCGATTCGTTCAACACCGGGCACGCCGGTTCTCTCGCCACAATCCACGCGAATTCGGCGACAAAAGCGCTGCGGAGATTCGCCAACCTGGTCATGCGAAGCCATCAGCAGGCCACGGTCGAGGACATCGAGGCCGAGATCGGCGAAGCGGTTGATTTTGTGATTCACATCGAGCGGCAACCTGGCCGCCGGGCGGTGAGTGAAGTCGTGCGGCTTGCCGGCTACGACCGTCGCGCTGAACAGTTTGTCTCAGAACTCATATTCCCACGCGCAAAGGGAGCTGTCGCGTGAGCCGAATCGAGGTCGTCACAAGGGTGCTCAATTCGGTCGTACAGCTGTGTAAGCGCCGGAGCAAAAATAGACCGCATTACGCCGCGTGAGCGGCGTGATGCGGCGGAGTAAAAGTAGACCGCCGGATTTTGGTTTCACGAGACACGGTCGTCCGCGGGGGTAACGGAACTGGTTCGGTTCCGTTGAGCCGATGGCCGAATCGTGGAACACCGGAGGCATGTACCAGGTGGAGATTTATGGACGTATACGGCGAGCAGTTCTAGTAGAGGGCAGAAGTCAACGGTCGGTAGCGCGGGAGTTCGGAGTGTCGCGCACGACGGTACGCAAGATGTTGGGTTATTCGATTCCACCGGGCTACCGGCGGAAAGAGCCACCGAAGCGGCCCAAGCTGGGGCCGTGGGTAGGCGTGATCGACGCCATTCTCGAAGAAGACAAGAGCAAACCAGCCAAGCAGCAGCACACCGCCAAGCGGATCTTTGATCGCCTACGGGCAGAGCACGGGTTCGCCGGCGGCTATACAATCGTGAAGAACTACGTGCGCGCCGCGATGCTGCATCGCCGCGAGATGTTCATTCCGCTGGTGCACGCGCCGGGGACAGCGCAGGCCGACTTCGGCGAGGCGCTGGTAATGGTCGGCGGAGTTGAGTGCAAGGCGCACTACTTCGCCCTGGACCTACCGCAGTCGGATGACTGTTTTGTGGCGGCATTTCCGGGCGAGACCACGGAAGCGTTTCTGGAGGCGCATGTCCGCGCCTTTGCCTACTTCGGCGGCGTCCCCACCTCGATTCTGTACGACAACACGAAGTTGGCGGTGGCTAAGATTCTGGGCAACGGTGAGCGCCAGAAGACGCGCGCGTTCTCTGAGTTGCAGAGCCACTACTTGTTTGCGGAGAAGTTCGGACGTCCGGCCAAGGGTAACGACAAGGGCAAGGTAGAAGGCTTGGTGGGCTACGCACGGCGGAACTTCTTGGTACCGATTCCGAGGGTGGCGAGTTGGGAGGAGTTGAACCAGCGGTTGCTGCAGGCGTGCCGGGAGCGGCGAGCGCGGCGGCTACGCGGCCACCAGGAGACCATTGGAGAACGCTTTGAGCGCGACCGGGCGGTGTTGTTGCCATTGCCGGTCAGCAAGTACGAAGCCTGCGAGAAGCGAGTGGCGCGAGTCAGTTCGCTGTCGCTGGTGCGCTATCGCACCAACGACTACTCGGTGCCGACCGAGTATGGGCATCGCGATGTGCTGGTGAAGGGTTACGTGCACGAGGTGGTGATCATCTGTGGCAGCCAGGCGATTGCTCTCCACCGCAGAAGCTATGAGCGCGAAGACATGGTCTTCGATCCGCTGCATTACCTCGCCTTGCTGGAGCAGAAGGCGCGAGCGTTGGACCAAGCGGCGCCGCTGGTGGGCTGGGAGTTGCCGGAGTGCTTCGCCCGCTTACGGCGGCTGTTGGAGGCGCGGCTGAACAAGGGCGGCAAGCGGGAGTATGTGCAGGTGCTGCGCCTGCTGGAGACCTTCTCTATCCCGGAGGTCGAACAGGCCGTCCGCGATGCTCTACATCTGGGCACGATCAGCTTCGATGCCGTTAAGCATCTGTTGCTGTGCCGCATCGAGCGGCGACCACCGCGGCTGGACCTGGAGAACTATCCCTATCTACCACTGGCCGAAGTACAGAGCACGCAGGCGGCCGACTACATGGTTTTACTTTCGGCGTCACCGCTCAGCTTGCCGAGTGAGGTGAGGCGATGAGCGGCGAACCCAACACCGCTACGGCGGACACTCCCCAGGTGCTGCTGGAACATCACCTGAAGCAGTTGCGGTTGCCGACTTTCCTGCGTGAGTACGACAAAGTGGCGCGGCAGTGCGCCGCCGAGAGCGTTGATTATCCGCGTTACCTGCTGCGTTTAACGGAACAGGAACTGCTAGACCGCGAGCGTCGGGCCACCGAACGCCGTATCCACCAGGCACGCTTCCCCGTGGTCAAGAGCTTGGACACCTTCGAGTTCCTGGCCATTCCCGCGGTCAACAAGGCGCTGGTGTTGGAGCTGGCGCGCTGCGAGTTCTTACTGCGGCGCGAGAACGTGCTGCTTTTGGGCAACAGTGGTACCGGGAAGACTCACCTTGCCCTAGCCCTCGGCCTGTCGGCCTGCCAACGCGGCCATCGCGTGCGTTTCACGACCGCGGCGGCGATGGTGCACGAACTGATGGAGGCGAAGGATGAGAAACGGCTGCTGCGCTATCAGAAGCAGATGGCCGGCTACGAACTGCTGATCGTCGATGAACTGGGATTCGTGCCCCTGTCCAAATCCGGCGCCGAGCTGCTCTTCGAGGTCTTCAGCCAGCGCTACGAACGCGGCTCGACGCTGGTGACCAGCAATCTCCCGTTCCAGGAGTGGACGGAGGTACTCGGATCAGAACGACTGACCGGCGCCCTGCTGGACCGGCTCACCCACCATGTTCATATCCTGGAGATGAACGGCGAGAGTTATCGCCTAAAGCAGAGCAAACGCAAGCGAAGTTCCCAGCCGAACTCCTGATCCGCCAACCGGGCAGCCGAACTCTCGCCCGCACCCACTCCGGCGAACACGCCTCGGGAAGGAGAGCGTCTTCCGCTCTGGCCTAAACGCGCCGCCTTTCAGGCGGCGCAGGCCTCCGCTCCAGACGCCCTCCTTCCCGACAATCCCTGATCTTGTAACTACTCCACTGGTCTACTTTTACTCCGCCCTTGTGGTCTGGTTTCACTCCGCCCTTGACACAGGCTGATCGTGAGTCTTCCGAAAGAGGCCCGCATTACGGCCAGAATGACGAGCGACGGGGCAGGCCGAGAGGTTGTCTGTTTCGAGATTGATGTTCATGAATCCGACCGGGGAAAGCTCATCGGAAAAGGCGGAGCAAACATGCGTGCACTGCGGGTGCTATTGAACTCAGCAGGGTACCTGTCGGGTGCGCGGTATCGGGTGAACTGCGAAGACGAGTTGGCCGCAGGCCCAGCAGGCAGCGCAGGCCAAAGGCTCGATGGTTAGAACTAAGGAGGAACGGAATATATGGCGCTTTTAGAGATCACACAATCGCGGCGGATTACGGCCACGATCCGGCTGGAAGAGAAGACGGCGGAGCAGGTGGACAGGTACGCGGCATTCATTCACGCATCGGCGGATGACGTGGTGAATCATGCGCTGGATTATGTGTTCAGCAAGGATCGCGATTTTCAGGAGTATCTGAAATCGGCGGAAGCGGCGGATGCAGTACCGAGCCTGCGGGTGCGGAGAACGCCACAGCCTGCGGAGCGGCAGGAGAAGCCACTTCGGCTGAAGAAAGCCAGTGCGTAGGTGCGGTGCCCGATGCGAGGGCGAGAGTTCAGCAGTTTGGAGAGGCTATTTCCGGGGTGGAGAGTAAGCGCCGCTGCGCGGCGGGAAGATTTTTGACACTCCACCCCTATTAGGGAACTGCCCAGATACTTCGGTATCTCCTCAGTTACTCAGGCAAATGAACAACTTACGAAAGGCCGGTATCTCGACGGATACCGACGTTCTTGATCTAGGAGAAGAAGTGCATGGCTGAGGCGATGGACATGACGCTGTTTGACAGCGGGAAGTTGAAGGGACGAGACAGGCGTACTCAGAACTTGAGCACCAAGCTGACACAGGAGGAGGAGAAGGAGCTGCAGAGAGCCTCAGCAGCCGAAGGGAAAACGCTCAGCGAATGGGCGCGTGAGGCACTACTGAGGTCCGCTCGCAAGGCCATACCTGCCGCCAGCCAGGAGGCCTTTGTACTAACCGAAGTTGTCGGCATTCAGTTGTTCCTGATGAACGTGCTGTCTCCCTTGTCGAGAGGAGAGCACCTCACACCGGAGCAATACCAAGCGATCATCAAGAGCGTACAGACCAGCAAGAGTCGGGCGACCCAGGAACTCGTTGCCAGGCGGCTCAGCGCAGGGGAGCAGTAGCGGTGTCCAAGGTTCAAAAATGGGGCCGAGAAGAATCGATCATCTGGCCACCGCGAGGTTTTTACTACACGTATGGTGCGATCTTTTTAGCGGTACTCGTGGCCGGCTTCCTCGTGTATGTCCGCTTCACTCTTGGGCTCAGTCCGCTGGAGAAATACTACCTGCCTTACTACTTCCGCACCGATACGGCTGGGATGATGCACCAGCACAGCGAATATCAGTTGATCTACGTCCTGAACGAGCAGCGAGAGACTCGGCTCGCCCTGGACGCCGATGTCCAATCAGGGCAATCGCCGCAGGTCGTGGGAAAGGCGTTGCCGTTTCAGCTTTCCGCCCAAGCGTTGCAAAAGGGCGACAGTTTTCTCTGGCGGGAATCGCTCCGCTCCTACCAAAACAAATCCCTTCATTACTTCCTCGCGCGCTGGATTTATAGCGGCGCTTCGCTCTTCAGCCTCTTTGAAGCGCCGCTCCTGTGTGGGGTGTTCGCTCTCTTCCTGCAGCTACCGTTCTCAATTCGGAAGGACGTCCGACGTCGGCGGCAACTACGTTATGGCCGACGGCTCAAAGGGCCCCTCTTGGTATCGGGAAGTGAGTTTTCTAAGGCTTTGGAAGGAGATGGGATCGGCCTTGCTATGGATGGCGAAAAGAAGCCCCTTCGCATTCCCCGGGCTGCCGAGAATAAGCACATCCTCACGGTCGGCGACACTGGCGCGGGCAAGTCCACGATCATTCGCCAGATCCTCTTCCAGGTTGCGGAACGCGGACACAGCGCGATCGTCTACGATCCCGCCTGCGAGTTTATCCAGCAGTTTTACGACGAACGGCGGGGCGACATCGTGCTCAATCCGCTGGACGCCCGCTGTCCATATTGGAGTCCTTCGGATGAGCTCCAGCGCAAGGCCGAAGCGAAGGCAATTGCGGTTTCGCTGTTCCAACCAGCGGGAATTACGAACCGCTTCTTTGTTGAGAGCCCCCAAAAGGTCTTCGCACACTTGCTCAGTTTTCTGCCTACCCCCACTCAGTTGATTGAATGGATGTCACACCCGGAAGAGATCGACAAGAGGGTCAAAGGAACGGAGCTAGCGGCGCTCATTGATCCGCGCGCGCCGAACCAGAGGACGGGAGTCCTCGGCTCTCTCAACATGGTCGCTGACAGCTTTCGCCTGCTGCCGAAAAGAGAGGAAACATCCTCAACCTGGACCGCAACCAAGTGGGCGGAGGATCGAAGAGGCTGGATCTTCATTACCTCGCGTCCAGCCTTACGCGAAGCACTTCTACCGCTTATCAGCCTCTGGCTCGACCTCTTGGTGCTTCGACTGCTCACGGAGCCCCATCCTCATCAGCGTCCCGCCTGGTTCGTGATTGATGAGCTGGCCAGTCTGCAGCGCCTGCCGCAGCTTCACACAGCCATCACGGAGAACAGGAAATCAAACAATCCAATCATTCTCGGATTCCAGGGGCGTAGCCAATTGGAAGCCCGCTACGGGCATGACGCCGAGGCGATGCTTTCGCAGCCGGCAACCAAGATCTTCTTGCGTACCAGCGAACCGAGAGCCGCCAAGTGGGTGAGCGAAGCCATCGGTGAAGTCGAGATCGAGCGGCTTCGAGAAACACGCTACGACGGCACTCGAACCGGCAAGAACTTCGCACTCGACCGGCAGACCGAACCGCTGGTTATGCCCTCCGAAATCTCCGGCATGGACGACCTCCGGGCCTACCTCAAATACGGCAATTACGTGGCCAGATTCTCGTTTCCCTTTATTGAACTGCAGGCGAAACACAAGGCTTTCATCGAACGCGAAATGGACGATTTCCTGCCGCGCTCGTTCGATCCGCGCGACGTCATTCCTGAAGAGGAAGCGCTCTCGCGAGGTTGGGGCAATCCCGAGCAAGCGGCGATCGATTTCAATGCAGAGAACCTGTGAGTAACTGATGCTGACCATCTCCAAGCCACTGACCGCCGGCCAAGCTCAGAGTTATCACAAGAAAGAATTTACCTCCAAGGAGCAGAGCTATTGGGCGCGCGGGCAAGAAGTGCAAGGAGAGTGGCAAGGGCAGCTCGCAGAGAAATACGGCTTAGCGGGGGCAGTCGGTAATGAAGAATTCGCTCGGTTAAGCAATGGCCAACACCCGTTGACGGGCGAACAACTCATTCGCCATCGATCTTCACATCAGTATGAGGGTATTGACGGGAAAACCATCACGACGGCTGAGCACCGCGCCGGTTGGGACGCCACTTTCTCTGCTCCGAAGTCCGTATCTCTGACAGCTTTAGTAGGCAGCGACGTACGGGTCCGCGAAGCCCACCGGGAGAGTGTTCGAACGGCGTTGGATGAGCTTCAACGGTACACGCAGGCTCGAATGGGCGGCAATCATCCAGCGGAAACCACGGGTAAATTCGTTGCGGCCAAGTTCGAACATGACACTGCCCGTCCGGTGGATGGATACGCTGCCCCTCAGCTCCATACTCATGTGGTGATCTTCAATCTGACCGAATTGGAGAATGGCCAGACACGGGCGCTGCAACCGCAAAGCCTGTTCGCATCGCAGCAGTTTGCGACCGCCGTCTACCAGGCCGAGCTTACCTACCGGCTCGCCCGACTGGGATACGAACTGGAGGCGGGAAGAAGTGGTGCGCCCGAAATCAAAGGCTACTCCCAGGAATACCTCGACGCTTCCAGTCCACGCAGCCAGCAGATCAGAGCACATCTGGAAAAGGTAGGACTGAGCAGCAAGGAGTCCGCCGAGATCGCGGCCCACTCAACGCGGGACCGCAAACAAATTCTGACACCCGCTGAAGTGCTGTCCGCTCACCGGCAGCTTGCAGCGGAGTTCGGCAACCAGGCAGATCGAGTAGTCGCCGAGGCCCGTGCCCGAACGATGGAGCAGCGTCAGCCCGCAAACTCGGCATTGCGAGCCCAGGAAGCTGTAACTTTCTCCCGCGACAAGCACTTTGAACGTGAGGCCGTGGTTGACGAGCGCTTACTGATGCGCGATGCTCTGCGCCGCGGCATGGGCAAGACCACATATGAGCAAGTTCGCCAGAGCTTCGAAAACCGGGTCCTGAAAGGAGAGTTTCTTGCCACCAGCCCGGAGACGAAGACCGTCGGAAGGCTATTTACAACGCCGGAAACGCTCTCTGCAGAAAGGGAAGTGATTCAACGCATGCGTGCCGGGCAAGGGCAGGCAGAGCCGGTCGTATCGTTTTGGGAGGCGGTCGCCATAGCCGGCCAGCACCCGCGTCTGAATGCGGCCCAGACGGCTGCTATCGAGCACGTACTTACTTCTCGCGACCGCATCCAGGGAATTCAAGGTGTTGCTGGCGCAGGAAAGACGACAGCTCTAGACGTTATTCGCAGTGCAGCCGAAGGCAAAGGTTATCTGGTGGAAGGCTTTGCCCCCACTTCACGCGCAGCGAAGCACCTTGGTAATGCCGGCATTTCAGCGGGGACGTTGCAGGCTTTTCTGGCTTGCGGAGAGACCGCTGGCCCTCCTATTGATCAGAAGCGCTTGTACTTTGTGGATGAATCAAGCCTAACAAGTACCAACCAGATGAAGGAGTTTCTGGGTCGCCTCGGACCAAAGGACCGAGTCATTCTCGTCGGGGATGTTCGACAGCACCAGGCGATTGAGGCAGGCCGACCGTTCGAGCAACTGCAAGATGCGGGGATGAGTACAGCTAAACTCCACCAGATCGTACGGCAAAAGGACCCCGAGCTGAAGACAGCCGTTGAAAACCTTGCACGCGGAGATGTTTCGGAGGGGATCAGAGCCTTGCGAATCCAGGGACGCATCCGTGAAATTGCAGATCCCGCCGGCCGTGTTCGCGAGATTGCTAGAGACTTTGCGGAGAAGCCGACCAAAACTCTCGTGATTTCCCCCGACAACGCCAGCCGGCGGGAACTCAACAATGCAATCCGGAATGAGCTGCAGTCGAGAGGAACGGTCGGAAGGGAAAATCACACGTTGAGAGTTTTGGTACAGCAGCAGGACATGACGGGAGCTGACCGCCGATGGGCATGTCGGTACGCTGTGAACGATCAGCTCCGCTACTCGCGCGGCAGCAACGCCGTCGGGATTGACCGCGGTAGCTACGCGCGAGTTGTTTCGATCAACTTCGATGAAAACCTTTTGACCGTCGAAACGAAAGGCGGCAGCTTCGTCACCTACGACCCCAAACGGCTTTCGGGAGTGAGCATTTACAGGGAGACTGAGCAGCCGTTTGCGGTTGGAGACCGCCTGCAATTCACAGCGCCGGACAAATCGCTTGGTGTCGCCAATCGAGAGTTGGGGTCCATCGAACACATTTCGACTGAAGGAAACCTAACGGTCCGATTAGAGAACGGCAGGATCGTAGAACTAAATCCTTCAGAGAACCGGCATTTCGATCATGGTTATGCCGTTACCAGCCACAGCGCTCAAGGACTTACGGCTGATCGGGTTCTAATCAATGTTGATACGAGTGCTCACCCAGACTTGGTAAATTCGCGTTTCGCGTACGTGTCGGTTTCCAGGGCGCAACACGACGCTCAAATCTATACAAATGATGCTGGCTCGTTGGAAGCACGACTTGGCAATGACGTTTCAAAATCGTCAGCGATAGAATTCTCACATTCCGCAGGCGAGGCGATGGCAGGGTGGAGTACGGGCCAGAGCGTCTAAGCGCGCCTGTTGCAATATGTCATCAGTTGTGTTTAAGTAGTGGCATATTGAGACAAACAATGGCGAAGCCCTTTCAAAAGATCATGCATTATATCGGCGATCACGGAATTGTCAGACCCCGCGATATCGAAGCCATCGGCCTTCCGCGGGAGTATCTTCTTCGTCTCTGTCGGCAGGGCAAGCTCGTTCGATCTGGACGGGGAATTTACACCCTGCCAGAAGCTCCGATCACTGAGCGCCACTCTTACGCTGAAGTGGCCAAGCGCGTACCGGAGGCTGTCTTCTGTCTACTGTCGGCACTTGCCTTCCACGAGATTACGACGCAGAGTCCCGCCGCTATTTGGATCGCTCTGCGTCAGGGAGCACGAAAGCCAGCTATCAACTCGCCTTCACTCAGGATCGTTCGGCTTTCGGGCCCATCGCTGACCGAGGGAATCGAAAATCACAATGTTGAAGGAGTGCCCGTCCGCGTCTATTCCGCCGCGAAAACCGTCGCCGACTGTTTCAAGTTTCGCAACAAGATCGGACTTGATATCGCAATCGAAGCCCTGAAGGATACAGTTCGTCAAAAGAAAGCCAGCATCAATGAAATCTACCGTTACGCCAAAATCTGCCGTGTGAGCAATGTCATTCGCCCTTACATGGAGGCGCTGTGACGCGTGAACCGGGTAAGAACCTAGCGGCGTCTATCCGAGCGCGGCTACTTTCTCTGGCCCAGACTAAAGGCGAGGACTACCAGCGGATACTCGGAAGATTTGCGATTGAACGCTTTCTGTATCGCCTGGGCCGATCGTCATACCGGGACAAGTTTGCCCTCAAAGGGGCCACGCTCTTCACTCTGTGGACAGGTCACACTCACCGGCCCACAAAGGATCTCGATCTCCTCGGGCGCGGCTCATCCTCCGCAATCGCCGAAGTTGAGGCAACGATTCGAACGATCTGCGAGATTGAAGAAGCAGACGGTATCGTGTTCGACGGTGAGTCCGTCGAGGGCACAAAGATTAAAGAGGATGACGAATACGATGGCGTGCGCGTTAAGTTCCAGGCTGAGTTGGCCGGAGCACGGATTCCAATGCAAGTCGATATCGGATTTGGTGACGCCGTTTATCCCGAGCCGGAGCTCGCTACCTTCCCGGTACTCCTGCCCATGGAAGCGCCTCTCATTCGCGCCTATCCCAGAGAAGCGGCCATCGCTGAGAAGTTCCACGCCATGGTCGTGCTCGATATTCGCAACAGCCGGATGAAAGATTTCTATGACATTTGGTTTATGGCGAACAGCTGGACATTCGACATGGTGTCCCTGCGGAACGCGATCCTCGCCTCGTTTGAAAGACGCGGCTCAAAGATTCCCGATAGCGTCCCTTTTGCTTTGACCAGCGACTTCCTTAACGATCCGCAAAAGACCCTCCAATGGAATGCGTTTATCAGCCGATTGGACCCGCGCGAGCAGACCCCGTCTCTCGTAGAAGTGGGAGCCGTGCTACGTGCTTTTCTCTTGCCGTGCATATCAGCGGAGCCCTTGACAAGGGCCAGCGTCCGTTCTTGGACTCCAGATCAGCGCTAGAGCGGAACCAAGGAGACCGATCCTTCCGGCTTCGCGGTCGCTGAATGAAGAAGAAATTGATATGCCATCCCACTGAGCTCAGATCATCCTGCGAGCTGTCTGCTCATCAAGGATGTCCCGTACCCTGAACAGGGTAATCTCACGTTTCTCGCTGCGAAAGAACCTGCCAGCCTCAGCAATCGCGTCGTTGCTGTATTCGAAGCCAACGAAGAATCCGCGCTTACGATTGGCTCGGATCATGCTGGCCTCGAACTTGTCGATGTCGGGTCTCCCCACCTTGTCCATCTGCTTCACTTGGATTGGATACCACTCGTCCATGAAGCCAATCTTCCTGAGCTTGACGCGGCACTACTCGCAATCCGCTCAGGAGATACTGGCACGGAAGATAGCAGTGTACGGATTCGCTTTGCTGGCTGGATCATTCCTGTTCGGAAGCGAGATCCTTTCATTTTTTGGTGTCTCTCTGGCGGTCATCCAGATTACTGGTGGGCTGATCCTAGCTTCGACGGGCTGGAGTTTACTTAACCAGCGAGTCGCCGCGTCGGCGGCAGAGCAAACTTTGGATACCCTCGAGATTGCCCTGCAGCATGCATTCTATCCTCTGACTCTACCCATCACCGTAGGCCCAGGCTGCATCTCCATTGCGATTACACTGGGCGCACACCTGAGACATCAGGCGGGTCCCGGGCTTGAACACGGCTATCCTAGGCATTTCCTGGCAGCATTGACCGGGACGTTTCTGCTTTGTGTTCTGGTGTGGTTGTGTTACGGAAACGCCGGCCGGTTAGTGAAGCTGCTGGGCCACTCAGGTACGACGATTGTGACGCGGCTCTCTGCGTTTATTCTCATGGCGATCGGCGTACAGATCATATGCAATGGCCTGAGCTCTGCTATGCCAACACTGTTCGCGCATGCGGCAGCGCACTGAATATGCCCCCGACGACAAAGAACTCGAGAATCGCCGGAACCATGACTAATGTCACAGCTGCCAATCGGCATTCGACATTGGCAACGCAGTGCGGAAGGCTTTCGCTGGAGGAATTGTTCATGATTCCACTCATGAACCTGGCCTTCCTCCTTCAGGCGCAGGTTCTTCTCGAATGTGGAATCCGTTGCGATTGAGACTGCGCCAGCCCAAAAGTGAGCTGCAGGTCTTCAGGCGATCTCACCGAGACTCAGTTGCTCTGGTTGTGCTGACTGCGAGAGCTTTATCAGAAATGCCTTCGCAAACTGGTTCACCAAACGCGATTTCTCTTCTGCTCGCGTTACAACGCACGTCTCAAAATACAGCGACTCGTCGGCAAGCGGCTTGAACACTACCCCATCAATGCGGGTCTTCAAGGCGGTTGCCTGAGACACGAAAGCAATCCCTCGATGCTCGGTTACCACCTCAAAGGCATCGTCGGCCATCATCACTTCGTGAATCTCTCTCGCCGCTACACGTTCCTTCCGCGCCAAGTTCACGACTGCGAGATGTGCCAAAGGATTCGCCGCCTGTGCAAACAATCCCCAAACATCGCCCTCCAAGTCCCTGAGCGACAGTCTGTCTCTGCCCGCACTGCGATGACTTTGCGGAAGCGCTACATGCAGCGGTTGGCATGCGAACCGTGAAGCCGTGATGTTCGCGTCCTTCGGCGGTGCAGTGACAATGGCTAGATGGAGTTCGCCCGCAATCACTTGGCTTATCAACTCCGAAGCCAGCCGACTCTTGGGCAGCAGCCGGAGGTTTGGGAACATCGGCAGATGAACGGCATGCATCGTTTTGATCCAGTTGCGATCCGCATACGGTGAATGCCCTACTGTGAGGACCGTTTCGGCCCCGTGATTGATTGAGCGAGCGAAGTGTACCGCCCGCTCGGCATGGATAACTGCGGTTCGCGCCTCCTGAACGAAGGCACGGCCGGGTTCCGTAAGATCGGTGATTTTCTTCTTATCCCGGACGAAGAGCTGGACTCCTAAGTCGGATTCCAGCTCCTTGATCTGCTTGCTCAGAGCGGACTGCGAGATGTGGAGCCTTTCGGCAGCACGAGTGACGTTCAGTGTTTCGGCGAGCACAGAAACTGCGTTTAGGTGACGTACTTCGATGTTTGACGGCAACTCTTCAAACCCCCATCGGACGGCTCAAGTAATAGGGACTTGCTATTCGTCACCACGGGCCCTTTGGATTTTCTGTGGACGGAAGTGAGGAATTCCTACGATTATCAGAAATTCGGTCCAGTGTTGTCAAACTGGATACCCTCTCGCAATGATATTTACTGCGAGTAAAAGTCGTGCAAAGGGTCTGGGATACGGAGGGCTGTCGAAGTCAGGGGGCCCCCGAGCTTTTCGTCAGGGCTTGAAGCGTTTCTTTCTTCCCGGTGCCCGCATTCTCGTTATCCGGCGGCTGCGCGGGTGCCCTGTACCATTGGTCTTTCGGTACGATCTTGGCCCGCGCCGGGTCAGCCATGTAAGCCGGTGTCATGATCTGCACACCGTGTTCATTGAAGACATCGAGGATATTCGCGCGCAGTGCCGTATACAACCGCTCCATCGCCTGGGGGTCGTCGCAGTAAGCATTGATTTCGTAGGTGATCGCGAAGTCTCCAAGTTCTTTTTGCATCACAAACGGTTTTGGCTCGCGCAGAAGCCCAGCTGTGAGTTCTGCTGCGCGGATCAGCATGGCCTCAACCTGCCGCCAGGATGTCTCATACCCGATCCCGACGGTTGTATGTAGAATTAATCCCTCTTTGTGCGCTAGCGCACTGTAGTTCACGACGTCTGCGTTAATGATCTTTGAGTTCGGAACCGCGACCAGTTCATTCTTGATGGTGCGCAGGTACGTCACCATCAACCTTGTCTCTTCGACGTCCCCCATGTATTCGCCAATCTTGACGCGGTCACCATTCTTGAACAGACGGCGATACGCCATGCTGTATCCGGAGATCATGTTTCCGATGAGCGAGCTCGATCCGAGAGAGAAAACCACGCCAATCAGCAAGGAGACGCCTTTGAACGCCTGCGAATCCGAGCCGGGTATGTAGGGATAAGCGACCACCACGGCGAAAGCGATTACAGCAAACCGCACTAGGCGATAGGTTGGCTTCGCCCACGCGGCATCGAACCCTGATAAGGTGATTGCTCCTGTGTCAATGCCGACAAAGAACAGACGAATGAGCTTCAACAGATACCAGGTGACCAGAAACAGAATCGCCAGAAAGATGAGGTTGGGTACAGCGTTCAGCAACGCCGTGCCAATGGCGATCAGGGGATTCACCAGGAAATCAGACAGGCTGTTAGCTAATCCTCGCGTCCAGGGGAACAGTGCCAGAGCGTAATGGGCATAAAGATAGGCCATCGTCAGGGCGATGCCTGCCCAGACCAGGCCATGCGCGCCAGTTATCACCCCCCATAAACGTTCGGCCTCAATCAGACGGAATGATTGAATTTGAACTCCGTGAATCTTCTTTTTGAAACGCCTCTCGAGCGCAGAGCGGGATTTTCTGACCACTACATGCGCGATCCATAGACCGAAGATGAGCGCCAACGTCGCACCGGCGGCAAATAGGCCATGTCGGAGCAGGAGCCTCGGCTCGCGGTCGCGCCGGTAGTCGATAATCGCTTCTTTGATTCGCTCCAAGGCTGCTTGAGCCAGGTATTGCCGGTTCACACCGGCATAGGCGGGGTCGGCATCAAACACGACCATGATGGTCTGGGCGCCAGCCAGAATCCGTGTTCCGAACGTCTCATCCCGCAATCTAAGCGACCCCGGCGCAACCGTACGATTGGCGGCTATAGCCCGAATGCGATCCGCGATCGCTTGCGCCCGTTTCTCCGCGGGATACGCCTGAACGCCCGTCACGCGAAACAATGTCTCGCCATCGACAACTACTGGCGCAGTTTGAACCGCGGTTTCGGCATCCTCCGCGGCCGGGTTCGGCGTGACAGAAGATGGACTCTGGGCCGCAGCACGCACCGCAGGTAGACTGACCGCCAAGCACAATCCCAGCAGCACACAGTGTGGCTTCAAAGCTCCGCGTGAAAACATGGTGTACCCTTTGTTGACCTGGAAGAGTAAATTCTACTTTCACAGACTAAACAGAAATGTGACTTCCGTCACAGCGAAGTTCTCAAATGGGAAATTATTCTCGACTTTCGAGGCGGTCGAGGACTGCCAAAATGCCGTCCACAACGAGGATGTTCGTCGGCGTTGCCTGTGCGCTCGCTCTGACTGGCACAGGCTGCTATCGCGCCATCGGTCCGCAGTCGGTGGCGCGCGACCGTCATCTGTACGCTGCCTCCCTGTCGGATTCCTGGAAGGAGCAAACACTGCTGAACATCGTCAAGATGCGCTACCTCGATCCGCCGGTTTTCGTGGATGTCGGGAACATCGTGGCCAGCTATTCCCTGGTGCAGGGAGTTAACGCAACCGGAAACATAATTCCGAACAACCAAACACCTGACGCAACTGTTGGCGGATTCGGGACCTACAGCAACACCCCGACGATCACCTACACTCCGCTGACCGGCAGCAAGTTCATCCGAGGCCTCGCGACTCCATTTCCGCCCGAGGCGATATTTTCCAGCATTGAGGCCGGAATGCCGGCTGACGTCATTCTCTTCGCATCGGTGTCGTCCATCAATGGCTTGAGAAACCAAGAGGCAACCTTGCAGGGAATTGCGCCCGCCGATCCGGACTTTCATCGCGTGCGTGCCCTGGCTCGTCAGATCCAGCTTTCGGGTGCGGTAAGGATCGAGGTCAAGAAGCAGGCCGGCGAGGAGTTGGTGAGCTTCATGACCTTCCGCACGGAAAAGGTTCCGCCGGAAATCCAGGCGGACATCGTGGAATTGCGGCGCCTGTTAAAGCTGAATCCCAATGCTACCGAGTACAAAGTTCGCTTCGGCGCTGTGCCCAGCAACGATACGGAGATCGCGGTCATTACGCGCTCAATCCTCGGGGTGATGCAAACCATGGCGGCGGAAGTATCGGTGCCCTCCGCAGACTTGGCGCGAGGGTGGGCATTTCCCGGGTTTGAACATGGCAACGCGGTTCCCGGCATGGTCCGACTGATTCATATCCACAGTGGGAAGTCCGTGCCGGTTGACGCATTCGTATCGGTCAAGTACGAGAACAACTGGTTCTGGATCGACAAGGGTGACCTCGAATCCAAGCAGATGTTTTCCCTCATCATGATGCTCTTCACCATGGTCGACACGGGACCAACACAGAACCAGCCGGTACTCACGATTCCCGCGCATTGAGGCGACACTCCCGTGCGGGAGACCTATGTCTGAAGACGAGGCAACTATCGAATTCACTGAGTCCTGGGAGACATCTGGCTGACAGCACCCTCCGAACACTGAGCTTTCAGGGTTGAGATCATTGAAGTGGTGGCACCGGCCATAGGCGTCGTCACCGACGAGCATCGCTTCCACTGACCAGCAGTAGGCAATTCTCGTTCTCTCCGCTAAAATTAACGCCACCAACTCCAAGGACTTCAGAGCATTGCATCAGACCACACCAAACCGTCTGACGAGAGTCCCACGGAAGAGTGTCGCCGAAGGTGCGCACGAGCTCAGCCTGGAGCTGGAAGAACGTCTCCGCTTTGAGACACTAATCGCGGACCTTTCGCTGCGTTTCGTGAGTGTTGCCGCGGATCGTGTAGACCGGGAAATCGAAGACGCACAGCGCGCGATTTGCGAGTGTTTGGGACTGGAGCACTCCTCGCTCTGGCAGGCCTCGATACATAATCCCGACGAATTGGTCCTGACCCATCTCTACCGAGATCCGGAGTTACCGAAGCCGCCTGAGCGTATGAGAGCCACAGAATTCTTCCCATGGACTCAGGCGAAGCTCATGGCCGGTGAGATCGTTTCCGTCCCCAACACGGCCGAAGCTCCTCCTGAGGCAAGCACCGACCGGGAAACGTGGGAGCGCTTTGGCATGAAGTCAACTCTGGTATTCCCGCTTTCGGTGGGGTGCAGTGCCATATTCGGCGTCGTAAGCTTCGACGCTGCCAGGGAGGTACGAGCGTATCCCGAACCGCTGCTGAAACGGCTGGAACTGATCGCACAGGTATTTGCGAACGCCCTCGAACGAAAACGCGCCGAGCAAAAGCTGCGGGACAGTGAGGCACGGCTGGACCTGGCAGCCGCATCAGCTAACGCCGGATTGTGGACCCTGGAAGCAGAAACCGGTCGCGTATGGGCAACGGAGAAGACGAACGAGCTATTCGGTTTGTCTCCTCGGGAGGAGATGACCCTCGATAGATTTGTTGCACTGGTGCATCCCGAAGACAGGGAAACGGTGCAACAGACCATCCAGGAGGCGATGCGGTCAGGACGTGATTCCGCTGTTCAATACCGCATCCAGCGCCCCGACGGAAGCGCCCGCTGGATCGCGTCTCGTGGCAGGAAACAAGCAGGAAGTGATGGCGAGCCAGACCGATTGATGGGGGTCAGTATCGATATCACTGAGTCGAAACATGTCGAGCTTCGACTGCTGGCGGAGAGCGAGTACCTAAAGGACGAGATCGAAATCGACGGTCGTTTCACCGACATCGTGGGCCAGAGCATTAGGCTCAAGAAGGTGTTTGAGCAAATCGAGCAGGTCTCGCCGACCGATTCGATCGTACTCATTATGGGGGAGACTGGTACTGGCAAGGAACTGGTGGCCAGGGCCATCCATAATCTAGGCCGCCGCAAAGACCGTGTCATGGTGAAAGTTGACTGCTCGTCACTGCCCTCCAGCCTGATCGAGAGCGAATTGTTTGGCCGCGAAAAGGGGGCGTACACTGGGGCGCTTACCAAGCAGTTGGGCCGATTCGAAGTGGCGAACGGGTCCACGCTGTTTCTCGACGAAATCGGTGAACTCCCGTTGGAACTGCAGGCCAAACTGCTACGGGTTGTGCAGGAAGGTCAATTTGAACACTTGGGGAGCCCAAGAACAGTCAGCGTAGATATCCGAATCATTGCGGCCACCAACCGCAACTTAGCCGAAAGGGTGAAGGAGGGATTGTTTCGGCAGGATTTGTATTTTCGGCTGAATGTATTTCCCATTCACGTCCCGCCGCTGCGAGAACGCCAGGAAGATATCCCACTGCTAACATGGCGATTTGTTCGAGAGTTGGAGAGAAAGATGGGCAAGAAGATCGAGTCCATCCCAAGAAAGACCATGGAAATGCTGCGGCGCTACCCTTGGCCGGGGAATGTGCGCGAATTAAGAAATGCGATCGAACAAGCGCTCATCGTCACAACTGGAAACGAGCTCAACGTGCAGCTGCCTGATCCTCGGGAAGCGACTCTTCTTCCGACATTGAAAGGAGTGGAACGCCGGCACATTCTGGCCGTACTAGAAGAAACAGGTTGGCGCATCAAAGGAACGAGCGGAGCTGCGGAATTGTTAGGCGTGAAGCCTTCCACCTTGTACACCACGATGCGGCGACTGGCCATTCCTACCAGGCACGAGAAGGACGGCGGTATTCCGCCCTAAAGATGGCGATCCGAATCGGCCCGCGCCACCTCCACGGCCATGGTAGGAATTTAGACCCCTCGTCACTGTAGCGACTGCGTTCAACTAAACGCTATGCGCACCATGGGGACAACCAGCTTGGGCTGTCCCGGGGCTCAGCTCCTGAGGCTGGTTTGATGAGACCTCCCGGACTCCCGAACTACTTGGACGAAATCACATCGGAGAGTTCACGCGTGTCGGTTAGGGGCTCTCTCCCAGCCGGGTAACCGTTCTTTTGCAGCAGGAAAGCGAGTATGTCGAGCGACTGCTGCGTGGTGATCGTGACGCCTGCATATTCCGCCATCGGACCTTTGATTTCGCCCCACGGGGTAAGCAGCTTTGCACCGCCGAACGACTGCCGCCACGACGATCCGGTCAGCGCCGGCCCGGCTCCTCCTTCCAGGTTTGAGCCGTGGCATGAGGAACAAGAGTGCTGATAAAGTCCAGCCCCGGACGCCGCCTGTTCGACGGTGTACCACGCGCCTTCTTTCGAGGCCGATTCGTACACGTGGCCAATGTCCCGATGGCACCTTAGGCAGTCAACATGGCCGGCCTTGATCACTTCATCGTGAATCATCTGCTTCATGTGATTGCGCGGACCAGCAAAGGAATCGAGGCGATGGCACCCTAGACAGGTAACGTAATTGTGCGCCGTCAGATAGCTTTCAAACTCAGATCTGAGTGCCGGCCTGCGTTTCTCCCACTCCTCCTTGGTTGCAATCGTTTTTCGCGCTTCGTTGTAGAAATCCTTAGCGCCGCGTTGTGCTTTGAAGCCCAAAAGCTGGACATATTCGGCGGGTGTGGCATGCTGCGAGTCGTAGGGTATGTGACAGTCGCCACAACTGGCGCTCACTCCCACTTGGTCAATGTAATGCGGGCCTCGCTTGTACCCCGCAGAAGCCCAAGTCATGGAATGGCAGAACTGCCCACAGAATTGGTCGGAGCTCGACCAGACGACAACGGAGTTGGTTAGAGCGACGAGCAGGATGCCAAAACACACGCAGGCTCCGCTCCACAGAGAGTATTTGAGCCAGCGATTACTCCTGTCTGGCCCGGTATTCGCAGATGTGTTCTGAATTGGGACTGTGTCGTTCGGCACAAGATTGCCCTTGCCGACTCCCGTCCGCCGACGAGTTCACCCGGCGCCAACTCTGCACAACACTTCAATCCGGAGGTGCGGGCGCTACTTCGCAGCGGGATTCCTATATTAGCTCCCAACAGCCCCGCGCGGTATACGCTTCGAGAGATTGCGGCGCATGTTTTTTGTCCTGGCTGGGACCCAATCACGAGAAGGACGGTATCCCGTCCTAAGGATGGCATGCCGTCTCTGCCGTTTACCTTCTAGCCATCAGCAGCAAATCTTCTCCAATAGTTAAGCTCCAATTAGTCAATCACTTGCAGTGTATCCTCTGCCCGCGCGCAAACTGGCACGCGGCTTGCTATTTGTTATAGCGGTTTCCAATACAACACAGTCAAGGAAATTCCATGCTCTCGCCCGGCCGCAGAGCATGGCACAAGCGGAGAAGCGAATCCGATGGACAACGCCCAGTTTCACTCGCCTTCTAATCCTAACAACTCTCTTACTCGCACTGCTGCTGTTGTTGGCTACGGCGGTTGCCGCTCAGAACGCACCGCAATCAACCGGGCAACCGCCGATGAAGATCTGCAAGCACGAGACCTACGCGCGGTGCGACGCAGCTAGCTGCAACCTATTCGACATGGAAAGGAACAGCGAATGAAAAAGACAACGTCGGACGGTTTGAAGAGGGCTGCAAAGGCGCGGTTGATCGGAGCAGGTTTGTCCGTTGCGCTAATGTTGATGACTGGCCTGGTTGCGCCCTCGATGGCCCAAGAGAGTTTGGACCAGGATTTTGGGATGATCCGAGCGTGCGGCAGCGATGTGTGGGACCTCTGCTCGGGCGTGCTGCCGGACGTCGAAAAAGTCAAAACCTGTGTTGAGAATAAGATGGGCCAGCTTTCGAAAGGTTGCGTCGAGAAGCTCCTCGACGCGATGTCCGGCAAGTCATTCAAGATTTGCAAGAATCAGACTTATGCGCTTTGCGCTGCGGCGCGCTGCAATGTTTACGACGGCGTTGCCTACTGTCAATGCGACGTGAAGCACGGCGACAGCATCAGCCTGCCGTTTCCGATGGGCAAGAACCAGGACGTCTGCTCGGTCAACGCCGCAGGTGCCGACAACAAATACATGATCAGCACCTATAGTCTGCCCGAGTCGATCGCTTCGCCGCAGGGAGGCGGCGCGGTCTACACCTGCTCGGGCGATGGCTCCGGCGCCTACGCTCAGTGCGACGGCGGGATCTGCTTCCAAAGCACCGAGGATACGACGTTCCCGGGCTTCGACAAGCCCGTGCGGAAGGGGCAAATCGTTTGTTCCTGCCCGATCACTCAGGCCAAATCCGGCGGGGACGCGCAAGGCTATCAAATCCTCGGGCCCTATCCTTGCGACAAGTCTTTCTTCCAGTATTGCAAAGCCGAAACGGCCACCGGCAAGACAGGTTCGACGATCTATGTCGGTGCTCCGATTGGCACGGCCCAAGGTCTGGCGGTCCTGCTCAACGGCAAGGTCCCGCCCGTCAACGAGTGCCATTAGCCGGACGGAGCACCCGCCACTAGAGGCACCTGCAGAGGCGCGGACTTGTATTGCAAACAGTAGCTGAATTCCATGCTCTGGCATGGTCGCAGAGCATAGCACAAGCGGAGGAGTCCCATGAACAACGACAAATTCACTAACACTGCCCACGTAGCAAGTCTCTCAGCGATGCTGCTGTTGTTGTGCGCAACAGTTGCGGCGCAGAGCGCACAGATCAAGGGCGTGATCAATGGACGCAGCGGCGCGACCATGTCTCTACAAACAGATTCCGGGAACGTAACCGTGCTCCTCACCGACTACGCCCAAGTTGAGGACGTGCAGGGTATTTTTCATGCTCGAAAGAAACAGATGGGCCTGACGGTACTGGAGCCCGGCCTTCAAGTCCAGGTGCAAGGAAGTTACAACCCTCAGAACCAGTTGGTGGCAAACACCATCAAGTTCAATGGCAAAGACCTGCAAACCGCCACCGACATTCAGGCCGGGGTAACTCCGGTCGAGCAACAGACGCAGCAACAGAAGCAGGAACTGGCCGAGCAGCAAGCCAAGCTGCAGCAGCAACAGGCGCAACTAACGGCGGAGCAAAAGCAGCAGCAGGCTGACGAGGCCAAGATCGCCGCCAACAAAGCTGCTATTGCCGCGGTCAACAAGCGCTTCGGAGAACTGGCCGACTACAACATCTGGGACGAAGTGACGGTTTACTTCGGCAACGACAAAGTCACGGTTGATCCGCAATACGACTCCAAATTGTTGGCGCTGTGCCAGAAGGCCAAGACCGTCACCGGCTATGTGATTCAAGTGAAGGGATATGCCTCAGCAGTCGGATCTGCCGCTCTGAATCAGAAACTGAGCCAGGAGCGGTCGGCCAATGTCGTGGACTTTCTGGAACAGCAAGGTGGCATTCCATTGACCAACGTGCTGGCGCCGGGCGCCATGGGCACCAGTAAACAAGTGGCCCCCGACGCTACGGCCGAAGGGCAGGCCGAAAACCGCCGTGTGGTGGTGCGAGTCCTGCAGAACAAGGGTATTGCCGGAACTTAATTTGTGGCCGTCGGGTCGATTTCCAAGCAGTCTGGTGAGTAGAACCTAACTCTTTCGCAGGTAGGTTGGACAGCTGTTGTCCGGCGGAGAGAGAGACAACTCGCAATGATCATTGCGGTGCTTGAGTTGGTACCCCAAGTACAGAAGCGGAAGGCAATGCTGGAGGTCCTCAGGTTTGTTGCACAGCGCGTACGCACCAAGCCAGAATGCCTGGATTGTGGCGTATTCGAAGAAGCAACCTACCCTCAACGAGTGGTTTATGTGGAGGAATGGCGGTCAGCCAAGGATCTGCACACTCACATTCAGTCCGGTTTGTATTCGAAGATTCTGCAGGCCATGGAACTTGCCAGCGAAGAGCCCAGGATCAGTTTTTACGAAGTCGCACAGACAAAATCCATGGAGCTGATTGAAGAGTTAAGAAGTTAATGGGGACCGAGACGTAGGTTTCGAAGAGCAACTTTGCTCCAGAAATTACCAGGGCCCTCCGGGGCTCCGAATGGGGATGCCATCTTTAATCTGCGCAACACCGTGGTCCGAGTGATCAGGAGGAATCTGACACGGGGATCAAAATCGGAAGCGCAAAGGAGAATGAAATGAAGAAATTCTGGATGCTCGTATTCTTCACTGGAGCGGTGGCGATAGTTGTCGTCATCCCGGTGGCTGCACAGTTGAACGTTAACTTTCATGCGCCTGCGGCATTTTACGCAGGGAATGCAAAATTTCCTGCAGGAGCCTACAACATACATCAGTCGACGGTAGGAGCCGATAACAGCACGCTCTACGAGATTACAGACAGCAGTGGCGCACATTCGGTAATGCTTGAGTGTATGCCCTCTCCAAGAATGCCGTCGGGAGCCGGAGCCGAAGTCCACTTCAATCGGTACTGCAATGCCGACTACCTGAAGTCGGTCTTAACCCACACGGGGGGCTCGATTGACTGCAATGAGAGTACAGCGGAAAAAATCGCGGCCAAAAATGGGACTCCGGAATCGCATTCCGTAAAGACGAAATAGGTGTGATAACCGAAAACCATATCTCAGCAAAAGTACTCGGAAAACTAGCAACCAACAACGGACCCGTGCAACCGGACACTGTGAAGGGAAATAGGCGGAATGCCAGGAGAGATCGAACCTCAGTCGTGGCTCCCAGGGACGGCCTATGTCTTCGAAAGAGCTAAAGTCAATGAACCGTAAGACCCGACTCGTGCTCGCAGACAACCATAAGTTGTTTGCCGAAGCTTGCAAGCATCTACTGCAGGCGGAGTTCGACGTCGTCGGCATAGTCACTGATGGTCGCTCCCTCCTGGCGGCGGCGCTGAACCTCAAACCTGACGGAGTTGTTCTCGAGATTTCCCTGCCCCTGTTGAATGGACTTGATGCTGCCGAGCAGATCAAGCGGGAATTGCCAGCTCTAAAACTGCTGTTTCTCACTTCCAGTTTAGATGCAGACCTAGCCGCCGAGGCGTTCCGAAGAGGAGCATCTGGGTACATCCTCAAGCACTCCGGTGCCGAGGAATTGATGAGTGCTCTCCGCAGTCTTATGCGCGGACAGTCGTATCTGTCATCCCTCATCGCACGAGAGACAATCGAGTACCTGCTCCGCCACCCAAAGCAAGACGGTCTTGAGAAGCGCATCACGCGGAGACAGGCAGAGATCCTACAACTGCTGATCGAAGGAAGAACACTGAAAGAAGTGGGCGGAATCCTGAATCTTGCGCCGGGAACTGTCGCTTTTCACAAATACAACATGATGGAAACACTCGGAATTGTGAGCAATGCCGAATTGCTTAAGTACGGGATGCGAAAACACATGGTTTCCGCTGAGGAAAGCTGGGCGAACTTCGGAAAGACGACAGAGGGTGCCAGCGCAATAACGAAATTTAAACCCCATGACTCGCGGAAAGTAGCAGTCTAGTGGCGTGGAATCATTAAGTCGTGTTGGAAAGACTCATGACACGAGGCAGGAAACGTGAACCGTCGGCGTCAAGGGGAACATAGACGATATAGAGGTGACAACATGATTCACTCGCTTACGTTTACATGCAAACGAGTACCCCTTCGTCTGTCCGTAGTGTTTATATCGGTAGCTCTGATGGGTTGCGTCGCCGCTGTAGCGCAGAATCCGCAGATGGGAGAGAAGCTAACGGCCATCCGTCAAGCCCAAGTAGCCAATAAGCAAAAGCTCGCCCAATACGCATGGCAGGAAACCGAAACCATCAGCATCAAGGGCGAAGTAAAAGACAAAAAGATCTACCAAGTTCAGATGGTGAGCGGTCAGCAGCAGAAGACGCTGGTCAACAATGAGCAAGCGCCGCCCGGAGGTGGGGGAAGACTCAAAGAGCGCATCATCGACAAGAAAAAAGAAGAATACCAAGAGTACGGTCAATCCATTGGCGCGCTCGCCAAACAGTACACGACGCCCAATCCGGACCTCCTGATGCAGGCCAAACAGCAGGGGAACCTGTCGATCGAGCCCGGCAATGGCACGGTCAGCCTTGTGATCAAGAGTTATGTCAAACCAGGCGACTCCGTAACCTTCGCCGTCAGTGAGCAGACCCACTCGCCATTAAGCGTGCAGGTCAATTCCTATTTGAACGATCCCAAAGATGCCGTCACGATCTCCGCGCAGTTCGCTCAATTGCCGGACGGTACAAACCACGTGGCAACTGCAACTATAAACGGCGTTAGCAAGCACCTCACCGTTAGCGACCAAAATTCGAATTATCAGCGGCTGGAGCCAACGGCTGTAACGTCGACCGCTTCGGATTATTCCGGTCAAGGCGTGCCGGCAACAGCCGAAGAGCTGCAGAGCTTGGTGGCTCCGATCGCACTTTATCCAGATGCGCTGGTGGCTCAAATCCTGAATGCCGCAACTTATCCAGATCAGGTGGCCGTTGCCGACAACTGGCTGCAGCAGAACAAGAACCTCACTGGCAACGCTTTGGCGACGGCGGTAAACCGGCAATCATGGGACCCCAGTGTCAAGGCCCTGACGGAGTTCCCGTCGGTGCTGAACAACATGGCACAGAACATGGCATGGACGTCGCAACTGGGCGAGGACTATCACAATCAGCAGTCTCAAGTCATGGCTGCGATACAGACCTTGCGTGCGCAGGCGAAGGCGGCCGGCAATCTCAAGTCGGGTTCGCAGATCACCGTGGTGCAGCAGTCGCCGCAAACCATCGTCATTCAACCGACCAATCCCCAGGTGGTTTATGTTCCGCAATACAACCCGGCGGTGGTTTACGGCACGACGTACGTGGTTCCCAATTACAGCACTGCTGACGTGGTCGCCACCGGCTTGCTGTCATTTGGCGCCGGGATGGCAGTTGGCGCAATGATGAGCGACGGCTGCTGCGGCTGGGGCTACAGCAGTTGGAACTGCAACTGGTACGGTGGCGGGGCCTACTACCATGGTGCTCCCTATTACGGGAACGCCGCCTGGCACGGCGGTTACTACGGCAACAGCGCATCCGCTTATGGACCATATGGCAGCGCGCACGCCGCCAATGGCTATAACCCCTCTACCGGCACGTACGCGCGAGGCGCATCAACTTCGACGGCCTATGGCACACAAAAGGTAGGGCAGGCCTACAACCCATACACCGGGGCCTACGGCGCAACCCATCAAGGTTCCAACGCCTACTCAAACTGGGGAAGCTCAACGGCCTCGAAGAACGGCCAGACCGTTGACACGCAGCATTACTCAAACGCCAACGGAAGCGTTGGTACCGCCGAGACCTCAACCGGAAACAAGTATGCGGCGGCGAACGGCAACGCCTACAAGAACACTGGGAGTGGCTGGCAGAAGGCCGGTTCCTCTGATGCTGCACACGGTTGGGGAGGCAGCAGTGGATTGGACTACCACGGCGGAAGCTCATCGGCATTCAGCGGCTGGGGCAACCACTCCGGCGGCGACTCCGGCTGGGGCGCGAGGTCTGCGAGCGCCCGTGGGTGGGGCAGCCGTGGCGGGGGCGGTGGTTGGGGTGGAGGTGGGGGCTTCCGAGGGGGAGGAGGTTTCCGGCGCTAGCTTGCAGTCGATCGCGGTCCGGAACTTGTATGAACCCAGCCATGGGAGGATGGAAATGATGCAATTATTCCGCAGTCGCGCTGCGGTCTCCTTTCGGACATTGTCTCTGACAATTGGAGTGTTTCTGCTGCTGGCATTAGCGGCCTGTGCCGAGAAGGAGCAGCCGGTTCCTGCGGCCCAAGCCGGACCGCAGACCTTCGCCTCTCCTGAAGCTGCCGGCAAAGCTCTGGTAGAAGCTGCCAAGGCGCAGAACCAGGACACGATGCTGGCGATCTTTGGCCAGGGATCGAAGGAGCTGATTTATTCCGGAGATGCCGCCGAGGACAAGGCGTCCATGGAAGGATTCGTACAGGCGTACGGGGTGATGAACCGTTGGCGCACGCTGCCCGATGGCAGTGAAATGCTGCTGGTGGGTGCCGATAACCAGGCGTTTCCCATTCCGCTGAAGAAGAACTCGTCGGGCCAGATGTTCTTCGACGCTGCGGCGGGTAGAGACGAGATTCTGGCGCGACGGATTGGAAGGGACGAAATTGTGGCGATCGACGTGTGCGGGGCGCTGGCCGACGCGCAGGCCGAGTACTTCGCGCAAAAGCATGACGGCGTGAAACAGTACGCGCAGAAGTTCATCAGCGATCCGGGCAAACAGAACGGCTTGTACTGGGAGTCGCCGGTGGGCCAGCAGAAGAGCCCTGTCGGACCTCTAGTGGCGTATGCGACCGACGAGGGGTACAACGTGAAGGCCGACGCCCACCGGGCATTCCACGGCTACTTCTTCCGGATACTGGATAAGCAGGGGACTGATGCCAAGGGCGGCGCGAAAAGCTACATCGTCAACGGCAAGATGACAGGCGGGTTCGCTTATGTCGCCTACCCTGCTACCTACAACAACACTGGCATCATGACGTTCATCATCGATCAACATGGCGTGGTCTATCAGAAGAATCTTGGCAAAGACACTGCCGATGTCGCAAAGTCGTTGACCGAATTCAATCCAGACAACACCTGGGCCGCATTGCATTAAATTGCTGTAACAAGTTGAGAAATTAGGTCGGTAATTGTTGCTTGGGAGAAAGCGAGTATTAGCCAAGCAACGGATTGTCCTGGAGTGACAGTCAACAGTAGTCGCAAGACCGCTAGCGAGGTGCTCAACAGAAAATTAACTCGATTCGGCTGGAGCAGACTGGAGCGAACGGCAATGTACCCGATCGACTTTCTTAGGGTCCTCGCGGTGGCGTTTGTGACGCTATTTCCGGTTGTGAACCCCGTTGGCGGAGGCCCAATTTTTCTGGCTCTGACGGGTCGATACCCGCGTTCGGCTCAGCGGATGTTGGCGCGAAAGATAGCAGCTTACGGATTCGTGCTGCTTTCCACTTCCTTCCTGTTCGGAAGCATAGTCTTAGATTTCTTCGGCATTACCTTGGCGGTGGTGCAGATCTGTGGTGGCCTGGTAGTCGCCGTTACGGGGTGGGGCCTGCTAAACCAGAAGGAACAGGATCCTACTTCAGGTCAGTCGTCCGGATCCCTGGAGGATGCACTTGACCACGCTTTTTTTCCCTTGACCCTTCCCATTACCGTAGGTCCGGGATGTATCTCGATTGCCATCACCTTGGGAGCCCATTTGAGACATGAAGCTGGATCGGGGTTCGAGCATGGGTATCCGCGTCACTTCATTGCTGCTTTGGTAGGCATGTTTCTTGTCTGTGTATTGGTGATGATCTGTTTATACATACGCCGACCGTCTTACACGAATTCTTGGAAGGTCTGGAACCGGTATTCTGATCCGCCTCTCAGCGTTCATTCTTTTGGCTATTGGAGTTCAGATTATGTCGAATGGTATTCGTTCCGAGTTCCCCGGTCTTCTCGGCCCAATTCACAACCAGTTCAGTCGTTTAAGCTGCGAGAGCCAGGCTCGCAACCGTGTAGTCGTGTGCCGGGTGCGTGCAAGTGTCAGCCGAAGCGTTTCGCTGCGGCAAGAAGCGAACGCTCGGTATTCCTGATCATGCGATTTTTCCAAATTCTTGCGTTGATTTGGATACAATTCCCGCGTGCGCTGCATCTGCGGGGATCGTGGTCATGCCATTCAGCAAGACGGAGGCCTTTATGAAGACGAGAGTTGCGGCAACGGCGGGTTTGGCGTTAGTTCTTCTCTGCATCGGAGTGCTGGTTTCTTGCAGCAAATCTGAAGGCCCACAAACAGCACCGTCAGCAGGCCAGACTGGACAGGCGTCGAGTCCTGAGCAACCGCTGAAGCCCAACCCCGACCGCAACGCCTATTTCGGCGAGGAACACATCCACACCAGTTGGTCGGTGGACGCCTGGATATTCGGCAACCGTATCACCGGGCCGGATGATGCGTACAAGTATGCACAGGGGCAAACCATCAAACACCCGCTCGGCTATGACATCAAGATCGACACACCCATGGACTTTATGGGGGTGACCGACCACTCGGAGTACGTGGGCGTAACTAAACAGGCGAACACACCGGGTACGGCGGTCAGCAAGATGCCGGAGGCGCAACCCTTAATCATGCAGGATCCCAACAGTGCAGCGGACCAACAGAAGGTCTTCCTGTATCTTCTCTCGCTCACCAGCAAGCCGCCGATCAAGGCATTCATGACGCCGGCAGTGGCAGGTACAGTTTGGCAGGAAACCGTGAAGGCCGCAGAAGAGAACAATCATCCGGGCAAGTTCACTGCGTTTTGTTCCTACGAGTGGACCTCGATGCCCAACAACCGCAACTTGCATCGCAACGTCTTTTTCCGCGACTGCGCGCATATTCCACCCATGCCCTTCAGCGCGCTGGATGACAATCACCCGGAGGCGCTGTGGAAGTGGATGGACTCGCAACGCAAAGCGGGCAATGAGTTGCTGGCCATTTCCCACAATGCCAACGTGAGCGACGGCTGGATGTATCCCGTCGACGTTGACAGCTACGGACGGCCCATCGATGCCGCCTGGGCAGCCGATCGCGACCGCAACGAACGCCTCGTCGAAATCAAGCAGATTAAGGGTGCCTCCGAGACCCACCCCTTGTTGTCGCCAAACGATGAATTCGCCAACTACGAAATGTACTCCGGCCTGCTGGGTCTTCCTCCGGACGTAGGCCGCATTGATCACATCCATGGCAGCTATGCGCGGCAGGCGTACAAAGATGGCATAGCGATGCAGGACACGCGCGGCTACAACCCGTACAAGTTCGGCATGGCCGGGGGCTCCGACTCGCACAACACCGGCAGCCCTTACCGTCAGGACAACTTCTATGGTGGACACGCCGCGGTGGACGGAACCGTTGAGAGGCGCATGGCTGGTGTCTTGCTGGGCAACACCCTGGATGTGCGCCTGGAGAACCCCGGCGGACTGACCGGCGTGTGGGCCGAGGAAAACACGCGCGCTTCCATCTGGGACGCCATGTACCGCAAGGAAACGTTCGGCACCAGTGGCGTTCACATCAAAGTGCGCTTCTTCGGCGGCTGGGCCTACAACAAGGACCTCCTGAATGCCAATGACTGGGTACACCAGTCCTACGCAAACGGAGTGCCCATGGGCGCCGATCTGCCTCCGATGAAGGGCACCGCTCCAACGTTCGTGGTGTGGGCAGTGAAAGATCCGACATCCGCCAATCTCGATCGTATCCAGATCATCAAGGGCTGGACCAAGTACGGGCAGAGCTTCGAGAAAATCTTCGACGTCGCCTGGTCCGGCGACCGCAAGCCCGATAAGTGGACGGGCAGGGTTCCGGCGATCAAGAGCACCGTGGACATGGAGAAAGCTACATACACCAACGACGTCGGTTCGACGGAACAAAAAACCGTCTGGACCGATCCCGAGTTCGATGCCAGCCTGCATGCGTTCTACTACGCACGCGTGCTGGAAATCCCGACGCCGCGCTGGACCTTCATACAGGCGGTTAAGGCCGGGGTTCCACCACCCGATATCGTCCCGCTCACCGGCCAGGAGCGCGCGTGGAGTTCGCCGATCTGGTACACGCCCAACGCCGACGCGCGGAAGAATTCGCCCGCCGGCATGAAGGTGGCCGACCTTAAGGCGAAGGGTGCAACACAATTGGGTGACGCACAACTCAAGGCGCTGATCGTTGGCAAAGCCTTCTGGGTGCGCAACAATGCGACCGGTGAGCAGTTCAGCGTCGCGTACACAGCTGAAGGCCAGAGCAACGTCTGGCATATCGGCAAATACTCCACCCCCCCGAGCAGCTACGGTAACCCGGTGCGCGACGGCTATCAGGGAACGACCACGCCGTACAAGATTGAAGGCGGCAAGGTGGTGACGATCATTTCCCAGGATCCCTTTGCGGTTACGGTCTACAAACTGGGTGACACATACTACGGTGCACGCAGCAACGAATTCGGCTATGCCAACTACGAAATGATTCCAACGCCGCAGGTCGTCCAGAACCCGCTGAACGCCATGCTCAACCAGTTCTCGATTGAGTTGGGTCTGAACGAACAGCAGAGACAGCAGATTCTGCCGTTCCTGCAACAGCAGGAAGTGCCGAAGTTGGAAGCGCTGAAGAAAAATACCTCCCTCAGTCCGGTGCAGAAGCTGCAGCAGTTGAAGCAAATCGCCGACGAAATCGATGCAAGAATCACGCCTCTATTGGATCAGCAGCAGCAGCAGAAGTTCCAGGCGATCCGCGAAGAGCACCGGCGCGAACTGGTCGAGAAGCTGGGGAGCAGAATGATGGACCAGCTCGGACAAGATATCACCAAGAGTTGGTTCACCACGGCGGATGTTCACCGGTAGGAGTGACTTGGACCTGATCAGGATAGTGCAATGAAAAAGGTACTGGCGTTCGCGGCGGTCGGTGAAGCAGCAACTGGGCTCTTGCTGATCATCTATCCGCCAATTGTCATACGGCTGTTGTGCGGTTTGGAGGTCAGCGGCTCCGGTATCATCTTGAGCCGGATCTTCGGCATCAGCCTGGTCGCGATCAGCGTGGCCTGCTGGCCGGCAGGAGGTTCCTCACAGCCGCTCTTGGGTATGTTGACCTACACCGCGCTCGCCACCGTCTACATGACTGTCTTCGGCCTGCGTGGCGACGTGGGCATATTGTTATGGCCGGCCGTCTTGCTCCACGCGGTTCTGACCGTTCTTCTCGGAGGCGCGTGGTTTAAGCAACGAAAGAGTGCGGCTAAGTAGGGCACGTTCCTTTACACAACGTACGAGGCATATTTGCAGATTCGCCAGTCCGATAGGATGGCGGTAGTTAGTCGAATTGAAGAGGCGGAGATCCAGGAGTTGTTCTGAATGAATGAGGTTTCTGTCGAACTCGCGCCGGCTCGGGCGCATTCTGGATTGCGGGCTTCTCTCTCTTCATTATTAATGCTCTGGCTGCGCGAGCCGCTACTGCACTTCCTGTTGCTGGGTCTCGCCCTGTTCGCGGTTTACGCCTACCTGCACCGCGGGCGCATCGGGATCGAGTCGTCGAGGCAGATTGTCGTGAGCCTTGATGAACTTCGGCAGATGGACGTGTACTTCGAGTCGCAATGGCATCGCCAGCCAACTCCAGCTGAGTTTCAAGCCATGGTAGAAGACAAGGTCCGCGAAGGGATCCTCTATCGCGAAGGTCTTGCAATGGGTTTAGACAAAGACGACGAGATCGTGAAACGCCGCATGGCGCAGAAGATGCAATTTCTGGCGGAAGATGTCGGCACAGCGCACGAGCCTTCCACGGCGGAACTCAATGCCTGGTTCGAGAAGAACAGCAGCAGGTTTGCTCTGCCTAGCCGCTACAGCTTCCGCCATCTTTATTTCTCTCCTGACAAGCGCGGCAAGGGTGCGCAGGAGGATGCCGCCACAGCATTGGCCAAAATTGCAGGTCAGCCGGAAGATTCGCAACGTGCCGCTTCTCTCTCCGACCGGTTTATGTTCCAGGAATACTACGGGGATGTGACGCCCGAAGCGATAGCGAAGGAGTTCGGGCCACCCTTCGCGGTGGCAGTCGAGAAGTTGAAGCCGGGATCGTGGCAAGGTCCGATTGAGTCCGGTTACGGATGGCATCTGGTGTTTGTCGACACGGTCATCCCCGGCCGCATCCCAGCGTTTGAGGAGATGGAGCCGGATGTGAAGACGGCGTGGCTCGCGGAACAGAAGCGAGAGGCGTGGCAGAAGGCTTATCTGGAAATGCGCGCCAAGTACACGGTGCTATTGCCTGCTCCATCCGACAAGAACGCGGCTCAAGCTCCAGTACCTCCGCCCAAGAGACAGGTTCCGACTTCATCCGGTGAGGGGCCGCTATGAGCTGTGTCCATACCCGCATCGCGTGGCTCACGGCATGTTTGCTGCTTGCCGCTTCGATTGCGTCGGCCCACGAGGCACGTCCTGCCTACCTTGAGATTAAAGAGACTGCGCCCGGACAGTTCAGCGTCCTCTGGCGCACTCCCGTGCTCGCAGGGATGCGCCTTCCCGTAGCGCTCAACCTTCCTGATGACGTGAAGAATGTGCGAGAGCCGAACATACAGGAGCTGGCTGACTCCTTCGTGGAGCGCCGATGGATCGACGCCGGGCCAAAGGGTCTGGCAGGCAAGCGCATCGAGTTCCCCGGTCTGCAATTCACCATCACCGACGTGCTTGTGCGCGTGGAGTTGCTTGACGGCAGGAAATGGACCTCCATCATTCATCCGTCGCAGCCGTGGGTAGAGATGGCCGCCTCCCAGACTTGGATCGGAGTGGCGGGCACGTACATCGTGCAGGGCATTCGGCATATTCTCTTCGGCGCTGACCACATGCTGTTCGTGCTGGGACTGTTGCTGATCGTTCAAGATCGATGGATGCTCCTGAAGACCGTGACTGCTTTTACGGTTGCGCACAGCATCACGCTGGCAATTGCAACCCTCGGCTACGCGGAGATTCCGGTGCTACCGCTGAATGCCGCCATCGCGTTGAGCATCCTCTTTCTCGGACCGGAGATCGTTCGCTCTTGGCGCGGCGAGACCAGTTTCACCATTCGCCATCCCTGGGTCGTAGCGTTTGCGTTCGGACTTCTGCACGGATTCGGTTTCGCTAGCGCTCTCACCAGCGCCGGACTTCCGCATCATGAGCTGCCACTTGCCTTGGTCACTTTCAACGTCGGCGTGGAACTCGGACAGCTCGGCTTCATCGCGCTGATTCTGGCGCTCGAACGGTCCTTCCGCATACTCGAAGTGCGTTGGCCGCGATGGGCGCAGCTCCTTCCCGGATATACGGTAGGGTCGCTTGGCGCGTTCTGGACGGTACAACGAGTCGCATTGCTCTTCGGAGGCGCGCGATGAATAAGTTGCGACTCGATCCTCTGTTCCGGGCAATGGTGCTAACCGTCTTTGTGTTCCTGTGTGCGCAGACAGCCTTCGCCCACCCGCAGAAGGGCGAAGCCGTTGGATTTCTCACGGGCTTTCGCCATCCGATCTCTGGCCTTGATCACGTGCTGGCGATGGTTGCTGTCGGCTTATGGGGAGCGCAACTCGGTGCGCCGGCCATCTGGGTTCTGCCTGTAGCCTTTCCGATGGTGATGGCGTTCGGCGGAATGCTGGGACTGGTGGGAGTTCCGCTGCCAGGTACTGAATATGGCATCGCTCTGTCAGCAATCCTCCTGGGTGCTGCCGTGCTGTTTGAAGTTCGCCCGCCTCTTGGTGTTGCCGCAGCGCTGGTTGGCTCATTCGCTATATTCCACGGGCACGCCCACGGGACCGAACTGCCGCCCGGCCAAAGCGCGCTGCTGTACAGCATGGGCTTCGTGATTGCAACGGGATGCTTGCATGCGCTCGGGATAGGCATTGGCACGGTCCATCGATGGGGGTGGGGACAGAAGTTACTGCGCCTCGCTGGAGGAGTGGTGGTTGCCGGAGGCGCGTTCTTTATGTGGAAGGCGGTCGCATGAATCATGCGACCCAATCTCGTCTGCCCTTGTATGCCTTCGTTGTCTTCACATTTGTCATGTGCGCGCTCCCCGCCGAGGCCCATCTCAACACGACCGGCATGGGGCCGTTCTACGATGGCCTGATGCATTTTCTGATGAGCCCCGAGGACATTGTTCCGGTGCTCGCCCTGGCTCTACTCGCTGGACTACGGGGCGCAAGTTACGGGCGGCGCGCTCTGTTCACTCTGCCGGTAGCATGGTTGCTCGGTGGTCTCGCCGGACTCAGCACTATCACAGCCAAACCCCATCCATTTGTCGCAGCAGCCTGGTTTCTCCTACTCGGAGGATTGCTGGCCGCCGACGTGAAGGTCTCCTTGCGCGTGACGACCGCTCTTGCGGCTCTGCTGGGCCTCTATCACGGATACTTGAATGGAATCGGCATGGGGCAGTTCGACACAGCGGCAGTGGCTCTTCTCGGACTGGTCTTCGCGGTGTTTGGACTGATCGCACTTGCGGCAGCATTCGTAGTCAACCTGCGGGTGCAATGGGCTCGCATTGCCGTCCGTGTCGCCGGGAGCTGGATCGCAGCCAGCGGTCTCTTGATGCTCGGTTGGGCAGTTCGAACGCGCTAGGTAAACTCCTTGCTGTCTTTCCGGCTTATGAGCTATCAGCCCATAGAAAATTACGGTGTTAGAGGCAACATGTGGTCCATTGCCCAAGTAGGCATGCATGGGTCAATCGACTTTCTTCCCTTTCCGGCTTGCGGTTCTGCTTCGGCGTTTCCTGTGCTGCTGTCGGCCGCTGCGGCGAGGATTACGATACCCGCGCCAGCGTCATCTGGGTGGGACTCGGCGCGACGAATGGCGTTTCTAACGGCAATTTTCGTGTTCCTCATTTGTCTGCTAGGAAATGCGCAAACGCTCCAAGGGCTGCCAGAAATTGACACTTACGTAAACTTGAATACCGATCTGCGGTTCACCTTCCAGGCCAAAGAGACCCGAGAGGGTGGTGACCCCACACAAGCAGAGATAGGACCCAGTCTCGCTTTCTATCTCAAGCCTCTGGTCAAATTGAAGGGGGCTACTGAGTTCGATATAGACGAATCGAAGTCTCGGTTTTTGGTATTGACAGTCGGATACAGGTATCTGCCGCAGGCCAACGGTGCGCCTGGGACCAACCGTCTTGAGCCGGTCGCGACCCTCAACTTTCCTATGAAAGGCAGGTTCTTGCTCAGCGACCGAAGTCGCGCGGATATTGATTGGCCGAAAGGGAGCTTCTCATGGCGCTATCGCAATCGGTTTCAGATCCAAAGGACGCTTAGATTTCGTTCTTACCATCCTGCACCGTACGTCAGTGCCGAGTTTTTTTACGAAAGCCAATACAGTAAATGGAGCGACACCGCGTTGCACGCCGGATGCTTGCTTCCGATCGGCAAGCATGTCGAGTTCGATCCCTACTACGAACACCAGAACAATACCGGCAAAAGCCCCAATCAACAATTGGACCAACTGGGAGTTATACTCAACCTTTTCTTTTCGGTTAAGTAGCTGCCTTCGAGCGCGAGGGACTCAAGATGGGTCGGCATGAAAGTCTGCGCACAGAATTTTGGCAGAAGCCGGTTGCATAAAACCTCGCCATGGTTGAGAATCACGACTCCCTTCCCCGCCCCCGAATAGAGTTTCAGCTCCGCCAGGACATTCAGGATATTGAGGGTTGGCTACAACGGGCTGTTGACTCACCAGGAACCCACGAGCACCAAATTGTACCCAAATTGTACCCATCATCCGGGAATGGTGCCTTTTTCGCCTTTCTCGCCACCAATTAAATCAATAACTTACTTGCTATCAACACCCCTTAATAGTTCGATCCCGACTAGCTCCACCAAAAACTCCTTAGAAATCAATACTGTTGAAGGTGGGAAGCACGGGTTACGTCACAAAACGTCACAATTGATCGTTTGGCTGTTGGCTCAAGCATCTTGTCAATGCCGCGGCGGATCTGTGTGCCTACGGCGTTGCGTTCGTCAGCTTCCGCGACAACCTCGATCTCAGCACTCCATCCATCAGCTAATTTAGGTCGGGCGAAATCGATTCTCCGGGGAATGCCAAACTTCTGGTGCCTGATTCGGACTCGGCGTCAAACGGGACACCTAGACCTCTAAGGACCTTCCCTCTCTGATTTCGAACTTCTCGAGAGAGGTTTAGGAATTACTGTGATCCAAAGCTCTCCCGCAGCGGCTAAAGCCGTGGATAACCTGGCACTAGCGGCACGGCTAAAGTCCGTGCCCTTTCAAAGCCGTTGGATCATACCATTTCCTAAAGCGGTCTAGACTCCTACTGTGGTTTGCCTTTCAGAGGCTTGCCAATCGCAAGCAGGAAGATGGCACTCTTGCCTTTCGCGTGCGGCGAAAAGAAGTTAATCACGTCATCATCGAAGAAGGTGAGTCCGGTTGCACCCAGGCGCTGAGCATACGCTGCCAGGTACATCCTGCCGCCGATGGCGCCCGCCTCCAACTGGACCGCACGGTAGCCGCGGTTCCCGTATCGCCCCAGGATGCGATTCAAATCGGCGAGAAAGAAAATGTCCACGCAGGCGTCCGCAGCGAGATCCTGCTCCAGTCCAAGATGGTATGCTGCGGTGCGGAACTCACCCTCATTCAAAAGCTCCAGGGTGTTCCGTTCACGCTGGAAGAAGTAAGCGCCCGGGTTGAGCCCCTCTACCGAATGCACAATCAGGTAAAGATCGTTGAGCTGCGCACCGGGAGGGTCAAGAAAGTCAGCCGGAAGACCTCGCGTGGCGCGGTCGAAGATGGTTGAAAGTTGTGCCAGCGTAATGGATGCCGTCTTATCGAACGTTCGGGTAGAGCCGCGACGCAGGATCACCTGCTCGATCGTTTCCTTCGGTTGTTCTTCTTCCGGAAGTGGCTGGAAGCGAACTGCGTTGCCGGCCGGAGCGGAAGATGGAAAGACCTTGTTCTCCGCTCGCCACTGCGGCACCTCACCTTCGGAGTTGAGTGAAGACGCGTCGTGCATCTCAAGCATGGCGGGATATTCCACCTCGCGCTGCGAAAGCGGGATCGTCTTCAGGCCGAGCGCTGAAGCCTGTCTCGGAGCTGGAAGCGGCCTCTCCGATGTGCGGCCGATCGGTACCAGGCACAACGAAACCTCACGCCGCGTATCGAGATCGAGCAGGATGTTTACCTCGGCGTCCACAAATCCGAGCACGATCTCGGCCGGCAGCCCCGAAGCCACAGAAACGGCCAGCATGTTCGCCAGCAGGGTGCCATTGTCCCAACCGAAGTGTCGATAGGTGCGCGCCTGGTACTTCCAGGCGTTTCGCCAGTACGTTCCGGTGCAGACGATCGTCGCGGGCGCGTGAACTACGGCGGGTTCCATCGCCGTCGCCTGAGCCAGGTCACCGCGAAAATTACCTTTTCGCAGAAGCTGCAGCGATACATCCGCAGGGCTGAAGTGATACACGCCGGCACCCAGTCCCGGGAGATCGCCAGTCACGACATACAGCTCGATCTCGTAGAGAGCTCCGGTGCAAGCGGCCGCGCGAAAGAAGAGTTCTCCGCCTGGATACGCGCGCTGTTTGGTAATTCCCGCCGAGAAATAGAGGAGACGGGCCAGATCCTGAAGGTCAGGCATCGAATCGGCCGGCGACATGGCCACCGGCTGTGAGATCGCCGACAACGCAGCGACCCCCGTTTGCGACACGTCCCGCGGCAGCGGCAACGATTCTATTTCCGGATAGATTTTGAAAGGTAGCGGCCGATTCGCCCAGTCCAGGTAGTGGGGGTTGTTACGAATACTCCAGTAAGAGTGCTTCGTGCCATCGTGATACTTCCAAGCGGCGTGGATGTCACGGTTGCTCATCGGTTGCCACCTCAGACTAGCACCTGAGATGGAAGGCGCGATAATCTCCTTCAGCCGGGCAGCCTCGCTGCAGAGTCGGCGTCGTTGTCGAAGGGGAGATTTTCAGGGAGACCCATACAGCACCCATCCCAACTCACGCCCAGAACGTGCGATCCAGCGTCCGATACTGGATGGCCTCGGCGATGTGGCCCGGCTCGATAGTTTCGGCCGCGGCGAGATCTGCCACGGTGCGCGCAACCTTGAGAATGCGATCGTGTGCGCGGGCGCTGAGGCCCTGCTTCACCATGGCCCGCTCCAGCAGGTGCTCGGAGTCCGTACCCAACTCGCAGTACTTCCTGATCTCACGCGAGCCCATCTGGGCGTTGGCGTAAATGCGTTCGCCCTCGGTGCCGAAGCGCACCAACTGGGTTTCGCGGGCGCGGATCACGCGGGCACGAATGTCGGCGGAACTCTCGGGCACCACACCGCTTCTTAACTCCCGATAGTTCACCGAGGGAACGTCAATATGGATATCGATGCGGTCGAGCAGCGGGCCGGAAATCTTCGACACATAGCGCTGGATAATCATCGGCGTGCAATGGCACTCGCGAGAGCGATCGTTGAAATAGCCGCAAGGACAAGGATTCATGGCCGCAACCAGCATGAAGCGGGCTGGAAAGCTGAGCGACATGGCCGCACGGGCGATTGTCACCGTGCCGTCTTCGAGCGGCTGCCGCATAACCTCCAGGACATTGCGCGGAAACTCCGGCAACTCATCCAGGAATAACACTCCATTGTGGGCCAGCGATACCTCGCCGGGACGCGGGATCATGCCACCGCCAATCAGACCCGCGTCAGAAATGGTGTGGTGCGGCGAGCGGAAGGGACGAGTACCCACCAACCCGCTCGTGGAATCCAGCACTCCGGCCACACTGTGAATCTTGGTTGTTTCGAGGGCTTCGTCAAAGGTCAACGGCGGAAGGATGGTGGCCATTCGTTTGGCAAGCATGGTCTTGCCCGAGCCCGGCGGGCCAATCATCAGCAGGTTGTGGCCTCCCGCAGCGGCGATCTCGATGGCCCGTTTGGCTGTCTGCTGTCCTCGTACATCGCCAAAGTCCACCCCGAATTGCTGCGAAGTTTCCAGGAGCGCCTGGGTGTCAACCTTGATCGGCAGGATTCCGTTGCCAGTGTTCAGGAGTTGAACCACTTCAATCAACGAGTGCACCGGGTAGACATCGACACCGTCGACCAGCGCGGCCTCACGCGCATTGATCTCGGGAACGATGAGCCTGCGGATTTTGTTTGCCCGCGCAGTGACGGCAATAGGCAACGCTCCCCGGATGCCGCGCACCCCGCCGTCAAGCGACAATTCGCCCACAAAAAGCGTATCGTCGGGCGGCTTATTGTTCAGGCCTCCATATGCGCCGAGAATTCCCAACGCCATGGGAAGATCGAATCCCGATCCTTCCTTGCGAATGTCCGCGGGAGCCAGATTGATGGTGGTTGTCGTGGATGGAATATCGTAGCCGCTGTTCTTGAGCGCCGCTCGGATGCGTTCACGGCTCTCGCGCACCGTGGTGTCAGGCAGCCCGACCGTCATGAACGTATCGTGCTCAGCTTTTATGGCAGCGACATCGACCTCGACCTCAATGAGGCTGGCGTCGATGCCGTACACGGCGGCACTGAGTGTTTTATAGAGCATGCGTGGGAGCGCACGCCTACCACGCTGCTACAGATATCAGATTTCTGGCCGGAAGGGTGTGACCGGACGCACGTGGCAAGGTGACGGGAGGCGAACTTGTGAAAGACTGTCAGCCCTCGTCAGCATCCCCTGACCACCGCGACCGTGGGACACTGCCCCGGAGGAATCGCGGTAGTCATAGCAAAAGCATCAAACGTCACTAAAGTTGCAGTCCGAGTCCATGTCATCCTGCACTCTGATGTGTTGACAATCACGATTGTCAATGTAAAGTGGTGCTCTGTTTGGAAAGGTGATTCCCTTGAATCCTTACAACTTGCTTCGCGACTCCATCCGAGCGGTTCCTGCAATGAAGTACGCCTTGGGGGTGGCGGGGTTGGGCGCTGTTGTTGCGATTGTATTGGGATTGAAGCTGAGCCCTCAAGTGGCTGTTTTCGGTGCTTTGATCGTTTTGGGACTGATGTTTGTGCTGGTTGTATTTACAGGATACGCAGGCCAACCGGGTGGTGCCATAGCTGGACCCGCCCGTGTTCTAGTTTGGTTCTATACGCTTGCTGTGATGCTGACGACCTTGCTGTTTATATCAGCTTACTTTTTCCATTGGCCACCTGTAAATTTCGGTGGGAGCACCACGGTTGCAAAAGCTTCGGATGTGAATACCGTTCGATTCAAACGAACATTCAAGTTTAAGGGCAGGTCGTTCAATATCGCCGCTCAACCCTCGTTGACATTTGGATTTTCATCATTGGAGTGGGATGCTTCTTTAGTAGGAAACGACATTAAAGTTGACAAATTAAGGGTGACCGTGGACACAGTGAACCATTCCGATCAGGTCTGTTGCGATATTTGGATGTTTCTTGGTCCGAGTCCATTCGACTTTCCAGAAGGAGCAACGACCGCCAACCAAGTGGGATCGTACCCGTGGGATATTAATCACGATTCTCCTACGCAGGTTAAGCTAAACGCAGGACGACCAGGATCTGATACCAATAACTACTCCTATCGTGTCACCTACGATTTCGCCAGTGGGACCTGCACTGTGGAGCCTGCCATGGGCTGTAAAGTCAAAGCGTTTATGAATCAGCCAATGGCCCTGCCCAACGGTCTCTACGCCCAAGTGCTGGTGTGGACGGGGTTCCAGAGGGCCAATCTGGATGTTCGTGGCATTTCCCTGGATGTGGAAGGGACAATGCCGGCGGATCGACGCTCCGAGAACCTTCGCCGTATGACTGTCGCGCAGTCAAAGCAAGCCACTATCGACTAGTTGTCAAGGCTTGGCCGCGTCGAAGTGTTTGCGGGACCCTGAAAATAGAGGCAACGGAAAAAGGCGGAATTCTGACCGGAAGCGCAGCGCCCAGTTGCACAACCGAAGACCGGAACGGCCCAGAATTCCGCCAACTCGTAAAAAGGAGATAAGCACGAAGGAACGGGTGGTGACTCCTTCGCTATGCGTTCGCCTTCCCTGCCCGCTGCTCTCTACAGCGGTCGATCCTGATGGAGCGATTCTGACACTGGAAATGAAACGACAAATCCCCCGTACGCAGTAGGGTGCGTACAACTTCCGTTGTAAGACGCGCGCCTGAAGATAGCGTGGAGTTCGCATGCCAGTTCAACAAGCTGCGGAGACGTAGGAACAACAGATCCCTCGCCGACTAAACAGGCTGCGGAAAAAGTCCAAAATGCCTATGCCTCGCGGACTGACGTCCGCTCGGCCCGATCAAGAATAAACGACTTATCGGCACGACTAAAAGTCGTGCCCTGATACAAACCCGTCGGAAGGCGACTTTTTCCGCAACCTATAAAGTCGGTTCGAGATAACAAAAATAAAGAGAGCCATTTCGGCGCACCCTTCGACAAGAAAGGCGGGCTCTGAAGGTGCGCCCCTTTTAAGCCGCATTTCCTTTTTGATATCTGGTAAGTGATCCTATGATCGGGCCAACGCCAGTATTCATGCGGTCTTGACGGGCGGCGCAAAGGACACTCCGGAGGCTTGTGCCCAGTGGGTGAACAACAAAACCAACGGTTTCGGGACTCGGGTTGGGGTACACGGGACCCTGTTCCGAGCCCTAGGGCCCCGGCAAAGGAAATAATTATGCGCTGGAGTCCCTAAAAAGGGGCTAAAATCTTGGGCCGTCGGGAGTTAAAACGGAAATTCCGGCTACGTTGCCAATGAGGGATTAGACGCATTCCCATAAGCCGTCTCTCTGGAGCAATTTGATTCAGGAGCGAACAAAATGAAGACACGCATAGCTGTTCTGCAGCTGCTCACCGCACTCTGTCTCTCGACAGACAGGATCGTCGTAGCCCAAGAGACCAACTTTCAGTTCTGCCCGGGTCCTTATGCGCTTTGCGCAGCCTCCATTTGTACACCTACGGGAAGCACCATCAAGGTAAATGGCAGTAACAGCTTGTTTCGTGAGGCCGACTGCACGTGTCCAGTTTTTTCCGGTGTGTCCGTCGCAGATGTGAATGGCGGAAATATGCAAGGCTCGTGCAAGCCGCCATCAGACAATGGAGTCTGGTCGTTATACTGGATTAAGACTGAGATTCCTCAAGAAATCAACGACTGGGTGACATCCGGCCCATTGGCCGACGCACCGTTTTTAGAATGCCCGAAAGAGTTCCATGCGGCGGACCAACAGGTGAATTGCTTCAGCTTCGCGTGCGACAACCAAAGAGCCATCCATGGTGTGCCCGTGGCGACGTGTCACTGTGCCATGGGAGAATCGCCGGAGGCTAAACACGTTCCACCGGCGACAGCTTTTGTGACGCAAGCTGGTCAGAAGGACCAGGCGTTCTGCTTCCAGCACCCCGTTGCCGGGACAATTAAGACTCAGTAACTCACAACCCAGACTGACAAGGCCTGAACGGGAAAGTCGAGGGTTGGGCACCCAGCTGTCTTTCGAGATCTGGACGAAAACCCCCACCCTTCGGCTCCGCTCAGAGCTTGCCCTGAGCTTGTCGAAGGGGCAGGCTGCAACGAAACGAAGCTTCCACCCTTAGTTACCAACGGCTCCACGCTGAATGCAAGCTCTAACCTGATTATCTCGGTTTAAACCACTCCCACGATTTCAAACCGGATTCATAACAAAGGCGCGCCATTGCTGACGCGCCCTCGGAGATTGGTTGCAAGCCTGACCAGTTACAGATTCTAGCTATCCGACGGCTGCCACCGCTCGGGCTACACGGGCGCCACTCGGCTCAACGCTTTCCTGAGCATCGACCACGGCAATCGTCGTCATGTTGACGATTTCTTCCACCTCAGCACCGCGCGCCAGCAGATGCACCGGCTTCGCCATGCCCAGCAGTATCGGACCAACCGCTTCGGCCCCGCCGACGCTGATCAGAAGCTTGCAAGCGATGTTACTGGCTTCCAGATTGGGGAAGATGAGCACGTTAGCTCCGCCCTGCAATGGGGAAAAGGGGAATGCCGCTTCCATCTTCTTGGGATTGACCGCGATATCGCCCTGGACCTCGCCATCGATGATGAGGGTAGGGTCGGCGTAGCGCACCAGTTCCGTCGCCCGCCGTAATTTGTCGCATAACGGATGCTTGGTGCTGCCGAAGCTGGAGAAGGAGAGCATGGCCACGCGCGGCTCGATATCGAATTGCCGCGCCTCCTGGGCCGCGCAGAGAGCAATCTCGGTCAGGTCCTCGGCGGTCGGCTCGATGTTCACCGTGGCATCGGCCAGGAAGTACAGGTCACCCTTGCGGGTGATGATGATATAGAGTCCCGAAACCTTGTGGATGCCTTCGCGCACGCCTATTACCTGCAATGCCGGACGAATGGTGTCGGGATAATTCTGGGTCACCCCGGAGACGATGGCGTCGGCGTCCCCCATGCGAACCATCATGGAGCCGAAGATATTGCGATCGTTCATCAACTCGTCAGCCGAGCCCAGGGTCACACCGCGACGCTGCCGTAAGCGATACAGCTCGCGGACGTATTCTTGCCGCCGTGGGGCGGTCTGCGGATCGACGATAATGACGCCGTTCAGTGCCAACCCCAGCTCGGCAGCCGTGCGACGGATCTCGTTAGCGTTGCCCAGCAGAATCGGAATGGCAATCTTTTCTTCGATCAGGACGTGGCAGGCGCGCAGGATTTTCTGATGGCCGCCCTCCGGAAACACGACCCGCTTAGGATTAGCCTGCGCTTTGTGAATCATGGAGCGCATCAGTTCGTGCGCTTTGCCCAGCCGTTTCTCAAGCTGCTCGCGATATTCGGTGATATTCACCGGATTTTGCGCCACTCCGGTATCCATCGCAGCCTTGGCTACGGCGGCCGCTTCCCAGACCAGTACGCGCGGATCGAACGGCTTGGGGATAATGTAGTCAACCCCAAACTTCAGATTGTCCACCCCGTAAGCGCGGCAGACGGAATCGGGAACATCTTCTTTCGCAAGCGCCGCCAAGGCATGCGTGGCCGCCAGCTTCATTTCTTCATTGATGGTGGTGGCATGCACGTCCAGAGCACCGCGGAAAATGAACGGGAATCCCAGGACGTTGTTGACCTGGTTGGGATAGTCGGAGCGGCCCGTCGCCATGATGATGTCGTCACGGACGGCGCGGGCTTCGTCGTAGGTGATCTCGGGATCGGGATTCGCCATGGCAAAGACCACCGGCCGCGGGGCGAGCGACGCGATCATCTCGGGCGTGAAGGCGCCTTTCTTGGAGAGCCCCAGCAGCACATCGGCGCCCTTCGCCGCGTCCGTCAGCGTCCGCATCGACGTTTCTTTGGCGAAGCGCTCCTTGTAAGGATTCATGCCTTCTTTGCGGCCCTTGTAGATGACGCCCTTGGTGTCAACCATGGTAATGTTTTCGCGCTTTACGCCCATGCAGACGTAGTGCTCGGCACAGGCGATGCCGGATGCTCCGGCGCCGTTGACGACCACCTTGATCTGGTCCATGCGCTTGCCTGTCAGTTCCACCGCGTTCACCAGCGCGGCGCCGGAGATGATGGCGGTACCGTGCTGGTCGTCGTGGAAGACGGGGATCTTCATCGTCTTCTTGAGGGTCTCCTCGATGTAGAAGCACTCGGGCGCTTTGATGTCTTCGAGGTTGATGCCGCCGAAGGTGGGCTCCAGCAATTGGCAGGTCTTGATGATTTCGTCGGGATCATGGGTGTTCAGCTCGATGTCGAATACGTCGATGTCAGCGAACCTTTTGAACAGGACACCTTTGCCTTCCATGACCGGCTTGCCGGCTAGGGCGCCGATGTCGCCCAGTCCCAGCACCGCGGTGCCGTTGGTGACGACCGCGACCAGGTTGCCTTTGTCGGTGTACTTGAATGCATCTTGCGGGTTCTTCTCGATCTCGAGGCAGGGATCGGCGACTCCCGGCGTGTAAGCGAGGCTAAGATCGCGTTGGGTGAGACAAGGCTTGGTGGAGACGACCTCGATCTTCCCCGGCCGTGACCCAAAGTGGTAGTCGAGAGCATCCTGCTTAGTAATTGCCATGACGGCCTCCGAACGAATCAATATTGTTAGTGGGCGTGGGAACAGAGCTCCGGCGCGGTTAGGGCCGCAAAGCTTATCAATGGAGCGACCGGCAATGAAGTAAATTGGCTTTGAACATGCGCCTTCGAAATGAACCCACACGAGTTCTCAAGGGCTGGATGGGCTCTCTGGAGTTAAGCATGGGCTTGTTCCCGAACAGGAACTAGTGCGGAGGTCACATCGGATTGTGAGGAGGGACACAAAGACCGAATAATGGTTACCAGCAGGAAAATAAGGAGAAAGAATAACGGTATAATCGCGCAGTGGCCCCAGTGATCCACATCTCGGAAGCGGAAGCCGCCAGCGACTTCGCCTCAGTATTGGCCCGCGTTCGTGCGGGCGCGGAAGTGATCATCGAGACCGAGGGCGGCAAGCTGCCCGTGGCCGTAATCCATTCGCCCGTTCCACCCCGCCGCTCTATCTCAGAGTGCATTGCACTACTGCCCGAAGACTCGACAGCGGTCATGGATGCCGACTTCGCTAAGGACATCGCGGCGGCTATTGAGAGCCACCGCGAACCGCTAGAACCGCCGGCATGGGACTGATCCTTGACTCGAGCGTACTGATTACAGCCGAGCGCCAGGGGCAAAATGCGCGACAGATGCTCGCGGCTATCTCCGTCACAGCGGGTGATACTGAGATCGCCATCTCCGTAATTACGCTGATCGAGTTGGCGCACGGTGCCGCGCGCGCTGACACGCCACAGAGAAAAGCTAAGCGCCACCAGTTCATCCAAGAACTACTCACAGCGTTGCCTGTCCACCCCATTACCGTGCCGGTTGCGCTTCACACCGGGCAGATCGATGGCGAGAGCCAAGCAAAGGGCATTCGCCTTCCGCTGTCGGATCTGCTGATTGCTGTGACCGCCCTCGAACTCGGCTACAGCGTCGCTACCGCCAATCTCCGCCACTTCCAAATGATTCCCGGCCTGAGGATCGTCCCCCTGTAAGGCTCAGCTGGGAGATAGCCCCTATCCGCTGCTCAGCAGAATTCCCACAATGCTGGCTGACATCAGGTTGGCCAGCGTGCCTGCGATCATGGCTTTGAACCCGAGTTGTGCCAAGTCGCTTCGCCGGCCCGGCGCCAGGCTGCTGAGGCCACCGATTATGATGCCGATGGACCCCAAGTTCGCGAACCCGCAGAGCGCAAACGTCGCAATCGTGAACGACCGCGGATCGAGTGCTGCCTTCTGCGCGCTCAGCATGGTGAAGGCGACCAACTCATTCAGGACCATGCGCGTGCCCAGCAGATTTCCAATCGCCAGACAGTCATGCCATGGCACGCCGATCAGCCACGCCACCGGCGCGAAGATTACGCCGAAGATCGATTCCAGCTTTGATGGAAACCAGGGAAACCCATGGGCCGCAAGTAAACTGTGAGTTCCTCCCAACACCCCATCCGCCAGCGCAATCAACGCCAAGAATGAAATCAGCATTGCCGCCACGTTCAACGCGAGATACAGACCGTCGGTCGTACCTTTCGCGGCCGCGTCCAGAACGTTGCTCGCGCGCTCGCCAAACTCCACGGAATCGATCTTGGCCATTCCTGCGGTCAAGGGCTTTTCCGTTTCCGGCACCAACATCTTGGCGATCAGGATGGTGCCCGGCGCCGTCATGATCACCGCCCCCAACAGGTGCCGCGCCTCGATGCCAAGCAGGATGTAAGCGCCAAGCATCGCGCCGGAAACATGCGCCATGCCGCTGGTCATGATCGTCATCAGCTCGGAGCGCGTGACTTTGGGCAGGAACGGACGGATCGTTAACGGCGCTTCCGTGATTCCCATGAAGATGCTGGCCGCGACGTCTAGTGACTCGACGCCGCTTGCGCCCATAAAGCGCATCATGACTTTTGCCAGTTGCCGGATGATGAACTGCATCACGCCGTAGTAATAAAGGATGGAGAAAAATGCGGCGATGAAAATGATGATAGGCAGCACCTGGAAGGCGAAGACCACGCCGAAGCGGGAGAGCTTGGCCCCGAACTCGCCAAAAACGAATTGCGATCCGGCGAAAGAATAGCTAAGCAGCCGGTTGACGGCATCGCCCGCGATCGTCATAACGCGCACCCCGAAACTCACGCGCAGCACCAGGATGGCGAAGATAAATTGCAGGATCAGTCCGACGAGTACGGTTCGATAGCGGATGGCCTTCCGGTCAGTCGAGAAAAGATAGGCAAATAGCAGAATCGCGAGGATGCCCAGCACGCCGGTCAGACGCGCCATGCGGACTCCGGCGCGAGTCGCGAATCAAGAGGATGCGGAAAAAGACGCCAGAATAAGAGATACCGCAGATTCCCCAGGCCTAGAGAGGATTCGTCCGGAATGTGCCGTCCCTGAAGGGACTCGGGGTTATTTCTCGCTCCAACCAGCACTCCGCCTTCGGATCCGTGCTGGGCTAAGCTGTTTCGCCCCTGTGGGGCTGGATTTTGCGCCATCGCTCCACCGAGCAAATTCAAGACAAGTTCTCAAACACGGTAATGAGAATCAATTCCGGCGCGGCCATACCAGCCAGCGCTCTAATGGCTTCCATTGGATTGATCGTCCGCCGGAGCGCCCATCTCCCGCACGATGTCGACGCTGGCGCTGGTACCGATGCGGTTGGCGCCGGCATCGATCATGTCCATGAACTGGGCTGCGGTCCGAATGCCTCCCGCCGCTTTCACGCCGACTTTGTGTCCAACCACGCCACGCATTATTACAACATCAGCGGCCGTCGCGCCCGACTCCGCAAATCCAGTCGACGTCTTCACGAAATCCACGCCCGCTTCCAGCGCCAGCGAACAAGCCAGGATTTTCTCGACCTGGTTCAATAGACAATTCTCAAGAATCACTTTCAGAATTGCCCCACGCCCATGCGCCAATCGAACCACGCTCCGCATTTCGTGTTGCACCAATAGGCGATCGCCTGACTTCAGCGCCCCAATGTTGATAACCATGTCCAGCTCGTGTGCGCCATTCCGCAAAGCGGCCTCAGCTTCAGCCAGTTTGGTCACGGTAAGGTTTGCGCCGAGGGGAAAGCCAACTACCGTGCCCACTTTCACCGGCGAGCCGCGCAATCGAGCAGCGGCTAGAGCAACATTGGCAGGATTCACCATAACCGCATGAAAGCCATAGCGAACGGCCTCGTCGCACAACGCGAGCACCTGGTCGCGAGTGGCATCGGGCTTAAGGAGTGTGTGATCGATGAGGTTGGCTGCGCTATGCCAATCGCTCACAAGAATCGCCGGCGCGCCGAGTACGACAGGAGAATTCACGGACATGAGCACCAGAGATTCTATCCCGATTCGGAGCCGGACTCCAGCACACAAATATCCGGCAGATTACGATAATGCTCGGCAAAGTCAAGCCCGTATCCCACCACAAACTCGTCGGGAATCTCGAAACCGACGTAATCCCCGTGGATGGGTTCGGTACGCCGCGACACCTTGTCCAACAGCGCTGCAATCTTCAGCGACTTCGGCCGGTGCGCACGCAGCATGCTTTGGATGTAAGTTAAGGTCAAACCGGTGTCGAGAATATCTTCCACCAGGATGATGTTCCGGCCCTCCATCGAGCGGTCCACATCTTTGGTGAGCCTGACCTCGCCACTCTGCTGCTTGGCATTTCCATAGCTCGACACCGCGATGAAGTCGAAGCTGACGTCCAACGTGATCTGCCGCGCCAGGTCGGCGAGAAAGATGGTGGCGCCCTTTAGCACTCCAATCAGCACGACCGGTTCGCCGGCAAAATCCTGGCTGATGCGCCGCCCCATCTCGGCCACCTTCGCCGCAATCTGTTCGCGCGTGATCAGCACTCGAAGCTTGTCCACCGGCATTCCGCCTGATGAGGATAGGGAACTTCGGATGGTAGAGAAAGCCGGGAGGAAACTCAACACCAGCGGCGGTTACTAAGACAGTTACAAGAATAGTTAATAGGGTTCTTCGCCACCTTAGTGCTTGACTTCATCTCGAACTAGCCGTAAGGTGGCTCATCTTTCATTTATCTTTTTTGACTTTCCTAATGCGCGATGTCGAGTTCACGGCACACCTAAGTGGGGAGCGGCCACTTCATATTCTTACCATCTGCCCCCGCCAATAGCGGTGTGTGCCTGACGCAACTCCAGAATAGTCGTTCTGAAATCCATCATAGACACGCCGCCAACAGGCTGGTTTAATCGGCGGCCCGGCTTTACAAACAGGAACTCAACAACCGTCTCGCGCTGTTGGGAACCGAAAATGAAAATCTGGTTAGGAGGTCTGGCCGTGAAAACTCAACTTCGGAATGCCGTGCTTTTGTTATGCGGCTTAGCGGTAATGGGAGTATTGTCTGGCACCTCGCACGATATAACAACCGTCGCATCGGCGCAGGAACACACATTTTCTTCCAGCCTGGTTCAGGTACCGCAGAACCCGTTTGTGACCAACAACGGGTTAATGCCACCTGCCTCGCAGTACTCGGGACCGTTCTTCAAGCTCAGCCACAATTGGCCCCAGCAATCGTTAGGGCCGATGAAGAATCCTCCGTGGTCACAAGCCATCGGCGGCAAAACGATCAACCAGCAAAATGCGGCGGCGTACGTAGCGGCGTTGAAACAATACGTAAGCACGAACGCCCGGCAATTGCTGCTCGATTACGCGAACTGGGACGCTGACAAGGCGCATTGGTATTCGGAACCGTGGCTCGGCTCTATCCGCGAGAGCATCCACGGAACCTACTCTGCAAGTCAGTTTGGGCCGTCGATCTTTCCTGGCACGGGCCTGACACAAACCTTTGACACGAACGTGCTCACGTACTATGACGAGCGGGCGGCCTACACTCTTTATAAGGTGTGGGGAGCCAAGGCCATGAGCCCGAATGTCAAGACCTCCCATTTTCAGTTCGATGAAGGTTCTGTAGTGGTCAAGGCAGCCATGTTTTGTTCCGACAACCCTAAAGTACAGAGCAACTGGTGGCCGGCCACGAACGGTGCTGCCATGTGGCCGCTGTATGTGTCGATACCGATAACCAACCCGCCGGCACCGCCGTCGCCGCCGAGCGTGGCGAACGGCTACGTGATGCAGTTCGACATTATCGTGAAAGACACCGTCTCTTCGCCGAAGACTGGCTGGGTCTTTACCACCCTTGTCTATGACGCAAATGCAAGCGGCGGCGATGCGTGGGACAAGATGGTGCCGTTGGGGGTGATGTGGGGCAATGATCCTGGAGTGACTACGAACGCTTTGCAGGAAACCTGGATCAATCCCAGCGCTCCCACGTATTCAACGCAGACGCTGGGCTGGGGCGGACGGCTCTCGGGTCCAAACGATGGCGGCCGGAACGACATTCAAGTGGGGAAAAAGCCGATGCTGAATGAGCCCGATTCCTCGTGCATGAGTTGCCACGGACCCGCGGAATGGCAACCCCAGAAGCACGCAATGCTCTCTTTCCTCTTGCCTTCGTTTCCCATTCCTCCCCCGCCGTCAATCAAACTCTGCGGAAAACAGAGTAGCCTGATCTGTTCGCCAGCCCCAGGTTCCATGGATTGGTCACGGTGGTTCCAGGACCGCAACGGAACCGAGCCTCAGGATACCGGCGCAAACGCAACCGACTACGACATGGTGTTCGCTTTTAAGACGCTCCCCGCGTGGTGGAAAGCTATGGGGCCAGCGAATACGCCGACGCCGCTCGGTTTGCTCCCGCTGCGAAACGGGTTCAATCAATACAGCGGTGCGCCGCTTAAGCCGAGTCATTAGCTTGAATGCGACGAGAGGCGGTCCGAAAATCTGCACCGGACCGCCCTTTAGAGCGAATTCCTGATAGACGCGCCTCGGGGCGCCAATCTGGTGTCCCAAACCCAATGGAGTATTTCCGCTATGGACAGCGACCATCTTGTGCAGGAAGTTCTTGATTTCTGGTTTGGTTCACCGGACTCGGCAGAATTGGGCAGCCGTCGTCCGATTTGGTTTCAGTCAACCGATCAATTTGATCAGGAGATCAGGCAGAGGTTCTTTGAAGCCAATCGGCTCGCCGCAAGCGGAGCGTTGGACGATCTGAAGCAGACACAGATGGGAACCTTGGCGCTGATCATATTGCTTGATCAGTTTTCGCGGAATATTTTTCGCGGGGCAGCGGCAGCATTTGCCAACGATCCCAGAGCCAGGTCCCTGACGGAGCACGCACTCGAAAAAGGTTATGACAAGAATGTCCTGACAGTCCAGGGACTCTTTTTCTATCTCCCTTTCGAACACGCCGAGGACTTGGAATTGCAGGACCGAAGCGTGAAGCTGTTTGTAAATCTTGGCGACGCAACCTCGCTGCAGAACGCCATCTGTCATCGCGACCAGATTATCCGGTTTGGTCGTTTTCCAGACAGAAACCAAGCGCTGGGACTGCCAAGTACGAAAGCCGAGGAAGAGTTTTTGAAGAAGCCTTTTTGCTGAGTCCTCGGCGAGAACGTCCAGGCTGGTTCACCGGGCAAAGTCCTGGGCTGATGCGCTGCCCCAACTCGGCCACCTTCGCCGCGATGCGTTCGCGCGTGATCAGCACTCGGAGCTTGTCCACCGGCATTCCGCCTGAGAGGGGATGAGAACTCTGGATGGTAGAGAAAGCGGAAAGGAAACTCAACCTAGATCAGAGGAGGGCAGCGGTTCGTGCTGCGAGGTCATCGCGGCATTGGTTACGAGTGGGCGACGAACCGCCCCATCTATGCCAGCGGCTTTTCGGGCGATGAGGTAGAAGCCCTTTGCTTTGGCATCTTTCTGTAGCGCTGCCAGTCGCGCTCTGCCTTCTGTGGCTTTGCCGGCCTTTATCTCGCACTCCCCAAGTGCGAGGCTGGCCATGAAGACAAATCGCACTTGTCCCGTTTTCGTCGCAGCAGCGATCACGTCGTTCAAGCTCTTCTCAGCCTGTTCGGTTTTGTTTAGGGCGGCGTCAATGCGTGCTTCGAGGATAAGAATATCGAACTGTGGATTCTCTTTCCGCCAGATAGACCTTGCGTTCTCAATCTCCTTTGCCGCCTCTGAGTATCTTCCTTGAGCAAGCAGCGCACTTGCCAGCACCATCTCGGCTGAGCTTTCGCTTTCCACATTGCGGTCACTGCGCGCGAGATCCAACGCTTCGCGTGCGACCGTCTCCGCCTTCTTTGGGTCTCCCTGCTCGATTGCTACGATGCCAAGGCCGAGGCGAATACCTGCGACCCCCTCGGCATTGCCAAGCTCTGCTCGTATAGCAAGCGCTTGCTCGTATTGCTGCGCAGCTTGAGCAAGCCGATCTTCTTCCAGACTCATATCTCCCCAACTTTCGAACACGCTGGCGCGCAGGCTCTTGTCATGCGTCCGGGTAGCGATACTAAGCGCTTCCTGAAGTGATCGTCTCACTTCTTTCAAGTCACCTTGGTCGAGCTTTCTCTGTGAGCGCATTAGAAGCACCCACGATAGATTTGCGGCTCCATTCGGTCTCGCTGCGCGGGCTGTCGCCAGAGCCTGATCGAAATACCTGTTAGCATTCGCGAGATTTCCCAATTTAGTCTCCATCTCGCCCATGCTGTTAAGGATACCGTCGGTGAATCTGTAATCCTTTCTATAGTCCTCCTGTCGAGACATCTCTAGGGCTTTCCGGTAACACGTCAGCGCCGCCTCGAAATCCCCCGCCTTGGCAAGCTCACCTGCGGTCCGCAGTTCCGCCATCAGCTTCCATTCCGGCTTGCTGTCTAACCCCTGTTCACGACGAATCTCTGCGTTTTCGCCCGATAACTTCCTCGCTTCAGCTTGGTTGCCCTGGAGTGTTGCCACGCTCCTCAGCATGGTGTTGAGTAGCAAAATTGCTCGCTGGTCGCCCAAGGCTGCGTAAATCTGCTTTGCTCGCTGGGCTGCACTTTCCGTGTTGGACAACTGCGACTGCGTAAAATAAAGCATGGCTTGTAGTCCCAGCGCACGGGCAGCGATAAACCGGGCACCCAAGGCATCAGCCTTTTGCAGCGCCCGTTCGGCGGCTGCCAAAGCACGATCGGGCGCGTTCCAGGCAGCCATCGCCGCTTGTAGATCAATGCGAGGGTCATCTCCTGCTGGGGGTGGTAGTTTGCGTAACCTTTGCAGCGTCTCCAAAGCCTCGTCCTCTTTCTGGCCTTGAGCCACCTTCAGCCCGTATTCAAGGTTGTCGGGGTGAAGACCGAAAAGCGTTTTGTAAATCTTTTTGGCTGTGTCCCCTTCGTTATTCACCTCCCTATATCGTGCTTCGATCCAAAGACGATTCTCCCGCGAGAGGCCGGCAGACTCAGAGAACGCCTTCTTGGCCTCTTCTTTCGACTCCTCTTCCTTCTCAACGTATCCCCATGCCTCGGAGAGGGCTGCATGGGCCAGGGCGTTTTGAGGATCGGCGTTAACTGCCTCTTGCAGCGACTGGACAGCACCTGGTCCGTCAAATACTCGCAGCTTTGCCAGACCCTCTGAATAGAAGCGAAGAGCGTTGGCACTGGCGGGTATGGTAGCACTCGTCTCAGCGGCTTGGGCAGGATTGATTGGACCAGCACCGAGCTTATGCCGTAGCTTTGCGGCTGCTCGCGAAACTACTGCAGGCAACTCTGATTCCGTTCCTTCCTCGCTGATAGCCGCAATCGTTTCCCCAGCAGAGGCGTCTTGCAGCTTCATGTCGATACGAACCTTGCTCTGTGCCTCCGTCCCGAGATCAAGAAAAGAACCAAGCACGATGTCGTCGGCGCTGGTTTGTCGATGGATTTTGTCCAACGTTTCTGGTGCATAGCTATCGGCATCCGGTAACGAGAGATTGGCCTTCACCAATGCAATGCTCTCGCCCGGTACGGTGCGTAATTGCTCGCCAGCAGCAAGTTCCGTCGTTAACAACTCGGAGATGGCCGTGGAGAGCCATGCCTTGTCGGAACGTCCGGCAAGGTTCTTGAATCCAAGCACAGCAACCGAGCGACGATTGCTGAAGGTTCCGACCGCATGTTTGGCGGACTGAGAGCGCCGAAGGGCGAGATATCCGACGACTCCAAGAGCCAGGACCAGCAGTACGGTCAAAGCGATTGCAACTCGCCATGCAGAAGCCCATGGCGCGCCTGCCGGTGAAAGACCGGCGTTGATTCTCTGAAGATCGGCAGTCAGTGCCCCAGCGGACTGGTAACGACGTGAGGGGTCTTTTTCCAACGCTTTCAAAATGATTTTCTCTAGTCCAGACGACACTTGTCGATTTAGTGTCCTTGGAGAAGCAGGCTCCTTGCTCAGAATAGCGTTCACAACTTGCGGGCTAGTTCCATCGATAAACGGACGTTTGCCCGTTGCCATTTCGTAGATGACAGCTCCAGCCCCCCAAATGTCCGATCGGACATCTGGTCCTGCCCCTCGAAATTGCTCGGGAGCCATATAGGCCAATGTGCCCATATGCCCGTGGGCTTCGGTAACTGTCACCGTGAGCCCAAGTTCGCTGGCGTGGGGCATCCATCGAGCGAGCCCGAAGTCTAGAATCTTCAGTCGAGCATCGGACGTGATCTGGAGATTGCTGGGCTTCAAATCGCCGTGAATGATTCCTGCCTGGTGGGCCGCTTCGAGACCTTGGCTAAGTTGCGTGGCAAGGCTAACGACCTCTTTCTCGGGCAAGGCCATGCCAGCGAGCTTAGTATTTAGAGTGACGCCAGAAATGTATTCGGTAACCAGGAAATCGGTACCATTCTGGGTGTCGAAGTCGAAAACGATGGCGATGTTTGGATGGTTCAGACGCGAAAGTGTGAGAGCCTCTTTACGGAATCGTTTACGGGCACTGTCGTCCGCGAGCGTACCAGCGGCCAAGACCTTGAAGGCGACGTCCCGTTGGAGGCGCTCATCATGAGCGCGGTAGACAACGCCCATGCCCCCGGCCCCGATCTGCTCGACGATCCGGTAGTGACCCAGCACTTCGCCGACAGTGAAAGCGGGAGACGACATTGTGTGGGAATATTAGGACGAGGAGGTTTGAGCGTCAACATGGATAGGTGGGTGCGCCCAATGTTCCGAAGGTACCCGCCCTCACGATAGCCTGCGCGGCCAGCTGAGCCTTGGCAGGACGTTGCCTTCAGGCGTGCGGGAGCAACTGGGTTCGATACTTCGGAGCAAGCGCCGCGGCCTTCGCTTTGAACTCTGCTTGAGTTGCGCCATCAAGCCTCGATGGAGGCGTGGTTCGGGTTGCGACCGGTGCGTCGAGCTCCAGGAAGAATTCTTCCTGCCCGGCTGGCGAACAGATGCACAGCATTCTCACTGGCTGAGCGGATGAATTGTGGAATTGATGCGGGGCGTTCGCCGGAATGTGAACGGTCTCACCCGTCCGCACCGGTGCTTCGCGCCGCCTGGGACCACCGCAGTCGGCACCTGGAAAGTCCAGGTTTGGTTTGTGCCAGCCCGAGTTTTGCTCTGCCCAGGTTATCGTCCAAAAGACGGACGCGAACCTGGGGCACCGGGCATTCTCTATCAACGAAAGGAGTCAGATTGTTGGTAGCTCGTCAAACTGCATTACAAATCTGCACGGTTTCCTTTGGGAAAAAGGAACCATGTACGATTTGAATACCCTAGTCCAGCCGGGTTCTGGTTATACGATATTTCAGGCAGTGGACATCAATGATCGGGGTGAGATCAACGCGGTCGCCGCTCCGTCTGGTTGTAATCTTGATGAGATCTGCAGCCATTCCGTCGTGCTAGTTCCTTGTGGCGAGGACGATCATGAGGCTTGCCGCAACGAGCTCCTAAATCTAGCAGCGAGCAATGGATACACATCACCGCCAAGTGCAGACTCTGCCTGGTGCCCCATCCATAAGAACGAAGGCGTTTGTCAAGTATAGCCATGCATCCGGCGATACACAGTGTGTGGCGCTTGGGAAAGGTGGTTACCTTCGTTCTGCGGAGTGCGTTTTCTCCTCGGCCCGGCTCCGATCCACAAAATACAATAGGCATTGCTGGAGTCAGGCTCCAGCGCTGCGAATGCCGTCTGCGCGATGAGCCGCGATAGTGAACGGCTTGCGGATCGCGGCAACGATCTTTGAAAATCAGCCGCCCGACAACCAGGTGGGCACCGATAAGTGTTTTGTCCGGAATATTTTGCGCGTAACTTATTTAGATAGAATACTTTGCATTGAATCGCGCAAAGTATTCAGCAGTAAGGACTTACGTATGCTTATAAGTCGCCTGTTATGAATACTTTGCAGGCAAAATATTGAAAACAAAGATGCAGCGAGAGGGGGAGGGGTACACCAGCCGAGCCTCGGTACGACGCTGACTTCAGAGGCTGCGGAAAAAGTCACTGCAGGGGAAAGAAACAGCAGATTCCTCGGGGCTTAAAGCCCCTCGGAATGACAATAATAAAGGGGTTACAACGGCGCACCTGAAGGTGCGCCCCTTCAAAAGCGAGCATAATCGAGTTTTTCCGTGCCTTCAGGCGTGTGAGAGCAACTCGGTTTGATATTCGGAGCAAGCGCCGCGGCCTCCGCTTTGAACTCTGCCTGGGCTGCGTCATCAAGCAAAACCAGCCTGCATGGGGCACTCGAATGCCGAGGTTCATGAAGATCCACTCTGTCATCAAACCTCGAACCAAATGGGAGCCGGGCTAACGACCAGGCTCGACTGCGCCGATTCTTATCCCTTGGGTTTGGGCTTCCAATCGATGATGTTCGTCAGTTGCCAGGGATTCTTACGCAAATTGATGGATAACTGGCCTTCGGAATCGACGCCCAACTGGGCCGCCGGGTACAGCACGCCCGCGCTCTTGCCCTTATCCTGCTCGTTGATGTCAATCTCGCCTGCGGTGAGGTCGTACGCCTGCGACTGGGTGTTGCGATACGCTTCACGGAAGGCGATCTTGCGGTTGGTGACAAAACGGATCTTGCGACCGGTCGGGGTGGGGATTGCAATTGCGTAGGCGAGATCATAGCCCACAGTACCCGGTATCTGGATGCGGCCGGCAGACTTCATCTTCGACAGCGCATTCACTAACGCTTCGTTCCCGCCTTTCTGGAAAGCATCCTTCAAGACGGCCCGGTCTTCCGGCGTCGAGTACTGGTTGATGATCACCTTGATGCTGCCGATATTCCCCATCTGGGTGCTGGTCCCGCGAGCCGTGGCATCAATGGTTTCAACCTGGGCGGCTGCACAGAGAGAAAGCATCACAGCCATCGCCGCGAAGCACAAGGCGCTTCTCAGAAGCTTCCGTGCCGTGTTCATGTTCGACTCCTTTTTCATTCGATCGGCATTTTGATTACGAAACAAATGCTAACTCTGGATGGTAGAGAAAGCGCGAAGGAATCTCAACCGACAAGCCGCCTGCGGCGTTAGGGTGGCTTCTGATCGGGGAGCCAAGTGGCATCCAAGCTTGTGCCGGGTGAGGCACACGGTGCATGGAACCAAAATCCCCATATCGCTTAAAAGAATCGATTTTTGAACGCTTCGCTGCGCTGACGGGCGATCTGCAATTCCTTCTGAAACCCCGGCTGCTGACGAATGTGATCCACCAGGGGGTCGCGCGCAAAGTATGGATACGGGAAGAATCCGCTTTCCACGCTGCGACGGAACATGCTCAGCGCCGAAGCAGTATCACCCAGTTCGGCATAGGCCTCCGCCAACTTATAAATCGCTTCTGGATCGCCGACGCCGCGTTGCGTGATCTTCTCTTGGGCGACATTCAGAAGTGCGATGCCTTGATCGTTCTGATGACGGATGCGATAGCTGAGCGCCTTTCCTACTTGCACCTGCAACATGGTGGGATCGAGTGCATAGGCGTGATCAAAAGCCTCGGCGGCACTGTCCCATTGATGCATGTTGTACAAGGCGAAGCCCCGATAGAACTCGATAAAAGCTGAGGCATTCACGGGCGGCAGGCTGCGCAGAAACGTGTCGTACTCGCCGAGGTAGAGATAGGCATTCATCGCCGAACTCGTAAGCTTGACGCCGGGATCGAGTTCGCGAGCGCGCTGGCACTCGTTAACGGATTCGTCCAGCATTCCTGCATAGCGGTACGCATAACCCAGCTCCCAATGGGCCTCGGCGAGATTTGGGTTCTTTGCCAGAGTTTCCCGGAGTAACGGCACAGCCTGTTCGGGCCTGCCGGTGTCGGTCATCAGGTTCGCCATGTAGATCCGGGCAAGCGCGAGGGTTGGCTGCAGGGCCAGCGCTCTTTCATAAGCGGCCTGCGCCTTGCGATAAAGTTCGGCGCCTCCGAACTGAAACGACGCGCTTGCTGTGTACGTACGGCCCAAATGCGCCCATGTAAGTGCATACCCTGGGTAAATTTCGGTCGCCTTTTCCAGCATCTCGATTGCCATGGGGAACTCGTTCCGCGAGTAAAGATCGACTCCGCGCAGGTAATACTCGTAGGCCTGTGGAGGGACCGCCTGCTCGTTCTTTAGTTGCGTGGCCTCAGCCGGAGAGAGCGGTACCGCCATTGCGGCGATCACCTGCCCGGAAACGTCGTCCTGAACAGCGAGCAGGTTCTCATACTTCAAGTCGATGGTTCCCTGACGAAGGATGCGATTGCTTCTGACATCCACCAACTGGTAGCTCACTCGCAGGTTTTCGCCCTCGCGGATGAAATTACCTGTCAGCAGCGTGTCAACACTGAGGGCCCTTGCCACCTGCTGTAGATCGGGAACTTCGTTCCGATACCTTTGGACGGCATATGAAGGACGGATGGTCAACTCGCTTACGTACCCGAGACGGTTAATGATGGCGTCGGTCAGCGAAAATCCGAGAAAGTCGCTGGCGGGGTCGTGTCTGAGGTTTTGGAACGGAAGGACGGCCAGCCGCCTCGGCGCGGTGGAAGACGGGCCAAGTGTTTTCCATCGCAGAAAACCTATCGCAGCCACGATCACCGCGAGGAGACAGAGGGCCCCGATGAAGAAGGCGCGCAGGCTTGGGATCCAGTACTTGGCCGTGGGCGCGACCGAAGCTCCCAGGCCCGAACCCTCTTCCGGCTGGAGGACGGTAGCGCTTGGGACTCTATGGATGCCGGAGCGCTGCGCTTGCAGCTGTTCTGCACGGCCACCTCCCACAACTTCTTTCGAAGTACCTACCGTTTCCATCGGCTCGTCTCTGCCTGAGCTATGGTCAGCGGACTGGCGTACCCCCGGCGGCGCGACCATTGCCTCGACTGCGGTGACATCTGCTGTAAACCGGTAGCCTTTCTTCGGTACGGTGTCGATGTATTGCTTCTCGCCACGTTTCTCCCCCAGGGCCTTGCGCAGCGCCGAGATCGAAACCGTCAGGTTCGCTTCTTCCACGAAGCTGCCCTGCCACACGGCCTCAAAGATCTGGTCCTTGGTTACGAGGCGTCCCCGGTTCTCCACCAGGAAAACCAGCAAGTCAAAAGTCTTGGGAGTTAGAGAGACAGGTCGGCCATCCCGCAGCAGCAGGTGCTCCACAGGCTCCAATTGGAAACTACCGAATTGATAGAACTGCCCTGAGTGCAACAAGTTACAACGAAGTGACGGCTATTGGATTTCTCTTGCAATTTTCTTGGAATTTTCTTTCCGCCGTTTAAGGACTTCGCCCCCGGGGCGGGAGCATTGTGCTCCTGTCGCACGGCGCTGATCTGAATCGTTGGTTGGATTCTATGACAGAACGGTATTCAGGAACAACGACCGTTATGACAAATTCCAAAAACACGCTGTAAGGAGTAAATCTCGTGAAACGCTGGTTCCATATCGCCCTCGCATCTTTCACCCTGCTAACTGCTTTAGCTCCCTGGGCTCACGCACAGGACGCACGCTTTAGCCTGACCCCGGAGAGGAGTATTCTCGACTGCCTTGGCGCGGGAGATGGGAGCGACCCAACCGCCCAAGTCACGGTGACGCGCGGAGACCTCAATGACGTTCTGACCCTGCATGCCGAACATCTCAAGCCGAACCTGGCTTTTGATATGTTCACCATCCAGAACAGCAACTTGCTCGCCGACGGTTCGCCCGATCCCAACTTTCACAACTTTGGACTTGCCTGGTACCAGAGCGACGTGCAGGCCGACGACAACGGTGTAGCCGACGTCACCATCAGGACCATCCTGCTGGATCAGATCTTTGGCTTCGATCCAGCCGTGGGATTGCCGCCTACCAATACCTTCCACGTGGGGTTCTGGTTCAACAATCCCCAGGACGCGGCCGCTTGCGGCTTCGATCCCACTCACCCCACGCCGTTCAACGGAGAGCACAAGGCGGGTCCGGCAGCCATGATATCGTTGCCGGATGCGCGAACCAAGCTGGGGCCGCTCTGCACCAACCCGATCCAGATAGCTGTGAACGGCTTCGTTTGCAATCCCTAACCAGCTTAGCCGTAGTAGCGATCAGGGCAGGATGCTGGTTCCTGCCCTTTTTTGTCGGGCAAGAAGCGCCCAGCAGAGCAGCTTGGGCCACCCGCAGCGAGATCAAAGTGGAAATTCTGATTTAGTTAGAATGACGAGATCCTGGTTTGAAGGAATTGGAGCAGTGTAGCTGCATCGGAGTGAAACTAGTCCCCAGTCCTTCGGCAGAAGATCAGGGAACTCGAGTTGTCGGTCGTGTCACAAAGAGGGGTCTTTCTAACCTCGGGAGGTCCACAATGGCAGCATCAACTACGAACCCGAAGGTCCCGGCGGTGCGCGGCCTGGGCGAGATTGCGCTCCGCGTCAACCATCTGGATGCCATGCAGAAGTTCTACGAAGAAGCCATCGGACTGCCTCTGATGACCAGGACGCCAAGCTACGCGTTTTTCAAGATTGCCGATGGCTACGCCGGCCATACGCAAGTGCTCGCCTTGTTCGACCGCTCAAAGGACCCCGGTTATCGCGGGACCGATGCAGCGACTTCGACGATTGACCATATCGCATTCGAGATAGGGCTCGCCGACTTCGCAAGCGAGAAGAGGAGACTGGAAGACCTGGCGCTTCAAGTCGAAACCGCCGAACACGCCTGGGTTCATTGGCGCTCGCTTTATGTAACCGATCCTGAAGGAAATCAGGTGGAGCTCGTGTGCTTCGACGCGAGTGTCTAAGAAGCGAGTAATATTGCATCTTCTTATCGTGGCAGCTCCCGCCCACCGGCTGAAACTCAACTGAGATGTGAGCCCGGCAGCGCGTCAGTTTGCGAGGCGACGAGTTCATCGTCTGGCAAGGCCCAGCATCGCCAGGCCGGTTCCAGAATATCGTGAATGTGGCAGTGCTCTCCCTTCAAGTAGCGCACTCCTGTGAATAACACGCAGAGTTTTTTACCGCGCCTGTGATACAAAGTTAGTCTCCCTATGTCTTCCAGAAGACAGTTTCTGACCAACGCCGCCATGTTGAGTGCTGCCACTGTGTCCGGCCTTGCGCAGCGCCATACTGTCGAATCGACCGGCACGCTGCCGCCTCCGCTCGCCGCGCTGCGATCGCGCGCCGCGGAGGCCCGGCCCATCACCGTGGATGAGCGTCGCCAGCGCCTGGAACGAGCTCGCCAGCTGATGCAACAGAACAAGCTTGATGCCATTTTCCTGGTTGGCGGTACCTCGCTGGATTACTTCAGCGGCATCCATTGGTACAACAGCGAGCGGCTGTTCGCCATGGTGCTGCCGCAGAAAGAATCACCGTTTTTTGTCTGCCCCGCATTTGAGGAAGATCGTGCACGTGAGCAGATCGTCAAAGGCCCGTTCGACCGCGACACCGACATACGTACCTGGCAGGAAGACGAGAATCCTTATGAGCGGGTCGCACAAGGCTTGCGCTCGCGCGGCATCGTGGCTGGTAACCTGGGGATGGAAGAGCGCGTTCCCTACGTCTTCAGCGCGGGCCTGGCACAGGCGGCGCCACAACTGAGGCTGTGCAGCGCCACTCCAGTGACCGCTGGCTGCCGCATGATCAAGAGCGAGCACGAGCTGGCACTCATGCTGCTGGCCAATCAAGTAACACTGGCGGCTTACAAGGCCGCTTACGAGGCGTTGCGTCCCGGACTGACGCAGGACGATTTTGCGGCGCTGGTCGCGACCGCGCATTCCCGGCTTGGATTCCAGGGTGACGCCAGCGTCCAAGTCGGAGAATATTCGGCGCTTCCGCACGGCTCTGCTACGCCACAAGTAATCCGTGAAGGCACTATCTTGCTGATCGACGGCGGCTGCAGCGTGCAAGGCTACGCGTCCGATATCAGCCGCACCTTTGTTCTGGGTAAGCTCCCCGGCTCGTCAGCCGACAAGATGCGCCGGGTTTTCGATGTCGTTCATCAAGCGCAGTCGGCGGCGCTGGCAGCGGCCAAGCCCAGCGTGGAAGCACAATCGGTGGACGCCGCCGCGCGCAAGGTGATTGACACCGCCGGCTTCGGTCCCAATTACGCGCACTTCACCCATCGCGTCGGCCATGGCATCGGAATGGATGGCCATGAGTGGCCATACCTGGTGCGCGGTGACACGCTCTTGCTTGCGCCTCGCATGTGCTTCAGCGACGAACCCGGCATCTACATCCGCGGTGAGTTTGGGGTTCGCCTGGAAGATGACATGCACATCACGGAAGACGGAGCCCAACTATTCACGCCCCAAAGCCCCTCGCTGGAGCATCCGTTCGGCTAGTTGGGTAAAGTGATTCTGTAACTTCACGGATCGCCGAAACGAAAGCCCGGGCCATCTCGACTGTTATTATCTTGCCATTTCCTGAAGTTTCGTTCGCCCCGTTTTGAGGAGTACGCATGAAGCGTCGTCCCCAGTGGTTGTTGCTGAACCTTGCATTTCTCGCCGCGCTGATTGGACCCGCGACCGCAATCGCAGCCAATCGCCCTGCGGTCTCCCACTCCGATGAGGCCCGCACCGAGCGCTATTTCGAAAGCATTCGCAACGATCCCAACCTGCTGCTTCCCTTCCTGCGCGAGATGCCCAAGGGAGGCGATCTGCACAATCACTTGTCGGGCGCCATCTACGCGGAATCTCTCATCCAGTGGGGTGCGGACAGCAATGACTGCGTGGATGCGAAGACCTTCACGATGAGCGCCGGCCCTTGCGGTTCCACCATCCCGGTCAGCAACGCCTTCGGCGACCCCGGCCTCTATGCAGCGATGATCGATGCCTATTCCATGCGCAACTGGCAGTTGTCCGGCCAATCTGGACACGACCACTTCTTCGACACCTTTGGAAAGTTTGGGCAAGCTACCGACGGCGCCGAAGGCAAAATGCTGGCCGAAACCGCAGCTCGTGCGGCATCACAGCACGAGGTGTATCAGGAGTTGATGCTCACGCCGACCGGCAAGGAACTCGACAAGCTTGCTGAGTCAGTTGGCTGGAACGATAACTTCAGCCAGATGCAACAGAAGCTGCTCGATGGCGGGTTGGCACAGATATTGGCGAACGCAAGCCAGCAACTCCGAGCGGCGGAGGCGTCACGCGACAAGATCCTTAACTGTGGCGTACCCCAGGCCGATCCCGGTTGCCAGATCAAGCAACGTTTCCTGTTCCAGGTCGCGCGCGGCAAACCCAAAGAGATCGTCTTCGCGGAGATCCTCTCAGGATTCCTGATGGCGGGGGCTGATCCCAAACTGGTCACCTCCCGATCCCGACGTGCTTGGGCTGAATCTGGTGATGGCAGAAGATTGGTATGTTCCCATGCGAGACTTCCCTCTCCACATGCGCATTCTCAACTACTTTCACGAACGTTATCCGCATGTGCACATCGCCTTGCACGCAGGCGAACTGGTCGAGGGCCTGGTTCCTCCCGAGGACTTGCAGTTTCATGTGCGCGATTCGGTCGAGACCGGGCACGCCGAACGCATTGGCCATGGCGTTGATGTGATGAACGAGAGTCGCCCCTTCGAGCTTCTGCAGGAAATGGTTGATCGTAACGTGATGGTGGAAATCTGCCTCACCAGCAACGACGTCATACTCGGCGTGCGCGGGCCACAGCATCCGCTAAGCGAGTACATGCGCGCTGGCGTGCCGGTGGCGCTCGCCACTGACGACGAGGGCGTCTCCCGCTCCGACATGACCCACGAATACCTGAAGGGCGCGGAGGAGCAGAACCTCAGCTATCTGCAGTTGAAGAAAATGGCGCGAACAAGCTTGGAACATGCCTTCATCGGCGGCGCCAGCCTGTGGCGCGACGGCAGAGCGTTCATCGTGGTCAAAGAATGCGCAAGCGAGCGAGCAGGTGCGACACAAGCCTCGGCAGCATGCCAGAAATTTCTCGACGGCAGCGAGAAGGCGCGATTGCAATGGAATTTGGAATCCGAGTTTAGGCAGTTTGAGGCGAACTCGTGGACGGTTCTAGAAAGTCGCAATCCGGCAGCAGCTAAGTTGACGTCAGCAGGTCGCAGGGACGGAACCAGATAGCTGACTGAGACTTAAGTCACCCATCGCCAACTACTTCAGGCCGGACTTTTTCTTGCCTGGGGAGACCAACATATCGAGTCTGCGCCCCTGCTCTGAGGTTTCGATCAGTGTAGCCAGGCGTTTGTCACGCGTCTCTTCCCTCTTCGCGCTAATCACCCACCAGCTTGCCGTACGTCGATACCCAAGAGGTTGGGCCTGAAAAAACTGCCAGGCCTTGGGGTTCCGCCGAAACTTTTTCTCATGCACACTTCCGAGTTCGCAGGTGCTCCTCTCGTAGGAATACTGCATGGCTTTCTGCTCGTCGCGCCAGGCAAACGCCCGGAGTCCGGGAGCCGCCATCCGTCCAAGCTGCTTCAATTCGGCAACGCGCTTGATGTTCACCGCACTCCAAAAGCTTTTCGACTTTCGTGGTGTGAAACGATGAGTGTAGCTGACCTCATCCACGCGCTTTTTTATTCCATCAATCCAGCCGAAACAGAGTGCTTCATCCACGGCTTCCGAATAGCTAATACCGACCTTGCCCGAGTTTTTCTTGTAGAACCCAACCCAAAGCTCGTGGACCTGGTCGTGATTCGATGCCAACCATCCTCGGAAGTCAGACGCTGATAGGAAGAACGTGGGCTTCATGGCAATCCCGGTTTGGCTGGGCCCTAGACCCGAGGAGTGGCTGACTCTTGTCCGAATCCCCGCTTCCCCGCCCCGAATCTAACTAACACGTTAGAATAGAGCTAGAAATGCATCGGGTCTACCTCGACAACAACGCCACGACCCCGCTTCTCCCTGAAGTGTTTGACGCTATGCGTCCCTACTTCTTCGAGAAGTTCGGAAACGCGTCGTCCATCCATCAGCAGGGACAGCAGGCGCGTTCCGCCGTCGAGCACGCGCGCGAGCAGGTTGCCGAGTTGCTGAACTGCCGCCCAGCGGAGATTGTCTTCACCGGTGGCGGCACCGAGGGTGACAACCTGGCGCTGTTGGGCTTAGTAAAGCCGGGCGATCACGTTATCACTTCTAGCGTAGAACATCACGCGGTGTTGAACGCGTGTAAGCGGCTCGAAGAGGTGGGTTGCGCCGTTACTTATTTGCCGGTAGATGGACGGGCACTGGTCGACCCAAACGATGTGCGGCGAGCCCTGCGTCCCACCACCAAGCTAATCAGCATCATCTTGGCGAACAACGAGACTGGGGTGCTGCAGCCGGTGAACGAGATTGGCAAGATTGCGGCCGAAGCTGATGTGTACTTCCACACCGATGGAGTGCAGGCCGCGGGGAAAGTGCCGCTTGACGTGAAGGAGATTGGCTGCGACCTGCTGACCATTGCCGGGCATAAGATACATGGGCCGCAAGGCGCCGGTGCTTTGTTCGTACGCAGGGGAACCTTATTGCAACCAATGCTGTACGGTGGACGCCATGAGCGTTCGCGGCGTGCCGGAACGGAGAACCTGCCGGGCATCGTCGGGCTGGGGAAGGCAGCAGAGATTGCTCGCGGAGGGTTTACAGACGGCAGCATCGGGCAAATGGCCGAACTGCGAGACCGGCTGGAACGTGGCATCGTCGAGACCGTCGAACAAATTGGCGTTAACAGTGGCGGTGCGCCGCGTGTGCCTAATACGACGAACATTTATTTCGATTGCATCGAAGGCGAGGCCATGGTAATCGCGCTCGATCTCAAGGGGCTGTCGGTTTCAACGGGAGCGGCGTGTTCCTCCGGCGCAATTGAGCCGTCGCATGTTTTGACCGCGATGGGACTCTCGCCCGACCGGGCGCGCGCCAGCATCCGTTTCAGTCTGGGAAAGCAGAACACGCAGGCCGATGTCAATTTCGCGCTGTCGCTGGTTCCCGAGGTGGTTGCGCGGCTAAGGGAGATCAGCCCGGTCTGGAAGAAAGCTGTCAGCCATCAGGCGTCAGCTCTCAGCTAGAATAAACTTTAGGGTTCTATCTCTAAGCTATTAATACAGAGTGATTTAAGTTTTGACTACTCGGCACCAGACCATCGCCGTGGCCATGTCCGGAGGAGTGGATTCCTCTGCCGTCGCGGCATTGCTGTGCGAGCAGGGATACAACGTCGTCGGGCTCACGCTGCAGCTCTGGAACCAGCGCCGCCTGGCCGGTCACGAGGGCATGCCCGAATCGGTGCAGGGGCGCTGCTGCTCCATCGACGATGTCTACGACGCGCGCCGTGTGGCCGAGGCGCTTGGCATTCCGTACTACGTCGTCAATCAGGAACAGCGCTTTGAGGAAGACGTGGTGCGTCCGTTTGTCGCGGAGTATCTTTCCGGGCGCACACCCATCCCGTGCAGCCTATGTAATAACCATCTGAAGTTTGATCAGCTGCTGATCACCGCGAGGCAGATTGGCGCCGAACTGCTGGCGACCGGCCATTACGCGCGCAATGAGTTCGACGAGCGTACGGGCCGCTGGGTGCTGAAGCGCCCCGCCGACCATGCCAAGGACCAGACCTATTTTCTCTTTGGTCTGACGCAGGAGCAGTTGAGCCGTTCCCTGTTTCCGCTCGGCGAGATGCGCAAGCCCGAGGTACGTGAGGAGGCAAAGCGTGCGGGATTGCGCCTGTTCGAAAAGCCCGACTCGCAGGAGATCTGCTTCATTCCCGGCGGCGACTACAAGATATTTCTCGACGCCTACCTTGCCGAGCAGGGCGAAGAGTTTCCGGATACCGCGGGCGAACTGGTCACCACCACCGGCGAGGTGGTTGGCACCCACCACGGCATTCACAACTTCACGGTGGGCCAGCGCAAGGGACTTGGCGTAGCCACGGGCGCGCCGCTATACGTGTTGGAGATTCGCGGAGACAAGCACCAGGTCGTGGTGGGCAGCGGCGACGAGTTGTTCTCGCCCGAGCTGCGCGCGCGGCGCTTGAACTGGATCGCGATTGACGATCTGCGCGAACCCATGCGCGTGCAGGCCAAGATTCGTCACCGCCATGAAGCCGCGGCTGCGGTGCTCGGGAAAATCGGCGACAACGAGGTGCTGGCAACCTTCGACGAACCGCAGCGCGCCATCACGCCCGGTCAGGCTGTGGTGTTTTACGATGGGGACGCGGTTGTAGGTGGCGGGTGGATCGCCTGATCTGCCTGTTACAATCGAACCGCAGGCCGTCTGCCTGCACTTCTCACGTTCCATGAAGTGCCCGAGCACGAAGACGACCTCGTCGCCTGCCTGGCATAGTGCAAGCATAGCAACAAGCTCCGCAGCCATGCCGCTGGAAGTCTCAACTGTGGCGTTGGATGGCGATGCTAGAATGCAATTTTAGGAGGAGCAGGTCAGTGCGGGTGTTTCTCAGTTACGCGCAAGCAGACCGGGCTTTCGCGAAAGCTCTTTCGCAAGAGCTTACGCGGCGAGGTCTCGATGTTTGGAGTGACGAGCAAGAGATTCTGCCTGGCGACAATGTCTGGTCCAACATCGGAGAAGCTTTGAAGAAGTCCAAAGCACTGGTCGTGCTGATCTCGCCTGAGTCCATGCGATCCAAGTTCGTGCGTAGCGAGATTCAGTATGCGCTAGGGGATCTCAGCTATGAGCAACGAATATTCCCGGTCATGGTGCAAGAAACCCCTTCCGTACCCTGGATTCTCAGCAAATTTAAGATCCTCAATGCGAACGCCGGCGCAGCCAAGGTAAGCGACGCCATAGCGAACTCCCTAAAGCAGGTCGCGTGAGCTTCGCATAATGCTGAAACGACAGCCCGTAAAGAGAAAAATCTTTCTCTCGCATTCCAGCAAAGATCGTGCGTTCGTCTTGCGACTTGTTAGAATCCTCGAGAGCAATCGGATTTCATACTGGTACAGCGCGACGCATATCAAGGGCGCAAAGCAATGGCATGATGAAATTGGACGGGCATTGGAGGAATGTAATTGGTTCCTCGTAGTCTTGACGCCTGATGCGGTTCGGTCTCAGTGGGTCAAGCGCGAGCTGTTGTTTGCATTGGACGAAGACCGGTACAACAGAAGAATCATTCCGCTGCTCTATAAGTCGTGTAAATACTCGCGTCTCTCTTGGACTCTCCCTGCGTTTGAGCTAGTGGATTTCAGGGCGAGATTTGATTCCGGTTGTAAGCAGCTTTTGTGCGTCTGGGGCCTCCAATACAGGCCGAAAGCTACCGGTGGTCGGCGTTCGACTCAAAAGAGAAAACCTCTATAGGTACGCCTGCTTCACCGTAGCAAGCCTCAGATCCCCTGTTACAATCGAAGCGCAGGCTGTCTGCCTGCGTCTTCTCTCACCCATGAAGTGTCCATTCTGCGGCTTTGAAAACGACAAAGTGGTGGATTCGCGCGAAAGCAAGGAAGGCGAATCCATTCGCCGCCGCCGCGAGTGTCTGAAATGCGAGAGGCGCTTCACTACTTATGAGCGGATCGACGAGATCCCTTACATGGTGGTTAAGAAAGACGGCCGGCGCGAAAAGTTCGAGCGCCAAAAGGTATTGAACGGGCTGCTGCGCGCCTGCGAGAAGCGACCTGTGTCCATGAGCAAACTGGAGCAAATCGTCAATGACGCCGAGGGCTTTGTGGTGGACTCGCCCGATCGCGAGCGCAAGACCAGCGAGGTTGGCGAACTGATTATGAACCGCCTGAAGCGCATCGATAAAGTTGCCTATGTGCGGTTCGCCTCGGTCTATCTGGATTTTAAAGATGTGCACGAATTCATGGCTGAGTTGAAGGACTTGCTAGACACCAAGGAAAGCGCACCCGCGAAAACCAAGTCCGGAGACTGATTCCGGCAGTCAAATGGGAACGAATGTCGTATAAGGTCACGTTAATACCGGGCGATGGTATCGGCCCCGAGGTCGTGAACGCCACCGTTCGCATCCTGGAAGCGACCGGCGTCAAGTTTGAATGGGAAAGCTTTGCCGCCGGCGCCGAGGCCTTCGAAAAGTACAAAGAATACATTCCCAAAGAACTCACCGAATCGATTGAGCGGACACATGTTGGGCTGAAAGGCCCGGTGACGACGCCTATCGGCGGCGGCTTCTCCAGCATCAACGTCGCGCTCCGCCGACGGTTTGAACTGTTCGCCAACTTCCGGCCCATTCGCAATCTACCAGCCGTACCGACGCGCTATCCCGGCGTCGATCTGGTCGTGATTCGCGAGAACACCGAGGGGCTGTACTCCGGCATTGAGCACGAGGTGGTACCGGGCGTGGTGGAGAGCCTGAAGATTATTACCGAGAAGGCTTCGACCCGCATTGCGAAGTTCGCTTTCGCGTACGCGCGGCGGGTGCACCGCAAGAAGATCCAAGCGATCCATAAAGCCAACATTATGAAGCTATCGGATGGCCTGTTTATCCGCTGCTCGCGTGACGTGTCGAAGGATTATCCCGAGATCACCTACGGCGAACACATTGTGGACAACACTTGCATGCAGTTGGTCATGAACCCCTACCAGTACGATATTTTGCTGCTGGAAAATCTTTACGGGGACATCATCTCTGACCTGTGTGCAGCGTTCGTCGGCGGACTGGGTCTAGTGCCTGGGGCGAACTTCGGACACGAGTGCGCCATTTTCGAAGCGGTGCATGGCTCGGCGCCCGACATAGCGGGCCAGGACATAGCGAACCCGACGGCGGTATTGCGCTCCGGCGTTCTCATGCTTCGTCACCTCGGCGAAGAGACCGCCGCCAACCACATCCGCCTGGCGCTGGAGAAGGTTTACACCGAGAAACAACACATCACTCGCGACGTAGGTGGCACCGCCGGAACCAGCGAATTTGCTGACGCCATGATCGACGCGCTGCACACCATTCCGCCGCCTAAGCTGGAATTGCAGGAAGTGGAATTGTAGTGGGAGGCGGTGCGCTTAGTGATTCATTCGCGAAAGCGAATCCTGGGCGGCATGACGCAATTCGTCTGGCCCAGGCTCGTTCGCGACACGTTCCAGTGCTTGCGTGGCCCGAGTCGAGGTCGCATTCCAAAGAGCTAGTGCGGCGTTCTCGCGCTTCCACGCAACGGCGGTCTTGTCCTCCAGTAGCGCAAGCGTTTCCGCTTCGCCTTCCTGGTTCCCTTCGCGTAGCATGGCCATGGCAATCTCACGTCGGACAATCTCTAGAGAATGCGTCATCAATTGCCTGAATTCCCGCATGCCCTGCTCTCGACCCAGCACCTGCCAAATGTAAGGTAGATATTGCCTCGCGACATCGTCGGGCGTTGACAGCTGCAGTCCATCTGCGAATCCAATCTTGCCCTGCTCAATCGCAGACTCAAATTCTGCAACTAGTGCGTGACGAATCGATTCAGCGGACCTGCTGGACGAATAAGTCGGCGCGCTATCGGCTAGCGGAATGCAGATCGCATAGACGGGGACGGTAACGCGCCAAGTGTCAGTACCCTTAGTCGCGCGCAGGAATAGTAGATTACGCCCTTTAACGAGGAAACCTGTTGGCGGTCCAGCGTAGACGTAGCCTGTCGTAGTTTCCTTCTGTGAAAAGACGCGGTCTCCCAGCACGCTTATTGCCGCAGCGGGAATGCCGCCCTTGAAGCAGTTCTCTAAGCTCACCCAGCTTGCCAGTTGATCACGATCACTCCCGCCGAGACTCTCCACCACGCCAGTGGGCACAGGCGCTTCTGCCGTTCCCGTACAAACGAGGTCAGAGTAGTCCCAGCGGGATTGGATATCACCGAGCCCAGCAAATGGAGGCGCCTTCGTAGGAGGCGTTTGCCTCGGCGAAAGTGGTGGCGGCAAGCCCCTTTCCTGCAATTCCTGTTGCTGAGCATGAACGGTGGGAGCTTCTAGACAGCGAATACGAAAATTCGTCCAGCCATATGCGAAGACAATCGCAGAACCCATCAGCACCGAAATCGCCAGCCTGCGCATGTCTTTTTGGACACCTCGAATTCGCCAATTGTAACCGAATTACGCTATTCTAATAATCGGCTTTGGCTTCGCCCATCTAGCTAACCTGTATATCATCTCTTTTGGCGTGTCCACCCAGGACAGCCGAAGAAGGACGTGTGCGACGGTGGCCAGTTTCACGTTTGCTCTTCCGCCGGAGGTGGAAATCAGCCACAATCTTCTCCTCGTTGACTCCACGCTTTTTGATCTGGCGCGAGATCTCTGAGCTCAGCAAAGCAAACATTTCACGTTTCAGTTCAAGCGGAAGTGTCCCTTCCGGACGCGGGAAGAAGATGCCTGCTAGACGGCCACGACGGGTGACCAGAATTGGGTCCTGGAGCGCAGCAGGCCGGTAGCATTGTCGCGGAATTCACGCACCGTGCTTATCTTCATGTGGTCACTCCTGTGGCCATTGTAGTTTGCGGTTCGATTTGACTTACATAGCCTTCGACTGGAGCATTTAGGTATTGCTGGAGTCGAATTGCACCGAGTGCCGCCGGCTGAAGCCGGCTCGGACATTAAGGACGAGCGGGAATGCGGCGCTGAAGCGCCGCACTACCCGTGCTCGCTCGACTACAGTAATTCTTAAACTGCCGTAATCCCGATTCTACTTTGTGGCAACGATCGGCGCCACTTCCCTGCCACCGTGCCAGACCGCCACTATCTTCCGTGTGTTGCGGATGTCGTCCAGCGGACTGCCGTCCAGCACGATCAAGTCCGCCTGCCTCCCCACGGTCAAGGTTCCGGTCGTCCGGTCGATGCGGAGAAGTTCTGCGTTAGTTTTGGTCGCGCACATGATGGCCTGCATCGGTGTCAGCCCGGCTGCCACCATCATCTCCAACTCATGATGCTCGGCGAAGCCGGGGATACGCGACGGAATGGCGCCAGAATCCGTACCGAATCCGACCTTCACGCCGGCATCGTAAGCTAGCTTAAGGTTCTTCTGATCGTTGGCGAAATCGCGCTTGTGCAGCGCCAGACTTGGATCGTGCTCGACTTTCTGCCGCGCCGCATCGTTGGTGAGCATGTCTAGCAGTTCGGGGCTTGTGCCTGCCTGCAGGAATGGATCGCTCTTCCATTCCGGATGCTCAACGAACGCGAAGAAGGATTCATCCACCGTGAGTGTCGGAATGTAAAACACGCCGCGCTGCTTCATAGCAGTCATTAAATCCTGGTCCAGCGTTTGATCACGGACACTATGCGCCAGAACATCTACACCGTCGGCGACGAGTGACTTGGCATCCGCCAAGTAGTAGACATGCGCGGCCACACGTAGCCCGTCACGGTGAGCTTGATCGATCACAGCGCGGTAAATTGCAGGATCCATTGCCGGCTTTGTGCCATGCAAGTTGTCCACCCAGATCTTGACCATGTCGGCGTGGCGTGAAGCCATGGCGTCGACGTCGGCAAGCGCCTCCTGAGGCGTCTTCGGCTGGTAGAGTTGGTCGGGAGCGTGCGGCAATGGCGGTGCGCCATCTGGCACTCCGATACCACGGTCGCCACTGTAAACGGTCGCACCGTCCAACTGGCCGGCTCGTTGTTCAGCACGAACTTCATAGATCAGATCGCGATTGACGCCCAGCGACAACATGCTGGTCACACCATAGCGTTCGTACTGGCGCAACTCGGCGATAACGTTGTCCTTGGTATAGCAGGTAGCTGAATTCTGCGCACCGCATACGAGCGCGAGATGTCCATGAGCATTGATCAGCCCGGGAATGATGGTCTTGCCGGAGTAGTCGAGCGTGCGCGCGCCAGGCGGGATCTTTGGACCGTTACCAGCTGTGATGGCGGTAATTTTTCCATCTCGGATTGTGATGCTGGCATTCTCGACCGCCGGACGCCCCGTGCCGTCGATCAGTCGGACATGAGAAAGCACGATGATCTGTGAGCGGCTGCTGGCAGCTTCGGAGATGCGCTGCTGCGTTAGCGCGTTGAACAACAGCACGAGAGCAAACAGAAAAATACGCACGAGAAAACTCCCGGCAGTAAAGGGCTGCCTACGATTCTATTAGACGCTGCTACAGTCTTGCAGCTTTGATCGCTCGAGCGATTCAGAAGACTCTTACATCGATTGCAGCCGCTTACCAGCGCCGGTTTGGTACAATGTCGCCACGAGCGTCGCATGGGGATAAGGGCGTTCGCCGCAATTTTTAGTCGCATCTCCTACTGAACTCGATATGAACATTGCCTGGCAAGCAAGCCTATCGCTCGCTTGGCGCGGCCGTAACGTTTAACAGGAGCTTGTTCTGACCTCGCGACCTGGCCTTATTAGTTACAATCCGGCGCACCATCGTTTCGCAGTATTTTTGGCTTGGGCCACTTTTCTATTAATCGTAGCCGGCGCCTTAGTAACCAGCAATGATGCCGGCTTGTCGGTCCCCGATTGGCCTACTTCCTTCGGTTCCCTTTACAAACTTCCGCCTATGGTCGGCGGCGTGAAGTACGAACATACTCACCGCATGATCGCCGAGTTCATCGGCCTGCTCATCATCGTAATGGCGGTGTGGACGCAGCGCGTCGAAAAGCGCAAGTGGATGCGCGTGCTGGGCTGGACGGCGCTGGCGGCTGTCATCGGACAAGGGATTCTCGGCGGCGTCACGGTGTTGAATTTCCTGCCGTGGTCAATCTCGACAGCACATGCCACGCTGGGGCAGATGATTTTCTGCATCGTAATTGCGATGGCCTTGTTCACCGGCCGCAGTTGGCTGCAGGACGAGGAACCGCTTCCCGAACGCGATCTCACACCCAGCACTCCTACTCTGGCGGCATGGGCCGCTGCTTGCGTGTGGGTGCAGTTGATCCTGGGCGCCGCCTTCCGTCACTTTGGCATGAAACTTCTGCCGCATTTGATCGGCGCGTGCGTCGTGACTGCGGTGGTCTGTTGGACAGTAGTTCGCGTGCTGACGTGCTACGGCAAGATCGATCACCTGCGCAAGCCCGCACAACTGCTACTGGCGCTGTTGATGGTCCAGTTGGGACTCGGATTCTGCGCGTATCTCACTCGTCTCCGGTGGGGACACGATGCGGTGCAGCCGTTGCAGGTCATGGTAGTTTCCACCGTGTCTCACGTGGCTGGCGGTGCGCTGGTTCTGGCTACGGTCGTGGTGCTGGCCATCCAGGCGCGACGTATGATCAACGTCCACGCTACGGAAGCGGCACTCCAGTCCGCACCACGAAAGGCCGTCCACGCATGAGCAGCGCCACGCAGCCGCTGGCCGTGCCACGCGAAGGATTTTCCGCGTTCGCTCGCGACTATTCCGTCCTCATCAAAGCACGGGTCACCACGCTGATTGTAATGACCGCATGGGCGGGCGCTTACTTTGCAGCCGCCAAAGCGGGCGTGTCGTCAATGTCGTGGACGTTGCTGCACGCTCTCATCGGGATTGGTCTGGTCAGCGGCGGAACCGCGGCAATCAACGAAGTGGTGGAGCGCGATCTTGATGCGCTGATGCGCCGCACCTCGCAACGTCCTCTGGTCACCGGCAGCATGAGCCTGATGCATGCGTCCGCGGTCGCATTCGGCATGACCATCGGCGGCGTGCTCTATCTGTGGGTGACCACGAACTGGCTCACCGCGGTGCTGACGGCGCTCACCTCGGTTGTGTACCTCACGGTGTACACGCCGATGAAGCGCGTACATCCGATATGCACGTTTCTCGGCGCCTTTCCCGGAGCCATGCCTCCGGTGCTGGGCTGGACCGCCATTCGCGGCCGTCTCGATGGCGAAGCGCTCGTGCTGTTCGCGATCCTGTTTTTCTGGCAGTTCCCGCATTTTCATTCCATCGCGTGGCTTTACCGCGAAGACTACGAGAACGCGCGCATCCGCATGTTGCCGGTCGTGGAGAGTGACGGCCGCTCGACCGCATTCGCCATTGTGATGTATGCGCTGGCGCTGGTTCCCGTGTCGCTGGCACCAACGTTAATGGGGATGGCGGGCTGGACCTACTTCGCGGGCGCGCTGCTGCTCAGTGGCGCGATGTTGTGGTTCAGCGCGCGCATGTGGACCATGAAGCTCACACCCGCCGCTCCCGCGTCGAAGCTGCGTGCACGTCACGTGTTGCAAGCTTCGGTGATCTACCTTCCGTTGCTGTTCGCGCTGATGATGCTGAACCGCGCGTAAGTGCAGGCTGACAGCCGTCAGCTATCAGCCGTCTGCCAAGAGCTACGTCAGTTTTTGTTTTTGCTGTGTCCGGATAGAGCGGACCTTCAGGCCCGTTTCGCCGACTGCATGATTGTGCCGGTTAGGGCGGTGAGCTCATAGAGCTCAGCGCCCTAATGCTTTGTCCGCCGCCGTTCGATGCAGGCCTAAAGGCCTGCTCTACCACCGAAACGCGATACACTAAAACGAGAATCGCCCTACCCCGCAGCCCCTGCCTTCAAATCCTTCACCAGGCGCTGAAACGCCGTCTGATACGAATCGTGGTCCCTCCAGTTGCTGAAGTCGGGGATGAAGTATTGGCGGATCTCGCGGGCCGAGTCAATGCCGATGTCGGCATCGAACAATTTCCATTGCTTGATCGCCTCAAACGGGACCAGCGTGATGGGAAACAATAACTGCTTGCATTCCTGCGCCTCCCGCTTGCGCGCATTGGCAATTTCGGTTTTGACCCAGTTACTGCTCATGCTGTGCTCGGAGAGGATCAGCAGCAACTTGTCATGCAGGCGGATGGCCTCGTCGATTTGCTCATGCAGCTTGCGGCCACCCTTCATTTCCTCGGGCGCAAACCAGCAGCGCACGCCTTTGGCTTGCAGGTCGGCATGGAGCCGCAGGGCGAATTCCTGGTCCTTGGTCGAGTAGCTGATGAAGCAGGAGTAGAACTCGATGGGCCGCCCCACCATCGACCCGATGTAGGCAATGAACTCGTCTGGAACGCCACAGCCGCGCAGGAATACCTCGGGAATCCGGCCGTGCGATTTGTAGATGGTGTCAATGCCGATCGTGGACGGCCCGTTGTGGACGACGGTTTCGAGACCCTTGGCGGCACTCAAATCGACGTCAGCGAAGTATGTTCCCGATGCCATAGCCTCAGTGAAGTCTGCCATGTCGAGGTTTGCCCCATCAAGGTTTGCCCAGCGCAGGTTCGCCCCCGTGAGGTTCGCCCGACGAAGGATCGCTCCACGTAGATTCGTCGCGTAGAGTCGCGCTCCGTGAAGGTTAGCTGCGCTGAAGTCCGCCACGCTGAGGTCGGCGTCGCCGAGGGCCGCGTCCCTGAAGTCCGCTTCGCGCAGGCTTGCTCCGCGAAGGTTCGCCCGGTAGAGGCTCGCCCCGCGGAAGTCCGCTCCGCTATAGTTCGGCCTTTCCACTTTACTCCCTCCTGACGAACCAGGGATGACAAGGAACTCTTCAAGGTTCGCTTCGCTCAGGTCCGGAGGCGCGTCAGGATGCTCTTGTCTCCACTTATTCCATTGCTTGACGCCTTGCTTGAGGATTTTGAGATGTTCAGGGTTCGCCATTGCCGCGTGACCTCGCTTGCTTCCGGGATGCTAGGGATGATCTTACCGGGCCCCGCAACGGGCGCCGGATTTGCCGGTGTCCACACCAGACGACGTTCTTTGCGTCTGCTGGGGTGACTTTGCGCTCGCTGGGGTGGTTTGAAGCCGACACTCTATGCGATGGCTCGCAGCGGGTCAAACGGAATCGTTGATTGTGGACAGACCGGGGCGACGCCGCCGTCGCTGACAACCAGCAACTGGGCACTGACGAGTCCTTTTCGCGCTCACACGCTATTTGACCGTCTCCGGTCAGTCGAGGTGTTCGCCATTTTTTCGCTTATAATCTAGAGTATGAATACGAGCGATCTTATCCACCCCGTCTTCTGTGACGTTCATCACACAGAGATGGAATATGTCGAGTATCTGATGGAAGTTCCGCCTACCGACAAGTGGAAGAAGGGATTCTTCCGCTGTAAAGAAGGGGACTGCGTGCGGCACTTTGCCCCTTCCCAAGGGTACGTCGACATCCGTGATCGGCAAATCGAAGGTAATAGCCGCAACATCCATTTTTGTCCGAACAACCCCGAACACGTCGGCTCGGTGGCGATTGTAGGGTTCGCAAAGGACGAGCCTAACTGGAATTGTCTCTGGAAGAATTGTTTGCCGACCCGACCTTCGAAGCTAGCGGGATCGGCTCTTACTTTAAGTTAGGGCTCGGCCCGTAGCAAACTCTACCCTCGCGTCCGCTTGGCGCGGCTTAGGCGGTTCAAAATTAACTCGTTGGTTCTACAACTCGGAAGACATCATTCTGCGGCATTCGGCGGAGTCGTAGGGGGCACCGATCGCCCTCCAGACGGCAGCGCAGGCTGTGCTGGTTGAGGGAAAGCAATTTCTTCGACTGGCTTCATCGGCTCTGCCATTTGGACAGGACCGAGCATTGTCACGGTGAGCGGACGTTGCGCACTCAGAACTTCCAAGAATGCCTTCCGCATTTGCTGGTCTTCCGATTCCCTGTCTGCGTAGCCTTGCGGCACATAAATGTCGTCCCGAATGGCAGCCTTGTCAATGTCCTTATATCCGAGACTCTGCGCCATCAGATACAAGAGATCTACAAGCAAGTCAAATTTTTTTTCGCCCCAGCGCGCAAGTTCATCTACCTGCGTGTGACGCTGGTTCAAGTGGGAAGTATAAATTCGCCAGGCATCGAGCACCTTCCTGTCTTGTCCCTTCTTAGAATAAAACTCCACTTGAATGCTATTAATGGCATCGACGTGAACCGGTGCCATCGGAACCTTAAGTGTCAGCATCAGCCTGCGAAAGATTTCCAGTTTCCTGCTGCGGCGTTCGCGTCGATTGTCCCTCTGACGTTGCACCTCAAAGGCGAGCAGAGGGCCAACGATAATGGCTATGATTGTCAGCCACGCTTCAAGCTTGATTCCAAGAAACATATATGTTGAGGACGCGTTTACAATACTACAACGATGAACCGCGCTATTGTAGCGGAATGAGGAGCGACTCGCATGGTTGAAGGATTCTGGATTCTTCAGATTCAGACGCCGCCCGTCACCAGTGGTGGTGTTGTCGTTTTCATAAAAGGGAAGGTGTTCGGAGGGGACAGCGGATTTACTTGGATCGGCACTTACGAAACATACGAACGGTTACTCAAAGCACGTGTCGCCGTTCACAATTTCGACGCGGCTATTCAGAGTGTCCTTGGGATCGCAGGTGACTACGAGATGCATTTCTCGGGAAATGTGCAGGACGAGGTAATCGTGGGAACTGCCATCCTTGCAAACCAGCCGCAAAAGAGTCTGGGCATTCGTTTGACTAAGAGAGCAAACCTCTGACCGTAGGTTATCGTCGTCCATTAGTCGCGTGGCGTCCCCGGGGGACTCGATCTTTTTTTCTACTTCACCCACCGTTGAAACGGTGGGCTATCATCTTTCGTCCCGTAACGCAGTGGATAATGGTTAGTGGATAGTGGATCGTTCAAGCACTCAGCCGTCTGCACCCAGCCGTGAGCATTCAGCCCTCAACGTTCAGGCCTTGGTAGATCAGCGTCATTCCCATTCTGGCACTCGGAGCAAAATAGGAGGCGCAAATGGTACTTTCGTAACTTGACCGCGGTGGCGGGCAGAAACATACTTTCGGTGTAGGGCAGGAACCGCCGCGCCCGGCGCTCCTGCCCATTTGTGTCTAAAGGCAGGGGCTAGGGGCCAGGGGCTAGGGGCTAGGGACTTGGGGCTAGGGGTTTGGGGCTAGGAAGACGCTGCTGTTAAGGAGTCAATCATGCAAGTCCTTATTCCGCAATACTTTGCCTGCAAGCCGCCTGGAATGAATAGTTTGCGATGGTACGCTCAAGGTATTCAAAACAGGTGACTTATGGATGACAGTAACTCTAATGCAGTGAATACTTTGCAAGCAAAGTATTCATAATAAATACTTTACTGGAGGGGGGAGGGGGTAGCACATATGGGTTTCACAACTATTGAGGATGTTACGCCGGAAAGTCTGGCTGGCGGCCAAGAGGAAACGCCAAGTCTTTCGACTGGCGACGAGGCCGGGTGCTCGCTGGCAATCTGCGAGCACATCAAACCGAGCGGCACGAGCTGCGGCTCGCCCGTCTTACGCGATCAGAAGTTTTGCTATTACCACTCGAAGGTGCGCAAGACCGTACCTAAGAACAACCTGTTCGTCTTCCTGGATAATCCGGGGCGGAAAGAGAACGACCCTTACGACGCATTCGAGTTTCCGTATCTGGAGGATGCGGCCGCAGTACAGATTGGGTTCATGCAGTTCATCTACGGTGTTTCGCAACATCGGATGGAGGAGTGGCGGGCGAGGATGATTCTGTCGGCCTTGCACGGCGCGGCGGCCAACCTGAGGCTGATGGAGGCGAGTAGTGCGCAATCCGAAAGGCCCCGCCCTAGCCAAACGAGGGCTAGAACGGGGCACCCCGCACAGCCGGAGAGAAAGCGGCCGTCCAACGCCCCGTCCGGAGAGATCAAGCAGCGGATAGCGATTAGTGGATAGTGGCTAGTGGATAGTTGGCCAGTAGTCAGTTGTCGGTGGTCAGTGGCCAGTAGCCAGTCGAGGAGCACGCAAGGAAGCGAGATGACAGAGCTGACCAGACGAGAACCGCAGATCCCTCCGCTGCGCTGCGCTGCGGTTGGGATGACAAGTGTTGGGTTCGGTTACGAGCACGGGGGCGGTCGCTCCACAGCGCCGCCCCGTGAACCGACATCACTGGTTGGAGATGGTCGCAACCGTTCCGTCAAACTTGGTGAAGTGGACGGTGAACTTTTCGTTATAGGTCTGCGCCCTATCCTGGAGGATGCTGATCGCCAGGGCTTCGCCAAGGATCAAGGAGAAATCGGTATCGCTGCGCCAGTGAATGCCGGCGTGGATGCCGTGAGCGAAGCTGACGTTGTGCCCCAGCTTGTTCAATTCGCCATTGACCGTGATCTGGCCCGCATCGCCACCGGTGTAAGGCACAAGCGACAGACCATCGCTGGTCGGTACCAAGGGGTTAGGTATCACGAAACTACCATCGAAGAAGAATTTCAGCATGGTGATGCAAGCACCCGCAACCGTACCGTGGCCCGTGGGGTAAGCAGGATGGGTCGGCGAACCCTCGGGAAATGCTTGCGAGAGAAGATACGTACCGTATTTGCTGAAGCTCTGCTGGAGGGCGTGAGAGTTCAGAACATTACTATTCACGTGAGCGTCGATCGTGCCGCCCTGGCCGGTTTCGATGAGATGCACGATTCCACCGCCAGACTCGGGACGATGGCGGAGGTGGACAATCCATTTGTGCCACCAGACCACGTCGAGCGCCCGGGCGGCAACCTCTCCCACCGAAGCCGCAAAGTCCGGTTGACCGAAGGTGCTGAAGCCGTTCTGCGTTCTGGAATGGACATACGGATTTCCAGGGTTGAGCGGCGCACCAAGAGTATTCAGAACCAACAGTGCGGTGAAGTATTCCTGATAGAGGACGTCTATGTGGGTAAATGCAGCGAGACCGCGTCCGTCGTGCAGGAATCGCAACTTCGAATCCGTTTGATTGCGCAGACCGGTGTCAATGCCGTTTTGGACTTCCTCCCATGTGGTGAGATCAGTCATGTAGTCGATGTTCGGCAGATAGGTGGTCATCTGCTGACTCATCCCTTGCTGGCCCATGGAAGTTGGCGTAATGAACAACTGCGAGATATAGGGACCAATGGTCTCGCCTGGAAATGGCCCGCGGAAGAGGAGATTCGGCGTAACCTGTCCGTGGCTGTCCCTAGGGCCGGCGTAGGACGACATGCCCGACAGTTCCTGTGCCGCCGAGGCGGCGATGGGATTGCTCGCATAGTCGGTGAAGGCGACGTCGCGCAACAGCGATGCCCAGTACATCTCCACCAACTCCGTTCCATAAGCCGCACTGGCGACGGCAGGAGGAGGAGGGACAATCACGATGTTCTCCTGGTTCGCCGGCGATGTTGCATTGCCGAACTGCACGGCATCGGTACCCTCCAGGCCGAAAGCCAAGGCGCCTTGCGGGCCATTCTGGGTGCGCGTGCCGCCGATAATGATTCTTTCAAAGTCAGAGGGCCGGCCGCTGGCCAAGGCCGTTTTAAGAGACTGGAACGCATTCAAATTTACCCGACCGGGGCCGTCCTGAAGAAGGCCCTTAGAATATGTGCCGGATTTGTCGGGATAACGCGTCTCGTCGCCGTTCGTGGTGTGTAGAGGAACGGGAATCAGGGATTCCTGAGTGGCAGCGAGCACTCGGTTTGTAAACGATTGCAGAACGCGGTTGTTAGTAACGCCACCCGGAGGCGGCACACGTCCAGAGCCTCCGGAACTGCTGGACTGGCCGAAAGCGCCGGAGTCGCTAGATTGCCCGAAAGCGCCCGATGGCGCGGCTAGGGCGCCGGCAGCGATGGTTGCCGCGGCCCCTGCTTGCCCCAGAAATTTCCTTCGATCTAGGCCTTTCGAGCTTTTTCCGGCAGAGTGGTTGTCCCCTTCGAAGAAATGAGATACGCAGTTCTCGTCTCCGCTCATTGAAGTACTCCCTTCTATTCTCCATAAGAGAAGCAGGCAGGTACGGAGAACTGGACAGCTAGGTGAGAGCTGCTCAGGTTTGCAGTTCCCCACTACCAGCTTCGAAGAGACGACTCCGTTTACACCTGCGAAGTGTGCGATGCCTGACCGACGACTCAAACCAGCGGGCACTACGTGGAAAGGGGAAACGAAAAGCTCAACCGCGTTTCACGAGGGTACTTAATGAACGTTTTCGTGGCCCAGTTACTGGGCTAATCTTGCGAGCAAAGCCTAGTGCTGTCAAGAAAAATTCTGATGGAAAGGAATTGGCCATTGCTGAGAGCAGAACCCTTTGTAGCGCAGTCCGGGCGCGACTTTGTGATCCCAATCGTTCGGGACAGCTATGTTTGCGGGTTCAAGTGCCGAACAATCTTGAAGGAGGCTCGCCCCATGAAGCCGCTGAGGAGAAGCGCGAACCCTTCTCTGCCAAATGCCGATTCGGCACCAAGAAGCGACTCATCGAGGTGCCAGCCGTAGTTTCTAACTCGGCTTGCGCTGCACAATTTCTTCATCCCGGATGAAGAACTGGGCTGAGCATCTCTCGGATCCGCAAATAACCGTCAGCAAGCCCGCGATCTGTTTGCGCGTGACTAGTCCAAGCTGCCCGCATTTGGGACACGACAGCACAGCCCAATAGGGATCTTCCTTTTCGCCCACCTCGCCGGCGTTTTCCAGCACAAAGATGGTTCCAGGCTCCATCTGTTCGGGGATCCACTCGCTCAGGACGCTCAGTTCTCCGATCATGTGCCCTCCTTCAGGACCGTTCAAGAAGCCTTATGACGTCGTACCATTAGATGACGAACGGAACCGTTGTGCTTTCTCGCTCCGCGCACCTCGGCGCGAACCCGCTGGATGGTGTCGCTCAGGCACACCGATAACATCGGCTGGCAGGCGTTTTTCAACAGGTCAACTACCCCGCGAGCTGAATCTTCCAGATAAATATGCCGGCCATCGGTCAGTAGGTGATATTCGGACGCGGCGGTAACCGTCTCCACCAGGCGCTTGCCAAGCTCCTTTTGCAGGAAGCGTATTACCCGGCGAATCTTCTGCAGGGAGAAGCCACGTTTGCGCAGATCGCAAATCACAGCCACCTCGGCCAAGTCGTCCAAGCCATAGACGCGCTTGTGCCCATCGCGGGACGGAACCACGATGTGACGCTCATCCCACCACTGAAGCTGGCGCGGGCTGATACCCGTCAGGGCCACCACCTCTCTGGACGTGAACGTCTGTCGCATCGCGCTCCCCAAAACAAATCCCCCAACAAATGTTTGAAACATCATAGTGCAAGTTAGTGCGCTGTCAAGATGAATTATTGATCAAAGCAATGACTAAACGATGAACGCGGAAGAATTTGCCTAGCTGTCGAGCTCCCTGGGGGAAGCGCGTCACCGGGCGCTGTGAGCCCCGCCCTTTCCTGGTCCGTTCGCCGGCGTGAAGATGAACTGTAATGCTCCGGTAACTAAACACTGAGTACTGGCTACTGACTACTGATTTTGGAGGTCCCCGTGGAGCCGTTTTCTCATCATGTCTTCGTCTGCACACAGGAAAAAGCCGAAGGAGTTCCCTGCTGCTCAGCGGCAGGTTCATTCCAGGTTCTAAACGCTCTGCATCGCGAACTTGGTAGCCAAGGCCTGGCCGACGATGTTCAGGTCTCGAGTTGCGGCTGTCTGGGGATTTGTGACAGCGGACCGGTGATGATCGTTTATCCCGAAGGTACGTGGTACGCAAAGCTCACCCCAAACGACGTGCCCGAGATCGTATCGTCGCATCTCAAGGCCGGAGACAAGGTCACACGCTTGGAGCGAATCCCCGACGCCGGCATGAAGAGCGAGATTCTCGACCATCGCAACAGGTATCTCTCCATGTTGAAGGGCAAGGACGCGGCCGGCGTGTTGCCGGATGACCTCCACGACATGATTCGCGGCTTTATGCCAAGTCGCGCCGTTTTAACGGCTCTGGAACTCGATGTGTTCACCGCAGTCGGCAAGGGAGGCACCGCTCAGCAGGTTGCGGCTAAGATTCAGGCCGCTGTACGCTCCACTGAAATGCTGCTCAACGTCCTGGTGAGTCTTAAGCTGCTGGAGAAGCGCGACGACATCTATACCAATACGCCGGTCGCGGCGCGTTTCCTGGTGGAAGGCACTCCCGACAGCGCCCGCACAGCGCAGCTGCACGTGGCGAATATGTGGCGGCGCTGGTCCAAGCTCACAGATGCCGTGCGGAGCGGTACCGCCGTCGAGGCCGGCCGCGACAATGGATGGGTCATTTCGTTTATCGCCGCTATGGACCACACTGCTCGCGGACGGGCGCGCGCCGTGGCGCAGGCCGTCGAATTGAACGGCGAGAAACGCATGCTCGATCTGGGCGGAGGTTCGGGCGCGTACTCCATTGCGTTTGTCAAAGCCGCATCCGCGTTGCACTCCGAGATTGTTGACTTGCCGGAGGTGGTGCCAATCACCCAGGAGCACATTCGCTTGGCCGGACTCAGCGACCGCATCAGCACTCGCGCCGGCGACATGCTGAGCGTCCCACTGGAACCGGCGGGCTACGACCTGATCCTGCTTTCGGCCATTTGCCACATGTTCTCGCCAGAAGAAAATCGGCAGCTCTTGGATCGTGCTTACGCTGCGCTCGCGCCGCAGGGGCGGCTCGTCATTTCCGACTTCGTCCTCGACCGGGAGAAGACGTCTCCCCGCTTCGGCACGCTGTTCTCGCTGAACATGCTGGTGGGCACCCGGGCAGGAGCCAGCTACAGCGAACCGGAATATGAAGAGTGGTTGAAGGCCGCGGGCTTTACCGCCATCAAGAGAGTTCGCATACCGGGACCAGTCAACCTGATGATCGCCACGAGGTAGTCAGAAGAATTTTGGGTTTCGGGTTGGCCATTTCCGACACACCGCTGTGTCCGGAGGGGCACCGAAGGGAGCTTATGATGGACGCTGGGAGGCATTATGACCCTAAGCGCCCAACCACTCACTCGCCGTGACCTGATTGCCCGAGCCGCCACGGTTACCGCCGCGACCATCATCACCCCGACAGTACTTACGGCCGGGCCCCAAGCGAAAGAGCCGGAGGTCACGGCAACCGAAGATTTGATGCGCGAGCACGGCGTACTTCGTCGCGCGCTGCTGGTGTACACGGAAAGTATCCCCAAGATCCGGGCCAACTCCGCCTCGCTTGACGCCAGCGCGCTCTACCGTGCTGGAGTCTTGTTCCGCGATTTTGGCGAGGACTACCATGAGAAGATGCTGGAGGAACAGCACATCTTTCCCGTGGTTCACAAGGGTGGCGGAGAGCCGGCGAAGCTTACCGAGATCCTGATGGCGCAACACCAGCGCGGCCGCGAGATCACGAGCTATTTGCTGTCTGTCACCAAAGGTGGACGCATCGCAACCGCCAATGCCGGGCCGCTGGCGCGTTCGCTCGAAGCCTTTGTCCTTATGTATCGAAACCATGCCGCGCGAGAAGATACTATCGTGTTCCCGGCATGGAAGACGCACTTCACGAATAAGCAGCTCGACGAGCTCTCTGACCAATTCGAGGACATCGAGCACAAGATGTTTGGCAAAGATGGCTTCGATGATGCAGTTGAGAAAATCAGTGCCATCGAGGTGACCTTAGGCTTCTCGGATTTGAGTCAGTTTACCGCTCCGCCTCCACCGACAGCTAAAAGCTAGCCCATGGCACAGAACGCCAATCCGGAATGGACGAGGCGCACCGCAAAGGCGGTCTTGCTGATTCGCATTCTGGTGGGCTGGGTCTTCGTATCCGAAGGCATCCAGAAATTCCTCTCCCCCACGCAGTTGGGCGTGGGCCGTTTCGAGAAGATCGGAATTCCCTGGCCGCACTTCATGGCGCCGTTCGTCGGATCAGTCGAGATTGTCTGCGGCACACTGCTATTGCTGGGCCTGTTCACGCGACTGGCGACGATTCCGCTACTCGGAGTCATCGTGGTCGCGATCGTCACCACGAAAATTCCGATGATCGCCAAGAACGGGATGTGGAGCATGCTGCACGAGGCGCGCACCGACTTCAGCATGCTGCTCGGGCTGGTCTTCCTCCTGATCACGGGGGCAGGAACGTCATCGCTGGATGCGCGGGGAGATCGCTAACCATCGGCGCACGCCCCAAAACAACAGCAGCGGTCGTTATTGCTGTGCGCTACCGGCAGCCGATACCACTCCCGCCGGAGCGTCTTTCTGGGGCGCCTCACCCACCCAATATCCAGTGCGGGCGCTGAGCGCGATATCGCTTCGGCCGAGAACTTCCACGCGAAGAGAATGCTGTCCTAGCGACAGCTTCTTCGGCGTGAAGCTCAAGAGGTACTGGTTGAAGAAATGGTTATTGACGTCCGCCATTCCGTCTTCCAGTTTCTTTTCGTCATTGAATAGGTAATATTCGCCGCCTGACATTTCCGCGATGGTCTGAGGAATATTTTCCTTCGCAGATTTCGTCAGCGCTGAAAATATCCCAAACAAATTCACCGGATAGGATAAAGGGTCGGCGATCGTTTGGCCCACCTTGTTCATCTTCGCGGCCGCCCCGGGCTGGTAGGCTGCACCGTACACCAGGACGTTGCTCCGCTCGACTCTTCGGATGACCTCGGGAATCGTCGCCGAGCTTCCGCGGTCGGTTGCCTCGCAAATCAGGAACAGAACTTTGCGGTCGGTTTGAGGGCGGCCTTCGAGCAATGTAGCGGAATAAGAGATGGCATCGAGAGAGGCCGAGTTGTAGTCTCCCACACTGATTCGATTTAGGGCAGCAGTCACCAGGTCCAGGTTGCCCGTGAAGTCCTGCATCAGGACAGGCTTGCTGTCGAAAGCGACCACGGCGGCTTCCCCTTTTCCCTCTCCGACAATGGGGTAGAGAAGGCTTCCGATCCTCTTCACCTTGTCCAGGGTCTCGTCGGCGCTGTGTCCCTTCTCGATGGCGACGACTACTGAGATCGGTTGCGACCGGAGATTTTCGTCAAGCTGGATCTTCTGTTCGATGCCGTTATCGTAGATCGCGAAATTGCTGGCGGCAAGTCCGAATACCGGCTCACCATTAAGGTCCGTCACTAGAGTCGGAACCAGCACAACGCTGGTGCCACCGTGCAGGGTCACATCCTGGGCTGACCCCGACAAACCGAGGGCGAGTGTAAGCGTGACCGCAAAGCTTACTTGAAAGCTCCTCAAATCATTTCCTCACCCCCTATTCACCCGTCCTGAGGTGATAAGTTCCGCGTATACGGAAATCTTCACGGCACAGGGACGCGGACTCCTTCATTGCCCCGCCGAATTGTCCGTTGCAAAGCGGCGGAAGAAGCTGTCGCTTTTCCATTCCGGGCGTTGCGGTTCGTTCGCCACCTTGATGGCCAGTGCCTGCACGATGTCTTCGAACTTACCTGCGGCTGCAAGGTTCACCGGCTGATCCAGATCATCCGAGGGCGCGTGATATCGCTCTGTCAGCCACTTCTTCTCGATAACCGCCTCCGGAGATCCCGGCACGAAGCCCACCTTCATCGCCAGCGCAGGAATTCCCTGCCGAATGAAGCTGTATTGATCGCTGCGAATGAATGCATTCCGCAGGGGCTCGGGATCGGGTTGCACTTGTATCCCTTGCTGCTCCGCGACTTGGCGCACCATGTCTCCCAAGTCGGACTCATCCAGCCCGTAGACCGTCAGCACCTTCAGTGGAAAAATCGGCAGGAACATGTCGGTGTTGATATCGGCGACCATCGAATTCTTGGGCACCGTCGGATGAGTAGCAAAAAACCTGGAGCCCAGCAGGCCTTTCTCTTCTGCCGTGACCCACAGAAAGAGCACCGAGCGCTTGAGGCTTGCGTGCGAGCGATGTAGCGCGTCCGCGATGTCAAGCACCAGCGCCGATCCCGAGCCGTTGTCCATGGCACCGTTATAGATGCGATCGCCATTAATCGGTTCGCCAATGCCGAGGTGGTCCATGTGCGCGGACAACACGACGTATTCATCCTTCAGCTTCGGATCGGTGCCCGGAAGTTTGGCAATGATGTTGTCCGATTCCACCTGTTTCTTAATGACCTTGGCTTTCGCATGAATGCTCGCCGTCAGTGGGAAGGTTGGCAGTGGCTTGCGGTCTTTGGCCAGGTCGGCAATCTCCTGGAAGTTGTGGCCCGACCCCGCGAACAGCTTCTCGGCAGCCGCTGGATTAAATACGACCAGTAGGTTGATGCCCCTGGCATCGTCGAGGCTGGAATCGGCCAGCACCATGCTCGGCCGGGTGCGTGCCAACTTCATGCGGCCCCAGGGAATATCCATGGAAGCGGGATTGGGGATAGAAATCATGCCGACGGCTCCGGCTTCACGCAAGGACTTGGCTCGCTCGGACATGGACTGATAGTGTGACGCCAAGGCTGCGGGCATGTCCGCTGGAGAGCCCGAGATCAGCACTGCAACCTTGCCCTTCACGTGTAGGCCGGTGAAGTCGTCGTAGTTTTTCTCGGGAACACGCAGGCCGTACCCGACAAATACCAGCGGTGCATCCAGTTGCGGTGCCAGGTCCACGCGCGTGCTGAACATGGCGTCCTCGCCGAGCACCAGCGGCTGACCTTTGCCGTTGCGTACCAGCGCGAGACTGGATGCGGATTCATCGATCTGGCGGCTTACGAGCTTCACTGGCTGATAGAAGCCATTGCTGCCGGCAGGCTGAAGACCATCTTCCTTAAGCTGATCGACAATATAAGCGGCAGCTTTCCGCAAACCTTCGCTGCCAGTCTCACGACCTTCCATCTGGTCAGAGGCCAGGACCTTCACGTAGGCCCACCAGCTGTTGCCATCGAAGTTGGGCGTGGAGGGATTCTGGGCGCCGAGCGCAGCGGACAGCACCATGATCGGGAGCAGGCGTTTTATCATTGGAAATTCCTTCAGGGACGAAGCGGCGTCCAGTCATTCTTGCCGATTTTGGTCAAGTCGTTCAACAATCGACGCTGCGGTTTGCGAGGCAATTTGAGCTGATGGTACACTTTGCACACCTACCGTACTGAGCGGGGTTAGTTCAGCGGTAGAACGCGAGCTTCCCAAGCTCGATGTCACGGGTTCGATCCCCGTACCCCGCTCCAATTCACGAGCTATTTAGAGAGCGCTGCGACTTTCGCCTTCGCCAGCGGCCGGGCAAATGCGTTGGCCGGACTATGCGTGTTAATGGTGAGGACCTTGCGGAAATTGTCCAACGCTTGGGTTCGATCGCCCGATTGTTCGTAGGCTTGTGCCAGCAGGCTCAGAACGAAGGGGTCGTTCTGATCCCCCTTCTGCAATTCCGCAATCGCCGTCTTATAGTCGCGACGATAGAATGCGACATAACCGCTGAGGTAGGGATAAAAGCGCACCTGGTCAGGATTGTCGCCCTTGTCCAAGATCGCTTTGGCGGCGGCCAGGTGCTTCTCCGCTTCCACGGCTCTGCCGAGCTGCCGAGCACGGATGCGCGCCAACGCACTCTCCCATCGAAACTCCCACAGGTCTTTTTCGGACGGGCTTAGATTGGCCTGACGGAACGCAGTGAGGTGCCCGCTCTGGTACCACTGAAAGGCGTTGTCCGCGTCACCCGATTCGAGATAAATGCGAGCCAATTCATCGGCTGTGCCAGCCGCATCCGCATATTGTTTAGCGGCGTATTGCGCATCGAAGGCCTGTTGCTCATACTTTGCCGCCTGGTCAGCATTGCGTTCGAAGGCGTAGGACACGGCCATCGTCCGCAGCGCCCGGACCTTCGCATCTGGCGGCGCCTCCTCGATAGCCTTCGCCAGATGCTGGCGCGCCTCCGGGTACTTGCCCTCCAAATCCAAAGCCATTCCCGCAGCCAAATCTGCCTGGAAGAGATTAGGGGAGAGTTGCAGGGCGCGATCGTAAAGGGCCAGGGCCTCATCCTGCTTGCCCTCGTTATTCAACTTTTGGCCCTGTTTGACAAGTTCCAGCGCGTCGTCCGTTTTTCCCGTCGGCGAACTTGCCTGAGGTTCCGCGCGGAGAAAGACGCCCGAAAGCAAGAATACCGTCACACCGTGATAGAGAAGAAAGGTTCGCAACTTCATAGCGGCGTCATTATTGCATATTGTGCGCGCGCCCATGAAACGTATAAACTGCGCTCCGCGCAGCCTCGACCCCAAATGCCGCTGGCGTAATGGATGGAAGACGGCGCGAAGGAGATTGTCATGATGAGGCCGTTTCATCTTTCGGAGAAATCGTTCACCGTCATAGTTGCTACATTGTTCTTACTGAGTGCCGTTGCGGCCGCACAGGAACATGCGGAGCAGCACCCCTCCGATCTCTCTCACAGTTGGAGCTACTCGGGTGCCACGGGGCCGGAGCATTGGGGAGATCTCAGCCCAGAGTTCGCGGTATGCAAGACTGGCAAAGAGCAGTCTCCTATCGATATTAGTCATCCTCTCGCCGCCGACCTTCCGGCGATCGAAATTAAGAGCAGCCCTGTTCCCCTAAAGATTATCAATACCGGTCACTACATTCGTCAGAACTATGATCCCGGCAATGGAAATAGCATCACGGTTGGCGAGCAAATGTATGAGTTAACCCAATTTCATTTCCATCATCCGAGCGAAGAGACCATCCATGGCAAACATTACGACATGGTTGCCCACCTCGTGTATCAGAACAAAGAGGGCCATTACGCGGTGATCGCCGTCTTGATCAAAGAAGGGCGTCCCAATCCGTTGATCACCACACTTTGGAACAATCTGCCGCCTGAGATGAATAAAGAGCACGACGTGGACACCGTGCAGGTCGATGCCATTCAGTTGATCCCTTCCAAGCGGAGCTATTACAAGTACGAGGGTTCCCTGACCACTCCACCCTGCACGCAAGGCATCGTGTTTTTCGTTTTGGATACGCCGCTGTCGTTGTCGAAGGAGCAGATCGCAACCTTCGCGAAGTATTATCCCGACAATGCCCGCCCTGTGCAGCCCTTGAATGGACGAACCGTGCAGCACAGCAAGTAACCAGCTACGTGGTAGCTCGCGACGGGTTCGGAGCGACTTAGAGCGCCGGCGGAGGCTGCGCCGGAGGCGTGTTGCGCCGCTTGGCCGCTTCCAGAGCTTCCGCCGGATCGCGACCCGTGACTGCTTCGTACCAGGCGGGATGATGCGTCCAGGCCCATCCTTCACTCACCGTACCGCGAGTCATGGCCTGGATGGTGCCCGGCTCGCCAAAGGTGCTGAGATACACGTGGAAGAAAATCCCAAACAGCATAATGAGCGCAGATATGTCGTGGATCACATACGAAATCGCCACCAATACGCGCCCGAAGATCTCCGGGAACCACATGATGATCCCGGTAATCACGTAGGCGATGCAGCCCCAAACTATCTCCCAGAACTGCATCTTCTGCCCGGCGTTAAAGAAGCCAGTCTCGGGTGATTCCACGGAGTCACTGCGCGTGACGTACTGTTTGATGTGTTTCATCCAACGGGAGTCGGCCGGGGTCCAGGTCATCACCTGCCACCAATTCAGCGCTTGCAATGCAAAGAAGAAGACAAAAGCCAGGCCGAACCAGGGATGCAGGAAGCGGGTCGTCGCTCCCCCACCGAAAAGAGGCGTGAAAAAACGGAAGATCCACGGCAGATAAATGCCGAAGCCCGACAGCAAAGCGAGAAAGAAGAAGATCCCCACCATCCAGTGGAGAAAGCGAGTGTAGACCGGATGGCGCAGCAATTCACCTGTGTAAACAACGGTGCGCCCCATTCGATCGATGGCGTTGGTACGATGTACGAACCGATTGGCCGAAGTCGCCATCTAGTTCTCCTTTCCCGCGGGTGGCGGCGGCGGGTCAATTCGCACTACCGGAGGAGTGGGCTGTTCGCGTCGTGGACCCTCGAATACGTAATGCATCACCACGCCCACGAAGCCCAGCATCGCTCCGAACAATCCAAGCGGTTTGAAGATGTCCTTCCAAACCGTAAAACTGAGCGGGATCCGGGGTTTCGCCGGCAAGTTGCCGTAGCGCTCGGGCTTGGTGGCATCGTGCAGCACGTAGATCACGTGCGTGCCGCCGATCGTGTCCGGGTCGTAAACCCCGGCGTTCTGAAATCCAGAGACCTCACGCAATTGACTGGCGCGATTTTCTGCCATGAACTTCATATCGTCTTTGGTTCCAAAGTGCAGGCAGCCAGTCGGGCACGCTTTGATGCAGGCTGGCTCCAGCCCTGCTCCCACTCTGTCAGAGCATAAGGTGCACTTGTAAACCTTTTTCGTTTTGGGGTTGAACTTCGGAATGTTGAAGGGACAGCCTGAAACGCAGAACTGGCAGCCGATACAGTTTTCCTGCTGGAAATCGACGATGCCATTGGAGTACTGCACGATAGCGCCATCGGCCGGGCAAGCGCGCAGACATCCAGGATCTTCGCAGTGCATGCACTGGTGTTTGCGCATCAGCCATGCAAAGCTGCCATCGTCATGCTGGTCCTCATTGAACTTGATAAGGTTCCAGTAATTCCAGTCGGTGTCGGGCATCGTCTGGTAGGTGTTGTCGAAGTAAGTCGTCTGGAACGGCATGTCGTTCCACTCGACACAGGCTACTTCGCAGGCTTTGCAGCCGATGCAGGTGGTGGTGTCGATGAGCTTGCACACCTGGTCCTGGCGTTGCGTGCCCTGCCCGGCGACCGGTCCTGGATGGGCCGAGATTTGCTGGATTCGTAATGTGCCGCGATCGCTCATCCCGTGCCTCCTCTAAACCTTCTGCAGCTTCACCAGGAATCCCTTAAATTCCGGGGTGTATGCATTCGGATCGATGACCGTCGGCGTAAGCAAATTTGCAGGAGTCTTTGCCGTTCTGCCCTCGCCTTCAGAAATTCCCAGGAACCCCCAGTGGATCGGCATTCCAATCTGGTACAGCTTCTTACCGTCCACCATCATGGGTTTGATCCGCTTGGTCACCATTGCTTTGGCGATGTAATCGCTGCGTGCGCTGGTCACCTTCACCTTCTCGCCGCCTCGAATGCCCATTTGGTCGGCCAACTCAGCCGGAATTTCGACGAACGGCTCCGGCACCAACTCCACATTCATTGGATTGTTCTTTGTCCAGTAGTGATAGTGCTCAGTAAGGCGATAGGTGGTGCAGATGACGTTGTAGCCTTCCTTCACCGTGCCGTACTTGTCCATCGCGGTTTTGAATTTCTTCACTACGGGATTGTTGGATTGGTTCGGATGCAAAGGATTATCGATGGGGCTTTCGATCGGCTCGTAAAACTCCGGGAATGGACCGTCGGCCATCGCGCCGAGCGGTACAAAGATGCGCCCCACACCTTCGGGATTCATGATGAACGGGCCCATATGCTCTTGCGGCTTGGAATCGGGCTTGAAGTCGGGAACATCGTTGCCCACCCACTTCTGCGCGGTTTCGTTCCACCAGATCTGGCTGCGCTGCGGATCCCATGGCTTACCTGCGAGATCGCACGATGCGCGGTTGTACATAACGCGGCGATTGGCTGGCCACGACCACGCCCAGTTAGGGTAAATTCCCTGCCCCGACGGGTCTTCGGTTCCCCGCCGTTGAATCATGGCTCCGGCTTCCGTCCACGAACCGCAATAGAGCCAGTTTCCGGACATGGTGGTGCCGTCGTCGCGCAACATGGCAAAGCCCGGCAGTTGCTGACCAGCCTTCAGCGAGACTCCAGTCTTTTCATCGCTGATATCCGCAAGCGCCTTGCCGTTAATTTCCTTCGCCACCTCCGACAGCGAGGGATGCTCCGGCAGAGTGTATGCCCATGAGACCTTCAAGATCGGGTCAGGAAACTTACCGCCTTCTTTCTGGTACAGTTCGCGGACCTTAAGGAAAATCTGGGCCAGGATGTCCTGATCCAGGCGGCAATCTCCTGGCGGCGGCAGCGCCACGTTCTTCCACTGCAGCCAGCGCGCTGAATTGACGAAGGTCCCATCCTTCTCGGCGAAGCCAGCTCCGGGGAGACGATAGACAGTAGTGTTGATCTGCTTCATCTCCTCGGGCGTAGTACCTGGCGCTTCCCAGAAGGCACTTGTCTCGTCGGGGTAAATCTCACACACCACCAGAAAATCAGTCTTCTTCAGGGCGTCAATGTTCTTCTGGGAATCTGGGCCGATCATCACGCCGTTCATGCCGAAGGCAAACATGCCTCTGACCTCGCCTTTGTACATATCGTTCCAGATCTCGACCCAGGAATAGTTACGGTCGACCTTCGGCAAATACTGAAAGCCGAAATCGTTGTCTTTGGTCGCGGCGTTGCCGTACATGGCCTTCAGGAACGACACCATAAACTTTGGCGTGTTCGACCAATAGTTAAAGGACTCCCATTCGTTTGGCTTCGCCGCTTTCGGCGTCACACGATCGAGAAAGGTCTTCAGATCCTTGTCGGCAGGGTTCGGCACCTTGAGGTAGCCGGGCAGGATGTCGAAGATGCCGGCCATGTCCGTTGCGCCCTGGATGTTGGAGTGCCCGCGCAAGGCGTTTACGCCGCCTCCGGCGCGGCCGATATTCCCCATCAGCAACTGCAGCATGGCGGCGGTGCGAATGATCTGCGTGCCAAAGCTATGCTGCGTCCAGCCCACTGCGTAGATGACGGTAGCGACCTTCTTCATGTCTCCGTTGGTGCGAACGGAAGTAAATAGGTCGGCGGCTTTCACGAACTGGTCTTTCGGTATCCCCGTGATCCGCTCCACCATCTCGGGCGTATAGCGGGAGTACTGCTGTTTCAGAAGTTGATACACGCAGCGCGGGTGTTGCAGTGAGAGGTCGTAAGCGACATTGGGTGGCAGGGATGGAGGAGGAATGGGGCCGCCGCCCATTGCCTTCGCGCCCGCCGGTCCCTGGGCTTGGTAACCTTGTCCTTCGGCGTGGTGACCGCTAACACTTCCCTGCTCCGCAGTAGGAGCAGCACCTTGCGGTGCATGCCCCTGGGGCGCGTTCTGGGTCGCGGAAGATGCTTCTGACGCGGGAACAAACTTGCCCGTCTCGTTACCGCCTTCCTGATAGTTCCAACTGCTCTTGTTGTAGGTCTTCGTAGCCTCATCGAAGCCTGAGAACAAACCGTCTTCCGGCAGCTTGAACCCATCCTTGATAATGAACGCTGCGTTGGTGTAGTTGACGAGGTAATCCTTGGCAACGCGGTTGTTCTCTATAGCGTATTTAATCAACCCACCGAGAAAGGCAATATCGGAGCCAGCTCGGATCTGGAGGAACTGATCGGCCTGTGACGCGGTGCGAGTGAATCGCGGATCGACAACGATAATCTTAGCGTTGCGCTTCAGCTTCGCTTCCACGGCCCACTTGAAGCCGCACGGATGGTTCTCGGCTGGATTTCCACCCATGATCAACATCATGTCGGTGTTCTTGATGTCGATCCAGCCATTGGTCATCGCCCCGCGTCCGAAAGTTGGTCCCAAACTTGAGACCGTGGGGCCGTGTCAAACCCGCGCCTGGTTTTCCAGGCGCACCACTCCCATACTTCGCATGGTTTTGACGACCAGGTAGTTGAACTCATTGGTATCGGTGCAGCCGCCGGCGAAGGCGATAGATTCGCACCGATTCACCGTCCGGTCCTGGGAATCCGTCTCAACGAAAGTCGCGTCGCGCGTCTTCTTGGTCCAGCGTGCGATCTCATCGATCGCCTGGTTCCAGGAAATATCATCCCAGTGATCGGAGCCCGGACGCCGCACCTGCGGCTTCAATATCCGCCGCTCGTTCTGGATGTCCTGTTGCAGAGAAGAACCCTTGGGGCACAGCGTGCCTCGGTTGATCGGATGATCGGGATCGCCCTCGACGTGAATAACCTGCGGCGTGACGTTCTTCGCCTTGTCGCCGATGGTGTGGATGATGACACCGCAACTGACCGAACAATAGGGACAGGTGCTGCGCGTCTCCGTGGATCGCGAAATCTTCAGGCTCGCGGCCTGGGCCATCAGCGGCCGCGCATCGAAACCGAAAACCGTAATCCCAACGGCGCCAGCTATGCCAGTCTTGAAGAATGCCCGTCTAGATACGTCCATTACGCAGCCCTCCATGAGGAAAGACTCGAAACCGGGAATATGTGTACGGATGGTACGGAAGCGCTCGGAAAGCGCAGTGAGGGAGCGAAAAACGCGTGCGCAGTGTGGTCCACATTTTCACCAAGCCGTTCACGGTACGACTAGGAGACCAACGTCTGGACCCATACAATGCAAAAAAGCGTATACCCGGAAACCGTTGCTGGTCAATTGGATTAACGAGGAGAGCCGGAAATTTCGATATGAGCTAGAAACCCATGAGGTTCAGGCTGATTTTGTTAAATCCGTGCTCGATCGCCCAGATGTCCAGTGGTGCAGTCGCGACCTCATCCACTATGGGGACGGCGAGGCCGTCAACCGTCATGTCCACCGACTTCAAGTAGTACTTGCAGGTATCGCAAGCCTCCACGCGCACGGCTGCAAAGTCTTCCGCTGAATAACGCGGCAGCCTTTGATGATCTTGTTCGCCACAGACGGGACATAGAATCCGCCGAAACTCCCATTCCGTCGAACAAAAAGCGCAGACCAGAAACCGCTTGCCGCCATCGCCTTCGGGGCGAAGCACCGCGACCTGGGGCCGCGCACCGCAGACCGGACAAACCGAAGCCGAGGAATCTGTATGTCGTGCAGTCAGGGCTGCGGCAAGACACTCAGCATAAGGCTGGAACAATATTCGCGCAAAGAAGGCATACGATACCCATGGGCTGCCGTCTGTGGACAATAGGTAACTCTGAAGCATCTGGCGCTGCTGTTCCAACGAGGCATAGCAAGGGGACGAAGAGGGATGCGGTTTCCCTGCACCGATCTCCGCCGCCTCTTGTGCCAGCTTTGATGGTCCCGTCCGCTGCACGAGCGAGAGCAATGCCGGCAATTGCTGCATTACGATGTCAAGATCCAGTCGTTCACGAAAGGTGCTTTGGCTGCCAACACTCGAAATAGGCGCGGATGAAGCGCAGGCATAGAGCGTCCTCTGAAAGTCCAAGATGTGCTGATAGAAACCGAGGACTTCCGCCGCGCTTGGGTAGCGTTGGGCAAGGTCAACGGCTCGCTGAATGCGCTGGTCCCAATCGGTTTTTTTCATTGCGGAAATTGCCGAGACATTGGTATCGCTCCGTGCCGAACGTACCAAATCATACCCCATCGCCCGCCGCCAGAATTCGGCCAAGGAGGCCAGCCCCTCAACTCGTGGCCGTCGCCGACACGGGGACGCTCGCGACAGGTGCCACTAGGAGATAGGTACACTAGGGTGATCGAGTGCAGTTTATTGCCAGGTCCGCCTCCCGATCAACGTCGTATGGGAGAGTGGGAATTCCACTAAAGGTAGGCACCACCATGAAAGTCCGAGCCTTCATGCTCTGCTCCACCCTCCTGCTTGTGACTTCTGTTTTCGCCCGAGACAAAACCGACGTGCTCGTCATGAAGAATGGCGACCGCCTCACCGGCGAGGTCAAGGGCCTCGATGCCGGTGTCCTCTACGTCAACATGGATTACATTCTGGGCACCAGCTCGGTTCAATGGTCGAAAATAGACCACATCGAAAGCAAGCAGTTGTTTCTGGTGAAGACGGAAGACGGCTCGGTGTACACCGGCACGCTCTCTACCGCGGAAACCCCCGGCGGTCGCCCGGTACAAATTGAGGTGGCAGAAACCCTGGAGCACAAAGTCACGATTGACCGGGCGCAGATCGTGCAGATGGACGAGACTTCCGAAAAGTTCTGGCAGCGGTTCAACGGATCGATAAACTCAGGGATTACCTATTCCAAGGGAAACGAAGCAACCCAGTACAACTTAAGCTCGGACGTCGAATATCCGCGAGAGCGCTGGGCCGCTGGTGCCAATTACGTTTCTTCGCTGGCCTCCAGTACTGGCGCTAGCTGTCTTCGACGCGAAACTCGCTCGGGCTGAATTATCTCCGCTTATTGCGTTGGAACAATTGGTTCTACGCAGGTCTAGGTGACTTCCTGCAAAGCTCGGAGCAGAACATCAGGCTTCAGACCAATCTAGGCGCCGGCATTGGGCGTTATCTGAAGAACACCAACCACGCCACCATTTCGGTGCTCGGTGGCTTCGCCTGGCAGAACACCCACTATCACCAATCTGAGGTCGCGCAAGGCTCGCAAAACGTTGCGACGGCCATGCTGGCAGCAAAAGTCAAACTCTTTCGCTTCAATAAGACCAGTCTGGACGTCACTGCCACTGTTTTCCCGGCACTGTCCACACCGGGACGTGTCTTCGCCGACCATGAATGCGATCTTATTACGTAAAAATTTTCAGTAACCTCACGTGGAATGTCTCATTCTACGGCAACTGGGACAACCAGCCGCCGCCTCATTTCTCCGGTAGCGACTATGGCACCAGTTCGGGTCTGGGCTGGACATTTGGGAACAGGTAACGGCGATCGCGTGAAGCGCCCTCACGGGTCGGTCACGCGGTTCGCTTATGCCAAGCCGAGGCTGATACAGTGGACAATTGCAAAAGCACTCATGCGTGGAAAAAGGAAACCCCGCGAAACCTCCTCCGGTCGGCGTCGTTGCCCTAGGCGTTATCATCATCGCCCTGGGTGCGATGGTTTCTGGCGCTGGTCCGCCCGGGTCCACGGACAGAAGGCGAAGCCGGCGTCAGCTGCCACATACGTTGGCCAGGAACGCTGCGCACAGTGCCATGCAGAGCAGGTGCAGGCTTGGCGAACTTCTCACCACGCCAAGGCTATGCAGGTGGCCAATGATTCCACCGTCCTGGGAAATTTCAACAACGCACGCTTTGCCAAAGACGGCGTAACTTCCAGCTTCTTCAAGAAAGACGGCAAGTTTTACGTTCACAGCGACGGCCCCGACGGTAAGCCGCAGGATTTCGATCTGGCTTACACGTTCGGCGTCCACCCGCTGCAACAGTACCTTGTCCCCTTCCCTAATGGCAGAATGCAAAGCTTCGCCGTGGCATGGGACTCGCGCAACAAGGAGCACGACGGCCAACGCTGGTTTCATCTCTACCCCGACCAGAAGATAACCCCCGCCCATGCGCTCCACTGGACCGGCCGAAACCAGACTTGGAATTACATGTGCGCCGATTGTCACTCCACCGATCTGCGCAAGAATTACGATCTCGCCAAAGACAGCTACGCTACAACGTGGTCAGAGATCGACGTCTCCTGCGAATCCTGTCATGGCCCCGGTTCGAATCATGTGGCCTGGGCGCAGTCGCAGAAGAAAGATTCGTACAACGCAAACTCCGGCCCCAACGGTCTGACAGTCGACCTGAAGCCGGCCAGCGGGTCTTGGGCCGGCTCAGAGCCTGATACCGGAACGATGCATTGGAAGGGCCAGCCCCGCTCACACAACGAGATCAACACCTGCGCTCCCTGCCATTCGCGCCGCCATCCGATCGCCAGTAACTACCAGCCGGATCAGCCATTTCTGGATGCGTACGTGCCCAGCCTTCTCGAGGAAGGTGTTTACTACCCAGACGGTCAGATTTTGGAGGAAGATTATGAGTGGGGCTCCTTCATTCAGAGCAAGATGTACCACGAGGGAGTTACTTGCTCGGACTGCCACGATCCTCATACCGCCAAACTGCGAACCGAAAACCTGAACGCCGTCTGCGGCAAGTGCCATTCGTTGGCGAAGTTCGGCAGCGAGCAACACCATCATCATAAGGTCGAGCAGCGTGGGCGCGCTCTGCGTCAACTGTCACATGCCCACGAAAACTTACATGGTGATCGATGCCCGGCGTGATCACAGCTTCCGCGTGCCGCGTCCGGATTTCTCTGTCGCGTACGGCACTCCGAACGCATGCAATCAGTGCCACAAAGACAAATCCACTGGTTGGGCGGTCGATACGGTCGTGAAGTGGTATGGCCCAAACCGCCGACAGGAAGCGCACTTCGTCGAGGCGATCGATGCGGGCCGTCGCGGTCTGCCGAACGCGGAGAAAGCGTTGACTGCGCTGATTGCGGATTCAAGCAAGCCCGGAATTGCGCGCGCGACTGCTTTAAGCCTGCTGCCGCAGTACCTCACTCCTGCTTCGCTTTCCGCTGTGCAGGCTGCGCTCAGCGATAGTGACGCTCTGGTACGCGGCCAGGCCGTGCGTGCCCTGGAACCGCTCTCTCCGCAAGAGCGGGTTAGGCTGGCGGCGCCATTACTCGCCGATCCTATACTCTCGGTCCGCATCGAGGCGGCGCGACTGCTGGCCGGAACCCCGCCCGATCTGTTGCAAGACTCGCAGAAGACGGCGCTCGAGCGCGGCGATCGCAGAGTTGATTGCCAGTGAGATGGTTTCTGCTGAGCGGCCGGAGAATCACATGAATCTGGCGCTTGCTTTATGCCCAGATGGGACGCACCAGCGAAGCGGAAAGCGAACTGCAAACTGCGCTGCGGCTTGATCCCAAGTTCGTTCCCGCCATGGTCAACCTTGCCGATCTATACCGCGGCACAGCAACGCGACGACGAGGGTCAGAAATGGTTGGAAAAAGCGATCGCATTGCGCCTGACGCGGCAGAGCCCATCCATGCTCTGGGCTGCTGAAAATCCGGCAGAAGGAGTATCCGGAAGCGTTAAGCCTCTTGGCCAAAGCGGCCGCCCTGCAGCCGGACAATGCCCGCTATAGTTACGTCTACGCCGTTGCGCTCAATTCCACCGGACACGCGGACGGGGCAATCGCCGTGTTGCAGCAAGCCCACCAAAGACGTCCTGCGGACCGCCAGGTCCTGACGGGCTTGATCGCATTCGAGCGCGACAAAGGAAACTTCTTGCGGCAATCACGTACGCACAGCAGCTAGTCCAACTTGCTCCTGAGGACTCAAATGCAAAGGCGATATTGGCGCAATTGCAAGGGCAAGCACGATGAGCTAGACGAAAACGCCGTCCTTCCTTGCATTTTGCTAGTTGTCACAGCGACAACGAGGCCCCTACAATTCGGAGTATCCACCAATCCGAGCGGAGGGTCGGTACTGAGTGATGCATAATATACAACCTTAAAGTTTGCGAACTAAATCAACAGGAGGATAGGAATGTCATTTCGTTCGAAGAGATTGAGTGGGCTGATTGCCCTATTGTTTCTTTTAGCTGTCACCGTTGCCTGGCAGGGCGCTGTTGCGGAGGATGTCGTTCACGCTATGTCAGGCATCGTTAAGTCGGTCGACAAAACGACCAAGACCGTGTGGTCAAGACTGCTGATGGCACCGAAGAAACCGTGAAGTACACCGGAAAGACTGCTGTCGAGGGCACGAAAGACGCTGGAAATGGCATGGCCAAGGCTCCGCCGAAACTTACCTCACTGCCAAGAAAGGCTGCGAAGGTGACCATTCACTACACCGAGAAAGGTGCTGAGAAGACTGCGGTCGGCGTAAAGGATGCTGTCGACTGAGGTCGCGCAGCGTAAGATAGGGGGCCTTCCCCAGACCCCTGCCTGCTTTCACAGTTTCGCTGCCCGTCTGCAGCGGTGGGCAGCGAGACCGATCATAGGGCTTTCCGAAAAGGAGATGGTATGCCCGAGATAGGAGGGCCAAGCATCGAAGTCGCCCACAAGCTAAACGAGGACAGCAAGCATACGGCGCCTCATCCCTCACGCACCGTGGAGATCCTGGAGATCGTTGAAGCGATCGTGTTGGCGCTGGTTGCCGTCACTACGGCCTGGAGCGGCTATCAGGCGGCGCAATGGGACGGCCGGCAGGATGAACTCTACGAGCAGTCCACCAAACTCCGGGTCGAAGCCCAGGGACTGCAGACCCGCGGCGATCAGGAACGCGTCTACGACGCATTGACTTTTGGTGATTGGCTGAAGGCGAGTGCGAGCGGAGAACAAAAAATAGCACAACTCTTCGAGCGTCGCTTTCGTCCCGAGTTCCGCGCGGCATTTGAGGCATGGAAGAAAACTGACCCGCTCAACAACCCTCACGCCCCGCCCGGGCCACTGATCATGCCGGAATACCACAACGCCGAGTTGGAGGAGTCAGCCAAGAGGAGCAATGAGGCCTCCGAGTTTTTCGAGCAAGGCGCGAGCGCCCGGAGAACCTCGGATGGCTATGTGCGAGTCACCGTCTTGCTGGCGACGGTCTTATTACTGACGGCGATAAGCCAGCGATTTCGGACCGAGTCCGTGCGGATTGGACTTGCAGTTTTGGCAGCGCTGCTGGTGTGCATTCCGTTGTGGCGAATCATCATGTTGCCGCGCATCTGATGCCGGTTTTGCAGCTTCCAACCATCACCGGGCTCTGTTGAGCCGTTGGACTGAGGCCGGGCAACCACCGTTACTTTAATCATGGCGCATCTACCAATCTTCGGGTGGGATTGCATCGCTCGCGCATCGAGACTAGACGATCGAAGTGTAGTTCGACGATCTTCAACCTATGAGGTAAAGTGATAGCTCTGTGGCAAAGCCTTGCCACAGACGCACAAGCTCCCGCGGGGGATAGCGAGCCTCCGCGGGGCTGAGCTGCTCGAACCAAATCGGTGGAATTCGCCCGCGACAAGCAGGAAACAGTTGCCCCCTTCGCACTCCGCAATTAAGTCATTCTTTCTCGACGGACCGGCAGGACGCTTGGAAGCACTGCTGAACGTTGGATCGCCCAGCGCAACCCATGCCGGATTGGTTTGCCATCCTCACCCGCTAGGCGGCGGGACAATGCATAACAAAGTCGTTTTTCACGCCATGAAAGCTTTGCACTCGTTTGGCTTTCCTGTATTGCGATTCAATTTTCGCGGCACCGGCTTGAGCGCAGGCCAGCACGATGAAGGACGCGGCGAGGTTGCTGATGTGCAAGCCGCGCTGGCATGGCTGAAACAGGAGTTCTGCGTCTGCCCATCATCTTCGCTGGATTTTCATTCGGAGCGGCCGCGGGACTGCGAGCCGCATGTCCCGATCCTGACGTTAGCGCACTAATTTCGCTTGGCACACCGGTCGAGGCCGAGGGACGATTTTACTCGTTCTCGTTCTTGCGGAATTGCACCAAACCCAAGCTCTTCGTCAGTGGCGATCATGATCAGTACGGACCGCACGACGCGCTGGAAAGACTGGTCGCGGAGGCCGCAGACCCAAAAGAGTTGGTATTCGTCCCTGGTGACCACTTCTTCACGCGCCATCTCGCCGAAATGCGCATGACGATCGAAAGCTGGCTGCACGAGCTGCTTGGTCGCATCTGCCACTAGAAATTAGCCAGCCTGGCCAGGAGAGAGTGGTGCTGGTAGAGCGGGCTCAGGAACAGTGGTGCATCCGGGCCGGGAGTGGGTTAAAAGCAATTCCATCCTGCAGAGGCTGGAATAACCTACGCTATCAGCTACAGGCCGTTCAGAATCGTGCTCAGCTCTAGCGCTTGGCCTGAGGACCGCATCTCGTACCAATCTAAGTCCGGTCGCAAACGGCTCTAATTTTTCGATGCGAGGGCCCGCTGCCAGATCGCGCACAAACTCCACCAGCGAACGCACCGGAATTCCCGACGGTCCTTTCGCGATCCAGGGCTTGTTGTCTTCCATCCAGGCGACGCCCGCGATGTCAAGATGCAGCCACGGCGTGTCGCCGACAAATTCCTTCAGGAACATGGCGGCTGTGACTGCGCCACCCCAACGACCGCCGCTGTTGACGATGTCCGCGATATTGGACTTGATCATCTCGCGGTACTCTTCGTCCACGGGCAGCCGCCACATCTTCTCGCCCGACTTCTGCAGCGATTTGCTGAAGCGCTCGTAGAAGTCTTCGTCGTTGGCGAAAATGCCGGCATTGACCATGCCCAGCGCAACCACGCACGCGCCGGTTAGCGTCGCTGCGTCGATGAGGTGGGTGCAACCCAGTTGGCGCGCGTAGTGCAAGCCATCGGCCAACACCAGGCGCCCTTCGGCGTCGGTGTTGATGATCTCGATTGACTTGCCCGACATGGCGATCTGCACGTCGCCCGGCTTCTGCGCCTTACCCGACGGCATGTTCTCGCTGGCGCAGACGATTCCGATCACGCGCAGGTTGGGCTTAAGCTGCGCGATGGCGCGCATCGCTCCAATCATGGCCGCGCCGCCCGCCATGTCATACTTCATCTTCTCCATGCCCTTCTCCGGGCTTGATGGAGATGCCACCGCTATCGAAGGTGATTCCCTTGCCGACCAGGCCAAGCACGCGCTTTTTCGGCGCGCGATCGGGCTCGTAGCGCATCACGATCAGCCGCGGCTCTTCGTCCGAGCCTTGCGCAACGCTCCAGAAGGCGCCCATCTTTAGCTCTTTGATTTTGTCGGGACCGTAGATCTCGCAGACCAGCCCGGTCTCGTCGCACATCGCCTTCGCGCGGTCGGCCAGGATCGAGGGCGTCATGCGATTGCCTGGCTCGTTGACCAGATCCCGGGTAAAGTTCTGCGCCTCGCCAATGATGCGGCCTTGCTCGATCGCAGTGTTCAGCGATCTCTGGTTCGCACCTTTGGGCGCGACGATCACGAGTTCTTCGATCTTCTGTTCTTTGCGGTCGCTCTTGTAGTAGTCGGGTTCGAAGTTGCCAACAAAAGCCCCTTCGACAATCGACTTCGCGGCATCCGCTTATCTGCCTCCCTGGCCGGGCAACGAAGGCAAAGCTCTTAAGGTCCTTCGACTTCAGGTTGCGCACGGCCGCGCCAGCCAGCTTGCGCAACTCGTACGAAGAAAAATTCTTGGCATTGCCGCCGCCGATCAGCATCAGGCGCTTCGCCTTCAGGCCGGACGGCTTGTGTAGCAGAGCGATCTCCAGCATCTTGCCAGTGACTTCGCCTGACGCGATGAGGTCAGCTGCCGCCTCGAGCACAGCCTTGTCGTCGGTCTGGATCTGCGGATTGGGCTTGTCGGATTTGTCGCCGTTGCCTTGTTTTCGGCGGTCGTCGAGCACCGGTACGACCAGGCACTCAGTTTCCAATTGCGAAGGTGGTGCGGTATGAAGCGTGATTTTCATGATGATAGTCCGTTCTTTGTTATAGAGCCTAGGAGCTCAGGATTAATCCGATCAAGCTCTGACTTAGCCTAAAGGTCTGAGCTAGGTCAAATCTAGGTCTTCGCGGCTTCTGGCAACTGCCTCACGCGCTTCTTTGTCTGCGGTCTTGCGCCGCTCCGTCTCGCGCTTGTCCCAGTTCTGCTTGCCCTTTGCCAGAGCCAACTCCACCTTCACCCTGCCATTGCGGAAGTACAGCCTCGTCGGGATCAGCGTCAGTCCCTTCTGCTGGGTCTTGCCGATGAGTTTATTCAGCTCATTCTTGTGCACCAGCAACTTCCGCGTGCGCAGTGGTTCATGGTTGAAGATGTTGCCGTGTTCGTAAGGGCCGATGTGCGCGTTAATCAGCCAGAGTTCGCCATCCTTCACCAGTCCGTAGGCATCTTTGAGGTTGGCTCGTCCAGCGCGCACAGATTTCACTTCGGTTCCGCGCAAGGCGATGCCAGCCTCGAACTTCTCCAGCAGGAAGTAGTTGTGCGACGCGGCGCGATTGACCGATGCATCCCGTTCTCCGCTGGCCGTAGGATCACGCCGCGGCTGCTTTTCTTTTTCGGGACGACCTGTGGGGGACGACTGACGAGCCATAATATCCAGGCGCCACGCCGGCGACGGGCTTCGCTTGTCCCAGAACCGTACATCACGATAAACCGGAAACGGAGTGAGATTGCGCTGGGGGGGCTGACGCGTAGACGTTTCGCGGGACACGCGAATCTATGATGCTAACACACGATGAAAACAGTGACTTGCATCCTATGTGAGACGTATGGGAGATGCTATAATCGCGCCGATTGCACTCATTCGATTCCGTCTGCGCGGCGGTGCTGTGCTTGCACGCAACCGTGCTCACGTTTAGCGTGAGCCCAAGTCTTACGTTCCGGAACTGGCAATGCTCCAATCGCAAGAGGGCCGAAGTTCCGGCGCAAATTCCCAGGGTCTTAAGGAACTTGATGAAACGGTTTACCCGTGTCCTGGCAGTGCTACTGATTGGCGCCGTTCTGCCGGCGGTCGCCTCAAACGACAAGGCCGCCAAAGCCCTCTATGAAAAGGGCAAAGCTGCCGAGGTTCGGCAGGACTACATTGCCGCCTACAATTTCTACCATCAGGCCTACCAGCTCAAACCTTCAGACCTGACCTATCGCGCCTCGTTCGAGTATGTGCGTTTCCTGGCATCCGCATCCTATGTTCATCAGGGCGAGATTCTGGTCAAGGCCGGGAAACTGCAAGAGGCGCTGACCGATTTCGAGCAGGCGCTCGCTATTGATCCTTCCAGTTTCATAGCCCAACAGAAGCCAATAAGACACGTCTGCTGATCCAGAAGAGCCAGAACCCTGCTCCTCCTGCGCCATCGACAGAATCGGGACTGACTAAGCGCATGGAGGAAGCGACTGGACCGGTTGAACTAGCTCCCATCTCGCAGACGCCAATCACGTTGAAGCTCACCGAAGATGCCAAGACGGTTTACGAAACCATCGGCAAACTGGCGGGCGTAAACGTGTTATTCGATCCTGACTACACCTCCCGCCGCATTCGCGTGGACCTCAATGGGGTCACCCTGGAGGAAGCGCTGGAGATTACGGCGCTGGAGTCAAAAACTTTCTGGCGGCCGGTCACTCCAAATACCATTTTCGTTGCCGCTGACACGCCGGCCAAGCGTAAGGAACTGGAACAGAGCGTCATCCGCACTTTTTATCTGACCAATCTCTCGCAGCCCAACGAATTGCAGGACCTGGTCAATATTCTGCGCACCTTGCTCGACACCCAGCGCCTGCAACAGTTTCCTTCGCAGCAGGCGATCGTGGTGCGTGGAACGCCGGATCAGATTGTGATGGCGGAGAAGCTGATCAACGATCTCGACAAAGGGCGGCCCGAGGTGGTGGTGGAAGTTGCCATCATGCAAGTCACGCGCGACAAGATGCGCAATCTCGGCATCCAGCCGCCCGCCAGCATCAGCGTGCAGTTGCAGGACAACAACGTAACTACCAGTAGCACTACCGTAAATGGTAATGCCGGCAACGGTGGCACGGCCACCACCACCACCGGCACTAGCGGCAGCATCAACCTGAATAGCCTCGCCCACCTTAACGCCACCAATTTTCAGGTGACGATCCCAGCCGCCACGGCAAATTTCCTGATGAGCGACAGCAGTAGCAAACTTATTACCCAGCCGCAAATCCGCGCCTCGGACGGCCAGAAGGCTTCCTTGAAGATCGGCGAACGCGTTCCTGTGGCTACCGGTTCGTTCCAGCCGGGCATCGGCGGCGTTGGCATTAACCCGCTGGTCAATACACAGTTCAATTACATTGATGTCGGCGTGAATATCGACATTACACCGCGCGTGCACGGGCTCGACGAAGTCACACTGAAGCTGGCCATGGATATCTCGGCGGTTGACTCCTTCCAGAATATCGGTGGCATTCAGCAGCCAGTGATTGGGCAGCGCAAGATCGAGCAAGAAATTCGCCTCCGCGAGGGCGAGGTGAACATCCTGGGAGGCATCCTTGAAACTGACCAGACGAAGTCGCTGTCGGGAATTCCCGGGTTGGCGCGATCCCGCTGTTTAAGTATCTCTTCGCTGAGGAGTCCAAAGAGGTAAAAGACAACGAGATCGTTTTCATCCTGATTCCGCATATTGTCCGCGCTCAGGATGTGAACGACAGCAACGTTAAAGCGATTGACGTTGGCACGGCCAATACGATATCCCTGCATCATGGCATGACCGAGGCGCCGGACCAGCAACAGCATGGCGCACAACCCTCAGGTACCCCGGGCAACCCACAGGGAGCACAAAACAATCCGTCGCAGCCGCAGGCCAGTGTGTCACCGGCAACCGGCACACAGCCTTCCACCGCCTCAGCCCCTGCGGGCAGTGCGATCGTAAGTTTTGATCCGCCCATGCTGGACCAGGCTGTGGGTTCTACCTTCACTGTGAACGTAAACCTGAGCGGCGCACAGAATGTGTATTCGGTCCCAGTGCAGATTCTTTACAACCCACGGGTATTGCAAGTGTTGAACGTTTCTAATGGACCGCTGCTGGCGCAGGATGGGCAGACGGTTGCATTGGTGAACCGCGATGACAGCATGGCAGGCATTTTGCAACTGACCGCTTCACGTCCCCCAGGAAGTGCCGGCATCAGCGGTGATGGGTCGGTGTTTACGATTACGTTCCAAGCGAAAGCTCCAGGCCAAGCGACCTTGAGCGTCAACCGGGCGGGGGTAAAGAATGCCGAGCATGCAAAACGTCCCCGCCAGCGGCTCTCAGGCAATTGTGACTGTTCATTAGGAGCAGCGTCTAACCGGTAAAAGCCCGGGCGCTGGCGCCGGGCCGCGGGCATGCGCACGTGAACGGCAATGCAGCGAGTTGATTGCGAAATCCGTTCCCGGAAGGACTAAAATTAAAGCAGTGCATTTCAATTTTTCCAGTCGCGTTTTTGCTGCGGAGCGAAGCAGTGTGCCTGGATCGGGACCAGTTCATGCGCTCTCTCGGACGCATCGAACAGTTCGTAGGAATGGTTTCACCCTGGTCGAATTGATCGTGGCGATGACTATCCTGATGATTCTGACGGCGGCGGCGACTCCTGTGCTCCGGATTACGATCCAGCGCAACAAGGAGCGCGAATTGCGCCGCGATCTGTGGGAGATGCGGGACGCCATTGACCGCTACAAGGACGCTGCCGACCGGGGCGCATTCCAGACCAAACTGGACAGCCAGGGATATCCCCCGGATCTCGATACCCTGGTGAAAGGCGTGGACTCCAATGGCAAGAAGATCCGTTTTCTGCGGCGCATCCCGGTGGATCCCATGACTGGCAAAGATGAATGGGGCTTGCGCTCGATGCAGGACGATCCCGATTCGGATTCCTGGGGCGGGCAGAGCGTTTTTGACGTATATACGAAATCCGAAGGCACTGGCTTGGACGGGACTAAGTACAAGACGTGGTAACTTCCTACGGTGCAACCATGAACCGGCGCTTACGACAACGCGGCTTTACTCTGATCGAGTTGATGGTGGTGATCAGCATCATCGTGATCCTGCTGTCGCTCGCCATCCCGAATTATTCGTCATCCATTCTGCACGCCAAAGAGACGGCTCTGCGCGACGACCTCTACACCATGAGGTCACTTATCGACCAGTACACGCTCGACAAGCAGAAGGCGCCGCAATCGTTGCAGGACCTGGTCGACGCAGGCTATCTGAAGCAGCTCCCCAAAGACCCTTTCACCAACTCACGCGATAGCTGGGTGCCAGTCACCGACGAGAGCATCATGTCTCCCGATCAGACCGAGCCAGGGATTATCGATGTCCACAGCGGTAGTGATCAATCCTCCAGCGAAGGCACCGCGTATAGCACGTGGTAAACAAGGGCTATCGGCTCTCAGCTACCAGCCATCACTTTTGGAGCGGCTCCAGAATTCCTGTATCTGCTTGTACGGCTAGTGCGACCTTCAGGCCCGCTTCCAGGCTGCTACTCCGAAGTTTGGGCGTTGTAGTGGGCTGAAAGCCCTCTTAATAGAAGGGCGTTGACACGGCGCAGCGCCGCTCTACCCGAGCAAGCGCATAGACCAATGGGTCTACGCCTACATCACCGGCGGGACGGTGATGCCCATCACGCCCAGCACGTTGATCAACTCGCGGCGGACCACAGCCGCCGTCGCCAGTAGGAACTTCTTTCGGCCTTCATCTGCTTCGGTCAGGATGTGGTGACGGTGATAGAAGTTGTTGAACTGCTGCGCCAACTGGAAGGCATGCTTGGCCGCAAATGCCGGCTCGGTTGTCGCGATACATTGCTCCACCACAAACGATGTCTTCCCTGCCAGCAACCATAACTCCCAGATTTCCGTGCCGCTCTCGTCGGCAAAGTAACGCGCGTAGTCCACGTCGGCGGTCAGCGCCTGATCAGGGTTCACTCCAGCCTTGCGGAAAATGTTGCTCGCGCGCACTACCGCATATTGAGCGTAAGGGCCAGTCTCGCCTTCGAAGGCCAAAGCCTCTTTGAAGTCGAACGCGATAACCGACTGCTTGGTGAACTTCAGCATGAAGTAGCGAAGAGCTCCAATGGCGATCTGCTGGCCGATGCGCGTGCGCTCCTGTTCGTCCAACTCGGGATGCCGGCTGTCCACTTCCTTCTCGCCGCGGCGATCAGCGCGTCGATCAGGTCATCTGCCTTGACGCCGAATCCCTTGCGGCCTGAAACCTCGATGTATGACTTAGCGCGATCTTCCTCGCTGACCTGGTAACCCAGCTCCATGGCACAGCGCGGCGTAAGCGCGACCATCTCATAGGAAAAGTGCGTATAGTGTGCCGCCTGCTCCGTGTAGCCGAGCAGTCTGAGGGCCTCGATCACGGTGTTCTGTGGTTCGGCCTGGCGTGCGTCAATCACGTTATAAATCGCCGCCACGTTGCCGAAGTGCGGATGATCGCTCTCGCCATGCTCGGTTGAAATCCAGACTTCGTGATTGTTTGGGTAGCGGTAGAACTTGCGATAACCGAAGTCCAGGCCCAGCAGACCAAACTTCCACAGGTGGTAGGCAATGTCTTTACCGACGTAGCCCACAGTTCCATTCGAACGCACGATGACCTTCGCCTCTTCATCGGGACCAGCCTCTTCCTCCGTTCCGGATGTATCATCTGCCGCCAGGGCCCCCGCCCTATCGTCTTCTTTTGGCGGATGCATTGAAGACTTCGACGGGCGCTTCATCACCCAACAGCCCTTGTTCTTGCCTTCGGTTTCGAAATAGAGTACGCCCTTCTCTTTCAGCTGCTGGAAGGCCGCATCCCAGAAGTGCAAGTGCAAGATCTCGCTTTCGCGCGGAAGAAAATCGTACTCGATGTTGAGACGATCCATGGTCTCGAGATGGCGCCGCAATACGGCCGATGAAATCAGCTCGGCCACTTCAGCCATCTCGTTTCCCCCTCGCTCGATAGAATGTAAGGCTTCAAGTCGAACTTTAAGATTTGTCTTTGTCTTCTTCGTACCACCGCGAGACCCGCGCATAGAGGTCCCAGCAGTAAAAGTCAAAATACCGATCCGAAGCGATCAGCGCGACGATCTCCTGCTTTGATTTCTTTTCCAGATGAAGGAAGCCGACCACGACATCTGCAACTTGCACGCCGGTGTTGTCGATATAGTTCTGGACATCGACCGGATGCCCCGCCGAGCGCAGCAGGCGAACAAAAGTGTCGCCGAGAATGGCGTTGCGAAGGTGGCCGATGTGGGCAGCTTTGTTGGGATTGATACTCGTGTGCTCAACCAGGATTTTGCCGCTGACGTTGGCCGCGCCTTCGCCAGTGTGCCCGGGAACTCCGATCGTCTCACCCCTGGCGAGGGCGTGCGCCGCGAGGTCCCGCCTCAAGCGCGCGTTGATGTAGCCTGCACCCGCGACTTCCAGCCTCTCGAACCCGCCGGGCAAGGGCAGTTCGGCTACGATCTCCTCAGCGATCTTGCGCGGAGATTTGCGCAGCCGCTTTGCCAAATCAAACGACAGTGGCAGTGCGAACTCGCCCAGCTCAACCTTTGGTGGCTGTTCAACCACGACGTTGGCCAGGTCGATGTGGTATTTCTCGCGCAGGAAGGCGCGCACATGACTGACAAGTTTTTTTTGCTGTTCTAGATACACGAAATCGCTCTTCGTTGGCGGTTTTGTGAATTGTCATTACGAGCGCCGTTTCTGACGCGAGGAATCTGCTTTCTCCCATGATCGAGCGAAGGTGGATCCCTCGCTGCGCTCGTGATAACAATTCGATTTTTTCTCTGTGTCCTCTGCATCTCTGCAGTGAATAAGGATTCTGGGGGACACCAAGACATTGTCAACAGAATAGCAAATGCCAAAGCCGCGCAGGTTTGACGCTGGTTTCAGCGTTACCTATGATGAAGAAACTGAGTATCCTCCATGCGCATCGCCTACCTCGAATGTTTCTCTGGAATCAGCGGCGACATGTTTTTGGGCGCCTTGCTCGATGCCGGAGTTTCTTTCGAGCTATTTCAGAAGGCCGTTGCCGCATTGGACATCGGAGCTCAGTTGGAACAGTCACGGGTTCATCGCGGCGGCATCGTCGCAACAAAGTTCGATGTCGTAATAAACGGCCAGAAAGATATGCCGCGCGAGGAGTTCTGGGCGCAACAACAAGCCGGCTCGCACCCGTCCAAGCCGCCACATCCGCCTGCTCACGCCCAACAGCACGGCCGTGGTGTGAGCGAGATCCTTCGCATTATCGCGGCAGCGCCCATTAGCGAGTACGCCCGCCGGACTGCCAGCGAAATTTTCCTGGCACTCGGCGCGGCCGAAGCAACCGTGCACAATGTCGAGGTCGAGCACGTTCATTTCCACGAAATTGGAGCGGCCGACGCCATCGTGGACATTGTCTGTGCAGCCGTGGGCGCCGAGGAGCTTAAAGTCGATCAGTTCGTCGCTTCACCCCTAAATGTGGGCAGCGGAACGGTAGCCTGCGCACACGGTATCATGCCGGTCCCCGCTCCAGCGACTTTGCAGCTGCTGAAAGAAATACCAATTTATTCTGGCGACATTCAGAAAGAGCTGGTCACGCCGACGGGAGCGGCCATCGTCAAGGTGTTAGTCTCAAGCTTCGGGCTACGGCCGGTCATGATAACGGAACGCATCGGCTGCGGCGCAGGGGCGCGCAACTTTACCAGCCACGCCAATGTGTTGCGGATCAGTATCGGCGAAACTTTGGATGCGGTATCCGGAGCGGGCAGCACTGGCGAGAGTGACACCGAGGAAGAAGAGATCGCCATACTCGAGGCGAATCTGGATGATCTGAACCCGCAGTTGATCGGTTACATCGTCGATCAGGCATTTGCCGAAGGAGCGCTGGATGTCTTTACCGCCGCCGTGCAGATGAAGAAAAACCGTCCGGGCACGGTATTGACGGTTCTGGCCCGGCCCGAGCACGAAGAGAAATTGCGCGCGCTTCTGTTTCGCGAAAGCAGCACCCTGGGCGTGCGCACCCGCCATGAGAAGCGTTATGCGCTGCCGCGGCGCCACGAAGCGGTGGTGACGCCGTGGGGTGAGGTGCGCATGAAGGTCGCGCATCTTAATGGCGCGGTTTCGCAGTACGCACCTGAGTACGAAGATTGCCGCCGCATCGCTGTCGAACATCATGTGCCCTTGAAGACGGTGATGCAGGAAGCCATCCGGTTGTACCTGGACCAGAAGAATGGATAAACCAGAAAAGTTTTACATCACGACGCCCATCTACTACGTGAACGCGAGGCCGCACATCGGACACACCTACACCACGGTGGTGTGCGATGCCATTGCCCGCCGCCAGCGCATGATGGGCATGGACACCTGGTTTCTAACCGGTACCGATGAACATGGGCAGAAGATCGAGCGCTCGGCGGCCGCCGCCGGTTGCTCGCCCAGGAGTTCGTAGCCAAGATCTCCGGCGAATTTCGCGCGCTGTGGGACCGCATGAAGATCTCATACGACGACTTCATTCGCACCACCGAACCGCGCCACGTTCGAGGTGTTCAGACCCTGTTCACGCTGTTGCAGGAGCGCGGCTATATCTACAAGGGGTCATATAGCGGGCAATACTGCGTCTTCGACGAGCTTTACGTGGATGCCGTCGGCCCCGGTGTTCCTTGCCCGGAGTGTGGACGACCCACTGAAACCGTGCACGAAGAGAACTACTTCTTCAAACTTGCGGAGATGCAAGATCGCCTGTTGACGTACTACAACGACCATCCTGAGCTCATCCGTCCCGAGACCAGGCGTAACGAAGTAATAGCCTTTGTGCGCAGCGGATTGCGCGATCTCTCGGTCAGCCGAACGTCGTTCAAGTGGGGTATCCCGGTTCCGAACGATCCCAAGCATGTGATTTACGTCTGGCTCGATGCCTTGGCCAATTATCTGACCGCGATTGGATTCGGCTCTGATAATCCGGCGGATAAACAAAAACTGGAACGCTACTGGCCGGCAGACGTGCACATGATTGGCAAAGAAATTGTTCGATTCCATTGCGTTTACTGGCCAGCGTTCCTCCTGGCAGCCGATCTGCCGCTTCCGAAGTCGATCATCGCTCACGGCTGGTTGCTCTTCGAGGAAAGCAAGATGTCGAAGTCACGCGGCAACATTGTACGCAGCGAAACCATTCTTGATACTCTCGGCGGCGACGCATTGCGCTACTTTTTGTTGCGCGAAATTGTCTTCGGGCAAGACGGCTCGTTCAGCTTCGATGCCCTGGTGCAGCGCTTTAACGCCGATCTCGCCAACGACCTGGGCAACTTGTCGAGCCGCACGCTCAGCATGATCACCAGGTATTTCGAGGGCGAAGTGCCGTATCCCTCGCCGAGCGAGCGCACGCCTGCGGATGAAGCCATCGCCGATCTGGCGCAGAGAACCATTGCGGAGTTCCACGCGCAATTCGAGCAATTTCAGTTCTCGCGGGCGTTGGAGACGGCGTGGTCGCTGGTGGCCGGCGTCAACAAGTACATCGTAGAGAACGAGCCATGGGCAGTTGCCGAACGCGAGGACAAGGATTCGCGTGCCCGCCTCGCAACTATTCTTTACACATCCGCCGAGGCATTGCGGGTAGTAACGGTTCTCGTGCATCCGATTATTCCCGCGGCGACGGCGCGCATTTGGATACAGCTCGGGCTTGGAGAGATCAGCCAGGTGGACCTGCGCAGTCTGACGTGGGGGCAGTTGCCACTGGGCACCCAGCTCGGCAAGGTGGAAGGCGTGTTCCCACGCGCCGACAAAGGCACCGTTGAAAGGATGCAACAGATGGAACAGCAGCGCTCGGCAGAGCTGGCACAAGCAAGCGAGACAAAAACGGCGGTGGAAGCTAGTACCGAGTCAGAACAACCAGCTATGCAAGCAGGTGCCAGGTCGCAAGTTGCGCCACCGACCGAGTCTGGGACAATCATCAGTGCGAAAACCACGCCTGCCACGGGTGATCAAGGCGGAGCTACGATTTCGGCTGCCACGGCCAGCAGCGATCGGATCACCATCGATGATTTCCTGAAGGTCGAGCTGCGGGTTGGCGAGGTGAAAGTTGCAGAGCGGGTAAGGGGCGCCGATAAGCTGCTTCGCCTGGAAGTTGATATTGGCAGCGAAGTGCGGCAGGTTGTCGCTGGAATTGCGAAGGCCTACGAACCGGAGAAGCTAATCGGACGCAAGGTTGTAATTGTGGCCAACCTGCAGCCACGTAAGCTGCGGGGACTGGAATCGAACGGAATGATCGTGGCTGCATCCGTCGGCGATGATGGGCAGCCAGTGTTGGCAACCTTCCTGGAGGACGTTCCGGCCGGAGCGAAGCTGAAGTAGCGCAGCTGTCAGCTTCAGTAAAGACGCTAACCAAACGGCGAAGGACTAAACCGCAAGATTGCCACCACACGCAAACTTTCCAACGAGAGTTTTGACTGAATGCTGACGGCGGATAGTTGACAGCAGCCCCCGATGTACACCGACTCTCACGCTCATCTCGATGGCAAGCGCTTCGATGCCGACCGCGGCGAGGTCATTACGCGCGCCAACCAGGCTGGCATCAGCACTCTGCTCGCCATTGGTAATGGTGATGGGCCGGGGACAGGTACGCTGGACTGCGCCATTAAACTCGCGGAGCAGTACGATTGGATTTATGCGACGATTGGGGTTCATCCCCACGAAGCCGAACTGGCGAAGCCATCGGACTTCGACGAGCTCGAGCGCCTGGCGCAATCGCCCAAAGTAATCGCCTGGGGCGAGATTGGTCTTGACTATTTTTACGATCATTCGCCTCGCGACGTGCAGCAACGAGTATTCCGGCAGCAAATGGAGATGGCCCGCGCAGCCAAACTACCCATCATCATTCACTGCCGTCCTTCCAATAACAGTGAGAACGCTTGGGCCGACGTGTTGCGCCTTATTCGTGAAAACTGGGCGGCCAGCGGCCTTGGCGGAGTGCTGCACTGCTTTACCGGCACCGTCGATCATGCCCGGGCGGCGCTCGACCTGGGATTCATGGTTTCCTTCGCCGGTAACATCACGTTTCCAAAAGCGCAGAACATTCGAGACGCCGCCAGGATAATCCCGCTTGATCGCATGTTCATTGAGACTGACTGCCCTTACCTTGCTCCAGCGCCCCATCGTGGTCAGCGCAATGAGCCCGCATTCGTAGTTGAAGTCGCCCGTCACATCGGCCACCTGCGTAATCTTTCCTGCGAGGAAATCGGATTGCAAGCGACTGCCAATTTCTACAACTTTTTCCAGCTTACAAAATCCAACTGAGGTGCGCACTTGCGTGCTCGGACGTGCCAGTCCGGGTTGCGATTGCGGCAAATGGCGCGTCTCTTGTTACACTTGGACTTTATGGCTGAATCATTCGACGTGGTTAGCAAAGTTGATATGCAAGAAGTTTCCAACGCCGTGCAGCAGGCGTTGAAGGAAATCCACACCCGCTATGACCTAAAAGATTCGAAATCGGATATCAAGATCGAGGAGAAAGAAGGGTTGGTGCTTGCCTCGGCTGACGAGTACAAGCTGAAGGCGGTGAACGACGTGTTGCAGGGGAAGCTGGTGAAGCGCGGGGTGTCGCTGAAGGCGCTGACCTACGGCGCCATCGAACCCGCCGCCGGCTCGACCGTGCGCCAGAGGGTCAGTCTGCAGCAAGGTATCCCGATTGAGAAGGCGCGAGAGATCGTCAAACTGATCAAGAACTCCAAAAAGAAAGTACAGGCAGCTATTCAAGGGGACTTGGTTCGCGTGAGCGGCAAGGACCGCGATACACTTCAGGAAATTATTGCTCTGCTGAAGCAGAACGATTTCGGCATTGACATGCAGTTCACAAATTATCGATCCAACTGACAGGGCTAATCCGTTTGAATACGACCGTAACCCGCAACGCTAAAGAAGTGTTTGACCTGTTGCACGACGATCTCGCTGCCATCGAGCGCGAGTTTGGCCGCGACACCGTGTCGAGCGTGCGGGCGATCACGGAGATAGGTGAGTACCTGCGCGCCGGCGGCGGCAAGCGGCTGCGTCCTGCTCTTTTGCTGCTCTCCTGCAAGCTGATGAACTACACCGGTCAGGGCGCGATCAAGCTGGGGGCGGTGGTCGAAATCATTCACACCGCGACACTGGTCCACGACGACATCATCGATGAGGCCCAGACTCGCCGCGGCCGCCCCGCGGCTAACACGCAATGGGGCAATTCCAAGTGTGTCCTCGCGGGTGATTGGCTCTATATGCAAGCCTTCAAGATCGCCGTGCTGGAGCGGAATTTTCACATCCTCGACGCACTAATCGACTTGACCCAGGCGATGGTCGAAGGCGAATTGTTGCAGATCGAACGGCTCGGCAAGGCCATAACGCTGGAAGAACATTTCGAGCTCATCTTTCGCAAGACCGCCTGCCTGTTTTCGGTCTGCATGAAGATGGGCGGCATTCTGGCGGGCGCCAGCGAAGCCGATCAACAGCGGCTGGCAGAGTACGGACGCAATCTTGGCATGGCCTTCCAGATTGTTGACGACGTGCTCGATCTCACTGCCTCGGAGGAGATTCTGGGCAAACCGGTAGCCAGCGACCTGCGCGAAGGCAAAGCCACCATGGCGGTGCTGCACGCGCTGGAGCACTGCACACCAACCGAGCGCGAGACGATTCAGTCCGTCCTGAGTGACGGCGGATTCAACGGCATCACACCGGCCGACATCGTTGCCATCTTGCAACGCAACGGTTCCATCGACGCCGCTTACGCGCGAGCGGTTGAATTCAGCAATAAAGCGCGCGAGGCCATCTGCACTTTTCCCGATTCCGAGATCAAAAGGGTGCTGTTGTGGGTACCGGGGTTTGTGGTGGAGCGAGAGAGCTGAAAGCAGGGACCGGGGGTTAGCGGCTGGGGATTAGTCCTGGTGCTTAGTCTCTGATTGCGGCCACGAGCGAGGCTCATAGTTCCTCCATCCAGGTTTACGATCACGAGTGCAGCGAGGGATCTCCCCGCAGATGGTCATGGAAGGAGCAGATTCGTCCGGTCAGGCCTGGCGCCCGTAATCAAACTCTATGAATCTAGCGCTTTCGCTATGATTTTCGATCTGAAGCCATAAAGTCGAAACCTCCTCCCTAACCCCTGACCTCTCGCCGCTGATTTACACTTTCACCATGGCCACCCCTCAAGAAGTCGAAATCAAGTTCCTCGTTGCCGACCTGAAGGCGCTTGAGCAGACGCTGCGCGAACTGGGCTTTCTCGAGCAAACGCCATCCACCCACGAGATCAATACTCTGTACGACTTGCCCGGCCAGAAATTGCGCCGCAAAGGAGAGTTGCTCCGGCTACGCGACTACGGAGGGAAATGGAAGCTCACGCACAAGGCCAAGGTCAAACTCGGAAAGCACAAGTCACGTGGCGAACTGGAGACCGGGGTCTCCGACGGCAAGGAGATGGATTCGATTCTGCGCACCCTCGGCTACTCGCCATCGTTCGTGTATGAGAAGTTTCGCGCCGAATGGAGTGACAACGAAGGGCATGTCGTTCTCGACCGCACCCCGATCGGCGACGTCGCCGAGATTGAAGGTAAGTCACACTGGATCGATCGCATCGCTCGTGAGCTCGGGGTAAAGCCGGCGGACTGCATCACGAAATCGTATGCTGAACTTTTCTTCGATTGGAAACGTAGAACCGGTAGTAAGGCAGAGAATATGACATTCCGCGAGGTGAAAAGCAGGGGCTACGGGCTAGGGGTTAGTGGATAGTGGTTAGTGGTTAAGCAGTTAGTTTTGAGTTTCAAGTGTCAAGTGAGAGGCCAACTGACCTGAGTTCCGTAGCAAAGGCACTTGAGCCACATTTCCGCGGAAGCCTGCGCCGGCTCCGGAGTTTAGACCTTGCCGGGCCTGAACCGGAGCCGGAGGCAGCCAATAGTGGCTAACGGTCAGTGGCAAGTGAATCCAGGCTCAATCACCAGCGGCATCGAACGTCCTCCCATGCTGCCGAGCCTTAACTGGCCACTAGCTACTATTCCCTAGCCCCTGCTTTTCATCCTTTCCAACACCGCGCCCGCGATCAGCGGCAGGCCGACCGTGGCATCCAGCAGCACTTCGGCGAAACGCCCACCCTCTTCCGGAGGCACAAACTTACCCCACGACACGGCTTCGCTGTAGGTGCATCCCGACAAACCACCCCAGTTCACCGGCTCCGGGCAGATGCGCACGCCGTAATGGAAGCGCTTCAGTGGCAGCTCTTCCCCGCCTCGGCGATGTCGCAACTCTATGAACGGACCAAATTGTTGCGCCCAATTTCTGGGGACGCCCCCACCGATGGTCAAGATTCCCAGGCGCTCCTGCTGCAACAGTGTCTCCGCGTAATATTCCAGGTCTTCAAAAGGATCGAAACGCAACGGAGGAATGTTGTTCTTTCGCCGCATGCGGTTGTGTAGGGCGACATCTAAGCCGATTTCCGAATCGCTGAACGCGGGTACGAATACCGCTACATCCTTCTCGTAGGCCGACTTCAGGATGCCGCGATCCTTCACGTGCTCGCTCAGATAACGGCCGATCTCGCGGTTCAGTTTGTACGAGCAGAGCACCTCAGTGTGCTCCCAGTCTTTGAGAATGCGCGCGACGATGGTCTCCACGAAGTCGAGGTTAGTCTCCGGCTCAAGCGTGTCGTACACGCGGTTGTAGCCGGCTTCGTACAGTTCGCTGTCGTCCATCTTCGGGTCGTAGCGGAAGTGGGAGCGCCCCGCGGCCTCGACCAGCCCGTGCGCCATCAGCGCTCCGGTGGAAACCACGGCCCTTACTACTCCATGATCGATCAGGTCGGTCACGATCAGGCCCTGCTTCGCGACAGTCATGGCGCCCGCTAGTGTCATTACGACGAAGCAGTTCTGGTCGCGAGTCATGGCTTCCAGAACGTCAGCGCCTTCTCCCACCTGCCGTCCGGTGAATGCGGTGTTGCCCATCGCGCGAACGAGTTCGTCCACGGTGTGGATCTTCCCAAGATCGAGCGGCTCCAGGGGGACCAACTTGTCGGATATGGGATCGTGGAGTTTGCGATCCATGGCTTCGCCGTGCGTCTTATGATGTTCGTCGACCAACATTCACCTCTGTAAATCGGGGCTGCCTCATAACCCTGAACGATACGTTAGTGCAAGTCGAGCGGATCCACTCTCCGTAGTAAAAGGCGTTCTCCACTTGCGGCCGAAGCCGCCCGCCCGCAATGACATTAGGAAACTGTCGGACAATCGAAACTACAGGCTTGATGAGGTTTCCGTCAATGCATCTGCACACCCGCGACGAAATGTCATGGTCAATTAACAATCGCTCCGGTGCGCAAACACGCGAGCGTGGGATGCTATTCTTGAAAGGCATTCCGCAACGGAGTCAGATGTTGGCTGAACGTAACTTTCATCTCGGCATCGTGCAGATGTCGTGCACACTAGAGCCAGAGCAGAATCTAGTGCGCGCGATTGCTCACATCCGCGACGCTGCCGCTAAGGGCGCAGAGATTGTCTGCCTGCCCGAGTTGTTTCAAACGCAGTATTTTTGTCAGCGCGAAGATATCGCTCTTTTCGACCTGGCGGAGCCCATCCCAGGTCCTGCGACGGTACGCCTTGGTGATCTTGCTCGTGAGTTAAAGATCACAATCATCGCGTCACTCTTCGAGCGGCGCGCTGCCGGCATCTATCACAACACTGCAGCGATTCTGAACGCGGATGGCAAGCTGGCAGGCATTTACCGCAAGATGCATATTCCCGACGACCCTCTCTACTACGAAAAATATTACTTCACACAAGGCGATCTAGGGTTCAAGGCTTTCGAGACCGGCGTCGGCAAAATCGGAACGTTAGTCTGCTGGGACCAGTGGTATCCCGAGGGAGCGCGCTTGACTGCGCTTCAGGGGGCGAACGTGCTCTTCTATCCGACAGCGATCGGATGGCATCCCCATGAGAAGGTGCAATACGGCGAAGCGCAGTACGACGCGTGGCAAACCATACAGCGCGCGCACGCCATCGCCAATGGAGTTTACGTTGCCGTACCTAATCGCGTCGGCTTTGAGACAGGCAATATTCGGGGTAACGTGGCGCCCGGCAAGGGTCTTGAGTTCTGGGGCGGATCGTTCATTGCAGACCCGTTTGGCCAGGTTGTCGCGCAGGCTTCCCACGATAAGGAAGAAGTGCTGATCGCAGAGGTGGACCTGCAGCGGATCGAGGAGGTTCGCCGTAACTGGCCCTTCTGGCGCGACCGTCGCGTGGATGCATACGGCCCCATTACGCAGAGATTCCTGGTGTAGCAACAGAGCTGGCCCGCATGCCCACCCCTCGCAAACTCCCGCAAACCCCCGCCGCTCTCGGCTACCGTATGCCGGCGGAATGGGAGACCCACGAGGCAACCTGGATCGCATGGCCGCACAACCGATCGGATTGGCCGGGCCGGTTCGACCCTATCCCGTGGGTGTACGCGGAAATCGTTCGGCATCTGGCCCGGGTGGAACGCGTCAACATCCTGATTGAAGATGGAGTGAGTGAAGCCAAAGTTCGCGAACTGCTGGTTCGCGCGCACGTTCTACCCGAGAAAGCTATTGCGCCAGGCCGATCCGCCGGAAACATTCGCTTTTACCAAATCCCTACCAATCGCGGTTGGACGCGCGACTCGGGTCCGATTTTTCTCCGGCGCGATTCCCCAGCGACCAAAGATCTCCTTGCGGTCGCGGCCACGGCATGGGGTTTCAATGCCTGGGCCAAATACAACGATTGGAAGCTCGACGCAGCCATCCCTGGCGAAATCATCAAGCGGCTGCGCATACCGGCCTGGGAGCCGGAAATCAAAGTGAATGGGCATCTGCGTCCTGTGATGTTGGAGGGCGGGAGCATTGACGTTAACGGATGCGGAACGCTCATCACCACCGAAGAATGCCTGCTAAGCGAAGTGCAGCAGCGCAATCCGGGAGTTACGCGCGAGCAACTGGAAGAGATTTTCGCGGACTATCTAGGCGTAGAGAAAGTGATCTGGCTGGATCGCGGCATCGCGGGCGACGATACCCATGGGCACGTGGATGATATCACTCGCTTCGTCACGCCAACGACTGTGGTAACGGCCTACGAGCCTGATCCCAGCGATCCCAACCACGAGCCGCTGAGCGACAACTTCCGGTGGCTGAAAAAGAGCACCGACCAGTCGGGGCATCTGCTGCGCGTGGTGAAGCTCCCAATGCCGGCCCCGGTGTACTTTCGCGGACGGCGCTTGCCCGCCAGCTATGCCAATTTCTATATCGCCAACAAGCTGGTGCTGGTGCCCATATTCAGCGACCCTAACGATCGGGTTGCGCTCAATACCCTCGCCGCAATATTTCCCGATCGGGAGATCGTCGGAATTTATTGCCGCGACTTCATCTGGGGCCTGGGGGCAGTGCACTGCATGACGCAGCAGCAGCCGGCGGGGTGAAATCCGCCGGAGAGACTACCCGAAGGATCAAATGCCAGACCGCCACTTGAACACCGAAACGGGATCCTGGCGCGACAGCAAGCTGCTGGCAATCTGCGAATTCGCCATTGTGGGGCGCACTCTTTGTAGCCGACATTCGACATCACATCTTCTTCAGCAAGACACTCTACCTCTTCATGCTGGCATTGGATCGCGCTGCGTGTTCGAGGAATGGGGTACGCTGTTCGGGTTCGGTCACTCCTATCAGGGCATCACCGGCCAGGTTGAGAACATAATCGACGGTTTGTTGCTGGGATTGCTCTATCTAGCCTGCGGCCGGAACCTATGGGCACCCATCATCGCGCATGGCATAACCGATACGATCGACATCATGCTTATGTATCTGGGCAAGTATCCTGGTATGTAAAGTATCGCGAACCTATCTTCGCCGGATGTGGAGGAGCTTTTGCACTTCGGCGACCACTTCGCCGGCGTCATCTTTCACCTCGACGATGAATGTGGGCTCGTACTTCTCCTGGAGCTTGAGCCTCTCGCGAATGTCGTCGAGTTGTGCGTCAGTCAGGCGAAACTGCGCCTTCACTCTTCCCTTCCCCGGCTTGCGAAAGCGGATGCTGGCAGCCTTGTCCCAGACGATGTAGTCGCGACCGAGGTTCTCCATCAGCATCAGCATATAGAAGGGATCGGCCATGGAGTAGAGCGAGCCTCCGTAGTGCGTCCCGACATAGTTGCGGTTCCAGAAGCGCAACTTCATTTCGACATCGACTGCTCGGTTGGAGCGCCACTTGACCCGGATTCCGGCACCGAAGAATGGCGGCCAGATGTTGATGGAGCGAAGCATTAATCGTTGCAGTTTTGTGGCCATGAACTACCAACGATGATAAACCCCTGGAGCGGATCGGGTTGCCTGTCTTTGGAACGAAGCTGTTCCGCAAATCTGCGTTTTGTGGCTCAAGAAAATCGAAAGGCAAACCTGTCGTTGGGTAAAGGTATTCCTTGCAGCCCGGACCTAGATCTGAAAGTACCTGCAGCTTTAAGCGAGATTCATCAATTCTCGGACCGCGCGCCGCACGGAAGAGAATAGAAAAGGCTATCCACAATGAAGACGGCCTTTGTCGATGGGCGCCGTCGTCCACCGACTCCCACCAGGAGGAGAACCTTGCGCGGTCGATCGCCTCGGCAGCGTCTCTTGCCTGTCTACTGCGGCGGCGGCGGTGCAGACGAACCCGGCTGCGCGGACGAAGCCGACTCGGTTGCGTTGTTCGTCATCAGGGTTACATCCACGCGACGATTCTTGGCCCGCCCGGCGGCGCTGCTATTTTTGGCGACAGGATTGTCCTTACCTAGACCTATCAAGTAGATCTTGTACGCCGGAACATTGTATTTTTGCGCCAGATACTGGATAACGGCGTCGGCGCGGCGCTGGCTGAGCTGGTAGTTGTAATCGGCTGGTCCGGTCGCGTCGGTATAGCCTTCAACTTGGACAATGTAGTGCTTTTGGCTTCCCAGCTGCTGGGCGAACTCATCAAGCGCCTGCTTCTCCTTGCGCGTGAGGTCGGCCTTATTGAACGCGAAGAGAACAGTGGTGTCGCTCACCGGCTTGTAATTATCCAGATTCTCGACCGTGCCCGCGAGGCTGGTCACGCGATGCGAGGCCTGAGTCGCGTTCTGGTTAGCCTGGTCGGCAGCCTGACCAGCAGCCAGTGCCTTCTGATCGGCTGCGTCTGCTTGCGACTTCGCCTGCTGAATGCCCTGTTGGGCACGGGTATCAGTGTCCCGGATGTCGTGAGTATTTTTCGCGGTCAGATCATCTAATTCGTTGACTTTGTTTACCGTCGGCGTCACTTCATTTCGTACGTAATTCTTGGTGGCACACCCGACGGTAAACGGCAGGCTACCGGCCACCAGCGCTGCTACGAGGGTGAAACGATTCATGGAATGGACTCCTTACAAACCTTTGGCGGCAGCATCCGAGCATTGGGCCGCACTCTGATGAACAAGTGAGCAACCATGGTGCCACATTGCAGAGCAGAGGCAGCGACAAAGAAGCCTTGTAGTTTCAATAGATTAGGGGTAGTTTGAAGCGGCGAGTCGGGATGCCGTGAACAGAGCCGGATAATCCTGACGCGAGGAGTAGAATTTTTACCAAGCTGAGGCGGCTTGTACGGGGGAATCGGTATCCCTAGGTTGCGCTGTTTTTTGGGTCGGCATGGCTTAATCCCACCATGGCCCAAACGCCCCCTAGGGACTGAAATTGCCACTTCAAACGGTCTTTTTGCGCCACGTATCTGCTGAATGGATCTTCACCAGAAAATTCGGACATTGCCAGCCTCGCCCGGGGTGTATCTATACAAGAACGCTGACGGCGAGATCATTTATGTGGGCAAAGCCAACAGCCTGCGCGCCCGTGTGCGGTCGTATTTCCTGGAAGGCGCCGCGGAGAATGCCAAGACTGGAACGCTGCTGCGCGAAGCTGTTGACCTCGACTACATCGTCGTAGACAACGAGAAGGAAGCGCTGGCGCTCGAGAACAATCTGATCAAGCAGAAGAAGCCGCGCTACAACATTCTTCTGCGCGACGATAAGACTTACCCGTATATCAAACTGACAATCGGCGAGCGATACCCGCGGGTCTATCCTACGCGTCGCCTGCGCCGCGATGGATCGCTGTACTTCGGGCCTTACTTCCCCACGAGCCTTGCCTACCGGATCGTGGACCTTATCCATCGGCACTTTCTGATTCCCTCGTGCAAGCTCGATTTGAATCGCTACTATCCGCGACCGTGCCTGCAGTACTACATTGGGCGCTGCCTGGGACCGTGCGTCGAAGGACTCACCACGCCGGAGCGCTACGCCGAGGCGGTACATGACGTGCGAATGTTTCTTGAAGGACGAGGCGCGGATCTCTCCCGCTCTTTGCAGCAGCGCATGTCCGCCGCGGCCGAGCGCCAACAGTATGAACTGGCGGCAAAGTATCGTGATCTGATCTCGACTGTCGAGTTGCTGGACAAGAAGCAGCGCATCGCCGCGGTTGAGGGCGACGATGCCGATGTCTTCGGCTATCACTACGAGAACGAGATGCTGGCCGTGAATCTCTTCCACATGCGTGGCGGCAAGATTGTGGATAAACGCGAGTTTTTCTGGGAAGATCTCAGCTCGATGATCGGGACTACAGGTTTCGAGCCGGGGGAGTTCTTTTCGGCGCTAATGAAGCAAGTTTACTTGGATCAGCAGTATGTACCACACACGATCTACGTTCCGGTGGACTTCGAAGATCGCGTCACGCTGGAGGAAGTCCTCTCGGAGGGCCAGAAGCGGCGGGTGCAGATTCACGTACCGCAACGCGGTGACAAGCGCTCGCTGATCGACCTCGTAGGACAGAATGCCAAGCAATCGTACGACCAGCGCTTCCGCGTCATGAAGCCCGCTGCGAAGGCGATTCAAGAAGCCTTGCAGGACGTTCTCATGCTGCCGGAGTTGCCCGAGCGCATTGAGTGCTTCGATATCTCCCACATACAGGGCGCCGAAACCGTCGCGTCGATGGTGGTCTGGGAAGACGGCAAGATGAAGAAGTCTGACTATCGCAAGTTCATCATCAAGGGCGTCGAGGGGGTGGATGACTTTGCCTCGATGCGCGAGGTGGTGACCCGCCGCTTTAAGCGGGTACAAGAAGAAAAACAGAACATGCCGAGTCTGGTATTAATTGACGGCGGCATTGGCCAACTGCACGCGGCCGCGCAGGCGCTGGAAGCGCTGGGCATTATCAACCAGCCGCTGGCCTCGATCGCCAAGCGCGAGGAAATCATCTACGTCCAGGGCCAGGAGGACGAGCCAATCGTGCTCGATCGGCATTCACCAGTGCTGCATCTTGTGCAACTGGTGCGCGATGAGGCCCACCGCTTTGCTGTCACTTTCCATCGCAAACGGCGCCAGATGCGAGACCGCAAGACCGAGCTGCTGGAAATCCCCGGCGTGGGTGCGCGCACCACCAACCGCTTGTTGCAGCACTTCGGCAGCTTGCAAGCAGTGAAGGAGGCGGATGCTGCGGCGCTGGCGTCGGTGGTGAGCCGTTCACAAGCAGACTCGATTCTGCGCTATTTTCGCAAAGACGAAACGCCCGCTCACTCGTCTCACGCTTCGGGACTAGAATAATCTGTAAAGGGCTCGGCTATGGACATGGGCAGCGATTCAAGGATTCGGCTGGTAGTTCTCTGCGTCTGTGTGATCCTGTTAGTGTGGATCGTGGGCTTCGGCTTTGACCGAGTGCTGGCGAAGGACGGCGTCACCCGCAACGACATTCTGCTTACTTCGAATTTCCTTACCGGGCTTGTGGCCGGCTTCCTGTTTTACAGTCTGAGCAATTATGAACGGTTACGCCGCAAGCTTGTGCAAGAGCGGCTGGGCACCATCGCTGAGATGAACCACCACATCCGCAACGCCTTACAGGTCATCACCTACGCCACCGCGTCGAAAACCGAGTCCGGCTCCGTGGAACTGATACGCCATTCTGTGGAACGCATCGAATGGGCCCTCCGCGAGGTGCTGCCCGGACACGTGACCTCATCGGAAGCTCCTCCGGTGCAGAAGCGGCAGGAAGAAACGACTCGCGCAAGTTGACAGAACTGGGTGACTAATCAGGACTGAGATCTCGATCCTCAGTTGCTGCCGGCTGCAACCTGCCCATGTGAAGATGACATATCCAATCGACAATTTACTATGTAACAGACTTGCGTTGTCGGCTAGAGCGGTTTAGGAATTACTGTGATCCAAAGCTCTCCCTCAGTGGCTAAAGCCGTGGATAACCAGGCACCAGCGGCACGGCTAAAGTCCGTGCCCTTTCAAAGCCGTTGGATCACACCATTTCCTAAAACGGTCTAATTGCCAAGTGCTAAACGCTGGGGATAGCGAGAACACATGAGCTCAGAGATGGAAGCGCTGGACAAAGCAAAGGAAGCAGCCGAGGAGGCCAAGGAACGAAAACATCTGGCGCCGGTCAGCCTTACCATGGCAATCCTGGCCGTGCTGGTGGCTACGGTTTCGCTGCTTGGACATCGTGCGCACACAGAAGAAATCCTGCTGCAGACCCGGGCCACCGACCAGTGGGCCTATTACCAGGCAAAAAACATGCGGCGTAATAATCTGGAGGCGCTCGACGATGTGCTGACTGCGCTGGAAAACACCAAGGCCGAACGTGCTGAGCAAGTGCAGAAGCGCTTTCACGAAGAGATTGACAAGTATCGCGATCAGCAGAAGGACATCCAGAACGAGGCACGCGGGCTGGAGGCAGAGGTGGGACGCGCCAGCCGTCGCGCCGACCGCTTCGACCTGGGCGAGGTGTTTCTGGAAATCGCCCTGGTCGTCACCTCCATCACCTTGCTCACAGATAGGCGCGCGTACTGGTACTTCGGATTTGTTCTGGCGGCCATCGGTGTCGTTGCCTCAGCCAGCGGGTTTAGGGTGCGGTGAAGGGGTGGAGATCAGCAGCGCACCGTACCTCGCTCGGTAATTGCTGGTTGCAAACGCCTGCCTACGGCTCCCATCCTTCCTTCCCTACGAGAGGCACGAAGCGGCAAAGCTCGTGCAAAGTTACGACAGTATCTGCTCCAACTTTGCGCACCACCTGCACCTGCTGCTCGAAACGATTCCCTACCGGCACAATCAGGCGGCCACCGCCGGCAAGCTGGGCAACCAGACTTTCGGGAATCTTCGGCGCCGCTGCCGCGACGAGGATCTTGTCGAACGGAGCATGCTGCGGCAGGCCAACACTTCCATCGCCAACTACAACGTGGACATTAACGTAGCCTAGCTTGGTGAGAATGGCGCGTGCCTTCATCGCCAGCTCTTCATGCCGTTCGATCGTCCAGACGTCGGTAGCCAACTCACCCAGGATGGCGGCCTCGTACCCCGTGCCTGTGCCCACTTCCAGCACGCGGTCGGACGGACGCAACTCCAACGCCGCGATCATAGCGGCCACGATATAAGGCTGAGAAACAGTTTGACCTGCGCCGATGGGCAGAGGGTGATCGCCATAAGCATTGCCTAGGTCCGTGTTTGCGATGAATTCCTCACGCGGAACTTTTCCCATCGCAGCCAGGAGCCGGAGATCGCGAATGCCTCGCGAACGCAGCTGCTCCTCCACCATGCGGGCGCGCTGTTGCTTCGGGGTTTCGGTGCCATGACCGTTGTTGAAGTGAGCCGTTAGCATTTCGCAATTAGTAATTTAGTTCGACTCAAGGCTTGTGGGTCGACGTCGGCATTCGGGCTCCGCTGCTGGTCGACAGGTCGCGATTTACATCGAACCAAAGTGGTTTGCTAGCGGGTTTGCCAATGGCTGGTAGAGCCCTAGGCGCCAGCACACTTCTCACCGCTTCCGTTTACGGATAAGAACGTCGAAGCTGACCACACCGTTCTCGTCACGTATAGCTTCGACAGTATATTCACTGTTGATGTTGTACTCGAATTGAATGACCTGCTGCGCTGATCTCGTCAGATTGGTGATGTAGGTAAGTGTCACATTGTTCGAGACCTGCTGCTCAACCGTGAGGCGCGCGTTGGGATTGTTATCGGGGCCGCCTAGTGAAGGATTGATCCGAATGGAACTCACCCCAAATATTTTGGAAGCGCGGTTGGAAACCGCTTGATTGATGGCCTGTCCGAGTATGGCGCCAGAGGCGCTCTCGGCAAATCCGGACTGCGGTGTGGTGTTCATCGCGCTCTCCTGCTGGGTTCGGCCGAAGGCCAGCAGAGCCACGATGTCCTCACTCGATAGTGGCGGGTCCGAGCGATATGTGGTGTTCAGCCGCTCCAGGGTACCGTGCAGGCCGATAGTGATGTCGTAGTCCTGAACCCGGGTGGAGGCCTCTATATCCAGTACCGGCTCAATACGAACAGGGTTGGTGAAGGTAATATCGCCGCGCTCCAGGTGATACTTGCCACCAGCTAGCTTGATGTCGCCTTCGGCAATGTTGATGCGACCCAGCAATGCCGGGCGCACCGCCGTGCCCCGCAGACGCAGATCCACATCGCCCGCCAGTTTCGCCAGCGTCGTCTGCACTGTCAACTCGGGTGTCGACAGGATGCGGACATCCAGATGCAGATTGTTCAGCGGTGAATTTACCACGGGTATGGGCGCCGGACTTGCCTGGGCCAAGGCAAAGGCCAAGTCGCTGGAGGGAACCTGCGCAAAACGGGTAACAGTTACGTCTCCGCTCAGCGTCGAACTTTGCAGCGTGCCCACCAGGCGCAGCGTTTCATCGGCCGTAACGCTGATCCCGGCATAGCGGAAGCGAATCTCATTTCCATTCGCCGTCAAATTGAAGCCGACGGTCCGGCCGTAGGTGATGAAGCCGCCAAAGGTCACCAATCCACCGCCGGTCCGGGCCGTGAGGTGTTCTACCTCAAGCCGGTCCTGGTTGAAGATGAGACTTCCGTTGATATCGCCCAGCCCTGCGGGAAGGTCAATCATTGACAACCCGGCGTGTTCAATGCCGATACGCCCATAGATTGCCGGCTGCGCCATCGGACCATTAGCTGTGAGATCCAGATTCGAGATGCCGTACGAAGTCACATCCGGATCAAGAGTATGAACTAGATTCAGATTGACGTGGCCATTGGCGCGCAGGGCCAGCCGACGGTCGTCCTTCAGGCTAGCAGTGCCGGCCAGGGTGAAGCGCGAATCCTCGCTTATCAAGGTGCAGCGTTGGACAGTGACTACCTGGTCCGCCATCACAAGTTCCACCGGGCCGTCGCTGGTGATGGCGACTTTTTCTACTTCCATACCAAACTGGTAAATATTGAACTTGCCGTTCAGGAGTCGAGGCTGCTTCAACGGCCCGGCCAACTCCGCATGTCCAGCCAGCGACGTGCGGCGGATGACCCGTTGGCGCACCTCAGCCGGCAGAAAAGGATTGATGTCAAGACCGGAAAACTCCAGCTTCAGATTGGACGGCATATCACCGCGCAGCTCAATCCCTCCATCCACCGCCAAGCTTGCCACGGGAAAATTCGATCGCGCTGTGAGTTGCAGATGACTTCCATGGGTCACCGCGTCAGCCGTAACGCCGCCGAGACGGTCCCCGTTGAGCACCAGATCACTCACTTGCACGTGGGCATTGATCACCGGTTGCTCAAGGGTGCCTGCGCCCTTTGCGGTGAACTTACCGACGCCTCCAACCTGCAAATGCGGCATTTGCAATTCGGGCATATTCGCCAGATCGATGCCCTCACCGCTCACGTCAAAACGCACGTCTTTGTTGGTGAAATTGTAGGCAGCCGAACCCGCAACTTTGCCATGCATAGCCTGCATCTGGATATTGTCGAGTTGCCCTTCATGGTTGGCAAAGGCGAGGTTCGCCGTAAGCGATTTGACCGTACGCCCGTAGGCTTGCGCGGCCGTCAATGAGAAATGTCCGGAACCGTTTGGATTCGCTTCCGTTCCGGCCGCCTGTAATGTGAAGTTCAAGGTGCCGGTCACGGGGTAATTCAGTCCAGCTGCACGCTGCAATTCTGCGACGTCCGCATCACGGATGACAGCCTGCACTTGGAAGGGCAGATCCTCAGTGAAACTGCCTTTCGCCAGCGTTGCCCAACCATCCACATTCAAGTGCGCGCTACCTTCTTGAACAATGCCATGATGCACAGCCACGCCGGTCGATGAATACTGCACATCCCCGGAGAACTGATCGACGTGGATCCGTCTGGCTTGTGCCGTGGGCTGCGGCGGGGGCGGCTGCACCACAGACGTAAAATGGAACAGCGATTTCTTTTTCGTCGGCGGATTGATTAGGGAGGGCGCCGAACTTCTCGTGGTGGGGGTATAGATGTACGTGAAGTCAGAGGCCTGCACATGGCCTGCGATCTGCGGATCCTTCAGCCGGCCGCTAAGTCTGCCGTCAAAGCTTGCCACGCCTGCAAGTTCCACTGGTGGCGGCGGGCTTCCCATGGCCGTAAGCAGCGGCTGAAACTCCGTTAGACTCGTGGTGGTCAGCATGAGTTGCAGAGCGGCGGAGGTCGAGCCTAACGTCCCCACTGCACTCAAATGCGAATGCGGAGTGGCCAAGGTCAGAGCCGAGAAATCCATCACTTGCGCCCTAGGGTTATAGCGGGCTCGCAGCGTCGCGGTCACGGGCACCTGGTTGCCGGAGGGCTGTGCCGGAGGGGCAACATCCAGCGCCAGGTCGGCGCTGGCATCAGCCACGGATCGCGTCCACGTCAGGTTCACCGTGCCCGCGACGCTGCCTACTGGGTTCAGCTTCTCGTACGGCACCGCCCTGGTTGAGAACATGCGCGCCAGATCGGTTAGTGATAAGCCAGTCACACGTAAATGCGCGGTGCCCTGTTGAGGGTCAGGGCCAGAGATTACGGGTAGCGTGGACTTGCGCATATTGGCTCTTTGCTTCGCGCCAAACTTGCCGGCCTGAGCGGCCTGTTCAATCGGCGGCGGAGCGGCGTTTGTCGAACCTGACAAAAGATTCCTCATTTCGGCGTCGCCGGTCACGCCTCCACCCAACAAACGCGCAGCTATTCGGGTAAGCGATAGATTGCCTTGCGCGAGCGAAAAATTCGCATCGACACTCGTGTCGCGTACTGCGACTCCGCCATCCAGGTACGTTACACCGCGCGCGGCGGCATGTCCTCGCGTGGCCAGGTTTGCGGCGGGCGAATATGTACCCGATCCGTTGAGGTTTACAGTGCCACCACGAAGTTGATAGGAGCGGATCACGGACCCCAATTGCCCAATGTCGAGCACACTGCGGTATTGGAAGTCCAGCTTGGGATTGTCGAAGTTGGCGAGCGTTCCAGTCGCCTCGAGCGAAGACTTTTCCGACGTGAGTTTCAGCGGCTTGATTTGCAGGCGATTGGACCACAGGCTGAACGCCACTTCGCCCTGTGCCGCAACATCGCGGAAGTCCTGATACTTCGCATCCATCTTGCCGGCTTGGACGGTGCCGTCATAGCGGGAACCGTGCCGATCGTAAGTCATGACTGCGGTGACGTCATCGGCCGCGAAATCGAGCGGTAGTGCCTGGTCATTCACCAATAACAGACCGTTGCGCAGATCGAAGCGGGCGATCGCCAAATCGAACAATTGCTGCACCGGCGTCGCGTTGCTGCGTACTCTTGGTTCTGGGGCATTGGTGGTTCCATCGGGATTTACAATCAGGTGCACGACCGGATGATCCAAGCTCAAGTCCTTGAGGTTGATCCTCTTCTCGACGAAGGAGACAACGTGCAGCCGGACGTGGATACGGTCAACGTGCGCGTATGGTTGCTGGTCTGGACCTTCCAATCCGTGAATGGTCAGATCCTCAGCTTCGAACTCAAGCTTGGAGACGTTCCAGCGAAACGCATGCAACTCGACCTGACCGCCGGTGGCGTCTTCCAGGCTGGCAATTGTCTTGCGCCGAACCAAGTCGGCGAAGTGCGGGCTTCGCAGGTACCACACTAAGACAATCGTGGCCGCCAACAACACAACGCCGATCGTGGCCTCAATCCACAAGCGAGTGTGTGAAGAGCGAATTTGGCTTTCTTCGGCCATACTCAATTAGCGCCAGAAGCTTGACCCTGATCGGCCCCAAGATTCCCGCCGGGTAGGGTTACGGTGCTTCGAATTTCCGCCTGCTGGCGCAAGTTATGTAACCATGCATCGAGAAGCTCATTCATGCGTTGCTGCACAAGTAGCTCACGAATCCTAGGTTCCGCTTCATTCAACGTAACGGTTGTGCCACCCGTCTTTTGCAGGTCGGGCAGCACCTGATTCTTGTAGTAGGCCTCAACTTCCTCGGGCTGAACGTGAACGTTGGGGCGCAGACGAACTTCCACGAAGTTCATCACCCTCACCTCAGTCCGCAGGTGGGCTTTTAATGTGTCTGGAGTGAGTCCGTAGCTGGCAAGTAACTTCTGCCAACTTCGATCATCGTAGCCGTTCGGAATCTGGGCTCGAAGTTTGGCGACGTCCTTGTCCACGTCGTCTTGCGAGGGTTGCAGGAAAGTCTCGTCGCCCATCTGCGCCTGGAGCAGTTGACGATCAATGAGGCGTTGCAAGGCTTTTACGCGATCTGCCCGAGTCAGCTGAGCAATGGGCTTCTGTTGCATAAAGGACTCGAAGCAGATGGCTTCTTCCCAGTCGCTCTGGAACAGAGGTTGGCCATTCACCGTGGCGACTATTCCATCAATGACCTCGCCCGCCAAGGCACAAGATACAACTGTAAGCAGTAAGAACAACAAGGCAATCGTTAAATATGAATTTCGTTTCATCAAAATGTCTGTCCAATACTGAAGTAGAAATTGATATGACGCAGCGTTTCCACCGTGTCCAGCTCCTGGATGGGGTATCGCGTCGGATTGAAGTTATAGCCGATGTCGAAGCGGACCGGCCCAACCGGTGTCTTATAGCGTAAGCCCATGCCGACGGCCTGGGGGTTGTAACTGAAATTGCAAGGCACTGGACTTTTGGGCGGGGAGCAGGCTGCAATCGAGGGCTGATGGATTCGCAACATTCCACTAATGATATGGTTTGCCGTATCGAACACGTTACCCATGTCGTGGAAGAAAACAAATCCCAGATTATCACCGACGTAGGGCAGCGCCACCGGAGGGGTGCGAATTTCCAGGTTATTAACGAAGAGCCCCTGGCCACCGATGGGATATCCGGTTATCAGATCGCGAGGGCCAGCCTGGTTGATGGAGAAGCCGCGCAGAGAATTACTGCCGCCTGCGAAGAACAACTCGGGTAGAGGAACAGAGGTCGCCTCTGTGGGCAGCATTCCCGAGGGTGGCAGGCTGAGGAAGTTGTTCGTACCATACGGATGCAGTATCCCGATTTGCGTGTTGCGCGCAAAGACCCATCGTTTCTTGAAGGTGTAATAGGTCGAATTCTGCACGAGCACTTTGCCGAAGTTTGCCTCTGAACCCAACGCGCTCGTCGCCAGACCCAAATCCGCAATGTTGTAGCTTCCCTTGTGTGAATCGATGGGATTATCACGCGTGTCGCGCACATACGTGAAACTCGGGATTGCGAGTAAAACCGGTTTCGAGTATAGCGGGATCAGAGTGGGATCGATGACCAGACTATTGGGATCGACAGACACGCGCTGATAACTCAGCCGGTACAGCAAGGTCGTCGCCCGGCTATGTTTCTCTTCGGCCTGGACGGTCCCGTCGAGACGCTGCGAAGTGAATGTATTCACGTCGGCCGTATTGTCGTAAAAGACGGTAGCGTTGAAGCGCCACCGCTCACGGTGAAACAGACGGGGCGCATCATAGCCGATTAAACCACGGCGCGTGAGTAAGCCAAGTCTGCCTCGCAACGTAAGCGTCTGGTCCCGTCCAAACATGTTAAGACGAGTGATTTCCAGCACTCCGTTCGGGCTCACTCTGGTCTTACCTTGCGGGTTGCTAGTGGTAGGAATGTTGCCCGTGGCAAACTCGATACCGCCGCCGTAGCGGAAGATCCAGCGTCTGGCTTCCTGGAGGTTGAAAAGCACATCTTTGGAGGGCTCCTGGCCATCAGGATTTTGCACCGCCATGTCCACCTGGTTGAAAAGTCCCAGATCGTAGAGGCGCCGTTGGGAATCTACCATTCGCGCCTGACTCAACGGATCGCCGCTGGCAATGCGCATCTCGCGATTCACAACGTACGGCCGGGTAAATTCCCGGCCACTCACCAGCACACGATCGACGAAGACCTGTTCGCCCTCGGTGATAGTGTAGGCCACCTGCATGCGCTGCGGTTTGCCCGGCAGCGGCGATGCCGCAGCCTCAAATTGCACATCAGGAAATCCGTGGTTGTAATAAAAGTAGGTAAGGGCATCGCGGTCGCTTGCGACGTTAGCTTCGCTATACGGCTGCCCTTCCGTGCAGCTCAGTAACGGGACCAGGCGGTCCGTCGGGTAAGCGTGGTTTCCGGCCACCTTCAATGAGCCCACCAGAGTCTGCAAACCCTCCTCAACTTTGATCACCACCTCCATCTGGCTCTCTCGGCCCTGGTAGTCGTCCTGGAGCGTGGAAGTGATCTTGACATCAAGGAACCCGTTAGCCTGGTAAAGATTCTTGATGATGGTCAGGTCATCGGCCAATAGTCTCTGGCTGAAACGACCGTTGGGCAAAAGCATGCTCGAGGGCTGTAATGCCATTCGCTCGCGTATGGTATCGGTATCGAAATACTTGTTGCCTTCGATCTTCACAGCGACAAGCTTGTGTCGTACGCCTGAATCGATCTTGTAAACGATGTTGAGGTGGTTTTTCTCCGGTGACCGTTGCCGTTCCACCTCTACCGTCACGTCGAAATAGCCTTTCGTCTGCAGGTAGTCGCGCATGTTGCGGCGGCCTTCATTCAACAAGTCGTCATCAACGGCGTTCTCCTGGTATACCGGCACAAGCTTCTTTAACTCCCGGTTGCTGATCTTCGCACCCTCAGTGGTAATTGCCACCGTCGGTCCCTCTTCCACTTTGAACACATAGTCGAGGCGGTTGCTGTCGGGATGGTAGTCGCGATCGATGAGAGAGACCTGGGCCTCAAGATGATCGTTCTTCTGATATTTCTCGCGCAGTCTCGCTAAAGCGCGCGTGACGTGCTCCTGCTTCACTTTGTCGCCGGGCTTCAACTTCGTAAGGCTACGGATCTTGTCGGGCGGAATGCCCGTGTCCCCTTCAATTGTGACCCCTCCCACACGCGCCAGTTCTCCTGGAATCACGTGAAAATCAATGTCCATTTGCCGCGTGTCATCGTGCGGTATGAGTTCGTAGGTGATGGTGGCTTTGTAGTAGCCATTATCCGCCATCACCTTCAGCATACGTTCGACCGAGCGGTCCACACTCTCCTGCGAAAATGTAGCTCCCAGGTCGAGCTTGCTGGATTCCACCAGTTGATGCGCCTTGGGATTCGTCTTGGCGGGCGCTCCGTCCACGTTGACATCGCCGTTGAAGTAGTTCTCCGTCGCAACAAAAACCAGCGACAACCCGTTCTGTTGAGTGGGCTCTGCCTCCACCTGCAACGTGGAAAAGCGTCCGGTGGCGTAGAGCACCCGCAAACTGGCTCGAATCTTGTCGCGATCCAGTGGCTCGTCCGTTTTCTGCACCAGCAGCTCCCGAAGCATCTCCGGATTGGTGCCCTTGATACCGCGGAACTCGATGGAACGCACGGTAGCCTCCTGGTACTTGTTCAGTTCGCCAAGTGCCACCGGCAAGTCGTTCTGGGGCGGGTTCGAGTCGGGATTTTGACCAGCGGCCAAAGGTCGGTTTTGCGCCCACGCCAGGGGTATGCTCAGCACCAGCACGGCGCAGAATGACGCAATTCTATGGAACGATGGCGTGATTGGCTCCGTCAACCTTTGACCTTCAGCACATTCGCTGCCCGGAGGACCTCCTCTGACGGGACCAGTCCGGTGCGCCATGCCGGCGAAAATCAGTCCCGCAGCGAAGTGCAACTGTGGCGACCTATCTTCAACCCGGTCCTCACGGCGAAGTTAATGTCGAATCCTTATAATAAACAAGGAAGCCTTCCATGGAGCAGGTACGGTCACCGGAATTCGCTGAACGCTATTCCCGCCAAATCCTGTTTCGACCCATCGGGGCGCCGGGGCAGCAGAAGCTCTCGACGGCACGCGTAGCCGTAGTGGGATGTGGAGCGACGGGATCCGCCCTGGCTTCCCTGCTCTGCCGCGCCGGGGTTGGTACTCTGCGCATCATCGATCGCGATTACGTGGAGCCCAGCAATCTGCAGAGGCAGATATTATTCGACGAGGCCGATGCTGCTGAGTCTTTGCCCAAAGCCATCGCTGCCGCCCGTAAAATCAGAGCCTTCAATTCAGAGGTAGTGGTCGAGCCCTACGCCGCCGATCTCACGTCTGCCAATGTGGAAGACTTACTTAGCAATATCGACCTCGTCCTCGATGGCACTGACAATTTCGAAACCCGTTATCTGGTCAATGACTTTGCCATAGCGAGAAACGTGCCGTGGATCTACGCGGCCGCCGTGGCCAGCTACGCGGTCACGATGACGATCCTTCCCGGCGAAACGTCCTGCCTGGCCTGTATCTTTCCGGATACCCCCGGTGGTTTGGTCGAGACCTGCGACACCTCGGGCATTCTGAATTCTGCGGTAAACTTTGTCGCCTCGATTGCCGCCACAGAAGCTCTCAAGGTGATGGTCGGCGCACGCGACGAGGTCCGGCGGACACTTCTGTCCTATGACGTATGGTCGAACGATTTCGCCGAGATCACGACCGCGACGCCCCGGGCAGGATGCCAGGCGTGCGACAGGCACGACTTCGTTCATCTTGCAGGCGAAGGACGGCCGCACATCACTCTATGCGGCAGAAATTCCGTGCAGATTCACGAGCGGCAGCGGCCCATTGATTTCGACGAACTCAGTCGCCGACTAACCCCTCATGGCACCGTGCGGCACAGCGAGTTCATTCTCAAGTTTTGGCGCGATCCCTACGAATTGACCCTTTTCTCGGACGGCCGGGCCATTATCAAAGGCACCACTGACACCGCCATCGCTCGCAGTTTGTATGCGCGGTATATTGGATCGTAGGGTTGGTACGTCCGATTCCGCTGACGTTTTGTCATTAGCTTTCCAGGATCAGGGATGAGGTAGGCACTATTTTTGGTTCTGTATGCGCAATAAACAGGTCGGCGGATGATGGGCCGGAAAAGCAGGCTCCCGGCTGGGACTGAATCTTCGGTCGGGAAAGAGTAGCGGACAATGGTACCAGGCCGGAAGCAGGTCGCGGACTCTCTCTAACAAATTGCGATTTGATCTCCGGCCAATAACTACTTAAGGTTTACCCTTTGCCACGGAATGTTAAGAAACACGGAAATTGATCTGGAGGCGAGGTTTGCTACCACAATGTCGGCGCCGCTAAGGACTGATGCCGGTTTACTGCCGAATCTCCCGGCCGCAACTGCCACCGGCTCCCTACTTGTGCCATACGTCCCTTGCGAGCGAAATGCTCCGCCCCCGCTCTGGGTGAGAAGAAACATAGTGTCGTTCAGATTGCTGGCGACAGCCAGATCCGGCTTACCATCCCAGTTAAAGTCCGCCGCTACTAGCGAGTAAATTCCAAATCCACCTTCGTAGTCGACATTGGACTGGAAAGTGCCGTCGCCGTTTCCGTTCAAGATGGAAACGCGACCGTAGATGTCGAGATTAGTGGCCAGTGCCAAATCCAATTTACCGTCTCCGTTGAAATCCGCAGCTACAACGGAAATGGGATAGGGACCCGTTTCATAGTCAATCGTATTAGCAAACGTGCCATCGCCATGATTGAGCAGGACGGAAACCAGGCCCGGTCCAAGGCCGTTGAGAGGAGCTCCGCCGTCGGCAACCGCGAGGTCTGGCTTGCCATCTCCGTTCCAATCTGCCGCGATTACGGATGCCGGCGCCGGACCGGTGGTATAGGATGCCACTGTTTGAAATCTGCCGTCACCCCTATTGAGCAGAATGGAGACGGTGTTATCGCCAGCATTGGCCACGACCAAGTCTGGCTTGCCGTCTCCGTTAAAATCTGCGACAGCAACACTACTGGGGTCAATACCGACAGCATACGTGTCGCTCAATACGAACGTTCCATCGCCATGGTTGAGCAGGATGGAAACGGTGTTGTCGCCCGAGTTCGTGACGGCCAAATCGAGACGGTGATCTCCCTTGAAGTCGCCTATCGCAACACTACTGGGATTGAGTCCAACAGGGTAGGTGCCGCTGGATACAAACGAACCATTCGGCCTGCCTAGGAAAATGGATACGGTGTTGTCGCCGGAATTGACGACAACGATATCGAGCAGTCCATCGCCGTTAAAATCGCCCACGGCAACGGCGATAGGTGCGTTACCGCATGGATAGTCAGTGTGCGACGGAAACGTGCCATTGCCATTCCCCAGGAGCACGGAAACGCGGTTAACATCTCCGTTGATGAACGCCAGGTCGAGCCGTCCGTCGCGATTAAAATCGGCGGCCACGACCGCGAACGGATCGTTGCCTGTGCCATAGGACACCGCATTTTGAAACGTGCCGTCTCCCTTTCCTAGAAGGAGAGAAACTGCACCACCTCCTCTATCGGAGGTACTGGCAGTCACGGCAAGGTCAAGCTGATGGCTTCCACTGAAGTCGCCCACCACCATCTCGTTGGGCCCAGGCGCTACGCTGTAGTCAACCTTACTTGCAAATGTGCCATCCCGCCTCCCAAGGAGAATGGAAACGGTGTTGTCAGCGCTATTTGCGACCGCCAAGTCGGGATTACCGTCGTGATTGAAGTCAGCCGAAACCACCCACCTTGGTCCTTGGCCAGTGGGGTAGGACACAGGCGCCTGGAAGGTACCATCGCCTCGGTTATGCAGGATAGTAACTGCATTAATGCCATTCAAAGAAACAAAGTTAGTCACCGCCAGGCTGAGCCGGCCCGTGCCGCTAAAATCGACGGTCGTCAAATCGCCAACGCCCGAGCCCGCAGGATAGTCGGCTCTGCTTCGAAACGTACCGTCGCCGTTGTTCAGGAGAACGGAAACCGTACCCGGAACGGGTTGACCCCTGGTGATCGCGCTCGCAACCGCCAAATCGATCTTGCCATCTCCATTGAAGTCGCCGGCGACGATTGAGACAGGATCTGTTCCTGTGGCGTAAGGCAAAGAAGTTTGGAAGATACCATTACCCAAGTTGAGAAGAACCGAGACATATCCAGGCTCACAAAGGGTCACGCAATTCTGATTAACCACGGCCAAGTCCGGTTTTCCATCGCCATTGAAGTCGCCTACCGCTATTGCAATTGGACCCGTACCTACAACATAGTCAGCGCTCTTGATTAAAGAGCCATCCGGGCTCCCAAAGAAAATTGACACCGTGCCATCATCATGATTGACCACGGCCAAGTCCGGATTGCCATCCCCATTGAAATCGCTCGTAGCAATGGCGTCGGGGGTTGTGGCCGTGGGGATATCCGCCCTCCCGAAGACATAAGGTTGACCAGCGTGAGCGAACTCGCCAGACAGACAAAACAAAATACCCAGAAAGAACCTTCCGCGCATCTTCATGACGACCTTCTCACGCCATCCTCGACGGTGCGGTTGAGTAGGCCAGCCCGCCAGGCAAACTGAGGAGCGGCAAATTGCGTAATACCATAGCAGTTGACCGGCATTAACGCTATGAAAATGCGAGAACTCGGCACAAAAACTTGGCGCGACCATTTACCAGTTAGGTTATGTGTTGACGTCGTGTACTAAAGGCCACTGGCTGATTACCCGACGCCAAGTCGGGAATTTCCACGTTCACGATACCCAAGATGTGCACACGACGATGTGGCGCAGGACCACCGCACGCTTTTCCGGCCATGCCTTATCGGAGCCGAATGCAGTGCACCAGCGCCTTTCCCAAATTGGGAGCGCAATAAGCGATCCTTTTAACTCACCAGTTCAGAACTTGGTTCCGAGCCTATACGATAGAAAGTTTGGGAGTAATTCATAGAGCGTTCCCGGCCTAGTGAGCGTCTCTTACCCACTCGCATCATCACAAGGTCGTCTTTTATTTGAGGTCTGCCATGCGAAAGCTTCCCGCTGTCGAAGATGCCAGGGCGATCATGACGGAAGGAATGGAATGGGGTGTCTGGAAGTGGCTGCTGGAAAAGAAGAGAGTGCGGGCGATCGCCGACAAGGCCAGAGCTGCGCTCGATGAATTCGAGATGAAGGTCAAGGCCACCTGGAGCGACGATCTGAAGATTGCTTACAATCAGCTCGTATCGCAAAACGGCGACGTTAAACGAGCGCGGCAAAAGGCCAAGCTCGGAAAAAAGGAAGAAGCTCCCGAAATCGATTCCCAACTCATGAGGGCAGTCAAGCAGGTGAAGAAAGCAGATGACGACGCTTACAACGCCCACGAGGATTCGGAAGATGTCTTCGCTGAAGCAGAGAAACGAATGAGTACCAGCATGGCCCGCGAAGGCGCACGTATGGCCCTCAAAGCCTACGATGCGCATGAGGCCGCCATTCGCAAGGCGGAAGCGCTCGCGCACCCGAAATGACCCTCCGCTGATTCCCGGAGGCTCCTTCACGTGCCCGCACTTCGCGAGCCTCAGGGCTCAATTTTTCTACCTGAATTGCATGGTCTAAACTAGGAATTTTTCCAGTGGTGTTCCCTCCCTTGGGGGAGTAATTATTGGAGGGCACGTCGCCGACTCGCGCTCCTAACCAGGCGGTCATGCATATGGAGGTATTGGAGTGGCAAAGAAAGGGAAGAAAGATAAGGGTAAGAAAGAAAAAATCAAGTCAGCCCAAATCAAAACGCCCAATTCGCAGACCTCAGCACCAGGACAAGCCTATGCCGACGGTACGCCTCTGGATCGGGTGCAATATCTGGAGGCCAAGCTCATCCTGAAGCCGGACCGTTTTACGTCGGTGCAGGCCTTCCGGGACTTCGGCAAGATCGTACAGCGAACGGCCAAGCAGCAGGGTGTTGGTTTTGTCGCGGACGAAAAAGCCGGACTGAGGCCAGAAGTCAGGGAGATCACTTTTGCAGATACTCCCGATTTCCGGCTATACAACAACGCGTTCATCCTGCGGCGGCGCATATCTTACGTGGACGGCTTTCCGGTGGGCGATCCCGAAATGGTTTTCAAGTTCCGTCATCCGGATGAGCAGCAGGCGACTGCCATGGATGTTCGGCCCAAGATCGCCGGAACGTATCGTATCAAGTTCAAGGCCGAGGTTCTTCCTCTGAAAAACGAAGTAGGTGGATATCGCATCCTCTACTCGCATAACTGCCAATTTGGTGTGAGCCAAATGCACGACGCAGACAAGACTTCGATGACCACTCTGGTGAAAGTGTTTCCCGCACTCGCGGCCATCAAGAAGTCCGATGAAGAGAAAGTAACCCTAGTAAACGGAGGCATCGTGGAAGAGGTGTTGCTTCCGCTTGGCCAATTGGACTTCGGCAAAGGGCTAGTGGGCAAGTGCGACATCGGGTTGTGGCGCACTCGTGGCGAGCATAAGTCTCTGGTGGGAGAGTTTGCCTTCCAGCTAAAGTTCGATCGCAAAGAGAACGTAGCCGAAAAGCAGAAGAAGGTGGTAGCGCAGTTCTATGTCAGCCTGCAGCAAGAGGTGCAGGATTGGCTGGCGCTGGGCGTGACCAAAACCGGCATGGTTTACCGCCTCAACGGCAACGAGCCCCAGAGCCATGAGTAGCAGCTGCTGCCCAACCGGTTCTCGAGACCTTGTTCGGCGTTGCCGGACTAAGGTCTCGACCAGTCTGCTTCTTGCTGCCTGCTTCACCATGGCGAAAAGGGGGAATAACCGGAGCCACTGCGGCGGATTGCATTCCTCTTCTTCGTCACTTGCTTGGGGTCACGATCAATCCAGAATTGCTTTCGGTTGCAGGAACGAGCGCATTGGCATTCGGTCAGAGGCCCTTATGGCTCGTTCAAAGCAGTTTCCAAACTGAGGCGGAGGAGGTCCAACCTGATCTTAGAGCAGTCACCTTAAGGGGAACAGGCGGAGGCTGAAGCGCGTCTTCACAGGCTCTGGGGAAAATCTGGCCAACACCTGTTTTGCTAAAGTCAGCTGGCTGCGATTGGGTACTGTAATGCGAAGTCCCTTCGGCCTCATATTTTCGGCAACGATCGTATTTTGCTCACCGCCGGGACTCTTTGCCCAGGACCTCTCTCCGCGTGCATACGTCATCACAGCAATCCATTCCAACGCAATCACCCTGACGTACTCCTTCTATGACGGCGGTCTTTCGTTCAATGGTGCGCTTCCGATTACTGGTGCAACCGGCAGATACAGTGTGCCAATCTTCACCTACTATCATTCCTTCAATTTCTTCGGCCGCTCGGCCAACGTTAACGCCTCGTTGCCCTACGCGGTAGGAACCTTTCAGGGCAAGTTGCTTGGGAATCAGAAGCAGCTTTACCGCTCCGGCCTCCTGGATTCTACGTTTCGGCTGGCCGTGAACCTCAAAGGCGGCCCGGCCATGGCACCCAAAGACTTTGTCAAATGGAAGCAAAAGACTTTGCTGGGTGTCAGTCTTAAGGTATTGGCTCCCACGGGTCAATACGACCCGACGAAACTAATCAACTGGGGTGTCAATCGCTGGGCGTTCAAACCGGAATTTGGTTATTCCGAGCGATGGGGCCACTGGGTGCTCGATGGCTACGCGGGAGTCTGGTTTTACACTACCAATCCTCAATACTTTTCGCTCCCGCATCCCCAGCCTCAAACGGAAGCCCCCATCGGCTCCTTCGAAGGCCACCTGAGTTACGATGTGAAGCCACGGTTTTGGTTCTCGCTCGACGGCAATTTCTGGTTCGGTGGCATTACCAGCCTGAGCGGCATAGCGAATCCCAATACCCGCCAGACGAGCTCGCGTATCGGGGTGACCGGCGCGGTTCCCGTGAGCAAGCATCAATCCTTGAAGGTCAGTTACAACACCGGCACATACATTCGCTTTGGCGGAGATTACGAGAATCTCTCAGTCGCATGGCAGTATTCCTGGCTGGGAAGGCCCAGGTAGCAACAGATTTCCATCTTCCAACCAACGAACAGGCCTCTCCCGTTTGATGAGTCTTCAAGCCCTTAAGAAATGATCGCGATCATGCCCATCCATCGATTCCAAGGCGAAATAGCAGCAGCGTGTCCGGCCAATGCTGCCACAGCCTGAGGCATGGCTGGATGCGATGTGACAACCCGCAGCAGCCAGTATCTATCCTACCTAGTAATTACTAGCGGTTCGGACGAATTCTCCCAGCAGGACACGCGGGATTTCGGCCCCCCAACCCGTTACAAAGGAGAAACGACAATGCACAGCCTAAGAAATGGCATATTAGCCATCGCGGCATCGCTACTGCTATTCGGCAGCCTGGCAGCTGCACAGATGAACAACCCCGCCAACAGCACTGACAAATCAGCCACCAGCGGAGTGTCTGCCGCAGAACAGCACTTCATGGACAACGCCGCTCAGGGTGGCATGGCAGAAGTAGAACTAGGACAACTGGCCGAAAAAAATGCAAGCAGTCAGGAGGTAAAAGACTTCGGCAAGCGCATGGTGACCGACCACAGCAAGGCGAACGACGAATTGAAGCAGCTTGCGGCAGAGCAAGATGTCACACTGCCGACGACTCTCGATGCCAAAGACCAGGCAACCAAGGACAGATTGTCGAAGCTGCAGGGCGATGCTTTTGACAAGGCTTACATGCGAGACATGGTGCTAGACCACAAGAAAGACATCGCCGAATTCAAGCATGAGTCGATGTCGGCGAAGGGTCCTGCGCTGAAGAGCTGGGCGTCCGAGACTTTACCGACGCTGCAGAGCCATCTTCAGGAAGCCGAGAAGATCGCTACTCAAACTAAGTCTTCCACAATGGGGAAGAATTCCATGAACCAAGGCACCACCACCGAGGCCCAGCAGCACTAGCTTCAAGGTCGAAATGTAGGAGCAGGCTGCCAAGAACGCAAGATCTGGTGATCTGGACGTTCAAACCCGCTTCCAGACCACCAGAATCCTGGCTTCAGCCGCCAAGGTCAATCACCTCTGCGGCTGAAGCAGTTACTTCGAAAGTTCATATCCTGCAAAGAAATAACTAAGTTCGAAACGCGCGGTGTCGTCAGCATCGGAGCCGTGCACGGCATTCTTCTCGATGTTCGAGGCCCACTTCTTACGGATGGTGCCTGCCTCAGCCTTGGCCGGGTCGGTAGCACCCATAAGCTCGCGGTAGTCGGCGATGGCGTCTTCCTTCTCCAGCGCCATTACTACGATTGGTCCGCTCGACATGAAGTCGGTTAGCGATTCGAAGAACGAGCGGTGCACGTGCACGGCGTAGAAGCCTTCAGCCTGCGCCTTGGTGATGTGCAGCATCTTCATTCCAATGATCCGGAACTTGTTCTCCAGGAGTATGTGAATGATGTCGCCGGTGGCGCCTTTTTCAACAGCGTCGGGCTTAACGATGGAAAGAGTGCGTTGGATGGTCTTCATGCTTGGATTGCGTCCTCTGTTCTTCGGCTATTCGCCGTGGGCTATCCGCCTTTCGCTTTTCGCCCTGGGCTCTTAGCTGTTAGCTCTTAGCCTTTAACAAACGTAAATCGTGAATTGTGATTCCGACCGAGCGGCTTCAGCCACGAGTGGAGGAACTTGCCGCTGTCGAACATCGGGAGCTCCTCCCAGGCGTCCCCGAACCTTCTCCTCTCCGCCGCGAGCCAACAGTACCTCGCTAAAGGCTACGAGCAAAAAAACAGGAGCCCCTATCCCGTGATGAAGAGGGTTTAGCTGAAAGTTGGCGGCTGAAAGCTGAAGCCTTCCTTACCTATTCATCACCGCCGCCTGCGCCTTCACTAGCGTGTCGCCGATCTCGGCCGGCGATTTGGCCACGTGAATTCCAGCCGCCTGCATGGCCTTGATCTTCTCCGCCGCAGTTCCCTTCCCGCCGGAGATGATGGCTCCGGCGTGGCCCATGCGGCGTCCGGGAGGCGCAGTCTGCCCGGCGATGAAACCGACTACCGGCTTGCGCACGTTCTTCTGGATGAAATCTGCCGCGGTTTCTTCCGCCGTGCCGCCAATTTCGCCGATCATAATAATTGCTTCCGTTTCAAGATCATCGTTGAAGAGGCTGATCGCGTCCACGAAGTTGGTACCGATGATCGGATCGCCACCGATGCCGAGTGCCGTGGATTGCCCAATGCCTCGCGTTGTCAACTGGTACACGGCCTCGTAGGTCAGCGTGCCCGAGCGCGATACGATACCAACATTACCTTCTTTGTGAATATGCGCCGGCATGATGCCGATCTTGCACCTGCCCGGCGAGATAATGCCGGGACAGTTCGGTCCGATCAGCCGGGAGTTCTTTGTCTTCAGGAACTCCCAGACCTTCACCATGTCAATGGTGGGGATGCCTTCGGTAATGCAGACGATGAGCGGCACACCGGCATCGGCGGCTTCCATGATGGCATCAGCTGCGCCCGGTGGCGGGACAAAGATCACCGTCGCGTTAGCACCGGTCGTGGCGACTGCATCGCTCACCGTGTTGAAGATCGGCCAGCCTTCATGCGTGGTGCCGCCCTTGCCAGGAGTAACGCCTCCCACCACAGTCGTTCCGTACGCAGCGGCATTCTTGGCGTGGAAGGTTCCCTCGCGCCCCGTCAGTCCCTGCACCAGTAATCGCGTTGACTTATCAACCAGGATGCTCATCGAACCCCCTTAGCGACTGCGACAACTTTTTCGGCCGCGTCCTTCATGGTCTCTGCCACGATGAATTTCAATCCGCTCTCTTTCAAGGTCTGGCGACCCTGCTCGACGTTGGTTCCCTCCAGTCGCAGCACAATCGGTAATTGGATGTTGGTCTTGCGGGCCGCGCTGACAATGCCGTTGGCCAGCGTGTCCACGCGCAGAATACCGCCGAAAATATTGATGAGCACCGCTTTCACGTTTTTGTCGCTCAGCAGGATTTCGAACGCATGCGTGACCTGCTCTTCGTTGGCGCCGCCGCCCACGTCGAGGAAGTTGGCGGGCATGCCGCCGGCGTATTGAATGATGTCCATGGTGGCCATCGCCAGGCCGGCGCCATTGACCATGCAACCCACATTGCCGTCCAGCTTGATGTAGTTCAGATTGTATTTACTGGCTTCGACCTCAAGCGGATCTTCTTCGCTCAAGTCGCGCAGGTCTTTGATGTCGGGATGGCGATAGAGCGCATTGTCGTCGAAATTCATCTTGGCGTCGAGCGCAAAGAGACGTCCGTCGGTGGTAGTGATGAAAGGATTGATCTCAACCAGCGAGGCGTCGGTATCTTCCGCCGCGCGCGCCAGCGCCATCATGAACTTCACCGCGCCGCTGATGTATTTGGCGTCGAGGCCGAGCTTAAAGGCGATCTCGCGTGCCTGAAAAGCCTGCAGTCCAAAGCCGGGGGTAATGTGCTCTTTGATAATAGCGTTGGGATCTTTCGCTGCCACCTCTTCGATCTCCATACCGCCCGCCGCCGAAGCCATGAACACCAGGCGTCCGTTGCCACGGTCGAGCACGATTCCGAGATATAGTTCGCGGGCGATGGGCAGCGTCTCTTCAATCAGCAGGCGCTGAACTTTCTTACCCTCGGGACCAGTCTGGTGCGTCACCAGGTTCATGCCGAGCATCTTGGTGGCGAGCTCGCCAGCTTCTTCCGGCGACTTGGCGATTTTGACGCCGCCGCCCTTACCACGGCCCCCGGCGTGTATTTGGGCCTTTACCACAACGCCGGTGGCTCCGTTTTGAAACAGCGCCCGGGCCGCATCGAGCGCATCTTCGCGGCTCTCCACCATCTGGCCGCGCGGCACTGCAACACCGTACTTCGAGAGGATGGCTTTTCCCTGGTACTCATGTATTTTCATGTTTGTGTAATTCCGGCGAGCGAACTAACCGCCGTGTGGCTGGATGGCCAGACGTATCTGCTCCTTGTGAGGATAACGTGACAGTAGGAAACCTATGATTGTAACGGACGAAGAGAGTCCCGAGCAATTCGCGAATGGCTCACCAGTTTAGCAAGGTTACGGCTCCTGCGGGACATCGCAAATCCGATAGCGCCCGCGAAAGTACAACAGCGGCGAGCCTTCGGCCACCGTGACTTCCCTCACCTCGCCGACGAAGATTGTGTGGTCGCCTCCTTCATAGTCATGCACCACGGAACAATCCAGATTGGCCAGCGTGTTCTGCAGCACCGGTGTGCCGCTTTGCATGGGCCGGTATTTAACGCCGAGACGATAGGCGGCATCGTGGTTGCGCTCGGGATCGGCGAAGAATTCCGACAAGGCTTCCTGCTCCTCTTTGAGCACGCTCACTCCAAACCGGCGGCGCTCGCGGATATGAAGATAGGTCTCGGCCAAATGGTCAATGCAGACCAGCACCAACGGAGGCCGCAATGAGACCGAGCAGAAGGCACTGGCGGTCATGCCGTACACTTCTCCCGCGGGAGTCTCGACAGTAATTATCGTGACGCCGCTGGCGAAACGACCAAGGGCAGCTCTGAATTCGTCGGGTGTGACTAAGTCTGTCATGCGGTCAAGATCAGGCGCGAAGCCGGACCCAGTGGCCAATATACCTCCATCGCATAAAGCCCGCCACGAGGGGGTGGGATGATGGAGAGCTTGCCGCGCAACCGATGGCAAAGAGTCCAACCGCGGATTTACACGGATTTCACGGATCGGACCTCTATGACTTTCTTTCCTTTTGACAAATCCGTGTTGATCCGTGGTAATCCGTGGCGAAACCATCCCCTCGCCCGCACGACTCCTCAATTTGCGATAATCTAGACAGCCGCGTAAAACCGTCGTGGGGGCGGGATGTATCCTCGAGCATTTGAATATCATCGGGCCAAATCGTATCCCGAGGCCGTGACGCTGCTCAGCCAGTTAGGCGAAGAAGCCAAGCTTCTTGCCGGAGGCCAGAGTCTGATCCCGCTGATGAAGCTGCGCCTCTCGGCGCCGCGGCATCTCATCGACATCAACTTCATTCCGGAAACTTCCTACATCCGCAACAACGGAGCGTTGCGCCTGGGCGCGATGACTCGCCATGCCGAGATCGCCGCTTCTGCCGATGTTGCGCGGCTCCCCATCCTCCACGATTGCGCCGCCGGAATCGCCGACCAGCAGGTGCGCAACTTGGGAACCATTGGCGGATCGATTGCGGAAGCCGATCCCACGGGAGATTGGGCGCCCGTGCTGCTGGCGACCGGCGCAACTGTGAAGACGCTTGGGCCCGGAGGTGTGCGCAGTCTCGATATGGGCGAGTTCATCCCGGATGCCTACAGCACGGTGTTGCAGCCCGGTGAACTTATAACCGAGATCGACGTCAAGCTGCAGCCGGAATGTAGCGGCGGAGCATACATTGCGCTGAAGCGTTGCGCTCCGGTTTACGCCAGCGCCAGCGTTGCGGTGCAGCTCACCATGCACAACGACCAGACTTGCCAGGACGCGCGGATTTATCTCGGCGTGCTCGGTCTGACCGCGACCCGGGTGGAGGGCGCCGAGTCGGCTTTGCGTGACCAGCAAATCACGGCAACGGCTGTCGAGAGGGTACGCAAGGCGGTGATGGACATCGCGCAACCGACCTCCGACATGCGCGGCTCGGCCGAATACAAGCGCCAGGCCGCCGGAGCGCTGGCGAAGCTCGCTGTCGAGGCGGCCGTGAAGCGCGCCCGCGGAGAACGCGTGGAGGTCGTGCATTTGTATGCCTGAAGAGGTTCCTCGCGTGCGCGTTAGTGCGAAGATCAACGGGAAGCAGTACACGCGTGAGGTTGAACCACGCACTCTGCTGGTGCAGTTGCTGCGCGAGGAGCTCAGCCTGACCGGAACCCACATCGGCTGCGACACCAGTTACTGTGGCGCCTGTACCGTCCTGCTGAACGGCAAGAGCGTGAAGTCGTGCACAGTGTTTGCATTTCAGGCCGACGGCGCCGAGGTGCTGACCGTCGAGGGCCTGGCAAAAGACGGTGGGCTTCATCCCGTGCAGCAGGCGTTCACCGACTGTCATGGATTTCAGTGCGGCTATTGCACGCCAGGCTTTCTGATGAGCACGCTGCAATTGCTAAGCGACCATCCGCAGCCTACCGAAGCCGAGATTCGCAAAGGCATCGCCGGCAACACCTGCCGCTGTACTGGGTATCAAAACATTTTCAAAGCAATTCGAGTGGCCGCTACGGCAGGGCCGAGGAGCTAGCCGTTGGCTATCACATTTTCAGGCGAGTTCACATCCCTACGCACGCCGAACGAGGTTTACGACTTCCTCTCCGACCCCAATAAATTCGCGCCACTGCTTCCCGATTTCGAGAGCATGACGGTGCAGGATGCGACCCATTTCACGGTGAAGGTGCGCGTGGGCGTGGGCAACATTCGTGGATCGGCGGAAATCAAGATGGAGCTAGCCGAGGCATCGTGTCCCCTGCGTGCCTTGTATAGAGGCCAGGGTACGGCTGTCGGCAGCCAAATCAAAATCAGTGCGGGCTTCGATCTCTCACCCATTGCCGAGGGTACCAAGATCGCATGGCAAGGTGAGGCCGGTGTATTCGGTAAGCTGGCTTCCATGGCCGGCGGCATGCTGGAACCGCTGGGCAAGAAGAACATTCAGAAGCTGATTGACGGACTGAAGTGGGCGTTGACGTGGCCGACGGCGCAGGTAGTGGCGCAGCAGACGCCGAGCGAAGTGTCGCAGCGAACGCTGGCAGAACAGCTGGCGCCGTCCGGGCCTCAAGAAGCACCAAGCGAGGTGTCGCAAGGGGATTCGCAGCTGACGCCGAGCAAGGTGTCGCAAGGTCTGGAGGATTCGCCGCCGACGGAGTCCGCCGCACAGGAATCGCACGGCACGGAGGTGGGGCCCACCGCCGCCGATGCCCGACAGGCAGCGGAGCAATCGCCTAATGACGCAAACAGCAGCCCGCAGGGCGGAACAAACGTAGCCCAGGACGTAAGTCCTGGGTCGGCGTAAGGAAGTCCCGCGGGGAGGCACAACGCCAGTCGAGAATGATTGACGATTCCTCTTGGCATTGTCATTACGAGCGGAGCGAGGAATCTGCTTTTGTTTGACGGGGTCGGTAGTTGGAGGAACAGCAGATCCCTCGCGGGCTGAAGCCCGCTCGTGATGACAAAAAACAAAAGAGCTCTACGGCACGGCTGAAGCAGTGCCCCTTCAAAACATCAAGGGGCACGGCGTATTCACACAAGGGACGCTGGATTCGAAAACACTATGCCATCCACAACCCACACCGCCGGCTACGTTGGACAATCGATCCGCCGCAAAGAGGACGCCCGCCTGGTCCGCGGCAAGGGCAAGTTCGTCGACGACATCAAGATGCTGGGTATGTTGCACCTTGTCTTCGTGCGCTCGCCTTACGCTCATGCCACGATTACGAGCGTAGATGTTTCCGAAGCCGAAGCCCTGCCGGGCGTAGTTTGCACGCTGACTGGCCAGGAAATCTCGAAGCTTGTCGATCCCTTCTTCGAGATCGGCCCCTCGCCGAGCAACAACATCCTCGACTATCCAATGGCCGTGGACCGGGCACGCTACCAGGGCGAGCCTATCGCAGCCGTGATCGCAGAAACCCCGGCCATCGCCGAAGACGCCGCCGAACTGGTGCACGTAGAATACGAGCCGCTCGACGTGGTGATTGATGGGGAAATAGCGGCCACCGACAAGACCATCCTTCATCCCACCATGGCAACCAACGTGGTTTGGCACGGCGTATTCGAGTACGGCGAGGTGGAAAAAGCTTTCGCTGAGGCGGCGCATGTCATCCACATCGACCACTTGCACATGCATCGCTTCTCCAGCACGCCGCTGGAGAACAACGCGGTCATCGCGCAGTGGGACGACAACGACCAGCGCCTCTACTTCTGGAGCAACAATTCCTTCCCCACCATCGGCATCCAGTTGCTAGCGCCGGCGCTGCATCTCCGCATGGACCAGGTGCGCGTGCAGACCCACGACATCGGCGGCAGCTTTGGCATCAAGATCACGAACTACCCGCAGATGGCGGTGTGCGCGCTGGCCTCGCGCAAAGCCAACGGCGCGCCCATTAAGTGGACCGAGACCCGCTCCGAGCACATGACCTCTAGCGCCCACGGCAACGAGCGCACCTTCCGCGACACCCGCGTCGCGCTCGACAAGGACGGCGTCATCCTCGCTGTCGATTCGAAGCACATTGACGATTGCGGGGCGTACCCGCGCTACGAGCCGCTGGGCTGCGTGATCTGGTCGCAGGTTACGCCGGCCACCTATCGCCTGAAAAACCTGCGCATCGATTTCACCCAGGTTGCTACCAACAAATGTCCGGTCGGGCCGAATCGCGGCTATTCGCGCATGCAGCACCTGTGGTTCATGGAGCGCATGATCGACATTTGCGCCCACGAACTGAATATCGCGGCCGACGAGATGCGCCTGCGCAATTACATCCAACCGGAAGAGTTTCCCTACACCACGCCCAACGGCTGCATCTACGATTCGGGAAACTATCCTGGCATGCCGAAGTTGGCGAAAGAGCTGATTGGGTGGGACAAATGGCAGACCGAGCGCGCGAAGGCGCAGGCCGAAGGCCGTTGGTTCGGCATCGGAATCGGCACCACGCTCGACTCCGGCACTAACAATTTCGGGCAGGCGCAGATCGTTAATCCCCAGGCTCCGTTTTCCGGGAACTCGCAGGCGGCCAACGCCAAGCTCGATATCTACGGCGAAGTGATCGTCGCCGTCGGCTCGGTTCCGCAGGGCCAGGGCCACGAGACCACGGTATCGCAAGTTGTCGCCGACATCCTCAATATCCCTCCGGAGTTGGTCAACGTACGCGTCGGTTTCGATACCGAGCGCAACGTTCACACCGGACACAGCGGAACCTATGCCAGCCAGTTCGCGGTGTCAGGTTTGTCCGCCGTGCATGGTGCGGTGCAACTGCTGAAAGCGGAGATGAAGAAGCTGGCCGCGTTCGCCCTGCAGGCCAATGAAAATGACTTGGAGTTTGGGGTCGGCAAGCAGGACCCTGAGATACGCGTGCGCGGCGGCGAGAAGGCGATTCCCTTCATCGGCCTCGCCAATCTCGCCAACGTCAACACGGCTGTGGTTCCCGATGAACTGCGCTCCATCACGCTGAACTGCCGCTACATCTGGCGCGCGCCGTTCCATGTGCCCGATGTTGCGCGAAAGTATGGCAACCTCACGCTCACGTACTCCTCGCAGCTGCACATCACGGTGGTTGAGATCGACAAGGAGACCTACGTCCCAAAGATTCTCGACTACGCCGTCGTGGACGACTGCGGCACGGTGATCAATCCGATGATCGTCGAAGGCCAGGTGCACGGCGCTACGGCGCACGGCATTGGAGCGGCGCTCATGGAAAACTGCGCCTACGACGAGAGCGGCAACATGCTGGCGTCGACTTTCAGCGATTACACGCCCATCACTGCCGTCAATATGCCGAACGTCAAGTACGGCAACCTGGAGACGCCGTCGCCGCACAGCTACAGCGGCGCTAAAGGGATGGGCGAAGGAGGGGGCGCTCCGCTGCATTGCCTCAGCGCGGCTTTGCAGGATGCGCTGTTTCGGGAAGGCATCATCATCGATGAGTCGCACAACAACGCCAGCACGCTGTACGAATTGATTGCGAAGAAGCGGCGGGGAGAGTTGCAGGCGAATGTGTCGGTGGAGCGCGGGAATTGAGAATAATTCACCACAGAGGCACAGAATCGGCTATTAGCTATTAGCTATTAGCAAGATGGCAGCGTGTGCCTTGATGGCTAAAGGCTAAGAGCTAAAAGCCTAACGTCAAAAACCGATAGCTTACGGCTGATAGCTGATACCCGAACTTGAAACGCATCCTCATCGTCGGAGCCGGCGCCATCGGCAGCCTTTACGCGGCACATCTGGCACGCGTCGCCGAAGTGTGGGTCCTGGCCCGCCGCCCCGAGCACGCCCACTGTATTAACGTGCGCGGCATTCGTGTCACCGGGCACAATGAGTTGCATTCCCGCCTGAAGGCTGCCACCGATGCCCGCGAGTTGCCGGTCTTTGACTTCGGCATCGTTGCCACCAAAGCCAACCAGACGCGCGAGGCCTTTGCACCTGTCGCCCACTTGTTTCCGCGAGGCGCAGTGCTGTCGGCGCAAAACGGCCTCGGCAGCGAGGAGGTGATCGCTTCCCTGCTGCCGTCGGGCTACGTGATCCGCGGGACGACCTTCATGAGCGGCACGCGCTTGGCTGACGACCATGTTCATTACGAACTCAACACCGCGACCTGGATGGGACCATTCGAGCCAACGAACACGCCTTTCGAAATGGTGGAGGAGTTGGCAGCCCTAATCAATGCATCGGGACTGAAGGCCGAGGCGCTCCGCGATGCCCGTCCCGCACAGTGGTCGAAGCTGATCTTCAACGCGTCGGTGAACAGCGTATCGGCGTTGACAGGGCTGCCGCACTCGCCACACTTCGCTGAGGAAAGCGACTTTGCCAGCCTGGGACATCTCCTGCACGAGCTGATCGAAGAAGGCAAGAGGGTCGCGGCCGCCCTGGGCATCGAACTGCACGAGGATCCCTGGGCGATGAATTGTATCGGCGCGCGAACCCATCATCCTCCGTCCATGCTCTATGATGTACGCCATCGGCTGCCGACCGAAGTGGATTTCCTGGGCGGCGCCATCGCCCGCGAAGCCCGGCGAGCCGGAATTCCCGCGCCGCTGCACACGGCGCTGTACCGCCTGATTAAGGGCAAAGAGGCGAGTTGGAAAATAGTGGATAGTGGATAGTTTCGGGTTTCAAGTAGAGAGGCAAACAGCCACTGTCGGAATTTCCGTTGTCACGCTGAGCGAGCGTTCGCTGGGTTTGGCGAATGCGAGCCGAAGCACCCCTATGGCTGGTCCCGCGTTTGCAGCGATAAAGGTCCTTCGACTCCTCGTCCAGCCGCGAAGGCGACTGGACTCGTCGCTCAGGGTAACAGCGTGATTGGGGCCGATACTGGAGCAATCCGCGTTACACTATCCACTGCTCACTAACCACTATTCACTGACCCTATGCCTTACCCGATTGACGAAACGAAACTCCAGCGCGTCCGCGAACTGATGAAGCGGCAGGATCTCGACGCGCTAGTGGTGCGTGCGCCCGACAACATCGTGTATCTCACCAACTACTGGTGCATGAAGGGCTACGATGTGGCGGTATTCCCGCGCGAGGGCGAACCCACGCTCATCGCCATCGAGCCCCAAGAGGAGGACGCCCGCCGCACCTCGTGGACGAGCGACATTCGATTATTTAAGAGCTACGACGAGCGTGATCCCCGACCGCCGGGCTTGCGCTCGCTTGATGTGACTTTGCACGTTCTCAACCAGCGCGGGCTGACCGGCAAGATCGGTCTGGAGCTATCGCAAGGCACCCAAAGCGCCGATCGCATGGTCGGCGAGCCAACCACGTGGACGCAAGGATGGTTCGACGCTTTCAAACCAACCGCGCGCGAGGTTGTGGACGCTTCCGGCATGCTGGCGGAAGCACGCGCCATCAAGACGACACAGGAGATCGAGCGCATGAGGCTGGCCAACGAATTGGCTGCGCTCGCTATGGAGCACACCTTCGAGCGGATGCGTCCGGGAATGAAAGAGAGCGAGGTCGCCGCCATCTTCGAAGGCTTCGTTCATTCCACGGGGATCGGATTCAAGAACAAAGTCGAGATGGCGCGTGCGTTCACGCTGGTATGGTCGGGCAAAGGCATTCGTACCTTCACCGCCACCGGCAACCGTCCCGTACAGGAGCACGAACCCACATTGTTCGAGATCTGGGTTTGTGTGGACGGGTACTGGAACGATCTCACCAAGAATGTCTGCCCCGGCGAGTTGTCCCCCGAGTACGACAAGTTGCTCGACCTGCTGTTAGGCGTGTTCAACGAAGCTGCGGCTTTCACCAAAGATGGTGCCAGCCTGCCGGAGCTGGACCGCCTCATCCGCGCGCGCATCGCTGAGGGCGGTTATCCGGGACAGCCTTCCCATCCGGTGTGCCACGGTGTGGGAGCACGTGCACACGAGCCTCCCTACGCGCATCAAGCTGGAAAGGGTATGATTCGCGAAGGCATGGTGCTGGCCATTGAGCCGGGAATTTACTGGCCGGGCGGCGGCGGGCTTCGATTGGAAGACAATTTCTGGGTGACCGGCAACGGCAATCAGAAGCTGTGCTCGTTCCCCGACGACTTTCGTGAGCTTCGCGCGCCTCGGTCCAGAATGTCGATAGGACGAAGGCGATGACCGTTGGCACGGCCGCACTCAACGAAAGCATGAAAGACGCAATTGTTTCTTGCATTCGCGAGGAAGAGATCGTCGCCATGTGCTGCGACGTGATCAATGTCGCCAGCCCTACCGGCGCGGAACTCGCCATGGCGGAGTACATGCGGTCAGCTTTTCATCGGCTGGGACTAACGGTCACGTGGCAGCCCGTCGAAGACTCTCGCGCCAACGTCATCGGCCGTCTCGAAGGCCACGGAAACGGCCAATGCCTGATGTTCAACGGCCACATGGATACGTCGAATAGCGGCGACGAAGACTTTCTCACCGGCATTGGATATAAACCACACGCCATCGTACGGGACGGCATGATCTACGGCCTCGGCATTTACAACATGAAGGGCGCGTTGGTGTGCTATGTCCATGCCGTCAAGGCCCTGCTCGAAGCTGGAGTCAAGCTCGAGGGCGACATTATCCTGGGCGCGGTTTGTGGCGAGATCGAGAAAACGCAGTGGCGCCAGTTCGAGGGCAAAAAGTATCGCGGCTATGGCGCCGGCACGCATTATCTGGTGAGTCACGGCGTGCTGCCAGACATGTGCATTCTGGGCGAACCCACGGACATGAAGCTTGTGTTGGAGCATGCGGGCTCCATGTGGGTCCGCTTCGGGCTGACCGGCAACTACGTGCACTCGGCGTTTGCGCCCGGCAAGGAGGACCAGAACGCCATCCGTCGCATGCACCAAGTGCTCGAGGAAGTGATGCGCTGGATTCCCGAATGGCAGGAACAGGCGCATTGGGCCGGCCGTCCGGGTTTCGTCAACATAGGCTGTTTGCAAGGGGGACATCCCTGGCGCGCCAGCCGTACTCCCGAACGTGCCGACCTGTTTCTCGACGTTCGCGTGCCTCCGACGATGCCCATGACCGACGCTCGCCGTGCGGTCAAGAAGCTGTTCCTGGCGATGAAGCAGAAGCATCCCGAATACGGGTTGGAGTTTGAGACGTACGTGTCGGTGCCGGGCGCGACCATCGACGAGAACCACGCGATGGTGCGGGCCACCGAGAGCAATCATCGGCACATCACTGGAAAGCCGCCCGTGCGCGACACTGTGCTATGGTGCTCCGATGCGTCGGTGATGTCGCGCTTCGGATGCCCGACGTTAAACTATGGTCCGTCGAGTGGACCACGCGACCACGAGGGTGAAAAAGTTGCAATCCAGACGCTGGTTGACATCACGAAGGTTTACGCGCTGACTGCGGCGGAGATTTGCGGGGAGGCGGCAGTTAGCAATTAGCAATTAGCAATTAGCAATTAGCAGTCAGCACTTGGCAATTGGCAGATACTGAGTGTGTCTCCTGAACGCAGCGACCGAAGGGAGCGGAGTCGAAGAGCCCTTTATTGGAGATTCACTTGAGTTCGGATCTCGACGCTTGTTCATGCCGCATGGATGCTTTGGGTTGCGTCTGTCTGTGCGCCACAGATGTAGCAGTCCCCGCAGGGGCCAAAGAGTTTAGCCCAGCATGGAGGCGCAGGCGGGCTGCTGGGTAAAGTGGAAAATGAATCCGAGTCCTTCCGGGACGCCACAAGCAGGTCCCCCCGCTCGGACTAAGTCCTCGGTCGGGATGACAAGAAACGAAGCTTCTTCGTAACAAGAGGGTCCCTCGACCCATCGCTGTGCTCGTCGCTCGGGACGACAATATTAGTTGGAAGTGACAAAAGCAGCTGACTACTGACTGCGTTTTTTTTCCAGCTTGTCCAGCTCTTCTCTGGCCTTCTTGGCGTACGGACCATTGGGCAGGACCTTCAAGTAGGCTTCGTAATTCTCCACAGCCCCGGCGGTATCGCCGGTCTTGTTCAAGACTTCTGCTAGTTTGAAGGTAGCCTCGGCATCGTGTGGCTTGTATTCCAGCGCCTCGCGATAGCGGCTGATGGCGGCGGGATAATTCTGCTTGACCTTGAAGTAAAAGTCACCTACCTCGACGTCCTTCATCGCCTTCATGGGATTGTAGGGCGTGAATTCATCGACATCGCTGGCGCCATCGCCCAGCTCCGCCTCGGGATGCTTCTTAGCGTCGTCGGGGGGAGGGGAGATGTCGATCTCCGTTTGTTTGCTGGAGCTTTCGCCGGGTGGGACGTTGTCAGACCGCGGCGGGGCCTCGCGGTTGTCTTTGGGCGGCGAAGCCGACTTATCGGTCGGAACCTGTTCGACCGGCTGCTGGTCTTGGGCAACCGCAACCCCCGTAAACCAGAGACAGAAAAGGGCAAGAACCAAATAACGAAACCGCACTCCCATATTCTAGTTCAACCCGTAACGGTTGCAGAGCACTCGGTCTGTAATCTCCGGGGGGTGTGGTCGAATCGTCTGGTACTGTGCGAATGTCGCGCCTGCTTTCTACGGCCGCACTTGCTTGTTCGCCAACACGGTAAAGATGAAATATCCGCCCGCGGCTGCCCCGGCATACAAAAACGCGTTGGCGAAGACGATGGTACCCGTGACCAGCACCAGCGTAAGATCGGAATCCGGAACAGGGCCGATCACCAGGGACAACACGTACGGTGGACAGATGATTAGCGCAATCGCGGTCAGGAAGGTGTGCGCCTGAAGCCCGCCCACGTTTAGTCTCCACGCGAAATAGACCGCCAAGGCCACCGCCATCCCCAAAACAAAACTGAGGGACAGCACCATCAGCAAGTTGTCGTTATCTGTTTTGCGCAATGGAGTCAACGTACCCATCGAGTCTCTCCACCGAGTGTACTCGCGCAGCGGCCGCAATGAGCGGCACACGGGAGGCCGAACCTGGTACTCAGGCCCTGATCGGCATGCGTTACGATGCGACGAAGATGATACGGGACGTGACTGATGTTCTCGCCTACACCACGGCAGTACTGTCGAAAAGGAAAAGGTGAGTAGCGAACAGCATTGGTGAGCCCGGCAGGAATCGAACCTGCGACCCACGCATTAAAAGTGCGTTGCTCTACCAACTGAGCTACGGGCCCACACTCATTAATCTACCATAGCGAAACTTGGCGGCGGCCGTCGCAGATACGGGTGCGCATTCACGAGCAATCTCGGATGGACCGCATCGAGGAGGCTTCCTGAAGCGCTACTCATACTTGGCCCTCACACTCGGTCTAGCTTTTGCTACGCTTGCTTTCCCTCAAGATAAGACGCAAGCCGCAACGGCTGCCGCCGACGAATGGCTGAAGCTGGTGGACTCCGCGAAATACGCCCGGAGTTGGCAGGAGGCATCCTCCCCCTTCAGAGCCGCTGTTACCCAGCAGGATTGGGAGCAAAAGCTGCGAACCGTGCGAGTTCCGTTGGGAGAGGTAGGCTCGAGGCAACTGAAGTCGGCAGAATACACCACGCAGTTACCAGGAGTGCCGGATGGTGAATATGTCGTCGTCCGATATGACACCAGTTTCGAGCACAAGAAGACAGCGATCGAGACAGTCGTTCTGCAATTAGACAAGGATGGCCAGTGGCGAGTGTCGGGGTATTTCATCAAGTAGCGCGGCTTCGAGTCCCACCCGCGGAACAAGTTGTTGATGTTGCGTCCCGCGACCAGCGCCAAGCATCTCATGTTTTAGGGCTATGCCGGGGAAATCACGTCCGCGCGTGGTTGTCGTGGGAGGTGGATTTGGCGGTCTGGAGGCTGCTAAATCTCTTGCCCATCTGCCCGTCGACATCACCTTGATCGATCGCAAGAACCACCACACCTTTCAACCATTGCTCTACCAGGTGGCGACGGCTGGATTATCGCCCGCGGAGATCGCGGCGCCCATTCGCGAGATTTTTGCCAAGCGTGAGAATGTCGAAGTCCTGTTGGGCGACGTGCTCGGCTTCGACCTGGAGCGCCACATCGTCAAAGTGCAGGGGTTCGACCTTGCCTATGACTATCTCGTCGTTGCTGCTGGCGCAACGCATGCCTACTTCGGGCATGACCAATGGGAGCCTTTCGCTCCAGGATTAAAAACCGTCGAAGATGCATTGGAGATGCGCCGCCGTATTCTGTTGGCGTACGAGCTCGCGGAACGCGAAGCGGCGGTGACCGGCCATCATCGGCCGCTGAGTTTTGTGGTGGTGGGCGCAGGGCCCACCGGGGTGGAGTTGGCGGGAACGTTGGCTGAGATTGCGCGCAAATCTCTGTCTAAAAACTTCCGTCACATCGAACCGGCGAAGACCCGCATTCTGCTGGTCGAGGCCGGCCCCTCGGTGCTCAGCGCCTATCCCGAGGACCTGCGCCAGAGCGCTGTGAAGCAATTGCAACGTCTCGGAGTCGAGGTGCGCACTAACTCCGCCGTGACCGATGTACGTCCAAGTGAAGTTCACATCGGCGAGGAAGTGGTGCCCGCCACAGCCGTGCTGTGGGCCGCGGGAGTATTGGCGTCGCCTTTGGGCCGTGCACTGGGCGCGCCGCTGGACCGCGCCGGACGGGTGTTGGTCGAGGCCGATCTCAGCATTCCGGGACACCGAGAGGTGTTCGTCATCGGCGACCTGGCCAGCATGAAGGACGCAGCCGGCAAGCCGCTACCCGGCGTCGCTCCCGTGGCTATGCAACAGGGGCGCTTCGTCGCACGCCAAATTGCCGCCGACCTCCGCGGCAAACCGCGCGAAAGCTTTCATTACTTTGACAAGGGTTCTCTGGCGACGATTGGCCGAGCGGCCGCCATCGCACAGTTTGGCAAAGTGCACATCTCGGGCTACCTGGCGTGGCTATCGTGGTTGTTCATCCACATCCTGTTCCTAATCGGATTCCGCAACCGTATCGTGGTGATGTTCCAGTGGGCCTGGAGCTACCTCACGTACGAGCGCTCGGCTCGACTCATCACCGGCGAATCGAGGGTGATATCTGTTCCTTCGATGGAGTATGCGGAAGAAGCAGCCCGACATTTCGCTGGCGATGACCCAAGAGAGTCACAGCGGTTGAAGCCAGAAATTGCGCCTCTAAAGCGAGCGTGAAGGCGTGCTATTCGGCCTGGGGCTCTGCTGCTGTAGGGTCGTGCTTCCTCCGTCGAAGATCATTCCCTACTCGGTAGCCGCGGCTGCTGAGTCAGTGGCTGAGGCAATTTTGTCTGCTCCATAGACGCGCAGGGGAATGACGGCGACAAGAGCCATGGCTGCGCTGCCCGCGGCCAGCAACGGAGGCCATTTCAAGTCCCCAGTTAGGTCGATCAACAAACCGGCAAGGGGCGGTCCGGCCACAGACGCCAAACCAAAACCGGTCAGCAGAAACCCGAATAGTTCACCTAGTCCCTCGACCCCAAAGAACTGTGCAAGCATGGCGGGCGACATAGCAACAATTCCCCCATAGGCGATGCCCAGCACCATGCAGTACCAAACCAGCGACATGTAGGAGTGGCTTCCCAACCAAAAAATGAAGCTTACAAACAAGGTTGCGTAGCTGACCTGAAATACGGAGAGCAATCCGAAACGAGGCGCCAGAGCATTCAGTCCGAGTCTTCCAACAACGCTGGCTGCACCGATATAACCGACAAGTCCCGCCGCGGCAACCTGGGTGGCGCCATCTTTGATGGCGAACTCGGGAAGATAAACAAACGAGATGAAAATGGAGACTCCAGCGAAAAAGAAGCCGCAGTACAGCAGCCCAAACACCGGCGTGCGGATTTTGGCCATCACGCCGATTCGCGTCTTCGACGTGGCCATGGGCGGCGTCGCGATGAGCGCTGCGCAGAGCAGAAGTAGCCCAGCACTCACAAGTCCGAAAATCTCGAAGGTCGATCGCCAACCGTAACGGCCGATCAGCATTGCGGCAACCGGAGCGGCGACCAGAGTTCCACAACCGATTCCACTGATTGCGATACCCAGGGCTATGTCCCGCCGAAGTTTGAACCACTCGCCCACCGCCGCTATCGAAGGCACGTAAACGCAAGCTACCGCTCCACCGGCTCCCAATCCGTAAGTCAGAAATATCAACGGGAAATAGTGAACTCTCGCGGTCAGAATCAGACCGGATCCCATCAGCGCAGCGCCTGCCACCATCACCGGACGCGGCCCAATGTGGTCTGCGATGTCGCCGGTCAGTGGAGACAAGAAAAGTGAAAGAACAGTCAGGACCGAGAAAAGAGTCGACATCACCGCATGGCTGACGCCAAATTCGGTCGCCATTGGTTTAAGAAAGATACCGAAGCTATAGCTAACGCCGAACGCGACGAAGGACGCAAAAAAGGCGGCAGCTACGATCAGCCATGCGCGAGGCGAATCAATTCCGGAGTTTTGGGTTTCTGGCATAGGCGGATCTTGGCAACCGGGCCTGAAATTTTCTTTGGAAGTCTGGCCAGAGAAGCATACTGCCGGAAGCAAAGTGGTGCCAAGGAAAATGCGGGGAGAGTCACGGCGTTTCCCGAAGTTTTTCAAGTACAAGATAGGAGCCGGGGCCGCTTTAGGGAGCTACCGCTTCACAATCGGGTTGTAACCCTCGCCAGTCAGCTTCAACTTCATCGCCTCGGCATCCTGGATCGAGGCGAAAGGGCCAACCTGCACGTGGTAAAGCTTGTCGTTGGTGATGGGATTGTTCACCACGAAGACGCTGTAGTTCTTCTTGCGCAGCGCGCCCGCCAGAGCGACAGCGTCGTCCTCACGGGAAACTGCGGCGATCTGCACCACGATGGTACCGGGACCGGTTACGGGAGCCGACCGAGTTACTTGGGGCGCCGGAATGGAGGTCGGCACACTCGCGGATGTTGTGTTCTTTGCTATCGTCGCCGGACCCGATTCAGGAGTTGTTGCGATGTTCGCCGGGGCGGCGGGATGGCTTTCCTTGGCAGGCGGCTGCGTGCCGTCGCCAGTCTGCTGTACGGCCTTGTAGAAAGTGAGATTGCCCTGCGAATTGGAAGCTGCGGGCTGTTCGGACGGCGCTGACTCAGCCTCTTGCTTCACCGCCACCACGGCAGAGGGCTTGTTCTGGCTGGCGGCCGAAGCAGCCACCTCCGGCATTGTTGCAGCGGTCGTCGGCTGATCATTGAGTGCCTGTTCGTGCCCGGTGCTTTTGCCTAATGAGTAGCCAATCGAAAAAAAGACCCCGCAAATGGCTGCCAGCAGAAAGAACAACCCCAGCAGCTTTCCCGTACCCAAGGTTATTTCAGTATCGTCCGAAGCCATGTTTGGTTACGTTCCTCGTTATCTTTCTGGCGGTCCGGAGCCTGTGATTTTGGCCGTATCCGCATTCACCAGCTTCTGCAGTCCGGCCAGCAAGTCCACCGGCACCGGGAAGATGATGGTCGTGTTCTTCTCCACTCCGATTTCGGTCAAGGTTTGCAGGTATCGCAACTGGATGCTGGTGGGCTCGGTGGCCAGCAAATGTGCCGCATCGATCAAGCGTTGGGCCGCGGCAAACTCGCCCTCAGCGTGGATGATCTTGGAGCGTTTCTCGCGTTCGGCCTCGGCCTGCTTGGCCATGGCGCGCGTCATGGTTTCCGGCAGATCCACCTGCTTGACCTCGACATTGGTCACCTTCACTCCCCAGGGATCGGTGTGCTGATCCAAGATCGATTGCAATCTCAGATTGATCTTCTCGCGATGTGCCAGCAACTCATCGAGATCCACCTCGCCGAGCACCGAACGCAGCGTAGTCTGCGCAAATTGCGACGTCTGGTACATGTAATTTGAAACCGCGACCACGGCCTTGTTAGGATCGATCACTCGCAGGAAGATGACTGCGTTAACCTTCAGCGTGACGTTGTCCCGGGTAATGATGTCCTGGGGCGGGACCTCCAGCGCCTCCTGCCGAAGCGAAATTCGCACAATGCGATCAATGGGCGCGAACACAAGGATAATGCCCGGACCCTTCGGCATTCCAAGTAAACGTCCCAGACGAAAAATGACACCGCGCTCATACTCGGCCAAGATCTTGATCGAGTTGATGATATAGAGCGCAATAATGACGATGACGACAATGCCAGCGATACTGGGCACGGTGTACCTCCAGCTATTCAGAAGTGTAGAACGGATACTAGAGAAGATTGTAGAACCAATCGGATGAGTTACCTAACTTGGTAACAGGAGGGCCGTGGTCTGTCAGCTGTGGACTGTCAGCTAAACGCCGGATCGGAATCGTCCACACCGCAAATTTGTTTCACAGGTGAGCAGTCTGTATGACGCGGCTGACAGCTGAATGCTGGCGGCTACCTCGTCTTCTCCACTTCCAACTCAAGCCCTTCCACTTTGCGCACCACGACTTGTTCGCCAATGCCTACCCGTGTGGGCGCGTGCGCATTCCATAGCTCGCCCTGAACGAAAACCTTCCCTTCCGGGTCGATGTCGGTGCGGGCTTCACCCACGGCGCCGATCATGCCCTGTAGGCCGGTCACGACTTTGCTCCGTCGCGCCCGCAGGGCAATGGTCATCAGAAAGACCGTAATGACACCGAGAGGCACGCTGACCCCGAGCGCCGTCCAGAGCTGTACCCGCATTTGCGGAATGGGCCCATCGACCAGCAGGAGGCCGCCCAGCGTGAGCAGAACGATCCCGCCGATACCGAGGATGCCGTGCGTGGCAAACTTGGCTTCCAGGGCAAACAGGATGAATGCAGCAATGATAAGGGTGAAGGAAGCGTAGCGCGTGGGCAGCAAGTTAAGCGCAAACAGCGCCAGCAGAATAAAAACTACGCCGACGACTCCGGGTACGACCGCGCCAGGATGATTGAACTCCGCGTAGAGCGCCAGTGCGCCGATCGCAAGCACGATGAAGGCGATATTCGGATCGAGCAGGAAGTCCAAGATTCGCTGCCGCACCGTCATAGGCAACTCGTCCACTGAATCGCCGGAAAGATGCAGCTTCACCGTCTTGCCATCAAAGCGCTTGATGGTACGGCCGTCGAGTTGATGCAGCAAGTCACTTTGATCGCGCGCGACTACGTCGATGAGGTGCTGCTGCAATGCTTCCTGATCGGTCCACGACTTCGACTGACGCACGGCGGACTCCGCGAGCTGCACATTGCGTCCGCGGGGTCCGACATAAGAGCGCATGAAGGCGGCCGAGTCATTTTCGACCTTGGTCTTCATGGTGTCGTCCATCTTCTCGCCACCGAGGGTTACGGGATGCGCCGCCCCGGCGTTAGTCCCTGGAGCCATGGCGGCTACGTCGGCGGATTCGAGAATGAAGAAGCCAGCGGAGGCCGCTCGCGCCCCGCTGGGAGCGACGTAGATGATGACCGGGACAGGCGAAGCCAGGATCTTCTCGATAATCGAACGAGTGGAATCCAGCAGCCCTCCGGGAGTGCTCAACTCGATCAGCACAGCGTCGGCGTTGGTCTGGCGAGCGTGTTCGATGGCGCGATCAATATATTCCGCCGTGATCGGCTGAATAGTGTCGTCCACGCGAATTTTGACGATGCTGTTCGCCGAAGCCAGGCTGGTGGCGAGAAGCGCCAGCAGCCCACAAGAGAGAATGAAACGAATCCGGAACATGTGTGCCTCCTTCCGGAGGGTCGTTGCAAGGTTGCGTTACCTCGGAACTGTCTGCTTAGCCGCGATGTCGCGCTTCAGCGCCTGCGCAGTTGCATCAGTAGGCTGTAACGTCAGTGCGCGATCAACCTCGCTGGCAGCGGATTGCAATTGGCTCTGTTTCAGGTCAAGCCGCGCGAGCACCAGCAAGCCGTCAACGTTGGGCTGCAAGCGCACTGAGGTCTGCGCTTCCGTCCGCGCATTTGCGACATCGCCCTTCTTCTCCAAAATGTTCGCCAACTGTGCGTGCGCTGCGGCGTTGTTATGATCGGCGCTAATCGCAGAGCGGAATTCGCTCTCTGCCTGGCTGGTCATATTCTGCGCCAACAATTCCTTGCCGCGCTCCAAGTGGTAGGTAGCCTGCGTACGCGCATCAGTCTTGGCCAGCCGCGTCTCGGTGAGATTGTTGATCTCCATCTCAATCTGACGATAAGACGCCTCGTCGTAGTTGCGTTTGATGCGCTCCATAGGAACGCGCGGCTGGTTTGGCGGCAGCAAAGCGTTGCCTGACGCCGCAGTTGCATTGGCATTCACCGCAGGAGGAGGCGGCGCACCTCCTCGATTGATCAAGTCAAGCAGGACCTTGGCTTCGCCGTCGCTCGGACTGCGCTGTAACTCTTCGCGCAATTGGCGCGCCGCTCCGGACGCTGTCGCCGTTCTTAAACAATGCTACCGCCAGATTAAAGCGGTAGTCGGGATCGTTTGGGTCAGCATTAACCGCCTTGGAAAAATATTGCACCGCCGACGCGCGCCGGCCTCGCCGGGCGTCCACAACGCCCAGATTGTTGTAAACCTCGGTGAGCGGCAAGCGGGTAGGCCAGGTAATTGAATGCAGTAAACGCCTTCTCGAAACTTCCGCGATAGAACTCCGACATGCCCAGCAGGAAGTTGGCCTCACCCGCCGCCGGATCGTCCTTTGGTATGCGAGCGAACCAGGCCGCGGCCGACTCGTATTCGTGGTCGCCGTAGTAGGTCTTGCCCAACTGCAGCATGGCCAGAGTGTAATTGGGGTTGAGCTTAACGGCGTTCCGAAGATAACGAATTTTCTGCTGTGGGACTGTAGCTTAGGATTCCGCGGACGTAGTTCTCAAAGGCATCAAGCTGGATAGGCGTGGAGGATTTCAGGAACTGATCGCGGGTGATAGCGGGCGGCGGCGACCATCTCCTGAAGCAACTCCCACGCCAGCGTCGTCTGCAAGTCAATCAGATTCGGCAAGGGGCCACTGCTGTGGACCTCCGGGTAGAGGTGCAGCTTCTTCATGTCGAGAAGCTGGGCATTGGCGGTAAAGATCTTGCCATCGAAACTGTAGTTGCCGAGCACCACATAGTCCGCGTCCATCTGTTCGGCAATACGATAAACGGTAGCGCGTGAAGGTCGAACGGTGAGAGGGATGCCGGCATGATCAAAGGCATAGCTGCGATCGTCACGGCTAATGACATGCAGCCGCGCGGACTCCATGCGCTGCGACTAAGAACCTCAGGAAAAGCCTCGCTAATCCACTCCAGCCCAGGAGCGGTCGTTTGATTTTCAAACGGCATGACCATGACGGTGCGGGTCCCGGGAAGCGCCTGGGCTGCTCCCGGATTGCAAAGCAGACCGATCGTGGCCGCAGCAGAAGGGTACGGTACGTGAAACGAATAGGAGAGCGTTGCAAATGTCTTGATTATAATCTGGGGCCAAATTCTCCAAAGGTGGCCAATCGCCCGCCGCTCCAACAACCTACCTTATTTCGACACTGCCGCAAACAGGTCCGACTTCAGCAGCGCCGTAAAGCGCTGATCGTCGGTCTTGAAGTGCATTTGCAGCATATCATGGGAGTTGTCCACGGTGGTGTTATCCAGCGCGAGCTTCTCCGTCGGAGTCGCGGACATCTTGCGATACAACACTCCCGCCTTCAGCAACGAAGCCATGGTGGCGGCGGTCATGGTGTCGGAGGTCTTGACGTTCAGGTCGAAGGTAACGCCATCGGTGAAGTTCATGGTGTAATCCGACGCCAGTAGCCGCTTCTTGACTACGTCGTAGTCACCCAGTGAAGCCGCTTGCCCGAGTGCTGACCTCATCATGTTCTGCGTACCCGCCTGATCGAGCACACTCCAAATTGGCGCGGTGTCCACGCTAGTGATCAGATCATCAATCGTATTGTTAGATTCCAGCGACTCGGCGCCGTTATCACGCACGTCGATCGCGCCTTTGATAGAAGCACCTTCGCCAAACAGGATGGTGGTGGGATCGAGGAACACCAACTGCATGCCCGAGCCCATCGGGTATAGAGTACGAAAGCAGGTACTTCTCCGGCTTGATTTTCTTCGGCGCGCATCTTCTGCAGAAATTCCTTCTGCTTCAAGGGACCCTGGGCAATGCCGATGCTACGCAGGGTACCTTTGGCCGGGCGGTAGGTAACGAACGTGAGTTGCTCCATATCTTTGTCAGGGTCAATGCCAGCTCCCTTCAAAGCGGTCTCAAATTGCTTCAGACTGTCAGGCAGGACGCGGTCCTTGAGGGCGCGCGCCGTCGGCGAATCCCGTAGTTCGCGGTAATCGACCGAGATGATCTGCTGAATCGCCGATGGAACCACGGTGCGGGCGTTGCTGCTCAAAGGCGCCGCGTACGCCGGCAGCGACACAATAGCGCTTAGAAAAAAGACGGTGAGGAACTGCTTCATGCTCATAATTTTACTCGACAATCTCTGGAGAGATGCGGGATTGTTGGCACCCGTTGCTTTTGCGTTGCTCCGCATGACCTAGATTGGACGTACGACACCGCCCGAGATCACCCGGGAATCTCTATCCATTCTGTCGCATTGCCGCCACCGCTTCGTTTCACGTCCGCGACAAAACCCTCATCTTTGATATCCCCAAGATTGATCTCCACATTCGCCAGAGCGCCCTCGGTGGCAGCGCGCGCCAGGCTCACACCTACGGTCAAGTCCGAGGCCATCCTTGGATTGGTCATGGGACGTAGGGATTCGACTGATCTCGCCGCACTTCCCTTGCCCGCTCGGCGACCACCAGCGGAACCAGGGTCGCCTTCTTGGTTGCAGCTTCGACCTCGGCTTGTGCTTCGGGATGATCTTTGGCTTTCTTGAATGCAGCCATCACCTCGTTGAACGACTCGGCGTCTGCATTAATCAACGCTTTGAATTGTTCCCTCAGCTCAGCCAGCCGTGCTAGCGCGTCGCTCAACTGGCGTTGGTACTGAATGTAAGCTTTCTTCCCGCGCGATAATCCAGCAACCATGCTGCCCAGCGCCGCAGCCATCCCGGCAGTTGCAGCTGCCGCGCAACCACCTCCGGGGGCTGCCGTCGGTGCTGCGAGTTGCTCGATAAACGGCTCGACTCCGGCCCGAATTCCGCCGACTGCCGTCTTCCCGCTCATCACAGCAGCCAAACGGTTCTCCAGGATCAGCGACGAATCAAAGTTTTCGATCTGGAGAAACCACTCCGCCGCATCTTCCAGCGCCTTCTTGGGTATCAACCCAACAATCTCGCTTGATAGAGGCATGACCCCATAACGCGCCGCCTCGCGCTTCACGTACTCAAAGACGCGGGCTATCGGAGTCTGGTCGGTATCGGTCAGGTTCATCGAGACCTGCGCCAACCCGCGTACCGGCACGCCCATACCCTTGACGTAGCGCAGACCACCGTTGGAAAAGCGCACAGCCTTGGCGACCTTTTTCGCGATCTCGACATCCGGGGTGTTGAGATAGACGTTGTAAGCAACCAGAAACTTGCGTGCGCCCACAATGGTCGCGCCCGCCGTCGGATGCAATTCGGCATTGCCGAAATCGGGCTTTCGCGCTGGATTCGTCTTTCAGCTCCTCACGAATGCCTTCAAACTGGCCGCGGCGTACGTTCTCCAGGTTCTGGCGCTCCGGCGTTTGCGCAGCCGCCTCGTACAGGTAAACGGGCACCTGATAGCGCTTCCATATTTCTTCGCCGACCCGCCGGGCAATGGCCACGCAGTCTTCCAGCGTCAAACTTTCGATCGGGATGAAAGGAATCACGTCGGCCGCGCCCAGCCGAGGATGCGCTCCCGTGTGTTTGGTGAGGTCAATAAGCTCGGCGGCTTTGCCGACGCCGCGAATGGCAGCCTCGGCAACGTTCACCGGGTCGCCAACGAGCGTAATGACACAGCGGTTATGGTCGGCGTCCATCTCGCGGTCGAGCAGATAGACGCCGTCCATCTTCATGGCTGCAAGAATGGCATCGACACGGGACTTATCGCGCCCTTCGGAAAAGTTAGGCACACATTCTATGAGTGCGGGCATAAGAGAAGAGGATAAAGCAAGGGATTGCCATTACCTAATCGCTCTATCGTAGCAGCGGCCTTGGGGACAGCGACGGATGGCTAGAGGTTCGGGATTGCTGCCGAAAATAAAAATAAGAACGAAGGCTCTTGCGGCGCTCTTTCGCTACGCGCTTTTCAGGCCCCGTGCGGGGGCTGCTTCAGCTTCTCCGAGATAGGTCTTGATCTTGTCCAGCAGGGCGGGAAACATCTGCTCTTTGGGGAGGCAGTCTTTTACATCCCGGCCACCGTCAATGGGTCCGTATCCGGTCACGATGATCACGGGAATTTCAGGACTACTGGCATGAACCCGTTTCGCCAATTCCAAGCCGTTCATGCCGTCCATGCGAAAATCGGTGACCAGGAGATCGAACTTCTGGTCTTGCAGTTTGTCCAGCGCATCCTGCGCACTGTAGGCGCTGACGGCCCGATAGCCCTGCATCTCAAGAATCTCGCAACTCAATCGAGCCAGCAACTCATGATCGTCCACAAAGAGAATCGCCTTCATTGCGCACCTATTTCCTGGTTCTGGACCCTTGCAGTTTGGTTTCGAGAAAATCCCAAAAAGATGCCTGTGAGGACGGGATTTTTTCGTCGAGTTCCGTCCGCATCAGGTTTGACCCTGCCAGGGCGGTCAGGTAGAGTTAATTTCGCTCTAGTACCACCTCGTGCCAGGCAGTATGAAGGGCGGTTAGCTCAGCTGGTTAGAGCGCCTGCCTTACAAGCAGGAGGTCGCAGGTTCGAGTCCTGCACTGCCCACCAATATTTTTAACTGGGATGAACGAGACGGCCGATTTCCCTAAGCTTCAGGCCCTAATCGGGGCGCGCAATTTGGGAGTGCCTGCAACCGTCGACTTCAGCTCGGGCTCGCGGTCGATCACTTCCATCAGCTTGCGAGTCATTTGATCGTCAATCTCTGCCGCGCGATCGAGTTCCACCGGATACCGCACCACGAACTCCAGCCCAGTATCCACAAAGCGGAGCTGCGTCTTAGGAGTTGGCGCCAGGATCGGCGTGTCGATCAACCGCCCCACCAAGCGTTGCTGACGTTCGAGGTTCTCGCGATATTGATCGTAAACCTCGTTTACCGCCGCCAGGAGTTTGCTTTCGGCAAGAGCATGGTTGGTTGCAGGCGCCAGAGCGACCGCCACTTCGTGCCACGCGAAAGAGGTGCCAGGAAGCTGCTTGTACAGCGGTGTCGCTTGAAAGAGAACGGAGTTGGCAAACACCACGACCCGCCCTGTGGGGTAAAGATCAATACCCGTGCCCGCGAGTTCCATCAGATAGAGCCGTACTAGACCAACCTCGATGACGTCGCCGGTGACGTTGGAGACAGTAATGCGATCGCCGACGCGCACTCCGTAGCGCCCGACCAGGAAAAAGTATGCCGCAATGGAGAGAATCACAGTTTGCAGCGCGACCGCCAAGCCCGCGGTAATGAATCCGGCGAAAGTTGCCAGCGAGCTGAATTCGCTGACGAATCCAAGGATGATGACCAAAACCATCAAGAATGCGGTGACAAATCGCCGCACCAGCAGGACTTGGCGGCGTCTGCGAGCGTCATGAATGTAGCGGTAGGTGGCGCTGCGCCAAAGATGGGAGAGCAAGAACACGGCCGCCAGCGCAATCAATATCCCCGCAACTCTTGTCAGCAGAGACCGCAGCACCCGGCCGTACTCCAGCAGCATAGAGTTGCGCCACTCCAGTAGGTCGGCGCGGCACTGATCCAAAATCACCGTTTCCTGCCGCAGCGGAACCGCGGCGGCAGAGATTTGCTTGAACCTTGCCGTCAGCAGTTCTAGATTGCGCCGCGTTGTATCCGGAGGAAGCGGCCCGTTGGCCTGCTGGTTCACTGCGTCTCGCCCTTGCTGGAGTAGCGCCCGCAACGCGTCAACCAGTGGAGCACGGAGTTTTTCCGCCGTGTCACGCAAGTTCTTGGTCTCGTCGATGAGACGGTCGAGATCGTGCAAATCCCGCATTTGACCGAACAGGATTGAGACTTGACCAAACAGGCCAGAATTGTCCGCCCGTGTGGCATTCGTGGGTCGCGACGACTGTGAAAGTTGGTTCTCTTTCTGCGAGGGGGGCGCAAAAATCTCGGGCACCGACTGTTTCAGTTGATTGATTTGGCCTTCCAGCCCGGACTTGTTTTCGCCATTCGGACTCACGGAATTGGAGATTTTCTGCAGCGCATCCTGCATCGCTTTATCCAGGTCAAGTTCGCCCTGGAGTGCCGCGCGTCGCGAAACCATGTCCTGGCGCTTTTTCCCACGGGATCTTTCGACTTGTTGGTTCAGCGTCTCAATCTGCGTTTGGATTTGGTTGACCCGGTCGTTAGTGTTCGAAAGTGCCTTCGCGAGGTTCTGTTGGTCAGAGCTCAGTTCCGTATTTGAAGTTTGTCCCTGGCTACCGCCTTGGGATAACGGTAAAGAGGCCTCGGCCTGAGCTGACTCGAAGGCGAATTGCAGCGCCTGATGCGCCAGGTCATGCGCGTTTTGCAAATAGAGAACGTCGCTCGGCTGACCCGAGGTTTCGTCGGCGGCACTGAGATGACGGTACCAACTTATCGCGACATTCAGGTGGTTAAGGATGGCGCTGCCGTCAGTCGGGAGAGAATCGGGAGCGGCTGCCCAGATTGCGCACACAAAAACAGTGGTCAGACACGCAAGCAGGCCTCCGTGGCGACTCCGAAGGGTCTTCAGCCCAATCGCTAACAAGACTTTCCCCACCAAGATTAGTGATCTCGATTATGGGATGCACATATTCAGCCGGAGGTCGGCGACAGAAGTGCTGCGACACGATTTGCGCATAGGGGCGAGATCCTAATCACGATCCAAAAGTGAGATTTCTGTCTTGAATGCTGTCACTCGGATGCTGGTGGTAGAAAATAATTACCGCCTTGTTGGTAATCTTGCGGTTGCTTGCATCAGTTGTGGCTGGATATGCATCCGTGCTGCTTCCCGCCACAATCGATCGTGCCATGGACGTGGGGGCCTAGTGTGGTGGATCAGAGATTCGTTTACAAATCGCCAAGGGCTGGTCATTTCGCCCAGGGCCTAAAGGCCACGTTTTATTTGCGTGCAGTTCGGCACGGCTGAAGCCGTGCCCTGATACACAGCCCTGGCTTATGAAACGAATCTCTAACTCATGACACTAGATTCAATTTTGCCGATCGGGAATAGCCGCACGGCGGAAAGGCTCAGGTCTGCCCCACGCGGCGTCGTCGAGTGAAGATGAACCGCATCTGATCGGTGCGGTTGTCGCTGATGGCTCACCAGGAACCCAATTGGGCAATCCCTGGCGACCAGCTAATTTGGTTCTCGAGAGCTACACTGGGATGTGAGAAAACTCATCCTCGTCGTCATCGCGCTTGTTGTGTTGCTGCTTGTGTTTTTTGCGGCGCGATCAGCGACACCGGTTGTCGAGCTTCCGTCTGCAGTCGCCTCCCTGGGCCAAGCCACTCCCATCACGGTTCACGTACGCGATCCGCGTGGCATTCGCAGCGTGCACGCGTTCGTCGAGCAGAATAGTGCCCGGTACCAGGTCTTCGAGATGGCGCAGCCGTCGAAGTCGCCCGACACTAGCTGGAACTTCACAGCTGGCGTCAAGACCACTCCCCAGTTGCAGGCGGGCAATGCGAAGTTAATCGTGGAAGCGACTTCGAACGACCTGCTTAGAAAGACCGGTCGCGCCGAACGCGATGTAACCGTGGTTACGCAACCGCCGACTGTCAGCGTTGATTCAGAGCAGCACTATCTGTATCTGGGGATGGCAGACCTCGCCACGTTCAATGTCTCCGGAAGCTGGACAGAAGCGGGAGTGCGCGTGGGCAATGAGAAATTTCGCGCCTGGCCTATGCCGGGCGGCAAGCCGGGGATGTTTTCCATGTTTGCGTTCGCCTGGAACATGCCCGCCGGTACCGTGCCGCTGGTCTATGCCGCGAACGGCGCAGGAAACGACGTGACCAGCCCCCTCGTGGTCGTGTTTCCGAAGAAGGAGCAGCCGAAATATAAAGTTCATGATCTGCAGGTGAGCGACGCCTTCATGCAAAAGGTCATTAACGAACTTGACCCGAACGGCACGGGTGATCCGGTGGCGCGCTTCGTGAAGATCAACAGCGAGATGCGCCGTGCCAACAACAAGACGCTTTCCGATCTGCAGTTCAAGACCGCCGATAGGTTTCTGTGGTCCCGGCCGTTCATCCGGCAGCCTCACTCCCAGGCTGAGTCGAACTTTGCCGATGTGCGCAATTACATCTATCACGGCCAGAAGATCGATCAGCAGGTCCACTTGGGATACGACCTGGCGGTGACGCAGCACGTCGGAGTGCAAGCATCGAACGACGGCAAGGTTGTCTATGCGGCTCCTCTGGGGATTTACGGCAACTGCATCGTCCTCGACCACGGCTATGGACTACAGACGATTTATGGCCACCTGACCAGAATTGATGTCCGCGAAGGCGACTCGGTGAAGCAAGGTCAAGTGATGGGCGTGAGCGGCCAGACCGGCATGGCTGGAGGCGACCACATCCACTTCGCCATGCAGCTCGACGGCGTTCAGATCGATCCGAAGGAATGGTGGGACGCACACTGGATTAAAGATCACATCGCGAGGCGGGTGGACCTTCCGGGGTTCAAACCGTAATATAGGCGCTCATCCCTCCTCTTCGCGTTCTTGTGCGACAAACATATGCTGCAGGCTGACCTGCTGTTCCCAACGAGACTGTCGGATTGGGATGATGTAGAAGTGTAGTTTTTTCTCGGCAAGTAGTTTGGTCCCCTGATCTGTCAGCCACTTTACCTGGGGCTTCGCGAGGACACCCGGTTTGTGGTAACTGAATTAAGTGCCATCGTCCTGCTCGCAGTGACGGCCGGAGACGATAGCGTAGCATTCCAGCCTTCCCAAGATGTGAACGGAAGTTAGGAAGTCACATGAAAGGTTAAATCTAGAATGCTCGAACTCTGGACGACTACTTGCTCTTGCCTGCAACGGTGTGAGGGTCGGTCATTTCGGCCAGTGGCAACACTTGATAGGTTGCGAAGTTGTACACCGGCGACATGGCCAGCAGGCGATCGAGTTCTTCATTGGAGCTGACTTTGTAGATCCAGGCTCCGCCGTGGCTGCCGACCACGTGGTAACGGCATTCCAGCTTGCCGTCGGCCTCAAGCTTCTCTCCATACTTGGGCTGCTCGGCAATTGCGCGGACTACATCTGGGGTCAAACGGGTGATATCGAAATGCCACAGGACCAGAAACTTCATCGAGGCTTTCCGCTTAAAACATAGACAACAGGTCCTGATTATACTCCCCATGCCACAGTTCGCAGGCCACGAGTTGCCGCCGCTGCCGCCGGAGCCCTTCTTGGCGAAAGCTATTCGAACGGCACCAGCTCCAGAAAGCAGCATCAGTCCGTATTCAAAAGGTTTCAGCCGATCCTGCGCGTGCGCTTTCAAGTCGTGATCCTAGCCGCCGACTGGTGCAGCCGCTTAAACAGCGGAGCTGCCACTGTTCGCTGTGAAGATTGCTATGGGGTCAGGATGCTTCAAACTCCGCCACGAGCGGCAGGTGGTCGGAGGCGATCAGCGCCTTACGGCTGCGGTGCAGGCGAAACGATCGCAACGTCAGCTGCCGGTCAAAATAAAAATGGTCGAGATGAAGGAAAGGAAAGACGCCGAGATAGGTGCGTTCGTATCGCAGAAAAGCACGCGGCTCGACGGCGGAAAACGTGCCGCCCATCAGAGGGGATGCCAGTCCGCGCGTCCACTCGTTGAAATCGCCGACCACGATTCGCGGGCTGATCAGCTCGGAGCTGTTGAGCACCTCGTTGCTCAATAGCCGTCGTGCTTGATGGCGCCGCTCGACAAATCCCGTCCCAAGGTGAACGTTGAAGACGTGTAGAACGGCCGTAGCTGAGAGCACCACGTCAGTGCGCAGACAGCCGCGGCGTTCGAGGTTCTGCCACGTGATGTCGTAGTTTTGGCAAAGCTTGACCGGCAGGCGGCTCAGCGTCAGATTGCCGTAGAAACCTCCATGAAGCTTTCGGTTCTCGCCGAAGCAGAATTGGTATTCCTTTAGCTCAGGTGCGATGCGCCGGACCTGGTCGTACTCGGGCCTGCCATTCTCTACGGCAAGAACTTCCTGCAGTGCCACAACATCGGAATCCAACTGGCGGACGACGGCGATAATGCGCTCCGGGCTGGTGCGTCGGTCGAGTCCACGACACTTATGAATGTTATAGGTGGCAACGCGAATTCGTAGCGAGCTCATTGCTGGCGTTCGAGGACCCAGCCGAGCAACTCCGGAGCGCGCTTAAGAAATGGGCGCCGCCGCCATTTCTCATAGGTGATGCGCTCGCTTTGGGCAAGGTCGTTGACGAAGTCGCTTTCGAGGCGTTCGACAAAATCCGGATCGCGCACAGCCAAATTCACCTCGTCGTTCAATCCGAAAGAACGGTTGTCGAAGTTGGTGGATCCCACAATGCCCCAGACAGCATCGATAAGCATGATCTTGGCATGCATCATGGCGGGCTGATACTCGAAGATGTCAGCATCAGCGCGCAGCAGCTTGCCATAGGCCAGCCGGCTGGAACTTCTGGTCAGCAGATGGTCGCTGCGTTTACCCGGCACCAGCAACTTCACCTCAACTCCGCGCTCGTTGATGGCTCTTAGCAGCTCGTCGATCATGGCATGATCGGGAAGGAGGTAGGGAGTCGTGATGTGGATCGACTTTCTGGCAGAAGCAATCAACATCTGAAAAAGGATTCGGGCGCGAGTTGCGCCTCCGGCCGAAGGAGTACTGTTGACGACGAGTGCTGCATTCTGCGGCGCCATAACGGGTTCAGCCGGGAAGTTATCAGCGCCGGTCAAGACCTCGCCGGAGCTTTCCAGCCAGTTCTCCGCAAAGGTCGCTTGCAAGTTGGCAACGCTGGGGCCTTCGACTTTGACCATCGTGTCTCGCCAGCGTGGATCCCGGTGCTTGCCTTTGTACCAGTGGTCCGCGATGCCGGCACCTCCGATGAACGCCAGGCGGCCATCAATAACCATGACCTCGCGTGCGAGCGATTGTTGTAGTGGGGCAGTTTGTACCACTTCAGATCGTTGTACCAGGCGACCTTGCCGCCGGCCTGCTTTAACTTTGCAAGATACTGCTGGGTGACTCCTGCGCTGCCCAATCCGTCCAGCACGACGCGCACCGCAACACCGGCCCGCGCCCGCTCGGTGAGCGCATTCACGAACTGTCGCGCAATCTCGCCTCTCTGGAGGATGTAGGCTTCCAGATTCACACTGCGCTGCGCAGCGGCAATGGCACGTAACTCTTCCCGGTAAAAATTATCTCCGTTCGTAAGGACAGTCAGCGCAAGCCCACGCTGGATCTTGGAGTCGGTCAGACATTCCAGAACGTGGAGGAACTCATCGGAGGTATTATCCTCCGAGCGGATGGACGAAATCCTGTAGCGCAAACCCGGGCTGAGTCCTGCCAACATGACGAGTGCAGCCGCAGCAATGGCCAGATAAGCAATGACCAGAAAACCTGTGGATACGTTTGTGCTGGCGATGAGGTTTAGCTCCATAGCAGTTCTTCTGGGCGGACGACAGAAAGTTAGATGCTACTTTGCGCCTGCACAGTATCCAGCCGTTTTTAGGCCGCCTTAATACTTGGACCCATGGCTCGCGATGAACCTGCCTTTGGCAGGATCTTGATCGCGTTTGCCGGAAAGAATTACGTGTCGGCGGCGACTTCTTCCCGGGTATCCTCGCCGTCTGGATCAGTAAGCCGTTTATTTTCTACTTGTCCGGTGCCAAACTCTTGGCACGAGAAGTGCTTCTAGTAGCTTGAACGTAGCGGAGGTGCCCGATGCCCTACCTACGCCTTTACTCGCGAGATATTCCAATCGAGCAGAAGCGCGCAATAGCTCAAAAGCTTATCGATATTACGATGCGAACGCTTCGCCTTCGCCCTGACGAACGCAATCGGATAACAGTTCAGTTCATCCTACCGCCTCAGATGACTGGGGAGGACGGTTACCAGCCAGTAATTCCGAGCAATGCAGATTTTATGCTCGAAGTGATGGCCCATCATCTGACTGAGGCGAAGAAGAAAGCATTCGGCGACGAAGTCGTAACCAAGCTGACCCAGTTGTTGCCTACGAAGGCGAGGAGCGGACTTGCCCGTGTGCTAGGAATCAAGGCCGGCCCACCGCGTCAGGTTGCTCTTCAGTTCGACGAACTGAGCCCGGCAATGAGCGATCCTTTCGTCACGGAGCCAGAGCGGCGGGCGGCCTAATTGTGAACTAAGTAGAGGGAGCGGATACAGGACCGGCGGCCATGTTTGATAACCAGCAATCAAGACCTCCCTCCTGGACGTCCACTGGACTGTTCCTTCGAACAGCGTGGCTTTGCAGGCCAAATATCCGGACCATCTGGGATTGCTATAGGAAAACAATATCACTGCACAACAGTTCGGTGCTCTCTCTATTGTTCCCGCAATCCGGAACCAGTTAGGTCCGGCCACCAGGCGATTAGCACCGATACGTCGGCCAGGCTCCGGTAATCCCGTCACTCCTCTCAAATCACAAGAGACGCATTCCTGGCTTCCCGGTTTCGGCCGGCTTAGGACGATTCGGAGCGACCCGTGTTAACCGAGTACAAAATGTCGAGGACTTACTCCTGGCGTAAGGCAATCGGCGGCTCGATACTCGTTGAACGGACTTCTGGCCTGAATCGTTGCAAATCGTTTAGGCGGCGTAATATCTGGTTTGTTCCGCCATTTTGAAGGGCTGGCTCGTCCAAGGGGTTATGCTTTCCTGGGACAGCCAAACGCGAGGCTAAAAGTCTTGGCGGAGTCTGTCACTCTCGGCAAACGTTTGAATCCAGTAATCGCGATCGGTGTATGAGCATCAGAGGGTCGTTCTCACGGATCATGCCGGTGGTCATTGCGGTTGCCGCACTTTGCATGTGCGGGTTAGCCCCGTCGACAAATCCAAGTAAGCAAAGGCCCAATATCATCGTCTTCCTGGGCGAAGGTCTGCGTTTCGACGAATTCAGCTCAGCGGGAAATAAGATCCTGAGCACGCCAAATATGGACCGGATCGGGCGTGAAGGTTTTGTATTCGAGAACGCGTTCGTGGTGAACGCATTATGTCTTCCCTCGCGCGCGACCATTCTTACAGGACTCTACTCACACACGACGGGCGCGGTGTCGAATGTCGAAGGGACTATCCCGAGCCAGATCAAACTCGTTTCCGACCTGCTTCAGGAGCACGGATACGAGACCGCCTTCATCGGAAAATCGCACATTAAAGGCGCACTTAAGAACCATTATTGGGATTACTATTTCGGCTTCGCTGGACAAGCAGACTATTACCGCCCCGTCCTCACCGAAGGCGTTCGAGGGCAGTACGGCGATCCAAAAGAATATTCCGGCAAATACGTCGACGACCTCCTGACGCAAAAGGCCGTCGAATGGTTAAGACAAAAACACGAAAAGCCGTTTTGTCTGTTTCTCTGGTTCTATGCACCACATGCTCCGTTCTACCGACCCAAGCGAATGGTGAACCTGTTCAATGGGGTTCCCATCCCCGAGCCAACGGGCGAGGTCGTTGGGCAAGAGTTGCTGCTGCGACTGACTGTAGTCGATAATTACGACATACAGGGACGTATCGACCGCGAAGTACAACAGATCAACTGGGCCCTCACCCATCTCCGCGAAAAAGATGCATATTTCAGCCAAGAGCTTGGGGCGGTGCTAGCGCAGGCCGTCGCGAACCGAAAGCGAGCCATGGAGTCACGGTCGAGCATTTCAGCAAGGCTAAACATTCCGCAAAGACAAGCAACCCCTCAAGCCACACCAACCTCAGCGCCTCCGGCTCAAACAGCACCGATCAAGAAACCAGCACCACAGAAGCAGGGCGAGAAGTGGGATGTGTTCATATCCCACGCTTCGGAAGACAAACCCTATGTCGAACCACTTGCGAAGGCGCTCGAAGCCGCTGGTGTGTCGGTCTGGTACGACAGACTGGTATTGGAGTGGGGTGACGATCTGCGCCCTATGATTGATGACGGCCTCGTCAACTGCCGCTGAGGGCATGATGATTCTTCGCGAAAGAACTGAGCCCCGAGAATTCTCGTGTTCAGTTGCCAAAATCGCAGCTACACTTGAACCGTGTCATACCCCAACTCCGTGTTACTGGGTGCTACGCTGACGAGCACGAGCGCCAGTACTCGTTTTTCTTTGCTCAAGCTTAATTTTCTCGAACAATTGCTAGACGACCTGCGGAGGGTCGGATTCCGCACGTGCTTGCAGAGGTCCGGGGCAACTCTACAAGTTGGTATCTACGCTGCACATCCTCCCGACAGCAAACTATCGGCGGTCACGGAGTTCCAGAGCAAGTTCAGTGTGGAAGATCATAATTTCCTTGCATCAGCACTGGCTCAGGGGATCTCCCAGTCCTTCACGTCCGGGAAGCAAGTGAAGGTGAGCAAGATCATCCCGACGCTCGAATTCTGCAGGATCCAGCCTCAATTCGCGATTTTTCGCTTCTGTCGATTGCTTCAATCTGTTGCGGCGCCACGCCTACTATATCGACAGCTTGCGATCATAATCAGGGATGCTGGACAGGAGTCGAGGCCCGTTATCGGGATCGCCGGGCTTACGAGCCCCGTGTACTCGCTGCAGTGCCGCGATCGCCTCTTTGGCTGGAGCAAGGCACCAGACGCGCTCCGTAATCTGGGCTTAAAAAGGTGCATGCAGCTAGGAGTATGTATGGCGGTTCCACCATACAATCAGTTGCGGGGAGCGAAACTAGTAGCAGCGCTCGCTGCCAGCCGGGAGGTTGCTGATGAGTACCAGACGCGTTATGGTGCGCCGTTGCTCGCAATCGTGACGACCTCTGCACGCGGACTGCATACGCCAATCTTTAACCGGATAATGCTCAAGCCTGGCGGGTTATATCGGAGGATTGGCGCGACTACTGGTTACTCGGCTCTCGCCTTCAGTAAGGGCACCATAGCCACGGCGAAGAGACTTGTTGTTGCTCATGACGGTATCTGCCCCGCGACGACGGATCGACCCATCCGAGTGCTGAAGCGCGCGATGAACCTGTGCGGCATCCCGCGCGAACGATTCATGCGACTTGGGGTTAGGAAGGGAGTGTATGCTGCATGGCCGGACGGCGTCGCCCTTCAAGGGCTGACCGAAATGCAATGCACGTCTAGTCCCAAATGGCCGACAGTCAAAGAAGTAGTTGCATATTGGAAAGATCATGAGCTGACCCCAGCGCTGAAGCGCCGGTCTCACATAGCGCGATTTCGATCGACCGGTTGGGCCGACGTTCTCGGATCTCTAAGCGGTATTTAATGGCCGGTCCATTTTGGGTGATCTTCGACACCTCTCAATATCCGGATTATTACCGGGACGTTCACAATCTACTCGCCTACCCACGCTCAGCAACGATGAGGTACGACTACAAGGAAAAATACCTATCGCCATCAGCCATCGAGCATGCTATTGCGAACAATCCGATACCGATCCTCTTTGTGTACACACAGAAGAACGGGCCGTATACGCGTGAAGAGGGGCACAGCAAGACTCCTGGTGGCGCCGCCGAGGTGTTGTACTTCGCGACTCGCTTTGGCACGATGCTGAACATCACAAAAACTGGAGACACGTTTTATTTTGATTTTCAATTATCTGGATATCCGATTAGTGATACCAAGATCCTGGACGCGATTCTCTCGCCGCTGCGTGCGCAATCTGAGGTTCCCTGGGGTGTTGAAGAAAATGGCTCCCCATACGGAAAGTGGATGTCTGTCTCCCACGACACAGCTAGTTATCAAGCATTGTCAGGAGGTGACGATCAGACGAGTTGGAACGAGATCGTGAACCGGATGATCGCGGCGCCCGTACAATTCGCCGGCGACAGCTTCTGGAGATTGAAGGGTCCGTATAAATATGGCGGGGATGTAGCACGCGACCCGGAGATCGTCTATGAGACAGAATCCGGACAAACGCGTAAGGCGGAAGCGGTCTACAATCTCCCTGAAAACGGGCTATGGCGGTTCGAGGTTATCAGCGAAGTTGGCAAGGGAACGGGTGCGCGGCCTCAGTACCAACTTGATGTGACCTCTACTGACGAGAAGGTAATGAAGCCTATTGGAGGGACTCAAGTCGGGTTACGGCGCTCCACAGGAGAGACGATCACTTTTCGAACCGAAAGCGCTGCACTGATCGGAACGACTTTGGTGGAGTTTTTTTTCATTACAGAGCCACAACCCACGAGCTGGGTGGTGGGTCCTAAGTTGGCATTGAAATTCCGCGTCCATAGAAATCGTGTTCGCGTATTTCTGGGGCTCCTTTTTGGGATGTTGGGGCCGTTGGCCTATGTAATTGGTGATTCAGACGCGCTGAAGACCCAGCACCCATTGTGGGCAGCCAGCGTCAAATTCAGTGGCATCATCGCCGTCGCGATCTCACTATTCTTCTTGACTGGAAAGATCAGCTTTGCGGCGAAGTGAAGGAGCACTCGTGGATAGCAATACGCGCCGGTACACATACAGTGGGAGTATCAAAATAAGCCGGGATGATATGAAGCTGCTCAGAGCGGGGAGAAAGAGATGCACGATCCGCCTTGGACTCGCGACAGTAGCGACTCCTGAGATCAAAATGTCTGACGGCCGTACCAGCGTCTTTGTGCGCATCGTAAGAGTAGATGCCACCCGGAGATTGAAGGAGTTGACGGACACAGACGCGCGAGACGAGGGCTTCTCAACACGTGAAGAGTTGCTCCGCGACTTGCGACAGTATTATCCGCGCGCGACGGACAACGATCAGATCACTGTGATCTACTTCGAGCCGATTACCGATACCCCATCCCTATTCACATGAACCGCTCTTCGTTGCAGTTGGATCGTGCGGCCCGTAGTCGAGTCATGGGCCACTCGGAAGGTATCCGAAAAGGACCCCTTGGACAGACTGGGGTCCTTTAGACCGACTGCACAGGAATCGCGAGAAGATCTTCAACGAGCCGACTTCCTTCTGGACGAACGGCTCCGCATACTTCACCCCAGCCAATAAGCCGTAGAATCCGGCCATAGACGCGAGTCGCTCGCGGATTTCCGCTTCACGAGGAAAGAGCCCGCTTCCAGGATCCTGATCGCGATACTGAGAGCGGTACGCCGCCAAAGCAGCCGTGCGAGCTCCGAGGTGCTCGGTGATGTCGACGACGAACGTAGGCCGCACATCCGAGTAAAGGCTTGCATAGATGATCTTGTACGGACGATGCGGAGGCGGTCCAAGATCAAGCTTCGCGAGTCCTGCGAGGAACGCAGCTTCGTAGCCCAGGACCGAAGTAGTGTAGTGATCCGGATCATAAAAACTTGATTTCTGGAGCGATGAGAAGATTGTCGAGCTTGGAGGTAGGTCGCAAGTAGGTCATGCGCCTTGTGCCCAGGAGCGATGGACAATCCTAGCCGTGCCAGCTCGCAACGCACTTCGGCTCCACCATTGCGCTGTAACAACTCAGACGGCATAGCCCACTGATGCAGGACGCCATCCGCATCGCGCCATTCGAGTAGCCGGCCCCATTCTCTGCTGTTGCCATCGCGTGTCATGGCGACTACGTGCAGAAGCGCGCATATCCACAGTGGCGGTTTGGGGTTGCCGTCATGATCTGGCGGGCCGATGTACACCACCCCCTGATCACTTATTTCGAAGCGCTCGTCGCGGTAATCGCAATGCGCCGCCACGGCTCCCCGGCTGCGGGCCTCAGCGAAGACCTTTGTCATTGCCTCGTCGCCACACACGGCGATAAAGTCGTCCGGCCCGTTCACGCCATCAGCCGCGGGTAGATTACAGACCATCACCTCACACTTTCTCTTGCACAGTTCGCGCACCAACGCCGCCCGTGCCCGCTGCACCTTGGGGTTGCTGGCTACGTTGCTGTCGAGCAGCACGAACACCTTGCGACCATTGACGCAGTTGAGGTCGGAAATGGGTCCGGTTCCATCTACCCGCTCACCGCGCCCGTTTTCTGCCTTGCCCGTGCGCCCGCGCCAACCCAGCAGCCGCCCATGCCTACGGCCAGGAGCTGCATGCCAGCACGGTGGGCGTAGGTGGTGAGAGCCAGAGCCGACTTCTCGGCTTCCACCAGCACGACGGGGGTGTCAGCATCCTGCAGTGTCCCTGACGCTCCGGGCACGAAGAACAAATGCTTGCGGTCGCCATAAGCTGAGATGTACTTGTTCTTCTCTCGGCCAGCTTCGATCTCGGGGTTATCGCGACGCAGACGTGCGGTCACGCGGGCTCCGGTAGCGAGGCTGAAGTACGGGAACACAATGCCGGACATGTCGTTGGACACCGGCCCGGTGATGCCGTATTTCTCACGCGCTTCGCTGTCAGTGACACGCTGGACATGGGCCTGCACCAGCAATTCCTCCGGTATCCCAAGGCGACCAAATGCGTCGAAGTCGGCCTGTCTGAGCGACTCGGGTTTGGCGAAGACGCATTGCGGATCCGGCTGCAACATGGATACTGTCGTGCCCACCATCACCGCGCACCGCCGCGCGCATGCCCCGGATGGGCAGGTCTTCTGTCGGTTCCATCCAAGGAAAGCCCTTGCGGGAGCAACAGGGCGCCGACGACCGACGGCGGGGACATTGGATGGCTTTTCGTACAACTCCCCGTGTTAGCCGCGCAGACGTCAACAGCTGGGCGGCAGACTGGTCCGACGCCTATGGTCACAATGAGGCGCTCGCGAATTTTCGTCGCAGTGGCGGTCATAGGTGCCTATCCTCGGAGCCTCTATATGCCGTTACCGCTCACGCGCTGGAATGGTGTTTTTCTCAATGAAGGCCCAAACGGCTTCCGCCGGGATTCTCACTGCCCGCCCAAGTTTTACGTGGGGTAGCCGGCGCTCGGCAATCCATTTGCGCACCGTCGGTTGTTTGACACCCAATTCATCTGCCGCGTCTCTTACCGTTAAGTTAGCCATAAGTTCCTCATCGTCTCCGGTTTGTGTTCCGATTCAACGCGTCGCTGCAATCACCTGCTTCATCGCGTCGACATATTGCTTCACCTGGCTGCGAATTTATGTTGACAATATGCAGTCAGTCAATATAATTGCTGTCTAGCAAGATGGAGGATCATGCTTTCTTATGGGTAATCGAACCAAAGTAGTAAATGAAAGCCGTGCTGAGGAGATTCTGACCGCGTGGGCCAATTTCATACACGACGTTCATGATGATCAAAGGGCATTCCGTGGGCTCGCCTCCAGATGGCCCGAAGTCTTTCGCGATCCAATAGGCCGGAAAGTGGCGGGCGACGATATCAGCTGGTTTCTTGGTATCCGCAAACATCTCCGCCAAGCTTGGGACGAGTCCGATCAGCGCGCACGTGAGTGGTACGTCTACAAGGTGCGCGACCTATATGCAAGTGCTGCAAGAGACCCCGAACAAGAAATATTCGAGTTGCTCCGCTTAGGCGTGCCCCGCAAGAGGCAGAGCGCCTCGGAAATAGAGAAAAAGGACGTGACCGACGCGGGAGTACGGCTTTTGGCTAACCTGCGCGCGCTCGGGCTGTGGATTGACTCTCCTCCACCTCCCCTGCCTTTTGAAGATGTCATGTATCACTTTCAACGGCGCTTACGGTACGCGCTGCATTGCGCGAATCCCTCATGCCCGGCTCCTTATTTTTTCAAGCAAGAGGGTTTTCGGACGCAACGGTACTGCTCCCCGGATTGTGCCCACACTGCGCGGCTGGAAAGCAAGGGCCGCTGGTGGAATGAGGTAGGCAAGGCAAGGCGTGAAAGCGCGCGCACGGGCGGCACCCAGCAGGGGAGGAGAGGCAAGAAATGAGCCTGTACAAACGTGGTGACGTTCGGTGGTACAAGTTCAAGTTTGCTGGTCAGACGATCCGCGAATCCTCTCGAAGCACCTCCAAAACGCTCGCCAGGGACGCTGAGCGCGCCCGTCGACGTGAGTTGGAGATTGGGTTCAACCGAATCCCTCAGCGCAAGCAAGCGCCTCTGTTCAGCACCGCTGTCCGTGAATGGATCACAGAAAAGGATGGTCTCTCTCTGAAAACCATTCTTGGTTACGAGCAACGGATCAAGCCGGTGCTCGCCAAGTTAGGACAGCGTCTGCTCTGTGATGTGGGAGTGACCGAGGTCGTCCAATACCGGAGAGGCCGACTCGCCGATGGCGTATCCAACCGAACGATCAACTATGAGGTCGGCTGCATCCGGGGCGTGCTCAAGAGATACGGACTGTGGGCTCCAATAGCCGAGAGGATTCAGAAGTTTCGCGAGAATCATGACGTGGGGCGGGCGCTCTCGTACGATCACGAAGCGAAACTGCTCGATGCTTGCCGACGTAGCAAAGCGCCGTCACTGCTGCCATTGTTCATATTTGCCCATGACACGGGTCTGCGGGCCTCAGAGACAAAAGCTTTACGGCGACGCGATCTCAGGTTGGACTGGAAGGCGGGCGTCATCGTAGCAGGTGAGGTGGTGGTCCCACGATCAAAGACAGAGGCGGGCACGGGCCGAAGCGTGCCGTTCACACCGGACGTGTGCAGTACGCTCACGCTTTGGCTTTCGCGGTTCCCAGCCGCCACAGAAGATTCTTACGTGTTCCCTCGCCACAAGGTGCAAATGCTCAAAGGGGGGAGGGACGCGCGGATCGTCAGCCCGGTGCTGAGCAAGCCCATGCAGTCGTGGCAGCGGGCCTGGCGTACCGCCCTCAAAGAGGCGGGGGTCCATTACCGCTGGCACGATCTACGCCACACCTTCGTCACGCGGCTTGCCGAAAATCCCGCTGTCTCTGAGCAGACAATCAAAGCCATGGCCGGGCATGTTAGCAAGCAGATGCTGGAGCGGTACAGTCACATAAGGCGGCAAGCGAAACAGGACGCGATCGCGGCTCTGCATTCCGCGCGTGCGAAGTCCGAAAGGCGAGGGGGCACAAATATGGGCACAATCGGCGGAGAGGCGAAAGCTCAGTAGCAGCTAAGTTCTTTGGAATGTTATGGCTGCCCCCCAGGGATTCGAACCCCGATATGCTGATCCAGAGTCAGTCATCGGGTTGATGACCACACATGGGATAACCAATATGACGTCAGCAATATACGCTTAACAAATGCCCGCACGGAACGCACTTCAAAAAGTATCAAAGAGGCCTATTTTGGCGTAGGTCGTATCATATCGTGTGGCACACTTACGGCACACCAGAAAACTCTTAGCGAATCTCCACATTCCCGAATCCCAGCCCGGTCAGCATGGTAGTTAGAGTCTGGCGGGCATTTTTGTCGGCGGTCTTCAGGATGCCGTCTTGCAATGCAGCGGCCTCAATTTGGCGCTCCGCTTCCTGCCGTACCTCGCCTTCCAGATTCGGGTCGGGCGTGGAGAACAGTCCGGTATCGCGCGAATAGACCCGAGTCTTGGCGTTGTCGAGGCGGACGGTGAAGATTTCCGCTGGCGGCAGGTGAATCGAAACGCTTCGCCCGTTGACCACGACGTCGCTGGGATGAAGTTTCGACAGGTCCACTCCGGCAATGGCCTCGCCGTGTACCACTAGCAGCAGACGATCGCCGGCCAGAAATTTCGGCAGGACAGGATTCTCGCGCTCGCCGCTGATAATTTTGTCCATCGTGTAGCCCACGGTCTCGAGGCGTTGCAGCGCCTGGATCTGCCGGACGACGGTGGGTTGGTCCACGCTGATGTGAACTTGTCCGCCGCGCAGCATGCGGCCGAATTCGACGAGGCCGAACCCAGTGAATGCCCATAGCGCGGCGGCAATTACGAGCATCGCCAATAAGACGCTCGCAAGCATGCCCGCGAGCCAGCGAAACGGACGCGACATCCCAGCCTGCGGTGACTGCAGTTCGGCAGGAGTCATTGACTCGAATTTTACCCCTGATTGGTGAGGAATAAATGATTGTCCGGTGGCAAAGCGGACCATGTTATGGGGATACTTCCGCGAGCCAAAACGATCCGTCAATGTGCGAGGACGTGCTGAACATGCTTCGGGTCGGCGTCTGCCATTATGGTTTTCCTCTCACAACCGATGTCTTGCACCATGGCGCGGCCATAGAGCCGGACCATTTCTTCAATTGACCCAACGCTTCTGCTCTTCCTGTTCACACGCCCAACCCTCGATTACAGGTGGTGACGCGTCGCTGAGGTCTTCTTTAAGCACGGTAATCAGGTGTCCACAGTCGAGGTAGAAGTGCATGTTACCGAGCGCTCAACCGCCCGCACGATCTTCGAATTCGATGCCACGTCCGATGCAAGAGTCTCCTTTGCTGAAATTCGTTCCCGCCTGGGGTTTTGGGAACTCGAAAAACTCACGGGGCTGCCATAGGCACCTTACCTGACAAACCGAAGGCCGGATCGCGCTTGCCATGGTATTCCTGTGCATTTCAGCCTGGTGGCCGATCTTGAAGACTCCTTACGCTCTTTTCAACAAGCGGGTGATCCACACCAAAATCACGGCTCCCACAAACGCCACGATAATGGAGCCGATCATCCCGCCACCAGGCCAGATTCCCAAAAGCCCAAAAATCCATCCGCCCACAACGCCACCCAGAATGCCAAGGATGATGTCCACTATGATTCCGTAGCCACCGCCCTTCATCACCTGCCCCGCAAGCCAACCTGCGATGAGTCCAACCAGGATCCATACTAGAAATCCCATGTCTTTTCTCCTTCGGGTTTTCAACCACGCGGACGACCGAAAATGTACACCAGTACCCGCCAGCCTGCAATTGTCCAGGTCATGGTGCCATTGGTATCTAGCGCTGCGCCAGGTCTTGGTGACTGCACCAGTTTTGCCCACTCCTCGCTTGAAGGAGCAGTGCGTGACATGCGTGATAGCAGCAACGCCTTGCTGAAGCTGAGGCCCGTTTCGCTCTTCTACAAGTCAGGGTACGCAAGTGGCGGGCGCACGCTGCATTATGGGGTGATCTGATTAGCATTTGGGAACCCATGCTCCGCAAGAATCGCCTTCCAGGCGTAATCACCCGAGAGGGGCTACCCGACATCGTTCGTCCATTGAAGTACTCGGGACAGCCGGGATGCACCGACCGACTTAAGACGAATCGCTAGGTTTCAAAGTGAGACACTACCCGGGCTTCGTATTCGGGAGAGCCCACGGGCACGGGCTATAACGTGGCGCTGACCGACCCGAACGGTAATTCGCTGCCCGGTTATCCCGTGCAGTGGCAGTTGATGGGCATAGAACACGACCCATCAACTGTCGAACGGATTGCCCTACTATCACGGCATAGTGATGTTCCCCCAGAGACACTACACCTCTAGTCGCCCAGTGGAGCGATTCACGCGCCGTTGTCAGTGAACCCGGTCACGGGGCGCGTGAAGGAGCACCCGCGCTGGCCAGGGAGCAGCTTGTGACAGCGCCAAACGCATCTTACCTGTTATATGGAGGTCTAAATGCGACTGGTAACTTGGGTTGGCACTGTTGTTTTGATACTGGGAATACTTTCCTTCGTCGTGCCCGTTTCTGTTAGCCATTCCCGTAGCGCCAAAGTTGGAGACGCCTCCATCAGCATTACCACGCACAACAGAGAGAAGCTATCTCCCGCAGTGGGTGCCGTCCTTTGCGGCGCCGGAGTCGTGCTGCTGATAGCCGGCTCGCGCAAGGCCGCCGTCTAACCTCGACGATTCAAATGATTTCGCAGCACTCAACAGCCCGCCCTGAGTGTGCATGGGCCTGCGGCCCAACTATGCGGATGAAAATTAGAATTGTCATCCCGAGCGGACGCCCGCTTTTCTTCTCCGACCTGCTTCGGGTCGCGCGGGCGCGAGTCGAGGGACCTGCTGTTTGCTTCGACGATTCTTGGCGCGCCACCGATGCCGGACCCAGACCCAGCTGACTGGTCTTTGCGCGAAGTATAGGTCCTTTCAAAATTGGTCACCGGTGCTACGGGTTATAGCCTAAGAACGCTGGCTGCTTTCTTGATCCACACTCAGCCCTATGACACTCCGTATACAAGCTCTCCGGCGAGGTCGACAATCTCTTTCCGGCAACTCCTTACCAATTTTTCAGACTGACCGGCGGGCGGTGGCGGGTGGGCCGGCGGCGACGGAACCGTATACCGGATGCCAGCAAAACCTCAGAGAAGCTGTTAATGATCGCTTCGGAATCTCAGTGACAAGCGATGCGGCGCAACGTCAGCGCCTGGCGCGATGCGATAGCGTCTCTTTATCATTGTGTGCTGCAGGAAACAAGCTGAGGAACTTTCGCCCTTTCCCGTTTCCCCCACGGGGAAAGGCCGGGGTGGGAGGAAGACCCCTACGCCACCACAAGCGGCGGCTCCCCCTACAAGAGGGGTCTTCAAAGCGCCTTGCTAAACCCCCTTGTTATCCCCCAAGAACGTCTGCCGAGCTAGGCACCGAAAAAACTTAGCGTCCGAGCGGTAACGCGGCGCGAGCGCTAGTGGCCCAGCCTCGAATAGATGTGGCAAGAAATGGCCCGGTAGCGCACCTGCCTTCGGCGCACCCCCCGTCCCTTCCAACCGCTCTATTCTTTCAGTTCAGCTTTCATTGTTCTCAACAAGTTGGGGAATCTGCTTCTCACTCAAGGAAGATGTGCACACTGGAAACCGTTGGGCAGTTGATTTCTGAAGCCTCAGAGGGATATGTCCCATCGCGGCGCCAGCGGTTGAGATTAGGTTGCGGTATCTTAGACACACACACCTTATTACCAGACGGAACGAAAACGTTCAGTGATCACAACTTTCGTATTTGTACATAGCCCATTGCTTGGACCCACGACGTGGCAGCTGGTCGCGGACATTCTGCAGAGTCAGGCATTTCGCACTGTTGTGCCGTCTTTGAGGGGAGTACTTGAAACTGGGCCGCCATATTACGAAAAACTCGCTGCGACCGCAGCATGCGCACTGAACGAATCAGAATTGCTTGGGCCTGTAATCATAGTCGCCCATAGTGGCGCGGGCAGTATCCTGCCGGCAATAACTGCGGCCGTTACAGTTCCGGTTTCCGCAGCCCTCTTCGTGGACGCGGTGCTTCCACATCCTGGAACCAGCGAAATGGCCACGGTACCTCAGCAAATGCGCAAGAAAATCGAGAAATCAGCAATCAGCGGATGGTTACCACCGTGGAACGATTGGTTTCCGAAGGAGATCCTTGTGTCTTTGATTCCCAACCACGATCTGCGTGACAGGTTCATTCGCGAAATTTCGAAGGTCCCGCTGGCATTTTTCGAAGAACCAGCTCCAATTGTGGATTCGTGGGCAAGCGTACATTGCGCCTATCTGCAGTTAAGCACGCGCTACGAACGGGACGCCGACGAAGCTAGGAATCGCGGTTGGGTTGTGCATCACTTGAGGAGCAATCACCTCGCGATGATTACCCAGCCGCTCGAAGTTGCCGAGGCAATCAATCTCATGACTCGGCAACGCACAGCGGCAATCCCTGAGTAATCGAGGTGAAGAGTTCAGGTGGTTGTAACATAATTGTACCCTCCGTAGGGACAACCAGTGGGCGGAGTCGAGTATCCCACTAAGGGTGCAGTTTCCTGGCACTGCTGAGACGGGCCGAGTCTGGGGGTGATTCCTTGGGTGTCAAGAAATCAGAGCGAAGCGTTCCAGTCCCCGTAGACGGTGGTGCCCTCGTTGCCCACGAGATCAACAATCCCCTTGCCTCACTTCTCAACCTTCTCTACCTCCTTAAAGCCGAGGCTACCTTCACGGAAAAGGGCCGTTAAATGCGCAGGGCATTTGCATCGAGACGCGTTACTGCCCTGGTGAAGATCTTCCCGTTGATCCGGGTTCATTGCGTCAGGTGTTCTCCAACCTTTTGCTGAATGCCGCGCATGCCATGCCCCGCGGGGGGAAGATACACGCCCGAGTGTCCCGGGCACGGGAGTTAACAAGACGGGGGAGGCGCGGATTACGGGTGACCTTCGCGGATAACGGCTTTGGGATAGCGGCGAAGGACCTGCCCAGAATAACTGAGCCCTTCTTTACGACCAAAGGAGCCGCCGGTACTGGCTTGGGACTCGCACTGGCGAAAGATACAATCGACAGGCATCAGGGAGCCCTGCGAGTCAGGAGCAGCACGAAACCAGGCCGAAGTGGCAGCGTTTTTGCGATATTTCTGCCTGCGGCTTAGACTAGCGAGCTCTCACATACGTCCTTGTGGTGGCGGCGCACTCGGAAATCGCCGGAAGTGTCATCTCCACAACAAAGCTCGAAAGCCATTTTTCGGTCGCTTCCTTCACGATCGGTGCCAATGGATCGGTTGGCATCTTAGGTTGTTTGGTCCACCTTGTGCGCCTTTAGCAGGGTGATCCACAAAAATGCCACGCTCAGGGACAGCGTCACGTCAGCACGGAAAGGGTATCCGCAGACTGAGCACGTTTGAAATTCCCTGGCGCTACAGCAGTTCCGGGAAGCCATCCAGCGACCGGTTACCTCGTGACTTCTGGCGTTAGTGCGAGAGCGCTCTCGGAAGCTCGCAGGGGGTTGCCCAGTACTCTCACTTTTTACTTGCTTTTTGCATTCGCTGTTCTAGGGGTGGCAGCCTTTCTCACTGCGGGTAAGAGTTTCCCGAGTCTGCGAAGCGCTGTCGGATAACCCTAGTGTTTTCTTTCTCCGAACGTTTTGGCACGCCCCTTGCAGTTTGCCTGTCCCATGAGGGCATTCTTCGAATTCACGTTCGACTGGATTTTCGGCTGCCATCACATGCATTTAAGTCGAGTGTTTACTATCGAGCGTCAAACATACCAAGTATGCTTCGCTTGCGGTGCCAAACTGCGGTATTCGTGGAGAACAATGTCACGGATCAAAACGGAGCCACCGCGAACACAGGGGTCGTTTGCACAAATGTGCGCGCAGATGATTAGTAACTTGCGGAATCCTTACGAGAATTAAGTAACTCTACCCACGTCTACAGTGCGAAGTAGCCGAAGATGTCTAGGACCAATTTGTGTGATGCCGGACGCCGTGATCATGTGGAGGTGAGGCGGGCTTCAGTTACAGGCAACTTGGCGCGAGCACCTGCTTGACCTTATCCAAGAGGAGCGCAGGCCCTTGGGCGGGACCTCCTCTTCTGGTCTTTGGTTCTTGATTACCTGGGCGACGACTCCCCCGTCCATCACCGGCATCACATAATCAAGAAGCACGAGATCTACCGCTTGCGCAGATGCCGCTGCTCTTGAGCGCGGCATGTTTCTCTAGCATCTTCGGCTTGGTAGGTTCGAGCACGCAATCGAGCCGGCGCAGGACGGTCAGCGGCAGGATGACTCTGCCGTATTGGTGTGGTTTGTACGGTCCGCGAAGCAAGTCCGCGACCGACCAGATGAATGCGACTTTCTCGGAAAAGTTCGACAAAGTGGAGTCCAAGCGAAAAGGCTGGAAAGGCTGAAAAGCATGTCTGAGGAACAGAGGATTGTATTCCGGTTCAGAGTTGCGGCGAAAGGACTTACTCATGCTTTTCCAGCAGGGTGGCGGTCCGCCTCGCCTTTGGTGGTGCGGTGACGGTTCTGGCCGGCTCGTTGCCAAACGCTACGGCCCGGGTGTTGGCGGACTGTTCCTGCCGAGAGAATGTTGCTTTGAGCAATTGTGTCCATTTCAGATAGGGTACAACATGCCCTGTTCACGCCAGCTATCTCTTGGAAGCAACCTCCGAGTCGCTTGTGATCCAGGAACAACCCAGAGAAGCGCCGCCAATCGGCCGCGAGCGGGGGCTCTCCGCACGAAGAGTGGTGTTCGGGACACGTGAGATCCCATGAAATTAATCTTCTGCCAGCTTCCGAGAGTCATGTAATACTTGCCTGTGCTCGGGACAGGAACGCAATAAACCCGGCCATGTGGAGATCAACGTATGCTTGGAGATCAGCTAGGCGAAAGCAAAGGCAAGAGAATTGTGAGGCGCGTGCTGTCGACCGACCCACTGACCGTAGAAGTGTCATTCGAAGACAGCGGCAACATGTTAGGCGTCCCGACCAGCGGCATGGGGACGTACACCTCCGTAGCCCGGCCGGACGGATCCATTTATGGCGAAGGCCAGGGAGTGGCGATGACGGCGGATGGCGAGGGGATCACTTGGACGGGGTCGGGAACAGGCAAGTTCGGGCCGGGCGGCTCGGTCAGCTACCGGGGGATGCTGCACTACCGCACGCCTTCGCAGAAGCTCGCGCGCCTGAATAACGTCTGCGGGGTTTTCGAATACGACGTCGATGCGGCGGGCAACACCAGCTCGAAAGTCTGGGAATGGAAGTAAACGGGTGGCCCACAACTGCCCTCTGTTTGTGCAGTCTCACGACATGCCTTACAGCTTGCCCCGGGACATCCTTTACAGCTCTTGAGTAGAACTTAGCCTGTCAGCCAGCGATCCACGATCGTGGACCGCTGGCTGGAGGGCTCGAATTCCCGAACCGTCGGCGATTACGTCGGTGGTGGCCTGCAGATGCAAGTCGACGTCGGAGTCGGTCCGGCGGAAGATGTCTGGATCACCAACAACTGGCAATACTACCCAGCTGTCCTCGGCAAGGTGGATGAAGCTTTGTCAACCCTTGTTGCGGGCCAGGGCTTGCTGGTCTTCTACGGATTGGCGAAGCCGGTTTAGGTGACGCTGATCGGTCCGCCGCGGCCAACCGTAAACGCAAGCATCACCTGACTGGAGGCGGAACACGGTTCCCACGGCAGTTCTTGCTTACCGTCGTGACTAGATGACGGCGACTGCCAAATGTTTAAGGGCTGGCACATCGACATTCACGGGGACACTCGGCAATCGAGGCGTAACCAGGCGATGATACAATCTCGCTTGTTTGGTAGCTCAGAGAGCTGTGGTTGACCGTGGGCCGCGCAAAGGGGGCAACGTTTCTTGCCCTATCAGGCCTCGCATAATGTACCCGCACCATGGAAAGGACAAGTAAATGACGGCCAACGTCAACCCCGATCCCCACGCCGACGGTTTCACGCCGCAGCCCATCTACAACGTTACAGCAGTCTTCGATAAACTCCACGACGTTGTTTCCGCGGTTCGATCTCTGAGACACTCTGGTATCCCGGACGAGCGCACGTCGGTGTTTGTCGGAAAAGAAGGATTAGCTAAATTGGACCTGCACGGAGGGGACCATGGAGTTTTGGCTCGTGTAATCCGCGCTTTCGAGTCGCTAACCGCTGAACAGCTTGCCAATCAAGACGCTGAAACGGCTCTCAACGAGGGACGCATTTTTATTGCTGTTCAAACAGATGGCAGCGACGAACAGAAGGAGGCTGCAGAGCGTGTCCTGAAAGCGCACAACGCCCATACGCTGCGGTTCTTTGGGCGCTGGACTGTCGAGCGCTTGTGAATGCGCGGGCCGTTCCCAGTTTGAAATCCACGAAGCTTGAACGTCGGAACGAACCGCGTAAGCTTGGGGCATGAACACAAAAAGCCGTTCGACCGATTGCACGACCCTACAAGAAGGCCCAGGACGCTATTGACCATATCCGCATAATCCGGAAACTGCTGGGTTAGTGAAAGGCAGAAGCGCTTATGTGCCCGCGTGGCCGTCACTGAATTTGTGAAGTAATTGTCTCCTGATCGCCGCCCAGATTGCCCGCCTTGTTTTGACCTAGCGTTAGCGGTGAGGTAACGACGAACTTAGGATCTGCATCAAACGATACCAGGCTGCTCAGACGCGATTTCGCGGTGCGCTGCTCGTTCACGAGTTGCCGGAGCCATCTTTCAAGGCTCCTGAAAAGACGGGGTAAAAGTAAGCCGCCCCTGTCCGATTTGTTCATAACCGTCCTTGGTCGCCAACTAAGCACACGTGAGCTGTTATCTGCCTGAGGGCCAGGGCTGCTTGGTTTCCCCGATGGAGCGCGGGTGATATATGGTTATTGGCGGCGTTTCGGACGACGACACACCGGAAGCACTTCGGGCTCTGATGGCGGAAGGGGATCGGCTGCTTGGCGACGAGAAGTACGAGGCCGCCCAGCTGACCTTTGAGCACATCCTTACCGTCGATCGGCAGCACACAGGAGCGCTGGTGGGATTGGCCATGCTGGAGAGCAAGCGGGGGAACCGGGACGAGGCGATCCGACGCTACGGCGAAGCCCTGTGTATCGATCCCGCTAACATCGACTCACTTCTTGGTCTGCGTCACGCACATTTATCGAGAAACTCTTTGGAAATGGAATCCCGGCCGGATTACGATACCGCGGTGGAGCCGCTGATTCGCGCTTTTGGAGAGTACGGAAAAAAGAGCCAGCGCTGGCAGCAGCTCCTGGAACGTTGGAGCTATCTCCACCAAAAAGTCTCCGGATTGGGACCGCCGAAGCGCCACGCTGCTCCCCGCAGCCGTGGCCACGTCGCCATCATTCATTCCTCAGCCCCGCCGGCGAAGGGCGGCGTGACTACCGTCATGTGGGAACATGCCAAAGAGTTATTGAAAAACGGCTACCAAGTGACGATCATCGCCGGCTATCCCGAAGAAGCACCCCGGACGGAAGTGGAATGCCTCCGGTTCCATATCAACCCGTATATGATCAGCCCATCCGGCAGCGATGTGACCGAGGGACTGTATGCGGATTTAAAACGCCAGCTGACAGACGTCCACGTCGTCATCATTCATAACGTCATGACGATCCCGCCCTTTGACAGTCCGTTGAACATCGCCTTGCGGCGTTTAATCGAGGATTGGAAGGCAGAGAAGAGATTTATCTACCTGGCGCATAACGTGGACTGTTCGGCCCCGCCTGCCATCCCTGGCGTTCAGTACGTCACCGTGTCCGAGTGGTACAAGCACGCCGATGTGGACCGAATCCTGCAGACCGATGCGAAGGTCATCTCTTGCGGGATCGATCCTCGAATCGATTTGAATCTAACCGAGGAGGCGGTCCGGTTCGCGAAGGAACAAGACCTTCTCAATCAAGATATTGTGATGGTTTATCCCACGCGCCTGGATTGGAATAAGCGAGCGGACACGGCAATTCAGATCGCCGCTGAGCTGAAGAAGCTCAATTTGAAAATCAAGCTGATCATTCCCACGGGGCTCTTGGATGAGACCTGTCGAAAAAAGGCCGAAGGGTATCAAGACTGGATCCGCGAGTTGGGCCTTGAAGGCAGCGTCATCTTTTACGATACCGATAATATTCAGAATTTTGAAACGCAACGGCGGTTTATCGCGGACCTGTACAAGCTTTCGGAAGTTCTGATCTATCCGTCGGATTGGGAGTCGTTCGGCATGCAAATGCTGGAAGCGGCTGTCGCGGGATTGCCGATCGCGGCATCTGAGAGAATTGGACCGCGTGTCCAACTGTTAGGGGATAATGTCTATGTGTTCGATCCCGGCAATCCTGCTGGCAGCGCGTTGGGGATCCTCTGTTACTTAAGCCGCGATCTCATGGCGGAACGCGATGCGGTCTACAACCGCGCCGCGTATGATTTTAGCTGGGAACATATTTTCCAGATTGACCTCCTTCCGCTCTTGTCTTTCCCCCATTGAGGAACTTAGACCAGCATGCCTTTATTTCCGATCCCCCTGGACTGGCTATTTGACGCGGCCGTCAGGATAACCGAGAAAATAAACACGGATCTCCTTCTGGCCTTCGTCAGCCTGCTGGTCTGGACGCGAAATCCGCCAGGGAAGGATCCGGACGATTTCTCCCAGTTAGAAATTCAGCCAAGCGACGGCCCCCAAGCTCCGTTTGTCGATTTGGGATCCCGATTCACGATTTGGCAGGACCAGAGGCCGCAGGAGATCGGCCCGGACCACGCCTCCCTGGCCAGCCAGAGAACGGGCAAGCTGTCTTACATCAATCCCCTGCTGCACCTTCAGGTTTTTGACAAGGCTGAAGGCCGCGCCCTTAAGACAGAAGATAAAAAGACATCGTGGTACCCCTGGGGCTTTGTGCAGGAAGCGGAAGCGGAGGGTCTCAATGTGCGGGTCACGGTCACCTATGCCGACGTCGACGTGATCTCGGTCCACGTTGACATTGAAAACGCTGGGACATCCAATCGCTATCTGCAATTGTCGTTTAGTGAGCAGCCCGAATCCTACCCCTCCACACGAACGCCGAAAATGGAGAATCTGAACGGAACGATTGTCGTCTACCAGGTCTCCGATCCCACAGACACCCAATACTCGCTGCGTTCGGAACCGCCTTTCGTCATCGTGACCGCGATTCAGCCTCGGTTCGAACTGACAAACGGGCATTGGGATGGGCGCTACCAGGGAACCAGCCACGACTTCGAACTGCCCCAAAACGCAAACCAGTCCTTCTCTTTTCTGATCTCGGCTGCAGCCCGGGAATTGGAGCGTCCGTTTCTCCTGGAGGATCGAACGTCGGAAGCGGAGCAGTTGGTGCTACATCGGATTTCTCTGATTGAGAACCTCTCAAGCACCCTGATTATGATGGCTCAGCAGCGCTGGAATACCCTTCTGAGCCGCTTGCCCGCGATTCCTAAAGACTGGAAGGAGCCAGAAAAGAGACTTTTTTACCATGCCGTCATGACGCTGTTAAGAAACACCATCCGGCCACAGCCCGAACAAGGCTATGGAAGCTCCTACGGTCCCTACTCGATTACCTTCCCGTCGCGGGGATTTTATGAAGCCGGGTGGATTTGGGACAGCGCTTTCCATGCCATGGCCTTTGCGCAATTGGGATTAATCGATTATGCGAAATCGAATCTGCGCGCCATGTTCCACGGCCAAGACGAGAAAACCGGGGCGGTCTTCTTTAAACATCCCGATTCCATGGTCGAAGGGGCACAGCCCCCGTTTTTCAGCTGGGCGGTTTATCAGGTTTACCACCAGGACCCGGACAGGGCGTTTTTGGAAGAGTTCTATCCGAAATTGAAGGCTTGGAGTAATTGGTGGTACGCCAACCGCCTGCGAACGGTAATCAGAAACGGGCAAAGGACAGAACTCTTCGGTTGGAATGGCGGTCTCGAATCCGGGTGGGACAATTCTCCCCGCTGGGACAATGTCGACGTTCGAAGACTCGTGTCGCCTGACCTCAACGCGGAATTACTGATGGATCTCAGGGCGTTGCAGTGGATGGCGGGGGAATTAGGACGACCGGAGGAAGTGCGGGCTTGGAGAGAACAAGCTGAAACCCTCTCCCGCAATATGGTCCAGGGCCTGTACGACTCTGAAGACGGACTTTTTTACGATGTGCATATCGACGATGGATCTTTCCATCGGGTTAAAACGCCAGCCTGTTTCCTCCCGCTTTGGGCCGGCGTTCCTCTGGATACCGCGCGGGTCAAGCAAATGATCGAGGGCTGGCTTCTCAATGCGGAGGCGTTCTTTGGTAAATATCCGTTTCCCACCGTGGCGTATAACGAAGCGACCTATACGCCCCGCTTCTATTGGCGAGGCCCGGTATGGCTCAATCTGGCCTACTTCATGACTGATATTCTTTACCAATACGGCTACAGCGATGAGGCGATGGCCGCAAGAGACCGGCTTTTAAATATGGTGATAGACAAAGACCACATCTATGAGTACTACAACTCCAAGACCGGCAAGCGAGGCGAGGGTCCAGCAGACGCCATCCCGGAAATTCCGGCCACTCAGGACTTTAGCTGGTCTGCGGCCTTTGTCCTGATGATGATGCAGAAGAAATTCGGTGTCTTTTCCGTTCCCCATGGAACTGATCAAGCCACATGACGACGGCTTCGCCGGAGCTGATTGTATCGTTGAGGCAGATGACCCACCACGGGTGCTCGCTACCATCCAACGCTGGGCGCCGGGTCAGCCTGTTTGAGCCGCATACCCAGATTATCCGCAAGGGGAAGGCCGGCAATATGAGGTGTACGACGAGCGGCCCAGTGATCAGCATCTGCTGCTGCCTGCGGTGAAGTATAAGCGCCGGAGCAAAAATAGACCGCATTACGCCGCGGGAGCGGTGTGGTGCGGCGGAGTAAAAGTAGAGCGCCGGATTCTTGGTTTCGGCAAACCTGGGATGTCGCGACAAGCTTGTTGCAAACCCCTCGTCGCCGCCAGCATCACATCAGTTGGCCAGTCAGGAGAGCACCATGAAGGTGTATTTTGCTATTGCTTCCTTAATGGTAGTGGCGCTCTTGGGAACGATGGGAGCGCAGGCGAATTCCGATCAACCACCATCCGGCGCGGTGGTCGATAAACAACATGGCGAAACTAATGAGGCGGCACAGACGGCTCCGGGGACGATCCACTTGACGCCAGATGTAGTCCGCGCCGCCCAGCGGAAGCTGAACGATGAGGGGTACGATTCTGGAACGGCTGATGGAAAGATGGGACCGATGACCCGCGGGGCGATCCTTAAGTATCAACAGGAGAAGGGGCTCAAAGAGACTGGCACGCTGGACGAAAGTACGCTCTCGCATCTGAACGTCGGCGGAGGAAAAGTCATGGCCACGGCGCCGGGCGACATTGGACGCGGCGCCAAGGCGGCGGGCCATGAGATCAAGGAAGGACATCCGATCGAAGCAGGCAAGGACCTCGGCAAAGGTGTGGGTCATGCGGCCAAAGCCGTTGGCGAGGGTACAAAATCCGGCGTGAGCGAGGCCGGACACAAGGTTGCTGGCGAGAAGAACGAGGGGAAGAAAGAGCAAAGCACTCCGCCAAGTCCACAGTAAAGGCGCGCCGCCCCTTTTCGTCGGATGGCCAAGGAGCAGAATTATGCCAACGTGTCGCCATATGCAAATGTTTAAACGCTTGCTGGTTGCGTGCTTGCTCTTGTCCTTCGCCGCAATTTTGTATGCGCAGAGTAGCGAAACTGTTCGAATCGACGCGCTTTCCGGGAGATAAGCTGAAAGACTTCGCCCCTTTCCCGTTTCCCCCAGGGAAAGCCGGGGTGGGAGGGAGGCCCCCACGCCGCCAGAAGCCAGCGACTCCCCCCACAAGAGGGTTTTCAAAGCGCCTTGCTGAAAACCCCCTTGTTATCCCCCGAAAACGTCTGACAAGCTAGGCCCTGGATAAAACTTCACGATTCGACTTCGGGTCCCAAGAGCTTGTAAGAAAGCCAGAAAAGCAGAAAGCCGGATATCTGGCTTTCGTGAATTAGCATATAGCGCTGAACAGAAATCTGGCTTTCGGGAGATCCCGCAATCGTTACGTCTGGCTATCGTGCTTGACTGAAATCCGGCCTTCCGCTTATGCGGCGGAATGTGAGGGAGTATGGCCGTCGTGATTGGAGTGGTATCGCAAAAGGGGGAGTAGGCAAATCCACCTGCGCGCGCCTGATTGCCCGCGAATACGCTCAGGCCGGATGGGACGTTAAGATCGCCGATCTCGATATTTCACAGGGCACGAGTTTTGATTGGCATTTGCGTCGCCTTCAGCAGCAGTTTCAACCAAGTGTCGCCGTGGAACGATTCGGCCCCATTGAGCAGGCGTTAAAGGGGAGGACGCACCACGATTTGATCGTCATGGACGGCGCACCGCACTCTACAGCCGCGACCCTAAAGATAGTAGACGCCAGCATACTTTCTGTTTTGCCAACGGGCCTTTCTCTGGAGGACTTGAAACCCCAGATACTCCTTGCACACGAACTGGTGAAGGAAGGCGTAGACAAGCGCAAGTTGGTTTTTGCATTATGCCGTGTCGGTGACAGCGAATCGCTTCAACAATCCGCCAGAGATTACATTACACAGGCTGGATACAAGTTACTGTCCGGCTCGCTCCCGGAGAAATTGGCATACCTGAAAGCGGCAGAATGCGCCTTGGTTGCCGCCAATTTCCCAACCGCCGATCAAGGCGAGGAACGTAGAATGGGGTTAGGCAAACAACCCCTACTTGTGACGCCGTCCGACATGTGCCACTAAAGCACCCGCCCAACTGCTCAACCGAGCTGGTTGTGGGTCACCCATGCAGCGGTAAAAGCAAATCATCGTGTTCACGCGCACTGAGCAGTCTTTGCCCCGATGTTGAGGTCATCGTGCTCATCTCACCGACGCCGCCAGATTATGAACCCAGTGGCCCAAGGTCACCAGTCGCATGCACATATGTTGTGCGACAACAACCCGAAATGGAAGTGAAACCTGTAGACATTTCAGCGACAGCAGTTTCAAGGAACAACCTCCAAGCGGCGGAGGTCTGGATTTTAGAATGCTTCTAGCGGCGCGACGAGCCAAAAGGATGCACAGCTGCCGATGGGCGCGACTCGCCGTGAACAGGAAGGCAATCGGGAAATCCAGCGTCCAGGCGCCGCCATCATTAGCAGTGCGGACCTAACAAACGAGAAATGGTCAACGGCAAGCGGTCACTTTAGTCGCGAGCCTCAGTGATTTGAGTCCTGCACTTTTTCGAGCTCATAATTGGCATAGCCGAATTCATTGCTGCGCGCGGCCAGATACTTTTCACCCAACTTGTAGACCGTTACTGCGAACGGCGCCTCTCCGATCGTGGTAATGACTTGGCCACCCTTGATTTCATATGGCGCCGGAGAACCCATAGCACTCGCGCCGGTCACGTCCCATACTTCACCCGGCTCCGGTTGCTTCCCGTCTACGCTGAGGATCAAACGCCGTCCTGACTGGCCGTAGGAAATCTCGTACCGCTGGCCTGCAACTGTGTTGCGAATAGTCAGCGTCTTGCCCACCACCAATTGCGTTAACCGGGCATCGTTCGTGCCAGCATTCGATGGATTCACGTCGAGCGCCTACTGGAGGCAGCCTTTGAGCAGATTCGCATGTATTCGAAGACGGACGTGGCTGTCAGCTTGCGGTTGCTGCGGGCCCTCGGTGACATCGCCGCCTCGACGCCCGATCCGGAGTTCCGCCAGATACTCGTCGCGCACGGAATGCGGACAGTGGCCGGCTGCGCCGAAAAACTCAGCGAAGGGGAGCTGAGAGAGTTGCGCGTTCGCCAGGCCGCGCTGGAAAGCTTCATCTCGATCTCTGCGACGCAAAGCCCGTGACGGGCCTACCTGCCCCACTTGAAGGAGCTCGTCCGCACCGCCCATAGTTACGCAGCGATTTCTAAAGAGGTGAGACCAGCGCAGGAGTTTGGCTGGTCCTTGTGGCAGCGACCATCACGAGTGGTGAAGCGGTCTGCGCTTTCGGATTTTACGTCTCGCATGAAGCGGTAGAGGCAATCTCGGGGCGTAAAAAAGTCGTAAGGAGTTCATCGTTTCTTCGTAATCCTGAGCTATCGTGTATTTTCTTGGCAGAGTAGGCAAGCAACAAAATGGAAGGAAAATGGCCGGGCAGCACCGAATGAGCAAAATTCTCCGTGTACTTTTTGGGCAGCTGCGATTCCTCTTGCATCCAGTTGGACTCCTGAACGAAAGCTGCTTTTGCGAGTTTTACAAACGGCTGGAACGGGTTAATTGGCGAAATCACGCTGGCTGCGGATTCAACCTGTCAACCGTGCGTTTCCTCTGACGCTTACACTCGACCGGCCAACTCGGCATGAAAACATGGCCCGCACCGCAACGGTAGCTGATGATCCCGGACGGCTTGTCTGGATTTCCAAATTGAAGGCAACGCATTAGGGCTCAGCGCAAGACTTCGGCCCAAGCCCTCAGGTGGCTTATATAAGGAGCAATAATGGTCTTGCTCCATTGATCTGCTGCTGCGTCGAGATTATCAGCGATTGCCTTGAGGGCGTTGGCTCTGACATAGTCGCGTTCCTTCGAGCGATTCAGGAGAAAGTGATACCTGCATCTCTTTGCGGCCGCCGGAGTTTGGGCAGCACGCTTTGCCGAGGGTCGAGAGTAGTGGATTTCCCCAAACTGGGCAAAAGCGCTGAGGTCTTTTCCGATGATGTTCTTGCAGATGACGCAATCGCAAATTATTTGGAAAAACTGGTCAGGCGTTGTGATGCCCAAGGCCGTGAAACACCGTGTGATTTGTGGGACCGAAAACTTGGCGTGCGCTGACCTGACGTAGTACTGCACTGTGGGAGTGGATTGTCCGATCACCGGAACAACATCCTTCTGCTCTCCGTATCCAACGCCATGCGCGATCCCCGCCATGCCCGCCTTGCTCAGAGCAAGACTAAAATAGCCTCCGTGCATGTTGAACACAGGCATCTGCGGCGACAGCTCCTCAACCCAGCTTCGTAACGCCATCAATTCAGTTCGCGAAGCTCCATGTTCATCAAAGCGGCTGAACCACAACCAAACGCCTGCGGGCTTGCATTCCTTTAATCCGTCAATGATGGCACGGTAAGTAGCACCATCACTCAACAGGTCGCGATGCCCACAGATCACGATGTGAATGGGGATGTCTTTACGGACGGTGGTCGATGCCAACGCGAGACGGCGATTGAGGGCGATCCAGTCCCCCATGCGGGACGGCTCGATGTAGAAGTACGGAGCGAGAAGTGCTGTGGGCGAAGGAAAGGCATCCGCGAACCCCGCAGTCTCGGGGTCTTGTTTAAAGACATCTCGGAGAAGGTCAGCTTGAAACGAGAGAACGCTCCGACAAGCAGTCTCGACAACCTGATCGGAGGTAAAATCGGCAGGCTCGATTGCTCTGCCTCGGTTTACGGCGGTCGAGAATGGTAATCCGAAGGCGTCGCCGAGTTTGCGGTACGAACTCTTAAAGTCCCTCTTAAACTTTCCCTTTTGACCTTTTATTTTTTGATCCGACTTGATCCAATCGAGGTCTGCTCGCACCCTTCCGGTGCTAGGATCAATATATGTCCCAAAGGCATAAGTCATAGGGTCCACGTAGTAAGGACGCCCCACCTGTTTGTTTAATTTGAAGAGAAGACTAGCAGTCGCTCCGGGTGTAGCTTGTAACAAATTCGCGCCAACCATGACACCATCAAACTGCTTGAGAGTCTTCTCAACATACTCCTTTTCGGAGTGACTACCGAGGCGCAATATAACTTTCGCTAAGGCTTCAGGCACTAGCGAATTCCTTCAAGAACTCGATCTGAGTTGAGCGATAGAATTGCCTAACCTCAGAATGGGCCGTGGCGGGTAACAGACAAGAACAGTCGCCCGATTCGAGTACGGAGATTAGCCCGATTCCCTGACTTTGCAGCTCTGCCATATCTACATTGCCAGCGGCTCGCTCTGGCATAGCAATATACACGTAGTCGGAACAAAGTTGATACAGCAAGGCCTGTTCGAGGGCACGTCGCCAGTCCGTCAGTTTCAATTCCACTGCAATCGTGGAATCGTTCGGCGCCGAAAACCCATATAGATCGATGCGATACTCGTAAAATGGCAACTCATGCTCTTGCAGGCAAAAGCCCTGCTGCTGTGCGAACTTGGCAACAGGCTTCAAAAGCTGCGATTCCCTAGAGAATTTTGTCCCGATACGCCGATATTTTGTCATGACAGCGAAGCATCACCCCAGCACAAAGAATACAAAATGCGAAGACGGTTCCTGAAACGGAGAAAGAAGCAACTGCTATGAATGATGAAACCGGATGATTTAGGACGCGGTTGGCGAGCCCGAACCAGATCGTGAAGATGAACTCAGCCGCCAAGAAAAGGTACACGCCCCAACTAATTCGCTGCGCCCATGTTGACCACCGCTTTCTCGCACGGATCAGTATCCTGTACGAAATCATCTCGTCGAGGTCCCTCGTGACGAAAGACGATACGTCATCTTGAAAATTTTCCCCGCGAAATTCTTCGAGGACCGCACCGGGCGGGATGTTGAATGTCCCATCGAGTTGAGGAGTGGCTTGCTCATCAATAATCCGCTGAAAGGTTGGCTTCACGGCATCAGCGAGTGCTCGCCCCAAATAGGCTCGGAGTTGATCCAACGCTTCCTTCGTTCCATCAAGCGACCTCTTCGCCAAGTCTGTCCGATCCCCAAGCTTGTACCAAGCCGCAATCGCCCCCACCAGCAGCGTGCCGTGAGCGGTGAGCAGCAGTCCGCCAAAATCGGGAACTACGCCGGTCGCCTGCGTAGCACTTTCTCCTTTATCTCAGACTCGGTAGTCATCTCTGGATGCCGAGTATATACGTAATAAAGGAGATCGTTTAAGGAGTATTTAGCAAAGCGAGATTTGACTTTCCTGATTCCATCGACAAACGGTTTGTATTCCCGCCGACTAACAAGTTCTTCCACCTTCTTCTTTCCCTCTTCGGTTAGAGCGTAGCGAGTGTCTTCATAACTGTCAGCGGTGGGGGCGATCTCGTCGGGTCCCGGCGCCATCACATCCTCAGGTCCCATCAATTCCTCGAAGCTCAAATCAACTTCGGCTTGCTCCGGGTCGCTTGTAACAGCGGACGTTGACAACGCACCGGTCCCCAAATCGTCGCCCTGATCCGAAGATTTCGAGCGTTTTATAAAGTTCAGATTTTCCAGAAACTCCAAGTCATCGTAGATGCGCGACGAATACGGGCCAGCCTTGTATGCCTCGAAGTTGAAGCCCTCCCCGGCTGGGTGAATTTTTTCTTCAGTGTCCAGCAGGTAAAGCAGTTTTTGTATGCGAGTGATCCCGCCGAGACTGTGCTGCACAGATGACTCGTCTAACCCTATGAGCAGCAGCAACATCTCGCGTCTGCCGATGGTTGACATGATGAAGGGCCTCGTTTCTTTAAATCTTAGCTCTGGTGCGGAAATAGTACCAAGAAACACGTGGCGAATAAATAGCGAATATGGTTCAGCTGTAACTAGGGTCGACGATCCACGTCTTCTTCTGCAAATGTTTTCAATAACTTACACTCGCTTCCCGTTTGCTGGCTGGTCGCAAGGACGAGCAGTCGATCACGTAATTGAGCCTAAGTTTTGGGATAAGCCCGAAGATGATTATGCACGCGACGAAAAGTTACTAGGCGATCTTTCTTACGATGGCAACCTTCGCGAACTGACGTTTTTCCATATTAGTTTGGCGCACAAGATGTGCTTGACAGCCCGAGACTAAAAAAGCTACAACCTCTGCGGATAGGTACCCCTTATGGAGGAGCAATACTTGATCGCCGCGACTACCTGAAGATTCTTTGCACGCCTTCGCCGGCGCTGTGCTCCTCCGAGCATACCTATCCACCCGGCGATATCGTGAACATTGCAATGTACGCCGAGGGTCTGGATTCGAATAATCCAGACTCCTCGGACGTTTTTTCTCTTCTCAATTCACCCCACGTGGCCGGTGTCTCTACCATCATCCGCACACGCGCCCTCCCATGATTACTTTGCGAAGCGGAGAGCCACTCCCTGTTTATCAGCAAGAAGCCATTAGCTGGCTGCAGCATTTCAAGAACACAGAACTTCTGCAGCAACTGCTGTGGCGTTTCCAGTTCTCTGAGGCTGAAATCGCGGCCTACCGGAATCGTTGGGGCTATTGGTTGAAGCCGAAAGCCGGCGTGACGCGGTGAGTACCGGCGCTCACGGCCGCCCCCAACTTATGAACGGAGAAAGGGCCGGTATTACGCCGAGCGCGATGAGTCGGCATTCAGGACGCTCATGGCGTATGTAGTAGTACCCATTGATTTCTTTGAAAGAGACAGGAGATTGCGAAAGCTGATGTTTCGGTTTGGGGGAAGATCTGCCGCCTTGCCTATTCGCCTATGGTGCCTTGCAGCGCAAGAGTCACCACGCGATGGGCGGCTAGCGGAACACTCAACGGAAACATTGGAAATGGTGCTCGGCTGGTCGGGCAGAAGGGGCGACCTCGAACTGGCACTGATCGAGGCAGGGTTCCTGGAAAAGACACCGGAAGGCTATCGGGTAGCGAACTGGGAGGAGGACCAGGGCCACATCTGGCGGAATCACGTGAGAGCGGCAAAGGCAGCCAAAGCGCTTCACAGAAGGGCGACCGTCGATGCTACGAGCTGAGCTTGCAGCCTGCTGCGAGCAGAAATCCCCCTTCTCCCTCGGGGTCTCTCCCCAGACCCCTCTCTACCCAACCCACTTCCCCCTCTTCCTGACTTGTGTTCTTCCCAGTCTGGTACAGCTGTGATCAGGAAAGGTCAAGAGACCTCCCTTCATCCCCCCTACCGGCGTAGGGGGGATGGAGAGGATCGCCATGCGAACCGAAAACCACACGTCGAATACTGGCGCGAGCTCTTGGCATATATCGACTCGGCTTACGCCAAGAAATTCGGGCGACACTACCCGTGGAGCAACCTCGTCAGAAAAAATCTGTGGAACATGGCCCAATTGTATTCAGCCTGGGAAGTACTGGCGCTCTGGGATCTCTATCTAAACGACGAATCAGCCTGGGCTCGTCGCACAGGCTGGAATGTCTACGGCATGATTCGTGACTCTGGACGCTTGATAGACCAGTCGGGTTTCAAACAACTCGCGGCGCGACACGAGGAAGAGTTAGCAGTTCAGCGCTATGGACAGTTTGCGAAACTTGAGGATTTTCTTAGATCAGTGGACAGCCTTAACGGATGTGGCTAGCGTCCTAATTAGGACACTAGCCGGATGTGCTAAGGCAAGCGTATATAGTCGGTGGCACGGGTCAGAATCCCTGTCGCACTACTGTATGATCGAGCGCCAGTCGAGGTTCAGCTCTCCAAGGGCGAATTGCAGGGCGTCCGTCTGAGACATCCTTTCTCGGGCGTGTGACCACAGACGGTCCATTTCTGAAGGGATTTTTATTCTGATGACGTCGCGAGCATCATTTATTGCCTTGTTATTCAACGCCGGTATCGGGAGTTCCTTTTGGTCTTGCATCGCGTCCTGTATGCCCAGGAGAATGGCAGCACGCCTGTAGTCTTCGTCTGCACTGTCCTTAGCTGTGCAAATCACGTGTGCGAGCAGGCCAAAGATCTGAAGAATGCCGTAACGATCCCCTATATCATGTCTGGATTTCAACGCGGTCTTAAGCAAGTCCTCCACCGAACTACGGTCTGGGCTTGGGTCTGCTCCCCAAATCGTAAAAGCCTCATTGACGAGAGCTACGGGGATGATCCAATCATTCTGGGTCCGTCGGGCTGCTACCACAGCCGCTCTCGCCTCTGCTAGCAGTTCCCTCCACCCACTCCGTCGCTCTTGCGCATTCATTTGTGTTAGAAGAAACGCCCTATTGGAATGGGCAAGAGCTTGGAGCCAATAAGCAGACGGTTCCGCGTCAGCTAACTCCACGCTCTTGTTCAGACACTGTATTGCCCGTGCCATTGGGCCAGGCGGCTTACGATCTGGTTTGGGTTGATAGACCTCAGCGATAGATGCGATGACCAGCACTGTCACTTCCGCCCATATATCCTTGAGTTTTTGTGCTTGTAGAAGACAACGCCTGGCAAGATCGAGTGCACTGTAGTAGTCGGACTGAAAATAGGCCAACGTTGCGGAGCCAGCAAGGGCACGGCAAACTATCGCTGGTGTCTCATCCCCGCCAGCCAAAAGAAATTCTTCGAGATTGACTCGCCCGAAACTAAATACTCCCTTCACGACCCAGTACTGCCACAGACTGGTAGCCAACCGAAGCCCTAGCTTGGCATCGTGGCCCCTGCACCAATCAAACGCTCTTTTGAAATTTTCGCTCTCCGCCGCAAGAAGCGTCATTGCGTTCTTCATATCGCGCTGAATAATCTTCTGCCCTTCTTCGTGGGCAAGGCTCGCGTAATATTCAGCGTGGCCTCGAAGGATATCATCGGCTTGGCCAGTAGCCTTCAACCGGTCGAACGCATAGTCCCGCACCACGGGGTTCATTCGGTGTCTTACCCCGTCAAGCTCAATTAATAAGTTGCTTTCCAGTTCTGCCTGAGCATCAAGGAGTTTGGAATAATCACTTTTAGCGGCACTGCAGACTTTTACCAGCGCGGGGTTATCCCACCCACCGTAAAAGACTGAAAGTCGATAAAAAAGATCACGTGCGGTCGAGCTAAGAAGCCGCTCGGACCACTGGATCGAGGCTCTTACCACCTTTGCCCTAGGATCTAGCCGCGGGTCTTGGATTGACAAAGCACAAAGGACGTCATTTAAAATCGCATCAATATCTTGGGAGAGCCGATAGCGCGCGGCCGCGAGGATTATGCAGAGTGGGACTCCTTCCAGCTGCATCACCAGTTTCCTCAGCTTCGCAGTGAACTTCCCGCCACGAGCCTTTGCATTCTCATGGCTCACACTCGCTCTACGGAGAAATAGTTGAATCGAGGGAAGTGCCAGCATATCTTCGACCGCAGCGCTGGCGTTAGGACTGTATGCGAGAGGGGCCACGGCAATCGGCTCTTCTACCCCAAACACATAAAGAGGCCGACGACTGGTCGTGAGAATCTGAAGTTTCGGACATCTCTTCAGAAGAGTTTCGACGAGCATTCCCGGCGCAAGTCCCAGATGTTCACAATTATCCAATATAAGCAAACGCTCGCGTTTGTTAAAGTGGTTCACGAGCGCAGCTTCGGCGAGTTCCTCGTTTCTTCCCCCTCTTTCGTCTGGGAAAATATTTCCATATTCGACCTGCCTACATGGGATGGAGAGCCCGGTTGCACCAACGATGTCGCTTGCTAGATGTTTTGGAGAATTGAAGCCAGTGAGCTTGACGAACCACACCCCGCCATCGAAATCATTCTTAACTTGCTGACGAACCATTGACGCCAAGGTTGTCTTTCCTACCCCTCCCGGGCCAACAAGATTCAGTAATCGGCTTCTCCTTGTAAGCAGTCTCCTACAGATTTGGTCGACTTCGCTACTTCGGCCAACAATCTCGCACTCATGGACGTCGGATGGACCTTGTTCCCTTAAGACAAGATTATCTTTGGCTGCCGTAACTACCGTTCGTCGAATGTCGAAGCTAGCGAGGACGTGGTCGTTCTCACCGAATTCAAGTGAACAGTTGATCTCTTCATCCCAGGGCAGTGTAACTTTCCATACCTCTGTCTTGGGTCTATCGTAAGTCAGCAAGTAGACCGCGATGACAACATCGCCCTCACGATCTCGCCCTACTAGCTCAAGCCGCGTGGCCCCTCTATCGAGCACCAGCCAAATTGGATTTTCTGACCCAACAAGGGTCTCGACTTCGGTGCCATCAACGCGAATCGAAAACAAGCCTGGAACAATCCTTTGACGCCTTTCGGCTTCCTGGCCGACAAAGAATCGAACGCGATTCACAAAATTCCCAGCGGACCAATTTTTATTTCGCATCATCTTCCCCATCGCTTGCCGTACGCACACACCTGAAATTCATTCGCCGAATTGACTCCTCGAAGGGTCTTATTCCCAGGCATGTCGCGATCCGGTTGAAATCTGTTGGGCTGAAAAGTACTCCCATGCGATCAACCTCAATGCGCTCATCTCCCCGAGGATCGTTTTCATCGTACGCAAACAAACGGTCCCACCTAAAACCTTCCGGGACCGTCACCGTCGTCGGAGGCCGAAAATGTCCAAGACACTCCGTAACAACGCCGACTTGCCAGTCCGAGGGGGAATAGAGTTCAGAATCATTCTCGCTTAACAACTCCTGAAACCTCACTCCAAAGCGCTCAGCCATGAATTTCAACAGGTTGCTGCGAACCCTGGAACACTCGGGTTCTCCCTTTGGCTCGGCCCGGTTGGGAGCAACAAAGCTGTACAGAAGTCCCAGCTCTTTAGCTTTGTAGTTGCAAAGGATCGAGCAGTTCGCGATTACTGCCCAGAAAGAGTTTCGGGCCAGTGAAAGTAACACCAAATGCTTAACAAAGCGCTTTATGAACTCCTTTTCATCCAACTGGTAACCGTTCTTTTCCTGCATCTTTTCTGCATCGAGCAGCTCCATCATGACGAGTTGATCGAAAGTCCGGTTGCGGTCTAAGTATGCCCGATTGCTGGCTCGGCGTTCTCCGCAGTCGGAACGCAAGGCGCGCTCGATGTTGTCCTTCCGACTCTTGATGGTTATCGGGAGTAGCGCCGATGCTCGGAAGACTGCCCGCTCGGCCATCTCGGCATCGGCATCCCCCAGAATGTAAATACCTCGCTCACGAGCTACGAGGATCCTCTTGGGATCCACGTCCCTTACGGGAAACGAAGTCGGTTCAGAACCCATGAGCCCTTCTCCCCGACCTGAAGTTCTCTCCGGTAACAAGATCTTTCAGGCAATGCGGGTTCTCCCAAAAGTCTAACGTGCTTCCACGACGCGAAGTTGGCATTCTTCCTTTGCGGTTTTCCGGCGCATTATCCGCGGAAAAACCAGAGGAAAAAATGGATTTGCGACACTCCCCCGGTTAGCTACAAAGAGCTGAGCCGGAATTGGGGGTAACGATCATGAAGCAGGATCAATCGGGCTGGTTGCTTGAATGCGTCGAACACGCACGGAGAGGCGAAAAGGCTGCGAAAGACACCTTGCTATTGACCCTTGAAAAACCGCGTAAGCCGATCATTCTCTGGTATTTACGCAACGGTGACGTGAGATGGTCGGACCGGGCCGACGCACACCACGATGTTGTGGTACGCATCGCTGAGAAGATCGAGCAACTCCGTGAGCCGCGTTCATATTTCACTTGGGAACGGCGAATCATCAACGAAGTGTGCGAAAAGTACCGGCGCCACTACCGGCGTCTTGCTGAACCGCCAGAAACGATACTTTCGGAATTAGCGGGACAAGCCCGATTTGTGGGGGCTATGTATGAACAACTCCATTGACGCTCAGCGATTGTTGTCGCAACTCACGCCCGAACAGCGCGCTGCAGTAATCCTGCATTACTACGAAGGCCTGACTTACGAGAGTGTCGCATGCAGGTTGGGCTGGAAGAGATGGAAAGTGAAGAAGCGGATCTACTCGGCGCGCTGCATCATGCGCAAGGTGACCGGACTTCCGCTGGGACGAGGCACGCGCCATCGCTAATCGTCGCGTCGGTTACCAGCACTGGCTCACCATCGTCCACAAGGGGGCCAATCAGCCCCCGACGCTCCTCTATCAACTGTAGCGGCCGATGCAACAGTTGACGAACAAAGTGGAACTTTTGGGACCAATTTGGGTCTTGCCACTCGCGGTTTTCACTGTTAAATACCGGGTGCCGCTCGATCTCTGCCGCAAAGCCTCCTTTGCCGTTGCTGTCCTACTTCTACCAGGAGGCCTGACCGCGGGTTGCCACCCCGGTCTGGTGCAAACACAAAAAACTTAGGAGGAAAGTTATGCTCCGTTTCCGCAAAGCCATTCCGTTTCTTGCTCGCTCCTTTCCACGCCTTTCCCCAGCCGTACGCGTAGGCTTACTCGCCGGTGTCGTTGTCCTGCTGCCGATCGCGGCGCAGGCTGCCTCACCGTGGGAAGACGCGGTGAACGTGCTGCAAACGGCATTTACTGGTCCAATCGCCAGAGGGCTGAGCTTGGTGAGCATCGTCTGGGGCGGCTTGATGTTTGCCTTCGCTGAGGGAGAGTCGAAGCGCATGCTGGCGGGCATTCTGTTTGGTGTGGGCATGGCGATTGGAGCCGTCAATTTCATGTCCTGGCTTTTCCCGGGTTAGGCGGCCGGAAACTCTCGATGAGTACTGGGGCGAAAGCGAACCCGATCCACCGGTCGCTGAACCGGCCGCTGACCATTCTTGGCGTGGAGCGCAAGCTGTTCTTCTCGGCAATGGTAATGGGAGCCGCCACGTTCAACTTCTTTGGCAGTCTTCTGGGAGGGATTTTGATGTTCGTCGTGCTGTTTCTGGCGGCGCGAATGGCAACGGTGAAGGATCCGCAGCTGATAAGAATTTTGCTGAATGCTTCGAAGTTTAAGTCGCGCTACGACCCAGCAAAACGAGCAGCCTGACCGAGGAAAGGAGTCCGCCAGAATGACCAAACTCCGCCGCGTTCTCAAGGACTACGAAGAGTCCGGCGCGCTACACGCTCAGATTAGCGTCCAGGAGGCGATTGACGAACACTCCTTCCTCACCAAGTCTGGGCATCTGTTCAGCTTGCTGAGCGTTGATGGAGTTGACGATGAGTGTCTGGACCCCGAACAGATCGATCAAATCGCTCAACGAATGGAATCGGCGCTGCGGCTGCTCGATGAAAACTTCCGCCTCTACCAGTACCTGATCAAAACCGATGCCAAGCCAATCGGGTACGGCAAAAGTGGCCTGCCGGTCGTTGAGGAAGCTCTCGCCAGTCGTGCCGGATACTTAAATTCAAAACAGCTTCATCAAATTCAGCTTTATTAGTCTGTCGTTTATGAAGGTTGCCGATTCACTGAAGGCGGAAGTGGGCTCTCATCATTTCTGCGGCATCCTGGCAAGAGATTACAAAGCTTCCTCTCTACGGGAAAAACAGTCGAGACCCTTGAGGAAGAACTGGAGCGTTCGCGGCAGGTTCTGGCGCAGCGGGTCGCCAGCCTCGTGGTTCAGCTTCAGGGTGTAGTCACGCTGAAGTTGCTTGACAAGAAAGAAGCCTATCTCTTCTTGCGGCGGCTTTTGAACTTCGCGCCGCAAAAGGCCGAAGGGCCAGCCCTCGGATACGATCAGTTTATCGACTATCAGCTTTGTGACTCGGCATTGGAATGTCATCGCGACTACCTACGGATCGACGAACACTACGTGAAGGTCCTCACCTTGAAAGAACCTTCCCCTCATACCAGGGGACACCTGTTCCGAGGCATTGAAGGGCTTGCAGGAAATTTCATCCTCGTGAACGAGTGGAAACGAGAGCCCGATGGGGCGATGCGTTCGCTCATTCAAACCAAGCGTCGGCACTTTCATAACTCGAAAGCCTCGCTCAGGAACTATCTCAGCCAGGAAGCTCCTAAACAAGGAGAAGTTCTGATCAACCAAGGCACGGCCGCGATGGTGCAGGACCTCGGGGAAGCGCAACAAGAGCTTGAGGTCTCAGGCCATCATTTCGGACAGTTCTCGACCACGATCCTCATCTACAGCCAGGACCTAAGAGAGGTGCGGGAGACTTCCGCTGAGTGCTACAAGGTCTTTGCCGCCAAGGGTGCGCACCTCACGGAAGAGACATACAACCTGCTCAATGCGTTTCTTTCGCTGGTGCCGGGCAATTCCGCGTACAACCTCCGACGACTGTGGCTGTCGAGCGCAAACTCGGCCGATTTATCACTCGTTTTCGCTCCCTCCGGCGGCGAACTCCACAATGGCTTTCTGAATGCCGAGTATCTCGCCGCCCTTGAAACCCAGCAAGCAACGCCCTATTTCCTGAACCTGCATCACGGAGACGTTGGGCATTCACTCGTGTTGGGGGCAACCGGCGCCGGGAAGAGCTTCTTTCTCTGTTTTCTCTTGATGCAGCTTCAGAAATACGCTCCCTTCACCTTCATCTTTGACCTGGGCGGGAGTTACAAGAGCCTAACATCTCTCTTGGGTGGAACGTACCTTCGGATCGGTCCTGAGACACAGGGCGTTTCCATCAATCCGTTCTGTCTTCCGCCGACGAGGGAGAATCTCCAGTTCTTGTTCTCCTTTGTCCGGGTGCTGGTCGAATCGTGTGGCTACCAGCTGAACGCGCACGACGAACGCGACCTCTATGCCCAGATTGAGAATCTCTATGAAGTCGATCCCGGCCAGCGCCGACTGGGAACGCTGGCCAACATCCTGAGCCGTCCGCTAGGCGAGGCTCTGGGCAAGTGGATTGGCGGTGGTCAGCACGGCCGCATCTTCGACAACGCCGAAGACAATCTGACGTTTGCGCGGTTTCAGGCCTTTGACTTCGAGGGCATGGAAAAGGTTCCAGAACTGCTGGAGCCGCTTCTTTTCTATGTACTTCATCGCGCCAGCGCTGCCGTTCAAGACCCCGCCAACGGCACCACCCTCAAGGCTTTTGTCATCGATGAAGCCTGGCGTTTCTTCCGCAATCCTGTCATTCGGCTTTACATCCTGGAAGCCCTAAAGACCTGGCGGAAGCGCAATGCCGCCATGATTCTGGCGACACAGTCGAGCGACGATTTACTGCGTTCGGAGATGTTGGCAACGGTCGTGGAAAGTTGCCCAACCAAGTTCTTCCTGGCCAATCCTGGCATGGACCAGGACGCCTATGGCCAGATTTTTCACTTGAACGGGGCCGAATCCGAGACCATCCGCTCTCTTCTTCCAAAGAGGGAGCTGTTAGTTAAGCGCCCGGATTTCGCCAAGGTTCTGCGCCTGAACGTGGATGCGAAGAGCTATTGGCTGTATACGAGCGACCCTTTCGATAATCAGCGCAAGCAAGAGGTATTTGAACGCTACGGCCTGCATGAAGGCCTCCAAATTCTGGCGAAGGAAAAACCGGTATGAAACATCCATTGGCACTCGCCGCCGTCCTCCTCTCGGCATCTTTGCTCAGCTCCCAGGACTTGGAGGCGAAACATGCCCAGCAAAAACCCCGTCCTTCAAAGCCGGCTGAAACTGAGGCGGGAGCCAGGATCGTGCACTACGGCGCAAAGGACGTGGTGAAGCTCAACACCAAACTTCGCTTCACCACCCTGATCGTGTTGCCGCAGAACGAGCAGATCCTCGATTTCGTGTGTGGGGATAAAGAGTTTTGGATCGTAAATGGGAATCAAAATTTCGCCTATATCAAACCCGCGAAAGAGGGCACCACAACCAACCTGGATCTCATCACCGCCTCCGGAAACATATATACCTTCGTGCTGGTCGAAGTATCGCAAGTCCCAGGCCTGCAGCCGGACCTGAAGGTCTTCGTCCAGCCGAAAGAAGAATCGATGATCACGGCGGCTCATCATGCGCCACTCTTTGTTCCGACGCAGGAACTTGATGCTTGTCGGGAGCAGCTCCGGGCTCAAAAGGAAGAGACTCAGCATACCGTTGACAGCGAGCTCACAAAAGAGATGTCGAGCTTGCACTTTACCTACCGCTTCCAACCGGAAAAGAAGCCGTTTCACGTGTCGGCGATTTACAACGACCACAAATTCACCTACATCGTGGCGAAGCCGGATGAAACACCCACGCTCTATGAACTGCGGGATGATAAGCCGAATCTGGTGAACTTTGAGTACAAGGACGGCGTCTTTGTTGCCGAAAAAGTGATCGATCGCGGGTATCTCGCGATTGGCAAAGATCGGCTTTTCTTTTTCAGAAAAGGTGAATAGCGTATGTCCCTTGAACAAAGCCAAGTCCCCGGTGTGACCGATAAGCGGATAGCGCCACTGGGAATACTTCCACGGAATATCCAGACGGTGGCGCTCGGTGGCCTCGCCTTACTGATGGTCGTCGTGATCTTCTTTTCGGGCCGGAGCAATCACACGTCTCACACTCCAACGACGACTGGCCCGGACGTACAAGGCGTCCAACCCAATGACGACAAGCTGAACGAGTACAAGCGGCGCATCGACGAGGAGGCCCGGAAACTGAAAGTGGAGCAGGACCGCCTTGCGCAGAGCCAGAAGACGTGGCCTGGCTCCGCCGGCCAAGCAATGCTTTCGCCGGGTCCGGGGGGACCCGGCATCAATTCCCATGGGTCGCCCTCGGCCAATCTCCAGCCGGGAGAGGCGCCGGAGAAGAGTTGGATTCAACAGGAGAAAGAGAAGAAAGAATACCTTTCCCGGTTTAGCTCGAACCTTGCCTTGAGTTACCGCGAGCAGCCGAAGCAAGCCAATGCTGGGGCGGCAATCTCATCGATGCAAGGCGGGGCTCCGGTTGATCCACGGCTTTACACCTGGCCTCTTGGTCTTCCCCCGGGTCCGCAGCTGCCTCCGCCGCCCGGCGAGGGCCCTGCAGAGAACTTGAAACCCTCTGACCGTACGGAACACAACTCCAAGACTCCTCTACCAGAGCTAAATCGCTCCCAAGGGAAAGACTATCGCCTGCTCGAAGGCATGATCATCGAAACGGTTCTTACCAACCGCCTCGACGGAACCTTCTCGGGGCCGGTGAACTGCATGGTCAGCTACGACGTGTATTCCCACGACCACCGCCACGTTCTGATTCCGAGCGGCACTCGCGTTTTAGGAGATGTGCATCCGGTACAAAGCTTTGACCAGCAGCGATTGGCCGTCTCTTTCCACCGAATGATTATGCCGGACGGATTCAACGTGAACCTTGATCAATTTCATGGACTCGACCAGACCGGTGCGACGGGCCTCCGGGACCAGGTCAACCATCACTACGTTCAGATCTTTGGGACCTCGATCGCAATTGGAATGATCGCCGGTCTTGCACAATCGAACACCCAGTACGGCACCTCGATTTCCGCCGCGGATGCCTACCGACAAGGCGTCGCCAGCAGCCTCTCGCAATCTTCTCTACATATCCTCGACCGTTTCTTGAACGTTCTGCCGACGTTCACGATTCGCGAAGGGCAACGGATCAAGATCTATCTCGCGGAGGACCTGTCACTGCCGGCTTACGAGAACCACGAAATACCGGACGACATTTAAAAGGAGGAAAACACGATGAAAAGAAAAAGCTTAAAAGCGATGGCATTACTTGCGGTAGTTGCAGTGTTTTTTGCGTCGCCAGCGCGGGCGATTCTGGGGCTTGGCGACATCGTATTCGATCCATCGAACTACGCCCAAGCCGTTAGGAGCTTCATCCAGCTGCAGCAGCAGTATGCACAGCTCGTTCAGATTTATGAGCAGTCGCGCCAGCAGTACGCACAGATGCTGTGGATGGCGAAATCGGTCCCGGTCAACATGAGGACGCGCTATCGCACTCTGGTTACTCCCTGGACCAACTCGACCGCGACCAATACCTACGGAACAACCGGCGGTTGGGTAGCCGCGATAAACACCGGAGGCTCGGTGTCTGAAGGGTATTCACGGGCAGTACAGAAACTTGATGAGTATGGCGCGGCATTGGGAAACATCCCTCCCGAGCAGCTTGACCGGGTAAAGACCTCCTATGGGACGGTCGAGCTCACCGACGCTGCCAACCTGGAGGCCTTGGAGACGATTGGGCTGGTAAGGGCGAACGCGCCAGCTCGCGAAAATACGTTGCGGGCGCTTGAAGATGATTCTTTATCTTCTGATCCCGACATGAATACCGAGATTGCAGTTTTGAACAAGATCAACGCAGCGAGCCTGATTGGGCTGAGAAACAACCAAGACACCAACCAGCTGCTCGTCAGCCTGGCGGAATCGCAGATCGTTGCTGCCAAACGGACGCGAGATGCCGAGGCCCAGGCGATCAATCAGCATGTCCGCTTTATGACCGAGGGCAAAGCGGTGCTCGCTTCCCAAGCCAATGGCGCAAGTCAGGCCATGCTTGCCTGGCGTATGCCGTAATCAGGAGTTCCGTTATGCCTCCCAGCTCCATGAATGACCTCTTCGCCTTCCTGACCCAGCTGATGACGCAGCATGCTGCCCTGTTCGAAACCATGGGCGAGCATATGTTCCGCAGCTTTGCACTGATTCTCATCAGCTGGTACGGCGTAAGGAGCGCTCTCTCGGCCGCCGGAGGCGGCCCCATGACGAGCTTCCACTTTGAAAAATTCGCGGGCCTGCTCATGACGATCGCTTTTGGCTTCGCGATGATCACCTATTACAGCCAGCCGATTCCGGGAATCGGTGTCAGCTTTTACCACCTGATTGTGGACCAGGGACTTGACCTCTCCAACCAACTGAACCACTCGCTGGTTCAAGAAGTTTGGGACCGGCTCAACGACATTTATTTCGGCATGGAAATGCCTGCCCTGTCCATTGTCTTGAATGTCATGGAGATCATCCGCTACACGCTCGTGATCATCTGCCTGATTGCGGCGCAAGCCGCCATCTTTGCCGTGATCGCCTTTGGTTACGTAGCTACGGCCGTTGCCGTGCTGCTGGGGCCGGTATTCATCCCCTTTTTCATCGTTCCCCAAATGGAGTGGCTTTTCTGGGGATGGCTCAAAGCCTTTGTGCAATACGCCTTTTATCCGGTTGTCGCCAACGCCTATTTGTTCGTTTTCGGGAACCTGCTCATCCACTTTGTTGACTCGCATCCGCCTCCTTACGACGGGTCCACGATTCTGGTGCTGTTTCTTCCCTTGCTGCTTCTGTTGCTGGCTTTTACCTACGGAATTCTTAAGATCCCTTCGCTCGTAAACTCACTTTTCACGGGACGATCAGGGGAATCGGCTTTATGGAAGTTTTAGGAGGACTGATGACAATTGTGCCTCTGCCCTCCCCAGTCGCCAAAGACATCAAGGCCGCTCGGAGCCAATTCCTGGAGCTCTACGGCTCGCTTGAGGTGATGAACACCTACCTCAAGATTGCCGTTCTCTGTCTCTCGCTGGTGTGCGTAGGACTCCTCGTTTTGAATCTGAGGACAAACGCTAATCTTCTTGACCGAAAGCCGATTGTCGTCGGCATCGACCCGACCGGGCGCCCGCAGGTGCTTCCTTACGAGAGCGTCGCGTACCATCCGCAGGAGAAGGAAATCAAATACTTTCTGATCCAGTTCGTGCAGCGTCATTACAGCCGGATGCGGGCGACGGTGAAAGAAGATTACGCCTCCTCCCTCTACTTTCTTGAGGCCCAGGCGGCCGATGCCCTAATCGAATCCAATAAGAACTCGAAGGCCATCGAGTCATTCCTCGCCGGAGACGGCGAGGAAAACGACGTAAAGGTTACCAATGTCTCGATCGAGGACCTACGAAAGGCGCCATACCACGCAACGGTAGAGTTCGAAAAGGTCTACTTCGGTCTGGACCATCTGGAATCTCGCCGCGAAAAATACGTAGCGAACTTCCTGTTCATCGTCAAAGACCGCGTCCCCAATAACTTGATTCCCGTTAACCCTCTCGGACTCACCATCACCTACTTCCGGGAAGACCAGGCGTTCAACCGATGATCGCCAACGCTCTATTTGCTGCCACCGTGTGCCTGTTAGCCGCGCTGCTCTACGTGCTTCAGGAATGCACTTTTCTGATTCCCTACCGCCAGCTGATTTGGCAGAACTATGGCGCAACCATCGCAGTCTTTGCAGGCTTGCTGCTGGTGAATCTCTTTGCCTTCTTCTACCTGCTGATGCGCAAAGTCTTCCTTAAAGACACCGGGCAGAAGCTCGCTCATCTTGAAAAGGAACTGCGCAGCGGAGGCGCGATCTCGGAAGAGCTGGCACGGCGATTGGAGGAGTGAAACCCATGGATAGAAACATTTCAAGCGACGAAAGAGAGCCGGAAATCACGGGCCATGAAGTAGGAGGAGACAGCCGCTCCCGGCAACAGGAATTGCGCGAAGAGCGTGGTACCCATCGGGGTAGGCCTGAGGTCGAATGGCCGGAACGGGAGTATCACCTCAGCGACACCCAGCTTCAAACCATGGCTGAAATCGGGCGCTTCCGGACGCTTTCGATTGAGGATTTGGCCCACTACCGCTACCAGGGCAACAGCGCCGACATGCGTCGCGATTGCCGTCAACTCCTCTCTCAAGGCTTGACCCAAACCAAGTCGCTTTGGCTCGGCAGAACGAAGGACCGACTGGCGGTTGTCACTCTGACCTGGCAGGGCAAGAAGGTTTTGGAACAAAGCAGCGAGCGGGGAACTTTTTACGCGGGATTCGTCAAGCCGGCCGAGATGGCGCACGACGCCGCGATCTACCGAATGTACCAAGCCGAGGCAGGCCGGATTGCAAAAGCAGGGGGCCAAATTCGCCGGATCACGCTCGATTATGAACTCAAGCGCAAGGTCTACTCCGCGCTTGCGAAGGAACGGCCGCACTCCCTGGAGTACAGAAAACGCCAGGCAGAAATCGCCGCTGAGCACGGTCTGAAGGTCATCCGCGGGCACGTTCAGTTGCCCGACCTGCGAATTGAATACGAGACTCGGGAGGGGCAGACGGCGAGGACGGATTTAGAGTTGGCGACGAATCACTACCGGGGCGGCCAGCTTGCGGCGAAAGCCGCGGCCGGCTTCACATTTTATGCGTCCAGCGAGGATGCTGGCCGGCTCAGTTCAGTTTTTGATGATCACCACATCACGGCGGAGATCCTCTCTCTATGAGCTCTTTGACGATGACCAATCCGGAACGCATCGAGGCCCTGAGAAAACTGAGCTACACCGAACGGGAGGCTGCTTTCCTGTGCCTGGCCGCCCTGCAGGGCGGATACTTCCTGCGCCGCCATTATGGCGACTTCATCGGGAAAGAAATCGGCGGCACGGCAGCCACCTTGATCGAGAAGCTCCTAGCTCAACAGCATGCGGTTGCCATTACGGCCTTCAACAATACCAAGATTTATCACCTCGGCAGCCGTCCGTTCTACCAAGCCATCGGCGAGCCTGACAATCGCAACCGGCGCGAGCACTCGCCCGCCCTGATCAAAAGCCGCCTCATGAGTCTCGACTTCGTGCTCGCACACCGTGATTACAGCTATCTCGCAACCGAACGCGAGAAGCTGGATTATTTCTGCGGAACGCTTGAAATTGCGCTCTCGGCTCTGCCGTACAAGCGCTACATCTCGCTCAAAACCACGGCGACGACGACTCGGTATTTTGTTGACAAGTATCCGATCTTCCTCAGCGAGGTTAACCTCGCCGCGCCACCCTCAGTGCCAGCCTCCTTCTGTTTTGTGGATCAAGGATCGGCTACGCTGTCGGGGTTTGAGACGTACCTTGACCAATATTCGTCCCTGTGGCGACTTCTCACCAACTTCCACATTATTTATGTTGCCGATACAAAGCGGCTCTTCGCCAGAGCTGAGCGCTGCTTTTTCGCCTTTCTGGGCCAACTTGAAGGTTCAGGGGACGTGGGGCTTACCAACCGAATGCTTCAGCATTTTGAGGCGCGCCATCTTTACGAGAAAGGCGAATTGGCCTCGTTTAGTCGCAACAAATTGATTCAGCTACGAAATGAAACCGACGAATTTTCTGGGCCCGAAAACCAAGCCCTTTATGAACGCTGGAAGGCAGTCGAAGCCCAGGCCTCAGCCGAAATCAGCGGCCCAAATGGTCGGTTGCCAGTGTCTGTTAAAGCTACCTTTTCGACCTTCTTGGTTGACCATCGCTATGACTTCTTCGGAGAAACCAGCAACCGAAATGACGTATCAATCAGCGCGGACGGCCCGACACCCCGCGCCGTTCCGGGTGTCGGAGCGGTTTAAGACTGCCCATATAAAAAAGGAGCACCATAAATGCCCTGGAACAAGGTCCTCACAAACTGCGATGGCCTAAGAGCCCCGACCCATGGGGTCGGGGCGTGGGCGGGAGCGACCCCGGTCTGGGCGCCTCTGGCGCGCCCAGACCCACTCGCTTGCTGCCGCCGCTCGGGGGTCGCTCCCGCCCACGCATACCTGGATTTCAACCGGGCAAATCACCGGAGAAAGGAACGGGACAGTGTCGTCGTACATACCGAAGCAGATTAGACCCATTCGCGAGCGCGTCGAGGCCAAACTCGACCGGGAGTTAATCGCCGAGCTCGAACAGTACTGCGAATACCTCGAAAGCGACCGCGACTACGTAATTGCCCAGGCCCTCTCCGTTGCCTTCCGAAAGGATAAAGGCTTTGCGGAATGGCTACGCAATCACCCGAGGCCGGAGCCACTCTCAGAAGCGACAGGCAACGAGACTAGGCATAGGAACAGGAGCTAGCAATGAGCCGAGTCATCCAGAGCAGAACCTATTGGAGCGTTTTCTTCAGCATCCCCGTGGGGGTCGCAGGGATGTTGCGGTGGCCGTTTCCGACAGAAAACGCCCTGCTCCAACTTGTGTTTCTGGAGAAGCCGGCACTCTTCTACGCCCTCAAGTACGCCTACCTCACCATGCTCTTCAGTACCCCGTTCATCGTCTTCTCCGTGGCCCTGTCTTCGCGCTACATCTTCTTTGCTCAGCGGAAGAAACAGACCGGCAAGATTCAATTGCCCAGGTACCCAGAAGCTGAAGACCGCGACCAGCTATACCTCGTAATCGGTGAAGTCCATCACCCCAAGAATCCGGAGCCGGTAGAGAACCCTCGCTGGCTGGTGATCCCCGACCGGGGACTGTTTACGGGAATTGCCATCTTCGGGGCGATTGGAACCGGCAAGACTACCGGCTGCATGTACCCGTTTGCCAGGCAGCTCCTAAGCTACCGCGCTCACGATAAAGCGCGCCGGGTCGGCGGCCTTATCTTAGAGGTCAAAGGTGATTTCTGCTATCACGTGAAGCGCATTCTCGAAGCCGCCGGACGCGGAGACGATTATGTCGAGATCGGTCTCGACTCACCCTACCGGTACAATCCGCTCCACAACGACCTCGATGCCTACGCTCTGGCTTACGGCATCGCCTCCCTCCTGAACAACCTCTTCGGCAAGAGCCGAGAACCCTTCTGGCAACAGGCCTACACCAACCTGGTGAAGTTCATCATCCTTCTGCACAAGGTCCTCTACGACTACGTCACCTTGTTTGATGTCTATGAGTGTGCCATCAACCCGGATCGATTGGAGGAAAAGATCCGGAGCGGAGAAGCCTCGTTGCCCGAGGAACTTGCTCTGATCACGGTCGAGGCTTTCATGGCAGAGCGGGACCTTGAAACCTACCCCTTTGAACGCGATCCCGAAACCGGCTATATGAAGGCGCCTCTCACCGACGACCTCGCCAGCTGTCTGCGAGAGCACAAGATCGATTCCAAGACAGACACAAATGCGTCCTCCGACAATGCCGAGGGTTGGGCTACGAACCCGGAAAAGCGCCAGCAGTTTGAGGCCGTCAAACGCTGGTTTTACCAAGACTGGAAGCGGGTCGATCCACGCTTGAGAACCTCGATTGTTGAAGGCATCGCCGTGTTCCTCTCCCTGTTCGACGACAACCCCACCGTAAAGCGAGTCTTCTGCCCACCAAAAGAGACCTACGACCCGGTCGCCAATCGGGATGGTCGCTTCGGGAAACCCCTTCCAGCGTTTTCGGTACTTCTGGAGGAAGGCGCAGTCCTGGCGCTCAACCTGCCCTTGGCCATCAATCCCGGGCTGGCCAAGACCATCGGCACCTTATTGAAGCAGGATTTTCAGCGGGCCGTTCTCAACCGCATTCCCCGCATGGAACGTGAACCCCACCGTCAGTGGCGGGAGTTGCTCTTTCTCTGCGATGAATACCATGGATTCGCAACTGTCGGCGAAAACGATCCCAGCGGGGACGAAAAATTCTTTGCACTTTCCCGTCAGGCCAAATGCATCCCCATCGTCGCCACCCAAAGCATCAGCTCGCTGCGCTCGGCTTTGCCCGGTGAATCCTGGCGGACCCTGCTGCAGACATTCCGCACGAAGATCTTCTTGGCGCTCTCGGATGACTTTAGCGCCCGAACGGCGAGTGACCTCTGCGGCAAGGAGGAACAGCTCAAACCCACTTACACCATCTCGGAAACCGGGCAGGATGCCCGGGTAAGCATGCTCACCGGCAGGGCAGTTGCCCACCGCGCCACCTTGACTGCGACCAAGGGCTACAACGTTCAGCGGGACTTTACTTTTGAGCCGAAGGTTTTCTCGGAGCTCAAGAATGCCCAGGCCATCGTCCTCGCCTATGACGGGCTCAATCCCCACCCGCCGAGTTTTTGCTATTTGAAGCCCTACTACCTCGACCCGAACACTTCCTACTTCGAGCAGCTGGCCAAAGGAGCGATCTGATGAGTTGGGAGGTCATAATCCCTTTCTTGCGGCCCATTGAAGGCCTGATTCGCGACCCGGATATCTCCGACATCCTAGTGAATGGATCGAAGGAAGTCTTTATTGAAAAACTTGGAGAGATGCACGAGGTCCCTGGGGTCACCGTAAGTGAGAAGTCGCTCCAGATCGCCATTCGCAATATTGCCCGGCAGCTGGGCGACGACTTCAGCGAAGACAAACCAATTCTCGACGCCCGGCTTCCCGACGGTTCGCGGGTAACCGCGATCGCCTCGCCGAGTTCGGTCAACGGCACCTCGCTTGCCATCCGGAAATTCCAGAGCAAACTCTATGGGCCCCAAGACCTCGTCCGCATTGGAACCCTCACCCCCGAATTGTTACTGCAACTGCAGACGGCCGTCGAGCTTCAGCAGAGCATCCTAATCTCGGGGGGAACCGCAACTGGCAAAACCACGTTACTGAATGCTCTCTCGCACTTCATCGGGCCCGAAGAGCGCGTCATCGTCATCGAAGATACTTCCGAGATTCAGATCGAAAAAAATAACCTCGTCCGCCTGGAGGCACGTCGCGAGCAGCCAGGCCGCCCGGCGATTTCCATCCGGGACCTTCTAAAAGCTACTCTGCGACTCCGGCCCGACCGGATCATCTTGGGTGAAGTACGAGGCGGCGAGGCGTTCGACCTTCTCCAGGCGCTCAACACCGGCCACTCTGGGAGCCTCAGCACCATTCACGCGAACTCCGCCGCCGAGGCTATCTCCCGATTCGCCACCTGTGTCCTCATGTCCGGCATTGATCTCCCCTACCGGGTCATCCGGCAGAACATTGGGGAGTCGCTTGACCTGGTGATTCAACTGAAGCGCCAGGCCGGCAAACGCGTTGTCGCCCAGGTTCTCCGGATCAAGCGATACGTACCCGCAGAGGACTACTACGAATTCGAGACCTTTTACCAAAGCAAATAGAAGGAGGGCCAAAGTGTCTTGTTCCCCTCTCTAAATGACCAATAGGAGGTGCAGTCATGGCCGACGATCGAGTACGAAAGCTAGCGGAAGATGCCCTGAACCACCTGACAGCTGAACTGGAGGCCGGGAAAAGCGCAGCCCTTCAAAATTACCTTGCCACCATGGGCAGGTTTCATCGCTACAGCTGGGGCAACGTTCTCCTGATCTCGTCTCAGCGGCCTGAGGCAACCCACGTGGCCGGCTACCACACCTGGCGGGACTTAGGCCGGCATGTCAAAACCGGAGAAAAAGGGATCATGATCTTTGCGCCAATGCTTGCCAAAGAACGGGAAAATTCTCTCCAGCCTCCCCACCCGACCGACACCGTCGCCAAAAAGAATGAGGCCTTTCGGCTGACCGGATTCCGTGCCGCCTTCGTCTTCGATGTCGAGCAGACCGAAGGCAAGTCGCTGCCCGAGTTTTCGAAGACCACGGGTAACCCCAGGGAATTCGCGGACAAGCTCAAGGAGTTTGTCGCCAAACAGGGAATCTCGGTGGAATACGACAAGTCGATTGCGCCCGCCCAAGGAGTTTCTTTCGGGGGCAAAATTCGGCTCGTCCCCGACATGCCCCCAGCCGAGGAATTCTCCGTTCTGGCTCACGAACTCGCTCATGAGATGCTCCACCACAGGAAAGACGACGCCCGATTGCCGAAGGTGGTGGAGGAGACCCAGGCCGAGGCTGTGGCCTACGTGGTTTCCAGAGGGGTGGGGCTCGAAACCAACTCCGCTGCAGCTGATTACATTGCGCTCTACAACGGCAACAAGAAAACGCTTGCCGAATCACTTTCCGTGATCCATGACACTTCCTCCCGGATTCTGGATGAGTTGCTCCCCGAGCGTTTAATGCCGACTCACGAAAAGAACCCAGAGAGAGCCACGGACAAGCCAGATCAATCCCGTGACGAGCCGGGACGAGCAGATCCGGTTCAATCACCTCCGGCGGGTCAGCTGCCGGATCAGTCGGATTCTATTTCTTTGGAGCGTTGATACCGAGTTCACCCGGGTCACGATCAATCGAAGATTTGTTAAAGACTGGCTCGTCGGCTTCTTGGGCGCAGCCGCCGCGCGCAACGAGGATTGACCACCATGACAATCGGATGTGAGAAACCTGGCCTATTTGAAGAACCGACATTGAAGAATTCGGAAACTGCTGTGCCTGCTTCGGAGGGGCTGTGCCGCGGAAAGAAACCTTCACGTCGTGTTGAGCTGCCCGAACTGGTGAATACGAACGAGGCCGCGAGAATCCTCTGCCGGTCTACAGCGACACTCAAGCGTTGGCGTCATGAAGGAATCGGTCCAAACTGGGTGGAACTGGAGGGCCGAGTCAGTTATGATGTCGCTGTTCTTGCCGAGTACATCCGCAAGAACACGCGAGTTGCTTCCGTGCGGGCTGCAATGGAGGACGCTCGTGAGGCTGTTTAAGAAGAGAAAGTCTCAGTTCTATTGGTACGACTTTACGGTTCGCGGGGAGCGATTCCGCGGATCGACTGAAGAAACGCAGGAGAAGAGGGCCAGCAAGATTGCCAGCCTAAAACTCGCAGCGGCATTGGAAGGCAGTAATCCACTGGACAGGAAGGCCCCGACCTTGCGGGGGTTCTCCAAGAGGTTTCTGGAATGGGTCGAAACTGCCCGGCTAGAGCTCCAAACTCAGCGATACTACCGCAACGGTTGGAGACTCTTGGAAGCAACGGGAATTACCGGAATGAGAATGGATCGCATTAAAGCCGACACCGTCGAAGCGCTACGCTTCCCTGGCTCGGCCGCGAATGCGAACAATGCGCTCCGAACGCTGCGGCGGATGCTGAACAAGGGGAAAGAGGCAAGGCTCATACGGGAAGTGCCCGCGTTCAAGCTTTTCAAGGAACATGGACGGGCTTTTCGTCTCGACGATGAAGCGGAACGTAAGCTGCTGCCAGTCGCGGAGCAGCCGCTTAAGGACATTATTGTCCTCATGCGGGACACCGGTATGAGGAACGTTCGTGAGCTCTACTGCATGCGCGTTGAGAATATTAACTGGCATGACCGGCTGATCTTCAACCCAAGCAGCAAGACCGCAAAGGGACGGAGATTCATCCCAATCAGTGACCGCGCAATGGACATTCTCAAGCGGCGCTGCGCAGGCCGGAACGAAGGTTGGGTTTTCGAATCACGCTACAAAGGCAAACACATCGGTGCAGCTTTCGTGAACCGTCAATGGGTCAAGGCGCGCCGGACAGCGGGACTGCCGAATGATCTGGTTCTATACTGCGCCCGGCACGATTTCGGTTCTTACGTGCTCGGCAAGACTGGAAATCTGAAAGCGGTCATGGACACGATGGGCCATGCCGATGTGAAGATCGCAATGACCTACCAGCACCCGGAGCTGGAAATTGTGCGTAGTGCGTTAAACTCACGGCACACTTTACGGCACACCGGGGAAACATCAAATGCGTAAATTGTTGACTAGTTTTGGCTGCCCCCCAGGGATTCGAACCCCGATATGCTGATCCAGAGTCAGCTGTCCTACCATTGAACGAGGGGGCAGCAGCGTTGCAATAGGTGAAGGCGTGCCGAAGCACGCGCACTAATCGGATTGTATGGGCTGCGCGAATGCAGCGTCAACTTCGCGGCATTGGCGCGTCAGCAGCAATTTGCTGGTACCGCTATATTCCACGTGAATCCAATCCGCTGGAATCAGATCAGGATTCAGTAGTGGGCTAATTAGCCCGGCACCCAGGATTCCTATATTGCGCTCTTGCCGACAACAGGCAGATAGAATGGGCATCAGTTAATTAGTGGAGGAAGCTTTATGTCATCCATGATGGGCACTGTCGCATTGTCGGGTGACTCAACCGAAGTCGCGCGGCGTCCACTCGAGGCCGCGCATTGCGCCCTGATCGTGGTGGACGTCCAGCAGAAGCTGCTGCCGCCCATCTTTAACAAAGAAATGTTGATCAAGAACTCGCAGCTACTGGTGCGCCTGGCAAAGATTTTGTCGATACCAATCATGATGACGACGCAGTACAGCAAAGGACTGGGCGCAACCGTCCCTGAGATCGCTTCCCTGCTGCCCGACGTCGTAGCTATCGACAAACTTGAGTTCGGTTGTTTCGGCAGCGATGTGTTCCGCGCGGGGCTCAAGCGTCTTCCTGGCAGTCGCAACACCTTATTGCTATGTGGCATGGAAGCCCACATCTGCGTGATGCAAACGGCGCTGGGCGCGCTGAACGATGGCTACCTGGTGCACGTCGCGTCCGACGCGGTGGGTTCGCGCGCGGAATTGAATTGGCGCATCGGGCTGGATCGCATGCGCGCAGCTGGGACGGTCATTTCCTCCACCGAGATGATGATGTATGAACTGCTGCGCTGTTCGGGGACCGCGGCATTCAAAGAGCTGCTGCCGTACTTGAAAGATTAAAGTATCCGCGAACTGTCGAGGAGCCTCCCGACTATCGTGAAGAAGCGGTGTTGCGGAGCGTCTTGCCCACCTCAGTTGTCTTAGAACCCCCATCGCTGCGCGGCGTTTTCAATTCGTCCTCGATGATGCGGACAAACTCGCTCTCCGGCTGGGCGCCAGAAAGCAACCGCCCATTGATGAAAAAGAACGGTGTGCCTTGTATTCCAAGGCGGGTGGCCTCATCTTCGTCCTTTTGTATGACAGCGTTGAACTTTCCGCTGTCCAGGCACTTGGCGAAATCTGAAACGTTGAGACCAGCTTGTGAAGCGTAGTTGTTCAACTGTTCGGGACTGGCAGCGGGAGCGTTCTTGTACAACAGAGCGCGATATTCCCAGAATTTTCCTTGCTCCTCAGCACAGCGTCCGGCTTCGTGCGCCTTCCAAGAGGCTGGGTGGAGTGTTCGCAAGGGGAGGTCGCGATGGACTATTCTTACTCGATCCTTATAACGGGCAAGAACCTGATCCACGGTATCTTGAGCCCTCTTGCAGAAAGGGCACTGGAAGTCTTCGAATTCAATGATGGTGACTGGCGCGTTGCTGGCGCCGCGGGTCGGACCGTCCAAGCCTACGCTCGCACGAAAACTTGCGGGTGGCATCAGGTTCACGGAGACAACGGCCGAGGTTCGCAAGGAGCTGAGGAACTCCTGTCGCCGGGCCGCAACTTTCCGCTCGTGCAGCATCGAGAGGAGTTGTGCTTCCACTTCCGATTCGGGTTTTTGCAGCCGGCTCTTGTACATCTCGTAAGCACTGAGGACTTCCTCATGCGTCACCGCGACCGTCTTCGCCGTGATTTCCGTCTGGACCAGCGACTCGACAGAGACCTTGCGCCGTCGTGCCTCGTGTGCCAGCAACCGTTCCTCTATCAGCGACTGCAGCTTTTGTTGCTTGAGCCGGTAGGTTTCATCTTCCAGTCTCGCCAACGATACGCCGGCGGCATCGCGGAGATCCTGTGCTGAAATGTTTTCGCCATCAACTTCGGCGACGATTTCGCGTGGCTCTTGAGCAACGACTGAAGAAACAACGAAAAGCATCATAACGGCTGAATAAAACCAAGTACGAATCATCTTGCCTTTCCTCTTAAGTGCCGGCGCAATTGAGCGCCGGCGCGCGAGTTGTTGGATCGAGAAGTCGGTTATGTGAAAGCGAATGCTCAGAGACCATCGCTTTTACGGACAATGCGCGATCAGGTACTGCGCATCGGCGATCATGATTGCGGCTGCAGTGCTGTCTACTCCCTTTCCGCTCTGGGCCGTCAGCTCGTTAATGAACGCTGAGTAATTGTTCGCCACCGTACCGCAGTCGCCTCGGGCGCGAGCGTTGGCTGCAGCATCGAGCTTCGCCAGCAACGAGTTCTCCAGTCCTTGATTCTTGATTGCGCCCATGGCAAAGAACTGCGTAACGTCGTCTTTAATGCTGTCCGGAGTAACAATAATCGTGAAGGACACCGACTTGGTGTCGGCGTTGCCGGCGACGTCAACAGCGCCGATGCGGAACACATGCGTGCCCAGATTCAATTCAGTGAGTAAGCCGATGGCCTGACCGCTCTGCAGTCCGTGGCCGTGCAGAGTTGTCGCTCCATCCAACGTCGGTGTGAAGCTTGCCACGCCGGTGCAGATGTCGGTCACGGAATAGTCTAGTGTCAAAACGGAACTGTGGGTATAAGTCGTCGGCATGGGTTGGGTTATCGCGATCAAGGGCGGGGTGGTGTCCTGGACCTTGACGGAGGTGTCGCACATCGTCGACAGATCGGTGTCGGCTACTGTCAGGTCGATGGGGAACGAACCAGTACCTGGGAATTCAACAGAAGGAGACGGTCCCGTTGCAGTGCCGCCAGCGAAGCGGCCACTCCAGGCAAAGGTCAAGGGATTCCCGTCAGGGTCGCGCGATCCCAGGCCGTTCAGATTTACCGTCGTCGTTGGGCCGGTGCACTCGGCGACGTAAGGGCCACCAGGATTGCAGCGGAACCAGCCCACATTGATACGGCCCGAAACCGGGAAAACCTGACTGTCGTCGATGTCCTGAGCTGACTGCGTTGCACCGTCGAGTTGGTCTGCGAAGCTCAAACTTGGCGCTGCATCGTTAAGTGGCACTTGGGGCGCTTGGTAGCGGTCGGTGAATACACCTCGGTCAACGATCGCAGCCTGTACCGGCGCGATGGCGAGAGCACCCAAAAATTTTGCTATCCCGAGAAACGAGAAATCGGGATCTGTCTTGCCTGGATCGACTACCCAATCCTGCTTCGATGGAAAATTGGCTGGGTTATAACCTTCTTCCTTCATCGTGACGTCGACCATTACGCCAGCGTCTCCTGCGCTCGAAAGTCCAACGGTGACGCCGTTCCGTGCAGTCAGGTGCCATTTGGCCACCATTCGGTCGCCAGGATTCAGTCGTCCATTTGCGGGCTGGAGGAAGTACTGCATGTCCTGCGTGCCTGCAAAGGGTTTGCCGTTTTCGTTGATTCTGGGTCGCGCTTCAAGCTGAGTCGAGCACGGATGTCCGAAAGGCGGGTCGTCTAACGGCGAGCCACAGGTAGCTATTTCGCAGAGTTCGCATCCGAAGAAATCACCGTTACAGACGCAGTCAAGGTCCAATCCACCGTCGCAATCAGGTAGGCCCTCGAGCGGTCCAAAAACCTCTATTGCCGCGCTGATGGCTGGACCCGTCGCCAAGTGGCATCCCAGCTTCTCCCCTTCGTTCTCCATGTGTTTCGCGATCGCTCCGTCTCCGAAATTCTGGCTGACCAGGAACGGCCGACCGATCACGCTCGAACAGGTCTGTTCGTCCGAGCAGTTCGCCCCAAAGAAACCCGATCCGTTCCTGCGGCCAGAGGCGATCAGCAGAGGCGGATGGATTTCTGTGTGCCAGCCGGGGACGCTACCGTCGTCGCCGTGACCACAGTCGACGATCCAGCGCCCGAAGATTGCGGTTCGGTCTCCGTCTTGTGGCTGATAGCTCTCCGGAAGCAAGTCGTGGTCGGTCTCTAAGCCCAGCGTGCCGTGCAAGTACTCCGGTGTCAAACCAAACCCGCTGACGATGCCCTCGCAACTGCTGTTTCCTCCGCATTCCGCGTCGCTCCTGCATCGGTGGTTAGGGTCAAAGTCAGGGCTGCACCATCCCAGGGCGAGTCCCGTGGTAGCGTGGAGAAATGGATATACTTCGCCGCCGAACCCTCCAAGTGCAGTCTGCCCAGTCGGGTCCTTGGACAAATCCAAGTGAGTGCTTTCAACGTTCCCAGGGGAGAGTAGCTGGACATAGGCAGGATCCGGCGCGATCGACGCGTCGAAGTCGAACCCGAACGGATGGGTCATCGGCAAATCGTCTCGCGAGCGTCCCTTTGCGACGCATGTGCCGCCGCAAACTCCGCATTGCGCATCGCTGGTGCAGGCGATTGGAAACTTGCCTTGTGCGTCAGCAATTTGTGGTTCAGTAAAGGGAGAAGGGCATTGTCCGCCCTTGCATGAGGGGCCCTGGCCTAAGTCACAGGTTCCACCACAGCTGTCGCAATCCGAGTCACCGCTGCAAGATAACGGCTGACCCGGACATGTCGAGCCGCCCGAGCCTTGACAAAAACCGCTCTCACCCGGATCCGGGTCATACACCATGATCCCGGAAACTGCCACCAAGTGGTTTTCAGCGTCCTGTCCCGGGTCGAGGATCGACGCCCACTCCAGCACGGATCCCGTCGGAATCACTTGGGGAGGGTCTTCGGGCGAGCATACTTTCGACGCCCAGGTTAATCCGGGGTCATAACTGTTGTTGGGAGGGGTTACTCCAGGCGCAGGCGGATTTGCCTGCTTCGTGTACACAACGTCGTTCTTCTGCGCGCTTGCCGAGCCGAAGAGACAAAGGATAATTATCGCAAGCGTACTGGAAATGCCAGCAAGATATTTTCTGCTTCTACGTCCCATCGTAATGTTCCTCATCTTGTGTTAACTGCGGTGCCTCAATCTGAGCAGGGCTTCGCCCCACCTCAGAGTCATGCGCTCTTGCTTATTCGGTGACCACTACGAGGACGATCGCGAAGATCACTGGTTCTTAAAGCTCGTTGCCAACCATGTTGGCGCCGAGCAAGCCCAAGCAAAAATGACCAAATGGCAGCCTGCGCACTGCGTTCATCGGGGTTTCCCAATTCGGGGATTGTCTCAGGAGTTTTCGGCTCGTAAAAGACATGCGACGGACGTATATCGGACAAAAAGCGACAATCGTTTCAGGAACACCTTCCGAAACAAGATCTAACGAGAAGAGAAGCTAGAAGTAAGTATCCCAGGCAGAGCCGGGGGCTTTAGATTGTGAGCCGCTCAAAGCGCTGTGCGGGGTCGCTAACGCGGCCCCGACTTCGGGTGCCACCCTACGGTGACTGGTTAGCGCCAAAGGTTAATTTGGTCCAACCGCTGGTCTTCCTTTTTCTGATTCCGAATGTACTCGCGGATCACCGTTTCATCCCGCCCCAACCGTGGACACGTAGTACCCTCGCGCCAGAAGTGCTGCCCGACAAAGTTTCCCTTCTTTCCCCGTACACTCGCGCCAGGTGGATGGCACTCTTGCCTCTGATAAACCCGCACTTCGCGCCCTTCGGCTGCGCGCAGGGCAGGCTCCAGCGGCGCGAAGTGGGGGCCCCGGCTGCGCTCCGTCCTTGGGCTAACGGCACTACCACCCCTTCGGGGTTCGATTTTCGCGGGCTTTAATGCGATTCGCCGTTTGTGGAAGGCGCCTCGCGCTTCCACACCAGGTCCCAGCTTTCCCGCCGGTCCACAAAGCCGGTGATCTTGCCGCTGGCGTCGCGCTGAAAGATCTTGCGAATGCGCGGCTGTCCCGGCGTGAAGAGCACGTCGCGTACTTCGACCTCCAGTGGCTTCATCGGCTTGCCTTCTCGTCCGCCGACCAGTTGCTTGCCGTCCCACTGGATCAAGTAAACAAGATCGGAGCCGCCTACGTAACGGCCGGCGTATTGCTGCAGCTCCTGTGCAGGCAGTGAGATCGCCGGAGGGTCTTTCATTACAGCGTAGGTGTGAATCAGGTAGAGCTTCCATTCTTCGCCGTCGCGACGCCAGGTCTCGGTCGTGAGATAGCGAGCCAAGAGCGTCTGCCCGTGATAGTTCTCCTGCTCGTCGTCAGTGTGAATTACGGTGGCCAGGTCGCCATCGATGTGTGCTGAGTAGTCCGTGATGTGAAGTGTGCCCGAGGCGCCGGCAGGTAGTGGCTCAAGCTGCTTGAGGAATTCGGCACGATCTATGATGGCGCCGTTCTCGTCAACGTAGACGGCGTCCGCAGCCAGCACTTGATCCCACAGCTTGCGGTCGCCGGGGGCGATGGCATCGAGGAGCGCCTGGTCCTTGGCGCGAAGCAGTTCCGTGGTTTTGTCAGGGGTGGTGGCAGGCATCTGCAGGGCGAGCGCGAAAAGTAATGGCAAGATAAGCATGGGAGAGTTGTCCTAAGTGAATTGCCGCGGCGATGCATGTCTTACGGCTGTCCCTTAGACGTGAGGCTGCGTGGTGGGATAGTGGTCGCGGAAAATGAAATCCAGATTAAGTAAGTATCCTCCGGCAGAGCCGGAGGCTTTACGGTTGCTGGCCCCTCAAAGGGGCCTGATCGCAACCGGTGAAAAGCAAAAGCAACTGCAACGGCACGAGGCTCGCGAGGCAACGTGCTTCGGCAAAAACGAAGGCAACAGCGGGAGGTATACTCCCGGAATTCTCAAAGTTTGACTGCCTCCCCGGCAGAGCCGGGGGAACTCCCATTTTATTAGATACGGGGCGCGGAATGACAACGACTTGTGTGAGCTAATGAAACACTTAACTGCTCCGCCCTAGCCAAACCCGGGCTAGAACGGGGCACCCCAAGTGGTGGTTAGAGCACGCACGTTAATGTTCATGTCCGTGCTTGGAGTGAGAATGCAGATGTGGATGCGTGTGTGTGATCGTCCCGTGGGAATGCCGATGGGCATGCACGAGATTGGCGCGCAACAACAATTCGTAGTTCGACAAAATCTCTGCCGGCGTGCCGCAGGCACCGACCCTTCCCTCCTCCAGCACAATAACCCCGGTCGCGATATCTTCCACGATCTCGAGTTGATGCGTCGCTGTAACCACAGTTTTTGCCGAGCCCTTCCAATCCTGAATCAGGTCGATGAGTTGGCTTTGGCTGCGCGGATCGAGGGTCGAAGTCGGCTCATCCAGGAGCAGAACGTCAGGATCAAGCACGATCACAGAGGCCAGGGCAACGCGTTTCTTTTCTCCGCCGGACAAACGGTAGGGCGGACGATCGCGAAGATGCGTAACACCCATCAGATCCATAGTTGCGGCAACCCTGGACAACACCTCTTCCTTCGACCATTGCATTTGCAGCGGACCGAATGCCACCTCGTCAAACACCGTCGGATTAAAGAGCTGCACATCAGGATTCTGGAAGACGAGCGCCACTCTTCTGCGAAAAGAGAGGGCGAAATCCTGCGGTTGCAATGCTTCCGGCGTGAGGGGCTGGCCTGCGAAAGTAACCTGGCCGCGCGACGGAAAATAGAGGGCGTCGAGAATTTTTAGAAGCGTGGACTTGCCTGAGCCGTTGGCGCCCAGCAGCGCAACGCTTTCTCCTTCCGCGATCTGAACCGAAAGTCCATGGAGCGCTGGAATACCGTCGTATTCGAAGTACACATCGCGCAATTCGAAGACCGGCGGCATACGATCTACCTTCCCATCCATACGGAGAGACCGCCTGCAAGCAGGAAGGCCGTCAGTCCGAGATAGTCGCAGGACCGCATGTGAAAGTCAGACAGAATTCGAATGTCCCCCCGGAAGCCTCGCGACTGCATCGCAAGATAAACTTCGTTGCTCACCTCAATACTTTTGCTGAGAAGGACACCAGCGGTCCTCGCGGCCATCCGACGCCCTTCGGCCCCTCGCAGGGCGCCCACCGTCCGGCTCTGGCGCGATTCGAACATCTGGCCTGCTGTTTCGACCAGAAGAAAGATATATCGGTGCGTCATGGCCAGCATCATGATCGCCTCTTGCGGCAGGTGAAACGCGCGTAGCGCTTTGAGCACATGCGTCCATGGAGTGCAGAGCACCAACAGAGAGGTGAACGTCACCGCAGTTTCCACCCGCGCGATCAGCAGCGTCGCAGTTTGCAAACCCTGCACGGTGACGTGGAACGGGCTACCCGCGAATGCTGCGACCGGATCACCCGGAGTGAGGAAGATCGCGGGAAGCGCAATCACTCCCGTGAAACCCAGTACGACGAGCCACACGCGCTTCGCCAGCATGCCAAGGCCAACGTTAGACAGGATCGCAATAATCACCGCAAGGACAAACAAAGCGCCCACCACGGCGATTTTCCGCGAGAGCACCGCCGCCACGACCATTGCGAAAAGGCCGACGACGCGCACCCGCGGGTCGAGCGATTGCAAGAGCCCGGGTTGGCGGGCAATCTTTTCCGAAGTCATAGCGCGAGCTAAAGCGCGCGCGAAGCCGAGCATGGTTGAGGCAAGAAACCCGCCGCGCGCCATCAGGAACGGCCTGCTTCTCGTCGTCGTTCAACCCGACGCTGCGCGACCAGGGAGACTCAGTAGCAGAATACCAACGGCGAATATGGCGGAAAGAAAATAACCGAACCGCGCACTTTTTACGAAAGCTGGCGCATACGCCGGAAACGGTGCCGTCCACAGCGTAGAGAGCCGCTGCATTCCGATGGGAACCGCCGGCGAGCCGGTGGAATTGATCGCTGCGGAAGAAGTTGTTCCTGGGCTTTGCCGCATCGCAAGCTCGGAGGGAGACCACTCGCCCCAGGCTTTTCCCGCCGCCAGGATTCCCAGCGGAGTGAGCACCATTAGCAGAGCTACTGCGATCCATAATCTTCGCAGCGAGTTCCTCAGCGGGCATGCTTGTCGACGCTGCTTCCGTAGCCGGCAGCGCTCCCGCCGTATTACGCAAGAGAGCAGGATCGGCAGCCTGCAGATAGGCGACGAGTCCCGCGGAGATCACCGCCTCGGCTACCCCTGCCAAAGTCAGGTGCCCAATCATCATGGCGGGCACCGCGATGCTCAACGGGTAAGGCGCGTACAGCGGCATTCCCCTGGCATCATGGAACAGGGCGGGTTGAATGCCAAACTCGATAGCGGCGATCAAGGCCGCGGCGTTCACCGCCAGGTATCCGGCGATGGCGGCCGCCACGACTCGGCGCCGGGACACGATGCCAGCGCCGGCGGCTATCCCTCGGTAGCTTCCATAAGCGACCAGCGAGGCCACAATCGCCATGTTGAAGCAGTTAGCTCCAAGCGTGCTGATGCCGCCGTCGCCAAAGAATAGGGCCTGAATTGCGAGCGCGATGGAGATGGCGAGAATCGACCCTGACGGACCGAGCACGATGGCTGAGATGGTGACGCCCAAGGCATGGCCGGTAGTGCCACCGGGCAGCGGCAGGTTAAACATCATCACTACGAACGAGAATGCGGCAAAAACTGAGATGAGCGGTATGACGCGATTGAGCAGCATCCGCTTCAGACGCTTCAGCGCGGAGTACCATCCCGCGATCGCGGCCGCATACAACACCGCGCAGGTCGATGGACTCAAGTAGCCGTCAGGTATATGCATGCCAGGCGCGCCTCTGACTCGGCGTATCCCATCCTAACTTATACCCGGCTTGTTCCGGATTTGAAGGCAAGGGCCGGATAGCGGTAAGCAGCGGACCACGGCATTCTTCAGAGTGGCTGGCATCCTGAGCAAGGAGTCCGGTCGGCACAAGCCGGACGAGGCGTCGAAGGACCCTAGCATTGCAAGGAATTCCGCTATGGAGAGTGCCCAGCTGGTATAGGGGTGCCTCGACTCCTCGCTACGCTCGTCGCTCGGGATGACACTCAAGAATTTTCGTGATGAAAAATCCAACTGAAGCGCAGCTTGCGCGTCACACTAAGCCCACTCTTCGAGGAGAGAAAGGAACCGCCACGATTATGAAGACGGCAGTTGAAGCAGCTTGGAACCCACCTCCGATTCAGCAGCGCCTTGAGGCATTGCCGTGGCCGGACCTACAACAATCGCTCGCGGAGTCAGGATACGCGGTCACTCCCGAAGTGTTGACCCCGGAGGAGTGCGCCGAACTGCGCGACGTCTACGGTCAGGATCAATTGTTTCGCAGTCACATCATCATGGAGCGCCTTCGTTTTGGACGCGGCGATTACAAATACTTTGCCAACCCCCTGCCTTCACTCGTGCGTGAGTTGCGCACTCACGCGTTCCCGCACTTGGCCGCGGTAGGGAATCGCTGGGCAGAGGAGTTGGAAGAGACCGGGCGCTTCCCTTCTGAGCATGCAGCGTTTCTAGAGCACTGCCATCGCGCCGGACAAAAACGTCCTACTCCACTGTTGTTGCACTATGAACAGGATAGTTACAACTGCCTTCACCAGGACATTTATGGCGCGATCGCGTTTCCGATCCAGATGGTCTTCTTGCTGGGGCAACAAGGACGTGACTGGGAGGGCGGAGAGTTTGTGCTGATGGAACAGCGTCCACGCGCACAATCGAAAGTCGAAGTCGTCACGGCTAACGAAGGATGCGCAATTATTTTCACGACACGATACCGGCCAGTGAGCGGAACGCGTGGCTACTATCGCGTAACTATGAAGCATGGCGTGGCGCGGGTACACAGCGGCAGCCGATATACCCTAGGGATTATCTTTCACGATGCGGAATGAGCGCGCTAGAGTCTGTTTAAACTGTAAGCCGCTTCCCATACATCGCAACACTTTTCACTCTCGTAGCAATGTCAACTCTAAGCTCATGAATGCATTACACAGAGATTGGCATTTAAATTGCATTTAGAATGACGGATGATGTTCAGGCCCGCAGAGACCAAATTCGAAATCCCGGCTTGGGATCCTTGGAGGCTTTGGACGACATGAGACGCATTGCGCTATTACTGCTCATCGGACTATGCACCACGGCAGCATACGGCGGCATAGTTTGGAACTACGCGCCGGTTGACACCGACGCTGTTTGTTGTTGGGAAAATCAGACGGCGTCGCAGAATTTTGCCGACAACTTCATGCTGCCGGTGGCCACGACCTTAACCGGCTTCAACCTCTTCACGGGCAATTTCCCACCGGGCGGCACCTATAATGTCCACCTGTACGCCGACAGCGGTGGCATTCCCGGCGCCCTCCTCGTGTCGCAGGACGTCACCGCCTCGAGCTTCACGTTCTATGGGCACCTCGGTGGAAACGACATTTACGAGGTCGCTTTGCCAATTTCAATTGATGTGCAGGCGGGAGTGCAATACTGGATTGGGGCCTCTGGCAACGGCTTCGAGGCGGGGCAGGTCAGCCTCATGGGGCCAGGCGACCCAGGCGACGGGCAAATGGCACAGTTTAACGGCACGACCTTCCAGTTTTTCACTCAGGTAGGGGACCAGAGCTATCAGTTAGTCGCACAATCATCGGGAACCACGCCAGAACCTTCGTCGCTCACACTAATCGGCGTCGGATTCGCTGGTTTGTATTGGCCTCTCCGCAGGAAGCTTAGAAGATAGGCAACTCGATACTCTCCAAGTGGCCCGATGAGGGCCACTTTTTTTGCGCCGAAAACATTTAGCGAGGCCTTTGGCGCGGTTAACGCGGCGCTGAAGCGCCGCACTACCCGAACGGGCGGATACACTAATCCAGGACCTGGTCTAAATCCTCTGGAAGCCAGCTAACCCAACACGCGATGCGCACCCGGGATCGCTCAGTGGCCGACACCTACGTTCGCTTGCGCTCTTACAAGAGCACCCTAGGGCTGGCCGACCACGACCCGCGCCACGGCCAGCATGCTGATAGCTTCGGCCGCGGGATCCTGCAGTCTCTGCGAGCGCTGCAATGCCTCGACGGGATCGACTTGGGCCGCAGCTTCACTTACCTCTTCCACCACCGCCGGCGCGCTGGTCTTCAGCGAAGCCCGGTCGGACCAGACTTCATCGAGCGAAGAAAACGCGATGTCGAAATAGTGATCGGACAATTTGCGGTCACCCGAAGTCCCGCTGGCAAAGCCGCTGGCAGCGGCCTCGCGAGCCCGCAAGGACGGCGGCATGGACTGTAACTCGTCGGTGCGGTCATCCTTATTGGCCATGGCGCGAAGCACGGAAACAGACTCCTCTTCCGGAGGCGTCAGCACCGTGTCGGTTCCGGCGCTGTTCGCCACCTGCTGAGCCATGATGTCGGAGCGCAGCAGCTCCTGGTATGCATCCTTACCCAGTAAAGTGTTCAGCGCGTCCGTGACCATGTTGACGGCCACATTGCGCTCTGGCGAATCAGGAACTTTCGCCAGCCAGAGCAAGAATTTCAGCCCCGCCGTCTTCACCGAGTCCAGGTCCATCTGGGGCGCTGCATGGACAAAGAGGGCGGCGTAATTCGGAGCCTCGCTGGCGAACGACGGAGCGTCTGCCGGCAGCGAGGCAAATACTTTGGTGAACATCGTCTGCGACCATGCCGACTTGGCTCCCTCGGCGTCCATTAGCGCCAGGATGGGACGAGCCGCCACCGTGCCCTGCTGCACGCCCGCCTCCAGTTTGCGCTTGGCTGGCTCCTGCACTTGCTTGGGGCACATGGTGATGGCTCCCAGCAAGGACTGCTCGGCATCGAGGACCGCCCCTGGAGGTATGGTCTGGACAAAGGTCACCGCCGAGGCGCAATCCACGTGTCCGCCTGCCAACATGGAAACCGCAGGCTTCTCGCCTTGCGTGACCAGTTCGGTCTCAATGCGCGTTCCTTCTTTCGCAAACTGCTGCGCCTCCTTGGCGTCGATCGGCGAGACGACGTTGGCAGCCGCATAAAGCACGCGCAGCCGGTCTTGTGGATCGGGTTGCGGCAGCGCTACCGCCGAGTGGACAACGTCCTCCACAAACTTCTGCCGATTTTTCTCTTTGGCGGTGGCTGCGGCGGGCGCATTCGGTCTCGCGGTAACGCTCTGACTGGATCGAGCAGAAGCAGGCGGCGTAGGAGAGCTGGTTTGCGCAGCGACTGCACCGGTCAAGACGAGCACTAATACAAGCTGGAAGACTACCGACCTCAAAATAAAGAACCTCAGAGCTGGACGGTTCCAGGCTCTATCTCCATCGTAAAGAAGAATGGCTGCCGACGGCATCAGCTAAATCCCGGAGGGCCTTAGTACCAAAATGCAGCCTCCAGATAGCCTGAGAACATTCCCAAATCGGGAAACCGCCAGCAAGTGCCTTCACGGGCGATTACAGCCACGCTAGGTCGGGAGACGGCATTCAGTACCTGGAAACGGTTATCATCGCGCCACAGTCTCCTAATGCGCGAGAAATGGCATGTCTCGGTAGGCACTACATAGCAAGTAAGTGGTGCTGTCGATCAACATTAAGGTGCCGATTCAGGAATCACCACGCTCTTGCCCTCCCCCATCCTACGAATTCCGTGAACTCGCCTCATCCATGGTTAGACTTTTTCGCGGAAGCACCCGATAACTCCCAGGAAAGCGGGCAGCCTCACTGAAAGAATTCCGTCATCTGGTTAGCGCTGCCGGCGCCATTGGGAATCGTGCTCACCCCAAGGGCGGTCATGCTCAACCCCAAGAGGCTGCGATGATCGTATAGCACGCTGCCAACATATCCCGGCTTCACCCCCGTTCCGACAATTACGGTTGCCACCTTTCCACCGCCATGGGTGTCGTCGTCGCGAGACTCGTCCGTGGTCAAGACCAATATGCCGCTCTGCTGGAACTGCGGGTTGGACAACAATTGCGGCAGGTTGTTAGACAGCCATGAGTCGGCGGCGGCAACCCTGGTTCCGACATCGCAGCCAGAACCTCCGCCCGGACAGTCGTGAGCGTCATGCTCGGCGTCGGGAACGATGAAGGCATACGCAGGCAGCTGGCTACCAGCGAGGTCGGAGGCCAGCTGCGAGAAATCGACGATGTTCATATTCGATTGCGACGGCGGCTGAACGTCGGAGAAATAGGAAATTGGATTATGGCGACGCAGGTAGGGATAAACATCGCCTCCAAGGTAGCCTTGGCTCGGAAGACTTTGAGCGTAGACCTTCCACGACTTCGACGCGGCAGTGAGTTCGCGCACCACGTTGTCGATGGGAACCACTCCCGAAAAATTGTCGTCGGTGCTGTAAGCGACTCCCGTGGTCATGACGAAGTAATTGCCGATCGAAGGATGAACGTTGGCATAGTAGTTGCCGGCGAGACCTCCCTGCGCGATCAGGCCGTTGATGTAGGGCGCATTCGGACTACCCACGATGTCGCTGTAATCCAAATTCTCCAATACCACCACGGCGAAATGCTGCACTTGAGGAATGCTGGGGCCACTTCCACCTCCGCCAGTACCTCCGCCTCCACCGGTACTCCCTCCGCCCCCGGAGCCGCTCCCACCACCTGAGCCGCTTCCGCCGCCCGAGCCGCTACCTCCGCCCGAGCCACTGCCTCCGCCAGAGCCACCACCGCCTCCCGAGCCGCTGCCACCGCCCGAGCCACTACCGCCGCCAGAGCTGCCGCTGCCGCCGGAGATGACGCCGCTTCCCAGGCCCGAGGAGGTACTCGTTGAGCCGCCGCCACATGCGAGCATGGTGAAGAAAAGAACGACGCCACACACCAGCAGCAGAATCTTAATGTCACGTTTGAGGGATTTGGCTGACTGCATTCCGCACCCCAGAGTGGGATGCTGGCTATCAGCGTGGAGGTGTCAAAGCGAAAAGAAGAACTCCGTATTCAACGGCCGGGGCTGGAGCCCCAATTTGAGGCACATCGTATTCACCGGGCTTAAGCCCAGTGCGTCCACCGCAGTGCTGCCGCCCTGATGCTCCCACCCGCGCAATAGAAAAGGCACGATTGCTCGCGCCTCGTTCCTTAAACCTTTGCTAGTCAACCGAAGGAATTACTTCTGCGGCCGGCTTGCCGGGGGAATGATATTGTTCATCCGCAAATATTCGACCATCTGGCCGTAATGATCGTTGGGATGACCTATTGCACCGATGGCGAGTCCGAGCCGCGAGACCTTATGATTCGGGTCAAATGGACTCGGAACCTGTCCCAGCACATTGCTCTCGTCAATACTATTCATCGCCTTGTGCAAGTAGGTGAACGAGTCTTTCAGGAATTGAATCACATCCGCCTTCGACGTGAACTTGGCCGGTCCGTTCTCTCCCTCCAGGTCCAAAGGAGGCTTCTCCATCAGGATTGCAGCACCCAGCATGTAGTTGACGGCCGCGATGTGCTTCACCTGCTGCGCGAAGGTCCGAACACCCTTGAACTCGCCCTGAGTCGGAGCAAAGTTAAACTTATCGTCGGGCATGGCTTCGGCGGCGGAAATCACCTCGCGCTCAACCCCCGACATCGACCGGTCGAGGACCATCGCAAAAGTAGGTTTCTGGTCGGGTTTGGCTTGCATCGCTTGCGGAGTCGCCGCAACCGCACTTCCTATAGGGGCGAGCGCCAGTAACAAAATTCCCATCGCAACTTGCTTATTCATCGAGAAAGCCTCCACAAAAATAGTCTATATTCCGTAAAGTTGGGCCGAAGAGCGTGATAAGAATTCTACAGCGGTTTCGCCCTTTCTGTATTCGTTCAGGTCGTGCGGCACTTCAGAGGCGTTACGAAACTCCTGCCGTCCGCTAAAGCGGACTCGGGATTTCCCACTTGCCGTCTCCCAGCGCTGAAGCGCTGGGCTAAGCTCTGCCGCCGCGCTGCGGCTGGCGCATGTTTTGTCCCACCGTAGCGGATCAGTAGTGGGTTTCGTAACGGCCTCTTCAGCGCCGCGCTGAGGCAACCCAAGGGTCGACTTCTGAGGCGTGAGTCCGCGTAGATGGGCTGGTACCGTAGGTCAAAGATTTCGAATCCTCACGCGGGCCTCAAGATCCGCACCCCTGGTTGCACCGATCGGGAACTACCTAATCCATCGCCAACGCATTGGGGTGGATTTCAACTGAACGAAGCCGAAACCAAAAGGTTGCCAGGATACCCACTGCCAAGCCAAAAGCCGCGTAGGACAGCGAACGGGTCATGCCGAGGTGTTCAGCAATCTCGCCCCAAAGTGCGGCGCCGCCCGCCAGTCCGCCCTGCAAAACTAGCAGGTACATCGAAATCGCCCGGGCGCGCATGTAGCCGGGTGACATGGTTTGCGCCGATACGTTCAAGCTGGCCAGGATTTGGATCCATGCAATGCCGGCAATCAGCATGGTCACCGAAAGCATCGGGAATACCTGCCATCTGCCGGCTGCAAACGTAGCAAACGCGAAGACCGCGGTGGCGACACAAACCAGCGCATCCGCCGAAAGTTTGCGGCGAAAGAATGCCAAGCCCGTGGCGCCCATCATCGCTCCCAATCCAAAGAAGCCCAGCAACAAACCGTAGCCTTGCGATCCAAACGGATGGGCCAGCAAGGGCAACAGGGCCAGCAACGCGCTCGCCGAAACGCTGAAGACAGCACTGCGCACCAAAACCGCCTTCATCGGCGCCGAGGTGCGCAGATACCGGAAACCTTCGAACATGGCGGTGAACATGTGGCCCAATCGGATGGAAGTGCGTCCGGGTTTGCGCTTCCATTGGTATAGAAAATAGATAACGCCGAAAAACGAAAGCGCATTCAGCAGGAATGCTATCCCGGATCCTGCAGCGGCAATCACCAAGCCGCCGAACGCAGGACCAATGGCGCGCGCCACGTTAAATCCGGCGGAATTCAGTGCAATCCCAGCGGCAAAGTTCTGGTGCGAAACAATCTCTGGCGTGATGGCCTGCCACGCGGGATCGTTGAGCACCGCACCAAATCCCATCAGCAACGTAAACAGCAAGAGCAGCGATGGAGTTATTTTGCCCGCGATGGTAAGAATGCCGAGCGCGGCGGCCGCAATCACCATCCACGTCTGCGTGACGAGTAGAAGCTTGCGGCGATCAACTACATCGGCGATAGCGCCCGCCGGAAGGACTACCAGGAATACGGCAATGCTGCCGGCTGCCTGCACCAGGCCGACCATCAGGGGTGACATGGTGAGCGAGGTCATCAGCCATCCGGCGCCGACGTTCTGCATCCAGGTGCCGGTGTAGCTTACGACTGCCGCGATCCACAAAGTGCGAAACAAAGGCTCATGCAACGGACCGAGCACGTTGCGCCGTCGCGATGGCGCTGTAGGAATCGGGGAGATAGGTCCGAGCTCGGACATGGGTTCAGACCCCTCGACCGTCGCGGGGGCGGCAACCGGGGGAACAACGTGCTCCTGCCATGCTCCACTCGTGGCCATCGAGAATCTGACCGCACAACAGCTGAAATGTAAGCTTGTTGCGTCCAGATTCGGACGCAGACGTTGCGAGTCGCTGGCAAAGCGTGACCAGTTGCGGAGACTTGGCTGCGTTCATCCGGCGACCTCTACGCCCGCTGAGTGGGCTGCGAAGGGCCACTCGCCGCGTCGCCACGAGCGCACCAAGTAAATCGCCAGGCCGACAACAAGTATGACAACCGCGTAGCGGATTTCACGGAGAAAGTTTTTTCGTGCCACCAGAATGAAGAGGAATCCGGCGATTGCCAGCAGCGCAGGCAGTGGGTAGAGCCACATGCGGAATGGCCGCGGCAGGTCAGGCTGGCGCACGCGCAGCACCATCAAGCCCACCGCCTGTACGATGAACTGCAGCAGGATTCGAATCACCACCAGAGCAGCAATCACATCGGCGAGACGCAGGAAGCAAAACAGCATCGCTACGATCCCTAGCGCCAGCAACGAAACCGTGGGAAAGCGATGCACCGGGTGCACCCGCGCAAAGGCGCGAAAATAATTGCCGTCGAGCGCCGCAGCGTACGGCACTCGCGAATAGCCCAGCAACAATGAGAAGACCGAGGCGAACGCGGTCCAGATGATCAATCCAGTTACGGCTCGCCCGGCCCAGTTTCCGTAGATGCGCTGCATGAACACCGACATGGCATAGTTGCTCTGCTCATTGGAATGCTGCGCCAGTTCCCGCCATGGAATTACACCAAGCACGGCGAGGTTCATCAGGATGTAGAGCGCGGCAACCGCGAGAATCGAAAGAATGAGGGCACGCGGTATCGTGCGCCCCGGGTCCTTCACTTCCCCGCCCAGAAAACAAACGTTGTAATAGCCCCAGTAGTCGTAGGTAGTGAGCAGCATCGCTGCACCCATGCCGGTGAAAAATTCGTGAGATGGGCGAAAGGCCCCCGGCGGAAAATCAAATGCCAGTGCGGGACGGAAATGCATAAATCCCGCGACGATGATCCACGTCATCGCCAGCGCTCCGCCTACCCAAAGCAATTCGGCAATTTTGGCAACCGCCGTGATGCGCCGGTACAAGAGAAAAACTACCAGCCCGCAGGTCGCTATCGCGACGAACGTTCCTGGCATCAGAACGAGGCGCACGTCGAGCGCGCCCAGCACAGGAACCCCGGCATGGAGCGTGTGTTCCACGAGCGTGCGGTCAAGTCCAGGCCACAGGTATCCGGCGTAGTGCGACAAGCCGATGCAGCCGGACGCAATCGACAGTGGCGCACTGAACGAGAGTTGCCAGATGAAAAGGAACGACAGCAGTCGTCCCATGGTTTTCGGGCCGTAGATTTCTTTCAGGTAGCGATAAGAGCCACCCGCGCCCGGCATCGCTGCACCGAGTTCCGCCCACACCAGCCCATCACACAAGGCGAAGATGGCGCCCAAAATCCAGCCAAGCATGGCTTGCGGTCCGCCCGCCGCACTCACAATCAGCGAGATGGTGATGAACGGCCCCACGCCGATCATGTCGATCATGTTCAGCGTGGTCGCCCCGGCCAGTCCTACGCCGCGAATCAGCTCCGGCTGGTCAGACGGACTATTTTGGTTCATGCCCCACGCTCAGCAGGTTCACGTAGAGACGGATGGCTCCCGGCACACCGAAGGGCAACTGGCGGAAGAACGCGTATCCGGTGTACAGGTAGTATCCCTTACCGTATTGAGCCAGCAGAAGGCCGCCTTTTCGCGGCGGCTCGCCCGGATCGTTGCATGCCAATAAGGGCGTGAAGTGCGCGTCCCATTGATCCATGAAGTACAAGCCACGCTCCTGCACCCAGCCATCAAAATCATGCTGCGTAATCTGGTTGGGGTAGTGGAAGACAGAATTTTGCGGATCGAGGATGGTGACGGGCGCTTCTTCGACGGTAACGCGCTCGCGGCTGAGTTGCGCCGGATAGGGCAGGTAGTGTCCAGCGTTAAATTCACTGGGCGAGGTGTTGTACTGTACCAGCAGGGTGCCCCCATTGCGCACATAGTCGAGAAGCCGCTGATTGTACTTTTTCACGTCATCGCGGGTGTCGTAAGCACGGATTCCAAGCACGATGGTCCCAAAGCGCGTGAGATCGCCATGCTCGAGGTCGTCCGGAGTAAGGAGCGTGACGTCCAGTCCGACCTGCTGCAAGACAATAGGAATGTCGTCACCCGCCCCCATGAGATATCCGATTTTCAACCCTTGCGGGACCTTCACTTCTACGACGCTGGCACGCTGCAATGCGGGCTGGTAGTAGAAGAAACCGCCGAGGTCGGGCCGAGCGACCAAGCTGTAGCCTTCGTCGTAATCGCGATCATTGGCGTTCAGCAACGCGCGCAGCTGGTAGCGAGACTCTTTTGCTCCATCCGGCAGAATCTTGAATTCAGCGGCCTGTTCGCCGGTCTTGCTGAACTCGACGGGAGCCGACTGCGGTTCGACCTTCCATCCCGCTGGTACTTCGGGATGCACCATGCCGTTGCCGTTCGCTACCGTCGATCGCACCATCACGCTCAACTGCGCAGAAGGATTCGGTCCCGTGGGAATGATTTGGGTAGCGGGTGAGGTCTCTACCGAGAAGGGTGGCACTACGGCCAGCGGCACGGACCAAGCCTCGCCGTGGGTATCGTGGACCGGAGTACGCGCGAAGCTGCGAATCTCGCCTTCTTCGCCATTGACGCTGTACTTCGCGTGGACCGTCACGGGCGGCGGCGGCAACGCAAGGGTCACGTACTCCGGATTATCAATCTGATAGATGGCGTCCGTCTCGGGATTGTCGCGATGGAAGTAAGCCTTCGTAAGCTGGGCATCCGCTGGCGGTGTCACCCGGAAGGTGAGCGCACATCCATCGCCAGGCGCGATTCGCTTAGGCGCCTTATCCATGAACAGCTCAGCCTTCCAGCCTGGCGGAACGTCCAACGTAAGCTGTTTCAGATCGAGCGGAAGCGCACTACCATTGTGCAGCTTCGCCAGAAGCAGGAACGACTTCCCTGCCGTGATGACTGCGGCAAGTACGTCACCATTCGAGGTGGGAAAGGGTTCCGCCATGGGACGCCCGTCCGGTGTGCCCGGGCTAATGCCGAGATCGAGGCCCAGCGCCAAGTTGGCGGCCTGCTCAAACTGCTCTTGCTTGGTACGCAGCGAGGCAAGCAAGTCGGCTTTCTCCGCCGCCGGCAAGTTCGACTGCTCGACTTTGTTTACCAGTTCGCGCGTCAGGTTCAGACCACGCAGCAATGGCTTCCCTGCCGCCTGGTCGTTGGTCTGTGCCGTGGTGGTGGCCTCATCAATCGTTTTCGCAATCGCGTCGAGCTGCGGGCTCAGCCAGGGGGCCTTGGCTTGATCGGCGCCAAGCCGTGATGCTAGGCCGTGTAATGAGGTGTCGATGCCGTCGAAGAAATCCTTCTCATGCGCACCCGCCGCTGGCGCATTGGGCAGCACCGAGTCAATCAGCTTGTAGTAACTGGTGCGACGCCCCTCGGGAAGAGTCCAGCCGCCGGCGCCCTGCGAAAGCTGATGCTTCAGACCCTTCCAGGCAAATTGCACATAGGTCTCGCCCAGCAGCGGGTCGAACTGCGAAGTCTCCAGCTCGATGGTCCAGTCTTCCGTACCGCGAACATTGTCCATGTACAGCTTCTTCGCCTGCCAGGGTTGCAATCCTTCCCGAATTTGCTCAGGAAAGCGCGCTGGGTCGGCAGCTGCCCGAAACGCTTCCCGGGTCAGGATCCCGGAGGCCTGATGGTTGCCATGACCGTCGCGACTGTTGCCTTGAAAGCGAGTGCAGATCACATCGGGACGAAAGGTGCGAATGACTCGCACCATGTCGCCAAGCGCCACGTCGTGGCCATGCCACATCTGAAATGTTTCTTCCGCCGTCTTGGAGAATCCGAAATCGGCAACGCGGGTGAATCGTTGGTCGACGGCGTAATAACGGTCGGCCGCAAGCAACTCCAGGGTGCGGACAATACCGAGTTCATCCAGAAGATTGCTGCCGACTTTATTCTGCCCGCCTTCGCCGCGATTTAAGGTGAGCTGCAACGCGGTCACACCGTGCCCGCGAGATTCGAGGGTGAGCATGCCGCCGTCTTCGTCGTCGGGATGAGCCACGGTATGCATGAGGCGCGCCGTGGTATGCAGACGGCGCAACATCTCCTTAAGGCCAGTGTCGCCGGTATCGACCGCAAGCGGTTTGGTATCGACCCAGGGAGATGGAACTTGCGCGAAGGCCGTGCTCGCCAGGAGCGCGAGAAGCAGGCACAGTTTGATCTGCGAACCTGTGCGAAGCGATGGGCTGGTACGGCTAGAAGAAGATGCCATCAGGTGTCATGAACAAAATCAGTGGTACTAAAGACTGACGTATAGAGTACACAAAGCTGCGGCCCTGCGCGAAAAGCAGGCAAGTTGTCATCCTGAAAAATTCTTTTGATGTGTCATCCTGAGTGACGAGTCCGGTCGCCACGGCGACCGGACGAGGAGTCGAAGGACTCCTCCAGAGGCTCAAGGTTTCTCTCGCCCCAACGGATCCCTAACGCCGGCGATGAACCCACTAGACGTACGCTTCGTCCACGTAGCACCACTTCCAATCGCCGGATTTGAAGGCTTGCATCACAGGATGTCCTGTCGCTTTGAAGTGTTTATTGGCGTGCTGACCGGCAGAGGAATCGCAACAACCCACGTGTCCACAGGTGAGACACTTGCGGAGCTGCACCCAGCGCAGCCCGGCATCGATGCAGGATTGGCAACCCTCGCCGCTCGGCGCGACACTTGGGTTGGCTTGCTTCACGTGCTCACACTTTGTCATCAGGCCTCCTTCGTAAGAAGTATGTTGGTTGGATGAACCCGTCAGCAGCCCAGATTCCCGCAATCCAGCGCGCAAGATCGCGACACTGGATCGCAACGCCAGCGCAAGCGCTTGTCTATAATGGATTTTCGCGACACATTGCGTTCGTAGGAGCATTGTTTGCGTTGCCCGAGTGTAGATGGATGCGGAAAAATCAATGTTCGGGTAGTGCGGGCCTTGAGGCCCGCGTTGAGCGGCAACGTGTGAGAGACGGCTTTAGCCGTTGAGGTGCTTCGTCAAGGAACTTGTGAACAAGCGGGGTTAACGACATCGGATACGTACCTCGGGGTCTAAAGGCCAGTCTCTATCAGCTCCTTGAGACGGCTCTAAAGCGCCGCACTACCCGAACACAATTTTTACTGCAACTTGTGTAAACAATCGCGACGGATTCCTTCATGATTCAAACCTTGTTTGGCAGCACCGAAGAAAAGCCCAGTTTCTTACAGCGCATGAAAGAGGCGGTCACGCGAACCCGCGAGACCCTTGGCGAGCGGATTGAAGAGGTAGTCGCAATCCGCAAGGAGATCGACCGCGACACTCTGGACGACCTGGAAGCGACCCTACTCACCGCCGATCTTGGCACTGCGACCACCTCGACCGTACTGGCGGCTCTGCGCGAGAAAGTCGATCGCAAGCAGGTTGGCAACGTCGACGAGTTAAAGCGGGTTTTAAAGGACGAACTTCTGGCCATTCTGGATACCACCGACAAGAGGCCGGTCCAGAAAGTTGACGGCGAACCGGAAGTGATTCTAGTGGTCGGGGTAAACGGTGTGGGCAAGACCACCACCATCGGCAAGTTGGCCCATACTTTGCGGGCCCAGGGCAAGACTGTACTGCTGGCGGCAGCGGACACGTTTCGCGCTGCCGCGATCGAGCAGCTCGAGATATGGGGCGACCGCACCGGAACCGAAGTCATAAAGAACAAGCCGGGCGGCGATCCTGCTGCAGTACTTTATGACGCGATGCAGGCAGCCAAAGCACGCTCCACCGACTACGTCATCGTGGACACCGCCGGTCGCCTGCACACCAAGACCAGCTTGATGGACGAGTTGGCGAAGATGCGGCGCACCGCTCAGCGCCTGAGTGCCAACGCACCTCACGAAACCCTGCTGGTTATGGACGCAACCACTGGACAGAACGGGTTGCAACAAGCGCGGTTGTTCACTCAGTCTGCCGGAGTAACGGGTATTGTACTCACCAAACTCGACGGCACCGCCAAGGGCGGTGTCGTGGTAGCCATCTCGAAGGAACTTGGCTTACCCGTGCGTTATGTCGGCGTTGGGGAGAAAGTTGGCGATCTGCTGCCCTTCAATCCGCAGGATTTCGTGAATTCGCTGTTCAACTGAAAATGAGTAAGACCGCAAGCGACGAGCAGTTCATGCAGCAAGCGCTGGAGCTCGCCGGCAAAGGCATCGCTCTGGCTTCTCCGAACCCGTGTGTTGGCGCGGTGATTGTCGACGGCAAGGGTAAGGTTATTGGTCGCGGTACGCACACCTATGAGGGCCGCAAACATGCGGAAGTGCTGGCACTAGAGGCGGCCGGAGATCGCGCCCGCGGCGCCACTCTCTATCTAAATCTCGAACCGTGCTCTCACCTGGGACGCACTGGCCCATGTGCGGATGCGTTGATCGCCGCAGGGATAAAACGGGTGTTCGTAGCCATGCGGGATCCCAACCCTTCGGTTGCGGGACAAGGACTGGCCCGATTGCGCAATGCCGGAATCGAGGTGCAGGAAGGCTTGGGCGAGATCGAAGCTAAGAAGCTGAACGAGTCCTTCGCGAAATATATCCGCTGGAAGATTCCGTTCGTCACCCTTAAGACGGCGATGACGCTCGACGGCAAGATTGCCCCGCCTCCCGGCGAAAACGCAACCCCTAGCGTGCTAGCGCCCCTCACGGCGAGTAGTGGTTGGATCACGAGCGAAGAAGCACGCGCGCATGTACAAGAGTTGCGACACGTCAACGATGCCATTATGGTCGGCGTGGGCACCATCATCGCGGACGATCCTCTGCTCACGGATCGCACCGGTCTTCCGCGGCGCCGGCCGTTGCTGCGCGTCATTCTCGATTCGCGCCTGCGTTTGCCGCTCGACTCGCGCGTGGTCAAGACTGCGCGAGAAGATCTCATCGTCTTTTGTTGCTTCGCGGAAGAGAACAAGCGTCGCGAACTGGAAGCGCGGGGCGTTATCGTGGAGCAGGTCCCCATGCGCCGTCCTGTAGAAGACGGTACCATTCTCTTTCCTGGCAGCCTGCCGGCCTCGGATGGCCGTCCTGATCTGAAAGGAGTGTTGGCGAATCTCGGCGAGCGTGAGATCACCAGCCTGATTATCGAAGGTGGGGCCATGGTCAACTGGGCGGCTCTATCGGCTGGGGTGGTCGACAAGATTTTCTTTTATTACGCTCCGAAGATTCTTGCCGGTACCGGCTCTGTGCCGTTTGCCCAGGGCGCGGGATATCGCCGCATCAGCGAAGCGGCCTATGTGAAATCTTTGGTGCTGCATCGCTTCGGAGAAGACTTTGCCGTGGAAGGGTACCTGCGCGATCCGTATGAAGAGGACGGGCAGGCGGCGCATAGCTCGTAGCTGCTAACATTTGGCATTTAGCATTTAGCACTTAGCATTTAGTTATTAGCGTCACGCTTGCAAATGCCGGAGACTGGTTACTAGCATTCTAAAGCTAAGAGCTAATGGCTAAAGGCTAAAAGCTAATGGCTAAAAGCTAAAGGCCCAATGCTAAGTGCTAAATGCTAAGTGTCAACGCGAGGTCGTCATGTTTACTGGACTAGTAGAAGAAGTCGGAACTATTGCATGCATTGTCGAGCGCGGTGGCAATCATCGCATCACCATCAACGCTCCAGCCACCGCGAAGGAGTTGCGGGAGGGGAACAGCGTTGCTGTCAGTGGTGTCTGCCTGACCGCGCTTGATATCACACCTCAGTCCTTCTGTGCCGATTTGGCTGCGGAAACCTGGAGGCTGACCTCGCTTTCGCGCGTCACCCAGGGCGCGTTGGTGAACCTCGAGCTGCCTCTGAAGGCGGATGGCCGCATGGGGGGTCACATGGTACAAGGACACGTGGATGGCACAGGCCGCTTCGTGGGCTTGGAGCCTATCGCCAATGCGGACGACTTCTGGCTGCTGCTCGACATTCCAGAGGACCTTGAGAAGTATGTTGTGTTCAAGGGCTCAATCGCAATTGAAGGTATCAGCCTCACAGTCGCGAAGCTGGAAGGTCTGCGCCTGACCATCGCCATCATCCCGCACACCGTGAAGATGACCAACCTAGGTTCGTTGAAGCCGGGCGACCCGGTGAATATCGAGACCGACATTGTAGCCAAGTACCTGGAGAAATGGACGCGGCGGGATGAGCAAAACGGAGCGCTCACAGTAGAGCGCTTGGTCGCGCAGGGCTTCTAGAACGATTTGGGGCGTCGATGTACGCCCAAAGTCAATATCTATCGATCGAGAACTGTGGGACGGGTTCGATCCTGGTGAGTTCTGACGAGGATTGTTTGTGCTTTTCCGAGGATATATTGACGAGAGCTACGGAAAGAAGCTATTTACCCTCTCCTGCCTCATGAGTGATGCATCCGGCTGGATGTGGTTCGAATTGGCATGGAAGAAATGCCTTGAGTCCAAAAACAGAGCTCTCAAGGCACAGGGTAGGAGGCTCGTATCCCGTTATCATGCCGCCGATTGCAGCTCCTGCAAAGGAGATTTCCAAGGATGGTCTCTCGAAGAACAAATCGACCTCACCAAGTGCTTGCTCTCTGCGTGCAAGAAGAGCAAGTTTTTTGATGCAACCTCTTATTCGATGCCGTTGGATGATTTCGTTAATGAGTTTCCCGAATATGCGAACGACCCAATCGGATACTGTTATACCTGCTTGCTTGACTTCCTGATGATCGAAATGGCGAACCGAATTCTCAACGCAAGAAAAAAGCAGGGGAGCACCAAGGCAGTCAATATCGTCATGTTCCATGATCGGTGCGCTTATGATGCAGCATTGCTGCAAGCCTTTAGTCGCCGCCTTCAGGATCAGACGTTCAAGGGTAGAGAAATGTTCTCGACGATTGCCCCGCTATCATCCCGCGATTGCATACCTCTGCAAGCCGCTGATCTTGTGGCGTATGAAACCTTTAAGGACTCGGAAGGCAGATTGGTAGGGCGCAAACGGCGAAAGACGCTGGAACTCCTGCTTTCTAGCGATGCGTTCGGGGGGTGCTCCAGAACCTTTAAGCCCGATTCGATCCGAGCACTTCGGCTTGCTATTGATCTGCCTAAATTGTTGAACAAC
>CAWDTG010000003.1:0-307129 GCA_963805245.1 uncultured Acidobacteriaceae bacterium
TATAGTCCTCCGATGCATCTTCGCCTTTCATCAGCGGATCCTTCACCGCCTCCTCGCCACTGATGACTTCAAACCGCAGTGGCCGTCCGGTCATTGCGTCAATCACCGACTCGCCGCTGGCCACGCTGCCCTTGCGGATCGGATTGAAGTCATACTTCGCCCCGGCGGTGGTGGCCGTCACCTCGTAACGAATCGCAAAACTTGCGCTCTCCGGTGACAACAGTTCGTAGCGGGTGTATTCGTCCGTTTCTGTTTGCGGGGCCGCAATCCCCACCTGCCCGAATGCCGTTCCTGCTGCACACAACACAACCACGAGCCGCGCGAAACCCTTGAGCACGCACACCCTCCAATTCATCGCAAGCACTCTATCACCGCTCAACGACCTAACCTGCTGGTACCCACCCGGCAGAAGAACGGAATACCCCATGCCAATACAAGCAGTTCAACACATCCGCCGGATGCGCGGCGGTGCGCAGAGCCATCTCATGCGCTGCGCTGACGGCCATCACTATGTCGTCAAGTTCCAGAACAACCCTCAGCACACCCGAGTATTGGTCAACGACTGGTTGGGTACGCGATTGGCAGAAGCAATTGGCCTGCCGGTTCCCGCAACTGACATCGTTGAAGTAACCCCGTGGCTGGTAGACCATACGCCCGAGTTGCACATTGAGCTCTGCGGCCGGCGGACAATGACCGCCCCCCGACTGTCTTTCGGCTCGCGCTACGTGGTGTCGCCCCTGGAAGGCCAGGTTTACGACTACCTGCCCGAGGGGATGATAGGGCGGGTGCGTAACCTGCGCTCGTTTGCCGGCGTTCTGGCCTTCGACAAATGGACCTGCAATGCAGACGGCCGCCAGGCAGCGTTCTGGAAGCGCCGCGGCGAACGTAAATTCACCGCCAGCTTTATCGACCAGGGGTATTGCTTCAATGCTGGTGAGTGGAGCTTTCCTGATGCGCCACTGCGCGGTGTCTTTGGACGCAATGACGTCTACGTAGGTGTAACTGGATGGGAAAGCTTTGAGCCTTGGCTGAGCCGAATCGAGAACTTCTCGGAAAGCTCGCTACTGGCAATGGTCGAACAGATTCCCCCAGAATGGTACGAATCCGCAACTTTAGAGCTGGAAAGACTTCTCGTTATGCTGCATGAGCGTCGTTCCAAGGTGCGAGACCTCATTCTTGCGTTCAAGAATTCTTCTCGCAATCCCTTTCCCAACTGGCACCAAACCAACCGATTGATGACCACCCGATAGATTACGGAGTCTCTGGTCGCTGCGTCCCGCGCGCTGGCTATCCAGATGGTTCCCGCCAAAGCTTTTGGCGAACAGAGATCAACTATGGCACATTAGTGTGTCATACATTTATGTATGATACCATTGTGTGACATGAAGAACCCATTCGAGTTTGGTCGCGAATTAGGAGTCGCCGAGATTGTCGATCGCGAGGCGGAGATTGTGGAGGTCGTGGAGACCATCACGCAGGGTGGAAAGCTGTTCATGATCGGGCCGCGTCGTTATGGTAAGACCTCGATCCTCAAGGCAGCAGAAGACCGGTTGCAAGGCGCTGGGGCCGTCGTGCTTCGCTACGATGCGGAAAGCTATCCCTCCCTCGATCTGCTGGTTAACAGCTTGGTGGCGGGTGCAGCGCGGCAGTTAAAGGGCGGCATACAACGTACCGGTGAGCAGGTCCGGAAGTTCTTCTCCCGCCTCCGTCCTGAGTTGAATTTCAGCGCGACGGAACGAGAGTGGACGGCGAAAGTGGCGGTGGCGGCTAGCGATGCCACCGAGCATCACGTGACTCTTCTGGTAGAAGCCCTCGACGGCCTGGAGCACTTGGCTAAGGTGCAACCGAAGGATAGGCCTGTCGGGTTGATTATCGACGAATTCCAGAAGGTCATCGAGATTGGCGGCCCGGCGGCCGAGGCCCACATTCGGGCAGCGATCCAGCGCCACCAGCGCGCCGGGTATGTCTTTGCGGGGTCCAAGACCAGGCTCCTGACTTCTATGACAACCGACGCTTCCCGACCCTTTTACCGGCTGGGGGCCTCTCGGTTTATTGGACCAGTACCCCGCCCTGATTTCACCCGTTTCTTGCACGAGAAGTTTGTCGGCAGCAGGTTTGGCGTTCCGGATCCCGGCGTCCTCAACTTAGTTCTCAATCTCGCTGAGGACGTGCCCTACAACGTGCAAATGTTGGCTCACGCGTGTTGGGAGGACCTTAGGGCACAGTCGAAGAGCAAACAGCCAGTGCTCGATGATGCTGTGGTCAAGCGGGCGCTCGAACGCCTCGTCCGGCAATACGATCCTTTCTACACACAGCTGTGGAACGGCCTAACCGCCATCCAGCAGAAGACCCTGGTCCTGACAATTACCGAAGCTGGAACCAATCTGCAGTCGATGAAGGTAGTTCGGGCTTTGGGGAAAGGGCCATCCACGGTGCGCAGGTCTTTGGGGTTGTTGATGGACCGCGGGATTCTGCGCGAGGAAGAGAGTGCCGGGAACATACGGATGCGTTTCGAGGACCCCTTTTTTGCGCAGTGGATCGCCATGTTCACAGCTCGAGTTTGAAGCAGCACAATTCGACCGTGACCGAGTGGCTGCTACAATGTGCGGTGCCTCAAGCATAGAAAGGATACTGTGGACATTCAAAATATTGTCTCGGCCTTAAGAGCTGAGCGTAACCGACTTGACCAAGCCATCGCTGCTCTCGAAGGACTTACTGCAACCGCACCTCGCCGCGGGCGCCCTCCCAAAGCTGCCGTAACCACTGCTCCTCCACGTCCCTCATTAACCACCGCTTCATCGTCCGCTCAAATTCGAGGTTCCATGCCGTACTGTAAGGCACGAAGTTCCCGCTCTTCGACCTCCGCTCGATAAACGGGAAGGTCGAGTTTGCCGCCTCGGCGGTGATGTTGAGATAACGAACTGGTGGTCCGACCGGCAAGCCCTGCGCGTCGTAAGTGGTGATGATTTGATTCGGATAGTTTTTGAAGGCATAGACATCCAGCGGCACTGAGTCATAGAACACGCCGATGCCACCCCGGACTATGGTTTTGCGGGAGTCCCCCTGCGACCACACAAAACCGGCGCGGGGCGCCGATCGCCTCACCCCGTATGAGACGTTGCGTATTCCGGCCAGCGCTTCGCCCTCGGAGCTGCGAGTGGCTTTTAAGCTCCATGATCTGGAACTCAACACGGCAGATGCTCTGCGTCGCGAGAAAGTCGCCCTTGAGCGGGCCTTCAACATCGTTGGTCAACCGCATTTACGTGCATGCTATGACGCACTGCTGGCTGACCCCGAAGCCCCTGCCGTATTTCCCTCTGGTGGATTTGGATCGCTTTTGGTTGCGGGAGAGGGAATGGACTTCACTGCGGTCATGGCGGAGTAAATCACTCGGAAATACCTACACAGGCTTGTGGCATTCGAATCTGGCTACGCTCCCAAGCGGGCCGGCTGTTTTTCCCAGTCAAAGTGTGATCGGTGAAATATTGTTCGGGAGAGAGCTGTGCCTTAGCACGCGGTCCAGCCGTTTCGCGGTAAAACCCAAGGATGTTCTCGCAGAATGATTTGGGTGTGACTTCCTTCCAACCTCGTGGCATTCACTGGTGAATGAATCCGACACGTCTGGGGCCTTGAGTTCGCCGAGGTGACGAGGCCATTTGACGGAAACTCGATAAGAGGCTAACAACAGCCGTGGAAAGCACCGTTGCCTCTGGCGTTTCTGTCTCGAAGAAGAGAGTGCCGGCAGCCCGCTAACTGTTCTCTCAGCATGCTTGAGCGGATCATTGATGAGGCCACGCGGCATGCATGGGCTGAGAGGTCCAGATTAGCCATTGGCGATTTCGAGGCCGATGCGATTTTGTGGGGAAGGAGTGTAAATGGATGTTGAGAATTTTCCGGAACTGTTGACGGTTCATGAAATCGCCAAGGCCCTAAAGGTTCCGGTGTCTTGGGTGTATGACCGGACCCGGAAGAGAGGTCTCGAACGCATTCCTCACGTCAAAGTTGGAAAGTACCTGCGCTTTGAGATTCAGGAGGTTGCTAAATGGCTCGGCGGATTCAAGGGGTAAATGCCATTGCTTAGCGGGCGGCCAATCGCTACACTTTTCGTCGACGCAGAACCGCCTGAGCGGGCCACGTATGGAGGACGAATGGCCCGAAACAGACGATTCCAGCACGGCTCACTTTTCAAGCGAGGTACGCGAACAAAAGTGTGGGTCGCACGTTGGTGGGAGGACGTCAGCGGACGAGAGGGAAAGCTAGAACGCGTTCGGCGTTCGGAAATCCTCGGCGCGGTAGCTGAGATTCCGACTCGGCGCCAGGCGGACCAGATTCTTTCGAATCGGCTGCACGCCATCAACAGCGGTGACTTCCGGCCCCGGTCGAACTGCACGCTTTCAGAGTTTGTGCAACGAAACTGGATGCCAGAGGTACTGCCCACACTCAAGTATTCGAGCAAGAAGCATTACGAGTACATCGTCAACGTTCATCTGATCCCGGCTTTCGGCGATATGCAACTGCGGCTCATTTCACGTGAATTGATTCAGGGCTTTCTCAGCGGGAAGCTGCGGAGCGGATTGTCGTGGAAGACCGTAAGGCATATTCGCACCACGTTCGGCACAGTGTTGGCTGCGGCTGAGATGCAAGGACTGATTCCGAGCAATCCGGCACGCCAAACCAAGCTCCCGCGTCGTGGGCCGGTAGCAGAAAAAACACCCATTGCTCCCGAGAAGATCAGGCAGCTACTCGAAGCTCTTCCCGAGCCTTCGCGGTCGCTGGCTTGGTTGCTCGTTCTGACCGGGCTGCGTGTCGGCGAAGTGCTTGCACTTCGTTGGCGCGACATCGACCTTGCACTGGGTTGCCTTCGAGTGAGGCAGACCGTTTATGAGGGCAGGTTCGATGATCCCAAGACCAGGCGGAGCAAGAGAACAGTGCCACTCGGTGCAAAAAGGAATCGAGGTGTTGTCGGCTTTCAGGCCGCAGTGCATCGATCCGGAAGCGCTCGTGTTTGCAACACGGCGCGGCACGCCTTTCAGTCGAAGAAATCTTCTCAATCGTCAGCTTGCGCCGACGTGCGAGAAGCTCGGCATCGAGGGTGTGACTTGGCATTGGCTGCACCATGCGAACGCGACGCTGCTCGACGCGGTCGGTACGCCGTTGGGAACGGTGCAGGCCCTACTGGGGCACTCTTCCGCAGAGGTCACGCGGGAGATCTATTTGCACTCCGTACCTGCGGATGCGCGCAGCGCGGTGGAAAAGGTCGAGGAACTTCTGATTGGACCCAAATGGACCCAAGTTGCAGAAGCGACCAAAGTGGCGAGTACTCTAATTCATTGATTCCGTGGGATTAGTTGGTCGGGGAGAGAGGATTTGAACCTCCGACCCCCTGGTCCCGAACCAGGTGCTCTACCAGGCTGAGCCACTCCCCGACGATGAAGGCACTGTGTGCGCGAACTGTGCAATGCAGTTCTGGCGCGCGGCACTCACTCGCCTAGCCAATGCAAATGAGAGCGCCAGAGCCTGATTATAACAGAGCTACCTCGGCCCCAGCCGAAGCGACGTTCCAGCAATTCCAGTGTCAGACCATGCTTCATCCTTAGGGATGACACTGGACATCGCAACTCGGAGATCAGTTCCACGGGCTGAGACCTGCAATGTGTCGATGGTACTAGCCTGCGAATTGCTCACTCCGCTGGAGCGCATCGAAGATGCCGTGCCGGTGATCGACGGCGGAATTATAGGTACACTCAATCCTGCGCGAGTGTTGGTATTGAACATCGGAAGGGCGTGCTGCAACCTGCCGCCATCGTAGTCTTCTCGCGTCCGGCAAGATATACGTACACTCGCGCGTGTCACAAGCACTAACTCCGAGCTCTAATGCACCAGTTCGAAGCGCTCTTCTTCTTTCTTCATCCTGGTAATGGCGATCAGTTCTACTGCCTTCTGCGCAATGTGCTCGGCGCTGACTTCGAACTCCTTAATTAGCTCCCACGGCGCCCCGGAATCGCCAAAACGATCTTTTACGCCGATGGCGCCGGTAATGACCGGCGTACCCAGCAATTCTGGACTCTCGGTGATTACGCCGCTGACGCGCCACGCCAGGGCGCCAATCTGATGTTCCTCAGCGGTGATGACGACGCCTGTCTCTTTAGCCGCCCGCACAATGGCCGTTTGATCAATCGGCTTCAGCGTGTGCATGTTGACCACGCGAGTCTCGTAGCCAAGCTCACGCTTCAGGATCCACGCCGCTCGCATGGCTTCCGGCACCATCGGCCCGCAGGCAATGATGCTAAGGTCTTCGTGCTCGTCTTCGTAGTTGGGAGCAAGCGCGGTTTCGAAGGCATCAATCATCTCCGGCGCTTCGCGGCGGAGACGGCTCACGTTCGCCACTCCAAATACGAAAGGCGTGTTTTCGCGGGTCGCAATAGGGGTGGCCTCGCGCGCGAAGCGAATGTACTTGGGGCCAACATGCTGCAGCAGCAGATAATCGGTCGCTTTGCGCGTCTCAATGGCGTCACAGGGAACGACGACTGACATGTTCGGCAGTCCGCACATGGCGAACAAATCTTCCAGCGCCTGGTGCGTGGCGCCATCGGGTCCAACCGAAACCCCGCCGTGAGCTCCGGCAATCAATACATTGAAATTTCCGTAGCAGATGGAAACCCTGATCTGGTCCAGGTTGCGCGCCGCGGCAAAAGTTCCGTAGGTACCGAAGACGGGCAGCTTCCCTTCCCGCGCCAGTCCAGCGGCGGCAGCGGTTGCCGACTGTTCAGCGATGCCCATGCTTATCCAGCGATTCTTGCGTTCCGGCTTGCTCGAATAGAAGTCGCTGATGGTGATTGAACCGGAGATGTCGAGACCCAGGCATACCACACGCTCGTCGTCACCATTGTTCTGTAGCGACTGCCCAAAGCCTTTGCGTGTGGGTTCCATCTTCACATTCATCTGGCCAGTTCTGTTCCACCAGTAATCGCGCGCGAAGCTTGGTGTCTTGGCGGCCAGCTTGACCTCCACTTCCTGCTGATATTCCTTGGCTATCTTCAGCAGCGCGTCATAAGCGATCGTATCTTTTAATCCGAGTTCTTCCAGGGCCTTCACCAACTCGTCATAGCTTGGAGCTTTGCCGTGCCATCCGGCAATGTTCTCCATGAAGCTGACACCCTTGCCCTTGACCGTGTTGGCAATGATCACCGTGGGCTTGCCGGGGACCGGAATGTTCTTCGCCTTCTGCAAACTGTCCACGACTTGGCTGATGTCGTGACCGTCGATCTCGATGACTTCCCATCCAAAGCTGCGATAGCGCTCATCCAGCGGCTCGACGTTCATCACGTCTTTGACCCAACCGTCAATCTGCAAGCGGTTGCGGTCAATTATGGCAACCAGATTGTCGAGCTTGAAGTGTGATGCCTCCATGGCTGCTTCCCAGATGTTGCCTTCCTGCTGTTCGCCGTCGCCCATGATGCAGAACACCGAATGCTTGCCGCCGTCGAGTTTGCCGGCGAGCGCCACGCCGACCGCGATGCTGAGACCTTGTCCCAGCGATCCGCTGGAGACTTCCACGCCCGGCAGCTTGAGGCGGTGGGGATGTCCCTGAAACGGCGAATACAGTTTGCGCAAGGTAGCGACGTCTTCGATGGGGAAGTATCCAGCGAAGCCTAGGCCGAGGTATAAAGCGGGGCCTTTATGTCCAGCAGACCAGATGATGCGGTCGCGCTCCTTCCAATCCGGGTTGTTGGGATCGTGGTTGGCGACTTTCAGGTACAGGGCCGCAACGATCTCCATCATGGAAAGCGTGCCTCCGGAATGGCCGGAGCCGGCGGCGCAAAGCGCAACCAAGTCATAGCCGCGCATCAAGCGGGCGGCCTGCTTAAGTTCTTCCAGGCTGAACTCGCGAACGACGGCTTTAGAAAAGGAGTTGACGATAGGCATGAAGAATCCTTTGTGCGGGCGGAGGTGCGCCTCGGCGAAGAACCCGCGATAAGTGGACCCCGATGATTGAGGCTAGGCTGGAAAAAACATTGGGTCTGTGAGGTAAATCACGAGGGGGTGTGATGGGCAAACCACCAGAGACCGCAAGGAGAAGACTCAACACGCGGAGTAGGGTAGCTGGAGAGGCCGACCCGAGGAACACCCCAGGTCTTGGCAGTGCTGCCGACTCCGAGCAAGGGTTATAGTTCCGGGTGCTGGCTTACTATCGGAAAAAGCTCCGGTCTACCGTCCCTTCGTTTTGCAAGCATCCTTCGCCGATTCTATTAGACCGGTTCCACCCGCTTGGATATGGGGGTCAATTGCCGACCCCCCTTTGACGGGGAAATTCACCTCATAGCAACCGGTGCAAGCATCTTTAGCTTTGAGAACGTGAACCTGTGAGTAGGTATTTAAACCAACCGCAACACCGGTAACGTCCTTTGTAACATCATTAAACGGTTGAGCTGTTGTCCCCTCGTAATCATCCCAGTCACATTGGATGATGCCGCCGACGGTCTTGGTTCCGTACTGCTTGAAACTATCAACCCTGAACTTAATACCCCCTGTAATATAGAGAGTCTTGTCTTTGCTGATGATGATCGGGTCGTGCCCAGTCTCGGGGCAATTAACGTTGTCCCGAATCCACTCCGTAGAGATGACGCAGCTTCCGCTACTACACCCAGCGGGAAGCGGCGTACATACGGGGCTCGGGCCGGGTTGAGCAGATGCAAGCGTAGCTACAGCAAGCAAGATGAAGCTGGTTAAGATGCGCGGCAGAACATTGAACGATCCCTTGGCCATGATTTCCTCCGTTACCGTTGCAAAAGACCAGCGGCACAATTCATTACGAGTGCAACTTGTCACTGAGGGCCCGGAACCTGGGTTCTTTGCGAAGCGAATCGAGTTCGATTGTATTGCTGATCTCGGCGGGAGAATACCCTGACTTGACAGATTTTTCAAGCCAATTCAACGCTTGGTCTCGATCTCCCAAAAGGCTGTAGACCTTAGCTGCGAAATAGGCTGTCTCGGGATCGCCTGGTCGAAGGCGCAAGGCCGCTCGCAGGTGATCCATAGATTGTGCCTTATCGCCATTCATCGCTAGATATTCTGCCACCAAGGTATGCGCATCAGCGTCATTGGGATTAACGCTTAACTCATCGTCGGCTAACTCAATCGCCTTTTTGAGTGCGCCCTTTGCCTTGTTTCGGGTCGGAGGATACCAGAAGTAGGCCTGTGCCAGGTTCCCGTATGCCATAATCTGACGTCCACCAAGAGCGCTGGATTGCTCAAACGCGGCAATTGCGTCTGGAAATTTCCTTTCAAGAAAATAGGTGGTACCTAAATTGGAGTAGGCATCATAAGAAGGCTGTAATGAGATTGCTCGTTGCAGCGCACCTTCCGCCTTAGGATAGAGACCTCCCAACAGGTAGGTACCACCCAGCCTCAACCAGTCACTAGCGTCATCAGGAGCCAGTTCCACCGCGCGTTCGAACTGAGCGGCTGCTGCGGCGTAGTGTGCTTCCCGGTTGTACAGTCCACCAAGCCAGGTGTAGCCAACGGGATTTTCCGGATGTACTTTGATTGCCTCTTTGTATGTTTGCTCGGCTAACTCCAGTCGTCCAAGTTGCTCGTAAGCTTTACCCAGCTGTCTATAAGCAAAGTCGTTGTTGGGATCGGCATCCAGGGCGAGTTGAAAATGCGACGCCGCATCCTCATAGTGCCCAGTGCCTGCTTCCAGCATCCCGAGGCATGTATTCGCTCCCGGCGAGGATGGCACCAGCTTCAGTGCCTGCTGGCAGGCATCTCGCATTTTGGAAATCCACTGCTGATCCTTGGTTGACTCATACTTGGCCCAGTATGCCCTGCCTAACGACGCGTAGGCGGCAGCATAACCCGGATCTAGGTCTACGGCACGCGTGAACTCCGCGATTGCGCTTTCAAGGTTCTCCGGCGCAGACGACCTGCCAAGATAGCCTCGCCCGCGGGTAAACGCCTCGTAAGCTTCGTGGCTGGTGGTGTTGTGTGCCTCGTCGGGCGGCGGATTCTTGTGCAGCTCAAGCTCCAACATGCGGACCGCGGCGATCACAACTTTTTCTTCGAGGTCTTTGACATCGCCATATGTTCCGGTGACGGAGTCGGCTCGCAATTGCTTGTCGGTTTCGATATCGGCGAGCGCCAGATTAATGCGCACCTGCTCGCCATCACGCTGGACGCTGCCGTCCAGCGCTAGATTCGCGCCCAGCTGTTTCTGCGCTTCCTCCATGTTGGTGACGTGGTGAGCCGTCATCTCGCCTGCAGGAATAATCTCTACCGGCTGCGCGGCGGTCAGTTGCGTCAGCCGATTGGTGACGGTATCCGTTAAGCCTTGGAACAAGGCAGCGTCTTCCCGCTCAGCGCCAGTCAAGCGAAACGGTAACACGGCGATATGCTTCTTCTCTGGAATGGGAGGATGGGTGGCCCTCCACCATAAAATGCCAGCCGCACCAATCACGCTAAGCACTACGCCGGCAATTAACCAAAGCTTGCGGTGCCAGACAGAATGTCTCGCTACGACCTTCCGCCATGCACCTGATGGCTCGTCAAGTTCCTCCAAATCGCCCAAAAGTCCCCCCGCCGACTGATAGCGGAGATTGGGATCTTTTTCTAAACACTTCAAGATAATGGCTTCGAGTTCGGGCGAAATGTCCTTCTTCAGAATTCTTGGAGCTGGCGGCAAAGAATGGAGGATGGCGTCCCAGAGCATCTGTTGGCGTTGTGGGAATGGCCTTGAACCGGTGGCCATCTCATACAAAACCACGCCGGCGGAATAGATATCGGAGCGAACGTCCGGCTCTTTATGCTCGAGCTGTTCCGGTGCCATATACGGAAGAGTACCCGCGAGGGTTGGCGCCTCCATGGTCACGGTCTCAGCCTCGGTGAAGGTCTTTTCGTCGGGCAGTCCAAAAAGCTGAGCCAGTCCGAAATCGAGGATCTTGAGCACATGCTCCGGGGTAACCCGCAGATTGCCGGGCTTAAGGTCGCGATGAAGGATGCCTCGCGCGTGGGCCGCAGCTAGTCCGCGGGCGAGTTGCACGCCCAGTGAGACAACCTCACGCTCCGCCAGCGGTCCTTCCCTTAGGCGCTCGTCGAGCGAAGCGCCGGGCACATACTCCAGCACGAGATAGTCAAGTCCCTGCTCGGAATGGAAGTCGTACACCGCTTCAACGTTGGGATGATTGAGACGGCTGAGGATGAGGGCTTCGCGGCGAAAGCGTGTTTGCGCCCCGATGTCGCCGAGGGTCTTGGCATTGAGTACCTTGACGGCGACATCGCGTTCCAGTCGCTCATCGCGGGCGCGGTACACAATCCCCATGCCGCCAGCAGCAATCTGCTCGATGAGCCGGAAATGACCGAGTATCTGCCCGGGCGTGAGGGTAGGCGCCGCCATAGGAGCAATTCGTATAGCGAATCGTATGATGGTTCCTGGCTGCGGTCAATGAAATGACCAAAGGTCAACTCCCTTGCCGCCAGGATGGCATACAGTTCGCCTTGGTGCTCGGAAGCTGAAGTGGTTCCGAGTGGATTGCCGGCAAAAAACAGGGCGAAAACCAGCCTATCGCCAGTGGCTTACTTGGAAGCACCGGCTGGCGCCAGACCACGATACTTCAGCATGGGTTCAATGCTGGGCTGCGCCCCGCGCCATGCGACGTACATTTTCTCGAGGTCCTCGGTGTTGCCCCGTGATAACACCATGTTGCGAAACCGATCGCCATTTGCGCGAGTGAGGCCACCGTGATCTTCGAACCATTGGTAAGCGTCATCATCGAGCATCTGGGTCCACAGATAAGCGTAGTAACCAGCGGCATATCCGCTGCCCCAGATGTGGCTGAAGTAGCTGGAACGATAACGCGGCGGAACATAGCTGATCGACAAGTGGGTTTGTTCCAACGCCTGGGTTTCGAATGCATCCGGGTTCTGTATTGGTGCGCTTGCCGGCTGGGTGTGCCACTGCATGTCCAATTCTGCCGCTGCCAGCAATTCGGTGGTGTCGTAACCCTTGTTGAAGGTGGCCGACTTCTTGATTTTTGTTAACAACTCCTCCGGCATGGGGGCGCCAGTCTTGTAATGCTTTGCATAATGCCGGAAAACCGCAGGGTATGTCGCCCAATGCTCGTTGAACTGCGATGGAAACTCGACGAAGTCGCGCGCCGTGGAGGTGCCAGAAAGACTGGGGTATTCGGTGTTAGCGAACATGCCGTGCAGAGCATGGCCAAATTCGTGGAACATTGTCCTGACATCATCCGAGGTAAGGAGGGCAGGCTCGCCGGGAGCGGGCATGGAAAAATTGGCAACGTTGATTACCACCGGCCGCGTGCCGAGCAGTTTGGACTGGTCGACAAGATTGCTCATCCAGGCACCGCCTTGCTTGTTATCGCGTTTGAAGTAGTCGCAGTAAAAGAGCGCCAGCGAACTACCGTCGGCGTCAAAAACCTCGAAAACGCGCACACCCGGGGTGTAGACCGGAAGATCTTTACGCTCCTTGAAGGTCAGTCCATAGAGCTGGTTTGCCGCGTAGAAAACGCCATTCTGCAGTACATTGTCGAGCTCGAAATACGGCTTGACCTGCTCCTCGTCGAGATCGTACTTGGCTTTGCGTACCTGCTCGGCGTAAGACTCCCAATCCCAGGGTTGGACTTTAAACCCGCCATTCTGCCCGTCAATCACGGCCTGGATGTCTTGCGCCTCGCTGGCGGCACGGGCCGTCGCCGGGGGCACCAAAGCGTTCATGAACTTCAGCGCCGCTTCCGGCGTTTTGGCCATCTGGTCTGTCAGCTTCCAGGCGGCAAAGTTCGGATATCCGAGCAGCTTGGCTTTCTGGGCGCGAAGCTGCGCGATGCGTGCGATGGTGTCACGCGTATCGTTGGCATCACCCCGCTCCGCGCGGTCCCAGGAGTTTGCGAAAAGCGCCTGGCGGGTGGCTCGATTGCTGAGAGAAACGAGATCGGGCTGCTGTGTGGTGTTCTGCAAAGGCAGAACGTATCCCTCAACCTTGCGACTTTTTGCTGCCTCGGCCGCAGCGCTGATTTGCGCATCGCTGAGGCCCGCCAGCGCCGCTTTGTCGGGAGTTATATATGCGGCTTCCTTTGTAGCAGCCAGCAGCTTTGTGGTGAAGGCATTGGAAAGGGTGGCTAACTCTTCGTTCAGTTTCTTGAGTTTGGTCTTGTCGGATTCGCTAAGATTTGCTCCCGCACGGACAAACTCATCATAGTCATGCTCAACCAGACGCAACGATTCGGCATCGAGCTTGAGCGAAGCGCGCTCCTTGTAAATGGTTGCCACGCGGTCAAAGAGCTTGCCGTTAAGATAGATTTCGTCCTGATGGGCCGCGAGTTTAGGGGCCTCGATCGACCTGACGTTCTGCAGCACCGGATTCGTATTCGCGCCGGTGACAGCGAAGAATGCCGCTTGTACCCGCTCCAACAACTGCCCGCTCTTTTCCATTGCGACAATGGTGTTCTCAAAGGTCGGCGGCGCGGGATTATCGGCAATCGCTTGAACTTCCTTGCGCTCCTCCGCCATGCCAGCTTCCATTGCGGGTTGATAATCCGCGTCCTTGATCTTGTCGAAAGGAGGCGCCTGGAATGGCAGCGAGCTGGGCGCGAAGAAAGGGTTGCTGGGACCAAACTCTCCACTGGGCGCCTGCGCGGGAAGAGTGCTTAAGCCAATAATGACGGCAGCGGCAATCATCAGGATGTTCATGGTTAATAGTGTAATCGCTGGGGCCCAAACGTAGTTCCACTATGTAGCGCAGACCCAGTGCAAAAGTCGCGTACGGCAGGCCTCGAGAATTTGTACCGATTTGAGCCGCTACCATAACCCAGCATTTCTTGACACCGCGTCCTGCATTCTCTACGGTACTTAGGCCGATGCAATGTTATTGATGACCTATGCCAACGCGCGTCAAGATCGTTCTACTTACTGTGCTGCTGTTAGCGTGCTATTCCGTCGCGTGGGCAGAGAAGATTGCGGATATTCGCCCGCAGGGCTACATCACCGATCTCGCACAGGTCATTGATCCCGCCACCAAGGCCAAGTTGGAGGCGCTGTGCGCCGAAGTCGAGCAGAAGACAGGCGCTCAAATTGCGGTGGTGACGGTAAATTCCCTCGACGGCCGAACGCGGGAAGACTACGCCGTTGATCTCTACAAGCAGCTCGGTGTCGGATCGAAGAAGGAAAACCGTGGTGTCTTGCTTTTGCTGGCGCCCAGGGAGCGTCAGTACAAGATTGAGATTGGCTACGGATTGGAGCCGGTCATCAATGATGCCCGCGCTGGCGACATTGGGCGCGAGATGGTGCCCGACCTGAAACGGGAAGACTACAGTGCTGCTGTGCTCCTCGGTACAACCCGCATTGCCCAACTGATAGCAGCGGACAAGGGCGTGCAATTGAATGGCATGCCAACCAATCAACCGCGCGCGCCTGCCTCGGAGACGCCATGGTGGATTCCGGTCCTAGTCATCGTGATCATCTTCCTGATCGTCCGCGCTATTTCGCGCTCGGTACGAGGCGGTGGCCGCGGCCCGCGATCAGGTGGAGGCGGAGGCTCTGCTCTTCCGTGGCTTCTGATGGGCAGCGCCCTAGGTGGCCGTGGAGGTAGCTGGGGCGGAGGCTTTGGCGGCAGCTCCGGAGGCTACTCGGGCGGCGGTGGTGGCTTCGGTGGCTTTGGCGGCGGCCTAAGCGGCGGCGGCGGAGCGGGCGGCGGTTGGTGAACCTCGGCTGGGAGTGACGATCGATGAAGAAACCGGAAAGCAAACTGCAAGAACTCGTTACCCGACTGCAGCAGGCGTGCGGCGGGAATCTGGTATCCATTGTGCTGTATGGCTCAGCGGCCCGCGAAGAGTTCCAAGAGCAATTCTCCGACGTGAACGTGCTGGTTGTGTTGCAGCACTTGCAGGCGGATTCGTTTGCTGCGCTCTCTGCAGTCCTGCGCTGGTGGAGTCGCGAAGAGAAACTGCGGCCACCAATGATCATGACGATCGAAGAGTTGCGGGAATCGGCCGATGTCTTCGCGATCGAGCTGCTCGATATCAAGCGCTCGCATAAGACGCTCTTCGGCCAGGATGTGGTGACGGAAATCGATGTACCGATGAACCTGCACCGCGTCGAGGTAGAACATGAATTACGAACCACGTTGCTGCGATTGCGTCACCATCTACTGCTGAGTCCCGACGACCAAGACGAACTGCGCGCGGTGCTGGCGAAATCCATCACCTCGGTTCTAACGTTGTTCCGCCATGCTTTGATCGTGTTGGGCGAAGATCCTCCGTCGGCGAGGCAGCAGTTGCTGGAAAAAGCCGGACAAGTCTTCGGATTTGAAGTGCAGCCATTGCGGTCAATCCTAGGGTTGCGGAGCGAGGGGGCGCATTCGGAGAACTTGCGCGAACTGTACCATGCCTATATGAGCGCAATTGAGCGGGTCGCTCATCAACTGGATGTGCGGGTACCCAAGAGTCATTTGCAGCAAGTACCTTAAGAAGCTGTCGGTCTAACAATCTTTGAAATCGGGGAAGAGAGATTGACATGAAAAAAGGAATCATCGTACTGATCGTGGTCGTATTACTCGCGCTATGGATTGGCGGCACATTTGTCAGCCATCGCAACGAAATGGTGCGCAAGCGTGAGACCGTGAACGCGGCCTGGTCGCAGGTGGATGTCGTTCTGCAGCGGCGGTCCGACCTCATTCCAAACCTGGTTCAGACGGTGAAGGGGTTCGCCACCCACGAGGAAAAGGTTTTCGGCGACATAGCGGCGGCGCGCGCCGCGATGGCGGGGGCCAAGACACCGCAGGAGAAAATCGCGGCCAACGGCCAGATCGATTCCGCTCTCAGCCGTCTGTTGGTGGTGGTGGAGAACTATCCGCAACTACGATCCAATGAAAATTTCCTGCGGTTGCAGGACGAGTTAGCGGGCACGGAAAATCGGATAGCGATCGAACGCCGCCGATACAACGAGACCGTGCAGGACTACAACACCTATATAAGCTTGTTCCCGAACAACATCGTCGCAAGCCTTTCGGGGTTCACCCGCAACAACGCCTACTTCAAGACAGAAGAAGGCGCACGGCAGGCTCCCAAGGTGGATTTCGGTACACCGGCGCAGCAACCGGCTCCAGCACCGACGCAATAAGCCTGCTACAGCCGAATTGGCCGGCACTTAGAGCGGTCCGAGGATTGGTGTATCGGCTCGTACGGTAGTGCGGGCCTACAGGCCCGTGTCCAAGGACGAGAAGAAAAATCGCTTTTGCCACCGAGGTCGCGACGACCTCAGCGGCTGAACCAAGAATCGTGGGCTGTCTGACGCGGGCCTGAAAGGCCCGCGCTAGCCGAGCCACAGCCACTCGGGTATTGCTCTGGCAGGCGGTCAGATAAATTGCTGCTCTCGGACCTCGGCTGCGCTGTTCGTGGCGGCAATTGCGCAAGCGGCATGCTCGAACGCCCGCTCCAGGTCGGCGAGGAGGTCGTCCGCGTCTTCAATTCCTACCGACAGGCGAACCAGGTCGGTCGCCAACGAGCGCGCCCGGCGAACCTCCGCCGGAATGCTCGCATGGGACATACAGCCCGGCAAGCTAATCGAGGAATTCACGCTGCCGAAGCTCACGCTGATGCGAAACAATTGCGTTGCCTCCACCACCTGCTTCGACACTTCGAACGAGCCAGTCTCGAAGCTGATGACTGCCCCTGCTCCTCGCGCCTGCTTAACATGAAGATCGTGACCGGGATGGTTTGCCAGCCCAGGGTAATGCACACGCTGCACCGCAGGATGCGCACATAGGAAGTTCGCCACCTTGAGCGCATTCGCCTGTTGGCAGTCGAGGCGGAGCTTCAGTGTCTTCACTCCCCGTAGTAGGAGGTAGCAGTCGAAGGGACCAAGCGCAGAGCCTTCCCCGTTCTGGATGAAATAGATTTGGTCCGCCAGCTCAGGCCGCTTCAGTGCAACCACTCCCGCCGTGACGTCGCTATGGCCGCAGAGATACTTGGTTGCCGAATGCACAATGATGTCGGCGCCCAGGTCGAGCGGATTCTGCAGGTACGGCGACATCGCGCTGCTATCCACGCACAGCAGCGCGCCATGCTGGTGCGCCAGGTCGGCAAGCTTTCGGATGTCAACAATCCGTAGCAGCGGGTTGGTTGGGGTCTCGATGTAGAACAGTCGCGTTCGGGCAGTGATCTGTGCCGCAAAAGTCTCTACGACGCACGCATCAGCGTAACGGACAGTTATGCCCGTGCGATCCAGGATTCTGGAGAAGAGCCGATAGGTTCCACCGTACAAATCGTCGCCGGCGAGAATCTCGTCTCCCACTGAGAGCAACCGCGCAACCGCGCTGATCGCCGCCAATCCGCTGGAGAAACAAAAAGCTCGGTCGGCATTCTCCAAACGGGCCAAATGGTCTTCCAGCACCGTGCGAGTGGGATTCCCACTGCGAGAGTAATCGTAGCGACCGAAGGTGTCGGCTTCCTCTTGTTCGAAAGTTGCGGTCTGGTAGATCGGTGTCGCGATTGGCCGGAATGGATCTTCCGGACATGCATTGAAAGTAAGAAGTCGGCTGGCGAATTTCATGAAGCCCTCCCGGCAACCAAAAGATCATCGGCAACACCCAGTTGTTGGGCGCGGTAGATGTCGCAAACGTCGGCCATCACCGACACCGCAGTTGGCCATCGCCCCGCGCCTTTGCCTCGCACCAGCACCACGTCGCCGCTCTGCGATTCGATTTCCAGACAGTTCTCTTCATTCATGGTTTGCGCAAAGGCGTGTGCATGTTCAAAGAGTTGGGGAGCGATTCGAGCCCTCAACCCAAATTTATCCTGGCTTAACGACGCCACCAGGCGAACGCACTGCCCCGAGCGCGCAGCATCCTGAACAGCGTCGCGATCAAACTGTTCAATGCCAGTGCGCTCGATGTCGGCCGGATTCAGCCACGCGCCGAAAGCGACCTGGGCAAGCAGCGCGAGTTTGTGGGCCGCATCGCTGCCGTCGAGGTCGGACGTTGGATCCTGCTCGGCGAAGCCTAGTCGTTGCGCCTCAGCGAGCGCCTTTTCGCGGGACAAACCCTCCGCGAGACGGTCGAGGATGAAGTTGGTGGTCCCATTCACTACGCCATGCAGCGTTCGGATGCCGCTGGTTTGAGCAATGCGCCCGACCTGCTCGAGCATCGGCACTCCACCGCCAACGGCGGCTGAGTACAGCAATTGCACACCTGCGAAATCAGCAATGCGGCGAAGCTGCTTGCCATGGCGGCTTACCACAAGTTTGTTTGCAGTAATGACGTGCTTGCCCGACTTCAGCGCCGCCTCAATTAATTCCCTCGCCGGCGAGAGACCGCCGATCAACTCGATGATCACTTCGCAGTCTGAACTGACAACCTCCCACGGGTCGTGAGTGAGCAAGGTAGGCGGAATTTCGTCCTCTCTTTCCAGATGACGAACTGCAACTCTCCTAACGTCGAATGTCTCCGGATGAGCCGCGAGTGTGCGAAAGACCCCCAGTCCAACGGTGCCGGCTCCCAGCAGTCCGACGCGTAACGGCGTCGCAGATGGGAATCGGTCGGCGAACGAAACGGGAAGACCGCAGATGAGTGTAGGCGAGTCGGAATTCAGCGTTGCCACTTCAATGGTGAGCCCGTGCTGCTCGGCAAATTCGATCGCTCTCGGCTGCACCACGCCATTACCAACTCGTACCGCTTGGGCCCAACTGACGGTGCTGTACCGACGTGGGACGTTGACCGTGTCGGCTGGATCGTGTTCGAAGATGCCATTTACGTCTTTGATCAGGCGGCATCGTTCGGCCCGTAAATGATGGGCCACGAAGACAGCCGTCAGATCTGAGCCGCCACGACCGAGAAGCGATAGAGTTCCATCTTCCTGGCGTCCGACGAAGCCGGGCACCACGGCCACCGGGGCAATTTCCAAAACGTTCAGTAGCCGTTGAACGTCAATGGCGCAAGGCTCTGAATTCAACAACGGGCCACGCGTTCGCAAGCCGAGCCGGACTTCATCTAGCACCACGGAATGAACCCCCGCGCGTTCGAGAGCCAGCGTCAGCAGTGCCGCTGAAGTAGCTTCACCGGTCGCGACCAGCGTTGCGACGGCTTCATCACTCAAATTGGAGCCGTAGGTCTTCGCGCGCGCCAGAAGAGTATCGGTGGTCGATCCAATCGCGGAGACGACCGCAACCACGCGATGCCCATCCCGGGTCCAGCGATAAATTTCCTGCACGGCCTTGGAAAGATCGGCTTCGCAACCCAGCACTGAGCTGCCAAACTTCAGAACAGTTATCGGGTAACGGCGCATGATGTCCTCCCCGCTTTTTCAGTTGCGACTGCCAGGGCCTGCTCCAAATCGGCAATGATGTCTTCTGGGGACTCGAGGCCCACCGAGAGTCTTATCAGCCCGTCTGTGATGCCAATCTTGTTGCGAGTTTCTGGCGGCACGTCGGCGTGTGTCATGGAAGCCGGATGGGTAATCAGCGTCTCGACCGCGCCAAGGTTCTCGGCCAGCGAACAGAGACGCACGGAGTTCATCAACTCCACCGCGGCTTTGGCGCCCGCTGTGATCTCGAAGGCGAGCATGCCTCCATGGGCAACATGTTGGCGCTCCGCAAGCGCCTTCTGCGGAAACGATGCGAGCCCGGGATAATGCACGCGCTCGACCGCGGGATGCGATTCCAGCCATTGAGCGACAATGGCAGCGTTTTCGGAATGCAGCTTGAGCCGCACCGGCAAAGTCTTAACGCCGCGCAGTGTCAGCCAGGCATCCTGCGGCGACTGAATACACCCCGTCGTTTTGCGAATTAACTGGAAGCGCTCCAGCAATTGTTCATCGTGTGTCGCCAGTGAACCGCCTACGGTCGCGTTATGGCCCTCGATGTACTTGGTGGTGGAGAGCACGCTGATATCGGCGCCAAGCTGGAACACCGGTTGCAGCACCGGCGTCAGGAAAGTGTTGTCGACCGCGAGACGCACACCGCGCCGACGCGCCACGGCTGCAATCGCCGAAATGTCACAAAGCTTGAGCGTCGGATTGCCCGGCGTTTCGATGAAGATCAACTTCGTATGCGCTGTGATGGCCTGCTCGACCAGCTCCGCTCGGGATGCATCCACCAGCGTATGCTCGATGCCGAGTCCAGCCAGCAGTTGTTGGCACAGGCGCACCGTGCCGCCATACACCACTTCCGAGATAACCACGTGGTCGCCGGACTTGAGCAGCGACAGGAACAGGGTGGTGATTGCCGCCATGCCGGTTGCGAAGCAAACCGTGGCGGGTGTGCCTTCGAGCGCCGCTAGTGCGCGTTCAAGCGCGTCCACGGTTGGGTTCGCTGCGCGCGAATAAGTAAATCCCTTGTGAACGCCAACCGCTTGCTGCACGAACGTTGTCGATTGATAGATAGGCTGGAGAATGGCGCCAGTGGTCGGATCAGGTCCAAGCCCGCCATGGATTGCAATGGTAGGTATGTCGTAATTGTCGTGAGACACGGTGAATCTCCCTTCAATGACTGAGCGAAAAATGGGCTTAAAACAAAATCGCCGCCGGTGTAAGCCCCAGGCGGCCGCTCAGTGAAGGGAGATTGTTAGGTGCTGATCACACTCCCGACGAAGGCACGGCGCCTGGGGCGCACATAGCCATAAACATTCGGGAATTGATCAGCAAGTGCATATCAAAATCTGATCACAAGGATCAGTGACAAGAGCATAACACAGACGAAATTCCTGTCAAGCAAAACGTGACGACGCGACATACACCTTTAGTAGAAGCTTCATCTTCCGTTCAATTTAGGTTCACTCATTGCGCAATGCCTGCATGGGATCAACCGAAGCGGCTCTTCTTGCCGGCAAATATCCGGCAGATATGGCCGCGGCCGCGAGTAGAACGGATACGCCGCCGAAGATGAGCGGATCATGCATATTCACTTTGAAAAGCAAGCTCGCGATGAAACGCGTCAGCGCGGCCGCAGCAACCAAGCCTGCGAGAGCCCCCAGTACAGCCACGACAAGGGCCTGACTGGTGACCATTCTCAGAATTCGGGTTCGCTGCGCTCCCAACGCGATTCTGATTCCTATTTCACGTGTGCGCTGAGCAATATTGAAGGCAAATACGCCATAAACTCCGAGAAGCGCGAGGCTGACGGCGATGGTTCCGAAAACAGCCATCAACAGTGCGTAAGAGCGGGAGGAAGAACTCTCGCCTGCCAGCCGTTCCTCGAGTGTCGCGGTACTGTACACCGGCATGTCCGGATCAACCTGGCGCAGCATGTCTCGCAGCGGCGCCATGAGAGTCGCGGGATCAGATTTGGTGCGTACCAGCAGACTAAGGCCAATGATCGCTTCGCTGCGACGCAGGGGAGCATAAATAATTGCGAGGTCCGACTTCTCCTGATGCAGGTCTTCAATCTGCGCGTCACCGGCAACGCCGACGACTGCCATCCAGGTGCCGGCGGGACCTCCAAGCTTGATCCGCTTGCCAATCGGGTCCTCGCCAGGCCATATCCGCCGGGCGAATGAGCGGCTGACTACCAGGACGGGCGGTGAGTGCTGGTCATCGCGAGCTGTTAAGTCTCGCCCGGCAAGAATAGGAATTCCCATGGTGTGAAAGTAACCAGGCGTGATTTCGTCGTAGTAGAAATTCTGCGGACTGGATACTTCGGGCTGGTTCTCCGGGGTAAAACCACGGTTCAGCCCCGGCCATACAAAGGGATCGACGGACGTCACCGAGGCGCTTTCCACACCCGGCAATGCCCGCGCTCGTTCTGCGACCAAATAGCCGAAGTCGAGCCGTTCGTCTCCCTGATACTTTTCGTTTGGAACATCAAAACGAAGGGTCACGAGGTGATCGGAGCGAAATCCCGGATCAATATTTTGCAGATGCCACAGACTCTTTATCAGAAGGCCTGCGCCGATGGTCAGGAGCACCGCCAATGCGACTTCCACGACGGCAATGGTGGCGCGGGTGCGATGCTGTTTCGCCGGTTCGGAGCGATTCCCTCCAGTGGTCAATGCCGATTGCGGATCGCGCTTCGATAGCTGCCACAAAGGCACAAGCGTCACGGTGACAAGGGTAAATCCCAGAACCGCAATCGTGAATAGCAGAACTCGAGAATCAAGCTGAATGTTAGCGAACCTGGGAAGGTCTAATGGGAGCACCGAGACCAGCAAGCCTTTGCTAAGGATAAAAAGCGTCAATCCTAAGACGGTCCCGACGCCGACGATGACACCGGTTTCGCACAGGACGAGCTTGAGCAAACTCGTCCGGGTGGCGCCTAGCGCCAACCTGACGGCCAGTTCGCGTTCACGGCCCGACAGTCGCACCAGAAATAGATTGGATAAGTTTGCGCAAGCGACCAGCAGCACCAACCCTACCGCCGCCAGTAAGGCAATCGAAGCCGCCTTGTAGCGCCGCGCAAGGTCCTGCTGGGCGGGCGCAAGTCCAAAACTCCGGTCACGATTCTCGTGCGGATAAGCCTGCGATAGACGATCTCCAATCGTCCGGACGCCCGTGGCGGCTGCCGCAGTGCTGATCCCATCCTTCAGACGGCCCACCCCTCGAATCCAATGAACGTCTCTGCTGTGCACAAAATCAAAGCGAGCCACTTGCGGATAAATCAGGTCATGGGTAGACACCGGGACCCAAAGCTGGGCGGTTCCAGAATAGCCATGAAACCCGCTCGGCATGACGCCCACCACGGTGAACAGCGACCCGCTCAGCTTTAGCGGCTTGCCCAGGATATTGGGATCCGATCCGAAGCGGCTCTGCCACAGCGCGTGACTAATAATTACAACTGGATGATCTTTGTCATCCTGTTCTGTAAACTCTCTGCCTTTGTCAGGACCAATGCCGAGGACGCGAAAGTAGCCGGGCGTCACATTTTCTCCCAGCAAACGATCAGCACGGCCGCCGCCGGTGACGTCTGCTTCGATGGAACTCCACGCGGCAAGTTCCTTGAATGCCCGGCTATCCCGCTTGAGATCCACGAAGTTGGGAAACGCGACCCCACCGCGGTCATCGTGGCGAATCGTCTCCCACACATTAACTAGTCGCTGGGGATCGCGGTACGGCAGAGGCCTGAGGAGCAAAGCGTCCACGACACTGAAGACCGCAGTATTGACGCCAACCACCAGAGTGATGGTGAGCACGCACAGAAGCGTGAACCCGGGACTCTTGTACAAGCGACGCGTCGCATACTTCAAGGCATCCCAGCCTGACCGCATGGTCCCTCCCCACATACACTGTGAATCTTGCAGATGTAAGTCCAGACCGCTTGGAGGTAAGTACTAGATTTATCAGGTTGCTCAGTCCATGTGGAAACGAAGCGGTCTTTGCGGATGTCCGTTCGCGGCAATTGTTGTTCGCCAACGAACACCGGCCGATATTGGTAAGCGCTAAGTTGGCCTGCGTATTACTGCCGAATCCTCGGGTTAAAGACCGAATACAGCAGATCAGTAAGGAAATTCACCAGCACGTAGGTCAGGCCAATCATGAGTATGCAGCCCTGCACCAGGTAGTAGTCGCGGTTGGAGATGGCCGTGATGGTGAGACGCCCGATGCCTGGCCAGGAGAAAATTGTCTCGGTGACGATGGCTCCGGCAAGCAACGCTCCAAATTGCAATCCGACGACGGTAAGAATCGGGATCATGGCGTTGCGCAATGCGTGACGGTACACCACGGTACGCTCAGATAAACCTTTGGCGCGCGCCGTACGGATGTAATCCTGTCCCAATTCTTCCATCATTGAGGTGCGTATCATGCGCGTAAGAATGGCGGCCAGTGCTCCACCCATGGTGATCGCAGGGAGCACTAGGTGGGCCAGCGACCCCGAGCCTGAGACCGGCAGCCAGCCCAGTTCAATCGCAAAAAACAAGATGAGGATTGGTCCAAGCGCGAAGTTCGGAAATGACAATCCCAGCAGCGAGACAAAGCTGAGCACCCGATCGTCCCAACGATTGCGGCGCAACGCCGAGCGTACACCGGCAGGAATCGACAGACCGAGCGCGACCAGTAATGCGGCGAGAGTGAGTTCCATGGTGGCGGGATAGGCCTGGGCGATCACCTGGCCGACGTTCTGATTGAGGCGCAACGAGCGTCCCATATCGCCGTGGATTAGGCCGCGCCAGTAGTTCACATACTGTCGCCCGAGCGGAACATCCAGCCCGTAGGCGTGGCGTGCCGCAGCCAGGTCGGTGGCGGCCGCACCTTCGCCCAGCATCTGTTGGATGGGATCGCCGGGCACCAGATGAATCAGCAGGAAGACCACCGACACCACCAGCCAGACGACCGGCAGCATGTAGAGCGATCGCGAAAGCAGGTAGCGCATCAGTGGGCCAGGGGCGTTGCCGGGGATGATTGTACCTGTGACTGAGGCTGCGTCCCCTCGATGTTGACGCTGACCACGCGCAGCCCGTCCATGGCGGCGACAGTATAGCGGCGGCCCTGGTATTCAAAGCTGTCGCCGACCGCGGGGACCCTCTGCAGCTGCGTCAATATAAAGCCGGCGAGCGTTTCGAAGCCCTCGTCGCGCGGCAACGAGATGTGATATTGCGATTCCAGGTCACGAATGTTGACTGAGCCATCCAGGGTCATCGACGAAGCGCCGGGCGCAAGCGGAGGCTCGCTGATATCGAACTCATCTTCGATCTCGCCTACCAGTTGTTCCAGCACATCTTCCACGGTCACCAGGCCGGCAGTCGAACCGAACTCGTCCACTACCACAGCCAGGTGCCGCTTGCGAACTTTGAACTCGATCAGCAGATCGGAAAGCGGCTTGGTTTCGGGTACCACCAGCACCTCGCGCATAATGTGGCGCACTTGCAGGCCGCTGGGCCGGGTGACTGGTCTGCCGGAAGCCGTGCGATTCACCCGGTAGCGCAACCAGCGCATCAGGTCCTTGGCGTACAACACTCCGATGATGTGCTCGGGTCCACGGTGGACATCGTAAACCGGCACGCGCGAGTGTTGCTCCTCGACGACGCGCTGCAACGCTTCTTCAAGCGAAATGTTGCCGGGCAAAGAAAAAATGTCGCGGCGTGACACCATGATTTCGCGCACGGAAATGCTTTCCAGTTCAAGCGCGCGATGGATCAGTTCCTCCTGGGTGGGCGCCAACATTCCCAGCCGGCGGCTGGCAGAGACAATCAGCTTCAACTCCTCAGGCGAATGTACCCCGCCTTCGCGGACCTGCCGCATGCCAAAGGCCTTCAAGGCGATCCGAGTGGACGCGGTCATGAAGGCGAGAAACGGCGCGGCCACGGTCATGAAAAAATCCATCGGTCCGGCGACCGCCAGGGCCACCCGCTCGGTACGCTGCAAGGCAATCGACTTGGGAACCACTTCGCCGAGTATGACAACCAGGTAGGTGATCAGCACAAACGCAACGACTACCGAGACCCCGTGCGCGTAGAAGCGGGAATGGGGCAACGGACGAAACAGCGGCTCCAGAATGCGGGCCATCGAGGCCTCGCCAATCCAGCCCAGGGCCAGGCTGGCCACGGTGACGCCGAACTGCACGGTGTTGAGGACATGGTCGAGCTTCTGATGGAGCTTCTGAACGGTGCGCGCGCCCAGGCGATGGGCCGCGATCATTTGTTGCAGTCGAGTTTCACGCACGTTCACCAGAGCGAATTCAGCGGCCACGAAGAACGCGTTTGCGGCGACGAGCAAGACCACCACCACAATTCGCAGCACTACGAAGGTAACCATGAAGTTGAAATCTTATCATCGGCGGGAGGACGGGACAGGGCTGACAAGCGCCTCTGAAAAAGCTGTCGCGAGCGTTTACAAAGTGCACCATTGTTTGCGGAGGAAGACGGCCTGGGCGCGGCCACGCATGCCAATTAGGACTGATTACGAATCGACACGGGAAAAGCCCTCACGTCAATGCAGAAACCTGCATTGACGAGGGGCCATTAAGAAAACGTCAACCGGTGAGGCTAACTCTCATCGGTTACGGTGTTCGGACAAATCCGTGCGTAGCGCCGGCAGAGTCTGTATAGAGACCCACGATGACGCCGCCAGGGTTTATCCCTGTTGCCTCGGTGAAGACGGCTCCAGGGTAGTCGAACGACGTGTAATTGCCATTAAACAGAAAACCGTGTCCGGCGCCCGAAGCATCGACATAAATCCCCACGATGTTGCCCTCGGCGTTAGCCCCTCCAGCAAACGTAAACGAACTGCCGGGGAAATTAATCGTGGCATACGTCCCATGGAAGAGCATGTACCCTTGACACTGTGTGGCACATGTCGTTCCACTGAGGTCCGTGAAAGCGCCAACGACTGCGCCAGAGGGGATCACGACGCTCGTACCACTGCTGGCTGCGCCGGGTGGATCGAACGTCGCCGAGAAGACGCCTTTCTTGGAAACTAGAAAACCGTGGGTAACGTTGGTAGCGCCAGAGGTGCCGCAGGCAGGGTCAGAACAGGTAGAGCCTGACATTTCACCTGAGGGGTTAATGCTGCTGAGAGAGGTACCAGCCGCGCCCGGGTAATCAACCGTTGTGTAGGTCCCCCCACTCCGAATGAAACCGTGGCTGACGCCACCTGCGTCAACATAGGCGCCCACAATATCTCCGCGCGGATTGATAAAGTTGGCAGTCGTAAACGTGGAGCCCGGAGGGTCGAATGGCGTAAATACTCCTCCCCTCACCGTAAAACCGTGAAGGGCGCCACCAGCCGTTAGGGTGTACCCGCCTACGCTCGTGCCCTGCGGATTGGGGCCGCCAATTAGTTCGGTGAGTACTGCGCCGGGGAAATCGACCGTTGTATAGGTCTGCGCCCAAGCGATTGTCGATGTTGCAAAGGCAACACCGATCGTACAAATTGCCAAGAAGCGAAATACCTTGGTCATGAGATTATCCTCCTAATTTCGATCGAAGTGGCGGACTTAAAATGCTGGTGAATGTTGGCTCCCAGGTCTCCATAGGCCGTGGGGGATGGCGCTCAAGTTTTGGTTGGGTTGGGTTTCTGTTCTTGACTTGAGAGATAAACGTACTTCTACGCTCGGCTCACCTGCTCGCGGCGCCGTTGCGAAAATCTGACGCTCTTCTCCTTTCATTTTTCAGCCGGGTGCCGGATTAAGTCGGCTGAGGGCAGACCATCACAAAAGGCAGGCAGGGAGAGCAGCTTTTGGATAACGGTCCCGAGTGATTCCCCCACAGGCACGCGGCTTCTGCATTTGTTTAGGCAACGCGGTTGCCATCAATTCCGCGAGATTAGGGAATGGTAGGGCGCTTTGCTAGTAATGGGATACGGTGGGGATTGAATGAAACCACGAGCCAAACATACCGATTTTTAAAGATTGGTAGGGCCATCTCTCCCGATTAACGTAGGCCAATCTTTCATGATTTAGCCTTGCCTATGTAGACAGTGCAAACATGGCTCTCGTCGGGCTACTCAAGGGATTGGCGCAGCGGTCCGGTGGGTTGACGGCGGCGAAAAGGAATAAATCGTTGGGCTGGATGACCCGGAATTGCTGCCGCGAGCGGTTACCGCCGCGATTTCTTCGATCCTTTCTTAGCAGCCGTCCTAGGGGCCTTCTTCGCCGCTTTCTTAGAGGCTTTCTTCGACGCGGACCGAGCCGTGGCCTTTCCGGTAGACTTTGCCGCGGAACGCCTGGCGTGGCGAATAGGGTGCATTAGCCACGGATCGGGTACCGCTTTGTGGGCCGGTTGCTTCTCCGGCGGGCCAGAGTTCTTTCCGGTGGCCTCCTGCTTCAACCTGCGAATGTCGTCCCGCTGCTCTTCAGCCATCATGCCGAAGTAATCCTTAATGGTAGGCAAGTCGGGGGTGTCGGAGATCTGCACAAGCCTTCGTGGTGACATGCTCAGCTACGATACCGCGATTGCATTAGGATGTCACTGCCGCGCGTAGGCACTACCCTCAGCAAGGCCGATGACCAAGCCAGCATGTCGACCCGCGTATTGTTACGAATAACGAGGAGATTTCTGCATTCGATGGGAACACGCTCTGCTTGGAAAACGAGCCCGGATGACCCTTGGCTTTCTCCGAATGCCGACGCGGCACGGAGATACCGCGTGCGCACGTTGCTGGTGTTCGTCATCCTGCAATGCGTATTGTATGGCGTCAATTTAAAGCTCCTGCCAATGTGGGGTGATGAGACCTTCACGGTAGAGACGGTCGCCCAGACTCCGGGGCGAATCATCCAGATTGTCCGCGAGGATATTCATCCTCCCCTCTATTTCCTGGTCGCGCATTGGTGGAATCGTTTGCCGATCGGCTCGGATCCATTGGTGCGGCTGCGAGCTCTGTCGGTGTTTTTTACGATCTTGACCACGGTCTTCGTTGACCGGCGCTGGCTCCGTAATGCTCCTCAAAGCCTGCGCAATTGGTTTCTGCTGCTGTGGACCTTTTCGCCCTGTCTGTTGCTGTATAGCCGTATGGCGCGGTCTTACAGCATGCAGGTGCTTTTCGCATCGATGGCGATCTGGTACCTGTTGCGCTTAGCAGGGGATGCCGGATCGAAAAACCTTGCAGCATTCGTGGCCGCACTCGCGGCGCTGCTTTATACCCATTATTTGCCGGGTATTGCTATGTGGGCGGGAGCAAATCTGTTGCTGGTAATGCGACTGCGGAGCGGGCGTTCCACGTGGAACATCTGGCTCCTACCCAATGCCCTTGTGGCTGTGCTCTATCTTCCCTGGCTGGTGACCCTCAGTCGAGCGCTCGGCCAGTGGCGGCACAGCCAGGTTTACTCCCTCACCGGCAACGTCTGGGCGGAGCAGGTGTTGAAGCTCGCGTACTGGTCCTACTCGTTCACCTTCGGCGAAGCGATCCCGCTCTGGCTGCTGCCGGTTACGGTGGTGCTGGCTGTCCCGTGCCTCTGGCTGTTTGTCTCGGGGGCGCGACTGCGGCGCGACTGGCTCTGGCCGGCGCTTTTCGCCGCTATCGTTGCTTTTCTCGGCGCGACCCGCTGGGTGTCGTATCCCGCCATGGCGAGCGCGACTGCTGTTTCTGCTGCCGTTGTTTCTTGTCGCTTTGGCGGCGGGAGTCACGACTAAGCGTCGGGCTGGCACCGCGCTCGGCGTGATTCTCTTCACGGTGAACCTGGTCGGCCTGTGGACTTATTATGAGGCGAGGGACTTCCTGAATGCCGGCTATCTGGTTCCCAACCAGCGTATCGCCACCAACATCGTGCAACACTCGAGGAGCGAAGACACTGTCGTCTGGATCGACAGCCTGAACTTCGACGGCACCACCCTCCATTACTATTTGCCCAAGAACTTTCAGGTGCGTTGGCTGGATTCGCCGGAATCGGTGGCAGCAGCACGTGCCGAACTCGATGCAGGCAACATTCGGCATATCTGGTTTGTACGCAGTTCCCACGACATCTCGCCAGGCCACATATTCGAGAAACTCGAAACTCAGATGACAGAGAAGTGGAACCAGAAGCTGCTTCACAGCTATGTTCCCTTTTCGCCACTCCAACTGGAGATCTTGCGGACGCTGGAGGTCCTGCGTCATCAAGACAGAAGCCATAGTCGGCAATATATGTATCAGATGTGGGAGTTCCAAGATCCGGCCAAGTGAGGCGCGTTTGGTTCTGGTGCAGAAATATCGCGGAATTCGCCGCCGGTCCGAGCGATGTCGACGCTCGACCCCAACAACCGGCGCCCAAAGCCTACCCCAACAACAGTGATAAGCGGAACTGATAGCCTCTATAAATAGTTTGAATTTCTCATCCGCGGCGAAACCGCGTATCAACTTCTTACAACGAGCAAAGTTAAAGAGAATCTCCGGCCACGCGCTGGCATGCCCTCTTTATCTTCAAGCTCCTCCGGGCTGAACTGCGGATTGTTGCACAGTTAGTCCAGCGTCAGGCGGTTTCAAGTTGCTGGATTTCAGTTTCGCAACAGGAGTCATAGATGCAGTTGATTCAGAGATTGCTACCGTTCGTTCTGCTGATTTTGTTGGCAGGCACTCTGGTCGCGCAATCGACGTCGGTTGCGACTCCAGGCGCAAACGACGGGGTGGCGCAGGCGGACCGCATCGCGCAATTGCAACAGCAGATCGCCGATGCCAAAGGTTCCGCCGATAACGCGTGGATGTTGGTAAGCGCCGCCCTGGTCCTGATGATGACCGGACCGGGCCTGGCGCTCTTCTACGGCGGCCTGGTGCGGAAAAAGAATGTGCTGGCCACCATGATGCAGAGCTTCGCCTTGATGGCGGTCATTACCGTGCTGTGGGGGATCGTTGCCTACAGTCTGTGCTTTGCCTCCGGCAGTAGCTTCCTCGGCGGATTGAGTCACGCGTTTCTGCGCGGCGTCAGCGCGCAACCCGACGCCGACTATGCCGCGACCATCCCGCAACAGACGTTCATGATTTACCAGTTGATGTTCGCCATCATCACTCCAGCGCTCATCAGCGGCGCGTTTGCCGAACGGATGAAGTTCAGCGCGATGCTGCTGTTCATGGTGCTGTGGTCACTCATCGTCTACGCGCCCATGGCCCATATGGTGTGGGGCAAGGATGGCCTGCTGAACGCCAACCTCGGCGGGCGCTTTCCTACGCTCGATTTTGCCGGTGGTACCGTGGTCCACATCACATCTGGAGTTTCGGCGCTCATTTGTGCGACCTACCTCGGCCGTCGACTTGGTTATCCCCAGGAGTCCATGCCTCCTCATAGCGTCGTGCTTAGTTTTCTCGGAGCCTGTTTGCTGTGGGTGGGCTGGTTCGGCTTCAACGCAGGCAGCGCGCTCAGCGCTGGAAGCCTCGCGACCAGCGCATTTGTGGCCACGCACTTCGCGGCTGCTTCTGCCGCCATCGGATGGGCGGGAGCGGAGTGGATTCGCAACGGCAAACCCAGCGCCTTGGGAGCGATCTCCGGCTGTGTCGCTGGATTGGTGGCCATCACCCCGGCAGCGGGATTCGTTGGGCCGATGCCAGCCCTCCTGATTGGCCTGATTGCTGGAGTGTCGTGCTACCTGATGGTCGCGAAAGTTAAAGCTTGGCTAGGTTACGATGATTCCCTCGATGCCTTCGGCGTACACGGCGTGGGAGGAACTATTGGCGCGTTGCTCACCGGCGTCTTTGCCACGAAGCTTGTCAACCCGATATTCAAAGACGAGCAGGGCAATGCAGTCGCTGTGGGAATGATCGACGGCAACTTTCACCAGCTGTTGAATCAGATCGTAGGTATTGCCATGGCGATCGTACTGGCGGTGGTGGGCACTTACATCATTCTGAGGGTTGTCGATTTCGTCCTCGGAGTGCGCGTCACTGCTGAACAGGAGGAGCAGGGGCTCGATGTCACGCAGCATGGCGAAGAAGGCTATTACTGGGAGGTTTCTCTGCCTTAGTTCTGGTTGAGAGATCACTAGAGAAGGCGACCTTCTCTTGGCGCAATTTAAGAGGGACAGAGGCCGGTCTCTAGCGGTGTATGGAAAACTAGACTTCCTATGTGCCAGTGAAATTTGCTGACCGAAAAATCAGCCCCGTAGGGGCGAAATAGCTTAGCCCAGCACGAAGCCGCAGGCGGAGTGCTGGGTGGCAGCGGGAAATGTATCCGAGTCCCGTAGGGACGGCAGGAAGTTGCAACGGTCTCTTTAAGCCCTGAGACACGCGACTAAAGATTACTTTATGACGAAGCTGGAAGCAGTGGTTCAACCTTCGAAGTTCGAAGCCGTCAAAGATGCGCTCCTGGAGATTGGAGTGGAGGGCATGACCGTAACCGAAGTGCGCGGTCACGGACGACAGAAGGGGCATACCGAGTTCTATCGCGGCCGCGAATACACGGTCGATCTTCTTCCCAAGGTGAAGATTGAAACCGTCATGCCTGACCGCCTGGTGGATCAGGCGATTGCAGCCATCACGAATGCCGCGCGCACCGGCAAGATCGGCGACGGTAAGATTTTTGTTTCACGCATAGACGAGGCGATCCGCATACGCAACGAAGAACGCGGCGAGTCTGCTTTGTGAGAATAAGCGGCAGGACGGTAGGGTGGCTCCATCGAGGAGTAGTCCTCTGAAACTAGTGTGCACAAGACGAGAGTCTTGTCTTGAAGGGGCACGCCTTGAGGCGTGCCATCCATGCATCGTTAATCCCGCGGCTTTAGCCGCTGGGGGACCTCGACTTTCACAGCGACCGAAGTCAGCGCTTAGCATCGTGGCGCAAAATCGAATTCCCTCGGGGGCTGAAGCCCAAGTCCTCTCACCGGTCTGTAGGGCACAGCTAAAGCTGTGCCCCTTCAACGACAGACCAACACGAAAGTCGCTTTAGAAGACTATGTCTACCCCTACCCTCGAACACGGCCCTCGTGCATCGTACCGGCAAGAGTTCGAGCGTCTGCAGCGACAATTCGAAGCGACTGGCTCGGGGCACGTCTCGCTAAACGGCCGCACCCAGTTTGTGGATCAGCTGGCTCTCCAGCTTTGGAAGCAGCAGGTTTCGCCAATGGTCCGCAGTGGTCTGACCCTGGTGGCACTAGGCGGCTTTGGCCGCAGTGCACTTTTTCCTCATTCCGACATCGATCTTCTGTTCCTCGCTGAGAATGACGCCATGCGTGGCCGCATTAAGGACCCGGTGCGAAACCTGTGCCAGGAGATGTGGGACACCGGTCTGCGGGTCAGCCCAGTGACGCGCACGCTCGACGAATGCGCTCACTTCGATCATGACAATGTCGAGTTCACGGTCTCGCTGCTCGACTGCCGTTTTCTAACCGGCGATGCCAGGTTGTTCGAACGCCTGCATGAAAAGAGCCTGCCACAACTTGTAGCGCGCGAGTCGGATGGCCTCACCCAGCGCTTGGCGGAAGTTACGGGCACGCGGCACTTGCGCTTCGGCGACACCATCTTTCATCTGGAGCCAAACCTGAAAGACGGTCCCGGCGGGCTGCGCGATCTGCACGTATCGCGGTGGTTGGAACTGATCGCTGCGCTGGCATCCGAACGTAAGTGGCCGGGCAAGCTCAGCCCGCAGCCGAGCTCGGAAACCGACACCGTTCTTGACGCGATGGAATTCCTCACCTCCACCCGCTGTTACCTCCACTACCGCGCCCATCGCGACGAGAACGTCGTCTCCTGGGAGGCGCAGGAGGAATTGGCTAAGCGAGGAATCGCGACCAAGTCTGGGAGTGTTTCTTCTGCCGAGTGGATGCGCTTGTATTTTCGCCATACCCGGACGATCGATCGGTACGCGAAGCAAATGCTGGACCAGGTTCCCAGAAAGCGCTCTTCGCTGTACCGCTCGTTTCAGCATTGGCGATCGCGCTCCTCCAATGAAGAGTTTTCTGTGGTGGATGGGCGTGTATATCTGCAGCAAACCGTCGGCGCTCGCGATCCCTTTGTGATCTTGCGGTTATTCACCTTCGTGGCGCGCCATGGTGTCGCGCTCAGCGTGGAAACGGAGCGGCGGCTTGACAACGCGCGCCGCGGATTGGCCGATGCCATGCCGCAGGATGCACGATTATGGGAACATCTGCGCGAGATACTCGCTCTGCCGTTCGCTGCCGATGCGCTGCGAGCCATGCATTCGCTGGGCTTGCTCACGCTTGCCATTCCGGAATTCGAGGCGATCGATTCGCTGGTCCTTCGCGACCTTTACCATCGCTACACGGTCGATGAACATAGCATTCTTGCGATTGAAGAGTTGCATCGACTGGCGACCAACGAGGTGGAATGGCTGCAACCCTTTGCCGGTCTGCTGGCGGAGTTGGAGCGTCCTGAACTGCTCTTTCTGGCGTTGTTGTTGCACGACACCGGGAAGGGAATGGAAGGTACCAACCACGTTCATAACAGTCTGCAACTCGCTGCGGCTGTGGTTACACGCATGGGTCTGCCGGAGGAAGACGACCAGACCGTCGGACTGTTGATTGCGACCCACCTGGAAATGTCATCCACGCTGCGCCGCCGCGACATTTTCGATCCTGAGACCGCGCGCGAGCTGGCACGCAAGGTGGGCACGCCCGAGCGGCTGAAGATGCTGACGCTGCTGACACTCGCCGACATTAAGTCTGTCAATCCGGAAGCGCTCACTCCGTGGAAGGCCGAAAACCTTTGGCGCCTCTATACCGGCACGGCCAACTACTTCACTCGCAGCGCCGACAGCGAACGATTTCATGCCGAGGAGTGCAGTGCACAAGTCGAGCGCATCGCCGCGCTGTTGCCTAAGCATCGTTCGCAACTGCTGAAATTTCTCGACGGACTACCACAACGCTACCTCATGTCGCATTCGCCCGAACAAGTGCTTTTGCACTTCGAGATGGCGAAGCAGCTTCGCGGCGAACCCGCGCAGCTCGCCGTGCGCCGCATTGCCGGTCAGCACGAACTCACTATCGTTACCCTAGATCGTCCCGGCCTGTTTGCTACCCTGGCCGGCATTCTTTACGGATGGGGTATGGACATTACCAAGGCGAGCGCCTTCTCCAATCGTGCCGGCGTCATCGTTGACAGCTTCTATTTCAAAGATCGTTTTCACACCTTGGAACTGAATCCTCCAGAATGCGAGCGCTTCAAGAAGTCGATTGTTGAAATTCTGGCGGGCGAAGCTCCCCTTGAGCGTTTGCTAGAATCGCGCCTCAAGTCCGACACCAAGCCGGTCAAAGTCAAGGTCGAGACCTGCCTGCGTTTCGACGATGAATGTTCTCCCGCCAGCACTCTGTTGGAAGTCGTCACCCAGGACCGTCCCGGACTTCTGCACACCATCAGTTCTATCCTTGCCCAGCAGAAGTGCAGTATTGAGGTGGCGTTGATTGACACTGAGGGCGCAACCGCACATGATGCTTTTTACCTGACCTGCGCTGGCGTGAAACTCACGCGCGACCAACGGAGGGCCACCGAGTGGGCGCTCACCACGGAACTCGACGATGCCTTGCCCTCAAACTGGTAGGCGGGGGAAAACCGCCGACCCTGGCCGCAGCCTTGTTGTTAGTCGGAAAATCATGCTCGGCATTGCAAGGGTTATGCGTTTGCCTCTAGACTTGTGATGGTCGGAGACTTGATCTGCCCAAGGTAGCTCAAATCACCGGGCATCCGTTTGACTAGGCTGCGAGAGTGGCGGAATTGGCAGACGCACCAGACTTAGGATCTGGCGGGGAAACCCGTGGGGGTTCGAGTCCCCCCTTTCGCACCAATAACTTGTAAGGCATCGCCGGATTCGCAATTCTCGACTGTGCCTAAAATTCTGCCCACTCCGTGCCCTTTGGACTCTCCCGCTGTGCCAAGATTTCCGAATGCTGTGCAGTGTCGGAGAGATCGGCGAGGAGTAATCCCGATAAGGCAGAGAGTCCCAAAATGGAACGACATTACTCCGCATTTTGTTTGGAGATGCAAGCTTGGCTTAGGGGATCGGTCACGACCAGTACACTTAGACTAAGACTAGCGCGAGACCCAAAAAGGAGATTCTTGTTATGAAGCATCTACTTTGGATCGCTTTGGTTTTCTTGACCTGCTCCGCGCCCGCCGTGGCCAACTCGGGCGACGTTCGAGCAACCCAGGTTGCGTTTACCAATGGTTACGCCACTCTCACGGTCTGGTGGAATCCAGCTTTTCCGGACACCAACTACACGGCGGTTTGCACTGCAGAGCAACCGCCTTCCGGCTCCGACTTCTTGCTGCCCGTGATCACGTCTCGTTCAGCGGGTTCAATGGAGGTAGTTCCCACCGACTATTCCCAAGCGGGGATCCTGGACTGCATTGCGATACCTGATTCAGACGCAAGCGACATTCGTCAAACCCGAGCTTCCTTCACGGGCGCCCCATCGTCCGTTACAGTTCTTTGGAATCCGGCGTTCGCCGATACCAACTACACGGCAGTTTGTACGGTGGAAACTCAGGACTATGGGGATGGCGAGTTTACCAGTGTGATTAACGCGGTGAACCCTGGCTCGATCAGCGTAATCAATGGTTCTCAGTTCAGTAGCGGGACGATGCATTGCATCGCAATACCCGATTCGGATCTGAGTGACGTACGCCGGGGGAGGGTTGCGGTTTCGGGCAGCCCGAACACGGTAACAGTTCCATGGAACCAGCCTTTCAGCAATGAGAGCTATGCAGCGGTTTGTAGCGATGAAGTGCCGGGTGCAAATGGCAGCGATTCGGCCATCGCTATTCTCGTGCACTCGAAGCTTCCAGGGTCAGTAACCGCAATTCCTGAGATCGAGTCCGGTGAAGCATGCGCGGTACTCGGATACGTACACTGCATTGCAGTGGTTGTGCCGCATCAGGCGAACTTCTGATCCTATACGCAGGGTGCGTTCAATTCAAAGGCAAACGGCGTGCCTGTACAGATACTGGTCGCCAACTATGTCACCTACTTCTCGCCGGGGGGCTTGACGATCGGTACTACGCCGCAGTTCTACGCGAACTGGACGGCCAACACGACCGGCTTGAATGCGCTGCGCACCTGGATCGGCGGCGGTGGTCCATCTGGTAAGTTGACCGCAAATACTATCAACGCTACCGACACCTCAGGAGGTGCATTGGCCAAGCAGACGGGAGCGCTGACCATAAATGTCACCTTTGGAGCCAACAACCTTTACCAGAACCCGGGTATCGGTAACCTCACCTTAACCGGAACTGGCACATCGCTCGATGGCGACACGGTAAGCCAGATTCTCGGCGTCGCCAGTACTGCGCTAGGTGCGGGTACGCCCGAAAATTGCGCGCCTCCGAGTGCCTTGCATTCTGCCACGCTGAGTTTGGCCAGGCGGTTTCTCTTTACAAACGCATTTGGCCACGCATGTAATAGCCGTTTGGAGTTGCTTGCCTAGTGGAACTCTATCGGTCGTTGCCGCCGGAAGCTGTGCAGATCCTACTGGTGCTCTTTTTGTCTTTCCTTATTGGATTGGAGCGTGAAGAGCATAAAGCCGCAGTTGCGCATTACAGCTTTGGGGGAGTGCGCACGTTCCCGCTCATAGGGCTGATCGGCTATTCAATGGCCCTTCTTTCCGGCAACCAACTGGTCCCGGTCACCCTGGGATTCCTGGTAGTCGCCGGATTCCTCCTGCTCTCTTACTGGCATAAACTTGCCGGTTCGGAAACTGCCGGCGTGACCTCGGAAATGTGCGGCCTCGCAACTTACCTGGTCGGCGCGCTCGTCTATTACGGTCACTTTTGGATTGCTACTGCGCTAAGCGTAGCGAGTCTGCTGCTGCTGGAGCTCAAGGTCGTTCTCGAGGAACTCGCCAGCCGTATCCCAGCGGAAGAAATTCTTACTTTTGCCAAGTTCCTGCTCTTATCGGCGGTCATTCTACCCATTCTGCCCAATCGCCAATTCAGTTCCTTCCACATCAACCCCTTCAAAACGTGGCTGGTTGTGGTGGCGGTGAGCGCAATTTCCTACGGTAGCTACGTGCTGCAGAAGGTGACCAAAGGGCGGGGTGGAGTACTGCTGGCTGCGCTTCTGGGAGGGGCCTACTCGTCAACGGTTACAACCGTGGTGATGGCTCGCAGGGCCGCGAACGAGGAGCACCCGCATCTGTTTTCCGGTGGCATCTTGATGGCATCCGGCGTGATGTATCTTCGTTTGGTCGCCCTGCTGGGCTTATTCAACGCCAAACTCATGATGCTGCTGATGCCCGCCTTCTTAGTATTGGCAGGTGTGGCGATCGCCTGCGGGTGGACTTGGTCTCGCAGATCCGACGTCAGTGTCGCGAAAGTGAAACGGGAGTTTGTAGCAAAGAATCCTCTTGAATTGCGGGCGGCGTTTTTGTTTGCCTTTCTCTTTCTGGCCATGATCACTTGCACTCAGTTGGCTATGGCCTACCTGGGAAGGGCGGGGATAAATACTTTGGCTGCCATTATGGGCGTAACCGACGTAGATCCATTTATTTTGGGCATCACCCAAACCGCAGGCGCTAGCACTCCTTTGAAACTCGGGGCGGAAGCGGTCTTGATTGCCGCAGCCAGCAATAATTTCGTCAAGGGAATCTACGCTTATGGTTTTGCCGATCGTAGGACCGGTATGCAGAGTATCTCCCTTCTTGCGGCGCTTGCGGTGCTCGGACTCGTTCCTTTGTTCTGGGTTTAGAGAATCCTGGATAGGTGCAGCTTCCTTGTGCGGATGCCGCTTTGCGAGGCGACAATTCCCCGACTCTACTTGGACTCAAACACCAGGAAGTAGTCCATCTTGTCCTCCTTCACCAGGTCATCATGCTCTTCGAGCAAACGATAGCCTGCCTGTTCGGCTTCACGAATCACTACTGCTTTTTGTACGCCGTGGTCTTCACCATTTCCGGTGCGGTCGATGACTCCCACGCGCGCGTTGGGCCTGAGCGAAGTTCGCAAATTGCGCAACAATACGACTGGGCTCGCAACCTCGTGGTAGGTCTTTAGCAAGAGTACGGCATCGATGGCGTTGGCAGGCAGTTCAGGATTGTCAGGCTTGCTCAGCACAGTCTTCACGTTGCGCAAGTGTTCCTGCTGAGCCCGGTCGGTGATATAACGGACCGCTGCGGGATTAATGTCAACCGCATAAATGGTTCCACTCTGCGTTACCCTCTTGGCAGCTCGCACCGTGAACCATCCGGAGCCTGCCCCAATGTCGGCGACCGTCTTTCCCGGCACGATGGAGAGAATATCCATCACGCGATCGATGTGTAGCCTTTCATCTCGTCCCGGAGAATCGAAGATGGACAGATCGCCAGTGTATGGTGTGCTGGTCTTGCGCTGCGGTGCCGGCTGCGCGGCGGATCCTTGCGCCCATAGAACCGGCGCGAGCAAGCAGGTACATAGCAGGAGCGCTACGAATGAGATAGCACGTCTGTGAACCATGACAAAGCTCCGAACCACTTGAGATGCCTTGATCAGGACCGCTGGATTCCGCCCGGGGATTCGCACAGGAGCCTATGATGACTACCTGACATTGACCAACTACGCTGTGGTTCACGGCCTCTGCACATGCTGCTCACCCAGGACCTTGCCTGCATGGTCGAACCACACCACCTCATATTGCGGGTTGAAGATTGAGTAGTAGTACCTGTAAACGTACTCATCAGCGCAGGCGGCAGGTACCGCGGTAAGAGATCCGCACGGCCCTTCGCTACTGGGATCGCCGAGCAGCTCCCGCACCAGCTCATTGGGATCTCCGGGATTGACCTGCATAACATTCTTACGCAACTGTTCGTCGTGGTGATAGGCCCACAGGCCGGCCCCCACCAAACCGATGGCAATCACGAAGAAGAATATGCGAGTTCCCATGGTGTTTCAGTTGTCTGTAACCAGTTGTCGGTTGCCAGCAATGAGGCTCATCCGCTAGAAGTTTCCCATGAATCGTTCTGACTCGTGTCAGGACATGACTCTGGTCATGCCGAACAAAACCTTTGCCAAAAAGATCGCTTCCGGAGCTGAGTCGCGGTCGGCCTGTTGCTGCACGTCTGCGGAAGTGCCGTGATACGAACCGATCTATGAGATCGGCCAGAAACTTCAACTGGCCACTGACCACTGGCTACTGACAACCGGCCACTGCTTCACCGCTCTTCCACTACCAGGATCGCGCCTTTTGGCAGATAGCTCTTGCGCTGGAACCAGTCCTCCATCGCAGTTCGCAGGCGCTCCAGAGGGACGCGCGCGCCGATCTCCATCTCGCCGTCACCCGCGGGGATTGTATCGTCGAACACCTGCTCGTTGGTGAAGTTGCGCATACTGAAGCTGTCCAGCCACTTCAGTGGACACGCGAGCCGGTGGCCACCTTCTTCGTATTCGACTCGAATCTTGCGTGCGAACATGAACACAGTTTCGAGTTTTTGGTTTCAAGTTTCAAGTCTGGAAACAGTTTTGAGTTTCACCTCGCAAGTTTGCAGTGCAAAAACATCTTCGCCACCGCCCCTGTGCGCAACAAGCAACCGGAGATAAATCGGTGCTAAGTAGGTCAACAGTCTGCAAGACGCGCCTTCGACGGCTTGAAACTCGAAAGTGGAAACTTGAAACTGCTTTGAAAATCCTATAATCACTTGTTATGCGATCCTTTCCTCCGGTTGACGAGCAGCTCGCTTACCTGCGCAAGGGCGCAGCGGAGATTATTCGCGAGAGCGACCTGCGCGAGCGCATCGAAAAATCTCTCGCCGCCGGCAAGCCGATGAGGGTGAAGGCGGGCTTCGATCCCACTGCACCCGACCTGCATCTGGGCCACACCGTGCTCATGCGCAAGCTGAAACATTTTCAGGACATGGGACATACCGTCATCTTCCTCATTGGCGACTTCACCGGGCTTATCGGCGATCCCACGGGCCGCTCGGCCACGCGACCGCCACTCACCCGCGAACAAATCGACCAGAACGCCGAGACCTATAAGGCGCAGGTCTTCAAGATCCTCGACCGCGACAAAACGGAAGTGCGCTTCAACAGCGAGTGGCTGGGCAAGCTTGGATTCGAAGGCTTCATCCGGCTGGCGGCCAAGTTCACGGTGTCGCAGATGCTGGAGCGTGAAGACTTCCACAAGCGCTTCGAGGAGGAGAAGCCCATCGCGATGCACGAGCTGCTGTACCCCATCGCGCAGGGTTACGACTCGGTGGCGCTCGAGGCCGACGTCGAACTTGGCGGCACCGATCAGAAGTTCAATCTGCTGATGGGACGCGAGCTGCAACGCCATTATGGACAACCACCCCAGATCGTCCTGACCACGCCGCTGCTCGAGGGCACCGACGGCGTGCAGAAGATGTCGAAGTCGTACGGCAATTACATTGGCATCACCGAAACACCCCAGGAAATGTTTGGCAAAGTGATGTCCATCTCCGACGAGTTGATGTGGCGCTATTACGAGCTCGTCACGGACGTAAGTATTGCCGAGATCGAGCGCATGAAGCAACGGGTAGCGAGCGGCGAGTCGCACCCCATGAAGCTGAAGCAGGAGCTGGGCAAGCGTATCGTCGCCGATTTCCACTCGCCTGAGGCGGCCGAGCAGGCGGCTCAAGATTGGTCACGCATGTTTCAGAAAGACGAGGTGCCCGAGGATTTGCCGGTCATCTCGGTTCGCTTCGAAGAGGTTGCCGCACCCAATGCGTCAACCACGGACGGCCACGTTCAGGTGAAGCTCGACAAACTGCTGGCACGGACGGGACTCGCAACCAGCGTGACCGACGGCCTACGCAAGGTGAAGCAGAACGCAGTAAAGGTCGATGGCGAACTCAAGACCGAGTTGGTGATTGCTGTGAAGGTGGGCACCGAGTTTACGCTGAGGGCAGGAAAAAAAATGGTGAAGGTGAGCGTGGAGGGGTGAATTTGGACGCTTCACCATTGGCCTTTCGAGCCTTTTGCGCTTGGCAGGGTGGTTGAGTGACGCACAGCTCTCACACTGCCACCCATGCGAATGAAAAACTCTTCCCCTAAACTGCCGGCAGCAGACTATGACTTCGGCAACTGGTCGAGTGCTGCCTGCAACTCCGCGGGTTTGAAGCCAAACGGACCGGGCTTAGTTTTGAACACCACTCGGCCATCACGATCGACCAGATATATTCGGTCCGGCCAGCCGGTGTAGGCGATCTCGGTCCGATTGTCGAAGCCGTCGATGATCGCCGGAAACTTTATACCAAGCTTGCGAACGCACGCACCCGCCACTAGCGCCCGTTCTCCTTCGTCCTTCGGACTGGCGAAGACGACCGACTCGCGAACGTTGCTTTGCATCTGCCACACGTCGCTGGGGTGCGCTTCCAGGATATAAACCGCGTAAAACGCCACTCGGTTCCCGTACTCTTCATACAGCTTGTTAAGGGCAGGAACCTCCCGCCGGAATGGTGGTCAAGTGTAGCTGCCGAACACCAGCACAACCGGCTGCTTGCCCCGGAAGGACGAGAGCTGGACCTCACTCTTGTGGTCGAGCGTCGATAACTGAAAGTCGGGAGCCGCATCACCGACGTGAATCGTGCCCGCACGCGCGCGCGTCCAGAACGTTTCGAACGGGATGACAAAGTATGCCGGCATAGGCATTTTCGCCATCACGCGACCGAAGGTCTCGGGTGGCTGCCGCATGGCCCAGTTGATGAAGAGAAGGAAGCCGGCATAAGCACACAGCACAACCATCGCGACAACAATCAGGACACGTTTGGAGGAACTGCTCATGCGGGATTACGGTTATCATATCATTCACGTTCGGGTGTGTAGGTGCACCGATTGTGTGTGGTAGTGTTTCATCTTCGATGGACAGTTTGCCCGCCGATCTGACTTTTGCTCACAATGCGACGAACTGTCATTCCTGAGTTGCTCGACGACGATCTCGGCACCGCAGCCGAGATTGCTGCAAGTCTAAAGGATTTGCGACATATTAATCAGTGGTTCGGCGGAGTCCGCACTACTACGGAGTTGCTCTGCCGAGTTGCTGGCGCGAGCGGGCTTCAGAATCTCTCGATACTTGAAGTGGGCGCAGGGTATGGAGACGTGCCGTTGGCGGCGCAACGTTTGCTCGCGGGTCGCGGCCTTGGGTTGGAAGTGACCCTTCTGGATCGGGTGTGGTCACATCTGCCACAGGAGGGTCAGGCTTCGGTCGCTGGTGATGCCCTGCGCCTGCCCTTTCGGGACGGCACATTCGATGTCGTAAGCTGTTCGCTGCTGGCCCATCATTTTGAGCCCGAGACGCTGGTGAAGTTCGCTGTTGAATCGCTGCGCGTAGCCCGGCAGGCAGTGCTGATAAATGATCTAATCCGCAGCCGGTTGCACCTGTTGCTGGTTTATCTTGGATTGCCACTCTTTCGTAGCCGCCTCACGTGGCATGACGCGCCTGCGTCGGTCCGGCGGGCTTACACTTGCGACGAGATGCGCAGTTTGCTAACGCGTGCCAGGACCAGAAAAGTTCAGGTGTCGCGGCATTTCCTATTTCGCATGGGGGTGTTGCTGTGGAAGCGAGAAAGGCCGCGGGCACGGGTTGGCACTAGCATTTAAGCAAAAGTTGCCACTGCATGGCTCGCTTTTCGGCAATCTGTTCCACCCCCGAACAAACGAAAACGGTTGCAACACAATCTCTGCAGGCCGCCGCATTTGGAAGCCGACATTTCACAAGCGGTCTGCTGAATCAGGTTCATTTACAAATTGCTGAACGCTGTCTCTATCTTCTGCGATCGCGACAAATCTTGACACTGTTGCTATATCGTTAGCCTCTCAAGATTCTTCTACGTGCTAGGTGCCAAATGCCAAGTACTAAAGGCCAAGTGCTAAAGAGCGCGCGTAAACGCCGGGAAAAGTGCAAAATTTATCCGTGCCGCGTAGCGGCGACGCTGGCTGCTATACCCTCTTCAGGCGTGTTTTAAGGTCGCAGGTGCAACTTCTATAGTTTCAGCCGCCGAGGTCTAGAGCAATACTGGCGCGGATTTCTTCTCAGGCCAGGGTGGAAGGAGTTTCACCAAAACCCACAGGATGACAAACGGAAGAATCGTCAGCGCGATCGCCGTCAATAATCCTTCGCGGGCCACGAAGCCCATCTTGTACGTGGTATAGCCGAGAAAGCTCTTGGAGAAGAGCTGCCCGCCAATGACCACGTTCCAGCGCATGGCGAAGATGCCAATCAGGGTCAGGCACCCGGCAACTACGTAAATCCGTTTGCGCTGCTTGTCCGCCAGCTTCAGCACCTGGATCGCGCCCAACAAGAAAATCGGAAGGACGGTACCCAAAAGAATTTGAATCACCACCTGCGAGAGGTACAAACGCGTGTGCACCATGAAATCGAGGCTGCGGAAGGATTCGTCGGCCTCGTAGATTCGGTGGATCAGGTCCAGCATCTCCAAACTAAAGTCGATGATGAAGGTGTAGAACAAATATTTCGCCACCGTGTCCACGCAGCGCATGTCGATCGGCTCCCGGCGAACCCGGCACACCAGCATGTATAGCAACATCACAATGGCGATGCCCGAAACCATGGCGGAGAAAAGGAACACCACAGGCATGAGCGGCGAAGACCACCACGGGTTCGCCTTCACCGAACCAAAAATAAAACCGACATAGCCATGCAGCAGAAACGCGGAGGGGATTCCGATCACTGTGACCAGCCAACCTACCCGCTCGTCAATATGCAGCGAACGCTCGCTGATGTTGTTTGAACCGAGCGTCAGCGCTCGATACAGCAATCGCCTCCAACCGGTGGTGCATTGGGACATCACGACGATGTCGCGCCGGTAGTCAAGCCAGATTTCAACCACCAGCACAGCCAGCAGATACCACAGGTACACGAAGCCAAACATCGCCATAGCGGAAGATGCGTGCGGCGTCAGGTACATCTCGAACGAACGCTCCGGATGTCCCAAATGCAACTGCAACGGCATGGGAGCAACGATCAGGAAGGCCAGTGCCGTGAGCAATGCCAGCCGATAAGTGGGCTTGACCGCCTCCACCCGGAACACTCGCTCCAGCGACGCCAGAATGAACGCCCCGGCCACCAGCCCCGTGATGAACGGATAAAGCACGATCAACACGCTCCACTGGAGCTCCACTTCGTTCGGGTACATGAAGCCTTCAACCGGAATTTGCAACAGGAGCTCCTTTATCGCACCGAGCCATCCAAGCCGTTGTAAAACAGCTTCGCGCGTGTGGCCAGGTAGGGTTTTAGAACTTGTACGGAATGAGTCTTCAGGAACTCATGGATCGGGTCGCTGGGATTCTTTAGGTCAGCAAGCTGGCGGGCGCCCGTCGGACAGTTTTCGCAACAGGCCGTCGTAAGTCCTTTCGTGATCCGGTGATAGCAAAGCGTACACTTCTGGGCAGTCTTCTTCTTCGGATCGACGAAACGGCAGCCGTAGGGACATGCCTGCACGCAATAGCGGCAGCCCAGGCAGTAGGTCTGGTCCACCAACACCACGCCATCGGGACTGACGAATGTTGCGCCCACGGGACACACCTGAGTGCAGGGGGAATCAGCGCAGTGATTGCACATTTTGGGAACGAAGAAGTTCTTGCCGCCGCTTACCGTAGCCGGCGGAAACCCGTTCTTGCCGCCGTCGGGCGAATCCACCTTGGGATTTTCGATGTCCCAGTCGGAGACGTGGTAGCGTTCGACCCAGGTACGGAAATAACCGTCCGGCACCTGGTTCTCCATCTGGCACGCACGCACGCAACTGCCGCAGCCAATGCACTTGGTGATGTCCACCAGCATGCCCCACCAGTGCTCCGTCATGTTGTAGTTGGGTGAAGTCTCGGGCGTTCCCGCCAGAATGCTCTTCCAGGCAACCGCGGCAGCAGGCAACAGGATGAGCAGCTGGCGGCGAGTCATGGTCATTGGCTGCCTCCCGCAACCGCAACAATTGCCGGGCTGTGCGGCTGATGGCAGGTATCGCAAGGGGCCCCGCCCGAGTGCTCGGCAGAGACGACTTGGGGAAAATTCTTCGGCTTGGCAAGGTTAGCCTCGTGACAACGGACGCACAGCACGGCGGTGTCCAGCTTTGCCGGCTGAACCGAGGCAGGATCATCGGCGTGCTTGGCCAGCGGCCCATGGCACGCCTCGCAGGCAACCCCTTTATGCACGCTCTTGCTCTTCACTTCGAGAACGTCAGCATGGCAGGTCTCGCAAACTTGATGGCCGGCATATGAAGTCGGCAGCGCTGAAATCTCTTTAATCGCATTGCCGCGATAATGTCCGTACTCCCCAAAGCTGCGTGGGACGAGAAAGCCGCGTAATACCAGAAACAATATGCCGCCCGCCAGAAAGACCAATGCCAAACGGAAGAGGTGACCTGCATCTTTGAAGGCTTTCATGGCTGTATTCGCACACGTCCATTCCGGCAATCATGGCTACGGGTACTGGCGACGCGATGCATTCCTGCCTTCTCCACAAGTGTTCCTGGGCCGGACGGTTTCCTGAGGCTGCTGAGTAGATATAAGAGATGAGAAGGTTCCCAAGCCGCTGTGTTCCAGGTCACACACGGTTGTGATATTCGTGCGGGCGGTAACTCGGATGGCGACCCGGGACACAGTCTCTGACAGGCTGCTGAAAAAATGGGCGTGCGGTTGTGATTTGAAAGGGCACGGCTTCAGCCGTGCCGCTAAGCGCATTATTTTTTGTCATCCCGAGCCGACTTTAGTCGGCAGGGGACCTGCCTTTCTTATTTTTCGGCGATCTCTACAAGCCCGGTCCTTCTGGGTAAGCGGGCAAGTCGGGCGGCCGCGGCGGCAACTTGGTCGGGTGCGCATTGATCTCCTGCATCACCACGTCGATCGCCTTTTCCAACTGCGGATCATGTCCTGCCATCACCAGGTCGGGCCGATTATCGATCACGATGTCTGGCTCCACGCCGCGATTCTCGATCAGCCATTTGCTGTCCAATCCATACAGCGAAAACTCCGGACGCGTGATGTACCCGCCATCCATCAGCGTGATCTCGCCGCGGATTCCGCGCACGCCGCCCCAAGTTCGTTCGCCGATGAGCGGACCCAACTTGTAGACCTTGAAGTAGTAGCTGAAGAAGTCGCCGTCGGAGGCCGCATAGTGGTTCGTAATGCAAGCCATGTGCCCATAAAAGACGTTGGGCGGAATGGTGTCGGGCTGCCAATTACGCGCTGAATCCATACCTGAAAGTACGCGGCGCAAGCGCTCGAAGATAATCTGGTCGACGAACCCGCCACCGTTATAGCGCACATCGAAGATCATCCCCTCTTTGCGTACCTGCGGGAAATATTGCTTGACGAAGGCGTTCAGCCCGGCTGCACTCATGTCGGGCAGGTACACATATCCAATGCGGCCGCCGCTGGCCTGCTCCACCTTGCGCCGGTTGGTCTCAGTCCAGTTCAGTTCATGCAGACCGATCTCGTTGGGAATCGGCCTCACTACCACATTGTGGGAGCCCTCTACAGTTGGTTTGTTGTTGACGGTGAGAGTTACCGCTTGATTGACAGTGTTGATGAACAACTCGTCAGGGTTCTGAGGAATCCGCAGTTGACGGCCGTTGACAGCCAGTAGGTAGTCACCTTCTTTGACCAATACTCCGGGCTCGGTCAGTGGCGAGCGCAGGTTTCCGTTCCAGTTCTCGCCCGGATAGATCTTAGCGATCCGGTACATTCCGCTATCGGTATCGGGCGCAAAGTCGGCGCCCAGCAATCCAACATTAACGCCGTCGATGTCGGGATAATCTCCTCCTCCCACGTAGGTATGGGAATTGGAAAGCTCACCGATCATTTCGCCGAGAACGTAAGTCAGGCTCAGACGATCGGCCACATACGGCAGTAGTTGTGCGTATTTCTCGCGCTGCTGCTCCCAGTTGACCCCATTCATTGAGGCTTCGAAGAAATAGTCTCGTTCCTGACGCCACACCTCGTTGAAGATCTGCTTCCATTCAGCGGAGGGATCCACCTCCATGGTCATCGTGTCGAGTTTAAGGGCTCCGTCGCCGACCTTCGCCAGCGGCTTCGTATCGCCGCCTCCGGGACCGTCCGCCCCACCCGGTACCTTAGCGTCGATGATGCCGTACATGTGCGGACCGGGGTCATCTCTCTCTTCCGACGACCCTTCCCCTCCAGACTTTGGAGCGGCATAGAGAATCTTTTTCCCGTCAAAGGACAACGCGTACTGGTCGGCGCCTTCCAGCAACACGTGGTCTTTGCGCTCCTTCAAGTCGAAAGCGTGAAGGGCAGGCGGTTCTCCCGGTAACGGACCGGAAAGCCCCTGGATGGGAGACACGAGATAGAAGATCAGACCCTTGGCGGCAGCGAGGTTTTGTAGATTGCCGGGCGGAATCGGCAGCGCCACGATCCGATTCTGGATACCCTCCAGGTCAATGCGAAAATTCTTCAGGGGCGCCCGCGTTCCAGGTTTCTGCTCTGCCGCGGAAATTTCGGCCTTGGTCTTCTCTTCGCTGGCCGCACTCTGCGGCTGCGGAGGCGCCGCAGGCTTCGTCTTCGGCTTAGGTGTTTGCGGCGGCGGCTCTGGTGGCTTCTGATTGCCAGGGGTCGGCGGCAATAGAACATCGGGAGCCTGCGGCGTTGCCACCTCGTCGCTCAACACCGGAAGAGGTGAAGGCTCATCGGCCCGCAAGGTGACGATATAAACTCGCCCCGCTTTGGGGTTGGCAAACTCCAGGTCATAGACACCCAGCACTTCGTTGAAGTCGCGGTTCGAGAAGAAGTAAAGATACTTGCCTTCCGGATCGAAGTAGGGCGCTGTGCTATCGCTGGCGTTGGTCGTAACCGGTGTGCTCTTCCGGTCATCCACGCCGTAGAGATAGATCACATGATTGCGGTTGTCTGATGTTTTCGCGTACGTAACCCAATGGCTGTCGGGAGACCACTGGTAATCGGTTATGTCATCGTAAAGCCCCTTATCAATGAGGATCGGCTTTTTGTCGCTAATATCTACATAAAAGAGACGCGCCTCTTTGTCGGCGAACGCAAGCTTGTGGCTGTCGGGCGACCACACAGGCGTCGAGCGAAACATCTTGCCGTCAAACGTGATCCTGACCTCCTGGCCAAGACCATCCTGCGGCATCATGTAAAGCTCGTCTTCGCCAGTGCGATCGGAGACGTAAGCCACCCAGCGTCCGTCCGGTGACCAGACTGCATACCTCTCGCGAATTCCCGGTGTCCGCGTCAGGTTGCGGATGCTGCCCTCCTTGGCAGGGACGGTAAAGATGTCGCCGCGCGCGCTGAACACAGCCCGCTTGCCGTCGGGCGAAATATCGATCTCGCTGATCAGCTTGCTGACGTTCGCCCAATGCGGGCGGGCCTGTTCACGGTCTCCAGGCAGATAAATCGTGAGCTTGCGAGCCTGTTGTGTGTTGAGGTCGAAGAGATAAAGGAACCCTCCGTTCTCGAATACGATTTCGTCAGGCCCAAGGCTGGGCCAGTTCACGTCAAACTCCGTGAAGTGCGTCAGCTGTTTGATCTCATGCGTGTTCAGGTTGTAACTGTATAGGTTTAGGCGATGTTCGGGCCCGCGATCGGAATCGAAGTAGATGGTGTCGCCATGCCACATTGGGAACGTGTCGGTCCAATCCTCGTGCGGCACAAGGTCGATGGCATGGCTCTTGAGGTCATAAATTGTGATGTCTTGCGCCATGCCGCCCTGGTAACGCTTCCACGTGCGAAAGTTTCGGAAGATACGGTTGTAGGCGATCCGATTACCATCGGGCGAGTACGAGGTCAAGCCACCCTTATCGAGCGGCAGCGGCTCGGGAAGTCCACCATCAATGCTCACGCTGTATAGCCGTCCGAACCAGTCGTTGAAGGTGTCGCGGCGGGTGAGAAAGACAATGCGCTTGCCATCTGGCGTCCATGTGATGACCTGGTTATGAAAGCCCATGCGCTCATTGAGGTGACCGCCTCCGGGATTAAAGGTCAATTGTTTGGGTTCACCGCCGTCGGAAGGCATGACATAGACGTTGTAGTTGCCGTCATACTGGGCGGTAAAAGCTATCCACTTGCCGTCGGGCGAAAACTTGGCAAAAAGCTCTTGCCCGGGATGGCTGGTGACCCGGCGTGCCACCCCGCCCTCTTTCGCAACCAGCCATATATCGCCTCCATAGCTAAAGGCGATTTTGTCCTTGTACACATCCGGAAAACGCATCAGCCGGCCTTCGGGGATTGCTTGCGCGGCGCTAATCGTAGTCAACGTGAACAGGAGAGCGATGATTGCACTTCTCATCCAGGACATCAGCTTGCCTCCAATGCGGCGGGAACCGCAAATTGTATAGAAAGACGCACGCCAACACCAATCCGGGCGAAACGCGTGGCCAGGTCGAACGGCAGGCCTGCCCGCAGGATCTCTATCGCCGCCGCTGAGTCAACCTCCAAACTGTGAGTAGCCTCGGCGGTATCACTTTTCCGCGCAGCCAAAGCGGCGTTCGCTGCATCTGTGCAACCTGCAAGTAAACCTGAAAGGCTCGCAATGAAAATCGCATTTATCGGGCTGGGCAATATGGGAAGCCACATGGCTCGTCACTTGCTTCACGCTGGCCATGACGTGACGGTGTGGAACCGAACTTCATCGAAAGCGGAAGAACTGCGCGCGCAGGGCGCCAAGGTAGGCAAATCCGCGGGCGAGGCGGTGAAAGAAGCCGAGGCCGTCGCCACCATGCTGGCCGACGATCTTGCTGTTGAATCGACGGTATTGCATTCGGGAGGAGTACTGGAACATTTGCTAAAGGGCGCAGCGCACATCTCGATGAGTACCGTCAGTGTTGCGCTGTCGAAGAAATTGGCCGAAGAACACAGCAAGCGCGAGCATCAGTACATTGCCGCTCCGGTCTTTGGACGTCCTGAAGCGGCGGAGGCGGGCAAGTTGTTCGTGGTGGCGGCAGGTGACGAATCCGCCATAGAACGCTGCAAGCCGCTACTGGAAACGTTGGGGCAGCGCGTGTTCGTTGTGGGTAACAAGCCGGAAATGGCAAATGTGGTAAAGCTGAGCGGCAATTTCCTGATCGCTTCGGTGATCGAGTCGCTGGGAGAAGCGATTGCCCTGACGCGCAAGTACGGTATCGATCCGCATAACTATGTGGCGTTCCTGACCAATTCTCTGTTTGCCGCTCCGGTCTATAAGACGTACGGCGGCATCATTGCCGAGGAAAAATATAAGCCTGCCGGCTTCAAACTGCGGCTGGGACTAAAAGATGTTCGGCTTGTCCTGGCTGCGGCCGAGTCGGTAGATACTCCGCTGCCTTTCGCCAGCATGCTGCGGGACCACATGCTGACCGCCATCGGCCGCGGCATGGAGGACATGGACTGGAGTTCGACGGCCAAGCTGGCGGCGGAAAATGCAGGCCTGAAGTGATCGCGCAAATGAGCTGCCATCGGCAGATTGCTTCAATGTTGTAGTATCTTCGACAGAGGCAGTCTTGAGCCCAACTCAATCCAATCGAGCGCAGGAGCGTCTGGAGCTCAGTACCTATGTCAAGTTGATGCGCGCCGCCAATTCCGCCCGCAGCTACGCTGCCCGGAGTCTCGGTGGCACGAACTTAACGCTGACCCAATTCGCCGTCCTGGAAGCGCTTTATCATTTGGGGCCCATGTCCCTGTCAGACATCGCGCGGAAGGTTTTGACCACTGGCGGAAACTTGACGATGGTAGTGGGCAATCTCGAGAAGCAGGGTCTGGCAAGGCGGCAAAGCTGCCCCGAGGACAAGCGCGTTTTGATCGTGGTGTTGACGGCGAGGGGTAAGACGCTGCTGCGCGATGTCTTCCCCAAACATGCGGCCGCCATTGTGGAATTCCTGGGCGTTCTTAGTCCAGCAGAGCAGGAGCGGCTGGGCGACCTCTGCCGAAAGCTGGGAAAGCAGTCGAAGGTCTCCGCCTGAGAGCATTTCGATCAGTCCATCGGTTTGCCAGCAAGGCAGGCTGGCCGTTATACTTTGGGTTTGCTCTGTTCAATTTTTAGCTAGTGAGGAGCGCAGTTTTCGAATGCCCAAGCGCACATTCCAACCCAACCGTCGTCACCGCTCAAAGACGCACGGATTTCGTTCTCGCATGAAGACCAGCAGCGGCAGGGCGGTGCTGTCGCGCCGTCGGGCCAAGGGGCGCAAGCGCGTCTCGGTTAGCCCTGGCTTCCGCGATTAATCCCGAGGACCCGAAATCTGCGTTATCGCGACCTTTCCAGATGAAGTAACAGGGAGTCGTCGCAAGACTCGGCCGCAGCAAAGACAGAACCGGCGGGTCAGCGCCGAGCGCTTAATGTGACCTCCGCCGCCAGCAGCAAGTTTCCAAAATCGCGACGTCTGCTGAAACACGCGGATTTTCAGCGGGTGTACCAGGGCGGGCGTCGGCAGTTCACGGGAAACATGACGGTGTTCTTTCTGCGGCGCAGCAGTGGCCCGCAAGCGACGGGGACGGACAACATGCCCCGTGTAGGATTCACCGTGGGCAAGGTGCTGGGAGAAGCGGTAGAGCGCAACCGCATCAAGCGGCGAATGCGCGAAGCGGTGCGGCTGTCGGCGCAGGTGTGTGAGGGCCCCATCGACGTGGTGTTTAATCCGCGCAAGAGCGTTGGCAAGTTGCCCTTCGCGGAACTGGTAAACGAAGTGACCCGCGCTCTGCGGTTGGCCGCACAACGCGCCCGGAAAGGGGAACAAACCTGAAGCAGGCGGTAAAATTCACGTTGCGGTGCTATCAGCGAGTCATCTCGCCCATGCTGCCGCATTCCTGCCGCTTCGTTCCCACCTGCTCGCAATATGCGATTGAGGCCGTCGAGTGCCACGGCGTGGTTCGTGGAGGCCTGTTGGCCGCCGCCAGGCTGCTGCGCTGTCATCCTTTCGCCCGTGCGGGATGCGATCCGGTGCCACTTGCGATCGCAAAACCCCAGTACACATCACCGGATGGACTGCGCCGAAATTCTCGTCCCTTGAACGGAACTTAAACTTGGCCGAGTACAAAAATCCTCAGCAAGAGCCAGGCGGCGATCGCCGCATGTTGATGGTGTTCGCCGTCACCTTTGCCCTTATCATCATCAGCCAGATTTTCCTCTTCAAGGACAAATCTAAGCAGCAGCCAAAGCCGAACCCGGTCGAAACTTCGCAGTCCAACGCCTCCGCGCCCGCATCGCCATCCCAGCCCGAGGCCGCAAGCACGCCGGCCGAGGCTGTCTCCAAAGGGCATGGCGCCGGCAAGCCGGCCACGAGCCCTGCAGTTACAAAGTCTGCCAGTAGCGAAGTCGAAACTGTCGTGGAGAACCCGCTTTACCGCATCGTTCTCACCAACCGCGGCGCGCAGGTGAAGTCGTGGGTGCTGAAAAAATACAAAGACGAAGACGGGCATCCACTCGACCTGGTGAACCCGCTGGCGGTGAAGTTCGGGCTTCCACTCAGTCTCTACACCTATGACGAGAACCTGCGGAACCAGATCAATTCAGCGCTCTATGTAGGCAGCGCCAGCGGCTCCATCACCGCTCCGGGCTCGTTGACCTACGAGTACGCGCAAGGCGACATCACCGTACGCAAGACTCTTCAGTTCGCCGACACGTATGTGATTGCCCTAGAAACGGTCGTCACCCAGAATGGCAAGCCCGTGCAGGCGTATCCCATGTGGCCGGCGGCGTTCGGCGATCAGAGCACTGGGCCGTTGTACGCCTCCGCGCGCATCGACTACATGGCCAACGACACGGTGGAGCGCCTCGTTGCGAAAAAGGTCAGCAACGGCAACACCTTGCGCGGCCCCTTTAACTGGGCCGGCCCTCAAGACCAGTATTTTGCAGCCATTTTTCTGCCAGACAACCCTGACACCGCGGCCATGGTCACGCTGCACAATACGATCAGCGTACCAAAAGATCCAAAGAACCCAGATCCGAACAACGTGAACCACTACGATGTGCTGGGTGCGGCCGTGGGCGATCTCAGCGGTACCACGCGAGAACGGTTCTTCGTGGGACCCAAAGCGCTGCCTGTTTTGGAGTCGATACGTTCCAACAGTGCGCCGGGGCAAATGGACGGTCCCGACCTCCGCAACGTGGTGGATTTTGGCTTCTTTAGGCTGATCGCCCGCCCGCTTTTCCTGTGGCTGCTTTGGACCCAAAAGCACATGGCCAGCAATTGGGGCGTAGCCATCATTATCCTAACCGTCATCATCAACCTGGTACTGCTGCCGTTGCGTATCACCAGCATGAAGTCGGCGCTAAAGATGCAAAAGCTGCAGCCCCAGATGAAGGCCATCCAGGACAAGTACAAGAAGTATCCCATGCGCGATCCGCGGCGGAAGGACATGAACGTCGAGATCGGAGAGTTGTACAAACGCGAAGGCGCCAACCCGGCGGGTGGATGCTTGCCGCTGATAATCCAGATGCCGTTTCTGTTCGCGTTCTATTCCATGCTGGGAGTCGGCATCGAACTGCGGCAGGCGCCCTTCCTCTGGCTGCACGATCTGTCGTCGCCCGACAAGCTATTCATTCTTCCGGTTTTGATCGTCATCACGACCTACCTGGTGCAGAAGATGACGCCCAACGCGGGCATGGACCCGAAACAGCAGCAAATGATGACGTTGATGATGCCGCTGATGATCGGCTTCTTCAGCTATTCCCTGGCGTCGGGCTTGAGCGTGTACTGGACGGTAGGAAACTTCATCGCGATCGGACAGCAGTACATCATGAACCGCACCGGCCTGGGCCGGGAGATGCGCGAGGAGATGGAGAAGCGCGCCCGTAAGAAGGCAAGTAAGTAAGGGGCGTTGGGGGTAATACGGGTCTTCAGATTGTATGGGGGCATTCGGAATCGACGCTTCGCTTTGACATTGGTTTATAGCAAAGCGACCAACTTGCCGTGGTTTGCGCCTGGAACGAGGGATGGGGAAGAATAGGGGATCCTTAATGGCCTGAAGGCAGTTGGTGATGACAACTCAGGGGTATCCGAACCCGAACAGAATTATGCAGACTCAATGACCGCGTGGATGGCCTTGGGCGACTTTCTTATGGGCCTTTGTTCCAGCTACTTATTATGCCGATACATGACAAAATCGCGGCCGCCAAAAAGATCAGCGAGCTGCTGAGCACCACCTTCGCCGATGGTGACTTCCATCTGCGCTATAAGATCACCGTTGACCCCCAGGTCAGCAGCGACCGCGAGTGGGAGCGCCCCGAAATTCTGGTGGAAATTTCTGGCGCCGACAGTCCACTGGTGCTAGAGAACGGTGCGGAACTGCTGCGCGCCTTCGAGCATGTAGCGCTTGAGATGCTTCGCCTGGCTCCCAACGAACACGAGAAGCTCAGTTTCGACTGCCAGAATTTTCGCTCCGCGCGCCTGCAGGAGCTTCGCCTGGCTGCCGATGTAGCCGCTGAGCGGGTTCGCCGGACTGGCTTACCGTATGCCTTCGCTCCGATGTCGTCGCGTGAGCGCCGCATTGTTCATCTGGCACTGCGCGATTTCGACGACCTGCGCACCGACAGCGATGGTGAAGCTCTGCAGCGGCACGTCGTGGTTTATCCCAAGGACTACAAAGGCAAGCCCCCGGCGCCGCCTTTGTCAAGAAGACGGTAGAGATCGCTTTTCGCTACTCGCTCTTCGCTTTTCGCAATAAGGGTCAGCCGGCAGAGGTAAGCCTCTTGCAAAGAATTTGAGGGAACCGCTAACGACGATCTCCCATCTGTCTCGTTCAGACAACCCGGACTATTCAGGAAGTCCTGCGATTCCTCGTGCGGCCGAATAGCGAAGGGCGATAAGCCTCTGTGTCTCGGTGCCTCTGTGGTGAATAATGTCTTCCGTGCACCTTGACGACACCATCGTTGCCATTGCCACGCCTCCCGGACGCGGCGGCATCGGGGTAGTGCGTCTATCTGGTGCCGAGGCGCGCGTTATCGCGCGTCCCTTGCTGAGACTGGCCCACGGACACGACTTCGCGGCGGGGCACGCTCATTTTGGTGAACTGATCGAACCTTCGACCGGCGAGCGCATCGATGAGGTGGTTGTCACATTCTTTGCCAAGCCCCACTCGTATACAACCGACGATGTCATCGAGATTTCGTGTCATGGCTCGCCTGTGGTCCTGCGGCATGTTGCCGAGATGGCGATGGCGAAGGGGGCGCGGCTGGCCGAGCCCGGCGAGTTCACCATGCGCGCTTTTCTCAATGGCCGCATTGATCTGACCCAAGCTGAAGCGGTGCGCGATTTGATCGAGTCACAAACGCTGTACCAGGCGCAGGTCGCCGCTCGTCAACTCGAAGGCGCCTTGTCGAAGCGATTGCAGCCCACCAAGCAGAAGCTGATGGAATTGATCGCCACCATGGAAGCGGGTGTGGACTTTGCCGAAGACGATGTCGCGGTGATCCCCGAGGCGCAGGTCATCTCACGCATTGCCGCGATTCGCGAGCCATTGGCGGAACTGCTGGCCAGCTTTGCCTTTGGCAAGGTTGTGCACGAAGGCCTGACTTTAGCCATCGTGGGACGTCCCAATGTTGGCAAGTCAAGCTTGTTTAATCACCTGGTCGAGCGCGAACGAGCTATTGTTACCGCGACGCCCGGAACTACGCGAGACTTGGTCAGCGAAACGGTTGCTATCGAAGGCATTCCGGTGCGGCTGGTGGACACGGCCGGCATTCGCTCCTCGCTTGACGAAGCCGAGAGCATCGGCGTTCGCAAATCGATGGAAGCACTGGCGGAGGCGGACCTCGTATTGGTAGTACTCGATCTGACTGAGTATTCCGAAGCCGATCTCGAAACCGACATGCAACTGCTGGAGAAGTCCCGCCAGCGCCCACGCATTCTGGTCTGCAACAAGTGCGACTTGCACACAGAAGATCGTCGCGCGTTCATCAAAAAGCTTGCCGTCGATGAGCAAGGTCCGCTGGGAATCTTCACCTCTGCGATCACGGGAGAGGGAATCGAGCAACTGCGCGCACTGATTCTGGAGAAGGTTGGCGGCGATTCCGGCGGCCGGCAAGAGAGCGGCTTTCTCACCAATGTGCGCCAACGGAAATTAGTGGAGGACGCCCTTGCCGCGCTCGACAGGGCAGCCGAGGCGCTTCCATTGAGAACTCCGCACGAGATGGTGCTACTCGACCTATACAGCGCCCTGCGCCCCTTGGATGACATCACTGGCGCCACCACCGCCGACGACATCCTGAACCTGATTTTCAGTTCATTCTGCATCGGAAAGTAACCTAAGGTCGACTTCGGGTTGCTCCCCATTGGATGTATGTAGTACCGTCGTCAGCCACAGGGGCACGCAGGAGAAAACATGTCTATCAGAGTATCTGTGCTCCTTACCTTAACGGTTCCACTGCTCTTCAGCTTCGCGACGACTCTAGCGGCTCAGCTTCAAGGCAGCACGCCTGAAAATACCCCCGCCACTCCGACCGTGACGCGTCCGGACGTACAAGTTAACCACGTATTCATCGTCATGGAAGAGAACCACAGCTACAGTGACGTCATCGGCAACCCGGCGATGCCTTATCTGAACAGTCTGGCGGCTACCTACTCGGTGGCCCAGGGATACTATGCGAATACCCATCCGTCCATCGGCAATTACTTCATGCTTACGACTGGGCAGATCATCACCAATGACGACAGCTATACCCAGACCGTAACCGTGGACAACGTAGTCCGCGAACTATTGGCGGCGGGAAAAACCTGGAAGGAATATTCAGAGGCACTTCCCCATCAGGGATATGACGGGGGCGATACCGGAGAATATGCCGAACGGCACAATCCCTTGTCGTACATGTCGGATGTTCGCGACAGCCCCAGCCAGCAGCAGAACCTGGTGCCGTTCTCGCAACTCGCCACCGACATTGCCAACCATGCCCTGCCGAACTATGGATTCATTGTGCCCGATCTGCTGGACGATGCACATGACGGCACGCTGGCTCAAGCCGATACCTGGCTGCAAAACAACATTGCGCCGCTGCTCGCCAGTCCTGACTTCAACACCCGCGGAGGCGGGCTCTTGATTATTACCTTCGACGAGTCAGAGGACAGCGATACCCAGTTTGGCGGCGGGCATGTTGCTTGGATCGCTGTCGGCCCGAATGTCAACCCGGGATATCCCCCAAGTGGGTCCTTTATTCCGGTGACCGTCTACCAGCACCAGAGCACCTGCCGGTTCATGCTCAAACTCGCTGGGGTCACTGTTTTTCCGGGGGCGGCAGCCACCGCGCCCGACATGAACGAATTCTTGCTGGGAAACTAGGCTGCGAGAAAATCATCGGGCCCGATCTGCTAGTTTGGCCCTGCCACCGAGGATTGGGCTGGCGCGGCAGCAGGGCGATTTTGCAGCATGAACAAAGTACCGCTGGGAAGCTTCACATCTGACTTGGAGGAGAACAAGTACGACATCCCGTCCTTGTCTCGAACGATCCGCAGGTCGTTAAGCGTTCCAGGTCTCGCCGGCAGATCGCCTTGCGACTGCTCGGTAGCATCTTGCGGAGGCTTGGTCAACGATGACAGGTCTGCGTCAGATTGAGCAGCTACGCGACCACTCAGGCGGCCCGCCCGGCGCGAACCGCCGGTCGCCACTGTTGTATCTGTGGAATTGCTGGCCTGGCTCGGCGCGGGCACCAAGGTTATCTGCGAGGCAATAAAGGCGTGCAGGGAGACGCTATGCTGTTTCCATTCGGCCCTCTCCACCAGCAACACGAGCCACGATGGCTTGTCCCCCTTACGTGAGGCAGCCCCCACGACTCGGCCGAACAGCTTGGTCTGAGGTGGCATTACCAGCTTCGGGCCGACGAGTACGGCTTCCACGGTTCTGAATTCGACCGGATCGCCACGATGAGCTTTGTCGGCGCGCACCGTCTTGGTGAGTTCTGCCGGTATGGAAAGGTTACCAGTGGGGATGGCGACAAGGGAGTCTTGCGGCGCTTGCATCAGCAATGCAGCCATCATCAGGAACGGTATGCACCCCGCGCCCATACATCCTGATGATACGACGAACTGCCACCGCGCGTTGCGGTTGGGTACCTTGCGGCGAGGCGGGCCCGCGGACGGTCATACGGGGCAGGTACCGTTGCGTCGTGGTGCATCCCTTCGGCGCACTCCAATTAGCGCCTCTTGGGAGATCCGGCTTTCTGTTACGCGGAGGCGTGGGAGCGCAGGCCGAGATGAGCCTGGCAACGTTGGCCTACGACCTGAAACGCATGCTGAAGGTGCTGGCTGGAGTTGCCTTCCGGGCAGCGCTGGCCTCCTAACCAAAACAAAGGAGCATCTGCGGGTAACACCCTTATGTCTTAAAAGCCGATCCCCGGAATAGTAAAGATTCTCTGTCCCCTCTGCGCTTTCGCGTTTCGTGACAGCCTCTGAAGCGCCGCACTGCCCGAACAATCGGCTGCATCGCCCTAGCCTGCCTCCAACCGATCCGGACACAGCCGATCCCTGAAGATCCGTTACAGAATGCCGACAAGAAAAATGCGAGTATTCCCCTGCTGTATGGGGGAGGGTGAATATGTCGCCGGAGGGGACCGCCATTCCAGGCAGGTATGGCACCCCCTTTCGTAATAGTTTGCCGCAGCAAAAATAAGCTCCAGCCGGGTGCACCGGCTGGAGCCTTCGTTCGTGGACGATAACAGCCAATTAGCGTTTCGATTGCCCGCGTGCCAGCTTCTTCACCTTGCGCTTCGCCGAGCCGCGGGCGTAGGTACGAGGCGCTTTCGGGGCGGCCTTCTTGCGCGCGGTGCGCTTCACCTTCTTGCGTTCTAGTTTGTCGGTAATACTCTTCGTATTTGCCATGAATTTCTGCGTTCCTTTATCTGACGGCCTTACGCCTTTTCCAATTGGGCGTACTTCTCAACAAGCTTTTTCAAACCGAATCTAGGAAATTGTACCGTAATCTTCGCATCTTCCCCGTCTCCCTCGCGTTTGTACACCGTCCCTTCTCCGTATTTTGGATGACGCACGCGTTGTCCGGGCTTGAATCCAGTACGCCCGGTCGGCGCGGGAATCTCGACCTTGGGCCGCGAAAACTTCTTGCCGCGCGAGGCGAAGAACTCCGCAATGTTATCGATGGAGTTGTATGTAGGCCGGCCGTAGGGGCTGCGTTGCGGCGTGTTACGACCGTCGTGCGCCGGGCGTTGATCTTCATCTTCGTAAGCGTAGTGCCCGCCGGTTGAATAATCGCCGCTCCGCGCGTAGGCCGGCCGTCGCGGCGATCCCAGGTCCTGCAATAGCGCCTGGGGAATTTCCTCCAGAAAACGCGACGCTACGCTTGGCTCGGGCATGTCAGTGCCGTAGCGACGCCGATAGCGCGCGCGTGAGAGGATGAGCATGTCCATTGCGCGGGTCATTCCGACATAGCAAAGTCGCCGCTCTTCTTCGATGTCGTCGGGGATGAGCAGAGTGCGTGAATGAGGGAACAATCCCTCCTCCAACCCAATCAGAGCGACCAGCGGAAATTCCAGCCCCTTGGCCGAGTGCAGCGTCATCAAGGTGACGCGCGAGTTCTCGTCGTAATCGTCGGCATCGCTGACCAGCGCGGCGTGGTCGAGAAACTCGTTCAGTGTTTCGCCACGATCGCGTGAGTCCATGGCCGCGTTCACCAGTTCGTGCAAGTTCTCGATGCGGGCCAACGCCTCGGGTGTATCTTCCTCTTCCAGTTGCTTGATGTAGCGGGTGCGGTCGATGAGGAACTTCAACAACTCAGCCGTCGATGCCGCATCGCCCGGAGCACGAAAGCCCTCGACCCGCTTCTCGCCTGCCGGAGCGGTTGCGCTCTCGTCGGCATTCGCGTCCGCAAATGTTTCAGGAAGAAACTCCGTGGCCTCCGCAGTCTCGAACTGCGCCGGCGAGAAATCGATGTCGTGCTGCAGATCTTCTTCATCCGCAACCAGAGCGTCTTCAGCGGCAGTCGCTTCGGCGGTTTCGCTTACCCGCTCGCGAAATGTGCCGAGGTGCATGGCCCGGGCGTCGTCGATCAGCTCTTTAAAACTCTTGAGCGCCGTCAAGGCCCGCAGGGGCAGAAGTCTTCGCCGAAGTACTTCGTTGATCGCACCCCACGTGGAAACGCCGGTCTCTAGCGCAATGCTCTCGATGGTTTCCAGGGTGTTCTTGCCGATGCCGCGCGTGGGCGTGTTGATCACCCGTTGCACCGCGATCGAATCGTCCGGGTTTTGCAGCACTTTAAGGTACGAGATCATGTCCTTGATCTCGGCGCGCTCGTAGAAGCTGAAGCCTCCCACAACGTGGTAGTTAAGCTGATAGCGGCGCATGGCCTCTTCCACCAGGCGCGATTGCGAGTTGGTGCGGTACAGAACCGCGGCCCGTGGCGTCTCCCGGCCTTCGCTTTCCGCCTGCCGAAGGTATTTGGCAATGTAATCCGCCGCAAACAGTGCCTCGTTCTCACCGTCCGGGGCCTCGTAGTATCCGATCTGCGCTCCACCGCTGCGGCTGGTCCACAGGTTCTTGCCTTTCCGCCGGACATTGTGGGATACCACGACCGAGGCCGCCTCTAAAATGTTCTGCGTCGAACGGTAGTTCTGCTCTAGGCGAATGATGCGCGCCTCGGGGAAGTCCTGCTCAAACTCCAGAATGTTGCGGATGTCGGCGCCGCGCCACGAGTAGATGCTCTGGTCCTCGTCGCCGACAGCGCAGACATTGTGGTCACTGCCAGCGAGCATGCGCATCAGTTCGTATTGCGGGCGGTTGGTGTCCTGGTATTCGTCAACCTGAATGTAGCGATAACGGCGGTTGTAACGCTCGCGGGTCTCGCCCGAGGCTTTCAACACGCGCACCGCGTACAGTAGCAGATCGTCGAAATCGAGGGCATTCGACTTCGCCAGCTCCTGCTTATACACCTCGTAGATATGGGCCACGCGCTCGGTCTTGGGGTCGCCCGATTGCAGGTAAACCTCCTGGGGATCGAGCATGTGGTTCTTGGCCCACGATATCCGCGCGAGTACATTGCGCGGCGTCATTTGCTTGTCGTCGATGCCAAGCCGGCGCATGGCGGCCTTTACTACATTTTGCTGGTCAGCCTCGTCATAGATGACGAAATCCTTTCGATAGCCTTTGCCGCCGATTTGCAGCGTATCAATTTCGCGCCGCAGCAGGCGTACGCAAAAAGAGTGGAAGGTCGAAATCAGCGGCTTGGCCAGCGAACGGCCACCCACCAGCGACTCCACGCGGCTGGCCATTTCAGAAGCAGCCTTGTTAGTGAAGGTGACCGCCAGAATGGAGTCAGGTGGCACGCCAATGCCATCGATCAAGTGAGCGATGCGGTAGGTGATGACGCGCGTTTTGCCGCTACCCGCTCCCGCCAGGATGAGCACCGGCCCGCTGACGGCCTCGACGGCTTCGCGCTGCTGCGGATTCAGATTATTGAGATACGACGGCAATGTAGGGAGCACTCAAAATTAGTTCGGTTTGCTGCTGGCAACCGGAGCATCCATGGCGCGTCGCGCTTTGCACTCGGCACAGGGGCAGTGCTCGCGCAGGTACTGCCATGAATAGATGCCGTGCTGGTGGCCATCGTTCCATGAGAAACGAATGGCGTACTTGCCCACCGGCTCGACCTCCGTCGGCCGCGCCGCCGCCTTAAATATGGGCAACTGACCGGCGATGGGCTTGAGCGGATCGCCAGGCTGACGTCCATCCCTGGTACGTTCTTCCTCGCACAGCGCACAGGGGCAGGCATCGCGCAGGAAGGGAAAGCTGTAAACGCTGCGATGCCCGTCCTTCCACTCGATGTCCATGCCAGTGCCGGTGGTTTTGTTGACTTTAACCGATTTCGGATCTGCGACTGGGTCCATGATATTGATGTCTGGCTCGCGATTTGCGAGTACTCTCTAGTATCGCAGAAAAATCGCGGCGCCACAGACACCCTCACGGAGCGGAGGTGGACGGTTAGATTTCGGTGTCCGTCGTTCGCCAGTTGACAGGATCGCCAGTACAATGGCGATCATCAACCGTAAAAAGCGGTGCGACTACAGTATTTCGCCCACCATTGCATTGTCCGTTTTGACGATGCATGTAAGCCACGGACTACAATGTTCGCACGGTCAAGGCGCAACACATGCAAATAGCGGACGTAGTGATTATCGGCGGCGGCATTGTAGGTTCGAGCGTTGCATGGCACCTGACAGAGGCTGGTTGCCGCGCTGTTCTGATCGTCGAGCGCGAATCGCATCAGGGCAAAGGCTCCACAGGAAAGAGCATGGGAGGCGTGCGCGCACAGTTTGCCACCGCACCCAACATACAGATGTCGCTCTACTCCATTCCCTTCTACTCGGATTTCGAACAACGCCTGGGCTATCCATCAGAATACCGCGCTCAAGGCTACTTGTTCGTCGCCACCAGGCCGGGGCATATGCAATACTTGCGAACCAACCAGCAGCTGCAAAAATCGCTGGGACTCGTGGGTGCGCGAATGCTGACGCGTGAGGAGATCCTGTTCATGGTGCCGCAACTGCGGGCGGACGACATCCTCGGCGGAAGCTTCTGCGCGACCGATGGATTTGTCGACCCCTACAGCGTTATGGTGGGATTCACGGCTCGGGCTTGCGAGCAAGGAGCCACGCTTTGGCGCTCGACCGAAGTCACTGCAATCGATTGTGACGGCAAAGGGATTACTGGCGTAGAAACCACGCGCGGGCCAGTCAGCACGCGAGTGGTGGTCAACGCGGCCGGTCCGTGGGCAGCCCAAGCTGCGGCGCTTGCCGGAGTGAAGCTGCCGGTCGAACCACTACGCCGCATGTTGATTCCAACCGAGCCGTTCGATGGCGTTTCTCACACTGTTCCCATGGTGATCGATATGACCAACGGTTTTCACTTCCGGCCCGAGAGCCTGGGATTCCTACTTGCGTGGAACGATCCGGAGGAGACCCCTGGCGACAAGACCGACTTCGATCCGGCGTTCATTGAGAAGGTGCTAATTCGCGCGGCCGACCGTGTGCCTTGTTTCGAAAACCTGGCCGTAAATCCGAAACGCGCATGGGCGGGACTATATGAGATGTCCCCCGATCACCATGCGATTCTGGGGCCTGTTCCTGAAGTGCAGGGCTTCTATTGCGCAAACGGTTTCAGCGGACACGGCGTGATGCATGCCCCTGCAACAGGGAAGATTTTGGCGGATTTGATCCTTCAAGGCAATACAAGCGTAGTGAGCAATATTGAGGTGCTCAGTCCGGCGCGCTTCGCGAAGGGCGAAATGCTGCATGAAACAGCGGTGCTTTGAGTAAAATGCGATTGGCGGCAGTGGAGAGCAGCTTCTAAGTGCTAGTACGAGATTACTCCGAGTTATTGCACCCGGCTCACATCGGGGCGAGGTTCGCGCAATGGTGCCTGTTGATCTGCGTCCTAACCCTAGGAGTGCAAGCTCAGAAGGTCAAAGTCGAATACGACAAGAACCTCGATTTTTCTAAGTTCAAGACGTTCGCGTGGGGCCATCATGACGCAGTGTCCCGCCCGACGTTGGCCCTCGCGATTGCCGGCGCCATCGAAGAGGAGCTGACGAAGCGAGGACTGCGGAAAGTGGAGAGCAATCCGGATGTTTATGTCAAGATGTATGGCTCTGTTGATTCAGAAATGAGTGTGAGCTACTCCGATCCGCTATACAGCGGCATGGGCGGTATTCCTTCATTCGACTCAGGCTTCGTGATGTGGGGACTCATGCCAGGAAGCACGACAGCGGTCACCATTCACAAAGGCCAGCTTGTGGTGGATGTCATCGATGCCAGCCAGAAGAAGCTGGCGTGGCGCGGCATGGCGACCGAGAAGCTCAGCGACCAGAAAGCGAAGCTGGTGAAACAGGTCAACACCGCTGTCGAAAAGATGTTTGAGCAGTATCCGGCGGTAAACCCGTAGCGTTACCTCTTTGCAGATATCTCTTAAGCTTCCACTCCGGCAGGTTGGCTGTTGCGCCGTGGACGTCGGTTCTCCTGGAGGATCTTCTTGCGCAGGCGTAGCGATTTCGGCGTCGCCTCGACCAGTTCATCGTCAGCGATGAACTCGATCGCCTGCTCCAGATTAAGGTTCTTGAAGGGCACCAGGCGGATGGCATCATCAGCCGTGGAAGAGCGCATGTTGGTGAGCTTCTTTTCGCGGACAATATTTACCACTAGATCGTTGTCGCGTGAGTTCTCGCCCACGATCATGCCTTCGTAAACTTCCACTCCCGGACCAACGAACATTTCGCCACGCTCCTGCAAGCCCCACAGCGCGTACGCAGTGGTGTGCCCGCCACGGTCGGCAACCAAGGTGCCGGTCACGCGATGTGGGATATCGCCCTGCCACTCGGTGTAGCCGTCGAACAGCGAGTTCATCACGATTGTGCCGCGCGTGTCGGTGAGCAGCTCGCTGCGCAGGCCGATCAAGCCGCGGCTGGGAATGACGAATTCCATGCGCACCCGCCCGTAGCCGTGGTTGTGCATCTTCTGCATCTGCGCCTTGCGCGCGCCTAACTTCTCGATCACCACACCGACAAACGATTCGGGCACGTCGATGGTCAGCCGCTCCACCGGTTCCATCAGCTTGCCGTCAACGTGCCTGGTCACGATCTCCGGCTTGCCCACGGCCAGCTCGAATCCTTCACGCCGCATCATCTCGATCAGAATTGCCAGTTGTAGCTCGCCGCGGCCCATCACCTTGAAGGAGTCGGTACTCTCGGCGTCTTCCACACGGAGCGAAACATTGGTTAGCAGCTCTTTTTCCAGGCGATCGCGCAGATTGCGCGAGGTAACGTATTGTCCTTCGCGTCCGGCGAACGGCGAAGTGTTCACCATGAACTGGATCGCGATCGTCGGCTCGTCGATGGTCGTCACCGGCAACGGCGATGGATTCTCGATGTCCGTAATGGTCTCGCCGATGTTGATGCCAGTCACCCCGGCAACCGCAACGATGTCACCCAACTCAGTGGCAACGATATCTGTCCGCTTCAGTCCGGAAAAGGAGAACAGCTTGGTGATCTTGGTCTTCTCCATCGATCCGTCGCGCTTGGCAATAGCAACATCTTCGCCAGTGCGTAGCGTGCCGTTGAAGACGCGCGCAATAGCGAGCCGGCCAAGATAGTCGCTGTAATCGAGATTAGCGACCAACACTTGCAGCGGCCCGTCGGCGTCGCCTGTCGGCAGGGGAATGGTGTCCACGATCGCGTCAAACAGCGGACGGAGATTTTCGCCGGGACGATCTATGTCGGTCGTGGCCGTGCCAACTCTGGCGTTGGTGTAGAGCACGGGAAAGTCGAGCTGGTCCTCCGCCGCATCCAGGTCGATGAACAGGTCGTACACTTCGTTGAGCACTTCTTGCGAGCGCGCGTCGGGGCGATCAATCTTATTGATCACCAGGATCGGCGGCAGCTTGGCTTCCAGCGCTTTGCTCAGCACGTAACGCGTTTGCGGCAAGGGGCCCTCGCTAGCGTCCACCAGCAGCATCACGCCGTCCACCATCTTGAGCGCACGTTCGACCTCGCCGCCGAAATCGCTGTGGCCGGGCGTGTCCACGATGTTGATCTTGATGTCGTGGTAAAAGATGGCGGTGTTCTTGGCCAGGATGGTGATGCCGCGCTCGCGCTCCAACTCGTTGGAGTCCATCACGCGCTCGACGTGGGTCTCATTGGCGCGGAAGGTGCCGCTCTGGTTCAGCATAGCGTCAACCAGGGTGGTCTTTCCATGGTCCACATGCGCGATGATGGCGATATTGCGAAGACTCTTGCTCAAAACCTAATGTCCTTCCTGTTGGGGAAAACCGCGTGCGACAAGGCAAACGGAGGGGCTAAACGGCTAGTATCAGTTTACAATACAGGGCCGGAAGACGTTCATCAAACAGGCGCGGAAACTCGGAGTGCGGAGATGCGACTTGAAGGGGCTGAACGAGGGCGCCGAATAGGAAATAGGGATGCGATACCTCACCAGCGCAGATATTCACGCTCATCGCCAGGAAGTAACTAACCAGTGTCGTACATTCTTCCAGCCGATGTATTCCAAGTTCGACGCAGCCATAGATGCGCTTCTGTTAATTCAGTACGCCCTCAGGCTGCCAGAAGAGCCAGCCACAACACCCCTGCAGCGCGTAAATGTTGCCGCACAAAAGTGGCTCTACTCGTCAATCTTTACTTTTCACGGATCGTTAGCCTTAGCTGAACAGGGGTTCTATAGCCAAAGCATCGGCCTGAATCGGAATCTCATGGAGTGCCTCGTCACTGTCCGGTATTTAGCAGATGAGCCGGAGCATCTTGACAGACTGCCGATGGTTTCAACGAAGGTACAACAACAACTCACAATGCGTGATCGTTTTGAGTATGTTATTCCCGGATACTACGATCCACATTACAAGCTCTCATCTGAATTTGCTCATCCCAGTCATGGCTCACACATTTTGAAGATCCAACCAAATGGTGCAGGCGGCTGTGACATAGATTTATGGATCACCTTCAACAAAGAGTTGATGAGCCTTTGCCTGAACGAGTTTGTAATGCTCTTGGCAGGGTTTCTGAAGGCCTATCCCACAAAGTTTAAGAACGTCCTACACTTTCGCAACACATCTGAGATGGATCGCATAGAGGACGCAACAGGGGCACTTCTGGAAATACTGTACGCCCATATTGCCTTGAAGGGCGGCGAAAACGCTTGGCACAAAACAACCAGACCACTTTGGGACTGGTAAATGGGGACATTTAGAATAGCCGTACCTTTTGCACGACTCAGGGAACTGGATGCGCATTCTCACGTTGATCGCGTTGTCGATCTCTTTGTCATTTTTTACTGCCACGACTCGGGCGCAGACCGGCAATGCACGGCCCGAGTCCTCCTCCACTGTCTCAACTTCACCCGCCGATTTCTCCAACGACCAGACCTTCTCGCAATTTCAGCGCGTCACCAAAGGCATGAAGCCGCCGAAAGCCACCCATGCGCCGGATCCGAAGTTTCCTGACTTGCCTGCCGATGCGGAGCAGCGCGGCACGGTCGTCATGCTGGTGGGCATCAACGCCAAAGGGCGTGTCGAGGCGGTTCGCGTGCTTCACAGCGACGAACATGCCTTCGAGGCGAGCGCCGTGAACACAGTTAAGAAATGGAGGTTTCATCCCGCCGAGAAAAACGGACAGACTGTGCCGGTGCAGGTGACCGTGGAGATGAAGTTTCAGAAGTGAGGCCGGGGTTAGGGATTAGCGATACTCGCCGCTGTTCAAGTCCCTTTGTTTCGGATCCCTGACCACCAGGCTCCTGCCCTGCTTTCTCTCGTCCTGACCTCGAACCTCTAGCCCCTGATTCCTAGCCCCGGCCCCTGTCTTTCTGCGCGATAATGGGATTACATGTTGAACCAGATTGCCTCTCAGAATTCCGCCCAGAAATCCAACCCAGAAGATGCCGTCGACTTGCTCGTGGGCTGTCATCACCGCATTCGTCATTTTACCGGGGTGGCCGTCAAACTGGCGCATGCACACGGCGCTGCTTCCGACGAAATCCGCAAGGCAGCCGGAAGCGTGCACCGTTACTACAGCGTCTCGCTGCCATTACATGAGGCCGATGAGGACCAAACCCTCCAACCTCGCCTGCGCGCTGTAGCCAACCAGCAGATATGTCACGCGCTACTGGCAATGAGCGACCAGCATCAAGCGATCGATGAACTGCTGGAACGCCTGCTGCCGTTGCTGATGCTGTTGAGGGACAACCCTGACACGCTGCATAAAGTGGGCGGCGAAATGTGCTCCGTCACGAAGGCGCTGGATGAAATGTTTCGCGCACATCTGCAGATGGAGGAAGAGGTGATTTTCCCGGCCATTCGCAGTTCTTTACCAGAAAGCACACGTGCGGAGATGCTGCTCGAAATGCAGAAGCGAAGAAAGCAGTAGCCAGTAGTCGGTAGGCAGTTGCCAGTTTTTAGCGACAACTGACGACGACCGACAACTGCAAACTGGCTACTGACAACTTCCGTCACCTTCCCACGATGTCGCCCTTCAAGCCGCTGATAGCAGCCATGACTTCATCCTGTTCTTTCTGCGGAACCTTGAACTTGTTGAGGGTTTCAGTCAGGTGCGCGGCGGAAATATTCCAGTCGGCGTCGGTGATGTGCAAACCTGTGTGGGCCGTCTTCATGTCCTGGCCGGTATAGATGCATGGGCCGCCGGTCGCCACGCACAGAAAATCGACTACATGCGACTCGACCCTGGCTTTCGAGGTGTCATTCAGACCGGTGAAGAACTTGGCGAGCTGCGGATCGGTGGCCAGCCGGCCGATAAAGTCTTTGGTCACGGCTACCAGCGCGTCATATCCGCCGAGCCGGGTGTAGAGGGAATCGCCAGCGGCGGGGGCATTTATCGGTTGTGGGGAGGCGGCCACAGCGTAGGATGCGGCGCCCGAGATCACGGCAAAGGCGATTAACAACGTGGCGAGAAGGGTTCTCTTCATGCTCTGTCTCCTTGCGGGGTGTGGAATTGCAAGCGGGACCGCCATACACCAGTAACACTCCCTCGTTACTCAAAGCTCGTGCGCAACAGAACAGGTGCTGACTCAACCCTGAGAGCCGAATCCACAACCAAATTGCACCTATGTCTATCACGCCAGTTGTTCGCGGAGGGCGTTTACTGATATGTTTTCGTGGTTTCCGTTTGCTAAGTCATTTACGCGGCCCAAACGGCTTGTGGATTTTACAACAGTAGAATTTTTCCAGACACTCTTTTTCTGCGACCTTAGTCGGGCAGGTAGCTTAGACACAGACATCTATCAGGCTTTCTGGAACGTATTACCTAATGGAGCCGATCGAAAAGAGCGCGCTGACTCGCGATCCGGGGGACGAGATGCGGCTGGTGGCGCGCATCCGAGCCGGAGACCAGCATGCGATGTCTGAGCTCTACGACCGGTATTCCAAGGTGGTTTATGCCGTGGCGCTACGCGTGCTCCAGGATGCTGCCGGCGCGGAGGATGTGCTCCAGGACGTTTTCCTGCAGCTATGGCGTAATCCGGATGCTTTCGATGCCAGCCGGGGAAGCCTGGCCGCGTGGTTGGCGGTGATCGCCCGGCACCGCTCGATCGACGGGTTGCGCAAGCGGCGGCCGGAAACCAACATCGAGGATTGCGTCATTGCCAGCGGTCCCGATCTGCGGGATGAGACCGAGCGCGCCCTCATCATCGAAAAAGTACGGGGCGCGCTCAACGGAATGAATCCTGAGCAGCGCCAAGCCTTGGAACTGGCATTTTTTCAGGGTCTGACGCACACGGAAATAGCGGAGAAAACGGGCGAGCCTTTGGGTACGATTAAGACCCGCATTCGCAGTGGGCTACAGCAGTTGCGGGCCAAGTTTGCATAATGAAGACACACGACCAATTCGCGGAAGACCTGGCGCTGTACGCGCTGGATGAGTTGACCGGCAGCGAGCGCCAGGAGTTGGAAGCTCACCTGGACACTTGCGCCGCGTGCCGTCGCGAATTGCAGGCGCTGCGAAGCGATCTTGGACTACTGGGCTTGTCGAGCAGCGGTCCGCAACCGCCGGCACGTAGCAAGGACCGCCTGATGAGAGCGATCGCCGCCGAACCGCGTGGGGTTTCCTTGGCTGCAACGGCGCCGGTTCCGCGGCGCGGCCTCGGATGGGCTTGGGTTCCCACACTGGCTGCGGTCGTACTGCTCTTTGCGCTGGCTGGATTGTGGCGCAGCAACAGCGGCATGAAAGATCGGCTCGCCGAGTTGGCCGGTCACAATCAGGACCAGGCAATTCAACTTGACCGTCTGAATGAAGAATTGCGGTTGCTCACCGCTCCCGACGCTGTCCATGTTTCCCTGAATCCGCAAAAGTCGCCCAAGCAGCCGAACGGCACCGCCATCTTCAGCCCCTCCCGGAATCGAATGATGTTCATGGCGAGCAATTTGCCTCCAGTACCTGTGGGCAAGGCCTACGAGCTATGGATCATTCCGATGCAGGGTGCGCCCATGGCTGCTGGGGTTTTCAAACCCGACGAGCACGGCAATGCCATGATGATGGATCACAAGATGCCCGCTGGAGTCGAAGCGAAGGCTTTCGCCATCACCGTAGAGAACGAAGAGGGCTCCGACAAACCGACATCTCCGATCATGTTGATGGGCGAAGTATCCGCCGGCGCGTAGCGGTGCGTGCGCGATAGTTAGCAGAGCGTAGTTCTCAACGCCCGCGTCGCACTCCACCCTTTGACTCCGAAGTTCGAGGACTCAGCGGGTCAAAGTTATTCTCATGTCTTATTTGCATTCACTCAAAGGGAGAGCAGCCGAGTTTGGGTTCACTCCGGCCTCCCTAGGCTTGTTTCCAGTTCGGCGATCGATTCTTCGGCCTCCTGAATGTGCTGCTTGTCGGATGCCGGCGCACAAGCGATAAATCGCCGGTAGGCTTCCACGGCCTCCTGCTTGCGGCCCAGTAACGACAGCGCATCGCCCTTGTTGTACCACACACGCGCATCTCTGGGCTCAATCTCCAGCGCCCGGCTATAGCAGACGACGGCCTCTTCCTTGCGCTCCAGACCCGACAGAGCGTTGCCTTTGCTGAACCACGCAAGTGCATATTCGGGGTCGATCTGCAGCGCCCGGTCATAGCAGGCGATGGCGTCTTCCCTGCGCCCCAGCGCCGACAGTGCAACGCCTCTGGTGTACCACACACGCGCATCTCTGGGCTCAATCTCCAGCGCCCGGTCATAGCAGGCAATGGCCTCTTCCTGGTGCCCCAGTTGGAACAGCGCATCTCCCTTGTTGCGCCACGCAAGCACAAATCTAAGGTCAATCTCCAGCACCCGGTCAAAGCAGACGACAGCCTCCTCTTGGCGCGCGAGTTGAGACAGCACATTGCCCTTGTTGTTCCACGCATATGCATCGATGGGGTTGATTTCCAGCGCCCGGTCATAACAGACAACGGCCTCCTCTAGGCGCCCCAGATCCGACAGCGCATAGCCCTTGTTGTCCCATGCATTTGTATAACCGGGGTTGATCTCCAGTGCTCGGTCATAGCAGGCGATGGCTTCCTCCTTGCGCCCCAGTCGCAACAGCGCTGTGCCCTTGTTGCACCATGCGCCTCCCTCTCTCGGGTCGATCTCCAATGCCCGGTTGTAGCAGACGACGGCGTCCTCCTTGCGCCCCAGATCCGATAGCGCATTGCCCTTACCAGCCCACGCGGCCGCATATCTGGGTTCGATTTGCAGCACCCGGTCGTAGCAGGCTATAGCCTCTTCCTGGCCCCCCAGGGTTGAGAGGGAAAGGCCCTGGTTGTACCACGCAGCTGCATTTTTGGGGTCAATCTCTAGTGCCCGAGCATAGCAGGCGATGGCCTCTTGCGTGCGCCCCAGACGACTGAGCGAAACACCCTTGTTGTACCACGCAACCACACGTTTCGGGTCAATCTCCACCGCCCAATCATAGCAAGCGATGGCATCTTCCAGACGCCCCCGAGCCGACAGCACATCGCCTTTGGCAACCCACGCAGCCGCAAGTCTGGGATCAAATCTCCAGCGCGCGCTCGTAGCAGGCGATAGCCTCCTCCTGGCGTCCCAAACGTGACAGCGCAACGCCCTTGTTGCTCCACGCAGGCGAATCTCTGGAGTTGATTTCCAGCGTCCGGTCAAAGCAGACGATGGCCTCCCCGTTTCGCCCCAACTCCGACAGCGCATAGCCCTTGCTGGCCCACGCAAGCGCAAATCTGGGATCGATTGCCAGCGCCCGGTCGTAGCAGGCGACTGCTTCTTCCTTCTTGTCGCCCAACTCCGCCAGCGCGTAGCCCTTGTTGTACCAGTTACCCGCAACTCCGGGTTCAATCTCAAGCGCCCGGTCAACGCAGGCGATGGCCTCTTCCTGGCGCCCCAGTTGCGACAGCACATTGCCCCTGTTGTTCCACGCAACCGCATATCTGGGGTCGACCTCCAGCGCCCGGTCAAAGCACGCAATGGCCTCCTCCTGGCGCCCCAAAATTGACAGCATGTTGGCCTTGCTGACCCACGCAGGCGCATCTCCGGGGACGATCTCCAGCGCCCGGTCAAAGCAGACGATGGCCTCTTCCTTGCGCCCCAGATCCGAAAGCGCATTGGCTTTGTTGTTCCACGCCAATGCAAATCTGGGGTCGATCTCCAGCGCCCGATCATAGCAGGCGATGGCCTCCTCTTTGCGCCCCAGATCCGATAGTGCATGGCCCTTGTTGTTCCAAGCAACCATATTTCTGGGGTCGATCTCCCGCGCCCGGTCGTTGCAGGCGATGGCCTCCTCTTTGCGCCCGAGGGCCAACAGTGCACCCCCCTTGTTAGTCAACGCAAACGCAAACCTGGGATCGATCTCCAGCGCGCGGTCAAAGCAGGCGATGGCCTCTTCCGCACGGCCCAGAGTTGACAGCGAAATGCCCTTGTCGTTCCATTCCCAGGCGGCGAGTTCCTTGATTTTCGGCAGCGCGAGTACCGCGCCTCCTGCCTTCCTCACCAGCCCTTCCAAGTCCGCTCGCACTAACCCAAAATTCTGGTACCTCGACCTCGCCTCTGCACGCAGACACCGCTCGATAACCGGCCACAGAACGCTTTCAACCTGAGCCAGCGGCCCCAACTCGTATCGGTTCACCAATCGCACACCGGGGTTGCCTGTCACCATCTGGTACATCACGATTCCGAACGAGTACACGTCGGAGCGTATGTCGGCCCCCTCTCCGCGCAGCACCTCTGGCGCCATGTAGCCGGGCGTGCCTGCCACCTGTCCCTTGCCTCCCCTGATCAAGGTGAGCGTGCTTCCTTTACACTTTCCCAGTACCACCGCAGCGAAGGCCTTGCTCGGTTCGGGGGCCTCCCATCGATCCAGCGCTGCCGCCAGCCCAAAGTCGGTGATCTTCACGTGCCTGTCGCTGCTAATCAGGATATTGTCCGGCTTTACGTCGCGATGGCACAGCACGCCTTTGCTTAAGGTGTGCTCCATACCGTGGCAGAATTCGATGCCCCAGCGCAGAGTTTGCTCCACGGGTAAAGGTTTACCCACCAGATAGTGCCGTAGCGTGTTGCGCTGGCGCTCGTCGGGCGCTATATAGTCCATTCCGATGAAAAGCCGCTTGTGAAATTCCTGCACCCACCGAGCCTGAACAATGTAGGGGTGTCGACTCGAGAGCGATCCAGGCTGAAGCTTCTTTCTTGAAGGCCTGCTCCAGGGCGCGCTGCCGAGTGGATTCCTCAACCCCCAGAATCTGGAACGTTTTCAATGCCCAGACATGCCGATCCTGGTGATCGTAGACGACGTACACCACGCCCATGCCGCCGCCCAGGATGCGACCCACCTCATAGCGCCCATCGATCCGGTCTCCGATCTTGAACGGCGGCTCGAAGTTTCGACCCACGGCAGGCGCGGTCGCATTCCGTCGGGCGGGAATGTCTTCGAGCTGCGATAGAGTGGGAGCGGCTGATTGCCGTGCCTTTGAACCTAACAGTCTCTTCCACAGCTCCATGATCTTTGCTCGCCCTTCTGTTTGCCAGCCCTATCTCCCAGCGATTTAACAATATACTCTGGCTTCGGCAGGCCGGCGTATGGAATTGACTGGCGCAGGGGCCGTTTTGGACTCCAGTCTTGGAGTGGTGTCCACCGTTTTCTTCTGGATTCCACAGGGTATTCACAACAGAAACCGGATTGGCCGTGGATTCTCCCTCCCGTTTCCTGCACACTAATACACCATGGCCAACCCCGGCGATTTTGCATACACGGTTAAGCAGCAGGCCGACATCGTCCGCATTGTGGGCGAGTACCTGACACTGCGCAGAAGCGGAGCGCAAAACTTCCAGGGCTTGTGCCCCTTTCATCAGGAAAAAACACCGTCGTTTTCGGTGCATGCCTCGCGGCAATTCTTCCACTGCTTTGGCTGCGGAGCTTCGGGCGACGTCTTCAACTTCGTGCAGAAGATTGAGAACATCACCTTTCCGGAAGCGGTTCGCCTCATCGCCGAAAAACTCAAGATCCCTTTGCCCAAGATGAGCTATGCCTCGCCGGAAGAGGAGCGGCAGGCTGGCATGCGCGTCGGGCTGATAGAAATCCACGAGCGAGCCTGCAAGTTCTTTCAGGAGCAACTACGACGTCCCGAGGCCGCTCATGCGCGCGAGTATCTTGCTTCACGCGGAATCAGTCCCGAAATTATTGCCGAATTTCGTATGGGGTGCGCACCTGAGTCGGGCTTTCTGCTGCGCGACGCGCTGCGCGGACAATATGACGATACGTTGCTGCGCGAATCAGGCCTGTTCTCGTGGAAGGACAAAGAGCAGTTGTCAGTTGCCAGCAGTCAGTTGCCAGAGGGTTCCGACGCAACCGTCCCACTGACAACTGGCAACCGGCAACTGGCAACTATGTATTCCCGGTTTCGCAATCGGGTAATGTTTCCCATCACAAACGAATCAGGAAAGGTGATCGCCTTCACCGGACGTACGCTGGCGAGCGATGAGAAGTCCGGCCCAAAGTATCTGAACTCGCCGGAGACGCCGATCTACTCGAAATCGCGGGTGCTGTTCAATCTCGACAAAGCCAAGGAGCCGATTCGCAAGCTGGAGTACGCCATTCTGGTTGAAGGCCAGATGGACTGCATCTCCGTGTACACAGCGGGCTTTCGCAACGTGATCGCCAGTTCCGGGACGGCATTTACTGAGTTGCAGGCCCGACTGCTGGGACGATTCAGCAAGAACATCGTGGTGAACTTCGATCCCGACACCGCTGGCGCGGCTGCGGCTGAGCGCTCGCTGGCACTCCTGGTCAGCGAGGATTTTCAGATCAAGGTGCTGACGTTGGAGAGCGGCTTCGACCCTGACTTATACATCCGGCGCAAAGGCAAAGCTGCTTACGATGAAGCGCTGAGGCACTCCCAGAAATACTTCGATTACCTGATTGAACGCTCGCGCGCGTTGTTCCCCGCTCGCACTCCCGAAGGCAAAGTGAGGGCCTTGAATTATCTACTGCCGCACATTCAGCGAGTGCCCAGCCGCATCGTGCGTGATGAATGGGCGAATGAGATCTCGCATCGCCTGGGAATCGAATCGGCGGTGCTGCGACAGGAACTGCGTCACGCCGCGGGCACGCGTTCCGCGTCGCGAGTGAATACTCCCGGCGCGATGGTATTGACGGATGCGGAGCGCGTTTTGATCCGGGCATTGGCAAGCCAGGAGTTGTCCCATAGTCCGATAAGCGATCGCGGTGGTCAGGACCTCGATTTTGAGCCGGCACGCCAGGCACACTTCGCGCTTTCGCGCGAGCGATTGCACAGCGGAACGGCGACGGAAAGCTTGCTTGATTCCTTGTTGCGGGCACACGAACAGGGCCTCGACCCAATGTCGCTGCCCATGGAGGAAGACGCTCGCAGCCTGCTGGCGACCGTGCTGATGGATGAACACGAAGAGCTGACGCCAGAGTTGCTGGAGAGTTCCATCCGGTCGTTGCGACGCAGGGTTTTCCGCCGGCAATTGGAAGACCTTCAGGTGCAGTTGAAAGAGGCAGAGCGGCGGCAGGATTCGGCATCCGCCGCGAGATTACTTCAAGAAAGGGTAAAGCTCCGGCGTGCCATGAGCACCACAGCAGAAGGCACGTAATGAGTCACCTAGAGTGCCACGGACCGGCAGGATCGCACCGGAGGTTCCCATAAACGACTGATTCAAAAGGGTGAAGCTAACTCGTTGCAGCTAACATCTAATGTAGGAGGCACATCAGAAATTTGAATTGTGGCGCGCGTTAACGTCTGAATAGTTACTAGCGTTTAGTGATTCGCAAAATAAGTCTTGGGGGCGGGCCCAAGCTATGATAAAATCTGAAAGTTTCTGCGCATGTCGGTACTGCAGGACCGTTCCCGCCGTGGTGTGCATAAGAAGCGCCCCTCAACTGGCGCCATTTAGAGGAAACTCCGCTTTGGCTCTTGAAGATAAGTTCGAAGACATCAAAAAATTGATCGATGCAGGAAAAGAAAAGGGCTACCTCACTTACAACGAGGTCAATGACCTGATCCCGCGCGACTTGCATTCGCCCGATGACCTCGAGGACCTGCTGACCACAATCGGCACGCAAGGCATTGACGTACTCGAAGGCCCGAAGATCCCCGGCTCTCTCGATAAGAAGTTCGATGCCGAGCTAGAGGCAGGCGAGGACGTCGAACTCGACCTTACGCCCGGCGCGCTGGAAAAAACCAATGACCCGGTTCGCATGTACCTACGGGAGATGGGCACAGTTCCGCTGCTCACCCGCGAAGGCGAAGTCGAGATCGCCAAGCGTATCGAACGCGGGCAGCTCCGTGTACTGAAGGCCTTGTCACGCTCGCCGATCGTCATTCACGAAATTATTGGTATTGGCGAGGATTTGAAGCGCGGCGTACGCTCGATCAAGGAAATCGTGCTCTTCGACGAAGAAGAGATCACGGAAGAAGTAGTCCTCAATCGTTTGAAGGAGATCACGGGTAGGATCGATGAGCTCGCCAAGCACTACAAGAAGTCGATGCAGCTCATGGAGAGGCTGTCTGATATTCCGCCGAAGAAGCGGCCTAAGGAATACCGTCGCTACCGTTGGGCGCTGGGCCGGCAGCAAGTTGCGGTATCGCGGGTCATTCGCAGGCTAGGATTCACCAATGCCGAGCGCAAGCGCCTGATCGATCGCGTCAACAAGACCGTCGATAGTATGCGCGGGCTCGATAAGCAAGCGGTGAACTTCGAGAAGCGGGTCGAACAGACACGCAGCGAGGAAGCCAAGAAAGAACTGCGCAAGCAGGCGCGGCAGATTCGCGCCGACCTGGAGCGCATGGAACATGACGCCGGCGCCAACTTCGCCGAACTGAAGCGCACGCAGCGCGAAATCGTGCAGGGCGACGTGGATGCCGAGTATGCCAAGCGGGAGCTGATCGAGGCCAATCTGCGATTGGTGGTGTCTATCGCTAAAAAATATACCAATCGTGGTTTGCAATTCCTGGACTTGATTCAGGAGGGCAACATCGGCCTGATGAAGGCGGTGGACAAGTTCGAGTACCGCCGCGGCTATAAGTTCTCGACCTATGCGACGTGGTGGATTCGACAGGCCATCACCCGCGCTATCGCGGATCAGGCGCGCACCATCCGCATTCCGGTGCACATGATCGAAACCATCAACAAGCTGATCCGCACTTCGCGGCAACTGGTGCAGGAACTCGGCCGCGAGCCTACTTCAGAAGAGATCGCCAAGCGCATGGACATTCCGGTGGCCAAGGTGCGCAAGGTGCTCAAAATCGCGCAGGAACCGATTTCGCTGGAGACCCCGATCGGCGAAGAGGAAGATTCGCATCTCGGCGATTTCATCGAAGATCGCGCCGTGGTCTCACCGGCGGAAGCGGTGATCAACGTCAACCTCAAGGAGCAGACGGCGCAGGTGCTGCGCACGCTCACGCCCCGCGAGGAGAAGGTGATCAAGATGCGCTTCGGCCTGGAGGATGGCTCCGAGCACACGCTGGAAGAAGTCGGCCAGTCGTTCGCGGTCACCCGCGAACGCATCCGCCAAATCGAGGCCAAGGCGCTGCGCAAGTTGCGTCACCCCTCGCGCTCGCGGAAGTTGCGGGCATTTATGGATGGCGTGCACGATTAGTAGCCGTCAGCCGTCAGCTATCGGCTAAGACAAACCGTGTAGAGCGGGTCCCTTCGGCTAGGCTCAGGGCAAGCTTTCAGGCCCGCGTCACAGGTCCACAACTCGAAAAGGGGTTCAGCCCCCGGCGGGACGCGATGAGCGTCCCGTTTTTCTTGCACCATCGGCGTTCCTTGTCCTCACGCTGCCGGAACATTCGCGCCCTCCGATTTTGTGCCCTCGGATGGCAAACGCTTCGTGTCAGGGCACGACTTCAGTCGTGCCGATGAGGCTTCCCTATTCCCATCCCGAGCGGGCTTTAGCCCGCGAGGGACTTCAGGCGGTAGAGCGAACCTTCAGAGCCTGCCCTGAGCTTGTCGAAGGGTTCGCGCCCGTCCGTTGGACGCTAACCTGGGCCGATCGCTGCTCCTCATAGTCTTGTCATCCTGTCTATAACGACGTCGGCGTTGTCAAGAGCACACGAATCCTCTGCGAGGCGGAAGCGGGGTCAAGGGCGCCGTTCTTGGGCGTTCATCTCGACCCTTGACGCCGCTTCCGGCTCGCCCACCATGGAGCCAGGAACGAAGCGCAGCGCTGTATAGCTGAGCTTCGTTCCTTAGCAGAAGATTTTGTCTTTCCTTGCATCCGATCTTCGGCTCGTTCTTCTGTAATCCGGCGATGGGACCGTCACCGGCACTCCCACCAGCCATCTCTTCGGGCCTCCCGTTCCCTTGCGGGAGGTTGGCCCATGATTACGGCTTCGATCTCCCCGCCCTCTGCGGCCGGGAGGCAGGCTGCCCACTCAAGCGTTCGGTCTTAGTTTCGACCACAGGATGACTCGGGCTCACCTGCCGGCGAGCGCCGGCGGCTGCGCCATTCGGCATAGCTGATGCCGTCACGCAACATGCAGTACAATCGCACCGCCAGCTTGCGGGCCACCGCTACTTTGGCCACTCCCGCGTGCGCGTGGGTGTGCTTGCAATGGCCGTAAAAACGTTTCAGCTCGGGATCCAAACGCGCCGCGCTGTGCCCGCCCTGCACCAGCAGGTAGCGCACAAACGAGTTGCCCTGCTTGCTGATGCCGCCTAGCCGCTGTTTGCCCCCGCTGGAGCGCTCCCGCGGAATCAACCCCAAGTAGCTGGCCACCTGCCGCGCCCCGGCAAAGCGCTCCACCGGGCCCAGCGTGACCACGAAGGCCAAGCTGATCACCGGCCCTACTCCGGGATGGCTCATCAGCCGCACCGCTGCGGGTCGCGCCTCGGCTTCGCGGAGCACCGCCCCATCCAAGCTGGCGATCTGCTGCTCCAGTTGGTCCAGCAGTCCCAGCAAGCTCGCCCGCCGTTGCGCCGCGTACGGAGCTAAGGACAGCGCTTCCAGTTTCTGCCGTCCGCTGCGCGTCCACAGTCTCCACTTCAACTGCAGTCCCTGGTTCAGGGCCAGAAACTGCAACTGATTCTTGACTTGGGTTTGCCACTGCACCAGCTTGTGGCGATGCATCAGCAACTGCCGCGCATCCCGGTCCGCCGCTGACGGTACCCAGATCCGCGGAAACCGCCCTTCCGCCAGTAACTTGACGATGTGCTCGGCATCCCGCTTATCCGTCTTCTGCTTGCGGGTCATCGAGGCCCGGATCTGCGTGGCATCGCCCATCCATACTTCATGTCCCAGCCTTTCCAGCAGGCGCTCGAACCACCCACTGAAACCCGTGCTCTCGATCCCCACCAGTGCTCCCGCAGCCAGGCCGCCGTAGAACTCCATGGCCTCCTGCGGATGCCCCAGTCGCCGTTGCCTGATCTCGCCCGTCTGTTTGTCAAAGATCGCTACTTGCTGAAACCCGGGATGGTAATCGCATCCTATAATCAACATGGTCGGCTCCTTCTTGAGCCGCTTGATCGGATTGCACCATCAATGTACTCGAGTCTGGAGCCGACGTCGTTATGTAATCAAGCGAAGCGCCCGCAAGCGAAGCGCCCGCAAAGAATTTCCGACCTCTCTTGCTGGGTCGTGCGGGCGCAGACTCGAAAGATCCCTATTTCCGCAGAAATCACAATTTGGCCGCCCTGTGAGCAGCACAATTGGGTTTGCGGGTCGTCATAGGGGTCCTTCGACTCCTCGCTGCGCTCGTCGCTCAGGATGACAGCTCCGAAAATTGCTTATGCTCATGAATAAGCCCGCTGAACCGGCGCTCCATCCTGCACACCTAATGTCACCGTACTCCGCCTGACTGGGACCTCAAATCGTGCGGCCCACAGCCGGAGCAATCATGCGCAATTGTTCCATGAGTTCAGAAAACTGCTGAGGATACATCTATAACGACGTCGGCGTTGTCAAGAGCACACGAATCCTCTGCGAGGCGGAAGCGGGGTCAAGGGCGCCGTTCTTGGGCGTTCATCTCGACCCTTGACGCCGCTTCCGGCTCGCCCACCATGGAGCCAGGAACGAAGCGCAGCGCTGTATAGCTGAGCTTCGTTCCTTAGCAGAAGATTTTGTCTTTCCTTGCATCCGATCTTCGGCTCGTTCTTCTGTAATCCGGCGATGGGACCGTCACCGGCACTCCCACCAGCCATCTCTTCGGGCCTCCCGTTCCCTTGCGGGAGGTTGGCCCATGATTACGGCTTCGATCTCCCCGCCCTCTGCGGCCGGGAGGCAGGCTGCCCACTCAAGCGTTCGGTCTTAGTTTCGACCACAGGATGACTCGGGCTCACCTGCCGGCGAGCGCCGGCGGCTGCGCCATTCGGCATAGCTGATGCCGTCACGCAACATGCAGTACAATCGCACCGCCAGCTTGCGGGCCACCGCTACTTTGGCCACTCCCGCGTGCGCGTGAGTGTGCTTGCAATGGCCGTAAAAACGTTTCAGCTCGGGATCCAAACGCGCTGCGCTGTGCCCGCCCTGCACCAGCAGGTAGCGCACAAACGAGTTGCCCTGCTTGCTGATGCCGCCTAGCCGCTGTTTGCCCCCGCTGGAGCGCTCCCGCGGAATCAACCCCAAGTAGCTGGCCACCTGCCTGGTGCCCCGGGTTCGCCCTTCTTTTGGGCTAACCTGGGGTCAGTGCGCTACGACACTCCCGACCCCAGGTTAGCGTCCAAACGATGGACGCGAACCCCTTCGACTGCGCTCAGGGCCGCCTCAGGGCAGGCTCTGGGGCACCGGGCTGACTACGCCGCCGATTGCACGGCTTTTTTATATGCGGGGGCGAACACCTCTCGGGCAAATTGCGAGAATGTAACTTTGCCGGTGCGTTTTTGTTCGCCTTTGAATTGCTGGATTTTGGGGATTGCCTCTTCCATTTCAACCAGCAGCGCTGCCATCTCCGGCGACATTCCGCTCTGGCTCATTGCGGCCTTCAACTTGTCGCCCGGGACGGTGACCACGCGGATTTGTTTCCCGATGGCCTGTCCGGCGATGCGAGCCCACTCGTCCAACGAAATCTCCTGCGGGCCCACGATATCGACCACGTGATGGCCGTCGATCGGTTTGAGCAGAAACTCAGCGGCAACCTCAGCGATGTCCTGCGTGGCAATGATCGGCGCTTTCACGGATCCCGGGAGCGAAGTGTAGATGCTGTCTTGTCCGATGATCGTCGGCAGCGAGAAAAACACGTTCTCCATGAACTCGTTTGGGCGCAGCGAGACGATGTTCTTCCCGGCAGCGCGGAACTTCTCTTCCGTCTCGTAGTGTCCAACAATCGGCCCTGTGCCACTCGGCAGGAATGCTCCTGCACTCGAGAGATGAACCACATGCAGCTCCGGATGCATGCGGATAACTCTGGCTCCCGCCTCGGCCATGCGGCGGGCCGTGCCCAACGGATCGTGCGAGGTCATCTCCGAAGGCGTCAGCCAGAACAGCGCGTCGGCGCCACGCACCGCCTGCTCAACAACCGCGGGATCGCTGTGCTCACCGGCGATGACCTTTGCACCGCGGCTGGCTAGATCTTTCACTTTTTCGGGATGTCGGGCTATCAGCGTGACATCCGACTTGCGGTCAAGAAGTATGTTGGCGAGTTTGCTGCCGATGTGGCCCGTAGGAGTGGTAACTGCAATCTTCATGGAATTTTCTCCTTACTAGGTTTAGGATGTGCAGGGTTTGTCTCGCGCTTCAGGAAAAGGGCAGCTGCTTACCTGTCAGACGGTCCAGAACCGCCGATTTGCTTTGGTCGTGATCAGGGAACGAAGCTGGGTGCGGTGCAAAAGACGGCCCTGCGGGCCTTCGACTGCGCCCAGGGCAGGCTCTGTGACACAACGCACAACGGATAGAACACCCCCAGCTTACAATTCACTTTAACCATGACCGCGGACCAGTACCTACACGGAATCCTTCTGCGTGAAGCGGTGGATGCCGGCCCAAACTCACCGCTACTTGCCGTCCAAACTACTTTAATGCCCACCCTGCGGCAATGGGCAGGAGACAACCTGCTTGGTGTCTATCCTAGCGGTTCTTTCATGAAAGGCACTGCCGTCCGCAGCGGGACGGATATCGACCTGTTTCTATCCCTGTCGGAGCATACGAACGAAACCCTGAAAGAGGTATACAACCAACTATTCGACTGCCTGACATCCGCTGGCTACTCGCCCAAGCGCCAGAACGTTTCGCTGAATATAACCGTGTCGAAGTACTCCGTGGATCTGGTGCCGGGGAAACGCCAGGACGCGCTTTCGGGCGATCACAGCCTGTACCGGCGCAAAGCCGACACCTGGACCAAAACCAACGTTCTTACCCATGCCCGAACGTAGTTGGCGCGGGACGGGGAAACGAGATACGCATTGTGAAGCTCTGGAGAAATCAGAAAGGGCTCGATTTCCCGTCGTTCTATCTTGAACTCTCGGTCATCCGCGCTCTGGCGGAGAGAGCATTGCCGGGCCTCGTATCCTACAACCCTCAGCCGACGCTAGCGCAGCGCGTCATGACGGTCTTCGATTATCTCCGCGACTCTTTTCCGGCAGCCAGAATCGCCGATCCGGCAAACACCAACAACATTATTTCGGAAGATCTCACGGCACAGGAAAAGGCAAGAGTCAGCGCGGCCGCCAAAGCTGCGAGGGAAGCCGCTGCATCGTCCTGGGAGGACATTGTGCGATGACCTTTAAAGTCGATTGGTCGCTGCCAAGACTCATGCAGGCCCTGCATGAACGCGTAGCGCAAGACTTGAAAACAGCCCGCGAGGCACTTGGGCATCCGGTTGCCAAAGGCGACGGGAGCGAAGCTGTTTGGACTACGCTTTTCAGGAAATATCTGCCTCAACGCTATGCCGTGGATAAAGCGACCATCGTGGACAGCAAAGGCCACTTCAGCGATCAGATTGACATCGTGCTCTTTGACCGCCAGTACACGCCACTGATTTTCGAGCACCAGAATGAGATCATTGTGCCGGCGGAAGCCGTCTACGCCCTATTCGAAGCGAAGCAGGAGATCAAAGCGGAGTTTGTGAAATATGCACAGCAGAAGGTCGCGACAGTACGCCGTCTCCATCGCACCAGCGCGCCCGTACAGACGATCGATGGGCGTCGCACGGCAAAGCCGCAGCCTATTCTGGCGGGATTTCTAGCTTTTGAAAACTCATGGAAACCAGCGACCATCGGGAAATATCTTTCGCCCATCCTCGCCGCCGACCAGGACCAAGGCCGGCTCGATCTCGGCTGCATCGCTGCCTATGGAACCTTCGGTTGCGAGGGGGCCAACTGCGTTTCCTCGGCCCCACATGACAAGGCGACTACGTGCTTTCTCCTCGAACTCATCACCCGGCTACAAAGAATAGGCACCGCCCCCGCCATCGACATGGCTGCCTATGCTCGCTGGCTGGTGCGAGAGATCGTCTAAGAGAGCGCGCTACTTCAGCGATTCCAGGTACGCTACCACGGCCTCGGCGTCGGCACGATTCATCTTGTATTGCGGCATCGGCGGACGTGCTGGCTGCCCATTGGGCGCCAATCCGGTCATGAAGAACTGCACCGCTTTTTCGTGGTCCCATCCCGGCAATCCCGCGATGTTGGGCGCAGTGTCGGCCCAGACCGGCATCGGAACCAGGGGCGCGAAATCAAGTTTCTTACCTTGCAGCCACTTGCCTTGGACGAACTCGCCCTTCTCGTTCATCGGGCTATGGCAATCGCCGCACTGGCCGATGGACTTCACCAAATATTCGCCGTGCGCAATCTGCTTGGAACTACTCTTGTCAGCGGCAGCAGAACCGTTGCTCAGAGTCGCCGTAATCAATAACCCCACCGCCATCGCTACGGCCATTCGACCTTTCATTCGCCCCTCCATGTGCTTTGCAAAATAGATTGTCAATTCCGGCCATCACCTCTACGACATTCTTATGCGCCGTATTTGTGATGTCTCCGTCAGTTGAGATTGCTGTCCTGGTGAGAACAGGGTGCGATCGCCGCACCCTGTTTCGCCGCCGGAAATTCGCGGATGATTACTTCTGGCTATCCTGAAAGCGCTTGTTGACTTCCGCCCAGTTCACCACGTTCCACCATTCTTTCAGGTAGTCGCCGCGGCGGTTCTGGTACTTCAGGTAGTAAGCGTGCTCCCAGACGTCATTACCCATGATGGGAGAGAAGTCCTGGCTAAGCGGGCTATCCTGATTGGGCGTGGCCATAACCAGCAACTTGCCGCCACGGTCGCGCACCAGCCATGTCCAGCCGCTGCCGAACTGCTTGAGCCCGGCATCGTTGAACTTTTCCTTGAAGCTGTTGAAGTCGCCGAAGGTGCTCTTGATAGCATCCGCAATAGCGCCGCTGGGCTCTCCACCGGCGTTCGGGCCCATGATTGTCCAAAACATAGTGTGGTTCACGTGCCCGCCAGCATTGTTGCGTACTGCGGTGCGAATCGCCTCTGGCACATTCTCCAGGCTCTTCACCAGCTCTTCGGCACTTAATTTTTTCAGCTCCGGAGCTTTCTCAAGTGCGGCGTTCAAGTTGGTTACGTAGGCTACGTGATGTTTGTCGTGATGCAGGTGCATGGTTTGCGTGTCAATGTAGGGTTCTAGGGCGGAGTAGTCGTAGGGGAGCGCAGGAACTTCGTGTGCCATTCTGATTCTTTCCTCCAGTTGGCGATTGATGCCGGGGAACGAAAAGTGGTTTCAAGAGCCGGGCAAGACGCAACGCCTCACCCCAAGCAATTATAGTTGTTCCACCAGACTTTGGGTCGGGGCTCCGATTTTGACGCCCATGGGCTGGCCATAGTACCGGGGCGAAGAACGAGTAGCAAAAGCGGTTTCCTACTTGTATTTTCCTGCCAGGGTGCGTTCTTCGGGGGTCATCTGTTGCCAGAGTTGGTCGCGGCGCTGTTGCGCCCATTCGCTATTGGGATTGGCGGCCAACGCTGAGCTCAGCCAGCGATAAGCTTCCACACGGTTGCGTTGCACGCAGGTTCCCGAGCCATACATCGAAGCCAGCCGGTTGCGGGCCGGGGCATTTTCTTTTTCCGCAGCAGTCTTCAACAACACCATGGCTTGTTCGCAGCTGCGAGGCACGCCATCACCTTTGATGTACATGTCGGCGAGCCGCACCGGCGCAGCAGGATTGCCTTTGGCAGCCGCCTTCCATAGCCATGCCGCAGCCGCTGCCGAATCACTGGCGTTGTCGGCCTTGGCCACCTCGTCGGTGCCAGGAACTATTTTCTTAACAACTACTTCCTGGTCGTCGTCTGCGGCTTGTGGGGATGGCTTAGCCCTGCCACGAGTGGTCACTGATGCCACTGCAGCCGGTTGTGAGCCGGTCAATTTTGACTTGTCATCACGGTTCGTTGTGGCCGAGGTTTTCGCAACCGTGTTAGGCCCAACGTTAGTTTGCGCCGCACTCGGCGTTGGGCTTTGCAACTGCTTGGCAGTGGACTGTCCGGCGATAGGCTGATTTCCAGTGGGCGAAGGCGTGGCCGGCGCGGAACTCGCGGGCGTTGCCGTTGCAGCACCCGTATTCGGAACGCTCGCTACATCCTTTGTCCCTTGAGCAGCAGTCGTGGTATTCGCCGGTGGATTCTGGTTCTGCGGTTGAGGCGATGGCTCTACCTGCATCTCGGGCTTGGACGAGTCAGAAGGAGCGGCGGACAAAGCAGGTTCCGTGCCGGCACTCTCCGGCGGCCTGCTGCGGGTCAGGTTCCGCATCTTCATCTCGATCACTTCGACGGGGCCGCTGTTCGTCTGATGCACTTGTGCCCGCCACTCCAGCAATCCCAGAAAGCCGAGTGCCAATATCACGGCTGCAGCGAGCCAGATTCGCCATTTACCATGCGCAGGCTCTTCGACGGCAAGTTCATCAGCGGTCGCGGCCTGCTCTTGCGACACATCGCTTAGCCCGAGAAACGACGGACCGGCGATGGGCGTCGCGGAAGCTTCTGGCTTAGAATCTGCCAGCACAGGTGGAGCGGTCGGCTCGTTGAAATCCAGAAATCGCGGGCGGTCGGTTCGTTCTTCGGCCGTGACCTCCAAGCCCAGTCGCTCGCGCACGTCGTCCGCGAGGGGGGTAGGGGCTATTTCGGCTGACTCGGTTGCCGTCTCCGCAGGCGGGACCGGGGTAGCATTCGACGCAGCTGGAGGCTCGGCCTCCAACACCGCAGTGTCGCCTCGCATGGTGATTTCTTCCGGATCGCTTGGCGGCACATAGCGGAAATTCCGAACGTACTCGTCCAATGGAATTTCCGGCACCAAGTCAAATTGTGGAGCAGCGACCTCCGATCGCTGCGGCCTGCTGGATCGGGGCGTCTCGCTCGGCAGATCATCGCGGTCAGACGAAGGTAGGGAGATGCTACCCTGGTCGCGCACGTCTGGCTGTGGCACTACATCCAGACTGCTACCAGCCGTCGGATCTGAGGCCCCGCGTGCACTACTCGCTCGGCTATCCCCTAACGCGTGCGTGAGACTGGCCGTGTTTTGCGCACCCGGAGCGGTGAGAGGCCGGTGAGGCAGAGGGGTGCCACACATCCCGCAAAAGCGATTCCCAATCTGATTCTCGTATCCACATGTGCTACAGACCACAACGCCTCCTGTTAGCCGAGAACATCCTAAATGATAGGGCCTTTCCAGGTCAGATGAGAGGACCGCGACGAGGGTGGCACGTCGCCGGATCAAGGGCACTGCCGCTAGCCCATTGACTGATCAGCCATGCTGGCAAATTGAACTGTCACCAGCTGCACAGTACTGTCCCATATGGCAATCGGCAAATCGTTATGTTCCCTCGCCGATATTGGCATTTCCAACACTCGGGGTACCGTGCCGGTCAACATCTGACGCATGGTGAAACATCTGGAATCGCCCTACAATAACTTGCGTTGGAAGGTCTGGCAAGGACTCGGCAAGGCGAACAATTAGCGAATCTCTCAAGCTTGGGTCAATTGGGGAATCCATTCGGTAGCAGCGCCAAAGCGAGCCGGACCAGACCAACACCATCGCGGGCGTCACATTCACACCCCACCATAGCCACGATCCAGGAAGGAGCCCTGTTGGCCGAAGCGCGCGAAGTGATGAATATACGTCAGGCATCGCAGTACTTGGGGGTTTCGCCTGATACGCTCTATAAGTACGTCTCCGAGGAAATGATCCCCGCGTTCAAGCTGGGCAACCGATGGAAGTTCAAGAAGAGCGTCCTCGACGGTTGGATGGAGAACCAAAGCTTCAGAAACGAGGCGCTTCGGCCGCGCAAACTTGGCAAGGCGACCCGCTTGACGGCCGGTGCCGATTAATTCGGGATGGCCAACCCCCGTCCTTTGGCTACCCTTTCGTCATGCAAGCTACTTTGCTCAAAGGCGAGTTCGCTGCGCGCCGCGAATCCTGACCAGAGATAGCACTAAAGCGCTAGATCTCTTATAGCGCTTATTTACGAAGTTTACACAACCTTTCGGCGACCGGCTTCATCTAGACCCCCACCATAGGAAAAAGTCCACGATTCGAGGTAAACCGATGCGAAGCTACTTAAAACTGATGTTATCTGTTCTCCTCTTCCTCGGCTTGGGAGCGCTGTATTGCGGAGGGACAAGCCCTTCCTGGTCTTCCAGTTCACCATCGAATGCTGTCGCCGGATCGTCCCCGCCATCCTCACCCCAGGATCCGGCGCCGTTAGTTATGACATTACCCACGGATGTGCTTACCTATCACTACGACATGTCGCGTCAGGGCATGACATCACGAGAAACGATCTTGACGCCCTCCAATGTCAATTCCAGTTCCTTCGGAAAAGTTAACTTCTTCTCAGTAGATGGCAAAGTGGACGCACAACCTCTGTTCGTAAATACCCAGACCGATACTATCAGCGGCATTCGCGATAGCACGGTATTCGTGGTCACCGAGAATGACAGTGTCTATGCCTTCGGCGCCAACAGCGGCACGCAGTTTTGGAGAGTTTCGGCGCTCGGCCACGGTGAGACCACCAGCGATAATCACGGTTGCAGCCAAGTCTCGCCCCAAATCGGAATTACGGGAACGCCCGTGATAGACCGCCAGCAAGGACCAAACGGCGCCATTTACTTCGTAGCTATGTCAAAAGACTCTTCGGGTCACTATCACCAGCGTCTTCATGCCCTGGATCTCAGGACAGGCGCGGAGTTGTTCGGCGGACCCGTGGAGATCACGGCAACTTATCCTGGCAGTGGCGACGGCAGCCAGGGAGGGCAGATCATATTTGCTCCTGGCCAATATGCAGAACGTGCCGGCCTGCTGGAAGTGGGTAGCACCATCTACATAGCCTTCACTTCCCATTGCGACCAGCGTCCATACACAGGGTGGGTGATGGCCTACAATGCGCACACGTTGGCGCAGACTTCAGTGCTGAACGTCACCCCCAACGGCAATGAGGGCGCAATCTGGATGGCTGGCAGCGGATTGGCTTCCGATGGCCAAGCCCTCTACTTCCTCGACGGCAACGGCACCTTCGATACCACACTCAACTCCAACGGATTTCCCGTGAATGGCGACTATGGAAATTCCTTCGTGAAGCTCTCGCTCTCCGGTCAGCTTACTGTGGCCGACTACTTCGCCATGTACAACACCGTGGAGGAATCAGATGCCGATGAAGATCTCGGCTCGGGAGGAGCGATGATACTGCCCGATCTTCTCGACAGCGGCCATCAAGTACATCACTTAGCCGTGGGCGCCGGAAAGGACGGTAACATTTACGTCGTCAATCGCGACAACATGGGAAAATTCAATCCCCACGACGACAGCGCTATCTACCAGGAGATCGACGGAGCGCTTCCGGGTGGAGTTTGGGCTATGCCGGCCTACTTCAACAATACCGTGTATTACGGTTCGGTCGGGAGCCCCCTTCAAGCGTTCGGCATTTCAAACGCAAAACTCTCGACCTCCGCGATCGGGCAGACGGCAACGTCTTTCGCCTATCCGGGTACCACACCCAGCGTATCCGCCAATCAAACTTCCAATGGGATCGTCTGGGCGGTCGAAAACACCAACCCGGCGGTTCTGCATGCCTACGATGCCACCAATCTTTCGCGCGAGCTTTACAACAGTAACCAAGCCGGATCGCGCGATCAGTTTGGACCAGGTAACAAGTTCATCACGCCGGTGATCGTTAACGGCAAGGTATTCGTGGGCACCCAGAACGGGGTGGCGGTGTTCGGATTGCTGAATTAGCTCTTACCGGTAGCGCACGCCCCTCGTTGTCCCCGAGGAGCGTGCCCTGCCGTCTTCAGGCCGCCCCAGGTAATGCGCACTATCCTGAGCGTCACTTTCATGCAGGCTTTCACCGGCGTCCGCTTTTGCTGATTTACTTCTCGGACTCCACTTTCGGGTGGACGGGGAGGTTTCGTATGCTACATCCTCTGTGCGGCTTCGTTCAGTGGCTTGCTCGGCGCCCAAGACAAGATATCCGTGTCGCCCTCCTTATCTCATTAGGAGGGGACGACCTTTCATGGAGCGAATGTCGTTCCTGGCCATTACCATTCCACCCGCGGGCCGATCTGGAATGCGTCTTCATGTTATCCGATAAACAAAGTGACACGCGATCTCGTTGCCTGGGAGAAAACACCGCACGCGAATAGTTCGCCTGACTGTGCCTGGGGAGATGAGAGCTTTCAATTCTTTTTGCGGCGGATAAGGTGGATCGCCACCAGTCGTTATCCCAATGAGCCACTATAATGATTCGCACGATGCTTAACCTTGTAGCGTGTTGCGGTCTTGTGCTCCTCGCATTGGCCACTGCTTTCCCTGCACATGGGCAAAGCTCGACAGGAGAGAAGCAGCCAGAACTGGTTATCACCGTGCCTCCCGCCTCGAGCGCCATCGCGGGGCGGAATTTCAACTTCCTTTTAGTCGCAACCGGAGGAATCGCCCCATATTCGTGGCATCTTGTTGACGGAGAGCTTCCTCCAGGTCTTAAGCTGCACGCGCACTCTGGAGCGATTTCCGGCGTCCCGGCCACCGCAGGCGAGTATCACTTTACGGTCGCTGTAGCTGACTCCAGCGCGCCTCCGTCACAAGTCCAGCGCGCCATGACCATTACGGTGATCGCCGGACTGACCATAGACTGGAAGCAATATCCGAAAGTGGAGGGCGCCACCCTCTCCGGGTCAGCGGTGGTCACCAATCAAACCGGACAGGATTTTGATCTCACCGTTGTGGTGGTTGCGGTGAATGGTGCTGGCAGAGCAACGACACTCGGATACCAACACTTCGTACTCACTGGTGAGAAGTCCAGTCCCGTGATTCCGTTTGGTTCGTCCCCGGGGCCGGGCAGCTACGTGGTCCATGCCGATGCCGTCGCCCATCATCCTGGTGGTCACCATATTTACCGCGCTCGCAAGCAGACGACAGAAACATTGGCAATAACTCAGCATTGAATATTGCGGGCGCGAATGGACTATCGATCACGGCAAAAGAAATTCCAGCAGACTCTAGGCGGCCAGAACCTTGACGGCTTTGTGGTCACGCATCCGCCGAACCTGCGCTACCTCTGCGGTTACACCGGTAGCAATGGGCTATTGCTGTTTCTCAAAGGACGCGGCATCTTCTTCACTGATGGTCGTTATACCCAACAGGCGTGCGAGGAAGTCCGTGGTGTGCGGATGGTCATTTCCAAAGGTCCGCTGCTGCAGGACGCCGCCAAAATCGTCGGCAAGTTAACTTCGGCAGCGATCGGCTTCGAAGCCGACTACACCACGGTCGCCTCCGCAGAGATCATGCGGATGCTGGTGCACCGGCGGATTCACTGGGAACCGGCGTCTGGCCTTATCATGCGGCAACGCATGATCAAAGACCCGGAGGAGTTATCGACCATTCGTGCCGCCGTGCAGATGGGAGCAGCCGTCTATGAAGAGGCACAAGCTTTCATCGGGCCTGGTGTGCGTGAGTCCGATGTGGCTGGAAAATTGGAATATGCTGCGCGACAGGCTGGCGCCGATGGTATGTCCTTCGAGACCATCGTCGCTGCCGGAAAACGGGGGGCTTTGCCTCACGGGCATGCTTCTGCTCAATCAATACCCCGTCGTGGATTCGTGGTGGTGGATTCGGGTGTTATACTTCGGGGCTATTGTTCTGATATGACCCGCACTGTGCACGTAGGCCGGGTCAGCCGGGAAGAACGCAGGTGGTACGAAGCAGTGCTGGAAGCCCAGGTCGCGGGAATTGCGGAAGTAGTTCCGGGTAAAACGGCAGACCAAGTGGACCAAGCCGTTCGCCAGGTGCTCCGCCGAGCCAAGCTGGACCCATACTTTACGCATTCGACTGGGCATGGCCTGGGCCTGGAGATTCACGAGCCACCACGCCTCGGCAAGGGGCAGTCCGAGCGGCTAGAGCCGGGTATGGTGATGACAATCGAGCCGGGGATTTATGTACCGGGTAGGGGCGGCATTCGAATCGAAGACATGGTCGTAGTCACGGATAGAGGATGCGAGGTGCTGACCCCAGTCACCAAGGAACTGATTGAGATTTAAAGCAGCCCTCATGCCTCCCGTAATCAAGTTCGCAGCCGGGATTGATTGTTTCCCGCCCTTCGGCGGGGCGAAGGCATGAGACGCCCCAGAAGAGGCGAAACTCGCATAGGCAAAGTCTCTTAACGTCACCCTGCCGAACGTGAACACGATGAATCAGAAAGAAATCAAAGAGCTAATCGAATTCTTGGTGGAGAAGGACATCGCCGAGTTCGAATTGCAACGCGGCGATATGAAGCTGCTTGTCAAGCGAGGCGCGAGCGCTCCGGCGCCGATAGTACCAGTCGCGCCGGCAGCAGTCCCGGCACATATGGTTACCGTCACGAGCGCGGCTACCGCCCCCTCTCCATCCGCTTCCGGGCCGAGCACTAGTATGGGGGAGCCAGCAATCGCGGCAGCACCGGCGCCCTCGGCGGCGGCTTCTGAAGCCGACTTATTTATCCTGAAGTCGCCGATCGTCGGAACTTACTACGAAGCTCCGTCGCCGGGCGCCCCTCCCTTCGTCAAAGTGGGCGATGTGGTCAAGGAGGGACAGGTACTGTGCATCATCGAAGCCATGAAGCTGATGAATGAAATTGAGGCGGATGTGTCGGGGGTAATCGCCAAAATGTTTGTCCCCAACGGAAGTCCGGTGGAATACGGAATGCCGCTTTTCGGCATTAAGAAAGCTTAGCGACGAAGCCGTGCCCCCTTCAATATCTCTCAGATTCATGAATAACCCAGGCAAATGTCCGCACCACTTATTTCATGTTTAAGAAGATCTTAATTGCGAACCGAGGCGAAATCGCTTTGCGGGTGATTTGTGCCTGCAAGGAGTTGGGCATCAAAGCGGTTGCCATCTACAGCGAGGCCGACCGTAACTCGCTGCATGTGCGATTCGCCGACGAAGCCATCTGCATCGGTCCGCCACGTCTCCACGATAGCTACCTCAACATTCCTGCAGTGATCAGCGCCGCTGAAATCGCCAATGTTGAAGCCATCCATCCCGGCTACGGCCTGCTCAGTGAGAATGCCAACTTTGCCGAAGTTTGCCAGGCTTGCGGAATCAAATTCATCGGGCCGCCGCCTGAAGTCACGCGCCTGATGGGTGAAAAAGAAAAGGCGCGCGCCACTATGAAGAAGCAAGGCGTGCCCATTCTGCCAGGCTCGGATGGAATCATCCCCTCCGCGGACGAGGCGCTGGAGTGGGCGCGCAGCGTTGGATTTCCCTTGATCGTAAAGGCTTCGACGGGCGGCGGTGGACGCGGAATGCGCATTGTCCGCAGCGAAGAAGAGTTGCCTAACTTGTTCAACGCGGCGCAATCGGAGGCGGCGGCGGCATTCGGCAACGGCGACCTCTACATGGAGAGGTTTATCGAGCGACCACGCCATATCGAGTTCCAAGTGCTGGCGGACGAACACGGTAATGTGATGAGCCTCGGCGAGCGCGAGTGCAGCATCCAGCGCCGCCATCAAAAGCTGGTGGAAGAGGCCCCCTCGGTCAAAGTTACTCCCGAGTTGCGAGAACGCATTGGCGGCATCCTGGTAAAAACTCTAAGTAACATCGGCTACATGAATGCCGGCACCATCGAATTTCTGATGGATGAAGACGGTAACCTGTCGTTCATCGAAATGAATACTCGCATTCAAGTGGAGCACCCCGTCACCGAGATGACCACTGACGTTGACCTGGTGAAGTCGCAGATCCTGATTGCCGCAGGAGAGAAACTCGGCAGCGTGATTAACTACCCTGTAACGTTTCGCGGTCATGCCATCGAATGCCGTATTAATGCCGAGCACCCCGAGCGCTTCACTCCCTCGGCGGGGAAGATCACGGCCTTCAACATCCCCGGAGGCACAGGTGTGCGCGTCGACACTGCGGCCTATGCTGAGGGCGTCATCCCGCCCTACTACGATTCCTTAATTGCCAAGCTGATAGTGCGGGGACGGGACCGTGCCGAAGCGATTTCGCGAATGTCCCGCGCGCTTGAGATGTTTGTGGTCGAAGGTATTTATACCAGCATTCCTCTACACCGCCGCATCATGGCCGATCCCGACTTCCGCGCCGGCAACTTCGATACTAAGTTCATGGAGCGCTTCCTCAACCAACCCAAGGAGTCCGCGAAGTAATCGCCCCGTCATGTCTGAGCCTGTTCGCTTGCCTAAGTTGTATGCGATCCTCGACGTCGCCTGTTTCGCACTACCCCTGCGCACGACCGCTGCCATCGTGGACTACGCCCGTGAGCTCGTGGCCGGTGGCGTGACCTGGCTGCAGTATCGCAATAAGGCGGGTAGCGCTCGCCAGACGCTGAGCTACGCGCGTGAACTCCGCCGGGTGTTGGATAATGGTGTCACGCTGATCATGAATGACCGTGCCGACATCTGCATCGCCGCCGGTTACCAAGGTGTACACGTTGGCCAGGAGGACTTGTCGAGTGAGGGTGCGCGCACGGTGATCGGCCCCGCCCGCATTCTTGGCGTCTCCACTCATAACCTCGAGCAATTGCGGGAGGCGGACGCCGGTTCGGCGGACTACATCGCCTATGGTCCGGTGTTCGCGACCTCATCCAAGCGGAACCCCGATCCCGTGGTTGGGCTCGACGGAATTCCGGCGGCACGTGCAGCCACGAAGAAACCACTGGTTGCAATCGGAGGCATCACTCGTGCTAATGCGCGCTCGGTCCTGGACGCTGGAGCCGACTCCGTAGCCGTCATCTCTGACCTGCTCAGTTCCCCGACCAAAGTTGCTGAGGAATTCTTGCGCCTCTTGGTGTAAATTCTTGCGGAGCGTTCTCTCATCAAAACGAGGCACCTTGGCAACAGAAACGAAGACGGTATCGATCGCCTCCAGCGAAAACGAATGGGTTAAGGGCCTCGGCCTGACTAGCGCCACCACGTTGGTCATGGGCTCCATGATTGGCTCCGGCATCTTCATTGTCTCAGCGGAGATCGCACGGCTGGTCGATTCGCCGGTATTGCTGATCGCGGCCTGGGTTGTGACCGGATTTATGACCATCACCGGCGCGCTGGCCTACGGAGAGCTGGCCGCCATGATGCCGCACGCGGGCGGGCAATACGTGTACCTCCGCGAATCGCTGGGCCCGCTTTGGGGATTTCTCTACGGCTGGACGCTGTACCTCGTCATCCAGGCTGGAACCATTGCCGCGGTCGGAGTGGCCTTCGGCAAATTCCTGGGTGTGTTCCTCCCTTCCATATCGTCGACTCACTGGATTTGGCACATCGCGCACGTGCCACCCATTCCCATCGGACCCATGGTGTTGGGCAACATGGACGTTGGCTTGAACACCCAGAACCTGGTTGCCATCCTGATGGTGATCTTTCTCTCGGTGCTGAATATCTTCGGCGTGAAGACCGGCGCGGCGGTGCAGAATGTCTTTACCTTCGCCAAGACCGCAGCGCTGCTGGGCCTAGTAGTGCTGGGAATCTTTCTGGGACGCAATGCCCAGGCGATAGCAGCCAACTTTGGCGCCAGCTTCTGGCGCAATGCGGGATGGGGCGCGCTACATCCGGTGCAGGTAGGAGTCGGAGGCCCCATCGCGCTGGTGGGAACGATCACCATCATCGCGGTAGCGCAAGTGGGGTCGCTGTTCTCGGCGGACGCGTGGAACAATGTTACCTTCACAGCCGGCGAAGTCCGCAATCCTCAGCGCAACTTGCCGCTCGCGTTGGCTTTGGGAACAGGCACGGTAATCCTGCTCTACGTGCTGGCCAACTTCGTGTACTTGAGCGTGCTGCCGCTGGCCGGCATCCAACACGCTCCCGAGGACCGAGTCGCCACCGCCGTGATACAGCAGATCTTCGGCCCCGGTGGCGCGGAGATCATGGCCATCGCCATACTCATCTCAACCTTTGGCTGCAACAATGGACTGATCCTGGCGGGTGCCCGCGTGTACTACGCCATGGCGAGAAATGGGCTGTTCTTCCGCAGCGCCGGACAGCTGCATCCCAAGTATCACACTCCGGCGCACTCGCTGCTGATGCAGTGCGTCTGGACTTGCATTCTGTGTATTTCGGGCAGCTATAGCCAGCTGCTTGAATACATCATCTTTGCCGTGTTGATTTTCTACATCCTGACCATTGCAGGATTGTTTGTCTTGCGGGCAAAGCGTCCGAATGAGTCGCGCCCCTATCGCGCCATCGGTTATCCCGTGCTGCCCGCGATGTATATTTTGATGGCTGTGTTTATTGATGTAGTCTTATTGCGTTACAAGCCGCAGTACACGTGGCCCGGCCTGATTATTGTCCTGCTCGGAATTCCCGTGTATTTCCTGTGGTCCAAACACAACCCGCAGGCTGGGACTGAATTGTAGCGGAGGTTTTTTGCTCGGGCGGAGCAGCGCTGTGGCGCAGCATCTAGTACTGTTCTCTGCAGCACCCGGAGGTCTGCTCCATCCAGACTCTACGCAGGTTGTGAGAAGAGGCAAACCTTAAATGTCTTATCTGTTGAAACGCAAACCCCTCGACATGCTGATGCGTGAGGCTTCAGACACCGGGGAGCATAGTCTTAAGCGGGCCTTGGGTCCAGTGAACCTCGTCATGCTCGGCATTGGGGCCATTATCGGCGCAGGAATATTCGTCATTACAGGCTCTGCGGCGGCGCAGTTCGCCGGACCCGGTATTGTCTTCTCCTATATCCTCGCCGGAGTCGCCTGCTGTTTTGCGGGACTTTGCTATGCGGAATTCGCGGCGCTGATTCCGATCGCGGGTTCAGCGTACACCTATGGTTACGCCACGCTGGGCGAGATTTTCGCCTGGATCATCGGCTGGGACCTCATCCTGGAATATGCATTTGGCGCCGCTACCGTGGCCTCCGGCTGGAGTTCCACCCTGATCGCGTTCTTGCAGGATTACAACATCAATCTACCGCCGCAGATTTGCGACGTTCCTGGTGCGGTATGGGTTAAGTATCAGGGACAATGGCGCCCCTTGCTGACCATGCAAAGCGTGTTTCAGCAGAAGGGTATTGATGCGGCGACGCTGCCTCATGCCACGGCAGTATTCAATCTGCTTGCATTTATCGCCATCGCAATGGTCACTACCATCCTCGTCATCGGGATTAAGGAATCGGCGGACTTTAACACTGCCATCGTCTTCGTGAAGCTCTTCGCCGTGCTCACCTTCATCGGTGTGGCTGGCCACTTTGCTCTGCAGCACCCTGAGGTGACGGTCGCCAACTGGCATCCCTTTCTGCCGATGGGCCTGATAGGTGTCACACGCGCCGCTGGCGTGGTGTTTTTTGCCTATATCGGTTTCGATGCCGTTTCCACCGCAGCGCAGGAGGCCAAAAACCCCAAGCGCGACATGCCGATCGGTATTCTCGGCTCCCTGGTCGTCTGTACCATACTCTATATTCTTGTGTCTGGACTCCTGACCGGAGTGGTCCATTATGACCGGCTGAATGTTGGAGCGCCAGTATCGCTGGCGATTCGCGAGACCGGCGTCAAGTGGGGCAGCTACATAGTGAACGCGGGCGCCTTGGCTGGGCTTAGCACAGTGATGATCGTGATGTTGCTGGGACAGTCTCGCGTGTTCTATTCCATGGCCCATGACGGATTGCTGTGGAAATGGGCGGGCGACATTCATCCCCGCTTCCGCACCCCTTGGAAATCTTCCATCGTAGTTGGCCTGTTTGTCGCCATCTTCGCCTCGCTGGTTCCGATTGGCATTCTTGGACAACTAGTCAGCATCGGCACTTTGTTGGCTTTCGTTATCGTGTGCGCCGGAGTGTGGGTTATGCGCAGACGACGGCCGGATATGCCACGTCCCTTCAAAGCGCCATGGGTGCCGTTCACTCCTATTATGGGTATCGCTACCGCTTTACTGATGATGGTTTTTCTACCACGCGATACCTGGATTCGCCTGATCGTTTGGCTCATTATTGGGATGATCATCTACTTCACCTACGGACGTCACCACAGCAAGGTACAGAAGCTTGTGCCCGATGAGGTGAACGTCGGGGGCGATTAGACGTTTCGTTACCTTTCCGTTATACGCCCTTCCCTATGGGGAGGGCTTTTTGTTGCACTGCACGCCGCCAGGCGACACAATGGCTGCTGTGAAGGCCCTGTTCAATCTGAAGGTCCTTTTCCTCGCGCTGCTAGCCTTGATCCTCATCGGCGTCGCAGGATTCCATTTCATTGAAGGCTGGTCGTGGTTCGACGGCTTCTACATGGTGCTGACCACCATCACCACCATTGGATACGGCGAGGTTCATCCGCTCTCACATATTGGCCGCATCTTCAACGCCTTTGTCATCGTCGCCGGTGTTGGCCTGGTACTGCTGTTCTTCGGGGCAGCAACCCAGGCTTTGCTAGAATTCGAGCTGCAATCGGTATTCGGCAGGAGACGCATGGAGCGCGAGATCAGCCGATTGTCGGACCACTACATCATCTGCGGCGCCGGACGCGTCGGCCGCAGCGTGGCGCGCGAGCTGGCGCGCAAGCCATTGCCCTTTGTCATCGTCGACAGCGACGAAGCAAAGCTGGCGCGCTATTCCGACAAAGGATGGCTTACCCTGGTAGGTGACGCCACGCAGACCCCTGTCCTGCGCCATCTCCGCATTGAGAACGCCCGCGGACTGGTTGCCGCCACCACCACCGACGCCACTAACATCTACATCATCCTCACGGCACGCAGTCTTAGTCCCAAGCTCAACATCATCGCCCGGGCCAGCGAAGAAGATGCCGAGAAGCACTTAGTCACTGCCGGCGCCGACCATGTGGTGTCACCCTATAACTTTGCCGGGTACCGGATCGCGCAGACCTTCATGCGGCCGCACGTTGTCGATTTCTTCGACACCGCCATGAACCAGCACAAGCCGTTGGAGATTGAGGAAGTACAAGTGCAGGCGGGATCACGATTCGTTGGAGCAACGCTTGAAGCCTCTCGAATCCGTCAGGAGATGGGAGTCATTGTGCTGGCCATTAAAGGAGAGGATTCCCACATGCGCTTCAATCCCCCACCTGACGAGGTGATCCACTTGGGTGACCACCTCATCGCGATGGGTGAGCCCGATGGTCTGCGCCGGCTGGAAGACTTCGCCACGGAGCGCGCATGAAAATCACTACCGCCGACGAGATGCGCGAGATCGATCGCATCACCACCGCGCATTTCGGAGTGCAATCCATCACCTTGATGGAGAACGCGGGGTCAGCCGTGGCGCAATTCATCCTCGAACACTATCGTCATGCCAACCGAATCGCAGTAGTTTGCGGCAGGGGTAACAACGGCGGCGATGGATTCGTGGTGGCGCGCAAACTGCATCGCGCCGGACGGGTAGTTGAGGTGCTGCTGCTCGCCATTCCCACCGAGTTGCACGGCGATGCACTGGTCATGTTCGAACGCCTGCCGCTGCGGCCCATCGTGCTACGTAACGCGCAAGAACTGCAGGCGGAGTCGTCGGGCAGCCTGGCGAATTGTGACTTGCTGGTTGATGCCATACTAGGTACGGGCTTTCGCCCGCCGGTAAAAGGCTTCTATGCCGATGCGATCGCTGCCATGAACGGCAGCGGCAAACCGGTGGTCGCGGTGGACATTCCTTCAGGCGGAGATTCTGATTCGATGACCACGCAAACGGACGGGTACATCGCACGCGCCGACGCCATCGTCACTTTTACTGCGCCGCGTCCGGCGCATGTCTTCGGCAATCTGACGCGCGGGCCCATCGTGGTTGCCCCTATCGGATCGCCGCCTGAAGCCATCGTCAGCAAGCTCGGGCTGGAGCTTACCACCCCGCATGATTTCGCCTCGCTGCTTGCGCCGCGTCCTGCCGATAGCAACAAGGGCATGTACGGACATGTTCTGATTGTCGGCGGATCGCTGGGCAAATCGGGAGCTGCCGCCATGGCTGGAATGGCGGCACTGCGGGTGGGCGCCGGACTGAGCACGGTTGCAACACCGGCGCGCGTGCTCGCTAGCGTCGCCGCATTTGCCGCCGAGCTCATGACCGAGCCGCTGCCCGAAACGGAAAGCGGCGGCATTGCAATGGCGGCTATCGAGGGCGGTCCCTTTCAGAAGTTAGTGAAGCCGATGACCGTGGTGGCCATCGGTCCAGGCATTGGCGGCGATCCTGAAACCGTGAAGTTCGTTTATGAAGCCGTGCGCCAGACCAAAGTCCCGATGGTCATCGATGCTGACGGGCTCAATGCCTTCGACGGGCACACCGAGCTGCTCGATGGTCGCGAACGTCCGCTGGTGCTGACGCCCCATCCGGGAGAAATGTCGCGGCTGGCCGGTATCACGATCAAAGCCGTACAAGCCGACCGGCTCAACGTCGCGCGCAGTTTCGCGCGCGAACATCACCTCGTGCTGGTGCTGAAGGGCAATCGCACCATTATCGCCCTGCCGGATGGAACCGCATGGGTCAATCCCACTGGCAATCCCGGCATGGCGACTGGCGGCACCGGCGACATCCTGACCGGCATGACAGCAGGAGTGAGTGGACAGATGCCGAACAACATTCCGCTGGCGGCCGTCGCCGCAGCGTATATGCACGGACTAGCGGGAGACATCGCCGCCGAAACGATGGGTGAGCACTCGCTGGTCGCCACCGATCTGCTGAGTGCGCTACCAGAAGCCTTTCGCCGCGCCGCGCAGTGGGCGAAGGAGAGCACGGCTCGCATTGGGAATGATCGGGGCAGAATTCAAAGAGCTGTTCAATAAGATCGTCGAACCGATCCTATCGAGGGTTTGCCGAGCGGCATGGCCCAAAACAAAAGTCCGAAACTTCCACATGGCGTGCTGTGATTGATAAGGGATTCAGGATGTTCCTTCAGAATAATGTCTGCCGCTTATCGTTAAGCAAGAGATATTAGAAGATTTGCAGGAAGGCTTGCTAAGGATGCAACACGACGCGGTGGATCCGTAAATGGATTGAAGGTAACCCGTGAAGGACTGGGCTGAATTTTCCGTGCCTGGTGCTGGTTTGTCACTTGGGCAAGCGGAAATCTATGCCCCGGTCCTCATTGGCCTTGGTGGTCGCGGGCACATCCAATTCGGCAATAGGGATTTTTCGGGAGCGCTGTTCGGTGAAGACCCAGAGGGTTTTTCCGACGATGGCGTAATTCTGGATTTCTTCGGTGTGTCGATCGCGGAATACCAGCACGGTCTCGGCGTGGATTTGGGCTTTGGGTGGCGGCGATGGCGCTGGATTCGAAGGCGGCCGCGATTCCTCGTCCCGCAATCGCGCCACTTCCTGGTTCAGGCGATCAATCTCATCCTGCTGTATCTGGCTGTTCTGATCGTAGGCGCCGGAGTTATCCGGATAGGCGTAAACGTAGTTCGGAGAGGTTTGGGACTGGTACGAATTGCTGTCTCCGTACCAGCCGACTCCTCCAGACCAACCCCACCATGGATACGAGTATCCATATCCATAGAAGCCGGGATAGCCCCAACCCCAATAACGATACGGGTAGCCGTACGGGCGCCGCCAACCCCAGCCACCGTTGGGTGGATGGCCCCAACCCCCGCCGTGGAAACCTCCTCCCCAGGCACCGCCATGGGGAGCGCCGCTATAAACCGGACCTCGGCTGAACCCGCCTCCTCCATGTGAGACGACTCCGCCATGAGCCCCGCCGCCCATGGACATGCCACCGCGACCGCCTCTTTGCGCCCACACCGGGGTGGTCAGCAAAGCTGCGCCCACGGCCGCAATGGCCAGCCAGCGATGCATGGATACATTATCGCTCTTTCGCGTGAGCGATAAAAGCCCCGAGGTCGGGAGTGTGTACTCCGGTTCGTGTTCGAGGTTTGATTCCGCGCTGCACAGGCACCAGCTGGCACGCTCTGCCTTAATTCTTGCCCCTGTGACCCACCTCACAGACCCCCGCCCATCATTCCTCCTATCGTTATTGGTTGTAGCCTTCGATTTCATACGACCGAAAGGCACTCATATATATGTCTTCCGCCACCGCTTCAACGAGTTCCCGCGTCCTGAACCCTATCCTGGCCAGCCGCATCATGAGCGCTGAAGAGGCAGCCGCCCTCATTCACTCGGGTGACCAGATTGGCATGAGTGGATTCACCGGCTCCGGCTATCCCAAAGCCGTGCCGCTGGCGCTGGCGCGCCGCATCTCCGACGCTAATTTGCGCGGACAGAAGTTTCAGGTGAGCATCTTCACCGGCGCCTCGACCGGGCCCGAACTCGACGGCGCACTCGCCATGGCGGGCGGCATTCATCTGCGGCTGCCCTACCAATCCGATCCCGAGACGCGCAAGCGCATCAACGCCGGCGAGATGGAGTACATGGACATCCACCTCAGCCACGTCGCGCAGTTCGTGGAGTACGGCTTCCTCGGCAAGCTTGATCTCGCGCTCATCGAAGTCACGGCAGTTCTCGAAGACGGCCGACTGGTGCCAAGTTCCTCGCTGGGCAATAACAAGACGTGGATCGAGCAAGCCGAGCATGTAATCATCGAGGTCAACTCGTGGCAGCCGGAAGCGCTCGAGGGCATGCACGACATCTACTACGGCCTGCAACCGCCACCCAACCGCGGACCGATTCCCTTGACGCATACTGGACAGCGAATCGGTAGTCCTTATCTTGAAGTCCCGCCGGAGAAGGTTGTCGCCGTGGTGCTGACTGACTCGCCCGACCGCAACAGCGCGTTCAAGGCACCTGACGAGGCCTCGCGCCGGATCGCCGGACACATCCTCGAATTCCTCAGCTGGGAAGTACGGAAAGGGCGTATGCCCGAGACCTTGCTACCGCTGCAATCGGGCGTCGGCAACATCGCCAACGCCGTGCTCTTCGGCCTAGAGCAAGGCCCGTTCGAGGGGCTTACATCGTACACCGAAGTTATTCAGGACGGCATGATTCGCCTGCTGAAAGCGGGCAAGGTGACAGCGGCGTCGGCGACTGCATTCTCCCTCAGCCCAGAGATGCTGACTGAGGTGAATTCCGACATGGCCAGCTACCGCGATCGCATTGTGCTGCGCCCACAGGAAATCTCCAACCATCCTGAAATCATCCGGCGGCTGGGCGTCATCGCGATGAATGGCATGATCGAGGCCGACATATACGGCAATGTGAACTCGACGCACGTGATGGGATCGCGCATCCAGAACGGCATTGGCGGCTCCGGCGACTTCGCCCGCAACGGATACCTCTCGATCTTCATGGCGCCATCGACGGCGCAAAAGGGGACCATCTCGACCATCGTGCCCATGGCCTCACATGTGGATCACACAGAACACGACGTCCAGGTGATCGTTACCCAGGAGGGGCTTGGCCGACCTGCGCGGACTCTCGCCACGACAGCGCGCCCACCTGATCATTGAGAAATGCGCCTCACCGGACTACAAGCCGCTGCTGCTGGACTATCTCAGCCGGGCCGAGCGCCTGTCGTATGGACGACACACTCCACACCTGTTGACCGAGTCGCTGGGCTGGCACAATCGATACTTGCGTAGCGGGCGGATGAGACCGAACGCCGAAGATTAGCCAGCGGTTAGGAATCAGCGCGACCAGCACCTCCTATTAAGAGGCCCGAAGATCGCGGCGCACCAGAGTCGAATCGAGGAAGAAGCCGAGTCCGATCGCGAACGGAATCACGCCAAAGGCCGCAGCAATCAAGGCATCGGGTTCAGCGCGTGCGATGAGAGCGAATGCAACGGTGTAGCCGATCGACGCGCTGATCAGCAGGATGCCCGCGCGGCGAGAGCGAGCCGCCTGAGAAAGCTCAGGCTCCATCGGAATGCTTAACCCGCGAGCCAGCGCCGCCAGCCGCTCTTCGGTGCGCAGCTTGCGCACGCGGTAATAGGTGTACATCCCCGCGATCGGAATCCCGAAGATCATGATTACCGCTACTAGACCAACGATGTCTCCATCCATTGCCCGCCTCATTTCTTGTCGCGCTGTCCGCGCGTACTGAAAATCGCTTACGCTTGAGGTACGGGGATCGGCCGAGGAAAGTTCCGCAGTTTTACGGCAGGTTCAAAGTCCCATGACGCGCAGGCATGTGCAACGGATGGGGCAGGAAATGTCGGCACCAATTGCGGAACGGGCGTCGAAAGCATGCTCCCTCTGGCCGGGCTAAGGTCCTCGATCGAGATGACATCTCCAAGGTCTGGTACCGATCGTGGAGCTCTTGGGATAGAATTCACCAGCGAAGAGCAAACGGCGAAAAGACCGAAGAGCGTTCGTTGCCTACTCCTCCACCTCGACCTCTTCGCCGCGCTCGGCCTTGGCGGCTGCGATGATCTTCTCCTGTTGCAGCGCGGGACAAAGTCATAGTGGTCCATCTCCATCGAGAAGCTGCCACGGCCCTGGGTCATCGAGGTCAGGTCGGTGCCGTAAGTCAACATCTCTGCCATTGGCACTTCTGCCTTCACCACGGTTTTGCCGGCCTTGTTGTCCATGCCCTGGATGCGGCCGCGACGGCTGTTCAGATCGCCCATAATGGCGCCGGCAAACTCATCGGGAATGGTGATCTCAACATTCATAATGGGTTCCAGCAGCGTAGGTTTGGCCTGCTCCATGGCTTTGCGGAAGGCGATACGCCCGGCGGTCTTGAACGACAACTCGTTCGAGTCCACATCGTGGTAGGAGCCGTCGTAGAGGATGACCCGGAAGTCCACCACAGGGTAGCCCGCAAGGAAGCCGCGTTGCGCGGCTTCGACAATGCCTTTTTCCACCGCGGGGATGTAGTTCTTGGGGATGGCGCCACCGAAGATCTCATTGACGAACTCGAAGTTGCCTCCTCGCGGCATCGGCTCCACCTTGATCTTGCAATCACCAAATTGGCCGTGGCCGCCACTCTGTTTCTTGTGGCGTCCTTGCACGTCGGCCTTGCCACGAATAGTCTCGCGGTAGGGGACTTTGGGAGCCTTGAGGTTCACTTCGGTGTGATAACGGTTCTTGAGCTTTGAAACAACAACCTCGATGTGCTGCTGCCCGGTGCCCGCGATGAGGAACTCCTTAGTTTGGGCGTCGCGGAAGAAGCGCAGCATCGCATCCTCTTCCATCAGCTTGTGGATCCCATTGCTCAGCTTGTCTTCGTCGGCGCGGGTCTTAGGTTCGATGGCGAAGGTGATCGCGGGCTCGGCAAAGGTCACCTGCGGATACTGGATCGGGGAACCCTTGTCGCCCAGGGTATCGCCGGTCAGTGTGTCTTTCAACTTTGCGACCGCGCCAATGTCGCCGGCGTGCAGTTCGTTGACCGGGACTGCGGTCTTGCCCTGCATCACCGAAAGGTGAGCGAACTTCTCGGAGCTGCCGCGGCTGAAATTTTGCAGGGTCGCGTCGTTTCTCAGCACGCCAGAATAAACCTTAAAAAAGGAGATGCGTCCCGAGAACGGATCGCTGATGGTCTTGAACACGAATAACGAGAGCGGTTCACTGTCACTGACTTTGCGGATTGCCGGCTCGCCATTGTTTGCTGTCGTGGCGGCCTTCACTTCGCCGCGCTCGACCGCCGTCGGCATGTAATCGACGATGAAGTCGAGCACCTCGTCCGTGCCTATGTTGCCCAGACCCGAGGCAAAGAGTACCGGGAAGATCTTGTCTTCGCGGATGGCATTGTGCAGTCCAGCGATAATGTGCTCTTCGGCGATTGTGCCCTTGTCAAAGAACTCCTCCATCAAGGCGTCGTCGCCCTCCGCGATCAGTTCCACCAACCGCTCGTGCGCCGCTTTGGCCTGCTGTTCCATGTTCGCCGGAATCGGGCCAACCTTCGACTTGCCATTTCCGCCCATCTCGTATGTGTAAGCCTGCATTTTCACCAGATCCACGACGCCGGTGAAACTCTTCTCGGAACCGATTGGCAATTGCACCGGAACGACGGTACGTCCAAAGGCTGAAGTGAGCGATTCCATGACGCGGTTGAAGTCGGCCCGCTCGCGGTCCATACGAGTACACACAATGACCCGCGGCAAGGCGAACTTGTCGTAGTAGTGCCAAATGCGCTCAGTCACCACCTCGACGCCGCTGACCGCGTCCACCACGACCACGGCGGCTTCTACTGCGGGCATGGCCATCTCGGCTTCATGGATGAACATGTTGAAGCCGGGGGTGTCAATCAGGTTGATCTTGGTCTTACCCCACTCGACGAAAGCGGTGGCGGCGGAGATGGACATCGCCCTCGAAACCTCTTCTTCGTCGTAATCGGTGACGGTGTTGCCTTCATCAACCCGGCCGAGGCGCTGGGTAGCGCCGGCAGTGAAGAGCATCGCCGATGCGAGAGAGGTTTTGCCCGAATGTGAATGCCCAACCAGGGCGACGTTGCGGATGTTTGCGCCTTCGTAATTCTTCACCTATGACTCCTTCGAATGAGCCGTAGCAACCCTATGTGATAATTGCCGCTCCACCCGGCGCTCACAGGCATTGTTCCCCAGTAGCACGCGACTTTCGTGCTTGTACAACCCCCGAGGTTGCCGCTGAGGCAAAAAAGGCGGGCCACCATGCCGGCCTGCACATGGTGTAACTGAATAAACTTAAAATCCTAGCACAATGGCTTTCCCGCTTCCACCTCCGCGGTCGCGCCCGTAATCCGTCCGTAAGGAGTCGAAGGGGCGAGGACAGAAGGTGCCGAGATGCCGAAAGAGGTCAAGGGAAGACTAAGCAGGCTAAATAGCTAAACGGCGTCGGACAAGCGTGTGGCGAGAGCGCGAAAGCGTACACGGGAGCAAATGGTTCTGCCGCGCTTTGCAGGGAGATTTTGTTTTCGCCAATCGCCGCTCAGGAAGCCGGCAAAGGCAGCAAGCGCAGCGTGCTCTGCCAGTTAGAAAAGCGTTGCCAACTCCACCCCAAGCGCAGCAGGGTACGGCGCGCGTGATGCACCAATTTCCCGGGAGTGTTGAAGATCAAAAAGCGCAGTCGCTTGGGCCGCGCCATGAGCAACTCCGGCGGCAGGGCCAGCCGCTTCAACGCGGTCAGCACATTGTGGGTCAACACCGCCAGCCGCAGCCAGGCGGCGTTGGCCCCGAAACGTCCGCAGGGCATCACTCCGCTGGCCAGTTCATTCTTGATTACGTCGTGTACCGCTTCGATCGAGCCGGCTTTTTCCCGATGCCATTGCAGCAACCGCTTCGGCGTCCACTCCCACACATTACTGACCACGGCGAAGTATTTCACCGGGCTGCCGTCAGCAAACAGGGCCTGCTGCTTCTTGCGGATTCGAATGGCTACATAGCGCAGCGGCTGGCGATACGGATTGCCGGTTTCTTCGGGAACGTAATCCACTTCGCAGCATTCCTTGATCACCCTGCTGTCTTCGCTGTACGGTTGCCAGCGCGACTCCAGGGTAGCCGCGATCTCCGCGTGCAGGGCCGGATTCATGCGCGCGCTCACCGCAAACCCGATGCGACCCTGCGGTCCTCCGGCCCGCTGTTCCTCGCGCAACCACTCCAGCAAGCTCTGTTCGTGGCAGGCAGAATCGCCGCGGAAATAGCGCTCGACCACCGTTTCCGGCAGCCCCTGAAACGCCCGTTGCGTCACCGGCAACAGCGCTTGGTGCGCGGGCACGTTGCCGTCGCGAAACTCATCCGCCACCACTACCTTCATCTCCGCCCCTAGGGCCAGCACCGGCTGATACCCCGTCGAGCCCGCATAGGTGGGCTTGGCTTCTCGCTTCCAACTCTCGATCAGCGTAGCGTCCACGTCCAGGGTGGCGATCTTCTGCTCCGGGCACCGCCGTCCCAACTCCCGCACGACGTCTTGGTTCACCTGCGCCAGACCTTGTAGGGCGGGGTTCTCTTCCGGGATATAACTCACCCGTTCAGCCGCCAGCGCCTGCTGCGCCTGCACGATCTTTTCTCCGTCATGAAACTGGTAGAGGAATTTCCGCGCCGCTTCTGCGCTCGGCACCCCATGGCCCAGCATCTCCGCCAGCCCGGCATCGGCTCGCAGTTGATCGAAGTCTTCCAAGCAATCGCCGCCCACCGCGTTCAACACCAGAAAGCTTTCTACGTAGGTGGCCTCGTCAAACCCGCGCTCCCGTTGCTTCACCCGGAGGTGGCGTTCCACACTCCCCGGCACATCCAGCGAACCCGCCGCCCGCACCAGCAGCGGGATCCCGCCCAGCGCCGTCACACATTCCTCCAAGGGTTCGGGATCAATCTCGAATAAAAATTCACCCGCTGCCGGAGAACTCTTTCTCAGTGCCATGCTGAGTGCAATCTAGCACCCAAGCGGTGAATCTCGGTCAACTACTTTCCACCGGTCTCCCCCTTGTTAATCCGTACTCCTCGCATAACTCCGCAAAATCTACGGACGGATTACGGTCAAATGACTGCAATTGACTCCAGTCCAAGCTGGTATTACATTAGGAGAAATGTAAGGGATCCACCATGGAATCTGCAATCACCATTAAGGGCCAAATCACAATTCCCAAAGCGATTCGCGAACATCTCCACGTTAAGCCAGGCGACCGGGTCAAGTTCTTCGTCCATCCCGATGGCACCGTGGTTCTACTCCCGAAGCTTCCTGCCTCGGCACTGCGGGGCGTCGTCAAAACTGCCAGGCACGCGACCCTTGAGGACATGCGAGAGGCCATTGCTGCGGGTGCCACCGATGGTTATCGACGCGGCAGACGCAGATGATCGGACTCGATACCAACCTCCTGGTTCGGCACCTTGTGCAAGATGATCCCGTGCAATCGGCGAAGGCCTCACAACTCATCGAACGACGGCTGACGGAGCGCGATCCGGGCTTCATCAGCACAGTTGTCATGGCGGAAACCGCATGGGTGCTGGAACGCGTTTATGCTCTCGCCGATCATCAAGTCGCCGCCGCTATTGAGCGGATTCTCCAGATTGAAGTCTTGGTTGTGGAGAATGAATCCGCCGTCTTCACTGCCATGATGGCGGTCAAGGAAGGGCGCGGCTCGTTCGCGGATGCCCTCATCGGGGCGCTCGCCACGAGAGCTGGTTGTTCCCGCACCGTTACCTTCGACCGCAAAGCGTTGCCGCTTCGAGGGTTCGAGCTTCTGTAAGCCGCCATCGCTCGCCATCCGGCGGCCCGGCGAAGCAGCGAAAACCAACTTCGACGGTTTTCAGTTTAATGCGTGAATCGCACCGTGATCTTCTGTCCGGAAGGCAGGTGGCTGCCAGGTGCAGGCCACTGCTGTCGCGCGACTCCGCTGCCAATCGCATTGATCTCCAATCCAGACTGCTCGGCAGCCTCCACGGCAGACCGTAGCGGCTTACCCAGGAACGAAGGTACCACCACTCCACTGTCCACATCGAGAACAACGGTTCCCTGTCCGGCTGCCTTCTCGGCAGGACTCTGCTGCTGCAATAGAGAGACTGGTTGTGCGACCTCCGTGCCAGTCGAGGATTGAGTTTGTTGCACTGGTATGGCCAAAGCTGATGGAACTATCCTCGCGTCGGTTGCGGAGTCGTTCCCCTCCGACACCGGGGTCTGCGAACTTGTCTGGGGCTTTAGGGTGCCAGGCGCATCCGCCTCAGCTACCTGCAAAGGAGGACTAAGCCGATCAGACGATTCATCGGCCAAATCTTCATCTTTTACCGAGGCGTCCAGGTTCTGCCGCAGGGGGTTCTTAAGATCCACGTCGTGTGGCACGTGCATATATTCGAGCACTTGCTCGGCAATGCGCTTGAACACCGGAGCGCAAACCTGCCCGCCTTGATGCAGCCCTACGGGCGAATCAAGAATTACGGCGATGGTGAGTGCCGGACTGTTGACTGGCGCAAACCCAATGAACGAGGCGACATACTTTGTCTTGGAATATCCGCCCGTCGCCGGATCAACCTTCTGCGCCGTGCCGGTTTTACCCGCGTCAGTGTAGCCGTTGAGGACCGCTCTCCTCGCGGTCCCGAATAGCACCACGCCTTCCATCATCTTCTTCATCTGGGCCGCGGTCATCGCCGAAACCACCCGGTGTTGCTGGGCAGAATGAAACACCACTGGCTTGGGAGTGCCGTCGGGAGGCAGTTCGCCGGCCACGATGCGCGGAGGTGTATAAACCCCGTCATTCGCGATCGTCGACACCAGCGAAACGGTTTGCAGCGGCGTCACGCCGATCTCCTGCCCCATGGAGATGGCGCCAATCGAGACCTTCGACCAGCGGCTCACCGGTCTGGCGAGTCCCCGCGTCTCCCCGGGAAGCTCAATGCCAGTCTGTTGGCCGAAGCCGTAGTCGTGAATGTAGTGATAGAGGCGCTGGTCGCCGAGCTTCATGCCGACCTTGATGGCGGCCACATCGCTGGAATGCGCCAGGGCCTCAGCGATAGTCACCACACCCAGGCTCTCGTGGTCATGGATCTTCATGCCAAACACATCAATCGAGCCGTGCTGACAGTCGACCTTATCGTCCGGCGTTACCACATGTTGATCGATGGCGGCGGAATAGGTGACGATTTTGAACACCGAACCCGGCTCATAAATGTCGCTAACGGCACGGTCCTTCAGCGCCTCCGCAGGCACGCTGTTAAAGACGTTAGGGTTGAAGGTGGGTCGATTAGCCAGCGCGAGAATCTCGCCGGTTCGCGGGTTCTCCACGACCACTGTTCCGGCGATCGCCTTGGTATCCTCCATTCCCTGCTCCAGTTCTCGCTCGGCGATGTACTGGATGGTCTGATCGATGGTCAAGACCAGATTCTGTCCGGGATCAGGCGGCTTCTCCACCCGGCTGAACCACTTGCCCCGGGCGTCGAGGGAGACTAGCTCTTTACCGGGAATACCCCGCAGGTCGTCGTCGAATTCTCTCTCCAGGCCACCCAGTCCTTCGCTGTCCATTCCGACATATCCCAGGACTTGGGCAGCTAGGTCGCGCTTGGGATAGAAGCGCTTGGGTTCTTTGCGAAAGCCAATTCCGCGCAGGTTCAACTGGCGAATACGTGTGCTGGTATCGGCGTCAATCTTGCGAGCGATGAAGACGAAGGGACGCGGCATCTTCAGTCGCGCCAGAATGTCCTGGGCATCAAGATTCAGCACCTTGCTGAACATGACGGCCGTGGTTTCCTTATCGTGGACTTCGCTTGGCACGGCAAAAACGGAATCGACATCAATGGACATGGCCAGCGGATGGCCATAGCGGTCGTAGATGTTACCTCGGCGAGGCTCGACCGGAACTGTGCGGGTGCGTTGCCGCTCGGCGAGATCTTCAAAGAAGCCGAACTTCACCACCTGCAATCGAACCAGCCGAAAACAGATGGCAAATATCCAAATGAAAAGCAGCACAGCAAAGATGTAGAGCCTCCGGCTTGGCGTCTTGGGAGCGCTCGCCCGCATTCCCTCTTCACTCCGTTTTACTTTCCTTCGGCGTACACCGAAGCTCAATGATGGTGCCTTGCTACATGGAGAAGGCGGTCCGTTACTGGCGGACCGCCAATTTGCTCCTACCGAGCCTGGTTCAGCCGGTTCCGTACGGTGTCTCGAGCCGCCTCATCTTAAGGCAGTGCCGAGACCACCATGATTCCATTCGCCTGCGCCATTACCGGCGCGGATGGGTCCGCAATCCCTGGGTCCATGGGCTGTAATTGGCCACTGGCCGGGCGCTGCATACCCATCTGTTTGGCCAGCCGGTCGATCCGGGCGGGGTCTTTCAACGACGCCTCTTCCAAGCTCAACGCGCGGTTCGACTCGGCGATTGCATTGCGCTGTGCCGCCAGTTGCTCGATGCGATAGCCGTACTCGATCGCGCTGAAGTGTTGCCACAAATACACCATTACGAACAGGAACAAGACACTTAAGGTGATACCGAACGAAACCATCTCGCGGCGGCGCTTGGGATCAGTCACTTTGGCTACTCGCGAGTTGTCGATGCGCTTGGCGAAATAAATTTCTGGCGTGCCAATGAACATGCCGCGCGGTCGCTCCACCGGCTGCTCATTCCATTCACCAAGTTGCGCCATGGTCGGGTAAAGAACTCCGGCTGCCATTACTCTCTCCTGCCGAACGGCCTGACATCTCGGCTTTGGTTCGGCTTGTATCTGAACGAACGGGGCGAATTTCAGGGCCCGTACTTATTCACATTCTGCGCAGCTTTTTCCGCAGCCTTCAGTACATGAAAGGTTGCGAGCTTTCGAAACCGTTGAACCGTGGCGCTTACAGAACCGTGTCGCCCCCGAAGGGACTCGAATCCATTTTTCGGCTTACCCAGCACTCCGCCTTCGGCTCGTGCTGGCTAAACTATTCCGCGCCTACGGCGCTGGATTTTCATCCATCAACTCCGCAGGCAACTTCGGGTTTGGTTCTAACGCGCACTCTCACCTCTCGAACCAAAGCTTTGAAGGGGCGCACCTTCAGGTGCGCCATCACAAGCTCAGTAAAATCCCAAGCCGGCTTCAGCCGGCGGCAACAATCGCCCTACAGTCGCTCCGCAGCCCGCAGCTTCGCGCTGCGGGAGCGCGGATTGCGATCGATTTCTTCCTGGTCTGCCATCGCCGGCTTCTTCGTTAACACGCGGTAAACACCGTCGCGCGCTCCATCTCGCAGGGCATCCTTCACCATGCGATCTTCCAGCGAGTGAAAGCTGATGACCACCAGCCTGCCGCCCGGCTTGAGCACCTGCGGGGCTGCGCTTGTACTTAGCAGCTCCCGCAGGTCGTCGAGTTCACGGTTCACTAGAATTCGGAGTGCCTGGAAAGTTCGCGTCGCCGGATGAATGCGCCTGTCAGCCTGGTTCATTGGCCGGGCCGCGGCCGAAATCACCTCCGCAAGTTGTGCGGTAGTGTGAATCGGCCGCGCCCGAACAATGGCTCTGGCGATTCTCCGCGACCTCCTTTCCTCACCGAATTCGTAAATCGCGTCGGCCAGCTCGCGCTCGTCGAAGCGATTTACCACTTGTTCGGCAGTCAGCCCGGAATGCGGATTCATCCGCATGTCTAACGGACCATCTGCCTGAAAACTGAATCCACGCCCCGCATTTTCCAATTGCATGGAACTGACGCCCAGGTCGGCCAGCAGTCCATCCGCGCTTGCGGGCGCTACATGCTGCGCCACATCCGCGAATGAGGCGTGCACCAACTCAACCCTTGGCCACTCGGAAGCCATTTCCGCCGGCGGGCTCGTTAACCTCTCGCGTGCTCGTTCCAGCGCTGAGGGATCTTTATCGATGCCAATCAAAAGACCATTTGGGCCCAGGCGTCTTGCAATTTCCCAACTGTGCCCGCCTAAGCCGAGGGTCGCGTCGATATAGGTCCCGCCGCGCCGTACGGCCAGGAATTCGATCGCTTGTTTTAAAAGAACCGGCACATGGCCAAAATTTTTGCTCTCGCCATGTCTGCGCCCGGGGGCGCTATTCGCTTCTGAAAATTCGTTCTCCATTCACTCCCATTCCGAGATGGCGAATGGAACCTGAATCTTGTGCCGCTTTAAATGCCCAAACCGCTGAGGCTCGCGTCATCTTCCTCGGTGAACGGCTCCGCCGCGATTTCCTTGCGAAGCTCGTCGGCATTTCGTACCAACAAGTGCCTGAGGCTCCCCATCACCGCAACCTCGCCTTTGAGGTTGGCCTTGTCGCGCAGCTCGGCGGGGAGCAGCAGACGCCCTTGTCCATCCATCTCCACCACATGGCCGTAAAAGTTGGTGACCTTCAGGAACTTCTTCTTGACCGGATGCGAATCCGGTGCGGCCGCAAGCTTGCGCTCGATCTCCTCCCATTCCTGCATGGGATAAACTTCGGCAACAGTGCCGGTGCGGCTGGTGATGTAGAATTGGACGCCATAGTTTTCGTCGATCTGGCGCTTGAAGTCCGCAGGCACCTTGAGGCGCCCTTTTTCGTCCAGTCGAGTTGTGTGCGTGCCGCGAAACATAATCTTCAACCCAGAATTGCTGGGCTTTCATCTCGGAGGGGAATATCAACGACCGCATGGGCCCCATTGGACAGCGGCGAACCGGTTACATGGCGTCTTGGGCGACGAAACCATTTCGCGTAACTTTCTCCCACGGGCTAACATTTGTACCACTCCGTCCCACTTCATACCACTTTGGACGTATCCTACTCCTAAACCGTTGCGTGTCAAGAGGAAATTGGGGGTTTTTGTCATTCGCATACTTTGGAACGATCCGGCCCAACGCCTAGTGGCAGCCGATACCCTCCGACCCAATGGTTTGGGTTTACCAAGAAGGTTCAGTTCCCGGCGACTTCAGAGGAGAACAGGAGAAGAGGCAATGAGGCCTGCTTTGTGGCGGAACAATGATCACTGCGTCTCTGACGCGCATGTTCGTTTCTTCGCTAACCGAAGCAAGCTTCCACGGATTATGCCACCTAAGCAGCGTGCGCGGAGGTCAATCTAATTCCATGTGCCGCAGTGCAGTTTGATACCTCATCAATTCTGCGTCCTTCAATCCATGGCTAATGAAACCGTCGTCTGTGTAACCCGCCAATTTCTCAACCAAGCTATGAATGACTATCAAAGGCAATGTACGTCGAGCAGGAGCATTGCGCTTCCTGCCTGGCGATTGCCCCGATGCTTTGTGCCATTGCGGCTTTTGGAGAATCTATGCGACTTGTATTTCGCCAGGTTGTTCGATCATTCCTCGCAGTCGGTGTGCTTGTTGGCTGCTCCGTTTTCGGACTTGCAAAGCAGGTTGCCACAAAACCTGACGAAGCTCGCCTGAAACCTGCCTATCGCTTCGAGCGCAACCATTGGGTATACGTCCATCTCGAAGGCTCACCCGCCGATATCGGCTACCAGCATGGTTACCTGCTGGCGCCTGAGATCGAAGACGGCCTAAACACTGTTCGCGCAGTGGACAGTCACACTACCAAGCGCGATTGGAACTTCTACCGCAATGCGGCGCAGAACGTGCTGTGGAAGCACATCGACGCAGAGTATCAAGAGGAATTGCAAGGCATCGTCGATGGCCTGCATGCCCACGGCGTAAACCTGGACCTATGGGACGTGGTGGCGTTGAATGCCATGGAAGAGCTTCCTGACTACTACGTTCCCTACGTCAACCGGCAGGAGAAGCGGGCTGACGCTCCGCTCCTCAAGGCGCCGGGAAATTGCAGCGCGTTAGTGGCAACCGGCTCGATGACCAAGGACCACAAGCCGGTCATTGCCCATAGCAACTGGACCGACATTGCCATTGGCAGCCGCTGGACTGTCATCTTCGACATCGTTCCTACTCGCGGATACCACATGTTGACGGATGGTTTTCCCGGCGTGATCGTCAGCGACGATGATTTCGGCATTAATTCCGCCGGGCTTATGGTTACGGAGACAACTATCACCGGCTACGATTTGTTCGATCCTGAGGGGGTACCTGAGTTTGTGCGGGCACGCCGTGCGTTGCAATATGCACGCTCGATCGATGAGTACGTGCAGATCATGCTCGACCGCAACAATGGCGGATACGCGAACGACTGGCTGCTCGCCGACAACAAAACCGGCGAAATTGCGCGATTTGAGATTGGCCTGAAAATGCACCGCGTATGGCGGACCAAGGACGGCTACTTCGTCGGCTCAAACTTTCCCAGCGACCCTGATTTCATCAAGAAAGAAACCGATTTCGATCCCGGCAACAAGGGGAGCTCACCCAATGCCCGCCACCAGCGTTGGGAGGAACTGATGGCACAAAGTAAAGGGCAGATCGATATTGAGATGGCGAAGAAGTTTCTTGCCGACCACTGGGACAGCTACGAAGACAAGGAGGACCGCGACGAGCGTTCTCTCTGTGGCCATGCCGCCAACTCGCCCAGAGGCGTGCCCGACTGGCAGTGGCCACCGTATTTTCCGGGGGGCGCGGTGACGGCCCAGGCCGCGGACAGCACTATGGCGAAGAATATGAGCTTTCAGGCAAGAGCCGGTTATCCCTGCGGCGAGGACTTCATCGCCGACGAATTTCTGAAGGAGCACCCGGAGTTCGACTGGCAACGCCCCGTTTTGAAGGACATGAAGGGCAATCCCTGGGCTGAGTTCAAGGTGGCAGATAAACAATGAGAAGTATTCCGCTTGTGGCTGATTTGCTTCCCCCACCAAGACGTCCGGCTTTAGGTCAATAACAAGAATTTGTAACTTACGTGTTGCAACAAACATCTAGTTATTTGATCGGCCGGATTGACGATGGCCGCACCGTCTTGAAGAGAATTTCGTCTTTCACAAAAGAGGAAACCATCCCAAGACGGCACTTTTCCACAGCGAAAGATTTTTTCTGCGTGGCCGATAGACAGAGTGGAAGCCTATGCCCGTCGAACCCAATGCGAGGGCGCGCGGAGAGCGAGGCAGTCCTTAGCTGTCACCCCAGTGCTGGTTGTAAGTTGCTGTCCTGACGTCAACACGCTCCAACGACGCCTACAGGAAAAAAGGCATGTTCGCGATTATTGGAATGCTGGTGGTGCTCGCGGCGGTAATCGGCGGGTTCCTTATGGAGCACGGCCCCATCCGTGTGCTAATGCAGCCCTCCGAGCTACTGATCATCGGCGGCGCCGCCCTCGGCACACTGCTGGTTGCGAATCCTCTGCATACGCTGAAGGCCATATTGAGCGGGCTAACCCTGGTAATCGGCGGCTCGAAATTCAACAAGCAGCGTTACCTCGAGGTCTTGAAGATGATGTACGACCTGTTCAGCAAGATTCGGCGCGACGGCCCCGTCTCCGTCGAGAATGACATCGAGACGCCCAAGGAAAGTAAATTCTTCGCTAACTATCAAGCTTTCCTGAAAGATCCTCAGACCCGGGATTTTGTATGCGACACCATGCGAATGGTGACCATGGGAGGGGTGGAACCGTTCGATGTCGATCAGATGATCGAGGCAGACATGGACGTCCATGCCCACGAATTGAATCAGCCGGTGGGCGCCCTTAGCACCATGGCGGACTCCTTGCCCGGATTGGGGATTGTTGCCGCCGTGCTGGGAGTGGTGATGACCATGAGTGCGCTGGGCGGACCTCCGGAAGAAATAGGCAAGAAGGTTGCCGCCGCGCTGGTAGGCACGTTTCTCGGCATCCTCTTGTGCTACGGATTTGTGGGCCCCCGGGCCGCCAATATGGCCAAGTTGGCGGAAGAGGAGCGCGAGTATTGGCACGTGCTGAGGGTGACGATGATCGCTTTCATGAAAGGCACCTCTCCGCTGCTGGCGACAGAGATGGGCCGCAGAGCCATCCCCGGTCACGTTCGACCAACCTTCCAAGAATTCGAAATGAACTGCAAGAAGGCAGCAGGCGTAGCCGCGGCTGCCGCACCGGCGGCAGACACCGCAGGTTCCCCTCAGCCGGCTACAGCTTCGTGACGAGGCGTATCGCATGAGCACGACCAGCCAGATCATCGTAATAAAGCGTAACTCCGGACATGGTGGACACTACGGAGGCGCATGGAAGGTAGCCTATGCCGATTTCGTGACGGCCATGATGGCATTGTTCATTGTTTTATGGCTGATGAACTCCAGCAAGCAGATTCAGGTCGCAGTTGGTGGCTACTTCAAAGATCCCACGGGCACGGCGAAGATGGTGGGCACAAATCAAACCGGCTCGGGAGAAAACTTCACCTTGTCCAAAGACAACATGGCGAAGTTGAAAGAACAGCTGCAAACCGTTATTCGCCAGGTCACGAACTTCGACAAGTTGAAAAGTCATATCGAAATGACGGTGACCTCGGAAGGACTGCGCATCGAATTGCTGGAGTCGGAGAAAGGCACATTTTTCGAGAGCGGACGCCCCGACCCCAATGCTAACGGAAGAGAGCTGCTGGTCACGATTGGCCACGAGCTGGGGAAGATTCCCAATAAGGTCTCGTTGGAAGGCCACACCGATGCGCAACCTTACGCCGGACTTGCCAACTACAGCAACTGGGAGCTCTCGACCGATCGTGCCAACGCCAGTCGGCGCTTGATGCAGCAGAACGGCCTGCGCGACGACCAGGTTGTGGAGATAAGAGGATTCGCGGACCAGCGACTGAGAAACCCCAAGAACCCGACGGACCCCGCCAACCGGCGAATCTCCCTGATCGTGCGTTACATCGAGCAGAAAATCCCGGTCCCAGATGCCGCCATCGAGGAGAAGAAGCCATAACAACGTGGTGAGTTTTGTCGTGCTATTTCGGCGACGGGCGATACGGTAGTAAGACTTTCACGATACAACCACGCCTATTATCCGGTCGATTGGCGAGCTCGATGGAACCTCCGTGGGCCTCGGCGATCTGCTGCGACAGGACCAGACCAATACCAGAACCGCCAGGCTTGGTGGTATAGAACGGAACAAAAGCATTGCTCGGGTTGAGGAGTCCAATGCCGTTATCTTCAACGATCAGCGCCACCTTGCGATCGTACTGTTCCCATCGGATCGAAACCTGCGGGGCTGCGGGTTCCGGACCTGCATGAGCGGACTGAGCCTGCTCCAGCGCGGCATCGACAGCGTTACGTACCAGGTTGATCAGCATCTGTTCGATGAGGTCGGGATCGATCATCAAGACACGCTCCGGGCCGGGCACGATCTCGACATTAAGACGAGTCTCCAGGACGGCAACGCGCTCCATCAGTTGCCGCAAGTCAACGGGCTGCAAGGTGGGCGATGGCATCTGCGCCAGCCGCCGATAAGACTGTAGGAAGCGGTGCAGCGATGCGGTGCGGGATTCGATGATATTAAGTCCGCGTTGAAAGTCCGCGTTCTGTTCTTGCGGCAATTGAGGTAGGGGCAGACGTGATGCCAGGCTCCCCGCAATAGAAATTATCGGGGCCAGAGAGTTATTCAGTTCGTGACCCAGAACACGAATCAAGCGCTGCCATGCACTGCGCTCTTCCTCGCGCAGCGCGCGGCTCACGTCCGAGAGCACGATCAGTGTATGGGGTATGCCGTTTTGGCGAAAGGAACTCTGCCGCACCATCCAGCGTGCATTAGGAGTCGAATAGGGGAGTGCAACCAGCGTCTCGTTTCTGGCCTCAAAGCAGGCGTTGAGATCGAGTTCGGTGGCGGTCTTTCCCAACAGCCGCGCCGATGGCTGTTGCAACAGCCGTTCGCCTGCCGCGTTTACCAGCCGCAGGATGTGATCGGGATCGAAGGTAAACAACGGAGCATCGATTTCGTCGACCACCCGGCGCAAGAGCGCGGTGGCTTCAATCGTCTGGATGCGCTGCTCGGTCAGGATGTCAGCAAGGGCATTGATTTCGAGCGCCAATTCGCCGAGCGCATCGTTAGGAACCGCCCCGCGCGCGCGAAAGGAATAGTCTTCCTCACGCAGCGCGCCCACCACATTGGTCAGAGTTTGCAGTGGTCGCACAATCTGGTCGAGCAGGGCTAACGTCAGCACCAACCACAGGAAGAACTCAAGTACCGTCAATGTGATCTTCAAGTCGCGTGTCCACGCCTGGGTCCAGATGAGGATGGTGCCGAAGGCAATACCTGGAAGAGCGGCCAGTAAGGCGAACAGAGCAATACGTTTTTCGAAGAGTAATCTCGATCGTCGCGATCGAGCGCGAGAAGTTCGGGCTGCGGGCTTGGATTCGCTGCCTGAACTAGAGGCCATAGCGTTCCATCCGGCGGTAGAGAGCTCCACGGCTCAAGCCCAAGGCCTCGGCCGCCTGACTCACGTTGCCGTGGAACCGCTGTAGAGCTTTGCGAACCAGAATACCCTCGACCTCTTCGATGCTGAGTTCTTCGAGGTTTTGCCCCTGTTGTCGCTGCACATTCAGTCCGAGATCCGAGACTTGAATGTCACTGGTGTGGCACATCAGCACCGCGCGTTCCAAGGTGTGCTCTAATTCGCGAACATTACCGGGCCATGCATACTGCATCATCGTCTGAAGAGCCGGCGCGGCGAAACCCGTCACTGGGACACGATAGCGGGAAGCATAGCGCTTCAGGAAGTATGCAGCCAACGCTGCGATATCCTCGCGGCGTTCGCGCAAGGCCGGGATGTGGACTTCAACCGTATTGAGCCGGAAAAGTAGGTCTTCTCGAAACTGGCCCGCAGCAATGGCCGTCTGCAAATCGATGTTTGTCGCCGAGATGACCCGCACATTGATTCGCTTGGTCCGAGATGAGCCGACCCTCTCGATCTCGCCCGTCTCCAGTACTCGCAGCAGTTTGGCCTGTTGCCGTACAGGAACGTTCCCGATCTCGTCGAGGAAGATGGTTCCATTGTCGGCCAATTCAAAACGTCCGATGCGATCGGTGCGCGCGTCGGTAAACGCACCTTTCACGTGACCGAAGAGTTCGCTTTCAAAGGTACCCTCCGGCAGCGCGCCAGTATTTACAGCGACCAGAGGCATTGAAGCCCGCGCCGATAATGCATGCAGAGTCTGGGCCACTACCTCTTTGCCTGTACCATGTTCGCCGGTGACCAGCACATTGGCGTCAGAAGGGCCGATGCGGGCAATGGTTTGCAACACGGGCTGCATGGCAGGAGCGGCGGCGATAAACTCGGGGCGCCCTTCAGCACGCAACAGTTTCGCTTCGGCTTCCAGTTGCTGGGTACGTTGCAGAGCGCGATGCAGTTCAACCTGAGTACGGAGGATGGCCAACAGGCGTTCGTTCTCCCACGGTTTCTGAATGAAGTCGCGGGCCCCGCGTCGCATGGCCTCGACAGCCAGCCCAACATTACCCCATGCCGTCATTACGATGACCGGAATACTGCTATCGAGCGCAACTATCTCCGAAAGTAGATCCAGTCCTTCCTGACCTGAGGTGGTATCGCGGGTGTAATTCAAGTCGATCAGTACAGCGTCGTAGAAATCGCTGGCGAGAGATTCCCGAACCGCTGCGGGAGACTTCGCTGTATCAACCTCAAAGCCCTCCGGACGGAGCAGCAGTTCGATCGCTTCTAGAATGTGGGGTTGATCGTCAGCCGCAAGGATGCGGCCTCCCCTCTGCCGTTCACGCGTGGCGGCCGGGGGATCCTGCACTGTCTCCGGGCTGGATTGGCTTTGTGTCTTTGGCAATATGCTCTCCGTCAGGGTGCAGTGCCGTTTACCGCATCCTGGATCTGAATGCCATTATCTTCCAGAGTGGTTCCAGTGGCGCGTTCCAGTTCGAGCTTGGACTTCTGATAAGCCGTGGTGGCATTCACCAGATCGAGCTCCGCGACGGCGAGGTCGCGTTGGGCGGTCAATGTCTGGAAGCTTGACCCTGCGCCCAGCGTTTGCTCCTTCTGCATGATGGTAAATGTCTTGTCCGCCAGATCGCGCGCTTGTTTCGCTGCTTGTACCCGGGCCCGTCCCTGCTCCAAAGCATATTGCGCGTTGCGTACTTCGATGCGAATTTGCTTTTTCAGTTGCTGCAGGCGCAACTCAGCCTGACGATACTCCAGCTCAGAACGATATTGGTCCGCCTTGGCGACCCGATTACGAATAGGGAGTGTCAGGTTCAGACCCACAAAATAATCCGGGGATGAATTGTTGAATGCGTCACTGAAAGCTCCCCCGAAGCAGCAAGGAGCAGTTGTAGTGTTGGGAGTCAGATAGTAGAACGGGTTCAATTCTCCCGCCAGACCGGTGCCGCCATAGAAGCCCACCAAAGCAAGTGTTGGGAGCAGCGCGTTCCTGGCCGCCTGACGGCTAATCTGGCGGTTCTGTAGATCGATCTGCGACTCCGACAGCTCCGGACGGTCTTGCAAAGCCAACGTGATGAGATCCTGAGTCGATTTGTCTGGAACCGTATCCGTTGGTTCCAGCCGGTCCGTCGGAATTACGGGCATCGACTCAAGCACAGGATCGTCAAGGTTCTTGGTGAGCGCATTCTTGATCAGCGATTCCTGCAATTGCAAATTGGTCTTGGCGACAGTCAGATCTTGATCACGCCGGGATACCTCGGCTTCGGCGCGCATGACATCCATCGCAGGAATTGCCTGCAGTTGTAGCTGCTTCTGGGCGTTTCCTAAACTCTGCTGCGCAAAGGCGAATGACTGCTCGTTAACACGCTCTTCTTCGTAGGCACTAACCAAGTCCCAATAGATATTCGCTATCTGGGTGACGGTTGCGATCACCTGGCTCTTGAATGCAATGTCGGAGATCTTCTTATTATTCCGGGCGATACGCAAGAAGCGCAGATTAGGTCCGGTTCCAAATCCCGCCAGGAGCTGTTGCGTGAACTGCGCGCGGTAATACGATCCCAACTGCGGAGTCAGGCTGCTAAAAATGCTATTCGTTGTCTGTCGATTGTTGTCCACTTCGAACGAAAAGGTAGTACCGGTGGAAAACGATTGTGTGTAGTTGACGTTCACCTGGGTCGTGTTGAGGTGAAGTTGGGGAACGCCGTAGATCTGCAAGTTGGCGAGCGGCGTTGTCTGATGCTCTAGCCCGCTTATCGCAGTGACCGTCGGGTCATACGATTGCACAGGAGTTCCTGCGCCCAGGGTGGACTGTACCAACCCGGCAGCTCCTGCGCCCGCTCCTCCCGCGCCTCCGGTGGTGCCGCCGGCTCCTGCGCCCGGCGCACCAGTTCCGAAGCCGCCTACACCTCCGCCCGGCGTGCCTCCGACGACTCCTGTATTGACACCGCGGAAGGAGCCACCAGCCTTTGTTCTCTGAATGTCGGTGTCGGCGATCGGCAGGTTATATCTGGCAATGGCCAGATCGAGATTATTTTCCAGCGCCAGGGCGATTGCGTCCTGCAACGAGATATACAGCTTGCCATCGCGTATGAGGCGTTCGAAGCGTGGCGAATTGCTCAGCTGCGGCTCAGGTACCTGGCTCGGCGCGTAGGCGTCAAACGGGTTACGTGAATGAGGAATCGCCAGCGGAGCGGGAGTATGCATAGAAAGCTGCGCGGGGGTTGTCGAATTGGATGTCTGGGGCATAGGCGCATTCGGCATCTGCTCCGGCGTGGAACCAGCTGGCATTTGCGTCTGCGCTTGCGCGCCAATCAGCAAAAAACACACGGCGAACACCAAAATTGGCGACCTGAAAACGCGTTCCATCATGAACGGACCGCCTCCCCACTTTGGGCCAGAGCCGGATTCGAGGTATCGCCTACCATCCACCCATCGCGCATTTGAATGGTGCGCGTTCCGTACGAAGCGTTTACCTCGGAATGCGTGACTTGCACGATCGTCGTTCCCTCGCGATTCAACGCGCTGAATAACTCCATGATCTCCTTCGCCTGGCTGGAATGCAGATTGCCGGTCGGCTCGTCGGCCAGCAGCAGCGCCGGTTTGTGGATGACAGCGCGGGCAACACCGACTAGCTGCTGCTGTCCTCCGGAAAGCTGATTGGGGTATAGGTCCTTCTTGGCGACGATCTGAAAATGGTCGAGGGTTTCGGCCACCATGCCCTGTCTCTGGGCGCGCGGGATATCCTTGTACGAGAGAGGAAGATCTATATTTTCCTGCACCGTCAGGTCATCCAGCAGGTGATAGCTCTGGAAGACCATTCCGATGTTGCGTTTCGCCAGTTCGGCGCGATCTTTGCGCTTCATTGCGTGTACGGCTTCGTCGCGAAACCAGTACTCGCCGGCCCACTGGTCGTCGAGTAGAGCGAGCACATTCAGCAGCGATGACTTCCCTGCTCCGGACGGACCCATGACCGTGACAAATTCGCCTTCCCGGATGGTAAGGTCAATGCGGCGCAAGACCCAGGTCTGTCCCGCCCCCGTTTTGTAACTGCGTTCGACGTTCTTCAAGCTGATCATGATTTAGAAACCGCAATTAGCTGGCATTTAACACTTGGCATTAGCAAATAGCGTTTGGCTAGTTGCTAATTGCTGTTTTTCCTATTCCCATCGCAGCGCCATGACAGGCTCGATGCGCGAGGCACGGCGCGCGGGGATGTAGCTCGCCAACAGTCCGCATGCCAGCAGCAACACTGAGACGGCCACGATGGTCGAAGCGTCATAAGGCGCAACTCCGAACAAAAAGCTCCGTAGCACGTTGCTCGCGGAAATGGCCGCCACGACGCCAATAGCGACTCCCATCCCGAGTAGAAGCACTGCTTGCCGCAGAACCAGGCCAATCACGTTGGAGCGAGTTGCGCCTAAGGCGATGCGGACTCCAATGTCGCGGGTGCGTTGACTCACGTTGTAGGCCAGCAGTCCATAGATGCCGGCAATCGAAATTAGCAAGGCAGTCCCGGCGAAGATCCACAACAAGCGCACAGCCAGTGTCTGGCTGCCCAACGCCGTATCGACCATTTCCGGCATGGTATGGATTTGCATGACCACCATCTCCGGATCGAAGTCGCGCAACGCGGTACGCAGGCTGGGAATTGCCGCAGAGGCGTCCACGTGAGTACGAAGGGCTAGATTGCTAAATGAACCGATGAGATACGGCGTTAAATCATCCTGTGGTGTGAGCTGGAGATAGGAGAGGTCAATTTCAGGCTGCACCGGTTGGGAAAGGGTGGTCTGGTTGGTGTCATCGACCACACCCACAATGGTCGCAACCCCATGCGGTCCGTGGTCGCTGATCTTAATCTGCTGACCCAGCGGATTCTGTCCGCGAAAGAACGTGTTGGCGAAAGTTTGGTTTACGACAGCGGTAGCGGGAGCCGTCGCATTGTCCGCGTCGGTGAACAACCGGCCATGCAGTAAGCGGATTTCCAGGGTGCGATAAAGATTGGGGCTGACGGCCCGCACCGCAGCGACGGTTTTGTTGGCCGGATCTTTTGGCCGTCCGACGATGTCGAACGAACCGCCAATCTGGAAATTGTTTTCCAGAGGAAGCACCGTGATCAACGCTGCGGAATCCACTCCCGGAAGGCGGCTAAGCCGATCCAACAGGGGAGCATAGAACGCCCGCGCGACGTCCTTCCCGGCGTACCTGCCGCCCTGACCGAACATTCCAGCCCCTGATTGCGGAAGCATGACAGCAGCCGTAACCACATTGCGGGGAATGAATCCCAAGGGTTGATTGCGGAGCGCCAGCAGACTCCGAAGCAAGAGCCCAGCCGAGATCAACAGCAACAACGAAAGCGCGATTTCGCCAACGACGAGCGCATCGCGAAAGTGGCGCTGCCGGCGGCTTGCACCGGTTGAAGGCGTTCCTTCCCCCAACGCTTGTCGTGCCGGGGCTCGCGAAGCCTGCAGTGCGGGAACCAATCCGAACAGTACGGCGGAGACAATCGAGAGGACAATCAGAATGGCAACAACGCGCGCATCTACGTGAATGTGGCTGGAAAGAGGCAGATAAAGGTCCAGATAAAAGTGCAAAAGGCGAACACATCCGACGGCTAGCCCAAAGCCGGCCGCTGCCCCAACCAGGGACAGAACCAGACTCTCTGTCAGGAACTGGCGCACGATGCGGCCTTGAGAGGCGCCGATGGCGGTACGAATGGCGACCTCACGGCTGCGGCCTGCCGTGCGCGACAGCAGCAGGCTGGCCACGTTGGCGCAGGCGATTAGCCACACGGCGAAGACCGCGAACTGAAGCGCAATCAGAGCCGGACGGACATTGGAGGTCAACACATCACGGTAGCTGGTCACCAGAACGCGGCGATCCAATTCGAGACTGGCGAACGCGTTGGAAATATTATTCTGCAATCCGCTCAACTCGGCTTGGGCGGCCTCCAGAGAGACCCCTGGCTTGAGGCGGCCCACAGCAGTCACCGACCTGGAATTGCGCTCTTCATAGAGTGGCGTCTGCACCAGCGGCGTCCAAACCACCGGGTTGTTGCCTAGCGACGGAAATTCGAAGCCCCTGGGCATTACGCCGATTACGGTGTAGGTGTTTGGACCCACCTTCAGAGTTCGCCCAATCGTTTGCGGACTCCGGTCGAAGAACTTCTCCCATGCAGTGAAGTTGATGATGACAACATTGTTCTTGCCGTTTTGGTCTTCTTGCGGCATGAACGTGCGGCCCAACACCGGCCCAGCCTGCAACGTAGAGAACAGATCCGGGCTGCTGAAGACGATAGGAATATAGTCGGAGAAGTCCCGCACGTTTACGCCGCGTATTCCTACCGTGTACCAACTGATGCCGCTGAACAAGCGGCTCTGCTTGCGCCAGTCGCGAATATTGGCCGGGGCGGAGGCAGAAGGTGCACTATCGCGTGGCGCGGCTTCACTCATCTGAACGATCTGATTGGGCTGGGGAAACGGCAGCGGCCGCAGCAGCACTGCATCAATGACTGCAAACATCGCGGCATTCACGCCGATTCCCAGGGCCAGCGTCAGCACGGCTACGGTAGTGAAGCCGGCGTTCTTGCGCAACTGGCGAAAGGCGTAACGCAGATCCTGAAGGAGTCCAGTCATGGTTTTAGCCCTAGCAACTAGCAATTGCAGTTAGCACTTCCCTTGAGCAGTCGGGAGTTCGCACTTCGCAGGTAGGCTTATTCTCATAAGCCAAAACAGAGCAAAGCCGCCGTCTGGGAGATACGGCTAATTGCTAACTGCCAAATGCTAACTGCTGCTTTACTGTGTCTCCTGCATCAGCCTCCGGAGCTCTTCTTCCGCGACCACTTTGCCGTCGAACAAGTGGACTTCACGCTCGGCGTGCGCCGCAAAACGGGGGTCGTGGGTCACCATGCAAATGGTGGCACCTTCGCGATGCAGCTTTTGCAGCAACTCCATCACGGCTTCGCCATTGCGCGAGTCGAGGTTTCCGGTAGGCTCGTCCGCCAGCAGGATGGAAGGCGAGCCAGCTAGAGCTCGCGCTACCGCAACACGCTGCTGCTGACCGCCAGACAGTTGCGACGGATAATGGCGCAACCGGTGGGCCATACCGACGCGCTCCAGCGATTCCAGCACTCGGCGTTTGCGCTCGGCTGAGGGCATGCCATCGCGATAGGTGAGGGGCAGCTCGACGTTTTCGTAGACCGTGAGGTCGCCGATAAGGTTAAAGCTCTGGAAGATGAACCCGATTTCGCGATTGCGAATGCGGGACCGGTCGGCGAAATCCAGGTTCGCCACCGGGTTTCCGTTCAACTTGTAGTCGCCGGCGGTTGGCGTGTCGAGCAGCCCGATAATCGAGAGCAACGTGGACTTGCCGCAGCCTGACGGCCCAGACATGGCGACATACTCGCCCTTGCGCACCGTGAGATGAACGCCAGACAGGGCGTGGGTCTCGACTTCGTCGGTGTAAAAAACTTTGGTCAGATTTTCGATCTCAATCAGCGGAGTTCCTGCATCGCTCATAGTGTCTTCCGTTTCCTTACATAAAAGCTGTTAAACACTGTGCTCTTGGCCATTCGCTTTCGCATCAAAAAACCTCTGCTGACGGGGCAAAGCGCATTCCTATTCGAGCCGTACCCGGTCGGTGTTGTCCCATCGTGACATGTCGGAAAGAATGACCGTATCGCCCTCATGTAGTCCCGAGTCGATTTGAATGAGGTTAACCGAGGCGCGTCCCGTCTTTACCTGCACACGGGTCGCTCCCTTTCCGTCGGGATCAAGTTTGAACATGGATATCGTGCTGCTTTCCTGGCCGAAAGCCGGGCGTCCCACGTAAAGGACGTTCTCCAGTCGCTCCAGATCAATGGTGCCATCGACGCTCAGATCAGGGCGCGCCCCTTTGGGTAATTCGCCGGTTAACTTAATGTCGACCGTTACCGTGCCGTTCTGTACGGCGGGGTCGACGCGACTTACCTCGCCAGCGATCACACCGTTGTGAGTGTCCACGGATGCGGGCTCGCCGATCTGGACGTCACGCGCCTGTGTTTCCGGAATTTTGAGTTCCGCCATCAAGTGGTTCGGCTGCACAATCCTTGCCAGCTCAGCTCCAGGGAGCACATGCTGCCCAACCTGCAGCGGCAGATCCACCAGGACGCCGGCAACTCCGGCTTGTACTTTCAGGCGCTGCAACTGTTTCTGCTTAAGATCGGCTAGAGCGCGCATCTCCTCGACCTTGGCCTGTTGCACGGCCAGTTCGGAGGCAATGGCTTTCTCATTGATCTGCAAACGCTGATCTTCAATGTCGTTGCGCGTAACCAGTTCCTGGGCTTTGCCTGCGGAAGCCTTGGCAGCGAGACCGGAAATCACGCCGAGATCATAGAGCGCTTTGTCGGTTTGCGCCTGGCGCTGCGCCTCGGCATAATCGGCGTTGACCGTGGCAGCTCCGGCTTTTTGCGTCATCAGGTCGCTGTCGAGCTTCACTTTTAGACTCTGATATTCGGCTTCCGCCGCCTTCACCTGTAACTGTGCGTCCAGGGCCTCCTGTTCTAGTTGAGGATTGCTCATCTCAACTAAGACAGTGTCGGGTTCCACTAGCGATCCGGGAAGTTTGACGATTCGGATGACGGTGGCTTCGGTCTCGGCAGGAATTTGGCGGACATCCTCATGACTGGGGATCAGGGTGCCCAGACCGCGCACCTGACGAAGCATGGAGCCCCGCTTCACGGTGTCAGTCCAAATCGTGCTGCGATCAACAGTAGGGGCAGCTGGCTTCAGCCGCGAGATTCCGACAGTTACGCCGACCAAAATCACAATCGCAATACTGACCCAGATGATTTGGCGGCGGCGCTTCTGGCGCTTAAGTTCAGGGCGGGCGATGTCCATTACGTCTTCCTAAGTGCAACTCGAGAACCATTTCACGTCGGCATTAGGGCGTGCGTTCTCAGTAGGTTAAACAAACCGCGCGATTTTTGGATTGACAAGCCATGTCCCTACGCGGATTGTACTGTCCGATTTCGGACACGCAACAGAGGCCTGGATCCGTCAGTCCGAAGCGGCTGAATAGGGCGGCTTTATTCAACCGTGAATAGCGAGATGCAATCCTGCCCAACGACATTAATTGATGGCAATGCAGGCCTCTCCACTATTATAGGTTCAGCTTCAAGGTCTTAAGGTTTGGTCAACCTTGGTATGGCCGCAACTGGTTTGGATATCTCGACTGAGGTCGCAAGTGCGCGAACGACATCTGCGCGGCTAGTCTCACTGGACGTCTTCCGCGGAGTCACGATCGCGGCCATGATCCTGGTCAATAATCCTGGGAATGCTACTGCCTATGGACCGCTTCGGCACGCGAAATGGAACGGATGGACTCCAACCGACCTGATTTTTCCTTTTTTCCTGTTCATTGTCGGTGTGTCGCTCGTGCTCTCCTTTCGGTCGAGACTGAGACGTGGAGATTCCACCCGGTCGCTTGTCTTGCATACCCTGAAGCGAAGCCTCACAATCTTCGCTCTTGGACTGTTGCTGAATGGGAATGCATCCTTTGATCTCGCGATATGGAGAATCCCCGGTGTCTTGCAGCGAATTGCAGTCGCCTACTTCGCCGCTGCAATGATCACGCTGTTCTGCAAGGAGACGTATGCGCGCGTGCTCTGGATTGCGGCACTCCTGAGTGGCTACTGGCTTCTGATGCGATATGTACCGGTGCCCGGATACGGGGTGCCTGGGCGTGATATTCCTTTTCTTCACCCCGACGCCAATCTGGCCGCTTACCTCGACCGCAAGCTCATGATGGGCCACCTGTATGAAGGCACGCGCGACCCCGAGGGCATGCTCAGCACGTTGCCGGCGATTGCCACCACGCTGTGCGGAGTTCTGACTGGAGAGTGGCTGAGCTCGAAGCGTAGGCAGGTGCAAAAAATGGCCGGAATGCTTGCAATAGGCGCTACTGGCCTAGCTCTTGGGGAGGTTTGGAACTTCTGGTTCCCTATCAACAAGAATCTGTGGACCAGTTCTTATGTCGTGTTCACGGCGGGTGCCGCGCTGCTTTGTCTGGCAATCTGTTACTGGATGACGGACATCAAGCATCAGCGAAGCTGGGGGACCACGTTTTTCGTCATCTTCGGCACAAATGCTATCGCCGCATACGTATTTTCTGAGCTTGTGGGGATGCCCTTCCGCTGGCAGGACTATGTTCTCCCGCATTTCACGCGCGCAGTTTCCGCCCCGATGGCATCGCTGTTGTATTCACTCACCATTGTCGTCCTATGTTTTCTACCGGTGTGGTGGATGTATCGAAGAAGAATTTTTCTCAAAGCGTAACCACGGCGATTCTTCAACGGTTCCAGGGATCGCCAACGCTTAACATGAGTCACCGCTCACAACACGGTCCGACGCTTCGCCCCATTGACGCCCTAACGCGCTGGCCATAATATCCGGGACAGTGGCTATTCAGGCGCCCAGCAGTGGCCAAGTACTCGGGCACTACCGGCTGATCGAACAGATCGGTGCCGGAGGTATGGGTGTGGTCTTTCGCGCCCATGATGAGCAACTGGAGCGCGACGTCGCGGTCAAGATATTGCCCACAGGATTGTTCGCTGACGATGCCACCCGCAAGCAGTTCCGCAAGGAAGCACTTGCGGTTGCCAAGTTGAACCATCCTAACATCGCCATGGCCTTCGACTTCGGGAAAGAGAATGGCATTGATTATCTGGTCACGGAGTACATTCCCGGTCTCAATCTCGATGAGATGCTCGCCCAGCAGCCTCTTGCGCAGAAGACCGTCCTGGAATTGGGTATTCAACTGGCGAGCGGATTGGAAGCGGCGCACCGCGAGAAGGTCATCCATCGCGATCTTAAGCCGGGAAATCTTCGGGTCAACCCCGGCGGCCAGTTAAAAATTCTCGATTTTGGACTGGCGAAGCTGGTCGAACCGATCGACGAAATAGCGGAGACAGCTAACCTCAACACCAGCCTTTCCCTCAGCGGAACATTGCCCTACATGGCGCCCGAATTGTTGCGTGCTGAAACCGTCGATGCCCGTACCGACATTTGGGCAGCCGGAGCAGTGCTGTATGAAATGGCGACGGGTAAGCGGGCATTTCCCGACCGTCAGCCGACGCTGTTGATCGATGCCATTCTGCATTACGATCCGGTGCGGCCTTGCCTCCTCAATCTCGAGATTACTCCGGCGTTGGAGGCGGTAATCCTAAAGGCATTGGATAGGGATCCCGACCTGCGCTACCAGTCAGCGCGGGAGTTGAAGGTGGACCTGGAACGGCTGGCAGCCGGCACCGGTCCTCTTTTGACTGACAGGGCACCGCCCGATCACGCGCGACCACGACCGCGAGGAACCCGATGGATCGTCGCGGCGGTACTCTGCTTAATTTTGTTGGGCGGCGGGTTCCTGTACTTGAAATTCAGGCCCCGTCAAGAGGGTGCGGCGCACCGGATTTCCGTGCTGGTGGCCGAGTTCGAGAATCGCACCGGAGACTCCGTCTTCGATCAAACTCCCCGCGAACTCATTTCCACCGCGTTGGGCGAGTCGCACCAAGCCACCGTCTTTCCTTCCAGCCGCATACCTGAAGTCCTGCGGAGAATGCAGAAACCACCGACCGTGGCCATCGATGAAAATATCGCCACGGAGATCTGTACGCGGGAAGGTCTACAGTCGGTCGTCTCAGGCTCAATCTCCAAACTCGGAAGCAGCTATCTGCTCCTGGTTCGAGTCTTGAATTGCAACGGCGACCTGATTGCCAGCACCGAAAAGGAGTTCTTCCATCCCGAGCAGCTGCCCGCCATGATCGACGAAACTGCGCCAGTGATACGTCGGGAGTTGGGCGAATCAAAAGCCGCCATACAGCGAGTCCTCGCAGCCTTTGGCTCAGGTCACTTCCGGGTCGCTTGAAGCCGTCAAGCTATTATTCTTCCGGCAAAAGACAGCTATATCTGGGAGACCGCCGCGGGGCAGTTTCATTCTTCACCAAGGCAGTGGAGCTGGATGACGACTTCGCGATGGCCCACGAATACCTCGGCGTGACGTACCAAGACTTAGATGATGAAGCCCGCGCAGAAAAGGAATACTCCAGGGCCGTTCAACTCGCTGGCCGAGTAACCGAACGAGAGCGAGAAAAAACCCTGGGCGATTACTGCTCTGTTCAAGTGTAACTTCGACAGTGCGATTTCCCATTATCGTGTCTTGGCTACGCTCTCACCGGAAGATCCTGTCGTCCATCTGAATCTTGGGGAATGTTACAGAGATCAATTCCGCTTTGACTTGGCGATAGAGGAGGCGAAGAAAGCGGTTGAACTGCAGCCCGCACCCGGCCCAAAGGTCAGCCTGGCTATCTATTACTACTTGAGTGGCGACTCCCAGCGAGCCATGGAGATGGCGCGAGAGGCATTACAGGAGTACCCGGATAATGCCCGAGCGATGTATCTGATAGGCAGCTATTATCTTGCAGCCGGCAAGGCCATCCGACGCAGACCGCGTCTGGCGGCAGTTACTAGCGGTGGGAGATGCGCTCAAGGGCTCGGTCCGCAATGGCGGACGCGGCCCTGGTTCGTGACAATCCGAAAGAAGCCATAGTTCAACTTCAAAGCGGCTTGATTGCCGACTCGAAGCCTTCAGAACAGCTACGAATTGCTGAGAAAGAAGATACTTCTTGGTGACATTTACTGGGCCTCCGGCGACTACCAATCGCTGAAGCGCTCTGTTCAGGACCTCCCACAACCCGAGGCCCCCGAGCTCATCTTTCTGCTTGGCCGACTTTACGCACGGGCTGGCCGGATGGAAGATGCCCAGAAACAGATACGACGACTGGAACAGCTACCGGACAGGACGCCAACGTTGGAGTCGTTCTCCAACTTGTTGCAGTTCCGAAATAGCTGCCGTGCAGGGTCACTATCCGGATGCCGTTCAATGGGCGAAGCTGGGGCGTGCAACATCTCAATTCGCCCTTGGCGATCGAGACCCTCGCAAGAACCTACGAGCTTGCGGTGATAACCAAAACGCGGCGCAGCAATATGAGATTATGCTGGCCCGCAGCAATGAACGTCAGTTTGACGGTATCGACTCGCCTGCTTTGCATGCCGTCGCGAAGGCACACTATCGTCTTGGAATGCTGTATCAGGCTGCTGGGGCAAGAACGATCTCGCAAAAGCGCAATTCAACTCATTCTTGAACTATGCGGACGGTGCAGAGCATACAGGTCCCTCATACGAAGACGCCAGGAGAAGGATGAACGAACTCAGCGCAGAAGATCGCCGGAGCGACAGACCAACCCCTGCCACGTAGAGAATCGCCTCATTGAACCCGTCGATGCCCAAGTCTGCGTTCGATCAGCGAATCTTTCAAGGCCATGGTGCAGAACGGGGCAAGCCCGAGATGGGTGGCAACCAGACAGAAGGTCTGGCAGAGATGACCTGCGTCGAGGATCACTGTCCTATAAGCCCGTGGGAAACGGTACTTCCACATCGACCTGGGGAATATGGCAGTGATCAAAAACAATGCCGCCGCTCGCTCCACCCACTTCTGTCCAGCGCAATATTGGCTGGCTCTTCCGCGTGGTACCCCTGCCGAAACTTGCTCCAAAGCATGCTGGTTTGCAGCGTAATGATAGAGTCCAGGCGCCACATTCGTAACTCTGCGGGCCAAAACGTATACCTCGCAGGGGTGTCGTGCGCCTGCGGAAGGGCTGGTTTTCCGCGGCAAAGAACCAAGCAGGGGAGCATCGATGAATCCAGTTACTCCCCAAGTGTAAAACAGCAATGCCGAAAGATCGTTCAGCATCCAAGTCCCCCGGCAAGAACTCGCGATGAGTGCGACGCTTCAGCAGCACGGTGCTAAATTCGGAATCTGTTAATTGCACCTTCGGAAGAGAAAGGGCCGTCGCGCCAGACGACTTAAAGAAATCAGGCTGGGGAGATTGCCTCAGGTACGAGCGCATCTGCTTGGCGGTTTGCACTTCAGATGTCGTATAAGGCATGTCCTTGGTGCCGAAGTGCAGGATGGCGGCATGCGGCAGCCAGGAAGACCAGCTTGCGACGAAACGCTCGTCCTGCTTCGCTTGGGGTGACCCCTCCCGTACCAAAAGACCTTCGCGGCCGAGATGGTGTATGCTGCGGGCTAAACTTTGATAGCTATACTGCGGTAATTCTTGATGCGCCTCCTCCACCGAACGCCAATCGGCAAATACGTGCAGAACCCGAGTCGTAATTGGATTGGCGGACAGCACGGCGCCGGTTCGATAGTTTTCAATTACGAATTGTCCGGCACGCCAATAGCTGAAAATGCTCGTTGCGCGACGCCATCGCATCAACAGACTCAGCCCTTAGGTTTCTTGCAGCTTGCGCCGAAAACCGGTGCGAATACGTCATGGCAGAAACAATTGAGTTTCTGTTTCAGCTCTTTGAGATCAAGATCCAGATCAGCCTCCAGACGCTCAATATCCTTGACGACGTCATTATGAACGGCTTCGTACTGCTTCTTGGTCAATTTCTTGGCCGCAGATTTGGATGAGCGTTTCGCCGGAGACTTCTTTTTGACTGCCACAAATCCTCCTACAGAATTTCGGAGATTTACATCTGTGCCGGGTAGGCCATAATTTATGTTTGCAATCCGCGGATGTCAACATAATTGTGGCTGCGGCGTGCCGGTTCCTCAGTGCGCCAGCGCTTCCCCGATCGCAGTTATCCCCGGCTGCTTACTCGCTGTTTTCGCGGGTCACATCACCTCTGATATCCAGGTTGCGAATCAATCGGTGAAGATAATTGGGATGAAGTCCGAGCAGCTTGGCGGCCTCGGTGTAGTTTCCCTTGGTTTGCGCGACCGCATCAATGATCAATTGCTTCTTGAGCTGATTGATTCGGTCGTGATACTTAACAGCGCTGGTCTCCGCCGGCCGAGCTTCCAGAAAGGCAGCCGGTAAATCGTCGGGAAGAATTTCATCTGTCAGACCAAGCACCATGGCATGCTCGATGGCATTCTCCAACTCCCGCACATTTCCCGGCCAGCTATAGCTCATCAACAGGGCCCGCGCCTCCTGCGAAATGCCTTTGAGCGCTCGCTTGCACTTCTCCGCATATTTGGCGGCAAAGTAGATGGCGAGTAGTGGAATGTCATCGGGACGCTCCCGCAAAGGAGGAATCACCATCGAGACCACATTCAGGCGGTAATAGAGATCCTGGCGGAACTCGCGGTCCTTGATTGCCTGCTCCAGGTCTTTGTTGGTGGCCGTGAGCACCCGTGCATCGAACTTCAGGGTGATGAGTGCTTCCCACGCGCTCGAACTCGCGCTGCTGCAAGTACTCGCAGCAATTTCGCCTGCAGCGGAGACGGCAGCTCGGCAACCTCGTCGAGAAAAACGGTGCCGTCTTCGGCCACTTCCAGCTTGCCTTTCTTAGTAGCAATGGCACCTGTGAAGGCGCCCTTCTCGTGTCCAAACAATTCGCTTTCCAGCAGCGCCTCGGGAATGGCGGCGCAGTTGATGGCGACGAATGGTTTGCTGGCGCGCGGGCTATTGTGATGGATGGCACGGGCCACCAGCTCTTTTCCCGTGCCGCTTTCTCCGCGAATAAGGACGGTCGAATCGCTGCCGGCCACCCTGGCGATGAACTCCTGCACCTGGCGCATCGAATTGCTTTCACCGACGATGACGCCGTCCAGATCCAACTCAGTTTGCAGACGTCGATTTTCGTTACGCAGAGTCTCCAAAGCGAGAACGTTTTCCAAAGTGACGGCGGCGATTCCGGCGACCGAGGTGAGAAAGTTGACGTGATCGTCTTCAAATCGTTTTCCCGCCCCGGAAGCGATCAGATATAGGACTCCGATTGTGCGTTCCACTGCTATCAGCGGCATGCAGAGAACACTTTCCGCATTGCGCGATTGAGACGAGGGCTTGCTGATAATGGCGGAACGCTCCCACAGCGCACGCTGCAAGATGTCCCGCCGGATCTCCAGTTGAGGGGAATCGCCAGCCTTTACGGCTCCAGGTACAACTCGAGCTGGGATCATCGTCAACATGACGGGTGATTACTACGGCGGCGGAGTCGGCGGGAACAACTTCGCAAATCAACTCCAGAAGCCGCCGCTGTAGTGGCTCCAGTTCGCGAATTGAATTGATGGTGCTTGCAACCTTGAACAGGGCATTCAGATCGCGTGCCATCCGGCCAACATCGGTGCCGAGGTTCGAGGCAGACGGCAATCGATTTGTGCTCGTGGTGGTTAGAAGATCGCCTGGAGACTCATCCCGGAACTGCACCAATCCGCGAAATTAAACTGTCGTCTTCGCCGATTAGAAACACCAGCTCGCAATGGCCCACCCGAATCGTATCCCCGTGCCCTAACAGCTTTCGCCGTACTGGTATGCCGTTCACGAAAGTCCCATTGTGGCTATCCAGGTCAACCAGATGAAAGGCCGCGTCGGTTTCGCTGATCGAGAAATGCCTCCGTGACACCGCGCGGTCATGCAGGCACAAGTGGTTGGCGGAATCACGCCCCACTAGAAAACTGACTCCCAGTCAGCCGTACCACAGTGCCTTTTGCCGAGCCCGACACCACCACCACTCTCGAATCCACGAACCGCCTCCGGGCTGCTAGTTTAGCCCAGTCCCCGCGAATTCACGGAATTTATCTGAAAACATCGGGCCAACTAACACAATGGATAGATGCCCTATCTGTTCGGATATTGCCGGGGCGTGCAAAACAGGACTCAAAGAAATGTCCTGCATCATTCTCCGCCAATGCAACTCATTGCAAATTAACGGAGAAGAAGAGACGGCGAAATCGGCTCGGCGTTGGCATCAGGCTTGCAATATCTAAAAGCGTCACAGCAAGCTTCCATCTGAAATACCGGATGAGGGAGCGGCTGCAAACCAAATTCAATCTGGGTTCCCAAGACAGGAGCCCCCAAGGAGGAGTTATGAAAAGCAAAATCTACGGGGCCCTCGCGACGCTCGCGGTTGCTCTGACGGTAGGTGTATCTTTCGCCCAGGCACAGTCCCGGGTTCAGGCAGATGTGCCTTTCGCTTTCAGCTTGCAAGATAGAGCGATGCCGGCGGGCAATTACCAGATCATCGCGCAGAGTGGTCAGGTACTTGAGGTGCGGAGCCTGGATTCGCAGCGTGGCCAGTTGCTGATGAAGCCGATGTCAGTGCAGGCTTCCAATGACCAGAGTCCGAAGCTGGTATTCCACAAATATGGCGACCAGTACTTCCTGAGCCAGGTCTGGTACGGCGACAGCCAGTACGGCATCGGGTTTGCCGAGTCGAAGCGCGAAAAAGAAATCAAGATGGCGAGCAATGGTGCTCCCAATGCGCCCGAAACCGTGATTATTGCAATGAAGTAGTTGGGACGTCACGAACGAAGGAACCCGGAGTTAGCTCCGGGTTTCTTCATTGAATAGATATATGTTCGATGAAAATCGGCCCTTACCAGGCGCGGCGCGGTCCGCGCAATACGCGCGCTGGAAGCAGGATAATGGCCTTCAACAGGTCCAGCACTCCTTCGACAGCAAATCCCAGGATTCGAAACGGTAATAGCAGCAACCACACCAACGGGTACAAAATCAGCACGAGCAACGCCAGCGGCCAGCAGAAGAATAACAGGATGCACCAAAGAAGAAAGGTCAACATAACTTCTCCTCTCTCTACATACGTTGTGCGCGGCTGTGAGGTTCCATGCCACTAACCATGGTTGCCTCCGCCGCTAAGCTCTCGCACGATCGAACCGACAAACGCTTTCGCGTCGCCGAACAGCATGAGGGTGTTGTCGAGGTAGTAAAGCGGATTGTCGATTCCGGCAAATCCCGGACTCATGCTGCGCTTGATCACCATCACGGTACGTGCCTTATCCACGTCCAGGATTGGCATGCCGTAGATCGGACTTCCAGCGTCGCTACGCGCCGCCGGATTGGTGACATCGTTAGCCCCAATCACCAATGCGACATCCGTCTGCGGGAAATCAGGATTGACCTCCTCCATATCCAGCAACTTGTCGTAAGGGATATCGGCTTCGGCCAACAAAACATTCATGTGCCCGGGCATGCGGCCCGCGACCGGGTGAATACCAAACTTCACATCCACGCCCTTTTTGGTCAAAGCGTCGTATAGTTCGCGAACCTTGTGCTGCGCCTGCGCGACTGCCATACCGTATCCCGGGACAATTACGACCTTGTTCGCAGCCGAGAGGATAGCGGCGGCTTCTTCCGGCGTCGCGTTGCGTACAGTCCGGGCCTCGACTTGAGCAGCGCCTGAGGTCTGTACCTGTCCGAAGGCGCCGAACAACACATTGGTAAATGACCGGTTCATCGCTTTCGACATGTTGACCGAAAGTATGAAACCCGAGGCTCCATCGAGCGAACCCGCCACGATCAGAAGCTTGCTATTGAGAACGAAGCCCATGGCCGCAGCCGAAAGTCCAGCATACGAATTCAGCAGCGAGATTACCGTCGGCATATCGGCGCCCCCGATAGGAACGATCATCATCACGCCGAAGGCTAGAGGAATCGCCACCATCGCCGGATACAAATAGACAGCGTCAGGATGAAGCACCAAATACACTGCGATCCCGATCGAAATCGCCAGAAGTCCGAGGTTGACGAAGTTCTGCCCCCTATAGGTGATCGGCCGTTGCGGCAGGATTTCCTGCAGCTTGCCCGCAGCCATCAGGCTGCCCGTAAATGTGAGCGAGCCCAGGATAACTTCCAGCGAAAGCACCGACATCATGAACGGTGGAACGCTGGGGGCTCGTAGGTAGAACTCCGCAGTTCCCACCAAAGTTACGCAAAGCGCGCCGAAGGCATGGCTCAGCGCAGTTCGCTGCGGAACCGCGGTCATTCCGACATTGCCGAGGGGAACGCCAATGATTGCCCCCAGCACCAGGCCGATGGCGATCCACTTGTAGTCCACAATGCCGTGGTGCAGAAGTGTGCCAGCGACGGCCAACACCATTCCCACCTCGCCTGCCCAAACGCCCCGCCGCGCGGTGGTCGGCGAGCTCAGCCACTTGAGCGACAGGATGAAGAGGACGGCAGCGACGATGTAGGTGATCTCAATGATGTGTTCGGACGCTGGGATCATGGCTTCTGGGTCCGGCTGGATTTGAACATCTTGAGCATGCGGTCGGTAATGATGAAGCCGCCGACGGCGTTGCTGGTGGCGGCAATGATTGCAATCGTGCCCAGCACCGTCGAAAGCATGGTCTTGTGCTCGCCCGCGAGAATAATGGCGCCAACTACGGCAATCGCGTCCAGCGCGTTGGTGAGCGACATCAACGGGGTGTGCAACAGCGGCGATACGCGGCGAATCACCTCAAAGCCAATAAATGCCGCAAGTATGAAGACGTACAAGCTGTTGATCAGGTCGACCTTGACCATTAGCTTCCCTCCTTCGATTGAGAGACCAGAGCTGGTAGGGAGTAGAACTCCCGCACTCGTGGGTTCACTATTTCGCCCCCCTGGGTAACCAGGGTGCTGCGAGTGATCTCGTCTTGCAGATCCTGCACAAGCTTTTCATCCTTCACCATGTGCAATAGGAAGTTCGTAATATTTTTGCTGTACATTTGACTGGCATGATACGGAACCGTGCTGGCCAGATTGATGGTTCCCATTATGGTCACACCGTTCTCGACCACCTGCTCACCCGTCCGGGTCAGCTCACAGTTGCCTCCCCGTTCCGCCGCCAGGTCCACGATAACGGAGCCTGGCGCCATGCCGGCCACCATCTCCTTGGTCACCAGCACCGGCGACTTCTTTCCCGGAACTACAGCCGTCGTGATCACAACGTCGCTCTCGGCGACGACCTTTCCGAGCAATTCGCGCTGCCGCTGATAAAACGATTCGTCCTGCGCTTTCGCATAGCCGGCGGCATCCTGAGCGTCGGCAGCCTCGATTGGAAGCTCCACAAATCGTCCCCCAAGGCTGTGGACCTGCTCCTTCACGGCGGGGCGCAAGTCGTAAGCCGACACCACCGCACCCAATCTGCGGGCGGTTGCTATGGCTTGCAGACCAGCAACACCGGCGCCGATCACCAGCACTCGCGACGGCGTGATCGTGCCGGCCGCAGTTGTCAGCATGGGAAAGATCCGAGGCAGCGTGTCAGCCGCAATCACCACCGCCTTATAGCCGGCGATGGTTGACATCGAGGAGAGCGCGTCCATACTTTGAGCACGTGTGATTCGGGGCATCAGCTCAACCGAGAAAGCCGAGATGCCAGTCTCCGCCATTGCCTGGACGCTATGGATGTCGCCGAGGGGCCGAAGAAATCCGATCAGAGCCTGACAGTGGTGGAGAAAGGGTAAGTCCGCAGCGCCAGTTTTGTCGTTCGAGCCGTAACAAAGTACCTGTACCACCACGTCGGCGTGGAATGCTTCCTCGCGGGTGGCGACAATTCTTGCCCCCTTGTTGACGTATTCAGTATCAGGATACCCGGCTTCCATGCCGGCTCCTGTTTCGACAATAACTTCGAGACCCGCCTTGGCATAGCTAGGAATCACCGCCGGTATAAGCGCCACGCGCCGCTCCCCAGGAAAACTTTCACGGGGAACACCAACAATCATGTCGCCTCCTTCCTCTTTCTGCGCCGTTTTGCGGCGTCAAGCGCCAGTCGACGCGACTGATTCTTGAAATCGACTGGAATTGAGCATTCTATCTAGAGTCCTGCGAATGTCCACTTTAACCTGATCGCCCCGAAGGCGAAATGGTTCCGATCGCCGAATAGCAACCTTTGAGGTTCCCTAGCTACAGTGCGGTATTTTGAAGACCCAAGCCCGGTTGAGCGTTTCCAGTCACGCGATGTCAGCGGGAACCTTTGGGAGAGATATTGCTGCTGCACCGGCTGAGCCAGAAGTCAATCGGCTGGCTTGAGGGTTATGAAGAAGTAATATGGGCGAAAATGACATTCTTCCTTCCTTCAGTCACCTTACCGTTCTTTCATGGCGCGCTACGATCGCCATTCCACCGCTGCGCTAGACTGCTCCTTCCAGTGTTGTTGGTTCACGCCGACCGTGAGGCTTCCAATCAAGCGGAATCGACTTAGATTGGACCCCGATAGCGGCGCAGCCGGACCGCGGCGGCGAGGAATGCCGTGGCAAGAGCCAGCCCGATCCACACACCCGGGCTGCTCAGGAAATGCCCGGGCGTGAGGTGTGTCATCGCACCCATCGGCAAGCTACCTCGTGGCGTGACGGCTGCTGCATCGCCACTTATGCGGTTCTCCAGCATTGCGCCGAAATGCGAAGTGTTGAAGGCAATCTTCTCGAAGACGCCGATCGCGAGCAGCGGCAAGGTGGCCCATAGGAATGGCGCGCGCCGCGCCCAACCTGAGACCAGCAGTAGCCACCCGTAGATGGGCGCGTACCAGAGGGCATGAACCATCACCAGGTGGTAGAGAAGCATCAGCGACATCTGGAACAAAGCCAACTGTGTCCACAGCGGCGCGACGCTGACACCGCTTCCCAGCAGTACTGCGGTACTCAGCAACAGCATGAATAACTGCGTAACAACCGTGATGGCGAAGCTGAGCAGCGGAATAACCACGAGCGGGATACTCGCCTTCGAGAGCACGGTGATGAGATCGGAAACCGGCAGCGACTTCCAGAACAGGATGCTGCGATCACGACGTTCACCGTACAGCGCATCGAGGCTGTAGAACAGCCCGATCAGAAAAGTAGTCCCCATGATCAACATCGCAGCGATGTCATACGGGTGCGTGATCAATTTGTGCAGCTGCAACGGGTCATGCGCCAACGCCTCACGCATCCTGTGCGGCAGACGAATCGTGCTGATCGAGAAGCCGAACAGAAACAGAGCCGCGACGGCCAGTGGTGCAATGTAGATTGAACGGTACTCAAACAATTCGCGTCGCACCGACCAGTACAGAGGCCGAGTCTCCGTGACGACCGGGGGCGCGATTACTCGGGAGTCGAAAGAAGACTCGGGCATGGCATTCGATTGAGTATTCATCTAGCCGCTCCTTGGGGCTGACCGGCCTGATTGCTCATGACGGCAACGAACAAGTCGGCGATGCTGGGCGTATGCACGTCACCCAGCGCAGCCAGTTGCTGTCGATCTACGCCATCGAATAGCAGGATGCTGCGACCGAGCACCCGTCGCTCATACATCGGTTTGAGCCCGCGGGCGGCGGCTACCTGCTCAGGATTCACCATCACCTCCAGGTAGCGCGCCTCGAATTCTTCCATGCTGCACTCCAACACAATGCGACCGCGGTCGATGAACATGAGATCGGTGAGAACGTGTTCGACCTCTTCCACTTGGTGAGTTGTCACCAGGATGGTGCGGCTGCGATCGAAGTAGTCATTCAGCAGCGAATCGTAAAACTGTTTGCGGTACAGGATGTCGAGGCCAAGGGTCGGCTCGTCCAGCACCAGCAATCTGGCGTCGATGGCCATCACCAGGGCGAGGTGCAGTTGGGCTACCATGCCCTTCGACAATTCTCTGACCTTGCTGGTGCGATTAATGGTGGTCTTGGCAAGAAAACCTTCCGCCTTGGCACGATCGAATCGCGGATGCACGCCCGCGACGTAGTCCAGAGCCTGTGAAACCCGTATCCAGCGTGGCAGCACGGCGACATCGGCAATGAAGGAGACATCGCGCATGAGCCGGTCGCGCTCTTTCCAAGGATCGCGTCCGAGCACCCTCAACTCTCCTTGATACGGAGTGAGGCCAAGAATGGCGTTGAGCGCGGTGGTCTTGCCGGCGCCGTTGGGGCCGATGAGTCCCAGGATGCGGCCTTCTTCGACCCGCAAGTTAACGCCGTCCAGCGCAACAGTTGTGCCGAAGGCCTTACGCAGGCCGCGTGCTTCAATCACTGCCATGACTTTCGGACTCCTCCTCTTTGGTTTTCGGCTTCGACCGGCGGGCGGAGCCGGTCTCGAGTAGTTCTTCCGGTGTCAGGCCGAGCCGCTGAATGCTTGCGTGGATCCTGGGCCACTCTTCGTCGAGGAACTTTTGCCGCTCGCCCTGCAGCAACAGATTGCGGGCGCCGGCATTGATGAACATGCCGCGCCCTCGTCTGCTCTCGACCAGTCCCTCGTCCACCAGTTGTTGATAGCCCTTCAGAACCGTGAGCGGATTGACCCGATATTCGGCAGCGACATTGCGCACGGAGGGCAGCGGATCACCTTCCTTGAGAACTCCGTCGAGTATCATCGCGACGACACGGTCGCGAAGCTGACGGTAGATCGGTTGACTGTCGTTCCACTCACGGTCCATCAACTTTTCCAGGAAGCCCTTGCCTTACCCGAGATACCGCGCGTCAGTTTGTCCGCTGCAGATCGAAGTGCGCGTGGATGGGCACCGGGCCCTGCTTTTCCTCGTGCACGAAAGTCCAGTCCTCGATGTGATGACTCTCGTCCACGAAGGTAAACACCGCATGCTGCATGTGTCCGTACTTCAGATTGCCGGTGATGTCAAGAAATTCGAATTCTATCGTCTTCCCGTCCGGCGACATCTTGCCTACCATACGAGGCCGATTGTCCGCGTCACAGTAATGGGTCAGCAGCAGGCGATCTCCGTCCACAACGAACATAGTGATCGGATCGTCGGGTCTGCCAGCCCCCGTCGCCTCATGCATGAGCGTGTGACCCATGGAAGTCACGCGCATCGAGACCTGCATGGACTTGCCTTCGATATTGGGTTCCGGCGGGACGGTTGTCACCTTGCCTTGCCACGAACCCGCCAGGGTTTTCATTTTGTCGAAGGACTTCTGCGCGTCCGACTGGGCGAAAGCAGTAGCGGAGATCAGAACGAGTAGAGCGGAAAGTGCGATGCGTGATTTCATGTTCAGTGTTCTCCTTTCTTTTTTTCAATAAGTTGCAGAAATCTCTTTGGCGTAAGGGTTTTCCAGCCATTTTTGAAAGCGGATCCCTGGCGCCCTAGTGATGTAGTTAACTATAACACTATAACGAAGTCAAGAACTTACTTGATTTCCCGTTCCCGCCATCCGATATGCGTCTGAGAAACAACGGCTTGCGACCAAAGCAATGGTCAAAATCGGGTTTGCAGGGAGTAAGCAGTACCCCGGTATTGGGGCACCTACGCTAGAACACGCGGGCCACCTTCGAGCGTGATGGCTAGGGTTGGGTAAAGGGCTTTAATCAGAAAGATGTTGCCTTCCGAGGCGATTCCCAGGCTGTCGATCCTTGATCGCCAACAGCTTTGTGCATCAGTCAGAGTCTTCTAACTATTCTTCAAAACAGGGACCGCCCTGGTGGCCTGATGCCTGATGGTCCTTAATGATGATGCTCAACTCAGCATAGGACTTTTCCAGGGCTCTGCGCTGGTCGTCCGTTAAGGTTGGGTCCTCCAGCGCGGTCACAATCTCGTCGAATTGTCCCTCAAGCAGTTCGAGTTCTTCGCAAAGCATGGCAACCTCCGTATCATGAGCGTCGTTGCGTCACGGGAGCGGTCTCCTGTGAATTGCGCGCCCGACGGCCGACTGCGTCAGTTTGCGTACCGTACGGCCCCCGAGCGCCGAGTTACGGTTAACAATCCTCGAATTACCATCCGCCCTGGATTGGCATCATGCGCCAGCCCGGGCGAGCAATTCCTTCTTTCCGAGTCCCAACACTGCGTGCTTCTCGCCAACCTTCTTGAAGGCATCGATTGCAAAATCCAGGTGATGTTTCTCGTGCGCGGCAGACAACTGTGTGCGAATACGAGCCTGTCCTTTGGGCACGACGGGGAAGAAAAAGCCGACTGCATAAACGCCTTCGTCAAAAAGATCGCGAGCGAAATCCTGTGCCAGCTTGGCGTCGTAGAGCATCACCGGCACGATCGGGCTCTCGCCTTCCTTGATGTCGAATCCGGCATCCTTGAGCAGTCCACGCCAGTACTTGGCATTCCACTCCAGCTTGTCGCGCCGTTCCGTGGTCGCTGTGATCAGTTCCATCACTTTCAGCGCTCCAGCCACAATAACCGGCGCTACGGAATTGGAGAACAGAAATGGACGGGCGCGCTGGCGGCACATCTCCACCAACTCGCGCCGTCCGCTGACGCAGCCGCCGGAAGCTCCGCCCAGCGCCTTTCCCAGCGTAGTAGTGATCACGTCAATTTTCCCCAAGACGCCATAATGCTCGTGGGTACCGCGGCCGGTGCGGCCGATGAAACCGCTGGCGTGCGAGTCGTCGAGGAACACCATGGCATCATACTTCTCGGCCAGCTCGACGATCTCATCGAGCTTCGCCATATCGCCATCCATGGAGAAGACGCCGTCGGTAATGATCATGCGCGAGCGCTTGTCCATGTGCTCCTGCAGCTTCTCCTCCAGATGCCCCATGTCGGAATGCTTGAACGTGTCCTGCATGGCCTTGCAGAGGCGCATCCCGTCCACGATGGAAGCGTGCACCAGCCGGTCTGCAATCATCACGTCCTGCTCATTCAGGCAAGCCTCGAAGAACCCGGCGTTCGCATCCATGCAGGAAGGGAACAGGAGGGTATCTTCAGTCCCGAGGAAATCTGTGAGCCGGTTCTCGAGTTCGCGATGGATGTCCTGCGTGCCACAAATAAAGCGGACCGATGACATACCATATCCACGGCTATCCAAGCCGTCGTGCGCCGCCGCGATGACATCGGGATGGCTGGAAAGTCCGAGATAGTTGTTGGCGCAAATGTTGATACACCTCTTGATTTTCGCGCCGACCGGAAACTCGACCTCAATCTCCGACCACTGGGGTGAATGGATGTAGCGCTCTTCCTTGAAGAGACCGGCGGCTTTGATCCCGTCGATCTCGGTCTGGTAACGATTGCGAAATGCATCAATGAAGGCCATGATGTTCCTCGATAACTACGGTGTGAGTTGTGTCAGCAGCCCAGACGTCCCATCCAGTGCTGCAGACGCAAGCAACTAATGTGCGGACAGGTTTGTCCCGTGCTACCGCGTCTTCACACAGTAACGGTTTGGGCTTTCTGAAACCGGTGTACCAGCGCAACAATGCTTTGCACCGTATCGAAGGCATCAGGCGTAGCACAGGCGTCGGGAATCTGGATGTTGCACTTCTTTTCCAGAAAGCGCTTGAGCGACACCATCGAGAACGAATCCACAATACCTCCTGAAATTAGCGGAGTAGTCTCGGTGATTTCGCGGTCATCGCCTTCTTCGAGATATTCCCGGATCACGTAATCGCGAACCAGCTTTGTGATTTCATCCATGGTGGTTGTGTCCTGTTTGCTTGTCTATTGGCCTAGTCATCCATGATTGTCGAGAGGTCTCCCACCGGTTCGTTGAACTCTTTACAGCGCAGGATGCGACGGACGATTTTTCCACTGCGAGTCTTCGGCAGCGCGTCTACAAATTCAATCTCCTGCGGCATGGCCAGCGGGGACAGCCGCTTGCGAATGTGGTTCATGATTTCCAGTTCCAGATCGTCGCTCGGTTGATAGCCCCGTTTCAGAGTTACAAATGCTTTCACCACTTCCATATTTACGGGGTCGGGCTTGGCGACAGCCGCCGACTCGTACACAGCGGGATGCTCCAGCAGCGCCGACTCGATCTCAAATGGGCCAACAAGGTGCCCGCCTGTGTTGATGACGTCATCGTCCCGCCCCATGAACCAGAAATAGCCATCAGAATCGATGGAGGCGCGGTCACCGCACAGATACCAGCCGTTCTTGAACTTGGCATTGAAGCCAGCTTCGTTGTTCCAATAACCTCGGATCTGGGACGGCCAGCCGGGACGTAACGCGATCAACCCCGCAATCCCCGGCTCGGTGATGGGTTCGTACGTCTTCGTATTCAGCACCGCTGCGGTGATCCCCGGGAATGGTTTTCCCATGGAACCGGGCTTAATCGGCATCCCGGGAAAGTTAGTGATCACGATACAGCCGGTTTCGGTCTGCCAGAAAGTGTCGTGGAATGGCTTGCCGAAAGCTTCCTGCGACCAGAGAACAGCTTCGGCATTGAGTGGCTCGCCGACGCTTGCCAGGTGTCGCAGGCTGGAGTGATCATGCCGGCGCACGATTTCGGTGCCTTCCTTCATCAACAGCCGGATCGCCGTAGGCGCGGAATACCAAACCGTAACCCGGTGCTTCTCGATGAACTCGTACCATCGCTCCGCGTTGAAACCGGAATCGAGCACGACTTGCGCGATGCCGTTCGACCACGGGCCGATGATGCCATACGACGTTCCGGTGACCCAGCCGGGATCGGCATTGCACCAGTAAATGTCTTCGGCCTGCAGATCCAGCACCCATTTCGCCGTGAGGTACTGCGAAACGACGGAGTAGTGCACGTGCTGCGCGCCCTTGGGCTGGCCGGTCGTGCCCGAGGTGTAATGCAGAACGGAGGGCGATTCGGCCGCCGTGGGATAGACAACGAAAGCCTCAACCTGCTGCGCCTTTTTCATGTCGAACGACACTTCGGGGTCGTTGCAACGGAGCGTCGCCTGCATCGACAACGATGATGTGCCGCAAGTGGGGAAGCTGCTCGCGTATTTTGCGTACCTTGTGGAGGTGTTTCTTCTGGGTAATGATGGCCGAGGTGCTGGCGTTTTGCAGCCTGACAAGCAGTGATTCGTCGCCGAAAGCAGAGAACAACGGCTGTGCAACGGCGCCCGTCTTCAGGATGCCAAGAAATCCGATGTACAATTCGGGCACGCGATCCATAAAGAGGCAGACGCGTTCGCCGGGCTTGATGCCGAGGTCGCAGACAAACTGCGCCACTGTGTTGGACAAAACCCGCAGGTTGTCGAAGGTGAACTGCTGATAATTGCCCTGGTAATCTTCCCAGTGCAAGGCCAGCTTGTCTGCCATTCCCAGGTGGCAGATGCGGTCGCTGCACATCCAGCCAATGTTGATCGGGTCGCCGGGTTTGTAGCCTAACTCCCGCTCCGCGACCGACCAGTCGAAGTTGGCGGTAAGTTCGTCATATGAATTTGCAGTGAGTTCCGCACTGCCTGTCGGACTGCTCATAGGCATCTCCGATCATGGCGCCTGTGGCCGCTCAAGACTCCAGAATGACCATTGCGCCAGTATGCATGGCACTGGCAGCAATTGAAATTCTGATGTGACGTACACCCAACTGTTCCGATTCCGATTCCAAGCGATTATGCAGATTGACTGCATATTCGCCGTTTTTATCGGGACCTATCTCCACTTCTCGAAACATCGCCAAATCACTAACTCCGACACCCAGCGCTTTGAGCATGGCTTCTTTAGCTGCGAAGCAGGCCGCAAAGCGCAGCGCTGGGTTTTTGCCGGTGCTACAGCGTTTGATTTCTTCTCTAGTGAAGACTCCGTCTTCTTGGCACCAATCGCCTCGTTCGAGTTCCACCGCAACGCGGCTGATTTCGAGAAGATCAATTCCTAAACCGACGATCACAACAAACCACTCAGCTCCCCGCGGGCAGCCTCGTTGGCGAAGTCAGCTGATCAGTCTATGCTCCGCGGACCGTCAGCACCGGACAATGTGCGTGCTGCAACACGTGATGCAGCGTCGTCCACGGTAAGTGGGTTGACACCACGCCATCGGAGTGCGAACCCATGACGATAAGCTCTGCGTCGCGAGCGTCCGCCAGTCGTATAATTTCCTTCGCTGGAGCCCCAGCTTCAACTTCGATCTCGGGCTTGGACGGGAGATCGATGTTGGTCGGGATCAGTTGACTCAATCGCTCGCAATCCCGGCGCTTCCACTCCACTAATTCCGCTTCCGACGTTGGTTTGCTTTCGATGATGTGTAGCATGGTCAATTCGGCTCGATCTTCTTCTGCGAGCGACAGCGCATAGTTCAGCGCCCGCAGAGACCCAGTAGAAAAGTCCGTGGCATAAAGAATGTTGCCGAACCGATCCAGGGACAGCAACCGGACGCAGGGTCCGACGGTGAGTACAGGACACGTCGCGTGCCGCACTACTTTCTCAGCTGTCGATCCCAACATCAGCTTGTCGATCCCGCCGCTTCCGTGGGTACCAATGACAATGAGATCGATGTTCTCGTCTGACACGATTCGCGAGAGCACGTCCCAAGTGTCGCCGGACTGCATCACGACGTCGTGAGGAAGAGATTGCAACTCTTCCGTCTGCTCCAGCTGAACCATGCTGTTTTTCGCGTTGCGTCGCGCAATGTCAGCCAACCCGGACCACGCGTCTCCCGCCGTAAGGGCAGCTTCCTCGGAAATCGCGTGGGTGAGGAAAAGCTTAGATCCATAACGTTTAGCCAAAGAAATGGCACACTTGAGGGCGTTCTGCGACTCGGGGGAGAAGTCGGTTGCCAACAGTATTTTGCTGATTGCTATGCGGGAGAGTTTAACTTGGGTAGCCAAAGCACACCTCCATTAAAGCGGGAAAAAGATCCCCCGCATACTCATTCTCTCGCCAATTAGTCAAGAAAGTCGGTGATTAGGGTCACCAGATTTGGTGATGAGATGGCTGCCTTCCCCATAGATAACATTGACGCCTTGCGCCGCAATCGGGCCGCTATCCACGGCGCACATCTTCCAGGAGTCAAATATCGGAGTCCGGGTAGGATTTGAAGAACATATAAACCTGTTCCAAGGGGCCAGTGATGAGGAATGGGGAATGAAGTAGCAGACCTAGCGCAGGGGCCATCAACGGTTTGAGGTGTGTGAGTGCCACGAGTCAGAACTACACCAAGTCCAGCTTAATCGTCTTCGCAACTGCATCCAGTTTTGCGATTCGGAAACTTCGAATCTGTCCGGCGCGGATGGCTTCCGGCTTAGATGCACCGCCAGCGGCGGCGCCCTTCCATCGCGCCTTCAGCATGGAGCTCAGCGCTGACAAGTCCGCCTTCGATTCCGCCCGCGTGCCCGCCTTTGTTGCATCCTCCACGACGATTGGGCATGAGCCTTGAATGCCTTCGCCCAGTTCAACGCGCGCGTAGCCATCCGAAACCTCGATCACGCGTCCCGACACCGTATCGCCAGACTTGTGCTCTGCGATGTATTCATCCAGGCCGGTCGGAACCAGTTGCTTCATCCCAAGCCGCACTAGCCGCCGTTCTTTGTCGATCGCCAACACCTGGGCCTTAACTACCTGCCCAACCTTCAGCACCTCTTGCGGATGATTGATGCGCTTCTCGGCACTGATTTCGCTGACATGAATCATTCCCTCGACGCCTTCGGACAACTGCACAAAGGCACCGAAGTTGGTAATGCTGGTGACCGGCCCTTCAGATTACTGACCCAACCCCAAACTTCTGCGTCACCTCGGCCCACGGATCTCCCAGCGCTTGTTTAAGTCCCAACGAAATGCGACGCTCACTCGGGCTGAGTGTCAAGACCACTGCCTCGACCGTCTCGCCGGGCTTAACCACATCGCTGGGCTGCCTTACTTTCTTGGCCCACGACATCTCCGAAAGGTGGATCAAGCCTTCAACCCCGGGCTCCAGTTCCACAAACGCTCCGAAGTCGGTGACGCGCGTCACCACGCCGCGGACGCGCTCGCCAGTCTTGTATTTTTCCGCAACCGCCTGCCACGGATCAGGCTGAATCTGTTTCAGACCTAGCGAAATGCGGCGCTTTTCAGGGTCGATCTTCAGCACTCTGGCTTCGATTTCCTGCCCCACCGAAAGTACATCCGAGGGTTTCGCAACACGGCTCCAGGCAATGTCGCCGACGTGCAATAGGCCGTCGACTCCGCCTATGTCAACGAACGCGCCGTAATCGGTGAGACTACGCACGGTACCATGCACCGTCTCGCCTTCCTTGACCTCAGAGTAGCGGCGTTCCTTCCCGCTGCGCTCCTCCTCTTCGGTCACGACACGACGGTCCACCACCACGTCTTCGTCGCGTCACATCGAGCTTGATAATCCGGCAGCGTATCTCCTGCCCCACCAACTTCTCCATCTCGGCGGCATCGCGCGCTCCACTGCGCGAACCTGGCATGAAGGCCCGCACTCCCACATCCACGCTCAGTCCGCCTTTGATTACGCCCGTCACCGTGCCCATGATCGTCGTCTTGTCAGCGAAAGCCCGCTCCAGCGCCGACCAGTCCTGCGGCACCGCGGTCTTGAAGCGCGAAAGCTCGTAATAGCCGTCAGGATCGCGGCCTTTCACCGAAACCACAAGCTTGTCGCCAGGTTTCACTTCTTCGCCGGAACTCTGGAATGCTGCCAGCGGCAGAATGCCTTCGCTCTTGAAACCGATATCGAGGAAGAACTGACTCGGCGGAGACAGCAATTACCGTGCCTTCGATTTGTCTGCTGCCGTCTTCGGCCTTGTGCGAATGGCTCTGCTCGAACTGGGAAAGAAGCTCACCGAATGACTCGTTGGGCTCGGCAGTGGATTGGGAATCAGGAATGCTTGGGTCGGACATAAGAGTACAGTTTCATTCTGTCATAATCCGAACTTGAGATAACACTGCACTGCTGATCCGCCGCTGTGCTAGCCGGGCAACCGTTGGGAGGCATGTAAGGACTCGGAATCGAAGACACGCTAAGCGATCTACGTCGAGCGTTGCCGTTGGATAACACGATGACGGGTTGGGCACGGAAAGCGATTACCTACCGGTTGCATTACTTAGGCTGGATATCTTCCGGTGATGTAGCCTTCCAAGTGCCGGATAGTTTCTTCGTGACCCGAGATGATCCATTTCACCAGATCGCCAATCGACACCATGCCAACGACGGCGCTGCTCCTCGACTACCGGAAGATGCCGGATACGGTGATTCGTCATGATGGCCATGCACTCGTCCACAGTGTTTTGGCGAGTTACAAAGATAACCGGACTGGTCATGATCTCCCGGACCGGAGTCTCCTTCGAAGACCGTCCCTTGAGGATGACCTTGCGGGCGTAGTCACGCTCGGAGAGAATCCCGACGAGCTTGCCTTCTAACAACACCAGCAACGCTCCGACTCCCTCTTTAGCCATCTTCTCGATGGCTTCGTAAACGGACTGGTCGGGGCCAACCGACAAAACTGCGTTGCTGGCCTTTTGCTTGAGCAGCGATTCAACCGCGTCACTAACCTTCATGGCAGCACCTGTCGGGTTTCACATGCTAGCACGCTCGGCCGCGAAAAACATTTCTGCTCCTTGGTCCTCGGTATCGCCATTCGACAAAGGCGCAGCTGGGGCGGAGTTCGTATTCCACACACCCTTCGGTTTCGTCAATGCCTTTGCCAGCACTCAGGAAGGTGTTAACGTAGCACACCACGTTGGTGTGCACGCGCACTTGGAGGAGGCTTTGTCACCGCAAAATTGCTTTGACAAGCCCGCCGGACGCGGTTACAGTTCTGCTCAATTCCATCCGGATGGCAACAAGCAGGAGGTTCCCTTGGGCGGCATACCCAGTAACTATACCGTTGACCTTGATCTGATATCTCCGGTGGATTTGATGGGAATTCCATCAAGTTTCGACATCACTTCCCTTCCCAAAATCCAGATTGCGTTGGATCACATCACGATCGAGCCGATCACTCTCAAGCCGCTGGACGTCAACGTACACGTGAAGGAAATTCCGTCGATTCGGACACACGTTCCTGCCGCATTCACCGTGGGATTCTCGGTGTTGGGACTGCAAGTAGCCAGTATTCGTCTGTGCGGGGAAGCTCAGGTCATTACCGAGCCCTACGTGCCCAATCCCTGCGAGCATTGTGGCGGGGGCGTGACTCTTCCCGGCAGCTCTTGTGCCCCAGCCGGTAACCACGGTCTCCAACCAGTGTTCCAGCCGCTGCGCGCCGCACGAAGAAAAGGCAAGTGAGGGCATGAAGTATCAGCAAGGGCCCCTCCGGTTCAGGGGCACACCAAACCGGCTGTTGGCGACGTTGGAACTTCCTGAAGGTCCCGCCTGCGAGAGTTTGCCGCGTAGTCTCTCCCAGACGCCGGTTCCCTGCCGCTCAGCGTTCGTAGGCTCCGCTCCGCCGAAGCCGATAGTTTCCACCCTGAGTTTCCGACTCCCTAAGTCCACGCCACCCGGGTCCTACGAGGGCAACGTCGAACTGGGCGAGAAACGAATTCCGATCCTGGTGGATGTGGAACCTCGAGCCAGCCTGCGCTTCATCCGCTCGTGGATCAGGTGCCGAGAGAACGACCGGGCGCCCGGGTCACTGCGGAACTGACGCTGTTGAATCGTGGCAATGTGGAAGTCACCGTCCCGCGCGAGGACACATTTTGCGTTTTCGCCGACGATGGAATCGCGCGCGCTATGTATCGCGGACTGGTGGAAGAGGATGGCGATGGCAAGCAGCGCATCGACCGCATCATGGACGAACTGGCCAAGGCGCACGGCGGACTGGTGCGGGTCACAGTCACCGAAGGATCGGGGCCTCTCGCGCCCGAGGAAGTTCGCGAGCTCACGGTGGAGCTGCATTTTTCGCATCGGCTTGTTGGCGGGACACACGTACCGGGGAACCTGGCCGGTTTCCGAAGCAAGTCTTGAAGTTGAGATTGAGGTCGTTGGAGAATCCAACGGCGAGGAGAAGGGCCGATGAGCAGCAGCAACGCGGCGCTTACCGCATCTTTACAGGCTCTTGCGAAGCTGGTCGAACAGAGCGCGCAACTGGGCATTGATTTCGTCGAGTCGCTTGCCAGCAGTTCCCCACAACTTCTGCAGGGTCTCGGCAATCTGATCTCTGCGGGCGGACCGTTGTCCCATTGCAGTCCCTGCGAGATTCCGCCTCCTTGCTGGATGCCCCGGCCTTTGTGTGACGTGACCAGCGTCGGACGGCCCGGGCGACACTGCAAGTCTGGGCTTCGTGATTACCAATTGCACCATGGCGTTGCGTAAGGTTACGGTCTTCACCACCACCAAGAACGCAGGACTGACATTTAGCTCCGCCAGCCTGGACTTGGCGGCCGATGGAGCGCGGAGAGATTCGTCGTCTCCCATCTCATCCCAACCGCGTCGCCGGTTGGTTCGAGGAGAGAAATCCTGATGTGGGTCCGCGGATGCCAACTTCACTTCCTCCGCTGGACGGTCGTCGTCGCCTCCATCGGAGCGGACACCTTCTACGAAGTGGACGTGAAAGATTGTCCCGACCATATCCACCACTGGTATGACCACTTCTATTGCCCGCGTCCGTGCCTGGAAGAACGAGGAAATCATCCCGGGAACGCGTGGATGAACGAAGTAACGCAACTTACCAGGGTTTGGGGACGCGCACTGGACGCCAATCTGCGTTACACCGCCCTGCTCAGCGAACTGGCTGGCCGAAGCTTGGAGTTGCTGCTTTCGGCGGTTTCTGAAATCGGCCCGCAAATCATAACAACCACTGATGCAGTGCAGGAGGCTAGCCGCGTGACATCCATTCCCCCTGCACCCGGCGCCTTCGCCCGCCGCCATGGTGCTTGAAGGCGAGGCCGGAAGCCGCGCCTTCGGATTGTTCGTAGTAGAAAACAAGCTGCCAAAAGAGGTGTCCACCCGCGTCGCGGTTGGACCGCTGGTTGATCCCGACGGTCAAGAGATTCCATCGGTCTTGCGCTTCGAACCTGGCGTTATCACTCTGGCCCCCGGCGAGCAAGTGGTTGCCAAAGTGAGCGCACACATCAGCCGAGGTCTGGTGGCCGGCGTCCGTTACCAAGGTGAGATCAGCGTTCCCGGCATTGCTGGCGCACGCATCCCGATCATTGTCAGACGCAAGCCGACGACAAAATCAGCAGCTGTCGCCGCCGAGGCAGAGTCAAGCGAATGCGGACGCAATGGGGACAAAGCTGCGTCCTGGTCCGTCGGCGCTCGCCGCGCAAGCACAAATCGTAAACGCTGGAATTCCGGACTTCACTGGAAAAACCGTACGCGAGATCACCCAACTCCACATAGGCTTACGATGAATGCCACCGCCGAACCTGTCACTGAAATCAGCGCAGTATGGGAGCTTCCCCAGCGACTTGGCTTGACTGCGGACCTCAAACGACTGCGAGCCTCTCTCGCCGCCTGGGTCGAGGAGACCGATCCTGAAGTACGCCACATGATCCAGACCCAACTCTCCGGGCGTGCCAAATATTTCCGGCCGGTTACGATTTTTGCCTGTTATCGCTCGATGGTGGATAAGGCTCCGCCGGACGAAGTGGTGACGGCCGCCGCCGGTCTCGAACTTCTTCACAATGTCAGCCTGATTGTCGACGACATCCTGGACCGCTCCCGCTATCGCAGGGGAAATCTGTCGCTGCATTGCCGCTACGGTTTTCTTCCCGGCCTGATGACCTCCGGATACATCATGGCGGCGGCTTCGAAGTTGGTCGCTTCCGACGCCTACTCGGTCGCCCTGCTGGCGGAGTTGATGCAGCGGCTCGGAGTGGCCGAGTGTCTGCAATGGCGGCTTCGGCGTCACGCTCTCGGCACCGAAGATTGGCGGATGATCGCTGGCGAAGATACTGGCTCGATGTTCGAGATCTGCGCCCGCCTGGGTACTCGCGACAACCGCCTGCAGAAGTTTGGCAGGACGTTGGGAATGCTCTATCACGGCTGCGATGATGTGGCCGACGTTCGCGGAACCACGGCGCTGGGCGGAGGCTCGGCCAAGGACATCGAAGACGCGATTTTGACGCTGCCGGTCGCGATCGCGGTTAGAGATCCGGAAACCGCGCTGCTGTTCCGCAATGCCAACCCCCAAAATCGCGCCTGCGCTCACCCAGAAGCTGGTGGAGGCCTTGCCCGAGGCAGAAGTCTATCTCGACCAACTCGCTGCCGAAGCCGAGGCCGAGGCATTGGCCAACAGCAAGTATCCCGGAGCGCCTGCTTTCCCTGATTCATGACACGCGTCTGCTTTCCAGGGCTTAGAACGTGGCAACAAGAAAAACCTCAAAGCGGAAAAGCCGCAGCACGCATCCCTGCCAACAACAATCGGCGAAAAGTGGTGATCCCTACGACGTCATCATCGTTGGCGCCGGGCCGGCGGGCAGCACCTTGGGATGGAGGCTGGCCTCCGCAAGGGCGTCAAGACGCTCGTCCTGGACGGCGCGCGCTTCCCTCGCGAGAAAGTCTGCGGTGACTATATCGAACCTCGCGGTCTGCGCCTGCTGGACAAGATGGGATGCTTGCAGACCTTGGAAGCAGACTTCTCCTCTTCCCATCATCTACTCTTCGACCTACGTCGACGCCAAGCGATGCTACATCGGCCGAATCCCGTTCTATGGCGTGCACAAATATCTGCCGCCGCACGGCTATATCGTTCCTCGCGACGTTCTGGACAACGTCATTCTCGAAACCGCAGTTAAGGCTGGTGCGAACGCTCACCAGGAAACCTACGTCACGGGTTTCAGCGCTGATCGAAGTGGAGTAACTGTCGAGGCTATCCGTCACGGAGATCGTGTTGTCTATCGCGGCCGAATGATCGTCGGTGCGGACGGAGTGAATTCCGTCGTCGCCCGCCATGCCGGTTTGCTCGTCGACGATCCACGGCACATTGCCCTTTCCCAGCGCGCCTACGCCGATGGCTACGACGGAGGAATTGGAGAGGCAGCGTTCTTTTTTGACGGCGACTTCTTCCCCGGCTACGGATGGATGTTCCCCATGAGCCAGGGCCGTGTGAATCTTGGGGTCGGCGTGTTGAAAGAGACGTGCCAGCGAAACGGCATTGCCGTTCCCCAACTGTTCCGCGATTTTTTCGAGAAACTGAAGCGAAGCCATCCGCGCTGCAGAAAACTCAAGCTCGTCCGGCCTCCTATCGGCGGCATCGTCAAGACCTACGGTGGCGCTGGTCCGCAACTACTTCGACAAAGGCTTGCTGATCGGCGACGCGGGAAGTTTTGTCGATCCCATGACCGGCGAAGGCATCACGCCTGCCATGGAATCGGCCGTTGATCGCCGCCAGGTTATTATGGACGCGCTCTCGAAGAAACAACTCGATGCCACGTCCCTCTCCGCCTACGAAACTGCGTATCGCAATTACTTCGACCCCTCGATGATCTTCGTGGACTTGTGCGCCGCCACTCTGCGCAATCCACACTATTGGGGATCGTGGAAGAAGGCGCTCGTCAGGGGTTGTAGCGCTCGCTCAAAGAGATTCGAAATTCGCGGCCACTGCGGGCGCGTGCTTCGGCGGATTGGAAATCAATCCGCGCGGAATTCTTGCCGAGATGTGGATGAAGACAGCGGAGAGTCTGCTCGGCATCGGCCCTCAAAGCATGCTGGAGTTTGTGGATGGCCAGACCGACGAGCGGCAGCTTACCTTGCAGGAAACGGCTGGATGGATAAGCGACTCTTGGGGGTCACTATTGCATGATCCCTTTTGGCATGCCGGTTGGACGATGGACGTTCAGCGAAAGTGGATCCATGCGCTTTCGATCATGAGCAAGCGACTGCCGGATCCGCGAATCAAAGGCGTCATCTGACGAGAGCTTACGCTTTCGCCCTGGCTTTGCGCGCGCGTGGGGGCGCTGCTTTGCCAACTGGCTTGGAGATCTTTTCGATCTCACTGGCGAAGTGGTCCACAGCCGTGGTGGGAAGCGCGATCATTTCCCGCAGGTACTCTCGACTGAAATCGGTGAGCCGTCCAACGAACTTCTGCGAATCGTCCGTACCTTCACTGACCCGTGTCAACTCGGCGCTGATCTTTTGCGTATATTTGTCCGCCGACTCCACCCATCCGCCCCAAAATTTCAAGGCTGCGGTCACTGCGGCAAGTTGAGTGCGCGCCACCTCGACCATGATCTCCCGGATTTCTTCGGTGCTCTGTTTCGTGGTACCTGTTTGCGCCATGTTGTCCATCACCCACACCTAAAATCAAGTGTGAAGTACGATACTACGGATTTGATGCGCAAGACAACGTGAGCTGCGACGACGGCTCAGTCGGAGCGGAGTTCGGAGTTTACCGGCTGGCACCTTCCATCACAGGGCTTGCGGCCCCACGCGACGCCCAGGGCGTGCAGGATGAGTTCATCTTCCAGAGTCAACTTACCCGGATCCAGGATTGCTTCGTAAGCGTATGAAACCGATTGATTGCGCGTGACACACCAGGGTTCGTGACGAACGACACCCGAACAGTGCTCACATGCTGAATCGGCGCTGTACTGATTACTGTGATACCACTTGCTACGTTCAGTTGTGGGCATTGGCGGTCCTCCTGACTGCGTCGTGCTCACTTGACTGCTTAATTGCGTGTCGTGAACCATCTCAAATTCACGGGTCGGCGATCTACTCGTCATCGAAGTGATCGCCGGCCGGAGCACGATGGAACCAGCTTGAATCAGCTATGCCCGAAAATGTTGTGATTGAGGTCACAGGTAGGAGTGATGAGGGCTCCCACGGTAGTCGTAGGCGAACTTTGAAGGCGAATATGGGAACGGGAAGTGCTTGAGCCTTGGAGCAGCAGTTTCACTCAGGGCGTATAGAGTAGAGCCCGCTCCGGCTGGATTATTGGTGAGCTTGAAGGTGTCATCCTGAGTCGTTGACCTCGCCCACGGCGAGGTTATGAGACCCATGAACAGGAGTTTTGCGGGCCATGGGTTTGTATGATGGAGAGGCCGCTGGTTTCGGAAGTAGGCCGTCCACGCATTGGTACATTCTACAGTCCGTTTCTGAGTCTGGCTCCAAGTCCGCGATCGTGAGAGTAGGCAACGTTGCTGGAAAGCAGCGATTCCGTTCGGGAGATTCCCCTGATTAGCAACTTGGCCGAAGCGAGGCGGCTACAAGGAGAGCAGTTGAAAAAAAAGATTCAGCCATCAGGATCATCGCTTCCCATAGTGGGGACCGTCGAGGCCAATGCCGCGGGTATCGACGTCGGAGCCCGTAAGGTATATGCGGCGGTGCCGCCGGATCGCGATCCGCAACCGGTGCGCAGCTTCGATACTTTTACCGAGGACTTAGAAAAACTGGCGGACTGGCTGCTGGCCTGCGGCATTCGCAGTGTGGCCATGGAATCGACCGGGGTGTACTGGATTCCCGTGTTCGACATCCTGGAGGGCAAAGGACTGCGCGTGTGCCTGGTCAATGCCCGTCATGTGAAGCACGTTCCCGGACGCAAGAGCGATGTGCAAGATTGCCAGTGGTTGCAGTACCTGCACTCGGTAGGGCTGCTGCGCGGCTCCTTCCACCCTGATGACCAGGTGCGAGCTCTGCGCGCGATCATGCGCCATCGTGAGGCTTTGATCGACATAGCTGCGGTCCACATCCAACACATGCACAAGGCGCTGACGCAGATGAATCTACAGATTCATCACGTGCTCAGCGACATCACCGGCGTCAGTGGCCTGGCCATTATCGATGCCATTTTAAAAGGCGAACGCGATCCGAAAGTGCTGGCCGGGCTGCGCGATGGCCGGGTGCAGACCAGCGAGGAAACCATACGCAAGTCGCTGGTCGGCAATTACCGGCGCGAGCACCTGTTTACCCTGGAGCAATCGGTGAATGCCTTCCGCCATTATCAGCAAATGCTGGTGGACTGCGACCGCGAGATGGCACAGTATACGCAGGATTTCGATAGCCGCATCGACGTGGAGCAAAATCCTCTGCCGCCGGGGCCCAACCCACATCGCCCGCGCAAGAACGAATTACGCTGCGCGATGCGGGAGGAACTCTATCGCTTGTTTGGCGTCGACCTCACCGCCGTGCCGGGCATTAACACGCTAACCGGTTTCACCGTGTTCTCCGAACTGGGCACCGAGGTTTCCAAGTTTCCCAGCTCGCCCGCGTTTACCGCCTGGCTGGCTCTGTGTCCGAACAACCAAAAGAGCGGCGACCGCGTACTCAGCCGCAAAACGCGCAAGACCAAAAGTCGAATCAATCACGCCTTGCGGGTGGCCGCCCAGAGCTTGCACCGCAGCCAGTCCTATCTGGGCGCCTTCTATCGGCGCATGCGAGCTCGACTCGGAGCTCCCAAGGCGATTACCGCAACCGCTCACAAGCTAGCTCGTGTCCTCTACTACCTGATCAAAACCCGCCAGCCCTACGACGAAAGCGTCTTCGCGCTGGCCGAGCAGCAACAGCAACGACGCCGCGAACAGCACCTGCGAAAACAGGCTCAAAGTATGGGATTTACTCTCGTCCCCACGGAGGCGCAACCCGCTTGATTCTCGCAGCGTACAAATCTGTTCATTGGGAGCGGAGCGCGCGCCTAGACTTTCCGACCCGCGTCATTTGCGGGTCGGGGCGGGTGCGGAGTCGAAGGACCCCTATTGCTGCCAGAAATTATCGTGTCGTCGTGGGACGCAGCAAGACGTCAGGGATTGCCGGCGGCAAAAGGGTTCTTCGACCCCTCGCTCCAACACCCCAGCAAGCACAAACCCGGTGCTTTTCTGGGGGCCCCGTTTGCGCTCGTCGCTCAGGATGACACCCAGAATTAACATAGATGCGTAATTACATCGCACTCATTTTGACGTAGCGTTTGAGGTCAGGCGCCATCGAAATCAACATTCCGACCACCGTCGCGGCGACCGCAACCAAAATCAAGTTCTTCATCATCTTGTTTCACTCCTCAAATGAAATTGCAGATCATGCCGGCTTTGTGGCAGCAATCTGCTCCACAAGTTCTTCCACCATGTCAGCCGCTGCGGCGATTGAGTTTTGCACCGGCTCGGTCAATCCCATGAGCCCTTCTTCGCCGCCGAAGTCGGCGGGCTCGCATCCCACCACCAGCAAGCGCGCGGTAACGGATCCCATCTTCTGAGCCAGTTGCACCACCTTCACTGGATCCATACTGTGGCCATCCAGCGGCGGGTCGTCCGTCTCCGCCGCAGCAATGCTGCTCAGATCAGGCTCAATCGTGTAGAGTGTGCCGGCCACATCGCCGCGCGGAACCGCATCCACCAGGATGACCGTGTCCCAGGGATCGAGTAGCGCGTAGGCCAAGTCGAAGGCCCGAATGCCGAAGTCCACCACCCGAACACCTTCGGGGAATTCGCGGGTCGCAAGTACACGAGCGACCTCAACCCCAAACGCATCATCGCCGAGAAAAATATTTCCTACGCAAGCAATCAGGATGCGCTGGCTCATGCCGGCTCTCCGGCGTCCTTGTTCATCGCCAGCGGCTCAACTTCTTCCGGCGAGAAGAAGAAGCGATGGCCGGGCTGGCGAAGCATCCCCAGGTCTCTGCCGGGATCGTCTTCCAACACCACGGCAAATTGAATCTGGTCGCCGTAATCCTGCTCGATGGCTTCGATGATCGCCACTTGCCCCTGCAACGCCATGTCGATGATGTCGGCGGTCTTCTGCGGCCACAGGCGGACGCGATTTCCCTTCTTCAACTCGACGCCGAAAACGCGGACGCTCTCCACCGCAGGCCGCTCAGGAAAAGGATCCCAGTTACCGCTCATGGTTTGCCCTCGCTGTTCGGCACGCGCCGCATGCCGCGAATCGCGCCATGAACTTTCATGAGATGCTCCAGCGGAAGTGTTTCCGTACGTTCAAGAATGGCGCGGGCGTGAACGTCACCTTCACGCATCTCCTGCTTTTCTTCATCAGTCAATGTGAGCACGCGCAACGCCAGCATCTCATCCATCTCGGTTGCGTCAAAAAAATCGCCCGCACTCTCGGGCGCTATCTGCGGATAGTCGTAAAGAATGATAGGCGAGCACAGTACCATATTGCATTGACCCTCTTCTCCAACGAGCACCGGGAACACGCCCTTGTTGTGGCACGCAGCAGCGGCGACTCGAAACTGCTCTGGCGGGTCGAGCAATGAAACGAATTCACCGCCTGCGGCACCGAGAAGCAAGTGCGCCGAGGAGAACGAGCAAGCCAGTACGCGCTCGCGCTCCCAGTGGGCAGCGTCCTCGATGGCACTCAAGTTCATCAACTCCAGATGCAATCTAAAAAGGCCGCCCTGCACGGCTTCCGCCTGGACCTCCAACTGACCGGCAAGGTGGTTTTGCGCGGACCCGCCTTCCACGGCGTCGAATTGCAGTTCGAACGTTGCCGGAGCTCGAACCAAGTCGGCGATGAGCAGATCATTGTGATCCGCCGACCGCTCCGCGCCCTCTTCCCAGTTGGCGGTCGCTTCTGTGGAATTCTGTCGCTGTGCCAATTGCAGAAAGCGAACGCGCACGTCAAGTTTCGTATCCGGGCCCCCGGCGAGAAGACATTCACTGCTCATCCGGTAGGACTCCGCGGGATGTTGGACCTCGGCAAAGTCTCGCGGGTACAAAGTCCCGAAGTTCCAGCGCTGCCGGTTCTTCGTCGAAGACGGCCGATAGGGATAGAGGATGTATCCCTCATACAAAACAGTATTCGCGATCTTCTCCACGGTAGCGAAGTTCATGCCTTCACCTCATCTCCATTTGCCGAGGCAGCCGAGGATGCGATCTCTTCTTCGGGGGGAACGATGCGTTCGACAAGCTGCTCCCACGTGGGAATACCATGCCGCACTTTGTACTGATAAAGTCGCTCGAAGGCATCGCGTTGCAGGCACAACCACGTGCTGTTGGGATAGTGTTCGTCCATCATTCGCTTCCAGATCTGTAGCGGCAGGCGATAGTTGGCTTCCCGGTCCCAGGGGATTTGCGTCATCTGCAGCTGATCGTCGATGTCGCTGTAGAAGACGGTCCCGCTGAAGAGCACGCAAAGCGGTATGTCGCCGGATTCCAAGCCATGGAAATATTTTGTCGCCGCGACATTAAAATCGAATGTGCAAGGCAACTGCAGATCGACAATCGTAGCGCCGGTGAAGCCGGGCACCGAAACACTGGTGTTCATCCACAGCAACGAGCGCACGGTCGTGCCCCAACGGTGTGGTTCGCCAAACAAGTCGCTTAACTTTTCCTTCTCCGGGGACGCGTAACCGCGCCGCGCAGGTTCGATCTGCACCTGGCATCGCAAACTCAAACTATGTACAACTTCGTCGGAAGGCAGGTTGGCGATGCGCAGCTTCAACGCGAGCAGGGGTATTGCTGCATACGGAACAGCTTCCGCGCCCTCGATCCGGAAGCTCAGCTCAGGCATGCATTGTCTCCGTCTCGACAACGCATTTGCTCTTCAGAGCGGTAAAGAAACCTTGTATCTCTTTCCATACCTCAGTTCCGCCGGATAAGCCGCGCCAGTGCATGCGAATAAGTCCGACAAGACGGTAGCACTCATCAATTGGAGCCAGAAAATATTCTCGCGCGGGACCCACGCGGTTGATGAGAAGCGCTTCGACATCAGGCTCCATGGCTTGCAAAGCCTTGCTTTGCATCGCAATGTCCTCCCATGACTCCAGACTCAGAAGGGATTCGGTTGCACCGGCTGGGCTGGGGTACATCGCCACCATCCTGTCCGAGGCGCCGTCGCGATAAAAGAAGGCGAGGTTGATGGGGATCATGAGCGACTCCCACTGCGCATCCGAAATGTCGAAGCCTTTCCATAAGAGGGCGCGTCTGGGGATGCGCCGGTAGCGCCCGCCCGCCTGTCCGCTGAACAGGATGGCGCATGGCTCGCAGGCGCATAGAATCTGCCTCGTCGCTGGCTCCAGCAAATGCGCATGTTCGGCCGCAATTTCAGCGCTGCACAACTCGCATTGCTCCGCCGCCGTCCGTTTGCGGGCAAATTTGCGCAACACCGCAAATGCATTCTCGCGCTCGAACCCATTGCCCGGCCCATCGCTCATCCCCATTTCCTTTCGTGCGCCGTTTATGCGGGCGGGAAATTCGGCATCCGCGGATCAATGGGTCTGCGCTTATCCGCGTTAATGCCAGTCGAGTCTCTTGAGGTGCGGCCCTCTCCCTTGCGGCCCGGCTCCCGCTTCGTCAGGCTCCATTCCTCCCCCTTATGAACCCCCGGGGTGTGCGCCGGGCTGTCCGGCGTCGTATGTTGGCGCGCCATAAATGCCCCCTTTCAATGTTTCAAGTAATCACGACCAGCTTTGACGAACTGGGTTGCTGCACGAACTCCACCATGATTTGCGCAGCGTCCGGAGCAGCTTCCGTCACCGCATCTTCCACGGCACCCTTCAGGCTCGCGACCGTCGAGCCACATCCCCCGGCCTCTTTCTGCACCCGGAGTTTCGCGACACCATCCACCACGCTAACCAGTTCAACATCCCCTCCATTGGATTGGAGAAAGGGACGCACTTTGTCGAGGGCGCGAAGCACCCTGGTTTCTATGTCCTCCGGATGAAGTCCATGCAGTAGAAGGACGCTGGCCACCAGGTCGTCTTCGAGAAACTTCCCGATGACGTTCTCCCCCTCGCTGTCTTGAGAAACGATGTCCAATACGTGTTCGAGGGCAGCGCCATGCAGTTCCATGACGGACTGGACAAGCTCGAGCGTTGCAGTATGCAGCTCTGGATCGCTGGCTCGCTCGAGCTTATTGACCAGTTCTTCGATACGTTCCGTGCGTAAGTGGAACTCTCGTTTGTGAGTCATCCGCGTTATCTGCCCTCCAAAGGCCCGCAGTTATTTGTGTCCAGCTAGTCCGAACATCGGGGAATGGCGCGTCTCCAGCACTTTGCCATTTCCCAAATACATGTGAACGCCACACGGCAGGCAAGGATCGAAACTCCGCACCGCACGCATGATGTCAATCCCTTTGAATTTGTCCGGCCCATTCTCCTCGAAGATCGGCGTATTTTGTACTGCGTCCTCGTACGGACCGGGCGTTCCGTAAATGTCGCGCGGATTGGCATTCCAAGGAGTCGGCGGATAAGGATGGTAGTTCGCGATTTTGCCATCGCGAATCACCACGTGGTGCGACAGGACACCACGCACCGCCTCGTGGAAGCCGCACCCGATGGCCTCTTCCGGCATCTTGAAGTCGCACCAGGTCTTGGTGCGGCCAGCCGTCATCTCGCCGAGCGCCTTCTCCACGAAGTAGAGCGCCGTGGCTGCGGCATAGGCCTGGAAGTAGGTGCGTGCACGATCACGTTCGATGGCATTGCTCCACTTCGGAATCTTCCATTCGAACTCCGCCTCCGGCAACATTGCGGTCTTGGGCAGATTGATCTTTACGCTGTTTCCCGTGGCTTTGACGTAGCCGATGTCCACCAGTCCAGATAAGGCCGTCGACCACAAGCGGGCTATCGGCCCGCCGCCGGTGTCGAGCGCAAGATGATCGCCGGTGCGTTGGTCAAGCCACCGTGGCGACATCACCCACGTGTAATTCTTATTGAAGTCGCGATTCTGCGGCCGTGGAATGGTTGTCTGGTTCCAGGGATGCTTGCGGTCGACCTTGTTCCCCAGTGGATCGGTGGGGACGAACATTTCCGAATCCTGCCAGTCGTCGTAATAGGAACTGCCCAGCAGGATGCGCATGTTCAAATTGATATCGATCAATTCATTGGTCACCAACTGGCCGTCGACGATTACGCCGGGGGTGACATACATGGCCTTGCCCCACTCCGACATCCGGCGATAGGTGTAGTCGCAAACCTCCGGATCGTTGAACGAGCCCCAGCATCCCAGCAGGATGCGGCGCTGCCCGACTTTTTCGTACCCCGGCAAAGCCTCGTAGAAGAAGTCGAAGAGGTCATCGTGCAGAGGGACAACCTTCTTCATGAATTCCACGTACTTCATCAACCGTACCAGGTAGTCGGTGAATAGCTGAATCGTAGCGACGGTTCCCACGCCGCCCGGATACAACGTCGAGGGATGCACATGACGGCCTTCCATCAGGCAGAACATCTCCCGCGTCATGCGGCTCATAGCAAGCGTCTCGCGATAGAATTCGCCGCTGAACGGGTTCAGTGCGCGCATGATATCGGCGATGGTCTTGTAGCCGTGCTTGTCCGCGTTCGGACACGCTTTGCCTTGGGCTTTCTCCCAAACGCCGGGATTGGTCTCCTTGACCATCTGCTCGCAGAAATCCACGCCCACCAGGTTGTCCTGAAAGATGTTGTGGTCGAACATGTACTCGGCGGCCTCGCCAAGATTAATGATCCATTCGCCCAACGCCGGAGGCTTCACCCCAAAGGCCATATTCTGAGCGTAGACCGCACAGGTGGCGTGATTGTCTCCGCAAATGCCACAGATGCGGCTGGTAATAAAATGCGAGTCGCGGGGGTCCTTGCCCTTCATGAAAATGCTGTAGCCGCGGAAAATGGACGACGTGCTGTAGCACTCGGCGACCTCGCGGTTTTCGAAATCGATTTTCGTGAAAATCCCCAGGCTGCCGACAATCCTGGTAATCGGGTCCCAGTGCATCTCCACGAGGTTTCGCTTCTTGGTCGAGATCTCTGGCCGTACTTCGGTGGTTGTGCCCATCTCGTTCATCCTTTCCTAATGCGCTGAGGGGCGATAGCCGGTGGTGAGTGAGGTGCCGCGATGCCGCCACTTCGGTTCTTTGTTAACAGTGGAGTTGGTGATACCGCGCAGCATGCGAATCACTTTGCCGTACTTGCTAATCCCCAGGCTGGAGACACGCGCGCCCGGTGGTTCATCCATGAACGGCATGAACTTGTCGGGGAATCCCGGCATGGTGCAACCGATGCAGATGCCGCCCACATTAGGGCAGCCCCCTATGCCGCGCATCCAGCCCCGCTTGGTGACGTTGCAATTCACCACCGGGCCCCAGCAGCCCAACTTCACGATGCATTTTGGCGAACCATACTCCAGAGCGAAGTCACCTTGCTCGTAATAACCGGCGCGGTCGCAGCCTTCGTGAATGGTCTTGCCGAAGAGCCACGTCGGGCGGAGCTGATCGTCCAGCGGGATCATCGGAGCCAGTCCCGACACTTGGAACAACAGGTACAGAACCGTCTCCATGAAATTGTCGGGCTGTACCGGGCAGCCCGGTACGTTGACGATTGGCAATCCGGCCTTGGAGCGCCATCCCCATCCCAGGTAGTCCGCCAGTCCCATGCACCCAGTCGGATTTCCAGCCATGGCGTGAATGCCCCCGTAAGTCGCGCATGTTCCCGCACCAATCACGGCCAGAGCCTTGGGCGCCAGGCGGTCAATCCAGTCACAGGTCTTGATGGGCTGGCCGGTTCGGTCATCCGTCCCCACAGCGGCCCAGTATCCTCGCTCTTAATACGCTCGTTGGGAATGGATCCTTCCACCACCAGCACGAACGGATCCAGCTCTCCCTTTTCCGCCTGGTAAAAAAACTTCATGAACTCGTCGCCATTCTCGTAGGCGAGGACTGGGTTGTGAAGATGGACCTTGGGCAAACCTGGTATTGCGCCCATCACTACGTCTTCGACGCTGGGTTGCTCGGCGGCAGTGACCGACACGCTATCGCCATCGCACCCGAGCCCCGCCGTTATCCACAGAATATGAACTTCCTTGACTGGCGAAGTCCTCGTTACGAGCGACTGGTGTTGCGCCTTGCGAGTGGAAGTGGGCTCTTCCGGCATAAACTCTCCTTTCCGAATGTGGCAAAACATGCCTCCTAGAGAGGCATGTCAAGGGTGGACAAACACAGAGGTGACGTCACGACCCCGAAGGGTAGCGGCGTTCCCTTCCAATTTTGAGCCATTGCTATGGGAAAATTTTTTGGCTTAGTTTTTGAGAAAATTGCCCTGGTGCGGGTACGAATATCGCGGATGCTTCCGCACACCTCGGGATTTGGCAAGCCAACCAACATCCCTTACCCCACATTTCGAACTCTCGATGAAGTTCGAGTTAAAGCGCTCCGAACTCAGGCACAGCTTGCGGCAGATTGTTGCGGTCTAAATTCAAGTCCGAGCCCCACATACTCATCCTTAACCCCCGTGCGATGCAGCCCATGAAAGAACGGGTTGCCCGTTAACAAATTCTTGGCAGCTGCTCGCCGAACATGACATCCAGAACTCGCGTGCCGCCGATCTCGGTCTTCATCAGCACCATGCCGGCATGGTCGTCAACGACCTCTCCAATCACGACAGCTTGCCCGCCCAGCGGGTGATGGCGCATGTGCTGAACGACGTCATCGGCCGCTTCAGCAGCAACGATCGCCACCAGTTTGCCTTCGTTGGCTACATACAGCGCGTCGAGCCCAAGGATCTCGCATGCGCCTTTGACAGTTTCGCGCACCGGAATATCGCGTTCCTGCAGCAGCATCCCGACCTGTGACCGGCCCGCAATCTCATTCAACGTGGTGGCCACGCCGCCGCGAGTTGGATCGCGCAGGCAATGGATTGCCGCCACGCCGTGACTGTCAGTCACATTGAGCATCGCACTCACCAGACCATACAGTGGCGCACAATCACTTTCGATGGCGCCTTCGAACTCCAGGTTCTCCCGCTGCGACATAATTGCCATTCCGTGATCGCCGATAAACCCGCTGAGGATGATCTTGTCTCCTGGGCGCGCGCGATCAGCCGAAATCTCGACCGGGCTCTCGATCACCCCAAGGCCGGTAGTCGTAATAAACACCTGGTCGCCTTTGCCGCGATCGACAACCTTGGTGTCACCGGTCACCAGCAGGACGCCGGCTTCACGGGCAGCGTCGCGCATCGATTCCACCACCCGGCGCAGGTCATCGGCCGCCAGCCCCTCTTCCAAGATGAAAGCCGCAGCCAGGTACAGGGGACGAGCGCCGCTCATGGCAAGGTCATTAACCGTGCCATTGACGGCCAGTCGTCCAATATCTCCGCCGGGAAAGAAAATCGGCGTGACCACGAACGAATCGGTAGTGAAGGCCAGGCGGGCGCCATTGACCTGGACAATAGCCTGATCGTCGAGTTTGTCGAGAATCGGGTTGGCGAATGCCGGTAGGAAGACTTTGTCGATCAATTCAGCGGTCAGTTTGCCGCCGCTACCGTGACCGAGCACGATCCGCTTGTGCTCGAAGATTGGCAGTGGACAGGAACCGAATACCGGGGAAGTAGGTTCGCTCATATCACCTCGAAGGGTGGGGTTAGATCACATCCTCTTCACCCAGGGCCACATGCGTCAGGTCCCACAGGATGTGCAACAGTGCGACGTGCGATTCCTGAATGCGATGAATACTGAAACTGGGCACAATAAAGCAGTAGTCGCAGGCATCCGCCATACGCCCGCCATCCTTGCCGGAGAAGCCAATGGTCAGCATGTTCTTGCGCCGAGCAGCTTCCAACGCGTAAATCAAGTTTGGCGAGCTGCCACTGGTGGAAATGGCTAGGGCCATATCGCCGGGCTTGCCCCAGAGGTCGATCTGGTCCACAAATATCCGGGCAAAGTCCTTGTCGTTAGAAATTGCGGTAAGGACCGGTATCTGGCTGACCAGGTCTAGCGCGGGCAATGCTCTCCGCTTTTCGATGATGGGATGGATGAACTCGACGGCGACATGTTGGGCGTCGCAGGCGCTGCCGCCGTTTCCCATCACCCACAACTGATGGCCTTCGCGAAAGCGTTCCGCCATTTTCTGGCTTAGCTCGCCAATGGCGTCGGCGTAGTGCTCGAAGAACTTCTGCTTCACCTCTACCGATTCCTTGCACTTGTGCATGACCTTCTCGCGCCAGGGATCGGCTGCAGCGACGGCTGGGGCGCGTCGCTCGCGGAAGTATCAGGCTGGGTCATGCGGCTCCTCCGGTGGAAATCGCCGTGAGTTTGACGTCATCCTTGTCTCGTCTCAGGTGCCGGCCGTAAGCGTAATAGGCGGCGCAAGCCCCCTCGGCTGAAACCATGGTCGCGCCTAAGGGATGTTGGGGATTGCACTCCGTGCCGAAGGCCGGACAATCGTGCGGCTTCTTGATTCCTTTCAGGATCTGGCCGCTAATGCAGACCTCGGGTTCGAGGGTGTCGATTTCCTTAACATCGAACAGCTTTTCTGCATCATGGTCGCGGAACTCCCAGCGCAATTTGTAACCGCTCTTCGGGATCGTGCCCACTCCTCGCCACTTGCGGTCGGCAATTTCAAACACGTTGGCGACAAGCTTCTGCGCCGGCTTGTTCCCTTCCCGATCCAAGATGCGCGAGTATTCGTTCTCGACCTCGGCGCGTCCGGCCTCGAGTTGCCGAATGGTCATCAGCGTTCCTTGCAGGATGTCCAGTGGCTCGAATCCGGTTATTACGATGGGCACCTTGAAGCGCGCGCTGAGCGGCTCGTATTCCCGATATCCCATAACCGCGCAAACGTGTCCCGGCCCCAGGAATCCCTGCACCCGGTTCAGCGGCGATTGCAGGATCGCAGCAATCGCGGGCGGCACCAGCACATGTGAGACGAGAATAGAAACGTTCTTTACATCCTCCTGCTGGGCTCGCCATACCAGCATGGCATTCGCGGGTGCGGTGGTCTCGAAACCAATGGCGAAGAAGACTACTTTCTTATCGGGATTGGCACGCGCAATCTTCAGGCAATCCAGCGGCGAATAAACAACGCGAACATCGCCGCCTTGCGACTTGATGGTGAACAGATCACCTTCCGAGCCGGGCACGCGAAGCATGTCGCCGAACGAGCAAAAGATCACCTCCGGACGCCTGGCAATGGCGTGGGCCTTGTCGATCATCTCCAAGGGCGTAACGCAAACCGGGCAGCCAGGGCCATGCACCAGTTCGATGTCCGGCGGCAGCAGGTAGTCAATTCCGTGCTTCACGATGGAATGCGTCTGACCGCCGCATACCTCCATGATCACCCACGGCTTCGTCTGGATACGGTGAATTTCATCGACGATCTTGCCGGCAATCCGCCCATCACGATATTCATCCAGATACTTCATTGCTTGCGTCTCCCATCGCCGATCTCATCCACGACCGGCGCATTGAGTTCGGTCAGTTGGTCCAATTCTTCGAGCAGTTGGTAGGTGCGGTGCGCCTCTTCTTCATCGACCCTGCTAATAGCGAAGCCCACGTGGACCAAGACATAGTCGCCAACCTGCGTCTCCGGAACATACTCCAGACAGGCTTCGCGCACGATTCCACCGAATTGGACTTTGGCCATGCGCATGCCGCCCTGGTCAAACGCTTCTACCACCTTGCCGGGAATAGCTAGACACATATCAATCTCCTCTGTGCAAAACTTCATTCGCGATGACTGCCTGACCAAGCGATATCCCCCCATCGTTAGGAGGAACCAGGGCGTGCAGAAAAACCTCGAAACCATCGCGCCGCAATCCTTCCACCGCGCGGCGCAGCAAATACATGTTCTGGAAAGTGCCTCCGCTCAGGCAAATGCGACTCAGTTGGTCGCGCTTGCGGATTCTACGGCAAACTTCCAGAACCGCGGCGGCAATGGTGTTGTGGAAGCACGCAGCGATGTATCCGGCAGGCTTCGACCCTGCAAGGTCTTGCACAACGTTCTCAATCATGGGTCGCATATCAACCTGTGCCGGCTCGCCTTCGCTTATGAGGAAAGGATATCGCTCTTCGAGGTGATCTTGCGCAATCATTTCCAGTTCGATCGCCGCCTGCCCCTCGAAGTTAACCTCCTGCCGCAAATTAATGAGGGAGGCAACAGCATCGAACAAGCGGCCGCAGGAAGAGGTCTCAACACTGTTGATGCCGCGCAAGAGCATGGCGTCTACCAGTTCGACCTGTTTTTCAGGAATCGTTTGCAGGAATTGCAGGCCGGACGGCAGTGCCTTCGAACCGAACGTGTCGTGCAGATAACTCACTGCCATGCGCCAAGGCTGCCGCACCGCTGCATCGCCACCCGCCATGGGGACATAACGCAGATGTGCCCGCCGTTCAAATCCGGCAAAATCGGCGACCAGAAATTCCCCGCCCCAGATCTTGGCATCAGTACCGTAGCCAGTTCCGTCGAACGCCACGCCTATCACCTTGCCGCTGAAGATGGTTTTCCGCCATGCAACTGGCAATGTGCGCATGATGATGCTGAACTCCGATTTTGTGCTCCAGCGGCAATTTCAGCGCGAAACGCGAGCTCATATAGTTGGGATGCAGATCGTAAGCCACCGCCCGAGGCTCGACCCGGAATAGCTTCTTCAGGTTCGCCAGTGTTTCCTCGAAGAAGACGAGCGTCTCGTAATTCTCCAGATCGCCGATATGTTGACTCAGGATTGCGTAGGTACCCTTGGTCAGACAAAAAGTATTTTTCAGTTCGGCGCCGCAGGCCAGCATCTCGTTGAAGCGGAACACCGAGGTCCACGGGGTGCGGCACATATCCGCGGGAACGCCGCAGCACCCGTTCACGTCCCGCGAACGTACGTACCACAGAATCATCCGTGCGCATATAGATGTCGCGGTTGTGGAAGACAAACCAATCAGCTACGGGCTGCAATCGCTCCCACGCTTCCTCGTTTGAGGTGACAATGGGCTCCTCGCTGATGTTGCCACTGGTCATTACCAACGCCCTGAACTGCGCCGGATCATCCGGAGAGTCGCTGAACAATAGGTAATGAAGCGGGGTGTAGGGTAGCATGACGCCAATCGTGTTATTTCCCGGAGCAACGGCCGAGGAGATCGCCGCGTCCGGACGGCGGCGCAGCACGACGATAGGCCGCCGCGCGCTCAGCAATACGGCGCGCTCTGTGTCGGAGACAATGCAGAAACTTTCGACAGCCGCGAGATCGCGAGCCATCAGCGCGAAAGGCTTGTCGCTACGCCGTTTTCGAGCACGCAAAAGATTCACGCTGACATCATTCTGCGCATCGCAGGCCAACAGGAACCCGCCCAATCCTTTCACCGCCACGACTTTGCCCTCCCGCAACAGATTGCGCGCTTCGCGGATTATCGTGCGAGAGTCCCTGGCGTCATAGCACAACTCTTCCGGAAGCGACGCTCCGGATTCCGCAATCGCCAGAGCTGGGCCGCATGCGGGGCAGGCATTCGGCTGCGCGTGAAAGCGGCGATTTGCCGGATCATCGTATTCCGCCTGGCAAAGCTGGACACATGCGGAATGATGACATTGTGGTCATCGGGCGATCGTAAGGTATGTCCTGAACGATGGTATAGCGCGGTCCGCAATTGGTGCAGTTGGTAAAAGGATATCCAAAGCGGCGGTTCTCGGGATCCCCGAAATCGCGCCAACAGTCTTCGCAGGTCGCCATGTCGGGCGACACTAGGACGAACTCGCCCTCTTCCGAGTGGCTTTGCCGAATTACAAAGTTACTGTCGCCAAGCGGATCGAGGTCGACCACGGTAATTTCTGCGATCAGCGCCAGCGGCGGCGGCCGGTGCTGCAATGCATCCAGGAATTTTTGGATGCTCTGGTCGGCGCCCTCAATCTCCACGGTCACGCCTGAGGATGAATTGCAGACATAGCCGGCGAGCCCGAGTTCGCGGGCTAGGTTATAAACGAATGGCCGAAAACCCACCCCCTGCACAATACCGCGCACACGTATCCGCCTACGGATCAGCATCGGACGTATCGTGGTCGCCATACTGGAATATCCGGATCCCGAAAACAAATGCAGGAGCAGTTTCCCGTACCAAAACCCGAAGGCAAGCCTTTCCATCGCTCTCCGAGGGTGTCACCGGCGCCTTGTCTACCATGGTCTCGTATCCGCACCCAGGTGCGAGAATATAGCAACAAATAGGCGCCTTCCGAATTGTAGATGGAGGGGTCCAGTTTTCCACAAACGGGGAAACACTGTATTGATACTCGGGGGGAAACCGGAAGCCGCAATTGGCAATCTCGCCCCGGCTTGCAGAGTCCTGTTATGCACCGACGTAGTTGCTCTTCGGCTAGTTCTAACCACCGAATTACACGCCAAACAAAAATCCCCACCCTTTGCTCATGGCAAAGGAGTGGGGGTTGCCGCTTCTGTATTGTGGTGGTTGAGCCTGATTACATGCCCTGTTCGAGGCCTTTGTTGACGAGGACCTTTACGTCAACCCGGCGGTTGATATCGCGACCCATAGCGTCGGAGTTAGGAGCAGCCGCGTGAGTCGCTCCATAGCCGGCTGGGGCAAGGATGCGGCGCATCGGTACGTTGGCTGTGTTGCGCAGGTAATTCGCAACCGCAGTCGCCCGGGCATCGCTGAGCTTTTGGTTCAGTTCCGCACTACCCGTGCTGGAGGCATACCCGGCAATCTCGATCATGTAATTGTCGATTGCCATGGCATCCTTGGCCAGTTTGTCGAGTGCCTTCTTGTCATCGGCCGACAACGCCGAGCCATCCGACGGGAAAAAGAGCGCCGCCTCGACTACGGTCTTGTATTCGCCGAGGTCCGATACGCGCTTGTTCACCTTGCCAATTGCCGCGGCATCCAGCAATGCCACCGTGCCCGCTGCCTGGGCTTCGCCTACACCCTGGTTGGCGGTGGCCTGTGCGGTATCGGCCGAAGCCTGCGCCTGGCCGGCTTCAGCTACACCCTGATTGGCGGTGGATTGAGCCGCTGCTGCGGCCGCCTTGTTGGCTTCAATCTGTTGTTCCTGGGCTATCTCAATTGCGAAGTCGTCAGGACTGAACGCAATCTTGGTCGCCTCGAGTTGTCCCTTGGCATTGCCGACGCCCTCGGCATCAATCGTCAAGCCGGGCAGCATAGCGGTGACATCCATGTCAGACTTGCGGAACTTGAAGGTTCCCTTCTTGCGCTCGATCTTGGTATTGTCGGTGATGCTTACGACGTCAACCGAGCCGGACGTCTTGTCGGCCACCTGGATCAAGTCGCCATCGCGGGAAAGAATTCGGCCGGTGATTTTGGCTTTCTCTCCGGCGGCGAACTGACGAGTTGCCACAGCCGCATAGGCGAGCGTCCCCAGCAGCATGACGCACATTGCGTAGCACAACACTCGCAAACTTCTACTTCCAAAACTGAGTTTCACTGCGATCCCTCCGTTTGCAGCCCGTATTGCTGCGGAACAATTCTGTTTCTGTCCAGCGGAAGCTAGACTGTTGGATTGATGCCGTTTTGCGGCACGATCAAAGGTACTCAGCAGAAAGGATTGGGGGTACTCGTAGAATTACAAGAAAACCTAGCAAAAAGATATAGCTTGCTGGGCATGGTAACTATGCATCGAAGCCCGGTAACCACCCTGGCGATAGGGCGGTTCAACACCTTTTCACGTGTCTTCGGCCTTCTCTCCGGGTATGCTTACGCTGTATTGGTCTGCCGCGCCCAGCTGGCCCCTGTAATCTCATGGAGATAGCCCAAGATCGGCCTTCTGGCTTCGGCCTACGCGTCTGGCCGATTGTGACTGCAGTCCTTCTGCTGCTCCGCGTCATGCTGTCGCACACACTGCAGCGAAAGGCCTTCGATGGATATAACAGCCTTCTTGTCTTTGTTCTAGTCCTGCTTTGCACGGGTCTTGCTATCCTAAATGCTGTATCAAAGACTCAAGGCAGTCGGGCCTTCTGGGCCCTTCTAGCCGTGGGTTTTGGGTTGTGGGCCGTCGACGCGTGGCTGTGGGTATATTACCCGACCATCTGCGGTCAGGACATCCCCGATGGATCGGTCGCCGACGCGGCGTTGTTTCTCCACATCGTGCCTTTCATGGCAGCCTTGGCTACCCGGCCGCATCTGAACCAGCGGAACCAGAAGGTCTATCGCACCACTCTCAATTTCTTCCTCTTACTGTTCTTTTGGGTTTTTCTATACGCGTACTTTGTGTTTCCGTATCAGCTACCATTTCGTAACAGCACAATCTACAACGTTCGATTTGACCGGCTCTACCTGTTCGAATCTATGGCCTGGGTCGTTGCGCTGGCTATCCTGCTGTTTCGAACACAGCGTCCCTGGAAGTCCATTTACGGTCACCTGTTCATCGCCTCCGGGCTCTACGCTGTCTGTTCCTGGTTTGCAAACCTGGACATCGACTCGAACTCCTATCACGGCGAAATGCTTTACGGGCTAGGGTTGCTGGCCTCACGCTGCTGGTTTGTATGGGCGATAGTGCGGGCCCGCCAGCTTACCCCAGATGAAGTGCGAAAGAACATCCCCGACACCAGCGATGCCAAATACACTCCGCTACTCGCCATCGTCGTAATAGGTGCGATTTTACTGATCGGCCTCGTGGAGATGTTTCAGTTCGAACCCGCGCCCGGGCTCCACCGCATGCGCATGATCGTGGTACTGGGCTTTGTCTTCCTCTTTGCGATGTCGGTCTTCATAAAAGAATACCTGGATAACCGCGAGTTGATTGGCGAGGTTGAATCCACAGAAGCGTTGCAAAGCGCCATCTTGTCGTCGCTCGACAATGAAATCGCCGTACTCGATAAAAATGGCTGCATTGTGACCGTCAACCAGGCTTGGAGCCGGTTTGGTATGGAAAATCCTGGCTCACCCGATGGTCTCGGTCCTGGGGCTAATTACCTTGCCGCCTGCCAGGCAGTGGCGGCCAACTCGGCAGAAGTACGGGAAGTAATTGCCGGCTTCAAGGCAGTGCAGGAACGTTCGCTCGCGTGCTTCTTGCGCGAATACGCAAGTCCGTCCGCCGCCAGGCAAAGCTGGTACCTGCTGACTGCGACTCCTCTTGACACCGTAGAAGGTGGCGTGGTGGTGGCGCGCAAAAACATTACCGCTCTCAAAGAGACCGAGGCAGCATTGCGCGAGAGCGAAGAGCGATTCCGCAGCATGGCCGATACGACACCTGTGCTGATGTGGATGGCCGGCCCTGACATGTTAGCCACCTACTTCAATCAGAACTGGCTCGACTTCACCGGCCGGTCCCTCACCGAGGAACTGGGAGATGGCTGGGTCGATTCCGTTCATCCCGACGACGTGCCAAGGTGTCACCAACTCTATACAGAAGCTTTTGCTCTGCGCGAACGCTTCCGCATGGAGTTTCGATTACGTCGCCATGATGGAGAGTATCGCTGGATCGTCGACATGGGCGTGCCCCGGTTCAATGCAGACAATTCCTTCGCGGGATATTTGGGCTCCTGCATGGATGTGACCGACCATAAGCTTGCCGAAGAGATGTTGCACAATCTGAGTCGTCGTTTGATCGAAGCCCAGGAGCAGGAGCGCAGGCGAATCGCGCGGGACCTGCATGACGATATCAACCAGCGCTTGGCCTTGCTGGGAGTCAAGATTGGCGCATTGAAGCGGCATCTTCCCCTCTCGCAAGAGCAAATCCTGGAGCGTTTGCGGGACCTGAGCGAGCGGACGTCGGACATCGCCAATGGTATCCATGCCATTTCTCATAAATTGCATTCGTCGCAACTGGACTATCTCGGCTTGGTGTCCGCGGTAGAGGGCCTGTGCAGTGAGTTTTCATCCCAGCAACATGTGGAAATTGACTTCGCCCATCACGACGTGCCCACACCTCTGCCGCAGAAGGTATCTCTGTGTCTGTTTCGCGTGCTGCAGGAAACCTTGAGCAACGCCGTGAAACACAGCGGCTCAACATCGTTTGCAGTCAATCTTTGGGGCTCGTCGGGAAAGCTTTACCTCACCGTCCGCGACACTGGAGTGGGATTCGACGTTCAGGCCGCACAGAACGCCCCCGGACTCGGTCTCATTAGCATGCGGGAACGCGTCCACTCCCTCAATGGAACCATGGCGATATTGTCCAAGCGGGATTGTGGAACTGAGATCCGGGTCACAATTCCGCTCGAGGCTGCCATGAGCAAGGCCCAGGGGGCGTCCTGATTCGGGCATCCGGACGCTGGTTTTCGGCACGGCGTTGCCTGCCTGTACGTGTAGTTGAGAACTATATCGTGGCCTTCTTCGCGGGGCCCGGCAAATGAGGAAAAAGTTGAAATTGCTTCGCACCCATTCAGCGCCAGGGCCGCTTCACATTCACCGCAAATACCCTATTTTTGGCGAGCAAATAGTCTGATATCCTGCCGTGACGAATATCAAATCAGTTGGCGTCGATTTGCCGTGCGGCCGGAGAGGTCTGTATGGATGTCATCGATTGGCGAACGCCGAGAGGAATGGCGCGTTTGGGATGCGCCTTCCTATTGGCGATCAGTCTGGTAAGCAGAGGCGCCGCAGCCCAGAAATCGCCTGACTCAACCGATGCTCTCACCGTTGATCAAGCCGTCCAATTGGCATTGGCCAACAATCGCAACCTGAAGATCGTGTCCCTCGACTTCGACAAGTCCGAACAGAAGCTCGCAGCCGAAAAGACGCGGCGGCTGCCGGCCTTCAACACCTATGTTTTTGCTTCGCAACTGCTCCAGCCCATCAGCTTTACGGTTGAGCAAGGCCAGTTTGGAAAAAACTATCCCGGTATAGGGCCTATTCCCGCGAGCACCACCTACATCACAACCCCCAGCAAGCCCACGGCCTATATCTTCGCTACCGCTTCCCAGCCTCTCCTCACGCTCTACAAGATCAACCTTTTCATTCACGGGCAGGAGCTATCGGTTGAGCAGGCGGCGCAGAAGGTACGCGAGGAGCGAATCTCGATTGTCGACGATGTGCGCCAGGCTTACTACTCCATCGTCGAGATCCAGAACGCCATCGCCGCCAGCGAAGCAAGTATCAAACAGTACAAAGAACTGGACCGCATCACAGCCCAGTACGTCGCCGAACAGGTAGCGCTGAAGTCTGAGAACTTGGAGGTCAAGGCCAAGCTTGCGGACGAGGAGTACAAGCTGCTTCAGTATCAGGACAAGCTTCAATCGGCCAAGGAAACTCTCAATAACTTGTTGGGCCGCGACATCAACACGCAATTTCACGCACTCGACGCGACTGAACTGTCGCCCGTGGAAGAAAATCTGCCGGCAGCCCAAGCCCAGGCGCTGGCTCAGAACCCGAAGGTGAAGGAAGCCGAGATCACCGTCAGCCAGGCCGACAATGCCAGACGCCTGGCGAAGTCGCAGTATCTGCCCGACCTGGATGTCTCGTTCCACTATCTCTCGCCCTTTGGCGTAAACTTTGTTCCGACCAATGTCATGGCCCTTGGTCTCGAATTCAACTGGGAGCCGTTCGACTGGGGAAGGCGAAAACATGAGGTCGATGAGAAGGTCATCGCGGTCGAACAAAGCAAGCTAAGCCTGGACGACACCAAGGTGCAGATCCTAATTAACGTGGACACCCAGTTCCGTTCCCTGCACGAGGCACAAGTTGCGGTAGGAGTGGCGATTGCCAAGCGGGACTCCTCCACCGAGAAGCTGCGCGAAGTTACTCAGAAGTATGAACAAAAGACTGCGCTCCTACGCGATGTGCTGCAGCAGCAGTCGGCGGTCGAAGGGGCCAACGCCGATTACAACGAAGCTATCGCTTCCTTCTGGACGGCAAAGGCAAACTTTCAAAAGGCAATCGGCTCGGAGTGAAACGCATGCATGGAATACGACCGGTGAAACTCGGATCGACCTTTGTGCTGGCTGTGGTTGCAGCATTGGCAACAGTCATGCTGGCCGGTTGTAGCAAGGCAACGTCAGAGCCCGCGCCTCTGGTGCCAGTGCGAACTGCTGAAGTGCAAACTATCGATACGGGTGTCGGCAACACGTACTCTGCGAACATCCAGCCTTACCAGCAGGTTGAGCTCGCCTTCAAGTCGAGTGGCTACCTGGCGAGCATCCGCCAGGTGCGCGACGCGGACGGTCACGTGCGCAACATCGATCAGGGAGACTACGTCACCAAGGGGACTGTCCTCGCCACTGTGCAGCAAGACGACTTCCAGCAGAAGCTTGCACAGGCCAAGGCCCAACTCGACAAAGCACAGGCCGATCACGAGCGCGCCAAACTATCGTTTGGGCGCATGTCGGCGCTCTACGCGGCGGGCGCGGCCACTAAACCGGACTATGACGACACCAATGCGCAGAACCAAAGCACCGCAGCCGCAGTAGACGCCGCCAAGGCCCAGGTCACCGAGGCGCAGATCGCGCTCGACTACTGCCAACTCAAGGCTCCCTTCGACTCGTGGGTCCTCAAACGGAATGTTGATGTCGGAATGTTGGTAAGTGCAGCCACCAGCGGTTTCACCCTCGCTGACACCCGTTCGGTGAAGGCTGTGTTCGGTGTTCCAGATACAGCTATCGCCCGGGTCAAGCTGGGAAGCCCGCAGAGCGTCACCACCGAAGCTCTTCCTTGCTCGTTCTCCGGTCACGTAACGTCCATCTCGGCGGCGGCGGATCCGAAAAGCCGCGTGTACTCGGTTGAGGTCAGAATTGATAATCCTAAGAACCTGCTGAAGGCGGGAATGATTGCTTCCATCTCCGTCGGAACAGGAAAGCCCATTGGCAAAATAACAGTGATTCCACTGACCGCCGTGGTGCGCAGCCCTTCTAATCCCAATGGCTTTGCTGTGTATGTAACTGAGGGCGCCGGAGACATCGTCAAAGTACACGCTCAGGACGTTGCGCTGGGTGACACCTACGGAAACACGATCGCGGTTTTGCAGGGAGTGGACCTGAAGGACCGAGTTGTAACGTCAGGTACAAACATGATCAAGAACGGGGACCAGGTTCGGGTGATTCCCTAAGCTTCTTGCGCAAGCACAATGGCAACTCATCACAAGTCCGACGCCGAGATAATCGCCACCACGCACAACACCGCACGCTTCTTCACCGAGCACCGGCAGGTTGCGCTGATTTTGTTGATCGCGATCTTCGTTTGGGGTTGGTATGGGTATCACAACATGCCCAAGCGGAAGGACCCGGACATCCCGGTGCGCGTGGCTTCAGCCCAATGCCAGTGGCCCGGCGCCACGGCTGAGCAAATCGAGCAACTGGTCACACGTCCCATCGAGCAGGCAGCCGCGCAGAACACGACTATCCGCCCGCCAAGCCCGTCCAACTTTGGCATCCGCTCCATGAGCTTTCCCGGCCTGTCGGTGGTGTACATCCAGCTCGACGACAACGTAAAGGACAAGCAGAAAGAGTTCAGCGACATAAACCTCAAGCTCAATCAGCTGAACGCACAGTTACCGCGCGGGGCCGGTCCCATCCAGTTCAACAGCAACTTCGGCGACACAGCGGCCCTGATGCTCACCGTTGCCAGCCCCAACGTGACGGCAACCGAGGTAGCCCTTCGGGCGATTGCCATTCGCAAGGCAATCGAAGCGACTCGCTCCGAACTAGCCAAGAATGCGCCGCAGCCACGGGTCAGTATCATTTATGCCTTTCCGCTTTCGGTGGCGGCTGGGCCGGTACGCAGCAATTTCGAGAGCATCGCGGAGATCGCCCGCCGCAACGGCACCCTAAAGGATCTTCACTTCTTCGATGGACCCGGCTATGTAGGGCTCGACGCCAGCACCAGCTTCGGCGATGAGACGATTCGCCAACGCGGCGAGCAGTTGATCAAGAACAATTTTCACCGCTCCGAACTGTACCCGGATGCCTGGGCGCCTGCGATTATTCGCGATCCCGCTAATACCGAGACCGAACTCGCCAAAGTCGCGGGTGCAAAATACTCCTATCGCCAGCTCGACAATTACACCGACCTGATTCAGCGCACCCTGCAGGGCGTACCGGAGACCTCAACCGTGACGCGGTCGGGCGTGCTGCAGGAACAGATTTACCTCGATTACTCGCAACAGCGTCTCGCGCAGTACGGGTATGATCCGTCGAAGCTGAAAGATATTCTCAACGCACAAAACATTACCCTGCCAGCCGGCTCGCTCGAAGTCGGGCCGCAGGACTTGCTGATCAATCCTTCTGGCCTGTTTCCTGATGCGCCGGCCATCGGCAACGTCATCGTCGGCGTTTCTTCGTCGAACAGCCCCGTTTACCTGCGCGACCTAGTCGACATTTCGCGGACCTATCAGAGCCCGCCCACATTTCTCAACTATCTGACATGGCGCGATCCCAACGGTCAGTGGATCCGCAGCCGCGCGATTTCGCTGGGGATCAACATGCGCTCCGGCCAACAAATCGATCTCTTCGGGCGCCACGTACAAGAGAAGCTCGACGGCATCCGGCACTACCTGCCTGACGACCTGGTGATGGTTCACACCTCCAGCCAGCCGGTCCAGGTGAAAGAGCAGATCGACCTGTTCATGGATGCGCTCTATGAAGCGATTGGACTGGTGGTCATCGTTTCGCTGATCGGCTTCTGGGAGTGGCGCTCGGCCGTGCTGATGGCGATCTCGATTCCGATTACCCTGGCCATGACATTCGGCGTGATCTATGTGCTGGGCATCGACATACAGCAGGTGTCGGTGGCATCGCTGATCATCGCTCTGGGACTACTGGTGGACGACCCTGTCGTGGCTGGTGATTCCATCAAACGAATGCTGGCTGAGGGTCAGCCGCGGATCGTCGCGCCCTGGCTGGGGCCAACAAAGATTGCCACCGCCATCATGTATGCCACGATCACCAACATCGTCGCATATCTTCCCTTCTTGATGATCACCGGCACAACCGGCGAATTCATCTACAGCTTGCCAATCGTAATGACGACCGCTCTGGTGTGTTCCCGGCTGGCTTCGATGACATTCATCCCGCTGCTGGGCTATTACCTCCTGCGGCCGGACAAGAAGCCCGAGGCCCCGATTGAAGAGCGCCGGACCAGGGGCTTCACGGGCAGGTATGCGGCGGTAGCCAAGTTTGCCATCGAACATCGCTGGAAGGTGGCGATTGGATCTCTGGGTTTCCTGCTGTTGGGTGCATTCCTCTTTTCACAGTTGAAGACTTCGTTCTTCCCGGACGACGTTCAGTATTGGTCGTATGTCGATGTCTGGCTGCCTAACGATGCCAATTTTGATGCCACCAACCAAGCGGCACAACAGGTGGAACGGATCATCCACGAGCAAGCTGACGACTGGGGCAAGAAGCATCCCGAGAAGGATGGCTCTCCGTCGCACATCCTGCGGTACGTGACGACATGGGTGGGAGGCGGGAGCCCGCGCTTCTGGTTCTCGGTGTCGCCGCAGCCCAAGCAGCTCAATTACACGCAGGTGCTGGTGCAGCTTACGGACAAGGACATTACGCCCGACTTCGTCGCACAGGTGCAGCCGGTCTTATCCGCTAAGCTCCCGGGTGTGCGCTGCGACTACCGGCAGCTGCAAACGAATCCGATCAACTATCCGGTGGAGATTCGGGTCGTGAGCCAGGCTGACGTGGGCACAGCGCAGAGTGCCCAGGACATGGCTGAGTTGCGGCGCATCGCCTCACAGGTGGAAGACATCGTGCGGTCGGCGCCGGAGGCTGACCGCGTCCGCAACGAGTGGCAGAAGGAGAGTTTCCAGGTTTCCCTGAAGATCAATCCTGACCGTGCTAACCTGGCGGGCATCACCAACCTGGACGTGGCCAACTCTGCGACCAGTGCCATGAGCGGTACGACGGTCACGACCTTGCAGGATGGCGACAAGAACATTCCGGTGGTGGCGCGGCTGCAGATGAACGAACGCGCCCGGCTCTCCGACATCCAGAATCTGTATGTCTACTCCGGGTCGTCCCAGGATGCCACCAAGATTCCCCTGGTCCAGATCTCCGAGATTCAGAGCAGCATGACGATGAACCGTATCATCCGCATCGACCACTTTCGCGAAATGTCGATCTTCGCCTTTCCCGCGCCCGGGCACCTGGCATCGGAAATTACCAGCGTTGCGCTGCCAAAGCTGCGCGAGTTCGAGAAGAGCGTACCTCCGGGTTACAAGGTTACGGTGGGCGGCGAGTATAACAAGCAGCAGGATGGTTTCCGCAACTTGACCATGGTGTTAGTCATTTCCGTGATGGCTATTTATCTTGCCCTGCTGTTTCAGTTCAACAACGGTATCAAGCCGCTACTGGTTTTTGCGGCAGCGCCCTACGGCGTGGCGGGCGCTATCGCCGCGCTTTGGGTCATGAACACCTCCTTCGGGTTCATGGCCTTCCTGGGGATTGCCAGCCTCATTGGTGTCATCGTCAGTCATGTGATTGTGCTGTTCGACTTCATCGAGGAGAGGCACGCCCTCGGAGAGCCGTTCGAAGAAGCGGTCATCGATGCTGGAATCATCCGGCTGCGCCCGGTGATGATCACCGTGGGTGCTACTGTGTTAGCGTTGTTCCCTCTGGCCATGCATGGCGGTCCGCTATGGCAGCCGCTGTGCTACGCGCAAATCGGTGGACTGACGGTGGCAACTTTCATAACCTTGCTGATGGTTCCGGTCTTCTACTCTATTTTTGTGTTGGACCTGAAGATTCTTACCTGGGAAACGAAGCAGGACATTCCCGGCTTAGTTACAAGCATCCCGGCAAATCCGTCAACGGCGACTGCCTCTGGCGATTAGTCGCAAACCTCAATCGGAAGCACACAACGCCCTAATGGAGAAAGCTATGAGAATGGAACGTCGTTCGAAATTGCAATTTGGAACTCTACTGGTCGCCGCACTGCTGGCAACTCCAGCTCTGGCACAAATGGGGGCCGGTGGTCAGGGAGGCGCAGGACTTCAACAGAAACTCGCTGCCCTGAAGCAGTCCGCAGCGGAAAACAAGCAGAAGCTGCATCAGTACCAATGGGTGGAAACCCAACAACTCACTCTGAAAGGCGAGCCCAAGCCTGCCAAGTCGAACCTATGCAGCTACGGTCCCAACGGACAGATCCAGAAGGTGCCGATGGGAGAGCAACAACCCCAGCAACAGCAGCAGAGTGGCCGCCGCGGCAAATTGAAGGAGCATGTGATTGAGAAGAAAACCGAGGAAATGCAGGACTACATGCAACAGGTGAAGTCGATTATTAGCCTGTATGTTCCTCCTGATCCACAGCGCATGCAGAAGGCCTTCCAAGCCCACAATGTCTCGATCGTGCCCGGCGGCGGCGCGACACAACTTGTCTTCAAGAACTATGCACAGCCCGGCGACCAGATGACGATTGCGTTTGACATGGCGACTAAGAAAATTCAGACCCTCAACGTCAACACTTATATGGGTGAGGCCAAGGACGCGATCACCCTGGCCGTGCAGTTTGCTAGCTTGCCCGACGGTACCAACTACGCGGCGCAAACTATTCTGAATGCAACATCCAAGCAGATTCAGGTGACCACAACCAATGCCAATTACAGCAAGCTGGCGCAGTAGGCTCTGAATTGGAAGCGGCCGGCGACCATTTGTCATTCTGTGTATGGCGACGTGGTCGTTGTCATACACGGGATGATGATCGTTCCTGACGGCGAAATCTTTTTGGAACGCTTCTATCCACTATTCACTGACGACTATCCACTTTCTTCTCACTGCCCCTCGAGCGTGCACTCGACATTCATCTCTTTGCAGACCTTCAGCACGCCGTCCACTACCATCGAGTTCGTCCCGGGCGCCGGCATCAGGTTCGATGCAATCACCAGTTGCGTGATTTTGTCACCCAGCGGGGTGGCCTGCAAGCTGGCCACTTGCTGGCCGTTGGTGAACTGCACAGTCCTTTTCTTTTCGTCTTGTTTGGTGATCTTGAGATCGGTGCGCGCCGACAGGTTCTTGATCGCGGTCTGGTACACCTTGTCGGCATTGGCTTCCAGCACCACGGTTGCGACGTCGAAGCCGGAGCCATCTTTCGAGCGATCGCTCATCTGTTGTACTCGCCCAGCAACGGCCCGCGCCACCATCACCCATTGGGCTTGGACGCTGATTGCGTTCATGAACAACGCCAGAAAAGCAAACGCAACCGTCATCGTCTTATGTTTGACCATGGATCTCCTCCTCTGCCTCAACCTAACTCCCGCATCTGTGATCGAAACCTAAACCAGTCTAGTCTGGAACTGATGGCTGTCAACGAGGAATTTTCCGAGCACCGTCCGAGCTTGCATAATCGCGATAGCTATTTCGGGTGAAGCGCGTTCGGGCAGTCCGGGCTCGGCTAGTGCGGACCTTCAGGTCCGCGTCAAGGATTTTTCTCAATCCTTGGAGCCCCATAGGGGCGGCACTGAAAAACGCGAATGTGTCGTGCCTGCGGCACTCGAATTCTGAGGGCGACGTCGACGCGGGCCTGAAGAGACTCTGTCGCAACCTCTGCCGTCCCTACGGGACTCGCTATGATTTCCCACTTTACCCAGCGCTGAAGCGCTGGGCTAAACTCTTTCGCGCCTACGGCGCTTGTTTCCGCTGCCGAGTCGGGCCGAGGGTTGCGACACAGCCTCTGAAGGCCCGCTCTACCCGAACCGTGTTCAGCATTATTTCTTCAGGCTAAATGGTGCATGTGCAATTCACGTTCCGGCCATCCGAAGGTATTTTCTAGGGAATGATTACCGCTGCACCGTCAATCGAGTCATTCTTGATCGCGAGTAGAGCTTCATTTACCTGATCGAGCGGAAACTTCGTAACCTTAGGGTGAAGCTTAATCTCAGCGGCGAGCTTGAGGAAGTCGCGCGCATCGGCGCGGGTCATATTCGCAACACTGCGAATCTGGCGCTCGCCCCAAAGCAGGCGGTCGTAGTCGAACTGGGGAATGCGATCGAGATGAATCGCGTTAATGGCAACTATTCCTCCCTTGCGCAAGCTGGCAAGTGCGGCAATGACTACGTCTCCACTGGGAGCGAAAGTCATGGCGCGATCAAGCTCGACTGGCGGTTTGTCCGTTTCACTTCCAACCCAGGCGGCCCCGAGCGATTCTGCCAATCGGCGATGCGAGGCGCCTCGCGTCGAAACATAGACCTCACAGTTCCACGCGTGCAGAACCTCAATCGCGAGATGTGCCGACGCACCGAATCCGAATAGTCCCACGCGCTCTCCGCGTTCCACTCCGGCAACCCGCAAACTCCGAAAACCAATGATGCCGGCACAGAGCAGTGGCGCTGCATGCAAATCGTCGAGCGCCGACGGGAGAGAAAATACGAAATCAGCCCGGGCGAGCGCATATTCCGCGTAACCGCCGTTTACGGTGTAGCCGGTAAAGACGGGAGCATCGCAAAGGTTCTCCATGCCTCGGTGGCAGTACCAACAGGTTCCATCGATGCCGCCAATCCACGAAACTCCAACACGCGTTCCAGTCGCAAGGTCTGCAGTGGCACCTTCCACCACATCGCCGACAATTTGATGCCCGGGAATCAGGTGCTCCCGGCGCTTAGGAAGTTCGCCTTCCACAATATGCAGGTCGGTACGACAAACGCCGCATGCGCGCACCTTCAATAGGACATGGCCGGGTTCCAACGCCGGGCGCTGAAGATCACCTATGCTAAGAGGATGCTTCGAAATAACTTGGGCTGCAGTAAAGATCGCGGCTCTCATCGGAATCTTTGCTCGGGACTACATAACGTGATTCTAGCTGGTTCCTCTGGGTGTGACACACTCCACCATGGTCCGTGATGCCACGTAAGACAAGATTGTAGTGAATGAGGCTGGACAAACCTGCAATTGAGACGGTGTCCGTCGCGCTTTGGTGTTATTCTGAGTTGGAATCAAGCGGCTCAACTGCGATCGTTCCAACAAGCGCTGAATAACCAGGCGACAACATTCCCAACAGACTGGGGCACTTATGGTCCGACTGAAACAGGTTCTGGCGTTCGTCTTAACTTGGGGAATGTTGATGGCGACCTCCCCATCCATCGCAAACGCGGCATCTTCAGCTACGATGTCTCCTCCGGTCAGCGGCATGCAGGAAGCTCCGCCGACCAATGTTCCGGCTGCCGATATCGACGCGATCGTGGCGCCAATTGCTCTCTATCCAGACGCGTTAGTGGCTCAGATTCTGGCCGCTTCGACCTATCCCGACCAGATCACGGCAGCTGACCAGTGGCTGAAGGACAATGCCAACCTCAAGGGCGACGCTCTGATGCAGGCGGTCAATCAGCAGCCCTGGGACCCCAGCGTGAAAGCATTGACCGGCTTCCCGTCAGTCCTCGACAATATGGCGAACAATTTGTCCTGGACATCCGCGCTGGGCGATGTGTCTTACAACCAGCAGGCTGACGTGATGGCTGCCATCCAGCGGCTGCGCAAGCAAGCCAAGGACGCGGGGAACCTGAAATCAACTTCGCAGATGACGGTGGTCCAACAGAGTCCGCAGACCATTGTGATCCAGCCGGCGAGTCCGACCGTGGTTTACGTGCCTACCTATAACCCCACTGTAGTTTACGGGACGCCTTACTACCCGCCGGGCTACAGCACTGGCGCGGTAGTGGCTACGGGGTTAATTTCGTTCGGCTTGGGCGTGGCGGTCGGGGCGGCAATTAACAACAGTTGCTGCGGCTGGGGGTGGAATAGTTGGGGTTGCGGCTGGCATGGCGGAAGCGTGACTTACAACCGCAACGTGTACGTTTCGCGCAGTAATGTCTACGCCAACGGCAATCGTTATAACTACAACAGCGGCCGCTACAGCAACGGCAATCGGCCCGCGCATTATCCGGCGAACGTCAATAATCGCTCTGGAAACCGCAACACCAACGTGAGCGGCAATACCGTCAATATCAATGGCGGCAACCGCAATAACGTCAACAACGCGAACAATGGCAACCGCAACAACATCAACAACGCGAACAACGGCAATCGCAACAACACTGCGAATCGCGGCAGCAATAATGCCGGCTACGGGACCAACCGCACGGGGAACAACGCGGCCAACAGGCCGGCGGCTTCGACTCGGCCAGCACCTTCGACTCGCCCGACCGCGTCGCCAGACCGCGGCTATGGCCAACCTGCAACCGGAACCAAGACCGGTGCGTTCAGTGGATATAGTGCGGGCGGCACTGCGCGAGGCCAGAGCAATCGCGGACAGGCGAGCATGGGCGGGGGACAGCACAGCGCACCTGCCCGCAGTGGCGGTGGTGGGCGTAAACGTTAGCCTGTTGGCGAAAGCGCAAGTGCTCAGCACAATGGAATTGATAGCTGACCCAGGGCGATTGAAAGTAACTGAGTCTCAGACAAGTTTGCGAGGTATTGGGATGAAGAGGCATGCAAGACTAGTCAGGACCGCGTTGTTCGCAATCGCGTTGGCCCTTGGGGCCGTGTTGGCAAACACGCAGGAACCAGGGCAAAAGACCTTTGCGACGGCGCAAGAGGCTGGCAAAGCGCTCTATGAAGCCGTCAAGTCCGGCGACAAAGCGGCCATGGAGGCGGTCCTTGGCCAATCCTCTGCCAGTATCGTCTCTTCCGGTGACGAAGTGCAGGACAAGAATAACCTCGAATTCTTCACCAAGCGCTTCGAGCAGATGAATCGCTGGGCCAAACAATCAAACGGGAACCAGGTACTCTACATTGGCGCCGAAAACTGGCCTTTCCCCATTCCTCTCAAGAACAATGCCGGGCACTGGTATTTCGACACTAAGGACGGAGTCGAAGAAATCCTCTTTCGCCGGATTGGGAAGAACGAGTTGGCTGCCATTCACACTTGTGAGGTCTTGGCCGACGCACAGCACGATTATTTCGAGCAAACGCACGACGGCGATTCTGTCCACCAATATGCGCAAAAGTTCGTCAGCGCCGAAGGAGAGCAGAATGGGCTTTATTGGAAGGTTGCCGAGGGACAGCCCGAGAGCCCCATCGGTCCGCTTGTGGCGTATGCCACCGGCCAGGGATACGGAGGCAAACACGACACTCCGCAACCTTTCCATGGTTACTACTTCCGCATCCTGACCGGCCAGGGTGCTAGCGTCAAAGGTGGCGCTAAGAGCTACATCGTGGACGGAAAAATGACCGGAGGCTTCGCGTTCGTTGCCTATCCTGCCGAGTACCGCAACTCCGGAGTCATGACCTTCCTGGTGGATGCGACCGGAGTGGTCTACCAGAAGGATCTCGGAGCGAAGACTGCCGACATCGCAACTGCCATGAAGGACTACAACCCGAATCCGACTTGGGTGGTTGCCGACACCGGCGATGAGCAAGCGCCATCAGATAACTCCGATCAATAGTCCACTGACCTCGGGGATATTGGCTCTTGATGTGGACTCGCTAGTCTTAGCTAGACACACTGAGGGATTTCCTCGCTTGCGAACTCCGGGCGTTCCGTGCGCTTGCGGTTAAACCTGACTACTTCCTGCGATTGCTCCCACAAAATTCGGCCTGCGAGAGTCGTTGTCGCTGGAATAACATCTACTGGCTTGAACGAGAACCAGTTGAAGAGGGCAAACTGAGGACCAGGACTTCAATTCGATTCAGCCATGCGCATCTAGCTGGACGCTTCGTTCTACTTGTTCTGCTATCGCTGGCGCCCCCTCCCGGGATCGCCGAGCAGATGCACGTCAATCTGGATCCGACGCGAACGACCGTTGAATGGACGCTTGCCACTACCCTGCACACCGTCCACGGCACTTTCAAGATGAAAAGTGGAATAGTTAGTTTCGACACAAAATCCGGAACTGCCAGCGGCATTATTATTGTGGATGCAACCAGCGGCGACAGCGGAAATTATGCTCGTAACAAGAAAATGCACGGGGAGATTCTGGAGAGCCAGCATTATCCGGAGATAACGTTCACTCCGAAGAGAGTAATTGGTGATGTCCTGCCGAACGGAAAAACGACCATCCAAGTTCAAGGCCTATTTCATGTTCACGGTTCCGATCACGATCTGACCATATCCATTCCAGTGGAAATCAACAGCGGGGACGTGAAAGCGAGCACAAGCTTTACGGTGCCCTATCAGGAGTGGGGTATGAAGGATCCTAGCAACTTCCTTTTGCACGTCGACAAGAAGGTGACTGTCAGTGTGTCGGCGGTTGGTAACCTCTCGCCGAGCACCAGCCCTGCTGTGACGCATTAATTCAGAATGGGAGAGTGTTGGCTACTGAATACGCGCCAGCTCGGAGACGTAGAGCTGATTGCCGGGAAATTCCTTCGCCAAGCCGGCGAGCAGAGTTCGGGCTGATTGCCGGTCCTTATCACGCAATGCCGCAACGGCCAGAAGTAGGCGTGCAAAGGGCGCTAGATAACGGCCTTTGTCTGCGGTGAGACGCAGGCGATCCAGGCCTTCCTGCTTGTCCGTCTGCGCACCGGTCATGCGCAAAATCCACCGTACCGGGGCAGGATTAATTCCGAGCAAGTAATTTTCAACGCCGACCGCGAGGTAGGCGTCATAACATGTCGGATCAAGCGTCAGCAGTTTCTGCGCGATGGCGCGTGATGTCTTCATGTAGCCCAGGCTGGCCAGGTTTCGTTTTTCGATGAGCGCAGCATAGTCGGCGCGAAGCCCATTCGCCATGATCTGCGAGAACAAGGCATTCTTGTCATCCGGCATCTGCCCCAAAGTCTTAGTCACCAGCTCGTCGCTCTTTGCCAGGTCCTGTTCGAAGTCTGCCTTCAAGGCTGGGTCAGGGGTTAGCTTCTGCCGTCCGTCGAACTTCTTGTCGTCAATGAAGAGATCGGATTCCAGTATGTGTAATCGGTCGAACTCCGAAAATAAATACGCGGCGGCGTCGGATACATACCCCATGGGGTCCGCCGGATTAGTTTGCTGGTAACTGCGGAACGTAGCGTGGGCCGCCGGAAAATCGAGGTTGTACATCTGCTGAAAGCCCCGATCGAGGGGTAACTGCGCAGTATCCGGCGGAGACAACGCGGCACCTGGGCTCGCAAATGCCAGCCCAAGAGCCCCCAAAACTACGCAAGTACACAATCGTCGAAATAACCTCAACCGTCCACACCTTCTCGCTCAAAACTCCAGCCGACGGCAACGACATGATAATGAGGGCACCGCCGTGCCTTCTGTCAATGATCTGAACATGACCGCCCTGGTTCTGGATTGCCGCATCCAACCCCAGACCGTGTCCTGTCGAATGCTGCCTTTCAGAGAGCACTCAAAAAGACAAGCGCGCAAACCAGGAGGCAATCCCGGACCATTGTCTGCCCGCAATCAGCTCAGTTAGGCCGTTTGCCCATAAACACATGGATGCGACAGCGGGGTGGAAGATGCGCTATTTCGTCATCAAATAGATTAGCGATGCTGCGATTTAACAATGACAAATCTATGTCAACTCTCGCCGGCTGAAGTTGACTTGATACTTCATGTTTGCGTTCAGGTTTCCCCTCTCGCGTTTTACGCAACCGCTCCATCACACGAGGGCATGGTCCACAATCTGCCGCGCTTCCTGCACGATCGCGTCCAAGTGGGCCTGGTCCCTAAAGCTTTCCGCATAGACCTTATAAACGTTTTCAGTCCCTGACGGTCGGGCGGCGAACCAGCCGGTGGCAGCAACGACCTTCAGGCCACCAATGGGGGCGTTATTGCCAGGCGCGCGCGTGAGCTTCGCGATGATGGGTTCGCCCGCAAGCTTCGATTCCTTCACCGACTCAGGCGATAGCTTTCCCAGTCTCGCCTTCTGCTCTGGCGCCGCTGGAGCGTCAATGCGGGTGTAGAGTGGCGAGCCGAATTCCGCCGTCAGATCACGATAGTGTTCGCCAGGATCTTTGCCAGTTCGGGCGGTCATCTCCGCGGCCAGCAGATTCATAATCAGCCCATCCTTGTCGGTGGTCCACACAGTGCCATCGCGTCGCAGGAAGCTTGCACCTGCGCTCTCTTCTCCAGCAAAACAGAATGAACCGTCGAACAGCCCTGGCGCGAACCACTTGAAGCCCACCGGAGTCTCGCACAAGCGGCGGCCAAGTTTGTTCACCACTCGATCGATCATGCTGCTGCTGACCAAGGTCTTGCCAACCACGACATCCGCTCCCCAACGCTCGCGATGGGTGAGCAGATATTGGATCGCGACGGCCAAGTAGTGGTTCGGATTCATCAACCCCGCGGAGGGAGTGACGATGCCATGCCGGTCCGAATCCGGGTCGTTGGCGAAGGCGACCTGATACTTATCTTTGAGACCGACGAGCCCCGCCATGGCGTATGGACTAGAGCAGTCCATGCGAATCTTCCCGTCATGATCGACAGTCATGAACGAAAATGTCGGATCAATCTTCGGATTCACGACAGCGATGTTCAGGCCGTACACCGAATTGATCGGTTCCCAGTAAGGTCCCGAGGCACCACCGAGGGGGTCCACTCCCAGCTTCAAGCCGGCTAAGCGAATGCCGTCCATGTCGATGACGTTGTGCAGATCCTCGACGTAGGGGAGAACGAAATCTTCCTGGCGCGTAGTAGCAGCCTTAAGGGCCGATGGGTACGACACGCGCTTCACACTGGCATTCGAAGCTCGCAATAACTCATTGGCGCGGTTCTCAACCCAACTCGTAATGTCGGTGTCGGCCGGTCCGCCATTGGTGGGGTTGTACTTGAAGCCGCCGTCTTCGGGTGGATTGTGTGACGGTGTGATGACGATACCGTCAGCGAAGTGCTCTTTGCGACCGCGATTGTAAACAAGAATAGCCCGAGAAATGACCGGCGTCGGTGTAACGCCGTCGTCGTTCTGGATTATTGTGTTGACGTGGTTCGCGGCCAGGACTTCCAAGGCTGTGCGCTGCGCCGGAGCCGAAAGGGCATGCGTGTCCTTGCCCATATAGAGTGGACCGTCGATCCTCTGGCTACGTCGGTAATCGCAAATGGCCTGACTGATGGCTAGAATGTGAGCTTCGGTAAAGGTCGCTTGCAGCGGAGAGCCTCGATGTCCGCTGGTCCCGAAGCTGACCATTTGAGTGGGATCACTTAGGTCCGGCTTCCGCTCGAAGTATTCCCGTTCGAGTCGCGTGACATCGACCAGCATCTCCTTCGGCGCTGGCCTGCCGGCTAAGGGGGAAATCGTCACCTGCCCGCTTGATTCACCAGCCATTCGTCTACGAGGTCCGGTACTTCGACGGCACGTTAGCGGCGGCGGCCTGATCGGCGAGCACCAAAGCCTGTTCCCGGCTAATCCGTCCAGCAGGAATGCTCAGGTCGCCCTCAAGTAAACGCGGCAACATTGCAACCTTCTCACTGCCAGTCGTCAACCATAAGATGCGCCGCGAGCGATTCAGGACGGGGTAGGTGAGGGTCATGCGACGCCTGCCCATGTAGACGCCGGTCAGCCCAACATCGGCATCGGTGATGTTGCAAACGGGGTCGCCGGGAACCAGTGATGCGGTATGCCCGTCAGGGCCCATGCCCAGGTGCGCCAGATCAAGTACCGGTGGAGAGCCCGCGACTTGCTCGAGGGTGTGGGCATATTGTTTGGCGGCTGATTCCAAATCAGGCGATTCCACCGGCATGGCATAAATCTGTTGTGGAGGCAGCGGCGCATGTTCCAGCAGGCTGGCGCGTAGATGCGTCAGATTGCGGTCCGGATCGCCGACGGGCGCGATGCGCTCGTCAACCTGGAAGACGTGTACGTCTTTCCATGGAACCTGTTCTCCCGCTAATGCGCGCAGCATGACCCATGGAGTCTTCCCACCACTGACCGCCATGATGAAGCGTCCGCGAGCGGCAACCGCAGCCCGGGCATCTGCTGCAATGGTCGCCGCTGCTGCTTTTGCCACGGCTTCGTCATTGTCAAACACTTCAAGCTTCATTCAGCTTCTCCCGTCACTAGAGCGTGTTTCAAAAATTGAGTTGTAAAAGGGCACGGCTTCACAGGCTGCGGAAAAAGTCCAAAATGCCTACGCCTCGCGGACTGAAGTCCGCTCGGCCAATCAAGAATAAACGACTTATCGGCACGACTTAAAGTCGTGCCCTGATACAAACCCGTCGAAAGGCGACTTTTTCCGCGACCTGCTCAGCCGTGCCGTAGGGTCTTTTGTAACTATGTGGGCTTTAGCCCCAGTCCCCAGCCGCTAGAGCCGTTGTGTTGGACCGCCGCGCGGCGGCACGACTAGAAGTCGTGCCCTGATACAAACCAGACCTGCGACTGTTTTTGAAGCATATTCTAGCCATCGCCGCTTCCTTCGTCCGATGTATCCGTTCACCCGGCTTTGGCTGGTGCCGCGATCGGCTCCTCTTCGGTCGATGCGGGATTCTGCCAGCCGCCGGGCGGTGTAACCTGGCTAATCTGACTCGGTCCCCAGGTAAGCGGATCGTACTCATATACCGGAGTTGTCGCCTTCAGCATCGGATCGACAATTCGCCACGCCTCTTCGACATAGTCTTGACGCGCGAACTGCGTAGAGTCTCCCGCCATGGCATCCCCAAGCAGCCGTTCATAAGCTTCCATCTCTCCGGGTTTGGGAGTACGGCTGGCCAGCATCTCTGTCATTGTGCCGACCTGATCGTTCTTCAGTGACGGAACCGCCATACCGAGCGCGATCGTCACCTCCGGACTTACGCGAAAACGCATGTAGTTCGTCAGCACCTCGCTCTTCGGAATCATCGTCGGAGGCTTGCGCAATCGCGCAATCACCTCGGTGGCGGTCTCCGGCAGACACTTTCCTGCCCGGATATAAAACGGCACGCCCTTCCAGCGCCAGGAATCGATCTCGAGCCGCACCGCCGCGAAGGTTTCTACTTTGGAGTCGGCTGCGACTCCCTTCTCTTTGCGATAGCCACGGAACTGTCCGCGGACAACGTCCTTGGTGTCGATCGGCGGGATCGCCTTCAGCACCTTGGCCTTCTCATCGCGAACCGACTCGCTGTCGTTTCTGACAGTCGGCTCCATGGCCAGGTTGGACATCACCTGAAAGAGATGGTTCTGGATTACGTCGCGAATGGCGCCGGTCTGATCGTAGAACGCGCCCCGGCCCTGCACGCCGAAGTCTTCCGCCATGGTGAATTGCACGCTTTCGATGTAGTGACGATTCCAGAATGGCTCCATGAACGCGTTCGCGAAACGAAAGATGGTTATGTTGTGGACAGGCGCCTTGCCCAGATAATGGTCGATGCGAAAAATGGAAGACTCTGGGAAGGCGCTGAGCAGAATCCGATTCAGTTCCTGGGCCGAGGCCAGATCGTGGCCGAACGGTTTCTCGATGATGACCCGCGCGCCTTTAGCACAACCCGATTTCATCAGCTGCTCCACGACCTTCTCAAACAACATTGGCGGGATCGCCAGATAATGCGCCGGATGCTGCGCTGCGCCTAGTTCTTTACGAACCGCTTGAAACGTCGCTATGTCGAGGTAGTCGCCGTCGACGTAACGCAGTAAGCTGCTTAGCTTCTCCCATGCCGCGGGGTCGACCCCGCCGTATTGGGTGAGGCTGTCATGCGCGCGCGCTTTCAATTGGTCAAGGTTCCAGCCGGCCTTGGCGACGCCAATGACCGGCACATTGAGGTGGCCACGTTTGACCATGGCCTGCAGCGCCGGAAAGATTTTCTTGTGCGCCAGGTCACCGGTCGCGCCGAAGAAAACGAGGGCATCGGATTGGATATTACTCATGGCCTCTCCTCACTTCCCCGCCGCTTTTTCCAGGTGTCCGCCGAACTCGTAGCGCATCGCCGACAACAGCTTGTCCGCGAAGTCAGCCTCGCCGCGCGAGCTGAAGCGCTCATAGAGTGCGCAGGTCAAAACCGGGCTCGGCACAGCCTCGTCAATGGAAGCCTTAATGGTCCAGCGTCCTTCGCCCGAGTCCGACACCCGACCGGCGAATTTCGAGAGCTGAGGATCTCCAGCTAACGCGGTCGCTGTAAGGTCTAATAGCCAGGAGGCGATCACGCTTCCCCGCCGCCACACCTCGGTAACGTCGGTCAGGTTGAAGTCGTACTGGTAATGTTCGGGATCGCGCAACGGAGTCGTCTCGGCGTCAGCCGCGTGGGTCTGTTTGCCAACATTGGCCGAGCGAATAATATTCAGCCCTTCGGCATAGGCGGCCATGATGCCATACTCGATTCCGTTGTGCACCATCTTGACGAAGTGTCCCCCACCGTTTGGTCCGCAGTGCAGATAACCCTGCTCGGCTGTGCCGCCCATCTTCTCGCGTCCCGGGGTCCGCGGAATATCACCAATACCCGGTGCAATGGTTTTGAAGATGGGATCGAGATGCTGCACGGCAGCGTCGGGGCCGCCGATCATCATGCAGTAGCCGCGCTCCAAACCCCAAACGCCGCCGCTGGTGCCGACATCCACGTAGTGGATGCCCTTGGGAGCGAGCTGCTTTGCCCGGCGGATATCGTCTATGTAGTAAGAATTGCCACCATCGATGAGGATGTCACCGGCTTCAAGATAGGGCACGATACCGGCGATGGTCTCGTCCACGACGGCTGCCGGTATCATCAACCAAACTGCGCGTGGCTTGGTCAGCTTGCTGGCAAAGTCCTTCAGCGAAGACGACCCCACCGCCTTTTCCTTCACTAGCTCTGCCACCGATTTCGGCGACATATCGAAAACCACACATTCGTGGCCCGCCTTCATGAGCCGTCGAACCATGTTGGCGCCCATTCTTCCTAGACCTACCATTCCCAGTTGCATAACTCGCTCCCTTTGTTTCAGAAAAATTATCGAACGACTACATGTTTTGCCGATAGCGACGGATCAAGCTGTTGGTGGAACTGTCATGTGCCAGCTCCGGATCGGTCTTGCTCTCCAGCTCTCCAATGATTTTCTTGGCCAGGACTTTGCCCAGTTCGACTCCCCACTGGTCAAACGAGTCAATGCTCCAAATCGTGCCCTGCGTAAATACGGAATGCTCGTAGAGGGCGACGAGCTTGCCCAAATTCTCTGGGGTGAGCTTATCTGCAAGGATAATGTTGGAGGGACGGTTGCCTTCGAACACGCGGTGCGGCACCAGCCAATCCGGTGTGCCTTCGGCCTTCACCTGCTCAGGGGTCTTGCCAAAGGCCAGTGCTTCTGCTTGCGCAAAGACATTCGACATCAGCAGCGTATGATGTTCGCCAAGTGGATTGAGAGTTTTATAAAACCCAATGAAATCACAGGGGATAAGTCTTGTCCCCTGGTGAATTAACTGATAGAACGAGTGCTGCCCATTGGTTCCCGGCTCGCCCCAGTAGATTGGTCCGGTATCGTAATTGACTTCCTTGCCCGCGAGCGTCACGTGCTTGCCGTTGCTCTCCATGGTTAGCTGCTGCAGGTAGGCGGGAAAGCGCTTCAGATATTGCTCGTACGGCAATACCGCTACAGTCTGCGCCCCAAAGAAATCGTTGTACCAGACAGCCAGCAGTCCCAGCAGCACCGGCAGGTTTCGTTCGAAGGGTGCCGTGCGGAAGTGCTCATCCATCTGATGAAAGCCGCTGAGCATGGCGCGGAAATTCTCCGGGCCGACGGCCATCATCGTCGAAAGGCCGATCGCCGAGTCCATCGAGTAGCGTCCGCCTACCCAGTCCCAGAACTCGAACATGTTGGCTGTGTCGATGCCGAACTTGCTGACTTCTGCCGCGTTGGTCGACACCGCAACGAAATGCTTGGCGACCGACTTTTCATCGCCACCGAGCCCCGCCAGTGACCAATCGCGCGCCGTGTGGGCGTTGGTCATGGTCTCCAGGGTGGTAAAGGTCTTCGATGAAATGATGAACAGCGTCTCCGCGGGATCGAGATCACGCACAGCCTCGGCAAAATCCGTACCATCCACGTTTGACACGAAGTGGAAGGTCATGTCGCGCTGGCTGTAATAGCGGAGCGCTTCGTAAGCCATGACCGGACCGAGATCAGAGCCGCCGATACCCACGTTGATAACGTTACGAATCCGCTTGCCGGTGTGGCCCTTCCACTCACCACTTCTCACCCGATCGCAGAAGGCAGACATCTTGTCCAGCACGGCGTGCACCGCTAGAACGACATCCTGGCGATCGACAACAATCTTTTCTCCCTTAGGGGCGCGCAGCGCGACGTGCAGCACCGCCCGCTTCTCGGAGACATTGATCTTATCTCCCCGAAACATGGCGTCGATGTGCTCGCGCAGCCCTGACTCTTCTGCCAATTGCAGCAGCAGCTTCAGGGTTTCGTCGGTGATCCGGTTCTTCGAATAATCCAGGAACAGCCCCGCAGCCGCGGCCGTAAAACGCTCGCCACGCTTGGGATCATCCGCAAACAGTTGCCGTAATTGCGTGTCGCGTATCGTCTTGTGGTGCGCCCCCAAGGCCTTCCATGCGGGCCGTCGGGTGAGCGATTTCAGGCGTCCTGCCATGTTTCAGTCTCCTTTTGTGTTTGCTGCCTTCTTGGCCTTCTTGGCCTTCTTGGTCTTCTTGGTCTTCTTGGTCTTCTTCGTGCTTTGCTTCCTCTTGCCGTGCCTTGGCAAGTCCTCCACTTTAGCAGCAGAAATGGAAGGAGTTTGGGAGATGCTGTCTGGAAGATGCTCAACGCCCCCTCCCCACGAGCGGAAACCTCCGAGAAAGGCATGCGCGTTGTTACCAGCCCGGCAATCTGGAGGCAGTTCTTTCAGTTTCTTAACGTTGCCTCCGCCCAGCACAATGTCGTTAGGTTCCAAGGCGGCCGAGATCCGGGCAACCACGTCAAAGACGTGGCGCTGCCACTTCTTTCTGCCCATTCGCTCGAGTCCACGCAAGCCGACATAGTCCTCGTATGTTCCTCGCTTGTAAGGTAGGTGGGCCAATTCCATAGGCTCTACATGCCCGTCCACAATCATGGTGGAGCCCAGACCGGTTCCCAGCCCAAGAAAGAGCATCCGCCCTTTCTTGTAGCTCCCGATGGCCTGCATGGCCGCGTCATTCATGACTTTCACTGGGCGCGCGAACGCCTTTTCAAAATCAAACCCCACCCACCCGGACGCCAGATTGTGTGGCTCCGAGATGGGCCGCCCCTGCGTCACCACTCCGGGATAACCAATCGACACCACATCGTACTTCCAACCCTTAGCCAGTTTCTTGGCCTCGGCGACCATGCGTTGCGGCGTCATCTTCGGACCCGAGACAAATCTCTGGGGCTGCTCTTGCCCGGTGGCCAGAATCTTCACGTGGGTCCCGCCGACATCCACCGCCAATACGTCCATTACGACGCCCCTTTCGCGATGGCGGCGCTCTTCGACGCGATCACCCCCAGCAATTCCTTCCAGGAATCATCGAACGACTTCGCCCCTTCCTCCTGCAGCTGCTCACCCAGCGCGTCGATATCGACACCCGCCTTGGCAAACTGCGCCAGCACCTGCTCGCAGTCGCCGCCATCGGCCGGCAGTACAACTCCAATGTCACCGTGATCGGCCAGTGCCTTCAAGGTCCCTTCCGGCATCGTGTTGACCGTATTCGGAGCCGCCAGCGACTTGATGTACAGCACATCAGAAGCCTTGGGGTCTTTGGTGCCCGTGCTTGCCCACAACAGCCGTTGTGGGTTAAACCCAGCCTTCACGATTGCCTGGACTCGCGGCGAGGCGAGAAATTCGCGATACGCCTTGTACGTACGCTTGGCGATAGCAATCCCCAACCGGTCGAGCAGTTCTGCGGGTACCTTGTTCGCGACCGCAACGTCCCATCGGCTGATAAACACTGACGCCACCGAGCCCACTTTGGTCGGCAAGCCAGCTGCGACGCGTCGTTCGATTCCGCGCAGATATGCCTCGGCTGCCGCTAAGTAGTGCTCCCGCGAAAACAGCAGCGTCACGTTAATCGAGACCCCGGCGAAGATCGCTTCTTCAATGGCGGGCAGGCCTTGCTTGGTGCCAGGAATCTTGATGAACAGGTTGGGCTGCCCTGCCCGAGCATGCAAGTCCTTTGCCTCGCGAAGGGTACTGCTCGTGTCATAAGCCAGCAGCGGCGACACCTCGAGCGATACCCACCCGTCCACGCCTTTGGTCTGCTCATGGATCGGCCGGAACAGCTGCGCGGCCCGGGTCAGGTCCTCGATCGCCAGCTCAAAGAACAGCGCTTCGCCCGACTTGCCCTGAGCTAACTTCTGGCGGATGCCAGGGTCATACGAGGGGCTATTCTTGATGGCATGATCGAAGATGGTGGGATTTGACGTCAGGCCGGTCACCGACAGTTCGTCGATGTAACGCTTGAGCGTGCCTTTGTCCAACAGGTCGCGCGTGATATTGTCCAGCCACAGACTCTGGCCCAGATCGTGTAGCAGTTGGGTCGCCTTCATCGTTTTCTCCTCAAATTGCCGCGCTGGAAAATTATCAGCCCCGGCTCAAACCTACAACTGGTAAATTCTTGTGGCGGTTCCACCCCAAAGTCGCATCGGTGAAGACTGGAGCGAGTAAAGCAGAGCAATGACGGACCTGCTTAATCAGGCTCCGCAACGAGTAGCAGCTCAGCAGAAGCCACGCAGTTCAATCTTAGATAGCGGCTATTATAGTCTGAGTAGCGTACATTCCCGTCGAGATGCAGGAATTGGCGCGAAGCCGTTGAATGTCGAACCGGTAGACCTCCACGCGAAGGCTTTGCCAGCGCCGCATTGTCAAAGCAACGGGGTATCGCCGGAGTGATCGCATGGGTACTGTGAGCCAGATAACCGAACTAAGTCGTCGCTTTGGAGTTCCCGGTCTTGCTGAGGTCGTCGCCGGCAATGGAGGATTGCCGAAGGTCTCGATTACATCGCCGACTACCACCGGGGAGATATACCTCCATGGCGCACACGTCACTTCTTGGAAGCCGGCTGGGGCCGAGGAAGTCCTCTTCCTCAGTTCTCGTTCGCGATGGGAAGAGGGCCAAGCCATTCGCGGAGGCATCCCGATCTGTTTTCCCTGGTTTCGGGCCAAATCCGACGATCCCCATGCACCGGCTCACGGATTTGTGCGCACAAAAGCCTGGGAGCTGGAATCGATCGTGCAGCAGGGAAGCGCGATTTCGATCACCATGTTCACCGAAAGCGATGCAAGTACCCGGCGATGGTGGCCGGCAGACTTTCGTCTCGTCCATCGTGTAACCTTCGGACCGGAATTGCACCTCGAACTTGAGCTAACGAACAAGGCAACAACGACAGTGCGCTTCCAGGAGGCGTTGCATTCGTACCACAGAGTGGGAGATGTTCGGACGGCGCGATTGCATCGCCTGGACAAAGTGCCTTATCTCGATAACACCGACGCAAACCGTGAAAAAGTGCAGGATGGCGACGTCGTGATCTCCTCCCAAACCGACCGCGCCTATTTGACCGCCCAACCTGAGGTTGAGTTGGAAGATCCCACTTTGCACCGCCGTATTCACATTGCCAAAGAAAACTCGCTCACTACAGTTGTGTGGAATCCTTGGGTAGATGGGGCGCGAGCCTTGGCAGACCTTGGTGACGACGAGTGGACGCAGATGTTCTGCGTCGAAGCCAGCAATGTCCTTGATTACGCCGTGGAACTCGCACCCGGACAGCAGCACCGTATGGCGGCCAGTATCAGAGTGGCGGGAATGCCAGAGTCTGCGATTTAGTCCACATCTGCTTCCGCGAGCTATACCTTCAGTACGTGGCTGAATGCCACGGCCTCCAGACCGCGCCTCGCTTGCTCTCAAACCGGTCTAGCTTTCCAGTTGCTCCTCGCTCTTTCTAAGTCGTTCCTTTTCCAATGCCAGTCGAGCCTCAGCTTCCTTCAACTTAGCTTTCGCTTTGTCGCGCTCGCGGGCGGCCTTCTCCACCCGTTGCTGCGCATTCTTGATGGCAGAGATCGCTTTCTTGTGTGTTTGCAGCATGAACCATAGTGTAGACCTGTAACGTCACGGCGCGCTTGCGAAAGGCGCCGCAATGTGGTGGCACGGATTGCCGTGCGCAATCGCGACCTTCAGCGACTAGACTGTCCGTAGGCTTATGCTGTAACGCAACTTCATAATGAAGGCAATTTTTTATGGCTAATGTAAACACGAGGAAAGGCGTCATCGGCCTTCTCACCGGAGGTGGTGATGTACCGGGCTTGAATCCGGCCATCCGGGCAGTAACGATTCGAGCGTTGCGCGAAGGCTACGAGGTTATCGGCTTGCGCCGCGGCTGGGCCAGCCTGGTCGACACGATCCGGGAAGAGGACTACGACAACAGCGACAACTTCCAAAGTCTTACCGAAGAGCTGGTGAACCGCGCTGGCCGCACTGGGGGAACGTTCCTTCACACCTCTCGTACCAACCCGGGGCGAGTGAGGCAGGCCGACGTTCCGCCTCACCTGCGGGGCTCTTATGCAGCGGAGCTGAATGATCTCACGCCTGAAGTGCTCAAGAACCTCGACTGGCTGGGAATCGAGAGCCTAATACCTATCGGGGGCGATGACACCCTCAGCTATGGAGTGCGGCTCCACAAGGAAGGGATCAAGCTTGTCGCCATCCCCAAAACGATGGACAACGATGTGCCCGGCACCGACTACTGCATCGGCTTCAGCACATGCGTTACACGCACTATCGAAATGACCAACCGGTTGCGAACTTCCGCCGGCTCCCACGAACGGTTGCTGGTGCTTGAGGTTTTTGGCCGCTATGCGGGCTTCACCGCGATGTTGCCCACCATGGCTGGTGCGGCCAATCGCTGCGTGATTCCCGAACAGAAATTCAACATAGAACGCCTGGCCGAGTTGCTCATTGCTGACCGGCACAAAAACCCGAGCCGCTATTCGGTGGTGCTGATCTCCGAAGGCTCTATGTTTGAAGGCGGCGAGATGATTTTCGCGCGCGACACTACGGATGCCTACGGCCATAAGAAACTGGGCGGGATTGGTGACCTGGTTTCCGAGAAACTGAAGGAGCTCTCTCCCCGATACAACAACGGCAAAGCGGTGGACACTATCAGTCAGAACCTTGGCTACCTGGTTCGGTGCGGTGATCCCGACGCGATCGACTCGATCGTTCCCATGGCGTACGGGAATCTTGCCCTGGACCTCCTGCTGCGAGGAATTCATGGAAGGCTGGTCGTGCTGAAGAACGGCCGCTACAGCAACGTCCCGATTGAGACCGTGGTAGCCTCGAAAAAAGTAGTCAACGTGAAGGAACAGTACAACACGGAAAGGCTGAGGCCTTACTACAAGAGCTTCGAAGACAAGCCGCTTTTCATGATGACGAGCGACAGCTGAGGAGTCGCGTTGTGGCTCATCGTGGCAGCACGGTCTTGGGTCAGAAGCGCACGGCTTTTGCCTTGGACTTCTCTGACCCTAGTCTCAGGACAATCTGTTTCAGCGCTTGATGTTGCTGGAGCAGGCGAAGATACATCCTCTCATCCGCGGACACCTTGGCACGGATGATGTCCACCATTGCCTGCTTCTGCAGAGCCGTCCATCGCGCGAGTTCGGGCGCTAGCCACAAAACTAACGCGAAACTTTCGAATGCCGCTTGTTCCAGGAGATTCCAAGTTTCGAGATCCACCCGCAGGTTTCGGGATAGAAGCCTGGTGGTGGCCCGTCGCATTCTGTGAGGATCGCCGTCGAATTCCTCGGCCATCCGTTGCTGAACGGCCAATCCGATCCTGCGGGTTGAGAAGGTGTCCCATTGTCGGCGTGGACCATCGCCAAATTCATAAAACACGTGCTCGGCCGCCAACTGCCGCAGCAACCGCGCCGAAGTCCGGTGCGCCGGGTCGCGAGTCATTTTGGCTTCTTCTTTCCTGGTGATCGCAAGCAGCTGTGGACGTCCGGGGCGAAACCCCAGCTTGCGATAGAACCAGAAAGCCCCTGACCTGATGGCCTCTTCGTTCTCATGTCCGAGCTGATAGGGATAGACGGAAAAACAGGTGACACCAGCTAGTTGATGCAAGAAATGGAGAACCTTGGAATAAATCCACGCTGTCTCTCCATCGCGGAAGGCGTAAAAAGTGTTAAATCCCACCTCCATCCACTCGAACAGCGAGATGCCCTCGATGTAGTTGATGGGAACGCCATTCTTCAGTGTGAGGCCTGCGTGATAGGCACGTAGCGGCAGACGCCGGTCGGGCGGCAACCCCCACAGGAAGATCTGCACGCCCCGTCCCACGTCTGCCTGAAACACTCCCTTCGGATTGCCGCGGGTCGTGCCGTACAGTTCGCGATAGCGAACGGTAAGGGCAATGCGCGTAAGATCGAGAACTTCTTCGCCTTCACGCCGTGAAAGCTTGCGAACTGGCAGCGGAGGCGAACTCAGCTCGCCGGAGAGCGAGACCTCGTTGCGACGAAGGAGGGGCCGCCGGTGATAAAAGATTTGCGACACACTCCGGCGGGCGAGCGTTCGGCTCGCCGCGGAATTCCCCAGCTTCCATAAAACATTGACCGCCAGCGAGTCATACAGCGACGTCTTCTCTAAGCAGGCGAGAGGCGTAGTGGCGACGCGCTGCAACAGCCATGGCAGTATTTTCTCTGCGCCGCCGGCGGCGTTCGCCATCCATTCAAAGAACGGCGTGTCGGCTTCGACAAGCGAATCGTCCGCTAGTAGCGGAATAAAACGCGGCAATGTCACCGCCATCTGGCGACCCTGTTCGTCGAAGTCCCACTCGACATTAAGCTGTTGCGGATAACGCTCCGCGAGCCAGCGAGCCACGTCGTAGGTGAAGTGATCGCTGATAACCGTGCCCGCAATGCCAGAGAACTGCTCGTCGTCGAACAGCTCCATGTTGGCGCCCGAAGACTGAAGTTTCTTCACCTGGTGCTCGATGCCGATCAACAAATCATCGGTCAGTCTCGCAACTTTGCGACTTTGCGGGAAGGCACGCAAGAACAAGAGTACGTCATGAAATCGGATGAGCGATTCGGCACTGTCGAATTGAACATCGCGCATTGAAGCCAGCAGCTTCTCGATCCTCGCAGCCCACCCGGTTCCGTAATTAAGCTTGGAGGTTTCCAGCTCCGGCAAGCGCGAGGCAGCACCAGCCTTCATTTTTCTCCCTGTCCGGCATCGGTAAGACTGGGAACGTCAACCGATAGCGGTTTCAACTCTTCCATCACGTAAGGCTTTGCCGGGGACGGCACGGGCGCAGACACCTTCGCTGACCTTACGGCTCCGACCACCACAAACAGGTTGGTCACCAGGATGACGGTGAATGCCATTGCAGGCAGGAAGGCAAACACTTGCCCGCGGGCGCTGACAATCTCCAGGGCCAAGACTGCTGTGACTAATCCGCGTGGGAGCATCCAGAACAACAGCTCAGTTTGCCTACGCGTCACGTCCCGTACCGCCCATCGGCTGCTCTGCACGGCGAGGAAGCGGGCCAGCAGTAAAGCCACCAGGATGCCGACGATGGGAAGGATATGTTTTCGGCTGACAAATTCGGCAACAATTCCCAGAAGAACGACCGTACCAGAAAGCCAAGCTCGGCATGGAAGGCGAGGAGGCGCGCTCCTTGTCGAGTCATGTGCGGAGTGCGGGGCAAATTGGCCAGGGTAACGCCAAAAACCAAAACCGCCAGCAGCCCGCTGCCGCTGAAGTAGCGCGCAAGCGCGTACACGCCGAACACCACACCCAAGTTCAAAATGGTGGTGTTGGGTTGGTTGGCAAGCAGGGGCCATAGCCTTGACCAAATGGCTCCCGCCACCACACCGAGGAGCAAAGCGATCACGATGTGATGGGAGAAGTCGGCGGCGACACCGAATACCAGCGACTGGCTTACTCCCATGTTCAATAAGCTACCAATGAGCAGGACGGCGATCACCTCGCCCAGGGTGGACTCCAAAGTCAGAGCAATCTTTACCGGCTCAGGAGCGGAAATCTGTTCCAGAGCCGGTATGACAATCGTGCCGCTAGTACACCCGAGGGCCGCTCCCAGGAGTAAGCAATCGCTCCACGCCAAGTGCAAAAGGGCCCGGCCCATCAAAGCAATCAATCCCAGGCTCAGGCCATAGCTAACGACCATTAACAACAGCGCCGCGGAAGCATAGCGGGCAGCTTGTCGCAATCGGAGTTCGACTCCGCCTGAAAAGAGAATGAGGATGAGCGCCAGCGTTCCGAAAGCGTCGATAACGCCCTGGAAGGAAGCGGACGGAACCCAGTGCAGAACTGGCCCCAAGGTCACGCCAATCAAAAGTAAAACAATCAGATCGGGCACACGGGTCAAGCGCGACAGCCGGTTAGCAACGTAGGCCAGCACCAGCAGAGCGGCTAACAACCCGAATATGTGGGTCATTTCCATAGGAACGACTGCGTCAGTCCCGCACCCGAAATGAAAGACAACACGCCGAAGCAGTGGAAGCAGACATCATATATGGAAGTTCGGATATGCCATAGACAGAGAAAACCGTTCAACCGGAAGCGGTGAGGCTGTTGGTTTCAAATCGAAGGTTTCGCTAGTGTTGACGCAGGCCACCTATATCCGATGGCATCCTTGGGGAACTATTTTAGACCGCATTCTCCAGGGCTGATTCCGAGGCTAGATCTTGGAATGCACTTCCGGTTACCGGCAGAAATATCGAGAAAACAGTTCCGCTGCTTCCCTCGTCGGTTCGGCTGCGTACCCGAATTGAACCGCCGTGCCGCTCCACGATGCCTTTGCAGACCCAGAGGCCCAGCCCCGTGCCGATGTCCTTCTTGGTGGTGAAAAAGGGCTCAAAGATTCTGCTTCGACCGGCTTCAGGAATACCCTTCCCGTCGTCGGCAATCGTAATCTGCACAGCATCCTCGCCCTTCGAGCGGCGATGGCGTTTGGTCGCTCGAATACGAATATGACCGCCAGTCCGGGCCGCCTCAATGCTGTTTTGCAGGAGATTGGCGAGGACTTGCCTTAGCTCGCCGCGGAACACCGTTACTTCCATGCCCTCAGGAACAGCAATGTCAACGTGTAGATTCTTGTTTCTAATCTTAGTACCATAAACGAGAAGCAGGCCGTCGAAAATTTGGGAAATGCGTGTGGCTTGCGCGGTCGCCGACTCGCGATAAAAACCCAAGGTTTGTCTGGTGATGTGTGCCACTCGGGCCAGCTCCTCGTCAGCCGCCCGCAGGTATTGCCGCGGTCCCTCCGGAAGGGATGGATGGTTGGCCGCCAAGTAAAGGAGGTTTACCACGGCTTCAAGCGGATTGTTAATTTCGTGAGCCATGGTGGCAGCCATCCTGCCGACGCTTGCGAGCTTTTCTGCAGTGCGAAGAGCTTCTTCCGTCTTTCTTCTCTCCGATATGTCGCGTGCGATCTTGGAAGCGCCGACCACTCGACCGAGGGCATCCCTCACAGGGGAAATGGTCAGCGACACATCGACCCGCTGGCCATCTTTGCGCAACCGCTGGGTCTCGTAATGGTCGATTCGCTGTCCAGCCGTGAGCTTTGCCATTATCCCGACTTCTTCCGAGTGCAATTCCTGCGGGATCAACATAAGAATCGATTGTCCGATTATTTCCTTGGGAGCGTAGCCAAACATGCGGCTGGCAGATGCATTCCAGCTCTGGATTATGCCGTTGAGGTCCTTCGAAACAATGGCGTCATCCGAAGATTCAACGATAGCCGCCAACTGTGATTCCCGCTCCGCTACCCCCCGGCGAATCCGCGCCAGGTTGAGATGCGCACTCACCCTCGCTACGAGTTCGCGCGCGGTAAACGGCTTCACCAGATAGTCGTCCGCTCCGGCTTGCAAACCTTCCACCGTAGACTCTTCCCCGGCCCGGGCCGACAGCAAAATCACGGGAGTCATTCGGATGGAGGGGTCGTTGCGAATGGCTTGGAGAATACCAAAACCGTCAAGTCCAGACATCATGATGTCGGCCAACACTAAGTTAGGGCGAAGTTCCCGCGTGGCAGCCAGCGCTTCCTCCCCGCTGGAGACGGCATGTACGTCGTAAGACTCACTTAGCAAACGACGAAGATACCCGCGCATATCACCATTGTCATCCGCCAAGAGGATAAGCTCGCGAGCCGGTTTGGAGGGCGCATCCTTCTTAATCGGGACCGTGGCAGCAGGCAAATCGATGCTCCCGCCCGAGGCTTGTGGCAGCCACTGTAATGCTTCCTGTACATAGCTGTCAGCCCGTAGTGCGGTCAATGACTCGGTACGGATTCTGTCCAACTGGTCGTGCGTCAAATGCGCCTTGCCGCGTGGTATCGAAACCGTAAACGTGCTTCCCTTCCCTAGAGCACTCACCACCCGCACGGAGCCATTATGCAGTTTCGCCAATTCCTGTACCAACGATAGGCCAATGCCAGTACCTTCGAAAGTGCGGCCCTTGGCGCCTTTAACCCGGTGGAAACGCTCGAACACTCGCGGCACTTCGTGCTGTGGAATTCCCCCTCCGGTATCGCTAACCGAAAGTTGAACCTCACCGTCGACCGCTTTCAGCGTGACGCTGACCTCGCCCTCGAAAGTGAATTTAAAGGCATTGGAAAGAAGATTGAGCACGATCTTCTCCCACATGTCGCGGTCCACATAAACTGGTTCGGGCAGCGGATCGCACTGCACTCGAAATTCAAGACCCGCCTTCTCCATGGCGGAACGAAATACACTAGCCAACTCGGCAGTAACGGCCGCCAAATCGGTGGGCTCATGAACTGCTTGCAGACGCCTGGCTTCGATCCTGGAGAAGTCCAGCAAGGTGTTGACCAGCTTAAGCAGCCGCAGTGCATTGCGATGTACTAACGCCAGTTGTTCCGGGTTCTGTTCCGAGGGATGCACCCGTGCTTGCAAGATGGCCGCCTCCAGCGGGCCCAGCATCAGGGTAAGAGGGGTGCGGAACTCATGGCTGATATTAGTGAAGAACAAGGTCTTCTCGCGATCGATGTCCGCCAGTGCATCAGCGCGGCGACGTGCCTCCTCATGGGCCACGGCATTGCCTATGCCGGAGGCGATTTGATTGACTAGAAGACCCAGAAAGCCACGGAAGTCAGCATCAAATTCGCGATGAGGATTCAGCCCAGCCAGCAGAACACCGGCGGGCTTCAGTTGCCCCTGCTGTGGGATGGGAAACAGAATGGCCCGTTCTGGCGGTTTACTCCATCCGCCGGTCGGCAATTCTGGAAACCGACTGGCGATATCGTTCACCAGCACGGGCTCCGTAGCACCCATTGCATTGCGGAACGGCCATCCGGAGTTGCCCTCAGCGTCGAGATCAACTATCTCTGGACACGCAGCGCTGCCCGCGTCAATTCCGGTCTGTGCGGCCAGCCGCAAGCGTTTCCCGCTTGAATCGTCGAGATACAACGATGCGAATGGCAAATCAAGATTGGCGCTCGCCATGCACCCCGCCGCTGCTTGACAGACCTGTTCAGGCGTCCGACACGGGCTAACCTTGGTGGCAACCTCGCGAAGCAAAGCCAATCGTCGCGCTCCGACGATTTGCTGGGTCACCTCGGTGACCGCGCAGAAGATGCCTCGAACCTCGCCTTGGTCGTCGGGAAGAGGGCTATAGGAGAAGGTGAAATACGTTTCCTCCAGATAATCGAAACGGTCCATCAGGAGCAGGAGAGATTCGTCGAAAGTCGCCTCGCCTCGACGCAAAACCGCATCTGTCCGGGGGCCGATTTGCCCCCATATTTCTGACCACACCGTTTGCGCAGACTGCCCGAGGGCGGCGGGATGCTTCTTGCCAAGAAAAACCCTGTAGGGATCGTTGTACAGGTTGACCAGTTCTTCGCCCCACCAGACGAACATCGCATAGCGGGACGTCAAAATGATTCGGACCGCGGTCTTAAGACTCTGTGGCCAGCTCGACACGGGCCCAAGCGGCGTCCGCGACCAGTCGAAAGCACGCATGAGCGAGCCCATTTCCCCGCCGCCCGCAAACACTTCCTTGGAGATTACCGATCTGTCTATCTCTGGGGACTTCATGAAGTGCTGGTTTGAGGCCGATACGCTACCGCACCATTCCCAAACGTTAAACGAGACCTTTCTGGATGCCGCCCCGGCCTGGGCGTGAGTTTAGATTCAGGACAGTGTCAGTAAGTTGCTTACTGGCTTCACTGATCACGGCAGGCCGTCGACCGCTGCCTTTTTCGCTTACGCAGTCCTATTTCGAAGTGTTGCCCAGACTGGCCATCCCAGTGCCAACAGTGTAAGCACCGCAATAATTCCTTGCGAGATCACGCAGTACAGGCACCACACCTCGAGAACATGGGCCTCGATGTTCGTCAAATACAAAGCGAATCCCAGTCCAATTAGAGTGCAAACAATTAGGAGGCCGCGTCGGCGCATGAATCCTAGAATACCTATGAGCAAATATCCGGCGATGCCGATGGCTGCCACTGGTATTCCACGTATCACAGCGTATGGGCTGTGATTTACCACACCGCAGTCCCACTTGTCATTGATGCGGCACGGCTCGGAACCGGTGTCGTAGTGGACTTTCAGGGCCAGCACCGAAACTATAATCCCCGCAATGGCCAAAAGCAGAATGAGATAGCGCAAGAAATTTCTCCAGCCCGAAACCCCAACCCCACAGCGACTTCGCCTGGACTGGAGTGATATTTCGATTGTACTGTGCGGCCCTGACGAATCAGTAGTGGAAGCGCCAACGAAATTCCGCATAAATTTGCCGTGGCTCGTTCCAGTGAAATCCGCCAAAGGTCAGACTGTTATCCAGTTGCACGCGGAGGTTTGCCACGTTCAGCGCGGTCACAGAAACAGCATATTTCCCCTCGGAGAAGCTCTTTCCCAGAGCGAGATCAACCGTAGTATGGCTGGGAAGATAGGGCCCGGGATACTGTGAATCCGGCGTCCCGTACAAACCGTTGGAGAATCCCGAGCCGTAGTACACATTGCCCGAAGCATAGCTGTGCCAGGGCAAACTGGCAGTAGCACCCACATTCAATGTATTTCTCTGATCGTGGTCCACCGGAGAAAAGCCCGGCGGCACGTACAGTGGGCAAGTCTGGTCGTTGGGATTCGGGCAGATGAGACCGCCATTGATGGGTGAAGTAGCCTGCGCAATCTGATTGGCGTAAACCAAATGGGCTTGTACCCGATGCCATAGCATAGGAGAGCGCAGCGTGAGGTCCCAACCTTGGATGAGCGCCGCGTACCAGGTGATGGGCCAGAAAAGATTTGAGTTCCCAATGTTGTTGTGGTCCAGCCAGTTCCGCGCGTTGGTCTGATAATTGTCGACCTCAAGGTTCCAGCCCTTATACGGAATAATCAGACTCGCTTCCCACTGTTTATCGCGTTCGCCGTAAAGCGGAGCGAAGGTAAAATCCTGACTGTTGGCGTAACCCAGGAGTGGGCCGGTCGCGGTAACCAGCGGAGGCGGCTGATAGTAATGACCGTAGAAGGCACGCAGCACCCAGTTCAGGTGTGGAACCCGGAAGGCAACACCAACCCGTGGATCAGCTTGATTCTCCGCAATCGTAGAACGGAATTCGCTGACGCGAAGGCCGGCGATGATGGTTAACCATTTCGTCGCATTGAATCGGTCGCTGATGAACTCCTCGGCAACCCCTCCGTTCACGCTGATCGAAGACGGCGGAAAGTTCGGGGTACCGTCCGTGTATTGGTTGTCGAAGTAGCTATATTGGTGCTGGAAGAACCCGTACACTCCGGCTTCCAGATCATTTCTCCAGAAGCTCTTGTTGAGGATCCCCTGGAACCCAACGTAATTGGCTGTCAGGTTTACGTTTGTGATGACCGGATAATCGTCGGGTCCGCCTTGATAATTAGCCGCATTGTAATGATAGAAGGGAGACAGCGTCAGCAGCGTGGTTGGGTTGAAGGTATGTACCCAGGAAAAGATGGCGTAAGCGTCGGGCTCCCGCTCGGCGTCATGAAGTCCATAGCTGGGAACTGCGCCCGAGGATTCCAGAATCTGATTCCCGACGGAATTAGGATCGGGATCGACCGGAATCTGGTAATAGTCCTGCCGCAAGGAAGTGACGACTCGAAACTGATTCTTAGGGTCGCGATTATAGATAAATGACGCGAATCCTCCATCGCCATTCTCCGCATCGTTGTAGACCTGAGGGATCGGCGTCTGCAGTCCGTAATTGCTACGGTTTCCGTTCAGGCTGACATAATACGCAAATCGCTGCGTGTGCCCTCCGCAACTGATCTGGTCGTCGGTTTGATAGAAGTTTCCCGCGGTAATCACCAGATCGCATTGCCGATCGCGCTCAAACCCGGTTCGCGGCGCAATATTGAACATGCCATAGGTGCGGTCGCCGTAGGTGGCGTCGTAACTGCCTTGCAGGACTTCGAGATAGTCGATGTCCTTGGGATCGATCTGCGGTCCGAGATTGGCGGCAATGTTGGTGTTGGGGATGGAGACGCCGTCGATCAGCCATAGGACTTGGTGGCCGCCGTTCATGTGCAGCATGTCATGCGCCACATAGGTAGCCGGCACGTAATCGGTGATCATCTCCACGCCATTCGTGCGGTCCGCTCCAGGGGTTTGCTGAATGTCTTGACGGTTCAGCATCGTAGTCGGCGTGACCGTGTCCAGCGGCGCTGCCACGGGGGTTCCGGATACGACGACTTCTTCCTTCGTGCCTGCGACCGCCAACTTGAAGTGCATTACCGGGCTCGTGTCGGACTGAACAATGACATCTTGTTGCATATCCAGAAAGCCTTGCGCACGACACCGTGACGGTGTAAGTGCCAATGGGGACTGAACGGAATTCAAACTCTCCGCTGTCGCTGGAGTCTTCAGACTGGGTCCAATCCGAGGTTTGAGATTTCAACGTGATGTGTGCGCCTTGAATGGGGCGGTGCTGCGGATCGTGAACGACGCCGCGAACACTGCCGAAGACAGTTGCCGATAGGGGCACGCCAAAGAACAAGAACATAACTGTCAAAAATACGGAAATCGCGCTTGACTTCGTCTGCATTCGAAAGCATGTCACAGCAGTTCTCCCCTTGGTTTTGCCGCCCTACAAAGATCGTAAGCACTCGACTCCGACAGATCGGGTGCTCTTTTTGGTCGGAGATGGAGCTTGCTCGGGGCTGAGGGTAGCTCGAGAACGCAGATAGAAGGACGCCTCCATGCTCAGTTAGTCGCACCAAGGCGTGCGAGAACACGGAACCCGCCAATGAATCCGTCTGTGATCTGGAGCTGAGTCTAGGAGGCGGGCGGCGCGCGTTCTTGACAGCTTTCTGAAACGCGAAACGCTGACTGAGAAAGCTCGAGTGGTTGTATCGTGCCTAGCAGCGCCCGTCGTCTCACACCCTTGCGTCCTACTACGAGCGCCATTGCCCTAGTCGTTAGGACACGAAGGCGCGGGTACGGGCAAGCCATCGCAGCCGATTTGAACCCCTCGGCACCCGTGGAGCGCATGCAATGATGCTTGCCGTCACGTCGGCAGCACGCGGGAACATCTGTGGAGGACCCTTGGAGTAAGGGCAGCAACATCCCTGCACAGGTAAGCAGCAGCAGCAAACTCGAGAGACAGCGCCGCATGAGTGCGCCGATTCTAACACATCACACGAGCATGTGATCTTCGCCTCGACTACCACTCGGCGCAAACTATCCGGACATGCAGACTTCGGGGATCAACGACCGCGAGCGCGAACAGAACATCGCGGGAAACTCCACGTGGTCGTTCACAGTATGTTCACCGCCCTTGCTGCCAGCAATACGATGATAGTTAGGGAGATGAGTGATTGCAGCATCATCAGGGCCTTTGCCCAGCGAGAAAGAATCTGGGTATCTGTCGGAGACAACGCGGTGCTGGTGTTGAAAGAGAGAAAGAGATAGTCAATGAAGCGAGGGATGCCAGTTATCGGACTTCAGTGGGGATTCCTCATGAAGTGCCATCTGGGGAAAAAGGAAGGCGCCTAGCTCATGCCTCTTTGCCCTTTCTCGCTGGTTGGGCCCTCCAGCGTCTAACTTCCAATACCAGGCGGCAAACACCAACACGTTGCTGATCCAAAGGGACGCAGCCGACTGCAGGAGATGAACAGGCGACTCCTTGTGCGCGGGAAGGAAGTGTATCAGTAGGACGAGGGATGTGATCACCGCCAAGGTGACGGCGCTGATCAGAATCAGACCGCCAACATACGCGATGCCCTCTGCGCCTCTCGAATGAGAAACTGAGACCAACGTGGCGAGCACGGCAAACACGGCAACTAACACCCAATTCGGCCCCAGGCTTAGTATCTCGGGCAGAGAGAAATGAAGAGCTACGACAGCCGCCAATGCAAGAATGACCGGCCAGCGAGGCTCGCATATTAGATCGAGTGCGGCATGAACTCGATGATACTGCCGGGCACGCGCCGTTCAGCGCGAATCACGCTTCGACAGCCTTTGCGGCACGACATTCCTTACACTTTCAGAAACCCATCTTGCCGAACGTCGCCGCTCACAGACATTGCAACCAGCGCGCAGATTTTCCAGCCACCAGTATTTCCAAATCACCTCAACAGCACATTCCTGCAAGTTTGCCAACGAGCACCATCACATTGCGGTTGTGACAACGTTGCTTTGCTGGCCCGCTGCGTTCGTGTACCATTTCGGGAATCGCTGCCAAAACATCTCACTTTGTTGCGGAAGCGACAACTCTATGGGGCACAATAAGTTGGAAGGACAGTTGGGACGGAGCCAGTCAGGCGAAGGAGCGCCACGGTTTACGACCCCGCTGAAAACGTGTAATTGGCCGCCCTGCTCCACTTGGGGCGAGCAAAAGGAGATTTAGCAATGCGGCCTGGAACTCTCTCCGTCGTGCTTTTATTGGTACTTCTTACCTCTCTCACCTGTTTCTCACAACAAACCGACATCAGGCAGTTCAGTGCATTTTACCGCCTTTTCCTACCTCAGCACGCCTTCATTAAATCTTACCCAGCGCGGATTCGATGGCGACTTTGGCGTCAACATGCGCAGTTGGCTGACGTTGGCGGCGATTTCAGCTACAACAGCGGCCACAGTTCGCTGGTGCCGAGCGATCTTAATGCGACTACCCAGGCGAAATTAGCGCCGTTTCTGCCGTTTCTGCCGCCGGGATTCGTATTGAAGGTCCCTTACAACTCTTCGACCTATACGTACGAGGCAGGACCGCAATTCAATTACCGCAGACTGAAGAAAGTTTACCTTCTTCGCGCGTCCAGCGCTGGGCGCAGTGCACGCGAACTTCACGGCCAAGCCGAGCGACCCAATAACAGCAATGATTGTCAGCGGCCTTCTGAACGGGAAGACGTCCAGCTCTGACACAGTGGTGTTTTACGGCTTTGGGGGCGGCATTACCTGGGAGGCCACACCGAACTTTGGTATTCGCGTAGCCACCGATTTTGTTCACTATAATTACTTCTCGAATTTACTCGATGGCGGTCGCAACAGCGTGCAGGGTCACCGTGGGCACGAAGTTCAATTTTGGAAAGAACATCGTCAAGTAATAGGAACAGCGGAAACAGAATTGCCGTTTCGTGCGCGTCCTCGCAATCCGGAGGGCGCGCTATGTTTACGACTGACAGCGAGAACCGAGCCTTCTCTGCTTAGCTGCCTTAGGCAGCATCCCAAGAGTCTCGAGGAGAGTAGTAACCGCTGGAATTGCTTCCCCCGCCTCAAAAACTCCCGGCCTCCGTTGCGATATACTTTGGAGTTTGCCCATCGCTGTTTGCGAGCAGTAGCACGCAAGCCGGTCGAGTTCTGGAAGGAGAACTTTTCCCTATGTCATCCGCAGCCGTTTCCTACGCACGTGAGAACCAAAAACGCTTTCTTGACGAGTTGAAAGATTTGCTTCGCATCCCCAGCGTCAGCACCGCCGAAGAACACAAAGACGATGTGCGCAAAGCCGCCGAGGTGGTAGCTAACGATCTAAAGCGCATCGGCTTCGAGCATGTTGAGATCATTTCCACCCAAGGCCATCCGCTGGTTTACGCCGACTGGCTGCACGCATCAGGCAAGCCAACAGCGCTGTGCTATGCGCACTACGACGTGCAGCCCGCTGAGCCGCTGGACGAGTGGCATACTCCACCGTTCGAGCCAACCGAGCGCAATCAGAACATCTACGCCCGCGGAGCCGTCGACGACAAAGGCCAGCTCTGGATGCAGCTCAAGGCTTTTGAGTCTCTCTTCAAGACCGGCAACGGCAAGCTGCCCATCAACGTCCGCGTACTGATCGAAGGCGAGGAGGAAGTGGGCGGCGAGAGCATCGAAGCGTTCGTGAAGAAGAACGCGGGCTCTGACAAACTGAAGGCCGACTTTGCGCTCGTAACTGACACCGAGCTGTTCGCTCCCGATCTTCCCACGCTGTGTGTCGGTCTGCGCGGCCTGCTCTACACCGAGATCCAAGCGCAAGGAGCGAAGACCGATCTGCACTCCGGTGTGTACGGGGGAGCAGCACCCAATCCGTTGTTCGCGCTGGTCGAGATCATCAGTAAGCTGAAGGACGCGGATGGAAAGATTCTCATCCCCGGCTTCTACGACGACGTGCAAAAGCCAACCGCCGACGAACTGAAGGCCTGGGAACGTCTGCCCTTTACCGAAGAGGAGTATCGCAAGGCTGAAGTGGGATCGAGCGTGCTGACTGGCGAGCCAGGCTACTCGGTGCTGTATCGCACGTGGGCGCGTCCGACACTGGAGATACACGGTATGCCCGGCGGTTTCGTCGCTCCCGGAGCGAAGACGGTAATTCCAGCGCGTGCCTCGGCCAAAATCTCGATGCGGCTGGTGCCCAAGCAGGATCCGGACGACATCCTGAAGAAGTACACCGAGTACGTGAAGAAGCTCACGCCCAAGGGCATCGAGATCAATATCAAGGTACACAGCAAAGGCCCGGCGTGCGTAGTCAACACCGACAATAAATTCGCGCGCGCCTCGGTGCAAGCCATGCACGAGATCTTCGGGAAAGACACCGTGTACATTCGCTCGGGTGGTTCCATTCCGATCGTGACCCAGTTCGAGGAAGACCTGAGGATTCCCAGCATCATGATGGGCATGGGTCTGCCCGACGACAATCTGCATGCTCCCAATGAGAAGTTCCACATTCCGAACTTCTATCGTGGGATCGAGTCGATCATTCGCTTCTTCCAGATCCTGGGACAGTAACCCAGCGTTAGTGATAGCGGATCGTGGATGGTTGTCAGTCAGGAATACGCCCATCCAAGCTTCCTTTGCTTGGGTGGGCTTCTTATTTTCGCGTTTACCTTCACCGATCGACGGATCGTAGTTTCATTCCACCAACGGTGCAACGGTCAACTACCCTGCAGTGAGGTTTTAGGGAAAAATCAGGATAAGGCCACTTACGTGGCATTCCAAGTACGCCTCCACGTTGTAAAATGTCCGCCTGCCCGGGCCCAAAATCGAAATCTCCCGGCAAGGAGTGGATGAAGATGCATTCTATTCGCCCCCGTTCGCATATGATGTTGTGGCTTATCACAGTTGCAACAGTCTGGTTCGCGTGCACCTCTTTACTCAACGCCCAAGTCCGCGTCGGCAATGGCGTTTATCCGGCGTCGAGCATCGAGCGGCCCGAGGACGTCGGCGTGCGCATGCACACTAACTACATTTTCTATGCGCCCACTGGGTCCATCATCCCGGCGGCCCAGCCGGCGGGAGAAACTCCCGCTTCACTAGGATGCGTCTATGACGTGGTTTCCACTCCTTTGTCGGGCTGCCCGATTAACGGCACGACACAGGTTCCCACTGGTGGCGCGGGCGTAATTGTAATCGTCGATGCCTACGACTATCCCTCGGCGGCCGCCGACCTTGCGACGTTCTCTACTACTTTTGGCCTGCCGCAGGCTAACTTCTCTGTGCAATACGCCAGCGGGAGCAAGCCAACCAACGGCTGCCGTTCCGGCTGGCAAGGTGAGGAATCCCTGGACATCGAATGGGCCCATGCTATGGCACCCAATGCCCATATTGTTCTGATGGAGGCCTCTTCCGCCACTAACAGCGCCTTGTACGCCGCAGTACAGGCCGCCAATAGCTACATCGCGGCCCACGGCGGCAAGGGCGAAGTCTCTATGAGCTGGGGTGGTAGTGAGACGTCGGGTGAGGCAAGCTCTGACCATTACTTCACCCAAGCCGGGGTGGTTTATTTCGCTTCGTCGGGTGATTCTCCCGGCGTCATCTATCCCAGCTCTTCGGTGAACGTGGTTTCGGCTGGCGGCACGCAGGTGAATCGCAACAGCAGCGGCGCTTACACCAACCAGACTGCGTGGAGCTCAGGCGGTGGGGGCGCCAGCAGGTATGAGCCGCGACCCTCATTCCAGAATGCTATTCAAAGCATCGTGGGCAGCAAACGAGGCACGCCTGACCTTTCGTTTGACTCGAGTGGCGGCTCTCCGGTTGCGGTGTACAACTCGAATTGCTATGGTGGCTGGCTTGAGGTCTATGGCACCAGTGTGGCTGCGCCTTCGCTGGCCGGAATCATCAACAACGCAGGGCAATTCAAGACCAGCAGCAATGCCGAGGACACCCTCATCTACAGCAACATGGGATTCAGTTCGTACTTCACCGACATCACGTCGGGGAGTTGCGGCACTCACAGCGCGGCTACGGGTTGGGACTTCTGCACCGGCGTAGGAGTCGACCACGGCTTGGTCGGGAAGTAGCCGGCCTTAACGTATTTTGTGGCCCGCTTCGCAAGGAGCGGGCTTCTTCGATTGATGACCGTAAATCGCAGCTGACTTGTCTAGACTGGCAAGCACCCTATACCCTCCCAACGAAAACTAAAGCTTCGGATAGCCTACCTATCTGATCGGATTGCCTGATCCAGCTTAGCCGGGATGCTCATTAGCTCTGCCAGAGCTGCTGCTGCTTGTTCGTCGTTGCAAGCACAGCCTATACCTGTGGGAGCGACAGAGGCACCAAGCCAAGCGATTCTGGTTGACCTCAAGGACACCCTTGAGCTACCGTTTGGCGCGGAGCCACCGTTTGGCGCGGCAAAGGTAGTTCCCGATTTTCCTCTGCCTCAAACTTTCGATCAGGAGATCAAGCATGAAGAAGTTGCTATGCATTGCTTTGTGTTTCCTTCCCATGATGTTGTTTGCACAAAGCCCGTTCGATGGCACTTGGAAGACCAACATGGCGGAGTCCAAGCTGTCGCCAAAACCTATTGTGTTTTCGGTGAACGATGGAATGTACAACTGCGAAAGTTGCAATCCTAAGATCAACGTGAAGGCTGACGGCCAGGACCAGCCCGTCACCGGCCAGACGTATGAGACGCTCGCGGTGAAAGTTAGCGACCCGAATACCGTGCAATTCGTCGGGAAAAAAGCCGGCAAGACGGAGTTCGAGCAAACCCGGACTGCATCGCCTGATAGGAAGACGCTAACTGTTTCGAGCACAAACTATCCCGCCGACGGCAGCCAGTCCTTCAAGGCTGAAACCAAGCTGACGCGAGTTTCCAAGGGACCCGCAGGCTCGAATGCGATCTCCGGTTCCTGGCGCATTCAAAACGTTAATGAAGATACAGCCGGACTCACCAGCACCTGGAAGGGCGGCGGCGATACTCTGAGTATGTCCACTCCGACAGGCGAAAGCTGGGAGGCAAAGCTCGACGGCAAGGATTACCCAGTAAAGGGAACGTATGCGAATGAGACCGTTTCGCTGAAGCCGTTGAGTGACCGCTCTGTCGAAGTAACGTATAAGCGCGACGCCAAAGTGTACAGTGTCGAGAAGGTTACGGTCTCGCCCGATGGAAAGAAAATGACCACCGTCGTCGACAACAAGCAGTTAGGAAGAGTCTCGACATTTGTTGACGAAAAGCAATAGCCACCTTGAATGGTGGATAGCCAGGTACAAGCTCTTCAGGCTACAGGGTACTCTGTCCAACCTTTTTGCTTGGACAGGGGTGTTCTGCGTTTGGCTGCTGCAATTCGAGTCGGACGTTACATTCGTGACGCGTTCCGGAGCCAAGAATGCACCGGCCCTAAGACGCGATCGGAATGCGGTTTACTAACGGATTCCAACCTGGCCTCGTACGCTATCGATCAGCTTGTTCGAGTCATAGCCGATTCCATCCTTGAACACCGTCTCCACATTCTCGATGTCTTCGATGTCCTTGGACGGATCGCCCTTGATCAGAATGAAGTCCGCGTCCTTGCCAGCCATGAGGGTGCCGATCTGATCCTGCTTGCCAAGGTAGGTCGCGCCATTGCCAGTCCCAATCTGAATAGCTTCGACTGGGGTGAATCCGGCCTCGACCAACAATTCTATTTCGCGTTGATCACCGAACCCAGGAAGCGCGCCACCATTCCCCGTTGGATCGGGACCGGCGAGCAGTAGGCCTCCAGCTTTCGCAAACGCAAGTTCAAACTCCATCTCTTTCTTGAATAAAGCGGTAATTGGTGAGTCCATTGGCACTCGGGCACGCGCGGCGAGATAACTCTGTGCGGATTCGGATGACATGGCATCCAGCACCCTCCGTTGCAATTCCGGCCGCCCGGGCACGAAGGCCTCAAACACGGGCAGGGTGGATGTCACCGCGACATGATGGATAACGAGATCGTGGATTAGCGCTTGCACTTGCGGGCCGTTGACGTCGAGTTTCGCCCAGCTGTCGCGAGCGCTGGCGCCCTGCGGACAAACATTCGGTTTCTTGTCCGGCACAAAGTCAGTGTCGGTGAAAACTGGGCCATGCTCCAGATCGTCGATCCCCATGGCGATGGCTTCGTGCCAAGTCACCGAGCACAGGTGCCCGGTGAGCTTCAACTTGTGTGCGTGGGCCTGCTGGATCGCCACCGCCAGTTCGTCGCGCGTGATATTCATGTAAGCCTTGTACGAGGTCATCCCCTCAGCGGCCCAGTAATCCACCAGGCGCTTCGCATCGTCGGGTCCAGTCAGTTCATGCATCTGCGCGAATACCGTGGGCGCGCCTTCCAGGTAAGGTGCGGTCGCGTCGATTTTCGGCCCGGGCATCAGATTCGCATCAATGCGTTGCTTGACCTTGAGATCGGTATACGGTTCCACGCTGCCCGTGGTGCGTAAGGTGGTGACACCTGCGGCCAGATACAGCCGCGGAGCGGTGTAAGGAATCTCTGCGACATAAAGTCCGGGCTCGCCGATCTTGCCGTCAGCCCCGCGTTGTACCGAGACCGAGTCCGTGTAGTAGAGGTGGTCATGCATACCGACCAAGCCGGGGATGATCGTGTATCCGGCACGGTCGAACTGCTGCGCACCAGCGGGCGCATGAACGGTCGCGGCTGGCCCGATTGACTGGATTTTGCCATTGGCAATCACGATCGCCTGGTCTTGCAGCGGTGCTGCACCCGTTCCATCGATGATTTGGACGTGACTCATGACAAAGACAGGTGCGCTGACGGTTACAAAGGGGGCAACGCCACTTGAATTCGGCGTCTGTGCGACTGTAAAGGCGGTACAAGAAAGTACGAACAGGAACAGGGAGCGCATCGGTATACCTCGCGAATTGTGGCCATAGGTGAAATCGAGTGAGAACTTCCGCACTTAGTCCATGCTGCGGCGAAGGTCCACCAGCAGTTTATTGACGGCTTTTGCCCGTATGAATCCCGAACGTGGATACTCGATGTCGAGAATGACATAAACCGAGAAGATCCAAAAGTCCATCATTCTCCCTCAGTACTGTTCTATCATCTCGTAGATGCGTGGGTCGGCGATAGAGCTATCAGGAGAATTCAAGGAGCCTCGGCCGCCATTGTCACGGGAGGTGCCGCCGGACTTGATCCAACTGGTGGACGAGTTCTGCGGCGCCATCACTCTGGATGCCCGTTCTGAATCTATTTGTGAGCTTCACCATCGCGGCCTTCGTCGCGCTACGGGCTTATGATGTCGGACCGGCAGAACAACTTCAGATTTTGCGGTTCTTGTGCACCGACGCGGTGAAGTCGCCACTGCGTTTCGTATGGCCCACTTTTGCGTCAGATGCAGGCGGCCAAAGCCAGCACGCGCAAGAGAACAAGCTGCAAGAGTAGGAAGATTGAAGTCCCGACCCCGCGCCCTTCAAAACGCCGTGATGCGAGCCGTGAACTGCACCTGCCGTGCGCTTCCGAAATGATTGGTGTCAGGCGCGAAGAGGGCCTGCCCTGCGGTGAAAATTGGGGCTGCGGGAGCCCCAAAGACACTGATCGCTTCCGGACCGAAATTACGATTGGCGGCGCCCGTCATGTTGAAAATGTCCATAAAAAGATCGAGGTGATGGCCTTCGCCGCGTAGCGTGATGTCCTTTACGAATCGAATGTCTAGGTTAAAGAAAGAGGGCTGACGGAATATATTACGCGCCGTCACGTGCCCGTTAAGAATGGCGCGATCATTCCAATCATTCGCGTCGAACTGAGTATCGAAACCGATAAGGGGCGTGTAGGGTAGTCCGGATCGAGCCACCAGGACGGGGTTGAATTTCAGTCCCCAAGGCAGATTGGTAATAGCACTCAAGTTGAAACTGTTTCGAACGTCAAACGACGAGTATGCCCCGTCGGCCGCCGAGTCAAATGGATTCAACGTGGACATCAGGCTGAAAGGTCCGAGATTAGAGTTGTTATCTCGCGTGCGCGCGAGCGTGTAGTTCGCCGCGATCTGTGACCGGTGCGGAAGTTGAATATTCGTGGTCACGAGTAAACCATCATACGAGGAATGCGCGGATGACTCATTCACCAGCAACTGGCCAACATTGCTGTTGGGTCGAACTGTCGGAAAGATCGGCAGGCCGCTTGCGTCATAGGTTGGCGGAAATAGATTTTGGTTCAGCAGTTGTTGCAGGTCCCAGGTGCTGTTCCGCACATATCCCGCCGACACGCTAATCTTCGCATTGATCTGCTGCTCCACACTCGCAGCCACCTGAAATGACCGCGGATTGCGGAAATTCGGAGCAATACCCACGACCAACGCTTCAGGCGTGGTCAGTCCGGGCGGTTGCGAAGCAAAAGCCTGGCCACTGCTTGAAACTAGCGAGAGGATCTGCGGATCGAAGTAACTGTCGGCGACGATCGTGTTGACGCCGTTGTCGGTGAACACGCGCTGGAAGAAAGTCGCTGGCGTCGGCGCGTCGTATAGCCCCGAGGAAAGTCTGACTACCGTATTTGTGGTGGGATTCCAAGCCACGCCCAGCCGTGGCTGCCACTGAGCCAGATCATCTGGAATGTGAGTGGTTTGCGGGATTGCCGAGTTGGGATTATTGGGGTGCGGGTTCCACTGTCCCTCCCAGCGCAGGCCCGCGGTGACGCTCAGGCTCTTCGTCACCGGTAGCTTGGCGTCCATGTAAAGCCCGAGCTCGCGCACTGCACCACTGTAAACATCATTGCCCACCACAAACGTCTGTTGAAACCGTCGCGGATCATTGGCGAGAAAATCCGTCAGCGAGTCGAAATCGAAGCGCCCATTGAGATTTGCCTCGTGCCGTTCACGGGCTGGGTCATAGGCAAACTCAGCGCCTAAATGCACAGTCGCCCCACCCATCGTGATCGCGAAATCGTCGTTGACGCGGTTGATCTTGGAAGTATAAGACTGGCTCGCCAGACTGTTTCCGCCGAGCACGCCGAAGCCGTTGATCACAAACTCAGGAGTGCTTGCGTTCGGTGTAATGTGGCGCTGATCCTGCGCCCATTGGGCAAGAAATTGGTTGACCTTGCCCGAACCAATCAGGGTGGTCAGGCTTCCACGCACCCAGTAGCTCTCGCCCGTCAGTAAGGCGCTATTATCGATCGGCGCGACGCTGCGCGTTGAGCCTCCATCCATGTTCGTCGCGTGAACGTGATTGAAATCGAACTGTAGATTCAGCGTATTCGCGGTATTCAAGAGAACGTCTGCGCGCGCAAAAACAGAAGTGGGATCGCTCTTTCCCACGATCTGCTGTTGAAGAGCAGCAAGTGAAGGCGGAATCAGCACTTCTGGAGGCTGCGCTTCAAACTGCGTCCAATAAGGAACGTCGAGGTAATCCTGCTCCGCTCCGACATAGAAGAAGGCGCGGTTCTTCTTGATCGGGCCGCCGAGCGAACCACCAAATTCATTCTGCGTGTTGTCGAGGGAATGGCCGAACGTGTCGCTGGAGGTGAGAGCGGAGGGCCGGCCAATATAGAACGCTTCACCGTGATACTTGTTACTGCCTTCCTTGGTCGCGATATTTACAAATCCCGCGTTGGTGCCTCCCACTTCGGCCGTGGCCCCAGCATGAACCACTTGAAACTCGCGCACCACGGTCTGCGGAAAGAAGAAAGCATTGTCATGGGCCCCACGCACTCCACCCTGCAACGGATCGGTGAAGTCGGCGCCATCTACCGCAACTGCCAAGCTGTCCGGCCGCTGGCCGTCTACCACCAGCCCGGCAGAATTCGGCGAGGCCTGAACGCCAGCCGCCAACTGTCCGAACTGGCTGAAGTCACGGTCGCGATTTGGCAGGTAGGTGACTGTCAAACCGGCTAGGGTGTTGCTGACCTCCGGAGCCTCTTTATTCACCACCGGAGGCAGCGTGTTGCCCTCAACAGTGGGACCATGTGCGGTGACGGTCACGTTTTCGGATACGGCAGCCACGCCAAGTCTGAGAGTAATCCGGACGCTGCTGCCGACCCCTACGTTGACCCGTGCGGGCTTCTTCAAGGTAAAGCCCGGAGCTTTGACCTCGATCATATAAGCCCCGGGGGTCAGCATCGCGGCGCTGAAACTGCCGGTGTCGCTTGTGATTAATTCGCGCTTCGAGCTGAAGTCCGTGTTGCGGATGGTTACTAGCGCTCCGGCAACCGGATTAGCTTGCTGATCGGTCACCACGCCGGAAATCGCTCCCCTGGAAGCGGCCGATTGCGCGAGTAATGGAAAAGCCCAAAGCAGCAAAACCAGACCATATACGACCAGGTTCGCGCAATTAAGAATCCGGCGGCGAATGATATGACCTCGTGGCGGGGACTGCTTTCTCAAGAGGGCTCGGGGCGTACCAAGAAGGAAGCGGGTTCCTGCTCCGCGAACCTCGAAACAGGAATCCGGCAACCTACGATTTCGACGCTAGAACGTGAAGCGCGCCATGAACTGCATTTGCCGAGGCGAACCGACGTTAGCCAGCCCCCCCACCGGCGCGGCGAAAGTCGCCACGGGGAGGCCGCTGGTATTATTCCCGTACACCCCGTTCAAACTATAGAGGTTCAGGTGATTGAAGGTGTTGAACGACTCCGCGCGCAATATCAGACGAGAGCGCTCCGTCATGCGAAAAGACTTCTGCAGCGCCAAGTCGACCTCGGAGGTTGCCGGTACTTGGCCCGCATCGCGCCCTATCACTACACCATTGATCACCGGACGGTCAGAAGTGTTGCCGTCGCCATTGTTGTCCACACCTGTCGTAATGTTGAACGGGAAGCCCGAGGCCGCCTGTACCCAGCCCGAAATCATGAAGCCGTAAGGCAATTGGTAAGTGGCGCTCAGCGAGGCGCGATTGGTTTGGTTGAGCAGACTAGTCGCCTTCTCGCACGTCACCAGGCAGCCGTAGTCATTCGGGTTCTGACCCGTGCCGTCCCATTCGACGGTGTTGATGTCGTGCGACCAGGTGTAGGTCAACAGTGCCGACAAACGCCGCGACAGTTGCTTCTTGACTGCGACCTGAAGGCCGTCATACCAGGCTGAACCGGCATTCACATACTGCAGGACTTGGTTGTACCCGTTCGGCACGGGGATGATGGGCCGGGTGGCGTTGGCAGCGGTAACGGAGCGGGTTTGTCCCGGCGTAGTACGTACGAAAGGTGCGGGCGAATTCAAGATCGACTGGTTGCTCGATATGGACGGTGTGCGAGCCAATGTAGTCCAGCGACAGCAGCCAGCCTTGTCCCAGGTCATGTTCGAAGCCGAGATTCCATTGCTGGGTGTACGGGTTTTGAAAATTGTTGTCGCAGAAGTGAAGCTGGTCCACAGGTAAAAACTGGTTCAGGTAATTGCATTGACCCGACAGGATAGTTATGCTTCGCGCGGGTAACTTAGCGCCCGGTGGAAAACCCGAGATCGGAGCAAAGGTCGAGGGGAAGCCCAGACCGCCCGGAACTGCAGTATAGGTAAAAGCACCTGCTGGGCCGCCAAGCGCCGCGCTGGCGAAAAGATCGGTACGCTCTTCCGAGTAGTAAATGCCATATCCCGCGCGAAAGACCGATATTGCTGTTCGGCAGCTTCCAAGCCAGCCCGACTCGCGGCGAGAACAGAGCGTTTTGCCCGGTAAACGTCTCCCCATCCCAGCGCAAGCCGAGGTTGACGGTCAGGTTGGGAAGAATGCTCCAGTTGTCCTGCGCAAACACTCCATACAGCGTGTCGTGGACGTTGTAGCTTTGGTTGCCGAACGACTGCGTGAAGCTGGCCGCAATGGGCTTCGAGTGCGGGGGCGCGCCTGGCGGCGGCAGCGCGGGGTTGTAAGTCAGCAACGTAGTGATGGGAATGGTTTCGTATTGGGGATTGATCTGGAACCGCCCGTCAAGGTAGCCGCTTCCGAACTCCTGTCCGAAACCTCCGGACGACGAATTGATGACATCGAAGCCGAACTTAAGTTGATGCCGGCCGCGACTCAGGCTTAGGGTATCCGCGTATTCGTACTGGTGATTCGCCAGATCGGCCAAGCGTGACTCGCCATAGGTGTAATAGCCTGAGACGAACAACTGTGGGCCAGGGGTCACTGGAACAAACTGCGTGATGGGGTCGCCCAATAAGAATTGGAAACGCGCATCGTTCAGCGTCTTGCTGTTGATGATCGCGGTATCGGTGATCGCCGCCTGATAGGTGTCACGGGTGAACACCCGAGCGGCCGTGGGTAAAGCGACGCCACTCACCGCATCCTGCGGATTGGTGTCACTGAAGCGATCGAAGTTTCCCCGCAGAGTGAGCCGGTTGTTTTCGCTCAACTGCTGATCCAGACGCGCCAGAAATAGCGTCTGTCCAAAAGTGCCGTTGTAGAGCGAGCCAGGATCAACCGGGGAAGTGATGACTGCTGGCCGATTCTGATTCGTGTATTGCGCTGACACCATGAAGTAGGTCTTGTCCTTCACGATAGGGCCGGATAGCATACCGCTGCCTTGGGCCAGCGTCTCCTGCGCCGCTTTCGTGGTTAGCGGAATGCTGGCATTGGAGAACTCCGGACTGCCCATTCCGACGAAGTCTCCGTGCCAATCATTCGATCCCGATCGGGTGACAATGTTTACGGCGGTGCCTGCGTTCCAACCCCACTCCGCGGAACTGGCGTTGGTGTACACCGTGAACTCTTGCACGGCCGAGAAGGGTAGCCCGGCAATCGCCGACTGCCGGCCCCACATGTCGTTGGCGGTGGTGTTGTCGAGTTGATAAGTGGTCTGGCGACGTCCGGTTCCGTTAATGACAAACAGCGTCTCATTCAGGAATAAATCGCCGGTGGTTTGCGACAGCCGGACGGAGGAATTCAGCAGCGGTAAGGTCGTGATCTTGCGCTCCAGAACAGGAGTGTCTTCAATCTTCTCCTGGCTCAGGCGCGTGGAAACCTGGTTCGAGTCCGACCGGCACGTTCCGGTGGTGCCATACACATTCACCTCCGTCTTCGCGCCCGAAAGCCGTCAGCGTAAAGTCGACCGTCGCCGTGGTGGCAGCCCGCAGCAGAATGTCTGTTCTGCTCGAGCCGTGTGAATTGCGGCGCAGTGACAGTCAAACCGTATTGGCCGGTAAGTGGAAGACCGATGAACGAGATAATTTGCCGCTGTATCGGTTTGCGCGGTGCGGTCAAACTTAGCGCGGGATTTCGCAACGTCACCGATGGCGCCGCTGATGGCGGCGTCCCTGTTGGTCCTGGACATGGCCCCGGAGGGCGCCCAAATCGGTTTGGGCTACCAGCGGCGCGGAAATCAAACAGCCCGCAAACAAAGCAACAAAGAATGACGAACTGTGAACAACTCTGAAGATGGTGGGTCGCCATAAGGTCCACCAGACTAGTCACGGCCAACCCTACTACCATAGATAGTACTAGCAAATTAGTTTCACAGTTACTGAACCAGTTAACCATTGTTGCGCCCAACTTTTCGGCTAAAGCACAGACATGAACTCGACAAGCGTGCCGGCTATTGGGTGCCAGCGCCTCGGATAGAATCTTACTTAGACTTACTTCTGGCTGGCTGGCGGTATGCGGCTATATGACAAGGTAGGATACAAATGCGAGCGTCTTCTTATTTTCTTATTGTCGGCAAGCCGAACAATATCCACCAACCTCCAATCGGGAGACTAGGATTTTGAATTGGCAGTCTTTTTCCACTTGCTGCTTCAGTTTTTCGTAGGTCGCGCTGACGAATTCGGTGATTTTTCCACAGCGCAGACAGGCGATGTGGATGTGCTCGCGGTTCATCTTCCGTTCGTAGTAATGGCCTTCCCCACGAATGTGCATTAAGTCGAGTTCGTCGACCAGCCCGTGCCGCTTGAGAAGTTGCAAGGTCCGATATACCGTGCTGCGGTCCACGGAAGCATCCACTCTCTGTACCTTCCGCAAGATCTGGCTGGCATCAAGATGCTTGGTTGCGGTTTCAATCACGCGCAGAACGGCACGACGCTGCTGCGTAATGCGAATGCCGCGTTCGCTGAAGTAGGCTTGCAGGCGGCCTGGAATCTCGGTTTCCGGTAGAGGCATAGAGTCGAGTCCTCCGGGTGTCGCAACTGGTCGCAAGAGCGGCTGCGACGAAATCTTCGGGCTATTCCTTGACAGCAGTCCGTAATTCCCGTCAGCATAGACAAGTTAACACTAGATGCGACTGATTCGCAACTAGAAAATTTGCAGCTCCTAGCCGGAAAATAAGAAGCGATCGCAAGACTGCCTCCGGGTGGAACTGGAAAATCGAAGCAATCAATCCACCCTGCGTCGAGCGCCGGGCTGGGAAGCAATCGGGAGCACTCGTGGATCGTCTAGCTCTTCCTACAAAATTGATACGCGTAACACTCAAGAGAACCGGCTACGCCGCGCTTCTACTGTTGGGAATGGTTCTGCCATCCTTCCTTCAGTGCCGTGGCCAGGAATATCCCTACTTCGTAACCTACTCGCAGGAAATGGAGGAACCGGGGAATCTCGACATTGAAATGTTCAACGTGGTCGGCAACCCTCAAGGCGGCAACAGTTTTATTGGCTCGGATATCGAGTTTGAGTATGGCCTGAAGGGATGGTGGACAACGGAATTTTATCTCGACGGCCAGGCGACCCAGAACGAGAGCACGATCTTTACTGGGTTTCGCTGGGAGAATCGCTTTCGCTCTACTTCCCCGTGAGCACTGGATCAATCCCGTGCTTCTATGCCGAATTCGAAGATACCAGCGCCGACAAAACCATCCGCGAGGTCGTAGGTCACGATGGCCTGCCTGATTTTCTGGTACCTAACGCGGCTGGCGCACATGGACATCGAGCGCGAATGGAACTCAAGCTGATTCTAGGCAGTAACGTTCGCGGTTGGAACATCAGCGAAAATTTCATTGCGGAAAAAAACTTTGCGGGCGATCCCTGGGAGTTCGGGTACGCATTCGGGGTGAGTCGTCCTCTGCGGCTTGCGGCCAGCGCGCATACGAATGCGCGTTTTGCGCCGAGAAGTTTCAAGCGGGCCTTGAAATGTACGGTGGCTTGGGCGATGCCGACGGTTTCGGGTTGCACCTGACCTCGCAATACCTGGGCCCGACCATTAACTGGACTGCTCCGAATGGGATGACTATGGCGTTTTCGCCGCAGTTTGGACTGAACGGCTATAGCATTCCCGTGTTGTATCGCTTCTCGGTGTCTTACGAAATTCAACAGTTCTTCAGCCACTTCCACCGGAGTGGACAATGACAAGTCGGCCAGCGCTATTCTTCATCGCAACTCTTATGATTCTCTCGCCGTCCCTAGCGGTATTGGCCACGTCCAATGGCGCGTGGCTCACTAACGTTCCGCAACACGATCGAGAGCGTGTCAACCCCTATCGTGATCAACCCGATGCAGTCGCTGCCGGCCATCGGATCTTTGTCGATCACTGCGCCCATTGTCATGGCAACGACGCAGATGGAACCAAGAAGCGGCCTTCCCTGAAGAGCGCACGGGTGCAGCAGGAGGCTACCGATGGAGACCTCCATTGGTTGCTGGTGAACGGGAATCGGAGCCAAGGTATGCCTTCCTGGGTCAAGCTGGGCGATCCTCAGATTTGGCAGGTCATCTGCTATGTAAAGTCGTTGCATTGAGCGGGCGGCGGCACGTGTGAGGAGAAGCTTGGGTGTCACCTTGGATAAAACGCATTGGCATTGCGCTGCTGATTTTGCTGGTCGCCATCCAGTTCATTCCGGTGAACCGGAATAACCCCAGCGTGGATCCGATCGCGAACCATCTACGCCAGCCTGCCGATGCCTGCGGATGTGAAGGCGGTCTTTGAGCGGTCCTGTAAGAACTGCCACTCCAACGAAACCTCCTGGCCTTGGTACAGCTATGTCGCTCCCATCTCGTGGGTGGTCGCACACGACGTGCACCAGGCCCGCAAGGCAATGAATCTGTCGGAATGGGGCAGTTATTCGTCGAACAAAAAGACGGACAAGCTTGAGGAAATCTGTGAACAATTGACAAACGGCGATATGCCGGACCGAAAATACGCGCTGATTCACAGACAAGCCCGGCCTACGGCAAGAGAACGCGATGTCGTATGTCAGTGGACTGACGACTCGCGCGAATATTAGAACAAAACTCGGCGGCGTTCTCCTGGTGTTTTACAGTCGGAGGCACGTGATTACCGGATCTTGTTGCAAATCGAAAGTCGTTTGTCCCGGTTTTCATCTTGTTGCAATCAAGTTCATGCATACTTCAGCTAACTGATGGACCGAGTTCTACGTCACTTACTGATGAGTGATACTGCGAGGCTCTTATCTGCAACAAAGTGCCGGTCAGGATGGAATCATGTTGAGAATTGATATCCACGCAGTTAATCCGAACGTGACGTTGCGCTGCTCGGGCAGAATTGTGCTCGGGCTGGAAGCGGAAACCTTGCGTTGCATGGCGACGTCGCGCACTGAGAACTGCCTCACTCTTGATCTGAGTGGCATCTGCGCACTGGATGCCGCAGGCCTGGGATTGTTAGTGGAGTTGCAATGCTGGGCAAATCACCAGAAGAAGGCGTTGCGAATCGCCGCGCCTTCGCCGTGCGTGCGAAAGCTGATCGCCTGACGAACTTGCAATCTGTCCTTCAAATTGGGGGTTGCGAGAAAGTTGAAGGTTTCGAGGAGCGCGATCGCGAGGTTTCAGCGATAGGCACGCAGCGGGCCATAAGCGCATAGGCAGAGGTACTCTTTTGCCGTAAGTTTTCCGCTAAATTGTCTTCAAACATACTTTCTCCGCTGCCGATGTGCGATGGAGGGCCGCCGGACGGTCCTCCATCTCTATGCACATTCTTCCTCGCCCGCCATTCCAGATGAGAATATATTTACGTTACTGAGTCTGGTCGATCCGTCATGCATACAGGCAAAAGGAAGTGGATACTCATCGGGCTTGCCGTTTTAGCCGTCGTGGCCCTTATTGGGTTTACGTTCACCGGGCAGACGGCGACGCCCACCCAACGAACCGGCTCAGAGAAGCTCCGCGGCGCAAGCTAAGCTGGTGAATGAAACACCGTTGGAGACGGCACTCAGCCTCGCTAACGTGGCGAATACAGCCGAGGAACAGCAGCTGGCCACTGAGGCCATTCGCGTCGCCGATCACGAAGTTGATCTGGCCTTCGCTATGGCTTTACAGCAGGCGCAGCAACATCCTCCGACCCAAAAGGGCGAAATCAAGCAGATCAATACTCGGATTCACTCGCTGCAAAACCATTTGCAAGAAGTGCAAGACAATGCCACTCGACTGACAAACCTGGCCACCCATCCTGGCAAGAATGACGTGGAGACAATCCAGCAGCAGACTGGAAATCGCCCAGGCGAGGGTTGTGCTCCTGAAGGACGCGCTTGACGACGCTAAAGAGGACCTGATCCGGGCCGGCGGCGATCCCCAGGCCCAGATACAGCAGGAACTGGATGAGCATGAAGCTCTCCAGCATCACAACAACAGTGCCGCCCCGCAGACAAAGCCGGCAGCGTTCGAGGTGGAAGGCAGCTTGATTTCGCAGTACCGCGTTTGGCGACGGCTGCGTGAAAACCAGAAGCGCCTGCGCGAAGCCCAACAGCAGGCGAATACTGCCGCCGATTCTCTGACCCACAAACACGAGGCCCTGGAAAAAGGTCTAAGCGACACCGTTCAAGGTGACGACTTAGGATCGAGCGCGAACGACACTACCACGGCTCCTCAAGCGGAGATCCCAGCAGGCTGCTACCATCGCCAATCTGAATGACCTGTCGCAGAAAACAAGGATGCTCGCCCAGTACGACAAACGCATTCAGGCCGAGAAGCAACTGGCAGACATGTACGGACGCTGGGACGCGATTGTCCAAGATCAACTTCGGGTCGCGTTGCACGCCATATTGCGTTCCCTTCTCTGGATACTGCTGGCGCTCCTCTTTCTGGTCGTGGCCGAGGGACTGATCGAGCGCTTCTACATGAGTCTGGGCCCCGATCGGCGGCAGCTTAGCACCATGCGGCTGGTGCTCCGCCTTGTCTCGCAGTTCATTGGCGTACTGTTCATTCTGCTGGTGCTTTTCGGAATGCCCAGTCAACTTTCAACGGTGCTGGCTTTGGCGGGAGCGGGTCTGACCGTCGCGCTGAAAGACTTCATCGTCGCGTTCTTCGGCTGGTTCATTCTGATGGGCAAGCACGGTCTCCGGGAGGGCGACTGGGTCGAGATCAACGGAATTGGCGGCGAGGTAGTCGAGATCGGACTATTGCGCACTATCTTGCTCGAAACCGGAAACTGGAATGACGCCGGACACCCACGGGCCGCAAGGTGTCCTTCGTCAACAGCTTCGCCATCGAAGGGCATTACTTCAACTTCACCACCACCGGGCAGTGGCTATGGGACGAACTGGATGTCCTGATTCCCACGGGACAAGATCCCTACTTCCTGCTGAATTCCGTGCTGAAGCTAGTGGCCGAGCAAACCCAGGCGGATGCGACCCAGGCGGAGCAGGAGTGGCGTCGTGTCACGCATGGTTCAGTAACCCAATCGTTTTCGGCAGCGCCGGCGATCGACGTGCGCCCCACGAATCTGGGCATCAATCTGGTGGTGCGTTACGTAGTACATGCGCATGATCGCTACGAGGTTCGGACTCGTCTCTACCAGGCAATCGTGGCGCTGTTGCATGGTCACGAGCAAACCGCAAAGACGGGCGACGATATCGCCGTCGCAAGGTCGTAATCTAAAAGCAAGTTTGTCATTACTTTTTCGTGGCCTGCTGGCAGCCGGCTGGCCCTTGGCTTCATCCTTGGTTTGCAAGCCACGAGTTTTCAGCCGCATTTTTTGCCGCGCTTTGCGAAGGCGATTCTCGCGTGATTTATCACCATTGCGAAATGACATTGTCAGCACCTCTCTGCGATGCTACAGCATTCGTCGAAAGTATGTTGCGGCAGCGTAGTCACGAACTGGCAAAGAACTGCAGGCGCTAATCAACTATGAGCAACGTGGAGGCCGAAGGGAATTTTCCGGCCTCCTGTGATGCTCTCTTCTTATGGCTGCCCTAGTAGGTGCGATCCACCCAAACCTGAGCGTTCCCCCATTGCTGAGCGGAATCCTCGGCCTTGACGACGATGGTGTGATCCCCCATGGGGGTCCAATCCAGGCCTGGAAAGACGGCGCACCTGCGATCGTCTCTCACCAAGTTGCCATCTACAAGAATCTGGTACTGGGTGATCGCCCCATTGGGGCTTGAGGCATTGGCGCTGAGATTAGTGTACGGACCAGCGTGTTGCCCATCATAGGGGCTAGTGATGTTTACGGTTGGCGAACCTTGCCGGCCCACGGTGTAGCTCGCCGGCGGCGACATGTGATTGACAATGCTCGGCTTGCCCACGGCTTTCACGAACACCTGGTAGGCTCCGGGAGGAAAATCAAAAGTGGAGAGATCGAGTGCGTGCGTGCCAACAGGGTAGTCGCCCAGCGACATCAGGTTCTGCCCGTCAGCGGAGATGTAGGCTGTATAGTGATCGAGCGTCGATTCGTCGGCCACATACCAATTCAACATGTGGCCGGAGACACTCGCCGAGATAGTTTGACAGTTGTCGATGCCACTCTGGATTTCAGTTCCCTCTTCGTAGTCGTGCCAAGTCACGACTTGCACGGCATCCAGTCTGCCGGTGAAGGCGCGAATAGTCTCCCAGGAATCGAGCCAAGTCTTGCCGCAGAGTTGTTGGATGTGACGGCCGCCAGGAGGCGCCCAACTGGCGACCACGTCGTTGAAGCCCTTCCAGGTGGAGGCCCAGTTCTTCATGGAAGGATGTTGATTGGCGATCCGTAAGAAGTACTGGGTATAGTCCAGACCTTCGTAACCCTGCTGCAGCGGGTCTTTGGGAGACAGCCAACCATACGCGCCGATCGTGTACGGACTGGTAAAGCCGCCGGCGTTCTCGAAAACCCATTCCAGATCGGAATTAGCGCTGCGAATCGTATTCCAGTTGATGTTGTAGGCTTCCATGCCAAACTGGGTCACGATCGTCTTACCATCGCTATTCTTGATCGCCATGTGGCGAGCTGAAATAGCCCTTCGAGCGAGCATAAGCAATAGTGTTTAAGAGCGCCTGGGTAGCAGAACAACTGGGGTAGCATGAAAACCATTCGATGGCGCCTTGATCGATCATCAAAGCGAAAGTCAGCGTGTCTTGTTGTTCCAGTTGCGTCTTCAGGACCTGGGTAGCGCCATCTTCCCAGCTTCCCTGGCCATACCAGTCAACCAGGACGCCGTCGAAACCACGACTGGTCAGGTCGGCTATTTCCTTGGCGACCTGATGTGGATCCTGGGAGCTGTATCCGATGTTGGGGTGCGAGCCGTGTCCCCAATATGGAATGTAAGTGGTATAGACCTTGGCTCCCTGTTGCGAGGGCGACAGTAAGGTGTGGATATTTACTTTGCTGACGTTGCTGGCCTGCTGATCGCCATTATTGACACACTGGCCGTGGGTAACGGTGGTGACCTCGCATCCTGGAAACGAATTGGCGGCGGCCGTATTATTTCCGCTCTCCGCCGCTAACGTGGTGTTGGGAATGATGGATTGATAGCGAGCTATTTGATGGTGGTCAACTTGCGCTTGCACTGTGAAAGGGATTAAGAAAGCCGCAAGAAAAACGGCGAGCATCTTCGACATCAGAGCACTCCGGCACGCACGGCTTTAACCCACCGCCACGCGTGGTGTAATGGACCCCTGGGAAGACCTGTTGTGGAACTGGGCGAGTATAGAGTCGGCCGGCGCAGAAGCATCCCCCGTCAATCCCTCAACTCGCCTTAGTTTTTGTACCTAGTTCTTGTGACATCACGACAAGAACGGCTAAGGTGTCTTTCGCATTCGGAACCGGGTGAAATATCAAGCGAGCAGAAAACGATCGGGTTGCAAACGTCGGCTCTAAAACTCATTAATTGTGGTGAAGCTGGTGAGGCGTCCACGTCGAACGAGTGGAATCGCGAGAGAGAGGCACAAAGCTAGAGCGGAGCGAGGCCAGACGCCGAGCCCTACCGCTGACGATCAGAAGAACCGCAGCGAGGCCGCGAGTGACGAGTGCGTCTGTCGTTCGCTTTGGATGCGCGCAGCTGCCTTCAGTCGTTCGATCTCGGAAAACTGATTCGCCGCCATCTCCTGGATCAGGTCCATGATCGTCTTCTGCTTGATCTCGCCAATCTGTATGAGTTGCATGCAGCACACAGTAGAGGAAGTTGAAATGTGAATCATCCCCTGAGGGTTGCAGGGCCTCTACAACCTCTGTGTCACAGCCTCTGACCCGGCGAGGCGAAGGCGGACGTTGCGGGTGCTAAAATTCAGGGTCAACCAACAGTTTGCGACGTGCCCCCGAGCTATAACAGCACGTATTGACCCTCCACTATCGTGTCCACAGAACATCAAGCCGGCCAACAAATCGTTCGCCCTGAATTGGTTGCGCTCACGGGCTACATGGGCGCCGGCAAGACCACAGTCGGCCGCGCGCTGGCAAATCTTCTGCGCTGGTCGTTCTTTGACCTCGATTACGAAATTGAACTGAGACAGAAGCTGCTGGTCCGCGAATTGTTCCAAACGCACGGCGAGCCGGGTTTTCGCGAAATCGAGACTGACACCTTGCGTTCTGTGCTGCAACAGGCATCTGGTCCGACTGTGATTGCCCTGGGGGGCGGCACATTTGTCCAGTCGGCGAATGCGGAATTGTTGCGACAACGGGGAGCGCGTGTCGTTTTCCTGGAAGCTGGTATCGAGGAGCTATTCCAGCGCTGCCGAGCTGCAGATCAGCATTTGCCGCCAAACCCTCGGCCCCTCGCCGCTACGCCCGAAGCCTTCCACGCCCTCTACGCCCAGCGCCTGCCGTACTACCGCACTGCCGATCTCACTGTGAACGCAACCGGGAAGGAGGTCGAAGAACTGGCGCAGGAAATTGCCTTGAATTTGCACCTGTTCCCTCGTTTGCATTGAGGTTCCGGTGCGTCCGCTGTGCGCCCACTGCCGCCCCTCTGAACGTGGTATAACTTTGTCTTTCACCACCATGTCCCAGCAGAAAATCCCCGTCGGAATTCTTGGCGCTACCGGCGTTGTCGGCCAGCGTTTCATACAGTTGCTCGAAGTCCCATCCCTGGTTCGAAGTTGAGTGGCTGGCGGCTTCTGATCGCTCTGCTGGACAAGCCTATGGGGACGCTGTGCGTTGGCGTTTGAAGACCCCCATCCCAGAGCACGTGCTCGAGATGCCGGTGTCGAACGCCGCTCCGGAAGGTGCTCCAAGGGTCATTTTCGCCGCGCTGGATGCCGGCATCGCGCGCGATCTCGAGCCGCAGTTTGCCGCTGCCGGTTGCGCTGTGGTCAGCAATTCCAGCGCTTTTCGGATGCAGGAAAACGTTCCCCTGGTCGTGCCCGAGGTGAACGCCGGCCACATTGCCTTAATTGAGAAGCAATGTTGGCGCAAGCAGTCGGGTGGCTATATTGTCACCAACCCAAACTGTTCGGCGATTGGATTGGTCGTGGCGCTGGCGCCGCTGCATCAGAAATTCGGGATCGAGTCTCTGTTCGTAACCACGATGCAGGCGGTCAGCGGTGCGGGATATCCCGGAGTCGCTTCACTTGACATTCTTGGCAACGTCATCCCCTACATTGCCAAAGAAGAAGAAAAGATGGAGGAAGAAACCCGCAAGCTCCTCGGACGATTGGTTGGCGAACAGGTCGAGCCGGCAACGTTTCCGCATGACGGCGCATTGCAATCGAGTTGCGGTTGAGGACGGTCACATCGAATCGGTATCGGTAAAGTTGAAGCAGAAGGCGGAGCTGGCCGAGTTGATAGCGGCGTTCAACGAGTTCCGCTCCACTCCCCAGGAGCTGAAGTTGCCGCTGGCGCCTGCGCAGCCGGTGTTTTACGATGCCGCACCCGACAGGCCGCAGCCGCGCTTCGACGTGGACCGGGGCAACGGGATGACAGTGAGCGTGGGACGGCTTCGTCCCTGTGGCGTGCTGGACTACAAGTTCACCGTGCTCTCGCACAACACCATCCGCGGGGCCGCTGGCGCTGCTCTGCTCAACGCCGAACTCCTCAAGGTGCAAGGCTTCCTGTCGTGAGGCATGAGTTTTCACTTGCTTCGCCAATGGTGAGACCGTGATCGTCATGAAGTTTGGCGGCACGTCCGTGGAAGATGCCGCCGCCATCGATCGCGTCGCGACTATTGTGAAAGCACGGTTGCCGGAGCGCCCGTTCGTAGTCGTGAGCGCCATGGCCAAGGTGACCGACCAATTGCTCGCCATGGCAGCGGCTGCCGGCCGAGGTGAGCGCGAACAGGCGCTCGAAGTTTGCCGTTGTCTCCGGGAACGCCATTACCTGGTCGCGGGAGAATTGTTGGGCACGGGCCTGCATACCGAATTGCACAGTGATTTGGGGGTGCAGTTCGACTCACTGGACGAGTTGCTGCGGGGAATTGCCGCAGTCGGTGAGCTCACGCCGCGCACCTCCGATTACGTAGTTTCTTTTGGCGAGCGACTGTCGAGCACGATCGCAACCGCTGCTTTTCTGGCGCGCGGTATTCCAGCAGCGCTAGTGGATGCGCGTCAAGTAATCGTTACAGACTCGCAGCACAGCCGAGCCGTGCCTCAGATCGACGAAATCAACGCTCGCCTGCAAAGTGAGGTTAAGCCGCTGCTGGAGCAGAATAAGGTGCCGATCATGGGGGGCTTCATTGGTTCGACGCGGGAAGGGATTCCGACGACCATCGGGCGCGGGGGCTCCGATTTTTCCGCAGCCCTGGTCGGCGCTGGATTGAACGCGACTCGCATCGAGATTTGGACCGACGTGGATGGAATGAAAACCACTGACCCACGCATTTGTCCCGAGGCACGCCGGATTAAGGTCATCAGCTTCGAGGAGGCCGCCGAATTGGCTTACTTCGGCGCCAAGGTATTGCATCCGGCGACCGTGCTTCCCGCAGTCGAGAAGGACATTCCAGTGCTGGTGCTGAACTCGCGCAACCCGTCGAATGAGGGGACGCGCATCCTGTCAAGAACACCGCGCTCACGTTCGTTGTTCAAGGCGATCGCGGCGAAGAACCGCATCACCATCGTCGAAATCGTTGCCGCACGCATGCTCATGGCCCACGGCTTCTTGGCCAAGGTATTCGAAATCTTCGCGCGTCACAGTTGTGCGGTTGATGTGGTATCGACCTCGGAAGTCAGCATCTCGCTCACCGTCGATTCCAATGAAGCAATTCCCCAGATCGCTGCCGACCTCGAGAAACTTGCGTTCGTGAAGTATTCGGGCCGAAAAGCGATCGTCTGCCTGGTGGGCGAAAATTTACGCGACACTCCTGGAGTTGCAGCGCAGGTCTTTGACGCCATCGGTAACATTAACGTGCGTATGATTTCGCAAGGCGCGTCGGAAATCAACCTGACCTTCGTGATCGACGAAACAGATGTGCCGGAAGCGGTGCGGCGATTGCATACCAAGTTCTTTGCCGAAGTCGATCCCGAGGTGTTCGATTGAACCCCTCACCTCTTCGACTGCTCGTGCTGGGACGCGGTAAGACAGGCGGCCTGGTCGCTGAGGTCGCGCGCGAACGTGGACACCAGGTGCAGAGCCTTGCATCGGACGAGAACCGCGATGCGGTCTGGCTCACGCACGAACATCTACTCGGCTTCGACGTGGTAATTGACTTCACCACGCCACACGCAGTGGTAGCGAACATCGAGGCGTGCTTACGTGAGCGCAAAGCGATGGTCGTCGGAACCACCGGCTGGTATGGCGAACTCGATCACGTCCGGCAAGCGGTCGAGAAGGCCGGTATTGGGCTTGTCTTCGGCGCAAATTTTTCCTATGGCGTGAACCTCTTTTTTCAGATCGCGCGGGCTGCGGCGCCCGCGTTGACACACAACTACCGCGGACACATAACTGAGCGGCATCACATCCTTAAGAAGGATGCGCCGTCCGGAACGGCCGTAGCTCTGCAACGGTTGCTGGAGCAGGCATCGGGAGAACGCGTCGAAATTGCCTCCGAGCGCGAAGGCGACACTACCGGCACTCATACCCTGGAGCTGGCCTCGCCCGGCGATCGCATTGTGCTCATACACGAAGCCAAGTCGCGCCGCACCTTTGCCGAGGGGGCAGTGCTCGCCGCCGAGTGGATCGCCAACAAGGAAGGGTTCTACGACTTCAAAGATATATTTGCCAAGCTCTGATTGCTTCGGCTCGCACTACAATTACACTAGAGGTTTAAGCTTCTTTTATGAAATTGCGTGGATGCGGTACTGCCCTAGTCACTCCCTTTAAGTCAGATGGACGCATCGATGAAACGGCTCTGCGTAGCCTGGTGCTCTGGCAGGTGGAATCGGGCATCGACTTCCTGGTTCCGTGCGGCACGACCGGCGAAACACCAACATTGTCCCACGATGAATGGCTGCGCGTGGTTGACTTGACCATCGAGACAGCCGAGGGCCGTGTGCCCATCATGGCAGGCGCGACCTCGAACAACACGCGCGAGGCCGTAGCCAAGGCCAAGGAAATCTCGGAGCGTCCGGGAGTAGATTATGTGCTGACCGCGACGCCGTATTACAACAAGCCCACACAGGAAGGCGTGTACCAGCATTTCAAGGCCATCGCCGAAGCTTCGGCAAAGCCTTTGGTGCTCTACAACATCGCGGGCCGAACCGGGACCAACATCGAAACCAACACGCTGCTCCGCCTGGCCGAAATTCCCAACATCGCCGGGGTGAAAGAGGCTAGCGGAAATATCTCGCAGATCGCGGAGGTATGCGCGACCGTGCCGGAAGATTTCCTCGTCTTCTCTGGCGATGATGCGATCACGCTGGCCGTGATCGGGTTGGGTGGGGTTGGGATTATCTCGGTGGTCGCCAACGAAATTCCCACGGAAATGGGCGCGATGACACGGGCCGCGCTTAGCAACAAGTGGAACACCGCCCGTCTGCTCTTCCGCAAGTATCTCCCGCTGATGCAGGCGAACTTTATCGAATCGAATCCCGGCCCGGCTAAAGCGGTGTTGGCTATGATGGGCCGCATTGAAGAGAACTATCGCCTGCCGCTAGTGCCGATGAAGAAAGAAAATCGCGCGAGGCTGGAGAAGATTGCAACCGACGTCGGCTTGCTACAAGAGCACCCAGCAGCGACGTCCTGAGGACCGGACCGTAGGGAAATCGGGGGTCTTGTACCGGAGCGCGCTCCTTTATGGCCCTTTCATTTTCTCTTTGACGCTGTGAGCCAGTTTTTCAATTTCGTCGGCTTTCTTGATGACCTCGACCGACAGCGTGTTTTCGTTAGTTTTGTCCACATAGTGCTTGAGCTCAGTTGCCAGTTGTAGCAGCTTTGCGGTGTCCTTCTTAAGATCTTGTTCGCGTTTCGCATTTTCTTCTACCGCCATCTTCTGCCTTTGTTGAGCTTCCCATGCCTCTTCTTCGCGGTTTTGCTGAGACCCGGCCGCAAGCGGAGGGGCGGCGGATGGGTCACCGGTTTGCGCCCAACCAGCAATTCCAGAGATGGACAAGCAGAATACAGCCGCAAGCACGGCGGCGTTTCTCAAGCTACGCGACATTGTGGATGTGTATGTCATAGGAGTATCAGGATTATATTCCGCGCCCCGCCTCGGAAGGGAGGAGCAACTTTGCCCTTCGTGCTGTCATCCGCTACTCTGAAGTCCAACCAAATCAAGGAGAATATTCGTTCCAGTGCGACAAGCCTTGCAAGCCATTTTGATGTTCCCAGGCGGCAGAAATGGGCTCTTCCACATGTTTAGCGACTGGGGCGACGACACCGTCAACTTCGTGCGCCACCAGGTGCCGCGAATCATTGCGTCCTGATCATTGCCTTCATTCTGACCCGGCTGCTCAAGATCGCCTCGCGGCATTTGGCCGAACTCAGCAACCGCGAAGGACTGCCGTCCGCGCTCAGGGCGCAGCAACTTCGGACGCTGTCGAGCGTCATCTACAGTGTCGGAGTATTCGTCATCATGTTCCTGGCGGCGCTGCAAATCCTGCCGCTGCTGGGCATCAACATGGGTCCGCTGCTGGCCAGTGCCGGTATCGCTGGATTGGCCATCGGCTTTGGAGCGCAGACCCTGGTCAAGGACTTCATCAATGGCTTCTTCATCCTGGTGGAGAACCAGTACGACATCGGTGACACCATTAAGATTGCGGGTGTGCAGGGAGCGGTTGAGGACATGACCTTGCGCCGCACTATGTTGCGCGACGATAACGGTAGCGTGCACACCGTGCCCAATGGGCAGATCACGCATCGTGACTAATCTCACGCGCGACTGGACGCAGTTGCCCCTGCATATTTCCGTGGCCTATGGCGCCGACAGCGATCAGGTAATCAGCCTGCTGAAGGAAGTTGGCCGAGGAGGTGGCGAACGATCCCCGCTACGCCGAAATGATCGTGGCCAAGCCTGAAGTCCCAGGAATCGAGAGAGTCAGCGGCAGCGAAGTGGATTACTTGCTGCTGGTAAAGACTCGGCCGGGATCGCAGTATGCCGTCAGCCGCGAGCTTCGGCGGCGAATCAAGGCCTGCTTCGAAAAAAATCACATCGAGCCTGGCAATCCCAACCGGTGGTACGTGGTGGACGCGCCCAAGCCGAGCTGAGGCTAGCATCTTGCGGCCTTTCCGCTTGCATCTCAATTCCTAGGATGGCAGGGAAATTTGCTATCGATTTGTTCACGGCGGCCCTTCTATTTGCGGGCTGGTATTGGTGGTTTCGACGGGCCAATCGTCGCCGGTCTGTGCAAATTCTAGGTTGGATCGAAGATGCTTTTTCCGGCCACGGCTCGGTTTCCTGCGCGCGTTGGCACGGTGCGTCGCACTTCCATGTCGATCTCCGGCTATGTCCTTCGGTGTTTCGACGGGCGTCCCTGGCGGTGCAACTCGAACCTCGGGAATTGCCGCTAAGATGGCTGCTCGATCGGGTTCGCAAACGCAAGGAGACAGTCATCTTCAAGGCGGAACTCGACCACCGGCCCAGCCGGAACCTTCATATTCAGAAACATTGTTGGTCAGGCCGGACGCGGCGGACGAGGCCGGCTTCGCTATCAGGATGGCACGTTCGAGAGTCTTACCCCAATACTCATCAGCACGAAACCTAATTGGCGGAACGACTCAAGTCACATGTTGGAGACGCTGCAAACATTTACCCGCACTTGCGATTTCTTGCGCGTGGCACTTTCGCAGGCAGGCTCCGCACTTTGTGGTGACGGCCCCGCTAGCAGTCGCTGTCGCCCGAGGCCCATGATGCGGGAATGTTTGACGTGTTGCGCGAGCTGGCCAGCATCGCCTCCGCCTCAACGTACTGAAGCGGCGCCCTATTTTGGCTGGCCGCCTAATCCTGCCCACTTCTCCAGCAGCGCCAGAGTCGCGGCGTAATCGAGATCGTCCCAGCCTTCTTCGCTGGACAACTCGTAGATCTCGTCCACGGTTTCCAGCGCCGGCAACTTCACGCGATTCTCTTTGGCCGTGTCGAGCATGAGGTGAATGTCTTTGTGCATCAGGCGCAGTGGGAAATTCGGCGAGTAATCACGGCGCAGCACGAATGGAGCCTTGTAGTCCACCACGCCTGACCGCACCATCGACGCCTGAATCAGGTCGATAAGTTTATGCGGATCAACGCCAAGCTTGGACGATAACACCCACGCCTCGGCGAAGCCTTCGTAGATAAGGGCGATCATCAGGTTCATGCTGATTTTCGCCGCCTGACCCTTGCCGGTCTCGCCAACGTGGATGACCAGCTTGCCCATCGCTTTGAACAGGGGTTGAAGCGCTTCGACGACCTCGTTGGAACCGCCCACGATGAAGATAAGCTGCCCGTTCTCTGCCCCGATTTTTGAGCCGGTGACGGGAGCGTCCACCCAATGGACGCCACGGGCGTTTACCCGTTCGGCGAAGCGCAGCGTCGCTGAAGGCGAAATGGTGCTGGAATCGACGACGATCATGCCTTCGCGCAGCGACTGCTCGACGCCATCTTCGGCGAACATCACGCGCTCGACGGCAGCGGTGTCGGCGACACAGATCCAGACGACCTCAGCGTCTCTCGCTGCGTCGGCGGGAGAAACCGCCGTGGTTGCGCCATCGACGTGCTGCCGGGCGCTGCGGTTCCATACCGAGACCTCATGGCCTGCCGCGACCAGTTTGGACGCCATCGGCCGTCCCATAATGCCCAACCCGAGAAAGGCAATCTTCATTCGCTTCTCCTCAGTTCCGGGATTCCCCTAGCGGTACAGTGGCGCGTGCCGGGGCAGAGAACTAAACATTTGATTTAAGCTGAGTAGCTGGCTTAGGTCAAGCAAAGGTCGAGCCCGAACTGGCGCCGTCGCATCGCCAGCGTCCCTGGTAGCGTCTAATAGCTACGACTCCATGTTAGCAATCACAATCCGGCGTAAAGCAACACAATTTGGAACTTTGGTACGGCACTCGGCCCTGACAGCACGCACCGGCGTCACGCGCAAGGCTGTACTCGCCCGTCGCGGCGAGTTGGGCGTAACCTTCATCGGACATTCCAGCTTCTTTCTCCAGATCGGGGGCAAGAACATCCTGGTTGACCCTAACTTCGCGCGCTGGATTTTCGTTCTCAAGCGGCTGCGGCGCCCTGGGTTGAAGCTGCGAGAGTTGCCAGCCATTGATGCGGTACTGGTTTCGCACGCGCACTTCGACCACCTGCACCGCCCATCCCTACGTGCGATTGCGTGGCTCACGCGACGCAAGACTGGCAAACGGCCAGCGATCATCGTGCCGCGACATGTTCGCGACCTGGTCAGCGACCTGGGTTACGGTCGCATCATTGAACTCGATTGGTGGCAGAGCTTTCAGCTCGGCAATGTGGAGGTCACACATGTTCCGTCGCGCCACTGGGGTGCGCGCATCGTGCGCGACGTCCACCGCGGCTATGGCGGGTACGTCCTGCGTTCAGGCAGGCAATCGATTTATCACGCCGGCGACACGGCCTACTTCGACGGCTTTCGTGAGATCGGCGAGCGCCTGAAGCCGGAGGTTGCATTGCTTCCCATCGGCGCTTACCATCCCGACTCGTTTCGCCGAGTGCACACCAGCCCGGAAGATGCCGTACAGGCGTTTCTGGATCTGGGCGCGCGCTGGATGGTTCCCATGCACTACGGGACATTTCGCCTATCCTACGAGCCAGTCGACGAGCCAGTCGAGCGTCTGAAAGCCGATGCAAAGCGGCGCGGCATCGAAAAGAAGATTTGCGTAATGGAAGAGGGTGTGACGAGGTTCTTTGATTAGCTGCGGGCCGTCAGCTATCAGCCGTCAGCTCTTCTCTTATGATTTGTTTCGTCATCTTTATGATTTTTCTTGTCATCCTGAGCGGAGGCGGCCTGGCCGCCGTAGCCGAAGGACCCCTATAGTTGCCATAATGCCTTTTGGAGCGCTGTGGATTTCCAAGGAGAGCCTGTGAGAAAAGTTGCTTTCGCACTGCTGATGACGTTGTTTCTGTCGTGCGCGGCTGTGGCCGCTGATACGTACGAAACCGCCAAGGTCGTGAAGTGGGAGAACTCCACCTATCAGCAGAAGAAAAATAAAGTGGGGCAGTGGGTCGTCTACTCGATCCAGACCGACCCAAACACCACGTATCAGGTTGCTCGGAAGAAGGAAGCCAAACCGAAGATGCAAGCTGGCGATACGGTTCAGATCGAAGTGAAGGGAAACAAAGCGACCGTTATTAACGCGCAGGGCCACAAAGAGGAATATCAGGTCGTTGGCCAGGCCCAGGGACCGGCGCAGTAGAAAGCTTTCGGCTGTCGCCCAGGCAAGCGTTTAGATCTTTTTTGCTCCTTATCATCACGCGTAGAAGAAATTTTGCGCACTAGTCTGCTGCCCTTCTCTGCTCCGTTTGCAGTCCTGAAAGTAACACCTTATCCTCGTTATTCAATTCACAGCCGATGGTTTTCGGGGGAGTACGGAAAGTGTCGACCTTCCTAGCTCGTGTTCTATGTTTCTGCTCCGTGTATGTCCTCGCCGCGGCAGCTCCCACCCACGCCAATACCGCACCGGATGATTCCGTTTCTTCTCCGTCGACGAACATAGCCGTCAAACCAATACCGACGGACCGGCCGCAAGTCGGGTTTTGCTCCAATGGGGTCTACGACCACCTTCAATGGCCCGCCGGTGGTCGCCCCTCCGGGGTTGTCGTCCGGGGGTCTTACTGCGAGTCAGGTGATGATGGCACGGGATGGACAGGTTCCACGACGACCATTGCCGGGCCTTTCTTGTCGGTCTATCTCGCAGGCTATCCCGGCTCCGCCAACATCCGGCTAGCAGTCGAAAACCTTCAGACCGGACGGCAGTTGCCGCTGCAAATGGACCCTCCCGGGGATAGCTGGCGGCTTTTTCATTTTCCTCTACCATCACAATGGAAGGGGCTGCCAGTCCGGTTGTTGGTCGAAGACAATGCATCCGGACCGGATGGTTGGGTTGCTTTCACCGAACCAGGTTCGATGCCAGGACTCAAGAGCGAAGTCTTGTTCGCTGGCCGAATCTTAGGCTTAGTTTTGCTGCTCTTTGTCGTGCTGATGCTGCCGTCAGCAGCGACGGTTGTCGTCGCTTCCTTGCGTGGAGTCCGAGAGCCACTTGACTTGATCGCCGCGGCATTGCTTGCCATGGGCCTCGTAGGATATGCGGCGTTCTGGATCTTTTTCTTTAACCGGGTGGCTGGAATTGCCTATAGCTATGCAGTTTTGCTTTCGTCCTGCGCCGTGCTGTTGCACGCATGGACACCTGCGAGAAACCGGATACGCTTGAGGGCTCTACGGCGAATGCTCGAGCCCGTGGCGCTCGTGGGTTTAGCTTCTGTCTTTGTCATCTCGCTCGGATTTCTGTATGGCAGGCCAGCATCGGTGCAGGACTACGCGGCGCACCGCTTCGGCCCGCCGGCTCTGTGGATCGACAATTTTTTGCCCAAGCTGTTCGCCGATGGTGTTTTTCACGGACGCGTTCCGAAGCCGTTGGCCAGCGACTGGCTGTCTAGCGACAGACCGCCACTGCAGACGGGCATGGTTCTATTGGTCTATCCATATACTCGTGGCACCCGCGAACTCTTGTACCAGGCCGCCGCGACAATCCTACAATTAACTTTTCTCACAGGGTTGTGGGCTTATCTAGAGGCCGCAAAAGTCAGTCGCAAGGCCATGGCCCTGGCTCTGGCAACGGCGTTTGTCTCGGGATTTGTCATACTCAACTCGTTCTACACCTGGCCGAAGCTCTTGCCAGTCGCATTTCTGCTCATCCTCCCCGCCTATCTGTTTACGGGCCGCTTTCTTTCTGTTCGGGCCGACTGGCGGGTAGGAGCGTCGCTAGGCGCGGCTGCGGGGCTGGCGATGCTCTGCCATGGTGGAAGCATCTTCGCGCTGTTAGGCATAGCGGTGACGCTGTTATTCCTGCGTCGTCTGCCTAGTCCCCGGTTCTTACTGGCTGCCGCCTTGGCCGCAGCACTCCTGTATTTTCCGTGGATGATTTACCAGAAGCATTACGATCCTCCCGGAGATCGCCTCCTAAAAATGCACCTTGCCGGAGTCACGGCGGTGCATGCGGAAGCTAAGCTGCGCGACTTACTGATCAGCAACTACAGTAGTTTGCATGCAAAAGCAATTCTGGAATATAAGCTTCGTAATTTCTCCCGGCTTGGCGAAGATACTGTTGGTTTCTGGAAAAATACTGCAACCTTAATCCAGTCTTCCTTCGTCGGTAACCGGATGGAGCGAGCGGAAGCCGTGGCATTCCTGCGAAACTCAATGTTTCTCCATTGGTTCTCGTCCATCGACATCATCGGCGTGGCCCCGCTGGCAGTATTGCCGTGTGTCCTACTCAGGAGGAGGCACTCACCGGAGTTTCGGCAAGCCTGCCGGCTCTGGTTGTGTACTGCAATCACGCTGGCAGGTTGGTGTTTGTTGATGTTTGGACCCGGGTCTACGTTGGCCCACCAAGGATGTTATTTCACTGAGGTCGCAGCTTTCGCCGGAGGGACCTTGGCCTTTTGGGCGCTTAGCCCGAGGCTGGCAGTTATCGCCACGACGTGCCACGTTCTCTTCAATGCCGCGCTTTATGCGTGGCTGACGCCGCCACGGCCCACGGGCTTAGCCACCTTCATGGGGCCACTCTATCCGCCATTCTGGGTCGCATGTGTCCTTGCCGCCGCAGGCTTCGCTTTCGTGCTCTGGCGGATAGCGTCCCACGTCACTGAGCCGCTGATGTCTAGAGGCTGAACACTGGCGGCCAACCGTCGGTCAGATCTCGGCCAGCGCCTGTTCTAAGTCCGCAATCAGGTCCTCGACATCCTCGATTCCCACAGAAATCCTCACCATTCCATCGGTCAGACCGATGGCCTTGCGACCTTTCTTCCCGATAGCTGCATGCGTCATGCTTGCCGGATGCGAGATGAGCGTCTCGACTCCGCCCAGTGATTCGCCCATGGTGCACACTCGCACCCGCTTCAGCAGCCGCTTGGCATTGCTGAGCGAGCCAGTCTCAAACGTGATCATCGAGCCGAAGCCTGACATCTGCCGGCACGCCAGTTCGTACTGCGGATGGCTCTTCAACCCGGGATAGAAGACCTGCTTCACCTTGCGATGGCAGCTGAGATAATCGGCCATTACACGTCCGCTTTCGTCGTGCTGTTTCATGCGAATGGCCAGTGTCTTCACTCCGCGCAGTACCAGCCAGCACTCAAACGGCGACATGATGGCGCCCGCAGCCTTTTGAATGAACGCCAGCTTCTCCGCCTGCTCTTTTGTGGTGCACACTAGAACTCCACCCAGTCCGTCGCTGTGGCCGTTGAGAAACTTCGTGGTCGAGTGCAGCACCATATCCGCGCCAAACTTGATGGGCCGCTGAAAATAAGGCGACATGAAGGTGTTGTCAACCACGACCTGGCAACCGCGCTTGTGCGCGATCTCGCTGACCGCCGCGATGTCGGTGAGGCCCATCAGCGGATTAGTTGGTGTCTCGATGTAAACATAGCGCGTGTTCTTGCGGATGGCGCGCTCGACATTGCGCGGGTCCGTGGTGTCGACGTACGTAAATTCCAGACCAAAATTCACCATGAGCTGGTTGAACAGCCGCGGCACGCCACCATAAAGATTGTTAGAGGCGACGACGTGGTCACCTGACTTCATCAACTGACACAGCGCGCCGACCGCAGCCATCCCACTAGCAAACACGGGCGCAGCGATGCCGCCCTCGAGCGAGGCGAGGTTTTGTTCCAATCGGGTACGTGTGGGATTGCCAGCTCGCGAGTAATCGTAGCCCTTGGTTATGCCCAGCTCTTCCTGAGCATATGTCGAAGTGGCAAAGATAGGGGGAGCGACGGCTCCGGTGGATGCGTCAGGGTCATTACCAACGTGGATAGCGCGAGTGGAAAAGCCGGGAGCCTTCTGTTTAGGCATAAAAAATCAGTTCACCACGGAGGCACGGAGGGCACGGAAAGAACAGCTTTTGTTGGAATTCGCTCGAATGGGCCACGAGAGTTATTATGCACGTCCCCAGCAATGTTCAAAATGTTTCCACGCACCTTGCCTCCAACAAAATCACCGGCTTGATCCCGTTGCTGCCCAGGATTTTGGCCAAGCTGACATTTGATTTCGCCCATAGCTATCTCGGTGCTCTCCGCACCTCCCTGGCGAATCAGTCTTTCTCATTAAAGTGAAAGATGTCTTTCGACAGGTAGCGCTCGGCGGAATCAGGAATGATCGTCGCTACGCGCCTGCCTGGGCCCAGTCGTCGCGCGATTTCGATCGCACCAAACACCGCCGCGCCGGCGCTCGAGCCCGCCAGAACACCCTCAATCGCAGCCAGCTTCTTCACCATGTCGAACGCGTCATGATCGCTGACGGCGATGACCTCGTCCGCCAGGGAAAGATCGCAGGTCTTGGGGATGAAGCTTGCTCCGATGCCTTCTACTTCGTGCTCGCCCTTTGACCCTCCTCCCAACACCGAACCCTGGGTCTCGATCACGATCGCCAGCGCTCTCGGATTGCGCTCCTTCAAGTAACGCGCAACCCCGGTAAAGGTCCCGCCGGTGCCGGAGCCGATCACCACCGCGTCAATCTGCCCGCCCATCTGCTCGTACAATTCGCGTGCGGTTGTCTCGTAGTGGAAGTCAGGATTTGCCTGGTTCTCGAATTGACCGGCGACGAACGAGTTGGCCGTTTTGGCGGCACGTTCTTTCACATAGCTGATGGCGCCCTCCATGCCGTCTTCATGCGGAGTGCGAATCACCTCCGCGCCCAGCGCTTCCATGAGGGTGACCTTCTCTTGCGAAAAGCCTTCGGGAACGGCCAGCACGGTTTTGTATCCCCGACCCGAGCCGATCAGCGCCAGGCCAACACCGGTATTGCCCGCCGTCGCCTCAAAGATGGTCGCGCCTTGCTGCAGCAAGCCGGCTTCCTCTGCCTTGAGGATCATGCCCAGTGCGGCGCGGTCTTTGATGCTGCCGCCCGGATTCAGATATTCGAGCTTGGCATAGATGTCGGCAACGTTCGGTGGAACTACTTTTCGAAGATGAAGGATTGGAGTTTCGCCGACCAGTTCTGTAATGTCTTCGGCAACTCGCAGGGAGGCCATTTCAGCAATCTTCATGAGCACCTAAGCACGAACCATTAAGCGTACGCGAATCGGAATCAGTCGGTCAACGCGAGGGATCCCTTCACGAAATAGCGTCAAGAAACTGGCGAGGAGTGACAATACGCGCGCCAGCCCAGGCAGCCGGAAAGTGTTTTGTGTTTCCGGTCACCAAGTAATGCGCGGCCGCAGCTTGGGCGCACTCCAGAAAGATATCATCGGCGGGATCGGAACAGGCGCGAACCCGTTCGGCTGGCTTGACCCAGAGTCCCCGCTCACGAATGGTGCGGAGCGTAGCTTCAATTTCACTTGTACTCCGCTTAAAGCGTGAGCGGCGGATTACTTCTTCATACTCCGCGTAGATGTCGCCGCTCACGCAGAGCTGCGCATCCGGATCAAGGAGGATCATCAGAAATACCTGCGCGGGCGGTCCTTGTGAGCTGAGCAGCGCCGAAATCAGGACATTGGTATCGAGAACAATCCGGATCATTGCTCCACGGGCTGCTGGCGATTACGCCGCGCCTGGCGTGTAGCATCGATTTCCGCATCGATCTCTTCCCTCGAGAGTTGATCGACGCCTAAGCGCTTCGCACTCTCCCAAGACTCTTGAAGCCACTCCGGGGCAGAAGCAGAGGCGACCGCCCGGATACTGATAGCCTCGTATTCAGCAACCGGGCGTCCCAGCAGGCTTTCGACGACGATCTTCTGCTCTGGGGAGAGATCTTTGGCTTTGTGAATCATACGAATCCAATCGTTAACACGTTCTTACTGTAGAGTATAGGTCTCATGTAAAGGGTTGTCATGCAAAAGTGCGCTCACCCTGTACTGACGGGCGACCTTGAAATAGGAGACCGGAGACGGTGCGCTCGCTGCCGACCGTTACTTAGTGCCGCCCTGATCGGTTACCGCAGCGCGTTGCTGGCCCGCGTAGTATCCGCTACGCGTGCGGACCTGAAGCTTCTTGTAACCCCGTGCCTGCGCCTCAACCTTCACTGTGCGATAGCCGCCAGCACTCTGCGGGGTACTGGGCTTGTATCCGATGGTATATTGATTGCGGATATCGTGAGCGATTTGCGAGGTGATCGCCTGCACCTCGCTTAGGTCTTTGGGAAAGAACGCGACGCCTCCCGTGTCCTCGGCCATTTCGCGAAGTGCCCGACGCGCCCGCTTGGCATGTTCATCCCCGAGCAATCCAATGGTATAAATCGTTGGGCCATTCTTCTCTTCCAAACGGCGCAATGCCTGCTCCAGCGACTCACGGCTGGCATTGTCTTCGCCATCGGTCACTACCAAAAGTACCTTCTTTTCCAGCGCACCACTCTTCTTCAAGTGGTCGGCAGAGGCAACCACTGCGTCGTAGAGCGCGGTGCCGCCCCGCGATTCAATGCGTTCCAGCGCATCCTTCAGCTTCGGAATCTTGGCGGTGTAATCCTGGTCGAGAAAATACTCTTCGTTGAAGTTCACAATAAAGACCTGGTCCTGAGGGTTGCTGGACTGCACCAGGTTAATGGCCGCGGCATTTACTGCCGGACGCTTCTCGCGCATGGACCCAGAATTATCAATGACGACTCCCATCGCGACTGGAATATCCTCGCTGCGGAATGAGGTAATTTTCTGGGGCTTGCCGTCCTCGAAGACTGTGAAATCGTTCTTCGCCAGATTCGTGATCAGGCGATTGTGATCGTCAACCACGGTGGCATGCAAGGTGACCTCGTCAACTTCCTTTTTGAAAACAAAGACGTCGCCCTGCTGTTCTTCAGGAGCTTCGCCTTGCTGCGGGACCTGCACCGTGTCCCCGGGCTGGTTCGGCGCTTGCGGAATGGGAGCAGCCTGCTGCTCGCCACTCCGGGCCGGAACGTTTGTCGCTGGTGCTTGTGCTGGCGAATTCTGCGCGGAGGGCGCGGTTTGCTGGCTGGTGGCGCTACCAGCCGGAGCGGGCGGATTCTGAGCCACCATCCAGATTCCCGACCACAGAACTAATCCAAGGAGCATTCCGAACGAATGGCAGCATCTATTCCGTTGGTGCATAGTATCCCGTTTTAGCGTATACGTGCAGAGGCGGCAGGCCTTTCGGAGGATTCAGTTTCACCTTGATCTTCCGCCACTTGCCATCTCGTACCGGATTGGTTGGACGGTATCCGAGCACATATTGGTTGCGCAGCTCGATGCCAATCTTTGTGGCAACATCCGCCAGTTCGTTCGGAGAGCTGATGGTAAAGGTCCTTCCTCCAGTCACTTCGGTCACATCGCTGAGCAAGGCGGGCCCTTCGCGTTCTTCTGGCGTCTTGAAACTTAGGTCAAACAGTCCGATGCCGTAGATCTGAACGTCGGCTTCCCGCACCATCGACTTAATCTCGCCCTCGGTGTACCGGCTATGGTTGTCGCCGCCGTCGGAGATGATCAAAAGCGCCTTCCGCTCATAGTGTGCTCTTGCGCATGCGATTCATGCCCAGGTAGATGGCGTCCAGCAGTGCGGTCCTGCCCTTGGGCACGGCATACACCAACTTGCTTTGGATGTCTTCGACCGAGGAAGTGAAATCGACCAGCACTTCAGGTTTTTCCGAAAAGGTGATCAGGAAAAACTCATCTTGCGGATTGGCCGTGCGGAAGAACTCGACTACCGCCTCGCGCGACTTGTCAATCTTGTCGGCCATCGAGCCGCTGATATCGAAAATAACACCCAGAGAAATAGGGGCGTCTTCGCTGGAGAAGTGCTTGATTTCTTGCGGCTTTCCACTATCGGTAAGCTGGAAATTCTCTTTCTCCAACCCCGTTACCAGTCGGTTCATGGGATCTGTGACGGTCACCGGTACCAGCACAAGGTCGACATCCTTGCGAAGTGGCTTGGTGTGGGTCTTCAGGCTGGGGTCGACAATTACGCCCGGCGGCACGGCAATTCCGGCATTCGGAACCACGTCTGGTTTCTTAACCTCGTGAGGAACGAGGTGTACGTTTTGATCCTCATCCTGGGTGTAGGCGGGAACAACCAACCAGCCAGCCAGGCAGGACAATACCAGCAACAGAACGAGATTCTTGACAAGACACACTAAAGTTTGGACGGGCCGCCTGGAAAAACGTCCCGACCATTCAAGATGAAACGGGCACCGAAGCGTCGAGCGACGTGACCCGAACCCCGAACTGCCACCGCGGGCCATAGGATCCTCTGGACTGTGGGGTGAATGTTATCACAGCTTGCGGATGTCAGATAACTTCTGGGCAACCGCCCAAAACGCCACGCTAACTGGTTTGATGTGGCTTTAGCGGTTCGGGTTTCCTTTTGTTGAACTGCTACAATCGTGGTGCCTCTCGAACACTTTTTTCTATTACTAAGATTTCAAATTATTGGGGGAGGCGGAGCTCTCATGGCAGATATTTTTCCCTTCCAAGCCCTACGGTATGACCCTTCCAAGGTGTCACCCGCCCAAGTTGTAACCCAGCCGTACGACAAGATCACCCCGGCCCTGCAGGACGAGTATTACGCGGCCAGTCCGTACAATCTGGTGCGCGTGATTCTTGGCAAGCCGCAGGCCGATGACAATGGCCGTGAGAACGTCTACACCCGAGCGGCTGCTTCGTTGCGGCAATGGCGGGCGGAGGGCGTTCTGGTGCCCGACCCGAAACCCAGCCTTTACCTCTACACTCAAACTTTCAAGGTTCCCGGTGACGCTTCGGGCGCGACTGCCGAGCGCCGCGGGTTCATCGCTCTGGGTCAGGTAGAGGACTACGACAAAAAGGTCATCTACCGTCACGAGCAGACACTCAGCAAGCCTAAGGCTGATCGGCTCAACCTATTGCGAGCCACGCAAGCGCATTGCGGGCAGATTTTCATGCTGTACAGCGATCCAGCGAGAGAGATTGACAGTGCTCTGATGCAGAGTGGTCCACCAGCCGTTGAGATGCGCGACCAATACGATGTGCTACACCGATTGTGGAAAGTCTCCGACCCCACCGTCATCCGAATAGTGCAGGCGAAGATGGCCGACAAGAAGCTGATCATTGCTGACGGCCACCATCGCTACGAGACGGCGCTTACTTATCGGAACGAAATGCGGAACCAGGGCAAGCCTGATCTGGAAGCGCCGTACGAACGGGTGATGATGACCTTCGTTAACATGGATGCTCCCGGCCTGGTGGTTCTGCCAACCCATCGGGTAGTGTTCGGGATGGAAGGCTTTGACATTGCCAAAATAGGCGCAAAGCTGCAGGAGAATTTCGAAGTCGAGAACCTGGGACCGCTAACCGACGCCGCCCCCGCCTTGGAGCGGTTGTATCAAGCTGGCAAAGGTGCTACTGCTTTGCTGGCCGTCGCCTCGTGTGGCGGCTTCCTGCTGCGTTCTCGGGCACAACAGCACTCGAAGAATCTCGAGGGACTATCGGAGCGTCAGCGCGCATTGGATGTCGTACAGCTGCACAAACTGGTGCTGGAGGACGCCCTTGGGATGTCAGAGGCAGACATTCGCGAGCAGAAGCACCTGAAATATGTGCGTGATGCCAACGACGCGATCCAAGAAGTGCGAAACGGCGCCAACGTTGCATTCATCATCAATCCAGTCCGGATCCAGCAGATGCGCGAGGTTGCGTTTGCCGGCGAAGTATTGCCGCAAAAGTCCACGGATTTTTATCCCAAGATGCTGAGCGGCCTGACCATCTATTCGCTGAAGGAGGCCGCGCAGGGATCGGCATCGGGAGGACACTAGATTGGCGCTTTCCAGCCGCGGATCGCGGTTGACCTTGGCGACCATCGCCGCGACGGCTCTCCTGTCTGCAGCTCTTCTAACCCACTACGCCAGCGTTCACGCGCAATCGCCTGGAGTAAATCAGCTCACCGTCTATTCTCCCCAGACCACTTACTCGGTGCCGTTGCTGGAGGTGAGCGGCCAGCCTTATGCCGGACTGGTCGAGTTGTTTGAGCCGCTGGGTTCGGTGGATGCCCGGGTCGATGGCAAGAAGTACAAGCTACACTTCACGCCGCCCGGTGGCCGTCCTCTGGAGTTGCAATTCACCGACGGTAAAGAGAAAGGCAAAGTTCGGGGGAACGGTTACAAACTGCCGGCAAATTTCGTTCTTCAGAATGGCCGAGGCTATGTTCCGCTGTCCGTCGTCAGCGATCTGGCTTCGAAGCTGCTCACCACCGACACCGAATTACACCCGGCGCAGCGACGTCTGTTCATCGGCAATGTTCAGGTGCGCTACACGCTGGAACTGCACAAGGACAACCCTTCGCGGTTGCTGTTGGGCTTCTCTTCCCCGGTTAATCCATCTATCGCTACCGAGCCCGGCCGTGTACGCCTCACATTTCGCCGTGAACCACTGGTTTCCACCGGTCCTGAAGTTATCCCTTACAGCGACCCATTGATCACGGGAGTGAGTTTTTCGGAGCACGATGGCCTGGCCGAACTCGATGTGACTGGAACGGCTGCCATGATGGCGAGCTTCGCCGACGGAGGCAAGACCATCATCATCACCGGCGCTCCACCTCCCGCCCCCGTGGCACAAGAAGCGCCGGCAACCCCGCCGGCTCCAGCCGCGCCAACTCCCGCGCCACAGCCGCGGCAGCCCGCAGCGCCACGCTTCTTTGTGCTGATCGATCCAGCGCACGGCGGCAGCGACATCGGAGCGGCCATCACCCCTTCTCTTCCGGAGAAAGATGTTGTGCTGGCACTGGCGAGGCGAGTACAGCATGAGCTCCAGAATCGCGGCATTGCTGCCGGCCTGCTGCGCAACTCTGACGTAGCAATTACGCTCGACCAGCGCGCCACATCGGCGAACGCGGCGCGCCCTGCACTCTACATCGCATTACATGCCGCCAATACCGGGCAGGGCGTCCACGTATTCACGTCGCTGCTGCCGGCGGCCAACGTGTCGCCGCAGGGATTTCTGCCGTGGGACACCGCGCAGGCGGCTTTTCTGGATTTAAGTGGTTCGGTCGCGGGCTCAGTGGCGGCGGAACTTGAATCTCGCAAGCTACCCAATACCACTCTGCTGGCGCCGCTTCGTCCCATGAACAACATAGCCGCTCCTGCCATTGCCGTTGAAATCGCGCCTCCTACGGGCAACGTAGACGAAATCGCGAGTGCGTCATATCAGGAGCAAGTTGCGCAATCGATCGCCGCCGGTGTCGCCGCAGTTCGCAGCAAACTTCCGCAGGTGCGACCATGACTCGGCGAGTGTTGGTGATGTTCGCGGTTTTGGCGGTGATCGCTCTTGGCCTCGCGCTCTATGCCCTGCACTTAAAACGAAAGGTGGCCCGCGATGAGCAACTCGCAGCACAACAGCAACAAGCTCTCGCTCCGCCGTCCAATGGGCCGCCTACTCCGGTCACGCTTTATATCGCGTCCGATAGCGATGGAACACTGCGCCGGGCGCAAGTGAATGTAACCTTGCCAGCAGAACGCACGGAGCGGGACCGTGCGGTGCTGCGCGCCCTTTTCGGACAGTATTTGCAATCCTCGTCACCACATCCCATCGGCGCTGATGCGGACGTCCGCGATGTTTATTTACTGGGAGACGACACCGCCATCGTGGACACGAACACCGCATTCGCTGAGGCGCATCCATCTGGCGTGCTCGCCGAAGAGCTCACCGTCGCCTCCATCGTGGTCACACTGAACGCCAACGACGGCAAAATCCAACGGGTCAAGATCCTGGTTAATGGACAGGAGCGCGAAACCCTCGCAGGACATGCCGACTTGCGCCGATTCTATGAAGCCAGCAATATTGGCCAGGTCGTAAAGGATTTGCAGTGACCTTACCGCGCATTGGCGTTTTCGACTCGGGCGTCGGCGGCCTTACCGTGCTGAAGGCCATGGCCGAGCAGTTGCCCGCGCACTACTTCTATTTCGGCGACACGGCTCGCCTGCCTTACGGCACCAAGTCAGCGGAAACCGTCACGCTTTACGCAATCGCGGCCACCCGCTTCCTCGAAGCGCAGAATATCGATCTGCTGGTGATAGCCTGCAACACGGCGACCGCCCTTGCATTTCCTCTCATCAAGGACGCTGCACACCTGCCGGTCGTGGGAGTGGTGGAACCCGGGGCGGCCATGGCCGCCAAAGTGAGCAAGAGCCGCGCGGCTATTGTGATCGCCACCGAAGCCACCGTTAGCAGCCACGCCTACCGCGACGCACTGCAGCGACATGGGCTGGCGGCCCATGAAAAAGCTTGTCCGCTTTTCGTGCCATTGGTCGAAGAAGGATGGATCGAGCATCCTGTGACCGAGCAGGTCGCCAGGATTTATCTCGGCGAGGCGCTTCAGCAAGCGCCGGAGCGTGCCGATGTTCTGGTGCTCGCATGCACGCACTATCCGCTCATCGCACCCCTGCTGCGTCGCATCGTACCCGAGCACATGCAGATTGTGGACTCCGCCGAGTCCACCGCGCGGGTGGTGAAAAAAATGATTCGGGAGGATTGGGTTTGTCATCCTGAACGAAGTCGAAGGACCCCTATCGACGCTAAAATCCCGCCCTCCGAGCACCGCACATTCCGCTTCTATGTCACTGACTCAACCGAAAAGTTCAAACGGCTGGCCACGCGCTTCCTTGGCCGGCAAGTGGACAACGTCGAGCATGTTGACTTGGGGGAATGAGCCATCCCGTTGGCATCACAAAGTCTATGTAACGACCGTGCCGTCCCTGAAGGGACTCGGCTCGATATTCCGCGTTGCCCAGCACTCCGCCTGCGGCTCCATGCTGGGCCAAGCTCTGCCGCGCCTGCGGCGCTGGATTTTCTGACGGAAGTGGGGCGGTTTAGAACATGTGGGTTTGGGCGGACAGCTCGCGCCACGCACGCGGTGACGACGATCCTCCCAGATATAGGGGTGCTTCGACTCCGGCGGCGAAACCCGTCGCCGCCTCCGCTCAGCATGACAACAGAGGTGCGGACCACTCGAGATACTTAGTGCACAGTGCTGAATGCTGATCGCTGACGACTGCGAGCTAAGAGCTAGAGGCTAAGAGCTAAGAGCGAGCAGCCGACAGCTGACGGCTGATAGCTGACAGCTGCTTCACGTACAATCGCCGCTTATGGTTTATCGCTCTGATAATCGTTCTCCTGAGCAGATGCGGCCGGTCAACATCGTCCCTAACTTCATCTCTACTGCCGAAGGCTCGTGCCTGATCGAGCTTGGTAACACCCGCGTTATCTGCACCGCGACCATCGAAGATTCGGTGCCGCAATTTCTACGCAATCGCGGCAAGGGTTGGGTGACCAGCGAATACGGTATGTTGCCCCGCTCCACGCTGACCCGCACACCCCGCGAGGTCAGCAAAGGGCGCCCGAGTGGACGCACCCACGAGATCCAGCGGCTGATTGGCCGCTCGCTGCGCGCCGTGACCGACATGGAAACCCTGGGCGAGCGCACCATTTTCCTCGACTGCGACGTTATCCAGGCCGACGGTGGCACGCGCACGGCCTCGATTACCGGAGCGTTCGTCGCGATGGGATTGGCGATGCGCCGCATGATTGAGTCGGGTACGCTGACCGTCGCGCCTATCCGCGACTACATTGCCGCCACCAGCGTCGGCATCGTGGACGGCGAGATCATGCTCGATCTCTGCTACGAAGAGGACGCGCGCGCCGACGTAGATATGAATCTGGTGATCACCGGTAGCAAGAAGATAGTCGAGGTGCAGGCCACGGCCGAACACCGCCCCTTTGACGATGCCCAATTGGCCAAGATGATGTCGCTGGCAAGAAGTGGCATTGAGTCACTGATCGTACGGCAGCAGGCGGTGTTGACGGGCTTGCCGCTGAGGCAGTGATGGTTGCCGAGCCCGATTGCTCCTACGTCACGAGCTACACGGAAGTAATCTGGTTGACGGCCTCGTCGCGCTGCGGCCGGAGCTTGGTTGCGGAAATATCGCGACGAAGGATCAACGCTTCAGTAAGTCTACTGGCTCGCGAACGTCGGTGACGCGGAAGTATTTCGCCAGCGCGGGATAGCGCTGCGCCACCGCCTCATACATCGCATACGCCACGTTGCGATAGGAGAAGTGACCCGCCGCGCCGGTGCGCAGTTCGGTGATGTAGATCGCCTCGGACAAATCCATCTTGAAGAGCGTACGCTTACGAAAAGCCAGCGGAATGACATATTGCGATTGCTCTTCCGCCCCGTCCACATCGCGCGCGGCCAGTTGAGCGACGGCATCCCGCGCGCGCTCCATCACCGAATCGTAGCGCTTAGTCATACCAGCCGAATCGATCTCCTGGGGCGCGTCGTAGCTGTGCGCAGTCGTGTAGCCTTGCACGATCTGTACGCAGCGGCGGTGGCGGTGCATATCACGAAAGCCGCCGATGTCCATCAGGATGTCGAAGCGGAATTGCTGGCCCCCACGGTAGGCGCGCGAAACCTCGTCGTGGCGCCCACGATGGCGCAGACCTAGCTCGATGATCTCGCGCCGCTGGGATTCCGGAAGGGCGTCTACAACCTCGCGAATCTGCCGATATGAATAGTGTGAGTACTGATAGAGCAAGGTCGTAGCGAGTTCGATCTCCAACGGATCGTTATCCAGCAGATCGACCAGAGACGCAGGCTGAATTGCACTCGATGCGAGCAGATCCGCCGCCGCCGCGGTCAAGTCGCGACGGGTCTCGATCTGGTATGGGCTGGGCTCGGCATACTTCATCAATGTCGGCGCTACCCGGACCTCGCGCAACAGAAATTCACTGGCCCGCTCGGCAAGCGAGGGACACTCGCGCTGGATCTCCTCCACCAGATCGTGCGCACTGGCCTGGCTTACGTTGTAGGAGGCATCACGCGCGGCTTGTTTCAGCAACTCTCCAAGTCGCCGGACCTCGGCGTGCGGATCCGACAACAATCGCGACACCTGGGTCTCCAAAGTACGAGCGCTGACGATCTGGCCGAGCGAGGTGTTCGTCGCCAGCGGCAACAGATATCGAGAAATATCGAAAGCGCGGGCCCGCAAAGTCCGTTCGTAGGCCTCTAGCTTCATTTCGTCAGGCTTAGCTGTGCGATCGCGCAGATACCGGAACATCTCGTCGGAGAAGTGACGATATTCAGCGAAGAGCAGATCGATGGTCTCGCGGTAGAGGGCGCGGGCCCCGGCATTCTCGGCAAAATCGGGAACATAGTATCCACTCTTCTGGAAATCCTGATAGCGGGTGGAACGTTCTTGTCCATCCCAGCGCGGCTCGTCGACGGCTATTGTCGCGGCAAGAATCGACAAGCGTTCGACGGCGAAAGCCACGTGGGCCAAATCTGCGATGCTCCGATGTCCGTACTGAAAATAGAAGGTGTTGAGGAACTTTTCGGCTTTTTGCTCATTCAGTTCGGCCAACGATTCGCGCATGGAAAGTGCTGAGCGCGAATATTTTGCCATGCCATAGGCCAATACTTCGGGGTCGGCCCCGTGAACGGCATAGACCTGGGTGCTTGGCTCGTGGTGGTGAGGAACCTGATTAGTATCGACCTTTGGTTTGGAACTTGATGGCATTGCCGTGAATCATATGCGGTATGGAATTTGTGGGCAACCGGGACACCTGTGGAAACCGCAGAAAAGTCCTCGTTGGTGCGCAATTATTCCGAGAGCGCCGCCGATAAGTACAAGGTACAATCAGTTTCTATTTCTTAATTGCAAGGACGATATTGAAGAACGCAAGTAAGTATCTGGCAATCGTTCTTTTAGCGGGTGTTCCGGTTCTAGGATTCGCTCAAGGGCCGCAGTTTGGGCCTTCCGCCGCGGCGTCGAGTCTCGGGACTAGCAACGAAGCCTCCCTCCCGTCAGCCACCAGCAAGGGGATCTCCGTTCCGCGTGTGCAGTCCTCAGTCATGGGACCAGAGGTCGCACTGCAAGCGTTTCAAAGCCGGAATGGGCAACAGAACGCAGGGTTGCCTTCGTATACCGACCAAACCCTAGTGATGGCCGAATTGCCGGACAGCTCGCAGCGCGGAGCTTTCGAGCTGCAGCGTTCTTTTGTGGCGCCACGCTCCCTCAGCTTCAAACCGCTCCGTTTCACCGGCGATGCCTTCGTTAAGAACAACGTGATTGTCCGTCTGCTTCAGTCGGAAGTTGACTATGTGACTAAGGGTGATCCGGCGCAGGAGGCGATTACTGGGGCGAACTACAAGTTTTCCTACAAGGGAGATCAAGACTTGGACGGGCGCATGGTCCACGTTTTCCAGGTTAAGCCTCGTCACAAGCGGGCGGGACTGTTCAAAGGACGCATCTATCTGGATTCTTCGACGGGAAGCTTGGTACGGTCGGAGGGGATGGTCGTCAAGTCCCCATCATTTTTTGTGCGCAAGATTGAGTTCGTGCAGGATTATGCGGATGTGGATCGCTACACCCTGCCCGTCCATTTGCACAGCACAGCGCAGGCCCGCTTCATAGGACGCGCGGTGGTCGACGTATTTCATCGGCAATATCAGGCCCAGCCGCCCAATGCCTCGCTGGCTCTGAACCAGGCCCCTGCCGGCCAGCCATAGCATTCAGGTGCGCACTCCCTCTTCCACCGCCGGCGGATCCTCGGGACAAGAAGAAACACGGACGCAATGGGTGGGCGCCGATTCCATTCTTTTTGCCACCGCACATCGGCCCTGGCCCGCCCCCATGGCGCCTTGGATCATGACGCAGCGCTGGAATGACTTGCTTTTTCTGCACTATCCGGTGGCGCCAACAGCCCTCCGTCCGCTAGTTCCCGATGTGCTGACCCTCGATACCTACGCGCAACGCGCTTGGGTCACGGTTACCCCCTTTTGGATCAATCATCTGCGTCCGCCGGGAGTTCCATCTCTGCCGTGGCTCTCACATTTCTCCGAGATCAACGCGCGGACCTATGTGACCTACGATGGCAAGCCCGGTGTGTATTTCTTCAGCCTCGACGCCAGCAACTTGTCGGCGGTTTGGGGAGCGCGACTGTTTTACCGCCTCCCCTATTGGCAGGCGTCAATGAAGGTGAAAGGGCAGGGCGGCCCGAGGATCGACTACGTTTCCAAGCGGCAGCACGGCCCCAAGCCCGCGGAATTCCGCTGCTCCTACGGCCCCGCGTCCGAGACGTTCCATGCACGACCGGGCTCGATTGAGCACTTCCTGACCGAACGTTATTGCCTTTACACATTCAGTCGCAAACGGTTCTATCGCGGAGACATTCATCATCTGCCCTGGGACTTGCAGCAAGCTACGGTTGAAGTGGAGCAGAACACCATGGCTCAGCCGGCAGGCGTACAGCTTCCGCCGCAGCCGGAACTTGTCTATTTTGCGCGCGAGCTGAAGGTCCTATTCTGGGCACCGGAGCGGCTGCGGTAGTGTGGAATTGTCATTACGAGCGAAGCGAGGAATCTGCTGTTGTTTGCGGCTTCCACGACGCTGGGGTAAGCAGCAGATCCCTCACCGCCTAAGGGCGGTTCGTGATGACAACTCAATTATCGGCTCTCACTCACGTATTCCGTGACGAACTTCTCCGACTCTCTTCGATCGGATCGAAATCCGCTCCGTTCAGCGGTGGTGGTTATAATCCAGCTTTGCCTTAACGGGGAGGCTTCATGGCAGGAGTGGAAGGCCGGGTCGCGCTCGTCACCGGGGCGTCGCAGGGGATCGGACGCGCCTGCGCGCTGGTTCTTGCGGAGGCGGGGGCCAAAGTCGCACTGTGCGCGCGCAATCAGGAAAAGCTGGAGCAGCTAGCCCACGAGATCGGCGGCAAGGGCGGCGAGGCTGCGGTCTTTAAGATGGACGTCGTCAAGGAAGAGGAGATCAAGGCCGGAGTGAAAGCCGCTATTACACGCTTCGGCAAGATCGACATCCTGGTGAACAATGCTGGAGTCACGCGTGATCAGTTGATCATGCGGATGAAGCGCGCCGACTGGGACGACGTCATCAATACCAACCTGACCGCCCCGTTTCTACTGATCCAGGCGGTGATCGGCTCCATGCTGAAACAGCGCTGGGGACGCATCATCAACGTCAGCAGCATCTTTGGCCAAATTGGCCAGGTGGGGCAGGCCAACTACTCTTCCTCGAAGGCGGGGCTGATTGGACTGACCATGGCGGTGGCGCGCGAGGTGGGTTCGCGCAACATTACCGTCAATGCCGTCGCGCCGGGATTCATTGAGACCGCAATGACCGCGGTACTCCCCGACGAATTGAAAGAGAACATTTTGAAGAACATTCCGCTGGGACACGGTGGAACCGACCTCGACGTGGCGCACGCGGTGAAATTTCTCGCATCGGAAGAAGCCGGCTATATCACCGGCGAGGTATTGAAGGTCAATGGCGGCATCCTGATGGGATGAGGCACAGCTAAGCGTTGTCAGAATTGCTGCGGTCCGGCGAGTACGGGTAGAGCGGCGCTTTCAGCGCCGCGTTCGCTACGGATATAGGAATTGCTTGAGCCGCTGCGGTCATGGAACATGCCCGCAGCGGCTCAAGCCTTGTAGTGTGGGCGATCTTTGACGCCAGCCTGAAGGCTGGCTCTACCCTGTCTACACCAATTCTGAGAGTGCCCTAGGATGGCATGCGTCGTGAGTGAGATTGTAGAAGCGACTACTGCAGAGCAAATCGAGCAGGTGCGACAACTATTTCGGCAATATCAAGCCGAGTTACCTTTGCAGTACCGCTTTCTTGATTCGGAATTGTCCGCACTGCCAGGGGTGTACGGTCCTCCTCTCGGTAAACTGCTGCTGGCCACGGTGGCGGGCCAGCCGGTTGGGTGTGCCGGGCTGCGTCCGTTTCCGCTGGAAAACGCTTGTGAAATGAAGCGGCTCTACGTGAGGCCGCTCTTCCGTGGCAGAGAATTAGGCCGAGCGTTGGCTGAGCGCGTTCTGCAGGAGGCGCGGGCTCTCGGTTACCGGCGCCTTCGCCTCGACACTCATCCTCCGACTATGCAAGCCGCGCTCGAGATGTACCGCAATCTGGGTTTTAAAGAGATCTTCCCTGTGGAGAGGGTCGACGGACTCTTATACATGGAACTCGCGTTATAGTTTTGCTCGAGAAGTAAGTTTCAACCAATTTCTTCGAGGAACGCAGATAAGGTGGCCGATAAGCGCCTTGGTCCCTTTCGATCGGGTTTCAGCCCGAAAGAATTGCGCCAACAGGTAAGATTTCACTTGCCAGCAGCTTGCCCCCTGATTACTATGCAGTCAACACCATGGCCGCTTTCTTCTAGGAACGAATCCCACATGAACATCGGCGAAACCATCCGCAATTTCCGGCTGCAGAAGAGCATGTCTCAGGGCGACATCGAGAAGCGAACTGGTTTGTTGCGCTGCTACCTGTCGCGGGTCGAAAACGGCCACACCATTCCTTCGCTGGAGACGCTAGCTAAAATTGCGACAGCGATGGAAATCCCGCTGGCTCATTTCTTCAGTGGCGGGTCCGGTGAGAATGGCAACAAAAACGTGCCTCATTTGGCCGAGGATGAGGTCCGTTTCCTCACCCAGATTCGACGCTACTCACCCAACTTGAACGACAGCGATCGCAAGCTGGTGATCGCGATGGTCAAGAAGATGGCGTCGGGCGCAGGTAAGTAGCGGCTAGTTATAGAATCGCAGCGCGCGCCTATCTCCTCTTTACGCAGCCTTGTCCATTTCGCTCAGGGTGAGAATGGCCAGCTCCAAACGGTCGCGAGAACCTGTTTTCAAGAAAATACTCTGCAAGTGCCGTTTTACAGTGTTTTCGCTGATCTTCAAGTCTGCCGCGATGTCGCGATTTTTCATCCCACGCGCCACCAGGTAGGAGATTTGGCGCTCGCGCTCGGAGAGGCGGCCCATGGAGTGCGGCCCTGCGGGTTTATCTGAGGCCATAGCATTTAGCACGCTCTCCGCTACTTCATTCGAGAAAGCCAGTTCTCCTTCGGCGACCATTCGAATCGCAGCAAATAACTTTTGCGGATCATCGCCCTTCAGGACCAAGCCGCGAGCCCCCAGCCGCACGACGCGTACGTAATCGTTATGGCTATCGGATCCCGTCAGCACCACGGAAGCCACACGATTGCCCGCGCGGTCCAGGATGCGCAGCACTTCAAAGCCATCGCTCTGCGGCATGAAGAGATCAAGCACAAGGACGTTGGGGCGATGCTCCTGCACCAATCGGAGAGCCTGCTCCCCATTGGCAGCCATGCCCACGACATCGAAGTCGTCCTGCGATTGCAGCAATGCTGCCAGCGACTCGCGTAGCACGGCATGGTCGTCGGCAATCACTATGGAAATGGGCTTCAGCATGGCTCGAAGAGTTCGATGAAGCGCGAGCGGCCGTGGGTTGCGCTATTCTGAATGAGTGGCACCGACAACTGGGCGCAGAATCAGGGGCGAAGCAGCTGCGAAGTCTGATTTCTGATGACTTTAGGAAGCTTCCCCCTGAAATAGCGGCAGTATCCACGAGCACGTAAAGGCATCAATTTCCTACTCTTATCGCGTTCCCCCGGCGGCGGTTCGGCGAGTAATCGCAAGAGGCATTCATGGCAAGAATTCAGCGAGCAATCCTAAGCGTGACGGACAAGACAGGACTGGTCGACTTTGCACGCACACTCTCAAAGCTGCACGTAGAACTGATTTCCACCGGAGGTACAGCCAAGCTGCTGCGCGAGTCCGGCATCGCGGTGAAAGACATTTCGGAGCTGACCGGCTTTCCGGAAATGCTGGATGGACGGGTCAAAACACTTCATCCCAAGGTGCACGGCGGCATCCTCCACGTCCGCAAGAATGAAAAGCATGTCGCTGCCGTAGCCGAGCACGGCATTCAGCCGATTGACATGGTGGTGGTGAATCTCTACCCGTTCGAGAAGACCGCCGCGAAACCGGGCGTCGAGTTCGCGGACATCATCGAGAACATTGACATCGGAGGTCCATCAATGGTTCGTTCGGCAGCCAAGAATTTCCAGGATGTCGCCATCATTACCTCACCGGCTGATTATGAAGCGATTGCACTAGAACTGGAGAGCACTGGTGGATCGCTCTCGCTGCAAACGAAGTGGCGCCTGGCTCAGAAAGCATTCGCCACCACTGCGGCCTATGACTCGGCGATCGCTTCCACTCTCGAGCGCATTGGTGGTCCCGAGAGCGACAGCGGAAAGTTTGAACTCGGCAAGGGGGCAGGCTTTCCTGAAACTCTACGACTCACCTTCCATAAGGCTTTCGATCTGCGTTACGGCGAAAACCCGCATCAGAAGGCAGCGCTGTACTCCGACGGATCAGGCAAAGGCATTGCGAACGGTAAGCAGCTGCAGGGCAAGGAACTCAGCTACAACAACATCGTTGACTTGCAAGCAGCGTGGGACCTGGCGCAAGAATTCGAGGAGCCGGTGTGCGCCATCATTAAGCACACCAACCCTTGTGGAACCGCTGTGGGCGCCACGTTGGCGGAGGCTTATAAGCGCGCGCTGGAGTGCGATCCCGTGTCGGCGTTCGGCGGGGTAATTGGCGTGAACCGGCCGATCGACCGCGAGACGGCGGCTGAGATGGCTAAGCTGTTTGTGGAAGCGATCGCTGCGGAACGATTCGATCCCGCCGCACGTGAAATCTTCCCCGCGAAGAAAAATCTCCGCCTGGTCGAGGTGGTTCCCACGGAGCAGAAGTGGGTACTTAAGAACGTCTCTGGCGGTGTTCTGCTCCAAGACAATGACATGCGGCCGCTGGCCGAGGCGGACCTCAAAGTAGTAAGTGAACGCAAGCCCACCGAGCAGGAGATGCGTGACCTGCTGTTCGCATGGAAGGTTTGCAAGCATGTTAAGTCCAATGCAATTCTCTATGCCCGCAACGGTCAGACTACCGGCGTCGGCGCAGGCCAGATGAGCCGGGTAGATTCGGCAAAGATCGGAGCCATGAAATCGGTGCTTGGGATCAAGGGGTCGGTGGCCGCGTCCGACGCGTTCTTTCCGTTCCCTGACGGCGTCGAGGAGATTGCCAAAGCTGGCGCGACCGCCATCATTCAGCCCGGTGGCTCGGTGCGCGATCAGGAAGTGATTGACGCGGCGAATCGCCTAGGGCTGGCGATGGTGTTGACTGGAGTGCGACACTTCCGGCACTAGACCGGCATCCAAACGTTGTATCTAAACAAGGCGGTGCATGATGAATGGTCCTGTAGAAATTTTGCGAACTTTGGGCGACCGATTTCAAACCAGCGCGAACGTGAAGAGCGTCTTTGGTGATCCCGTTACGGTGGGCGATAAGACAGTGATCCCGGTCGCTCGCATTCGCTATGGACTGGGAGCGGGTGGTGGTGCATTCTCTCGCGACAGCTCCTCCGGGTCTGACACGCCGAGCGGGAAGAGCGGCGGAGGTGGAGGAGGCGGCATTATAGCCAGTCCCAAGGGTGTGCTGGAAATCGGCCCCGCCGGGACTCGCTTCATCGCGTTTGCGGACCGCAAGCGTTTGTCGATCGCGGTAGCTGCGGGATTTCTGTTTGGGATGGTGTTCGGTTGGCGGAGGAGCAGGCGACAAATCTTCTTCGGGCGTAAATAACTCACACAGCGGTTGCACCGGAGTCGCATGGCTTCGTAGGGGTGTGAGCGTTTTAGAGTTCGCAGGATTGAACGATGGCAAGGTCGCCCCGAGAGCGATTTCCGCCGTTGCAATAGTCTATACTCATAATATATACTCTCCTTGAAGAGATGGCTCTTATGACGAAAATCGCCAAGTTGTTTCGCAACGGCAACAGTCAGGCCGTTCGTCTGCCTCAGGAGATGCGGTTCAAAGGCGACCGCGTTCGCGTGCGAAAGGTTGGCGATACGGTAATTTTGGAGCCGGTCATCGCTAACGTTGGGGAATGGTTTGCGGAAATGGACCGGCATGGAACTGCCGATGCCTTCGAGGGAGATTGGCGGAATCAGCCGAAAGCTCCTAAACGCAAAATCTTCGAATGAATTACTCCCTCGATACGAATGCGTGTGTAGCTATTCTGCGTCGAAAGCCAGATAGTGTCCGCATCAAGGCCGAAAAGGCGATACGTCAGGGTTCGAGCCTGTTGATTTCCTCGGTTGTACTCCACGAACTCTGGTACGGAGTATTCAAGGGCTCGAGGTTACAGGAAAATGTGCTGCAATTGCGGGCATTCCTAGCCTGGGGAGTCGAAGTCCTGCATTTTGACGAAGAGGATGCTCGGGTCTCCGGCGAAATTAGGGCTGACCTCGAAGCACGTGGAAGCCGAATCGGCGCTTATGACACGCTCATTGGCGGTCAGTGTCTTCGTCACGGGTTGACCTTGGTAACGAGCAATCTCTCTGAATTCTCGCGAATACGCGGCCTCACGTGCGTCGATTGGGCGAAATAATCCTACCCCTTCTTTGCGGCTACCACCCGCGGAATCCCTTGTAGATCAAGCACGACGCGGACATCCCCCCACATTGGAGGATTTAGCAAATTCACGACCTCATCCCGCATGGAATAGCCGATCTCCAGCGCCAGCCATCCACCGGGTTTGAGCGCACGGTGTGCCTGTTCGATCAGCAGAACTATCACATCGATACCTTGCGAGCCCGCGAAGACGGCCATCCTTGGCTCGAACTCGAATACCGATCTCTGGACCTTGTCGACCTCATGGAATCCAACGTAAGGTGGATTGCTGACCACGAAGTCGAAATCGCCAAATCCAGAAAAGCCGGTCCCCTTCGACAAGCTCAGGGCAGGCTCTCCACTCGGACTGGAGTCCTCGGTGGGGATAGAAGCATGGGAGTTCTGGATGACAGCGGGGGTTCCGTCGAGTAACGGCGTGAGTACGTCACATCGCAGGAACCGCACTCGCTTGTCGAGTTGCAGCCGGGCGGCATTGGCGCGCGCTACTTCCAGGGCTTTGGCCGAGAGATCGACGGCATAGACTTCGGCGTCCGGCAACTCGTGAGCGAGCGCGAGTGCGACGCAACCCGAGCCTGTGCCTACATCCACCAGCTTGGGACGCTGGATTCTGTGCGCCAACTCCAACACAACCTCAACGAGGTGCTCGGTCTCGGGACGCGGAATCAGCACTGCCGGCGAGACTACGAAATCCAGGCCCCAGAACTCTTGGTGCCCGGTGATGTACTGCGATGGCATCCCGGTCGCGCGCTGGGTGAGCACCTCTTCGTATCTCGCCGCTTCTCCAGGAGTGAGTTCGCGCTCGGGATGAGCGTACAGGTAAGCACGGTCGGCGCCGAGTACGAACATCAGCAACACCTCGGCATTCATCCGGGGGGAGCCTACGTTGGCAGCGTCGAGACGGTCCACAGCGGACGCGAGCGCTTGCTTTAGTCGCACAGTTTGCAACACAATTCCGGGGCTGAAGCCCCTGCACATTGATGATGACTGGGACGCCGACCTGAAGGCCGGCTCTACCCGTAAACCGCGTCCTGAACGACACGAATGCGCCGCACTACCCTCAGGCCGTGACCTCCATCTCCTGCTTCATCTTCTCGGCCTGGAAGTGTGTGATCAGCGCGTCGATCATGGGCTGAATACGGCCGTCCATGAACTCCGGCAGTTGGTGCGCGGTGTAACCGATGCGGTGGTCCGTGACCCGGTTCTGCGGGAAGTTGTAGGTACGGATCTTCTCGCTGCGATCGCCACTGCCGACCATGGCCTTGCGCTCTTTGGCCAGCGCGTCCTGCTGCTTCTGTTGCTCCATTTCGTACAGACGGGCGCGCAGCACGCGCATTCCCTTCTCGCGATTCTTGATTTGCGACTTCTCGTCCTGGCAGCTTACGACGGTGTTGGTCGGCAGGTGCGTAATGCGGACGGCCGAGTAGGTGGTGTTCACCGACTGACCGCCCGGCCCGGACGAGCAGAAGGTGTCGATACGAAGATCCTTGGGTTCGATTTTGATGTCTACGTCCTCGGCTTCGGGCAGCACCGCGACGGTGACCGCGGAGGTGTGTACCCGACCCTGCGTCTCGGTCTGCGGAACCCGTTGCACACGATGTACGCCGCTCTCGTACTTCAAGCGCGAGTACACGCCCTGGCCTTCGATAATGGCGATCACCTCCTTAAGGCCGCCGACGGTCGACTCCGAAGTGGAAAGGACTTCCACCTTCCAGTGCTGGCTCTCTGCGTACCGTGTATACATACGGAAGATTTCAGCCGCGAACAATGTTGCCTCATCGCCGCCGGTGCCGGCACGGATTTCGAGAATGACGTTCTTCTCGTCATTCGGGTCCTTGGGCAGCAGCAGCACCTTCAGGTCTGCTTCCACCTGGAGCAGTCGTTCCTCGAGGTGCGTCAGCTCATCCTGCGCATAGGCGCGCATCTCGGGATCGCTCTCCTCGGCCAGCATGGCCCTGCTCTCCTGGATACCGCGAGTCAGGTCTTTGTACTCGCGATACTTCTCCACGATGGGGGCCAGTTCGCTGTGGGCCTTGGCAGTCTTCTGGAAACGTGCTGAGTCGGAGACGATATCCGGCGATGCCAAAGCTTTATTGAGCTCTTCGTATTTCAGTTCGGTCTGATCAAGACGTTCAAACATGGGATCCAACTCTATTGTACGGAATTCTCGATAACGGTTTTGTGTCAGGGCACGGCTTTAGCCAGACCGTGGAACTTCAAACAGCAGGTTTGTGTCAGGGCACGGCTTTTAGCCAGACCGTGGAACTTCAAACAGCAGCTTTGTGTCAGGGCACGGCTTTAGCCGGGCCGTCCGGAGTCCAATTGAAGTTACGGGGCTTTTAGCCCCTGCTGCTTTCTGCGTTGCCAGATATGTGAAGCAATACGGAAACTTCTCAGGCGAATCCACCAATCCTCTTTTGACCGGGTTTTGCGCAATGTAGTCACGATGTCGCTGGAAGCTTTCACGATCCTCGATTCGCACATCCGAAAACCCCCGTTGCCACACCTCGCCGTCATAGCCAAACTCTTTCTTTGGTCGATAGGAGAAGCCGCCCTTGATGAATTGGACCACTTTCTCAATCGCCACGTCATCAGGTACGGTAATCAACAAATGCACGTGATTCGGCATTACAACGAAATCGTGCACGCGAAACTTTCCCGCTGCGACGTAAGAACGCAGCACTTCAATGAATAATGTCGCATTACGCTCGGCCTGCAACAGGGCTCGACCCATGCTCGTCTTCGTCGTGACAAAAAATGTACGCGAACGACGAATATCGCTGGGGCTCGCATTGCGGACAGGTTTCGACATACGCAGGGGCTAAAGCCCAACTTCCTTCTGGCACTCTCGGCACGAGTGAACTCGTGCCCTGACACAAAGCCGACCCTGACACAAAGCCGACCCTGACACAAAGCTGACCTTGGGAGAACTAGCTGCAACCAAATTGGGGACGGCTGTTTTCGCGGCGGGCGCCGGGGTCCCCAACACGCGCCGCCTTTGCGCGTGCTGGGGTGGTTGCCGCTACGCAATCACCAGTTCGCCGCCGCGCTGTTTCTCCAACTCCATGGCCTCGTTCAGGGCAGCGATGGCGGTCTCGACCTGGTCATCTGCGGGGGGCTGCGTGGTAATGCGCTGTAACCAAAGGCCGGGCTTGGTAAGCACCGCGAACAACGACGAACCATGCTTGGCGGCAAAGCGAATCAACTCATACGACACCCCCGCAATAACCGGCAACAGGGCGATGCGGAAGGCGAAGCGGCCCCAGAACGTTGCTGCGGGCACCATCATATAAATGACCATTGCAATTAACATCACGGTCATCAGGAAACTGGTACCACAGCGCGGATGGAACGTTGAATACGATTGCGCGTTCTCGATGGTCAGCGGATCGTGCGACTCGAAAGCAAAGACCGTCTTGTGCTCGGCGCCGTGATATTGAAAAACCCGCCGAATGTCGGGCAAGCGCGAAATGCCCCAGATGAACACCAGGAAAAGCGCGATGCGGATGATGCCATCCACGATGTTGAATGCGATCTGGTTGCCGAACGCCGGGTATGCATTCTTCAGCTTGGTGGCCGCCAGCAACGGCACAAACTTATACATAAAAACGAAGAAGCCAACGGACAGCACTACGTTGAGGGCAAGGACCCAGCCCGATACGTCGGTTTTCTTTTCGTCCTCCGCGGTCAGACCGCCCATGGCCACATTAGCCGAATAGCGCAGTGCGCGGAAACCCAATGCCATCGCCTGGCCGAGCGTCATGATGCCGCGAACTACTGGCCAGCCCATCCATTTGTGCCTCTCCGAAGGGCGGTCGAGCGGCTCCGAGTGCGTCGCCAGGGTGCCATCGGGCCTGCGGATGCAGATGCCCCACGCATGCGGCGAGCGCATCATGACGCCTTCGAGCACGGCTTGGCCGCCGACCAGGGTTTCCTCACCGCTCTCCAAAGCTGGCAAGAGTTGGACGGCTGCTAAAAAACGAAGGTGCTGACGCAAGGACTGCATGGTGATTGGATGTTCCTTGAATGGGGTAAGACGCACAAACGCGCTAGCTTAGAGTAAGCAGGCTGGCGGGAGATGTCAATGCGGGGATGGTCGGCAGCAATCCGAGTTCCCTGGCGCCTGGCGTAGTATTAAGCATGTCCCCGCGGAAGCTAGATCTTCAGCGTTCGGCGCTCGAGCACCATAAGCAGGTCCGGAAGGAACTGGTCCCGCCGTTCCAGCAGATTGGTCCTCCTATGGAACAGGTCTTCTGGGCTCGCGACCTGCTTCCGGAATTCCTTTGGATCGATGCACTCGTTAACGAGTATGGCCGAGCCGCCGCCAACGAAATACTTAATGATTTTCTAACCGGCGCGGATCGTTTCAACTCGCATTCTAGAGTGATCCTTGACGGAACAATTGGCGTATTTCGATTCATCCCAGAAGCGGATCGTCCAGCATTTGTGCGTGAGTTGACTGCGAAGATCGACACCGCTGTCGCTCGGCCGCTTAGATATGTCTTGAGTCTCTATCCGAGCTGCCCGATGAGGTGGATCGCGCCTAACCAGTCCGCAGACCGGGAGCGTTCAATAGTCGCGGTCCGAGAGGCTATAGGTAGACTGCTTCCGGGCAAAGAGTCCCATGCGGGCTTCTGCCGCGCTCTGCCACTGAATAGATTTTTGGCTCACCAAAGGGTATGCATCGCCAGTCATTTAACTGAGACGATTGAAGCGCTCAAAAGCTACCCGCGTGGCGACAGCTATCGTGCTGAGACGTTTGCGCGGACGATGCACAATATGGAACTGATGAATCGGGCTAAGGAGGATCCAAACACGTTCGCGTGGGCTCGTTCTTTTTGGAACTCTAACCTGACAACTGTCCCGTGTGTGTTCTATGACTGAACGCCAAGACTTTATAGTTGGGATTCGTAACTGCGGACGCAAGTTCTTGGATTCGGCCATTCCGGTTCTTGAAGCCCAGTGCGCCGCCGCGAACCTGGACTTGTACGAGCCTGTGGCTGACGAGGTCATGGGAGGACTGTTCGCTAGAGTCTTCCGGTTTTTGCAAACCTTTGTCCTTGACTACCATCTTTGGGCGGATGACATTGGCCGTGTTGTTCTTCGCATGATGTTGGAAAGCATTTTCTACCTTCGCTTCCTAGCCGATCAAAATCAATTAGAACTGTTTCTTGCCTTCCAGAGATATGGGATTGGCCAGGAAAAGCTTTATAAACTGCAGCTTCGCAAGCTTCTCGAAGAGGGGAAACTAACAGATTCGCCAGAACTTCGTGAGTTCATTGATTCCGATTCCGACGAAGAGATTACCGATGAACTCGTGAACGTCCGACTCAAGAACTTCGAGGACTTAAGGAAGGTAGCAACCGATGCCAACATGAAAGACGACTACGTTCTGCACTACCAGCCTGACAGCGTTATTGTGCATGGCCACTGGCCAGCGCTGCGTCGCTATTATCTCCAGACATGTCAAGAACCCCTTCACCGATGGCACTTGCAGCCGAGATTCGGCTTGCCACCTCTGAATCCGGGTCTGCTAGATCGAGCGTTGGATCTATTCATGGACGCTTATGAGCTGTGGGCGAAAAGATATGGACTCGATGATCAGATCGGTCCGTTGGTGGATCAATACGTGGCTGGGTGCGACGCTGTAATCGCAGCGCAGGCGTCGCGCAAAGACCAGGACACGAGCACTGCCGACGACGCGCAGGAGCGGCAGTAGAGCCCCCGGGTGAGAGTCGACTGATCTCCAGCATCCAATCCCCATGCTGCGCCTAGCCAAAACCTGCGAACGCATTGCCGCTACCACGAAGAAGCTGGAGAAGACCGCGATGGTGGCTGACTACCTGTGGTCGCGGGAGTCGCAGGATGCGGCGGTCTCGGCTGTGTTCCTTTCTGGCCGGGCCTTCCCGGCGTTCGACGAGCGCACGCTTCAGATTGGCGGATCGCTGCTGTGGAAGCTGGTGGTCGAGCTTGCAGCGAAACCCGGAGGGTCGGGAGATTCAAGCGAACAGCAGATCCCTCGCGGACTAAAGTCCGCTCGGGATGACAAAAATAAGCGCCTTAGCGGCACGCCTGAAGGCGTGCCCTTTCAAAGCCGTAGTGCGGGAGAGGTGACAGCCGCGAATGGGCCTCGCGCAGAGTCGGTGCTGACGGCGGCTTATCGTAAGCGCGGGGACCTTGGCTCGGCGGCCTACGATGTGCTGTCAGCGAAGGCACCTGCTTCCGCGACGATCACGTTGCAAGATGTCCGCGCCACGTTTGACCAAATTGCCGAGACGCGCACAGCTACGGCCAAGGCTTCAATCCTGAAATCGTTGCTGGAGCGCGCGACCGCGCTGGAAGCCAAGTACATTCTGAAAATCATTACCGGCGAACTGCGCATAGGCTTAAAAGAGAGCCTGGTGGAGGAGGCGATTGCGAAGGCGTATGACGAACCGCTGAACCGCGTTCAGCGCGCCAACATGCTGCTGGGCGATATCGGCGGCACGCTGCAACTCGCGGCGCAGCACCGTCTCGACCAGGCGCGGATGCGGCTGTTTCATCCCATCGGCTTCATGCTGGCCAGCCCCGCGACCGATGCCGAGGAAGCCTTTCAGTATTTTGAACACGCGCAGGTCGAAGACAAGTACGACGGTATCCGCGCCCAGGCGCATTGCGGCCGCGGACAGGTCCGCATTTTCTCGCGCACGCTCGATGAAGTGACGCTGTCGTTTCCGGAGCTGGTTGGAGGCCTGAGCGAGTTGCCAGGTGAAGTTATCCTCGACGGGGAAATCGTGGCCTGGCGCAACAACGAAGACGGGGGACACGCCATGCCGTTCTCGGAGATTCAGAAGCGCCTGGGACGCAAGCAGGTAAGCCAGAAACTGATGGCGGAGGTTCCGGTGGCGTACGTCGTCTTCGACGTAATCTACGCCGAGGGTGAACTGACGCTCGACAAGCCGCTGTCCGAACGTGCTCAGATTCTAGAGTGCGTCTTTGCGGGCGCGGAGCGGGTCTCGCCGCGCCCGGTAATGAATGCTCAAGGAGACCTGCTGTTTGAGCCAGAAATCGAAGAGGAGGGGGCGGTTTCGGGATGGATTTTGCGCGCCCCCGCCCTGCGCGCCGATTCTCCGCAGCAACTCGAACAGTACTTCGACGAAGCCATGGCGCGCGGCAACGAAGGCCTGATGATCAAAGACCTGCAATCGCCCTACCTGCCGGGACGCCGCGGCCGCTGGTGGCTCAAACTGAAACGCGAACTGGCGACGCTCGACGTGGTAGTGACCGCTGCGGAGTTCGGGCATGGCAAGCGCATCCATGTGCTGAGCGATTACACCTTCGCGGTGCGCAAAGGTGAAGAGCTGGTCAACATCGGCAAAGCATATTCTGGACTGACCGATAAAGAGATTGCCGAGATGACCGAGTGGTTTCTGGCGCACACTACGGCCGATCATGGTCACGTGCGCGAGGTAGAACCAAAGGTTGTTCTGGAAGTGGCGTTCAACGCCATCATGCGTTCTGATCGTCACGATAGCGGGTTCGCGCTGCGCTTCCCACGGATTGTGCGCGTGCGCCAGGACAAGCTGCCCAAAGACATCGACACCGTCGAGACGGTGGAGAAGATTTATGCACGGCAGCATGGACGGTGAACCGATCGCTGATCTGGCGACGGTTGGTAGTTAACGCAATTCATATTCAGGCGTGACACTCCGACCGACAGAAAAATATCGCGAACAGCAGTGACGCGGCACTTTTTCCGGGGTCAAAGAGAAAAATTCGGGACTACAATTAATGACGGCTTGTTGCCGTCGGCGCGCGCCACTGGGAGGTACCAAATGAATCGCCCTAGCATTCTGCGAGTTCTTTTCCTCAGCGTGGTGTTGGTCATGCTCGGATGGTCGACCGGGTCTGTCTTTGCGGGTGCTCATGGCGGAGGTGGCGGATTCCATGGCGGAGGCGGTGGATTCCATGGCGGCGGTGGGTTCCATGGAGGCGGCGGATTCCATGGCAGCGGTGGCTTCGGCGGTTGGCACGGCGGCGGATGGGGCGGATATCACGGTGGCTACTACGGCGGATGGCGTGGAGGATGGGGTTACGGGGGCCACTGTTGCGGCTGGGGATTTGGTATTAGCTTCAACTTCGCGCCTTCCTGGGGATACTACGGATATCCCTACGGCTATGCGTACGCTCCGTACTATCCGTACTATCCCTACTATCCCTATTATCCGTATTACCCCTCCTATCCCTACCCTTATTACTACGCTCCAGTTGGCGGCTCGCCGGGTTACTCGAGTCCTGCGCCTCAAGGTCAGGCGAGCAGCGACCCTCAGAACTACACTCAAGTGGAGCAACCTAGCGCTCCCGTTCCGCGGCCGGCTCCCTCGTCGAACGGCTTGACCCTGCGCGACGCGACCTACCGTCCGGCGGCGGTAAGCTACAGGACCGCCTCGGCTCCCGCGAGTGCGTCCCGCTCCGCTCGTCGGGCTGAGCGCGAGCTTCCGGAGATGCGTCCGGAGGTGAAAAATGTCATTCGGGCTCTGCGTGCCATGCCGCCGAGTGCCCGTCAGCGACAAATCGATTCGGGTCGCTATAGCAACCTCACACCACACGAGCTGAAGGTTGTGAGGTACGCTGTGGATCTGCCCTTATAGGGCCGTTTAGGCTAGGGCAGTTTAGGAATTGGTGTAAGCCGAGTTCGGGTAGAGCGGGCCTTCAGAGACTGTGTCGCAACCTCTTTCGTCCCTACGGGACTTGGTCTCATTTTCCACTTTACCCAGCGCTCAATCACCCCAATCCACGCAAAAGCGGCGTGGCTCGGGGACCCCGGTAAGCGCTGGGCTATAGCTCTTTCGCCCCATTCGGGGCTGACTCTTGCCCATTTCATTCCACTGCCGCAAACCCGCAAACCCATACAAGGTTGCGACACAGTCTCTTCAGGCCCGCATCACGGCAAGAAAGAAAAACGCTTCCGCCGCTGAGGTCTGTGACCTCAGCGGCGGAAGCAAGATGATATCGGATCCTGAACGCGGGCCTGAAGGCCCGCTCTACCGGATTACACAAAAACCTAAAATGCACTAGAAGGCAGGACCGGTGAACAGCTCCCGCGCTATTGACCAGGTTGAAGACCCCGAGCCGAAAACGACACTTAAGTGGCAAAAATTGCTGGGTCAACCCTAAGACCTAGATGCTAAATTTATGAACCACTATTTTGCCAGTATCACGGTCACGTGGAAATGCCGGATAAACCGGCCTGGCGTGCCCGTAAGCGAGAGTTTGAGGGGCAGAGTGGCTCCGAAGTACCGCCGCGCGAATTTGGAGGGCTAGAATCGCGTTTAAACGCAATTTCCTCTTTCGGGAACGCACCGTGCGTCCCAATTTGGGCCCCACGAACACCCAAGCAAGCCGAGGCTGCTAGTCATTCACAATCACTTCGAAGCTCTGCTTCACATGTGTGCTGCCCTGCGCGGCGTCCACCGCCAGGCTCCACGGACCAGACATATCCATGTCCTTCCTTGAAGCCTGATAGTCGCCATTGCCCTTGGGAGCGAACTTTACTTGGGTTGTGCCCATATCCATCAGCTTCATCGTAAGAACGCCATTCACTTCGGCGCCGTTGACCGGCTGCGCATGTTCATCGGTGATATGCAGCGTGAAGGTCAGCGGCCCGGCCATGCTCGGATGCTCGGGAGAAACCTTCAACTCCATACGCCACGGACTTGCCTCGCCGGGATGAGAGGGGAGTACAGCTTGCTGCTGCTTTTCCGGCGCACTCGCCTTCTGGTTACACCCCAGAGCGAGGGCCACACTCGTAAGGAGAACTGCACAAGCCAGGCGACGTAGGTGAATGAACAAACCCCTTCTCGGTTTTGGCTTCAATGCGAGTGGCCGGATTCATGCGCCGGGCTGATGGGGATGACGCAGCCGTCGGCTACCTCGCAGACCGCCAACTCAAACTGGATGGTGGTGTGATGGATGTGGAAACGTTCGCCCATTTGTTCGCGAATCAGACGCAGAATTCCCTCGCTCTCCGACGCAGGCATGTCGGCGATCGCGACATGACACGAGAGCGAATGCGTATCGCTGCCGATGCTCCACACGTGCAGATCGTGTACATCGTTCACCCCCGGTATGGCGCGGATGATCGCCTCGATGCGCTGCAATTCCATACCGCTGGGTGTGCCTTCCAGCAAAATGTTCAGGCTTTCGCGGATAATTCCGATGGAAGACCAGAGGATCATGACGCCGATGCCTACGGACAGAGCAGGATCGATCCATCGTTCGCCGGTCAGAGCAATCGTGATGCCGCCCGCAATCACAGCGGCCGTGGACAAGGTATCGCCAATCTCGTGCAGTAGAGCACTGCGCAGGTTGATGTCGCGATGGCCGCGCATCAGCAGGAGCGCGATCGCGCCGTTCATGACGACTCCGGCGGCTGCCACCCAGATCATGATGCCGGCGTGCACCTCCACAGGGGTCTGCAAACGGCGGAAGGCTTCGTACAGGATGTAGAAGGCGATCAGTACCAACGAGAGGCCGTTGACAAAGGCCACCAGCACTCCTGCGCGGTTGTAGCCGAAGGTTTTACGGGCGCTGGGTGGTTTGCCTTGCAGGTAGACTGCTCCCCACGACATTAGCAAGGCGACGAAATCGGAGAGATTGTGTCCGGCCTCGGAGAGCAGCGCCAGGCTATGGGCGCGTAGGCCCGCGACGACCAGTAGCACGATGTAGGCCAGTGTCACGACCAGTGAAATTCGCAACACACGCGAGGTCGTCGAACTCCTTGTATCACTGGCGTGCAGATGCATATAACCAGTTTAAGAGCGAGATTGCACTCTGTTCAACTAGGGTTCGCGCGATTCAGGCAAGAGCACCAAGCGACGCTGGCTGCGACTTCCACATGCCAATTACGCGATCCTGGAAGGCCGTGGAACAACCAACATCGTCGGCAGCGGCCTCAGGGTTAGGATTCTCTACGGGCGTTCGCTGGTAATTCGATTGAATTCGCTGCTCAGTGCTTGCTCAATTTCTTTCGAATGCCGCTCCCCTCGTGCCACTCGACTGACGTAGGAACGGTCAACCTTAAGGCGGCTGGCGACTCGGCTGTACAGCCCACATAATGACTGCACATAGTAATTCAGTATCGACATTATCATCCTGGGATTATCTTCTTTTCTCATCTCACTTTCTCTCATCTCCATTTGATGTGGCCTTTTGACGCCATGTTGCGCGGAAAGGCAAACCACGTGCAAATAGCCTCCTCTGGGTGAATCGCTCAAAATCGGCGCAACTGGAAGAAAGTTAAACGGTGGCAACGTTGGTGACAACCCGCCAGACTCTGCGATCATCAATGTAGTAACAAGGGTGTGTGCGAGAGTTGCGCCTCGAAAATCTGTTTCTCGCGGTGTCCTATGGCCGCGGGAAAAAAGTTGCAAGTGATTAAGCCCCTTTGAAGGCTACCTAATGGCGACTGGAATACGGCGCGACGCTCATGCCTGTAAACCCGGACAGCTAGTTCCGATTTCTGGCATTTACACCGTCGTACACATCGCTCATCGGCCGGACCACGAGGTAGTAGCGATTCGGGGCGAGGAGTTTCCTTCCTGTCGGGTTTGCCGGGCTAATGTAACTTTCTATCCCTCCCAGCCCGTCACTCATATGACTCATGATTTCGATTTGGCGGGCCCTGGCTTCCAAGTCCTTAAGGGTCGAGCCAAAGCCGCGAAACGGGGCGCTGGCTAGCGAACCCAAATTTTGTTGCGACTCTACGGCACCCCGAGGCGGGCCAACCTACATCGAACCACCGGAGGCCGCGTATGAGGCTAACTAGGAAGACGCACGCCGCGTGGCTCGCGTTTGCACTTTTGGCGGCAGTAGTAGCCGCGGCGCAAGCTCCCGGCAGCAGCGCTGGAAATCAATCGGCGATCCCGCCGAATGCCCAGCTCCCCGCTAGCGTCTCCGGTGATGCGAATGCGAGGGCACCTGTATCCGAGAATCAGAACAACGGCCCTCTGCAATCACAAATAGAGAACGCTCTCCGCAACGAGCCCTCGCTCAGCAACAGCCACATCGTGGTGAATGTCTCGGCCGAAAGCATCGATTTGAGTGGTACTGTCGGTTCCAGCAAAGATAAACAGATTGCAGAGCGCATTGCCCAGTCGTTTGATGGCAATTGTAAGCTGAATGACAATTTAATGATCACGGGCCACGGCAATTCCGACCTGGCACCCGACCACTCCGCAATGAACAACAGCGTCACCGGGAATGCGCAGAAGCCCGCGACCAGCCAAGACAATACCGGGACGAACAATCGACCGGGCACTCCACCGAAGACATGAAGACATAGTGTTCTCTTCTAAGCTCAGATCGCTCGAAAAAAGCGCCCAAAACTAGCAATTCTTTTTGGCGCAAGTGTCTGCCCTCTCCGGTGATACAATCTCGCCGAATTCGGTCTGATGCCACGCTCATTGGTTGTAGCCTGCTTCGGAGAGCAGGCGCACTGACTTCGTTTGCACCAAGAGGAGACTGCATGAATGCTGCCAGTACAATCACGCCTCTGGACCAACCGGCGCTTTCCCAGGCCGAACGTGTGGCCGACACCTTCATCGCACCCAGCAAGACTTTCTCTGACATCCGCCGTAACGCCAGTTGGTGGGTGCCCTGGATACTGATGGCAATCGCCAGCCTTGCCATGGTGGCTGTGGTGGACAAGAAACTTGGGATGGACAAGGTCGTCGAGAACCAACTGGCCCTCTCCCCGAAGCAGGCGGAAAAGCTTGATCAGTTGCCGCCCGATCAACGCGCATCCCAGATGCAAATAGCAGTCAAGTTCAATCGAGCGATTGCTTATGCCTATCCGGTGATCCTGTTGATTATCGTCGCCATTATGGCCGCTGTCCTGCTGGGGACTTTCAATCTCGGCTTCGGGGCGCATCTCACCTTCAACCAGTGCATGGCCATCAGCATGTACGCGTCCCTACCTGGGATCATTAAGGCGCTAATTGCCATACTGGCCATCAGCGTGGGAGGCGGTGAAGGCTTTACCTTCCAAAACCCGGTCGCCAGTAATTTGGGTGCGCTGGTTGACCCGAGTTCCCACTTTCTTTACTCTGTAGCGACTTCGCTCGATATATTCACCATCTGGATCCTCGTCCTGACTGGTCTGGGGTATGCCTGTATAACCAAGCTGAAGCAAGGGACCTGTATGGCCGTGGTTTTCGCGTGGTGGGCCGTGGTAGTGCTGGCCGGAGCGGGATTTGCGGCATTGTTCGCCTAACGCGTCGCGAGGTGGAACTTCCGGCTGTCGCGCAGAGCGGAAACGCATGAAGGCTTTGAGCCGATGGCTGACCGCCGTCCATGTATAGCATCAGTCCCACATTGCGGGCCCAGAGGGACATATTTCCGCAGGCATCATCCTGAGCGGAGCACGAGCGGAAATTGTCGCTCGTGCGCAGTCGAAGAAGCCCTATTGCAACAATGACCCGCTCGGCTTCTACTCTGCTCCGTGATGCATGGCTGGGTCTTCTGTCGCCGCCACGGTGACGCTGCCGTCGCTGAAGCTGCCGATGTAGGCGCTGCGCCGTCCATGCGTGCTCCATTGCGATCCCAGTCCATCGCCCTGGAACTCGTCGGCCAACGCAACTGCCGAGGTTGCATGTTCCAGCTTGGTCAGCGGAGGATAGTAATTGGTCTCGTTACCGCAGATGTGGTCGTGATGGTTGAGCGGGCGGGTCACGATGGTCGCCAGCCGTCCGGCACGCAGCACAGCGTGTCCACTGTCCGGGTCGTTAGGTACGTCGAGAATAACCGGCACGTAGTCCACCCGAGTAACGTTGTCCAGCAACTTTCCACCCTGATGCTTGGCAAATGCGATCAGTGCCTTGCGTTGCGCAGCATTGGCCGCATCGTCCACCATCAACACCGACTGGGCGGGATAAGGTTGTCCGTAGGGATCGCCCAGGGTGGCCCGCGCTCGAACCGCGGCGGCGACCGTCAAACCGTCAAGCTTCACGCCGTCCCACGAACCTTCCTGTACGTGCCACGCCAGCAAAGCCTGATTGCCGGTAAGACCAGTCTCGCCGTTGGCAAAGCATTGCGCGACATAAACGTCGGTTGAGCGGGACTCGATATAATCGCCACGAATTTGTTGGGCTTCAAGAGTGGCGGCAACAACTAGAAAAACAGCAAGCAGCAGCATGGTTCTACGCATGGGCGTGGGACTCCTCGACCCCGTTGCTGATTATTTTAGATGAGAAATGGGTGGTTAGGGTTTCGGAACGATGCTTTGCGCTGCTTTCTGGCCACCAGCCCCCAAGCCCACTGGTTTTCCTACCCGTTCGGCCTGATCACCTTGGTATGGCCCGTGGTCTTCAACTTGAAAACATCACCCGGGATTTTACGATTGATTTCAATGTTGTTGTATTTGGCTACTCGATAATCGCCTGAGGGTTCGGAAAACATTTGCTGCACGCTAACGCCACGCGCCGGGTCAATCCACAGCGTGATCGTCTGGAACATGCCCTTCACCCGTTGCGACTTCGGAGTCAGCTGCAACTTGGCGGCGTTCACGCCTTGCACCTGCTCCATGCCGGCATAACTTACGTCGAACGATTTGTCCAGGTCGTGCCCGCGGCCGCCAAAGCCCAGTACCAGGAAACTTTCGAATTCAGCCTTGTTCTTCCCGGGATTATACTCGGTGACCTGATCGATGGAGGGCTGGTACACACTCACCAGATTTCCCGTGAACAGCACGTACTTTTTATCGGGAGAGGTAATGTCGGCCGACATTTGCAGGTCAGGGCCCTGGCGGCGGAAGTACATGGTGCCCTTCTGATAGTCGTGCTCGTCCACAACCTTCTGATACTGGTCCCACACGAAATCGCACTGAGCGGTGCGAAAGTTGGCCGCTGCCTGGTCCATGGCGTTCAACACCGCTTCCAGGTTTTGCGCTTGTACTCCAGTTGCGGCACACCACCAAAAGCAAGCCAGAACAGCAATCGTTTTCAGGATTTTCATAGCAGTTCTTTTGACAGATTTACCTCGGCCAAAGCGTCGAACTTTCCGGGACGCAATCTCCCATCGAGATTCGAGCGATCTTGATTAGCGATGTCCCCAGACTTTATACGCAACCACATTGTGTTTACTGTCGCGTACGACTTCGTATCGGTCGATGGTTACGTATCCCGAGACTGGCTCGATGATGTGGGCGAGCGAATCTCTGATATCAGCGTCGCTGTCCCCCTTGACCGCCGCCGCGTCCACCTTGTAGAGGAAGCCCTCCCCCTCCTGTTGTACAAGGATTTCAGTTTGATGCGGAGATCGCTCCACCGGTTTGTCGCGGAAGTTGACCCAGTGCGGCGCCAGGAAGATGAAGGCGAGGATGAGCGTGACCATGACGTCGTAACGGACGCTGCCACGCGGCGAGGTCCACCAGACATAACCTTTCAAGGCTTGGCCAAACTTGCTCATCGCTACATTCAGTCTAGAGAGGCGTGGGGCGGAGTGCAAGGAACGAAGCTGCAGCAATTAGCACTTGGCAATTAGCACTTAGCAATTGGCCAAACCAGCTCGTAGCAAATGTAAGGACCGAGGCATTTTGGGCGTTGTATTAACTAGCCCCTGACCACTAGCCCTGGCTTACGTCCTGAGCTCTACCACCGTCGCGCCGCCGCCGCCTTCGTTCTGCGGGGGCTCGCTGACGCTAGCGACGTGGGGATGGCTTTGCAGGAACTGGCGCAGCGCCTTGCGCAGAATTCCCATGCCACTCCCGTGCACTACGCGGATACGCACCGCGCCCGCAAGGAAAGCACGGTCCACGAACTTCTCCACCGCGCGGGTAGCTTCATCCACGGTCTGGCCGATTACGTTAATCTCGGTGGCGACGTTGTCGTCTTCGCGCGCAAGGGTAACGTTGATGCCGCGGGCACGTGCCGACTCTACTGGGTTAATTCCGGCCCGGGTAATTACGCTGGCAAAATCATCGCGCGCCACCTTCATCTTCATGGGCCCCACCGCCACCTCGAAGCTATCATCATCGAAGTAGCGCAGCACCTTGGCGTCGCGGCCCAATGATTTCAGTCGCACTGTGTCCCCGATGCCGACCTGCTTTACGACATGCTGCTGGGCGTGCGGATCACCGGTATCGGCACCGGTGGTGTGGGCGACCACCGTGGAATCGAACTGTTCGCGAAATTCGCGGCGCATCTTGGCGATGCGACGTTCCGCGTCTTTCGAAAGCTTCAGCGCCTGGGCGCGATCCTGCACGGCGTTCACGGTCTCGCGCGCGCGGTACTCAAAATCGCGCAAGACGCTTTCCAGCTTCTTCTCCATCTCGCGAAGCTTCTCACGCTGTTCCTTGCGCCCCTCGAGCGCAAGATGCTGGCGCTCCCGCGACACTTCCTGCTCGCGTTCCCTAAGCTCGGCCCGCTCGGCATCAATTTGTCGCAGTTCCGCGTGCAGGCGGTCAAGAAAGCGGGAGACGTCTTGCGCCTGTGAAGTCATGCGCTGCCGTGCTTCGCTGATGATCTCCGGATTTAGCCCAAGCTTCTGTGCAATGTTGATGCCGGCCGAAGCTCCGGGTACACCAATGCGTAACTCGAACGTGGGAGCGAATGTGTTTTCATCGAAGCCCACGGCGGCGTTGAGGACACCAGGCGTGTTGGCAGCGTAAACCTTAAGAGCAGTGTGATGGGTGGAGACGATACTGATGCATGCCGCGCGCCGGAAGTAGTCGGCTATGGCCACCGCCAGCGCAGCGCCTTCTTCGGGATCGGTAGCGGAACCCAACTCGTCGAGCAGAACCAGCGAATGTGAAGTCGCCTGGTGAGAGATGAGATCGATGTTGGTGACGTGCGCCGAAAAAGTCGAGAGGTTCTGCTCAATGGACTGGTAATCGCCAATGTCGGCGAACACCGAATCGAAGATGGGCAGCTCGACCCGTTCGGCCGGGACCGGAATTCCCGATTGCGCCATCAGTGCCAGCAGCCCAATGGTCTTGAGCGCCACGGTTTTGCCACCGGTGTTGGGACCGCTGATGATCAACTGCCGATGCTCGGCGTCAAGCTCGACTGTCAGCGGAACCACGGCAACACCCCTCGCCTTCAGGGTCCGCTCCAACAGCGGATGCCGCGCGTTGCGCAGGACCAGCGCATCACACGAGTCCGTGAGCGATGACCCGTTGACCGATGATTCGGTGACCGGCGCCACGCTGGGTTGTGACGATTCTGATTCGGCCGGAGCGTGGCCCTCCGCCAGGAACTTTGCAGCTACGCAGTCGTAGTCCTCGGCAAATCGCGCTTTGGCGAATTGCAATTCCAACTCGGAAAGGACCTGGACCGCGTTGCTGAGAGCGTCCGCATGTTCGCCCAGCCGCGCGGTCATCTCCAAAAGAATGCGATGGATCTCCGCCTGCTCATCTTCCAGCAGCCGCACCAGGTCGTTGTTCTGCTCGATGGTCTCCAGCGGCTCGATAAATACCGTTTGTCCGCTGGAAGAGGCGCCGTGCGCGACCCCTTGCACCCGGCGGCGCTGTTCGACCTTTACTGGAATCACGAAGCGTTCGCCACGAATGGTAACCAGCTCTTCCTGTACGGCGCCGTCCTCGGAAAGGCGCCGCAGATAAGAACGCAGCGACTCCTGGATGGCACGTTTCTGTTTCTCCATCTCGCGGCGAATGCGCGCCAGCTCCGGCGAAGCCTTGTCGTCGAGCGTGCCGTCGGGCAGGATCTTGTTGCGAAAGAAACGCAGCAAGACTGTGAAGTCCGCGAGGGTCTGCGAAAGCTCTAGGACCGCCTGCCACTTTTCCTGCACCCCGACGGGCGGATGCAGTGCGATCTCCCGCCACTCGGCGGCGCGGTCGGCTACCAGTAGCAGATCGCGGATCTCGGCGATCTCCAAGGCAGCGCCGCGTATGCGCGACTTGTTCACCAGCGGGGTGGGATCCAGCAAGCCGTGAAAATCGAAATGACCGCCGGCGCGTAGGTATCCGCGCAGTTCCGCGACCAGTTGCTGTTGGCGTTCGATCCATTGGCGGTCGCGCGAGGGAGTAAGGTCCATCACGCGCTGATGTCCGAGTGGCGAGCTAGTGTAAATAGCGAGCAGTTGACGCAGCTGATCGAATTCGAGCACGCGCTCGCTGGAGTGATGGATTGGGCGGGGAGAATTCATCAGGGCTGCTTCCATGGTACAGCCAAAGCCGCGATCCGCCGCCATCGCGCTCGCGCAGACTCTCTTGAGGTGACTCTAGGCCTCAGGTTAAACTAGCCGTGGCGATGGAGTTCGCCGTTAACCGCCCGCGGGCTGATGACTCCTACCAAGCAAGCAGGAGAACTCCATCGTGAACTATCTGTGGATCGCCTTGGGCGCGGTTGCGGGCGCCAGCGCGCGTTACTTCCTCAGCGGGTATGTCGCCCGCGTTTTCTCAACTACCTTCCCCTACGGCACGCTCCTCATTAACGTAACCGGCAGCCTGGTGCTCGGCTTTTTCCTCGTTCTTGCCGGGGAACGCATGCTGCTCGATCCTCGATGGCGCCTGCTGGTAGCAATCGGCTTCTGCGGCTCCTACACAACGTTCTCCAGCTATGCCTTCGAAACCTTCGCCTACATGGAACAAGGACAGTGGATGCTGATGGCGCTAAACATTGTCGCTAGTAACGCTCTCTGCTTGGCTGCGGTTATAGCCGGCGCAGCCATCGCGCGAGGGTTGTAAAATGGCACCTCGTATGGCTGTACAAGTAACGATGTATTTAACAGAGGGCGATTCCTGGCAGCACCGGCCGCTGCACCTGCAAGTGCTGAAGTATTTGCGCCAGGAAAATGTCGCCGGCGCTGTGGCCCTCCACTCGGTCGCGGGTTTCCAAGGGCGCAGCAGCGTCCAAACCGCCCATTTGGTTGAGGCAGGAGGCGACCTGCCGGTGGTGATTACCTTCGTCGATACCGACGAGCATGTCACTCGCGTTCTTCCGAAATTACGAGAGATGGCCGCGCATCGTCTCATCGTGCGTGAAAACGTTGTGATCGAGCAGGGCAGCTTGGATTGAAGAAGGCGTTCTTGCGAACTCGATTAGCGCACGGTTTGTGTCAGGGCACGGCTTCAGCCGTGCCGCTAAGCTCTTTTATTTTTGTCATCCCGAGCGGGCTTGAGCCCGCGAGGGACCTGCTCTTGCAACTTTTTCGGCAAGCTGTGAAGCCGTGCCCTCTCAAAACCGATTTATTGCCAGCCTGTATGGTGAATCAGAAATTCCTTTAGCCAATTCGCTGCGGCTTTCGATTTCGCCTCAGGGCCTAAAGGCCATGTTTTCTTAGCGCATGGTTCGGCACGGCTGAAGCCGTGCCCTGACACAAAGCTCCTGGTTTATGCAAAACAAAGCTCCTGGTTTATGCAAAGAACTTCCGACTCAGGACGCTAGTAAGCTTCAATCTGTTGAACTGCATGTAGCCAAACTACCGTTCTCCCCGTCCGCCAGATAAACTGTTGCGGGGCGAATCGGCGCGTCCATTTAAAGCGCAAGGGCATACCCGGTTCATCTGATTCGTTCCCTAGGCGAGAGGAGCCTCATGGCACCGCTAACTTCCGACGCGTTCGTTTTTTTCGGCGCCACTGGTGATTTGGCCCACAAGAAGATCTTTCCCGCTCTGCAAAGCATGGTGAAGCACGGCATGCTTAACGTGCCCGTGATTGGCGTCGCCAAGTCCGGTTGGACGGTCGAGCAGCTCCGCGAGCGGGCCCGCGACAGCCTGACGAAGTTCGGCGGTGGGGTGGATGAGCAAGCCTTCCAAAGACTTTGCGAGCTGATGAGCTACATCGATGGCGACTATAAGGACGATAAGACTTACACAACCCTCCGTGCCAAGCTTGGCAATGCGCAATCTCCTACTCATTATCTGGCAATTCCGCCCAGCATGTTCGCCGTAGTAGTGCGTGGGCTGGCGAATTCCGGATGCGCACAGAACGCGCGGGTAATCCTGGAGAAACCCTTCGGCCGTGACCTGGTTTCCGCCCGCAAGCTGAACGAGACGCTGCACCTCGCTTTTCCCGAAGAGCGCATCTTTCGCATCGACCACTACCTCGGCAAGGAGGCGGTGGAGAACCTGCTGATCTTCCGTTTCGCCAACAGTTTCCTTGAGCCCATCTGGAACCGCAACTACGTACACAGCGTGCAGATCACCATGGCCGAGTCATTCGGCGTGGAGGGCCGCGGAAAGTTCTACGAAGAAGCAGGCGCCATCCGCGACGTGGTGCAGAACCATATGCTGCAGGTGGTGGCGTTCCTCGCCATGGAGCCGCCTACCATGATCTACGTGGATTCGGTGCGCGATGAGCAGGTAAAGATTTTCCGCACCATTCCGCCGCTCAGTCCAGCCAACATCGTTCGCGGACAATTTCGCGGTTATCGCGATGAGCCAGGGGTCTCGCCCCACTCCGACGTGGAAACCTTTGCCGCGTTGCGCCTGGAGATCGATTCCTGGAGGTGGGCCGGGGTTCCATTTCTTATCCGCGCGGGCAAGCGCCTGCCCACCACTGCGACGGAGGTATTCGTGAAGTTGCGCAAGCCGCCACTGGCCAAAATGGGGGCGGATGGCCGCAATTACTATCGTTTCCGCCTGGGACCCGATATCGAGCTGAGTCTTGGCGGGCGCGTCAAGCGGCCCGGCCCGCTGATGGTGCCCATGCCGGTGGAACTGTCGGCAGTGAAGTACACCACCAGTGACGAGATGGATGCCTACGAGCGTCTGCTTACCGACGCTATGAAAGGCGACCAGTTGCTGTTTGTGCGGCAGGATGCGGTCGAGGCGGCGTGGGCGATTGTCGATCCCATCCTTGGCGACTGCTGCCCCACTGAGGTGTACGAACCGGGCACTTGGGGTCCGCCGGACTCGCGTGAGTTGGCCGCCGACATCGGGGGCTGGCACGATCCGGAATAGCTAAGCTGGAATCACATCCCCCGCTGCGCCGAAACGAACGGACTTCCGGCAATGACAAACCGCAAAGGATGATCGATCGCCTTGGTAATCCCGACGCGCGGCGTAGCCGCAATGCGCGCGGGGCGATAGCCATCTTCGGCAAACCATAAGTCCGATGCGGACGAGGTAAGGTCTTTGTCGTTGTCGCGGAGGCGCGTAATCCCGAACGCCTCCGACATGCGTCCGGGCCCGCTGGAAATTAGCCGCAATTGCGCCGCCGATGGCGACGCCGGCAAACTCAACCCTCGCGCCCGCGCCATCGCACCCAGTCCGAACACCGGCTCTATCGCGCGGAAGAGCACGCCTTCGCCCTGGCCCTCCGGCATGCAGGAAACATTGAGGCAGTAGTGATTGCCGTAAATGAAGTACACGTACGCATGTCCAGGCGGCCCGAACAGTACGGAATTGCGCGCAGTGCGCCCGGAGTAAGCGTGCGCCGCCGGGTCTTCTACTCCAAGATAGGCTTCGTCTTCGACGATACGGCCAGCGAGCAATGCTCGCCCTTCGCGGCGAATTAGCAGCTTGCCCAGCAACTCGCGTCCTACAGTCACGGGATCGCGATTGAAGAATTCACGGGGGAGGGCTGGAGCATGCCGCAACATCGCAGCCGTGGGTCGGGGCGTGGACAAAATGGATGTCTCAGCGGTTGTGTTGCGATTTGGCATTGCAAATAGCATCCGACGTCAGCCGTCAATTTACAATCATCCTGCATGATCGCGCACCTTCGTGGACGGCTGATTGCTAAACATCCGAACCAGGCCGTCGTCGAGACAGCCGGAGTCGGCTATGACGTCACCATCACTGTGCCCACATTCTCCGAACTTCCCGCGCAGGGCAGCGAGGTTGCGCTGCACATTCACACTCACGTGCGTGAAGATGCCCTGGCCCTCTTCGGCTTTCTGCGGCGGGAAGAAAAGCAGCTTTTCGAGAAGCTCATCACGGTGAGCGGTATCGGGCCGAAGCTGGCAATCACAATTCTCAGCGGCATGGCCGCGGCGGACATGGTCGGCGCTATCCGAGGTAACGACTTCGCACGGCTCACTCGAATTCCGGGAATTGGGAAGAAGACTGCCGAACGCATGTGCGTGGAGTTGCGTGACAAGCTGGAAGGATTTGGCGCGGCGCAGCCCGCGGTGTCGCACTCCGCCGTGGAGGAAGACGTGATCTCGGCGCTGTCCAACCTCGGCTACCAGCGCGCGATTGCAGAGAAGGCCGTCGAGCGCGCGGTACAATCCGCGGGGCGGGAGAACTTCGATGCCATGTTCCGCGCGGCCTTGGGCGCATTGTCGCACGGATAGACTTGGGAGAGTCGACAAACCAACCAACGAAACGCTTAGAGCAGATTCTGAGTTGGTTTATCCGGGTGGAGCACCGCTTGAGCGGTGCATTTGAGAGTTGCGCCTGAGTTCGGCTTTAGCCGCTGCGGTAACCAGAATCCTTACCTCACCGGCTAAAGCCCGCTCCCTTTTGGACCCTCGGTATGCACGCCTGAAAGGCGTGCTCCACCCAACACTGGGGTACAGGAACTCTGGAATTGCTATAACCCCGCGGGATGCTCTTTACCGTCTGAGTCAACCGGTGGTTATTGCTCCTGCGGTTGCGGCTGCTCTCCAGTGTTGGCAGGATTCAACTGCTGTTGGTATCGCTGCTGTTGTTCTTGCATATTTTGCAGTTCCTGCAGTAACTGTTCCGGAGTCTTTCCACCGTTTGGCTGGTTGCCATTGTCCTGGGGTAGCTCAGTCGCGCCCGGCGGACGCATGGGAAGTTGCCCCGGCCGGAATCGCCCAGGCATTGGAGCAGCCGACGGACTCTCCGGCGGGTTGTCGGCCTCGGCTTCCGGTGGAGGCATTTCTTCGTCTTGTGGCTCCTCAGCTTGTGGTTGAAGCTGTTCCTGGCCATTGTTTTGTGCGGTATTCACGGCTGCCGGCGCGTTCTGCCGAGTCGTCAAAATTACTCTTTGCACCCGACCCGGATCGTCCGTCATCCCCAAAATGATGTAGTTAAATTTGGATCCGTTCAACAGCGTATTCAGGACATCCCGTGGCCGTCCCGGACCTAGCTGCATCATCACCCGATCATTCGCGGCGCTCGATGGCATCTCAATGGATGCGCCCGTCTGTGCCTGAACCGAGCGCAGCACTTGCGACAATGTAGAGTTCGTGGCGTCAATGGTAAGCAGCCCATTCTGATAGGTGACATGCGGCGGCGTCGGAGCCATCTGTTCCGGCGTCAGTGGGGCAGGGGCAGGCACCTCTGCAACTGGTGCGACTCTCTTGACATGATGAGGGTTCTGTTGCGGATGCGCGCTGGTCGCAGGAGTCGCGCCCACCGGAGCAGGTGTCTGCGCCGCCAATTCACCGAGCACGAGGCACATTCCAGTTGCCAGCAACAAAGACAATCCCAAATTGCGCCGGAGGCGTACCATAATGATTGGACGGTTGAGCAGCTTCATTGTTTTTCGATTCCCGCCGTCTTATTCATTCTAAACCCGTCTCAGGCGCGTCTGTTGCTGATTCGCCAAGCGCCGCGGAATCATGGCCAAGCGCACAACTGAACATCTGTCCAGGGAAAACGGGCATCTTAAGGATTTTAAAGAGCAACCAATCATCCGTATATTCTGCAAGCCTCAATGGGCATTAACCTGGCGCTAAGGCTACGAAAATGACTCGAGTATCCTTCGCTTACCGCTCAACTTGCTACTTCCTCCTTCAAATGAGTTTCTTGGTGCTTGCAGTAGTCATGACGGCAACCATGGTGACGGCGCAGACCTGCAGCAGCGGTGCCGATTTGGACGTTCCCACTAAGAACGCAGTCGAAGCAACAGCTCGACAATTTCTAGACATGTCAACCCGCGGAGATGTGGCCGGGCTTAAGGCCAATTCTATTCCGGCAATTGCAGGAGATTTCGGCAGCATCGAGCAGGCGGTGGTCACCAACAAACCATATTTCTCGCAAGGACCAGCCACCGTCAGCGGAACGTATGTACTGGATGCCTCGCAAGCCAAAGGAACCATGCCGCGGGCCGATTTCTATTGCGGCATCTACAACTCACCCAACCGTCTGGTCTTCTCGATCTCCAATCTACCGCCTGGACGTTACGCGCTGGTGATGCAGAAGATTGCCGGCAAAGACCCGATCACGCTTTCCCTGATTCTGCAGAATGTGAGTGGGGCCTGGAAGCTGGCCGGATACTACCCGCGATTGGACTCAATCGGTGGCCATGATGGGCAGTGGTACTTGACCCAGGCACGCGAGTACAAGTCTAAAGGCCAGTTGCACAATGCCTGGTTTTATTATCTGACAGCGTGGGACTTGATGGCGCCGGTTAATTTCATGAGCACGCCGCAACTCGACAAGATCGCCGAAGAAATGCAGGGCGCGCGGCCGAGCGACCTGCCGACCAGCAGCAGTCCATTGAATGTTGCGGCCAATGGCAAGACATTCAAGGTCACAGAGATGGTCGCCGTGCCGGTAGAAAACAATCTTGACCTGCGCGTGCGCTACGAGATCGCCGATGCCACCAACACAGGCGCGGCATTTCAGGACAACATGGCCGTCAGTAAAGCGATCGTGGCCAAGTATCCCGAGGTTCGCGAGGCCTTCAGTGCCGTGATTGCTCGCGCCGTAGATGCCAGCGGCCACGATTACGGGTCCGTGCTGCCAATGAAAGATGTTAAGTAGTCGGCTGGCTTCACCGCTTAGAGATCAGAGAGGTTTATCGTCCCGCTTCCGCCTTCCTGACCTCGACCGACGCGCTGCCGGGACGCTCGAACTTGCACTCCTCCGGCTTCTTGTCGAAGCGCAATCCCTGAAACACCGGAGCGCGCATCTTGATTCCGCCACTTTGACCCTCGTGCGTCCACTCGGTGAACCTGATCTCAGCAACCAGTGCGGGCTCCACAAAATGGACCCGCCTTGTACTTTCCACCTTGCCGAAGAAGGGATTGCGCTTGGTCGCCAGGGCGTGCAGCCGCTTCCACATGGCCGCGTGCGACTCCTCGGTAAAGCCGCTGCCCGCTTGGCCAACCGGAACCAGGCGGCCCTGATCGTCGTAGAGGCCCAGGACGACGGAACCAAAGTTTTCACGTGAGCCGCGCGGGTCGGTGTAACCGCCAATTACGCACTCCTGCTGCTTGACGATTTTGATCTTGAGCCAGTCGCGGCTTCGCTTTTGCACATACCGACTGCTACGGAGCTTAGCGACAATGCCTTCCAAACTGCGCTGTGCCGCCGCTTCAAATAATGCTTTGCCGTTTCCAATGTAATGGTCGGAGTAGCGGACAAGGCCGCCGGGCAAGAGAATCGACGCCAGCAACTCCTTGCGTTGTTCCAACTCGGCTTGCATCAGGTTGTAGCCATCAAGGTAGAGCAGATCGAAGACGAAATACATCACGGGAATATCGTCACGGGTGCGGCGAATGCGATGGCCGCCTTCACCAACGCCGGTCCGCTGCTGCATAAGGCTGAAGGAAGGTCGTCCCTCTTCATCCAGTGCCACGATCTCACCATCCAGAATTGCGGTTCGCGCTCTGACGGAATTCGCAATCGAGCGAAGTTCAGGATATGCGACGGTCAAATCGTTCTGGTTGCGCGAGACCAGGCGCACGGAGCCCTTTTCCAGGAAAGCGATTGCGCGATAGCCATCCCACTTGACCTCGTAGAGCCACTCCTGGCCGTCGAATGGTTTATCTACGAGGGTCGCAAGCATGGGACGAATAGCACGAAGCATGGGCGCTTTCTGGCCTATGCGCGGCGGGCGGGGATTCAGCCTATTGCCGCTGGCGACTAAAAGTTTTTTTTTACTGTGCTCGAAGAGGTTCTGGTGGAACGAGTAGTTTCGCCCGCCTTAGGTTTCGCAGCGCCTGGGTGGCCCTTCGCTTTAGCACCACGTATAGGCGCGCGATTCGCAGCAGCGGTCTTCGCTGTAATAGAGGACGACTTGGAGGCTGCTGATTTCTTCTCAGCCTTGGCCCTCTTCGCGTCAGCTTTCGCGATCGATTCCGCGAGCCAGTCGTTCTTCTTCGAAACCCCACCGACCGATACCTTGCGACTGCTCTTCCATTCCGCGGAACCTTCATCGCCCGCGATCTCGTCCATGGTGCGTTTGGTTAGCACCGAGTAGTCGTAGTTGTCTATGTCGTAGCCTTCCTGCACATAGGCATCGCGGTGTTTGATCAGCAACCACTCGGTGCCCTTGCTTCCCGGGCGCCGCGACTTCATGTGCACCAGCGCGAAGTCGCCTTTCAGCTTGTCGCCGTTGAGTCGAAACTTCAGGTCACCCTTGCGCAACATCTCCGCGGCATCGCCCTGTGGCTCCCAGGTGCCCATGTCCCATACCATGACGGTGCCCGCCCCGTAATTGCCGGTAGGAATGATGCCCTCAAAATCGAAGTAGGAAACGGGATGATCCTCCACCTGCATGGCCAGGCGCTTGTCGGCGGGATCGAGCGACGGCCCTTTGGGCACGGCCCACGACTTCAGCACACCTTCCATTTCGAGACGGAAATCATAGTGCAGGCGCGTGGCACGATGTTTCTGTACCACAAAGCGGCGACGTTCGCCGCGCTCCACCTTCGCGGGAGGTTCGGGCGTCTGCTTGAAGTCTCGTTTACGCTTGTATTCCTCGAGCGCCATAAGCCAATTAGATGAACACAACTGACCCATGTGCTGCAATCCCTAACCGCGTCCATCGTAGTGGCCGCCCAAAGGTACGCCGCCGTGAGTGCGTAGCGCAGTTGGTTGGCTTAGAGGGATAGGGGCATTTTGTCGGATTTTTGTCGCACCAAAACCGGATTCAGTCTATGCTTACCCAGCCACTCGCCTGATGACCCCAACTTGTGGGAGATGAAAATGCACAGCTCATTTCCACGTTGCCGTTATGGCCGTTCGGTCGGGCCTGGAATCCTATGGATTTCCATTGTGATGTTTGGCGTTGCACTTGTGCTTCCCGCCTGTATCGCGGCGGCTGACTGGCAATATGGCATTGCGCAGGCACCGTCCCACCAGTCCGATACGACAACTGGAACGACCACCACCCAAGCTGAGCCCACCCGGACTTTCAACTACATTCCAGTGGCAGTTTATTCTGGGGGATGCGATTATCCCATGTCGTCGTCGCCGGAAGGCGCGTCGGAGCAGCGTGAACAGACGCTCGACAAGCACGGGCCGCAACTGCCACCGCTCTACAGCATGAGCACTTTTTCCGTGATGGGTTTTACGCGCGGGAACTGGCCAGTTGTAATCGACTATCTCTTGGAGCAGGACGCCCTCTTGCTGGTTGTCGTTGCCCCCGAGGGATCTCCGCCAGTTATCTATCGCTTGGATGGAAAAAAAGGCCACTGGCAAGGCAAGCTGCAGATTCCGGCCGGGGTCGGCGATCAGCCGAGGGTGGCGCAATACCAGGTACAGGCGCTGGACAGCAACCTGGGACAGATCGCGGCCTCGCACGTGCACATCCACGGAATTGCGGCTGGCCCCAAAGCGGTGGGCTCCATCGGCATTGATCAGGTGAACTTCGGGCCTGCCACCATCGTCTTGGCGAAGCACCAGAAGGCACCCTACAGCTTTCACTCGTTGTTCGACTTCAAGAATACTGACGTCACCTTTGTCCGGCTCGCCAACTACAAGGGGGAGATCATTGCTGCAGAGGTGGGCACCAAGTCCACCGGGAACATCGACAAGGGCCTCTCCAAGAATGGGGAATGGGACGGATCGACCAAGGTCGGGGAGCTGCCGGGCCACTATCCCCCTGAGCTGCAGCAATGGCTTCGCGACGCCAAGGGCCAGCACATCCTGCAGGTTCGTGGCTGGTACAGCAAGAAGGATGGCGGCGACTGGGTCACGGCTCTCTCGGAGAATATGGTGACCGTGGAATAAGCACCATGCCCGAGGCCCGCCAGCAACCATCCTCCGCGCAGGCGCCTGTCAAGACGGGAACTGCACCTGGTGGCAGCGGGGCCTCGCGGCCTCGTGCTTCGATCGCCAAGAAGCTTCTGGCGCTGGTTTGCTTGGCGGCTGTCACTCTCGTCGAATATTACCTGGTAAACCTGCCCGTCGGAGAGGTGCAAGACAGCAAAAAATTCAGTCCAGCGGAGGTTGACGCGGCCAGCAACTTCGCCACCTTTGAGCATCCGGAGTCTGGCGGCGGGTTCTCTTTCAGCTTTGCGCAAACTGAATCGCAGGGCCAGAAGACGTTGCTCGACGCGCGCCTAGAAAATGCCCAGCTGGCCGACGAAACCGTACAGCAGTTGAAACGGCTTGGAGCCTCGCCACCCCTCAACGCGGGCAAACTGAGCTACCTGACCAGCACCGTTCCAGGCGGCAGCTGTAGCACCAAACTCGATGTGACGACCACGAATCCCAACCCTGCATCTGTGGAGCTCATGCAGGACACTAACCAACTCCCAGACGACATGAGACAGCTGGTGGCGAAGTTCACGGGAACCGACGCGACAGTGACGCTCCTGTCTGCGGGAGAGTTCGAGCATGGGTTGTCGCCCTGCCGAGTCGAGCTTTCCGGCTCCGGCTGGACACAGGTAATACCAGGGTTTATTCCGGTCAAGATGCGGGCCGCCACTGGCACGGAAATGCGGTTTCAGTGGCAGAACATTAATGTAAGCTCGCTGCTCAAGTTCGGTGCCTCCTCGAAGGACAGCTTCACCGCACAGGCAATTGAAATTGGAACGCTTCCGGGGCAGACGGGACAGCCCGTCGCGCTACGTGCGACAAGCCGGCACAGCTCATCGCCATTGACCGTGAAGCTCGTTATCGGCGCCAACCAGATGGAAGTGACGGCTTCAGGAACCGGACGGGTGGTAGAGAACGGCAAGCCCGTTATTACCACCGACGCATTGGCAGCGATCAATAAGAACCCGATTTTGTCCACCATGTTCGGTGCGGCCAACGTTGCTTTGATCGGATGGGTGACGCGAATGTTCTTCCCCAAACGTCGCAAAGAGGAAGATGACTGACGACCCGCCGGGCGCGTTTTTGCGCGGCCATGCGACCCTCTGATAGATTGGAAGCAGTTGAGTCAAGGGCGCTTAACTCAGCGGTAGAGTGCCATCTTCACACGGTGGAAGTCACAGGTTCGAATCCTGTAGCGCCCACCATTTAACTCACTGTAGCAACGCAGGTTGAGCGATTCCGGTTTTTCCAGCCGCACCGAATTCGTCACCATTCGTCACCATTTCCGAGAGTTTTTCTACCGCTTCCCGTTGATGGGCGGGAACCGGAAACGTGTAAATTCCGAGCGTGGTTGTGATTTGTGAGTGGCCGAGTTGCGCTTGCGCATCCTTGGCCGAGCCGCCCGCCAGTTGCAGGAGCGTGGCGTGGGTACGCCGGAATGTATGCCAGCTTACCCAGGGCACCCCGGCCAATTTTCCAGCAGGCTTTAAGACCCGCAGGAGCAGGTTGGTGTCGTTCAGGACGGTGCCCTTTCGGGATGGGAAAACCAATCCGTCCGGAGTGACACCGTGCCTCAGCTTTCTGAGCGTCACAATGACGGCCTGGGGCAGGGGAACCGTGCGCCTGCTTCCTTTGGTCTTCGGCGAGCCGAGGCAGCCCCGATAGACCGCCTGCACGACACGTAACTCCCCGCGTTCCAGGTCCACATCCTGCCAGCGCAAGGCGAGGATTTCTCCCACCCGCAACCCCGTCAGGATAGCCAGGAGACACCATGCTGCGAACGGGCTCCCGCAGGACTGCCAGCAACCGCACAACCTGTTCCGGCATGAGGACGCGCTTTTCCTGCACCTGGCGTTTTTCGGGAAGCTCCACGCCGAAGGCCGGATTCGCCCCGGCGAAATGCCCCCACTTCTTTGCATTGGCGAATATCTTCGACAGCAGGTTGCGGAGGTGATTGCACGTTTCCCAGCCCAATCCGCTGTCGAACTTCTGTAGAACAAACCGCTGCACCTCGACGGTCCGGATGTCGCACAGCCGACGTTTGCCGAGCGCCGGAAGCAGATGCAGGTCGAGAGTTGAACGATAACGCTTGCGCGTCGAGGATTTCAGGATGGGGAAAGCAAGCGTGAGAAAAAACTGGTCCACAAATTCCTGCAAGGTCAAAGTGGAGTAGGGCACCGCTTTGCCTGCATTCACCGGACTCAGCTTTTTCTCGGCTTCTTTTCGCGCTTGCTTGACGGTGATATCGGACGCGTAACCGAGAATCGCGGATTCCCGTCTGCGTCCAATCGTGCCGTCTGCTTTGACGAAATCTTCCCACCACTGAAGCTCCCATACCGGATGTCTTTTACCGCGTTTGCGGATACTGCCTTTCTGATAACGTCGGCGAGCCATGTCTTGCCAGCCTCCTAACTGGGCTAGCTCGCCTTGCTTTTCCGTACTTGGCAGTATATTCAACGCGCACATCCCGAACGAAATCGGCTTTTATTTCGTAAGTCTCAGGCGACCGATGGCTCCCCTCGGCGGTAGGGAACAAATAGCTTCGGCGTTCCCCTTGAAACGTCATTCCAGTCTTTCGCTCCGAAAGGCCGGTGATCACTGAAGCGCAGATCATCACGGCCCGAAAGCTGAACAGCCTGGCGCACAACTTCCGGCCAGCTTTCCGCCGTCCTCATCGGCATCCATGGCCGACACGATTTCGGAACCGGAAGGCATGCGGGCAATCGCCGCGCGTATCAGTTCCGGCTGTAGAGGATTAGGCTTGCCGCCTATCGAGGCATAGCGGGCGCGTTCGTCAGGAAACAGAACCGCATGGCTCAGGGCATCAATCGCACTTTCGCAAAATACAATCCGGTTATCGTCGGGCAGCCCGTGTGACAGCCACAAACCTTTGCTTCCACCCGAGGCAAAGCCCGTGAAGCCCTTGTTTTTGATTTCGTAACCGCAAAGACCCTCCGCATCGAAGTGCGGAAATACCGCGTTCCCTCTGGCATCCATACGCACGCGACCGGCGAAACGATCAAGCCCGAGCAGCGAAGCGGGCAGGGCGCGTTCGTTCTCAAGATAGGGATGGCGCGGAGCGTCCTGCATCCTGGCAAATTCGGTTTCGACCCGCATCCGGTCTTTGGAGGTTTTCGGAAGCGGAGGGAAGGCGGGAAGTTGTGACGAGGGCATGCCGATCCATGGCCGCAATTCCTTGCGGACAGCGCCCAGGCTCAGGCGTTGCCGGTTCTGCACGAAGTCGATAATCGACCCGTTATCGTTGATCATCCCGAACCGAAAAATAGACGTAGTGGCTATCGGAGCCGCGCTTGATAATGACCTTGTCGCCGTTCGGGTGACGCATGATGCTCGACCCGCGCCAGCTTTCCTTGCGATCCAACTGATAGCCTTGCTCCGCAGCATAGGCCCGCAGATCAATTCCGGTTTTGAAGCTTTCCAGTTCAGGATCAAACATTTTTTCTTCCTACTGCCCAGGGATTGTCGATCCTAGAGCGACCCACTTTCGGAGCCAAGCCCCTAAAATCGCCGCCACGGCCCAGAATTTCGTTTTCCAGAAGGGGAAGGAGGGCAGCGGCCTCGATGAACCGCCGCCCCGTTTCCCGTCTCAGGAAGCCGCCTATTGCGTGAAGGCCGCATAACCGACTTCGCCCGACAAAGTGGCCGGTTCAGAGATGTAATCCAAAACCACGTTCTTGTCGGGATATTTGTGGGTTTTGTCTTTCTCGATTCCGAGTTTCAGCTTGCCGCGCTTGCCCTGAAAATCGGTATTCGAAAGAGAGCCGAGGTTGTACTTGTCGAGAAGGCCGCAAGCCTCTGCCGCGTGGCGCAATTTGTCGACCAGTCTGTTCAAGCAGATAGTCCGAAATAACACGGGATGAACCGTCAGGCTTGAATATCCTCACTTTCAGTTCGATCATGGGGTTGCCGGAAGACTTACTCAGCTTCTCGAAGGCGTCCGGAATTTCGAAATCATAAGTGCCTTTCGCCCAGAGTTTTCTTTCGGCAAGCTCCTGTTCCGTGCATGGCTTGAATTCCATTTGTCTGTTCTCCTTTTCTGCACTGAATTCATCGAGATTGTTTCGGCGGACCCGAAGGCAGCAGCAGCAAGCGTTCCTGCAATTGTTTGGCTTCGGGCGTCGTCGGCAGCGGCACCTGTTTAACGCCTTCGCGCCCTGCCGCCGCCAGCGCCGCCACGTTTAAGAGCATTTCCCGCAGCACAATGCCGCTGTCGGGCCTGAATTCGACGTAGACGCCGCCACTGGCTTCAGCCATGCGTTTGAACACAGGCCTTGCCTCCAATGAGCGTTCATCGTCATCGGCGCATTCATGGAATATGAAGAGCGGCATTGACCGTTCGCCAAACGTTCTGCGCCAGGTTTCGAAGTTCGGCCGGGATTGTCCTCGCAGTGGTCGCCGACGAACACAACGCCGGAGATTTTCTTTTTTTCGGCGAGTACCGCCCGCAGGAGCCGCGCTATTTGGGTTTCGCCAAATTCGCACGATAGCGCGAGCATCGACCGGCTGACGAATGGCGGGATCGTTGTGCCAGATACCTGCCCTGCATTCCCTTCGCCCGCGATAGTAGATAAGCTTTACCTCGACCGCACCGATGGCTTTGATCGTGTCAAACATCGCCGCCGTTGCGATCCGCGCGTGATGCAGGCCAGGTTCGCGGCTTCCCGTTAGATCGAGGCCGAATATCAGCCGACCGGAAGGGCGATCAACATTGCGTTTCCATTCGGCCCGTTGAAGCCGCTCCAGTGCCTCATTCATCAATCGCCGCTCGGTATCGAGGGCCTTTTCATCTTTGCACCATTGCACAAGTGTGTTTTTCATTTCGATTTCACCTTGACCTTCCCGCCCAGGTGCCTCCGCCCATGCTTCCGCCGCTCCATTCGCTGCGACCTTCGCGTTCCTGTTGCTTCTGGAAGAATGTCGGGTTTCGCTCGATTTCCGCCTGGGGCCGCACTTGCTGCCTTGGTTCCTGTTGACGGCCCTCTTCCGTACTTTGAGAGCCGCCCGTAAAACGCGAATAATCTATTCGACTGTCCATGCTCACCGTCCCGCCCACTGGCAGCAGTGATTGAGAAAGTGGATGTAAGCCGTCGGTCCCACCGCCCCATGAGCGGCAACGCAGGCGAAGAGATACAGCACGAAATTCTGGAACAGAAAAAACTGTCCCGCTCTGCCGTACCATTTCTGCGCCTGTTCCTTCACGATTTCCCAATTCATATAGCCTCCTCAAACGTTCCTAACGAATTGCGGCCATGCACAGCAGAACGAGCGCCAGCAGGACCGCGCCAACTTCAAACACCCATGACTGCGCCCCGAAACTATGCGCCACGTTGCCGGAGTCGAAGGCAGGAGCAGCGTGAACCGTTTGGCCGCTTTGCTTTTTCGCAAGTAATTCAGCCATCCTGCGCACGTCTCGCGTTCGTGCAGTCAGCTCCTCCCGCAGCAATGCCAGTTGTTCAAGCGCCTTTTGCATTTCCTTGCTTTCCCCTCTCACGGGCTGCATCTGATCGTCGAGAGCCTGCCTGACTTCTGGCAGTTCCAGCACATCGACGATCCGCATATTCGCGTCCGCCGCCATGCGCCGCAACGCACGGCCCTTGCTCACGGCTTCTTCTTCACTCGCGTTTCCCGTGTCGAAGCCAGCCAGCAGCGCCGCAAAACGCCGGGCGTTGATACTCTTCGGTTTTTGTTGCGCCGTCGGCATAGATCACCTGAAAAGCCACCCAAGAAAGCCGCCCTCATTTCCCTGACATAAGGGTTATCGCGGTATTGCCCCGGCATCCGGCACGGAAATAAAACTTCCGTTTCGCGCTTACCGGCCCGCATGCACGCCCTCGATGAAGGCGATCATTTCGTCGGGCGCAACTGACCTGCTTCATGCGGAAGGAGCAGGGGCCGTCCGAACTGGGTGGCGCTGTCGTTCACGTTCGGCTCGCCGGTCTGCCGGTCGATAGAGACGCTTCGCGACCGGCTCAGCACTTCGTTGTGCCGCTCAGTTTCGAGACATATTCCCGCGTGGTCTGATCCCTTGCGCCGAACCACATGGTCACGCCGCAGTTTTGAATGAAGGTTTCCCAGGTATCGGGGAACATGCCCTTTAGTTGCGAAAGGTCCTGCAAGATTCCCCACAGATGAAGACCCGCAGCCCCGGCACCCATGCCCTGCACGTTTTCCAGGCTCTTCATGTGCGGGCCGAGCTGGGCCATCTCATCGACGATGCACAAAACAGGCTTGCCCTTGCCGCGTCGCCCTTCGTTCAAAAGGTCCGTCAACGCGGTTTCGAGAATCAGCCGAAAATACTTGTCGCAGATATCGAGCATATTCAGCGGCAGGCAGATATAAACCGTTATGACCCTTGCGCTTGAGGTCGCTGAAACGAAAATCGGAACCGCTCAGGCTTTCCGCAATCGCCGCATTGCCAATGAAGCCGAGCTGCGTGATCGCCGTTGCAATCACGTCGGTCACTTCGCGGATTGGTTCCGCCCCCGGAGCAGCGAAGCGCCCGAGCTTCTGGATAATGAAGGGGTCGTTCGTCGATTGCACGGTGAGACGGCAGAAACCGTAAATATCTCCGCTGATAACCCTTGCGACCGCGACCAGATTCTTCTCATACGCTGCACCGTGACGCATGAGGGCCGCGATGACGCCGGAAACAAGCATCCGGGCCGCCGTCGTGAAGTGCATGCCCTCGCGACCTTCGTCCCAAACCAGCGCGGCAGCCAGCTTGTCGCACAGCGCATGAAAAGACGGCGAGGCGGGATCGAGAATATCCATCGGGTTGAAGCGGGCCTGCTTCAATCCCTTGAGAGCGTCCGGCAGCATACCGAACGGGTTGAGGACAAAGACCTTGCCGAAACGCCTGCCGCCAGTGGCCCGTGATGGCCGCGTTCTCGGCTTTCGGGTCGACGCACGATGCAGAGTAACGTCCACGACAGCAGCGCATTTACCAGGAGCGTGGCGCCCTTGCCGGTACGCGCCGCAGCGACCGTCAGAAGGTGGCCGAAGCCCGGATAGTGCAGCGCATGGCGACCGTCCGGAGAATAGCCCGATAGCAACGCCCTTGCCCCTGAAGAGCCCGGCTTTTCTCAGGTCTTTGTTATCCGCAAATCTCGCGCCGCCGTGCGCGTTTGCCGGATCAAATGCGTAGGCTTCCTCAATGCGCCTTGCTTTTGCTTTCGCCTCGGCACTGAGCATCGCTCCAACGACGACGATGAAAACCAGGATCAAGAGTTCCATCACAGCCATCCTTTTCCGGCGAGAAATGCGCGGTCGGTCTCGCGCAACGCCGCCGATTGCAAAACCTGTTTGAGCATCAGGCGGAAGTCCGGCGACTGCGCGGCGTTTTGCACCAGAGCCGCACCAACAATCGAGAACAGCCGCGCGTCGTCTTTTTCCTGCCTCTTTTGCTGCTTGACTTTTTCCGTAGCGATGGCGGCTTTGAGCGCCGCTTCCTTTTTTCGCAGTGCATCCAGCACCGCATTACCACTTGTTTTGCTGTCATTCCTCATAGTCATAGGCACCAGACCGCGTTTTCTGTTGACAAGAAAACGGTGAACTGTGATGAGCCTAGAGCCGACATCCGGCATGGCGATAGCCACATCACCGACCCTCACCGACTACCGATGGGGAGTTGGCTTGGATAGAGAGGGCAAGTGTCGGACCGTTCGCTCAATAAACGAATTAAGGAATGGAAGGCTGCGGGCGAAATAGGCCCGCATCCGAACTACGCGAACTCACCCTCTGTCCTTTACACAAAGCACTTCTACAAGCATGAGCAGTGGGCCAGGAGCGAAGGCCGCTATGGCGAGAGGCTAGTGCTTCAGACCCGGCAACTGAGCCATATACGCGTCGATGCGGCGGATTTCTCGGGAGCCATCTTCGCGAACGTAACCTTCGATCACGTCAGTTTCAGAGAGTCGCTTTTCAAAGGTGCCCAGTTTTTCGGAGTGCGCTTCGATCATTGCGATCTCGATAAGGCCGATTTCAGCGGAGCCAGCGGTAAGCATGTGTCTTTCGATGGATCAAACCCCGAGAAAGCGAATTTCGGGAAGGGACGTACCTCGATTGAAGAAAGAAGTCCTGACCGTAAGGACATTAAGTTTGTTGGCCGTGCAAAAGCAAAATATCATTCCCTGTAGCGGGGTAGCCGGTCTGTGCCTGACGGCTTCCCGGAGGGATCATGCCTTTCGACGCCACGCAGCAAGGAGCGGGGACCAAAACACCTTCGGAACAAGAGATAGACGCGCAGCTCGATATTCTGAGCGCCCAGGATTCCATCAAGGGCGATAAGCGCGTTGATCTCCTTCGTTTTCTCATTGACCAAAAACGCAGGGAACGGTTCATCGGTCCTTTCCGAGCATCGAAGAAAGTGCCGACCGGCAAACAAATCCTCTACGAGTTTTATCAGTATTGGAGCAGACGGAATGGGAGTAAGCCGCCGCTGGATGAAGACGACACAGAGGTCGCGGGCAAGAAGCTGATCGGTGGACTCGCCGCAAAGCTGGAGGAGTATTACCAGGACGCGCCCGATTCCGTCGTTATTGAGATTCCCCGAGGACGAAACACCGGATACGAACCTGTAATCGCCTATCGCGGAGACCCCCGACTGTCAGCCACGCGAAAGAGGAATTCCGCGAGCGGGTCGGTGAGCGACAGCCCTGCAAGCTTCGCCGAAAGCCGCGTGGACTGCCACTGCCTTGGGAACGACCGCGAGGCGATGAAATACATCATCGGCCTCTATCGTCAGCCACCATCCCTATCGCCGAGGCTGATGGCTGTTCGCGATACTCATACCCGCCTGGCGTTGCCTTTACGCCATCGCGAGGACCATAAAGCACTAGAGGATGCTTTCGGCACGTTTCTAACCGGCATCGACAGCGAAATCACATTCGCAACCTTGCTTCTCGGCCAAGAGGTAGACCGAGACTATCTCCGCATGATCCAACGTGCGACCCAGGGTCATGGCGACAAGCTGAGATGCTTTCGGATTCGCACACCCGGCCCCCTCATGAACTTTATTCTGCTGGATTATGACGACTTCACCAGCGAAGTTCTTTTCGGGTGGGGGCAGGGAAAACCGGGTCGGCCCGGAGCCGTTTTCAGGTCGAAAGACAAAAGGCTCGTAGAGGAATTCAGTAATTTTTATGAGGTGCTTCTTCAGGCGTCCGATCCTATACCGATAGGATCGTTGCTGAAGCCGTAATGCTCCCTGCCTGCGACGGGAGAGCGGCGCGTCGATAGGGGGCCGGGTATCGGTGAGTTGTCTTTCGCACTGACGAGGCCTCTGCGACGCTCTTGGCATGTGCTTAGACACCCAACAGCGCTTGCCTAGCCCGCAACTTCCTTCTTCCCTACTGCCCCCGTCGATTTTGAAAGTCAGTCCGTTCTACGGACTGACTTTCTTCCGTTTTGGCATCGGAATATTTCGCCACCGAAATACAAATTTATTTGCGGCGCCTTTGATTCTCCGATTCAGTCAGAGGATGGGTCATGCGATTAACGCCGCCAGCAAGTTGTGCGCGGATAGTTCCGCGCCACGCTCAGGTCATGCGGCTTTCGGCCGCCTGCCTTCGCTCAACTTGGCAAGGAGGGGGAAACCCCCTCCGTTGCATCCTCCCCCGGTGCCGCAAGCGGCATGTGGAAACTCTGCCCGTTTCCACACCTTCAGGCTTGCGCCGTCCCGCCGCATATCCGTCATGGGCGGTGCGCCCATGACGGCGAGCGACCAGCCGCGCAGCCGCAGCTTTCCAGGCGCAGCGGCAGCGAGAAGCGGCAACGTGCGCAAGGGGGCCGTTCTGTCCGCTGCCTGCCGGACGAACGCGCTGCCCTCGAAGAGAAAGCCCGCGAGGCGGCTTGAGCCTCGCGAGCTTTCTTCGCGCCTGCGGCCTTGGCACGCCCGGCCCTCGCGCCAAGCGCAGCCCGCCCGTGAATGCCGAGGCGCTGGGCCGTGCGACGGCGGCGCTGAACAAGGTCGGCAGCAATCTCAACCAGATTGCGCACACCCTGAACGCCGGAGGCGCAGCCCTCACGGCGCAGGAATGTTTCGCGGCGCTTGCGGAAACCCGCGCGGCAGCCGCCGCCATCCGGCAGATCGTGGGGCGCAAAGACCGGCCATGATTGCCAAGGGAACACACACAACAACGGGGCGAAGCTCGCCGACTACATGGAGCACAGCAAGGACGGAGAACGCGCCGAAACCTGGCAGCTTCGCGGCTTCGAAGCGACCAATATCAAGGACGCTTTCCGCGACGTGGAAATCATGGCCGGGGCCACAAAATGCGAACAGCCTTTCTTCCATGTTCAGGTACGAAACCGCGAAGGTGAAACGCTCACCCGCCAGCAATGGGAATACGCCGCCGACCGTATTGAACGCATGCTTGGTCTGACCGGCCAGCCTCGGGCGATATACGTTCCACACCTATGAACACAACAACGACGAACACATGCACGTTGCATGGAGCCGGATCGACGAGGACACTCTAACCGCAAAGCCTTTGCCGTTTTTCAAAGAGCGGCTCAAGAAAATCAGCCGCGAGCTGGAAATAGAATTTGGGCTTGAGCCGGTAAAGAATGAGCGCAAAGGCCCGATCAAATACGCGCCGACCAAAGCGCAGGACGAGCAGGCCCGCCGTCTCGGCGTTGATATTCACGAGATACAAAACACCATACGCGAATGCTGGGACCGTTCCGACAATGGCCGCAGCTTTCAGGCGGCGCTTGAACATGAGGGCTTAACCCTTGCCCAGGGCGACCGGCGAGGCTTCGTTGTGATTGACCACGGCAGGCGGCATTCACTGCCCTCGGCAAACGAATTCTCGACGTGTCAGCCGCCAAAATCCGCGCCCATCTCTCTGACTTGTCTCTTGAACAACTGCCTACCGTGGAAGAGGCGCGGACCCATCATCATGAGCACCTAAACAAGCAGATTGAAGAACATTTCCCAGCCTTTACTGCTCAAGACCTCATAGACACATATTTTCCCGCCCAACTCAACCTCTAATCTTCGCGACCCACAGCCAAAAGGTTCCGCGCCGGTGTGGGATCGTGATCGCGACGACCGGGCGTGGCAGGATGCGGTTATAAAGGCCGCGATTGAAAAGGAAAAGATCGAGCGGCAATTCGTCGAGCCGAGGAACCGAGGGGCCGGGGCGGGCAGTAGGGAAAAAGAATGGCCCATCCTGCCGACGGTGCCGGAACCAATCAAGACTTCCCCCCAATATCATTTTGAGGACGCGGCCCGCGCTACCGCACGACCGGAGCCGGAACCTCCCTTGCCGGAAAATCTCAGAGGCACCGCCGCGCACATCTGGACCGCATGGCACCAGAGCGATACCGCAAAAGCCTTCGCCGCCGCGATTAATGAACAGGGAATGGCCCTTGCGGTTGTAACGAAAGAAGAGGCGAGCCCGCAGCCACATGGATGCGGAATTCGCAAAAGCAGTAGGCAACTCATGCAACGCGCTACCGCGAAGGGGAGATCGTCGCTGTCAGCGCCAGCGGTGATGTTTACAGGCTGAATGAACGCACGACCGGAGAGGGCCGCGTACAGGTCGAGAAGTTTCTGGCACGGCTCGACCGCACTAATTTGCAGGGTATCGACGCAACAAAGCAGATGATGCACGACCGCGCCGAACAACGCGAAGCCGCAACGCAAGTGTTCAGCCTTCTCAATCCCGTAAGATCACGCGCGATCGACACGCAACCGACCGGAAGACCTGGGCGGGCGACTCTCAGGAACGAGAATTACTTGAACCTGTCCCCGGCAGGCCCCGGGAATGCCGCCTTTCGTACAGTCGAGAAGATTTACGACGTAGCCGCCACCGCCCTCGAATCCCTGCTATCGCCAACACTTTCGCCGGAACAGATCCACGACGGCGAGAAAGCTGCGCATCGACGTGAAGCCGAAGCAGAACAAAGGATCGACTTTTCCAGATATACCGCCGAGATGGCTCAGCAGCGCCAGCAGGATGAGCAGGAACGCGAAGCCGCGCGAAGGCGAAACCAACGCGAACGATGAGAGCCTTGGGACTAGGGAACCCCAAAGCGATAACCAGAGTTTCCCAACAAACTCCAGAAAGACCACCAGCTTCGGTCAGGCTATCAAAACGTTATTCCGGCAAGCGGTAAAGGCGCTGATGCACCGCGACCCCGCTCCCCCTCGGACCCGTCGCCGCCGAACCGAAGACACAGGCCGAGCCGCTTTCACCAGGGCAGCAGGAAAGACCATGCAACCGGCCACAAGGCAACAACCCGTAATTGCCTCCGCCGCCTCATTCATGTGGGACACCCTCGCATGGTTGCACCTCTGGGAAGGAAACGATCTG
>CAWDTG010000004.1:0-447872 GCA_963805245.1 uncultured Acidobacteriaceae bacterium
CGCAAAGTGTCTTCGTATTTATTCCCCATAGTTATTCACGTCAGCTGAACTGGAATCGCCCTCTCGGTCGGGACAAAGACCGGCAACACCACTGTGTGTCGTCAGACATGGGTTCGCGGCTGAATATGAATCTAAGCACAGCGAAAGGACGCTGGGTAGCTCAGGAAAACTGTCAGCTAAACCCACCAAGCATAGCGGTTTTGATACCTTCGAGCGGTTGTAGAACCCTTTAGAATCAATAGGCGACGCATGGGACGCCCGGCTGTTAACCGGACCTCTTCTTTTTCCCGGGAGATTTCCTCGCAAGAATTGATCCTCCCCCGGCTAGCCCAAGTTGTGTTGACCCGGACTGGAGATAGACAAACTGCTGGCCAACTGCTGGCCATTCGTCTGCAAATCAGGCCTCTCGGCGCAAACAGGAAGGCGCTAAGTCGAACAAAACACTTGAAGATCAGTGAGCACAAACAGGGCAGGTAGATTTAGCAAACCGCCGCCTTCAGCCACTCGGCCACCTCTCCGCGGCGTGATTTCAGTAGTTTAACACGTTGCTTCAATTCATCTGCTGGCGCAGCCAGGTCTGATCAAGAGCCTCCAGATATTGATGGGTCGAATCAAGAGCCTCGGAGTATTGACCGAAGCGGCGATCGATTGTTCGTGCTGTCTCGAATTGTTGGTGGAAATCAGCCGCGAGTTTTACCTCTACCCGACTGGGCAATGCATTCTCACAGGTCGGAGAGTTCAGTCTCCGCTGCGTTTGCGACGTTTGCTGTTCGACACGAGCGTGCCGTCGACCTCGATATTTGATCTTTGTCCCAAGGATGCTACTTGCAACTGCCTGAGGACACGCCTAGTGTCTAAAACCCCCGCCATGAAAACCTCCACCCATCACGCCAAAGTGCGATGCTCCCATCGACAGCGTTCCATGGAAGCCGCTTTCCACGTGAGGTGCGGCGATTCCAGGATGACCGACATAAGCGCCAGGGTGGCCACCGTAGTAAGGATGGCCTCCATAGTACGGTCGCACGTGCCCGCCGTAGCCATACGGATAATAACGCCCATAGTAGAACGGCGAGTAGGGAACAAACCACGGCGAGTAGAACCCCCAACCGAATGGGCTATAAAGCATCCCATTGCCAGGAATCCAGGTGTAGGCAGTGAAGAAAGGGTCCCAATACCAACCCGCACCATACCACCCAAGACCACCACCAATGTAGCGGCCAGCCTCGTCAACATTGGCTTCCGCGAGGTACTGCGACCGCAAATTGCTGAAGCGATAGAGATCGCTCTCCTCATAAGCCGACTTGTTGAACTTGGTGGCCTTCACCTTGCCTGTAGCGTTGTTCACATCAAGTTCGTGGCCGCCCTTGACTTTGACGTTCTGATCGCCGTCCTGCACCAGGGCTTCGCCCTTGAAGACGCGCACATCACCATTGTTGGCATCGAACCCATATAAGCCTGTTTTCAGCAACTGCGTCGTAGCGCCATCTTGCTTTACTCGCAGCAGATTGTCCTTGTAGATTTCTGCGACTTCGACCATCGCCTGCCCTTTGGTCAACGAGATCTCAGTGTTTGTCAAACTCGGCGAAATCAGGGTGACGGAACTGTTGTCTCCGACCCGGAAAAATACACCGGGTGTCAACAGGATTTCGGCTTTGCCAGTTTCGGTGGTGAGCGTCTGACCGCTCTCCAGACTTACGGATCCGACGGATTTGGCGTTCAGGGTCTTCGTCCCGACTGCGGCTTGCCCTTCAACGTAATTGAGTGTTCCTGGTAGCGCTGGAGTTGCGCCCCAAGCGGGCGCAGACAGAATCGCTGCCAGGACGAAGCTTGCGAACCAATTGAACCTGGACAGCTGCATTTCTCTTTTTTGCTTTCTTTAACCTCTATTGATTAGATGTTAAACAGAGGGCTTGGTCGCTTTCGACCAACCGCAAAGGAGCATCGCTGCCAGTCATTCAGAACCGCCTCGTGAGTCAATTGTCGCGAGAAAATCGTCGGGCCCCGCGGCTAAGTAGGAGGACTGCTGCGCCCCGCGAAGGTTCGCATGGTTTATGCTCCTTTGTGCGGCCGAGCTTCCGCCCTCGTTCATTTCGTTTATGTGAGAGGCATGTCTATGAAGAATCTAGCCAGTTATGGTTTCTTGATCGTTGTCTTCGTAATCTCAGCCGCGATGATCGTCCCCATTTGTCCCGCGCTTGTAAATGGTTCGGCTGATCGCAGCGCGACCTCGACGCCACAAGCGCAGGCTTCGTCTGCGACTGACTTAGCGGTGGGCAGCGCCCAGCTGATAAATCCCGAGGATTTGATTAATATTCTTCATTCGCCCAAAGCTGAAAAACCGCTGATCCTGAACATCGGTCCCCATCTTCTGTATATGCAGGCGCATATTCCCGGCGCCGAGTACGTCGGGGCCGGTTCGGATCGGCAAGGAATCGAATCTCTGCGCAGGCGGATAAAAGTGCTGCCGCGCAAGACGTTCATCCTCCTTTACTGCGGATGCTGTCCCTGGAGCCACTGTCCCAACGTGCATCCTGCGTACAACGAACTGCACAAAGCGGGCTTCACCAACGTGAAAGTGCTCTACATCGCCGACAACTTCGGGACTGACTGGGTAGATAAAGGCTATCCCACGATCAAAGGCGAATAGGGTTGATGAGGAAAACCGTCTTTATTATTGTCGCGATCACAGTCGCGTTCGCCATCTACGAAGTGAGCCGGCATGGCTCCAGACCCACCAAGCCAGGCCCGCCTACTGCCCCTCATTCGATCGCGCCCGATTTCTCGCTGCAGGATTTGAATGGGCAGCCGCTGAATCTTTCGGATTACGGGGGCAAGGTTATTGTGCTCGATTTCTGGGCCACGTGGTGCGCTCCCTGCCGGGACGAGATTCCACATCTCGTGCAGCTCCAGGGCAAATATCATCAGCAAGGGCTGCAAGTAGTTGGCATTTCGATGGACGACGCGCCCAAGCCGGTACGCGAGTTCTACCAGCAATTCAAGATGAACTACCCAGTCGCTTTGGGGAATCAGAAGGTCGCGGAGGCGTACGGAGGTATTCTCGGATTACCGATAGCCTTCCTGATTGGTCGGGATGGCCGAATTCATGCGAAGTACGTCGGCGAGATAAACATGTCTGTTCTCGAACAGGAGATCAAAATGCTATTGCAGGCGAAGTGAGGCTCCGCCACCCCACGCCCCCTTGCGGCCTTCTAGCTGATATTGTTAAGGATTGTCGAAACCGGTTCGAGCTCTGGTGTACTTATGCTCGGAGAACGCATCTGTTTACTCGTGGAGCGAATCGCCGATAGCGGCAACTGACCTGCATCAATCTCCTGAGGTCAGTTGTTGCGATCAGCAGGGCAGCAATTTGCGGCGAGATCTAAAGGTTGTACATCACACATGCACGCGCAAATAAGGCTTGGCCGAATTGCCGGTATCTCCATCGGGCTGCACTACAGCTGGTTTATTATCGCCTTCCTGATTACCCTGTCCCTCATCGATCACTTCCGCACAGTTATGCCGCAATGGAGCGGCACTACCTTGTGGTCGGTGGCCATCGTTACCGGGGTACTGTTTTTCGTTACTCTGCTGCTGCACGAATTAGCGCATTCGTTGCTGGCGAAATCCAGGGGTCTGCGGGTGCGAGCCATCACCCTTTTTGCTTTGGGAGGGGTGTCACAGATCGAGTCGGAGGCTCCCGACGCGAAGTCCGAATTCTGGATCGCCATTGTCGGCCCATTATCCAGTCTGGTCATTGGAGCTATTTGCCTGCTGCTAGCGCGGTCGACTGGATGGATGCCCAACAGTGAAGCCCGCACGCCGCTTTCCGCGGTCCTGGTGTGGCTTGGCTACATCAATCTCGTGCTGGCCGCCTTCAATATGATCCCCGGCTACCCGCTGGATGGTGGCCGGGTACTGCGGGCGCTGATTTGGTGGAGCACGAGCAGCATCGACCGCTCCACCAGGGTTGCGGCCAGGGTCGGGCAAGCGGTTGCCTTCCTGTTCATTTTTCTAGGACTCTACCAGTTCTTTGTCGGAAAGAACTTCGGCGGTCTGTGGATGGCTTTCATCGGCTGGTTCTTGCTGGATGCATCTCGTAGCAGCTATGCTCAGGTGGAGATTACGTCGGGACTTCGAGACAGGAAAGTCGCCGACATCATGGACCGCGATTTTTCCGCGGTCGAAGCCCATTTGAGTCTGCAGGACTTTGTCCACCAATACCTCTTGGTGAGTGGCCGCCGCTGCTTTGTGGTGGTGCAAAACGGTAATCTGGCGGGACTTATCACCAGCAACGAGGTCAGCCGTGTCCCGCGCGACCGCTGGCCGCAAACCAGTGTCCAAAGCGTAATGCGGCCGCTGAGTCAACTGAGCACGGTCAGCCCCGACACTTCCGCGCTCCAGGCCCTTGAAACCATGAGTCGGGAGGATGTCAATCAGTTGCCAGTTGTCTCCAATGGTCAACTGGAAGGGATCTTTTCGCGGGGCAGTGTGATGGGCTTTCTTCGCAACCGGGCCGAACTATTCCGGCGTTGAGGTCGGGCGCGAGGTGAGATGAATGCGACAAAACAGAAGGGAAGGAAGGTGCAGCCTTATGTCATTTCAACCTTGGAGAGTAACGGGCGCTCTCAGGTATTTGATGGCCGGAGTATCAGTCGGCACGTTTCTGCTGCTCATGATAGGCAGGCCCCACGCCACGACCGCACAGGAAACGAAGCAGGCGAAGGAGACCGTCCAAAGCGGCGCGGTCGCGCGTGGCAAATACATTGTGACGGAGGTTGCGAAATGCGGTAACTGCCACACACCGCGGGGCCAAAACGGCGAACTGGATTACAGCCGCTGGCTGGCGGGCGGGCCGGTACCGTACCTACCAGCTCGACCTGAATCGGATTGGCCGCTCCAGTGCCCACGCATTGGCGGCTTACCACCAGCAAGTGATACCCAGATGATTACATTGCTGACCACCGGAATCTGGGTAACGGGCAAACCCCTTCGCCTTCCTATGCCGGAATTTCATATGACGCGTGCGGACGCTGAGGCGGTCCTGGCTTACCTTAAGTCGGTCAGGTCCGGACGCAACCCCACCGGGCAACCAACGAACTGAGCGGAATAGCCAGTCGCGAAAGAGCGAAAAGATGTAGTGCAGGAATTCAGGCGAGGAAGGCAAGCCGAAAAGAATCGTTCGAAACATTAGAGCTCGATTTCGGAGTGCTTGAAGGGGCGCAGCTTTAGCTGTACCATTGGCGGCCCTTTATTGTTGTCGTCACGAGCCCGACTATTAGTCGGCGAGAAATCTGCTTCTCCGAGTCTTTCCGCAAACTGTGAAGCCACTGAGTTAACCACCTCAGCGGCTGAAGCACTCCCCACACCGGAACGCGGCACTGAGGCGAGCGTCACCATCAGAATTCGCCAGCGGCGTCAGTCAGCGGCTGCTGTTGCAATAGTTCTTGGCTAAGATCCGCGAACATTTCCTCCACACCATCTCCCGTTTTCGCGCTGGTGAGCTTGATCTTCCATCCCTCGGAAACCAGCCGTTCCAGGTCCGGAGCAGAGATCTGCCATTTATCCCAGAGGTCCTTTTTGTTCACGATTAGTCTGAACGGAATGTCGCCGACTGCTTCCAGCACTCGTTTGTGAATAGCCTTCGCTGTCACCAAAGACTCGGACCATGTGCCGTCAACCACCAAAAAGTATCCAGCAGCTCCTTTCAGATAAGAAGTTTGTACTTGCGAGCGGGAATCCTCGCCAGCCAGGTCCCATAGCATTAACAGCATATCCTGATCCCCGACCTTCATTTCCCGCTTGTCGATTTTCACTCCGACCGTGCTCTGGTACTTGGTTGAAAAAATTCCCTGAACGAACCGCGCCACCAAACTCGTCTTTCCTACACCGAAAGAACCCAGCATGCAGATCTTCTTCTGGATCATTGCCTGTCTCCCTGGTGTTGCGACTGGACCTTGAGCGAAACACTACGATTGACTTCCAACTGATACGAGGGCGACCCGTGCCGAATCGGATCGCTGTCGCCCAATCCGACGGCCGTGAGCATGTCTGCTGGAATGCCGCGCCCGCGCAGGGCTTCCAAGACGTGCTGCGCGCGTTCCTTACTCAGCGCGGCATTCTTGGTTTCTGCGCCGGTCTGATCGGCCCGGCCGTAGACCGTGACGTGGATCTGCCAGCCCAAGTCAACCGCGATTTCTTGCAACCGGTTGATATGGTCCTCGATGGCATCCAGTCGCATGCCCTGCTCTGGCGTCAGCGCACTTGAGTTCACTGGGAACAATACCATCTGCTGCTCCAGTTGCTGCTTCTCCGACTCAAACGCGCGTGGGCGTGAGAACCGCGGGTCGAGCGATTGGTACGGCTCGAAGTGAGTTTCCAGGCTGCCTGGCGCGATGCCAGATTCAGCCGCTACTTGCGCCGGGTCCGCCGCTAGCGGATCGCGCATGCCGGTCACGGCATAGTGTCCCCAGCGCTTCTGCGATCCGGTGACCACAACTCCTGGCTGGCTCCGGAGCTTCGAGAGATATTCGTTCCAACGCTTGTTCCGGCGATGAACGAAGAATCCGGCCGCGAGAATCGCAATTAGCACGGCGGCTACCGCGGCCACCCACCGCCAGGACCGTCTGTCCGGTTGTCCAGTTTGGCCAAGCAGGCAGTTCTGCAGGTGAGGGCGCGCGCCTTCAAATATGCTGGCATCTCCGCTAAAAGACGCGAGTGCGCCGGCGAACTCCTGATGGATGAGTTCGTTTTCGCGGGCAAAAACATTCTTCAGCTCCGGAGGGGGCGTGCCGAGAATTGTCGCCGCCAGCAGTGCCTGCGGTCCGTAATGGACCCACAGCCTGAAGTCGCCAATATCGAGCGCTTCGAATTCCTGTGACCTCTTGGCGTTGAACGAATCGGCAATGAAATCGCCCAGCGCGGTCAGCATGCTGGATACCAGCTCAGCTTCCTTGATCCCCTCGCCGGGTGCCTTAACGTACTGCAACACCGATCCGGTTTCGCGGTGAATAAGAACGACCTGTTGCACCTTGTAACGGAGGCTGCGCAGCAGGGCGATCTCGCCAAATGACCTGCCAGTGCGCAGGGCCTCCAGACGCCATTTCACACTTTCCCACGAAAGACTGCGCTCCATGAGGAAATTGAGGGATTCGGTCATACCGCGAAACGCGTTGGCGACGGCCTTGCGAACCGCATCACCAATGATGGGAGCAAGAGACGTTGCGAGGATGCCGGGATTCTTGGTAATCGAGATCTTCAGTGCGCGCTCTACGATGGGGTAGAACGAACGTTGCAGACCGCCGTCACGCTTGATGGAAAGCGCGACCGCCTGGCCGAGGATTTGGCTGAGTTCTTCGGCTCGCAGTTCGGGGTCGTCGAGCCGTTTTCGCAGAGCCTCCAACTCCACCAGTTGCTGGCCGAGCAATAAGGCGCGAAGTTCGGCCAGCTCATCGGGGTGCTGATCATAATCGGAATCGGGCTTCAGGTCAGCCGGCGTCGAACCCATAGGATCCTCATGCTTCAGTGGCACTGCGGATCGGCTTGGGCCGTGGCTTGTTGTCGTCGCTCTCGTCCTTCAAGCGAACCGCGAGCTCGACAAAGAGCGCGGCCAGAGCCGACCTGTCAGTCTTGGCACGGCGCAATTCCTGAACGCGATTCTCGACCAGGGCACTTAGGGATTCATGGCGTTGCCGAATCTCCTCGAGCAACTTGCGCGCCTCGGCCATCAGCTCCTGACGCGCTGCGCTACGGTCCTGTGCGGCCTTGTTGTCGAGGTCGAGGATTTTCTTGGAGAGCTGCGCCGCCGTTGTTTTTAGCTCGCGGCCGATAGTGTTCAGCGTCTCCTCGCGCTCATCGCGCTCCGATTTCAAGCGCGCCGCGAGGGACTCAGTTTCGCTCTTGAAGAATGCTTCCAGCGAGTCCAACCGTCGCCGCATGGTGTCCTTGATTTCGGCGGTCTCTCGCGCCAGCGCCTCTTCCAGGCGGGCAAAACGTGCCTCATAATTCTTGATCTGAGAACCAAAGAGGATCTCGCGGATCTTCTCCACGCTCGCGCCGCTTGCTTCCGCCGTTTCGGCGACGGCGGTTTCCACAGCGTTGGACTTGTGGGGCGGTTTTTCTTTTGATTCCTTTTCGCGTATCGGGACGGGACTCATGCTACCTCCGCAATTTGGCTGCAATACGGTTGGAGCAATATGCTATACCGAAACGGGGCAGGTGAGAACAAACTTAAATGGCAGAGCCAAGGGCGGGCTAAAAAGCATCTCCAGAATCAATGTATCCGCCCGCGCGGGTAGTGCGGGCATTCAGGCCCGCGTCAGGTGGCAGGAAGAAAAAATTGTTTAGGCCGCTAAAATTCGCGACCTCAGAGGCCTTGTGATGCATTCAACGCGGCGCTGAAGCGCGCACTATCCGTCCTCCACTAACTCTTTACGAACAGGAGCGACGCGGAATTCATACAATAGCGCAAGCCAGTGGGCTTAGGGCCGTCATCGAAGACGTGACCCAGGTGCGCGTCACATTCGACGCACAACACTTCTGAACGCGTCATGCCCAGGCTGCGGTCAGTTTTGACTTTGACATTCTCTTTCGCAATCGGAACCCAGAAGCTGGGCCAGCCAGTACCCGAGTCAAACTTGGTAGCCGAGCTGAACAATGCATTCTTGCAACACACGCAACGAAAAATTCCCTTTGCGTGCAGATCCCAGTATTGTCCGGTGAAGGCCCGCTCCGTTCCGGCGTGCCGGGTCACGTCAAATTGCTCAGGTGTCAATTGGGCGCGCCATTCAGCATCGCTCTTGACAACTTTCTTGACGCGCTCGTGTCCGATCTTTTCCCCTGAATCCGTAAATTCAACAACCTCAACATAATCCGCGGCGGCCGCGGCACCGGCTTCGGTATTCTTTAAGACACTCATCAAAGCTACTCCAGAGAGAGATAGTAAAGCAGTTTTGAGAAAGTTTCGACGGTCGCTCATGTAGATGAACCTGCCACTTTGAAGTTTCTCAGTTTCCCGCGATTGAGGCGCGATACAGATTTGGAAATTGTTGTTGAAGGTTCGCTACCTTCGGCAAATCGTTGTACTTGATATATGGGTTGTCAGGATGCAGCGTGGCATAGTTCTGGTGGTAAGCTTCCGCCGGATAAAACGCCTTGAACGGTACCACCTGTGTGACGATCTTACTCGGGAACACTTTGGCCTGGTCCAACTGCGCGATGTAGGCCCGCGCGATATTCTTCTGTTGATCGCCGCTGTAGAAAATCACGGAGCGATACTGCGTTCCTGTGTCGGGTCCTTGGCGATTCAACTCGGTGGGATCATGGGCGACGGAGAAAAACACCTTAAGTAACTGGCCATAGGTGAGCTTCGCCGGATCATAAACAACTTTGACCGACTCCGCATGCCCGGTAGTCCCGGTGCTGACCACTTCATATTCCGCTGCTATCGACGGACCTCCTGAGTATCCAGAGGTGGCGCTGATGACACCCTTCACATGCTGGAAAACCGCCTGCACACCCCAGAAACATCCGCCGGCAAAAACTGCGGTCTCCTGGCCGTTCGTCGTGGCCAGTGACTCATCCACGGTGGGATTGGGCAGAACTACAGCCTTCTCGGCGGCGCTTGCAAACATGACGGCCAAAAGCAATAAAGCAGAAATTATCAGACTGAAACGAGACTTCGACATGACCATCCTCCCTCGGGTTTCGCTCCGAGGTTCTTCAATAGTTAGAGTCGCAACTCCCACGAAAGTTACACTCAATCCGGAGCCGCTATTCGCATCAAACGGCAGCGGGAATTGACACCTAATGTACGCACAGGCTAGGCCGTTGGATTGCGAGGTCGCAGCGGAAGTAAGGACTTCGTACGGGTACTGACACTGGGGGCCGTGAAATGCACCCACCGACCGCGGCTGGCGTTGCAAAATCTGGGGGTTTTATCCGTATTCAGTACTCGAACGCCATTTGGGCCAGAGACAAACCGTGCTTTCGCGCGTCCTTCCTATGTCATGATGAAAGCCTGCCGGATACTGATCGCGTCGCTCGTTTTCGGACTGTGCCTTTTCCCGCTCGCCTGGGCACAGACTCCGGTTGTCGTTGAACTGTTCACCTCGGAAGGGTGCTCCAGTTGCCCGCCCGCCGACGCGCTCCTGGTTCAACTGAGCCAAAAAACTTCACCCGGAGTGGACCTCATCCTTTTGGGTGAACACGTCGATTACTGGAACCATGGCGGATGGAGCGACCGCTTCTCCTCGGCGCAATTCAGTGAGCGGCAAAGCGAGTATGAAAAGCACCTTCACGTGGCTGAAGTCTACACCCCACAGATGGTAATCGACGGTCATTTGCAGCTCGTTGGAAACGATGCCGCAGCTTTGAACCATGACCTGCAGTTGGAGTCGGTGCAGGCGAAGGCAGCGCAGGTGTCGTTGCAGTGGGAAGCAGGTGATCATCTGAAAATTGCGGTGCAAGCTCCGCAGACTAAGCAGCTGCACGTGTTTCTTGCGGTAACCGAGGACGGACTGACAACCGCGATCGCTGGCGGAGAGAACAACGGTCGAACCTTACAACATGCGGCTGTTGTACGACAATTGCGCGACGTGGGAAGCGTGAAAAATGGATCGTTCGAGAAGACGGTCGAAGTGGCTCCACATTCAGGCTGGAATACTGCCAATCTTAAAGTCGCGGTATTAGTGCAGGATTCGGACAGCGGACCGATCGTAGGGGCAGCTTCCTTGCATTATCAACCATGAGCGCACGCATGGCGAGCGACTATCGTATAGTCTTTTCTGAGGCGATGCGATGCGACATGCGATCCTGGGAGCTGGGGCAATAGGCGGGCTAGTAGGCACGGTTTTGGGCTCGTTGGACGAGGATGTCACGGTGATCGTGCGTCCCGAAAAACTGGCAGGCTATCCGGACAGGTTGTCGCTGGAACGGCCGTCGGGCACGATCACTGCGCCGGCGAACGCAGTGGCCAGGTTAACCCAGCCCGTTGATGTGCTGTGGATCGCAACCAAGACCTATCAACTGCAAAATGCTCTGGAGGCGGTGGAGTCCGCGCCCAGTACTGTGGTTCCTTTACTGAATGGCCTGGACCATATAGCAGCCCTCCGTTCTCGTTACGGTCGCGACTGCGTGATTCCTGGAACCATTTCGGTGGAAGCGGAACGCCTTGCGCCCGGGCGCTTCCTTCAGCACTCACCATTCGTTCGCCTCAACCTTGCCGCCACCGCTGAGCCGCGGTTAGGCGCAATCGTCAGACGCATGACCGATGTCGGTTTCACCTGCCAGTTCTTGCGGAATGAGCAAACGTTGCTGTGGAGTAAGCTGTGCTTCCTTGCGCCACTAGCATTGGTAACTTCAGCGTCCGGGAAAAATAAGGGAGAGGTCTACGCTGACTCGGCATGGAAAGGGAAATTAGATTCGGCGGCCGTCGAGACATGCGCAGTGGCAAAGGCGGATGGGGCGGAGGTTGACCTCTCAAAGTTACGTGAGACATTCGACAATTTGCCGCCGGGTATGCGCAGCTCGATGCAGAAAGATCTCGCCGCTGGAAGGCAACTGGAAATTGACGCGATCGGCGGCCCGACCGTGCGCGCTGGTGAACGCTACAGCATTATGGTACCGACGACGATCGAGCTGATCGCCGCGATCAAGGCAAAGACACACGAACAGCATGCGTGAGCGATGTTTCCGCTGGGCAGCATGCTTAAAAAGCCGGGCTCGTGCCACCGGCCTTGTCCGCCGCCCTTGTTTTGGAGTGTCATCGATGTCGAGAAGCGTCTGGGTCCTGATTGCGTTCGTACTTGTGCTTGCTGCCGCCGTCCTGTTGTCGCCATCACAGCGGGCATACGCTAACCTCCGCGACTCCCATAGCGAGCCAGCCCGCATCGTTCCACAGCAGCAAGTCATCGTCGCGGATGATGGCAGTACTTTCCACGCTTCAGGATGCAAGTACATCCAGGGCAGGAATCCTCATCCGATTAGCGGTTCGGAAGCAATGGCTAAGGGTTACGCACCGTGTGTGCGCTGCATGAGATGGACGCTCAGAAAATAGAGTGAGGAAGCTTGATAAGCACTGCTGAAGAAGCGAAGCAGCAGATCCCTCGCGGACTGGGTCGCGGAGCTGAAGGCGCGCGCTCCCGAGTCACGAAATCCCTCATCCCAAGTATTCAGGATCCCGCTTCCATCCGGTGACCATGGAATAGAAATTATTCCACCCGTGAAGCACGACCATGATGAGGTGGCCGGGGATGAAGGCCAGGAATCCGCACATGGAGAGGAAGTGCAAGATGCGCGCGAAATGGAAGCCGCCCATGAGCCAGGCAAGCCACCAGAACTGAGCTGGCTTGTACAGCACCAAGCCAGTTAGCGTCGATAGCGCGCCGAAGAAAATGGTGGAAGTGTAAGCCAGCTTCTGGAGCGGGTTGTAGGCAGCGTCAACAACAGGTTTCGGTCCGAAGAAGAAATAATAGCGCGTCATCGGCCACACGCCTTTGATGTCACGCGGGGTAAATACAACCTGTTGCCAGTGGCCAGTGGCAAACTGGTAGATCACGTACATCAAGCCACTGGCAACGAAGATCCACATGAAAGTGAAGTGCCACTGCAGTGCGCCACCTAGCCACCCGCCGAGTGTGATTAGCCTGGGAACGTCAATAAAGTTTTTCTGAGGAATCTTAGGGCCAAAGCTGGGAAAGGCGCGGAAGATCTGCAGACCGGTGCCCACCAAAACGAGCACGGCCACCGCATTCACCCAATGGGCGAAGCGCACCAGCCAAGGATGCTCGTAGGCAATGGTCACCGGAGTCGTCGGCATCGGCGGGGTCAGGTTCTGCTTGATTGCGACCGGATTTGTGCTCACTGCATCACCCCTCAGAGTCCGCCGTACCAGCTATAACCCTGATCTTCCCAGTAGCCGCGCTTGTCATCTCTCAGCACGTTAGTCACACGGATGGTGTCGAGATATTTCGCCTGCTTGTAGCCGATCTTGGTGGGCATTTGCAGGCGGAGCGGAGCGCCATGTCCCCGGTCGAGCGGCTTGCCATACATCTCATAACAGAACAATGTCTGCGGATGAAGCATGGTTTCCATGTCGATGGATTCGTAATAGCCATCCGCGCACTCGGCCTCGAGAAAGCGGGCCCTGGTATCGGCGCCGATTGATCGCAAGAGATCGGAGGCGCGCGTGCCGCCGAAATTTCCAATGACGTCCCAGCCTTCCACGCAGATATGCCGGGTATTCTGCGTGACCTTGGGAAATGCTTGAATCTGCGCAAGCTTGTATTCCCCTGGTCGCTGTACCAGTCCTTCTACCTTCAGCGTCCATTTCTCCAGATCGACTCCTGGGTCAACCACGTCATAGAAGTTGTATGGGAATCGTTCGAAGGCTACTACGTCGCTGTCTCGATATGTTTGCGCCAGTCGGTTGCGGTCAAAGACCTTGCCGGAGGCCCAATCGCCCAGGTGAAGGCCATCATCAAGGAGAGCGTCGCGCAGCTTGGGCACCGCAAAAGCTCCCAATGCCAGCACCGGAGCCAGCTTCAGCAGTTCGCGGCGATTCAAACGCTTGCCTTCGGAAGAAGTCACCCGGCGCACTTCTTCGCCCGTAGGACCGTTGACACACGCCACCGCAACAGCGGCGACTTCATCTTGATTTTGTGTTGCAGCGTTCCCTTGTTCCCGTTGGGCATCGCTTTGCTCCGGCCCTGCTGACGGCTGCGGACCGTCCTCAGGATGCTTTTGGTCTTGGCGGATGTCATCGGGCATTCTTACCTCAATACGGACAGGCGTATTAATCAGATTGCCGAGTGGAGCAAAAAGTTACACCGGAAAAAGCGTTTAAACGCAAGAAAGGTATGAGGATGACAAATTCAGTCAACGCTAAATACCGGTTTTCACAGAAACGCTTACCGCTAATCCCTAGCCCCTGACCCCTGCCCCCGGTGCCATCCTTGCTAATTGACCGTGGTCAGCATCCATCCCATAATCTCTGTGCCTGACGAATTTTGCTGCTTACAAGGTGACCCCATGGCGCAGAAAAAAAGCGCAAAGACTGGCCGTCCATTCCAGACGGCGGGCGAACGGTTAGACGACGTACTCGGCGATGCCTCGAAGCGCATCGAAGAGGAAACGCAGAACCTCATTGCCTACATCAACAATGAACTGGTGCCCGCCATTCGTGAGCACTCCAGCTACGGGCTGCGCATCGCCAGCGAAAAGCTGAAGCAGGCGGCCGACATGATGGATGCGGGCACGAAGCAGAAAAAGGGCTGACTTACGCGCGCTCTTCTTCTCATCTTCGTGGGCGTGACCCTGCTGCTTCTCCCAGCCTGCGGCCGGCATAAGACTGCTCACGCTTATCCCGCTCCCCCTGCGCCCACGAGCACTCCTTCTGAATCCGCAGCGCCGTCCACCACCGAGGCCAATGTCAAGTCACTGTCAGTTCCGCGGGCTGCGAAACCGATCTACGTGGAAACCGGATTGGCTAGTTGGTATGGACCTCCGTACCATCACCATCGCGGCGCCAATGGCGAGATTTACGATCAGAACGCGTTGACGGCTGCGCACCGCACCCTACCCATGAATTCGGTGGTACGAGTAACCAACCAAACCACTGGACATGCGGTGGTAGTGCGCATTACCGATCGCGGACCGTTCGTCGAGGACCGCATTATTGACTTGTCTCTGGCGGCGGCAAAGGCGGTGGATGTTTGGCGGCCTGGCACGGCGGAAGTGAAAGTTGAAGTCCTATCCGCGCCGGCACCAATTGCGGAGGGCGGCCGTTGGTGCGTGCAGATCGGCGCGTTCCAGAGCGAGAACGAAGCGCGCAAGTTGAGAGAGAAGCTGCAGGACCACTATGAAGGCGCCAACGTCATTCAGTTCACCGGACCCACGGGAGAGTGGGTGAGGCTGCGTCCTCCGGGCGACGACAAGCGCAAGGCGCAAGAAGTCGCCAGCAAAACCCATGTCAAGGAGGGCGGCGTATTTCTGGTAAGGCTGGACTAGGGCAGGGATCAGCCATCAGCCAGATACAATTTTCCGTCAGAAATGGAGCTGTCATCCTGAGCGCAGGCGTGTCGCTTTTGCACGCCGGAGTCGAAGGACCCCTATCTCGGCGGTGAATGCTCTTCGACGCGGGCGTCGCCGAAGTCGAAGGACCTGCGGTTCCGGGACTGGGCAGCAATCGCGACGTAACCCGATCGCGTCCCGCTTATACTTTCTTCAGCGATGAAATCTGCGGCTACCTATCTCAAAAGCGCGCCGGCGGTACTCGACCGCACAGCTCTTATCGCGCGCGGCCGGCGACTGGAATATTTCACCATTGCCTGGAATAGCTTCGAGGCGGCCGTTGCACTTATTTGCGGCCTACTGGTGGGCAGCATCTCTCTGGTCGGCTTCGGTCTTGATTCCGTGATCGAGACCATCTCCGCGGGAATTCTGCTGTGGCGCCTGCACGCTGAAGATGATCTGCTGCAGCGCGAGCGCACGGAACTCGCGGCGCGCCGTCTGGTTGGAGTCTGCTTCTTGCTGCTGGCCACTTACGTTGTCATCGAATCAACCCGTGCGCTCTGGACAAGAGCCGCGCCGGAACGCAGTATCCCTGGCATTCTTATCGCTATCGCCGCGGTAGTGGTAATGCCTCTGCTGGGACGGGCCAAGCGTCGCGTCGCCGCGCAAATGGGCAGCCGGGCACTGAATGCCGATTCGCGCCAGGCCGATTTCTGCGCTTATCTTTCCGCCATTCTGCTCGCCGGATTGCTGATGCGCGCACTGCTCGGCTGGTGGTGGGCCGATCCCATCGCTGCTCTGATAATGACGCCCATCATCGCGCGCGAGGGCGTGAAAGGATTGCGCAGCGAGGGTTGCGACGACTGCGGCTGCGGACACTAATGTTCCCTAACGCATCGCGGCTAGCTTCTTAGTGGCACCCAGAAACAACCACCAATTGCTAAGTGCTAACGCCAAGGGCCAGTTGTTAATCGCTAGTTGCTCGTGTTTGTTTTCCGTTATTCTGGGTCGAGCAGCAATTGCGATTCTTATGAGACGCAAAGAGGCACGCTCCCTCGACCGCAAGTTCGTTCCGCTCTCCACTCGTTTCGACCACGCCCTGCTCTTCGCGGCCCAGGTGCATCGCGATCAGGACCGCAAGAAGAGCGGCATTCCCTACATCTCGCACCTGTTGGGCGTGGCCTCCATCGTCCTGGATTACGGTGGCGATGAGGAAATGGCCATTGCAGCGCTTCTGCACGACGCGGTCGAAGACCAAGGGGGGCGTCCCATGCTCAAGATGATTGAGCAGATTTTTGGGACGGACGTAGCCAAGATCGTGGACGGTTGCACCGACTCGTACACAGAATATCCGAAGAAGAAGGAGAGCTGGGAGCGCCGCAAGTTTCGCTACCTGCGCCGGGTACGCCATGAGGATGCCGTGACCCGGTTCGTCTCCGCTGCCGACAAGCTATACAACGCGCGGGCCGTACTGCGCGATCTGCGCTGTTATGGCGACTTGGCGTTCGCGCGCTTCGCTGCTCCCAAGGCTAGAATCGTTTGGTATTACCGCTCGCTGGTCAATGAATACCGCGCCGGCGGAGTGACGCGCCTATTGAAGCCGCTACTTGATGACCTCGATCGCGTCGTGGTGGAGGTGGAGCACCTGTCAGGCTTGCTGGCGGCTTCGCCTGTACCGCATCGCAAGCTGACCACTAAGCTCAAGAGCGAACGCTAGTCAGTGCGACCGCAAGCGAAGCACGTTACAATCGCATGTTCGATTCCAGGAGCTGTACGTGTCCACAACCGAAGCCAAGCGCATTACGGAACTGCTGAAATCCGCCAAGATCATCGCCGTCGTCGGGCTTACCAACACTCCCATCCGGCCGAGCTATGGTGTCTCACATTACATGCGGTTGCAGGGATACCGAATTATTCCGGTAAATCCCAATATCACCGAATGGGAGGGCGAAAAAGCTTACCCGTCGCTGCTTGATGTTCGTGAGAAGGTGGACATCGTGGATGTTTTCCGGCGTTCCGATGCCGTACCCGAGGTTGTCGAACAGGCGATTCAGATTAAAGCGGCGGCGATTTGGATGCAAGAAGGCGTGGTTCACGAGGAAGCAGCGGAGAAGGCGCGTAAGGCGGGCATCTCGGTGGTGATGGATAAGTGCATTTTGAAGGAGCACATGAGAAGGCAGTAAAGATTTTCTTACTACGGCCCGAAAATGGAGACAAGGCGACAATCCCGGGGCATTCCTGACGGCGTCACGCTCTTGCTCGGAGCAACCCTGCTGACGCAACTCGTCTTGTGCATGGCTTGCGGCACACCAGCCGGAACCAGCAAGTCTCAACCGCCGACGGAAACCGGCGCTGGTCAATTGGCAGCCGATCGAACTTCACTGGACTTTGGCACGGTAACGATAGGCAACAGCAGTTCGCAGACGGTTACCGTGACGGCGATTGCAGCGAGCGTGACCATCTGTCAGGCAAACGTCACGGGTGACGGTTTCAGCGTGGTCGCTCCAGCGCTGCCTACGACGTTGAGGGCCGGCCAGTCGGCAGTCTTTGCTGTGGAGTTTACTCCGTCTGTCGTGGACGACGTCACAGGTACCATATCGCTGGTCAGCAACGCGGCGAACGTTCCAACCACTATTGCAGTAAGTGGAACCGGCGCCGACGCATCACCCGCACCGCCTCCATCACCTCCGCCGCCTACACCACCTCCACCGTCACATTCGGTCGCACTTAGCTGGGACCCTAGCACGTCCACTGACGTTGTTGGATATTACGTAAACCGTGGTACGCAGTCCGGCGGCCCGTATGGAAGGCTAACATCTTCCGCGGTAACGGGGACCACATACACTGATTGGGCAGTGGCCGCAGGTACTACCTACTACTATGTAGTAACGGCAGTAGATGTGAATGGTTTAGAAAGTGGTTATTCCAATCAGGCGTCGGCCACCATCGCAAGTCCTTAGCGGCACAGCAGAGACTTAGCGCCACTATGCCGAGGGCTTATTGACAGCAGAGAACGAGTCGCCACCCAAACAGCATCGCACAGAACATTGCGAGTGCGTGTCGTAATTCGGGTTGCAGCTATTGCTTGAACATCACGATCGCCAGCGGCGGAATGTCCAGCAGCAAGGAATAATCATATCCGTGGGTAGGGATCGCCTCTGTGTATCTGCCTCCGAAGTTGCCCTCGTCGGTTCCACCGTAAATGGCGGCATTGCTGTTCAGAATCTCACGCCAATGCCCTTCCTTGGGGACGCCGACTCGGTATCCTCGCCGCGGCACCGGAGTGAAATTGCAGGCTACAACCACCGGGGCATTCTGATCTTTCCCTAAGCGCATGTAGGTCAGCACGCTGTTGTCGGAATCGTCGGCGTCAATCCAACGCCATCCCTCCGGACTGAAGTCGCATTCATACAGTGCGGGTTCGCTGCGATAATAGGCGTTCAGATCGCGCACCCAGCGCTGTATACCTTGGTGCGGAGCAAATCCGAGGGCATGCCAGTCAATGCTGCCGTCGTGGTTCCACTCGCTCCATTGGCCAATCTCGCCGCCCATGAATAACAGCTTCTTGCCGGCCTGAGTGAACATGTAGCCGAACAGCAGACGCAGATTGGCATACTTCTGCCAGTGGTCTCCCGCCATTTTGCCGAAAAGCGAACCCTTGCCATGCACCACCTCGTCATGCGACAACGGCAGCACGAAGTTCTCGGTGAACATATACAGTCCCCGGAAGGTGAGCTTGCTATGGTGATACCTGCGGTGGATGGGATCTTTCGACATGTAAAGAAGAGTGTCGTGCATCCATCCCATGTCCCACTTCATGCCGAAGCCGAGCCCTCCGATGTACGTTGGCCGCGACACCATTGGCCACGCCGTCGACTCCTCCGCGATGGTCTGAATATCGGGAAATGCTTTGTAAGCGTCGCGATTGACCGCTTTCAGCAACGATACGGCTGCCAGGTTCTCCCGGCCGCCAAACTGGTTGGGAATCCACTCGCCTGCTTTTCGCGAGTAGTCGAGGTAGAGCATGGAGGCGATGGCATCCATGCGCAGGCCATCAGCGTGATAGCAATCAAGCCAGAACATCGCGTTGCTTAGCAGGAATCCGCGTACTTCGTTCCGGTCGTAATTAAAGATGGCCGACTTCCAGTCGGGATGAAAACCCTTGCGCGGGTCGGCGTGCTCGTACAGGTGCGTGCCGTCGAAGTACGCCAGCCCGTGCTCATCGTTGGGGAAATGCGACGGTACCCAATCGAGAAATACACCGATGCCATGCTGGTGCAAATAATCCATCAGGTACATGAAATCCTGAGGCGTTCCGAAGCGCGCGCTGGGAGCGTAATACCCAGTCACCTGGTATCCCCAAGAACCGAAGAACGGATGTTCCATCACAGGCAGGAACTCGACATGGGTGAACCCCATATCGTTGACGTAATCGGCAAGCTTCGGTGCGAGTTCGCGATAAGTCAACGAGCGGTTGCCCTCTTCGGGAACGCGCATCCACGATCCCAGATGAACTTCGTAGATGGACATGGGCGCGTCGAACTTGTTGTGATCGTGGCGGGTGCGCATCCACTCGTCATCGTTCCACTTGTAATCGAGGTCCCAAACAATCGAAGCCGTGCCCGGTGGAATTTCGTTGTAGAAGGCGTAAGGGTCGGCTTTGTTCACCTTATACATGTGATAACGGGAACGGATGTGGTACTTGTACACCGTGCCCTTGCCCAGTCCGGGTAAAAAGGCTTCCCAAACCCCCGAGTTCCCTCGCGGAGTCATGGGGTGAGAGTCGGAGTGCCAGTCATTGAAGTCGCCGACGACCGAGATCCGTTCGGCATCGGGAGCCCACACGGCGAAGTAGGTGCCCGGTTTGCCGTCGAGTTCGGTCAGGTGCGCGCCGAACTTCTCGAATAGCCGGTTGTGCTTGCCTTCGTTGAAAAGATGAAGATCAAAGCTGGTCAGAAGCGTTGAAGCGTGTTCCTGGGATGCCGTAGGTGCCATTCGTTCGTTCTCCTTATGGCTTGGATGCGCTCTGCGCAAGGGCGGCCGCCGAATCCTCACCGCTGCCGGGTAAGAATGCAACAAGTGTAGAGGAAATGGGTGGGCGCGTCGAAATTTGTCGCGAGGGCTGCAATGAACTTCAGGCGAAGCCCAGGGCTGACACAGATGCCTCCCTTCGGGCTGGAATTCGTGTAGCCCTCATATGCCCGTCGATCGCACACATCTACGTGACGCAGGTTACTGCCTTCCTGCCCGCCTGGTGCTTTCATTAGCTTGGCGACGTGCGCTACCCAATTCGTACTGCGGCACAGAGCTTGCTGCCGCCACGTCGACCGCATAGTGAGGAGAACAGCATGGCGGACAAAAAGGCAGATCTCGCTGGCCCCGGAATTGGCGATTACACAGAGCTGGAACATGTGCTTCCGGCGGATTACAGCTCGCTGCTGTCACCCAAAGAAACTCAAAGGGCAATCTTCGAGGTAAAAAACTATATCGAAGAAAACCTCTGCAAAGAACTGAACCTGATGATGGTCACCGTGCCTCTGATCGTGGATGAGGAATCGGGTGTTAACGACTATCTTGACCGGGATGGCTCCCGCACCCCGATCCAATTCCACATCTCCAACGACCGCGATAAGCACCCCATCAACGCCCAGGTGGTACAGGCCGCGACCAAGTGGAAGCGCATGGCTCTGAAGCAATTCAATCTGCAGCCGGGCGAGGGGCTGTGCACAGACATGCGGGCCGTCCGCAAGGATTACTTCCTCGACCACGATCACAGTGCCTATGTCGATCAGTGGGATTGGGAGCGGGTAATCACGCCTGACCAGCGTAATCTCAGCTTCCTGAAAGGAGTGGTGAGCAAGATCTGGAAGGTCATCGTCGGCGCTGAGCGCCATGCGCAGGAGCTTTTCCCGCAACTCAAGAGTTCGAGATATCCGAATTTGCCGGAGAACCTCACCTTCCTGCATGCCGAAGAGATTCTCGACATGTATCCTGACCTGCCGCGCAAGCAGCGCGAGACCGCGATCCTGCAGAAGTATCCGGCCGTGTTCATCATCGGCATTGGCTGGACGCTGAAGGATGGCTACCCCCACGAAATGCGTGCCGCCGACTACGACGACTGGGTTACGGAGACCAGGGCGGATGACGGTCACGTGCGGCACGGGTTGAACGGCGACATTCTGGTGTGGAATCCGGTAACGCACCGCCGTCATGAGCTGACGTCGATGGGCATCCGTGTCAATGCGGAATCGCTCAAGAAGCAACTGGAACTAACCAATCAGCTCGACTTCCTGAATTTTCCCTATCACAAGGCGATCGTGAATCACGAGATTCCGTTGAGCGTGGGCGGCGGCATTGGGCAATCACGGACCCTGATGTTGCTGTTGCGCAAGGCGCACCTTGGCGAGGTCAGCGTAACTGTGTGGCCGAAAGTACTGAAGGAGATGTGCGAGAAGAAGAACATTCATGTATTGAACTAACGCCGTACCCTGGGCGTAATCCTGAGCGAGACCCGGTAAACTGCTGCGTCTCCCGTCGAAAAATGCAGGGTTCGCCACGGAGACACCGAGGCACGAAGAGCGCATTCTCAGCTAGAGAATAGGGGCAACCAACCCAATCGACTCCGTGCGGCAGGTGTCTCTGTGGCGCCTTGAGAGCAAGGGTTTTTCAAGCCCGAGTTGGGCCGACCTAGTGGCCCTCCCCACGACTAGGTGGTCTTGATGGAACTGCCTACCCTCGACAAATTTCCCAAGCGGGTCCTCGCAAAAATTGATATACAGAAGGCCTTCATCATTTCTCGCTTGATCATTGCGGCGGAGAGGCTGCAACTATTTCGTGTATTGCACGGGAGATGCATCAGCGCAGAAGAGATCGGGAAACCCCTCAAACTCCACAAGCTGTATTGCGTGCCGCTCTTGAACGTGATGGTCTCTCTGGGACTGCTCCACAAAAAGAACGACCGATATTGGAACACGCAGTTCGCGGAGAAGTACTTCATCGAAGAAAGGTCAATCTATTGGACTCGGCAGTACTCGAGCGAGTGCGTGACCGCCTACGAGAGGCTCACCGTGCTGGAGCAGGCTCTCACCTCGGGAAGAAGACACTACCAGATCAAGGGTCTCGCCAAATCGGATTACCTGAAACGGATGAGGCGTGACCCGCGCGAGGCCGAAGACTTCACCCAGATGCTGTTCTACCTGCACCAACCGGACGCCGAGGCGTTGGCGAATAATCTCGATCTGGCGCAGCATGACAAGCTGCTGGATGTTGCGGGCGGCTCCGGAGTGATGTCGATTGCACTGGTGAAAAAGAATCCCCATTTGCAAGCTTGCATTTTCGACATTGCACCTGTTTGCGGAATCGCGGGGCGGAACGTGCGCGCGGCAAAACTCTCCCATCGGATCCACGTGCAGTCAGGGGATATGAATCAAGGCTTTCCTGCTGGTTACGACGTGATCATGTTCTGTGATATAGGTCCGATATCAGTGAAAGTGCTGCGGCAAGCCTACGAAAGGCTGTCTGCGCAGGGCTTGGTCGTTCTAGTCGACCGCTATCTCTCAGACGATGGCACCAATCCGTTGGACCGGCTGGCGGAGCATTTTGTGGGATCGGGTTTCGGCTTGGCAACTCGGAGACAAATGGTTGAAGCGCTGAGATCCTGTGGCTTTCAGAAGCTCAAATCCAAAAAAATTTACCCGTACGTTTGGTTGATCACTGGTACTAAGCTGAATTCCTGACTGCCGGGGAATGCAAAAACGGACGCGGATGGAGGCGGTTCCGCTCGCACCGGATTTACACTGACCAATAAGGCGGTGATCCTGGGGTAGATGCTTAGCATCCAACAGTTGCGAGGGAGGATTCTCTGCGTTGCCGTACAGCAGACTCAATGGTCCCTGCTAGTTTTCAACTCCGCGCCTCGTACTTCGCCGGACCTTTTTGCAGTCCACGGCTGCTGGTACCCGGTGGCCGATACATTTCTCGAGATTGTGCTCTCCTATTGGCTGGAGCCGCACAACGAGTACTGCAGGCGCAGTTCCCCCCTGCTTGAAAGTTCTGCTTGAAGTCTTTCTTCAACGATTACCGGCCACTATTTCCCGAGTATCTAACTGCGGAAGAGCGCTTCCGCCTGCAGTTGGGACGAGAGTTAACTCCCCAGGAGAGGCATTACTTGACGCTGGCGGATATCGCATTGGGCCCGCTCTACCCGGACACGGCGATCGAGAGAAAGCTGGACGTTGCACAGCGACCGCTTAAGAAGGGCACTCAGGCTGCCTAGACTGCGAGTTTAGTGGCTGCCCTCTACTCTGGACGGCGGTTCTTCTTCGGCTTCATCATCTCCCACGCCGCGTCGGGCATCCGGCGTCCAATCAGGCTGAACGTGCTGGCTCCAGCCAGCATTTCGCCGCCGTCCATGTACACCATCTCGCCGTTAATATATCCCGCATGATCGCTGATCAAAAATGCTCCCAGGTTTGCAATCTCCTCCAGGGTCCCGAGGCGGTGCAGTGGATTGTGCTCCAGCAACATTTTCTCCAGTTCTGGCGTCGGCAAGAGCCGCGAAAACGCACCTTCGGTGCGAATCGCGCCCGGAGCGATGGCTACGAATCGAATTCCGCGGCCTCCCCACTCCACCGCCAGGCTGCGCATGAGCGCAACGACGCCAGCTTTTGCGACGGCGCTTGGAACGACGTAAGCCGAGCCGGTCTCTGCATACGTGGTGGCGATGTCCAGCACGACGCCCTTGTGCTGGGAGGCCAGCCAGCGCCGTCCGCAGGCCATCGTCATGTTGATGGTGCCTGTGAGAACAATGCCAATTACAGCCTCGAACGCGTGTGCCGAGAGCTCCTCGGTGCGCGCCAGGAAATTGCCTGCGGCATTGTTCACCAATACATCGAGCGGTCCCTTCGCCCAGATTTGCTCAACCAGCGGCTCGACATCTTCGTGATAGCGCACGTCACAAGAGAAGCCCTCGATGTTTCCACCGGTCGAGGCTGACAGCTCTGCCGCCGTTTTCTCGACAACCTCCCGGCGCCGTCCACAAATGTAAAGCGTCGCTCCCAGCTGCAGAAAACGCTCGGCCATGGCGCGGCCGATTCCGGTCCCGCCGCCCGTAATCAGAATGCGTTTGCCCTTCAGAAGATCGTTGTTGAACATGGCGCTCCTTGGAAAGGTACAAACCTAACACCGGAAGCGGGTCGTTGTCTGTGCGGTAGGTGCCCACGCAGGCGACGCCGCAGTCTAGGTTGTTGTGCTTGTTGTCTGTACCAGACGGTGCACGCCAGAACTGCGGGCGGGGGGTGACGGCGGCATGATCGGCAGGCGCAGTTCCACCTCAAGCCCGTGAGGTGTTACGTTTTTGGCCGAGACACTACCGTCGTGCGCGAGAACGGCATTGCGCACGATCGCGAGTCCCAGGCCCATGCCGCCCGTGGTGGTTCCGCGCGAATCGTCCACTCGATAGAAAGCCTTGAAAAGCAAGGGCAGGGCACTCTCGGGAGCTCCCGGGCCGTTATCGCGAACGGAAATCACCGCCGTGCTGTTTTCTTTACTCAGCCGAACCTCAATTTTGCCGCCCCGGCCAGAGTAAAAGATGGCATTGCGCACGATATTCTCGATCGCGCTGCGCAACAGTCCGGCGTCGCCATTTACCTGGATGTCATTATCGCCCTGGAAGGCTATGGTTGCCCCGGTTGCGGCGGCTTCGAAGTTGGCGTCATGCAATACGTCGTCAACGATTTCGTTCAGCGACAGCTGTTCGAATCGAGGCTTGTGCTGTCCGCTTTCCAGCCGTGCAACGGTCAGAATTTGTTCCAGCATGGAATCCAGTTGGATGGTGTCCTGCTCGATGCGATCGAGCATTTCGGAGCGTTCGTCATCATCGGCATCGCGCGCCAGCGTTAGCGCCAGCCGGATGCGTGCAATAGGGGACCGGAGTTCGTGCGAGACACCGCTCAGCAAGTTTCGTTCACTCTGAATCTGCGTCCGCAACTCGCCCGCCATCGAGTCGAAATCGCGCACCAGGTCGGCAATTTCATCGCGCCGGCTGCCCAGGTTCTCTCCTGCTCGAATGTCGAGGTTCCCGCGCGCGAGTTGATGGGTCGCATCGCGCAGGCGTTCGATTGGCTTGCTCAAATAATGCGCGATCAGGAAGCAAATGATTGCCGACAAAATAGTGCCGTACTTCAACGTCCATAGGATGTCGCCTGGAACGCGCTCCGACAGTTTGGGCGGTACAAGCTCGGCAATCAGGACATAGCGTCCCTTAATGGTGGCCGCCGAAGCTGCCAGGACATTCGCTTCAAAGGAGTGGTGAAGACCGTCCGACTTCTCGGCTGCGGAGGCATCGCGAACAACACGTTCTGGAATAGGGCGTCCCGAAAGCTCACGACCATTTGTATCAACCAACCAGTACTTCGATCGATTCTGCAACGACAGACTGTCGAGCAATTGCGCCAGTGCGGCCTGGCCCTGCTTTTCGTACACCTTTGCCGCGTGATCGGCCAGCACCGGCATTTCGCGGCGCTCGGGCTGGATCCACCAGGGATGCTCGGAAGAGATGCGGTAGTGAATGCGGAGATACAACGCTCCCAGCAGCACCGCTTGCGCAAGCCAGAAGGGAAGGAAGATTTTCCAGAACAGGCGCCGATTCATACCCTGCTCTTCTCCGGCGTTTTGGCTGCCAGAAAATAACCGGTTCCACGAATCGGCCGAATCAGGTCATCGGTTCCGTGGCAAGTGCTTAGTTTCTTGCGTAGCCGGCTGACGTGCACATCGACGCTCCGGTCGAATATGTTCAAAGGTCGCCCCAGCGCCACTTCGGCGATTTGCTCTCGGGTGACCACATTGCCGGCATTGCGTAGCAGCAATTCCAGAACATTGAACTCCACCGAGGTCAGATCGACCGGCGCATTCAAGCAGGTGACCGTGCGAGTTCCGAGTGACATGCTGATATCGCCGACGCTGAGAACTTCGTCGTGGTCCGGCCGAGTCGTGCCTGCCGGTGGCCCTTCGCGGGTCCTGCGAAATATGGCGCGTATCCTGGCCACCAGCTCGCGGGGATCAAATGGTTTTGCCAGGTAGTCATCAGCGCCGATTTCAAGGCCTAGGATCCGGTCGACAGCTTCTCCTCTGGCCGTCAACAGCAGAACGGGAACCGTGGACTCCATGCGCAGCGTCTTAAGCAATTCGAATCCCGTGCCGCCGGGCAGCATTACGTCGAGGATGATCAACTCGTGATCGTTGGACAGGGCGGCCTTCAACCCGGACGCCTGGTCGTAGGCGGCATCCACATGAAAGCCTTCGCCTTCTAGAAAGCGCTTCAGCAGATTCACCAACCCGTGGTCATCATCGATGATGAGTAGACGATTCACCGGATTCATTCTGCCTTTTCCCGCGCGCGCGTGCGGTGAAGAATTGTTTCGGGATGTAGTTGTATCCTTCACAAATCTTAACTTTCCTTCACCCTCTCTTAACGGCTCCCGTTACCCCCGCCCGGTCTAATAGTATGAGTTAATAGTACTGCAACTTAAGAGCCGGGTTGCATTTGTGAGGCAAGGTTGAGCGCTGTGGCATCTCAATACGGATGGCATGGCGTTACGAGGAGGAGTTTGTGAAGACAGGGGCGTTCTGGGGACTGGGACTGATGCTGGCGATTTGCGCTGCGCTTTCCGGTTGCAGTTCACAGCAGACGAAGAGCGCGAAGGCCAGCGGTCCGCCGCCGGCGGTTCCGGTTGGAGTTGGTACAGTGCAGCAGGGTGACTTCAATGTCTATCTCAGTGGATTGGGTTCGGTGGATGCCTTCTACACGGTTTCGTTGAAGACCCGAATTGACGGGCAGATCATGCAAGTGAATTTCCGGGAAGGCCAGGACGTAAAAAAGGGAGAACTGCTGATCGTCATTGATCCCCGTCCCTATGAGGTGGCGTTGGCGCAAGCCCAGGCCAACTTGCAGAAAGACGAGGCCCAGTTGACGAATGCCAAAGCGCAATACGAGCGCAACAAAGTCCTCTACGAACAAGGTGTGATCGCAAAGCAGGACCTGGATACCCTACAGGCGTCGTTCGGGACCTACGAAGGCACGATCGCCTCCGACAAAGCCGCCATTAAGAATGCCGAGCTGAACCTGACCTACTGCTACATCAAGTCTCCGATCGACGGCCGGGTGGGGCTGCGCCAGGTCGATCCCGGAAATTACGTTACCGCGGCCAGCGGTACCGCGATGTTGGTGATTACCCAGCTTCATCCCATCGCCGTGATATTTACGCTTCCCGAAGATCAACTGCAAACTGTGGCTCAGCACATGAAGCAGGGCGCTCTGGAAGTCGATGCTTACAGCCGCGACGATCAAACCAAGCTCGCCACCGGGAAATTGCTCACTATCGACAACCAGATCGATCAGACGACCGGAACGGCCAAGTTGAAGGCAATCTTCGACAATCCCGACAACAGTCTTTGGCCGAACCAGTTCGTCAATGTCCACCTCTTGCTGGAGACCCGTAAGAACGCCATTACCGCGCCGGCCAGCGCCATGCAACGCGGTCCGGACGGCACTTTCGCCTACGTGGTGGATGCCAAGAACACCGTACAGATGAGGCCGGTGCAGATCGCGCTCACCCAGGGCAGCACGGTGGTGGTCGCATCAGGCCTGCAAGCCGGTGAGAGGGTTGTGACGGATGGTCAGGAGAAGTTGCAGGCGGGAAGCCGCGTGGCTCCGCAGGCTCCCGCCCGTCCAAATCAGAACACCGGAAACATCGGATCGCAGACATGAGTATTTCGCGGCCATTTATTCTTCGGCCCATCGCCACGTCGCTGCTAATGACGGGGTTATTGCTGGTTGGCATCGTCGCCTACCGCCAACTGCCGATCTCCGCCCTGCCACAGGTGGACTATCCGACGATCCAGATAGTGACGTTTTATCCCGGCGCCAGCCCTGATGTGACCACGTCTTCGATTACGGCGCCGCTGGAGCGTCAGTTCGGCGAACTTCCCGGTCTCAGCCAGATGACTTCCAGCAGTTCTTTCGGAGCGTCGGTCATCACCTTGCAGTTCACCCTCGAAGAGAACATTGATGTCGCCGAGCAGGAGGTGCAGGCGGCGATCAATTCGGCGCAGACCTATTTGCCCGCCGACCTGCCGACGCCGCCGATTTACAGCAAGGTGAATCCGGCGGACGCGCCCATCCTGACCCTGGCGATGACGTCGGACAGCATGCCGCTTCCCCAGGTGGAAGATCTGGCCGACACGACCTTCGCGCAAAAGATTTCGCAGTTGCCTGGGGTTGGACTGGTAAGTATCAGCGGAGGGCAGAAGCCTGCAGTTCGTATTCATGGCCAATCCCACTGCGCTCGCTGCGTACGGCATGAGCCTGGAGCAATTGCGCAGCGTAATTGCGCAGGTCAACGTCGATCAGGCGAAGGGACAACTGCAAGACAACCGCCAGGCCTTCACCATCGGCGCGAACGATCAGTTGCTCAGCCCGCAGGGTTACGCCGACACCATCGTTGCCTACAAGAGCGGCAATCCGGTGCGCTTGTCGGATGTCGCAACGGTAATTACCGGTCCGGAAAACGTCAACCAGGCTGCCTGGATGAACAACACGCCGGCGGTCATTCTGAACATTCAGCGGCAGCCGGGTGCCAACATCATCAAGGTAGTCGACAGCATCAAGTTGCGGCTGAAACAACTGCAATCGAACCTACCCGCCTCGGTGAAAGTAACCGTTCTGACCGACCGCACCAACACCATCCGCGCCAGCGTCAAGGATGTGCAATATGAACTGATGCTGACGGTCGTGCTGGTAGTGTTGGTCATTTTCGTTTTTCTGCGTACGTTGGCGGCAACCGTCATCCCCAGTATTGCCGTGCCTCTGTCCCTGGTGGGTACCTTCGGCGTGATGTATCTACTGGGTTATTCGCTCGATAACCTTTCGCTCATGGCACTTACGATCTCAACTGGCTTCGTGGTGGACGACGCTATCGTGATGATCGAAAACATCGAGCGCTACATCGAGGAGGGACATAGTCCGCTGGAAGCGGCGCTGCAAGGCGCTGGACAGATCGGCTTCACCATCGTGTCGTTGACGGTGTCACTGATCGCGGTGCTCATTCCGCTGCTCTTCATGGGCGATATCGTGGGCCGGCTTTTCCGTGAGTTTGCAGTGACGCTGAGCGTCACCATTCTCTTCTCGGCGATCATTTCGCTGACACTGACGCCGATGATGTGCTCCCTACTGCTGCGCCGGAAGGACCAGGCTAAGCACGGCCGCTTGTACGAATGGTCGGAGCGTGCCTTCGCCAACACCATTGCGCTATATGGCCGCACCGTAAAGTTTGTCCTGAAGCACCAGACCGCAACCCTGCTAATTACCATCGGGACCCTGGTGGCCACGATCTGGATGTACATCGTCGTGCCCAAGGGTTTCTTTCCGGTGCAGGACACCGGCGTGATCATGGGCATTACAGACGCGCCGGAGAGTATTTCCTTTGCCGCCATGTCGGAGCGGCAACGCGAATTGGCAGCAGCCATCCTGAAAGATAAGGACGTTGAAAGCCTCTCATCGTTTATCGGAGTCGATGGCACCAATACGACGCCGAACAGCGGACGCCTTCAGATCAATCTCAAGTCGCGCGACGACCGCGACGATGATGTGACTACCATCATGAAGCGGTTGCAGCAGGAAGTCGCCGGTGTCGCAGGCATAACACTTTATATGCAACCGGTGCAGGACTTGACGGTAGAGGACCGCGTCAGCCGAACGCAGTATCAGTTCAGTTTGGAGGATGCCGATCCTAAGGAACTGGCAACCTGGACCGCCCAGATGGTCGCCAAGCTGAAAACTCTGCCGGAGCTGCGCGATGTCGCCACCGACCAGCAGAACCAGGCGGCCCAGGCGAATCTGGTCATCGATCGCGATACTGCTTCGCGATTGGGGGTAACCGCCAGCGCGATCGACAACACTTTGTATGACGCCTTCGGCCAGCGGCTGGTGTCGATCATGTTCACGCAACTGAACCAGTACCACGTCGTGCTGGAAGTCGATCCCAGTTTCCGTGCCGATCCCGACTCGCTGAAGAGCATCTATGTGCCGGCCGGTGGCGGGCAAAGCCCGGCTGCTCAAGGCGGAAACGCGCCAGTTGCGAACACTCCGAGCACCGGTGTTTTGGGAACCAGCGCACAGCAGGTGCCGCTCAGTGCGATCGCACACTTTGAAACTACTACCGGACCTCTAACTATCAATCACCAGGGGCAATTTCCGGCGGTCACGATTTCTTTCAATCTTGGCGATCGCGCATCGTTGGGTGAGGCCGTCAAGGCGATTGAGCGGGTCGCGGCTGAGATAGGATTACCCCCGAGTATTCAGGTGGCGTTCCAAGGCACAGCTCGAGCCTTTCAGGCTTCCCTGGCCAATGAAGGCTGGCTGATTTTGGCTGCCATTGTCACTGTGTACATCGTGCTGGGAGTTCTGTACGAAAGCTACATCCATCCCATCACCATTCTGTCGACGCTACCCTCTGCCGGTGTGGGCGCCATTCTGGCGCTGACGCTGTTCCATATGGATCTGGGGGTAATGGCCTTGATCGGTATTATCTTGTTGATCGGTATCGTCAAAAAGAACGCCATTATGATGATCGACTTCGCTCTGGAAGCGGAGCGCAAAGAAGGCAAGAAGCCGATGGATGCTATTTACGAGGCGTGCCTGTTGCGCTTCCGTCCCATCATGATGACGACTTTTGCCGCCTTGTTTGGTGCGGTGCCGCTGGCGCTCGGCTCGGGAACCGGATCGGAGCTGCGGCGCCCGTTAGGTATCACCATCATTGGAGGACTGATCTTCAGTCAGATGCTCACCCTGTACACGACTCCGGTGGTGTATCTGTGGTTCGATCGGCTTGGCGAGGCTCTGCGCCACTTGCGCGCGCCCAAGCCTGCGGAGGCGCTCGGAGATTGAAATGGCATTGCGGAAAAGGAAACCTCTGCTCGAGAAAGCAGAAGTTTATTTCTCCAAGTCGGCATCGAAGAAACTCCGGTCTCTAGAGCCGGCTTTTAAGAAGCTAAAGGACGTTCATGAGGGCTTCATCGCCGCGAAGAAGGATGACTGGCCTTATTGGTATCAAGAAAGGTCTCAAATTGGCTTCTTAGCGGCAGCGATTTGGCTTTGCGGCGGCACCGCTCTGGAAGAATATCGCGAGGAGAAGGAAAAGGGCCGTGGTGCGAAAGGGAAGGGGCGATGCGATCTCTGGGTAAAAGTGAACGGGGCAGCTTTCTGCTGTGAAGCAAAGTGGGTAAAGTCACACGTGACGGTGCGCAACAGCAAGACCTCCGTCCAAAAGCTCTCCGAGAAGTTGAAGGATACTGAAAGGGATCTAAGGACGTACGCAGAAGAAGGCCTTGCCCTTTGTTTTGTGAGTCCGTGGATTGGTGATAAATGTGACCGATCCGCCCTTAGAAATTGGATCGAACTGCTTCGTAATAAGGCCAACTGGCAGGGACTGGTTTGGATCGGTTTGCGAGCGGAAGCGGATTTCCCGCCTCAACTAGGAACGGACATATTCTACGGTTTGCTTCTCGTTGTTCGCGAAGTTGGCGTTGCCCGCGACAACGTACCATGCCGTAGAGATAACAGAATTGATCTTGTGAAATGAACATCTCCGCACCAGCGATCGAGCGGCCCGTTGCCACCACCCTGCTGACCGCGGCTTTGCTTCTGGCGGGAGCCCTGGCTTACATGCAGCTTCCGGTTGCACCTCTGCCGCAGATCGACTTCCCGGTTATTTCCGTCGGTGCGGCCCTGCCTGGCGCCAGTCCGGAGACGATGGCCTCCTCGGTGGCGACGCCGCTGGAACGGCAGTTCGGCCGTATCGCCGGCATCAACCAGATGACGTCATCGAGCCAGCTGGGCTCTACGGGCATCACCATGCAGTTCGACCTGGACCGCAACATTGATGCCGCGGCGCGCGATGTGCAAGCGGCCATTAATGCGGCTCGCGGATACCTACCAGCCGACCTGCCCAGCAACCCAACCTACCGAAAGATCAATCCGGCGGACGCCCCCGTCATGATTTTGGTACTGACGTCCGACGCGATGACGCAAGATCAGATGTATGACGCAGCGGATTCGATCATGGGCCAGAAGCTGGCGCAAGTTGAGGGAGTTGGCCAAGTCTTTGTGTGGGGCTCATCGCAGCCGGCAGTCCGCATTGAAGCGAATCCCAATCTACTGAACAAGCTCAACATTGGACTGGAAGCGGTACGGTCCGCGGTAGCGGCCGCGAATGTCAATATAGCCAAAGGCTCTCTTGACGACGGCAGCAAGACGTGGATGGTCAGAGCCAACGATCAGCTCAAGAAGGCAGCAGATTACAAGCCGATCATCGTCACTTACAGAAACGGTGCTCCGGTCAGGTTAAGCGATGTTGCCGACGTTCAGGATTCTTACTCCAACATTAACAACTCGGGTAGCTTCAACGGTAAGCCCAGCGTGCTGGTCGTCATCTTTCGGCAGCCGGGCTCAAACATGATCGCCCTCGCCGACCGCATTGAGGCGGCTCTGCCCTTCCTTAAAGCATCGCTGCCGGCGAGCATCAATCTGGTAGTTGGACTCGACCGCACCACTACCGTCCGCGCGTCGGTGGCTGACGTTCAGCGCACTCTGATCATCTCCGTCATCCTGGTGACGCTGGTGGTGTTCATCTTCCTGCGAGAGGTGCGCGCCACCATGATTCCCAGCGTGGCCGTGCCGCTGGCCATCGTGGGCACGTTCGGGGTCATGTATCTGTGTGGCTTCTCTCTGAATAATCTCTCGCTCATGGCGCTGACCATCTCGACCGGCTTCGTCGTGGACGACGCCATCGTGGTGCTCGAAAACGTGATGCGCCATGTGGAGAGCGGAATGAAGCCCTATCCGGCTGCGCTGCTGGGGGCGCGCGAGATCGGCTTCACCGTGGTCTCGATGAGTACGTCCCTGATAGCAGTGTTCATTCCCATTCTCCTGATGGGTGGCATAGTCGGACGGCTCTTCCGCGAATTCGCTGTCACTCTCAGCGCGGCGATCGCGGTTTCGCTGGTCGTCTCTCTGACCACTACGCCGATGCTCTGTGCCCGCTTTCTGAAGGCGCACGATCCCGGCAGTCATGGCGCGCTGTATCGCATGAGCGAGCGCGGATGGCTGTGGATGACCCGTACCTATAAGACTACCGTAGGCTGGGTCTTACGCCACAAACGCTTCGTCTTCGCCTTGGCCATTGTCATGGTCATAGTTAATGTATGGCTTTACATCATTGTGCCTAAAGGATTCTTTCCGCAGCAGGATACTGGTCGCATGGTTGGCGTCATCATGGGCGATCAGGATGTCTCGTTTCAAGACATGAACGCGAAAACCAACGCGTTCATCCGCATCGTGAAGCAGGATCCCGCGATTGAGAATGTTCTGGCTTTCGTAGGAGGTAACGCCGCCCAGAACCAGGGACGTATGTTCGTCACGCTTAAGCCACTAGCCCAACGCAAGATCAGCGTGGACCAGGTGATCGCGCGCCTTCGCCCAAAGCTGGCGCATATTCCCGGCGCGACTCTGTATTTCCAGGGAGTGCAGGATCTGCAGATCGGGGGACGGTCATCCAATGCGCAGTTCCAGTACACTCTGTCGGGCGAGAACTTGGACGAGCTTTACGAGTGGGCGCCCAAGCTTCTGCAGAAGCTGCGCACCATTCCGCAGCTCAAGGATGTCAATAGCGATCAGCAGGTCAGTGGACTGGAGGAAAACGTCATCATCGATCGCGATACCGCCTCACGTTTGGGCATCACACCATCGCAGATTGACAACGTTCTCTATGACGCGTTCGGCCAGCGACAGATCTCGACCATCTACCGGACCCTGAATCAGTACCATGTGGTCCTGGAAGTCGATCCTCAATACCAACTCACTCCGGATGCGTTGCAGAGCGTGTACGTCATCACCAGCCAGGGGGCACAAGTACCGCTGTCGGCCTTTGCTCACTTTGGCCGAGCCGCCACTTCGCTCACCGTCAATCACCAGGGACAATTTCCGTCCGTAACCATATCCTTTAACCTGGCGCCGGGCGGAGATCTCGGTACCGCGACCCGGGCAATCAGCAACGCCGAACTGGAAATGCGAATTCCGGCGACGATTCACGGCAGTTTCCAGGGAACTGCGGCCGCATTCCAGGATTCACTGTCGTCGGAACCCATCCTAATACTGGCGGCCTTGGTCGCCGTTTACATCGTGCTGGGGATGCTTTACGAAAGCTACATCCATCCCATCACGATTCTTTCCACGCTGCCTTCGGCAGGCACCGGCGCGCTGTTGGCACTATTGCTGTTTCACTTGCAACTCGACGTGATCGGACTGATTGGCATCATCCTGTTGATTGGCATCGTGAAGAAAAATGCGATCATGATGATTGATTTCGCGCTAGAGGTGGAGCGCACCGGCAAGACTGCGGAGGAAGCGATTCACGAAGCGGCCCTGATACGTTTTCGCCCCATCATGATGACGACAGCAGCAGCTATGCTGGGCGCATTGCCGCTAGCCCTGGGCACGGGAGTTGGCTCCGAGATCCGGCGCCCGCTCGGCATCGCCATTGTGGGCGGCCTGATCGTAAGTCAGGCACTGACGTTGTACACCACTCCCGTGGTTTATCTCTATATGGACCACTTCAAGGATTGGGTAGTGCGGCATCTTCCCGGAGGCCGCAGAAAAGCCGTTGCCAAGGAAGAAGTCCCGGTTTTCGCTGATTAGCGGCCACTGCTCAAGACTCAGCGCCCCGAACGGGTGTACCTAATAAAACCGTGCCTCAGCTTTGCGCATCTATGTTAAAGGTAGGCCTTGGCTTAGTAAGCACTCCTCTATCCAGGACACAGAACAAAAGACAGCCGGCAGATCCGGATAGCGCGGGAACGGATGACTCAGGGGCATAAGAACTTCGGAAAGGCGTGGCGGGAGCGCATGTCTGCCTTGCGCAATCTGCCGCCGGTGCTCGCGATTGTGTGGCGATCGGGCCCGCTCGTGGTGACGCTGGGCCTGGTTTTCCGGCTGCTCGCCTCCTTGCAACCCATTGCGCTGCTCTATGTCAGCAAACTGATCATCGATTTGATCGTCACGCTTCTTTCCCATCACCAGCCAGTCCCGGCCCGCCTCTGGTGGTTGGTGGCAGCCGAGTTCCTGATCGCCGTTCTGGGCAATGTGCTCACCCGCATCATTGACTACCTCGACTCTCTATTGGCCGACAAGTACACCCGCCACGTGAGCATCCAGGTGATGAAGCACGCCGCGGAACTTGATGTGATTGCCTATGAAGACCCAGTTTTCTACGACCGCCTTGAGCGCGCCCGGGTGCAAGCCACGGATCGGCTAGCCATGATCCAGATGCTAGGCCGACTGGTGCAGCAAGTAATCACTACGATCACGCTCTCGGCTTCGATCATCTATTTCTCGCCGTGGTTGCTGCTGCTGCTGATTGCGGGTGTGCTCCCCGCTTTCCTCGGGGAAAGCCACTTTGCTTTCCTCGGCTATGCCAAGAATTTCCGGCAGACGCCGGTGCGACGGCAGCTCGATTACCTGCGTGTGCTCGGCGGCAGCAAGGAAGCGGCCAAGGAGTTAAAGCTTTTCGGTCTGAGCAAGTTCCTCACCGAGCGCTTTACGCGGCTTTCTGACCAGGTCTATGAAGAAAACGTTGCGCTGTCGCGGCGAAAACTAATTGCCGGTGGATTGCTGTCCATCGTTGGATCGCTGGGCTACTACTCGGCTTATGTTTACGTGATCTGGCGGACCGTAACCGGAGCGCTCACGATTGGTTCTCTGTATTTCCTGGCGGGTGCGATTCTGCAGGCCAGCACGAATATCCAACAGATCTTTTCCACCCTCTCGGGGGTGGCCGACCAGGCCTTGTTCCTCACCGACCTGCTGGCATTCTTTGAAATGCAACCAACCATTCGCTCGAAACCGAATGCGCTACCCGCGCCTCGGCCGATCATGCGCGGGTTCGAGTTCCGCAATGTGTCGTTTGCATATCCGGGAAGCACCAGGCTGATCCTGAAGAACTTAGACTTTACTTTGCACATCGGCGAGCGCGTGGCACTGATTGGCGAGAACGGACAAGGGAAGACGACCATCGTAAAGCTAATTACCCGTCTCTATGACCCTACGGAGGGGCAGGTTTTGCTCGACGGCATCGACCTGCGCGAATATAGCCTGGAAGATCTTTACCGGGAAATTGGCGTCATTTTTCAGGATTTTATGCGTTATGAGATGACGGCGCGTGAGAACGTGGCCGTGGGACGCATCGAAGAAATTGAGGACATCGAGGCAATTGAGGCGGCAGCCCACAAGAGCCTGGCCGATGAAGTTGTTGCCCGGCTCCCGGGGAAGTATGAGCAGATGCTCGGTCGGCGTTTCGAAAATGGCGTCGATCTCTCAGGTGGCGAATGGCAAAAGCTGGCCCTCGCCAGGGCGTATTTACGCGACGCCCAGTTGCTCGTCCTGGACGAGCCGACGGCCGCGCTCGACGCACGCAGCGAATATGAAGTGTTCGAGCGTTTTGCGGAACTGACCGAAGGCAAGATGGCGCTGTTCATCTCCCACCGCTTTTCGACGGTGCGAATGGCGGACCGAATCGTGGTCTTGGCCGATGGACAGGTCGCCGAAGATGGCAGTCATGAACAGTTGATGGCGCTTGGTGGCTCGTACGCGGCAATGTTTGAAATGCAGGCCGCGAGCTATCGCTAAGAGATTGTGTGGAACTTCACCATGGCCACTGACAATTATCCGAGTGTGCAGCCTGAGATAACGGACCGCATACGTGCAACGGTGGTCGAAGAGCCGTCGCACGATACCGACCTGGCGGAGCAAGCTCAGGAGTGGGCGCACAAACTGGTTTGGCTCCCCGCAATCGGCGAATCCCTTCACTTTCAGGAACGCCTCAAGGTTTTAAATCGGAGGCTGGACGCAGTTTTAGCGGTGGCGAACGCTCGAATTCACTCCCAGACGAGCCTTCCGAACGACGTGCAGTGGCTGGACGACAATGCGCGACTTGTACGCTCGGTGCAAAGCGAGTTACAGGAGGCAACGCATGCTTTGCGGCGAGTTCCTCACGTTCGGACTCCCGACCAAATCATCATGCCTCGGGTGGTCGCAACCGCAGAGGGTTTATGCAAGTCGATTAAGCACCGGTATTCCGACCACTCCTTCGCCACCTACATGGAAGCGTTCCAGGCAGTGGCGCCCCTCAATATGGGGGAGGTTTCTCTGGTGGTGCCAGCTCTAAAACTGGTATTGCTGGAGGAACTCACTGCGCGTGGCGAAAGAGCGCTAGCCAAGCCGAACTCGCCGCAAGAGATTAGTGAGTTGATCTCAGGCCTGCGTGATGTAACCGAAGCTCCTTGGAAGGAGTTGCTGGAGCCGTTGGTGGTGTTCGAGCGAATACTGGCCGCCGACCCTGCCGGGGTGTACTCGCGGATGGATTTCCAAAGCCGGGAGCTTTACCGCCGTTCGGTGGCACATTTCGCGGAACACTCGGATTGTTCGGAATCGGAAATTGCCCAGCTTGCCCTGGATCTCGCACGGGACAGCAAGAACTACCGTGTACGGGATTCGCGTCTGGCGCTGCGCAAATCCCATGTTGGCTATTACCTGATAGGCGAAGGTGAAGATGAGCTGCGGCGGCGAGCGGGGGTGCGACTCCCATTCGGAGAAAGACTGCAGGCATTCTTGCGGCGCCATCCCGAGGAGTTTTATCTCGGGGGGATCGAAATTCTTACATTGTTGATCGTGATCGCGATCATGAGTCCGGTCTATAACGCCTTCAACACATTCTACGGACGGGTTCTGACAATTCTTTTGCTTCTCTTGCCGTGTAGCCAGAGTGCCGTGGAGGTGATGAACTATCTCACCACCGCCTTACTGCACCCTCGAATCCTTCCCAAGTTGGACTTCTGCGAGGGCATTCCCGACGATTGCGTGACCATGGTCGCGGTGCCCACGATGCTGCTTAATGACAAGCAGGTCCATCGCCTGGTGGATGATCTGGAAGTACGCTATCTGGGCAACACCAGCCCCAACTTGCACTTTGCTTTGCTGACGGACTTGCCCGATTCCGCCGAGACGCCTAACCACGACGACCCCTTGGTGGATCTATGCCAGGAGTTAATTCGGGGACTCAATGAAAAGTATGCCGACAATCGATTTGGCAGCTTCGCGCTCTTCCATCGGCACCGGGTCTATAACCCGCGTGAGGGAGTCTGGATGGGATGGGAGCGGAAGCGGGGGAAGTTGCTCGATTTCAACCGGTTGATAAAGGGAGCGTATGACAGCTTTCCAGTGAAGGTTGGCGACCTTTCGCTCCTGCGCCGTGTGCGCTTCGTTCTGACCCTCGACACGGATACCGAGCTGCCGCGTGGCACTGCCCACCGTCTGGTTGGTGCGATAGCGCATCCGTTGAACCAGGCAATCATCGATCCTCGGGGGAACATCGTTACGGCTGGCTACGGGATTCTGCAACCGCGCGTTGACATCAGTGTGCAGAGCGCGGCACGGTCCCGGTTGGCGAGCATCTATTCCGGTCAAACCGGATTCGACATCTACACGCGTGCCACCTCCGACGTCTACCAGGACCTCAACGGTGAAGGAATCTTCACGGGAAAGGGCATCTACGAAGTTCACATTTTGAACCAGGTGCTGGAACATCGCTTCCCGCGCAACGCGCTGCTGAGCCACGATTTGATCGAGGGGGCCTACGCCCGCGCCGGATTAGTCAGTGATGTAGAGGTCATCGACGATTATCCGTCCCACTACAGTGCCTATAATCGCCGCAAGCATCGTTGGTTGCGCGGCGATTGGCAAATTGTCAACTGGCTTTTCGGGCGCGTTCCTGATGAGAACGGCCGTCGCGTTCCTAATCCCATTTCCTTCCTCTCGCGCTGGAAGATCCTCGACAACCTTCGCCGCAGCCTCGTGGAAGCGGGAATGTTTCTGCTCTTTGTTCTTGGATGGACCGTGCTTCCGGGCAAGCCGATTTATTGGACCTTGGTCACCATTGCGGTCCTTTTCGTGCCGCCATGGTTTGAGTTTGCGTTTTCTGTCGTGCGTGCACTCATGTCGCGCCGGCTAGATGCAGTCCTCGATGCCTTCGTGGGACTCGGAACTGCCACTGTGAACGAGCTTCTCATGCTGACCTTCCTGGCCCACCAAACGTTGCTTTCTGCTGATGCGGTATTACGCACCTTCTATCGCCGCGTAGTCTCGCGCCAACGCTTGCTGGAATGGGAGACAGCCGCCCAGGCGGAGATGGGGACCGGCAAGCTCACATTCGTGGATGTCCTGCTGAACTGGACGCCGGCCGTGGCCTTGATCGTTGGCGTGATCGTGTATTTTTCTCATCGCCATTCCTTCATGGCAGCGTTACCGGTCCTCATTCTTTGGGCGTGCAGCAAGCCAGTCTCTTCGTGGTTGAACCGTCCACCAAGACATTTGCAGAAGGCCGCCACCCCGCAAGACAAGAGATTCTTGCGGCATGCTGCGGTGCACACCTGGCGCTATTTCGCGACGTATTGCAGCGAGGAGCACAATTGGCTCATTCCCGACAACGTTCAGGAGCAGCCGGCCAAGATCGCCGCCCGCATATCGCCAACGAACCTGGGCTTGCTGTTGAACGCCCGGCAGGTCGCGTGTGAGTTCGGGTATTTGACCGTTCCTGAATTTACCGCGCAAACCCGGCGCACGATGGATGCAGTATTGCGTTTGCCACGGGAACGCGGACACCTGCTTAACTGGTATGACACGCGCACCTTGCAGCCGTTAACGCCGCGTTTCATTTCGACCGTGGACAACGGAAACCTTGTGGCTTCGTTGATTACCTTGAAAAACGGCTGCCTGGAACTGCTGCAAAGCCCGTTGCTCAGTTCCGATCTCCTGGAAGGCTATGCCGATCATCTCCGCGTATTGGCAGAGCTGAAAGTGGTGCCCAGGCGCGTCGCCCGTGCCTTTGAGAAGGACTCGAAAATTCCATGGCTGGATCGTTTGTCTTTGTCGGCAGAATTGCCGCAAGTTAAGGGGAAGCAGGCGATAGAAGACGCACGCTGGTTCACCCGGCGGACCAGTGAGCTGATCGAACAGGTGAAGCACGCAGTCAGTAATTACACTCCCTGGCTGCTGGCGGAGTATAAACCCCTCTACTCGGATCCGGCTCTGCAATTGATGGGAAGTGGTGACCAAGGACCTCTTGCCCGCTTACCCGATTTCATCGAACGAATGCAGGCGAAACTCGAAGGAGCGGTAGGGGACACGCAATCGCAAGCTTTGGCGGAAAAATTATTGGCCCAGCTTCCCGATGCGCGGCGGCGCTGTCTGCAGCTCATCGACGATCTACGCCATATCGCCTCGCTTTGCGAACAACTCATTCGCGAGATGGACTTCAGCGTTCTGTTGGACCGGCGACGCAAGTTGTTGTCGATTGGATACGATGTCGAAGGCGGGAAATTGCAATCGGCGTGCTATGACCTGTTGGCATCCGAGGCACGCCTCGCAACCTTCATAGCGATAGCGAAGGACGACATTCCGCAGGAGAGTTGGTTCCTGTTGAGTCGCTCGCACGTGGTTGTTGACAGCCGCCCCGTGCTGCTTTCCTGGACCGGCACGATGTTCGAATACCTAATGCCTGGGCTGTGGATGCGTGCTTATCCCGATACCTTGCTGGAACGTAGCAAGGAAGCGGCGGTACGAGCCCAGCAGGCCTATGGGTTCGAGAAAAATGTCCCATGGGGCATCTCGGAGTCGGCCTTTGCCGAAATCGACAAGGAAGGGAACTATAGCTATCGTGCCTTCGGAGTGCCACAACTGGCGCTGCAACAGGATGAGGACCGATTGGTCGTTGCGCCTTATGCGACCATGCTCGCCCTCGGAGTAGATCCCTCGGCGGCCATCAGAAACTTGAACTGGATGACGAGGAAAGGGTGGTTCGGCGCTTGTGGTTTTTACGAATCGGCCGACTTCACTCCCAATCTACACAAGAAATGGCGTCAGAGGTTTGTATTGGTGCGTTCTTGGATGACCCATCATCACGGCATGAGCTTGCTCGCGATTGCTAATTTCCTAAAGGGCGGGATGGTGCAGAACTGGTTTCACCGTGATGCTCGAGTTCAGGCCACTGAGCTTCTGCTGCAAGAACGTCCGGTGCGCCGCGTTGCCACTCGTCGTCCTAAGAACCAGCGCCGATCTTCTAAGGCAAATGGGCGCAACGGTTCGGGCAGGACAGTGCCGCCGGTCCCGGCGTGATCCGCCGACAATGTCGTGTCCATATTCGGACAGAGCATTTACATTTGTGGGCGGACCTCCAAATGACGAGTCTCGTAACTCCATGATCCAATAAGGGATACCCTCCTATCTGCGTTGGCAGTCGATCTGCAATATCATCTGCAGCTATATGACTGCCCCTCTCGACCAATCGACAATCCTGATCGCCGAGGATCAGGAGCATGTACGAGAAGCATTGGCAATGTTGCTTCGTGGCCACGGATACTCAGTTACGCTCTGTTCTTCTCCTTCCGAGGCAATCGCGTCAGTGCATCAGCAACCACCTGACCTCGCGATGGTGGACATGAACTATCAACGTGATAGCACCTCGGGCGTGGAGGGTTTGCAATTGATCGAACGACTCCGTCTGGCGGACGGCACCATTCCGATCATTGCGCTCACTGCCTGGGGCAATGTTGACCTGGCGGTCAGCGCGATGAAGCATGGCGCTTCCGATTTCATCGAGAAGCCGTGGAGAAACGATTCGCTGTTGGACAAAGTAGGCATGCTGACGCAGCGCGTTCAGCAACTCCGCTCGTCGCAGCGCATCTCCGATCACGAACGTGAGGATGCACAGCAACTACAAACGCGGATAGTACCCAGGCGCCATGTTGTTGTCGAGGGAATCGAACTCTTCGGCGAAAGCACTCCGGCTGGTGATGTGGGCGGGGACTACTTCGGGGTATGGCAACCTACATCTGACTCGCTGCATTTCTGTGTCGCCGATGTATCGGGCAAAGGCACACCGGGCGCACTGATCGCGGCCATGTTGTATGCCTCGGTCACCACTTTATCCGCGTCCAATGACAGCCCCGATCTCATCCTTGGCAACGTCGAGACAATTCTGCGGAACCAATTGGGCGAGGGCCATTACGTCACCATCTTCTACGGAGTGTTCAACCTCAAGACGCACGTTCTGAATTTTGTAAATGCCGGACATTGTCCTCCCGTCCTGCGGAGCGCCGACGGATCCATCCGATCACTCTCGTCTACCCGTCCGGTGCTTGGACTGATGCTGGAGACAGGGTTTCCTTCGGAGCGATTGCGGCTTTCGGCCGGCGACCGGTTGCTGCTGTACACCGACGGTGTGACTGAGGCTGCCAACGACGCCGGTGAGGAATTCGGAGCCGATCGTCTCGTCGAATTGTTAGAGCAACTGCACTATCGATCGTTGCCCGAACAATGCGCTCACATCATGGACAGAGTGCGGAGCCACTCGGGCGGAAAACTCGGGGACGATGCCACGCTCCTGCTGGTCTCCGTATAGCGTCAGCCGAGGAAGTCCGCTAACTCTTGCGCGCCAACAATCAATGCAGCGGTTTCGGCTTTATGGATTCCGGGCGACGCGATTCCTCATTGAGAAGCTCTGGAATCTTTCTGCTTAACGGAGACACGCACCGCGGAGATGCCGCAGCTTCCTGCGCCTTCCTCCGCCTCTTATGATTCCCAAACGGGCTCGCACCAGGGGCGAAACTACAATCTCCTAGGCTCTCGCGGCCCGGGTTCGCGGACCGGAGCATCAGGCCCAACCACCGGCTTGTCGGGCGGTTCCTCGATTGGGGGAGGCGGCTCCTCACCTGGGGGAATTGGAATCGGCGGCTCCTCGTCGCTGCGTGCTTCGAACGAGTTGCCGTGAGTCTCTGACATTCGCATTTTTCCTCCGAACTGAATCGCGAGGGCGACTCGCAGGGGATTCTAGCTCGCTGTGCGCGACCGACTATTACGAATTTTTGTCCCGCGAAGTCTTCGGCGTGGGCGGCTGCTTCTTGCCAGGAGCAACCCTCGCCACGGTGGCGACAGATCTCTTATTGATCTTGCCTGCACCGGCGCTGCGCGCGGCATTCTTTTGCGGTTTACCAGGTAGAGTCGCGACTTCGCCGACTGCGGGTGGACGTCGCGACCTCCTGCGAGAAGCGCTCCTTCCTTTTCCGCCAACTGCGGCTTCGACTTCGTCCACAGCTTCGCGGCCAACGAGTTTGTTGAAGTTGCTCTGCTCCCCGCCGGCGGTATTCTCCTGATAAAGCAATGCCAGGCCGGCTGCATCGAATTTCTTGAACCAAGCCTCCCAGCTAACCTCGTCCAACGAATTCTCGCTGCGATCGCCTGGGAAATGAATGGTGATGGGCGCAACACCGTCATCGTCAGTCTTGAAGCGGAGTATGACTGCCGGCGTGCCGTTTCGCGCTGCCGCCCAGCGTCGGATCTCTTCGTGGTCAGTTGTAACCTTGGATTTGGTGTTTGCTGCCATATAGCTCCTGGGTGCTACCGTATGCGTATTTGTCGGGATGTTCAGTGTGTCCGTCCGCATGCCCATAGTTTGGAAAGACATTTGAAAACGGGCGATCGGACACCACACTCCGTGCCATCTTCTGGTGTAAGCGGCGGCTAGGTTTCGCCCGCCTTAACTTGCCCGAAGTTTAAGAGAGTAACGATCAGCACTCCGCCAAGGATATTGCCGGATGTCGCCGGCACCAGCCAATACAAATAGTGCAGGAAGGACACCGATCCCGTTAACACCGCCGACATGATCTCTCCGCTGCTTGCGATGCAATGCGAGAAATGTCCAATGCCTACTACGAAAGTCATCAGCCAGATGACAGCAATTTGGCCGATGGTCCAATGACTGGCGGTTACCATCCACGCCACCAGGGCGATGATCCACCCGCCGATCACGCCACCCCAAAAGATATGTGCCGCTCCTCCTTGTATCCCCGACGTCCCAAGTCGCACCAGATTGTCGTGGATGTTGCTGTTTAGCGCATTTGTGCGTGTCGCTAGCGCTGCAAAAGCACTGGCCCCCAGAATATTAAACAGGAACACCACGCTCCAAAGCCGAGCCGTGTCGAGAACGTGCCTGCGCTCGCTGAGAATGAGGGCCACCGGATACAGCGTGTTCTCGGTGAATAACTGCGCGCGCCCGATTATCACCGCTATGAAGCCGATGGGATACAGCAAATAGGCCAGAAATTGCTGCCCTGGCCTGTCTCCTAAGGCTGTCAAAGCGGCGGCTACACTCAACCCGGTGAGGCCCATCGACAAACCTCCGGCAAATCCGGAAAAGGCCAGGGCTTGGGTTGAACGGCGAAGCTCTTCGTGGGCATTGTCCTCGACGTGCTCAAAGATCTGTCGCGCTGTACGGCGCAGGGACGGATCGGGTGATTCTGCCATTGCTTCGTGCTCCCTCCGTGCTTGGGGTTAGATGCGGATTGCGGGGCGGCGAGGGAGTTGGCTGCAGAAGCATTTCTTTCATTGGTACGAGCGAGGCAGATATCATGAGCGTCAATCACGCCGGTGGACTGCTCGGAACATCGAGCAGTCCCAGTTTCTGCTCGCAGGGAAGGAACACCGAAAATGCTGTTCCGCTTTTTCCGGCTCGCACGCGGCTGGAGAGATGGATCGTTCCCTCGTGCTTTTCGATCAGGCCGCGGCTTACCCAAAGGCCCAATCCGGTACCTTTTTCACCTTTGGTGGTAAAGAAGGGAGCGAAAAGGTTCTTGCGGACGCCGCTCGGAATGCCCGCACCGGTATCGAGGACGGTAATGCGTACTCCCCGGCGTGACGAATCGGACGCCAGGCTGGATTCGCGCACGTGCAGAATTAGCTTGCCCCCATTCGGCATTGCATCGAGAGCATTGCCTACAAGGTTGGAAAATACCTGTCGCAATTCGCCGGGAAATCCGCGCACCGGAGGCACTCTTTCGAACCGTTGCTCGACATCGATATGGACCCTCCGGATTTGCGGCGCAAATAGGACCAACACGCTTTGCAAGACCTCGACAAGATTTACCTCAACTGGGACTTGCGCCTCGCGATGAAAGGTGAGGAGCTGTCCTGTGATCTGCGCAATGCGGGCCAATTCATCAGCAGCGAGTTCCAGGTACTGGTTCGTAGCCTGGTTGGGGTATTGCTCCTGGCGTAGCAGGTAGACGAGGTTCGAAGCGGTGTCGAGTGGATTACGAATCTCATGGGCGATCGTCGCCGACAGACGTCCCGCCAGCGCCAAACGCTCGTTAGAGCGTAAGGCCTGCTCAGTTTGGCGCCGTTGTGTGATATCCCGAAAGACGACCACAACTCCGACGAGTTGGTTGCGATCGTTCAGGATCGGCGATCCAGTCAGCTCGAGAGGATATTCCTGGCCGGTACGGCTCATGAGAGCAACATGGCTGGAAACACTTAATACCGGCTGCGAACGGCGAACCAGTGCGACCGGATCTTCAACTTCAGTGCGATTTCTCTCGTTGATGATGCGGAATACTTCTCGCAACGGGCGTCCGCTGGCTGCCTGGTAGTCCCAGCCGGTGAGCTTCTCGGCGACGGGATTAATGAAAGACACGTTCCCCGAAGCGTCGGCGGCGACGACCGCATCCCCCAGGCTGGTGAGGGTGATCCGATAGGATTCGCGGCTTTCCTGCAGCAAGCGCGTTTTCTCTGCTTCCGCTTTCAAATGCTTATCGTAGGTGGAAGAGAGCGCGAACAACTCGCGTCTGGTTAGAGTGAATAGCAAGAGAACCGTGACCAGAGCAAGCCCCACGGCGGTCGCGATGACAATGTTGCTAAGAAGCGTGGCGCGATGGAACCGAACTTCATGCAAGTGCTGCTCCGCATCCAGTATCTCGCGCTGCTTGGCGCGGACCTGGTCCATCAATTGCTTTCCGTCAGTAAATTCCTGCGATGAGAGAGATCGAGGACCCGGTTGCTGCAACAACTGCTCCGAATATTGGATCCAGCGCTGATCGAGATCACGAAGTTCTCGCAGCAAACGCTGTTGACTGGGATTGTCCCTCGTGAGTTGTTCCATGACCGAGAGCTGTTCGGGCACGCTTGCCTTAGCCGTGTTATAAGCGTCGAGGAACGTGTGATCGCCGGTCAGGAAGAAGCCGCGAAGTCCGGACTCCATGTCTAACATGTACCGCATTAACTGCCGGGAGTTGGCGATGACTTGGTCGGCGTGATCGACCCAACCAAAAGAGGTAGTCAGCCCAACGATCTCAACCACCAGAGTCGCGGTGAGCAGCAACAACGATATTACCGGTATCAGAACTGTACGGCGCAGTAGTCTTTGGAAACTGCGTGGGTCCATGTCAACTCGTCAGTGCGCAGGCTACGGCGCGAAAGTTTTGATGATACAGCATCTTCGTGGGTCGTCAGAAAGAGAAGTGACCGGGCCGTTAATGGCAACGGTGTGCTTCACATGGCGCCAATACGATACGCTTGTTTTGGGGGACCACGGGTCCTTTAGCGAAGCAGAGTGGTCGGATCGGGGTCAGCAGGATCTCCGTCTGGCAGGACGGCCGCAGCTTCTTCGGTTGTGTCGCCTTCCCCAGGCGCCAGGAAAAGATTTTCTTCGATGCCATGTTGCTTGGTGTACAGCTCGTAGTATCGGCCACCAAACTGATAAAGCGACTGGTGGTTACCGCGCTCGACAATTCGCCCTTCCTCGACCACCAAAATCTGGTCCGCGCGGCGAATGGTGGAGAGCCGGTGCGCGATGACAAACGTGGTACGTCCTTGCATCAGATACGATAGCCCTTCCTGGATCAGGGCTTCCGACTCCGAGTCGAGACTCGAAGTGGCTTCATCGAGGATCAGGATACGCGGGTCGGCCAGAATGGCACGCGCAATGGAGACTCGCTGTCGCTGACCGCCAGAAAGCTTCACCCCGCGTTCTCCGATGATGGTGTCGTACCTTAGGTCAAACTTCTCCGCGAACTCGTCTACGCGAGCGATAGCGCAAGCCCGGAGGATCTCCTGTTGGGTTGCACCGGGCTTGGAGAAGGCCACATTTTCGCGGATGCTTCCGTCGAACAGAAACGAATCCTGCAAGACCATGCCCAGTTGCGTGCGGTAAGACTCCAGCCGAACTGTCGAGAGATCGACCGAATCCACCAGAACCTTGCCTTGGTTGGGGGTATGGAACGCCGCAATCAAGCCGATGATGGTGGACTTGCCAGAACCCGAGGAGCCGACTAAGGCTGTTACCGTGCCAGGACGCGCGTGAAACGAGATGTCGTGTAGGACTGTCTTCTTCTGCTCGTAGGCGAAGGTGACATGCTGAAAGGCGACGTCACCGCGTATCTCGGGAAGTGTGACAGTCCGGTTGGGATCCTCGTTTTCGGGAGTCTCGTCGAGAACTTCGCGAGTGCGCTCCAAGCCGGCGAGCGCTTCCGTCAGCTGGGTCCCAATGCCAACAACCTGGAATAGCGGCGCAGCCAGGTATCCAAGGAACATGGTGTAGGTAAAGAATCCGCCCAGCGTTAGCTTGCCCGCGAGAATTTGGCGCGTTCCCATAAACATAACAATCGCCCCGATGATGCCCATGAGAGTCGAAGACGACAGGCTCATCACCGAAGTCGCGGTCAGGGTGCGAAAGACATTTTGCAGCAGGCGTTCGACGCCCGAGCTGAATACTTCGTGCTCACGTTGCTCAGCGTGGTAACCCTTTACGACGCGCACTCCTCCGAGCGATTCCGTCAGGCGGCCGGTGACCTCGGCATTGATCTTGGCGCGCTCACGAAAGATGGGGCGGATGGTGCGAAAGGCTTTGCGCAGGCCGAATCCAAAGATGGCCAGAAAGCCGAAGGCAATGGCAGTCATGATCGGGCTGATACGGATCAGAACCGCGAAAGCAATGACCGCTGTGAGCAAGCCGCCGGCGAAGTCTACCAGTCCGGTGCCAATCAGGTTGCGCACCCCCTCGACGTCGCTCATGATGCGCGAAACCAGCATGCCGGTCTTGTTGGCGTCGTAATAAGAAACCGACAGTCGCCCAACGTGCTCCTGCACCCGCCGGCGCAACTCAGCAATGAGCTTCTGCGCCGCTTTGGAGAGGGTTTGGGTTAGCGCAAACGATGTGAGCCCTTGGATGATCGTTGCCAGCAGGACAACGCCCACCAGCGGATAGAGCAACTTGAAGTGCCGCTTACCGATGACGTCGTCCACCAGATATTTGGTGGAAGCCGGAAGCACAAGCCCGGAGACACGGTTGATGACCATTAAACCCAGGCCCAGCGCAAGCAAGGCACGGCGCGGCCGGATAAGTTGCCAAACTTCGGGCAGGGCTTTGAATATCTCTGTCTTCTTGGCGGGCTTGGATGGAGCGTTATTCATGATCGGGTAAAGCCTTTGGATTCGCCAGCCGGGCCTTTGGGTTCGGAAGCCAGCTAACGCTTCCGCGCTCCTTGCGGTTGTAGGATAATCCACGCGCAGGAGTCCCGATGAAAATCGCACTTCGTTGTGCCGCCGCACTGCTGATTTCGCTGCCGCTGGTGGGGCAAGACAATCACCAACTCAGACCCGATGCCAGCCTGCTGGACGAAATCAATCACATCCAGGCAATTGACAACCACTCGCATCCGCCCGCCCTGGACAATGCGGGCCAGCCCGACGACGACTTCGACGCGTTGCCCTGCTATCCGCTGGAGCCCACGGCTTCGGGGCTGATGTTCCGCGAGGACAATCCCGTGTACATCAAGGCATGGCAGGCGATGTTCGGCTACAAGTACAACGACGCCAGCCCGGAGCACGTGAAGGAGCTGCTGGCTGCGAAAGAGCAGGTGAAGCAGCGAGAGGGCGAAAACTATCCAAACTGGGTGCTAGACCAACTGCGCATTGAAAGCGAATTGGCGAATCGGGTTGCCATGGGGCGCGGTCTGAAGCCGCCGCGCTTCCTTTGGGTGCCGTTCGACGACACGTTGCTATTTCCGCTGAACAACTCCGCGCTCGCGGCGCAATCGCCCGATCGCAAGATTTTCTTCGGCCGGGAGGAGATACTTTTCGCGCGATATTTGCAGCAGCTCAATCTGACCGGTGTGCCACCCACGCTAGCGCAATATACGGCCAAGCTTGTCATGCCGTTGCTGGAATTGCAGAAAACGGACGGGGCCGTGGCCATCAAATTCGAGGCCGCCTACCTGCGAGGATTGGATTTCATGCCCGCGAAAGAAGCTGATGCGGCCCGGGTTTATGCGCGCTATGTGAAAGGCGGGGTTCCCAGCGACGCTGACTACAAGATGCTACAAGATTATCTCTTCCGCTACCTCGCGCGCGAGGCAGGGCGACAGGGAATGGCGGTCCACGTACACACGGGTGGTGGTTGTGGCGGATACTTCTACCTGGAGGGAAGCAATCCGCTGCTTTTGGATTCGGTGTTCAACGACCCTACGCTACGCAAAACGAACTTTGTCATACTGCACGGAGGCGCCGGTGGCTTCGAACAACTGGTCCCGTACCTGCTGATGAAACCGAATGTCTATGCTGACTTTTCCGAGCAAACCTGGATGACATCACCACGCCACATTGCGGGCAGCATTCGCTTCATGCTGGAGTTTTATCCCGAGAAGGTGTTATTCGGCACGGACTTGTATCCGCTTGAGCCGCAAGTGAACTGGGAGGAGACCGGATACCAGACCTCAACTGCCGGGCGGACGGCGTTGGCCATTGCGCTCACCGGAATGATGCAGGACGGAGAGATCACGCGCGAGCAGGCTGGCGCCATTGCACACATGGTGATGCACGACAACGCCGCAAAGCTTTATGGGTTGAGCTCGTCGCCGCCTCGCTGATGTGCAATCGCCTGTTCATCGCTGACACGAATTGCCTCGACGATGGTGCGATGGTTCCATGGTTGGCATTTCCAAGAATGGAAACTCGTGCCGATTGAAAGAGCTAGATAATCGGACGGACAACGTTTTATTCGAGGATTCGCTGAGCGAATTGACGCAACGAAAAGGCCACCCGGCAACAGGGCGGCCTTCTCTTCAAGGGAGAATAGTTCCAACGGAGGCAAAACCGTCAAAACTTTCTGCACAAATACTAGGGTCATGGAAAACCCGTGTCAAGCAATTTCTATGGCTTAAATTGCTGTATTTTCAATAACTTACGCGATATTGAGGGAATTGCAGGAAATTGACCGAAAACTGCCGAGTTCCTGTTGTCCTACACTAAGTGTAATGTTTTGATTGGCTTGCGAGAAATTTAGTTATCGAAGATGCAACTGAATGATCTCGACATCCTCGGGGCGATCGAAGACGCGGTCCGGGAAAAGACGCTTCATCAAGATGCGAATGCCTCCGAAGAAAATTCCGAAGATGAGAGAGATCAAGAGAATGATTCCGGTCAGCGCGAACACTCCGAGGATTAGGTTGCCGATGTTGTCGCGCTTGCTCATTGAGGTCGCTTCGTTCCACGTGACCTCGGCTTCGTAGTTTACAGAATTCAGGAGCGCACGTGCCTCGCTGCTCTCGACAGAGCCGGTTACGACATCGACCAACGGTCCGCTCCGTCTCACCAGCACAGAGTTCGGAGTGGATTGCTGAATGCTTTGCAAGGCACGCAGGCGTTCTCCGGCGATCTGTGGCGTCGGATACTGAATCAAAGTGAGGGTGAGAGGCCCGCTTTTCGACGAATAGTCCTGAATCAGAATTTCAGGATCATGGCTGAAATCAATTTGCTCAGGCGTGAGCGGCGCCTTCTCCGCAAGCAACGCCTGCGGGCCAAGAATATATTTCGCCGAGTTTTCCACAGCGTCACTCTTCGGTAAGTACTCAGGCAGACTCGGCAAGTTTGCTGCCGAAGTTTTAGCGGCAGGTAGCATACCAGCAAGCTCCCGCAATTCAGCCGCGGACATTTCCGTCAGTCGATCGAAATCGGCGTCCACCAGAATATTGTCGCGGAAGAACAGAATGCGCCGGTTTGCCGACGCGGCCTTCGTACCGATGCGTTCCGTCTTCATGGCCGGCTGGCGATAAAAGGTGAAAGCGCCGTAGGCGCCGGTAGCGTCGTTGAATCGTGCCGCCTTTACGGTCAGCTTGCGTCCATCCGCGCGGGTATAGGTTACCGTCTCAGCTCCAGCGAAGCCGTACTCTTTCAAGACTGCGGGATAAGCCGCATCGGCTTTGGCCGCGTCGGAGGTTGACTGTACCGGGCCAGACTGTATCCAGCCAGCGAATGAAGATGGCAGGAAGTCGTTGGGGTTGGACGCGAATGCAATGCCCGCCAACGAGAGGAACAAAATAGCGGCAATGAGGAAACGTTTCATGAGACAGAACGGCACTGAAGGATAAGAACCCCCTGCAGAATTAGACTACTGCCACCCGGTCAAAGTTTCCAGGAAGCGTCCCTGTTGATTGCTGCGCAAGCTTCGCGATTTTGGGTTGTCATCACGAACGGTCGAACCAGGGTCCGTTTGTTGGGGTAAGCTCAAACCGGAAGGGAGCTATTGTTCCGCAGCGGCGGTTTCCGCGCTTACAAAAGAAGATTCCTCGTTCCGCACATAATGACAACTACAGAGACGAAACCGTGCTAGCGGGGATGGGACTAATCTCCAGCGGGCTTACTCAGCTTCGACGCCACCTTGACGCCGCTGAGCCCACCAGCATACTTCGCAATGCCCTTATACAGCGACTCGGCGATCTTTTCCCGGTATTCCGGAGTTTCCAGCTTCTCGGCATCGGTAGGATTGGAAACAAAAGAGATCTCCGCCAGAATGCTGGGCATGTTGGCGCCGATTAGCACCACGAAGGGTGCTTTCTTAACGCCGCGGTCCTTGAGGGTGGAATGCTTGCCCGCCAGTCCGCTGTAAAGTGATCGCTGAACATCGCTCGCCAGTTCCTGCGATTCCTCGATCTTCTCCTTCAACGTGATCTTCTTCACCAAGTCCTGGAGTTCGAAGATCGACTTTTCCGAGACGGCGTTTTCTCGGGCGGCGACTTCCAGCGCATCCGGATTTGAAGTGAAGTTAAGATAGTAGGTCTCGACGCCGCGGGCGGATGGATCGGGGCTCGAGTTGGCATGCACTGATATGAACAGATCGGCCTGATGTTCATTGGCGACGGCTGTTCGAGTCTCCAGGGGGATGAAGGTGTCGTCGTCGCGAGTGTAGATAACATCGGCGCCCAGCCGAGTTTCCAATAAGCGGCCCAGACGCAGGGACACGTCGAGAACGAGATCTTTCTCCATGAGCCCGTTGGGACCGATGGTTCCGGTATCGTGGCCGCCGTGCCCGGCATCCACCACGATGCGTCCAATCTTCAATCCGAGCGCGCGGGTCAGGCTGCGGTCTCCAGCGGACGTGGGTGCGGCCTCGTGGGCGGAAGGCACGTCGGTGGCTGCGGCCTTGCTAGTCTTCTTCCGATCCTTAGCGCGAGTAGCGACTGCTACGGCGGTTGGAGCTGTGGTCGGTTCGGTTGTGGCCTTCAGTTCTGGACCCTTGGTATCTCCCGGATCGGAGAAGAGTGGGTCATTCGGATTAACCACGGGGGCGACTGCGGGCTGGGTTGGCTTTGCCCTGGACGGCTTTGCGGTTGAGGCCATCCGCGGAGGCAGGTCGTCGGTGCTGACCTCATCATTTTCGTCCACAACGACTCTGCCATGGGAAGGGTTGAACGGCGTGGTAGCTGGGGCTGCACGATTTGGCGGCACAGTGGCGCTGGCACTGTTGTCGCCATCGGCTGTCTTAGTGGCGCTCTGCTTCCCGCTATGCTCGGTGGACGATTTTGCGACGCTGTTAGCCGCCGCTGTTCCAGTCGTGCCGGAAAGCGAACTCGCGCCCTTTCCAGTCGGCGGTGCAGGTTCATCAAAGGCGGAATTGGTTGTGTTGTCGAGTTGGGCGACCTGCGTTTTGGAATGAGGCTGGCGCCCGTGAACATCAATGATGAGGCGGTAGGGATTTGGCAACAGGAACGCCGAATAGTCGGAGACGTCTGCAACTTCAAGAACGACGCGCGTATATCCTGGATGGTACTGTGCGACCCGGATCTTCTTCAGAAAGCCATCTTGCACGTCGAAACTCTTTCCCACCAACACCGACGCCAGCTTAGTATCCGGCAGGTCGAAGAAGATGCGGTCGGGATGGGGGACACGTCCAACTTCATACTTCACTTCCCGGTCTACATCAATCGCAACCCTTGTGTAATCAGGGGTAGACCAATGGCGGATGCCAGTCACCACCGGCAGCCCCGACTTCTTCGGAACCGTGGGTTGCGCGACGGTTCCCGCTACCGGTTCTTCCGGCGGAGTGGCAGACGCTTCCTCGACACGCTTCTCGCTCGCGTTGGGTTGGTTCAACTCGGCTAGGGCTTGTTTTGCCTCCCTTGCCAGAGTCTGGCGCGGATATCGGCGCAGGAATTCCTCAAACGTCTTGCGTGCGTCGTCGTTGTCTCCGAGGTCTTCCGCGTAGATCTGCCCAATCGTGAACAGTGCCTGGAAGCGGTACTTGCTGCCGGGATACTCACGGCGCAGGAATTCATATTCTCGGATCGCCGAACGCAGGTCTTTTTCGCCAGGCTCGAATTGGCGGCCCATGGTGGCCAGTATCTCGGCCACGGCGATCACGCTGGCGTCGGCCTTGCTGGAAGCGGGCGCTACGTAATACACCTTGCGATACGCGTCAGCGACGCGCTGGTAATCGCGACGGGTGCGCTCCTCCAGCGGCCGACCGTTCAGAGCCTCGCGCATCTGTTCGGCTTTCTCAAACTGGGCGGCAGCTTCCTGCTTGCGACTGGCCGCACTCCAGGCGAAGCCGTTGCGGTTGGTGCCGCCCAGTAGCAACAGCAAGATGGTTGCGCTCAACGCCTTGAAATAGCGGCTCTTGTGGGAACGACAGGGTGAGGAAAGGCGGCCCGGGGAGCGTACCTGACCCGGTGCGGAGAAGCGCATCGCCATACGGACATGCTTCCGGACGCTTGTCTGCCATAGCAGCAAACTCAGTGCAACTACGGTCGGGTGCAATCCGGCGGAGCCTTGGAGGTCCAGAGCACTTCAATTATAGGGGTGGGAAGACCGCGCACAACTACGAAAGCGGACGGAATCAGGGGAGTGACCCCACCACCCAGGGTGGACTGCCCACGGCGGCCGACGGTCAAATCCGCGGTAAGGCGGGAGCGCCGCGCCGGAAAAGAGAGATGATCTGTGGCTGCAAGAGATACCAAATGATCGCAACATTGATGGCCAACTTGATCAGACGATATCCGCCCAGGAAGAATCCGAAGTGGAGGCCCATGAACAGCAATCCGGGTAGCGACAAAAGGACTGTAATGCCAGCCAGCAGGATACACAGAATGCGGCCCCACTCACGGAGTGTCCAAACTCCGTACCCGGCAAGCGCGGCGACCACGGCAAAACCGAGTATGAACGCAGCTCCCACGACGCCTACGAAAAAGCTCATGCCACCAAACGGGATGCTTTTGCCGGCGGCGAACATGGCGCCAAGGACACTGCCACCAATCGCGAGGGCGAACGCCACGCAGACCAGGAAGGCAGCACTCAGGAAGTGGTAGAGCGCAATCAAGGTGATTCCCGTGGGACGCATGCTGGTTCTCCTCTACGAGTGAATTTAGGCCGGACGGTATGCGAACCGCTGAAGTAAGTCAAGCGCAAGTCTTCAGGTATATTCTTGTTATACCCATGCCCACCAAGCTGGAAGAGATCATCGCCGCCACCCGCGAGCGAGTTGCCGCCGTCAAGGCGTTGGCTGATCTGCGCGGGCTTGGCCGGGCGGCGGAGCGGCACGAGCGCCGCGGGTTTCGCGAAGGACTGCGCCGTGGCGCCGAGTCGGGGATTGCGGTTATTGCCGAGCTTAAGAAAGCTTCCCCGTCGAAAGGACTGATTCGCGCGGACTTCCGAGTGGCCGACCTGGCCGCTGAATTGGAAGATGGGGGAGCCGCAGCGTTGTCGGTACTGACCGATGAACGATTCTTTCAGGGCTCGCTGAAAAATCTGGAGATCGCATCACAGGCGACCCAGCTACCGTGTCTGCGGAAAGATTTCATCATCGATGAGTTTCAATTGCTGGAGGCGCGGGCTCACCGCGCCGATGCCGTTTTGCTCATTGTCGCCGCCCTCACGCAGACAGAGTTGGTCAATCTGCACCGCCGGGCGGGTGAGGTTCAACTCGACGTTCTCTGTGAGGTACATGACGGAGCAGAGTTGCAACGCGCCCTCGATGCCGGCTGTGAGATGATCGGCGTAAATAACCGGGATTTGCACACTTTTCAAGTGGACCTGAATAGATCGCTGGAATTAGCTGAACTGATGCCTGCCGGCGTTGTTAAGGTCGCCGAGAGCGGTATTAACGCGGGAGAGGATGTTGCCGCCTTGCGAGAGGCGGGATTCGATGCGTTCCTCATCGGCGAATCGCTGATGCGCGCATCCCATCCCGGACACACGTTGCGTCAATTGCTAAAGGCGGCAGGCCTATCAGGGAAGCCGAAGGATGAGCCTCAAAAGAAGGCGAAAGAACTTAGGCCAGCGCTTCAGCGCTGGGTAAAGTGAGAAATGCGGGCGAGTTCAGCAGGGATGGTATGACTCGAGGCAGGCCGATGACCTGGGTAAAGATTTGTGCAACCACGAATCTGCCCGACGCGCAGGACAGCGTCACTGCGGGAGCCGACGCCCTGGGATTCATCTTTGCGCCAAGTACGCGAGGGATTGAGGTCGATGCCGCGGTAGAAATCATCGCCGCGCTTCCCGCCGAGATCGACAAGATTGGTGTGTTTGTCAATGCGACACCCGAGCGGGTTGGCGAGATTGCCAAGCAATGCGGACTGACCGGGATCCAGCTTCACGGTGATGAACCCGCGGACCAGATGCAGGAATATCGCCAGGCGGCCGGACAACGCAAGATCATCAAGACGCTGCAAGCGCGCGAGTTGTTGAATTCGCCGAACGCCTTGGATAGTTATCTGCGAGCACGGCAAAGCGTCGACGCGATTCTGTTGGATGCGGGGTCGCCCAGCCAGAGAGGCGGGACCGGACAAACTTTCGATTGGACTTCCGCGGCGCCGATCGTGGCCAAGGTTCGCGCACAAATGCCCGTCATCATCGCGGGAGGATTGAATCCCGAAAACGTCGCCGAGGCCATCCGGTTGTTTGCGCCTTGGGGAGTGGATGTGGTTTCGGGCGTCGAACGCGAAATGGGAAGGAAGGACGAAGCCAAACTGCGTGCCTTCGTCGGTGCGGTGCGTCAAACACAGCCGGCATTGCGGTAGAAGGGAAACATGGAAGAAACGACCACCAACGTGCAAGATCCCGCGGCGGTTCCAGCGCTCGGCAAGCAGGACAAAAAGCCGCGCGCGCGTGCCGTCCCCGGACGATTTGGTTCCTATGGTGGACGATACGTTCCTGAAACCTTGATGGCGGCACTGCAGGAACTTGACGCGGCTTACGCGGCGGCGCGCAAAGATAAAACATTTCGCGACGAGTACCATCGCCTGCTTTCCGATTTCGCGGGACGTCCGACACCGTTGTTTCTGGCTGAGCGGCTCACCAAAGAACTTGGCGGCGCCAAGATTTATCTGAAGCGGGAAGACCTGCTGCACACCGGCGCACACAAAATCAACAACTGTGTCGGGCAGGCGCTGCTGGCCCGCCGCATGGGCAAGCATCGCATCATCGCGGAGACCGGCGCCGGCCAGCACGGGGTTGCAACCGCAACCGTGTGCGCGCTCTTTGGTATGGAGTGCGTGGTTTACATGGGGACGGAAGACATGCGGCGGCAGGAACTGAACGTCTTCCGCATGAGGCTGCTAGGCGCCGAAGTGCGCGGAGTGGACTCAGGTTCGCGCACTTTGAAGGATGCCATCAATGAGGCCATGCGCGATTGGGTTACGAATGTTCGTACGACACACTACCTTCTGGGCAGTGTGTTGGGAGCGCATCCTTACCCGACGATGGTCCGGGACTTCCATCGCGTCATCGGCCAGGAGGCGCGCAAACAGATCCTGAAGGCCGAAGGCCGGCTGCCTACCGCGGTCATCGCGTGCGTGGGCGGCGGTTCGAATGCGATCGGTGTTTTCTACGAATTCATCAAAGACCACGATGTGAAGCTTATCGGAGTAGAAGCCGGAGGTCGCGGCCACTCGCTGGGAGAGCACGCGGCACGCTTCGACGGTGGCGGCCCGGGTGTGTTGCAGGGAACCTATTCTTACGTCCTGCAAGACCAGGGCGGGCAGATCGCACTGACGCACTCAGTTTCAGCCGGGCTCGATTATCCCGCGATCGGTCCCGAGCATGCCGCGCTCCACGATCAAGGACGTGCGGAATATGTGCCAGCCAGCGATCAAGAGGCGCTCGATGCGTGTCTCAAGCTGGCGCGAATGGAGGGCATCATTCCTGCTCTGGAGTCGGCGCATGCGATTGCCGAGTGTATAAAGCGAGCGCCGAAGATGGACAAGTCGGACATTGTGATCGTCAATGTATCTGGGCGTGGCGACAAAGATATTGGAATTTTGCGGGAGAACCTGGCGTTTTGACGCGTCACTAACTAATTGGTTGTCATTCTGAGTCGTTGACCTCGCCCACGGCGAGGTTATGAGACCCATGAACAGGAGTTTTGCGGGCCATGGGTTTGTATGATGGAGAGGCCGCTGGTTTCGGAAGTAGGCCGTCCACGCATTGGTACATTCTACAGTCCGTTTCTGAGTCTGGCTCCAAGTCCGCGATCGTGAGAGTAGGCAACGTTGCTGGAAAGCAGCGATTCCGTTCGGGAGATTCCCTTGATTAGCAACTTGGCCGAAGCGAGGCGGCTACAAGGAGAGCAGTTGAAAAAAAAGATTCAGCCATCAGGATCATCGCTTCCCATAGTGGGGACCGTCGAGGCCAATGCCGCGGGTATCGACGTCGGAGCCCGTAAGGTATATGCGGCGGTGCCGCCGGATCGCGATCCGCAACCGGTGCGCAGCTTCGATACTTTTACCGAGGACTTAGAAAAACTGGCGGACTGGCTGCTGGCCTGCGGCATTCGCAGTGTGGCCATGGAATCGACCGGGGTGTACTGGATTCCCGTGTTCGACATCCTGGAGGGCAAAGGACTGCGCGTGTGCCTGGTCAATGCCCGTCATGTGAAGCACGTTCCCGGACGCAAGAGCGATGTGCAAGATTGCCAGTGGTTGCAGTACCTGCACTCGGTAGGGCTGCTGCGCGGCTCCTTCCACCCCGATGACCAGGTGCGAGCTCTGCGCGCGATCATGCGCCATCGTGAGGCTTTGATCGACATAGCTGCGGTCCACATCCAACACATGCACAAGGCGCTGACGCAGATGAATCTACAGATTCATCACGTGCTCAGCGACATCACCGGCGTCAGTGGCCTGGCCATTATCGATGCCATTTTAAAAGGCGAACGCGATCCGAAAGTGCTGGCCGGGCTGCGCGATGGCCGGGTGCAGACCAGCGAGGAAACCATACGCAAGTCGCTGGTCGGCAATTACCGGCGCGAGCACCTGTTTACCCTGGAGCAATCGGTGAATGCCTTCCGCCATTATCAGCAAATGCTGGTGGACTGCGACCGCGAGATGGCACAGTATACGCAGGATTTCGATAGCCGCATCGACGTGGAGCAAAATCCTCTGCCGCCGGGGCCCAACCCACATCGCCCGCGCAAGAACGAATTACGCTGCGCGATGCGGGAGGAACTCTATCGCTTGTTTGGCGTCGACCTCACCGCCGTGCCGGGCATTAACACGCTAACCGGTTTCACCGTGTTCTCCGAACTGGGCACCGAGGTTTCCAAGTTTCCCAGCTCGCCCGCGTTTACCGCCTGGCTGGCTCTGTGTCCGAACAACCAAAAGAGCGGCGACCGCGTACTCAGCCGCAAAACGCGCAAGACCAAAAGTCGAATCAATCACGCCTTGCGGGTGGCCGCCCAGAGCTTGCACCGCAGCCAGTCCTATCTGGGCGCCTTCTATCGGCGCATGCGAGCCCGACTCGGAGCTCCCAAGGCGATTACCGCAACCGCTCACAAGCTAGCTCGTGTCCTCTACTACCTGATCAAAACCCGCCAGCCCTACGACGAAAGCGTCTTCGCGCTGGCCGAGCAGCAACAGCAACGACGCCGCGAACAGCACCTGCGAAAACAGGCTCAAAGTATGGGATTTACTCTCGTCCCCACGGAGGCGCAACCCGCTTGATTCTCGCAACGTACAAATCTGTTCATTGGGAGCGAAGCGAGGCTCTGCAAGCCGAGCGAAGTCGAAGAACCCCTGTTGCTGTGCAGTCTCTCGACGGAGATAGGGGTCCTTCGACTTCGTGACCTCGTTGTCGCGAGCTCACTTCGCTCAGGATGACAGAGGGAACTGAAGGAACAACTTGGCGATCATCTTCAACAAACGGCCAGGTTTGGTGGCCTACATCACCTGCGGCGACCCTGATCTGGATACCTCGCGCGAGGTCGCGCTGGCGGCAATTCGTGCCGGCGCAGAAGTGATCGAACTAGGCGTGCCGTTCAGCGATCCCGTGGCGGATGGACCCGTCATCCAGCGCGCCAGCGAACGAGCGCTGCAACATGGGACCAACCTGACCGGTGTCCTCGAGGTGGCGAAGCAACTCCGGCAGCAGTCGAACGCCGGACTGATCATCTTCTCGTACCTCAATCCTATTCTGCAGTTTGGCCTGGAGAAATTTTGTGCGGCCGCCGCCGATGCTGGTGTTGACGGCGTACTCGTCACCGATCTTCCGGTGGAAGAAGCTGGTGACTATCTCAAGGCGATGAAAGCACACCGACTGGCGCCCGTATTTCTGGCGGCGCCCACCAGCACGGAACAGCGTCTGCGCGAGCTGGCAAGGCATTCGCGTGGGTTCGTATATGCAATCTCGCGAACCGGCATTACCGGTACCCAGCAAGAACTTGCCGGTGATGCGCGATCCCTGGTCGAGCGACTGAGGGTGCATACCAAGTTGCCGATTGCTGTAGGATTTGGAGTTTCGACTCCCGAGCAATTCGCCGAGGTAGGAAGTTTCGCTGATGCGGCTGTCGTAGGAAGTGCGATTGTGCAGAGGATCGAACAAAATCCAGGACGGGAAGCAGCGGCCGTGACAGAATTCCTGTCATCCCTCACCGGAAGAGCGCAGGAAGCCGTAAGCAGCAGTCATTGACGATCGCGAACTAACAGTGGCGTACCGTTGGACGAGAGTGGTCGTCGTTCATGAGTTGTCACTACGAGGGCCCATTTTTGGTGCGAGGAATCTGTTTTTTTGTCAGCTACGTAAAGCAGATCCCTCGCTGCGCTCGTGATGACAAACCTGATGATGCGAATGTGACGATATTGTGCGAACCCCAGTAGGATTGCGAATCGGCAGGATTACAAAAGCAAGCAGCATGGACATCGAGGATTGGCGCCGCAAGATCGATGAGGTGGACCTGCAGTTAGTGCAGCTGATCAACCAGCGCGCCCAATGCGCCCAGGAAATCGGCAAGCTCAAGCGCGGCTTAGCGATGCCGATTTATGAGCCGGATCGGGAGAAGATCATCTTTCAGAACATCGCGCGCGCCAATGGCGGGCCGTTGTCGGACGTGCAATTGCGCCAGGTCTATGAGCGCCTGGTGGATGTGATGCGGCAGCTTCAGCGCGATGAGATGGCTCCGGAAGCTTCGGTTGAGGGAGAGACGACAGAGCTGGAGCCTAACGATTAAGAAGCACTGGGTTGTCTAACGTTATAGGGGTCCTTCGACTCGTCGGCGCGAAACCGGCGCGGACTCGCTCAGGATGACAGCGCGAAAAACTAACGGTTAAGGGCTAGGGGCTAAAGGCAGATCATGATTGTTGCGATGTTGGAACATGCCAGTGAAGACCAGATCCAGCGGGTGACGGATCACTTAATGAAGATGGGCTTCGCTGTGCATCGCACTACTGGGGCGCGGCAGAGTGTCCTTGCCGCAGTGGGCAAGCGTATCGACTTTGACACGCGTGACCTGGAGGTGTTGCCGGGGGTGGAGCGGGTGTACCGTATCAGTGCGCCTTACAAGCTCGCGGGGCGGCAATTCCACGAGCACGACACCGTTGTGAAGCTGCCCGACGGGACGGAGATAGGCGGCAAGGAAGTGGTCGTGATGGCCGGCCCGTGCTCGGTAGAGTCGAAGGAGCAATTGTTCACGGCGGCCGAGGTGGTGCGCAAGGCCGGCGCCAAGGTCCTGCGTGGGGGCGCGTTCAAACCGCGCACCTCGCCCTACACCTTTCAAGGCCTCGGCCTTGAGGCGCTGAAACTGCTGCGAGAAGCTGGCGACCGCTATGGCCTGGCGGTGATCAGCGAGGTCATGGAGATCTCGCAGATCGAACTGATGTTGCCGTATGTCGATATCTTCCAGGTAGGTGCGCGCAACATGCAAAACTTCAACCTGCTGCGTGAAGTGGGCAAGGTGCGGAAACCGGTGCTATTGAAGCGCGGCATCGCGGCGACTATCGAGGAGATGCTTCTCTCGGCTGAGTACATCCTGTCAGGCGGCAACTATCAGGTCATCTTTTGCGAGCGCGGCATTCGAACCTTCGAGACCTATACCCGCAATACCCTCGACATCTCGGCGATTCCCATTGTGCACAAGTTGTCGCACTTGCCGATTACCTCCGATCCTTCGCATGGCACGGGATTGCGCGATAAAGTCGCGCCCATGGCATGCGCGTCGGTTGCCGCCGGGGCCGATGCTTTGTTGATCGAGGTGCATCCTTCACCCGACGAGGCGCTGTCTGATGGCGCTCAGTCGCTGTATCCGCAGCAGTTTTCTGAGCTCATGGACCAGTTACGGATGATCGCTCCGGCGGTGGGCCGCACGATTTGAGAATCCCAGTCAAATGATGCTTGGTGTGCAGGGTGGAGTACCACATCTGCTTGCTTATTCATGAGGATAGTCAATCTTGGGAGGTGTCATCCTGAGCGACGACCGCGGCGAGGAGTCGAAGGATCCCTATGGCCGCCGGCAAACGCGGTTTTTCTACTCGCAAGGCATCCACATCTGCGATTCCTGGGGAAATAGGACTCCTTCGACTCCGCGCCCGCCCGACCCAGCAAGAGAGGTCGGAAATTCTTGGCGGGCGCTTCGCTTAGGATGACACCCTCTGATTCTAGCCATGGCCTTTCGGCAGATCACGATCGTGGGAACGGGCTTGATCGGCGGCTCGTTGGGGCTTGCTCTTCGCCAGCAGGGGTTTCGGGGAACGATCGTTGGCTGTGATCGACCCGAGGTGCTGGACGCTGCTCTCGTCCGCGGGGCCATTGATCGCGGAGACACTGACGTAAGGCAAGGGGCTGAGGGCAGCGACCTCGTGGTCCTTGCCACCCCGGTTGGCGCTGTACTTTCTGTCTTCGAAAAAATTGCTCCGACGCTCCACCCGGACACGCTGCTTACCGATACCGGCAGCACCAAGGTGCAGTTTGTCGAACGCGCGCGCCTGGTGTTCGGCGCGGAGGCAAGTGTCCGCGTGCTTCCCGGACATCCTATGGCAGGTAAGGAGCACAGCGGGATCGAGAATGCGGATGTCAATCTGTTTCGCGATGCTGTATGGCTGATCACGCCGATCAATGGAGAACAGCCGTACACGCCCAGGCAGCAAGAGTACGTTGAACTTCTAGACGCGATGGGGGCACGGGTGATTGCGATGGATCCGAAGCGGCACGATCGCCTGTGCGCGTGGATCAGTCACCTGCCGCAGATGATCGCCACCGCACTAGCGTCATCGCTTCGTGATGAATTGGGAGACGACGAAGCAGTCAAGGAGATCGGCGGCCGAGCCTTGCGGGAAATGACGCGGATTGCCAGCAGCCCCTACTCGATGTGGCGCGACATCGCGCTAACCAACAGCCAGAACATCGAAGAAGCGCTGCTGCGCTTCGAACAGCAGTTGGCGCATCTGCGCGAGAATCTGCGCGGACCGGGGCTGCGGGAGCTGTTCGAGAGTGCAAACAAGTTTGGAAAGGCAGGGGCTAGAGGTCGGGGTTAGGAGTAGATCGCAGTTTGTGATCGTTGGTAGAAGCCATCTCATGAATCGCTTTGTGTTACGGTACGGCTTCAGACGTGCCGTAACGGGTCCAACCATCGCTTGGGCTTCAGCCCCTGCGGGACGTGTTTTTGCAGGGGCTAAAGCCCGGACCCTTTCTGCGTTTCGTTTGGCACGACTGAAAGTCGTGCCCTGACACACCCCAAAACGATTTGTAAGATGGATTCTAGTGTCCTGTAACTGAAGTTCTATTAACAAATCGGGAGCCGGTTCGTCTAAGATGTGGAGGCGATCTGAGATGCGAACCGGGCGTCCCATGGTGGAGTTGGTGGTGAGTGCGGAAGAACGAGCCACGCTGGAACGATGGGTGCGGCGGCGCAGCTCGGCGCAGGCTCTGGCGCTGCGGGCCGGCATCGTGCTGGACTGCGCCAGCGGCCTGAGTAACACGGTGGTGGCGCGACGGCGGCGCGTCAGCAAGCAAATGGTGGGCAAATGGCGCAGCCGGTTTGTGCGTCATCGGGTCGCCGGGTTGCTCGATGAGCCGCGCTGCGGCGCACCGCGCACCGTCGAGGACGCACACGTGGAAGCGGTCGTCGTGCGCACGCTGGAATCGCTGCCACGAGACGCCACCCATTGGTCGACGCGCTCGATGGCCGAGGCGAGCGGACTCAGCCACATGACAATTCAGCGCATCTGGAAGGCGTTCGGGCTGGAACCGCATCGCAGCGAAACCTTCAAGCTGTCCACCGATCCGCAGTTTGTCGAGAAGGTGCGGGACATCGTGGGCTTGTATCTGGCCCCGCCGGAGCGGGCGCTGGTGCTGTGTCTGGACGAGAAGACGTAAATTCAAGCCCTGGACCGAAGCCAACCGGTGTTGCCCATGCGTCCCGGGCAAGCGGAGCGACGCAGCCACGACTATCTGCGGCATGGCACGACTACGCTGTTCGCGGCCTTGGACGCCAAGACCGGAAAAGTGTTGGGCGGGTTGCATCGCCGCCATCGCTCGGTTGAGTTCCGTAAGTTTTTGGACCGCATCGAAGCGGCAGTGCCCGCTGGACTGGACGTGCATTTGATTCTGGACAATTACGGCACGCACAAGACAGCACTGATCCGGCAGTGGCTGGCGAAACGTCCGCACTATCACGTGCACTTCACCCCCACCGGGGCATCGTGGATCAACCTGGTCGAACGCTTTTTCGCGCTGCTGACGGAGAAGCAGATCCGGCGCGGCATTCATCGCAGCACGCGCGAACTGGAACAAGCGATCCGGCATTATCTGGACACCTACAACCAGACGGCGAAACCTTTCGTTTGGACGAAAACTGCTGACCAAATCCTCGCCAGTGTGGCCCGATTTTGTCAGCGAACTTCAGTTACAGGACACTAGTTATGGGCCATGCATTTCGAACGGATCTTTGTCGTGCGTGCAATTGGTGTATGTGACTGGCACAAACTCCGTTCGAGATAGCTTACGACTTGGCCTGTTCACAACACTAATCCTGCAATGGGCTATCAGTCATGCGGTCTTAGGTGTGTCATTGCTACCCTACGTCGCTAAAACCACGCGTGGAGGATAGGGCGCCCGGCCATTGGCGACTCGGCGGCCGGGTTACATAAGAGGCGAAGAGCAATACCAGCAATACCAGCGGCAGGAATGCTTCCGCGCCGTCTTTGGCCAGAATAATGCGCGATAAACGCCGAGATCCAGGCGAACGTGAATCCGGCATAGGCCCACTCTTTGAGCTTGGGCAGGCCGGGAACGACGAGGGCAATCGCGCCCAGTGGTTTGGCGATCCCGAGAATGATGCGCAGTTGCTGCGGATATCCGACGTGCGCAAATCCTTGCACCGCCTGCGCACCACCCGACAGATAGGCGAATGCTGCAAAGACCGACAGTGCAGCCAACAGACCAGTGCTCCCCCAGTAGACTACTTTACGTGCCATGCGGTTGTGTTCTCCTCGGTGAATTCTGATGCGAGGTGAAGCAGGTCTGATGCAGGGTTCTCGGACTTCAGGTCGACTCCATATCAGAAGTGATCCGAGCGGAGAGCCCCGTTTCAGGTTTGCTTGTGATAAGGCCTTCCATGAGAAGGCCGGTCACTGTCAAGGTTCTTATTCCTAGTTTCTTTCTTTTTCAGTTTTCTTGTTAGCGGCGGTTTTGCAGAGCGGCCCGTAGCAGTCAAGGGCGCGTTCTGTGCGGCGCGAGCGAACCCTTGACGGCGAGGACCGCTCTGCCACCGTGTCGGTAACAAGAAAACTGAATCATCGTTTTGCCAAGCCGATGCCGCATCACCACTGTCGCCACCCTTCCATCCGCACTCTTGATGAGCGATTGTCGCTCGGTGCAAGTTGGGCGTTCTCGTTTCAGCCGGTGCTGCCACCTGTTAGGCGACCTTTCTTCCATAAAGAGCTGGAAGTTGGGCCAGGCCATAGACGCAGTCACCGGAACTCGGCTTTGGGCTCAGATCCTTCTAACTACGCTGTTGCCAACACGCTCGCATGGCTATTGTGGAACGGTTCGTAAACTTCTCCACTTACCCACAGCCGATGCAGCAGCACAGCCAGTTTTCGAGCCGTCGCGATGATGGCTCGTTTCTTGCCGTTCTTGCCGCCACGCTCAGCCAGCTTCAGCCCCCAACGTCGCAGGTCGCTGTCGGCGCCAAAGGGCCCGAGGATGTGTTGTGCCCCCTGCACCAGCCACGTTCGCAGATAAGGATCGCCTTCTTTGCTGATGTGCATCTGCGGCTCGCTCTGTCCCGAGTTTCTCCGTCCCGGTTGCAACCCGGCATAACAACCCACGTCGCGACTCTTGCGGAAACGGTGCGGATCTTCCAGCGTCAACATGTAGGTCAACACGATCAGTGTGCCCACGCCCTTCACCTGCTTCAGCAGTGCGGTTTGCGGATAGCTGTGCTGCGCGATGCTCTCGATCTGCCGGTTGTACTCGGCGATCCGCTCACTCAGCGCTTCCAGCGCTTGCAGCAACGGTCCCAGCGCGGCTTGTAGTTCCGGGCTGAGCGCCTGCGCTTTTTCCAGGTCCATGTTACGCGGGTTACACCCGCGTATGCGCTCGCCATAGGACTTCGTTAGCCCCCCGCGCCGCATTCACCAGCGCCGTTCGCGCCCGTACCAGGCTGGCTCGCGCTCGAATCACCATTAGGTCGGCTTGCGCCTGTGCACTGCGATGCTTCACCGGAGCCAGCAACTGCGGGTCGATCCGCGCCAGCCGTGCCAGCATCCTGGCATCCAGTCGATCATCCTTGCGCCGGCTTTCCCCGATCAGCCGCACGTTGCGAGCGTGCGCCACGATCACTTCATGGCCCAACTCGCTCAGCACCCGGCTTACCCATGGCGAGTGCATTCCGGTCTCCAGTGCTACCCGGCTGCGCGGCATGGCCGCGAACACTTGCTTCATTGCCTTGGGAGTCGTTGCCACCCTCTGCTCCTGCACCACTTCTCCCGTTTCGTCCAGCACACAGTACCAGCTCGACCGATCTCCCAGATCCAAACCAATGGTCAACTTGCCATGCAGATTCTTGTTGCTCGCCATTGCCCCAGTGGTAGTCTTCTTCATTGCCGGTCTCCTTTATCTCTTGCGCTTCGAGCGCGTCGATAACTTGGGAGCGTACAGCATCCCGTTCGGAGACCGGCCTTCTCATCCCATCTGTTCTCGCCAGCTATCCTGCCGACGACCATGAGGGAGAGTAAGAGTGGATTCTCAGAAAACCGTTCTGGATCTGGCACTCGCTGCATTACTAGCTTGCAGCCTCTTGTTAGCAGGAGAAGCTTCAGCCACAGAAATAAAGGGGCGGGTGACCGGCGGCGATGCCCCCCATCACTCAATCAACAGTCACTCTCTTTGCAGCCACTGTGTCCAAGCTTCGCTTAGTGGGATTCTTCTGTTTCTTCGTGCCTTCGTGATTTTCTCTACTTTCCCAGTCTCATAACCATCGTGTGCAGCATGCCTTGTGTCTCCTCGCTCCACCAGCTGTCCAGTACCGTGCGCAACTCTTCCTCGCTGCCTTGGTCAAACAGCGTGATCAAATCGGCTCTTGCGCGTCGCCGCGTTGCCAACATCGCCTCCGGAGGAAGCGCCAACAAGTTCCGGCACCAAGCCAAGGCGCGTTCGAGGATCTCGTCCGCAGGGACCAGTTCGTCCACCAGTCCAACACTCAGTGACTGCTCCGGCGAGAGAATCAGTCCAGCCACTGCCAGGCGCTCCGCCTTGCGCGCGCCGACCTGCCGTCGCAGCGCACTCAATATCACCGGTGGCAACGGAATACCGACTTGCACCTCACTTAGGCCAAGCTTGAAATCTCCTTGGGCTGCCACCCGCCAGTCGCAAAAAAGGGCAATCACAGTACCACCAGCAGGTGCATGTCCGGTGATTGCGGCGCAGATTGGGATCGACGAACTCGCCAGCGCCTTCATCAATCCATAGAGTTCGCGCCAAAGCTGTGTCATTTCGTCGCGGTTGCACTTGAAAAGAATCGGAATGTCCAGACCGGCACTGAACATGCCGGGCGGGCCAGACACTACTACCGCACGAGCGCCATCCACCGGTGCCTGCTCGATGGCTTTCCTCAGCGCTGAGATAAGTTCCGTAGATAGCGCATTCACCGGCGGACGATTCAACCGAAGCTCGCGCACGGGCCCGTGATTGGTCACTGTTATCATCAGATCGACTCGCAAGAACAATTATCCCACTCACACTATCGTGGGGACTACGCAGTTCCGGTGGTTGCGCCAGGTGTTCACCGGAGGACGAGCGGTCAAGTTGTTGGCGAGTGATCGGTTCGTGTTACGTCGAAGCCATCGCAAGTATGTCCATAACGGCCATCCCTGCCCTTAAGGATTGCTTACGACCTGGCCTGATCACACCAGCTATTGGCACGGAGGTCGTCTTCCCGGGTAACGGCCTAGCCATTGAAGGGACCGCATTCGGCATTGCAGAGAACGGTAAGTCAACGTCGGCGAGTTACGCCAGTGTATTCATCTCGGACCTGCTTCAATTGCGGTTCCCGGATTTCCTGGACCGTTGAGGTCACAATTGGTCTCTGGTAGCCTGGATGACAAAACTCCAGATGCATGCCTCGGCCGACGAAGCGGCGTTTCAGCATCGAACCGCCCCAGGTCGAACCCGCAATGGCTACCCGAGTTGGTTCTGGACAGTATTGGGGATGTCCCGAGATCAGCGCGTGGTTATCGTCCAGGAGCACAACCTGGTAACAGTGATGCTGGGTTTGAATCTCTAGCACAGTAGCGGGTGGCAGATTGTTGAGGAACACGCCCCCTTCGATTTCAGATTGCACGATGTTTCGATTCACTTCATCGCTGAGATTGGGGTGACGGCGGAATAGACGTGAACTGGTGGACACGGGAAGCCTCACCGGATGCCGTTCAGTCTACACCGTTCTTGAGCGGCCAACGAGGATTGGTTACCACATGGGGAAACCGAAGTATACTGCTGTTCAGGCACTGCGAGGGAAGTCGAGGTTTTTATGGCTGAGAACATATTAGAAAAAGCGGACGCCCAGGTCGCGGAATCAATCCACAAGCTTTCACGCGCAACATCTGCGATGGCAGAGGCGATCGACGAGAGCGTAGACCTTATGAAACGTTCCATAAAACGGAGCAGTGATGCCGCCGAAGAACTCGTGGATGATACGACTCAGCGGATAAAGCGCCACCCCGTCGAAGCAACCGCTGTGACGTTCATACTGGGCGTCATCGTCGGAGGGTTCATTAGCTGGATGATCAGCCGACGGTAGACACCCTCAGCGATCACCCAAAACCGGCCAATGAGTATCACCTGAAAACCGGCCAACGAGAATAGCGTCCGGGACATTGATTCCCGCAGAGGCTTGTAGCCTCCGTGGGCATGGCCAATGTCTTGAACGAAGAGAAGAAACAGCAAGTTTTAGCTCTGGGACGGCTGGGATGGCCGCTGCGGCAGATTCAGAAAGCCACCCGCATCCGTCGCGAAACCGCCAGCCAGTATCTGAAAGCGGCTGGGATTGCGGTGCGTCCGCCCGGTGATTGGGGCGGCGAGCGGCAAAACCGGCCAACGAAGTGATCACCGACTTTGGCGCGGGAAAACCGGCCATCGCGGGGATCACCGACCCCAACTGCAACCCCAAAACCAACGTCCTTTGTCGGTTGAACCGGCTTTTGCAAACGGCTTACTTGAGTGGGGTCGCCGGAAGCACGCCCGTTCCCTCAGCACGAACGGCATCAAGCGCCGAAGGATCGATACCCAAGGCTTGGAGGATGGTAGGCGCCACCTGGGCGGTGCCCACTTCGGCGCGGACCGTCTGGGGTTGGAAGCTCGGATTGGACAGCAGCAGCATGACATTCGTGTCGTCATGGGCGAACCCGCCGTGCTCGGCCAGCTTCTTGGTGCTGCCGGTGTAAGTAACGCCGACGTTCGGGGTCACGATGATGTCGGGCGTGCGCGGGTCTACGGTTGGGTCGTTGTAGTTAAGCGCAAGCGAAGGGCCGTAGTAGATCTGCCCCAGCGCGATTCCGGTGGCGGAGGCATTAGCTTCGAGGATTTTGACGGCGGCGTCAGAGTATCGGAGGAAGTTGATCAGCCAGAGCAGCGAGACGTCATCTTCCGTCGGTCCAATGCCGCCGGCGGTGTTGGTAGATTCCGAGGGCGGAATATAGCCCGCATTGGAGAGCAGGGTGGCGGGCGAAGTGCCGAGTTATGAGCTGAGAGACGTAGCGGCTGGGATCGATGGGCGACTGGCCGTGCTTGGCAGTGATCACGATCAGCGTCGAATTATAGAGACCTTTCGCCTTCAGCTCGCTGACGAATGCCGCAATCGAGGCGTCGACGAACTGGAATTCGCCCAGCAGCGGCCGCGCGGGCGTGCCAGCGGCATCCAGATATCCGCCCGTCACGCCGTTGCTCTTCTCAACGAGCTTCTGGCCCACGCTAACGGCCTGGAAGTTCATGCCGAAGATGGTGGGAACTTGGGTCTTCCTGGTGCCGAGGTGGTTCTTCCCATCGATCTCGTTGAGGATCGCATCGACCTTCAAGGTGTCGTAGCACTGAATGTTCTGGAAGCTGTTGGTCCAGGCCGTCAGGTCCGAGCCTGGATCGAGGATGGTGGCGCAGGATATGCCGGTGGGCGTTGTAACGCCGGGAAGGCCGATCACGTCGGAGTTGATTTCAGGCGCGTAGAAGTCGTCGAGCGCAGCGGGGCCAATACCAGAGGCGACCGAGGCGTACGCGGGGTGCTTGTCGGACCATGCCGCGTATCCGCCGGCCTGGTGAATGACGCTGAAGATGCTGTTGGCGCGGACGAAATTCCACGGCATAACGGGATTGCAGCCGTTAGCTTGGGTCGCGGACCAGTCTCCGGGTGTCGATGGAGGCGATGCCGCCGTCGGTCAGCCCCGCGCCGGGCGCGCCGCCGTTCAACTTGGTCTGGTCGATGTCGATGCCTTCTTCATACTCGGTTGTCGTGCCCGTTGGCGTGCGCGTAGGGAGTGCAGGGGCCAGCCGTGAGGCCGTTGCCGGTGGTTTCCGCCGGAGCGTCGTAATTCCGAGAGTAAGCGACGTCGTAATAGACGCCGGTCAGGGCCGGGCTTCCGCCGGTGACGATCGCGGTCAGGCCGGGGAAAGAATCCGAGGGTTTTGAGGTGCTGGCGGCGACGTAGTTGATGCCCGTCTTGCCGAGCGCCGCAAGCGCCGGGCAATAGGGTTGGCCATCGTTAACGGTGCTGATGCCGTTGGCGCAGTTCAAGAAATCAACAGCGTGCATTCCGTCGACGCTGATCAGCAGGACCTGGCGGATGCCATTTCGGTTGTTGATGTGGCCTTGGTGGGTAGTCCTGGGCGATTGCGGTGCCCATCGAACAGGCAACTGCGAGGCAAAGTAAAGCAAGAGTCTTTTTCATTGTGTACTCCGAAGATTGGATTGGACTTCCAGCAAGCATAGCCACGTTCAACGTTGGTGGAGTGAAATTGCGATGAAGGTCGAATGAAATTGCGATGAATTTTGGTTGAATGATGTGGCTGCGATGTCGACTAGTAGGCGAGTCGTAATGAGTTTAAAGAAACAAGATGCACAGCGACATATCACCGCGAATGAACGGCGAGCGCCCGTATCCGATTCGATTGCCCGATGCCCACACGAGCCGCCTTTGCTCGTGTGGAAGATTCTGGCTTGGCACGCATCGTTGGCCATAATCGCCAAGTCACTCGTAATCGGCGCCGATGCGTCCCTCTCGGGATTGGGAGTGAGATGGCCTGATATCAACAACTAACCGGAAACAGCATGTCTAGGTGTTCAGATGTCACAGACAAAGCTCTTCCGCTGAAGTGTGAAATCTCGTAGGCCGCGCTTTCCGCACCCGGTCATTCTGGAACCGGATGGAGACGCAGATGATGCCAAATAAAGGAGAAAGGACAATGGGTTTTGGAAAGACTATTCTAAAGCTGACACTTGTCGCGCTTGCCGTCTCAAGTCTGTTCTTGGCCAGTTCTTCTGCTGCCGACAGCATTAAAGGTCAAGTCCTGGGCGGAGACGCCCCCATCGCCCAATCGACCGTGACCCTGTTTGCCGCGAGCGCGGGCGCACCCAAACAACTCGCGCAGACCAAAACCGACAACGAAGGCCGCTTTGAAGTTCGCACCGCGGGCGCGCCCACGGATTCGAGCCTCTACTTCGTCGCCACGGGTGGCGTCCCCGCATTCAGTAAGTCGGGTGGCAACAATCCTGCGATTGCTCTTTTGGCAGTGGTGGGCAGCAAGCCACCGGCGCGGGTCGTCATCAACGAGCTCACCACCATTGCGTCGGTGTGGACGCACGCGCAATTGATCGAGGGAATGACGATCAAGGGTAACGCCGCTCGGCCTGCGCATTGCTGCGGGTAACGTGCCCAACTTCGTTGACCTAGAGACAGGCGGATGGGGCGGAGCGATTCAGGACCCCCTCAACAGCGGCCAGACGCCTACGATGGCCAACTTCGCCACTCTCGCCGACCTGCTCTCCGGTTGCGTCACGCGGGTGAAGGCGGATGCGTGCAGCAGGCTGTTCGCAGCGTCTACGCCCCCGAGGTGGGGGCGCTCCAACCAATACGCTGAACGCAGCCGAGGATATCGCGCTTTAACCCGTGGCACCAGCCCGAAAGACTCTTCGCCCTGCTTCGGCAGTTCTATGCGGTATCGGCGAGCAATCACATGCTCGCAGTGCCGTACATGCCGTATCTCAACTGGGCGCCCAGTGCATGGGTACTTCCGCTCAAGTTCACTGGCGGCGGGTATCGTTGCGGGTGGCAAGTGCATGTTCGACAGCGAGGGCAATCTCTGGGTCGGCGACAACTTCACCATCGGTTGGCAGGGACAGGACTCGCTGTGGCAGGGCCACGCGACCAAGTTCGCGCCGAACGGCAAGCCGCTCTCACCGATCACCACGGGCTTCACGGGCGGCGGAATGGAAGGCGGCACTTTCGGTGCTGCGGTCGACTCGAATGACAATGTCTGGCTCACCAGCTACGGCAGCAAGTCGATCAACGTATTCGACAAGAACGGCAAGCCCCTAACGCCACCCGAGGGCATCAACTTCGGCGGCCGCCTCGGCCTGATGCAGGGCGTCATCGTCACGCCGAGCGGCGACGTGTGGGTGCTGGGTATCGAAAAGAGGCAGCTCGTGTACTTCCCCAAGGGCGAATGGACCAAGGGCAGGATCGTTTGCGAAGGCGAAAGCGCAGAGCCGTGCAAGTCGTTCAAGGCGCCGTTTCACCTTGCCATCGACCAGCAGGACCGGATCTGGGTTTCCAATAGCGGCCTCCCTCACGTTACGCGATTTCCCGCCTCTGATCCGAGCAAGGCCGAGAACTTCACGACCGGAATCAACAACAGCGGGTTGAACATCGACAGCCAGGGCAACGTCTGGGTGACCAACCGGTTCGGCACGGGCCTGCTGGGCATGGCGCACCTGGTCGACATGGGCGTGCGCCTGAAAGACTCACGGAGTTGCGGCGGCCTCTGATTACCTGACGAAGACCATGTCGCAAGCAGCAAGGAGGCACCATGACGGTGGCAGCGTCACGCTGCTGCGGCCGGACGGCACACCATTCCCCGGCTCGCCATTCAAGAGCGGCGGCCTTCCCGGACCCTGGGCGGTGGTCGTGGACGGCAACGACAACGTTTGGATTTCGAACTTCGCTATTCCGAGCAGTCCGATTGTGGAGCTCTGCGGCGTACGCACCGAGCACTGCCCACCCGGCGTGCATACGGGCGAACAGATTTCGCCGCCCGGCGGCTACGTCGGCGGAGGCCTGCAGATGCAGACCGATCTCGGCATCGACCCGGCGGGCAACGTCTGGGTGATGAACAACTGGCAGGACATCGACAGTTGTATCGGAACGCCCAAAGAGGCACTTTCGACCCGTTGCGGCGGCCAGGGCGTCATGATCTTCTACGGCATGGCCAAGCCGGTACGCGCACCGCAAATCGGCCCGGCGCATTCGTATTAATCGCGTCACAAGTCTATTGAATGATGCCCTTAGCGATTCGAACCGTCGGGGCAATTGATTCCAGATTATTCAACCTGCATTATTTGGCTCTCGATACGGAGTGTGAAATCGCCATCTCATACGCAATCCAGACTGAGCATCCCTGGAACTCGCCACTGACGGCGGATTGCCGGGCTTCTACGCCTTCCGCGAAGCGCTCGAAGACCCCAAGCATCACGACCACGACGAACTGACCGATTGGTACGGTGGTCCCTTCGATCCCAATGCCCTCGCCGAAATCAAAATCCCCAAAAGTCACGTGCGCCTCGGACCCGGTAAATCGCGCAAACCCGTCTGAACTCCACCTCCAATCCCGCAGCCCTCAGCGGACGCTTACCGCAAAGCGTTCACCACCAGCGGTCACCGCGCTCGGCGACAAAATTCCGCCAGACATAGTCCCACGGCACGACGAACAGGAAGATCACGCTCATCAGGCAAGCAAAAGTTGTGTCCCAGGTGTCTGCGTCCATGGTGTGGTTCTGCCAGGCAGGCAGCGCCACCGCGAGAAGCCATGTGGCCTTCCATGCTATTTCCCAGAACAGAAGCGGCAGCATTTTCAAGGGATAGCGTAGCCCTAGGACCGCCAGCAGCACTAGCGCGAGCAGCATGGAATTGACCACGCCCTGCATCAGCTCCCAAGGCCTGTGATGAAGGAAGGCAGGAACCTTCTGCATTCCCATGCCGACGGCAATCAAGAGGTATCCGGCCCTCAGAAGATAAATTCGCCACAGCGCGATCTCCCGCGCCGCAGTTTCGTTTCGGTCCCGCGTGCCCAAGGCTAATGCTGGCGATGAATCGGTTTTCATTGCGTATCTCCCAATCCGACTCGCATCGGCGGCGTCCGTTAAGTTAGCCGACATTCCCCATATGCCCCCGTATCAAACTGACATGGGAGAGCTAGTTGCTGAACGCAGTTACTGCGGCGGCCTCGTCGTCCAGTACGTGGAAGACGGTGTAGAGCTTGGTAATTTGCAGAAGGTCGTGAACTTTCTTGGTCAGGTGCAGGAGTTTCAATTCTCCGCCCTGATTGCGAACCGACGTAAAGGCACTGACCAGCTCGCCGATGCCGGAGCTGTCAATGTAATTTATGTCACCCAGGTTTAGGAGGATCTTCTTCCGGCCCTTGCCGAGCAGGTCTTTGACCGTGTCGCGCAAAATCGAGCTACCTTCGCCCAGTTTGATCTGTCCAGTCAGGTCGACGATAGTGACGTCGCCCATTTGTCGGGTACTTGCTTTCATGCTCACGAGAAGCCCCCTACGAACACTTCGTGCTGATCTTCAATTCGTCGAACAGATCTAATTTCTAACGTTAGTAACTATGGTGGTCTGTGACATTCGCATCGCGCCTTAAATTGCTACTTTTGCATCGTTCTCGATAATCGGCTTTTGCAGCGACCGATCTATCACTCTTCACGTTCCTTCTTGAAAACATCATTCGCGTCCTGAATCCCTCTGGTTTTGCGAACCTCAGCATTGTTATTGGTCGCTTCGCTAATACGATCCTTGAAAGCCTTAGCTTTCCTGTGGACCTCCACGAATGGGTTCGTGTACTCCTGACCTTGCAGGTGTGAACTTCCAATGCGAAACGGCCGCTATCGCCGCGGCATCGAGTTCGGGACTCATTGGGTGGACTATGACCACCGAATCGACCTTGCCCTGTTCGTTGACTGTCGCCGACAGTGACACCGTTCCTTCGGGTAATGGAGTTGGCATCCCTTTAGGGTAGTCGACAACGGGGTAATTACCCGGAATGGGGGGAACAAACTCCTCTGACATACTGGACATCGACACTGTCGTGGGATGGTCGGCCGTCTTGAGGGGAGTGTTGTCCTGCGCGAGCATCGCCAGACACAATCCGCATATCAGAAAAGCCGTAATTCGCAGCTTCATTGTTGCACCTTCAGCGCGCGCGATGACGATCCCGCATATTGTAACTTAGCCTCCAGAGCACGAGCGCAGCATACACCGTCACGGACATGGAGTCTGTGACGAAAATCCCCGCCCCAGCCAAACGAAGGTGTCGAGTCCCAAGACATGCTTTACAGTTTGTCTCGACACATCCTTTACAGATTCTGGTTGGGAACTAGTCCGCGATCCAGCGTTCGACGGCCGTCGAACGCTGGATCGCGAGGTCGAGTTCCCGGATCAGGGTGCGGCAGTAATAGACCAGCACCCACAGGCCTCCCGTCGGGCGCGATACCCCAAACTCCTTACACAGGGCGGTGAACGACTTCTCCCGCCGCTTCGCCGCTACCACGAACTGCACCCGCTGTTCTTGTACATCCATGGTCTTCCAAGGCATCCTAGCTTCCTCCGCGCTCGCTACGCTCGCGCGGGAGTGTAAAGGATGTCCCGGAACATTTTGTAAAGGATGTCATGAGACTGAACACCAAAGAAGCTTGGATGGGGCACCCACAAGATTCTTCGCGATCGAAACGTTTGGGCGGGCCACCCGCCGGCCGAGCCAATCCTTACAAAGAACGCTAGCGTGAGGCAGCCTCAATTTCGGATCTGCCTGGGTGAAGCGTTATCAGGAGCAAGGCTTGGCGGGCATCGCGGAACGCAGCCGGCGTCCTGAAACAATGGAAGTTTGCACCCGCGATGAAGAACGGCGAACCCGCCGCAGTAATGATCGCGGTGCAAGTTAATTTCAGGACTGATTAGGGACCAGGCTTCATGCCAGGGAGGTCGGCCCGGCCGAGTGTTTCAACCAAGAATCCAGGACGCCCCGTCCATGAGGGTGCCCGTTCGCGGTGAGAGACAACGAACCGAAAGGGGAGTTGACAATGAACACGCAAACCAGTTTCCCCGAGATCTCACTCGCGGCAAGTCTGAGCAACATGCTCGCCAAGAGACGATCAGACCGGCTCACTCGCGACGGATCCGGTCGCTCACCACTTTCTTTTACGCGCTGGCTGTTGTATCACTTTGCGTACAAGGACCTGCGCAACAGGCTGCCAAATCGACGTCGCCAGCTGCCCAGCCAACCGCAGCAGGGAGGCACAAACTCCGTCACGAGTTCCGCTTCTCCTAATCTGGAAGTCCTGAGCGATACACAAGGTGTGGATTTCGGGCCTTATCTGAAGCGCGTATCGGACGCTGTGCGCAGAAACTGGTACACCCTTGTACCGGAGGAGGCTAGAGCTCCGGAGTTGAAGCGCGGCAAGGTGGTCATCGAATTTGCAATTCTGCCTCACGGAAAGGTCGCGGGAATGAAGGTGGCCGCGTCGTCGGGTGACGTTTTGCTGGATCGCGCCGCATGGGGCGGAATCACGGCGTCCAATCCCTTCGCGCCGCTGCCCGAAGAATTCCACGGGCCATTTGTCGCGCTCAGGTTTCGGTTCTTTTACAACCCCCAAAAGGCGGGCTTGGGCGACCCTTCCAAGACGGAATCTCACTGATCACTAACTGGCTGGGACGATCCGGGGCGGGTGTTCCGGCCTGGTGTTCGAACGAAGAGATCCTTAGGGTGCCCTTAACCGAACTACGATCGATGAGGTGCAGCGGGCGCCTGACCTCCTCCGCGCCATCAAGCGGTCGGTGGATGACGATCGCCCGGCCGGTCGGTTTCTCTTGACGGGTTCGGCCAATATCTTGACTCTGCCTCAGGTCTCGGAAAGCTAGCTGGCCGCATGGAAATCGTGAATCTTATGCCTCTTTCGCGGGCTGAAATCCGCGGTAGAAAGCCCACCTTCCTGAAATCTGCCTTCGAGGGCAAACTAGGCAAACCTGCCGAAATGATGATCGGCGAAGATCTAGTACAAACCGTACTGATTGGTGGCTACCCTGAAATGCTGCGACGCAGAGATCCGAAGCGACGCCAAGCGTGGGTACGCGATTACGTGAAAGCCATCGTGCAACGGGATGTGCGCGACATTGCCGAGGTGGAGAAGCTTGAGCAAATGCCACGGTTGCTGCAAGTCCTTGCCCACCAGTCCGGCCAACTTACCAACTTCACGCAAATGGGCAGCCAGATTGGTTTCAACGACAAGACCACCAGGAAGTACGTCTCCATTCTGGAGCAGTTGTTTCTCGTTCGTCGGGTGGAACCGCGGTTTCGGAATCAGTTGAAGCGTCTGGTAAAGACGCCAAAGCTGCATTTCCTTGACTCCGGTCTGCTGGGCACACTTTTGAGGGCTACCGCAGAACGGGTTGCGAGAGATCGGTCGATTTTCGGAACGCTGTTGGAGACGTTTGTCTTCTCTGAGGTCTTGAAACAAGCGTCTTGGCTCGGTGAAAGTTGCGCGGTATATCACTACAGGGACAAGGATTAGGACGAGGTCGACCTTGTGATTGAGGCTGGAGACGGTACGGTGGTCGGTATCGAAATCAAAGCGAGCGCTACCGTGAACGCGGGTGACATCAAGGGGCTCCGGAAGTTATCCGCCGCTTCCGAGCGTGACTTCAGATTGGGGCTCGTTCTCTATGATGGCACGAGAGCGGTTCCCTTCGGCGAACGTCTTTTCGCCGCGCCGATACCGTGTTTGTGGGGGTGATTCAACCTCTCCCGAAGCCCAGTGGTCGCTGCTTTGAAAATTGCACAATAAACAGTGCGAAAACACCCATTGGATCGACCTGCTCAAGCAGCCAGATGGCGCGTCAATTTAGTGTGTCGTAAATGTGTCATTGCGTCTCTAACTTATTCAAAACAAACAAGCGCAATAAACGCATCTGTGCGAACCGAGGCTGAATTAAGTTATTTGTTTACAGTAGCTTAGTGCAGCTCCGGCATCATTCCGTAATCGACAGGTCATCGGTTCAAGTCCGATCGTCGGCTCCAGTAACTTCTTTTGTTTCATCAACTGCCCCTCCAGACTGGTGGGCATTGTTTTTGATTGGGGAGATTTTGTGGGGACTCTCACATCATCCTGCTGTGATTACGCTGATCAATCGCATTGCGAATCACGCTCAATTCAGGATGTAGATAGATCCGCGTTGTCTTCAGTCCTTGTGCCCCATGCCGTCCGGCCCGGCGAATGCGGTTCCGGTAGCCTGGACAATGTTATCGCAAACGCACGGCGCGGATTTCAACGCGGCGCGGCGCCGCGTTCCAGCTCTGCAATTGCGTCTTCCTTCTGTTGGCGCTCAGATGGCGGTCGCCGCGGATCATTTCAATCTTGCTTTCGATAAACGCGCGCTCAGTAGGATCGCGGGGCGTCTGCTTGGATGAACGCTCGAACTCGGCGCGCATATCGGCGATCTTTACTGGCTTACCCGTGTTCGGGTCGACCAACTGGAGCGAGTGAGCATCGTCGTCATCTTGCCTTGGATTGGGCGGATAACTCATCCGGATCCTTCCCGATTTTTCATTCTCATAGAGAGCTGCTTTCTTCGCCGAAGCGGCAGCGCATTCAGGTCACCGGTCCCCTCAGCTGTTCACCGCCCAGTTGTAGTTTGCGTCCAGAAACATCAGGTTGAACCCTTTGTTATCGTTGCCAAGATAACTGTCCGAAGCACTCAGGTTTGCCAGGAACCCCACTGACTGTCGCGGGCAATTAGCTGTGTGCCGAATGCTCCCATGGGCTTTGTACCCGAATACGAAGGCTGGAAGGTTTGCAGGATTGGCCCCCAGGAGCCGAACATCGCCGCTTGCTGCTGTGCCAGCGTTGCCGAGTATGGGTAGTCATAAACCAGCTCCCAACGGCAGCCCTTCGTTCCACAGAATCACCTGGTTACGCCAAAGGCCGCTCCATCCGTAAAGGTCAAGTTGGTTAGCATAAGCGCTTTGTAGGAGTGCCCATGGGCGGACTCAGTTCTCAAGTATCCTGTTAGAGTTGCAAAGGGGATGTTAGTCTGCCAGGGCGCCGCGGGATAACGCGCCCAATCGAACACTTCAAAGCTGGTTTGATTCTGGCCATTGTACGCAACCAGAGCCTCAACCCCTAATGAGGCCCGGTTAGTCGCCGTCAAGTAAAGGTAAGTATTCACGTTTCCCCCGGGCGGAGTCGGGCAGATGACGTCCCAACAAATTCCCGTGCCGGTGGTGAAATTGGTCTTGAAAGCGTCTTCATAGAAAAAGCCATAACCTACTCCGCCAGGAATGGGGCGCGTGGTCTTTTTCGGAAGAGTTTTCTTGAGGCTGGAGGTGAACTGTGCAACCAGGGATGCGCGTGCCTCCAGGCTTAACTGCGGATGAGTCTGAAGGATGTGCAACTTGCTGGCGAGAAAGGCCTGCTTTGCTTCTTCGCTGCGTGGAGTTTGGCTGCTGATCCGGGTAAATTTGTCTCGCATATCAGCAAGTTTGACCACCCCGTTCGGCGGCGTGACCACTAGTTGGAGAGGCATTGACGCCGCGCCCCCGGTGTCGCCCTTATCACTAGCCGGCTTTTTCTTTTGCGTTTCCTTTCTCTGCCATCTGATCTCCTTAAGCGTCACGGGACACTCCATACAATCCCGCGCGCATATCATAAGATCAAAATGGGCCATCGTGAAGCAGAATGTGCGGTAATGCCCATGCTGCAGGAGAGGAGGGTGTATGAGTCCGAAAAATCCAACTCCAAGCCCTGTTACATGCTGTGCTTCGATAAGCTGAAAAATCTGGCAAACGAACTCTCACCCCTTTGCGGGCCCGCTGCAAGCGCCCAGTTGATTGATGGCGTAGACCAGTTGGCGACGGACGGATTGATTTCATCGTGGACAATTCGGTGTAAAAAAAAGGACTCTTGAGTAAACCAAGATATTGGTGTTTCGATCCGACTCCCCTTCTCGCCCGCCAGTTTGCGGAATACCTCGCCCCAGGCCGCCGCAGCTCCCCGTAGAGGGCATGGCCCCCGACAGTTACGTTGGAGGAGCGCATGTTTTCTGCGAGCAGGTCAAAGCCAAGTAACGGACATCGGTTTGCCGAATGCCGGAGGGCAGCCGCCCTGACGGCCGCCCATACGTGATTTAGTTGTCAAAGAACCACCTGGACAATGAATCTGCGGGCGTCGCCTTTCCGTGCCGTATCACCGATTCAATGTCCTGCCCCTAGAGGGGCCTTGAATTTCTAGCTGCAGTCAGTCCGTGGCACAACGCTGAATTCTCGACCGAGGCCCTGCCCCGCCCCAATCGGTTCGTCCGTAGTTGCACAACTCAATCCTGTCAAGCAACCGAAGATCCTGAGCAGAGTCGCAACAGACTTAGGTCCTCTTCGACCCAGGTGGCGAACTAGCCGGCAGCTCCGCGATGCGGGTAACATCTCGGGCAAGCTTGGCCTGTTCTTCCACTAGTTTTGGGAAGATGGGTGTCCGCGTCTTCACAATCGTCGGCCGAGCCAGAAGCCGTTCCGTCCAAAAGATGATTGGTTCGGAGTATTCAGCGTGGTCGGCTCCAATGATCGTGAGCGACATCTTAAGCCAGTCCCCATGAACTAGGTTATCGGGCATCACGCCTCCGATCCCCAAGAGCCACCCCACCAGCCGACGTTGGCCCGGCAGTTTCTCGCGCTCCAGCAAGTGGTGGTTGATTACCTCTTTATACGCAAACTCCGGTCCAAGCCCCGGGAACCGGTAAACCAACGGGCTGCAGTCCCGCTTCCTGCAAGTTTGGAACTTGACTTGGCTCGGCAACAGCCATTCAAAACGCCTGTTATCCCAAGGCGTTCGCAACTCGACATCGATCAGGTCGATGGTTCTTGAAGTCTGATTGGTCACGGCAATGTCGGCGATGCAGGCAACACGCCTGTCTTGCAGTTGAAAGATGTGCGATTCGAACACGCCGCCGACTTGTTCGATCTCCACTTTCTCGTTCTCAACCTCCGCGGCTGCGACCGACAAGTCTACCGGACAGCCAAACCGCGCCAACTCCTCAAGCGAAGCTTGAGCCTTGCATTTGAAGCAATCTTGTTCATAAGTTCTCTCCTGTTCGGCTGAGTTATTAAAATTAATTATCTACATACATGCATACGTACATAAATTCTGCCTACTGAGATCGCTACGACGCTGCACTTTCCTCTCGACAGAAGCGACATCGGCGCACACCATCCTCGAGCGTGGGCACACGGTAGTCGAAGGCCAGCTGATGGATGCGCTCCCGGACGACGTCAGTTAGGACAATGCTATAGCCCTGCGCAACACGTTCGCTGTGTATTCCCAGCTCGCGCAGCACCAAGCCGACCCTCTTCGCCGACAGCTTGGATTCTTCGTGCCGCCCCTGTAGAAGATCGTTGATTTTCTCTGCGAGTTCACCGACAAAGAAGTGTCCGGCGTCTGGTTTGTGGCAGAAAAACAGTGCGGCTTCGACCACCACGCACTTCGGATCGAAGAATCGAGCCCCGGCAGCCTCCCGGCTCTGCCGCAAGATCTCTTCAAACACCGACTTGCTCAGCTCCCGGCAGTCGAAGATCGGGGCAAGCCAGGCGCTGGCCTCCTCACGCATTTCCGGAACGAACGCATGACAGTCAACCTCGCTGTCACGCATTCTTTCGTAATGGACCATGCGGTAGCGCAGCAACTTCGCTTGGAAGTTTTGAGCGATGACCTGCTCCTCCGAATCAGTCAGATAGGGTAGCGGATCCTGCGCGGGAGATATCGACACCCTGAGCCCATGGTCGAACACGAGGAAATCCTCGCACGAAAATGCCTTAGCGCCGTATAGGTCCAACCGCCCCCTTCCACGAACCACGCAGAAGTGACGCCGGTTTGAGGCAAGCAGGGCTCGTTTCACGCGTCGACCGAGATCTCACTGATTAATCAGAAGGGTGGCGCCCAGCCGGTTTGGCAAGGTAGCTAGCCCCTCAAAGTCGACATCCCCTAACAAAACCGGGCGGCGGCAGAGACACCCGAGAAGGCGCAAGACCTGGCTGACCGCACCATCCGGTCCGAATAAGTACAGGACCGGCGCCACCGGCATACAGTCGCAGAACCAAGTGGCCAGCCCAAACGCCACGAGCAGATCCGCCACCCCAGGTTGAAGCCGGGCATAAGTCGACAGAAAATCTCGCAGCGAGGAGACTACCTTCGCTGTCGATCCGAAGGTCAGACTTTGAGGGGCAAAACGTACCGATTGTACGAGGCCACTGGTTAAGTTCTTGGGGATGTAAGAGACGCCCCCGTGTTCTATCTTGCGTGCTGTGGTTGTCCGGTGAACATTCCAGGTGTGAAGCAGGAGATGGCCGGGATGGTCGGGATCAACCACGGATTCCAACAGCAGTCCTGGTAGTGCTTCGCCGAAGGATTCAATCGCGGACATGCGCTTCTCCGGAAACTTCTCGAGGATCGGGGTTACCGTCATGCGAGCTGCCAATTCGAAAAGCCCGCTCTGGATCATCGTACCGTCGGCAAAGCTTTTCATCGCGCTGAAGAAGGTCTGGGTTGAATCCCTCTTCGCGCCGGTAGATTTCCGCGCAAATAGAAACGGCCCGACCGGTTGGTCGAGCCTGGACACACCAATAAGTACTGTCATTTTAGCCTTGGACGAGCTATTTTACAATCTTGAAATCGCTCATCAAAACTGCCGTGACCGCTAAAAATGGCCCGCCGGGAGAAAGAGCAAGTGAAGGAGAAAAAATAGCTAAACAAATCCGTGAATTATCTGTCAATCGATGCTACTGGCGGGTTGGTTGACTGTGGGTTCGGTTGTGGACTATTCTCCACAGTGTGGAAACGATTCAGGTAGTGTTGGATTCGGAGTTGCTTCGGGCTACGAATGGAGCGGCCAAGCGTGCGCGGGTAAACCGTTCCTCCCTGATTCGGGAGGCCCTCCGCGAACACTTAAAACGGCTTCGTGCGTGCGAGGTCGAGGCTTGCGACCGGCGGGGTTACCGAAGGCGTCCGGACGCCGCGGGCGACGCTGCGGCATGGGAACGGGTGGCATCGTGGCCGGAGCGATAGGGCGCGGCGAAGTCCGCTTATACCGGTTCCCTCGCCCCGACAAGCAAAGGCCTGTCGTTGTGCTCACGAGGGACAGCGCCATCGACTATTTGTCCGCCGTTACGGTGGCGCCCATCACTTCCACAATCCGCGGTGTGCCGTCCGAAGTCCTCTTGACTGAGCGGGACGGAATGAAGGATACGTGCGCCATCAATCTCCACAACGTCATCACGGTCTCCAAGGCCCATCTAGGGCGCCGAGTAGCGATGCTGAGCTCTGAGCGCCTAAGCGAGATCTGCGCGGCACTAGGCTTCGCCCTCGGCTGTGCGTAAGCAGACAACCCTAGATTCGGAAACGTAGCGGGAGGATCATTTACTTCGTCTTCAGCTTTTGTTTGGCGACCAAGAGCTGCATGAACTTGGAACGTCGCTTCGCCAGCGCCGATCATCCGGAACTTCTCGGCTAATCTAAATGCGATCCTTGCCACCACCACCACTACGGTCTGCTGATAGATGCGGCCCACGCTCTTGATGGTGCCGACGTAGTAGGTGTCTTGTGTGCCCAGGTAGCTTTATTGAGCCGCGAATACTCAGCGGTGAAGTGTGGGGGCACTCGATATCTCATTACTTCATCGCCATCCCTGTTGCTTTTTTCGCAGAGGCGACTGCCGCCAATTTTACCGAAGCCCTTCGGGTGGGTTCCCTGAAGATCGCGCAACGCCTCGATTACGTCGGGATAGTGCGCTGAGGAAGAGGAGGAATGGGACGGCGATTGTACACTCCGTTCCAGTAGTTCCAGGAGCGTACGTCGAAGATCCCTGCTGGTGGGTCAGCTAGAACTGCTTCGAAGTCCTGGGTCGAAAAGTACTTCCGTGCTATGAGAATTTCTTCAACCGTTCCAAAAGTCATCAAGTAGGCGAGAAAGCGCTTAGGTTGGCGGAGTATTTCATCCGCACTTTCAAACCAAACTACTCGTTGGGCTATTGCGCAAAGATCCGGTGCCTGATTCATCTTCACACATCCTGTCGTTGAATTCCCGGCTTCGCGACCACCTGTGGGAGGGCCTCTAATTTCAACGCCTCCGCTGACGTGCGTAGACGGTCTTGTATCATCTGAGGCAAACTCGGTAAATTGCCGTCGCCGAAGTACGTCAAGGCCTTAAGCGTCGCCATCGCGTTGAACATCTTGCCGAAAACGGCAGTCGAGGCTCCAAGCGCTTCTGCAAGATCGATGCCCGCGTCAAGTGCAGCGGCGAGGTCGCGATAGTCCTTAGCCTCCGCACGCTGTTGAATTGTCTTCAGCTTGCTCGCGGTCAGATCCAGTAGCGAAGCGACCTGCAAACCATTGTCCGGGGCCAGATCCGGGTCGTGGATGCGATTCATCCCAACGTTGCCAAAGAACGAAAGCTTCACCGGCCCACTTCTGTCGACGACCACCAACAGTGTGTTGTCACCACGCTGGTCCACGCGCGACTCTCGCAGGGAACCTAGACTCCCGAGTAGACTGCTGGATTCAAAACGCTCATTGGAAAAGAAGTCAAAATCGACCGACTGGCGATGTCCCAAACGGAGAGCCATGGCGGTGCCGCCGTAAAGGACGAAAGATCTCGGAACTTGGTTGAGATCCTCCCAAATCAAGCGTTGGGCTGCCAGGCCCAGAAGCGCTTTTATCTGCTGTGGCTCTCCGTTCTTGAGCCCAAGGTGTTTGCCGGACGCACGATGGTTAGCCGTCTCTATTAACTCCGAAGGCGATGTGGAAGCTGGGCTGGTTTCTCCGGGATTTTCTCTATGACCCCGAACTGTTGAGCCAGGACGAGGTCGACGAACGAGCCCTGCGCGGATTGGTCGGAGTCGTGAAGATCAGCCACACCGTGATCAACGGCATCTCGCTGGTGAACTTCGATGGCTTCGCCCCAGCGAGCCAGTGGGAAGAACTGTCCACTGCCATCCCCATTCCGCCGGCTGGCAACGACAAAGGCTCGCGGAAGACGAGGGCTTCATGATGACCTACAGCTATACCCAGATCTCGCAATACCTGACCTGCCCGCGCCGTTACCGCCATCGCTATCTGGACGGCTGGCAGGAAAAAGATGTTCGCGCGGCCATGCTCTTCGGCCGCTGCTTCGAGCAGGCGGTGGCGGCCTTGTTCCGTCACGAAGACCCAGCGGCAGTCCTGTTCGAGCAGTGGGCACCGTGTAAGAACCTGCAGCTGACCTATTCGGGCAACGACACCTGGGATCACATGCTCCAGCAAGGCATTCAGTTATTGGAGCGCTTCACCCAGGATGGCCGTGTCCAGATTCTCCAGCCATTGAGCCATCAGCAGATCCGATTCACACGGACGCTGAGTTCTGGCAACAGCTTTGTCGCCTTCGTCGATGCCGTTGGCGAACTGGACAGCACACCCTGCGTACTGGAGTGGAAGACCGCCTCCGCCCGTTATCCCGACGAGCCTGAAGGTATTGCGGCTCTGGATCCGCAGCTGGTTTGCTATTCCTGGATGACCGGGATCAATGAAGTCGCCCAGGTCGTATTCGTTCGCAAGCGCATGGTGGAAGTCCAGTACCTGCGGGCCACCATCACGGACCAACAGCGGCAGGAGTTCGAGACCCTGGTCGAAGACACGGTCCGGAGGATCGAGTCGGGACTGTTCCTGTCGCACAGCGGCATCCGCTTCCCCCAAAACCCATGTACAACCTGTCCTTTCGTTGGACTTTGTCTCGAGCAGCGCGATCTGGTCGAGACAGCGCTGGTGCGCAAACCGGGAGTCGATCTTGGTCTGTTTGACGAACTTGCTTACTAGGTGTTCTCCGATGCAGCCTAAGCTGAATCGCCGCCGCGCCATGGCTGTCCTGAACAAGATCGACGAGATCCTGGCCTGGGAGGCACGGCATGAGAACGAGCGTGATACTAGGTTTGTAGAACTGGGCAAGTATCTGTGCGAAGTCCGCGCCGGGCAGTACTGGCGGCTGGAGAAGCTGAAGTCGCTCGATGAGTTTCTGGAGCGGCGGTTCCCGGAGTCCCGGAGGAAAGCATACTACCTGATGTCGATTCACGAACACCTTCCACCCCAGGTGAGGAAAGAGCTGAAGCAGGTGGGATGGACGAAGGGGCTGGAGTTGGCCAAGCTGGCGCGCCGGGACGGGCAGCAGTTTGATTGTGCAACCTGGTTGCACAAAGCTCGCGCCCTGCCGAAGGAGGACTTCAGGCGGGCAGTGGAGAAGGAACTGACGGGAAGGGAAGAGGAGCCATCGGAGCTGATCTATTTCAAGGTCTATAAGAGTCAGATCCCGGTCATCGAACAGGCGATCGAGACCGCGGCGTTAATGCTGGGGTCGGACAAGTCTCGGGGCTACTGCTTGGAGATGATCTGCGCGGACTTCATCGCCGGGGCCTGCCTAGACGGAAACAATCCGGAGATGCTGCTGCGATCCATTACTCGCTACTACAAGTTCCTGCCCAGCCCACAACAGGAGGCTTTCTCTCCGAGGTCAACCGGACGGCTTCATGAAGAAGGTCCGCGGAAAAAGCCCGCGAGTCAGACTGGATGCGACCAGCTACCGTGAACTGCATCGGCAGGTGCTGGAACGTGACGGGTGGCGATGCCAAGTCTGCGGCAGCATGAAACAGCTGCACGTACATCACGTCAAGTTCCGAAGTCATTCTGGACCCGATGTAGAAGAGAATTTGATCACCCTGTGCGCTGACTGTCACGCGCGTATGCATCAGCCCATCTGACCCGGGAGCCCATTCGCTCCTGGCGCGCGTTCGATCGCCCGTACCGGTCGAGCGAACTCAGCGAGGGAGTAGGTCGTACTCCGTCCCCCGGCAGCGTCGCTCACCAGGATGCCCCCCGGTGTTTCATAGCGAACGCGTTCTTGCCTATGGCGCCCGATACCAGCTGCATGGGGCCGGACTTGTCATCGCGCCATACGCCAACGGTGATTCTCGTCATGCCGCTGCGTGCGGTTGGAACCAATGCCGCCTGCCAAGTGAAATTGCCGTAAAGGCAAGAACATTCGAAGCGCAACATGCGGAAATAAGGGCCCTATTCTCCGCATAGCCCGAGGAAGCCGGCATGATCGGGTTGGAACACTCAATATCTCCTGATTAACCGATACTCCCTATCTCCCAATCGTCTGCAGCTAGAACCGGGACCAAAAAAAGACCCCACGCCACCTGGGTTAAGGCTAGCGTGGGGCTATTATGGACGAACGGTAATTCGTCCTGTTGCGCGCATGCTCCGCGGTGATCGACTAGACCGCCCAGAGACCTGAGCCGTTAACCGGAGTTGAGGCCGTGTCGATCCCGGCCGAGAGGCCACCATCCGGCATTTGCGGCGATTTGCTTGATCGGATCTTTACTAGATACATGCATGAATGTTTAGGCATACCAGCAGTGCTATTGGTGAAGCCATGAATCTGAAAAGCATCAAGGTGTCGCTATTACGTCTCCCGTTAGTCTGCTTACTTACGCTGGTAGAAATTCTTCTAATTGCATGACCGGAGCCTTACATCTCACTGCCATCACGAACGTTGCATCGCCTTCCTCACTTTCGACCCGCACGATCTCGCCCTCACCCGCCAGATGAATAGGACGGACCGCCTGCTCTCCGTGAACACTCAATATGAAAGATACGGTTGTGTTTTGTGGAATCATACCGGTGCTTTTAACCAAGAGGCCGCCAACGCTGACGTTCTTGCTAACGGCTTCGATTTTGGTGACCAGGGAGGGGGACTGAACCTTCATATATACCGGGAATTCCAAGTTGAATCGACGGTATCTTCGACCCTTCCAATCCGATAATCGTAGGGCTGATTCCAGTGGGTCCATAAGTAATTGAGTTCGTGGGTCGTGAAAACTATACTTGAGCAACCCTAACAATTCCGTCGGCGTCATTACGCGCTACTCCAAAGCAGTAATGGATGTTGCCTCTCGCACACCGGGATGCCTATAGTTCTTGCCGTCGCCGGGCGCAAAACGCTGGCACCCCAATCTAAGACCATTACGCTCAGAGAGCCAATCAGCCCGAAGCTGCGGTCGTCATTGTCGATGCTGCTCTCTGTCTCTAACCAGCCTAGTTCACACGGCGATCACGGCACCCAAACTCAATCGCGGTTGGGGTGGCACGCGCCCAATTATGGAGGCTCATTGAATACCAACCGGCAAGATTGGCACATGGCAGAGCTCACGGGGCCGGAATCGTCGCTTTTGCTGTGTTGGACGGTTTGCTAGCAGTGCCTTGTGCACTGATGGCGACGGTTTGGTAATAGTACGTCTGCCCAGCCTTCACGGAATGATCGACGCAGTGGGTACTTGGTATGGGCTCTAGGTTGATTTTTTCGTACTCTTTACCTGGGTCGCGACGATATATGTTGTATCCCTTGATTGAGCCAGTAGGAGAATTGCTCGCCGAAACGCTTGCGTCCCACGAAAGCCTCACGCTATGCGCCTTGGATGGTGAGGCTGTGCTTGCATCGGAACCTCCTGTGGTTCCGCTTGGGTTGGTTGTTTGGGCAGAGGCGAGAGCCTTCGACCCGCTGCGGCAGTCTTGCTCCTGGCTGGCATGGTCGTCCCTGCCGTGCGGCATGATTCCCACCACCAGAATAGCGACTCCCAAACAAGCCTGAAGCAGTTTGATCACTTTATTGCCGCTCTTGATCTTGACTATCCACGTAGCGCCACGAGAAACTGCAGTGTGTCCACATTGGTCGAACCTTCAACACCCAGATCAGGGAGTTGACGGAAGACTTCTTCACCTCTATGTGATAGACCAGTGCCCGCGCCGTTTGATAGGCAAGGGCTCCGAGATTAGATGATCAACTCTTCGCGTCACCGCTACATAAAGTACGGTTGTAGCTCTCTCTATTTTCGTCTCAGGAGCCGGTGAACGCTTCGCCCCTCGCGCTGACGCCCATGGAAGCCACTCCTTTGAGTGCCGGCCGGGCCGCCTTGCGCTCTGCCCAGCCCACAATCCAAATCAGCGCAGATACGCCGGCCAAAGCTATCGCCAAAAACAAGACTCCACCCTGATGATGCAGCGGGCTATTCAAAATTCTCGGATCCACGTATGCGCTCAGCACCGCGAGGGTAAAAACGCGCAGTCCGTTCTTGGCAATGCAGAGGGGTATTGCGGCCAGTATCACAACCGTTCTACCCCACCACGAACGCAGAAGCAGGTAAGACATTACCATGGAACTAACTACCAGCATCATGCTGGAACGGATACTGCTGCACTCCTGTGCAACCTCCAGTGACAGTCCGGGGACAGTTAGGGTCGTGCCGTCCAAAGCCACGGGCACTCCGACAGCCGCCAACAGCAAGCGCGTGAAGGATGCCGTGCCATGCTGCAGAAGGTACACGATGTAATTCAACGCAATGTTTGGAATGGGGACCAGCCACAGTAGGAACAACAGCGGGAAAAGGCATGCCTGGAAGACGCGTCCGCCGAAGCAACCAACAAAGGATCCAATCCACCACGTGACCACCGCCAGCATCTCCAGCGACGGGCGTACGTCGCCGGTGAAGATGTCCACCCTCCCCCACCTCAATCCGGCAACACCGATCAGAACGGCCAAGCCCAACAAGGCTGAACCAATACGAATGCTGGGGGTCGGCTTCCAATTTCGCCTGTTCCGCTCAATGACGATCAGGACTACGCTAATGGGAAGGATCAGTAGTATGTGTGTGTAAGCGTCATTTCGTAGAGTCAGTGCAATTGTTGCGCCAATGCAACGCCACCAGATAACGAGGGAGGCCGCGCACAAAACCACAAACATGCGGTAAGAGAACGCTGGCGTCATTGCAAAGTGTTTGCTTCGGGTAACGCGTGTCCGCTGTTATGTCTGTCTAACACATGCAGCAGGGCACCCATTTCGTACTCGAGGTGATTTCCCGCAACCCTGGCAAAAGCGAGCACGGCGCGCTCCGCACCTGGCCCCTCGATCCGCCATTGTCCTCCGTGATGCACTACGCGCATCTTGCTTCGTGCTCGCCACCATTGGTCAACTTCTCCCGGCAGCGCAAACCACAATTGCTCCTCGCAACCCAGCTGTCTCAGGAAACTCAATAAGTCCCCATAGACATCGTGGGCTTTCTTCTCCATGACAAAGTCCGGATGGATGAGAAAGCTAATCAGGCCATTCTTTTTCAGAATTGCTTCGGTCTGCGCTTTCCATAGGTTCAGCGAATAATCGTCCAGGAGATGAAACAACATGTAATCCTGGGTAGTCGTTAAGGGAATTTCCAGAATATCGCCGACAAAGTAAGGCAATACGGTGCAGCAACCCCCCCTCTGCGGATCGAGGTGCGCGACATTGGGCACCGACATGTCATACGAGAAATCCAACGCGTGGTACCAATTCAAATTCCTGTACAACACGGCAGCGCGAAAGCCCTTGGCGCCGTAGCTATGCCCATATCGGTTGATCTTCTCTACGCGACGCAAGAATTGTTTCCTATCACGGTAAAGCTGGCCGTCATGGTTAAAATCCTGAATATTTACCTCGAACGCTTTATTGCGGATTTCTTGAATACGTGCGGCGCAAACTTTATAAGACCCTTCCGGGACCAATTGAAAAGATGCCTTGAAGCCAAGAGAATCATCCATATTCATTAACTCACCGCACAGGTTGTACCCTCTCTCGGTTTCTACATCGTGGGTCATCACAACGCAACCCCGCACACCTTTGGGCCAGAACCAAACGAATGGCAAACGGTCGATACCTTTGGCTTTCATGGAAAGCAATAGCAATTCTTCACTTAGGTCTTCGACAGTAGTATCAACCGGCCAACGCGGAAAGCTTATGTTTTGCCATCCTCTCAAATAAGCTCGCTGAATGTGCTTACGAACGCTGAGATGCATAAAGGGCCGGGCAAAGTAATACAAATCCCTTAGCGATTGTCGCCATGGACTCAAGCCACTGCAGATAAGGTGCTTGGCATAATGCTCGAGGCGCAGGTTATCGATAACCTCTGTCGGATTAAAAGGCAGAAAAATACTTGAGCCCTGGGTCGTCACATCTTGAGACACGTCATAGAGTAGGGAATCAGCGCGGCCAGTCCGATAACCCGATGAGGACCGCCCATAGCACAGCGTATCCCGCCCAAACCGAAAGTAGCCTGCGTCAAAGGACAACGGGCCCGTTAAGTCGAAGTCGAATAGGTTATCCGGGCAACGGTAGCGATCAATCACTGCTGTGGTCATCGGATTCCGAACATCCACACTTTTACCATATCCAGGATCGAGAGTCGCGTATGTCGCTCCAAGTGCCATATGTTTTAGAGATGGGGAGTTCTAGTGCTGTGTGGGTGGATGGAAACAAAGGTGCGTGATATCAAGAGATAGCTCAATGCTGGTGACCGGCATCGGGTTCCAATCCTCCATTGCGCTGATTTCGCCACGCTACCACTTCGCCTGTGGCGACCCCCTGTTCCGCGCCATGGTTCCGGCCCATGTCTACGTACTCAAAGTCGGCCGAGCGCGCCACCTCGGGATCAAGCAGATTCCGGCCGTCAACGATTACTGGGACTTCCATAAGTTCATGCACGCGTGCCAAGTCCAATTCCCGGTACTCCTGCCACGGCGTGAGGATAAGGAGGGCGTGGGCCCCGTGGGCGGCTTCGTAAGGCGAAGAACAGTATTCCAGGCGACCGGCCTGGGGCGGCATTTCCTCCCGGCTAGCGTCCATGGCCTGCGGATCATGCAGTCGAAGACGGGCACCTTCCTCGAGCAGCGCTTTGACGATGCGCAGCGCTGGAGACTCGCGAATGTCGTCGGTTCCGCCTTTGAAGGCCAAGCCCAGCACGCCCATTTGCTTGTCTTGCAGTACCCACACAGCCTGCCGGACTTTCTTCACAAACGCCTCGACACGCCGCAGGTTAATGTTTTCCACTTCCTTGAGCAGCCCGCACTCGACCCCGTGCTCACGCCCCAAATGCATGAAAGCACGAAGATCCTTGGGAAAACAGTAGCCTCCGAAACCGATGCCCGCATTCAGAAACTCGGTTCCGATGCGAGGATCGAGTCCCATCCCCAGCGCCACCTGGCTGACGTCGGCGTCAACCGCTTCACATATATCGGCCACCATGTTGATAAACGAGATTTTGGTCGAAAGGAACGCGTTTGCCGCGTGCTTGGTCAACTCTGCGGTGCTGATGTTTGTAAACAAGATCTGGCATCCGAGTGGGTGATACAGCTGCTCCAATAAAGTGCGGGCTCTCTCCGATTCGACTCCCACGACAACCCGCTCGGGATGGAAGATGTTCTCGACGGCTTTTCCCTCCTGCAGGAACTCAGGATTCGAAGCTACGTCAAACTCAGCGTACAACCTGCCCGGCGCATCAAGCTTCGCAAACCGAGCCACCGTCTTCTTGATCCATTGAGCCGTAATTGCGGGTACAGTGCTCTTCTCCACGATCAACTTATATCCGTTTAAGTTGCGCGCAATGATGCGGGCGATGGCCTCCACTTGGCTCAGGTCGGCTTCGCCCGTGTCTTTTTGAGGTGTACCGACGCAGACAAACAAGATAGTGGCACGACGTACGGCTTCCTCCACGCAGTGGGTGAGGGTCAGCCGTCCACCAGCGAGCCCGCGGCTAAGCAGATCGTCCAGGCCGGGCTCGTAGAACGGTGCCCGGCCAGACTGGATCATCGCGACCTTCGAGGCATCGTCATCGGCACCGATGACGTCCCAACCCAGCTCGGCAAAGCCAAGCGCCGTCGGCAAACCGACATGTCCGAGACCCAGCACTGCAAGACGGGGTTTTTCGTTGCTAGAATTGTCGCTCAATTGACCTCCATAGTTTCTAGAATTGCTCATGCTGTCGGCCACCAACCGGGAATTGCCCTAGTCTGATCCAGGAATCTGGTCGGCGACTTCGCGAAACAGCATTGTAAGTAAAATATCCCATTACTGAATCCATCAGCACGGGAAGGTATGGGAAGGAAACACTAAGGTAAAGTGGAATCTTCGTAGAAAACCGCCCGCCTGATGCTTGAGGCAATGTTCACCCGAAGTTGCGTAGCGATCAGTGAAGTTCGTCCCACAGGAAAGCCGGGCCAATAAAACGAAGCGAGCTGGAGTTCCCGCGCCTCCCTAAGGCAACAGGCCGTAGATAATGAATTGCGTCTGTCCAGCAACAAAGACCTTGCCGTTCGCGACCACCGGGATCATGAACTTTGCAGCGAGGTCAAACGTGTCACGCGTCCCAGCCTGGCTGCTGTTGTAAAGCTCGTTGTGTAGATTGGTCGCATCGTAGGCAAAGAGAATGCCCGGAGCCCCTGTGTCATCGTCTGGGCTAGCTCCATTATTTTGGACGGCCCAGATTATCCCGTTGGTGGCGCCATTGGCAGAGATTGCAAAAGACCCTCCACGGATGGGGTAGATCTCAGGAGATTGCGAAGTCGGCGCCGCAGATAACAACCCATTGCTCAATTGAAATGCCTTCAGGTAATCGTTTATCGTAGCGAAATAGACATAGCCACTGAAATACTATGGATACAGAATTATACAGAACAGACAGAATATAATACGATGTTTAACAAGGGCCGACTATGGCAACCTTCCATAAACAGTCAGGGTGCTCATGGTTGCGACATATACTTTTCCATTGGCGACGACAGGTGGGTTAAATTTCGCTGCATAGTCGAGCACGTCGCGCAAACCTGACTGGCTGCTATTGTACAGCTCATCAGCCAAGTTGGTCGCATCATAAGCGTAAAGGACCCCTGGAGATGTCGCGCCATTTCGCTGTACCACCCAAAGGATTCCATTGCTCGTGCCGTTGGCAGAAGCTGACATCGCACCCCCTGGAAAGCCAAAAACTTCCGGCGACATCGACGTGGGGGCCGTGGACAATAACCCACCGCTTAGTTGAAAGGCCTTGACAGAATCCGCAACTGCGCAATAGTAGACATTTCCACTGAAGTAAACTGGCGCGCTATAATTTCCGGATTCATCTGTTCCATGTGGCAATATGCCTGGCAAGGACTGCACAATCTGATTGTCGTTGTTCGGATTGTAGTGCCCCATATTGTCTCGATTAACTACATAAATCGTGCCCGTCTTGCCGGCAGTGATTAGCTCGTGCGGATAGGAACCAGGTTGATCGACCAGCAAGACTGGACCGGCAGATGCGAGATCGAGATCGTTGACCTCCATGTTCAGCTGGTCGTGCGGCGTAAAGTAGTCGACCACAGTTCCATTAGGACTCAGCTTTTCGACCGAGTCACCGTAGTCGACCCCGCCTGTATCGGCATCGAAGTCGCCATTACCGGTGGCGAAATAGATGTCACCGGTGCTGTCGGAGGTTAAGCCTCCCCCACTCTGCCAGACTCCGCCACCGTAGCCGTTTGCCGTCACGTTGTATATTAACACTTGCTGCAGGCTAGACGCGTTGTAGCCAAGGATCCAACCATGATAAGGACGGACGTCGTCGTGCCCGCCGAATCCCAGATAAACGACGCCGTTGCTGAGGAGGAGCCCAGGACGCTGGCCTTCTCTGAGGGCCATAAACGGCACGGCCCCTCCCGAAGCTCCATCTCCAGTTCCAGGCACACTCCCCTGGATCACCACCGGACCGCCAAACTTCTCGGCGCCTGTGGTGATATCAAGAGCATGCAGCCTTTGCACGTACGTCACCGTCTGGCCTGTAACTTCCTTGGTCGCGGCAACAACATAGAGCGTACCGGTGGTTTGATCTATTACCGGTGTGGAGGTGATGCCGACCTCAGGAGCCAAATCGCAACAACCACCGCTATCGTCGGTATCAGAAGCAGGAATAGTAGTGATGCCTCCCGCCGGATTGATGAAGCTCACCTGCCACAATGGATTAGGCGTCAAGCCATCGGCGTCGTACGCATAAACGCTGTCATGTTCTGTAGCCAGATAAACAACATTGTGGAGACCCCGGCCGGGAATATTCACGCCAGCTACGTAAAGCGGTGAGGCGAGCGTTTGACCGTCGAGTGGGTAAGAGAACAGCTTTCCAAATTGAGCCTGGTTAACATTCGCTGGTGTCAGAACCGTCTCGTTGTTATTCAGACCGGTTCGCAGGTTATCGTTGTGATACGTATATGTCCCAGCATAGTTGCTGACATAAACCGTCGCGTTTGCCGATTGCTGCTGGTTGGTCGTCGCAGTCACGGTGTGAGTGCCTATGCTGCTCGGGGGCGTGTATAGGCCGTTAGTCGCGATGGTTCCCGAAGTAGGCGAGCCACCAGCCACCCCGTCCACCGACCAGGTCACGCTGCCGAAGCCCGACGTCGCCGTGAACTGTTGCGTCTGGGTAAACGTCACAACAGCGGCCCGCGGACTAACAGAAAATGCGGCCGTAACCGTCAGGCTCGTAGAGCCATTGATTGAGCCCACCGCCGCCTGGATTGTGGTGCTGCCGGGCGCGACGCCGGTGGCCAGTCCGGTGCTGCTGATCGTCGCCACCGTTGGGCTGCTTGATGTCCAGGTTGCGGAACTGGTCAGGTCTCGATGGCTGCCGTCACTGTAGGTTCCCGTCGCTGTGAACTGCTGCTGCCCTCCTACCGCGATCGAAGGATTTGTCGGCGTTACGGCTATCGACGTCAATACCGGACCACCTCCTCCGGCGTTCGCCCGGAAGGCAACCATCTGCATTATCCACGCCCCGGACGAGAGTGGCGCCGTGGCGCTATAGCTACCGGTAGCCGTGACCATCTGGTCTTCGGCAATGTCGCCGTCCGGCGACGTCAGCAAGCGACTGGTGAACCCGCTGCCGGGACCGGTGGTTGTGGTCTGAACCAGATTCGCTCCAAAGATCAGATCCGTCGGGTTGCTCGTGGTGGCCGAGCCACTGCTACTGATGGCGCTATTGCCGCTGTTTGCCGCCGTTACGTCCACCGGGCTATTCGGATCGGCTCCGTTGTATTCAAGGATGCGAACATCCGGGTAGACCGCAGCCGTCGAAAACGTCACGGTAACGGTATTGGTTCCAGCGGCAGCCGACACGATGTTCTTGGCGTAATAGATCGATTGCGATGCCACTCCGCTCTGAATCGTGGGACCAACAGCAAGGGTATAAGCGTTGCCTTTTGAGTCTGTTACTGAGCCGACACTGGCCGTGCTGTCGCTCCACCCCACGACGATAACATTCAGGTCGCCCGCAACTTGCGCGGCGGTGAACGTCACATTCACGGTCGCTTGCGGCGTCTGCGGCGTTGCATAATTGCCCTGCACGTACCCGAAGCCGGTTGAGGCCAACGTAACCGTCAACGTCACGGTGGTAGTTTGCTGGACGCCTCCGCCGTTCCCTGTAACCGTGATGGGGTAAGTTCCCACCGGCGTAGTTGATCCCACCGCAATGGTCATTGTCGAAGTGCCCGCACCCGGAGCCGGAATCGTGCTCGGGTTGAAGCTGACCGTCGTCCCCGTGGGCGCACCCGTTGCCGACAAACTGATCGCGCTACTGAAACCACCGCTGACGGCGGTAGTGATGGTCGAGTTCCCCTGATTGCCTTGCGCGACACTGAGCGCGGCAGGTGAAGCCGAAAGGGTGAAGCTTCCTGCCGAGAAGGTTGTTCCGCTGGCAACATTCGAATATGGGCTGAGGCTGCCCGCCGAATCCATTGCCCGTACTCGGTAGTTGTAAGTTGTCCCCGCCGTCAACCCGGTGTCGTCATAAGTAGTACCAGTCGACGTGCCGATCTGGGCAAAGTTGGTGCAGTTCACGCCCATGCAACGCTCAACCAGGTACTCACTGATCGCTCCATCGTTCTCGGTCGACGCCACCCAGGAGAGATCAATTTCTGTGAGGGACGCGGTCGTGGCCGTCAGATTCCCGGGTAGGGACGGAATCGTAGCGGGTGTCGTAATGAAAACGACCGACGAGTAGGGCCCTAGATTACCGCTCGAGTCCTGTGCGCGAACCCGATAGCTATAGCTTGTAGATGCTGTCAAGCCCGAATCGTTATAGCTTGTGGTGGTCGTGGTCCCAATCTGGACAAAGTTGCCACAACCCGCACCCTGGCAGCGCTCTACTAGATACTGGGCAATTGTTCCGCCGATCTCCGTCGATGCCGTCCATGTCAATGTCGTCTGGTTCGGATTGTTGTTCGCTGCTACAACCGCTGACTGCCAGGTCTGTGGCGTGTTGAGCGTAAACGTTGCATTGTAGACACCCGGAACTGCCGCTGTGCCGCTCTCCGCGTCAAGGAAATTCGAAGATGCACCTGGTTGCTGCATAAGCCCTGGCCCAGAAGTGAAGGTCGCCCCGGCAGATACCTTTACCCATCCCATGAGTAGATCGTTCGCTGTGCTCGTAGTTATGTTGGGGCTGACGACGCTTATAGTCTGCGTTCCGTTATCGCTGCCAATCAGAGACACGGCGTCAACTGGTGAGGAGATATTCGAACCCTTTACGACGAAGATCGACATCACCAGGGACTCTGGTGCGGAAAGGGTCATGGTTACGGTCTGTCCCGGGCCAACGATGGGATTCGAGACATACCAAATCTGCGTCCGCAGATCAAATCCCACACTGGTGTTCGTAGGCCCAGCTATCGTGACCCACGTATTGCCAAAGCTATCGCTAGGTGTAAACGTGACACCCGCATGGGAAGAGGCTAGCAACACGATGGAGTCCCCGCCTGTGCTGTCGAAGGGCGCAGTCGTATGGACGGTTAGGAAGGTTGAATTGATGTAGCCTTGGACGGCATCCACGATTGGCGCGGGACCGCCATCGACGACAGCTACATTGGTCGGAGCTGTAGGGACTCCCGATTGCACGACCGTTAGCGTTACGGTCGTGCTGTGCTGGATACCCCCTCCATTACCGGTCACCGTGATGGGATAGGTTCCTAGCGGCGTGCTCGACCCAACCGTAATCGTCATGGTCGAGGTGCCTGCGCCCGGTGCCGCGATCGGGTTGGGACTGAAGCTCACCGTCGTCCCCGTGGGCGCACCTGTGGCTGACAGAGTGATCGCGCTACTGAAACCACCGCTGACGGTGGTGGTGATGGTGGAGGTCCCCAGATTGCCTTGAGCGATACTGAGAGAACTGGGCGACGCAGAAATCGTGAAATTGGGCGGTGCAGTTACGGTCAGCGTGACGGTAACGCTGTGTTGGGTACCTCCGCCATTGCCAGTTACCGTGATGGGATAGGTTCCTAGCGGCGTGCTCGACCCAACCGTAATCGTCATGGTCGAGGTGCCCGCACCCGGTGCTGCGATTGGGTTGGGACTGAAGCTCACCGTCGTCCCTGTGGGTACACCTGTTGCTGACAGAGTGATCGCGCTACTGAAACCACCGCTTACGGTGGTGGTGATCGTTGAGGTCCCCAGATTGCCTTGCGCAATGCTGACAGAAGACGGCGATGCCGAAATCGTGAAATTGGGCTGTGCAGCAGTTACCGTCAGCGTGACGGTCGTGCTGTGTTGGATACCCCCTCCGTTACCGGTCACCGTGATGGGATAGGTTCCTAGCGGCGTGCTCGACCCAACCGTAATCGTCATCGTCGAGGTGCCCGCACCCGGTGCTGCGATTGGGTTGGGACTGAAGTTCACCGTCGTCCCCGTGGGCGCACCTGTGGCTGACAGAGTGATCGCGCTACTGAAACCACCGCTGACGGTGGTGGTGATGGTAGAAGTCCCTGGACTGCCCTGAGCGATACTCAGAGAAGTCGGCGATGCCGAAATCGTGAAATTGGGCGGTGTCGTTACGGTCAGCGTGACGGTAGCGCTGTGCTGGGTACCTCCGCCATTGCCGGTCACCGTGATGGGATAGGTTCCCACCGGCGTAGTCGCCCCCACCGTAATCGTCATGGTCGAGGTACCCGCACCTGGTGCTGCGATCGGGTTGGGACTGAAGCTCACCGTCGTCCCCGTGGGCGCGCCGGTTGCTGACAGAGTGATCGCGCTACTGAAACCACCGCTGACCGTGGTGGTGATGGTGGAGGTCCCCAGATTGCCTTGCGCGATGCTGAGAGAAGCCGGCGAGGCCGAAAGGGTGAAATTGGGCCCTGTGCGGAAGGCCACCATCTGCATGATCCACCGGCCGGACGGAGCGATGGGTGCGGTCGCGCTATAGCTGCCAGTGGCCGTGACCATTCGGTCTTCCGCGATGTCGCCATCCGGTGACGTGAGCAAGCGCTTGGTGAAGCCACTGCCCGGGCCGCTGGTTGTGGTCAAAACGACGTTGGCGCCAAAGATCAGGTCCGTCGCATTTGTTGTCGTCGCCGACCCACTGCTGCTGGAGGTGCTGCTGCCGGAATTCGCAGCTGTCACATCCACCGGGTTGTTGGGGTCCGCGCCGCTGTATTCGAGGATGCGAATGTCGGGATAGACCGCCGCGGCCGAGAACGTTACAGTAACGATGTTGGAGCCGGCGGTCGCCGACGCGATGTTCTTCGCGTAATAGATGGACTGCGACAGGAACCCGCTGACGACCGTTGGGCCGACGGCGCGCGTGTACACGTTGCCTTTTGAATCTCGAACGGAGCTGACCGTGGCGGTGCTGTCATTCCATCCCACCACAACAACGTTCAGGTCTCCCGCAACTTGTGCGGTGGTGAACGTGACATTCACCGTCGTCTGAGGTGTTTGCGGCGTCGTGTAGTTCCCCTGTACATAGCTGATGGTTGATGCGGCCAGCGCTGTAATCGGATGCAGCCCGCAAGCGATAGCCATAGCCACTAGCAGCACAAGACGCACCGCCTTGCCATATCGAAGACCGTCACGGAACAAGATGTTTTTCATTGTCCACCCCGCATCTTTCATCTCAAACTCCACCTTGAATTCATTTTCTTGGAGAAAATCCTTATACTGGCCGTCGTCGTACCAGGGGAGGAATTCCCGCAGCCATAGCTCGCCGCTATAGGTAAACTTTAGGGGGGTCTACTAGACTAGACTAGGCATCGCCTAAGGCGCACCACTGACCCCACAGACAGCAATGCGCTAGAACAACCAAACACATGGAAGATAAAGGAAGATAACTAGATTAATACGATTTCTTCATTGCTCTGATGCTGATATCCGTTACCTCGGCGGTAGGCGGGAGCATGAGGGCCTAAACGACCACTGAAGCGACGTCCTCCGGCTGCAGAGGCATTTCCGGGTGATAGGCCGTTCCCTGTTCCCGAGAGAGGGCCTCCTGCATTGGGGTTGCAATACGGCCGAGATACACTGAGAGCACTCGAATTCCTTTCGGATTCAGCTCTTCACGCAGACTGTCGGCTATCGCTCGCAAGGCGTGTTTTGTGGCAGCGTATTGGGCCGCTTCGGGCCGTTTTGCACTTAGTCCTGCACCGGAGTTGATAAAGACGATCTGCCCACGTGACGTCCTCAACAACGGTAGCAGCCGCTTAGTAAGGAGATAAGGACCGCGGACATTGGTGGCATATTGAAGGTCGAGGTTCTCGACACAGGCATCTTCCATCCGATCCTCATGAATGACCCCTGCGCAGTGGATAAGGACGTCGAGCCTCCCAATGTCCTCAAAGTGGCAAACCAGAGGCTCCAGGCTCTTGTCGGAGGTCAAGTCGATCTGAAAGTCTGTTACGTCTGAAAATGGCTTTACCGCGGCGACCACCTCTGCCAGCGTTATTGGATTTCTCTCGATCATGCACAATCGTGCCGATTGACGCGCCAATGCTAATGCGATTGCCTTTCCAATTCCACTGCCGGCCCCGCTCGCGACGGCTATGCGTCTGGACAGGTCCAGCCCGTATCGGGGAGCAGTTAGCATCTCCGATGCAATATCATTTCGATCCTCAAAAGCCGTGGGCATTGATCCTCTTGGTCTTCCGGCAGCGCTTCGCCGCACGCGCTTCCCCGGACTTCCTGCGCCGTCTGATTGGATTAACACCATTTCGCCATCGGGCGCATGCTGATGTCGGTAACTTCAACCGTTCGTGGCAAACAGAGTGCGTGGGTAACCATTATTGCCACGTCCTCGGGCTGCAATAGGAGTTCCGGGCGGTAGGGTCGACCCTCCCTTTCGAAGAGGGCGGCCATGCGTGGCGTGGCAGTTCGACCTGGGTAGACGCCTAAAACACGGATCCCATCCGCGTTGACCTCATCCCGCAAACTGTCGGCAATCGCGCGCAGAGCGTATTGGGTGGCAACGAACTGTCCCACGCCACTGGTGGACGGCCGCGTGGCAGTAGAAGAGTTGATAAATACTACTTGGCCTCGCTGTTTCCTCAGCAGGGGAAGCAGCGATTGAACCAGCGCGTAATGGCCGCGCACGTTGGAGCGATATTGCAAGTCGAACTGGTCAAGCATCGCTCGCTCGGTCGTGCCATGGAAGATCACCCCCCCGCAAAGTACGAGTATATCCACGCGACCGAAATCCCGCTGGATCGCAGTACTCAAGTCACAGATGTCTTTGTCCCGGGTCAGATCGGTGCAACAAACATGCGCTCGGCCATCTTCCGCCAGAGCTTCCTGAGCTACCAACTCCAACGCCCCTCGCCGGCGTGCAACCAGGCAAACTTCAGCACCGTGACGAGCAACTTCCAGCGCAATCGACCGGCCAATGCCGCTGCTGGCACCCGTTACAACCGCGATCTGATCCTGAAGGCAACTCATCCTTCGAAACTCAACTTCCCTTGTGTTTCGCCTCAAGAGTTTTCGTCTGAGGCCATCGACCTAATCGTTTCTTGAAGCCACTACATCTATTATGCTCTTAACCAGGCCCTAAGGCTGCCGCACAAAACAGCAAGTGTGAAACCGCTACATGGAATGAGCGAGTGCACCACCATCGTAGAGAGCGACTGCGTCGTCGGGAATATGACTGAGGTCCGTCCCTCGGAGGTAGTCTCGCATCGTCGTTCCGGTACAATCCGAGTCGACATTGGGCGCACCCGTTTTAGCCCATACGTCATCCAGATGGACTGTGCGGAAGTCAATACTATAGCGCGTCTCACTAGTTGTATTGGGTACAGTCGAGTGTAGGTGCGCGGCCGAAAAAAGAAACACTCCGCCCACATCACAGACAAGTCGCATTTGCGGGTCCATTTCTATGGACTCTTCGGGCTTGGGTTGCACACGCGTGTCTGTCTTTACGTGCTGTGCGGCATTGTGACGGTTTTCCTGGTTCCACTTATCATAATTGTATTGGCTCGACCCGTTTCTGACTGGCTGGCCCCAGTAACGAGGATGAAACGCCATACAGTTTTCTGGTTTGAGCGGATAAATTGGCATCCACCAGTTGATCTGGCAGAATGGCGCCGAGTACCAGGTGTCTCGGTGAGGATGGAAGGCATAAGCTATCCCCGATTTCAGATAATCGCCCGGAAAGGCCGTCCGCAAACGAGGCACGTCGAAATAGGTCTTCTCAAGATCGCATCCCAACTCCGCGAGGATGCCTTGGATATATTCCTTCGATTTCGGGTGGTGAATAAACTTGGGCTTCAGTACTGCCAGAATCTCGACACATTGCTCCGCACGCACTGTTTCATTTAGCGTAAGCGGATCGAGCGGGTAAAATGCCTCCTCGATTAAATCCCGCGCCAGCTGGCACAATTTCAAGGCGCTTGGACAGGGAGCGTAGACGAAAATCGATCCTTGGTACAATTCCCGTCTCCGGACGCCATCGGTCATTTTAGAATCCACGTGAATGTTCATCTGCTCACCACTCCTCTCAGCACTTTTCGCAGTTGCTCCTGAAAAACAGCCTAAATCCAACATCTCTGCCCACGCTATTGGAGCATCTCGGGCTTGAACGACATCCTTCTCAAACCGTCCGCTGCTGTCGAATACCCTTACCCTTTAGGGTTCTTCCTTGCTTCGGACCTCCCTTGAAGTTTGCGTCTCATCGTCTCCATAGTTATCGGTCGCATTCTGATTGCTTCAGCTTGGAATCTCCAGGAGGTGCCACTCCACGACGTGAAGGAGATGGCCCGGCCGACCCTGCTGCTCGCGTCGGTGACTACGGCTATGCGTCCACCCAGGGGACCGGTCTGTTGTTTTCCGTCGCAACCCACCTCAGCCCCTTCTCGAAATCTGACATTGTAATTGGGTTAAGCCGAAACCAAGCTCTCCTCTTTAACTGACGAAGGCCCTCTCAATCCGCGAAGGAGATCGACATAGAATGATTTCTGTCCCGCAGCGAACAAGAGCATCCCAAGGTACGTAAGGAGAAGAACAGTGCTTTCCATCACGAGTCGCGGCAAAGGAGACAACAATTGGCCGCAGATCAAACGTACTCCAACGGCGAGTCCTGCGGCGACGATGCATGATGCCAGAGGCCGGCTAACAACCAGCACAATATCCCGGAAGGAAATCACAGTACCGTGTACACACCACGCAATAAGCGGCAACAGACACAGTGTCAAAGCCGCCGAGTAGGCAAATGCAACACCTTTGGGTCCATAAGGCAATCCCAGAAGGTAACCCCCAATCATGCAGGGTGCGATGACCAGAGCAGCCTTCAAGTTTCGTCCGACCAGTCCAATCGAAGTCAGTAGCCACGATAAAGGGTTGGCGATCGCAAAGACCAGGATCGTCGGGGCCAGCAAGCGAAAAATGGCGGCCGCATCTTTCCACTTCGGTCCCAGGAGAACAAAAACGAGATCATCAGCAAAAAGAGCGCAGGCAATCGTGGCAGGCAAGGTCAGCGCCAGGACCAGAGAGTAGCCCTTCAAGAAGTAGTTTTTGAGCCGACTGGGGTCATCCTGGAGTCGGGACAGCGCCGAAAACGCAACCTCGCCTACTGTTGAGTTCAGGTTAGCTGTTGGAATATTAACCAACTGGTAGGCCCTTCCGTAGATGCCGATTGCATCGACTCCCCAGAATCGTCCTAGCAGGACTTTCTCGAAGTTACTGGCGATATATACAATGAGGCCGTTCAAAGTGATAGTGCCGCCAAAACGCATCATCGAACGAATTCCGGTTCGCCTGTGCGGCATTCCCGGCACCCAGGCTGTGGTCATCCACAAACCAATAGTGTTGGTGAGTGGAAGAGCGACCGTCATTGCCACCAGAGCCCAGTATCCGTAGCCGGCCTTGGCCCCGACAATGGCAATCGCGGTACCCACAAGCAAGGAAACCACGCTTATCACCGCCAAAGCTGTAAAACGCATTTGGCGTTGGAGAAGTGCTGAGTGTTGCACTCCTGCCGCATTGAAGAGGAATCCAGCCGCCAAAACAGTCGTCACCCCAACCAGCCGGGGCTCGTGGTAGAAGCTAGCGATGGCTGGTGCAAATGCTGCGGCCAGAAGTCCAAGTAGTCGCGCCAACCAGGATATTGATCCAGAACAATGTTGAAAGCTGCTCATCCGTAACGGTTGTACGCTGAACCGTGGCAGACGAAAGCCCGAAATCTCGGAACAGCTCCAAGACTCCAGTAAAAGCTGTGACCATACCTACCAATCCGAAGTCTTTCGGCCCCAGGAGCCGGGCCAATACCATGAGAGAGCCTACGCGAAGCAGTAGACTTGCCGCTTGGGCGCACATTCTTGCGAACCCGCCCCGAATCGTCTTTTCCTTTAAATCCTTCATCCCAATCTCAGACTCCCAAGCGGGTCTCAGTCGCTTTCTCTGTCGTTGATGCTTACCTCTTCAATTCACAGGACTAGCTTGTGGCAGTAGAAAGCCTCGGCATAACCGCTGGCAGCATTGCACTCCATTCCCCGCAACCGCATGAGGGATAGAAATGTGCTGTCCTCAAACCAGCGCTTGGTATGCTGCGACTGGAATGCATCCATGATGTATCGCACCTTCTTCTGGTACAGCTCACCTTCGAGCGGCACGAACACGTTAGGTTGTCCCAGGTCGCCGTCGTACTTAGGAATCTCATACTCCAGAATCATGTGGTTCCGAAAGGTATTCCACGTTAACTCTGATATCAACCTATGATCTTGGTGTGCATCTTTCCGCGAGGAGCAAAAGATCAGGTCCGGAGAGACTGCCTGCTTCAGTTCTTCGAAGACAGCTTTCACTTCTGCTCCAACAAAAGGCATGAATCCATCGGGAAAGGTCTTCAGCAGTGGCTCCTTCACCGCCGGTGGGACCGCCGAATAACATCGCTGCCCGTCGCGCCTCAGCTTCCCGCACCCCAATTGCGCTGAATACCACCCAGTGAAACACGGTACCTGGATGCTGCTCAGCCAGCCGAAGAATGGTGCCACCACACCCAATTTCGATATCGTCGGAATGGGCCCCCAAACATAGAACAGTCAATGGCCCGGTGGCTTCTCCCTTCAGATTCAGCTGGATCATAGGGCGGCCGACACCAGCTCCGAGGTATTCGAAAGTCCGGGATTCCTACGTGGTTCCAGACTTTCCACGGCGCCGTGCTCTGGTTTAGCTCCTCAAGGTGCTGCTTGTCCTTAAACGTGTCCATGCACTGCCAGAAGCCGGTGTACTTGTAGGCTAACAAGGCCCGCTCCTCAATCAGCCGCTGGAACGGTTCCCGCACCAGTTCATCACCGGGCTGAATATACCGGAAGGCCTCATTCCTCATAATGAAGAATCCGCCGTTGATCCAAATGTCGCTGCGAGTCAACGGACAAACGTCGGTCACCAGGCCCTCGGGCCCGGAGCCTGACAATGTCAAAGCTCGCTGTGGGTTGCACCAGCAAGAGAGACGCTATCGCGTCACTCTGCCGAAACTTCTCCAGCATGGTCGGGAAGAGGGACATCACTGAGCCCATCTCCATAGTTCGCCAGGAACATTTCCTCGCCTTGCAGGTGGGACTCTACCGCCTTCAGTCGCTCACCAATCGTGGCATTGGCTCCGGTCTCCACGAAGGTGATCGTCCAGTCGTCGATATCGCGGTTCATGAATTCGAATTTTCTTCCCACCCTGCGACCAGACAAAGTCGTTGGAAGCGGACTCGTCGTAGTGCAGGAAATAGTCTTTAATGCAGTTGCCTTTGTAGCCAAGGCAGAGGACAAAGTCCTTGTGGCCGAAGTGTGCATAGTACTTCATCACATGCCACAGAACTGGCCGCGAACCGATCGTCACCATCGGCTTCGGCACGTCATCGGCGTATCCCCTCAGCCGCATACCGGCTCCGCCGCAAAAGAGAACCACTTTCATTCGCTCACCTCCGCTCCATTCAATCAGTAAACAGCTACCTCGGGAATCGGCACGACAAAGCGGCCCGCCCCACTCCCGGATGAACTGCAACTGCCGCATGATTTCGTCTTTCAGGTTCCAAGGTAGGATCACGACATAATCCGGTTTCGTATCGCGGATTCGGTCTGGGTGATAGATCGGAATGTGAGTTCCCGGCAAGAACCTGCCCTGCTTATACGGGCTCCGATCTACCGTGTACGCGATCAAGTCCTTACCGATACCGCAGTAGTGCAATAGCGTCGCGCTCTTGCCCGGTGCTCCATAGCCCGCCACCGACTTACCTTCTCTGGCTGCGGTAAGCAGGAAATCCACCAGTGCGATCTTTGTTGCCTTCACCTGCTCCCTGAAATTGCTGTAACCTTCCGCTGAGCCCAGGCCGGCTCTCTCTTCCTCCTCGATCAGCTCACCGACACGCGGCTCAATTACGTGCGTCTGGTCTTCTGCGTGGCAGGCATAGACGCGGAGGGAGCCACCGTGCGACGGCAATTCTTCCACGTCAAATACCTTTAGCCCGTGAGCCTTCAGGATGCGGGCAGTGGTGAGCATCGAGAAATACGAAAAGTGCTCGTGGTATATGGTGTCGAACTCGTTGCGTTCGATAAGCCGCAATAGGTGGGGGAACTCCAGCGTGAGGACCCCTTCGGGCTTGAGTAAGATCTTGAGTCCTTCCACGAAGTCGTTCAGGTTCGGGACCTGTGCTAAAACGTTGTTGCCGGCGATGAGGTCGGCGGAACGGCCTTGCGTCGCCAGCTCCCTCGCCAATTGCGCGCCGAAGAACCGTACCAGCGTAGGAATGCCCTTCTCGATCGCCACCTTGGCAACGTTCGCCGCAGGCTCAATACCCAAGACGGCACGTTTCGTTTGACAAAGTACTGCAACAAGTAACCGTCGTTGCTGGCCACCTCAACTACAAAGCTCTTCCCATTCAGGCCGAATCGCTTCATCATTTTGTCGCAGTAATTCTCGCAGTGCTTTAGCCACGAATCGGAGTAAGAGGAGAAATAAGGGTAATCGCTAAAAATATTCTCCTCACTCTCGTACTCTTCCAATTGCACTAGGAAACATTGCGAGCAGACGTAGGTATGAAGCGGGTAGTAGACCTCTCCATGGTTGAGGTCCCTAGCCGATGGATATGTCTCGCAAAGTGGAGACATCCCCAGATCCACAAATGTTTGCCGTAGGCCCGCACCACAGAAACGGCACGAGGCGATAGCGGTTTGTTGCTGAATGTCCACGGGCAGTGTCATCGTATTCATGCTTTTGCACTCTTTCGGAATATAGGGTCAAGCAACGACCGTAGTCGCGGCTTGTTGTCGGCCAAAGCGCAGGGAAGTGTCCGCCAGTCCAGCCTTCAAAAGGCGCTGGATATGGCTGATTCGTATGTAGCGGCCACACTCCACATCCTCGCGGGTGAGGCCGGCCGTACGATAGGCATCGTAAAGCTCCTGCGCGCCTTGGCGGGCGGTCCATTGGGGGCGAAAACCCGGGAGCTTGCGGCGAACCTTGTCGCAGTTGATGCGGTAACAACGCTTGTCTGGGCCACCATCAGGAGCGTATTCGACCTGGGAGCCCGGAACGGTATCGGCTACAATGGCAGCCAGTTCACTGATCCGGTAGTTTTCCTCTGTCCGTCCAACATTAAAGGTCTCGTTGTGGATTGCGTCTTGCGGTGCTTCCAGTGCAGCCAGAATGGCGGCGATAATGTCGCGAATGTGAACGATGGGGCGCCAAGGCGTGCCATCGCTTTTTATGTACACTCGACCCGTGGTGTGCGCCGCTGCCACCAAGTCATTCAGGACTATGTCGAGCCGCAACCGTGGGGATACTCCATAAGCAGTTGCATTGCGCAAGTAGGTCGGGCTGAAATGCTCGTCGGCTAGTGGGGTGATATCGCGCTCAACCAGGACCTTGGACTCACCATACGGTGTCACCGGGTTGAGTGGAGCCATCTCGTCGTGGAATGCATCCCCTGCTGCGCCGTATGTGCTGCACGACGAGGAAAACACAAATCGCTTCGCCCCCGCTGCCTTGGCCAATTGGGCCAGGCGGACAGAGGCCAGGTGATTGATGTCATAGGTGAGCGTCGCATCCAGGTTACCCAACGGATCATTCGACAACGCAGCCAGATGCACCACCGCGTCGAAGCCCTCGAGATCCGTCTTGATCACGTCACGGATGTCTTTGCGAATCTCTGGAAACTCGGGGGCTTCTTCCCCGAAATCGCAACCCGCAAACAGGTCAGCGTCAAGCCCTACAACTTCATGACCGGCAGCACGCAACATCGGCCCCGCCACAGCGCCAATGTAGCCTTTATGGCCTGTTAAAAGTATTTTCATGTATCTCCAGCCTGAAATGTGTTTGGATCGATCTTGGATGACGATGAAGAGAGTCCGCTATAGAGTTTGCAGGCTCCCCTCGGGTGCGGCTTCGCTGGGGGTGGGTACTTGTTCACCTTCGTCCGGGACGGCCAACAACAGCCCGTTCTGGCAAAGTAGATTCGCAGCCTCGTTGATGCTCGAGAACGAGATATCTGATCGTTCTGCGATATCGAGCAGGGAGTGCTTTCCGTCGGATAGATTCAGCACCCATAGGCGAGCATTTACGTCCGCGCCAATGGCTTGGCCACCGGTCGAGCAGTATAGGTTTCTCCGACCAAGCTGAGGCTCGCAATAAGGATTTAGGTTACAGTACCGTCGATTGTTCTCGAGCACGTTCACAATAGAAACACATGTGCGGAGCGATTCGGCAAGTTGTTGTGGGTGTATAAACTCCAGATTGTCGGCCGAAGTGTGATACTCGGGAAACGATCCCCAGACACTTCGCATTAGACAGCCGATCGGAAGATCGAAGCCAGGTGAGCAGTATTGTCGCTCATCATAGCCATATGGAGAGAATTCCAGAATCTCGGCAGATTCGCCCTCGTGTTTGAGGACATGGGCTGCGGCTCTGTCGATCTCACAGTTTCCCTGACGACTCTTCTTGTAGTGGAAGCTGCCCGCGTCTCCGAGACACGTTAGCACTAGGCCGCCACGAATGCGTCCAACCTTCTCCTTGTTTCGGGCCAGCCAGGTGATGGCTCCGATCGTTCCAGGAATGAATAGGAACCGGTATGAATACCGTAGATCACGTCCTGACAAAAACTCTGCCAGAGAGGTGGCAACAGTTAACCCGGAAAGGTTGTCATTCGCTAAGGATGGGTGACAAGCATGACAGGAAATCAAGATCTCGTCGGTTGTTCGACCTGGAAGATAGCACTCCCCATATGTTAAGTGCCCATCTTCGAGAGTCGAGTCGATACACACGACGTACTCGACGTCCTCCAACGCCTGCATTTGGTTGTGTGAAAGGCAGAATCCCCAGTCTTCTTTGTAGTATGACGTGCGGTAAGGAATCCAGTCGGGATGCTCGCGAATCGTATGCAAATACGGCCTGAGTGCACTCAGCGGCATGGTTGCATGCACCGGCATACTATAGTTCACGACATGTAGGTTATTCTTCTGGAAGTCTACAACTCGCTTTCCATTGGAATCAGCGACAAAAGCGTCCCGAACGTTCCACTCTTTAGGTACGGTCCAATCGAAGACCTGTGTTCCCGTGGGTACGTCAAAGGTCTGCAACGGAATCCGATTCTGGATCATGGCCAGCGTTCGCCGGATGCCGTCGCCGGTGATGCTTCGGCAGATCGGGTAAAGCTTCGCCGCAAAGCGTTGCAACTGCTCGCCGAGGTTGGCCGTGTCCCTGTGATCGAATTCCTTCAGTAGACTCATCGCTTTATGCAAAGTCCGGATAGCTTCGGTCTCGCTCGGAAATTACCTGCACCTTTTCAGGCCATGTGATTCGGAAAGCCGGATCGTCCCACCGCACTCCCCGGGCCGACTCTGGACTATAGAACTCTGACATTTGATAGAAAATCTCGCTCTCGTCCTCCAGGGTAAGAAAGCCGTGTGCGCATCCTTCGGGCACGTAGATCATATTCCTCTTTTCAGCCGTCAGGACCACCGCGACCCAGTCCTTAAATGTCCCCGAATCGGGGCGCAGGTCAATCACTACGTCGTAAATAGCGCCTCGGTTACAGCGAACCAGCTTGGCCTCAGCACAGGGAGCCGCCTGGTAATGCATGCCACGCAGCGTGCCCTTTCGGGAGTTGAACGAAATACTGCATTGCACAAGTTGGGAATTCAGGCCGTGCTCCTCAAATTCTTTCTGACACCAGGTGCGGGCAAAGAACCCGCGCTCGTCGGGCTTGGGCTCCACATGAATTTCAAGAACCCCGACCAGCTTAGTTTCCCGAAAGATCATCGCCGACTGCCGACTTTACCAGGAAGAAAGGAACTGCCGTATCCCCTGCCACCTGTCTTCGGGCCTCGCTTCACCGCGGCTTCTGCGAGCAGATGAAAAAGTACTCGACCCCAAACAATCGGCTTATCACCGGGATATTGAGATTAATGTGCTTTTGAAGCGCCCACATAAGCCGGTCTCTGGGCTCATCATGACGCCAGCGATGGGACGTGGGAAAATATCGATCAACCTGAAAGAATTCCGTCAAGCTGTGGTGAAACGAGCTGAATGATTGAATGTTGTTGTAGGGCCAATAAATGTTCTTATTGCGGTGGTCGAAGTTGACATAGGTCACGATGAAAGTGCCACCGTGTTTCAGGAGGTCGCAAATTTCCACCAGCTTCCGGCGTTGCACGCTCCCGATATACTCAAACACACCCTGCGCAACGATGATATCGAACCGTTTATCCTCAAACTTGATAGGTCCTTCAACAAAGTCCGCCTCAATAAGATTGGGCGACGGATTGTGGATCGCTATGTCAATTCCGCTGTAATGGATATTAGGATCAAGACGATGCATTAGGGCTGCCGGTCCACAACCAACGTCCAAAAGATCGCGCTCCTTTCCATTTGCTATTCTGTTGACCAGCCGCGCTGCCTTTTCGAGCCGAAAGTGGGGTTGCTGGTATTTCAAGTTTTCGTCAGCCCAAAAATCTCTTTTGTAATAGATACTAGTCGAATGGTCCATTCGCGCCCTCCTGCCGTTTTAAATAGTCACTTTGCCGGAATGTTCGGTCGAAGTTTTTCCAAAGCGCGCCAACAGCCGCATCAACCGCGATGCACAGTTGGGCAAAGAAGCGGAACTCTGGATAGTGACATCCGGGTTCCACTTGGTGTGCGTATCGTTGCGGCTGAACCAACGCGGCCGGGCGAATGCTATCAGCGTCATTCTCCCCGAATAGGAGTATTCGACCTTTGGCGGGACTTCCACGAGCAGACCGGGCCAGACATCGTACCTGCGGTTGTCTATGGTGAAATACCCATGTCCGGCGAGAATATAGTATGTCCGCGTGATCTTCTTGCTCACCATGAAGGTATCGTGGCCCTGTTCCGACTCGATGTAATAGACATCTAGATCCCTCTGGCGAAGCGGTCCGAAAGTGTACCCATGTAGACCCGTTCCGGTAAACGAAGTTGACTTTGGAAGTGCGTATATATATGGCATAGGCCTTGGCTGCATCACGAGAGGACGCCACGCTTCGAGCTATGTCGAAGCTCCGTAGCAGGCTGGGGCACCTGGTGCCCGTCAGGACATATATCACTAAAAATAATGCCGTACTGTTCGTCCAGCGCATCCCGGCAGGCACGGACTTTTTCACTAATTGCCCGCTTTACGCAACCGGCGTTCCGCTGGAGTTGGCAGAACTGCTCGATCAATCTATCCGCACTCAAGTCATTGATGTCCTGGCAGTATTCCGCTAGCCCCATCTGGCTCATAAGAGAAGAACATTTATGATGAAACGAAATGGCGATCACGGGCCGGTTGAGAAGGAGCGATAAGAGAACATTGTGAAAGCGGGTTGCCACTACGAAGTCCGTCGCCGCGAGCTGCGACAATAGGTCTCCAACAGATTCGACGGGCTCATCGATAATTCGCCCTTCGTCGTGCGTCACCGACCGCTTCAGCAACGATCTGAACTCTCGCGTTACGCGCGTGTCCGCCAGATCTCCAATCAATAGGCGGACGTTGTATTCGTGAGCCAACAGCCACTTCACGAACTCTACTAGACTCTCCATGTAGGCTGAATAAATGGCGCTGCTCGGCTTCTCGACGCTGTACTTCCCGGCGTATTCCATCAGCCCGAGACCGACAACCGGTCTGCCCGACTTAGTGTCGTCGCCACCCGGTATCGCAGCCGTAGGCAAGCTGAAGGCTAAGTCCGGGTAGACCTTATCATTTTCAACCTCAAACCCAATACCCTTAAGATATTGCAGTGAAGACGCATCCCGGTAGGAGCGAAAGTCTGCCAGGGAGAGCGCAGCCTTGACGAAAAATCTGCCGATACGACTGTAGAGGGGACCGGCTCCCACGCTTACAAAAAGAAGCTTGCACCCGCACAATTTCGCGGTAACTGACCACCGGAACATGTCATACGGGCCCCAATAGAAAAAGGTGTAGGCATCCGTCAGCAAACCCGTTCCTGGTATGATCAGCGCGTCGGTACGCCGCAACGTTGTGAAACCTTTCAGCCAGCGATATAGCTCGCTTGGTATGCCGACAGCGAGTTTTCGCACCAATCTACTTGGCGGACTGTGGAGCGCCCAGGGCTTAACCACGGCGGCCCGGCTGGGAACAGCGCTGACATTGTAGACTGTTGCGACGGTCTCCGGACCGGTGCAGATACAACTAAAGTCGGCATCCGGCGCCAGACGCCGAAGATGATGGAGCATTGCTCGGAGGGTACTCTCGTTCCCGAAATTGCTCGACCCGAAATGCCCGAAAAAGGCAATCCTCAGCTGCCTACGGTTCACTGGAATAGTCCCTGCCATCTGTCCCGCTCTTCGCCAAGGGCTGATTCATAATCCGCTTGACTCTTTCAGCTCGCCTGCCGTCTGGGAGCTTCCGATTATTTCGCCTCTCTTGCAGCTGCCGAAATAGCTAGCAGCATCTTGTTGGCTCGGCATGGGACCACGTGGCTGACCGCCATCCTCCACTGTGTCGGTTCCAAAACTTGGGCTAGCCTTTCCCTCTAGTACCACTCTTCTCATCTGCCGATTCCTAATTTTCCTCAATGAAAAAAGCCTCCTGATGCTCTCCGCCGTCGATTTCGGATCTAGCACCGTTCCGCACAACTGTCCCATGGCCGCCTTTGCCAGCCGAGCACGGCTGAAGTGGATTCCTGCCTTGGCGAATGTTGCCTTATGGTAGGACCAAAAACCGTGATCGCGTTCGACCCACAGACGTCGGCCAAGAAACCTGTAGTACTGAGACAACTTAGCAGCGAGACATTCCTCAAACTCCTCATTAGTGAGACATTCCCCGCCATAAGTAAATAGAATATCCAGCATGCTTCCGAAGTGGGCTCCCATGTCCGCAGAGATCGCTCCAATCGACCGCGCTCGGGGCCTGGAGAAAGTCAAGACTTCATGGACAAAGCCAAGATCGGAATTCCTGAGAAGTGCAAAGCATGCCTCGAAATCCGCATACATGTTTGTCTCGACATAGAAGGGATTACGGTTTCTAACAAGGTCCGCCCGGTAGAGCACGGAGTTTTGTGAGCCGAATAACAACAGCTTGTCCAAGAGGAAATGAGAGCACGCCTCGCGGCCGACGACCAGATTCTGCTCCAAAGGCAAGCCGGTTATTCGAACTTGCTGGCCGCACAATTCATAGGCGCAAACAACCCCTACGGAGGGATACCTCTCGGCAACAGCAACCATTCTTTCCAGGCATCGAGGGAAGATCCAGTCGTCGCCCAGAACTACCTTGCAGTATTTGCTTGCCGGAGAGATCTGCCGAACGGCTACGTTGTGATTGGGTAACATCTCCAGAAAATGCTTGTTCTCATGAATCCGAATCCGGGGATCCTTTGCGGCATAGCGGCGAGCGATTTCCAGGGATCTGTCCGTGCTGCAGTTGTCTACAATGGTATAGTCCCAGTTTTGATAACTCTGTGCCAGAACGCTTTCAATACATTCCGCAAGGTACTCCTCTTCGTTGTATACAGGAGTGACGACGCTAACCAGCGGCTGTTGTGTAATGTTCATCCTGGTAAACTGCCTTTCTGTCTATCTGGTATTCGTCCTAGAGCTTGCTCGGAGATCCGATGTTTAGCTCGTCGGTGCATCCTTGTTTCGAGCCTGGGCGATGTTCATTTGTTAACGCAATGTCGGTTGGACGTCTTCGATATCCGATCTACTACACCCGCGAAGCGTCTTCGGTCACGCGCTAAGACTTTTCCACAAGTTCTGCTCCATGGTCCACTGAACTGAACTGGACGATACTTCCACGATCTTCCGCGCCTGCGCCCCTAAGCTGACCCATACGCCAGGCTCGCTTCTCCGGATCGTATTGTCTGATTACTCGTTGCTGGCATTCCAAAAGCTACCGAGTAATCTGGGATGCTTCGCATCACCACGGAGTTGGCTGAAATAACACAATGACGGCCTATCGTCAGCTCGCCTCTTGAGCATAGGATGGCTGCCCCATGGCCGATCCAAGATCCTTCGCCAATTCGGATTCTGCCGCCCTCAGTAATACCTTGTTCGATGATTGGCACCTCGAGGTCTTCGTACGCGTGATTGTGGTCCATAATTAGGACCTGCTGGGCGACGTTCACATCACGCTCTAAATGGATTCGGTTCTTGGCGGATAGGATACTGCCGACGGCTATGATGCAATTGTCATCAATCACAATGGTGGGCTCCCCAGTGGGATCGTCAGTGGCGACGTTAAGCCACGCGTGCTCGCCCACGCTTACCGAATTGCCAAGGCTGATCCTGGACGCCCGTTGCCGACTCACCTTACTCGTGAAATGAAACGACACATTACGCCCTATTGAGGCAAATGGATACGTCTGCCTGACCCAGATGCTATACATCTTCGTAAGTCCCCTCGGAAACAGCTCCAATGGGTCCTCAAACGGCCGGCGATTATTCGGATGCTGCACGTTCTTGATCCTTAGATTCGATTTCCAGCGATCGGATAACAGCTATTGCTCGTCAGGCTCCAGCTGCTAGCCACGGCGGTACCGCACGGCCTTGGCCAGAGCGCCTCACCCAGCAGGAGCCGGTTCATAATCTGGATGGTCGAAACGGGCATACTTTCGACGCGAGGCCTGATACTTTTCACAGTGCGGCGTCCTTTCGGAAAATCGCATGGATGGACTCACCTCCGCCTACCAGAGGAGCCATCGCTAGCAGGGCACGCAAAACAGTCATCCGTATCGCCTTCCGCGCCACTCTCCAGGGCAGGCTCGGAGCGCCAAGGTAGGCCGTCGGCGTCCGTCGGATGCCCACGCCGTGGGAAACATCGTCCACCACATAGCGCAAGCTAGTCCCTACAGCCGGATTCCGCCAGGTTTCAAGCGATACTTTCCGGAGCCCGGCCGATTCGGCCAGAAACTCTAGAGAGGCAGGGGTGTAGTGAAAGAGGTGACGCGGCATTTCGAGACCATGCCAGTAGCTTCCAAATACCCGTGCCTCGGCGGAGTCCACGTTGGGTACTAATACATAGAAAATTCCACCCGGCTTCAGCCATTCGCCAACTTTCGCCATTACCCGCCGCGGCTCGTAAAGATGCTCGAGTACGTCGAAACAAGTAATCACGTCGAAAGTTTCCCTCTGGAAGGGCGCGTCCAGGATATTCCCGACAAACACTTCAGCGCCGCTTCTTGCTTCGGCTGTTCTTGCACCGTCGGCTGACATCTCGATACCATACAGCTCCCAAGATTGGCTGCGCACGAACTCCAAGAAAGACCCCGAGCTGCATCCCAGATCGAGTAAGGCACCGGATCGCTTGTATTGTGTCAGCGTTGCTTTGCGGAACCCCCAGCGCTGGGGCGAGTTCTCACCACCCGCGGAGATCAATTTGTGATAGGCATCCGTATAGTGCAAATGCATATCTTTAGGTTTCGGGGGATGGCTTAACCAGACGAGTGAACAGCCGGGGCAGCGCACCAGAGTGTACTGTTCCTGCCGGCCGTGGAGCCGGTCCGGCGCTCGCAGCCACTCCTGCGCTCCCGTATGCCCGCAAATAGGACACACGCTTTCGATGCCGTCTCGGCACTTGCCTGCCCGGTCAGAGGTCGGGATAACTACGGACACTTTTGGACTCATGAAAACTTGCTCTGTTCCGATTTGATCAGCTCGGGTTCTGGCGGATCAGTCGAGCAGTTCGAAACGGCGAAGACAGGCTCACGCCTCGATGGCAACGGGCCGTCGAGATTGTAGGTTCTCGGGGGTTTTACTTGCTCGGTAGGCCGCAATCGTTTCGCGATAGACGTCTAGGAGTACTCTCCCCGCGGCAGTCCACGTAACGCTTCGCGCGGCTTCGAGACTGGCGGCGCGGAACCTTTCCAGTAAAGAGCGATCTTCATGCAGCATGGTGATGTGCCGGGTCAGAGCTTCGACGTCTCCTACCCGATGCATGAGCCCCGTCTTCATATGGCTGCAGATTTCCGTGCAGGCTTCGGAGGCCAGCGGCACACAGCCGCTGCCCATGGCTTCCGCAATAACCAAGCCGAAGCCTTCCTCAATGCTGGGAAGAATCAGAATGTCGCTTTTGCGCATTAGCTCCGGCACGTCGTTCCGATGCCCTAGGACCTTTACGCTCGGGTGGGAAAGCATCGGCGCGAGCTTTTCTTGATAGGCTGGCAGAAATTCACCCGCAATGAGAAAAGTCCCGTCTTTCGAGGCCGCAGATCGAAGCCACGCTTCAAGGGCATAGTGCACGCCCTTCCGCACAGCGCATACTCCCACAAACAGCATGGTCAATCCGCGTTTGGGGTCCCGCGGTTCGCAGGCGGGGAAGTAAACCTTCTCGTCATAGCCGTAGGTATGACGCGCCAACCGTTCCGTCGGATAACCCTCATCGACAAACGTTTTCACCACAAAATCGCATGGACACAAAAGGCGCGTGGCCAGTCGGTATTCCTCTTCTTCCTTGCGCAACTTTTCTTCATTGTAGGCGTGCTCATGGTCGGGCGGAAGGGTCACTCCCAATCGCTCACACTCCTTTTGCACCACATCCATGGCAAAACCCGTGTGTGCATTCGGCCTTTCCAGCACGGTAGGGATTCCCAGTCGCGCGGCCGTCTTGAGCGTCTCGAGGCGCTCCAAGCGGCCATGTGTGGATGATGTCGATTTGCCCTGCCAATTTCTCGAGGCGACGAGAAACAATCTGATCGTGCCACGCACATGCCCGCATTGTTCCTACGATCTTATACGGGATCCGCAAGTTCCCCCGGGCCAGCGTCGGGAGACACTCTCACATCAGGGCGGACTGGTTTGGAAATAGAGGCGGGAAGAACCAGGACGTCCGCTCCCGCAGCTGCGAGGCCATTCACCTGCTGCCAGGCAATGCCACAGATTCTGTCTGCGCCCAGCCGGAGCGGAAAACTGAACAAGACCCGCACGCGCTTGTTTTTATCGCTCATGGTTTCTCCTTGAGGTCCGCTTCCGGTCTGTTTTTTCTAGGGGTCAGGCCTTCAGCCATGACATAGTCTCCATTGCGTCGGAAGCCGATGCGAAGTGCTCCTGGTCCGGCTCCTCCACGCTTAGAACCGTCGCCTGCGTTGCCTCGAAGGTTGCCACGGAAATGCAGGCCAACAGGGGAAGAAAGCCCATCATCAATTGAGCCATATAGTTGATCCCGAAATGAGCCACGACAGTGGCAAACAGGGCTGAACCCAGGCACCAGAGGAACCATTCCTGCCCGCCATCCCCATGAACCTGTTTCCTCGCCGTCCCGATCGCCCCAAAGCTCCGGCTAAAAATCGCGATATAGAAAACCAAGGTCAACAGACCTCCGGTCAAGGCGACGACTACAAACTGGTTGCAGAGATCCCACATGCTCCATCCCCACAGGTTGTAATACTTGTATCCCAGAAGCCACCAGTCGCTGAAATGCCGGATGCAGTTGTCCAGCAAATAATAGCGGTGGTAGCTCGAGGAGGATCCGGTCAGGTCCACGCGGGCGATCAGGGACCAAACCGGCCCATTCATTACCAGGTGCAGCGTTACCAAAGTGAGCACGAATGCCCAGCGAATGAGGCGCATCCGCTCGCGCAGAGGCCAGAAGCTAAGTCCTACGAAGCTCCCGGCAATGGCCATCCACGACGTGCTCGAGTTCGAGGTGATCACCATGGCGATGGCCCCGGCCAGCCTGCGCACGCCAGCATGCGGGACTTTCCTTCTGTCCACAGCCAGAGGAACAAGGGAATCAAGGCGCCGGCGAACACGCCAGCATAGATACAGCCCATCACTCCCTCCGAACGTATCTTCCCGTCTCTTATCGTCACCGCGAGCGGAATGCCTCCAAGGTAACCGAATACATTCAAGTGAACGATTCGCTCGTTGATCATGCAGGCGCCCTGGATTACGCAAACCGCGGCCAATACTTTGATCGTGCGCCGGATTGCCTCGCCGTCGGGGATTAGAAATCTCACCGCCAAGTAGCCGCCCAGTGCATCTACGAAGTCCCCTAAGTTATGGATCAGCGCCTGCATGTTCATCCACTGGAGAGAAAGGATGACCAGCGCCGACACCGTCCAGAGCACCACCACCCGGTCCACGGCGTTGAATCCCCCCGCAAACCTCCCTTCCGAAGAGGACCCGCGGAAGGCGGCCATCCGAGCCAATACGGCCAAAATCAGGATGCGCAGCACTGTAAAGTGCAGGCCCCCCAACACCACCACTTGTCCGACCGGGATAGTAAAACAAGACAATAGGAAAACTGTAATAACCTTCTCGCGCGGACGAGTAAGGATCAGCACGATGGCGATCAGCAGCCACACCGCCACCAGCGGATGCAGCAGCGTTTCAGTCGCGCCACCACCAAATCGGAGATTTTGAGGTTCCATCGAAAACGGTTATCGGCAGGACGTGTCGCCCCCAAGCACCCTTAGACTGTAGGCTAAGGATGCTCGGGATTCAGGATCGACCAGGGCATTCGATTGTGTGGAGACCAACAGTCAGCTTTACTGCGGCATAGCCTGCAGATTGGTAGGAGGAGCCGGCCCACCCGATCCCGACGATATCGAGAATGACGTAATCAATGCCTGCCAAGTATCACTCGAATGAATGAGCGTCATGTTGTTCGCGGTTGAACCAGAAGGGGCGCTTAAAATATAAGCGGCCGCATTTACAGTATTTACAAATTCACAGGTCTGGGTTTCTCCCGGACCGCTATAAATCGGGCAACTCCAGGGTGAATTTACACTGTCGATGTGCTCGCTGATCCACGTAAAATCAAATAGCAAATCACCTGGAGTCGGGGTTATGGACGGTGTGTTAACCGTCCCGCCAGTCCCAGAACCAAGAGAAGAATCCACATCGTGTGAGAAGGTGCACCCTGCAGTCGGGCTAAAATCTATGTAGGAAGTTTGAATACCCGAGTGCGTGCCACTGACCGTAAAGGTAATCGTTTGTGCACCAGAGGCAGCCGCAGCTAGAATGTAATAGATGAATCCTTGTCCTGTGAGCGAATCGCTCGTTCCTGAGACCGTCGTTTTAATTGCTGTTTGACTTCCTAATGTCACACTTACAGGAGTACATCCCTGGAAACACCAGGCGGTAAATGCTACTAGATCACCAACCGCATATATATTGGCGGTGAGAGTAACGGTATTTGATGAGCCATTCTCACTGCTATAGTCCGCATTTTGCTCCGTAACCGAACAGGATTGAGCCGAAGAGGCTGTAGTCGTGGCGAATATTAGTATAAGGAGCAAATAATCAAATTTCACTGTTTAGTAACCGTAGCTCGGCCTTCCCTTAGATTTGAGGAAGTCGGTCGAGCCTCGAACGCGACGGCGCGATTGACCCACTCCTCCGCAGCCACCGCGTGCCATTCTGTAAATACGAATTCAGCGGCGCCGCTCCTGTTCCAGTTCACTGCGGCATGGCCTGCAGATTGGTAGGAGGAGCCGGCAGGAAACCTCCACCTGCATATTCATACGCTCCGGCATCCCATGCTCCGCTTGCAGGTCGAGCTACAGGCGTTTGCGCTGGACAGACCATTGTGTGCGTGCTCGCGTCATAGGTGCAGCCATCTGTCGTTCCGTACTTGCAAGCATTCGCAGCCTCAGTTCCGATGGCGTATTCCGAAGTGTAGCCAGCCAGCGTCGTACAGTAAGCTTGGTGATTTGCTCCAGTCCCAACGGTGCCATTGCCGGAAGCCGTCGGCGTACAGGGCTTGGTGGTGTCGTTCGCACAGTTATTGGGAGCTCCGCTGCCGCCTCCTGATCCGGTGGTATAGCCCTGAGAAGTAGCTGTCGCATCCGACATTGCTATGTTTGTGGAATCCGTCCGGCCAGTGCATGAGATCGTGCCACTATCAAAAGGGGCATTTATCAAGTGCTCATTCAGGACGGTAAGATATTGCCCCCCGTGGTTCACATTCGAGACATAGCAGGGCTGGGTCACATCAACCAGCGTGTTGTTGAACATGTACTGTCCGCCGGTGCCAGTACATCCGTAGATCGGTGGCCCCGCATAGTCCCACACGTTCTCATTGTAGACATCGTAGACAACATTATTGAACCAGTATTCTGGAACGCCCTCCGGGCAGAACCACAAATGGACCTGCCCTGCCGGCCCGAAACTCGCGTCATCGTGGCGAACGATGTTGTTGTAGAAAACATTTGGCGTATTCTGTGGCTGGTACGGGGCGGTCCCATTTGAATCATCGTTGCATTCCAGGATGTTGGTATGTGACCCCGCACCGGGATTGTGGTTGTACATGTGCTCAAAGATATTGTCATGAATATCATGGCACCACTGGCCCACGCCCTGGTTGGTGTAGCGAACGATGCTGTCACGCATGTGGTAGAAACTGGGGAAAGTTCCCCACGCACAGGAGCCTGGGTTTGAGTCAGCGCCGTCGATGACCAGGTGGTCAAAAGACTGAAGACCATTATAACCGCCCCCGATCAAGGTACAGGGCTGGTTGTTGCTACCTGTTCCGGCGGTTGTAGTGGCGGTCCATCCATGAATGTATAAGTTAAACAGCATAGACATTCCGGTCCCAGCCACGCCTGACGTAAGAACGGCAACATAGGTATCATTCGACCCGGAGGTTACATTTAAGTCGGATGAACACAGACCCTTTAGCTCGAAATTATCCAAGATCGAGTTGGGGGACTGGCTGATCATCACATTGTCTCCGACATACCGACCTGTAGCGGGAATTTGGTGAGCGCAACTGGAGACTAGCGAAGTAGACGTAGGGTTATCGCCGGTAAATACGGGGCGACTCCAAGAGGACCCGGTAAACCACGTCAGATCCACCCCATAGTAGATGCAGCCAGTTTGTGTACCCTCGTAAACGCAGGTTGTTTCGCTGCCCCAGTTCAAGCTATAGAGATCAAGAGCGCCGCCCGTGTAAGGACTAAGTGCGGAATTCCCAAAATGCCAGGTATCGCCACCGCGAAAGATGAATCCTTGTCCCGCTGTTGGAGTGACGAGGGCACATTTGCCCGTGCAGTTTGGCATCCCCGGCGCATGCAACCAAGGAGTAGATTCGCTGGTCCCGTTGTTGGCGTCGGAACCCGTTGCCGCGATGAAGTAACAATTGTTACCGGTAACTGGTGCTGACGCCGGACAGGCTCCCCCGGTTGCGAAAGCGCTAATGGAAATCAAAGAGAACACACAAAGTGTCAGAATAAATATGATGCCGCGATCACCGCGTGTTCTACACTGGATTGTCTTGTCGACGGAACTGAAGTTTTCCATGAAAACGTTGGTCAAATGTGGTGCCGTATAAAGATCGGGTGCCATACCGACAGATTGCCACAACAAATGCCAAAATCGACCTCAGTTACGGCACTGACACATTACGAGAGTAACCATATGGTAACAGCATCGTGTAAATATTACATTTCTTTCAAATTGTGAACGGGACCTTAGGCGATTGACGAAGGCTTTTCGATTGCTATGTCTTTGCACCTTTGTTCTCAGCCCAGCACACGATGGTGCGACCAAAAATGGTCAACTTGCTGGCAGAACCCAGGCGGCGAAATGGAGTCTTTGCAAGGGATGACAACTGCGCCTGGTTCCACTCTGCAGCTTCAATAAACGCGCGACCCGCGCCCGCTGTTGCCAACCTGTGCAGGATATGGGTGACAAGGACAGGATTCAACCCCCGCCCGCGATATTCGGGGAACACGTGGAAATCGAAAAGATGGACATCATCCTGCCCCAAGGGAAAGTAATGGGGCTCGACGGTACTGCCCTTGCAAGGTCCAGCCGTAACCTGCCAGTTTGTCGTCGGACTTGATCAACCACAGCGACGCCCCCAGATCGAATCGCTCTTTCATGTTGCGGTGGGCCAGCTTGGGATTCCAGAAACTGGTCATCGCTTGCAGATCCTCGGGGCTAAGCTCAGCAGAGCTTTTCTTCCGCTCCACCTTCAGAAAGCTCGGAAGGTCTGCCGGAGGCGCGATCTGCGTGGCCAAGTCGCAATAAAACAGGACGCTACGGCTCGAAAACAGGGCCCGTTTTGCCGCCAGCCCGGCCCGTCGGATTGTCGCCCAGAAGCCATTGCGCCTGTAATAAGTCCGCAAACCGCGAGATGGCAGTGGAAATTCCCATGGCTGATGAGCTACCAGGCTAGCCTCTTCAGGCCTTGCGTGGGAGCGCTCCCCGAAGAAGAGTTCCCGCAGGCAGGCGCCGCTTACCTGTTTTCGCACATCGCTTTGCTCGCGTCGCTGGGGACTACCCAAGCCGGAGAGAACCGCAAAGCGTGTAGCGAAGAAGGTGATGGAAAAGACATGATGCTTCCGATTCCCAGCCGGCCGAAAAAGCCATGATGTTTGGACCAATAATAGAGAACAGACCGTTGTTGCGCGACCGCAAAGCGGACGGGATACGGGGCCGTGGTTTTGCCCCGGTCATGGATCGCCTGCGCCCCGGGGAAGAAAACCACCTCCCATCCTGCTTTCCAACAACGCCGGCACCAATCCACATCATCGCCATACATGAACAACTTTTCATCCAGAAGGCCCACGGCGTCAAAGGCTTCACGACGGATAAAGGAGAAACAACCCACCAGGACATCCACCGTCGATCGTCCGGTCATGGGGAAAGTAGAACATGTGCTCGCCGGCAAAGAAGCGGGAATTCTTGAACTTCGTCGCCAAGCCGGTTGCCGAACAAAAGTTGTTCCACAGGGTCGGAAATCGCCGGCACGTGCTCTGCTGCGACATGTCGGGTTCGAAGACGCGGGGACCGACATTCCCCACCTTGGGATTCTGGTCGAGGAAATCCGCCAGGGCATCCAGACAGCCCGGAAAAACAATCACGTCGGGATTCACCAGGGCGATGTAGCGTCCCTGGCATTGCCGGATCGCCACGTTGTTGCCTTTCGCAAAGCCCAGATTCTCGCTGCTCTTGATGAGCTTAACCCAGGGAAACCGGGTCTCGACCATCTCCGCCGTGCCGTCGGCCGAGGCATTGTCAACCACCAGGGTTTCCATACTGCGGCGGGGCGGCGCTTTTTCCAGACTTTCCAGGCACAACTCTAAATAGTGCTTGGCATTCCAGGCAACGATGACAACTGAGATATCCATGGATGTGGAGGAGAAAGGGATTGAACCTAATTTCTGCTTGCTTGCGGGCTGAGAGGACGGGCAAAATGTAAGGCGCCCTTGCAGACGCGTACCGTGCGATGCATGGCCAGACCTGCCCTGACAATTGCAGAAGACACAACACTGTCGCATGCCACCAAGGGGTTTATCTGAGTAACGTCGATGCCGGACAATCCTCTCTTGAAGTGATAAACACCCGGGTTCCCTTCGGGATCGATGCCCCCCAGGTCGTACCACTTAAAGCCGTTTTCCTTGAGCCATTTGATCAGGGTCCACTGTAACAGATAGGCGCCTTTTGACTTCAGCCCGTCGTCGCTCGTCGCGCCGAGCAGATAAATCGCCGAATCACCCATCGCCGAGGCCACAAGTCCCGCCACTGGGACACCCTTGTCCTCGCAGATCAGGACCCGCATGCGATGGGACTCTGGCAAGTCTTGTTGGATCCGGCCAAATTCCTCAACGTCCACTGTGGTTTCGAACGTCTTGCGCTTTCGCATCTGGTTGTACATCAGACAGAAAGTCCGGTACTGGTCGCTGCACCCGCTTCCCTGCCACGACCTTAAGGTCGTTCTTTTCGGAGCTCGAAAGCTGATTTCGCCATTTCTTGTCGAGTCTCTTGCGCAGTTCCTCAATCGAAGGGGAAAGATCCAGGACAAAAGTCCTGTACGTGTTGTCAGCGACGAGAGGTTCCGGAGTGAACCTGCAAAAGGCGGATTGAATTGCTGCGGCGCGCGGCGATCCCAGCAAAAGCGTTGGGCAGGATGCGCAGGAACAACTTTCTCTTGCCAACATATTCCTCCTCCAGGGCGCGGGCCATGGGCGACGGCAACCTCAGGATCAAGCGGCCTCCCGCGCCGCTCGCACAGAGGGCCCCATCGCAGATACGCCATCCCGAACTTAAATCTTGTCGGGCGAACAATCCTGACTTGGGCCAACCCCAAAACCTCACCACCTCGTTTCAAAACCAAGTGGCTGAGGTTTTTTTCTCCCCAGCGGACTCCGCCATACGACCACGTCTGATAGAGGTTCGCATCGTCGAACAGATCGAGCATCTGTGACCATTCGGCAGGCGTTGCACGATCCACTTCGACTTGCCAACCAGAATCCAGCATGAAGTTTGATTCCCTCTTGCAACCTGCGGCTACACCCTCAAGCGTCCCACTGTTCGAGCATGTTCAGTTGTCCTGCACTAAGCTGATTGGATCCGCTACTTCGGTCACGTTCGAGCAATTCCATCAACAAGCGGCTCCTGGAACAAACCCAGGCGATTCTGCGGCCATCAAAAGCCACGGCGGGCGTTGGAGCAGCCACGATCGCCAAGCCCGTGGCTCTCGCTTCCCGAAGTCCTGACTCCAAGTCGTCGATTTCATAACAGACGTGGTGCAATCCGCCCCCTTTCTTAAGGAAATTGCTCACTGGCGAAAGATCGCTGGCCGGCTCCACCAGCTCGAAGACTGGATTCCGTGCATCGACGGCCTAAAGAAGGCCACTCGAACTCGCTGTAAGGGATCATGAATCACCTTCCCGTCCCAACGCGACCCCATGGACAAGCGAATTCTTCGACCGACTTTGAAATCGATGCCACCACAAAACCCAAATGGTGCAGCTCCGTTCTGGCTGAGTCAATCGGCTTCCATGGCCGACTAGCGAAGAACCTGCGACATATCGGCGAGGTGAGTCGGCGCTCTTAAGCATTCGCAACCGCCGGGAGCGTTTTCGCGGTCCTGCGAATGTAGCGCGTTCTCGCCGAATAGGATTGCGGCACGTCATAGTGCCACAACTCGCGGTCTGGGGAGCTTCCGTCCACGCGAGTGAAACCGAGGCTGGCATAGTGCCCGGCAACCATGCTGTTCTTCTTGGACGGGATATAGACGCCCACGATCTTGCGGATGCCCCGTGCCTGGCACTGTTCGACCAGAGGCATCAAACATGGCGAATTCCATCTCGCGCTTCAACACGCGGCAGCTCATCAGCCAAAGGTCCAGTTCGACCGTCTCGTCAAATACCCGCCCGATCAGGACCGACACCAAACCGTTGTCGCCAAATCTGTCGGCCAGCCGTCCGTAAAGGGTGATGAAAGCCTGGTCCCGAGCAATGGCCTCGACTTCAGCGCTCGTATACCGTCTGGTGGTGAGATTGAACTGATTGGTCTTGTTGATCAATTGCGTGATTCGTTCCAGATAGACCGGAAGGAACGGGCCGATCTCCGCGGTCATTTCGAGCGAAGCAAGGAACTCCCCGTAGTCGCCGAAATCGGCCTGGTAAGCGCTTCGCTGGGCATTTGAGCTGTAGTAGGCTGAGCGGCTGAGATCGTCCTGAACCAGCTTTGTCCACTTCGAAGTATCGCTCGTGTTCGAGTACTTCTGCGAAACGGGAAACGTCCGAGCCCACATCCGGCACTGCCACCTCGGGCAGTTGATCCGCCACGAGAGCCCTTTCGGCAGGGTTGTCATCGACGAAAACCACGCTATCAAGACCGATGTTTAGCTCTGCGGCGATCTCGCGGATGTTCTCAGGCTTCGGATTCCAGTTGGCTTTGAATGCGCTGAAATCTTCCAGCTTTAACATGCTATCCGGGTGCGAGAAACCCTCCTTGGCGTTCTCGGCGTCGTTCTTCGAGCAGACCGCGAGAATGATGCCCCGCCGCTGCAGATCTTTCACATACTGTTGGAAGTTTACGAAGGCCTCGCCGACCGGGTGGTCCCGACCAAGAATCAGGTTCTGCACGCCATCGTCGCCAATGACTCCACCCCAAAGCGTGTTGTCTAAGTCCAGGACGAGGCACTTCTTGGATTTTCCGTAAACCGACTTAACAATCCCAGCAACATTGTGAGCCAGGGCCACCGTAGCTGTCGGGCTCAAGGCCATATGAAAGTTATACCAGTAGCTGTGGTCTACCCACGCGGCTAGGCCCACTTGCGCGGAAAGGTAGAGGATGTCATTGATTAGGAAACGCGAGTGGTTGCGGGCATAGCTCGCGAACTCGGCATTCAGCCTCAACAAGAAATTCACGCGGCCGAACGATTCGGAAGCCTCCAGATTCCCGAGTGGTCTGAGGCGCGGCAGGTCAAAGTTGTTCTGGATGATGAGTGCGCCAAGCTCCTGTGTGAATTTTCTCCCAAAGAGACTCAAACCGGGCCGTTTCGCGGCGGACGCGGTTTTCAACCTCGGCCTCGGCCTCCAGCAATTCGGGAAATTGCGACACATTGTGCCAAGTGGTATGGATAAAGACGATGTCGGGCTTGAAATTCCACAGATCCGGATTCTCGAACAGGACGTCCTCACAGTAGCGGTTGTATCCTGATTCGTAGAACGTCGGCTGGATTCCTTGCGCCAGGAGAAACAACTCCAGCATGCTCTTAACTTCCGATGTCGTGGAACCGCCAAGAATTGCAATCCGCGTTGGGACGAGATTCGTTTGTTTGAGCAGCTCCTTCTTCAGCGTCTGGCGCTTCAGCAGGATATCCGCCACCGCAATAGGAAATTGCAGAGCTCTTCGGAACCTCCCAATCGCAAGGTGTTCAGTCTCTGATGCCAATGGAAACCTCCTCTACCCGAGGACCGGGGCTTGCGATGGATTGGCCCACTGCTTCCGATGACGATCGAGCATTTCTATCGACAAGCTCTTCCTGGGACAAAGCCAGGAGATCGGATTCACGGCCGATCCCACCTGATGGCGGCACTCCTGAGGTCTCATCGGTTTGTGTTGGCTTGGGGTCAGTCATTAGAGCTGCTGTCCACCTGAGCCAGCCGCAGAAGGTCGGCAACCGTCGAGCAGCCAACGATCTGGTGGGGAGACATGTTCACACCGTTATTGGTCTCCGCTAGACTGATCAGAGTGATGAGGGCAGTGGAGTCCCAGTTCTCCAGTTCCTCCAGTTTTTCGTGGCCTCGCAGCGTCCCGGCGGGCAGGCCGAGAATCTCGTCCATCTCCAAGAGGAATTCGTCGCGGGTCATCTAGAAGCTCTCCTAAGAGTAAATTGATCCTTCGCACGGGTTAGCAAGGCGGCAAACTTTACATGGCGTTGCCTTGCTACGATCCGTATTCGGGTGCATGCCGGGATTGGTGAAGTTGCTCTCCTTACGGCTTTAGCTCCCGGCTATAGCTAAAAGTTGGTTTCTTATTGCGCGAAGCCGAGGCAGGACTTCAATCTCGAAAAAGAAAGTGTCGTCGTTGTCGGCATGGATGCTGACTCTGTCAAGCTGGAACCGGTTAGCGCCTCCAGGGTTGGCCGCGCTCTCGCTAAGGAAGACCGCTTCGTGCCCGGAAAGACTCAAGGTGCCCCAGCCAAGTCGCTGGTAAGATCTGCGGAGGAACCATAGGGCACGCTGAAAGACCGCACTTTCCTTCCCGTCAGGGTCTCCAACTCTGCCTTATTCCTGTCGACTTCCTCGACGAAGTCCTCTGGCCGTCAAAGACCTGCAGCGCACATGAGTGTAAGTGTGGTTGCCTATCTCGAAACCCAAAGACGCCAGCTCGCAAAGTTGCTTGCGGGTCAGGTACAGGCCTGCTTCCTCTGCCAACTGGTGCTCGTTAATCCCTCCCAAGTGAGCCAGGGCCTCGAGAAAGACTTTCCTTTCGGCCAGCGAAATCGCAGGGAAGAAACGCGAGAAGACCTCGGCCAGGGACTTCAGTTTGGGGCTGTCGGCGCCCTTAACAACACGCACCGCGGCATTTATGGTCTCCATTCCCAGCACGTTGGCCACGAAGCATACAAGATTATCCGGAGCCAAGCGATGGTTATCGAGAAATGCGGCATTGAGGAAGAAGATAGCTGGCACACCAAACTTGCGCGCAGAGCGGTGCCGCCCACTCCATAACCGACGCATAGCCGTCGTCAAAGGTCACCAGTACCGCTCGCGGCGGAAGGCCTCGGCCATCAGCAGTCAGCCAGAACGTCCTGCAAGCGGACGGGAGTGTAGTATCTGGTAAGAAACTTCAGCGCAGCCTCGAAGTCAGTGGGTGTGATGCTTACGCCCATTCCCTTGGTAAATGGCGACTCCGCGGCTGAGATGTCATGAAAGACGACGCACCGCAATGAGTAAGAGGGACCGAGCAGTGCGCGCAATCCCGAAACGGCCCGGCATGCGCCAAAGTGTTCCCGCAGCTAAATTGAGCGGACGGCCTGTCGACTGCCGCCTTCATATTGGTTACTCGGCAAACAAACTTGACACCTGTCGGCGAGTCGCTTTTGATGGCTTCGGCGTTTGTGTGCCAAACAATTGTCGAGTAATCAGAACTTCCAGAGGCATCGTCGGCCATAAGCTGGATCCTAGTTTAGGACGACTTGCTTTTGCTCCAGAAACGTCCTGTGCCAAAGCTCGAGCGTAACCAGCGAAAAGATTTCCTTGGAGTATCCTCCTCTAGCCTCGTCGCGGGCCAGCAACTCCCGGACGGCGGGGCGGCAAAATAGCCCCGGTTCGTGGTCGTTCGGTCAAACAGAACATCATGCACCCAGCCCCGCAGTTCCTTCCGAAGCCAGGACTCATAAGGAACCGGGAAGCCAGCCTTGCGGCGATCAAGGATACGTCTTGGGAACCCGTTTTCCCAGAGCCTCTTGGCAAGGTACTTGGTGGTGAAGCCGTGAACCTTGAAGCTGGAGGGCAGGGCAGCGGCAAACTCCAGAATCTTGTGATCGAGCAGAGGCACGCGGAGTTCAAGCGAGTTGGCCATCGTCATTTTGTCGGCCTTGATCAGCAGGTCGTCGGGCAGCCAGTCTTGGTGTCGATATAGAGCATTGCGTCGAGCGTATTCTGGCCCCGGACATGTGCCTGCAGCCGGCGCATGGGTTCGAGGCTATGCTCGCGGTCAATCGAGTGAGCAAAATCGGTAGAGTACAACTTACCCAGTCCGTTTCCGAGTAGCGGTACGGGTTTGAGGTGCGGCTGAAGTAGTAATCGGGGAACTGGGCCTTCATTAAGGGCACGATACTTTGCGACCCGTGGCGACTGCAGATACGAGTTGGCGAGCGAGAGCCCCCAGGCGGCGGCGCCATTCAGAGGAGAAAGCGCTTGCTTGACGCGTTCAAGCCAAAGGAGGTTGCGATAATTGCTGTAACCTGCAAAGGCCTCATCGCCACCCTCTCCCGAAAGAAGTACCTTGACATAGTTCTTGGCCAGCTTCGAAACGTAATACATGGCAATGGCGGGCGGTTCGCAGACCGGCTCTTCCATGTGCCAGACGTATTGGGGCATAAAGTCGGCAAAATCCGCCGCCGATATGGTCATGTCATGATGCCGACTGCCGAAAGCTTCCGCCGCTAGTTTGGCATAGGGCCGCTCGTCGGCAACTCCAGGGTCGGAGAAGCCGACGGTGTAACTGTTGATCTCCTTCTCGGTCCTCTCGGCAGCGAAGCTGAGCACGGCCGTGGAATCCACTCCGCCGCTCAACAGAACGCCGACCGGCACGTCCGCGATCATGTGAAGCTCGACCGTTTCCGCCAGCAAGGCTTTCAAGCTGGTTCGACGCCTCCTGAAGGCTTGGCTCACTCGAAGGCTTCGAGAACCGAAGATCCCAGTATTGCCGTATTTCCGCTCTGCCGTCCTTAACCAGTCAGATAGTGTCCCGGAGCCAGCTTGGAGATCCCTTTGAGCAGCGTCTCCTCGCCGGGCAGATACAAGAAAGTCAAGAACCTGTCGATGACCTCGGGCGCGATCTCGCGACGCACAGCAGGGTCCGCCAGAATCGCCTTGATCTCGGAGGCGAAGACCAAGGAGTCGTCGGTCATGTAATAGTAGAGGGGCTTTATTCCAACCCGGTCCCTCGCCAGGAAGAGGGTCTTCGTCGTTTTCATCCCAGATGGCGAAAGCAAACATTCCGCGCAGCTTCTCCAAGCACTGGGGCCCAAATTCCTCGTACAGATGGACGATCACCTCCGTGTCGGTCTGGGTTTTGAAAACATGGCCTTTGCTCAAGAGAAGAGTACGTAGCTCCCGGTAGTTGTAGATTTCTCCGTTGAAAACAATCCAGACGGTGCCGTCCTCATTGGAAAGCGGCTGATGCCCGCTGTTAAGGTCGATGATCGAGAGTCGCCGATGGCCCAGCCCCACTTGGGACACCAAGATAGAGCCCTTCATCATCCGGGCCGCGATGCCGGATGGTATCCAGCATCGCTCGAATCAGAGCAGGCTCGACGCCGGCTTTTCTGCTCAAAATTCAGCTTTCCGCAAATTCCACACATATCAACTCCGTTGAGCCGACTAGACCGCAAGTCATCTCCAGATGGTCTCCAGCCCGCAGAGGCGTCTCAGTTGCTGCGCGCGCACATACCCGATCAGTTGCGTGTCGTTCACCCGCGGCGCACGGGTAAAGTAGCCCTTGAGAAACCCATAGCAAATTGCCGCAGAGCCAACAATGTAAGGTTTCTTGATGAGCCTGTGCAAGCAGCTCGCCGCAACAAAAGGGGATGGTATCCGGAGACGTAGCACGCCACACCGTGCTTCACCCGGTCGCGCAACAGCCCATCTGCTGATCCGGTGACCGATGATGAAGAAGATGAAGATCCTCGAAGGCCCTGGTTTTCCAGCCCAGCATATTCGCCTTAACTTCATCGATCGTGTCCCACCCGGCAGCTCGGCCATAACCCGCCGATTGCTTCCCAGCAAGCCCTTCGGTAAATCTTCGTTGCCCCGCGGACATGAAACTTGGGATTCGCTTCGAGTCTTAACTTCTCCACCCAAGTCGTGATAAATCTCTCCTCCGCCAATCCCAAGCCGAGGTTCCTGGTCAAAATGCTCAAAGCACTTCTCAAAGTAATCCTCGGAAAAGGTCAGGTCCCCATCGAGCTTCACAATAAATTCCCACTCACTATGCTGGAGAGTGTCGTACCCCTCATAGAACGCTTCCACGACCCCGCCACCGGACTTTCGGAATCCTCTATTCGGCCGGTGTACGACGCGGATCCAGGGGAACTGCGCGGCATACTGATCGACTGATGCTCCCGGTACTGTCGGTGGAGCCATCATCAACAATGACCCACTCTGCCGGTTGGATAGTCTGGCGAGTGACGGAATCGATGGTCGCTTCGATATGCTTTTCTTCATCACGCGCCGGCAGTAACGATCACGTATTTTACATTTTGAGCCATGGTCACGACCGGACAGGCGATGAGAAACCTAGAGGCTTACTGCGACTCGCTGATCAAGGTACTCGCGAAGACCGTTCTGCCAGGGTTCGAACTTATTCAGGCCTTGAGTCTTCAGCGCCCGATTCTCCAGCACTGAGTAGCTTGGCCTAGGCACCTTGGCAGGAAACTCATTCGGCGCAGCAACCTTCAGACTTACCTTGGTGTTGGTGAGAGCAAATATCTCGCGGGCGAATTCGAACCAGGAGCAATGCCCTCTGCCGTGGCGTGGTAGAGCCCGTAACAATCGCGAGCGGCTCAAGCACGACGATTTGCCGCGCCAGTTCTTCAGTGGAAGTCGGGCGAAACCACCTCGCTGTCCACCACCCGCACCTCGTCCCGCTCCTCGCGCCAGTTTCAGCATCAGCTCAACGAAGTTCAGCCCTCCCTTGGCCCGGCACGGGCGTTTTCCATACAGGCCAGAGTGCGAACCACAAAATGCTTTCCGTCGTGCAGCGGACAAAATACTCCCCGGCCAGTTTGCTATTCCCGTAGACGTTGAGCGGCCGGGGAGCGTCCTCCTCAACGTACGGGCTTCCCTTGCACCCGTCGAAGACGTAGTCGGTACTGACGTGCATGAGCACCGACCCGATCTCTGCGCCACGCGGGCTAAGTTCATCGGCCCCAGCGCATTGACGGCAAATGCTCTCTCGGGCTCCAGCTCGCAATTCTCCACGTGATGCATCGCCGCCGTATTGACGATGACTTGCGGTTGCAGTCCTCCCAGCGCACTATGCACCGAGTCAAGATTTGCAATTTCGATGTCGGCATGGGTTAGGGCACAGACTTCATCTCCATTGTCTGCGAAGGCCCGGACAACATCGGTCCCCAGTTGACCATTTGCTCCGATAACCGCAACTTTCATCGGCTTGCCGCCCCCACCATGTCATGGATCTCAACGCTACTTTCCAGTGCTTGAAGGACTCGATATTGGAATAGATCGGGTTGTCCCAGCCTTTGTATCTATCCATGTTGTCGATCAGATTTCCCACGATGGATTTCACATCGCCGCTCGGATGGAAGCTCAGCACATTCTTGGCCTTTTCAGTGCTCACTTTGTAGTTCCGAAAATCTTGCATATGCTTGATGCAGAGGTTCACGCGAATCGGAAGGCGCTCCTCGATCGCTGTCTTTCACCAGGTCCCCGACCTCTCCCACCGTGTAGTTGCCGGAAGCGATGTTGAAGATGCCCGAAATCCTGTAGTTCGCTTCGATGGCCCGAGATGTACGCGGTGCGGCGTCGTCGATGCTGAGAATCGGTCGCCAGATGGAGGGATTGTTGACGGTGATGCTGTGGTTCTTCATCGCGCACTTGAACATGGTATTGATGATCAGATCGAAGCGCATCCGTGGGCTGTATCCCGAAATTGTTCCCTTGCGCAGAGAGATGACTGAGAAGTTGTCGTCAAGCAACTGCATCGCTGCTTGCTCCCCTTGCAGCTTGGAAATGCCGTAGGGGTACATCGAGGCGACGGGCCGGGTTTCGTCGTAGAGTTCATTCTCTGTGTAGCCGTAGACAGAACAAGACGAGGCGTAGATAAACCTCTTCACTTTCGCAATCTTGGCCATGTATGCAAGATAGGCTGGGGCAGCGGCATTGAAGATGAAATTCTTGCTCGGCGAGTACTCCGCCATGGGGTCATTGGAGAGCCCGCAGAAAGATCACCTGGTCATAGCGGCTCCAGGTCTTCCGCCGAGAGCTGAAAGATGTCCTTGTTAAGGATGCCCGTTTGCTGCGGCAGATGATTGCCAAACCAGAACAAGTCCACTACATCCACCTTGTAGCCCCGGTCGAGGAGTTTCGGTATTAGAACCGAACCAACATAGCCGCCGCCACCGGCGATAAGAATTCTCATGGCATCTCCTTTAAGGGGGTTGTAGACTTATGGTCGTTCATAGCCAAAATTGTCGGACTCCGGCGTGGCGAGCCACTGCGCCAGGGTCTGCGCCTTCCGGTCCTTTTCCGAGAGCTGGACCTCAGAGAGCGGCCACTGAATTCCGATGGCCGGATCATCCCAGCGAATCCCAGACTCGGCCTTACTGTTGTATAGGCCCGTACACTTGTATTGGATCTCAGCGACTTCCGAGAGAACACAGAAGCCCCGCGCAAAACCGGCTGGAGCCCAGACCTGACGCCGGTTCTCGGCCGAGACTTCAACGCCAAACCACTTTCCCAGTGTGGGCGACCCTTTCCTTATATCCACGGCGACCAGAAATGCGCTTCCCAGCGAAACGCGCATTAACTTGCCCATCGGCGGCTCCCACTGGAAATGCAGGCCACGCACGACCCCCTTCACTGAGCGCGAATGGTTGTCTTGAACAAAGTGGTAAGGCAGGCCAAGTGCTTTGAACTGGTCCTCCCGAAAGGTCTCCATGAAGAACCCGCGGCTATCCTGGAAAACCTCGGGCAACAAAACTACTACGTCTCCTAGCTCTCTGCTCTGAATCCTAAATTCCATTATTCATCCTTGGCATTAGGCGCCTATCGCAGATGCCGCCATTCGGCGCTCACTTTTCGTGTATTCCCTGCTGATTACATCGAGTATGCGGGCAGCACTTTTGCCGTCCCACTTTTCTGGCACAGTGCTGGCAGTGGTCGCGTTCAGTTGTCGCCGGATGGCCGCGCGGATGCCTTGCTTGGTTACTCCGGCAAGGATGTTCGTGCCGACCGTGGCTGTGACAGGTCGCTCCGTATTTTCGCGCACGGTGACACAAGGAACGCCAAGGCAGGTAGTTTCCTCCTGGATGCCTCCCGAATCGGTGACGACCAGATCGGCGTTACTCATGAGACAGAGAAAGTCCAGGTATCCCAGCGGCTCCGTGATGTGAATGCCGCTGGACCCGTTCACCGCGCCTGCCTTGGTACCGCTGTACCGTACACGGCTCCATTCGAAATAGTGCTCAAGGCCGAATTCTGCGATGCGCTTCTGGGTTCTAGGATGGGCAGGGAAGACGACAGGACATTCCCGTGATAGTTCTTCAAGGCCTTCCAGGATATTCAAGAAAGCGTCACGACTATCGACGTTCGCGGGGCGGTGAAGGGTGAGCAAAGCGTAGGGTGTGATGGGATGTCCGGAGCCGTTGTTGGCCAGACCGTCGCGCAGACCCAGATCGTCGAGAATGTTGGAGCCTTCCGCCTTTTCCTTGTAAGCCAAGAGAGAGTCGATCATCGTGTTGCCCACAAAGTGCACCTTTTCGGGGGGTACACCTTCACGGGCAAGATTGCGCAGTCCGCTTTCTTCGGTCACAAAGAGCAAGTCCGAAAGCTGGTCCGTGAGGATGCGGTTGATCTCCTCCGGCATGGTGCGGTCAAACGACCTGAGACCGGCTTCGACGTGAGCGACGAGTGACCGCCTTCCGGAAGAGTCGACGGAGATCTTCGCCGCGACCAGGGCGCATGCCAGGGTCGAATTCACGTCGCCCACAACCAGCAGGACATCGGGCCTTTCCCGAAGCAGGACTTCTTCAAACTTCATCATGATTTCCGCTGTCTGTACGGCGTGCGACCCAGAACCGACGCCTAGGTGGACGTCAGGCGCGGGAAGATTTAGATCCGCGAAAAACAAGTCGGACATAAGGCGGTCATAGTGCTGGCCAGTGTGCACGAGGACATGTTGGATCGGGGCCGGCGCGTTGTGGCCTCCCAGAGGAGAAGACAACGCTCGAGTCCCATCGTTATGCTTCCTGATCGCAGCAATGATAGGGGCGACCTTCATAAAATTAGGCCGCGCTCCCACAACGCTCATGATTTTCATTTTGGAGTCTTTTGGAGTAGTTGCTGCTATAGCAGTTGAGATGCCGCTGTTATCTCTCGCTGCGGTCGAGCAAAGGCGTAGAGCAGCCATCCCAATTCGTAAGACCAGCATTCGGACTTGACCATCAGATCACTGACTGACTCTGTGTGCGCGTGGTACCCCAACAAACTCGAGAGTCCCCTGAGATAAGCGTTGTACCGTTTCTTCGCGCAAATGCACCGCCAGATTACCCCCGAAGCCGGATCCCGTAAATCGATGTCTAGTTCGTTGCTCTCTGTTATCCATGACAGCCCTTTATGTACCGAGCTGCTGAAATCTATTTGGGTGGCCCTCTCCACCACAAAGAGAGCCATCGGAGCCATGCCGTGTTGATGCACGGAGTAGACAGGGTACTTTTGAAAGACTCTACCGGTCGAAGAGTCATACAGCCACCACCACTGACCCTGAGGGCCTTGCGCCCGGCAAATTGCCTCGCCGCAATTCCGTGCTCTATCAAGAGCGGTCTGAAGCCCGTATGCCTCGGCGAACTTGGTCAACGCGTAAATGGGATATACCTGATCAGCAAAGCTTCCGATGCGTCCTCTGAGCGCGCCAGCAAGGCTTCCCTTACTGGCCATGTGTCCGAAAATGCCTTGGTCGCCCTGGTTGTTGGTGAGCAACCAGCAAGTACTCATAGACAAGTCTGCCAAGTCCGGGAGTTGTTGCGGGTTAGCGAGGGCTGCGTGGGCAAGACCAGATAAGAACCACGCCAACTCCATAGTATGTCCTTGACGAGCACCCCGAAATCGGCCCAGTGCAGTATCCATGCTGACACCAGAGCGAACCTCAATTAGACGTTCAGGCGAGACCAATGCGCACAACCACAAAAGCAGACCAACATCTCCCAGGTTATCTATCCAAGAGTAGTCGCGAAGAAGGGAATCAAGCACAGGTCTAACGTCGATGGGAGAACGCAGGCCCGCAGCCGCAAGTCGGTGAAGCCCGAGAAGCGCGATGATGGTGTACCGATGAGAGAGCCCTTCTCGAACCAACCCATGGCGGGTTCGCTTCAGCCGAAAGCAGAACAATTGGCTTTTGGCGTCGAACATCGATATCAGCCCCTGGAGTGCAATCTCGCAGAACTGATCGGTGTCCGGACTGGCCATAGTCAGACACATATCGATGGTTTCGGCAGTGCGGCTGTTTGTCATCGGACGTTGTACTGCGGCGCTGGGCATGCAGACTCCATGATTGCCACGACGTTATCGACGATTGCAGCCAAGGCGGCACTGCTGCGGCTCTCCGGCTCGGCTGGGCGAAGCCGTCGATCCAGTACGATCTTGGTTCGTACATCGTCGACACTCTCTACGAGCACTAGTCGGCCAGTATCCGCCAGATATCGATCCACAGCTCCAATCTTTCCTCGAAAAATGCTATAGACGGGTACCCCCAATGCGGCCGCCTCGCGATTCATGGTGCCACCGCCACTGATGACAAGATCGGAATACCAGATGAGGTTTAGACCATCCACTGCGTGCTCCGGAATGATCAGTTTCCTCGTGGCAAACAAGTTCGGATATGAGCTGCGTAGAGAAATTTCCTGACTCCGGTTGCGCGGTAGCAAGACCACCTTGGCACTAGGATTGTGGCTGAGAAGATCCATTACGGCAGCGAAGAGCTCGTCACTCTGCGGATTATGATAGTGAGCTTCGTTAGCCGGCGGACGCACGGTCACCACCAGGTCTTTCCCATTAAGGCCCAGAGACGCCCTTATAGCCGGGTCGGGTTTAAATCTGGGCACATACACATCCTCTTTGATCCCTGGGTACCTGAGGATGCGACTAGGGTCGAATCGAATTGCGGCGTCGGGAATTACTTCGGGAACCATCACCCAGGCTGGCTTCATCAAGACCAGACCCCTCGCGAACTCATAGTCAACAATCACAACCGAGGGCACTCTCGCCAGGGCAGAGACCAAGAGTTGCGCCCGAGATCCGTGGGAAAGAGCCAAATCCGGCCTTTCCCCCAAAACCGCGGGCGCCAACTGAAGAGCGCGCACACCTAGACCAGCCAACTTGAGAACCCTAACCTTGCCATAGTGACGCCCGATCCGCTTGTACTCGATGCCAAAGAGATTGGCCAGCTCACACACCTGGAAACAGTCCCGCGCTGTGACCAGTAGCGTACAGCCGCGTCTCTGGAGCTGTTCGATGATCGGCGCAAAGAAGGGGACATGGGGTGAATTGTCAAGGTCAATCCAGACTTTCTTGCCTTGAAGGGTTCGTGGCTGGACTTCAGCGGTCATCCCCGGTCGGATTGTGCAGGTAGAACTCATCGCTGTTGGATAGCGGTCGTCGGCGTCGCACCAGGCTGGCGGTGCACTATCCCATATATTTGTAGAGCACCCTGCCCGCAGCAGCCAGCACACTGCTAGGTGCATGGGACCAGATGTACTTGCGCATTTGGGTTCGCCTGCGGCCCGCATTATTGCGGATAGTCCTCGCGGGATAGCGGAAGTAAGTCAAGCGCGTCCGAGCTGCGCCCCACCGATCTTTGAACAGTAGGAGGCCGGGATTGTCACGGTCACTGCGGCCCAGGTCCAATTCAGAAAGCTGATCATTCTTGGCATCCTGGATCGCGTTCCAAAACAAAAGCTGTGTGCCCCCCAGCTTATTGAACCTATGGTCCGAGCAGCCATACTTGTAAACAAGCGTATTCTTGTAACGCAGGGTGACAATGCTAGCAACCGGGCGCCCACCCTTGGACGCTACTCGAATCTTGGCTTTGTCGCCCAAGCAAGCAACAAGATTTCGAAACCATTGGATCGGTTGGGGCGGTAGCCCGTGCCTGCGGCGCGTCATTAGAAGAAGGCGGTAGAACTTAGTTACCAACAGCTCTGATCTTCCTTCTTGGTAAGTAAGATCTTCTCGTTGCGGCCCGCTGAATTTTTCTCTGTACACAATCCTTATGAAAGGCGTGAAATATTGCATCCAAACTCGGCCGTAAATCCAGTTTGTGGAAGAAAAACGTTCCGCTTTCTCTGAAGCCTGGGAGTGCGGGTAACCGGGGGTTTGACGGCCTGATTTCGATGTAACTCCACTTTTCGCGGTCGACCTTGCCTTGTAAGTAGGTCAATAGACCGGCTAGTTCCTCCGAATTGTCAACCAACGGTTCACAGTGATCCGAAAATGGCAGCGAGACCAAGCGTTTCCCGTTCACCAAGCTAGAGATCTGACAAAGAGGAAGAGCGTTGGTCAACGGATTCCCCGGAGGCGAAGTTGTGAAGGCAACTGGTTTGTAGCCGTAGGTCTGTCGCAATGCTTCAAGCCAACCGCCAGTATGAAAGACGGAAGCTTCCGTGTGCTTCTGGAGAAGTGCGTCCCAGCGCTCATCCTTTGTGGGATCAATCGTGTAAACATCCATGGTCAGCTTATGCTGTTGGTTTAAGCACCTACTGCTGTGCTTCAGAATGCATGAGACACTTAAAGAAAGCAGCCGGATCATCGTGCCGCGGCCGAAGCAGTATTAGCCACGATCATAACGCTATTCTTCACCGCCTCGACAATACTCTCCTGCTGGACAGCTGTGAGCTGTGGGTACATCGGCAATGAGAGAATTTCAGATGCGATTTTCTCTGTGACTGGCAAGTCTCCCTTGCTGTAACCGAGGGTGCGATAGGCTTTCTGCAAATGAAGCGGGATTGGATAGTGAATACCCGTGCCTATGCCTACTGCTTTCAGATCGCTCTGGAGCCCCTGCCGATCTTGTACCCGCAAAACATAGAGGTGATATATGGGTTGCGCCCACAACGGCTCGAACGGGAGAACCAACCCATCGACTCCTGAGAGCAGTTCCCCGTACGTCTTTGCTCTATTCCGCCGTTGACTGTTCCATTCTGATAAGTGGTCTAGCTTTAATCCGAGAATTCCCGCCTGAATGGAATCTAGCCTGCCGTTGTAACCTTCCATGTCGTGGTAATATTTTTCCGCTTGGCCGTGGTCGCGGAGCATTCGTATTCTCTGCGCTAGCTCCGCGTCGTTGGTGGTGACTGCTCCAGCCTCACCACAAGCACCCAGATTCTTGCCCGGATAGAAACTGAAGGCTGCTGCTTTCCCAATAGATCCGGCTTTTTCCCAGCGTTTGTTTTTTCGCGAGAAGTACTCGGCTCCATGGGCCTGACACGCGTCTTCCACGACAATGAGATTGTAAGCGTCGGCCAGTTTCAGGATCGGATCCATATCAGCCGGTTGTCCGTACAGGTGAACAGGCACAACCGCCGAAATCGGTCGACCGGTCCGGCGTGAAACCGGTCTTCCTGTAAGCCGATCCAGGTCGCACTTCGTCGTCAAGTATTCGCGGAGCTTTTCGGGATCCAAATTGTAGGTCTGCTCATCGATATCTATGAATTCCGGCTGCGCTCCAGCCTGCGAAATGGCTTCGGTGGTAGCGATGAATGTGTTCGCTACTGTGAGTACGCCCTCCCCGGGGCTGACCCCTGAAGCCATGAGTGCGAACCGCAGCGCATCTGTTCCGCTGCCCACGCCAACACAATGGTTGACCCCACAGTACTCTGCGAATGCATCTTCGAAATCTTGAACTGCCCTACCTCCAATGAATGCAGCAGAGCGTAGCACGGCTCGAAAAACGGTAACTAGTTCCTCCTCCATCTCCAAGTGCGGACTAACCAGGTCGAGAAACGGAATATGACTATTACTCATTGCTTTGGCCTCCATCTTGACACCTATACCCGGCGCATCCAGTCATCAATTTGATTACTTGGCGAAAGGCCCGTGGTTGGCGGGTATACTACTTCTCTTGGATTGTTCAAGGTCGCTTTCGCCGTTGTTGCCGGCGAGATATCTCAATATCTTTGCGGGGTTCCCAGCGACAACCGCATTCTCGGGTACGTCTTTAGTGACGGTGCTTCCTGCCCCCACGATTGCGTTCTCTCCGATCGTTAGCCTAGAAAGGACGGTGGTACCAGAGCCAATTGAAGCCCCAACCTTGACTACAGTACGTTCCACTTTCCAGTCGGCCTCGGTCTGTAATTTGCCTTCTGCGCTCGTCGCGCGCGGATAACTGTCGTTGATGAACGTCACCCCATGACCGATGAAGACATTGTCCTCGATGGTCACTCCCTCGCAAACAAAGCTGTGGCTCGAGATCTTGCATCGCTTGCCGACTTTGGCGTTCTTCTGCACCTCGACAAATGCGCCGATCTTTGTCTCATCTCCAATTTCACAGCCATAGAGATTGATGAACTTGGACAACTTCACATCCCGACCAAGCTTTACGTCTGGTGCTATACAGATATATGAATTATTGGTCATCCCTGCCGCGTCGTCGTAGTGTTTTCCGTGGAACCGTGTGAAGCAGAAGCCCCCACGATTGTCAAGCCGAAAAGGGCAATTAGATATGCACCGCTGCACCGCGGTTGCGAAGAGACTGGTCTGCGGCCTCTAGCATCTTGACGACCCGCAAGCCAGCTACGCCATCGTTGAACGGAGTTTGACTCTTGATGATGCAGTCGACGAAGTAGGCTAACTCCAGGCGCAATGCCTCAACCTGCTCCAGATGCGGGGCCCACATGTCCCCTGAACGGTAGTTAACAAGCAGGTTATACAGGCCCTCACGACTTGTAATTTGCACGCCCTTGTCGTAAACCTTGATTTTCGCGTCAGCCTCCAGATCATTCCAGACGAGCATTTTCTTTTCTCCGCCGATTAAGGTCGTGCGGACTTTTACTGGCGATAACCAGTTGACGTTGATGTGCGCGATGACCTCGTTGGGAAAATAAAGCGTGATAAAAGCGACATCCTCGTGCCCGTTCAGGTGGGTCTGACCCGTGGCGACGACTTCCTCGGCATCGCCCTCGATGAGGTGATCCATGATCGACAGGTCATGAGGAGCAAGATCCCAAATAACGTTTACGTCGTGCTGAAAAAGTCCCAAGTTCACGCGGGTCGAGTCGTAATAATACAGTTTGCCTAGCGTCCCCTCCTCAAGGAGTTGTTTGATCTTTCTTACCGCCCCGGTGAACAGGAAGGTGTGATCCACCATGATCTGGAGGTTCTTTCTGGCGGCAAGGTTGATCAGTTCTTCCGCCTGGGCCGTGTTGCTTGTGAAAGGCTTCTCTACGAAAACGTGCTTGCCGTTCTCAAGGGCGGCTTTAGCAAGCTCGAAGTGCGTCCAGACTGGGGTTACTATCGCAACTGCGTCAATTTCTGGCGACGAGATCATCTCGCTGGTGTCAGCCATTAACTTGATTCCGTGGGTTGCTTTTTGCGCCCGATGTCGTGCGGCTGCGGAATTGTCAGAAATAGCCAGGACAGTGGCTCCTTCCAAACCGTCAAGATTCCTGACAATGTTTGGACCCCAATAGCCGTAGCCAATCACCCCAAAATTCACCATATTCTTACTTCCTTCCGAGACCAGACCAGTTGGCAAATCTGCAGCGGGGTAGATAGCGATGTTACTTTCCATGGAAAGGATGGTGCCTCCTTGATTGCAGCGAACTGGCGAGGGAGCCGAAGCGGGTGTCCCTTTAATGCGCCCCTTCCCCCACGAGCACAGCTCGGGGAGTACGCAAAAGGATTTTCATGTCGAGCCAGGGCGACCAGGTTTTGGCATACCTGAGATCCAAGCGGACCATCTCGTCGAACTTGACCCTGCATCGACCATTTACCTGCCAGAGTCCAGTAATGCCCGGCTTCACTTCTAAGACTCTTTGCCGGTGCCACGTTTGGTAGGCCGCTACTTCGTACGGAATCGCAGGGCGCGGTCCGACCAGCGACATTTGCCCCATGAGCACATTCAAGAGCTGCGGAAGTTCATCTAGGCTGGTCCGCCGCAAGAATGCCCCTGTTCGCGTGATTCTGGCGTCGTTAGTAAGCTTGTAGACACCAATCCCGTCGCCATTGTTGTTGCATGGATTGCGCTGCGCCTCGCCAGCGATCAATTGCGTCACATATTCTCGGTGAACGCTGGAATCGTTGCCGACATACATCGACCTGAATTTAAGAAACATGAAGGGCTTACCGTATTGCCCAACTCGCCGTTGCTTAAATAACACCGGACCTTTCGACGACGCTTTAATGGACAATGCGATGATCAGGAAGGCAGGAGCGAAAATGACAAGTATCAGCGCGCTGCCGACGATATCCATTAATCGCTTTGTCACCGAAAAGAATTGCGTGACTTTGTCATCTCTCGGCAGATCGGGATACAGCGTCGGATTACTCGGCCGCTGGGGTAGGTCATAATCCCACCTGTCAGGGAAGAAGTGAAACGAGATGCTGACCTGATTGAATTGCTCGAAGGTCAGATTGTCCCGGAGAATGCCGCCCACCCTAGTCAGCATTGCGCTCAGGATTGAATTCTGGTCAAGAATGACGAGCTGAGTAAACATCACCCCCACCGACGACTGGTTCTTATACCACCCGATGACATCGGTTTCCCTTGTGGCGGGCAGCAAAGCGGATATGACATTGGCAAGAACTCTGCCGTTCTTTTCGCCGCTCTGATGCTCTCCGGTCTCCAGCAGCATAAGCAGAAACGGCTTGGCAGAACGCTCTGTCCTCTTGCGCTCGATAGCGATCATTCGCTTAAACGCCTCTTCCTGCAGGATCTCGCGCTCTGCGACGGAAACCGGCTTCCATGGGCGAGAATCCTGGCTCGAACCATTACCCGAGTTTTGTAGGGTCACAACATCCTCCGCAGATTCGGCGCTTCGCTGTTGGAACGTGCGCGGGTTCTGATTTTGTGCGGTATGAGGGGAGATCTGTCACGCTACCCGTTGGCAGGTGAAGCGATGATCAATAGAAAAAGAAGGCCAGGTTCGGATTGTTTATTTTGCGTGAAGACTCGCCTTCTGCGGGGTAGCGGAACGAGCCGAGTAATAATAGTAGTTGTTGGCAACCGCCTCTTTAGAACCATTGAGCACGGCGCCGAGCAGTTTGGACTGCTCGATTGCTTCCAGACTTCGTTGCAGCTGTCGTTTCGCGGTCGTTCCTGGCCGTGTCACGAGGAGTACCGCGTCTGCCAGGCGCATCCAGATGCTGGTATCGGCGAGCGGTAGTACCGGAGGAGAGTCAATCACAATCCAGTCAAATGCGGCTTCCAGGCGATCCACAAGCGTAGAGAGTTTTCCCTGCTGCAGAATCTCCAAGGGGTTTCTTAATGCTTTGCCGGCCGGTAGGATCCAGAAGCCCAGACTTTCAAGCCGGTATATATTCATCGCCGGGTCCGAGTCGTCTTCTAAGAGTTCACTGAGGCCTGGAAGTTCTCCCAGGCCCAATTGCACAGCTAACGAGGGGCGCCGGAGATCACCTTCCAATAGCAGAACCTTCTGCTGCTTGCTCGCTGCCAGAGCGCACACCAGGTTCCCTGCGATCGTACTCTTTCCTTCCCCGGCCACGGAGCTGGTAACCAATATGCATTTTACGGGGCGTTTTTGTTGGAGATGTCTCAGGCGAACACCGAGAAAACGAAACTTCTCCGCTGCCAGACTCTCCACATCGGTGCTACATACGAGTTTGCTTTGGGGAGATAAGAGCACCCGTGCCGTCTGGAACTGTCCGAACTGGTCAGGGGCCAGGCTCGTTTTGTGACGCTCGCTCGGAGCTGCGGATTGTTTAGCGTTCCGCTCTACAACCTGCAACAATTCTCTCGCTGCCGACAACTCAATCCCCGAACGTTCCGTCTCGGTTCGCTGCAATGCGTCAAATATTTGGCTCATGTTTGCTGACCCAGGGTGTTATGGCCGTTCATGCTCCGCCTCTCGCGATGGCGTTTTCTTCAGATATGCAAACAACTCAAGCAAGGTCTTCGAGGCGCGCCGGGCAAATGTCTCATCGAACTCTGCTGCCTCGTCCGCTTGAGGGATATGTACCACATCCAAGCGAAGGTCCGCAGCGGTGCTTTCTATGATCTCGGGAGTCACGCTTTTTATCTTCCGGGCGTACGCGGTGATAAGTGCGTTATCGCAAATCGTGTTAATCAACCGAGGAATACCATGAGAATGGCGATACACGCTTGCACTGGTGGCCCGAGGAAATAGGGAATCCCCATTCGAGCCTGCTCCTGCGATCTGCAGGCGCCGCTCGATGTAGCCCTTTGTTTCATTCTCATCCAACGGCGTGAGCTGCGCGCGATGGGCGATCCTCTGCTTCAATTGCCTCAACGTCGGCGAATCCAGTGTGTCATCGAGCTCTGGCTGTCCAACCAGCAAGATCTGCAACAATTTATGGCGAGCTGTCTCCAGATTAGTCAACAGGCGAATTTCCTCGAGAATCTCCGCCGACAGATGGTGCGCCTCGTCGACTATCAGAACGGTGGTTAGATTCTTCGTACCGCGGTCGATCACGTAGCTACTAAAATCAAGAAGAATCTCACTCTTATTTTTTCCTGAAACGGAAAGCCCGAAGTCAGTCGCCACATACTGCAAGAACTCGCACGGCGACAGGCGGCCATTGAACACATATGCATATGCAACATCATTACTTTTCTTGAATAATTCAAGCAAACAGCGAAGTAAGAGCGTCTTTCCTGTACCCACCTCTCCAGTGAGCACGACGAAGCCTCTGTGCGCTCGTACTCCGTGATAAAGTGCCGCCATAGCCTCATTGTGTCTGGGGGTGGGAAAGAGGAACGACGGATCCGGAATGATATCGAATGGATTGCGCTTTAGATTGTAGAAGGCTTTGTACATCAGGGGTGCAATCAGCCTCGAAGATAGCTAAGCGCGGATCCCGCAAGGATAACCGCGAAGACCACAGCTGCCGTTGTCCATCCGAGCCAGGCTTTCTTCTGGTCGACTCTTTCGTTTGACTGGACCGCTCGATAATCGGCAACTCCGAAATGACTGCTACCGGCAACAGCTTTCTCAGTTCAGATTCGTTGTATACCCGATCATCCATCATCTCGAAGATCCAAACCACGCCTGCTCCGAGCGCCATTCCCACAGCCAGTCCTATGCCACAGAATTTCAGGCGGTTGGGAAAACTGGGCTTCGTAGGCAAACTGGGAGGATCAAGGACTCGAAAGCGTTCACCCTGTTGAAGCAGCTCCATGCTGGTTGCCATCGCCGAGTCATTCTTCTTCTTTAGCAGCTCGTCGTAAGACGCCTTTGATTGATCGTAGCCTCGCGTCAGATCTGCAAGTTGTTGCTCGCGTATGGGTTCTTGATTCAGACGGGCCTGGTAATCGTTGATTCTTGACGTAAGTACGGCGATCGCTTGCTCGCGGTTCTTAATCTCGGCCTGATTAGCTTGCAACTGGCTCTGCAATTGAGGCATTAGCGATGGGTCTTTGACCGCGCTACCATCGTGAGCAGGAGCAACCACTTTTGCGTCCGGCCGAGTGTTATTACTGTTAGCCTTCATGTCCGCCAGAAGCTGGTCGCGCTGCACCTCAGTCTTAGCAATCTGATCTCGTACCTTACGGACCTCCGGGTATTTCTCCCCGTAAGTAGAACTGAGATCGCGCAATTCCGATTTCAGCTTGTCAAGCTTCGCATCAATAGCCTCCAGCCCCGTCCCGGCACTCTCTGGACTCCCGGGTGGTCCCTGGAGCGTCCGGTATTGGTTCAGCAGCGCCTCCAAATAAACACGCTGTTGCTTGCTCGTGTTGAGTGCCTCGGATTCCGCCTGCAGCTGCGATTGTAGTCCACTCAATATTTGAACGTTGCTCCCGACCTGAGTTGGAAGTTCTCCAACATGCTGTCCCTTGAATTCGCGAATTTTTTCTTCTTGCGCCTCCAAGCTTTGCCGAGCCGCTTCCAGTTGGTTCTCGAGAAACTTAGTATTACCTTCGGATTCCTGCTGTCGTACTTCCAGGTTTTCATTGATGAAGAGATTCGTCAGTTTGCTTGTGACTTGTTGAGCGACCAACGGATCATGGGCTGAGTAATAAACATTAAACGCATCAATGCGGTTGTCCCCACCGCGCACGAGCTCGATCTCGATCTCCTTGCGCATCCGCTCGACAATCTCATCCGGCGACGGCCGGCTTCGCTCGCTTTGGTAGAGGTTCAGCTCATTCGCAATTTGCAGGAGACGGGAACGACTGAGGATCTGTTGAGTAATGCTTTGCAGTCGCTCTTGCAAATTCTCGCTCAGGTTGGGCGCGACGAAGTCCCTTGGCATGGTGGGCTGTTCCACCAAAATCAGTGTGCTCGACTTGTAGCGCGCCGGCAAAACCCAGCTCGCTCCCCAAACCGCAAGCCAACCGAGAAACATTAGGATCAAGAAATGCATGTGCCGGCGACGAACTATCCCCAGATAGTGTTGGAGATTGAGCCCCTCCGGAGCTTGCGGTTGAATATTTTGCGGCATGGCTATCTTTGCAGCGGCCTTGCAAACTGATAGTTGATGGAGATAAAGGCGCGGTTGACATTCGGGTTACTGGATATTGCCGGAATTCCTGCATAGGCCTGGTGTATCCAGCTGTATCCGAACTGTAAACTCAGATGGTCACTCAGTAAGCGCTGGGCTGACGCCGTTCCTGATATCGTGTGGCCGCCAGGGCTGGATTGAAGAAATAATGGAGTCAGTGTCTTATAGTTCCCGTAACTTCCTGATATTCCCGTACTCCAAGCGCGGTTTACTTGCCACGTTGCTGAAGCGCTTGCCGTATTCGAATGGTATGCTCCACTCAATCCACCTCCACCGGTGACGATCCGCGAGTAGCCAACTCCAAGAGTGGTTCGCTCCCCTTGCCAGTCAAGACTAACCATTGTCATTGGCGACCATGATTGCGACGTCAGTAGTGGCGACTGGGTGGCTTTATAGTGCTGCGGTCCGCCAGAAACCGATAACGAGAGCCTGGGCTGGAGGTAAACACTGAGAAAGAAAAAAATCGTCTGAGTCTGCGTCTGCGTGCTTGGTGCTGTAGCCTGGTATGATAGCGTGTTCTGGTACTGGTAAGTTCCGCCTATGTAGTACTTGTCCCAGAGTTGACGCGAGTAGAAGGCAGACCCTCCCTCTGAATGCGAATTATATAGGCCTGAAGCTTGCGCTTGATTCGGGTAGTAGATCTCGGCAAACGTCCCGGTCGCTCCGACCATTCCATCGGCGCTGACCTGATATGTGAGCTGCGCGCTTGTCCCATTGTTGAGTTGGTCGGCTACCGGAGCTATGACGGCAACACGCGGAGTCGATACTGACCCTGAAACCACGGTAGCGGATAGGGGATTGGGCTGATCGAAGACGTTGGATGTCTTGGAAAACGTATCTTGCAGGTTGAGAGTCAAATTAGGACTTAGGCGATACTGGAGATTCAAAACGAAATTCTGATTGAACTGGTTGTAAGCACTCGCGCGCTGATAGAACGTAAAGCCAGGACTGTAATTGAGTATTAGGTGCAAGCGAGGAGTCGTTTTATCGAGAGCAAGCGAGGGCCAAATCGAGTAGCTCATGCCGCCTACAGGGTTGGAGCCGCCGCCGCCCGAGATATCGTTGGAGTATGCACTAGTAATGGTGAAGCCAGCACGCAAATAATTTGACTCGGCTTCGCCGGCGAATTCAGACGGATAATCCTGCACGCTGACTGGCGGGGGTACTTGCAGTTGTACTTCCTCAGTCGAATCGGTAGCGATCTCCGTGTCATTCCTGTCCACCTGGGCCCATGCCGAGGTGCACGCTAGCAACAAAAATCCAAACCAAGCTCGGGCCAACATGTCTGCTCTAGGGGACAACAATCGTGTCACGCGGTTGCAGGGTTATGTTCTGCGCAGTGTTCTTTCCCTTGATCACGTCCTGGTAATTGAAAGGGAATCGGGTCTCGCTGCCATCCGGATTGCGGCGCAGAACATAAATTGATTTGTGCTTGGCAAAGTCCCGACAGCCGCCGGCAAGTGCAATTGCATCCAGAACTGTCGTTGGATTTGTCAGCGAGTATGAACCCGGCTTTGTTACCCTTCCCAAGATGTTGAATTTTTCGCTATTAATCTGCTCCACTATTACCGTGACATCGGGTTCCGCAAGATAGGGTTGCAGTTTGCTGGTGATTTCCTCTTCAAGTGCCAAGGGAGTCTGTCCGGCGGCTTGTAGTTCACCGATTAGCGGCAGCGAAATTCTTCCATCGGAGCGCACCGGAATTGACTTGGAAATGTCTGGTTGCTTCCAGACACTGATGGCCAGCAAGTCGCCATTTCCAATGATAAAGCCGTCATCGTGCGGCTTATTGGCCGATATCTTTGCCGGCCGCGCGACTGAAGCCATTTCCGCGGGAGGCGATTGATTGCCCGATTGACTTGCGATTGGGGTCTGGGCGGAAACACCACCAGCGAGGAAGACGCAAACCAGGGCTGTGCCCAAGCGTCTGCTCCATGATTCAATAGCGGTAATGCTCATGATCAATCTCCTTGCGGACGTCGCTGGACGAGTGCGGTTCGATTAGCCGCAACCGTTACCACCGCATCCGTTGCCGTTGGTTCTGATTCCAAGGCCTCCCGAGACGAGAGAGGAATCAGGAGATCGCATCTGATATTGCTCGATCTTGTATAACAATGTCCGATAGCTGACTCTGAGTAGGCGTGCAGCGGCTTTTCGATTCCAGCCGGTTCTTTCCAACGCTGCGGCGATCGCATTTTTTTCGGTTTCCAGCTTCACCGTCTGCACCAAGGACTTTAGCGAGTCAGAGCCAGAAATCCCGATGTCCGGCCGTGTCGCCGCGGACGCTCCCTGACTCGCGGCACGGGACAATACGAGCGAATCCTTTGCGATGGTGCATGTAGGCTCCTCTTCGCCCGCGAATGCCAGATCTTTGCCTCCCGCCAGCAAGAGGTAGCGTTTTACGAAAGTTTCCAGCTCTCGCAGATTGCCGGGCCACGAATACCCTTGGCATGCCTCCAATACAGGCAGGGAAAAGGTCCGGGGCGAGAGGGCATACTGATTGGCGAGATGGCGCATGAAATGGTGCAACAGGAGCGGAATTTCTTCCCGGCGCTCGCGTACCGCGGGCACGCAAATCGTGTATGCGCTGAGATGGTGGTAAAGGTCCTCACGAAGCTTATTTTCCGAGATGGCAGGTTCAACGTTGGTCGTGCTGGCGGTCAAAATCCGAACGTTGACCTCGACTACCGCCCCGCTTCCCGGCCTGGCAAACTGCTTGGCCCGCAAAACCTGCAGCAGCTTGGCCTGGAGCGTCATCGGCATTTCGGTAATTTCATCCAGAAGAATGGTGCCTTTTTCACAGAACTCCAGTTTGCCCTGTTTCGATTGTGCGGGTCTGGTTCCATTTCGTTCGCAGCCGAACAGTTCGGTTTCCAGCAAATCGCTCGGGAGAGCCGCACAATTGATTCTTGCAAAGCCGAATCCGGACCTGACGGACAGTTGGTGGATCAGGCGTGCCGCTGTTTCTTTACCACTTCCACTTTCCCCGCAGATCAGCACAGGGGCGTCGATCTCGGCGAGCAGCTCCGCCTGTGCGCGAAGCTTCCGCATGATTGGGCTGGCCCCGACAAAGAAGAGATCGCCACCGACTTGCTCTACATCTTCACTCGTGATGTTTCCTTCGGCTGTGTCGCTGGTTGTGGAAAGGTGGGCTCTGATTGCCTTTTCGAGTACCTGATCTTCTACTGGCCGGAGTATGCAATCCCTGGCACCGAGGCGAAGAGCTTCTTGCTTCGTAGGGGAATCATTGCGATCACAAATCACGAAGATCGGGAGCTCAGGACGAAGCCGGCGGAGCCAGCGCAAGAAGTGCAAAGCATCCGTGTCGGCTCGCGGCAAGTCCAGAATGAGCAAGTCTGGTGATACCCCTGACTGTACCCTCTCCATCGCCCCCCATCCATTCGTTGCACTCTCAATTTGCCAGGAGTTTGATTCGCCTATTGACCAAAGCGGACGCAGGACGGCGGATTCCCGGCTTACTACCAGCAGCCTTAGCATTTCGGTTGTTTTTTCCAACACTGCTTTAGTAGCCTCTCGGAAAGCCACGGGGGAAGGGTAATAAGGGAATTTCGAAAGGCCTAGATCGGCTCGACATCATATCCTTCGATGCGCACACTGAGAGATCTCTGAATCGCATTGAGGGAGATGACGAGGGTGCGTTCTCCGCTTCGGGCGACAAGAATCCCTTCGACGCCGCTCAACGCACCACTACGGATACGCACACGCTGGCCGATCTTGAGGAATGGGTGCGAACAGAAAGGTAACTGTTTTTCCAACAGCGATTGAACCGCCTGAATTTGCTCGTCCGGAATCGGTATTGCCACGCCCTGATTTCCAACAAACCTGAGTGCGCCGTTCACACGAAGCACGCGTAAGCGTTCGTCATTCCGGGGCGCCAGCTTCACGAACACATAGCAGGTGAATAATGGAGATTCTACGACTTTCCGCCGGTCGCTCCAGGTACGTACCTCCCTGACCAACGGCAGGAAGGCAGTCACTCCGCGATCGCGAACTTCTTGCGCAACAACTTTTTCGTGCCGGGGACGTGTCTGTACCGCAAACCACTCTTCAACGTCCGTACCCGCCCCAACACTGGCGAATGCAGGCGATTCGAGAAAACTTGCAGGTTGACTGCTGGTGCACATAGCTTCGCCCTCTCAGTCACATATGTGACTTTGCCCTCGGGACCGCGATCATTTGGATCCAGAAACCTGAATCCTTAGACCCTAAGCGGAGCCACTGGCGTCGTGTGTACGAGCCATCAGAGTGTAATTCTGAGATTCTGACGCGTGGCGCGCGTAGTGTTGTGGTTCGAGTGAATGCAGAGTAGGACAGGTTGCAGATCGCCGCAAGGGGCACAGAGTCTCAGCGAAGCATTTCTCTGCCAGGATAGATGAGCATGTCCCGTTGGTTGGGGAGTATGCACTCAGAGAAGATATTCTCGTGCTTCAAGCTGCGGGCAACATCTATCCTGCACATAGTCCACCGCTTATGTGATCTTGAATGCCTTGTAACGGGGCAGAGTGAAGTAGCACCTATGTGCAGCACGGATGACACGATATATCTGCAGATGGCAGCACTATTTTCCTCTTGTGGAGGCAGGCGAAGCTGGTGTAGCCTGCTTATATCCAGAGAGGCTACTGGCTGTTCGTTGGACTCGGTAGTGGAGGAGGCTTCGCCCCCCGGGGCTTGTTCCACAAGAGTCATGTCCTCTCACCCCCTGCGTAAAACTTTTGGTTGGAGTCAAACATGCGCCACCAGGCTTCTGCTGTCTCGATTCGCGTGCTTGTTAGCGACGATACGCGAGTCCACACCGAGCTGCTCGCGGATGCATTGAAGCGCGACGGCTGTCTGCAGGTAACTACTTCGTCTTCAAGTTCAGAGAGTCTTACAGGGCATCGTAGCCTCCACGACATAGACGTCCTCGTCATAGGCTCAAACCTGGATGAGCAACCTGGCCGTGGATTCGAGGTTCTGCGAGGCCTGCGAGCCTCGCATGCCGGATCTTAGAGCGGTCGTGCTCTTAGATTCCTCGAAAGGCGAAATGGTATTAGAGGCCTTTCGTTCCGGCGCCCGCGGGGTGTTCAGCAAGAATGACTCCGTGGATATATTGAGCAAGTGCCTGCGCAAAGTCTATGAAGGGCAGATCTGGGCCAATACGCAACAGATCGCGACGTTGGTACAGGCTTTGGCTTCCTCGCACAATATTCAGGCGGTAGACGCCCGGGGATTGAACCTACTTTCAAAACGCGAAATGGAGGTTGTTCGGAGCGTCGCCCAGGGGTTGTCGAATCGCGAGATCGCCGAGCGCCTACACCTCAGCCAGCATACGATAAAGAATAGCCTGTTTCGAATCTTTGACAAGTTGGGTGTCTCCAACCGCGTGGAACTCCTGTTCATGACGTTGAGCCAGGAACGGCACGCGCAATCGGTCTTCCAGCATTTCCTGAATGAAGAAGCCTATGAGAGCTTGCAGGACGAAGCTACATTGATCGCTACCCAGAATGCCGCTGACCAGGGGGTGGTGATGGCCCAACTCGCGCTGGCCCAGTTTTACTCGGCTCACAGAACGAATCTCGCCAACGCATTGAACAGCTACATGTGGTACTCGATCGCCAGTGAACAGATATCACAAGGGTACAAGGAAGCGACCAAAGGACTCACGATGGATCAACTGCTTCAGGCTGAACAAATGGCGGCGGAAAGACCACGGAAGCGCAAAACCATTTTCGCGGTCGATAAGAGGCCGGGCCCGGCCAAAACGGGAAGAACGGCAACTGAGGCTCTTCGCGTGCGCCGGCATTACGATGTAGTTGACTGCAGCTGGCTTGCTAAGTTGTGGCGTCTTGAGCGCCATATGGCCACAAAGCACGAGAGTCCGGCGAGAAGCAGGTATAGTAGAGGCGAGCCACCCTCGGGTACGAATTCAAAGAATTCTTGTTCTTGGCTACACCCCGCCTGCCCGCAACCACCCGGCGTCAGTATCAGCAGGTCGGAGTAGTCCCTGGACATGTAGTCCTGCTCAGCGTCATAGAGAAGACTGCCAGCCGCCGGATGGGAACTCGTACAACTGCTGTCTCCAAAGATAGCGTTGCAAGCGGCCCAGTCGTGGGCATTGTATAGCCAGGTTAGAACGTCGCTTGGATCAAAAACAGCCCAAAGTGCATACGAGTAATAACCCTGCTGGGTTCCGGTCGTACTCATCACGCCGAACGCAAGCCAACCGGCTTGCTCATAGAGCGCGGTGACCTGACCCATCGTATAATGCTGACTCAGGAGCGATGATCCCCATAAAGTACTACCCAGGCTGCTGAAAGAGTTTGTGGTGTAGGTTGCAGGGCTGTAGTTGGACTCGTCCTTGAAGTCATCGCAGATTACTTGCATCGACCCGCCCGTCTGTAGATTGGTACCGTTATACGGACCAACGTAGATGCCGTCCAGAACGTTGCTTGAGGGAGGGTCGTTTAGCTGCGCTCTAACAGTACCGGCCAGAGCGGCAGGCGCCAAGGAAAATAGCGCAACCAACATTAACAATACCACGCCCCACGAACTTCGAATGGTACTCGTCATTTAGTGACTTCTCCCTATACCACCATACAAGGGGGACCTGCGTGGCGCTAAGTTCGCGCCTCACCCGGGTAAACCATAACTTCAGGCATAGCTTCCGCGCAAACCGTTTGCTCGTCAAGACTGATAATTTCTGCGACCGGTTGCAAACGGTTGCAACTAGTCACCAACCTCCACAATATCAACAAGATACCGGGGTTTGCCGGCGAACCGTCGTCCTCCGAATAATGCCGGGCCGGGACGAAGAAGAGCAAAACCGTGAGATACTCGCTACAAAACGTGGCCCACTAAAGCTTGAGAGTGACAAACTTGAGAGTATCAAGGCAGAAGGCAACAAGACAAACCCCGACGCCAGCAAATTATAATATCCCACCTTAAAATGCTTATAGTTTGTGACTTTTGAGATACAATCGTCCCGCTACTCATAGCATACCTCAGGAGATTGCGTGGTGCGCTTTTCCGTCGCTTGCCGTTTGGGTTTATCACTGATGCTAGGGGCGGCTGTGCTCACCGGGTGTTCTCGCGATCCCAACGTGCGCAAGCAGAAATACTTCCAGAGTGGCCAGCACTACTTTCTGGAAGGCAAGTATCGTGAAGCCGCAATAGAATTCTCAAATGCCGTCAAGACCGATCAGAATTATGCCGATGCTCGCTACCACCTGGCGCTAAGTTACCTTAAGCTTCAGAAATGGTCGAGCGCCTATCAGGAGTTGAGCCGTACTGTCGAACTGCAGCCGGAGAACTATTCAGCCCGCATAGATTTGGCCAAGCTTCTAATCTCCACCGGCAACCTGCAGGCCGCGCGAGAGCAAACAGACTTGCTGCTGCAGAAGCAGCCGAATAATCCCCAAGCTCATTTCGTTGCCGCAAGTCTTTTGGCTGCACAAATGAGTTTTCCCGCCGCGATTGTGGAGATGCAGAAGGCCATTGCCCTCGATCCAAGCGATTGGGATTTGTATCTCAACCTCGCGCTAATGCAGATGAAGAACAATCAAACAGATGCAGCCGAGGCCAATTTTAAGAAGGCTGTAGAGCTCAATCCCAAGGCGTTTACTCCATGGTTGATGCTTGGCACTTATTACCAATCACGAGGCCGGTATGACGAAGCGGAGCAAGAACTTCGCCGCGCGATCGAACTTCAGCGCACGAGTCTTGATCCACGGGCAGCACTGGCCCGCCTGTATCTGGCCGGACACAAGAACGCTGAGGCGGAAGAATTGTTGACGCAGGTCAAGCATGATTTTCCGGACGATTCGGTTGGCTACCGGATGCTGGGCGATTTCTACTTTCGAATTGGAGACATCGGGAAGGCGCTCGCTGAATACGGTGCTCTCTACAGCGCGCACCCCCACGACCTTGAGGTCAAGAAGAATTACGTTCAGCTGCTCATTATGAGCCATCGTCTTGATGAGGCGCGAAGGGTCGACGATGAAGTCCTCAAAGCCAGCCCCAACGACAATGTGGCGCTGATTTATCGAGGTCAGTTGCAAGGACTGACTGGAGATCCGAATGGTGCCCTCGAGACCTTGCAGACTGCCACAAAGAATGATTCCAAGGATGCGGCAGCCCATTATCATCTAGGGGAAATATTTGAAAAGCTAGGCAACTTAGAGAGCGCGGAAAGCGAATGGAGGGAAGCGGTGCGCTTGCGTCCCGATTTGATCGAGGCGCAGCGCGCCCTGGCCTTGCTGGCGATGCGCAAGGGCGACATGATTACGCTGGAGCAGGCGGCGGCCCAGATTATCAACCTGCGGCCGGAGTTGCCAGACGGCTATGCGCTCCGTTCCATTTCCTACATCAATCGCAAGCAATTCGGAGCAGCTCAGGAAGATATACGCAAGGCCATTGAAGTTGGTCCGCACAGCCAGCTTGGTTATGTTCAGCTTGGAAACTTAAAGTTCGTACAGAGGCAGTATACCGATGCCGCGCAAGCGTATCAGGAAGCGCTTGACCGCGATCCGAACTCCACCGACGCGCTTCGCGGGCTGATGAACACCTATCTGGTGCAAAACCAAGTCGACAAGGCCCTGGCTGCCGCGGCCGTCCAAATTATTAAGGTCCCCAACAACAGCAGCTTTTACGATTTGCGCGGAACCGTCCTTTTCCGGAATAAGAGAGACTTGAACGGCGCGGAGGCGGACTTCAATAAGTCCCTGGAACTTGATAGAAACAATTCTGATGCTTTGATCAAACTAGGTCAGGACCACGCAGCGAAGGGAGAAATAGATAAGGCCGTTGCCACGTATCAGCAAGCGATCAAAGATCATCCTCGTGCTCCGGAATTCTATAATCTCATAGGCGCGTTGTACGAATCCAAGCGGAACTGGAACGACGCTCGGAACGCATATCAAAAGGCGCTCGACCTCAAATCCAATGATCCGATTGCCTCGCTACGCCTGGCCAAAATCCTGTTGCAAAGCGGGGGCGACGTAGATGCCGCTCTGTCGCTGGCCCAAGCGGCGCACCGCAGCATGCCGGACTCACCTGATGCGGCCGACACTCTCGGCTTTGTTTACTACCAGAAGGGCGCGTATCCATTAGCACTAAGCCTCTTCGAACAAGCTCTGAAGCTGCAGCAAACAAATCATGCGCCAGACAACCCTGACGTTCACTATCACTTGGGATTGGCATATCAGAAGACAGAACAGCCTGCCCTCGCGCGCCAGCAGCTGGAACGTGCGTTGCAAATCAATCCTAACTACAGTGCCGCCGCTGAAATAAAGAAGCAGCTTGGTAGTTTGAAATCGTAACCAGCTGAGCCGCTCCGGATATTGCCGGCGACGACTGCTGCCGTAGGAGTAAGGTCGAGTTGGGGAGCGGTCGGAGCGAAAGTGGCCGGGGCTGCATTACCGAGCCACACTTCAGGCAGTCCATGCACCAAACCTCCGAAGGAAGAGATTTGCCGCCGCCCTGCAATCATCAAGTCGATATAGTGCTATTTTCTGGCCTTCGTTTTTCACAGCGGGCGATAAGCGTCCTTTGTCTATTGACGTTATGTGCGACCTTAGGCGCTGCTCTCTGGCCTTTCCATTCCCCAACGAACGAAGTGACATGGGGGGAAAACCAGAACGCTCTCTGGTTCGGCGACCACGGCACAGCCTTGAGCTCACGCGCATTTGGCCTTCGCAGTTACGACAGACCATCTTGTAGCCTTGAGATTTGGTTGGAACCGTCCCTTACTTGGACTACTGGTTCTATCCTTGCATTCTATGATTCCTCAAATGCCCGACAGTTCTCAATGCAGCAAGACTTCACTGATCTTATTCTGCAGCGTGGTGTTGAGAAGCCAGGTCATCAGAAGAACCAAGTGCAAATACGTGTTGATGACGTCTTTCGCAGACGGCAAGTATTCATAACCGTCACCTCCGACGGTCAAAAAACGTCGGTCTACATAGATGGGCATCTGGCAACAACGGCGCCAGGATTCGGTCTTTCCATTAGCGATCTACGCGGTCAACTTATACTTGCCAATTCTCCCTTGCGAGGCCACAGCCTGGCCTGGACAAATGAGAGGTCTAGCCATTTACGGAGGTGAACTGAGCCAGCAACAAGTCGTCCGGCATTATGAGGACTGGACGCAAAAACATGAGCCAGTGCTGGCTGAGCATGAGCGGGCGCTTGCACTCTATCTCTTTAATGAGCACGGGGGCAGGGTCATTCACAACGCTATCGGATCGGGAATCGATCTGGACATACCAAGACACTATGTGGTGGTAGATCAATTATTTCTTGAGCCGCCGTGGCGGGAATTCCACACACAGCCCAGTTACTTAAAAAACTGCGCCATCAACGTTGGAGGTTTTGTTCCTTTGGGATTTTTCTTTAGTCTCTATTTCACGGCAGTCTGCAAGATAAAACGAGCGTCAATCGCAGCCATTCTTCTAGGAGGAGCTGTCAGTCTCATCATCGAATTTTCCCAGGCATATCTTCCGACCCGATATTCTGGCATGACAGACATCATTACTAACACTCTCGGCACCGGTGTCGGAGTTGTGCTTCACCGGGCTGGCGTTTTGCTTCTAGCGCGGCGGCCTGTCTTAAATCGCTGGGCTCGGCCCTCCGGAAAGCCTACGCAATAGCAGGTTTCTCCGCGTCAGACTTGGCGACAAACTGCCGATCTTTTTTCAGCAAAACGCCTTCGTGCTTATGGTCTGGTCCGCGTGTCAGCACGTCTAGGGCACGGTGGCGGAAGATTCGTTCGAGTAGGTACTTTCCATCCCTTGGTTATCGACTGCGGTGGTTACGTAGTAATACGTATAACCGCTTTGCACCATCAGGTCGCTGTAGCTAGTGTTGACGATCAGGCTGGAATTGATTTTCGTATAGGGTCCGCCCGAAGTCATGCCACGATAAGCGTTGTAACCGGCGATCCCCTGCGACGAGCTGGGCGTCCAGGATAGATTTACCTCCGCCGTGACCGTCAGGTTCACCGTTGTCGTATGCTGAGTGCCACCGCCGCTGCCGGTCACAGTGATGGGATAGGTCCCCATTGAGGTATTTAACCCTACCCTGATGGTCATGGTGGAGCTGCCCGAACCCGGAGCAGGAATCGTGGTCGGGTTGAAGCTCACCGTTGTCCCCGTCGGAACCCCGGTGGCCGAGAGACTGATTGAGCTACTGAAACCGCCGCTGACCGCGGTGGTGATAGTAGAGGTGCCCGCGGTGCCCTGCATGACACTGAGAGAAGCCGGCGAGGCCGAAATTGTGAAATTGGGTACCGCCGTCACCGTCAGCGTGACGGTCGTGCTGTGCTGGATCCCTCCGCCATTACCGGTCACCGTGATGGGATAGGTTCCCACCGGCGTGCTCGCTCCCACCGCAATGGTCATGGTCGAGCTACCCGTACCCGGAGCGGGAATCATGCTCGGGTTGAAGCTCACCGTCGTCCCCGGCGGAACTCCGGTTGCCGACAGACTGATCGAGCTACTGAAGCCACCGCTGACTGCGGTGGTAATCGTGGAGGTCCCAGGACTGCCTTGAGCGAGGGTGAGGGAAGCCGGCGAGGCCGAAATTGTGAAGTTCCCCGTCGCCGTGACTGTCAGAGTCGTGGTCCCGTAGATCGAGCCCGAAGTCGCCTGGATTGTCGTACTACCGGCTGCAACTCCGGTGGCCAGTCCGGTGCCGCTGATGGTCGCTACGGAGGGAAGACTCGATGTCCAAGTAGCCGTATGGGTCAGGTCCTGGTGACTGCCGTCACTGTAGGTACCCGTCGCGGTGAACTGCTGCTGGTTTCCGGCCGTAATCGACGGATTGACCGGCGTGACAGCTATCGACAATAATGTCGGTCCCCCGGCGGGCGTGCGGAAGGCCACCATCTGCATGATCCATGAACCGGAAGGACTGACTGGTGCGGTCGCACTATAACTGCCTGTGGAGGTAACCATTCGGTCTTCCGCGATGTCTCCATCGGGTGACGTGAGCATTCGCGTGGTAAAGCCGCTGCCCGGGCCAGACGTGAGGGTCTGAACCAGATTCGCTCCCAGAATGAGATCCGTCACATTTGTTGTCGTCGCCGATCCACTGCTGCTGGAGGTGCTACTACCGGAATTCGCGGCTGTCACATCCACCGGGTTGTTGGGATCGGCTCCGCTGTACTCAAGGATGCGAATATCGGGGGACACCGCAGCAGTCGAGAACCTTATACTAACCGTGTTGGTTCCAGCGGTTGCCGACGCGATGTTCTTGGCGTAGTAGATAGATTGTGAGGCGAGTCCGCTCTGAATCGTAGGACCCACGGCACGCGCATACGCATTACCTTTTGAGTCGGTAACTGCGCTGACCGTGGCGGTGCTGTCGTTCCATCCCACGACGACAACGTTTAGGTCTCCAGCAATTTGCGCAGCGGTAAACGCAACGTTCACCGTCGTCTGGGGCGTTTGGGGTGTTGCGTAGTTACCCTGAATATAGTTGATTCTGGTGACCATCATCGTCACAGTCAACGTGACGGTAGCGCTTCGTTGGAGCCCTCCTCCATTGCCGGTCACTGTGATGGGATATGTTCCCACCGGCGTACTCGTTCCCACCGTAATGGTCATGGTCGAGCTACCCGCACCCGGAGCAGGAATCGTGCTCGGGTTGAAGCTCACCGTCGTCCCCGTGGGCGCCCCGGTTGCTGACAGGCTGATCGAGCTACTGAAACTACCGCTGATAGCCGTGGTAATTGTGGACGTTCCAGGACTGCCCTGAGCGAGGGTGAGAGAAGCTGGCGAGGCCGAAATCGTGAAATTGGGCACTGCCGTCACCGTCAGCGTGACGGTCGTGCTATGCTGGATTCCTCCGCCATTACCGGTCACCGTGATGGGATAGGTTCCCATCGGCGTGCTTACTCCCACCATAACGGTCATGATGGAGCTACCCGCACCCGGAGCGGGAATCGTACTCGGGTTGAAGCTCACCGCTGTGCCGGCTGGAACTCCCGTTGCCGACAGACTGATCGAGCTACTGAAGCCACCGCTGACTGCGGTGGTAATCGTGGAGGTCCCAGGACTGCCTTGAGTAAGGGTGAGAGAAGCCGGCGAGGCTGAAATTGTGAAGTTCCCCGCCGCCGTGACTGTCAGAGTCGTGGTCCCGTAGATCGAGCCCGAGGTCGCCCGGATTGTCGTGCTACCGGCTGCAACTCCGGTGGCCAGTCCGGTGCTGCTAATGGTCGCTACGGAGGGACTGCTCGATGTCCAGGTAGCCGATTGGGTCAGGTCCTGGTGACTACCGTCACTGTAGGTTCCCGTCGCGGTGAACTGCTGTTGCCCTCCTACCACAATCGAGGGATTAACCGGCGTTACCGCTATTGACACCAGCACTGGCTGAGGCGTGCGGAAGGCCACCATCTGCATGATCCATGAACCGGAAGGACTGACTGGTGCGGTCGCGCTGTAGCTGCCGGTAGCCGTGACCATTCGGTCTTCGGCGATGTCGCTATCGGGTGAAGTGAGCAAGCGCGTGGTGAAGCCGCTGCCCGGGCCGGTGGTTGTGGTGAGGACCATGTTTGCGCCAAAGATAAGATCCGTCGCATTTGTTGTCGTCGCCGATCCACTGCTGCTGGAGGTGCTACTACCGGAATTCGCAGCTGTCACATCCACCGGGTTGGCGGGGTCCGCGCCGCTGTATTCCAGGATGCGAATGTCGGGATAGGTCGCGGCAGTCGAGAAGGTCACGGTAACGATGTTGGAGCCGGCGGCCGCCGACGCAATGTTCTTAGCGTAGTAGATGGACTGCGACAGGAATCCGCTGACGACCGTGGGGCCGACGGCGCGCGTGTACACATTGCCTTTCGAGTCTCGAACAGAGCTGACCGTGGCGGTGCTGTCGTTCCATCCCACGACGACGACGTTTAGGTCTCCAGCAACTTGCGCGGCCGTGAACGTGACATTCACCGTCGTCTGAGGCGTTTGCGGCGTCGCGTAGTTGCCCTGCACATAGTTGACGGTTGAACCCGACGATGAATACTGGCCTAATCCCGAACCACGGTAAACCTGCTGGATCTGCGTACCTGAAAGGGCGCGATTGTAAATACGGAGGTCATCCACCGCGCCGGAGCTAAATTGAGAGGTGCCAGCACGAGAAAAGAGATAGATGGGATCGTTGCCGAAATTGTTTGTGTTTGTCGCTGCAAATATATTCCAGCTTGGGGTTTGCAAAACGCCGTCGATATAGAACGCTACCTCATTTCCTCCGGTCTGGCTTTTGTCAAGCACGAGAGCGAGGTGGTGCCAAACTCCGGAAGAGGGTTGAGTGTAACAGTTGGCGGTTGTTCCTTCGTTGCCTCGCAAAGCAGCTTGAATCCCGTGGCAAACCTCATCGTCCGGCAGGAAGACAAAGCCGGTAGTTGAATCTTGGTAGTTCCCGGTGGCCTCAAACAGGACACCGTTCCCATCTGTCGAGTAGATCCGCTTTGCCCAGAAGGCAATGGTGACTGCACGGGTGCCACTGAGATCAATCGCGGGAATACTTACAGAATCACGATTCGCGGCATTCGCAGAAATCCCACCCGTATTGGTTCCTTTGTCCCAGCTGATCCCACTGGACAAGAGTGCCGTATGAGAGTTACCCGAGGAGTCGGCTGCCACGGTGCCGGATCCGTCGTCAAATCTCCAGTAACCGATTGGGTTTTGGGCTTGTAGAGGTGCCACAATGGCCAGAACAAGAAAGAGGAAAGTCAACCAGCCGAATGTGGACGAGAGGTGAGTCCGGATGCTGTCCGTTTTCAAGGGCGGGCCCCGCTTCCGTAAGAATTCGTACTGTCGACGGCACAGCTGTCGCAGCGCGCTGAGCCGACAACGACGCTATCAGGGTAACCGAGAGAAACCGCGATTCGGCACAAGAGTTCCAAGAAATTATTACAAAAGTAACCCTAGGTAACATAACATTTTTGGGTAATCGCTTTGGTGTGACAGGGGGGGCGGTGGGGAACCCCCCAATTTGCAGCTGTGCACCGCCTTGGCCTGCCGGAGAGATTGGGAACAAGTTTGGCGAGGGGCCCCGTAATCGCGTGGGAGGCGCAATTCGGCCCGAACAGGACGACACGATAAACCGTGAGGCGGCTCAGTTCAGACAAAAGCGGTTTGCCGTGGGGCTTCCTGAAGATGATAGTTTGGCCATCCAACAGCAGACATTGGTCCCTGCGGCTCGCGCGCGCTGTCTATCAGTGTCGATGTTTCGCCAATGGCAATCTGACGCGAATGCAAGCATGTTGTCGGTGATGCGGGGGGCATCCCTCCATTGGGTTGAAGATCAGATAAGTGAAATCAGCTCTGCCTGGAGGCCACCAGAGCTACTCGCAAGGGAATGGTTGGCAGGTATTCGTCTCAGCCCCGGTTTCAGGATGCCGACAACTGCAATGGTTCAGCAATTGCCATTCCCTCCGCCCGAGCCGTAAGTGGACGGCGATTCATGAGGGTCTTTGCGACCTGGGGATTGGCGTAACGTTGTTGATCTTTCGACGGAATGCAAGTCATCAGGAACTACGTCGCGCGCGTAGATCACGCCAGGCGTGGACACTGCGCCGCTCCGCTTCCTCAGCAAAGCCTTCCCCCATTTTTTGCAGCGTGGAGAAAATCTGCATGCCCTTTTGGAGATACTCGGGAGCGTTCTCCCACACTACTTCGAACTTCTCGGGATACTCTGAGGCCAAAAGTGCCAGGCCAGCCGCCGCGAACCCCATTCCCAGAGGGCGGCGGCGCGCGATGACCAACACCGCACCAACGCCAATTGAGCCGATTACTAGTGCTTTCTTCCAATTCTGCATGATTCACCTCAAGCGATGCACCACAGCACCACGTTATAGGTTAGAGGAGCTACCGCGTCCTGCCGTTGTATGCCCAAAGCTTTCTCATCCGATCGTTTATTGTAAACGAGATGAACGAGGCGTCGTGGGCAGCTCAGGAATCTGGGCAGGTAACGTGGTGGTACCTGCTTCCATTTATTGATAATGGCATTTGTGTGTTTACCGCTGCGTTCATTCGCGTTCGGACGCATTGGCCACCTTGGCAAAGAAAAGCCGCACCGCCAGCAGAATGAGTTAAGAAGAACTCGGACGGGAAGCGGAACATCTCCCAGACTTGCCCTTGAGGCGCACAAGAAAGATGGCGTTCTCGCTCGTTTTGTGAATTGGCGATCACCAACATCGGGTTCAGGTGACCAAACTGTAATTCTGCGAGTCTAAGGCTAGCTTGGCCCGGCGACCGTGATGGGCGGTGCTAGAATTCATAAGTCTCGCTATTTCTCTTAAGCTCGTGGACCTGAATAGTTAAGGAGCAATACCATGCCGCCTATGAGGCCATCGGCCGTCGAGGTTCCGCCGGGGACCCTTCCTGGTCGAGGACCGGGGTTGACGGCTTCTGCAACGCTGCAATGGTGGCTGGCCGCTTGTATTGTCATCGCGGTTCTCTGTCTCGGCAACTTCGATCTGCTCTCAGGCAAGTCGGCGCCGCAGTGGGACGGCCTCGATTACTTCGGGCCGGAATTTTCATTAGTGGCCGATCATATTAAAGCTGGAAGACTCGTGCTCTGGGACCCATGGGTTGCAGCCGGTACCCCTGATTCTGCCGAACCGGAGTTTGGTACGACGTCACCGATTATGTTGGCTGCAGGACTAGTTTCTCCAAACCCGCAAGCCGGATTCGTTATGTATTGGATGTTTATCTGGACTCTAGGTCCGATAGGCATCCTGGTACTATGCCGTCACTTGCGATCTCCAGTTTGGGGCGGGTTAATAGCTGCTCTGGGGTTTGCCGCCTCGGGTTTCTACACCGGCCATGCAGAACACACCGCCCATATCTATTCAGTTTCATTGCTTCCGTGGGTACTTTGGCGGTTCGATGTAGCATTGCTGCGCCGAAGCTATTGGGCAGCCGTGCAGGCTGGAATTATTTATGGAGTTTCAGCGCTTGGTGGTTACCCTCTTTACACCGTCGTGACGCCAGCCTTTCTCGTGCTGTGGGCAATTGGACGGCTCTTGGACAACGACAGGAATCGATCGATTGGATTAAGCGAGCAAGTCGCCCATTCAGCAGCGGCGATCATACTTGTGGGCATCATAGGCGCTGCCGTCATGGCTCCCGCGTATGTCGATTTTTTTAAGGATACACAAGGCTACAGCGACAGAACTGGAACCAGGCCCAGAGAAGTAGCCCTTAGAGAAAATATTTTTCCTACTGGCGAGGTCACTACTCTCAGCAGCCCATATCTGAGCTTGTTGGACATTCACCACGGGTATTTCTGGCCTTGGGCGGACATATCCATGCGAAGCATTTATATGGGTTGTGCTGTGGTGACGCTTGCATTGTTTGCCCTGTTAGGCGGTACTAGGTGGCGATGGTGGTTATGCCTGATGGCGGTATTGTTCCTGTGCTGCGCGACGGGCTATCAGCTCCCATTGAGAGGATGGCTGTATGATTTCGTACCTCCGACCCGTTATTTTCGTAATGCCTCCAGTTTCCGAACTTATGCAATACTCTTGGGCGCTATTTTGTGTGCGCTCGGCGCCAAAGACTTAGACTCACGTGATTCCAAAACCAACAATCAGGGGAGATTAAGGTTAGTTCTATCCGCGACCGCTCTCGCGATAGTGTCGGGTTGGATATTTGCGGTCGTCACTCATCTCGCAACGTCCTGGCCTACAACATTTAACTTGGCAATCGTGCATGGACTCGTAACTTGGAGCGCGATTGTCACCCTTGCTTTCTTGCTTTGGACGGGCAAACTACCACTGGCGACAGTCTGCGCTTTACTGGTGGCGGTTGCGGTATTTGACGGTATTACCACGCTGCGCATATCGAGGTCTACGACTCATTCTCCGGCGGCGCGGGGATTTTGGCACACCATGAACGTAGAGCATGACCCAAGCTTAGATCTCACAGCCGGCGATTTGTTTCGAGATCTAGATCCACCAGCGTCATTGAATAACATTTCACCCAGCCGTTTCCCGACTAACAGAAATCTTCCTCTAAAAGTCGCCACAATTGAGAATGACATAGCCTTATGGAACCGTTACTACATGCAGATTGAGAGTGTTCCCTTGCTTCGTCAGATGGCGTTAGGGAAAGATCGTATGTGGTTCACGGATGCCCCGGCAATGGCACCTCCTACCGATGGCAACTTTGTGGTTTACGAGAATCGAGTGCAGCAGTTGCAGAAGGCGGTGATCCTGATTCATTCCGGGTCACAGATGAGGCAGATCTCACGGAAGCATGCTGAGGACGTGGGACAATGGTCGCCATCTATAAAGGCTGACTCGTTGAGCCCGGCGTCGGTGGCGCAAATTTCCGGGTTGTCCTATTGGCCGAACTCGCTCTCATTTCATTATGTCGCTGACAAGGCTGGTTGGCTGATGATTACGGACCGCTGGGCTCCCGGCTGGAAGGTCACAGTGAACGGAAGACCGCAAGAGGTGCTGGGCGCGGACTTCGTTTTTCGCGCCGTGAAAGTGGAACCGGGAGACAACTTTATCCAATTTCGCTATCGACCGTGGGAGTGGCCATCTCTCCTTATTTTGAGCTGGGGAACGCTTCTTGTCATAGGAATATGCCAGCTTGCGATAAGTATTCGATCCTATCGTGCACGCCGGGTGGCCCAAGGCGCATAGCTACGCGAAGGCCCTGGTTTTTTGCCAGCATTGCCGGGCTTGCGTCCTGGTGCGCTCGGGTGTTTCCTAAGTTGAGCGGCTACCTGACGATGTCGTGCGTATGCGAGTGTACCGAGGCATGCGCACGGCTGGTTTCGCTCACGTTACAATTCCTCTCGGGTGTTCTTGCGTGGACAACAAAGCCATCGCTAACGTCTTTTACGAGACTGCCGACCTCATGGAGATTAACGGCGACGATTCTTTCCGCATCCGCTCTTATCGTCGCGCGGCCGAGGCTATCGAAGGAGTGCCGCAGCAGGTCTCAGGACTGATCGACGAGCCCAAGAGACTGTTGGAGATTCCCGGCATCGGCAAAGGCATGGCTGCCAACATCCAGGAGTTGTGCCGGAGCGGCAAACTTGGCCCGCACCAGGAGTTGCTGGCAAAGTACCGTCCCTCGATGCTGGAGTTGCTGAAGATCCAGGGACTGGGACCAAAAACGATTGCTCTAGTGTGGAGCGCTTTCCAGGTAAGCGATGTCGCTGGAGTGGAGAAACTTGCTCGCGAAGGCAAGCTCCGCGAACTGCCGCGCCTGAGCGAAAAGAGCGAGCAGAAAATTCTGAAAGCGATTGAGGATTACCGCCGCATTTCAGGGCGTTTCCTGCTGGACGAAGCCGACCGAACCGCGCAGAAGTTGACCGAGCACCTGCGGCATATCAAAGGGATCGAGAAGATTACGCCCGCCGGTTCGCTGCGCCGTGGTCGGGAGACGGTCGGCGATCTCGACATCCTGATCACTGGACCGTGCTGTGGAAACGACGAACAGCGCGCAGGTTTGATAGAAGAAATCCTGCGCTTTCCCGGAATCGTCGAAGTGCTGGCCAAGGGCGACAATAAAGTCAGTTTCAAGCTACGCAAAGGGATGCAAGTCGATGTGCGCACCTTGCCGCCGGAATCCTACGGCGCGGCCCTGCAGTACTTCACGGGCTCCAAGAACCATAACGTCTCGCTGCGCCAGCGGGCGCTCAAAATGGGATTCACGCTCAGCGAGTATGGGCTATTCCGCCTCGACGACAACCAGCGTGTCGCCGGTGCAACCGAGGACGAGATCTACGGCAAGCTCAAGCTCGATTGCATCCCTCCCGAGTTGCGCGAAAATTGCGGCGAGATCGAGGCTGCCGAGAAACATGAACTGCCTCACCTAATCAGCGTGCCAGACCTGCGCGGCGAAGCCCATATGCACACGATCGAAACCGACGGGCGATGCACCATTGACGAGATGGCGGCGGCGGCAAAAGAGCGGGGCTACCAGTACATCGCTATCACCGATCACTCAAAAAATCTGGCGTTCGCCAATGGCCTTGACGACAAGCGCGCCGAGCAACACATCGCCCGCATTCGCACCGCCAACGAGCAGACGGATGGCATCACTATCATGGCGGGCATCGAAGTGGATATTCTGGCCGATGGCGAGCTCGATCTTTCTGACTCGGTACTGGAGCAGATGGACGTCGTGGTCGCAAGCGTGCATTCAGCATTCAATCAGGAGTCGCAGCAGATGACCGACCGTCTGTTGCGCGCGCTGAACAACAAGCACGTGTCGATTCTCGGACACCCCACCGGGCGTTTACTGCTGCGGCGCGACGCGTATCCGTTCGACATGGATGCGATCCTGAAGACGGCGTTGAAGAACAAAGTCGCGATGGAGCTGAACGCGTATCCTGATCGGCTCGACTTAAACGACGTGCACCTGCGGATGGCACGGGAACGCGGGGTGAAGATCGTAATCAACACCGACGCGCACCACACTTCGCACTTCGAAAAGATCAAGTACGGTATCCTTCAAGCACGCCGCGCATGGCTTACCCCGAAGGATGTATTGAATACATTACCGGAGAAAGAATTTCGCCAGGCCATGAAGCATCAGTGGCCCAATCATTAATGGAGGAAGCCATGGCTGACAATGAAGTACCGCCTAAGCCGGCCCAACCGAAATACGACGCGGGGCATGTTCCCATCACCGAGGAGTTCGACAGCCCCAAGCGCAGCCTGCCGCCGGCCGTCCCGGTGGCCATTGCACTGGTTGTGGTGGCCATCGTGGTGGGCGTGATCGCCTTCGTGGAACGCTCCAAGCCGGTGGCGCAGGGCGGCATCGATGCGGTGTACGCCAGCCAACCGGCCAACATGACCAACACTATGGTTGCTCTGCAGGTCACCGTGACCAACGTAGGCGACAAGGCGCTCTACATCAAGTCCATCTCTGCCAACTTGAAAACCGACCAGGGCGACCAGTCCGACGATGCGGCTTCTCCTTCTGACTATGATCGATACTTCGCTGCCTACCCGGAGCTGCGCCAACACTCGACCAAGCCGTTGACGGTGGAGACCAAGATCATGCCCGGTGCTGAGCAAAAAGGCACTGTGCTGGTCGCATTCCCGGTCACCGCGCAGCAATTTGGCGCGCGCAAGGACCTCAACGTGACCATCGTGCCCTACGATCAGAGCCCGATCGTGCTGCGCGAGCGAAGCGCCGCGGCCAAGTAGCGTCCTCTTCATATCCAATGACCTCTGGAACTTTAATCGGCGCTGGTCTCAGCCTGTGCACGGCTGCCATCTGGGGCGGCGGCGATTTCGCTGGCGGCATCGCCACCAAGCGAGCCAATGTCTTCCGCGTGGTGGCGGGCGCGCACGCATGCGGCTTGCTGCTGATGCTTTTATTGGTCTGGGTTACCGGAGAGCCGCTGCCGCCGCGTTCAACGTTATTGTGGGGCGCAATAGCCGGCATTACGGGAGCCATTGGCGTCGCGGCACTCTATCGTGGTCTTTCCATCGGACGCATGGGCGTCGTCGCGCCAGTCTCTGCTGTCATTACAGGAGTGTTGCCGGTGCTGGCCGGCATGTACAGCGAGGGAATGCCCGACCGCATTCAGCTTGTAGGCTTTGTAGTGGCATTGGCCAGCATATGGCTGATAGCGCGACCGGACGGCGCCATCGATACGCCTCGCGGTCTGGGGCTGGCCATACTGGCGGGAGTGATGTTCGGCTTGTTCTTCATCGCATGTAAACAGGCAGGCCATCACGGAGTTTTCTGGCCGCTGGTTACAGCGCGCACTGCCTCCACGCTGCTCATGCTGGTCATCGTGGCCTTTTCTGCCCCGGACAAACGGCCTCTACGCCCAGCCTTCGTTCCGATTCTGTTTTCCGGAATACTGGATACCTCCGCGAACGCACTTTTCATCGCCGCCACGCAACACGGACGCCTCGACGTGACTTCTGTGTTGTCGTCGTTGTATCCGGCCAGTACCGTGATCCTTGCGCGGATATTCTTGAGAGAACGTATGTCGGCAACGCAGAATGCGGGCATTGTGGGCGCGCTGGTCTCGGTGGCGCTGATCGCGGCGCGGTAGTCTAGTGCCGCTTAAGAATTGGCATCGTCGCTACGGAAGCAAGAGTGCCGCCGGCTGAAGCCGGCTCCGTTCTGCAAGGGTCAACCAGAACGCGGTGCTGAAGAGGCCGTCACGAAACTCCTGCCGTCCGCTAAAGCGGACTCAGGATTTCCCACTTGCTGTCTCCCAGCGCTCAACCACCCCAATCCACGCAAAAGCGGCGTGGCTCGGGGGCCCCGGCAAGCGCTGGGCTAAGCTCTGCCGCCGCGCTGCGGCTGGCGCATGTTTTGTCCCACAGCAGCGGATCAGTAGTGGGTTTCGTAACAGCCTCTGAAGCGCTGCTCTACCCCATACCTTAACGTGATTGCACCAATTCCTAAACTGACCTAGCTCACCAGCTCAGGCTTGATCCAGGCGAATCGGAAGATAGCCAACGGGTCCTCGGGATAGGTCACCTCGAAGTCGAGGTAGGAGTCTGCGATGATCCAGTAATAAGTCTTCAGCGTGGAGATGATTGCGTCGATCGCCTCATCGAGTTCCCGGTGCATAGATGCCAGGGCCGACAGGGTCCGCTCGTGATGGCCAAAATGCGGGTTCAAGACCCGCTTCAGATTGCTGACCGCGCGGTCCAACTCGGCGCGATCGTCGGCTAACTCCCGCTCGCTGACCTTGTCGTGCAGCAGATGCGGATAATCTTTTAGCTGATTCAGGATCCGCCGCAAGGAAAGATCGACATCTTCGGTATCGAGCAGTCGAAGCACGCGACCCGACATGGCGTCGGCGTAGGCGGCCCTCACCATATCGAAAAATGCATTGCGGATGCCATGAAGTTCAGGGTTGCGCTCGATAACGTCGCGCTCCACCTTCCAGTAGACATCGCGGTCACGGGCCAGGCTCAGGACTTGGTTGCGGATTTCGCGAAGTTCGCTGCGAGCGCGCTCGCGAAATTGTTTTTCGCTCAACATAAGCCTCAAGTGTATCGAAACCCCTGAACAATGTTTTAGTGAGGTCAATGTTTTGGTGAGGTCAATCACCGAGCCGGCTGGCCGTGCCCGGCGGGGCCAAATGCGCGCAGTCATCCGAGAACGGACCTCTTCCCCCGGCGTTACAATGAATTCTTTGCGAGGTCATCATCGTGCTCACCTATGAAGAGATTGTTGCACTCGAACAGAAATATCTGCTGAATACCTACGCCCGCTACCCGCTTGCTATCGCGCGCGGGAAAGGGGTGTACGTCTATGACGTTAGCGGCAGGCGCTATCTGGACTTCCTTAGCGGATTGGGAGTTAACGCGCTCGGTCATGCGCATCCACGCATCGTCAGGGCCATCCGCGAGCAGGCCGCGAAGGTTATCCACGTCTCCAACCTCTACTACAACGAGTACCAAGGACTGCTGGCCGAGAAACTGTCCACGAAGTCGGGATTGGATCGCGCCTTTTTCTCCAACAGCGGTACGGAGGCGATCGAAGGCGCGTTGAAGCTGGTGCGGGCCGCCGGCCATGCCACAGGTGGTCCGGAAAAGTGCATTTTGATCGCGTTAGAAAACTCCTTCCACGGCCGCACTATGGGCGCGCTCGCTCTCACCGGACAGCCAAAGTATCGCAAAGACTTCGATCCCATGTTGGAAGGCGTGCGCTTCGTGCCTCGCAACGATGTGGATGCGTTGCGCAGCGCGATGGACGACAAGGTTTGCGGCATTGTGCTGGAGCCCATCCAAGGCGAGGGCGGCATTCTGGAGTCGTCAAGGGAGTTTCTACGGGCTTGCAGGGAACTAGCCGATCAGCACCAGGCCGCGCTGATCTTCGACGAGATCCAATGCGGCCTGGGACGTACCGGGCAGCTCTTTGCCTTTCAACATTTCGGCGTCGTGCCTGACGTGGTGTGTATCGCCAAGCCCATCGCTGCCGGGCTGCCGCTAGGCGCGTTTCTCGCCAACGAGCGCTTCGCGCAGCACATCTCTCCGGGTAAGCATGGGACGACGTTCGGTGGAGGGCCGCTGACCTGTCGTGTCGCGTTGGAGTATCTCGCGATCCTGGAGGAAGAAAACCTGCTGGAGCAGGTGCGCCGTGTCGGTGGCGTACTTCTCGCAGAAGCTGCGCGAACTGGTTGACAGGTTCGACATCGCGGTGGAGGCCCGCGGAGTGGGCGCGATTCAGGCGTTGCAGTTGACCGTCCCCGGCAAGCCAATCCTGGAAGGCGCGCTCGCCAAGGGATTGCTGATAAACGTAACGCAAGACACAGTGCTGCGTTTTTTGCCACCATTCCTGCTGCAAGAAAAGCACGTAGATAGCGGAATGCGGATTTTGCGCAAGCTGCTGGCGGAGGCGCAGAAGCAGAGAAGGCAAGAGAGCGAAGGCGGCGGACGACATAGGGCTAGGTGAAGCTAAGGAATTAGCTTCCCTTGGATTCCGGCCCAAATGGGACTTCTTGAGGTCTCCGTCACCGCAGCTTACCTCAACCTTCGGAATGACGTTGCGCAGCGGTCTGCTTAAGCGGGCTGGATTTTCTCGAACGCCGCATTCTTAGCTCAGCTCCTCGCCGCAAAGCCGGTGACCCGCTGGATTCACGCCGCTACCGACCTGCGCACGCGTGAGCACAACGTAGCGCTCCGAGGCCAGCAGATGCCTCGCAGGTCGCTGGATTGACAGCAATCCACCGCGCCCATCGCCAAAGCATCGGACCACATGCGATCGTCCGCCAGACGGTGGATGCACACGAAAGCGGTTGAGGGAAATTCCGAGCACAGAGACTTCAGTTGGGGAAGTCCAACCAATTCCAGGTCCACCACCGCGAATGGAGCGCGAAGGCGCGCCACCGCCGGAGCAATTTCCCCGGCGGATTTTGCAACGGCGAGGTTGCGGAACTGTTTAGCCAAGGGATGCGGACAGGCGGTCAGCCGCATCTGCATCGTGGTGAGCGAGAACAACATTGATAGGCCGCATGGCAAACCCCTTTTTCGAGTGGCGGAAGGGACAGCTGTTGCCATCCAATGAAACAAGCGACCCACACTTCGCGGCGCAGGACACAACGTTGGCAGTACAAGGGCGTCAGCTACTCGCAGCGTCGCCCGGTTGGGTTGCGGGTTCGAAGGCTTCCGGCTGCAGCTTGCCATTTCGCTTCAGCAGGATCTCCACTTTGCCTTCGGCTTCCTCCAGTTCCTTGCGGCAGGAACTGGAAAGCTTCATACCCTCATCGAAAAGCTCCAGCGCGTGATCGAGGGAGACGTCGCCCTTTTCAAGTTCAGCCACGATTTTTTCCAACCGCTGGAGACACTCTTCGAATTTGGGCAAGCTCAAACTCCATTACTAATTCTAGTGCAGAATGCTTGCAGTGAATGTGAAAATTTGAGGTTGACCAAATTCACTGGCAAGGTAAGGTAATTGGCGAAAAAGTCAGTGCGCCGATCGGGCGCATGAGGCGCCAGCTAAACGGTCGCGCGATTTGCCCCTGCCGTCCCCGTCCCAGCGCCTCCAGCACATCCACGGCACAGGAGTAGCGGCCGAAGGGCGCGGCAATCTGCGCGCCCTGCACCATGTGGCGGACGGCGGCGAGCATGTCGCGGGCGATGGCTACGCCTTCGGCGCGAGCGGCGTCGACGGTGGTCGCCTTCGCCATGCGCTCGAAGATCTCGTCCGGGAATGGAAACCCGCAGCTCATTCTTCATGAACTCGGCATTGCGGGTGCTGGTGAGCGGCCAGATGCCCGCCACCACCGGTACGCGGCAGTGCTCGATGCGGCGCAGGAACTCCTCCAGCAAGCCGAATGTCGAACACCGGCTGGGTGACCGCCAGCTCGGCGCCGGCTTCAACTTTGTACTCAAAGCGGCGGATTTCCTCGTCAATGTTGGGACTGCCGGGATTGGCGCCCACGGCAATCACGAACTTCGTCGAGGCGCCTATGGGATTGCCGCCGATGTCGAGGCCGCGGTTCAGGTTGTGGACAATGTTGACCAGACCGATGGCGTCCACGTCGAACACCGCGGTTGCGTCGGGGTAGTCGCCCATCTTCGGGGGATCGCCGGTGATGCAGATCAGGTTGCGGATGCCGACTGCGCTTGCGCCCAGCAGGTCCGACTGGATCCCCAGCACGTTGCGGTCGCGGCAGGTGTAATGCAGGATCGGCTCGATTCCCACCTGCTGCTGCACCAGCAGGCAGAGCGCCTGGTTGCTCATGCGCGCCGAGGCGCGGGGGCTGTCGGGGATATTGACGCCGTCCACGCCAACCGATTTCAGGAACCGCGCTCCTTCGATCTCACGGCTTCCATCGGTGCCCCGCGGCGGAACAATCTCCACCATGGTGAGGAACTCGCCGTCAGCGATCTTGCGTCCCATCTGCGAACGTTCTCTCAGCGGTGGCACCTCGACTGGCTGGGCCTTGGCAGGCGCAGCTGGCTTGCGCGCCATGGTGCCGCCGGAGACCGCGCGCAGGAAGGCCTTCATGACATGAATATGGTCGGGCGTGGTGCCGCAGCAACCACCGATCAGGCGCACGCCGACATCAACAAACCTTCTGGCGAACTCCGCCATGTACTCCGGCGAGCAGAGATAGATGTTGCGGCCTTCGACCGAGCGCGGCATGCCGGCGTTAGGTTGCGCCGAGAGCGGCGCAGTGGTGACGGCGCGCACCCGCTCCAGGGCATCGAGCATGGCCACCGGGCCCACACTGCAGTTGCATCCCACAACATCGGCGCCCCAAGCTTCGATTTGCGGACCATAGTGCTCGGGGGCTGATCCATCGAGGCAATTGCCGTCTTCGTCGATGGTGACTTGCGCCACTACCGGCAGCTTGGGGTTCACTTCGCGAGCAGCCAGAATGGCCTGATGAAGTTCTTCCAGGTAGCCAAAGGTCTCCAGAATGAGCAGGTCGACGCCTTCTTCATTGAGGGCGGCAATCTGCTCGCGAAAGGCAGCTCGGGCTTCGTCGAGCGAGATCTTGCCCAGTGGCTCAATGCGCACGCCTAGCGGACCGACGGCGCCGGCAACCAGGGCGTCGAAGCTCTTAGCCGCCTCCCGTGCCAGGCGAACGCCCTGGCGATTGACGTCGGTCAACTTGTCCACACATCCATGCTTGGACAAGCGAAACGAATTCGCGCCAAAGGTGTTTGTTTCAATGATGTCCGCGCCAGCCTGCAGGTATTCCTGATGAATACTGCGGATGAGGTCGGGCTGCGAGAGGTTCAGTTCGTCATAGCAGCGGTTGATGAAAATACCCTTGGCATACAGCAAGGTACCCATGGCGCCGTCGCATAAGACAGCGCCCTTCTGCAATCGCGAAATGAGATCCGTAGTCATGGATATCCTGGAGGCTGAAGGTTGATTGAACTTTATCGCAAACGGCGGGAATTCGCCATCGCACGCGCACCCGGGCAGCCCGCCGCGCTCTGTTATAATTCAGCGGATTCCAACATATCATCGCAATTCATCATGATGTTCGGGGTAAACGTTTGAAGCGGGTCCCAGTCCTCCTCCTCACCTTGCCATCTGTTCTTTTCATTGCGTCTTGCGGCGGCGGCAGCAGTTCCACCACTACGCCACCCAGCAAGGCGAAGCATCGCGCTTTTGTCAGCAATACTTATTCGGGCAATTTGCAGGTAATGGATACCCAAAACGACACCACGCCCTATGACGGCGCAGACCGTCAACCCTACTGCCGGCCAGTTGGTTCCCGGTGTTCCAGTCACGGTAACGGTAGGAGGCTCGTTGACATTCGAGGTGGAAGCCCCCAGCTTTGCCACAACGCTGGTTTATGACCAAAATGGCAAGATACTCTATCTTCGTGGATAACGCCACGGAGACGACCAGCGGCAATGTGGCTCTTCCGGATTTTACGGGAATGGCGTTTTTTTCCCCAGATGGCAATACCGTGTACGCACCGGTGCGAAATGTACCCATCACGGGCTCACGTCCTGGCGCCGTGGAGGTCGTCAACGCTTTCCCGTTCAGCCATTACCGCGACGCTATCCCGTCCCCTCAGCCCGCTATATCGCGCTTAGTCCCAGCGGGCAATATCTGCTGGTGTTCGCGGACGATTCGGACTCGGTATTCCTCATCGACTTGAACGCTACTACGATCAGCGCCGGTCGAGATTCCGGGCTTCGCCCGGCCGGTCAACGCGTTCTTCAGCAGCCGACAGCAACACCGCCTATGTGATCAGTTGCGGGGTTGAGTGCGGGTCGGCTTCGGGTGCATCCGTCCAGCAGCTCGACATTCCATCGCAAACCATCAAGGCCACCGTGCCGGTCGGCGGCGCCAGCGTCGGGCTGCTCAACAGCGGAACTTTGTATGTAGCCGGAAATCCTGGTCCAGCGGGGACCTACGATGCGGTGAATGTCAACACCATGACGCGTCTGACCGCTAACTCGGTTGCCATCGGTGACGGTTATCACAGCACCATGGTGCTGTCGACCAACAACAAGCTCTACATCGGCGCCAGCACCTGCACCAACATCACTACGGGATGTCTGTCTGTGGTCAATGTCGCCAACAATACCGCTGATCCGCCGTTGCCGCCCCGAGGGAATGTGACCGGCATGCTCGCGGTTTCTGGCCGAAACATGGTGTATGTGATCGAGGGAGGATACCAAGTGATTTACGACACCACCACCGATATGCCCCAGCAAACCCAGGTCATGTTCACGGGCGCGCTCTACGACGTGGTGCAGGTCGATCAGTAGGAAGCTGAGCCGTCAGCTATTGGCTATCAGCCGTTAGCTAATCAGAGACTCGGCTGACTCACTAGCCCCAACTCCTGACCACTGCTCCTAGGCTCCAGCTTCAGGTGGTGCGCACCCGCTCGCTGCACCGCTGCTAGCGAGAACGGCAACAGAAACGTGCGCCCATGATAATAGGCGTCCCATTGATCGTTGTAGTGCTCATCGAAGATGTTACCAGACTGGCCATTCACAATATTCAAGGTCGAGTTGTCGAGGTCGAGAAGTCAACCGTAAGGCGTTCAGACGGCCCGAAGTGCGTGCTCACCTGCTTCACCGTTTGACCGTCTCCTGACAGCGGCTGCGGGCCGGGACCTGCGTCACGCTTGAGGATGGGGAAATTGCTCCAGAACGGATGCTTGATGTCCACGCGATGAACGCGTCCCCACCTCCACATGGCGAGTGCATGTGGTGCTTCTGCGTCGCTGACGGCTCCCTCCACGGCGGCGGTCAGCAGTGCATCGTAGTTGGCGTAGCCTTCCGGCAGCCACCGCGCAGGTTGATGAGACAGTATGTTCTCCAGCCACACCGGGCTCATGAACCATTTGTATTGCTTCCAGTCATCCCCCAGCTTGGGCTTCGAGCAGCAACTCTTCCAGCTTCTTGCGCGAGAAGTACGCCACAGTCGGCGCTGCCGAGTCGATGGTCATGGTGCCGTCCCAATTCCGCATCAGGTCTGCGGCTGACTTGGCGCGCTGGGATGCTGTCGATGTGTGATCGACCGCGTACACAAAGCGCTCGGCACAGAAGCGATCGAACGCCGAAACAATGTCGGTCTGAATCGCCAGCATGTCCGGCGGAGTAAGTTTCTTTTTCGCATTCAGGAGCTTGTAAATGCGTTCTGTCCGATAGGGAGATCCCCACTCAATGCTTAGCGTGTAGGGATATCCGTCTGGCGTGATACGGCCGTTGGCCGTCGCGATGATTCCCGAGGCTGGGTCATATACGCTGGGAAGCTTGTCGTAAGGAACATAGCCAGTCCACTCATGCGAATTGTCATCACCGGGAACGGGAACTGAACCGTCGCCTGCCGCCCGGATCGGAATCAAGCCGGTGGCCTGGTAACCGATATGCCCATCCACGTCGGCATAGACGACATTCTGACCCGGCGCACCAAAGTGCGAGAACGCGGCCTGGAACTCCTGCCAGTTCTTCGCCGAGTCCACGGCAAAGAACGCAGCCCGCGACGCTTGCGGGTCATAGATGACCCACTTAAGAGCGAGCTTGCGCTTCTCTCCCGGAATGATGTCGCTGATGATCGGCCCGTGCCGGGTGACCTCGACATCCACGTTCACCTCAGGTTTGCCCTTCACACGGATGATTTCTTTGCGATGTTCCGGCTGCACCCAACCCTCGGCGTCAGGTATTCTCCCTTGTCGTTGAACTTCTCGATGTAGAGGTCTTCGCACGTTGGGGCCGAGATTGGTAAAGCCCCACGCGATGTAACGATTGTGCCCGGAAATGACGAAGGGGACGCCCGGCAGGGTCACGCCGGCAACATCGAAATCTCCCGCGGTAAGATGCGCCTCGTACCAGACATTGGGAATGTGCAGGTCCAAGTGCATGTCATTCGAGAGCAGGGGCTTTCCCGAAGCTGTATGCGCACCGGAGACGACCCAGTTGTTGGAGCCGGGATGGAGATAGTCGTCGAAGGCTTTGCTTGGAAGGGGTGCGGCTTCCAACGCCGTGACAAAATCTGTAAGCGCGGCGGATCGGGTAGTGCGGGCCTTCAGGGCCGCGTTGATGACAGACTTTAGGCAAAGGCCTTCAGCCGTGGGCGGCTTCTCCCAAAACCTCCGACCGAGAGGTCTGCACGCACCATTAGAGCCCTGTACCTCAGGGCCTAAAGGCCTGTTTTCTATTGACCGGTTGACGCGGCGCTGAAGCGCCGCACTACCCAAGCCTGCTCCGGGGACGATTCTCTCCGCGGCGCGTGCAGGCGCACTGTCGAGCGGGCCTCCACTACTTCTGTCAACCCGAGCGAGTGCAGCGAGTCGAGGGACAGGCTTTTCCTCTGGCATGAGGCGACCGGTCTTCTGTCCGCGCCTGGGCGCCGGGTCTTCTTCCTCATCGGGTGTCGTCTCACCTGGAATCTCCCTTTCGATGGAAGTGGTGTCGGTCCCCGGTGGATGATCGCGCCACGAAGAATTCACGAACAGGTCGGCAGTCAACTCGGGTCCCAGTTTGGCGAGAATTCTCTCCTTCTCCAACTCGTCCTTGTATAGACCGTGGTTGAGAAATTCGGTCATCGACAATCCAACCAGCACCGAATCTTCCACCGTCCAGTAATGAGGGAAATAAGTGAGAAAACGGAATTCCAGCGGCAAGGTCTTCTGATGCTGCTCGATGTAAGCGTTCACTCCAGCGGCATAAGCTTCGAAGTGGGCGCGTTGGGACACATCCATGTTGGCGACAGTCCTCTCCGCAACCTGTCTCAGGCCAAGAATGCGATGCTCGCGATCAAGCTTGACGTACTCCGGCCCCAAGACGGCGGCCAAGTCGCCGGAAGCGTAGCGCCGCGTCATATCCATCTGCCACAGGCGGTCCTGGGCGGTGACGTAACCCTGGGCAAAAAACAGATCTGGCAAGTTGGCGGCGCCGATGTTGGGAACCCCGAGCGCGTCATAGGTAACGGTGACGGGCCCCACCAGGCCGAAGAGGTGAATTGCGCCATCTCTCTGCGGCAGCGCCGCCCTTACGGCCCGATAAAACCAGAAATCGAATGCGAGGAAGACAATCAGGAAGAAGATCAGCACTCCCACTACCGCGCGAAAGATGAATTTGGGGTGGGATGGCCGTGCCCGAGTGGCGATAGTCGAAGCTCCCATGGGAAGCCTCGATTATATAAGCTTCCAGGAGGCCGCTTCGGGCGAACAGAACTGAATGCGGCAATGGGTCAGTTTCAAACCGACGATTGGGAAGCCTCGATTATATAAGCTTCCGGGAGGCGGCTTCGGGCGAACAGAACTGAATGCGGCAATGGGTCAGTTTCAAACCGAGGATCTGGAGCGATCGCTCGCTACTGGAAAAGGCCGACACCCAAAGCGAGGATGTCGGCCGCGCCTTCTCCAAGTTGCCAAGAGCAGACCCCTCGGTCAATGTGAATCTTGATCAGCCGTAGTTGCCGACGCAGCATCCCCTGAGGCGGGCGTGTCAAGGTCCCCCTGACCATGAATAAGTACATTGTAGCTCCGCCCGGAAATAATGTGCAGGAACTGATAGTAGCCATTACTGTCAGTCCTGGTGAGTTGTAGAGCTGGTGCACCCACCTGCGAGAGACTCACCCCTGCACCCACCAGCGGTGCTCCCTTGAACGTGGCATATCCGGAGACGTCTGGAATAGGGGTGACGACACAAGGTCCGGTGACGCATTCGAGAGCGATCCTATATCCCCCAACGCTGTTGAATTCATCATAGAGCAATATAGTATAGGTGCCCGCTAGAGTTAATGGTGGCGTCCTGAGCTCATTGGTATGACTACCATAGCTGCAGGCGCTCCACGCGGTTCTCGCGTCAGGAGCAAACAACGTGAAACAGGGATAAACGGATCCGCTGGTTGTTGTTATATCAACGACGTCACCTGCACTGGCTGTGAAGAAGAACTCGTCTAGATCACCGGGGAGATTAAATTGGTCGGGGAGATCCTGCCCATATGTGGTCTGTTGAGCACTAGGATTAGGAGGAACCGTCCGCTCCAGATACAACGTGTAGCTCCCGGTGCCGGTGAACTCATCGTAGACTCGTATCGTGTACTCCTGCGTCGTGGGCAGCACCGTATCAATCCAATTCTGATGGCTACCATATGAACACGCTGCCGTGACACCAACGAGTTCCATACAGGGATAGGCAGTCCCCAATGTCTCTATCTTTATTCTTTCTCCGGCGGTGCCATCAAATCGAAAGAGGTCACTAATTCCAGGAGCGTCAATCGAACAGAGGATAATGTTCCCGTACGCGATGAACATGTGTACAGGATCAGGCGTGCACTGCTGTTGAGCCGTAGCGACAACGGGGAAGAGCAAGCAAACGCCCATTGTCAACGCTAAAGCCATGATGGCTGGTTTCATTTTCGCTTTCATAACAACCTCCATCCGGCTAAGCCGGAATTTCTGTTTTGGCGCTCGATAGAGCGGCACCATGTCACTGCACGGGAAAGCCTGTCGGTGATCTGGGTCGCCCATCGAGGGTTCCAGCACAGCGTTACTTCTTTGGCCGCCTAGGACGCGGCACAGGATCCTGTGTGAGTCGCGAAACTACTGACCACGGCCTTGGCCCAAGTTGTTGTCAGGCACTCGTCTTCTGTTTTGGCTCCGCTTTCTTGTTCTTCTTCCCGCCAGCGTCCCCGAGGAACTGCACCTGCTTGCCCGTGTCTGCGTTTACAGCTGCGACGATGTTCTTGTATTCGTGTTTGTCCATGCGAAGAACTACGGTTTTTGGCACGTTCTGCTCGTGATAATCGATGTAAAGCCAGTGGCTCTTGGACTTCGTCATCATGACAACGGCGCCGGCCCCCAAGGAGGCCACCATCACGATCGCGCCCTGCGTAATGCGGTGCTTCTTGGTGTACTCATAGGAGACCTTGTCCATCTCGTCATAGGGGATGGTGACGAAGTCACGATCCGCGACCCGCACTATGACGGCCTTGTTGTTGTCACTGAAGATCAGGCTGGCGTCTGCCTGTTTTCCTTTGGCGTCGGCCACCTTCACGCCGCGAAAGGCTGTTTCTTCCGCGAAGCCAAAGCTGAAAGCCACGAAGAACATGAGAAGAACAGAAGTGATCCCTCTCACTGGCAAGTTCCGTCTTTCCCGGAACGTACTTAGCTGACTTTTCATAGGCATCCTCCATTTTCACCTTGCCGTTCCACTTTCCAGTAAAGTCGCTCGGAACTTGGCGCGGTGTGTCTCATTCACGTAGGAGTTTCGGGCCGAACTATCCCTGGCACAAGTAGCATGTGAGAGCGCTACGGTAGCGTTAGCCTCAAGTTATTGATTTAATTTGGTTATTGCTGCTTGACCAAAACCTAGCTATACTGCCGACTATCCCATCGAATCTGGCTGCCCAGCATAAAAGGCAAGCGAAAGCGGAGCGTCCATGCTGGATCGGACCTCACAAAATTTCCAGGATGAGCAGCAGGCTCAGTCCCCCGGTGTGGTTATTCCGCCCGAGGAGGTCGAGGCTGAACTGCAGAGAATTCTGTCTTCCCCAAACTTTCGCAACGCCCCTCGACATTGCCGGTTCCTGAGTTTCGTGGTTTGGAAGGCCTTGGCCGGCCAAGGCGAAACGGTGAAGGAGTATCTGATCGGACTGGAGGTATTCGACCGTCCTTCCGACTATGATCCCGGTAGCGATCCGATTGTTCGAGCCGAAGCCAGGCGGCTGCGTTCCCGTCTCGTGGACTACTACCAGACGCTGGGCAAGCTTGACTGCGTCCGCATCGACCTGCCCAAAGGCACCTACGTTCCAACTTTCCAACGCAATAGGGTTGAACCCTCGCTGGAGAAGGCGGTGTCGGACACGGACCCGGCGGCCCCGATTGCAGAACGACCGGATGACGTCATCGTTCGTCTAGGTGATGGATCTCGGCGGCGATGGCTGACCGCGACGGCGGTCGCCCTTATTTCCTTGGTCGCGGGCGGGCTCTTCTGGATACGCTCGCACAAAACGCCCGCCAAGTTCACCGATAAGGACAGCATCGTCCTCGCCGACTTCGATAACAATTCCGGAGATCCGGTGTTCGACGATACCTTGAAACAAGGACTCTCGATACAGGTTGAGCAATCGCCCTTTCTGTCCCTGGTTTCTGACCGTAGGGTAAATGCAACTCTGAAGCTGATGGGACGCGCCGCCGGTGACCAGTTGACGGTCGAAGTGGCTCGCGAGGTGTGCCTGCGTACCGCTAGCACGGCAATGTTGAGCGGCTCGATTGCTAGGTTGGGCAGCCAGTACGTGATTGGCCTGCAGGTTGTGGGTTGCAACACCGGGGATATGTTGGCGGCCGCGCAGGAGCAGGCTGCGAACAAGGAAGGGGTGCTGAAGGCCCTGGACGCTGCCGCCATCAGCTTGCGCGGCAAGCTGGGAGAATCGCTAAGCTCCGTGGAGAAGTATGCTACTCCCTTGGCCCAGGCAACCACACCATCGCTGGAAGCCTTGAGAGCCTACAGCCTGGCGCAGAAGACGCGATCTGCGAAAGGAGAAACCGCTTCGCTGCCCTTCTTCAAGCGGGCTGTCGAACTCGACCCGAACTTTGCCATGGCCTACCGAACCATGGCAGTCGTCTACGGTAACCTCGGCGAATCTGCGCGAGCAGCCGAAAATGCACGCAAAGCCTACCCGCTGCGGGAGAGCGTCAGCGAACGGGAGCGGTTCTCCATTGAGGCAAGCTATTACACGTACGCGACTGGGGAACTGGAAAAGGCAGCACAGTCTTACGAGAATTGGCAGCAGATCTATCCCCGGGATATCGTGCCTTACGTAAACTTGGGATTCATTTATGCCTTTCTCGGAAACTGGGAAAAGGCAGTGGCAGAAGGCCGCGAGGCCTTGCTCCTGGAGCCGAATGACGAGGCGAACTATGGCAACCTCGGCTACGCCTACGCGAGTCTGAACCGGTTGGACGAAGCAGAGGCGGTGTACCAGCAAGCCGAGGAGCATAAGCTGGAGGGCGAGAGCCTACTCGCGAACCGCTACCAGTTGGCCTTTCTCAAAGGCGACGCGACCCAGATGACGCAGATAGTGGCATCCGCAATGGGAAAGCTGGGCACCGAAGACCTGCTGCTGGCCATACAAGCGGACACGGAGGCATGGTACGGGAAGTTCAGGAACGCACGCGAACTGACGCGGCGGGCCATCGATTCAGCCCGGCATAACGACGCAAAGGAGACGGCAGCAACCTATCAAGCATTAGCGGCGTTGAGTGAGGTGGAATCGGGCAACCGCGAGGAGGCGCGTGCCGATGCCGACGCTGCACTGAAACTGGCCGCCGACCTCGATGTGCGTGAAATGGCGGCGCTCGCCCTGGCGCAGGCAGGCGATACCCCAAGCGCGGAAAGGATGGCGACCGAACTAGACAAGACTTTCCCGCTGGACACGATGGTCCAGAGATATTGGCTGCCGACGATACGAGGGGCAGTCGCTTTACAACATAGAGATCCCAACCGGGCAGTCGAACTACTAAAGGCGGCGGTCCCGATCGAGCTAAGCATAGACGGACCCCTAGGTCCCGTCTATGTGCGTGGAGAAGCCTATCTCATGCTGCGCAAGGGCGGCGCCGCTGCAGGGGAATTCCGAAAGTTCATCGACCACTACGGCCTGATAGCGAGCTTTCCCGGGGCCGCAATAGCGCGTCTGGGCGTGGCCCGTGCCTACGCGCTAGACGCCGCTGCCAATCCCATAGCCCGCGACAAAGCCCGTACCGCGTATCAGGATTTCCTCACCCTCTGGAAAGATGCCGATCCCGACGTTCCCGTCTACAAGCAAGCCAAGGCAGAATACGCAAAGCTGCAGTAGCCGGCAGTAGCTGGAAAAACCGTGGCTGCTTTGGCGATAAACTCTGCCTTGTCGGCAGGGGCCTGGCTTCGTGCTCCGAGGTGCTGTAGCCAAGATACTAGCGCTTGGTTGGGATAGCTCTGCAGATTTCGCGGACCATAGAAATGAATTCCACGAGTACGCCGTCCCGATTATTGATTCTCGCTTAACATATCGTGACGTGAACCTAAAATCCCCATAGATTGGCACCCTCACCGCATGGTCGCTTGTGCAACCCGGTCAAGCATTCTCAATGAGCGGTAAACTCAAACTGCAGACATACCTCCATGACACCAATTCAGCCAACCATCACAACCCCCATCGAAGCAGTCCGCGATCTGTTCGAGATCCCGGATGGCATCACCTATCTGAACTGCGCCAGCATGGCGCCGCAGTTGCGCTGCGTCACCGAGGCGGGACTGCGCGCAGTTCGCACGAAAGCATCGCCCTGGAATTTGTCCGCTGGGGAGTGGTTTGCGGTCTCCGAAGAGTTGCGCGCTCTTGCCGCACGAGTGATGGGCACGGACAGCGATGCCGTTGCTCTGGTTCCAGCTGCGAGCTACGGAATCGCGACCGCGGCGGCGAATTTGCCGCTCTCGCCCGGTCAGACAATCGTCATACTTGCATCAGCAATTCCCGTCGAATGTTTATGCCTGGTATGAGCTGGCAAAGAAAAACGGCGGTCGCGTCGTAGTCGCACAGCGCGAACCGGGCATGGACTGGACCGAAGCTCTGCTCCGGGCGATCGACGAAAGCACGGCAATCGTTGCCGTGCCGCAATGTCACTGGACGGATGGCAGCAGAGTCGATCTCGAGCGCGTCGGCCAGCGTGCGCTCGCCGTTGGCGCCGGCCTGGTCATTGATGCCAGCCAATCGCTTGGCGCCAGCCCGCTGAATCTCGATCGAATCCAGCCGGACTTCCTGACGGCCGTGGGATATAAATGGCTGCTCGGTCCTTACGGACTTGGGTATCTCTATGTCGCCCCAAAATGGCGGGAATCGGGTGTCCCGTTGGAGCAGTCGTGGATCGCGCGTGCTGGAAGCGACGATTTTTCGCGGCTGGTTGATCACACCGACGCCTACCGGCCAGGTGCGCGCCGCTTCGATATGGGCGAGTCTCCGCAATTTGTGTTGGCGCCGATGGCGGTTGCTGCTCTGGAGCAAATGTTGGCATGGGGCGTGGAACGAATCCAGCAGACACTCTCGTTGCTAACCGAAAACGTCGCGCAGCTGGCGGCCGGCATCGGCTATTGCGGTGCTGCCTCGTGAGCAACGATCTGCGCACATGATTGGCATCCGGCACGCGCGCGGTATTCCAGCCGAGCTGCCCCAGCGTCTTCATGAGGCCAACGTGTATGTGAGCGTGCGTGGCGACTCAATCCGCATCGCGCCTTATCTGTACAACGACGCCGGCGACATCGAGCGGTTGTTTGAAGTGTTGCAAAAGGCAAGCGCTAGGTGACGAATGGAACCCAAGATTGAGGTATTGGTATGCCCGTGATCATCTCCATGCTCCGTGGCGTCAACGTCGGGGCGCACAACCGGATCAAGATGGAGGCGCTGCGAAAGCTCTACGAATCGCTTGGGTTGCGCGACCCACAAACCTATGTGCAGAGCGGTAACGTTGTCTTCAGGACTGACAAGCGCGATCTCGTCGCTCTGGCCAAGCGGATCGAGGACGCAATCGAGCGCGGCTTCGGCTTTCGCTCCTCGGTTATTCTACGGACCTCTTCCGAACTGCGAGACGTGATTGCAAGAAATCCGTTCGCAAAGCGGAGCGGCATCGAGCCGACCAAGCTGCTGGTCAACTTTCTCGCCAGCGATCCCGGCGCGGAAGTTCGCGACAAGGTCCTAAGCCTCAAGATCGAACCGGAGGAGTTGCGAATGGAGGGACGCGAGCTCTACATCTATTTCCCCAATGGCATGGCGCGGCCGAAGATGTCCTGGGCAGTTCTTGAGAAGACGCTGAACATACCGGGAACGGGCAGAAATTGGAACAGCGTCACTAAGCTGCTCGAGATGGCGGAGCGATTGGAAGCTTCCGAATGATTCGCTGTGGTGCTTTGGCGTGAGCCGGAAACTGTGTCTGTTAGTCGACAGCCTGCTTGTAGCGGTTGCTTGTTCAGCGCAAGGCTCGAAGGGTAGCGCTGCAAAACCTCCATTGGATCGATCCTCTACGTCGCTGGCTTCGTTGTTGCCCGCCGGTTCGCCTCTGCTAAATCAAAACCTCACCTTCGACAGCAGTTTCGCCAAGCTGGCAGTTGAGTATGAGGCGAAGCCCGATCCGGCCCTCGCCAAGCAGATAGCCGCTTCCCCGGCGGTCGCGCACATTCTTCGCCACGCCACGAACTTCGATTACGATGTCCCCAAGGATTCACCGCAGGATCTCGTCACCTACTTATTGAAGCCGACCAGCAAACAGTCTGAGCGTATATCAACCTGTAAGCAGAGCCTGGCATACTTCACGGGGCCAATGCTTGCCGATCCCGGCTGGATCGGTGACGCGCTCCGCTATTTGCCGGCAGGCTTTCGCTTTCATGGAACACTGTTTCTCACCTTCGGCTACGACATTGGGGGCGGCTATCGGGCCTACGGCTTCGCTCAACTGCACTCACCCCCACTTTCAGAACCACCCTCGCGAACTCCTGTACTACGCTATTCACGAGCTGCACCACACCGGTTTTATGCAATACCAGCCGCCACCTCGTTTGTCTGATCTGAAGACCTGCGCCGACCTTCTGCGGCTGGTGGAATACTCCACGCAACTTGAAGGCATGGCGGTGTGGGCTGCTTACGATCGCCGCAAGCAAGAGCATGCTCTCCAGGATGACGGCGACTATGTTGCTCTCATCGACGAAGCGCGCATGAGAAAAGACGAGTTGCTGTACTTCAAGGATTATCAATACCTGAAGATGAGAGGTCACGAGCCAGCCGATGCCGACGCTTGGGCAGTGATCGGCAGGATGTCTTCAGGGGAGAGGCTGTGGTATAGGGTCGGTGCCCGTATGGCGCAACGCATAGAAGAGAAGTTTGGCAGGTCGGCACTGGTCGCATTGATAGAAAAAGGGCCGGCTGGTTTTCTGCCGGCTTATCAATCGATCGGACTGAACCATTCGCCTCGGGTACGCTAATTCGACGGAAACATTGATTCGCTGCGAAGCCGGGTTCCGTTGCCAGATTAATAGTAGATTCTGGTTTAATTGGGAGCAAGGTGCCCCGCTGAATTTGAATCTCCCAAGCGAAGCCGTCATCCATTTCACCATCTCTTGGTCGGCCCAGCAATTGAATCTACCGTTTGTGATGGAGAAAACCTCATGAGTACTGGACTCGTGCTGTTGCTGACGTTTGGTATTGGTGTCGTCGCGGGACTGCGGTCCTTGACCGCGCCAGCGGTTGTGGCCTGGGCGGCGTACCTGGGATGGATCAATCTTTCCGGCTCTCCGTTAGCCTTCATGGGATCTGCCTGGGCGGTCGCTATCTTTAGCATTCTGGCGCTGGTCGAATATGTTGCTGATCAACTTCCGAGCACCCCCGCCCGCACGGCCCCAGTCGGGCTAAGCGCGCGAATTGTCTTCGGTTTACTCTGCGGTGCATGCCTGGGGATTGCGGGGGGCGCATCAGCTTGGCTGGGAGCAATCGTAGCCTTGATCGGGGCACTGGTAGGAACGTTTGGTGGTTATCGCGCGCGCGTGGGCCTAGTGAAGGCATTGCACACGCCGGACGTTACGGTAGCCGTGCCTGAGGACCTGATCGCAATTGGATTGGGGCTGCTTATCGTCTCGCGATTCTGAAGTCAACACACTATTCCCGTTGTCCGAGCTTGTGGCTTTGTCCTGCACAGGCTCGGCATCTTATACCTTGTTCAGCCTGTGGGTTGAGGCACATTCAATTTGGGGCATGCTTATGACCACTGTGGAGCAATACGATGCCATTGTTATCGGCTCAGGACAGGCCGGTACACCGCTTTGCACCGCCCTCGCTGGGGCGGGAATGCGTACCGCTCTCATCGAGCGCGAACATGTCGGCGGCACCTGCGTCAACGAGGGATGCACTCCCACCAAGACGATGGTCGCCAGTGCCCGCGTCGCTTATCTGGCGCGGCGGGGTGCCGATTATGGCGTTCACACGCGAGACATCCGCATTGACTTGGAACGTGTCCGGCAGCGCAAGCGCGATATCGTGAACAGCTTTCGCAATGGTAGCCAGGGCCGGATTGAGAAAGCGGCAAACCTTGAGCTGATCTTCGGCGAGGCCAGCTTTAGCGGGGCCAACACTCTGCTCGTCCAGCAGAAAAACGGCGGCGAAAGAACTCTTACCGCTGACAAGATCTTCCTTAATGCAGGTGCGCGGCCGTCGGTGCCCGCGATCGACGGCCTGAAGGCTGTGCCCTTCCTCGATAGCACTTCCATCATGGAGTTGGCCAAAGTTCCAGAGCATCTGCTGGTGCTTGGCGGCGGCTACGTCGGCCTGGAGTTTGGGCAGATGTTTCGCCGCTTCGGCGCTCGCGTGACAATTGTCCAGGCCAGAGGTCAACTGCTCAATCGCGAGGACCCCGACATCGCGCAAGAAGTTGCCAGGATACTGCAGCAGGATGGAGTTGAGATCCTGCTGAACGCAACTGCGAACCACGTGAGCCAGTCGGATGGCAGCATTCGACTGGAGGTCCAGCAACAAGGCCGTTCGACTGCTCTTGCCGGTTCGCATTTACTAATTGCCACCGGACGAGTGCCAAACTCTGACACTTTGAATCTTGCGGCGGCTGGAGTGCAAACCGATGATCGCGGTTTCATCAAGGTGAACGGCCGCCTCGAAACTACGGCGAAGGGCATTTACTCCCTGGGTGACATCAAGGGCGGTCCGGCGTTCACGCATATTTCGTACGACGACTTTCGCATCATCCGCACCAACCTCATCGAGAAGGGAAATGCCAGTACTGAAGGGCGGTTGGTACCGTACACAGTCTTTATCGATCCGCAACTCGGACGCGTTGGCATGACTGAAAGGGAGGCTCGTGCGCAGAAACGGAACATTCGTGTCGCCAAGCTACCGATGACCTCGGTCGCACGCGCTCTTGAAGTCGACGAGTCACGTGGTTTCATGAAGGCCATCGTAGATGGCGAAACTAAACAGATACTGGGCGCGGCGGTGCTGGGCATCGAGGGTGGCGAGACCATGTCAGCGATCGAGATTGCCATGATGGGAAAGCTGCCTTACACTGCATTGCGCGATGGCATCTTCGCCCACCCCACCCTGGCGGAATCGCTGAACAACCTGTTCATGGCGATGGATAGCGGCAAGTAGAAGACGCATCCGTGAAGAAAATCGAGCGAACAACAATTCCCTCAGCTATTTTCTCGGACGGGAGACCGGGACTAGCTTCGGTTGAGGATTGCGGGCGTAGGCACTAAATCTGGTACTTCCTTGAACTGGAAACATCCAACAACTCGGCGTTACGTTTCTTTGTACTTCCCGTTGACATTCCATGGGCCTGATCGAATCGCAAGCCAGGTTTTCGCCGCTGCCTCAGTTCGCTAAGCTAACGGAGATGCTGTGCCTGGAAGAGGTGACGAAGACCTATGTCACCGATGGCCAGAGTGTTCAGGCGCTAAACGGCGTTTCACTGGCCGCGAAGGCTGGCGAATTCATTGCCTTGGTCGGCAGAAGTGGATGCGGCAAGTCAACCCTGCTGAACCTCGCCGGGGCTATGGACTTTCCGAGCTCGGGACGAGTCTTACTGGATGGAATCTCGACCGCGGATTTGAATGAAATGGGCCTGACCCAACTCCGTCGCGAGAAAGTCGGTTTCATTTTCCAATCCTTTCAGTTGCTCAACACGCTCTCGGTTGTCGAAAACGTTGAACTACCATTGCTTTTGGCAGGCCAGACGGATGCGCGTGAGCGTGCTCAGGCCCAACTCGAACTTGTCGAACTTGCCGACTTGTCCTCGCGCATGCCTCATCAACTCTCTGGCGGACAGATGCAGCGTGTCGCCATTGCGCGCGCCATGGTGCATGCGCCCAAACTGTTGTTGGCAGACGAACCCACGGGCAATCTCGATACCATCACCGGAAACATAATTCTCGAACTATTGCGCCGCATCGCCGATGAGCATAAAACAACGATTTTGATGGCAACCCACAGCCTCGAGTCGGCCAGCTTTGCTGACGCTGTGGTGAGAATGCGGGACGGCAAGATCGAAGGGATCGCGCGATCTTAGCATGCCTCGCTTACGCCTATTCCACCGGTTGATCGTCCGCCCGCTCTTCCGGGAACCGCTTCGCACGGCCCTGATCGTATTGGCAGTGGCGCTCGGGGTAGCGGTCGTGCTCTCCATCGAACTTGCTGGCGGCGCGGCCGCGGGCTCATTTCGCTCGTCGATCGAAACTCTAACCGGAAACGCCGATTTGGAAGTCACTGCAGTCGGCGGAGTTCCTGACGAAGTTGTGGGTCGGCTCGCAATCCTTCCGTACGCTATCCAGGTTCGTCCTCGCATCGAAGACTACGTAGTCGTACCAGCGACGGGTCAGACGGTGCCGCTCATTGGGCTCGACCTGATTGCCGACCATCCCGGCGATCTCTCAGTTGACCGTGACCTGACCAGCGGTGAGGCATTGCACCAGGCCGCGCGGGAAGACAGCTTATGGGTCAGCGAACATCTGGGAGCGAAAGCCGGTGACGAGCTGCCGTTGCAGATTAACGATCGTATCCGCGAATACACGGTCCGCGGTGTGCTCAAGGATTCGGGCGACAGCGGAAGCCTGGTCATCATGGACATTGCGACCGCGCAGCGTGCGTTGCACCGTGTTGGGCGGGTCGATCGCGTGCTGCTCAAACTGCCCTCCACCCCTTCCGTGGGGCAGTGGGAACAGCGAATCCGCCCGTCTTTGCCAGCGGGCGTGGAGCTACGGCGTGAGGGCGCGGAGACTGACGAGAACCGGCGGATGCTTAGTGCGTTCCGCTGGAACCTGCGCATCTTGAGCTGCGTGGCGCTGGTGGTGGGAGCGTTTCTCATCTTCAACACCATCTCGGTTTCGGTGGTGCGCCGCCGGCCTGAGATTGGAATTGCGCGCGCGCTGGGCGCGAGCCGTACAGATGTACTCGCAGCTTTCCTCGGTGAAGCAATATGCTTCGGGCTTGCAGGCGGACTGCTCGGCATCGTCTTGGGACGCATGATGGCAACGGGAGCGGTGCGTCTGCTCGGCGCAACGGTGCAGAATCTATACGTAAGCAGCCGTCCCGGCACGATTGAACTCACGCCAGGAGCCGTTGCTTTAGGCTTGTTGGTTGGCGTCGGCATGTCGCTCGCGTCGGCAGCATCCCCCGCTCGGGAAGCGTCGTTGGTTTCTCCGGTCGAAGCTATGGCTCGCGGCGAGCGTGAGTATGCCGCCCGCGTGCATAAATTCCGCGATCTCTGGGTCGCGGTAGGTCTCGCGTTGCTGGGTATAGCCGCATCGCGGCTCCCCCCAATCGCGGGTAAGCCATTCTTCGGATACGCCGCGGCACTGCTGATGATCGCCGCCTCTGCGTTAGCCATTCCGGCTCTGATCAGTGGGCTGACTGCTATTTCGTCGGGACTTCTGCGGCGCATGCTCGGCATCGAAGCGATGCTAGCCTCGCGCAGTCTGACGTCTTCGCTGCGGCGCACGTCGGTGCTCGTCGGTGCGCTGTCCACTGCTATTGCCATGACGACCTCGGTGGGCATCATGGTCGGCAGTTTTCGTCAGACCGTGCAAGTCTGGATGGACGATCAACTCAAAGCCGACCTGTTTCTCCGTCCGGCGGGCGACCCGGCTTCGGACCGATATCCAACCCTTGATCCCTCTCTCGCCAATAAGATTGCTGCGCTCCCCGGCGTCGCCGGGGTCGATCGCTTTCGCGGTTATGACATCAGCTACCAGGGGCTGCCGGCGACGCTGGGCTCAGCCGACACCGCCGGCAGCCACGACCTGGGGAAGATTCGTTTTCTGTCGGGCCGCCCCAGCAGCCAGGTGGACGCGAAGCTGCGCAGCGGAGATAACGCCGTCGTCAGCGAACCCTTCGCCAACAAACATCATGTGCGGGCAGGTGACTCCATCACGCTTCCCTTGGGCGAAGCGCGTGTGACCTTCCAGGTGGTAGATGTTTTTTATGACTACGGTAGCGAGAAAGGATTCATCGTAGTCGAGCGGTCCATTCTGTTGCGTTATCTGCCTGATCCCGCGCCTTCGAGTATTGCTGTTTATGTTGCTCGTGGCGCCAACGTGAATGATGTCAGGACGGAGCTTGAGAAAGTCGTGGCTGGGCGAAACGTGCTGATCTTTACCAGCCGCAATTTGCGGGCGGAAGCAATCCAGATCTTCGATCGCACGTTTGCGATTACTTACGCGCTGGAACTCATTGCGATCATCGTTGCCATTATCGGGATTGCCGGTGCACTGCTCGCGCTGGTGATCGATCGCAGGCGAGAATTGGGACTGCTGCGCTTCCTGGGTGCGGCCGTCTCGCAGATACGCAAGCTCATCCTGGTGGAAGCCGGATTAATCGGGTTGCTGGCCAATGTGGCGGGGCTGGCGCTCGGTATCGTCCTCTCATTGTTATTGATTTTCGTGATCAACAAACAGTCTTTCGGATGGACGATCCAGTTCCACTGGCCCGTTGCCGTGCTGCTTGGATCCCTGACCCTGGTATATGTTGCGACGGTGGTTGCCGGTTTCTATCCAGCGCGAGTCGCTACACACCTGAATCCGATCGAGGTGGTGCATGAGGAGTAGTTGGCTAGCTGCACTGCTATTAATCCTGGTGGTGATGCCGCTCAGTGCGCAGTACCAAATGGCACTTCCCGGCTATCGCTACCAGTTTCCTCGCGATCATTTCGATCATCCCGATTATCAGACAGAGTGGTGGTATTACACGGGAAATCTCAAGGCCGCTGATGGCCACCGGTTCGGCTTCGAGTTGACCTTTTTTCGCCAAGCTGTGAGCCGCGATCATCCTAAAGCCACCGACTGGGATATCCAGGATGTCTATCTTGCGCACCTCGCGCTTAGCGATCTCGACGGCGGACGTTTTTATCACACGCAGCGTCTCAATCGGGCCGGTCCAGGACTGGCAGGAGCGAGCGAGCAACTAGCGAAGGTTTGGAATGGCAACTGGCAAGTGCAGTGGACAAATAACGAACAGCGTCTCCAGGCGATTACCGACAACTTTGCCCTGTACTTCATCATGAGTTCGCGCAAGCCTCCGGTCATCCACGGCAAGAATGGTGTCAGCCAAAAATCAGCGGGCGCGGGGCAAGCCTCGCATTACATTTCATTCACGCGCTTGCTGACCAATGGCACGATCGAGCTGAATGAGAAGACTTACCAGGTTAAAGGTACAGCCTGGATGGACCACGAGTTCTTTACTCACCAGGGCGGGGCTCGTCAAAGTGGATGGGATTGGCTGAGTGTGCAATTCGACGACAACACCGAGCTGATGCTGTACCGCTTCCGGCATGAGGACAGCAGCGTCGATCCTTATTCAGCCGGGACCTACGTGAGTGCCGACGGCCGGTCAACTTTCCTGAGCTTCTCCGATTTTTCCATGCATCTTGGTGGGCAAACCTATACCAGCGCAGATTCACATGCGGTCTACCCGACTGCGTGGCGGGTGAACGTGCCGTCGTTAGGGATGGATCTGCAAATTACGACGCCGCTCCCTTCGCAAGAGTTGGTGACTCCCGGGAACTCGATACTCTCTTATTGGGAGGGGGCCATCGCGATCAACGGCACACGTAAAGGCGTGCCCGCAACGGGAGTGGGCTACCTCGAAATGACCGGCTATGCCCGCTCCCTGGATCAGGGACGCTAAGGCGCTTTCGGAATTGGCGTAGTCCGGGTAGAGCCGGCCTTCAGGCCAGCGTTCAGCGGCACAACCGGTGGTGCATCAGGCGTTACGCTCATCGTGATGAGCGTAACACCGGATAGCCGTTCTATGATTCGCGGCAAATCCGGCGATGAGGCGCCGCTCTACCCTTGTTTGCGGGATGCAGTACTTTGAATTTGCTCGAAGCTAGTCTGCAGCACCGCATATCCAGTGTTATCCTGATAGCAAATCCTGCAGCACTTTTGGCTAGAGCCAAACTGGCAGTAACAAAGCCCCCATGCTCCAGAAAAGGATTGACGATCAGCCGACCATCTCGCGCGAAATGTTGCGCGAGGCTGAAGGCATCTTCCACAGGCACCTGAAGCGAGTGGGCCTTAAGCTTACCGGGCAGCGCGATGTCATTCTGCGCACGTTTCTCGACACCCGCGACCATCTTTCTACGGACGAACTGTATCGTCTGGTCAAGAAACACGACGACGGTATCGGATTCACTACGGTATATCGAACTTTGAAGCTGCTGTCCGAGTGTGGGCTGGCCAGCGAAGTCGCCTTTAACGACGGTATCACTCGTTACGAGCACCAGTACAACCGCCGCAACCACCATCACATGGTCTGCACCGAATGTGGCAGCTCGGTGGAGTTCTTCTCCCCTGAAATCGAACGTATTGAGCAGGAAGTTGGCCGCAAGAATAGGTATCTGCCGACGCGCCACAGTTTCCAGATTTACGGCATATGCGAGATATGCCAGAAGAAGCAGAAGCGAAACGTCTCCTGAGCGGCCGGCATAAGCGGGAAATTCCCCGATATTCCGCAAACAGTGCAAAACGGGAAACGAATACCAACCCACCTAGAACTGCTCTCCGTCACTCGCCCAGTTGACGTACATCACAGAGTTCTAGTTCGCATCGCGCTACAAAAGAGATAGACGAGTGTATGAGGAGCATCCTGCCGGGTTCAGGCGGAGCATGGTTTCGCCCTTGGCGGCAAGCTTCCATCAACTGACCCCACCGCGTGGGGAGAATGGTCGCGCAAGATGGTGACGGCACAGCTCAACCCGGTCGGGGTGGGCATCCACAGTGTGCTCATCGCGACAGACTTTTCCGGTTACTCCAATGTTGCCCTGAACTTTGGCCTTGAACTGGCCCGCGAATATCGCGCTAATGCTTACATAGTCTTCGTTTTGCACAGCGACGAATTTCTTATTGCCGGCCCCGACGCCTATGTAGCTGCTAAGGAAGCAGCTTGCCGTGACCTGCAGGAACTGAAGGCCGCCTTGCGGCAGACCCACTCTTATACGGAAGGGAAAGACTATCACCTGTTGCTGATGGAAGGGGATGTCGCGCAATCAATCCTGCACTGCGCTCAACAGAAGAAAGTTGACGTGATCGTTGTCGGCACGCATGGCCGTGGTGGCGTGGGTAGGATGCTGATGGGCTCGGTTGCCGAACGCGTCTTCCGCCGATCGCCGGTGCCGGTGATGACCGTTGGCCCGTGTTCGCGACGCTCGGCCCGAGGTTTCGCGCCGCGGAACATCTTGCTGGCGGCTGATTTCACGCCAGCCTCGCAATACGCAGCTCACTACGCCAGTGCGTTGGCCAGGGAGCACAATGCGAAGTTGACGATGCTGCACGTACTGGATCATGCGGAACGAGAAAGCGTCGGCGACCGCGCGCAGGCTATGCAACAAGTTGAAAACAAGCTGACGGCTTTGATGGGACCGGACGCGGCAGGCCTGCGGCTCTGCTGCCGAATTGAGATTGGCAAAATAGTGCCTACGATTCTGCGGACTGAGGCGGAAATCCAAGCCGACTTATTGGTGATGGGCGTGCGCCCGTCGGCGGGCTTGCTTGATCGGTTAATGTGGCCCCACGCCTACGAGGTTGTACGGGAGGCCGCATGTCCGGTCTTGACCGTACGCGGCAAAGTCGCTACACAGTAGCGTCCCATATGGGTCGTTGGAATTGGCGGTTCGCTTCTGAAATTGTCATTACGAGCGCAGCGAGGAATCTGCTGTTGTTTGTGCCTGGAACGACGGATGAAGAAACAGCAGATCCCTCACGGCCTGAAGGCCGTTCGTGATGACAATTCAGAGATAACGAAACCAGACCTGACTTATGCAGCACTAATTGCTCTTAGTTTTAATAACGAACATGACGGGAGATGCAATGTTACGTAGTGGTTTTGCGATTGACGAAACGTCGGCCCCAGCGGTCACACCAGACCAGCTTGGCGAAATGAAAAAGCAGGACATGAAACAGGCGATCGTGGAGCGCTTCAGTTATCGTGCCAAACCTGTTCCCACCGCGACGAAGGTCCAGTCGAGGGCACGTTCACCCTACTGGCAACCGGTCGACGAAGAGTGCTGATCGCCGGTTAGGCGTACGGGGGAAATCCCGTTCGGGCGTAGTCTAACAAAGTCGAACGAACGTCCATGTAAATCCTGCGGGTCGTGGCTTCTGTCCATTTCCCGTCCAACCTGTGCCTCCCCCGCACGTCTGTGTGCTCCGGTAAAGCTCTGGACCGCATGCCACACTATTTGCCTCTTTGCAGGGCTTCCCTGGCTAATTCGAGCTGTGCACGCTGAACATCCGTAACCTCTGGATACTTCAGGTTCATCCGCTTCAGCGTTTCCACCACGATGTCGGAGACGGCCAGATGAGTGAACCACTTGTGATCGGCGGGAATGATGTACCAGGGCGCGTGCGCGGTGCTGGTGTGGTTGATCATGTCCTCGTACGCCGCCATGTAGTCATGCCAGTGGTCCCGTTCGTGCAGGTCGGCCTCCGAGAATTTCCAGTTCTTCCGTGTGTCCTTGAGTCGCTCCAGTAACCGTTTCTCCTGTTCCTCCTCGGAGACGTTCAGGAAGAACTTAAGAATTATGGTTCCATTGCGAACCAAGTGGCGCTCGACATCGTTGATCGACCGGAAGCGATATTCCCAGAACTTCTCGCTGGGCCCGGCGAAGCCGGGCAGATGTTCCTGCTTGAGCAAGTCAGGATGAGCTCGCACCACTAATACCTCTTCGTAGTAGGAACGGTTGAAGATGCCGATGCGGCCGCGTTCGGGCAACTCGCGATAGGCTCTCCACATAAAGTCGTGGCTGAGTTCGTGCTCGGAAGGTGTCTTGAAGCTGAAGACCTCACAGCCTTCAGGGTTGACGCCCGACATTACATGCTTGATGGTGCCATCTTTCCCAGCCGCATCCATGGCCTGGAGGATCAGGAGCAGGGAATAGGTGTGCGAAGAATACAACAGGTCCTGATGCTCGGCCAGGCGCTCCACATTTTTCTTCAGTTTCGATTGTGCATGAGCGTGCGACTTATAGTCCCCTTTGAAAGCGGGATCGAAATCCTTTAGCCGAATGTCTTTGCCGGGAGGCGCCATCATTGACTTCGTGTTCATACGAGTCGAAATCATACGTGGATTGTCTCCGTTTGCCGAGCCCGGCGCGAATTTTACCTAGATTGACAGCCGAGGCCACGGCTTTACAGTTTTGCGGCATCCAATGTGCGACGCCTCTCAAGTTGGCACCGTCAGCTTTCTGGGGTAGAGTTTCTGACGCGTTAGGAGGAACTATGAGAACCTGTAGAATCCCGGGTTTGTTTTTCCTGGTCCTGTTTTGTTTCGCGGCTGTTGGGCTAACGCAAGAAGCGCAGCCCGCGCCAACTCAAGGTCAGTCTGCCCAGACCCAAGCGAACGCTGCGGCGCAATCTCAGGAAGCGAATGAGACGCTCAGTCCGGAGAGTCAGGACCGGCTGATTAAGGAAGTTCGCCATGAGTTAATCATGCTGCCGTACTACGGCGTGTTCGACAATCTAGCATTCCGTATCGACGGACGCACCGTCATTCTAGAAGGACAGGTCGCGCAGCCGGTGCTGAAATCCGATGCTGGGAATGCGGTTAAGCGCATTGAAGGCGTGGAGAAGGTGGTCAACAACATTGAGGTCCTGCCGCCCAGCCCCATGGATGACCGTATTCGACGGGCTGTCTACCAGAGCATCTACAGTTATGGTCCACTCTTTAAGTATGGCGGTATGGCCGTTCCGCCCATCCACATTATCGTGAAGAATGGACGGGTCACGCTCGACGGGGTTGTGGACAGCGAAACCGACAAAAACCTGGCGGGCATGCGCGCCAACCAGGTACCCGGCACTTTCCAGATTACGAATAACCTCAGAGTTGTGAGTAACAGTGGCCAAGGCAAGAAAAGCAAATAGCTAACCACCGCTTCGCATAATCAATCTCCAACGCATCGCGCTCCGCGGAAAGCCCAGGAGCGCTTTCTTTTAGCGTGGGAAGTCGTTGAGAGTTTTGACCGGCCCCTACGATTGAAGCCGCAGACCTTTGTGGCCAACCTCAAGTGGATGAAATTCCCAGCCGCCTCCCTCTATCGAAAAACTTACGAATTCTTTAGCTGGCGCTTATCGGTGAGGTGCTCCAATTGGATTGCCAGAAGCATGCGGGGTTACGGGTGCAGAAGGGAAATCATGAGCATTCTGTTCGAACTGATTTGCATAGCAAACCTGTTGTTTTTCGCTGTGCTAAGGAAGCCGGCAACATGGTGGACCTCGATTCCAGTCCGACTAAGCTGATCGAGGTAGTCGCCATCGGCAAGCAGTTGCTGATGACTCGCAGCTCGCTGACCACGTTCTCCATCGCCAAGGATGTCGCCAGCCGCAGCGCGGCGGCAGAGCTTAGCCCAGCGCTTGCCGGGGTCCCCAGCCATGCCGCTTCTGCGTGGATTGGGGTGGTTGAGCGCTGGGAGACTGCAAGTGGGAAATCCCGAGTCCGCTTTAGCGGACGGCAGGAGTTTCGTAACAGCCTCTGTAGCGCCGCTCTACCCGTACGCGCTAGGGTACACCAAGTTCGTCGCGCACCATCAATTTCACACCCCATTAACACGAATCGCAAGGTGAACGATTGTCTGCATCAGTGCCAACCCATAGACTAAGAAAGCCATGCCACAGGAGAGAAAACTTGGCTGAGATAATCATCCAGGCCTGCGCCGTGGAAAAGTACTATCCCCAGGCCGACGGCAATCGCATTGAAGTGATTGCGCCTACCGATCTCAGCGTCTCTCCGGGAAAGATTGTGGGGTTGCTTGGTCCGTCGGGCTCGGGCAAATCGACGCTACTGCGAATGTTGACCGGGCTGTCGAAACCGTCCTCGGGTCATGTCTTCTGGCACGGCAAACCGATGGACGGTCAGATTCCGAATGTCTCTATCGTCTTCCAGAGCTTTGCCCTCTTTCCCTGGCTGACCGTTCTGGAGAACGTTGAGGCCCCGCTTATCGCGAGAGGTGCAGGTGCGATCGAGCGCCACAAGCGCGCACTCAAGATGATTGACACCGTCGGTCTCGACGGATTCGAAACGGCCTACCCGAAAGAACTGTCGGGAGGAATGAAGCAGCGAGTCGGCTTTGCACGCGCGCTGGTGGTTGAGCCGGAAGTGCTGTTCATGGACGAGCCGTTCTCGGCGCTCGATGTTCTGACCGCCGAAAATCTTCGCTCCGAATTGCTGGAGTTGTGGCTGAACAAGAAGATGCCGACCACCGCCATCTTCATCGTGACGCACAATATCGAGGAAGCCGTGCTGCTGGCCGACCGTGTCATCGTGCTGGGACGAAATCCCGGGCGCATTCGTTCGGACTTCGAGATTGACATTCCGCAGTATCGCGACCGCAAATCGCCGCGCTTTTTGGCCTATGTGGATTACATCTACAAGACGCTGACGCGCCCCGACGAAGAAGCTTCTGTGCCCGGCAAGGTGCCGTGCAATCCGCCGATGGCCAGCCTCGTGCGCGCACTAAGTTTCAGATGCTGCCGCATGCCCGTCCTGGAGGCATTGCCGGCTTCATGGAGCTGCTGGCCGACCGCGGCGGCCGCGACGACCTCTACAAGCTGGCCGACGAACTGTCGATGGACGTGGACGATCTCCTTCCCATCGTCGATGCCGCGGTGATGTTGGGTTTTGCGGAACTACAGGAGGGCGATGTCGCGATCACGCCCGAGGGCCGCGCCTTTGGAGAGGCCGATATTCAGGCACAGAAGGCCATGTTCCGCAAGGCGGCGCTGGAAAACATCGCGCATCCTGCGGCTCATCGAGAATACGCTGCATGCCAAGCGCGATCACGCGATCGGCGAGGAGTTATTCCGCGACATCCTCGACGAACATTTCAGCGCCGACGAAGTGGAGCGCCAGTTTGAGACGGCACTGAACTGGGGACGCTACGCGGAGATCTTCGATTACGACTCCGAATCCAAGCGGCTGTTCCACACTGAAGAAGCGGATCCGGTTCCCTCGCTAGGAAACGCTGATGGCGCGCGGTACCTGGCAGCCTATCCGCATCCTGGGCAAGGGCCCTTGGTCGCTGCTGCCCGCGCAGACCTGGTCGGTGCTGACCGACTTCGTGATCTTTGCGGCGGGGCTCTCGGTTTTCTACGTGATTCTGCTGCTGGGACGAACCTGGCTCGGCCCGTTCAATCCCCACGTTGAGATTTCGCGCGACCCGAGCCACCTGCCGATCTACGCCGCTTATTCGCTGCTGCGGATTGCAGTGGCCTACGTTCTTTCGCTCGCATTCACGCTGGTGTACGGCTACGTCGCCGCCTATAACCCCAAGGCCGAGCGCATCATGATTCCGCTGCTCGACATTCTGCAGTCCATTCCCGTGCTTAGCTTTCTTCCAGGCGTGATGCTGGCCATGGTGGCGCTTTTTCCGCATCATCAGATCGGCGTCGAGATGGGCGCCATCCTGCTGATCTTCACCGGACAGGTGTGGAACATGGCCTTCAGCTTCTATTCGTCGCTGAAGAGCATTCCCCGCGACATGCGCGAGGCAGCCAAGATTTACCGCTTCAACTGGTATCAGCGGTTCACGCAGTTCGAGCTGCCTTACGCGGCGATCGGCCTGGTGTGGAACTCGATGATGTCGGTCGCCGGCGGCTGGTTCTTCCTGATGGCCTGCGAGATGTTCGTGCTGGGATCGCGCGATTTCCGTCTGCCCGGGCTGGGCTCGTACTTGCAAACCGCGGCCAGCGCGGGCGACACGCAAGCGATTTTCTGGGGCGTCGGGGTCATGATCACGGTGATCGTGTTGCTCGACCAGATCGTGTGGCGTCCGGTCATCGCCTGGGCCGAGAAGTTCAAGATGGAGCAGGTCGAGAGCGCCGACGTTCCGCGCTCCTGGTTTCTGAATGTGATCCAGGGCTCGCGAGGACTGATTCGCCTGCGCAAACGTGCGATCAGGCCGTTGCAAGAGCGGCTAGCAATGCACTTTGCCCGTCAGCATGACACGCGGTGCGGAAGATGCTCCGCCCGACGCCGTGGAAGGTCTGGACCGGTCGCGCCATCGGCGCGATCGCCGTGGTCGCAGTGCTCTATGCCGTGACCAGAGCCATCGCAATGCTGACCGGCTTGAATGGCTCGGAATATCGCGAACTACTCACCGGCGCCGGGGCGACATTCCTGCGCGTAGTGGCGGCGCTGGTGATTGGCGCGGCATGGACGATTCCTGCCGGAGTGGCGATCGGCTTCAATCCCAAGCTGGCGCGCATCGCGCAGCCGCTGGCGCAAATCGCCGCGTCGGTTCCGGCGACCGCGCTGTTTCCCGATCGTTTTGCTGGTGCTGATCGGATCGGCGGCGGCCTGGGGCTGGGATCGATAGTGCTGCTGTTGCTGGGAACGCAGTGGTACATCCTGTTCAATGTGATTGCCGGCGCCATGGCGATTCCGACTGACTTGAAGGAAGCGTCGACCTTTTTCAAGTTCACTCGTGCTCAACGCTGGCGCAAACTGATCCTGCCGGGGATCTTCCCCTACCTGGTCACCGGCATGGTGACCGCTTCCGGCGGCGCATGGAACGCCAGCATCGTGGCGGAATACTTTCGACTGAAGGACCAGACCTACACGACGGTCGGCCTCGGCGCGACGATCTCCCGCGCCACCGACGTCGGTAATTTTGATCTACTGCTGGCTTCCACCATCGTCATGGCCATTGTTGTGGTGACCATGAACCGTCTGGTCTGGCGGAGGATGTATCGGCTGGCGGCGACACGGTACACGCTGGAAGTTTAGAAGCCGCTTTTCGCCTTTCGCTCTTCGCCAGCCGTCAGCACTCAGCATTCAGCAGTCAGCCGAAACCGGAACTACCGTTTAATCAATGCGGTCATCCCGGCGGAGGGCTTCAGCCTGAGCGGGAACTGGCACAGGCCGATCTACCGAAGTGAGCAGTTTGCTATGCTGAGAGCGTCAAGAATGGCATGACAATCGTTTCCACATCGCGCCGCCGCAAGAATTCCAGCAGACTTTTGCGCCAAGTCATTCCCGAACCCGACGCACTCAGGATTATTGGAGAGGAGTCTCGGCGCAAGGGTACGGACGGGCTAACACTGCCGGACATTAACCGGGTCAGAGCGACACGCGTCCGGAAATCCAAGCGCCGATAACCAGTCGCTTTGCCCATCAGTCAACGCTTCCAGCCCGGGCGGAGGGACCTGCCGTTCTGGGCGAGCGAGCGGCCCACCCTAGCCGGTTCTTGATAGACACAGGAAATCCCAAGTGCGGTTGGGTGGCTTGAGCGCTTTGTGGGGGCTGGCCAAATAAGAACTCAGTTTATCGAGCGTAAGATAGCTCCCAATGAAGCACTGCGTCGACAGGTGTCTGCTTGCTGTGTCTCAGGACCCGCGAGTTACACGAGAGCCATTTTCTGCCGAAAGCTCTCTACCGTTTGATCCTCGCGCGTGGGAATAGAAACCCTCATCCTGTCCGGCTAACATCGGTGGGCCGAGAACAGACCGCGTTCCAGGCGACTCACCGTTTACTCTGCGCAGAGTGTGAAGCCCGCTTTGATCAGAATGGCGAGAACTGGGTTATGAGACATTGTTATCGCGGGCGGAACGTGTTTCGTCTCCGGACGATTCTTTCGGCGACCGATACTCTCGAAGCTAACGCCAACTTTCAGCTTTATTCGGCTTCATCGGCACCCACCGTTAGTGTCGAACAGCTCGCCTATTTCTGCACCAGCGTGTTTTGGCGAGCGGCAGTGCGCGACTGGTATATCGAAGACCGGAAATACGAGGCAATCCGTTTGGGGGACAGGTATCAGGAGCAAATCAGACGCTATCTGCTTGGCGAGGCATGTTTTCCAGATAATGCCGCGTTATGTGTCGTACTCTCCAAACTGAAGAGCCCTGCGCTCACTTTCAATTTTCCTGACACTATTCGAGTTGAATCCGGCTACTGTCACAGGCTGCACATTCCAGGAATCGATTTCTTGCTAACGATCGGGAAACGACTCGACGAGGAACGATTCACTTGCATCGTGCGTTCTCCGGTCCATCCAATAACGATCTGCAATGAAGGGGACGCGCGTGCTCAAAGAGAAGTGTTGAAACTGATGGGAAAGGTCGCTCCTCCCGGGTTCAAATACCCCCTGGTAGAAGGTTTCGAGAGCCAACGATGAAGCGTTAACTACCCTTAGCCACTGCTCTTCAGTACCAACTGTTCCGCTGCCGAGAACGCATGGTTCCTGATCATCAACGTGCTCAGCAGGGAAGTCAGCCCAGACGACGCCAGGATCATCGCGATCACTACGAACTGATAGATGGCCGCGTAAAGCGGGTCAGAGCCGGAAAGAAGCATTCCTGTCATCAGCCCGGGAATCCACACAATGCCCAGCGAGCGCAGATTGTCGATCGCTGGAATGAGCGATGCGTGAATACTCGACTCGGCATAGCTCGCCACGGTAAGTTCGGGCGCAGCGCCCAGTGCGAGCGCGGTCTCGATCTCGCCAGCGTGGGCCAACACCTCCGAACGAAAGCGGTTCAGTGCCAGCCCGTTGGTATTCATGGCGTTGGCAATGATCATGCTGCCCACCGGAATGAGCGAGGTGATGGCGGTGTCGATCACTCCGGCCCAGGTCATGACCGCGGTGACCAGTCCGGCGCCAGCCGCAATTGAATAGGTGGACACTTTGCGCGCGCCAGGAATGTTCTTGGCGCGCTTGGCCGAGATGGAACCTGCCGCGATGATCATGCCGGTCAGCAGAAAGACGCTCGTCCAGCGCGGGCTCTTCAGCAGCAGGGCCAGGATCGAACCCACGGCGACAATCTGGACAATACCGCGTAGCAGCGCGATGGCGGCGTCGCTTTCCAGATGGATGTTGCGGCGTCGCGCCAGCAGGACCACCGCCAGGGCCAGCACCGAGGCGATGCCCGCCTGGGCAAAGCCAAGGGTCAGTTGCGTATGGAAGAGTGATTTAAGCACCCAGCACCTCCGCCGGTTTTCCATATTGAACGAGTCGGCCAGTTTCCATAAGCGCGACGCGGTCGCACATACGCCGCGCCTGGTCGCGATCGTGCGTAACCATCACGCAGGTTAGTGATGCGTCCTTCACCAGGTTGCAAATCAACTGTTCGACGCCCGCCTTCGCCTGCTCATCGAGCGCCGATGTCGGCTCATCAAGCAGCAGAATCTCGGGACGATTGGCCAGCGCTCGCGCCAGCGAAACCCGTTGCTGCTCGCCGCCAGAAAGATTGGTCACATCCCGTCCGGCAAATCCGCACAAGCCGACGCGCTCCAGCAGCTGAGCAATGTCTTCGTCCCCTAGAACCTCACCGCGTTGCAGAGGCCCAAAGCGAATGTTGCCCGCCACATTGCCCGGAAAAAGAAAGGGACGCTGCGTCACCATGCCGACACGGCGTCGCAATTCGCGAGGGGAGAACTGACGATAATCCTGGCCGTCGAGAAACACAGTACCGCTGGTCGGCTCATCGAGGCGGTTCAGCAGTCGCAACAAAGAACTTTTGCCGGAACCACTGGCCCCGACGATACCCAGCATCTCGCCCTGGTGCACTTCGAGCGAGATATCCGTCACAATGGAGACGTCGGCCACCCGGCGGCCGAGGTGTTCCGTCCGCACCACCACGGCACCGGCCCCAATCTCTTGCGCGACGCTCATCGTTGCATGTGTCCGTAGTAGATCTTGGTGTCGTACTCGAGAGTGACGCGGCCGTTCTGGGCGTGGGATGAAAACAGGTGCGGCAATTCGCGCATCATTGCTGCGTACGGTTCGCCGGCCTTGGGTATATACGACGAGGACAACAAGCGACCGCGCAGTCCGTCGAAATCAAGCTCCTGCTGGTTGTGCTGTTCGGTCAACTTCACCTCATCCGGCGCGTAGAAGCGCTGCAAGGCATCGTAGCTGGCCAGGTATTTGTGTGTGACCTGCTCGTAATCCGTGGAATGACGCCGCACAAAATCTTCGTAAGCGCGCAAGAAAGGTTTGGATGTCGTGTCGCGGTCGTGCCATACCAGCACAACCCAGCCCGCCGGCTTTAAAATGCGCGCGAACTCCACGCGCGTATCGTCAGGCCGGAACCAGTGGAAGGCCTGCCCGGCTATGACGAAATCGGCGCTGGCGTCCGGCAGACGTGTGGCTTCGGCGCTGCCTTCCACCATGCTGAAGTTGGGATAGCCCGCCAGATAGTTCTCGCCGGCAATGCGCATTTCGCGATTGGGTTCCACGCCCACAACGCGATTGCCGTTCTCCAGTAATATCTTTGCCAGCAGGCCGGTGCCACAACCGACGTCCACGATGATGTGCTCGGCACGCAGCCCACAGGCTCGTCGAAGCGCCTGTACGACGTCTTGCGAATAGTGCGGCCGGTACTTAACGTAGTCGTCCACGCGGTCGGAGAAACGGGCTTTGGGATCGTGGATCGTTTCAGCCATGGGTGTATCTTAACGTGAGCGATGAAACTGGAGCGCCCTGCAAAGCCGCCGCTCGTGAATGCCATTTGCGATGCGATCCGTAAGATTCCGCGTGGGCGGGTGAGCACCTACGGCGCAATTGCGGCCGCCGCTGGTTATCCGCGCTGCGCACGCCACGTTGGACGAGTTTTGAACGAGGTTAGCGGTCTGCCTTGGCAGCGGGTTTTGGGCTCGGGTGGGCGAATTTCGCTGCGCGGCGAGTCGGCTCTGGAGCAGCGTTTCCTGCTCGAATCGGAGGGCGTGCGCTTCCGGGGCAAGCGAGTGGACATGAGAAACTTCGAACACCGGTTCAGGACAACCAGCCGCAGCCCCATCGCCTCAAAACCTAAGGCCATACCGCGAAAGTAGCAGCCAAGACAGCGCTTTCCGGTGGACACGGGCCACGCCGTGCCTTAAATTGGTGACAGGTTTGTATTACCCTTACAGGCTTTATGAGCACCTCGGCCCCAGTTAAGATTTCTGTCATCGCCATGATCCTTCTGTTGGCTCTGCCGCTTGCCGCGCAGCGCTACCAGGAGCGTGACCATCATATTTTTCATCCACCTGTTCAGGCTAAGCGTCAGGCTGCGCCGCCCACGGGCAGCACTACGCAAACGCGGGTGTCGTCCACTGGAAACCCGTCTGGGTCGCGCGGTCACGACGCAAATCTAAGCGCCTCGCACAATGAAACAGCGCACACGCAGATGCCATCCGGCGCCGGCCCGGTTCGTCCGCATTAGATCTCGCCGTCAATAATTCAAGCGAAAGTTAAGCATGTGCCAGTTCAGAAGGAACCAGGCATAGCCGACGCACGCCAGCATGAGGAGGGTATTCCACAGTTTCGTCCAAAACCAAAGGGAAGCATTTCCCCACGATCGCCAACAATAACTGACACCAATCAGCGCGCCAATGACGCCCAGAACGCCGACCCCTTGCAATAGGTGCAAGCGTCCATCGAAGTGGCTGCTCAGCAGGGCAATGTTGTCATCCACTGAAGTTAGCCACACCACATAGCATCCGGCGAATACCAGGTTCAAGAAACACACCAGCCGCAGCGCCCAACGCAGCTTGCGGTATTGGGGCGTGAGCTCGGCGCGATGGCCGTAGTGAGCGCGCAGCATTGCGTTGAGTGGCCAGAACAGCAACGTTAGCGCGAATATGACCAGCGCAAAGATGAGAACGGCGATGCTGAGATTTCCATTCTTCAATCCCGAGACAGGCTGATAGACAAATATCGGCAAATCCGTCGCGATAATTTGCCGCCCTGCGTAATCCTTGATGAAGCCAAGATGGCTTTCACCGTTGATGTCGCGGAACAACATTGGGGCAATCTCCTTGAAGTGTTTGGGATTGCCGGCAAGATCCTTGGCTGCGTTGAGGCTGATCGTTCCATCCGAATTGACGGTCACGTGGCCTTGGTCAAGGGCTGCGGTTACGGCGACGATATTCGTCTGCGAGCGGCGGCTCAGCCAGTAAGTGCCAGCAGCCAATTTGGCATCGTGGGCGGAGGTTGCCACTGGCTCGGCTGCCGGAGGCGTGTAGGGAAAGTACCGGTTCAGAAACCCCTGCCAGAGCGCGGAGCGTCCCGAGAACCCTGGCATCCCGGCGCTGTTGTATGAGATGAAGAAGCCGATGTGGTCATCCAGCATTAAGTGCATATCGCTGTGAAACCATTGGCTGTCGCCGCCATGTCCGATGATGCGGTGTCCATTGCGCGACTCCTCGTAGAAACCGTAGGCCATGCCGTTCAGCGCCGGTAGCAGTTCGAACGCACGGGAATGCATCAGCTGGGCTGTCTCGGGCTTCAGAATACGAGCGCCGTTATATGCGCCGTTTTGCAGGTGCGCGATCATGAAATGCGACATGTCTTCGGCGGTCGTTGACATGCTGCCCGCCGGCCAGGCTTGGATGAACTCAAAACTCTTAGACGGTTGCGATGCCCGGTTATAACCATTGGACATGAGCGGTTGCAAGTTGGCGGGTAGCGGCTGGCGAAACGTGGTGCGATGCATGCCGAGTGGTTGCAGAATGTTCTGCTCAACGTAGTCATCAAAAGGCATGCCTGAGACGCGTTGCACAATATAACCGGCGAGCGTAGCTCCGTAATTTGAGTATGCAGGCGTGGTCCCCGGAGGGAAGATCTGTGCCGGCAGATGGGTAGTTATGTAATCTCTCAGCGGCCGCATGTCTGAAGCGTTCGCCACAAACAAGTCCCGCAGCGTCTCCTCGAATCCCGGCGTGTGCGTCATCAGCTCTTTCATAGTGATCGGCTTGCCGAAAGTCGCCGGAATCTTGAAGTCGAGATAGTCATTTACGTCGCGGTCCAAGTCGATCTTGCCCTGCTCGACCAATTGCATGACGGCTGTCCAAGTGAATGTCTTGGAGATGGATCCGGGGCGAAACAGGGTGGCATCCACGGTGACGGGCTTCTTACTCTTCACGTCCGAGTAGCCGTAGCCCTTGGCAAAAAGCACGCTGCCGTCCTTCACCACTAAAACCACCGCACCGGCAATGTCGTCGCGTTGCAACTCAACCGGCACAAAGCCGTCGAAGAAAGCTTCCAGATCGTCCTTGGTAAGTTGAGGTATGACTTGTGGCGTCGGAACCGTCGGGGGCGCAGCAGCCTTCTCTTGATTGGCGTGCGGGAGCACCTTGGGGGCTTGTGCCAGTAAAAGCACGGAGCAAAGAAAGAGAATGCTGAGCAGGCTGACGAAGCGCGTCGAAAGTTTTCGGTTCATATAGGTGGGGACGAACGTATCAGACTACTACCGGCGTCAAATTCATGCTGGACCGCCGTTGACATACAGTGGGTATATAGCCCGAATCAGTTTTCACTGTAACCTGCAATGATCGAAAGCTCAGACGAACCATAATCCTCCGCGTTCAGGTCCGCCGTCCAGCAGCCGTTGGTCCGTGACCTGATGGTAGAGTATTGCTATTCACTTTGAGCCATCTGAACCCGGTGCAGGAGTAGGAGTGACTTTCGTTTGGTTGAAAGCTAGAGAAAAGGATGGAAAGCGAATTCAATCTTCTCCGAGCCAAGGTGTACTAGCTTCGCACAATCCGCGATCCTGGATCCTAGTTCTCGTCCTCGCGGTTGCAACGATCGCAATTTACTATCCCGTCAGCCATCATCCCTTCGTCAATTACGATGACAACGTCTATGTAACCGGGAACGCTCACGTTCAGTCGCCCTTGAACTGGGAGACGGTTCGATGGGCGTTTACGACTTACGAATTCGTTAATTGGCATCCGCTCACCTGGATTTCTCACGCCTTGGATTACCAGATGTTTCAGTTGGATCCCGGCGGGCATCACGAAACCAATGTCGTGCTGCATGCCCTCAATACGGTGCTGCTGTTTTGGGTACTGCTACGTGCGACCGGTTCCACTGGCCCGAGTTTCATGGTGGCCGCGCTGTTTGCTTTGCATCCCATCAACGTCGAATCCGTGGCTTGGATCTCGGAACGCAAGAACCTATTGAGCGCGCTATTTTTTCTCCTGGCGCTGGGGGCCTACCGCTGGTATGCGCGCGAGCCTCGCCTGATGCGCTACGTCGCCGTGCCAGCTCTCTTCGCGCTTGGCTTAATGGCGAAGCCTCAGGTGATTACCTTCCCCTTCGTGTTGTTGCTTTGGGACTATTGGCCATTGCAGAGGATGTTTGCTGAGCGTCTCGACGCATCCTCCGAAGGCGCGGCGACGATTCCTCCCAAGAGTTTTTCCTGGCTGATAGTGGAGAAACTTCCGCTTTTTGCGATCTGCTTGGCCAGCGCTGTGATTACGCTGCGAGCCGAGCGCACGGGTGGCCCGCTCAGCGGAATCCATTTTCATCCGTTTTCCGTCCGTTTACAGAATGCCATCCTTTCCTACGTACGATATGTGGGGAAGACTTTTTGGCCTTCGAATTTGGCGCTGTACTACCCATATCCCAGCCGGGATTCACTTCCACTTTGGCAAGTGATCGCGGCATTCGCTCTTCTGCTTGCCATCACCGCTCTGGTCATCGCAGGCCGTCGCCGACGTTATCTTCTGGTGGGCTGGTTTTGGTTTCTCGGAGTTCTGGTGCCGATGATCGGGCTGATGCAAGTGGGCATCCAGGCGATGGCCGATCGCTATGCGTACTTGTCGTTCATCGGCCTGTTCATTATGGTGTGCTGGAGTGCGGCGGAGTGGGCGAGGCAGCGCGCCATTTCCAGCCGGTACTTGGCTGCCGCAAGCGCAGTAGTGCTGCTGGCCCTGGCCGTGGCGACTCACCGCCAGATCACCTATTGGGGCGATAATGTTACGCTGTGGTCGCATGCCGTCGAAGTCACGAAGAACAATTACATGGCGGAGGATCACCTGGGTGGGGCACTGCTGGCCGATGGACAGTTTGAAGCGGCGATGCCCCATTTCTACCGGGCGGTGGCAATCAATCCCGACGATCCCGAAGCTAACCTGAACATCGGGAGTTATGAGCAACAACAACGGAACTTCCCACAAGCAATTGCGCAGTTCAAGAAAGTAATCCGTAGCACCCAGGGCTCGCTCGTGGTGGACGCGGGGGTACGAGCAAAGGCATTCAACAATATGGGCTACGTTTATCGTGAACTGGGCGATTTGCCGCATGCCCGGGAGAGCTTTGAAGCGGCGGTAGCCGCCGATCCTCGCCTCGCGAAAGCATGGCTCGGCTTGGGGCTGGTCGATCAAAAATCCGGAGACGTGGTGGCGGCCATTCACGCGTTCTCGGAAGCTATGAAAGTCGAGCCTTCGGATCTGGGTTATCTGTTGCTTGCTCGAGCCTTGGAGCGGAGCGGCGACGACGACGCAGCCTTGGTGGCCACTCAGCGCGCGCAGAGTATGACCCAGAACCTTGAAAATGCGCAGCGCGGCGCTGACCAACTACTTGCTCAATAGCCGATGCCTCGTTGCCTGTCAACGCCAGCCCGCCGTCTTCCTAATTCTCCGGTGCTATCCTCTACTCATCGCCTCATGCGCATCACCAGCCGCAAGACAACCATCGCGTTCTTCATCACCCTGGGCGTCTGTCTGGCGGCGGCGGCAACCGTGCTCAGCACCAGTTGGGTCATTCTCAACTGGCGGGAGATCGTGCCTCTCATCCTGGGCGTGATCTTCTTTGGCTTTATTATTGCCGGCGTCATCCTCAACACCATTTTTTTGGTCCACGAGATTCGCCGCAATGAACAGCAGGACAGCTTTCTCAACGCGGTCACCCATGAGTTAAAGACGCCGATCACCTCCATCCGCCTATATTTGGAGACCCTGCAGAAGCGCAATGTGGACGAAGAACAGCGGCGCGAGTTCTACCAGGTCATGCTCGACGATACCCAACGCCTGATAGGCACCGTGGAGCAGGTGCTGCGTGCCGCCCGCGTGGTGCAGAAGAACGCCCTGCTTTCGCGTAGCGAAGTTGAAGTTGGGCCGCTGGTCCAGGACACCCTGGATCTGGCGCGCTCGCGTCATCATTTGTCTGCCGAGGCGATGGACTGGGCAACCGACGGCCGGCCTGCCGAGCGGCTTACGGTCATGGGCGATCGCGAAGAACTGGCCACTGCGTTGTCCAATGTGCTCGACAATGCGGTTAAATATTCGCAGAAGGATCCGGCTATTCGAGTCGAGGTGCTTACGCCTGATCTGCGGCATGTGCAGATTCGCGTGCAGGATAATGGAATTGGGGTATCGCGCGGCGAACTGAAACGTATCTTCAGGCGTTTCTATCGAGTGCTTACCCCGGTTACGGGCCAAGTGAAGGGTAGCGGCTTGGGCTTATTTATCGTGCGCGCCATCGCGCGCCGCCACGGCGGCAAAGCCTTCGCGGAAAGTGAAGGCGCAGGCCGAGGCACAACCGTTATCATTCAATTGCCGAGGAACGCGCAGTGAGCGAAATATTGCTGGTCGAAGATGAAGAGCATCTGGCGGGAGGCTTGAAGTTCAACCTGGAAGCCGAAGGCTATCCCACCAAGGTTGTGGGCGATGGCGAAACCGCACTGGAGTTGCTGTTGAAGGACCACAACCAGTTTGATCTGCTGGTGCTCGATGTCATGCTTCCGGGCAAAGACGGTTTCGCAGTCGCCACGGAGCTGCGCAAAGCTAACCAGTACATTCCGCTGCTGATGCTCACCGCCCGCGGTCGCCCGGAAGATGTGCTGAAGGGCTTTGCTTCCGGGGCCGACGACTATCTGCCCAAGCCATTCGATCTGGCCATTCTGCTGGCGCGCATTCGCAGCCTGTTACGCCGCCGCGATTGGAGCCGCACCCTACTTACCGATCCGCCAGCGGAAGTGCGAGTGGCCGAGCCTGAAGATGCCGACTCCTTACGCGAGTTCGACGTCTATACCTTCGAGGGTAAGCAGGTTGATTTTGGGACGCTCGAGTTGCGGGCCCATGGCAAAGTGTTTCGCCTGACCCTCATGGAAGCGGAATTATTGCGCCATCTCATTCGCAACAGTGGCAAGATTGTCTCGCGCAAGTCCATTCTCGAGGAGGTATGGGGATTGCACGAAGATACTGACACGCGTGCTATCGATAATTTCGTAGTGCGATTGCGCAAATATATTGAGAAGGACCCGTCGCATCCCCAACACCTTCTCACCGTCCGCGGAGTCGGCTACCGTTTCCTGCCCACGCCAACGAGCGCATAGGACCACCGGAGAAAAGCAGAGATCGTTACCCTGCGCCCGTTTTGACACCCGGAACCCTTTGACTGTGACCTTTGCCATTGTTCTGCTGCAAACGCGGGCGTAAACTGCACCCGCAAGAATCGCAGCTTGCAACCGGGAGATCGCTCGTCCGTCTGCGAGCAATCCTTTTCTCCAAAGGATGAATCGTCCTGCTCGTTCGCGAGCCTGCACGGGAGTTGTACTCATGAGAATTCGTGCAATTCTGTTTTGCTTGACGATTTGCGCATTGTCGATATTTCCGGCAATTGCGCAGAACAACGTGCGCCTGACCGTCAGCGTCGCCAGCGCCGATGGAGCACCGGTCCGCGATTTAAAGAAAACAGATTTCACCGTACAGGACGCGGGCAAACCGCAGACCATCGATTACTTCGTCGCCCCTGCTGAGACGCCGGCCGCACCACCGCCCCAGCCGGCGGGCCAGTTCACGAATGCGCCCGATGTGACCCAGTCGGGCGCGATCTTCATAGTGCTCGATACCATCCACACCCGCTACCTCGACGAACGCGACATGCGCGGAATGATCCTCAAGTTCATGGCGCGGGCAGCGGAGTCCAAACATGCCGTAACGCTGGCCATCCTTAGCGAGAAGGGTCTTACGGTTTATCACGATTACCGTTCCGGCCCCGATGTACTGATGGCGGCACTGATCAAAGCGGGATTGGGAGGCATGAAGGGAGCGACTCCTCCTCAGGGTGTCGACGATGCGCTGGCCACCAGTGAAGCGGCCCGGTTGACGGCGTTCAGCAAGGGAGACCTCTCCAATGCGACACCGCAAGAACAACTTGCTGCGCTCCAATCCGCAGATGCCGATGGTGATGTTCCAGGACGTAGGCCATGCGGCATATGGTCTGCCCGGACGTAAAGCTCTGGTCTGGGTTACCAACGCGGTGCCGTTCGACATCGACCCCAAGAGCTTTCGAGTTCGTTTCGCCCAAAGATAGGTAACCAAGGCGCCGCAGTGAATGGCACAGCGCTCGGCGGGTCGAAAGATGTTTTCAGCGCTGAACAGGTGAAGAAAATTCTGCCGGTGTGGCGTGCCAGTATGCGTGCCCTCTTCGATGGAGGGGTCGCGGTATATCCGGTCGAAGCGCGAAATACCTTTACGGCGGCCAGCGATGCGTTTACCCAGGCAAGAATGAAGCTCCTTGCATCCTTCACGGGTGGCAAGGCCTTTTACGGCGCCAACGATCCCTTTCCGGAGCTCTTGCAGATCAGCAATGGCAACGTCGGCGGGTACGTGCTCGGGTTTGCCGAGGAGGCTAATGCCGGTTCCGAGTTCCAACGCGTGCAAGTCACCGTGAATAAGCCCGGGCTGGCAGTCAGCGCTCCCGAAGGATACTTTCCGCGTGAGGGCACTCCGAAGTCCCATACTCCGGAAGAGATCAGCCTGGCGCTGCAATCGCCGCTGTCATATACAGGGATTCCGTTTAGCGTCGCGTTCACCGGCAATGAAGATGTCGCGGGCAAGAAGAAGGTCAACATGACGATTTCTCTCGCTGGCGATACGGGCGTGCTTAACGAAGCTACCCGCAGCGTCGATCTCGTTATAGTTGCGGTGGCCAAAGATGCCAAAGGCGCGACGGTGGGCAAGCTGAACGAAGGCGCTGGCGGCCAGTTTCCACCCGAGGCAGTCGCGCAGATCAAAGAACTGGGCTTCCAACTGAAGCGCTCCATCGAGGTCCCGCCGGGAGACTTGACCATCCACTTTGTCGATCCGCGACAACCAGACCGGGCGCATCGGCAGCCTCATCGTGCCACTGAAAGTGCAGTAAGGAACAAGAGGTACGCCGATCTGTAGGAATGAGATTTCACCACGGAGGCACGGAGATCACGGAAAAAAGCGCCATAAGAACTAACCCGTGTCCTCCGTGTCTCTGTGGTGAATCGTTGTCGGCGCAGCCGATGAGCCTCTTTTGATTGGGCGTGTACCTAGCGGCCGAACTCCAGAACGGTAATGTCCTTGAATTGCCACACTGCGGGCGTTCCAAATACCGACTGCAACTTGGCGGCAACAGCCGGAGAATCGTCTTGCAGATTGTCCCGAGCCGGACCTTCACGCCGGATCATGACCCAGACGTGACGGAAGTCGCGCGAGCTGGAACCGAGCGCTTGCAGCAGGGTTTTGTCATTGTCCCCACGCCGTAATAGGGTTGCGTGAACACGTGCAAAGCGGGCGCCTGCGGGTCGAGCTGGCGATAGTAATCGAAGCCCACGATGGCATAGAAGGGATAGATGACTACCGCGTCCCCTGACTGCGCTGATGAGAGAATTACATTCGTGGCACTGCGCCAGTCTTCGCGAGGCTTGCGGTAGCCCATGATTAGAGTTGGAATCGAAGTCACACACAATACAACTACCAGCCAAAAGCCAATGTCCTTCTTTGGCAACGCGCTCATTCCGCGGCCTGCCAGCATGACGGTGGCTGGAAGGCTGAAGATCATATACCTCTGCACGAAGACGGGATGGCGCAGCGACGCCAGTGCTGTGAGCACGACTGGGACTACAGCCCACGAGATCACCAGCATCCCTCGCCAGTAACTGCCTGGTACAGATTCGGCATTGCGTTCGCGGCGAATTGCAATCACCGCTGCCACCCACAGAATCGCGGACACCAGAAATTTCTCGCCACTCCCACCAAGGAACAGCGCCAGGTGCAGCAATTGTTTGGGAGTCGGTTTCGGCATCCACGGAAAGGTCATCGCCTGCGGCGGGACGCGGAGCACGTAGGTGAGTCCCGGCGCTGCAATCGCCAGAATCGCCAGGCCATGGATGATCATTCGCGCCCAAGGCGTTGGTTTCTTGTGGAAGAACAACGAACAGGCTTGCGCTACCAACACCAGGGCGCCGAAGTAGTGACTGTAAACAGCCAGGACGCCGAAGAGGGTCCACAGGAGCCAATCTCTTTCGCGGTTTTCCTCCACCGCTCGCACGAAGAACCACGACGACACCAGCACCAGCAGAATCGTCATGGTGTAACTGCGGGCTTCCTGCGAGTAGTACACGTGCGTCGGACTGAACGCCAGGATCGCCGCGGAGGCGAGCGCCGCTCCCACACCGACCAGTTTCCGCGCCACGAAGTAGATCAGCGGAATGGAAGCGATCCCGCATAGGGCAGCTGGGAGGCGGACCCAAGCCTCACTTTGGCCCAGATGCAGCCAACCCCGCATCAACAGGAAGAAGGCTCCCTGAAAGCTGGCCTCGCCATACCACCAGACATGCACGAAGTGTGGCCATGCCATTCGCGCCAGCGTCACCGTGGCGCCTTCATCCAGCCATAGACTCTTCGTGCCGAGGTGGAAGAGATCGAAAGGACGCTCCGGCGAGCGTCAGAAAGGTCAGTAGCAAGACCCGATCGCGGCGGGCAAATTCTGGAGCCGTCGTGGGGAATTGCTCCGATGCAGGATGGGCGAGCGGGCGCTCGCTGGCTGCGGGCATAAGCAGTAATCTTACAGCGGCGGGTCAGGCTCTCGCATTGTGCGCCGGCGGCGCAAAATTGTGTGATGTTCTTGACATCCCACAAGCCGCGCCCTTCCCGCAAGGGATATCAAGCAAGCCGAGCTGCTTCTATCGTGCCCGTGCGAGCACCAGGGTCACATCGTCGGGCTGTTCCCCGCCGGCTATCCAATCGGTAACGGCGCCCGTCACCAGCTCGCTGATGCGCGCCAGCGGCTGATCGCGATGCGCCTGGATCAGATCAATCAGACGCTCCTCGCCGAATTCCCCAAACTCGTTCTCCGGCTCGGTGACGCCGTCGCTGTAGGCGATGAACATATCTCCGGGCTCCATGCCGATCGTGCTCTCGTCGTAGCTCATCCCGTCGAATAGACCCACCACGGTGCCCGAAGTCTCCAGGCGCCTGACCTGGCCAGTGTTGCTCAAAACCAGTGGAGGAAGGTGTCCAGCATTGGAATACGTGAGCGAGCGCGACCCCGCGTCGAAGCAGCCCAGGAACATGGTCGCGTACTTCTCTGGCGGCGTGCTGCGATATAGCTGATAGTTCAGCGTGGCCATCAACAATCCCGGAGCGAGTTCGGAATCGCTGATGCCATCACCGCGATAGTACATAGGAAGAGCGCTGTCCTTAGGCAGTCCGGCGTCAAGTGCCACCGACGCCAGGGTTCGCTCCGGCTCCAGCGAGTAGGCGCGGACAAACGCGTGCACAGTGGCCATCAGCAGCGCCGCCGAAATACCTTTGCCGCTGATGTCACCTACAGCCAGCACCAGCCTGTCTTCGCGCAGCGGAATGAAATCGTAATAGTCGCCACTCACCGTACGCGCCGGCCGGCACACTCCATGCACCTCGAGGCATGGGTAAGCCGGACAAATCGGCAGGGAAGAGGAGGGTCTTGCACTTCGTGTGCAATTGCCAGCTCACTCTCCAGCCGCTGCTTCTCCTTTTGCTCGTTTATCAGAGTTCGAGAGCGACTGCGTCATGGAGTTGAACGATTGCTCCAGCGCGGCCATCTGATCGTGAGTGCGGACTTTGATGCGATGAGCCAGGTCGCCGCGATTCACGTGCTGCGTGGCAACGTAAAGATCGGCCACGGATTTGGTGATGCTGCGGCTGAGGCGCATGCCAATGAACAGTGCAATCAGCTCAATGATGCCAAAAAAGATCGCGATGCCGACCAGACCATCGAGGAATATCTCGGCCTTATCTCCCAGCGCGCTGAACAGGGTGGCGTAGAGCATCGAGGGCCGGGTGTCCACCACCACCAAGCCTGTCAGGGACTTTCCGGTATGCCAATCAATCGCGCTGAATCGGGTGGCGAAGGGAATGTGCACGTCGAAGGAGTTTGGGGAGGCGGCACGCGGCCGGCTTCCACCCTCGAGCCGGCATTTTCCCCCGACAGGCTCACCGTCGAGTGCGTGTTGCCCACGTCGATGTTCAGCTGGTCTTTGTTCAGATTGTATCTTTCGGCTCTCGAAGACGATTTAGGAGTGGTGGCGGCGCCGCCCGATGCAGCGTCGGATGCCGGCTTTTTGTCGTCTTCCTCGTCCGGGGGAAGCACCGCTATCGATCCTAACTGCGACGCAGCGATTCGCAGGAGCTGCGGAGTGACGGGCACATTGGAAATCACCGTCAGGTGATGGGAACCGGCTTCCACATATTTGACTACGCGCAGGTGTAGGCGCTTGCCGTCGAGAACAAATCCCGCAAAATCTCCCTGAATTGCGGCGGATGCATGGACTGGTTCGATCGTGGTAGCCGGACGGCCTGCCGCAAGGACAAAAGGCTTATCTCCATCCCAGACGCTCACTACGCGATTGCGGAATTTTCATCGGAAGCGCTGGAGATCTCGGCGGCAATCTGCTCATTGAGCTTCTCGGAGCGCGCCAAACTACGAAACTGCATGGCCAGGGAACGGTTCGCCAATTCCAAATGATGCAGTTGGGATTGCAAGATCGGACATGGCGACGTAGGTGGCAAACTGTCCCGCAAACAGGTACCCAGCGAGAAGTCCCATCATCAGCAACAAAACGATGGGAATGACGCCGATGAAGACATAGGTGACGATTAGGCGGTTACGCAGGCGCCACATCAGCCGGTGGCGCACCCACCGTAGCAACATGAGCGCGGCGCAAACGGCAAAGATGAAGATCAGGAAGGTGGCCCAGCCGCTCAGCATTGTTCCACTGGGCGCGCGGAAGATCAGGCGCAGCCCTTCGAGGATCAGCGCCAATCCGCCAAACCACAAGGTCGTGCGCCCTAACTTGGTTTTGGGGCGCGAAGACCCTTCGCAGCCGGGCCTTGATTTCTCTGGACTCTGGAAGCTTGAACACCATAAGGTCTTGGAATTATTACTGTTCGATGGCGTTCGGCGCCAGTCTTGGTTACGGTTGTGCGCCGGGAAACGTTTCAATCGCTTATGAAGTTTATGAAACCGTGATGCTAACGACGCTGCTCTTAGATCTCGGGATAGAGATCGAAAAACGCCTCCACACTTTGCGTAACTGCCGCTCGATCTCCTCTTTGGAGCCCTCAATGATATGCAGCGTCACGTGCGCCTCGTGCCCGTTTTTCAGCTTGACCGTGCCCTTCGCCTACTTCGGCGACTTCTTCTGACGGCAAAAGGCGCATTCCATACACCAGAGTCAACTTTGCCATGCCACGATTCTAAACGTTCCGCAAACCGCAGGCACTTGTTAGAATCCGGAGGACGGCAGTCTGTCCGTTCAAGCTTCTGAGTAGCAAGCCGTTATTCGTTGTGGGCGCGCTCACGACGGGCGCGGTTGCATCTTCCGGCGCGAAGCGGAATCTAACTCCAGTCCTATGCCAGACAATGTGCGTAACGTCATCATCATCGGTTCCGGATGTTCGGGACTGACCGCCGCAATCTATGCTGCCCGCGCCAATCTTAGCCCGCTCGTCATCGATGGCCATGAGCCCGGCGGACAGCTTGCTATTACCACGCTGGTGGAGAATTTCCCTGGATTTCCAGACGGCGTCCAGGGACCGGAGCTCATCGAGAACATGCGCAAGCAGGCCATGCGTTTTGGCGCCGAGTTTCTCGCCGGACATGTGGTTGCGGTGGACCTCAGCCAAAAAGGCGCTGACGCGCAAGAAGCCCATCGAGGTGAACCTAGGCCGCGAGACGTTGTTGACCCGCACCCTCATCATTGCCAGCGGCGCTTCGGCGCGTTGGCTGGGCCTTGCCCAACGAGCAGGCACTCATCGGTCACGGCGTGTCCTCTTGCGCTACGTGCGATGGCTTTTTCTTTTCGGGCAAGGAGATAGCCGTCATCGGCGGCGGCGATTCAGCCATGGAAGAGGCGCTGTTCCTCACCCGCTTCGCGACCAAAGTCACACTCATTCATCGCCGTGGCGAGTTTCGCGCCTCCAAGATTATGCTGGAGCGCGCGCGCAAGCACGAGCAGATTGAGTTTCTCACCGACACCGTTGTGGACGACGTCTTCGACGTGAACAAAAAGGAAGTTACCGGGCTGCGACTGCGCAATCTGAAGACTGGCGAACAGTGGGACCTTCCGGTCAGCGCCATGTTCCTGGGCATCGGGCATACTCCAAACGCGCAGTTCGTGGGCGAGCAACTGGACCGCGATGGCGATGGATATCTCATTCCCGAAGGATATGTCGGTTCACGAGCGCCGGGTGTATTCATCAGCGGCGACGTGGCCGACCGCCACTATCGGCAGGCGGTTACTGCTGCAGGAACAGGATGCATGGCTGCTCTGGAGGCCGAGAAGTATCTGGAAGAGATCGGGAAATAGAGCCAACCTACGGGCTACCCGTGAAAATCACTTACGACGGAGCCGCGGAGGGCACGCAGTTTTGTTTCTCGGATTTCTTCGTGTCTCCGTGGCTCGAGATTGATATTCTATCCCACAGAAATGATCGAGACATATGGCCGCCTCCGCCTCCGACGATTTCCTCCACGCGGAACAGGCGGCGCAGTTCATCCTCGAACGTACCAGTCTGCGCCCGCGCATCGGCCTGGTGCTGGGATCGGGACTCGGCGCCGTCGCCGACGGGCTAAGAGACGCGGTCTGCATCCCTACGAAGAAATTCCACATTTTCCAAAGAGCACGGCCGAAGGCCATGCGGGCATACTTGCCATCGGGACCCTCGACGACATTCCCTTGGCGGTGCTGCAAGGCCGCGCTCATCTCTACGAAGGCTATTCGCCCAGCCAGATTGTTCTTCCCGTGCGCGCTCTCGGCACGCATGGGAGTGCGCGCCGTCGTGCTGACGAATGCCGCAGGCGGAATCAGCCCCGAATACAGCCGCGGCGGGCTGGTGGTCGTCCGCGACCACATCAATCTGCAGGGACAGAACCCACTCATCGGTCCGAACGACGATCGTCTTGGATTGCGCCATCCCGACATGACGGACGCCTACAATGCGCAATTCCGGCAGTTCGTGCGGGAGGAATCGGAGCGATTGGGCGGAGGCATCTTCGAAGGCGTGTATGCGGCGGTGTTGGGACCTAACTTTGAAACCCCGGCGGAGATTCGTTTTCTGCGCACCATCGGCGCGGACCTGGTCGGGATGTCAACCGTGCTCGAAGTGATTGCGGCGCGGCACATGGGCATGGAGGTCCTGGCGATCTCTTGCGTGACGAACATGGCAGCCGGCATGACCGGCGAAAAGATCACAACCGAGGAAGTAGTGGAAACCGGCGAACGGCTGAGCGGCAAGTTTCTCGCGCTATTACGCGCGGTGTTGCCCAGGATTGACGGCTATATCTGGAGAGCCGCCCAACACAATCCGATTGAGAGCGTCGTCACAGGGCTTGCGGGTCTCTGCGCTACACTACATTGCACATGCCCGGGGAAATATATCTCATCGGCATTACCGGTCCTTCAGGCGCGGGGAAAGACCTACCTGGCCACCCATCTTGCCGCTACCCTCCATGCCAGGGTGCTGGCGCTTGACCGCTACTATCGGGACCTCTCGCATCTACCTGCAGAGCAGCGAGCGCGGATGAATTTCGACTGCGCCCGAAGCGCTCGATCAGGAACTCATCGTCAAGCAAGTTGCTAGCTTGCGCAACAATGAAACTGTGCAGTTGCCGATGTATGACTTCGCAACCCATACGCGGACGCGGAGGACAGAGGTGCTGCGTCCGTCGGCTGTAGTTATTATCGAGGGACTATTTACATTGCATTGGCCCGAGCTGCGCGAATTGCTGGGCACCAAGGTTTTTGTGGACATGAACGACGAAGTTTGCCTGACGCGACGCCAGGCGCGCGATGTACGCGAACGCGGCCGCACCCCCGAGTCGGTAATAGAGCAATACACCACGACCGTTGCTCCCATGGCGCAACGCTACGTGCGTCCCACCATCGTGCACGCGGATGTCGTGGTCTCCGGAAGTGAGCCGATTGGCGATGGTGTCGCCCGGGTTTTGGCGCATTACCGGCGGCAAGTGGCCGACTGCCAAGGGAGCACCAACGCGCGGGTCACGCGCCGCGATAAGCCATGCCCGCAATCACGAGGAACGAATGAAGGTCCGCACTATCTGCGTCGCTCTGGCATTACTGTGCCTGAGTTGCCTCGTCCGCTATCGCCCAATCCTCCGCCCCGGAAAAGGAAGTACAGCTCCCTTCCAGCAAGTTGCTGCTGTTGCCTGCGCCGGGAGGACCGCAGCGCACCAATAGTTTTCCCACGGCGGTGGCGCTAAGTCCGGATGGAAAGTACCTCGCCATTTTGAACAACGGTTACGGCACGGCCGAGTCCAAGTTTCAACAGTCAATTGCTTTGCTGGACTTGACGAGCAATCAATTGCGCGACTTTCCGGATCCGCGCCTCGCGCTTCATGCCAAGCAATCATATTTCCTGGGCTTGGCTTGGAGCAGCGATGGCGCCAATCTGTATGCTTCGATCGCGTCGTTGACTGATCCCGAAGGGAAGAAGCGCGGCGATACCGGAAACGGCGTCGCTGTGTATCGCTTGCAGAACGGAACTCTGCTGGCTGACCGTTTTCTGAAGCTACCTCGGGCGCCGCTCGGCCACGGCAAGCAATTTACTACAACCCGAAAAGTGTTGCGCCCGGTGCTGCCAATCCCTATCCTGCCGGACTGGCTGTGGTGAAGCGCGAAAGCGGCGATGCGCTGCTGATTGCGGAGAACCTTGCGGACGATGCCGTATTGCTGGATGTGCGCAGCGGCAAGGTGCTGCAACGTTTCGATCTGAGCCGCGGCAAGTATGTTCCTGCAGCGTTTCCGTACGGTGTTGTGGTGAATGGCGACGGCAGCCGGGGATGGTGTTCGTTATGGAACGCGTCGCAAGTGGCGGAGCTGGATCTGCGTTCCGGCAAAGTCGTGCGGCAGATCACGCTGATGCCGCGGAAGGCGAGATCGACGCCTCATCGCATGCGACAGCGCTGCTGTTAAGTCCAGATCAGCGCCATCTCTACGTGACGCTCTCCAACCGCGACGCTGTTGCAGTCGTGTCAACCGCAGACGGCCACGTTGAGCGTTATCTCAGCACCAGCTTGCCGGGCCAGACCTATGGCGGCAGCTATCCCAACGCGCTTGCGCAATCACTGGACGGAAGCAAACTGTACGTCGCCAATGCATCCGCCGACGCAATCGCGGTGTTCGATATGCGCTCTAGCGCAAGGACCAGGAACGCTGAATATTTCATTCCCACGGAGTGGTATCCCGACCGCCGTCGCGGTCCACGGCGGCGAGTTGCTGATTGCGAGCGGCAAAGGGGAGGGAACAGGTCCGAACGCTGGTTGGCAAGACAATCCCGAGCGTCCGGGAAAGCGCCGCCATCCCTACATCGCGACGATGATTCGCGGCTCGATCGCCCGCGTGTCGTTAACTGATGCGGAAAGTCATCGCGACAAACTCACCCAGGAAGTGGTTCGCAGCAACCAGATGGAAGGCCGCACCGGCGAGATCATTTTTCAGCGCGGCGGAAACCCAATCCATCATGTGATCTACATCATCAAGGAAAATCGCACCTACGATCAACTCTTTGGCGACATGCAGGAGGCGAACGGCGATCCCTCGCTGGTCATGTACGGGGAAGACATCACCCCGAACCAGCACAAGCTGGCCCGGCAGTTCGGAATTCTCGACAACTTCTACGACAGCGGCGAGGTCTCCGGCGATGGACACGTGTGGTCTACCGCCGCCATTACCAGCGACTACACGGAGAAGACCTGGGAGATTACCTATCGCGGCAAAGAGCGGCATTACGATTATGAGGGATACGTCGGTGATTCCAACCCCATGACCATTGGCATTCCCGACGTGAATGAGCCGGGAACAGGTTACTTGTGGGGCAACCTGGCCCGGCACAATCTGACTTACCGTAACTACGGCGAATACGTGAACACCTGGTGGTGTGAAGATATTACCCAGAACAGCCCGGCAGCGACCGGCGCCCTTGGCCCCCCACCTGATTGCGCTCGCAAGGCGGTAGAACCCGGCGAGGATTTGCCAGAAAAGCTGGGCGGAGGCAAGAGCCCCTATTAATACAAGATTCCGCTCATCGCCTACGACGCGGCCAATAAGCCGGAGTTGCGCGGCCACTTCGATCCCGAACTTTGCGGACTTCAATGTCAGTTATCCCGACCAGTTCCGCGCTGACGAGTTTCTCCGCGAATTCGGAGCGTTCGTGCGCGCTCGTGAGATCGGCACGGGTGAGCAGTTACCAAACTTCGTGCTCCTGCGTTTGCCCGATGATCATACCGCCGGTACCCGTCCGGGATCGCCCACGCCGAATGCTTCGGTAGCTGACAACGACCTGGCAGTGGGCCGAGTAGTGGAGGCCGTTTCAAGCAGCCCCTATTGGGCTGATACAGCGATCTTCATTCTGGAGGATGATGCGCAAGACGGCGCTGATCACGTCGATGCGCACCGCAGTATCGCGCTAGTGATCAGCAAATATTCGCCCGGCACACCACAACAACCTTCGGTGGACCACCACTTCTACACCACCGTCAATATGATTCATACGATTGAAGTTCTGCTCGGGCTTCCGCCCATGAATAACAATGACGCGTATGCCGCGGTCATGGCGCCCTTGTTCACCGGAGCAGGCGAACAGCCTGCATTCAAAGCTGACTATCGCAACCGTGACAACGGAATGATCTATCAGGCGAATCGGCTAAAGCTCCCGGAGCCAAACAGTCCGCCAAGCTAAATTTCAAGGTTGCGGATGCAGCGGACACAAGTGTGCTGAACGCCATCTTGTGGAGGGCAGCCAAAGGCAGAGCTCCGATGCCCGCCCCTCGCCACACTGTGTTTCCGGCGGAAAGTGACGACGAGCACGAGAGATAGAGGTCGGAGACTTAAAGCCGTTCCACCATCGACGTGTCCGGTTTACGGGGGTCGGGGGGCGATTACCAGGCCGGCGCGCGATTTGAAGCAACGGGTCTCAACCGCTGACCTCTCCCGCCAGCCAAGCCAGATACTCCTCGCTGCCACCTTCTACGGCCAATTCGACGCATTCTGGGAGCTCATAAGGGTGCAGCTCCTTGAAGGCCGACCGCAGTTGCGTGGCGTGTTCAGTGGTCGTCTTGATTATCAGCAGATACTCGGGCTCGTTTGAGATGGTCTGCTTCCATCGGTAGACGGAGCGGATCGGTCCAACGATGTTGACACACGCCGCCAATCTGCGCTCCACCAACTGCAAAGCCAGTTTGTCGGCGTCTTGCTTCTGTCCGATCGTAGTTAGCACTATGCGCGCAGGTGTCATCCACCACCCCGCCGTGAAGATTTTGGTTTCAGACTGTACCATGCCGAGGAATCCAGGGTGCGGCCAGTAATCTGGATAAACAACTCCAGCAACCATTTGCTGAACTTGGTTCCTCCTGCGGCTTTCGACAGAACTTCCGCTTGACGGGCGAGGTCAGGTGGCAGTTCACTAGAAAACTGGAGTCACATCGGGCAGCTGATCTTCCACGATTGGAATGGCGCTCACGATTCGTATTGCCGGAGGCTGGTTCTACCGCATGCGCCGCTTGCTGGCGACGCTATGCATTGGTGCGCTAGCCGTTTTCATTGGTTATAAGGTGATGTTTCGGCGCCAATGGCATGAAGGTCTATGAAGGCAAGCGAGCCGAAGCTGTCCGGCTTCAACAGCAGATTGATGACGAAAAAATACTAAACGAGCAACTCCAGCACCAGGTCGACAGCCTGCAACGGGAAGATCCCAGCGCAATCGAAAAAGAAGCGCGCGAGCAACTGGGCTACGTCAAGCCCGGTGAGATCGTACTGGTCGAGCCGCAGGCTAAAACCGATACCCGGCGCACCCCCGCAGTCGCTGAAAATACCGACCCAAAGGTAGCGAAAAGCCCGCAAGCACTGCGGACAGGTCTGATCCCCACCCCGGCTCTTTCTCGCAAATTCCGCTGCGCGACGTTTTTTTCGCGCAAAGCCGGGTTGTGGAATAAACTTGTCAGCAGAAAGATCTGTGGGGGCTTCTGCCCCGTACCTCAAACGGGGTGGAGGCGCCAACGTGAGCGACCGGGTTTGCGCGCGTATGAGGAGCGACCTCGGCGATTCGCATGGCACTGGCTGGCTTCTCCCTCTTATGAACAAGCTCGGGCCGCCTGGCGGCACTTCAAGAGGAGATTCGACTATGAAGAAGAGAGTGTTATTGGTAATCGGGCTCTATTTGTGCAGCATGACCGTGCTGGCGGCCGCAAAGGACATGAGCTGGAGCGGCTGGGTCAGCGATTCCAAGTGCGGTGTGAAGGGCGCGAATGCGGCCCACGAGGCGTGCGCCAAAAAGTGCATCGCCGCCGGCGAAAAACCGGTATTGGTGACCGACAAGGACCAGAAAGTCGTCGCCATAGATAATCCCGATGCGATTGCCGGTCATGAAGGCCATCACGTGGAAGTGACGGGCAAGATGATGAGCAATGGCACGTTGCACGTCGATAAGGTGAAGATGCTGGCGCAGACCGGCGGTACCGGTGGCGCCATGAACGACATGCAGCACTGAGTTCGGCCAATGCTTGCTGCAAAGCCGCACGACGCCGTCGGTCCACATTGCTAAGGTACCCCGCCCAACTCGGGCGGGGTTCGTATTTTTGCAGATGCCGTGTTAAAGTTCCGTCACCTGCCGCCAGCTTCATTGGGGTGGCATCCAGGACAAGTTCTCAAACTCCGGGGCGATCGAAGTAGGGGCGGCTCTTCCATTTGATAAGAAGCACCACGGTCAAGTTTATCTGCGTCAACGAGCCCGCAACGGTGATGCGATCGCTGGCTCGTTGGATCAGAGTGAACACTTGCATCGGCCATTCATGGCACTCAAGGTGACGCATGGAGAAGGCGCACAAAAGGATGACGAACCGCTGGGCAGGTGGAATTTCCGGAAGGCAGAATATGGTGATTCAGTTCGCCATCGGGACAATCGTCGTGATCATGGCCTCGCTCGCGGCACAGGTGCCTGCGATGGCGCAAACTTCGGATCCGAATTCACCTTCACCCTCCTCGAATACTCAGCCGCATGCGTCGGCGCCCCCGGTTAAGAAGAAGCCGGTGCCGAACGCTCAGGTACTCCAGCAACGCTCCTTCTTCTTTCCTGACCTCGCCTATGGGGACAAGGCTTCTTTGACTTCCGGCGAAAAGTTTCGTCTGGCGATCGTTAACAGCGTTTCTCCCGCTACGTTTGTCGGGGCAGCGCTCGGTGCGGGCATCGGACAAGCGGCAGATAGCCCAGCGGGCTATGGTCAAGGCGCCAGTGCCTATGGCCAACGATTTGGCGCTTCAATGGCCAAGAGTGCCAGCAACAATCTGATTGGCAGATACTTCCTGTCCTCCGTGCTTCATGACGACCCACGTTATTTCGTGATGGGCGACGGAAGTTTGAAGGATAGCTTGAAGTATGCTCTTCGGAGGGTCGTGATCATCCGAAAAGATGACGGTACAGAAGCGTTCAACTGGCCCGGAGTGATAGGACCATTAGCGGCGGCGGGTTTGGCAAATACTTATATGCCCGACGCACAAAGAACCGTGGGCTATACGTTTGAGAACTATGGTTGGTCCATTGCTGCTTCCGCGGGAGTGAACCTGCTGAAGGGGTACTGGCCGACCATTACGAGGAAGGTCTTGGTGCCTATGGGGATCAGTCACGAGCCAGAGAAGCCGTAACCAATTAAGAAAATACGGCTCAGCCGCGAAATTGCGAGCTGGCTTTCCATTGTGACGTGGGGAGCAAATTGCGTGTGAGCACTCACTTTACCCGGATTCTTATACCCCTCATTCGCGCGTCTTCACGTCGTATACGGAGGCAGCAAAGTAAGTTTGCATGCTTGCAACCTATAAGTAGTATTCACGTTTTTTTGCTTGACCCGGACAGAACCGTTGTCCTAACCTAGGGCCCACTAATCGCGCCGCAACGTAAGTAGCCGCTCACTGTCTCACTCTTCCAGCAGTTCTGCCTCTAGGCAGTGAAGCCTTTTGTATTGGTTGCGGTGGTCGGAGTGGACGTGTAGTCTGTTCCAGACCCGGAGTTTGATTCGCAAAGTTGCGTCGGTTCACCTTGCGGAGTGGGGACAACGAACTATGTCTGTGGCCAGACAATACATGCCCGGAGACCTGAGTGCCGGAATATCTCCGTCAGCCGCATTGGCGGCCTCGGCTGTGGAGTCGCCAAAGTGGTTTGCGGTATACACGACTCCGCGTCATGAAAAGGCAGTCGCTAAGCACTTCGAATTCCGGCGGATCGAGTCGTTCCTGCCTCTTTACATGGAGATGCACCGCTGGAAGAACGGATGTCGAGTCAATGTTGAGCAGCCTTTATTTCCCGGCTATATCTTTGCGCGAATCGGGCGAGGTCAGCTCGACCCAGGTGCTCTCGGTACCTGGTGTCGTGTTATCGTTGGTTCCGGCCGCGAACCACTGCCTCTGCCCGGACTTCGAAGTCGAGGCATTGCGTTCGGGCCTGCACCTCCGCAAATTTGAGCCGCACCCATATCTGGTGGTGGGCGAGAAAGCCCGCATCAAGTCGGGATCCCTGGCTGGCATGGTTGGTGTTTTGGCCCGCAAAAAGAATAACTTACGTGTTGTGCTCACCTGGAACTGATCATGCGAAGTGTGGCCGTGGAAGTGGATGCTGATGAGCTGGAGCGGGTTCGCGCGTAGTTAAAGCCCATCGAATGATGAGCAAGGGGCCCAGTGACGAGGTTCAGGGTACTCGTTGGTAGTGGAGCCTTTCTGGCTGGCCCGATCGGGACCAATTGTCCGAATTGAGACAGAAACTCCAAAGCTCGGCTTGATTTCTGGGTTGGAAACCCACGCTTTAGTGGTAGAATCGCGCCGCAAGGGCCCCGGAGAAACACAAAGCTTAGCCGACGCGACAGACAGATAGCGCCCGGAGCGATCGATCTGGAGAAACATTCCGTGTGTCGGTACGGGCAAGAACATTCAGTAGTAGGGAGACTGGTCATGAAACGAATCTTCTTGGTGATACTAGGTATAACAGCCTTTCTGGTGGCTGGAGCGATCGCGCAGACCGCTGATACACGCCGCAGGCGCCCCACGCCCGCAAGAAGCGAATCGCTGTCTTCGATTTTGACTATGCGACGGTCCAGAGCTCTTCGCAGGCGGTTTTCGGTACCAATGTTGACATTGGCAAAGGCATCTCGGACTTGCTGGTGAGGGATCTTGGTTAAGGACGGTACCTACTCGGTGATTGAGCGCCAGGCCATGAACAAGATTCTGGGCGAGCAGAACTTCTCCAATAGCGATCGTGCCAATCCCAACTCGGCCGCGAAGATCGGAAAGATCCTTGGGCGTGGATGCCATCGTCGTTGGCAGTATTACCCAATTCGGAAATGACAACCAGAATACGAAGGTCGGCGGCGGTGGCGGGGGCTGGGGCGGATATGGCCTCGGTGGATTTTCTCACAAGAAGAGCAAGGCAGTCGTGGTGGTAGATGCGCGCCTGGTGAATATCGATACGGCGGAAATCATGGGCGTGGCTACAGGCAAGGGTGAATCCTGCCGCGAAAGCACCTCTATGCTGGGCGGCGGCAGCAATTGGCATGGTTTTGGCGGCGGCGCCGTGGACTTTGGCAGCAGCGATTTCCAGAACACGATCATCGGCGAGGCCACGAATGCAGCGGTCATCCAAATGACCGAGGAACTGGTGGCCGACAATACCAAACTGGAAGCTCGCACGATTACCGTGGAAGGGTTTGGTGGCCGCGGTCGACGGGGGCCAGGTCGTGCTCAACGTCGGGTCAAAGTCCGGGCTAAAAGTTGGCGATCAGCTTACCGTGCAGAGAGTGACGAAAGAGATCAAGGACCCATCGACCGGCCGGTAATTCGTCGCATGACTTCTCCCGTCGGCGTGATTCGTCTAACCGACGTGGATGAGATCTCCGCGGTGGGCACGCCAGTTTCTGGTTCCGGCTTCAAAGTGGGCGACGCAGTGAAGACCATAACACAGTAGAGCAAATAGCAGGCGGCCACTGGGTTGCTGCACAATACGTAGTGATGTGTGACGGAAAGCTGGGCTCACGCCGAGCTTTTTGAAACGAGGACATCATCTGACGTCCAGTCGCTATCTTTGTGTCCCACCACCACCGTAAAGAAATCAGGCATCAGCACATGTTTCTCGCTGGAGCGGAATCCGGCATTGCGCAGCATTTGCTGATATTCAGGATAAGTGTAGGCATCGCCGCGGGTGTGGACTGGCCAGCATGATCAGCGCAAACCCCGCCGGGACGCGGAGGAGATACGCGGTCTTCATTGGGTATCATCGCCATGATCAGCGCGCGGCCATCCGGCTTAAGCGCGGCGTGTACCTTGCGCAGTAGCTTTTCGCATGTCGGCGGATCGAAGTGGCTCAGGAAGTTAGGCATCAGCACCAGGTCGTACCCGCTGCCGTACTCAACATCAAATGCGCTCCCCGGCAGAATGTGAAAGCGATCTTTGACCCCGGTTCTGGCTGCGTTTTCCTGCGCGACCTGCAAAACGTTGGGCCAATCGACGGCCCACACTTCACAGTTCGGATCATGGCGGGCGATAGTGATGCCGTACAGGCCGTGTCCGGCGGCAAGGTCAAGGATCTTTCGCGCCTGATTTTCGTTGGCGTTTAGATATTTCGCCAGAAGCTCGGCGGGCATCGCCATCATCGGCGCCATGCTGCGCGCGAACTCAACCCAGACTGGATGCTCAGGAGCCACCGTCCCAGAGTTGCCGTCGGTCGTACCGCCCTTGCGCACGACCGCGGCCAGGTCTTTCCATCGTTCGGTAGTCATCGGCGAGAGTAGGAATCCGATGGCTCCGCCCAGATAGGCAGGGCGAACGACGGTCGAGGAAGACGGCGGAATCTGGCGTCAGGCTGTAACGGTTGCGATTCCTTCGTCAGAAAACCTATGACGACCAGGAAGTCGCAGAGGACGCGCATGCCGCGTTCGGAAGCCTCGCAACGGCGCGCGATGGCTTCGGCGGTCTGATTGCCTTCCGCGATGGCGGTGAAAACCTCCAACTCGATCGCGGCCTTCAACGCTTCCGTGTTGATGATAGGCGTTAAGGGTGGAGAAAAATAGCTCAGGCGAGGGTTGTGAATTGGGCGTGGGTGACACGATGATTGGGCCTCCGGATGCGCTCAAATTATCTCCGCGGAGATGCCAGCAAAGATTCTTCACACGAACAGGCAGGAGTGCAAGAGCCCGGTAGTTGCCAGTGCTGGAGGTCACGATTTACGGGGGTGAGAGTGTAGTGGAAGTACTGAGCCCGGCAAACCCAGCCTCCGCGCAGCGGAGGAGTGGGTTGCGGGTAGAGGACCATTACTGTTTCATCGCCGTAAATTCGCTCGTGGTTCCGTGCAGTTTGTCGTCCACCATGAGCTTCATCGTCTTGCCATCGGGAGCGACTACCATCTTCGCGACGCTGATGGCTTTGCCGTCGCGATAGTCGGTCTCCTCCAGCGTGTCCTCGCCCATCATCTTTACCGAGACGCTGGTGGTGCCCGGATCGCCCTTCATGGGCGCCTCTGGCCCATTCAGTTTCGCGGTGTACGACTGACCCGTCTGCGTGGTCATGGTCAACTCGTCGCCGCTCACTTTGTAGGTCCACATTAGGCCGTTATCGGAGACGTTTTCAATCTTGGTGGTCCGCCAGGACCCTGATATCGCGTTGGCTCCGACAGGGCCCTTGGCGACCCGTGTCTCCTCGCCCTTGCCAGTAACCGGATCAGCATTTGTGTTACTGCTGTCGTTGAAGAGTGAACGCGAGGGTGTTGCCATCCGGATGAAACCGTCATCGTTGAAGTCGCGACGGTCTTGCCATTTTTCTTGTCAGTCTCTTCGATCTCGTGGTCGTTTACCACCTTGATCGCTACGCTGTCGTAATACGGATGCCCGCTAACCGGGTGATCCTCGCCATCGGCTTTCACCTCGACTGGTGGGACGCAAGTTTTGCATTGGTACACGCCATTTTGCAGCAGGTAAACATCAGGCTTCTTAGGAAATTGGGCGTTGTTCACATCGATCTTCCATGTCCCGTCGAAGGCGTTCTGCGCCGAGCCCACCACTGGCATAAGCAACAGAATCGCCAGTCCCACAAAAAGTAGTTTCTTCATCGCTTCATCCTCCGTTAACTCTAACTGCGGAATGGGATTATATCGGAGTCCGACCCAATCGGCTGAGCTTTCTAGGGACTTGGCAAGGTTCGCCGGATGGGGCCATGCGAGTTTCGCACGTTCGTGTTATCCGTGGGCACTGAAAGTAGGCTCTGTGGTTGGCGGCCCGATAATTTGTCGGAGACCGCTACCGCCTCTGTATAATCCTTCCTCTCATGCGCAACTTCTTCGCGCGGCGCACCTCCTGGAACTTGACCACCAACCGCTACACCGAGGCGCTGGAGGCGCATCGGCTGGCCGGCAGGGAAGTGCTCGATTTGACGGCTTCCAATCCCACCACGGTTGGACTGCGCTATCGTGAAGATGAACTGCTGAAGTCGCTGATGCACCGTGAGGCGCTTATCTATGAACCGCAGCCGAAAGGGTTGCTGATTGCGCGTGAGGCCGTGTCAGCTTATTACGCGGCGCATGGGAGCCAAGTCTCGCCCGACAATCTCATCCTGACCACCAGCACCAGCGAGGCCTATTCGTTTCTTTTCCGGCTGCTGTGCGATCCCGGAGACACGGTGCTGGTTCCGACCCCGAGCTATCCGCTTTTCGATTTCCTCGCCGATCTTCAGGACGTAAAGCTCGAACCGTACGAGCTGGTGTATGACCATGGATGGCAGATTGATTTTCACTCGGCGCATACCGCGATCGAACGCGCAAGCAAAGCGGCTTCGCGTTGCCGTGCCGTGTTGGTCAGTGCACCCCAATAATCCGACGGGTTCGTTCGTCAAGCCGCCTGAGGCGGAGGAATTGAACCGGATCTGTGCGACGAATAATATGGCGATCATCGCCGATGAGGTGTTCCTCGATTACTCGCTCGCAAAAAATCCGCCGCTCTCGTTTTCGTCGAACAACAGCGTGTTGACGTTCGCCCTTAGTGGGCTGTCGAAAATTTCCGGTCTGCCGCAAATGAAAATCGCATGGATTGCCATGAACGGGCCGCAGCCGCTGCTAAGCGATGCGATGAAGCGGCTCGAAGTCATCGCTGATACCTACCTGTCGATGAACGCACCACTGCAGTGGGCTGTTTCGGCGATGCTGGAGGAGCGGCACGAGCATACAGGGCCAGTTGAGGGAACGCATCGTTGCGAATCTCGCGCTGCTTGATTCGCAGCTCGCCTCGCAGAAACTTTGTCGCCGCCTGGAAGTCGAGGGCGGGTGGTACGCCATATTGCGGGTTCCGGTGGCGGGCTCCGACGAGGAACTGGCCATTGCCTTACTTCGCGACACAGCGGTGTCGGTGCAGCCGGGCCACTTTTACGACTTCGCAGCGGACGGATATCTGGTGATTAGTCTCATCACCCCGGCTAAGGAGTTCGCGGAAGGAATTCGGCGCTTGCTGAGATTTGTTGCCGACCTGCATTCGTAAGGGCAACGCGGGCCTTCAGAGACTATGTCGCAAGCTCGTATGGGTTTGCGGCAGTGGAATGAAGCGGGCAAGAATCGGCTCCGAATGGGGCGAAAGAGCTTAGCCCAGCGCTTACCGGGGTCCCCGAGCCACGCCGCTTTTGCGTGGATTGGGGTGGTTGAGCGCTGGGTAAAGTGGAAAATGAAACCGAGTCCCGTAGGAACGACAGAGGTTGCGACACAGTCTCTTCAGGCGCCCGTGGGCGCTTTCGGAATCCGAGTGCCGCGGCTGCTACAGACCCGCCATTCTGCGGCCGCCTATGCGGTACTCCAAACAAGTGCAACGATTTGCGCTGCTGGAGCCTCATCGCGAGGGCACAAGCAATTCCGCAAAAACATCAGCCCATTTTGGGACTGGGGGACGTTATAATTATTGAACCGTGCTTAAGTACTCGATTGTCGTCCCATTTCATAACGAAGAAGAAAACGTAACCGAACTCTACGATCGGCTGAAGGTGGTGATGGAAGCCACGTCCGAGCCTTTCGAGCTGGTCTTCGTGGACGATGGCAGCCGCGATCATACGTTCTGGATGTTGCAGCAGATCGCAGGGGTGGATCGTCGCGTGGTTGTAGTGAAGTTGCGCCGCAACTTCGGGCAGACCTCGGCGCTGGCTGCCGGCTTCGATCATGCCGAAGGCGAGTACATAATTGCTATGGACGGCGATCTGCAGCACGACCCGCGTGACATTCCGCTGTTTCTGCAAAAGTTGCGCGAGGGATACGACATTGTCAGCGGATGGCGCAAGCAGCGCATTGACAACTTCGTGATGCGGCGTATTCCCTCCAAGATCGCGAACTGGCTGATGGCCCAGCTGAGCGGGGTTCAATTGCACGATTTCGGTACCACGTTCAAGGCGTATCGCCGGGGGGTGGTGCAGGAAATTCCGCTTTACGGGGAATTGCATCGTTTCATTCCGGCTCTGGCCTCCGCTTATGGCGCCACCATCTGCGAGGTTCCCATCCGCAATGTCAACCGCGAACGCGGCGAGTCGCATTACGGTATTTCGCGCACTTTCCGTGTTTTCTTCGATCTCATCACCATCCGTTTCTTGCTGAAATACATGGCCCGGCCGCTGCACTTTTTCGGTACTGTCGGAGCGTTGAGTTCGCTCGTGGGCTTCGTGATCGCGATATGGATGTTGTTCGAGAAGTTCGTTCGCGGAATTAACGTAATGGATGAACACGGCCCGCTCTTGGTGTTCGCTGCCGTGCTCATCGTAGCGGGTGTGCAATTGATCGCGCTGGGATTGCTAGGCGAGTTGCAGGTACGCCACTTCCACGAGCCAGCGAAGCGTGCCCCCTACACCGTGGATCGCGTCTTGCGCTCATCGCACAGTCAATCCGCGTTGGCCGACTGAGCAAAATGGGCTAGTGATTAGGGGCTAGTGGATAGTTGAACCTGATCTCTAACCTCTAGTGCCTAGACACTGATCACCATCTTTGACCAGCATCCCGGCAAGCGAGCCTCATCCCGCCCGCGGCTATTTCTTCATCGCCGCGGCTACGTTTTTCTGGGGGTTTTCGGCCACCCTGGGTCGGGCGGTTTTTACCGGCAGGCTCTTCACGGGAAGCCAAGCCCTCCGCCCGATCGACCCCCTCATCTTGGCCCAAAGCCGAACCACGATTGCATTACTGATGCTCCTGCCGATCCTGCTGCTGAAGGGAAGATCATCGCTGCGCATGCGGAGGGGCCACCTGGTGCAATTCTTTCTGCTCGGGATTCTGGGACTGGCGGCCTCCAACTACTTCTATTATTTCGCCATCCAGAAGACGAGCGTCGCGACGGCAATCGTCCTGCAATATGTCGCGCCAGTGTGGGTGCTGCTGTACATGCTGGCCCGCCGGCTTCAACGCCCGACCATGCGTCGCGTAAGCGGTGTGGTGCTGGCCGTGCTGGGTTGCGGACTGGCTGTAGGAGAACTGGCGGCGCAGCGTGGGTTCCCCTGGCTTGTGATCTCTGGCGTCCGCTTCAATACATTGGGCGTCGTGGCTGCGGAGCTGGCGGCGATCTCGTTCGCGTTCTACAACATCTACGGCCAACACCTGCTGCAGATTTACCAGCGCTGGACGGTGCTGCTGTATTCGTTGCTGGGGGCGGCCGTTTTCTGGCAAGTGGTAAACCCGCCTTGGAAGGTCATCGCTCAGCATTACAGCGGTGGACAGTGGTTGTTCATGGCTATCTTCGCAATCACTTCCATGCTGGTCCCATTCTCACTCTACTTCACGGGATTGCAGCATCTCGATCCCACGCGCGCTATCGTGACCGCCTGTCTGGAACCGGTATGGGCGATTTTGCTGACTGCGCTCATCCTCGGCGAATTGGTGTCGCCGATGCAGGTGATCGGAATCGTGGTGGTGCTGTCGGCCACAATCCTGGTGCAGAGGCCGGAGCGCAAGGACCGCAGCGAGCCGCTGATCGTGGTTGAACCGATCGAGTGACGCGGAATCGGTCCGAAGGTGTGCCATTATCACGTACCGCTGCGGCGTGCGTCACTGACAAATAATCACGGAAAGTGTGCAATTTTTGTTGGCGATCGAGAGGTCTGAACGATGGCCAACCGAAACGGGTTCACTTCTCGCAACCGTTATCACATCGTACTGGTGCCAGGATTCGGCGGCTTCGACGCCCTTGGGCAAGTCGAATACTACGCCGGCGTCACAAGCTTGTTTCGAAAGTGGAGAGATCACCACCCAGTGGTGCTCCACTACTTCGACAACTTGCCTACCGCCGCGGTAAAAACCCGCGCAACACGATTGCGAGCATATCTCGCCAAGCGCATCGCGCGCGGCGAGATTCTAGAGACAGACAAGATCGTCCTGGTGGGCCACTCTACCGGCGGCCTCGACATCCGGCAGCTTATTTGGGACCTGCACAATCGCGACAATGATCCGCTGCCCGTCGACGGTGGACAGCCCGTGGCTAGCCGGAAGATTCGGGAGTGCCTGGATGGCGTCGTATTCCTTTCCGTGCCTCACTGGGGCACCAACGTCGCTGATTGGGTTCACTCGCACCCTGCGTTGCGCACCGCGCTGATCGCCGAGTTGCGCGCTGCCGTTGCGGGTTCACAAGTGTACCTGCTCGACAAGATCGAAAGCCTAATCGCCACAGGCGCCGTTTTGTTCACCGACGCAGAACTGCTTCTGGCCCTGCGAGACGCGCTGACCGAGGCCAACGAATACTACGGAAAGCCGGGTCCATCGCGGACCGCCGATGCGGAGGAAGCCGCATCCGAACTCGCATTGTATTTTCGGCTGATGAGTTCGGATTTTCATGTCATCAACGATCTCACTTCACAGCCTCACGACCCCGAGAAGAGGAGCCCGGCGCACTTCGACGACGAGGAGCGCAATAAGAGAACTTGATCTGTGGGATGATCCGCCGATCCGAACCTTGTCGTATGCGACTGTCGGAGGCCGCCCGTTTCGCTTCCGCTCCGGCTGCCCTGCGCCGGTCTGGGAGCTCACGAACCCATGCACTTACCCTGAGATTGCCAAGGACCTTCAACTGAGCGCAGGAACCGATTTGTCCTACCGTTGGTGTTACCGGGCGTGCGCGGGCGGCCCATTCCGGTGGCCGGCACTGGCCGGCAAAGTGACGAGAGTGCTGGGGCCGGCTCCGCCCGAGCCGATCGAGCTATGGGACAACGACGGCATCGTCAACACCGCTTCCATGCTCTGGCCCAAAGGCGAAACGGTGCTGGTCCTAGCCGACCACCTGGACATCGTCGGGCATTACAAACTAGTCAAAGTGCGCAGGACTTAAGCGGGCCAAAGGCAATTACGAACCGGCCCGGATATATCAGGCCTACGATGCTCTCCAGTCGGTGCCGCAATTCACCGACAAAATGTTCGAGGAAGTCTGGACCGAGATCTTCGATTTCGCCACCAACCCAAAGGCATTTGATCAGAGGAAGGAAACTCATCCCAAGCGCGTGAAGCTGGCGGTCGCCGCTGCGGGCTAACGGCCACACGGAAATTGAACGTCCTCTTACCGCTTCGCCGGAGCCGAGCGTGCGCGCATGTGGCTGCGCATCCGCGTAGAGCGCGTCAATCTCTTTCTTGTAGAGCTGCTCCAGATGGCGGCGACGGAGCTTCATGCTCGGGGTGAGCGTTCCGTCTTCGATGCTGAGCTCGGCGTGAATCACCAGCACCCGCTTCAGCTTTTCGAACTGGGCGAGGTTCTGATTCAGTTCTTCGACGATCTCTTCGTAAAGCGATTGCACTTGTAGTGACTTCACCAGTTGCCGGTGCGTAGTGAACTTAACTCCATGGCTCTGCGCCCATTCTTCCAAGATGGGGAAGTTAGGGACAATCAGCACGGCAGGGAAGCGCCGCCTGTCGCCGAGCAATGCCGCCTCACCCACGAACAGGTTCGCCTTGAGCGAATTTTCGATCGGCTGCGGAGCAATGAATTTTCCGCCCGAAGTCTTGATCAGGTCTTTCTTGCGGTCGGTAATGGAGAGGTATCCGTCGGCATCGAGGCTTGCAATATCTCCAGTCTTGAACCAGCCATCTTCAAATGCTGCAGCAGTTTCCTCGGGCATCTTCCAGTAACCCTTGAATACCGATGGGCCGCGCACCAGCAGCTCGCCATCATCTGCGATCTTGACTTCCACGTTGGACAAAGGCTTGCCGACCGTACCGATCCGGTGATTGATTGGATCGTTCAGCGCAATGACCGGAGAGGTTTCGGTCAGGCCATAGCCTTCATGAATGCGAATGCCGATATCGGCGAACCAGGTGGCAATTTCGCGACCGAGCGGCGCGCCTCCGGAAACGAAGATACGCGGCCGCCCTCCCATTCCATGGCGCACCTTTGCGAACACGAGCTTATTAGCCAACTTCCACGAGAGGGAAGTCGGAGTTTCTCCGCGAAGGATGGCTTCGCGATTGGCGCTGCCAACAGACATGGCCCAGTTGAGAAGTCTTGCGTTTCACGCCCTGCGACTTGTGTTGAACCGAGTTGTAGATCTTCTCGTAGACTCGGGGCACCGCCACGAATATCGTGGGATGCACTTCGGCGAGTGTGCGCGGCAGATCGTCAATGCTGGGGCAGTAGGCGATGGGCACGCCCCGATTCATCATGGCGTAATCCAGATGCCGGGCGGTGACGTGCGACAACGGCAGAAACGAAACGCACAGGTCATCCTTGCCGACGTCAAACATGTCGAGCGAGACGCTCAGGTTTGCCGCCAGGTTGCCGTGCGTCAGCATGACGCCCTTAGGGCGTGCCAGTAGTTCCCGAGGTATAAATCAGCGTTGCAAGGTCGTCCGGCTCAACCGCCCTCGCCAAGGCTTCGAGTTCGGGATCCGCTTCAGGGGCGGCGTTCCGCAGAAAGCTCTGCATGGGGACGGCGCCGGTGAGGTCGGGAGCGTCGTCCATAATGACGATACGTGTAACATTCGTCTGGTGCTGGATGGAGGCGATCTTCTCGTATTGCTTGCGAGTGGAGACGAAAACGATGCTCGCCTCTGAATGTTGCAACAGGTACACGCACTGCTCGGCGATCTGGGTCGCGTAGATGGGAACATCCACGGCACCCATTAGCAATGTCGCGAAATCAGCGATTGCCCACTCCGGTCGGTTCTCGCTCAAGATGGCGACGCGGTCGCCCTTCCCAATCCCCCAAGCCTGCAATTGGCGCGCGGTGGCAAACACCTGCGCCTGCAGCCGCGCGGAGGAAATCGGTGTCCAGGCGCCGGATTCGCGCGTTAGCATCACGCGATCGCTGTTGCGCTCGACAACCGTGAAAAAAACTTCGTTGAGGGTCTTAATGTTCATTGCTTCCGAGTCACTGCGAGCGACCGGCTCTGAGACGCCACGTTCTCAAAATGAAAATGTTAGCTTTTCCACAGTCTAAGAGGCTGTGATCTATGACATGTATCGCTGTGCTACAACCGGGGATTCCGTCCCGCTCCGTCGGGCCTATGGAACTCCAGTGGCGTCTGCCTCCTGATCTCCGCTTCTTTGCATACCGTTAAGCAAAATGTCCACCACGGTATCCGCCACGTTGGATAACCGATACTCATGTCCGCTCAACACCCAGGAGGTCACCATCTCGTCAAGCGCTCCAAAGAAACAGTTGGCCGCGATTTTGTCTGACATGTCGCGACGGAAAACGCCCTCCGCCTGTCCTTCAGCGATGGCTGCGCGTACCAGGCTGAGATACTCGACCATGTGATCGTGCGAGAACTCAGACAGGAAGCGCGTGCTCTGTCGCAACTCCATTTGAAAGACGACCGCCAGATTGCGGTTTGACCCTAGCGCATCCAAATGAAGAAAGGCCAGCCGCCGCAATCGCTCGGCAGGACTGGGCAGCTTCTCCACCTCTGTGCGTGCGTGTCTCATGAACGCGTCGAAGGCTGTGTTGATGGCCGTCATCAGGATCTCTTCTTTGTTCTTAAAGTAGAGATAGACGGTGCCGTCAGCGACATCGGCGCGATCGGCAATGTCGGCGATTCGCGAGTTAAAGAAGCCTTTGTCAGCGAATACAGCCACCGCAGCATCGAGGATGCGCTGGTATTTCTCAGCGTTGCGGTTCGTGCCGCCACTGGCATTCCCCGCAACAGTGACGGGAGGTTGGGAGTCTTGCTTCATCAAGGGCCTGTGAAAGAACGGGAATGCACCATGCCTGGCGCACGCACAATCCTGGTGTTCATCCGCGCGAAGCGAAATCGCGACCTCGCCGAATGAATGTTCATTCAGTTTTAATTTATAGCCACGGGGGAATTTGCGCAATTCAAACTGCGATTTCCGGACATGTTTCGCAGACCTCAGTGCTCAAAATCCGATGTGGCGATGGGCAAGTACGACCGACAGCAACACGCATCTGGCGTACCGCAAGCCTTTAGTGTCACAATGCCTCGGGGCGCCAATTTTCGTGATTGGCGTCGAACCGAGAGGAGAGTCTCTATGAGAAGAATTTTACTGGCACTGTTGCTCGCTGCGTCGTTCTTGCCCGCGAGCCAGGCCGCCGACAAGCCGAGCGAGACGCCGCCGCCGAAAATCAAGGTAGGTGACATGGCGCCGGATTTCACTCTGCAAGATCAGAACGGAAACAAAGTTTCTCTGCACGACTTCAAGGGAAAGAAGAACGTCGCCCTGGCGTTCTACATTTTCGCCTTCACCGGTGGTTGAACCAAGCAGATGCAGGCTTTCCAGGCGAACCTCGCCAAGCTGGAAGCTGCCGATACCCAGGTGCTGGGTATAAGTATGGATTCTCCCTTCTCGAACAAGGCGTGGGCGGAAAAAATTGGCGTTACCTTCCCGTTGCTCAGCGACTGGGGCGGCGACACGACCAAGGAGTACGGCCTCTATAACCCCAAATACAAAGCCGCGCGGCGGGTAAACTACCTGATCGACAAAGACGGCAAAGTGATTGAGATGCAGTTGGATTCAGAGGCCATCAATCCGTCGAAAGTTGTTGAGGCGTGCCAGGCGAGGAAGTTGGGGCGGTAGCAGCCAGGGCCATCTCGTCAACGGCAAACCATCAGGCGGGAACCCGGTTTTTGTCGGGCTTGACAACTGTAAATACGTTTTGTAAATATCAAAATGCGTTTTACGTGGGACCCCAAAAAGGACCGCACTAACCGGAAGCGCCACGGGATTGCTTTCGAAGACGCGGCTCGAATTTTCGAGGGATTCACGGTGGAAAGAGTTGATGACCGCTTCGATTACGGGGAGACGCGCACTTATGCCATCGGACTGGTGAATGGCCTTGAGATCACGGTCATCTACACAGACCGTAAAAATGAAGAACGGCATCTGATATCAGCATGGAGATCGGAACCACATGAGCGCCGCAACTACTGGCGAAAGCTCGAAGAGCAGGGTGACTGAAACTCGCACCAATTGGAAGCGGCTGCGCTCCTTGACGGACAAACAAATCCGCGCTGGCCTTCGCAAGGATTCGGAGGTCCACCCTACGGATGAGAGCTTCTGGGCCAACGCCAAACTGGTTTTGCCTCGCTCCAAGAAAACGGTAACTATGCGTTTGGATGCCGACCTGCTGGACTGGTTTCGAAGCAATCCAGGCTACCAGACCCGTATTAATGCGATACTCCGTGCCTATATGGAAGCCCAGATACGTCATCGATGAGTGATCGACAAGGCCGTCCAACAATTGTCGCCGACGACACGCCCGGCGAAGCTCCGGTGCGCGGATTTCTTCATCGTGGGGCCGAAGCCGGTGCTAGCTTTGTGGTGCTCACGCACGGAGCAGGCGGCAATTGCAATGCTCCGCTGCTGGTCGCATTGGCGGACAAGTTCGCTGCTTCGGGGCTCAGCACCCTGCGTTGCGATCTGCCGTATCGCCAGCGCCGTCCGAAAGGGTCGCCATCCCCATCCGACGCGAAGCATGATCAGGCAGGATTGCGACGAGCCGTCGAGCTAATGAAGAAACAATTCGCGGGGCGAGCATTTCTCGGGGGCGTGTCCTACGGGGGACGCCAGGCGAGCATGTTAGTTGCCGCAGAACAGACGCTGGTTGATGGGCTCCTGTTGTTGTCCTACCCGCTACATCCGCCGGGTCGCCCTGCGCAGTTGAGGACGGCACATTTCCCCAACCTGCGGACTCCAGTTCTCTTTGTCAGCGGTACGCGCGATCCGTTTGGCTCGATCCCGGAGCTTGAAGTTGCGATCAAGCTGGTTCACGCGCCCACGAGGCTACTTCCGGTTGAAGGCGCGGGCCATAGCCTACTGCAAAAGTCGAATCGCGAAGATCTGCCGCAGAAGGTCGTACATGAGTTCGCTAGCTTTTGCGACGGGACACACTGACTCTACCAATTCTGAAAAACGTTATAGCGCGGTTTATACTGGCCCCGCTTGCACTCTTCTTATTTCGAGGCGCTATGAAATACGTTTCGCGCATTCTCTTCCTTCTCTCCCTTGCATCGATACCAGGCACGACACAAAGTATGAAACCGACGATTACCTCCTCCAAACAGGCCAACACCAAGTTCGCCCAGATGACCGACCAGTTTGTGAAAGACTCGCTGGCGCTTTCCCCCGTGAATGCGTCGCAGGCTGGTTACCACAAACATCTCGACCCCAAGACCGGCAAGACGATCGATCTCGACGCGCAACTCGACGACGTTAGCGCGCAGGGAATCGCTGCGCAGGAGAAGTTCTATCGTGAGTGGCGACAGCGCTTTCAGACCGAGACGCCGGTTGCCGGCTTGAATGCACAGGATGCCGCCGACTACCGTCTGATCGACGATCAGATTGCGCTCAACCTGCTCGAGTTCGACCAGATCCAGAATTACAAGCACAATCCCACAGGGTACGTGGAGCTGATCGGCAACGGGCTCTTTCTGCCGTTGACGCAGGAATACGCGTCCAAAGAAGTTCGCGTGGGCGACGTCATCTCGCGAATTGGCCAAATTCCGCGCTTCCTCGATCAGACCAAGTCGCAACTCACCGACGCCGATCCGATCTTCATCTCGACGGCGGTGGAAGAGAACGAAGGCAACATAAATCTGGTTGACTCTGTGGCTGCTGACATTCCGGCCGGTTCGCCACTCAAGATGCAGTACGACAAAGTAGCACCCGCGGCCAAGAAGGCGCTAACCGACTTCAGTGCGTGGATGCAGAACGATTTGGCGAAGCGTCCCACCAATGGGCGCACTTGGCGGCTGGGCAAAGAATGGTACGCACCCAAGTTTCGTTACGTGATGGAGACTTCCATCGAGCCAGCACAGTTGCTAGCCGACGCCGAGGCCGAGCTGACCAGGACTCGCGCTGAGATGTTGCAGTTGGCGTTGCCGCTTTACAAACAGATGTATCCCGGCCAGGACGACTACAGCAATCTGCCAGCCCAGGAGCGCGAGAACAAGATCATTTCCGCGGTGCTCAACAAGATCAGCGACGAACATCCGCAACGCGATCAGTTAATCGAAGCGGTGAAGGCAGACCTCGACGGCATCAAGCAGTTCATCCGCGAGAAGAAGATTGTCTCGCTTGGCAGCCGCGACAACCTCAAGGTAATTCCCACGCCAGAGTTCGAGCGCGGCATCTACTCGGTGGCGGGATTTCACTCCGCTCCGCCGCTGGAGCCTACGGCTGAAGCGCAGTACTGGGTGACGCCCATCGACCCGAAGATGCCGGAGGCGAAGGCCGAGAGTAAGCTGCGCGAGTACAACAACTATGCACTGAAGTGGCTCACCATTCACGAGGCGTTGCCGGGACACTATGTCCAGGCGGAGCATGCCGACGACGTTGAGCCGCCGACGCGGCGCGTATTGCGCAACCTCTTCGGCAATGGGCCATACGTCGAAGGATGGGCCGAATATGGCGCCGACGTCATGACGCAGGAAGGCTATCTCGATTTCAGTCCGAAGTTCAAGCTGGTGCGGCTGAAGATATGGCTGCGCGCGACTGCCAATACCATTCTCGACATTCGCCTGCAGACCATGAACATGACGGACCAGCAGGCGCTGGATCTGATGACGAACGAATGCTTCCAGACGCAGGCCGAAGCCGATGGCAAACTGGTGCGCGCCAAACTCAGCTCGACGCAGCTTCCTACCTATTTCGTCGGTACTCGCCAATGGTGGTCGTTGCGCAAGAAATATCAGGCTGCGAAAGGCAGCAGCTTCACGTTGGAGGAGTTCCACAATCGCGCCCTCGACCAGGGGCCTTTGCCGATCGAGTATTTGGAGAAAATCATTTTGCCGGAAAGTGGGACAGGGAATTAACAGAAAGTGCGTGCAGCAACTGCAAATGTGAAGAAGTGTTAAGTGCTCGATATTGTCGAGATTGAGCAGAACATTTCCGGCCGCCATCCGTCTATATCGATAACCCAAATCCAAGGTGGGCGCCGCAACCCAACACATACGCAAACCGGCGCCCGCCGTCCATTTAGCTGTCGGCTATCAGCCATCACTCCTTAGCCGTGGTCGCGGATTTCGCTCCTGCATCCGGCGCCTTCAAGTCCTTCAGCAATCGCTCGAACCCGTTCTGATACGAATCGTAGTCCTTCCAGTTTGCAAAGTCCGGGATGAAGTACTCGGCTATCTCCCGCGCCAAGTCCTTACCCGTTTTGGCATCGAAGCATTTCCAGGCATACAGAGTTTCGAAGGGCACGAGCCGGACGGGAAACAACTTCCTCTTCCTTTCCGCAACCTCACGCTCCCGGGCGTTGAAAATTTCCGTCTTCACCCACTCGCTGTTCATGCTGTGCTCCGACAAGATCAGGAGCAGCTTGTCATGCAGGCGGATGGCCGCGTCAATCTGCTCGTGGAGCTTCTCGCCGGCCTTAACATCGTGCGGCGCAAACCAGCAGCGCACGCCTTTACTCTGCAAGCTCTCGTATAGGCGGTCCGCGAACTCCTGGTCCTTGCCGGAATAGCTGATGAAGCAGGAGTAGAACTGTATGGCTCCCGCAATGGCTTTGATGTAGCCGATGAAATTATCCGGTAGCCCACACCCTCGAAGAAAGACTTCCGGGATTTTGCCCTGAGAAATATAGATCGTATCTACGCCGAGCGTGGAGGGTCCCTGATGCTGCACGGTCTCCAGCCCTTTGGCCGCGCTGAGATCGAGGTCAGCAAGGACAGTCAAACCGAGAGTGGCTTCGCTGAGGTCGGTCTCGCGGAGGCCCGCCCGGCTGAGGTTCGCCCACTGGAGGTTCGCCTCGCTGAGGTTCGCCTCGAAGAGGCTCGCCCTGATGAAGGTTCGCCTCGAAAAGGTCCGGCGTTATGTCCGGATGCTGCTCTCTCCACTTATTCCAGGCCGCAACTCCCTTTTTCAGGATTGCCAGATGCTCTTCATTCGCCATCGCCTGTCACCCGCCGCACTGCGTGAATTACCGCGCCACATTAGTCGAGAGCCGGTGGGAACGCAAGAGGCATTAGAGCATTTCTCATATTAGTGTATAGTGGTGGAGGCGAGGAATCCGCGAACAATCCAAGCGATGGCGAAGGCGTATTCCGATGATTTGCGGCGGAAACTGCTGGAAGCCCACGACCGTGGGGAGGGGAGTCTGCGCGAACTGGCGAAGTGCTTCGGGGTGAGTGTTCCCTGGGCCTGGAAGATTTCGCGACAGCGGCGGCGGACCCGGCAGATGGAGCGAGTCGAGCAGCGCCATGGGCCGCGGAGCTGCATGACGGCAGCGGTACAGGCGAGTTTGCGCGGATTGGTGCGACAGCAACCCGACGTAACGCTGATGGAGTTACAACAAAGGCTATGGGCGAGCGAGCGGGTCCAGGTCAGCTTTCAGCATCTCTGGCGGGTGCTCCAGAACATGGGGCTGCGGCTGAAAAAAAGTCGCTCCACGCCCAGGAACAAGACGCGGTCGCGATCCAAGCCCGTCGTCAGGCGTGGTGGGCGGCGGTAAGCCAAATGGATCCGCAACGACTGGTATTTCAAGACGAAAGCGGCGCGACCACGGAGATGACGCGGCGCTATGGTCGAGCCCCGCGCGGCGAGCGGGTGGCAGAAGGCACGCCCGCCGGACACTGGCGCACCCTCACTTTGCTGGGAGCCATGAGCACGCGGGGAGTGATTGCGGCCATGACCGTCGAGTCTCCGACCGACGGCGATGTCTTCTTAGCCTACGTGGAGCAGGTGCTGTGTCCGCGCTTGCAGGCGGGGCAGGTGGTGGTCATGGACAATCTGCTCGCCCATAAAGTGGAAGGAGTGCGGCGCTTGATCGAGGCGACGGAAGCGGAATTGCTTTACCTGCCTCCCTATTCGCCGGACTTCAATCCCATTGAGCAAGCTTGGTCGAAGATCAAACAACAGCTCCGTTCAGCCAAGGCCCGCACGGTGGAAAGTCTGGAAGCAGCCATTACCCACGCTCTGGCCCAGGTCACAGCCAACAACGCTTCTGCCTGGTTTGCCCATTGCGGATATGCTATACAGTAACAGGAGAAATGATCTAGCCGTCAGCCGTCAGCCATCAGCATCCAGCTTTCCATGTTTCATCCCGAGCGAGCGCGGACCGTGCTCTACCGCGTGTCATCCTGAGCGGAGCGCCCGCCGTGCTTTTCTCGACTCGCCTTTTTTGTGAGTCGGGGCGGGCGCACAGTCGAAGGACCCCTATACTGCGCAAACCCAATAGCAATGCTGGCGCTGCGAACTCATAGGCTGCTGGCGACTATAGGGGTCCTTCGACTCGCGCGGGCAAAATCGGCCCGCGCTCGCTTGATTTCATAACAACGACGGCTCCTAAGCAGTGCCGAGTAAACTTGTTCTCGCAAAAGACCAAGACTCGGACGAAAGGAGCCGTCATGAAGATTATAGGCTGTGATTTCCATCCGAGTTTCCAACAAATTGCCATGGTCGACACGGAAACAGGCGAGTACACGGAGGGCAAGCTGACGGCAGCCCAAGCCCGGCCGTTTTACGCTGCGCTGCAAGGCGCGGTGATCGTGGGCATGGAAGCTTGCGGCAACACGTTGTGGTTCGAGCGCCTGCTGGCTGAACTGGGCCACGAGTTGCGCCTGGGCGATGCCGCCCAGATCCGAACCATGGAAGTGCGCAAGCAAAAGACCGACCGGCGCGATGCCGCTCTGCTGTTGCGGCTGTTGCTGGAAGGCCGCTTTCCCGAGCTATGGGGGCCCAGCCTGGAGCAGCGCGATCTGCGGCAGCTGCTGTTGCATCGCCACAAACTGGTGGCCATGCGGCGGCAGGTGAAGAACCAGTTGCAGCACCTGGCGCTGAATCAGGGAGTGCAGCAAAAGCGCAAGCTGTGGAGCGCGGCGGGACGCCAGCTGCTGGAGGCCCTGCCGCTGCGTGGCTGGACGGCCAAGCGACGCGACGATTCGCTGCAGTTGCTGGAGGAGTTGGATCGCCGCATCGCCGAGTTGGACCTGGCCGCGCAGCAAGAGGCGGAGAAAAATTCCGTGGCGCGGCTGTTGCAGACCCATCCCGGAGTCGGTCCCATTACCAGCTTGGCCTTCGCGCTGACCCTGGGCCGGATCGAGCGCTTTGCCCACAGCCGCCAGGTGGTCAGCTATCTGGGGCTGAATCCGGCCGAGCATTCCAGTGGGGGGCGGCAGCGGCTGGGCCGCATCAGCAAGCAAGGCAATCCCCTGGTACGCAGTTTGTTGGTGGAAGCGGGACAGAGCGCGGCACGCCTGGTCCCAGAGTTAAAGCGCGCTTATCAGCGGCTGAAGCACAGAAAGCATTCGGCCGTAGCCAAGGTCATGGTGGCGCGCAAATTAGCGGTGCGGTTGTACTGGATGTGGCGAAGCCAACAACCCTACGCCGCCGCTCGCACGCAGGGCAGCCCGAGTCATCCTGTGGTGTCGGAATAAAACCGGTCACTTGAGTGGGCCCCCTGCCTCCCAGAAGCGTCTGGGAGTTCGAAGACAAGAATCATGGTTGGCGTAACAAACCGAATAGATGGTTGGTGGAGCACAAGGCTCCATCGATGATTCACGAAGCGCGCGAGTCTTGGTCCGATGCAGAGATTTTGTTTTCCACTAGAGCGAAATGGCGCTGCTTCAAAACCGTGGGCGTCGCCGCCTTCGTACGCCCTTGACACCGCCGTCGTTGTTATAGACGGGATGACACCTCGTGAAACGGGCGAGGGCCTCGCCTGGGCTGGGGATGATACCTTGCATTTTGACCCCTATAATCTCCAATCAGAGCTTGCGACGGCAGGTTTGTCGTACCATCCCTTGCTCAAGTCCTTCCACTGCGGATTCATGCTGCGGATCAGCGCAATCTTTTTCTCGCGACGCCATCCTTTCAGTTGCTTTTCACGCTTGATCGCGTTCGTTACTTCGCCATATCTCTCGTAATAAAGGAGACGATCCACCTCGTACTCTGAAGTGAAGCACTGAAACGTGTGCTCCCTGTGCTGCCGGACGCGAAAATGTAGATTGCTGGGCGAGGTGGAAGCGGCGTCAAGGGTCGAGATGAACGCCAAAAGATGGCGCCCTTGACCCCGCTTCCGCCTCGCAGAGTAGTCGTGTCCCTTGACAAAGCCGACGTCGTTATAGACAGGATGACAGTGTAATGAACGGAATTGAGCCTTAATTGCTAATTGCTAGTCGCTATTCGCTAGTTGCTAATTCCTAGTCGCTAGTTGCTAGTAGCTAGTTGCTAGTTGCTAGTTGCTTCCTTACTCCCATTCAATCGTCCCGGGCGGCTTGCTGGTCACGTCGTACACTACGCGGTTGATTCCCTTCACCTCGTTCACGATGCGGCTGGAGATGGTTTTCAGCACCTCGTGTGGCAGGGGGACCCAGTCGGCGGTCATGCCGTCTTCGGAGTGCACCGCGCGGACAGCGCAGGTGTAGGCGTAGGTGCGCATGTCGCCCATCACGCCGACCGACATCACCGGTAACAGCACTGCGAACGACTGCCAGACCTTGTTGTACAGTCCAGCGCGCTTGATTTCGGTGACGACGATGTCGTCGGCCTCCTGCAGCAGGGCCACGCGCTCGGCGGTCACCTCACCCAGGATGCGCACCGCCAGCCCCGGCCCGGGAAACGGCTGGCGTTGCAGGATCTCTTCCGGCATGCCGAGGTCGCGGCCGATCTTACGCACTTCGTCCTTGAACAAATCTTTCAGCGGCTCGATCAGCTTCAGCTTCATGATCTCCGGCAGCCCGCCGACATTGTGATGGCTCTTGATGGTCTGCGACGGCCCGCGCACTGACCGCGACTCGATCACGTCGGGGTATAGCGTGCCCTGTACCAGCCAATCGACTTTGCCGTGTAACTGCTCAATGCGGTGCGCCTCTTCCTCGAAGACTGCGATGAACTCGTTGCCGATGATCTTGCGCTTCTTCTCCGGCTCGCTGACACCGGCCAGCTTGCTGAGGAAGCGGGCGCTGGCATCTACCGCATCAATGTTGAGGCCGAGTTTTTCGCGCAGGTTTTTCTGCACGTTGACGAACTCGTTCTTGCGCAGCACGCCGTTGTTCACGAAGATGCAGGTCAACTGATCGCCGATGGCGCGATGCACCAACTCGGCGGCCACCGACGAATCCACGCCGCCCGAGAGCCCGCAGATTACGCGGCCTTTGCCCACCGTCTGACGAACGCTGGCTACGGTTTCGTCGATAAAGCTGCGTGACGTCCAGTTCGGTTTGAGGCCGCAGATCTCGAAGACGAAGTTGCGCAGGATCTCGGTGCCCTGTGGCGTGTGGTGCACTTCGGGATGGAACTGCACTGCGTAATATGTCTGCGCGGAATTCTGGATGGCAGCGACGGCGTTTGAGGTTCGGCCGATCAGCTCAAAGCCCGGCGGAAGCTCGATGGCTTCGTCGCCGTGCGACATCCAGACTGCCAGCGGACCTTGCAGCCCTTTGAACAGCGGTGTGTCGCCGCGCAGCAACTCCACCTGGGCGTGGCCGTACTCGCGCTTATCGGCGGCGCGTACCTTGCCCCCGAGCTTGTAAACCATGAATTGCAGGCCGTAGCAGATGCCCAGCACCGGTATACCGAGGTGCAGGACGCGCTCGTCCGCCGGGGGCGCATCGGCGTCGTACACGGACGATGGCCCGCCCGACAGCACGATGCCGGCAGGATGATAGCTCTTGATTTCGTCCAGCGAAGCGTTACAGGGGAGGACGACCGAGAAGACGTTCTGTTCGCGGATGCGGCGCGCGATGAGTTGCGAATACTGCGCGCCAAAGTCGAGGACGACGATCGCTTGCGTTTCCACCATTTACTTTGCCAGAGGACGGGAGCAGTGTAAAGCGGGGAATCAGCCGTTAGCAATTAGCAGTTGGCAATCGCCGGTGTACTGTTCCGCACGCTGTCGCTGTCGGTGCTTAGCCTGTTCGCCATCAAAACAGACAATCGGCGCTTTCAAGCAGGCTTTGGGAATTCGCGGTGTTGTGTGAGGTCGTCTTCATTGTGACCGCGCACCGGACGGTTGGGTGAGATTAAGCATGCACCTGCCGGTGTGATCAGCAATCGGTGGTCCGCTGATTCCCGCCGAATTTTGGAGCTACGGAAAGAGACATAGGAATCCGGGTTGGGCGCGGCTTCTGATCGAGGTGGTTGACTGGATAGGGAACCGGTTTCTGCGGGGCGGTATCGTTGGCGGACCTGTGTAGGATTTTTCGCTGGATTCGATTCAACCGGGGCAACAAGGGAATAACATCGCGCAGAAGGTAATAACGGTTTGCCTGGTGTTGATATAACACCGGAAAGGTTTGCATCAGTTCGGGAATGTTCCAGAAGCCGAGCCAATTGCCGTAACGCAGGACCAGCAGCCGGCGCAATACCTCTTCATGCACAATCCTGCGGTGCAGGACCACCGTCAGAGTTGCCAGCCAGGAGTACACTCGACCGGCCCGCGGGTAGAGCAATCGGCACGGTGCAATAGCCACCACTTCATTCCGGCCGCCGATCAAAAGGTGCAATTCCTCCACCCAGCCGCCATTGTGCACCGCCTGATGATCGCACGGAAGATAGATCATTGATCTTTGCATAAGAGCCGCAGGACTAATGAATGGGCAAGAGACGGGGGATGACAACGGGATTTCCGCGTCTCAAACGCTCCCACCCTGCTTATCGGCAGAAACCTCTCAGTCTTGAGTTGGAGTTGGACCGGCCGCCTTCCTTGATCGCAAGAGGCGCGTGACTTAAAGATCGACTTATTACCCGCTCAGGCGGTGCGCTTCCGCTCCGCGCGATGGATCAACTCGTTGCACGCGACGGCGGGATCCAGCACGCGACGTGCTTCCTCTGCGCCGCTGACCGGCAGCTTCGCCGCATCCAGCAGGCCGATCTGTGCGAGCAGCGAGGCTTGGTCCCAATAAATGTGCTCATAGGAGACCTTGCCACCCGAAAAGCCCACAAGCACGACATGCGGCAGCTCGACCTTTCTGCCGGTGGGCGCAATGCCGGGGAGCATCGCAGGCATTTCGACATCGTGAGTAAAGCTGACGATAATTTCGTCCACCACGCGCCCCTGGCCGATGGTGCGCGAGACGTGGGTGATTTTAGTGTCGGCGGGCCAGTGACCGATGAAATAGTTGGCGTAGAAGTGACGGACCTCATCCCACCCTGAGCCGCCGGTCAGCACCGGCACGTGCGTGAGATGAGGGTCATCCGTCATAGTGGCCATGGTGGCGTCCACGTCGTGGGTAACGAACTCGGCCTTCATGTGCGCGTCGAAAACCGCTGCCAACTGAGAATCAGGGGTAGTTGCAGGGAAACTCATGGGCTTTCACCTGATCGAACAGTTTACAACTTGTTGCCGGCAGAATGGGGAGCGCCGCATGCAGATTTTGGCGGCGGAAAGTAACCGGGAGATGGCGCACTACTTCAGTCCTCCGGCCAAGCTGATGTACTAAGAATCTGGCGTGGCCGATCCCATCATGGAGACCCGCGAATCAAAGCTTCCTGCCCACTTTATTGCAGCCAGTCCTCGCGGCTCACTTCTTGCGCGTGAGCAGGATGTCGGTCACGTCAAACGACCCGGTCCAGGGAAAGCCCATCCAGAATTTCACTCCGCCGAACTGCCGGGCCAGGGAGAGAGGCGTTACGTTGAAATCCTTGCTGCCCGAGGCGCCAGTGCCGAATAAACTCATGTGCGCGGTAGCTGCCGAAGAACTGATGTCCAGCGTAACGGACAGGGTGAAGACCTGGTTCCGTGGGAAAGTCCCGAAGGTCTGTCCGCTGTCGTCATTGATGCGCACCGTATTGTCCTGCATGAAGTCAAGATGCAGGAAGCTCGCGGAAGCCGGCGCCCCCACTGGGGAGGTGTCGAATTCCACCGTGGCCAGGCCGGTAGTGCTGCTGGGGATGAAAAGTGCCGCCAGGAGGGTGTAGGAACCGTCGCCGGGAAACTTCGAGGGGGTGCATTGCATGGTCGTGATCGGGGCCTGCGCGTCGCCGCTGCGCCGAATCTGCGCCCAATTGCCGGTGGCGCCCTGCGGAGCAGAAACAATCAAAACACTACCGGTGGCGCCGCTCACATCGATCGTGCCCGTCGCCTGGTTGTGCGCTGGGGGCGAACCCACCGGATTGGAATTGAAGGCCGACTGGAAAATGGTCACCGAACCGCATCCCGTCAGCAGCAGAACAAGACCTCCGACCAGGCCCATCCCGAGGATGCGCCGGAGACCGCTTGTGGGTGTTTGCGGGTAATCGTGTGTCGATGCAAACTCGGTCCGCGCGTCGAATGAATAGTGGGTCACGGGGGGCTCCTTTTCGAATTCAGTCGCAATATTGAGATAGGGAGAATAACGCCCCCGGTCCCACGGAGTCAACGCCGAGAAGAATTTTTGTTTCACTGCGCAACCGGCGCCGTCCGGCGGGTGGGGCAAATGGGATAGCGAGTTAATGCACCTTAGTGGAGGCCGGGAGACTGCATGTCGCTGGTGGAGTGGCCAGACCTTCTCTCCAAAGTCGCAGCCTATAATTTCCCCATGCCGTTCAAGCGCACGCGCAAGGAATACGATTCGGGGGCGCTGTATGAATACGCCGTGGGAGCGCTGGCGCGGCAGATGCGCACGGTGGCCGAGATCAAGCGGCTGATGCGCAACCGGGTGAAGGACCAGGAGCACGGCGAATTGCTGGTCGAGTTCGTGGTGGCGAAGTTGAAGGAGCAAAAGTACCTCAACGACACCAGCTACGCGGAGAACTACTCGCGCTTCCGTAAAGAGAACGAAAAGTTCGGACGGATGCGTGTCATCCAGGACCTGAAAGACCAAAGGCGTGCACGGCGACATCATCGACAGCGTGGTCAGCGCCGCCTACGTCGACGTCAACGAAGAGAAACTGGCGCGCGAGTTTTTGCAGCGCAAGCGCATCGCCAAGCCCGAGGGGCAGAAGCAGGCGGCGCGTGTGTTTCGCACCTTGATGCGGGCGGGCTTCAGTAGTCGAGTCATCTTTCGCATCCTGAAGAAGTGGGACGTGGACGACGAGACGCTCTCGGCGTTGGAGGAGGAAGTCAGCAGCCAGTAGCCAGTTGTCACTAGTCAGTAATCAGTAGCCAGTTGTCAGCACATGGACAAGCCGCCGTGCGATTCGCCCAGAACATTCTTTGCATCATCGGCATTCTTGGCGTCGATTGTCTGGCGCAAGGAGGTTCGCCACGAATGACAGCTTCGTCCCAGCCACCGGTTCCGGATAAACGAATCGTGATCGGCGCCAGCACCGTTCTCGACGGCAAGGGCCACCTGCTGCACAACACCCGCATCGTGATCGAGGGCGCGAAGATAGCAGCGCTGGACCCAAAAGCCGGGCCGGTGGACTACGACCTGCGCGGCCTGACGGTGTTGCCGGGATGGATTGACGCGCACGTGCACATTACGTGGAGCTTCGGCAAGAACGGAAAGAATGCGGGCGGAGCGACGCCGCAAGAGGCCGCATATTCCGCAGCCTCCAATGCATGGGTGACGCTGATGGCGGGCTTCACGACGGTGCAAAGCGTGGGCGACCCCGCAGATATTCCCTTGCGCGACGCCATCGCGAAAGGCATGCTTCCGGGCCCGCGCATCCTGACGGCCGTCGAGCCGCTCATGGGCCGTGGCGAGCAGACAGGAACGCCGGAAGAAATCCGGGCATATCGTGCGCAAACAGAAAGCGGCAGGCGCCGACCTGATCAAAATCTTTGCGTCCGGCAGGGCATGCGCCAGGGCGAGAATGACAATTTCCCAGGAGCAATTGAACGCCGCTTGCGATGAAGCGAAGAAGCAGGGGCTGCGTACACTGGTGCACGCTTATAGAGATGCGGTGCGCGCCGCAACGCTTGCCGGCTGCACGGAAGTAGAGCACGGTACTGGTGGCGACGGACGACGATCTGCGATTGATTGCCGAAAGGGGCACTTATTTCGATCCGCAGGCCGGGCTGGTGATCGAGAATTATCTCTTGAACAAGGACAAGTATGCCGGCACGCCTGGACTACCCAACGGAAGAGGGTTTTGCGGCGATTGCGGAGACCCTGCCGATGAATCACGAGCTGGTGCATCGCGCGGTGAAAATTCCGGGGCTGAAAATTGTTTTCGGCACGGACGCCGTGGCCGGCGCGCACGGGCGAAACGCAGAGGAATTTATTGACCGCGTTCGCGATGGCGGAGCAGGATCCGATGGCGGCGATGGTGTCCGCCAATTCGCTTGGCGCGGAAGCGATGGGAATGGAGGACAAAATCGGCTCGATCGCGCCCGGGCTTGCAGGCGGATATTATCGCGCTCGATGGCGATCCGCTGAAGGACATCACGGCGGTTCGTCGAGTCGTATTTGTGATGAAGGGCGGCGTGGTTTACAAGAACGTGGCGCGCGATGCGATTCCGGTTTATGCGGGGGTTGCGCCTTGATTCGGATTTCTTGGCCACGCTGGTCACGACGCGCCTGAAGGCGCGTCCGCTTCGAATCGTCTTTTGCCGCCTGGGCTAAAATTAATTCCACCCCTGCGGTGCTACGATGCCGGACGCAAGGGCGTCACTATCCAATGATTGAAGATTGACTATGCCTAAAAAACTTGACCACACCGCCGCCCTGGAACATCTTTCGCGGGTCGATCGCCGGCTGGCGCGGATAATCGCCCGCTCCGGCGAATGCCGCTTGCAGCAGGAGACCACGCAGAGCATTTTCGAAGCGCTGCTGGAGTCCATCATCTATCAGCAGCTCAATGGCAAGGTCGCCGCCACCATCACCGCGCGCGTGAAGGCGCTGTTCCCCGAGAACAACAAGCGCATCCGCACGCGGCGCGGGCTGGTGGACGGGTTCCCTCGCCGGAACAGATTCTGGCGGCGCCGGAAGAATTGCTGCGCTCGGCGGGATTGTCGCGCGCCAAGATGCTGGCGATTCGTGATCTCGCGGCCAAGACGCTCGACGGCACGGTGCCGACTGTCAAGCAGGCCAATCGCATGAGCGATGAGGAGCTGATCGAGCGCCTCGACAGCGTACGTGGCGTCGGCCGCTGGACGGTAGAGATGCTTCTGCTGTTTCGGCTCGGCCGTCCGGATGTGCTGGCGGTGGATGACTACGGCATCCGCAAGGGCTTCGCTAAGATGCACAAGCTCGCCGAACTGCCCAAGCCGAAAGAGTTGCTGGCCTATGGCGAGCGCTGGCGTCCCTATCGCAGTGTCGCGAGTTGGTATTTGTGGCGCGCCGCCGAGATGAAGGACTTGCCGATGGCGGGCGGGCAGGCAAAGAAGGCGGTTGCGTCGGAAGCAAAAAAAGTGCTGACATGCCGCCCAAGGAAGGTCGCGAAAAGCCGGAAGAAATCCTCAAACAAAGCTGAGCGACAGAGATCACATCCAGCGTGAGAGGCGCGGCATCACCAGCCCTGGGGTCCCGCAATTCGGCTGCATTGGGAGCTGCCAAGTCTTCCGAACAGCGGGTGAACGCCACAGACGGAAGGAGCGATTCATGTCTTCCAAGTCGTCAGCGGAACGTGGCGCCGAAGATGAAAATTCGTCGGGATGTGACGCACATTGCGCTGATAGGCGATTTCCACGTTCAGCACCCACAGCGCCGAGGCTGCAACTAGCGTCAGCAAAATCCACAGCAGGCTTTTCCGGTATCGCAACGCTCGATTCGACATGTCATTTCAACTTCAGATTCTGGGCCAGGAAATCGACGGTCAGCTTCCAGGCTTGGGCCGCGTCCTCGGCGCGATACCCCTGTTTGTTATTTGGATTCTCGAACGCATGACCTGCATCGGGGAAGACATGAATCTCGACCGTTTTGCCCAGGGCCTTGAGCTGTGTCTCGAACTTATTTACGTCCGCCACCGAAATACCACGATCTTGCCCGCCAAAAATGCCCAGGATTGCCGCATTGATCTTCTTCAGCGCGGCCTCATCAGTCGCAAGATGACCATAATTAATGACTGCAACCTTCAGCTTGGGATCGTTCAGCGCGAGATTGAGAGAATAGCCTCCGCCCATACACCATCCGATTGAGCCAACCCGCTTGAGATCGACATTCTTCTGCGAACGCAAATAGCTGCTTGCCGCCAGCAGATCGCGAGTCGCCCGGTCTTCCGGCACACCCCGCATCAGTTCGTGCGCCTCCTCAGGTGTCGCTCCCACCTTGCCGCGGTACAAATCGATGGCAAGCGTGACGTAGCCCTCATCGGCCAGCTTCGATGCCTGCTCCTTTACCCAATCGTTCAGCCCCCAGTATTCATGGATTACGACCAACGCCGGGAACGGTCCCTTGCCCTGGGGTGTGTACATCACCGCGCTCACCGTTTCATCTCCGCTTTTGTACGATACGTTGTGCGATTCCGCCGCAAGCGCAGTCACCGTAAACAGGCAAATCGAACCCATCAGCAACCAGACTTTCATGGCCTCTCCTTGGTTACAGCCGTTTAAGCATTCCCATAGCCCGGATGAAGCACCCGCGTCGCTGCCTGAAGCCGCCCCGTCTCTAAAGATCGGCTGCAACGCGACGCTACTACCCGCAGTACGGGCAAAAGCGGCACGTGCCGAGGACCCCGGTCTGAAGCGCTGCTCTACCCGGTGCCCTCGCCGGACCACACTAATTTCGAACTAGATCTACAGCAGCTTATTATTTCTTTTGCGGTCGGGCCAGTCCTTCCAGTAAATGGCGACCCACTTCCAGCAGCTCGCCGAAGCCCTTCTGATATTCGACAAACAGGCGGTTATACTCCAGCGAATGATCGGCATCGAGATGCGCTCGCAGCATCATATCGCGCACCCGAACCGGATTTGGCAATACCGCGTCTTCGTTCAACTCTTCCAGCGCAGTCTGGGGATCGTAGTGATACATGCTCGGTTCCTCGATATAGACCTCTGCTAGGAGATGCCGCGAAGACATGCCGCGTCGCACGGAATACAGGGCTTGTGTACCCTAGCTGCCATTCCAGGGTCTAAGATAGAGGTGTCCTTCCTGGCGACGCAAGGAACGGTATCGGATGAAACTATACTGGGTTGGCGCTCTCTTAGTCGTGCTCACTGGAGCTCTCACGCTAATGAATCAATCAGTAATGAACTTGCAGGGGCAGGACGCAAGCCCATCGCGCGAGGTCTGGGGCGGCCGCGAGGTAAACATGGAAGTCACCTCGCAAGGCGCTACTGTGGAATTCGGCTGTGCGCATGGCAAGATCCTGGAACCGATCAAGGCCGATGCGAAAGGTGAATTTACGGCGCGTGGAACTTACACACCGGAGCGAGGTGGGCCAGTCACCCAGGCCAATCCGCCACAGGATCTCCCGGCCACTTACAAGGGTGCCATTGAAGGTGACACCATGCGGCTCGAAGTGATCCTTGGCGACAAGGACCAGCAGCCGCAGCCCTTCACCCTCACACGCGGTAAAGCGGGTCGCCCAGTTAAGTGCCGCTAGGGCGGTTCGGCGATGAGTGTATCCGCTCGCACGGTTAGTGTTGCGCTTCATCGCCGTACTCGCCGCAGGCACTGGCCCGCTTAAGGTGTGCAGTTCGACCGGCAAGAACGAGCCCAACGTACCTAGTTCGTCTTGCCATCGCTGGCGGGCTGAGGCGCAAGCTTAAGTTGAATGTAGGCCACATGGTTGTCTTCCATCTTGGTGAGTTCGCAGTAGAGCCGACGCAGTGGTCCTTCCTGGGTGTTCTCTACCAGGCCGGCGTAGTAACGTTGAGCGCCTAATTCTGCCTTAAGCGCCACCTGCAACGCACGCTCACGCACGCTGGTTGTGCGGCCTTCGCAGGTTGCAGCGAAAATGTCGCCGTCCTCCAAATTCGGGACTTCAATCCACTCGACCAGGTCTTCTTCCGTCATGGTGCAGCGCGAGCTGCCATACTCTTCCATGTATTTGTTTTGCAGGAGCGAGCTGTGGTTCTTTTCTTCCACCGCCATCTCCCAGAAGATGCCAGCAATTTCCAGGGACTCGCTGTCGCGGAACTCGACAAACATTTCCGCGAAGCGGTGGTACAGCTCGGCATTGCGTTCTTCGACGAAAATAGCGACGTGCAAAGCTTCCTGAGGGTCGAGGGAAGCAAAACTTCTTTTCATGGTGTGCTCCGGCAGGCGCTGGCCCGATGCCGCATTCTATGCGCAAAAAGGCCGGAGAATTCCACGCGAATGGATTCTTTTGGTGATTGGGTTCCGAAACGGGACTGATTTGAATGCGTCGCCAGTGGACAAGAACGATTTGGAACGATCTTGCTCCTGCTAGAAGTGGCTATCCGGCCTTTTCCGTCGCAAATTCTGCGCTCTGCTTGGCGCGGTCGGCTTCAATCCTGGCGATCGTGCGCTTCAACCAGTGCTTTACGTTCTCCCGCAGCTCTTCTTCCGTCTGATTAGGCGTAGCGATCGTAACACCTTGACGATTCAATGGGATGTGATGGCAGGGAACGTCTTCCGTGCGGTATTCCTCGGGCACGAAGTCGTAAAGCAGGCACTCATGGCAAGCGTGCGGACGGCTGGGATCTCCATGGTTTGGACAGGTAAGTGAGTCCTGGAAGATGGAAGCGGGCCCCCACGGCGTGCTGTACCAATTTCCATATCCCCCTTGCTCGATGAAGTTGAGTTCGTACCGCAAAACCTCCAGAACATCGCGTTTGTCGTCCGACATGGCTCCCTCCAACGGCGGCGCCTCACTGCGCCTCGATCCTGCTGCGATTGTCGCCTTCGGACGCACACCCCTGCTGTGATGTATCTCACGTCTTGCTGTGATCGATGTCCGTCGGGTTGGGAAGGTGCTACCGGCAAATATTTTCCCGCGCCCAACGTGACCTAGGTCACAGCCTGGGTGTGACATGGTCTGGCATGTTGGTAGCGCTGGCTTATCGGCAGTCGGGAGACACCATGGTACGCATGAACTTTGACGATCGGCCCTTCATTGCGATTTGGGAGACTACCCAGGCCTGTGACCTCGTCTGCGTGCACTGTCGCGCGTGTGCACAGCCCTTGCGTAACTCACTAGAACTGAATACAGCTGAGGCCATGCGCCTTATCGACGAGATCGCCGAGATGCAGGTGCCGGTGTTCGTGCTGACCGGCGGTGATCCGCTAAAGCGCCCCGACATCTTTGAACTGGTGCAATACGCCAGCGACCACAAGGTCCGGATTTCGCTGACACCGAGTGCGACTCCGCTCCTGACCCGCGAGAACATTGTGCGGTTGCAACAATACGGACTGGCACGGCTGGCGGTATCACTGGATGGTCCCACCGCGGAGATTCACGATGCTTTTCGCCGCGTGCCCGGTTCGTACGAGTGGACCATCAACGCGGTCCGCTGGGCGCGCGAGATTGGTCTGCCGGTGCAGATCAACACCACCATCACGCGCCATAACCTCGCCATGCTCAACGATACCATCGCGTTATTGCAGAAGCTCGACATTGCACTGTGGAGCGTTTTCTTCCTGGTTCCCATGGGCCGCGGCCAAGGTATCGATCTCATTTCGGCGGAAGAGTTTGAGCAGGTGTTCGAGAAGCTGTACGAGACCTCGCAACGCGTACTGTTCGACATCAAGAGCACAGAGGCCCAGCATTACCGGCGCTTCTTGCTGCAACGGCGCACCGAGGGTCGCCGTCGCGCACAATACGCTGCCAGTCCGGATGAGCGCATGCCTCAGTTCTTCCAAATACCCGTCGGTATGCAAACCGGTGACGGGATCGGTCGCGCCAGCGGTATCAACGACGGCAAAGGTTTTGTGTTCATCTCGCATTTGGGCGAGGTTTATCCCAGCGGATTTCTGCCCATCTCTGGAGGTAATGTTCGCCAGCAGTCACTGGCAGACATCTATCGCAACTCACCGCTGTTCCGCTCCCTGCGTGACAGCAAGAATCTACTCGGCAAATGCGGCCGCTGCGAGTTTCGCGAGATCTGCGGCGGATCACGTTCGCGCGCGTACGCGTTGACCGGCGACCTGTTCGCAGAAGAACCCTGCTGCGTGTACGAGCCCAAACGGAAGCAGACGGAATCGCAACCAGCCCAAGCCGTGGCGGTCTAGTAGGCAGGATTTCTGCCTGACGAAAAACGAGTAGAGCGGCCGCTTCATCTGGATCAGGTTTTTACGCAGACGAATTACTGACGCTTCGAGGAAGTGTCAAAATGCGAGTTTGGAGAGGCAATCGACCTAAGCCGAGGCAGTAGGCATGGTTGGGGCGAAGTTGAAGCGCCCGGCAGGCCTGGATGCCTTTCTGTCGCTCGACCCAGAATGCGGCCTTGACCAACTACGAGGGCACAAGCCACCGTTCTAGCAGGTACTTCCGCGCGTGCTCAAAATAAAAGCACTCAACTGCGAGCTGCGTCCATGCGAAAACATCTGTGACACCGTCTGCCCCGCGAGTCGTGGGCTACCTGACGCCCAGCCGAACTAATCCCGGAACCCCGAAGGGCTCCTTCCCCCCGCATAAATGCACTCAGCGCTCATCGCAACGAATGGAATGAAACAGTCAATGATCTACGGATGACTAGTTGTTTGACCGCCGATGAAGCAGACGCTATGATCGAACTGCGGGGTGGAGCAGTCTGGTAGCTCGTTGGGCTCATAACCCAAAGGTCGGTGGTTCAAATCCACCCCCCGCAACCAACGGAATCATAAAGTTGCGGACAAAAGTTAAAGTTGAGCGACTGTCCAAAACTGTCCAATAAGGGAAACGGGCACACAGTTTCCCTTATTTATTGAATGAAAACTGGCTCGTTGCCAGCCGTTCTGTTCAAGAGTCTTTGCACCAGAGGCCGATTGGCTTTGCGCTTGGCTTCCATCGAGGCATTGCCATACTGGTCCATCGTGGTGGAGATGTGCGCGTGACGCATGAGTTTCTGCTGCACGCCCACGGGCGCTCCGGTTTCGTCCAGCCACGCCCGATAGGTGTGGCGGAACGTGTGGAACCCGATCCTTCCAAGCCCCAATTGCAGACTCGTCGGAATGAGATAGTCGGCTCGGATCGAGTCGGCGTGTAAGGGCCGGCCAGTCACTGGAGTCGGAAAGAGCCATTGCCCCTCGGACTCGAGACACAGCTCTTGCCATTTCTTCAGCTCGACAACGAAACCCCGTTCGAGCGGAACTTCGTCCTGCGAACACTCGGTCTTCAACTTGTTGAGTCGTTTGCCGACCGCCGATCGCTGAATAAGAACCGCCGACCCCTTGAAATCGAAGTCCGTCCAGCGCAATCCGAGAATTTCGCTGATTCGCAAACCGAAGCACAGCGCAATCAACACTATGGTCCGGTAGGGCTGCGCCAGTGCGTCGAGTATTCTCCAGGCATCTTTCACCGGGAGAATACGGGGACGCTGTCTGCGCTTGCTGATGCCTTTCACTTCGACTAGTTCCATGGGGTTCCGATCGACGGCGATCAGTTCCCAGATCATGGCTCTGTCGAAGAGACGGTACATTAGCGAGCGGATGTGGCCTTTGTACTTGGGTGAGAGAGTGAGCTTGCGCAGCCAATCCTGTACCAAAGCCGGGCGAACGTCTTGCAGATACACCTCGCCCCACTTGGGATAGATGTGTTGGCTGATCATGCTCCGGTAGGAGGCGAAAGTACTGTGGGTGATTTGCTCGGCATCCTGCTCCTGCTGCTGCTCGAGAAGGAAACGCTCCAGAACGCCGCCGAAGAGCACCGGTGCCCGGGAAGCAACCCCACCGTTGATCAGCAGCCGCATCCCTTCTGCTGCCTTCAAGGCATGTGCTTCCGTTTTGTATTTTTCTACCGTTCCAAGGGTGAAACCCCTTCGCTTCTTGCGGCCGTCTGAAGTCGTTTCCCACCAACGGTAGATCCATACATCCGGTCCTTTTACTTGTTTGTCGATTTCAACACTACCGTACTGATACCGCGTTCGCTTAGCCAATGTAATCTCCTTGGAGTTCGCGACGCGGGTGGCTGCTCGAGATTAGCTGAGAGCGAAGCCAATCGTCCAGTTCGGAGAGATAGAAGAGCCAGCGCTTTCGCTCTGCCCCAACAGGGTGAGCTGGGAGTGTCCCTTCTCGGGCCATACGGAGCACTGTTTTGGGATGCATATTCAGGAAACGGGCAGCCTCTTGTGGACTGACGGGTGCCTCGCGGACATTGTGCGGCGACTCGGTCGGGGTGACCTGACCAGGTTGGGTTGACATAGAGTCCTCGTAAACTCGTGCGTTCTCGGTGCGATGTCCTGGTACACCGAAGCTTCTGTAAACGCGGACGCGCGCGCAGAACTGCATCTTCAGCGCTCTTGTTAGCTTCAAATCGGTTGGCAGTCAAACAGCCTGATCAGGCGACGGCTGTCCGGGATCCACGGGCGTCCTTGCGGACCCTCTTGTACCTTGGCAGGACCGGCACGAATCTCTTGCAAACCTGTTCTCACCGCAGGGCGCCGGTACCTCTGGGAGAGAAATTCCAGCGTCGCGCTGGAACCATGATCATCACTAGATTTATTTCACCAATCACACTTTGACTGGACACAGCAGCAGATACGCAGGAAGCCGCCGCCCAATCGAATATCACAAAAGCGTGGACCCCTGGTCCGTGATTCACTCAGCCACGGTCATCTCGAAGTCGATCTTCTCACCGATTCGCTGCCGGACTTCCTTGAGCCACGCTCGTGGATTCGTGCCGTGAATCACGCGCCCGAGAAAGCTCAGCCGCTCGGCTGCATTATTGCGGTTTCGCCGGATGTCGTCCTTCGTGATCTTGGTGTACATAACGAGAAAACATCCATACTCCGGGGCTTGGCGAAGACGTAAGTCGCGTGGCCGAGCTCAGGGGTTTCGACGACCACGGCTTTCTCAACGTCGAAAATGTATTCATCCCGAAACAGATAGATCCGGCGCGCCCGGCGTGAGAGCTGGCGATAGAAGAACGGGTCATAATCAGGGCGCCAGCTGATCTGGGCAACATCAAAGTTACCGGGAATACGGAGCGCCGAACACATCTGCTCCAGCTCTGCTCTCTCGACTGCCCGATTTTCCAGGCGCAGCCGGATCTGATCCAGAGCCCGCGCGTACTGGCCGAAGCGATAATAGGTGGTTTTGGCAGATTCCAATTGCTGCTGGAAATCGGGTGGCAGTTTGACCTCCAATCGGCTCGGCAACGCCGTCTCCCAGGTGACGAGCTCCCACTCGCCCCGACACTTGCGATACTTGCCGCTCTGTACGAACTGCCCTCGACCTCGATCTTGGTTCCCAACAGATGCTTCCACTGATTCCAAGTGCGGTCCCAGAGTGTATGTAGCGCGGCTGGGTCGAGCCAGAACTCGACCTTGCGACGCGTGTCGCGGCATAGTGCCCGGTCGTCGTAGAAATCACATTTCCGCAGTGGCACATGGAACCGTCGGCGTCGGAGATTGGGCGAAAATGCGAAGATGCGGCGGGTGAAGAATGTTTGGCCGTCTCGGGAAAGCTCGCCGGCCACTAGAACAGAGCCGAATCCACCATAGGGAAATACGGCGGGGGCTTCGGGGTCCGTCAGCAACACGTCATAGCAAGCGCGCAATTCCGGTTGACCAACAATGTTGAATGCCCGCTCCAGGGCGACTCGCTGGCCGTGCGAAACCCCTGCCGATTTGAGTTCCAGATCGCAAAGCTTGAAAGCCACGCGCAGCTCAGAGGGCGAAGCGCTAGCTGACATACGCAAGACCTCGTACATCGTGGGCTGACTGACTCTGTCGGCCGTACGCGGCAGGCGGTAGAAGTATTCGCGCAGGATCTCGCAAGGCAAGAAAATCGTGCCGATGCCAATTCCTCCCTGGTGAACCTCGGCTGAAACGAAGGACTGATTTCGTTTGTCCTGCTTGGGCTGGCTGACGTATCCGATTGGCACCTGGTAGATATAACGGCCCCCTCCGGAGGCGGCATTCTTGGTGATGAGGATTTCAGGGCCCACTGCATCCGGTGCTGGAATCGGAAACGTGATCTCGTCTCCGAGGGCGACGTAAGGGACGAGACTGCGGGACAAAAGGAGTTTGGTTTGATTCGCAAACATGCAGGCTGCGGGACCCGATCCGCGTTGCATGCTCACCACGCGCTCTCGGCACACCGGAATGGACGGGCTGGAAGGTGCAAGAGCCATGCTATCGGCGGGCAGTATAGGACTGAATTGCAGAAGTGCAAAATCCGCTCTCCGGACCTACGTTCTAGCCGTCGGATGGTCTTGCTGGTGGCAGAGGGGCAGGCTCTGGGCAACACCTTCAAGTTCGAACCCGAGGCTCCGCCTACATCTCCGCCAGCACCTGATGCACGAGGTGAATCGCGATCGATCCTTCGCCGACGGCCGACGCCACGCGCTTCACATTGCCAGCCCGGATATCCCCCACCGCAAACACCCCCGGCAGGCTGGTCTCGAGAAGCTGCGGCGGGCGCGACAGCGGCCACGCCTTCTCTTCCAGCGTCGCACGGTCGAGATCGTGGCCAGTTAGCACGAAGCCCTTGTTGTCGACCGCCAGGCATCCCTCCAGCCACCCCGTGCGCGGCGAGGCGCCGGTCATCACGAACAGATGGCGTATGTCGTGGGGAACAATCTGCCCGGTGTCGCCATCGCGCCAACTGATGCGCTCCAGGTGTCCGCCGCCGTCGACGCTGGAGATCTCCATGTTGTAATGCAGCTCAATCGCCGGGTTTTCTTCGATGCGCCAAATCAGGTAGCGCGACATTGTGTCCGCCAGCTTGCCCGAGCGCACTAACATGTAAACCTTGCGCGCCTTCCCCGACAGGTAAACCGCCGCCTGTCCGGCAGAATTTCCTCCTCCGATGACCACCACGTCCTCGCCCACGCACAACTGCGATTCCATAGCGGTGGCACCGTAGTAGACGCCGTTGCCCTCGAACTGCGACAGCTTGGGAATGGGCGGCTTGTTGTATTGGGCGCCGGCGGCCAGCACGATGGAGCGCGTCGGCAGCGGTGTGCCATCATCGAGGATGACCTGATATGGATGGCGATCACATTTCAGTCGCACGGCGGTGCGCGCCATCATCATGTTCGCGCCAAACTTCTGCGCCTGTGCCAGCGCGCGTCCGGCCAACTCCTCACCCGAAATACCCATAGGGAAGCCGAGATAGTTTTCGATGCGCGAGCTCGATGCTGCCTGTCCGCCCGGGCTCCCCGCTTCCACCACCAGCACGTTGAGGCCTTCGGATGCCGCATAGACCGCGGCGGCCAGCCCTGACGGCCCCGCGCCCACGACGATCACATCGCGCACCTGCGATTCGTCGATGCTCACGTTGAGCCCGAGGCAATCGGCCAGCTCGCGGAGCGAGGGATTCCGCAGGACGCTGCGCGCGTTGCAGATGACGACCGGCACTTCGTCCACCTTGACCTGGAAGTGGTCGAGGATCGACTGCGAGCGCTCGTCCCTGTCCAGATCAATGAACTTGTGGGGATAACCGTTGCGGCCCAGAAACTCGCGCAGGCGTAGCGTGTTGGCGCAGTTGAGCGAGCCCAGCACCAGCACATTGCTCGCCTCTTCGCTGATAAGAAGCATCCGGCGCAAGATGTACGCCTTCATCAGGATATCGTTCAGCTCCGCATCTTTGGCGACGAGGGCGCGGAACTCGCCGGACGCGATCTGCAGAAATTCGCCGGAAGCGGTGACCTGTCCGCGCAGCAGCGCGCGCTGGCCCGAGATGACGGCAAACTCGCCGGTGATGCTGCCGGGAACGTGCGTGACCACGGGTCGCACACCCTTGGGACAGGGTTGAAGAATCTCCAGGCCTCCCGACAGAACCACATAGACGGGAACGTTGCTGTCCCCCGGTTCGAACAGCACCTCGCCCGCTTCCACGTGCCGCAGCTTGCCGTGCGGGCGCAGCCGCTCGATCTGCGCAGGTGTGAGAAGAGGAAAGGCCTCAGAGCCGGGTTCGACGGAGATGTGGGTGGCTACAGCAGACATAAGCTTGATTTTAGCTCCGCAACAAAAATGGGAACCGATGCAGGGTAGATGAGGTACGAATGCGGGAAGGTGCAGCGATCGCCTCGAAATAACTTGCGCCGCATGGCTACAAGCTAAGTTGAAAGGCCGTCCGTCTACACAGAACCAAGAGAAACGCCAGTAGCCAGGAGTCTAAGGAGGCCGCTCTTCACTTCGCCATTGCCGATCAGGTACGGAGCGAAGACATAACAGTGTTCCTCGCAGACTTGGCACAACAAATGACCTATTGCGGATGTCGTTCATCAAGCTGGAGCTCACATATCGTACCGAATCGGCCCCATCGCGCTATTCCATTGGTTCTCTCATCGGCAGGAAAACCAGACGAAGATTGGTGCTTCGAATCAAATATTCTCCTCAAAGCCTCGTTTTCTGCCCTGTTGGAGGTGTTTCGCCGCTATTCAAGCAATGACCTGTGCCGGACAAAACGGCCGGCTAGCAAGCGCTCTCATGGAGTGTCCGCAGCTCGAGGTAATGCTAATATTCCAGCCATGAAACCCCGAATTTCTTTGCTTCCAGTCCTCATACTGGTGGTGGGTGCAATCGCTATTGCGTTGCATGCTGCCAGCGACCAAAGCGCGAATTACACGACTCGTACCCTCGCCCTCCCTGACCACGGCCAGGGAAACATCACCATGGATTACATCGCCTATGATCCCAAAACGGGATATGTCTGGGTTCCCGCAATTAACGTTGGCTCGGTGTATGTGGTGGACACGGGCAACAGTTCAGTTCGTGAGATCTCGGGTTTTGCCACAAACGAAGTTGAACTGGGCGGCCGAAAGCGCCGTCAGGGGCCCAGCGGCGTATCGATTGGCGACGGAGTGGTGTACATCGGCGACCGCGCCGACTCCAGCGTGTGCGCCATTGATGAACAGACGCTTGCGCGTAAGACCTGTACACACATCGATTCCACCCCCGACGGCGTAGTTTATGTGGCGCCCACGAAGGAAGTCTGGGTCACCGCGCCGCGGGACAAATCTGTGCGTATTCTGGACAGCCAGACCTTGGCTCAGAAAGAGAAACTGACCTTCGAAGGCCAGCCCGAAGGTGGATGGCGAGGTTACGTTTTACGGTGCTAGCCAGAAGCGGCGTTGAGGACCCCATCACGCATCCACAACGCACTGGATCAAGGTCCACTCAGCTAAGATGCAGCCCGTCCAGCGTGTGTCAAACTAGCTGCCGCTTATGGAGCTTCAGATAACGGCAAAACCTGACGAGCCCGACCGCCATATGACGGCGCCGACGCCGCCTGTCTGGCTTAGCGATACGGCTTTGCTGATCTACATCGCGCTGGCAACGGTCATCCTGCACCTGGCCCTCGGCAACCGCTACGGAATCCATCGCGATGAACTGGCGACGCTGGAAGACGCGCGGCACCTGGCGTGGGGGTATCCTGCGTATCCCCCGGTTACGCCGTTCTTCGGGCGGATTTCCCTGGAACTGTTCGGCACGTCGATACGCGGCTTCCGTTTCTTTGCCGGGCTGGCGCAAGCGATCGCAGTGCTGCTCACGGGGCTGATGGCGCGCGACATGGGTGCCCGCCGGGGAGCTCAACTCGTCGCTGCGGTCGCAGCCGTCCCCTTTTGCCTGGGCGGTGGATACGAGATGCAGTACGTGGCTTTCGATTGCCTCGCCTGGGTCTCAACGGCGTACTTTATCGTTCGGCTGCTTGTATCTGGCGACCCCCGATGGTGGGTAGGCGTTGGCCTCGGTATCGGCTTCGGCATGCTCTCGAAGTCCACCATCGGCTTCTTCGTGTTGAGCATTGTCGCGGCCTTGCGTCTCACGGACGCGAGGCGCTTCCTCAAGAGCAAGTGGCTCTGGATCGGAGTAGCGATTTCCGTCCTGATATGGCTGCCCAACTTGCTTTGGCAAGTGCAGCACAATTTCGTGTCGCTCGATTTTCTCAGCCACATTCACGCCCGCGATGTTCGCCAGGGCCGGACTGCGAACTTTCTCCCTCAGCAATTGGAGCTCACGGCGATTCGCTTTCCGCTGGCCATGGCGGGGCTGTATTTCTGTCTGGTTGCGCGCGACGGTAAGCGCTTCCGCATGCTGGGCTGGATGTACGTCATCACTCTGTTACTGTTCACCCTTGCGAAAGGGCGGTGGTACTACATGGGACCTGCGTATCCCATGCTGTATGCGGCCGGAGCGGTATGGGGAGAGCGCTGGCTGGCCACGATGCAACGCGGCAGGGCCGTGACAATGCGCTGGGTTGTGTGGACGGCGCTGGCGGTCGAAATCGCTCTCACCCTTGCGTTCTGGCTGCCGACCGCGCCCCTCAACTCTCGCTGGTGGGCAATCACCAACAATGTCCAAGGGGACTTCCGCGAACAAATCGGCTGGCCTGAATTGGTTCAGGAAGTGGCCAGGATTCGCGACTCACTTGCGTCGGAAGAAAGGGGGCATCTCGGCATTATCGGCACGAATTACGGCGAAGCGGGTGCGGTCAACCTCTACGGTCCGGAATACGGTTTGCCGCGCGCAATCAGTGGTGTGAATTCCTTCTGGTATCGCGGCTATGGTGATCCTGCGCCACAGACGCTCATCGTGATCGGCCTCAGCCGGAAGTTCGTCGACGAGCATTTCGAATCTTGCAGGCTGGCCGGCCACACCCGGAATGGATACGGGATCGAGAACGAGGAGACGGTCGACCATCCTGACATTTTCGTCTGTGGACCGCCGAAGGTGGGCTGGCCGGAGTTCTGGAAGGACTTTCGTTACTACGGCTAAGAATTTTCTTCGGCCGCGGTGCGATTGCCCCACCACCATCGACCATCAGCCGTGTCGTGATCCCGAAGGGGCTTACCGTTGTACCTGCCCATCCTTCCAGTTCCGTCCCTGCGTCGCGATCATCGACCGCAAGTATATCGGCGGCTCGTGTCCCAACATCGCATGCCTGCCGCCGGTCCCCGGGCTTGCCGAGGCGCAGCCGCTGACGCACATCGAGGCGCTTGAGCTGGATGTAGTTCCCGATCATCTGCTGGTGATCGGCGGTGGGTATGTCGGGATCGAACTGGCGCAGGCGATGCGGCGGTTCGGCAGCAGGGTCACCATCCTTGAGCAAGGGGAGCGCTTGCTGCCGCGCGACGACGATGTAGTCGAAGGTCTGAGCAGCTTGCTGAACGATGAGGGCATCAGACTCGTTCCGAATGCACGGATCAAGCGAGTCATGGGAACGTCGGGGCAGTCGGTGCGAGTTGCCATCGAGCAGGATGGTGCCGAGAAAACACTCGAAGGCACTCATCTGCTGGTTGCGGTGGGCCGCACGCCCAACACCGATGGAATCGGACTGGAGCTGGCGGGGCGTCGAAGTAAACGATCGCGGATTTCTCAAGGTGGACGAGCGGCTGCAAACGACGGCTGAAAACGTTTGGGCGATCGGCGAGGTCGCAGGCAGCCCGCTTTTCACTCATATCAGTGCTGACGATTTTCGCGTGGTTCATGCCAACCTTACCGGGGGTAAGCGCGTGACCACCGGCAGGCAGGTTCCATTCTGCCTGTTTACCGACCCGGAATTCGCCCGCGTTGGTCTGAATGAGAAAGAAGCTAGAGAGAAGGGAATTGCGTACCGTCTGTTCAATATCCCAATGGATGGAGTGCTGCGTGCTCGCGCATTGGTTGAAACACGAGGGTTCCTAAAGGCCGTGATAGAGACCGATAGCGACCGCATTCTTGGTTTCACGGCATTCGGCGTCGGCGCAGGTGAGGTCATGGCGTCTGTCCAGGTTGCAATGATTGCAGGGTTGCCCTACACAGCGCTGCGCGATGCGGTCCTGACTCACCCAACACTGGTCGAAGGTCTCATACCTCTGTTCTCATCCGCGGCGTCAGCGCACAGCGTTGTCGAGATAAGAGGAGCCCGGATTTCCGCCGCATGAGGTAAACTGCAACGGCAGCGAAAAAATAGGAACCGGTGACCGGGTCGTTGCGCAACATGTTTCGATAATTGCGCAGCACTATATTAGTAGCGAAAGTCGGCATGTCGGAAGCGATCGTTACAAGTAGGACGTCCCTTCGACAACTCCCAGATTACGCTAGTGCTTTTTCGGACGCGACGCCGGGATGAGTGCTCAAGTTTGAAAGAAGGCGTGGGGCGTCGCGTTCGAAAAAGCCGTCAGAAGGAAGCCGCTGGCGCGGTGGACGCGGGACTTATGCAAATTGAATGAAGTGAGCGAGGGGTGTAGAGGGTGGCGCGGGCCGTCAAGGCCGGTGGAGGAGGAGCCGGCGCAGCTGTGCAAAGAGGAGTCGATGGCCGAAGTGAGCCTGGGTGGGTAAAGGAAAAGATGTCTGAAGGTAACGGAGACACACGTGGGCGGGACGCTCTAAAGCGCGCCGACAGTGCGGTGTGTGGGTGAGTGATTTCATGCAGCCGTGGCCAGGAGCGGTGGAGAACGGAGTTGAAGTTGTGCCGCCGTGAATCGTTCGACGACGGCCATCGGTCCGCCGCACTTGGGACAGCGCCAGAGCGGGTGCGCTGTAAGAGCGGTCGAGGTTTCCGATTCGTTTTTCGGTGGAGGGGCGTGGAGAGCGGCGAAGCACCGTGGCAGCAGGGCGGCGCGCCTTCGGTTGGCGAGGAAGCCGAAGTGGCGGATGCGGACGAAGCCTTTGGGGAGCAGGTGAAGTAGGAAGCGCCGCAGAAACTCATCCGACGATAACGACATCAGCTTCTGCTGATTGTTGTGAGCGGAGTCGCGCCAACGGAAGGTGACCTGGCCGTTGTCGAATGAAACCAGTCTGTGGTTGGAGATGGCGACGCGATGGGTATAGCGGCCGAGATACTGCAGCACGTACTCGGGTCCGCCGAAGGGTGGTTTGGAGTAGACGATCCAATCTTTGCGGAAGAGCGGACGCAGCCAGGCAGCGAAGAACTTGGCATGCGTGAGGGGTGCGAGTTCTCCGGCCAAGTGCAGTTGACCACGCTGGAAGGCAGACTTCAAGCCGGCGACGAACTTGCCGCGAAACACGCGCCGCAGTACAGCAATGGGAAGGAAGAAGCGTGGGTGGGATCGAATCCAGCGGGCGTGATCGCGGGAGAGTCCGCCGGCGGGAACGACACAGTGAACATGGGGATGAAGTTGGAGTTTCTGGTTCCAGGTATGCAGCACGCTGAAGAAGCCGATCTCGGCTCCGAGATGGGCGGGGTTATGAGCCACTTCCAGTAGAGTTTCGGCGCTGGCCCGAAGCAGCAAGCCATAGATGAGTTTCCTATTCTGGAGAGCCAACGCAGCCAGTTGCGGCGGCAGGGTGAAGACGACGTGGACGTAGGGCGTGGGCAGCAGTTCACGACGACGCGCCGCGATCCAGCGTTCACGCGCGCCGGTCTGACACTTCGGGCAGTGCCGGTTGCGGCAACTGTTATAGGAGATGGTGGCACGATGTCCGCAGCCGGTGCACTCATCGATATGGCCGCCGAGAGCGGCGGTGCGACAGCGCGCGATGGCCAGCAGGACCTTAAGATGAGTCCAGCGGAGCCAGTGACGGTTGCGCTCAATGAAGTCTGTGCCTGCGCTGCGAATGATATCGGCCACCTCTAACTGTGGCCGACTCATCTACTCCTCCTCGGACGACCTGCCTTTCTTCAGCACCAGCGCGTCCAGCGGACTGGGCGTGGCATGCAGGTGCCGTTGCGAGAGGTGGAGATAGCGAGCGGTTTCTTTCAGATCGTGATGGCCTAACAGGATCTGGATGGTGTGCAGGTCAGCGCCGGCTTCGAGCAAGTGCGTGGCGAAGCAATGGCGGAGCATGTGGGGATAGATCCGTTTCTTAATCCCGGCGCCGCGGGCGGCCTCGACGCAAGCGTGGTAGGGCGTCTTGTCATCCATGGGGTGATCACCGCTGTGCCAGCGGTTGCCGGGAAATAACCAGACAGACTTTTTGCGCAGACATCGCCAATGAGCGCGCAGTTCCTCGAGCAGGACAGGGCTGAGCATCACGTCTCGGTCCTGCCCGCCTTTGCCATCCTGAATGTGCACGACCATGCGTCGGCTATCGATGTCGCTGACCTTCAGGCGCGTGAGCTCAGTACGGCGCGCGCCGGTGCCGTAGAGGGTCATCAAAATGGTGCGATAGAAGGGAGTCGGCGCAGCATCGATGAGCTGTGCTACTTCTTCCTGACTGAGAATGGTGGGCAGGCGATAGCGCTTCTTGGGATAGGGAGTGTCGGCAATGCTCCAGGGTCTCTTGAGCGTCTGGATGTAGAGGAAGCGCAGAGCACAGAGGTGATTGGTCACCGAACCGGCAGTCAGTTTGTGCGCGGTGAAGAGCTGGGCTTGGTACTCGCGGATGTGCTGCGGTCCCAGGCGATCGGGCGAGCGGTGGAAGTGCTGGGCGAACCGCTCGATGAAGCGAATGTAACGCTGTGTGGTAGCCTCCGAGTAATGACGACGCTGGAGTTCTTCCAGCATCATTTTGCGTAGATGGGTCACGGGGAAACCTCCTTGTGACCCATAAATTATCTGAGCCGAAAATCAGGACTGCCGGCATCACCCACGCGGCAGCGTCCGCCGCGCCAGCGGCTTCGTTCTTACGGGTAACCCTTACCTTAGCGATTAGGTAAGGGTTGCCGACCAACCGGACACATCCAGTGTCAGAGTCCGCGCTCGACGTGAAGAGTGGAAATGTGGGATAACTTCATTCACAAGGGACGAATGATGCCGCAGCGTACGAGCAAGGTTAATGCTTCGGAACTGAAGTAGCCAAGGCGAACCAGGCGGGGAGAACAAAGAGCAATGCTGAAGCGGCGCATGTTGTGCTCCTTGTTGACGCGACCCTAGGGAGATGGATGCGTGTGCGCTCCCGGTACCCAGTGTACCGACGACTCGGTTTGCTCTTGGGGGATCAAGGACATGGACTGTCCGATCAACGGATGCTTTGCTTTCGGCATAACCCTACCACCGCCACCGCCACTTGACGATTGTTCTAAGCCTGGCTTCAAGACTGGCTGCGCCAAGCCGCCGGCCCCGGGAAAGTTCAGTGACGACAAAAACTATAACTGGATCGTCCCGCTTGATCCCGTAAACAAAAGTGAATGGGGTGACCAGTGTAAGTACGGGGCGCCTCCGAATTAGGCAGGGACTTCGTCGGCAAGCGGCAGCACCCGTCCCCGGAACGGTGGGATAAATGTCGAGATGACGCCCCTAAGAGGCTATGGGAGACCGGACGAGGGAATTAACGATTTGTCCCTTCCGAGCCGGCACCAGCATCTTCTTGTGTGGTGTGCCATCGAAGCATGCGGGTTGAAAAGGGAGTCCAACTCCAGGCGCTGGACTGGGGCGGGGCAGACACGCCCGATACCATGGTCCTGATCACCGGGCTGGGCGACAACGCGCACGTGTATGATCAGTTTGCGTTCCAGTTCAGTGATTATTTTCACGTCAACGGGACTGCGATCTGGAATGCTGATGCGCGCGGCAGGCTTGAACTATATGGTAGTGCTGCTGAGTGTTTCGCCGCCACGGATCCGCTGGGTATCAACCTCGGACGGACCCGTTCTTCCGCCACGAAGTCGGATCAGGGAGCTGCTTCATGAGTCCTATCTCAACCTGTCTTCGCTTGACGACTGTGTGTGCAGCCCTGATCTTGTGCAGCTTCGTCAACGTCGCTCCTGCGCAAAGCGCCGGCTCGCCGGCCAAGCCTAATCAGGCTATTCCGGTTCAGGCGCTCGTGCCCACAGCGCCGATTGTCTTCCATGGTGACGGCAGCGGCCTTCTCTGTTACGAAATTTACCTCACCAACATGTCCAAGGAGGGATGGGTCCTGCAGCGCATAACTGCCATGGGTGATGGTGGCCCGGTCCTGCTCAAGGTCGATGGCAAAGATCTTCAAGGCGTCCTTAGCCATCCCGGTCGTCCCGATCTCAAGGGTAATGCCCTTTACGAGCTGGCGCCCGGTGAGCGCGTTATCGCCTTCATTTGGATCAAGCTCTCCGCCGCTGTGCCGAAGCAACTTAGGCATGAACTGATCTTCACAAAGAGCGGCGACGACAAGCCGTTGGAAATGAACGCCGCTGGCACCAAGGTTTCGGATGTGACAACCACGATCACTTCTCCGCTACGTGGAAAGAACTGGCTCGCCGCCGGTGCTCCGTCCAACACCTCTGACCACCGCCGCGCGATTGTCGTCATCGACGGTACGCCGCATATTTCACAGCGCTATGCCATCGACTGGGTGCAGATTGATGAGAAGGGCTCCACCTACAAAGGCGCGGCCAAGGACAATCGCAACTATTATTGTTACGGCGCCGAGGCGCTCGCGGCCGCCGACGCGACCGTCGTGGAAGTAAAGGATGGTATTCCGGAGAACACTCCGGGCGAAGCATCGCATGCAGTTGAGATCACGCTCGAAACCGTTGCCGGCAACCACGTCAATCTCGACCTAGGCGGCGTCGTCTTCGCGATGTACGCCCATTTTCAGCCCGGCTCGATACGAGTGAAGGTGGGTGATAGAGTTTCTCGCGGGCAGGTACTGGGACTGGTTGGCAACAGCGGCAACTCCAGCGAGCCGCACCTGCATTTTCAACTGATGGACCGCAATTCTCCGCTGGGCAGCGAGGGCCTGCCCTACAAGATGGAATTTCAACTCACTGGACACTCCAGTGGCTTGGATCATCCCACGATTGACCGCCTCCCCTCACCCCGAACCGAGCAGGGCGAAATGCCTTTGGAAAACGAAATCGTGGATTTCTAACGCTGTGAGCCATTCTCCCTTAAGTCAGCCCTTGAGCCTGAGGTGCCAGTCAGAATTCCATGGCGGAGCCCGTGGTGCGTAGTTCAACCATCCCTCGCTGCTACCGCAGTTCCAGGTATAGTCCGCGCCGGGCGCAGAGCTTAAAACACCCGTAATCGAGGAGGTTGACGTTTTCGTGAACGGGAAGTAATAGCCATGCATGTATCGGTTTTATTTGCTGTCAGCCCGGGCAAAGTAGACTATGACAGCGATTTGGAATTGATGAAGAAAGGTTTTCCTGTGTCACGAGTCAGCCGTCGAGACTTTTGCCGTCAAGTGGCTCAAACCGGGCTGACCTTGGCTGTCGCCTCGCCGTTGACTGGACTGCTCGGTTGCGGCGGTAGCGTCGTCAACCCACCTCTAGATGGTTACGACGCGATCATTGTGGGTGGCGGTACGGCAGGTGCGATCGTGGCCTCGAAGCTGCGACTGGCCAGCGGCGGCAGCAAACGCATCCTTGTCATCGAAGCCGGCGGGCCGACATCGGCTGCGATTAGCGGCACAGCGTTCCCCGTGTGGTTGCCCGCTGGACGCACTGATCTCACCATCTTCGATGTGCCGGGCGAGTACTCGTTGATGGCATTTCAGCCGCTTGGGGCGCCCTATCAGCTTAGGGAAACTGGATTTACCTTTCAGGGCATCGGGTTGGGCGGCAACAGCATGTTAAACGGCATGCTGTTCCAGACCAATCCGTCGCAGGTCTTCGATCGCAGTTGGCCGGCGGGCTGGCGTTGGTCAGACATGGCTCCTTACTTCGATGGTGTGCGGCAAAGGGTTCCGGTCACCAATACGCCTTCTACCGACGGTCTTCCGCAGAATACCGGTCCGGCGCAGATTATTCATCCTCTGTATGCCGACAATGGCTGGATCGAGGGCGATACCAGTCAGCCGTTTGATGGCCGAGGTGTCTATAGTCGTCCGTACGTTGGCGCCTCCAATGGCCGTCGTGCGGGACCGCTCAGTGGTTATTTCCACGCGTTCGATCCCGACGGTAACCCCGTTTCGAATCTCGAAATTCTGGCGTACAGCAAGGTCATACAGATTGACTTTAGTGATGGAGAAGCAGTTGAAGTGCACTTCAACCGCCGAAGCGGTCTGGACCAGTCGCAGACCGGCACAGCCGGAACCGCGCGCCTGAATAGGGGCGGTCTGCTGATCATGGCAGCGGGAGCGCTTGTGACTCCAAGACTACTGCTGCTGAGTGGAGTCGGCCCGCGCGGCCGCGAGTCCGAGATTTTTCCCGGTCAATCGCCCGCTGCCTTCTCCATCGACAACCCATCGGTGGGTGTCGGACTGTACGACCATGTAATGACAATGATCACGTACAGCTACGACGGGCCTGTGCCGTACCAGGCTTACAACTACGGTGACTACGACGGAAACGCCGCGGACCTGCAGCAATACCTTGATGGAGGCCGTGGTCCGTACGCGCAGTATCAGCCGGTATCGATTTTGAACTACGAACTGGGAAGCGATGTCCCCAACGTGGAAATCTTCCTCAACCCGAATGGGGCCGGGGCACCGGGCGGACCCTACTACGGACCCAGGACCTTTTCGGCATTCCTGATGTTGCTTAATCCCCAGGCGCGAGGATTGATTACTCTCGATGCCAAGGGCAACGTCAACTACCCGAGTATCTATCTGCCCGATACGCCGGATGGCCAAGCCGACACCACGCTGATGACGCGGGCTGTTTTCGATATGATCCAGCTATTTGCCAAAGATCCGGGATTGAAGATTGTGTTCGGTCCCGGCGCCGCAAGTCACCCTAAGCTGAATCCGAACTCCATGGCCGACGTCCGGACGTACGTTACCGGACCAGCGCCGGTTGACGGCGTGTACTTTAACCGGCTGATCATCAACCACTATGGCGGCACGGTTGCGCTGAGTGAGGGCACCGGCGGTGTCGATCCTGCGACCCTCATCGTACGCGGAACGAGTAACGTGGCTGTCGTGGATGCATCGCTGATCCCAACAATTGTGCCCGCGCACCCGGTTGGAACAATCATGGCGGTTGCCGATCGCGCCGGGGACATCCTGGCGGCGCGCCTGAGTTAAGCGTCGCGTAATCGCCATGCAATGTATTTCTTGAAAACTGTTTAGGAAGGGTCCCGCTCGTCTTGGCGCGTAGCAATTCTGTTAGTAATGAGTTCAAAGACGACCAGAAGAACTTCCATAAATCCGACCGTTCTTGCTCGTGGAGTACAGACACAATAAGCGGTGGTGCTCTGATTCCGGCGCAACACGGTTTTGTTGCGCTACCCAATAAAGCAGCGGTCGCCTCGCCCGAGAACTTGCTGGCGCCGATCGGAGCTGGTCGGTCTTCAGCTAGACGACGTTCAGATGCGCTAGGGGCACTGGGCGATCGTGGATCTGATTGGCAAGGGCGGCCATATCCGCACCGTACCGATTCCAGTCTGGGTCAAAGCCGGGATTGATGGACCGCAGAGGCTGGCATCACGCAGGGCCGGATCTTTCGAGCAGTCGGCAGAGCGTGAAAAATGTGGGGAAACGGCGTCTCGCAAAGATGGCGGATGCCAATCATCCCGATCATGAGGACGTCTGTGCGTGGCTCGGTGATTTTGCTCCTGACTCCTTCTCCAAAGAAGAGATCAACCGGCGATTAAGTCGCAGGAAGCATGGGAGAAGACGAGCAGCGAGATAGATCATGAGTGCTATGGCCTTCCATGAGAAGGCCGGCCCGTGTCAAGTTCTGTTTGCCTTTCTGATCTCCATTTTTTCTTTTCTTCCTAGCGGCGGTCTTGCAGAGCGGCCCGGAGCGGTCAAGGGCGCGCTCGGCGCGGCGTAAGCGAACCCTTGACGGCGAGGACCGCTCTGCCACCATGACGCGGGGAAGAAAAGATGCCCATGGCCTGGGTAGAGCGGTATCGCTGCCAGTCGAGTCCGTAAGTCCGTTGTGCCCTTCGCCACTGTCGACACCCTTCCATCCGCACTCTTGATGAGCGATGTTCGCTCGGTGCAAGTTGGGTGTTCTCGTTTCAGCCGGTGCTGCCACCTGTTCGGCGACCTTGCTTCTATCTCCAGGATGGAAGCTGGGCCAGGCCATAGACGCAGTCACCGGAACTCGGGCTTTGGGCTCATTGCTGTAATCCGCTCAGACTAGGCTGTCGCCAGCAGCGTCGAACTACTGTTGTGGAATGGTTCGTAGACTTCTCCATTTACCCACAGCCGATGCAGCAGCACCGCCAGCTTGCGGGCGGTGGCGATGATGGCTCGTTTCTTTCCATTCTTGCCGCCACGTTCGGCTAGCTTCAACCCCCATCGTCGGAAATCACTATCAGCGCCAAAGGGGCCGAGGATGTGGTGTGCCGCCTGCACCAACAACGTTCGCAGATACGGATCGCCCTCTTTGCTGATGTGCATTTGCGGTGCGCTCTGCCCCGAGTTCCTGCGCCCCGGCTGCAGCCCGGCATAGCAACCCGCATCCCGGCTCTTGCGAAAGCGATGGGGATCTTCCAGCGTCAGCATGTAGGTCAACGCGATCAGCGTACCCACGCCCTTGATCTGCTTCAGCAGCGCCACTTGCGGATAGCTCTGCTGCGCGATGTTCTCGATCTGCCGGTTGTACTCGGTTATGCGCTCACTGAGCGATTCCAGCGCTTGCAGCAACGGTCCCAGCGCGGCTTGTAGTTCAGGGCTCAGAGCCTGGGCTTTCTCTACATCCAGGTTGCGCGGGTTGCACCCGCGTAGGCGCTCGCCATACGACTTGGTCAGTCCCCGCGCCGTGTTCACCAGTGCCGTCCGAGCCCGCACCAGGCTGGCTCGCGCTCGAATCACCGTCAGGTGGGCCTGGGCCTGCCGACTGCGATGCTTCACCGGAGCCAGTAACTGCGGGTCGATCCGCGCCAGCCGTGCCAGTGTCCTGGCATCCAGCCGATCGTCTTTCTTACGACTCTCCCCGATGAGGCGGACATTGCGCGCATGCGCCACGATCACTTCGTGGCCCAACTCACTTAACAGTCGGCTCACCCACGGCGAGTGCATTCCGGTTTCCAGTGCTACCCGGCTGCGCGGCAGCGCCGCGAATACTTGTTTCATCGCCTTCGGAGTCGTGGCTACCCTCTCCTCCTGCACTACTTCCCCCGCTTCGTCCAGCACGCAATACCAGCTTGATCGATCTCCCAGATCCAAACCAATCGTCAGTTTCCCAGCGAAATTCCGCTTGCTCGCTACTGCCACAGTGGTAGTCTTCTTCATTGCCGGTCTCCTTCATCTCTTGCGCTTCGAGCGCGTCGATAACTGGGGAGCGTACAGCATCCCGTTCGGAGGCCCGCCTTCTCATCCCATCTGTTCACGCCAGCTATCTGCGTAACAGTCATTTTCTGGTTTCGCCCGTAATCAGGATTCAGCTTCCATCGTTGGAGACACTCTCCGACACCAGCACTCGTGAACCTCGGCGTGACCCTTAACCGTCGGTCCCAGACTCTACCTCGGGACGGGATTGCGGCTGGCCCTTCACGCGAGTTGCTTCCCCGTTAATCATCACATCATCGAATTGGCGTCCGGACCAAGTTCGTTCTTGAAATCGCGGGTATCCGGCGGTCTCATGAAAGAGAATCTCGCCCTCACACACACCTTCATTTCACCCAGTAGTTCTGCCGCTTGGATGTCACCAACAGGAGTACCTTACGTATACAGCGGCCCGGCTTCGAACTTCCTTTCCTCCGCGGTTCAGGAACGTTTGAGATCATCGAGGAGCTGCTCAAGATTCCGGAGCGGAGAAATAAACCGCTTCCTATTTTCAGCACGGACGGCATAGACGGACATCCCAACCCAGAGGGCGAAGAAGGCAAAGGCTGCCAGCGGATTCCTTTCAATGCCTCCCTGGACGAAGAGCGTGAAAGTGGCCAGGACAATGATCACACAGCTGACGGGAACACCAATCCAGTCCATGCGCTTCTTGAACCGGAAGAAATCGGCAAGCCGGGCGTACTCACCCTCCACTTTGTGGAAGACATTAGGGACCGGAGAGCCGGGCACTTCCGAGGGGCGGCGGTACAGTGTTCTGATCCTGCGTATGAGAGCCACTGTCAGCGGGATGTAGAACGCTCCTCCGGCGAGGCAGAGGAGCATGCTCTGCATGTCGCCCCAATGACGGATGAGCGTGCGCGTGAGGAACGAGTAGAGAATGATCTGATACACAATTGCAGCCCAAACGAACTGGCTAACTGTCTTGAGCTCTTTCCTGACGCGCGACGAGATGATCGCCTGAAGGTCCTTTCCGGTGAGTGGAGCAGGCCCCGCTTCACGGGCTTTACCTTCGTTCCATACATTCTCTATTTCATTGTTGAGTGCCATAGTTTCTCCTCTGAATTATTGATTTCTCTGAAGGGTAGTCTTTCAGCGCCCGCTTGATTCGTACCAAGCGAACACTCACGTTTGTTCTGGTGGGACCGGTAACGGAGGCAATTTCATCGTAATTCTGATCCTCGAGATGGAGCAGAATGATCGCCTTGTCGATGGCGGTTAGCGCAGCAATTGCTTCATGCAACAGATGGACCTCCTCTTCCCGGCTAATGCGATCGTTTGTGTCGGGAGCACGGGCAACCGAGTCAGTCACCTCGGCATTGCGAAAGGTCCGGGTGCTCCGCCGAACGTGGGTGATCGCCGTGTTCAGCGCGACTTTGTACATCCACGTGGAGAATTTCGCTTCCTCCTTGAACTGTGGATATGACTTCCAGAGTTGATACATGATGTCCTGGAAGACGTCTTCGCGCTCCACGGCATCGCGTGGAAAATAGGCATGGCAAACCCGGTGGACAATTCTAATGTTCTGATTCAGGTCTACTAGGAACGATGTTTCCGGCTCTGCGTGCATTCTGCCATCCTTTTTCCGTACATGGTATGAGTAGCCGGGAACAGAAAAAAACTATACTTTTGGTCAGGATTTCGGGAAGAAAGGACTTTCGGGGTAGATTCAAGGGCTTATCCACCGGCGTCACTGCCGACCCGCTGGCAGCCATCGCCTCACGCAGCCGTGTACCTGTCCGCCAAGAATCCCGTCGGTGACCTATGACGCAGCCCTGCGTGTCACGGGCAAAGTCTGCCCGCAGAATTCTCTCTCATCCCTACAGGCTCGGAGAAGTTAACTTGACCGAGATACTGAAGCGACAGTCAGTGCTCATCCATGAGGGCAGCCGTACGGTCCGACCACGTGCCCACTGGAATCAGAAACACCACCTCGCCCTTGAGAGTCTCCTTTGCAATCGCGAACCCGACCGCCTCCGGAACAATCTACGCGCGCTCTGCTGATCGTCCGAAGGGGTCGCGAATCGTCGCGCTGTGTTCCTGTTCATGACATCCCTAGGTGAAAGGCCTAACCTCAAGTTGGCCCGCGATCCGGGACCTATCCCAGACGGAGGAGACAAGTGCCAATTGCGTTGACGTAATTTCACTGCCAAGAGACGCAACGTGGTCACCTGCCGTGCCCATCATGCTGGACGCTTATCGCCGGGAGCCACGATTCGGAAAGGTCCTTACTTTTGCGTCAAGCGGCTTACCGTCACGTTGGTCAGCAGGGAATGATTTCCCGCGTAGCGAACGCCGGGTCAATCTCCGCGAGCGCGAGATGACTTTGTAACCGTCGGCTGCCTCCACCATTAGCGCTTCGGTCAATCGCGGCCCACGCAACTTGTCGCCCAGACTGCTGTGAGCGTTTTACTTCGGCGCTTGTCCGGGTGGGTTTTCACTAGTCGGGGGCACAATCCCCTTGATTCGCAGATAGGTCACCATGTTCCCATAGTGCTCATCGGTGTGCGCCGTATTGAGCGAGAACACCGTGAGCTTCGCTATGTCGAAGTTCATGAATTTCACCATCTGGCTGCCTTTTGCATCGGTCATGCTGTCGAACGCCTTGTTGCAGTACGCAACGGCGTCCTTAAGTGCGGCAACAAGGTCGGCCTTCGAGGTCTTTGTTTTTTCGATTCCCTTTGCTGGGTTGGATTCGCCGAGGCTTAGCGAGCAGAACATGTACGAAGCGTCGGCCACATGGCCAACGATCTGGCCAAAACTTCGAACCTCCGGTGTCGGTTTGAAGGAGTAGTTTTCTTCCGGCATTTTCTGCGCCGCACCGATGACGGCGTTGCTCACAAAGGAGTACAGACCTTTTTCGCTCGCGGTAATCGGATTCACTGGCGGCGTGGCCTGCGCTTGTGACTTCTCTTGCCCGAGTAGAGCACCGGGAACCGCTATCAATGCGGCAAACGCAAAACAGAGTCTTTTGTTCACGAGATACCTCCTGGGGAAATCATGCCACATCTCGAAGTGGGAAAGTAGGGAACCGTGCTTCCGGGCGCGTTTCTACACTCTCGTGCCAACAAGCCTGTAAATCCAATTCGGCCAGGAACACGCCTGGGCTTGGTTGGCCTTCACGCACCAGCGTTCGTGGTGCGCCAGTGCATCCCCTTCGGCTTGTCTGGAAACGGGGAGGCCGAGCCTGAATGCCGTCCCAACTTCAGACGGATGTTCTGATAGCGGCTCAAAGCTCTTTGGTACGGCTGCTCGTGTTGACTGTCGTAGTTCAGCCCGTGGCAGTGGCGACACGCGAAGATAGAGCCGAGTTCGGCCGCTACCGAACCGGAGGGTACACAATGAAGGTAGCCCAGTTAGGTGCAACAGGATTCATTGGCTCAGCCTTGCTTAAGAAGGCGGGAATCAAAAGGGTGCTCTGGGTGGACACAAAGCGTCCAGCACACAGACCGCCAGCTTGAGAGCATCAGGAGCGTATCTCCTGACAAGGTGTTGACAGACAACTGCAGCGGCCATTTTACGCAAGTCCGGCACGGGGTCATCGCAGGCGTCCTGGTTGAAAAACGGAGGACGTTGGTCGATCCCGGTGGAGATTCGTGCCCGGTCATCTCCCACCGGATGTGCGCCAGCACGATACCGGGCCCCTTATCGCTGCGTTTCACAACGCTGACATCATCCTGTTGCCATTTGGGGTTCTTCGGTTTCTTCGTGCCTTCGTGATTTTCTCTACTTTCCCAGTCTCATAACCATCGTGTGCAGCATGCCTTGTGTCTCCTCGCTCCACCAGCTGTCCAATACCGTGCGCAACTCTTCCTCGCTGCCTTGGTCAAACAGCGTGACCAAATCGGCTCTTGCGCGTCGCCGCGTTGCCAACATCGCCTCCGGAGGAAGCGCCAACAAGTTCCGGCACCAAGCCAAGGCGCGTTCACCGATCTCGTCCGCAGGGACCAGTTCGTCCACCAGTCCAACACTCAGTGACTGCTCCGGCGAGAGAATCAGTCCAGCCACTGCCAGGCGCTCCGCCTTGCGCGCGCCGACCTGCCGTCGCAGCGCACTCAATATCACCGGTGGCAACGGAATACCGACTTGCACCTCACTCAGGCCAAGCTTGAAGTCTCCTTGGGCTGCCACCCGCCAGTCGCAAAAAAGGGCAATCACAGTACCACCAGCAGGTGCATGTCCGGTGATTGCGGCGCAGATTGGGATCGACGAACTCGCCAGCGCCTTCATCAGTCCGTAGAGTTCGCGCCAAAGCTGTGTCATTTCGTCGCGGTTGCACTTGAAAAGAAGTGGAATGTCCAGACCGGCACTGAACATGCCGGGCGGGCCAGACACTACTACCGCACGGGCGCCATCCGCCGGTGCCTGCTCGATGGCTTTCCTCAGCTCTGAGATAAGTTCCGTAGATAGCGCATTCACCGGCGGACGATTCAACAGAAGCTCGCGCACGGGCCCGTAATTGGTCACAGTTAGCATCAGATCGACTCGCAAGAACAATTATCCCACTCACACTATCGTGCGGACTACGCAGTTCCGGTGGTTGCGCCAGGTGTTCACCAGACGACGAGCAGTCGAGTTGTTGGCGACTGTTGTTTACATCTAGGCTTCACCCACATCAGCGGGAAGAACGGATTAGGGCGATTCATGGTGCGGCGCACCACGATCCGCAAGCGTATGCGAGCCAAACTGCGAGAGGTTAAGCAGCAACTCCGCAAACGCATGTATGATCCCGTGACCCAAACCGGACAATGGCTCAAGTCGGTTGTGCAAGGCTACTTCAACTACTACGCGGTACCAGGAAACCTCGCGAGTTTGGGAGTGTTCCGGGATCGGGTGATCGCGCTCTGGTGGCGAATTATTCGCCGCAGGAGCCAGTAACGCCAGATCTCTTGGACGCGCACTCTCGCTTTAGCTCAGCGATGGCTTCCTCAACCGCGAGCGCTCCATCCATTTCCTGACGCTCGCTTCGCCGCCACTCATGCGAGATAAGAACCGGATGCGCTAATGAGCGCCCGTCCGGGTCTGTGCGGGGGGCAACCAGCAATGGTTGTCCCTATCGCGATCGCCAGTTACCAAACCCGTAAGTGTCAATACAAGCCTCAGCTCCGGGGTGATTTCAAAGACCGCACCACATCCCGTCGCAGTGATAGTTCCCGGAGCACATGCCGCCAGTCTGAATAAGGCTCTATTTTCCCGAATAGCTCGCTCGCCAGATCGAATTCGACCCATCATCAGTTACCAACAGCGAGCCATCGGGAGCTACCGTGACCCCGACCGGACGCCCCACACACGTCCATCGGGCAGCACAAACCCGGTAAGAAAGTCCTCGTATTCTCCGCTCGACCGTCCCGTCTGATGTAGGGGGACGCGGATCACTTCGTATCCCACGCGCACGCTCCTGTTCCAGGAGCCGTGCTGCGAAGCGAAGATATCGCCCTGGTATTCCGCCGGAAATTGCTTGCCCTCATAAAACGTCATCCCGAGTGATGCAGTATGAGGCTGCAGCAGCACATCGGGCACAATGACTTTCTCTTTCAGTTCTGGATGCCTGCCCTGCAAGCGTGGGTCCTGATTGCCACCGATGTAGTAATACGGCCAGCCATAAAACCCACCAGCCTGGACGTGAGTAATGTAGTCGGGCACCAGGTTATCGCCCAGGGCGTCGCGTTCGTTCACCGAGCACCACAGCTCGCCGGTTTTCGGATTGATTGCCAGCCCCGCGCCCGCATTGCGGATGCCGTAGGCGTATACCCGCAGGTTGGAACCATCTGGTTTCATGACCAGAATGTCGGCGCGATTTTTTTCGCCGGGATGCGTGTCGGGGTCGTCGACGTTCGAGTCAGAGCCGACACCAACGAACATCTGGTCGCCGTCGGGTGAGAAAACGATGTCGCGAGTCCTATGTCCGCCGCCGCTGGGCAGGTCGGCGATATGCTCCGGCTTGCCGGAGACCTTCAGGTCGCCATTGTGATACTGGAAGCGCAGGACGGCGCCAGTGTTTCCGACATAGACATACTGGGGATTAGGCCCCGGCGGATAAAAGGCGATGCCGTACGGCTGGTCAAGCCCTGTCACAAAGGTTTCTGTTTGTCCCGGCTTTCCAATAGCCGTGATGCCACGGAAAACCTTCACGTCACCTTTGTGGCTCTCAGCGAGAAAGATGTCGCCGTTGGGCGCGGTGATGATCTTACGCGGTTCGTCGAGGCCAGTGGCAAACAATTCGACTTTGAACCCCGCCGGCGCCTGCGGCCACGCATTTTCTGGGCGTTCCCTAACCCGTGGCCAGTTCCACGAGGAACTGGTGGCGTAGGGCGCGGGCAGATCGTGTGGCGTGATCTTATGGGTCGTACCAGGTTTTTCGTAACGGTAGTCGGTGAAGGGTGTTTGCAACGAAGTGGCTGATGGCGCATTCTTGCCACCGCGGGCACAGGCCGAAAAAATCGAGAGTAGAAGTGCGGACATTACGAACGCACATGCGTTCCAATCTACGCATGACTTCTTGAGTCGCTTCGGCATTGTTGGTACCTGTCAACTGCCACTAACGATCACGGTGGAGCGCAGCGATTGGCGGACGACCAGATGTTCTTCATACTGCTTTACGCGTTGTCCACTATTGCCCAGTTCGGCATCTCTGGCCCGGATGCTCCACTCACCATGGATGCAGCCGGCAATCTCTATGGCACGACCGGAAACGACCGGCAGTACGGAATGTGTTTAAGCTTACGCCCAGCCTGGGCTCCTGGACCTACACATCGTTGCACGATTTCACCGGTGGCGACGACGGAGCTTATCCGGTCGGCCCCGTCCTCCTGGACTCGCAAGGCAACGTCTACGGCACGGCCCTGAACGGCGGATTGTACAACAACGGCGTAGCGTTCAAGATCACGCAATAGACGGCCAGAGCCTCGCGTTTGTTCCTACTCCTAACGGCAGCTCATGACTGGCGTAATATCGCCAACTCACACGCAATCCGCACTGAGGCACGGTTCTGGGATTACGTGCGATATGGCCATGATTTGCGCGACACAATGGTTGACTTGCCGTTTTTAGGGCTCAGCGAGGGGGAGTGCCGATGCCAGCTGCAGGTCGATCATCAACTGGACCCGCCTATCCAACTGATAGAACAGAGCCGTATTCTGGGCCGATAGTACCTTGTTAAAGACAGGAACATACTTCAATCGCAACTCCGAGACTGACTGGTCAACACCGATCCACTGCTTAACGGCACTCTCGGCCTGTGCATCGGTCAAGTTGCCCTCCGCATGAACGTATTTGTTTGATCAGCTCATACTTTGTGTTGTTGATCTTGACGAGATCCGCCACGTACTGGTCATAAAGCGGCCAAAACTTCTCCGCTTCGGCGTTGGTCAGCTTCAGGTTGGCGGCGATGACTTGCTTCCGCTGCGAACGGAGGTTCCTCCGCAATATCTGAATATCCTGGTCGGAAAGGTCTTGGTCCTGTGGGGCGGAGACAGGGCCAGACTGCACCGAGTGTTCGAGGATTGACTTTGCGCCTCGCCGACGCTACACGCAAACAGTATTGCGGTTCCCGCAAAAAACACTGCGAAACAGAAATCCTTGCTTCGGAACATCTGGCCCCCTTCTTCTTCTCACCTGGATCCGTGCGTCAGATGGGCCATTGTGACTCAGGCGAGCGCTCCGAGGCAATCGGCAATATTAAACCGGTAGGCAAAGGGAGACCCGGACCTGAGTGTCAGGCAGGACATTGGAAGCCATTTCGCCGCTTGGCCCTGATTTCTGAGGTTATTAACGACGTGACAACGGTCACTCTGCACCAGCCAGCTCTTGAATGGCGGACATGTCCTGGATCACCAACGTGGAACCATGAATTTCCGCAATGCCCTGCTTGCGAAACGTGCCAAGGACATGCGTGACCGTCTCCCGGGACATTCCGATGATCTGCGCCATCGTCGAAATCCTCAAGCAAGGGGGAGAGCAGTGGAATGTGGAATAGTGGAGGAACGCAGCATCCTCCGGATCTCAGTGACGTGGACCTCGCCAATACCGATCTAGGTGCGGTGAACCTTAATCGGGCATCTTTCCACCGAGCGCGAAGCGCTGCACTGGTTGAAACTAAGCTCACCGGCGCAAATCTTCGCGGAGCAGCCAGCGCAGCTTCGTGCTGGGCGCCGGTGGTAGACTGCGCGTATGGCTGCCAAAAAGAAAACTAAGAAGCCTACGAAGACCACGAGAACCGCGGGTAAAAAGGTGACGCCAAGGAAGAAGCTGGCTAATAAGAAGAGGGGAATTAAGAAGAAATCGACGAAGAAGCCAGCCCCAAAAAAGGCAGCGGTGAAAACGAAGGCCGTCGGCAAGAAGACAACCGCTGCGAAGACGGTGAGCGCGTTCAAGAAACAGGTTCGGGAGAAAAGCCAGAGCGTGGATACAGTGGCATTCTCATCGGAGGGAACGGGAGAGCAGTCGGGCCATCAGTCCGGAGATTTGCAGGGATTGTCCAGCGTCGAGGGTGCGGATTCGGAGAGTGTCGGCGAGTTGCTCGAGGAAGGAAACGCGTTCGAGGCCGATGTAGTGACGGGCGTGGAGGACGCCGGAAACGCTGACGAGAAGGAAGTTCGCACGCATGAGGTGTCGGAGGATGATGTTCGTGGCGAATATCTGGATAAAGAGTAGTGAGTGACCGGCTTTCTCCGCGCCGGTACAATTCGTATTCTTCTAAATCCCGATTAGCGTGGGCATCGACAACCTCGCAACCACCTTGCGATGGGTCGATGCGGATCCAGAATGGTCGTTTGCGAAGCGGCGGGTCAGCCACCTTGACCCAGGCATCGGCTTCTGGTTCGCAGGCTGCAAGACCATTGCGGATTTCATCACAAGGCCCGCACTCCTCTGACACACGGTTGCTGACGCAAAATCTCAACTTCATTTCTTGTGTTTTAGCGGCTTGCCAATCGCGAGCAGGAAGATGGCATTCTTGCCTTTCGCGTGCGGCGAAAAGAAGTTAATTACGTCATCATCGAAGAAGGTGAGTCCGGTTGCACCCAGGCGCTGAGCATACGCTGCCAGGTACATCCTGCCGCCGATGGCACCCGCCTCCAACTGGACGGCCCGGTAGCCGCGGTTCCCGTATCGCTCCAGGATGCGATTCAAATCGGCGAGAAAGAAGACATCCACACAGGCGTCCGCTGGAAGGTCCTGCTCCAGTCCAAGATGGTATGCTTCGGCGCGGAACTCTCCCTCCTTCAAGAGCTCTAGGGCGTTTCGCTCGCGTCGGAAGAAGTAAGCACCAGGCTTGATCCCCTGTACCGAACGCACGAGCAGGTAGAGGTCATTGAGCTGTATACCGGGAGCGTCAAGAAAATCCGCCGGAAGACCTCGCGTGGCGCGGTCCAAAACGGTGGAGACCTGTGCCAGCGTAATGGATGCGGTCTTATCAAACGTTCGGGTAGAGCCGCGGCGCAGAATCACCTGCTCGATCGTGTCCTTCGGTTGTTCTTCTTCCGGCAGTGGCTGAAGGGGACCTGCCTCACCTGCCGGAGCGGAAGATGGAAGGAACGGTGGCTTCCCGCGCCACTGAGACACCTCATCTTCCGACTCAAGCGAAGACGCTTCGTGCATCTCAAGCATGATGGGATATTCGACCTCGCTCTGCGAAAGCGGGATCGTCTCCAAGCCAAGTGCGGGAAGCTCTCTCGACGCCGGCAGCGAAATCTCTGATCTGTGTCCAATCGGTACAAGGCACAATGAAACCTCACGCCGTGCATCGAGATCAAGCAGGCGGTTCACCCCGCCATCCACGAATCCGAGCACGATCTCGGCCGACAGTCCCGAAGCCGCAGCAACGGCCAGCATGTTCGCCAGCAGCGTGCCATTGTCCCAACCGAAATGGCGATAGGTGCGCGCCTGGTACTTCCACGCGTTTCGCCAGTAAGTCCCGGTGCAGACGATTGTAGCGGGCGCGTGAGCCACGCTGGGCTCCATTGCCGTCGCACAGGCCAGGTTTCCGCGAAGATCACCTTTTCGCAGAAGACCTAGGGATACATCCGCAGGATTGAAGTGATACACGCCAGCACTCAATGCCGGGAGATCGCCAGCCACAACGTACAGCTCAATTTCGTAGAGAGCACCGGTGCAAGCGGCGGCTCGAAAGTAGAGTTCTCCGCCCGGATATGCGCGCTGTCTGGTAATCCCCGCCGAGAAAAAGAGGATGCGACTCAGATCCTGAAGGTCAGGCATCGAATCGGCCGGCGACGAGAGCACTGGCTCTGAGATCGCAGAGAGTGCGGCTACCCCTGTTTGCGGCACGTCCCGCGGCAGCGGAAACGACTCTATTTCCGGATAGATTTTGAAGGGTAGCGGCCGATTCGTCCAGTCCAGGAAGTGAGGATTGTTACGAATACTCCAATAGGAGTGCTTCGTACCATCGTGATACTTCCAAGCCGCCTGTATGTCACGGTTGTTCATCGGTTGCTACGTCAGACTAGCACCAGCTAGGACCGCGGGCGCAATCAGAATCCTGCGACTGCGGACTGTGCCCGGATTAAGACCCACTCGAAACTTATCGGTTAGACTTGAGTTTCCGCCTGGCCGACGATCCAGGCGTTATCGTGTGGTGACTGGAATCGACATGCGAACGGCGACCCGCCCCGCGGTAGAATTGGCCGGCAAGAATGAAGCTGAGTTGAAAGCGGAATCCATGAATCCTGCCGCCATCATGAAACGCACGGTCTTTGCGCGAATCTCGATCGCTGTGGGCAACACCTTGCAGATTGCCGGAATGCTGGTTGCATGTTGCGCATTGAGTGCGTCCCGGTCAGCACACTCGACATCGATTGCTGCCATCACCATGGTTCTGGCATGGGTTCTTCTCTATTTCTGCTCGCACGCGATTGCTCACTGGCTTGTGGCACTTGTGGCACGGTCTTCAAAATCACCCCAACCGGCACACTGACGACGCTGCACAGCTTAGCAAACACGGATGGCGCGGGCCCAAACAAGCCGGTTCAGGCCACCAATGGGACCTTCTACGGTACGACCCTTCATGGGGGCAAAATTGTCTACCACTATTGCGGCGGCTCCTGTGGCACGATTTTCAGCCTATCTGTTGGTTTGTGAAATCGGAGCCTGCCTCTGGCAACGTGGGGGCGGCACCCGGGAAAGGACGGCGATCGATTCTCACAGCCGCCGGATTGTGCAATCATCCGGCTACGGCGATTTACTTGCTGTCGTTAAGCTTCTTGAGCACGTCCTCTATGCCCTGACGAATCTCGGCGCGGCGCTCCTTCGTGTCGGACCAGGAGGACAGAGGCGCTGTGTGCGAGTCCAGCATCGCTAATGCCTTTTGGGCATATTGCCGCGCGAGCTCTTTCTGTCCGTCCTCCAGATAAGCATCGGCAAGATTGAAGTGCGCGTCGGCGGAATCGGGATAGGCGAGGAGGTTGAGCTTGAAGATCTCGATGGCCGCCTTCATCTCCATTGTGGCTTCGCGCGGATGGCCAGCTTTCTCGTCTGTCTCGGCCTGGAACAAAAAACCCGAGGCGATGATGTCCAGGCTGACCTCGGGGAACAACTGCGCTTTGGGATCACGCTTCCGCGCTTCCATCAATTGCTGCGTGACCTGGGCGGCTCCGTCGGGCACTGCCAACTGATTGAGGATGGTGGTGGCGGCCAGCGGATCGACGGGGGCGTGCCCTGGGGTTTTGATGAGTGTGGTGACAAACCACTGCACGATGATGCCGGGCAGATCCGGATGAGTCTTAAAGAGATCGGTGCCGTGGCTGCCGGTCTCGGGAACTTTGCCAGGATCGCTGGTCTCATACCAGAGCCAGGGCGCTTCCTGCGCAGCGGAATAGTGGATCAGCTTCCTCATAGGACTGGAGGCTCTGGCGTAGAGCCAGAGCATGGTTTCGACGGTAGGGGGATATTCGTCTGTGTCGGCAATGACGAAGAGTTCGGGCAACTGCGAAGCTTCGTGAAGAAATTCGATGCCCGGAGGAAAGGAATCACCCGACAGCATGACGAGGGATTTTATGCCGGCGGGATGCAGGCGGGCGGTTTCCAGGGCATTGATAACGCCGTAGCTGCCGGCGCCTGCCAAGCCAATGACGTCACCCTGGACGTCGGGCTGAGAGATCAAGAACTGGAAGAAAGTTTCCATGTCGGCCGGCGTCTTCTTGATAGCATCTTCGCGTGTGCCGGCGCTTTCGCCGTGGCCGCGGCCGTCGACTGTGACCGTTTTGATTCCAGCGGCCGCCAGTTCGCGTGCCACGCCGTCCCAGGAGGTACGTGTGCGGTTGGCCTGATGGAAGAGCAAGACGCCTGGGCCCGGCTTTCCAGCGGAGAAGTAGGTAGCCTTAAGCAAGGTGCCATCGGTGGATTTCAGATCAACGACGCGTGGCCGTGGCTGCGGCTGCTCTTGCGCTTTCGCCGCGCTTGGCATCGCGAGAAGCAGGCAGCTCATCAGCGCCGCGGCAATCAGTTTCATCCGGGGGCTCCTAAGGAATTCTGTTCCTAGCCGACCGTGCGCGCTACAGGGTCTCCTTTACGATGAAATCAACCGGCTGTCGTGTTGCAGAGGCCGGTCCCCACGCGCCACCCTACTACATGTAACGGCATGTCTACTACAGTTCACGTGGTTTGTTGTCATGAGTCTTGCCGACACTTGCATTAGGTGCAGCCTCTCGTATTGTCACTGCACCTTTCGGATAGACCTCACTACGGGGCCGCTAATGAAAGATGGTGAGTCTTTCAAGCTTGCACCTTTCCTGTATACCGCTACCAGGTCCCAGAGATTGCCAGCTTGTACGCAGCAATCTGGCTCGCCCTTCCGAAGATGTTGCTTCAACTCTCCGGAGAGCAGGTGCGCCTCATCCCAGTATTGCGAAGCCCGCAGGTCGGATACCCGCCAGAGCACGAGCTGTGTCGGACTTTGCCAATCGGTTGGCAGAATAGGCTCCCAAATAACGAAGACCCTAACTTGCTGGTCTGAGTTTTGCTTCAACCATTCCTGGATTGCGGAGGCCCCCCGCACGCAGGTTGTTCAAGTGGGCGAAAGCAAAGCGACAATTCTTGTCTGCGGAGCTGCGGCGTTGAATTCCGCCTCAAATTTCTCGAAGTTTTCCGGATTCAAGGCGACCAGCGCAGCTTGCCCTTTAAGAGTACGATGACCCAGCAGTAGCCATCCTGACAGGACGACCAACAGGACACCGATGGCAGCAATTGTGAGGTTTCCCTTCATCGCCATCCAGCCAATACGCTGGCGAACAATTGAGGGAAGAGGAGCACCAACAGAAACACGGAGACAGCCGTCCAAAAGACGATGACACTTGCCCTGCTGCGCCTATTGCAGGACCTTCTACCTCGGTAGAGTTGCACCGCCCCTGCCACCAGGAAGAGAACCGCGATAGTGAGCAACCACCATCGGTATCTCGCTGCAATGACGCTGAGACTCGCAAGCCCGAATGCCCCCACAAAACTGAAAGGCAAACAGCACACCAGCGTGGAGAGTGCTGTAATCATCGCCGCAACCGGGGTAGCTCGTTCAGCGATTTTCATTTGACTCTCGCGAAACGATAGCCCGGTCAATCGCCGCTTTGACAAGCCCAAGCGAGGGGATGCCACCCTCGCTGCCGTAAATGCGACATGCGAGATTGGTACTGACTTCGGCAAGCGGCTCTAAGTCTGTTCCATTCACCAGGACTGTAGGAGAACCAGCAAAACGCGCGTCTCGCGCCTCCGCTTCGTTACTTACTATCCGTTCAACCACAGTCACCGCTGAGGATTCCGAACTCAGAACTGATTTCACCCGTTCCACGGTTGCATGGTGGTTCGGACAATCGGGTATGGAAATGATTTCGATGATCATTATTGGTTTTTCAACACCGGACATCTGCTAGGTTCATGGCTCTTTCTTAGCCTGAGTTCGCGATTGCATTTACGCAGATCTTTAGCCAGCTCGTCTTCCAAGTGTCGAAGGTGCTTGATCTTTATGCGAATGTCGCCGACTTTCGTCTTAAGCAGGTCACGGACAGCGGAACATGCTTCTACTCCATGTGAGCGCAGGTCGAGAAGCTGCTTAATCTCACGGAGTGAGAATCCTAAGCCTTGCATTTGCTGAATGAAACGCAAACGGTCAAGGTCAGTCGAAGTGTATAGACGAAAGCGTCCTTCAGTTCTCGTCGGGCTTGGCAGCAATTTCTGTCGTTCATAGAAACGAATGCAATCTACGCTCAGAGCCGTTAACTTGGCCGCGTCGCCGATTTGGATAGCTCCGCTGTTCATCCTCATAAGGATACACTCTGGAGTAATGTCCAGAGTCAAGGGGGCCGTCCAGATGGCCGCCAGTGTTCCGCAAACTCGCCCGGCCACACGCAATTTCGGCTGACGTTCGAAGCCTGTAACATGAACGTCAAGGACGTGGCTTCATGGAGCGCGAGACAAAAACAAACAAGTCGCGTGACATTCTGGCAAGCCCGCCGCTGGCTCTTGCTTTGTTTTGGATTCCGGCCATTGCGATAGTGGTAACCGGAAGCTCTAATTTCCGCGATGGTTGGCGAACATTGGTTTGGACGGCGGCGCTCATTACGATGGGGACCGCGTGCATAACGAATGCGTACCGGTGCCGACGGGTACACTGTTACATCACTGGTCCCTTCTTCATCCTCATGGCGGTTGTCACCTTACTGTATGGTCTGGGCGTCACGCCGCTCGGCCGGAACGGCTGGAATCTGATCGGTCTGACAATTCTGTTCGGTGCCATTTGCTTATGTTGCCTGCCCGAGTTGTTCTTTGGGAAATACGTCAAAAATCGCGCCCGCGAGCGCAACCGCCACTAATCCTGCTTCACGTTGGCTCGAAGATCATAGCCCTGCGCAATTACATGGTGGGACGGGTGAGCACCGCACTTTGGGTGTTGCTCGGCGCCGTTGGCATGGTGCTGCTGCTCGCCTGCGCTAACGTCGCGCATCTGGCATTGGCTCGCGCCAATAGCCGCAGCAAGGAAATGGCTTTGCGCGCCGCCCTGGGCGCTGGGCGGGCCCGACTGGTGCGCCAGATGCTTTCCGAAAGCGTGCTGTTGGCGATCATCGGGGGAATGGCGGGGGCAGCGCTGGCGTGGTGGGGTACCACTACACTGACCGGCCTCGGACCGAAAGAACTTCCACGCGCGCAGGAGATTCGTATCGACACGCCGGTGTTATTGTTCGCGCTCTGCACCAGCATTCTTACGGGCCTTCTGTTCGGATTGGTGCCTGCACTCCGCGCCTCGGGGGCCGATCTGAACGAGGTCCTGAAAGACATGGGAAAGTCCACCGAAGGGCGCTCCTCTCGCAGCTATCGGAATGTTCTGGTCACTCTCGAATTGGCCCTGGCGTTTGTGCTGGTCATGGGTGCGGGTCTGTTGGGCAAGAGCTTGTTGCAGCTTTTGAATATCAATCCCGGCTATGATCCGCACAATGTGCTGACGGCTGGAGTGAACGTGTATGGCGAGCGGTATAAAAAGCCCGAGTCCGAATTGAACTACTACGACCAGGTGATGCAACGCCTGCATGCGACACCTGGCATCGAAAGTGTGGCCATGGCCAGCACCTTGCCACTGGCCGGCTCTGATCGCTATGGTTTTCATATCCAGGATCGACCGCTGGCGAACGAGTCGGAGGCGCCTTCCCCGGATACCTATTCAGTGTCTCCGGATTATTTTCGGGTGATGAGAATTCCCTTGAAGCGCGGCAGGCTCTTCAACGACAGCGATCGGCGGGGCGCCCCCGGGGTTGCGCTCATCAGCGAGTCCTGTGCCCGCGCGGTATTCCCCACCGAAGATCCGATTGGCAAGCACATCCAGTTAGGCGACCGCCGTGACGACAAAGAATGGTTGACGATTGTGGGCATAGTCGGCGACGTGCGCCAGTATGGGCTCGACCGGCCCTCGAGCATGGAAACCTACGTGGCCCAGGCCCAAAATTTAAGCTTTGCCTTCAACCTGGTGGCGCGTACGACGGGCGATCCCCGTCGCCTCGAACAGTCCGTGCGTCAGGTGTTCCTGGCGATCGATAACACGCAACCCATCTTTCAGGTCCAACCGCTGGAATACTACGTCGCCGAGTCGCTCGCAGCGCGTAGTTTCACCCTGATACTGCTGGGACTGTTCGGTGGGCTGGCCCTGGTGCTGGCGGCAGTTGGAATCTACGGGGTAATCTCCTACGCGATGAGCCTGCGGACACGCGAACTGGGAATTCGCATGGCTCTTGGTGCGGCCAGGAAAGACATGCTTGCAATGGTGCTTCGGCAGGGCTTGAAGTTCGTTGTCGTTGGCTTGGTAACCGGATTTGTCACATCACTATTAATGACGCGATTCCTTTCTTCGCTGCTTTTCCAGGTCCATCCGGTAAACCTTGTGACCACCCTCAGTGTGACCTTGACGCTTGCTGCTGTGGCCTTCTTGGCCAACTATCTTCCGGCACGCAAAGCGTCCATGGCCGACCCCATGGTGGCGTTACGCTGTGAGTAATCTGCGGCACCCGCGCCTGGGCGCTGATGCTTGCTAGGAAGGGCGCAGAAACAAAGTGCCCGAGTAACGAGCTACTCGGAATTAGTCAAGCTATGCCGGGCACAATAACGGTACGAATCGGCGAACCGACTCGGATATTTATGAGACAGCTTGTATGAGCGAAGGATGACGCCCGGCCAGGCTTGTACCATCATGCAATCGGCAGGATCGTTTGGATTGATACGAAGACATCCAGGAACCAGCTCCCCAGAACCTAGTCCATTGGAAATGTGACTTGCCCATTTAGGCTCGGCACTATAGCCTGTGACATCGCAAACAATGTGAAGTGTGCCCGGCTACTTTAGTCCGGCTACCCGAGCGGCATCAATTGGATGTCCTTCTTCTCGAAGCAAGTTCTCAAGTCGGTCTAAGTCTTGGGTGCGAAAAACATAACCCTTCTGACGCAAGAGTGCCATGCGCCTTATCATTTCTTTAATGTCAAGTGCAGTGGCGACAGTGGCTGAAGCAGGCGTGGGGTGTGGATCACAGATTGCTCGGATACTCTCGCCGATCTCGTCCAGATCCTTGCGTTCCAGTACAATGCCCCGGACAATCACGGTTTGAATCTTTGAAAGGTTGGCTGAGTCGGCGAGCGGGTCCGCAGTAACTAAGATCATATCTGCGCGCTTTCCCGGGTCAATGGATCCGAATTCAGCCGAACGACCGATGGCAGCGGCCGCGTTCACCGTTGTGGTTTTCAAAGTATCAAGCGGAGATAGTCCGTTCTCCTGAAAAATCCGGAGTTCCTCATGCAGTATGAATCCAGGAAGCATCAATGCATATCCACCACCCGAATCTGTCCCGGCTATAAATCGTGCCCCTATCGGGAGTAGTTGTTTGAAGATCTGCTCCTCCATGGGAAGGATTCGTTGCCGGGCTTGGGTCAATGGCGTTATCGGCTCATCGGCACGCTGCTGCCACTCCAGACGATCCCGCCATGACGTATAGCGCATTTCAGGAAGCGCCAAGGCTTGCAGCATCTGAGGGCCCCGAAGATGTTGCCGGTATGTTGAAAATGTCGGACAAAGCCAAACGTCTGCACCCTTTGTGGCAGTAACATAGTCCTCGTCACTAATCGTTAAGCTGCTATCGAAAATGTAGCCTTTGAAGTGTTCTATGGTCTTTTGCCCTAAACGAATTGCATCGGCCACCTTAATCCCGTGCGGAATGTGTCCAACTACATCAATCTTCTGCTCGTGAGCCTCAGCTAATACTGCCTCGTAGACTTCCGGCTTCATGACGTTGTGCACTTTAATGAAGTCGAATCCTGCGGCTTTATCCTCACGTACTGCTTCGCGTCCAGCTTCCGGCGTAGTTACAACCCGGGCGTAGGGTCCCATAGGTTCCCCATTCAAGATTTCCCCCGTGATGTACATGTTCGGCGCTAATAGCTCACCCCGGCGCACATTCTCACGCATTCTCAGTGTCCACGGGAAACCATCCATGTCGCGAATCGTGGTCACTCCTTCCATCAAATTCAGCAAATGCTGGCTGCTGGAAACGAATTCGTGGACGTGCATATCGGTTAGACCTGGAAGCAGATAGTTTCCGTTTCCAGCGATCACTCGTATTCCGGAAGGTACTTTGATGGATGAAGAAGGGCCGACTTGTGAAACCCGTCCTTTCTCCACAATTACAGTCTGGTGTGGAATAGCGCGGCCCTCGGTCATCGATATAAGTTTGACGTCACGTATCGCAAAATTCTGTGCCCGATACTTCTCCGAAAGTTGTGACACCAATTCATCAATACGGGCCTCGTCGGCAAAATAAGCGAGCTTCTGTTGTCTTTTCAGAGATTCCTGAGACTTGTCGATCGCGGCGCCCGGGACACCCACCGCAATGATCAAGCTAGCTGCCAACAGAATGTATCTGAGCACCCGAGACCTCCATTTCCAAAATGTCGAGCTGACGCCTGGGAGGGACCACCAAGATCTGCTTCGGCGCGCTCTTGGATTGCTGTGGACGAAGAGCCCGCTCGTCACTCACTCCGGAGTGCCTCCACCGGATCGATGGAGGCAGCGTGGCGAGCTGGCACGAGGCTCGCGATGACAGCACACGCTGCCAGGAGTACCGTCGCAAGCCCCAGCGCTAGAGGGTCGTATCCCTTCACTTCAAATAGTTGGCTGGAAATTAAACGACCAGCGATCAGCGCCAGCGGAAGGCCGATCGCTAGTCCGAGCGCAATCTGACGTAATGCGCCGCGCAGCACCATCACCAGCACAGCGGAGCGGTCGGCGCCAACCGCAACTCGCACACCGATCTCTCGCGTTCTTTGTTCCACCGTGTACGCTGTCACGCCATAAAGACCTACTGCGGCCAGCGTCAGCGCCAGTATTCCAAATAACGTCGTCAGCCGGGCCAACAGGCGCTCCTCGTTAAAGTTTTCGCTTACCTGCTCGTCGAACGTCGTCATCCGCAGCACGGTCATATCGGGGTCAAGTTCCGCCAGTGTGCGACGGACCGTGTTCTCCAGGTTTTCCGGCGCGCTGGACACCTTCAGCTCAATGGTTGCAATCTTCTGCGAGCTTTCCTCGTCGCTGATTTCGGACGGTTGCGTAAAATCGACTCTTTGAAGATAGGGCAGGAACACCGTGGAGTACGCCGGACCGCGGGTGTCCTGGTACTTGGCATCTTCGACCACTCCGACGATTTCGAAGTCGGACGTATGTTTGGGATCGCTCATGCCAAACCTCTTGCCGATAGGGTCTTTCTCGTTAAAGAATTTTCGCGCGAAGGTCTCGTTTACGACTGCGACATGCGCTGAAGTCGGCGTGTCCTGCTCTCCGATGGTGCGGCCGCGTAGCAGGCGGGTTCCAATAGTCGGAAAATAGTTCGGCCCGATGCGCAACCAGGACGCATAGTCGCCATGCTGTCCAGTGCTGTGAGCACGTCCGGTGAAGTAAACCGAACTGCTCCAGTTATCTCCACCCAGTGGGCTGTACATGGAATAGCTAGCTGTGATCATACCCGGAATACTGCTCATTCGCTGCTCGAGTTCGCGGTACGCCCCGGCCAGCTTTTCAGGGGAGTAACCTTGAAACACCCGGCCCACATTAACGATGTACCGGTGATCGCTGTGGAAGCCAAGGTTCTGATGCTCCAGCTTGCGCAGGCTTTCCACTAGAAGAATCGCTCCCGCGACCAGGACCAAAGACAGTGCCGCCTGCAATATCACGAGGGATTTTTGGGCCAGAGTGGCCCCGTGCACGGTGGAACGGCCCGCTCCACGTAGCGCCTCTGCGGGTTCGGCATGCGAGTTAATCCAAGCTGGAGCGGCGCCGAATATCAGGCCGGTCAGGATTGACAGCAGGAGCGAAAATGCCAGTACCGGCAGGGAGGGATCAGGACTGACGGGTAGTTGTGGTGAGCCGCGGAACGCAATCGCCAGGATGCTGGTAGTTCCAGTGTAGGCCACGAATACGCCAGCCATGCCTCCGAGGATCGCAAGCAGTACACTCTCGGTCAGCACTTGCCGAATGAGGCGGGAGCGCCCTGCGCCGAGCGCCAGCCGAATGGAGGTTTGCATCTTGTGCGCGGTGCTACGTGCTAGCAGCAGGTTCGCGATGTTCGCACAGGCGATCAGCAATACCAGTCCCGAGACGACCATAAGCAACCGCAAACCCATTTCGGTGGCATTTGCCAGCGTGGCGACCCCACCGCCCGCCGGGATCAACAGTGTCTTCTGCTTGCTGATCTCATTTGGACCCCGCTGGCCGACGGTGCTTGAGCCTTCATCACTGTTCAGCCATTGCTGCAACTCAGCCGAGACTTTCGACTGTACCTGTGCGGGCGATACTCCAGACCTCAACCGTCCCATCACATACAGCCAGTGCACATCGGCGCTGTTCAGCCTCGATGTTTGGCCAGAGACAGCTGGCTCCATCGCCAGGGGTATCCAGAAATCGGGTGGGGTGTCTGTTAACCGGTCGCCAAAGAAGCCCGGACTCGCGATGCCAACAACCGTGAATTGAAAGCCATAGATGACGAATGTCGAGCCAACAATCGATGGGTCGCTGGCGTAGTAGTTTTGCCAAGTGCGATGACTCATGACAACCGAGGGTGTAGCGCCCGGCCGATCATCACTTGGGCCCATCAGGCGTCCAGTGGCGGCCGAGATACCCAACAGCGAGAAGTAGTTGCCGGTGACATATTCAGCATGCAGTGAGCGCGCCGGGCTGTTGTCTCCGTTTCTACGGGCACTCACATGCGGCGATCCCGCCTGGAAGGCGGCCAGTTCCTCGAACTCCGGCGTCTGCTCTCGGATGTGGTGATAGAGGGAGTTCGAATAGATATCCCACACATCCTGCAGGCCGCCAATGACACAGCAGTTCACTTCCTTAGAGCCGAGGCGGTAAAGCTGGGAAGGGTTCTTTACCGGGAGCGGTTGCAGTAAGATCGCATGCACCAGGGTGAAGATGGCCGTGTTTGCGCCAATCCCCAGGGCCAGGGTGGCCACGCCTACAAGTGTGAATGCGGGCGACTTGCGAAGTTGGCGGAGCGCGTAACTGAGATCTCGTAGCAGCGTCCTCATAGAGCCCTCCCGAACACACATTGGTGTCTGCAACTCTCAGGCCAGTACCCTTCCTTGCTAAGCGCTGGAGCTGCATGGGCCTAGCCGTTGTGTCTGATGTTTGAATGAGAACTCCCGTCCGGTGGTAGAGCGGACCGTCCACTCATGGACAGCGTTTGTAGAGGATGAAGACGTGATGCAATCGTTCGACCGGTCATCTTCGCAATTACCCGGCTGCGTTGCGCTCTGTTATTGTCTGACTACACATCCAGGATCAGTGGTCGGCTTTCCGGAAGTTCTCTTTATCTTGACGACAAGCAACCAATTCTTGGGAAGTCCTGTTTTCGTCAGGTGAGCCAGCTTAAGAACAGCTCGCAATCCCGAACCGCTTGCCCACAAAATGCCGGTTCTCACGCTGATTGGTTATCGCGGTAGAATCGGTGGACGCTTATGGCCCTTGCCGCAGGAGATCACATCGGCAGGTACGAAATCCTCGTCCTCTTAGGGGCTGGAGGAATGGGCGAGGTCTATAAGGCCCACGACAACAGACTTCAGCGTGTTGTCGCTCTAAAGATTTTGGCGGTCGAGAAGGTCGACGACGACGACCGAAAGCGACGGTTCCTGGTCGAAGCCCAGGCGGCCTCCAAGCTAAACCATCCCAACATCGTCGCGATCTACGACGTCTCGGAAGAGAATGGCGTTTGCTTTATCGCGATGGAGTACGTACACGGTGCAACGTTGGAACGGGCGAATACAGCCAACGGCCTGCCACTGAAACACGCGATGAAATACGCCGCTGAGATAGCGGATGCGATTGTCGCAGCGCACGCTGCCGGGATCATTCACCGCGATCTAAAACCAGCAAACATCATTATCACCGACGATGGCCGGGTGAAACTGCTGGATTTCGGGTTGGCAAAGCTAATCGAGCCGGCGGTGCCCGCGGCTCATGCGGAGACCGCAGCCTGGAGGACGGTCCCCGGAATAATCATGGGGACCGCAGCTTATATGTCTCCGGAACAAGCGGAAGGGCGAGCGCTTGACGGACGGTCTGACATTTTCTCCTTCGGTTTGGTCTTGTATGAAATGCTCTCCGGCCAATGCGCATTTCACAGGGATTCGTGGATTTCCACTCTGGCAGCCGTTCTGCATGACGAACCCCGGCCATTGCGCGAGATCAATGCGACGATTCCGGCCTCCGTCGAGCAACACGTCACCCGCTGCCTGCGCAAGGACCCCGCACAACGTTTTCAGACCATGTTGGAAGTGAAGCAGGCCCTGGCGGAGGCAGCCTCATCGGCGGCGGCTCCACAGGTCGTAATGAAGGAGGACTCTGCTTCGATTGCTGTGCTCCCGTTCGCGAACCTGAGCGCTGACAAGGAAAACGAGTACTTCAGCGACGGCTTGGCGGAAGAAATTATCAACGTTCTTGCCAAGGTGCCGGAGTTGCGGGTGATCGCTCGCACATCGGCATTTGCATTTCGCGGCAAAGAACAGGATCTGCGAACCATTGGTGACAGGCTCGGAGTAGGAACGATTCTTGAGGGCAGCGTCCGCAGAGCGGGCAACCGCATCCGGGTCACCGCACAGCTTATTAACGTAGCCGATGAATCGCACATGTGGTCGGAACGTTACGACCGTGATATGACAGATATTTTTGCCATCCAGGATGATATCTCGCAAGCGATTGCGAATGCACTGAAGATTAAGCTAACCGCTCCCCGACACCACGCCGGAAACATCGAAGCGTACCAGAATCACCTGAAGGGACTGTATTGGTACCAGCGTTACAACGAGGAGAGCCTGGCGAAAGCGAAGGAATCATTCGAGCAGACGCTGGCGCTCGACCCTAGCTACGCTCCCGCATACGCGGGATTAGCAGTGTTTTATTACGGACTCGGCGCCCTCAGCATCAAGCGGATGACGGAGATGGCGCCGTTGGCGAAGGTGGCCGCGCTAAAAGCGCTGACTATCGACCCGACGCTGAGCGAGGCGCATAGCGTGCTGGGGCTTATCACTGGCGCGGTTGAATATGATTGGAAGTCAGCCGAGCGTAATTTTCAAGCGGCGATGGCTGTCGATCCCGTCCCCTCATTGGTGCGCGTCCGCTTCGCACTCTACTTCCTTACACCGATGCGCCGGTTCGACGAGGCGGTGGCGCAGTATCGGCGGGCGCTTGAAACCGATCCGCTCTCGATGATGGTCCACTTCGGCTTGGCTCATGCTTTTTATTGCAGTCGCCGATACGATGAGGCGATCGAACATGCGGCGAGAGCCGTGGACCTTTATCCTGACTATTGGCTGGTGCACTTCGGCATGGGGCTGGCACAGTCTCAGAAAGGTTTGCTGCAGCAGGCGATTGCAAGCCTGGAAAGGACCGCACAGCTTTCGCCTTCCTTCAGTTTGGCGACTGCCTTCCTGGCAGCTTCCTACGCACGGTCGGGTACCCAGGACCACGCCGAAAAATTGATGGAGGAACTCACGCAGCGAAGCTTCCAACATTATGTGTCGCCGTTCTGTTCTGCAGTTTACGACGCTGCTCTCGGACAGGCGGACAGAATGTTTGAGTTTCTGCAAGCTGCTTTGGCCGAACGTGATCCTTACCTTACACGCATCGATTCGGAGCCGTATTTTGATCCCTTCCGCTCCGACCCGCGCTATCGTGACTTGCTGGGCGAGATGAATCTTGCCTGAATGCCCTTAGCAGCGGTTCGGGGAAATCGCCGTGCATTGAACTTCTTCGGGGGGGCGTAACCGGGACCACTTGGGTGTCACTTCAACGGACGCCCTGGCATCGTCGGCTGCGGTGGCGGGTTTCACGGCACAATCACGGGCGTACTTGTGGGGGCCTTCTACATCTTCTCCCGCATGGCCGAACTGTGACGGCATGCTCCAGGCCGGACTCCCCTCGACACGGAACCGAAGTTGGCTTGAACGGAGCCGCTTTGCGGCGGACGCTTTCGCGTGCCGGATGTCAGCAGCAGTGCTGTAACGAGATGAAGCGATAGGGTGGGGTCATAAGGAGATGACCTATGACCCACCTTCGCAAAATGATGCTCGAGGAACTCGAGCGTCGTAATTACGCTCAGACTGATTGTAGCTGGTGGACGGATTATCGAACCCGGCGAGCAGGACGGCTTGGACAGGATCATCACACCACGTAGCTGCCCCCATCCGACCATGCCAAGAACGTTCTCGTCGGGACTCCCAATGGTTTGATATTCCTCTCCGAAAGAGCGGGGGTAGACGAGCACTTCGCCCAGGCGACGGTATTCCCAATCGTGGAATCCGAAGATAGGAATCGCCACACTGGCGGCAACCAAGACCCGAACGGTGTCATCGACCTCGGTCTCGATACCGGTGATCCGGACTTCATCGCGGAAGACTTTGACAAGCTGTCGGAATCGTTCTTTCTGAGAGTCTGGCAGCGCTCGGAAGAATGCGACGTGAGCCTGAAGCACCTGTTCCCACGAATCGGGGAACGGTTGTTCCATAACCCTCAACTGCCGCACGCATCGTCGTCGAACCAACCAATAAATGAACGGAGAGAGACCCAGGAAGAGAAGAACAGGATGGAAGAACCAACCTACCACGAAGGACACCGCTGCCATCCCGCCCGCAAGGGCGAAGGTGTGATCCCGATTTCGCCGGTTCCTCTCGGGTGTCACCAACATGATCGTCAGCTCCTCCCAAGAATTCAGCCAATGCCAAGAACCCGCAAACGGTCTTGGCTATCATCTGGCCCGCTGTACCCTCCAGCCCCGGTTCTTCGCGCACCGCCTGAGTTTGTGCTCCTGTGCCGAAGCCTTGTTCTGTGAATGCAATCCCGCGATAATCCAAGCGGCTTAGCCGTTGCCCAAATGAGTGCGTTGCATAATGATGCAATCGTTGAATCGGGACTCTCGGCCGACGGTCTGCTCGATCTCCGCAGCGGTGATTACGCGACCATGCGCGAGACTCATAAAAAAGTTGACCTAGCGTACTCCAAGAACCACGAAGAGCTTTGGCGGGGGGCTACTTTGGAAGCCCGCGGTGCTCCGATTCAGACTGCGGACGGGGCTCATCCTGATAGAGCCTGTCAATCTTCGCGGCCATGATGAAATCGCTCTCGGTCAGCCCATCAATCTTGTGCGTCCACAACGTGACTTCGGCTTTGCCCCAGGCCAGCAGGATGTCAGGATGATGCCCCTGCTGTTCGGCAAGTTCTCCCACCCGATTGACGAAATCCAGCGCCTTGCGGAAATCCGGAAAGGTGAAGGTGCGGGTGATGTGGTGCTCGGTGAGCACCTTCCACTGCGACACTTCGCGGTGCAGCGATTTCAGGTCTCTGCCCTTGAGAGCGGGCACACCCCCGCGGCAGGGGACGCAGGTTTTGTTGGCTAGAGATGACATAGTTCAACTCCGGTGAAAGCGCGCCTCCCGCCGCCAAGCGCGAACCCGCAAAAATCGACGGCGATTAGCAGCAACATTAGGGTCAGGCTCTTGAATCGCGACTGCCTGGTTGGACCAAATCTGCGCGGCAAAAAACCACATGGTTTGAACCATCCTATCGGGAAGCTGATCAACGCCAGCTGCCCGCCGCCATTAGTTAGCCCTCCGCAGCAGGCTGCGTGTCTGGGGCACACCGAAAGGATGCACCAGCCGTCTCGGCGTTCTTCGACTTCTACTCCCAGCGTGCACAGATTTAGGACGTCATTCGTGAACGTCTATGAGAAATGACTTGAGCTGGCGGCAGCGCGAGGGGTGGCGCAGCTTGCGCAGGGCCCTGGCTTCGATCTGGCGAATGCGCTCGCGGGTGAGGGCAAATGACTGCCCAACCTCCTCCAGCGTGTGCTCCGAACCGTCCTCCAAACCGAAGCGCATCTTGATGACCTTCTCCTCACGGGGCGTAAGTGTGCGCAGCACGTTCGCGGTCTTCTCCTTCAGGTTCACATTGATAACGGCTTCGGCGGGAGAGATCACAGCGCGGTCCTCGATAAATTCGCCGAGGTGGGAATCTCCCTCCTCACCGATTTGCGTCTCCAGCGAGATTGCCACCTGCCTGATCTTGAGCACCTTGCGCACCTTGGCCACCGGGATGTCCATGCGCTGGGCAATCTCTTCCGCCCTGGGTTCGCGGCCAAGTTCCTGGACCAATTGCCGCGAAACACGAGCCAGCTTGTTGATGATCTCGAACATGTGCACTGGTAGGCGGATGGTGCGTGCCTGATCGGCAATGCTTCGGCTGATTGCTTGGCGAACCCACCATGTCGCGTAGGTAGAAAACTTGAAGCCGCGACGGTACTCGAACTTATCCACCGCCTTCATCAGACCTACGTTTCCCTCCTGAATCAAGTCGAGGAACTGCAGTCCGCGGTTGGTATACTTCTTGGCGATGGAAACTACCAGGCGCAAATTGGCCTCGACGAGCGCCTGTTTGGCCTCTTCCGCATCCATCTCGCCTTTGATGATTTCGCGTTGTGTACCCTGCAGCTGCTGGAAGCTCACGCCGGCATCGGTTTCCAGCCTTTCCAGGTCGCCGCGAGACTTCCGCTGGGCTTTACGGTAATCCTTCTTCAATTCTTCACTGTACGTGCTATCAAGCTTCTTTCCCAGTTTGCTGACCTGGCAGTCGAGCGAGCGCATGATGTCCACGGTTCTATTCACCCGATCGATCAGGAGTCTGCGCTCGCAGTTGCTGAGACCAAGGTTGCGGACGATGAGCGAAATCCGAACGATCTCACGGCCCAGGCTCAATCGGCAGCGGCGGTATTCGCGCGCCTTCCGTTTCCCCATAATGATTGGTAGCCGTTCGGCCAACTGGTTGGCTGTTCTGTAATGCTTCTGCAGCTCGTCGATGCGACACGTAATGTCCTTGACACAGCTCTGCAGGGTCTCCTCCGTGATCTCTTCCTCATCGAAAGCCACAATTTCCTTGATCGAGCGTATGCCGCGCTTCAAATCCTCGCCAATGACCAGGATTTGTCGGATCACAAGGGGCGAGCGTGAAAGCGCCTTCAGCGCGCTCAGATGTCCGCGCTCGATGCGCTTGGCAGTGTCCACTTCTCCTTCGCGGGTGAGCAGAGGCACTATGCCCATCTCGCGCAGGTAAATGCGCACTGGATCGTAGGTCTTTTCAAGAGCGCCGGGAGATAGATCGACGTCGCCTCCCTCCACTTCCTCCTCAAACTGTTCTTCGAGGGCCAAGGAAGGTAGCTCGGGCTGACCCTCAACCAGGTCAATGCCTCGCGTGCCGATGGTGTTGAGCAAATCGTCCATGACCTCTGCGGAGTGGACATCGTGCGCAACCAGGTCACTCACTTCGTTATACGCGAGACGGTCCTTATCTCTTCCGGCATCGATGAGCCCCGTAGTGTCGTCAAGAGCCAAGCGGAATTCCTGTTCGGCGCTGTCCTGTATGGGAAAAGAGTGCCTTATTGATTTGCAGCGGCTACTTCGAATGGAAATGCCGGAAATAAAAGCTGCACGATGCTAGCACGGGCTTGCAGCATTTTCCTAACCGCTTACTTTCTGCTGGTCGGAAACCAACCAAGCTCCAGCATCACCAGCGGTGAAATGCTCTGGACAATCTTCCTGTATCCATTTTCTCTTCTTCGGCGCTCAAGGTGTGACCGGATGCGATGAGCTGTTGAATCTCCGGATTCTCGGGGTACGGCGCGCCGAGTTGGCCCGATAGAAGACAGCAGGTCATGTGGATCGGATTGTGGATTGGTAAATATCTGGCTCGGCGCGTCAGGATGGGCGGAATGGGCGGAGACGATCTTATGGTCCCTCCTAAACCCCTTTCGGTGCGATTTCCTGTTGCCCGCCAACCAGACGAACCTTCATCCAACATCTCCCCGAAGCCGATTTCTGGCCAACTTCCGATTGGCCCGACCACTCGGGAACAGTCCAAACGGGAGGTCTCGATGTTAGAGGTAATCACAGCTCAGCCTTGACGAGTCGGCGAGTGGCCTCACCCTGAAATGATTAGACTAATGGTTAGACTAAGGTTTTTGGCTGCTCCTGGTCAGGCGAATCATTGCCGAAGTGCTGCTCGTCGGAGGGGGCTGGTTGGCCTGACGCTGGCGATCTGGGGCTGCGCACCGCGTTCAGTTTGCAGTTGACGCGTTTCAAGCACCGGTTCCGACAGACCGACAAGCAATCCACGAACTCTTTGGGGGAGCGTCCAAAGCAAGGAGAAACGTTGGGGATTTCGAAGCCGAAACAACCGAAGGTCGAATCCGGTTCCATGAGTGGATCCGCGACTCCTGGGCTGTATTGTTTTCTCACCCAAAAGACTTTACGCCTGTGTGCACCACAGAGTTGGGGTACATGGCGAAGCTGAAACCTGATTTCGACCGACGTAACGTCAAGATTATTGGACTCAGCGTCGATCCTGTTGACAACCATGCGCGCTGGGCCAACGATATCGAGGAAACGCAGGGCTACGCACCCAATTACCCGATGATTGGCGATACCGATCTCAAGGTCGCGAAGCCGTACGGAATGCTGCCCGCCAGTACGCAGGGGACTAGCGAGGGCAGGACGCCTGCCGACAACATGACGGTACGCAACGTTTTCGTCATCGGGCCCGACAAGAAAGTCAAGCTCATCATCGTGTATCCAATGACAACCGGCCGGAACTCCGATGAGGTGCTTCGTGTGGTCGACTCACTGCAATTGACCGCCAAAGCACAAGGTAGCGACCCCGGTGAATTGGCAGCAGGGGGATGACGTTATCATCGCGGGCTCAGTCTCGGATGAAGAGGCTAAGAACGTCTATCCCGGCGGTTGGAAAGAGCCCCGGCCCTATCTCCGGATTGTGCCTCAGCCGAAGGCGTAGCCTTTGCAGCATCGGTTTTTTGGGACGGCTGGAGGCTCTCCCCTTGGGACGTCGATGTGGTGACACTCAACCGCGTCGTATGCTGCCTACCCCGATGAGAGGCACTGCTGCGAGGGCGCCAGGAAGCCACGCAGCCCCACATTGCTTTCACACAGCTTACCGTCCCCAATTTTGCTGGAGATTGATCATCCGCTTCCCGCTTCTTTTCATCGAATAACTTTATGAATGAGGCGGCCCGGAAGATCATACCTATTTCCAAGGCTTTGGGGCAGAGTCTACTCCAGCGGATCGGCAACACGCCGCTATTGCGCTTCCAGCGCATCACGCGAAACTCTGAGGGCGTGGAAGTGCTGGCCAAAGCTGAGTGGGTCAATCCCGGCGGATCGGTGAAAGACCGCACGGCGGCGAGCATCGTGGCCGACGCCAAGCGTACTGGGAAGCTTGGCTCTGGCAAGACCCTTCTGGACTCCACAAGCGGCAATACCGGGATTGCTTATGCCATGTTGGGAGCCGCGGAAGGCTTCCCGGTCACCTTGTGCATACCGGCGAACGTGTCAGCGGAGCGCGCACGATTATCTGCTCCTACGGGGCAGGAATCGTTTTCACCGATCCGGCCGATAGCTCTGATGGCGCGCTGCGCAAGGCGCGTGAGCTGGCCGCCGCTCAGCCACAAAAGTATTTTTACGCCGACCAATACTCCAACGATGCGAACTGGCGAGCTCATTACCACGGCACGGCGGCGGAGATCTGGCAACAGACGGAGGGTAGCGTCACCCATTTCGTCGCCATGCTCGGTACCAGCGGCACCTTTGTCGGTACCTCACGCAGGTTGAAGGAACTGAACCGCGACATACGCTGCATTTCGTTGCAGCCAGATTCGCCATTCCACGGCATCGAAGGCGCCAAGCACATGCCCAGTTCCATTTTGCCGCAAATCTACGACACGGCCGTTGCCGACGACAACATCTTCATCAGCACTGAGGAGTCCTATGCCATGATCAAGCGGCTGGCACGCGAAGAAGGCCTGCTGGTTGGCATCTCCGCCGCTGCGGCTATGGTTGGCAGCCTTATGGTGGCAGAAGACGTCGAGCGCGATTCCGTCATAGTGACCATCTTTCCTGACGGCGGCGACCGCTACTTAAACGAGCGATTCTGGGAGGATCTCTGAACGCTTCGCAGCAACAATCAGAACCATGGCTTTGAGGATCGCCAAACCGGAATGGATGGATCTCCGCCAGCATGGCGAGGAAATCTACCCGCACGAATGTTGTGGCGTACTGCTGGGCACGCTCGATGCTGACTGTTCCAAGATCGTGAAAGCGATCGTGCGTTGCCGAAACCAGCGTTCCGACTCGCCCCACAACCGGTACGTCATCGATCCGCGTGAGCTCGTCCGCATCCAGCGTGAGGCCCGCGAGCGCGGGCAGGATATCGTAGGCTTCTACCATTCCCATCCGCAGCATCCCGCTCACTGGTCGCTGAACGACCTGGAAGAAGCGCACTGGACCGGCTGCTCCTACGTCATCACCAGCGTTATGAATGGCGTTGCCACAGAGACGAACTGCTTCGAGCTGGTGGCGGAGGACGACAGCAAGTCATTTCGGGACGAAGAAATCAGGGTCCTGGGACACCCTGAGCTACGGCGGCGATGAATCCGGCTGACTCCCTTTGGCATCAAAAATTGCCAAACATGAAGGTGCTAATCCCTACTCCGCTTCGCCATTACACCGATAAGCAGGCAATCGTGGAACTGCGCCCCGGCTCCGTCGATGAGGTTCTCGGCGAGCTGACTTCCCGATACCCTGACTTGCGCAAACAACTGTTTGCTGACGATGGCAGGCTGCGCAAGTTTGTGAACGTGTACGTGAACGACGAAGACATCCGTTATCTCGAAAACGAGAACACGCCGGTAAGGCCCGACGACACCCTGTCGATCATTCCATCTGTAGCGGGAGGTTGCATCGATTCGGATCCGGCGATTTCCTCCTCTCGCAAGCGATGCGTGATCCAGTACCCGAAGAACTATGGCGCCGGAGCAGCTTCCGCGCTTACGCCTACCCAGGAGGCAGGGCCGGTTCGACTGAACGACTGGAGCGCGCACAAGCTGAAGTTCCGAAGGGCCGGGTGGAGAAAGGAATGGACGCCGACCTGGTAATTCTCGATGCCGACCCGGCCAGCGATGTCCGGAACTTTGCCAAGGTGGCCTGCACAATTCGGGAAGGAAAGGTCATCTACAGCAGGTAGCCTGAGCATGGTTCCCGCCCGCTTGGGGTCAAGAAACGGGCTTCGCGGAGATCTGAGCACCAGAAGCGCTTAACATGACCACATCTCCTCCAAGCCGACTTGGGGACAACGCCCCAATCCACATCTACGAGTAGGGCGTTTTACGGCCATGTGAAAGAAAGCATTCGTAATCACTGGCCGACATATCGGCACTGATCCGGGCTCGGTGAGCGCATTGGCGATTTACCACTCACCGCGTAGGCCCTAGCGAGTCGTCTGGCAAAGATCAGTTGCCCAACAGGGCGGTGAGACACCGAGAAGGTTCCAGAGACAATCTGCATTCCTCCTGCCCCTGATGCCAGCGCCATAACCCTTGCCGGCTCGCCCTCCTGCGCAGAGTATCAATGAGCGCAGGTGTCAGGGTTAAGAGACTCGGGACGGAAATCACGAATCGCAAAATTCACATTTGACATCGGCCGAAAATCCACTACTATATGGTTGTGGATAAATTAGGTACAACATTTGCGGCTTTGTCTGATCCAACCCGGCGAGCAATGATCCAACGACTCTCGCATGGGCCTGCCTCTGTGCACGGATTGACGGAGCCGTTTGCACTCTCGCAGCAGATGATTTCAAAACATATCGCCTACCTGGTGCGGGCGCGGATTGTAATCAAGACGAAGCGTGGACGAGAGAGTGTGTGCACGCTTAGGCCGGAGGCGATTAAGACAGTCAGCGACTGGGCGATCAGCTATCGCCGATTCTGGGAAGAGAGTTTCGACAAACTGGATGCAGTTGTAAAGCAAATGAAGAAAGAGGAGGTCGGAGATGACAAAAAGCACCGTTAACGAGACAGAGCGGATGGTCGTTACAAGAGTTTTTGATGCCCCACGCGAGTTGGTTTGGAAGGCGTGGACAGACCCGAAGTACATCATGCAGTGGTGGGGACCGAAGGGCTTTACTGCGCCTGTTTGCAAGATGGATTTTCGCGTAGGAGGAAAACTTCTCTGCTGCATGAAGGCGCCGGATGGGCAGGAGGGCTGGAATGCGGTTGAATACCACGAGATTGTTCCGTACGAGAAGATTGTTTCCTTGATGTACTTTTCTGACCCGGAGGGAAACAAGATTGACCCTGCGCAATTGGGAATCGAACCTGAGGCCATCGAGGGTGCTTACGACGTGACTCTTTTTGAGGACATAGGAAACGGCCAGACGAAGCTTACTTTCATTGGAAATGAACCGATGGAGAGCGCCAAGAACAGCGGGCAACTCGAGGGCTGGAACGAGATACTCGAAAAAGTTGCCGCAGTTGTTGCGGAGCTGGCGCAGGCGAAATAAGAAACTGAAGCTTTGATTCGCGAAACTCAATCGTGGAGAAAGAAATGAAAAGACTATCGTTTCTCGCTATCGTCCTGCTGGCATTTGCATTTGCCGCCCATGCCCAGGACACGATGAAGAAAGATGCAGCCGTCAAACCTGCCGATCCGGAATCGAAAGTCGTGCTCGATTCCTGGAATGAGATTGGCCGCAAGCTGACGGCGCTGGCCGAAGATTTTCCTGAGGACAAATATGACTTCAAGCCGACACCCGCGCAGCGGAGCTTCGCCGAGCAATTACTGCACGCGGCGGGTTCATGCTACTACTTCACGAATCCTGCGATGGGGCAGAAGCCTCCCGCGGCAGAAGATCCGAAGCGCGAGCAATACAAATCCAAGGCCGACATCGTTGCATTCGTCAAGAAATCCTTCGCCGATGGCGCAACCGCCATCCAGTCGAAAGGCGAAAAAGGCCTGATGACGGAGGTTGTCTATTACCCTCAGCAGAAAGCGCGCGTTATCGACATTGCATACGGCATCATCGAGCATAGCGGAGAACACTACGGCCAGCTCGTTGTGTACTACCGCCTCGCAGGGCTTGTGCCGCCGGAGTCGCGGCCCAAGAAGTAAAGCTCAGGAGGCCAGGTACCCCGTCCTTATCGCGCGCCGTTTGCGCCAATGGGCGGGGATCTTGGTTTTTGGGACCTTCACTAGTCAATGCGCCGCGCGGCATATGGATACCTCTGCTTTCGTTCCGCTGCAAGATTTGGGCTTCGGTCGCCGTGCCTTGGCCTCGGCTGTTGCCTTCAGGGAAATGCACTCATCGACCAAGGTTCGTATCGCTCTCGGATCCTTGGTCCTGTTAAACGTTAGGTCTCTATCGGGACTGCCCCGGCAGACGAGGCAGGATTGAGCCGGGTTCTTTCGACCGGGGCAGTTTCGATAGAGACGTTTGAACTGAGCCTCCTGCGTTTGCGGCGGATGCGGTGATCTACCTATGCATTTTCAATGGCGTCGACTGGGTAATTGGGAGTGTTTTGAGCGCAAAGCTCGACCGACAGCGTAGTGGGAGTGGGTTAGGTGAGCAGAATTGCCTTCTGCCATGCGTAAGCAGGCGTCGTATGGAGAGAACTTGAACAGTTTTTGGGCGGACGACGCCCTGGCATGTGCGAGCATGCTCTCGAGCGACAGGGGTAGAGACGTCGGGGACCCTGGACGTGCTATGAGCTGTCAACGTAGCACCTCTGTAGGGTAGGGCTCAGGTCTAACGGGAAGTAAAGTTGAGCACTCGTCATCCGTTCGATGACCAGCATAGCGCCTGAGCAAGCGGGACAACGCAACTGGTTGGTTGGTTCGGGGCGATCGGCGCAGGCAACTGCGCCGAGCAACTCGCGGCAGCGTGCGAGGGCGGTTTCCCGGCTTCGGTTTGCGAACAGGCCGAAGTGGCGGATGCGGACCAGGCCTTTGGGCAAAATGTGGAGAAGAAAGCGCCGCAGGAACTCGTCTGCTGAAACTGTCATGACCCGGTTCTTGCCGCCATGGGCATAGTCTCGCCAGCGAAAGGAGACGCGATCGTTCTTGAAGGCCACGAGGCGATGGTTGGAGATGGCGACGCGATGGGTGTAGCGGGCCAGGTAGTTGAGAACCTGTTCGGTACCGCCGAAGGGTGGCTTGGCGTAGACGACCCAGTCCTTTTGACCAAGTTGCCAGAGAAAGTTGCTGAAGGCGCCAGGTGAGGCAAGTTGCTGCAGTGAACCGTGGAAGTGAAGTCTGTCTTGTTGGAACAGTTCCCAGAGTTGCTCACAGAACTTTTTGCGGAACCTAGGGCTGAGTGCCTTGACGGGCAGGAAGAACCGACGCGACGAGTCTATCCATCTGGAACCATCGAGGGCCAAACCTCCGGCGGGAACGATGTAGTGTACGTGGGGATGAATCTGGAGGTTTTGTCCCCAGCTATGGAGCACGCCGAGGAATCCGATGTCGGCGCCAAGGTGCTTGGGATCGCGAGCGAGTTCCAGCAGCGAAGCGGCACTGGTGCGGAAGAGCAGATCGTAGAGCAGGTGTTTGTTCTGGAGGATCAAAGAGCAGAGTTCGTGCGGCAGGGTGAAGACGATGTGGAAGTAAGGCACGGGCAACAGCTCAGCCGAACGCGCGGCCAACCACTTGGCGCGCGCGTTCCCCTGGCACTTGGGACAGTGCCGATTGCGGCACGAGTTGAAGGAGATGGCCTGATGGCCGCAGCGAGTGCACTTGTCGAGATGACCGCCCAGTGCCGCGGTGCGGCAGCGAACGATGGCATCGAGCACCTTGCGATGCACCCATGCAAAGTGCGACCTGTGCTTGTCCCAAAAGCTGTCGCCCGCTGCGCGGACGATGTCGGCCACCTCGAGGGCGGGCCGGCTCATCGCTTCCGCAGTCTCCTGGAGCGCTTCACCTCGTCCGGGCTGGACACTTCGATGGCTTCCAGCGGACTGGCAACCGCCTGCAGATGGCGGCGGGACAGATGCAGGTAGAGTGCAGTATCGCTGATCTTGGCATGGCCGAGCAGAACCTGGATGGTGCGCAGGTCGGCGCCGGCTTCCAGCATGTGGGTCGCGAAGCTGTGTCGAAGCAAATGCGGTGCGACGCGCTTTCTGATGCCAGCGCGCTTACCAGCCTTGTTCACGGCCTTCCACACGACCTTCGCAGTGATGGGCACATCTGCCCGCCAGTTCTTCACGGTACCCGGAAACAGATAGGTCTCAGGTTTCATCCAGCGCCAATACTCACGCAGGGTTTCCAGCAGCTTCGGGGTCAACAGGACGTCGCGGTCACGACCACCCTTGCCTTGGCGAACATGAATCACCATGCGTTGGCTGTCGATGTCAGAGACCTTGAGGTGGCATAGTTCAGCCCGGCGCAGGCCGGTTGCATACAGCGTCATCAGCATGGTGCGATGCATCAGGTTCTGGGAGGAAGCAATAAGCCGCGCCACCTCTTCCTGGCTTAGTACCGTGGGCATCCGCCTCTGACGCTTGGGAAAATGGAATGTGATCGGGAAGGTACGGTCGCCTCAGCGTCTTGACGAAGAGAAAACGCAGAGCGGCAGTACGACCTTCGATCGTACCCGGCGAGAGTTTGCAATCGCGAAACAGATGAACTTGGTACTCGCGGATGTGGTTTGGCCCGAGGCGGTCGGGCGAACGGTGGAAGTACTTCGCAAAATCCTCCACCGCATGGATGTAGGAACGAACCGTGTTCTGAGAGTAGTTGCGACGCTGAAGCTCGTCCAGCATCAGCTTTCGAAGATGGGTCACAAAAGCCTCCTTGTGACCCAAGCCTTACACAGTCAATAGGCTGAGGGACGACCGACGCTGCAGCATCCCCCGCGCCGGAGGCTTAGTTCAAACGCCCTAGCAGCAACCGACCGATCGCTGGCGAGAAGCCAACTTGTCCGTACTGATCTGTTCGGTGCACCTGCATTACTTCCCGATTGCCGACCAACCGCCAAGTGACCTGGATCGTCTTCAACAGCTGCAACCCTAAATCTTTCCGCATGCGGACCGGCGTGCCTTATACTGCTTTCACTATCTACCTGGATTTCAGATAAGACCCTCATACCGATGGTTTTTTGGGACATCTCCGGAACGCTGACATAGAGCATCTTGCGCTCAAGCTCAGATAGGGAGTGCCTTCAGGCTGAGCTTCCTCAACAATCCGTGAGACCACGAAGTCCTTTGCTTCACGGGTGCTATGATTTTTGAGGCCCTCTATGACATCGCGCATTCACGTAGTTCCTTATCCCTCCCAGCAACAATCTTTGGCGTACGATCCGCTGCTCGACGACGTTGGATACATGACCTGCATGACCCTGGTGCTGCTCGGAAATTACGCGCAGACTGGGCATCTCGGCGGACCGCTTGCATACACACCGTACAATGTTGCGGTGCATTTGGTCGGTCCCGAAAACGGCGGACTCCGTTTCGATTACCGTCGGCCAAAGCATCCTTACTCCGACAAATTCATGATGGCGGCGGGCCACTCGGTCCCCACGTGCTACGCGCTGTGGATGATTATGGGCCAGGCGCTTTATCGCAAGTATCAGCAGACCGGCGATCCACGTTATCGCGTCGACCCGCACGTCGCGATGCTGCCGATCGACGCGTTGGGATTCCGGCGCGGCGCGGGCGCGCTGAAGACGCTGCTGCGCGAAACGGATTTGGAAGAGCATCCGCTGTTCGCGCAGGCCAAAGGCCGCGGCATTCGTGCGCTCGCGGGACATGCCGAAAGCACTGACTTAACCAACGACGTGAACGGAGGCCCCTCGGGCATCGGCATCGCGACGGCCGCGGGCAAAGCGGCGTTCTGGGATGTGGCGGGCGCGCCAGAGTCGCCGAAAGTGATCGCGCTGGAAGGCGAATTCGCACTCACCGAAGGTCACGCACAGGAGTTGAAGACACAGGCGCTCGCGCTGCAAGTGGGAAAGCGTTTGCGCGTGATGCTTTCCGACAACAACGCCGGCATCGACGATTGCCTGATTGGCGGGAAGATTGGCGGCGTGATCTCCGCGAAGTTCTGCGACTGCTACGATCTCGTGAGTCAATGGACGTCGTATGGATGGAACGTGTTCACGCTGGCGAACGGTAACGATTACGGCGAAGTAACCGCGGCGCTGCGAGCGATGGACGAAGTGGACGCGCAGGACCGCCGCCCCATCGTCGCGATCGGCAAAACCATCAAGGGCTACTGGCCCGCGGCCGCCGACGGAAAAATCGTTGGCTACGGCGATCAATTGGTGAGTTACGCAAGCCATCCCTACGCGCTAAAGATGAACTCGGAGTATTTTGTCGCGCTGGCGCAGACGTTCGAAAAGCATTACGGCGTGGAGTTCGAAGGAATTCGCAAGGGCCCGGTCAGCAACAATCGCGAGCGATTGATCCAGTTCAAGACGAACATCGACGTGGTGATGTCGCTGCTCGACCGCAACGGTTTGGGCGACCGCCTCGCCGATCGCCTCGTGGAAATCGGCGACACCGTGCGCGACGACGTGAAGTTGCGCATCTCAGCCTCGAACGATCTGTTCCTCGACGATCGCCTGCGCGTCGCGGCGCTACCTGAAGACCCGCAGAAGGTCTCGATTCGCAATGCGATTTCGGGTGCGGAGAAGCAAATTAGCATTGCGCTGTTCAAGAAACCGGGCGAGGTGGCCGGAGCCCGGCGAGCGATCTCCGAAATCATCAAGTGGATGAATTACGTCACTGAAGGACGGTTCTTCACGGTGGCCGCCGACCTTTCCGAGTCGATCAACGTGGAACACGGCAGTTTGTGGGGACACTATAGTCCCACGGACAATCCGGTGGGCACGCGCTTGAAAGCGCCCATTCAAGAAGCGGGCAATGTTTCCACCGCCATCGGACTGGTGAGTCAAAGCGCTTCCGTCGATCCCGAAAAATTCGCCGGCGTTTGGGCTTTGAGCGGCACGTACGGAGCGTTTACGCCGCTGATGTACACTCCGGCGCGTGTGTGGAGTCAGCAAAATCAGGACAGCAAATTCCGCGTCGGCGTGCTGCATATTCTCGCCGCGCACTCCGGTCCTGAAACCGCGGCCGACGCGCGCACCCACTTCGGCATCTTCGCGCCGCAAGTGTGGAAGCTGTTTCCGCGCGGTCAGGTGATCAATTTGAGCTTTTGGGATTACAACGATGTCGCACCCGGCTATTTTGCGGCGGCGGAAATCGCGGCGCGCGATCCCCACGTGGGCATCATCACAATAGAGGTGGCGCGTCCCGACTTCGCGGTCGCGGACCGCAACCATTTCGCCGATTCCGATCTGCGCGCTGCAGCAAAAGGTCTGTACGTGATCCACGATTTCGCGCCGGACAAGCCGCGCCACGGTTACGTGATCGCGCAAGGATCGAGTTCCACTGTGAATCTGGTGAAAGTGCTGCCGAAACTCGAAGCGGCCGGTGTGAACGTGAAGGTGATCGCGGCGATCAGCGAGGACTTGTTCGATCGCCAGCCGCAAGCATATCGCGATTCCGTGTTGCCGCCCGAGGCTCGCTACGATTTGATGGTGGTATCAACGGGCACGCGACGCATGTGGCCGCTGCGCAACCTCGGTCCGTTGACGGATGAGTATTCACTCACGTCCGACTTCGACAATTGCTGGAGAAGCGGCGGCCTCGAACCGGACGTGATCGCGGAAGCGCACCTCGATCCCGATTCGATTTTCGCAGGCGTAGAGCGATTCGCCAACGAACGCGAGCGCCGCATCGGCGATCAACGCAAGATGATCGGTTAGTCGAGTGGGCTGTCTGCCACTCGCCGTTAGTGCCCTTTCAGAGCCTGTGTGACAACTTTTCAAAGAAAGAACGATCAGTCGGGCCGATTCAAAATCAGGTTCGTTCTGGCGTAAAGCCTCTGCGGCGAATCTCGGTCACTAGCATTCCAGTTGATGCGTGATGATGCAAGGCGATTTCTTGATGCTGCCATTCTTGTATTGGCAGGCCTATGGAGTATGGCAATTGTCAGGAAGGACGATCGCATCAGGCGGAGAGATATACCGGAGGTTCTGAAGCGCTCCCAATTGGAAGAGCGCTTCTGACTCCGACGATTGAGCCACTTGAAGAGCGTGTCGAGGTACGCCTGGTAGAAGTGATTCAGCCTGGACTCGTTGAAGCCTACTCCGAGGCAGGTGCCCAAGCTCTTCCCCTATGCGAGGAGGTGACATAGGCCGTGACCTGCGATGAAGCTAGTCGGCCCGCTTGCTACTCGCTCGCCGGGGCTTCGGCCTGCTCTTGCCCGCCCGGGGTCCCCGGCGAGTCCCGCCTTTGGACTCGTTGGGGTGGTTGAGATTGAGCGCCACGGCAGCGCGGATGAGATCCTTCAAGGCCGCCTCGTCGACCTTGTCGCCTTCGTGGATGTCGATAGCGCGCCTGACATTCCCGTCGAGGCTGGAGTTGAATAGACCTGAAGGGTCCTTCAACGCAGCTCCCTTGGCAAATGTCATCTTGACGACGTTCTTGTACGACTCTCCCGTGCAGACGATGCCGCCGTGGGAGAAAACGGGAGTCCCCATCCACTTCCACTCTTCGACGATCTCAGGGTCGGCCTGGTGTATGATGTCGCGCACTTTCGCGAGCATCTTCCCGCGCCAGTCCCCAAGTTCCATGATCTTCTCGTCGATGAATGCAGAGGCAGATTCCAGCGGGACGGGCCTTTTCATTTGCACCTCCAACTCTCGCATCTATTTTAGCTGCGCTCAGCGTAACCTGCACCCCTCCGCAAGTGGAAGCCTCTTCTGGTTCGATAGCAGTTCGGAAAGATGGTGGCCCGGTGCTTCAGGTTCGTCCCGGTTTTGGACGCTAACCGGGGCTCAGGAAGATTCGTTCCGGACCACCGTACATTCTTCGCTGTCGATCCTTCGCCGTCCACTCGGATTCGATCTCGACCACTCCCGCTTCCCGGAAAGCATAGCGTCGAAAGCTGTTCCACTTCCAGTCCCCGGGTTGTCGCACCAACACCCCTATTACCGTTGAATTTGGGCTGGCGACGATAACAACAAACGTCACGAAATGGGACTGCCTGGATTTGTGGAAGCGGCAAAGTCCCTACCATGATCAGAACCTACAGCAGTCTCGTCATACTTCTCAGTGGCCCAGAGCCTGCCCTGAGCTTGCCGAAGAGTTAGCGTCCAAAGGACGGACGCGAACCTGGACACCGCCGAGATAGGAAGAAAAGTTGACACAGCTGTTACAAACCTATGACAAGTCGAGACTGCCTCTTCGCTAGCCTAGCTTGTTTTACTTCGCGTAGTAACGCAGCTGTTCCTCAGCACAGAACGGACCAATAAACCGCGAAGTTGACCACTGAAGACGGAACCTCATTGCAGTTCAAAAGGGAGATTTCATTTGTCTAGTACGGAATTGAGAACCTCAAACCCACAGGTCGAGTATGCCTTGGGCCACTCTTCTCGCGAGTTGGATCGTCTGAGCTTTCAAGGCGCCGTGTTCGCACCCTATACGCGGCAGCTTCTTATTGACGCGGGGTTAACAACTGGAATGCGCGTGCTGGATGTCGGCAGCGGCAGCGGAGACGTAAGTTTCGTTGCTGCCGATCTAGTCGGTTCGGGCGGACACGTGCTGGGCGTAGATCGGTCTCCGGCCGCAGTAGAAAGAGCCAGAGCGACGGCGATTCGACGCAACATTCGCAACGTTGATTTCGAAGTAGGCGATCCTGCTGCAATGCACTTCGATAGATCTTTTGACGCGATCGCTGGCCGGTTCGTACTCATGTATCAGGACGATCCCGCAACCAGCCTACGACAGATGATGCGATCCCTTCGCGAGGGTGGGTTGGTGGCGTTCCAGGAGCTTGACTCGACTGCATGCCGCTCCTGGCCGGCGGTTCCTGCTTTTAATGAAGCGGCACGGTGGCTCGCGGAGGCATTGCGCGGCAGCGGAGCCCGCCCTGAACTTGGGCTAGAGATGCATTCGTTATTTCTTGAGTGCGGCTTGCCTGCACCAAGGATGCGAATGGATGCTTTAGTCTCTGGCGAAGAAGATAGTCCCGTCTACAAATTGGTGGCCGAGGCGGTGCGTATCTTACTACCGACGGTCGAAAGATTAAGTATTGCGTCGGCTGCTCAAGTACAGATTGATAGTCTGGCTGATCGCATGCGCGAAGAGGTGGTCGCAAAAAGAGGGGTGGCGATGTCGTACGGACTCGTCGGGGCTTGGGCAAGAAAGCCGTTCGCTGATCAGTTGGCAGATGATCAGTCCGCCGGCAACTCGCCAGTGGTGTGATTGCGCATGACAGCAGACATGAGCGAAGCCCAGCTAAATCTCGTCCAGCGCATCTTCGGACGCGCTCCTTTTATTCGTTTGCTTGAGGTTGAATTGGTCTCGTTTGGCATCGGATGGTGTGAGACACGAATTTGCGTGGCGCCAAGATTCGAACAGCAGCACGGACTTGTTCACGCCGGAGTTGCGATGACGCTTGCGGATCACACCTGTGGCGGTGCGGCTGCAACGGTCATAGCGGACGGTCAAGACGTGATCACAGTAGATAACAAGTTCTCATTCTTGCGGCCTGCATTAGGTCCGGTGCTTTACTGTCGCGCACAGGTTTTACGCGCCGGACAAAGAATAGTTTTTGTAGACGGAGAAGTGGCCATGGAGCGAGGCGAGGGGCGGGTGATCTCCGTCAAAGCGACTAGCACTTTGGCCATCATTCCTTTGAACAGCGCGGCCTCTGCGCGGGGCTGATAGAACGGGAAAAAGTTGAATTTTAGAAAAAACCGACCATCGAGACCAAAATTGTCGACCCGCTTATCGCGGAGGGCAATCGGCTCAATCGGTGGACACGGCAAAGGGGGAAGGAAGGCTTTGGACTCATGAATAATGAGAATGAATCACGGAATGTTTGTTTCGCCGATCTTGAAGTAGCCACAGAATCATTTATGGTTTCCCGGGGGGTGGTGTACCCGTGGCAGTGTGATCACATTGGCCACATGAACGTGATGTGGTACACCGGAAAATTTGATGAAGCCACTTGGCATCTGTTGAACCAAATTGGGATCAAACCGTCGTATTTGCGCGACGGCAAACGGGGAATGGCCACCGTACAGCAGGAAACCACTTACAAACGCGAGCTCTTCGCTGGGGATTTGATCACCATCCGCTCGTGCATCCTGGAAGTCCGCGAAAAGGTGATCCGCTTGTATCACGAAATGCTGAACGCCGAGACCGATCAGATTGCTGCCGCGACCTCTCTCACGGGAGTACATCTCGATTCCGGAACGCGTAAAGCGTGCCCATTTCCCACAGATATCCTTGAGCGCGGGCGTCGCTTGGTCGTGCAGGCCAATAGATAATTGCTTCTTCCAGCAAGGACGGATAAATGGACTTCGTGGGCCGAGTGCCCCACTCATTCGCGATTTTCAAATGAGTGGGATCGCGAAGCGGAATACGTTATCCTGACCGGCCTCCTGACAATTCACCCTTACCGAGGCCGCTTCGCCGCAGGACCACCCCAACCGAACGCAAAACCGGCGCTCGTCGGGGAGCCCGGTTAGCGCAGCTTCTCGATGCGCTTTCCTGTACTGCACACATTGAAGCCGTAGAAACGCTTTTGCCAGATCGGGCCCGTGCCCAGGCCGCCGTGTATGGTTGCTTTGGCTGGGCCACCCCCCGCAACGTGGATCTTCCACCGGCTCACTTTTTTTGTCGTCTTTTCCCTTTCGTTCTCGATTTCTCAGTTGAAGCCACTAGCTTCCAGCGGCACCGGTCACAAAACCCCGGTTCACGGAAGCAACTCGATAACACGAAAGGAAAAGAGAAAAAGTGCAATGAAAAAAGTAGCCTTGCTGGTATGCCTTCTACTCCCGGTGCTGAGCGCCAGCGCCCGAACGTCGTCTCCGCGGGTTCTCAAGTCCATGGCGCTGCAAAGTGCGCCAGGTTGCATGGACCCAGAAACTTGCGTCGACCACGACGGTCGACTTCCGGCAGCGCAGGCGATAAAGAATGATCAACCCATATTTGGGGACAAGCTTCGGCCATCCCTTGCGGTTACCTCCTGGTTAGGAAAAGGAAAACCTCCTGTGCCTAGGCCTCCAGACACTCCCATTGTCCGAGGTCTGCGGCCTGAGTCACCTCATACCAAAGATCATGGCGGAACCACGCCGTGGTTGCAGGCAGTGGCAAAGCCGCCCGTACCGAGACCCGGCGAGCCTCCCGCTATAACGCGATTCAGGCCTGAGATCGAGGAGGAAGCCGCGGTCAAACCGCCGTTCCCAGGAAAGCGAAAACCTCCTTTGCCGAGGCCTCCTGGGACTCCGATCATCCGAGACTTTCGACCCGAACTTGAAGATGAAGGCACGCTTATGGAATGGTTGCAGGCAAAGGCAAAACCCCCCGGACCAAAGCAGAATCAGCCTCCTACTATTCGAGACTAAGACTGAGCGCCGGGCGCCCACCCAAGTCCATCAGAATCTTTCTCGTTCACCACGGCGCCAGAAGAAGTACGAGAGCCCCAGAGCACGCCGGTGGCCGCCGCCGAGTCCCACGCTTCCGGGCCACCGTCGTGTGGCCGGCCGCCTGTTCAGTCGGTGCGTCGCCCGCTGCCCCACTTGGTGGCATACGGCAGCACGAACAAGTACAGGCCGGTGAACAGGAGCAGGGCGAGCGGGGCCACTGCCAGGAGGCCCAACTTGGAGGTGTACTTCCCCTGTACCACGGCGACGCCGTTGACGATGACGGCCACCGTAAAGACAATGGACAGCCAGCGGTGGGTCTGCCGAACCCATTTGTTCCAGTTCAATCGGACCTCCTCACGACTTTTGCGCCGCCTGAGGCGGCCAGTCGGGCGCTTCGATACCGAACTGCTTAGCGTACTCGGCGTTCAATCGCTGCCAGCCGAACTTCATGGCCTCGGGGCCGACGATGCGTCCAATGGGCTGACCGGCGAGAAGCCGGTCCAGAATGTCGAAACAAATGTGCCACCCGGCGGCACCCATTGCGATGAAGCGGCAATCGATGTTGTGCCACAGCGTCAGACGCGTGCCGCCACCACCAAGGGCTTCGAGTTCCCACCGGATATCTTGGGCGCCCCAGTTGTACTTGAGCAACCTCGGTGCCTCGGCTCGCTTCACGATTGTTTCGGAAACCTGCGGCTTGGGCGCTGCCACCGTCGAGAGCTTCACCGTTCCAACCGTACCCAGGTTCCCATCGGCTTCAAAGGGAGCCCACTCGCGCAGATGCGTCGGGTCGATAAGCGCTTGCCAGACTTTTTCCGGCGAGTGGCGCAGCTCTCTGACGAGAATGAGCGTCCACTTCTCTCCGTCCTTTCGTACCTGCGCCCCGCTGGCCGGACCCGGTGTGTACGGCTCGCGATCAGTCATCTTCTTCTTCCTTTCTTCCTTTTCGGCCCGCCGTTCAAGCCGCGGCCCTCAGCGCCCACGGGCTTCCATCCTGCTGAACGTCCGCTACCAGCGCATCAGCTGCGTGACCTGAATGAGATTGCCGCAAGTGTCGTTCAGCATGGCGATCTTGGAGGCCGTCACCTCCTTTGGTGGCATGGTGAACTCGGCGCCGCGCGCTTTCATACGCTCGTAATCGGCCTGCACGTCGTCGGTGAAAAACATGGCCGCGGGCTGGCCCTGTTGAAACATCGCCTGCTGATACGCTTTGGCCGCGGGGTTGTTGTTCAGCGCCAGCTGCAGCTCCGTGCCGTCCGGGTCCTCTGGTGAGGCCAAGGTCAGCCAGCGAAATGGGCCCTGGCTGAAGTCGGCGTTCTTCATGAAGCCCAGCACTTCGGTATAGAAGCGCAGGGCCTTCTCTTGGTCGTCGACGTACACGCTGGTCAGTTTGATCTTCATTTCGGTTCTCCTTTGTCACGTTCGCGGTTTGGCCCGCGTCGTCTTCTCCTTGTCTTCCTTTTCGTTGGTGTTGATTGATCCATGCGGTCGAGGTGGCGTTCGAGAGCATCCACGTGAGCGGACCAGAACCGACGGAACGGAGCCAGCCACGCATCCACCTCCTGAAGTGGTTTAGGTTTCAGCCGGTAGAGACGGCGCTGTGCGTCCACCATGGATTCCACGAAACCGGCCTCTCGCAGCACTCGCAGATGCTTTGACACGGTCGGCTGCGGCATGCGAAGTTGACGCTCGATCTCTCCCACCGACTGTTGTGACGAGACCAGGAGGTTCAATATCGCGCGGCGGTTCGGCTCCGCAATGATTTCGAAGACAGATTCCACCCTCTTCGTATACTCCAAAGAGTATATACGTGTCAAGGCATATACAGGCAGGGCGGGACCGAATAATCAATTAAATAGATTGGTGGAGGCGGCGGGAGTTGAACCCGCGTCCGAAAATATTGTCAGCAAAGAGCCTACATACTTAGTCGCATTCATGCGCCGGAGTTACCCGGCACTCTCGCCAGCCACGCTCAGAACGGACAAGAAACGCAGCCAGGCCAGCCTGATAATCTCGCCGCGAACTCACAGGCGGAGAGTTCGCAGCCAGCTCACTGTGCGACGCCCTTTCTCAGCCCATGAGCAAAGCCGAGGAGAACGGCAACTTAATTAATTAAGCTGCGTATGCCAGGTTTTGATTGGCAATTGTGTTTTTGCACGCGATTACGGATGCATGCGCTCCGGTATGCCTCTTTACCACAATCACTTCCGTCGAAGCCGTGACGCCCCCGAAGTGAACCACGATCTTCTTCACTCTAGCACCTCGGGCAGGGAAGTCAATCGTTGCTGTCAATCCATATAGATGCGCAGAGGCAAAGGCTCGACTCAGCAGGCCGTCGCCACAGCCAGGACACATCACTCCGGAGCTTTTCGCCTGGGCAGCTTTCTGATCACCGCGATGCCGAACCAGCATGTGTACAACGCCAAGGCGGCGAAATTCGCGACAGTCAGGGTCCAATCCCAAGGCTTGGCGCCGCCAGCGATCTTTCCAATCCCACGCCAAGCGCGAACACACCCAGCAAACCCCACGAATCCAGCCTGCGGTGAGGGGAACCACGCCTTCTGCTGCAATTGCTCAAATACAGTCGTCTCCTCGCAATTCGCCTGGAGTCGGTACCGGCTTGGCCCTTCGTGCCGGTCGTGCAGTAGCTTGGTCAATCTCGTCGAGTCTGACTGCGATTGTGTGCTTCCTGGCAGCGCAAAGCAATCCATTTCTTAAGCCATTCTTGCATCCCACCTGCATGGGAATCATCCAAACCTTTTGCTTGCCTGTTAGTCTCATACGAGTGACGCGAATGCCCAACTTGCTGCATTGCCTTCTTCCTCTACCCCGACGTTGCGGAGTCGTATCCCTTGATACACAGTGTTGCCGGGAGACCATCGCGTGATTCCCGACTGCATCTCGTTTACGTCCATCCCACACACGACCCGCATCTTCACCGACTTCCTTTCCTACTCTCCCGAGATTCGCAAGTTTTTTCCCACTGCACCTGACGCGGAGCATGTTGCTAGGGCGGCCAACTCCGTCCCCCAAGACCGCGAAAGGCAGGCTCGTGTTGCTAACGCGCTGGAGAAGCAGAACCGTACCTGGGGAGCTTCCGAGGCGACTCTGCGCAATATTCAGCGGCTGCGCGATGGCGCTTTTGCTGTCGTCACCGGCCAACAGGTGGGACTGTTCGGCGGGCCGCTGATGTCGCTGTTCAAGATCGCTTCGGCACTGGCGCTGGCAGGTCAATTCCAAAAGCAAGGCGTCGATTGCGTTCCGGTGTTTTGGCTGGCCACGGAGGATCATGACCTCGACGAAGTCAATCAGGCTCTGCTCCTGACGCGCGACTTTCAGTTCGCGCCTTTCAAGGCCAATACCGCTGGAACTGTAGGCTCTCCGGTGGCGCATGTCCGGTTCGCGGAGGGCACCAATCAACTTGTTGCCGAAGCTGCCAGGTTTCTAGGCGAATCGCTGGCTGCCGATTACCTGCGAGAGAGCTACGCCGAAGGCGACACCTTCTCCAACTCGTTCGCCAAACTCTACACTCGCCTCTTCCGCGATCACGGGCTCATTCTGCTCGATCCTGCTGACGCCGAACTACATCGCATCGCCGTGCCCCTGTTCGTGGACGCGCTGCAGCGCTCTGCCGAACTCGACCAGGCGGTACTGGAGCGCAACAAAGAATTGCGTGATGCGGGCTATCACGAACAGGTCAAGGTTACCGGAGAATCCACTCCGCTATTTACCCTGGTGGACGGCGCCCGCGTCCCGGTGCACCGTGCGAACGGGGCTTTCACGATTGCGAAGAAGCCCGTTTCCTCCAACGAGCTACAGAAGCGCATTGAGACCGCGCCGGAGAACTTCAGCGCCAACGTGCTGCTGCGTCCCGTGCTCCAGGATTTCTGGCTCCCCACGCTCGCTTACATCGGCGGCCCTGCTGAGATCGCGTATTTCGCGCAGGCTGCCGTTCTGTACGAGAAGCTGCTCGGCCGAGTTACGCCGATACTTCCGCGCATGAGCGCGACGTTGATTGAGCCGCGCATCGAGCGGCTCCTGAACAAGTACGAAGTGGAACTGCCCGAGCTGTTTCATGGCGAGTGTCAGCTTCGCGATTGTCTTGCCGCTCGCGCGCTGCCTGCTGAACTGAAGGGAGAGATCGAGCAAGCGAGGAAATCGGTTGAAGCCGCTATGGAGCGGATTAGCGAGTCGTTAAAGCAGCTGGATCCAACGTTGGTGGAAGCTGCCGGGCGTGCTGCCAGCAAGATGCGCCACCAGGTGGACCGGCTGGAAAAACGTGCGGCGCAAGCCGAATTGCGAAGGACAGAAATACTGTCCCGACATGCCGCGCAGATCGAAAATGCTCTTTATCCCAACAAGTCGCTCCAGGAGCGCGAGATCGCCGCGCTTTACTTCTACGCCAACCACGGTCCCGAACTCATCGATCACCTGATTGATCTCGCCCAAGCCCGCTGTCCCGAGCACAAGGTCCTGACCCTGAGCTAAGCCCAGCGTCCTTTTGCAATCCTCTCCCACTTCCTTCCAAAGCAGTGTAAGCTCGTTAACCGCTGGACTAAGTTAGTCGCGAGACATCAGTGTGCTAGCAAACATTCTTATCATCCTCGGTTGTGTTGTCGCGGCAACGGCGTTTCTTTTCCTGGTCACCCGCGCCTCAACTGCGCCCTCGCGCAAGGAATCCAACGACTTTACGGGAGCCGTGGTTGCCGTGATCGGTACCACCTATGCGGTGATTCTCGCATTCACTCTTGCCGGCGTCTGGGCAATGTTTCAACAGGCCCAGGCCAACGAAGAGCAGGAAGCCAATGCGCTGGTGAACATCTTCCGCATCGCCAGCCAGCTGAAGGACCCGAACGCAAAGGCCATCCAGGAACTGTGCGTTCGCTACGCTGACAACGCCCTGAAACGGGAGTGGCCCGCCATGTCGAAGGAACAGCTGCCGCCGGAAGGCGGAATCATCATCAACCAGCTTTGGACGCTGGCGGGGGAGAGTCAGGCACATGCGCAACCCGACGCCATCGCGGCTTACCAACTCATGGAGGAGTTACGAGGATTGACTCAATACCGTCGGATTCGGGCCATGCAGGTCCGCGAAGCCCTTCCCGGCATTCTGTGGGCGGTCCTGGTTGCGGGAGGTATCATCACGGTCGCGTCGTCTTGCTTCTTCGGAGTGCCGAATTTTCGTTTTCACTTGTTGCAGGTACTGGTGCTCAGCTTCTTGATTGCGCTAGTACTGGTAGCCATCGCGGATATTGATCAACCCTATCAGGGCGAAGTGACGGTCGCGCCGGAAGGATTCACCTTCGCCACTCGCACGCTCCACAACCAGCCGAGCCCCTAGGCAGGGGTGATTTCTTTCCACGATCCGAAATGATGGACATGCCGATCAAAAAGCCAGCGGATCGTCCTTTTCCTTGTTCTGATTTTGCTTCTGAGCTTCCGGCTGCGGATGTTTGCCATCCTGACAGGCGATATCCGTATCGCGCTGGAGCTGGTTGCGGCCTTGCGGTTCGCCAGTGTGTTCTTCGTTTTGTCCTGGTTCCGGGAAGTCTATCAGAAGACTTTACCAGCGCGTCCTGATCGCGGTGTCCAATTTCTCCCGTGCGAGAAACATTTGTCGCCTGGCCGGGCCGGGTTTGCTCCGTTGCGCCCTTGCTGATGTCTTCATCGCGACTGTTCCTTATTTTGTTAGACATCATTCTCGTGCCATAGATGAAGGGCGGGCAAAGGATGTTGCCTCGCCAGGGGTAGGAAGCGAGGCCGGCCACTGACCACTGCGTGAAAAAAAGCCGGCGATCTTCTGCCGGCCTGAGTATGAGGTATGAATGAGGCTAGTTTTCGAGTGTTGCGACCGCGACTTGTGTGTCCTGCTTTACGATGATTTCTGTGAGCTCTCTGACGCCATACTCGAATCCCCGGTCGAAGGCTTTCAAGTTTAGCTCCCGGTATGCTGGAGGCACGGAATCGCCCACCGCATTTCGCAGCGCCTCACGCTCGACTACCTGCGTGATGGCTCCAAAAAAACCGACCATTACGATGTTGAGCACCATCTTTTTGCCGAGTTCTTCCGCGATGCGGGTTGCGGGGACGCTGTAGACGCGCACTCCTGCCGGCAACTCGCCAATTCGCACCAAGTCCTCTTCGATGATGAGTGTGCCCTCGTCCTTCAGCTGCGAAGCGAACAATCCGTATGCCTCCTGCGACATCACTACCAGGATGTCGGGCCGCGGCACGTAGGGATACAGCACTGGCGTATCGGAAAGAATGAGTTGCGCGCTGCAGGCTCCTCCGCGGGCCTCCGGGCCGAAGTTCTGCGTCATGGTGGCATAGCCCGGCTGGTAGATGCAGCCGGCCTTGCCGATGACGATGGCCGATAGGATCACGCCCTGGCCTCCAAATCCTGCAATACGGATCTCATTTACTGGCATGAACAGGCCTCCGTTTCCACGTAATCGTCACCCAGAGTATCGAGCAGTTTATCGTGCATGAGGTCGCGATAGTCGCTGCGCTCACGATCGACGAACTTGCCCACGGTAATCTCGCCGCTCTTGGTCAATGCGACGTCTTTGGTCGCCGCGCCGTTACGGACCTTGCTGACTTCTTTGTAGAACTTCATGGTGTCGAGGCCATCGCCCATCTTGTTGCGGCGCTGATAGAGCGTTGGGCAGGGCGACAAGACCTCGATGAAGCTGAAACCCTTCTTCGCGAACATCTCCTGCATGGAACGCGCCAGTTGGCGAACGTGGAACGCCGTCCAGCGAGCGACGTATACCGCCCCCGCCGCTTCCACCAGGTACGGCAGGTTGAACGATGGATCGTAGGTTCCATAAGGATTGGTCGAAGTGATGACATCGCTCGGCGTCGTCGGCGCCGTCTGTCCTCCGGTCATGGCATAGATCAGGTTGTTGATGCAGACCACCTTGATGTCCACGTTACGGCGCGCGGCGTGAATCAGATGATTGCCGCCAATCGCGAACAGGTCGCCATCGCCGGAATAGACCACCACTTTAAGCTTGGGATTCGCCAGCTTCAAGCCGGTGGCGAATGGAATGGCGCGACCGTGGGTAGTATGGAACGAGTCCTGCTTGACATAGCCGGCAACGCGACCGGTACAACCGATACCCGACACGATGGCGACGTTGCGGGTGTCGATCTTGGCGTCGATGAGCGCACGCGCGAAGGAGTTGACGCTGGTTCCGATGCCGCAGCCCGGGCACCATATGTGAGGGATGCGGTCCATCCGCAGGAATTGTTCTACTGGGTTGTGGACAGTCGGTTCGCTCAACTCGTTCATCGCGCTACCTCCATGATGGCCTGCAGAATGTCTTCCGGCCGGTGTACGCTGCCTCCAGCGTGCCCAACGAAACGGACAATCGCTTTGCCGGCAGCGGCGCGTTCTACCTCGCGCACCATCTGTCCCAGGTTCAGCTCTACCACGACAATTGCTTTTACCTTGCTGGCGACTTCTGCAATCTGCTTTTCGGGGAAGGGCCATGCGGTGATCAGGCGGAACTTGCCCACCTTTAGGCCTTCCTTCCGCGCCAATTCGATGGCGCGCTGCGCCACTCGCGAAGTGATGCCGTACGACACTACCGCAACCTCAGCGCCCTCGATTTGTTCTTCCTCGAACAGAGTGATCTTGTCGATATTTTTCCTGATCTTGTCCTGCAGCCGCCTTACCAGCTTGTCTTGCGTGGCGGGCGTCATGTCAGGGTAGCCACGCTCGTCATGGGTCAGGCCGGTAACGTGAACGTCGTAGCCTTCGCCAATCCGCGGCATGTCGGGCACCAGGTCTTCACGTGGCTGGTAGGCGAGAAACTCGTCGGGTGGAAGGGTGGTGTAGCGGCGCGGGGTGACTTCAATTTGTTCGGGAGGAGGAATCACAACCTTCTCCGTCATATGCCCGACCACCTCATCCATCATGACGAACACCGGGCAACGATACTGCTCAGCGTAATTGAAAGCCGTGACCGTCAGGTCGAAACATTCTTGCGGTGAGTTCGGGCACAGCGCGATCACTTCGTAATCGCCATGCGAGCCCCAGCGCACCTGCATCATGTCGGCTTGAGCGGGCAGGGTCGGCAATCCTGTAGATGGTCCACCGCGCTGTACGTCAACGAAGACGCAGGGGGTTTCCGTCATCACGGCCAGGCCGATGTGCTCCATCATTAAGGAGAATCCCGGACCGGAGGTCACGGTGAACGCCTTAGCTCCGCCCCAAACCGCGCCTTGCAGCGCAATCGAGGCGGCCAGTTCATCTTCCATCTGGATGAATGTCCCGCCTACGGTAGGCACTCGCGCGGCGAAGCGCTCTACGACCTCGGTAGAGGGAGTGATGGGATAGCCGGAAGAGAACCGCGCTCCGGCCGCCAATGCGCCTTCGCAGCAGGCGTGGTCGCCATCCAGGAAGTGTGTGCCTGTCATAACACCAGCAGGGTCAGCGTGCATCTTGGTCCTCCTTGGCCTCGGCAGCAGGTGGAGGGGCGGGTGCCCCATCCAAGCTTCCTTTACTTGGGTGGGGAATTTCACCGGCCTCTTTGGGCGGCACCGGCTGTTTGTACCCGAAGATCGCGAAGTCGGGGCAATACATGCCGCATAAATCGCAGCCACTGCACTTCTCCGGATGAACCATGTAAGGAGTGTGATAACCCTTGGCATTAAAAGCGGAGGAGAGCGCCAGGACGTGCGTGGGACAAAACTCCACGCAGAAACCGCAGGCCTTACAGCGCTCGACCACGATCTGCACCGAACCTTTGGCCATTGCTGCCCTTTCTTTTTGGCGCCTCACCGGAGAGAGCGGCAGCCCTGACGGCGGCATCTTCCTTATTAAGCTTGGCGGCCCTGGAATTACGTTGCGGTTGAACCGGGGTCCCCAACACACGCTGCCTTTGCGTGTGCTGGTGGGTGAGAGACTCCCGCACCTACCGAACGATGGTTCGATTTTTCACCAGTCAAGGCCCAAGATGAAGTGATGGCGGTCACACCCCGGTGTGAGGTGGAACACTCTTCTCAGCCCTCACCTATCAGCATTCGGCATTCAGTCCCAGAGTTGTCAGCCCGAGTGGAGGGACCCGCTTTTTCCGCCGAGGCACCCGATTTACCTATGATAGTATATGTACATATTGTGCATATATAAGAACACCCGTCCATTAGGGAGCCAGGATGCTTTTCGAGTGGGACGAGACCAAGAGGCAGACGAACCTCGCAAAGCACCACATCGATTTTCAGGATGCCAAAAGGATTTTTGACGGGCCGGTGTTCGAGAGAATAGAGAGCCGCCACGGTGAAGACCGCATATTCGCGATCGGTCTTATGGAAGACATTGAAATCGTGGTGGTCTATGTGATGCGCGGCAAACGGCGGCGGATTATTTCAGCAAGGAGGGCACATCGCGATGAGAGGCAAGATTACACAAACCACCTCAGGGGCGCGGACCAAGGGCAAGACTGACTTTAAACGCTTGCGCGAGATGCGTGATGCGGACATCGACTATTCCGATATTCCCAAGCTGGGTAAATCGTTCTGGAAGACCGCGAAGCTCACCATGCCGGAGCCCAAGGACCGCCTGACGATCCGGATTGACCATGATGTTGTGGAATGGCTCAAGAAAAAAGGCAGCGGCTACCAGACCCGTATTAACGCCATTTTGCGCTCCTACATGAACGCCCAATCGGATGAGGGCAGGGATCGCCGGACATAAAGGGCGTTGTGTTGGAGAGGATCGGGATTTGAGGAATTGACGCCACAGAAACCACCCCCGACGACCCCATGGATCTGCGCTGGAACGACCAGTAAAGGCGCCCCATGTCGGCGCCTTATCAAAGGTGGGCCAGGCTTTTGCTGGCAGCACGCGCATGGGCTAAAACGGAAGTGGCGTTCACTGACGCGGAATCAATCAATAGTCTTCATCCTCGGCTGCATTGGCGTGGTGGGTCTTCTCATTTCAATCGCGGCTTGGCGCTTGCCTGGGTTCTGGAGCGCACCTTCAAGACCTAAACTGCATATTACAAAATTTGAATTGATTCGAGAAAACAATACGGGAACTCCGGGTGTAAATGTGTTCTACCGCGTTGAAGGAGCAGACGCCAAGTTTTTGGATAGCTCTTACAGGCTAGTCGTCGCGAATTTTCCGGGAGATGATAAGAAGATACCGCTTGAAAATTCTCGGTTCGATGGGATGCTGAAGAAAATTACGTCGAACAACAACATAGGGGAAGCTCCTATAGGAAAAGAGTTATACATCACTCTGATTGGAACGCCGCTGACTGAAGAGGTGTGGCAAAAGGTTAGAAGTAAAACTGCCGCCGTCTATTTCATGGGACGGTTTAGATACTCCGACGGTCGAGGCATATATCATTCAGACTATTGCGGATTTTTTATGGGAGACCCAGCTGCGACATTCATGTGCCACTATCACAACGATGAGCCATGATGGTTTCGAGTGCTAGCTTCGTGAACCGGAACATATGAAGCGCGGCAGCGTGCTGCCTAGGTTCGCCCTTCCTTTGGGCCAACTCGGGATCACTGCGCTCGGCAACGTAAAGGACGCAACTAGAGATCGAGTCAGGGTCGAGGGCCAGAGATCGTGAGTCGAAAATGTTCGGTGGGCCTGTCCGAACCTTCCTCTGCCCAGGTTAGCGTCCCGCTTACTAGTGCGTCTGTACGCTCTCGAACCCCTTTTCAAACTGCGCGACCAGCGGAGTTTCGCCGGACTGAAGACCGTTGCGTCCCATGACACGCCAGAGAAAACTGCCACTCGGCCCCGCATCGTACACGGCCATCAGATCTTCGGAAGGCCGGCTCGTCACGAGAATGATCATGTCGGCTTCGGAAGGCTGGTACACGACCGTCAGTTTGCCCCAGTCCTGAATGGCGTTCTGCACGGCATTGATCGCGGCCCGATCTTCGGGAAGCAGGTTCGGGTTGAACTGGTCTCCGTCATAGGCGGCAACGTAGACATAGCGCGCATTCGCCAGAATGCCCGGAAACGCTGGCCCTTTCGCGGTACTCGGATCGGGCGCAGCCAAGGCGGGAATCGCCGCCAGCACAATCAAGCTAATCGCCACGAGACAAAATCTTTTCATACAAGCTCCTCTGCTACTTAGACGCCTTGGAGAGGGAAAAGTCGCTGAGGTCTGGTGCACCAGGCTCCCAGCCTCTCATGTCTCACGACGATGTGACCCCTCTCACAGCGCAGAACTCGCGCTTGGTTCACCATGTAGCTAGGAGAAAAGTGTCCCCACCTCATGGGTCTAATGACGCTTTTTATGCACTATGAAAAGAGTGCTTATCCTGGGAGCTGCTGGGCGAGACTTCCACAACTTCAACCTAGTTTTCCGAAACAATCCTGAATTTCACGTGGTAGCCTTCACGGCAACACAAATTCCCAACATCGCTGGCCGCCGCTATCCCGTGCAATTGGCGGAAGATTTCTATCCCGATGGCATTCCCATACTCGAAGAAAGCAAAATGGAAGACATCATCCACGACGAACTGATCGATGTGGTGGTTTTTTCCTACAGTGACGTCGCCTATCCGACGCTGATGCACCTGGCCTCGCGCGCCGTCGCCGCTGGAGCCGATTTCTGGCTGCTGGGCGTTGAACGCACGCAGCTGGTTGCCAAAGTGCCGGTCATCTCGGTGTGCGCCGTCCGCACCGGATGCGGCAAGAGCCCGGTCTCGCGTCGCATTGCCACCGAGCTCCGCAAGCTCGGCTGGAACCCCGTCGTGGTCCGTCATCCTATGCCCTATGGCGACCTGATCGCGCAGCGCGCGCAACGCTTCGGTTCTCTGGCTGATCTCGACAAGAATCGCTGCACCATCGAAGAGCGCGAAGAGTACGAGCCTCACATCATGGAAGGCACCACCGTCTATGCCGGCGTGGACTACGAGGAAATCCTTCACCAGGCACAGAAGGAGGGCGATGTTGTCCTCTGGGACGGCGGAAACAACGATACCTCGTTCTATCGTCCCGATCTCGACATCGTGGTACTCGATCCGCATCGGGCGGGACACGAGCTTGCCTACTATCCCGGCGAAGTGAACTTCCGCAGCGCGCACGTGCTCATCATCAACAAAGTGGATACGGCCGATCCCGATGGGCTGAAGACGGTACGGCAGAACATCGCGCTGTATAACCCCAAGGCGCAAGTGATCGAGACAGCTTGCAAGGTGACGGTTGCCGATCCCGAAGCAGTGAAGGGCAAGCGGGTGCTGGTGATCGAAGATGGCCCGACGCTCACGCACGGCGAGATGCCTTACGGAGCTGGTGTGGTCGCAGCCAATCGCTACAATGCGGCTGCGCTGGTCGATCCTCGGCCCTATGCCGCGGGCTCCATCCAGAAAACCTTTGAGAAGTTCCCGCACCTCTGGAGAGTTCTGCCCGCCATGGGTTACAGCGATATCCAGCGGCACGAACTCGAGGAGACGATCAAGCGCGTCCCCTGCGATTTAGTGCTGGTAGCGACGCCCATCGACTTGGCGCGCACCATCAAGTTGGACAAGCCCAGCGTGCGCGTGACCTACGAGGTGCAGGAAATCGGCAAACCCGCAATTACCACAATGCTGGAGCAGTTCACGCAGACCTACAAGCCGGCGTTAGTGGGAGTCGGGAGGTAGCATGTTGCAGAAAGATTTCCTCTCGATTCGCGACTTTTCGCCGCAGGAGATCATGCAATTTCTCAATGTCGCTTGTCACGTCAAGGCCTACCCGGGCGGTTATACCAGCGTTCTGAGGGGCAAGACGTTGGCCATGATCTTCGAAAAGCCATCGCTGCGCACACGCGTGACATTCGACGTGGGCATCGAGGAACTGGGCGGACATCCGCTGTATCTTTCGCCAGCCGAGATCAGCCTTGGCAAAAGGGAGTCGGTCTACGATGTCGCCAAGAACCTCGAGCGAATGGTGCAGGGGATCATGGTCCGGACCTTCGCCCACGACATTGTCGTGGACATGGCCCGGCACGCCAGCATTCCGGTTATCAACGGTCTAACCGACTACAGCCACCCCTGCCAGGCGATGGCGGACTACCTGACCATGCTGGAGGTCAAGGGCCGAATTGCCGGACTGAAGGTGGCTTATATCGGTGACGGCAACAACGTGGCGCACTCATTGTTATTTGCGGGCGCGCAATTAGGGGCGGAGGTATGGGTGGCCACACCGCCGGGATACGAGCCAGACAGCGGGGCTGTCGCTTGGGCGGCGGAACGCTGCGGCGCGACCGACGCCAGCTGCACCATCACCAACGATCCCAACTTGGCGGTTTCCGGCGCCGACGTCGTCTACACCGACGTGTGGGCAAGCATGGGACAGGAAGCGGAGGCGCCAGTTCGGCGGAATGCTTTCCAGCCGTATCAGGTGAATGCCAAGTTGTTTGCCAAAGCGAAACCCGATGCCATCTTTATGCATTGTCTACCGGCGCACCGGGGCGATGAAGTTACGGATGATGTAATCGATTCGCCGCGCTCGTTCGTTTTCCAGCAGGCAGAGAACCGGCTGCACGCCCAAAAGGCGATCATGATGGAACTTATGAGGGAAGACCGTCAGGCAAAAGAACGCGAGACCGCCCCCGGGCTAAGACTGGAATTGGTGAGGTAAGAAGGATTCCGCTCTTCGCTTCTCGCCCTTGGCCTTCGCTTCGGATTGCGCAGCATTTGGCAATTGGCGAATTAGGATCCTCCGGCGAAACGCGAAACGCGAATAGCGTTTGTAAGGACCTTATGTCGAAGACTGCGTTGGTTGCGGTTGGCGGCAATTCTCTAATACGGGCAGGAGAAGAGGGAACGATTGCCGAGCAATTGGCTAACACCCGCCGCACCGCCCAAGCGATCGTTGGGCTCATCCGTCTCGGATACCATCTGGTGGTCACGCATGGCAACGGGCCCCAGGTGGGCGCGCAATTGCTGCGCTCGGAGCGCGCTTCCGACGTGGTCTATGGACAGACACTGGATGTTTGCGGGGCTGCCAGTCAAGGTGAGATCGGCTATCTGCTCTCCCAATCCTTAGAGAACGAGCTTGCAGCAGCCGACATCGACGTTCCTGTCGTGAGCCTGGTGACCCAGACCGTAGTCTCGCCCGAAGATCCCGCGATGCAACATCCCTCCAAGCCGATCGGGCCGTTTTATTCCCGGGGAGATGCTGATGAGAAAAAACGCCTGCTGGGATGGCAGATCGTTGAAGATGCTGCCCGCGGCTATCGTCGGGTGGTTCCTTCGCCAGAGCCGATCGAGATTGTGGAACTGGATGTCATTCGCTCGTTAGTTGATTGCGGAGTGCTGGTGGTGTCAAGCGGCGGCGGAGGCATTCCCGTGATGCGGGTGAAGGGACGCTTGCAGGGCGTGGAGGCTGTTATAGACAAAGACCGTGCGTCCGCGTTGCTCGCTTCTGAGCTGGGAGTAGGTCTATTTGCGATCTCCACTGACACCGAATATGTTTTCCTGAACTACAAGAAACCTAATCAGACTCCGCTTACCTGCGTCACTGCGTCGCAATTGGAAGAGTATCTGCGTGCCGGCCACTTCCCACCGGGAAACATGGGTCCCAAGGTGCAATCGGTACTACGCTTCCTGCGCAGTGGAGGTAGGGAAGCCGTGATTACCTCGTATGAGCATTTGTGCGAAGCAGTGCAGGGCTCTTTGGGCACGCACATCGTGGCGGATACAGATTCAGGCCGCAGGCCTGTGCCGCAAGAACAAGAAATTGAGGTGCCGGTTAGCCGGTGAGCCATGTTAACGACGGACCGAAGCAGTAGACTGCCGGACGCAAAGCCAGGACGTTCGCGTATGAGCTTGAAGCACGTGGTCGAGTCGCAACAGTTCACAGTGCCATTGTTGATGGAATTGTTCGACCGGTCGCGGCTGATGGAACGAATTGTCGCGCGCGGTGGAACACTGGATTATCAGAATCGAATTCTGGCCAGCCTCTTCTATGAGCCATCCACCCGGACCCGCTTCTGCTTTGAAGCGGCCATGCATCGGTTGGGAGGACGCGTTCTCTCCACCGAACACGCTCGTGCATTTTCCTCCGAGATCGAGGCCGAACAGGTCGAGGATTCCATCCGTATCATTGGCAGCTACTGCGACGTTATCGTGATTCGTCATCATGAGGCTGGTGCGGCCAGCCGCGCCGCCAAGGTCTCGCCGGTGCCGATCATCAATGCGGGTGATGGCGCGGGCGGCCAACATCCCACCCAGGCTTTGCTCGATCTGTACACGATTTACCGGGAGCGTCCGCTCGATGGACTGAGCGTGGCCTTCATCGGGGAACTCGATCGGGGCCGCACCGTGCGTTCCCTGGCCTACCTGCTGGCGAAATTCGAGCGGGTGAAAGTCTTCTTCGTAAGTCCGCCCGAACTGCAGATGAAACCCGATATTCTACAGTATCTCGACCGCCATGGTGTCCGCTACGAGCTGGAGTCCGATATCAATCGCGTAGTCGGGGAAGTCGATGTCATTTACCAGACTCGCATCCGCCCTGACCGGTTCAGGGGACCCTATCGCTATGCCATCGACTCCAGCGTGCTAGAGCGCATGAGGACCAACGCCATGATTCTTCATCCTCTGCCCCGGACCGTGGAACTGGACAAGAAAGTGGATGACGACCCTCGCGCTCTGTATTTCCGGCAGGCAGCGAATGGGCTGTACGTGAGAATGGCTTTGCTGACGATGCTTTGGGACGGATAGAGCGAGGAGCCATGAGCACTGCCCAAGGTATCGAATCATGACCGCGACGCGCTCTTCTGCGGCCGTGGACCTCACGATTGCAGTCAGTTTTACATTAATCTGCGGCTTCAGCATTCCCGCGATCATCCCCGCTCTCAAACGTCTTGGCGGGATGCGAGAGGTCTTTGTCCTGGCCCTGTTCCAATTTACGGCGGAAGGGTTAGCGGTATTGATATTAATGGCGATTCGACGCGAACGACTGTCGAGTTATGGCTTCACTTCACGCAGTGTTCTCAAGTCAGCAGCGATTGCCGTGCTCTTCGCCATCGTTTATGACTCTGCTCTCTCTTTACAGATGGGACAGCCTCTTTGGGTGCCGCTGCGCCGTCACCTAGCTGTGCGGCTCTCCCTGGCTTCGAAGTTCCCGCTAAACCTCATAGGCATAGCCGCAACTGCGACGGTGTGGGGCTTTTTCGAAGCTCTCTACGGCGTTTTCTTTGCGAATCGGCTGGACCGTATCGTCGGACATGAGGGCCACGGTTGGCTCACTCCCGGCGCATTGGGATTCGGTTTTTTCAATGGTCTGATCCATGCCGCTCTCGGTCAGGGTGTATCTGGTTTTCTTGGTAGTTTTGCTTCTGGGTACGCGCTTGCAATCATCCCCGCTATAGCAGGGAATAGTTGGGGAAGTGTCGTATTTCAAACGCTCAGTAACGCGGTGAGTCACCCCTGAAGCGGGTAACGTAGAAATCATATTAGGAAGTTGAGGGACTTTATGGAAATCATAGAACAATCGCAAAGCAGCGAACTGATCGCGCTCGAGGACCAATACGGCGCACATAATTATCATCCACTCGACGTCGTCGTCGAGCACGCCGAAGGAGTCTGGGTTTACGACGTGGAAGGGATTCGCTATCTCGATTGCCTCGCTTCGTACTCCGCCGTCAATCAGGGACATTGCCATCCCAAAATCTTGAAAGCCATGATCGAGCAGGCGCGCAAGGTTACGCTGACCTCACGTGCCTTCCGCAACGATCAGTTACCGCTCTTCTATCAGGATCTCCACAACCTGGCGGGATTCGAGATGGCCCTGCCCATGAACTCGGGCGCCGAGGCAGTGGAAACCGCCGTGAAGGCGGCTCGCAAGTGGGGCTACAAGCTCAAAGGCATTCCTGATGGCAAAGCGGAAATCATCGCCTGCGCCAACAATTTTCACGGGCGCACGGTGACTACTATCAGTTTCTCGACCGATGAGCAGTATCGCGACGGCTTCGGACCGTTCACGCCAGGATTCAAGGTAATCCCCTTCGGTGACGTAAAGGCTTTGCGCGAGGCGATCACGCCCAATACCTGCGCCTTTCTGGTGGAGCCGATTCAGGGTGAGGCCGGCATCATCATCCCGCCCGTAGGATTCCTCAGGGAGGCCGCTGCCATCTGCCGCGAGAACCGCGTGCTCCTGATGGCCGACGAGATTCAGGCTGGTTTGGGCCGTACCGGCAAACTCTTCGCCTTCATGCATGAAGGCATCACTCCGGATGTCGTCATCATTGGCAAGGCCCTGTCAGGTGGTTTCTATCCGGTGTCAGCAGTGCTGGCATCGGAGGAGGTCTTGGGAGTATTTCACCCGGGCGACCATGGCAGCACCTTTGGCGGTAATCCACTGGCTTGCGCGATTGCTCGTGCTGCCTTGCGCGTGCTGGTCGAGGAGAACTTGGTTCAGCGCTCCGCCGAACTGGGTGATTACTTCCTCGCCAAGTTGAAAACCTTGAGCAGCCCGCACATTCGCGAAGTTCGCGGCAAGGGGCTATGGATGGGAATTGAACTGGACGTTGCGGCGCGCCCATACTGCGAAGCCCTTAAGAAGCTCGGGGTTCTCTGCAAAGAGACCCATGAATACGTCATCCGCATCGCGCCTCCGCTGGTCATTACACGCGAAGAGATCTTCTGGGCCTTCGAGCGGATCAAGAAAGTCGTCGAAGAATTGCGTTGAGTGCGATTCGTTTATCGGCCGCACGAGGGCTGTCGAACCCTGGCAGCCCTTTTTCCAGTTGGGGTGATCGCGGGAACCTCAGCCAGAGTTGGAACGTACTTGCATCAATCGATGCCGAGGAGGTGCACCTATGCGTGCCTCGAATCCGCAGTACCGTTCGCTCGGTTGGGCTTGGGTCCTGTTGTGTCTGGCGCTGGCGGTGCATGTAACCGACGAGGCCACCACCGGGTTTCTGGATGTCTACAACCCCACCGTGACAGCACTGCGCGCGAGATTGGGCTGGTGGCCGATGCCGACCTTCGAATTTCGCGACTGGCTCACTGGACTGATTGTGGTTTGTGTCGTTTTGCTGGCGCTATCAGTCGCAATGTTTCAGGGCGCTCGCTGGATCCGGGGACTCGCATACTTCTTTGCTGGCTTGATGTTGCTGAATGCCGCCGGGCACACACTCGCCACAATCTTCGGCCAGACGGTTGGCACCGTCACGTTTCCCCGGCCTGCGCCTGGATTCTGGTCTTCGCCGCTGATGGCCGCCGCGGCAATCTACCTTCTCGTACAACTTCGACGCACACGTACTCCTCCAACTCGCAAGGAACCGGCCCGGCAATCTAGTTGCTAATCGCCAGTTGCTAGTTGCTCTTAATACTTCCGCATGTGGATTTCGGTGCCGTTGCGCTCGAACTTCACTTCGTCCATCAATTGATTGATGAGATAAATGCCGCGGCCGTGGTTGGAGAATAGGTTTTCCCCTCGACAGGGGTCGGGAATGGCAAAAGGATCGAAGCCGCCGCCTGGATCGCGCACCACAATCAACATGCCGCGCTCTTCGTCGCACCCTACGCAGCATTGGACTTTCTTGGTGGGATCGTTCTTGCAACCGTGAACAATAGCGTTGGCGAGGGCTTCGCGCAGTGCGGTTTCGATTTCGAATTCTTTTCCGGCGGCGCATTCAAGCCTACGCGCCATCTCCATGATGCCTTCAACCACGGGGCTTATGGCCGAGGGATCGGCGTTCAGCGTGACCTCAATGCGTATCATCAGTTTGCTGCGATCGAATTCTACCGTTGGAAAACAGCTGGGTTGCTGCATGGCCAGGTCTCCAAAAGGAGTCGCGCTCGGTTACTGTTACAGAAAAGCGTGATCTGGTCAAGCGAGAAACCACGGAACGGGGGCGTTCCCTAGCATTTTCGTGGGGTAAGCTAAGTTACTCTGCCGATCGATAGAGAATTCGCTATCGCGGGCCTGGTCCCAGTCGAGACAAAAGATCTGACTCCGCAGTGTCGATTATGCTTCGCCCGATGGGCAAAAGTCGTCAAACACTAGTCGCACCGGCGGGATAGTTCTAGCCCTGAGCGGGAGCCCCTGCAAACACTGGTTGGGCGAGAGAAGCGCAGAACCGGCAATACCGCATTCGGGAACAATCGTCGACCAAGTCTCGGTCTGAAATCGCTCAAAATCGCAGATAATTCCTGATTTCGTGTAAGCTGAATAACAAATTACGTGGTCTCCATTGCTCTCGGGCGACGTTATGCGGACGATCCTGCTTCTGCTTCTGATCACCACGGTTTCGGCGACGGACGCACAAGATATTACCGTTGCGGCCGCCTCCGACCTGAATTATGCCTTGAAGGACCTAGCCTTGCGCTTCGAGAAGAAGACCGGCGATAAGGTATCGCTTTCTTTTGGCTCCTCGGGAAACCTCTATTCGCAGATTCAAGGAGGCGCTCCTTATGATGTGTTCTTCTCCGCGGACATGGAGTATCCGCAGAAACTCGCCAGCGCGGGCCTAGTTGAGAGTTCTTCGCTGCGTACCTACGCCATCGGCCGACTAGTGCTGTGGGTTCCAAGTAGTTCCAGCTTCGATCCGCAAAAGCTTAAGATGGATTTGCTTGCCCAGCCTTCAATACATCGCATCGCCATCGCCAATCCACAACACGCGCCATATGGCCGGGCTGCAATGGCAGCGCTCGAGCATTTCGGACTGAAGGACAAAGTAGTCAGTAAACTGGTCTTCGGTGAGAACATTAGCCAAGCGGCGCAGTTCGTGCAATCAGGCAACGCCGAGGCCGGACTTATTGCCCTGTCGCTGGCCGAATCTCCGGCGATGAAGGACTCCGGCCGATACTGGGAGTTGCCGACCGATTCCTATCCCGAGTTGCAGCAGGGCGTCGCGGTGCTCTCGGCTTCCAGGCGCAAGCCAGCCGCAAAGGCTTTTCTGGATTATGTTCTTTCCCCGAAAGGTGCCGCAGTACTCGTGCAATACGGTTTTCGCGTACCTTCACGCAAATGATCCTTCAAGCACTCACGCTTACCCTGCGCTTAGCCATCATAGTGTCGGCCATCCTGCTCGTCATCGGCATTCCTTTGGCGTACTGGTTGGCATTCTCTCGCCACCGTTGGAAGTTTCTGGTGGAGGCGATTGTCTCGCTGCCCATCGTGCTGCCCCCCACGGTTCTGGGCTTTTACGTTCTGGTTGCTGTCGGTCCCTTTACCCCGTTGGGACGCTGGTATCAGGCGGTCACCGGGCACAGCCTGGCGTTTACCTTCGAGGGCCTTGTACTGGGATCAGTTTTGTACAGCCTGCCATTCGCGGCGCAGCCCATGGCTACTTCCTTTGCTGCGATTGACCGAACGTTGCTGGATGCATCCGCGCTTCTGGGCGCGTCCCGGTGGCGCACATTCTGGCGTATCGTGCTGCCTTTGGGATTGCCGGGTGTGCTGACTGGGCTAGTGCTGAGCTTTGCGCACACCTTGGGAGAATTTGGCGTAGTACTCATGATCGGCGGGAACATTCCCGGCGCAACCCAGACCGTCTCCATTCTGATTTACGACCAGGTGCAAGCGCTCGACTACGCGACCGCCAACCGCACAGCACTCATCCTTCTACTGCTCTGCTTCACTATGCTGGCAATTCTTTACGCATTGCGTCGGTGGCGCGGCTGGAATGTTTGGGAGTGGAGATGAGCGACCCGCCCACATCGGCACCTCGCGAGCAACTTACCGCGCGGGTACGAAAATCGTTTTGCGGCGAAACAGACTTGGAGTTCGCGCTCGACGTCGAGCTCGCAGTGGGGGCCGGCTTCACTATTTTGTTCGGAGCCTCCGGTGCAGGAAAGACCACGGCGCTCGACTGCATCGCGGGGCTGCAGACGCCAGATGAAGGAACGATTGCGATTGGTGAAGCGGTCGTCTTCGACTCCGAGTCACGTGTGAATCTTCCGCCAAGCCGCCGCTCGGTCGCATATCTGCTGCAATCGCTAGCACTCTTTCCGCACATGACGGTCGAGCAGAATGTGCAGTACGGCCTGGCCACGCTCAACAAGAACGATCGCGACGCCCGTAGCGCTGAGCTGGTGGAATCGTTCCGTATCTCCTCACTGATGCGACGGCGCCCCGCCGAAATTTCCGCCGGAGAACGCCAGCGGGTGGCACTGGCGCGTGCGCTGGTGACACGTCCGCGAGTGCTGCTGCTGGACGAACCGCTCACCGCGCTGGATGCGGTCACGAAAGCCCGAATTCTGGATGATCTACATGCCTGGAACCACAGGAATAGGATTCCGATCCTTTACGTTACGCATGATCGGGAAGAGCTCTTTGCCTTGGGTGAAAGTGCGATACTGCTGCATGAAGGCCGCATTATTGCGCGGGGTTCGCCGCACGAAGTGATGCAGCGCCCACAATCTGAAACCGTTGCGCAGCTTGCCGGCTTCGAGAATATCTTCGATTGCTCGGTAATCGGCTCGCATCCTGAATACGGGACCATGACCTGCCGCATTGTGAATTCAACCCTCGATCTGGAGGTTCCGCTCTCTCGCGTGAATGTTTCGTTACCGTTACGCGTCGGGATTCGCGCTGGAGACATATTGCTGGCTTCCTCCAAGCCGCACGGACTCAGTGCGCGCAACGTTCTTGACGGCACGATCGCGTCGCTCGAACAGCGCGATATGAAAGTGATTGCAATTGTAAGTTGCGGACCAGTTTTTGAAGTGCATCTCACGCTCGGAGCGCGAGAGTCCTTGGAACTCAAAACGGGGGCAAAAGTATGGCTGGTCATCAAGACGTATTCATGTCACGTGCTGCAATAGTGAATAGTGAATAGGAGATAGAACATCGCTCTTCGCAAACCATGCTGACGCTAAACACCAACCACTCATCACTGACCCTAGCCCCTAGCGCCTAATCCCTGGTTCACCCCTCACACTGCGGAGTGATGACGCTCACTGCGTCCCTGTTTATAGGGTCCATACTGGAATTGTTTACGGCTGCTCACAGTCCGGCCTGGGAAAGATCCCATGCTGCTTGCGAAGCCATTGTGTGAGCCCTCCCCCAGCGGCTTGCCTTGGTAATCGCGGCTGCCAGCATGTCCGCATCGGAGGTGTTAGCAATGCCGACCGTCATTGAACCGAAAACCAGCGAGGATGCGAACGCGCAACCCGTTCCCCCAGTCTCCAACCAATCCGAACTATTTGCCGCGGAAATCGCGATGGAGGAAAAGTCCTCCGGCATTGTTCCTTTGTTATTGATCGCGGGATTGATCCTGGTTGTTGGTGGAACCATTTTCTACTTTGTGAAAGGCGCTCGTGACGTCCTGACCCTACCGGTTGCGACCAGCACGGTTACCGGCATACTTGACGCTCAGGGCCCAGCCACCATTCGCTTCAGCACCGGTACCGTGGTCTCCAACGTCAACGAAAAACCAATGGATCCGCACTACAAGCTGCTGGCGAAGGCTGGCGTCATTATTACCAAGCCGAAGGGTTACAGTTCATTGATCGTCGCTCTGACCCCCGCGGGCGAGAAGTTGTTGAGCACCATTAAGGGTGTGGAGAAGGCTAACAATCGCGATGGGACGGTTACGTATGTGGTTCCACTGGCTGAGCGCAAGCTGGTGGACGTTTCCAATGTCACCATGATCAAGCCGCATCTGGCGCGCGCGGAATATAGCTGGAAGTGGGAACCCAATCGATTGGGAACGGAGTTTGACGCGTCTGGCAGCCTCGTAAAGAGCTTTTCAAGTTGGGACCGCGCCACCCTAATCAAGTCTTATGGAGCGGATTTTTATGGCACGCCACCCACTAAGGCCAGCATTGTCTTGATGGAAAAAGATAACGGCACCTGGCAGCCGTACGTGGAGTAGTGGCTGCGACACAGCGTTCGCGAAGGGAGGAGCATCCGGCGCTCCCTTTTTTTCTGCTGAGAATAGTGATATTGGCGTCGGGTTTGTCATCACGAGCGGCGCGAAGCACATGTTTGCGCGTGGTCATGAAGAAAGCAGATTCTTGCGTTAACAAAGGCGTGCTCATAATGAGAATTCATAAACTCACGATTCAGCCCTTCGTCCACCGAAGTGTCACCATGATTTGCAGTCCCCGGTAGTCTGGAAACACAATTCCTCAGTAATGCACAAAATGCAGCCATAGCAGCCCTATCGTCAGCGTGATCACGGTTACCGGTGCGCCGATCTTCATATACTCCATGAAACTGACGTGGGCCTCCCCCCGAGCTTTTTCCACCACGATAATGTTGGCCACCGAACCCGCAATGGTGAGATTACCCGCCAGCGTACTGGACATTGCCAATAACAGCCATGCACTGTGCGCGTCGTGAAACTGCGGCACCAGCCCCTTCAACAACATCACGGTCGGGACGTTGCTCGCGAGGTTCGATAGCAACGTCACAACCGCGGCGAAGATCACTGTGTTGTGCAAATTTAAGCGCTCCGCGAAACCAAGCAGTTCGTGGGTGATTCCAGCCTGCTCGGCTCCGCCCAGAATGAGGAACAGGCCGAGAAACAGCACGAGCAGCGACCAATCGACATCGCCGTAGATCGCTCTTGGCTCCCGATGGCGCTGCACCAGCAATAGCGCTCCTCCGGCGGCGGCGACCAGCGGCGGCGAGAATCCCAACAGGAAGCCGGCTAACACGGCGAGCGTGACCGTCAGTGGCCATGCCAGGTAGGTTTCGGGTGGTCGACGTTGCAGCTCCGTTTTGTCAGCTAATGGTTGTGCGCCTACGGCATCGTTCCGCAGAAAGATCAAATGGAGCAGCGCCCAATCCACGAACAGGCTGATGAGCGCCACTGGTCCAAGGTGTGCCGCGAAGTCGCGATAGGAAATGCCTGAGACTGACCCGATCAGAATGTTCTGGGGATTGCCCGTTATGGTGGCGGCACTACCGATGTTCGAAGCCGTCGCCAAGCCGAGGAGATAGGGCAGCGGTTGAAGCCTCATGCGTTTGCAGATGCGCAGAAGAAGCGGAGCCATCACCAGGCAAACCACGTCATTCACCAGAAACGCCGACAGGATGCCGCTGGTGAAGATGACGCCCGCCAGAAAATGTCGAGGGGAGAGATGCTCGATCACGAGGTGCGATATCCACTCGAAGAAACCGGCAAGGTGCAGACTGGCAACGATCAGCATCATGGAGAAAAGCAATACCAAGGTCGCGAAATCGATGCTCGCGATGGCTTGCGCGGCTCCTAAGACACCGAAGACAAACATCAGCACCGCGCCGATGACCGCCATCGCTGGCCGGTCGATCTTCGTCCCCGGAAGGCGGCCCACCGCGAAAACGAAATAGCTCACCAGGAAGATTGTCCACGCGATGATCATGTGCCCGTGCGAGAGGGCCTGGGCAATTGTGGTTTCGGTTGACAATTTCTCTCCGGGCGCTCACCCTCATGGCCGCCAGCGATCAAAACTTTATAACAAAGGAAAGCGTCCTATGGCTCGTCTGTCGATCATCTCCGTGGCGTTGCTGCTTTTCACTTTGATGCTTGTCGCTCAGCCGCTGCAATCGCCTGGTGCTGCCCAGAAGAGCGCTTCCTCTGTTGTTGTCATCACCGATCAGGACAATGGAAAGGACATTGACCTTCCCGGCGGCGATACGCTGGTGGTCCGTTTGAAGAGCAACCCGTCAACTGGTTATACATGGGCGATAAAGCGTGGCCCATCGATTCTCCGGCTCGTGAAGACTTCTACAAAGAAGACCGGTCAATCCGGGCACGCCGTGGGCGCCCCGGTCATCCAGGAATTCCGGCTGACGGCGGTTTCCGCTGGCATGGCTTCCCTGACCCTGGAATACCGCCGCCCATGGGAGTACACTGCCGGCCCTGCCAAGATCTTCAACGTCCAGGTAAACGCGCGCTGAGAGATCGTTGCAGCCAAAATTGCTGCCGTGAGCCACTTTGGGAGCATTTACGAGCAGCTTTCCCTTATTGTTCGCTTGTCACAAACGGCTGTGACTTTGGTCGTTGCCGATCTCCGGGAAAGAGTTAGAATAGATTTGGAATTGAAAATGATTTTCAACTTCATATTCGGCCGCCACCAGAAGCAACTCAAGCGCAAAACCAGAGCCCTGGCCGATCTACGCGTCGGAGAGAGCGCCATCCTGGGCGACCTGGAACTTGCCCCTCCCGTGGCCGAACACCTCATGAACCTGGGCTTTGTGCCTGGCCTGGAAGTCACGGTCGCGCGCACCAGCCCGGGCGGCGATCCCCGCGTCTACCGGGTGGAGGGGACCGAAGTTGCCATGCGCCGGGACCTGTCGCGCCACATTCGCGTGGAATTGCTCGGGGCGCCGGCGTTTGGAGACTGATGCATGGGAGCCACGACAATGAGCTGTCATGCGGTTGCGCGGCCCCGGGAAGAAACCCTCGGAACGTCATATCGCACAATCGCGGTCGTTGGCCCCCCCAATTCGGGGAAGACCACCCTCTTTAATCGGCTCACCCGGCTACGCCAGAAGGTCGGCAATTTTCCCGGCGTCACTGTTGAACACCACACCGGATATGTGCGCGACTCCGAGGGCCATGAAGTCGCGCTGATCGATCTGCCCGGCGTCTACAGTCTGACCCCCAAGTCTGAAGATGAAAAGGTAGCGGTCGATGTCCTGAACGGACAGATGCCGGGCACGCCCCGCCCCGACGCGATCATTGTGGTTTTGAATTCCACCAATCTGCACAGCCATCTGGTATTGGCGGGACGGGTCATCGCGCTTGGCCTGCCGACGCTGGTGTTGCTGAATATGGCTGACGAACTGCGCAAGCAGGGCGGCCGAGTGGACGTGTTGTCGCTTGCGCGCCAATTAGGCACGCCAGTCGCCCTCGTCAGCGCTACCACGGGCGAAGGTATTGTTGCCGTGCAGAACTTTTTGTCCGCGGCGACGGCCAGTCCCGAGCCTTTGGAGCTGCCGGTGGTCGGTGGCACCCGCGGCTATCGCGAGTGGGCCGTCAAGGTGGGTACGAATGCGAAGTATCGCCGTCCGGCCACTCCGGTTTGGACGCAGCGGCTTGACTCCATATTCCTGCATCGCACCTGGGGAGCGATCATATTTGCCGTGGTGGTCATCGGCGTCTTCCAGACGATCTTCGCGGTAGGTCAGCCGCTTTCGAACCTGCTACAACATTTCCTCGATGTCAGTGGCTCGCAGATCGGAAACCATCTCCCGTCGGGGATGTTCAGCTCTCTTATCGTCAACGGCGTGTGGAAGGGAACCGGCTCGGTGCTGGTATTCCTGCCGCAGATTCTGCTGCTGTTTCTCGTGATCGGAATTCTCGAGGACTCGGGATACCTGTCGCGGGCCGCGGTTATCGCCGACCGCACTATGTCGCGCGTGGGTTTGAATGGCAAGAGCTTTATTCCATTGCTGTCCGCTTATGCCTGCGCGGTCCCGGCAATCATGGCGACACGCACCATCGAGAACAAGCGCGATCGCATTGCCACTATTCTGATCGCTCCGTTTATGACTTGCTCGGCGCGCCTGCCGGTTTACACAATGGTGATCGCCGCGTTCCTGCCGAACCGGCCTCTGCTCGGGATGTTCCTGGGAACGAGAGCGCTTGCGATGCTGGGGCTATATGTTCTCGGCTTTCTGATGGCGGTGTTTACGGCGCGGCTGCTGAAGTCGTCGATTCTGAAGAGCAAAGACTCGCCCTTCATTCTGGAGATGCCACCCTATCGCTGGCCCACGCTAACATCGTTGGGATTGCGTCTAGTGGATCGCGGCAAGGCATTCCTCTATCGCGCGGGAACCGTGATCATGCTGGTGTCGTTACTGCTGTGGGCGGCGACTAACTTCCCCATGCATCATGGACAACCGCCGGCGGTACAGGACAGCGTAGTTGCGTGGGTGGGACACGCCATACAACCTGCCATTCGTCCGCTAGGCTTCGACTGGAAAATCGGAGTTGGATTGCTGACCTCCATTGCGGCGCGCGAAGTGATCATTGCCACCCTAGGCACATTGAATGGAATCGATCCCCAGTCGCACGCTGCCGATTTGCAGGCAACGCTCACGCATGAACTGACGCCCGCCGGCGCCGTAGCTCTACTCGTCTTCTTCGCGTTCGCCATGCAGTGCATGTCTACTATTGCCGTGGTTCGTCGCGAAACCAACGGATGGAAGTGGCCGGTGCTGCAATTCGGCTACATGACCGTGGTCGCCTATGTTGCCGCCTTTGCGGCCTACAACATCGTCGTCCATTTCATGGCCTGAGTTATAACGATCTCAGGAGTGAGTTGCAGGAGAATCGCTGAATCTCAGACCTTCGTGTGCGAATCTGCGAGATTCTTTACCAGCCCTGGCAACACCTCTCCCGCCTTACCCAGTACCAGCTCATCGAAGAAATTGCTGTTTGCTGGCTCCTCGGGCCCAATGTAGATGGCACGGGCACGATTGAGGCGGGCCATCTGGACGAAGCTGGCTGCCGGCTCGACCACGCCCGACGTTCCAACGGTCAACAGCACGGTGCAGACTCTGAGTTGCTCGAAGATACGGTCCATGGCGAACGGAACTTCACCGAACCAGCAAATGTGTGGTCGTAGCATCGCTCCGCACGTGGGGCAGGTGGGAATTTCCGCTCGTGACAGATAGAGGCGCTCGTCGTCAAAAGGCGCGCTATGGCAAGTTTCGCGCGAGCAGCGAGTCTGCATCAGGCGGCCATGCATGTGAATGATCCGCTGCGAGCCCGCCTGTTCGTGCAGGGAGTCGACGTTCTGCGTGCAAAGAAAGAAGCGCTCGCCCAGCGCGCGCTCCAGTTCCGCCAGTGCACGGTGAGCGGGATTTGGAGTCACCGTTGCCGCCCGTTTGCGCCGCTCGGAATAAAACTGCCAGACGAGTTCGGGATTGGCATGGAATGCCTCGCGTGTGGCCACCTCTTCCACGCGATGTCCTCGCCACAGTCCATCGGCGCCGCGAAAGGTCGGAAGGCCGCTTTCGGCGCTGACGCCGGCACCTGTGAGAACGAAAACTCGGTCCCGCGGCGATAGCGGCTTGGTCATTGGCTAGCCTGCGCTCCGCCGCCCGGTGAGACGGCGACGCCCTTCAGGTACTTATCGAACCACTCCACCGTGCGGCGAATGGAATCAATTTGGTCTTCACGCTTGGAGAACCCGTGTCCCTCCGCCGGATAATAATGCGCGTCCACTGTCCGTCCTTCCTTCTTCAAGATTTCGACTACCTGCTCGGCCTCCTCCTTGGGCACGCGAATGTCGTTCTCCCCTTGCAGCACCAGCAAGGGCGCCGTTTCGTTGCGAATGTATTTAACGGGCGAGGCGTTCTCATAAACGGCCTTGTCTTTCACCGGATCGCCGAGCAAGGTCTTCTCATACTGTTGCAGCAGCGGGTCTTCGTGCTGCAGCATGGTGTACCAGTCGATGATGCCGAACATTTCGACCGCAGCCGCCCAGATGTCCGGAGTTTTGCCGATCGCCATTAGCGTCATGTATCCGCCGTAAGAGCCGCCGGTGATGCCGATTTTCTTCGCATTCACATAGCCGGTATCGACCAGAAATTTCGTGGCATAAACCTCGTCCTGCAAGTCGCCACCACCGAGATCCTGGTAATTCGCCTTCTGAAAGGCCATGCCATAGCCGGTTGAGCCACGCACATTAGGCGCGATGCAAATGTATCCGCGGGATGAAAGCGCCGCAGCCATCGAGTTGAAGTAATCCACCGTTTGTCCAGTGGGTCCTCCGTGGGGAAGTACTACGGCTGGGTTCGATCCGTCGCGCTGGAGGTTGAATGGCATCCACAGAAACGCGCTAATCATCTTGCCGTCAAAGCTCTTGTAGTGGACGAGTTGTGCCGGCGGCAGGTCGCTGGGATTGAGACTGGCCACAGCGGAGTAGGTAACTTGGCGGGGCTTCTGCGCTGCGAGATCGTACACCCACAAGTCCGAAGGTCTTTGCGAGCTCTGATGGCTGAGCAGCAGCGACTTGCCGTCAGGCGAGAAAGCGGTAGGAGTTCCGTCGATGCTGGTCAATCCTTCCGGCATCGCGACGGCGTGGGCTGTTCCCGCCCCGATGTCGTACACGTAAGTCGTCGACAGTCCGTCGGCGTTCACCTCGTAGGTGGCGTACTTGCCATCGCGCGAAAAATTTCCGCTGGAAGCTTCCCATTGCGTGTCGGTGATCCACTTCAGTTGTTTAGTCGCGACATCCAGCAAGGTAGCGTTTTGATATCCGCCCTTCTGATTAGAGGTGACCAGCACGGTCTTGCCATCGGGCGAAATGGCGCTGGCCCTAAATAGCAAGTCGCCTTGGTGAGGAGTGAGTTCCTCGGGCTGGCCGGTGCGGACCTCAATCCGATAAACACTGGAATCGGTAAAAGCAACATTGCCGCGGTTGGCGATAAGGTACTTGCTGTCGCTGCCCCAGTCGACCGCTTGCCACAAGTGGTCCTGGGTTTGCTCGTTGGTTAGCTTTTTCACCTGCCGCGATTGCCAATCGAGTAGCGCGATGTCCACGGTAGACGAGGTTTTTGGTTTGTATGCGAACGCTATGTTCTTTCCGTCGGGAGAGAAGAGCGGCCCATTCTCGGAGATGTCAGGCGTGTTGGTCAGGTTGACTGGCACGTCACCGACGCTGCCGATGGCGAACAGGTCATAGTATTCGCTACCTCCAAAATCTTGTTCGTACACAATCTCTTTGCCGTCGGGCGACCAGACCGCACCAAACTGCCGGTCGTCGGAGACGGTAAGTTGCAGCGGCCATCCGCTATTGGCGCTTACCTTCCACAAGTTCATGCGCCCCGTGAAATTGGTGCTGAAGACGATTTCCTTCCCATCCGGCGACCATGCCGGCGACGATACGTGCCGGCTGTAGAACAAATCGTCGATTGGAACCGGATGAGCGGAGGCCGAGGAAGATGAAACAATCGACTTGGGATCGGTGGGCTGGCGATCGTCGGGAGAGTCGGCGGCGAAGGCAATCGTCCCGGCACACAGGATGGCGAAAGCAACGAGGACGACCAATGGGGCGTGGTCATTCTTGCGCATGAGAACCTCCGATAAGTTTTTCTAACATCTCAATGTGCGCGAGCACGGCGCATGACGATGCCGCGTGTGCCCCACGTGGTTACATAATCCTACCGCGTTTCTATATACTGAGTGGTTCGGTCGCCTCTGGTTTGCAGTCCAGGAACTCGTGATCGCATCCGTCGCGCCGCTAGGGAAATCTATAACTTATACATCCGATAAGCAAAAGGCCGAGGCTGCGCCGGTACTGGCAGCCGGGCCACGGAGTTTGTCATCCTTGTCCACCGTAACGATATCGAGCCAACCCACCAGCGTTGACAGCGAGAAACTGGAACGCGTCTTGGACGTGTTCCGGCGCTGGGGCTATTTGCAGGCTAATCTTGATCCCTTGGGGCACTTTCGGCCGCTCTCCCATCCTGAGTTGGACATCTCTGGTGACAGCGTCGATGTTGCTCGCCGTATCTACTGCGGCAGTATCGGCGTCGAGTTCATGCATCTTCCTGATCCGGAGCGGCGGCAGTGGATCCAGGAGCGAATGGAGTCTCCGCAGCAGGAGCCGGTTGACCGCTCGCGAATTCTAGATCAGCTGGTGCGCGCCGACATCTTCGAGCAGACTATTCACTCCCGCTATATCGGAACCAAGCGCTATTCGCTGGAAGGAAACACGGCGCTCATCCCACTGCTGGACGAGATTCTCAACTCCGCCTCGCTGCAAGGCGCGGAGCAAGCTGTGCTAGGGATGAGCCATCGCGGTCGCCTCAACGTCATCATCAACATCGTGAGCCGTCCAGCGGCGGAAATCTTCGCCGGGTTCGAGGATGTAGATCCGCGAAGCGTGCTCGGCGGTGGCGACGTGAAGTATCACATCGGTGCGACCGGGATTTTCACCGGCGCCAGTGGTGGCCAGGTTCGGATTCATCTGGTATCCAATCCAAGCCATTTGGAAGCGGTTGATCCTGTCGCTCTGGGACGCGCGCGCGCCAAACAGACGCGAATCGGGCGCGAAGGTAAAACTAAAATCCTGCCAATTTTGATGCACGGAGACGCCGCCTTCGCGGGACAAGGCATCACCGCCGAGACCTTGAATCTAGCCAATCTACGCGGATACACCGTGGGCGGAACGGTTCATATCATCGTCAATAATCTCATCGGCTTCACCACCAACCCGAGTGACGCTTATTCCGGCCGTTTCTCGTCCGACCTTGCCAAGCGGCTGCCCGTCCCGATCTTTCATGTCAACGGCGAGGACCCTGATGCGGTGGTGCGCGTGGGTCGCATGGCGCTCGACTATCGTTACGACTTCGGCACGGACGTAATGATCGATCTCATTGGTTTTCGTCGCCACGGCCACTCCGAGGTGGACGATCCGACTATCACCCAGCCGATTCTGTATCGCAAGATCAAAGACCACCCCATGCTCTACCAGATCTACGCCAACAATGTCGGCTTGGATGCGCAACCGCACGTCGAGAAATTCCAGGCCGAACTCGATGCCGCCGAGAAAGCCGGCAAGAGCATGGTCAAGAAGCCGGCCATGCGCCAATTGCCCAGCTATTGGTCGCCATTTCACGGCGGCCCCTACAATCCGGCCGATGAAGTTGATACCGGCCTCACAGCCGATCGCCTGCACCAGATCACCGATGGCCTGGTGAAATATCCCGCGGACTTCCACATCCATCCCAAGGTGCAAAGGCTGCTGGAACAGCGCCATGAGATGGGCTACGGCAAGCGGCCGGTGGATTTCGGCATGGCCGAGGCGTTGGCATTCGGGTCGCTGGCGCTGGAAAATGTGCCGATCCGCCTAAGCGGCCAGGATAGCCGCCGCGGCACTTTTAACCAGCGCCATTCCGTCCTGATCGACATTGTTGACGAAAAGGAATACGTGCCTTTATGCCATCTGGCCCCACACCAAGCCCGGGTTGAGATCTACAACTCGGAACTTTCCGAAGCCGCAGTCATGGGTTTCGAGTATGGATACTCGCGCGATTATCCCGAGACCCTGGTGGCTTGGGAAGCGCAGTTTGGCGATTTTGCCAATGGGGCGCAGATCGTCATCGATCAATTCGTTGTCTCAGGTGAAGATAAGTGGAGCCTGCTGAGTGGACTGGTATTGCTGTTACCCCATGGTCACGAAGGCCAAGGGCCGGAGCACTCCAGCGCGCGCATCGAGCGCTATCTGCAATTGTGTGCGCGCGACAACATGCAGGTTTGCCAGCCCTCGACTGCCGCACAGTACTTCCATCTGTTGCGCCGGCAAGCGTTACGCAAATGGCGCAAGCCGCTCATCTGCTTCACCCCAAAGAGCATGTTGCGCCATCCCGAGGCTATGTCGCCCTTGAGTGGATTGGAGCGTCCTCGTTATCTGAATGTCATTCCCGACGAAACCGCACTGCATGCCAAGCGAGTCTTGCTGTGCACCGGAAAGATTGGTCACGAATTGAGGATGGAACGCAGAAAGTTGAAGATGCTGGGACCGGCGATCATTTCGCTAGAGCAGATGTACCCCTTTCCGGAAGAAGAAATTCGCCAGATCCTGGGCCGATACAAGAATGCGGCGGAGTTCATCTGGGTGCAGGAAGAGCCGGCGAATATGGGTGCGCTGACCTTCGTCACCCAGCGATTGAAACGAATTGTAGGCTCAAAACTGCGGAGCATTAAACGCGCCGCCAATGCGACACCGGCGACCGGCTCGGCAAAGGCCCACGAACTGGAACAGAAGACGCTTCTCACACTGGCTTTGGGCAAGGGAGAGTAGGGCTCACAACTTTCGTCAATTTGGCGTCATTGAGGGACGACGCTGGCGCTTTGCCAACGACCAAGCTACTGGCGAAGATGGCGGTACAGGCAATCAGCCATTCACTATATAGTTACCCAAGCAGTGTCTTAGTAGCTTAGGTATAAATACAACAAAACCGCCATTTCGTCCCAGCTTCCTACAACTTCAGTTGTACGCAGGTGCACTTCATCCCGTCCGAATTCTACTGAATCCAGAATACCGAAGCCCGTTTTTCTACAAAAAAAAATAGGCGCAAGAGTTCGATAGCCGTAACCTGCTTGTAATCAGCGTGAATGCAGTGGTTACACTCGTGCAGAAAGTAGTCAAGGGCGAATTCCTATATTCCCCTTTCCAGACAATTTGGTGCGGAGAGTGCGATGAAACGAAACACACTAAGATTGCTATCCATGCTTGCGATTTTAGCGCTGTTTTCGGTATGGGCCTTTGGCCAGGCCGAAACAGGCGCGATCAATGGCATTGTGACCGATAAAACCGGTGCAGTCGTCGTGGGCGCTAAGGTGACGGCGACGTCGATCGATACCGGACTGGTTCGCACGACAACCACGAAGTCGGCCGGTGAATACGCCATAACCAACCTGCCGCCAAAGACATACAACGTCACCATCGAGGCGCAAGGCTTCCAAAAATATGCTCAGCAAGTTAAGGTCGGCGTCGGATCCATGAACGACGTTTCGGCGAGGCTTGCCGTGACCGGTGCTTCCACCACCGTGGAAGTCACAGGCTCCGCGGAAGTGGCCGTGGTCAACACCGAGAACCAGACTCTGTCGCAGGTCATCAACTCCCAACAGGTTTCGAATTTGCCCACCCTCACCCGCAACCCCTATGACTTGGTTGCCACTTCCGGCAACGTCTCGGAGGACAACAACAGCGATCGCGGCGCGGGATACGCGATCAACGGGCAACGCTCAGCCGATACCGACATCCTGCTCGATGGCGGAGAAAACGTTGACCTGTTCACCGCGACGGTAGGGCAAAGCGTTCCCCTTGATTCCGTACAGGAATTCAGCGTCCTGACCAATAACTTCACCGCCGAATATGGTCGCGCCAGCGGCGGCGTGGTGAATGTTGCCACCAAGTCCGGCACCAACAATTTTCACGGGTCGCTGTATGAATTTAATCGCGTGGGGGCGCTGGCGGCCAACACCTACAACAATAACGCCCAGCGAGCCGCTGCATTCGAAAATGGCACCTGCGTCGTCGGGACACCCTGCAGTGTGGGCAACTTCGGCTTTACCCGAAACCAGTTTGGCTATTCGATTGGCGGTCCAATCATAAAGAATAAGCTGTTCTTCTTCAGCAGCACGGAATGGACACGGATTCGCAGCAGCTCTCAAACTACGGCGGATATCGTCGATCCGGCCTGGTTGGCATTGCCGCAGGTCAACGCTGCTACGACAACATACTTCAACCAGTTCGGCAAGATCGGCTCCAACTTCCAGACCGTCTCTAAGGTCAACTGGGGCCAGGCGCTCAGTACTACCGACCCAACCGTCTGTGCTCCGTTGTCGTGTTCCGCTCCCTTTGCCCTGGCCGGGCAATACAGTACACCAACAGACGCAGGCGCTGGCTTCCCGCAGAACACCTACAGCACGGTGGATCGTATTGACTATAACATCACCGACAAGACGACCTTATATGGCCGCTACGCGCTTTATAGCGAGGACGACTTTGCGGGCACCGTTAACAATAGCCCATACATCGGATATGACACGGGCCAGACATTTTTTAACCAGAACGTTACCATTAACCTGACTCACGTTTTTACACCGACATTTGTCAGTTCGACCAAGCTGATCTACAACCGGCTCAATAACCTCGAACCGTTGGGTGTGGCGCCGGTAAGTCCGACGCTTTATACCTCCAGCGTTGCAGTTCCCGCTTTGCCTGGAACCAATGGGTCGCTGATCTATCCGGGATACAACGAATTCAGTCCCGGCAACGCCATTCCGTTTGGCGGTCCCCAGAACCTGTATCAGATCTATGAGGACCTCAACTGGACCAAGGGCAAGCATCAGTTCAAGTTTGGCGGGGACTATATTCAGACGCGCGATAACCGCGTCTTCGGCGCTTATGAGAATGCCGTCGAATCGCTCGGACCTAGCGACATTCCCACCGCCATTACGAACCTACTGAACGGCCAGCTCTATCAGTTCCAGGGAGCTAGCTACCCGCAAGGGAAGTTCCCCTGCAGCAAGGACGCGTCGGGACACACCATTGTTACTCCCGCGTGTACTCTGCAGCTACCTGTGGGTGAACCGGCGTTCAACCGCAACAACCGCTACAACGACGGGGCCTTTTACGTTCAGGACTCCTGGAAGGTGAAACCACGGCTGACCATCAACCTCGGCTTGCGTTGGGAGTACTATGGTGTCCAACACAATGCTAACCCCAGTCTGGACTCCAATTTCTATTTGGGAGCGGGATCCAATATTTATCAACAGGTCCGCAATGGCACGGTGCAGATTGCTGACAAGAGCCCCGTGGGCGGACTGTGGGCCCAGGACAAGGATAACTTCGCTCCCCGCGTTGGACTAGCCTGGGATGTCTTTGGGGACGGAAGCACCAGTCTCCGCGGTGGCTATGGTATCGGCTACGAGCGTAACTTTGGCAACGTCACTTTCAACGTGATTCAGAATCCGCCAAACTATGCCGTAGTCAGTATCGTCAGTGGGGTGGATGTCCCGTCGATGCCCATTTTCACCGACAACGCTGGTCCCTTGGCCGGGACCGGAACCAAGGCCTTGCCCGCCACTAGCCTGCGCGCGGTAAACCAGAACCTGCCTACCGCCTACTCGCAGTTTTGGTCGGCGGCCATTGATCGCCAGATCATGCGGAACTCGGTGCTGTCGTTCGAGTACTCTGGCTCCAAGGGAACCGGACTGTATGACATCGCCAACCTCAACGATGCCGGCTATGGCGCGGCCTTCATGGGCGATGCGCGCGCCACTAACCGCATCAACTACCAGTACACCAACATCAACTACCGCAGTGACCAGGGCTTTAACAAATACAATGGCTTGAACGTAAAGTTCTCGACCAGCAACCTCTTTAACAAGGGCTTGCAACTGGTCGCGAACTACACATGGTCGCATTCCATTGATAACCTGTCGTCCACGTTTAGCGACGGATACTCCAGCTTCTACGGTTTGGGATATCTCAATGCCTACGATCCAAGCTTGGATAAAGGTAGCTCCGACTATGATGTCAGGAATCGGTTCGTCGTTAGCGGCGTGTGGGACCTGCCGTGGATGAAGAACGCCAGCAACGCCTTCGCCCGCGAGGCGCTGGGCGGATGGAGCATGTCTCCGATCATTAAGGTCCATTCTGGGTATCCATTCTCGATTTATGACTGCAGCAATCTGGGAGCGACCGGCTATACCTGTCCGCGTTACATTCCGGGTGTCCCAGTTTCGGGAACTGGGAACGCGGGCTTCCAGAATATTGGTCCCAATCTGTTCGCCTATATTAACTTGCCGATGAACCCCGATGGCACGGTCGTAGGAGCCGGCAATGCGCTGGCGGTTCCGGTGTGCAGCGGCCTCTTTGGCGTGGGCTGCACGTACAGCAACAACGGTCAGGCCGTCCCGCCACGCAACGGCTACCAGTCTCCAGGTTTCTGGAACATTGATTTCGTTGCGGCGAAGAACTTCAAGCTGACGGAGCGCTTTAACCTGCAGTTCCGCAGCGAGTTCTACAACCTGTTCAATCACCACAACAATTACATTCTCGGCAGCAACCTCGACATCGAACCGGGAACGAGTCAACAGATCCAGGCAGAGAGAGGCACACCATCGGCCGGCTGCGTGTTCTGCACGGTGCCGGACGAGCGGCGTAACATTCAGTTCGCCTTGAAACTGCTGTTCTAAGCAGAAACTGCTGTACTCAAGGGGAGCCTTCGGGCTCCCCATTTTTTGGTGCCTATCTCTTACGAGCTGATGCGGATTGCTTTGGCGGGAGGGCCCTCGCAAGGCATTTAACGGCTCGAAAGGCACACAGGACCCTCTCGCTCAGGGACTGATCGCTGCCGACGGTTTCCATCCGGACGATTCCGGCCGCAAAGTGATCGCAGACCACCTTTGCGTCGTCAAATCCGCGTCATGCATTAGGTCCGCCATCGGAGCGAGCAAAGCAACCGGGACTGGCTTAGGACTGTGTCGCCGGTCTCTGTACATTGCGACTTGGGTGTCCCCATGCCCGGGAATTGCGCAGGTGTTCGGGGACAGCTCCGCACTCTTAGCGGCCGAAGTGATCGCTCGCGATCTTCTTCCCTGAACCTGAAACAGCCCATTTGCGGTGCAAATCCTGAGAAATTCTTGTCGAATTATCGATTGATGAAATGAACCAGTTTTTACTTGACCAATTGAGCAGCTTTCCCTATGCTTGCGTGCGTTGGGGTGGGTCGCAATCTGGCAAGAATGGCTGTATGAGAGAGTAAGTATGCGCTTGCTCTCTGCGGTCTTCTGCGATTCGCTGACAGACTAACGAGTCGCTTCTAGAATGACATTGGCGAAGTGGCTGATCTGCGACAACCTCGCCGAAGCTTAGGAAAACCCCTCATCTAATTGAGGACGGCAGAGCCTTGCCGACCTTTTCTGCTGCGGGACCATAGGCGCGGAGACTTTTCAGGGTGAGTCGCACCCTCAAAGCTATCTGCCTGTGAAATCGCGCCCCGCCATTGCCAGCCATTAGTCCCCATCTGCTAGTGCCAACCATTGCTGCCAACGTTGTTGTGGACAAAGTCCAGCCAGTCTAATCAATAGTTGCCCATCGTGCATTTCAATACACAGCTTAAGGATAAGAGATCGTGAAAAAAACAGCGGGGCGAAGTGTCACGGAAGTACGTATCGTTGAGGCCGCTGTTCAGCTCTTCTCCCGTCAGGGATACAAGGGTACTAGTACGCGGGAGATCGCTCATCTGGCCGAGGTGAATGAAGCCACCCTTTTCCGCTGCTTCGTGCGGAAAGCCGACCTCTTCTGGGCGGCGGCCGAATCGCGGCTGAACCGATTGAAGTTGGGACGAGAACTGCAACATGGCCTGGCGACCGATTTGGATCCGGCGATTGTAGTTCCTATGCTGGTGACATTCGTAGTAGAAAATATGTCACAGCATCCTGAGCTCATGCGTCTTTTGTATGTCGCTGGATTTGAACTGCCAGGCGCTGACCGGATGTTTCGCGAACATCTAGGACCGATCTTCGACGCCGTGAATACCTACTTCGCCAGGTGCGCGGCCCGCGGCGTAATCTACAATCTCGAACCTACGATCGCCACGCTCGGGCTGGCGGGTGCGGTCAGCGCTCACCAAAACCTGCACTACCTATTTACCGGACGTGACCTGCCGTGGGACGCTCGCGAGGCCGCTCCCGCTTACGCTCAGTTCTGGCTCAACGCTTTGCGGCACCCGGTTCCCAGGCGGTAGATTGCTAATAATAGCGACTAGTTCGCCGGAGAATTTCTAGCTGCTCCAACGGGACTTTTCTCCAGCCGTCGTTTTCCCTTATCAAGTACCCACCTCAATACAGGATCCAACCTGAATTTTGCGGAGATCGAGATTGAAAGCTCTTTCGAAAGAGAATGCGGATATACCAAGTTTCTGGAAGCTTTTTGCCGTGCTGCTGGCGCTGTCCGCAATAGTGTTGGCGGCTTCACCGAGCGGCGTTGCGCAGGACAGACCCGCCACACCCGGAACTCAGATGCCGCCGCCAACTCAAATGCCAGTGGCAGGACAACCACCCGCCGCGGCGCAAACCTCTTCGCCGACCACCGTTGTGCTGGATGACACCAAAACCCTGCCCAGTACGAATCCGCCCAAGGCGGCTCCCGCCCCGTCGACGAACTCCGCAAAAGCCGTGGATTTCACGGATTTCCAACAGATGGTCCTTTCTTCTCTGGGCAAAGTACTTCCCATCTATGGCCAGGGGCTGTTTGAGAATGTGCCAACCACATTTGCGCCCGTGGACCGCGTTCCTGTCACGGCTGATTACGTCATTGGTCCCGGCGACGAGTTGTTGATTCGGGCCTGGGGACAGATTGACTTAGATGTCCATACTCGAGTCGACCGCAACGGCAATATCTTTCTCCCTAAGGTGGGAAACCTGAATGTTGCCGGGTTGAAATATGCTCAAATCGAGGAATTTCTTAAGTCGCATGTCGGGCGTATCTACCAGAATTTCGATCTGAACGTGACCATGGGCGAGCTGCGCTCGATCGACGTCTTCGTGGTCGGCCAGGCACGGCGTCCGGGTCGTTATACAGTCAGTTCCTTGAGTACGTTGGCAAATGCAATCTTTGCCTCGGGCGGCCCATCGCCCACCGGTTCAATGCGTCATATCCAACTGAAGCGCGGTTCAACTGTAGTCACTGATTTTGATCTCTACGATCTATTGCTCAACGGCGACAAGAGCAAGGATGTCCTCCTATCGCCGGAGGATGTGATCTACGTAGCTCCCATTGGGCCTCAGGTGGCTATGGGTGGGCAGGTCAATGTGCCGGCTATTTACGAGCTCAAAGGAGGAACCGATCTAGCGGAATCCCTCCGCCTCGCTGGTGGGCTGTCGACCACGGCGTCTGGCGGCAAAGTTTCCCTGGAACACATCAAGGACCGCCAGGTGCATGTCGTGGAACGGGTGGGTTTGGATGCCGCTGGCTTGGCGCATCCCATCAAAGACGGCGATGTGGTGAATGTCACCCTGGTGTCTCCGCGCTTCGAAAATTCCGTGACCCTGCGCGGCAACGTAGCCTCCCCAGGACGCTATCCCTGGCACGAAGGCATGCGAATCAGCGATTTGATTCCCAGCCGCGAGTTCCTTATTACCGCGGAATATTGGAAGCAACAGAACTCCGTCGCTTTGCAGGCAACGGAAGCCCAAGGTCGGGTGAGCGCAACGGCTAATGAGGTAAGGCGCAATGCCCCGGAGATCAATTGGGATTACGCGGTTGTGCAACGGCTGAGTCGACAGGATCTTTCGACTCAACTCCTGCCGTTTAATCTGGGTAAGGCAATTTTGAATAATGATGATGCTAGCAATCTGCTGCTCCAGCCTAGTGACATTGTCACCATTTTTTCTCAGGCCGATCTGCGTATTCCTGACGAAAAGCAAACCAAGCTGGTAAGGCTGGATGGCGAGTTTGAGGCCGCCGGAATCTACCGGGCAAAGCCCGGAGAGAGGCTTCACGATCTGGTGATGCAGGCAGGGGGGCTTACGCCGTCAGCCTACCTCTATGGCGCCGAGTTTACCCGTGAGTCGGCACGAGTCGAGCAACAGGAACGGCTGGACATGATGATTGCCCAGACGGAACAACAGGTCGCTCGTCAGGCGGCGCAGATGTCGCAGAATGCGAGAACCTCCGATGAGGTGATTGCAGCTCGAGCCAGTCTGGAGGCGCAGCAGGCGAGTCTGCAAAAGCTTCGCCAATTGCGGGCCGACGGCCGCATAGTCTTGAACTTGCACCCCAACGACCACACAGTGGATACCATCCCCGACGTCCCCCTTGAGGATGGTGATCAGTTCTTTGTGCCTAGCCGGCCAATTGTGGTAAATGTCGTTGGCGATGTCTACAACCAAGGCTCCTTTATCCAACAACCCGGGAAAACCGTTGCGACGTATCTGAGGAGCGCGGGCGGGCCTACCAGGGATGCCGACAAGGGCAGGATCTTCGTGGTTCGCGCCAACGGAGCTGTCGTTAGCAAAGATGCTGCTTCCTACTTCTGGTCCGGAGGGTTCGACAGCATGGTGCTGATGCCAGGCGACAGCGTAGTAGTTCCGGAGCAGACCAACAAAGGCAGTCTTCTGCGCGGGGTCAAGGATTGGTCACAAATCCTGGCAAACTTTGGATTGGCGGCTGCTGCGATCAACGTCCTGAAATGATCGTCGAGTGCAACGCCTTGTGGGAAGAAGTGGCGAGGATTTGACGATGAGCACGAGACACGAGCAGACGCTAATTTAGCTGACGTAGTCTCTAGCGGAAGTGGCAACCAATGATGGGATCAAGCGTATCGGAAGTGCAAGGTAGGAGTGGTGCTGGTATCGACCAGGCCGTCACCTCGAAGAGTCCGGCCGATGCTGAGTGCCAGAGCAAAGCCGACATGATCGAGCTGCTGCTGGTACTCGCAAGGGAAAAGAAAAGAATCCTTCAGATCACGATTGGGACAGCGGTGGTGGCTGGGGTCATCTCGTTCCTTCTTCCCAAAATGTACACAGCGACCACTACGGTTTTGCCGCCGCAACAAAATCAATCGACGGTGACGGCCATGCTCGGGCAACTCGGAGCCATTGCGGGCCTAGGGTCGGAGGATCTAGACCTGAAGAATCCTGACGACCTGTTCGTGGCAATGCTACGGAGCCGCACCATCGAAGACCGCCTGATCGACCGCTTCGATCTGCGCCGGGTGTACTCGGTAAAACAGTATCAGGCGGCGCGTAAAACACTAGAAAGCCGCAGCGACATCGTTGCAGAGAAAGAAGGATTAATCTCCGTCTCGGTTACTGACCGCGATCCCAAGCGAGCCGCGGATCTGGCAAATGGGTACGTGGATGAACTCCACGAGCTCAATGGAAATTTGGCCATCACAGAGGCCGGGCAGCGGCGCTTGTTCTATCAGCGACAACTCGACAGCGAACGCGAAGCACTTTCCCAGGCGGAACTTGCCTTGAAGCAGATCGAGGAAACCAGTGGCCTGATACAGCCCGATGCTCAGGGGAAAGCGATCATCCAGTCAATGGCCGATATGCGCGCCCAGGTGGCAGCCCACGAAGTGCAACTCCAGGCTATGCGCTCGTCCGCAACTGAGAACAACCCCGATGTAAAGCGTGCCGAGCGCGAATTGGCTGGTTTGCGAAGTCAACTGGCAAAACTTCAACATGACACCGGGGAACTTGGCAATGGAAACCTCGAGGTGCCGACACGCCAGCTGCCGCAAGCACAGTTGGAATATATTCGCCGCACACGCGACCTCAAGTATCACGAGGCCTTTTACGACTTCCTTAGTAAGCAACTCGAAGCTGCCCGTATCGATGAGGTGAAAGACGCCATCCTCGTGCAAGTAGTAGACCAGGCGGTACAACCCGAGAGGAAGTCCGGCCCGCATCGCGCGCTCATTATTCTGGTCTCGGCGGCGATTGCCTTCCTGCTGTCTTGCTTGGGCATTCTGCTGAGGGAGGCGCTGCGCCGCAAGCAGCAAGATCCGAATGACGGTCCACGTCTCGCCATGCTACGCCACCGTCTTAAATTCTCATCTTGGAACTCATGAGTACCGCGACGCGACCCATACCGGCATTTCTGCCTGCACCCCTGCCAATATCAATAGCTGCTTTTGAGGTGTTGGGCTACCTAACTGTGGTAAGCGTCGGAATACTGTGTTTTCTCTTAGGTTGGCTTAGTCCGAACGGGGCGGTCGTTCTTACAGTGCTCTTGCTTTTCACGCTGACCGTACTGGCATGGAACCGCTTCGATCAGGGACGACACCCGTGTTTTCTTTTTCTATGTACCCTGATGTTTTTTCAAGGCGGAAGGCTCTTGACGTATTGTTTCGGGGCTATAGATTCTCCCTTGAGAGTGCGAGTTCTCACCCACTATGCTTTCGACATCCCTAGGGTTGATGCTGGCATAGTCCTTCTCTCCCTGGCGCTGTCTGCGATCTGCATCTATGCGCCTTGTCGCTGGAGATATCATCGGCTCGTTACTTCCGATGATGGGCGGGCGCGTCATTATCTGCCTTATTTGTATTTGCTTTTTTATGGCAGCCTTCCCATTCAATTACTTAAGAACTACAGGTACTATGAGTATGTTAAGCAACACGGAGGTTACGTCGCAATATTCTTGAGCCATAGCAATCTTGCTGCCAGCGTCCCGTTTCTTGTCCGAATCATTCCATTGCTGAGCCTTCCAACCTTCGTTGCGATCTTCACCTTGGAGCATAGAAAGAAATATCTTTATGCTGCCGCGATCTTGTATTTTGGTACGGCGTCGCTAATCCTTTTGCTAGGATCGCGCCTGGCGATATTTGCCCTGATCCTGACCCTCTGGTACATCGCTCGACTGCGGTCTAGCAGGAAGGTGCGGGTTCTTTGGCTCATCGTAATTGCGCTGGCACTGATGGTCGTGGCGGATTTCGTTCAAAGTTTGCGGGAGGATTCCGCCGCCATCGCAAACTATAGTTTTCTGCCAGCCGAGTTTTTATCACTTCAGGGCAATTCTCTTGATGTGACGGAGGTAGCAGTCACCCATAGGGAACTCTTTGCCCCACACGCGATGTCGTACCTGTGGTATGAGCTACAAAATGCATTTGTAGCCAGTGATGTGCGGAATTATTTTCGAGGGAAGGCGCTTTCCTCCGATGTTTCTGTATTCCTCAACGCATCACTGTTTGCGCACGGTGGGGGAAGCGGAGCTTCATACTTGGCCGAGGCTTATGTAATCGGTGGCCTCGTGGGGGTGGTATTGATCTCCCTAATGATCGGATGTCTTCTTCATATCCTCTATCGTTTCATCCGGCAGCCTCTTTCCTTGTTCGTGGTGGCCATGATACTGCCCGACGTTTTGTCAATGCCGAGACAACAGTTGCTGGACTGGATATCGGTGCTTCTGAGAACCGTAATTTCCATTCTATTACTCCTTACAGGCTGGCAGTTTTACAAGTTGCTCCTTTCGATCGGAAAAACGCCCATTTGCGACGACGGGCGTCAGCCGATTAAAGACTAATGATCTCTCTTATTGTAGCTACCCTGAACCGTATGACGGAATTGGAGCGATTGCTTGGTAGTTTGGAGCGACAATCCTATAAAGACTTTGAAGTTATCATCGTTGACCAGAACCCGGACGACCGTTTGCTATCGGTACTTCAAAAATACCCATCCGTTTCGGTCCATCATCTTCATTCTGAGCGGGGACTTGCCCGCGCCCGTAACATTGGCCTGCAGGCCGCTAAAGGAGACATCATTGCGATTCCGGACGACGACTGCTGGTATCCAGATCAGCTTTTGGAGGCCGTTACGGAATGGTTCCAGACGCACCCCGAATTCGACTCGCTGTTCACGGGAATTCGCACGGAAGAGAATAAGCAACTAGCGTCCCGATGGGCCCCGGGCGCATGTCGGTGTACTAAGAAGAACATCTGGCATTGCGGAGGGTCAGTCACCGCCTTCATGCGAGCGCGATTGATCGAAGCTGTGGGTTTTTTTAACGAGGGTATTGGGCAGGGAGCTCCGACCAAATACCAGTCGGGTGAAGATATGGACTATTTTATCCGCTCTGCCGAGCGCGGTTCGCAGGGCTGGTACGAGCCCAGCTTTGTGGTACATCACGCCGAACTCCAGTCTATTGAACGGTTCCGCAGAACATCTCACAGCTATGCTCTGGGTGTTGGCTATGTATTACGCGTTCATCGGTATTCGTGGTGGTACTTCAGCAAATTCCTCATTCGATCCTGCGGAGGGGCTGCGGTTAGCTTATTCAGAGGTGACATGCCGCGAGCGCACGCATACTTTATGAGGGCTGCCGGGCAGCTACAGGGGTATGTCTTCGGCCCAAGAGATTTCAGGCGGCTGGCTCAGTTGACGGGGACGGTGGAATAGCATGACTGCCTCGATGCGTCAAGTATTTCGGAGCATTCTTCGCTTGGGCTCGGGCGAATTGCTGGGGCGGCTGTGTTATATCGCCATCGTCATCTTCCTGGGTCACCGCTACGGCGTAGCGACTGTAGGCATCTACGCCTTGGCCATGACCATCTCGTACTATCTGCAGCCGGTCATCGATTTTGGCTTGCGGCATGTAGGGGCGCGGCTAATGGCTCAATATCCGCAAGCGGCCAACCAGATCATGCATCGCGTCCAGAGACGCCGTTTATGGATGGCGGGGACCGCACTTCCTCTCACCTTGGCGTACGCGTTGCTGGCTAAGCTGCCGCCTGACATGAAGGTGCTCATCTTTGTCTTCTCTTTAGCTGGTACGTTGTATGCCCTATCGCTGGATTGGGCAGCATGGGGCCGGGAGCAGCTCCATATGGTCGGCCTGTCGCGGGCCATCGTTCCCCTATGTATCCTGATCGCGGTGGTTGCAGGCCATCCCAGCGGCAGCAGAGTTTTGTGGTGGGCCCTTGCGGGCAACACGGTCGGCTACCTCTTGCAAGCGGCGATCTTTCGAGGCTGGTGGAACAGGCACCGGCTCGAAGGCAATGACGGCTCTGTAGATCGGGAGGAGATCAATGACGCCTTAGCGCTGCGCCGCACAAGCATCATGGGACTGTCAATCGTCGCCGTGCTGGCCTTCAGCTCGATCGACATGCTTATGCTTGGGATCATGTCGAGCCCGGTCCAGGTAGGTCTCTATAGTGCTGCCTATAGAGTGCTGAACCAGGTTTTGGTGACGTACTACCTGCTCACTAGCGCGCTTTATCCCCAACTCGCGCGGCAAGCGGCCGGACACCGGCCACGGATGTTGCGACGCCGCATTCTGTTCTCCCTGTTAGGCGCTGGGGTCGCCATCGCTATCGTTGTGGCAACGCTACGCGAACCCGTGTTGACGATCTTGTTCGGACAGCAGTTCCTTCCGGCCAGTCTGCTTCTGTTGTTGCTGGCGTGGGCCATCCCCCTGGATTTTCTGACTTCCTACCTAAGCAACGCTTATATCGCTTGGGGTATGGAAAAAAGGACTCTGTTGTGCACGACCATCGCGGCCGGTAGCAACATCGTCTTAAACTTGATTTTGATTCCGGCCTATGGCGCCAGAGCCGCTGCGGTCAATACCCTGATCTCCTATGTCATCCTGCTGGCTGGTCTGGCGCTGGCGGGGCGGTATGCTAGAGAACTCGCCGGCGTGCCAGAGCGGCCGGCTGGCAACGCCGTTCTACGAGCTGGCGAACCACAGGTGCAAGGCCCCTAGATCGAGCGATGGATAAATACACCGAGAGATTTTATCCCGAGAGCTTCTTTGGGGGCTTCACGCAGGCCGACGGAACGGTTGCATTCTATACCAGAGTCAATGCGCTGATAGAGCCTTCGTTCGTGCTGGTGGATTTCGGATGTGGGCGTGGGCAACACACGGAGGATCCGGTGGCTTTTCGCCGCGACCTACTGTGCTTCAAGGGAAGAGTTGCCAAAGTTGTCGGTTTGGACGTGGATGGCGCAGGAGAGACCAACCCGGCTATCGATGAGTTTCGAATCCTGACGTCCGACCAGGATTGGCCGGTCGACGATAAGTCCATCAACCTTGTGCTCTGCGATTCGGTGCTGGAACACCTGGCTGCGCCGGAGCTCTTCTTCAAGCAAGCACGCAGGGTATTGGTTGACGGCGGCTATCTATGCGTTCGCACCACGAACTCTCTGAGTTATGTTGGGATTGGGTCGAGACTGGTGCCTAACCGTTTACACTCGGCACTGCTGTCACGCCTCCAAGGATCGCGGAAGAAAGAAGATGTCTTCCCGACATTTTACCGATGCAACACGATTTGGGCGGTCCGCCGGCTGATGAATGCGCATGGTTTCCGGGCAGCGGTGTACGGCCACACCCACGAACCCACTTATCTCAGCTTCTCCAAACTGGCGTATGCCCTGGGGGTCCTGCATCAGCGGTTGGCGCCGAATGCTGTCGGGCTCACCATCTTTGCCTTCGGGCAATTGGTTACATGAATTACGAGCGTTCACTGAGGTCACTCGCCGTCAAGACTGCCCAAACATGCGCATCCTCTACGATCACCAGCTCTTCTCTCTGCAAAACGCAGGCGGAGCGTCCCGCTACCACTACGAACTCATGCGGCATCTATCCGGGGCTCCAGACGTGCAAGCAGAGTTGTTGTTGGGTCTAAATGCAACAGTCTACCCCTTTCAAGAATTGCCCGCCGGAAATGCCCGCGTGACGGGCTTCCGTGGACCACTAGGCCCGGGAATATGGCGCTATGCGGCAAACGAAGTTTTCAGCAATGCCATCGTGCCCTTTCGCGGCCAGATCGACGTGTACCATCCGACATCGTACCGGTGCATGCCTCTGGTGCGAAGTCGGCGAATTGTCACTACTCATCATGACTGTAACACGAACGGTTCTCCCAAGTGTTCCGCTACTTCGAGGAAGTGGTACGGGCAAAGAAGTTACTGTTTGCGCGCGCCGATGCAATTATCTGTGTATCCGAAGCGAGCCGGAAGGACCTGCTGGAATATTATGATGTGGAACTTGCCAAAACCCACGTAATTTATCACGGTCTTACCGACCTTCCGCGATCACAGTTTGCCGCCGAGAAACTACGATCTGTCGAGGGACGGGACTATCTGCTCTACATCGGCTCGCGTGCTCCATATAAGAATTTTCCTGCTCTGCTGAAAGCCTTTCGGGCAGCCGATTTGCAAGAAGAGCTGGACCTTCTTGTACTGGGTGGAGGCCCCTTGACTTCTAGCGAAGCGGCGATGGTTGAGAAGTTGGAATTGAGCAATTGCTTGCTTACCATCCCCAGTGTCTCCGATGACCTTCTGGCAGAAGCTTACGTACGAGCAAGACTTTTTGTTTATCCTTCCCTATGGGAAGGTTTTGGCTTTCCCCCTTTGGAGGCCATGTCCCTGGGCTGCCCAGTAGTGGCTTGCCGAATATCGTCGGTACCCGAGATTTGTAAAGACGCCCCCTTTTATTTTGATCCGGACGATTGTGAATCACTGGAGCATGTATTAGCGAGCGCCGTCAGCAATAATGAAGCACGTAAGCAAGCGATCGCACGAGGCAGGAAGGTCGCAGCCCAATATACCTGGACGAAATGTGTGCAGGAAACTCTAAAACTATATCGGGAGTGCCAATAGAGCGCATAGCAGACCAGTGATATGATGGAGTCTCTACTCGACCTTACGATTATCATTTCCAATTACAATACACGTAGTCTGCTGCGCAATTGTCTGGAGTCGATATACCAGTACACTAGCGGCATTACCTTTGAAGTAATTTGCATCGATGACAACTCCGCGGACGACAGTGCCCAAATGGCGGCACGCCAATTTCCACAGGTGATTCTAGTTCGCAATAAGGTTAATCAGCTCTACGCCAGGAATCAAAACATTGGACTGAGAATGTCGCGTGCTCGATATGCTTGTCTGCTGGATAGCGATACGGCACTGACCGGAAATGCCTTTCAGGTGCTGGTATCGTTCATGGACGAGCATCCCGATGCCGCAGCTTGCGGGCCGAAGCTGCTGAATCTCGATGGATCTGTGCAACACTGCATTCGCGGCTTTCCCAAGGCTGGCGTGTTTTTTCTTCAGACCCTCAATTGCCATAAGCTATTTCACAACAGTAGTTTAATGAACCGCTACTACAATACCAATTTTGACTATGCTACGGCGCAACAGGTGGAGAGCATTGGCACAACTGCCTATGTCATACGCCGCTCGACGTGGGAAACCGCAGGGATGCTGGATGAGCGCTTCCGATTGGCAGTTGTGGACTTGGCATATAACTACATGTTGAAGCAGAAGGGCTATAAGGTGTACTACACGCCGTGCGCGGAAATCGTTCACCTCGGCAGCCAAAGCATCAACCAGAAAGCGCTTAGCTCGCTTCACGACCAATGCCGCGCGCTTATTCAATTTAATGAGACCTACGACTACTTTGGACCAGGGCGGATAGTGAAACTATTGGTTCGCTGCGCGGTGATGGCACGCTACTACTGTAAGGTGCTGGAGTATCACTTGAGCTCCGATAAGCGCGTCATTAAGGGGCCCGGAGCTCCCGCTAAAGACGTCGCAAAGCAGGCGGCCATAATACGAAACTCCGACCGTAGCTCTCTATAAAGAAGTTTCTTACTGACCGATCTGCATTAAGAACCTGATTTGCCAGATGCTACTCATAGGTTGGCGGCTCCGGGGCAATTGGAAAATCGCCTGCCACGCTGTCCTTATTGACCAAAGATGCCCACAGCGTCTTTACGGAGTGCTCCGATGGGCCGTCCGCTACGCGCTCTGATATTCAGGCTGATAGTCATAGCCCTCGACGTATTGCTGATCAATGCTGGGTTTCTGCTGTCGTTTCTGTTTTGGTGGAATCACCTGCTGACCCGGAGCCAAAATATTTCAGCATACTTGCAGCTCATAGTGGTGATCTCCTTGGCGACGGTGATTACGTTTCAGCTGCTCGACCTATATAGGAACTGGTTGCGGCGATCGCTTCGGCACGTTATCTACTCGATCATCATTGCAGTATGCATGACCCTGCTGACCACGATGGCATTAGGATTTTGGAGCCGTCACTTTGCTTTTCCGCGCAGCGTGCTGCTAACCGCCGGCATCATCCAGATCGGTCTAATTTCTGCCTACCGAATTCAGATGCGTAGGCTCTACAGGTGCTGGTTCGGCAACCGCAGAACCATCGTCATCGCCGACTCTGAGTTGTGTGCCTGGAGCATCGCGAGGAAGTGTGAAGAGCATAGTCAGGGTTTGTATTCCATCGAAGGGTATGTGCTGAGTGGCGATCTGGAGTTACCCTATGCTGAACTACAGAATGCCGAAACAGTCATTTTGACAGAGGGCCTGGAAGGGAAGGAAGAAATCATTCTGCACTGCTTCAGAGAGCATAAGGAAATGCTAGTCGTCCCGAACCTTTCCGAACTGACTTTGTTTGGTGCGGAGGCGCGGGAAATCGACGATGTGCTGATCTTCGGCATTCAACCACACCGGTTGAACCCAGCCGAAGAATTGTTCAAGCGATCCTTTGATCTGATCGCATCGTCGGGGATATTGCTCCTCATTAGTCCGATTCTGTTGGTTGTGTCGGTGGTAGTTCGGCTCACGTCGAAGGGGCCGGCATTGTTTCATCAGGAGCGCGTCGGAAAAGGCGGCGAATTATTCCAAGTCTTGAAGTTTCGGACTATGGTATCGGATGCCGAGAGACACAGCGGTCCCGTGCTGGCTATCGAACGCGATCCGCGTATTACCCGTTTCGGACGCTTCTTGCGGTCCACGCGCATCGACGAACTGCCTCAGCTATTCAACGTGATCAAGGGAGACATGAGCTTGGTTGGCCCTCGGCCGGAGCGCGCCTACTTCGTGCAACGATTTGAAAGGGAGCTTCCCGCATATGAGCTGCGGCATGCGGTGAAGCCGGGTTTGACCGGACTTGCACAGGTGATGGGCCGCTATGGCACTACTGGGGAAAGCAAGCTGCGCTTTGACCTGCTCTACATCTACAACTACTCACTGCTACTCGATGTGAAGATTCTTCTGCAAACTGTTCGAGTGGTATTACAGCGCGAACAAGCGGCTGGTTTGAAGATGGCAAAGACCCCGGAGGAGCGGCGCCCGCGAAAGAGTTCGATTGAGAGGATTCATGCTATGGATGGCATTGTTGAGCAGACAAATTCCCAAGCCGATTGAGCGAGCCATCTACAAGAGCGCGCCGTGCGAATCGCCAATGCTATATCTTTCGCCAATAGGGGCGGCGAACTTTTCGCCGGAGCGCGCGAAAAGAGTGGACGAACGGGCGAGACATCAGCCAAGTCACCGAGCCGTTCGTGAATAGCCGCACAATTCCTCGGGCAAAGCTGGGCGCATGGCACATCTCTTCCAGGGCAATTCCGGTGGAGTACGTCATCCTGCGATACGCGGCGATCTGCGGATCAAGCTGTTCGGTCCACTGCTCGACGATTAAGAGTGGTTCCTCGTAAAGTCGGCGCCTTTTTGACTGCGTCATGCTGCCAGCATGCATGCGATATCGGCAAACGGGTTCCTGCACAGCGCGCGCGCGATATCGTTCGCGCCACGGCGACATAGAGGTAGTAATCCGGAACAGTTTGAATCGTTTCCGGAATAGGACCAACTTCGTTCACGGCTGAACGGCGCAACACTGCCGAACTCATGGCGATGAAGCAAGCGTTAGCGAAAAGTTCAGTGAAGATCTCGCCTTCGGGTAAGGGCTGAAATTCATGCGCATAGTCGTAGTCCCGCTCTTTACCGCTCGGATAAAACTGGATGGCGCGCCCGTAAATGATGCCGGTGTGTGTCGTCTGCCAGCGCCATCTGCTGTTGCAACTTCCGGGGCAGCCAGATGTCATCCTGATCGAGGAAGGCCAGCCACTCTCCCTTTGCCTGCCGGATGGCGCTGTTCCTGGCTTCGCCCAAAGGCGTGTCTTCGGGCGACAGAAAATAGCGAATCCGTTCGTCCTGATACTCGGCAACAATTCTGGGGCTGTCATCGGTGGAGCAGTCATCCCAGACGATCAATTCCCAGTCCTGAAAGGTTTGTGCGATCACGCTGTCGAGGGCTTCGCGGAGGAAGGAAGCCCCGTTCCGAACGTTCATGATGATGCTGACCCGGGGCATAGAGTATCGGCGGTCTTCAGTCTCGAAGTATAGCTGAGACAGTTTGCCGAGGAGAGCAATTCGCAAGCCGAAGCCAGCCGTCGAACTCCGCCCGAGATCCTCGTATCCCGATGAAGATCAGAAATGTTTTCTTCTCGTTTGCCAGGCTGGCTACTGGCGAAGTGTTCGGGAGGATGGCCACGTTTGCGTTGTTCGCTTACGTGTCGCGCACGAATTGGGGTGCAGATTCTCGGAATTGTGGCCGTCGCCCAAACCGTTGCCGCCTACGTCATGGAGGGCTCCGATCAGGGCCTGAAACTAATTGGTGCGACGGCTTTTGGCGCGCAATCATGCGTTGGCCACATTCCTGGTTCCATTCGTTCTGAGACGGCGTGCCGCGCTCACCGCGATTGCGATTGTGTTAGGCGCGATTTATGCAGTCATCGGTCCTGTGCCACCGGTCGCGCGCGCTTGTGTACTGGTGTTCGTGTCGCTGTAATCCCATACGCCTTCGCGCTCGATTGGGTGGCGTGGGGACTCGGCCACTTTGGGGCGCTGTCAATCTGGCGCAGTGGAGTCAGCATTCTATATGTAGCGATGGCGATTGTGGCTATGCGTCTTACTATGCGACCGATCGCGTCGATATCAGGTGCGAACGTCTTGAGCGCGCTGGCGGGGGCCGGGTTCTTGTGGATGATGTGGCGGCTCCGCTGGAAGAGGCTCCAAACCGGTGTGGCCGCAGAAGACATCAGGGCTCGCTGCCGAGGAACTGCGGCCGTCCCGAGTTGCAACGCTCGGATTATCGAACTTGTCTGAACCTGGTGTTCATGAATGCCGACATCCTGCTGCTGGGTGCGATGACCAGCATCAGCGAAGTGGGACGTTACAGTGCAGCCTGCAAGCCGCTCTACATCATCTTCACCGGCTTCTGGCTCCTGACGGACGCACTTTATCCTCACCTCGCAAAGGTGGAAGCTGGCGCACATGCTTACAGAATTCTGCTGGTCGCGTTGGTCGTGCTGGCAACGGTTGCGTCCGCTGCTGCGCTGGGCATCGGCTTGCTCGCTCCGCAAATTCTCACGCTAATCTACGGATCGACCCTGGGCGCGGCAGGGCTCTTTCGAATTCTGCTGATCGCATTGCCCATTGACTTCTGCTTCTCATTGCTTTGGACCGTCCTGGTGAGCCGAGGCTACGAACGGCCCGTGCTGTATTCGCTTGGAGCAGCCGCCACCCTCAACGTGTTCTTGAACCTGGTATTCATTCCACGTTTCCAAGCCAACGCCGCAGCTTGGGCCACCGTGGCCAGCTATGCCTTGCTGTTTTCCGCGCTGATGATTTTCGTGCTGAAGAACAAGGTGCTATCAAGCGCTCCCGCAAGCGAGGCGCCTGAGACGAGCGCGGTTTGGGCTTAAGCCTTATTTGTATGTCTGCGTCCGGAGTATAAGTGGCGGCTTGTGCAGCCATTTCAATGTTCCGGCCATTCCCCATAGTCCGCCAGTAGGGACGCCGAACATTTCTCCGGATGACGTGAAATGCGAACATGAACGGCCGCATCAACTGCGAGGCAACGGATCCTTGTGTGAACAGCCGAGCAACTCCTCGGACAGCCGTGTTCGGCTTTCGCATCTCCTGCAGCGCTATGGCGGTGCAGTGCCTCTTTCGGCAGAGCGCAACAGTTTGCGGATCGAGCTCAGAGACCCACTGGTCAATCAGCCAGAGCACCTCCTGGTTCATCTTCAGCGCGGTTAGCCGTGACATGTTAGCGGCGTGCATGCGATAGCGGCAGACCACTTCCTGCACGGCTCGCACTGGGTACCGTCGGGCAACGGCAACATAAAGCCAGTAGTCCGGGATGATTTGAATTGCCTCTGGTATACCGCCGACGGCTTCGACCGCGGCACGTCGAAACACAGCCGAACTCATGGCGATGAAACAGGAATCGGTGAAGAGCTGATGGAAGATTTCGCCTTCGGGCAGGGGTTTGAACTCGTGCGCCTGATCGTAATCGCGCTCCAATCCGCTGGGATAGAACCTGACAGTCCGACCGTAGATCAGGCCGATGTCCTCGTCGGCCAAGGCCATCTGCTTTTCCAATTTATGGGGCAGCCAAATGTCGTCTTGATCGAGGAAGGCCAGCCACGCCCCGCTCGACTGGCGAATAGCATTAGCTCGAGCGCGGCCTAACGAGGTCTCCTCCGGCGATTGAAAGTAGCGGATTCTGGGGTCCTTGTACTCGGCAATGATTCGTGCGCTTTCGTCGGTGGACCGGTCATCCCAAATAATTAGTTCCCAGTCCTGGAAGCTCTGCGCCGTCACACTGTCCAGAGCCTCACGGAGGGTGGACGCTCCATTGCGGACATTCATGATGACGCTAACGGAAGGCATGAGAATCTCGCGGGCTGCGCTTCGAGCTTAGCTGATCGTCCAAGTCTGATGCGACGAAATCATTATGCAGTAAATAAGTACCTGCCAAAAGACAAGGGCAATACCCGTAACTCCGAAGACGAGCAGGAAGCTATCTGCCATGTCGAGGTTCTTGGGCACGCCGATCACCAATCGAGCACGTATGAAGCCGGCGACCGTAGCCACCGCAATCATGGTGAGGGCGATGAGTGGGCCGGAACCGGCATTCGCCGCGCCAGTTGAGGGCAAGGGCGCTGTGTTGCGATACCAAAGCAAAATCCAGATTGCCAAGGGCGACCAGTCCGATCAGCGTGCTCGCATACTGCAGAGTCTCGCACATCGGCAGCGGTCCGACCACTGGAACCTTAACCACCTTCTGCATCCACGCCCATCGCCACCATAGCCAGTTGAGCGGATGGGTAAATGTATCCCACGACCAGATGTGTTGCGATGCCGAGCACGATGGAAAACAAAATGGCCACGAAACGAGCAGGTCCGCCGAACTTGAAGTCGCCGAGTTGACCTTGCAATCTCTGCCGCACACCCTGGGGAGTAAGGTTGAGCCGGGCCGCTTGATGGCGGCGTGAAACACCCATAGCGCCAGGATGGAGGCTGGAAGCGTGAATTCGATAACGCCGGGAAACTCGTGGCCCAAGCTCCGATAGTCAGTGGTCCCGACAATATAAGGGAAGTCTGGAGCCATGCTGCCCACCACGAACGCCGACCACACCAGGTTTAATCTGCGCAAGGGCAGCGCCGCGGCTACATGGGACAGAGTGAAAGGCATAGAGTGGAACAAGTGTGGCTAAGTTTGCAGACTTCTGAAACGAGCCGGTCGGGACTCCAAGAAGAGTGGTCGCTAGCGCGGATCGTTCCAACAAGCACTTCGATCCGCCGTTGTCAGTATATCCGACTGCCTCAATCGCACGCGTTCGATTCAATTCCTGCGGCCATGCGTTCGCTGCAGTGATTCTTGAATCAGTTACAATCAATTCACACGTAGAACCTCAAGACTGACTCTTATGAAGCGCGCTCCGCTGACAGGCGGGCAATCACATCCAGTTGAAGAAACCAACGGCACTCCGGCGATAGCGGGTGGCGAGCCCATCCGTACGCGTGACCGGCGACTGATCTTCGGGGCCCCTGTGATCGGCGAGGCCGAGATTGCATCGGTCACCGAGTGTCTGCGCAGCAATTGGATCGGTCTTGGGGGAAGAGTCGAGCGCTTCGAACAGGAGTTTGCGCGCTATAAAGGCGCGCCCTACGCCGTCGGAGTAAGCAGTGGTACCGCTGCCATTCATCTCGCGTTGCTTGCGCTTGGGAATTGGGGCTGGCGATGAAGTAATTGCTCCGGCCATGACGTTTTGCTCCACCATTCACTCCATCGTGCACACGGGAGCGAAACCAGTTCTTGTGGACTGCACCTCGTTCGACCTTCAACATCGATCCCGCCCGAATCGAAGAGCGAATCACTTCGCGCACTAAGGCCATACTGGTCGTCCATATGTGTGGTCGTTGCTGTGAAATGGACCCAATTCTCAACATTGCTCGCCGTTACGGTTTGCGTGTTATCGAGGACTGTGCGCACGCCATCGAAGCCATACATCGCGGCATCCCAGCAGGGTTGATGGGCGATGCGGGCTGCTTCAGCTTTTATCCCACCAAGAACATCGCCACCGGTGACGGCGGGATGGTGATTACTCGCGACCGGCAATTGTATGAGCGCGTGAAGGTGCTGTCCTTACATGGCATGACGGCTGATGCGTGGAGCCGGTTTGTCGGCGGTCCCACCGGATACGAAGTTATTGCCGCTGGCTTCAAGTACAACATGACGGACTTGGCCGCAGCTTTGGCGCTTGCCGCAGCTGACAACGATCGAGGAGCGGTGGCGAAAGCGAGAGCAAATCTGGCAGACCTACACCGAGCGTCTGAAAGACCTTCCGCTGCTGCTGCCGCCTCAGTCGGCGGACTGACTCACGGCACGCCTACCATTTGTTTACGCCGCTGCTGGATTTCGGAAGACCTTGGGGTTGACCGGCAGACGATCATCGCAGCGCTCGATGCCGAGAATATTGGTGTCGGCATCCACTACGTTCCCGTGCATCAGCATCCTTTTTACCGGCAGCAGTTTGGGTTTGTTGATTCAGATTTCCCCAACGCAGCGTTTGTGGGAGGGCGCACCATTTCACTGCCACTCTCTTCCGCGACTTCTCAGCAGGATGTGGACGACGTCGCCACCGCGCTCGACACGCATTTTCCGCTACTACGCAACTTCCGCTTGATCAGGAACCGAACCAGCGACTCATTTAATGGCGATGTTCTCACCTAGGTCGAGGGCGCGAATCTTGCGCCAGAGGGTCCTGTTTGACAGACCCCGTGAGGACATTCGTGTTGGTTCTGGCCCTCTGGCTCGCCTGCGCGTGCATCCCTGCGAATGCGCAGCAGCCATCGCCTCGGCGGACCCGGAAGCGCATCGCCCCTCCAAGCCACCGCTGTTGCGATGGATGGCTCCATCCCGCATCCTAACGAATCGAACTTCCTACGACATTTAGCCGAAGACCAGAAGGATATCTGGACCAGTCCATTCCATCTGAAGCCAGCAGATGCCAAGTGGCTGGTCCCTATGAGCGGCGTTGCGACCGGACTCTTCGTTACCGATCCTCAAAGCTCCTACGCCATGCGCTTGGACAATCTGCACTTGCTTAAGATCGCGTCGGATGCTGGAGTGGCGTCAGCGGCTGGGATGACCGGAGCCATGTACATCTGGGGACACCTTACCCACAACGAGCGCGCCGAGAAACCGGAGTGCTGGCGACCGAAGCGATGATCAACGCCATCGGGGTTGACTATGCAATGAAGTTCGCCACGGGGCGAGAGCGGCCATTTCCCTCGAACTTCCAAAATGTCTTTTTTCACGGAGGTACGTCGTTTCCGTCGGACCATGCCGCAGTGACTTGGGCATTCGCCTCGGTGATCGCGCAGGAGTATCCCCATCCTGTAGCTGAGTTTGGAGCCTACGGGCTGGCGCTGGGAGTCAGTCTGGCGCGGGCTGCATCGGACCAGCACTTCCTTTCAGATGTGTTCGTGGGAGGGTTGCTCGGCTATCAAATCGGCCGGCATATTTACAAGACACGGCACAATGCAGGTCTGGACGACGATCTGAAGATCGTGGCGGAACAGACATCGGCGCCACGTCCCGGCAACATCGGCAGCACATACGTTCCGCTAGACAGTTGGATTTATCCCGCGATGGAGATGCTAATCGCTCGCGGATACATTAACACCGCCTTCATCGGCTTGCGGCCATGGACGCGAATGTCATGCGCTCACATGCTGATCGAAATGCATAAGAACATCGAATACCATACCGATCTTCCACCTCAAATAGTGCAGCTCCAGAAGACGCTCGACGCGAGAATTTGCGGCCGAACTCGCGGCCTGGGACGGACGGCCGGTGGAGTCGATCCAACTGGATTCGGTTTACACACGAGTGATGGACATTGCTGGAACTCCCGTGAACGACAGCTATCACTTCGGGCAGACCCTGATCAACGATTACGGTCGCCCTTACTGGCAAGGGGTCAACAACATCACGGGATTCAGTGCCAGCGCCAACGATGGCCGCTTCGCATTTTATGTCGATGGGGAATACCAGTATGCGCCGACGATCCCGGGATATCCGCTGTCGGTTCGACAGGTGATCGCGAGTGTCGATCTCAATCCTCTGCAGCCGGCGACGCCAATCTCTGCAAATCAGTTTCGTTTGCTGGACACCTACGCCTCTGTCAAAATATGGAGGCCTGGATTTTTCGGTGGGTAAACAAAGCATGTGGTGGGGACCCAGTGAAAGCGGCGCCATGTTGATGAGCAACAACGCTGCCCCATTTTGGATGCTCCAAATCAACCGCACAGAGCCAACCAATGTTCCCGGATTGTCGAAGTTTCTGGGACCTTTTGAGGTGTCCAATTACTTCGGAGCGCTAGCGGGGCATCAGTTTCCCGTGGGGCCGTATATGTTCGGACAGAAGGCCAGCTTCAAGCCAACCGAAAATCTCGAGTTCGGATTTACTCGCAACGACGTATTCGGCGGCCAAGGACACGTACCGATCACCTTCGGTTCGTTTTGGAATAGCTTTACCAGCTTCAACGACGTCCCTGCCAGCGTGAAGTTTTCTCGCAATGATCCTGGCGCACGGCATGCCAGCTTCGACTTCTCCTACAGGCTTCCCTTCGTCCGCCGATGGTTAACGTTGTACAGCGATTCGCTGGTGCACGATGACGTCTCCCCAGTCAGCGCACCCCGGCGCTCTGCCGTCAACCCGGGAATCTATCTCACGCATGTCCCCCGATCTTCCCAAGCTCGACTTCCGCGCCGAAGCGGTTTATACGGATCCTCCCACCCCCGCCAGCATTGGCGGCAAGTTTATCTACTGGGAGGTGATCTATCACGACCTATACCTGAACAATAGATTCCTGATGGGGAACTGGATCGGTCGCGAAGGCAAGGGTTATCAGGCATGGAGCACCTATCATCTCAGCCCCCAGAGCAGCATCCAAGTGGGGGTACGCAACAGCAAGATCGCCAACGACTTCATTCCCGGCGGAAGCACGCAATGGGACTGGAATGTTTCAGCCATGCTTCGGGTTCGCAAAGACTTCGAGATCAAATCTTTCCTGCAGTACGAGACATGGTGGGTGCCCGTGTTGGCCCCTACCCGACAAACAGATTTCACCGCTTCGGTCCAACTGACCTGGTGGCCCACCAGTGTCGGAATACGCAAGGCATTCCACTAGCGCAAACGGCTCTTCGGCCCAATCGGTGCTCTGCATTTACCGCGCATCTTGCCCTCGCCTCGGTTCTCAGTTGGTATCCTCCTAGTCCACGGTCGCCTGGCCTGTACTACCGCTTTCCTTCCAGTCGTTTGTTCGGATCTTCTCTCAAGGGAGTTTCCTTGCCCTTTTCGCGAAGCAAGGGCAAACCCGTTTACAATGAGTAGGCCGAATTCGAAAAAAGGGCCTGTAGCTCAACGGTCAGAGCAGGGGACTCATAATCCCTTGGTTGGGGGTTCGAATCCCTCCGGGCCCACCATTCCCCAAATTCTTCCAACTCCTCGCATTCTCCTCCGCACTGACTCCGCGCGGAAGTTCCGCCATGAGCCTGTCCATTCCGTGCTCTCCCCTTCTCTTGACAAGCTTTCTGCCTCGTTCGACCATGCCTCTAGCTTCAACCGAGACCTTGAATACGTACCCGGGAGAAGCTCGAAGAGGGCAAGGACATGGAGCATCAACAGTCCCCTAGTCCAACCGATTTCAGCAACTTCGCCAGTCGCATGGTGAGTCCGGCTCCGCTGACCAAGATCGGCAAAGGCGGCTTTCGCGAATTCAAGGAATTTGCGCTGAAGGGCAGCGTCCTCGACATGGCGGTCGGCATCGTCCTGGGTGTCGCATTCGGAAAGATCATCACGTCCTTCGTCGAGGACATCACCATGCCGATCGTCGGCGCCGCCTTTGGCAAGATGGACTTTTCCAGCATGTTCCTCAGCTTGACCGGCAAACACTTCCAGAATCTGGCAGCCGCGAAGTCGGTTGGTGCGCCCACGCTGAACTACGGGATGTTCGTAAGCGCCATTCTCAATTTCATAGTTGTGGCTCTTGGGGTGTTCCTGCTCATCCGGCAGGTGAACCGTTTTCACCGTCAGCAAGGTGATGTGGAGATGAAAGAATGTCCGTACTGCTTCAGCGCGGTTGTAAAAAAGGCAAGCCGTTGTCCTTACTGCACCTCCTCACTGGGGCAAGCTACATTGCAAGGCAGCGGTTCGTAGCACGGCTGTCATGGTATTCTCAGCGCCGGACGCCATGATGATCACCCGCCTAGCCGTAGAAGTTGCCTGCCCTCGGAGCGCTACTTGAACTGGCTGAACGTCTGGTTCGGTTTCGATCGACATGGCACCTCGTTCGGACGTGAGTTGGTCGCCGGACTCACGACGTTCACCACGATGTCTTACATTGTGGTAGTGAATCCCGCTATTCTCTCCACGGCTGGAATTTCGCCAGGCCCATCCTTTGTGGCCACTGTGCTGGTAGCTGCTTTCGGCTGTTTTCTCATGGCGTTTTACGCTAACCGTCCTTTCGCCATAGCGCCGTATATGGGGGAAAATGCGTTCATCGCTTTCACAGTTTGCAAGCTCCTGGGTTTTCACTGGCAAACCGCGCTGGCGGCAATCTTCATCGCGGGGGTACTGTTTGTCCTGATGACTGTCTTGCGGCTGAGGCAGTGGATTGTAGAAGGCGTACCAATATCGTTGCGTTACAGCTTCGCTGTCGGCATAGGACTGTTTCTCACCTTCATCGGACTAAACCAGACTGGATTGGTCGCCCTAGGGGTTCCCGGTGCTCCGGTGCAGGCAGGGCATCTGACATCGCATCCCGCGCTGGTAGCCATGTTTGGCTTCGTGTTGATTACCCTCCTGGTGATCCGAAAAGTTCCGGGAGCGATCCTGCTGGGCATTGTGATCACCGCGACTGTGGCGTTCGTTGCGAAAACTGCTGCGCCGCCACAGGGACTTCTCAGCTTGCCGCCAAGTGTCGCCCCGATATTATGGCAACTTGATCTTCGCGGCGCGTTCACTTGGCGTTCCTTCCCCGTGGTCCTAACCATCTTCATCATGGCCTTCGTCGATACCATGGGCACTCTGATCGGACTTTCGGCACGCGCCGGTTTCCTCGACGACAACGGACAACTGCCGCAAATCGAGCGTCCTATGCTGGTTGATGCAATCACGACCTGCATCGCTCCCGTACTGGGCACCACGACTGCCGGCGCTTACGTCGAGTCGGCTACCGGAATTGAGGCTGGGGGGCGTACTGGATTTACCGTTTTTGTTACCGGAACTTGTTTCCTGCTGGCTCTTTTCTTCTCGCCATTCGTAGCGGCCATTCCTCCGCAGGCATATGGGCCTGCTTTGATCATCGTTGGCTTGTTCATGCTTGCGCCAATCACGCGCGTTGACTTCGCCGACTATACCGAATCGATCCCGGCGTTCGCGGTGGTCTGCCTAATGGCGTTCACCTTCAACATCGCCATCGGAATCTGCGCCGGTTTCGTACTTTACCCCATCTGCAAGTTGGTTGCTGGAAGGCCGAGCCACCTGCAGCCCGGGCTGTGGGTGTTGACCGCCCTCTCGTTGTTGTTCTTCATCTTTTATCCCTACAGCTGATCCAGGTCTTATGATTGTCTGAGTGCAGCAGAATTCAAACAATTAAAAGGAGAGACGGTTGCCCAAATTTTCTGTCGTCGAAAACCTGCTCAAGGAAATTGAAATTCCGCGGGATGGCACTCTGAGCCGTACGATCCATCGAGATGACTATGTGAAGATTGTCCTCTTTGGCTTTGCTGGCGGGCAGGAGCTTTCGCAGCACACCGCGACGGTGCCTGCGGTCATCGAGATTCTTCAAGGTGATGCCCGCGTCACTCTGGATGGTGAAGAGAAAGAACTGTCTGCGGGCTCGTGGGTCTACATGGAAGCCAAACTTCCCCATGCCCTCTATGCCAGGACTGACGTGGTGATGCTACTGACGATGTTGACTGGAGCAGCGGCAGGGTAGCACCTAACACAGGCTCAGCAGACATAACCGGATCTACCTACACACCATGCCTGATACCACTCAAACTGATTTCGCGATACTTCCCTTGGACGTGCAATTTCGCGATCCCGAGGCGGCCCAGCGAAACCTTGTTCACATTCGCGAACTCGTGCCCCCGGGAGTTCAAGGGGCGCTGACCGCTTTGCTTCCGGGTTCGCCAAATCCCGACGTGGTGGTTCGTCAGTTTGAACGGTTGGCCGAATCGGCTTCGCCCGACCTGTTGCGCCTGCTGGAGAAGCATCGGTTCTTGATTCACTACGCTGTCGTCGTGTTTGCCATTAGTTCTTGGCTGGGCGAGACGCTGATCCACAGTACCGATCTCTTTCAAGGCTTTGTGCGCGACAAAACCCTGGATCGTACCCACTCGCGCGAAGAATTCCAGGAGAGTTTCGCGCGGATGCGCTCGCGCTCGTTTGAAACGGATACAGCGATACTGCTGGCGCGTTTCAAGAAGCGGGAATATGTGCGCATCATGCTGCGCGACGTGCTCGGAGTTGCAACCCTCGCTGAAACGACGGCCGAGATTTCCGCCCTCTCAGACGTGTTGATCGAAGAAGCTCTGCGCGAAGTTCATTCCCAACTTCAGCACCGCTACGGGTCGCCCCGGCAGCTTGACCCCGCAGGTCGCGTTATTGATTCGCGTTTCGCGGTGCTGTCTCTGGGCAAGCTCGGCGGCAACGAGCTGAACTACAGTTCTGACATCGATCTGATGTATCTCTACGACGGCGGCGTGGAACCGCCAGATGCGGAGATTCCTAATCGCGAATACTTCATCCGGCTGGCGCAGCAAACCACGGAACTGCTCTCGCGGCATACTCGTGAGGGAGCGGTCTTCCGAATCGATCTGCGCTTGCGTCCGCAGGGTAATGAAGGCGAACCGGCGGTGCCTCTGCCCCATGCCATCCATTATTACTCCGAGGTCGCCCATGATTGGGAGTTGCAGGCCATGATCAAGGTGCGCCATTCCGCGGGCGATGTGGGGCTGGCGCGCGAGTTTGTGCGTCGGGTACAACCGTTCGTTTATCGTCCCGAACTGAATTTCCTGGCCATCAAGACGGCGCTGGATTCACGCGAGAAAATTGGAACCCATCGCCGCCAACGCCTGCTGAAGCAGACGGGCCAGGGCGGCATTGATGTGAAGATCGACCGCGGTGGCATCCGCGATATCGAATTTCTAGTGCAGTGTTTACAGCGTGTCTACGGCGGAAGCGAATCGTGGCTGCGTTCGCGAGGGACTATGTTTGCGCTGCAGAAGCTTTACGACAAGGAGCACATCGGCAGCAAAGACTTCCACAATCTCACCAATGCGTACGAGTTCCTGCGCAATCTGGAGCATCGCCTGCAATTGCGCCATGGCCAGCAGACGCACAGGTTGCCGGAATCACGCTGGGATCTCGAACAGTTGGCGCGAAGCCTTGCGAGGGAAGGGACCGCGGCCCCTACCGCCGAGGAATTTCTAGCCCACGTGAAAAGGCGCATGGCGGCGGTGGCGGAAATATATCAACGCATCATCTATCAGGAGCAGAGCCAGGACCACAGCGAACCCCACGAATTCCGGTTGCGTCCGGAAATTCCGGCGACCCCCGAAAACTCTTACAGCCAAATGATGCAGCGGCTGGCCGTCGATTCTCCGCGATTGACGGAAATAGCCAGTACCGCCGAGTTGTCACAACATGCACGGCGCAATCTGGATCGCTTCCTCAGTTCAGCAGGAACTACATCCGAACGTTATGGCGCGGTACTGAACTCGCCCGAAGCCGTGGGCCGTGCGCTCACTATCTTTGAGTTCAGCGAGTATCTCACCGACATCCTGGTTCGGCATCCGGCTGAGGTGTCGCTGCTATCTCAAATTGAAGATCTCCCAACTGCGGGCGCAGGCGAATTGTTCGACAACGGTTCGCCAAGTGAGGGCCTTGCACTGGATCCCGTGTTTGCTTACCTCGCTCAAGAAAAGGTCGATCGCTCCGAAGCCAGTGCGATCTTGCGAAAGCACTATCGCCGTAGGATGTTCCTCTCAGGTAGCCGGGATCTGTTTCAGTTGCGCGAAGTCTTTGACTCGCTAACGGAGAACACCGCTGCGGCCGAGGCTGCGATCCAGGCCGCGCTAGCTATAGCTAGCCAACCTGCCGCATTCACGGTTATGGGACTCGGAAGGCTAGGGGCTCGCGAATTCGATCTCCTGTCGGACGCGGACGTCTTGTTTGTCTGCGACGAGGGTTGCGCTCAGGAGGAGATGCGCCGGGTTGCTGCAAAGATGATGGATGCACTGACGGCATACACTCTGGATGGCACCCTGTTTCCAGTGGACGCTCGCCTGCGTCCCCACGGTCGCGAAGGCGAATTGATTGTTACCCCGACGCAGCTGGGCGCCTACTTTCAGGACGAGGCCAGACCTTGGGAAGCGTTAACGTATCTCAAGTTGCGCTATGTCGCGGGCGATCGTGAAGTCGGCAATCGCGCCTTGGAGGCAGTGCGAAAGAGAATTGCAGAGATCGCCCTTCGGCCTGATTTCGATTCAGAATTGAAGGACGTTCGCCTCCGGCTGGAACGGAGTGAGACCGCAGAGAACTTCAAGACTGGGACGGGTGGGATCTATGATCTCGATTACCTGGCAGGGTGGCTGCAGGCGCGGCATCAACTTTGGCTTGCAGCAAATCTGCGAGAGCGACTGAGTCTGCTGCATGAGCGTGGATTACTGGATGTCGGCGAATATGACCACCTCACGCAGGGCGCGCTATACCTGCGTACCCTGGAGCATCTGGTGCGCCTGGTGACCGGGCGAGCACGCAAATGGCTACCGGTCGCTGAGCATCCCCGCCGCGCACTCCAGAAGCTGCTGTGGAGGGTATTGCGCACGGACAACAGCTTTAATCCTGAGATGCGGCTATCTGAAGTTCTGCGGCAGATCCGCTTCATCTACCGCCAACGTGGTATGCCGTAGTCCGGGATTTCATTGAAGGCTCTCGGCTGCGGTGGTAACGTAAAGGGTTCGGGAGAACCCGGAAAGCCTTTCTGATCCGGACGCGTGGATGGCCAACGTGGGGCCGTAGTCGTTTTGTTGCCCAATGGCCTGGTTTCGGGCGGGCCGCCGGTTTGGCTAATGCTTCTTAGTCCCGACGCATGGCTGTTTATAGCTTAGATTCACTTATACCCATACTCCTCGAGGTGCCTAGTGGCGGCTTCTTACAATGAAATTCCTTTGCCCTCCAGCGGGACCAAGATCACTTACGAAAACGGTAAGCTTGTCATCCCCGACAATCCCATCATTCCTTTCATCGAAGGCGACGGCACCGGACGCGACATCTGGAAAGCGTCGGTCCGGGTATTCGATGCGGCGGTTGAAATCGCCTATAGCGGAAAGCGCCGGGTCGCCTGGTATGAAGTTTTCGCCGGCGAAAAAGCCATGGATCGCTTCAAGACCTGGTTGCCCGATGACACGGTCGCGGCTTTCCGCGATTTGCGCATCGGCATCAAGGGTCCATTGACGACCCCAGTTGGCGGCGGCATCCGTTCGCTAAACGTCGCTCTCCGCCAGATCCTCGACCTCTACGCCTGCGTTCGTCCGGTTAAGTATTACGCAGGCATACCGTCGCCGGTGAAACATCCTGAGCGTATGAACATCGTGATCTACCGCGAGAACACCGAAGACGTTTACGCCGGCATTGAGTGGAAAGAAGGAACGCCACAGGCAAAGGAGTTGATTGACTTCATCAACAATAAGATGCTGGCGGGTACCAACAAGCGGGTGCGCGAAGACTCCGGCATCGGTATCAAACCTATCTCCATCACCGGTACTAAGCGCCTGGTGCGCATGGCCATCCAGTACGCGCTGGCCAATCACCTCAAGTCGGTGACCATCGTGCACAAAGGCAACATCCAGAAGTTCACCGAAGGCGCATTCCGTGAATGGGGCTATGAGTTGGCCACCCAGGAATTCCGCGACCAGGTGGTTACCGAGCGCGAAAGCTGGATCATCGACAACCTCGACAAGAATCCTGGATTGTCTGTCGAAGACAACGCCAAGATGGTAGAGCCAGGTCTGGAGTTCGCGCAGCAGGACTTCCGCAACGCGCTCTACGAGGAAGTGAGCCGAGTAATCCACAACATCTACGCCACCCACGGTAGGGGCGCTTGGAAAACGAAGCTGATGATCAATGATCGCATCGCCGATAGCATCTTCCAGCAAATTGTTACCCGTCCTGATGAGTATGCGGTTCTGGCGACGCCCAATTTAAACGGCGACTATATTTCCGATGCTGCGGCTGCCCAGGTCGGGGGACTCGGCATTGCGCCCGGAGCCAACATAGGCGATCAGCATGCCATCTTCGAAGCCACGCACGGCACAGCTCCGAAGTATGCCGATAAAGACGTGATCAATCCTGGCTCGGTCATGTTGTCGGGCGTGATGATGTTCGACTTCATGGGCTGGCACGAGGCGGCTCGCCTGATCGAGGGCTCGCTGGAGCGCACCATTCTGCAGAAGAAGGTTACCTACGACTTCGAGCGGATGCTGGAGGGCGCAACCAAAGTCAAGACCAGCGAGTTCGCGAGTCACATGATTCAGAACATGGCGCCGGTGGCGGAACTGGTGACGAAATAGTAGAGCCAACGGTTAGCTTCCGTGATGCGGACAAACTCGACGATTGGACGCTGCTCTTGGCAGGTTGCACCTTTAGGTCTGCGTTTATAGTCTTTGTATTTTTGTCACCGTTAGTGAACTTAAGCCCGAGGGATCTGCTTTTTGGTTTTTGTCAACGACCTGTTCGGCGCTCCTCAATCTCGGATTCATGTTGAGACACATCATTAATCATTCGAACACTGTGAGGCATCATGCGTAAAAAGGTAACGGTAGTGGGTTCTGGCAACGTGGGCGCCACCGCGGCGCATTGGATGGCGGCAAAGGAACACTGCGACGTCGTATTGATCGACATCATTGAAGGCGTGCCACAAGGCAAGGCACTCGATCTGCTGCAGGCGATGCCGATCGAAAAGCGAGACTCGTATATCCTTGGCACCAACGATTACGCCGACACCGCAAATTCCGACATCGTGGTCATTACGGCGGGCATTCCACGCAAACCCGGTATGAGCCGCGACGATCTGCTCAACACCAATTTCAAGATCATGAGCGACGTGGTGGGCAAGGCGGTGCAGTACTCTCCCAATAGCATCCTGATTATTGTCTCTAACCCGCTCGACGCCATGGCGCAGGCTGCTTACAAGCTAAGCGGATTTTCGCGCAACCGCGTGATCGGCATGGCTGGCATTCTCGACTCGGCGCGTTTTCGCACTTTTATTGCGCGGGAACTGGATGTTTCCATCGAGAACGTTACCGCTTTCGTCCTCGGCGGTCATGGCGACACCATGGTCCCGCTGCCGCGCTACTCAACCGTGGCCGGCATTCCCATCACCGAATTGATGGACAAGGCTACTATCGAACGACTGGTGCAGCGCACCCGCGACGGCGGCGCCGAGATTGTGAAGCATCTCAAGACCGGCAGTGCATATTACGCGCCCTCTTCGGCCGTCACCGAGATGGTGGAGGCCATTCTCAAGGACAAGAAAAAGATCGTACCGTGTGCGGCCTATCTGGAAGGCGAGTACGGTATCAACGGACTATTTGTCGGCGTTCCATGCAAGCTGGGCTCGAACGGTATCGAGCAGATCCTCCAGATCAAGCTGACTCCGGAAGAGCAGGCCGCCCTGCAGAAGAGTGCCGACTCGGTGAAGGAACTGGTGAGCGTCATTGGGGTCTAACTGTCAACGGTTTAATACGACGGTATAGGTTAATCCCACCTAGTCGCTCGTCCGATCAGGGTGGGATTTTTGTTATTGGGTCGAAAATTCCACGTAATCCGCGAGTACTGTCAGGACAGTTTCGATAAACTCGTATCGCTGAGTTGCGTCGGTTCGGAGATTGGCGGCGGCGCTTTCGTTCATCGTCGTACGTTAGTGTTGTAGTCTGTCGGGACTGAAGTTGCCGCTGCACTAGGGCGATCCGGCCATGGGGAACAAAACGATGCGCCGTAGCTGTCTTCTGCTGGCATGCTTGTTGGTGTTCGCCGTCGTCGCGGCTGCGCAGACCGATGACGAACAAACGGCCCAGAGTGTTCTTAGAAATGGTGCCGAAATTTCCATGGCGCTAGCCACGGTCACCAGTACGGCGATTTCTCCACTGGTTGGGGTCTGCGTTATGGGCATCTGGCAGTACTATCGCACGCCCAAGGTGCAGCGCGACCAACTGCCGCTTATCCAGAAGCCGAAGTTCTGGATACCTGTGATCCTGCTGCTAGTGCTTATTTTCCTCAAAGACACAATTGGAGGGTTTGCGCCGCTCATCAAGAAGCCTTTGGACGCGGCCGAGGTCCTGTTCGTGAATCATGCAGCCTTGGTGCTGATCGCTTTTCCGGTTGTGGTGGCGCAGGTTTCGCGCGTCATGGGCTTTTCATCGTGGAAAGAATTGCTGGGGCATCTGTTCGGCGGACCGGTCGTATACGCCGCCACGGCCCAGCCCAGCGGTGTTCACCATGTCTTCGGCATCGCGGCGGCTGTTCTGGTTACTGTCGTGGGGCTGATGATCACTTTTGTTATCTGGCTGGTTGGGCACTCGTTCGACGTCCTCGCCATGATCAGTCCATTTCCATTTCTCGACTTTTTGTTGAAGGCGGCGCGAAACGCCCTCTTCGTAGTTTTGCTGATCACGGCCCTGCTCAGTCCAGTACTTGGCCTCGTCTTTTCTCTGATTCTTATCATAGTCAGTTTCCTGCTCTTCGGATGGGCCTTGCGGCTGGCATTCTTCGGGACCGTCTTCGCGTGGAGTCTTCTGCGCGCGCTGGTAATGCACGAGCATGTGAAACCAGGCCCCGGCGAAAAAGTGAGCGCATTTACAGCCCGAGTCAGCAAACTGCCACGGCGGACCTCTGGACACCTGCGCCTCTCCGAGGAGGGGACGTTATTGTTCAGCTATCGCCGGTTATTGGTTGGGCCTCAGAGCACAATCAAGGTGGGCTATGCGAGAAGCTTCGCAGTGGGGCAAGGTATTTTTTCCCCGTGCGTGATTGAGCCTATTGCGTCGACGAACAAACATCACTTGGCCTTTCGTCTCCTTCCTACCTATCGGGGATCGGAGGAAAGTATACGAACCTGCCTAGGCCTCGGGCGGGTATGCGATTTGCGTTGGACTAAGGGCCTGCGGTCGTTCTGGAAATTTGTGACCAACGGAGGAGAATCTATGGTGACCGCGCAAGGTGCAGCCAAGTAAGGTGGTTTTCTCTTTCCCGCTCCGCTTGGTTGGTCACTAATAAGCTCTAAGAAGGCTCTGTGATTGCATGTTTCGCGCGCTCCCAATACGTCGCCAACGTTTCGTGAAGTGGAGCTTGGCGCGCGCCGAACAATGCACCGAGCGAGCGCAACAACATCCCCCCCACAATCGCGGCCCGCAATGTCACCACCTGGCTGCCGGAAAAGTGTTTACGTATGTAGCGCAGCATGTTCCCGTACCAGAACCTTTGCTTATCGCGGAACGGCAACGTGCCCACACTATGCCCGCCGCTATGGCGGAACCGCGCCCCGGGGCAATACACGATCTTCCCGCCGCCATCCCGCAGCCGCTTACATAAATCAACATCCTCGAACCACACAGGAAAGAACTGCTCGTCGAAGCCGCCAACCGGGTCCCACGCCGCTTGCGTGATAGCGAGACACGCCCCGGCCGGCTGTTCGACCTCCTGTTGCTGCGAATAGTCGGCATCCAGACAGCGATAACGTCGGTTTACCGGATTGCGGGGCCAGAGCTGGTTTACCAGCATCACCTCGCACAGCAAGCTTGCGAGAGTTGGCAGTCGTCGAAAGGCGAAACCGCGCGCCGGTTGTCCGCTGGTTTCCAGCAAGGCGCCCCCGGCTGCGACTGCGCCAGTGCCTTCCAGGCACTGTAACAGTGCTTTGACGGCACCGGCCTCGGCGATGGCGTCGGGATTGAGTACCAGTAGGACATCCCCTGAGACCGCCCGGGCTGCCTGATTCACGGCGGCAGCGAAACCAACATTTTCCGAGTTTGCCATCAGGCGGACGGGATGCCAGGCGACGAACTCCTCGACCCGCTGCACGGTTTGGTCGTGCGAAGCGTTGTCCACAACCACGATCTCGCAATCTTCGCGCGCCAGCGCCTCCAGGCAGGGTGCGATGCTGGCGGCAGAGTTGTAGGTCACGATAATGGCGGAGCAGCGCAGCATATGTCAGGAAGCACGCATTATAATCGTCGCTTCGTTTATTCTTCGAGGGGGCGCGCACAGCCACAAGTGTGGCCGCGCCCGGAGAGAACTTGGAAATCATCCAAACCAGCTTACCCGGCGTGCTCGTGGTGAAGCCGCGGGTCCACGAAGACCCGCGTGGCTTCTTTATGGAAACGTATCGCCAGAATGTGCTGGCGGCCGCTGGCATACAGGAGCAATTCGTGCAAGACAATCATTCGCGTTCTTCGCGCGGGGTGCTGCGCGGCCTGCACTATCAGCTCCGAAACCCGCAAGCCAAGCTGTGCCGCGTGGTGCAGGGTGAGGTGCTGGACATTGCCGTAGATATTCGCGTTGGGTCGCCGACCTTCGGGCAGTGGGTCAGCGTATTGCTTTCGGCCGAAAACCACTCGCAGCTGTACATTCCCAGAGGATTCGCGCATGGCTTCGTGGTTCAGTCCGAAACCGCCGACTTTTTCTATAAATGCAGCGACTACTACAACGCCGGCGACGATCGGGGCGTGCTGTGGAACGATCCGGAAATTGGCATTGATTGGCAAACGCCTGCGCCTATCCTGTCGGAAAAGGATCGGGGGTATCCGCCGCTTTCGCAAATCGCGCGCGACCAGTTGCCGCGATACCAACCATGAGCCTGCGACTGCTCATCACCGGCGCGACTGGCCAGATAGGTTGGCATTTGCAACGTACTCTGGCGCCCTTAGGCGACGTGACAGCCCTCACGCGTGATCAACTGGACCTGTCTGATCTTGCCGCCGTGACCCGGGCGATACACGAGTTTGAACCCGACGTACTCGTGAACGCTGCTGCCTATACGGCCGTGGACAAGGCGGAGAGCGAGCCACAACTGGCGCGAACCGTCAATGCTCTGGCTCCCGCGCGGATGGCAGAGGAGTTGGCGCGCAATCGCTGCCTGCTAATCCACTACTCCACCGATTACGTTTTCGATGGCAACAAGCCCACGGCCCAGACCTATCAGGAGACCGACGCGACCGGACCGCTTAACGTTTATGGTCAGACGAAGCTGGAAGGCGAGCAGTCGATTGTCGGTGCTGGCTGCCCGTACATCATCCTCCGCACCAGTTGGGTATACGACACTCGCGGCAAGAATTTTCTGCATACTGTTTTGCGCCTGGCTCGCGAAAAGGAAGAGCTGCGTATGGTGGGCGACCAGTATGGTGCGCCGACCTGGGCACGAACGATTGCAGAGGCAACCGCGATTATTCTCGCTAGATCGCTGGAGCGTAACGGTGAAACCGGTGTGTGGCCAAGCGGACTTTTCCATCTCACCGCTTCTGAGCAAACCTCGTGGGTAGGATTCGCACGAGCTATTCTTGAGGACTACGAAGCATTACTTGATTGGCCAGCGGATACCGGTGAATTTGGGGGGCCATTAAAGGCCAAGCGCGTTGTCCCCATCACTAGCGAGCAGTTTCAGGCGGCTGCTCGGCGGCCGCGGAATTCCGTTCTCTCCAACGCGAAGGTGCAGACTACCTTCGGAGTTATTCTGCCGGATTGGCGAAGCCAGCTACGGCTTGCCATGCAGGACGCCATTCGCTGATAATCTCCTTGTACTCGGCTGCCGAACAGTTTATTTTCTCGTGCGCTCCGGTAGCGCGCTTCTGCAGCGGTTTGCGGATGAAAATGCTGGTGGATTCTGTAGTGCGCACCCATGCTGTTTGCGGCACAAGAACGGAGAGCTAATGAAGGGAATAGTCCTTGCGGGTGGCATCGGCACACGCCTATATCCATTGACTCGAGTCACCAACAAGCACCTGCTACCCGTGTATGACAAGCCGATGATTTTCTATCCCCTGCAGACGTTAGTGGATGCCGGCATTCGCGATATCCTGATCGTGACCGGCGGGCAGAACGCCGGCGATTTTCTGCGTCTTCTGCAAAACGGCAAGGAGTTCGGTCTGCAGCAACTCAGCTTCGCCTACCAGGAGGGAGAAGGCGGGATAGCCGATGCGCTCCGGCTGGCCGAGCCCTGGGCCAAGGGCGACAAGATCTGCGTTGTTCTGGGCGATAACATCATTGAGGGCGACATGCGCGAGGCGGCCCGCGCTTTCGGGCAACTCGAAAAGGGCGCCATGGTGATGCTGAAAGAGGTGCCCGATCCGGAGCGCTTCGGGGTGCCGGTGTTTGACCAGGGTCGCATCGTTCGCATTGAGGAGAAGCCCAAGGAACCGCTCTCGTCGTATGCCGTCATTGGTATCTACTTTTACGACGGAACGGTGTTCGACCGCATTCGCACGCTCAAGCCATCAGGTCGTGGCGAATACGAGATCACGGACATCAACAACAGCTACATTGCGGAAGGCACTCTTCAGCACACCCTGTTGGACGGCTGGTGGACCGACGCGGGCACCTTCGAGTCGCTATGGCACGCCAGCAACATGGTCCGCGACAAGGTACTGCGCAATGCGGAAGAGCCGGCGACGGTGCGCAGCCTATGAAACTGCTGGTCACCGGAGGGGCTGGATTCATCGGCTCCAACTTTGTTCATCACGCGCTGGCCAAGCATCCGGAATGGAGGCTGGTGGTTCTCGATAAGCTTACCTACGCCGGTAATTTAAAGAATCTGGAACCGGAACTGCAGCAGGGCAAGTGCGAGTTTGTGCAGCTGGATATCTGCGACCGCGGCGTGCTCGATGCGGTGCGCGGATGCGATGCGGTCATCCACTTTGCCGCCGAGAGCCATGTGGACCGCAGCATTGAAGATGCTGCGGCATTCGTCCGCACCAACGTGGATGGGACGCACAACCTCATCCAAGCCTGTCGGGAAGCGGGCGTGCCGCGATTCTTGCACGTTAGTACCGACGAAGTGTATGGCAGCCTCGGTGAGGAAGGCGAGTTTACGGAGGAGTCTCCGCTGCAGCCTAACAGCCCGTACGCGGCGACCAAGGCAGCTTCCGACCTGTTGGTGCTGGCCTATGTGCGGACCCATAACTTTGCAGCTGTAGTGACGCGATGCTCCAATAACTATGGGCCGTATCAGTTTCCGGAGAAGTTCATTCCGCTGATGATCGCACAGGCAATGGTGGGCGAACGGCTGCCGGTGTATGGCAAAGGCAGCAACGTGCGCGACTGGATCCACGTTCGCGATCACTGCACAGCTCTGGATGCGGTGTTGCAGCGGGGACGCGAAGGCGAGGTTTACAACATCGGTGGCGGTTGCGAGATGCGCAATCTCGAGGTTGCAAAGCTGATTCTCACTGCTCTAGGCCGCTCCGAAACGCTCATTCAGTTCGTGAGCGACCGCAAGGGACACGACCTCCGTTATGCCATCAACTGCGAAAAGCTGGAAGGCGAGCTAGGCTGGCGGCCCGCAATTGGTTTCGAGCAGGGTCTGGCGGAGACGATCGCGTGGTATCGCAAGAACCTCTCATGGCTCGACGACGTGCGCACCGGTCAGTATCGCGACTATTTCCAGAAACACTACGTGCAACGGGAGAAGACCTTCGCGCCGTAGCTAACTTCGCTTCTCTAAAATGAGAGCCGAATGAGACTGGTCACTTTTCATGACAAGCTGAGGCGTCAACATATCGGCGCGCTGACGGCGAAGGGACGCATTGCCGATCTGAACGCTGCTTACAAGCTGTATTTTCGTGAAAAGGAAAACACCGGGACTGACGACCAGCTCGCCAAAGGTCCTGTGCCTGACGACATGCGTTTGCTCTTCGAGGGCGGTGATCGCAGCTTGGATGCGGCCCGGGCGGCGCTCGACTATGTAACGGCGCAAAACCACGAACTTGGAGTTGACGGCGAACCCATCTTTTACGAGGGCGACGAGATTCGTCTCAAAGCGCCGATCATCCCTAAGAAGTTCTTCCACACCGCCGGAAACTTTCGTGAACACCATCACGAAGCCCAGCAGGCAGGCTTCTCGCATCCTGTGCTGCCCTGGATCGTGTTCTTCCAGAACGTTGACGCCATCATCGGGCCCGACGAACCCGTGATCTTCCCGCCACACCTGACACGGGAACTCGATTACGAACTCGAACTTGCGGTCGTACTCAAGCGAGCCGGAAAGCATTTCACGGCTCAAGAGGCCGAGCAGTACATCGGCGGTTATGTGATCTTTAACGATATTACGGCGCGCGATATTCAGCGCAACGAGATGAAGTCGGGCGTCTTCAGCTTCTGTAAGGGCATTGATTCCTTCTGTCCTTTGGGTCCGCACATTGTTACAGCCGACGAGATTGCGGATCCGCACAGTCTGGCAATGGAGCTGCGTGTGAACGGCGAATCACGGCAACGCTCGCACACCAGCAAGATGTCGGTCACCATTCCAGAAATCCTCGCGCACTATTCAGCAATGGGATATAGCGCAGGCGACGTGGTCTCCACAGGGACGGTCTCCGGTGTGGCGGCATTCAGCGCTGACCCCAAAGCATGGTTCCTCAAGCCGGGCGATGTTATGGAGTGCGAGATCGAGAGGATCGGCGTCTTGCGCAACCCCGTAATTTCATGGGAGCAGGCCTATGGTGTAAAAGCGCCAGAGAGCCAAGCGGAGCAGGGAGCCCTACCATGAGCGATTTCGCCGGCAAAGTATGGACGAGCGAACTGAACGCGCGACCAGATGTGCGTCCCAGTTTCGAGCGCTCGCGTACGGTCCGCTTTTACGACACTACTCTACGCGATGGCGAGCAGACTGTGGGCGTGGTTTTCAGTTCGCAGCAGAAACTCGAAATCGCGAAGAAACTGGACGAACTCGGGGTCGGTCGAATCGAAGCTGGTTTCCCGAAGGTATCGAAGCAAGATAGCGAGGCGATCTCGATGATCTTGCGAATGGGCCTGAAACACTCCGAGGTGTGGGGTTTTGCTCGCGCGACGCGTGGAGACGTGGAGGAGCTGCTGCGCCTCGGATTGCAAGCTTCCGTCATCGAAGTGCCCATCAGCGAGATCAAGTTGAAGGCTTATGGCATTTCACGAGAAGATGCGATCCGGAGGGCGACCGAGGCGATTCGCTATGCCGCAAAAAATGACATCCGGGTTGCCTTCTTCGGGGTGGATGGTACACGCGCCGATCTCGAGTTTCTGCGGCGCATCTACTCCGCCGCACTGGAAGCAGGGGCCAAAGAAGTGGTCCTGGTGGACACGATTGGAGCGTGCACGCCGGAGGCTGCCGAATTCCTGGTGCGCGGGATGAGGCAGTGGATTGGTTCCGATATTCCGATCCATTGGCACGGCCATAATGATTTTGGACTCGGAACGGCTGTGGCCATTGCTGCTGTGCGCGGCGGCGCAAGTTGGATTCACGGCACGATCAATGGGATGGGTGAGCGTGCCGGAAACGCTGATATCGCCGAAGTAGCGCTCGCCTTGCAATGCCTATACGACGTGCCAGTGGAAATGAATCTCGAAAGAATTCGGGAAGTGTCGGAAGTGGTTTGCCGGGCAGGGAACTACCAACTCGAAGCCTGGAAGCCACTGATTGGCAACAATCTGTTTCTGCGCGAAAGCGGCGCGGTAGCCAGTCAATTTCATATTCCACAAGCCATCGAGCCGTATGCCGCTGAACTCGTCGGCGCTGAGCGGGGCATTGTGCTGGGTAAGAAGAGTGGACTCGACAGTATCCGCTTGAAGGCGGAAGAGCTCGGAGTTGACGTGCCTGAGTCGAGTCGGGCGACCGTGCTGGAAATGGTGAAGCGGAAGGCCATCGAAAAAGCTGGCCTGCTTAGCGACGAAGAATTTCGCTCGATCGTCCGGCAGTATGTGAGGGCCGGCGGCTAGGATTTCAGCGCCGGGGCTTAGACAATAACGGCGGCCTTCGAGGCCGCCGTTCGTAATTCCGTGACCGTTTCGGCTCTACGGTTCGAGGACATGTTTGGCTTTGTCGCCATAAAAGGTCATCTCGACCAGGACCCGCTGGTTCTTCGCGTTCTCTTTAAAACGCTGCTCGGAACGCGAAGCTTTCGAGGCGAGTGGCTCCAGCGTGCACTTTGCTTTGACCTCGGCAGTTCCATTGATCTGCTTGAAGATCATGATGTGTGTCTGGCCTTGCATTTCGTGCGTGACGTTGTAGTCGCCCGCCGGCAGCAAGCTTCCGGCAACAACGGTCGGCTCCGTAAAGTTGATCGTTTGTTTCGTAGCAATTCCCATGGAATTGTCTTTTGCCGCAAGGCTGCCAATCAGCACCAAGACCAGTCCGATAAGGACGGCGAACATTATTTTCCGCGTATGCATAAGCCTCCAATGAAAGCCCATAAGTAGTGGGCGGTAAGAATCCAAGATTAGTGTAGATAAAATCCCCGAAAAGTGGTGTGCGGCCAATCACAAAGCGATGTGAGTTATCAGGGTGATGGGTTTTCAGAGGAGTTTGCGCAGCTCGCGACGCAGGATCTTTCCAGATGCTGTACGCGGGAGCGTCGGCACAAAATAAATCTCGCGCGGCATTTTGTAATGGGTGAGACGGTCGGCAACGAAAGTCTGCAGTGAACATTCGATTTGCTTATTGGCTAGCGCTGTTTCACGCAATACCACGAAGGCGCAAGGAATCTCTTCTCCCGCGCTGTCCACTCTGGAGACAACTCCGCAGTCGCGTACGGCTGGATGTTCGAGCAGCACGCTTTCCACCTCGGCGGGCGCAATAGAGAAGCCTTTGTACTTCATCATTTCCTTGCGCCGGTCGATGATGTAGTATTGCCCGCCGGCGTCCATGCGCACGATGTCGCCCGACCAGTACCATCCGTCGCGCAGCACCGCGGCACTGGCATCCGGGGATTTCCAATAGCCCAGCATGAATTGCGGTCCTCGCATTACCAACTCGCCAATTTCGCCTGGTGCTACGTCATTCTCTTTTTCATCCACCACCCGGCATTCGGTTTGCACTACCGGTGCGCCCACGGAATCTGGTTTGTACAACTCAGGAAGAAGAAATCCGAGATGCGTAACCGGTGATGCTTCGGTCATGCCATAGCCCTGGCGAATGGGAATGCCAGTGCTCTGGGAAAAGCGGCGCGCCAGTTCCGGAGCGAGCGGGGCTGCTCCTGATTTCACCCAACGCATGCGATGTGCGTTCGGAAATTTTCCTTGCTCCGCCACCTGGCAATAAGCCAATAGTGTTGGCGGCACGCAAAGAGTGACCGTCACGCCCTCCTGGACGATCGTTTCCAGCGAACGTTTGCACTCGAAACGCGGCATCAGGACGAGAGTACAGCCGCGCATCAATGTGAGATTCAAGCCTACCGTCAGACCATAAATGTGATAGAGCGGAAGGAAGCATAACAGCACATCCCCATCGGTGATGGCGCCGAATTCTCCCGGTGTGAGCGTCTGATAAACATTGGCGACCAGATTGAAATGGGACAGCATTACACCCTTGGGCAATCCAGTAGTTCCACTTGAGAAGGGAAGTGTTGCCAATGCTACACAGGAGTCTTGTTCCGGCTCCGGCAGGTGCGCGGTGAGGTTCGGCTCGAAAAGACACTCCCAAGATTCCGAGCCGCTCGGCCCAGGATTACGAATGGTATAAACGTTGCGCAACGCGGAAAGCCCCGAGAGGCCAATGCCGGTAAGCAATGTGCCGTCACTGATGAGAGCCACCGCTTCGGCTGTCTCGAGTTGATAGCGGACCTCACGCTCGCGGTAGGTCGGATTCATCGTTGTCGGCACCGCCCCAGCCAGCGTGGCTGCATGATAGGCGATGCCGAACTCCCAGCAATTCGGAAGATAAATGCCAATCATCTCTCCAGGGCGAACTCCAGCCGCGACCAGGCCGCGAGCAGTGCGTTCCACGAGTTCGCCGTACGCCGCGTAGGTGATGCGCTTGGCGGGCGCGCAGGAAGTGTCAACCACCGCGACCTTGGCCGCATGTTGGCGGCATGAATCGAGAATGACGTCGTGGACGAACTTGCCCTGGGGATTGTCGTAGAACCGGGTACGAAGACCCTTAACTTGTTGTGCCATTTTACGTGCGCAAAAGTGTAGCAGGTATTCGCTCATAGTGGAGCCCATACAGGCTGGGTGGGGTTTGTTATTCTGTGGGGCGGAGATCAGCGGCGCCAGTCGAGGAGCCTATGCGTGGACTCAAGGGCAAGCGTGTGGTCATTACCGGAGGCGCCGGCGGCATCGGTGCGGCCACCGCCGCGCGGTTTCTGGAGGAGGGCGCAATCGTCGCTATTCTCGATTGCGATTCCGCAGCGTGTGAAAGGATCCATGCGGAGCAGACTGGCATTGCGGGAAGGTTTCTCGCCGATGTTGCCGATCACGGGCAAGTGCAGGACGCCTTCGCGGCCATAGTGGGCGACCTCGGAGGCTTGGATGTCGTCATCAATAACGCGGGTATCAGCATTCGTCATAAGTTTATTGATATCACGCCCGATGAGTGGAACCAGGTGGTCGCAGTGAACCTTACAGGTGTCTTCCACGTCGCGCAAGCTGCCGCTCGCCAAATGATGGAGCACAATGGCGGCGTTATCTTGAATACCGCGTCCACCAACGGCATCACAGGTTATCCCTACTACGCTGACTACAACGCCACTAAGGCCGGAGTGATTGAGTTGACGCGCTCCATGGCGTTGGAATTGGCGCCCAAGGTGCGGGTGAACGCTGTCGCTCCCGGATACGTACTAACCCCAATGCAGCGCGCCGAGTACTCCGAAGAAATGCTGGAGGCAGTAAACCAGAAGATTCCCCTCCGCCGGCACGCACAGCCCGAGGAAGTCGCCGCGCTCTTCGCCTTCCTGGCCTCCGACGACGCCGCATACCTGAATGGACAGGTGTACATCATCGACGGCGCCGAAACCGCCGGCGGGTTGGCAAGCCGATAATCATAATCAACTCGGTTTGGGCGGCGCATTGCGCTCTAGGTAGTCTAGCTTTTCATGTACTTGTCTGCTCTAATCGCGGGATGGGCTTGCGTATTTTTATGGCTCTATCTCTTGCTTGCGCATGGCCGCTTTTGGATGGTGCAACGCTTGGGAGCGAAAGGGACCGGTTGGTCTGCCATCCCCGGCCCTATCGCGGTGGTCATTCCTGCTCGCGATGAAGCCGATGTCGTCGGCGAAGCGATTCATTCTCTTCTGCAGCAGAGTTGCGCGGGCGTGATTCACATCTTCCTCGTAGATGACGGTAGTGCGGATGGGACTTCGGAAGCAGCATGTGAAGCTGCCTCGACCGGTCTGCGTCCCGAAGCACTGAGGATCATTCGTGGTCAGCCCCTGCCGGATGGCTGGACCGGCAAGCTCTGGGCGATGCAGCAAGGTATCGAGCAGGCGCTACAGCTGCATCCGCAATTTCTGTTGCTGACCGACGCTGACATAAAGCACTCACCGGAAAATGTCGCAACGCTTGTGGGGGTTGCCGAACGCGGGGGCTACGATCTGGCCTCCTTCATGGTGAAGTTGCACTGCCATAGCCTGCCCGAGAAGCTGCTTATTCCGGCGTTTGTCTTTTTTTTCTTCATGCTGTACCCGCCAGAGTGGATCCGAGATCCGCGGCGCAAAATGGCGGGCGCTGCCGGTGGCTGCATGTTGATTCGTCCGGAAGCGTTGGCGCGTGCCGGAGGAGTCACCGCTGTTCGGAGTGAGATCATCGACGATTGCGCTCTGGCTCGCATGGTGAAGAGCAGCGGTGGGAAAGTGTGGCTTGGGTTATCGCCCGATACATACAGCCAGCGTGCCAATAAGTCGTTCGGCGAGATCGAGCGCATGATCGCACGAACTGCGTTCAACCAGTTGCGGCATTCGACATGGTTGCTGCTCGGAGCGACGGCGGGTCTGCTACTGCTTTACCTTGTTCCGCTAGGGCTGTTGTTGAGCGGCCTGGGGTCGCTGGGTCTGGTAGGGGCAGCGGCGTACTTGCTGATGTGGGTAATCTATTTGCCGATGGTGCGCTTCTACGGCTTGAATGCAGCGTGGGCCCTGATGCTGCCGCTCAGCGCGGTATTTTATCTGGCAGCGACGGTGCGCTCGGCGCTCAACTACTGGTCAGGCTGCGGTGGCGAGTGGAAGGGCAGGGCACAGGACGAGCGCCGCCGGGGGTAGTTTCTAGGCTGCCGCCTGCGCTTCAGACAGACGGTTCGCAATGATCTTGTAAGCGGCTGCGTTAAACGCCAGTCCGATATGGGTACCTGAAACCTCAAAGTCGCTGCTGGCATGACCCGTGACGCAGTAGCGCCAATCAACCACGCCATCTTGCCGCGTGTAGATAGCGGTTTCAAACATCGAGCGGGGCATCTTGCGGCGTAGAGAAGCCAGAAAATTGCACGTGCAGCGTCCCGTGTAGCAGGCGGGTAGTACGCCCGGGCCGTGCTCTCTCAAGATTTGCTTGCGGACCGCTTCGGCGGCATTCAGGACGGTGCGATGAGCCACGGTTCCGCGGAAGGGTGAGCCCAGGGTGATTACAGAAGCGATATCGTCTGGTCGCTGGTTGGCTACGGAGCGAGTAATGATGCCGCCCAGACTGTGGCCTATGAGATGAATCTTGCGGCCCGTTTCGCAGAGCGCCTTTGCGATGTTCTCGTTGAGACGATGCTGGATTAGCAAATTCGGGCACTCTGCGTTGAGGCCGATTCCGGAAAAATAAGGACGGTATCCGATACGTGCCAGCCAGGAATGCAATTGCTTCAGATAAGTGTCCGTCCCGAGGAAGCCCGGCACTACGACAACTCCGGAGCCGTTGCCATGCGGTATGCCTAGACCATAGTAGATGGGGGAGCTATGCAGTAAAAGCACCTCGGCCCCAAACAAAGCCTCCTTCCAAATCGTAACGTCAGCCTCTACATAATCTAGTTGATAGCCATTGTTGGGCGAGGCCATAGTCGATCAGGAGCGGTTCTTGTTCTTGAGCCTCCGCTTGCGAGGCTCAAGACAACTGAAGAGTCAGCGCACCACAGTCTTGGCAGACGGTTGCGCGCCATCTCCGGAAAGTTAGTGTAGCTGGAAGAGTCAAGAGTTGCCAGAAATTTTTAGATTTTTTTAAACAGGGGAATACCACGGGTGGATGACTACCCGTTCGGGCAATTGGGGAGAATGAACTGGCGTGCCGCAGCCTTGGCTACGGCACGCCGAACAGTTTGCTACACGTCACACGCCAAAGAGCTACATCGTTACAGCGTTAGCTCATTTTCAGGTTGTAGCGTGGGCATGTTCGACCTTGATGGTCCGCCCTGGGTGCGTCCGACGGTGTTGTGTCTTGGCAGCCGGTTTGTGCTCGGGGGGACGTTTAGTGACCGTATCGATCAAGGCCTTCTCAGCATTTACGAAGTGCTTCACGTTTTCACGGGTAAAATCCGGCAGTTTCGCAAAAGCATTTGGTGAGACCATTTTCAGCGAGCGGTTGGTGGCTTTAAGGCTGGCATCGACCTGACGGCCGGCCACATCCATCAACTTCTTTTGTGCCTCGACAAAAGCATTGGTGGCCTGGCGCGCCAACTCGGTGATCTCTGTCGCCTTCCTGGTTCCACCGTTCTTGCCTGCCATAGCCTTGTCGGCCTCTTCGTTAATGACGTCCAGGAACTTTTTCTGCGCGTGGACGAACGTGTCGAAGCTTTCGCGAGCGGCCTCTACCAGACCGTCGCTGTCATAAGGCCTGCCAGCCTTGACCGCCGTCAGCCAGTGGTGCATCTGTTTGTTGGCGATCTTAAGAATGTCCTGGTGCATCGCGACAAACATGTCGAAACCGCGGCGCGCAAAATCGGTCGCCGCTGCCGCTGCAGGAAATCCGCCGACGCGCTCCTTCACACCATTAGCGACCAGTTCCCATTCCTGCTGGGCCAAGCTGAGGAATAACTTCTGTCCTTCAATGAAGTTCGTCACTCCCTCTCCCGTCAGATCGGTCAAAATTTCGGCCGGGCAGTACGCAGGATCGTTCAACCGCTCCCGCAGCATGTGCATTACATCCGCATTCTGACGCGTAATCAGATCAACCAGGATTCGTTGTGTGGCAAAGAAGTTTTCGACACCCTGCTGCATCCATCCCGACAGCAAGGAAACAAAGGACGATTCCCGTGACTGAAACTTGTCGAACTCAGACTTAACTGTTCTAGGCATAATGACCTCCGTTATTGCTGCAATGCAGCATCAACTTAAACCTAGTATTCCTTGCGCTCGTTGTCAACGTAAAAGTATAATTATTTTGCGATGCAACAAGGAGGCTAACCAGTGAACCCCGACAAGGTGGTCATCAAGAAGTATGCAAACCGCAGACTCTACGACACTTCTGGGAGCCGTTACATCAACCTGGAAGACATCGCCGCCTTAGTCCGAAATGGGAAAGACCTACAAGTTGTCGATGCCAAAACTGGTGAGGATCTGACCCGTGTGATCCTGACCCAGATTATTGTGGAAGACGCGAAGGAGCAGCCGACCGGATTGCCGTTGGAGCTGCTGCGGCAACTGATTGTCGCGTCGGACCACGTCGGCCAGGAGTTCATCATGTGGTATCTGAAGTCGGCGTTCGATGCTTATAAGAAAGTGCAGAACACGCTGGAAAGCCGTTTGACTGAGATGCAATCCGTCGCAATGTCCCCACTGCAAATGATGAAGAAGCTCATCCAGGGACCGGCAGCGGAAGGCGCAAGCCAGCCCGGTACAGAAATGGAAGAACTGCGTAGGCGCATTTTGGAGATGGAAGCTCGTCAAGAGAAACCTAAGCGACCGAGAAAGCGCCGCCGAGTCACGGCATAGATGGTGTGACACAGCTGAGTTTGTTGCAACCCTTGTCGTGCCTTGACAACCACATCCCGACGGCTGACGATTCGTGATAGGCCGACGCTTATGGCACAGACTGCAAACATTGTGCAGTTGAAACCTCGCACGCTGCAGGCTTTCGAGGCATATATTCGCGAGGCCGAAGCGGCAATGGAGCCTTCATTGCATGGGCGCGGCGCCTTTCTGTGGTCTGACACGGACCCGCAAATCGCTCAGCAAGTACGGCATGGAAACATCGTTGCCCAATTATGGTCGGGCGACGCGTCCATCAAAGTGCCGAATGGTCTGATTCACGACTGGATCGGGGCCGCATTCATTCCGCACACAACCGTCGCTGATACTCTCGCCCTGATCCAGAATTACGACAACCACAAAAATGTTTACAAGCCCGAGGTCATGGACTCGAAGCTGATCGCGCACGACGGCAACGATTTCCGGATCTTCCTGCGGCTTCTGAAGAAGAAAATCATTACCGTGGTGCTCGATACCGACCACGACGTGCATTATTCATCGGTAGACGAAGCTCGCTGGTGTTGTCGCTCCTACACCACGCGAATCGCTGAGGTGGAGGATCCTGGCACGGAAAAAGAGAAGGTGCTGGAGCCCGATACGGGTTACGGCTTTCTGTGGCGTCTGTATTCCTATTGGCGTTTTCAGGAGCGAGACGGCGGCGTGTACGTCGAGTGCCGGGCCATTTCGTTGACGCGCGACATTCCTGTTGGACTGGGATGGGTGATCGAACCGATTATCCGGAAACTGCCGAAAGAATCACTGATCCACACACTGAAGGCCACGCGCGATGCGCTGAGTGCGGCTTAGCGGTTTGTGGAACCTCGCTTCATAGCACGCAGGCGCAATGGCGGGGCCTACAATGACCTGTCCATCTTTCCAATTCTTAAATTTGCGCCAATGTGATGATACCGCTCGCCCTCTTCGTAGCGCTCCTCTTCCTCTACAGCCTCGTGTCGCGACGCTTGGAGCGAACTATCCTTACTGCGCCCATCGTCTTCACTGCCGCAGGAATGCTGATGTCTCCTGCTTTGCAACGGATTCCGGGAACCACCGTCAATTCGGAGATCTTCCTTGGCATTGCCGAGGTCGGTCTGGTGATGCTGCTTTTTACCGATGCCAGCCGCACCGACCTGAATGTCTTGCGCAGCATTCGCAACCTTCCTGCGCGGTTATTGAGCATAGGATTGCTGCTGACTATCTTTCTGGGCGCGGTCGCCGCGCACCTCGTATTTCCGCAGCTCTCCTTTTGGGAAGCGGGAATTCTGGGTGCCATCCTCGCGCCGACCGACGCGGGCTTGGGACAGATCATCGTGAGCAGTCCGCGTGTGCCCATGCGCATCCGCCAGGCACTCAATGTGGAAGCCGGTCTCAACGATGGACTTTCCGTACCGTTCTTACTGTTCTTCATTGCCCTGGCTGCGGCTGGGACAATGGAAGGCCATGCCCCGCACCTGCCGCGATTGATCTTGGAGCAGTTGGGAATTGGCGTGGTAATCGGCGCCGCGATTGGTCTGGCGGGTGGCTGGTCGCTGGGCTATGTTCGTCGCAGGGAGTGGATGGCGGAATCGTTCCAGCAGATCGGCGTGGTGGTGCTGCCGCTGCTCTGCCTGGCGGTGTCGGAGATGCTTGGCGCGAGCATGTTCATTGCGGCATTTGTCGCTGGCCTGACCGTGCAGATCGGATTCAAGGACGCCGGCAAACACAGCGTTGAGTTCGCGGAGGAATGGGGACAACTCCTCAACCTCGCAGTGTTCTTTCTCTTCGGCCTCGTAGTCGTGCGCAATTGGTCGCAGGTCAGAGTGGCGGATTGGCTCTACGCCATCCTCAGCCTTACTGGAGTGCGGATGCTACCCGTGGCAATCGCGCTTATCGGCACACGCCTAAGTGCGGCCAGCGTGATTTTTATGGGCTGGTTTGGCCCTCGCGGTCTGGCGTCCATTGTCCTCGGATTGGTGTACCTCGAACAGGAAATGCACTTGCCCGGGGAACCAAGTATCAAGCTCGCGGTGATGGCTACCGTAGTGCTGAGCATCTTTGCCCACGGGGCAAGCGCCATGCCAGGCATCAATCTTTACGAGCGCAAGATTGAATCGCTCGTCGACGCTGCGCCAGAGCATCAGGAGGTCAAGGTGTGAAAATGACGTGCGCCCAAGAGAGACGGCAGGGTCAGTTTGGCTTGGTGCTACTTGTTCCATGCTTCGCCGGCACCTTGGAAGGCTTCGCAGCCGGTTTGGGATGGGCGTCCTCTGTAATCTGCTGGTCGACCCTGTCGGACTCCATCACGAAAGTCGCCGTAACTGCGTCGACAGCGAACTGGCCGGCATCAGCCGCCAGGGGCAGTTCCTTGAGCTCGGGGAGCGGCTTGCCCACCTTGTACAAGGTGACGTTGGTTACAGCTTCGAACTTGGCAGGATCGAGTACCACGCCTTTGGGCAGGGATGCTGGCGGCAGGCCGCCACTGTTGGGCTCCTTCACCTGGGCGGAAACGGTGTAGAGGATGTAATCGCATTGCTTGGCGCGTGCTTCAGTCTCGACGTCCGCATGCGGACCTTCGGTGTCCAGTGGCACGGTTTCGTGTTGGTGGCGGGCGATCTCGCTCATCAGGTTGAGGCGCAGGCTGTCGGTTGGCAATGACTGGCCGCTCATGTCCTTGATCTTGACCACACCAATGCGCACTACGCCGGCGGCCTTGGGTGCAACGACGGGCGCTGGAGCTGATGCAGGTGGAGTCGCTGAGGGCGCCGTCGGAGTTGTGGCTGGCGCCGGCGCCGTCTCGGAATGTGCTGTCTTCGCGCCGCCCATTATTGCGGACATGTCTGTAACCCGGCAGCCCGGTGGCATGTCGAACAATGGCGTCTCCAAGGTTGTGGTGGCCAGCTCCACGACTTCCGTCGTGGTGGTAAACGTTCGCTGGTCCGACGTGGTGGTAGTGGTCTGTTTGAGTGGGTAGCCTAGCCCGCCGCCACCGCCGCCTTTCATCACGATGCGGTCGCTACATCCGCGCTTACTCCCGCCACCGCAGGCCAAGGCACGGTACGAATCGTCGGAGCAGGAGAATCCCGCCGACAAATCAGCGTACCAGCCGTCCATTTCCATCTTCATGTGTGACTGGTTGCACGCGTCTGGGCTAGACTCCATCGTCATGGAAGTCTTGATGTGCCGCGCTTTGTGGCCAAACATGTCCTGGCGCTCGCCGGTGTCGGTGTAGGTGCGGGTGATAGTAACAACGCCACCCCTGCGCGGAAGTGTGGGCTCCTCTCCGGCAGCTTCTCGTGCCATGGCTCCCATGCTCGGCATCGTGGGGCAAGACGCCTCGCCACCCATCGACATGACCATGCATTGATCGCCGCTAATGGTGATCATGCGCTTCTGGTCGCACTGCATGATGGTGACCGCCCCGCCGTGACCCCCGAAGCTCATCTCGTTGCGCTCGCGTGCGCCTTTGATATAGACGGTACTCTCAGTGGTGTGGCCCATCACCGTGGTGCGGGTCTTGATCTTGAGATCGGCTGACGCCAGCGAGGAAAAGCAAACTATGGTGATAGCAAGGGCACAGAGGTAGCGCAATAGGCGAGTCAAAGGATCCCTCCTTGGGAAAGCAGACACGTGGCAGGTGAAACGACGTCCGGCGCAATTCTAACCAAAACGGCGCGGAATACAACGAGGATGTCCCTTCAGTGCTGTCTCATTTCATGTGGGGACGAGGAAGCAAGCCTCATCACGCCTCGACCGACAAGGCTTTCTCCTGTTGCGGTTCTGAGGTGGCTGGAGCGGCAAACGACGCCGTTGGCGCGACCCCTGAAGCACTCGACAACATCTTCTTTCGAACCGTCCGCTTCTTCCCAACCCGAATCTTTCCATTCGGCCGTTTGCGCTTCTGCCTCGGCGGCTTTACGTTAGCTGCTCTGGCGGCAGCACCGGCCCGCAACTCCTCAAAACTCTGATCCACGAACTTCTCCAGGCGCTCGAGGTCGGGGGCCGCATGCACATCGCCGGTGAAACCGAAATATGCCGTTCCGTTATAGGTGAGGATGGCGCAATTGATACCCATCAGGCCGCCGATCGGCACCCAGGGATACCAACACAGCATCTTGTGACCCATGAAGTAGAGCGGGATTTGTGGGCCGGGAATGTTGGTGCAGATGATGTTGCACAGGCTAAGCGGCAGCTGGCTGGCGACAGGTCCAACATTTTTCCAGAAAGCATTAGGCAGGGTTGACAACAGGCCGCCCAGCAGGCCGACGAATTCAGCCGCGCGAGTGCGCTTGAGGAACTCTACTCGTTCGGTGACCAAAGCCAGCAGCTTCCGGGGATCGCGCATATCCAGCGGGAGGGGAACGGGCACGAAGGAAATTCTATTTCCCAGCTCCGTGGCGTCTCCGTTGCCACGCACGTTTACTGGAATCACGATTCGCAGCGACCGGCCAGTCAGGTCAACGCCGCGTTTTTCGGCGTAGCGGCCAAAGGCCAAAGTGACCGCTGTAAGGACAACGTCGTTTACCGTGCCTCCGCACGTGTTCTTAATCGCCTTGATATCGGCGAGCGGCACCTCGGTCCAGGCAAACTTCTGCGGCCCGTTGCAGATCACGTTGAAGGGCAAGCGCTCTGCCGGCGATGCGAGCTCGGACATTACCCCCAGCAGTTCGGCAGGAACATCTGCGGGATTGGCCACAGCCTGCTCCGCCATGGTCATCAGTCCCGAATGCAGGCTTAGAGCCCCATTGAATAGAGAGAGGCAGGACTTCGCCAGGCCGTCCAGAAGGGCTGCTCCTGCATCCCTGGCCGGCGGAGGAGGTTCGGCCCGCGGTTTTTTCTTGGAGATTGGTGGCGAGGCCGGCGAAGTATCCATGATGACATTCATCGCGCCGACGCCAGCAATGCCGTCCGCCATGCAGTGATGGATTCTAACGATGAGTCCAGTGCGCTTGTCCTTCAGCGGCGCCAGAGTGAAATCCCAGAGCGGCCGCCGCCGGTCTAAACTATCACTCACGATCTTCCCAGCCAGCGCCTTAAGCTCCCCCTCCGTGCCGTGCTTGAGTTTTGCTTCTCGAATGTGGTTCCGGATGTCGAACTGCGGATCGAACTCCCAATGCGGAAGGCCAAGATCGAAAGAAGCAGACACTACATGCTGACGATAGCGGGGAATCAGCGGAAGCTTCGATTCGATGTAAGCGCGACATTGCGCGAGCTTGATCTCGCCCTCGAATATGCTGACTCCCGCGATATTGAGCGGCTGACCCGGGCGTTCGACATGCAGAAACAGGGCATCGCCCCAGGAAAATGAATTGTTGTCGGCCCCATTCATCATCGTGACTACCTTCTTCCAAGCTTGCTTACGGTTGTGGCCCATGCAGGAGCAACTTCAACCATGCGGCTTCCCAATTGGTCGCTCCGGCGATGAGAGCTTCAGGTCAGAAAGGAGAATCGTGACGTCAGCTTCACCAGCTTCAGCACTTTGTAAACATCGACGTTGACGTTGCGCAACCCCACCTTGACAGCTTTCCCGTCCGCGATGCCCGCTAACTCTTTCAATGCTCTGAGCGCATTCGGATCAACCCGCTGAACCGAAGAGAAATCCAGAACCACATCGCCCTGGAGCCTGTTCATAGTTTCGCTGGCCCCTCGCAAGGTGTCGGCCACGCGCTCTCCATTAATTTCAAGATACTCAGTATTCGTTGTCATACGCACGACCATTCCTCAGCGATTTGTTGTGGCGATGCTTTGGCCACCGTCGGCTGGGGTCGCCCACGATAAGCGCTCCAAAACAGCTCCGCTAATTCACTCAATAGTGGCATGCGAGGGTTCGAGCGCCAGGAGGGATCGTCAAAGGCAATCTTTACCAGCTCGGGCATAGCCCGCTCAAATTCTTCCTTGGAAATCCCCAGCTCGGCAATGGAACGCGGAATCGCCAATCGGTCGAGCAGTTGCTCGGTTGCTGCCACCAGATTTTGCACCTTTTCTTCAATCGTCCGACCGCCCAGACCCAGCAAGTCCGCCACCATCGCGTATTTCTTGTGCGCGATATAGCCACGCTGATTCGGCGAAGGCATGAACTTCGTGGGTACCCCTGCATTGAAGGCAATGACATGTGGCAACATAAGGGCATTGGCTCGACCGTGCGCGACGCCGAAGCGTGCGCCAAAGGCATGAGCCAAGGCATGATTCACGCCTACCGACGCATTGGAAAACGCAATCGCTGCAATGCAGGCAGCATTGTGCATCATGGTGCGCGCCTCTTCATTGTTGGGGTGCTCATAAGCGATGGGCAGGTACTTGAACACCATGCGAATGGCCTGCATGGCGTTGGAGTCGGTGTAGGGTGAAGCGAAAATCGAAACTCCAGCTTCCAGGGCGTGAGTCAAACAGTCGACGCCGGTGTCAGCGGTAAGACCTTTCGGCATTGACATGACGAATTGCGGATCGACGATGGCCACATCCGGACTAAGCGAATAGTCGGCGAGTGTTACCTTACGCCCTTGCGCTTTGTCCGTCAGGACGGCAAAGGGAGTGACTTCGCTCCCCGTTCCGCTCGTCGTGGAGATGGCGATCAACCGTGCCTGAGTAACTTTCTCGGTCGGGTATTGGACCACGCGCTTGCGGAGGTCTAGAAACGGCGCGGCCAACTCCTCTAGGTCAGCCTCCGGAGATTCGTACTTGAGCTTCATGATCTTCGCCGCGTCGATCACAGACCCGCCGCCCAGTGCGATGATCTGGTCCGCTTTATAGAAATTGAGCGCCTCCACTCCTTGCATCACGACGTTGACTTCCGGTTCAGCGTCAGGAATGACCGAGACGTGGACCAGAGTTTCCGGCGGAATGTGGCGACGGACAGTGTCCACGTGGCCGATGTGTTCCATGGCTGGATTGGTGATGATGATGGTAGAGCGCGACGGGAAATGGCGCAGATTCTCCACGGCATTCATGTTGAAATAAATCTGATTGGGAACTCGAAACCACATATGGGCTTGTGTCCTTCGGGCCACGCGTTTGATGTTGAGGTAGTTGTACACATTCACGTTGTCGGTAGTGCTGTTGCCTCCACCGGTTCCGCACCCGAAGGAGAAGGTCGGCACCATGTCGTTGTAAACGCCGCCCAGGGCTCCGATGGAACCCGGCGAATTCACAATGATCCGGCCCGCGTTCATCACTTCGCCAAACTTTTGGATGATCGCATCATTGCGCGAAAAAATGACCGCCGTATGTCCAATCCCGCCGGCATGATTCACATCGACGCATACTTTGAGCGCTTCCTCGGCGGATTTCGCCCGGTAAACGGAGAGCACGGGGAAGAGCTTCTCGACCGACAGCGGATATTCGCGCCCCACACCTTGAATCGGCGCAATCAAGAGTTTGGTGTTCGGCTTGACCGCCAAGCCGATCATGCGGGCGATGTCGGTGGCTTTCTGACCGACTGCCAAGGGCTGCATGAATCCAGTCTTGGGATCGATTACTGTGCGTCCCAGAAGTTCCGTCTCTTTCTCGTTGCAGATATGCGCGCCCAGGTCCGAAAATTTTTGCAGCACGGAGTCATAAATCGCGTCATCGATCACCACAGTCTGCTCGGAGGCGCAAATCGTTCCATTGTCGAACGTTTTGGAGGTGATGATGTCCACCACGGCCATGTTCAGGTCCGCCGATTTTTCCAGATAGACCGGGGTATTGCCTGGCCCTACACCCAAGGCTGGTTTGCCGGAGCTATAAGCGGCTCTAACCATGCCCGGCCCACCTGTGGCATCAATCAAGCCGACGTCCTTGTGGCGCATCAGGTAGGCATTGTCCTCGAGGGTCTGCGACTCCAGGCAAGTGAAAACGCCGTCGGGGGCGCCGTGCTTCAATGCCGCCTCGTACATGATTCGCACGGCCTCGTAGCAACAGTGCCCGGCGCTAGGATGCGGACTGAAAATGACCGCGTTCCGCGTCTTGATGGCCATGATGCACTTGAACAGGACCGTCGAAGTGGGGTTCGTAATCGGGGTGACCGAAAAGATCACCCCGATGGGTTCGGCCACCTCCACCACGCCGCGCTCCGGAAACTCGCGAATAGTACCAACCGTTCGTTTGTCTTTGACGTAGTTGTAAACGAACTCCGTGGCCACCATGTTCTTAAGAGCTTTGTCTTCCACCACTCCAAGCCTGGTCTCTTCAATCGCAAGGCGAGCCAGATATTGCGCTTGTTCCAGTCCTGCCAGGACCATCGGTTTGACAATGCGATCGACGTCCTCTTGCGTGTATTGCGTAAACACGGCGGCGGCGGTGCGAGCCTGACTGACCAGTCCTTCCAGGTAAGCGATCCGTTCTTCACTGAGGGTTGCAACAATCTCTGGCATGCCTCTTTCTTCCTTTCAGACGCACCCTGTGACTCCCACTCGGCATTTCGGTGGTCGTTATCCGAATCTCAAGTTCCCATCATGGGACAGACATGACCCAAGATGCAGTGACGAGCGAACCCATTGGGTGTGATTCCCGATACAGGAATGTCTGCTCCAATTCGGCACCGGTCTTCACGAATAGATCGCGTCAAATGAACAGATGTCGTCGAACAGTGAGATAATGCGCTGCTAATCGAGATATGCGGTAACAGCAGTCTTGATCCCCGCCAGCAGAGGACCGTGTCATGCCATCTCACACCGGCGAATGGGATTTCGATTTCATCGTCATCGGCTCAGGATTTGGGGGAGCGTTACCGCGCACCGCCTGGTGGAAAAGGGGTACCGGGTTGCGGTCATGGAGATGGGCCGACGATGGACGCCTGAGAACCTGCCGCGCACGAGCTGGTCTATTCATCGCTGGTTTTGGCGTCCCAGTCTCGCGTTGCGGGGCTTCTTCAGCATGAGATATTTCAGGCATGTCACCATTCTGCACGGTTGTGCAGTCGGTGGCGGATCCATCACGTACGCCTGTACACTCCTTCAACCGCCAGACAAAGTTTGGGACTACGGATCGTGGAAAGGTTTAGCAGAGTGGAAGTCGGAGATGCCGCGGCATTACGCGACCGCCTCGCGGATGCTGGGCGTTACGGAGAACAAGATCTTTGGACCTGCTGACCGTCTGCTGAAGAAAGTTGCCGAAACCTCAGGAATCGGAGAAACCTACTACCGGACACGTGTGGCTATCTTTCAAGCTCCTGAAGGAGAGCCTGGTGGCCAGACATTTCCCGACCCATATTTCGGCGGAGAAGGGCCGGAGCGGACAACCTGCAAGGCTTGCGGGGGCTGCATGATGGGCTGCCGCCACGGCGCCAAGAACACGCTCGACCAGAACTATCTCTATCTCGCAGAGAAGCATGGCGCCAAAGTTTTCGCGGAGACACGAGTGGTGGACGTTAAGCCGCTCGATGAAGTGACCGACGGCAGCCACGGATATGAAGTTTCCACGGTGAGGTCCACAGCCCATTTCAACCGGCATTCCCGGCGCTTCACCTGTCGTGGTGTTGTATTTTCGGCGTCATCGCTGGGCACCATGGAACTGCTGTTTCATCTGAAAGAAAAAGGCTCCCTACCGGCAATCAGCGATCAGTTAGGCAGACGGGTGCGCACCAATTCCGAGTCACTCATCGGAGTGCGTGTGCCCGGCTGCAGCGAAGACCTGTCCAAAGGTATTGCCATCGGATCGGGGGTTTACATCGATGAGAACACTCACATTGAAGCAGTTCGTTATCCCGAGGGCTCCGATACGATGGGCATGCTAGCAACAATTCTGACGGGCGGGCGCCCGGGCCCGGGGCGGGTTGGGCTGTGGATCAAGAATCTCTTTGTCTCATTGTTGCGCCACCCCTTCAAGACCTTCCGTATCCTTCAGCCCGTGGGCTTTGCCCGAGAATCCGTCATTCTGCTTTGTATGCAGGCGCTCGACGGGCACATTGACATGCAATGGGAGCGGCACCTCTACTGGCCGTTCAGGAAGTTTCTTGTCAGCCGCGGGCGGAGGGTACCCACATTCATTCCCAAGGCCAATGAGTTTGCCGAGAAGTTCGCGCAGATTGCCGGAGGCACAGCGATGAGCATGCTGCCGGAAATACTGTTCGATGTTCCTGGCACCGCCCACTGTCTGGGAGGCTGCGTGATCGGCAGCTCGACTGAGAATGGCGTGGTGGACTATCGCAACCGCGTTTTTGGGTATAAGAACATGTACATCTGCGACGGTTCCGTGGTCGCAGCCAATCTTGGTGTCAATCCAAGCCTGACGATCGCTGCACTGACCGAGCGCGCGATGAGTTTCATCCCGCCGGCATCGGATACCACGTGGAGCGACGCTGCTCAACAAGCTGAAGTGCAAAGCCGGTGACGAACCGTCTCCGCTTGGTGTTACTTCTTGATCAAACAGTACTCGCCAATTTTCTCGCTGCTTGCTGGATCAGCCGTAGTGGGATAAAGATCCACATTGACGCAGTCGTACATCCCCCAATTCTTGGGGAGGCGAACCATCAAGTAGGTTCCCGCCTCCACGGCCCGGCAGGCCGCCATTCCCTTATTGCAATGCAAGGTGAAAGACTCGGCTGCTTGCTCCGACGTAGCTGTTTGATGCACCGTGAGAATCACAACGCCGTTGTTTACTTCGCCGCCTTTTACGGTGATGGTGGACTTGTCCTGCGCCATGACTTGAATTGCAGCCAAGAGTCCGAAGAGCCAGAAAAAGATGAATGCTTTCCTCATGAGCGTACCTCCCCGTTCGAAGGTTCATCGGCGCAGGCTTGCAAGCAGGTTGAGTACGGCGGAAGATGTCATTCGACCGAAAGGTCGACTGCTCAGCACAGTCGGCTTCTGCATAAGCCTGCCCTCAGCCTAATGTTCCCGCTTCGAGCAGTGGTTTGTCTGTGACGCATGATGCAAGATGCTGGTTAGCAGGCGGAATCACGCCAGTCTCGTTCTTGGAAGGTGAACCGAGGGGCATTCTCGGCAATGCCGAACACGAGAATCGGGATGCCGATTGCTAATCGGGGCATATTATCGTCAGCAGTTCTGCGGTTTTGTATGATTGTTGAAGCCGTATCCTGGCGGGAGACCATGATCAGATCGACCCAAATTACGTGCCCTGCTATTGCTTGGACTCGGAAGGAGACCGTCGATACCGATGTTTTTCAAGCGTAAGCAAAATCACACATCAGTCCCGATCGGAAACACGGGGGACAAATCCTCGGCGGACCCGAGAATATCCCCAGCGGACTCAAAGGCCGACCCAGAAAGTGTGACTTTGCGTGATTGGCTCCGAGCCAGGATTCAAGAAGAGCCTTATTGGTTCCTCAAGATGGAGCTGCCGGGCGGATTGGTCACGCCGGGGTGGAGCGATCCTAAGCTGGAGAAATTGCCCTATTACGGATTGCCCGACGACCTGACGGGGGCGCGGGTTCTGGACATCGGGCACGCCGAGGGCTTTTTCAGCTTCGAGGCGGAGCGTCGGGGAGCGGCCGACGTTGTCGGCATTGAAAATTATCCGCCAATGGCGCGCAAATTTGAGATCTGCCGGGCGGCCTATGGGTCGCGTGTGCGCGCGCACTTAACCAGCGTATACGACCTCAATCCCAAAACCTTCGGCACATTTGATCTGGTCATGTTCTTCGGTGTTCTCTACCACTTGCGCCACCCGCTGCTGGCTTTGGAGAAAGTCCATTCTGTTTGCACAGGCACGCTGCTAATGCAAACCTCCACGTGCGACGATCGCAGCGACACACCAATGGCGGAATTTCATCCCTTCGGCATCACCAGCGGGCCTCAGGACAATCGCAGTTGCGATCCGACGTGCTTCTGGTTCCCGAACATTGCCGGCTGCATTGCGATGCTGCAACACGTCGGATTTAAGAACGTGGAACGTATCTCGCCCGAAGCCTCGACAGGGGGCGTCTTCCGGGCTAAGGCAGCGGTGCAGGACAAGGGATGCCGTCCGCTGGAGGAAACGGCTCCTTGGTCCTAAGGACTACAAGACATTGCGAGGTTCTTGAGAGCCACAGTACGGTAGGAGCGAGTTCGCTGTGGGAAAATCGCGTTTTTCGCTTATCGTCACCTAATATCCCCGATCGGAAAAGAGGCTGCCCTGTAGAGACTGTGTCGCAACCTTGTATGGGTTTGCGGCATTGGAATGAAATGGGCAAGAGTCAGCCCCGAATGGGGCGAAAGAGCTTAGCCCAGCGCTTCAGCGCTGGGTAAAGTGGAAAATGAGACCAAGTCCCGTAGGGACGACAGAGGTTGCGACACAGTCTCTGTAAGCCATTCAAAGAATGGCGGGCTCGACGGGACTCGAGCCCGCGGCCTCTGCCGCAATTTGCCGTAACTCGCTGAAGCGGCCTCGCGGTCCCGAGGCTCCGGGGAATCACTCCCGGTCGGTCGGCCAACCAACAGGAAACGGGCTTCGAAGCTGGCAAAGGGAGGAGAGAAGCGGGAGCGCAGATCGATGGTTTTGGAGCCGGATGCGGCGGGCATCGATATTGGAGCGGAGGAGACTTACGTCGCGGTACCACCCGATCGGGATGAGGAGTGGACGCGCCGGTTCAGCAGCTTCACTGGCGACCTGCATGCCCTAGCTGATTGGCTCAGTCGGTGCGGGATTCAGAGCGTGCCGATGGAGACGCCAGCGGTGACACCATGTAGATCTGATCGAGCACCTTCAACATGAGGGTATTGGCGGTCGGCTTTTCGTCGAGCGACACCGTCAGATTGGTCCAGACCACAAGCGTCACGTGGTTGTTCGGGTCGTAGCCCATGAACGAGTTGTAACCAGGCGTCTCGCCGCCGTGAAAATAGATGGCGTTCGGTCCCCAGCTAATTTGGCTGATGCCGTACCCATACCGTTGGCCCCTGGGCTTGCTCGGGTCCTCGAGTTGCAAGCTGTCGAGCCAGCGGCGCTGATAGGCGGCGTTGAGCACGCGGCCGGCAACCAGCGCCTCGATCCAGGTGGCGAGATCGCTGGCGGTGGAGATGACAGCCCCGGCCCCCTCAGCAAACGAATGGTTCAGGCCCGTGTAGTCCTTGGGCAGGAGGGTGCCGGCCCGGGCAGCAGCCTGGACCTCGGGCGAGTAAGGCGGTGAGCCCAACATGACGACCGAGGCACTGCCGTACAAGTAGCCGTGCGAGTAGGGACTGGGGATGGCATTGACGGCCGGGGCAGGAAGTTCGGTGTGCTGCAAATGCAGTGGCCCGAACAACCGATCCTGCAGGGACTTCGCCAGTGTCTCGGCATCCACTTTTTCAATGATGAGGCCGAGCAGCACGTAGTTGGTGTTGCTGTACTCGTAGGCTTTACCAGGCGGAAAGTTAGGTGGGTGCGCGAACGCGATGGCCAGCAATTCGGCCGGGGACCAAACCTTGGCCGGGTCATGGTCCATGCTCGCCGAGATTTCGGGGGCATCGGTGTAGCTGTAGAGGCCGCTGCGCATTTCCAGCAGCTCGGCGATGGTGATGTTGCCGCCGTTGGGCACGCCCGCGACGTACTTCGACACCGGATCATCGAGGCTGAGCTTGCTCGCCTGGGCCAGTTGCAGGATCACCGCAGCCGTCATTGTCTTGGTATTGGAGGCAGCCCGGAAGTAGGTGTCGGCGCGAGGCGGGCTGGTTGCGCCCAGCAACGTGGTGCCGTAGGTGACCGCAAACTCCCCTTGAGGTGTGCGCAACAGAACCACGGCTCCAGGAATCAGGAGTTCATGGGCGGTCTTGTCCACGATGGCCTGCAGCGCGGCACGGTCGATCCGCTTGAGGGCCGACGAACCGGCTGCGGAGCCACGCCGTGGGGTCGCACTGGTCCCGGACGACGTGGTAGGGGTTGGCCCAGTCTGCGTTGATGGAGTCGGCACAGCCGAGCACGCCGCGGTCAGGAGAGCAACAACAACCAGGAAGCTCGCGACGAGGAGGTGCCCGCGTCGGCGCCGCGATCGCGACCGTTCGATGAATGTCCACACGTTGTTTCTCCTTGCTTTGGACGCGCCGCCAAAGAGTTCGTGGATTGCCTGTCAGTTTGTCGGAACCGGTGCTGAAACGCATCAACTGTAAACTGAACGCGGTGTGCAGCGCCAGATCGATCGCCAGCGTTAGACCAACCAGCCCCCTCCGACGCTCAGCACTGCGGCAGTGATTCGCTTGACTATCGGAGCAACCCAACACCCTGCGCCTCGTCATTTCAAGGTGAGCCACTCGCCGACGGTCCGGCTGTGTCAATCGACTTGGCCACAGTGCCTTCCTCTTTGCTGTAACTTGCATAACCTTTGCGCATCCACTAGCCAGAACAGGGAGAACAGCTTAAGATGTTCCATCCCTTGTCTCCAGTCGCGAACTGGTACGGCATCCGTTGAGTAGGAGGTTCACGATGACGACCAAACCAACCGTATTCCAAAACGCGGCTGAACAACTTCATGCCGCAGACGGATTGGCACTGGTCCGGCTGACAATCGGCGCAATGCTTGTGTGGGTCTTCTTCGAAAATCTGGGGAAGGGTCTCTACACCCCAACTGGCTACGCTGGCCTGATCAACTACTATATCCAGCACAGTCATTCGCCGGCTGCGTGGAAGGCTGTCATGGGCTTGGCGGCGAATCACGCCGCGATGGCGGCTCCTATGCAGGCGATAACCGAGATCTCTCTCGGGATTCTGCTCATCGTTGGTCTGCTGACGCGCCCGGTCGCGTTTGTAGCGTTTCTGTACTTGGGCAGCCTTTGGGTCTCGGAGTGGGGCACGGCATGGATTTGGGAATTATTGGTTCCTGTGCTCGCGTCGCTTGCGCTCGCGTTGGGGCGAGCGGGGCGCAGATGGGGCGTTGACGCACGACTCGCACAGCGGTGGCCGTCTGCCCCCTGGTGGTAATTGAATCACGTGCGAGTGTCGGTCATCATTCCCACGCACAACGAAGCGCAGGCCATTGGCCACGTCCTCACCGATCTCCCATCCGACCTTGTGACCGAGGTTCTGGTTGTTGATAGTAATTCAACTGATGGGACACCCGACATCGCCAGAAAGCTGGAAGCGCGGGTGGTACAGGAGCCTCGCCGCGGGTACGGTCGCGCCTGTTTGACCGGACTGGCTAATGCCAACAGCCCTGACGTTGTCGTGTTCCTCGACGGCGATTACAGTGACCGACCTGCGGAGCTGCCGATTCTGTTGGCTCCGATCATCGACGGCAGTGCCGATATCACGCTGGGCTCACGCCTCGGGAAACAGAGCATTCCCGGGGCGCTGCCCTGGCACGCAGCGTTTGGTAACCGCTTGGCCGCCTTTCTGATTACACGTTTGTACGGCGTACGGATCACAGACCTTGGACCATTCCGCGCCGGGCGCGCAGATGTCCTGCGTGCGCTCGCGCTACGAGAAACCACGTACGGCTGGGCAGTCGAAATAATTTTGAAGGGGGCGCTGGCAGGACTCCGCATCGTTGAGGTACCAGTCAGCTATCACCCGCGAATTGGAAAATCGAAGATCAGCGGTACGCTGAAGGGAACGATCGGAGCAGCGTGGTTCATTCTCAGCCTCATCGTAAGCTATTATTTTCGGTATCCAAGGGCCGGAATGCCACGGTCAGCCTGAGTCTTGGCACAGTGACCTCCTATGCGATCCTCAAGCGAAAACACGGTACATTCGGCCAACAATAGCCGCACGCTGGTTGTCATGGCAAAAGCACCCAGACCGGGCATGGTCAAGACCCGTTTAGCTCAGAGCCTTCCAGTTGAAGCCGTCGCCGAGCTCTATCGGTGCCTTTTGGACGACACCATGGCGCTAGCACGCTCGTTGGGAACCGTAGAGGTTGCCATTATGTGCCCTGCTTCGGATGTCGAAGAACTAACGCGGTTAGCGCAAGCTGGGGTGGGTATCGTCGCGCAGAAGGGGGAAGGCCTTGCGGCAGCTCTGACCTCGGTATTTGCACACTTCGCAGCGCCTGGCCAGCAAAAGGTCGTTGCCTTCAACAGCGATAGCCCGCATCTGCCGGCTTCGGTTCTTGGGAATGCGTTCGAGACGCTGACTGCGTACGACGTGGTTATCGGGCCGACATATGACGGAGGCTATTATCTAGTGGGGGCCAAGGCCGCCCATCCAGCGCTTTTCGAGGGCGACGGCCTGGGCACTAAGAGTGCGCTTGAGACCCTGCTAGCGCGCGCTCGCGGACTACAGCTTTCTATTGGCTTCACGGATCGCTTCTACGACATTGACGTGGAGGACGACTTAACTCGGCTTGCCGCGGAACTGCGGCTGGCTCCGGCGAGGGCGCCACGAACAGCGGTCTGGCTGAAACGGTGGGGACAAGGGATGGCACAGTCGCGGACGGGCACGGGCGACCTGTGAAGCTCAGACCATCCGTCAGACTGTATGTTATGGGCCTCATCATACTTGCGGCACTGACGATCTGCTCCCGCAAGTTCAGCAGCATGGGTGGGCTGTCCTTTATCGTTCCGCTGAGCGTTGCTGGCATCGCGTACTTGTTGGCCGTCCGTGAGTTCTTCTCCACACCAACATTCCCGAAGCACGTCATTGTCATCGGGCTCTTATTGGCTGCTCTGTGGCATCTCCTATTCCTAGCGGTGCCGCCCGGTTCAGATGATGACATTCATCGATATCTTTGGGATGGCCGCGTGCAGCGACTCGGCTACAACCCTTATAGCCTCGTTCCGAGCGACCCTGTGCTGGCCGGGTTGCACACCCCCGAAACCCGCACGCTGAACAATCCCGACGTACCGAGCCCATATCCCGCGGGCGCTCAGCTTTTCTTCCGTGCCGTAACCGCGATTCATGAGTCTGTCTTTGCGCTGAAAATAGTGTTTGTAGTTTGCGATTTGGCGATTGTTCTCGTCTTGCTCGAAGTCTTGCGTACTAATCGGCAAGGAGCACACTGGGTCCTGGCTTATACCTGGAATCCGCTGCTGGCGACGGAAGTGGCAGGCAGCGGTCACATCGATATTGTCGGCGCACTGCTGCTGTTGATGTCCTTCGCCGCACTGGGGCGCCGCTGGCGTATGGTGGCAGCGGTGACATTTGGGCTGGCTGTTGCCGTGAAATTGCTCCCGATTGTACTGCTGCCACTTTACTGGAGGCGGGTTCGTATCCGAGACGGCGTACTGGCAGCAGTCGTATTCGGGCTCCTGTACGTTCCATTTTTCAACCACGGGCGGATTCCGATCGGCTCGCTCGGCACCTACATACAGAGTTTCCGCTTTAATGATCCGGTGTTTGCAACGCTCGAGCGAGTGGCGGCTCCGCAGCTTGTAGTTGGGCTGGCAGTACTCGTCGGCTTTTTTACTGCCATCTGGCTGAGAAGCAAGTCGGTGGCATGGTCTTCGGACGCATTTGCCTGGCCGATGGCAGCGTCGCTTCTGTGTGCACCAGTCGTGTATCCGTGGTACCTGCTCTGGCTGTTGCCGTTCCTGCGATCGGCCTCAACCCTGCCGATCATCGTCTGGACGGTGAGCATCATTCCTACTTACTACGTTTGGCATTTGCGCACGCTTGGTCGTCCGTGGCTCGTTCCTGGCTGGGTTATGCTGCTGGAGTACGGATCCGTGGCAGCGGCCGGTGCAATTGTCGGGTTGCGCCGACTCAGACGACCGGCACAAGCGCGGAGGCCAAGCGAGTAAAACAGATTCGCTTTTATCGCAACCGAGCGAATCACCACCTGCTCGGTTGCCGAATTGAGGGCGGCGAGCGAGATGAAACAGTGCCGCAGGCACGGAAGAGCTTAGCCCAGGACGAAGCGCAGCGGAGTCCTAGGTAGACGATGAAGAAGAGGCTAAGTCCCGTAGGGACGACAGATGACGAGGGGCTTCAACCTCGAACAGAAATGCAGATCGCATGTGTCGCCGGCTGAACCCGGCTCGCAACCATAACAAAAGCAGGTCATCGGCACAACTAAAACAGCTTGCGAAAAAACTCAAAAAGCAGATCCCTCGCCGACTAAAGTCGGCTCGTGATGACAAAAATAAGCGACCTATCGGCACGACTGAAAGTCGTGCCCTGACACAAACCATGCGCTAATCGAGTTGTCCGCAAGCTGTAAAAGTCGTGCCCTGTTGCAAACCGGGTACAGCAAAAGCTGCCATGGCTGCCTTGGGCCTGGATGTACGACGACGGTATTGCTGCCATATGTCTTCGTATCCTAAAGCCCCTGTCCGTCATCCAACCCCACTGAATTCACCGAGGAGGACCTCCATGAAATATTCGAGCCGCATAACGATCACTGGTCTTATGGGATTCTGGGTGCTGGTCCTTGCTGCAACTTCCTGGGCGCAGACGCGTCCACCAATTGTCGAGAAGCTCGCCAAGACCTACGGTCTCGATTCGTTTGGGCAAATCGAAGCAATCCGCTATACCTGGAGCGCACAGTTTCCGGGCGTAAATGTTTCTCGAACATGGACCTGGGAGCCCAAGACCGGCCAGGTCACCTATGAGGGAAAAGATAAGGACGGCAAGCCGGTGAAGGTTACGTACCTGCGCTCACAGCTCAGCAGCCAGCCTGCCAATGTGAAGGACGAAATCGATCCGGGCTTCCAAAATGACAATTATTGGCTGATCTTCCCCTTCCATGTTTACTGGGACACCAGCGCCACCGTGACCGATGAGGGTATGCAGAAGCTGCCGCTGGGCAAGGGTTCTGCCGACAAGGTCGTGGTGAAGTATCCTTCCGGCGGCGGTTATACACCGGGTGACACCTGGACGCTCTACGTCGGCAGCGACGGGCGAGTCGAAGAATTCCGCTACGACCGCGGGGGCGCCAAGAAACCCAGTGTGGTGATCACAACGTGGGCAGGCTACAAAATGGCGGGTCCTCTGCTCATCTCAACCGAGCACCGCGGCACCGCCGACGGCAAGCCCTTCCACCTTTGGTTCACGAATGTAGCCGTCAAGCTGGCGGGGTCAAACACCTGGATGGAGGCAAAGTAGGCTTGGGCAAGATTCGCGCACCACACGGTTACTTTCTAGACCTCGCGTCTGAGGAGATTGCATGCGGCAGCGGCGTCCTGCTTACAGACAACAATATCAAGACACTCTCTGTCCGTTACGACATCGACGAGTTTCGGTACTTGGAGAGAGGTGACCGCGAGACGGTGATCCGGCCCGAAGACTTTGAGGATGCCGTCCTGAACATCCGCAAAGCTATCGGCAACTTGCTCGATACCAAGATGGGTCAGTTTTTTGTGTTTGATGCGGTAAGGGCGCTGCACGATGAAGGTGGAGACCCAATCAAAATTGCCGAGGCGTATTTGGCCATCAGTAGATCCGGCAAGTACGCGAGCGTCGGTAAGGAAGCAATCGAGGAAATCATCGCCATTTCCGGGCAGAAACCGTTGCATGTCCTGAAATTTCTGCAAGCCGTTGGGGAGATGCAGCAGCGGAGAATGAATTTCCTGTACGGCCGTGTCAGGCAAAAAACTTGGGATGGTGCGGTCTCACTGGATCGTTTGTTCGAGGGCGAGCACATACCCGACGACCCGACGGTGTATCTCGATCAACGTTACATCGATTACCTCGCCAGGAACGGCGAGGAGATGGGGCGCATTCACTGGCGCAACTTCGAGCGGCTGACGACGGAGTTCTTCCGCCGGCAGGGCTACGAGGTGGATCTGGGTAAGGGCACGAAGGACGGCGGCGCAGACGTGAGAGTCTGGACAGACAAGGATTCCAAAGCTGGACCGCCGATCATGCTTATTCAGTGTAAGCGCTATAAGAAGGATGTGGTTGGGATCGAGACGGTGAAGGCGTTTTGGGCGGATGTCGACTTCGAAGGCGCGGAAAAGGGTTTGATCGCGACTACGTGTTCAGTTTCGAAGGATAGCAAGAGGCTTTCTGAAGTACGCAAATGGCCGATGAGCTTCGCGGAAGCCGGCGAAGTCCAGAAATGGGCACGCACAATGTGGCGGCATGCACCAGCTGTTGGTGACGACGAATAAGCATGACAATCGCCATTGCTCTATCTGGCCATCACGACGGTCGTGCAGCAACTGCTCATCTTGGGCAGATCGCGGGCGGCGGCCATGCGGATCGGCAGGCTCGGGCGTTCCCCGCGAACGATTGGACAGTAGTAGTCAGGCTCTAGCAGTGCGCCCTGGAGGCGTCGTCGTCCGGCACAGCCGCCACGACATGAGTCGCGAAATTCGCAGGGCTGGCATGCCTCCGGAAGCGTCCGTGCTTGTTCGAAGGGCGCGGAGTCTAGAATGTCGGGCCCCATCGAGATCAAATCTGACAGCGGCTCGCCCGGTCCCGGCCAGTAAACGCAAGGCTGTGTAGTGGCGCGGGGCGTAACCCGCACGGTGCTCACAGCGCATCCTCCCCGGAGCGGCGGGAGACCCGCCATCGCACGAACCAGCGGCTCACCAATGGCGATCACATCAGTCTCGGCAAAGAGGCGCCGGAACCCCTCCCAATATTCTTCGTATGACAGGGCATAAATGTCGGACCGCACCGCCTGGTACACATTCACTCGTAAGGGCGCGTCAAACTGTTTGGCTACTCTTGCCACCTCGGCTAGACGCAAATAGTTGGCCTTCATCATGACGGCGATGATGGTTACCGGCACACCCAGCCTTACACAACGTTTTGCTTGTTCGTGGATCAGCTTCCAGTTGCCCTCTCCGCGCTGTGCATCCTGTTCGGCTTGTGTAGGGTAGTCCAGAGAAAACTCGATGTCGTGAAAGACGCCCAACTCATCATCCTGCAACACCGCTACGCTATGGCCATTCGAAGTGATGGTGAGTTTGACAGGCTGCGTACGCAAGTAAGCCAGAATGCGTTTGAAATCGGGGTGCATGCCGTTCTCCCCCGTGCCCAGGTTCACGGAGCGGACAGGCAGCCGATTCATGACGGACTCAACTTGTTCCAGGGTGAGACGATCGGCGCGGGTTGGATCACGGTAGCAGAAGGAACACGAAAGATTGCACTCGTTAGTGAGTCCCAGGCCGAGCGAGACCCCCGTGTCCGACGCTCTTTTGTTGAACGCATTCGCCAATCGGCGACTTGAAAGGTCAGTCATACGCGGCCCTCTTTGGCACTGGCCGGACAGCGGAGGATGTGGTGATTGTAGCGCGCAGTCCGCTACAAACGACAGGTGTCGACTCCGCCTTCAGGAAAGTGTAGGCACATCTTATGTTCTTCGCTGCCTCACAACTGCACCCGCTCCTGCTAAAATCTCGAGCTATGTATCCGGTGGAATCTCCCCTTTCCGCGTCATCGATCTTGTGTGAATCGCCTCAGTCTGATTGCCTGCCGGTTCCGCCGCTCAAAATCAGTGACGCAATCACGAAGGAGTAACTCTGTGACGCTTCGAGTTTTTTCATCGTTACTACTGCTCTCTTTTTCGACGTGCCTGTTGACCGCCCAGGCCACTTCGAACGCCCAGAAGTTCAGCGACCCATCGCGGACGTTTCGCTTCACATACAACTTCACCGTGAAAGATATTCCCGCCGGTGCGAAACAAGTGCGCCTGTGGGTTCCGGTGCCGCAGACTGACCACCATCAGACGGTGCGCGTGCTCAACATCAAGGCACCCACCCAAACGCGGATGACGCAGGAGCCCGAGTACGGTAATCGGATGATGTATGCCGAGATCCAGAATCCAGCGCCGGGAAAAGCGGAGTTCACTCTCGAGTACGAGGTCACTCGCCGGGAATACTCGCGCGGCGATTATGCGCAACTCGAGCGCGAAGACCAGACGCCCGGCGTCGTGCCTGCGTCCATGAACCGGTTGGTTGCGCCTGACAGCCTGGTTCCTACGGATGGCAAAATCAAGGCGCTGGCAGTCGAGGTGACCGGATCGCAGACCGGTACGGTCGCGAAGGCCAAAGCTGCCTATGATTATTTCTTCACAAATATGCGGTACGACAAGACGGGCACCGGCTGGGGGCGCGGTGACGCGGTGTGGGCCTGCGACTCCAAACATGGCAACTGCACGGACTTCCATTCTCCGTTCATCGGCGTCCTGCGGGCTGACGGCATTCCGGCGCGCTTCGACATCGGCTTTCCTCTGCCCGAGAACAAGGAGAAGGGAGATATTGCTGGTTATCACTGCTGGGCCGAATTCTATACGCCCAAAATCGGATGGGTCCCCGTCGACATCTCGGAGGCGTGGAAAGCGAAACAGAAGGAAGATTATTTTTTCGGCAGCGTTGATGCTAATCGCGTGCAGTTCTCCACCGGTCGCGACATCACGCTCTCTCCTAAGCAGGATGGTCCGGCACTAAACTACTTCGTCTACCCGTATGTGGAGGTCGACGGCAAGCCCTACGAAAAGCTCGACAAGCAGTTCAGCTTCGAGGAAATAAAGCCTGAGGAGAAAAAGGCCGCCAGTTCGAAGCACTCAGCGGGTTCGGCTTCGAAGTAACGCTCTACTAGCTATAATCGCTTCTACTTTCCTGCGACATGCGTTATCGGCCAAGGATGTTCCGTTGGACGCCGCCCTTGCCGAGTCGTTGTTGACCCTCAGGGTGTCGAGCCCCTACAACCGGCCTGCCGACTGGGTGTTTGCTTCACCGACAATGAATGGCGCACAACCGCTTTGGCCGGAGACTCTCTGGCGACGGCATGGCAAACCTGCTGTCAAGAGGGCGGGGATTACGAAACGAGTGGGCTTTCACACGTTTCGGCATACCTACACGACCTTACTGACGCGGAACAACGAGGACGTGAAAGTCGTGCAGGAGTTGTTATTTCACGACAACAGCAGGATCACCTTGGATCTGTACGCCCAGGCTGGCATGCCGGAAAAACGGCAGGCGCAGAGCAAGGTGGTGCAGCTCGTTTTACGAATGGGAAAGGCACTGGCCTAAGTGGACCATATTGGACCATGAGCCGTGAATGCCAGTTCCTTGCAAGTGCTTAAAAGGAAATGGCGGGGTCGACGGGACTCGAACCCGCGGCCTCTGCCGTGACAGGGCAGCGTTCTAACCAACTGAACTACGACCCCGCGTCTAGAATCAACGCGATACCGCAAACCCAAGTCAAATAAGGGTATTGCAGCTTTTGCATACTGCGCATAGTTGGTTGCGGTTGCTTGCGGTGGCGCTTCTTCCTACCAAAACCGCTAATAAACCGCTAATAAATAACTGTGCGTTCATGCGAGATTTATCTTAACACAGCCGTGAGACCTTCCGTGAAGCGTCAGCCCTCGTTCGTGCCAGAAGCTGGCCTCAGCGCAGCGCTGCCCTTGTGACTGTACCTCGGAGTAGCGGACTCGCGGAGAGATCATGAAGGACGGGGCAATCAATCGCTAAGGTGTATAGCGCCGAGAACCGCACGGATACAAAACCGGTAGTGTCGATAATATTTCCAACTCTCCGCCGTTGAGCGTCCCGAGGGCAGAAGCATTTCGGCATCGAGATGCCCGACTCGGTCACCGACCGCGCCTACATCCGCCGAGTGAGATGATGGCGAATTTTTGGTACGGTCGGCAAAATCGGAGACTGGCTTTTCTTGCGAATCCTCGAATAGATGGCGTGAAATCGCCTTCTTGGCGACTCTGAATACATAGGCTAGGACGGACTTGCATCTTCGCGGGCCAGAAGTCCTCTTTGAGGAGATGTGGTGTCACGGAGTGCCGCTTGCGCTTTGATCTCCCCGAAGCCGGTATCTCGGGAGTTTGCACGCGAGTGGCCAGTTCAACGGTTTGCCGACTAGGACGAAGCCGCTGGCGCGGCGGACGCTACCGCGTATGGCGAACCCAGCATTGTTGGGAGTAGCTGACGTAGTGTGGGTCACAGAGAAAGGAGACTCTTGTGACCTGTCTACGCCAGATGATGCTGGAGGAACTCCAGCGTCGGAACTATTCAAAGAGTACGACCCGCTATTACTTGCAGGCGGTAGCGGACTTTGCCCGGCATTTTGGCAAGTCACCGGATAAGCTCGGAGCCGATGAGCTGCGAAGCTATCAAGCCTACCTGCTCCGAGAGCGCAAGCTCGCCGTCGGCACTGTGATTGCCCGTGTCGCGGCCCTGCGCTTCTTCTTCATCCGAACTCTCAAACGACATGAATTTCGAGAAGATCTGCCCTATCCCAAGGATCACCGACGACTCCCCACGGTGTTGAGTCTGGAGGAGGTCGCCCGGCTCATTAATGCCGCCGGAAACCTTCTGCAGCGCGCCCTGCTGATGACCCTCTACGGCACGGGGATGCGGCGCACCGAAGTGGCTCTCTTGAAGGTCAGCGACATCGACAGCCAGCGCATGATGATCCGCGTGGAACGCGGAAAAGGCGGCGCCGGCCGTGATATTCCTCTCAGCCCGGCGTTGTTGGAAACCCTGCGAGAGTACTGGCGCTGGAAAAAGCCCCACATCTATCTGTTTCCCAGCAGCGAACGCAAGCGCGGCAAGGAACAACCCATCTCCGACAAGACCGTGTGGTATGCCTGTAAAGAAGCTGCTCGCCACGCAGGTCTCACGAAGCGGGTCAGCCCTCATTGCTTGCGGCACAGCTTCGCCACACACCTGCTGGAAGCGGGGACAGACCTACGCACCATTCAGATTCTTCTGGGCCACGGTGATCTGGAAACGACGGCAAAATACCTGCATCTGTCGCGACGGCATTTACGGGCCGTCGCCAATCCCTTGGAAAGGTTGCAGCTGTCTCGCATCGAGGAAGTTAACCGTCAGTACCACCGTAAAAAGAACCCATGACTCGGCCTGCCGTGGAGGTGGCTGACATCCTCCGCGCCCAAGGCCAGGGTTTTCTCGACCGCTATCGATCGAGCTTGGACTTCCAGCAGTTTAAGGCCTTGCGAGCCATTCAGCGCTGCCGCACCGCTGCCCTCGGCGGGCATCGCGATGCCTGCCAGAGCTGCGGGTATCAGGCCATTTCCTACAACTCGTGTCGCAATCGCCACTGCCCCAAGTGTCAGGCGCAAGCTCGTGAGCGCTGGATCAAAGCACGGCAACGCGATCTCCTCGACACCAGCTATTTCCATGTCGTGTTCACTGTGCCTCACGAACTGAATGGGCTGGCGTTGGAGAACCCACGCCTGTTTTACGATCTGTTGTTCACCGCTACTGCGCAAACCTTGCTGGAAATCGCATCTGATGCGAAGCACCTGGGAGCGGAGATTGGCGTGATCGCCATCCTGCATACCTGGGGACAGAACCTACTTCTGCATCCCCACATTCACTGTGTCATCCCCGCGGGCGGGCTCTCTCTGGATCATCGTCGATGGCTGCGTCCGCGCTATGCTTTCTTCTTACCTGTCAAAGTCTTGAGTCGCGTCTTTCGCGGCAAGTTCCTCGCCGGTCTGAAACGCCTCCACCGCGGTAAGAAGTTACAGTGTGCAGGCCCGGCTGGGGCTCTCGCCGACCAACAACAGTTTGCAAAACTGCTCCGTCATCTCCATCGCCACGACTGGGTGGTTTATGCCAAGCCCGCCTTCGGTGGTCCGCTGCAGGTGTTGCGCTATCTCGGGCGCTACACCCACCGCGTGGCGATTTCCAATCACCGCTTGTTAGCCTTTGATCAAGAACGCGTCACTTTCCGCTGGAAGGATTATGCCCACAATGGCAGGCAAGGGTCAGCTGACGCTGACAACGACGGAGTTCTTGCGCCGCTTCTGTCTGCACGTGCTGCCCAAAGGCTTCGTCCGCATCCGTCACTTCGGGTTTCTCGCCAATCGCTTTCGCCTCTCTCGCCTGGCGCTATGCCGACAACTGCTGGGTTGCAGTTGTTCGATGCCGCGAGAAGCCAGAGCCCACGAAGTCCATTCCGACAGTTCCTCCCTTTGGCATTGTCCCCGCTGCGGCGCATCGATGATCGTCATTCAGAGACTTACAGCCGTGGAACTATCAACATGTACGTACTTCGATTCTTCCTAGCAGTTCCGTCAGTCACGACGCTTGGATGTGCGCCAGCACGCCGACGCCCTCGTGTCTTTACCTTGGCGCGATTGCCCCTTTTCCAACCTTTCATTCCACCTGTTTGCCGCTCCACCCATCATTACCAGCGAGCTTTCGCACACCCACGGTACCTTCTGGCCTCGCAATCCGACTCCAGGCGGCCACTCAAATCCCATAGGCCCGCGTCCGCCGCGCCAGCGTCTTCCTCCTAGTCTCCTTATCGAAAACGCCTCGGACCCAGTCTTCCGCCCTTGCCACCTGTCCTGCCCGAGGCGTTTCCGATCAAGGCTAGCGACTATACGTCCAAGTAACTTCCTCCAAGCCGACTTTTGGACAATTGTCGCGGTTGCGGGTATTGGCCGATGTCGGCCAGTGAGTCGAAACAGCGCGGAGGTATCGGTGTTACTTCCGGGTTGCTCGCCATCCTCTCGCTGTTAACGGCAGGTATCCACTTCAACGGGCAAGGACGCGACATTCCAGGGCGGTGTCGACGTAGATATTTGAGTCACTCTTCAGATTGATCCTGAGGTGGAAGGTAGAAGGCGTCCCCAATGGTCCGCCTTCGTTCGTGTTGAGAACGAGTTTCGGCTACGAAAGCTATCCCGGCATCACTTTCGGCCGTCATCACTGCTGTGACCGCCTCCGTTTGCGAGGACGCTGACGACGTTGGGTTGGGGATTTGAACCCCCGTTCGCGAGCCGCCTCTCCTCGCTTCGACTGACGAAGGTCATAAGCGGAGTTCGCCGGTCCATCCGTTACTCGAGCCAGGAAATATTCGGCGCCGTAACGATGGAAGACAACTTCTGCCGAGCCGCCCCCATTCGTTCGCGATTTCGGCTGAACATGCTCGAACCCCGAAGCTTGAGTCTCCACATTGCGCAGCCGGAGAACGTAGCGATCAGCTTGAGTTACTTCGTACTCACCGGCGGGGAACACAGTGTTCTGAGCGGTAAATGCAAACGGCACGCTAAAGCGCAGCTTGAGGCTGCTCTGCGCGTAAGTTGTCAGCGTAGTCAGACAGATCGCGAAGGTCGCGACGATAAGCCATAGAATGCGTTTCATAATCGACTCCTTTAAAGCGAACTTGGTTTTGAGTTTCGTCTGTCGCCAATCCGGTTTCTGCGGTTGCATCGCGGAAACCCCTGGGCTTCGCAAGACACAACCGCAATTCGTTAGTTGGTCGAGCTCTCCAGTCCATCGAGAAAGCCTTCGACACGGCCATGTATGCGCTCCCGCAACTGGTCCGCTTTTGTGCGCTGATCGGGCGTCAGCACCTCGTTGTAGATTTTCGTGATCATCCGCTGGCGCTCAACCAGCAACGATGAGATCGTTGCCGCCTGCTTGTCGGCAACGGCCCTGGCGTTGGTCTCATCGAACGTGCCGTTGTTGTTGGCCAGGCTCATCTCGTTGCACTCGCTGAGAAGCTGGCGCACCAGCGGCGTAATGGCCGGCCGCTCTGCGGCCCAGATCGACTTGATCTGGCTTTGCTGCGCGTTGGTCAGGTCAAGTTCGTGGGTGAGGAAAGCCAGCGGAAACCTGCCCGGACCGCCGCGCATGCAGAATGCGTATCTGCCGGGGAACTCGGCGCGTGCGATCCCGATTCCCGCTGCGACAACCAGCAACAGCGCTCCGGTTAGGTATAGGTAGCGTTTCATCTGAACCTCCTTGGTCGTGCTCACAACCTCATTCGACCATCGCAGCGGGGCGGGTGCGATAAAGATTGGTTCAGCAACATAAAGTTTTGTAAATGCAGGAAAAGTGAGCGTTGCGATGCGCTAGTATCGGCGTAGTTGGTGCTGGAAATGGAGCGACTTCTTATCGTCGAAGATGACGTTGAGCTGTGTGGGCTTCTCGCCGAGCGCTTTCGCAGTGATGGTTTCTCGTTCGAAGCGGTTCACGACGGCGCGCGTGGGCTGGAGCGCGCGCTTTCGGGTGAACATAAGCTCGTCATTTTAGATTTGATGTTGCCTCGCCTTGGCGGCCTCGATGTACTGCGGAAGTTGCGCGCGCAATCCGGAATTCCGGTTTTGATTCTCACTGCCCGCGGTGAAGATGTTGACCGCATCCTGGGGCTGGAAATCGGCGCCGACGACTACCTGCTCAAGCCGTTCAATCCGCGCGAACTGATAGCGCGCGTTCGGGCGATCCTGCGGCGAGCTTCGCCGGCAAGATCGGATGGAGAGCGATTAACCGCGGGAGACATCATCCTTGACACCGGCGCGAGAGAGGCGTGGATCAATGGCCGGCAAGTGAATCTCACCAGCGTGGAGTTTTCCCTCCTGGAGGAGTTCATGCGTCATGCGGGTCATGTGGTCACACGCGACGATCTGACACAGAGCGTGCTTGGACGCAAATTGGGAGCGTTCGATCGTGTTATCGATGTGCACGTCAGCAACCTGCGCAAGAAATTGACGGGGGGCTCCGCCGGTGAGCGCATCAAGGCGGTGCGCGGCGCCGGATATCAGTTCGTGGTGCGCTCGAAGACAAAGAAGACGTGAGCTATGCGTAGCCTTTTCCTGAAGATTTTTCTCTGGTTCTGGGCGACGCTGGTGCTTACCGGCATTGCCCTGATCCTCAGCTTTGTTTTGCAGCCCGGAGGAGTGCCTTCCCGATGGCACGCCGCCCTAGGCGAGACCGCGAGCGTCTATGGCAGAGCCGCGGTTGCGGAGCTGGAGCGCGGAGGGCCGGAGGGCGCAGCTACTTACCTGGAAGACCTGCAGAGGAATGCCCACACTTCGGCATGTCTATTCAATCGGGAGGGCACGGAGGTCGCAGGTCATGCCTGCGCGTCGTTCCGCCGGTTGGTGAACGCAGCGGCGGAATCGAGTGCTCCCGCGTTCGCCATGCGTCATGGCATTGTGCGTGTAGGTTTGCGTTTGCAAGGGAAAAGCGGGACGCCGTATCTATTCGCGACGGAGCTGCCCGCGGGTCCCGGAGTGGCCTTCGACAATAACTTTTTTGGACTGTTGCTGCATTGGGGCGTCGCCTTTCTGGTCTCCGGGCTCATCTGTTATCTTCTCACCCGCTATTTGACGAAGCCGATCCTGCGACTGCGCGATGCATCTTTGCAACTGGCAGCCGGAAACCTGAGCATGCGGGCGGCTGCGGGAGCGGAAAACCGGCGCGATGAGTTAGGGGACCTCGTCCGGGATTTCAATACCATGGCAGATCGCATTGAAGTGCTCATCACTAGCCAGCGCCAGCTCATCTCTGACGTGTCGCACGAGTTGCGCTCTCCGCTCGCCCGTCTGACGGTCGCACTTGACCTCGCCCGCGAGCACAAAGGAGACGATCCTGCATTTGAGCAAATGCAGAAGGACTTTGACCGGCTCAACGAGATGGTAGGCCGCCTGCTTACGGTTGCCCGCCTCGACACCTCGGCAACACCGGCCGAGATGAAGCCGTTGGATTTTGGCGCTTTGGTCGCTGAGGTAGCAGCCGACGCGGAATTCGAGTCGCGTGAGCTGAACTGCAACGTGCAACTGTCAGGAGACAACCAAGTCTACGTGCGTGGTAACAGTGACCTGTTGCGAAGCGCAGTCGAGAACATTGTCCGCAACGCCATCCGATACACAGCTCCGGGCACCACCGTCGATGTAAACCTGCAACGCAGGAACTCCGCCGGACTAGCCCGGGGCGTTCTCACCGTCCGTGACCATGGCCCGGGGGTTGCGGAGTCGGAGCTGGCGAACATCTTCCAGCCTTTCTATCGCATAGAGGACGCGCGCGACCGGCAATCCGGCGGTGTGGGGCTGGGCTTGGCGATCTCGGACCGCGTTGCGCGTCTGCACGGCGGCATGGTCAGAGCTAGCAACGCGACGGACGGGGGCCTTCAAGTCGAATTCGAGATTCCTGCCGCTGAAGTTATAGCTGAGACTCGATGCATATGACTCGCAGTTTGTCAGCCAACCGGAAGTTGACCCGAAACCGGTTTATGGGAGATGTCGCATTACGGTTCCGTCCGGTTCGTCGGCAACCCGTCGACAATCACGCATAAGTCCCTGTTGTCAGGATTCCCCTTTGAACCGATTCGCCAGCCTGTCGTTTAGCAGGACGTGCTTCGCGGCTTGGCAAGCCCCGGAGCATACACACCGGTGACAATGTCTCCGAATTCTGCATGCCGGGGGGTTCAACTTCCTCGAAACCTCAGTGCTGTATCTGAAGCGCCCCAAGCAGGGGGCATCGGTTGAGGGGCTGTGTACGGGCGCTTCGGATACAGAGGATTGAACAGCAACAGCGCAGTGTCAGGGCAGCAATAAAGAGTGAGGTTGCCTCGGGTGTGGTCGGGCCTTGGCGGGAGTCCGAGGATGTCTTCTGCGACCACCGACGACAATGGACAGACCTGATGGCAGCGAGGTGCAGAAGGACGGCCTCGTGCCAAAGCACGTGGGTGCGGCGAGTGGGTGTTGGGGGTTCATGCGGCAGCTCTGTAGAGAACAGGTGGAGCGCGCAGTTGGATCTGGGTGACGGTGAACCGCTCGACAATCTTCATAGCGCTGCCGTAGTGCGGACACCTCCAGAAGGTTGAGCTGCCGTCCAGGTTTTGCACGACCAGAGCCTTGTCGCTCTTGCGATCACTCCGACGATGGACCTTGAGCTTGTTCGCGCTATTTTACTGGAAACTGGTAATCAGGCTTAAGTTCACAGCGATAAACCTTGGACTGGTCTCGATTGACTGTAGCGTCGCAATTTGCCCAGCTCAAGAAGAGCGCCGGCCCGAGCGGAAAAATAATAGTCTGTCCATCGATATCGGCTTCGAGGCACACACCTTCCGCCGAGGCCGGCAATGTGAAATCGAGCGCTCGGCCAAAGATCACAGGTTGAGATTCGTGGACGCTTTCGCTGACCATGGGATGGAAGACTTCTGCTTCCAACAAAAATGTCGTTGTGTCCGACCAGTTTCGAGCGGACGCTCGGATCGTCTGGCCACCCTTAGAAAACCCATCTTTCTCGATTCTTGTGAACGGACACGGACCTGCAATGCAGGAGACTCGGGCATTGCGGAATTCGTTTCCTGCTCCAGCGTCGAGAAATGCGGACCCGATTGCAGCTTTCCATTTTCCATCAGGCGAGCACGGTAAATAGTGCTGGCAAGGCACATTCCCAGTGTTCACCACTTGGAATGGTTTCGCCGCGCTACCTATGTTCACTGTGCTCATTGCCTTTATCGAATATCTCACTCTCATCCGTGAGATCGTCGTCGCCGGCCGGTTGGACATGTTCGGAGACTTCCGACCCACTGGCGCCATTTGAGCGACGTACAGTTTGTCGGAAACGAATTCATGCAGGTCAAGAGGCTGATAGGCGGGATGACGAAATTGCAGGGTCACCTGCCGTCCTCTCCTGACCGATTCGGGCAGTTGGACCGTGAAAAGCCCAGAAGAATCAGATTTGGCCTTTGCGACGATTGCCTCGTTGCTCACGGCAACCTCAACGTCGGCAATAGGCAGTCTTCCCGGCTGTCTGCGAATCCTGCACAATTACCGCTCCTTTGAGCGATACCGGTTTTCGATGCAGGAAAAAAGAGGAACGACAGTGTCGTCAATATGGCGATCACGATCGCAATCGATGCGATCCAAAGGACAATCTTTGCTTTTCGAGCCATCCGACGCCAATCATGGTATTTTACGACGTCCAGTCTTCACGTCAAACAGACACAGCAATCTTCAATGACGGTGCCTCCGGTTGTTGATCGGGGCATTTACGTCATCCGGAGATACCCAAGATCATCAAAATCACGCGGATGAATGACGACGATCCACGAAACTCACACGCCGAAGAGTGCTGCGGCATCTCCTTGGGGCGGGCCTTTGTTTGCCGTTTTCAACGGTTCTCGCTGCCTGGACCCAGAGACGAAAAGCGCCACACTGTTCCCGCGCGTCCTCCTGGCAGCACAGCGCTTTCACCCGAGGATGACCAGTTTCTGGACGCCCTGGAACAGGTGAATTTCCGCTATTTTTGGGAGCAGGCGAATCCCGAAACGGGCCTCATTAGGGACAGATGCAGTGTAAAGACTGTTGATAACGGAATTGTCGGCAACATCGCGGCCACCGGGTTCGGTCTCACGGCCTTATGCATTGGACAAGAACGCGGGTTTGTCTCATTTTCGGAAGCCCGGGAACGGGTCCTTAACACCCTGCGATCCCTTTGGCAAAGGTTGCCGAACCATCGTGGGTTCTTCTACCACTGGGCAAATATAAATACGGGTGAAAGGGTGTGGGATGCGGAGATCTCTTCCGTGGATACGGCCATCCTGCTCTGCGGTGTTCTTACTTGCCGGGAGCATTTCCGTTCACTTGAGATCACCAAACTGGCAAACGACATCTTCAACCGGGTGGACTGGACCTGGCTGTCGGAAGACACCCCTTTGTTGCCCCACGGATGGAGTCCCGAAATAGGCTTTCTGCCTTATCGTTGGGATCTTTACAGCGAACTGATGATGATGTATCTGCTGGGCTTGGGTTCTTCGTCCAACCCACTCCGCAGGAACAGCATGGTCACGCCTGGAAGCGGCTGACATTCGAATACGATGGCCTTCGCTACATCGGTTCGTTCGCGCCGCTTTTTGTGCACCAGTATTCGCAAGCCTGGTTCGATTTTCGCGGCAAGAAAGACAAGTATGCGGACTATTTTCACAACTCGGCGATCGCTACCGATGTCCATCGCCGTTTCTGTTTGGAGTTGGCTGGCCAATTCCCCAGCTATAGTGACGATCTGTGGGGAATAACCGCCTCTGACTCGGAAAATGGTTACGTCATCTGGGGTGGTCCGCCGGCCATGGGGCCCATTGACGGCACCGTCGTGCCCAGTGCCCCGGCAGGCTCGTTGCCATTCTTGCCCCAACCTACGATGCGTGTTCTGCGAACCATCAAGAGCAAGTATTCGGGCGCATGGGGCAAGTACGGATTTGTGAATGCATTCAATCCGCTTACGAAACTGGTACGACAGCAGCTTCATTGGCATCGATACTGGAATCACCATGCTGATGGCGGAGAACGCGCAGGACTGGGTTTGTCTGGAACACATTCATGAAGAGTCCGGAAGCACGCCGTGGCATGCAACGGGCCGGATTCAAGACCCTACTGAACTTTCATTAAACGTCGTCCGACGACGTATGGTCGGAAGCTCGGCGCTACGGCACTTGCCATTAAACCACGAATTTTTTACCTCAAATAAGATCGCTACGCGCTGAACTGTTTAGTCGCGCAGCTTCTTTCACTCTCGATGACGGTATTGAGGCCTACCAATCTACCGTCCCTTTCACCAATAAGGTCAATGCCATAAGGTGATGCTGCATTATCGGCGTGAGACTCATGCAAGTACTAACACCCATCAATTGGTTCTCGCATCACAGTGGAATTCAACGTGAAGGGTAAAAGTCAAGAAGTGTGCATGATCAGGTCTGATCACTCTTGGCGGGGCGCGCGCGATAGGATTTTCGGTAGCGTTCCGCTTTGGTCTCGATGATGTTTGCGAATGATTTGTGAATCCTATGGACCCGACGTAAAGGACGAGAATTTCTGGAGCGGATGGGGAGAACGTCTCTCGGCGCTGCGTCACGTGCCGCCCGTTCTCGCTATCGTATGGCGATCGGGTCCGCTGGTAGTCGCCCTTGGCCTCGTATTCCGCCTTCTCGCTTCAACCTTGCCAATTGCTCTTCTCTGGATTGCGAAGCTGATCATCGACAGCATTGTGCATCCGGTCGCTAACCATCAACCCGTGCAATCAGGTTTCTGGTGGCTGGTGGCAGCAGAATTTGCTCTGGCGCATCTGCGCCAGCCTTTTAGGGCGCACCATCGATTATCTCGACGCTCTGCTGTCTGACAAGTACACCCGCTACGTCAGTATCGAGGTCATAAAACATTCTGCTGAATTGGACTTGGCTGCATACGAGGATCCGGTTTTTTACGATCGCCTGGAACGCGCCCGCGTCCAGGCAACCGATCGCCTGGGAATGATTCAGTCGATTGGCAGGCTCGTGCAGCAGGCAATTACCGTGTTCTCTCTGTCCGTCTCCATACTTTTGTTTTCGCCATGGCTGCTGTTTCTGCTGGTCCTCAGTGTGATTCCCGGTTTTCTGGGAGAGAGCCACTTCGCATTTCTCGGGTACGCAACAATTCATCGCCAGACTCCAATCCGTCGTCAACTCGATTACCTCAGGGTTCTGGGCGGAAGCAGGGAAGCCGCCAAGGAACTCAAGCTTTTTGGATTAAAGAAGTTTCTCGTTAAGCGGTTCACTAGCTTGTCGGACCAGATCTACCACGAGAATGTCAGCTTGGCGCGCCGACGGCTGATCGCCGGTGCGTTCTTGTCGATGGTCGGCACAGTTGGTTACTACTCCGCTTATGTTTACATCGTTTGGCGGACGATCAGCGGAGCGCTCAGCATCGGAGAACTGACATTTCTCTCCGGCGCGATCATGCAAGCGAGCACCAATATCCAGCAGATCTTTTCAGCGCTTGCGAGTGTTGCGGATCAGGCGCTGTTCCTCACTGACCTGCTCGCATTCCTGGAAATGCGCCCGACCATCTATTCCAAGCCCAACGCATTGCCGGCGCCGAGGCCGATGCAACGCGGGTTCGAATTCCGTAACGTTTCATTCCGCTATCCGGGCAATCCCCGGCTGGTTCTGGATCGCCTGAATTTTAAGCTCACGCCCGGCGAACGAGTTGCTCTGGTAGGTGAGAACGGTCAGGGTAAAACCACCATCGTTAAGTTGCTGACCCGCCTTTACGACCCACTCGAGGGCCAGATTATCCTGGACGGAGTGGATCTTCGTGAGTACGACTTGGAAGATCTTTATCGCGAGATCGCAGTCATTTTTCAGGATTTCATGCGCTATGAGATGAGTGCGCGGGAAAACATAGCGGTCGGGGAGGTCGACGGCCACTGCCCGAATGGACGCTCTCGAAGTCGCCGCCCGAAAGAGCATGGCCAGCGGATGTCATAAACAGACTTCCCCATGGCTACGACCAAATGCTGGGCAGACGCTTTGAGGGTGGTGTAGAGCTCTCTGGTGGTGAATGGCAGAAGGTTGCGTTGGCCCGTGCTTATCTTCGCGATGCGCAGCTACTCATCCTTGATGAACCAACAGCCGCCCTGGATGCGCGCAGTGAGACTGAGGTGTTCCGGCGTTTCGCGGAACTAACCTGCGGGAAAACAGCGCTTTTTATTTCGCACCGTTTCTCGACAGTACGCATGGCAGATCGCGTTGTAGTGCTTCAAGACGGCAAGATTTCCGAAGACGGAAGCCATGAAGAACTCGCCAGCCTGGGCGGACGCTATGCGGAAATGTTGGAAATGCAGACTGTCCATTACCGCTGATGGTGGACGTTTGGACGCCACTGAATATGCATATCGAGATCATGAGTAAGGAAGCCCAGGGTTTGCCGGAGATGGCGCGAACGCTCCTCCCTGTACGTTCTCAACTTGACCGACTGGGGCGACGAGGAGGCGGGAGACGTAATTACGACTTCTCAAATAGTGGACCATCCGACTTCGAGCCGTACTATGAGAGCAGGATAACGCCCGGGTCTGTTCCAAATCACTTCAATGCCTTTGGCCTGACGACCTCCATCCACTTCTGATCTCATTCGGTATGAAGCTTCCCAAGATCAATGGCAACACTGTATGTCAGTGGGATGCACCATCAAGCCGGCGACAGTTCCGACAAGGCGCGTCCCGGCATGCATTCAGCGCCTCCGGCAATTCTGAAACATCGTCGCAGGTGTGTACACGCCACAGAGCGGCAAATGGTTAGCCGCTTACGCAACATGGGTGCCACCTCCTGCGTAAAATTGCTCGTCCAAGAAGCAGCGGGTCTACAGGAGCCCCGATGTTCAGTGTTGCCCGAGCAAAACGGGGAATCGATTCGCGGCCTCGCGCAGCGGATTATCTGCCAGGTGCGCGTACCTCGCGGTGGTCTGCGGTTGAGTGTGACCCAAGAGCTTCCCCACTATAGGCAAAGACACACCGCTGGAAACAATATGACTGGCGAAAGAATGCCGAAGGTCATGGATGCGAACGTCTGCTACTTTGGCGTTCTCGCATATTTTGGCCCACGGACCCTTTAAGTCTGTAAGGTGGTCTCCAGTCCGACCGGGGAATAAATATTCGCCCGCGCGGGGCAAGCTTTCCAGTAACGCCATTGCTTGCGCACTTAGGGGAACATACTCGGTTTTCTTCTGCTTCGTGTGGTGTGATGGCTTCGTCCATACCCCTCGTGCAAGGTCAAAATCAGACCACTTGGCCGTGAGCGCCTCACCTTTCCTGGCGCCAGTGACCATGCAGAGCCGTATAGCGTTCATAGCTCGTAGGGCCTCTTCGCGTAAGAATCTGCGCTGCTTTTCCGAGACTTCGGCCTCCCCCGCACAATGGTCCGGATATTTCTCCATCGCATTGGCTAACCGTTGCAACTCATCTTCAGATAGCCAGCGGTCCCGCTTCTCTTCATGAAATCTCGGAATACCAGCAGCCGGATTAGTTGCGATGCCCCATGCTGCGACGTCCTCCGCGATGGCGAGACTGAACATCTTGTGCATAAGGGCCAGGACGCGATTCGCGCGGTAAGGCGTGCCCTTGAGTGAAGCATGTAACTCCGCCACGTCACGGCGGCCAACGCTGGACACGCGGATACGACCGAAACGCGGAAGAACAATTGATTCCAGCATGGCGTTGTCCTCGCCGACGGACCGGGGACGTTTGTGAATTTGGGCATGATCGGACAGATAGTGGTCGGCCAGCTCCTTCATGGTGCGCTGGCGGGCCTCTTCCTCGATGGCTTGCAGCTTCTGAGCTTCTGCAACCAGAAAAGGATCTTCCCCTCGGTCCACCAACGAGCGCAAACGCTGCGCTTCCGTGCGCGCCGTTTCTGCCGTCCATGCGCCCATCTGTCCAATGGTGTACCGTCGTTCGCGGCCATGCACCCAGTAATTCAGCACAAAACTCTTTGCGCCGTTACTGGTAACTCGCAGCCCGAAACCGCGAAGGCCGCCGTCGTAGTGAATCCTGTATCCGCTCTTTGGGGGCTTTACACGCTTCGCAAAAGTCTGAGTGAGGTTCGCGATGTTCTTGTCCGTGTCCGTCCTATGTCCGTACATTTCGGCTGTGGAGTCTGTAAGTGTCTCACATAATCAGCGGAATGTCTGCAATTGTCCAGCTTTTATGCTGGGCTTCGCAGAAGTGCTTGAAGGGAAGTGTCCGGGTGATGTCCGGAAAATGAGCAAACACTCAGACTCTTAATCAGTAGGTTGAAGGTTCGATTCCTTCCGCGCTCACCAACCTTTTCAATAAGTTACGGCTGGTCACATCCCTCCCGCTGAACGACTGTAGCTGTTTTTGTGGCTGTGGACACCGTGCCAGGTGAATCGCACTCTTCCCTTTGATAAACCCAATCACCTGCGACACCGCATACTTGGGCGGAATCGCGATCATCATGTGCACGTGGTCGGACATCAGGTGCCCTTCTTCGATCCGACTCTCCTTCTGCTCTGCCAGCTTACGGAACACCACGCCCAAGTGCCACCGTAATTCCCCATACAACGTTTTTCTGCGGCACTTGGGGATGAATACCACATGGTATTTGCACTCCCACTTGGTATGGCTTAGGCTTTCCATCTCGTCCATCGCGAACTCCCTTTCGTGTGCTTTGGCGGCTCACGTCTGGGAGTCTCCGCGATGGACTCCTGGATTTGTCAAACTCCTACTGCCTCCCCGGCAGAGCCGGGGCGTCTCCCAACGGACTTGAGAAGTGCGGGCTCAGCAGCAGGAGCCGGCGGTGGAGTGGCAGCCGACGTGATATGTTTGGCCGCACAGCCGTCCAGCGCGGCTGCGCTCGCGAGCATACCAAGCGCATTCAGTACGGAACGCCGATCCATGCGTGCAGGAGTTAGCTCGGCGCGGTTCCGGGATTGCCAAGACTTGCGGCCCGGTATCCCATTAGCCAATCCCGCCCGAGCCGGGTAGCGAAGGGGATACCATTATCTGCCCTTGCACCTGGTTTGATGGTCTGCGTTACGATGCCTGCCCCTCATTGCCGCGATCCGTCTGCGCGGGGAAGGGATAAAACCGAGCCCCAAACTCAAGCACACGATCTACGAGTCGGTGCAGTTGGCCGTGGTTGCGAGAACTGAAAGGCTATGGCCCATTCAGCATGAACTGAAGGGAGCGAACCGAATCGAAAAGGATGCTGCATGAATTTTTCTGCTGTGCTTCGTCGTGATCTAGCCGAGCGGGCCTATGTCGCTCGCTATGCCAAGTATCTCGGTAGAAATCGTTCGCGCCCCGGTGAGCAGCTGACAGAGCCTGATAGCCTGCTCGGAAGGTTGAACAGATGTTGCCCCCGGGGGGCAACCTGATCACGGCGCTGTGGCCTCACCCACTTTTACTTCTGCGCATACACAAGTCCACCTGCCTCATAAGGTGGATCGGAAACCGCCCGAATATACGACAATAGCGCGGTAATATCACTCTTGGACAGCGTGTTTCCCCATGCCGGCATTTGGGCCGACTTGTTCAGGGCCGCACCACCATGGCTGATGATCGCCACCAGATCAGCGTCGCTCATCTTATTCAAAGTGTCGCCGTCGCTGAAGGGGTGGGGCTTGACGGCGAGGTTATCCATGTTGGATACGCGCTCGGCCGTAGATTCCGGGTCATGACAGCGAATGCAGTACTGCGCATTCAGCTGGGCGCCCACAGTTTGCTGATATCCCAGCGCGATCTCGTCAATCTTCAACTCGATTTTCTTTCCTGAGCTATCGGAGGTGGTGGCAGTGATCTGATACCGGCCAGGCTGGCCTCCGAGCGTGACCACGGTTGCGACTTGCCCGCTGGAGTCGGTAAGCGCCGCGGCGGGAGTGAACCCAACTCCGCTTGGCCCGCTCAAGTAAACTGCGGCTCCGGCCACTGCGCTTCCGGAAGCATCGTTTACCTGCACCACGACGGGCTGATCCAATGGCATCCCGATCGAACCGACCTGCTTTCCGCCACTGGACTCGACGATGGCGGCTCCTGCCGCTGTGGCTTTCAGTGCAGGCGCCTTCCTCTTGTGCGAGCAGCCGGCGCTCAGAAGCAGGATTGCGAAAACCGCGATCAGCAAGCGTTTCATTTCTTCGCCTCCTGCGGGCCCGACTTCAAGGACATCAGGAATGCCGTGATGGAGAGTGCGTCCTTATCACTCATGCGCTGGTTGGGCTCCATGGTTCCCGGTCGTAGTGCCTGCGGGTCTTTCATCCAGTGGTAGACCCAGGCTGCGTTCAGGCGCCTGCCGACGGGGGCGAGAGGAGGCCCGATATAGCCCTTATCTTGCTTGTAGTCCGCAATGTGGCAACCGTTGCAGCCGTATTTGGAGTAGAAGAGTTGACGGCCGTCTTCGACTTGCGCGGGAGTAAACCTGGCGGCGTCGATTTCGTCACGATCGAACTCCGGCGTCTGATACACGGTCATCATGTAATCCGAGAGCGTATTGACGTCCGCATCGCTGAGATTGAATTTTGGCATGCGGCGGATCAGCGCCGGCCGCAGCGTTTCGGGATTTTTCAGGAACTGTACCAGCCAGGGGCGCTGCACCGCGGTGCCTTCCCAGGTCAGGTCCGGTGCCATCTTTCCGCCGTGGCCGTTGATCATGTGGCAGCTGAGGCAATTTAGATCGTTCATCAGTTGGCCGGCATGTCCCGCCGGTTCATAGTGGGTTTGTTGGGCGTAGGCGATGCGCATGCCTGGCGGCTGAGTCTGGGCGCGGTCGGTCAACGACAAGAGCGCCGTCGTCACCGCATCAATCTGCTGCGGCGTGAGCTTGAATTGCGGCATCTTCAGCGCCGGTCCGAAAGCGCGCGGATTGCGGACCTTGGCGGCGATGTAATCCGGCAGGGTGTGCAGCACGCCTTCGGCAAAGGCAAGCTGTGAGAGCGGCTTGCTGCCAATCCGGCTGAACTCCGGCGCAAAGTTCTCCGGCTTCTTGATGCCGTTGATTTCGTGACAAGCGGCGCAGCCATTTTCTGTGCTGAGTCGTTTGCCGTTCTCGATTTGTTCCGGCGTTGCCGCTTCGAGATGCACGTTGGCCAGAAAATCAGGATCGGCCTTCGACTCCAGGAAGCCCGCCATCGTAGCTACCTGCTGCTCGTCGAAGCGGTAATGCGGCATCATCGTTTTCGGGTCGTAGTGTCTAGGGTTGCGCACCCATTCTTCCAGCCACTCGGGCTTTGCCTTGGTCCCGATGCGAGTCAGCTCAGGACCGAAATTTCCACCCACGAATAGGCCCGCGGCGTTCTGCACCGCGTGGCATGAGGCACAGAAGGAGTTGCCGTACAGGGTCGCCCCGGCGGTGGGATCGGCTGCGGGAGCTTTTGCATCGGCTCTGTGACTTGGGATCGGTGGCTCCGTCGGCGTGCTCTGTGCGATCAGGAACGCCGAGATGTCGCGCGCATCGTCATCGCTCAAGCCATAGTTCGGCATGGTGGCGGTAGCCGCATAGGCCTGCGGGTCCTTGAGCCAGGCGAAGATCCACTCGCGGCTGGTCTTGTCGGCGATGTGCACCAGCGCCGGTGGATCGTCATCTGGAGCGAGCGTGGTGCCGTCAGGCTGCTTGATCAGGTGGCAGTGGGCGCAGCCGTAACTGGAAATCGTCTGGCGGCCCAGGTTCAAATGGGGCGTGCCGCTCAGGTTTTGCAGATGGCACTGCCCGCATCCCGACTCGAGGTACTTCGCCGGAAGCAATGGCTGTTCCCAGGCCTTGGTGCTGCTGTGTGCTTCCTCGACTGTGGTCGCCGCCCCCTGTCCGCGATGGCAGATGACACAGCCAAATTCGGTGAGCGAATGTGGAATCGGCGGATGCTTGGTAAACGGCTGCGTGCTGACGTCGGTCAGCGAGTTTTCTTTCATGCCGACATGGCATGTCGTGCAGCGATCGGCGACTTGCTCCTCGGGGATCCATATCTGTTGATCCCGCCCTGAAAGCGGCGCTGCAGTGTAACTGCATCGGCCCGTGTGCGGATCAGTCGCAGGTACTGCTTCTGGTAATGCCGCCATTCGCTGAAATGGTTCTTGGCCGGCGCGATGGCCAGCAGCAGAACAAAAATAATACTCGCGGTTCCGAAGGCGCGGGCGCTGTCGCCGAAGAAGGTATGCCAGAGTGAGCTGAATTTGTCCTTTCTCGCTCACTTAGCTCCTCCAGGGCAACACCCAGGACCATCCCGGGCCGCGGAAAAATGTGCCGACGGCGTAAGCACAGTCAGCTCGAACAGAAACCACGTCATGATCCAGAAGGAAAGCGGCTTGGAGGCCAGCCAGCGGCGGAAGCCCGTCGCGCTCGGCGGGGCGATAGCCGCCGCCAGCAGCATGAAGCCGCCACGATGATGGTCGGAACGAGCGCGACCCAGACGCCACATAGACATCAAAGAACGAGGAAAAAATCCAGAAACGGCAACTACCACGCCGCAGATCCGCAAACGCGCTGCCTTGTCGCGCAAAGATTCCTTCGGCTTCAATGTTGATGTTGAAGTACGGAATCACGATCAGTGCCATCACCACCAGCCCGGGCATCAGTACGCCTGCAACCACCGGCGGGAAGTAGTGCAGCAGTTCCTGCAGCCCCAGAAAATACCACGGCGCTTTCGCCGGATTGGGCGTGTGCATGGGATCGGCCAGATCTTCCAGCGGCGCATTCCAGATCAGCGCAAACGAGGACCGACACGACACCAGCACTTCGATCGCACCGCGGCGCGCAAGAAGCCTCCGGGAAAGTCATCACATAGTCTTCGTCCTTCACTTCACCGCGGTGAAGTGCGGCGGGTAACAAAGGCGACGCGCGCCGGAGCCTTCCGAAAGTCCGACTCGATCCGCGTTAAAGTCTTTTGGTTCGCTCATTTCGCACTCCCTTTCGCCGGCGCTTTGCCCGGAGCATAGACCCACCATCCTTACGAATGCGCCAGAAATGAATCGCGATAAACAGGATCGCGGCGAGAGGCAGAATCATGCAGTGCAGACATAGAATCGCAGCAGCGCGTTGGCGTTGACCGAGTGGCCGCCAAGCATCAGGAAGCGAATCTTGCGCCCATCACCGGCACCGCCGAGGCGATGTTGCTGCCCACCGTCACGGCCCAGTAGGAAAGCTGATCCCAAGGCAGCAGATAGCCGGTGTAGCTGAGCAGCAGCGTCACCAGCAGCAGCACCACCCCGATCACCCAGTTGAACTCGCGCGGCGGCCGGTAGGCGCCGCGATAGAACACCTTGAACATGTGGGCGAACACCAGGAACACCATGGCGTGCGCCGACCAGCGGTGCAGGTTGCGCAGAAACACGCCGGAGGAGACCACAAACTGCAGGTCCTTCATATCGGCATACGCCTGCGGAACCGAAGGGTGGTAGTAGAGCATCAGCAGGATGCCGGTGACCACCAGAACCAGAAAGGTCCCGAAGCGTCAGCGCGCCAAGATACCAGGTGGCGCTGAACTCCAGCATGCGGCGCGACTTGACGGCGAACAGGTGCAGAAACACGTTCTCTGCACCGCCTGCGCGCGGTGCAGGTTGCTGGCGCCTTCGCCGCTGCGGAAGATCGACCGCCATACCCGGCTGCCGTGCAGCTCATCGAGGTACTGGTGAATGTTGTTTGCCATCTTCATACCCGCACCAATTGCTTGGTTGAGATCGCGGTGGAGCGGTCCACCATCAGTTCGCCATCGTCATTAAGCCACATTCGCAGCCAGGGCAGCGGCTTGGGGGCGGGTCCGGCGATCTTGACCCCGTCGCGGTTGAACTTGCTGCCGTGGCATGGGCAGGCGATAATCCCCAGCTCGGGTTTGTAGGCCGTGAGGCAGCCGAGGTGCGTGCAGATCGCGGATAACGCGAAGAAGCCGTCCGGGCCGTGCACCACGTAAATCGCCGTCTCGGGATCGAGAGTGACCGAATCCAGCGGATAACGGTCTGGCTTGCCGGCGTTCACAATCGGCGAAGGCTCATAGAGCACGTTGGGCGAAAGAAACTGATAAGCGAACACGGCGGTGCCGAGCAGCGGCAACGGCGATGGAGGCCATGCCCATTTTCACGAAGAATTGCCTGCGGCCCACTCGTCCGGGCTGTCAGGCCGGTTGTGCTCGTTTCTCATCTCGGCATGTCCTCAATAGCACGCCAGTTCGTTCTCCTTGCCGCAGCATCGGACCGGTTGCATCCAGGCCGGAATGCGTAAGCCTGACGGTTCGGCACGGCACGAGTGTAGGCCTCCATGGTGATTGTCCCCACCGGACACCGCATGGCGCAAAGTCCGCAGCGGATGCATCGGGTCTCGTCCTTGATCATTGCCGAGCCGGAGATCATCCCAAGCTCCTCGGCGCGACATCGTCGAGTTCCAAGCTAAACATCTCGGGATTTTCCATATGGCCTGCACGACATCGGGCTCAAACTAGACCCGCTCCAGCGGGACCAACTGAAGGCAGTTCTCCGGACAAACATCCACGCAGCCGCCGCACAGAATGCACTCCGTACCGTCCTGCGCTGCCTTCAAAGACGGTGTTGATCCAGCACTTCAGGCAGCGCTGGGCCTCGCGCATCGCCTTCTTCGTCGTAACCGACCTCAACCTCGGTAATGCCGGTGCGACGGTCCAGCGGAAGCATCGGAATCGGCTGGCGCGTGATGTCGATGAAGTTCTCAATCATGCGAGCCGGTCGAGAACTTCGACTTCGATGAGCGGTTCCGGATGCTTGTGTCCGCGCAGATACTCGTCAATGCCCACCGCGGCCCGTTTGCCGTCGCCCACGCTGTCGATGATCAGGCGCGGACCGAAAGACGCAGTCGCCTCCTGCAAAGACGCCCGGCACCGAGGTCATCAGGCTCTCGCGATTTGCCTGATCAGGCCGCGCGGCGAAATCTGTACGCCGTCTTCCGGCCTCAGAAAATCCAGATTGGCGGCCTGTCCAATGGCCAGGATGATGGTGTCGCAGTCGAACTGCGTTTCACTGTTGTGATAGAACGACGGATTGAAGCGGCTGTCCGCGTCGAAGACGGACTTCGTCTTCAGGCACTCCAGTCCCACCACTTTGCCATCCCGCCCCAGCACGCGCTTCGGTCCAAAGCCGGCGTGCATGATGATGCCTTCGGTCTCGGCCTCTTCGATCTCTTCCAGCGCCGCCGGCATCTCATAGCGCGGCTCCAGGCAGACGATATCGACTTCACGAGCGCCCATGCGAAGCGCAGACAGCGAAATGTCCACCATTTCATGCGTGGCAACCGCGTGGATGTTGGCGTCCGAAGGCGTCAGTCATCGGCATGGCCCTGCTGCTTGAGAACCTCGCGCGCCGCCGAGCGTGCCACGTCCATGGCGACGTTGCCGCCGCCAATGACGATCACTCGCTTGCCAATGGTGAACTTGTATCCAAGATTCACGTTGAGCAGGAAATCGATGCCCTTGTGCACGCCGTCCAGGTCAACGCCGGGAATCTTCAGGTCCCGGCTGCGATTGGCGCCCACCGCAATCAGGACCGCGTCGAATCCCTGATTGCGCAGTTCGCTGACCGTGAAGTCGCGCCCGGCCGCGCAATTGAGCTTCAGCTCGATGTCGCCGGTCTCCAAAATCTCGCGCACCTGAGCTTCGACCACACTGCGCGGGAGGCGGTATTCGGGAATGCCGAGGTAGAGCATGCCGCCGGCAACCGGCGACGACTCGAACAGCGTCACTTTATAGCCCATCAGGGCCAGGTCGTGCGCTGCGGAGAGTCCGACCGGGCCGGCGCCCACGATGGCAACCCTGTAGGGAAGTTTCTCGGATGGCTGCGTGATGCACGTCAAGCGGGTGGCGCGACTCCGGCCCATAGCGCTCGGTGAGAAAGCGTTTGAGCGCGCGAATCGAGATTGGTCTATCGATCTCACCCCGGCGGCAGGCCGTCTCACACGGATGTGCGCAAACCCTCCCGCAGATG
>CAWDTG010000005.1:0-302135 GCA_963805245.1 uncultured Acidobacteriaceae bacterium
CTTTGCCGAAGAAGCCCGAAAGCTGCGCACGACTTACAACGCTGCCCTCTGGGCCATGGAAAAGCGGCTGAGGACCAGCAACCCTTCGGTGTCGACACGAATACGCGAGCTACGGCGCGAAGTCGAAGCCGCATTCGGAACATTTACCCGCGTGGTACGCGGCGTGGTGGGGCCGGTCTTGCTGTGGACTTCGAAGCGCGAAGACAGGCGGCTGGCCAATGGCGTCACCTACGAGCCGCAGATGTTCGTAGAGCGCCGCAACTGGGTAGCGAACGACAGGAAATCGCACTCCGCAGACGTTGTGACCATGCATCCACGCGATGCCGAGCAGCGGTTGACAAACATCGCGGTCGCGCGGGTTGCGGTCGAGAGCCTGAGCCAGGTAGCGAGCGGCGATTAGGGGTGTTCCCGCTAGCCAAACCATGAAATGCTTTGAAGGGGCACGGCTTCAGCCGTGCCATAAATTTGCTGCCATGATGACGGCTTTAGCCGCTGAGGGACTTCGATTCGCAACACGAAGAGCGAGTTACCTCAGGGGCTGAAGCCCAACTTCCAACGCAGACCGGACGGCACGACTGAAGCCGTGCCCCTTCAAAGCTCATCCTTTCAGGTTACAAGAAAAGCCGGGTGCCACACACATTCGCGACTTTCGAATGTGTGGGATAGAAGAGTTGATGCAATCGAAAACTCGTATGTCGAAGTAATCAGTTCCCACTCATTCCAAAACCAGGAATGAGTGGGGCACCCGGCAATGGGCGGGGAGGAATTCTTCGATCCGGAAATTTCGGATAAGGTTAAAAGCGCCGTTCAGTTGAACGCGATGACGCCCGCAGTGGCGCGTGACTTTGTGCAAAAGCTTGCAGACCGCCGGGCGAAGTTCCTTTCGACGGTGCGTAATGCACGGCAGGCTCTCGAAGGGCTAAAGCTAGAGGAAACGGGTCTGGAACCAGGGTCTGCCGATGTAGCGTTCCTAATTCCGCGTGAGATTTTTGACAACAAACTGGGGCCTTTTGCCAAAGAGCTTGGTTTTATCAATCGGCTTATCGAGCACTATGGTGAAGCCATCACGGGTAAAGCCGAAGCAGCGGAGCTTGAACAATTGTCGTCGTCAATTCCGACTGTTGCAGTGTTGGCGGCACTCCCGGTGCTTGATGTGCTTGGGACAGTAGTGAACAAGTTTATCGAAGCATGGGAAAAGATCGAGAAGATAAGAAAAATTCGTGCGGAATTGAAGGATATGGGGCTAAAAGGGGATGCTCTAGATCAGTTATCCGAGCAAGTCACCACGACGGTCGATCAGGTAGTGGAAGAATCAACCGAATTGGTCCTGGCAAATTATCAGGGCGACGGGGGTCGCAAGAGCGAGTTAGAAACCGCAGTTCAGCAGGACACCCGCCGCTTATTCGGTCAGATAGAGCGGGGCCTGACTGTGGAATTCCGAGTTAAACCCGAAGCAGAAGATACCGCTAGCGATAACCAGAAGATGCTGAAAAGCATCGAGAATCTTTCGTCGCAGATGAAGTTCCCGGAAGTTGCGAAAGAGCCGATGCTGCTGGACAGGGGCGAAGTACTTGAAGGGCAGATTCTAAAAGTCAAGCATTCGAAAAAAACGACGACTCACAAAACCGCGATCTCGAAGAAAGGGCCAACCGAGGAAGCCGTTACCAGGGAGGTGAACGAATAGGCGGCTGGGTCGCGTGCCCCACTCATTCGCGCTTTTTGCGGATGAGTGGGAAGTCATACGACTGCGCGAGCATTCGAACCCGAGCTTGCGGAGCGGACTTGTTATGTGAGTCACGATCAAAAACACCCACTCAAGCCGAATTTCCTTGTGTGGGTTTGTCGCCGCTGATTGCGGTGACTTCTACCGCGCCGATTGCAAGCGCTTCTTGGGTGCGCGATGCCGCGGACGAGCAGGAGCAGCACTCGCGGTTGCGGTTTCTACCAGCAGCCGCAGGGCGCGGTTTACTGATTCCGAATCGCGAAACACGCGCGCGAGCTCCGGCTCGATCAGGATCAGGTTTGTCCCTGCAACGGCTTGGCGGTAGTATTTGCCGCGGACCCCTCCTGCGAGCCGGGCGAGATCGTACTCCGGACGCAAGTCGTCATTTCGCCTCTCTGCCGATGCCTTCTTCATACTGTTTGCGCTCCTTCCTGGCCGCCTTTCGGGCACTGATAATTCGCGTACGGTCCGCGCGCTGGCTATGCGCCGCGTGCCCCACACATTCGCGACTTTCGAATGTGTGGGACAGCAGAGTTGATTCAATCGAAAACTCGTGTGTCGAAGTAATCAGTTCCCACTCATTCCAAAAGCAGGAATGAGTGTGGCACCCGGCGTTCACAAAAGTGTGTGCGTCACATGTCAGCGACATTGGTTGGACGCGAGAAACTAGTGAGCTCTCAAAAACGCTGCTCGCAAGAGTACGCTTCAGCTAATGTGTCCCCCGATGAAATTCTCACATTGTCCTCTTGACGACCACAACTTGAGGACACAGTTATATGGTAGGCGCCAGGGGCCAATTTGATTGAGGCCGTGCCCGCCGCAATAGTGCAGGTCTCCAAAACTCCGGAGACGTCCGCCGCGACTCCGTTCGTGCCTTCTATGGTGAATGGGAGCTTCGATGTTTTCGATTTGGATTCGGAGATCTCCACGGTGAGGCTCGACCAAGCGTTGTTTGAGATCTTGAGCCATCCTGTTGGTCCTTTGGGAGGACGTAACCGCTGCCTATCACCACACTCGACTGGCCGCGATTGAACTTCCCGCTGGGCCCGCGCAGCAGCGCGCGCAGCAGCGTCAGCAGCGTCACGGGGCAGGCCGGAGAGATATGAAGTCGTCAGTTCATAGTCGTCACTCGAAGGGCATGTTGTTGAGGTAGTATGCCCACCCTCCATCTGCGACGGCGGGAACCGATTCGGGGCATATGACCCGGTCTCCAAGTGCGCTTGGAGGTCCCAAACAATTACTTCACACGAGCACTCGCCTCTGCTTTGAATCGCGCAATCCAGCCAGACGACGCTTCCAACTTCATCGGGAGATTGGGCGCGGCTGGCCTCTGGGAGGAGACGCAAAAGCTCCGCGTCCACAGTACCGTGTTGAAGGTTGACAGGTAATATTTTCCCCTTGAGGTATGGGTGAATTGCGGTTGGGCCAGAAAGGCTCGTGTATTCACCCAAGTGAGAGTCGAATGGCGTTTTCGTAGATTTTGAGCCGGAGGAGACGATGATTGCAGTGATTGCAATTGCGAGAAGAGTCGCGACGACAGTTGCAAGTATTATCGATATTCTCACCTCGGCACCTCGTCGGGCTCCCGGCCTGACATCACCCCGCCGCCGGTTTGCATGGTACTCCGAGCCGAGAGTGAGGACAAGGCAAGGTGGCCTTTCGCCTGAACCCCGCACGTCGCGTGCCCCACCCTTCCCGCCGGGTTCTGGCGAGAGGAGCTTGCCCTGAGCACAGCCGAAGAGTGGGTTAGCGCCAGAGGAGCCCAGTCCGCGTCATCTTTTCGCCGTTCCCGTTTCGGGAACCGCCCGCAAGATATTTCTCGAAAGTGCTACCCGCCTCAGCTCACATGTGCTAGCTTGAGATTGGCACCGAAACAAGGTAGACGTACCTGTTTCGGTGCCTTTTGTTGTGCCGTTGAGAAACTCAGAGTGTGCACCGGCGGCAAAACAAAACAGGCTGGCCCAGTGCCCTCGCCTGACGAACGATTTTTGAAAACCGAAACACTCGGGCAATGATTGCCCAACTCGCCTGCGCAGGTCGGCTGTTTGCGCGGCGGGCATAGCAAGGTCCTGTTCCGGTGCCACGACGAGCTCACAGGACCTTGCCGTTTTGAACGGATGCCCAGAGTCGGCTATCCGAATCGAGCAATGACGCGCGCCTAAATCGCGGCGCAAACCGCCTTGACCTCGGTGTACATTTCCAATACTTCGTGGCCCATCTCGCGGCCCCAGCCTGACTGCTTGTATCCGCCGAAGGGCAGGGCTGCGTCGAACACGTTGTAGCAGTTGATCCACACCGTACCAGCGCGCAGTTTCTCGGCAATCCGGTGGGCCTTGCTGATGTCGCGAGTCCACACCGCCGCTGCCAGGCCGTACTCGCTCCGGTTGGCTTCGGCAATCAGTTTGTCGACATCGCGGAAAGGCATGGCGCAAACTACAGGTCCGAAAATCTCCTCGCGGACTACTTTCATCTCGGGCTTCGTCTTCACCATCACCGTCGGCTCCACAAAATATCCCGCGCCTGGCCGTTTGTGTCCGCCCACCACCGCTTCGGCGCCTTCCTGCAGCCCGCTCTCCAGATAGCTGCAGACACGATGCAGTTGCTCTTCCGAGACCAGCGGTCCCATCGCGGTATCCGGATCGAAGCCGGGTCCAACTTTGATCTTCTTCGCCTGGTCGGCCACGCCGTTGACGACATGGTCGAAGATGCTCTGCTCGACGTACAGCCTCGATCCAGCGCAGCAGCACTGGCCGTGGTTGAAAAAGATGGCGCTGGCCGCTCCAGGAATGGTCGCCTTCATGTCGGCATCCGCGAAGACCACGTTAGGGGACTTGCCACCGAGTTCGAGGGAAACCTTCTTCAGATTGCCTGCCGCCACCTGCAAAATCAGCTTGCCAACTTCGGTGGAACCCGTGAAGGCGATCTTGTCGACGTCGGGATGCGACGCCAGCGCGGCTCCAGCGGTCTCGCCGTAACCCGGCACTACGTTGACCACGCCTTCCGGGAAACCTGCTTCCGCAATCAACTCGGCCAACAACAGCGCACTCAACGGAGTCTGCTCGGCAGGCTTCAAGACCACGGTGCAGCCTGTTGCCAGCGCCGGACCCAGCTTCCAGGCCGCCATCAACAGCGGAAAATTCCATGGGATGATCTGTCCCACCACTCCAACCGGCTCGCGCCGAGTGTATGCGAAGTACTTGACATGCTTCGACGATGCCGAAATCGGAATGGTGTTGCCCTCAATCTTGGTGGCCCACCCGGCCATGTAGTGAAACAGATCGACCGCCAGCGGCACATCGGCGACGCGTGCAACTGATAGCGGCTTGCCGTTGTCGAGACTTTCGAGCTGAGCGAATTCTTCCAGGCGCTCTTCGATCAAGTCACCCAGCTTCCAGATAAGCCGGCCACGCTGTGAGGCCGGCATGTCGGCCCAGGCGTCGCTTTCGAAGGCCTTGCGCGCCGCTTTCACCGCGCGATCAATGTCCTCGCGATCGCCTTCGGCAATCTGCGCCAGGACTTCTCCCGTAGCGGGGTTATAGGTGGGGAAGGTTTTGCCGGAGGCCGCCGCCACCCACTTTCCATCGATGAACATCTTGCGCGGCCGGCCGACGAATTCCTGAACCCGATTGTGCATCTGCGCCGTACTAACTGCGATGGACATAAATAACCTCCTGATGTGGATGCCGCCGGCCTGAACTGTACCCGGTCCTTGCTCTTAGGAATGCTCACTACGGAACAGCGAACGCCGGACCCACATGCCGGGCAAAAGTTTATCAGAGCTTGCGAACAGATGTTTCCACTGCGAGGGGGAGAACGGAAAAATCATGGGAAACTAGGCTCCACTGGCTTGCGCGCGGGCCTCTTCCACGGTGGGAGCAAAGGTGAAGAGTTGGTCCACCTTCGTAACTTTCAATGAAGTCAGCAGCCGTTCATTAGCGCCTACGATGATTAACTTGCGGCCCGAGTGTTCCCTGGAAACGTGGGCTCCCACCAGGCAGCCGATCCCAGCAGAATCGATGTATGGCATGTCTGACACATCGATGATTAGCAGATTCGCGGAGTTCGAGCGGACCTCAGTTTGAAGCGGAAAGAAATTTCCCAACAAAAGTGGACCGTGGACGCGGAGCACTACACCGGTCCCATTTGGATACGCAATCTTCTCTATTTGCAGCGGCTTATCTTGCATATCCGTTTATTCTATAACCCCGGCCTGCGTGCCAAATGTTAATTTCCAGTTACTGAAAGGACCGTAACCGAAGGACGTAGATTTGCGAGAACGGCACGGCGGAAGCGCGCTCCAGACTTTGGTGGGCGGAAAATACTTTCGAGGCATCTTATGTAATCTTTAGATCCTTAGAACCTTGAATTAGGAGCGAGCACTAATGCTAGAGATCACTTCGCAATATGTCGAACTATCCGTTGGAGACCAAACCACCATGCGCGCCTGGCTTGCATTGCCAAAAGACGGAACGCCCACAGCCGGCCTGATTGTTTTTCAGGAGGCGTTCGGCGTGAACTCGCACATCCGTGACGTGACGGAAAGGTTTGCCAAGCTCGGCTATGCCGCCCTGGCTCCGGAGCTGTACCACCGCGTGGCACCCGGCTTTGAAGGCAGGTACGACGATATGGCCAGCGTGATGCCGATTGCAAAACAAACAACCACTTTGGGTCTGCAGAGCGATATCCTCTCCTCGCATCAATTTCTACAGGAGCGCTGCGGTAACCGCATCGCCTGTGTCGGCTACTGCATGGGTGGACGGGTGTCGTTTCTCGCGAATACCACGGTGCCCTTGCGAGCTGCCATCTCTTATTACGGCGCGCCAACCAGCGAGATGATGGCTCTCGCCGCAAAAAATTCTGCGCCCATGCTTTTCTACTGGGGCGGACAAGATAAGCACATCGGGGCTGACCAGCGGCGGCAGGTCGCGGAAGGCATGCAGGCTTCTCCTCAGCCTTGGATTGAGGTCATCTTTTCCGATGCGGACCACGGGTTCTTTTGCGATCAGCGTCCCAGTTACAATCCGCGAGCGGCGGAACTCTCGTGGAACTTGACCTTGTCCTTTCTCGATCAACAGCTCTCGCAATAGCACTGCCCGAAACGATTGCATGGCCCATAAGTCCCTACAGCCCGCAGACAAGACTTCCGGCTCCGATTGGAAGTTTGCCGTCCGCGCCCTGCGTCACCGCAATTACCTGCTGTTTTTTCGGGACAGACAGTCTCCTTAATCGGCACCTGGATGACGCGCATCGCGACGGCGTGGCTGGTGTACCGGCTGACCCACTCGGCTTTCCTACTTGGCCTGGTGGGATTTTCCGGGCAGATTCCAGTATTCGTGCTGGGACCGTTTGCCGGAGTTTGGGTCGATCGCTGGAACCGCCATCGCGTTCTGGTGGTCACGCAAACGCTCTCCATGTTGCAATCGTTCGGCTTGGCTGTGCTCGCTTTGAGCCACCACATTACCGTGACCGACATCATTCTGCTCAGCCTATTCCAGGGCGCCATCAACGCCTTCGATATGCCAGCTCGGCAAGCCTTCGTCATACAAATGGTCGAAGACCGCGAGGACTTACCTAACGCCATCGCACTCAATTCATCCATGGTGAATGCGTCGCGCCTGCTTGGACCTTCGATTGCCGGCGCTGTGATCGCTGTGGCGGGCGAGGGTTACTGTTTTCTGATCGACGGATTCAGCTATCTCGCGGTGATCGCTTCCCTGGTGGCCATGGTCATTACCCGCAAACAAGAGATAAAGCCGCGGCAGCACGTGGTGCAGGAATTCAAAGAAGGCTGGCGCTATGTAGCAGGCTTCGTGCCTATCCGCTCCATCTTACTGCTGCTCGGCCTGGTCAGTCTGGTGGGCATGCCTTACACGGTGCTGATGCCGCTGTTCGCGGCGCGCGTACTGCACGGAGGAGCGCACACGTTGGGATTTCTCATGGCAGCTTCTGGGGTCGGAGCGCTGATCAGTGCCGCTTGGCTGGCGGCGCGTAAGTCGGTACTCGGCCTGGGGCGCGTGATTCCGGCGATGGCCTGTCTGTTCGGCGGGGCGCTTGTCGCCTTCTCTTTCTCTCACCTGCTTTGGCTCTCGCTGTTGCTGATGGTGGTGACCGGCTTTGGCATGATGCAGCAAATGGCCGCTAGCAACACGGTTTTGCAAACCATTGCCGATGAGGATAAGCGCGGCCGCGTGATGAGCTTTTATTCCATGGCCTTCCAGGGGATGGCGCCGTTCGGAAGTCTGTTCGCCGGCATAGTAGCCAGGCGCATCGGAGCACCTTACACGCTGGCCATTGGAGGCGTCTGTTGTATCGCGGGAGGAGTGTGGTTCGTGGGCAAACTTTCCCGGATTCGCGCTGTGGTGCGCCCTATCTACCGCAAACTTGGAATCCTGCCAGAAATTGCCGATGGCCTGCAAGCCGCCACCGCCCTACAGGTTCCGCCGGAAAACTGATCCGGGCCACAATCCTGCTACATATCAACGTGGTTCCAGCATGAATTTGACCGCCGGTAGTAGTCTGATACGTTCTAACTGCATACGGATCGACAATGATATTGCGATGGTGGTATGACACGTAAGGACACTTGCGTTGACAAGTATCGTCCGAAAGGGCAAACTGCTCCATCCTGAAGATTCTGTTTGCTTTGGGCCTGGGACGCGCACTGAACATGACGGAACGAGCCAATTGATGACCGCGCCACAACGCGTTTCATACAGGATGGAATCAACGCTGGAAAGCGTGAACAAGGCCGAAGCGATGGCCGATCAGATCTCGTCGCAAGCTGGTTTCGACGAGGACGCGCGGAGTGGGATCTCGATGGCGGTTCGCGAGGGGATGATCAACGCTGTATTGCACGGCAACGCCTACGATCCTGCCAAGAGCGTAAACTTAACTTTCGAGCAAAATGGACGGGAGTTGATCATTACGATCACCGACCAAGGAAAGGGACTCGATCCGGCCGAGGTTCCTGACCCGCTTGCCCCAGAAAATCTTATGAAACAGTCCGGCCGTGGCATATTCTTGATGCGGGCTTTCATGGATGAAGTCCGCTTTCATAAACTAGATCCCGGCACTGAAATTACTTTGATTAAGCGGCTCCAGAACAACGATCTGGACCGTCAGGAGGCTTCCACGTGAGCATGAAAGCAAGTACCCGGCAGGTAGACGGTGTCACCATTGTCGACTTGAGTGGTCGAATCACTTTAGGTGAAGGCAGTGTTGTGTTACGCGATACCATCAAGGACCTGCTTGGGAAAGGGCAGAAGAAAATCCTGCTGAACCTGGGCGATGTGAGCTACATCGATAGCTCGGGCATCGGCGAACTGGTTAGCGCCTTCACGTCTGTTCGCAACCAGGGCGGCGAGTTGAAACTGCTGCATCTGACCAAGAAGGTCCACGACCTGCTGCAGATCACCAAGCTCTACACCGTCTTCGACGTAAAAGATGACGAAGCCGGCGCCATCGCGGCTTTCGCCAAATAAACCGACCTCGGCTGCCTGCGGCAGCACACTGCATGACTCAAATGCCCTTTCGCGTGTCGCGGAAGGGCGTTGTTTTAGCCGCGGTTCGCTCTTCGCTTTTCGCTTGCGAATTGCTGGTCGCCAGTTGCTCGCCGCCGATCTTCGGGGCGAAGCGCATCCCGTAGAACAACACCGCCGCCGAAAGCGCAACCGCCACAATCATCGACATAAGTCCTATTTGAAGATTGCTTTTATCGGAGATGTAGCCGATCAGGGTAGGCGAAAACGCATCGCCCAGCAGGTGAATGATGAATATGTTCACCGCAAGGGCCGTGGCGCGAATACGAGCACTTACCGAATTCACCAAGGCGGCGTTGAGCGGAGCGGTGTTGAGCAGAAGAAAAAATTCACCGAGGAAAATCGCCGGATACATCGCCGGCCCGGTCCAATAGATAGCCGCGATGATGACCGGAATTGAAAGTGTCATCCCGACGGCTGAGATAAGTTGATAAGCCGCCGGCGTGCGCCGCAGCAGGCGATCTCCCAGCCACCCTCCCAGCACTGTGGCCACCGTTCCCGCGATTACCGTCATGCCACCGAAGGAAAGATTGGCGCGCTCCAGGGGCACGTGCCGGATGCGCGTGAGGAATGTAGGCATCCACACCTGCAGGCCGCCGATGGCGAACGTCATCATGGCCGCGCCGAGGCTAATGGTCCAAAAAGCCCGGTTGCGAAACAGCCCGCGCACAGAACCACGCTCGAAGCTGTCCGCTACGTGATCGCTGGCGCCGCGCACGGGTTCGCGCAACGCCAGAACTGCGAATGCCAGCAACAAACCCGGCAGTGCCGAGACCAGGAACGGAGCCCGCCAACCGTAACGATTGCCCAGGAAGCCGCCGACGAGATAGCCCAGCGCACTGCCGACCGGGGTGGCGAGATAGAAAAGGCCCATCACTCGCCCGCGAACAGTTTCGGGAAAAAGATCTGAGAGGAAGGCCGGCGAGATGGCGACGAAGGTTGCTTCTCCGATGCCCACAATGACGTGGCGCAGCAGCAGCTCGTCGTAATTGTGTGTGACTGCGCTTAGCAACGTCGCCAGACTCCAGACGAAAGCGCCCGCCGCCATGATTCGACGGCGCGGAAAGCGGTCGGCCAGCGGAACGATCAGCGGCGCGGCAATCATGTAACAGACGAAAAACGCAGAGGTCAAAAAGCCAATCTGCTTATCGCTGAGGACGAATTCCTTCTGTATCAACGGCTGCACCGCGAACAGCACGTTGCGATCGATATAGTTGAGAAAGTTCAGCGCCGTCAGCAGCAGTAGCGCGGCCCAGGCATTTGTCTTGGCAGACATGGGTGGGCGGAGGATAACACGAGGAGCCGCGATTTGCTTTTCGCTATTCACCATTCAGCTCCTGGTTCCGGAAGTGAATATGGCGTGAAGAAGAAGATGCTGCTTTCAAGGGCGGCGAGAACTGCGTCCGTACGACATCGTCTTGCGCGGCAGGATGTGCGCCAGGTCACAACCGTTGGGTGATTGGTGTCACCGCCTTCGCGGTCGAGGAATTTGTACATTGGGGTTGGTGGAAGGACCGCCAGGCTGTCGCGATGAGGGTGGCAGCAAGAAACCAAAATCGGAGATCGCAATCATGGCATACATTATTACCGATACCTGCACCAAAGATGAGCTCTGCGTCGAAGCCTGTCCGACCGACTGCATTCATCCCAAGAAGGACGAAGAGAAGTTCGAAGCCGCGACCCAGTTGTATGTGGACCCGGAAGGCTGCATCGATTGTGGCGCCTGCGTCCCGGTGTGCCCGACCAATTCAATTTTCGTCGTGGATGAGGTCCCGGCCGACAAGCAGGAATTCATCGAGAAGAACGCCGCGTATTACGCGTAAGACGAAGGTTTGTTAGTTGACTTCGGTCCGGGGCGTGTGGGGGGAGAGAGCGGATCGTGAAGGCCCTGGGATTGCGCTATTGCCTGGTCGATCGCGGCTGGTTGGCAGGGTTGAGTTTTCAGGAGTATTACGCAGTCGAATAGCGAGCGCCACGGAGCGCGTAGAAATGGCATGATGCATGCGCGCCGGGTGACAATAGCGGGCAAGACGGCACAGTCTAGCGGCTGTGCCTTTTTGTATTGATGAAATCACCGCTGGCCTGCTAGATAGCGATCAACCTGCGATCTTAAATTTGCATCTCACAGGCATGCGCGTGAACCCCATCTTGCTGGCGCTGTTTCTGGGTGGCGGCCAGATTGTGCTCACTGGTTGCAATGCCTGCAATACCCGGCCATCCAATCCCGACGAAGTGCGGCAGAAAACCGCACAGGCTACCGCGGAGTTGAAAGACAATGCCAAGGCGGTGGCACAAGGGATACGTGAAGGGCTAAACCGGCCCACGTCCGATCATCCTCTCGATCTGAACTCGGCCTCAAAGAGCGCGCTTATGAGTCTTCCGGGGATCGACGATGCCGCCGCCGACCGGATCATCGCCGCGCGGCCCTACGACGATACGCACCAGTTACTGGACAAGAGAATTATTTCGCGCGATGAGTACAGCAAGATCGCGGATAGCATTACGGTGAAACGCTAGCGCGGGGCTGAGTAATGCACGTGGCGCTCACTGAAGAGGTAGAGCAACCCTTTAGGCTGGCGTTCAAGATCTTCCACAACATAAGGCTTGAGCCGCAGCGGCCCCTCAATGACCGCCGCGGCTCATGCAGTTGGTGTGTCACTGGCACCGCAGCGCTGAAGCGCTGTTCTACCTGTGACTATTGCCGGACGTACAGCGTTGCGTTACGCGCGCTTGGTATCCACTTCGCGGAGACGCGCGGCCTTGCCACGCAGCGCGCGCAGATAATACAGCTTGGCGCGACGGACGTGCGCCGAACGCAGTACTTCGATCTTGTCAATGACCTTAGAATGGGTGGGAAAAATGCGCTCGACGCCCTGCCCAAAGCTCATCTTGCGCACGGTGAAGCTGGGCTGGTCTCCGTGGCTCTTAGAAATAACGACCCCTTCGAACGCCTGCAAGCGTTCCTTGTCGCCTTCCTTGATCTTCACGTGGACCCGGACGGTGTCGCCGGGCTTAAAGTCGGGCAGATCGGTGCGCCGCGTTTTGGCGAGAAGCCGGTCAATGATAGGTGAGTTGTTCGACATTTTTCTTTTCCTTCCGTGTCGCACGCCTCGCGGCGGCCAAAATCAATTTAGGGTCTTTGCGTCAGAACCGCGGTAAGCCTTGCCATCTCCGACAAATCTTACTTCGTGTGCTCTCGAGCGTAGTCGCCAGCTCCCATGAAGTGCAGCGAAACATAGGGTTCATCGCCAACCACCCAACTGTCATGTCCCGGTGGAATATAGAACACGTCTCCGGCGCGCATCTCGATAACCCGTCCGTCGTCCATCGCCGCCGTAGCACATCCAGAAATCACCATGCCAACGTGTTCGACATGGCAACTCGCTGCGCCCATTGCCTTGCCGACGTGCTCTGACCACTTCCAACCTGGTTCGTAGGTGGCACGCCCAATCGTCATACCACCGATCTGAACAATCTCAAACTTGCCCTTCTCAAAGACCCGCGTCTCGTCAGGGTTTTCGAACCGCTTAAGGATGACATCTCTTGTCAGCCCATTAACTGCCAATCCACCTGAACTCATTGCATCATCTCTTGCTTGCTGCGTCCTCAATCTCGGCCAGCAACTTTTGATCTTCTTTGCTCAACTCGACATCGCGCAACAAATCGGGACGATTGCGCAAGGTTTTTCGCAGCGCGCTACGGCGCCGCCATTTTCGGATCTCGTCGTGGTCCCCGTTCACCAGTACCGCGGGAACCTGCATCCCGCGAAACTCCGCAGGACGCGTGTAATGTGGGTAATCGAGCAGTCCGCCTGAGCCACATGTCGAGCTCGGGGGCTCACCTGAAACCTTGTGTTGTTCCATCATCGACGCCGTAAACGATTCCTGTTGCGTCGAGGCTGCATTGCCGAGTGCGCCAGGAAGCAACCGAGTGGTTGTGTCCACGATAATAGCTGCGCCCAACTCCCCACCACTGAGCACGAAATCACCAACCGATATCTCACGATCCGCGAGATACTCACTCACCCGCTCGTCCACGCCTTCGTAACGCCCGCAGATAAGAACCACACGTTCGCGCGTCGTCAAATCCTGCGCTGCCGCCTGGGTGAACAACTCGCCCTGAGGCGAAAGCAGCACCACAGTTTCGCGCGAATCATCGTGCATCCGTTCTTCATGCGGCAAGACACCCAGCGATTCGAGACATTCAAAAATCGGCCCAGGTTTGAGTACCATGCCCTCGCCGCCGCCGAATGGCCGGTCATCCACCGTGCGGTGCCGATCGTGTGTGAACGTTCGCAGATCGTGGATGCCAATTTCAATGAGCCCGGCTTCGCGCGCCTTGCGCACAATGCCGTAATCCAGTGGCCCACAAAAAAAGTCCGGAAAAATCGTCAGAATCTCGAACTTCATTCGGGCCTCCCCAATTCGCGCCTGAGCGCCTGGGGACCTCAACTTCACTTCCTTCGCTTACGGCGAACGCCCGCCGATCGTGCCTCATCGGCTTCGGCCTTCTGCCGCTGCTTCTCTTCCCCACTCAACGGTGAGTCCAACGTCAGCAGCCCCTCGGGCAACTCCATCTCGATCCGCCGCTGCTGGAAGTCTGCAGACTTCAGAAACTCTTGGGCGTAGGGGAGCAGAATTTCTTGCCCAGCCCCGCCCTTCGCTCGCACAACCAGCAGCGGGGCTTCCCCTGCCCCAAACTGCACTTCGCTGACGGTCCCAAGCAGTCGCTGGTCGTCCGCGTTTCTTATCCAAACTTCGCAGCCGACAACATCGCTCACATATGACGCGCCTGCTTCCAACTCGGTACGCTGTTCGAACGGAACCTGCAGCTCCAGCCCGCCGAGCTGCTCAGCATCGCTGATACTCTCCACGCCAGCAAACTTCAGCACCACGCCACCCTTGTGAAACCAGTGCGCTTCCACTTGCAGCTCACGGCGGGTACCATCGGCCGCCAAGCCCTGCAGTTGCCGTCGCTCCTGGAAGCGTTCGGGAAAATCAGTGTGAAGTTCTGCCATAACTTCACCACGCCGCCCTTGCGGGCCCAGCACGCGAGCGATCGTGATGAAGTCGCCGGCTATTCCACGATCTCCAACTGATAGCGCTTGCGAGTGCGTAGGCCGGCCGCGTTCACTATCGTACGCAGGCTGCGGGCCATGCGCCCCTGACGGCCAATCACCCGCCCTAAGTCGCTCTCCGCTACAATCAGCTCTAACACCGTCTGGCCGCCTTCTTCGAAGGCTTCCACCGTTACCTCGTCAGGCGCTTCCACCACGGCCTTGGCAAGACGTTCCACCAACGCAAGCATGTTCACGGCGCTGTCCGTCATAGGTGCGGCTGCTCCTGACTTCGGAAAATTGCGTCGAACTCTAAGCTTCGGCAGCAGTCGGAGTTGGGGCGGTGGCGGCCGCTTTGTCCACCAACTTCTTCACGCGGTCCGACAACTGCGCTCCCTTGCTGGTCCAGTAGTCAATACGCTCGCGTTTCAATTCCACGCCGGCGGGATTGGTGCGAGGATTATAGGTGCCGACCACCTCCACCGAGCGGCCATCGCGCGCACGGTCCTTCTCGATAACCACAATGCGGTAGTAAGGCTGTTTGCGCGCACCGCGGCGCGAGAGACGAATCATCAACACAGAAGCAGTTCCTTTCCGCTCGTCAATGTCCACACGTGTGGTGCATTCCCTGCCCAATCTAGAATAACGAATTTAGTTGGGAACGCTGGGAAGCGCCGGTGGCACGAATTCCCTCAGGCGAGATAATCGGAGTCGCCGGCCGCGCAGTATTCGCGCTTTCGGGCGGGTGCTCCAGCGAACTACAGCCTCGCTCCACACCCCAACGAACGCAGCCAGGCGTTCCTTGGACCCCCGTACATAAACCCCACCAAGCATGCGCTTGCCAGAGCTCGCGACTGGAGGCGAATATCTATTATTGCTGACCATTACCTCTTTGGCAAGAGCGAGGCGCGAGTTCCACTACAGCCATTACGGCCCAACGCCGCCGCTGTGGCGATCGGAGCAGTTGACCTCCGTCAAGTCGCCAAGGTCAACTGGCTGCTTGAAAGTTTGAGCTGGCAACACGGCATCCTGGATAACAAATATCGTGCTGCACTTACTGAGTCGAGGGGAGTGTCGGTTTCACGATGTTGAGGGTTCCTGTGCTGACATTGAATAAGCTCATCCCATTGGGCGTAGAGCACCCCAGCTTCCAACCTCGCCCTTTTATGTAGTGGGTTGTGATGACTTCCCCTGTCTCCATATCGAATTCCGCGTAGCGTAGACCCGTCGAACCAGCAGTCGGTTTCACCTCCAGAGACCCGACCAGACGGTCGCCGGCTGACCGGGGTGCGAACAGGCCAAAACCGACTGGAACAGACAACACGGTAGTGGAGACCTCTCCAGTATTTGAGACGGCAGCTACCACCGCATCGTTCCCCGATTTGAACACGAGAACTTCGTCGCCCTCGCTATTGAGTGGGGTGAGCAGGGGGAGCCTGTCGTGATGCGGTTCCTGATTCGGTCCAGTGAGCGATTCCGGCAAATGGATCTCCGCCAGGAATGCACCGGTTGCCGTAAACAACCCGGCTACGGTAACGGTGCGTGTTGCGCCCTTGTTGATCCATCCAACAATCAGCGCGTTGCCCGAAGCGTACACTGCCAGACGCGGAGCGCCAATAGGCTGCTCCAATCGATGCTTCGCCACAAGCTGTCCAGTAGCATCGAAGCGCAGCAAAGTAGGATAAAGGTCAACCAATCGTCCCGCGCTCCTGGCCCTGCCAGCCTAGTCGCGCTTCAATTCCTCCCATTTGACAGCGCTCACAAGTACATAAGTCTCGCTGTTGGGACCAGGTGCGAAATCATGAATCACTGCCTTTTCAAACCCCGCAACTCGCTCCACCAGGACTCGCGCCACGACCGCGCCGTTGGGCGAAAGCTTCACGATAGAAGCCGCGGGATCGTCGTTCTTAGGTTCGAGTCCAACGGTGATCGTCCCGTCGCGTTCACAACCGGCACGAAGATCCCCCCAGCTCAAGCTTGTCTGCATGTCCGCTGGGAGTGTCACGCGAGAGACCACGTGCAAACGGTCCTCCGCGGTGGCGAATGCCGAACAGAACAGGATCAGAACGACAGACCTTCTTAGCGCCGACGTCTTGCAGAGATAAGTCACTCTTTTGTCACTGCTTCCCGCTTTGAAGCTAACCTTGTTCCTGGTCAACGCGCCATCTTCTTCTACGGCTTCTACGGTCCCACGCCTCCGCTATGGCAATCGGAGCAGTTCACGGCGTTCAAGTCGCCGATGTCAACCGGATGCTTGAAAATTTGGGTTGGCAACGACGCGATCTGCGTGCCACTCTCCTGCTGCTCAACCACCGTGTGGCACGAGTTGCAGTCTTTACTGATGACCTTGCCATCCTTGCTTACGTGATTACCGTCGTGGCAACGGAAGCAGCCCTGGAAGTAGAAATGCCCAATGTTGTTCGGATGGGTCTTCCAGTTTACCTTCATGTATGGAAAGAACGTCGTCTTATAGATGCGCTGCAGTTCAACCACCGCACCCTGGATGTTGTTCGCTTTGGCCGATGCGATTTGTGGGTACTTCTCCTGGTAAAACTTCGGAAGCTTCTCGGCAATAGCTTTCAGGGCTTCGTCTGTGTTCTTGTAGTCTGCCGTCAGTATTTCTACGCCCTGTTGCTTGATGAACGGCAGGGTCGCATCGATGGAGCGCCCGGTAATCGCCCGGTCCACGGAAAGATCGGGGGGCACGTAAATATGGGTCGGGCGGTTGTGGCAGTCAATACAGTCCATCCGGCGCTTCACCGCTTTGTCGATCTGCGCCTGGGTTGGAGCGCTTTCCTTTACTACGTACTCGGTCACCCGGCCGCTCTTTTCTTCGATGCGTACCCAGGGAATCACCTGCCGTTGTTCGTCGGTGGCGAAGTAGGTGACTTTGTTATTAATGTTCATGTGCCAGTGGATGCCTTCACCGGCCTGCCCGAGGCTGGGATCGCCGCCTCCAGTCTTGATCAGCATGCGGATCACCCTCGGCGTGTTCTGCTCATCGCTGCCGTAATGGGTGAACGTCTTGAGCTGCGCGCCCCAGAACTTCTTCGGCCAGTGACACTGCTCGCAGGTTTGCTGCGCGGGGCGAAGATTCTGCACTGGGGTAGGGATAGGCCGGGGATAGGTACCCAAAGCCGTGTAGTAAACCTGGCGTAGGCCCGACAGCTTTGACTTCACGTACCAGCTCGCACCTGATCCGACGTGACATTCGACACACGCCACCCGCGCATGGGGCGAGGCCTCATACGCAGTGAATTCGGGATGCATAACGGTATGGCATAACTCACCACAGAAATCCACCGAATCGGTGAACTCGTAGGCCTTGTAGCTACCGACTGAACTCACCAGCGCGAAGATCACCACGAAGCTCAGCAAAAAGGCGACGGTGCTGCGTTGCGCTGGATTGTTGAGATCAAGCTTCGGGAAATGAGGCGGCGCACCTACCGCGTGCAGCCGCCGTCGCCGCTCGATCACCATTCCGATGGGGATGAGAATGAGCCCGAGAACCAGGAATCCCGGCGCTACCATGTAAGCGAGAATGCCGATGTAGGGAGAGGGCTGGCTGGAGAGGACATCAATCAGAACTAGGAAAACGATATTGGCGAAGGCAACGGCGGCCAGAGCCAGACCAATCAAGCTGATGGGATTCTTAATGAGGTTTCGTGAAACAGGCGGATGATCGCCGTGAGAGTCCACTCTCTGCGTGTCCTCCATGATTTATTTAATTGTCCCTTCTTCGCCTCACCCCAGTACAAATCACGCACAGTCCGGTGTTGCAGAACTTACCACAATGGAGTATCGCAATCAAAAAACTGAACGTGGTGCTTAGTTCACCCCAAAGTTGCAGGACCTTTTCTAGCCTGCCCCCTAACTCTTACTGGCCACCGTCTCGTCTTGCTCCTTGGCAGCCGCCGCGACCGGTTCTGCTTCCTCTTCCTCTGAGCCCTTGGCATTTTCAATTGCAAGCAGATCGAGAGGATGCTCATGTTCATAGGCCTCAACTGACATCTTCCCGTCGTACCAAGCCCAATTCATGGGATAAGCATCAGGATCGAACATCACACCGTACAAATGCCACACGACAATCGCCAAAGTGGCTAGTACGGCTTCATACCAGTGGATGGTGAGCGCGACATCGACCCACCAGCCTGGCACCTGATTGCCCACCCCAACCTTGAACCACACCATCAATCCGGTGCTGGCCATTACGAACATGCCCCACACCAACGCCCAATACTCAGCCTTCTCGGCGTAGGTGAAGCGGCGGAACAGCGGGCGCTGGTCGCTATAACCCAAGTAGTAGCGGAATGCGTCACGTGCATCTGTGACATCCTTCCAGTCGGGCAGCATGTCCTTAATCAGGCGGCGACCGTCGGGGTTCTTGACGACATACCACAGATGGAAGAAGCTGACGGCGATCAGCACCACGCCGGCTACTCGATGGACGATGCTGCGCACCGCTTCATTGATGAATACTACAGCCAGCCAGGATGAGGGATAGTGCAAGGCGAACCCTGTGAGCACCAGGATGAAGAAGCTGCAGAGCAAGACAATGTGCTGCACTCGCTGTCCCCGCGTCATGCGGAACAAAATGCGTGGCTGTCCTACGCGGTGCAAGCTCAGCTTCTTGCGGAAGACGATCAGGTTGTGCAAAACCATGCCGCCGATCACGCCGATAATCATCCAGATATAGAACTTACTGATGTAGCCGATCACTTTGCTGCCAAAGTCGGCTCTCGCCAGGCCGTCGGAATGCACGTTGAAGCTGATGAACTTGTCGTTCGCCCCGGGATGACATTGTCCGCAGGTCTTAGCCAGGTTGGCATGGTTGATGGTCGAGTGCGGATCGCTGGAGGGCAGAATGTTATGTACCCCGTGACAACTAGCGCAATTCGCCACTGTGGCTGAACCCATCTTCGATGCCATGCCGTGATAGCTCGCCAGGTAGGTGTTGACTCGGCCGGAAGGCATGCCAAACTCATTGGACAGCCGCACGCTGCCATGGCACTGGGCACACGCGTTGCCCACATTGGCCGCCGATACGGAAGAGTTAGGGTCTGTGGGAGCCTTAATGGTGTGAATGCCGTGGCAGTCGGTGCACACCGGTGCCTGCCAGTTGCCGCGCGCGATGGCCTGGCCGTGGATGCTTTGTACGTATTGTTGCTTAATGTTGTCGTGACACTTGGCGCAAGTGACCGGAACGTTGAATTTGTTAATTGGCGACTTGGGATCGGTGGCGGCCAGGATGTCATGCTCACCATGACAGTCCGTGCACACTGCGGCCTTATCGGATCCAGCGGCAACAGCTTTGCCGTGAACACTTTGCTGGTAGGAATTGAAGGGAGCGGAACTTATACCACTCGATGCCATGACGAACTTCTGCCCATGACAGGCGCCGCAGGTTTGCGGAATGTTCCCACGAGCTACCTTTGAATGGGGATCGCTTGCCGGCAATATTTCGTGCACGCTGCCATGGCAGTCCTGACACTTCGCGACGTTGGTATTGCCTGCCACAGCCGCCTTGGCATGAACGCCATGGCTATAAGCGGTTTGCTCATCGGCATGACAGGTGGCGCACACCGGCTTGGCGGGGGTGGGATCGTGGGGAAACGCCTTGATATCCTTGTGACAGTCGGTACAGCTAAGAACGCTGTGGATTGAAGCCTTGAATTTAGCGTCATCGACGTGCAGGCTGACCTGTTTGCCATTTTCATCTTTGCTGAGAGTGGAATCGTTATGGCAAGCCAGGCAGTCGTCATTACTCAACTTGGGAGTGGACTTGGCCAGTGCTCCCGTACCGAGCAGCACGGCAACCAAGAAAACCAAACCACAACGCTTCACGAAATCCTCGCTTTCGCTGGACGCCGCGCCTACGCTGCGTCACACCTAACCATCGCCGATGGGAACGCGGAGGGGCAGTGAGTGGCCTCACGCGCGCATGTGATTGAGATCACATCCCTAATCCCTCTCACGCCACGATGTGAGCCTTATCACTGAAGGAAGGGGCAACTAGCGCGGGCAAAATCGCCAATGTTCATCAAGCTTCGCGGACCTGACTCGCGCAATCGCAGCGATGCCAGCGACCGTTTGCCACGCGGATTTCGAACCTTCAACCCGCGAGTCCGAACGTTTGTTCGAGCTGCTACCAAGGACCATTCTCGTCTTACCCAACTTCCCAACCCATGCGTCGTGGCTCGCAGCCAAACGAAAAGCCCGCAAGGCATCGCGGGCTGAGGAACAAAACTCCCGAGATTAAACCAGCAACGCGCCGGAGCGGTACACCAGGCGCGGATGGCGCGTGCGAACCATGCCAATAGTACGGACCCGCTCGTAGGCCCCATGCAGGTCCTGGCTCAACATACGCACGACTTCCATGCAAACCTGACGATGTTCCCGCAAGAATTTCATCAAATCCTTTCTGCGAACAAACACGACTTGCGAGTTGTCCAACAGTTCCGCGGTGATCTCGTAAGGAGTATTCGAGAGAGCGGCACCCAGGCCCAGGACTTCTCCAGGACCCGCGATCCGCATGGTCAGGCGCTTTCCGCTATCGGAACAAATGGACAGCTTGGCCCGGCCATCACACAAAATGTAAATCCCACGAACCGGCCGTCCCTCGGCGAACAGGACGGTGCTCCGGGGGTAGGAAGCGAGCGATTTGATCTCGTCGAAAGATTTCAACGAATCCGCGGGCATGTCGCAAAACAGCCGGTCGGGACGGAAATCGCAGGTCAAGCAACTCGACGACTGAATCATGCTCTCCATGATCGAGGTAATACGTCTCCGGACCGCTGTAACGCAGTGATTGCAGTCACCGGTTTCCGTGACCTTGTTCACACCGTGCACGAGGATTTTCCTTCTGCAACAGCAACAGGAGCGCTCAATCCAGGTCCAAACACGTCAGTACGAATCCCGCAATCGACAGCAATCATAGGCCTTTAGCTCACTGCGTGATCGCCAGCGCCTTTAAAGCCGCCTTGTTACGAATCAGCAGCGTAGAACCCTTTGCCTGTACAATCTGCCGCCGTTTCAAATCGGCAAACAAGCGAGTTACGGTCTCGCGGGAGGTGCCGATCATCTGCGCGATCTCCTCGTGAGTCAGGGCCAGTTTCACCCGCGGCTCAGCTTTGGAAGCTTCGCCATTCTTGGCACTCCACTCCAACAACAGCTTCGCCAATTTCTCCGCCGCGGAATGCGAAAGACCTAGCGAGCGAATCTCGCGGCATGCGCTGTTGTACTTTTCGCTCAATTGCTCGGCTACGCGCAGGCAGGCATCGGCGTGTTCCTTGAGAAAACGCAGGAAATCGTCGCGTTTAACGAAGTTCACCTGGCAAGGATCAACCGTTTCGGCGGTTAGCTCGTAGGGCTTTCCGCTCACCGTGGCGCTTAGGCCCAACACTTCTCCTGGTTCGGCAATCTTCAAGATCAGCGTCTTGCCGTCGGTTGAACAAATGGAGAGCTTGACCCGGCCTTTGCACAGCACAAAAATGCCGCGCGGCGTCTGACCCTCGACGAACAGAACAGCGCCCTTCGGGTAGGCAGTAGCGTATTTGACCGATTCAAATGTCTGCAATGCAGCAGGCGGAAGATCGCAAAATATGTGCTCGGCCCGCATCTTGCAAGCCAGGCAACTTTCTATGATGTCCAAGCCATATGGTGTAAGCATGCCGACCCCCTGTATCAAATCGTATCCCCGCGTCATACGGCCGGATTGCGCGTGTAACAGCGCCTCCGGGTGGAAAACCTGCTCCTGTCACCGTATTCCCAGGCCGCACGCGAGTGAGTGTCGGCGGTCACCTAGCGTGGTGATCTGCTAAACTGCGAAGAAAGCTGACGCTTACCTGCTTCGCGCTTTCTGGGATGGTTGTGGCAGTCAAGGCTTATACTCCAGATACACTCCAGCGGAACACTCCTACCGCACATCCAACAAGTACATAGATCACAATCGCTTGTGACCTGTGACGGTCGCCCGGCGGGCGGAGGTGACTTTTTTGCGCTTTATTGCGAGGTCGGGGTCGAGACTCAGGCACCGAAGTGGCCTGGACTTCAGCAAGTAACACGACGGGATCCCGGGCAATGCGGCATCCAGTATGAGTTAAATAAACGAAGTCTTCACACCGCTGCGGCATGCGAGGCGATGACGCTTTCCGTGCCCAGCACAACGGCGATGGCGTGGGTCACAGATGCGATGCGGACCGCAGCCAGTATTTTTTCCTCACCTACACCTTTGTCCCGCAGGATCTTCTCGTGTGAATCCACGCATGCGCCGCAACCGTTGATCGCGGAGACGGCGAGCGACCACAACTCGAAATCGAGTGGGTCAATGCCGTGAGTGCGGATGACGTTCATCCGCAAACCTGCCCGCATTGCGCGGTACTTTTCGTTCGACGAAAGATGGAGGAAGCGATAAAAGATGTTGTTCATGCCCATAATGGCCGCCGCCCCCTTAGCCGCATCAAGGGCTTCCGCGGTAAAGTGCGTGGAAGCTTCGTCCAGCACAGCCGTTACCAATTCCTGGTTGCGCGAGGCGATGGCGGAGGCAACCACGGTTCCCCATGCTTGCTGTTCGTTCAACTCAGTCTGTTGGCGTACCACGCTGGAAAAGTTGAGTTTTAGGTCTTTGGCGTATGAGGGAATAGCTTCGATCAAGGCGTCGATATTCATGATGTTCACTTTCGAGCTAATACGGATAGGAAGTGGCCCCACCCAAACGGGCAGAGCCACTTGGATAACACTTATACGTGCAGAGTCTCTTGCCCCTTCTGCCAGTTGCAGGGGCAAAGCTCGTCCGTTTGAAGCGCGTCAAGGACACGTAGCACTTCCTGCGGATTGCGACCGACCGAGAGGTCCGTCACGTAGACGAACCGGATGACATTCTCCGGATCGACAATGAAGGTAGCACGCTGCGCCACACCCGCCTTCTCATCAAGAATACCCAGGGTGGAAGACAAGTCACGCTTGATATCGGAAAGCATAGGGAATGGCAGGTCCTTCAAGTCGGGATGAGTGTTGCGCCACGCCAGGTGCACAAACTCCGAATCAATGCTGCCACCCAAAATCTGTGCATCGCGGTCCTGGAATTCCTTGTTCAGCTTTCCGAACGCTGCGATCTCAGTGGGGCACACAAATGTAAAATCCTTTGGCCAGAAGAAGAATACCTTCCACTTACCTTTGTAGTCCTGCAGAGTAATGGTTTTGAATGCGTTGTCTTTGTTAGTGCTGACGGTTGCCGTAAGACTGAAATCAGGAAACTGCTCTCCTACGCTTAACATTTCGTATTCTCCATTGGGAATTTTGGAATGTAAATTAATGCTTTGTTTCCGCTGCCGTGCAAGCCTTGCAGATGCCTTGCACCTCAATAGTAAACTTCTCCAGCTTGAAACCCGAGGGAAGTTTGCCGCGCAGCTTAACCGGCCCCAGCGAATCGAAGTCCAAATCGGTAATGGAGCGGCAACGCGTGCAAACCAGGTGGTGATGCGGATGATGATTGGCGTCGATGCGCCACGAGCCATGATGAGGACTGACTTCGCTCAGCATGCCAGCGTGCACGAAGGTCTTGAGGTTTTTGTAAACCGTCGCGAGCGAGATCGACGGCAAGTCTTGTTTTACCTGCTCGTAGATCTCCTCCGGCGAATAATGCCCGGGTCGTGACACCAGCGCCTCGTAGATTTTTTGCCTCTGGTGTGTCGCCGCCAGATTATGCACTTGGCACAAACGGCGAAACTCGTTGTAAGTCTCCCGGCGCATACTTATCAGATGATAATAGTTATTAAAGGATTCAGAATGTCTTTGTCAAGAAACTTTACCGCGGAGACACCGAGGACACGGAAAAGACCTTGAAATTGTCACCCTGAGCAACAGCAGATGCCGACGGAGTCGAAGAAACCTTACAGGCGCGCAAACTATACAATCAACTTCTCATGCCCTTTCGTCGCCTCTGCGTTTTCTGTGGTTCCAATGTAGGAAGGCATCCGGTGTATCGCACGGCTACGGAACAGCTTGGATTATTGCTGGTCGAGCGCGGAATCGAAGTTGTTTATGGCGGCGGGAACATAGGCTTGATGGGCGTTCTCGCCGACACGGTACTCGCGCAAGGTGGTCGCGCCATCGGGGTGATTCCCGAGTCGCTAGTCGCAAAGGAGGTTGGCCACACCGGCCTAACGGAATTGCGCATTGTGAACTCCATGCACGAGCGCAAAGCCCTGATGTCCGATCTCTCCGACGGCTTCATCGCGCTTCCGGGCGGCTTCGACACGCTGGAAGAATTCTGCGAGGTAGTGACCTGGTCTCAGCTCGGCCTGCAATCGAAGCCCTGCGGTCTGCTTAACGTGGAGAACTATTATGCTCCCCTGCTGGAATTGTTTGACCACGCCGTGCGCGAAGAATTTCTGCACGAAGGGAACCGCGGGCTGGTGCTGGATGACGATGATCCTGTTCGACTACTCGAAAAGCTGGCGGGATTTCGCTGCGAGCCCATTGCGAAGTGGATTGAGCGGCAGGAGCGGTAGCACGACGATTGGCGCGTACAGAAGAAAAACCACTCCATGATTGTCATCCCGAGCGAAGTGAGGTCGCGAGGCGACCGAACGCCGTCGAGGGACCTGCTTTTCCTCGCACTGTTGCAACTGCGGACCGAAAAGCAGGTTCCTCCGCTCGCGGACGAGATACACCATCCGCTCGGTCGGAATGACAATTCAGTCTCTCGCCCACTCCCGCCGATTCTCAGCTTCCGACTTGGTGAACACGCCCGCAATGCGCGTGCCGCAGTTCGTGCAGCAGGCATTCTTCAGCCGGTTCGACATCACCGAGTGCCAGGAGCGCGTGATCACGATCTGTTTGCATCCCGGACAGATGGTATTTCCGCCGTCCGAGAAGATGTTGCCTTCATAGACGTACTTCAGTCCCGTCTGCATGGCCAAATGTCGCGCGCGGTGCAGCGTTTCCGGAGGCGTTGGCGGCTTGTCTTGCAATTTGAAATCCGGATGGAACGCAGTGAAGTGCAGCGGCACATCATCGCCCAAGTTATCCAGCACCCAATCGCAAAGCTCCTTGAACTCGGAGTCGCCGTCGTTGAGCGTGGGGATGATGAGATTGGTGATTTCAAACCACACGCCGGTCTCGTGCCGCAACCACTTCAATGTGTCCAGCACCGGCTGCAGGTGGGTCAGCGTGATCTTGCCGTAGAACTGTTCGGTAAATGCTTTCAGGTCGATGTTGGCTGCGTCAATGTAGCGATAGATATCGAAGAACGCCTCGCGCGTGATGTAGCCGTTCGACACCATCACGGTGTTTAGGCCGGCATCGTGGGCCTCGCGTGCGATATCGATGACGTACTCGCCCCAGATGGTCGGCTCGTTGTACGTAAACGCAAGGTGAGGCGAGCGATGCTCCAACGCAACTTCGACGACGTTCTCAGGACTCAGCGTCAGCGCGTTGACCTGGTCCGACTTGGCTTTGGAGATGTCCCAGTTCTGGCAGAAGAAACATCCCATGTTGCACCCGGCTGTGCCCATGGAAAGGATCTTCGTTCCGGGAAAAAAGTGGTTGAGTGGCTTCTTTTCGACGGGGTCCATCGCAATGGCAGCAGGACGGCCGTAACCGAGTTGCAGCAGGCGTCCACCCTCGTTCTTGCGAATGAAGCAGAAGCCGGTTTGGCCTTCTCCGATATGGCAGTGCCGCGGGCAGAGGTAGCAGTGGAGACGGCCATCGGCCATCGTCTCCCACCAGCGCGCCTCGTGGACTTGCGGTTGCAGGACTGTTAACTGCATAGTAACTGCTTCTTCTTATTGTACCGCCGAATGGGAGCTGTAAGCTATCAGCTATCAGCCGTCAGCTTGCACCTATTATTCTGAGCGAAGTGAGGCCGCGCCAGCGGCCGAACGGAGTCGAAGGAACCCTAAGTTTGCGCATCGCCCGAGCGGCGTCGAATCACCGCCGTTCCGGTTGTGAATCACACGAAACTGTCCCTATTCGTGTCATCCTGTCTATAACGACGTCGGCTATGTCAAGACACACGACTACTCTGCGAGGCGGAAGCGGGGTCAAGGGCGACATGCGGACCTACGCCTACACCTGCGCCATCCGCGCGGTGCACTCCGAAGACGGCATGACCGCTGACTGGGTTCCTCTACCGCACGAGGTGCTGAAAACCATCTCCAGCCGCATCGTGAACGAGGTGAAGGGAATCAATCGCGTGGTGTACGACGTGACCAGCAAGCCGCCCGGGACGATTGAGTGGGAGTGAGGCGACGTGGGGCATCCCACGTCGGTTAAGATGGAGTGCAGCACTTCAGGAATGCTGTATGGAAACTTCAGCCGTCAGGGTGCGCCCCCTGCGCTTTGCGTTTTGTTGTCGAGCCGAAGGATAAGGCTGGCCTGCAAAGAATATTCGAGACCAACTCTTCGCTGTGGGGTGGGGTCTTCAACTTCATCATTCCGCTCTTCAAACAGATCCCTGACAGATACCGCGGCAAATATTTAAAGACGATCCCTGCAAAGGCGACGCTCAAGGGATTAGTGGAGGCATTCCAGCCTGATTATCTGGTCGAGTTAAGACCAGGTGCTGCGGCTTCTTATGGGATTGCATTCCCTGAGAAGCGGATCATCGCGATTGAAGATCTGAGCGGCCGCGACGAGCGCGAACGATGCAAGATAGGAATTGACCTGCGTAGCGTCTGCGATGACTTGTACCGTACCACGTTCCGTTTCGTGCAGCGCCACCCTCCTGATGTGATAATCCCGTCACCGGACGGACAAGAGATTTAGCCTGCTGTTTGCCGCTACATTCGGTTTTCTGCCCGAATCAGGGCCGCTGGCTGATGTGTCGGATATTTATTTGAAAGCGCTGGATGGAAAAAGAACCGCGATTCGCGCGGTCGAATTTCCCAAGCTGTTTAGCCATAAATATTTCTATCCGCTTCGAGCGACGCATCACGAGCTGGATACTTTCAGAAATAGCTGGTCGATTGACTCGAAGCTGTTTTATATGGATGAAACGTCATCATTCGACCTGATCGAGTTCTGGAATCTGCGGGCTCTTGGATGGGATGTCGAGCCACTACCTGCCAGCTTGGCGCCGAGCCTTATCGACTACTGCGATGAATTTATCAAATCGGTCTATCGGCCCTTCCCTCCTCCTTCGAATGCCTACCACCATGCCACCATGCTGTGTGCGCAATCACAGTCGGTTGAAGCTCTGCAGGAGTTCATCAAGAAACTGACCTGGCCTCCGCCCCAACATGCGACGCTGGATCATCGCGTGCCACGCATTTGGGAGGAGTGGGGTCGGAGCGCGGATCGTGCTGAGCCTCAGACGGTCACTCATGTGGAAACGTCCGCTGATGCTTATATCATCGGAGAAGGCCTGCATCTGAGGGCACAGTTGCACAAGTTTGAGAAAGAGGATCGGTTTTGTTCGGAATCGATGGCTTGTGCGAATGTCCTGCAATCCATAGCTGGAGGGATACCGGTTATCCCGTGGGAAAAGAATGTTGCCTCAACGCTCACCCACAATTTCGGTGAAGAGAGACCTGGATCTCACGCGAAGGCATAGTCGTATTTGCGGGCGCTTTCAGATCATTCAGTTTCCTGCGCGTACCAAGTCCGATCAATATTTTTTCATCATTGGCTGAGTCCGTTGGCTACAAACTGTCGCTGTCGCCTGCTGGCAGAACGTGTGAACAGATCATTTCCGCAGTCGGTGGCTTGAAGATGATCGGTATCATCTCGCGAGCACCTGAGTTATTGCGGTTGATCGACCGTCTGGCTCATGAAGATGTGGAGATCGAGGTTGAGCGCCAAGAAGGCGACGCTGCAAAGCGGAAGAAATTGTCCAAGCCTTATGCCCCCTATGATTTGGTCGTGGAGGCGGTCGCGAAATCAAATCCTGAGCATGAGAGCGTGAGGACGCCGCATCTAGGCGCTCTTATCCGATGCAAGGTACTGCAATTGGGAATGGCGTTGCGTTGTACCCAATGCCTTCATAAGAGTTGGTTCAGTCTTGAAACAATATCTTCGAAATTGTCATGTCCGAGGTGTTTTGGAGATTTCGATTTCCCTGCGGCGCTTCCTCCCCGAGATGCATGGGCCTATCGCGTTTCGGGCCCATTTGCCGCTGGTAATTTCGCGCAGGGAGCATATTGCGTGGCTAACGCTCTGCATTTTCTGAGCGAGCGGATCGTACAAACTTCGACCTGGTTGCCAAGCTTCAAGATGCGGAACAAAAACGACGATGAATTTGAGGCAGACTTCGGGATGCTGGCACTTCCAAATCGTTTCAGTAACAGAACATCACCTCACATGATTCTGGGAGAGTGTAAATCCTTCAACAGGTTTGAAGCTAGAAGATTTTGACAGGGCAAGGAAGGCGGCGAAGCTGTTTCCCGGCGCGATATTATGTTTCTGCACATTCAACGTCGGGCTGAACAAGAAGGAAATTCGCGAGCTGACGAAGATTGCAAAGGCGGGGAGGGAAAGAATCGATGTGGGAAAGCAAGCGAATCCGGTTCTCATTCTCACCGCACGCGAATTGTTCTCGGAGTTCAAGTTGTCCGACTTCTATCCCTCATACGGAGCACAGGGGCAATATGCTCAAAGCGTATACATGCGGCGTGACATGGATGAGCTATGCGATTTTACGCAGGAACTCTACCTTGGAATGGCTTCGACGCATGAATGGTTCGAGGAAAAACGAAGAAAGCGGTTCGCCAAATTGGCTACTCGAAAGGCCGCTGCCGAGAACGGCGGGAGCTGAGAGCGACTCACCCAGGCGCAGCTTGCCCCGGCCGCTTGCTCCAATCACTCGGGATTCACATATCGTGAAGTAATCCAGTTTATTGACTATCAATATCGTGGACTGTCCTACTTGTTGATGATATTGTTTCCTGCATGGCAAACGAAAAACCTTGGTACGAAGAAGTTGCACTGCCTGTACTGCTCCGGCACGGGCGCACCACTTACGGTGCAGCGATGCGCCGCGCCCTGGACGAAGCGGGCTACGACGACATCCCCGGAAACGTTAGGTCTCTATAAACGTTAGGTCTCTATCGGGACTGCCCCGGCAGACGAGGCAGGATTGAGCCGGGTTCTTTCGACCGGGGCAGTTTCGATAGAGTCGTTTGAACTGAGCCTCCTGCGTTTGCGGCGGATGCGGTGATCTACCTATGCATTTTCAATGGCGTCGACTGGGTAATGGGGAGTGTTTTGCGCAAAGCTCGACCGACAGCGTAGTGGGAGTGGGTTAGGTGAGCAGAATTGCCTTCTGCCATGCGTAAGCAGGCGTCGTAGGGAGAGGACTTGAACAGTTTTTGGGCGGACGACGCCCTGGCATGTGCGAGCATGCTCTCGAGCGACAGGGGTAGAGACGTCGGGGACCCTGGATGTGCTATGAGCTGTCAACGTAGCACCTCTGTAGGGTAGAGAGGATCAGGTCTAACCGGGAGTAAAGTTGAGCACTCGTCATCCGTTCGATGACCAGCATGGTGCCTGAGCAGGCGGGACAACGCAGCTGGTTGGTTGGTTCGGGGCGATCGGCGGAGGCAACTGCGCCGAGCAACTGGCGGCAGTGTGCGAGGGCGGTTTCCCGTCGTCGGTTTGCGAACAGGCCGAAGTGGCGGATGCGGACCAGGCCTTTGGGCAAAACGTGGAGAAGAAAGCGGCGCAGGAACTCGTCTGCTGAAACTGTCATGACCCGGTTCTTGCCGCCATGGGCATAGTCTCGCCAGCGGAAGGAGACGCGATCGTTCTTGAAGGCCACGAGGCGATGGTTGGAGATGGCGACGCGATGGGTGTAGCGGGCCAGGTAGTTGAGAACCTGTTCGGTACCGCCGAAGGGTGGCTTGGCGTAGACGACCCAGTCCTTTTGACCAAGTTGCCAGAGAAAGTTGCTGAAGGCGCCAGGTGAGGCAAGTTGCTGCAGTGAACCGTGGAAGTGAAGTCTGTCTTGTTGGAACAGTTCCCAGAGTTGCTCACAGAACTTTTTGCGGAACCTAGGGCTGAGTGCCTTGACGGGCAGGAAGAACCGACGCGACGAGTCTATCCATCTGGAACCATCGAGGGCCAAACCTCCGGCGGGAACGATGTAGTGTACGTGGGGATGAATCTGGAGGTTTTGTCCCCAGCTATGGAGCACGCCGAGGAATCCGATGTCGGCGCCAAGGTGCTTGGGATCGCGAGCGAGTTCCAGCAGCGAAGCGGCACTGGTGCGGAAGAGCAGATCGTAGAGCAGGCGTTTGTTCTGGAGGATCAAAGAGCAGAGTTCGTGCGGCAGGGTGAAGACGATGTGGAAGTAAGGCACGGGCAACAGCTCAGCCGAACGCGCGGCCAACCACTTGGCGCGCGCGTTCCCCTGGCACTTGGGACAGTGCCGATTGCGGCACGAGTTGAAGGAGATGGCCTGATGGCCGCAGCGAGTGCACTTGTCGAGATGACCGCCCAGTGCCGCGGTGCGGCAGCGAACGATGGCATCGAGCACCTTGCGATGCACCCATGCAAAGTGCGACCTGTGCTTGTCCCAAAAGCTGTCGCCCGCTGCGCGGACGATGTCGGCCACCTCGAGGGCGGGCCGGCTCATCGCTTCCGCAGTCTCCTGGAGCGCTTCACCTCGTCCGGGCTGGACACTTCGATGGCTTCCAGCGGACTGGCAACCGCCTGCAGATGGCGGCGGGACAGATGCAGGTAGAGTGCAGTATCGCTGATCTTGGCATGGCCGAGCAGAACCTGGATGGTGCGCAGGTCGGCGCCGGCTTCCAGCATGTGGGTCGCGAAGCTGTGTCGAAGCAAATGCGGTGCGACGCGCTTTCTGATGCCAGCGCGCTTACCAGCCTCGTTCACGGCCTTCCACACGACCTTCGCAGTGATGGGCACATCTGCCCGCCAGTTCTTCACGGTACCCGGAAACAGATAGGTCTCAGGTTTCATCCAGCGCCAATACTCACGCAGGGTTTCCAGCAGCTTCGGGGTCAACAGGACGTCGCGGTCACGACCACCCTTGCCTTGGCGAACATGAATCACCATGCGTTGGCTGTCGATGTCAGAGACCTTGAGGTGGCATAGTTCAGCCCGGCGCAGGCCGGTTGCATACAGCGTCATCAGCATGGTGCGATGCATCAGGTTCTGGGAGGAAGCAATAAGCCGCGCCACCTCTTCCTGGCTTAGTACCGTGGGCATCCGCCTCTGACGCTTGGGAAAATGGAATGTGATCGGGAAGGTACGGTCGCCTCAGCGTCTTGACGAAGAGAAAACGCAGAGCGGCAGTACGACCTTCGATCGTACCCGGCGAGAGTTTGCAATCGCGAAACAGATGAACTTGGTACTCGCGGATGTGGTTTGGCCCGAGGCGGTCGGGCGAACGGTGGAAGTACTTCGCAAAATCCTCCACCGCATGACGTAAAGACCGTTTCGAACTAAGCCTCCGGCGCGGGGGATGCTGCAGCGTCGGTCGTCCCTCAGCCTATTGACTGTGTAAGGCTTGGGTCACAAGGAGGCTTTTGTGACCTGCGGCGTGCGGCAGCCAGCGCCATTGAGCAAGATCAAGCCACGGTCCTGGCCGCATAGAGGTCGTGTTCGCGCACGATTTCGTAGATTCCAGGGAAGTGCAGGGCCTTCGCCAGTTGATACGCGGTAATTCTCATGGGCTCGATGAATTCCGTCCGTAGAATCTCCCCAGGATGGGCGGCAGTCGTTTATTGCTTCCGTCGGGCCATATTTTTCTGTCTCTTCAGTACGTGATCCCTACAACTTAAGCGATTCCAGGATTGGTGTATTCACTTGTACGGGTAGTGCGGGCCGCGTAAACGAACGGACAGAAAACCGCTTCACGCCGCTGAGGTCATCGACCTCAGCGGCTGAAGCGGGGCATTTACCTGCAGTGTACGCGGCGCTAAAGCGCCGCACTACCCGCGCACTCATTTTAGGTCTTTCTCGGCAGCCACGGAAAGTTCAACCGCCCAAGTCATGTTTAATCGTCCGCCACGGTTTTGAGCGGCCCGCATACGCAGCAATTGTCAAAAGCTCAAATTGCCGTATGGACTCGCGGTTGGACGCCGCTGCCAGGACTATTGTGCTCATTTGCGAAATCCATCCCTCGTTGTGACCTGTCTCATAGCCGTACCCGCTGGTCTGTGATACACAGATATGTAAGCCAAAGCTGGCGTAAGAGCCGGCCACGAGCCAACTATGAGCCATTCCGTTCTGCGGGGCACCGGCTCCGCACCTCCGTGCCGCCGGCTGAAGCCGGCTCCCAAAACAAGAAAACCGCTGGGACGCGGCGCTGAAGCGCCGCTCTACCCGATCAATGTTCGGCAGGCCTCTTCCGGACCCTACATCGCTGTGGCCCTTTGGTTCCTTCGATCCGAGGAGGCGGCATGTTAAGGTCGCTCTTCATCGGGCTTTCCGATAACAAACGCCTACGTCATTTCGCCGAGCAATCGCCGCTGGGACTTCGCTTCTCGCAGCGTTTTGTCGCTGGCATGCAGTTGGACGACGTGATTCGCGCCACCCAGGTGGTCAACGAGTGGGGCGCCGGCGTCAGCATCGATAACCTCGGCGAGAACGTCACCAACGCCGACGAATCGAAGCACAGCGCCGAGCTGTACCATCGCCTGCTGGACGAAATCTCCAGCCGCAAGCTGAACGCTAACGTCAGCCTGAAGCTTACGCACATGGGCTTCGATGTAAGCGAAGACCTGGCCTTCGGCCTGGTGACTGAGCTGGTGGACCACGCGGTGCGTATCAACAATTTCATCCGCGTGGACATGGAAGGCTCGCCCTACACCCAGCGCACTCTCGACTTTGTCCGCCAACTCCATCGCCTGCCCGGACACGCCGGGCGCGTGGGGACGGTCATCCAGTCCTACCTCTACCGCAGCGAGCAGGATGTTAATGACTTGCTGTCCGAGCGCATTCGCATTCGTTTGTGCAAGGGTGCGTACCAAGAGCCGCCGGAGATCGCATTCCCCAAGAAGGCCGACGTCGGATGCAAACTATGTGAAGCTGGCGCGCACCCTGCTCAAGAGTGGTGTCTTCCATGGCATTGCCACGCATGACGAGAAGATCATCGCCGAGGTCAAGCAGTTCGCACGCGCGGAAAACATCCCGGCCTCAGCGTACGAGTTTCAAATGCTGTACGGGGTGCGGCGTGATTTGCAGCAGCAACTGGTGCGCGAAGGCTACGGACTGCGCGTCTATATTCCGTTCGGGTCGGAGTGGTATCCGTACTTCATGCGCCGCCTGGCGGAGCGCCCCGCCAACGTGATCTTCATTGCCCGGAACGTGTTCCGGCAGTAGGGCGTCGGAAGAGCGCGATTCGCACTACATTTTAGGTGTCGGACGTCTCGCCTAGCATCGGCCAAGCACTCGTTGATGTTCCAGTCGGGCGTCGCTCCTGGCCGGCTCGCGACCAGAGCGCCCACGGCATTGGCGAAGCAGCCAAGGCGCCATGTGTCCCATTGCTGCTCCAGGCCATGGAGCAATGCTGCCGCAAAGGCGTCGCCGGCGCCGACCGAGTCCGCCACCTGCACCTTGTAGCCCGGACTTTCGCAGTATGCGCCCTGGTTCAGGATGGCGCAGCCCCGCTCGCCCAAGGTCACACAGACGGTTTTGCAATGGTAGCGGTCGGCCCATCGACGGCAGAGGTATTCGACCGATCCCTCCTCGCCGCCTGCATTGAGCAAACCATCGAGGAACTCCGCTTCGGTGTCGCTTAACTTGATGACGTCGGCGTGCGATGCCAGTTGCTCGACCAGGGCCAGGCTCCAGTTACCCTCGCGCAGGTTGACGTCGTAGAAGTGCCGTGCGGAAGGTGCGGCCTGCAGCAGCTTCAGCGTCGAATCCAGCGCTTGCGCGGACATGTGGTAAAGCGTGCCAAAGTAAATCCAGTCTGGCCGCAATTCGGAGATGGATCGAAGCTGTTCCCCGGTGAGCGTCACAAAGTCGTAGGCCGCTGGCCGCACAATTCGGAACGTTGGCTTGCCATCGCGGTCCAGTTCAACCTGCGCCGTGCCGGTCTCCTTGCCAGGGAGAAACTGCACAAACTCTGCCGAAAGGCCCCACTGCCGCAGGCGATCGAGGGTGCGCCGGCCACGATCGTCGTCGCCCACCGCGCTTACCAGGAAAGCTTCGTGGCCGAGCTTCTGGACGTGAGCGGCAAAGTTCAGCGGAGCACCGCCAAGATACTCGTGCTCACCAATTACATCCCATAAGATCTCTCCGACCGTAACGATTCGCAATCCGCCAGCCTCCCCAGGTCCCAGCTATCGTATCGTGTCCTGCCGCCAATTCGCGGAATCGATAGGAAATTCACAGCGAGATGCTGCGGGGCGCATACCGGCGAGGTGGCCAGAGGTTCACACCCCCCAGGCACCGCCAAAATGAGGTCGCACTGCCCTCTTGCAATCTGCCGGATTTCGGCTATGATTAACCGCCTCTATGAAGCTTACCTTCCAACGCGAACGCGAAGTTCCTTCCCGAGCTATTCCGATCCAGGCAGATTTTCCCACCGTCTGCGGCGCCGACATCGCCGGCATGGTTCACGGCCAACGGGTCGGTGGCGACCTTTATCACTTCCTCCGTGCCAACCCGAACCGGGTTGTGTTTGGCATGCTCGACGTCGCCGGCAGTCATGAAGAGAACCAACAGATCGTGTCGGCTGCGCGACAAACTTTCCAAAAATTGGGCAGCGCGAGATTTGCCGACCCCGAGATCAACGAAGCCGATGTCATGATGGAGTTTTGCCTGGAGTTGAACCTGACGATTCGCCGCGCAGCCGCTGGGGTCCGCTCCTGTGCGGCCTTTCTGGGCTGCTACAACGAGCAACTCGGCACCATCTGCTACGCCAATGCGGGGCACACTCCGGGACTGTTGCGCGATCCTTCGGGAATTACCGAATTGCCGGCCACGGGCCTTCCGCTGGGACTGTTTTCCGCCTCCACGTATGAAGCCCCGACCGCCGCGCTGCAGCCTGGCGCTTCGCTGCTTCTGGTGTCGCGGGGAGTGGTTGAGGCCGCGTACAAGAAGGAAGAGTTTGGCCTGGAGCGCGTCAAGCTGCAATTCGAGCGCTCCGCGGACGAAAGCGCGAAAGGTGTGGCCGCCGCAATCCTCGATGACGTGCAGCAATTCATGCGAGCGGCACCTGCGCAAAATGACTTCACTGCCCTGGCTCTGGTCCGGGCAGCAAGAAACGGAGTCGCCGTCGGAGCCTGAGGGCTTGGGTATTTAGCAAGGATGAGAAAAGGCTTTCAACAGAGTTGAGGATTGCCGTCTGCTCCTGTCCGCCTCTCCCGAAAAAACCTCTGCACCAGGTCCATGCACCGTGCGGCCAACACTCCTGAACTGACTTCAACCTTATGGTTCAACTTGGGATGGTTGAGAACCTGCAACATGGAATGGACCGCGCCAGCCTTGGCATCTTCGGCCCCGTAGATCAAGCGACGGACCCGCGCATGCGTGATGGCTCCGGCGCACATCGAGCAGGGCTCAACCGTCACGTAGAGATCGCAGTCGAGCAGGCGGTAGTTGCCGAGCGTCGTTCCGGCTTCGCGCAGCGCAAGGATCTCGGCGTGTGCCGTAGGATCGTTGGCCGTGAGAGGCTGGTTGCAGCCGCGGCCGACGATTCGGCCGTCGCTCACGACGACGGCTCCAACCGGAACCTCGCCCAGTGCCAGCGCACGCTGTGCCTCGCGCAGCGCTTCTTCCATCCACAGTTCGTCAGAGAGGGACATAGAGCAGCAATCAGCAATTAGCAATCAGCAACTAGCAATTAGCAGCTAGTGACTAGCATTGCTTTTCTTTTCGATCGCTGTATCAAGCTCACTGCGTTGACCAGTTGAAACATTCGTACTACAGAACCGAATTAATAAGCTTCTTTGGCTAATTGCTCGCCGCTAGTTGCTAATTGCTAATTGCTGCTTTCACTCCTGCCGCAGCATGATGCGCTCGATCGCTGTTGCCCGGCCGGTCGTGGGATCGCAATCAATCAAGGCTGCACACAAACGCACGTCGTCCGTCGCCGCGTCGAAGCGAGCCGGCATGTTAGTCAGAAAGCGGGCCAGGATTTGTTCCTTTTGCACGCCGATTACCCCTTTGAACGGACCCGTCATTCCCACGTCGGTTTGCACCGCTGTTCCCCCCGGCAGCACCTGCTCATCGGCTGTGGGCACATGGGTATGGGTTCCGAGAACGGCTGTCACCCTTCCTTCAAGATACCAGCCGATCGCAACCTTCTCCGACGTGGCTTCAGCGTGGAAGTCCACCAAAATTACCTTGGCCGTGATCTGCTTCAGCAATTGATCGGCGAAGCGAAACGGGTCGTCGTTGCTGGTCATGAACACGCGGCCCTGAAGATTGATGACGCAATAAGCGACCCCGCTGCGGGTGCGTCCTTCGTACCAGCCGAAGCCCGGCGCCCCAGCCGGAAAGTTTGCCGGACGCAACAGACGACGGGCCAGGGACGCCTCGTTGCCGTTGGCGGAGTTCAGGTAATCGATGATCTCGCGCTTGTCCCAGACGTGGTTGCCGGTCGTGATGACGTCAACCCCAAGCTCGAACAGCTCTTCGGCAATCGGCGGAGTAATGCCGAAGCCGCCGGCGGAGTTCTCGCCGTTGGCGATTGTCAGTTCAACGCCGTATTGCCGTTGCAGTTCGGGCAGGCGTTCCTGAACGATAGTGCGCCCCGGGCGCCCGAAAATGTCACCGACGAAGAGTATGCGCACGCTGTTGCGGTCCTTTATTAATGCTGTATTTTGATGTTATCACGCGGGTGAGGGCCGGCTCCCCCGTCACCAACCATCAAGGCGAAACCGTTCTAGTCCTTAAAACGATAACGAACAAGGTGATATACCGCAACAACTCCGTCGGTCCAACTGATCTTCTTGCCTTCGGCGTAGGTGCGTCCGTGATAGGAAATCGGCACTTCGTAGATGCGAACACCCAGCTTTGCCAGTTTTACCGTCATCTCGGTTTCGACGCTGAATCGGTCGGAGCGCAAATGGATCTGCGAGAAAATTTCGCGGCGAAACACTTTGTAGCAGGCGGTGACGTCATGAATACTCAGCCCGGTGAGGACATTGCACAACATGGAAAATGCGCGGTTGAGTACAAAGCGCCAATAGCGCGGGACGCGGTGCGGACCATCGTGAAAGCGGTTGCCAAAGACCGCGTCAGCGTGTCCTTCTAGAATCGGAGCGATGAGCGCAGGATAATCGCGAGGATCATATTCTAAGTCGGCATCCTGGATCAGCACCAACTCGCCATTGGCATGCTCCAGCCCGCTTCGGACTCCAGCGCCTTTGCCCCGGTTCCTTTCGTGCAACACCAGCTTCACGCTGTTTGCACCGTTGCCGCCCAAAAGCTTCTGCAAATCGCTTTCCTGCAAGAATCGCCGAGTGCCATCGGTCGAGCAGTCGTCCACTATGATCAGCTCTTTATGCAGACTCAGCGGCTGCCGCGCTACCTGCTGCAGAAGCTGCATTACTGTCTTGCGTTCGTTGTAAACCGGGACGATGACGGACAGCGTATGAAATTGCGGCAGAATCTGGCCTTGCGAGAGCTCGGGAAACTCTTCGGCGTCGTGATGCGCTGCCTGCGCGGATCGAGTTTCGGAAACCAGATAAACTCCAAGGATCAGCAGTTCCGGATCGATGGGATGCCGGTAGCGCAGCTCAGGAAAGCATACATAGTAAACCAGCGGATAGAAGATCAGGAGGGCCGCAAACAGGAAGACCCCGTGAATGCGCCGCTTCCACGCCAACAGCAATCCCCAGATCCCTAGTACGGAAGTCGCCAGGAAAAGCAGATTCTTGGCGGCAATCAACCCCTCGACGTCAGAGACTCGCGGCATGCCGTCCCAGAAAAAGATGAAGCGCCGAAACGTCAACACTAGAAAGCGTCTGGGGTGTTGCTCGATCCATTCCCTGGCCAGACGTCCCTGTTCCGCGCAAAACGCAGCTTCGCCCATCTGTTTGTATTTTGCGAATTGCGTGACGCTGCTCGCAGGATGGTAGGCGAGCACATAGATACCTTCCGCCAGCGGGTTATTGCCTATTCGTAGCTCCACGCCGAAGTTATCGCGAATGAAGACAGGCCTGCCGAGTACCTCATAGTTGCGCACTAGCCACGGCATGATCGTCATCCAGAAAATAACGGCACTTAACAGGGCTGGAGCGATCCATTGTTTTCCGCGACCGTGCAATTGATAGGCCAGACAGCATCCTGCGAACGGCAGGAATGACAGTGCCGACGGATTGGTCAGCGCCGCAATGGCCCACAGCAAGCCGTAACCAATCCACGACGAGAGTCGCTCGTCGCCTTCCATCTCCACCGTCAGCATGAACAGCAGGCTCAGCAGGAAGGCCGACACGCTGGTCTCCCAGATCTCGCGCACCGCCCAGAAGATGGTGTAAGGAAGCAGCGCCCAAATCCAACCTGACCAGACGGCCACGGTTTCATTGAACAGTCGGCGGGCAGTGCGATAGATCGTCCAGCAGGTAAGCGCGGCAAAAGCGCTGTTCAACACCAAGAGCCAAAAAGCCGCGGCCCGAGAGTAGTTGCCGAAGAACCGGAAGGCTACGGACACAATCCAGGGATAGATGGGCGCAGTCCACGCCGAGGGGCCGGTGTCCCCGCCGAAGGGCGAACTGAACCCGCGGCCGTTGGCAAGTGAATATCCCAGCCGGCCGATCTCCCAGCCGAATCCCCAGTTATCTTCCGATGTGCGGAGGCGATAGGTGTGCGCCACGATGATCCACAAGACGCGCACCAGAAACGCGACCAGCACCATCCAGCCAACGGAGTGGACGAAGCTACGCCAGCGCGAGCGGGACGCGGATTCTGCAGCGCCCGCGGTTGGCGCCGTCTGCGCCTGCTGGGTCTTCAAATGCATGGAAATCACGCAAATTGTACCGTATGCAGGGCGTTATCGGTCATGCTACGCAGGTGGCATGCGCCTTCGCAATCCGCTTGAATAGGGCCCCCATCCAGCCTAGACTGACCTTGTCGGCAACTGTGATGCTCATCACAGCTAGGATGTACAGTGATCGGCGAAGATAGTGGGTCAAAGCCGGGCCCCTCCACGCGGCCACCGCAGCCACCGGGGTTGGGATGACAATTTGTAAGTGAGAAGCTGGATCGAGAGAAGGCATTCATGGGATGGATTGACAACCGGTTCGAGAAGAACTTTCTGGTCACCACGGTCGATTACGTTTTCAACTGGGCACGCAAGTCGGCGATCTGGCCCATGACGTTTGGCCTGGCCTGCTGCGCCATCGAGATGATCGCCGCTTCGACTTCGCGTTTCGATATCGCACGCTTCGGATCTGAAGTATTTCGTCCTAGCCCTCGCCAGAGCGACCTCATGATTGTGGCCGGAACGGTTACGCTGAAGATGGCGCCCGTGGTAAAGCGCATCTATGACCAGATGCCCGATCCCAAGTGGTGCATCTCGATGGGCGCCTGCTCGTCGGTCGGAGGTCCATTCAATACCTACGCCGTGCTGCAGGGAGTGGATCGCATTGTTCCCGTGGATGTGTATGTCGTGGGCTGCCCGCCGCGGCCAGAGAATCTTTTCTACGGCTTGCTGCGCCTGCAGGACAAGATCGACAAGATGACCATCGCCAAGAAGCCCACCGAAGTTCGTCTGCACGAAAACATGATGGACGACTTCAAACGGCAGATTCGCATAGCTCAGGCGGCGAGCGAAGATCCCGATCAACTGGTACAACCGGTCGAGAACGGCGTGGTCGCCGTCGGCCGCTAGCGCGCCTCCACAGCAGATAGGTCCAGTTTTGCATAGGTAGTGCGGCGCGCCCGTGCAGGGGCTTTCTGCTCCCTGTAAGCAATTAACTCCTGCTGCGCTCAAGGTGACAGCAAGTAGTGCTGCAGAGCGGCCTGAGGGCTGACGGCCGAGAGCTGCTAGTACGGCCCGATGATCCCTCCCATGTTGCGCGAGGCCGGAAGCCTAATCGCCGCTGTAAAGGCCTCGACACCCCAATACTTCGCGAACACGTCCAGGTATTTGTAGCCGGAACCCGTATTGAACAGCACCACTTTGTCCCTGCTTCTGAGAATTCCGCTCTGCAACAGTTGCTTGTAGGCCGCGAGTGTAGCTCCTCCTTCGGGAGCCGCGAAGATGCCTTCCGTCGAAGCCATCTCTCTCACTGCCTCCATGATCTCGTCGTCGCTGACCGCGACTGCTGTCCCGTGGCTCTGGCGCACAATGTCAAGAATAATGAAGTCGCCGTAGGCCTTGGGCACGCGCAATCCAGCGGCCAGGGTATGCGCTTGCGGCCACATTTCTGCCGTGGCCGTTCCTTCATGTAATGCTTTAGGGATTGGGGCGCAACCATCTGCCTGCACACAAATCATTTTGGGGCGCTTCCCTTTACCGACCCAACCCAACTCCTCCATTTCCTCAAACGCCTTCCACATGCCGATCAGCCCGACGCCACCTCCTGTCGGGTAAAGAATGGCGTCTGGCAAAGTCCATCCCATTTGTTCTGCCACTTCGTAACCCATGGTTTTCTTGCCTTCGACCCGAAACGGTTCCTTCAGGGTCGAAACATCGAACCAGCCTTCCTTGTCTTTGCGCTCGGCGACCATTCGCCCGCAATCGCTGATGAGCCCATCCACCAGTGTCAGATGCGCGCCGCTCGCTTCCACCTCCAACCGATTCGCGATCGGTACATCCTTCGGCATAAAGACGTATGCTTCGAGCCCAGCCGCTGTTGCATAGGCGGCCAGTGATCCTCCTGCATTCCCCGCCGAAGGCGCCGCCAGCTTTGTGAGGCCATAATGACGAGCCATAGTCAGCGCAGCGCTCATGCCTCGCGCTTTGAACGAGCCGGTTGGATTCAGTCCCTCGTCCTTAATCAGCAGATTCGGATGCTTGCGGCTGGGCAGCATCGGCGTAAATCCTTCGCCCAGCGTCACCGGTTCTGCATCCGGAAGCACGGCCGCATAGCGCCACATGCTTTTCGGTCCACTATTGACCGATTCACGACTGGTGTTCCGCCGAACCGCCGCCAGGTCGTACCGCACGTACAGCGGACCGCCATCTTTTGCACAGACATTTTGGGCTGTCTCCGCCATGAACGTCGTGCCGCACTTACTGCATTCGAAACCGATAATCTTTGCCATGGAAACGATTGCCTCGAAAAACTTCGCAGTGTAACACTCATCACCGCTTCCGCGCAGGGAGCTCGGTTACTCTCGAGTGTTATAATCCGCGCAATTCCCGCCAATCCGATGACTGAGCCGTCCACGCCCCTGATGCGGCAGTATGCCGCGATCAAGAAAGAACATCCCAATGCGCTCGTCTTCTTTCGCCTGGGCGATTTCTACGAACTTTTCTTCGAGGACGCCGTTGTCGCATCACAAGAACTGCAGATCACCCTAACGTCGCGCAACAAGGAAAAAGGCATCGCGATACCGATGTGCGGTGTGCCCTACCACTCCGCCGAAAACTATATTTCCAAGCTGATCCGCAAGGGATTTAAGGTCGCTATCTGCGAACAGATGGAGGATCCGCGCGTGGCCAAGGCGCTGGTCAAACGCGAAGTCACGCGTGTGCTCACGCCCGGCACTGCAGCCGACGCGCATCTCGGATCGGAAGAAAATAATTTCCTCGGTTGCGTGGCACGGGCTGGAAACGCTTTCGGATTCGCCGCGCTGGACCTATCCACCGGCGAATTTCGCGCCACCGAATTTCAGGGAGACGATGCCGAGCGGCGCGTGCGCGAGGAATTGCTCGTGCTCCGGCCGCGTGAAGTGCTGTTTGCTTCGTCGCTACCCCTCTTCGATCAACCAGGCAGCCGCGCCTCTTCTGCCACAGCCACAGCCGCATCGGCGCCGCGCATCGCTTCGCTGGAAAATGCCTCCTGGGCCGAGACTCCTCTCGACGATTGGGTTTTCTCTCCCGACTACGCTATTCCGCAAGTGGAAAACCATTTCGGCGTGCTCTCGCTTGAGGCCTTTGGGCTGGCAAACCGATCGGCAGCGGCCACCGCGGCCGGAGCCATCTTGCATTATGTTCGCACCACGCAGCGCGGCTCGCTCGATCACGTCGACCGCATTGGCTTCTACGAACGCCAAAACTGCCTGGTGCTGGACGCGGTCACGGTGCGCAATCTTGAGCTGATCGAGCCACTGTTCGCCGGCGCTGCTGATAATGCCACGCTTTTCCGCTGTCTGGACTGCACCATCACGCCGATGGGCAAACGCCTTCTGCGCGCCTGGATGCTGCGCCCTTCAATTGATGCTGGCGAGATCGACCGGCGGCTTGATGCTGTCGAAGGCCTGGTGAAGGACGTGGTTTCGCGCGAAGAGCTCCGTCGCGCGCTGGGGGGCATTCTTGATCTGGAGCGGCTGCTGAGCCGCGTGACACTGGAGACGGCAAATCCGCGCGATCTGCTAGCTCTCGCCTCGTCGCTGGCTAAGCTACCGACGGTCCGCGTGGCGCTGTCGCACTTCCCTGCTGAGCGTCTCCTGACGCTGCACTCACAATGCGATGAACTGGCGGACCTGCGCAATCGCCTCGTAACATCACTCGAAGACGAACCACCGCTCACGCTGGTTGACGGCGGGGTCATTCGCTCCGGAGTTGATACCGGACTCGATGAACTTCGCAACCTGAGCCGAAATAGCAAGCAGTACATCGCGCAGATCGAGCAGCGCGAACGCCAGCGCACCGGCATCGGTTCGCTGAAGGTCAAGTTCAACAGCGTCTTCGGCTATTACCTCGAGATTTCGAAGGCGAACCTGCACCTTGTGCCTGCGGAGTATGAACGGAAGCAAACTCTGGTTAACGCCGAGCGCTTTACCACGCCGGAGCTGAAAGAGTACGAAGTCAAGGTACTCGACGCCCAGGAGAAGATGGTCGAGATCGAGCGGCGTCTGTTCGTCGAGTTGCGCACAGCGATTGCCGCCGAAGCGCGACGCATTCGGCAGACCGCGCTGGCGCTCGCGGAAATCGACGTGCTCGCTTCGTTTGCCGCGCTTGCTGCGAATCGCAGCTACTGCCGTCCGCTGTTTAAAGACGGCGCGGACATCGAAATTGTTGAAGGGCGTCACCCGGTGATCGAGCAGATGGAGATTCCCGGAGGCGCCAATCGCTTCGTGCCCAACGATCTCTATCTCAACGGAACGACGCATTCGATCCTGGTCATTACCGGGCCGAACATGGGAGGCAAGTCCACTTACTTGCGGCAAGCTGCGCTTATCGTGCTGATGGCACAGATGGGATCGTTTGTTCCCGCCCGATCGGCCACGCTGGGACTGGTTGACCGCATCTTCACCCGCATCGGCGCGGCCGACAACCTGGCGCGCGGGCGTTCGACCTTCATGGTGGAGATGACCGAGACGGCGGCGATCCTCAATACCGCGACGTCGCGATCGCTGATATTGCTCGACGAAGTTGGACGCGGAACTTCCACCTATGATGGATTGGCGATCGCATGGGCCGCCATCGAATATATCCATGCCAACACCCGCGCCAAGACACTCTTCGCCACGCATTATCACGAGTTGACGGAGTTGGCCGACCGGCTCAGCGGCGTGAAGAACTATCACGTCTCGGTGAAGGAGAGCGGCGGTGGAATTGTTTTCTTGCGCAAGGTGGAGGAAGGAGCAGCCGACAAGAGCTACGGTATCGAAGTCGCCAAGCTCGCCGGATTGCCCGCCGAGGTAGTCAATCGCGCGCGTGAGGTGCTTGCCGAGCATGAGAGCGCCGAGCGCAATGCGGTCAGACATCTGGCGCACGATGAAACGCAGGAGACTGCGCCGTTGCAGCTCACCATCTTTACTCCACTGTCACAAAAGATCGTAGATCGCATCAAGGAGACCGACCTCAACCGCATCAGTCCCATGGACGCGCTGACCCTGCTACACGAGCTTAAGAAGCAGATGGAATGACGAGGGTGGATATGACGAACGCAAGTGACGTCGGGCACCTAACTCGGTTTTGCGTCCGATTATTCGGAATTGATCGATAGCCTCATTGGGTGTACGAAGGGCGATGGTGCTGAGCGGTACATTTCTCCCGATAGACTTGCGAAAACTCTTAAGGTATCGTTCAAGCAGCGGCGAAGGGCAGGCGGCGACATGGCATTTCAAAACTTCGACGAGGTCTGGGCGGCACTGGGGCGGCTGTACGATGATATTGTCAAGCTGCAGGAATCGCAGCAGCAGACTGCAGCACAACAGCAGCAGAACGCTATACAACTGGCTCGGGTGACGGAGCGAATCGACCGGCTCGCCGAGGGCCATGAGCGTGTCACCTCAATGTTGGCAACGTTGGCTGGAACGGTGACGCAATTAGCAAGTGTTGTGGATTCGCACGAGCGGCGTCTGGCACGTTTGGAGGGCCAATAGGCCTGGACTAAGAGGGCGCAGCACATACTTTCTTCACACCTGAATTCTTTCATCCCTCGCGTTACACTTTTCTATATCTCCATGGCTTCCAAAAGCACACTCGACCTTCGCCAGCAAGTTGGCCAGTTGCTCGTTATGGGATGCGGCGGAACTACGATGTCGGCGCGCCTGCGATCGATGCTGGGCACGCTGCATCCCGGCGGCGTCATTCTCTTCCAGCGCAACGTCGAAGAAGCCGCCCAAACGCACGCGCTGCTGCGCGAGGTGCAGACGGCGGTGTCGGCTCCGCTGTTTCTGTGCGTGGACGTGGAAGGTGGAACGGTCGATCGTCTGCGCGATGTGATCGCTCCGGCGGCAGCCGTCGCCGAGGTGGCAGCTACAGGCTCAAAGACGCTGTTTCGTAAGCATGGCCGCATCCTCGGCGAAGAGGTGCGGGCGCTGGGATTCAATACCGATTTCGCGCCGACGCTCGACCTTCAGTTGGAGCCCTCGAAAAATGTACTGACCACGCGAACGGTTTCCGCTGACCCCAAGGAGACGATCCTGTACACTCGCGAGTTCCTGCGCGGACTCAGTGACAGTAAGGTTCTCGGCTGCGGCAAGCACTTCCCCGGGCTTGGGGAAGCGAATCTTGACTCACACAACGAATTGCCCGTGATTGACAAAGGCTGGAAGCGGTTGTGGAGTGAAGACCTGCTTCCCTATCGCCAGTTGCGGCGAGAATTGCCATTCGTCATGGTGGCCCACGCGGCTTATCCTCAGGTCACGGGTGACCGCACTCCGGCGTCGTTGTCGAAGAAATGGATCAGCGAAGTTCTGCGCAAGAAGATCGGTTATCGTGGGTTGACCATCACCGACGACCTCGACATGGGCGGAGTGCTGGCAGCAGCGTCAATCGAAGATGCCGCGGTTGCGACGCTTCGCGCCGGAGCCGACATGTTTCTCGTCTGCCAGAAAGAAGAGAGTGTCTGGCGGGCATTCGAGGCGGTTTATAAGCAAGCGGAGAATGATAAGAAGTTCGCCAATCTGATCGTGGAAAAGTCAAGAAAGGTACTGGCAGCGAAGAAGAAGTCACGCGCGCTGAAGTCACGTATGTCTGCCATGCCGACGCAAAAAATCGTCGATAAGCTCCGCCGCAACATATGGGAGTTCAGCGAAGAAGTGCGGGCCAGTACACTCGCGGCTCGTCTTTGAAGGGGCACAGCCTTAGCTGTGCCGTGCCGCGGTGTCAACAGACCTGGGCGTTAGCCCCTGAGGAAGGTTTCATGATTTCGAGCCGTGGGCTCTTGCCCTTACTACCCGTTGCAAGCATCGCCTCAGCGGCTAAAGCTGCTTCACTTACACGTTTTTGCGCCAGGCCTGAAGGCGTGCCCCTTCAAAACATAACCGAGGGTCCTCAGTGATCGTCGCCGGAGTGATGAGCGGCACTTCGGCCGACGGAATCAACGTCGCGCTGGTGCGCATCCAAGGGCGCGGCTTTCGTTCCCGCTTCGAACTGCTGGCGCATTACGAGTTTCCCTATCCGTCCAATATTCGACGAACCATCCTGGCAACTATGAACGCCGCTTCCATGAGCGTCGCCGATCTGTCGCGACTGCATTTCCTTCTTGGTGAGCTTTACGCGGACGCGATTCGCGCGGCGCAGCGACGCGCACGCCTGGAGTGTGAACTCGTCGGTTGCCACGGGCAGACGCTCTATCACCAGGGAAGTCCGGCGTTCTTCCTCGCCGCCGAATTGCTTGCACCTGGCAGGCTGGCGAGGCGGCTATTATAGCGGCGAACGTAGGTATGCCAGTAGTCTCCGACTTCCGTCCCGCCGACATGGCTGCAGGCGGCAAAGGCGCACCGCTGGTGCCGTTCCTCGATTATGCACTCTACCGGCATCGCCGCTACGGGCGCATCGCGCAAAACCTCGGCGGCATCGCCAATCTCACTGCGATTCCACCGCGCGCGCTTCCCGAGGAGGTGGTCGCCTTCGACACCGGTCCCGGCAACATGGTGATCGACGCCGTCACCCAGCACTTGTTCGAGCGCCCCTTCGATCGCAACGGCCGAATCGCCGCCCGCGGCGAACCCATCGAGCGAGTGCTGCAACAGTTGCTCTGCAATCCATTCTTCCGGCAGAGGCCGCCGAAGACCGCCGGTCGCGAACAATTCGGCCGCGAATTTGTGCGCGAGCTTCTGCGACTTTGCCGCCGTGCTGATGAGCGTGACATTGTCGCCACCGCGACTTCAATCACGGCACGTTCCATTGGCATCGGCGTACGCAAGTTTGTATTGCCGCTGGTTCAGCCGCCTGTTCGTTTTCGCGAACTCGTAGTCTCGGGCGGCGGAACGAAAAACCTGACCCTAATGCGAATGATTCGCCAAGAACTGGCCCCTCTAAAAATGCGGGTGCGCACCAGCGACGATTTCGGACTCCCCTCGCAGGCCAAGGAAGCAGTCGCCTTCGCGATGCTCGCCTACCAGACCTGGCGGCACCTGCCGTCCAATATCCCTTCTGCGACCGGAGCTAAGCGTCCGGCGATTCTGGGAAAAGTAACCTATGTGTAGAATCCTTTTCACCACGAAGGGCACGGAGAGAACCCAGGAGTCATTTAACACAGAGACACCGAGACAAACAGAAGAACAAGAAGTCAACAAATCAAGCAAACTTAAACGGCGGCTGCGAAACCGGTGCCGCCCGAGACTCAAGCCTCGAATGTTTCTTTGCCTCTGTGTCTCTGTGGTTTTGTTCCTCGCCGCTTGCTCGCATAAGCCCGATCCCAACACGCTGGTCATGGTCATCGAGAGCAGTCCGACGAATCTGGACCCCCGCGTTGGGGTGGATGCGCAGTCCGAGCGAATCGACGAACTTCTCTTTGACTCGCTGGTCCGCAGAGACGATCATTTCAATCTGCAGCCTTGGCTGGCGGATAGCTGGGAAATACCGGATGCGCAGACCTACATTTTTCATCTCCATCACGGAGTTCGCTTCCACAACGGCCAGCTCCTGACCGCGCGCGATGTCAAGTGGACGTTTGACTCGCTGCTTAGCGGTAAAATCCGCAGCGCCAAAACAAGCACCTACGCGCCTGTCGACCATATCGAAGCGCCTGACGACCACACCATCATTTTTCATTTGAAGGAGCCATTTGCGCCGATGCTTTGGAACCTGTCCGACGGCGCGATTGGCATCGTGCCTTACGGCAGCGGCAATGACTTCAATCGCCAGCCCATCGGCTCCGGGCCATTTCGCTTTGTGCGTGGGCAAATGGACAAAGAAGTAGTGATCGAGCGCAATCCCGACTACTGGGCGACGCCCGCCAAGCTGGAGCGGGTGGAGTTCAAGGTAATTCCCGATGCCACCACTCGCGCGCTCGAATTGCGCAAACGAAGCGCCGACATCGCGCTGAATTCTTTGGTGGCCGACACGGTGGTCGCTCTCGAGAGCGATCGTGATCTCACAGTCACACAAACGCCCGGCACTATTTACGCCTACCTTGCCATGAACCTGCGCGATCCCATCCTAAAGGACGTTCGTGTCCGCCGGGCCATCGCGTATGCCATCAACGTGGAGCCGATTATTCATTACCTGCTGCGCGACCAGGCGCGCCCTGCCTACAGCGTCCTACCGCCCCAGCACTGGGCCTACGACGCTGACGTTGCGAAGTACCCTTACGACCCAGCACGGGCGCGGCAGATTCTGGATGACGCAGGCTACCCGGCAAAGAACGGCATTCGGTTCCAGTTTACGATGAAAACCTCCACTGACGAGTCGACGCGGCTGCTGGCAGCGGTATTGCAGCAGCAATTGCGTGAAGTTGGCATCGCGCTCGATATCCGCACCTTTGAGTTTGCAACCTTCTTCGCGGACGTCACGAAAGGCGCTTATCAAATACATTCCTTGCGCTGGGTCGGAGGCAGCAATCTCGATCCTGACATCTTCGAGCACATCTTTGATTCCGGCAGCTTCGCACCCAAGCGAGCCAACCGCACCTTCTACTCCAGCCCGCGGGTGGACGAGCTGATCCGTGAAGGCCGCAGCACTATCGACCAGCAGAAACGCAAATTGATCTATGACGAGGTGCAGCGCATTATCGCGGACGACCTGCCGTACATCAATCTTTGGTATCTCGATAACGTTCTGGTGCACACCAAGCGAGTGCGGGAAATCGAGTTGAGCCCTGCGGGCAACTACGACTTCTTGCGCACAGCCGCGTTGGCACAATAGAGGGCGGTCTTGTGCGACAAGCAGCTAAATTCGTGTGAAACCCTTCCGGGTTCAGCCCGCCGCGTTTTGCCGGTTAGGCTGGTTGGTCTTGGTGAGTGCGCCCATGATGTGATTCAGCGTGACTAACCAGGGAACGATCAGAGAGAACAAGAGTCTGGCGCTCAACTGCCGGATTGAAGTTTTTCCGGGAAAGCTTTGCCAGTCGAGCCGAAAGGCAAAATAAATTTCCAATAGCAGCACGCACAGGAGCGGGATGACCGTACGCCACAGAAGCGCGACTGCAATCACCTCCGCCAGGCAGCGCGCAAGGTTTCGCAACAGACGCCCTCGCCTAATATCCATCACCCCGTCGAGGGTTGCGTAGCGCCCGAGGTCTCTGAGAGCAGTCTTCAGGCTATGATGCGGTCGGTAACGGGCCTTGGCGCGTTCCGGAAAGGCTGGCTGTACGATTGCGCGGACGCGTTGATCGAAGAGACTGTCCTCGGTAAGACTGGTCTCAGGAAAACCGCCCACCCGCTGCCATAAGTCCTTCCGAAAGGCCATGGAACGAGCGGTGCATGACTTCGTTCTCTGGCTTGGGTCAAGCTTGATTCCAAAAAAAGGCGCTGACGCGATGTCCCACGTTGTGGGCCCATCAGCATCCAGGCAGGATCCACCAAGCGCATACTCGGCTTGCCCGTTGCGAATAGGTTCCGTAAGCCTCGCCAGCCAGTCCGTGTCGTAAACGCAACCGGCGTCTGCACAGGCAATCACCTCCGAGGACGCGGCAGCAATGCCAACGTTCCTTCCGCGAGCAATCGGCCCCGGCGACTCCTTCAGGCTGCAACTCGGATCTCGAATGACTCTCAGATTTGCATGAACCAGGGTTTCGGCCTGCAACCGCTCCCATGTACCGTCGGTAGATCCGCCATCGACGAGGATGATCTCTGCCGGCTCGAGCGTCTGGCGGACAAGGCTCGAGACCAGAACGTCGATGTCCGCTTCTTCATTCAGAACTGTCGCAATTACGCTGACCGTTGACATCCTCGTCTTAAATTCAGCTCCGCTGTAGTCGGCCAAAACGGCTTACAGCACAAGTATAAGCTTGGCGTGATCTTGATTGACCTTCGTGAAGCCGCCAGATCTGCCACGCGGGCCGAATTCGAAGATTTAGGATTCGTCTTTCGCGGAGGAACCGGCTCTCGTTGGCTCCCACGCTTTGGCGTACTTGTTGGATACGTACACCGCATGGTAAAGGTGCAGCAGCAAGCCCTCACGCCCGTCGAGAAATCCCAGGCGCAAGAAGTAGTTGTAGATGAACGTTGCCATCGGCCGTACGACGATGTTGAAAATGCTGAAGCCGCGATAGCCATTTGCCACCGCTGCTTTTGCACCGGCCGAAGAATAAGTGTTCATGTGGGCCATATAAGACGACAATGTGGGATACGCATCATGGACCATCGCGTTCTTCAGACGTCCAGTCTTTTGATCAAACTCCGGTTTCAAGTCAATGCGGGGATGCGGTTCGGCACCCGTCATCAATCCGCGACCACGGCGAAAAAGCCGCAGCTTGGGATCAGGATAAAATCCTCCGAATCGGGTCCACTTTCCCATAAACAGGTTTTTGCGCGGTATCCAGTATCCGTTAAGCGCATCGGGCTTCCCGATCACGCTCCGAATTTCCTCCCCCAGTCCAGGCGTAACTACTTCGTCGGCATCCAGCGACAAGATCCAGTCCTGGGTACAGTTCTCGAAGGCGAACGTTTTCTGCGGAGAAAATCCTGACCACGCTTTCAGCAAGACCTTGGCGCCGTATTCGCGCCCAATGTCACAGGTTCGATCCGTTGACCCAGAGTCCACCAGGACAATTTCATCGGCCCAGCGCACGCTCTCCAAGGTTTGGCCGATAATGGCCTCTTCGTTCATAGCGACAATGGCAACGGACAGACCCATAGATGGAAATTGCTCACTCGAGTCCCGAGGTGACGTGGTGCCATGGGCTCGACATTCTCGCTTTGGACTGCCGAGTATACAGTATTCATGCTGGATCTCCGATCGAGTTCGCTCGCGAAGGGCCCTTGATCGCGGGCCAAAACGCAAACCAGCGTCACAGGGCAAGCCCAGGCGGCCTGCTCCGGGCCGGAAAACACTTCATAACCCTTCGTATCCCTCTCTCGTCTAACCCGCGACAGGAGGCACTATGTTCAACCTTCGTAAACATGCAGCTCTGGGAACAATAATTCTAGGATCGATGGCGCTGCTGTTAGCAGTCCCATCCTCCGCACAGGTCACGCAGGATTTCCATCGTACCGTCCCTCTCTCCGCCAACGGGCGGGTTTCGCTGGAGAACATCAATGGTAATGTCGAAATCACCGGCTGGGACCGCGACGAGGTACAGATTGACGCGGTGAAGACGGCGCGCGATCAACAGCGCCTCGACGAAGCTCGGATCGACGTCAACTCGACCAGCGATTCCCTGGAAATTAAGACTCATTATCCGGAGGGCCATACCAACAACAACCCTGCGTCCGTGCGTTACCAACTACATGTGCCGCAGAATGCGCGCCTGGATCGCATCAACCTGGTGAACGGTTCGCTCACCGTGCAGAAGATCCGTGGTGAGGTAAGTGCAAACCTGATCAATGGCAAACTGCGGGTTGACGACCTGGCCGGGCGTGCCGAGCTGTCCACCGTCAATGGCGGAATCGAAGCAAGTTATGCTTCCTTGAATAACGTCCGCGAGATCAAGCTCAAGTCGGTGAATGGAGCTATCGAACTGGGCCTGCCTGATTCGCCGAATGCGGACGTCAAAGCCAGCACCGTGAGCGGCGGCATCAGATCGGACTTCCCTCTCCAGGTGCAAGGCGGATATGTCGGTAAAAACCTCAATGGCACCCTGGGCGGAGGTGGAACGCGAATCGAAATCAGCAATGTTAACGGCAGCATCCACATTGGTCCGGTGAGGGGAAGCCTGTAGCGAACCTTGCGGACGGGCGAAGTTGACTGGCTGACAGCTGACGGGTGCTGTCCTACGGCTTGCTCAGGTCTTGCGGGAACGATTTCAACTCGACATGTTGCTGGTTGGTTTTGTCTTTATTGCTGGCATCGGTTGCATGCTGCACCAGCGTGCCCTTGATTACGCGGTAGTCTTCCTGGCCGGGCTGTTTACCCGTTGTTATCGTGATCACTCCGTTGAAGTCGTACCAGACGCCGTGCACCGTCTTGGTATTGAACGACAGATGATCGCCCGTCAGGCTGGCCTTATCGAAGAACTGGTCGATGAACTGGCCCTTGTCGCTGTCCGTGTCTCCAAAGCGCGAAACGTAGCCCGACACCTTGCCGTCTTCCACCGTGAGCTGCACGAACTCACCTTCACGCAAAAAGGTGTACATTCCGGAGGGATCGTCTGCCGGAGCGGTGGTTTTCGCCGTCTGCCGGATCGCCGCAGCAGACAACGGTTCTGCCGGCGCCAAAGGCACCAGCCACGTGACGGCTGCCAAAACCACACATCTCCAGATCATGTCCGCTCCTGTGGTCATCCATCATTGCATGCCGCTTCAGGTTAGCGGAAGAGCAACTTTTGCATCTCGGTTACACCCCTGCCGCAGGCTCAGTTTTCCGCTATAATCCGAGTACTTGCTCCACGGTCGAGGATGATGTCGGACAGTACCGCAACCAGGCCCCAGCGCGATCCTTCAACCAGCGGTCCCGCTATCCCAGAGAGCGCAAATTCGCTGCTCCCGGGACCTCCGGTGCTGCGGTTTGAACTGGAGCCGTGGTATCGCGTCTTCTTCCGCAATCTCGGCGATCTTCTTCTGCACCGCGAGCCCGCGCCCGTCGAGATCACCGCCCAGCCAGTTACCTTGCGGCCGGGATACTTCATTCGCACCGGCGTCGACGCCTACCGCTTCGCCGAGTCGTACGCCGGCCACATTGCCTTCGTCATTGTGCTCTATCTCGTCTGCACACTGCCATTTTTCAACCGGGCGCTCAAACTCCAGTCGCCATTTCAAAACACCAAGGTCGAGTACTACCCCGTTAGCGAGTATCTGCCGCCCATCAACACCGCCAGTGAAGCGCCGGTGAAGCCGCGTAAGGGCGCGCCCAAGCTGGCGAAACAGGAGATCCTGTCTGTTCCGCCGGAGCCGGACAATAATCACCAAACCATCGTCACGCCACCCAAGGTTAAGCTGGATCACGACGTAAAGCTACCCAACATTGTTGCCTGGACCCCCGTGCCCGCGGCCCAACCAATCGCTGCTTCGGCGCGTTCCGTTTCGCAGTTGAAGGTTCCGCAGTTCGACGTGCAAGTCGTTGGGCCGACCGCCGATGTCTCACAGCTCAAATCAAAGTTGCAACTGCCCACGCTGCCGCAGCCTTCGGTAGTCGAGCCTCCGTTATCTCCCGACCAGTTGAAGTTGCAAAAGGGAGAGCTCAACATGGCCCAAATGCAGCCGCAGGTAGCGGCTCCCAAACTGCCGGTGCCGGTGCAGCGGGCCAGTGGAGTCGGCGACAACGGCGCGAAGAATGTTCCACCGCCGCCCGACGTGCAGAACCTTCCGGCGTCGCAGGGACAAGGGCAATTGATCGCGCTGGGACTGAGTCCGGCTGACGTGCGCGGGCCGATCAGTGTGCCCAGCGGTAATCGCAGCGGCGAATTTCACGCCTCGCCCGGCGGCAAGCCTGACGCACCCGGCACGCCCAACATTGTTGGTACCGGCAACGATGCCAGCGGCGGCAGGGGCAAGGGTGCGGGAAACGGTCTGCCTCCGGGTATCACGGTCGGGGCTGCTCCGCCGGGAGCTGCGACTTCCGCCATCGCGGGAACACCCGCCAAGCCACCCGCCTCGAACCCAGACATGGAAGCTCGCAAACGGATGATCGCCGAAGCCATGCGACCATCGCTGCCCAGCATCCATGACCGGCAGCCTCCAGCCCCACCTCCCACATTGTCAGATGACCCGGACGCCAGCATCGAGAAGCGGGTCTTCGGCGCGAGACGCTATTTCTCGCTTATCATGAACATGCCCAACCTGACCTCGGCGACCGGAAGTTGGATCATCCGCTTCGCAGAGCTGAAAGAAACTCCCGACAAAGGTTTGATCACCGCGCCAGTGGCCACTATGAAGGTTGATCCCGCTTATCCGCCGGACGTCCTGCGCGACCACGTGGAAGGCACGGTCACGCTATATGCGGTGATCCGTGCCGACGGCACTGTGGACGACATCAAAGTGCTCGACAGCCTGGACTCCCGCCTCGATGAGAACGCGGTGCGCGCGCTGGCGCGCTGGCGCTTCCGCCCCGGCACCAAGAACGGCGAGCCGGTTGCGCTGGAAGCGGTGGTGCAGATTCCCTTCCGGATGCGGCATTTGCAGTAGGAAGCAATCAGCCTTCAGCACTCAGCCTTCGGCCAGTGAATTGTCATCCTGGACGGAGCATCTGTGAAGAAAATTTCCGACTGCTTCTCTTGCGGGTCGGGCGGGCGCGGAGTCGGATGACAACCCAGCGTTGCAGGGCTGATAGCTGATAGCTAGTTGTTACTTGCTTCCCCTCGCCTTCGCAAACTCATCGCCGGGCTGCCAGCCTACCGTTGCCGGCTGATTCGCCGCCTGCCATCCCAGCGCGATTCCGAACTGCGCCATCACCGCGTCGCCGCGAAAATCCATCTCCGGATAGTACTCATCGCTGGGCTGATGGTAATGCTTGGCAACATACTCGCGGGCCTGCTGCTTGCCCCATTCGGCGTCATGACCCTGGTACTTGTCCCCTTCGTCAATAGAGAACGCCGGTACGCCTGCGCGCGCGAAGCTGAAGTGATCGGAGCGATAGTAGTGTCCAGCGCCGGGCTGCGAGTCAGGCACAATCGCCAGGCCAAACTCTTTGGCGGTGCTCTCGACCGTGGGATAGAACGTTGTGCGCTCGGCGCCCGACACGTTCACTTGCTCCGGCATTCCGAGCGGTGGGACATCGTCATAGTTCAGGTCGAGCGAAATGTTTTTCGCCGCAATCGGGGGATGCAGGCCCAGATACTCGGAACCGCGTAACCCCTGCTCTTCCGCCGTGACCGAGGCAAAGTAAACCGAACGCTTCGGCGCTTGCGGCGCTTCCGCAAAAGCGCGCGCAATCTCCAGCAAAATGCCGACACCGGTGGCATTGTCCTGCGCGCCGTTATAAATGTTGTCGCCCGCCATGCCGGGCACAATGCCCAGGTGATCGTAGTGCGCGCTATACATGACAGCTTCGTCTTTCAGCGCAGGATCGGAACCCTCGCGTTTGGCAATTACGTTACTAGAGTTAAACGGCCGCACTGTGCTGACAATGTGGGCCTTCAGCCTGGCGGGCAACGGGACGGCCTTGAAGCCCGGCTTCTGCGCTGCCGCCATCATGGCGTCGAGGTTCATGTCGCAATCCGCGGCAAGTTTGGCGGCAACGTCAAGCTGAATCCATGAGGCGACCTGCAACTTGGGAGCCGGGTCGTCACGCAGGTAGGCACGCTCACCCGACCACGAGTTGCGAACTACATTCCAACCGTAGCTGGCCATGTCGGTCTTGTGAATGAGGATGACGCCGGCGGCTCCCATGTGCGCCGCCTGCTCGTACTTGTAGGTCCAACGGCCATAGTAAGTGAGCGCCTTGCCGCCGAAAAACTTGGGGTCGTCCGAAGGCGGCTCGTTGACCATCATCAGCAGAACCTTGCCTTTCACGTCGAGGTCCTTGTAATCGTTCCAGTTGAACTCGGGAGCGTCGATGCCGTACCCCATCCACACGATGGGAGCGTCCACGTCGTCTACCGTCTTGGTGGTTTCGTCCATGGCGACGAAGTCCACGCGATTGCGCAAATTCATGGGCGCGCCCTTGTCAGGAATGAGAGCGAATGTGGTGTCATCCTGGGTGGCAATGCCCAGCATCGCCACCTTCTGCAGGTAGCTGCCGTTGTCGCCGGCCGGCTGCAGTCCATACAACGCAAACTGCGTGGCAATGTACTCGGCGGCAATGTCGCCTCCGCGCGCGCCGGTGCCGCGGCCTTCCAGCAGATCGCTGGCCAGAAACTTCACCTGCGCGCGAATCTTCTCCGGATCGACGGAGGCCATTGCTTGTTCGGCGGCTGGAGGAAGCGCAGCGACACGCGGCACGGGGATGGTAGGTTTCGCGGAACTCTGAGCGAGGGATAGAGCTGCTGTCAGGGAAATGATGACGGCAAGCAGTGCGGTTCTGCGCATGAGGAAATCTCCGGTGTAGTCAGGGATGAATGTAGAAACTCATCATTCTACGCGAAAAGGTATGGAGGAGGAGAGCAATTGCGGTGTCGTGCTGAGAAAGCGTTCGCTGCCGTTGCGAACGCGAGCCGAAGCCCCCAGGTAGCTGACGCGGCCTTTATGGTGGCCATAGGGGTCCTTCGACTCCGCACGAGCAAAAAAGCTCGTGCTCCGCTCAGGATGACAAATTAGTGTTCAGATCCGCGACCGCGGATCAATTCTTGGAGCTTCAACCGGCGCGGAAGTCTTGAATGTCTTCGCCCTTGCGCCAGAGCAAAGCGGGCAGCTGGTCGCGATGCTCGGCTAGCTTCCGGTTGATGGCTTCGACTTCGGACTTAGACCAGCCGACGCAGGAAACTTCGATCTCGCCACTGGGAGCAAGATAGAAAATCGTGGGCACATTGGTCAGGCCGTAAGCGTTCGAGGTGCGATAGTTAGCTGGATCGTCGAGCACGACGGGAAAAGTGACGCCGTACTCGCGCAGGAACGCCTTCGTGTCCTTGGCCTTATCTTGCGAAACCCCGAGGAAGGTGACGTCCGCGGCTCGATTCGCCTGGAACATGCGCTCCAGAAAAGGCAGAGCATATTGGCAAACCGGGCAGCTCACTTTGAAGAACACCAGCACAACCGGACCCTTGGCAAGAGCCTCCCGCAACGATGCCTTCCCACCTTGCACAGTCGGCAGAGTGAAATCGGGAGCGAGTACACCCGCGTTTAATGCAGCCATCGATTAGACCTCCGAGAATCCCCAGCCACGAATTAGATTCAACCGGACTCACGCTGGACTCATCCGACCAGACGGCGAAGGATTTTGCGGGCGAGCCCAGTCAGCGGCAAGCGTTCCCATTGCCGGCGGTCAAACCATCGAGCATTGGATTCCAGAATATGAAGGTACTCCGGCAGGACCGCGAACACAGAGACGCTGTAGTAGGTATCGGTGATGGCATGACGCAAGGTTGTTAGTGGCTCGTTTCCATCGGGTTGAGCATCCGGACAAATCGGCAGCTCCCACATCTCCGCCATAAGCGAGACGCCGGCCGGACGCTGAACCAGAAGGACTGAACCGCTCATCCGCGCCAGTCCGTAGGCGAGGTGCTTGCGCTTCCGCATCAATTGCGGCCGAGCATTCACAGCTCCACGCGAGGCGCACCACACGCGCAGTGGACACGTTGGGCATTGCGGTATCCGCGGCGTGCAGACGGTCGCGCCCAACTCCATCATGGCCTGGTTGAAGTCACCGGGGCGCTCAGGGTCGAGCAGCGATTCAGCACGCTGCCACGCGTCTTCCCTTCCCTCGACTCCGCCAAACACGCGCTCCAGCACGCGCTCTACATTGCCGTCCACGACGGCGACGGCTTCTCCAAAGGCGATGCTTGCGATTGCCGCCGCAGTGTAGCGTCCGATACCGGGAAGCGTGCGCCACCCTTCCGCCGTGTGGGGGAAGATCCCCTTGCGCTCGCGCGCAATGAGCCTTGCAGCCTGATGCAGGCGCCGCGCGCGATGGTAATAGCCGAGGCCGCTCCACAGCGCCAAGACAGAAGCCTCACGGGCCGCAGCCAGGGTTCGAACCGTAGGAAATCTGCGCATGAATCGCGAGTAGCGTTCGAGTACAGCGGCCACCCGGGTCTGCTGCAGCATGATCTCCGACACCCATACGCGATAGGGATCGGTGTCACTCCGCCAGGGCAGGTCGCGACGATTTTCGTCGTACCACGCGAGAAGGGCGCGACGGAGTTTGCGTAATGCAGCCGAAGTTAAGACTCGGTCCATGCGGCCGATTGATTGTAAGCGAAGGAGGCACAGATCAGGAACAACGGGTCAGCTGTCAGTTGCCGGTAGTCAGTTGTGCGATGTTAAGTGTCACCCCGAGCGACGAGCGCAAACCGGGTCCTCACCGAAGAGCGCTGCTTCAGCAGTTCATCCTCGCATTGCCGCAATGAGAAATCGCCGTCGCATGCATTGAAGCGTAGTTGAGACTGGAGCGAGAATGCGGTGGCTACTCTGCCTACCGCTTCTCCATCATTGGTCAATCAGAAGCCATCAGTTCATTGGTAACGAGAAATGCGCTTCTCATCGCTCTACTTCCAGGTGGCCGCCAATCCGCAGACTGGGCCAACTACTGACCCGTCGAGTTGTTTTTCCGCAAGTCACCTATGCTACAGTCTCCGGGACAGATGACTCAGACACCCGAATCACCTACCAACGGCTCGGCGCATTCGCCGGAACTGTATTGTCCCAACTGCGCGCGCGAGGTGGACGACCCGCTTACCTGCGGCGACTGCGCGGCTGTAATCTGCCGGGTCTGCGGCACGCCGCTCGAAATGCCCGAGGACCTCGGAATCGGCTGATCCGATGGCACAGCAGACCACAGCGCAATCCGCCGTCGCGGCGCATCACGAGCCCTCGCTGGTGCGGGGCCTCTCGCTGACAGATTCGGTGATGCTGCTGGCCGGCGGCATCATTGGCTCCGGCATCTTTCTTACCGCAGGGCCGATTGCCTCCGCTGTGCGTACACCCTGGCTGTTCCTCGGAGTGTGGCTGGCAGGCGGACTCATCTCGCTGCTGGCCTGCTTCGCCTTTGCCGAGATGGGAGCGATGTTTCCCGAGGCGGGTGGACAATATGTCTATTTGCGCGAGGCCTACGGCGAGTTCCCCGCATTTCTCTACGGATGGATGATCTTTACCGTCGGCCAGAGCGGCACCATTGCCGCGCTCGCGGTTGGCTTTGCCGAATACTTCGGAGCGGTGCTGCCCCTGGCGTCGGCTCATGTTCCGGTTGCGACGATTTTCGGATGGACGCTCACACGTGGCCACATCGTCTCCATCTGTTCCATCATTCTGCTAACTACGATCAACGTGCTCGGACTGAAGCGCGGCTCGACACTGATCAACGTCGCGACTTGGGCAAAGTTCGCGGCCATAGGGCTCTTCATCGTGCTCGGCCTGGCGATTGGCCACGGCCATTGGTCGAACTATGCCGTCAATATCCCAGTTGGACAACCGATGTCGCTAGGTCAGATGATCTCCGGCTTTGGCGTCGCGCTGATCGGCGTCTTCTGGGCATTCGATGGCTGGGTCTACGTCACCTGGGTGGCGGGTGAAATCAAGAATCCGCAGCGCGTGCTGCCGCGCGCCATGGTGATGGGAGTGCTCCTGGTCGGCGTCATCTATCTCGCGGTGAACGCGGTTTATCTTTACGCGCTGCCCATCACAGCAGTCGCCAAGCAGGAAACCATCGCGCACGCCGCAGCGGCTGCGCTATTAGGAGGCAGCGCCGCCCTCTGGCTCAGTGCCGTGATCGCACTCTCGTGCTTCGGTGCGATGTCGTGCGCCATACTCAGCAGCGCGCGGGTTTCGTTTGCCATGGCTCGCGACGGCGTCTTCTTTCATGCCATGGGACGCGTGCATCCGCGTCACCGCACACCGGCCTTCAGCTTGATTTCGCTGAGCACGTGGGCGGCGGTACTGGCCCTCAGCGGCACCTTCGATCAGCTCTACACGTACGTCATGTTTATGATGGTGCTGTCGTACACGGCGGCGGTAGCGGGATTGTTCGTGCTGCGGCGTACGCGGCCTGAGCTGCCGCGGCCGTACCGCTGCACCGGCTATCCCTATTTGCCGGCTCTGTACGTGCTGGTGGCTGGAGCCTGGGCGCTTAACTCCGTGGTGACCCGCCCGAAAGAAACGCTGATCGGTATTGCCATTGTCTTCCTTGGCGCGCCATTCTATTTCTTCTGGCGCCGGCAGTTGAAGCGAAAACCTGCAGAGCTCAAAGAATTCAGGTGACCAATCCCATGCTCACCCTCACCGAGGCCGCTGAACAGATTCGCACACGCAAGCTTTCGCCGCTGGAACTTACGCGCGCGTGCCTCGCGCGCATCGAGCGGCTGAACCCTGCTCTGAATGCTTTTATAACCGTCATGGCAGAGTCTGCGCTGGAGCAGGCGCGGCAGGCTGAATCTGAGGTAATGGGAGGCCGCTGGCGCGGGCCTTTGCATGGCATCCCCATCGGGTTGAAAGATCTCCTCGATACGGCGGGCGTTCGCACCACGGCGGCCAGCAATCAATTTCGTGACCGGGTCCCGGCGGAAGACGCTACGTTAGTTCGCCAGTTAAAGCAGGCAGGCGCGGTGATAATCGGCAAGTTGAACTTGCACGAATTCGCGTTTGGCGTCAGCGGGATCGTGAGCGCCTTCGGCCCCGTGAAAAATCCTTGGGATCAGGACCGCATCACGGGAGGATCTTCGTCCGGCTCGGCTGCAGCGGTTGCGGCAGGACTATGCGTTGCTGCGATCGGAACCGATACGGCCGGGTCGATTCGCGTTCCGTCAGCGCTTTGCGGCATTGTCGGGCATCGTCCCAGCGCGGGCTTGCTGAGTTGCAAGGGAGTCATCCCGTTCTCCACATCGTTCGATACGGTTGGGCCAATGACACGCACGGTGCGGGATGCCACGCTTCTGCTCGGTGCGCTTGTGGCCGAAACAGGCTCTGCCCGGCCCAATGATTGGGCTACGCTCGACGACAGCGTGACCGGACTGAAAGTCGGAATTCCCCGCAAAGGTTTTTGGGACGATTTGCAGCCCGAGGTGGACACCCGTGTGGAAGAAGCGCTCGCGGTCATCGAGACGCTAGTGGCGCGTGTCGCCGAAGTAGAGCTCCAGGCGGGCGCGCACCGCACCATTTTCAACGCCGAGATCTACGAGTATCACGAGGCCATGGTGACCAAAACTCCGGAGCTCTACCAGCCGCACACGCTGCCTCGAATCCTGAAGTGTGCGGGCATCAGCGCGACCGATTATATTCGCGACTGGCGGGTCCTAAACGACGAGAGGCACAAGGCCGAAGAGCTATTCAAGCAGGTTGACGTAGTTATCACGCCAACAGTTCCGGTGGCAGCGCCTCGAATTTCGGACCTTGAAGCGCTCGGAATCAATGAGCTGCGGCCCTTCGAAACGAAATACCTGCTACGGAATACCTCGCCCTTCAGCGTGCTGTATTGGCCCAGCGTATCGGTCCCATGTGGATTCCAACGGGAAGGCTTGCCCGTGGGATTGCAAATCTCCGGCAGGCCCGGAGCCGATGCGAATGTGCTGCGCCTTGCTCATGCGTATGAGCAGGCGACGCAGTGGCACACACGCGTGCCAGAGGTTGTTAAGAGTTATTAGCTAGAATCCCACAAACACTGGCTCAGGTTGCAACTCAATCCCAAACTCATCCAGCACGGTAGTTTGGATTTCCTCTTTCAGGGCGATGATGTCGGCGGCAGTAGCTCCACCGCGATTGACGATCGCCAGCGCGTGCCGCCTCGAGATGCCCGCCGCACCCTTGCTATAGCCCTTGGTGAATCCGGCCAGTTCAACCAGCCAAGCCGCGGGCAGTTTGCGAAAACCGATGCTGGCGGGATAGCTGGGTAGTTGCAGGCCACCCGACTTCAGTCGCGCCGATAACTCTTCGAAGAAAGTTTGCGGCACGATAGGATTCTTGAAGAACGAGCCTACGCTGCGCGCATCCTCATCGCCGGGCACGATGAGCATCGCCTTGCGGTGGCGAATTTCGCGCACGGCCGCTCGGACTCCCGCCAGCGTCGGATCGCCTGCAAGCCGTGCAAAGAACTTCTCCAGGTCGGCATAGCGAATACTCGGCTTTCCACCCTGTCGCAGCGCGAACGATACCTGCAGGATGATGTAGCGATCGCGCTCCGTGGTATTGAAGATGCTGGAGCGGTAGGTGAAACCGCACTCCGCGTTGCACAGCGTCCGGACTTGCAGAGATTGCAGGTCGAGAGCCCTTACTTCGCGAATGGTCTCCGATACTTCCTGACCATATGCTCCGACATTCTGCACCGGTGTGCCGCCGACAGTGCCCGGAATCCCACTCAGGCATTCCATGCCAGCGCAGTTTGCGTCCACCGTGCGCACCACCAGGGTGTCCCACTCCACGCCAGCGCCCGCAGTGAATACCGGGTCGTGGTGCGGCGTTGTGGAATTCAATGAGCCAACAATGCCGACCTTCAGCACCAGGCCCGCAAAGCCCGCATCCGCGACGACGACGTTGCTCCCGCCGCCCAGAACGAACAACGGCAACTGGCGCGCGCGGGCGAACTCCACCGCTGCGATCACCTCGGATTCACTCGTGGCCTCGGCGAAATAGCGGGCCGGACCACCGACACCGAGCGTGGTGAAGGGAGCCAGAGGAACGTGTTCGCGAATCAGCATGAGAGCAAAGCCAATCTATGCTCAGCGGAATTCCCCGCAAGTCGGAGCCGACCCTCCAGGGTCATCGAAAACGCACTTCTTCGTGCCGAGATCTCCCGCGCGTGATGAATCCAAGAAGAATCATGAAACCCCGAAACAGCTCGTTCTCATTTCATCGCTCCCACCTGGAAGGCCTTGATCACGATGTCATTAGGCTGATTGCCGACGGGAATCAGCGTGACCAGCGCGCGCTCGGCACTAATTTTGGAATTGTCGCGGGTCTTCACCGTGCGCACCACAGCCACATCTCCGGAGCGCGAATCCACCACCAACAAATGCTCTTCGTCGGGGGTCAGCGCCAGCCCATCCGGATGGCTACCCACCTGCACGGCGCCAATTACGCGGCCTTCGTCAATCGCATAGACGCTGATCGTGTCGGCGCCGAAATTGCTGACATAGAGCAAGCCGTTATCGGAGGTAACAATTCCGCGCGTAGGCTCGTCGCCGATCAGGTAGCTGCCGCCTACCTCATTGTTTCCTGTCTCAACAATGGAGAAATTGTTGCTGCCGAAGTTGCTGACGAACAGCTCGCCACCATCAGGCTTCAATGCAAGCTGCACCGGCATCTTGCCGACATCGAGCAGCGTTAGCATCCGGTCTGATGTCAGATCGACAGAGGCGACCTGGTTCGACCCGGGGCACGCCACGAATGCCTTGCTCGAGTCGGGCAAAATAACGAGATCCTGGGGCTGCTGACACACAGGAACCCTGCTGCGCACTGCAAGTTTTTGCGTATCGATGATGGAAACGGAATTGTCGGCACGATTGCTGACCACAGCCAGCTTTCCGTCAGGCGAGACTTTTGCTAGACCCGGTGCACCGCCGACCCGGATGGTCGCAATCACGGCACGCTTGGCAAGATCGATGACCGAAACATTGGCCGAACCGGAGTTGGCGACGTAAGCACGCTTTCCATCCGACGAGACCGAAACGAAGTAAGGCGCGCGATGAACGCCGATAGTCGCCGCGACTACATTGCGCTCCGCGTCAATGATGGTGATGTTGTTGGACTCAGCATTGGCCACGTAGATTTCGTTGCGGGTGGGGCTGGCGGCGATACCGGTTGGACCTGCGCCCACCGCGATGGTTTTGATGTTACGAAGCTGAAGCAGATCGATAACGCTGACTGAGTTGCTTTCGCCGTTGGTGACGTAAGCGTATTCGTGGTAGCCGGGCTCGACGGTCGGCCGTTGATGGCAGCCAGGCGCGCCCAGCGTGAACAAGATCGCGCATAGTGCAGCCTGCCATTGCCGCGCCGAAAACTGCTTCAGCCACAACGAGGCGATCCACATCAGCGAGCAGCGGCCGATCCAGCGGTTACATTGCCGCGGCGCGCTACCGCCTTAGCAACAGGCTCGGCGAGGGAGCGGCCAAGCACATTCGCGATCTGGCGGACCTCAACCATCAACTCGTCGAACTGCTGCGGAAACAGCGACTGGTTGCCATCGCTCAGAGCGTGGTCAGGGTCAGGGTGGACTTCGATGATCAATCCGTCGGCGCCCACGGCAACCGCGGCTCGCGACAGTGGCGTCACCTTATTGCGCTTGCCGGTCCCGTGGCTGGGATCGACAATTATGGGCAAGTGGCTCAAACGCTGCACGGCCGGCACAATGCTGAGATCGAGAGTGTTTCGCGTATGGTCGGCGAAGGTGCGCACGCCGCGCTCGCACAGGATTACGTTGTAGTTGCCCTCGCTCATGATGTATTCGGCCGCCATCAGCAATTCTTCCAGGGTGGCTGACATGCCCCGCTTTAGCAGCACAGGTTTATGCGCCTTGCCGGCGCGCTTCAGCAGCGAATAATTCTGCATGTTGCGCGCGCCGATCTGGATGACGTCGGCATACTTCTCCACCAGTTCGAGCGATTCGTTATCAATGGCTTCGGTAACAATCAGCAGGCCGAAGTGGTCGCGGACTTCCGCTAGAATCTGCAGGCCCTCCTCAGCCAGCCCTTGAAATGTATAGGGTGAGGTGCGCGGCTTGTAGGCGCCTCCTCGGAAGAAGCGGGCACCGGCTCGGGCTACGCACTCAGCAGTAGCGAATGCCTGCTCGCGAGACTCGATGGCACACGGTCCGGCAATGACTGCGACCTCGTTGCCGCCAAAGCTTGCGTCAGAATTGGGGAAGCGCACAACCGTGTCTTCTTCCTTCAGGTCGCGGCTGACCAGCTTGTACGGCTTGGTGACGCGGATGACCTCCTGCACCCCATCCATCTCGTCGAAGGTGCCGGTCTCGACCTCGGTCTGATTGCCGGTGACGCCGATGGCGGTGCGCGATGCTCCGGGCATGGCATGCGCGCGAAAGCCCAGTGATTCAATCTTTTCGCATACGCGCGCCACTTGCTCTTCGGAGGCGTGCGCCTTCATCACGATAAGCATCAGGGACCCCTTGTTTCCGTGCCCCATAGTGTATCGCGGAATTTGCATCGCAGGGAACGAAACGGGAAGGAATACAAGACCATAAACAGGTGCTTGCAGGATTTCGTACAGACGCAGCGCTCGTCTGTCATCCTAAGTGAAGCGACCGCAGGAAGCGGAGTTGAAGGAATCCTATACCTACAAGAATGCTGATGAACGGCTTTTGCGATTATAGAGGTCCTTCGACTCCGGAGACCAACAAATGGGCCGCCTCCGCTCCCAATGAACAGATTTGTACGCTGCGAGAATCAAGCGGGTTGCGCCTCCGTGGGGACGAGAGTAAATCCCATACTTTGAGCCTGTTTTCGCAGGTGCTGTTCGCGGCGTCGTTGCTGTTGCTGCTCGGCCAGCGCGAAGACGCTTTCGTCGTAGGGCTGGCGGGTTTTGATCAGGTAGTAGAGGACACGAGCTAGCTTGTGAGCGGTTGCGGTAATCGCCTTGGGAGCTCCGAGTCGGGCTCGCATGCGCCGATAGAAGGCGCCCAGATAGGACTGGCTGCGGTGCAAGCTCTGGGCGGCCACCCGCAAGGCGTGATTGATTCGACTTTTGGTCTTGCGCGTTTTGCGGCTGAGTACGCGGTCGCCGCTCTTTTGGTTGTTCGGACACAGAGCCAGCCAGGCGGTAAACGCGGGCGAGCTGGGAAACTTGGAAACCTCGGTGCCCAGTTCGGAGAACACGGTGAAACCGGTTAGCGTGTTAATGCCCGGCACGGCGGTGAGGTCGACGCCAAACAAGCGATAGAGTTCCTCCCGCATCGCGCAGCGTAATTCGTTCTTGCGCGGGCGATGTGGGTTGGGCCCCGGCGGCAGAGGATTTTGCTCCACGTCGATGCGGCTATCGAAATCCTGCGTATACTGTGCCATCTCGCGGTCGCAGTCCACCAGCATTTGCTGATAATGGCGGAAGGCATTCACCGATTGCTCCAGGGTAAACAGGTGCTCGCGCCGGTAATTGCCGACCAGCGACTTGCGTATGGTTTCCTCGCTGGTCTGCACCCGGCCATCGCGCAGCCCGGCCAGCACTTTCGGATCGCGTTCGCCTTTTAAAATGGCATCGATAATGGCCAGGCCACTGACGCCGGTGATGTCGCTGAGCACGTGATGAATCTGTAGATTCATCTGCGTCAGCGCCTTGTGCATGTGTTGGATGTGGACCGCAGCTATGTCGATCAAAGCCTCACGATGGCGCATGATCGCGCGCAGAGCTCGCACCTGGTCATCGGGGTGGAAGGAGCCGCGCAGCAGCCCTACCGAGTGCAGGTACTGCAACCACTGGCAATCTTGCACATCGCTCTTGCGTCCGGGAACGTGCTTCACATGACGGGCATTGACCAGGCACACGCGCAGTCCTTTGCCCTCCAGGATGTCGAACACGGGAATCCAGTACACCCCGGTCGATTCCATGGCCACACTGCGAATGCCGCAGGCCAGCAGCCAGTCCGCCAGTTTTTCTAAGTCCTCGGTAAAAGTATCGAAGCTGCGCACCGGTTGCGGATCGCGATCCGGCGGCACCGCCGCATATACCTTACGGGCTCCGACGTCGATACCCGCGGCATTGGCCTCGACGGTCCCCACTATGGGAAGCGATGATCCTGATGGCTGAATCTTTTTTTTCAACTGCTCTCCTTGTAGCCGCCTCGCTTCGGCCAAGTTGCTAATCAAGGGAATCTCCCGAACGGAATCGCTGCTTTCCAGCAACGTTGCCTACTCTCACGATCGCGGACTTGGAGCCAGACTCAGAAACGGACTGTAGAATGTACCAATGCGTGGACGGCCTACTTCCGAAACCAGCGGCCTCTCCATCATACAAACCCATGGCCCGCAAAACTCCTGTTCATGGGTCTCATAACCTCGCCGTGGGCGAGGTCAACGACTCAGGATGACACACAACCCTAATCAGGGGATTAAGGGATACATGTTTGCCCCGTTTACAATCAGAGCTTCATGGCACGCAATTCGAAGAAAAAGGAAAAAGACATTCTGAAGCTATTGCCTCCGCCTAAGCGGCCACCAAAGCTGACTGCGCGGAGGATCGGAATTCACACTTCAACCGCCGGCGGAGTGGAAAATGCCGCCGAGCGTGCCTATCGGCTAGGCTGCAACACGTTCCAGATTTTCTCCTCCAGCCCGCGGCAATGGAAGCCATATGACTTGGCGCGCCCGCAGTGCGACGCGATGAACCACTTGCGCGAGCAGTACGGACTGAAGCCGCTGGTCATCCACGCGAATTATCTGGTAAATCTCGCGGGCGGCAATCCTGAGTTTCACGCCAAGTCTATCGCCGCCTTTCGCGGCGAGGTGGAGCGGGCGCTGGCTCTCTGCGCCGACTTTCTGGTGCTGCATCCGGGCTCGTTCCGTGGAAGCAGCCGCGAAGAAGGATTGCAGCGAGTAGCGCTGGCCATCGAGCAGGCGGTGGACGGGTTCGACTTGGCGGCGGGCAAATTGCGCATCCTCATCGAAAACACCGCCGGATCGGAGTTCTCCCTCGGCGGCAACTTCGAACAAGTTGCAGAGTTGCTGTACCTGTTGAGCAACTTCGTGCCGTCAGGGGCATGCATCGATACCTGCCATACCCACGTTGCGGGCTACGACATCGTGAGCGAAGCCGGGTTCGCGGAGACACTCGATCAACTCGAGCGGACGGTTGGGCTGAAGCAAGGTGTACGTCTGGCATTGCAACGACGCCAAGGCGGCGCGAGGATCAAAGCTCGACCGCCATCAGCACATCGGCAAGGGAATCGATTGGCCTGGAGCCATTTCGCTGGTTGTTGAATGATCCGCGTCTGGCGCACGCTGCTTTCATCGCCGAGACGCCAATTGACGAGCCGCTGGACGATCTCACGAACGTCAAGGCGTTGAAGGCGCTGGTCAGGAAATGAGTCAGCCAGCGCAAATGGCAGGACCGGCTAGAGGCCAGCCCTGCCTCGTTCGGCGACATTACAGCCGTGCTCCGCCGCCGACCGGCAATACTTCTCCGGTGATCCATGAGGAATCGTCGGATGCCAGGAAGACCGCCACTTTGGCAATATCCTGCGGCACGCCCATGCGTCCCAGGGGCGTGCGCGACACCGCCAATTTCTTGAATTCGCCTTCGGAGGTGCCGGCAGCCTTGGTGCCTTCGGTCTCCACCAGTCCCGGCGCTAGGGAGTTGACGCGAATGTTTTGCGGACCGAGTTCCTGCGCCAGTGAGCGGGTGATGACATCGACAGCGCCCTTGGTGGCGCTATACACGGATCCGCTGGGCGGAGGCGTGAGCGAAGCGACGGAACTCAAGTTGATGACGGACCCGCCGTTGGCTCATCGATTTCACGGCGGCCTGCGTGCTCAGCAGCGTCCCGAGGACATTGAGATCGAACATGCGACGATAGCTCTCTTCGGTAATTCCCTCGAGAGGAGCGAACTCGTACACGCCGGCGTTGTTGACCAGGATGTCGACCGTTCCAAACGCCTTCGTAGTCTCGGCGAACAGTTTGTCCACGTCCGCCTTCTTGGAGACGTCGGCCTGGACGGTGATTGACTTTCCGCCAGTGCTGTTGATGCTGGCGGCAACTTTTTCAGCGTCGTCCTTGCCGCGCGCGTAATTCACTACTACATTGGCGCCCTTCTTTAGCGAAGGCCAGCGCAATGCCGGCGCCGATGCCCTTGGAAGCCCCTGTGATGACAGCCGTCTTACCCTTTAGCTTGCCCATCTTTGCTTTCCTCCTTCGCAACTCATTTCGATGTCCATCAATTCGATGACGGTCTAATTGATGTGCGGGCGGAAGAAAGATTCAGAGTTCCGCAAGCTGGGCCAGATAAGTTTTCCACACCTCGCGCCGGAAGGAGGGCAGGGCGAACTTGCCCCGGCGGCGCGATGGTAATCAGTCCGGCGGATTCCAATTCCTTAAGGTGATGCGAAAGGGTGGCTGGCGTGATGGGGCAACGCTCGCGCAGTTCGACGCACGTACAGTCTTTCCGTCCGGCAATGTGCTGCAGGATGTCGTAACGCTGAGGATCGGCGATGGCCTTGGTAATCGCGCGAAATTGCGCGGAAGTCAGGGGCGCATTGTAAGATTTACGAGCTTTCATAGTTGACCGGATGTACACCGAGCGCGAGTTGCATGGCGCTGGCCTTACCTATGATGCCATACCGAAGTAATCGGACAACGAAGCATGAGCGCTGATGCCGACGATGTTCGATGCTCTTCAACGTTGTAAAATCAAGGTTTACCCCAAGCGCATCTAAAGACACTTATGGCCGACTCCAAAACGCAAGAGCCGAACACGGAAACGCCGACCCAAGTCGCCAGCCGGGCCGAACGCTACGAGCCGCAGGCGATCGAGCAGAAGTGGGCCGATCGCTGGGCGCAGAATCCCGACCTCTATCGCGCCGAGCCTCCGACCAGCGCGCGCAAGAAGTATTACGTGCTGGAGATGCTGCCGTATCCCTCGGGCGCGCTGCACATGGGACACGTGCGCAACTACGCCATCGGAGACGCACTGGCGCGCTACATGTGGATGCAGGGCCACAACGTGCTTCATCCCATGGGTTGGGACGCCTTCGGACTTCCCGCGGAGAACGCGGCCATCCAGAACCAGACTCCGCCGCGCGAGTGGACGCTGCGCAACATCGCCGCCATGAAGACGCAGATGAAGCGTCTGGGCTTTGCCTACGACTGGTCGAAGGAAGTCGCCACTTGCCTGCCGGAGTACTACCGCTGGAACCAGTGGTTCTTCCTGAAGTTCTTCGAGCAAGGGCTGGCGTATCGCAAGAAGAGCAAAGTCAACTGGTGTCCGCGAGTGCGCCACCGTGCTGGCCAACGAGCAGGTGCTGCCCAACGGTTGCTGCTGGCGGCACGAGAACACGCCGGTCGAGCAGCGCGAGTTGGAACAGTGGTTCCTGCGCACCACCAAGTACGCCGACGAGCTGTTGCAGGGCCTGGATACGCTGCCAGGCTGGCCGGAAAAAGTGCGCACCATGCAGCGCAACTGGATCGGCCGCAGCGAAGGCACGCTGATCGACTTCAAACTCGACGGTGCGGCCGGACCGGCGGGCGACACGATCTCCGTTTTCACTACGCGCGTGGACACGATTTACGGCGCGACCTCGTTGCAGCTTGCGCCCGAGCATCCTATGGTAACCGACTTGATCGCCAACGATCCCAACCTGCTGGCCAAGGTGGAAGACCTGATGGCCGAGCAGCGCAAGGCCAAGGAAGTTGGCGACATCGGCGCCATCGAGAAGCACGGCGTGTCAACCGACCGCTATCGCGCTGAATCCCGTTCAATGGCGAGAAGGTGCCTATCTGGGTGGCGAACTATGTCCTGCTCGACTACGGCACCGGCGCCATCATGTCGGTCCCGGCGCACGACGAGCGCGACTACGAGTTTGCCAAGAAGTACGGCCTCGACATTCGCGTGGTGATCTTGCCGCGCCGTGAAGGAGACGCGGCCGATGGTGAGCCCAACGAGCCTGTCTTGCCGTTCACCGAGATGAACAGCCTGGTCATCAACTCCGGCGAGTACACCGGAATGCCGTGCCAGGACGCAATTGTCAAGATGTCGAAGTTCGCTGAAGATCATGGGTTTGGCAAGGCAACCGTAACGTATCGCTTGAAGGATTGGGGAGTCAGCCGCCAACGCTACTGGGGCACGCCGATCCCAATGATCTACTGCGCGAATTGCGGCATCGTGCCCGTCCCTGAGAAGGACTTGCCGGTGTTGTTGCCGGACAATGTGGACATTACGCTTGACGGGTGGATCGCCACTGGGCAGGGTGCCGGAGTTCGTCAACGTGAACTGTCCGAAGTGCGGCGGGCCGGCGCGGCGCGAGACCGATACCATGGACACATTCGTCGATTCGTCCTGGTACTTTTATCGCTACACCAATCCCGATCTCGATACCAAGCCACTCGACACCGACACCGTCGCGTACTGGTTTCCCATCGATCAGTACATTGGTGGAGTCGAGCACGCCATTCTGCACCTCATCTATTCGCGCTTCTGGACCAAGGTGATGCGCGACATGGGACTGGTAAAGAATTCGGAGCCGGCGGAGCGCCTGTTCACCCAGGGCATGGTGATCAAGGGCGGTGCGAAGATGTCGAAGAGCCTGGGCAACGTGGTATCGCCCGACGACATGGTCGCGCGCTACGGCGCCGATTCGACGCGCATGTACACGCTGTTCGCGTCGCCGCCCGACCGCGATCTCGATTGGCAGGATGCCGGCGTGGAAGGCATCAGCCGTTTCCTGTCGCGGGTGTACCGGTTTGTCGCGCGCAATGCGCGGCCAAACAGGATAACGCCGGGCAGGCGCGATGGAGGACACTTGTCACCTGCGGCGCGCCAGATGCAACGCAAATTGCACCAGACCATTCGTCGCGTGACGGAGGACTTCGGCGGACGCTGGCATTTCAACACCTCGATTGCGGCCATCATGGAATTGCTGAACGAAATGTACTCGTATGAAGACAGCGTTCAGCGCGGTGAGCCGGAGGCCCCGCCAGCGCTGGTGGCCGATGCACAGCGCAAGCTGGTGCTGATGCTGGCGCCATTCGCACCCTATCTCGCGCACGAGTTGTGGGAGATGCTGGGCGAAACTTCCGACCTGTTGCGCGCGCCGTGGCCGCAGTACGATCCTGCGCTGGCCAAGGAAGAGGAAGTCGAGATCGCCATCCAGGTGAATGGCAAAATTCGCAGCCGCGTCGTCGTCCCTGCTGACGCCGAGGAAGTACAGGTGCGCGAACTGGCGCTCGCCGACGAGAAAGTCAAAGCCGCCATCGCAGACAAAGAGGTCGTGAAGGTGCTGGTGGTGAAGGGTAGGCTGGTGAACATCGCGGTGAAGTAGAAAACAACTATCTGCTTCTTCTGTTATCTTTTCCCTTCACATTCCCGAGGCCGCCTGAATGTCTGCATCGCAAACGCTGGTCGATACCCGACCGCAACCGAGCAAGTCCTATCGCTGGCTGGTGCTGATTTTCGTCAGCCTGGCCATGTTCGGCAATTACTACATCTACGACAGCATTAATCCGCTGGAGCGAATCTTTCTCCAGCAGTTGAATTATTCCGCTTCCATGTTCGGCTGGCTGAATGCCAGTTACAGCGTAGCCGCAGTGGCGACGTTGTTGATTGGCGGCGTCCTCATTGATCGCTTTGGGATCAAGAAGTCTCTATTGTTTTTCTCGGCCCTCATTCTTCTGGGCGCACTGTTGACGTCCCTTAGTGGCAATTTTTATCTCATGGTCTCCGGCCGCGCCGTAGTTGGACTCGGTGCTGAATCGCAGATTGTGGCGGTTACCACTGCCCTGGCCCGCTGGTTCAAGGGCAAGGAACTGAGTTTTGCTTTCGGCATCAATCTTACGATCGCGCGAATCGCCTCCATCGCGGCCGACAACTCACCGACGTGGGCCAAGTTCGCGTTCTTCCCTAACGGAGTCAATGCCCAGCCCAGTTGGCATCGTCCTTTGGTACTGGCCGTGGTGGTGGGGTCGACGGCCGTGATTGGGGCCTTGGTTTACTGGGCGCTCGAAACCTATGCCGAGACGCGCTACCACCTCGGACAGTCTGGCGAACCGGACAAGTTAAGTTTCCGCGAGGGACTGAAATTCAACCCTTCGTACTGGTACGTAGTGGCTTTGTGTTTCACTTTTTACTCCGGAATCTTTCCGTTCCGTACGTTTGCCATTGACCTGTTCACCAGCAAGTTCCTCTCCCAGATGGGGGCGGCTGCGAGTGCAACCGCTGCTTTCGCTTCGGCCCAGCGCCAGGCGGGCTGGCTGAACAGTTTGCTTCCTTTTTCCGCCATGGTCGCCACCCCGCTGTTCGGCCTGCTAGCCGACCGCATCGGCAAGCGCGCCACTCTCATGGTTCTTGGATCATTCCTGATGATGCCGGTGTACTTGATGATCGCCTACAGCAGCATCTCGCTGCTGGTGCCGGTATCGCTGATGGGGATTGCTTTCTCGCTGATTCCGGCGGTGATGTGGCCTTCCGTTGCCTACATTGTCGATGAGCGACGACTGGGCACCGCCTACGCGCTGATGAGCCTCTTGCAGCAGATTGGCTTCTTTATCTTCAACCTCGCCATCGGTAAGGCCAACGACATAAGCCACGCCGGGCCCACCAATTTCCCCGGCTACGCGCTGGGAATGTGGATCTTCTCGATTCTGGGCTTCCTGGCACTGCTGTTCGCGCTCCTGCTGCGTCAGCGCGAGACGGGCCCCAAGGCTCACGGCCTGGAGACCATCACCACGCACTCGGCAGCGTGACGGTGCTGGGGAGTACGCGGTGGTGATCTATTGCGAGACAAGGCTTTCGGAATGTCCAGTTTCGGAGCGGCCACTGCGAAAGCGGACACTGCCGAGAACTTGTGTACAGGAAAGGCTAGAACCAGTCTCATAAACAGTCTGGAGGGCTGGAAATGGTGCATTCTGAAGGTGGCCTGTGGGACTCCACATGCACGATGGCAGGACGTTGGGGGTTGATCGGCTATCCTCGCCGGTTGTGCAGAAGCACGACCACGCCTGTTTCGCTGTGAGGATTGTGATGAAGCCTTTGCTTTTTGCTCTCTGTGTTGTGTTTGCGTTTGGCGGTCTGAGCGCGCAGCAGACTGCCTGGCAACCATCTCCGGGTCATACGCAAGTGCCGATATGGCCGGGAGCCTGTGCCTGATGCGCAACCTGTCGCGGGGCCAGAGGTCGCTAAGACGACGGGGAAGGAGTTCCTGGTTGCCGGCAGGCCGGCGGTGGGGGTGAGCAACGTGTACGCGGCCTACGATGACGGTCTATTCGCCAAAAGGAAAGAATACGGGCGCAGCGGTCGTCGTCTTCCCTGGTGGGGGCTATCAGGATCTGGCCATCGATCTTGAAGGCACGGAGGTCTGTGACTGGCTGACGCCCAAGGGGATCACGTGTGTACTGTTGAAGTACCGCGTACCGGGTGAGCCAGGGTATCCGAAGCCCGCGCCGTATCCGAAATCAGGGCCGTATCCGGAATCACCGATGGCGTTGGAAGATGCGCAGAGGACGGTGGGGCTGGTGCGCTTTCGCGCGGCGGAGTGGCATATTGATCCGCACAAGATTGGTGTGCTTGGGTTTTCGTCAGGCGGTCATCTGGTGGCAGCGATGAGCACGCATTTTGCGAAGCGTTTGTATCCGGCTGTCGATGCCGCCGACAAAGAGAGCTGCCGCCCCGATTTTGCGGTGGCTATTTATCCGGGCCATCTGTCGCTGTCGGCGGCGAAGTGGGATGCAAAGCAAGGCACCAAAAAGTTTGCGATTCATTATCCGGCGACTGCCGATAAAGATTTGGGGTTGAATCCTGATATTCCTGTCACCCATCAGACTCCGCCTACGTTTTTGCTGCAGGCAGAGGATGACCACGTGGACAATGTAAACGACTCGCTGGCTTACTACATTGCGCTGAAGAACGCTGGGGTTCCGGTGGAGATGCATCTGTACGCTCAGGGCGGGCATGCATTTGGACTGCGGCGTACGAAGTTCCCGATAACGGGATGGCCTCAGTTGGTGGAGACATGGCTGGGGACGATCGGGATGATTTCGGAATAGGTGCTCTGGGATCGCATACGACGAAGCGGGCCTGGAAGCAGTTTCATAAATGCCTGAGCAAGTTGTGAAGGCAGGCGAGTTGAACAAAGCCAAGGAAGTTCTCAATGTGGTACTCCCATCGGGTGACGAGGCGGCGGAAGGCGTGCATCCAAGCGAAGAGCCGTTCCACTTTCCACTGCCGACGATAGCGGCATAGCTTGCGTGCGTCCTGAGTTTGACTTCGGCACTGCGGGTTCGGCGCGATCAATTCGATGTGGTATTCGTCAGCGAGTTCTTGGTCGAGCGCGTCAGAGTCATAGGCTTTGTCGCCGACGAGGGCGGGCGGGCAATTCGTCGAGGAAGGTGCCGGCGAGAACCTCTTCCACAAGCTGGCACTCGGCCGCCGAAGACACTGTTCCTTGCCGGCTTGGGGGTTTTTGGCGTGGCGGCGTACTTCGTTGTCCCCCGAAAAGCAGAGAGGGCGGCCGGGGAGAATTCGGCCCACAAAGCGTATAAAGTAAGCTCGGGAGTTCCGGAGAATCTGTATGCCGCATTCATTCTTCTGTCGTCGAGCCGCTACGTCGCTCTTCGTTTTTTTTGCAGTCCTTTCCATTGCTTTAACCGCTGCGGCGTGCGCTCAGGACTCAGCGGGCCCACAGCCTGCACCGTTGCCTCTGCCCATTTCCGCGCCGGCAGACAGGTCTTATCCCGGCACAATCTCTTTGAGCGTCGATGTCACCAACATCACCGATCGTGTGATGAATGTCCATGAGACCGTACCGGTAAAGGGCCACGAGATTACGCTGCTGTACCCGGAGTGGGTTCCCGGGACGCACTCCCCGTCGAACCGTGTGGAGAACATGGCCGGGCTCATAATCACGGCGAATGGCAAACGTGTGGACTGGGTTCGCGATCGCGTAAATATGTATGCCTTCCACATCCCCATACCGGATGGCGCAAACACGCTGGAAATCAATTTTCAGTATTTGGCTCCGCTGGATCCTAAGAGGGGTCGAATCTCGTCCAAGTTCGCCGACGTTACGTGGAACAGCGTGCTGCTTTATCCCGCGGGCTACTTCTCCCGGCGCATCCTGTTTGATCCCGCCATCCGCCTGCCGGAGGGCTGGAAATTCGCTACTGCGCTGGACGTGGCGTCGCAGGATGGAAATCTGGTTCACTTCAAACCGACTTCACTGAACACCCTTATCGACGCGCCGCTCTATGCCGGCGTCAATTACAAGCGCGTCGACTTGTCCACGGGCGCGGACAACCAGGTATTCCTCGATGTCTTCGCCGACAAGCCTGCCGATCTCGAGATCACGCCGGAGGAACTGCAATACCACAAGAACCTAGTGATCGAGGCGCAGAGGCTTTTCAACTCACATCACTATGACCACTATGACTTTCTCTTTTCCCTCAGCGACACGGTTGGCGGCAAGGGTCTGGAACACCATCAGTCCAGCGAGGACGGTCTCCGTGCCAACTACTTTACCGACTGGTCTGCGGGAGTTGCCAGTCGCGCTCTTCTGGGCCACGAATACACCCATTCCTGGAACGGCAAGTTTCGCCGGCCTGCCGACCTATGGACGCCCAATTTCAACGTGCCAATGCAGAACGACCTGCTATGGGTTTATGAGGGCCTGACGGATTATTACGGCAATGTCCTGACAGCCCGCTCCGGAATGCGTACCGCGGAGCAGGCGCGCGACGTAATCGCGCAGATCGCTGCCTCCTTCGACATCAGCCCGGGACGTACGTGGCGGTCGTTGGTGGATACCACCAATCAGCCCATCATTTCGTCACACGGCGCCAGCCCGGAGACCTGGCCAAGCTGGCAGCGTTCGTACGACTACTATCCGGAGTCAGACCTCATCTGGCTCGATGCGGATACGAAGATCCGCGAATTGAGCGGCGGCAACAAGTCGCTCGATGATTTCGCCAAGCTCTTCTTTGGCATCGACAACGGGAGCTACATCACCAGGACTTATACTCTTGACGATCTGGTTGCGACGTTGAATAAAGTTCAGCCTTTTGATTGGGCAGGGTTCCTGCGCGCGCGGGTTTACGACCTGGCGCCACAGACCCCAGAGAACGGGATTACCCAAGGGGGTTATCGGCTTGTGTACAACGACGACCAGCCGGAATGGATGAAACACCAGGACAGCTCTCGTGGCACGAGCTTTGCCACGTCCCTGGGGTTCTCGGTGGACAAAGACAATGGCCTTGAGAACGTGTGGTGGGACAGTCTGGCGTTTAAGACAGGCATTACGCCAGATATGCACCTGGAAGCCGTCAACGATCAGAAGTTCACTGTTGAAGGCCTGCGCGAAGCCATCCTTTCCGCGGAAAAGAGCAAGCAGCCGATAAAACTCTTGCTAAAGCGCGGCGATGAGTTTGTTACCGTGAGTCTGGATTACTATGGCGGACTGCGGTACCCGCACTTGGAAAGAGTAGAAGGAACGCCTGATATTCTGGATGCGATCCTCGCGCCGTCGAAATAGACCACCAACGAAGGGGGCTGGCACTCAGGGTCCGCAGCCATTTTTTCTTCTTCGCACCATCCAGGAAGGCGATAGAATTCTGTCACCGCCGATGCCAGGCAACGAAGTGCGGCCGTTCCTGCATCGAAGGTGCCAGTAGAACGAGTGCAATCAATTTGACGACTGCCAAGAAAATTCTAGCGAACGGCATCTCTGAGCACGAAGCCATTGACCGCGCCAAACAGGGCGATGCCGAATGCTTCGAGGCTTTATATGGTCTGCACAAGCGACGCGTCTATTCGCTTTGCTTGCGCATGGTAGGCAACACGGCGGAGGCGGAAGACTTGACACAAGAGGCTTTCTTGCAGCTTTATCGCAAGATCGCTACCTTTCGCGGCGAGTCTGCGTTCTCCACCTGGCTGCATCGTCTCGCGGTGAATGTGGTGCTGATGCACTTGCGCAAGAAAGGGCTCCCCGAAGTTTCCCTCGACGAAACCTTGGAGCCGCAGCAGGAAGATGGTCCCCGCAAGGACATCGGCGCCCGTGACAATGTTCTGGCTGGCTCCATCGATCGCGTGAACCTGGAGCGATCGATTGAAAGTTTGCCGCCAGGCTACCGTATTATTTTCGTGCTGCACGACGTCGAGGGTTATGAGCACAATGAGATTGCGGAAATGATGGGTTGCTCCATCGGCAATAGCAAATCGCAGCTTCACAAAGCACGCATGAAGCTGCGTGACCTCCTGAAGCTGAGTCAGGCAGAGAGGAAAGCAAGGCGATAGACATCTGGGTAGAGAGGTCAGCCCGAAGTGCGAGAGGTGAGGAATCCGAAGCGGGAGTTCTCAGGTCAGTATGGCAGTGCTTCCGGAAAGCCGACTTTAGAGAGGAGCACATCCACTAGGATTCCTGGGGGGAGAAGATTAATGACATGCGCCGAGTTTCAAAAGGTCCTGCCTTATATCGTTGACGGAGGCGGTAGCGCCGAGGAGCAGCAGCATCTCGCGACCTGTCACGTCTGTTCCGATCTGGTGGCCGACTTGCGCTACATTGCGGAGGCTGCAAAGCTGCTAGTTCCGATGGAGGATCCCAGCCCGCAGGTGTGGAACAGTATCCACGACTCCTTAGAGCGTGAGGGGTTGGTGAAACCAGCCCGCAAGCATTTCTAGCCGCCAGCAGGGGCCGAGTGACATAAGTTTTGACTGGGCGCTGCCGGGGTTGAGCGCTCAATCCTGCCCCACCCCTCCCGACAGCGAGAGCTATCTCAGGACCAAATACTTGGTTTATCCACTTCGCGGAGCCTATAATTTTTCAGTGACGCGAGCCGATGTGCCGGTGTTAGTATTTCACCACTTCGGCCTACTGCGATGAGTTTTGTTGTCCGAGGCAGAACCATGTCAACAGTAAACCCGTCGCCGGGCGACTGCTTCGTAATTCCTGCTAGCAAACTGAGGTACGCCGGAACGGCCGGTTCTCCTCGCCACAGCTTTGTTCATCTAAGTAAACGGCTACGTCTTGGTCCCTCGGGTTGCTACGGTATTACTGGAGGATACTGTGACCCAGAATAAAACCTCCTGGGCTGATAGTTCCCTGCTAAAGATGATGCGCAGGACCATAGGTGCGGCTCCCATTGCCTTGGCCCTCGCTCACGTCGAAAACCGGCCCAGCCCGGCTTCGTCGTCGATTGGTACGATCCGCATAGCCGATCGCACCACTCTGGTCGCGCTGATGATGAATCCTGAGATGGTGTTTGGCGATGCCTATTCCGATGGTCGCATTGAAGTCGAGGGCGACCTGGTTCGCATCCTCGAGTCGGTTTACCGGTCATCCCGGGTAACGCGGAGTTGGTGCGGGCGGCTGATGTCGAAGTGGCTTTCCTGGGCACAATCCAATACGCGCTACGGATCTTCGCGGAACGTTCACTATCATTACGACCTTCCTACCGAGTTCTACCGGCTCTGGCTCGATCGGCTCATGGTCTATACGTGCGCCTACTTTCCCACCCCGGAGGTTTCGCTGGAAGAGGCTCAGGAAGCCAAGCTCGACCTGGTATGCCGGAAGTTATGGCTAAGGCCGGGGGAGACGGTGGTGGAGGCCGGATGCGGTTGGGGTGCGCTGGCCATGTACATGGCCGAGCGCTACGGAGTCAAGGTGAGGGCGTTCAATATCTCGCACGAACAGATTCGCGTGGCGCGGGAGATGGCCAAGCGCAAAGGCCTCTGCTCGATGGTGGAATTCGTGGAAGAGGATTACCGCAGTATCACCGGTAAGTATGACGTGTTTGTATCGGTAGGCATGCTCGAACATGTGGGGCGCAGCAACTATCCCGAGTTTGGCCGTGTTATTCAGCGTACGATTGGCAACCAAGGCCGCGGATTGCTGCATTTCATCGGCCGCTGCCGCAGCCGGCCCCTCAGTGTCTGGATCCGCAAGCGCATCTTCCCGGGCGGCTACCCGCCGACCCTCCGAGAATCCATGGAAATCATGGAGCCGAACTCCTATTACGTGCTCGATGTTGAGAACCTTCGTCCCCATTACGCCAGGACCCTCGAACACTGGCTAGATCGGTTCGAGCAGGCTTACGACCACATCGTGCAAATGCAAGGAACTACCTTTGCACGCATGTGGCGGCTTTACCTTGCCGGATCTGTCGCCGCCTTTCGGGTGGGCACGCTCCAGCTCTTCCAGCTCGTATTCGCTGGAAAGAATTGTCAATTCATTCCATGGACACGGGCCCGTTTATACCCCAGCATTGACCAGGATCAAGATAAGGCAGACGACGAATTATGGACTCCTGCGATGTCTTAATTGTCGGCGGCGGCCCGGCTGGTTCGTCCTGCGCTTGGGGGCTGCGGCAATCGGGACTCGATGTCGTGGTGACCGACCGCAGCACCTTCCCTCGCAACAAACTTTGCGGAGGATGGATTACCCCGCTGGTTTTCGAAGAGCTGAGCATCGATCCGGAGTCTTATGCGCCGGGTCGCGTTCTGCAGCCGATTGCTGGCTTTCGCCTGAGCTGCATGGAAGAGCCGCAGCTTGATATCTCTTACGGTCGCACTATCAGCTATGGCATTCTGCGCTGTGAGTTCGACGAATATCTCCTCCGCCGTTGCGAGGCTCGTATTCGGGAAGGTGTCGCGTTTCAGTCCATTGAGCGAACCAGGGATGGCTGGCTCGTCAATGGCGACATCAAGACACGACTTGTGGTTGGCGCGGGGGGACACTTTTGTCCGGTCTCCCGCTTTTTGGGAAACAAAGCTTCTTTCCCGTCGGTTGTCGCGCGAGAAATAGAGTTCGAGATGCCCGCGGCGCAGGCGGCCAGCTGCAACATCACCGGCCAATTGCCGGAGCTTTATTTTTGCCGCGATATGCGCGGCTATGGATGGTGTTTCCGCAAACAGGATGTCCTGACCGTCGGACTCGGCCGCATGGATAATCACGGACTGTCCCAGTACTGCGGCGAATTCCTTCGCTATCTGGAGCAAAGCAGAAACGTCGAAGTGCCCGACAAGGGTATCTTGGGCCACGCCTACTGGCTGTTTGGGCACTCGGAACGCGCAATTCTGGATGACTCCATCCTGCTAGTCGGGGATGCCGCCGGTTTGGCCTACCCGGAAAGCGGCGAAGGAATACGTCCGGCGATCGAGTCGGGACTGATTGCAGCTCACTGCATCGCCGCCGCGCAGGGCGATTACAGCGCCCGCCAGTTGGACCTCTACCGGGAGCTTTTAGATGCGCGGTTGCGTCCTAAGCGGAATGTCTTCGAGTCGGTGACACACTTCATCCCGCAATCGGTTCGCGAAATTTGTGGCAGAACTCTTCTGCGAAGCCGCTCTTTCTGCCGCAATGTCGTTTGTGATCGTTGGTTTCTGCGTGTGGATGAACAGCCGTTGGTCCTCGCATCGGAGACGGTTTCAAAGCAATTGGTACTTAGCAGTTAGCAATACTTCTGTCATCTTGAGCGAGGACTTCAGTCCGAGTCGAAGGACCCCGATAGATTGGAAACCTTTGGCCGGGATAGAGGGTGCGCTCGATCGCTTCGCGAACGCCGCGCTCAGAATGACAGAAAGAAAAGAAATGTCTACGCTGCCGACGGCGGATAGGGTCCGCGATAGCCGATCTGGTGCGAGATGCGGCGCCCGGCGTCCTTTACCATCTCCGCCAGTTTTGCTACAGCGTCACGCGGCACGGCGTTAATGGTGCCCGTGGAGGCGACGCTAGCTTCCACCATGCCTTGACTGTTGAAGATGGGAGCTCCCACACAGCGCGCACCGAGACTATTCTCCTCATCATCCACGGAATATCCCAGCTGGCGAACTCGCTCGAACTCTTTCATTATCTTAGGCACGCTGGTGATGGTGTGCGGCGTCAATTTCTTTAGTCCACGTTGGCGAATGATCGCCTCGCGCTGTTCTGCATCCAGGTAGGCAAGCAGCGCCTTACCCACTGCGGTGGAATGTACCTCCATGCGCCGGCCGATCCAGGTGTCCATCTTGATAAAGCTGGGGGCCTCCACCTTTTCCACGTACACCGCTTCGCCATGGTCCAGGATGGCCAAGTGGGTAGTAATGTGAATCTGGTCGACCAGGTGTTTCATGATGGGAAGCGCGGCTTCGCGCACATCGACACCGCTCAGGGCGGCACGCGACAGGCTCAACACCTTCATGCCAAGCCGGTATTTTCCATCTTCCCGATCGCGGCGGAGATAGCCGCGTTGCTCTAAGGTGCGCAGAATGTAGCTGGCTGAACTCTTCGGAATCTTGAGCTTACGGCTAAAATCAGCGTTCGACATGCCACCCTCGCGCTGGCCGGCAGCTTCCAGAATCAGCAGTGTCCGCTCTACGGCAGTCGAGGGATTCTCGAGTTGACGTGCCATGCAACCAGTCTAGCAGCTGTGCGACATTGCGAATATGCGTTCGTAATCGCGGCTGCGATCAAGATGAGCTCCATGTCACCAAAAAAGACGCGGACGTGTGAGAACTCATTTCGAGCGGGAAACCTGCTTGCCACTATGGGAATCGCAAAAGCTAGCGTGCGCAATTGTGAATTTGTGTTCGATATTCTGAACAGCACCCTTGCTTTCGCCCTATGACGGAGTGAGTATGTTTTTGTCTTCTCTGTTCCGTTGAAAGAAAAAAACCTTAAGCAAAGGTTTATGAAACGGAGGAGAGTAAGATGTCACGCCATAATGGGAGAAGGAACGCCCACCTCCTCGGATCCCATGGTCAGTCCGGTCCCCTACTCGATGAGAAGCCACGGGTATTCATCGGATCTTCCACCGAGGGTCTTGGTGTTGCCGAGCTAATACAATTAGGACTCGAGCATGTCGCAGACTGCACACTTTGGACGCAGTCGACGTTTAGGCTAAGCAGGACGGTAATCGAAAGCCTCGAAGACGCACCGATGCAGTATGACTTTGGAGTGTTCGTACTCACGCCAGACGATTATCGCGTGAAACGCGGCGTAGCGAGTGACGAGCCACGGGACAATGTGTGGATTGAGGTGGGTCTATTTATCGGCAAGCTCGGTCGTGACCGCACTTTTATGGTCAAAGACCGCGACATCACTCTTCCCTCTAACTTAGCCGGTGTCACCACCGTGTCATACTCGGCAAGAATGGACGGCAACTTGGAAGCTGCACTCGGACCGGCATGCACCCGAATCAAGCAGGCGATGGAGATGCAGGTCCGTGCGCACGTGGCGTAAATATGGGCAACACAGTCGTATTATTTCGGAATCAAGGCTTCCAGTACTCGACTAGCTCCGGTTGGTCGAACTTTCTGTCGGTTCCTATGTCACAGACAAACTGGGGCGACTGCGCCTAGCGTAGGGTCGGCCCCGATGGTATAGCCGCGTGTGCAGGCAACCTGCTTCCCACTATGGGAATCGCAAGACTAGGTGCAAAATGGTGAATTTGTGTTCAATATTCTGAACACTGTTCTTGCCTTGGCAATGGAAGACCGTTATCGTTTGTCCACCGTGCGGAATTGCTGTTCAGCATGTTGAACAAAGAGTCCGGCTGGCGGCAGTCAGCTATTCAACTGTGGTCGTTAGACCCTGCTTAATGTCCGAACCCGAGAGGAGATCACAAATGGCGGCGCATCAAACTGCTGCTGAACTTGCAAAATCGTGGAAGACCGATCCGCGCTGGAAGGGAGTTACCCGGCCTTACTCCGCGGAAGACGTGGTGCGCTTGCGCGGCACGCTTCCTATTGAATACACCCTCGCCCGCGTCGGCGCGGAACGCCTTTGGGAAATGCTTAACAACGAGAAGTACGTGGCCGCCCTGGGCGCCATGAGCGGCAATCAGGCAGTGCAGATGGTTTCCGCCGGGCTAAAAGCCATTTACGTCAGCGGCTGGCAGGTCGCCGCCGATGCCAACAATGCCGGCCAGATGTATCCCGACCAGAGCCTCTACCCTGCCGACTCCGTCCCCAATCTGTGCCGCCGTCTGAACAATGCCCTTACTCGCGCCGATCAGATTCACCACTCCGAGGGTAAGAACGGCATCAACTGGTTTGCGCCACTCATCGCTGATGCCGAAGCCGGTTTTGGCGGCACGCTGAATGCTTTCGAATTGATGAAGGCGATGATTGAGGCGGGTGCGGCCTGTGTTCACTTCGAGGATCAGTTGTCGTCCGCCAAGAAGTGCGGGCACCTTGGTGGCAAAGTGCTGGTTCCGACCATGGAGGCGGTGCAGAAGCTGGTGGCGGCCCGCCTGGCGGCCGATGTGCTGGGAGTTCCGACGCTCGTTTTGGCCCGCACCGATGCCAACAGCGCGCACCTGCTGACCAGCGATATCGATCCTTACGATCATATCTTCCTGAACGGCGAGCGCACTTCGGAAGGCTTCTTTGGCATCCATGGCGGTCTCGACTCGGCCATCGCGCGCGGACTGGCGTATGCACCGTACTCCGACCTGATCTGGTGCGAAACTTCCGAGCCAAATCTGAAGGAGGCGGAGCGGTTCGCCAGCGAGATCCACGCGAAGTATCCGGGCAAGCTGTTGGCCTACAACTGCTCGCCTTCGTTCAACTGGAAGAAGAAGCTGGATGACGCCACCATCGCGCGCTTCCAGCCGGCACTGGCCGAGATGGGCTACAAGTTCCAGTTCATCACCCTGGCTGGCTTCCACGTTCTGAACCTTGCCATGTTCGAGTTGGCGCGCGCCTACAGAGATACGGGCATGACCGCCTACTCGCGCGTGCAGGAGAAGGAATTTTCGCGCGAGTACAGCCACGGCTATTCCGCAGTGAAACATCAGCGCTTCGTCGGCACCGGCTACTTCGACGAGGTTACGCAGGTGATCGCCAGCGGCAAGTCTTCGTTGTCGGCGCTGAAGCACTCGACCGAAGAGGAGCAGTTTGCCGAGGTCAAGGTGCCGTCGCAGATGATCGAGGTAGGACAGGATCCGTCCTGCCGCCCGATCCTGGGCGAATGTCCGCTGACCTGTGAGCACGACCACGAGCACGTGCGCCGCAGCAACGTCTCGGCCAACGATTAGGGAGTTACGCTCTTTGGGGGAGCGTGTAGTACTCATACACGCATTTGGGCACGGGTTTAGCTACCCGTGCCTATTTTTCTGCACGCTACCAAGCCGGCAAGAGTGCTTACGAATCTCGATCCCGGAATTAGAAACGGTTTTCGGCCACCCTTCGCTCCGCGGCCCATTGACTCCCATGGGCACCAGGTTTACCATTTCATTAAGCGAACAAAAAGCGAAATGCGCCGACTTCTCCGTGCACCCGTACTTACTCCATACCGATGAGAGCGCCCCTGCCCCGCTGGTCGGCATCGCCAAGCTTGCGGCGCAAGGCGAATCCGATCCGCCAGGGCCACCTGGTGGAATACTTCACTCTTCCCTCGCGGGCCTTGCTGAATCGCTGCACCTCTCGCCGCATGCCTTTTACCTGGACGATCAACCCGTACCGGGGATGCGAGTTTGCCTGCAAGTATTGCTATGCGCGCTACACCCACGAGTTCATGGAGATGCGCGACGGGGTGGACTTTGAACGGCAAGATCTACGTCAAGCAGCAGGCCGCGTGGCTGTTGCGGCAGGAACTGAAGAAGGTAAAGCGCGGGGAGCAGATCGCCATCGGCACCGCGACCGATCCGTATCAGCCGGCGGAAAAGCGGTTCCAGGTGACGCTGGGCATTCTGGAAGAGCTGGCCCTGCACCACGGGCTGGAAGTCGGCATTGTCACCAAGTCGGACCTGATCCTGCGCGATGTGGACCGCTGCGGCGCATCGCAGAGCACAATTCGCTCTTCGTGAACATCACCATCACAACCCATGGACACGAGAGCTGGCGCGAATCCTTGAGCCGCGAGCGCCGCGTCCGGACTTGCGCATGAAGGCTGTGCGCGAACTGAATGCCGCCGGAGTCAATGCCGGCGTCATCTGCGCGCCGGTACTTCCCGGCATTACCGATTCGCCCTCGGCGCTGGATGGCCTGGTACGCGCGACCAAGCTAGCCGGTGGAAAATATATTTACGCCAACCCGTTGTTCCTGAAGCCCTGCTCAGCCAGCATCTTCCTGCCATTTCTGGAGAAGGAATTTCCACAACTGGCGGAGGACTACCGCCAGCGCTTCGCCGACCGCGCCTTCGTGAGCAAAGCGTACAGCAAGCGCATTTCAGAGCTGATGGCAAGCCTGCGCAAAAAGCACGGCTTTGGCACAGAGTTCAGCTCGCGCAGCCAGAAGACGCATCCACCTCAGCAAGAAGCTGAACAGATGAAACTGTTTCCGTAAGCTGTGCGAAATCTGAGCCGCTGCAACATTCGTCCGCAATATCGCCCACGTTGGCTCATATCCGCCGTGTACGTGACCGGCATCACTGACTACGGTTCGCCGTCCCGAGTAGGTTAATTGTGCGGACTAGTTTCTGGCCAAACCAAAGAGGTGTTGCCATGGCCGATAGTCCAGTACCGGCTTCCATTCCGCCCCGGCAGGTTTCATCTGCGACGGGTTTCGCCCCAGCGAAGCGGGGATGCCTCAGCGCACAGACGATTTCGGCCGCGCTGCCAGTGCGCCTTGTTTGCCTTACGTGGTTCCGGCGTCGCCGCCAATTCCGTCAACTACATTCTCCAGCGTTTCAGAACCCGAACAGCGCTAGCTGAACAGACTTCCGCATGGAGGCATTATGCCCCTCAATACATTTGAAATCCGAGTTTCCCTGGAAAAGCTGCTGATTGTTTTGATCGTCATCCTCGTGCCGCTCAATTTTATCGGTTTGTACCTGACCATAAAGAGCCACACTGGGGTCGAACAAACAACCGGATCGCTCTTCCGGGACATTGCTCAAAACGATGCGATTGCCACGCGCCAATTCGTCGACGAGCGCGTCATGACGGTGGGCGCCATCGCCTCGCAGCCCGCTGTCGTAGATGCCATCGTGGACGCGAATCGCGCCTCGGCCCGATTGGACGATGCCATGAGGACCGCCAAAATCGCCGACATGGAAAGGAAGTGGGACACCGCCGAGGCCGACACGTTGGTGGCTGACATGATGGCTTCAAGGGCATCCGCTTCGTTGCGGCGTTCCCGGGACCTGGATCCACGATTCATGAAGCTCATCGTTCTGGACGCCGACGGCGTTCCTGTGGCAGCTTCCGACAAGCCGCGACATTATGCCCCGGTGGATGAAGTCTTCTGGCAGGGCGTTTCCGCCCAGGGCAAGGGCGCTATCTACGTAACCGGGGTCCTTTGGGATGAATTAGGCCGGACCAACTACGTAGGCATCGGAGTTCCCGTACTGGATGAAAGTTCCCGGCGGTTCATCGGAGCTGTCTACGCATTGGTCGACGTTTCGGGACTGTTCGCACAGCTTAACCGGGAGCAACCCGGCCGGACGACAGCCACGATACTGGTAAAGGAAGATGGCACGGTCGTCAGCGCACCCAATGTCGTGCCTTCGATGCAGATCAAATCGGAAGAATATGGCGCAGTGCGAGATGCGCTGGGTACGTTGCAAGCTCGCCAAGCCGGATATCTCGTTGCCAATCTGCGTGAGGGGAATCGGATCGTAGGATTCGCGGACACTGGACTCACCCAAAGCTATTCCAATCTGAGCTGGTTTGTCATGGTGAGCCAGAATGAGGACGAAGTTTTGGCCCCGGTCCGCGCGGTAGGCTTCTTCGCCATTCTCATGGTGGTGTTCGGCCTGCTCATGGTGACGCTGCTGGCGGCCTATTTCTTCCTCCACCGCGCGCAAGAGATGGCCGAAATCGAAGTACGGAACGGTCGGGTGATGCCGGAACGAGAAAAAGAAGAGGACCATGTCGGCGTTCGCTGACTTAGGTTCTCCAACTATTGAAATTTGCACGGGCCAGTGGTCTCCCGGAGGTAGCGATGCAGTTTATGAATACATCTGCCAGGAATGTCACGCTTCGTTTGAAACAATCCTCACCCTCAGAGAGCGCGAGACGGAGGTGCACTGCCCGAAATGTGACAGTAAAAGGGTAGTGCAGGACGCAACCGAGTTCTATGCAGTGACGTCGCGAAAGAGCTGATTGGTGCGTCGGCCGCCCGGTCCAGACTCGGACCCTGGATTCGTTGTTGCTCGCCCAGGTCTAGAGGGGGCGAAGCTGGCGTTTCGTGGCCAGTAGGCATTGTCTGTTGTATGCAGGCATGCCTGTCGAGCCTTGCTGCCCCCCTCATGTGTCGCGCGTCACAGACAGGCGATGAAACCTGCGCTAATTTGGCCTGTAAGGGGAGGTGTGTATGGCAGCGCCCTGGGCACATCGATACGCACAACGCACAAAGACAGCTAAGAGCTCCATCATCCGCGAACTACTAAAGCTCACGCAGCGTCCGGAAGTCATTTCATTTGCGGGCGGCCTGCCTGCACCGGAGATTTTTCCGGTGGAGCGTTTCCGTGAAGCTTGTGAAAAAGTTCTTTCGACCAATCCCTCCATGGCGCTGCAATACGGACCCACCGAGGGCTACTGTCCGCTGCGCGAACTGATCGTCGCTCTCATGGCGAGGTACGGCATTCTCGCTACCGTCGATAACATCCTCATAACCTCGGGCTCGCAGCAAGCGCTGGATCTGATCGCCAAGCTGCTCATCAACCGCGGCGATCGCATCCTGGTTGAGTCGCCGACCTACCTAGGTGCGTTGCAGGCCTTTGATCTGATGGGCGCTGAGTATGTGACCGTGCCCATCGACGAGAACGGATTGCAAACCAGCGAGATGGAACGCGCGCTCCGTTCCGGACCGAAATTCATGTACATCCTGCCCAACTTTCAGAATCCGGGCGGCACCACGCTTTCGCGTCCGCGGCGTGATGAACTGGTGTTGCTCTCCGATAAGTACGGTATCCCGATCATCGAAGATGATCCCTATGGGCAGCTTCGTTACGAGGGTGAGCACATCCCGCCATTGGTCGTGCTCGACCGCACCAACTTGCTCCGCGATAACGGTTATCTGCTGGGAAATGTCATTTACCTGAGCACGTTTTCCAAGGTGCTAGCACCCGGGTTGCGGCTGGGCTGGATCGTCGCACCGCCGGACGTCATCACCCGCCTGGTGCAGTTGAAACAGAGCACCGACCTGCATACCAGCAGCTTCACGCAAATGGTGGCCTACGAGGTGGCTCGAGATGGCTTTATGGAGGAGCACGTAAAGCTGATCCGTAGGGTGTACAAAGAACGTCGCGATGCGATGCTCGAGGCCTTGCATGACTACTTCCCGCCTGAGGTTTCGTGGACGCACCCACACGGCGGCTTGTTCCTGTGGGTCACGCTGCCCCCTGGAATCGACACCATGAAGCTGCTAGACACCGCTTTGCGCCAAGACGTCGCGTTCGTGCCTGGCGATCCATTTTACCCGTCGGGAGACAGCGGCTCGCACATGCGGCTGAATTTCTCTAATGCTTTGCCAGAACAGATTCGCGAGGGTATCCGCCGTCTGTCCATCGCGGTGGCGCATGAACTGGAGCACTACGCAGCCGCTACGGTGGCGTGAGTGCGCGATTCAGGGTTATCACGCCAGCGTGTAGCACCGGTCACTGCAAAGTCGCCCGGCTGAGGCGAAACTGTAAGTGGTGGTAGAGTCGCCCTCGAGTCTCCAGGGCTGCCCATAGTTCCATCCCAGGAGGCAGCTTATGTTCGCAATCAGGCTGGTTCAGCTCATCGAAACACACGCCGATAAGCTTTCTGAAGCATTAATCCACAAACTGAAGAATGCGGATGAGTGCAGCCTGCTCTTGAGCAAAGTTCCGGCTCACGAGCTGAAGCACCGGACCTACGAGATCTATCGCCATCTCGGCGATTGGTTGCTCTCCAAGACGCTGTCGGAGGTCGAGGAGAGGTACGTCGGCTTAGGGGCACGGCGCGCCCGCCAGGGTGTACCTTTCAGCCAGGTCATGTTTGCGTTGCACACCACCAAGCAGGTGCTGTGGGATTATCTGTTGCAGGAAGGCCTGCTCGAGCCCGAAGACCTGATTCACGAAATGGAACTGGTACGCTCCTTTGGACAGTTCTTCGATCGCGCCCTCTACTACGCCGCGATCGGTTATGAACAGGTATGGAAGAGCGAGTTAGCCGCAACTTCTTCGCACCACGCCACGACGCACGGGTGATTGCAGGAGGCCTGGCGGCGAAAGGTGGGAGGGAACGCGGTCTCAAGTGGCATAGGTAGCCTTTGGGGTCACGTTTTCTTCTTTGCCTTGAAAGTTGCCAACACCTCGTTTCCGAGCAGCAGCTCGAGGGTATCTCCTCCTACGATGCGATACCCCCTCGTGGCCTTCATAGCATTGAAAAACACTTGCTCCTGCCTCATCACATCAGGAGAGCAAAGCAGAGGGACGGTACCGCTAAGGGTGAACTCAAGCGTACCTTGTCCCAGGGTGTATGTCCCCAGCATGTGCCTGCAACCGAACGAACCGCTAAGTTTGTTTTGCTCCTTGTGAAGCACAATCCAGGCTTCGTTCCTGCCCGCATTGTCAGGGACAGGCTGGCCGCCCAAGCGAGTTAGCTTCCAAATCGTGTCCTGGAGGGTTATTACGGAAGGTGTTGCACCAGCCGTACCCAGATGTGGCAACGCGGCGGCGGCGGCTCCAACCTCATGAAGCATGATCGCTACCCTGGATGGCGCTCCGTGAGTGAGTACCCGGTAGGCTGTGGAGGAAGTAAACAGGAGTGTTCCGTTGGCGGTGATGGTGGCGTGGACTTGATAGGTGTGCGTGGGATTGATTGCGGCCGGGTCGTAGGAGAGCTCGAACGGGACCGGCGCCTCGTATCCGGCGGCGGAAAGAATGGATTCACTCAAGACCGTGGCCGGGGCATCTTGTATGGTTACGTCTTCCAGGCGCACCGCGATGGCAGCATCCAGTGGCAGTACTACCCGTTGTTTACATGCCACGGTGCCCGTGATCATGCCTTGCGTGGTAATCTCCTGGCCCGATAAAAAGCCGGTGCAAGCGATGATTGCGAGTGTGAACCCCAGCATCTTCGCGCGAGACATGACTGTACCTCCTTGCCCAAGTAAGTTTCTCATTGACGACGGTGCCCGGAGTTATTTTTGCGAAGCGGGGGTAACTTATGGTCGCCGCCAGTGCAAGGAATCAGCGTTGCTCAGAAAGACTTTCTCCAGCAATGATAAGGAAAGCGGGTCCCTCCACTCGGACTAAGGTCCTCGGTCGGGATGACAATGCGGCAGGAACTAATCACTGACCCTAACCCTAACCCCTCCACTAGCTCCTGCTTCTAGAACGAGAACAGCATCTGCAGATCGATTCGACGGTTGGCCGATCCCGAGGAGAAGGGAGCGCCGGCCAGCGCGTTGGAGGTTCCAAACAGCGGCGAGTCCAGGTTCCCGATGGGGGGCGCGTAGTTCACGTTGTTCAGCAGGTTTCGGGCACTGACGCTGAACGTCAGGTTGTACTTGCGGCTGCTCTCACCGCTAAAGATAAACGGTCCACCGCCAGGGCCAGCAAGTCCGCGGCCTCCCAGGCCGCCACCACCGTGGCCACTGCCTCCTGGGCCCCCGTGCGGCCCTCCAGAAGCGGCATGGCTTTCCACCTTGGGCCCCAGCCCGAAGGTCTTGCTCAGCCGCAGATTCAACGTGAACACACTCTGCCCGGTTCCGTAGTTAATGGGAGTGATGGGCTGCCCGGGACTTGGCACGGTATTGAAGGTACCGTAAGGCGTCACTCTGACGACGCCACCTGAACCCGCGGTGCCGGCAAGCGCAGGACGGTCGTTGAAGATCGAGTCGCCGTTGAGATCCTGCCCGACAATAATGTTGAACGGCGTTCCGGAATTGGCCAGAATGAACGGACTGAGGCGAAGGGCGTAAGGCAAGGAAATGGTGCCGCCGACAAAAACCCGGTTGCGGACGTCGAACGCCGCCCGACTATAGTCTTGCATAGGATCGTAAGAGTTCATCACAAATTGGGGCGAACCAACTCCACCTCCGCTGAAGAAGCCACCGAAACCCTCGCCTGAGGAGCCAATCGAGATCGGGCCGCCGGAACCGAGATCACTGTTGGCAAATCCCAGCGAGTAAAAGCCAAACAGCGACAGCTTGTTTCCAACATTGAGCCGGAAATTAGTGATCAGCTGGTTCTGCTCAAAAACTCCCCCGGAGTTGTACTGATAGATATTGGTATTCCCGCCAAACGGGCGGATGATCGGATTGTCGGGAGGGTAGGTGCCCGGCAAGGGTGCATTGGCATTACGCAGAAAGAGTTGATGCACTCCACGCGAATTGAGATATGTCACCGAAACCGTTGCACTCTTCGTGACCTGCCGCTCGACGCTGAACGCCGCCTCCATCGTGTAGGGCACATGCAGGTTCGATTGCACTTGATAGACCGTCGGTGAAGTAGTGGGCGGAAGCTGGCTCGGCGTTGGGATCGCGGGATAGAAATTGGGATTGGCAACGACATACTGCTGCTGCGTGACCCCATTGTAGCGCTCGGCTTGCAGCAGGTAATCGTAGGAGAAGCGATCATAGAAGATGCCATAGCCTCCACGCAGCACCGTCTTCGGTCGGGTCTTGCTGTGCCCGAGTCCCCAGGCAAGGCTTATACGTGGCGCCCAATCGCCCTCGTAGGAAATGCCAGTCTGCGTTTCGTAGCGCAGGCCGTAGCTTAGCGAGATGTTAGGGCGAATCCTCCATTCGTCCTGCGCATACAGACCGAGGTCGACCATGGAGACATCGGAAAGCGGTTGTCCCGCGACAAGGGAAAACTGGCTGGCTCCGCCGCCCAGGGCGCGAATCTCGGCAGGCGTCAGACCTTCCTGCAGTCCGGCCTCGGTGATTTGGTATGCCGTCAGCGACGAGAAGTTATAGGACCCGTTGAAGCCTGAGTCCTGAGTGCTCGAGAACAAGGTTCCCCGCAATCTTCCGCCAAACTTGATGAGGTGTTTGCCATGCGCGATCGACGTATAGTTCTGCAGCTCGTAGTGATCTTGATTGCTGACGACCGTACCCTGTGAACTTCCACCACCAGTGAACGCTCCCTGCACGATGAGCTCCGGATCTGTACTCAGCGGGAGTTGATTGTCACTGTCGCGGATGTACTGGAACCGCGTTTCGTTCACCATCGTCGGACTGATCACCTGGGTGTCGCTGATTTGTACCGTCTGCTCGGTACTGTGGGAGTTGTAACCAACCGAGGGCAGCGAGAACTGGCCAATGCCCTGGTTGTCCTGGTTGTTCCGCACGTACTGGTATCGGACGGTCAGGGTATTGTTCTTCGAAAGTTGGAAATCGACGCGCGGGCTGATGTTGAGCCGCCGCGCCGGACTGGGCACGGTTCCGTTGAAGGGAACGATCGTGTTGCCGGGACCCAGCACCTGCGCTACGATGACGCTCACATTGTCGATGTTGCGCTGTTGTGCGGTGATGAAGAATGACGCATTCTTACCCAGAGGCCCGCTAATATTTCCATTGAAAATTTCCGAATAATAACCCGGCGTCTCGGTTACGAACGGATTGAGCGCGTTGAAGGCGGAGGAGTTGCCATTCAGCATGAACTGGCCGTGGAACTTGTCGGTGCCCGGCTTGGTGAAAATTTCGATTCGTCCGTAGCCCAGCTTGTCATACTCCGCGGAGAAGGGATTCTGGTTGATGCGGATCTCGCGGATGGCAGACTTCGGGGGCAGCTGTCCAGCGGTGAATCCATCGACGTAGATTTGTCCGCCATTCGGTCCAGCCGAAGGACCGGCTAGGGCCTGCAGCTCCGACGACATCTCGTCAGGATCGTCTGAGAGGGCGTCGAGATCCTTGCCTTTCAAAACCAGCGTACCCGCACTATTTTCCGGACTGACATCAACCGTGGGAGTTTCCTCCTGTACTTCCACATTCTCCTTTTCCACGGCGATGGAAAGCGCTATGTCGAACTCCTGAACCTGTCCCGCAGCAACCTTCACTGCCTCTTCCTGGTCAACCGCGAAGCCCTTCGCAGTCGCGGTAACGGTGTAATCTCCAGAAGCCAGCCCCTTGAATTCATAAATTCCCTGACTATTGGTGACTGACGTTACCGACTTTCCGTCCGCAGAGGTCGCTGCGATGGTGGCCTGAGGAATCACCGCTCCGGAGGGATCCGTGATCCGGCCACGCAGTGTGCCGGATGTAGTCTGGGCCGGCATGTTAGCCGTGAGGACCGCCAACCAAAGAGCAACGACGATGACACATGCGCGCATTGGAGATGTTTGTATTTTCATGAACAGCGGGGCTATGGAGTATCTCCCATCGCACTTGCCGCCCCGCCTGTCGACAAATTCCATGGCGAGAGAATGGTTCCGGCCTGACTGGGCGCTGCAGTAAGAATCGGCTCGACACCGCTCAGCAGAATGATCGCCGTCGAGGGAGAATCAGCGCTTCCCTCGGTGGCTACAATCATCAAGGCATCACCTTTCTGCAAGTCGGCGAGCGAAACCTCAGGCATGCGGCTCAGCATTTGTTGGAAGTCAGGGCCACCGCCCGCACGCTGTCCCGGGCCATTGACGTTCGATGGCGCCTGAGCGTTGGCCAGCTTGGAAGATTCCCCTGCCGCAGTGCCGCCACCGGGACCGCCAGGAGCGAGGCCTTTCAAGCGCATGGCAATGCGTTGCGCTATCATGGGCGGCAACTTGTGCAGTTGCGAATCGGCCGTTATTTTCAGCGTCACCGGTCGTTTGCTCACCAGGTCCATCACGGTAACTGAGTTATTTCCTTGATCCGTTGTGACCACCGTGCCCGCGATATTGCGGAAGGTACCAGAGACAATTTCGTCGGCCGTCAGTTCGCTGCCGTCAGGGCTGCGTGTGCCCCGCGCACGAAGTTGGTCGCCAGTCTTGATCTGGTCGAGCGTGCCCGGCTTGGCATCGTCAAACTTGACCGAATCCGGCGCGTAACGGCGAATGATAGTGTTCTTCGAAAGGCGAATGGTCAGGCTGTTTGCAGCTAACGTGCCCGTCGAAATCTTGATGGTTTCCGCTCCTGCGTCTACCGCTTTTACCACACCTCCGACACCATGTTTCTGCCACTCCTCCCGGTCTTGCACCTGCTTCTCGGCTATGTCGGCCTTCTTCATCACAATCGCCGTTGTCGCCAGAACGGACTTGCCATCCTCGGAGGCGGTCCCTCCGGCCAATAGACGGTCGCCTACCTGCAAATCCTGCACTTGAATTGGAGTTGCACTTCTCAGGTCAGTTTGACCAGGAACGCTTCGTACTAAGCGCGTTGACGGCTGAATGATGACGTTGACCTCTGCTCCCATGTCGCTTGTGATGGCAATCGTATCGCCAGCGATGGACTTGATTGTCCCCACTGCCTTAACTCTTGATTTCGGCGCCGGCGTCTGTTGGGTTCCCTCTTGTTGTGCGGCAGCAAGCAAAACGGCACAGATCACCACTACGAATACCTTCAGAATCGCAATGGGTCTTTGCATTGGAGTTATTGTTAACATCTGGCGTCAATAACAACCTAAACACAGTGATAATAGCTGGGTTGTTAAGAAAACATAAGTTTTGTAAACCCTTTCAGGCGAGCTTGATCGAGATGTGTCTCGCCAGCGGAACACTCTATACCCAACCGCCCACATCTCGATTTTTGCGTGAATGGGGTCGCGTGAAAGAAAGGAAAGGCGCATTTTGAGGAACGAAATCTCCGTGGGCAGCGTATCACTCGGCAGCGAGATCATCGCCGGAGGTATTGCCATGCGCAATACGTTTCTGGGCCTGCTCTTATGCGCTGCTCTGGGCTGCGTTCCATTCGCATTTGCCGACGACGGTCCGGACGCGCCGCTGACCGTAACCCGGCAATTCCCCTCCCACGGAACTATCCAGATGCAACTGACTGGCGGAGATTATTCGATCCGGGCGGGAGGGACTGACCAGATTCACATAACGGGAACCGTCGACTATCCGGGCAACCAGAAACGCCTGCGCGCTGACGTTCAAGTTCAAGGCACGGAAGCCACCATCGTCACCCATGGTCCTCATAACAATACTCACTTCACCATCGAGGTCCCGCGCCAGTCCAATTTGCTGATCCGCATGCAGGTTGGCGATATTCAGATCGAGAGGATCGAAGGCAACCTCGACATTACCAGCCATGCCGGCGACATGAATGTCGAAGTGCCGCGCACCAGCGATTATCGCTCGGTCGATGCGTCGGTTTATGCGGGAGACTTGAATGCTCCCGCTTTCGGCGCGAGCACGGGTGGATTGTTCCGCTCGGTTCACTGGAGTGGTTCAGGCATGTACAAGCTGCGCGCCCATCTCGGCGCAGGCGAGTTGAACCTGGAATCGGCAAAATGAAGAGGATGTGCCGTTTGCCGCGGCACGTAACCTAACCCAACGATATCCCTATGAGGGTAGCGTCCGCTGCGATTACTTCTCGCCGACGAGCTGTTGCGACAGATAGGCGCCAATTCCCATTTCCTTGATGGAATGCAGTTGAGCTTCCAGGAAGTCGGCGTGGCCTTCTTCATCCTGTATCATTCGCTCGAACAAATCCTTGGTCCCGGCGTCGCCCACTTCGCGGCAAATCCTTGCCGCCGCATTGTACTCGCGCACGGCATCGCCTTCGTCGGCATAATCGAATTGCAGTTGCTGCTCGACCGTCGCGCCAACCTTGGGCGTCAACGGAACATTGATGGCCGGGGTTCCATCGAGGAAAATGATGCGCTCGATCAGTCCTTCAGCGTGGTGCATCTCCTTGATCGCCCGCGTCTTAGTGATCCCGGCCAGCCGGTGATAGCCCCAACTCTCGCACATTTCCGCCTGCACCATGTACTGCACAATAGCCGTCAGCTCCGAGCTGAGGGCCGCATTCAACTGCTCGATGACCTTTTTGTCGCCTCGCATCTGCGCGCTCCTTTTCACTTATAAGGGTCGTCCTATTCTACGGGAAACGCTGCGAGCTGAATCACAGCCGCGGGTGACGAGCATCAAGCCCATGCTGCCTCATTTGAGTTGTGCCAGTGCGTTCCTCACCTTTTCTGTGTCGGGACCATTGGGGTTCAGCTTTAGATAGGTTTCGTAGCTTTGCCGCGCGTCATCGCGTTTGCCAAGCTTCTGTTGCGCTTGCCCCAGCCCAATCAACCCTCCCGGAGAGTTGGGCTTCAGCTCCACCGCTTCTTTTAAGCGCGACTCGGCAGCCAAATAGTTTTTCTCGCGAAGGTAGTAATACCCTACTTCGATATCCTTTGCCGCCTGTTGTTCGTCGTCCGACATTGGCTTCTGAGGTGTGGCTGCGGGCGAAGACCAGCAGGTGTGGAAGATGGCGTCAATGCAGTGGGGATCGAGCTTATTGATGATACGCTTGGTTCCAGATTTAGACGGAGGGGTTGTCTGGGTTCCTTGATCGGGGATAGGGGCGTCAGGCGGTGAGGCTGGCGTGTCCGGCTGAGGGCGCGACGTGCTCTGTCCGTCGGACGGTTGGCTACTTTGGGCGAACCCTCCCGTAGCAGCCAATACCAGAATTAGGAGTATGGAGCAGAATCGAATCAAGAGACCTCCCCGATGATTCTAACGCCCAACGTTCGGGCGCGAAAAACGTCCCTTCACGGGTTTCTTATTGCGACACTAGCGATTCCGCCTCGTACTCAATTTGCGAAGTCTGGATTGCCGGCACGCCCGCCTTTTGCAACGCATTATTGAGCCGGGCCAACTCGGTGCTCTTAAGCTTGGTCCACTCGGCGATTCGCGCCTGGGCCGCCTCATCGGATTGGTGATACAGGTCGATTGCCTGTGACGGAGTAGTCCGGTCGCCACCTTCTACAACACGTAGCGCCGAAGCCAGGGCAGTATTCGCGGCAACCAGACCCATCGAGGGGACACTTCCCTTCTCGATTTTCGTGATCGCCGCTTGCAGGTCTGTCACCTGCTTAAGCAGATCTGGCTGGCGGCCGGTAAGCTTCTGCTGCACCTCGTCGAGATGTTTCTTCGCCGCGTTGATTTCAGCCACTGCCTTCCGACTGTGGCGCACCTCTCCAAAGATTTCCAGCCCAAGACGAAGTTGTTCGTCCAACTCTGCGGGGCTCGCGGAGGACCGGGGATCCATTTCTACCTTCAAGTTTTGGGTTAAGGTATCGCCGTCAACCACAAGTTTAACTTGGTAGATACCGGGTGTGACACGAGGGCCATGAGGCACTCCGTAACCCTCTTCCTCCTCAATCTCTTCGGGGCTTCCGGAATTGCTCCACCTGAGGTCCCAAACAAAGCGGTGCATGCCAGCGGTGTTTTCCAGCACCACAGGCTTCGGCAACCAACGCGGGGCAATGGGCAGCGGAGGATATGTTTGTTGTTTTGTGCCGCTGGCAAAGCGGCGTACTAACTTTCCGCTGGCATCGTAAATTTCGAGGGTCACTTGTTTCGCGGGCGCCTTCAGGTAGTAGTCGAGCACGGCCCCGTCCGGCGGGTTCTTCGCTACAGGCTCCTCCGGAGGAAGAGGTGATCCGAGGAAAACATCGTTGTCGATGCGAATTGCCGTGGCCGGCGGATAGAGGAGGACACTGGCACGCTGGGGCTGGCTGGCAATTTGCCGCAATGGGGTAATGTTGTCGAGAATCCAGAACGCCCGGCCATGCGTGGCCACGAGCAAGTCATCTGCATGAATGGCGATGTCGCGGACAGACGTTACAGGCAGATTTAGTTGCAAAGGCTGCCAGTGGTCGCCATCGTCGAATGAAACGTAGATGCCCAGCTCCGTCCCCGCGAAGAGCAGGCCTTTCTGTTTTGTGTCTTCACGAATCGCGTTGACGAAAGACTGCTCGCTGATACCACTCACAATTGGCTGCCAGGTTTTGCCGTAATCCCGAGTGCGATAAATGTAAGGACGGCGGTCGTCGAGCCGATGACGTTCCACCGCCACGTAGGCCACAGCGGGATCAAAGCGCGACGCTTCGATCATGGCGATCTTGCTCCAATCGCCGACGCCGTTGGGCGTGACCTCCTGCCACGTCTTGCCGCCATCGACAGTGAGATGAAGGAGCCCGGTGTCGCTGCCAGCCCATATCTGATCGGCCTTCAGCGGCGAGGGGGCGATGCTGAACACCACGCCAAAACCGCGTTCCCTGGCGTTCTGCACTGTAGTAGTGGCTCTGGCGGGCTTTTCGCTTGCGAGGTTTGCTGCAGTACCCGTGAGGTCGGGGCTGATCTTCTCCCAATGGAGGCCACCGTCGGTGGTCTTCATCACGTACTGTGTTCCCAGATAGAGGGCGTTCTTCTCAACTGGTGAGAAGACGAGCACAGGGCTCCATGGGTCGCGATACTTGCGTTCATTGATTTCGCTGCCGAAATTTTGCGCCGGCCAAGGGGTGATGTCCTGGCTCAACGAAGTGCGACGGTCCCAACGAACCACGCTGCCATACACACCGGTGGCGTAAAGAATGTTTGCATCGTTGGGATCGGGTGCGAGCCATCCGCTTTCGCCTCCACCGACCATGTACCAGTCACGCGCGGTGATCTGACCGTGATCGGTCCGACTCAAGACCGCTGCGCTGCCGCTGTCCTGCTGCGCACCGTAAACGTGATATGGAAACTCGGTGTCGGTGATCACGTGATAGAACTGCCCAATCGGCTGGTTGAACCAGGAAGACCACGTCTTGCCATCGTTGAGACTGATCGACGTACCCTGGTCGGTGCCGAGAATCATTCGCGCGGAATTCTTGGGGTCGACCCAGAGCTGGTGATAATCATCGCCGCCCGTCGCGCCGCGCACGATGGAGATGGTCTTGCCGCCATCCTCGGAGCGATAAAGCGCGACATTTGGAATGTAGATCACGTCGGGATTGTTGGGATCAACCGTTATGTCGCTGAAGTACCAGGCGCGGCTAGTGAGGCGCGGGTCGCTGTTGACGAGAATCCAGGTGTCGCCGCCATCGTCGGAGCGATAGAGCCCGGATTTCTTCCCTGCGTCCAGCGAGGCATAGACACGCTTGCCCTCCGGAGATACGGCAACGCCAACGCGGCCCCAATCTCCATCGGGCAGTCCATGGCCAGTTAGCTGGGTCCAAGTCGCTCCGCTGTCGGTGGAGCGATACAGTGCTCCGCCTGGCCCTTGCAGCGGTGCATAGGTGCTCCACGGCGGACGCTGCGCGTTCCATGTGCCCGCGAACAAAATATTTGGAAGAGCCGTCGCGATGGCGAGGTCGGAGATGCCGATGGTTGGCCCTTTGTCGAGCATGCGAGTCCAGGTATTTCCTCCGTCGATTGACTTGTAAACACCGCGCTCTTCATTGGGGCCATAGGCATGGCCGAGCACTCCGACGTAGACAATGTCTGGGTTGTGAGGATCGACTACGATGCGACTGATTTGGCGGGAATCGCGCAGACCGATATTTGTCCACGTCACGCCGCCGTCCTGCGATTTGTAGATCCCGTCGCCCGACGAGAGATCGGAGCGAATGTCCGATTCGCCGGTACCTGCGTACATGACATTAGGGTTGGAAGGCGCCAGCGCCAGTGCGCCAATCGAGGCGATGGGCTGGCCATCGAATATCGGCGTCCAAGTCACGCCAGCGTCGGTCGTCTTCCAAATACCGCCGCCAACAGAGCCGAAATAGAAAGTGGCGCCATCACCGGGAACGCCAGCAACGGCTATGACGCGGCCGCCGCGGAATGGGCCAATCATTCGCCATTGCAGGGCGGCGAAGCGATCCGGAGAAATGGATTGAGCGGTAGCGAAACGGTCAAAAGAAAAAACAATCGGAAGAAAGAGCAGAATCTGACAAAAACGTCGTGCACAATGTTTCAAGCCGGAAGTCCTTTACTCCTGCAAAGATGTGTTCGAATAGATTACACTTTCGCGGTGCCGAGGAGAGCGGAGCGCCTGGGAAGGTGTTCAGGCGACCTACTCCGTGGCCTAAAGAGTGTGCGAGAGCAAAACTTGGGAACGTCTGTCGTCCTACAGGACTTTGATAGTTTTCGGCCTTACCCAGCACTCCGCCTGCGGCTGCGTGCTGGGCTAAACTATTTCGCCCTCCGGGCTGGATTTGCGGCTTGCAAATTCCGCTGGCTAATGCCGACTTTTTGGCACTCTGGAAAGCCGACCTCTCGAGGTCAACGAATCATGGTGACTCATTGATGACGCGATATTCGCCGGCAATTTCTTCCCTCCTTCTACTTGCAGCCTTCAGTTTTGCTCCTTTGGCGCAGGCTCAGCAAATTGACGTCAAGCTTCTCAGCGAACTGCACTGGCGAAACATCGGGCCGTTTCGCGGAGGCCGCACGCGGGCGGTCTCGGGCGTGCCCGGCCAGCCGAATGTCTTCTACGTCGGCGCAGTGAATGGCGGAGTGTGGAAGACCACGGACTTCGGCCGGACATGGACGCCGATCTTCGATCACGAACCCACCGGCTCGATCGGGGCCCTCGAGGTGGCGCCTTCCGATCCTAATGTCATCTATGTCGCCAGTGGTGAGGGACTGCATCGTCCCGATCTCTCGGCCGGCGATGGAATCTATAAATCCACCGATGGCGGCGCGACATGGACACATCTGGGATTGCGCAATGGCCAGCAGATCTCGCAGATAGCAATCGATCCTCACGATGCAAACCGGCTCTTCGTAGCTGTGGCGGGACACCCCTACGGACCCAACCCGGAACGCGGAGTCTATCGCTCGACCGATGGCGGCCAGACCTTTGAGAAGGTGCTCTACAAAGACGAAAACATCGGGGCGGGTGACGTAAAGATCGATCCCTCGGATTCGAACGTAGTTTATGCCACATTGTGGGAGGCGCGGGAGGGGCCTTGGGAGAATGGCGAATGGAATGGCACGGGCGGAGGCATCTTCAGGTCAACGGACGGCGGACAGAGCTGGCATCCCCTGGCGGGAGGCCTGCCGGACGGCATCGTGCAGGCCTACATTGCCATTGGGCGCAGCGACCCCAAGCGTCTCTTCGCTTCGGTTGCGACCAAGGAAAAGGTTGATCTCTATCGTTCCGCCGACGGCGGCGACACTTGGACGATCGCTACCACCGACGCGCGTCCCAGGGGCCGCATTGGCGGCGGCGACTTGCCGGTTCCGTCGATCGACCCGAAAAATCCAGACGTGGTTTACATGACGAGCACGGTCACCTGGAAATCCACCGATGGCGGCAAGACCTGGACCGGCTTCCGCGGGGCTCCGGGAGGCGATGATTATCACAACATCTGGATTAATCCCAACGATCCCAACACGATCATTTTGACGAGCGACCAAGGCGCCATCGTGACGGTGAATGGGGGCAAGACTTGGAGTTCCTGGTACAACCAGCCGACGGCGCAGATGTATCACGTGAACGCCGACAATGCGTTTCCCTATCGGCTGTGCAGCGGCCAGCAGGAGAGTGGCTCGGTTTGCATTTCCAGCCGCGGCAACGATGGCGAGATAACATTTCGCGATTGGCATCCGGTGGCGGCTGAAGAGTACGGCTATGTGGTGCCCGACCCTCTCGACCCCGACATCATCTTCGGGGGTAAGTTGACGCGTTACGACCGGCACACGGCACAGGCGCAAAACGTAATGCCGGAAGCGATACCGGGACCCGACTTTCGTGTGATCAGGACCGAGCCGATTGTGTTTTCGCCGCTTGATCCGCATCTTCTCTACTTCGCGTCGAATACACTGTGGAGCACGCGCGACGGCGGCCAGAGTTGGAAGCAGATCAGTCCCGACCTGGCCCGTAAAAGCTGGGAAATACCGGCAACTGTCGGCATCTTCAGCAAGGAACCTTCGGCCCAGCCCAAGCAGCGCGGTGTCATCTACGCGGTTGCGCCGTCGCCGCTCGACATCAACCGCGTCTGGGCGGGCACGGATGACGGCTTAATCTGGCTTACCACCGACGGCGGGGCTAATTGGAACAACATTACGCCGCCACAGTTGTCCGCATGGCAGAAGGTTTCGGTCCTCGAAGCCAGTCATTTCAATCCGCAAACCGCATACGCAGCCATAAATACGTTGCGGCTCGATGATCTGCGGCCACACATTTATCGCACGCGTGATTCTGGCAAGACATGGACCGAGATCATCAGCGGCATTCCGGAGAATGAGAACGTGAATGCCGTGCGCGAAGACCCCAAACGCAAAGGCCTGTTGTTTGCGGGGACCGAACGCGCCGTGTACGTCTCATTCGACAATGGCGATCACTGGCAGGTGTTGCGGCTGAACATGCCGGCAACGTCGGTTCGCGACCTGACCATCAAGGACAACGATCTCGCTGTGGGAACGCATGGCCGGGGCTTCTGGATTCTCGACGACATCACACCGCTGCGCCAGTTGGACGACAACGTTGTAGCCGGTAATGCATTTCTGTTCGCACCCGAGTTGGCCTATCGCGTTCGTTGGGACACCAATCCCGACACGCCTCTGCCACCCGACGAACCCGCCGGCCAGAATCCGCCGGACGGGGCAATCTTCAACTATTACTTGAAGTCGGCCGCGGCTGGCCCGGTTACGCTTGAAATCCTCGATAGCACTGGTGCGGTGGTGCGGCGATACTCCAGCGCTGACCCGGCTCCGGCGCCCGACCCCGAGCTGCCTATTCCGGCGTACTGGCTGCGTCCGCCGCAAACTCTGTCTAGCGCGGCGGGACTGCATCGCTTTGTCTGGGACATGCATTACGCGCCTGTGCCAGGGATAAGGCCGGAATATCCGATTGCCGCCGTGCCGGAGAACACAGCCCCCGCGCCGACTTCTCCATGGGCTATGCCGGGTAAATACAGCGTGGTTCTGACGGTTGACGGAAAGCGCTACACGCAGCCGCTGATGATCGAAATGGACCCTCGGGTCAAAACCTCGCTTGCAGATTTGCAGAAGCAGTCCGAGCTGTCGAAGCAGATCTACCACGATCTGCTGGCTCTGCAGCCAGTGACCGAGAAGGCCGCCGCGGCGCTGACCAAGCTGAAGGCCATGCGCGAAAAAGCCAGCGGACCGGAGACCGCCAAGATCGATGCCGCCATTCAGGAATTGCAGTCGCTGGAAGGCACTAGAGATCGACGCAGACGCGGGGCGCAAATCGACACCTTATCGGGCCTGCACGCGGCGCTTATGGAAATGCTGCCTGTGCTGCAGGACGTGGATGCGGCGCCGACAACGCAGGCCACGCAAGCCGTCCCCCAGTTGAACCAGTCAAGGACCTCGCTGGTGCAACGCTGGCAGGAATTCGCGAGCAAACAACTGGCGACGCTGCAGGTGCAACTGTGATTGCTAGCGTTGCTCCGTGATAGTGTGTCTCCTTGGTTGGGTAGTGCGGGCCTTTAGGCCGGCGTCCAGGAAAAGGGGAAAAAACGTTTCAGCCTCTGAGGCCGTTGACCCCAGAGGCTGAAGCGCAACTGCGTAGCCATCATTAACGCGGGGCTGAAGAGACCGTATCGCAACCTCTGCCGTCCCTATGGGACTCGCTATCATTTCGCACTTTACCCAGCGCTGAAGAGGCCGTTACGAAACTCCTGCCGTCCGCTAAAGCGGACTCAGGATTTCCCACTTGCTGTCTCCCAGCGCTCAACCACCCCAATCCACGCAGAAGCGGCGTGGCTCGGGGACCCCGGCAAGCGCTGGGCTTCTATGAGACGGCTGGTTGTGTCAACAGAAACTTTGTTTTTGGTGTTGGTTTTGCCTTTCTCTTATTAGGAGTTTTTGCCTTTGCCTTTGTCTTTTGCCTTTGCCTTCATCTCGGGCTTCTATTCGCACTCTCAATGAGTCTTAGGACTCGGTGCCTGTTGGTGTCCGATACTGATGAAGCGGCGCTGCTATCTAAGCTGCGGCCTTTACTGGCCAAGCCCAGCGGCGCAGTCGCCGCGACGCGAGGTTGGCAAAGTCAGTTGAGCAATGCTTTTCTCCGGTTGCAAACTTCCAACCACCTCTAGAGGAAACTTATACCGGAGTTACCGCCGTCCCGGGAGCCGCCTGGGGAAACGCTTCATAGCGCTGGCCGGTGCGCCACAGATGGTGCAGCAGCACTGCCAGTTTGCGGGCCACGGCCACCAGGGCACGCTTCTTGCTGCGCTTGCCTCCGGTAGCCGCCAGTTTCAGTCCCCAGCGCCGCAGCCCCGAATCCGGTCCGAAACGGCCCCGAATGTAATGCGCTGACGGAATCAACCGAGAACGCAGGTAGCGGTTGCCGGTCTTGCTGATCCGGCATTGCGGATCGTAAGCGCCCGACTGATGCTGCCGTGGACGCAATCCCAAGAAGGCTCCCGCCGAGCGGCTATGGGCGACGGCGTGCGGCCCATCCAAACTGAGCACCTAGGTGGCCGCCACCAACGGCCCCACGCCGGGCACGCTGCGCAGCGTGCGAATCTCGGGATGCTGCTTCACCAACCCTTCCCCCTGTTGATCCAGGCGGGCAATCTGCGCGCTTAAAGCGGCGGCTTGCTCCAGCAGGGGACCGAGCAGTTCGGCCAGCTCCGCCGGCAGCATGGGTTTCACCTTGTCGGCGAAGCTCGCACTGCTGCAGTTCGGCAGCCGCTGCCCACTGCTTTTGACCAGACCACGCGCGGTGTTGATGATCATCGTCCGGGCCCGTACCAACGTGGCACGCGCCTGGAGCAACATTAGATCTCGCTGCCGCTCGGCGCTGCGATGGTGTACCGCAAACAGCAGGCGCGGGTCGAAATGGGCCAGGCGGGCTAGCTGCGCGGCATCATTGCGATCATTCTTCGACTCGCTGCCGGTAATCGCCTCGATCTTGCGGGCGTTCGCCACCAGCGCCTCATGCCCCAGCTCTTGCAGCAAACGGCTGATCCAGGGCGAATGGGTGCCGCACTCCATGGCGATCCGCATTCGCGCCTGGCCCTCGAAATGCCGTCGCAAGGCGCGGGCTTCGGTCTTCACCCGGCTTTCCTCGATTACTTCTCCGTCGCCGTTCAACATGCAATAACGGCTGAACTTGTCGCCGATGTCCAGGCCTACGGTCAGGGCTGGCTTTTCCGTCCTGCTTGTGGCTTTGCTATGCTTCTTCATTGGCTGGTCTCCTTTGCCCCCTCGAGTACCTGCGGACAGCTTAACTGTTCCGCGAGACCAGCCGTCTCATTCCATCTAAGCTCTGCCGCCGCGCTGCGGCTGCGCATGTTTTGTCCCACCGTAGCGGATCAGTAGTGGGTTTCGTAACAGCCGCTGAAGCGCTGGGCTAAGCTCTTTGGCGCCTGCGGCGCTCGTTTCCGTGACGTGTTCCACCTGCGGAGTCGGGCAGACAGTTGCGACACAGTCTCTGAAGGCCCGCACTACCCGAGCCGCAACCACTCTGGAACTGGTCTATTGCGCCAGAAGCGCCTTGGTGATTTCGCGCCACTCGTGTTCCAGCGAGCTTTGCGGAGGGTCTTTACCGGCGCGATGATACCAGTAGGCCGCATTTGAGGTGTCGCCTTCCTTGCGATGGAGATAAGCGTGGACCCAGGCGGCGCGCGGACTTTCATCCTGCTGCGCGGATTCGTGGGCGGTTTTCCAATCGCCCTTGGCATCCCACCACAAGGCTGTGAGCGCGAGATCGAGCGCCCGCGGCGGACCGTCGCGCAATAAAGATTCGCGGAAGTCATCAAACGTCATGTCCCTATTTACGTTCACAGCGTAGAGTATCGCAGATCGCGAAAGGAAAGTTCGCTTTCACGATATACCGCGGATTGCCAATAGCGACCTTAGTACAAACCCTCACGTCTCCTCGCCATCCAATGGAAGGTAAGAGATCACAGGAGATGGGAGACCGGAGAATGGCAGATCAAAAATATGTTGTCGATGCACTAGAAGATTTGATTGAGGTTGCCCGCGATGGGCAGAACGGTTATCGGGACGGCGCCGAACATACGAAAGACCCGCAGCTACGGAAATTCCTGGATTCGGTGAGCCTGGCACGTGCCAAGTTCGCGGGAGATTTGGAGAGCTATGCGGTTCGGCTGGGCAAAGCCGATGTTGACCGCTCGGGCAGCGCGAAGGGCGCAATTCATCGTGGTTGGACCGACCTAAAGGCGAACCTCGGCGGCGGCGACGATTCCATTCTGTCGTCCATGGAGACGGGCGACAAGTACGCCAAGGATCGTTACGACAAGTACATCAGCGAAAACAAACTTCCCGACGATATTCTCGAAACCATAAGGATGCAGCAGCAGACCATTGCCGGAACGCTCGATCGCCTTAGGGTGATGCGGCAGGATCGCAAAGCAGCGTAGAAGAATCCTCGAAGCGTGCATTAAGGACGGGTTTGGCCGCCGAGGGAAGGACTGCGGTTACCTCGGCGGCTGAACAGTTTGGCGAAAAACTCAAAAAGCAGATCCCTCGCCGACGAAGTCAACTCGTGATGGCAAAAATAAAAGGGTCCCGACGGCACAACTGAACCCGTGTCCGTTTAAAAGCCCTCCGAAATCGAGTCTTTCAGCAAGCTGTTTAGACTACAACCCATCTCATAAATGCCCCGAGTCCCCGAAGCCTAATTCTGACCGTCTCGCTTTTGTGGTTCAACTTCCGGATTGCTCGTGACTCGAGAGCAACGCGGTAGTGTTGAGCGTGTACGAAGCTCAAATGAGTGCATTGGCGATTTTGAGTCAACCGAGGAAGCGTTCTCTTGTCCAGATCTCAGAGCCACGACCTGGGCACTTTGCATCGATCCGCCGTTTGCCAAATTGATTCGGGGTAGCAGGTTTGCTAAGGTCGTCGTCATGTCCGAGCCTTCCACCGAGCAGATACGCGAATTGCTCGACTCCCTTTATCGCGTGGATTCGGGACGAATCCTGGCAACTCTGATCCGCCTGCTCGGTGATTTTGATCTTGCCGAGGAGGCGATGCACGAAGCCTTTGCGGCTGCGCTGAGCCTGTGGCCGAAGAGTGGAGTACCCGGCAACCCGCGACCATGGTTGATTTCGACGGCCCGATTCAAAGCCATTGACACTCTGCGTCGACGGGCAAGATTTGATGCGTCTCAAGACGAACTCGTGCGATATCTCGAAGCGCAAGGGAGTTCGGCCAAAAGATCCAAGGAAGAGGACAGCCTTGAGGATGATCGGCTGCGCCTGATTTTTACGTGCTGTCATCCATATCTAGCGCCGGAAGCGCGCGTTGCGCTCACCTTGCGTGAGGTGTGCGGGCTGACCACCGAGGAGATAGCCAAGGCCTTCCTCATCACTCCGCGTACGCTGGCGCAGCGCATTGTGCGCGCCAAGGCAAAGATTCGAGAGACCCGGATTCCGTACGAGGTGCCGACGCCGCAGGAATTGCCGGAGCGACTGGGCGCGGTGCTGCAGGTCATCTATCTCGTCTTTAACGAGGGTTATTCGGCTGCGGCGGGAGCGGAGGTGACGCGCGCCGAGCTAACCGGCGAGGCGATTCGACTGGGCCGGTTGCTGACCGAACTCCAGCCAGAACCGGAGGTCATTGGGCTGCTTTCCCTGATGCTGCTACAGGAGTCCCGTCACGCCGCGAGAACCTCGCCGACTGGAGAGCTGATTTTGCTGGAGAACCAGGATCGCTCGCTCTGGAACCGGGAGCAGATCGCGGAGGGAGTGGCCTTGCTGGAGAAAGCCCTGAAGTCCCGCCGCTTCGGCTCCTACACACTGCAGGCTGCGATTGCGGCCATTCATGCGCAGGCGGAATCGGTCGCTGTGACCGACTGGCGGCAGATTGTTGCGCTTTACGACCAATTGGTACGAATTCAGCCTTCCCCAGTTGTAGAGCTAAACCGTGCCGTGGCAATTGCCATGTGCGATGGTCCAGAGGTCGGCCTGGCGCAGATCGATGCGGTGTTGGAACATGGCGAATTGGCAAGTTATTACCTGGCGCATTCAGCCCGTGCGGATATGTGCCGCAGGCTCGGCAGGACAGCCGAGGCTCGGTCCTCTTATGAGAAAGCTCTGGCGCTGACCCAACAGGAACCAGAGCGGCAATTCCTGCAGGAGCGGATTCGGCAGTTGAAATAAAAAAGACTCGTCAGAAGCCGATGCGGATTTGAGATGACCAGGCGGCCGGTGGCCCGGGCTTTTGATCTTATTACCAACACAGTGGGAACGGTGCACGCAAAGATCATTAAAGGTGGGCCACCCGCCAAGTAGCTCGACCGACTCTTCTCCCACACATTCGAAACCCGCGAATGTGTGGGGCACCCGGCCATCACCTCCGCGCTGTGATTGAGAGCACACTGTGGAGGTGATCGATCATGAAATCCCCGGGTCTCGAATAGCGCGAGACCTGGGCCACCCGGCCCTATGCTCCAGTATTTCGGCGACGGCGGTGGCTACGCACTGAGGTCTTTTGTCTGCCAGCGCCATACTTCAACGTGTTGTCGAAAGCGTTTGATAACGTAACGGCGAATTAGAACACTACCTACTTCGGCTCATCCTCTCCGTCGGGATGATCTTCAAAACCGCCGATTTTCAGTCCCACCGGGTGCGCCCTTCCTGTGTTATTATAGGCGAAGGAAAGGCGAATTGCGTGTTGGACCGAGAAAGAAAGTATTGAATTGGCGCCGGAGTTCCAGCTATTCTCTTGTGCATCTGGCCTGTGGACAACGAACGACTCATCTCCGCTAGTAAAGACGAGCTGAATCTCGTACTCGGCTTTTTCCCCCGCGTCGAATCGAAATTATCCGTCGTTCTTGCTATCGACACTGGCATGGTTGCATTTCTGACGACCCATGCCCCACCGTTTTCAGCCTTCTCGAAATGTATGTTGATTTCGAGCGCAGCCACAATTCTCCTTTTGGCTGCGAGTATTGCAACGTTGTATCGAGGCAGCTTTCCTAAGCTGAAAGGCGGCGAAGCATCACTCGTTTACTTCCGAGAAGTCGCAAAACTTCGAGAGCATGATTTCATTGAAAAGTTTGCCGAACAGGAAGAGCGCAAGTATGCGCATGATCTCCTCGCCCAGGCATGGCGAAATTCCGAGATTTTGAAACTAAAATTCGATTGCCTCAAATGGGCTTATAGCCTGATGGCGCTCGCGATTCCCCCTTGGATTCTGAGTGTCGCTCTTTTTATTACATACAACACATCCCATTCCACCCCGTTGAACCCGTAAATGGCGCTCATAGACGATCTGAAATCCGAAACGAACAAGATTGTAATGTCGGGATGGAATCGCCGGGATGGCGAGAAAGTTCCAGAAACTGAGGATGTTGGGCTTGGGAATGAAGGTGTCGAGATCAACGCCACCTTTCTCTATGCTGACCTTGCTGATTCGACTGAGCTGGCGATTATAGACAAGCAAATTGCTGCCGAGGTCGTTAAAGCATACCTGATGGGCACGACACGAATCATTCGCGCCATGGGCGGAGAAATTCGAAGTTTTGATGGGGATCGTGTCATGGGAGTGTTCTTTGAGGGAAACAAGAACACTTCGGCTGCTCTGTCTGCGCTTAAGGTCAATTACTTTTTCAGGAACATCCTGACGCCTGCTTTCACAGGCTTTTATCCTGGTCGAAGTCTTAAGCTATCACAAACGGCTGGTGTAGATACAAGCGCAACCCGCGTAATTCGCACTGGTATTAGAAATAATAATGATCTTGTTTGGGTGGGACGTGCACCAAATGTCGCCGCTAAACTGAGTGCCATTCGGGAAGACGGGTATTCATCTTATCTTTCAGAAGCTGTTTTCAACGGGATGCTAGATGATGGTAAGTTTGGAGGGAATCCGCGCCGGTTGATGTGGGAGAGGCGCACATGGGCAAAGGGAGAGCCTTACGGTGTGGGAATCGTATATCGGTCGAATTGGACATGGACACCGTAAGATTTTTGCCGGGTGCCCCACTCATTCGCGGGTTTCGAATGAGTGGGACTGCGAGGCGGAACACGTTATCCTGAGCTGCCATTCCTGACAATTCACTTTTACTAAGCTGTCAAGCTCCGGACGGGCCGATAACAACTGCAGGTTATGAAGTGCAGGTCGTGCCCACCGTACCAGCGCTCCAAACCTCTCGTCATGCCCCGAAAGTATCGGGGGCAGATCATGCCCGTCTGTGATGGGACGTACTGAAGGCTGTGACTCGCGGAACCCACTCATTCGAACCCCGCGAATGAGTGGGGCACCCGGCACCCGGCACCCTCAAGATGCTAGGGTAGGCCACCCGCCTTACCGATCCCTGAGCGGGTAAGCCACATCTTCTACTCTGCCATTACTCGCTGGTTCGATGCTCGCGGTATAAGTCCTCCATAGCTTGCCGACCTTCTTCCCGCAGGCTTTTTCTAGCAGGTAATCCATGTTCGGCGTATGATTGCTAATGTCAGACAGTGACTGCAACAACCGAAGATGGCCGCGTGGACCGATCACCTTATCTCGAATCGAAAACGTCTTGTTGATGCTGCCAAAGAAAAATGAGAGTTTCACATCTACTGATAATTTTGGTAGTCGGATCTTCGCCCCACTCGCCAACCAGTCGTTGAACTCGCTTCAGTTCCTTTTCGTACATGCCAAGAGTAGCTTTTCCCTCAATTGCCATCTTACTCAATCCCAATAGCCATTCGCGAAACTTGGTCGCCGCTCGACTGTTTCTCAATTCCATCACTGCGTGGCCAATATCTTTTGCTGAGTCTGTCCTCGATAGTACCATTGCCAGGAATGGCGGTATGTGGATTGTGATGAGCCGTTCATCAAATAGTGGCCTAACGACGCTTGCTCGGCGTCTTCGACTCTGCTGGTAGACTTCTAGGATGCGCGACATCAAAGGGTGCAGCCCGACTGTCTGCGCTAGAGCGTCGAACGAGTTAAAGTGCGAACGAAGTGGGTGGGCTAAATATGGGGCCCCAATGAAATCGGAAAGAACTGTATAGACTTGTGTTGCCAAAGCATGCTTCACAATACTAGGCCCGGAACGTTGTGCTTCCACACCCATTATGGCTGACGGCCATGGGTCCCCATCAAGCGGTCGTATTTATTGGAAATCAGAAACTCGGCTTCTGTAGGCGTTTCTCCGTTCGCACAGTCACGCAGCAGCTCCTCGTCTATCGCAAACGCCTGGTGTAAATCTAGGCTGTCCGTCCAGGGCCAGTTGGCGAGATCGTTGGAGTTGCATACATTCATCGGATCGGATAAGCCAGATCTAAAGTACTCCGTCGTTAGGCAGAAGAACGCTCCATCAAGGCCGTTCCTATATAGAGAAGTGACGAAAAGGGCGAACGCTTTGGACCTTGTATAGCGACTAACAGACTTTAGCGCTTCACTTGATACAGCCAACCTGTTCGAAATCGAGAGGTTTATCGGTTGAAGAAACGGCTCGAATGCACTAAAAACGTCCAACGGTATTTTCAAGAATTCGAACCTGTCGCCTGAGAAGAGGGTCCGGTAATTTGTTTCGTCATATAAGACCGCCTCAGAAGTAATTACCGCTTGAACCAGCTGTTCGAGGCAGGCTAGATCGAGGCCGAATCTGAAGGACGCATAAAGATCATAATCCCACTTGTCCCCTCGCGGGGATCGTAAGGAGTGCTCGTAGTAGGTCGCAAAATCCCTATTTACCAGTGCTGCCAGCATCCTCCTCGCACTAAGGAGAGTGAGGGCGTCGAGTAGAATCATTCCTTGGTACATAGCGCCTGTCCTTTAGTTGTCATCTAGCCCGGATAATTCGCAAAAATGAAGGCGCGAGAAGCCTGTTGCGCCGGGTGCCCCACTCATTCGCGGGTTTCGAATGAGTGGGTCCGCGAGGCGGAATACGTTATCCTGAGTGGCCATTCCTGACAATTCACTTTTACCAAGCCCTCTTCGCCAAAGGCATAGCTGCGGAAGCTACTCCATTCCCACTCTTCGGGTTTTTCTGCCAGACCTCGCTTCACCGGGTTCCGGTGCATGTAGCGTGGTTTCTCGATCCGCTTTTCCGTACTGCACACATTGAAGTCGTAGAAACGCTTTTGCCAGATTGGGCCCGTGCGCATGCCGCCGTGGTGAAGCAGTTTCGTGAATCGCTCTTTCACCACTTTCATCACCACAGAAGGATTTTCCACCTCCGGCTCGGTTATCAGAAGATGGAAATGTTCGGGCATTACCACGTAGCCGATTACGACGAAGCGATACTTTTGCGCGCAACCCACTCATTCGAACCCCGCGAAAGAGTGGGGCACCCAGCTGAGGCCCGTCCGCTTATGAGAAAGCTCTGGCGCTGACCCAACAGGAACCGGAGCGGCAATTCCTGCAGGAGCGGATTCGGCAATTGAAATAAAAAAATGAAGTGGCTGTCGATTTTCAGGAAACCGGTGTTGCACCGTTCGCGCCAACGGGCTAGTTTCACATCGGGTGTATAGGTGATCCGTGGAGCACGCCTTCAGGCGTGCATGACTGCGGTCAGCTCTTGGATTGCGCTTTAGCGCCTGAGGTAATATTTCGGTCACCTCAGCGGCTAAAGCCGTCTCTTTCCCGATCCTGGACTGCACCGCTGAAGCGGTGCTCCACCCTATATACCAAGGGTGAAAATGCTCTAGCACTAAGCGGACATCCGTAAGCGCTTAAATCCGCGTCCCGTCAGGGCCGAGCGTTAACCGTACTTGAGAGCGGTGCTCTGTCCGACCTCGATAATATAACCGTCAGGATCGCGGATGTAGCAGCGTATCTCGCCGTACTTGGGTATTGGCTCCGTGATGAACTCGGCTCCTCGACTTTTCCACAATTCATAGCACGCTTGAATATCCGCAACGCGGAAATTCATAAAGCTGTTGATGTGATTGGGGTCGGGGACGCTGAGCGTTACCGTCGGCTTATCCGGGGTCGGCCCGCCTCCAACGTTCAGAATCATCCAGATATTCGCAAGCTGAAGGTACGCAGGCGCGTTGCCGTCACCCAGGCTCAGAATGCGAGCGCCGAAGACCTTTTCGTAGTAGCGAGCCGATCGCTCGATGTCGGCGACGGTGAGAAAATGCGCGATGCTGATCCCCTCTCGCGGGGGCATCTCATAGCTCTTCTGCTCGATTTGTACGCTGTTCATTGACGACTCCCGTTGAGTGCCGCTAGAAGAAGTTTCAGAAGCGCTTCATCAGAGAACGGGTTCTGACCTGAGATCAGCTCGCGATCTTGAAGGACGTAGCTCTTCCATGGAGCGACCACACTTACGTCACCGCCCGCCGTACGCAAGGCGAAGTCCGGGTAAAAGAGAACCTTACCACCAATCTCAAGCGGCTCCCGCTGCTGCTCTTCCGCTGTCGAAAAGATAGTCATCTTATATCCAGCATAGATCCAACCTTGAGCCTTTGCCCGCGCTCCAGCGGCATCGCCCGCCGCTCAGCGCCGCGACCACCTCCTTCGAATTCGGCAGAGCCGAGAGTAGTGAAATCGGGCCATGGCAGAGCACTGCCGTAGGCTTCGATGTTTTATGAAAGTGTCTCATCACGGTGCCAGCGTCGGGATCATCGAGAAGATCCATCATCGGGCCATGGCCGCCGGGGACGAAAACAGCGTCATATTGATCCAGGCCTGATGCGATGACATCCGAGATACGAGTTGGATTTTTGAGCCCAGTCAGGCTGTCGCGGAATTTTAGATAGTCCTGAAGCTTAGCCTCGTCCCCACCGAAGAACTGGGCTATAGCTGAATTGACATCCATTTGCGGCGTGTTGCCTTTGGGGTTGGCGAAGGTGATTTCGTAGCCCTCCTTCATCAGGGCGCGAACCGGAACCGTCAGCTCGTTGAGGTAATAGCCAGCGCCGGCATAAACCTTGCCATCTTTCAAGGGCAAGCCGTGACCGCTTGAGACTAGCACCAGGACTTTTCCTTTTTTTGTCATTTTGTTCTCCTGCATTCTTCGCGACGCGCATCCCGATTGAACCGAGCGACGGCTATCATATCCAGTAGGCGTCGAGCATAAGACTGGGGACAGACGGGACGTTCCTCCAGCCTTTCGACCAATGGATTGCGGTGAACATCCGGAAGAAGCAAAATTTCTTGGACGATCGGTCGAATTCCACTCTGGCCGTTCGACTATATCGTGAAGGCAGGGCAACCGGCCCGCCGAAGACCGTTACACGAAAAGGAGAAATCATGCCACAGTATCTGGTTGCTAACTACCTCCCCGACGACTTCGACCCGTCCACTGTAACCGAAGCGATGATGGAAGAGATCCACGCGCTCAACCGCGAAATGATTGCTGTCGGCGTGAGGAAGTTCGCCTGCGGCATTTCCCCGGCCGCCAACGCCAAGACGGTGCGGAAGCAGTCCGACGGCAAGGTGCTCGTCACCGACGGGCCGTACACCGAGACCAAGGAGCACATGGGCGGATTTTGGATACTGGAAGCCGCCGATATGGACGAGGCGCTGGCATGGGCGAAGAAGGGTGCCATCGCCTGCGATGTGGCCGGCGAGGTGCGCGAACTTCTATTCTTCCCGGCTCCGGAACAAGGACCCGGCGGAAGCAAGTAAACAGCCCGGGCCGCCGTGACTTGGGAACATTCGACGAAAAGGAGCTGAAAAATGAGGAAGATCATAGCAACTGCACGTATTTCGCTCGATGGCGTCATGCAAGGTCCCAGCGGCGCTCAAGAGGACACAAGCGATGGATTCGATCTTGGCGGATGGACCACCAACTACTCCAGTGAAAAGTCTGGGGCTGCGGTACTGGACATGGTGGGTACCCTTGCCAAGCCATACGACTTGCTGTTGGGCCGCAAAACCTATGACATCTTTGCTGGCTTTTGGCCCAACGTTCCTGCCGACGATCGCATTGGGCCTGTGTTCACAAAAGCCAACAAATATGTGCTGACGGGCGGTTCAGCCAAACTTGAATGGGCCAACAGCCACAAGCTGCGCAACATTGACGAGTTGAAGAAGGTGAAAGCGGAGGAAGGTTCGGATATTGTCCTCTGGGGAAGCTCAACGCTCTATCCGCAACTTCTGGATGCCAATCTTATCGACCGCCTTGTGTTGCTGACCATTCCGATCGTTCTTGGAAAGGGCAAAAGAATCTTTGGCAACCCCAGCCACCAAGTCGCCCTGAAACTAATGAAATGCGAGGCTACGCCGACGGGCGTCATCATGGCAACTTATGAACCAACACCGGGAGGCAAATAGCACCGGAACTCAAGAAATGTGGGGACTGTCCCCAGCTTTTCCCTTGCCGGTACGGATCCGAGCCGCAGATTAGGGCGGATTGCCTCGAATACCATGACTTCTCACGAATGGCAGCCGTCCGTGTTTCTAAATGGAGATATTGCCGACAAAATCACCAAAATCAAGCAACAGGAAGGGCCGGATTTGCACGTTTATGGAAGCGCAAATCTCGTTCAGACGCTCATTAAACATGATTTGGTCGATGCGTTCTGGCTGAAGATAATTCCGATAACGTTGGGCGGTGGAAAACGATTGTTTGCCGAGGGCACGATCCCGGCGGCATTCAAGGTGACGGAAAGCACAGTCACCTCGAAAGGCGTCATTATCGTGAATTACGAGCGTGCAGGCGCAGTCCCAATCGGAAGTCTATAAACATTCGGGTGCCCCACTCATTCCTGCTTTTGGAATGAGTGGGAGTGCAAGTAGCTCGACCGACTCTTGATCCCACACATTCGAAACCCGCGAATGTGTGGGGCACCCGGCCGTCCGTCTAAACGAGTGGAGCGCCCACAAGCTGAAGTTTCGAGAAGTGACACCTTTCCCGCAGTGAAGTGTCGCACTTACCCAGGTCTCGAAAACCGCGAGACCTGGGCCACCCGCCAACGCCGCCGACGCCGCAGCGCACAAACGGACTTATTCGAACACTCTGCAGAGAGCGTTTGGCAAACCCGGTACTATGACTTCAACGTCTGTACGGCCCACAAGCGAGTCGAGAAACTTCGCTATATGCACCGAAACCCGGTGAAGCGTGGTCTGGTGGAAGCGCCGGAATTGTGGCGCTGGAGCAGCTTCCGCGCTTATGCCTATCAGCAGAAAGGGGTCGTCTGTCTAAACGATTGGAGCGCCCACAAGCTGAAGTTTCGAGAAGTGACAACTTTCCCGCTGTGAAGTGTCGCACTTACCCAGGTCTCGAAAACCGCGAGACCTGGGCCACCCGGCCGGTTTACGCCGTCGTTTTTTCTTCCAGCGATACAATGAATTTGCGCTGCTGATATGCAAGATTCCGTTTCGCAACAGATTCACAAAGCGGCAGAAACACTGCGTTCCTCCGTGCAGGATTCCGGAACAGATGTCGCTGATTCCCTTAATTCAATTCTCAATACTGAAATTCTCAAAGCTCCTTTCCGGGCCGGGCCGGTGCGGATTCTGGAAGAAGGAATGTTAGCGCAAGACGTTGCGCCAAGTATTGTCTACATCGAAAGCCCTTCGGGCGTACCTGCCTCGGCTGTGTATGTCGAACAAGTAGCCTGCGTCATCCATCCAACACGGTTGCTGGACGAGAACGAGTTACGCACTGGCTACCGACGTATTGCAAGCGCGAAGCGCGCAAAGCGTGCACCTCGCACGCATACCCAGAGGTGGCAAGTAGATGCCCCTCTCGGAATCATCTTCGCCATTGATATGGCTGAGCCAATCGAGAAAATGGCAGAGCGGATGATTTCCCTGAATCGCGAGTACCCGTCGACCGAATGGCCCGACATGGTTGTGATTCTGAATCGTGGCATCATCAACTACGCCGTTCAGTTCGAAGGCGACCCAATTGGCGGTGATTTTCTGTTGCCCAATGAGGCGCGGCTTCCCGTCACGCCGATGTACATTCATTTGTTCGTGCGTGCGAATGGAACTTGGTCATTTAACCGACTGTGCGGTCTATTGTTCATGCAATTGATGATTTTCGCGCCGTCTCCCTCGACCAAGTTTCCTGACATGGAGGCCGTGCTGCAGGGAGTGTCGCGGTACGGGATGAACATCGCCGGTTATCAATACAACTTGTCGGCACAATTAGCTCCAGTTCCGGACGAAATGCTAAGTGAGCGTGCACCGGGCCTGAGACACCTGCCCTTTCGGATTGAGGACAGGCACGGCAAACTCTTGTCGCACATCCAATACATTCCTTGGCAGGAGGGTGGGGTAATCCGGGTTATTGGGAAACTGCCGCTCGAAATCTTCCTGGTGTACCTTGGGCCGGTGATGAAGAATTCGCAGAAACTCCCCAAGCGTGATGGCGAGATGTCGAGTGTCTTGCCGATTGTCCAAACCCAATTTCTCGAAATGCTGGGCAAGTTTCAGCGGCAGTCGAACATGATTGTGAAACCTGAACAACCAAGTTGGACTGTTTCGAAAATGGCCGATGAAGGAACAAGTACGCCTTTCATGGCGCGGCTGTTCTTGGGAATTACGAGACTACGAGATTCGGTGTACGAGCGGGGCACGTCCAAAGATGAATTCGATAAACCTTATGAAGTCGTACTGATGACGATTCTAAACACCCGAACTACGGCCAAGGAAATCGCTGATTTGTTGTCTCAGCACAAGGAAAAGATTGCGGCAGGGTCAGCCGCGCGCTTGCTAGGGAGGGCGATTCACGTTGATGAGTCCATCGACAAAGAGTTGCGCCGAGACGTCGAGGATTTTCTCGGCAGTTCAGTTCGTGTCCTCAAAGAGGGAATGCAAAAGGTAACTGTCGCTCTTGGTATTGATATTGGATTCCTTTTTAAGAAGAAAAAGCCGTTTGAGGATGGCATCGCCAAGCTGCGTGGTACGCATCCCGGCCTTGCGGCTTACCTTTTAGAAACCCGCAAGTGGTCGGAGCAGTTGGTAGAAAGTCGTAATGCAGTTTTCCATGACGGGCGGCTCCTGCCCAAAATGGGTTATCGCGCAAAGCAAGGAGTGATTGAAGCGATCGAGCCTGAAATCAATGGGACGCCAGTTTCCAAGTTTGTTGAGTACATGATGGACAGGGTTAGCTGCTTTGTCGAAGATGTAACCGCCTACGGATTGCAACGCAAGATGGTTCCCGAATTCTCGATAATTGAAATCCCGTTGGAGCAACGAAAACCAGAAAACCCGGAGCGATTTCAAATGGCTCTTGCAGAAGGCGGTATGAGTCTATGGTCTATCGCATACCACGACACAAAGTTCGACGGGACGTAACGGGACGTAAGTGACTAGAGGCGGTCGGGCCGGGTGCCCCACTCATTCGCGGGTTTCGAACGAGTGGGACCGCGAGGAAGAACACGTTATCCTGAGCGGCCATTCCTGACAATTCACTTTTGCCAGGATTGCCTTGTATCAGGGCGCGTCTTCAGACGTGCCGAAAGTGCGGTTTGAGACTTGGGCTTTAGCCCCTGCATCCCTGCGGTTTACAGGGGCTAAAGCCCTGATCGTGAGATTGCGCTGGTTGGCACGACTAAAGGTCGTGCCCTGATACAAACAGGTCGACTGGTGATAGGACATCCGAACGCTATGACTCGCGGCACCCGGCGGGTCGTGCCCACCATACCAGCGGTCCAAACCTCTCGTCATGCCCGAAAGTGTCAGGGGCAGATCATTCCCGTCTGTGATGGGACGTACCGGAGAGTGTGACTCTCGGAACCCACTCATTCGAACCCCGCGAATGAGTGGGGCACCCGGCTATGATCAGACACGCATTCGGCATGGGAGATTCGTTGACGCCCGGAACTACGGACGACATGTCCCTGAGTTCGTTACGGTTTGGGAACCAAAATAAAGCCCGCCAACGGTAATGGCGGCCCAGCAGGATTCATAAAAGGGCACGGGTCCCAATCGTTGATGTGATTTGGGTCAGATTGCGGCTTTATCTGTACACCAGCCTTTAAGGGTATGCCCTGGTTAATCCCTGCAAAGTCTTGTTCTGTCAGCGTACATGCCAGATCAAAAGGTGAGAGCGCGCAGCGGGCTCTAACAGGACGTCGCACGTAGAAATCAACCGCATCATCACGTAAAAGAGATGGGGCAGAGTTTTCAATAAACTGATCTGCCGTGGCGAATGCTGCAAAGAACTCTTCAGAATTATGCTGACTTTCGAGCTCACGCACAACGGAACGATTCTGGGCAGCACAGTTTGGCTCTGGACCGGGTCCCTTTCCAAAAGCTCCGAGCGCGTTAGCGACTGCGCGTGACTTTGCAACGTTAAAAATATTGGCAGCCGAACGAAGTGTGGTGAGTACTTGTTGATATTGAATCATATTTGCGGTTCCTGCCGAAATTGGTAGCGGCAGACGCGCAGCCAACGAGTAGAGCTCGATCTGAGATACTACTGGTGTTCCGATGGGCATCCCACAATTCTGATTGTTAAAACACGCCAAAGCTTGATCCGCTAGGGTCCTTCGTTTTGCGATCAACTGATCGATGGTGTTGTTAATTTCATCAGGAAAGGCTGTGTTAAAACCCATCAAGTAGGACTGAGGCTGATTTGGAAAGGGGAAAGGGAGGCCGAATATCTGCTGCGGAAAAGGTTGAGACGTTTGGACTGCCTGATTTAAAACAGCATCTAGTCGCCAGTATGTAGCCATGATATTGTCCAATGGCTGTGGCCTACCAAACGGCGGGATCTGGGTAGGAAAATTCGGTAGCGATTGATAGCTGCGGACGACAACCTGGAATGGTATTGGCGCGTTGCTCACATCATGGGGGAGACTCTGAACTTTATTTAGGAGCGTCTCCTCATTTATAGGAACAGGATCCCCCGAGCCGCCAGAGGTTAAGAAGTCGAAGCTTACGTCATGACCGGTGGATGCCTGGTTGACGGCGGTTTGAACAGTAGTGTTTACGTTGCCGCCGACTGCGGAGAAACCGAAAGATGAGTCGAGACTGTTTGAATCTGTCGCTTTATGGTCAATGACGGTGAGAGTCGCAATCAGTTCACCGCCTTCGATTAGCACCGCAGCAAAACCCGCCCCACATTCCCTCTGAAACTGATCGAGCTGTGGCGGTCTGTGCGTAAGGAATCGCAATGCACGTTGGTTTAACTGAATTCCGTTCAGAGCTGTCGTATTGACGCGCTGACCAGGCACTTCGACAGGCGCAGCCGCACCAGAGGCAGGAGCGAGGTACTCGTGCTGCTCTGCCCTTTCGTAAATCGATATGGTATCCGTAGTTTGTTCAAACTGATGTTTTGTGACATAGGTCATCTTGGCAGAAAGGTGTCCGGCAAGGAAGTTAGCTTGAGCAGAAGCCGAGACGTTTATTTCCTGGAGATATGTAGACGCGTCCTTATTGTTCCTCAAGCTTACGGATACGACTTGTGGTGTCTTTGCAGTAGCACCGGTAACGCCCCGCGCGGCGCCCTCTACGCAGGTACTCTTAGGCACTCCGGTAATCAAATCGATCCCTTGACCGAGCTGTACGCCGGTTATTGGAAAGTCTATTGTTGCGAGTCCATTCTGATCAAAGTTGGTTGCTTGCGAAAGGCCGCTGTTGGGCCACGCTAGTAGCGTCACAGTTAGGAGTAGGAGTCCGAACCCAGCGCTTGACCCTCGTGGCTTTTTCATGTCAATTAGCCTCCTCAGTATTCGACTGATTGGCAATAAAATATACCAAGAAATCAGCTTGTCAAGAAGAACATGGAAACCCATCAAATCAGGCAGAACGCCGGGTGCCCCATTCATTCGCGGGTTTCGAATGAGTGGGACCGCGAGGCGGAATACGTTACTCCGAGCGGCCATTCCTGACAATTCACTTTTACCAAGCTGTCGAGCTCCGGACGCCGCCGATAACAACTGCAGGTTATGAAGTGCAGGTCGTGCCCACCATACCAGCGGCCCAAACCTCTCGTCATGCCCCGAAAGTATCGGGAGCAGATCATTCCCGTCTGTGATGGGACGTACCGGAGGCTGTGACTCGCGGAACCCACTCATTCGAACCCCGCGAATGAGTGGGGCAACCCGGCATACGTCCGGAAGCTGCTCCATTTCCACTCTTCGGGTTCTTGAGTGGGGGCACCGGCGTCCGGAAACCGCCTCGACCTTCGTTACCGCCCGTACCTCAGCTTCTTCACAACTTTCGCGAACCCCTGCATCGCGGCGTCGTGCTGGCGACCTTGCTTCTCGGCTTGCTTGACCATGGCATCGAAGAACTGCCACGGCGGCTCCTGCAGGCGGTGAAGCACAACAGTGTCTTTTCTCGCGATGACAAGGAACGACGTCCCGGGTTCGATTGCGCGCGCCTTGCGAACAGGACCAGGAATGACGATCTGTCCGCGGGAAGAGATGCGGGTGGTAAAGGGGCTTCTCATAGTACCTCGGTGTAATCTTCTTACTTTAGCAAGAAGTAAGTAAAGTAAGATTCTTGTAAAGTGCCTTACTTGTAGGAAAATTGCAGGATATGCCGGGCGGTGGCCCACCCCCTCGACAAGCTCAGGGCAGGCCCTTGCAAAAAACCCAAGGATGGGACAACCTCAGTTGGAATGGTGCACACAAAGATCGTTAAAGGTGGGCCACCCAAGCAACCCCGGCTTGGATGGGGCACCCTCAGGGATGGTAGGCTGGGCCACCCGCCCGCTATGCAGGCACAAACACCAGCCTTACCGCATCTTCTCCGACAATATCGCTCTTCACCAATCGCAGTGGCGGACGCGCTGCGGCGAAGTAGGGCTTGCCGCCGCCCAGCACGAAGGGACGCAAATAAAGCCGATATTCGTCGATCAGACCAAGCTTGGTAAGACTTCCCGCCAGCTCCGCCCCGGCAACATCGATGTCGCCATCGGTCTCGGCCTTCAGCCGCGCAGCGAACGCTCCCAGGTCATCCGTCACCAGCGTGGCGTTGGCGCCCACCGACTTCAGCGAGTGCGATGCAACCCATTTCGGTTTCGGGCGCCACGCCGCCGCAAAGTCGCGCTCACCCTCGTCCCAGTCTGGCTGGTCCTCATCCCAATAACGCATCACCTCATACATGCGTCTTCCATACAATATTCCCGCAAGCCCACGCACGTGATCGTTGAAATGGCGATGCAGCGCCGGTCCCCGGAGGCGGCAACACCGGTCCTCCCGGCACTTCGGAGCCCGTCGACGTTCCGAGAAACTGACTCTGAGCGGCAATGTATCCATCGAGAGACTGCATCATCCCGAAGACCAGCCTGCCCATTCCCCACCCCCTACCGGCTTCGTCCTGCACTCCAAGGCCCCGCCTGCGGAAAGGATCGTACCAGTCCGTCCGGCACGGTTGCAACAACCTGATCCAGCATTCCAGCCCCGCGCCGGGTCCCCTCGATGCTAGGTTTTATTCTTCTCGATCCGCAGGAATTCGATTGGCGCGCCATTGTCGACGATGAACGCCACTGTCACGCCCGGTGAAGGGCTGTTCGGCTCGATGATGACCTCTTTCCCCGCGATCGCTGCGGCGAGATCATCAACTTCGAACGCTAGGTGTGGCACGCGCTGCACCAGCTCTGGAATCGATGAGCCTGGCTCAAACCGCATCCACTCCACCCCGTAAGGGCTGGTTTCGTAACCTGAGATGAAGACTTTGTATTCCGGCAGATGGCGTTCGCCAGGACGAGTAACGTCGGTAGGGATGCCGACGTGATGGAACCGCAAGCCTGATTGCATGACGGAAGTATACCTCCGTGCACGCGTAGAACCGGGTTCTGTCCACTCCTTGGTGTAGACGGCCTGGTCAAGCAACTTGGATAGCAGAATCGCCAACCTCAACCCCGCCACCGCAACCAGGGCCAAAAAATGCCGCCATTTCCTTCATCCCTGCGCCTCGATTCCGGCTGATTTGGACAGCAGTGAAAAAAATAGAGTAGCTGTCGATTTTCGGTCTCCCGAACGACTATCTGATAACAGAACGATGAACTACGGCTCTCTGAGTCACAGGAAACCGAGTCACAGGGAATAAGGAGGAATTAATGAAATTCATCTGTTTGGGATACTACGAGAAAGCCAACCACGAAGCCATGACCGAGGGCGAGCAAGACGCCATGTTCGACACATGCTTTGAATACGATGACCATCTTCGCGCCAATGGGCATTTTGCTGGCGGAGAAGCGCTTCAGCCTGCGGAAACCGCCCTGACCCTGTCCTGGAAGAACGGCAAAGTGGCAACTACCGACGGTCCTTATACGGAAACCAAGGAACAGATCGGCGGCATTCTCGTCCTTGAGGCGCGGGACATGAATCATGCTGTACAGCTCATGGCGCAGCATCCGGCCCTGAAGTACGGCAGCATCTTTGAGATTCGGCCAGTAGCGGACTTGAACGAAATGATGAAGGCAAGTGAGCAGCGACGGCGACAGAACACGGCACGCTGAAGAATCTGCAAAGCTGTGCTGCTGGCTCCCACCAGGAGGAGAAGAGCAATGAAATTCATCTGTTTGGGATACATCGAACCAGGGAAATTCGAAGGGATGACCGAGGACGAGCGACACGCAGTGCTCGACGAATGCTTTGAGCACAATGACCATCTGCGCGCCAACGGACATATGGTTGCCGAAGTAGCTCTTCAGCCTCCGGAGACCGCGTTGACCCTGTACTGGAAAAACGGCAAAGTCGCGACCACCGACGGCCCCTATGCGGAAACTAAGGAACAGCTTGGCGGCATTCAAATCCTTGAGGCGCGAGACCTCAATCACGCCATTCAGCTTGTCTCACAGCTTCCAGGCTTTAAGTATGGACTTGGACCGATTGAGATACGGCCGGTTGTGGACTTGAGCGAAATGATGAAGGAGAGCGAGCAGCGGCGACGAAAGAACACCCCGCGATGAGGGCGGCGGCCGCGAGGGAAAGAATGATCAGTATCATGGCCAGGGGCTGGCCTGGTGGCAATCCTGTTTTTCATTTGGCTTAGACAGCTGACGATTGGCGCGCGGACTGCTTCACTGCATCAACACAGGAATGTGCCATAAACGTGACCTGACAGACCAACAGTGGAAGATCCTTGACCCCCCGAGTCCCAGAGCCCCGCCAGGCGACGTGACGGCCGGGGTCGGCCCTGGAAGGATGAGAGGAATTCTGGAGGCTCTTGCTGCAGAGCTCAAAATCCACGGCCTGATCGACGTAGAAGAGGCCCTCATCGATGGGAGTTTCGCACCATCGAAAAAAGGGGCTCCAAGATCGGGAAAACAAAGCGAGGTAAGGGATCGAAAATCATGGCTGTGGCAGACCGGCATGGTCTCCCCGTTGCCATCTGTGTCGAGAGCGCTACTCCTCACGACGTGAAGTTAGCTGCCAGCACGCTCGTCCAGATGGCCATCCCAGATGCGCCCCAAAATCTAGTAGGCGACAATGCCTATGACTCCGACAAATTGGATAGCGAGCTTCGCCGGTACGGAATTGAACTGATCGCCCCACACCGCATGAATCGAAAAAATATGACCCAGGACCTGCGTCTCCTGAGACGGTATCGCCGATGTTGGAAGAGTGAACGGCTGTTTGCGTGGCTACAAAATTTCCGCAGGTTGGTTGTTCGTTACGAACGCTACGCTGAAAACTTTCTTGGAATGTTCCACTTAGGCTGCTGTTTGATCTTGCTGAGGCATTTATGAGATGGGTAGTAGCCTGGTTTTTCGATCCCCGGCGCTCAAGCGCATGATCAAAGCCCAACATCTTTCCCCGCATAAATACGGGGGCTCCCACCAGAATTCGCAATGCCTCTCAATCGCCCGCTGGGAGCGATGCTCCCTTACACAAACTCAGAATTTGCGGTAAGGAGAATTTATAGCTTGTTCAGTCCATCCAATGCTGCAACTTTAAACGCTTCCGCCAGAGTCGGATAGTTGAAGACGGTGTCGCGGAAATACTCGATGGTCCCTCCGAGGGACAGGACCGCCTGTCCGATGTGAACGATCTCGGTGGCGCGATCGCCGATGATGTGTACGCCCAGCAGCTTCAGAGTGGCGGGATCGAAGATGAGCTTTAGAAAGCCCTGGTCGTCCCCTAACATTTGCCCTTTAGCCAGTTCCGCATAGCGGGCGATGCCGGTTTCGTAGGGGACCCGATCGCGGGTCAGCGCCTCTTCGGTGGCGCCGACCATGGAGATTTCCGGAATGGTGTAAACGCCATAAGGAATCAGGTTGGGTGCGACCGTGCCGGAGATGCCAAAGATGTGGCAGCTGGCCAGTCTTCCCTGCTCCATGGAGGTGCTGGCGAGCGCAGGAAAGCCAATGACATCGCCAGCGGCGTAGATGTGGGGAATGGCAGTGCGGAAGTTTTCATCCACTATGAGCTTGCCGCGGTCGCCCGGCGTGAGGCCGATGGACTCGAGATTAAGCTGGTCGCTGTTCGCCTTCCGTCCAACCGCGTAAAGCAAGGCCGATCCATGGATCGTCTTGCCGCTTTCCAGCTTGGCAAAGACGCGATCGCGCTCCTGATTAAAACCAACCGCAACTACTTTTTCCCCCAGACGAAATACGGTACCAAGCTGGCGCAACTGGAAGCACAGGCTCTCAACAATTTCGCGGTCGGCAAAATCGAGGATAGTGGGCCGTTGATCGAGCAGGGTAACCTTAACCCCCAAGGCGGCGAACATGGAGGCGTACTCCAGGCCAATGATTCCCGCGCCCACCACGATCAACTCACGCGGTAATTCCTGCAACTCATGGACCTGGTCGGAATCGAAGATGCGCTTGCCGTCGATCGGAATCTCGGCGTCATGCGCCGGCCGAGTGCCGCAGGCAATAACGAAATTGTCTCCGCGCAACATGGTAAAACCGTCGTCGCTGGCGACTTCCATGGTGTGGGCATCGAGGAAGCGCGCATTGCCCTCAAAAACAGTCACGCGGTTGCGGCGCAGTTGTGACTTGATGACCTCGATTTCGCGCGCCATGACGGCATCGGCACGGAATATGAGGTCCTGCATGGAGATGTTTTCTTTCAGGGCATAGCCGCGGCCATAGAAGGTGCGCTGCCGCAGGCCGCTGAGATACAGGATGGCTTCGCGAAAGGTCTTGCTGGGGATGGTACCGGTGTGCACGCAGACGCCGCCAATGGTGCGCTTGCGCTCGATGACAGCGACTTTCTTGCGCAGCTTGGCGGCGCAAATCGCAGCTTTCTGTCCGGCCGGACCGCTGCCGACTACGATCAATTCGTACGAATTGTTGCTGCCAGATTCGATTGGGGGCAACGCAGTGATCTCCTTACCTTAGCGGCTAAAGCCTCGCCATTTTTACAGCCTCGGTATGCACGCCTGAAAGGCGTGCTCCACCCAATGGGGGATGCGCCAGCTCTGGAATCGATCTAGTTGATGGATTGAGTTCGCAAGCGGCGCCATGAAGCTATCACCAATCCTAACCTTACGGAAGGGTAAAGCAAGGTGGCCGCAAGGAATTTATCGCGCATTAACGTTGCGGAGCCGCGCTTTGAAGGGGCACGGCTTCAGCCGTGCCGTGTGTGTATTTTGGAGAGTTGGGCTTCAGCCCCTGAGGGAAATCGCACCTCGATTCAACGCCGAGGTCCCTCAGTGGCTAAAGCCAGCATAATGACGGCATCTTAGGCACGGCTGAAGCCATGCCCCTTCAAAGCGTGAGAACCTCACGACTAATCCTAGTGAACACCCGCGCTACCGTTCCAACGTCCTACAGGGTACAAGCGGAAACATTAATTATGTGTTCGTTGCCGGCGCCTTTTCTCGCACCGTCAGCGATTTCACAATCACGTACAGCACGGGTATGAAGAAGAGGTTCAGTATGGTGGAAACGATCATGCCACCGAAGACCGTGGTACCGACCGAGTGGCGGCTCTGAGAACCCGCGCCGGAAGCAAACACCAGCGGCAGCACGCCCAGGATGAAGGCGAACGACGTCATCAAAATCGGCCGTAAACGTATGCGCGCGGCCGCCACGGCGGCCTCGTGAACGGAAAGTCCCTTCTCGCGCAACTGTTCGGCAAACTCGACGATGAGAATGGCATTCTTACTGGAGAGGCCAATCAACATGACCAGACCGATCTGGCAGTACACGTCGTTCAACTGCCCGCGTAGCGACTGCGCAATCAACGCTCCCAACATTGCCATGGGCACGCTGAGCAGAATGATGAACGGCAGCACAAAGCTTTCATATTGCGCCGATAGGGTAAGGTAAACCAACAACAGACCCAAGCCAAACAACAAAACCGATTGGCTGCCCGACCTGATTTCTTCCAACGACAGACCCGACCAGGAATAGTTGAATCCCATAGGTAGATTCTTGTTTGCCACTGCATCCATGGCCGCAATCGCCTGGCCTGAGCTGTATCCGGGAGCCGCGGCCCCGTCAATCTCCGCCGAGCGGAAAAGGTTGTAGTGGGTAATGACCTGTGGCGCGGTACCTTCCGTTATGCTCACTAAGTTGTCGAGCGAAATCATCATTCCGGAGTCGGAGCGTACATACAGGTTGCGAATATCACGAGGCTGGCGCCGGAACGGCTGGGCCGCCTGAATGTACACGCGATAGGCACGATTGTTGAAATCGAAATCGTTGATGTACTCCGAGGCCATGTAAACCTGTAGTGCATCGGTCACCTGCTGGATGGGCACTTGCAAGCTGCGAGCTTTCTCCCGGTCAATCTTCACCACAAACTGTGGGTCGTTGGCGGTAAATGGGCTGAACAGTCCGCTCAAGTCGCCACGCGAATTACCCTCGCGAACAAGTTTCTGGGAGACATCGTAGAGCTGCTGCACGGTATTGCCGCCTTCGTCCTGCACTTCGAAGGTGAAACCGCCCAAACTCGCGACCCCCGAGATTGCTGGGGGCAGAAAAGGAAAAGCTTGTACATCCGTAAGACTCGTCAACGGACCGCGCAGCCGGTTGACAATCGCGGCCGCGGAATTTTGTTCTCCTTTGCGCTGGTTAATATTGGCCAGGTTGAGAAAGACCATGCCCTTATTCGGCCCATTGCCCGTAAAGCTGAAGCCAACAACGCTAAACGCGCCGATGATGTCCTTTTCCCGGCTGAGAACAGCCTCAACCTGCCGCATGGCATCGGCCGTATACTCCACAGAAGCGCCCTGCGGAGCCTGCACGGTCACCATGAACCATCCCTGGTCTTCGTCGGGCACGAAGCCGGTGGGCACCATCTTGTACACCAGGTAGGTCGCGGCCAAACCGGCGAAAAAGAACACTAGGACCATATAACGAAGCCGAATCGCCTTCTTAGCGCCGACCACATAGTACGCAGTGCCTCGATGGAGCAAATGCTCCACCCCGCGGAAGAATATATTCTTGTGCTCGCTTTCGGGTCGCAGCAGAAGGGCGGAAAGCGAGGGCGTAAAGGTCAGCGAGTTGAAAGCTGAGATCCCGATGGAGAAGGCGATGGTGAGGGCGAATTGTTTGTAGAGCAATCCCGTGGTGCCGGGAAAAAAGGCTACGGGCACGAAAACGGAGATCAATACCAGGGAGGTCGCCACCACTGCGCCCGTGACCTCGCTCATGGCTACTGAGGCAGCGGCGTGGGAATCCGAGTGCTCCTCGCCCATGTGGCGCTTAATGTTCTCGATGACCACAATGGCGTCATCCACCACCAGGCCGGTGGCCAGCACAATACCGAAGAGTGTGAGCGTATTGATGGAGAAGCCGGCCAGCTTGATGAATGCGAAAGCTCCCACCAGGGACACGGGGATGGCGACACCCGGAATCAGCGTGCTACGCCAATCCTGCAGAAAAACCAGCATCACGAGCATGACGAAGACAATGGCTTCGATAAGCGTCTTCAGCACTTCGCGGATGGAGTCGCCGACGAAAGTAGTGGTGTCGAACGCGACTTGGTACTGCAGGCCTGGAGGGAAGCGTTGAGAAAGCCGCACCAGCTCAGCCTTCACTGCCTTGTCCACATCCAGTGCGTTGGCTGTGGGAAGCTGCGTAATACCAATCCCCACGCCTTCGTAACCGTTGAAGCGCAGTTTGGCACTATAGTCCTCCGCGCCTAACTCTGCGTATCCAACGTCGATCAGCCGAACCAGCGCGCCGTTGCTGCCGGGCTTTAGCACGATGTTGTCAAACTGAGAGGCCTCCGTGAGGCGCCCAACCGCGCGGACGCTGATCTGGAACATCTGGTTCTTAGGCGCCGGCTCGGCACCCACTTGTCCGGCGGCAATTTGCACGTTCTGCTGCGACAGCGCGGAAATCACATCCGAGGCCGTGAGCCCACGCGCTGCCAGCCGCGCAGGATCGAGCCACAGGCGCATGGAATATTTGCGCTCGCCGAAGATCTGCACATCGGCCACGCCGCTGATGCGCTTCAGAGCATCCTTGACATAGATGTCAATGTAATTACTGATGAATTGATTGTCGTAGCGGTTATCGAGGCTGTAGAAGCCGGCCGCCATGATGAATGAGGTTGAAACTTTGTTTACGGTGACACCAGTGTTCTTGACTTCATTGGGCAAGCGCCCCATCACGCCCGAAACGCGGTTCTGTACGTCAACCGCGGCGATATCGAGGGGACGTGTCAATTCGAAAACCACGTTGATGCTACTGCTGCCGTCGTTGCCGCTGCTGGAAGTCATGTAGCGCATGCCTTCCACACCGTTGATGGCTTCTTCCAGGATGGTGGTGACGGACGACTCGACTGCCTGCGAGTTAGCGCCCGTATAGAAGCTGTTCACCGAGATCTGCGGGGGTGCCAATTCGGGGAATTGCGCGATCGGCAGGAAGGGGATGCACACGGCCCCAGCGATGACGATGAAGAGGGACGTTACGGTCGAAAATACCGGACGTTTAATGAAGAAATCGGCAAACAAGCGAAGCCTCGCTGTGGTTCGGCTGTCAAACTATTGTTCGATTTTGATCGGGGTACCCTCAGCGAGGTTCTGGCCCCCGGAGGTTACAACCTGGTCTCCCGCTTTAAGCCCACTTAGCACGGTGTAGTCGTTACCGGAGATTGGACCTAACTGCAGCGGCCGCTGGCGGGCCACCATTTTCCCGTCCTGCTGCTCGGCCACAAAGGCGAAAAATTGCCCGCTGATGCGCGAGACCGCGACCACCGGGACAGTGATGCCAGGATGCGTGCTCCAGGCAATCCTGGCGCGGACTAATTGCATGGAACGAAGAACGTCCGCGGCCTGGTCGGCAGGGGCCTTCACCAGCAGTGCCTGCACACTGGGATCAATCTGCGGCGAAATAAAATCGACCCGAGTGCGCAGCAAGACATTTCCGGCGTTGTCAAGAATTTCCACGGGAGCGCCCATCTTGACTTCTCTGGCCCGCTCGGAAGGCACGGTAAGGTACACCTCCAAGCCGCTTCGTTCATCAATCGTAGTCAGCACCGTGGTGTTGGTCACGCGGTCACCCACATGCACTGGAATGTCGCCCACTTGCCCATCCGTTACCGCGAAGACGCTGTAGTACTTCAGTTGGACTTTCTGCTGGGTAATCTGCGCATCCAAGGCCTTTACGTCGGCCAAGGCAGAATCGTAGGTCGATTGCGCCTGTTGCATGTCTTGTTGGCTAACGACTCCCGACGCGGATAATGCCACGGCCCGGTCCAATTGGAGTTTGGCCCACTGGAGCGCGGCTTCCTTGGAGGCGCGTTGCGAGTCATAATTCGAGACCGTGGCCTGCTGCCGTCGCGGATCGATCTCCATCAACGTATCGCCCTTCTTCACGAACTGGCCAGAATGTACGCGGATGTCAAAGATCCAGCCCTCGACGTCTGACATGATGGTGGCCGAATGTCGCGACTTGATGGTGGCCACGTATTCCGAGGTGTCGCCAATCTCTTTCAAGGCCACCTGCTGCACTTTGACCGGCACGGCGGGAGAAGCCTGCGCACCTTGCGCCCTGCTACGGCTACAACTACTGAGTAACAGTATTCCCGCGAGAATGCACAGCAGGGAGAAGCCCAGTCCCAATCCAATACCAATTTTCGCCCGTTCACGTCCACTACAGATCATAGATATCCCGGTCCATTTCGAATCGACAATCCTGACATTTAAGAGGAACTACGGCTTTGTTTGATCTTAGATTCTAACCTGAGCCAAGCGATTCATCGCGCGCCCCCGCACCAAATGAAATGCGTGCACTCCTGGACGGGATAAGTGACAGGTCAAACCCATACCTCATCTCTAATCTTTGGGAAAGTCCTAACCCCTGGCCGTGAGCGTTGAAAAGGGCACAAATCAATCTGTGCCCTCGGGTAGATCACAGCAATTGCTCTGCGTTGGTACCTAGGCGGCGGTTGTCGCCATACGCCGGAAGGCCATCGAGATCATCAAGCGGGTGACGCCAGACATGATGATGCTGATGCCGAACAGGGTGCCGACAACCCACTCGGTATTCAGCGGCCAGTGGACCCAGATCAAGATACCCAAAAGAATGGTCACGATGGCGTCGGTCAGAATCCAGCCCCATCCCGGCAGCGGGCGCATTTGAAACGCCAGCACCAGCGCGACCACGCCATACACCAGCAGGAAGCACGCGAGCAGCAACGTAAGTGCCAGCAAACCGCCCGCGGGGTGCATGAGCAGGTAAATGCCAGCGAGGATATAGATCACACCGAGAATGGCTTCCAGAATTGCCCGCCCGCCACTGTGGGTACGGAAAGCGTAGATCAGTTGAGCGATCCCGTTGAAGATGGCTACCCAGCCCACCACGAGAACGATCACAATGCCAAATTCCCAAGGAGCAAGGATCGCGATGATTCCCAGGATGATCATCAATACGCCTAGCGCGATGGACCAGCCAGAGGCTCGTTTGATGCCACCAACAATTGCGTCAGCCATAATTCCTCCATGGGGCGCAGGCACGGAGTGCCGGCGCAAGAGATGTGATTTCAAGTTTCAAGTTTGAGAGCACCTTTGCTGTCATTACGAGCGGAGCGAGGGATCTGCTTTTTGAGTGGTTCAGAAAAGCAGATCCCTCGCGCCCAAAACCGGGCGCTCGTGATGACAACTCCGAGAAAGACTCTGAGGTCAGCCCGCGAAACTGCACACTCGAAACCGGAAACCCCAATACGACCGCACCATTGTGCCCGCGTCGCCGGGGATATTCAACGATTTAATGCATCGACGGCCTTTTCCACTTTGTCGAAGAGCCGCATGTCCACCGCGACCTTCTTGTTCTTAGCCATGCCGTCGGTAAATTTCTGCGCAGCATCCAGCATGAAGGCATTGGCAAAACGTGCGCCACAGATGACCTCGTCGGGTGTGTAGGAGGTGCGCGTCTGGACGATAGTCGAGAAAATCTCGTCGAAAGCACTGAGCAGGACCAGGAATTCGGTTTGCGAGTTGCGCATCGACTCGCGCGTCTCCCCTCGGAGCGGGCTGGATTCATCGATCGGATGCACGACCGTCCAGGTCAAGGGAAGAAATACAACCTTCTCGCGCTCCAGGGGCAGCGGATAGTACTGGCGGGTATGCACGCCATTCACCTCTTCAAAGCGGCTGAGCAGCACGGTGGCCGAGACTTGGATCAACTCGCTGGAACGTGCATTAGCCACCCGAAACTCGAAGGCTGTGGTGTCATGGTAAGGCGCAATGACCGCAAGACGACTGAATAGCACCTTCGCCGTGGGCCGCGAAAGGCGCGCAAACAAAAGTCCGGTGACGATTGCGAACCCCGCTAAGCCGGTCAGCGCCTCCATGGTGACGATCACATTGGCAGCCACACCCGTGGGCACAATATTCCCGTACCCAATGGTCGACAGAGTCTCTACGCTAAAGAAAAAGGCGCGCAGGAACGGGTTGTTCTCGATACCGGAAGTCGTACTGGCCAGTGCCGCCGGACCGCAAGCCACATAAGCCAGTGCAAACACGGTGTTCGCCAAGCCATACCAGCCGATGCCAATAAGTGAAAACTGCCACCACGGCATGGTCAGCAGCGCATGATAAAGACTGAAGGAGGACCAGAAGTGCAATCCACGGCGCTCTACATTAAAGCTGCCATCACGATTCAGCAGGCGCTGATGGCTCTCCCGCGAAACAACGGAGCCAAAGCCCAGGTCCCGCAGGTCCTGCTCGCTCAGAGATTGTGTCCGGCTCGCCATGCAGGTTCGATGCGCAAACCATCGCCTCGTTGCAGAAGTATAACGGCAGCGGCCGGTAGGCTGGTTTCCGCCCCTGCGCTTTGATATCTTCGTGGGATGGCGATGTCCCCCAGTATCTGCGGAGTAGTCTTGGCGGCCGGTTTTTCCACACGCATGGGCCGTGACAAAGCGCTTCTGCCATGGCCACCTGTGGCGGAAGGAACGCCTGCGGTCAACACGTTTCTGGGAGCCACTATTGATCTGCTACAGCCCATGACCGATTTGGTAATTGTGGTCGCGGGGAGGAATGCCGCTTCGATTGGTCCAGTGACCTACGCGCACGGCGCATTTCTGGTGGTGAATCCCAGCCCCGAACTGGGGCAGTTCAGCTCACTACGGTTGGGCATGCGGGAGGTCCTGAATCACGGGCGCGATGCCGCTTTTCTCGCGCTGACCGATCGCCCTCCAGTACTACCCATTACGTTGCAAAAACTGCGGGACGCTTTCCTGAGCGCCGGTCCGGATGTATGGGCCGTCATTCCTGAAGTCCAACGCGGCAAGGAACTGGTGCATGGGCATCCCATCCTGGTCGGCCGCGAAATGATCGAGACCTTCCTGCGCGCTCCGCTGGACGCAACCGCTCGCGATCTGGAGCACAAGCATCAAGATCACATCGAGTATCTTCCGGTGGAAGATCCGCGAGCCGTTGCCAACATTGATACGCCGGAAGATTACGAACGCCTATCCCGATTAGACATGATCTCCTCGGAGAAGCAGTTTTGACCGGAACGGACTCTCGCAGCGAAGCATTGGAATTTATCGAGTGGGTGCTGGCGCTGAGACCAGCCATCGCGGTGTTCGATTGCGACGGCACGCTGTGGAGTGGCGACGCCGGCGCCGACTTCTTCTATTGGGAGATCGAGCGCGGCATCGTTAGCCGCGAGGTTGCGCAGTGGGCACGGGCACGCTACAAGCAATACCAAGCGGGCCGAGTCAGCGAAGAACGGATGTGCGGTGAAATGGTCATCATGAATCATGGTGTCTCCTGCAAACTATTGCGGCGCGCGGTGCGAGAATTTTTCTCAGAGGTCATTAGTCACCGCGTCTTTCCGGAAATGCAGGAGTTGACGCGCCGCCTGGCCTCGCTGGGCTGTGATCTGTGGGCGGTTTCTTCAACCAACAGCTGGCTGGTGGAGTATGGCGCCTGGCAATTCGGCATCGCCCGCCAACGCGTGCTGGCAGCCAGTGTCGAAGTGGAGCAGGGATGCGCCAGCGATCGCCTGGTTCGGGTTCCAACCGACGAGTCGAAAGTGGTGACGATTCGCGATCATATTCGCAAACCGGTAGATGTGGCACTGGGCAACTCGATTCACGATCAAGCCATGCTGGAGATGGCGAAGCACCCCGTCTGTGTCAATCCCAACCCGGATCTGGAACAGATTGCACGAGAGCGCGGATGGACGGTCTATTGGCCCGCGGGAACCAAGCATCAGCCTGACGCCCAGACCTGAGTTATTCGTAGGGTGAAAAGCTGTAGAGATTGTTCTCCAGCTCTTCCTCTGGAACCGCAAAAAGATCGATCCAACCCTCCAGCGGCAAGGAGTCCACGGGCAAGCGATCACGCCAAATGGCGAAACGCAAACGAATCCGGCTTCCTAACTGCGCATTAAGCAGGGCGAATGGAATCCGAAATTCAAAAATCTCTCCGAGCGCCACCTCGACCCCATTGGTTCTGAAGTTGCCGTTGTCAGAGGAAAAGCTCGCGAGCTTGTGACGCTCGGCTCCGTTGCTGAACACCCAGCGTTGTAGGGTCTTGCCCTGCGCATCCACTGCCAGCCGGTAAGATGCCATCGGCGACTTGCGGTCGTGGCCGTCATGGCGAACTTCGAGATTGACCACCAGGCGATAGTCTCCCTCGGGCACCTTATGCTGGAAGTCCAGGCGTCCTGACACCGAATCGCCGTCGAGCCCAGCGAAAACGGCGTCGAGCAGAAACTGCCTGCCGTGCATGGCACTGGTGCGCTGGTCCGAGGTATAGCTGGCGGCGCCCATCCACTCAAAGTATCCACTGATCAGACCGTCCACGCGGGCGCGCACATAAGCCGTCTGCGGGGTATAGCTGGAGCGCGCCACCCCGCTGATGATCGGAGTGTTCAACTCTTCCGGCGGAACGCCTTCGAGAGCGTGGTACACGTTGGAGAGATGTTTACGATAAAGTTCGTCAAAGTCCTGATCGTTGGCCGAGTGATGTTCCGGTCCGTACCACCAGTTCCAGTCACTGCCTTCGGCGATAAGTAACTCTTCCCATGCCAGCTTGCGTTGCGCCGCCGAAACCCTTTGCGAATGGCGATCGTAGTAATCGCGGGCCTCGGCCAGCAAATCCCAGGCTCGGTTATCTTCGGGAGAGCCAATCCAGACGTTGAAGTTGGCATCAATCCACGAACCGGGAACCAGCCGCCTCAGGTGGCCGAAGTCCTCGGGCTTGTGCCGGGCAATAGCCTCCGCGACGGTTACGGCTTGTATTTCGGGGTCACTCTGCAGAGCGTCGTAGAAGCGGCGCAGAAATTCGCGACCTGATTTTGGATAGTACTCCCACGCATTTTCTCCATCGAGAATGATCGAAACCACGGCGTCTTTCCCGCGATCGACAACCGGTCGCGTGGAATTCCTGATGTTCTCGAGGAGGTGATTAGCCGCTTCTTGAGCAGGCATGCCCGAGTACACAAAACCGATAAGATCGGAGAGGCGATGGTTGCGAAAGACTAGGTGCATTCGCGTATCAGCCTTCTCGTACTGGTAGATGCCGTACAGGCGCTCCGCGCCGTCGGCAGAGAGATAGCCACTCGCGTCCCGAACGAAATTAAAATCGAGGGACCGTCCCAGCACGCCTTCGTCGGTCGCCATCCATTCAATTCCCTGCCGGGCCGCAAGCATGACGGCCTCTTCCGAGACACTTCCCTCCGAAGGCCAAAGTCCCTGAGGGCGAACCCCGAACAGCGCCTGGTGGGAATCCAAAGCGCGTTGGATCTGCAGACTAGCGTCTTCAGGGCGGCGGAAGCGCCGCGTGGGGAGGCCCAGCCCTGGGCTGGACTGCTCGCCTACATTGGTATCGCAAAGCAATGGCAGAATGGGGTGATAGTACGGTGTAGCCGAAAGCTCGATTGATCCGCGCTGCGCGGCCTCGGCGTAGGCGGGCAGCACTTTGGCGAGAATTTCAAGCTGCTTGGCCATCACCAAATGCTGGTCATCGCGGCTGAAGTCTTCACCCTTTAGAATCAGTGCGGCGACGTCCGGTTCCTCCAGGAAGTACTCGTCGAACCAGGCGAGCTGCGACAGGACTTGGAGATCTGCGTAATCGCGGGTGACGAAGTAGGTTTCGGGCCCTTCCGGACGGTCGCAGGTTGCGCGATAGCGCTCCCACAACTCGCGATAGCGCGCATAGCGCCCAATCATGTTCACAGGATTCGCCTGGAAAAGATATCGCAAGGCAAAGCGCCGCTCGGTTGGAGTTAGCTCGGCGGGGGGTTTAGACACCAGATCTAGAAACGGGTCGTGCGACTGTCCCGCGACATAATCCTGAATCTGGGCTACTAACGAAGGGACGAGGTTGAAGTTCTGATGGACCAGCGGAAATTCGTCCAGCAGTTTTACCATGCCGTAGTAGTCCTTGAGGGCGTGGAGCCGCACCCAGGGAAGGCGATACTCGCCCGTAACCATGTCTTTATAGAACGGCTGGTGCATGTGCCACAGAAGCACCAACCGAATCTTCGGGGAACCGTTAGGACTCATTGGGGAGTTTTAGCCGAACAAGTGTATCAGGATGGTGAGCGGCTGGGAACCCGCGGCGGGCGAGCTCCTAACAGATACAAATAGGATAGGTATAAGAATCCCGTCAAGATTTTCGCAAGTGAAAGCCCCGTAAGTACGTGCGACTGTTCGTTCCGGCTGCTCTTCCGCTAAACTAGAACTTTGTGCGTATCCTGACCCGCTACATTCTGAAGGAAGTGGTCTCGCACGCCTTACTGGGCGTAGCGTTATTCACCTTCATTATCTTCATGCGGGACTTGGGGCGGCTGTTGGAATTGATCGTCCGCAACAGCGCTCCCTTGCCCAGTGTCGGTGAGATTTTCCTTTACACTCTGCCGACCACATTCACCCTGACGTTGCCTATGGGCGTGCTGGTGGGCATCCTGGTTGGACTCAGCCGATTGGCTGCCGACAGCGAAGTCACCGCCATTCGCGCCAGCGGCATGGGCGTGGGAATGTTCGTCCGGGCAATTTCGATTTTTGCTATTGGCGCGTGGATGCTGGGCATGTTCAACACCATATACGTGGCGCCCAAGTCGGCAGCGGCGCTGGATCGGTTGCAGGAGAAGCTGAAATCGTCGCAGGCGTCGTTTGAAATTCAGCCACATGTTTTCTACGAAGAATTCAAAAATATTGTGCTTTATGTGCAAGACGCGGTGCCTTCAGGCGGCCGCTATTTGTGGCGCGGAATTTTTCTGGCTGATATCAGCGATCCGTCCTCTCCCAAGGTCACTCTGGCCAAGCGCGGCGCTCTGTTGAGCGATTCGCCTGATGAGGTCCGCCTGCATCTCGAGGACGGTACGCAGCAGGAGATCGTGCCCCAGGCCAAAAACCAATACTCCATCACGACATTCGACAGCACCGAGATCCCGATCCAACTACCCAGCAACGCGGACCATCTCCATGATCTGCTTCCGGTCCCTGAATTGGGATTGCACCAACTGCTGCGTAACGCGGGACGGGAACGCCGTGCCGCTGTGCCCCTTAAGAATATCGATCCCGGAACCTGGAACTACGACCTCAGCAAGGCACGCTACTACGAGATTGAGTTCCAGCGCAGATTTGCGCTTCCGGCCGCTTGCCTGGTGCTGGCGATGGTTGGCATTCCGCTGGGACTGTCGGCGCGAAAAGGTGGCAAGAGTACAGGTTTCGTGCTCACCATTTTGCTAGTGTTCGTGTATTACTTTTTCTCGCTGACCGGCGTTTCTTTGGCGCGTCAAGGGAAGATGCCTCCATGGGAGGGCGTCTGGATGGCTAACGCCTTCTTCTTCCTGTGTGGACTGGTTTTGTTATGGCGCGTGGATCGCATGCCGATTGAGCTGGGCAGCGTGAGCGCGGTCTGGAAAGCGATGCGGGAGAGGGTCCAGGAATTTGCCATGCGCCGACGCTACGCTCGCGACGGCGTGCGTGCTTTCGAGGATTCGGTGCCCCACCGAAAACGCTTCAGCGCAAGATTCCCGCTCATCCTTGATGACATGATCCTGCGCGATTTTGCCTTGTATCTGGTGATGGTCTTGGCAACATTCCTGATTCTGGCGCTGGTCTTCACCTTCTTCGAGCTGTTGACCGACATCGTTCGCAACAAAGTGCCCGTGATCATGCTGGCGGAGTACCTGCTGAACCTGAGTCCATCTCTGCTTTACCTGATGGCGCCCGTCGCGGTGCTGCTGGCCGTCCTCATCACTTTCGGACTTCTCGAGAAATCCAGCGAGCTCACGGCGATGAAGGCAACTGGCATCAGTATCTACCGGGCGGCGCTTCCGGTCTTAGTTCTCTGCGGTATCTTCGCCGCAGCCATGTTTTTCTTCGATCAGCTTTACATTCCACATACGAATAAGGAACAAGAAATTCTGCGCAACCAGATCAAAGGTAAACCACCGCAGACCTACCTGCAGGCTGACCGCAAATGGATTTTTGGAGAGAATAACAACATTTACTACTACCAGGTCTTCGATCCCGACACCAACCAGCTCGGGGGGGTCTCCATCTTCGAGTTTGACCCGAACACCTTCCAGCTCATCCGCCGCATCTATGCCGCCCACGCGCACTGGGAAGCGAGTCTAAACAAGTGGATCTTTGAGCAGGGCTGGGTGCGAACTCTGTCTGGGACTTCGATCCAGGATTATCGTACCTTCGATGTAGCCACCTTCAATGAACTGCACGAAGACCCAAGCTACTTCAAGAAAGAAGTGAAGCAGTCATCGGAAATGAATTACGAAGAGCTGCAGCGTTACATCAGCGACCTGGAGCAGAGTGGTTTTGACACTATACGCCTCAAAGTTCAGTTGGAAAAGAAACTTGCCTTCCCCTTGATTACCCTGGTGATGGCCGTACTGGCAGTTCCCTTTGCAGCTTCCGGCCATAAGGGCGGAGCTCTGGGCGGAGTGGTGATTGCGATCGCCATTGCCGTAGTCTATTGGGTGACGGCAGGACTGTTCGAGGCCATGGGCAACGCCAATCAACTGCCCGCCATGCTGGCAGCCTGGGCGCCTGACTTTATTTTTGCTCTTGCCGGAGGCTATTTTCTGTTGCGGGTACGAACGTAACGCTTGACTGTTGAGCTGTGCTCGATCTGGGGGGGGATTGACGGTTCGCGCGCTTGCAATTGTCATTACGAGCGAAGCGAGGAATCTGCTCTTGTTTGAGGTTGCAACGACGGCTGGAGAAAAAGCAGATCCCTCACGGCCAAGGCCATTCGTGATGACAAGTCAATGTTCGTGACAACCAAGGTCGTGGTGACAACTCAGTAAACCTTAGAGCTAAAGGTTAACCGCCAACATCTAATTGTTACCCACTCATGTTCAAGAACCTAAGCCCGCTGTTTCCCTATCTACGCAAGTATCGAGTGACCTTCTGGATCGGCGCTCTGTGCGTGCTGTGCAACAACGGCGTTTGGATTCTCTTCCCGCTGGTTATTCGCCGTGCCATTGACGACCTCAACCTTGGAGTTACGCGCCACAAGTTGTTGACCTACTCGGCCCTGCTGTTGGCGGTAGCGGGAACTAAAGCCATTTTCCAGTTCCTCACCCGCTGGATCTTGATCGGCGTTTCGCGGGAAATTGAATTCGATCTGCGCAACGATTTGTTCACACATTTGGAGCGGCTTTCTTACAGCTTTTATCAACGCACCCGCACCGGCGACATTATGGCCCGGGCGACCAACGACCTCAACGCCGTGCGCATGCTGGCGGGGCCAGGCATCATGTACACCGCCAACACCGTGGTCTTCACCGCAGGCGCGCTGGTTTTCATGCTGAGCATCAGCCCCCGGCTCACCTTGTTCGCCTTTCTGCCATTGCCGGTGGTTAGCATTGTGGTGCAGTACTTCGGGCGCAAAATTCACGAACGCTTCGAGCGCATTCAGGCAATGTTCTCCGACATTTCGGCCAGGGCGCAGGAGAACTTCTCCGGAGCGCGGCTGGTACGCGCTTACGTGCAGGAGCAAGCGGAGATTGAGACCTTCGAGCGCGACAACACCGAATACATCGCGCGCAGCCTCAAGCTGGTCCGGCTGATGGGCATGTTATGGCCAACGTTGGAGACGTTACTTGGCATCGCCGTTGTGATCGTGCTGTGGGTAGGTGGCCGCGAAGTTCTACTACATCGCATTTCCGTCGGCAGCTTCGTGGCTTTCAATACCTATATGGTGCAACTGACGTGGCCAATCATTTCGTTAGGTTGGGTTCTCAATATCTTCCAGCGCGGCACTGCGTCCATGGGACGCATTCAGAATCTTTTGGCCGAACAGCCCGAGGTCACCGACTCCGCCGTTCCCTCAGTTGGCGCTCCGAGGAGCGTACGCGGCGAAATCGAGTTCCGGAACCTCAGCTTTCACTATGGCCACACGTTGATCGCAGCCGAGCGTGGCATGGGTCAGGTGCATGGCGATGAAGCGGTGCTGAAAAACATCAACCTGCGGGTGCCCGAAGGAACCAGCCTGGCGATCGTTGGCCCCACCGGATCGGGTAAGTCCACGCTGGTATCGCTCATTCCGCGCATCTATGATGCGCCCGAAGGTACAGTGCTGATCGACGGCCGACCCATTCGCGAAATTCCTCTGGAGGTATTGCGACGTCATATCGGATTCGTACCGCAGGAGACCTTCCTGTTCAGCGACACCATTCGCGAGAACATCGCCTTCGGCGCGGAGCACGCCACCGATGCCGATATTCGCCGGGCCGCCGAGGCCGCCAGTATTGCCGATGAGATCGAAAGCTTTCCGCAAGGCTACGACACCCTGGTTGGGGAACGTGGCCTCACGCTTTCCGGCGGGCAGAAACAGCGCACCGCCATTGCTCGGGCCTTGATCCGTAGCCCACGTATCCTGGTGCTCGACGACGCGCTTGCCAGCGTGGATACCCAGACCGAAGATCGCATCTTGAACCATCTGCGCGAGATCATGCAGGGGCGTACGACTATCTTCATTTCGCACAGAGTTTCCACGGTGCGCAACGCCGATCGCATCGCCGTGCTGCATGACGGCGAGATTGTGGAATATGGCACCCACGAAGAGCTGATCGAACGCAACGGCTACTACACCGAGCTGTACCACAAGCAGTTGCTGGAAGAAGAGCTGGAAACGGAAGCGGTCTAAGCAGTTTGGGGAAGACTCTGATCAAGTTTTATTTGAAGGGGACGGCCTTCAGGCCGTCCGAAAATTGCTCATATAACGCTGGGGCTTTAGCCCCTGAACGCGTCCCAACTGGTTTAACCAAGGCCTTCCTTACCGCAACTTCTTTAGCGCGGCTCTTAGAGCGTCAATCGACAGCTGCGCGGCATGACCCGATGCGGGCGGCAGGCCTCCAACAGCATCCACCACGTCTGCTCGGTCGATCGTACTCGCCTCCTGAGTGGACTTTCCCTCCGCCAACTCCGTCATTGCGGAGGCGCACGCTATTGCGGGCACGCAGCCCTTCGCACGAAAGCGAATCTCGCCGATCCGTCCTGCGTTCATCTTGATCGCGAGCTCCAGAATGTCGCCACAAGCTGGATTCTCGACGCGTACCTGCGCATCGGCATCGGGCAGCTCTCCCGAGTTGCGAGGTCGTTCGAAGTGGTCGAGAAGCTGGGGAGAATACATAGGGGCAGAATTCGTAACGAATAGCCATCTCATAAATCGTGGCGGGGGTCAAACCGAAGAACCCCAGGAACTATTATGAGTAATGGCCGATCGCGATTTGAGTTGTCATCATGAATGGCCGAACCGAGGTCCAACGAGCGCTGGCTTTGCGCTCGTTGGGGCAGAGTTCAGGCCGTGAGGGATCTGCTGTCTCTTCAGCGGTCGTTCCAGTGTCAACAACAGCAGATTCCTCGCTTCGCTCGTAATGACAATTCTAGAGACGAGCTCAGCGCCAAGCGTTGCTGGTCATCGGGCTCGGCTCCGTATAATCGAACCGTCGTGAATGCCAATCACACTCCGCAGCGTGTGGTCTCCCTGCAGCCCAGCGCAACGGTCACGCTGCGCGATCTGGGCTTGCTCGATCGCCTGGTGGCTTGCACCAAGTACTGCGTGGATGTTTGCCCCGAGGTCGGAGACGGCTCGCGCCTCATTGTCTCCGATTCCTGGACCGCGCAGACCGAACAGATTCTCGCCGCTCGTCCAGACCTGGTGCTGGCCTCAGTTCCCTACCAACTGGAAGCGGTAGCCGCAATCCTGAAGGCTGGCGTACGATTTCTCGGTCTGGCGCCGCGCAGGCTCGCCGAGATCTACACCGACATGGCCGCGATCGCGGGAGTAATGGGCGTATGGGATACAGGCCAAAGCGTGATCACAACCATGCAAAATGAGATTGAGGCCATTCGCAAACGCACCTGCCCTGCATCCAAGGCTAAGGCAACTCCGACCGGGTCGCGACGAAGTCCCTCAGCGGCTGAAGCCGGCCTGACTTTGCGGCATTACGGACGGCCTAAAGGCCGTCCCCTTCCAGAAACCAGACGTAAACAGAGTTTCCCGAAGGTCTTTTGCGAAGAATGGGGGAAGCCGATCATCGCGTCGCAACCTTGGGTCGCCGAACTGGTCGAAGCCGCGGGAGGCGAGTTTCTCGCCGAGCCGGGCAAGACTACCACGGCGGAAGAAGTGGCATCGGCGCAACCCGATGCCATTGTGGCGGCCTGGTGCGGGGCCGGAGATCGCGTCCCACTGGAGAAGGTCGTGGAGCAGCGCGCCTGGGGGGAACTGCCGGCGGTTCGCCAGGGGCGAGTGTTCTGCATCAGTGATGAACTGCTGAATACGCCGGCAACGAGCTTACTCGGCGGACTGCGGGCTCTGGCTTGGGCCTTGCATCCCGAGATGTTTCCGCGGCCTGCCGGGATCCGGCAACTTCACTGCCTGTGATATCAATGGAGGACGATGGAGACGAACTATCAGCAACTCGGCGAGGAACTGACGACGTTGGCGAACGCCGCTGGCAGCGTTGAAGACCTGATGAGTGTCGTGGTGGGGCGGCTACAGGAAAGGCTGCACCACTTCGATTGGGTTGGCTTCTACATGATTGAAAAAGGGCTGCCGGGAGAAGAACCCGTGCTGGTGCTTGGTCCTTACGTTGGGGCGGACACGCCGCACAAGCGCATTCCGCTTAATCAGGGTATTTGCGGAGCGGCGGCCTCGTCGGGACAAACTCTGGTGGTGGACGACGTCAAGTCCGATCCGCGTTACCTGGCGTGCTCCATCGAAACTCGCTCGGAGATTGTCGTGCCGGTAATCGTGAAAGGGAAGGTCGTAGGCGAGCTCGACATTGACAGCCATTCACCAGCGGCTTTCGGCGAAGAGGACCGCAAGTTGGTCGAGCACTGCGCTGATCTGGTCGGCAGCTACCTGGAGAAGGTTTCTTGACCGGCGGGCGAGCGGGGTTAGAGGGGTGCCACAAGGCCAGTGTCCGGTCTCTATGGGTAGTGCGGCGCTTCAGCGCCGCGTTCGCCGCGACCAAACCCCCGCTTAGGGGGCTGAGGTCGTCGACCTCAGCCCTTTTAGCGATCCCTATTCCTGCCATATACGCGGGCCTAAAGGCCCGCACTCCCCGTACGGGCAGATGCAGTAATCGTGGAACCGCGTTCGAAGCGAGGCTGGCGCTTTGATCAAGCAAGTGGTTGCCGCACTGCTCGTACGCGGCCCAGAGATCCTGTGCTGCCAGCGAACGGAATATCAATCGCTGCCGCTCAAATGGGAATTTCCCGGCGGAAAGATCGAAGCCGGCGAGGAGCCGGCCGTCGCCTTGGAACGCGAGCTCGAGGAAGAGCTGGGCATCCGCGCGCAGATCGGTCGCAAAGTTGCGCAACTACAACACACTTACCTGAATGGCAATGCCGTGGAACTGCATTTCTTCAGGGTCGAACACTATGAGGGCGAGCTGCAGAACCGCATCTTCCGCGAGATTCGCTGGGTTCAACGGGGCGACTTGCCGGCGCTCGACTTCCTTGATGCCGACCGAACGCTGGTGCAGCAGATCTCGGAGGGGAAGCTGCTCTAGCGACGCGGGAAGCTTCATCACAAACATCTGTCGTCCCTGAAGGGACTCGGATTTGTTTTCCACTCTACCCAGCACTCCGCCTCCGGCTCCGTGCTGGGCTAAAGTATTTCGCGCCTGGCGGCGCTGGATTTTCGTCACCTATACACTTCTGGCAAATCACACTTGATTCTCAGAAGCCCTCCGAAGCTCTGCTCTACCAGCATGGGCTCTCAGCTAACGCTCAACACTCTAGCTGCCTGCCTGTCCCGTGACGAACCAGGCGATCGTGAGGCCGATCATGATGATGGTCGTGGCCCACGCAATCAGATTGAACCATGTACCATTGACATGCTTGCCCATCAGTTCGCTCTTGTTCACCAACAGCAGCATGAAGATGAGTACAAACGGCAGCACGACGCCGTTCACCACCTGCGACAAAATACTGATCTTCACCAGCGGAATATTGGGCAGCAGGATCACTCCGCCCCCGGCGATGAGCAGCAGCGTGTACAGCCAGTAGAAAACCTTGGCCTCGCTGAATTTGTGTCCGACCCCTGACTCAAAACCGAGTCCCTCGCACACCGTGTAGGCGGTCGAGATCGGCAAGATTGAGGCAGCGAACAGCGAAGCATTGAACAGCCCCGCGGCAAAGAGAATGTAGGCATACTCGCCAGCGAGCGGGCGCAACGCCTGGGCGGCATCGGCCGCATCGCGGATCTGCCGCACGCCATGCGCATACAGCGTCGCGGCACACGCCACCACGATGAACCAGGCCACGAGATCGGTGAAGAAGCACCCCAGAATCACATCCCAACGCGAGGCCCGGTATTCGCGCGGTCCGATTCCCTTTTCTACGATGGACGACTGCAAGTAAAACTGCATCCACGGAGCAATCGTGGTACCGACTACGGCAATGACCATGTAAATGTAAGCCGATTGGTGGAAGGACCCGGTATGCGGCGGCTTGAAGGTGGCGACGAAGGCTTCTTTCCAACTCGGTCCCGCCAACACTCCGGCAATGATGTAGGCAAAGTAGAAGAACGAGGCTGCCAGAAAAACTTTCTCCACGCTCTTGTATGTACCTTTGACCACCAGCAACCACACCACCACTGCGGCCACGGGGACGCTGACGTAGCGGGAAATGTGAAACAGTTCCAGGCTGCTGGCGACCCCGGCGAACTCCGCTACGACGTTGCCGAAGTTGGTGATGACCAGCCCCAGCATCATGAAAAACGTAATCCGCAGACCATATTCTTCACGGATGAGATCGCTGAGCCCCTTGCCGGTGGCCGCGCCCATGCGCGCTGACATTTCCTGCACCACAACGAGGGCGACGGTCATGGGAATCATGACCCAGAGCAGGAGATATCCGAATTGCGCTCCCGCGGCGGAGTAGGTATAGATTCCGCCAGCGTCGTTGTCCACGTTCGCGGTGATGAACCCCGGACCGATGACGGCCAGGAACATCAGCAGGCGGATTCTCCAGACTTTCAGCCGTCGCTTTTCGGACATGACACTGGGAATTACGGTGAGGCGATAAAAGACCTCCCAGAATAAACGGACACTAGGAAATGCGCCAATCAGGAGGTGGGCCGTAATCCGTCCGTAAGGAGTCGAAGGGGCGAGGACAGAAGGTGCCGAGATGCCGAAAGAGGTCAAGGGAAGACTAAGCAGGCTAAATAGCTAAACGGCGTCGGACAAGCGTGTGGCGAGAGCGCGAAAGCGTACACGGGAGCAAATGGTTCTGCCGCGCTTTGCAGGGAGATTTTGTTTTCGCCAATCGCCGCTCAGGAAGCCGGCAAAGGCAGCAAGCGCAGCGTGCTCTGCCAGTTAGAAAAGCGTTGCCAACTCCACCCCAAGCGCAGCAGGGTACGGCGCGCGTGATGCACCAATTTCCCGGGAGTGTTGAAGATCAAAAAGCGCAGTCGCTTGGGCCGCGCCATGAGCAACTCCGGCGGCAGGGCCAGCCGCTTCAACGCGGTCAGCACATTGTGGGTCAACACCGCCAGCCGCAGCCAGGCGGCGTTGGCCCCGAAACGTCCGCAGGGCATCACTCCGCTGGCCAGTTCATTCTTGATTACGTCGTGTACCGCTTCGATCGAGCCGGCTTTTTCCCGATGCCATTGCAGCAACCGCTTCGGCGTCCACTCCCACACATTACTGACCACGGCGAAGTATTTCACCGGGCTGCCGTCAGCAAACAGGGCCTGCTGCTTCTTGCGGATTCGAATGGCTACATAGCGCAGCGGCTGGCGATACGGATTGCCGGTTTCTTCGGGAACGTAATCCACTTCGCAGCATTCCTTGATCACCCTGCTGTCTTCGCTGTACGGTTGCCAGCGCGACTCCAGGGTAGCCGCGATCTCCGCGTGCAGGGCCGGATTCATGCGCGCGCTCACCGCAAACCCGATGCGACCCTGCGGTCCTCCGGCCCGCTGTTCCTCGCGCAACCACTCCAGCAAGCTCTGTTCGTGGCAGGCAGAATCGCCGCGGAAATAGCGCTCGACCACCGTTTCCGGCAGCCCCTGAAACGCCCGTTGCGTCACCGGCAACAGCGCTTGGTGCGCGGGCACGTTGCCGTCGCGAAACTCATCCGCCACCACTACCTTCATCTCCGCCCCTAGGGCCAGCACCGGCTGATACCCCGTCGAGCCCGCATAGGTGGGCTTGGCTTCTCGCTTCCAACTCTCGATCAGCGTAGCGTCCACGTCCAGGGTGGCGATCTTCTGCTCCGGGCACCGCCGTCCCAACTCCCGCACGACGTCTTGGTTCACCTGCGCCAGACCTTGTAGGGCGGGGTTCTCTTCCGGGATATAACTCACCCGTTCAGCCGCCAGCGCCTGCTGCGCCTGCACGATCTTTTCTCCGTCATGAAACTGGTAGAGGAATTTCCGCGCCGCTTCTGCGCTCGGTACCCCATGGCCCAGCATCTCCGCCAGCCCGGCATCGGCTCGCAGTTGATCGAAGTCTTCCAAGCAATCGCCGCCCACCGCGTTCAACACCAGAAAGCTTTCTACGTAGGTGGCCTCGTCAAACCCGCGCTCCCGTTGCTTCACCCGGAGGTGGCGTTCCACACTCCCCGGCACATCCAGCGAACCCGCCGCCCGCACCAGCAGCGGGATCCCGCCCAGCGCCGTCACACATTCCTCCAAGGGTTCGGGATCAATCTCGAATAAAAATTCACCCGCTGCCGGAGAACTCTTTCTCAGTGCCATGCTGAGTGCAATCTAGCACCCAAGCGGTGAATCTCGGTCAACTACTTTCCACCGGTCTCCCCCTTGTTAATCCGTACTCCTCGCATAACTCCGCAAAATCTACGGACGGATTACGGGTGGCTCTCCCGTCCAGCGCGCCAGAATTCGTGTGCTAAACTAACCTGTTTCGCTACCTGATCCCAACGAATATGCTCTTCTCCAAAGAATATGTGGGCTACCTTGCCCGCGAAGTCACCAACAAGCTTATTGCGGGCGAATTCATCGAAACCTCGGAGAAGTCCGAGGTAACTGCCCGCATCAATGCCGCCTTGCTCGAGGAACTCACGCTGGAGGATCGCATCAACGATGAAGTCCGCATCATTCTCGACACCTACGCCGAGGAAATGAACCGCAGTGGCGCCAATTACCAGGAGATGTTTAAGAAGATCAAAAATGAGCTGGTGCGGAAGTACAAGGCGGTGCTATGAGGCTCAGCCGTGAAAAGATCAACAAGCTGGCGCACGCCGTGGCTGATACCCTCGCCGAAATGGACAACGTGGACTTCATAGAAGACCGCAACAGCATCCGCCTGGAAGCCCGCCGTGTGCTGGAACTGCTGATGGCCCAGGAAGCCCGGATCGACGCTGCCGCCCGCCAGAAGATCGAAAGCCAGCGCCGCACCATCCTGGAAGGTTCCCAAGAATGGGACATCCTGTACCGCAAGTACTACAACGAAGAAGTGAAGAAGTTGGGCATTTGAATTAGTGGTTAGTGGTCAGTGGTCAGTTCTAAGCACCCGGCCCATTAGCACCGCGTTCTGCATTCTCACGATCAGGGCAGACCAATCGCCTTTGCTATTACGCAGTCGTCCGGGAAGCAATACACCAGGCCTTCACGGCGTGCAAATGTTCCTGACGGGAATATAGTCGGGCCTGGCAGGTGGTGGCGGAATCCTGCATGATGGATAGTTCACGGTGCAGCGACACCAAGTTTCCACGGTAGCGCGCGAGTTCTTCTCGAATGCTTGCATCGCTGCTGTCTTGCAGGCCCCCCTCGAGCAGGACGCCCACCGACCGCAACGTTTCCTCCAATTGCAAAAGGGCTTCGACCTCTTCGGCGGTCCCCGATGCCGGGGCACCCCCAGAACGATCGAGGAAGCGAGTGAGGCTGGCGTTGGCTTGGCGCAGGAGATCGACGTGAGAGTCCTGATTTATGCGTTCCATTCGCTTGTCGGACCTCCATCCTCGACAGGGGCCCGAGCGGGAGCGATGGTCGCGACTGCGGGCCCAGGGTTGGGCTTCGATTGCAACCGTTTCTCTGCCTGCACCCAACACTCGCGGACTTCCGACATGAAACGGATCTGCTGCTGCAACATCTCCGCGGAATTGCGTAGCTGGCCCTCCAATACTTTGGCCCGAACCAGGTTGTAAAACTGTTCAAACTGCTTGGCGACCTGTCCGCCCTTTTCAAAGTCGAGCGTGCCCTGCAACTGTTGCAGGATAAGCATCGCGTGGCGGATGGCGGTCGCCTGACCCTCGATGTCGGCGCTCTTGATTGCTGTAATGGCCTTGCGCATGTCGTCGATGGCAGCGTCGAATAGGATCACCACCAGTTCGATTGGAGTGGCGCCGCGCACTGCGTTCTCGCGATAAGCCAACTTCGCTTCCAATGTGTTTTTCATATTGGCTAGCTGCTCTTGCTGCTGGTGGGCAGGCCAGCCAGTTGGGAAGAAATCTGCTGCATAAGAATGGGATATTCCACGAGAGAGGCGTTAAGGGTGCTGTACTGCTGGGTCAACTCCGCCTGCATCGAGGTCATGCGCGCCTCAAAATCGTTGATGTCGTTATTCAGCGACTGATTGGTTTGCTGCAGTCCAGTAATCGACAGTGCGATTGGCCCTTCGGTCGGGTCGGTCAACTGCATCATCTGGGTGCCAAAGTAGTTTCCAAACCCCTGCGGCGAAAGCGACTGAAAGAAGTTCTGGAAATCCTGGTAGTGGTTGCTAAGGGCATCGTTCAGCACTGTGGAGTTCACCTGCAGGGTGCCATCGTCCTGCATCTCGATGCCCAGCGATTGCAGGTTTACGTATTGACCTGTCCCCGAGACGGAATAGGCTATGGCGCTCAGCAGCTGGTTCTGCAGGCTGCGCAAGCCACTGTCGCCAGCCAGGGGTCCTTCGTTGCCGTTGGCATCGACGGCGAACTGGCTGTTGATGTCGTTCATGACCGTGTTGTAGGCAGAGACGAAGCTGTTGATGGTTTGCGTCGCCTGACTGGTATCGGCGCCAACACTGATGGTTACCGGGGTATTCGGCGACGCACTCGCCAGGTCCAGCGTCACTCCCGGTACGGCGGACGTTACGGTATTAGTGGAACTGTCAATGGGCACTCCGTCCACATTGAGTTGCGCATCCACCCCAGCCGTTCCCTGGGTGAAGTTCAGCGCCGAACTGCTGACCGTCAGGTTGCCGGCGGCTCCGGAAGTCTTGCTCACCAGTACCAGCCGCGACCCTTGCGCGTCGGTAACGACGTTCGCCGAGACTCCATAGTTGGAGGAGTTAATGTACGCGGCCACCTGCTGCAGCGTGTTGTCGTCAGTTGGAATCAGAATCTTGTCCGTGGTCGTGGGATTGTTAGGGTCGCCATAGGCGACGTCGATCTCTGTGCCGCCAAGCTGAGTAGTGGACGGCACCACGTCGGAGTAGCTGGAAGATACCGTCGCCAGATTAGTGATGGTAACCGTGTGGTTCCCAATGGCAGCGGTGGTGTCGGCGGTTGCGGTGACGATATCACTGTCGCTCGAGGTCGCCGTCTTCGCAGTGAGGCCGCCGGTGACATCCTGCAGGCTGTTAGCGGCCGTGTACAAAGCTTGGAGATCGCTGCCCATGACGCCAAGAATGCTGATCTGCTGGCTGATGTCGGACTGCTGCTGCTGCATTTGCACTTCTGGCTGGCGCTCGATCTGCATCAATTGATCCACGGTCGACGCCACGTCGATTCCGCTGGTCTTGCCGCTGAATGCATCATTGATGCTGGAGAGAATGCTGGAGAGATTGACGCTTGAGGTACTCACGATCTAGGCACGGCTCCTTCCCTGATTGAGCTGCTTCCGTTTCCCTTGCCCCGCTGGTGCAACTTGCCGGGAGAGAAGGGGAACCCGAAGGCCCCACCTTCTCCCCCGTGCAACCCGTAGGGTTCAACCGGCCGGTTGCGCGCCGTCAGGAGAATGCCTCCGAGCCGCCCCATGCATGCGCTTGCCAGGTGCGGCTTGGACGCGCCGGATACTTACTGGAGCAGCTTGAGCACGCTCTGCTGCATTTGGTTCGCCTGCGCCAGCGCCGAGATGCCAGTCTGGTTCAGGATGGAATACTTCGTCAGGTTTGCGACTTCCGTCGGGATATCGGCCGAAGTAATGTCGCTTTGCGCGGACGTCAGGTTCTGGATCTGATTGTTTACCACATTGCCGGCCGCCTGTAGCCGATTGACGCCGGCGCCGATGTTGCCGCGCAGCGCAGCCACCTGGTTGATCGCGCTGTTGATGTCGGCCAGCGCCGCCTGCGAATTGGTCGCCGTCTGCAAGTTGTCGTTCGCCAGGCTGATGCCGTTCATGTTGTTGCTGGAGAACTGACCCAGCGTGACCCCGATGGTGCTGCTGCCGGCCGCCGTGGAATCGCTGAGGTACACGTTCATGGTGCTAGAGTTGGTGGCATTGCTAAAGGTTTCGCTGGCGTCGGTGCCAATCGTGAAGCTGCCAGCGGCCGCGTCGCCCTGCAGTTGATTGGCCGCAGAGGTGCCGCGGTTCTCGGCATCGGTAACCACCAGATGACCCTGGTTATCCAGCGTGGCCACCACTCCGCTGCCGGAGCTGTTGATGTCATTGATAACGTCGCCTACTGTTGCGTCGCCGGTCTTTGTGGTGTAAAGGGTAGCGCCACCGGTGGTCTTGATAGCCAGCGTCCCGCTCACCGCCGTGGCCAGGCCGGCAGGCGCGTTGGCTGCGGCAATCTGGTTAAAGTTGGTGCTACCTCCGGCGAAGATGGCCGTGCCGTTGTAAGTAGTGTTGGTGCCGATGCGGTCGATTTCCGCCTTGATCGCAGTGAATTCCGCATCCAGCGCCTGGCGCTGCGCGCCGTCGTTGACCGTTCCGTTGGCTGACTCCGTGGCCAGGGTGACAGCGCGGTTCAGCAGAGTGGTGACCTGCGACAAGGCACCATCGGCCACTTGCAGCTTGCCGGCACCCTCGGTTGCATTCAGCGCCGATTGGGTCAGCGCTGTGACGTTGGCGCCCAAGCCGTTGGCGATGGCCAGACCTGCTGCGTCGTCGGCACCGGAGTTGATTCGCGAACCCGTCGATAGCCGGTACAAGGTGTTCTGCAGGCCCGTGTTGGTAACGTTTAACTGGTTCTCCGCAGCTAACGATGGAATGTTGTACAGAATGCTGATTGCCATGGGATAGCTCCTCTCTCATGGTTCCACCTTGCCCGAGCTCCACTTGAGTTCGTTGCCCGCAGGTACGCTGCCGGGGGTTAAGACCGGCGGAACCGACTTCATGTTCACCGACTACATCGGCCCGCTTGCACTCCGGCTTTAGTCGCCTTTCCTTCGGGCGCCACTTCAGCGGTGGCTCCTGTCCCTGCCACATTAGCGGCTTCTCATTGCCTGCCAGGCAGGTCGCATTCCAAGAAAAGGGTGCATTTCTGTTTCCAGCAGGGCTTAAGAAACCGGCAATAATTGCCGATGTGTTGGCTGAATTCCTATCGCTGGCCGAGGCAAGTCATGATCCAGCTCACCCGTTTGAACAACGCACGCCTGGCAGTCAATTGCGACCTCATCAAGTATGTTGAGGAAGCGCCCGACACGGTCCTTACTTTGATTAGCGGCGAGAAACTGGTGGTGCGCGAGACCACGGAACAGGTGATCGAACGGGTGCGCCAGTTCCGGCGCTCCATCCTCACCGGCAACAACCCCGAGACACTTTTGGTCACCGCCCCTGCGAATTGCGAAACTTCTCCGAATGTCCCAAGCGCGCCACTCCGGACGCAGGAGTTGAATCGTGGATAAGAGCAGCTTCGCCGGCCTAATTGTGGGGATCGGCGGGATCATTGCAGGGCTCTTGCTGGAAGGCGGCAAGATTACCCAGATCTTACAGCCCACGGCTGCCATGATCGTCTTTGGCGGAACCCTCGGCGCGGTCATGCTCCAGTTCCCGCTATCAGTGGTTGGCTCCGCGTTTCGCCGGCTGGCCAACGTCTTTTTCGAGCGCAAGCTGGATCCGCAACAGGTCGTGCGGCAACTGGTCGTGTTCGCCAACAAGGCACGCCGGGATGGCATCGTGTCGCTTGACTCCGATCTGAACGGCATCGACGACCCCTTCCTGCACAAGTCCCTGATGCTGGCGGTGGATGGCACCGAGCCACAAGAGCTGCGCAAGATGATGCAGTTGGAGATCGATAACCAGGCGGAATATGAAGACAACATCCCGAAAGTGTTCGAGTCGGCAGGTGGCTTTTCTCCTACCATTGGCATTATTGGAGCGGTTCTCGGCCTGATCCAGGTCATGCAGCACCTCGATAATATCGACGAGGTGGGCAAGGGCATCGCCGTAGCTTTTGTGGCCACGGTTTACGGAGTGGGGCTCGGCTAATCTCTTCTTCCTGCCCAGTTCCGGCAAACTCCGCATCCGTATACGCGAAGAGCAGGTCATCCGCGAAATGACGCTCGAGGGAGTGATCTCTATCCTGGAAGGCATGAATCCGCGAATGCTGGAAGCCAAGCTCGTCGGGTTTCTGCAGGACAACCCTGACGCCAAACCTACTGCCGGAAAAACAGTATGAAGTACCAGCGCCGCTCCGGCGATCGCATCAGCCACGAACGCTGGCTGGTCTCTTATGCTGACTTTGTCACGTTGCTGTTCGCCTTCTTCGTGGTCATGTACGCTTCAGCTCAGATGGACCAGAAGAGGGCGGGACGATTGTCCGTCGCTATCGAATCCGCGTTTCAACAACTCGGCCTCTTCCAGACGGACAGTCACAGGCCGGGCAACGTAATCCACAAACCTCTGTCTGGCAGCCGCACTCCGGGGGGTGATCCGGCGGTGGAACTGTCTCGCCTTGCCAATGAAAACCTGGGGCTGCAGCCCGTCCATCACAAGAAAGAGGATTTCACTGCCCTGCGTGCTGAGTTGGAAAAAGCGCTGGCTGGGGAGATCAAGCGGAATGAAGTCGCTCTGCGAATCGACCAGGATGGCTTGGTGGTGAGTCTGCGTGAAATGGGATTCTTTGACAGCGGCTCGGCGGCAATGAAGCCGGAAGCCGAGGATGCCTTCGCCAGGGTCGCTCAGATTCTGCAAGAGCACGCCTGCTCAGTACGGATCGAGGGCCATACCGATACCGTCCCCATCCACACTCCGCAATTCGCGTCGAACTGGGAGTTGTCCACCGCACGCGCGACGGAGCTGGTGAAAGTGCTGATTGAGAAGCACGGAGTCGCCCCGGAACGCCTCTCGGCTGCTGGTTACGCTGAGTTTCATCCGGTGGCGAGTAATGCTTCTCCGAAAAGCCGGCAACTCAATCGCAGGGTGGATGTCGTCATCCTGGCCGCGCCTATTCCGTCGCCGCTGCTATCCGACCAGGCGGCTACTCTTGCCGTCCGACAACTCCGCACCAGTCATCCTGCCACCATCATTCACGAACCTGTTGCCAACCCGTCACCGAGCGGCAAGACCGGATAGGCGCGTTGCTCGCTGACTTTCGGACTCGTCCGCAGTGCTGCTGCCACTCCTGAAAGCAGCACGTCGATAGTGAAGGGCTTCTGAATGTAGGTTGTCTTGGTATTGCTCATCACTTTGTGGAGTACATCGCGATCGGCATAACCAGACATGAAAACCGTAATCAGGCCGGGTTGAAGGTTCTGCAATCGCAGCGCCAATTCAAGACCGTTCATCCCTGGCATGACCACATCCGACAGCAATAGCCCGATACGTCCCCGGTACTCGCTCCCCAAGCGGATAGCTTCCTGCGGACCGTTGGACTCGAGTACGTGGTAGCCTGCATGTTCCAGTACCGCACGTGTGACTTCGCGAACGTTAGTTTCGTCCTCGACCAGAAGAATGGTCGGTCCAATATTCTCTTGTTGAGGGCAAGAAGCATTCGGGTTGACTGAAGAAATGCTCTTTGATGTCATCATGTTGGCGCTGCTCGAAAGCGCAAACAGCGACCTTTACAAATGCAGCTTTCATGCCAGTTAATGGGAAGATCTGGAGCATGGAAGTAACCTTCTGCGGGCCATGAGGATACGAAAGAAAGGCGAAAACGAAGGACAGGATGCTAGAGTGATCAGATTGGGACAATTCCTATTTTGAAGTTCGGATTCAGGAACCACCCTCCGCCAATAATTGCGATGGGGAACCTCACCATGCAACGTGACTTTCAGTGCCGCTGTTGCGGAGAGTGGAACGCGACTGACGTGAACCAATCTGCGGATTTGCTTCAGCAGTATGTGGAAGACTCTCAGGTCTGCTGTCAGCCCAAGCTCCTCACCGTTCGCTTCGACCCACGATGGGAGCAATTCGAAGTTCGTGCGGAACGCGAGAGCTAGCGATCAGCTCTTGCGAAGGAGTGCCGCTCCGTACTGCGGATATCCACCCAGACGATACCGATCGATACGAATAGAAAGAAACAGCCGACTAGAGTTTCTTCTGTCCACCTATTCCTCGATTGCTGGACGCTCATCTCATCGTTCGCTCATTGCGCTAATTTACCTCAGAGCTGAGCGCCTTACCTCGCCCCCTTTCCTCGAAGAGTTCTTCAATTCGAGCAGCCAGCGCATCCGGATCCTCGTCGTTCGGAACGAACCGATCGACCGCAGTCCGCGAAGAATCGTGAACTGCGAAGTAGGGCGACAGCACCACCGCGATCACCTCTGGACAAACTTCTTTTACCTGTTGTGCCACTTGTTCCAGGTTGACCCCGGGGTAGTTGTTGTCCATTAACAGCATGTCCGGGCAAATGTTTTCGGCGAGCGAAGTTGCATCTGCAACTGAGCTGGTGGGCCAAACTTTATACCCAAAGCGCTCCAATAGCATCTGCCGAAGCTGAAGCATCGTGGAATCGTGACACAAACATAAGATCGCTTTACGGCGTTGTTGCATGTACACTCCCGGAGATATCGCAGCTGTCATTAGAAATCTCCCCTGCCAGCGAACTGGAGACCGCGCATTCGGCGCAAAGTGGGTTCGGCGCCGTAGCAATACACTACAATGCAACGTCGATGCCAAAAATCTAAACCAACAAAACACTAGGGTTATTCGGCAGGCCCGAGGAACACAGGAGGAAACTTTTACCCACCAAAGGAAAGGCTGCTACAGCTAAACGCCCCTTCTAAAAACTGGGAGCAAAATGAGGGTATAGGCAACCCGCCAAGCCCGCATCAGAACAGCTGGGCCAAACCAAGAGGTTATTCCGGCGCGGGCAGAACCTAGTAGTCTTAACTATTCCGAGCGCTCCCTGAAAGGCTAACTTCCACTGTCATACAGGTACGCGAATGGCGACATAGTTGAGCATTTTCAGACGTCCTCGCAAGCAGTGAAGAACATACTGAGAACTATTAACCTAAAGCTGGGTGCCGACAATCGGACGCATGCTGTTGCCATTAGTTTTCGCAATGGCTGGCTCCCCTTCGGCGGAGCGGAAACCTAGTTCCTACAACTGTCGCTAGTTTCAACTCCAGCATTCACCGGTTACTGGGAATTTGCGCTGTCGGTGTGCCCACCAGCAATTTGTAACCAGGTAAAGTTCATCCAGCCTTGCTTCAACTTTTCGGCGGCAACCCTATTTTTTGAATTAACCGGTCCATAGTTTTACGGTTTCTCCCACCCGAGACCCTGAACCGGTTGTTGGGTATTTCTTGCTGGTGCAAGCTTCAAGGACGGCGCGCCGTCCGTGACTCACGAGTACGAATTTGCATGTATGATGGAAGATAGTATGGCCGATCAGATTGATTTGAGTTGAAAGGAGCGTGTATGGCCGGAAACTCGCGTCCATCCTTCACCAAGCGCCAAAAGGAACGATCACGACAGGAAAAGCAGGCCGAAAAGGCCCAGAAGAAGCAGCAGCGCAAGCAGCAATCCGACAGTGACACAGAAGCGCCCGCCACCTCGCCGGTGGCCGACCTGGTGGTCACGCACGACGAAGAAGGTCAGCCGCAAGGCTTTGATTTTCATGACTTTGCAAAGTAACCTCGGCAATAGGGGCTGCAACCGCCTCTGCTCGCTCAAGCCTCCACAGCGAACCTGTGCTACACTGTTGTAGACGCTATTAGCCACGGTTCGCTTGTGGTGCGACAGTCCGATCCGATTTTCCGATCTGATTTCCCGCCTTTCCTGCTTCCGTTTGTTTACAGCGCCCAATAAACTATTGAGCGGCATCCGAAGTATCTTCGCGAATCGCATGCACTAACTAAATGCCATCGCGAGACGCCTCTCCAGAAAGTACGATTCGATTGACACAATTTTCAGAAATGCCTCTTTCCGCTGATCTTCAGCGGAAGCTGGCGCTTGCCAATTTCACCACTCCAACCGCCATTCAGGCGGAAGCGATCCCGCACGCACTTGCGGGCAGAGACGTCTTGGCCACTGCGCAAACCGGTACGGGCAAAACCCTTGCCTTCCTGGTGCCCATGATTGAGCGCCTGCTGCAGACCACGTCTCGCAACCCCGAAGCGCTTATCCTGGTGCCCACACGCGAGCTTGCCATGCAAGTTCACGAGCAGTACGAAAAGTTGCGCGACAAGAAACTTGCGCCCGCGGCGCTCGTCATCGGCGGTCTAGCCGAGAAAGCACAGATTCAGGCCCTGCGCTCCGGAGCGCGGGTCATTGTAGCCACACCGGGGCGGCTGGAGGATTTTCTTGGCCGCAGGCTGGTGCGCCTAGATGCAGTTAAGACTTTGGTTCTCGACGAAGCTGATCGCATGCTTGACATGGGCTTTCTGCCGGCTATCCGCCGCATCGTGGCGGTTCTGCCGCGCGATCGTCAGACCCTCTGTTTCTCGGCAACTCTGGAAGCCTCGGTCGCTGGCCTGGTAAACGATTACATGCGCAGTCCAGTACGCATTGCGCAGGGCTCCATTTCGAAGCCAGCTGACACGGTCGAACTCCACGCCTTTGAAGTTTCGGCGTCGGAAAAATCAGAGGTTCTGCGCCAGCTCCTCTACGCCGAGAAGGGGCGCACTCTGGTGTTCGCCCGGACAAAGCGCGGTACCGAGCGCCTGGCCAAGAGCCTGGTGCGCGACGGTTTCACCGCCGCAATGATTCATGGCGACCGCACCCAGTCGCAACGGACGGGCGCCCTCGCAGGCTTTGACGCGGGCCGCTTCAAGGTCTTGGTTGCCACTGATGTCGCCTCGCGTGGTATCGACGTGCAGAACATCGCGCACGTCATCAACTACGATTTGCCGGCCATTCCTGAGGATTTCATCCATCGCGTGGGCCGCACCGGACGTGCGGGATCGCGTGGCCGCGCTTCGACGCTGGTAGCAGGCGCGGAAGTAGCCGAACTGCGCGCCATCGAACGCGCCCTGAAGCTGCGCATCACGCGTAAGCAGATCAATGGCGCGGACAGAATCCTGCCGGATAGCCCGGTGCGCAACACCCTGCCTTCACGAACGCTCTCGGCCATGGCCGGTGAGGTGTTCTCGTAAGGATTGTTTCGGAGACCACGGTGTCTTGAAGGTGCGCGCCTCCAGGTGCGCCGTTGGGTCCTTATTCAGCAGTTGTAATCACGAACGGCCTTTAGGCCGTGAGGGATCTGCTGTTTCTGCCGACCATCGTTCCAGGCGCAAACAACGGCAGATTCCTCGCTTCGTCTCGAAATGGCAATTCCAGACGCGAACTGTCAATCCGAACAGCCCCGCACTCCGCAGGTTGACCATCGCTTCGCCCTGGGTATAATCTCCGCCCATGTCACACATTGATTCGCATCCACCAGGCTCTTTTTGCTGGATCGAGTTAGGTACGACCGACCAGCCCGCCGCCAAAACTTTCTACCAGTCGCTGTTCGGATGGACGCCCAACGACATGCCGATGGGGCCGGGCAACTTCTACACCATCTTCAGGCTGGAAGGCCGCGATGCAGCGGCTGCCTATACCTTGCTCTCCGAGCAACGGTCGCAAGGCGTGCCTCCGAACTGGATGCTGTATATCGCGGTCGGTAGTGCCGATGATGCGACCAAACGGGCTGCTGACCTTGGCGCCACGGTGCTTAAGGGGGCGTTCGATGTCCCCAATGCCGGCCGTATGGCAGTGCTGCAAGATCCCACAGGAGCGGCGTTTTGCGTATGGGAGGGCAAAGAGAACAAAGGGACCGGCATTGCGCACGTCGATGGCACTTTGTGTTGGGCCGATCTGAGCACTCCCGACCCGCAACGCGCCAGCAAGTTTTACGGCGACCTCTTCGGCTGGCAGATCATGAGCGACGACGAGGACCCCGAGCATAACTATTTACACATAAAGAACGGCGAGCATTTCATTGGAGGCATTCCGCCAGCTTCGTATCGCCAGCCGAACACGCCTCCGCATTGGCTGCCGTACTTCAATGCGTCGAATTGCGATGCCTTCGCCGACAAAGCGAAAGCCTTAGGAGCAAAGTTTTATTTTCCTCCGACGACGATGGAGAACGTCGGCCGGTTTGCAGTGCTCGCCGACCCGCAAGGAGCGGTGTTTGCCCTGTTCCAGCACATGCCGAGGGAGCAGAAATAGCGAAATATAATGCTCGTGGACGGTGGCAGAAAAAGCAGGTCCCCTCCGCTCGGGCTGAACTCCGCCCGAACAAGCGCAAAGACGGCGCTCGTTGGAGACCTGGGTTCGCGCTCGGTCGGGACTACAGAGACTGTATCGCAACCTCTGCCGTCCCTACGGGACTCGGGTGTATTTCCCACCCTACCCAGCGCTGAAGCGCTGGGCTAAGATCTTTCGCCCCTGTGGGGCTGGTTCTTGGGTGCTTCGTTCCACCGTGCCAAATCGACATGAGTTGCGACACGGTCTCTATAGTTCCGTCGAATCCAGGGCCTAGCAGCCATTTCGTAGGAAGTCTGCTACCAAATTCCCTGCCCTCGGGGTCTAAGACAATGGCAGGCCAAGCCTCGTCTGCTTTTCTATTGTCCAACGGAACTTAATCCGAGTCCCACGCGTACCAATTATCAGAACGAAATCCTGCCCAGTTTGGGAGGCGACAGTGGCTAACGGCAATGGCAACGGCAAGAAAAAGAAGAAGCGCTGGATCATCATTTCGATCGTGTCGGTTGCAGTCCTGGCGTTGGTTATCGTCGCGGTGGCCGCAACCCGCGGAGGCACCAAGATTGATCCCACCAAACTAGCCAAGGTCGATCAGGGCGACCTCGCCAAGAGTGTGGTGGCGACCGGTAAAGTCACGCCCATCACCAAAGTGGAAATCAAGTCGAAAGCCAGCGGCATCGTCAAAAAGCTCTACGTGGACACCGGCGACAAAGTGAAACAGGGCCAGGTGTTGGCGGAGCTCGATAAGATCGAGATCGAGGCGCAGGTCAACTCGGGTCGCGCTCAACTGCTGTCGTCGGACGCCAACCTAAAAGGCGCCGAAGCCGACCTGAAGCGCGCAGAAGTTGACGCCCAGGGCGTGGATATTCCCACCCTGCAGCGCGCCTACGAACGCGCTCAGGAAATGTCGAAAGACGGGGTGGTGTCGCAAACGACTCTCGACGACGCCCAGCGCAACTACATTATGGCCGTTAATAAGCGTGATCTTGCCCGCGCGCAATACATAGTAAACAAGGCGAAGGTCGCGCAAGCCCAAGCCCAAGTGAAGAAGGACCAGGCCAGCCTGAATCAACTGGAAGAGCAACTCAGCTATGCCACGATCGTCGCTCCCATTGATGGGGTAGTACTTTCACGCGACGTGGAAGTCGGCGACGCGGTTAGCTCCATCCTCGTCTTAGGCTCGGGGGCCACGCTGGTGATGACGCTCGGAGACACCAGCGAAGTGTATGTGAAGGGCAAGGTGGACGAAAGCGACATTGGTAAGGTTTACCTAGGCCAACCGGCCCGCATCCGAGTAGAGACGTTCAAGGACAAGACCTTCACCGGCCACGTGACCAAAATTTCGCCGATGGGCGTCGAGAAAGACAACGTCACCACGTTCGAAGTGCGCGTCTCAATCAACAACCCCGGGGGCGAGTTGAAAGCGGAGATGACCGCTAACGCGGAGATCATTCTCGACGAACACAAAAATACCTTGATGATTCCTGAAGGCGCCATTCTGTACGACAAAGACAAGAAGGCGTCCGTAGACATCCCCGATCCAAAGGGCAAGGATGGAATGCGCAAGGTCGCGATCAATATCGGAATCTCCAACGGCGCCAAGACCGAGGTGCTCTCGGGTCTTAAAGCAGGCGACCAGGTTGTTCTACAGCAATAGGCTGAATGGTGTTCCTTTGGGCTGTCGGCAACGGCAGCCCGACTTTCTCGTGGTCACACTTCAGTCTTCCAGCGAGGCAATATGAAGAAACACGGCACTGCCATTTTTCTTGCTCTCCTGTTAGCTCCGGCGCTGCTCCATGCCCGCGCCGAAGGTCACTTCGATCGCACGCTAACGGTCTCCGGAACGGTAAGCCTCGACGTTACTACCGGATCGGGGGATATCACGATCAAGGCTGGCGGTTCGAACCAAGTGGTGGTGCACGGAACTATCCGCTCCAGCAACGATTGGTTTTCTAGCGCCGAAAGCGTCATCCACACCGTAGAATCGAATCCGCCCATTCAACAGAACGGGAATAGCATCCGCATTGGATACGACCTGCCTGAGGATGTACGCCGGCATGTCTCCATCAGCTACGAGATAACCGTTCCAGCCGACACCACGGTACAAGCTCACAGTGGCTCAGGGAGTCTTGCAGTCGAGGGTGTTCGCGGCGAGGTGCAGGCCCAGACAGGATCGGGCGAGATCCGGGTGCGAGATGTCGGCGGACGCTCGCATGTGCAGACCGGAAGTGGAAGCATCCGGGCAGAGAACGTTGCGGCTCCCTTTTACGCCCATACCGGCAGCGGTGACATTGAGGCCGAACTTACCGGATCGGGCGACGTGGACGTTCAAACCGGGTCGGGCGGAGCGCACGTGCGCGGTATCAAGGGCGGTTTACGCGCCCACAGCGGAAGCGGTGACTTGAGCGCCGATGGCAGTGTGGGAGGTCCCTGGAACTTGCACACCGGCTCGGGATCGATTCGCCTAGCAGTGGGAACGGGCAGCGGCTTCAATCTGGATGTGCATACCAGTTCAGGTTCGATCCACTCCGATTTGCCCATCACCGTGCAAGGCTCGTTGGGCCGCCACGAATTGAAAGGGACGGTGCGGGGCGGTGGCCCCGACGTGGAAGTCTCCACCGGTTCTGGCGATGTAGACATACGCTAAGACAATCTAAGACAAAGGGATGGGTCGTATTACCACCTTTCGGGGTGGCCTTTCTGGGCTGCGAAATCTGCTGTGCAAATCTAAGCAACTCAATCGCGACAACCCAGTAGTTTTTCTAGTTCCCAAACGTGGGGAAATGATGCATTCTAACAAGTCATAATAATTGTAAAGTTTATCAAGGCTCTCCTAATATGACGACATTGACCAGAGGGCGAGTCGTTGTCGCCGTTTGTCTGACCCTCTTGTGCCCCTGCAGTGCGGTGCTCGTTCGCGCCCAGATGATCGCGGCGATTCCCGGCGACTCGTCCAAGGCGCCCCTGCCGCTTGCCCAACCATCCGGTTCCACGGCCGCTCCGGTGGAGTCGAGCGCCGTTACCGCTGGATCCGAAACCGACATCCCCCGCGATCCCTCCGAGCTGTCGCTTCCGCCGACTGGGTCATCCAGTTCTCTGGACCGCTCAATGGATTCGGGCGGCGCAGCCGCTCCAGCCTCCGGAGCCGCCATCATCGCCGTGCCGACGACTTCCAAGCAGGAAACGGGAGTCGACTGGTGGCACCTGACGCAAGCATCGTTGACGTTTCTGACTATTCAGCACACGTTCCGGTACGCTACCGAATGGGGGACCCGTGCTGCTTTCCACAATGCTTTTTGGCCTGGCTATCTCGCTGCGGTCGGCAACCTCCACGGGTGGGCCGATGGAGACCCGTTCTTAGTCAACTACGTCGGTCATCCGATGCAGGGCGCTGTCTCCGGATTCATGTGGCAACACAATGACCGGGCTTACCGTGACGTGGTATTCGGCGAGAACACCCGATATTGGAAGGCGAAGCTGCGCGACGCGGCATTTGCATACCTCTACAGCGTGCAATTCGAAATCGGGCCACTCAGCGAGGCTTCTATCGGCCAGATCCAGGCGCAGTTTCCGCAACAGGGATTCGTAGACCACGTCATCACGCCGTCCGTCGGTATGGCGTGGATGCTCGCCGAAGACTCGCTGGACCGTTACGTCATCACCCTTCTGGAGGAGCACAATCGGAACCCCTATGTTCGGTTGCTGGTCCGTTCCGGGTTGAATCCCTCGCGCTCGATGGCAAACGTCCTCAACCGTGAGCTTCCCTGGCATCGTGACAATCGGCCGGGGGTATTTAAGCCCTTTCCTGAAGCGGCTGTGGCGAAAGCTGCCTTGGAGCGAGATACCGCCAAGATTCCGGTCAACCCGCCGCCTGGCGTCGCGCCCTTTGAATTCACCGTAACTCCCACCTTTAGGGCGTTCCTCGGTAGTGGCGCCAAGGGATCGTGTGTAGGCGGTGGTGGCTCGATTGCGTTCCGGGTTGCTTCTCAATGGCAGATCCTGGCCGACGTCAATGGTTGCCGGCTGCTTGATCTTCCCACGGATCTCAGCGGCGACTCCTTGAGTTACATGATCGGACCTCGCTGGACGCCATCGACCGGCGGTCGCTGGAACGCCCATGCACAATTCCTGGTTGGCGGAGCCAAGCTCACCCAGGAGAGGTTCTATCCCGAGGAAAAATTCGCGCTATTCGGCAATAACGTTCCCCCGGGTGAACTCTACCTCACTCATCCGCAATACACGAAGGATTGGGAAACCAACGGGTTTGCCATCGCCGCTGCCACCGGAGTGGACTACAAGATCAACAACGCACTGGCTTTCCGTGTGGCCAGCCTGGAGTATTCCCATTCCTGGACGCAAGATCTCAACGGTATCAACTATCAGAATGGCTTGCAGGTTACGACGGGGTTGGTCCTGCGCATGGGAACCTGGTAACCGATGCCCAATGCCGGCAGTAGTGCAGTTTGGACGGTCGGCGTCTTAATAAACCTTGAGCCACTCTGAGCAGGCGTGATCGAGTTCTGCCCTTTTCAATGTGTAGGCGTCGGAGCTTGTGCCAACGAACATTCCACAGGTGAGGCAATAGGATTCGACCACGAGCGGCCTTTGCGGCTTGGGAACCCGTTCAAACTTCGGGGATGGTGTGCTCTCCGGCATATCAAATGCGAGGCCCGCAGTAGGTTGGCCAGGATGTGTGCTCTCATCCCTCTGACAATCGACTGCGGGCTAACTTTCCAGTCGCGCTGCGCTGGAATCAGTATCCACAAACAGCAGATCGCCGTCGGTGACCGTCATCACGGAAGAGGGTGTTCAAGATACAAGAAAGGCTCGCAGGGATCACGAGGGTCTGGCCGGATGCCTGACGATCCCTGCGGGCCTTCGGTGCAATGCATTGCCAGTATCCGCTTAATCGCAGATCGCTGTCTGTGACGGCGGTCACGGGTGATCTCAGGTTTCCGAAACTGCACCACTACCCCAATGCCGGTGGGCTTGACTCCCGCTTCCCCTGCGGATACTTTGCGAGTGCATGTCCGACACGCGCATTGTCACCTTCACCACGGACTTCGGGCTCAGCGATCCGTTCGTGGGCATCATGCATGGCGTGTTGCTCAATATCCATCCGGAGACAACCATAGTTGACGTTTGTCACGCCGTAGCTTCGTACGACGTCTTCGACGGCGCGTGGACGATCGCCCAGGCCTACCGCTTCTTTCCCCAGCGCACAGTACACGTCGTGGTGGTCGATCCCGGGGTTGGCGGCACACGCCGGCCCATCATTGTTGAGACCGACAACTACATCTTTGTAGCACCGGACAACGGAGTACTCTCGCTGGTGGAGATGCGGGAGCCGAAATTCACCGTGCGCCATGTCACCGCCGAGCGCTACTTCCTGCAGCCGGTGAGCCAGACCTTTCACGCCCGGGATGTTTTCTCGCCGGTCGCAGGTTGGCTGAGTAAAGGCGTTGCGCCGGCAGAGTTCGGCCCGGAGATTTCAGACTATGTAAGGCTGGCGCTGCCGGCTGTGGAGCACATCGGCGAGAACAGCCTACGAGGGGTGGTGATCAAGGTGGACACGTTCGGCAACCTAATTACCAATATCAGCGAGCCGGAAGCCCCAGCACTGTTCGCGGCCGGTTCGCCCTCGGTGAACATCCTGATTGCGGGGCAGACGATCACGCACGTGTGCCATTCGTATGGGGAGGGTGGCGAGAATGAGTTCTTCGCTATCGTTGGAAGTTCAGGGTACCTGGAGATCGCGGCGAAGCAGGCGTCAGCGGCAAAGAAGCTAGCGGCGGGCGTGGGAACACCGGTGGGGGTAGTGCTCTTTGAATAGTTAAGGATTCTTCGGTTTGACGCGCGCGTAGCGCTCCATTTCGCCGGTCCACTTCAAAAAGCGAAATAACTCCCCTCGTTCGCGCCAGGTAAATCCAAGAACTCGAGGAAGCCGATACTCTGCATCTTGATTCCAGTATAGGTTTCAATTCTCCAGCGCAAGTAGGGACTGCGCCATGGGGTTAGGCGATGGCCGCGAGTCGCGTTCCACAAGAAGCGCAGGATGTAATACATAGATGTAATCAGTATATCGGCGAGCTGGCGACCGCTCACTGACGCCAAGCAGCGTTCGTTTCCTGCTTCGCTAAGCATGGGGCGTTCCTGTTAAACTCAGGCCGGAGCCGCGAAACGCCGGATGACCAACCACCGATCCCGACAAACTGCGGAAGACCATTACTACGCTGCGCTCGATCTCTATGCTGAGGGGCATCACCTGGAGGCCATTGGCCAATATGAGGCCGCCATCGCCGCCGATCCTTCCTTCCTTGATGCCATGCATGGTCTGGCGCGCGTATATCAGGACACGGGGCAGTTCGATAAAGCGATCGAGGTCGCCAATCGCATCGCCGAGCTAGACCCTGACGATGTGCTTGCGCATACAAGCCTCTCTATTTTGTATCAACGCAAGGGCATGGTTCCGGAAGCCGAAACCGAGGCCAACAAGGCCCGTATTCTGGGATGGAAGCAACAACTGAAACAAGGCAAGCAGTCCGCGGAGTGAAACCCCGATCAGCCAGGAAGCCGGAAGCCAAGGTGCGCGCGATCTATCGCATGCTTTCCCGCACCTGGGGGCGGCAGCATTGGTGGCCGGCCGAGACTTCCTTCGAAGTGATCGTTGGAGCGATTCTCGCCCAGAACACCTCCTGGATCAATGTCGAGCGCGCAATGGCCAACCTGCGCTCGGCGGGAGCACTCAACATTGAGGGAATACGCAACCTGCCGCTGCCGGAGCTGGAAGAGCTAGTGCGCTCCTCGGGATACTTCCGGCAGAAGGCGCAACGGCTGAAGAATTTCGTGGCGTTCCTAGACGGGAGGTACGGCGGTTCGCTCCGGCAGATGTTCGCTACTCCTACTGGACAGCTACGTGCGGAATTGCTCACACAGAACGGCATTGGGCCGGAACCAGCAGACGCGATTCTGTTGTATGCGGGCAATCACGAAGTGTTTGTGGTTGACGCTTACACCCGGCGCATCCTTGGCCGCCATTTGGCGGTAGCCAGAAACGCGAAGTACGACGAGGTGCGAAAACTTATCGAGTGCACTCTGCAACGCGAACAGCCAGTAGAATCAAAGCGGTCGAGCCAGAAAGCACGGCCGCAAGTTCACAAAGCATCCACGATGAGCACCGCGCAACGCAGTCCCCTGGCGCAGGTCTTCAACGAAATGCACGGACTACTGGTGCAGGTAGGCAAACACTATTGCTTGAAACAGCAGCCTAGGTGTGAGGTTTGTCCGCTGGGTTCGTTGCTGCCAATTTCGATAGAGGAGAGTGCTGCACGAAGTGGATCGCAAAAGACCCGATGAGTTATTTCTGTCCAATTCCTGCTAATTACGTTGACACTTTTACTTCGGCATCATTTGAGAATCGCAAACGACTAACCCCTTTTTTGATTGTGTTCGCGACTCATGTGTGCTTCAATACAACGCCATTATCTTCGCCTTGTGCGGATGCTGGCGTACGGTTTATGGAAAACGTGTTCGATCGCCCAGCCTAAGAACTTCATAGACGAGAAGCGCTGATGATGATGTGCAACTTGGGAAAGGTCAACGTATGATAGTTCGAATCGCGGGTAAGCTCTTCTTGATGTTTTCGTTACTGTGCCTTGCGTCCCTGGCTTGCCAAGCCGGCGTAATTCTTTCAGAGAATTTTGACGAACTCACTCCGCAACTCGGCGTCACATCGGTGGGGGCGTTTCACGCTATCGATGGTACGAACGTTGACATCGTTGGGGATGGTCTCTTTGGCAGCCTGTGCCAGCCACCTACCTCTGGCAACTGCGTCGATCTGGATGGGACCGGGGGCGATCCCCAGGGTGTGTTGCAGACTGTTAACGGCATCATGTTGCAACCCGGAACAAACTACTTTTTGAGCTTCGATCTCATCGGTTCGCAGCGTGGCGTTACCACCTCCACCACAGTGGACTTCGGTCCGTATCAGCATACCTTTGTATTGACCAGCGACGACGATAGCACCGGTATTGTGATCAACCAACTGGTGACGGTCAGCACAGGAACGATGGCGTTCCTCACGTTCACGAGTAACACGCCCGGCGACGAGGGAGCGATTCTAGATAACGTCTCAGTTAGCGAACAGAGCTCCACCACACCGGAGCCTGGCACGCTCGCACTCGTCTCCTCGGGCATATTGGCTTTGTTTGGGGTTAGAAAGCGCTGGTTCGGCGTCAGCTAATGCCGGCGGCACCAGCCTTACGGACGGCTCGTTTTCCCTTAGGCCACTCCGGCTGCTTCGACTCGGCCCGCCGCAGTGTGCGAGTTCGTCTGCGCGACCATGGGTATTTAGGATCGTAGGGCCAGTCTAACCTCTAGTATTACGCGCCAGCGCGCGCCGGATAGTCTCGTCGAGCGCGGCCTTCGCCTTGGCGTATTCTTCAGAGCTGATCTTGCTTTGCTGGCGATCGATCTCGAGTTGGAAAAGCTCTTCCTTCATCGCCTCAAGCAGGAGCGCGTTACGATCACGAGCCGGCGCGGTGGGTTCCATGAAGTCAGCAAAATCGGCGGCTGCCTCTCCGCTATCAACCGGGCTGCGGCCGGGTATGCCGACGGCCGCAGTGGCGGGATGCGGACGCACGTTTGACTTGGAAACCACGTACGCGCCGCCCATCACCAGCACCAGCGCGAATGCGCCGAGGATGTAGGCGCGGTAGTCATGCAGGGGATCGGGCGCGTCGATCGGAGCGCCGAGTCCACCGCCGGGACGATTGTCATTGGCAGCGGCCTGCGACCCGCCCGTGGCTCCTGCGCTGCTCGCGTCGCCTCTGCCTGTGGACTGCCCCTGCTGGCCTTCGGCCTGAAACTCTCCGGTGCCCGCAATGCGGAAGCTGAGGTCCTGCCCGGGCTTGACATTGGTGACCACCATAATGCCGGCGCCAGTTTCATCAGGCATGGACTGAAACTGCGCCGGATTCTTAGGCGTGAACGTCATTCCCCTTGGAGTCATAACGACAAAGTGCTGCACGTCGCCGAGAGGCTTGGGCGAGATGCTCGCTTCTCCGCCGTATGGCATGTGGTAGGACACTTGGAACTGCGTCTCACCGGGGCGCAGAGGATAGTTAAAGGCGTAGTGATTTTTTTGGGAGCCCGGCGAAGCCTCGACAGCGATCGGCTGGCCACCCGGCCCTTTGGCCTCTGCCGATTCCAATTCAGCGCCATCGGGCAAAACGAATTCAAACGTGCGCTTGTCGTCAGCGACAGTGCGCGGCGGCTGCGACTGGTTCCGAATCGCGTACAGCGCGATCCCCTGGAGCTGTTTTCCGTCGCTTTGGTAGCGGTCAACCTCGACCGTTTGGCTGAGGCCGTCCACTTTCTTGGCGGAGTCATACACCGTTAGGTCGGCTGTGGTCGCGCCAGACATCAGCGGGCCACCTTGCGGAAAGTAATTCACGCCATCGTGGGTGACGCGCACCATGTGCGGCGCACGGTCACCGGCGGGGACAGGCAAGGAGAAGTGGCCTTGCGCGTCGCTCTTGGTATTCGCCACCTCCTGCATACCTTGCGATAAGGAGAGAAGACTGACTTCGTCTCCGGCGGAGGGCTTGCCCGTCGTGGCATTGGTCACCGTGCCGGTGATGTTCTGGGCGGCAAGGGCGGAGGTGAGTAGGAGGACGCAGATCAGAGAATTGAGCACGCCTTTAGAGATTGATGGGGGGAAATGGAACGCAGATCCCTCGTCGGCTAAAGCCGGCTCGTGATGACAAAAAATACCGCGATTGTACGCGGGCCTGGAGACCTGCTCCACCCGATCAAAGCTCACGCCCGGCCCCCATTCGTCGGGCTGCTGCCTGGACGCCTTGTGCCACGCCGGACTACCGCGCGCGCCTTCTCAATACTCTCCATCTCGGCGAGAATGGCCGCCGCTTCGTCCTCCAGCGAGGCGCGCTGCACCGCGTAATCCGACTCGCTCAACTTGCCAGCCTTGTGCTCGAAGCTGAGGTCGCGCAGATTTTCGTAGGTCGCTTCTTTACGTTCCAGTAAATACATCAAGCGGGTCTTCTCTTCCCCGGCTTCGACATCCCCCGGCTGATAGAAAACGTAGAAGAACAAGAGCGCGGCAAACAACGCGCAGCCAAACATAACAAACGCGGTTTCTTGCCCGGAAGCAGCCGTGACAACTAATGCATACATCAGAAATCGGTCTCCTGACGAGCCTTCTTGCGAAGCTCGTCGAGTTGGGTGGCATCGAGATTCGGATGCGGCACCGGCTGCGCGACGGCGCGCGACTTCCACAGCCGTACCAGCCAGATGGTAAGCGCAAGTGCCGCAGCGAACACCGCGAAGGGCATGATCCACGCCACGCGGTTAAAGCCAGTCGTCGTAGGCGCGGACAACACGGTATTCCCGTATTTCTGTACGAAGCTCTGCAGGACGAGAGAATCGCTGTCACCCCGCTCAATACCGGCGGTTAGCTCATTGCGCATGCGTTCGGAGTAGGTACAGCCGACGTGGTTGCACTCCAGCAACACCTGCCCACAGCCGCACATGCACATGAGGCCATGTCCGAGTTTGTTGAAGCGCGCATCGGTGTCGGCGCCAAGGAAGGCGATAGCGAGCAGCGCGATCAGGAGAACCCGGACAATGCGAAGTTTCGAGTTTCGAGTTTCGAGTTTCAAGTTGAGGCGCTTTGGCGGCGTCTGAGCCGCCAGCCGAAATCCTGAGCGAGCGAAAACGGGGTCCCCGACGAGCGCCGCTGTTGCGCTCGGTGGAGCGTTGGAGCGAGTCGAAGGATCTGTAGTGTCGAGTGTCGAGTTTTGAGTTTCGAGTTTCAAGTTATGAGTACCAACGTGTTTTGAAGGGGTGCGCCTTCTGGTGCGCCGTTTAGTTCCTTTTTGATTTTGTCATCCCGACCGAGGACTTCAGTCCGAGCGGAGGGACCTGCTTTCTTGCTGGCCTTACCGGGGCTCGGGTTCGTTTAGACCACCTACCCCCCTCGCTTCCTGAGTGGCCCCAGCGGGACTCACGTCCTCGCTTTGCGCACATCCTGCCCACCTCTGAAATGTGCGTGCTTAACCCCCCTTGCCTCCCGCGAGCTATAGGGGTCCTTCGACTCCGGTCGGTCGCCAAGGCGACCTCTCTCCGCTCAGGATGACAAACGGAGGATGCACTTGGTACGCGGGCCTGACTGGCCTGCTCTACCTGAGCCCTGACCCCTTGCCACTGACCCTTGCCACTGACCCCTACCATTCAGTCTCCTCCGACTTCCACGGCTCCTCCGCGCACAGTCGCCGCCGCTGCGCGTTCGTTCTCGCGCACCGAGAGCCTCAGTGGCTTCATGTTGGGCAGCAGGGCAATCAATGTCCCAATAATCACAACGATCACGCCCGACCAAATCCACATCACGAGCGGATTCACGTGCGCCTTGATGATCGGCTTGCCAGTGTCCTGATTGCGCCCGGTGTACACCAGGTACAAGTCGCCGCTGGGGCGCGAACGGTTAGCCACGATGGTTGACGTCTGCTCGCTCGCCTTGTAGAAACGGCGCTCGGGATACATGGTGTCGATCTTCTTGCCACGCTGGTAAACGTCAATGACGGCCCACTCGCTGGAATAGTTCGGCTTGTCGTCCTGGGTGTAGGAGTCGCACACCAGGGTGAAAGACCCGATCTGCATCTTGTCGCCGAAGCCCATCTCCTGCTCTTTGTCCAGATTGAAGGGCAGACCGGCGAAGCCAATCATGATGACGATGAAGCCGAAGTGAACAAGGTATCCACCGTAACGCCGCGTGTTGCGGCGCGTGATGGTCACCATACCTTCGAGAATATTCTTCCCCGTCTGCCGCGCGATGACGCGGCCGCCACGCCAAAATTCACCCACCACCGTCGCCGCCACCAGCACGGACAAGGACATCGCCACCAGCGAGTAGAAGTAGGCGACATCCTCCCAAGGACGCATGCCTCCGATCATAAGGACGATCGCCGTCAGCACCGCCAGAACTGTCGGCCACAGGAAGTTACGCTTCAGACTGTCGAGGGAGGTCTTGCGCCAAGCCAGCAGCGGTCCCACTGCGGTGAGGAAGATCAGAAACAGCCCAATCGGAACGTTCACGCGATTGAAGAACGGCGGTCCAACCGTGACCTTCGAGCCCGTCACCCACTCCGAGAGCACCGGGAAGAGTGTGCCCCATAACACTGCAAAGCATGCCACCAGCAGCACGAGGTTGTTGAAGAGGAAGCTTGACTCGCGCGAAACCAGCGACTCCAACCGGTGCTCGCTCTTCAACGTGTCGCGGTTGCGCACGAAGAAGAACACGCAAGTCGCAAACGTCAGAGCCAAGAACCAGACGAACCAGATCCCGATCCCCGACTGCGCGAAAGCATGCACTGAACTGACCACTCCGCTGCGCGTGAGAAATGTCCCGAAGATGGCCAGTAGAAACGTGGTGAAGATGAGCCACATGTTCCACATCTTCATCATGCCCCGCTTCTCTTGCATCATGACCGAATGCAGGAAAGCGGTCATGGTGAGGAATGGCAATAGCGATGCGTTCTCCACCGGGTCCCATCCCCAGTAACCGCCCCAACCCAACACCGCGTAGGCCCAATGCGCGCCGAGAAAAATTCCACACGTGAGGAACAACCATGCCACCATGGTCCAGCGGCGGGTGATGTGGATCCATTTCTCGCCGGGATACTTCATGATGAGCGCGCCCAGCGCGAAGGCGAAGGGAACGGTCACGCCGACGTAGCCGAGATAAAGCATCGGCGGATGGATGACCATCTCGGGATACTGCAGGAGCGGGTTAAGACCGTTGCCGTCGGCGGGAATCTGTCCGCTGACCAGGCCAAACGGATGGGCCGCGAAGTTCACCAGCAGAAGGAAGAACACCTGCACGGCGGCAATGATCGCGGAGGCGTGCGCCGTCAGTTCCGGATCGACTTTGTAGCGCAACCGCAGCACCAGTGCATAGGTAGAAAGCAGCCACGCCCAGAACAGCAGCGAACCCTCCTGTCCCGACCACAGCGCGGCGAACTTGTAGGCGATGGGCAGGTCCCGATTGCTGTGATGAAGGATATAGGCGACGGAGAAGTCGTTCCCGAAAGCCGCCATCACAAGGGCTACGGCGGCAACTGTAGCCGCGGCCCAGCAGGCAATGCCGGCACGGCGTGCCGTCTCACCCAGGCGATCGTCCTTGCGATACAGCGCGAGCGAGCCCGCAATGAACGAATAGGCCGCCAGCGCCAGGGCCAGCAACAGTGCAAAACTTCCAATTTGCGGCATGACAGTTAGGTACCCGTATGAACTCCGCACCGGACCCGCCGGCGAGAAATGCCATCCTTGAGCGAGTGCTCTCATTCTACTCGGATTAGCTAAGAAGTGACTGTTGCAAAATACAACTTTGCGGGAGTCGGACGATGGGAGACGGGCTCGGCGTAAATTACCCGAGTTCGGTGCTCAGCTCTCAATGAGGTTTATCGTCAGTCATGTGACTCCAATTCTTTCGGCAAGAAATTTTTCGGAGGGTCATGCGATCTGTCGGGAAAGAGCAAGGGGGAAAACAAAAGAGCCAGGAAGGAGAAAGCTCCTTTCCTGACTCTACAATTATATTATATCGCTTCTTAGCGGCCTTTGGACGCGAGTTTCGACATTTTTCTACTCAATTGCCGACAGTGTCTTACGCCCATTTTCGTCACATTCGTGGGGCTTGACAAGAATTTCCCAAAACGAGAATTTATCCACGTTTTCTAGTTTGTGCCGCCTTACGGGCAGCCGCCCGCCGTCCAACCGGCCCTTTGGTCCTCGCTGCCTTTTTTGCCGCCGCCTTTCGTGCGGCGCTTCCTCGGGCTCGGGCTGAGGTCTTGGCTTGCTTCGATAACGACGCGCGTGACGCCGCCCGATGGCCTTCTCGTTTCAGCACTCCACTGATCGCCCGCGAACGTTTGGCGGATGTTTTCTTCCCGACGGATGACTGACCCTTACGCACGTCGCGCTGGGCCTTTTCTCGCGTCGCCTCCGAGGTCTTCCCTTCCCTCGGCGGCGGCAGATTTACCCCGGCACGCCGTGCCTTCGACAAACCAATGGCAATTGCCTGTTTGGTCGAGGCCGCGCCGTGCTTGCCTTCGCGGATGTGGTCCATCTCCTCTTTCACGAATTCGCCAGCCTGAGTGCTGGATGATTTTCCCTCGCGTGCATCTTCTTGTGCCCGCTCTAATGTTTCTTTCTCTGGCATAAATATCCTCCTCCTACTCTTCAACCGAGATGCAGAATTCGGCTGGCGGGATGGACTACACTACTTCTGCGTACATCCTCACTGACATGCCCGCAGCCGCAGCTCAATCCGTCCTGGCAACCCCTGCCACGCAGTCGCACAAGTACCGACGCGTCCTGCTTACGCTCGCTGTCTTATTTGCCTCGGCGACCATTCTCTACAGCGCAGCCTGGATTTACTACGTTCGGCGTCCGGTTCAAGTCGAAATAGGGATCGACACTAAGTCCGCCCCGGCATGGCTCGAAGTCACGAAGGTATACAAGAACAGCCCGGCGGAAAAGGCTGGGCTGCAAGCGAATGACCGCATCCTCGCAATCAATGGCAAGGGCGGAGCTTCGGCAGCGGCGTGCGACCAATTGTTATTTCGCACGTGGCTGGACTCGCGACCCGGAGACACGGTGACTCTTACCGTGCAGCGGCCGGGACGATCGCAACCATTGACTATCACGCCTGTGTTTCGCGTTATCGAAGGGGAAGGCGACACCAGGACCGCGGCCCGTACCGTTGCGCTGCAGATCCTATCGGCGTATCCCATTTTCTTCGCTGTCGTGGGGCTCGCAGTTCTCTTCCTTCGTATCGAAGACCGCAATGCATGGCTGCTGGCGTTGGTATGCGCAACGTTCATCACTGCCGCGGACCTGCCCAGCCAATTTGCCGCCGCGTCAACGCACCTTCGGTCGTTCCTGGTCGTCTACCGGACCATCGGAAACAGCGTCCTCGCTGAACTCTTCTACTTCTTCTTCGCAGTGTTTCCGACACGCTCTCCGATTGACCGCAAGGTCCCCGCGCTAAAGTGGGTGCTGGTGTTCCTGGGCCTCTGCTTGGGCTTGGGAGGTTATCAAAACGGCAATTCCGTCGCCTTACCGATTTTCGGTCGTTTGTTGTCTTTTCGTGCCGCCGAGAATGCCCGAATCATCGTCGTTTACGGTTCTGTTTTTCTTGGGCTCGTTTCCCTGCTGCTAAATATGTTCACCGTCCCCAGCATGGACGACCGGCGCAAGCTCAAAGTGATTTTCTGGGGGACCATTGTCGGAGTCACGCCCGCAGCAGTTATTGCGCTCGCGCAGGACGTTTTCCAGACCGGGTTTTCGTTTTGGTTGAATTTTGCCAAAGTAATTCTGCTGTTCTTGTTTCCCCTGTCCTTCGCTTACGCGGTGGTAAAGCATCGCGTCATGGACGTTCCGGTGCTGCTGAAGCGCAGCGCCCGATATTTCGTGGTCGAGCGCGGCTTCCTGTTCCTGATCTTGGCGATTTCGGTGGGTCTGACGATTTGGTTCGGGCAGGCGTTCTCCCGCCATTTCTCCGCCGGATCCAAAGCGGCCATCCCAGTGGGCGCAACCTTCGGTGTGCTGCTGGTCTCGGGCGCAACCCAGGTGCATCGGCGGGTGCGAACGCGCCTGGACCGCGCTTTCTTTCGCAGCTCCTACGACGCACAGCAGATTCTGGAGAACCTGGCCGCGAAGACACTTACGGTCAGCAGCCGCGAAGGATTGGCTGCGCTATTGCACGATCAGATTCAAGATGCGCTACATCCGTCCTCCATGTATGTGTTCCTTGCCACCGGCAACGGACACTTGCAAGCTTACGCAGGGGAGCCTCCAGCAGAGGCGAAGACACTCTCCACCAGCACCGCTGGGATTGCTGAACTGGCGGACCGCAGCGGTCCCCTGGAGTTGCTCCCCGAAGCCATGCATGGGACGCAATTGCAGCCACTGCAACCTGAGTGCCTAGTGCCGATTCGCGGCTCAAGCGAAGGCCAGTTGCAGGGAGTTGCCGTGCTGGGGCCCAGACTATCGGAGGAACCCTACTCCATGAGCGACAAACGTCTGCTGGCTTCGGTCGCCAGCCAGGCTGGCATTGCCATGCGGAGCATCACCCTTGCCGAGAAGATGGCCGAGAGCATGGAGGCAGAGCGGCGCGGTGAGCAGGAAATGCAAATCGCGCGCCAAGTACAGAGCAGGCTGCTTCCGCAGCAGGCGCCGTCACTGAGGACGCTGGAATGCGCCGGCAAGTGCATCCAGACGCGCGCCGTCGGCGGGGACTACTACGACTTTCTCGATCTCGGCTCGGGCCGCCTCGGCCTGGTGCTGGCCGACATCTCGGGGAAAGGAATGTCGGCGGCGCTGCTGATGGCCAATCTTCAGGCCAACTTGCGCAGCCAATATGCGCTTGCTCTGGAGGACATTCCCCGCCTGTTGCGTTCCGTGAATCACCTGTTCTACAAGAACACGGAAAACAACAACTACGCCACGACCTTCTTTGCCGTCTATGACGACGAGACGCGACGCTTGCGTTACGTCAATTGCGGACATAATCCTCCGATCCTTGTGCGGGCCGATGGGAGTGTTGAGCGGCTTGAAGCCACCGCGACCGTCCTAGGGCTGTTCGAGGAGTGGGATTGTTCCGTCGCCGAACTCGATCTGTCGGCGGGAGATATCTTAGTGATTTATACCGACGGGGTTTCAGAAGCTTCACCTAACGAAGAAGACGAGTTTGGAGAACAACGTCTGATCGACGCCGCCCGCGACGGTCAGAAGCGATCAGCCGACAAAATTCTCGAAGCTATTATCAGCGAGGTGCAGGGATTCAGCCGGGGTGAGCAGGCGGATGATATGACACTGATCGTGGCACAGGGGCGGTAGAGGAAGCATTGCGCATAATAGGGGTCCTTCGACTCCGAGCCCGGTCGCGAAGGCGACCGGACTCGTCACTCAGGATGACAGTCAGAGAAAATTTGATCCTTATCAACAGGCGTCTTCACCGGACAGCTAAAACCATGCCCGTTCAAACTCGTACGATAGCGTCTAGCCACGAGTCACTATCCCCTAGTCACTGTTTTCTCACGCCTGCGCCGGCAATTCTCCATTCGAAATCCAGCGAGTTGCTGCTTTGGGCGTCGCCGCCTTGGGAAGAATGTCGAGGTAGATCACGGCGTACCGGAAGGCGATGACGCCGGCGGCGATGACCAGAACACTCGACGCCAACTCCGTCCACTTCGGCACGTAATGCGTTCCCATGGCCGTCTGTAACGAGTTGATCGAGACGTTGAGCCGGTCAACTATGAATCCCGCAACCACGATGGCAGAAGTCCAATAGAGCCGCTCGGGATTCGAACGCACACTGTCGAAGCTCAATAGGAAGATGGGAATCGCCAAGAACAGCAGCATTTCGAGCCAGAAGTATCCGGCTTCGTTGGTGCGCTGAAACGCATATCCCAGGGCTCGGTTCGAAATCAGGTCGAGCAGCTTGAAGAAGGCATAGACGATCAGCAACATTTGGACCATCCGGCCACAATCGCTGAGGATGCTGAAATCCACACGCACGTTCAGCGAACGCATGCAAAGGTAAATTGCCATCACGGTCAGCGCCAGCCCCGCGGGAATTGCCGATAGATAAAACAGCGCATGCATATATTGCGAGTACCACAGCGGGTGAATCTTACCGCGCGCGATGAGGTAAAGGCCGCCCAGATACGATTGGTGCATCGATGACAGCAGCACGCCAGCCAACACAACCGCGATGAGTATCTTGTGGTGATAGCGCAATACCGTCTCGCGGAATACCTTCCAGGGTAGCTTCTCGATTACTGCTGGAGCGAACTCAAAGGTCAGCACCGTCATGTAGGTCATTATGCAGACGCACACATCGAACAGGACTGAGCGGTGGTTCCACATCACGATAGGATGCCAGAAGCGCCAGGGCAGGCCGATCTCGTAAAGGTATCCAACCATGACGGTCATGTAACCGAGGAATGAAATTAGGATTGCCGACCGTAGGATGGGCCGGTAACGCTCCATGCCCAACAAGTAAACAGCAGCGCTAATGCCGAATCCCGCGGCGGACAGCCCGATGCCGCAGAGTGTCCCCAAACCAACCCACAGTCCCCATGGCATCTGGTCGCTGAGATTGGTGCTGGCACGAAATCCTTCGAAGAAACGAATGTACGTCGCGTAAAGACCAGTAGCGAGTATGACGGCTACAATGACGCGCCATAAAGTTATTTCGGATTTAATTCGCGCAATCATGGCTAGCTCCTTTCCTCTTTGATCCGGTTGAGGGTGGCTTTCTCTTCGGCTTCAGCGAGCGCAACTTCACGGCGCCGTTGCGTGACCCAATACAACGCCGAGAGGATGGTGCCACCCATGATCACGACTTTGGGCGAGTCGCCCAGCGCGCTGGCGGTGAGTGTCGGCATGGGCTGATTGCCCGTGGGAGCCGGCTTGAATCCGAGCTTTTCGAACGCAACGTCGGAGACGAACAATACGCTTCCTCCTCCGAGTTCTTCGAGACCATAGATCCGTGGAACGTATGACGAGTCGCTGCGAATGCGTTTCCATCCTTCGGCGATCAAGTCATCGCGATCGCCAAAGATGGTGGCTTGCGCTGGGCAAGCTTCCGCACAGGCCGTGGATTTGCCAGCCTTAATACGGTCGGAACACATATCGCACTTCTTGACGAAGGGTGCGAGCTTGGTCCATTGGTAGCGTGGCACCTGGTAAGGGCACGCCAGCATGCAATAGCGGCAACCGATGCATTTGTCGGCGTTGTACACTACCGGACCCAGCGGAATCTTGCCGATGGCGCCGACCGGGCAAGCCGACGCGCAGGCCGGATCGTCGCAGTGCATGCAAACTTTGCGAACGAACTTATCCCCGCGCGCCTCGACCACCGTGAAGGCGGTATCGGAGAGAACTGGTTCAGGATCCGTGCTGAATCCATGGAGCTGCTTGCAGGCGGCCTCGCAACTCAGGCATCCGACGCAGCGCTTGATATCGATGAGCATTGCTTTTTGTCTTGGCATGTGATCTCCGTTGTTGTTGTTTCGACCGGCGCTACGTCAGAAAAAATTCCTTCACTAGTTGTTGCTGCGTATTAGAGTCCACCTGGAAAAGCAGGCCCTTGATGGGCAGGCCGCCATCTTGTGCCAGAGCGGGATTGAGCTGTTGCAACATGGCGCTCATACGAGCCATGCTGTTCTGCATCCAAGCCGGAACCAGAGGGCCATGCAAAAGGTTTTTCACATTGGTGGAGAGCTCGGGGGCCTTGACCACGCACAGCCATCCGTTCTTGTAAGGGTCGTCCACCATCAAGCTGGGATTCTTTAAGACTTCGTGATTGACCGAGACCAGCACGCCTTCAATGGGTGACAGCAGATCGATGCTCCGCCCTTCGCGGGTCATTGTGCACAACTTCTGACCTTGCCGAACCCAGCGGTTCAGGTCGGCGATCTCGATGGAGTCAATCTTCCCAAACAAATCTCCGGCGAAGGCATCGATGCCGACGCGAGCGTTCTGCCGGCCTTCGTCCAAGACCCAGGTATGGCCAGGATGGAAGGCATAACCTTCGGCAACCTCGAATCCGGCGGCCTTTAACATGACGGGCGTACTTAACTTTTTCGCCGGCGCCACTTGCAGCGTTGCCGCCGCCTCTTGCGGACGACGAAAATACATGACGGTAAGAATAAGAAGGAACGTAAGCAGGACGAATAAGATCGACATAAAGCCTCCTTGGGCGAGTGGTCAGTGGCTAGTGGATAGTGGATAGTCAATTCGGCCTGGCGCTGGAACCATCCACTATTCACTAACCACCAGCCACTGCCTTACGGGCGTCGTGCTCCGCTATTGCTGGTGCACGCAGGGTACAAATCACTTCCCAAAAGGGGCTTTGTTAATAAAGGATTTAGGGGCTTCGTGCCGATTGCGGAAGATTGATCGACTGCATTATGCAGGTAACAGTCGCAATTTGCAGTAGTGTAAAGGCTGCTGGCGCAACTAAGGCAGCTCGGCTTTTGAGGGCATTGTAAGTCGTAAGATGAGGGTTAGGTAAGCAGGAGTAATTTCGTGACGTGTGACACTAACGCCGGCAAATCGCGCGACCTGCTCTCGCATCCGCTATTAACTTTTGCCTTGTTTTGTCTTCCAGCTATCGCGATTGTCGCCACTGCGCCCCATCGTGTTGGTGTCGGTTGGCGAACAGGGGTTTGGACGGCAGCGCTGGGCACAATGGGAACAGCGTGCTTGGCCAATGCGGTACGATGCGGACGACTACACTGTTACCTTACGGGGCCTTTCTTACTGGTGATGGCGGTGGTGACTCTTCTCTACGGTCTCGGCCTCCTGCCCCTTGGTGGGAATGGCTGGAACGTAATTGGTTTGACTATTCTCGTCGGCGCGATCGCCTTGAGTTGCCTGACGGAAGTATTCTTCGGAAAATATCGGACGGATCGCGCCGGGAGTACCGACCGCCGCTGACTTCCAGCTTGAGCCGCGTACAAGTGACAGAATCCGTCTCTCGTGGGTTTTCGTAGCGTCAAAATTAAACCGTTTCTTGGAGTTTTTTCCGAGACCTACTAGACCAGCTCCGGAGTTTTCTTCAGGCGGCGCAACAGCGAGGTCGGATGGATACCGAGAATGCGGGCGGCGTGGGTCTTGTTCTGTCCGGTGGCATTGAGGACTTCGTGGATGTATCGGTCCTCGAGTTCTCTCAGGCTGACAAACTGATTGCCCGTGGGGGAGACTTCGAACGACGACATCTCTTCATGAGCAGGTTCCTCGTGGTAATCGCGCACTTCTTCGGGCAAATTTTCTTCGTCGATCTCGGTACTCTGGCAAAGGATCATGGTGCGCTCGATCACATTGCGCAACTCGCGAATATTTCCCGGCCAAGGATACCTCTGTAGCAGCTCTGCGGCGCTAGGCGTAAAGCCAACGAAGCTTTTCTTCAGCTCATCGTTGAAGTGCTGCATGATGTCGAGCGCCAGCGGCACAATGTCTTCGCGGCGTTCGCGCAATGGCGGAATGAATAACGGCAACACGTTCAAGCGGTAATATAGATCCTCGCGAAACTCGCCTTTGCTGACCGCGTCCTTCAAGACTTTATTGGTTGCGGTGATGATGCGGACATCCACCTGCACCGGCTTGGTGCCGCCAAGTCTCATGAACGTTCCTTCTTCCAACACGCGCAATAATTTCGCCTGCAGGCTGAACGAGGTGTTGCCGATCTCGTCGAGGAAAAGTGTGCCACCGGAGGCCTTCTCAATAAGTCCTTCCTTGCGACGCCGCGCGTCAGTGAAGGCGCCCTGCTCGTAGCCGAATAACTCACTCTCCAGCAAAGTGTCAGGCAGGGCGGCACAATTCAGGCTGATAAGCGGCGCCTGGGCCCGCGGGCTGTTGTAGTGAATGGCCTTCGACAGAACTTCCTTGCCAGTTCCGCTCTCGCCTTGAATGAGAACCGTGGTGCGGTCGCTCTCCGCCGCCCGGCGCGCCATCTCGAGGACATCGCGCATAGCCGGGCTCTCGGTTACCATACGCCCAAAATCGTAACGGCCCTTGGCGCTCTGCACCGTGTCGTGAACGCGCACGCGCAGGGCCAACATCTCCGTCGCACGCCGAATGGTGCTGACCATGTCAGCGATATGAAATGGCTTGATCAGATAGTCATAGGCGCCAAGTTTCATGGCTTCCACTGCCCGATCCACCACGTGATAAGCGCTCATCATCACGATAATGGTGGCCGGAGAAAGCTTCTTGGCCTGCCGTAAGACTTCGATGCCATTGATGCCCGGCAACACCACGTCGAGCAAAGCGAGGTCCGGCTTCTCTTCGGCTAGCGTGGTCAGCGCTTCTTCGCCGCTCATGGCCAGAAAAACTTCGAAGCCCTCACCCTCCAGAGCGCGCCCAATAGTGCGCACCGTAAGCGCTTCGTCATCGACAATCAGGATGGAATACGACATAGCTAGGCGATGACCTCTTCATGGTGCACGGACTTGCCAACCTGATGAATGAGCAAGGTCACGCGCACGGTGGTGCCCAGGCCGGGGATACTTTCAACCTGGATGTCTCCGCCATGACTGCGCACGTAGCTTTGGGTGATGCTCAGTCCCAGACCAGTGCCCTTGCCGCGCTTGGTGGTGAAGAATGGCTCGAAGATGTGCGGCAGAATGTCAGCAGGAATTCCGCTCCCGGTGTCGCGCACGCGCAGTTCGATCACCTCCGCGAACTTAACTTTGTCGGCGAGGATCGTGATCGTCCCTCCCGGAGGGGTCGCCTGTACGGCATTCAGGAGCAGGTTCATCAAAATTTGCGAAAGCTGATTGGCATCGGCACTGATTGCCGGCAAATCCAGAGGAATGCAGTTCTGCAATTTGATCTGCCGGAACATGGGCTGGTGCTCAAGAAACTGGAGGGTCTCGGCCGCGAGTAGGCTGAGATTGACCTTGCTGAGCATCAGTGGCCCGGGACGAGCATAGTCGAGCAATCCGCGCACGGCCAGCGAAATCCGCTTCGCGCCTTCAATGCACTGCTCAATCTCTTCGCGCCGTTCACCACGGGCATCCTTCCATTCCAATTCCAGGTGCGAAAGGATTCCCAGTAGCGGGTTGTTGATCTCGTGAGCCGCACCCAGGGCGAGTTGTGCCAGAGACGCGTATTTCTCATACTCCGAGAGTTGCGACTCGAACTGCATTTTCTCCTTCGCCAGTTCGCGCTCTTCCTCCAGCCGACGCAACAACTCCTGTTGTGCCACGTTACGTTCATATTCGCAATGATCGGCGAGTTCCTTGGATCGGAGCGCTTCCCGCTCCGCCGCTTTGATGCGCGTGCGGGAAAAGACAGTCACCAGAATGAGCAGTACAAATCCAACGGTGATGCCACTCCAGAAGGCTCCATTCGGTGCGGGAGAACTTGCATTTAAGCCAAGAGAGTTCGCTGGAAAACAGGTGAGAATCAGCAATAAGAGAAACCGCAGGAGGAGCGGGGCATGACTCACACTACCGCGCGCCGCCCGCAGGCGATTGCTCAGCGAAGCTGACTGCACCATGCAACTCTCCTACTATGACGTTCGCGCAGTATTGCCGCAGGAGCAGTGACAGCAGTCACGTGCCCGGGTGATGGGTGAAGGTTCGGGAAATGGAACAGCAGAATCGATCGACTTTATGCGGGATCAACTGCCGGCGTAATCTCACTTGGCTGGGCTGGTTCGGGCGCGATCACAGGCTCGGTAGGATTGCTGGCTTCCGCCGCGGACAGGGGGCGCGCATCATCTTCCGCCAGCGAAACGTAGGCCCCCAGACGAGCTAGAAACAGCAGGTCAGCCCCCGCGAAATAGATCAATGCGATAGCTGCCCCGATGAGCAACACCCAGCCTATTGGGATGTACCGTGCCAAGCTCAGCGACGAGAATATCGCCAGCATCATCGTCGCGAACCATACCAAACGGAGCAGCAAAAAGCCGAGCCCAAGCAGAAACAGCCGTCCACCTTTTCGCGATACGAAGTCCACAGATTGCGTAAGAGCGTTCATTGCTGGGGCGCCATTGCGAATGCAGAATAGCGGCGCGATTCCGAAGAACCAATTTAATGCGCCCCCGAACCAACATGGCAGACCGATTCCGAACACAAGAAACAGCGCTGCCAGCCCGGCGCGGCCTCTTGCCGCCATGACGCTGCCGATTAGCAAACACGCAATCACGACCGATATCGCAATCAACGACCACGCCGCCCGCATTAGATTCAGCGCGAGGATTGGAGCAAATTGCCACGTCGGCTGGCTCGGTTCGTCGTCGGCGCCGAACATGGTAACCAGGCGACGGAGCGTGGCGGCGCGGCCCGCAGTGGCAGCAAAGCACCAGAGTAGTGTCAACCCGAAGAGAAGGACCGATTGTTCCAGCACGAAACGAGTGAGGCTGCCGCGGAAAACGCGCTGAACTGCCCCCGAAAGTAACTGGGGTTGAAATGTGCCAAGCAGAAATTCGTCAGCCCGCGAGACTTTGAGGCTGTCAAGAAACAACGCGCCGGAAATGATAGCCAGGGCCCAAGCCGCAAATCCGAAGCACCACCGCCAGGTAAGCTCAGCGGCTAACAGAGCCGGGTCGTGCCACACGGCTGCAAAGCCATCCCGAAAGGGCGAACCATCGCTGCTAGCCTGGGACATGGGTAAAGGATAGCAGCAGGCGGGTGGAGCAAATAAAAAGCAGATCGCTCGCGGGCTGATGGTCGCTGATCATGACAAAAATGAAGCGCGCTACGACTGCAAGTCGTGCGTTGATAAGAATCGAAGTCAGCCTTCAAGGCTCGCAACCGTTATTTCTGCCTCTTATTGGTCGGACGCGTCGCTCACCGTTAACGCCCGCGCCAATTCGGCCGGCGTGTCCACAAGCACGTCGGGAGCGACCTGCTGCAACGTGAGAGGCGCAAATCCGTAGGTGACTCCGACGCTCCAGAGCCCTGCATTACGAGCCGTAAGTACATCCACGCCGGAGTCGCCCACCATAACAGTTTCGTCGGAAGCCGCGCCTGCTTCCCGCATAAGCGTGTTGGCGCCAAGGGGATCAGGCTTCTTGGTTTCGAAACTGTTGCCTCCGTAAACCTGCGCGAAGCGGTCAGCGAGTCCGAGCCCGGCGAGAATGTCGCGCGACACTCGCACTGGCTTGTTAGTGAGCACCGCCAACTTGCGCGGTGACCCATCGCACTGGCTGGCCTGCTTTAATGTCTCGGCGATGCCATCGTAGGCGCGCGTGTTGTCGAGCTTGTGTTCGCGGTAATAGAGCAGAAAATAGTTGAGCGCTTCCTGCAGGAATTCGCTGTGGGCGGGATCGCCGAGCGCGCGGCGAATCAGCATGGACGCGCCATCGCCGATGTAGGTGCCGATCACTTCAATAGGCAGATCCTTACGGCCATAGTGGCGCAACATGGCGTTGACCGCGGCCGCCAAGTCAAGCTCGGAATCGATCAGCGTGCCATCCAGATCAAAGATGATGAGCTTGATTTTCTTTAGCGGAATAGCCCGAAGCGTGCGTATCATTCCGTTCCAGTATAGTCGTGCGGCATTCTTTGGAGTTGTCATGATAAGCGCAGCGAGGCATCTGCTTTTCCCTCTTGGGCGAAAGTCAAGGAATCCCCGAGTAGCTGGGTAGTTTCCGGGTAGGCGACAAACCCGACACAATCGACGATGTGGGTAGTTAAATGTGTGGACGCTAGGGCGTTTGAACTAAGCCTCCGGCGCGGCGGATGCTGCGGCGTTAATCGTCCCTCAGCCTTATAGACTGTGTAAGGCTTGGGTCACAAGGAGGCTTTTGTGACCCATCTTCGGCAGATGATGCTGGACGAGCTCCAGCGTCGCAACTACTCTCAGAGCACCGTGCGGTCCTATATCCATGTGATAGAGGACTTCTCGAAGCATTTCCATCGTTCACCGGATCGTTTGGGGCCAAACCATATCCGGCAGTATCAAGCTCATCTGTTTCGTGATCGCAAGTTTCTGGCGGGAACGATCACTTCGTATGTTGCGGCCTTGCGCTTTCTCTACGTCAAGACGCTGCGACGACCGTATCTCCCCGAACATATCCCATTTCCTAAGCGCCCCAGGCAATTGCCCGCTGTACTCAGTCCAGCAGAGGTTGAGCGGCTGATCGATGCAGCAGAGAACCTGATGCGCCGCACCATGGTGATGACGCTTTACGCAACCGGCATCCGCTGCTCGGAACTGTGCCACCTCCAGGTCTCCGATATCGACAGCCAACGCATGGTCATTCATGTCCACAAGGGCAAGGGCGGCCGCGACCGCGATGTTTTATTGAGCCCGAAGCTGTTGCAGACTCTGCGTGAGTACTGGCGCTGGATGAAGCCAAGAACCTACCTATTTCCTGGAACGGTGAAGGGATGGCGGGCCGATGTGCCCATCACTGCGAAGGTCGTGTGGAAGGCCGTGAACGAGGCTGCCAAGCGTGCTGGCATCAGCAAGCGCGTTTCGCCGCATTTGCTTCGACACAGCTTCGCGACTCACATGCTGGAAGCCGGCGCCGACCTGCGCACCATCCAGCTTCTGCTCGGCCATGCCAAGATCGGCGATACTGCGCTCTACCTGCATCTGTCCCGCCGCCATCTGCAGGCGGTTGCCAGTCCGCTGGAAGCCATCGAAGTGTCCAGCCCGGACGAGGCGAAGCGCTCCAGGAGACTGAGGAAGCGATGAGCCGGCCCACCCTCGAGGTGGCCGACATCGTCCGCGCAGCGGGCGACAGCTTCTGGGACAAGCACAAGTCGCACTATGCATGGGTGCATCGCAAGGTGCTCGATGCCATCGTTCGCTGCCGCACCGCGGCACTGGGCGGTCATCTCGATACGTGCACTCGCTGCGGTCATCAGGCCATCTCCTTCAACTCGTGCCGCAATCGGCACTGTCCCAAGTGCCAGGGGAACGCGCGCGCCAAGTGGTTGGCCGCGCGTTCGGCTGAGCTGTTGCCCGTGCCTTACTTCCACATCGTCTTCACCCTGCCGCACGAACTCTGCTCTTTGATCCTCCAGAACAAACACCTGCTCTACGATCTGCTCTTCCGCACCAGTGCCGCTTCGCTGCTGGAACTCGCTCGCGATCCCAAGCACCTTGGCGCCGACATCGGATTCCTCGGCCTGCTCCATAGCTGGGGACAGAACCTCCAGATTCATCCCCATGTCCACTACATCGTTCCCGCCGGAGGGTTGGCCCGCGATGGTTCCAGATGGATAGACTCGTCGCGCCGCTTCTTCCTGCCCGTCAAGGCGCTCAGCCATAGGTTCCGCAAAAAGTTCTGCGTGCAACTCTGTGAACTGTTCCAACAAGACAGACTTCAGTTCCACGGTTCACTGCAGCAGCTTGCCTCACCTGACGCCTTCAGCAACTTTCTCTGGCAACTTGGTCAAAAGGACTGGGTCGTCTACGCCAAGCCACCCTTCGGCGGTACCGAACAGGTTCTCAACTACCTGGCCCGCTACACCCATCGCGTCGCCATCTCCAACCATCGCCTCGTGGCCTTCAAGAACGATCGCGTCTCCTTTCGCTGGCGAGACTATGCCCATGGCGGCAAGAACCGGGTCATGACAGTTTCAGCAGACGAGTTCCTGCGGCGCTTTCTTCTCCACATTTTGCCCAAAGGCCTGGTCCGCATCCGCCACTTCGGCCTGTTCGCAAACCGAAGCCGGGAAACCGCCCTCGCACGCTGCCGCGAGTTGCTCGGCGCAGTTGCCTGCGCCGATCGCCCCGAACCAACGAACCAGCTGCGTTGTCCCGCCTGCTCAGGCACTATGCTGGTCATCGAACGGATGACGAGTGCTCAACTTCACTTCCGGTTAGACCTGATCCTCCCTACCCTACAGAGGTGCTACGTTGACAGCTCATAGCACATCCAAAGTTGACGACGTCTCTGCGCCTGTCGCTCGAGGGCATGCTCGTACATGCAAGGGCGTCGTCCGCCCAAAAGCCGTTCAAGTCCTCTCCCTACGGCGACTGCTTACGCATGGCAGAAGGCAATTCTGCTCCTCGAAGCCACTCCCACTACTCTGTCGGTCGAGCTTTACGCCCAAAAACTCCCAATTACCCAGTCGACGCCATTGAAAATGCATAGGTAGATCACCGCATCCGCCGCAAACGCCGGAGGCTCAGTTCAAACGACTCTATCGAAACTGCCCCGGTCGAGAGAACCCGGCTCAATCCTGCCTCGCGTCTGCCGGGGCAGTCCCGATAGAGACCTAACGTTTGTCGGTACGAATCCCAAACGCAGCGATCGTCTGTGTTGACCGTCGGGACCTCAGCGATCGGCCAGCGGCAGACTTCCCACAAGCTGACTTCTGGACAACTTCCGGAACCAGCTTCCTGTGCGGGTCTCTGTTCAACGGCCGACGAGTCGCGCGCTGAACCGCACGCGCCGATAACTATCCGTGTGTTCGTGGCTCGTTAGAGAGTTGGTTCCTGAGAGTTCTCGCAGGTGTCGCCATTTCTCCACTCATGCGAAGGCGATTTTCCATCAACTGAGGTTGGTGACGCAGCGATGACACGGTAACAGGCCAGCCAGTCTCGCGCCCAGACAAGAGTCGATGCGTCAGCGGCGAACGCAGGCAAGGTCGCCACGGATGTGGCTCGTGTGCAACTGTCGCACACAGATATCACCGCGCCCATCTAAGCCTATGCTGGCGCATTCAATGATCAAGTCTGGACAATCCGGTAAAGACACACGACAGGCCCAATCAGAAATGTTCGAGAAGTGTGACGTTGGATTCAATAAGGCCGTATGTGTAAGCAATACGCTTCCCGTCGGGCGAGGGAACAGGCTGACCCAACCACCCGTAGGGGTTCTCGAGCAGGATGCGGTAATGCCCGGCTAGATCCATTTCGAGGAGTTTGCCTTTCCCATCGGGAAACGCTGTCAGGAAAAGTCGATTCCCGTCTGCTGACCAGGCTACGTACTGAAGCGAGGTCTGCGGGGGTGTTGGATGAATTACCGAAACCTGCCGGCTTTGCACGTCCACTACGCGCACACCGTCGCCCGTATCTCCCACATTGGCGATCTTGCTTCCGTCAGGGGAAAGGTCCCATGGCGCATTGTTCTCTCCCAACTCGATGGCCGCTAGTTTCTCCAATCGCCCTCGCACCGGATCAATCGTTGAAAAAACCAGCTTGCCCCCAATGGCTTCCGACAACAAACAAATGCGGGACCCCACGGCGGCACAGCGCACCGAACCCGGACCCGCCAGCGTAAGAATGGTTTCCGGTGGTCCGCCGGCCACCGGCAAACGGAGTAATTGCTTGCCGCCCGAATCAGACTCGCGCGTGACCAACACCCACTTACCGTCAGGGCTCACCGCGACTGCCCAATAATGCGCGGAACCGCCAGCGAACAACTCCGCCGAGTCCGACGAGATATGGCGCTTAAAAAGGCTCGTATAGTTGCGAGATGAAATGTAGAAGAGCGATTCGCTGTCTGGTGTCCAGGCTCTCGGCCTGCTGAACGACTGGTCGTTGGTGAGGCGCAGCGGTTGTATCAGCTTGTCGCCGTTTTTGCTGAAGTTCGCAACAAAAGCTGAAACGGGTTCCCGAGTGAACATGACCGCCAAGCGCTTGCCATCTGCACTCGCGCTCAACTTGTCAACCCAAGAGCCGGTCGTGTTCGTAAGGCGGACTGGCTTTCCGGCATCGGACTCTTTCGAAGCGGAAGAAAGAGCCCACAAATCAGACTCAAAAAGGCCTCCTCGGAAGAGTCCGAACAGGATACGACCGTCCGGAAGCCAGTACAGAGAGTTACAACCGCTCCCCGCCAAATCCGAGTCGGGCAGCAGGACGCGCGCTTTGCCGTCCTGAAGATCCCTAACTTCGAGGGCTCCAGAGCGAGAGTCTACTCTGCTTCGAATGTCGGCGACCGCTTTGCTGTCCGGCGCCCAAGCCACAATTACCAATTGATCGTCCTTGCCGAGCGTCAACCGAACTTGCGGTTCGCCTCCCTCCGACGGCATCGTCCAAAGTTCGCGCGCCAGTAGGTCTCGGGTCAACAGAATCAGTGACCCGTTCGGCGAGATTTTCGCACGCACCACGCGAGTGGCAAGTTTGTGCTTCTCGCCCGAGAAAGCAAAGATGGTCCAAAGGTCATGATTGTCGTCCGTCGCCAGCAAGCGCAATCCGTCGTGATACCAGTCCTGAATCTCAAGCCCGACAGTCGCCGGAATCTTGTGGGTATCTCCATTTTCGATCTCCTCAATCGAGATACCCTCTTTGTCGGAGTACGCAAGGTATTTCCCGTCCGCAGAGATTACCGCGTTGACCACAGGATCGTCGCCATTCCTAGCCGTGAGTTGCCGCTGCACCACCTCAGCGCTCACAGGGGACTTGTGTTTCCATGCGAACCAACCGAGCCCAAGCGCTAATAGGACCGTCACCAGCGCGCCAGCCGCCAACCACGCCTTGTGTGGCCAACGTCTTCTCGCGCGCGGTGCCACACCAGAAGGGACGACAGCCGACGGCGTGGCCAGGCGTCTGAGATCGACGCCTATTTCTTTCGCCGACTGATAACGGTACCCTGGATCCTTTTCGAGGCACTTCCCGATGATCCTCTCCAGCTCTGGAGACAATCTGGGATTGAGAGCAGTGGGTGGTCGTGGTTGCCGGTGCAAAATGGCGTCAATCAGTGCGGAGTGTTGCATGTCAGCGAACGGACGTTTCCCCGTGGCCATCTCATACAGTACGGAGCCAGCCGCGTGAATGTCGGTACGAGCGTCGATCTCTCCACCCAACAACTGCTCTGGTGCCATGTAGGGCAGAGTCCCAGCCATGGCTTGCGTTTCGCTAAAACTCTCCGTCGCCCCACTGTCCGTGACTGGAAGCCGCAACCTTGCAAGCCCGAAGTCCAGAATCTTCAGCCGTCCGTCGCTCGTGACCTGCAAGTTGCCGGGCTTGAGGTCACGATGAACCACCCCATGGTCGTGCGCTGCCACCAAGCCTTCCGCAAGTTGCACGCCCAGGCGGAGGACTTCCTTCTCCGCCAGCGGTCGACCCGCCACCTTCTCGCTCAGTGTCATCCCAGGGATGTACTCCATCACCAGGAAATCCACCTCTTGCTGCGTGTCGAAGTCGTAGATGGTAGCGATGTTGGGATGGTTGAGCTGCGAGAGAATCAGAGCTTCTTTGTGGAAATGCTTGCGGGCGGATTCATCGATCAGCGTACCGGGCGGAAGAACTTTGATGGCGACATCACGGGCGAGGTGCTCGTCGTGAGCGCGGTAGACTTCACCCATGCCGCCAGCTCCGATCTTCTCGACGAGGCGGTAGTGGCCGAGGATCTTTCCACCAGCGCACTGCGGAATGGACTGCTCACCAATCATCCGAGAAGACCTCCAAGGGAGGCAAAAGATATGCGGGATTATTGCCCTCTCAACACCTACTCGGACGAATACCTAGTCAGTATCCCACCGGCAGAGGTCAGTTGTCAGTGATGCCGGACACGGCCTGGCGGTTCGTGGGGAAATCGAGGAAGCCAGAGGGCCTCCGGTCACTCCGTGAATTTGGCAACCCGCACTTTGCCGTTTATCGTTGCACAGCGGAACCTACGATCCGGACGTATCGTCGTTCGCCTTAATCGGGAGTGTTTCAGCGGCAAACTGCGGTGAGACCTTCGAAATATCGCCATCTCACTCACAATCGACAGCACCGAGCTAGCTGCTGGCAAGTAATCGGCTATCCGGAAGCAATCCAGAGTGGGACATACGGATTGGTACTGGGAAGTCGGCTTGTGAGCATCGATCGCAGAAACTCCTGGTTGACGGGCCACCCGGAAACCGACTTACAACCCATCCACTGACTCGTCCCTCGTGATGGTGGTTTCTGGAAAGGCAGCACAAGCAGGTCCTCCCTTCGCTCGTGATGACAACTCGGCAGTGGCCAAAAGCGTTGGCCCGCTACTGACAATTCAAGAAATACTGCAGAACATTTACAATAATGGACGTTCGTCGTCGTGTCCGGGGTCCGCATCTTACACCTGAGGTAATGGATGGCCACCACAAAAGCAGAGCCTAAACCTGCAGTCGAGCAGGGTGCTCCAAGCAAGAAGTATGAGGGGCTCACCAGCAAGCAGTTGATCGACATCTATCGGCTAATGTATCTGTCGCGCCGCATCGATGATCGCGAGATCCTGCTCAAGCGCCAGCAAAAGATTTTCTTCCAGATCTCAGGCGCGGGACACGAAGCGCTGTTAGTCGCCGCCGGAATGGTGCTCCGTCCGGCCTACGACTGGTTCTATCCTTACTATCGCGACCGCGCGCTGTGCCTAACCCTCGGTATGACGCCCTACGAGCAGTTGCTGGAGGCCGTGGGCGCGGCCGACGATCCCAACTCCGGCGGGCGGCAGATGCCGTCGCACTGGGGACACAAGAAGCTGAACATCGTGACCCAGTCGTCGCCGACGGGAACGCAGTTCCTGCAAGCCGTGGGCTGCGCCGAGGCCGGACGGTATTTCAACCGTTATCCTAACGCAGCAGAAAAAGCCGGTGGCGATTATCGCCAATTCAAGGACGTACAGTTCCACGGCGACGAAGTTGTGTACGTTTCCGGGGGCGATGGCACCACCAGCGAAGGTGAGTTCTGGGAGTCGTTGAACACCGCGTCGAACCTGAAGCTTCCGGTGCTATATCTGATCGAAGACAATGAGTACGCCATCTCGGTGCCGGTAGAAGTGGGCACGGCCGGCGGCAACATCAGCAAGCTCGTCAAAGGATTTCCCAACTTCCACTTTGCGGAATTCGACGGCACCGATCCACTGGTCAGCTATGGCGCGCTCAAGACTGCGGTCGATTACATCCGTTCCGGCCAAGGTCCGGCGTTCGTTCACGGCCACGTGATCCGTCCGTACTCGCACTCGCTATCGGATGATGAAAAGCTCTACCGGCCCGAATCCGAGCGCAAGCAGGAAGTGGAACGCGACCCCATCACGCGCTTCCAGCTTTTTCTGGTGCGCGAAGGTATCCTCGACGAGCAAGGTGTCGATAATCTCGAAAAGGATGCGGAAGCCGAGATCCAAGAAGCGGCGGATCGAGCCGTCGCCGCCGCGCTGCCCGCACCCGACTCCTACAAACAGTTCGTGTACTCGCCCAACCTCGATCCGACATCGACAACATTTCAAACCGAGGCGGTCCATCCTCATCCCGCGGAGAAGGGTGCGCCTGCTGCGCCCGAAAAAACGATGGCCGATCTCATCAATGTTTGTCTGCGTGATGAGATGAAGCACGATCTGCGCATCGTGATGTTTGGCGAAGATGTGGCCGACTGCAGCCGCGTGGAATATCTCAAAGACAAGCGGGTCAAAGGCAAGGGTGGCGTTTTCAAACTGACGGGAGGCCTCCAGACCGAGTTCGGCCACGACCGCGTATTCAACTCTCCGCTCGCAGAGGCCAACATCGTGGGCCGCGCGGTGGGCATGGCGACCCGCGGTCTGAAGCCGGTCGTGGAGATCCAGTTCTTTGACTACATCTGGCCCGCCATGCAGCAGCTTCGTAATGAACTGCCCCTGATACGTTGGCGCTCGAATAATGCCTTCTCTTCGCCGGCGGTAGTGCGTGTCGCTATTGGCGGCTATCTTACTGGCGGATCCATTTATCACTCGCAATGCGGCGAGAGTATCTTCACTCACACGCCGGGAATGCGCGTGGTCTTCCCGTCGAATGCGCTCGACGCCAACGGTCTCCTGCGCACTGCCATTCGTTGCGATGATCCAGTGCTATTCCTGGAGCACAAGCGCCTCTATCGGGAAACATTTGGCCGTGCGCCATATCCCGGGCCGGATTACATGATTCCGTTCGGCAAGGCGAAGATTGTTCGTCCCGGGCATGACCTTACGGTGGTGACATACGGCGCCGTAGTGCCGCGCGCGCTGCAATCGGCGCAACGCATCGAGCGCGAGCATGGCGTCAGCGTGGAACTGATTGACCTGCGCACCCTGAGTCCCTACGACTGGGAAACGATTGCGACATCCGTGGCCAAGACCAGCCGTGTGCTCGTCGCGCACGAGGACATGCTGAGCTGGGGCTACGGTGCGGAGATCGCGGCGCGCATTGCTGACGAACTGTTCGATAAGCTCGATGCCCCAGTGAAACGCGTCGCCGCCAAGGACACGTTCGTCGCATATCAGCCAATTCTGGAGGACGAGATTCTGCCGCAGGCGGAGGATATATTCCAGGCAATGATGGAGTTGGCGAAGTACTGAAATGTTCTCATGCCTGTAGGTGGATTATTTTAGTCACCCTTTTCGTTAAGCAGGTATTGAGCTGAGAGATATTCTTCGGGGATTGCTTTCTCCCGTGGAAGATAAATGGCGACAGGAATTTCAAGCTTCCGCAAGTGACGGCACATCACGGGACCAACCTCCTTCCATTCGAGATTTCCAAGTCCGCAGCCCAAGGCCGGCAATGCAATAGATGTGATTCCCTCGGCCTTGTAATTGTCGGCCACCCAGCGAAGGCCTTCTTCGATGCCAGCGAGGTCCGAGTTGTCACGCCAGTGACGTTTGGTAGCGAAAAGGAGAAACCATTTGACATCATTCCCGCCGTTGGGCAGGCTACGCGGTTCATCCGTCAATTCGTCATCGTATGATGACTCTCGCTTGTACAGATATGGTCTTCCCATCTTCAATTGCTTGCGCCGACAGGCGTCCTGATAAGTCACATAAACATCTGGGAATTGATATTTGGCACGAGACGCGAGACCCTTCCCCATTATTCCCACAGTGTTCACACTAACGGTAAGAGTCTGCATTCTTGAGAAGAACATATCTCCTTCGGCCAAGAATAGCTGAGAGGTAATCATGTAACGCTTGGTCGGACGGAAGAAAATCGTCGGCTCCGGAATAACGGGTATCGTGTTCGGAGAAATTGCGGTCCTCAACTGGACGGCAGTCTCGTGATCTGCTACGTAGATGGAGTGAATGAGATCTGGTGCGATTTGATTCGGTATCAGACACTCCGCCATGATCTTTCTCTTTGACCCGTCAACTGAATTCCACCATTCGCTGGTGATCGTCTTCCAGTTGGCAGAAATCGCCTTCAGACCATCTTTTAGACCATAGAACTCCGTAGGACCGCTGGCAGCATTGCCATCAGTGATGAAAACCCCAGGGCACGTCAGCACACGGGGTTGAACACCGATGACAACAATTTCTTTTGAGCTCTTCTCGCTTAGAACACGGTAAAGCATAGGGTTTCGAGCTTGGAAATATACGTTCGCGTATGCCCAGAGACCCTGCCCTGCAGGAGTGCTTTTCTGTTTACGGTTGCTGACGATAGCGGCGTCGTAGATAGGTGTGTACTTAACATGATTGTCTTCGACATATTGGTGCGAGAGGATACCGTCCTTGAGAATCGAGGGCACATTCTCCCGGTGGGTGATGTAGTACAGGCTCTTGATGTCAGGTACTTTGTTAGAAACTGCCATATTCGCTCAGCCTTCTTCTACCGCCTGCCTTTACTTCCCCACAACCAATCAATCGCGATGGGTCCGGCGCCGCTCCAGATCAGCGAAAATGCAATCGCACCGCAGACCATCGGGAACTCGAAGCCGCCATTTTTCGAAAACAATCCGTTGTGCAGATGCACTTTGGAGATCGCGACCAGCATGTCGATGAAAATGGCGAGAGCCGCCAATCTCGTCAAGAATCCAACCACGAGCAAGATGCCGCCGCCGAACTCCGCCGCCGCCGTGAGATAGCCCATCCACGGAGGAATTCCCATGTGCGACAGCATTCCCATGAACTGCGGCATGCCTCCAAAAACCTTCTGATAGCCGTGCGCGATCATGACCGTTCCCAGCGCCAGTCGCAGAACCAGCAGCCCTAGCGGCTGCAGACGATTTAGGAAGCTCAATCAGTTCTCCTGTGCCGCGGCCAGTGCTTCTTCGCGGAGCTCTCCAACGGATTCGATACGGTAGCCAATCACCACGTCGCGCAAAGCCATCTCATTGAGGAAAAGCTGGGCCGGAATGTCAACCTCCTGGCGGACCACTCCGCGCTTGGAAATCTCGCCACCAACCAGCATCTGAAGCACGATCGATGCCGGCCATGCCGTGGTCCGCATCATCGATGTCGTGCCGGTCAACGGGTCGGTATAATCGATCATACTGAACGAGGCGACCACATCCTCCTGGTGAGCTTCCACGCGTAGCAGGGTGACCTCAGGCTCGTCGCTGGCGAATTTCTCCTCGAACAGGCGCGACATCATCTGGCGGGGCGCCACTTCACTCCCGTCCACCACGCGTTTCACGCTGGAGAACAGGCCCAAGTCATAAAGTGAGCGCAACATGCGAACGTGTCCCGGATAGCGCAGCGTCTTCTCGAAGCATTCGCCAACCTGGCCCTGGAACGTTTCCGGCAAGGTGGATGTACCGCCCGAAGTGTGGAACGCCTCCAACTCAGGAATCCCTTCCATGTGGAAAGATTCGACTTCCGTCAGCGGCTCAACGGTGACCATCTTTCCACCACGCAAGATTTTCGCGGGCTCGCTGTACTCGTTGATGAGCCCCTCGACAGAGAAGACGAGTTGGTAATTGAATGGTGGGCGCGGCCGTTGCGGCAGGCCTCCAACATAAATCTTCAGCGCATCGGCCTTGCCGCCGATGCGGCGCAGCAGTTCGCCGCCCAGGATGGAGGCCAGGCCCGGTGAGAGGCCACAATCAGGAGCAATCGCCACACCTGCTTTTTGCGCTTGATCGTGCAGCGCAAATTGCTGTTTTACCACCGTATTGTTGCCGCCGAGATCGGCGAAATGACACCTGGCGTCAATCGCGGCCTTGGCCAATTCGAGGTTAAAGAAATACGGGACGGCGGAGAGCACGCCGTCGTGACCGCGCATGATCTTCAGCACCGCCGCGGTGTCAGCGGCGTCAACCTGGACGGCCGTGACCTTGTGATTGCCGGCGAGTTTGTTGATTCGAGCGACAGCCTCATCCAAGCGCCGGGAGTTGGAATCTGCGAGCGTGACCGCTTCGACTGCTGGGTTCCGGGCCATGTCAAACGCCGCAGCCCAACCCATCATGCCTGCACCAATTATCAAAATCTTCATGATGCCTCTTCTATGAAACGTGTTATGAGTATCTTGCAGAAACGCGAGCACTACATGAGAAATTGTGGCCAGAATCAACAGGATAAATCAGGAAACGGATTTGACAAAGCGTGACAAGCAAATGGAGCGAGACGGGGTCTAAAATCGGCGACCAATTGAAGGTCTTGAATTTGCCGTGTGCGCGACGAGACCTTGTGGGATGTTGGCCGTCTCGACCCTCTGCTCTATGGTATGTGGCGCGCTATTTCCACGCCTTTTTCCGCGGGATTACTTCCATTCTGATTTACGGCGATGAATAGCGTCAGGTCTTTGGCAGGATTGACAACGATGACGCTGCCAAATCCGACGGTTCCGCCATTCTTCAAGACCACCGGATGTGTGCCCGGGCCCCCTACATTATTGACCCAGGCCATAGCCTGCTGATTTCGGCCGTTTGGCATTGTGTAGATTGGCTTTTGTGCCAATTGCATCGCCGCGATCAACTCATCCGAAACCGGACGGCCATCGACTACCTTGTGCCCGAGATTGGCTTCGCCGAAGCGCAGCATGTCGCGGGCCGTTGAACGCAGTCCTCCCGCAGCATACCAGGCGAAGATCGGCCAGGATGGAGCGTCGCTGCCGTTGGAATGGTGTCCTTGCGCCAGGCGCTTTCGCTGTTCAGGGTTGGGGCGGAGGGTGGTGTCTTCCAGGTTGAGTGGCTGCACGATCTCAGCATTGAGTTGATCTTCCCAATGCTTGCCGGTCGCATCCGCCACCAGGTAACTCAACAGACCGATACCGGCGTTGGAGTACTTGTAGGGGGCGGGAGGTTCGGTTGCCGGGCTCCAGTGTGACACCCACTTCAGAAAGTTGTCTGTCGTGTAGTGCTCGATGTTCCGCTTCCACAACGGCCCAGACGGCAGATTGGTGGGATCATCAGGCATCCCCGACGTGAAGTCTGCCAATTCCAGGGGAGTCATCAGCCGGGCCTCCGGCCGAAGTGTAAAACCGCTCGGCATGTATTTTTGCGCGGAGGCGTCAGCCACCATTTGATTGCGATTGAGGGCAAGCGCAAACAGCGTGGTCGTAAACGTCTTGGTGCAGGAGCCGATCTCGACCAGCGTGTCAGGGGTGAACGGATCGCCGGCGTCGGTAGCCTTACCGTAAGCGAAAAAGTAAGACTTGCCGTGTATCGAAACTCCGACGATCGCGCCAGGGATGTGATACTGGGTCAGGAATGGCTGGATGATGCCGTCGACCACTTGCTTTATGCTGGCCTCGTCACTTGAAGCGCGGGGCTGCGGCTGTTGTGCAACTGCCGGAAGGAGGATCAGGAGGCATAAAACGACGACAGCACCGAGAAATGGTCGGCAACCCATGGGTCGCTCCAACTTGCGAGATTGACTGGGGAAACAGAATAAACTTGTGCAGCTCGATGCGCAATTGGACAGTTTGCCTCGGAATCAAACCGCTAAGCGCTGCGCCGCCACTCGGGTGCGGGTTCCCATGCCAATAAAGAGGGCGCGGCGGCAGCGTGGGTCACTTCCATCTCACTCAGCCGCAATGCCAGGCATTTGGCCGCGCCGCCCGCCTTCAGAAATTCGGTCAGAGGGACTTGCACCACGCGGAACCCGAGGTCCTCCAATCGCCGCGAAAGTTCGACGCTGACTTCATTCAAGACCACCACGTGGCCCACGTTTATTGCATTGCAGGCAAAGCGCAAGGCATCCGAATCGCCAACGCAAATGCGCTTATCCGGGCGATACCCCTTTTCAATCTTCGCTAGCGATTCGGCGTCGAAGGCTTTCGGGAAGTACATCACATACCCGCCGAAGAGTGGACAGAAGCAAGTGTCGAGGTGATAAAAGCGAGGATCGACAAGCCGCAGCGAGATGACTTCGACGTCCCAAAGCTCCATGAGCAGCTGATGCGTGCACTGCAGTGTTCGTACCCCATGCCCGGCCCATAGTCGCGAACCATCCCATTCGAACAAAGCATCGCCCTCGCCCTCGAATGGCGTGCCTCGTGGCATCTCACGAACGGTGAAACCGGAATCGCCAAACCACTTACCGAAATGCGGTTCTTCCCCTTGCCTTTCTGGATGAAGAAATCGGCTCAAGGCTACGACGCCATGCCGCACCAAGCCAGCATTGGCCGTAAAAACCATGTCGGGTGAGCCGGGCTCCGGCTTCACCAACTCGACGCGTGCGAATCGGGTGATGGCACAGCGCAACTGTTCCCATTGTGCGGCCGCTTCCCTCTTCGAGGAGGCATGAACGTTGCCCTCCATCCAAGAATTGATAACGTAATTCACTTCGTACAGGTCAGGGGAGCACATCAGGAAAGCGGGGCCGCTGGTGGCTAGGTCGCCGCCAGGTTGCGGGACAAGGTCCGCCGAGCTCATTGGGGATCTCCTATGCGAGTCTGTCCGCGGCCCGAGAGGATGTCCAATAAAAAATTCTTATGTTACGTATATGTGAATGAACGGTGCCGTTTCACTTCGGGGTCAGCTTTTCATGCCGTCGTATAATGAAGAGATATCCACTCGCCGAAATCGCATTCTGTAGAGCCCAGAAAGCGGTTTCGCCCGGCTACAATCAGGCAAGGTTATGGAATTCAGGTTGGTAAGTTCGTATAAGCCGCAGGGCGATCAGGGAAAGGCGATTGAGTCCTTGACTCGCGGCATCCTGGACGGCGACAAACACCAAGTGCTGTTGGGAGTCACCGGTTCAGGCAAGACCTTCTCGATCGCCAAGGTCATCGAGGAATTGAATCGCCCCGCCCTGGTTCTGGCGCATAACAAGACGCTGGCGGCGCAGCTCTATCACGAGTTCAAGTCGTTCTTCCCGCACAATGCGGTGGAGTACTTCGTCTCGTATTACGACTATTACCAGCCGGAAGCTTACATTCCCGCGGGCGACGTTTATATCGAGAAGGAAGCTACCGTCAACGACGAACTCGACAAGCTCCGGCTGGCGGCCACCAAGTCGCTGTTCGAGCGCCGCGACTGCATCATTGTTGCGTCGGTTAGTTGTATCTACGGCCTGGGATCGCCGGAAGCTTATTACGGCATGCTGCTGTTCCTGGAAAAGGGACAGAAGATCAAGCGCGACGACATTGTCCGCAAGTTGGTCGAGATTCTCTACGAGCGCACCGACGGCGACTTCCGCCGCGGAACTTTCCGAGTACGCGGCGACATCATCGAGATTTTCCCTACTTACGAGGACAACGCTTATCGCATTGAGTTATGGGGCGATGAAGTGGAATCGCTGGCGCAGATTGATCCCCTGTTCGGAACTGTGAAGCAAAAATACGGCCGCTTGCCGGTGTACCCCAAGAGCCACTACGTGATGAAGCCCGAGCGCAAGCAATCAGCGGTGCAGTCGATTCTGGAAGAGCTGGCGTGGTGGGAGATGGAGTTGGAGAAGCAGGGACGGATCGTCGAGGCGCAACGCATCCACCAGCGTACCCGTTTCGATCTCGAGATGATCAAGGAGATGGGCTACTGCCACGGCATTGAGAATTACTCTCGCCACTTCACCGGGCGCCTTCCGGGCGAGCCGCCGCCGACCCTGCTGGATTATGTGCCTCGCGATTACATGCTCTTCGTCGACGAGTCGCATCAGACGATTCCGCAGGTGCATGGCATGTGGCACGGCGACCGCTCGCGCAAACAGAACCTGATCGAGTATGGATTCCGACTGCCCAGCGCGCTGGACAACCGTCCGCTGACGTTTGAGGAATTCGAGCACCGTGTGAATCAGGCAGTGTACATTTCCGCAACGCCCGGTCCCTATGAGTTGACGAAGTCGGCGGGCGTGGTGGTGGAGCAGATCATTCGCCCGACCGGCCTCGTCGATCCTGAGGTAGAAGTGCGGCCGGTGAAAGGACAGATCGACGATCTACTACACGAGATTCGTCGTCGCGCGGAAAAGAATGAGCGTGTGCTGGTCACCACGCTGACCAAACGTATGGCCGAAGACCTGGCCGAGTACTACAGCGAGGTTGGTGTCCGCTGCCGTTACATGCACTCCGAGATCGAGACGCTGGAACGCATCAAGATTCTGCGCGATCTGCGTAAGGGCGAGTTCGATGTTCTCATCGGTATCAACCTGCTGCGTGAAGGTCTCGATTTGCCGGAGGTCTCGCTGGTAGCAATTCTCGACGCCGACAAGGAAGGCTTCCTTCGTTCGTCGGGATCGTTAATTCAGACGATCGGCCGGTGCGCGCGTAACCTGGAAGGCCGCGCCATTCTTTATGCTGACAAGATGACCGACTCCATGCAAAAAGCCTTGGACGAGACTAACCGGCGGCGCGCCATTCAACGCGCCTACAATGAGGAGCACGGCATCACGCCGGAAAGTATTGTGCGGCCGCTCGACATGACTCTGGTCGGCGTCGCCAACGCCGACTATGTTGACCTGACGAATGAGGCGGAAGGCCTGCCGGAATTTCGTTCTCAGGATGAACTGGACGCTTTCATTGCGAAGCTGGAGAGCGACATGCGCGAAGCCGCCAAGCGCTTCGAGTTCGAGCAAGCCGCCCGGCTGCGTGATACCATCCGCGATTTGCGGACCAAGGAATTCATGTTCACGTGAACCGGTTCACGTGGTGGATTGGGAGGAGTACCGCTTTCAGCGGTGGTTGAGATTCTAAGATGAACCGGCTTTATGTGACGCGTAAGGCTTGTCCGGGCTTGGCTATCGCTGAGTTGTCATCACGAGGGGCCTTTAGGCCGTGAGGGATCTGCTGTTTTTCCCATCCGTCGTTCCAGGCGCAAACAACAGCAGATTCCTCGCTGCGCTCGTAATGACAATTTCAGAATGCGTGCTCCAGCGATCGCGTGCTGGTAAAAAAATCACTGCGTCAATATCATGACCGGCTGCTGTAATGCACACGAAGAGATGCAAGCCGGATTTTGGGAAGGGGCCGCTATTACCAGCGAAACTGTGTCGTTCACCGTCTGGATGATGCTGGTGGAGAAACTGCCTTGGTTGGTCACGTAAACCTTGGTGGATGTGGGATCAGCAGCCACGAAGGTAGGGTTCACTCCCACGGGAATGATCCTCAGAACGGCGAAGCTAGTGGCGCTTACGACGCTCACATTGTTGGAGCCAGAATTCGCCACGTAGAAGCGCGAACCGTCCTGCAGCGCGGCAACTCCGGTTGGTGCCGTACCGACAGGTATCGGCGCAGACAGCGACGGAATGGGCGGCGAATTCGAAGGATTCACGTTCGAGGCGTCGAAGACGCTGACCGTGTTGTCGCCCGTATTGGTGACATAGAGCCGGTTGAGGTGTGGGTCCAGGTAGGAGTAAGTAGGCTTCACACCCAGAGGAACTGACGCGGCCACGACGGGGTTCGCGCCGGTGGTAAGGATGTCGAGCGTGCCAGGAGTGACTCCGTCGCCTTGAGTCACGACGAAGATGTAGGTACCGTCGGTAGTCGAAGTCGCGTATACGGGATGGAGTCCAAGCCCGTTCGCCGATGTCAACGTCGCCACCACTCCAAGCGACGTCGGATCAATAACCGAGACAGAGCCCTGATTCATGTTGTCTGCCTGATTCAGCACAAAGACTTGCCCGGCATTAGCCGCCTGGACCATGTTGATCGGGTTCAATCCAACACACGCCGTATTCGTGACTGATCCCGTTGCCGTCGCCATGACACTAACGGAGCCGGTGTTGGGACACGCCGAATTGAAACCGGAATTGAGTACATACATGTTCGTAGTTTGAGACGCCGTCAGGAAGACAGGGTGCGACCCAGGCAGCAGTCCAATGGTGGTAACCGTGCCGTTGAGAAAAGCCGAGAAATCGCTTACCGTGTCATCGCCGCTGTTGGCCACAAAGAGGGCGGTCGAATTAGGCGGCAATGCCTCGTAGACGGAACCAACGCCCAGGGTTTGCACAAAACTGATGCTATCTCCGGAAACATCGATCTTAGTGGTTGAGCCGTCGCCGTTGGGGTTGTAGTTGACAACATAGGCGTAGTGGGTACTCTGCGGCTGGCCGCCGGGACCGACGATGGGATTGGCGACCGGACGGTATTGATCGCCACAGCCCAGCCATATCGACAGCAGACAAACCGGCAACACCAACAAAGCGGCTTCACGCAAAACCTTCATTCACACTCCTGACGGTGAACTGCACTCCTACGAGAACGCAAACAGAAAAATCCATTGTATAGGCGTCTGTGAGCTGAGGTATAGAGCAAGAAGAGGACCTTCGTAGTGTGAACCCGTACGAGGCCACCAGGTCGCGGGCCGGCACGCGAAACGTAAATGCAAATGGCCGTTCGTGGGCGGGAGAAACCGTTGCAAAAAAGAGGCCCTGTCACCGACGACAGGGCTTCAAAATTCGTGCGCTTTGCAATTACACACTGAAAAATTACACACTAAAAGAGGATCCGCAACCACAGGTGCTCTTCACGTTCGGATTATCGAACTTGAAGCCAGCGCCTTCCAGGGTCTCGATGTAATCGACGTTCACGCCCTTCAGATACATCAGCGAGGTCGCGTCAACATAAACCTTCAGGCCTTCGAAGTCGAAAGTCTTGTCCATCATGCCGGCGCCGTTCTCGAACGACATCGAATAGGAGAACCCGGAGCATCCGCCTCCGACTACTCCCACGCGAAGTCCCGCCGGAACAGGGTTCTGTTGCGCCATGATTTCTTTCACTTTGGCAATCGCCGTCGCGGTCAGACTGAGGGGCTTTGTTTCGACAGTCGGTGTGGTGGTGGGTACGGGTGTGCTGGTTGTAGTCGCCATCGTCTCTCCTCTGGAACTAGCGGGATTATAGCAAATTGCAGCAAGTTTGTGGTCAGCTGTCCAAAATCCGGAAGCTGGCATAAAATGCTGCTATTTTGATGCGACGAAACAGCTCTCCGTCGCAGACTTGCACGCCGTCCGCCCAGCCCTTGCGCCAACTTCCAAGAAAAAGGGCTGCACCCGCCGGGGATAACAGCCCAAATACGCCGCTTTGCTCAGCTGCAAAAGGAGAATGGTACTGTGACATTGTCACCGATTCCTCACGGGGTCAAGACCACTGAGGGGAACGCAATTGCAGCACTTTCGGGGGATGCGCCATATACTGATCAGGAATTTGAGACAAGTGGGCGTGATCTTGTGCTTATAATTCAAAGCTTTACATGTGGGTGTAGGACTTGTCCCAGCTTCCGCTGGAAGCCTGCGGCCACGTTACTGACTTGCAAATAATTGCCCTTGCCCTCGGGAAATCGGAGATATAATGTACTCAAATAGGCCCCCCCTCCGGTTGGGTGTGTAACCGTTCTGGGCGTGGGACCGGTTCACGGTGAGCCGAGGTGGCTGATGTCGATGATAATGATGTTGCTGATCGCGTGGGGTGTACTGACGGTTCTGCTGATCCTGCTTCTGATCTACCGTAGCACCCTAACCTTGCACGAGGACGATCAACTCTTCCTGGACGAAGCCAGTGCCAACCTCCGGGCGGAACAAGAAGAGCTTCAGCTCCGAATGAAGAGAGTGACCCCGTATGTGCGCATCCTGGGCGCGGCGTCGGGACTATTGATCCTGTTCATCGCAGGAATGGCCGTGTGGCAGCAGATGAACAGGGTGTACTGAAACGGCGTCGAGATTCGTCCCGCGAATAAGTCTGAGCGGACCAGAAAAACGCTTGAGTCTAGAAACAGAAATGTGAGGTAAACGCGTAGCGCCCGGCTGCGCGTTTTTTTTGCGGTCTGAAGTGGCTAATATCCACATACACTTCGCTGGCCAACACCTTCAACCACCCAGCGCAGCGAGCACTGCGTTCTGCTAGAATTGAGTCATCATTCATCGGGATGGCAAACAATAGGAACAGATTTCTGATGGCGTTTGCCGCCGCTCTCCACCACTTGAATCGCATCGTCGATTAGGCCTTCAGTGCCGACGAGCGCTCACCGCATGCCATGCGGCGCGCTTTTAGCGTGGTCAGAGTTTTGCCAGCGTCCAACGCCCCAAAAGAAGAAACGATTCATGATCGGATGCATCTCTAACTATTAAAGCCAGAGAGTTAGCGAAGTTGAGCGCGGTGTCCGGCAACCAGCGCGCAGATTGCAGAGGTCAATGTGGCAACCCAAGAAATCAACAATCGAGTACTGGGGTTTCCGTTGAAACCGGAAGTTGATGCAGAAGAGGAAGTTGCAGAATGGTTGGAAGCCTTTAACCAGGTACTGGAGAACGAAGGCACCCACCGCGGATGTGAACTTCTGGAGGCGCTGATCGAGCGAGCACGCGAATCGGGAGTAGAGATTCCGGTGCAGTTAAACACTCCCTACGTCAATACCATCCCGGTGGACGAGGAAGTTCCCTACCCTGGCGATCGCTTGCTGGAGAGGCGCATCAAGAGCTTGATACGCTGGAACGCGATGGCCATGGTGCATCGGCAGAACAAGAAAGATGGCGGCATCGGCGGACACATTTCGACCTACTCGTCGTTGGCCACGCTGCTCGAAGTCGGGTTCAATCATTTCTTCCACGCCAAATACGGCGATCAGCCGGGCGATTTCATTTACTTTCAGGGTCACGCCTCGCCGGGAGTCTATGCCAGGGCGTTTCTGGAAGGCCGTTTGAGCGAAGAGCAAGTGAAGAACTTCCGCCACGAATTGCGCGGAGCACCGGGATTGCCCTCGTATCCGCATCCCTGGCTCTTGCCGAACTTCTGGAGCTTCCCGACGGTGTCGATGGGGCTCGGACCCCTCAATGCGATCTACCAGGCGCGATTCATGCGCTATCTGGAAAACCGCGAAATCATTCCCCAAACCCCACGCAAGATTTGGGCATTCGTGGGCGATGGCGAAACCGATGAGCCGGAATCGATGGGCTCGCTGACGCTGGCCTCGCGCGAGAGGCTTGACAATCTGATCTTCGTCATCAACTGCAACCTGCAACGCCTAGACGGTCCGGTGCGTGGCAACGGAAAGATCATCAATGAACTGGAAGCCGCCTTCCGCGGCGCCGGCTGGAATGTCATCAAGCTCGTGTGGGGTTCCGATTGGGACAAGCTGTTTGCGCGCGACAAGTCTGGAATTCTCGTGAAGCGCATGGAAGAGGTGGTTGACGGAGAATACCAGAGCTACAAGGTCAAGGGTGGAGAGTACATTCGGCGGGAGTTCTTTGGGAAATACCCCGAGCTTCTGGCGATGGTCTCCGACATGAGCGACGACGAATTGCATCGTCTTACCCGTGGCGGCCACGATCCGCAAAAGGTTTACAACGCCTACAAGCGTGCGCTGGAACATCATGGCGGACCGACCGTCATCCTGGCACACACGGTCAAGGGATACGGCCTAGGTTCAGCCGAGGCCCGCAATGCGACCCACCAGGAAAAGAAACTCGCCGATAAGGCCTTGACCGCCTTTCGCTCGCGCTTTGAGATTCCCATCCCAGAAGAAGCCGCGCGCGATGGATCGCTGTATCGGCCGCCCGACAACAGTCCCGAACTCGCCTACTTGCGGGAGCGCCGCAAAGAACTCGGCGGATATATGCCGGAGCGTTCGGTACCCGAATCAAGCTTCGAAGCGCCGCCGCTAAGTGAGTTCGCGGAATCGCTGGCCGGATCCAAGGGGCGCGCCGTGTCCACCACGATGGGCTTTGTCAGCATGTTGCGTCAGTTGTTAAAGCATCCGCAGATCGGCAGGTTAATCGTTCCCATCATTCCCGACGAAGGACGCACCTTCGGCATGGAGTCCATCATCCGGCAGGTGGGCATCTACGCCAGTCGGGGACAGCTCTACAAGCCACACGATCAAGACATGCTGCTGTATTACCGCGAAGAAAAGAACGGACAAATTCTGGAAGAAGGCATCACCGAAGCCGGATCGATGGCGTCGTTTACGGCAGCAGGAACGGCCTACGCGAATTACAAAGTGCCGATGATTCCCTTCTTCACGTACTATTCGATGTTCGGCTTCCAGCGTATTGGCGACCTGGTGTGGGCGTTCGCCGACGCCCGCGGCAAGGGCTTTCTGATGGGCGGCACGGCGGGCAGAACCACACTTGCCGGAGAAGGCTTGCAACACCAGGATGGACACAGCCTGGTGCTTTCCAGCACCGTTCCTACCTGCCACAGTTATGATCCGGCATACGTGTATGAGATCGCCGTCATCGTGCAAGACGGCATGCGGCGCATGTATCAGGCCGGTGACGACCGCTTCTACTACATCACCCTTTACAACGAAGATTATGCGATGCCGGAAATGCCGGCTGGTGCGGAAGAAGGGATTCTACGCGGCATCTATAAGTACAGGTCGTCCGCCCAAGGGACGGCTACCGTTCAACTATTCGGCAGTGGGCCAATCCTGAATGAGGCCTTGCGCGCCCAGAATATTCTTACCGAAAAGTACGGCGTGCACTCCGACATATGGAGCGTAACCAGCTATAACGAGCTGCGGCGCGACGCACTGGCCACCGAACGCTGGAATCGTCTGCATCCATCGGAGGCGGAAAAGCGGCCATACATCGTGACCGCGCTCGACGGGAGCGAAGGTCCCGTCGTTGCCGCCACCGATTACATGAAGGCGGTCCCCGATCAGCTGTCGCCATGGCTTCAAGGACGACTAGTCACGCTAGGGACGGACGGCTTCGGCCGCAGCGATAACCGCGAGCACTTGCGGCGGCACTTTGAAATCAACGCCGAGTCGATTGCGGCAGCGGCGCTGTCACGGCTGGCCCGCGACGGAAAGTTCGATCCCCAGCGTGCGCGGCAAGCGTTTGTGGAACTCGGCGTCGACAGCGAAAAGATCGACGCAGCGATCGCATGATCAGGTCTTCAGTGCTTCGCACATTGACCCGCAGGCGAGCGTGACTTCCGCTGTGGTCGTCGTACAGCAAGAAAAAGAATAGGTCCCACAACTTTAGGAGGGGTTGGCCGCTCGGCTTGCCCCTCCTTTAGCCCCGCCTAGTCGGGCTGCGGGAAAAAACCGCTGATGCTTGCACTTTCCAGGATGTGGCCGCCCCGGCCCGCTGCGATCAGCGCGTGATAAAGCGCTTCCGCGCCGGGTGAAAAATCGCCAAACGTCGGCAATATCGGCAGCGCCATGTCGAGAGCGTACACCGTAAAGATGTATTGGTGGGACACCGGGTTGAGTTCCGTTGGGGGGCAGGGACCGTCGTAGCTAAGGTCGCCAAAATCATTGGAGATTTGAATCCCATAGCTGCTTCCGGCAACCCCTGCGTTCTGGGGAAGCCCGGTCGCCCGCGAAGAGATGTTGTACATTCCCCAGTGCGTAAACGAAGCGGTGATGTCGTACGCTACCACCACGAAGCTGCCCGTGCCGCGTGGGGCATTTGTCCAAGATAGCTGGGGCGATTGGTTTCCTCCGCCGGGATAGGCTGGGCACACGTTATAAACCATGATCAGCGGCAGCGTTCCGCCATCGGAAAATGTCCTGCTGCTCACCCGGAATTGGCCATATCCATCCCCGCCTTCGTGCTTCAGGCTCTGGCTCTGCGCCCAGCCCGTCAGCGAGGCGAATACTAGGTTGACCGCGATTACGTACGTCAGTATCCGTGATTTCATGTTGCCTCCTATTCGAGAGCACATCTAGGCAGCAGCTCTCATTGTCTACTACCCAACGCTTTAGGATAAAGCCATCGTCAATCCCTCGATCGTGGCCCTAACCGCTGCGGCATTTCTTGCTGAGCCGCGTTCGGCGATTGGCATCACATGCCTAGCCCTCAGCAGGGCTTTCGGAGACATGCTGAAACCAGAATCACGTCCATTTTGCGAAGTTTCCCGAACAGGCACCAAGAGTCCAACCGTCCTTGTACCAAGCCGAAACTTTTCACTCGCGCTCGCCGAGCTTGGGGAGTTACCATGAGCAGCAACTCCTGTCATTGAAGCGTCGCGCGCGGTGCGGCTGCAACCGCATGGGCCGGAGAGTGATGCGCGCAAGCAGCTCTCTCACATCGCACTTCTAGTTTTTCAGATCAAGCGTGTAGAATGCCTGTCGGCTTCTACGGTTGGGATTGACCGGAGCACGCAATATCTGGGTCCACAAGGAGATTTGATGAGGTCAGGTAAATCATTTGCAACATTGGGGTTCGCACTTATTCTCTGCGTGTTCCTGGCGGCGTGCGGTGGCGGTGGCTCCAAGCCTACTCCCGCCGGTGCTCCGGTGGTATTACCAACGAGTTTGCCGAACGGCGCAATCAATGTTCCTTACAGTACCCAAGTGGGAGTCGCCCAGGGCACCGGAACACCGCCGTTCACGCTTAGCATTTCTGCGGGTAGTCTGCCCGACGGATTGAGCTTGAACAGCACCAGCGGCGCAATCACAGGAACCCCGACTACGATTGGAACTGCAAGCTTCACGGTGTCGGCGACGGACGCAAGGAGCCTTACAGGAACCAGGAATCTCAGCATCAACATCAGGGGGGCGGTATCCATCACACCGACGCCGCTCCCGGGAGGCCAGGTAGGGGTTCCCTACAACGCCACGGTAACGGCGACCGGAGGAGTGTTGCCGTACACCTGGAGCGTTAACAGCGGTTCGCTGCCAGCCGGACTCGCGCTCACCTCCAATCCGGATGGCACGGGCACCATTGCCGGAACACCCACGACTCTCGGATCCTCGATGTTTACCCTCCAGGTGGCTGATTCGGAGAGCCCGCCCGCCACCGGAATCTCAGGCTCGTTGAGTATCAACATCGAAGGCACTGTAACCATCACCACCACCTCGTTACCGAATGGCAACGTGGCCATCTTCTATGACTATCAACTCATGGCCACTGGCGGAATGGCGCCCTACCATTGGACTTACAGCGGGACGCTGCCACCAGGGTTGTCCCTCACTGCCGCCACTGGTGTGATCTCAGGAACGCCGACAATGACCGGAAGCTACCCGATCACGGTCCAGGTCTCCGACTCGGAAAGTACTCCCGCTACTGCAACCGGGTCCTTCACTATCGTCGTCGCCCCAACCCCGCCGCTGCAAATCACGACCAGTTCCTTACCGGCGGGTACACAAGGCGTTTACTACACGAGCCCAGTGGTGGGCACAGGCGGAGTTCCCCCGTATTCATGGACCCTTGCCGCTGGGTCCATGCCATTGCCAGCGGGCCTGACGTTAAGCGGCACCGGCGTGATCGCCGGGACTCCGACTGGCAACAGTGGCAGCTTCCCTATCACCGTGCAGGTGACCGACACCGACACCCCGCCGAACACAGTCTCTGCCGATTTGACTCTCATCATCAATTCCGGCCCATTGGTGGTTACGACCGTATCGTTGCCCACGGACTACGTATCCGTCCCATACAGCGCCACCTTGGGAGCTGCAGGCGGCACCCCGCCGTACACTTGGTCGATACTCGGGACTTTGCCCCCAGGCTTGAGTCTTTCGGACCCCCGCACCGGCCTCATCTCGGGAACGCCGGGCGCGAGTGGCGCTTCTCCCCTTCAAGCGCAGGTGCAGGATTCGGCTTCACCACCTGCCATGGCTATCTCGGGGACACTTACCATCACTGTCAATCCCGCCCTGACTAATGCCGCGATGACCGGCAATTATGCCTTCTCTTTCAGCGGTTATAACAGCAGCACCCCTGTCTTCATGGCCGGCAGATTCACGGCCGACGGAAGCGGCGGAATCACCAGTGGCTTGCTCGACATGAATAGCTCCACTGGCCCTCCGGCAACCAACGTGTCATTCACCGGGACCTACTCAATCACGGCCGACGGTTTAGGTACGATGACCTTCAACCCGGCCCAGGGTCCTGCTCTCAACTTCCAGGTAGCCGTCTCTAACAGCGGTGCTGGTAGGCTGATCCAGAGTGATACGTCGGATCCGCAAGCCTACGGTTCAGGCGCCATTGAGGTGCAAACGCTTGCCGCACTCTCAGGAGGTAGTTTTGCCTTTGGAAGCACCGGCGTCGACGTGGGTGGAAATCGATACGTCAGCGCCGGAGCTTTTCAGATCGCAACCTCGGGCACCTTGACCAGGGGCGAAATCGACATCAATGACGCTGGCATGCCAACTCCGGGCGCCCTCCTGAGCGGCTCTTACTCCGCGCCTGATCCCGGCAGCGGACGCGGCACAGCGAGCCTGCGTGTCGGCACCGGCCAAGCGCAAAATTTCAGCTACTACCTGGTATCTGCCACAGAGATGATCCAGCTCAGCAGCGATCAGGTCTCGAGCACTTCTCCTCTGACTCTGGCTTCGCTGCTCCGAGGGGCATCTTCCGGCGTAACCTATACGAACACAGTCTTAAAGGGCGCAAGCGTTCTCGAAACCAACGGGGTAAATCCCAATGGCGGGAGCCCGCAAGCGATCGGCGTAGCTGGATTGTTCACTGGTGATGGCACCTCCGACGGAAATGGTTTCGGAAACGCTACCGTTTTGTTTGACCAGAACGCGGGTGGGACGCTCTCCCAGCAACAAATCGCTGGGGGCCAGTATAGAGTGGACCCGCTAACTGGACGAGTCATTCTCAATGGTTTTGGTGGTACTCCGCCCGTTCTGTACGTGGTGAACCAGAACCAGGCTTTCGTGGTCGGCACCGACGGCAATGCCACGTCCGGAGTGCTGGCGCCACAGATCAGCAACGGCGCGGTCATGGGCAACCCCTTCAGCAATGCATCCGTTCTGGGCGGCTATGTGGGAGGGTCAGTAACGCCAGCATTACCGGCGGTGACGAATCAGGTTGACTGGCTGTTCGCCGACGGCAATGGCAACATCAATGGTTCTGAGGACAGCAGCGGTCCGGGCGGTCCCCAAATGAACCCAATTGCTGTCACCTACCAGGTTGATGTTACGGGCCGGAGTCTCATCTATTCCAACCCTGGCAGTACGCTGGAGGGCATCATGTTTGTTGTGTCGCCGACCAAGGTAGTCATTCTCTCGACCGACGCGAATCCGGTCCTGTCAACTTTCGCGGTGGGAAAGATTGGGAACTAGAGCGTTTTCGCTTAATGTATTGGCGACGGATGGAGCACACCGTTAACCAGTTGCGGAGAAATGCAAGATATTCTCGAATGGTGCAGGCTTTCAGCACGGCGTTCGTCGGTCATCTCTGAGAGCCGGCTTACAGCTCCGAAAAAAACTAGAAGCATAATCAGTGGACGCCTTGCGTGGTTGAAGTCCCAGCATTTGTGCGGCTGCTGACAAAACCACGATTGCAGTTTTTTGCAGTCAAACAAAAGGAGGATAACGCAGTCTGGCAGCCGTGAGTGGCGGCGTTGCCATGAACCAGGCGCACCAACCCGGTCAGGTAGAAGATTCAGCGGCGCGCCTGGTCCCTCTTTGAAACTGCGGGCTTCCTCTAGGCACGCTTCCACAGAACTTTTGTGACATCTCTCTCCTACATGCCGGTCGCTGTTGCGGTCGAAGGCCGGAATCCCACCAACTTCATTGCGCGTCGCGCTTCTCGGTTCTTCATGAAATTGTCCCAGATGAACCCGGTGCGGTAGTTCTCGGCCATCAGCATAGTGATGCCTAAGTTGATGCCGATCACGTCCACATCAGTCCAGCCGGTGAGGGGATTGAACGCATCCACAAACCCGTATCGCTTCCACGCCCGCAGTCCATGTTGGTTGTAAAGATTAGTCAGGCAGGCGATGGTGTCCTGCGGCCGGAAAGGAACTGACCCTCCGGCGGCGCAGGGCACGATGGTACCGTCAGGATATCCGATCTCTGGCGGGCCGCCCCAAACTTGGTAACCGAGCCGGGAATCGGAAGCGGTAATACCCCAGGTATTCTGGTCATAGTCGGGAAAGCGCCAACGAAGCGAGAGGCAGAACTGCTGATGGACGTAGGTCGCGGTCGCCGAGTTCTGAAAGTAATTAGCATACGCATCCTGTTGGTTACGAAAATCGAACCACGCATGTGAATACTGGTGGACGAATAGCGGATCTTGTCCGCTGATGTAGCTGTAACCTTCAAATTCCTGTGTCGGCCGCGCGAAGGCATCCCATGCCGACGGACTGATTTTGTAGATGGGTGCCGCAATGGCGAGCAGATACATCATCATCAGTTCGCAGTAGGTATCCCAGCGCGCGCCAGTGAACTTGTATTCTGGCGTCCAGCTCAGGGCGAAGGTTTTTCCGCCGTTCAGCATCCAATGCCAGTTCACCCGCGCATAAATGTTCGTGGCTAAGCGCGAAATCACAGGATCGCGAAAATAGGCGCGTGCCGTCAGCACTCCGCACAGCAGGATGGTCGTGTCAATCGGCGAGACCTCCGACAAACGCACTCGTTTGCCCGTGTTTATGTCAATGAAGTGATAAAAGACTCCGTTGACTTGTTCGACATGGTTCAAGAGAAAATTGAGCGTATTCACCACGCGGGCCCGGATCTGGTGAGCCGGAAGATATCGTCGCTGGTGTCCGATGCACAAAGCGCTCAAGCCAAATCCTGTGGCAGCGATGCTGGCGATACGCCGCTTGTCTGGACCGCCGTCGGCGAGAGCACGATCCCGCACCAACCCCGTGAGCTTTCCGGCCTCGTTCCAGAAAAACAGAAAACCCCGGCTGACGATCTCTTCCAGAACTTCCTCGCTAGTGAGGCGCCACTCCGCCGGCACGGCTTGGGATGATGACCGGGTCCCACGCGCCAAGGCACCTAGCCCGGATGGAGCGAGCGGAAAAATGAGCGCACCTTTGCCCAAGAGCGACAGCATTTCACGGCGCGTGAGTCCGTGTTTTTCACTAGCCAACTTACCTCCCCATCCTGCCTGCGTTTGAAGTGTGGATATTCCCAAAACAAGCGAGTTTACTGAACCGTGCGTGCAGCCACAAATGAGGAGAGACAGACATATGCCATTTCCGAGTAAGAGTGCCTCACCCAGGCCTGCGTTGCTCAACCAAGGGATAGGAGGTCGAAGCCAGCGCTTCGCGAGGCCATACTGGTGATGCGCCTATACCTCCCGAAAAGGGAAAATGATCCGGCACCGTAGTGCAACTAATTGCACTCAACTCCATTATAGTCCCTATCTTTTCAATAGATTGCAGCGGTTACGAAATTGCAGCATTCCTCCAGACTGAGTTTGTCCATCCAGCGGACGTCCGAATACAGACTAGTCGTTGCACCAAAGTGGTTGCGCTTTCCGCTGTGGATGAGACGCTTCCGCTGGTCCCCCTTGAACGCCACAAGGTGTTCAAGTTAGAAGTCTCACGTCGCGAGTAATCACCCTCAATCACGGAGGTAACACACTTGAACAAAAAACTTGCATGGTCGGTATCTCTATTGACCATTTGCCTCTGCATTGGTGCCTTGCCGGCAATGAGCAGTCCGACGACGCTTTTCACTGACATCGGACCTCCCGGTAACCAGTACCAGTGCTGCACCGGCTGGACAGTTGCCGGAACTGGAACCCTCGGAACTAGCTTCACCGCCGCGAACCTGTTTACCGTGAGCGGCAGCGGCAGCTTTAGCGTTGACCAGATTGACCTGGGTATCGGATTTGTGGTTCCACCCGGCACCTTCTTTGCCAGTATTTACACGGTTGACCCAGGAACAGGTCTACCTGGAACCCAGGTGACTGGCGCCCATTGGACTCCCTTGACCACTATCACGAATTTTGGGTTGTGCCCCCCAACATGCCCAGGTAGCTACGATGGTGGCGGTTTTGTCACCATCTCAGGTATTTCGGGAGTCACCCTGACCGGCGGAGATTCTTACTACATGATTCTCGGTGCGGTCAACATAAATGATCCCAGTTGGAACGCGTGGAACCTCAACAACCAAGGCATAGACGGCCGGGATCTGTTTGCCACTAGCGGATGCCAGAGCGGTAGCGGGGACGGCTGTCAGTGGGTCGACAATGGCTCGGGCAACCCGCTTGGTGCATTTGATCTCCTGGGCCACCAGGGCGGCACCACGCCGGAGCCCAGCTCCCTGTTGTTGCTCGGAACGGGACTGATCGGAGCGGTCGGAGTGATCCGTCGCAAACTGATTCGCTGAATTTGTCTCCTCCTCAAGTCAAAGCCGGAGCCAACCAGCTCCGGCTTTCTTGTTGGTGCGCCCGGCAGGGCGCACTTACTTGGAGGTGAAAGTCCTCTACACACCCGGCAAGGGGAAGTGTTAGCTGAACGGCAAGGGTGTCCATCGCGAGGTGGAATCTGGAGGAAGCCGAAGGCAAAGCGCTGGCCTGACGAACAGGAAGCGGATAGAGGCGGCACGGCGGGGTAAGCGGGCCAATAGACGCAAAGCCCAATTCTTGCACGGAGCGCCGTGACGTAGATCCGACAGGCATAAGCGTGAAGGTGGGTGCGCAATACCCGGGGAGATCTGGCGGTCTGCTTGAGTGCTACCGGCGTCGAGAGGCGTGGGGAAGGGTCGCCAGAAGTCAGCCGAGGCCATAGTAGCCGCCGGTAAGGGGCGAAGGGCCGAACCTGTCATGAGTGGATAGTCACGCGTGCTCTCTGCGCGTTTGGGCAGAAGTCTCGCGGTTTACGCGGGAGCCCTGACTTAACCCGAGGGGCCGGAAGTCCCAAGGGCGATCGAGGTGCTCATCGAACGCCAGGCGACACGACGCACGAAACCCAGCTCGCTGCCGCAGATTAGGTTCTGCCCAGTAGACAGGAACCGCCCGATGCGGAACCGCACGGCGGGTGGTGTGGGAGGACGGCGGGAGTAATGGAGTGCACCCTTGGGCTGAGACACGAAGTTAAGGGGGTTGTTGCCGTTCGCTGAAAAAACATTGTACGGCGTCGTGGGTTGTCGAGAATCGTTACCAGTCGGTGAAGCGGAGGCAGGCTCTGCCGGAGGGCAACCTGCCAAGGAATAGCCGACTGGAAACTCATCGAAGCCGATGAGCACTGGGAGCGACGACACCGGTTGCCGCTCTCGGCTTTGCCGAGGCCTACATCGGATCGATAGATTTCCTCATGCCTAAGAAAACTCATGCTCGTCTTTTCCCCAGCGCTGGCGAGAATCGTAAGCTTCGCTCGAACTCCAGCGGCGGACGATAGCCAAGCGCAGAATGCAAGCGCTGCTGGTTGTAGATTTTCTCCAGGAACTCTCCGATCGAAGCCTTGGCTTCCTGCAGATTGCGGTATTCCGTGCGGTAGACTTCCTCGTATTTGAGGGTCTTGATAAAGCTCTCCGCCCGGGCATTGTCGTAAGGGTTTGCTACCCGGCTCATGCTGCTGCGAATGCCGCGTTGTTCCAGTTGTGCCCTGTAGTCCTGCGAAGCATATTGCACGCCCCGGTCGGAATGGTGCACCAAGCCAGGCCGTGGCCGACGTTGCCGCAGCGCCATGCGCAAAGCCTCCAGTACGAGCGCCGCTTCCAGAGTGCGTTGCAGCGCCCAGCCGATGCAGCGTCGCGAAAAGGCATCCAACAGGACCGCCAGGTACACGAATTCCACTTGCAAGCGGATGTAGGTGATGTCGGCCACCCAAAGCTGATCGATGCCCGTTAGCACCATCCCCTCGGCCAAGTTCGGGTAGATGGGCAGCCCGTGTTTCGAGTCGGTGGTCAGAATGAACTTCCGCCGCCGCAAACATAGCAGGTTGTCGGCCCGCATCCAGCGCAGTACGCACTTGTGGTTCACCGTCCAGCCCTGTCGCAACAGTTCGGCATGCACGCGACGATAACCGTAAGCGGGCCAGCGCAGCGCGACGCGTTGGATCTGGCTGCGTAAATCCATGGCGGCTTCTTGGGGTTGCGGTCGCGCCAGAAAACGGTAGTATCCGGCCCGGCTCACTCCCACGGCCTGGCAGAGCCCGTTCACCGCTGCCCCCGTTTCGACCGCTTGCTGGATTTGTTGATAGAGACGGCGTTGCCATTGGCGACGACTGGCAGGGGATGCTCCCTGAAACGCCGCAAGGCTTTTTTTAAGAACTCGATCTCCATCGCCTGCTGTCCGATCTTACGTTCCAGCTGGGCAATCTGATCGGCATCCAGTTTCGACTGCGGGCGGCTGCCGTTGCCGGGAAATGCCAGTTCACCTTTGGCCCGCCACTCGCCTTTCCAGGTCTCCAGCCGTTTGGGACTGACCTGAAACATGCGGGCCACTTCCGCGATACCTTTTCCGGACTCGATCTCGCGCATGGCGGCAATCTTCAATTCACGGGAATACTGTTGTCGGGGCACCAGCATAACTCTCCTCCATTCAATGTAGCTGGCCCCTTAATTTGGTGTCTCATTTTTGGGGTGCACTCCACACCGACCGCATCCGCCCCTTGTACGGAGGTCTGAACATTCAGGCAGACGGGGGAGAAGAATGCACACTCGGTGTGGTCGCTATTCGCCAGGGTAAGGCCGGCTTCGTCACAGCCTCACATTGCGGCAATAAACCTTTCCAACTCAAAGGAACTATTTTTTCTCAACCGCTGAATACCACTCCGGACACCACTCGAATTGGCACCGAAACGGTCAATCCACCCCTATCGAACACGTTGGAGTGCGGTAGGGGCGCCAAGGAAGTCAAGTGTTCCGGCGGCCGGGGTTGTCGCTGCAGCGATAGCCTGTTCGCGGAGGTCAACGACGGCAGCCTGGCCAACGCGTTAGGTTATATCGCGAGGCCTGACCTGAACAAAACCACCTGGGCCGGAGGCGATAATCCACCGCCAACCTTCAAGATCACAGCCAAGAGTGCGACTTATTTGGTTGGTCAGTCGATTACTAAAGTCGGTGCAACCGGCGGCAGAACCGAAGGCAAGATAACCGACGCCTGCACGGATGACAAGCTTACGCAGAGGGGCGTCAAGTACGAGCTATTGTGCGTAAACGAAGCGGATTACACGTCTGCCGGTGGCGACAGTGGTGGGTCGGTGTTTGTGATCACCAGTCAAGTCAGGAATGAGGTGACGCTCACCGGGATCCACGCGGGAGGCGTGCCCATCGATGGCAAGAAGTTCGCGGTCTACAGCACCATCGATCAAATTGAAAATGCTACGACGGAACTGGGCCCGCTAATTGTCTGTGCCGACGAATCGTGTTGAGAATCCATCCGCCAGGTGCCCCCCCAAGCTTCACTTGCTTTGGGGGGGAATCAGGCGAGGAACCTTCCAAATTTGTCCTATCGTCGGTCGGTAAGACGCGCGGAAAGGAGGGTTGTCATATGAGATGGCCCTGGATTACCGAGGAGTTTTGGGAGCAGTTTTTGCGTCGCCAGGCGGCCAAAGGCAAAGGGAGTTTCGTCTGGCGGATCGGAATCCTCGGCTGGGGCCTTGCGATGGTATGCGCCGCGAGTTTTTGGTTCTTCCACCTAACGCGCTATTCCCACCTCACAATAATTGTGGTCAATCTGCTCGTTTGGTTGCCGGCGGGCGCAATTGTGGGGCTTGGGCTCTGGTCCAGCAGCCGGAAGACCGACGACGAGAGGCGCGAGTTCTGGCTGCAACAGAAAAAAAGAGGGAGGACGAGTTTCGTGTTGCGGTATGGAGTGCTCCGCTTCGGCATTCCCATGTTCTGCATTTTTACCGCGCTCTGCATCATCACCCTGCGTTCTCTGCCCTCGTTCATAATGGTCTGGAATTTGCTCATCGTGCTCTCTGGTGGAGCAATCTTCGGCCTTCGAGTATGGGCTCGGCTGGCGAGAAAGTATCAGGACAGCTCGGCGTAAGACCCGCCGCGCGATCGCGTCATTATGGTGATGACGCAGATTTTGAGATGCAGACAACTTCTTAACTTATTCAAGGACGACTTGTGTGGAGCAGCGCCGGGTGCTCGCCTAAGCTTCCGCTGCTTGGGTGGGAGTTTCGGCGGGGGAGCAGCTTCCGGTGTGGGTTGTTCCTTGCTCTTTGAATATTGTCGTATCCTCAGCCGGTAAGACTGGGACAAAAGAAACCTTGTCAAATGAAATGGCCGAGCCCACCAGGCGACCCGCACTCTTTCCACAGCTTCTCCCAATTCCAGATCCCGTACCCCACCTCTTTTGGCAATGGGAATCCGAGCTGATGCGCGAGCATACACACCTGCCCGCGATGGTGGGCTTCGTGGGAAAGCATGTAGCAAAGCATTTCCGGGCCGACCGGCCAAGGTTGACCCCAGCCGTCTCTGTGAAACTTCTCGACGCGACCCCCACCGCCGAGGGCTTCAGCAAGCATTTCCGCGCAGCGAGCGGCGCTGTCGGCCAATCCTGCACGGGCCTGCTGCTGCGTGCAGTTCGTGCGGTTGAGCTGTGGTGGAACCTTCAGGTGCGGAGCGGTAAGCCTGACCCACTTGCAGCGGACATTGTGCATGTGCGTGAAGATCGCCACGATGGTGCGGACGTTGCCAGGCGGTTTGGCTCTCCAGGCGCCAGGATCCAGCTGTTCGATAAGGACCTGGTTCATGCGATCGTTGGCTGTGAAGATCTGGACTGCAGCTCGGCCGAGTTGAGTCTGTTGCTTCTTCATGCGGTCGCTCCATTCTCTTAACGGGGGGACATTCCTTCATTATTCAAGGACCACTTACGATAGACCAGCGCCCGAAACCCGAAGGCGATGATCCCCTGTGTTACGCTTTTCTTATTCCTGTCAATCGGCCAATCAGGATTCATGATGAAAGTGCTTCGACTGGCGCTCTTCTGCCCGTTGCTTGCGGCAATGTGCTGGGCACAGGGGACGCGCACCTGGGAACAGACTAAGTACGACGAGTTTGAAAAAGGTACCAGCCGCGGCGTTGCCATATGCAGCGATGGGACGCTGACGCTCGCGCCCGCCTTCAACGCGCTATACACGTCTCCTTCCACTTATCTTTGGAGCCTGGCTGCCGATTCGCAAGGCAATGCCTATGCCGCGGCGGGATCACCGGCGCGCGTCTACAAGCTCACGCCTGACGGCAAGGCTAGCATCATTTTTGCTCCCCAGGAATTGCAAGTGCAGGCGCTGGTCGTGGACCCGGGTGGCGTCATCTACGCCGCCACCTCGCCCGATGGCAAGGTGTACAAAATTGTTCACGGCGGTCCGTCTCCAGGCAAGAGTCCCGAGGGTGCGCACACCACTGCGGAAGTTGCCGCGGCGCAGGAAGGTAGCAAGCCAAGTCCGACCGGCGAGTCTCCGCGAACCTCGGTCGCTGTCGATTCCAGTTACACCGCCGGTGTCTGGTTCGATCCCAAGACGAAATATATTTGGGCCCTGGCACTCGATCGGCAGGGACAGGTGTATGTCGGAACCGGCGATCGCGGCGAGATTTTCCGTGTAAATCGCGACGGCAACGGCACTCTGTTCTTCAAAAGCGATGAGGCGCAAATCCGCGCCCTTGATTTCGACAACTCCGGCAACCTGATCGCCGGAACCGACGGCAGCGGCTTGATTTATCGCATTTCACCGCAAGGTGAAGCTTTCGTCTTGTACAGCGCACCCAAGAAGGAAATCACCGCTCTCGCCGTCGATGAGCAAGGCAACATCTATGCGGCCGGAGCCGGCGAGAAGCGCGGGGTAACTCCGCCGCCAGCACCGGTCAGCAGCACTCCTTCCGTGGCCACAACCCCGCCCAGTGGAGGAACCGTCATCACGCTGGGGCCGCAGAGCAGCTCAACCGGAGCCGGCGCTTCCACTTCCGCCTTCTCGGCTATTCCCTACCCCAACGTAAGCAACATTGGCGGGTCTGAGGTGTACCGCATCGCGCCCGACGGTTCACCGAAGACCATGTGGTCCTCGCATGAAGATTTAGTTTACGCACTAGCTTTCGATCAAGTGGGTCGTTTGCTCGCCGGCACTGGCAATCGCGGCAAGATCTACGTCATCGGCAGCAATGACTACACCGATCTCGCCAAGGCCAGCGCCAACCAAGTGACCGCCTTCGCGCGCGCGCCCAAGGGCGGGCTGTACACGGCAACCAGTAACCTGGGAAAGATTTTTCTGCTCGGCCCAAATCCGGTTGCGGAGGGTACGTTCGAGAGCGACGTCTTCGACGCGAAAAACTTTTCCCATTGGGGACGCGTGGAAGTTCGCGGCAACGGCAACTTTGATCTTTTCGCGCGCAGCGGCAACGTGGACAATCCTGACCGCAACTGGAGCTTGTGGAAGCAGATCGATCTGCAGAAAGATCTTCCCGTGGATGCGCCTTCGGCGCGCTTCATTCAGTGGAAGGCCGTGCTGCATCCCGGCAAACCAGCGACGACTGTTGAGAGTGTGACCCTGAATTACCTGCCTAAGAACGTCGCGCCTGAGGTGGAGGATGTGACGGTCGCCGTCGGATCGCGCATCCCGGAAGGCACGCATTCCGAGCCGGAGACCTCTGTGGCAAATCCTTATGCCGCGCCCATCCCGATGATCCACGACAAACATTCCATCGCGGTAAAGTGGCAGGCGCAAGATGAAAACAATGACTCTTTGGTTTATAGCGTCTATTACCGCGGCGATGGCGAGAGCCGTTGGAAACTGCTGCGCGACAGAATCGATGAGCGGTTCGTCAACCTCGACTCCGATCTCTTTCCCGACGGAGGCTACACCATTCGCGTGGTCGCCTCGGATGCGCCCTCGCACTCGCCCGAGGACACCTTGACCGGAGAGAGCACCAGTCCGCGCTTTGAAGTGGATAATACCCCGCCTCGCATTGAGTCGCTGGCCACCAGCATCGAGGGAGATAAACTGCACGTGACGTTCCACGCGGTGGATAGCTTTTCGCCCATCAGCCACGCTGAATACTCGCTGGATGCGGGCGATTGGCAAACCGTCGACCCGGTAGGAAAGATCTCCGACTACAAGATTGAGAACTACGATTTCAGTGTGCCGATTGTCGAGGATAGTGCGAGCGAGGGCAAAGGTGCGGGCAAGCCGGCCGCGGGCAGCGGCGCCGAGGAGCACACGCTCGTGATCCGCGTTTATGATCGCTTCGAGAACATGGGAATCAGCAAGAGCGTGGTAAAGCGAGCGGGCCAGCGGTGACGACCATTCGAGTGAAGAGCGCACCTTCAGGTGCGCCGTTATAAGTCCCATTCCAAGTCGACTTGCTGTTGCGTTCCGCACTTCGGTCGGTGCATTGTGGTCGAGATTTCGGAATTCATACAACTTAGCGGCTACGCCATCTGTCTTTTCCACAGCGTTATGCACATTGATGTTGAAAACTTATACGCCGCGATACTCATCCCCTCGAAGAAAGTTCGACATTAGCTGCAAGAGTTGGCTGCAAGAGTTGGCTGCATAGCGCGTCTCCGCGACGAAAATTTCCTGCGATACAATGACCCATTCCCGGGGACCGAGTGAATGGCGACAAAAAGCAAGCAGCTATCTAAGACAGCCAGCCGTAACAAGACAACCGCGAAAGAGCCACTGATACCGGCTCCAGCGCAATCGGCAAATAGCAACGGATCTTCTGCGTCGAATCTCGAGGTGATGCGCAGGATGTATTCGGCAATGTTGAAGTGCCGCATGATGGAAGAGTGGGCACGTGGCTCGAACGCTGAGGTTGGTTATGACCTCACGGCAGGAGGCGAGGCCCCCGTGATCGGCGCCTCCATCGATCTGAAGAGCGAGGACACCATTGCGGCATCCGGCCGCAACTTCGCAGCCTGCATTGCCATGGGAACGCCGCTGAAGTATTTGTTGAAGGACACTGCTGCAAACCATTCAGGCGAAAGCAAAGCGTCGATTCTCTCCTGCCGATGTGCTCTGCGCGATTCGGTTTCTTCTGCCGCTTTCCTCGCCGATCCATTCAATTTGGCCACCGGTCTCGCGCTGTCTCATAAGCTGGAGAAGAAAACTAACGTCGTGGTGGCCTTCTGGGACGAAGACGCGGCTTCGCTCGAGGTCGGCCACGAGGCGCTAAAGTTCGCCGGCATCCACAAACTGCCGATTATTTACGTGACCAGCAGCGCAGGCCTGCACGATCTCGGAAGCAGAAAACATGCCGCGCTGGAAGAGTTCAGCTTTATAGCAAGGGATTATGGATTTCCCAGCATGCTGGTAGATGGCAATGACGTGGTCGCGGTTTGGCGCGCGGCACAGGAGTCCATCCATCGGGCGCGCAACGGCGCGGGTCCTACGCTCATCGAGTGCCAGACCGACGCGGCAAAGTTTAACGATCCTCTGTCGCACATGCAGCACTACATGAGCAAGCGCGGCGCGTGGGATGATGCGTGGAAACAGCAGGTCTTCGAACAGATCAACGCGGAGATTAGGGAGGGGATGCAACTCCCGTAAGCCGTTTGTGGGGAACATTCGATTCGAGCAAACAGGCAAAAGCGCGGCCTGAACCGCGCTCATGACTAAGCTGCCACCCCCGCTACGCAGTCGGTCTTTTACAGTTTTTCGTAAAAGTCGCATGCCGAGCACGAGATGTACATACCGCCGGGAGTGTCCTTCTCGCGATCTTTCACCCGCTTGACCACCCGGGTGGGCTTGCCGCACTGCGGGCAATCTGTGCTCTTGGTGGTGTCCATGACCTTTTTACGGTCTGCGGTCTTTGCGATCTTCGCCATTCTCTTCTCCTGAAATGTAACAAGATTTTGCCCGCAGACGGCTGCGGTATCGGTGTCTACTTTTGCCGGAGTAAAACGCAGATGGGAAGCGGATGGGCGCGTCAGCGCGAGATGCACATGTCATCAGCCCACGCTCCCAAACCACGCGGAGCGGCTTCGACTGCAGGCGGGCACCGATGGGCGCCACTCTCTACTCGCCGGGTAGCAAGGTTATTTTACATGACAGAGGGCGACAGTATCCTTCCAACCCCTAGCACGTACGCTGGCAAATAAATCTCCAGACAAGTCGGGAACAATACACCTACGAAATCCTCAACGATGTCGTGCGGCCTTTAGTCAAATAAGTGCTCCCCGCCGGGATACGCGCTGCGCCGCCTTGTCGATTGATGTATCTTGCCAATCACGTAAACCTGGAATCACGACAGCGGGCTTCGGTCCGAGTGAGGACAACTATGTCGAAATCGCGCAGACAATTTCTGACCCACGCGCCTCTCGCCTTGTTGGGAGCGGCGGTCGCCTCTTATGGCCAAGAACAGAAGCCCCCGGAGTTGCCTCCGGGAGCGCCTCCAGCATTTGGCACAGCGCCAGCGGTTGGCCCTCAGGTATCACCTGCCACATTCGCCGAGGCTGAAAAGCTGGTGGAGATGGAGTTCAGCAACGCGGACCTTGCCCAGGCAGCGGGTAACTGGCGGAGCGCGATGGCGCCGGTCTATGAGCGGAGGGTAGGACCGCGCAAAGTGGCATTGGAGGCGACCCTTGGGCCAGGAACTCGCTGGAATCCTGTCATGCCCGGTGAAAAGGATGGTCCGGCGAGAGCTGAATTCGTCAGGAGCGAGACCGATCCTGGACCGCTGCCCAGCAACGACGAAGACATTGCTTTCGCGACCGTAACTCAGCTCTCGCTCTGGATCCAGCGACGCAAGCTCAGCTCCGAGCGACTCACCCAGATTTACCTCACACGTCTGGAGAAGTTCAATCCCAAGCTGCGCTGCGTCATCACGCTCACGCGCGAGCTGGCGCTCGCGCAAGCCAAGCAAGCAGATCAGGAGATCGGGGCCGGCAAATATCGCGGACCGCTGCACGGCATCCCTTGGGGAGCCAAAGACCTTTTGGACACAGCAGGCATTCCCACGACGTATGGAGCCGAACCTTTTCGCAGTCGCATCCCCGCCACCAACGCGGTTGTGGTGCAGAGGCTGAACGATGCGGGTGCGGTGCTGGTCGCCAAGTTGAGTTTGGGCGCCCTAGCACTCAATGACATCTGGTTCGGCGGCCAGACCATGAATCCGTGGCTGCTGGAGGAAGGATCGTCGGGCTCAAGCGCCGGACCGGGCGCTGCTACCGCAGCGGGATTGGTGGGATTCGCCATCGGCAGCGAAACCGACGGCAGTATCGTGAGTCCTTCGATGCGCTGCGGAGTTACCGGACTGCGGCCGACATTTGGTCGCGTCGCACGCACCGGAGCCATGACGCTGTGCTGGTCGCTCGACAAACTGGGCCCCATGGCCCGCAGCGTCGAAGACACCATGCTGGTGCTGAACACCATTACCGGCCCTGATCCCGGCGATGTGTCAAGCGTGCCAAGCAAGCTCGATTTCAATGCAAATGCGAGTGTGCAGGGGCCGCGCGTCGGCTACTTTCCGAAGTGGATGAAAGAGGTACCCGCAACCGACGTGGACCGCGCTGCCCTGGAGGCGATCAAGAAGGTGGGCATGGTCCCGGTCGAGGTCGCGATTCCCGATTGGCCTTATGATTCGCTCGATCTGATCCTCTTCGCCGAGGCGGCGGCGGCATTCGAGGAGCTGACCCTGAGCGGCCAGCTCAAAGAGCTCAAGATGCATGTGCCCGACGCATGGCCTAACACCTTCCGTCAATCACGATTTCTTTCGGCAGTGGACTTCGTGCAGGCCGACCGCTTCCGCCGCAAAGTTGCCGTGCAAATGGAGCGCGTCTTTTCGCAGGTGGATCTGCTCCTGGTGCCTTCGCTGCGGGACGAGATGCTCACGATCACCAACTTCACCGGACAACCCTCGCTGACTCTGCGCGCGGGCTTCGTAGAGGTGTCGGAGGCCCGCAGCGACTGGGCGCCCGATCCCGCGCACCCGCTACCGAAGTTTTCGCCACCGCGACGTGTGCCGCATGGCGTGACGCTGATTGGACAGCTCTTCGACGAGGGAACTCTGGGCCAAGCTGGCCTCGCATTGGAGCGGGCGTTCAATGTGGCGGGCGAGCGGCCGCCAGGGTTCTAGGGAGCGGCACTTCTGCTTAAGGCGACATCTTCAGTGTAGGGCGGCCCACATGCCCTGGCCTGAGCCTTGGAAGGAGTACCAGGTGGCGAACTAAATATCGGGAAGTGGCACCTGCGCTGGGCCGTACGCAACCACCGGCATCAGATTGGCTTCCCTGAGAGCCATGCCGCAGCAATCAAACACACAGTAATCGGGGTTAAGAAAACGATAGGTAAGGTGAAGAAGTATGTCCAGCTCAGAATCGTCACAGCGACAAAGCAAAGGGCAAGCGCCCATTGCGTGCCGCGCATGACCGCCAAAGTTTCTGCCGGAAGCCCGGCCAGCTGCCACGCTAATACCGCTGCCAATAGAAGAAACACCGAGACAAAGAGTCCGGCCCCAACAAAAAGGTCCCAATAAGTCCGGCTAAACCCTTGCACGTCGAAATGAATTGACCGCATTGAGGCGAGAAGCGCGTCCACTCCCCATTTGGGATCGGACTGGCGAAAACCAAGCGTATGTCCGACGTCAAAAAGCAGCAAGAGAATTGAAGCGATTCGATAAAGCAGCGGCGCTTTCAAGTCTTGCCTCCAGAGATCACTCGGCGGCAGTCTACCACCTGCGCCATCCCTTCAGGTGCAACTCGCCCGAAGTCTCCTTTTAAGGGGTTTCCAGTCGGGGTAGACACTCGCTACCGAAGACGTTCCCCGTTTGACCCCGCTCTCGACTGCCTGATAACTTCAAAGATTCGTCCCACCCGCAATTTTCCAGTAGAGAGAGACAGCATAATGGCAATCAAATTCAAGGGCGTGGATTTCATCGACTTCGACACCCTGCTCAATAACGACGAACGTCTGGTCCGCGACAATACTCGCAAATTTATCGAAGAAAACCTCATCCCCGTCATCGAGCTTTGTAACCGCGAAGGCCGCTTCCCTAAGGAGTTAATCAAACCCATGGGCGAGCTGGGTTTTTACGGTGCCAGCCTCAAAGGCTATGGCTGCGCCGGCATGTCGGCCGTCGAGTATGGCCTGATGACTCAGGAACTTGAACGCGGCGACAGTGGCGTGCGCTCGTTTGTCAGTGTGCAGTCGGGGCTGTGCATGTATCCCATCTATACTTTCGGTAGCGAGGAGCAGAAGCAGAAGTATCTGCCCAAGATGGCGCTCGGCGAAATTCTTGGATGTTTTGGTTTAACTGAGCCTGATGCCGGTTCGAACCCTAGCGCCATGCGCACTCGTGCGCGCAAGGACGGTAACAGCTACGTGCTGAATGGCGAGAAGATGTGGATCACGTCGGGCTCGATCGCCGACATTGCCATCATCTGGGCCAAAGTTGAGGACGAGGATAATCGTATTCGTGGCTTCATCGTGGAAACTGATCGGCCAGGATTTAAAGCTGCCGACGTTCACGGAAAGTTCTCTCTGCGGGCGTCGGTTACTTCAAGTCTTTCTTTACAAGATGTCCGTATTCCTTTAGAAAATTTGCTGCCTCAATCGGGAGGCCTGAAATCTCCTTTGAGCTGTCTCAACCAGGCCCGCTACGGTATTGGCTGGGGAGCGATCGGAGCCGCGATGGCGTGCTATGACTGCTCGTTGCAATACGCGCAGTTCCGCAAACAGTTCCACGACCAGCCGATTGCGTCACATCAGTTGGTGCAGGAGAAGCTGGTGTGGATGATCAGCGAGATCACCAAGGCCCAACTGCTTGCGCTACAGGTGGGCCGGTTGAAGGACCTGGGCAAGGCCAAGCCGTGGCACATCTCAATGGCCAAGCGCAACAACGTCTGGATGGCCCTGGAGTGTGCGCGCATGGGCCGCGACATCCTGGGCGCGAACGGAATTGCCGACGAATATCCCATCTTCCGCCACATGGCGAATTTGGAGTCGGTGAAGACCTACGAGGGCACACATGACATCCATGCGCTGATCATTGGAGAGCACATTACCGGCCTGGCGGCGTTCTAGCTTCCGCCTTATTCCCCTTTTCGAACCAAATGGCGCACCACGTACAGAAATTCGGTGGCAAGACGCTCCTCGTAGCGGTATGCTTACCGTTTGCCGGAAACCAGGTTTGCGGAAGCGTTCCTGGCCTGCCTTTCTACATACGCAATACGACTGCGGACTTGCGCTGAATAGCTCTCATATTCCGGCACCGCAAGCCGTGGCATCCCGGAGGTCCCATGGCAACCAAAGTTCAAACGGAAGAACCACTGATTGAGCACACTCCCACCGCCAATTTCGAAAGCGACCTCGCGCTGGAGTGTCTGCGCGTGGTGGAAGAAGCGGCCATTGCCGCGGCCAAGACTATGGGCCAAGGCGACCGCAAGCACGCTGACGCGGTGGCAACCGAAGCCATGCGTACCGTTATGGATTCGGTCCCGATGGACGGGACTATCGTCATCGGCGAAGGCGAACGCGATGAGGCCCCCATGCTGTACATCGGCGAGAAAGTTGGAAAGCGGGACGGTGGCAGCTATCCATCCGTCGACATTGCGGTCGACCCCTTAGAGGGTACGAACCTATGCGCGACCGGTTCGCCCGGCGCCATTACGGTGCTGGCAGCCTCAGAGCGCGGCGGCCTACTGCACGCCCCCGACTGCTATATGGAAAAGATTGTCGTGGGTCCCTCCTGCAAGGGTATGGTCGACCTTGAGGCGCCCGTGTCGCACAACCTGCACGTGATTGCCAAGGTGCTCGATCGGACCGTCGAAGATCTGGTGATCATCATTCTCGACCGCCCGCGGCATGAAGGCTTGATCGCTGAGATTCGAAAAGCCGGGGCGCGCATTCGACTGATCTCCGACGGCGATCTTTCGCCCGGCGTCGCAGCCGCGATGCTCGGTTCGGGCGTACACGCCGTCATGGGTACGGGCGGAGCACCGGAGGGCGTGATTACCGCGGCTGCGATTCGCTGCTTGAACGGCTACATGGTCGGCCGCCTAGTCGGCTACACCGCGGAGCAGGGAGAGCGCATGAAAGACATGGGCATCTCTGATCCCAAGCGCATCTATACGGCCGACGACCTTGCGCCCGGCAAGAACATCATCTTTGCCGCAACCGGCGTCACCGACGGGCCGCTGCTCAAGGGGGTGCGCTTCTTTGGCGATGGCGTGCGTACCTCGTCACTGGTAATGAAGCTCAACAAGAGCAAGGTCCGGTTTATCGAGACCGTCCACGTGGACCGGCGTCCAGACGTAAAGATCAGAATTCCGGAGCGATAGGAGAGACATAAAGCATCGACAAGACAGGCCTTCCTTGGAAGGCCTTTGCTTCGCCCTGGATTACGGGAATCACTCAGATGCCCGGTTCGAATGGAACCGGCTTTTGCTGATTAGTGGCGCCTTTTACGGGTGCTGCCGAGGCCATGCAACTCATCATTTTCCGTTTGCTTCTGTAGGAAGAGGAGTAAAATTCAATTAAAAGGAATGTAGCTGCGGATGGGAATCACTCCATTCGGAGAGGCTTTTGCATGAACGTTCATTTCAGCTACAGGATTTCCAAAACTCCTGACCTCGAAAAGCTAATCAAGCAACAAGTGGAAAAGCTGGGCCGATACCTTCGGGTATTCCGTCCCGACCTGATGCATCTGAAAGGGTTTATCGAGGAGAACTCCGCGCGCGCGGGGGTGGTTGTGTCGCTTAACCTGCGACTCCCATCAGGACAAATGGCGTCACAAGAGAGCGGCCCAACGGCTACGGCTGCCGTCAAAGCCGCCTTCGATTCTATTGCAGAGCAGGTTAAGAAGCATAAGGAACTGCTGCGCAACCGTCACAAGTGGGGGCGCCGTCGCGGTCCGGAGCGTGCCGTGATTGAGACCGTGCCGTTCGCAGACACGCTCGCCGCGATGAAGCTGGAGCGAATTTCCGCCGACGATATCTCCGGCTACGTCAACGTCAATCTGCCGCGTCTGCAGCGCTTCATCCGACGAGAACTCGACTACCGCGAGAGCCAGGGACAGCTCCAGCCCGGCCAGGTCGCGGTGGAGGATGTGGTTGGAGAGGCGATTGCAAACGCCCTCAGCGAGCAGGGCGAAAGTCCGGAACGAATGAAGCTGGAACCGTGGGTTCATCGACTGGCGATGCAAGCGATTGACCAGTTGGCATTCGAGAATCGCGAGGACGGACACGTCCCGCTGGAACGCTCGCACCGCGAACAGAACGTGCATGCCAGCGATGAGACCAAGCTGCAATTCCACCAGCCGGACGAGCAGCTGTCGGAAGAAAATCTCATCCCCGACCCGACTGCCAATAATCCTGAGGAATTGGCCGCCCGGGACGAACTGATTACCCAGGTAGAGACAACCCTGCGCGGTGCCGGACGCGACGAGGCCGAAGCTTTCATCCTGTACACTCTCGAAGGCTTCACCCTGGAAGAGATCGCCGATATCACCAACCGCAGTGTGGAGGAGGTGCGCGCGTCCATTCGCAAGGCCCGCGAACACTTGCAACGCGCCTTGCCTATCAAAGATCCGCTGAAGGAGAAGCTCGTGGAGTATTCCAGGAGCGCATGAACAAACATGGGGCTGCCCCGCAGTTCCTTTCATGATTGAAGAACTAATCCTTAAGGAGAACCGGAATGATCACACGAGATGACATCCGAGAACTCGCTAATTTTCACTCGCCGGAAACTTGTGCGGTTACTTTTTACTACCAACCCGCGACACCCCTGAATAAATCGCACCGTGAAGAGTCGATCCTGGTCAAGGATCTGGTTCGCAACGCGCTTCGCGAGGCGGAGAAGCACGGCAGAAATGGTTGTGCACGTTCCGACCTCGACCGTATTCAGGGCATCGCCGAAACCCTGCGCGGAAATAATGCCAAGGCCAAGGCAATTTTTGCCTGCAACAAGCAGGGGTTCTGGCGCGAGTTTGACATCCCCGCCCGGTTACTCAAGACTAACCTTTTCGTAAACCAGCGCTTTCATCTGAAACCGCTGGCTGCGGTGCTGGACGGTGTGCAACATGCCTGTGTTGTGCTGGTCGACCGCACCAAGGCGCGCGTCTTCGAACTGGTGAACGACGAAATTGTGGAAAAACAGGACTTCGTCAATGAACTTACCCGGCGCGGCAAGAGTGACGGCTGGCGCGGCTATGACGCCGGACATGTCGAGCGCAAGCAGATGAATGAAGCCCTGATGCACTTCAAGGTAGTGGCAGATTGCATCGAGCAATATTGCGAGCGCGGCAGTTGCGATCGATTGCTGATCGGCTGCCACGATGACCTCTGGTCCGAGATCTATCAGGAGCTGCGCCCGAACTCCAAGCAGCGTCTGGTGGGACACTTTCGCATTGACCCAAAGGTCGCGACTCCGGATCAGACAAAGCAGATGGCGATGGAGCAACTCGCGAAATTCAATTCTCAGCTGAAGCAGAAACTGATCCACGAGGTGATCGGAGAAGCCCATCGCAATGGCCGCGGGGCGATTGGCTTGCGGCGGGTGCTGCGTTCACTCGAGGTCGGCGAGGTGCAAACCCTTTTGCTGGGCTCGAACTTCCAGGCTCCGGGAGTGAAGTGTTACCACTGCGGCCACATGGACCTGCATGATGCGCCGGCATGCGCGGTTTGCGGAAAGGAGAACACACAACTGGAAGATATCGGCGACGCCATCGTAGGATATGCGATTCGGAATGGCATCGATATTGTGTACATCTCTGGTGACGAGCAGTTCGATCAGATCGGACGAATCGCGGCCCTACTGCGCTTTCGGGCCGATCAGAATACCTCGGTGAAGGCCGCCAGCTAGCCGACCGAAGACAGCACTCCACAAGGCACAGCTCAAGCTGTGCCTTCACTTTTGAGGAATAGCGGTGAATCTTCGTATAGCAAATTTTGTGCTGATATGTTTCTTCGCAACGCCGCTGGTCGCGTCTTCTTGTGCATCCTATCCGGCTGGCACGTGGAAGCTGGACAAGTCCTCCGCCCTGCAATTTGAACATATTTGGCTGCAAGTTCTGACTCAGAAGAATGTCCCCGCGCTTGACTGCATGCTTGCGGACGAGTTCAAAGACACGTCGATGAAGGGCGCGTTGCGGCCAAAGGCCCAGGTCCTGCGCGAATTGCCGGGTAAAAGACCTGGCGATGACTATCAGCAGAACCTGGTCGACCTGGAAGCCGATATCATCGGTGATACCGCTGTCGTGCATGGCGTGAACCTGATTAGCGATCAACAAGGCCACGAAGTTCTGCGGATTCGCTTTACAGACGTCTTGCACTTTTCCCATGGCCGCTGGCTAGCCTTAGCCGCTCAAGAAACTCCCGAGCAGCAGCAACCACACTGAAAACTCGATGCCCTCAACGTGTCGTGCTATCCTCGTTGACCGTTCGTTATTTCCGAGGTATCTGCATGAAACTCACGCGTCGTGATTTTATTGCCACCACCGCCATTACTTCAGCATCGCTCGCCCTCGATCTGAAAGCGCAGAGCAAGCCCGGCCAGGCCGCCGCATCGCCCAGTACATTGCCGAAGACGCCGGTCATCATCTGCGCCGCTAATGGTTACAACTATCTCGACCGCGGCTATGCGGTCTTGAGCAGCGGAGGCGATACGCTTGACGCCGTGATGCAGGTCATTACGGGGCCGGAGGACGATCCTAATGACGACAGCGTCGGTCTCGGCGGACTACCCAACGAAGACTGCGTGGTGCAGCTGGACTCGTGTTGCATGCACGGTCCAACACGCATGGCCGGAGCGGTGGCAGCAGTCGAAGAGATCAAGAACGTTTCCCTGCTGGCAAAAACGGTAATGGAGCATACCGGACACGTAATGCTGGTAGGCGAGGGCGCGCAGAAGTTCGGGTTCAAGATGGGGTTCCCGCGCGAAAACTTGTTGACCGAGCGTTCGCGCAAGACCTGGCAACTGTGGCGCGAGACCATGTCGAATGACGACTGGTGGGGACCGGGATTGGCCAGCCCTAAATTCAAATTTCCCGATACTGCCGGTAATGTTTCGGAGTATTACGACGAACGCATCAGGAAGATGGAAAAGCTGGCGGAGAGGATCGGCATTGCGCCAGAGTTCCGCATGGCTGCCATTGAGCGTGTTCTGAATCCGCCGACCGGCACGATCCATTGCTCGTCGGTAAACGAAAAGGGCGAGATGTCAGGTGCTACAACTACCAGCGGACTGGCGTGGAAAATCTCCGGACGGGCGGGTGACTCGCCGATCATCGGAGCCGGCAGCTACACAGATCAGGACGTTGGTTCGGCGGGGGCGACCGGCAACGGCGAGGAGAATATCAAGGTCTGCGGCGCGCACACCATCGTCGAAAACATGCGGCGCGGCATGTCACCGCAGGAAGCGGGTATGGACGCATTGAAGCGCATCGTCCGCAACTATCAAGGCTATCCGGAGAAGCTGCAATATGTGGACATGAGCTATTACATCCTGCGCAAAGATGGAGCCTACGCGGGAGTCTGCATGTGGAGCGGACCGCCCGAGCATCAGAGGCGCTTCGCGGTACATGACGGCAGCGGCAAGCGGTACGAGAACGCGGTTGCGCTCTATCAGGGACAGTCGCTCGGCTGGCCGCCGATGCCGGGCAGAAAACATTTGGCGCCGGAACAGAAGAAGTAGAGTTTCTTACTTTGTCATCCTGAGCGCAGCGACCAAAGGGAGCGGAGTCGAAGGACCCCTATATCCTAGGATTATTCCGCTAATAGGGACCTTCGACTTGTCGCGCAACAACGGCGCGGCTTCGCTCGGGATGACAATGAGCAACAACCGACGGTTACACCGCCACGGTGACAGTGGTCTCGGTACGTGTTACTGGCCGGTAGAGCGTGTCACGCTCGAAGGGGACGCGGCCAGCCTCGGTGATCAAGCGAATCAGGTCCTGGCGCCGCAACATCTGCGGAGTCGTAGCGCCAGCGTCGTGGTAAATCTTCTCTTCTACCACGGTCCCATCGATATCATCGGCGCCGAAGCGCAGCGTAATCTGCGCCATCTTGGGTGTCACCATCTGCCAATACGACTTGATGTGCGGGAAGTTGTCGAGCACCAGCCGGGAGACCGCGATCTGCTTCAAGTCGAGCATGCCGGTGGTCTTGGGCAAATGCTGCAGCGGAGTGTTGTCGGGATGAAAGGCCAGTGGGATGAATGTCTGGAAGCCATGCGTGTCATCCTGTAGCGCGCGCAGCTTCAGCAAATGATCGACACGGTCTTCATCGTTCTCGACGTGGCCATAGAGCATGGTCGCGTTCGATTTGAGGCCGACCCCGTGCGCGGTGCGCGCCAGCTCGAGCCAGTCATCACCATCGATTTTGTGATCGCAAATGATGTGCCGGATGCGATCAGAAAAAATCTCCGCGCCGCCGCCGGGCATGGAATCAAGCCCGGCCTCCTTGAATTTGACCAACACTTCGCGCGGCGTCATCTTGCCAATCTTCGCGAAGAAGGCGATCTCAACCATGGTGAAGGCCTTGAGGTGCACCTGCGGGAATCGCTCTTTTAGCCCCGCGATCAAATCGACGTAGTACTGGAACGGCAAATCAGCGTGCAGGCCGCCGACAATGTGAAACTCGGTGATCGCCTCCGTGTAGCCGGAGGCGGCGGTGCTCCAGACCTCTTCCAGCGCCATAGTGTAAGCGCCCGGCGCATCCTTCTTGCGGCCGAAGGCGCACAGGCGGCAGGCGGCGACACAGACATTGGTGTAGTTAATGTGACGGTTAACGTTGAAGTAAGCGATGTCACCGTGCATCCGCTCGCGAACATGATTCGCCAGCCAACCAATTGCCAAGATGTCCCCTGTGCGGTAAAGCGTCAGCGCGTCGTCAGCCGACAAACGCTCGAGAGCCATTACCTTGTCGTGAACGGGGCGTAGGCGAGGGTCATCGGTCTGGAAGGGATGCATCTTCTTCTCGCCGGCAGTGTGCTGCGATACGGTAAACATCGTTTCAATCATATCGCACCTAGACCGAGGAGTTACCTACATTCGGGTATGAAGCCGAAGAGTTAGGACAAGCCAGGACACGTCGCGAAATCGCGTGCCATGTAATACTCCCGCGCGGATGTACTGCGTGGCGGTTCATCATCGCGACGCAGGATTTCGAAAGGACTCCACTTTTCCCACCACCATGCAAGCAGATGGTTGGGGTTAACGGAACAATAGGTTGCGGGCCGAAGGTGTCGGGCGCGATGAATTCCCCCTCATGCGCCCTCATTATCCCCCAGCGAGAGCCACCAAAATCGTTGACTATCTGATCCACACGCATCTGGATCCGCATGCTCACAATAAATCTGCTATCCAGGATTGTTTGGCCCGATACTTGATCTGAACGAAAGTAGGAAAACCGTCGTGATTCCAGTAACTGCTGTTCATCTTTTGTCGATGTCTCTCCTCCGATTCCATTGACGACACGATCCGCTGTTGGCGAGTGTTTTGCTTCCACCCGTAAAGACCACAAGCCGAAAAACCTAGTAATGATGCTGAAGTGTTCTCTTCCAAGCGAGGTTAGCTCTCCGCTTGCAATACGATTTGCGAGGTATTGGAACTGCCCCTCAATCTCTTGCATATAACCGACCTCAGACCGTTGATCCCAAACGCGCTCGGCACAGAACAATTTGTTACCCGGCTTCATCGGCACGACTTGGTTCGTTCGACAAATGTGAACGAAAACCTTGCGTTCGAACTAGCAAATCGCTGAATGCTGCGGGCAGGAAACACATGCTGGCGGATGGCTAGCCGATGGGGGTTTTTCTTCTGTATTTTCTCTGCCTTTGAGGGTGGATTGTTCACGTTATTTACCATGTAACAATTTTGCGGCGAGCCGACTACGGAGGTCGGCCCAAGGGACAGTCTTCACCTCTCCAGTATCAAGTTCCTCGGTTCGGCGGGCAATCTCGTTCTCCCAAGCCGCTTCGACATTTTCTTCAACGATTTCTTCGGGACCATTCAAGCCATCCATTTCCTCGCTCATAAGCCTTCTCACCTGGCCAGCATCAGGTCTCCGGCAATGAAGAACAGGAACGCCATCGAGACCAGCCCGTTCATGGTGAAGAAGGCGGCATTCACCCGGCTGAGGTCGTCGTGCTTCAGAAGTGAGTGCTCATAGATCAAGAGCAGCGCGACGAATAACACGCCGGCCACCGCAATCTTGCCCAACCCAAATGCCACCACCATCCAACCCAGCAACAAAACAGTTACGACGTGGAAGAATCGGGCAATGTTCAGAGAAGTGCGAATGCCAAAGGCCTTGGGAACGGAATAGACGTCGGCAGAGCGGTCGAAGTCGAAATCCTGGCAGCTATAGAGGATATCGAAACCGGCGCCCCAAAACACCACGGCACCGGTCAGGATCAGGATGCGTACGTCGAGAGAGCCTAGCACCGCGATCCAGGCAGCGGCAGGAGCAGTGCCCATGGCGAGTCCCAGCACTACGTGCGACCAGCGCGTGAATCGTTTCGCGAAGGAATACAGGAAGATTATCGCCAGTGCGACCGGGGACAGGTAAAACGCCAGTGGATTGAGCTGATAGGCCGCGAAGATCAGGATGGCGGACGTGACCACCACAAACCACGTCACGAACGACTTGGTTAGTTTGCCGGCGGGAAGCGCACGCACGCGGGTCCGTGGATTGGCCGCGTCAAGGGTCGCATCCACCAACCGATTGAAGGCCATGGCTGCGGAGCGTGCCGCCACCAACGCGACGATGATCCAAATTGACGTGTGCAGGTTGGGAATACCGCGAGCGGCCAGCACAGCGCCAGTCAAACCAAACGGAAGTGTAAGTACAGAGTGCTCCCATTTGATCATCTCCAGGGTGGTGCCAACGCTTCGTAACAGAGCCACGGCTTGATTCTAACTTGCGGACGAGGCTTCCGGCAGGTCGGGCTGGCTCATGCTCATGCCCTGCGGCAAGGGAGGACGAGACCACTGGCGCTCCCAGGCAGGCACGGTGACGCGCTCAGCGACCAGTGATGGCTTACGCGCCCAGCACACTACACGCATGCCGAAAGGTAGGTTGATATAGCGAATCAGATGGCGCTCGAGATCAAGCAGCATGACCATGGCGGCGTTGGTTAGCCAGAAGTGTCCGTCAGACATGCGCCGTGGCGCCACCGATTTCCGGAATAGGTCCTTGAATGTACGCTCCACGATGGATGGCAGAAATCCTGTCGCTACCAGGTAGGAGACCCGGGAAATTTCGAAGCCGCAGTTGTTGAGTTTGCGCCGCAACTCGCTGGCGGTGTAGCGCCTTTGATGACTGCGCGCTTCATCGTCCTCTCCCCAGAGAAATGGATAGGCGGGCACTGTTAGGCACAGCAGGCCGCCGTCTTTCAACACGCGACGCATTTCGCGCAAGACTTTTCGGTCATCGGCAACCAACTGCAGGATGTCACCGGCCACGATAGCATTGAAGAAGTTCGACACGAATCCCAAATCCTCAGGACTGGTACAGACCAGGTTCTGGGAACCTTCCATCTGGCGGAATGCCAGGCTCGCTAATGAATTATGGGCGTTAATAGTGCGAATGGAATCGCAGGGGTCCAGTTGCGCCGCACAGCCGAGATCCAGAACCCGACCCTCACGTTTGCCATGCAAAGCTTGGGCAACGGCCTCACGCAACAGCTTACGCCGAGCCGTGTACCACCATGACGAACTTTCTCGGCGGAGTGCCTCGAACTCGGGTTGAGCGTCCATCAGCGGGCCTGTTCTGTTCTAGTACTACATTTTACGAGATACTGGGGCCACGGTCCCAATTTTCTCTACATTGTCCCCATCACCTGCACTGCCAACTTGAAGTAATCCAGCGACAGGCGTAAGCCTGTTCGCAGATCGATGGTAGGCTCCCATCCGAGCAGCCGCTTGGCTTTGCCGATGTCGGGCCGTCGCTGTCTGGGATCATCCTGCGGCAGCGGCTCATATCGCAATTTGCTGCTCGACCCGGTCACTTCCAGCACTGTCTGGGCGCACTCCAGGATGGTGAACTCGACGGGATTGCCAATGTTGGTCGGCTCGTGTTCGTCAGACTTCGACAGGGCTAGAATTCCCGCGACCTCATCGCTCACATAGCAGAAGCTGCGCGTCTGCGAGCCTTCGCCATAAACTGTGAGATCTTCGCCGCACAGCGCCTGTTTCATGAAGTTCGAAATCACCCGGCCATCGTTGATCTGCAGTCGCGGACCATAGGTATTGAAGATGCGAACAATGTGCGTATCCACTCGGTGGTAGCGATGGTAGGCCATGGTGGCCGCTTCGGCAAAGCGCTTGGACTCGTCATACACCGATCGCGGACCAATCGGATTCACGTGTCCCCAGTAGCTCTCTTTCTGCGGGTGCTCCAAAGGGTCGCCATAACACTCCGAGGTGGAAGCGAGAAGAAACCTGGCGTCGTATTTCTTCGCCAACTCAAGGCAGTTCATGGTACCGAGCGAGCCGACTTGCAAGGTTTCGATAGCATGCTCGAGATAATCTGCCGGACTAGCAGGCGACGCGAAATGGAAAATGTAGTCAACCTTTCCGGGATCGAAAGGACGAGTGACGTCTTGCTCAAAGAAGGCAAAGCGAGAATCATAACGGAGATGGGCGAGGTTCTCCATCCGTCCGGTAAGCAGATTGTCGGCGCAGAGAACAGAATGGCCCTCCGCCAGTAAGCTATCGCAAAAATGCGAACCGAGAAAACCGGCACCGCCAGTCACCAGCACATGCATAGTCGTGGTTCCTCGACAGAATTAAGGGGTAGGGGCTGAGAGTCTGGTTCAGCGAACACCGGCCACTACCCCGTGCTCGCGCAACCGGGTGCGCTGGTCTGCGATGATGCTCGCCAAAGTCTCTTCCAACGACATACGCGGACGATAGGCGATGAGCCTGTTAAGCTTGGTGATGTCTGGAACCCTCCGCCGCACATCTTCGAAGCCCTCTTCATAGGCCCTTCCATAGGAGACAAACACAATCTTCGAATTCGATCCGGTCATGCGCTTGATTCGCTGTGCCAAGTCGAGGATGGCGATTTCATGATCGCTGCCCACGTTGTATACTTCGCCGTTGGCGTCAGGATGAGCCGCTATGCCGACCAGCGCATCCACTGTGTCGTTGACGTGGGTGAAGCAGCGGCTCTGAGCGCCGTCGCCGAAGACGGTAATGTCCCTGCCGGTCAATGCCTGAACGACCAAGTTAGGAATTACCATGCCATAACGTCCGGTCTGTCGTGGGCCGACGGTATTGAACAGGCGCGCAATCACAGTAGGAACTTTCTTCTCTTTCCAGTACGCGATGGCGAGAAACTCGTCGATCGCTTTCGAGCAGGCATAGCTCCAGCGCCCCTTGTTGGGCGGACCCATCACCAGGTCATCATCTTCGCAAAAAGGGACACGGTCTCCCTTGCCATATACCTCCGATGTGGACGTGATGAGGACTCGTTTTCGCTTGGTTTCCGCCAACCCAAGTACAATTTCGGTACCGCGGATGTTGGTCTCGATGGTACGTACGGGACTGTCCACAATCAGGCGCACGCCGACCGCAGCCGCAAGGTGATACACGACATCGCAGAGGTCCACGAGTTCGGCCATCAACTGCGTGTTGGTGACGGTGTCAATGTTGTAGGTAAACTCGGGATGGATTTTAAGGTGCTGAATATTGGCGATGGAGCCGGTAGAAAGGTCGTCGACAATACAGACATCATCGCCCAGCGTGAGGTGCCGCTCGGCAAGGTGCGACCCGATGAAGCCCGCACCACCCGTGATGAGCACCTTCATTGCCGTCCCTCCGCAACTTTAAGAGTAATGGGCCTGACGCAGCAGCGCAATGTTTGTGATTTGCGTCCTAGCAACTGCAGCTCTCAGACCCGTATAATCGCGGGGTTTGCAAGGTAAGTCGCAGGATTCCATGGCCGACCGCGAAACCTCTCTGTTAATCATCGGCGCAGGTATTGTTGGACTGGCGACAGCCCTCGAGGTCACGCAGCGTTTCCCAGAGATGACTTTGGTCGTAGTGGAAAAAGAAGACCGCGTGGCCGCTCACCAGACGGGTCACAACAGCGGAGTTATCCACTCTGGCCTCTACTACAAGACAGGCTCGCTGAAGGCGCGTAACTGCGTCGCCGGGGCCGCTTCGATGAAGCACTTCTGCCAACAGCACAGGATCCCGTTCGAAGAGTGCGGCAAGTTGGTGGTCGCAACCAGCCTAGAGGAAGTTCCGCGGCTTGAACAACTGCATCAGCGTGGGATTGCCAATGGCGTTCCGGGTTTGCGAATGCTGAGTCGCGAGCAGTTTCGCGAAATTGAGCCGCATTGCGATGGAATCAGCGGGCTACAGGTGCCTTCCACCGGCATTGTGGATTACGCCGTGGTGGCGCAAAAATATGCCGAGTTAATTGAGAAGGCGGGGGCCAGGATTGTATTTCGCGCTAAAGTACTCGGCTTGCGCGAAGAGGCAGACTGCAACATCGTCGAGACCAGCGCCGGAACCTTCAAGGCACGCTACGCGATCAACTGCGCCGGCCTCTACAGCGATACGATCACCCGAATGGCAGGAGTACAAACAAACCTTGAAATTGTCCCGTTTCGCGGAGAATACTATGAAGTGAAACCGGAACGGCGCGGCTTGATAAAGGCTCTGATCTACCCCGTTCCTGATCCGCGGTTCCCGTTTCTCGGAGTACATTTCACGCGCCGGGTCAATGGCAGTATCGAGGCGGGACCTAACGCGTTGCTGGCTTTCCGCCGCGAAGGATACACCGGCACGTCACCCGATCTCGGCGAAGCCATACAAATGCTGTCGTTCCCCGGCTTCCGCAAAATGGCGCGAAAGTATTGGCGCATGGGCTTGGCCGAACAGTGCCGTTCTTGGATTAAGCCAGCATTCGTGAAATCGTTACAGAAGATGGTGCCTGAGCTACAAGGATCCGATTTGGCTCCGGGAGGCTCTGGCGTGCGGGCCCAGGCAGTGGATAGCAACGGCAATCTTGTGGATGATTTTCATTTCGTCCACAGCAAGGGCATGATTCATGTCTGCAATCTACCGTCGCCGGCGGCGACGGCCTCGTTGGAGATCGGCAAAGAGATTGTTGACATGCTGGCCAACCGATTCGAGTTGCCTCAGAGCAGCACCCGGTCAGTCACATCATGACATGCTAGCTTTCCAGGCTATGGCTCTTTGTTTGGTGACAGGCGCGGCCGGATTCATTGAGGCACTGGGGCTTCACCTGCCAAGGAGTTGCTTTCCAACCTTGGGACGAGGGCGCGGCTACGCTCCGAACGTGACCTGTGTGCCGCTGGAGAACTTGGAGCAGTATGAACGCGTGGTGATCGTGACCGACTGCAGCGAATACGACTATTCCCGGATCGTAGGGGAGTCGAAGCTGGTGGTGAAACAGGCAATGCCACCAAGGGTATCGATTCGCCGAAGATTGTGCGTTGCTGAACCGGGCTTGCGCTATCGCCGATAGGTTCCCATGTAATCCGCTTCGACGATGATGTGGTCGTTGATTGCCTGCTGCAGAACTACGTTGCTCGAGCCCGGCGCGAGATCGAGTTTTTCATCCAATGCATATAAACGGAAGAAATATCGGTGCGGCTTGCCCCGCGGCGGACACGGACCGTTATAGCCGATCTTCCCAAAGCTGTTGCGGCCCTGGCGGATATCTTCATCCAAGGGATCTCGCTTAGCTACTGCCTCGCGAAGTTCATGGGCGCTCGCCGGCAGGTTCCACATTACCCAGTGCACCCAAGTCCCATTGGGTGCGTCAGGGTCGTCCATGACCAGCGCGAAGCTGACGGTGCGCGGCGGAAGCCCGCTCCATTCCAACGCCGGCGAAACGTCCGCGGCGTCACAAGTATGTTTCTTCGGAATCTCTGTGCCCTGTGCGAATGCCGAACTCTTCAGCACGAGTGTCATGGGAGAAGTGCCTCCTGGCGATGGATTTGCCGGCGCCGCAACTGTCACACCGCCAACTGATCCCAGCAGGAGCAGCAGCTCGGCGAGCCTGGCAATTGAACGAAGGTGGTTGGGAAACGTAGGAGGGGAGATGTTGCCTGCCGAGATCATCGGCATATTGTACGAGATGCCAAGTGATATCCCGAAACCGGTTCAGAATTACACGAGAAACGCGGCGCACAACAACCCGCCGAAAATTAACGCTTGCGTCAGCTCGCTGAAACCGAGCTTGTGCACATCGAGGGGACGGTGACGCCGGACGAACCACAGAGTTCCGCGAACTAGAACGGGGACAAAAGCCAATGCCATGGCGTCCGAGAAGAAGCCAAAACGGCAGGCGGCGAGGATCACGCCGATGAGGCCGACTTGCCCGCACAAGAAAGGCAATCCGTGTTTCATCTTCTCGTGCAGGTTGGCAGCGCGGCTGGAGCGAATGCGCACCTGCACGAAGTGAATCTGATCGCCGGCAAACAACCAATTGGCCAGCCACAGCGCGACCGCGACGCGGTCGAGTTTGCCGGTGGCGACGTAATACGCGCCCGCCGCAGTTGAGGTAAGACCCACGGCGCCGATGATCTGCGCGGGCATTCTCCCTTTACGGCCCAACTTCTTGACGCCAGCTTGTATCGCAAAAGCCACCCCTGCAACCGCGCCTATGGTCAACAGCCCGCGAAACTGTCCGCTCCGCAGCAACGCCCCTAAAGTGACAACCGCCAGTGCACTGATGCCGGCAATTACCTTCAGCACATAGGCATGCTCATTCTTGGTCTGTGCTTTGATCGCCGAAGTGCCAAGCCAACTTTCAACCGGCGTACGCAGCCAGAAGAGCGACATAGCCGCCAGGATGAAAAGCGTAAGTGCGCCCCCGTCGACGCTGAACCGTAACGCCGCCACAGCACCAGTCGCAAGCGGCACCAGCAGCATGCCCCACGCGCCGTGCTCGCGCGGAATGACCATCGTTCTCCGTCGGAAGTTTGGTACGGTGCTGATGTGAGCGGCCATGCTGCGATGCTAATGCTGCCGGAGTATCCCGGATGTGACTTAAGTTTCAGTGGGAACTACATCCTATCGGGCTGTCCTCATTCCTGTTTTGCCTCGTAGTGTTCTCTCCCGAGATCGACTAAATATTGAGCGCGCAGTTCAGAGGTGATCTCCCTGCCAGCCAGCCAGGTCGCGAAGTGGTCCGTGTGCATCGTCACGAACTGGATCAGAAGTCCCGGATTTTGAATGTCCTGCGCGAAACGCTCAACCATCTTGTTTTGTTCGCGAAAGTCGTTTCCAGCCTCTTCCGGATGAAACCCATCGAAGTCCGCCTGAGTGTCGTATCGGGGAAGTGAGACTAGGGTCGTCTCGCGTTGCTTTGCTCGTTTCCCATGGAAGTGGCGATTAGAACGAGAAAATTTTCTCATGTGTTTGTTGGCCGCTATTAGCGCTTTGCAGCCGCCTCGCGGATCATTTTATTCGATGTACCCGGCTCATAGATGCAGAACGGCTCTTCCGCCAGAAAATCGCCGGTGGCAGCATAAGCTCGAGCGCGACATCCCATACAGACATGGCGGAACTCGCAGCAGCCGCACTTTCCTTTAAGATTATCGTCGTCGCGCAACTGAGCGAAGACATCAGAATTGTTCCAGATCTCTGCGAAGCTCTGCTTGCGCAGATCACCCGCAATGGCGGGCAGATATCCGCAGGGGAAAACCTCGCCCTCGTGGGAGATAAAACAGACGCCGGTCCCCGCCAGGCATCCTTTGGTCATCGCGTTCATATCGCCCGGATGTCCGCCCGGATGGCCGGTGTGGCCTACTGGTGGTCCGCCACCCGGCTTCAGATTGATGCCCGTCGAACCCGGCATGGTCATGTCCGTCGGTCCAATATCGTTGGCGCTGGGTACGAATGCTGCGGCGTCATGGCGGCCCGCCAGGCGATCGGCGGCCTTACGCTGCCGCGCCACCCGGAAGTAGTGGGGGGCGCAGGTTGCCTTCAACTCGATCCCGCCCCGCAGCGACTGATCGTAGAACCAGTTCAACATCTCCTCGTACTCTTCTGGAGGCACCATCTGCTCGGTGGCGATATCCACGCCGCATCCCACCGGGACGAGTAGGAACGTGTGCAGCGCATCGGCGCCAAGGGTGCGCGCCAAATCCAGCACCGCAGGTAGTTGGAGGGCGTTGTGGCGGGCGATGGTGGTATTGATCTGCACCGATACCCCCACTTGCTGCAGGTTGCGCATGCCATAGATGGCAGCGTCGAACGCTCCGGGGATGCCGCGGAACGAATCATGGGTTTGCGCGTCTGATCCATCCAGCGAGATCGAGACCCGCTTTATTCCAGCTTGCTTGATCTTTTGTGCGACGTCTTTCGTCACCAGCGTTCCGTTGGTGGCTAGCGCTGTGCGAAGACCGCGGCTGGTCGCATATTCCGCCAACTGGAAGATATCGTGCCGGTACAGCGGCTCGCCGCCGCTGAGCACCAGGATCGGATTGCCGAAGTCGGCAATTTGGGAAATAATGTCCAGCGCTTTGTCCGTAGGCAGGTCGGCAGGCGACATTAGCTCGGTCGCGGTAGCGCGGCAATGGATGCAGCGCAGGTTACAGCCCTTGGTAACTTCCCAGAAAATCAGGCGTGGCGTGTATTGCTTGGTGGCCGGTGGATGGGCGCTCCCATTGCCTTCGCTCATTGCTGTCGTCCTCCTCGCTCTTGCGGAATACGGCTCGTTGTATGTATCCACGATAGGATTTTCACGACCCGAAGAGCCGTGAGTCTTATCACCGGACCCTGTGATGTTCGTCACTTGGAGGGATTCGGATGCCCCTACCAGCTGCTGAAAAAGTCAGAACAGCAGATCCCTCCACCCCGGACTGAAGTCCTAGGTTGGGATGAGAGGAACAAAAAGCTTGGAAGCGGACCTGAAGGCCGCAGCACCCGCTCCAACTCCAAGAATATCTAACCAACTAGTTGAACCAAACTGGCGCACAGGCTGACAGTATGGCGGAGACGGTCTATTTCTGGGTAGTGGTGGGTTTTTTGCTCTTGTCCGGGCTTTGGCACATCGCTGCGCCCGTGCTGACCGAACGGTGGATGAGTAACGCAACTGTGGTTCGAGCTGTGGGAGCGCTGCTGTTGGTTCTGGCTATTCCCTCCCTTGTGTGGCGCGGGTGGTATTTCTGGACCTTATTTGCGGGGTTGACGGCATCCGGCTTGTGGAGGCTCGGCTCTCCGCAAAGCTCCATTCGTGCGCAACGGCGGAGTTATCCGCGTTGGGTGCATGGGGGTTTGCTGGTTGGAGCGGCGATCCTGGTGTGGGCACTACGGCCATAGATTGCTGCGCATCACCGGAACATAACGGTTAGCACGGTTCGCCAAGTACGTTATTGCCTTCTAACTTCGTTGTAACCTGTAGGAAGGCGGTGGACGATACCCACAGCATGTAATGTACCCGACACGCGAAACACCCGCCGGAAGAACTATGCTCAAACTTCTCTGCGTAACTGCTCATCCGGACGACGAGGCCGGCGCCTTCGGAGGCACTCTGCTGCTGTACCGCGACCGCGGCGTGGAAACCCACGTCATCTGCATGACCGCCGGAACCGCTGCGCGCAATCGCGGCAGCTCACGTTCTGACGCGGAGTTGGCCGCGATGCGCCGCGCCGAGTTTGTGGCCTCGTGCAACTTGCTCAAGGTCAATCAGTGCGAAGTGCTCGACTATCCTGATAGCAAGCTTGACCATGCCGACGTCTATCGAGCGGTGGGGGACTTGGCGCTTCGCATACGTCAGATTCGTCCGCACGTGGTGCTCACCTTTGGGCCCGACGGCGGACTAACCGGTCACGTTGACCACGCTATGGCGGGGACGTTTGCAACCCTGGCAGTCGAATGGGCAGGCCGTGCCGATCGTTTCCCCGAGCACCTGGAGAAGGGACTAACGCCGCACCGCGCGCAAAAACTCTATTACCACACGGGGGATTTTCGAATATCAGACTTTCCGGTGACGGCGCCGCCCACGGTGACGGCCCGTATCGAGGTGGGCGCAGCGCGCTTCGAGAAAAAGATTGAGGCATTCCAGCAACACACAACGCAGGCGCCCTTGTTTGAGCGGGTCAGAAAGAACCTTGGCCGGCTCCGTGGAGGCGTGGACATGTATCACCTCGCAGTGACAAGCGAACCACGCGATGCTAAGTTCGAGACCGACTTGTTTGAGGGAGTAGTCGAGGAGTAGCGAATGCGTGACGTACTACTCCTCGCGCAATGTCCTCATCGGATCTACCCTGGTCGCGCGGTAAGCGGGAATAATGCTGGCGGCCAACCCCACTGCCGTCAGCAGCACTGATACAGTCCCGAAGGTAGCCCAGTCGCGCACACTTATCCCGTAGATGACGCTGGACAACACACGTCCCAGCGCCAGTGCGCCCGCCAGGCCAATGATCACACCGACCAGCGTGGGTTTCATGCCTTCGATCACTACCATGCGCAACACATCGTTTAGCTGGGCCCCTAATGCCATACGGATTCCGATTTCATGTACGCGCCGCCGCACAGCATACGACAGCACGCTGTAGATTCCGACCGCGGCCAGCAACAGTGCGAGTCCTGCGAATGCGGCCAGCAATAGCATGGTAAAACGCTGCGGTGAGAGAGAGTCGGAGATCAAATCATCCATGGTCTTCGCCTGTTGTACCGGTACCGAGGAATCAATCTCGTGCACCGCATCCGCAATAGATGGAACAACGCTCATCGAGGACGCACGCACAGCCAGACTCATGCCGAAGGAATTCCACCCTCCAGTTGACGGTATGGTCAGTTGTGCCATCGGGAAATACAGCGCCGTGGCTTGCCGCGTTTCATTCAGCGTGTCGAGCTTGACATCGCCTACTACCCCAACCACCTCCCGCGACATTCCCGGGAAAAACGTCAGGCTCAGATGTTTGCCGATGGGGTCTTCATGTGGCCAGAAAAGTTTGGCCATGGATTGGCTGATCAAGACGGCACCCGGGCGGCCGGCGACGTCGGCGTCATTGATGTCCCTCCCGTGCACGATCGGTATGCGCATCGCCGATAAGTACCCTGGGCTGATCAGACGGACGTCAACCTCGGGCTGCTCGGCCATAGGCACCGCGGGCCGTCCTTCAATCGCAATCGGCTGATGGGAGCCACCACCGTCCAAAGGCAAGTTATCGATCAGGCCAGCGGCCTCAACTGAAGGCAGCGTACGCACCCGATTAAGCACGCGATCAAAGAAGCTGATCTGCTGCCCAGGCGCGGAGAACTTGGTCCTCGAAATGGAGATGTCCATGGTGATGACGCGAGTGGGATTGAAGCCGGGATCGATCTTGCGCAACATCCACAGGCTGCGAATCAGCAGTCCCGCGCCCACCAACAGCATCAACGATAATGCAACTTCGCAAACCACTAGCGCACTGCGGGTGCGGTTCCCTCCGGAATCGGAGGCGGTGCGTCCGAGGCCCTGCTTCAGCGACTCGTTTATGTCCCCTTTGGTCAAGCGCAAGGCTGGCAATAGACCGGCAATCAGACCGGCGAAGACGGAAATTCCCAGGGTGAACGCGAGCACCCACACGTCGGGATAGACGTCGGTGGATTTTGGCAGCTGGTCACCCAGGAATTTGACGATCAAGCTCACGCCGAAGTGGGCAACGGCCAAACCGAGAGCGCCGCCGGCCAGCGCCAGCAGTAAAGTTTCGGAAAGCACCTGTTGCAGCACACGGCGTCGGGTCGCGCCCAGCGCACTGCGAATGGCGATCTCCTTTTTTCGTGAGAGAGTCTTTGCCAGTACCAGGTTGGCGACGTTGGCGCAAGCGATCAGCAGCACGAACGCCACAGCGCCGAGCAGAATCAGTAGAGAGGGACGAACATCGCCGACCAATTCCTCGCGCAACGGCAAAATCACCGCGCCCCAGTCCTTGTCGTCGCTGGGATAGTGCTGTGCCAGCCGACGGGAAATTGTGTCCATCTCCGCTTGCGCCTGCGCGAGAGTGACGTTAGGACGCAGACGGGCGATCACTGAGTAGTGGTGCTCGCCGCGCACCGCTCGTTCCTCAGGGGTCCACGCCAGTGGGACCCAGATCTTTGCTGAATCCGGGCGCGAGAATTTTGGACCCATCACACCAACCACGGTCCGAGGCTGATTGTTGAGGGTGATCATCTGTCCGACAATAGCCGGGTTCCCACCGAATCGTGTTTTCCAGAAGCCGTAGCTGAGAACAACCAAGTTGTTGCGGCCGACTTGGTCCTCTCCGGCAACAAAGGTGCGACCCAGCAGCGGCGGTGTTCCGAGCACCGCGAAGAAGCTGGGTTCCACCGCTGCGGCGGCGACAGATTCCGGCTTGTCACCACCCGTGAGGTCGAAACTTTGGTAGGCATAGATGGCCATGTTTTCGAAGACATGGTTCTCGCGCTGCCAGTCGAGATAGTTGGCGGCCGAGACCGAGAACATGGTCATGCCGGGAAAGCTCTTGGGCGGGGGCACGTGCCAGACCTGCACCAGCTTGGCCGGATCTTTGAAGGGCAAGGGCCGGATCAGGAGTGCGTTGACCACGCTGAAAATTGAGGTGTTGGCGCCGATGCCGAGAGCCAGCACTACTACAGCCACGATAGCGAATCCAGGGCTCTTGCGTAACACCCGCCAGCCATATCGAATGTCCTGCAACCAAGCGCTCATCTGCTTCTCCCTGCTGCCAACTACGCAAATTGCGAACCAGCGGTTCCCCGGGAAACCCAGCAGAAGTAGTTGCAAGTCATGTGCCAGAGCGCGGTTTGCAAGCAGATGAAAACACTGGAGAAGGGCAAACCGGCTTACACAAGGCCGGCGAAACGCGTTCAATTCCGAACAACGTGTCCGGATGCGAACTTAGCGAGGAACTGAAGATGCGAGGCGCGCCGTTGGCGGCTGGGTTCGCAGTATTAGTAGCAAGTATGGGGTCCTTCGACTCGGAGTGACGGAGCGAATCCTCAGATACCGTTGGCGTGCGCTATCCGACAATCGCTTACTTGCGCTTCCTCTTCGCAGGTTCGGGAGACGAACCGCCTAGCTGACCTGTAACGCTGGCTAGCACTTTCTGGAAAGCTTCTTCCTTGGTCAGCTCTTTCTTGCCGGTTTTGTTATGGCGATACTTGTGTTCGTAGCTGCAGGTTCGGCAGCGGACTTGCTGGATCTCGTCCGCTGCCATCGAGACTGCGGCGTGGTCGGTGGTGCGCTTGCAACGCGAGCAGTAATCGTCAACATAATCGCCTAGACGCATGGCTATATCTCACGTAATTTCTATTTTCCTTTGGGCGGATATCCCTTAAACAACTTTGCAACAGCTTTGTCGAGGTTATTGATGTTCTTGTTGGAATTGTCTGTGACGGTATCCGTAGCGGAGCCACGCCAGAGCACTTGCTTATCCTTCGCGTCCGCCAGCTCCACCACCAGCGTGGCCTCCTTGGTTACCCAAGTGTTGTACATGACCGGTCCCCCGCCGCCCCACGGACCCCAGCCCCAACCCGGCCCGTAACCGTAGCCGCTTCCTACCAATGTCTTCTGGTCCTTGATGCTTTTGCTGTAAGTCACCCACACATCGGGATTGGAATTGGCATCGACTTTTTGCAGCCCCTTGGCCTGCAGTTGCTTGTCAACGGCGTCAATGATGCGTTGGTCCCACAGACCATTTGCCGGGTGAGGACTCTTCTCCCAAGCATAGGTGTGATATAGGGAGAAGTTTGCTTGACGGTCCCAATCGATGTTGGTCTTTTGCGCAAAGGCGGTAACGCAAGCTAAACAACTTAGGACAACGAGGGCAAGAATTCGGCTCTTCATCACTGCGGCTCCGGTCAACAAGATTGACGTCCCTACACAATGAGAATGAAGCAAAACGGCGCTCTCATCGCATGGCTAAAAGATACTATCCCATCATCCCGCCGTCTAGGAGTTGCCCAGAGTGGATCAGCCTAATCCGCGAAAGGAACGACGATGAGCGTCGCGCCTCCGCTTGACATTCAGAGACCTCGCTCAACGGCCCCGACCGACCGCGGCAGGCGATAGGGGTACCTGCCGTGGGTTGGTCGAAGTGACGCATCGAGACCGGCCGTCGTCAGCCAGCCGTCGTTAACCGCGCGAGGGGTAGACACCAGTTAGCGCGATAATCCAGTTGAGGGTAAGGTAAGGCGAGCGAATATCGACCGGCAGGCTGCCACCCGTCGAGCTGACAGCACCAGCGTTGAGCGTCGAATTGGCTGGTCCCGAGGCGTAGACGTTCTCCGACACAGGGCCGGCCGCGCCGGGGATCGCCGCCAGGAACTGGTTCGCTGGGGACTTGCTGTTGGCTGCGGTTGAGACCGTGTTTACAGCGTGATTGTGAGCCGGTAAATTACCGACTCCGAGAGTTGCGCTCTCCGCACCGCCGCTTTGGCCGGGAACATAGGATTGCAGTCCCGGGCCCTGCCCAGAACTGATGGGAACTCGTCCCCGCAGGTCCGGAAGAGCAAAAGTGGATACGCCGTCGCCGCCATAGGTGGTGCCTAAGAGCGAGAATAGCGCAGTGTTTTGCGAGATGGGCAGTAGCTGTCCATTGCAAAGCGCCCATCCTTGGGGCGCGAAGTTGTAAGGCACGAGTAATAGTGAACCGAGAAACGGCTCCATAACCGAGTTCCTTTCTAAATTGGGTTGCAAGAAGTAATGCGGATACTACTACTCATCCGTTACCCGTACAACTCCATTCGGCTTCTTTCGCTTACATTTAATTCATAACGAATGCATACACCTGGCACCGGGATAAACCTCGTTCCCGGAACCATTAGTCCTGCGGTAACGTATCGTGATCGGGGTAATCATAATGAGCGGAATGTCGATCTGCGGCTATCTCTGGGTGGCTTTCTTTGTACTCTGGGTGGTCTGGGCGGTGCGGACCAAGCCAACCCAGATGCGGGAGAGTATCGGTTCACGCTTCTCCTATATCATCGCGACCGTCGCCGCCTTCTATGCCATGTTCAGCGGTGATATACCGTTGGGTTGGATGCACCTGCGCATTGTTCCGCGAGAGACCTGGATCGAAGGGCTCGGCATTGCGGTCACCGCAACAGGCATGGCCTTTGCCATTTGGGCGAGGGCTTACCTCGGCGGCAATTGGAGTAGCAACGTTACCGTCAAAGTGGAACATCAACTAATTCGCACCGGCCCTTATCGCTGGATACGACATCCAATCTACTCCGGGATAATTCTGGCCATGATAGGCACCGCTCTGAATCGCCACCAGATTCGCGGGTTCGTTGCAGTGGTATTGCTCTGGGTCGGCTTCACAATTAAGAGCCGGATCGAAGAGCGCTTCATGGCGGCAACTTTCGGGCCTGAGTACGAGCAGTACAAAGGTTCCACAGGAGCTATGGTTCCGCGCCCGCGATTCTGATTCGCAGCGGCGGTTAAGCTCTTCCTCCATCGGTTCCACGCAAGCTGCCTCGTGTTAGACTGCGCCCTGCAATGTCGATTGCAATCAGCCAATTAGGGGAGTGCATCGAGATGTTTCGCCGAACCGTCAGCGTGATGCTGTTTGCTGTATCCATTTCTGCTCTGTGCTTGGGTGTTGAAGGCGCCCAGGCTGCCCTGCAAAACTACTTCGTTGGGCGCCAGGTTCGCCTCAAGATCGACATGCCCGGAACCGCCAAGGGCGTCGACCTCCGGGTCGGCGCAGGCGATCCGATGGACTGGAAACAATACTCGTCTCGATTGAAAGAATCCGGTCCTGCCATCCGCAGCGGCGACCGCTCCACTATCACCACCATCGTTGTGAAGAAGAATCTCATTGAGTTCCAACTCGACGGTGGGGGCTTCGGAACCTTCTGGGATGACACCAACACCACAGTGACACCTTACGAGGTTGGCAAGAGCAACTACGAAAAACAGCTCGAGCGAGATATCAGGGATACGACCGACCCCAACAGAAAGCGTGACTTGCAGCGCGAACTGGATCGCGAGCGCAGTCGGCGGCGCCACGAGCAGGCAGCCGACGATCGCGCGGCCATGATCGCAAGCCAAATGAAGCAGCAGCAAGTCGCCGACAAGCGAATGCGTGGGGGATCGCGTTTCAATCTGCGTTTGGCGGGTAATATTCCTTCCGACCAACTCACGCCAGATGCGCTGATGAAACTGCTCGACACCTACATCGACTTTGGCGACTTGCAGGGTGAGAAACCCATCTTCTCGCCAAACGCAACGTCCACCGCGCAGAACGCCGTGCCAGCCAACGCTCCCGCGAACGGCGGCTCTCATTCGCCCATGACTCAACTCAAGCGCGGCATGCTGATTGGCGACGTCAGCGGCCTTCTTGGACTGGGCCGGCAATTGTCGCAGTCGGTGTCGGAAGAGGGCCTGAAGACGCAAATTTTCGAATACCTCCCCGACGACTACCGCGTGGAAGTGACCTACGTAGACGGAGTCGTTGTGCGCTACTCCATTAGCTCGCGCTAGCGGCCACAAATTCGCCTGCCGCGACCTGCATCTGCAGCGAGATGCGACCGCTGAGAGCTTGGTATCATGACCCGTGGCCAAACCAACGGTGCGCGGCAGATTCATCACGTTCGAAGGACTCGACGGTTGCGGCAAATCAACCCAAATGGAGAAGCTCGCCGCGATACTGCGCGAGCACGGTGTTGACGTTGTCACCACGCGCGAACCCGGAGGCACCGAGACTGGCGAGCGCATCCGCGCTGTGCTGCTTGACTCTCGCACTGCAAGTCTAGATCCGCACGCCGAGATGGCGCTGATGTTTGCGTCGCGCGCCCAACTGATCGCCGAAGTGATTACGCCTGCGCTCGAATCCGGTCAATGGGTTCTCTGCGACCGCTTCACCGATTCGACCGAGGCTTACCAAGGCGCGGGACGGCAGCTTGGCAGCGGAGCCGTGCTGCAGTTGCATAAGGCGCTCTGTGGCGGATTGTGGCCTGATCTCACCATTCTGATGGATTGTGACGTGAGCTCGAGCGTGGGTCGCGCTCGCCGTCGCAACCGCGCTGCCACCAACGAAACGCCGGACGAGAACCGCTTCGAGAAAGAGAGCTATGCTTTCTTCATCCGAGTGCGCAATGCGTTCCTGGAGATTGCCAAGCGCGAGCCGCAGCGGGTAGTGCTGGTGGACGCGAGGCCACGGCTTGAGTTGGTGCATCCGGAAATCGTGCGCCTGGTCTTCGAGCGGTTGATGGGCACGGAAGACACGAGAGCAACGCCTGCATAAATTCTTATGCCCTTCGCTGATTTTCACGGCAATGCCGAGGTGGTTCGTACCGTGCGCGAGATGCTTGCGCTGGAACACTTCCCGCATGCCCGTAATCCTTTCTGGCCCGCAGGGCTCCGGGAAGTTCACGCTGAATCAAATGGTTGCGAAAGCGATGAACTGTCTGGAACGACCCCTTACTGACGGCCTTCCGGATTTCTGTGGCCGCTGCACCAACTGCGTCCATATTGCCGAGGCGGATGCGCTGGAAGAGCGTCTTGCCGAGGCGGTAGAAGCCCGCGAGAACCTGCGCGACGCCGACAAGCGTGAAACTCGTCTCTTCGTCCAGACCCATCCCGACGTGTTGATCATCCCACCTGACCCGCCGCAGATGCTGGTTAAAGTCGACCAAATCCGCCACGTGATTCGCGAGATTTACTACAAGCCCGTCAAGGGCCGCGAACGGGTTTACATCTTCAGCGACGCCGATTTCGTGAAGGAAGCGGCGAACTCGCTGCTGAAAATTCTGGAAGAGCCGCCGGAGTTCGCCACGCTATTTCTGCTGACCGACAATCCCGCGGCGCTGCTGCCCACGATTCGTTCGCGATGCATGCACCTGCGGCTGGCGCCTGTTGCGACGGCCGAAGTCGAGCGGTACCTTGCCGAGGTGCATCCGGAGTGGAAGGCGCGAGAACGGGCCCTGGTATCTCGAATTTGCGGCGGAGGGCTGGGCCGGGCGCGCAGCTTTGACCTTGCCGCCTACGTGACCGCGCGCCACGATGCACTGGTGCTCCTCGCTCCCGCGATGGGAGCCGCGGACCACAGCGCACTGTTTCGTGTGACTGATGTCTATCGCGCCGGGGTCGACGGCAAGGCGAAAACGGAAATCCTGATCCGCACGCTCTATTCCCTCCTGGAAGACCTGCTGTTCCTGAAGTCCGGATCGCCGGACTTGGTACGCAACACCGACCTGCAGGCTGAGCTTGAAAAAATGTCGTCACGGATTGAATTTGCATGGATTGCCGCGGCGGCTCAGCGCCTGGGCGAGCTCGAGAGCGGCATGCGCCGGAATCTGCTACGTTCGCTGGCGCTGGACACATTTGCGACATCGCTAGAGCCCTAACTTGTGCCACTCGTCCCTCACACCAAAGTAGTATCCGCAGTATGGATTGTTTTGCGGATTCGGCTGTGGTAGGGTATCCCCAAGTTCACACCCTTAACAGCCCGGGACAATTCAAGTCTGACTCGTGCCAGAATCCCCTGAATCGCATTCACGCTTGAGTTGGCGGTATCCCTAAGGCTGGTGTGCAAACCACCATAGGAGCAAGCACCATGAAAGATTCCATGGACTCTACCGCCGTGGGCCGAGCTCTCGACTCCGAAGTGTTTGCCAACCGCAAGCTGATTCGTCCCGCTCTCAACCGCAACGACCATCCCCGCCAGGAGCCCATTGAGCGCCGCGAACGCAGCGAGCGCTCCGAGCGTCCCATGAATGGCGGTGGCAAGAAGGCCCCTCCGCCGGAGCAAACGCACGCCGAGAATTTCTACTACCAGAAGCAAATGCAGACCAAGACGCCGATGGTCCTGGTACTCCAAGACGGCGAAGAGATCCATGGCGTCATCGAGTGGTACGACAAGTACTGCCTGAAAGTGAATCGCACCGGCGCGTCCAATGTGCTGATCTACAAACCCAGCATCAAGTACATGTACAAGGAAAGCGAAGCCGGGCAGCGGAAGTAGAAGGCAGCGGCTAGGCAAAATAGAGGCCCGATACCTCGTAGGTATGAACCGGCGCATTCGCATCGCGATCAACACGTCGAGAGCCAAGGCCAGATCCGCCTTAGCCAAGAGCACATCGACGTAGCGCGCAACCTCTTCGGACTGCCCAGGACGGAGATGAAGAGAGTAGATCGTATGTCTCTAAGCCCCCACCAGCGGCCAGATCCATCCAGCCCCGCCGTGACTGGCGAGGTACATCGAACCCGAGTATCGATCGCAAGTCCCTCATCAGATTGTCAGGCGGTGGCTTAACGTCGCCGCACTCAAGACGACGTCAACGTCCTGCGAGACGATGCTTTCGCTCACCTCCAACGTGGTTCCCGTCGGGAGGTGATCCTTCTTTTGAACGCCGAGCCAATAATCTCCGGCAGTTGACGGTGAGCGTCACTTTCCCTGCAGTAGTCGTCGTGGAGGCACCTATGAGCTCGTCTTTTGAGCGAATCTCAACCGTCGCATTGAACTAACCTGCACCTTGCAGGAATCGTGCCCTCCCGGGAAGCGGGGGCTGTCGTCCCCATCCGGCGTCGTGTCATGAACAAAATCGGACTGGCCTTGTGGCGCTGCATGGCAATAGTGAATCGCAGAGTGTTGCGTGTTATGATCCCTTTGCTTTTTTACTAAGGGCCGCAAGTGGGGCATCCGAACTAAAGAATGTCTGGTCTTCGTGGACGAACCACTCTCATACTCTGCATGCTGGCTGCCGAAGGGCTCGCTTGCGCGCAAAACCCGCCCTCTGCTCCCGACCATCCCTGGGATAGCTCGTTGGCGAAACACCAACTGAAAGTGCCTCCGCGACCAGCATCCACCGCCGTTCTCGATCCCGCTAAGGTATACACGCTGTCCGAGCTGGTAAACATCGCCGAAGAGAACAATCCGGACACCCGTGTGGCCTGGCAGAACGCGAAGGCACGAGCCGCCGACCTGGGTATCGCCAAATCAACTCTGTATCCTACTTTGGCAGCTGTGGTGTTGACAGGTACGACGCGAGAAAACATTTTCTTTGGCAGCTTCTTTGAGCGGCAGACGGTGGAAACGTTCGCGCCGGTTTTAGCTCTCGATTACATTATTTTTGATTTTGGCCGGCGCTCGGAAGAGATATCCATCAGCCGGAACAATCTTCTGGCTGCCAACTTCCAGTTCAACGACATCCATCGCAGGGTCATCTTTGGAGTAATGCAGGCTTATTACCGCCTGCTCGATACCAAGGGGCTGCAGGACGCGGCCGAAGCGAACCTGAAGAACGCTCAGACGGTGGACCAGGCGGCCGAGGCGCGGCTGCACTTGGGTCTGGCGACGTTGCCCGACATTCTGGAAGCCCGCAGCGCGGCCGCGCAAGCCGATTACAATTTACAGGCGGCCATCGGCGCGACAGAGATTGCGCATGGCGATCTGGCGACTGCGCTTGGCATCTCGCCGACCGTGGAGTTTCAAGTAGAAAGTATCGGGACGATCAAGATGCCGGATACGATCGGCGACACCGTGGAGACTTCCATCAACAAGGCGCTGGCGCAGCGTCCCGATCTATTGCAACGCGTGGCCGACCTTCGGGCCACAAGTGCCGAAGTGAAAGAGACGCAGCGGGATTTCTTCCCCACGTTGAGCATAGACGGCAATGCTGGCGTGACGCGATCCTATGGACAACAGGGGCAGATGCCGGGAGTATATTCTCCCACCATAAATCCCTGGAACGCGCAGCTCACGCTGTCGTGGACGCTGTTTGATGGACTGGCGAGAGAAAAGCGCCTGCAGAGGGCACAAGCGGATCAAAAGCAAGCTGCCGCGACGCTAGACTCGATCCGTGATCAGGTGGAGAACCAAGTCTGGTCCGCTTATTCAACAGCGATCACCGCCCTTCGTCAACAGAAGGCGGCAGCGGCGCTGCTGGAAGCGGCCACGGAGTCCTACAACGCTGCCCTGGAATCGTACAACTACGGCGTACGAAGTCAGATCGATGTAGTTTCGGCGCAACGTACCCTGGCGGACGCGCGCACGGCCGACGTGACCGCGCGGACTCAACTTCTAACCGGCTTGGCGGCCTTGTCTTACCAAACTGGCGATCTACTGTATGCGAAAACACCATAAATCGGGCAGGATTGAAGCTTATTACGAATCCAGGCAAGTTTCGGCTGTTCGCAATTGCCGCGATTGGGGCGGCTATCCTGGCGACAGCGGGATGCTCCCGGGCGCCGACATTCAATATTCTGGGTTCATTTTTTCCGGCTTGGATTCTCTGCGGAATTATCGGCATAGTGCTGACCGTAGTGGTGCGGCTGCTGTTCGTGCGCGCGAACTTCGAGAAGGAGCTTTCGCCTCTGATTCTGGTTTATCCGTGTTTGGCTTTGTTCTTCACGTTTTCGACATGGTTGTTGTTCTTTAGCTGAATTGGGAGGAAATGCCATGCCCGATAGCGACGCTCCGGTTCAGCGCAAACTTCTGGGGAAGATTGTGAGCGTGGCGATTATCGCTGCCGCGCTGATCACCGGTGCGTTGGTCGTTAGCGAAACTACCCTGTATCCCCGCACCGACGACGCCGAGGTATTCGCCAATTTCATTGGCATCGCTCCGCAGGTCGACGGGCCCATCACGACGCTGGCAGTGCAGGACAATGCCTTCGTCAAGCAAGGCAGTCTGCTGTTCGAGATCGATCCTCGGCCGTATCAATATGCGTTGGAAAAAGCGCGTTCCGACCTAAGCACGCTGGAGGGCCAGATCGTTGACGAGAGCAGGACCATCGCATCGCAACAAAGTGCGGTAGGTGCCGCCAAGGCATACACGGACAGTGCCGCCGCGAATGTCAATCGCGCGGCATCAGCGGTCAACGAAGCCCAGGCCAATGTCGCCAGCGCCAAGGCCGCGCTGGACCGGGCGCAGGCGGAATATCAATACACGTCGAACAATTTTCATCGCATTGAGCCACTGCTCGCCAAACAGTTTGTAACCGTCGACCAAGTGGACGAAGCGCGCACGGCCGTAACTGCGCGACAGCAGGCCGTCGATCAAGCGCGCTCGCAGGTGGCGCTGGCAGAGGCACAGGTGCTATCCGCCAAAGCACAGTACGAACAAGCGAAAGCCGTAATGCTGCAAAGCCATTCGCAGTTGGCACAATCACAGCACAGCGTCCTGACGCTCGAGCCGCTAACCGCGCAGCGCGAGGGCAAAGCCGCCATCATCCGCGACGCCGAGTACAACCTGAACAACTGCCGCATCTACGCCCCTTTCGATGCCAGGGTTACCAACCTGACGATCTCGCAAGGCGCTTACGCCCACACCGGTCAGCAGGTGTTTACACTGATCGACACCCGAGTGTGGTGGGCGGTAGCGAACTTTCGCGAAACCCAACTGAGACGGGTGAAGCCGGGAATGCACGCTGACGTGTACGTGCTGTCGCGCCCCGGTGTGCGCTACGACGGGGTAGTTGACAGCGTTGGATTCGGAGTGCAACCGGACGCAACCCTGGTGGGTACCTTCGGACCCGGCCTGCCCGATGTGCAACGCTCCCTGAACTGGGTGCACCTGGCTACCCGCTATCCGGTGCGGGTGCGCATTGAGGCACCCGAGACAGAACCCTTCCGGCTGAGCGAATCGGCCGTGGTCGTCATCCGGCGCAGTCTGTCCGGCAGGACACAATAGCGATGTCGGCCCGGGATGAAGCGCTGCCCGCGGTCGGTCGCGTGCACACGCTCGACAGCGCCGGGACCTGGTTCTGGAATTTTCTCAAGAGCGAGCTTTCTCCGTATCCGGGCCGCACCTGGGTCGTAGGGCGCATGGTCATCTCAGCCAGCATCGTGATGCTGCTGGTTATGACCTTCCAAATCCCCAATGGCTTTCTGGGGGCAATCTACACGCTCTTTCTGAGCCGCGAAAATCCCAACGTAACCTTGGTCGCCGGAATCCGGACCACGATTGTCTATTGCCTCGCCGGGGTTTATACGATCGTCGGCGTCATGACCATGATCGATGATCCGTTGACTCATTTTCTATGGATCACGATTTCACTTTTTATCGCCTTTTACGTAATCAGTATTCTTCCGGATTATTTCACCGCCATCGGCTTCGGCTTCACGGTTGCGGGTGCGATTCCCCTGTGGGACCAGACAACGCTCACCGTCAATATGCGCACCGAGAATACGCTGTGGATCGGTTTTTCGGTGGTGATTGGAACGACGGTCACGGTCGTCGTGGAATACATCTTTCGCCGGGTGCGTCCCATGACCGCTCTCAGCCTCGGTATCGAGACCAGGCTCCAAGCGGTGGAAGATCTATTGCGACGCATCGGCGCCGGCCAGCAGTCGTTCAAGTTCAAGAAAGAGATTACGCTTTATTCGAGCGTGGGCACTTCGCGATTACGCCGAACGTTGGTGCGCTCGGGGTACCCGCCACAGTTCGTAGCCCAGATGAACACAGCTGTCGCCCTGTTGGGCCGACTGATCGACCTTGCCGCCAGCTTGCAAATTGCCCGCTCCGCCCGATTTTCTGTGGCCAGCGAAAGAGATCGCGCGCGCTGCCTTGTTCTTGCCGATAAGATCTCCGAGCTTCGCGAGGATCTCAAACAACGCCGCACTCCGCGACTGGTCGAGATTCCCACGCAGACGCAGCCTTCGGAACTGCCGCTTCTCCCGGAAATGGAGAGAACGGTCGCGTTGATACCGCACGCATTCTCCAGTTCGGATGGTTCAACCGACTTGCCCGGCGCGGTTACCCTGAAAGATGACAGGCAACCGCTGCTGGTGCCGGATGCATTCAGCAGTCCTCGGCACCTTAAGTTCGCCTTGCGGGGAATGGCAGCCTCCACGGCGGCCTATCTCATCTACACGTCAATCGATTGGCCGGGTCTGAGTACCGCGGTTGCAACCTGCGTAATTACCGCTATGTCGACGATTGGCGCCTCGCGGCAAAAGCAGTTTCTACGGCTGGCGGGGGCGATGATTGGCGGCTTTGGTTTTGGAATGGGCGCGCAGGTCTTCGTGCTTCCATACCTCAATTCGATTGCCGGATTCACGGTGCTGTTTGCCATCGTCACCGCGATTTCAGCCTGGATCTCCACGGCGACGCCGCGCCTGTCGTATCTGGGCGTGCAGTTGGCGCTGGCTTTTTATCTGATTAATTTGCAGGAATTTACCATCCAGACCTCGCTGGCCGTTGCCCGCGACCGAGTCGTTGGTGTGCTGCTCGGGCTGTTATGCATGTGGCTGATCTTCGATCGCCTGTGGGTAAAGGACGCTCTGCAGGAGATGGAAGAGGCTTTTTGCCACAATTTGCAAATGCTGTCTGAAATGATGGAAGAGCCGTGGAAAGACGACCCCAAGACTGCGACCGAGAGACTTCTTCAACTGCGCGATCAGATTAACAATGGGTTCAATACGGTGAAGGCACAGTCGGATGCGGTTCTGTTCGAGTTTGGTCCCACCCGCGCGCGCACGCTGAAAATTCGCGACGATATCCGTCGCTGGCAGCCCACGTTGGGCACCCTGTTACAGGTGCAGGTTACGTATGCGCAATACGTGCTCGATACCCGGATGGTCACACTGCCGGAGCCGATCGCAGAAGCACAGCTTGCCTTCCAAAAGAACATGGCCCTGGTAATGCGCGCGCTAGCTGACGAAATCGAAGGGAAATCTTCCCGTCCAGCGCCTGATGTTCAGGAGTCAGCCACCAAGCTGCGGCAGGAAATTCAAGAACGCTTCGGCTCCCCGCTTCCTCCCCGGCTGGCGGACGTTATCACCCTTACGCAAAATCTGGCATCGATTCTGGCTCCGCTTCACCTCGACATCGATGCGGCGTTTGTGCCTTCAATAAGTCATAATTGACCTCGCGGAAAATCCTTCTGCTTCATACTCTAGGTACGGCTCTCGAGCTCTTTTGCCAATCTTTGTGCTTTTCTGGCTGAGCCGAGGGCTCGCGTACATACCAGGAGTATCCGTCACCAGAACTATGATCTTTTTGCACCCCGCATGAAGCGAGACGATTCATCCTCCAAAGAGCGGGATTCCCATGTTCTTTGTTGGCGCACGGTCTGGAACCAACATGCACTACGCGAAAAGGTCAAATTCGTTCAAGACTCATTACCGTGGAGGCATGACATCCTATTGCGGCGAGTTTATCCGGAGGTGGATAGGCAGGACATGGCTAGCAACTGGATCACAATCTGTATCCGACTAGGCCGTTCAGGGATGGCGAATCACTTGAGATTACGACCCGGATCCATTGCTTTCATTCTATTTATCCTGCTTGCTGCGACAGTGAGCGAAGCCGAACAGGCAGCAAGCCACACTTTCGGCAATCCCGACATTTGGCAATGGGCGCCCAGCCGAACCTATCATGTCGAGAACTACAAAGTGACCCTGCACTTTGACGAAGCCAAAGGCGAAGTTTTTGGAGACGAAGTAGTCACGCTTCGCCCTTTCGAACCGAAATTCCGCAAGTTTTACCTGGATAGCTCCGAACTGAAGATTGATGCGGTGAGCCTACGGCCGCGGCAAGGTCAAGCCGTCACGCTGACATACGCCGCCCAGGGCTCGCGCCTGTGGATCACGCTCGACCGGGACTACGATGCGACCGGCACGTTGAATGTGCGTATCGTCTACCACGGTTTTCCGCGTACAGGTTTGTTTTTTGTAAATCCGACGCCTGATTATCCACATCGTCCGCGGGAGGTGTACTCGCAAGGTGAAGCTGAGTTCAACCATTATTGGTTTCCTTGCTGGGATTACCCGAACGACATGGCGACAAGCGAGACGGTAATCACGGTTCCTGAAGGACAACGTGTGGTTTCGAACGGCAGGCTGGTGAAAGTAACGCGCTCCGCCGACCAGGTAACCTACGATTGGGTGGAAAGCATTCCTCATAGCTCCTATCTGACCTCGATTGCCGTCGGACCTTGGCGGAAGGTGACTGATAAGTATCGGGAGAGGCCTGTGGACTATTATGTCCCCGATTCCGTCGATGAAGCCACCGCGCGACGGTCCTTCCATCTAACGCCCGACATGATTGGATTTTTTTCGCGCGCAACCGGGGTGGAGTATCCCTACGAACAATACGCACAGACCGCTGTGCGCAACTATATATTCGGAGGCCAAGAGAATGTCAGCGCCACTACTTTGACCGAATGGACGCTGCACGACGAGCGTGCCGACAAGGATTATCCCAGCACCAACCTTGTGGTGCATGAGTTGGGTCAGCATTGGTTCGGGAACTATGTGCAAGGCCGTGACTGGGCCAATATCTGGCTCAACGAGGGATTCGCGACTTACCTTGAGGCACTCTACGCCCAGCATCATGAGGGTAACGACGAATATCGGTATGAAATCTACCAGGATCAGCTGACAGAGCAAGCGCAGGACCGCAACGACTACCGCCGGCCGATCGTCGACCGCCACTACACCGACCCCATGCAGATGTTCGACGCGATCACGCACCAGAAGGGCGCTGCCATCCTGGATATGCTGCGATACGTTCTCGACGGCGCCGAGGCCGCATCCCATCCTGCGTCTCAAAACGAGCCGTTGTTTCGAGCCCTGCACTATTACCTGGTTACACATCATGCGCAAGTCGCGGATACGGCCGATCTCGTCAACGCGATTCGCGCAACCACGGGTCAGGAGCTGGGTTGGTTTTTTCGCGAGTGGGTCTTCCTGGCTGGCCACCCGGACTATCGAGTTGAGACCAGCTACAACGCTCCAACAAAGAGCGAAAAGCTGGTGGTTACGCAGACCCAGCAGGCAAATGGAGTGACGCCCATCTTTGACATGCCTATCGATCTCGCATTCTATGGCGCGAATGGCGAACGGGAGGAGATTCAAGTTCGTGACCATCAGCAGCGGCAGGAGTTCGATGTGCCTCTCAAGTTTGAGCCGCGCTGGGTAGATTTCGATCCCAACGGTTTCATCGACAAGACGCTACAGTTTGACCAGCCGTTGCATTCGCTGATCGCGGAGGCAGAGAATGACCCGTCGACGATGAGCCGCCTATGGGCCGTGCAACAACTTGGCGCAGGCAAGAACGCGAGCCCTGATATGCGGGTAGCAGCGCTTGTACACGCGCTCGGCGCCCATGAGTTCTACGCTGTGCGCGCCGCTGCCGCGACAAGCCTTGGCACCATTGCAACGGATCAAGCCAAAGCCGCCCTGCTTGCCTCCGTGCAGCAGCCGGATAGCCGCGTACGCACCGCCGTGGTCGCAGCCCTGGGTAGCTTCCAAAAGGATGACGTGGTCTACGCAGCGTTAGTCGACACCTTGAACACTGACGCCAGCTATGCCGTGCAGGCGGCAGCGGCTCAGGCGTTGGGTAAATCGGGGGTCGCACAGGCGCTTGACGTGTTGCAAGCAAAGGTGAGGACCAAGCCTGACGTGCACGTCATGGTAGCCACATTGAATGCCATTGCCGACACAAAAGATTCGAGAGCGGCGGAGATCCTACTTGCTGAAGCGCGGCCCGGAGTCCCGGAACGCATTCGACTGAATGCGCTCGGTGCGCTTACCGGATTGAAGGAAACAGCAGGACAAAATCACCAACAGGAACTGGTGGAAGTGGTTCGCGCAGCATTGCACGACCCCTTCTTTCTAATTCAGCAGGTCGGAGAAGAGTTAGTCGGAGCCTTCCATCTAATCGAGTTTAAAGAAGACATACAAAAAGAGGCGCAGGGCGCGCCTACGGACATGCAACGTGAACCGGCGCAGCTGGTCCTTGAGCAGTTGAATCACGCGCAATGATCGGATTTGGAGTTGAGCCGCACTAGTTTCTCCGGTGGCGCGATTCCGAGACCTACACGTGTGAAGGCCAGAACATCTCGCCGGAATTATCGTGGAGCGAACCGCCAGATGATTTCCGGCGCCAGGCGCCAGGTGGGGCGCCCGTAATGCGATGAATCCAGCGAGTCATGTGGGCTTGATCCGCAAACCCCGTTTCCGCCGCGATCCTGCATAGACAAGCGGATCCGCGCGTTATGCGAAGCCAGGCCGCGCGGGCGCGCAGTTCGGCTCGAAAAACTTCCGGCGCAATGCCATAGGCTGCTGCAAATCCTCGAGACACCGTTTCCCGCGTTAAGTCGTTCGCCTGCGCCCACCCGCCAATCGGCATCGAAGCGTTCTGGGCTAATGCAGCTGCCAACATATCCGGCCAATCGTTTCTCGTCCCGGGTGAAGTAGAACAACCTTTAGTCAGAGCGTCCTCAAGCAACAGGACAGCGTCGCCTACGTCCTTTTCAGCCGTTCTTGCCAACGCGTCCACTTCGCGCAGACGATACAGTCCGGCTGCTACCTTCGTCTCCGGCCACCCCAGGCGAATCAAGCGCACGCCTGCATTCACTCTCTGATTCGCGTGGCAGTCGAGTGCGGTATGGATCAGTACATCGCCCGCCGTAGCAAGTATGCGCCCCACATAACCCGATTCTTCAAAGCTGCCCGCTAGCACGACCGTGGCATATGCGCGCAAATGGCGATGCCTCGGCAATCTGAAACTGGACAGAAACGTTTCGATTCCGGGGGTAATGCGCCGAAAATGAGAACTGTCCATCCGGGCAGACACGCCCGATTATAGGACGAGACCTCTTGCAGCAAGCAACTGACATTCGCAGGGATGGGCTCAAATCTGCTGCAAAGCGAAGGGGCTACTCCAACTTCTGGGGCGGCTAGTGGCATTGCCGGGCGCCCAACCCTTTGCGTCTACGGTGCAAGAAGAGTTGGGTACCCGACATCTTTTGCCAGAGAAACCTGACAATTGTTTGCATTCCCGCCGGTTTCTCAGATGGTTTCCTGGCTTTTAGTAACCACTTGTGTTCTCTTACTCCCCTTCAAGAACTACTTCACGTCTACAGTCACGCGCATCCAAGGATGGATGCAACACTGGAAATGGTGTTCTCCTTTCGTTAGGTTCGTGATGTTGACGCTGCTGCCCTGAAGGAGTCGGGTCCTGGCCACAGCGACATTCGAAAAGCCGCCCGCACATTCCGGAATCGGCACACTTGCCGGTCCATTGAGTTGCGGTATGAAGCCGCCACCGAAGTGGGCGACTTCGGTGAAAGTGTGAGGCTCGCCACCCTGGTCGACTACGTTAAGAGTGGTTCCTTCCGGGATCTCAAGCGTGTCGGGTTCGAAATCCCACTTCGGGTCCGGGTGTCCGGTCTGTGCTTCTTTAAATAGGTCAGGGAGTGTGGTGAATGCACCCAGCGTAACGTTCTTGCAAAAGTCAGGCCCGAGAGCCATGTTGAAGGTGGTTGGATCGCATTCATCCAAAGCTATGATCTGCGCCAGCGGTGCCTGATGTTCTTGCGCGAGTGCAAGCGTCGCCCCGGCGAATATCAAGAAAACTAGCACCCATTTTTTGTGACTTATCATTTTTTGGTTTGTCCTTTCCATTCGTTGTTTGTATTTGGTGAGACTCGAAGCTGAAACCACTGAAAGTCTCACGCGTTAAAATGCCAAATCGCCAACTAGCCCAGTCTCTGCCAGGCCTTACGCCTGTCCTACCTTGGGGATACGCTCGGCCGAGACGGAGATGGGGACTCCGTTCATGAGGGAGTCGTAGACAGGCGAAAATGCCGGGCCCAAACTGCTGAGCTCCTGCAGCTGTTCGTCCGTAATATCCGCTTTGATTCGCAGCTTCAGCCGGATTTGCTGATAGCCATTTCGAACCGTGGGATCGAGGCCCAAGAAACCTCTGAGGTCGAGATCACCTTCGAGCGACGATTCGACCTGCTCGACACAAATACCGCGTGCTGCAGCGTGATACACCATGGATGTAGTCACACACGACGCCAAAGCATGCAGCAGGTGCTCGACCGGATTTGCTGCCTTGTCGTGGCCCAGCAAAATATCCGGTTCGTCGGCCGCCAGATCAAATCTCGTCTTGTGGGATAGGGCTTGCCCGCCCATGTAGAATGACTTAACTTCCGATCTGTTCTCACCGGCATCGATCCAGCGATTCTCGATCCGGAATTTGAAACGGCCAAGTTCCGGTGAGGCTTTGACGGCGCTCACGGTTTCCTGCAATCGGGTCGTATCCACACCACTTAGCTTGTTTGTCACTTCGAGTTTCATTGGTTTTCCGTCTCCTCTACTTTCTGCGATCTTGCGTTCGGCACCTTTCTCTATCGCAGGAGAAGTGCCACAGCCATCGCGCGGCATTTATGATTGCCATCAACAACTTCAGCGGATGCAATGAGAAAACCTACTTACGATTTCTCGCGAGTTGCGATTTCTCGCGAGAAAACCTGTCAGTCCTACGCTCAGAACACTGCATGTGTCAGAACTCCAAAAGCGAATGAAAAAAGGCCGATTCAACAATTCCCTTTTCTCTGCGTGCTTTGCAACGACCGAAAGCGGCGTATCGTCGTTTTCTGCGCAGCGGTCGGTGCAGAAATCGGCGAACCCATGTCACGTGCTCCTAATGGTGAAACTAAAGAGCTGCCGCATGGCGTCATCGGAAGAGAAACAGCAACGGGTCCTGCGCTGGCCCCAGAGCTGTCTCTGTGGCGTGCAATAGCCACACGCATCCTCGAAACAAAATGGAGCACAATCTCTCTGGTGTCCGAAGACCTTTGCCATCTTGGCTGCAAGGAATAGGAGCAAAACCACCCTAACAATTGCTGAGAGGCCGCTTGTCACCCACTTGTGACATCCGTGTCACTTTTTCGCGACCGACGGCGGATGAAGCTCAGAGATATGGGAGTGGCCCCCCTTCCAGCAATCTTTCCAAGAAAAGGGCCTGGAAGTTTGCAGGTATTCTCAATTTCCTTCTTAGCGGCTGTCGTTTTTTCTGTACTGATCTCGATATCTCAAGTAGGCGGTGACCGCCGGGCGGCCGATGTTAAAGAGCCCTTGGAAATCAGTGATGCGCTCGACCAGCTTACCAAGCTCGAACCTGAATTTGCGGAACTGGTTGACTAAAGTTTTTCTGTGGGTACGCGTTTGCAGAAATCGCCGCTTTGCAGAAATTGTCAGAACGTACTGTGCAGAGAAGGTGGGGGAAAAAGGCGCGCAACCCTCCTGCAGTGATGTCCTTTTTTGTCCTATTTTCGGCAGTATTCGGTATTTTAAATCGTACCAATGGTGGATAGCATAGGATGAAAATTTTATATACGGAGGCGTTAAATGTCCCCTTCTAAAACTGCACTCCTCGTCGTTGACGTGCAGGAGTCTTTCCGCCATTGCCCGTATTGGAGCGATCGCGATGTGCCGCTGTTCCTTGACCGGCTTCAGGCGCTCATCGATAGAGCCACGGCTCGCGACATTCCAGTCGTGCAGATCTTTCATGTGGAAGAAAGTGGAGCTTTCTCGATCGCATCCGGAAATGTGAAAACACTGGAAGGCATTTGGATTACGCCGGACGCCGTGTTTCAGAAGCGCAGCCACAGCGCTCTTGTCGGCAGCGGGCTTGATGTCTGGCTGGTGCGGCATGGTATCCGTAGCGTGATCATTTCGGGTATTCGCACGGAGCAGTGCTGCGAGACGACGACACGCCATTCATCAGATATGGGCTACGAGGTCAACTACGTTACGGAAGCCACGCTCACTTTTCCCATGACCGATCGCCGGGGAAGACAATGGGGTCCGGAGGAGATCAAAGCACGAACCGAACTTGTGCTCGACGGCCGCTTTGCTCGCATCGTTAGCGTCGAAGAGGCTCTCGCTGGCAACATGGTAGGGCTTGTTGCTTAATCGCTGGCTTGTGTTTGCGGGCGATCACGGCCCAGACAGCTTGGAGGTTATTCCAGATGCGACGAATACAAGTGTACGTAGTGCTTCCACCGCGGCTTACGCTGCTCGACATAGCGGGGCCGATGGAAGTTCTGCGCCGGGCCAACATCGAGCAAACAGATGTGCACTTCGATGTGCGCTACATTGGGGCCTCCGCCACAATACTCACGTCGATCGGCATCCCGGTAAGCTCAATTGAGCCGCTGCCAGCAACACTGCCGGACGGGGCAATGGTCGTTCTTGCCGGCGATGTGGACGACGTGATGGTATGCGCGGGCGGCGGCACCCCTGGTGGCAGATCAAAGATGGACGGCACCCATCAGGCGGCGATCGTCAAATGGCTGCGAGATGTCGTTCGACCTGGCCACAAACTGATTTCGATCTGCTCCGGTGCGCTCATGGCCGCGCAAGCCGGGCTTCTGGATGGATACAACTGCACGACCCACTACGCTTGCTGCGAAGAGCTTGCGGCAATCGCACCGAAAGCAAAAGTTCTAGAAAATCGCCTCTACGTAGAGGATGGCGAACGCTACTCCAGTGCCGGAATCATGGCTGGGGTTGACCTGATGCTCCATATTGTTGGTCGCCTCACCGACGAATCTTGTGCCGCCGCCATCGCACGTTATCTGGTCGTGTATCTCCGACGCGGTGGAGCCGATCCCCAGTTATCGCCCTGGTTAGCAGGGCCGTAATCACATTCATCCGACCGTGCACCGGGTTCAGGATGCCATTAGCCACGATCCCGCAAAGGCCTGGAACTTGCGCGGACTCGCGCGGATCGCCGGCGCCAGTAACCGCCATCTCTCACGATTGTTCCATGAACACGCAGGCATGAACATTACGGATTACATAAACCGGCTACGCGTGACCCTGGCGCATGAACTCATTAGCCAGACACGCTTGGACATTGAGCAAGTGGCCGAACGCGCAGGCTTTGGTTCAACCCGCCAATTGCGGCGGGCCTGGCGGAGGCAGTATGGGACCACTCCGAGGCAAGCGCGGGCCGTTGAATTAGGTACCTTCCAGATTCGAACCATTCGCTCGTTCGGCCGGTTCGCCACTAGCTCGATTGCGACTCTGCCTGAGAAAGAAACGCCATGATGATCTTGGGAGAATTGCATCTGCCTCGACAGTGTTCGGAGAGTAACTATGACCGCGCTCAGCTAAACGCGAAGCACTCATTCGACATCTTTTGGAAGGTACCTCTTCTCAGACAGGCCAGGAGTTCTTCCACGCTCTGGTGCGTTCCGCAGCGATGGCGATGGACGTGGCTGGGGTATGGGTTACGGAGTATCTTCCTGAACGAAAGGTTCTGCGGTCACTCGCATTCTGGATGAATGGCCACTATGTTGAAGACTACGAATACTCGATCGGCGGGACACCTTGCGAGCAAGTTATCGAAACCGCTTGTCTCGTCCATTATCCCGATCGCGTCATCGACTTTTTCCGGGCGACGCCGACCTGGTTAAGCTGAGCGCCGTCAGCTACGCCGGAGTTCCCCTGCTCAGGGCAGATGGCACGGTTCTGGGGCATCTCTCCGCGCTCGACACGAAGCCGCTTCACCTCACGGCCGATGTCGAGTCAGTATTTCGAATTTTCGCAGAGAGGGCGGCCGCCGAGCTTCGCCGCATACAGGCGGAGTCCTCCTTTCGCGATAGTGAACAACGATTCTCCCACCTGTTCGAGAGCGCAATGGATGCCATTTTCGAACTGGATGATCGATTCCGAATTCTGAGAGCGAACGCATCGGCGGCAGCGCTTTTTGCTATCCCAAGCGAGAAGCTCGTGAATCGGAGTTTGGCGAACCCTCCTGACTCCACCCAGCACACAGAAGTTGTCCACACTGGCGCAGCAATTGGATACTTCCGGCGAATATTCTGCCTGGGTGCCGCGCGGGTTCGACGCAGTTCGGTCCGATGGATCGTACTTTCCAGCCGAAGATAGTATCTCTCGCCTCGAACTGGCAGGTGAGTATCGCTACAGCGTCATTTTGCGAAATGTTCAGGAGCAATTAGTTGCAGAGGACCGTCTGCGTGAGTTGGAAGAGGAAACTGCATATCTGCAGAGTGAGATCAAGGAACGTAAGCCAATTGGCGAGATCATCGGCGAGAGTCCTGCCATCCGTGAACTTGTCTCTGCAGTGCAACAAGTTGCAGGCACCCCCGCGACGGTCTTGATAACCGGTGAAACAGGAACGGGAAAAGAGCTTGTTGCCCATGCGATTCACAAAGCCAGTCAGCGCGCATCGAAGCCATTCATTCGCGTCAATTGCGCCGCCATACCGGCGACGCTCTGCGAAAGCGAGTTCTTTGGGCACGAGAAGGGGGCATTTACCGGGGCCGCCAGTCGACGGACGGGAAGGTTCGAGTTGGCACAAGGCGGAATCATCTTTCTCGATGAGGTGGGAGAACTTCCTCTCGAACTGCAACCGAAGCTCTTGCGGGTTCTTCGGGAACGCGAGTATGAACCAGTAGGCAGTTCTCAGACACGCAAAGTGGATGTGCGCGTGATTGCCGCTACCAATCGGGACCTGTCGGTTGAAGTTGCGGCTGGACGTTTTCGCGAGGATCTTTACTACCGGCTGAACGTTTTCCCGATCGTAGTCCCGCCATTGCGTGATCGTGGCAGCGACGTCGAATTGTTGGCTCAACTTTTCATTGACCGATTCAGCGCTCGGATCGGGAAACCTCGATCCCAACTGACGGCAGATTGCTTGAGACGCCTACGGGCCTACCACTGGCCGGGAAATGTCCGTGAGTTGGAGAACGTGATCGAACGCGCGGTGATCATCGCGCGCGATCGGATGTTATCGCTTCGCAACGTGTTGCCGCTGGACAGCCTACAGTCAATTTGTCAGAGTAGAAATTTTCCTAGGAACCGCAATTTGCGGACGAAGCGTGAGCTGCGCGAAATAGAGCGCGAGACGCTGGTTCGAGCGCTCGAACGAGCTAGATGGAAGGTGGCAGGACCGCACGGAGCGCCCCGGGTCTTAGGCGTTCCTCCCTCAACACTCGCCTCCCGCATGAAAGCGCTGCAAATCGAGCGTCCGACGGCATGCAACCCTCGCCCCATTCAACTCTCGAATCGTCGCACGAGAAATAGAAAGTGACGAGAATCCGTTAGTCACAGACGAAGCGGCCGCCCATCCAACTGTTTGACTGGCGATCATTTACGGTGAACACCACTCTGGCATCTCCTTTGCGTTGTCAAAGCTGAAATCGCAACAAGGAGATTCGGGTGTTTATCGCGCAAACCTACAAGTTCATCATTGCTGTTGTATTTCTTAGTTCGCTGGCTTTCCAGGGCACTGGCTCCTCAAAGAACGTATGTTCTCCAAATACTTTCAGTTTAGTTCGCACTGAGGTTGGTAGCGCCCAGGAGGTGACGAAGCGGTGCTCAAACGACGGTGCGAGTCAACAGAATGTGGCTTGCCAGAAGGACAATACGCGCGTGTCGATGGAATTATCGGCCTTAGGTGCGCGCGGCGATTTGATAGGACACACTCGAGAGCAGACACTGCAAATATTGCAGACTGAAAATGCCTGTGCAGCATGGTTTCAAGAAGTCGATCCGGATGCGGCAGACGTATTTCGATCACTGCATTACGACTTGGAGGAGAACGGGACGTCCGACATTTATAGTATTACAGACAAGTTCGGAGATGTCTGGTTTAAGTATCCCTGGGGAGCTAGATCGATCGAATATTCGGGAAAGGACTCTTTTATTCAGGTAAATAGAAACGGACCATTCTTTGTTCGAAAATCTCGAGTCACGAGCTCGGATCCCATGTTACGTTCTGCCTCGCTCGACGATTGGCAACTGGTCAGAATAGGTCCGTATGCAGGGGCCACACCGGAGGCACGAATTACGATTATGCTCCACGAACTCGGCCACATTATTGGGCGACTACCGAAGGATGATAATTCGTCGGACGGGAGGTCCTCCCGAAATACCGGTGAAGTCTTGCGACACTGTAAGAGCGAAATCCATCTGATCGCGCGACAAGACTCGCGGTCCGGCAAACTAATAGTGAATGCTAGGCAAGCCGGACAGCCGTGATGGCTGGTCCGGCAAGCTGGTATTGATTGGTTACATTGTGCAGCAGGAAGACTAGACTTGTCCCTACGTTGAATTGCTCGACCGAGGCCTCCTATGTGTCGCATCCTGCTGTCTCTTTCGCGATCTTCCGGCTGATCCCATGTTTTGTTTGAGCATGACCAGTAATCTCAATCGCTACACCTCTCTTTGTGCATAGCATTATCACTGGACTCCTCTGTGATATCAAAAAGTTCACGATCGCTGAGCTCGCTAGCGCTCCTTGACCGTTAATGTCCTTTTGTGTCCTATATTTGGCGGCATTAGGTATTTAAATCGAGCTAACACCCGAATAACATACGATGCAACTGTTTTATAAGGAGGCGTTAAATGTCCCCTTCTAAAACTGCGTGTACACGTTACCCAACAATTTGGTGTGGAGAGTTGCAATGAGTCGAATAGTGAGATTGATTTCCTTGTTCGCGATCCTGATCCTAATCTCAGTCTGGGCCTTTGGCCAGGCCGAGTCAGGCGCGATCAATGGTATTGTTACTGACAAAACCGGGGCAGTCGTCATAGGTGCAACTGTCACGGCAACCTCGGTGGATACTGGATTGGTTCGTACGACGACCACAGAGTCGGCTGGTGAGTATGCCATCACCAATCTGCCACCTAAGCTTTACAACATCACAATCGAGGCGAAGGGTTTCGAGAAGTATACCCATCAGATCAAGGTGGGGGTCGGATCCGTGAACGAGGTGTCGGCAAAGCTCGCGGTGACCGGCGCATCTACCACGGTGGACGTGACCAGCTCGGCGGAAACGGCAGTCGTCAATACCGAAAACCAGACCTTATCCCAGACCATTAACTCCAAGCAGATGGTAGATCTACCTACCCTTACGCGCAACCCCTATGACTTGGTTGCGACTGCCGGAAATGTTACCGAAGACAACAACAGCGATCGTGGCGCTGGTTATTCCATCAACGGCGCTCGCTCTGCCAATACTGACATCCTGCTGGATGGCGGAGAGAACGTGGATTTGTTTACGGCCACGGTGGGGCAGAGCGTTCCGCTCGACACGGTGCAGGAGTTTAGCGTTCTGACAAACAACTTCACCGCGGAATATGGCCGTGCCGGCGGCGGAGTAGTCAACGTGGCGACCAAGTCTGGCAGCAACGATTTTCACGGATCATTGTATGAGTTCAGCCGTCTATCGGCGCTGGCGGCCAACACCTACAACAATGATGCCAACGGCATCGCCAAGCCGGGCTTCACGCGCAACCAGTTCGGCTACTCGATTGGCGGTCCGATCGTCAAGAACAAACTGTTCTTCTTCAGCGGCACGGAATGGACGCGGATACGCAGTGGCGCAACGGTCACCCAGGACATTATTGACCCGGCGTTCCTGGCCCTGCCTCAAGTTAATGGCAATACGAAGTCATTCTTCAACGACTTTGGCAGTCATCTGCGCCCCGATTTAGCCGTTCTGCAGCATGTCAACTGGCAGCAAGCGAATGGCGGCGACTGTCCGGCGCCGTTGCCGTGTAATGCTCCATTTGGACAGTATGTTCAATACACGATTCCTTCCGACTCCGGCGGCGGATTTCCGCAAAACACGTACAGCACGGTGAACCGCGTTGACTGGAACATTTCAGACAAGAACACCCTTTACGGCCGCTATGCTCTTTATAGCGAGGATGATTTCCCTGGCACAGTCAACGCCAGCCCCTACCTGGGCTATGACACCGGACAAAGGCTCTTTAACCAGAACCTAACCATCAACTTTACGCACGTATTCACGCCGAACTTTGTAAGTTCGTCAAAGGTTACTTACAACCGTCTGAACGTGCTATCACCGCTGGGCGCGAACCCCGTTAGCCCCACGTTGTACACGTCAGCGACGGCGCTGCCGGCCTTGCCGGGAACGAACGGGTCACTGGTATTTCCGGGCTACTCGGAAACAAACCCGGGCGTCGCCATCCCGATCGGCGGTCCGCAGAACCTTTATCAGTTCTATGAAGACCTCAACTGGACCAAAGGCAAACACCAATTCAAGTTTGGCGGTGACTACATCCAGACTCGTGACAACCGCGTGTTTGGCGCCTACGAGAACGCAGTCGAATCGCTGTCTTCGGGCGGCAGTGTTTCTGATGCCGCAGCCAACCTTGTCGCGGGGCAACTGTTCCAGTTCCAGGGCGCTTCCTATCCGCAAGGTAAGTTCCCGTGCTCGAAGAACGCAGCCGGAACCACCATCGTAACTCCCGCCTGCACACTGACCTTGCCGGTTGGTCCCCCGGCTTTTGGTCGCAACAACCGCTACAACGACGGAGCCTGGTATGTTCAGGATTCCTGGAAAGTACGTCCACGGCTGACCTTGAATCTCGGTCTTCGTTGGGAGTACTACGGTGTACAGCACAATGCCAATCCGGCGTTGGATTCCAACTTCTATCTGGGTTCCGGGTCGAACCTGTATCAGCAGGTCCGCAATGGTACGGTGCAGATTGCTGATCAGAGCCCTGTGGGCGGCCTGTGGGCGAAGGACACCAACAACTTCGCTCCGCGGGTCGGCTTTGCTTGGGACGTGTTCGGTGATGGAAGCACCAGCCTCCGCGGTGGATATGGCATGGGCTATGAGCGGAATTACGGCAACGTGACTTTCAACGTGATCCAGAATCCGCCGAACTACGCCGTGGTCAGCTTGGTGGCGGGCTCAGATGTGCCGGTGTTACCTATCTTCACCGACAACTCAGGTCCTCTGGCCGGCACTGGTACCACAGCTCTGCCCGGAACCAGCTTGCGCGCGGTCAAGCAGAACCTGCCGACCGCCTACACGCAGTTCTGGTCCGCATCGATTGATCGGCAGATCATGCGCAATTCGGTGCTGTCGTTGGAATACTCAGGGTCTACCGGCACCGGTCTGTACGACATCGCCAACCTGAACGATCCGGGCTACGGCTCGGCTTTCCTGGGCGATGCCCGTGCGGCCAACCGCCTCAACTATCAGTACACCAACATCAACTATCGCGGGGGGAGCGGGTTCAGCAACTACAACGGCGTCAACGTGAAGTTTTCGACCAACAACCTCTTCAATAAGGGGTTACAATTAGTTGCCAACTACACGTGGTCGCACTCGATTGACAATCTTTCTGACACCTTCTCCGGTGGTTACTCCTCGTTCTACGGTTTGGGTTATCTGAATGCGTTTGATCCGGGCTTAGACAAGGGTAGCTCTGACTATGACACGCGTCAGCGCTTCGTGGTCAGCGGTGTGTGGGACCTGCCTTGGATGAAGCACTCGAGCAATGCATTCGCTCGGCAGGCCCTTGGAGGCTGGAGCATGTCGCCGGTCTTTAAGGTCCACTCGGGCTATCCCTTCTCGATCTATGATTGCACCAACCTGACAGGTTCCTCAGGAACTACGTGCCCACGTTACGTGCCCGGAGCCCCGGTTGCGGGATCTGGACATGCCGATGCCGGCAATCCAATTCCGGGGTCGCCGAACTTGTTTACGTACCTCTCGCTTCCGCTGGATGCGAGTGGCCTGCCCGCTGGTAACGGAAACGCTCTGGCAGTGCCAGTTTGCAGTGGACTGTTCGGCGTGGGTTGCGTGTACACGCAAAACGGTCAGAGCGTCCCAGGGCGCAACGGCTATCAATCTCCAGGCTTCTGGAACATTGATTTCGTGGCTATGAAGAACTTCAAGCTGACGGAGCGGTACACCATGCAGTTCCGCGGCGAGTTCTACAACATCTTCAACCATCACAACATGTACATCCAGGCGACCAACCTCGATATCCAGAACGGCACTGGAGTCACGGCGATCAACGCCGTCAACGGTTCGCCCAGCGCGGGATCGTTCAACAGCACGCTTCCGGACGAGCGGCGCAACATCCAGTTCGCCCTCAAGCTGCTCTTCTAGGCAGACTGAGAAAACTGCAGTACTTGGGGAGCCTTTGGGCTCCCCAAGTTTTGTCTCTGTTTCTCCGACACGCCACCCCATCTTCGGAGCGGTGGAGGAGTACTCCAGTGGCGCTGTTTCGAACTACAACGGCTTGACTGCATCCTACAGCCCAGAGGGTTACCTATGGCTTTACGGTGCAGGCCAGCTAGATCCGAAGGGAAACCCGGTTGTTTCCGCGAGAGGGTCGACAGACTACAAAAGCGGCCCGAGTGCATCAGGGTGCGCGCTCGCTCCGCGAGCGAAGGCTCTGGTACCGGAGACTTACCACTCGTTGCGCCACTGGCGTGTTTTTCTGAAGGATGAGGAAGGCATTGCTGAGCACTCCCCGGCTATGCAACCGATTGTGTGATGATATCTCCCAACGCCGGCCGTAGTCTCGAAGTTCCATCGCCTCTGAAATTCGCTTGCGAGCTGCAGGGCTCATCTTGCACCGTCTTTGGCCCATTGTTGGTGCAACCTGTGACTCCGGCGGAGGCTCGCGGTGGGCGGGCTAGCGAGTGCTTCGAGCGCGGAGATAGCTGGGAGGAATTGAGTTGCTTGTTGCTAGTTGAGGCCTGGAAATCGTCACGCACTACTACCAGGCTCTCGTTTGCTTCTTCTCCTCTTCGTCAGTGACCGTGCTGCTCGACTTTTTCCGAATGGCACATTTGTGAGCGCCAGTCGGAGGCCGTTGACGCTGCCGGAAACGACAATGGGCACTCTCTGTCCAGGTCAGGACGCAGCAAGGCACAGAGCTCAATTGCCACGACTGCCAATCCAGCGGCTCTTTAATGTCCGGTGGAATCCATATGACGGCTTGCTTCGAACAGGAACCAGGTGCGCCGTTCAGTTTCGTCAATCCAGACTTCGACGAGGCTGGCTGTGGCAATGTCGTTGTGATCTTCACAGACGCTATGGGCCTCGCGCAGGCGCGCGGCAAGGGTCTGGCTGTCGTCGCGAAGCTCGGCGAGCATGTCCTCCGGCTCGACGTACTCGGCATCATTGTCCAGCACACGTTGTGTGCGAGCAATGTGGCCGATGGACCTGAGCGTTGTGCCACCCAGCTTGCGGATGCGCTCGGCGATCGGATCGGTCATTGCGAAAAGCTGGTCGGCTTGTTCGTCGAGTAGCAAATGATAGTCACGAAAATGCGGCCCACTCATGTGCCAGTGGAAATTCTTGGTCTTTAGGTAAAGCGCAAACACGTCCGCTAGGATGGCATTCATGGCCCCTGCGATATCCCTGGTCGCCGCCGCTTTCAGGTCGGTAGGGGTGATCAGCGAAGCCTCTTGTTCGCGCTCAAGGGTTTCCTTCGTGGCCTTCTTCATGATTTCCGCTCCTTGGTTGCTGAGGTGTAAACTCGTCTTGCTGGCATCGTTCGATACGTGGCTGCACAGTGAGCACACCTCAGGCACCTGAATTGTAATCCACATCTACACCTTTGGCCCTGTGGCGGTCTGCAGGAGTCCGAAGAACGTTAGATCGCCTCCATGTATGGATAAACGGGCTGATGCCACGCCTCGAAGCCAGAACTGAATCCAAGGCAGCCAGCAGGTTGTCCAAGTCACGAGCAACGAAGAGCTTGGCGAGTCAAAGGAGGTAGTTTGGCAAACCGCATCCCTTTTCGCGTTCGCCCCATGCTGGCGACTCTGGTGCAACGACCATTTCACAAGCCAGGCTGGATTTACGAAGAAAAATACGACGGTTACCGAATCCTCGCCTACAAGGAGGGCAAGCAAGTGACCCTCGTTTCAAGGAACGGAAAAGATCGTACGCGGGTCTTTTCAGCGGTCGCCAATGCCGTGGCCAAGCTCCCGGCGTCCACGTTGCTCCTGGACGGCGAAGTTGTAGCTTTCGATCGCCAGCGGGTATCCCGCTTTCAACTTCTGCAAGAAGGAAATCTGGTCCCCTCTTATGCGGTCTTCGACTGCCTCTACGAGAATGGACGGGATTTGCGCAAGGAGCCCCTTTCTGCCCGCCGCGCAGTTATGGAGGCGGCGGTCGGGAAAACCGACAGGATCTTTCCTTCCCAGCGGCTGGCAAGTGACGGCTTTCAGGCGTTTCAATTGGCAAGAAAGAAGGGCTACGAGGGACTCGTCGCGAAGGACTTCTCGTCTCCTTATATCGAAGAACGATCAACTAAATGGCTGAAGGTGAAGGTACACCAGGAAGAGGAGTTTGTCATCGTGGGGTACACTGCTCCGAGCGGTTCTCGACTCCACTTTGGAGCATTGCTGCTGGGCGCCTATCAACGCGGACAATTAAATTTCATAGGCAAGGTTGGAACAGGTTTCTCCAGGAAGACACTTGGTTCGCTCTTTCAGCTTTTCCAACCCCTGATTCGGAAGAACCCAACCGTAATCAATCCACCCCGAGAAGTTGGCGTAACTTATCTCGCTCCCCGACTGGTCGCGCAGATAGCTTTTCAGGAATGGACCACCGACAGAAAGCTGCGTCAGCCGGTCTTCTTGGGGCTTCGCGACGACAAGCCACCCGAGGAATGCCTGCTTCCCGAAGCGTTAGATTGAAGAAGGGGCGCCTGTGCGCATCAGCGCCGCTGGTCAAAACCGTGATGTGCTTCCTATCTCAGCAGTCCTTCGGACTGTCAATACAGGGCAACTGGCTTCGGAGACAATTTTGTAATCCTTGTCGGGCAGGCGCAGCCTCCAATGTTCCCGATTAGACACATCGAGCGCGACCAGGTCGGCGGTCTGCTTTGCGATATCTAGAATGACCTCAACGGGAGATTCTCTAAATTCGACTCTAAAATGAAGCTGTCGGGTGCGGCCGGCAGTCTCGGGTACGAGCGATCGAAGTTTGGTCACGTATTGGAAGCAGAGTGCAATTAGCACTAAGCTTCGCGTCTGGCGCGGACTCTCGTGCGTCTCCACACTTTCGTCGCGCAACCGGAGTGTCTCAATGTTACGCAGTCATCGATGTCGGCACCAACTCGGTGAAGTTCAATATCAGCGAGAGGCGCACGAACGGAACATGGCGGCCGGCCTGAATCGCACCGAAATCACGCGGCTCGGCGAGGGCTGGGGGAAAACCGGTGAGATCAGTCGCGATGCCCCGCACTATCTCCGCAATTGCCGCAATGGCGGCTTCGGCCAAAGACAATGGAGTAACAGCGATGGCGGCGGTTAGCACAACCCTGTATCCGGGTTAGAATAGTGAAAGCAGTCTCACCCGAGCTGTACCAGCTCCCCACCCGGAGCCGTTCATTACTTCAGCCATCAACGAAAGGAATCATCATGGCCCGGCAACCCGGCGTTTATGCAACCCTGGACACCTCCGAAGGAACCATTGTCTGCCGCCTCTTCGAACAGGAAGCCCCCATCACGGTGAAAAACTTCATTGAGCTAGCAGAAGGCTCCCGCGAATGGACCCACCCGCACACCAAGAGCAAGAGCAAAGCTCGCCTGTACGATGGCACCATCTTCCATCGGGTGATTCCCGACTTCATGGTCCAGGGCGGAGACCCCGCCGGCACCGGCATGGGCGGCCCCGGTTACCAGTTCCAGGACGAGACCAAGGGCTCGCCGCACAAGTTCGACAAGCCGGGCAAGCTGGCCATGGCGAACTCTGGTCCTGGCACCAATGGCTCGCAATTCTTCATCACCGTCGCGGCCACCCAATGGCTAACGGGTAATCACACCATCTTCGGCGAAGTCGTAGAGGGCCAAGACGTGGTGGACAAAATCACCAAGCTCCCGCGCAACCGCCAGGACAAGCCCAACAAGGATGTGGTGCTGAATGCGGTGACGATCGAGAGGGTGTAATCGGCCGCAACTCCCCAGTCGCGATGATCCTACATGCCTGTTCGGAAAAGGACACAGCCAAGCGAACAATACGCTAGCCGGCGGTCGACACGATTCTCAGCGGCCATAGCTCTGGACAGAAGGGATCATCCTCAAGTTGACCTAACTCGCCGAACTCAACCACCGACTGACTTCTGACCAAGTGCTGGGGCCTTGGGCCAAAGATGACCAGGTTGTGGCCACCGGCGTTTGGATTGTTCTGAGGAGACGTCCGCGTGGTGTCGTACTGAATTCCACGGATCTTTCTGGCGCGGGCTAGATCGGCAACGAACTGGGTCACGAGGTATTCCGGCGTGCTATTTTCATCCTTACACGGTTCGGAGAGGAAACCATTATCTACAAGGTTTCGCAGAATCCACTGCCGAATGGGATCTTCTCCCCAGACAAGAGAGCGCAGGTCGAGCATCTCAACCGGCTCACCAAGTTCGATCTCGTATATCCGGACCTTCGTGTGAGTCTTAGGCTCCCGCATTACCTCTACGGCAGCCGTTTTGTCGTCTCCGGAGAGGTACCAGGCTTTTTGTCCAGTTTCGTTATAACGATTATCATGCGGTGGCTTGCGGTCGAGCGGTTCGGCGCGATACCAAATCGAGGGATAAACTGCTGTCGTGCGGGCGCTCTTCATGACCTTGGAGAGCAATTTGCCGAACCGGTGTTCCGCACCTAGCCTAGGATGCTCGATCAGGAACTCGCGAAAGTCACTCGCTAGCGTACCGTACTCCTCCTCGAATTTTCTTGCGAATCTCGCTCGCCGGAGTTCGCCGGAGTCCCGAGGGACGACAAAAGTCCCTGCACGCACTGGGGATTCGCAGCACGGGCATGTGAGCTGCCGCAATAGACGCTTAGACTCTCTTTGTTTGAGGCGCAATGGAGCGAGTGCTTCTTCGATGAAGATCGGCGCTTCCTTGTCGCAGACATCACAAGCGTAGAAGCGCTCCCAAGCCAAATCCAGCAGCACCCTGGTCAAGCGCGACCGCCTACGAGGAGTGACCATGCAACTATTATCCTCCACTCACCCAATTTGGCGGCACCGGCTGCCCCTCTCAGGCCAATTTCGCATGAGTGGCAGTGGCGGCCCGTGTCTCCTCTGTCCCGAGCGAAGCAAAGCCCGATAGCATAACCGCCCCCTGATCGGGAAACTCCGCGACAATCTTCAGCCGGCCTCCCATAGCTTCCACGTAGCTGCGGAGGGTGGAGAGCAGAAGATCGCTGCGCTGTTCCAGGCGGGAAACCTGGTCCTGACCGATGCCAGCGTTTCCGCGATGCGTTCCTGGGTCAACTTGTGCGCGCGGCGCAGTTCGCGCAGCGACATCTCCTCCGCAATGAGTTGGGCCGCACGGCGCGCAATTTTCTTACGGCGCGCGGGACTCGTTGCTCTGATCCTTTGGTTCAAGGTTTTCATTGCATCACTTCTTTCTGATGAGTCCCTGGAACAGTTTCTCGTACTTCTCCGCGATGGCTTCCCACCGGTACAGCGCGTCGGCGCGCTGCTTGGCACATGCAGCCAACTGTTGGCGAGCGGCAGGATCGTCGAGCAACGACTGCAGCTTCCCTGCGAGGTCCTCTTCCGACTTCTCATACTTCACGCCAGCGTCGCCCGCCGTTTCGTTGTTCTCTGGGGTATCGAGATAGAGGACTACGTTGTTGGCAGCCATCGCTTCGATCAGCGCTGGATGAACTCCGCCGATCTCGCAGGCGAACACGAAGACGCCTGCGTGCTTCTGCAATGCCCAATATCCGTCACCGTAGATCGCGCCCGTGAAACGGACGCGCTGATCACCTAAAGATTTCATCCGGGCGAGGTAGCCAAGATCGTACGGATTATCACCGACGATGACAAGCGGCCAGTCGCTGCGTACCTTGCGCCAACTTCGCAACACGAGATCGGGGTTGTTCTCCGGCTCAAGACGGCTGACATACAGCACGTAGCGCCCTGACTCGAGATTGAAGCCGTTCAGGCTGTAATCGCCTACCGGCATCTCGGAGCCGTAGCCGATGATCGTAGACTCGCTGCCATATTTCGTGAGGTAGTAATCGTGAATCGCCTTTGCGTCCGTCACCAGGCGAGTCGCGCTGAACGACGACATCCACTCGCAGAAGTGCAGTACTTGTGCGCCCAGGCCCTTCCATTTTTCGCGCTTGCGGTCGAGACCGTCCACGTTCAGCACCACCGGCTTACCGAGCAGCCGAGGAATATAAGCGAACGGGCTGTTGGCCACGTTGCATAGCAGCACGACATCGTTATCGCTGAAGGCGACGCGCACGGCTGCGAAAAGCGTGCTGACCCAGGTGTCGAGGTGCTTTTGATGAAGGCTGGGAACCGTCACGCGGCGTATCCGCCGGTCATACACGTCATCTGGCCGGACGAAGGCCTTGCGGCAGTACACGGTGACCTCATGTCCCTGGTCGGCAAAGCGTGAGCTGATCTGCTCGGCAAAGCGCTCGAACCCGCCATAGCGGTTGGGGATGCCGCGTGTACCGACAATGGCAATTTTCATTGGGCCGCTTTTCGCTGTTCGCGCTCTGCTCGGGGCGTCATTGCAGAATCTTTATTTGCGACTTCTAGCCGCCGGCCACCGGCAATGGGCCGCTGACCACCACCTTCTCCACGTCTATTGCGCGCGGAGTATTGCAAAACCACCATAGCAAATCCCGGTCCGAAACCCTGCGGCGCGCCTGGATGATCGCCCGCTTGCGGCGGACACTCTCACGTACGCGCCAGGGATAAGCCAGTGCGGAAAGCATTCGTTGATCGCGCAGCAGCGCGTAGCCGAAAGTCATCATATCGCGCCACGCCACCGGCAGAAACAATCGCCAGCATAGCCATCCAGAAGCGTTCTTGCCGCGCATTAGAAATCGGTTCTTCACGGAATGCCAGTTGATGACCAGCGGCAAGTCCTTTCGCCGCTCAGGGGTGACACGTCTTACATGCCAAGCCACCGCCGCCGGCGTGTACAAGCATTTCCATCCCATCATCTGCGCGCGCCACGCCAGATCGCCGTCTTCTCGAAAGGCGAAAAAGTCCTCGTCGAAGAATTCGCCTTCTACGGAAACATCTTGAACGAAGTCGCGGCGGAACAGAACCGCGGCACCGCTGGCGCCAAAGACGTACTGCAGCCGATCATACTGACCGCTGTCAGCTTCTTCAGCTCCGCGGTCGAGATGGCGCATGTTACGCGTGAAATAAATTCCTACGGAATCGATGATGTTGCTTCGGTGTCGTTGCGCGGCTGGATTCCAGCGCAATAGTTTTCCGCAGACGGAGCCCGCATCAGGACATGCTTCTCCACCAGCCAGAATCTGTTTAACGAAATTAGAGCTAAGTACAATATCGGGGTTAAGGCAAAGCAGCCAATCTCCCTTTGCCTCCCGGATAGCCTGGTTCTGTCCGGCAGCAAATCCTATGTTCCGCTCGTTGTAGATCACTCGCCATCGTGACTCGACCTGACTCAAAAGCTCTCGCGTGCCATCGCTCGAGGCGTTGTCCACGACGATCACTTCAAGTTCGCGATAGTCCTGCCGCTCGATCGAGGCGAAGCAGGCATCGAGGTATGGCGCCGAGTTCCAAGTGACGATAAGGACTGAGACCATCAGCCTCTAGTATGCACCGCGTCCGGAAAGAACGATGGGAATGGTGCGCAAGAAGATCTTAAAATCGAGCCATAGCGACCAGTTATCGATGTAGGTAAGGTCAAGTTGCATCCAGCGGTTGAAATCGACGTGACTGCGACCCTCTAATACCCAGGTGCAGGTCAGCCCGGGCCGCATGCGCAGGCGCCGACGCTGCCAGTCTTCATACTGCTCCACTTCCTCGGGAACGGCGGGACGAGGTCCGACGAACGACATATCTCCGCGCAGGATGTTCCAAAGCTGCGGCAACTCATCAAGGCTGAAACGGCGCAGCCAGCGTCCAACAGCGGTGATGCGGGGGTCCTCGCTGATCTTGAAGACTGGGCCGTCGACCTCGTTCAACTGGTGAAGCTCCGCACGCTTCTGTTCGGCATTGTTGATCATGGAACGAAACTTGTACAGAATGAAGCGGCGGCCACCCAACCCACAGCGCGTTTGGCGAAAAAGCACAGGGCCAGGCGACGTCGCCCTGATCATAGCCGCGATGCAGAGCAACAGCGGTGAGAACGCGATCAATGCTGCGAAGGAGAACGCCACATCGAAGATACGCTTGAAGAAGAGCCGCAACTCACTGTCGGGCGCGCTCGACAGGCTCAGCAGTTGCACCTCACGAAACTTTTCCAGATAGATTCGAGAATAGGCGGCCGGCAAGAACTCCAGTTGAACCCGCGTCCTCATCCCGACATCGGCGCAGTGCTGCATTACCGGTTCTAACCTGGCCAGTTCTTGCATGTTCACGGCAAAAACAATCTCATCAACCACTTCTTGTTGCAGAATACCGCCCAGATCCTCTAACGGATGGACTCTGTATCCGCCCAGGTTCTGGAGCGAAGCATTCCCCGAGTCAGGATCAACGAAGCCGATGAGCCGCAGCCCCATGCCCCAGCTCTCTTCGATCAGGGTCGCCATTTCGCGGGCGCGCGGACCGCAACCCACGATCAGCAAGTAGTGGTAACGTCGTAGCCGGTCGCGCATCCAGGAGACGCCCGAGTACGTCACCGCGCGGCCCGTAACGAGCAGGACGGAGTCCACGGCGCCGATCAGCAGGACATAGGTCCGGCTCACGTCCACGCGCCGAAACAGATACAAACCGGCGTAGATCACTACCAGCACAACGCCGAGTTGGCTGACGATGTTCAGGACAAGCTGGATCGGATTGTTGAGTTCGAGATCGCGGTAGAAGCTGGAAAAATATCCGACTACGGCCCACGTAATCAGAAAGGCGACCAGCAACGGCAGATAATGGGTGAAGGGATAAATGCCGGTGCCCGTCAATCGCCGCCGGAAAAAGTCAAAGTGCACCAACTGAGTGCGCAGCAGATAGGCGACCACGAAGGAGATGCAAGTCACCCCCAGGTCGTGCATTAAGGTGACCGAGCTTAATAGCTTAGAACGACGATCAAACACGGTAATGCCGTCAATTACAGTTGGACGTTAGGACTTGGGCAATCCACACACCGCACAGTGACGTCAGCGAAGCGGGGCACGGGAACCAATGGAATCGCCGATGTAAGAACCCAGCCTACTCTGTACTGTAGCAGCATTTCTAACCTTTATGCCATTGTGGTGTAGGCTACTTGATTAACCCGGAAAGCTTCCTCGATGGTGCCCGGACAGCAACCCTCCATATCCGAGATCGCGCGACCATCCGACGGTCCAGTTCTGTCTCCCGAAGCGGCACGTTGGGTGCGACGGCTGGAAGGCCTTATCTTTTTCTTCCTGATTCTGTTCGCCATCCTTCTGCCGCATTCAATCAAAGGAGCACGCCATGCCTGGATGGCTGCAGGCTTCCTTTGGCTGGCCAAGCTGGCGATCGAGCGCAAGCGTCCATTTCCAGAGGCTCTTTCCGCACCGCTTTTGGCCTATATCGTCTTAAGCGGCGTTTCGACCGCGCTCTCGCCTGATCCATACCTGAGCTGGCCTCGCATGAAAATCGTGTGCCTGGTACTGGCCGGAATCGTACTCGCACAGAATCTAGAACGGCTGTCACAGGTACGCATCTTGGTATGGCTGTTGCTGCTTTCAGGGCTCGCGGCATCAGCTTTCACGGCCTGGCAATACACCTACGGCGTGGGAGTGCGGGTGAAGCATGTCGCGCCGGCTACAGACTTGCACCGCTCGGGCATTCACACCGGTGACATCATTACGCAAGTCAGCGGCCGATCCGTGCATACTCCGGAGCGACTGACGCAGGTAGTGGAACAAAGTCCGCCGGGGAGCATGCTCCGGATCAAGTATCTGCAAGGAGAGCCGTTCCACAAGCGAGAAACATTTCTCACTCGCGAACAATTTCTGAAGAGTGGATTAGGCACTCCTGACCTTCCATTGGCTCGCGGCAAGCCGGGCCGTGCGCAAGGCACTCTGGGGCACTATATCGTCTTCGCGGAGATGCTGATGCAACTTGGCTGCCTGGCGTGGGCCATGTTCCTGAGCACGCAGCGGCGGAAATGGGGTGTCCAGGCGTTCTTCGCCATCGTGTTCATCGGGCTGACGGCGACGCTCATGGCTACTCAAACCCGGGCAGACATTGCGGGATTGGCCGCGGGTTGCGTCGTGGCGTTGTACCTGCTCGCAAGAAAGCAGACCCGGATCTGGGCATTCGCTGGTCTGGTGCTGCTGTTGGTCGTTGCGACGCTGTGGATCCACCACACCCGCAGGTTGGACTGGGTCAGTCCGGGCGACTCCGGGACGCATTTCCGGATGTTGATGTGGGAGGACGGACTACGCCTAATCCGGCAACATCCGTGGTTCGGAGTTGGAATGGATACCATATTCAATCACTGGCAGGAGTGGAACATCCGCGGTTTCTCGCTGTATCGCGTCATCTATCACTTCCACTCTGATTACATCCAGATGGCCGTGGAGCGTGGCCTGCTCACGCTGGCCGCGTGGTTGTGGTTCGTGGTGGCATACCTTGTCTTTTTGTTTCGCTTACTGCGGCGGACGCGGGAGCATAGTCGCTTTGCGACCGGCGTGATTGCAGGGGTGCTCGCCGCCTTTGCGGGCTATCTGGTTCCGTCAGCGGTGCAGTACTGCCTGGGGGACGATCCGCTGGTGATGATCATGTTCTTCTACTTCGGACTGGCAGTCGCAATCGACCGCATGCTCGAGACGCCGGGAGCGGTAGATGTTCCGTAGTGCGCGATAACGTTCTTCGCCCCGATGCTCTTCCATTGCCATTCGATCACGTCGCCGAAGTGGCGAATCACAAACTGTGGGTCGTGGCCTCCGGGATAGATGTGGAACTCGTGCGAAACGCCCCGCGAATTCAGCAGTTGGTCTAACTGCTGCGCTCCCTGCTCGAAACCATAGTCGTCGTTGTTGCCCACGTTGAAGTAGATTTTCATACGCTTCAGACTACCGGCGCCATCGGTTCGGGCGAAGTAAAAGACATTGTTGCGCTCGAAGTACGCACGACTAAAAGGCGAACCGAAGACATCGCCCATCAGAGATCCAGGAGAGCCCGGCCCGCCGGAGGTGAAGTCCTTCGGCAGATCGGCAACGAGGGCTGGCATCTGCGCGCTGACCGCGGCAAACTCGTCCGGATATTTAAAGGCCAGCCGCAACGCTCCGTAGCCACCCATCGAAACTCCGGTAATGCCACGCGTCGCCCTCGCGGCTTCGACGCGGTATTTCTTCTCCATCTCCGGAATGAACTCTTTCATGAAGAAGTCTTCGTACTTGATTTTGCCGTCAGCGGAATTCACATAGAACGTGTGTCCTCCGCTGGGGGCAAGCACGATGAAGTCTCCAACTTTTCCCTGGCGACGCAGTTCCGCGATCACGTCCCAGCCGCCGAAGTTCAGCAAAGACTGCTCGTTGTCGCCAAGCCCATGCAGGTAATAGAGCACCGGATAGCGGCGGGTTTTTTCCTGATCGAAACTGTCTGGCAGAAACGCGCAGTAGCGCACAGGGCGACCGAGGATCGCCGACTTGATGACGGAGCACTCGGCGCGACCTTGGGCGTGCAACAGGGGAGTAAGGCAGAAGGCGAGCAGGAGAATCGCTAGGCGAACAAGACACTTGGTTTGCCTCGACTTCAAGCCCGGGCTCTGGATGAATAACAATTTCATTTCTTGATTCTCAGGTCGAACGGATACTTAACAACCGATTGAATTTGGATCCACTGGGCATCCACGTGAAGGGGATTGAGCATAACATTGAAAGTTGCAGGAACAAGAGCACTCGGAATGCACAATAAGCAGGAGCGCTGTTCACGCAGCCACGCGGTACCAATCTCCCTAGTGATCTCTAGATGCTTGATCCAGACTGCGGGAAGAGCACTTACGTCCAAGTGTTCCAAAGAAACACGAGCGTCCGCTTTCACGCCCAGCAAAGTGTAGTTGGGAGGAATATCGTTGGCGCTAGTGTGGACGCAGGCCTCCAGCAATGCTCCCGCTGGGCTTTCTGCTAGATAGACGACCGGTGCGCCGCGTTCGTGCCAGCGACCGGGAGCACGCAATCCACCTGCGCCAGCCAAGTCACGATGCCGGCTAACGCGCCAGAGCATCATCAAACGAACATGCCTTCATCGATCTGGACGAGCAGCTCTTCCACAAGGCGGCTGCCCGTGTCAGTCTTTAACATTTCCAGAGGTGTGCGATCCCGGAGGCGAGGATTAGGCCGACGGAGCCAGGCCAGCGCCCTTTCGCGTGATCCGTACAGCGATTTCGCCTCCGACAGCAGACGGGCGACACGCAGTACGCGATCGGACTCCTCAACGGTCAGCTTCTCGCGACGCGACCGGCGGTGTTGCAGCGTGCGAAGCGGAATTACTAAACTGTCGATCTCCGGTCGGGTGATTCCTAGCGTGATAAGGCGGTTGATAGCGGAGGTTGGGAGCTGACGCTCAACAATCTCCAGCATCTGCTGGTCTGTCTTCGGAACAGGAACGCCGAGCCATTCGCCAATTTGCTGGTGGAGAACCGACATGAATCACCTCGCCCTACATTATGCCACAAATTCGATGGCAAATTGTAGTCATGGCATCAGCGCAATTCTATTCGTACTTCAGCGTCTGCACTGGATCAAGTTTGGCGGCGCGGCTCGCTGGATAAAGCCCGGCCAGCAGGCTCACTACGATTGAGAATGCGATGGCGGCTCCGATCAACCACGTCGGCAGAATCCATACCGCCTCCGACGGCAGTTGATGCCTGTGCAAGTAGATCCCGGTGCCCCAATTGATTCCTTTGCCGATGGCGAATCCCAATGCGATACCGAGTAAGCCCCCGAAGAAGCCCATCGCGCCAGCTTCAGCGAAAAACAGGCGCTTCACGTCCCCGTCGCTCGCGCCGATTGCCTTCATGACGCCGATCTCGCGGCGCCGTTCCAGCACCGCCATCACCAGCGTGTTGATGATCGCCAGCGTCGCCACAGCCAGCGCCAGCGAACCAAATATCCCGAGAAAGAGATCGAGCACCGTAAAGAATCGGCGCAAGCTCTTCGTAGCATCGAGCACCGAAAACGTTCGAAAGCCCATCTTGTTGATGGCCTCCTGCACATGCGCGACTTTGCCGGGATCTTTCACACGCACCGTAAGCGTCATGTAGGTCTTGCCGCCACCGCCGCGCAGAGAGCTACGCATGTCGGTAAACTGGGCCATATTCAGCTTCTCGGTGAGATCGACCGGCAGAAAGATGCGACCACGCGAGACGGTTCGCATACCCCCATACGGCTCCTCTTCGATGATGCCTACAACTCTGAGCTTCTGGGTCTTGCGTACAACAGAAAAGCCAAAGTCGTCGCCTGATGTTGCATTGCTTCTGCCGTCCGCCGCGCCTGAGAGCGCAGGCCGGCCTGCCGAATCTGAATCGGGTGCAAGTGCCTGGTGTTCTCCGTAGCGCAGGGTCACTTCCTGACCGATCAGCCCCTTCGGATTCTTAGGATCAATCTCCTTAGCAAAATCGTTCAGCAGAATGACTTCCTCCGCCAACGGACCGGAGAAAAACTTGCCTTGCAGATTATCGAACGCCTCGTTCTCACGCGCCGACATCGGCAATCCGGTCACGAACCCGAAGTGCGTCTGCCCACCCGAGATAATCTCTCCCATCACCCGAATCTCGGGTTGGACTTCGGTGACGTATTGCAAATGCGTCATCTTGTCGCGTACTGGTTCGTCAATAACGGGCGCATTTTCCGGATGCTCGGTCTTCTGGTCATCTTCCCGGTCGAAGCCCCGGAAGTCCTGCTTCGAAGTCACGAAGACAGTGTCAAACATCCCCGAGCCAGCCAGGCGGCGGGTGGCCAATTGCTGCAGACCCACGCCCAGTGACAGCATGGCTACGAGCGATGCCACACCGACCGAAATTCCAACCGTCGTTAATCCATTGCGCAACTTTGACTGGCGCAGATTGCGCACTGCGAGTTCGAACAGATCGTAGCCCTTCACGCGAGAGTCTCCTGCGAGAGCAGTTTGCCGTCAGCAAGAAAAACCAACCGCTGAGCAAATCGTTCAGCCAAGGCGCGTTCGTGCGTAACCATCACGACCGTCATTCCCAATGCAAGGCTCAAGTCGCGAATCAAGTTCAGAATGTCTTCCCCGGTGCGGCTGTCGAGATTTCCTGTAGGCTCATCGGCCAGCAGGAGCGATGGACGATTCGCCAGCGCTCGCGCCAGGGATACTCGCTGCTGTTCACCGCCTGACAGCTCTGAGGGCCGGTGCTCCAAGCGTTTACCCAGCCCGACCCGCTCCAGCGATTCGCGCACACGCTGCCCGCGCTCAGTACGCTCAACTTCGGCGAAACGCATCGGGAGTTCAACATTTTCGGTAATGGTCATCGACGGAATCAGGTGAAACGCTTGGAACACCATGCCCACATCATTGCGACGGTACGCCGCCAGCTCTTCCGATGACATTTTTGCCAAGTCACGGCCTTGCACCAGCACAGAGCCCGAACTGGGACGGTCAAGTCCCGCCAGCAAGTTCAACAGAGTGGATTTGCCTGAGCCGGATTGCCCAAGTAACGCCACAAACTCGCCGCGTTCGATGGTGAGGGAAATGCCGTCAATGGCGCGGATGATACCGCCCCCCATCGGATAGTAACGACAGACATCTGACGTCCACACTGCGGCTGCTTTGGAACCTGGAAAGAAATTCATCTGTACCCGATTCGATGCTACTACGGCACGTCCCGGCGCAGCGCACATACTTAGTCGTGCCACTTGCCAAATACGAAAAAGGGAGCGCTTCGGCTCCCTCATTATTACTGTAACGATTTGTAAATACCGCCTATCGTCAGTCTCGTCTGGCGCGAAGGAGGGCTTGGTACTCCACTAACTCTTGGGCGTCATCGAACCATCCATGATGGTGCACCTGACGCCAGCGGCCGGTCTCAGGTTCGCGGCGGAACACACGGGTGGTCCTGATGTGAAGCTTCTGGTTGGTCCCGGTCACCTCACCTCGCTCGCGTCCAACCGCGTAGAAGATGTCGCCGCAGATGTGCAGAGTGTAGTCGTAAAACTCGACGGTGACGTTATGGCCGCTGTTAAAGATGCGCTCGTAAACAGCCCTATGGCTTTGAGTACTCCGCTCTGCTTGAGACCACAAAGGAGAAAAACACCAACTTCGAGTTCAACCAGTACGACACTTTCTCGTGGTACCTGTCGCTAGGAGCCTTGTCGAACGCGAACACTCGCTACTTTCGTTGGGTAAGTTGGTTGCGCTTTGAAAGCGCAGGCCAAAACTCTTGCACTGCTCTTGGGAATCTATCCTTCGCTGGTGGGCTCCTGATCTTCTCGCACTCACAGTCGCCGTCTCGTTCTGCTTTGTTGCGGGATTGCTGGCCAGGGAAGCGAGCGCAAAGCGCATGATCGGTTGAGATTCCCAGCCTTTTTGCCACTAGGGAAATCCCTAGTTGTGCCGCCTAACCCCCAGCTGTACTGTCAGGTCGGAGTAATGCGTGAATTGGTTTCGCCTTCTCCCAGGGAGGCTCACGATGAAACGAATGACCCGACTGATCGTTCTCCTCCTTTTCTCACTCGTCGCGGTGGAGTTGGTTATTGCTCAAACGCAACCGAATCAGAAGAAGGCAGGCACTCCCCAAAAGCCAAAGAGCGAAACCTTAGAGCTTGGCAAATCCTATGCGGCGTTGCGCCTTGAGCAAAGGCATCTGGTAGACGACTTCGTTCGCCGCTATAACGCCACCACCGGAAGCAAGCTTGTTCCCGAACAGGCCTACGACAACGCTCGACTGTCCGTCCGCACCACGTTCGATGCCGTGACCCATGCGCTACTGAACGCCAAAATCACCGATGCGCACGGCAAGAGCCTGGGTCGCGCGATTGACCTGGTGGACGCCGTTGACGAAGTGATGGGAGAGGAATCCGGTGTGGGCGGCGACCGCCAGTTCCGCCTGTATGTGTACCTGAAGTCCAACGCGGTTGACATCCTGAGCCAGAGCCAGGAGTTCTTTCGCGATAAGGACAACAGCGTTTATCACAAGGGCTTTCCCATTTGCTACCGGCTGAAGAACGGACCTCCCTCGATTCAGTTCTCCATTTCGCGCGACAACAAATTGGCCGACATTGATGTCGACTATCGTTCTTCCGGTTTTCCTAAGGCGCTGGTCAATGGACACTTGACCGCTTCCAACTCGGACGTCCGCGCGGGAAACAACCTGGACCGCCATGACGGCCGCTGGTCGGGACTCAACGGCTGGTGGCGCAACGTCTTTGGACAGCTCGGAACGGGCGGGACGCCGCCAAAGGAGAACGCCACCGAGCGCATCGGGCAGATTCCCTTGAATCCCGGCGTGAAAGCCGATCAGGGCGTCGATAAGAGCGCGCACGATTTCCTGCAAAGCTGGGTAGTGGCGAAAGAACCGAACAAGTCGGTTGCCTATTTTTCACGCCGCAGTTATCCGTGTTTGGAGGCGATGCCACAGAACAGCAGGCAATCCGTGTCGCAAGGCATGATTCGGCTGCGCACCCTGATGGCAATGCAGAAATTCAGCGATAGCACTGGCACGGTGAATTCCGTTGCCGACGTGTTCGAGCCTGCCGACAAATGGTCGCAGACATTGAAACCGGCAAAGAATGCGTACGCATCGGAATTCCGGCTGGTGAACTTGCCGGCGGACATGGCAGCGGACGAGGAATGCATCGCCATATCGAAGGCCGATTCGAGCAAACAGTCGAAAGAGAAGTACTTTGCCACTGCGTTTCGAGGAAAAACGGGAGACAGCCGGAACAAGGTCATGTCCCTGCTTTGGGCTCAGGAGGGCGACTACTGGAAGATCATTGCCATCCGCATCGAAGATAGCAGCGATGCAGGCGTCGTTCCGACCAATGCTGCAGCTCAGACCGAGCCTTCGGTGGAAGGACCGCGGAGCATTGCCGGTGATCCCGCCGCCGTAAAAGACATCACGCAGTTCTACCAGACTTGGATCGTGAAACGGAATGTTACCCAGGCTTCCACCTTTGCGTCACAGCGCTCCTACCAGTGTCTCCCGGCACCCTCCGAAGAGCAGAAGAAATTGACGCCCATCGCCAGAATCCAGTCGGGGCTGGAACAGCCGCTCGCGAGAATCCCATCCGGTACGAATCTCTCGGACATGATGTCGAGTCTGCAGCCGGAAAACGATCTGCTGCGCCCAGTTCAGCAGGAAAACTCCAATGCTTTCGCGATGATGGCCGTGCCAGACCAGAAGGCCAATAGCTTTCTGTGCCAACATCGTCACCTGCCGGAAGCTTCTCCGGAGTTGAATCCCGCTGATGCAAAATACGGAACATATTATTTGACCGCCAGTCGATTGAATTATGGGGAGGAACAATCGCCCGCTCTTCTACTGTTGTGGGCCAAAGAGCAAGCGGGTTGGAAGGTTGTTGCCTGGGCGGTAGAGCTTCCGTAACTGCCGTATGTCGCTGGTCTCAATGGGTAACGCCTCCGGGCACGCCAATTCCGAAAGGACTGTAATCGGGCCGTGCCTTTGCGGTCCTAAACTCGACAGAAGTATTGCCGTAGAACATATTCCACTCACTTGCGCGAGTTCGTGGTCCTCTATCGCTGAGGTCATAGGAGACAACCGGGGGGATCAACCAGATTGGCAAACAAAAATTCTCGCAAGAACGGAAGGGCAGGAGCACGTCGATGCAATTTAAGAACATGCTTCAAAGATCGCTGAAATGGGCTAGTTCCTGGCGTTTTCTGAAATGGCAGAAGGTCCTCTCGATTCTGAGCTTCGAGGAGAGTGAGACGAAGAGCATCGACGAAAAACCAGGCCGCCCTACTGTTGAAGCAACTTCATGTGGATCTTCGTCGGCTCCAATGGGCAGTCGGACTAAGCGAGGAAACGTTAACGGCGATCACGAAAACGGCTGACTGGGTCGAGTTTCACACCGGGGAAGTGGTCATTGACGTCGACTCAGAAATTACTCACATGTACTTCCTCATCACCGGCCGGGTGCAGTCAACGCTCCACGATTCGCTGGGTAAGGTGGTTCAGACAGATACTTTCGTTCCGGGGCGTGCCATTGGATTGATTGCCCTCGGTTCAAGGGATCGCGCTCTTTTGCACGTCGAAGCTATTGAGCCTTCAACAGCAATACGATTGACGCCAAAGGACCTGCTGCAGCTTGCAGCAAGGCATGCAGACTTTCAACTTGCTCTATTTGGCTTGGTAGTGAACGCGTTCAAACGATACGTGATGGCTGATCGTTCCCTCCCCAAGCCATCCGTCGTGGGTATTATCCATCACAGCGAGGCGAGCCGTTCACTCGCCGGTCGATTGGCACGTCGACTTAGAGAATTGGACGAGTATCCGGCGGTTCTCGGTGACGACGAGCAATGGAAGCCCGGCGGAGATATCCCCTTCAAATTGTTTACTGGAGAAGGCCAGAGTCGACAAGACATTCTTAAAGACTGGCCCTTGAACAAGCGGCTTCTGATCGATGTTCGAGCGGACTATTCACCAGAGGCAATGGCGCGGCTGGTGAGTTACGCCGACCTGGTGCTTTGGTGTGTTCGGCCACAAGATACGGGCGCAGCAGTACTTCTGCTCCAGACATTGCAGAAGAGCGTACCCCGATGGCGAGATAAGATCCGGATCGTGTGGGTGCTGGACAGCAGCTCACGAATCGCTCCGTATGTACCGGAGTTGCATGGGCTCGCTCAACGGGACTTTAAACTTAGTTTTGATGCTCCCGGAGCAAACCAAAACAACTTACTGCAGCATGGATTCGAACGCATCATTCATCACTTGCGAGGCATCCAGATCGGTTTGGCGCTCGGGGGTGGCGCAGCACGAGGCATGGCTCATCTCGGGGTGCTCAAAGCGCTTGAGCAGCATGGCATCTACATCGACATGCTGGCGGGCACGAGCGCTGGTGCGATGGTTGGTATTATTTACGCGGCTGGCTTAGATTCCGACTACATTGCTCGTAGCTTCAAGACCGAATTACGGCCATCGTGGTTCTTTCGACAGCTGCCCGGCGGCGGCTACTGGTATTTGCTCTACAAATACCGGTGGGGCCACTTCGATTCCATGCTGCGGAAATACTTAGGTCAAACCAGGATGGAGCAATTGATACTTCCGACGTTTACCGTTTCCGTCGATCTCGTCCAAGGAGAAGCGGTAGTGCGCGAGGCTAACGACGCGACAATCGGCGTCATGGAAAGTATCAATCTTCCTCCTCTATCGCTTCCTATCATTGAGTCAGGCCAGGCGCTTGGTGGACGGCGGGTTGCTCAACAATGTTCCCGCCAATGTGCTGGTAGCCAAGGGATGCAACTTTGTCATCGCATCGACTGTGACGGCACAGCTAGAGAAAGATTTTGAAGGAATTAGTTCCAGGTTCACCGGTCGGTTCTCGTCAACAATTCAAACGATCATGCGACAGACCATGGTCCAGGACTACAACATGAACTCCGTTGGAGTACAACCGGCAGACTTTGTGCTCGCGCCCGGACGTGACGTCCTTTGATATGTCGGAATTCACTCGGGCCGATGAAATGGCGCGTATCGGGGAAGCGACAACCGATGCATCCGTCGCAAAGCTGCGCAAGATGCTTAGCAGGCTTGATTGCAAACTTTTCGAGATAGGAGCAAGCCGATGCAATTGAACAAACGTACTCTGAAGATCGCTGGAATCGTTGTCGCGGCAGTGGTGGTAATCCTCATTGCCCTTCCGCTTTTCATCAATGTCAACAGCTTCCGTCCGAAAATCGAGTCGGAGTTGACGAATGCCTTGGGACGGCCCGTAACGCTGGGAGATCTGAGCCTTTCGCTCTTCAGCGGCAAAGTCGGCGTGGAGAATGTTAGCGTCGCCGACGATCCGGCCTTCAGTAAGTCGCCGTTCATCACGGCGAAGTCGTTGGAAGTTGGCGTCGAGTTGATGCCGCTCATCTTCTCCAAGCAACTCAACGTGACGGGGATCGTGCTGGACGAGCCTCAGATCACGTTGCTCAAAGGCTCCAACGGAACCTGGAACTTTTCCAGCCTCGGCGGGACCAGTAAGAACAAACCTACTGAACCAGCAAAGGCCGGCGCATCCCAGAACCTCTCGATCGCCAAGCTGGAGATTAAAGATGGAAAGCTGGTAGTCGGCAAAGCCAACTCCACTGCGAAGCCGCAGGTTTACGACAAGTTGAACGCGGAAGTAAAGGACTTCTCGTTCACCTCTCAGTTCCCGTTCGAGTTGACGGTCAACCTGCCGGGCGGCGGCAGTGCGGACCTCACCGGCAAGGCGGGACCGATCAATCCGCAGGACTCGGCCAAGACTCCATTCGACGCCACCATAAAGGTGAAGGACTTGGATCTGGCAGCCTCGGGCTTCGTCGATCCGGCGAGCGGCATCGGCGGCTCCGTCGATCTTGACGGATCGCTGAACTCGACGGGCAGTCAGGCCAAGGCAGCAGGCGCAATCACCTGCGAAAAGATCAAGCTTTCACCCAAAGGTCAGCCCGCCCCGAAGGATGTGACCGTCAAATACGCAGTCGACCAGGACCTCGACCGAAATGTTGGCACCATTACCCAAGGGGACATCGCTATCGGCAAGTCCGTTGCCCGGCTCACAGGCGGATTTCAGACCCAGGGTGAAACGCAGGTGCTGAACCTGAAACTCAACGCCCCCGACATGTCGGTCGATGAACTGGAAGCGATGCTCCCAGCCCTTGGCGTAGTGCTTCCTTCCGGATCGAAGTTGAAAGGCGGGACACTGTCGGCCGACCTGGCGATCAGTGGGCCACTCGACAAACTGGTGATCTCCGGCCCAGTACGGATGTCGAACACGAAGTTGGCCGGTTTCGATATGGGCGCGAAATTAGGTGCTTTGTCAGCTTTCAGCGGAAAGGCTCCCTCGAATTCCGACACGACTATTCAGAGTGCCAGTTTGAATGCTCGGATCGCTCCTGAGATGACCAGGGCCGACGCCATCAACGTGACGATACCATCCCTCGGCGTGGTGACCGGCGCCGGCACGATCAGCCCGACCGGGGCACTCGATTTCCAGATGGTTGCCGACCTGCAGACCGGCGGTCCGAAGCACGGACGGAGAGAACGGGCTTGGGCGGCGATAAGGGAGGCGTGCCCTTCAGGATTCAAGGGACAACATCAAACCCAAGCTTTGTTCCCGACGTAGGGGGTATGGCTGCCAGCGCTGCAAAGGGTGCGATACAGAAATCTGTCTCTGGAAAGACCGGCGGCAAGACGGGCGTAGGCGGCATCTTAGGGAAGAAGCCGAAATAGCGCTGCGCACATCCCTTTTCTCGGCCCTAATAATAGCCCCTTGCTGAAGCGTCGCAGTTCTTAAGCAGATTCCAGCGCAGGGTGCCCATCCTGAATCTCATCTCCGTTCTCCCGCGCATTATCGGGACGGTGCTTCGTTTCTTCTCCGCCACGACTAGGGATTTCCCTAGTTGTAGTGCACTTCCATCCGGCGAGTACAAACAAGGTACATCGAGGCAAGGGCTGCACTCGAAAGTGGCGATCGAAGCGCTGGAAGTTGAGCCGGCTGGATTGGAGTCCCGTCGTTGCTCCTGGCGCCGACTAGAGTCAGGAAGGGGCTTTATGAGTCTGTTCGATCGGATGTTCGGTTGTACCCACAAACATTGTGGTTTTCCCATCACTGTACGAGACAAACTGCGGCGCACTGAAGCCGCCTCAGTTACGGGAACCTACGTGGTCTGCCTGGATTGCGGCACGGAATTTCCTTACGACTGGAAGGAAATGAAAATCGTTCGGTCTCAACGTGCGAACGCTCCTCGGCCAGTTACCGCTGTCCCCAACCGCACGGCGGCGTGATGTCAGCCTGGTGCTGAGACGGTCTGGCATTGGGTAGGTCTTACGGGAGGAAGTCCGACATGAATTGCAGGACGCGAATTGCATTGTGCTGCGCGGCGATCTTCGCCGCTGTCAGCTTTTCCACCACGATGCATGCCCAGACGACCTCATTTACCAAGACTCAGGTTGCCGACCGCATCCGCAAAGTGGAAGACGGCGTGGACCAATTCCGCAAGTATCTCGAGAACCGCGGAGAAGATGCCAAGAGCCGGGCCGACTCGGCACAGAGCAGCGGAGCGACGACGCGCCGCCAGCGTTCCAATTCAGCGAACACACAAGCTCAGGGAAACCAAGCCAAGCAAACAAAAGACGATCTCGAAAACGCCATGGACGATCTGGATCGCAGCACGAACCGCCTTCGGCGCAAGTTCGATTCATCGTCGAATTATCTGGAGACCAAGGTGCAAATGGAGCAGGTCATGGACAGCGCGCGCCGCGTCAACCAGGTGATGGTTAAAGGAAACTACGGCAGTCAGGCAGAACGATACTGGGCTGCTTTGCGCGCGAATATCAATGATCTTGCGCGGTGCTACAACTTGACGCCCATGGGCACGTAGGTCTCACCCTCAATTCCTGGTTAACGCGGTAACCGGAGCAGCTGTTAGGCCTCTAGTAAAGGCGGCATTTCTTGTCTATTATTTGTCTCCGCAAAATACCGGCCTACCTTCTTCTCCTGATGTTTCTCCTGCCCGATGCATCGGCGCAGGAGATGAGTGCGGTTCCCGCCACGTTGACGATTCCCGACGGAACTCCCATCAAGCTTCAACTTGCGGAAAACGTTTCTTCCACTCAAGCCCGCGTGGGAGATAGCCTAGATTTTGTCGTGGTGCGGGATGTGAACGTTGGCGGTTTCACCGTTATTCCGGCCGGAACCATGGCCCGCGGTTCGGTCACTGGAGTTAAGGGCAGGCGGTTGCTGGGAATCGGAGGCAGCGTGACCCTGAAACTCGATTCCGTTGAGCTGGCCAACGGCGATCGGCAGCTTCGGCAGACTTACCCCAGAGCGATCTTAGATCGCCTTTTTTGACTCTTAGATGTGAGACAGATAAGTAGGTGAATCCAATGGCTCGCCACAGACCCTCTCGGATGCTTCTTCTCCCCACTGTGCCGCTTATTCTTTTGGTGTTTTTCGCGCGCTTAGCATGAACGCAAGAAATGCCTTCTGCAGCCGTCTTCTCCCAGGTTAGGTGCATCCTGCTTTCGAGTTAGCCCTCACGCCGCGCCAGCATCTTGAGTGGTAGCCATGCGTCAATTCTAGTTCCTTCCATGGGCCGCGATTGAATTTCCAATTTCCCTCCTAGAAGTCGCAAGCGTTCCTCCATGCTGTGAATACCAATTCCGCGCTCTGCTGGCGGCTTGTTCGAATTAAAACCCCTACCACGATCGGAAACTGACAAGTGGAGCCTCTCCGTCTAGCTGTTCCAGGCGAACCTCGGCCCGGTTGGCACCGCTGTGCCTCTTTACGTTCCGCAAAGCCTCCTGGGTGATGCGGAACATACACAGCGCGGCGTCTGCTGGGAGGCCACGGGGAACATTCTCATGCACAAAATCGATCTGTACTCCCTGTTGTTCCGCGAACTCCTTGCAGAACGCTTCCAGGCCAACGAGCAGCCCTAGACTCTCCAAAGTAGAAGAATGCAAGCGGTGTGATAAGGAGTGCAGATCTGCACCGAGCTCGCTGACGCGATCAAAAAGTTCATGGACTTTCTGGCTTGTTTCGCCTGAAGAGTCCCCGACGTTCTCAGCCAACTGTTCCAGGTCAATCGCCAGCATCGCTACCCGTTGGTTGTAGTCGTCATGAATCTCACGGGCGATTCGCTTGCGCTCTTCGTCTTGTGTTTCGATCAAACGACCGCTCAAACTGGCAAGGGCCTCCTCTGCCTGCTTGCGCTCCGTGACGTCAGCGATCACGGAAAGAGTGCACGGCTTACCATTGACCTCAATCAACTCTGCTGAACCGAGAGTTGTCCGAATCTGACCATCTTTTCTCCGAATCCTGACCTCCAACTCTCGCACGCTGCCCTCGGCGAGAAGCTGTTGAATGAACAGCGATCTTTGATGGGGATCTACCCAAAGGTTGATATCTGACGGGCTCCGGCCGATGACTTCGTCGCGGCACCAACCAGTTTGCTGTTCGAAAGTCTCATTGACGTCAATGTAGCAACCATCCTTCGTACTGGCTATGCTGATGGCAAGAGGACTCTGTCGAAAGGATTTGGAGAATTTTTCCTCTGATCTTATAAGCTCTGCCTCGGTTTTTCTTCGTCGGGCTCGTTGCCAGAGGAGTCCAAGAATGGCCGCGGACTGCACCAATATAAGAAAAATGGCGGCGAAGACGTACTGCTTATATAACTCCCAGAAGCCCGGCTGCCGATGGAGCAGGATGCTGCCCGGGGGAAGGTTCTTTTCGTTCATCCCCCAGCGCTTGAGCGCCCGCCAGTCGAACATGTAGGCGTGGTTGCTGGTGACGACGGGGATATCCTGGGGCTTCTCGCCGTTGAGAACCCGCGCAGCCATCTCTGCCGCGACGCGACCGTCGTCGGCCCAGTTCACCAGATCGCCACCCACTGTTCCTGCCCTAAGATCCACATCGTCCATCACAAAGACAGGAGCATTGGCTGCACTGGCCACCATCGGTATCGATTGAGCTGAATCGATAAAGTGGTCTCCCGCTGCATCTTGCGAGATTGCAGTGTGATAAACAATCGTATCGCTGGGTAGATGCTTGAGCCTCTCAAGCAGCGCGGGCATGGTCAAGTCAAAAAGATACGTGAATTCAAGCTTCGATTCGTAGTTGTGGAAACTCTGCTTAGTGATGGCTTCGAATCCTTCGTCAAACTTACCCACTCCACCGACGACTACCACGTGCTTGGTGCTGGGCAGCAAGTGCAACGCCGCATTCAGGGTTCCCTCGGGGTGTAACTGGGCCAAAACACCAGTAAAGGGCACGCCGTGCTTAGCTGGTCCGGAATTCCGCCCCAAATTGCGCAGAAGATAATTGGGGTACCCTGGAACTTGTCGTACAGCTTGGCGATGAACTTCAGGGACGCTGGCCCGGCGGCAATGATCACGTCGGGCTTGCGGGCTGAGTATTTTTGAATAATCTCTTCTCGAAACCTGTCTTGGGAAACTCGGTCAGGGAACAGGGTGAGATCCAGGCTCTCCTCATAGAGTTCGATCCGGTACGGAGATTTTTGTAGACCAGTGAGGACTGCCTGATCGGCTTCAGCGAAGCCGGGTGACGAGATAATGCCAAGGTCGTTAATAATGAGTACGCGCCGGACTTCCCGCATTGGCGACGCTGCGGTTGACCGCGACACCAGGAAGGCCACAGCAATAACAGAAAGGATGAGCGTGCGCCCCGCCGCTCGCACAGATTTCGAGAAGTGGGATTGACCGGGATTGCGCCGACCGACGCCGCAAGACCGGCCGGCGATCTGCTCCTCCAGATAAGGCGGCACCACCAACCTCCAGCCTTTTGTTTATTGATCGGGACCAATACGAGATCAACCACGACCGAGCCCGACCAGGGCGCCCCGCAGCACCCAAATCGGCCGCGGATAAGCCAGTATAGTACTTACCTTTAGGTGCAGCTGAGGCTCTGAAAACAACCTGGCATGAGCTTGCTTGTTCCACAGGAACCACCTTTGACGGAGCTGCTGGTGTGCTCTCACACTTGCATTATTGGCATCGCTGTTGTCCGAAAATGCGCGCTGCCAGACACCCTCTACAGGAGCACTAGTTGGAGCAGTTCTTGACCCAACTGGAGGTCCCATGCGCTGAAAGGAGGGAGCGAGCAAATTCCGTCGAAAGGAACATTATGGAATCTCGCTTAATGCTAAACCCGCATTTGTTGTGGACGTTGCGAAACCTTCGGCCGGCGGCCCTGCGTCAGCGCGCGACGAAAAGCACCCACGGCGTTCCGATCACCAGGAACACGAGCACACAGAAAGCGGTGGTCAGCAGGCCAAGTCGGTAGAGCTCACCCTGAGTGAGGTAGCCGCTCCCGACAAAGATGACATTCTGGCTACCTCCCTGCGGAGTGATCGTCGAGAAGTAGCTGCTGGCAAAGAGCAGGGCAAAAGCCATTAACGGTGCGGGAACGCCGGTCTTCACGCCGACGCTCAGGAAGACGTCGAAGAGCGCCAATACCTGTGCCGTCTGGCTGACGAACATGTAGTGCATCAATACATAGAGCACTAGGAGAACGACGTAAGCAATCGGCCAGCTGATGCCACCAAGCAGGGACGTCAGCCGCCCTCCGACGTAGCCCATGAAGCCGAGCTCGTTCAACTGGCCGCTCAATGCAAAAAGCACCGCGAGCCAGATAAAGGTGACTAGGGTACCTCCCTGCAGATTAATGTCTTCGAGCGTGAGGACATTAGTTGCCAGGAGTACACCCAGACCGGCGAAGGCGACCGCAGCGAGGCTCAAGTTCAGTGTCCCCGCCATAATCCATCCTGTCACCATGAATGCGAAAGCCACTGCAACGATCCACTCGTCCCGTGTGAGCCGTCCCATGCTGCGCAGGGCGTCGCGTGCGGCCTTCGGCGCATCCTGGGTCTTGCTCACGCCGGGTGGAAACAATTTATAAAGGACCAGGGGAAGCAAGCCGATCATCGTCAATATCGGAATCGACGACGCAACGATCCACGATCCGAAGTTGATCTTCACACCATAGTGCTCCGCCAACCCCACCGCGATTGGATTGCCGGAGGTGGCGGTGAGCCAAAGGGCTGACGAGACGCTGAGGCTGGCGATCCCGCAGAACATGAGGTAGCCACCCATCCGGCGGTTCTTCTCCTGGTCCGGCATGGAACCAGAATCTTGGGCCAACGAAAGAATGATGGGATAGAGCACGCCACCGCGTGCCGTATTGCTCGGGAATGCGGGTGCGATCACGGCATCGGTAAGAAAAATGCTGTAGCCCAACCCGAGCGTGGACCCCCCGAATACACTCACAACAAGCAGGCTTATGCGCCGTCCGAGTCCCGACTTTACCACCGCGTTGGCCACGAGAAAGGCGACCACAACGAGGAGCACACTCGCGTTGGCGAAACCTGCAAAGGCCTTGGCGGGATCGACGGTGCGAGTAAGCACCGCAGCCGATACCGCCAACAGCGAGGCCGTCAGGAGTGGAAACGCGTTCAGAATGACAGAGAAGATAGCGGCCGCAAATACGGCAAAGAGATGCCAACTCTCTTTCGTCAGCCCGGCTGGTATCGGCGAGAACCAAATGCCGAACGCCACGCCGAAAGACAGGACTTGCTTGAGCAGGCTTCGTAAGCGGGTGGCTGTGATCATTGGCTGTGTTCTCCGCTGGGCGCGGCCGCCGCCGAGCCTAACAGCGCCCGGCCCTTAAGGTTGATTGCGCGCCCGCTAACGCTGCCCTCCTCGGACTCAACCACGTATTCCCATTGAAAGGAGTACTCCCCGGTCACACCGGCGTAGCGGCCCGTCCCTCCCAGGAACGTTCCCACGATGTGGTTCCCGGTGGACACGAATTCACCCTGCAACTGGCTATAGATCTTGTCGCCGTGCTCGTCAGTCCAGATGCACCGGCCCTGCATCCCGGTGAGACTGTCACTAAAGCCGATGGCCTCCGCTCGAAAGCCGACGCCTAGCCCACGATTTCCAATGAGCAGCAGCGATCCAGTCAGATCGAAGATCGAGGCTCGTTGATTGGTCCCGATGTTGAGCGTGTGGCGCGTGCCTGTGGCGGTCCAAGTGCCTTCGAATGATCGCCACTCGCCTGTGGGCGAGGTTCCCGTAGCCGGATTTGTCGGTGGGCTGCAGGCGGTCGCGAACAGTAATGCAGCGAGTGCTGCGAGCAAAACCACCGGACCTACTCGAGGAAATAACTCCGCACTTCGTTCAAATGAGACCATGGCGCTCAAGGGCGGTTTCAAACGAGACCTGTAGTGACGCCTCCGATATCGCTTCGCGTTTAACGCTTTTTGGTCGCCGGCTTCTCCTGCTTCTTTGTTTTCTGTGCGTCCTTCTGTGCTTCGTACGCATCGCGATATCCGCGTGCGATTGACCGGACTCCACGCCCGATTTCCTCATACGCATCGTCGCCCAGATTCGCCAGGGAGACGCGCAACGACCAATCCGGTGCATCGAAGCCGCCACCGTTTAGAAGCACGATTCCATGGTCCTCAGCTAAGCGGAAGGCAAGATCAAGCGGATGAACATGTTTCTTTAAGTACTCGACCGCTTCCTTGCCGATATTCTTGTTCGCCCAGAACTCGAAATCGATCAATCCGTAGTAGGCGTCGTAGAGCGGGTTGGGGGGCAATTCCAAGCCAAGTCCTTCAAGCAAATCGTGAATCCGGCGATAGACGATTTCCTTGCAGGCAGCCTGGTAGCGTTTCTCCACATCCATCAGTTCGACCAAGGAGAACATGCTCATCATGACCTGCTGCGGCAGAGAGAGACCGGCCGTGTGGTTCAGAGCGACATCACGGCTATCGGCAACAATGCGATCGATGAACTTAACTTTGCGTGGTTCGAGTGTCAAGGCACCATAGCGTTTGTCGAGCGCCTTAAGATCTGCACTTGGGAGTTTCGCGATCATCTTGTCGTAAATATTGTCTTCATGGACCGCGATGACGCCAAGCCGCCATCCAGTGCAGCCGAAGTAC
>CAWDTG010000006.1:0-786557 GCA_963805245.1 uncultured Acidobacteriaceae bacterium
ATCCCGGACCGCCACCGCCGTGATGAACTCCGGGTACGAGAAAAAGCCGGAAAAAGTCCTCGGTCTGTCTGCGGCCGCCCATGGCCTTGACGACGCCCTCGTAGTAGCCAATCGAAGAAGTTGCCATGATGGCCCCGTCGGCCCAGCCATGCCACATCAGGATCTTGCCGCCTCGTGCTTTGAAGGCGGTCAGATCGAAAGACGACGCGTCGTAAATTCTCCGCGACCGATCAAGGGTCGCGGGCCCGCGATCGAAGTCATACTTGAGGGCGTCCACGTTGTTTCGTATTTTCTCGTCTGCTAAATACTTTTCATGCTGCACCGGCACCTGCAAGTTGGCAATGCGCGGTGGATACCCAGCGCGCGGAGCCCCAAAGTAGTTCCAACCCGCCCATTGCGTCTCGGTTCCGGGGATGTAAGGGTACGCGTAGAGCACTTCACCTTTGGAATTGGTGACCGGGGTCATTAAGCGCCTCACGGCGGCGACCTGCCTTGCATTCAAGCAATCCGCACCGCTGCTTCCTTGAGCGCAGGCAATCATCTCCGGCTGCCACTTGCAGGAGGGCGGATCAGTGACCAGCCCTTCTTCCACACCGGCCTGAGCGCCGCAGAGCTTTAATACTGATTTGTGGACTGCCTGGGCAGCTTCGGGGTTAAGCACTGAGCCGCCGTGCCCGTCACTGATGGCTTGGGCAAACCATGCTCCGGCGAGCACGTCCCGTCCGGTTTGATCGTAAACGGGCGCGCTCGGCATCAATCCGTTGAAGTCTTCGGGAAACCTTTGCGCTTCCAGCAGAACCGCTTGGCCTCCCTTTGAGTTGCCCACCATATAGGAATACTTGATGGGCATTCCGTAGAATCGGGTGGTGATCGCCTTGGTTATGAGCGTGACTACATGATTGCTGCGCCAGCCATAATCCTCCTGTAATTCAGGTGCGTTTGCTGCCCAAACGCCATCGAACCCCAAAGCGCTCTCATGCCCTCCGTTTCCGGTGGCGGATGCATAGCCCCGAGCCAGACCTAGATTGGGGGCATCCATAAAAAGGGTGCCGCAGAAACCGCCGCACGCATAAAAGAAAAACTTCTGATTCCAATCGCCTGGCAGCGGCAGCTTCAGCACGAACTTGTTCTGCGGGGCAACGTAGCCGGTCACGTTGCAGTACTCACGAATGCGGGAGGCACGCTCAGGAGTGAGGCTCCCATATCCACTCTGAGTGAACATAAAGTGCTCCAGGCCCGTGGCGGGAACCACTATGATGTGTGCTGAGGTGATGACCGCCGGACCTCCCGAAATGGCTTCGAGGTTGAGCTCGGCCAGCGCGTCGCAGTTCCGCGTGTCTTGGGTCTGCGGTTCAACACGGGCATCCTGCGCGGCAAGGTCAGGGCCGCTGATACCTACGAACGCTAGAAAGGCAATCCACCGCACGATGAACAAACTACAGGCGCGTCGTGGACGGCGTTTCTCATCCCACGTCGTCAGCCAAGCCTTTAGATGGTGATCCTTCATCTGGTGCCTCCCGATTTGCTCTCATGCCCAAAGCGTGCTGGTTATCAAGCTGTTCGCACCTTTTATTTCGGGACCGAGCATGAGAAGTTCGCGCTGTCGTCAGTGCTTCCAGTTCCTTTGTACGTCGCAACTTGTGGATAGGGGCAAAGCGGCCGAGTCCGTTCCGTCTTTCCGTCCCGAATGCGCATCGCCATAATCTGTTCCGGCGCTTTTCCCGCTTCGACCCATTCTTTGATTGCTTGGATGGAATCAAAGGTGTTCGGACCATCACCCCCGCCGCAATGGTCCATCCCTGGAGCCATGAAGAGGCGGTAGAAGTCCCGTACGCTGGATAAGCCTCCCATAAAATTGAGAACGCTGTTGTAGTAGTTGATGCTGCTGAGCGGGGAAATCGAAGGGTCACTCCAACCGTGGTACTGCAGCAGTTTTCCGCCGCGGCGAAAGAAATCTCGCAAATTAGGATCGGTGGCCCTGGTTACGCCGTCATCGATACGGTCCGCCAATGCCACCCCGGAATCGAAATCGAACGTCATGTAATCCCACTTAGGATCCTGGAACACCGCATATCTGAGGTATGCAGTGGCGAGAGTCTTAGTGATGTCCGGTGGGTCCGCATACATCCGACCCACATCGGAACTCCAGCCCACTTCACTGCCCGGGACCATCCCTGGAAAGATCTGCTCCCCGGTTCGCGGATTCACAGTGGGGCCGTAGAATGCCCGGACGACAGTTATTTGCGCAGCGGTCAGGCAGTTTCGACCGTCTCCACCCTTGCACTCGAGGATCTTCGGGTCGAAGTCACAAAGCCGCGGATCCTCCAAGAGTCCGTCCTTGACGCCGTCTCGAGCGTCGCAAGCTGCGAGTACTGCTTTGTGGATCAACAGGAGCTTGGCCGGTGGCACCAACCCGCCGGGATTCTTACGGATTGCCTGAGCTTTCCAGACGCTCGCGGCCTGCATGTGTGTCAGGAAGATGGCAGGCGCTCCCGCGACAATTCCGTTGTAGTCGGCTGGAAACCGCTGGGCTTCCGCTAACGCCTGCCTGCCTCCGGTCGAGCAGCCGTACCAATAGGAGAACTGGGGCGACCGGCCGTAGTAGGCCGCGACAATCAGCTTTGCGTTGACGGTCATTTCATGGGCCGCACGGTAGCCGAAGTCGATAACCTTTTCCCGATGGCCGAGCGCGTAGCTCCCGTCTTGTCCCGTGCTCTCATGCCCGGTATCGGTTGAGGCGGTCGCATAGCCACGGGAGAGAGGTCCCGACATGTTCCCGTAGCTGATCGATCCACCCATACCTCCGTTGCCGAGCCCCATAAACCTGCCGTTCCAATTGGAGGTGGGCATCCAAACTTCGAACTTGATTTCGGAGTCTTTGGCGGGCTTCGCAACTCCAACGACCCGGCAAAACTCTGGAAGGTCCTTCGCTGCGACAAAGGTGATCCCTCCGTGGGGACCAGCGTCCGGAAGAGCTGTCGGCAACCTAAGCGCCCCGGCAGGTACAGTCTGCGCAAGTGTGATGGTGGTGTCCGGCAGGGAGAGTGAGGCGAGGTTTTCGCAGGTCGCTCCGGCGGAGGCCTGCGAGCTCAGCATGTTCATCAAAATGGCAGCAAAAAGCACATCAACCAGTTTCACAGGTCCTCCTTTCAAGGTCTTGGGGAATCGCAACACCCGGCGACCGGGTAGTTCAGACGTTTCCAGATATCACTGTGTTTCATCTTTCTTAGCGTTTTGAAATCGTCCTATCGCACTTCGATTTGCTGGGTAACTTTCATTTTCAGCATCCCAATTGAAAACTCGAGCTGCAGAACGCCAGCCACCGTCGGCTTATATTCAAAGTCATAGACTTCTCCAGGCAGCACAAGCTGGCGCGCCTCCTGCATCACTGCTTGCCCCGGTGGCAGATCGGCACCGTCCTTCGCGAGTGCGCGCCACTGGAGGGGCGGCGCTTCCCCTTCCCGCAGCGAGAAAGTACCGCCATCGAATGCGGCGATGTTGATGAGTCGCAGACGGTACTGCTCCCCGATTCGCCAGTGCAAAGTTGGCGGCTCCAAACTGCCATTTAAAAGCAGGGCCCCGTCAATCGGGCCGGGACCCGCTCGGCTGAAAAGAGCAATGTGGTCGTGCTCGGAATCAAATTTAGTCCCGGGTTCGAGCACGATCAGAGGCCCATACAACCCGCCAGGAAGTTGCTCTTCATCGTGTAAGTGCGTGTGATACATGAAAGTTCCGGCACGTGGTGGCGTAAATCGAACGACGGAAGGACTTACCTGGCTGAATCTCGGGAGTGACTTCCTTGCCGCGTGCGCCCCAACCTGCCACCCCGTCGTAATAGCTTTCCAATTCCACGCTGTGCCAATGTACCGTCGTCGATTCGTGGAGTTGATTGACAATAGTGATTTCGACTGGCTGGCCGCGCTCCAGCACGAGTGGCGGACCCGGCACGGTCAACTCCTTCGGAGACAGACTGTGATTCTCCTCCACTTGATAGCTGAATCCGGCTGGAAGACCATGGGCGGCGGGGCGTTCGCGCACCCAAAGCCGCATCTTGCGAGTTCGACCGTGAGCGGCCACCGGTGGGCGATTGCCGGTCACAGTGATCCCCAACACCATCCCAGCCATGTGATTGCCGTTGTGTTCCATTGTGAATTTGTCTGTCAGGGCATTGGCGACAGTCATTTCGGGAGAGATGTGGGGAATAAAGTGGCAGTGAAAGAGCCAATGACCGGGAGGTGGAGTCCAGTACGTGCTCATCGTTCCGTTGGTCAACAATCGAAAGGTGGCAACGGTGAGCTCCTGTCCGGGCGCGAAAACGTGGTCGGTCTCGCTATTCCCAGCACTGTCCACACGGAAGTAGGAGCCGTGCATGTGCAGCGGGTGCCCGCCATCGCCTGCGTTGATCCAACGCCAACGTACAGGTTCGCCCGCTGTGTAGGCCAGACGCTCGGTGTAGGGCCATGACTTCCCGTTGATAACCGGAATCATGTGCGGAAGTGGGATCTCGTGTCTCAGTGCGGCGATGTCGGATCCGCTCCTCCAGATTCCCACCACAAAAATCCTATCTGGAGTCACTTGCCCCTGCGGATCAACCACGAACGCACCTGCAAGTTGGCTGTCCTCTCGAATCGGACGACCGGAGTCGCCCAAGACTCCACCGGCGCTTGCGTAATATTGATACGTCCCGGCCGCGCCTGCCGCGAATCGCAGCTCTCGCGTTCCTTGGGCGGGGACTTCCACAACCGCTTTTGCATCTCCCGGGTGCTGATGCAAGCCGTGCACTACCGCCGTAGCCGGGAGAAGGTTGTGAAGGGTCACGTGGATCTCGGTGCCCTCCGGAACGCGAATGAGCGGACCGGGTACTTGAAGTGCTTTGTCTTCCTCGGCGAAGGCATAGACTCTCAGCTTTGGACCGGTATCGGCTTCCGGGTACCAGTCACCCTGACGCAGTTCGAGGTGAAGCGTCAAGATTCCGTTCTCCAGCTTTCCGGCCGATTCACGATTCGAGTTGGCTTGGATTCGCGACTGAGTCGCAGCAGACTCGGACTGCCCCGACAATTCAACTGGTGCAAGGAGTATCAGTGCACCGAGCGCTATTGCTATTGAACTGAGGACGGCACGCGAGATGGCGTCTGTGAACACCGTACGCCTCCTACCGAGGACTACCCCGCAGGAACCATCAGATTATGCACTCCCAGGTGGCTGCTGCGCCAAGCGCCGAATCAGGAGGCGCGCCTCCCAAAGCTAAGCAAGGATTCAATGTCATTTCTGAGCACCACGGCGATTGTTCACGAGTGACGCTAGTGCTTTTTCGGACGCGACGCCGGGATGAGTGCTCAAGTTTGAAAGAAGGCGTGGGGCGTCGCGTTCGAAAAAGCCGTCAGAAGGAAGCCGCTGGCGCGGTGGACGCGGGACTTATGCAAATTGAATGAAGTGAGCGAGGGGTGTAGAGGGTGGCGCGGGCCGTCAAGGCCGGTGGAGGAGGAGCCGGCGCAGCTGTGCAAAGAGGAGTCGATGGCCGAAGTGAGCCTGGGTGGGTAAAGGAAAAGATGTCTGAAGGTAACGGAGACACACGTGGGCGGGACGCTCTAAAGCGCGCCGACAGTGCGGTGTGTGGGTGAGTGATTTCATGCAGCCGTGGCCAGGAGCGGTGGAGAACGGAGTTGAAGTTGTGCCGCCGTGAATCGTTCGACGACGGCCATCGGTCCGCCGCACTTGGGACAGCGCCAGAGCGGGTGCGCTGTAAGAGCGGTCGAGGTTTCCGATTCGTTTTTCGGTGGAGGGGCGTGGAGAGCGGCGAAGCACCGTGGCAGCAGGGCGGCGCGCCTTCGGTTGGCGAGGAAGCCGAAGTGGCGGATGCGGACGAAGCCTTTGGGGAGCAGGTGAAGTAGGAAGCGCCGCAGAAACTCATCCGACGATAACGACATCAGCTTCTGCTGATTGTTGTGAGCGGAGTCGCGCCAACGGAAGGTGACCTGGCCGTTGTCGAATGAAACCAGTCTGTGGTTGGAGATGGCGACGCGATGGGTATAGCGGCCGAGATACTGCAGCACGTACTCGGGTCCGCCGAAGGGTGGTTTGGAGTAGACGATCCAATCTTTGCGGAAGAGCGGACGCAGCCAGGCAGCGAAGAACTTGGCATGCGTGAGGGGTGCGAGTTCTCCGGCCAAGTGCAGTTGACCACGCTGGAAGGCAGACTTCAAGCCGGCGACGAACTTGCCGCGAAACACGCGCCGCAGTACAGCAATGGGAAGGAAGAAGCGTGGGTGGGATCGAATCCAGCGGGCGTGATCGCGGGAGAGTCCGCCGGCGGGAACGACACAGTGAACATGGGGATGAAGTTGGAGTTTCTGGTTCCAGGTATGCAGCACGCTGAAGAAGCCGATCTCGGCTCCGAGATGGGCGGGGTTATGAGCCACTTCCAGTAGAGTTTCGGCGCTGGCCCGAAGCAGCAAGCCATAGATGAGTTTCCTATTCTGGAGAGCCAACGCAGCCAGTTGCGGCGGCAGGGTGAAGACGACGTGGACGTAGGGCGTGGGCAGCAGTTCACGACGACGCGCCGCGATCCAGCGTTCACGCGCGCCGGTCTGACACTTCGGGCAGTGCCGGTTGCGGCAACTGTTATAGGAGATGGTGGCACGATGTCCGCAGCCGGTGCACTCATCGATATGGCCGCCGAGAGCGGCGGTGCGACAGCGCGCGATGGCCAGCAGGACCTTAAGATGAGTCCAGCGGAGCCAGTGACGGTTGCGCTCAATGAAGTCTGTGCCTGCGCTGCGAATGATATCGGCCACCTCTAACTGTGGCCGACTCATCTACTCCTCCTCGGACGACCTGCCTTTCTTCAGCACCAGCGCGTCCAGCGGACTGGGCGTGGCATGCAGGTGCCGTTGCGAGAGGTGGAGATAGCGAGCGGTTTCTTTCAGATCGTGATGGCCTAACAGGATCTGGATGGTGTGCAGGTCAGCGCCGGCTTCGAGCAAGTGCGTGGCGAAGCAATGGCGGAGCATGTGGGGATAGATCCGTTTCTTAATCCCGGCGCCGCGGGCGGCCTCGACGCAAGCGTGGTAGGGCGTCTTGTCATCCATGGGGTGATCACCGCTGTGCCAGCGGTTGCCGGGAAATAACCAGACAGACTTTTTGCGCAGACATCGCCAATGAGCGCGCAGTTCCTCGAGCAGGACAGGGCTGAGCATCACGTCTCGGTCCTGCCCGCCTTTGCCATCCTGAATGTGCACGACCATGCGTCGGCTATCGATGTCGCTGACCTTCAGGCGCGTGAGCTCAGTACGGCGCGCGCCGGTGCCGTAGAGGGTCATCAAAATGGTGCGATAGAAGGGAGTCGGCGCAGCATCGATGAGCTGTGCTACTTCTTCCTGACTGAGAATGGTGGGCAGGCGATAGCGCTTCTTGGGATAGGGAGTGTCGGCAATGCTCCAGGGTCTCTTGAGCGTCTGGATGTAGAGGAAGCGCAGAGCACAGAGGTGATTGGTCACCGAACCGGCAGTCAGTTTGTGCGCGGTGAAGAGCTGGGCTTGGTACTCGCGGATGTGCTGCGGTCCCAGGCGATCGGGCGAGCGGTGGAAGTGCTGGGCGAACCGCTCGATGAAGCGAATGTAACGCTGTGTGGTAGCCTCCGAGTAATGACGACGCTGGAGTTCTTCCAGCATCATTTTGCGTAGATGGGTCACGGGGAAACCTCCTTGTGACCCATAAATTATCTGAGCCGAAAATCAGGACTGCCGGCATCACCCACGCGGCAGCGTCCGCCGCGCCAGCGGCTTCGTTCTCACGGGCGACTCTGACTTTACAGTCGCGGCACTACTCTGATCATCGATCGGTGGCATGGAGGCAACCGGTCATGAAGCAGAAGCCAAGTTCCAGAAGAAAACGCAGCAGCACCAAATCCGTCCTACGTTTGCCCGACCTGGAACACGACAAGGCCGCGGTGTTGAACAGCCTCAGCTCAACCGACGCAAAGCGGGGTTATCGTCACACCATCGATGAGTTTGTTGACTGCTCGGAACCACGCTTGGCCTTCAACAGGATCGTGGTCTTGCGTTATCGCTCTTATCTTGAGTCCCGTCAACTCGCCCTCGGAACCATCAATCTGCGTCTTGGCACCGCAGGATCTGCGACGAACCTGTGCTCGGCTCTGCCACGCATCGGGAGGCGAGTTGGAGTAGATCCAATTTCTTTTGGGGCACGTTTCGGTGCAAACGACCGAACGCTACCTTGGCTGCAAACAGCGGATTCGATCAGCCGTCAATGATCGCATTGGCATCGAGCGAATCCCTGAGGTGGGCGCGCGGTTGTGGAAGGTTGGCCGGCCAACCGTCTGGAACTCCGCCTTTCGCTGCGTCAGTTGCTACGATCTGGAACTTCGCTAACTACTCGCCTCCTAATAAACTCGACAGTTGTTTCGGAGCGGAGGGCTGAACTAGAATTCCCCGACGAGTTGGGTGTCCCAAAACACGTGAGGCATTGGGAACAAGAGGGGCCTTCCACCGCACCCACCGGTCCTTGTTGTTGGTATCCGAAATGAGAAACGAACGGCCCAAGGTGTTTTACGGCTGGTGGGTTGCCTTAACGGCAGCGCTCGGGCTCCTCCTCAACAGCGCCACAATCATCGTCTTTTCCTTCGGTTTCTTTGCTAGGGCGATTGGACAGGAATTTCATGTCGGACGCGCCAAGATTTCGCTCGCATTCACAATTCATAACCTGACGTCGGCGCTGTGCATCCCGCTGGCCGGGCGATTGGTAGACCGCTACGGCCCGCGCAGAGTGCTGCTCCCATTCACGGCCCTGCTCGGTTTGATTCTGGTTTGCAGCCAGTTCTTGTCAGTGGCGATATGGCAACTGTACGTCTTCTACTTTGCCTTAGGGGTCGTCTCTGGTGGCGCCGGGGCGATGCCATACACGGATGTAATCTCGCACTGGTTTGACCGGCATAGAGGGCTGGCCATCAGCGTCATGATGCTGGGGATGGGGTTAGGTGCCATCGTCATTCCTTCGGTGTCGCAGCGGTTGATCGTAACCCTCGGCTGGCGCCTCGCGTACACTGTCTTCGGTTTCTCGGTTTTGGTGATACCCCTGCCAGTGGTTGCCGCATTTTTGAAGGACGGACCCGAAAATATCGGCCTCTTACCAGATGGGGCGCCAGAGAGCCCCGTCTTAGCGCCGGTCGCTGCGAGCGACTTTGGGCTAACCCTGCACGACGCAGTCCACACGTCTGAATTCTGGACTATGGTGTGCGTCCTTTTTCTGGTGACTGCGAGCGTGCATGCGTGTTTCATTCACTTGCCTGCGATCCTGACCGACCGGGGAAGTTCCGCTCAGCTGGCGGCTTTTGCCAGTTCGCTCTTCGGCGTTGGGCTGTTCATAGGACGCGTAGGTTGTGGTTACTTGCTGGATCAGTTTTTCGCACCTCGTGTCGCGGCATTGCTTTTCGCTGCAGTTGGGATCGGGATTGCATTCCTGGGGCTTGGCCACGCGCTCTGGTCTGCGTGCATCGCCGCCGTGCTGATCGGTCTCGGTATAGGGGCAGAGGTCGACATTATTGCGTATTTGACGAGCCGCTACTTTGGGCTGCGTTCTTATGGAGCGGTTTTTGGATGGATATGGGCCGTCTTTGGCATGTCTGGTGGATTGGGAGCTTATCTTATGGGTTTCGGTTTCGATAAGACAGGGTCCTACTTCGTACCGCTAATCGGATTCTTCTGCGCGGCGGTCCTGGCAACCCTGCTGATAGCCACTCTGGGACCGTACCGGTATAGCGTGGGGCAGACCTGAGCGACAGCGGAGAAGTGCGCCACTCGGGTCACAGTCTGCGCCCACGAAGAGAGGCGGAAATTATGTCACTGCAAACCTCGTCGGCAGCAACACCAATGCAACTCTTGGCCATGACGAACGGTCTGGCGATCCACCAAGCTCTGTACGCTGCAGCCAAACTGGGAGTCGCCGATCTCCTGAAAGATGGCGCACAGACCTCCTCCGACCTGGCCCGTAACCTGAATGTGAACGAATCGGCGCTGTATCGCGTCCTGCGTCTCCTGGCCAGCCAAAGTGTGTTGGAGGAACAGGCTCCTCGAACATTTGCCAACACCGAACTCTCTTACTTTCTGCGCACTGATGTGCACGGTTCGGTCCGCTCCATTCTCATTTTCCGAGGGAGTGAGTTCATTTTCGGACCCTTTGGGGAAATCCTCTATAGCATCGAGACTGGTCTAGCGGCGAGAACCAAGTTGTATGGGATGGAAGTCTTCGACTATTTGAAGACGGATCCCGAGACCGCTCGAATCTTCGACGATGCGATGACGGGCATGTCTGCGCTGGTTGGGCCGGTCGTCGCTGAGGCATACGATTTTGGCAGGTGGGGCAGCCTCATGGACGTGGGTGGCGGAAACGGCATGCAGTTGGCCTCAATTCTGAAGACGCATCGAGGACTGCGCGGCGTGCTGGCCGACTTGCCCCACACGGTGGAGCGAGCCACGCATTGTGGCTTTCTCGGCGGCGAACTCGCAGCGCGCAGCGCCATGCAGCCTTGTGATTTCTTCCGCGAAGTGCCTTCCGGCTGCCGGGCTTACCTCATGAAACACGTAATCCACGACTGGGACGACGAGCGCGCCCGAAACATCCTGGCCAATTGCCACCGTGCCGTTCCCAAAGACGGCGCCCTCTTGATCGTCGAGTGGGCTCTACCCGAAGGAAATGCTCCCTCTGCGGGCAAGTTCGCTGATGTAGTCATGATGCTCATGACGGGAGGGAAGGAGCGCACAGTGGAGGAATATCGCCGCCTGTTGGGTCATGCTGGTTTCAACCTCAATCTGGTGATCTCGACTTCGTGCGATTTGAACATCATCGAGGCGCTGCCCGACTAGATCAGGGAAATCCGCTGTACTGGAGATGTTCAGGCATCGGCGTAGAAGTGTCCCGTCGTGTCCAGTGGTGGCGGAGTGACGGCCAACTCTTACCTAATCCGTTAAAGTAAGGGTTGCCGACCATTCTGAAGCTGATCCGATGGTCGCCTGGTCACCTGACAGTTGAGCTGTGGAAACCCCGACATGCTGGCCCGAGAAAAACACACCGAAGCACGGAGTCTGCCCTTAGGTAATGCGCATGCCCGTCTCGCCCATCGTTGCCTAGCGTGAATCTCGTGGCATACTGCGGTCGCGCGTTTATGTTGGCGATAACTGCCCCCGGCAGAACAGTTGCTAATGGGGCAAACAGATTTGCCAGTAGCAGAACGCCGGAGATAAACTGAACACCAACGACAAGGGCCAGTGGGAGTCAGTGGCGCGAGAACCCTAACAGGACCTTTCAGGCGGGGGTACCGAGCAGTGAGCGTGCTCCTGGGCAACACGTGGCGGGTATGCGTGCTAGGTGTTGTTGTTTCGCTTGTCGTCCTGCCCTCCGGCGCCAGTGATCAGGCACCGAAACAATCGACTCGGCATATCCCGGTCATCGAGGACCTGGTCCAACTGCTGCAGGCGCGACCAGACTTGCGAGCGGCGCTCGAAGGCGCGATTCGGACGGCCGACCTCAACGGCCTTCGGGACATGGACTCGTTCCTGATCTATCTGGATGGTTTCGTCACGTTCGTCCCCACCGAACACGAGTTGCCCACGGCGCTGAAGCTCTACTACATCGTCGACCAGGCGCCGGGGGATCAACTGAACCGCGATAAGAGCTTCAGTGCCTGGATGAAGAAGCTTATCGAGGCCTGGGGCCAGTTCCTGGATACGCCCGCGTCCGCGTCGGGCATCCCTTCGTTTGTCGCGCGACCGAACTACAACATCGGCGATTACTTCGTGGGACCAAGCGGCTGGCTCACCTTCAACCAGTTCTTTGCACGTGAGGTGAAGCCCGGCAAGCGGCCGATCGCAGAACCTCGCAACGACAGGGCGATCGTGTCGCCGGCCGACGCCACATTCGCAGGCAAGTGGGACATCGACGCGAACTCGAAGGTCACGGTTAAGGGCATCAGTTGGTCGGTCGCTCAGCTACTGGACGGCAGCCCGTACCAGAATGCGTTCGAGGGCGGCATCTTCGCGCACATGTTTCTGCACCCCGGCGACTACCACCGTTACCACGTGCCCGTCGCCGGTGAGATCAAGGAAGTACGCAACATCCATGGCCGAGTGTACATGGACGTGGCTCGGCGACCGGACGGCACTCTCTACGGGATCGACGGTGAGACGTACCAGATCGACCAGGAACGAGGATTGATCGTCATCGACTCACCCGAGGTGGGCCTCGTGGCCGTGCTGCCGGTCGGGATGTGCTTCGTTTCCTCGGTCAACCTGACGCCCGAGGTTGGCGCCAAGCTGCAGAAGGGCGATGAGTTCGGCTTCTTTCTTTTTGGCGGCTCTGACATCGTGATGCTGTTCCAGAACAAGAAGGTCGCGATCGACGCTGAGGTTGGGAGGAAGTATCTGCAAGGGCAGCGCATCGGCGAGGTCCGCTAACTTCCGAGGCCAGCGAAGCAAATTTCCCGCCTGTTACACGAGGAGCCGACAATCCCGCGTGAGACTCTTCAACGCCCTCCAGTCGCAGCGCAAGCCGCGAAAACCTGTTGTCGTCATCGGGCGACTCCCATTCGTCACAGTATCTCACCATTATCGGATGGCACGTGTGTCTACTCTTCCGTGGCGGATGACGAGCTAACCGGCAGTAATCCGCCTTGAAAGCAGGGACGAAGACTGGCTGCCTGAGAATTTGCTGACCACGTGGTGAAGCCACGCTTGCTGCGGATTAGTCTGTCAACCGTGTGTTTGCTCTGACACTTACGGACAAGTCAGCATATTTATCGAGACAAAAGTGTGGGCTTACCACTACGAAGCACTTATTAAGCTATACAAGTGTTATGTTGCAACTACTTATGATGTTAGCTCGATCCGCGTATCTAGCCTAGTCAAAGCAGTAGAAGCCAAGTCAGCTAAACCACAAACTTGTAGCCGGCGCGATGTACGGTGAGCAGGTGTATTGGTTTGCCTGGATCTTTTTCCAACTTCTGCCGTAAACGCAGCAGGTGATTGGCGATGGTTCTTGTCGCAGGATAGGATCGGTTCTCCCAAACTTCATGGAGTAGCTCAACACCTGAGATGACTCGCCCTGGATTGCTAACGAAGAACCAAAGAAGCTTGAACTCTTGAGGTGTCAGCTTCACGTCGCTGCCGTTTCGGAATACCGCTCGACTCATGAAGCTCACTTCCACGTCACTAAATCGAAACGTGCTACCAACTGTTGAACTCTGGTTAAGACGGCGTAGCGCGGCTCTGACCCGGGCGAGAAGTTCCCGTGGGTTAAATGGCTTTGTAACATAGTCGTCGGCCCCGAGTTCAAGCAGCAGGATCTTGTCGATTTCATCCTTGGCTGCGCTAAGCACGAGGATGGGGACGCTCGACGACATGCTTCTAATCTCGCGGCATAGATCCTGCCCCGCTCGACCTGAAGTACGCGGTTCCAGGATCACGACGCGCGGAACTTCTGTACTGAAAACATGGAGGGCTGTCTTTCCGTCGGCAGCGGCGGTAACCTGAAAGCCGGAATCCGCAAATGTCCGCCGCAGGACGCTCTGCACTGTCGCGTCGCTGTCAATCACTAGGATCTTATCCATGTTGAGACTCCGCCCCTCTGGTCTTGCAACGGCATAGATTCGATACTAAGAAAGCCGGAACCGATCATTCCTCCCTCATAGTCAGAACCCTTGGGAATTGGGGTGATTTAGCGAGCAAACGCATCTTCTGCAAGTAGGGTCGTCGGCAATCTTCAGATTGCGCCGAAAGGTCCGCGCTTTATCCCCGTTGACGATGTCCTCGAGGCTTGACTCGTGAATGTTTCCGATTGGAGAGTGAAAGAAGCAAGGCCGCACCGCGCCATCAGCCTCTATCACGGCAGACACCCAAGGAGCATTGCACGCAGGAGATTCATGTCGTGCATGTCCCAGGTGAGCTTGAAAGTGAGTGACGATTCTTCGTAACTTGGAAGGGCTTTCGGCAATATATCCGCTGAGGATATCTTCTCCAAAGCGTGTTATCAGTTTCTCAATCTCCTGCTCCAATTCGCTTATCTCATTCGCCGAAAGTGCGACCTCGCTCTGTCGTTCCCCCGGCCATATCAGTGGACGGTTGAATGCCACGGATGTGACGTCTGCCGCCAGAAAGGAAATTGAGTTCAACCCCAGTTCCTTGGCGCTCACAACCGTATCCTGCAGATGATGGTGGTTGGCCTTTTGTACCGTCGTCCGACCTGTGATCCGGATGCCGGGACGAAACTGCCGAACGTCAACTATTCCTGACTGGATCAGGCGAAAGCCGTCCTTGACGCGCCGTATTGCATCGTGGACGGCAGCTGGCCCGTCCACGGAAATAATGATGTCGTCGAACAGTTCAGAGACTTCGGCGGCGCGCTTGGTGAGTAGCAAGCCCGTCGTAAGCAGAGTAAGGCGAATATCAAGTTCGCGAAAAAATGTGCAAAGCCCTCGCAAGTCACTGTGCATCAGGGGCTCACCGCCAGACAAGACTATCCATCGGACCGCCAAGCGGCGTAACGAACTCCGGTGGCGCTCCAGATCGGTGGCTCTGAGTTCGGCACCCTCTTCCCGTTTCCAGATATCACACATCACACAACGGCAGTTGCACCTGCCATGCGCGTTCAGCACGAGGATGGGCATCTCGGCGATTTGCTGCCCAGAGTCCTCCAGCAACAGCGAAGTTTCAGAGCCATGCTGTGCAAACATGACGCACCCGCTTCTTACCGATTCTGATGTCGCAACCCAATATGCGCTCCGCCGCTCCGAGCAACTTCCCAATCGGCGCCCTCATCCAGCGAAGCACGCCTTCAACCTCCAGCGGCGCCAGGCCTGACATAAGGTCATCCGGCAATCGCTCAGCAATAGCCTCCGACGCGAGATGGACTCTACCCGCAACTACCACTAACTCGACATCCTTCGTTGCAGTCGTGGCGACTGTCTCAGCAGGGCTGACTCCGGTGTCACGAACTGCTATCAAGTCAGCCATACCTCCTGGCCGGATGGAACCTTGTCCGCTCTGCAGGCGAAAGACGTTTCGAGGACGAATAAAGAGCATCCGATAAAGCTCATCAGCGGGAATCCCAACCTCGGAATAAGCGAAGCGCACTTCATCAAGCAGGTCTCCCGCGGCAGTCAGCGGAGAATCGCTGCCTAGAAGGACGTTATTTATCCTCGACAATGCTTCCTTCTCGTGCGTACGTCCGAACAAGAAATGATTCGACGTAGGACACCAGACTAGAGCTGCGCCACGACGATTGAGCAGCCAGATCCCTTCAGATCCCAAAGCCAAGCCATGTACCAGAACGGTGCGGTCATCTACTGCTCCCATCTCGTCGAGATCAAACACGTCATTGGCGCACCTCTCATCTAAGCCTTCAGCGGCATGCACAATGAACGGCTGGTTGGATGGGGTGGAGTGGAACTTGGCAGATATGTTGGAGTCCATAGCAACAGAGTGGGCCCAGCCAAACTTCGTTAATATGTGCACAGGGAAGTCAGCGTCGATGAATTCCCGGTAAAGCGGATTGTGATGGCATACCGTTGTTACTCCGCTGAGAAGGTTGCGGATCGCACCCCACCAGAGGCGAATATCTTTCGGTATGGAGCGCTGAAGGTCAATCCTCGATCTTTCTTTTTCCTGAATGTCCTTGGCCCATTCTTGATAGTTGCGATAAGGACCCCGGCCCAGATTGGGGTACAGGCCGTATTCCAGATGGTCGTGAGAGTTGATCAGCCCAGGAAGGACTAGATATCCCTGAAGGTCGAGTGCTCCCCCCCGGCTAATACCAGCCTGAGGCTGACCATGTTTTGTTTCCTTTATCGAATTTATTCGACTATCCTTAATTCTGATTTCCGCGCTGGCACTTTCGCAGGGTCCTATAGCAATGCGCGCTCCGGTCAGATCGATATTTAAGCCGGTATCGCAACATGTATGCATGACGGCGGCCTGTCGTTTCGCAAGGCGTAGCTGAAGAACGTAGATGGCAGGACGATCTGCTGCCGAGAAGGACTCAAGCCTCCCGGCCTTACGTAAGATCTCTAGCTCGGGCGCGCCAAAGGATGGTTGAAACAGGCATGCCACTTCAAAGCCAGATGCTTCGAAGGACGAGATCACTTGCTGGAGCGAATGAGCATAGGTGGTCATCTCCACCCATGTGCTGCCGACTCGAAAAGCGCGCTTCCAATTGCACGAAGCGGCAGTATCAGGATGCACATCGGTGACATAGACTTGGGAGGCGTCACGAGCAATGCGTCGTACTTCAGCAACAAATGCGGACAGGTTTGAGAGATAACTAACCAGGAATGACGCTAAGATAATATCCGCGGACGAATTCGCAAGCGGAAGCAAATTCGCATTGCCCACCAAGAGAGTCGCGTACTTTCCTAACTTTCCGCTGGCTCGGTCGAGCATCTGGGGAGAAGCGTCGATACCTGTAAGGCTACGCGGTGCTTGGTGAGCAATTCGCTCGAGCCACCTGCCGGTACCACAGCCGACGTCAACAACGTCAAGACCGGGAAGTTCCGGAAGGATTTGCGACAGGAAACGTTCTTCCAGCGACAACATGGGGTTCATGCCATCGTCGTAAACCTTCGATACCATGGCAAAGGCCTGCTGCGCAGCTTCGAAACTTGCGAGATCCGGAATATTCGCGTTCGACGTCATGCCACGTTCACAAGCTTTCGTGCTTCGGTTTGCGAAGATCGATGAACCGATGCGCCCAGCGTAGCTCCTTCGGGAATCGATAGACATGCGACGAGTAGCGCCAAGCGCTCAGTGTCTTAAGCAATGTTCGGCTCCATTTCGGGGCGCGAATGTCCTGCACGGTGGGCCATCGGGAGCTGACGACAACTTCAAAGTTTTCAATCAGACGCTTGGTCTTGCGCTTCAACCACGGGGTGTTAGGATCAATTCTTAACGTGAAGTCCATCCACCGCTTCGTGGCCCATTCCTCCGGTGTCGATGGAAACGCAATCTTTCCGTCGATGTTTCCGTACATCGCACCGCGTTGTGGCACTGGAGTGTAGTGATAAATAATGATCTCGGAAGCTGGATCAAGAAGTTTTATCTTGCGGATGAACTGAAGGGTCTCCTGGGTATCACGCTCGGGATCGCTTGGATTTCCGACAACGAAGGAGAATTCCGGAATGATGCCGAAGTTCTTCATACGACTGGCAACCTGAAGCGTCTGCTCAGTCGTAATGCCTTTCTGCATTTCCTTAAGTGCCCAGTCCGACCCCGACTCGGCACCAAAGAAGATCATCGCACAACCCGCCCGCCGTAAAACTTCCAAAGTCGTGTCAGAATATCTGGCCATCACGTCCACGCGAGCTTCGCACCACCAGCGAAGATGGAGCGGTACGAGCCGTTCGGCCAGTTCATGCGCATGATCTTCGTGCATGAAGAAATTCATGTCATAGAACTGGACGGAGTCCGCCCCGTACTCGGTGGCAAGATGACCCAAAATTGCTGCTGTGCGGGCAGGACTCTCCAACTTTTCTCGTGTGCCATATGCAGCGTGAACTCCACAGAAGCTGCAGCGGAAGGGGCAGCCAATACTGGCGTGATGTACCGCCGTGCGCTTCCCAAAAAATGAAGGTCGCAGGTACTTTTCCACCGGAATACGATGGAAAGGTGCCCAGGGAAACGCGTCCGGACCCTTCATAGGCCGCTCGGGGTTATGATGGTGAAGCCCGAAAACATCCTTATAAGAGATACCTTGAATAGACTCGAAGCTACGCAGCCCACGGCGAGCTTCTATCAGCTCCAGCAAAGTATCTTCACCCTGGCCGCGGACTGCGTAGTCAACATACTTCGCATTCAGTGCTGCATCTGGATAAACGGAACAGAAATACCCTCCCCAAACAATGGGAACATCGGGCCGGAAACGGCGAATCTCACGACTGCAATCCATGGCTGCGACCATCTGCGGCCCTGGCATAACCGTTATGCCAAGTAGCTCCACCTTGTTTTGATCGAGCAATCGAAGAATGATGGAAGTCGGGTCGTCCTCTACGTTGCCGTCGACAATCGCATACTCCTCTCGGCCTTCTAGGACGGCGGCGAGGGCCAGCACTGACAATGGGAGCCTGCGGTTGCGTGGCTTCGTGGCACGGGGATTGAAAAGGATGATCACTTCTTGGCCTCCGCGACATAGATCCGGAACCGGGAGGGTTCGCGCCTGCCTTTCAGCTTCGCTAGCAGTGGCCGCATTGCCCACTGGATTCCATAGAACGGCGAATGAACCTGCCAACGAATTCCAAAGTGCCACTCCAGGTCAGCCAGTCGCTGATCGGTAAGGAACTCCTGGCTGGCGAGGCCGTCGGAGGGAAAACCGTGGCGGATAATAAACGCCTTCTGGCGCTCTGCCACCATCTGCCGGCCACTATCGTCCCGCCGATACCACGCCGAGTCGGCGATGATCATCGCTCCTCCCGGGCGCAAGCACCGCATGGCTTCGCCCATGGTCTCCACGTAATCTTCTGAGTAGTGAAAGGAAGCATTGAAAATTGCTACATCAAACTGGCTGTCAGCGAACGGAAGGCGGTCAAGCTCCGCTTGAAAGCGTAGAAACAGTCTGGGCAGCTTCCTCCTGTAGTGAACCGCAGCAGCTAGCCCATCTTTCGGGCATGTCAGCAGATCCACAGCTACAGGTTTGTGACCGCGCAGAGCCAGTCGGTAACTCATCCACCCGTTCCCCGACCCGAGATCTAGGATCATCATTCCGTTAGGATGGGAAGACTCCAAGGGGGGCAAGACGTTGCGTTCGAGATATTGAAAGGTGCGCGAACGAATAGCCCATTGGCCCTGGTTGCGGGCAGAAAGATCATGATAGGGAAGCGCAAGGTAGTAGCCGGAATTATCGCTTCCGCGTCCCTCTGCCGCCCGAACGGATTGGTATTCCCGCATGAAACGCTCAAAATGAGCTACCCGGGAAGGCAGTAAAGCCTTCCAGATTCCGTCGTCGCTGCGAAGTTGAAAAAGACAATTGGGGCAGGTCAAAAAAGACCCGGACGAAGAACCGTCTTCCCAGATTTGCCCGACGGCAATGCGGCACTGGGGGCACTGTATCTGCAGATCAGGCCCTCGATTCGACATGGGACGCGATGTGTTCTGGCGCACGGTAGTTGCGTTCATAACGGAGTCCTTTCGAAGGACAACAGCATGTGATCGCCGATCGCACGAAAGCCGCGCCAACGGGAAACTACCTTGTCGACTGTTCGCAGCCCGTTCAGGAGCCCTCCGTGATCTCGCGCCCAAGATTCGAGATAAGAAGGCGGTACCGCTACACCGATCCCAGTGCAGGAGCGCAAAGCAAAAAATGGTGAAAATATCTTTCGTAACTCTCTGAGAGTGGGATACTGTATGGCCACGGTAAACCCGCCGACAGTCGCAACGGTGTGGCCCTTCCATCTACGAAATGCTCGTCTAGGCTGACCGCGCGTCAAGAACCAGAACGATTCCCATAAGCAGACCCTGGTCGAAAGGCACAGCAACATACGTCTACCAGGTTTCACCAAGCCTGAGAGTTGCTGCACAATTGCACCAATATCCGCAACGCAGTTCAGTCCGGAAAAGTTTGAGAAGATACCATCAAACTGGCGAGATTCGATTTCACCGATTCGCTCTATCGGCAGCACCTCAAACCGCAAAGCTGATTGCGGGGCCTCGATGGCCCGACGCACGCTAGCAATGGAAATCATCTGCGCCGAAGCATCGCAGGCGAGCACCGACATCCCCATCCGTGCCAGAAACAAAGCGTCTTCCCCAGTCCCGCAATTCAGTTCCAGAATATGGTCGCCGGGCTTGAAGGTCTGCTGGACAATATTCCAAACAACGTCTCGCTGCGCGCGTCCTATCAGCGACCGCGTAAAAATGTCGTCGTAAGTCTCAGCGAGGCTGTCGAACGCGAGACCTGCTCGATGATCGCCGGTGGCAGAGCACGTAGTCACGCTTCCACCTCCCGGTATGACGAGGTCATGCCGGCGCGAGCGGTCCGGATCCGAAACTGAAGTTCGGTCACTGCCTGGGAATCTGGCTGGGCGTCCTGGAGGCGAGCTAGCGCGACTTCATCACGCAGCAGCCGATCGGCAAATTCATAGAACTTGCGAGAATGTCGTCCCTTGATCAGCAGTTCTCGGTCCGAGCTTTGGCTCCATGGCTTCAGCTGCACCAGGCGGTCCGCAATCCGGTCATAGTACGGTGTACCTTTGATCGGATAAGCGACGGTGGTGAAGAAGATGTCAGGATTGGAGTTCTTCACATGTTTGATCGTCGCTTCAATGTCATTAAGTTCTTCGCCTTCGTAACCCCACATCAGAAACATCCCGCTCTGAATCCCGCGCGAACGACTTAGTTCAATGGCCTTTTGTACCTGTTCTACTTGGACTCCGCGTTCCATCGCATCCAGAATTCGTTGCGACCCGCTTTCCGAGCCGATCCAGATTCGAAAGCAACCTAAGTCCGCAAGCAGGTCCAGCATTTCGGCGTTCAGACGGTCAGCGCGAGAAATGCATTCAAAAGGGATACGGAGTCCGCGGCGCCCCATCTCAGCCGCGTAGTCCCGGATCCATCCATGATGAATGGTGAAGACGTCATCCGCCACCCATGCCATATCGGGGCAATACTCACGGATTAACCACTCAACTTCATCAACAACCAAGGAAGGATTGCGCCTACGGTGAGTCAGTCCAAACACCTGGTGGCTGCACCAGCGGCACTTGTAAGGACAACCACGCGCAGTGATGAACGAGACTGAACCTTGACCGTGGGCATCTCTCCATGTGTGCACGTACCGCGGGATATCGATCGCACTCCGGGCCGGCCACGGTTGCGCATCCAGGTTTGCGATCTGCCTGCGCGGAGCGGTCTGCTGCAGCACTCCCTGGTCGTCCAGGAATGCAATGCCCGGTACCTTCATGAGCGAGTTGACTGAAACTTCTGGAAGTACCCGCAGGAGTTCCTCCATCGTGATCTCGCCTTCACCAAAGACCACAAAATCGGCTCCCGACTCGAGATATTCTTGCGCGTAAGCTCCGGGTTCCGGACCGCCAACGACGGTTTGCCAGCCCGCCTCATGAGCCACTCGAAGCATGTCGATGACGTTCTTACGGGTCATAAGGTTGGCGTACACCCCAAGCACGGAGGGCTTCTCAGTACGCAGGTGTTGAAACAGCAAGTCACGCGTGGAAAAAGTGGTGTCGAAGACGTCGACGTCGAATCCCTTGCTGCGCAAATGCGAACACAGGTACAAAATGCCCAACGGAGCGTAGGGCTTCATAATTTGAAGCTCCTTAGGATCATCGAACATAAAATACCCGTGGGTTAAGAGAAGGTCTGACACTTAGGCCCCCCTCGCAACAACGGATAGGTGCTGTAGTGGAAAGAATTGCGACTGTTCTATGCTTTCCTTTTTTGATTCTTCCAGCCGGAAACTCGTAGGGGTTGCATTCTTGCTCACAGGCTCAAGTTCCATAACTCGCCGCCATAAGGTCTCCACGCGATTGTCCGCGTTCTTCGCATGTTTCCCATGCCAGGAATCTACCTCTGCATGAAGGGCGTCTCGCAGGGCGTGATAAAACTCATCCTTATACTCGGCTGTGAACATCACGCACAGATCGTCGCTATCCGTCCAGTTTCTTTTACGGCCAAGTTCGGCCTGAACCTTCGAGTAGAACGCGGTGTTAGGCAGTGGGTATGACACGGAGACACCGATATCGTCGGGACACGTGGCACGGACTAGCGCTATTGTTTGCTGAATGTCGGACCAAGTTTCGCCGGGATATCCGAACTGCAAGAAGTAACAAGCGCGAATACCGGATTCGCGCAGACTTTCTCTTGCTGAAACAATCTCGGACAGGAGTAACCCCTTGTCCATTGCATCCAATACTTTCTGCGAACCCGACTCGACACCCATCCAGACTTCGGCGCAACCTGCCCGCTTCAAGCACTGGACGGTTTCTGCCGTCATCAAGTCGGCGCGAGACTGAATCTTGAACGGCAGCATGCACTCTCTCTTCTCCATCTCGAGCGCAAATTGATGTGCCCACTTGTGATTCAGAGCGAATACGTCATCACCGAACCAGATGTGTTGGGCCCCGTAGACTTGTTTCAACTGAAATATTTCCTCCGCCACCGCTTCCGCGGGGCGAACGTGAAACCTGTCTCCAGAGATGGGCTTGGCGCACCAATTGCACCGGTAAGGGCAGCCTCGGCTGGCGACGACGTTAATTGAGAAATAGCCGTGGGCAATTGTCCATGCCTGCCGGTACGGTTCTAGGTCAATCAAATCGCGGGCAGGAGTTGGGAGGTTGACCCATGACGCAGCCTTGGGAAGGGCCGGGGCCTGCTGCACAATTCTGCTGCTCGAATCCAAGCCGACCACACCTTCGATGAACTGGGGATCTCCGGATTCCAGGAGGACGTGACAAAGCTTCGTTAGCGTTATCTCGGCTTCGCCGAGCAACACGTAGTTAGCTCCGTTTCGCAAGTAATCCTCCGCATGATCGGTCGCGTCGGAACCGTGCGCTATGACTTGCGCCCCGAACCGACGGGCGACTTCTGTCATCCATAAGGCGACTTCCCTCATCCGCGTCAGGCACATCTTCGATAGAAAGTTGAAGTCATCCTCGTAAATGGCCACGACCTTTGGAGCGTGCTTTTCAAGGGCGGCCGGAAAGCCCGTAATGGGATCGTGCAGCATGGTGTCGAACACCGCCACGGTGATACCATGTGCCCGCAGTACAGAGGCCGCGTACAACGTACCCAGAGGCAAGTACGGCTGCATCTTGCGAACCTGTTTACGGTCGTACGCCAAGTGGTACGAATGTGTCAGCAGCACATCTGCCACGCGTCACCTCGCAGCTTGTATCTCTTCAACATGCGCTCGCCGGCTCTTTAGGTAATTCCTGGCCGGTCACCAAAGACCGTCGCAGCACCAGTCGCTCTGTAGAACGGGCCAACCACAGCTCCCAGGGAAACGAGTATCGTGTAGACCGCAACCTCCATCGGATCGGGGCCTTCACAATCCGCCGCACACTGCGCCGCAACAGTGGATTGCGGATGCTCGTTGGACGGCTTATCTGGTTGTTGAGGAGAAAATACTCGAGCATTCGCTGTAACCGCTCGAGCTCTTTTCCTTGCAGCCATGGCAGCACGTTTGCTCCCAACGGCATTTCCATCCACTCGCGCAGAGATTTTGGCTCGTGCACGCCCAGGTTTCGTAACTGTGGCCAGATAGGAATTCCGGGATAAGGAGTAAATATGTTTGGTGAGAAACTCACATTTCGGAACTGGCGCCCGATGTCGCTCATGGTGCGAAACGTGGTTGCACGGTCCGCCTCGGTCTCACCTGGGTATCCAAAGATCAGATTGAAAGTGACCCGTATCCCCGCGAGGCTTGCTTTACGCGCTGTGTCAAACATCTCGTTCACGCGCTGGTGGCGCTTGTTCATGAGCTTGAGGACGGCATCGGAAGTTGATTCGGTGCCGAATCCCATGTGAGAAACGCCACTCTCTCCCAGAAGCCGGACTTCGTCTTCGCTCATCCGGCACAAGAAATCGGTTGAGGCCTGGAACGTCCAGCGAAACTTCACGCCACAATCCTTGATCGCACGTGCAATTTGGAGTGCGCGACGAAGGTCGACAGGAAAGTTGGAATCGAGCAACGCAACTTCTGCAATGCGGTAACGCACCACCAGGGCCGCCAACTCGCCAGCCACTCGCTCGGCGGAGAGAGCGTTGAACCGACGTTTGTAAAAAACCATGTCGGTGCAGTAGTTGCAGGCGTAAGGGCATCCGACACTAGTTGCATACGCCAGCTTGCGAACTCCACAGGCTCTTTCGTAAGCATCGAAGTCAACCAGGTCAAAAGCTGGAGTCGGTAGCAACTCCAGCGGCTCCACCCTGCGTTCCAGATTGTGTTGCTGTTGACCATTTCTCTTCCACGACAGCCCTTTGATGTCATCAAGAGTTCGCCTATCCGCCAAGGCAGTGGCCAACTCCACCAGAGTTCGCTCCCCCTGTCCCCGAACGACGATGTCCACAAATGTCTCGTTAAGGGTCTCGCCCGGAAGCAGGCTTGGGTGCCAGCCTCCAAAGACAACCGGCAGCTTTGGGAACCGACTCTTTACAGCCGTGGCGACTTCGATGGCACCTAGAATCATTGGGCCGGTCAGCGCAGAGATACCGACACAGAGAGCACTCGCCGATTCCTTCAGGATGCGATTCTTGTAGTCAGGTTCAATCGCGGCATCGATCACCACAACCTCGAAACCCGACGCCCTCAGGCTGGAGGCGAGAGACAGGAGGCACAGGGGAGCGCTCAATGGCGGTCCATCGTAAGCGGGATAGAAAAGGATGACCTTGCCTCTCATCAGCAGGCCACCTCTTCCGCAGGCGAAGCTTCCAGACGCTTGGCATCGACAACAGGCTTCAGCGCCGCCACAGTCATCTGCTTCAATTTGTCGTTGATCCACAACTCGACTGGGAACGCGAACGCATCTTGCCTAAGTCGCCAGCGAGCCGGCAGTGAGATAGACTTCTGCGCTGCACGAGTGAAGCGGCTGCGCCGATCGGCAGCAATTGGCACCCTATCGAACGCAATGCGCAGGTAATCGCGCATCACCTGTAACCTATGGTGCTCGCTATCATTGAGCCACGGAAGCCTGGTGTATCGGGGGAAAAAATCAGACCATCCTTCGAAGGAAGTCGGTACCTCGATTCCAATCTCCTTCGCCCTGTCCATAACCGGGGCGCCCGGATAAGGAGTGAAGATATTGGTCCAGAACTCGGCACCGGGAAAGCGCATACACATATCTAGGATGAAGCGCACAGTCTCGCGCCGCTCCGCGCGGCCCTCTCCCGGGAAGGCGAAGATGATGTTGTACGAGGGACGAATTCCTGCAGCCAAGCACCGTGCAGCGCTTTCGTAGATCGACTCGAAATCCTGAAAGTCCTTGTTCATCGCTTTCAAAATCTTCGGTGAACCCGACTCCGCGCCTTGGCAGATCTGGTGCAGACCACTCCGACGCAATAACTTCAGGTCTTCGTGGGAAAGCCTTGCCACGAGGTTCGTGGTTGCCTGGATACTCCACTGAAAGTCGGCGCCCTCGCGCACCAAACCAGCGGAGATATCCCGAGCCCGGTCGAGGTCGACCAGAAAGTTGTCATCTACCACCCACAACATCTCCAGGTTGTATCGCCTGGTTAGATCAACAGTTTCCGCGACAAACTGCTCAGGCGGTAACGCGTTCCACTTGCGACCGTAAACCCCTGCGTTAGTGCAGTAGGCGCAATTGAAGGGACATGCAAGACTGGAGGTGTACATTGCCCAACGCCGGCCGCAAACTCTCTCGTATGCGTCGAAGTCGGCCAGATGGTATGCCTTTGGAGGCATTTCTACGATTGGCTTGAGCGGCCGCTCGGCGGTGAAAATCAGTTTGCCGTTGCGCTTGAAACCCAGGCCGGCGATCAAGTCAGGCGCAGAGCGGCTCTCTATGTGTTGGACGAGCTCCAGTAACGCGTCTTCACCTTGTCCTCGAACCACAAAGTCAACATAGGGAGCTTCAAGCGTTTGTGTTGGTAGAAGGGACGGATGCCAACCTCCCAGAATAATGGGAAAGTCAGGGTTCCACTCTTTTATCGCGCGGGCGATTTCCACCGTCTCACGGATCATGGGTCCGGTGACCAGCGAAACGCCAAGGCACAGAGCATCTCGTATTTCCTCTAGAACACGCTTCCTATAGTTTGGGGTGATGGTGGAGTCGATAAGACAAATCTCATAGCCAGCGCGCAGCAACGGAGTTGCAACCGCCAGAATGCCCAGCGGAGCGGTCGCTTCAGTACTCGCAAAGGACGGAAAGAAGAAGACAACTTTTCTTGTCATACCGGCTTTCCACAGTGGTGGAATATTAAGTTTTCCTTCGGCACGCTGTTGTCACGAAGATGTCAATAATTTGTCATGTTTGGTTGGAGACGACTCCACATCCCAATGTTTCGAGTTACAGTGATGCGCAACGATGAGGACAATTTCAATCGCCGCGGCTGGGATGGATTTTCGTCACACGTTGGCATTGGCGGGAACATTCTGCGAGCTCACAACAAACTCAAGTCACTTGGGAAACACTTTGCATGCCTGGCGCTGTGCGACCAGCGGACATGGTGGCGGCAGGTTCTCCATGCAAGTTCGTGTTGCTCGTGGCACGAATGATGGCGGCAGGCACCCATATTTCCGCGGCCTACATCATGTTGTCGTCGCCGCGTTCGGGACCTCGAACGTATTCGTTTTCGACCTTCTTCGCCGCAATGTAGCCGCCAGCATCTCCGAAGACATTGCCCGTGATGAGTCGTTCTGGAACGATGTGCTTTTGCCGATCACCATCGGTGTACTTGGCGCGGCGGTGGAAGTAATTCCTGTTCATTGCGCATGTCTGGCAGTTAACGGTGAAGGCCTGCTCGTTGCCGGCACAGCAGGTGCCGGGAAGTCAACGTTATCGATAGCCTTAGCCCAGTGCGGATTTGACTTTATCTCGGATGATTGGACGTACCTGTCGTGGAAGCCCCAAGGATTAATGGCTCATGGAATGGCAACTCCTGTGAAGCTGCTACCGGATGCAATTCGACACTTTCCGATGCTAGAGAAATACCCAGTCAGTCCGGGACTGGACGGGGAATTAGCATACAGATTATCTGCGACCAGCTTTGGTGGGGATGTCAAGCTCGGTTGCCTGCCTCGGTGGTTCTTGTTTCTCGAAAGAGCTGCATCCAACGGTTTTCACCTGGAACCGATCTCAGAGGGGAAAGCACGCCTGTATCTTGAGGAGGGTGTCGAGCGACTGCCCATCCAGCTGCAGGCAATCGCGGACCGCAGGGCGGAGATCATCAGTCAAATGTCCCGCGTGTCGTGTTGGATGCTTCGATATGGAGGTCCTCCGCAATCCGCCGCCGTAGGCCTTAAGGAATTCGTGTCCAGGCAACCAAAGGAAGTGCAAGCATGACACTCACTCATGCGACAGTACCAGATCTGCTGCGACGATTTTCATCAACGCCATACTGCGCAATCATTGGCGTAGGTAATATTCCCCTTCGAGTGGAGACAAACGATCTCGCGATCATCTCCGAAATGCAAAAGGCCAGCGTTCAACGCGGCCACAGTTACTCTGATGGATTGTTGTTCTTGAAGGTTATTCGTGACAAAGACGCGCCATGCGACGGGGGGGCGGTCACCATACTGTTAGCCTATCCCCTCCTTACTCTGCGTGTAGGCGTCGGGACGATGATTGTGCTGGATTGTGAAAGTCGAGAGGCTATGGGATTCCTGTCACCAGATGTGGCCGCCGAAGAGTTCGCTTGCACGCTCTTTCCACTTATTTGCAATTTATTGATAGATTCTGTTTCCGCAACACCAACAATCCACCCATGCTGGTGATCCCAGATCGCGCGCCCGGGCTGATACGTGAGAACGTGCTCTACAGCGTGTTGGATTATGTCTCTCAGCCAGCCATGATGATTCTGGCTGCCCCGGTCTTGCTCAAAGCGCTCGGGGCACAACAATACGGTACGTGGATGCTGGTCAATTCGATCGCGGCTACCGCTAGCGGCCTGGGAGGCGGGTTCGGCGATGGGGCCACCCGATACATATCGATGCACCGCGGCCGCAATGACCGAACCAGCGCGATTCGTTCTTTGATCGCAGTTCTCACTATCAATTGTGCTCTTGGGTTGTTGTGCGCTGTAGCAATCGTCGTGTCCGCCCCACTCCTGATTGGCCATGTGTTCCGGGTCGATCCAGCGCTTCGCCCGGCTGGGATCGTTGCCCTTCGAATCAGCGCGTTAGTGCTGTTGGTTCGCTTTGCGGAGGCGGTATTCACAGCTGCGGTTCGGGGCTACGAGAGGTACCGACCGGCGGTGACGATATCGGTGAGTGCGCGCTTTTTGATTGTGGCTTCGTCCGTAATTTTGGCAATCAAGGGCTGGGGATTGGTGGAGATTCTTTGGGCCACACTCCTGGTTGGAGTGATGAGTCTCATCGCCCAGGCCTATCTGGCCCATTTTGTACTTCAGATATCGGGCAACTGGCTAACGGCCGACATACGAACAGGAGTGCTTGAAGTGTCAAGCTTTGGAGTATTTACATGGCTGAAGTCGATTCTCGGAGTGCTTTTCGGCTATTCGGATCGCCTGGTAGTTGCCGCACTGCTCGGGACTGGACCTCTGGCGTTCTTTGCGCTTTGCAGCCAGCTTACCCAGCCAATCCACTCTCTTGTGGCGTCAGGCTTCAACTTCATGTTTCCAAACATGAGCGCACGGACCGCCGCGGGAAAATGGGTGGAAACCGAAAGGAGTTATCGAACCGCACTGCTGATCAGTGCATGTATCGTGGCAGGCATCTGTCTGCCGATGATATTTACCGCCCGGCAGATTCTCACTCTCTGGCTGGGAGTGCATGCGGCCCAACAGTACGGAGGGCTGCTGGTCGCGATGACCATTGGCAATGGACTGCTGGCGCTCTGTATCGTCCCACATTACACAGCGCTTGCACTCGGACGCGCGCGGGCGCTGGCCCTGATGAATCTCGTTACGGGTGCCATAGCACTTAGCAGTACCTACTTGCTTGTGCGGCACATCGGCATTGTTGGAGGCGGAATAGCGAAGGTGATAGCCGGGCTCACCTCTCTGTATGTATTCGCGATTGTTCGCTCCGCTTTTCGAGATGACGCAGGCAAAGCGGCGGAGGTGAAACAAGAGTTTCTGACAGAGCGCATCTTGACCTGGTCCGGTGACCGTGCCTGTTTCGAAAGGACGGACGAGATCTCTAGTATGGCCGCGCACACGGGTCGCGGCAGATCTGGATTGTCGCGCGACCGGTTTTTACAAGTAAGTGATCCATCGCCCTTGTCGTCCCGACGAGGAGCACTAATCGTAACGCGGAAGTTCGAAGATGTAACCGACAACTCGGACATTATAGTTTGAATTGGCCAAATACCGGATCAATGTCTCCAAACGCAACCAACAATAAGTCTCGCAATATTGCCGAAGATTGCAGGGAGGCCGACTTCAGTCGCGGTAAGCCGTAGTGATCTTGAACCCTTGATCATCTTCGTCCCATCTGGCATCCGATGTGCCCAGGTTGGCCTTCTCGTCCTCCGTGCACACCCGCGCACGAACACGCCGCTCCTACTGCCGCGCATTTCTTGCGCAAACATCGCCTCGTTGAACTTGTCGCGTTTTTACAAAGAAGTGACAATTCGGAGATTCTCCGATGACAACCGCGCGATAATCCGCCGCTATCGTTTGCTTCATTGAGGGCGCTCCAGGGGGAGTCTCCGGTCTACAAACTTCGTGAATATGGAAATTGCCCCTGCAGGATGCGGTCACTGCTCAAATTGCGTCATGTACCGTCGAGCGAAAGGTCGGTAGGAGAACCTAAGCGTAATTCGGACTATTGAGATGCTCCGAGGTGGTGTGAAACGCAACCTCGAAGAAGACTTCAGGTGCATAGTGATTTCGGGCGCAAGACGTACGAATCGGGCGTTGCCAGAGGCTGTGCTTGCCACATTCGGGGAGGACGACAGAGCCGCCCACGGAAAGCGACTCGATTGTTTCACAGTTCGCGAGTGGCGACGCTGTCTCCATTGGCTGGACACGAGCGGGCTAGCTCTCTACTTTCTCAATAGAATCACCTCCCTCGGTCTGGAGGAGTATGTCCCGGTCGAGGTGCTTGGCCAACTACAGCAGCGATTCAAGGACAATCGGCTTCGCACCAAAGATTTGTTTGACGAATTTGTCCTCATTAACGAAAGCTTTCGAGAAGCTGGGCTTAGATATGCCAATCTTAAGGGCTTCTCATTAGTTCCAGACTATTGTCCAGAGCCTTCGCTTCGCTACCAATTGGATCTGGATTTTCTGATGTCTCCCTCAGATGAACCGGAGTGTTGTCACATATTGGAAAGCTTCGGTTATGTGGCGACCAAACCTGATGAGCAGCTGGTGGAATTTCGAGCGGGGATGGAGCGCGTACCTTCCATTCGCGACTTGTACAAATCTAAGCCTCGGCGCTCAGTGGAAGCCCACTTCGCTATTTCTCTGCCGATAGAGGTATCTCAGCTTCTGGGCAGAACTCGGTTGCATTCGATTAATGGGTTTGAGTTTACAGTATTGTCAGAACCTGACATGTTTCTCGCGCAGGCTCTTCATCTATTCAAGCATTTCAAGGCTGAATGGACACGCATATCCTGGCTACTCGAATTTAGGAGGTTTGTGACTGCCCAATGGCACAATTCTTCGCTTTGGCATGAGGTCCATACCTTAGCAACAAGTGTACCTCAGGGCGTTTTAGGGCTCGGAGCGGTGACATATCTGGGTACGGAGGCATTTGGAGAGTTTGCACCTCCTGAATTAACCAATTGGAGCGTTGACGTGTTACCCAGACAGGTTCGTTTATGGCTTGAACGTTACGGACGGACTGTATTGCTGACCGATTTCCCGGGAACGAAGCTGTATCTGCTGCTCAAGAGCGAGCTGTCGAGCGACCGGCGCTCTCGGAGCATTGTCACCAGCGGGAAATTGCTTCCACTACATCGTCCGCCTCAAGTTGCGTATGTGGGCCGGGGAAGCACCGCCTCACGGATCAGAGCAATTGTCGACCAGGTTCGCTTTGTCCTCTTTCGGCTTAGGTTCCACATCACCGAAAGTTCACGCTACCTGGTGGAGGCAAAGCGCTGGAAGCGGATTGTAAATGGTTTGTCTGGGTGAAAGTGGCCGTTCAGCTCTTTTAACGCGGCGTGTAATTGTTGACGGCCCGTAACTACGTATTGAGGAGTATTCATTCTTATGGGCGGGGTAGGTCACGAGTACCTAAGTGACAGGGCGGAGCTGTAAGAGGAAGATCACGATGAAGAAAAGGAACTACCTTCGAGATATCGTCCTCATGTGGGCATCGAAGAGGAATAAACAGGATGAATGACGAGGTGTATGAGAAAACGATCTTCGATGCGGCCCCGCAATGGTATGCGCTCCAGACTCGGCCCCGGCATGAGAAGCGGGTGGCTGAGCGATTGAAGTCGAAGGCGTTGGAAGCCTTCCTTCCGGTACATCGTTGTAGGCATAAATGGAACAACGGGACGCTTGCCGACGTGGAGCTGCCTCTGTTTCCATGCTATCTTTTCGCGCGGGCGCCAGTGCACGAACGGCTACGGTTGTTACAACTCCCGGGAATTGTCGGAATAGCGGCATCAAACGCCCATCCCACAGCGATTCCCGACCAGGAGATCGAAGCACTGCGATTGGTCACTGGTGCCTTTGGAGTAGAGGCTCATCCATTCCTGAAGGCCGGTGATCGGGTCCGCATCGTCGCCGGGCCCCTGTCTGGAGTAGAGGGCATTCTGGTCAGGCGTAAACCACTGTGCCGCCTGGTTCTAACAATCGAAACCATTATGCGTTCGGTCGCCGTTGAAGTAAGTGAGTTCGACATAGAAGTGGTCCCCGCTCCACGTTGCTATTTGACCTAGTGACCTCGCGCCCTGACCGAAACTCGGCTGTTACATCTTATTCGCTCTATACGGCAGTGGTGACAATGACTAAATGCTGTAACCGAAAAATGCTTCCCGTTGCGGGAGTGATCCTGGTCTGTCTGCTCTGTAGCCAGGCGCTGTCTCAACAGTCGCTTTCCGCCGACACATCAACCAATGAGGACACTGCCTCCACCTCGACCGCGACAGGGATGGACATGGCATTGCCGGCCAGTCGCATTATCGAGTTGCTGCGTGAGAAACCCGAATTGCTGATTGAGCTAAAAAAGGTAGCAGCCGATCAGCTTCAGGCACGGGGCATTCCAGTGCAGGAAGACTCAATCACCGATGAGGCGCTTTTTCAAAGGATAACTACAGATCAGAAGTTACGTTCCAATATCACGTTGTGGCTAAGAGCGCGCGGATATGTGTCGGATGCGGATGTTGTGCAGTCAAGAACTCACGCGCTCGATTCGGACGACGAATCCCAGGGCGAATATAGCGAGCTAGCCCAGTCTCTGCCCCGACTGCCCGCCGAATATTCCGACCAAGTGACGATAGCTTCAGCTACGCAGACCGACGAACTAGCAAGTATTGGCGCAGCACGCGAAGGGATCGGAGCGAGTGAGGTAGCGCCATCCCGAATTGGAGGCACGGCCGCGTCGCAGACGGGGAAGGGCATCGCGGCTCCTCCCGAACGGGATCCAAATGCGGCCACCAGTCCCGAGGTATTACACCGAACCACGCCTTTTAACTTGCTGTCGATGCGCGACCTTTATACTCAGGTCCCTGACCAGACCTCATCGTTGCGACGCTTCGGTTCTGACGCATTCCTCAGCCGCGGAATGGGATCTAAAACCGCGTCCTTTGATCTCCCTGTTGGACCGGACTACATACTCGGTCCGGGCGATAGCCTTAATATTGACCTGTGGGGAGGCCTTTCGCAACGTTTTACGAGAAGTGTGGATCGTGAAGGCAGAATAAGCCTCCCCGAGTCTGGTCCCGTAGTCGTAGCCGGCTTGACCTTGGAACGAGCACAGAAGTTGATCGAGGATGCCCTGGCACCGCAATTCCGGAATGCCCGGGTTGAAGTATCCGTTACCCGCCTCAGGACGGTTCGCATCTACGTCGTCGGCGACGTGCAACGCCCCGGAGCCTATGACGTCAGTTCGCTTTCCACTCCCCTGAACGCTTTGTACGCCGCCGGAGGACCTACTGCCGTCGGTTCCTTACGAATTGTTCGCCACTATCGGGGCAAGCAGTTGATTCGTGAGGTCGATTTATACGACTTTCTCCTCCGTGGCGTTCGGAGCGATACCGAGCGACTCGAACCAGGCGACACTATCCTGGTTCCACCTGTCGGCACTCAAGTGACGATCTCAGGCATGGTTCGTAGGCCTGCTATTTACGAACTTAGAAGCGAAGCCCGACTGTCCGAGGTGCTCGATCTTGCTGGTGGACTACTGGTATCGGCGGCGATGCGAGAAATCAAGGTGGAACGCATCGAGGCACACGAAAATAGAATTACGTTGAGCGTACATGTTCCGAAGGGCGGAGCTGAGGAAGCCCTCCGCGCCTCAATCGAGTCGTTCAAAGTTCAGGATGGAGACCACGTTGTAGTCGCGCCCATATTGCCTTACAGTGAACGCGCAATCTATGTTGAAGGTCATGTGATTCGACCTGGCAAGGTTGCTTATCGCGACAACATGAGTCTCAGCGATGTGATCCACTCGTACCAAGACCTATTGCCAGAACCTGCAGAACGAGCAGAGCTTATCAGGCTGCGTCCTCCCGACTACCGTCCCGAAACCATCGACTTTAATCTTTCGGAAGTATTGATCGGCAATGACCCGATCCAGTTGCAGCCGTTCGATACGGTTCGGATCTTCGGGCGCTACGAAATCGATGCACCGAAAGTGGCGGTCCAGGGAGAGGTGGTGCGTCCCGGCTACTACCCGCTACCAGAAGGCTTGACTGCGGCGCAGCTGGTTCGCATGGCAGGAGGCTTTAAGCGCAGTGCTCTTTTGGAAAGCGCGGACTTGACGAGCTATGACGTTGTACACGGCGAGAAAATCGTAAGCCGTCGCAGCACCCTTAATATTGGTCGGGCTGTCAAAGACAAGGACTCGTCAGCGGATGCCCTGCTCAAACCCGGCGACGTTCTGACGATTCACCAACTGTCCGGATGGAATGACATTGGCGCATCGGTCATCGTCAAAGGAGAGGTAATGTACTCGGGAATGTATGGCATTCAAGATGGAGAAAAGTTGAGCTCCGTATTGAAGCGAGCAGGCGGCTTTCGGCCAGGCGCCTACCCTACGGGCGCGGTGCTACTGCGGAACCAGGTTCGCGAACTCGAAGAAAAGAGCCGGACAGAGTTGATACATCACCTTGAGACCACCTCCCCGAGCGCAATGCTTTCACCTTCCGTCACCGGGCAGGAGGGTATTGGAACCCTGCAGCTCATTATGGCGCAGCAGAAACAAGTAGTGCAGGAACTAAAGAGTCGGCCTCCGGCGGGTCGCCTGGTCATCAAAATAAGCTCCGACATCTCCGCTTGGGAAAATACCTCCGCTGACATCGAGCTTCGCGCGGGCGATGTCCTGACCATCCCCAAGAAGCCAAGCTTTGTATTGGTCACCGGCCAGGTGTACAACTCTGCAGCTCTTACGTTTGTCCCCGGCAAGAATGCGGGCTGGTATCTGAGTCATGCTGGCGGTCCGACCAATGTGGCTAACAAGAAGGAAATTTTCGTGATCCGCGCCAATGGTTCGGTTGTGGGGAGGGATTCGGGTGAATGGTACAACAACAATGTTCTGGACACGAAGATGCAGCCCGGCGACATTGTTGTAGTTCCGCAGAAGATTATCGGCGGTAGCAACCTCTGGAGGAACATGCTGGCGACCGCCCAGTTGGCAGCCAATATCGCCATCACTGCACACGTGGCGGGGTTTTAGCAGGCTCTATGTATGGTTGTCGTGCCGTCTTCTGTCTCCTGGTGATCGTACTTCCCATTGCACTCAAAGTGTGGGGACAAACGGCAAAATACAGCCTCGATCCGGCCTTGGATAGTAACGAAAAACAACGAAATCCAGGCAACATGGCTTCTACCTACGTACCGCTTGATAGTTGGGTCTATCCGGCATTCGATCGTCTAGCCGCGCTCGGATACGTGCAGACAGATTTTGCCGCTCTGCGGCCATGGACGCGGATGGAGTGCGCTCGATTGGTTTTGGAAGCCGAGGACCGCGCAGCCGAAGAATCGGATGCGGAAGGAGCGGCATTATACCGGAGCTTATCTAACGAATTTGCACTGGAGTTGCGGCGCGAAGGTGGGGCGGTCTCGAACTCCGGAATACAGATTGAATCTATCTACAGCCAGATGGTCAACATCTCGGGCCAGCCGCTTACCGACGGCTATCACTTTGGACAAACGATAGTGAATAACTTTGGCCGGCCCTACGGCGAAGGAATGAATTCGTACACAGGTGCCGCCATGCGGGCGCAAGCCGGATGGCTCGCCTTCTATGTGCGAGGGGAGTATCAGCACAGCGGGAGTATGCCTCCTCTTTCTGTCGCGGCCCAAAACGCACTTGCGCGGGCGGATTTTACGCCAACAGCAGCTCAAGGGCCACCATCCAATGTGTCCCAATTCCGTTTGCTTGATGCCTACGCGACCATGGCTTTCAAAAACAACCAGCTATCGTTCGGCAAACAATCTCTGTGGTGGGGGCCCGACTTCGGTGGGACCATGCTGTACAGCGACAATGCTGAACCCATCACCATGCTTCGCTACGACCGAGTCAGCCCATTCAAGCTGCCCAGCTTTCTTGGAGCTCTGGGCCCAATGCGCATGCAATTCTTCATCGGACAATTGTCGGGCCAGCAATTCGTCAACATCCCGATTCCTAGTCAGCCGGAAGAAACCCACGTGGTCGGTCGATCTGGGGTTTCGCTGAATCCTCAGCCGTACATTCACGGGATGAAATTGAGCGTGAATCCCACTCCCAACCTGGAGCTAAGCTTTTCACGGACGGTAATTTTTGGCGGGCCCGGCTTCCCGGTAACCTGGGGAAGCTTCTGGCGCAGCCTTGTCTCAAACCAGACCGTGACTACCGTAGGACGTGATCCCGGGGACCGCCGGGCTGCCTTCGACTTCAGCTATCGTATACCAGGGATTCGCGATTGGTTGACCCTTTATTGTGACGCCTTCGCCGACGATGAGGTCTTTCCCCCGGTGTATCCCACGCACAGCGCATGGAGTCTCGGCACCTATCTGCCGAAGCTACCCTATCTTCGCAAGATTGACTTTCGTGCGGAGGGAGCGGTTACACCGGATCGGTTATTCCCCGGGTTCTTCTATTTCAACAATCACTACCTCAGTGGATACACCAATAATCGTGAGCTCATGGGCAGCTGGGTTGGGAGGCAAGGCAGCGGATTCCAGTTGTGGAGCACCTACTGGTTCTCGGCCCGCACCACGGTGCAGGCCAAATATCGCAGCATGTGGGTCGATCACAGTTTCCTGCAAGGCGGACGGCTCGAGGACTTTGGACTCAATACAAATATTGCGCTTGGCTCCGAATTCTCATTGCAGGCATCGGCCCAGTATGAACACTGGAGGTTTCCACTCCTGTCGACCGGCACCGTATCGAATGTGACGACTAGCCTCCAGCTTTCGTATTCACCGAGATGGGGTACGCGCTGATGACAGCTCTCAAGGACACAGCGTTGAGAGTGCAGGAAGAGATTGTCGAAGTCTCGAGCGCCGACAATCAGCACGGCTGGGTCCCGAACACCTCATTGCTTTGGGACCACCGCCGAATCTTGGTAGGCGTGGCGCTCTGCGCTCTGCTCCTCAGTACAACTGTCGCATTTCTTGTTCCCAAGCAATATGAGTCCACGACCCGGATCATGCCTCCTGAGCAGCAGGGCATGGGTACTGCGATGTTGGCTGCTATGGCCGGCAAGGCGATGCCGGGCGCATTGGGTGCTTTAGCGGGCAGCATGTTTGGCATGAAGGATACGGGGGCCTTGTTCGTTGATCTTTTACGAAGCGGAACGATTCAGGGCTCTCTGGTGGACCGCTTTGACCTGCAGAGGGTCTACCGGAAACGCTACCGGCAGGACACGGCCAAAATACTGGGGAAGAGAACTGAGATAACCCAAGACCGCAAGAGCGGGGTGATCACCATTGTTGTAACCGACACCGACCGTCAGAGGGCCCGCGATATGGCCCAGGCTTATGTTGAAGGTCTCGACAATCTCCTGAATAAGGTCAACACGTCTGCCGCCAGGCGGGAGCGGGAATTCATCGAACAGCGACTAGTGACGGTGCAAAGCGATCTGGAAAAGGCCCAGGTTGAGCTCAGCGACTTTGCCAGCAAGAACACTACCTTGGATGTGAAAGAGCAAACCAAGGCGATGGTCGAGGCAGGCGCCAAGCTCCAAGCACAGTTGATCGTTGCGCGGTCCGAGGCAGACTCCTTAGGGCAGATCTACGGCGCTGGCAACGTTCGGATGCGGGCGGCAGGCGCCCGCGTCGCCGAGTTAGAGCGGGAATTAAAAAAGCTAGGGGGTGCAGATGACGGAATTCAGGCTGACGATCAGAACAGTGACAACCTGTATCCCTCTTTGCGGCAACTCCCGATTCTGGCTGTCCGCTGGGCTGATCTCTACCGTAAGGTGAAGGTCAAGGAAACCGTCTTCGACCTTTTAACCGAACAATACGAGTTGGCGAGGATTGAGGAAGTGAAATCGATTCCAAGCGTCCGGGTGATCGATCCCCCAAGCTGGCCAGAGAAGAAATCGTTTCCGCCGCGATTGATCATAATGCTGGTATTCACTGGCCTTTGCGTGTTCGGTGCGGCAATGTTTCTGGTTATGGCGGACCGCTGGCAGCGTTTGTCGGTACGCGACGCGCGCAAGCAGTTCGCCAATCACGTGTGGACGACCCTGAAAGGCGATGCCAAGAGAATTCAGCGTCGCGCTCATGGGTGGAGGCTTTCCTCTGGAAATTAGCGTCAATTCGCAAGCCGCTTTGTGGAGGAGTACTCAGCAGCAATTCGTGGCGATCTGGAGCTCCGCGAGAGCGCGAGCTAGTCTCAAAAACTCGCTCTACGGTGCGGGAGAGTATATTGCCCTGCCTGTCACGATGCTGCTGGCGGCTCCGTTCCTGCTGCACCGTCTCGGCCTGGAGCAGTATGGTTTGTGGATGTTGGCGACGGCGGCAGTGAGCAGTACCAACCTGATCAGCACAGGCTTCGGCGATGCTGCGCTCAAGTACGCCTCGATGTACCGCGGCAAGAATGACAGGAAAAGGATGGAAGATACCTTGCGTGTCAACCTTGCGATCAACCTGATCCTGGGTGGCGTGTTGGCACTGATAATGTGGTACGGCGCACCCTTTGCCGCGCGGAGTTTGTTCAAGATTGAGCGGTCACTGCAAGCCGCCGCTATTGCTGCCTTTCGCATCGGGAGCATGATTCTGTTAGTCCGCTGTGTTGAGAGTGTACTGGTTGCCGCTCTCCGCGCTTACGAACGATATGGGCCGTCAGTGCTGATCAACGTGCTCTCGCGGGCGGCCATTGTCATCGCGGCTTGCTTTCTGGTATCGCAGGGCTATGGGATCGTTGCAATCATGGCCGCCACTTTTTGCCTGGTAATAGCGTCAACCATCTCCCAGTTGATAGCCGCCCGAGCAGTCATTGGCCCGATATCGCTGATTCCCTCGATTAGCAAAGCGACATTTTCGGAAGTCTGTGGTTTCGGTTTTTTCAGTTGGTTGCAGGCAGTGGCGGGATGCGTTTTTAATCAGGCCGACCGGTTGCTCATTGGAGTATTGTTAGGCACGTCGGCTGTGGCCTACTACAGCGTGTGCGTGCAGGCCGCACAGCCAATCCACGGCTTGATTGCTGCCGGACTGCACTTCCTTTTTCCACATCTCAGTGCGCGTTTGTCCAGGGCGCCAGCCAGCGAACTCCGGGCACCGGTACTGTCGATCTTGCGGATCAACCTGGCCGTCGCTATTATCTTGTGCTTTCCTCTCGCTCTCTTCAGCAAGCTCATACTGCGGCTCTGGATGGGCGCGGCCTTCGCTCAGCAAGCTTGGATGTTGCTCTCAATTGTGGCGGTGGGATTTGGTTTTCTGGCGCTCAATGTTACCGCTCACTATGCCCTGCTGGCGCTCGGACAGGTGAAGCTGGTCGCCACGTTGAACCTTGTTGGTGGCGCAGCCATGCTGGTTGCCATGATTCTGTTCGCTCCACAGTTTGGACTTGCAGGAGCAGCGATCGGGCGGATGCTCTACGGACCCATCACCTTGCTGATGTACTGGCGTCTTCACTCGATGCTTTCGCCGAGAAGCCGAGCACCGGTCGAAGTCTGCCCGCCCTTCGCCATCGTTGAACAGCAACGCCCGTGACTCAGACCAACCGCCAACACTTAGATGAGCGCGGTTGGCATTGCATACGCCGTTTAGCCTCGATCTAACATGTACGATGAATTCCGATACTACCGCTTCGGCCTGAAGCTAGGTATCTTAAGCTTATGGCGGAACGGCTTTGGTTTAGGTCTAAAAAAGACCCTCGGCAAGATCGCCCAACCAATCAATTCGTATACTCGATTTCCAGAATACTTTTTTGTGGAAAATGCGATGCATCAAAGGCTAGGCCAGCCTTGCCGGGTTCTTGACATTGGAAGTCCCAAGTTGTTCGGCTTTTATCTCGCCACTCACTACCCGGTTGAACTCTATATGACGGACATTAATCCAGACGACATAAAGGAGTATGAACTCTTCTGGCGCTGCGTCCGCAGCGCCAAGGGAAAAGCGAGTTTCGCCGTCCAGGATGCGCGACGATTGTCCTACAGCGACAACTACTTCGATATGGCTTACTCCATGTCAGTAGTCGAGCACATCGAAGGACCGGAGGGAGACCGGGAGGCCATTCAGGAGATGATGCGCGTTTTAAAGCCTGGCGGGTCCCTTGTTGTAAGCGTTCCTTACGGGTCTCATTATTCCGAGCAGTATCGCATAGGACTTAACCCTGCAAGAGGAAGAACTGCCGATCCCGACAGGTATTTTTTTCAGAGAATTTATGATTCTGGTAAGCTGCGCGGGCGACTCGGGAACGGTATCGATCCCGCCTCCTTCGTTACCATCTGCCGTCAACATTCAAGTCTGACAAAGCGATACTCCGCCTTGAGCGAGAACGCTCGCGGAGCGCTTGGTTTTCTCGCTCCTTTCGTCTCTCGCGCAGTGAATCAACATTGTGTGGGCAAGTACACTAACGGGCATGAAGCCTACTGCGAGACGCTAACAAGCCGTGATGTTTACGGAGATACAGTGTTCGTCATTCGCAAACCTGTCCGAGCATAGCGGCTGTGCTTCCGCTGAGAGATGAGTTGGAAGTGATCCAATACCTCGGCGTCTAACCCTGAACTGGAACTAATGCATGAGATCGCAAGCTTTCTTTACGACAACTGGTTTGGCGGTTGTCGATGCCAATAAAGAGAGCGGGTTGCTGCTGTGCAATGCTGCCGGCTTCTTCCTGGCATTCAAAGTATGTGTAACATTCCTCTTCTTTCAATCCAATCCGCAGACGGGAGCAGCTGTGACGGTGGCGCTCACGCTTTGCTTACTATCGAGCGTGATCTTCTACCGTACCATCGATCCGCGCCCACAAGGCCGTTTAGGTTTCACCAGACCGATGTGCTGGGTTATGACCTATCTTGGCCTTTCCGCTGCGAGTCTGACCTGGATCCAGGCGAGTTCCCCGGCTGTTGCGGCGAGCTATTGGCTTGCGATGGCGGCTGAAGTCGGCACCATCTATCTTTTGCTAAGCTGCGAGCCAGTTGAGGTCAATGCGGTAAGGGTAATGTATGGGTTTATCGGTGGCGCAGCGGTTGTTGCCTTAATTGCTTGGGTTGCGCCCGTGATGGACGACATGCGCCTCGGTAATGAAGTGTTCATGCATCCAAATGCAATTGGATTCGAGTTCGCAATCGCTACTCTATTGGCTATCCATCTGGCACAAAGGAAGCGAGCGTGGGCCTGGGTCGCATGTGGCTTCGCCATCACGTTAATTCGAACGTTGAGCAAGGGTACAATTGTCGGGTTCTTATTTGCAAGCCTCTATTTTCTGATACGCGGACTAAAAATCAGCCGAAAGATACGTTTCTACATCGGCGTGGCCAGCACGCTCGTTCTGATGTCGTTTTGGGGCATTCTAGAAGCATATGTCGATCTTTACACGCAGGGTAGCAATGTGGAAACCCTGACGGGACGAACCTATATTTGGTTGCAGGCTTTAGAAGTTGCGACAGAAAAGCCATGGTTCGGACATGGTTTCGATTCTTTTCGTTGGATCGTCCCTCCTCTCGGCGACTTTCAGCCTGGTCACGCGCACAACGATCTGGTGCAGCAGTTTGTTGCGTATGGCGTTGCCGGTGTAATCGTCATGTGCGGAGCCTATTGGACTTTCTATCGTCAGGCTAGGGTCAGCAAGAATAAAGGCTTGAAATCGCTGGCGATGGCGATCCTCATCCTCGTGCTCGTCCGCGGCCTGGTGGACACTGACCGCTTTGAGCCGTGTTTTCCCTTGTGGCTGATGACAATGCTGTCCATCGTCCTCGCACGCTCTGGGGTGCCGCAATATTCATCATGAGCCCGAACCTATCATTCTCGATAGTGACGCCTTCGTTCAACCAGGGGACGTTTATCGGTGAGGCCCTGCTCAGCGTGCAAAGCCAGAATTATGCGAGTTTGGAGCATCTGGTAATCGACGGTGGATCGAGCGATGGAACAACTTCCATATTGCGGCATTATTCCGATGAGGAACGCTGGGGCCATCTGCATTGGATCTCAGAACCGGACCGTGGACAGAGCCACGCACTGAATAAGGGCTTCTCGCGGAGTAAGGGCGACATTGTTGGATGGTTGAATTCGGACGATCGCTATCGCCCCGGTTGCTTCGAGAGCGTGGTCGAAGTTTTCCAGGGACATCCCGAGGTGGATGTCGTTTACGGAGACTACACGTGCATCGACGAAGCGGGGCGGGTGTCAGAGATCCGGCGTGAGATCGAGTTCAGCCGCTTTATCCTACTTTACCATCGCGTGCTCTACATACCCACGACGGCTACGTTTTTTCGCAGGCGTGTGTTCGAGGAAGGAAACCAGCTTGATGAACGTTTGCATTATGCGCTGGATTTCGACTTTTTTATGCAGTTGGCCGTCGGCGGATATCGATTCCGGCACCTATCGGCGCTTCTGGCGGATTTCAGGATGCACGCGGCCAGTAAAACCTGCCGCATGCCTCATAAGCAGCTGGAAGAGAAGGAACAGGTAACCCAGCGCTATTCACCGATTTTGCGTGGAATAGGATCCATGGTTCCGCGCCGGGTGGCCCTGGCATTTCTTCGATCCTCTGCTGCGACGCTGCGATATTCCGAGAAACTGATACGCGGCTACTATTTCGACCAACTGCGATTAGCGAACACAAAGCTTGAGATCTGACCACACACACCCTGCCATGCGTATTCTTATCAACGCGGTATCTTCGGCCCGGCATCCTTCAGGCATCTGCCGGCATGCCGCGAACCTGGCGCTCGCCCTAGCGAAGAGAGCAGAGATCTCTGAGATCACGCTCCTGGTCGGCACGTGGCAAGAGTCTTATTTCAGAACCATTTTCGAATTATCTGATCCAAAGTTGGAGATATGCTCCGTAAACATTCGAAACACTCCTGTCGATAGAAACCATTGGTATGTGCAAGCGCTACCAAAGACTGCTGGAATCTACGGTCCCGACGTCGTTCACCTCTCTTTTCCAATCCCCATTTTACGGAGCCGCTTTTCTTGTCCAGTAATTGCATCCCTTCACGATCTTTACCCGTTTGATGCACCCAGCAACTTCGGATTTCCGCGGGTTGTCTTCAACCGTCTATTTCTGCGCCAGTGCCTCAGAAGCAGCGATGCGATCGTGTGCGGGTCTGACTTCACTCTCAGCCGATTGCGCTCGCTTGAGCCAAATATCCCCGCAACCAAAGCCATTCGCATCTATCAGTGCGTTGAGCCGGACGCGGCGAATGTGTCCCAGCCGTTGTTTGCAGAAGTGACTGGCCGGCCTTTTTTTCTGTCGGTCGCGCAGCATCGCCGTAACAAGAATCTCGCACTGCTGATAAAAGCTTTTGCCGAACGTCTGGAGCGAGGCGGTCTGGAGCGAGACACGTGCCTTATGGTCGTAGGAGGTGAGGGTCCCGAGACTCCGCGCCTTAAGAACCTGGTTAGACAGCGGTCACTGAAGGAGCATGTGCACTTCAAGACATGGGTTACCGATCCGGAGCTATCGTGGCTTTATGCAAACTGCACTATTTTCTTGGCACCTTCGGCGATAGAAGGCTTCGGAATGCCGGTTGTCGAGGCGTTGCGACGTGGTTGCCGGATAGTATGTTCAGACATACCAATATTCCGCGAAATCGCCGGTACGGGGTGCCACTATTTCGACCTGCAGAATGAGTCGCCCATTGCCGCACTGGCCGATGCTGTCGATGCCGCACTACGCGATCATCCTAAACAACCCAAGATGCTTGACCGGTTCTCGGCGGAAGAAATTGGGGCTCAGTACGTGTCGCTCTATTCCGAGGTTCTTGGCGCGGCTTGCAGCCGCGCGGATGTCGAGTCGGTAGTCTCACCCAACCGGACCGTTCGCTATGACAAGTTTGCCAGTTGACATGGCAGTAATTCCTCGCGCCAATGTTCTCGGTGTAGGAGTCCACGCGGTTGACATGCCTACTGCGCTTCAGGTCATCGAAACCGCCGTTACACAGCGGCGACGAGGGTATGTCTGTGCAGCTGGAGTACACGGTGTGATGGTGGCACAGCGTAATCTGAGCCTGGCTTCGCTATTTGCTAATGCACTCCTGGTAGTGCCGGATGGAATGCCGACTGTCTGGATGGGACACTTGCAGGGCCTACGCATGATGGAACGCGTGTTTGGTCCCGACTTAATGCTTGCAGTGGTCAGCCGTTCGCAATTCACCGGGTGGTCGCACTTTCTTTGTGGTGGCGATCAGGGCGTCGCAGAGCAATTGGGGGATGTGCTGACCTCACGCTTTCCATCCATAAAACTCGTTGGTACCTACACTCCACCGTACCGGCCACTTAACGAGGTGGAACAGTCGACGTTTATCCGCATGATAGATCGGTGCCGCCCTGACATTATATGGGTCGGTCTGAGCACGCCAAAGCAGGAGCAATTCATGGCAAAGTACCTGCCGCTTGTGAACACGACACTGATGATTGGGGTTGGCGCTGCTTTTGACTATCATACCGGCAGAATCAAAGACAGTCCGTCCTGGATAAAACAAACCGGGTTGCAATGGTTCCACCGATTGATGCAAGAGCCTCGGCGCCTTTGGAAACGATACTTGTTCAATAACCCCTCCTTCTTGTTCCACGCAGCACTACAGCTGACCGAACTAAAGCGCTACGAACTACCGAGTTCTGGGGGAGCCGTCCCGGTGGAAGGCGTCGTTGTCCACCAGGTTTAGCTTTTTAATAGGTCGACACTTCCGAGCTGATCCGATCATCCCCTAACTTTGAGCACCACAATGAGCACTTCTGAGCTGGCCGTATCAACGATAACCTCGCCGCGTTCAGCGCCTGTCCGAAGCAGATCTCGCCATGTCCGCCACGGGTATTCATATTGGCATCCCCGTATGCAGGCGGCGGCGGATTTTATCACTATTGCCTTCGGCCTTTGGATGGCTCATGTAATACATCCGGATAGCGTAGCCACCCCAGGGCACTGGCACAGCCCGCTAGGGATAGTTGGAGTGGCACTTATTGTCATTAGTCTACTTGCGCAACTGGGAGCTTACTCTCCCCAAGCGACTCCAATGAACATCGTAGAGACCGAAAAGCTCATCCGAGGGATCAGTTTTGCGCTCATCATTGCGACAGCGATTTGCCTACTGGCTCAAGCACGGTTTGCCTCGCTGGCATGGTCATCGGGGTTTGTCCTTATGGTCCTACTGGTGGTGCAACGCGACATCAGCCACTTAATAACAGACTGGATGCGCCGGCGCGGTTACGGTGTCCGCCGAGTGCTTATTTGTGGAAGCCAATGCTATTCGCAGCTTGGGAAGCTCCTTACCAGCAACCCACATACGGGCAGACTGTGCGTGGGTTTTGTCCACGATATGTTTTGCCCCACCGCGTCGGCGACGCGACAACCTGGATGGCTTGGTCCATCAAGTGATCTTGAGAAGATTGCAAAGGAGCGAGCAGTGGAAGAGGTAGTAGTGGCCGCAGGCTGTCTATCCCAGGACGAAATCGCAAAGCTTGCAAGCGATTGTGAGCGGCTACATCTTCGACTGTCAGTAGCTCTCGATATATTGGATGGACATGACTCGGAATTTCATTATGAGCAGCTGGGCAGTATTACTATTGCGAGATACGAGACGCCAGCCAGGATATCCAATACTCCGGCTCTGAAGCGCACTATTGATATAGCCAGCTCAGCGATATTGCTGATATTGCTGTCACCTGTATTTGTACTTACGGCGATCCTGATAAAGCTGGGTTCGAAGGGCCCTGTGTTTTTCAGGCATGTACGCATCGGAAAGGAAGGAAAACGCTTCCTGCTATGGAAATTTCGTAGCATGCGAGCCGATGCTTTTCCTTATGCACGATCCCCCGGCTGCGATTCTGATTCACGACTGACCCGCGTGGGACGCGTGATGCGACGCCTTAGCATCGACGAACTCCCCCAGTTAATTAATGTATTGAGAGGCGACATGAGTCTTGTAGGCCCACGTCCAGAGATGCCTTTCCTTGTAGAACAGTATGGACCCATGGAGCGGCGAAGACTCCGGGTGAAGCCGGGAATCACCGGCTTGTGGCAGATCAGTCCGGCACGCGCCGAGCCCATTCACGAAAACATGGAATTCGACCTTTTCTACATACAACACCAGAACATCTTCCTTGATTGTGCGATCTTGCTACGTACGATTACAGCAGTGATCCGAGGAATAGGAGCGACATAAGTAAGCTGACCAATGTTGCCCGTCGCATACCAATGCAACCGCCCGAAGGCGAAAGCCGCCACATACCGTGACATTAACCGTCAGGAGTGACAAATGAAACCAAGTAATTCGAGAATTCTTGTAACCGGCGCGGGAGGATTCATCGGCCACCACCTGGTTACGTTTCTTAAAGAAAAAGGATACTGGGTGCGCGGCGTCGATTTGAAGTACCCCGAGTTCCGTCCCAGCGATGCCGATGACTTTGAGATCCTGGATCTCCGCAAAAGAGATGACTGCCTGCAAGCTACGAGGGGAGTCGATGCCGTGTATGCCCTTGCGGCTGACATGGGAGGTATGGGATTCATCTCTTGTAACCACGCCAGAATACTATTCAACAACTCACTGATCAATCTCCACACTCTGGAGGCGGCACGCGTCAACAAAGTCAAGCGTTACCTATATACATCATCTGCTTGTGTCTATCCCGAGTACCGCCAGCTAAGTACAAGGGTCGAGCCACTGAAAGAGTCCGACGCATACCCAGCGGAGCCACAAGATGCCTATGGTTGGGAGAAGCTCATCACGGAGCAGTTATGCACACACTACAGGAAAGACTATGGGATCGAAACTCGGATCGTGCGCTTCCACAACATTTTTGGTCCCTATGGAACCTGGGACGGGGGTCGGGAGAAAGCCCCAGCGGCACTGTGTCGGAAAGTCGCCATTGCTAAGCTGACAGCTAGTCCTAAACTTGAGATTTGGGGAGACGGCGAGCAGACGCGCTCGTTTTGTTTCATGGACGACTGCATTCTAGGAATCTACAAGCTCATGTCTTCTACTTTCGATGAGCCACTTAATCTCGGTCAGGACCGGATGGTAAGCATCAACCAACTGGCCGATATCATCGCTGATATTGCGGGTGTGAAGCTTCAAAAGAGATATATTCCTGGTCCGCAAGGGGTGCGAGGCAGGAATTCGGATAATACGTTAATCAGGCGGGTACTAGATTGGGAACCACAGGTCTCGTTGGAAGAGGGCCTTGCGAAGACTTATACATGGATTGAGCAACAGGTGCGAGCATCGATATCGCTTCGACAGAATTCAGTTGTGGAAGTGGCTTAGTGGAACCGACGCTCTTGCCGGCGATGTCAGCGCCAACGGAGCGGACATGCCCCGAGACTTTCTCCCAACGGCGGCCAAGACATTGGCTGTCCGAAGCGATTGTCATTGTTGAGTGGCTCGTTCTGCTAATTGCGCTGGCCTACCTAGGTGGGCGCAGCCTGCCACGGGCGTGGCGACCTCTGAATACCGACTTCCCCAACTATTACATAATGGCGCGTCTGGTCCGGGAAGGCTATAACACGGACCGGATCTATGAGTGGATATGGATTCAGCGGCAAAAAGACCACCTAGGGATTAAGCAGGCGGACCAGCCAGTAGTTGGGTTTGTCCCGCACACGCCCTTTTCGGCCCTTGTAGTGTGGCCTCTAACATTGTGGGCGCCACTCACGGCGAAGCACATATGGATCACAATAAATATGGCATTGCTAGTGGCGGTGGCCGTGCTGCTGCAATCTCTTACCGCGATTGGCTGGCGGCGACTCGCGCTTCTGATGGTCTTAAATTATCCACTGCACCAAAATCTTGAGCTTGGTCAGTACTATATTCTTTTATTGCTGATTGTGACGCTGGCGCTGTGGTGCTACGTTCGCGAGAAGCGAGTCCTGGCCGGTGCATTGATGGGGATCGGTTTCGGCCTGAAAATATTCCCTGTTCTATTTGTCATCTATTTCGCGCGGAAGAGAGACGTGCGCGCCGTTCTAGGGTTGGTTGCTGGCGGGATTGCGGCAGCCGCGGTGTCAGTGTGGGTATTCGGATTACAACTCCACCACGTTTACGCGTCAGAGGTTCTGCCCTGGGCGCTGCGGGGGGACGCCATGGACCCGTACAATCTGAGTGCGAGTTCTTTGTCGTCGCTGCTGCATAGGCTGCTCTTGTTTGAGCCGGAGTGGAACCCGCACCCAGTAGTTCACTCGCCGACCCTTTTCGCGGTTTTGCATCCACTTCTCCAAATGGCAATCTTTGCGCCGGCCGTCCTTCTTGCCGTGCCGGGGAACTGGCATCCCAGGCGCGTTCAGCTCGAATGGTCTGCTTTTCTGATCGCTGTGTTGGCAATCTCAACTTTGCCTGCATCTTATCACTTCACTCTCTTTATTCTGCCGGTTGTCGTGATGGCGAGCGAGCTTATTAAAGATCGAGACTTTCGGTCATTGGTATTGCTGGTGCTTCTTTACTTGGGTGTATGTTTCCCCGCATGGCGACACAATCTCAACTCCGGCTGGTGGTCATTGCTGGCCGTGCCGCGACTCTACTTCGTCATCCTGTTCTCTCTACTCTCTTATGTCATCTTGGCCAGGCATCAGCCAATAGTCACAAGCCACAAGCGTGAGTCCTGGATGTGGGCAGGTCTGTTGGCTGCGGCTTTGATATTTGGAGTGGCGTCCACGTTTCATCACCAGCGCGGGCTTTACAGTAACTATCGGTCACGCCTGGGAACGGCATCCGAGATTCTGCTGGCAACAAATCCCGTGGTTCAAGGCGATTCCGTGCTGTTCACAGCTTTGCTTCCCGACGGCTATCGCAGCGCGATACGCAACCGCGCGGGTACTAGTGTGAATAACAACACTGATGACCGCTTCAGTCAGAGTACGGGTGATGGGCAAATTTGGACGGAGGAAAGCGGTCAGACCTCGAAGATTGTCTCGCACGGAATAGACCAAAGATCCAGTCATCCTGAGGTAGAGGACGCCGAATTTCCGGTTGTGTCTGCGGATGGGAAATACTTAGCGTATCTGCGGTCGACAAAAGGACGAAGCAGAATATGGCTACGAGCGTTACAAACCAAGGGGCTTGGCGATGCTCCGATTACGCCATCGGCTTTGGATGTCCGGGAGATGTCCTTCAGCTCAGATGATTCGGTGATTTTTGCTGCTGCGGAGAGCGGTGGGTCTCCGCGGCTATCTACTGTAAACCTTGCGGGGAATGTGCAGCCACTTGGCAGCGGCGAGGCGCGTTACCCATCCGTGTCTCCCGACGGCAGGTGGCTAGTATATAGCCGCCTGCAGCGAGGGGTGTGGAACTTGTGGTTAATGGATTTACACACCGACGAGACACGTAGGATTACAAACGAAGAGTGCAATGATATTGCCCCCGCATGGGAGGCCGACTCACACACTCTGGTTTTTGCCAGCGACTGCGGTCGCGCACTTTGGTTTACCGCGCTTTATCGGCGTCGCGTCATTCCCTAGGTCGTGCTAGGAGACGGAAGCCTGCGACGATGATCGTCTCGCGAAGCGGTGGTACTGGTCGTCGGCGAACCAATGAGACGCATAACTGCTTGTGGATTAGCCTCGATATTCACGGTTATCGCCCTAGGTGGAGGCGCTGGCGGTCCTCAGGTTTACGCGGGTCCCGATCACCCAATACCTGCACAGTATTTTGGAATGCACATTCACCATGCCGCGCTTGGAACTCCGTGGCCAGCCGTAAAGTTCGCCAGCTGGCGCCTGTGGGATTCCGGAGTAGCATGGCCACAACTCGAGCCATCGCCTGGCAAGTGGGATTTCACGCTACTGGACCGTTACGTCCAACTCGCCGCACAGCATGACGTAGAGATTGTGCTTACATTGGGATTGACTCCGTCCTGGGCATCAGCCCGTCCCCAGGAGCCTTCGGCGTACGGCAGGGGAAATGCCGCCGAGCCGCTGCGTTTCACCGACTGGGAAAACTATGTCCGAGTTGTCGCCACCCGTTACAAGGGGGCAATCCGCAATTATGAGATCTGGAATGAACCAAATGTGACGGGCAACTTTAGCGGCAGTCCTGAAGAGATGGTGCAACTGTCGCGCACAGCTTACCAAGTTATGAAGACGGTTGATGCCGGAATCACTGTGGTCTCTCCATCAGCGACAACAGCCGGTGGAGTGGCATGGCTGAACGAATTCCTGGCAAAAGGAGGGTGCAAATATTCCGATGTGATCGGTTATCACTACTATGTAACACCTGATCCTCCAGAGACGATGATTCCATTGATCGAGAAGGTCAAGAAGGTCCTGCATTCCCGGGGATGCGAGAACAAGCCATTGTGGAACACCGAATCGGGCTGGGCGAAGCCCAAGCATTTCTCGTCGGACGCGGAGGCGGCGGGCTACCTTATGCGGACATACGTGGTGAATTGGCTGATGGGCGTTGAACGTTGCTATTGGTACGCCTGGGACAACCACAATTGGAGTACCCTGGACCTAACCACGCGCGATGGCAATCAGATGACGCCGGTAGGAGCTGCTTACGGACTAATTCGCGAGTGGATGGTTGGCACCGTCCTGCGGTCCTGCAGTTTGCAAACGCCTGGGGTGTGGACATGTAGCTTCGAACAGGGACCAGTCAAGAGTTGGATCGTCTGGGTAGAGAGCGGCACAGCACAATATGATGTCCCGAAATCGTGGGGCGTGACGCAAATATCGAACTGGACAGGAGATGTTCAGGCGCCGAGCAATAGGCTGACAGTGAGCTCCGCACCGCATCGTCTGTCAGCGTGGCCGCACTAAAAGCGATCATAGCGAGAAGTACAATGCGATTGAACTTGACCATGGATTCCAGGCCAACTCCCCCGACACAAGCTTATTGGGATGTGGCGGCCGATAGCTATGCCCGAGACTTTACCACTACTCTGATCGGCCAGAAGTTGCGCGCTGCGGTTTGGCGCGACCTTGATCGTGCTTTCCGCCCAGGCCAGAAAGTGCTGGAACTGAACTGTGGGACCGGCCTGGACGCTGTGCACCTCGCCCAGAGAAAAATACGCGTCCTGGCTTGCGACATCTCGAAAGGCATGGTCGAACAAGCACGTCGGCATGCCGAGGCCGCGACGTGAGAGAAATGAAGATTGAAAGCACTCTCAAACTAGGAAGCCACACGATGTTTGTTGCGGGTACGGTACAGGATGAGCATTGGAGAGATGGTTTGGAGTTCTTTGTCGAGCATGGCATTTATCGGGCGTGGCGAGAAAGCAAAACGAGGCCAGTTCACTTGGCCCGACCTATCAGCACGCCATCTCATAGTTGAGTCCCGCAAGCATGTCTCGTGCCGTCGTAATGTACACCGGCCTGCTTCTTAAATGTCGAGGTCTACTCGAGCTTTGCCTACCGGATGGCGTGCTATTGCGCCTCCCCGGAAAATCACGCGCCCGTACAAACGTTCGGCGCTTCCTTGGCCGGCATCTGATTCCTGCGCGAAGCGAGTGGGTGCGGGTGCAAGACGGTTTGGCCAAAGGCTTGTGGATTCTCATCGACATTGCGATCGAACGAACCTGGTGGTTGGGCACGCATGAGCCAGCAACGCAGGAGGCGCTCCGGCAGGTCCTGGGACCGGATAAAGTCATGTACGACATTGGAGCCCATATCGGCTTCTATACGTTGCCAGCGGCGCGGTTGGGAGTAGATGTAATCGCCTTTGAGCCTGACCCGGAAAGCGCCGCGAGAATGCGGACGCATGTTGATCGCAATAATTTTAGTAACAGAGTTCGAGTCGTAGAAGCCGCGGCATGGTCGAGCACATCGCCGTCGATCACTTTTCGCAGAGGCTTGCCTCGTTCGCAGGGTGGAGTTTGGTGGCGAAACCGCCAGCCCGTCCTGGCAACCGGGGAAGTCATTGAAGTCGCAACAATATGCCTGGACGACTTTGTTGCAAGCGGCGGACCGGCGCCACACATTATCAAGGTGGATGTTGAGGGCTCCGAATCGGAAGTCCTGAAGGGCGCGATAAACATCTTACGCAACCATCATCCTGTGTTGATCGTCGAAGTACACACGGTTGAAGAGCACACTGCGGTCAGCCAGATTCTTGAGGACGCCGCATACACTACTCGTTGGGATATACCACCCGAGGGATTTCCGCGACAGTGTTTTGCCGAGCCTGCCGTCTAACACCAGCTCCGGACCGAGCCAACGGCGGTTTGCCTCCGTTGGCCGCTTTTGACGCGATTGCCGAAGTGGTCAACACCCTTTACAAATCTTTGACATTGTTCTGATCTGCCTGTGACAACCCAATAACTACATCAATCGTACTCTTGTCCGAAGGTAAGCTACCACAGGCTGAAGTTACATGAGAAAATTCCTGGGAATTATTGGGTGTTTGGCAATAGCAGCAATGTCGATTGCGGTGCCAATTACTTGCGCTGCGTACCAATTACCAACCGGGCAGGCGCCTACTTGGCATGTGACTTCTAAGAATTCTCAAGTAACACCTGTGGTAGGGGAAAGCTGGCTTAGCCATTTAAACCGTCCGTTTGGCGACACCAGTATGGGCAAGACGTGGCACCTGGGTCCACCTCCTTCTGCGGGAGAAGAGGACTTAGCGCGTGGGCAAGCAGGACTTCTCATCGGCTGTACAACACAAACTGCAACTCTTCACGGCTCGGACCTCTATCGCCTGAATTGCAGAGGATGCCACGGAGAGGCTGGTCTCGGTGCGCCTCCGGAAATCAACTCTGTCATCGACCCGGTCCGCGCGACTTCTGTCCCGCTCGTGCTAGAACGGATGAAAAAAAGGGGAGCGGACATGAGCCGGGCACAAGCAACGCAGCTTGCGCAGCAGGCTCAGGTTGCGTTGTTGCAACGCCTTCACAATGGAGGCAAGGATATGCCGCCGTTTCCCCAGCTCAACGAAACAGAGATCCATTCGATCGTGGGTTATTTGAGGCAGCTTGCAGGTATTCCCGGCGCGGAGAAAGAACAAGTAACCGTAAGTGAACCACCCGTTCGCGTGGGCGAGCTCATTGTGAAATCTACCTGTCATATCTGCCACAGCGCAACTGGGCCGAACCCCAACCCAGAACAGCTCTTGAATGGAGCCATCCCGCCGCTTCAGACCCTCACTACACGCAAAAACCAGTCTGGCCTGGTTGAGAAAGTGACTCAAGGTGCTCCCATCCTCATGGGCGACCCGCCTATTCTCGCCCGGGGCAGGATGCCGGTCTTTCATTACTTGACTCCCGATGAAGCGGCGGACGTTTATCTGTACCTTAGTCTTTACCCGCCCTCGGAATTGACCACTCTCGACTCGGTTGCCACGATCTCTCAACCAAATCAAACGGCAACCTTTATCGATCACAGTGATCCAGCTTTTCGTGCTCAACCAGGGTCGAACAGCGGCCGGCATGAAGCCCCGTTAGCCAGCAGTCAAGCTGAAACACAACAACTGGTGTTGTTTCTCGGTGTGGGGTTGTTAGCGGCCGCGCTGGCAGCAGGCGGTCTCGGCTTTACGCTTTGGGAGTTCAGGAGACTGTCGTCGAGAAACAGAGTCCGCGCTTTGGCTGCCTGCGACCTTCGCATGAATCCGGATGTGGTCCGTCCTCCGATTGTCGTGAGCCAATTTCCCTGTCGTACCTTTTCCGGTGGAAGCAATGGAAGGCGTCCAGAGCAATTACTAACGGACGAAGTTGAAGACTTGACAAGAAAAAGCGCCAGAGGAGGACGACAATGCCAGGCCGCTCGTTTGGAGTAGCACCTTATCTCATTTTAGTTGCCATGCAGCTTTCGTTTTCTGGCACGAGTCATGCCATTCCGGCCTTCGCGCGAATGTATGGAACCAGTTGTAGTACATGCCATATAGATTTCCCCAAGCTGAACGATTTTGGCAAGGCCTTTAAGGACGCAGGCTTTCAAGTTTCCCAAAGACGACGAGTCCATGATCAAGATTCCTCCGGTCATGTTGGGAGCTCCTGCCAACGCAGAGGTTTGGCCTAAGGCTATCTGGCCCGGAACAATACCTGGAATTCCACCCATCGGGTTCCGCATGAACAACTATTTTCAGTACACCGGTGGCAGTAGCGGAAAATTCACAGCGCTGACCCCGGCCGGAACTTTGCCGCCGTTTGTGCCATCAACAAATTTCGAGACCGGTTCCTTCAGCCTCTTCACGGCCGGCAACTTTGGGAGCGATATCGCGTTTTGGGTCGATGACTATCTCAGCGTTGGCGGGGCTAACGGGAATGGCGGGTTGGGTGAAGCATATCTGAAGTTTGTCGATGTCGGTCGCTTAATGAAGCTACCGAAGAATCTTCTGAACCTTCGCGTTGGACAGTTCGAACTAGAATTGCCTTTCACCCAGATCCACAGTATCTGGACCAGCCCTTACGACATTTACGTCCAGTCCAATATCGGCGCCATGAACGCGATGATTCCTCTGCAACAATTTGTGAATAATCATTACGTTTTGGCGGAGACGGCTAGGGGTATCGAGATCAGCGGTGGTCGCCACACCGGAGGCTATAACTACTCGCTAGCGGTGATAGACCAGAATACCGGTGGAGGAGACGGCTTCAGTCCATATGTTCCGTCGGCCGAGGGTAGTAACCAGGGAGGGCTGGGCTTCACTTCTACCGCGAACTTCAAAGATATTTATGCCAGCTTCAATTACCGCTTCAACCTGGAGCGAGACAAGGAAAGCCGCAGTGCCATCCGCGCTGCCGGCCCCACGGGTCCTCGCGATCATACTTACGTAAACTTTGGCAGCTACTACTTCTACGGAAGCTCGGTCCAGCGATTGTTGAGCATGGGCCCCGACGGTACGTCGACTGTTCTCAACGCCAGCGAGCCATTCTATAGAGTGGGCGGCAACTTCACCTTTAATTATCGCTGTTGCTTGCAGGTCAACGCCCTATATATGTTTGGGCACGACATGAACCTGCTGCCGATCGATGCAAGTGGAAACCTCATACCGCTGCAAAATTTAAGCCAGGCTGTTCCAGCCGGCTTCATTCGCAGTACACCAGCTACGTTCAGCGGCGGCTTCGCGGATGTTGAGTGGCTCGCATACCCGTGGATGTATGTAATGATGCGTTATGACGGGGTCAATTCGACCGCTGATCGAATCAACGGCCTGGCGACTAACCCATCGTTCACCGGTGCGCCGTTCAATGCTCCGTTCGCCTCGACGCGTAACCGTTTCACGCCGGCCGTGCAGTTTCTTATCCACCCCAACATTAAGGCTTCGTTCGAATACCAGTTCCGGCCGTCCCAGTCAGTCGTAATTGCTACGAATCCGGTGAACGGATTGCCGATAGCACTAAATCCTTTCCATACCAACACGCTTGTGCTTGGTTTGGATTTCGCCTACTAGAGGTTTCGTATGAAGCAGCTCAACCCAAGGAGGAAAGAGCACTCATGACTCGTAAACTTTTGTATAAGGTGTTACTGATGGCGACGCTAGGCGGCACCGGTGTTGCCGGAACTATTGAAGGAAAGATATCGCCTGCACAGTCGGTCGTGTATGTGGACACCATACCCGGCAAGACATTTCCTGCGCCCTCTGTAGAGCCGATTATGGGCCAACAGCACCTGGCATTTGTGCCGCACATTCTGGTGGTGCAGCAGGGCACAACCGTTCAATTCCTCAACGGCGATGCTGTACAACACAACGTGTTTTGGCCGTCAGTCGGAGGCAATAAGAGGGCCTCCCACAACCTTGGAACCTGGCCGCAAGGGGAGAAGCGGCCCTACAAGTTCGAGCAGCCTGGGGTGGTGCCGCTGCTTTGTAACGTCCACTCAGAAATGTCAGGTTACATCATCGTCAGCCCCACACCATATTTCGCACAAACTGATGCCGGCGGGAACTACAAAATCGATAATGTTCCCGACGGGAAGTATAAGGTTATAGCCTGGCACGAAGGTATGAAACCAGAAACGAAACCCGTAACGGTCTCCGGCACCGGCAACGCGGATTTCACGCTCTCGAAGTAGGTTAGCGGGCGCCGACGAAAGAAGCCGGCAGTCTCCAAACCGGAGAGTGGCAACCCGAACTGCACAGTCTCCGGCAGCGGCCGCGCAGAGTACACCCTCTCAAAAATCGGTAGCGACCAGTGTTGGCATGATGAAATTGGCTTTAGCTGTGGCATTGTTGTTGGGCCTACTGTGCACACCGGCTTCGCTCCGTGCGCAGGTCGTTACGCCGGCTGAGCTGTCCGATCCCAAGGCGCAACAGTTGCAGCTGCGGCATCTTAAGACCTTGATGGAGATTGGAGCTGAGATCGAAGCCCACAAGTTTCCCTATCCCTTCTACTTCAGTCGCGTCCTCGACATCGATCTTTCAAAGATGCAACTGGCCGACCAGCGCTCCATCCACTTCGATATCTACAAGGGGCGAAGTGTATTGGAAATCACGGGTAATTACTATGCAGCTTACTCCGCTGAACGCATGGATACCTATGCCCGACTGAAGGAAACTTTCGAGCAAGTTATCATGCCTGTATTGCAAGCTGAGGTTCCACATTTTCCGGACGATTCTGAATTTTTCGCGTTTGCCGTCGAAGTTTCCCATCATGTGCGCGAGAAAGTAATGGGCGTGGGTTCTGAACAGCCAGAGAACGTAACAGTTATCATGCCTGTGCTAAGTGCACAAAAGCTGCTGGATGCAAAGACCGATGACCAAAAACAAGCGGCCATCTTGGAAGGGCAGATCTTTCTCAATGGCCAACCCTATTCGCTGTGGCTGGGGGAAAACGCTCCGTCGGAAGGGTGGAAAGAAAGAAACCCGCCACCGCTTCCAACCAAGACGCCCGTCGCGATCCCCAACGCGGCAGCGAATGTCTCCGCATCGAGCACTCCTTCTGTCTCGGCAAACTTGATGAAGGGCTCGGAAGTAGCAATGCGGATTTTCACGCCCGAGTCATTGGCGAAGCTGCAACATCAGAACGATGACACGATCGGCCGTATGACCAAGGACCTCGACAAGGAGGCGCACTTCCTGCCTTATGCGGCTCCCGTATTCATCGGATTCCGCCAGGGCGCATACCTACAACTGTCAATGGAAACTCGCGTCAATGCGCCTGCTGGAGCGTCTCGTTATAAACTGGCGGCGCTGGCCTTCGACGAACATGTTTCTCATCTCGTACGCCCATTGCTGAATTATTTTCCTGCGGATCCGGATTTCGACGGCATCAATTTCAGCAGCATGGTTCACGTTGCAGATGGTTCGAGCCCGTTGGCGGTGGAGTTTTTTTTCTCCTTTCGCATGATGCGCTGCTTCGCCAATTATGACTGCACGGGTCAACAGCTGCTCGACTCAGGAACGATCGTGATGAATGGGGAACGCTCCGCGCTCGACCTGCAAATTGCAGAAGGCAAGAATTAGAACCCCCTCAACGACTTCGTCGATAGGTCGTAGTATGGGGGCCACGGTGTACGATCGAGAGGGTCGTCCCAGATCGAAAGGTTCTAAAGATTGCCTCTCTGTTTCTTCGTCACGGATCTTCACGGTCACGCGGATCGCTACGGAAAGCTATTTGCCTCCATCGTTACCGAGCGCCCCGACGCGGTGTTCCTTGGTGGCGACTTACTGCCTAAAGGATCGGCACTCTTGAGGGGAGCTGACACTGAGCGCAATGATTTCGTAATCGACTACTTAGTCCCAAGTTTTGCCAGGCTCCGCGATGCACTGGACAAAGAGTATCCATCGATCTTCCTCATCTTGGGGAATGACGATCCCCGCTGTGAAGAGTCTGCAATCCTTAACGCCGCGGAGAGAGGCTTGTGGCGCTATGTACACGGACAGATGGCTATGTTCGCGAGCTTTAACATCTACGGATACGCATGCATTCCGCCGAGCCCCTTTCTGCTGAAGGATTGGGAGCGCTACGATGTGTCACGTTATGTCGATCCGGGCTGCATCTCTCCCGAAGAGGGGCTTCGGAGCGTCGCCACAGAAGAGAGTGAGGTAAAGTGGGGCACTATAGCGAAGGATCTCGACATGGTCGTTAAGGACGATTCAATGGAACGCGCCATTTTCTTATTTCACACTCCCCCTTACGAGACCGATTTGGATCGTGCAGCTCTTGACGGAAAGACTTATGAGCACGTCGCATTGGACGTGCACGTCGGAAGTATTGCGGTGAGGCGATTTATCGAGGAGCGCCAGCCGCTGCTCACCTTGCATGGTCATGTACACGAAGCGGCTCGGCTCACCGGCCAATGGAAAACTCGACTAGGGCGCACGGTATGCATTAATGGTGCGCACGACGGGCCCGAACTAGCCCTCGTGCGGTTCGATCCTGAATCCCCTGACGATGCTTCGCGCCAGTTGCTTTAGTGCGAACTAAGTTTCCTTCATTGGCAGCTTGCGCGCGGGATCCGTGATCGCGTCAATCTTAACGGCATAGCTCGAGCGCTCTGCGATGTCCACATCGGTAATTACGTGAACGTCGAGCAGGCCTTCCGTCCGATAGCCGGTTCGCAGGAAGTTGATCTCACTCAGACAACGGCTCCAGCCTTCCAGCCAGAACATCAATTCCTTCCTCTGTTCTTCGGTACCCTGGAAATGCAGCAGTAGATCGATGTCGCTGGCCGGGCCAGCGGTTGCATTCTTAGTGCTACCAATCAGGTAAAACGCTTTGACTCCGAACACCCGAGGATCGAGCTGTGCCGCGATCCTCTGTGCCATCCGAAAACGCCAGCGCCAGTGTTCTTCGCCTGTACGATCAACCACCTCGACGTCTGCTTCAGGACGTCCGTCTCGTTGCCGTGGAGGTGAGAGAAAGGCCACGGCCTGGTCCAGTTCTGCGTTCATTAGCACTTGCAAGATGAGGCCGTTGGTTTCTTTTGGCACATCGATCACGCGGAGAGTATCCGACAGATGCGCGAATTCGGGAAGGAGTTCTTCAAGCACGCTGCGCGAGCGACGGAGAAACACCTCCTTGAAGGCGGTCTGCGGATCGTCGGGATAGAGGGGCAGGTAGCGAATCGAAGCTTCCACCAAATCCTGAAAAAAATGAGTACCGAAGGAGAGGTCCGGCAGATAATTTCCTCGTTGCCGGGCGACCTCGATCAGCATTGCAGTGTTGTTGATGTCGGAGTACGTGACGGGAACGCCGAGTTTGATATCCCCGCGGCTCCCCCAGCGTCCAGGTCCGATCAAGATAAACTGCCGCTTGGGCAGCAACTTGTTCAATCGCCCTACCGCACGCCCTATGTCACGCATGGTAGTCTGGTCGGAAATCTGGCTGTAGCCCTCCAAGTCGACATAAACAATGTGCGTGATCTCCGGTACCCTCCCATTCGAGACGAAGCGGTTTGCGGAGAAGATCACCTTGTCCGTCGGAAGATTCTGCGGGATCGCAACCGGCACTGCGTCGCCACTATAGCTTTGTGGCCGGCACTGCAGGAGATAAAAGTCCTCACCGTCGTAGGCGAACTCAATGTCCACCGGCGTGCCCAGCTTGGCTTGCAAAAGAGTTAGCAGCTCGCGGATCCCCGCCACGAATGGTGTCTTCCGGATCAGGCCTTCGAAGCTAAAAACCACATCGCGTGTGCCAAAGTCCGGGACTGGCCCGACTAGCTGCTCAATACGATCATGCTCGATGAGCGACACAAAATGACGAATCTGCGGGTAGCTGGCGCCGCAATAACGAAGCAGTTCCACCGAATCCACCGTCTCAAATGCATTAGTCTCGAGATTGATTACGTCAACCCGTTTAGGTGAGTACTTGAGCACCTCTTCCACCGTAACGTTGACTCGGAGGTTGGGTTGTCCGGGCGCGATCAGCACCGGATAGTCGTCCATCACGCGGTCAACCGCGCGTGTTCCCAATCCCGGCACGAGACGCACCAATCCGTCTCCGCGGCTAATTCGCGCAGACCAACGGAACTCGTTGTTACTGAAAGCAACGCCGGAGCAAGCCGGAAGGAAGTACTTCCCAACTTTCTGTCCCACGACTTCCTGGATCATGATGCCCATCTCTTCATGAACATCCAGAAGACCGCGCTCCGCCCGATACTCCGTGGGGTCAGGTCCAAAGATCGACGCATACACTTCAGCGACAGCGTCCATCAGCGCGGTCAGCCGCTCCTCCTTGCTTCCCTGGTTACCTAGAAAGAGACTCTTGTATTTGCCAGAAAACGCCGATCCGGCGCGGTCTTCGAGCAGACTCGAACTGCGAACGATCAAAGGATGGTCACCCAGCTCGTCGAGAGCCAGCGAAAGTCCCTTCGCCAGTTCTGAGGGAAACGACGAGCTCTTGAAGAGCGCGACTAAGTGCGGGTATTCCTGGCGCACTTGGTCAATCTCCATGTACTTCCAATTCAGTACATCCTCCAGTTCATTGTGGTGGACGAAGTTGAGAATCCAGTCCGAGGTGATGTACCAGGTGCGGGGCACCTTAACCTGGCGCAGCTGCCCACTGGCCTCGGGAGCCTTTTCAATGATCTTCTTGGCCAGGAACAGCCCGGCGCTTTTACCACCGAGCTTGCCGTGACAGCTAGGAGGGAAGATGATCCTTCCCAGCAGATCGTAAAAATCTTTGACCTCGATGAAGTTCTTGGCGATGTTGATGAACTCGAGATTCTCGGAGAAAAATCGCCGAATGAGTGATACGCGCAGGCCTTTTTGCGTCGAAAGCGAAAGTTCGCTCTCTTCGATCGCCACGTGTTGGTAGCGTTCGATCGCTTCTATAACTTCTCCCAACGACGTGGCCAGGTTCTCCAAGACCCGCACCAGGAAGCTGGACTTCTCCTCCTTGATCCACGTCGTAACGCAGCTCAGGATCTCGGTTTCACTCAGGTGCTGACTGGCGATGCGAAAGGCTTCCGCAGTGAGGTCCACGTACTTGGCGGGCATATCCCGCTGCAGAGGCCGATTTTCGTCGCCGGGAGTGGCAGCATCGGCCATGGTTGGGCCGCCACCACGCTGCAATAGTTCCTTGGCTTCCTGCACTCCGCACCAGCTCAAGTGATTGATCAGTTTGCGCGAAATCCGTCGCAGCAGAACCGGGTCGGTGTCGCGTAAGAACTCGAGGACAATCCGCCATTCACCTTTATCGCTCGCCAGGCCGCCGGCCGCCGCCGACAGCCCCTCAAATGCTGTCTTCAATCGTCGTTGCACCACATGGTTAGCAATGCGGTCGGCGATGGTTTCGATCAGCTTTCTTTCTTCTTTCAGAAATGGACCCTCGTCCGACTTGGGCATCTGCACCCGGTATGAGACTTCCACGCTACCGACGACCTCGCCCTGTACGACGATGTTGGCGCTCTGCACCCACGCGGTGGGAACAAAATCCGGCGGCTGCACCACCCGATCTTCGAAGATGATTCGCGCCCGGCAGTCGTGCGGGTACTGCCAACCCGGCGGCAGAACGCTGATCATCGCGAGGAAGATCTCCTCCAGAGAAAGATCCGGCCGATTCAGAAGCTCATCCACCTGGTAGAGGCAGTTCAATTCCTTGGCGCGCTCCTGCAGCTCGCGAAGGATTACGCCGACTTGGACTTCATCTTTGATCATTTTTCTTGTCCGCTCGCTTGACTGGGCCCGCCTGCCAGGATAACTCCGCGCGCAGTGCGCCCATCGACGCGAACAGTCAGGGCGTTTGCGGGGCGCACGTGACGCAAAAACTCGGTTTCTTGCACGATCGGCTGGCAGTTCAGCCACTGCCAATTGATGGCAAAGCGCCCGTCATGCCGCACCATGAAATAGCTCGCGCGAAAGCTGGACAAATTATGAAAGAAATGCGATCCCTGACTGAGTTCCACGTTCATCTCCGGGAGCGTGGCCTCCACAATCACCCGCGCTCCCGAGATCTGGCTCCAAACCACCGGAATCCCTAACGACGGATGAGAGCTGCCCCAGCGGCCAAATCCAATCAGCAGAAATGGCTTGTGCTGGTCCGAGAGCTGTTGATTAATCGACTCCAACTGCTGGGCGATCACAGGTGTTTGCATGGGCGAGAAGTGCTCGGGGCGGACGAAGACGATGTCCTGAATATCCTCGGTTACGCCGTTGCCCATCACCATGTCTGATGCAATGATCGCACGCGGATCGGAGAGGTCCTTGACGCTCACATCCACAATCTGCTCTGATACCACCATTGGACGAACCTGCAGAAATCCCAGTCGCGCCCGGGTGGGTTGATCTCGACTTTCCTGGATGGTGACTGCGAATTCAATCTCGACGTTGGCCCCGAGTGCATTCTCCGCCGTCTTGAGTAGCGCTTTGATTAGATTGTTAATCGGGAATTGCTCCAGCACCAGTAGGGGAGCGAAGTCGAGGATGCGGGGACCACGCGCGCCCAAGCCGGGAACTACGCGGTCGCGGGCCGGGTCAAAGGTCGAGGCCAGAAAGCGGAGCGTATCATCAGCCTCGGCCTCCTTCAAACCCGCTGTCACCAGGTACTCAGTCTCGCTGACGGGGTCGTACGCGGGCGGCTTGCCCATGTTGACCGCCCAAAACTCCGTCTGTGTACCGCGCAGCAATTCCTGCACGGAGCCAAACGGTGGTGGCTTTTTCGGGTAAGCGGGAGAGAATGTCCAAGCCACTCCGCCGTCAACGATTGTCTTACCGAGGCCCAAAGCCAGGCTGGCCACACCGTCCTCAGGACGAGCGGGTCCTGTCGGATAAAAGTTGTAGGAGCGCGCCACTCCCGACACGTGGGGATAAAAGCGATCTCCATGCCGCCTGCCGACCACTTCCTGGATGATGACCGCCATCTTCTCCTCGCTCGGATTGGTGCCCGTTGTCTTGATGTAACCGCGTGCTTCCCGGAAGTATGTGGAAGCATAAACAAACTTGATCGCTTCAACCAGCCGCCGGAAACGAATATCGGGATCAAACTGATTATTCGGGATCATCTTGGTCCCGTAAACACCGGCGAACGGGCGATTGAGGGCATCTTCCAGCAAGCTGGACGATCGGATTGCCAAGGGAGTCTTGACTTGCTCGATCAGTGCACGGAGATCACCCAGCAGCTCCACCGGAAGATCGGCCTGCTGGAATGCATGTCCGATGCGGTCGTCCGGCAACTCTTCGACCCGCAGCTCTCCGAGACGGTTGCGCGCGATGAATTCGTCGAAGCAGTCCGTCGCGATGACGGCCAGGGTGGGGACGTTCACGTCAATGTCCGGGAAGGCGGAGGCATCGATAGTTTCTGCCAGCAGGTCCTTGGCGAAAGACAATCCGCTGGCTTTTCCTCCCAAGGCTCCCGTTCCGATCCGTGTGAAGCGAAAGGTGCCGTCCCAGAAATGCCGGCCGAACGCAGGAAGGTCCGCAACCACGGTCTTAAGATCGGTCATTGCTCCCTCCGGCCGCCAACATGGCCAAGGCGGCTGACCTGGCTGGCTGCCACCGAACAGATAGTCGCGACGGCCGAAGCGCTACACCCAGCCGCGGTCGTGGCAGGCTTTGGCCACCCGGCCGATAGCAATCGCATACGCCGCATCCCGCATAGACAACTTGTCGCGGCGCGCCAACTCGGACACCGCGAAGTACGCCGAGGTCATCTTGACATCCAGCTTGCCCAGGACCTCGTCCTTCTCCCAGAAGTAGTTCATGTTGCTCTGGACCTGCTCGAAATAGCTGCAAGTTACGCCGCCGGCATTGGCCAGGAAATCCGGTATCAGCAGGATGCCACGTTCCTTGATTTGCGTGTCGGCTTCCGGGGTTGTTGGGCCGTTAGCGCCCTCCGCAATGACCCGGACCAGGGGACTAATCTTGCCAACATTATCGCCGGTAATCTGGTTCTCCATCGCTGCCGGAATCAGGATCTCGACACTCTGCTCAAGCCACGCCTCTCCAGGCAACAGCTCGTATCCCAGGTCCCTCGCCTTCTGCTTATTGATTCCGCCAAAGCGGTCGGTAATCGCCAATAGCTGATTCAGATCGATTCCGTCCATCTTGCGGTACGTGTAAGAACACTGGTCCGTCTGGTCCCAACACGAAACGGCGATCACGCGTCCGCCCAGCCGCTGGTAAAGTTCGATGGCGTAGTGGGCCACGTTGCCAAATCCCTGGACGCTGGCCGTGGTGTTCTCCGGGCGTATGCCCAATTCCTTAAGAGCTTCTCGCAGAGTGAACACGACGCCGTAGCCTGTCGCCTCGGTCCGACCAAGAGAGCCACCCATTCCTACTGGCTTGCCGGTGATGAAGCCCGGATAACGACCGCCATGGATTTCTTCGAACTCGTCGAGTATCCACAGCATATGTTGGGCGTTGGTCATGACATCCGGCGCCGGCACATCGGAAAGCGGACCGACATTCTTAGCGACTTGACGCACCCAGCCGCGGCAAATCAGTTCCTGCTCACGCAAACTAAGGTTGTGAGGATCGCAAATGACACCGCCCTTTGCTCCGCCCAACGGAATATCGACCACGGCACACTTCCATGTCATCCACATCGACAGTGCCCGCACGGTGTCAATGGTCTCCTGCGGATGGAAACGGATACCACCTTTACCCGGCCCACGCGCGTCGTTGTGTTGTACTCGGAAACCGCGGAAAACTTTCACCGAGCCGTCGTCCATTCGCACCGGGATCGCGAAATGGAACTCCCGCAACGGATAACGCAGGAGGTCCCGGGTGGCGGGATCCAAGCCGAGGTATTCGGCTACTTTATCGAACTGCGCCTGTGCGATCTGAAACGAATTGAATGCCTTAGTTGACCTCTTCGGAAGTTGCCCGGATGCCAACTGACGCACTTCTGGACCGACATCGACCGGCTCACTCACTGCGCTCTCCGGCATAATTTTCTCCTTGTTCTTATGAAACGTCCAACCTCTATGTTCCACGAAACTCGTCCTGTGGTACAGTGATCGACCGCACAGGAGCGGGTGACCGCCAGCCTTAACAGGAGCTACCGAACGATGCTGGGCGAGGCATGAAAAGCCCTTGCTATACGAAATGGATCTGGATCGGCGGAGCTGAATCTTCTCGAGAGCCCGTTGGCAGCCACATAGCTGATAGCCTCCTGTTGGCAAAAGCAAAAAAATATCCACAGCATGGCGCACCCAACTTCGTACAGACCACGGGCGTTCAGATCCTCATCCGCATGCAGCAATCCCTCATACTCTGGCACCTTGAAGAAGTAATCTGGATCATTCGGAAGTACTGGCAGCACGGGAACAACATGAACAATGCAGAGTCTTTTGGCTAGGGCGGGGCAGCTAGCAGATGAGTACCTATCCGTTGGTGATCCCGCGACTCGCACGCGACACGCTGCTGGTTTCGCCGGAGTCAGCGGGCACGTCTCAGCAATAAACATCCTCCGATGAACAAAAAGATGACTACCGCCACGGCGACGACGAATAGCGCCCAGACAGCGGCGCCGCGCTCGGCTGCATGCATGAGGTAGTGATGCAGCAAATGTCCAAGGCGAGCGTTGTTAGCAGTACAGAAACTCCGCACATTAATGTTCAGAATTCGCATAGGTAGGTCCCCGGCGTTTGTACACGAGTTTGACGCAAAGTTCCGCGCATTACGGAATTTTTCTCGCCCGGGTCGCGGGAGGTGTGAAGTAGTCATTGTTGTGGAGGAATGGAGTTTCTCGAAGCATGTGAGACGTGTGGCATCCCTGAAGGGACTCGTTCGTTCTTGTCACTGCGATCCGGCCTTCCGCTCGAGCTAATCTTTCTTGCCCTTCGGAACTCCGCAACGAAGAGGGAGAGGCAGCCATGGTTGCTGACGCTGCGCTGTTCCAGAGAAAAAAGTGTGCCGCAATTCCCTAAACGATATATAGTGTGGGACTGTTGAGGGTGTGTGAGGACCGTGCCGTCCCTAAAGGGACTCGATTTTATTTTCCATCTCACCCAGCGCTTCCGCGTTGGCCTAAGCTCTTTAGCCCCTGCGGGGTTGGATTCTGCGCAACTGTTCACCCCGCCAACTCAAACCGAGTTCTCACACACTATCTGTTGGGCCCAGCGAAAATCCGGCTGATCGAGAGTGTCCAATCGAAGGACAGGGCTCGATTCGGCAACCTTGTCGCAGCAACGCACGAGAACGGCGTGAAGCCGCTACTTTGGGAAAGGATGAAAAAGATGGCCGAGGTCACGGATGCGGGTATCTACAAAGAATGGTGGGCCAATCCGGCGGTGGTAGGACTGATGGGTTTCGGGTTGACGACGATGGCGACGGGCCTGCATAACGCAGGATTCTGGGGCCCCGGACCGACTCTGGCGTTGGCAATCACCTTCGGGGGCACGGCGCAATTTATTGCGGGAATCGTGGATCTGCGGAAAGGCAGCATCTTCGGCGGCTCCGCCTTTATGTGTTACGGCGCTTTTTGGTGGTCGCTGTTCGTGCTGCTTTACGTGCAGCCAAAGACGGGCATCCCGGCAGGTCATCCCGAGGAACTTGGCTTCTTCCTCATGTGGACGCTGTTCACATTTGGCTTTTGCCTCGCGGCGCATAAGATCGGCAAGTACCTGGCGGTCCTGTTCTGGCTGCTGTTGCTGGCGTTCCTCTTGCTCGATGGCGTGGTCATCGGGATCGTACCCCCAGCGGTAGCAGGATGGGAAATTTTTGTGGTGGGGTTTATCGCTTGGTATATCGCCACCGCAACGTTGGTGAATGCATGTCACGGCAGGATGGTTCTGCCGCATTCGTAGAGTCCGGTTCTGGCGCGAGTAAAAGGAGAACCCGAAGGATGACTTGCATACAACGTCACCTTAGGCGGCCTAATCCGTTCGAATTGAAGCCGGCGGCAAAAACACAGCTCGAAGTTTTCACCGCTGGATCGTAGCTCTCGCACCACATCGCCACCGAGGGAAAGTCCTACGCGCTTATCAAAGGCAGCAGACTCTTCGGTCAGAACTGGAGCAGCGCCGATTGGATGCAAGTGCTTATAGCTTAATCCTACGAAATGTACCGAGATGCCACAGTAAATCCTGATCTCTCACTGAGCCAATGCTCATATTCCCATTTCAGAACAGGAAATTCTGAAATAACTGTTTGCAACTGCCGGGAAATAATTTCCATTTTGGAATTAAAGGCTCCTCTGCATATCCACAGATTGTCCATTAACCTGTAAAGCTTTGCACATCGGACTTAAGCGATGAAGTGCAGGCACTCATTACAAGATCGTTACAAGGCTTTGTATTGGAGCGAAAAGTGCATTTACGCATTGCTGTTATTAGCTGTGTGCGCTGGTCATATCCGTGGCAGTCGTCCACCACGTTTCACCCGGTGTTCGACCCTGCTATCGCGGGCGATGCTTTGCGGCAAAGACCGGGCCATGTCGCGTGCGGCAAAGGAGGCAAAAATGCGCCATTTATCGTCACGGCTTTTACTTCTACTTGCTGTCCTAGTCTTTGCTATTGCAACCAGCAGTGCTGGGACTCAAATAACACTCGGTCAGAGCACAATCGGGGATGTTCTATTCGTCAATACGGGGCTTGATAGTGCCAGCTTTTCCTTTACAGGAACTTGTGGATCTCAGGCGAATTGTTTGTCGGGGTACGGCTACTACGGAATCAACGTCGGGACGTATGAGATGTGGGTAGTAGGCGGTCCGATGGGTTCTCCAGTTTCTGGGGTCTATCCCATTAACATGAGTGGCGCGACCATCGACTTTACGTTCAGTTTTGGGTCGAGCTACCTGGACGGCAGCGTCCTTATGGAGAACGTCACGGATGGTACCGAAGCGCCTCGATTCATCGGGGGAATGCAGATCTCCAGTAGCGACCTTCCTGGCTTCTCCAGTGGTTCGTATGCCGATTTTGATGGCGATGTGTACCTGGGACAGGGTCCGACTCTGGACCAGGTCTATGCTGGAACCGCGCCTTCAACGCAAGGGTTCTTATCTTCAGGACAGTTTGTGCCGACTCCAGAACCGGGCAGCCTTTTACTGTTTGGCTCGGCGATGTTGGGCCTTGCTGGATGGCTCAAGCGCAAAATGATGGTCTAACCTTTCTACCTCCACGAGGGCAAAGGCCGGATCTTTCCGTTCCGGCTTTTGCTTTTTTTTTTGTGCCCGGAGTTCAAGTTGCACCACTGTCGCACTACTAGTTAGTGTTATGCCTCGTTGGGCGGATTGGCTCTTGGGGCGGCCGAAGTGCTTGCTGAAAACTCGAAGTTCACGTCCCTTACTTTCATAGAGTCGGTTCGAGATGACAAAATTTCGGGATGACAAAATAAAGGGCCTCCCAACGGCGCACCTTGTCGACAGGCTCCGGGCAACCTGCGAAGGTGCGCCGTGACTTGTCATAGCCGCCTCAGCGCTTGTAACCTGCGCCGCGTAACGCTTTTGCGAAGCAATCTGCGAAATCGTGAACGTGTTCCGTGGTTGCCAGCGGGCCCATCAGGCCGATGCGGAAGATCTTTCCGGCGAGCGGGCCGAAGCCCCCAGCAATCTCAATCCCGTGCTCTTTGAGCAGGGTGGATCGCACCTTCGCCTCGTCGACACCTTGTGGAACTTTCGGCGTATTCAAGTTCCAGATGCGATGTTCCGGCGCTACCAGCATTTCCAGTCCCATGGCCTCAAGCGTCTTGACGAACTCCAGGTGCGCCTGGTGGTGACGATTCCAACGATTCTGCAGGCCTTCCTCTTCGATGAGGGTGAGGCCTTCATGCAAGGCGTAGAACATAGTCGCCGACGCGGTGTGATGATAGCGATGCGAGATCGTCAAATAGTCGGCAATCAGCTTCAGGTCGAAATACCAGGAACGATTAGAAGTTTCGCGCGCCTTAAGCCACGCGGCTGCGCGCGGTGAAACCGTGATGGGCGACAGCCCCGGAGGACAGCTCAGGCCTTTCTGAGTGCAACTGTAAGCGATGTCGATGCCGGTCTTGTCCACTTGGACGGGCATGGCGCCGAGCGAGGTTACGCAATCAGCGATCACCAGTGCGCCAACTTCATGCGCGGCCGCACAGATAGCGTCGCCAGATTGAAAGGCGCCCGCGGAAGTTTCCGCCTGCACGTACATCACGACTTTGGGTTTCTCCAGGCGGATAAACTCAGCCGCTTCGCGGTCGCCGAAGACTTCGCCCCAGGGTTTCTCAAAGCGCACCAGTTCGGCGCCCTGGCGGCGCGCCATTTCCGACATGCGGTCGCAGAAGAAACCGTTGGCGAACGATACCACCTTCATTCCCGGCAAAACGAAGTTAGAGATTGCGGTTTCCATGCCGCCGCTTCCGGTAGCTGAGATGACGAAGGTCAAGTCGTTCTTGGTGCCGAAGACGGTGCGGAGAAGCCGTTGAATGTTGGTTGAGATCTCGAAGAAATATGCATCGAGATGGCCGACGATGGGTTGGGCGAGCGCCTGATAAACGCGCGGGTGTACTTGACTCGGTCCCGGACCAAACAACAGCCGCTTGGGAGGATGGATAGAAATGTTTTCCATGACGGCAGGTTTCTCCAGAGTAGTAGCCATGAGCAACTCCTTTATAGTTACAGTTGATGGCTTCAAGTATAGTCGGCTGAAACAAAGCCGGCACGGCAATGCGTCACGGACGTGTGTGCGCAGGCGGTGCCGCAACGGATTGACAACCAGGTGCTGATGGCTGGTAGCTTTAGCCGAGACGACACGCCCGCCGTATGGCAAGATATAGCTCGCATGTCTTGTCCAGTCCAGTTTCGGAATGCTGGCATCTTGTCGATCGCGCTTGTCCTGCTCCAGTCACTCGCATGGGCTGCGCCGCTGCAGGAATTGCATGGAGTGGTGAAAGACCGCAGCGGTGCGGTAATTGCCGAGGCGCAGGTCCTGCTGCGCGCTGACGACCAGGAGTTCAGCCGGACGACCCAAGGCGACGGCACTTTTGTATTCACAGGAATAGCTGCCACCGGCGGAACCATCGTGGTGAACGCTTCCGGTTTCGCGACTAGCACGACCACGTGGCAGGCGGGAGCGAACCAACTCTCCATCACCCTGGTTCCGGCTGCGGTGCAACAAAGTCTTGACGTCACCGCGACTCGCACCTCCATCCTGCCGACCGGTGTGGACGACGTGGAGGCGCAACCCGACGCCGTCGCGGTCAGCTCAACCCAGTTGCAACAGTGGGGCGCGCTCGCGACCGACGATAAGTTACGAAACGTGGTCGGCTTTTCGCTGTTGCGCCGATCGGGCAGCCAAACGGCGAATCCCACCTCGCAGGGTGTGTCACTGCGCGGACTGGGCGCGAGCGGCGCGGGCCGAGCGCTGGTGCTGGCGGATGGCATTCCGCTTAACGATCCTTTCGGCGGCTGGATCTATTGGGCGCGCATTCCGCAAACCTCCTTGGACGAGGTTCAACTCATCCCGGGAGGCGTCTCGGCGCTCTATGGCAATGACGCTTTGGGTGGAGTGATCAACCTCGAGACGCGTCATGCGGTACAGACAGATGCTTCCGTCGAAGGCTCTTATGGGAATGAGAGTTCGCCGTTCGGCTCGGGCTGGGGCGCGGTGCGCTTCGGGCAATGGGCGGTGGTCGCCAGCGGAGAAGGATTCCGCACCGACGGATACACTGCCGTACCGAAAGATATACGGGGCACGGTGGACACGCCGGTTGCATCGCAGTATGGCAGCGGAACCCTGCGCGTGGAGCGCATGTTCGGTAATCGCGGACGCATTTTTCTGAGTGGCTCGCTCTACGGCGAGGACCGGCTTAATGGCACGCCGTTGCAGATCAACGACACGACCATACGGCAACTGGCATTCGGCACGGACTACGATAGTTCCGCGGCGGGATTGTTTACCCTCCGTCTGTACGGCGGAACGGAGAATTATCATCAGACGTTCTCCTCGATTGCGGCCAATCGCAACAGCGAATCTCTGACTGACATTCAGTACGTTCCAGCGCAGCAGATGGGGCTGCTGGCGCAATGGTCGAAGCAAGTCGCAAGCCGGTTGACGTTGCTCGCCGGCCTCGACGGTCTGGATGTGCAAGGGTTCAGCAACGAGACTACCTTTTCGCAGGGCAAGCCGACTGCACGCCTGTCGAATGGCGGCACGCAGCAATCGCTGGGTGCATTCGCCGAAGGCATATTGCAGATCACGCACAGGTGGTCGGTGACATTTTCCGGACGTGAAGATTTGTGGAGCAACTTCGACGCCAGCTCGACGCGAATTCCAACTACGGGCAAATCGACACTCATTGCCTACCCGGACCGCGGCCAGAATGCTTTTAGTCCGCGGCTGACCACGTCGTACCACGCCGACGAGCACACCGTGATTTATGCGTCGGCCTATCGCTCGTTTCGCGCTCCCACGCTCAATGAACTCTACCGCAGCTTTCGAGTTGGCAACGTTCAGACCCTGGCCAATCCTTATTTGCGTGCCGAACACTTTACCGGCGGCGAAGGTGGAGTGCGTGTCACCACCCTGCAAGACCGCCTCACGCTGTACGGGGTCGGCTTCTGGGGCTTTGTCACCGATCCAGTTTCCAACGTAACCCTCAGCACGACGCCGCAACTCATCATACGCATGCGTGAGAATCTGGGCCGCATTCAAGCGCCCGGACTGCAGGCGGGCATTAACTACACGGTCACCAACCACATTTGGTTTAGCTGTGCGTACCAGTTCATCAATTCCACCGTCTCTTCGTTTTCTGCTAACCCGGCCCTGGTTGGGAACCAGGTTCCGCTTGTGGCGAAGAACGAGTTTGTCTTTCAGGGAACTTGGGCCGCGCCGCAGAAGATCTTTGTCGCCGTACAAGGGCGCACCGCCAGTAACGAATTCGACGACGACCAGAATCTGTTGCCACTCGGCGCATACTTCGTGCTCAGCGCAACCGTGTCGCGTCCGCTGCCCAAAGGGTTCGAGGTATTCTTCCAGGGCGAGAATCTGACCAACGATCAGTACGAGATCGGCCGGACGCCGGTAGCGACTTTGGGCCAGCCGATTCTGGCTCGCATTGGCGTGCGCTGGCAAAGCAGGAAATAAGGGAACCGCATTCCTCTCGTGGCGGGAACTCTTCTTATGAGGGCGGCAAACTGCGGCGGCGCTATTCATGGTTCCCGTAAAGTGATACGCATGCTGGTGCGCGTGCGGTTCCTCGCGATCCTCCTGCTTGCCACGACGATTGCGGCCACTTGCGCCCGCGCCCAGACCGAGCAGACAACCCGTTCCGACGACGCGACCAAACTTCTGAACAGCGATCCGCTTCATGTATTCAGCGAGTCGGTGCAGGCGCTTTCGGCCGGCGTGACCAAGTCCGTGGTGCAAGTGTTGACGAGCGGTTATGCGCTGAGCGTCGAGAATCAAAAGAACGACACGGCGTATCTCGCCCCGGAGCATGACATCGGCGCTGGCGTGATCCTGTCGCCGGACGGTTTCATCGTGACCAACGCGCACGTCGTGCAAGGCGCCAGGAGAATCCGCGTACGCCTGCCGGGCTTGGAGAGGCGATCTCCCGGTGCGCGGTCTGAACCGCTGGGCGCCATTGAGGCCAAGCTCGTCGGCCTCGACCGCCAAACCGATCTTGCGGTGCTGAAGATTGACATGACCGACTTGCCGGCGCTTCAGTTCGCCAACTCCAACGATCTGCGCCAGGGACAAGTCGTCTTTGCTTTCGGCAGCCCGCTGGGACTGGAAAACTCGGTCACTATGGGAGTGGTCAGCTCGACAGCGCGGCAAATCGATCCCGACAATCCTGCCATCTACATCCAGACGGACGCGCCCATCAACCCGGGCAATAGTGGCGGGCCGCTGGTCGATGTGGATGGTCACGTGGTCGGCATCAATACTTTCATTCTGTCGCAGTCGGGCGGCAACGAAGGGCTCGGCTTCGCCATTCCCAGCGACGTCGTGCGGGCCATCTACGATCAGATTCGCACCGAAGGCCATGTGCATCGCGGCCAGATTGGCGTCTCTGTTCGCAGCATTACTCCGGACTTGGTCGAAGGATTGCATCTTCCGGTGAACCGCGGCGTGCTGCTGCAAGACGTGACTCCCGATTCGCCTGCCGACAAAGCCGGTCTGAAAGTAGGCGACATTGTCACCCGTGTCGGCGGAAAGCCCGTAGACGATATACGTCAGTTCGCACTCGACCTCTACGCCTACAAGATCGGACAGAAGGCCGAGATCGGCGCGCTGCGCGATGGCAAGGAAATAATGTTTTCGGTGCCGGTGATCGAACGGCCTGACGATCCCATGCGCTTCGCCGACCTGGTCAGTGGCCCCAACAATCTGGTTAGCCGGCTCGGCATCGTCGCCGTAAACATTACCGGCGAGTTGACAGACCTTCTCGGCGGCGACCTGCGCATTCCTGGCGGCGTACTTGTTGCCGCGAGAACTCCAACCAGCACCTTGCTGGGTGAAGGCCCGCAACCTGGCGACGTCATCCATGCGATCAATGGCACTCCTATTCAAGACCTGGCGCAATTGAAGCAGCACTTGCGCGAGATCAAACCGGGACAACCTATCGTGCTACAGATCGAGCGCTCAGGAAGCTTGAGCTACCTGGTGCTGGAATCGGAATAGTTCTCGCTCTTTGCCTTTCGCTCTTCGCTCTGCGCTCTTCGCTAATCCCTCCGTCAGCAATTTCTAACCACTGACCACTATCAACTATCCACTATTCACGCAGTCTCCTCCTCCTTGATCTCTCCGGATGGCGCGTTGGCCGGCCGCTTTCTCTCCGGCTGTGCGGGGTGCCCCGTTCTAGCCCTCGTTTGGCTAGGGCGGGGCCTTTCCGACGCCGCACTGCTCGCCTCCATCAACCTCAGGTTGGCCGCCGCGCCATGCAGTGCCGGCAAGATCATCCTCGCCCGCCACTCCTCCAGCCGATGTTGTGCCACCCCGTAGATGAACTGCATGAATCCAATCTGCACTGCGGCCGCATCCTCCAGATACGGAAACTCGAACGCGTCGTAAGGGTCATTCTCTTTACGGCCCGGATTGTCCAGGAAGACGAACAGATTGTTCTTGGGTACGGTCTTGCGCACCTTCGAGTGGTAATAGCAAAACTTCTGATCGCGCAAGGCGGGCGAGCCGCAACCCGTCCCGCTCGGCTTGATGTGCTCGCAGATTGCCAGCGAGAATTCAGCCTCGTCGCCAATCGAAAGACTTGGCGTTTCCTGCTGGCCGCCAGCCGGAAAGTTCGGCGTTTGCGGTTGGACGGCAGCCGAAAGACTTAGCGTTTTCTCCTGACCACCAGCCGAACGACTTGGCGTTTTCTCCTGGCCGCCGGCCGGACTCTCGAGCGTGACATCCTCAATAGCTGTGATCCCCATAAGTACTACCCCCTCCCCGGTTCAATAAAGTATTTAGTATGAATACTTTGCCCGCAAAGTATTGACTTGGCTAGAGTTACTGTCACCCCTAAGTTGCCTGTTTTGAATACCTTGAGCGGCTCCATGCAAAGTATTCATTCCAGCCAACTTGCAGGCAAAGTATTGCGGAATAAGGACTTGCCGTGCATTTGTTGAAACTTGTCGTCCCGACCGAGGCCCCCGGCCCGAGCGGAGAGCCTGCCCTGAGCGAAGTCGAAGGGGACCTGCTGTTTCCTCCCGTCGCGCGGGTGCCCCGCCCTCGTCGCCCTCTGTTGGCGACAGGGTGGGTACTGACAACTGCCTACTGACAACTGACCACCGGCTACTGGCAACTGCTCCTCCCATAGACACAAATGGGCAGGAGCGCCGGGCTCGGCGGATCCTGCCCTACACCGAGAGTATGTTTCTGCCCGCCACCGCGGTCAAGTTACGAAAGTATCAATTGCCGCTCCTGTTTTGCTTCTTCTCCCATAACGGGAATGAGAGATTCGTTCCGGCAGTGCGGCACGACCGAGGCCCCAGACCGCGCCGTTGTTGCACGGATTGGGGTGGTTCAGCGCCGCGTTCGGCGGCCCTCCCAAGCATTTTTCTTGTCGTCCTGAGCGAGGATGCGTTCGCCATGGCGAACGCGTCCGAGTCGAAGAGCCTGCCCCGAGTGAAGCCGAGGGGACCCCTATAGCGCGAATCAACCACGCTTTAGCTATCCACTAACCACTAATCACTACCCACTGCTTTGTATTCTGACCGAGGGCCTCAGTCCGAGCGGAGGGGTCTGCTTTGGCATTGCTAGTAGTGCCCCCGGCGAAGACCAGTGAATATATGCGTCGCTATATATCCAAAAAACCTTTCTTGCCTATAGAACTAATTCATGCCTCTCACCACTTCAGCGCTATTGACTTCGTCTCAAACTAATCGTACCGTCGCTCATCTTTCTCTCCTGAAAGCGGGATATAGATTTTCGCAAGCGCCCGATAGTCATTATTCAGGGAGCGGCCACTTCGATCCGACACCGCCTGCCCCCTTTTATCTCTATGTGTATTAAAGAGGGGACCGATGCGCGTAGGATTCGGACGTTTCACGATTATCATGCTTTTCGCTCTTTTCGTTAGTCAGCCGCGACTACTCGCCGATACTGCTCCGCCTCTAACCAATGACTCCATTTCACAACTTGTAGCTTGGCATGTTAGCGATACAGAAATCGTAACTGCGATAAGACGGGAGAGTAACACTTGCAGATTTGACTTGTCGCCGCAAGCAGTATCCGTGCTCAAGGCCAAAGGTGTTTCGGGCGACATTTTAGTTGCGATGCAAAAATGTCAGCGGCCACTTCCCGCGGTTGCAGGTAAGGCAATCCCGCCCTCGCAGAGTCCGTCGGAGCGAAGTCAGTCGGTCGTCGGCGCCACTACTGACGCAGTACACGACAGAATGCGCATCTCGGCAGCTACGGCTCGGACTTCTTCTGGAACGGGGCCAGGCATGAAAGCGTTACCAGTGGACCAGGTCGTGCTAAGTGACGGTAGTTTTGTTAAGGGACAGGTCCTTTTCTTGCAGTGTTCGCCGGGTGGCAATGACCCAACGCCAACCTCCATTCAGTTTCAACCAAGCGGGATAGCAGGTAAGGCTGCCATCAGTACGAGCCAGGTTCAATCGCTTGCGCTGTCGGACGGTGCGATAAGATTGTCGTCGGCGGCAGCGACCTCCCCGATCCCAGGCGCAGTGTCAACCTACTTGACCTTGAGTCCATCAGATAGGACTGCACTCGCTGCCTCGCCTACAGACCTAAATTTAACGACGGCGCTTACGGCTGCGTGCAAAGCAGTAGACCACTACTGGAACGGGGACCTAACGCTCACAGGATCTTATGGTGTTGGGACCCAAACGCAAAAGCAAATTGGCGGAGGTCTCGCGACCAGCTTTATCCTGCATCCCGGCATATACAGCTGGGAGTATCAAATCGCCAGATTGGACCTTGAAGCAAAATATACAGTGGCGCAGAAGCTCGGATCTCCTGCTCTTAAGAGTCAAGAAATTTACTATGGGGAATCGACGTATTCTTTTTACCCCTCTTCACGCTGGTCGCCATATGGGATCGCACGACTTTATCATAACTATTCCCTCGGATTAGGCCTGGGCCAAATATACGGTGCGGGCGTAGCCTACAGCCTCGGGGGGTTAGTTCTGTCGGGAGGGCTAGTAGGAATTGCTGAACGATTGTACGCGCCGAGCGTACCGTTTACCTCAGGGGGAGCCCGGCTATATGAGTCATATGCCCGAGTACTGGGGAACAGTAAGATTACGTTCTTCGAATCTATTGATATATTTCCGTCTTTTCAAGTAGCAAAAGCGATCCAGGGAAGGGGGGTAGGTGGCTTCGTTATTCCAGCGTGGTCACGACTGCAGCTAATCCCTAAATTCGGCGATGACTATCTCGGCAATGCTCCAGCAAAGCATCGGCTGAACTACTCAAACACATCGCTAAGCCTTGACTTCAAGATTGGTAGAAGTCAATAACATGTAGAAACTAAAAGGAGTTGGCAATGGCTATCAAGAAAAAACGACCAGGACAGTCGAAAGGCAAAAAGCTCTCTCATCCTGTTCAAAAGAAGACGATCCACGACTGGCTGGATGCCGTGCGCGGCCATGCACTAGCAGCTGAGGCTACCGATGAGCACAAGGGGGCGTGTCTGTTGCCTGATCCAAACGGTGGTCCAAATTTCTGTGTGCAAGTAACTCAGATCACTTGCACAACACTGAAAGGAACTTGGGTAGACGGCAACTGTTGAGGTGCTCTGTTGGAGAACTGCCCCCGCCCAAGCAAAACCAGTGTCGAGTCCCAAGACATGCTTTACAGTTTGTCTCGACACATCCTTTACAGATTCTGGTTGGGAACTTAGTCTGCGATCCAGCGTTCGACGGCCGTCGAACGCTGGATCGCGAGGTCGAGTTCCCGGATCAGGGTGCGGCAGTAATAGACCAGCACCCGGTCTTCGAGTCGTATCAGTTGCACCCATTCCCGGCGCAGGGCCTGGCTGATATTCCAACTCCGCCCATAGGCCCTGACCTTGCCGTCGGCATCGAGCTTGCGCACCTGCGCTCCCGCCGGATATTCCCAGCGCGGCGGTTGCGCCTCGTACTGGCGTGAACTCGGTTGCCACAGCGAGGCCGGCGTTCGCATGTCCAGCGCTTCGTGCGGACGCACCTCGTTATGTTCCAGACGAAACTCATCTAACCACATCTGCCGCGGCTTGCCTTGCCACCCACGCCGCCGCAGCGCCCGCTCCAGTTCGCCATGAAAGCGTTCCACCTTGCCCTGCGTCTGCGGATGCCGCACCCCGCTCCAGTGCAGCCCGATGCCCTGCTTCATCAGCCACACCGTCAACTCCGTGGCCCCCGTCGGCGCCGTCGCACTCCACCACGGTATGCCATGATCCATCAGCATCCCTTCCGGCACCCCGCTGTGTCCGAAGGCGGTCTGCAGTTGTTCGCGCACCAGCTCGCCCCTCGTGCTGCCCGTCACCTGCAGCAGCACCACGTAGCGACTGTGATCATCGATCACCGACAGCGGACCGATGGGCGCGTTCCAACCCTTGGGACTTTTGAAATCCATCTGCCACAACTCGTTGGGACGCGCCCGTTCGAAACGCTCGACCGCGTGCTGGTGCCGGTCCGCCGGATGCACCAGATCGTGGCGCAGCAGAATGCGATGGATGGTGCTGCGCGTCAGCGCTATTCCTTTGCGCTGCAGCAGGATCTGAAGCTTGCGCGCTCCCCAGTCCGGATAGCGCCCACGCAGCTCCACCACCTGGTCCTGCAACTCCGCCGCCGTCAGCCGCGGACTGTGCGCAGGACGCCGGCTGCGTTCCGCGATGCCCGCCAAGCCTTGCTCCTGATAACGCTTCACCCACAGGCATCCCGTCGGGCGCGATACCCCAAACTCCTTACACAGGGCGGTGAACGACTTCTCCCGCCGCTTCGCCGCTACCACGAACTGCACCCGCTGTTCTTGTACATCCATGGTCTTCCAAGGCATCCCGTATCCTCCCGCGCTCGCTACGCTCGCGCGGGAGTGTAAAGGATGTCCCGGAACATTTTGTAAAGGATGTCATGAGACTGAACACAAAACCAGCTTGGGTTGGCCACCCTGCAATTGGTGCGGATTGTCATCCCTCACCCGTCGGGGCTTACGACCCCGCCCCTCCCGCCGATAGCGCCTGCAGAATCTCCGCCCCGTTGGGGCTGCCCCAGCCACTGCAGGCGTCCCATCCGGGACCCGCTTTGTAATCGCCGTTATCACCAGACGTGATGTCGTTGAAGGTTCCGGCGGCCAGAGCAACGCTCTGGTATAGGTTCGGATTGAGGTAGCCAACCGGTGTGCCGATCATTTGATTAAACAGCGCAACCAAGCCCGCCCACAGTGGCGCGACGGCGCTGGTTCCACCCACCACGAACTGCGAGCCGTCCACTTGCACTTGATAGCCGGTCTCAGGATCGGCGTCGCCGGCAACGTCGGGCACGCCACGTCCCTGGTTCCCCGAATCAGCATTCGGCGGAACATTGGCATTTGCCTGGTACGAGGGAAGCGGGAAGGTTTCACTTACTCCGCCGCCGGTCGCGCCTTCATCGGGAAGATCGTTCCACACAACTTCGCTCGCAATCGTGCTGCCGCTGATATCCAGGCTCGTCCCTCCACACGCCAGGCTGTACGGGCTCGACGACGGGAAATCCACCTGGTCCGATCCATCGGAAGAGCCATCGGTTGAGCCGTTATCGCCACAGGCCACGCACACCGTTACGCCTACTGCCGCAGCGGCCTGCAGTGCACTGTTGTAGTTCTGCAGCGATTGCGCTGTCCAACTCGACTCCGGTCCGCCCCAACTGATGGAAATGACCGAAGGGTTGTTGGTCTTGTCCATCGCCGCCTGGTTGATGGCGTCGAGAAATCCCGCGTCGGTATTCGGCGCAAAGTAAACTACGATCTTCGCGCCGGGAGCGCCCGCGCCCGCGACCTCAATATCGAGCATCACTTCGGTATCGGGTCCGTTGGTGTCGCCTGTGGGCTGATTGGTTGCGCCATCGACGGAGACCGCCGAGACCGACGGCGCGGGTGAAATCCCCAGCGAGCTGAAATAGGTGTTGAGATCGGACTGTGTATATCCTCCGCCAAGTTCGATGATGGCGATGGTCTGTCCCTTACCATTCACACTGGTTGGAAAGTTATAGGCCTGCGCGACTTGTAGGGCTGTGTATGAGGTCGCGGCGGCGGCGCTGGCGTTCGTCGCCACGCGAAAGTGCGCCTTGGCTTGGGGGCGGTTGTCGAGTCCATGCACGCCAACCACGATGCCGCTGAGCTCTGTGGGGATATTGACGGTGCCAGTGCGCCCTCGGAAGGTCTTGCCCTCGTATTGGTACGCCGTCAGCTCGACCTGAAACGCTTTCGCAAACGCACTGCAACTTCCCGTCAGGGCCACGGTGCGCGCCGGAAGACTTACCTGGCCCACCTTCAATCCGTGAGCGTGGGCAAATTCCTCCACCTCTTTCACGTCCTTGGGGTCGGCGCCATAGCGGGCCGCATATTCTTCGCGCGAGACGCGCTCACCACTCGCCACCAACTCAGTCAACGAGGGCTGGTTCTTAGGGGACGGTCGTTCGCGCAGGACCACGGTCACGTGCATCGGTTCGTTGGGATCGAGAACGCCGGTTTTCGCCGCGCCCGGCATCGCCTTGCGTTCGCTGCCCGGTAGTTTGACGTACTTGTCGAATGCCATCTATACCCTCCAGGATGTTGCTGGCGTCGGCGATATGATCGCCGGCCCCCACATCCGATTTGAGTGCCATTCTAACCGGAATTTGCTTTTGGAGCCGCCCTCACCTCTGATGCAGTGGCGGCGGGCGGAGTAGGCCTTCAGAGGCTGCTGTTTCAGCTGTTTTAGGGCTCGGCGTTGAGATCGTCTTGATGTTAACATCGGCACTCCCTCCAATAGCGAGGGCAATAATGACTTGTAATCTCAATTGCTTTCTGTTGAAAATAACCTGACTCCAAGGATGAACAACATGGCCGATAGCGCATCCACGACCAATGTGATCACGATTGATGTAACCAAGGACCTCAAGAAGTCCAGCGACTTGAGTGCTCTTTTCAGCGGCCAGCAGGCCGCTATCTTTAACATTGGATTGGCAATGGCCCAATATGCCGGCCACCCCATCCGCTCGGCAGTTGGGTCTTCGCCCGCGAAACTGACAATTCAGGGCGAGCCCAAGTGGACCATGACCTCAGGAATCGTTCTGTCCCTAGCTGCAGACTCGAATTGCACGATCGCGATCTGCGATACCAGCACGAGCTTCTCCGTGGCCAAGAGCATTGACTCGAAAGACACCACGAATGTTGTCGCGGGCCCAACCCCCGGAATGGTGTACATCAATATCGATCTCGATTTCGACATCAAGGGCACTCTCTCGGGCAGCGGAAGCTTGACCGGTATTGGAATTGCCGGGAAGGCTTCGGGATCGAGGACTACGACGCTGTCTTACTGCCAGCCAGTTGATGCTGGGCTCGAAACCGTAGCAGCGATAAAGGCTGCATTCGACGGACTACGCTTTCCTTTTCAGCCGGATTGCGCCTTGAGCATGCTCGTAGGATGTATTGGCAAGGTGAACTTCGACGGAGCGCTGGATTGCGAGCTGGATGTCACTTATGGACTCGCCAACTACAAACTATCGGCGCAAGACTTAGGGGCAGCACAAGACAGCGTCAAGGTTGCATGGGATAAACTTACCGCGCCGTCCCTGAACATCAATGCAGGGGCGAAAGCATCCTTGACCTATAAGCACACCGACCACTTCGGCGTGATCGTCTATAAAGTCGATACCAACACAGCACTCTTATATTTGGTGCGTTCCGCAAACGATGAGACCGGACAATCTATCGGTATCAGTGTTGGTATATCGGCGACGTCCGTCTCGTGTACGGTCGACCCCGTTCAACTTACGAATACAATCAAACAAGTGACAGGGGGCGGCGGATCGCCCACAATGGCAACCGATGTTGCATCCTTGGCAGGGGATCTTCAGACCAGCCTCGTCGGTAAAGCAAATGCCTGGCTTTCGAACCATACGGAAGATGCCGGTTTAATGCTAAGCCTATCTCAGCAGAGCGGGCGCACCGTGCTGTTCACCTTCAAGGTAGATCTGTCGTCTGCCACCTCCCAAGGCCTTGCCAAGCAGAGCTGGGTGGCACTCATGAATGGCGATCTTCGCCAGGCGATGCAAATTGGCGGCTTCACACTCCAGCCAGGCTCTGGCGTCTCGGAGAACCTGAAGCGCTCTTCCTCGATTCAGTTGCATTTCTTTAATTTGTTCAAGCTGACGCAGACCAGCGACTTCTTCAAGAACTCCGTTACTAAGCTGGCGCCGGACGGCAGTATCAGGGTCTTCGTCGACATTGGCCAGGAGTCAGAGTTTTCGATTCAGTCGACCAGCGAGACTGCCACGATCCACTTTGTAGCTACCGCGACGGAAGACACGAGCAGAGGTAACTATCAAAAAGCCGAGGTCGACCTATACATCGAATTATCTGAGACTAACAAGCCGACGGAGGCTAGTAGGATCGCCAATTCGATCGGCTCGATAGCAGCTAACGCCGCGGTTCAGTCTGCGCAGCAGAAAATGTCAGCATTTGTGGCAAACAATGGTAGCAAGAAACTAAGCCTGATAAGCATCTTTAAGCCATCTGCTTATCAGAAGCTGGCGTGTTCGGCCTATACGGTAGGTCAGGATGGCAAGACTCATCCACCCTCTCTTCCTCAGGAACAAGATGAGGACAACTGGGACACCTTTCAAACCTCGGTTAAGCGCCTGATGAAAGATCTGTCGGGAGCCGTTGCTGAGCTGGACTACGATAAGTGGATGCTGTGGAACGTGGGCTCTAACTACCACATCGGTGATGTTGCAGATGACAATCACGTGCCGGATCGCCGAAATGTCGGCGCCTACATGGCTGCCGGGCAGGCTCTATTCGGCAACCGCTGGCCATCGTATCAGCCATTCCTGCTCGCCAGCTCTGGTTTTATGAATCTTAGCGATGACTTGCACACGCTGGCCACCGCCACTGCTCAGCTCAATACGCCAGCGAATTGGGAAGCGCTTATCGCCACTTTGCAGGATTGGGTGAAGTCGGATGTCAATCCCGACTGGTCGAAACCCGCGCTGAGTGCTCTGCTGTACTTGTGCAGTATCGGTACAACTCCTAGTGTCGTAAATGTCGACTTCCAGCCGGCAAAGGATAATAGCTGCTTTACCTGCACGCTGACTTTGTCCTGAGTTACGGATATCACTGAATGCGCTGAAGCTATCTTTATGTTTGAGACAGGGATTGTTCTTTGGGACTAAAGGGGGGCTCATGGATCTAATCGCAACTAAAGCATGGATTGAGCGCTGGGAGGGTCGCCGCAATCAAGCATACGACGACAAGACCGGTAAGCCAATGACAGCGGGCTGCGCGGTCGTGGGCCATCCGACAGTCGGAGTTGGCTTCAACTTAGATGCCAATGGCGCGCAGGCCGCTATCGAGGCATTGGGCTTGGATTACGAGCAGGTCCGTTTCGGGCAGCAAAGCTTAACGGACGATCAGATTGACGCGCTTCTTGACCACACTGTGAACAAGGCCATGCAGGGGGCTGTTCAGCTCGTCCCAAATTTCGATGCTCTCCCGGACGATAAACAGATCGTTATTGTTGATATGGTTTTCAACCTTGGAGTGGCCAGGTTTTCGGAGTTTGTTCACGCGATCCAGGCCATGCGAAGTCATGATTGGGCAACCGCCGCCCAGCAAATGCAGCAGTCTGCCTGGTTTCGTCAAGTGGGAGCCAGAGCCAGCGCCGACGTCAATCTAATGGCAGGTCGAATGACAGCGACCCAGTTCGCATAACTGGGGAGCCCTTCGTTGGCAAAAGCCGGCAGTGGATAAGCATCCGGCAGGACGGTGCGAGCCCCTGGCCTTCATCCCTGCCGTGTTCTGGCTGCCTCTAGCTTCTGAACACCTGCACTTCGAACTCGGTGCCGCTTTGCAATTCGACCTGTTGCTTCTTGCTGAGGGCTTTGGAGGCGGCACCCGCGCCTCCGCCGGCAACCGCGCCAATCGCGGCACCTTCGCCTCCACCAAAGATTCCCCCCAGGCCTGCGCCTACCGCCGAACCCAATCCTGCGCGTAGCCAGGTGTACTTACCTTGTCCCGAGCTTTCGATGGCGCCTTCGTTTCCGACCTTGTCACCATGGAGGTAAATCTGTATGACCTCGGCGCCAAAATTGGCGCGGCGGCCGTCACGCAGCACGATGCGGTCGAAGCTGAGCAGGATCTCGGCCGATCCCTTGAAGTGCCCGGACTGGCTGACCGAGCGAACCGTGCCGTGAACGATTGCGCCCTGGTAAGGGCCGTCGGCTACGTCCGCAGTGAATTGGTCGCCGGGTTGCGAGAACTGCGAGGACAGCGGCGTGTTGAGCGTGAGATCGAGCCGGGTGCCGAGTGGAACCGGCAGCACCTGCTGCTGGGCAAAGGCCAACAGGGAAGGGGTGATCAGCAACAACAGAAGGGCAGCGATACGGGAGAGGGGTCGCAGGTTCATCGCAAAAAATCTCCTGGGTGAGTTGTGCCGGCGCGCGCAACTTTGGTGATAGCGTACAGCGTAAAACATTATGGAGTCAGCAACAACTCCGCGAGGAGGGGACGATGGCAGAAGCGCACACAGCTAGCGAGTGTTGCTTCGCGGTTGAAGCATTTCTTTCCGCCGCTGAGGGCGGGATTGACGGCCAGTACCATCCTGGAAGTGGGGTACGGCAATCCGGAACTTTTTGACAGTGGCTCGTGGTACAACTGAAACTTGCTCGAGCATCGCGTGCACTTTAGAGGAGGCTTCTCACGGCAGGCCACAGCCCGCAATTACTGCCCTCGACGGACTCGCCTATGAACACCAAGCGCGCTACCATCATATTTCTTTCCGCGCTGTTGCTGACGGTGCTTGGACTCGCGTTTGTCATTACGCAATCCTTCCTGAAGCCGTTTGCCTTCGCCATCATTCTGGCTATCGTCTTTTATCCGCTGCACCAACGCATTTTGCACTGGAACAGCCGCCGACCGGGCAGCTCAGCACTGCTTTCCACCCTGCTCCTCATCCTGTTGTTTGGGGTGCCGAGCTTCATCATCGCCGTGCTGGCGGCCAACGAAGCACTGTCGGCGGCGCACTATCTGGGTCGCAGAAGTGTCGAGGAGGGCGGATTCCCATCGCTTGTAATGACCCTGGCCGACCGTCCCCTTCGCTATATCGGCCGCTGGGTCGACCTTTCCAAATACGATGTGAAGGCCATGATCGGTGCCAATGCGCAGAAGGTGAGCGTCTGGCTGGTCGGCTTCGGCGCCAATGTCTTGAGCGGTGTCGCCCGGTTTATCACCGATGCGCTGATCACTTTCGTTGTCGTGTTCTTTCTGTTTCGAGACGGAGCGCAGTGGGCGTACCGCGCGGGAGGGCTTCTTCCGCTTTCGCGCGAGCAGATTACGCGACTGTATCGAAACATCTCCGACACCATCATTGCCAATGTGTACGGCATTCTCTCAGTGGGGGTGGCGCAGGGCGTGCTTCTCGGCATTGCCCTGCGCATCATCGGTATGCAATCTGCTCTGTTGCTGGGTCTGGCCACCGGGTTTGCTTCCATCATTCCAGTAGTGGGCTCGGCGCTGGTTTGGGTCCCCGTTTCAATTTACCTGCTGGTGACCGGCTCCATTGGAAAGGGCGTATTTCTCCTGATCTATTGCATCGTAGTTGTCAGCAGCGTCGACAACATCCTCCGCCCGTGGATCGTGGGCGGGCGCGTCGAGTTGCATCCGCTGGTCCTGCTGTTCTTCATCTTCGGTGGGGTGGAAGCGTTCGGATTCCTGGGATTATTTCTCGGTCCGGTTGTTGCGTCAGTCCTGGTTGCGGTCTTCCACATTTTGCGCGAAGAGCTGAGCGAGGAGAAAATCCTGTCGCCAGTGCGTGATACGTGAAGCCTTGCAGCAATTCGGGGATCTTAGGCGTTGAAGGGGCACGGCTTCAGTCGTGCCGAAAGCTGTCATTATTCTGGCTTTAGCCGCAGAGGGACTTCGGTGTCGACGCGAAACACGAATTCCCTCAGTGGCTGAAGCCCAACTCGCCACGCTCATAGGGCGCGGCTGAAGCCGCGCTCTTTCAAGGCTTGCGGTCTTCTGTTACCGAAACAGGAGAATAATCCGAGGAAGCGGTGCTCCAGCTGGATACTCCAACCCTGAACCTGCTCTAGTCTCCTGCCAGCGGGGAAAAGAGCTCGCCCTCTTTACGCTCGCCGATGTCTTTCAGTGCCCTGATCGCGTACTGCTGGAAATGCGGAGATTGGCGATGAGCCTCCAAGGCAGCATCGTCGCGATACTGCTCATAGATGAAAAAGCGCGTGGCGTCCGTTCGGTGCCGATGAACGATATACATCAGGCAGCCCGGCTCCTGCCGTGAATCGGTCTGCAGTTGACCGAATATCCCAGCCACTTGTTCTTCATGTCCAGGCTTTGCGATCCAGGTTACGGCCAGTACGACCATCCTATCCTCCAGATTGGCGCGCGCTTACTCGCCAGTTCTGCTAATGCTGTCCAGGCTTTTCGTGAACTCGGGGATGAACACCGTTTGCTCGCGATCGGGGCCAGTCGAAACAATACCCACCTTGGCGCCCGATTCCTTCCCGACGAATTCCAAATATTGCTTTGCCTTCGCCGGCAGCTGATCGTAACTGTCAATGCCGAATGTGCTCGTCTGCCAACCGGGCAGCGTGGCATAGACCGGCTCGATCTCTTCGTATCCCGAGGCCTGGGCGGGAATCTCTTGTGTTTCTTTTCCGTCGATCTTATAGCTGACGCAAACCGGAACCTCCGGCTGATCGTCCAGCACGTCGAGCTTGGTCACGACCAGCCAGCTAGTGCCATTGATCATGTTGGAATAGCGCAGCAGAGGTAAGTCCAGCCAGCCGGTCCGCCGCGGACGCCCGGTCACGGCGCCGAACTCATTGCCTCTCTTGCGCAGAGCTTCGCCAATCTCCTCTTTCAATTCCGTGGGAAACGGTCCTCCCCCAACCCGAGTGCAATACGCTTTGGTTACGCCAATCACCATATTGATTGCCGTCGGAGGCACGCCGGTGCCGGTCACCGCTCCTCCGGAGGTCGCACTCGACGAGGTGACGAACGGGTAGGTCCCATGGTCGATGTCAAGCATGGTGCCTTGTGCCCCTTCGAACATCACTGCCTCGCCATGGGCGATGGCTCGGTTCAGCAGCAGCGCGGTGTCGGTTACGAAAGGAGCAACGCGGTCTGCGATCTCGGCGTAGTCGGCGAACATTTTGTCAGGATCCAGTGGCTCACTGTTAAACAGCGCGTGCGCGATGGTGTTCTTCTCGCGGCAGGCATTCTCAATGTGCTTCCGCAGCAGGCTCTTGTCGAGAAGGTCTTGCACGCGCAATCCGCTGCGCGCCATCTTGTCTTCGTAAGTGGGACCGATACCGCGCGACGTGGTACCAATCTTCACTCGGCCGGGAGCATTTTCCGATGCCAATTCGATCATGCGATGGTAGGGAAGAATCACATGCGCGCGGTTGCTGACAAAAAGATTGCCATCAACGTGCACGCCCGTGGCGCGCAGTGCGTCCACTTCCTTCATGAAAGCGAAAGGATCGAGCACCACTCCATTTCCGATTACGCCGCGGCAGCCTTCACGCAGTACTCCGCAGGGAATGAGTTGAAGAATGAACTTCTTCCCCTTGATCGTCACCGTGTGTCCGGCATTGTGGCCGCCCGAATAGCGTGCCACGACATTGAAGCGTTCGGAAAGAACGTCAACAATCTTGCCCTTGCCTTCGTCGCCCCACTGCGCGCCGACAATCACTGCTGTCTTACCAGGTCTCAAATTCATGCTCCGTTTGCGGGCGCTCGGTGTCGAGCGCGAATGACCGCGCAGATTCGCACACAACTCGCCTCAGGATTGCAACACAAGATCAAAAAGTTCGGGGAAATAGAAGGAGACGAACCGCGTACTCCTGATTTTACAGGGTGAACTCTGGATGGCGCAATGCGGGCCAATATCAGGCGACATTCAAATGGATGAGGAGTCACTCGACGCAGGAACGAAGGCCCTTCACTGAAACCCGACGACTCACAGCTTCAATCGTTCTTCCGCCCGAGTGAGGCGATTGTCGATGTCTACCACCTTGCCGTCAAGTCCGCGAATTTCTGGTCCATGCCTAGAAACCTGGCATTCACTTCGCTGCGGAATTGATTTAAGTCGGCGTGTATCTCGGCGCGGAAATCCCGGATGCTCGTGTTCTGGGTGTAGAACCCAATTAACATCACTAGGATGGGCAGCGCGAGAACAGTGAAGAACTGTGCGTTCGACATAACCTCATTCCACAGCGCCTGAAAGGATCAAATGCAACTATCGTACGGGATGCCTCACCAGCAACGGCGATCCTAAATTCCTTACAGATTTACTCCGTGCCACAACGCCGCCGTACACTAGCAGTTTATGCCCGAACTGCCGGAAGTTGAAACCATTGCCCGTGGACTGAACAGGCGGATCGCCGGGGACGTGATTGAGTCGGTCTGGCTCGGAGAAAAGCCTGAACCGCTGAAATCGTCTGCCGTGGAGATCGCCTCCGTGCTGGAGCGGCGCCGAATCGTGCAAGTGCGGCGCGTAGGCAAGCACATCGTTTTCGATTTACAGCCCTCCCGGCGAAAGGCGTCGAAAACGGCGGCCGTCGACGGGCAATGGATTGTGCATCTCGGGATGACGGGCCGGCTGCTAATCGCCTCGCCAGAAATCCCAATGGAGAAGCACACCCATGCGGTGCTGAAGCTGGCCTCGGGAAGGGAACTGCGCTTCGTCGATCCGCGTCGGTTCGGTCGCCTGGCAGTGGTGCGGATCGAAGCGAGAAGCGCACCTGGCTTTGCCGCTCCCGGTGATGAGCCCCTGCAGTCGAAGATCGGGCCATTCACGGCTCTCTTTCGCGGCCGCAAAACTCCGATCAAGAGTGCTTTGCTTAATCAGAAGCTGCTAAGCGGTGTGGGAAACATTTATGCTGACGAGTCGCTCTTCCGGGCTGGCATTCGCCCACGCCGGCGAGCGGCATCGCTCACGCGCGCTGAGTTGCAAAAACTGCATATCTCGCTGCGAGCGGTTCTGCGCGAGGCAATCAAGCTGGGCGGATCGTCCGTAAACGATTATGTCGATGCCGAAGGCCGGGAAGGATTTTTTCAACTGCGGCATCGCGTCTATGGGCGAGAGGGCAAGCCATGCCTGGTATGCGGCACCCCCATTAAGCGGGTTATCATCGCAGGACGGAGCAGTCATTACTGTTTACACTGTCAGCAGTAAGCTGTTTGACGCTTGGTGTTATGGTAGAGCACTGCTTTAGCCGTTATTCATCTGTTTTGCAACTGAAGGAGCTTTGAAGCGGCACGGCTGCAGCGGCGCTGAAGACTGCGAAAAAAAAGGTCCCTCACGACTAAACAGGCTGCTGAAAAAGTCGCCTTCCGACGGGTTTGTATCAGGGCACGACTTTTAGTCGTGCCGATAAGTCGTTTATTCTTGATCGGCCGAGCGGACTTCAGTCCGCGAGGCGTAGGCATTTTGGACTTTTTCCGCAGCCTGTAAAGTTGGTTCGGGATGACAAAAATAAGGGACTTATGACGGCGCACCCGAGGCCGTGCCCCTACGGAGCGCAAGACTCTCATGAAAGGCTGAATATGGGTGTTTATTCGATCGGGGTTGATCTGGGAGGAACCAATCTACGCATCGCCGCCGTCGATACGGAAGGCAAACTGCTGGAAAAGCTGACCACCGGAACCGAGGTAGGGCGCGGCCGCGACTCCGTGATCAGGGAAATGTGTGAGGCGATTCAGTCGGTCGATGTGAAGTTCCGCGACTCCGCGCAACTGGCGGGAATTGGCATTGGGGTTCCCGGATTTATCGACATGGATAGCGGCACCATCATGGAGTCTCCCAATCTACCCGGCTGGGCGAACTTTCCGGTGCGAGATGACATTCAGCGTAGGCTGGGATCGCCCGTGATTTTGGAGAATGATGCCAACTCCGCTGCCATGGGGGAAAAATGGCTGGGTGCAGGCCGCGATACCGACCATATGGCGATGTACACGCTCGGCACTGGAGTAGGAGGCGGCTTGGTGCTGAACGGTCGTCTCTGGCATGGCATGAATGGCATGGCAGGAGAGCTAGGCCATTTCTGTGTAGAGCCGGAAGGCCATCCTTGCGGTTGCGGAAGCCGTGGCTGCCTTGAGCAGTATGCTTCGGCTACCGCCATCGTGCGCATGGCGCATGAAGTGATCGCCAGCGGGCAAGCGGACGATCTAGCCCAGGCTTCCCGCGGCAACGTCGAGTTCAATTCGCGAGTCGTCTACCAGTTCGCGATTCAAGGCGACGTAGCAGCGCAACGAATCTATCAGACGGTGGGTCGGTCGTTGGGCATTGGTATCGGAGGGATGGTAAACGCACTGAATCTGCCGATGTACGTCGTCGGCGGCGGCGTCGCCAGCGCTTGGGATGCGTTCGCCCCCACCATGCTGGAAGAGCTGAGGGTTCGATCGTTCATTTATCAGGTAACGGCTCCCGACGGTGCGATACCGGGGAAGAAGCACACCATTGTCACGCGCGCCTTGATGGGCAGTGATGCCGGCCTGTACGGCGCAGCCAGATTGCCGATGCTGGCGTCGTTGACACAAACTGAGCCCACGCGCAGCCGGTCATCTGCATAGCTTCGTTCCGTTCAATTTCTTGTGCCGGAGGTCGGCCTGATGACGTGTCGTTGTCGCAAAACTGAGCTCCCTCCGACACATTCTGCAAGGTCTCTGTAACGTTCCGGTAGCGGGCCGGGCAGCAACCAGCCAAAAATAGGCCGCCGCGTACCCGAATAAGCCACCCAGTTCTTCCTTTCACACCTGTCACAATCCGGTGTGACAAAAGTATTACAAACAGAATGGTCTTTGGTTGTTAGTCTGAGATTGGCTCCTGCACCACACATCAAAGGGATCCACGGGCAATAACCTAGGGGAGAAATGACCGGAGAGAAAGACAAAAAGAAGATCAATTGGCTGACCACGGGCTTTATGCTCGCGTTTCACATCGGCGCCATCGCGGCCTTATTTATGTTCAGTTGGAAGGCGCTGATCATCGCTGCGATCGTCTATTGGGTTGCAGGAAGCCTCGGTATTGGCATGGGCTATCACCGGCTGCTGACGCATCGCGGCTACAAATGTCCGAAGTGGCTTGAGTATGTTCTTACGGTTTGCGCTACGCTGACCTTGGAAGGCGGTCCCATTTTCTGGGTGGCCACGCATCGCGTCCATCATCAGCTCACCGACCGGCCGGGCGATCCGCATTCCCCGCGCGATGGCGGCTTTTGGGCGCACATGGGTTGGATTCTCACCGGGCAGACCTTTCACAATAACAACAGCGATCTGCTGGCGTACGTTCCCGACCTTCGCAAAGATAAATTTCATCTCTGGATCAGTAAGTACCACTGGGTCCCTTTGACCACCTTGGGCGTGCTGCTGCTGGTCATTGGCGGCTGGGGAGTCATGTTCTGGGCAATCTTCCTGCGCACCGTAGTTCTGTTGCATTCCACCTGGTTTGTGAACTCGGCAACGCACATGTGGGGTTCCAAGCGCTTCGCCACCGATGACGACTCACGCAACTTGTGGTGGGTTGCCCTCCTCGCCTTTGGCGAGGGCTGGCACAACAATCACCACGCCCATCCACAATCGGCCCGTCACGGCTTGGCATGGTATGAGTTCGATATGAACTGGTATGGCATCAAGACGCTGGAAGCCCTGGGACTGATCTGGGATCTCAAGCTGCCCAAGCTGGGATCGTCCCGTATCAAGCCTGTGGCAATATCGGAGCCGGCGATGCAACCGCAAGAAGAACTAGTCGGCGCGTAGCGTACAAGCCAACAGAAATCGTAAAGGACGGCGGGAACAGCGCCGTCCTTTTGCGTGCGACCTTTCATCCGAACGCTGCGACGAAGAGGTAAGATGGCGGCTGAGGTGGTGAGGCGATGAATGCAGTTCCGCGTGGTTGCTACAGGCGCATATCCCGATGCATCGTGCTTTCGGCTTGTCTGTGTGCGGCCGTAGTCCAGATGTTGGTGATGAGTCCACCTTCCGCTTGGGCACGGAAACAAGAGATCGTGTGGAGCGCGCAGGGAAAACCCATTTACGATCAGATTAAAAATTTACGCAGCCTGCCCGACGACGTTCGGGCGCGCAGCACCAAGGACATCGCACTGGAGATTCGGGCTTTGCCGGCGAGCGAGAACAAACTTCGGCTGGCAAATTACCTGGCGAGTCGCGCCACTGAAGGCGACTTCGGGCATGACACATTGCAGGAAGTCGCTACAACGCTGGCGGGCGCGTTGCAGCAGGCGCCGCCGGAAGATACGCCCACAGTTTCGCTCGATGCCTACGATGAGCTTGCACAACTAGTGCGCTACGAGCATGTGCAGACGTCGTTGGACGCGCCGCAGTTCAAGGCTGCCATGGCGAAGCTGGAAGTCGATGACCTGCAGCGTCAGAAAGTTGATTTTACCCTGACCGACTTGCAGGCAAAATTTGGACCTTGAAAGACCTGAAGGGAAAGGTGGTGCTGGTGAACTTTTGGGCAACGTGGTGCCCGCCGTGCCGCAAAGAAATGCCCGATCTCAACACGCTTTACCAGCGATTCAAGGACCAGGGTTTCGTGATCCTGGCAATTTCCGATGAAGAGGCCGATAAGATAAAGCCTTTCGTTGCGGAACCGAAGATCAGCTACCCAATCTTGCTTGACCCCGGACGAAAGGTGAACGGGCTGTTCCAGGTCCAGGGAATTCCGAAAAGTTTTGTTTTCGATCGCGGCGGAAAGCTGGTCGCCCAGTCCATCGACATGCGCACGCAGAAGCAATTCTTGGAGATGCTGGGACAGGCGGGATTGCAATGAGTTGCGGCCCGTCGATTCCGCTGCGAACCAGGGACGGCGGCTCCTGATAGTCTCATTCTGCCCACCAGAACAGTTACTTGCAGCGGATGGTATCGCGCCGTGTCCGCCCGTGCCACCGCCGGTTGTTGCCGAATCGGCCAGATCAGAATAAAATTAGAACGAACGTTCGAAAATGATTGTCCAATTTTCGGGCCAGGCAACTGACGACGGGCAAATGTCCTCTTCCTCCCCAACTCGGTCCCCGGAACATCCCTCTCCGGCTGATAGCCGCTTTGATCGCCGCTTAAGCGAGATTCTGGATTACGCCACTGAGATCTTCGCCGAAAAAGGGTACGAGGGAGCTTCCATGCGCGACTTGTCGCGCTTGAGCGGCATCTCGCTGGCGGGCCTTTACTACTATTTTGAATCCAAAGAGAAGCTGCTGTATTTCATCCAGCAGCACACGTTCAGCACCATCATCGAGCGATTGCGCGAGCGGCTGGCCGAGAGTAAGGATCCCGAAACCCGCATCCGCATGTTTGTCCAGAACCATGTTGGCTATTCAGTGGCCAAACAAAAAGCGATGAAGGTGCTGGCGCATGAAGACGATGTCTTGAAGAACGGATATGGCACCGAGCTGGCCGCCATCAAGCGTGAGTACTACCGCATTTGTGTCGGCGTGGTGGAGGACTTGGCAAAGGCGGAGGGGCTGAAATATGTCGGGCCGCATGCCAGTTCGATGGGCGGAATCAGCACGCGTACAGCGGTCATGGGACTCTTCGGAATGATGAACTGGCTGTACACCTGGTACAGGCCGCGGGTCGATCCGGATGCCGAAACCATTGCACGCGAAATGAGCGATATTTTTTTGCGGGGAGTGCGAGCGGAAAAGGCCGGCGATTGGCAACCACGTCGCGAGCCGAATCTCGGCCGCAAGCCGGAGCCGAACGGACGTCCCAGGACAAAGGGTGCGAAGCGCAAGCCTGCTCCGCCGCTTACAACCGGCCGGAGGCGCTCATGACCGCATTGCAGCAATGCCACGTCAGGAGTTTTGTCGATGGGTAGTACGATCCAACCCGCGTCCAGCGAGGTGAAGGAGCTTGTCCGATACCGTGTCGAGCCGGGTGTGGCCGTCATTACCATGAGCGACCCGCCGGCTAACACCTATAGCTATGAGATGAACCGTCAGCTTGACGACGCCATTCTGCGGGCCAGGATGGACAATGACGTTTACGTGATCGTGCTGACCGGCGCGGGCGAGAAGTTTTTCTGCGCGGGCGCCAACATCCAGATGCTGACCGAGGTTGATCCCACCTTCAAGTACTATTTCTGCCTTCACGCCAATGAGATGTTGCTGCGATTGGAAAACACCCCCAAGCTGGTGATCGCCGCTCTGAACGGACACTGTGTTGGCGGAGGCCTGGAGTTTGCGATGGCAGCGGACCTGCGCATTGCGCGCCAGGACGGCGGCAAGATCGGATTGCCGGAGGTTAACCTTGGCGTGCTGCCGGGAACCGGTGGAACCCAGCGGCTGGCGCGGATTGTGGGGAAGTCGAAAGCGATCGAGCTGATGGTGACGGGCAAGACGTTCTCCTTCGAAGATGCGAAACAGCTGGGGTTGGTGAATGAAATCTTCGAGGGCGAAAAGTTTATGGAGCGGGTGTTGGATTACGCCCGCCAATTCTGCCCTCCGAACAAAGCTGCGAAGGCTGTCGGACGCATCAAGCGCGCGGTGCAGACCGGTTGGGAGATACCGATGGAAGCCGGACTGGCGCTGGAGCGCGAGAATCAGCAGCAGCTTTTTGAGAGCGAAGATGCCAGGGAAGGTTTAGCCGCATACCTGGAGAAGAGGCCGGCGAAGTTCACAGGGAAGTAGTAAGCAATTTTGGGTGTCATCCTGAGCGTAGTGAGGGCGCCAGCGCTCGAACGAAGTCGAAGGACCTCTGAAGTGATCATGACGATCAGTACTACAGCTTTCAGCCGTATCGCCGTTAGTGTTGAGCCGCCGGCAGCTCGCATCGTGCTGAACAATCCGCCGCTCAACGTCATCGACATCCCAATGATGGATGAGCTGCGGGCCGCGCTGGAGCAAATCGAGGCACGGCCGGAAATCAGCATGATGGTCTTCGCAGGCTCGGAGCGCGCTTTCTCCAGCGGCGTGGACGTAGGGGCGCACACGCCCGACAAAGTGCGCGATATGCTGACGGCATTTCACAGCGTGATTCGCTCGGTTGTCGGAAGCCGGAAGCTAACGGTTGCTTGTGTACGGCGGCACTGTCTCGGTGGAGGCGCCGAGTTGGCGATGATGTGTGACATTGTGTACGCCTCGCCGGACTCGGTGTGGGGGTTCCCTGAGATCAAGCTGGCCTGCTATCCACCGGTCGCCAGTGTGGCGTTGTCAGCCATCGTGGGACAGAAGCTGGCGGCGGAGCTCGTCCTCACCGGCCGAACTCTGAATGGCCAGGAGGCGTTGGAGGCGGGGTTGGTGAACGGACTCGCCGAGGATCCCGAGACACTGGTCGCGGAATGTGTGCAGCGGGTGTCGCAGTTGAGTTCGGCCGCGATGGCCCTGGCCAAGAAGGCCTTTTATGCGTGGGACGCGCTGCACTTCGACAAAGGTTTGGTACGTGCCGAGCAGATTTACTTCGACGAACTGATGAAGACCGCGGACGCACAGGAAGGGGTTGCGGCATTCATCGAGCGGCGGCGGCCAAAGTGGGTGGGGAAGTGAGTGTTTCGCTGGATTACGAAATCGCGCCGGAAGAGTTAAAAGCCCAACAAGAGGCGGGCGGGGACATCGTGCTGCTCGATGTCCGCGAGCCGTGGGAGTTCGAGGTGGCAAAGATTACGCACAGCAAATTGATTCCGATGGGAGATATTCCAGCGCGCTTTAATCAGGAACTCGATCCGGAGAACCACATTGTGGTCATTTGCCATCATGGTGTTCGCTCCATGAACGTGACCGCATGGTTGCGGCAGCAAGGATTCGAAAAGGTGCAATCGTTGCGCGGAGGGATCGACCGCTGGTCGCGGCAGATTGATCCGACCGTGCCGGTGTACTGAGGATAGCTATCAGCTGTTAGCTCTTAGCTTCTAGTAGGCGAGTTCCTCGCGGACATTGGGTTGCTAAGAGTTGAAGGCTAAAGGCTAAAGGCTAAAGGCTAAAGGCTAAAAGCTAAAAGCTAAAAGCTAAAAGCTAAAAGCTAAGTGCGGTTTTACTATGAAAAAAGAACTGATTGAACTGCGCATCAATGGACGCACCCACGAGTTGGCGATTGAGTCAAACCAGCTTCTGCTCGACGTATTGCGCCAGGATCTCGGGCTCACTGGCTCCAAACGCGCCTGCGATGATTCCTCCTGCGGCTCCTGTACCGTGCAACTGGACGGCGTTCCTATGCTTTCGTGCACAATCCTGGCGGCCAGTTGCGAAGGACAGGAAATCACCACGGTTGAGGGCCTGGCCGATCACAGCGGGTTAGCTGCGTTGCAAAAAGCTTACGGCGATTTCGGCGGCGCGCAATGCGGATTCTGTACGCCTGGATTCATGATGACCGTGAAGTGGCTGCTAGCCAACAATCCCGACCCGACCGAAGATGAAATTCGCGCGGCACTTAGCAGCAATCTGTGCCGCTGCACGGGATATTCGCAGATGTACGAGGCCATACGCGCGGTGATTCAGGCGGAACAGAAAGGTAAGAAAGAAGAGTTGGTGGGAGCGAAATAGCGTTGTGAATTTCTTCGTTGGCCCAAAGGGACAAATTCCTATTGAGCTGGATGCTGAGTACTAATTGCTAATTGCTGATTGCTGATTGCTGATTGCTGATTGCTAAAGGCTGCATTTCAATGTCTGATTTTTCTGTCATCGGGAAGTCGATCGCCATGGTGGATGCCGCGGGCAAAACCACCGGTGCGGGCAAGTATACGGATGACCTCAGCCTTCCAAGAATGTTGGTTGGCAAGGTTCTCCATTCGCCGTATCCACACGCTCGAATTAAGCGTATCGACACTTCGCAAGCCAAGGCCCTGTACGGAGTCGTCGCTGTCATCACCGGGGCTGACGCGCCGAATCCCTACGGCATTCTTCCCGTGGGCCACGACGAGACTGCGCTGGCGGTGGAGAAGGTCCGGTACATCGGCGATCATGTTGCATGCGTAGCAGCGATCAGCGAAGAAATTGCGGAGAACGCGATCGAGTTGATCAACGTGGAATACGAGCCCCTTCCGGCCTACTTTGATCCGGAAGAGTCGATGAGGGCCGAGGGCGATCTTATCCACGAGAACCGCCCGCACAATATTGAAAAGGACTACCACCATGTCTTCGGCGATCTGGACCAGGGATTTGCCGAGGCCGACTACATCGCTGAGGGCCGCTACATCGCCAACGAAGTGACGCATGCCGCGATGGAGCCGCATAGCACGCTGGCGAACTTCGAACTCGATCCCCATACCGGCAAGCTGGGGCGGCTCACGGTGTGGTCGTCCACGCAGGTCCCGTACTATCTGCAGCACAAGCTTTCGCTGGTGCTGGAAATGCCGATGTCGCGGATCCGCGTCATCAAACCCTTGGTGGGCGGGGGTTTTGGCGGCAAGAGCGAAATCATCCCGCTGGAAATCATCGCGGCGGTGGCGGCCCGCGCGGCGAGGGCGCCGGTGAAGATCACCTACACCCGCGAAGAAGTTTTCTGGGCGCATCGCGGGCGCCCGCGCACCATCATCGACCTGAAGACCGGCGTGAAGAATGATGGCCGCATGACGGCGGTGGCCTGCAAGGTAATCCAGGATGGCGGGGCCTACTGCTCCTACGGTGTTGTGACCATCCTCTATTCCGGTGCGCTGCTCGGTGCCCTCTACGACATTCCTAACATTCGATTTGACGGCTATCGGGTGCTGACCAACAAACCGGCTTGCGGAGCCATGCGAGGCCACGGCACGGTCAACGTGCGGTTCGCCTTCGAGTCGCAGATGGACGAGATCGCGGCCAAGCTCAATCTCGATCCGGCCGAGATGCGACGTGTCAACCTGTTGAAGCCGCCGACGGTAACGGTCAACGGTCTCCGGGTGTTGAGTTACGGATTGCCGGAGTGCATCGATCAGGTAGTTACTCGATCCGGCTGGATGGAGCGTAAAGGCAAGCTGCCCACGGGGCGCGGCCTGGGAGTGGCATGCAGTCACTATGTGAGCGGCGCGGCCAACAGCATTATCCGTTCTGACATGCCCCACTCGACGGTGAACATCAAGATCGATCGCGACGGTGGGGTGGTGGTTTACACCGGAGCTGCGGAGATCGGGCAAGGCTCCGACACTATGACGGCGCAAGTAGTGGCGGAGGTGCTGGGGTGCGATATTTCCCGAGTCAAAGTCATTGCGGCCGACACCGACTTGACCCCGATCGATCTTGGTTCCTACTCAAGTCGCGTGACCTTTATGGCTGGCAATGCCGCTCTGCGCGCCGCCGAAGATGTGAAGAAGAACATTGTAAGCGCGGCCGCGAAGCCAATGGAGTGCGCTCCTGAAGATGTGGTTATGCGCAACGACCACGTGTGGAACGGAGGTACCACGCTGTCAGACTATAATCCCACTGCGTCAGATAGCCTGGAAGAACAGGAAGCGGCGCGTGGACATGTGGATGGCCAGATCCTTCGTGGCTCAGTCTTGCAAACACGCAAAGGCGACAGCCCGAAGGACCATATGAGCTTCGAGGAGGCCATCGTCGCGGCAATTGATTTCCACGGAGCGCTTACCGGCACAGGCTCGTACGCGCCTCCGGTTGCGGCACGCGGGGGTAAGTATAAAGGCGGCGGCGTGGGACCGTCTCCCGCATACTCGTATTCCGCGCAGGTTGCCGAGGTCAGCGTGGATGAAGACACCGGCGAAGTAACAGTACACAAGATATGGGCTGCACATGACTGCGGACGCGCCCTTAACCCGGTGGCCGTTGAAGGTCAGGTCGTCGGCTCGGTATGGATGGGACTTGGTCAGGCGCTCGAGGAAGAGATGGTTTGGAAAGACGGGCTACTGATGAATCCCGGAATGCTGGAGTACCGCAGTCCGTCGTCAGCCGAGTCGCCTGAGATTGAATGCATCATCGTCGAAAGTATCGATCCCGAGGGGCCATTTGGCGCGAAGGAAGCAGGAGAAGGCTCGCTGGCGGCGACCATTCCGGCAATCTCAAATGCCATCTACGACGCTGTAGGAGTCCGGTTGCGGGAGGCGCCGTTTACGCCAGAGCGGGTTCTGGCGGCGTTGCGCGCAAAGAAGGGGATGAAGAGAATCGAAATGACCGAGTCGGTGGATCCGACCGCTCCCCACAAGCTTCGCGAACACGGCGGCTCGCTGTGGTTCCGCGGCAAAGGCCCCCTTCGGCATCCGCTTGATCCGGCGCGACAGGGCACGAATGCTGGGTCCCCCATCGGAGGTGGAGAGTGAGCCTGCCGAGCTTCCAACTGCTACGTCCTAAGACTCTGGATGAAGCCTTGGCGCTGATGGCAAGGTATGACGGCCAGGTGAAAGTGGTTGCGGGCGGTACCGACTTGCTTCCTTCAATGAAACAGAAACTATTCACGCCGCCATACGTTCTCGACTTGCGCGGAGTGAGCGAGTTGCGTGGAATTCGCAACCGTGCTGGCGAGGGTGTCGAGATCGGTGCGCTGACTACCCTCAGCGCGGTCGAACATTCGCCGCTCATTCGTAAGGATTTTTCCGTGCTGTATGAAGCCGTGAAGACAATCGCTTCGCCGGTGTTGCGCAACATGGGAACGATCGGCGGCAATCTGTGCCTCGACACGCGGTGTCTCTGGTACAACCAGTCGTTGCTGTGGCGCAAGAGTTGCGGCTTCTGTCTGAAGAAAGACGGCGACCTCTGCCACGTCGCACCGGGCGGAAAGTTTTGTTGGGCGGCTTTTTCGGGCGACACGCCTCCGGCGCTTATGTGTCTGGGTGCGGAGCTTGAGATTGCCGGGCCGACTGGCGCGCGGCGTACCCCATTGTCGGAGTTCTACGTGAATGATGGCATCGCGCGGCTGCATCTTGCGCCCAGTGAGATCGTCACTCGTGTGTACTTGCCGGAATCGTCAGCGGGATGGCGCGGTAATTACCAGAAGCTCCGCGTTCGGGGAAGTATTGATTATCCCCTGGCCGGCGTCGCGGTGGCGCTCAAAATGCGCTCCGGCCGGGTCGAAGATGCCCGCGTTGCCATTACGGCGGTCAATCCCGCGCCATTTCTCGTGAAGGACGCAGATGCGAACCTGGTGGGCGTGACTCCGACGGAGGAGATCGCAGAGCGTGTCGGTGACTTAGCTGCCAGTACGGCCAAGCCTCTGACCACCTCGGCGCTGACGCCGGAGTATCGCCGCGAGATGGTGCGTGTGTTTGCCAAGCGAGCGGTACTGGCGGCAGCGAATTGAAATGAGCCGAGCGCTGGACGCGCTAAGTCATAAGTCATCTCATGAATCATTTTGGGGCGTGTCAGGGCAGAAGCAGGTTCCTCAGGCCTGAAGCCCCAAGTCATTTTTGACCGTTGCGGCGCGGCTGTGAAGCCGTGCCCTGATGCCAAACGATGGCCTTTGGTCGTCGGCAACTGACTCCTGATCACTGACTACTGACCACTGACAATCGATGCTCATCACTGACTGCCACATCCACATCCAGCCGATCGACATGTTCAAGCCCGAGGCGCTGGCGCTGATGAAGAAATCCCGCAAGGATTTCGACCAAGTAGCCGAATACTGCCGCTCGCCAAAGGCATTCCTCAAGCATCTCGACAGCATTGGCATTGATCGGGCGGTGCTCATCAACTACGTTGCGCCCGAAGTGATCGGTTTCACACCAGCGGTCAATGAGTTCATAGCCAACTACGTGAAGGAAGATCCAAAGCGGCTTATTGCTTGTGGCAGCGTGCATCCGCGTCACACGCAGAATGTGCTGGCCGATATGGAACATGTTCTGCGGCTGGGCATCAAGCTCATCAAGATTCACCCCCCGCACCAGTTGCTCTATCCCAATGATTATGTGAATGGCGTCAAAGAACTTGAGATCATCTATCGGGCAGCCGAGGCGAACGGGATCCCCATCATGGTGCACACTGGCACGTCGATTTTTCCGGGAGCGCGCAATAAGTACGGCGATCCGATGTATGTGGACGACGTAGCGGTCGATTTTCCCAGTCTGAAAATCCTACTGGCACATGGCGGGCGTCCGCTGTGGATGGACACCGCCTTCTTTCTGGTGCGACGGCACCGCAACGTCTATCTGGACATCAGTGGTATCCCACCCAAAGCTGTGCTGCAGTATTTTCCTCGGCTGGAAGAAATCGCGCATAAGACGCTGTTCGGCACAGACTGGCCCGGACCCGGGGTTCCTGAGATCGAGAGGAACCTTACCGAGTTTCGCGCGCTGGCGCTCAGTGAACGCGCAAAAGATCATATACTGAGCGAGGCAGCGCTCGAGATCTGGCCGGGGTGAGGCAGTTCCAGAGAATAACCCTTTCATGGTTCGTTAGAGCAATTCCAGAGTGGATGAACCTTGGGTAGTGCCTCATCCGGCTGAAACGATTTTTTTCCGTTCTTGGAAGCGGGCCTGGAGGCCCGCACTACCCGTGCTAGCGGATACATCAGTCCAGGAACCAGTCAATTGCCGAGTACCTCGCGATGTCGAGGCGTCCCGATAGCGGCGCCAGTCGCCGAGCATGAGACAGACAAGCATCCTGCTGCAGTCTCAATGCTCAGGTTAAGTGCAGCTTCGACTACGAGCCGGTTTCCTCCACGCGCTGGCTTCCTGCCTGGTTCACATTTGCGGCGGCTCGGATCGCTGCCCAAAGTTCGTCGTATCCCACCCGCGACTTCGTCGAAAACGGAATGATCTGTGAGGGAAGAATTTGTAGCTGATCGCAGAGCTTAGGCAACGACGCGCGCAGTTGATTATTCGAAATGCGGTCCGCCTTGGTCGCCACCACGATGAATTCGCGATCCATGTGGCGCATCCAATCGATTAACTGCAAATCAAGCTGCTGCGGAGGAATCGTGACGTCCACCAGCGACAGGCACAACACCAGCGACTCGCGATGTTCCAAGTATGGATTTACGAACTGCGCCCACTTTGCAGTGACCTCTTTAGGTGCGCGCGCATACCCGTAACCAGGCAGGTCGGCAAAGACGAAGTCGGGATTCGGTCGGCCTGGGCGGCGTATCTGGAAGAAGTTGATGGTCTGGGTGCGACCGGGGGTGTTGCTGGTCTTGGCGATCTTGCTACCGACCAGCGAGTTGATCAAACTGGATTTGCCCACGTTGGAGCGACCCAGAAACGCGATCTCCGGCACACCCGCGGGCGGGAACTGCAGCGGGGCAACGGCGGAGGTCACAAAGCGGGTCAATACTTTCATGCAATTAACATAGCCGTCATGTGGCGGGCGCAGGGGCGCGAAGCGAGAAAGGAACACGACCCGCAATTGGCGGGTCTGTCCGCTTCGAAGTAATGGTCCTCGTGCGTCGAGCTTACTGGTGCGCGGGCGCGGGCTCCGCGTTCGGCGGCAGTGCAGCGATTCCTGGAGAGGCCTCGTCGGGCACGTCAGGCAGTGGACGCTCCAGCGCATACGCAAGCACGTCATCCATGGTGTTGACGAAGCGTAGCTTCATCACGTTGCGCAAGTTTTCTGGCACGTCGGCCAGGTCCTTTTCGTTGTCAGCCGGAAGTAAGACCTCAAAGATGCCGGCACGGTGAGCCGCCAACAGCTTTTCTTTCAACCCGCCGATGGGCAGCACCTTGCCACGAAGCGTGATCTCGCCGGTCATGGCGATGTCGCGCCGAACCGGAATGTGGCTAAGTGCGCTGGCGATCGCTGTCGCCATGGTAATCCCGGCGGACGGGCCGTCTTTCGGAATTGCTCCCTCGGGCACGTGCACATGGATATCGAGATTGCGGTAGAAGTCACGCGGCAGTCCCAAGCGATGCGCGCGTGAGCGCACGTAGGACATCGCGGCCTGCGCCGACTCCTGCATTACATCACCCAGCTTGCCGGTGAGCGTGAGCTTACCCTTGCCGTCAACGGTGGCGACCTCGGTAGTGAGAATCGAGCCGCCGACTTCCGTCCAAGCCAGTCCGGTAACCAGCCCGACCTCGCTGCGCTCATGCACCTCGCTGTCGCGGAACTTCGTCACGCCCAGGTAGTCGGAGACGTTTTCCCCGATAAGCTCGACTGTGTACTTGTCGCCTTCTTTTACCACCTTGCGTGCGACCTTGCGGCAGATGTTACCGATCTCGCGCTCCAGATTGCGGACACCGGCTTCGCGAGTGTAGTTGCGAATGATGGTGGTTAGCGCGTCGTCGGAGAAGACGATGTTCTGTTCGGTCAATCCGGTCTGCAGGCGCTGTTTGCGCACCAGATACTGCTTGGCAATTTCAACTTTCTCCGGCTCGGTATAGCCGTGGAGCCGCAATACCTCCATGCGATCCTGCAATGCCGGAGGAATGGTGTGCAACACATTCGCCGTGGCGATGAAGAACACCTGCGACAGATCGTATTCCACGTCGAGGTAATGATCGACGAACATGAAGTTCTGCTCGGGATCAAGTACTTCGAGCAGCGCCGCCGAGGGATCGCCGCGGAAGTCCATCGACATCTTGTCCACTTCATCCAGCATGAACACCGGATTCTTGGTGCCGGCCTTTTTCATCATCTGAATAATCTGGCCGGGGAGCGCTCCGATGTAGGTGCGGCGGTGACCGCGCACTTCGGCTTCATCGCGCACTCCGCCGAGCGACATGCGGACGAACTTGCGGCCGGTGGCCTTGGCGATGCTCATGCCGAGCGAGGTCTTGCCTACGCCCGGAGGTCCGACGAAACACAGAATCGAGCCCTTCGGGTTCTTGACTAATTGCCGGACCGCGAGAAACTCAAGAATGCGCTCCTTGATTTTTTCCAGCCCGTAATGATCTTCGTTAAGCGTCTTCTCGGCGATATCGATGTTGCGGATCTCTTTGGAGCGCTTCTTCCACGGCACGGCCAGCAGCCAATCGAGATAGTTGCGCGACACCGTGGACTCGGCCGACATGGGCGGCATCGCCTCCAGCTTCTTGAGTTCCTGCAGCGCCTTCTCGTGGGTTTCGCGTGGCATGCCGGCGGTGTCAATCTTCTTCTTCAGTTCGTCGAACTCGCTCTTCTCGCCGCGGCCCAATTCTTTCTGGATGGCCTTGATCTTCTCGTTGAGGTAGTACTCTTTCTGGGCGCGCTCCATCTGGCGCTTTACGCGCGACTGGATGGTGCGGTCCATATTGAGCTTTTCAATCTCGACGTCGAGCACGTCCCCGATCCGGTTCAGACGCTCGGCGGGATCGAAGATTTCCAGCAGCTCCTGCTTCTCCTCGATCGAGAGCTGCAGATTGGCGGCGATGGTGTCGGTTAGCTTTGCCGGGTCGTCGTTGCGGACCGCGGCAATCATGGTTTCGTAATTCAGAGATTGACAGAGCTTGACGTACTGCTCGAAGAGACCGGTCACGCGCGTCATGCTGGTTTCGATCTGTGGCGTCGGCTCAGACGAATATTTCGCGGTGCGTACCGTGGCCTCAAAGTAGCCGTCAGTGTCGACCACCTGAAGAATCTTGCCGCGCTCCAGGCCTTCCACCAGTACTTTGATGTTGCCGTCCGGAAGCTTGAGGCTCTGGACGATGTTGACCAGCGTGCCGACCTGGAAAATCTCGTTGGGCTTGGGTTCGTCAATGCTCGCGTCGTGCTGCGTGGCGAGAAATATCTTCTTGTCACCGGCCAGGGCCTCTTCCAATGCGCGCACGCTTGACTCCCGGCCGACCACGAACGGCGTCATCATGTAGGGGAAGATGACGACGTCTCGAATCGGCATCATGGGGAGTTTCTTGGTTTCGAATTTCTCGCGCTGAGTCACTAAAACCGCCTTGTCGTTTCAGAGCGAAGTAGCTGCCCTGGAAAAAAAGAATGTTGGTACGCGTCATTCCGCGCACCGGCTGCCCCCGCAACACCCAAGTAAACTCAAGAATATCATGCAAGACAACAGGGTAGAAGCGAACAAAGTCTCTTAATTCGAGCAGTTCACAATGTTTCCAACCGCCTTGAAGGCAAGGCTGGCAGGGAAGAACGCTTGGAATGTTATATAACTTGGATGCGATCGTGCTCGATTAGGTTCGCGCGGGCTCACGGACCAGGATGTGTCCGAAGGCCAGCGACAATCTTCACAATGGCGTCGATCATGAGTTGCGGCCATCGCCGCGAGTAGTTTTCCGATGAGACGTCGCCAGCGGTGCCCTGAAGAGCCAGACCCCATGGTTCCATTATCGCGGAAAAAGTAAGGGCGGCGCGGCCGAAGCCGCGCCGCGTTCAAAATCGATCTGACATTCAAGACTAGCCACTGACAACTGGCCGCTCGTTACTATCCCGCCTTCTCCATGAAAGGAAGGTTCACATTGCGTTTCTGAACCATCTCCGCCGTGACCTCGAACTCCTTGACCCGCTTTTGGCCGGGCAGTTGGTACATCAGGTCGAGCATCAGTTCTTCCAGGATCATGCGCAGGCCACGGGCGCCGACCTTGCGCAGCATGGCTTCTTTGGAGATGGCCCGCAGCGCCTCATCAGTGAAGCGCAGCTTGACGTTCTCAAACTCGAACAGTCGCTGGTACTGCTTTACGATGGCATTCTTCGGTTTGGTAAGAATTTCGACCAGGGCATCTTCGTCGAGATCGCTCAATACACCGACCACCGGCAGGCGGCCGACGAACTCGGGGATCAGGCCGAACTTGATCAGGTCTTGCGGCTCGACCTGCGCCAGCAATTCGGTATCGCGCTTGTTGCTTTCGGTAAATGCGGCTTCCTTGGCTTCGTCGGTACGGAATCCCATGGCTCGCTTGCCCAGGCGCCTCCCGATGGTGCGCTCGAGTCCGACGAAGGCTCCGCCACAGATGAACAGTATGTTGGTCGTGTCCACCGGCGTGAATTCCTGGTGCGGATGTTTGCGGCCGCCTTGGGGAGGAACATTAGCTACGGTACCTTCCAAAATTTTAAGCAGAGCCTGCTGCACGCCTTCGCCGGAAACGTCGCGAGTGATAGATGGGTTTTCGTCCTTGCGGCCGATCTTGTCGACTTCGTCGATGTAGATGATGCCGGTTTGCGCGCGCGCCACATCGCCGTTGGCGGCCTGGAGCAGCTTGAGGATAATATTTTCCACATCCTCTCCGACATAACCGGCTTCGGTCAGGGTGGTGGCATCCACGATGGCGAAAGGAACGTCGAGCATCTTGGCCAGGGTTTGCGCCAGCAAAGTCTTGCCCGTGCCGGTTGGACCAATCAACATGATGTTCGACTTGGCGAGCTCCACCTCAGTGCCGCGCTGCCGATTCATGTAAACCCGCTTGTAGTGGTTGTAAACCGCTACCGCGAGCTTCTTCTTGGTTTGCTGTTGGCCGATGACGTACTCGTCGAGAAAGGCCTTTACCTCGACTGGCTTGGGAAGTTGGTTCGGCGTGGCTGACGGTTGAGCTTCGGAGCGGTCGTCTTCCAGAATGGAGTTGCAGACGGCGACGCACTCATCGCAAATGTAGGCTCGCGGATAATCCGTGGGCGACGAAATCAGCTTGGCAACGGCGTCTTGAGACTTGTGGCAAAACGAACAGCGCAACACTTCGTCGGAACCGGTCCTGGTTCTCACGCAAAACTCCTCACCTCACACGCTGTCAGCGGGGACTATGTATCCCCGTGCTGCATTTCCCGTCCGTCCGAAACGGGAGGAGCCGTGTTGCCCCTGTCAGAAGCCTGCCACTATCGGCCATTGGCAGTCTTCTTTTGATTCCCTCAGCGCTTCACTACGCTTATTCAACCACAACTTGCCGCGTTGCAAGGCACCCTTTGGTGCCAGATCGGATACAACTTTTGAAGCAGTGTGGGCGAATTTTCCACACTGGGCAAGTACTAAGTTGCGTACCCTACTTGTGCTTGAAGATGATGTCATCGATTAAGCCATACTCCTTGGACTGCTGCGCGTTCATGATGAAATCGCGCTCCACGTCGCGCTCCACTTTTTCCAGGCGCTGGCCGGTGTGCTTCGACAGCAATTGACTGGTGATCTCGCGCATGCGCAGGATTTCACGCGCGTGAATGTCAATATCCGTGGCCTGACCCGAAAGGCCCGACATGAGCGGCTGGTGAATCAGAATGCGCGAAGTTGGCAGCGCAAAGCGTTTCTTGGGTGCTCCCGCAGCCAGCAGTAGCGCAGCCATGCTAGCTGCCTGGCCAATACAGATGGTAGTTACGTCCGGCCGGATGAACTGCATGGTGTCATAGATCGCCATGCCCGCCGTGATGGAACCGCCGGGCGAATTAATGTACAGCGAAATGTCTTTTTCTGGATCTTCGGCCTCGAGAAACAGCATTTGGGCGATGATTAAGTTTGCGACATTGTCATCAATAGGAGTGCCGAGGAAAACAATATTGTCCCGCAACAGGCGGGAATAAATGTCGTAAGCCCGCTCGCCCCTGCTGGTCTGCTCAATCACCATGGGCACAAGCATTGTTTGCGGCTCCCTTCATGCTACCGGCCACACTTCTTCCCAAGGGTCGAGTGTGGGATGGAACGCAGCCCGCCCTATGCGGACCTGCGGTACAAAGAATCCAAGGTCTTCTCGTTGCGGATGCGATGCCGAATTCTATCCAGCCCACCGTCCTGCGTCAAACGAGCGCGCACCTGTTCGAGGGTCTGCTTCGACTGGGTGGCCAGCGCTTCCAACTCGCGGTTAAACTCTTCGTCACTGACTTCGATCTTTTCTTCGTCGGCAATCTGTTCCAGGATCAAGGAAGCTTTTACCTCGCGCAGAGCACCCTCGCGCTGCCCGGCGCGCAGGCGGGCAAAGTCCATGCGCTTCATGTCTTCCGTACGCATGCCTTGTGCCGCCAGAGCACGCAATCCCCGTTCCAGTCGAAGGTCAATCTGCTGCTCCAGCATGGCTTCGGGAACCGGGAAATCGTTGCGCTTCACCAGTTCTTCGACGATTTGGTCCTTACCCTGGTGTTCCGCCTCGCGGAGCTTCTCCGTCTTCATGTTCTCGCGCAGCCGGCTACGAAGCTGTTCCAGCGAATTGAAGTCGGCGCTCAGCTCTTTGGCAAATTCGTCGTTCAGGTCGGGGACACTGCGGGTCTTGATGGCTTTCACGTCCACGTCGTAGGTCATGGTCTTTCCGGCGAGTCGCTTGTCGGCAAAATCGTCGGCGTACTTTACTTCGAAGCTGCGCTGCTCGTCCGGCTTGGCGCCACGCAGGTTCTCGGTGAACTCCGGAATGGTACTCTGTCCGCCAATTTCCACCATGACCTCGTCCACCTCGACGGGCTTGGAATCAGCGTTCTGTTCGCTTTCCTTGGGTGTGCCTTTAAAACTGACGACGGCGAAGTCGCCATCGGCGAGCGGACGCGCTTCTTCCACTGGGCTGTAGGTTGCGTGCTGTTCCTGTAAGTTCTTGAGAGCGTTGTCCACGTCCTCCTCGCTCACGTTGGTGTCGAGCCTTGAAATCCGGAGGTCATCGTAGGGAGCGATTTTGAAATCGGGTAGCACTTCGAAGGACGCCATAAACCTTAGCGGCTCGCCGTCATGCAAGTGAAGGTCGGTGATGCGTGGCTGCGACACCGGCAACAAGTTCTGCTTTTGTGTTTCTTCGCGGAAGTAACGAGGCACCAGGGCGTCAACGATTTCGTTTTTAATCTCTTCGGCAAAACGCTGGCGAACGATGGACGCGGGAACTTTTCCTTTGCGGAAGCCGGGAATTCGCGCCAGCTTTTGATAGCGGCCCACCACGCTTTCGGTTTCGGCGTGGACCACATCGGCAGGAATTTCGATGGCGAGTTCGCGTTTGCAAGGATTCGGCTGTTCGGGAGAGATGGCGTCCGGCGCGGCGGTTGCTGTCGTTTTGGATTCAATCGTCAAAGGAATTGCCTTCCGCAGTTAATGTGGCGTTGCTCGGCCGGGGAGTGCAACCGATGATGGATGTGTAGAGCGTGATTCGCTACCTGCGGCGCGAGTGCCTCCGCGTGGGCGGCAGCCCATGCTATAGCGGCAATTACCGCCAAGCTTAAGTGTATGAGAGCTGTGCGGGGTGGTCAAACGACCCGAGGCTGCCGGTGTAGGTTCAATCCCAGGGTTGGTTGGGAAGCGCGCCGAGCGGAGGAAGCGGAACAGTTTACCGGCGGCGCGCCTTCTTGGTCGTCCGCTTCCGAGTCACTTCCGAGGCAGGTTTCCTCTTGGCCACAATGACGCGGCGGCCAGTATCCGGTTTCACTTCGACGCTCTCCACCTCGATCAGGGGAAGTGGTTTCTGGAAAAGCTCCGCCAGATATCGGTCTTTGCAGTCGAGGCAACAGAAGTGCACCGCGAGCGGTAATACTACGCGCTCGTAACGCCAGGCAGGATCGAGTATGACCTCCCGGCGCGCAGCCTGCGTTCCGATGTTTTCCACGGCCACACCGTTGATCCAGGTCTCGCCCGCGTGCTTGATGTTCCCACAGTAGTCGCAAACAAATTGCAGCATGAAGGATTGGATTGCGGCGGACGGCTAAATGTTGTTCCGGGATGTAACTTGCTGCCGACGGCGAGTCATTCCATGCAGGGCAGGAAAGCCGACTCCAGTGGCGGCATTGAGACTTGAGCTGTTGTCGCAGGCGGCGCCTGGTCTAGTGGACCGAGTAGTTCGGTGGCGCGAAGCTGGGCCAGCTCGACCCAGGTTTTCTGCCATCGCTGAGCGACGCACTTATCAATGCGAGTACCCGGCTTGGGGAAACCGAATCCTTCGTAAAAGTCCAGGATGTTGTCCCGCAACGCATCATCCATGTGGTTGAAATGGTCGTAGGACAGCTCGTCGAGCAGCTGGCGATAGGTGGCGTCCGCCAGAGGATATTCGCCGCGCTTGGTCGGCTTCCCGGTGTCGAGATCGATGTTGGGTGTCTGCAATTCGTGGTTCTTGACTTCGCCAAGGGCCTTGCCAAAGCGATCAATCGTCTGGTTGACACTCTTAAAATAAAGGTCCTCGGTCTTTGGCGTCGGTTCCTTGAAGTCAATTGTGCGCAATGGCCCCACTTTTGGCGCAACCTTAAACAGGACAGCGAGAAAATGCGCTCCTGGTCCCGGTTCCTGGTATCCCGATCCCCAGGACTTGATGTAGTCAGCCTTCGACAGATGGTAGAGGAAACGCTCCTGATTGAAGTTTGGGATTTCGCGCTTTAACTCATCTCCTTTGACCAATAGCGCGACCTTCGTCATCTCGGGGATGATCTGGCTGACGCTTCTGCGATAGGTTCCGATGGCAAGTTGTTCCTTGGGCATCACATCGGTCAGCTTCAAACCGTAAGTATCGTAAAAGGCCCTCTCCAGCAGTGTAGTGGAGACTTCAAATCCGATGAAGTTGTGATAATTCTCTGGCGCATAGCGGCCCTTCGCGACTTGCAAAACATCAAAGCCAAACTCAGTTTTCAGATGGGCCTTGTGATCGACATCGTAGGGCACGGCGGGACCGTACTCTCTCGCTAGTTTGGGGTATTCGATGCCAACCGACAGATTGATGTAGGGATGTCCGTTGATGTCGGAAATGTAGTGGGAAAGCGCTCCCAAGGCGAAAGCATATTCGTTCAGGTCCTGCGAATCGTTAAGCATCGCCTGAACGAAGTCGCCCGTGCGGACATAGTGGGTCAGGTCGCTGAAGACATGACTGCCGAACGGATAGTAGCCAATGTCTTGAACGACGCTGCCGCCGTAGGCATAAGCATGAGCGTTCACCAGGTCTTGTGGGGTTGCGTCGGGAAACCGCGCCAACAGTAACGGCTTGATCTGCTGGTTCCACAGCAGGTCGATGATCTCTTCATGCGTCAGCACCGAATAGCCCACGCAAAGCGGCGCAAACGCAATTACGCAAACCAGCAGCGTGACGCAGAACATCGCTGGAAGCAGACGCTGTCTCATCGAACTTGTGAATCTTCAGATACGGCCGAGCAATAACAAGATGACGAGGATCAGCACGATCAAGCCCAGACCACCAGAGGGGTAATAGCCCCAGCCGCGGCTGTACGGCCAAGACGGGAACGACCCGATTGACAACAGTAAGAGAATAACCAGCAGGATAATCAACATTCGGAGTTTCTCCTTACCTGGCTACTTGCCCATGACTTCCCGATGAGCAAGAGCTTCTTCTTAGAGGCGAGTTGTGGTACTGAAGGATGCCTTGACAGGAGATTGCCATGCTTCAGATCGTCTGGCGATTGCGCGCGAAACCGGACCGGTTGCAGGAATTTACGCGACACCACGGCGCACACGGAGTCTGGACGGAACTATTTCGGAGATCGGCCGACTACCGCGGCACCGTCATGTGGCAAGATGTTGCCGATCCGCTGGGCTTTCTAATAGTGGATCGATGGAGCTCTCAGCAAGCAGTTACGAAATTCCGCAAGGAATTCATGACCGAGTACGAAGAACTCGACCGCCACTGCGAGAGCCTCACGCTAGAGGAGCACCTGCTTGGAGTTTACGAGGACGAGGAGGACTCTAACTTGTTCTCCAGCACGTAGCTACAATGAGAGGAATGCCTTCCGCTCTTACTATCCTGAACAAAGAAGTGGTGGCCTGCACACGGTGTCCCCGTCTGGTGGCCTATCGCGAGCAGGTTGGCCGTGAGAGGCGGCGTGCCTATCGCGATTGTGAGTATTGGGCGCGACCGGTACCGGGATTCGGCGATCCTCGCGCCCGCGTGCTGGTGTTGGGCTTGGCGCCGGGAGCCCACGGTTCCAATCGCACCGGCCGCCCATTTACCGGAGATGCGTCGGGAAAATTCATGTATCCCATTCTGTACAAGGTTGGCTTCGCATCGCAGCCCAACGCCGAACATCGCGACGACGGATTGAAGCTGATTGACTGCTACATCACGGCGGCTATACACTGCGCCCCGCCAGACAACAAGCCATTACCGTCGGAGCTCGCTAACTGCGCTCCGTTTCTCGATCGCGAGCTGCGGATACTGAAGAACATTAAAGTGGTAGTAGCACTGGGCAGAATCGGTTTCGATGCCTATCTCAATTACCTGAAGCGGAACGCCATCGTGCGGAGCAAGGCGGGATATATCTTCGCGCATGCCGCGCGCTTTTCATTCTCGACGGGGGTGACGCTGCTGGCGTCGTACCACCCTTCCAACCAGAACACCGCGACGGGAAAGCTGACGGCCGCGATGTTTGAAGCAGTGTTTCGCGAAGCCAAGAAGATGGCGGTCAGCAGACCTTGATCGGCTATTGGTACCATTGGCAAGATCGGGTTGCGACATAACGATCCCGCGCAATCCGCCCGACTGAGATTTTTTTCAAATCATGGAGGAGACTACGATGCAAAGGAGAATTTCGGCAGCACTGCGCCTGGTGGCGTGCCTGCTGCTGGTGATGGCAGCGAGCGCTTTCGCTGCCGATACAAACTCCAGCAATTCTGCGGTTGGCAAGTGGATATTGAACCCCGTGAAGTCGCATTTTGAAAATATGCCCGCGCCGAAGTTGGAGAGGTTGCGAATCTTGAAAGATGATGGAAAGACCCTGTCATGGAGCTTGAGCGGATTTGGCGCGGAGGGCAAACCCCTTCGCGAGGAGTACGAAGGACCGACCGATGGATCGTATCACCCTATTACGGGCGCCGAGACCATCAGCTCCGCGGCTTACACCAAATCCGGTTCGGTTACAAACTGGACGATCAAGGACAAGACCGGAGCAATTGTTGAAACCGGGTCTGGCAGCCTTTCGCCTGACGGCCTAACCCTCACCTTGAAGGGGACTGTGAGGACTGCCCAAGGAGAGGCGACATTCACGTCGGTGTATGACAGGGTTGAGTAGACGCCTACCCGAATCCTCTGGACAAATGCAGTCCGAACGGATGGGGGAGTAGAGCCCCATAAGCGCTAAGTTAAGGCGTTGGGCTTGAGACGATGCTAATCCCCTTGAGGCCGTTTGGGGCCGCGAGCGAAGAGCTAGAGGTGTGCGCCACAAAATCGGGTTTTCTTAGCGCTTTTAGTTCTCCGATAAAAGCTTGATAACCCTCAATGTCGTTTACAATTTCCCAGGCCCGCTTATAGGCAGGATCTGGATCGGTGCGGTATTCGTGATCAATGGTCTTGAGATTATCCAGCCTGTTTAGCTTGAGTAACGTCATTTTTTCCGTGGCCATCACATGCAGATGATATCTCGTGGTCGGAGCTTCGTTTTGATACTTCTTCATGAGCGCCGAGTGAGCGAGGACCGGGCGCACATAAATATGCATCAACTCGTGGAATACAATCTCCGAAAACTCCCAGGCTGGTGCAGGCTTCTGGGCAGTTGGAAGGAACTCATTCACTTCGACGATCAACGGAATGCTCGTCGAAGCCGGTAAGCAGACGGTCAGCGTGGCTTGCATTTCACGGTATGGAAAATCCAGTCCAATTTCAGTGAGCGCGGCATTCATATACGCAGGGCCTTCTTCGTCCTATTGTTTTTGAAACTCCGGGCGCTTCACCACCGCTGCTTGAACAGCCTTATCGTCAACCTGCACTTTAAAATCATTCTGGCACAGGCGATCCAACAAAGAGCCGCCTGGTGGATAAAGAATCTCCACAACAGGCAACCTCGTGGTCTCAGTCGTCTTCGACACGCCACTAGTCGCGGCGGCGCACAATACAGTCACAGTCCGGCACATGCGAGGAACACCTGGATATTTTTTAGCATTGGCCTCCCTAGTTAGAGGGTTCGCAATGTACTCCGGTGCATTGACGGGCTAACAGTTCGCACCCCTGTTCTTTCGCAGCGATGCTCGGCAGACAGGAATTATAAGCCATCCGGAGACCATTCCGCGCTAGCAGAGCCCCCGTCCGTTTTCTCCTTTTAAGGCACCACTGGGCCACCACAGGCTAAGCACTTTAGTTCCATCTTGAATAGATGCGTAGTGGAAAATTATTGGCACATTGTCGCAAAATATTGCACTCCATGGTCGAGAAGGTAGCGTTTGGCGATAGAAACTTGCGGCACACCGATTGCAAGTATTCGGCTGGATGGACACGCCCTCGCTGTCAGGGAGGTGTCCCTCGGCCGGTTTCCGTGAAGCACACTTTGTCGCGCTGTGGTTCGCCGCATGGTGTTTCTTCGCGTAGCGGTGGGTTCGTGGCGAGATGAGGGGCACGGGTCGCGCTCTCCAAAGTGTGGAGATTGTGCGGGAGCCGTGTGGAGGAGTTATGAAGAAGTTCGTATTACTTGTGGGAGTACTGCTCGCCGCAATCCCCTGTGCCTATGCAAGCCCAAGCGGTGGTGCGGGCTATACCAGCCCTGCAACTCTCAACTTTCTAGGCTTTACCGGTGGCGCCTGGCAGAATGGCTACCCTTACTTTGTCAACATCGATGGGATTCCAGGCACGGTCGACGTCATGTGTGATGACTACATGCACGGCGGTGTAGTTGGACAGTCGTGGGTGGCCAACATTACGAATCTGGGAACCTACGGTATCGGCTTGGCACGTTTCAATTTGCTGCCGGACGCACTCACTTTGTACAAAGAGGCAGGTTGGATTTTGCTACAGACTCCGGTTACTCCGCCGAACCAGTATGCGGACATGAACTACGCGGTATGGCACATCTTCGACCCGGCAGTGACGCTTGATTCGGGAGCTCAAGCCTGGTTAACGGATGCTGAGCAAGAAGCTATGGAAGGTTTCCCCGGGGTGCCTTTTAATAAGGTCTACATCATCACTCCAATTGACCAGTACGACCCCGATCCCACCTCCATGCAAGAGTTTTTGACGATTGACCCGAAACTGCAGCCTATTCCTGAGCCCGGCACATTGTTGCTGCTGGGTACGGGAGTGCTTGGGCTGTGGAAGCGCAAGCGGTTGAGTTAGATTGCAATCATCAGAAAACGCAAAGGTAATCCCCCTCCTTCGGTTTCAACCTCACGCGGCCATTCGAATGAATGGCCGTTTTTTTCATCACCATGATGTTGGCTCTCCTGTAACTTCGTCTTGCCACTGAGAGCGATTCCGGCCATAATTGATCGTGCACCCCTACGCGCTCCACCCTGACCGCGCTATTACGCTGGCGGAGGGGGCTCCCCTTAAAACGGCAGAGACAGGGAAGCGATCTCACCGGGCGCATAATTCTCCAAAACAGAGGGACCGATGTCGGCAAAGTACATCTTTGTGACTGGTGGTGTGGTGTCTTCGCTTGGCAAGGGGCTGGCAGCAGCGTCGATCGGCTGCCTGATGGAAAGTCGCGGCCTGAGAGTTACCTTACAGAAGTTCGATCCCTATTTAAATGTGGATCCGGGCACCATGTCGCCGTTCCAACACGGCGAAGTCTTCGTCACCGATGACGGGGCCGAAACCGACCTGGATCTCGGGCACTATGAGCGCTTCACCCACAGCAAACTGACCCGCGACAATAACTGGACCACCGGTCGCATCTACGAGACCATCATCGCCAAAGAACGCCGCGGGGATTATCTCGGCAAGACCGTGCAGGTCATTCCTCACGTTACCAACGAGATCAAAGGTGCAATGAAGAAAGTGGCGCAGGATGTTGACCTGGCCATTATCGAGATCGGCGGCACCGTGGGCGACATCGAATCGCTGCCCTTCATTGAAGCCATCCGCCAGATGCGCCAGGAACTGGGCCGCGAGAATACGTTGTTCGTTCACGTCACCCTGGTGCCATACATCGCCGCCGCCAGCGAGTTGAAAACCAAGCCCACACAGCACTCGGTGAAGGAGTTGCTTAGCGCTGGGATTCAGCCGGACATCCTGTTGTGTCGCACGGACCGCTTCCTTTCGAAAGACATAAAGTCGAAGATCGCGCTTTTCTGCAACTTGGAAGACGAGGCCGTCATCACCGCCAAGGATGTGGCCTCCATCTACGAAGTCCCACTGATGTTCGCTCACGAGAGAGTGGATCGGCTGGCATTGCGATATCTGCGCCTGGAAGCGAAAGAGCCTGATTTAGGCCGCTGGGAGGAACTGGTTCACCGGGTCTATAACCCGAAGGATGAAGTCACCATCGGCATCGTCGGCAAGTATGTCGAGTACGAGGATTCCTACAAGTCGCTAAAAGAGGCTTTGGTGCACGGTGCGCTTGCCTACAATTTGAAACTGAATGTGAACTGGATCGAGGCTGAAGGCCTCGAGCAGAGAGATCAGAGCGTGCAGGCGCAGCTTGGGCACGTGGATGGAATCCTGGTCCCTGGCGGCTTTGGCAAGCGCGGTGTTGAAGGCATGCTGAAAGGCATTCAGCACGCGCGCGAAAACAAGGTTCCGTTCTTCGGGATTTGCCTGGGCATGCAGATAGCGTGCATTGAATTTGCGCGTAATGTGTGTGGACTGGAGCAGGCAAATTCCAGCGAGTTTGATCCGGCGACGCCGCACCGCGTCATTTACAAATTACGTGAGTTGCGCGGTGTGGAAGAGTTGGGCGGCACCATGCGTCTCGGCGCCTGGACCTGCAAGCTCGAACCCGGCACGCTGGCGCACAAAGCATATGGCCAGAATGAGATTAGCGAACGGCATCGTCACCGCTACGAATTCAATCGCGAGTACGAGAGCACCCTCACTGCGGGGGGACTGCGCATCAGCGGCTCAACCCCCGATGGAACCTACGTCGAGATCATTGAAATTGCCGATCATCCTTTCTTTCTCGGCTGCCAGTTCCATCCTGAGTTCAAGTCGAAACCGCTGGAGCCGCATCCCATCTTTTCGGCTTTTGTGAAAGCTTCGTATGAGAACCGTTTGCGGCGGCAAACAGAGCACGACGCGGTTGCGGTGGAGATGTTCCACCGGCCGGAGAAGGTGAAGCACTGAACGCTACAAAAAGAACCCCAGCAAACAGTCGTCTGCTGGGGCCAGCGGTTTCGGTGCTGACGAAGTTACACCATTATCTTGTGGAACAACTTCTCGCTGAAGGTCTCCTCAACTGTGTGGTACTTCACCACCGGTGGAGTGAGGAAGAACGGCTCGATGATCGCCTTCACCTTCGGGTACCACTCTTTCTCGTAATACTCAGCATTCTTCTTCGTCTCCCAGAAGCTCAGGGTGAAGATTTTGTTGACCTCGGTCTCGTTCTCGAGAAGGACGAGGTCAAAGAAGCCGGGGGTCTTCTTGAGGATCGGCCACACCTCTGCTCTGAACTTCTTGAAAAACTCGGGCTTCATGTTCGGCTTGAGATTCAGTTCGATTGTGCGAGTAAACATGCATTACCTCTCTTTCAAATGAATCGAATGAATATGATCCAAGACGAGTGGTGTGGGCGTCCGGAACGAAAGACATTAGAATGTCGAAGGTCTGTTTTTGCCAGTGGTTGGCTGGATAGTAGTGAACAAGACCGAGGGTCTTCTTCCGGGCGCCCAACGGCAATTGAAATTCTGAACCGCCGGCTAGTCTTTGTCAGTGACCCAAGGCCCGTTGCCGTGTGATAAACACGAAGAGGCGACGCAGGCGTTTACGATACTCCGGTAGCTGGGCGTGGCAATCGCTTTGGTCGTATGAGCGGACGGGATCCGGACTTCAACATGATTGGGGTAGAATTGTTCCATCGCCCGGAGAAGGTGAAGCGCTGATTCAGAAGGGGATGAAGCAGTGGAAATTTACGCCGACTTAAAGATCACTGGAGAGGGAGACCTCGAGCGGTTTTTGGAATCGCTAAGTGAGAAGTTGCCGGAAGGTTGGTCACGCAATCGCAAAGCGGAGACAGGATTAGCGCCACCGCCTAACTGGCGGCAGTATTGCTTCCACTGTGACTCGCGAGCCGGGCGCATTGCCGGTGACGTATGGGTATCTTGCTCGCCGCGAGAGGGCGCGTTCGTTTCAAATGTACTGCCTGGGGCCGAAACCGGACTGTCGAGCCTTACGCCCGCCCAGTACCATGAGATCCTCGAAAGCTTTAGGGACGAGGTCCTACTCCCAATGACGAGAGGCAAGCACCTCCAGGTCTATCTGGGCGACTATACGGTGGACATTGAGCACTGGCTTTCCGAAGACGCGGCGAGACTGCTCCGCGGTTTTTCTCGATTGGCAAACAAGTCATCCGGTTCCTCCCATCCACATGATCGCAAGCGGTGGTTGGATTTCATCATTGCTGCGCACCGGGAGCATTCGACGTTGCATGCGGACGAACTGGAAAAGTGGCTGGTCGAAAGTGAAGGTTGGACGGACGACATGGCTCAGCGTCTCGCCCTGCAATATGACTTCGGGCGGGATCTTCTGCAACATCTGAACGATGAGTAAGCCGATCTCCGCCTTGGTGGGCGAAATTCTGTCCTCGCCCGCCCCGGTTATCCTCTGGGACACATGCGCACTATTGGACGTCATGCGGGCGGTGTACAGGGACGAGATCGATACCCGCTCCGTGGATCAGGCTCAAAGATTGCTGTCGCGACTCCCTACCCGCCCAAGAGAGGTTTGGTTCTTAGCGAGCGAAATTGTAGAGCGAGAGTTTCAGAAAAATGAAAATGTTGTCGAAACGGAGCTGCAAACACTCCTGAGGTCGCTGGACATTTGCGCGACAGATCTGGGCAGGAGCGGCCGATACACTGGTGCTTACTCGGCGACAGCACCTCTTGCGTTAACCCTGCATGATCTTTCAACGGACCTGTTGAGCAAAAGCGAAATAGTTGCGTTGGAGGCAGTTTGCGACAGACGGGCGGCTTACCGCATGGCTGCGGTTGTGCCACCCTGCAGAAGTAGAGGCAGCAACAACAGCGCTGACTGTCGCGTCATTGAGCACTACTTGGAGATTGCCAGGCAATTGTCCGCTGCGAACTCTCCATTCCGGGTCGTCTTTGTGAGTTCTAACAAGAAAGACTATGGCGAAACGACTAACATAAAGTACGTCCTTGGCGTGGAGTTCTCCGCTGCCAAGCTCGACTACGTCAAAGACGCCCACGCGGCGGCTGATTTGCTGGGAATTTGACCCATCCCTTCCAAGTCGGTGAAGTACGAATCGGTGGAGGTGAACTCTTCCTCATCGCTGGGCCGTGCGTCATCGAGAGCGAAGCCCATGCGCTGAAGATGGCCGAAGCTATCGCTGATATCTGCCGGCAGAGAAAGCTGCCATACATCTTTAAAGCTTCGTATGACAAAGCCAACCGCACCTCGATCCGCAGTTTTCGCGGCCCTGGCGTTGGGGAGGGACTGCGCATTCTCCGTAAGGTTCGCGAGACAGTGAAGGTCCCAGTGCTCACTGACGTCCACGAAGCCGCTGACGTGCCGCGCGTGGCCGAAGCTGTCGACGTATTGCAGATTCCCGCATTTCTCTGCCGCCAGACCGACCTGCTGATCGCGGCAGGGAAGAGTGGATGTGCAGTGAACATCAAGAAAGGACAGTTTGTTTCGCCGTGGGACATGCGGCACGCAGTCGAGAAGGTGCACGAAGCCGGCGGGGAGCGCGTCTTCCTGACCGAGCGCGGCGCATCGTTCGGCTATAACAACCTCATAGTGGACATGCGCTCGCTGGCGATCATGCGCAAGTTTGCGCCGGTGGTCTTCGATGCGACACATTCCGTCCAGCTTCCTTCAGCCGCCATAGATGGCGATGCCGCGCAAAGCGGCGGCCAGCCTGAGTTTATTCCACTGCTGGCGCGTGCGGCCGTAGCGGCGGGCGTGGACGGGGTCTTCGTCGAGGTGCACGACAACCCCGCGCAGGCCAAGTCCGATGGCGCCAACGCGCTCGATCTGAAGCTGCTGCCGGAAGTGCTGGATCAGTTGATCGCGGTGCATTCGGCACTGAACTAGCAAGAACACCTCATTGCGCTCCGTTTGGTGTTGAATTCGCGATCCTATGAATTGTCATCACGCCTTGGTCTGGCACGAGGGGATCTGTTCGGGTAGTGCGGGCCTTCAGGTCCGCGCCCGTCAAGGCCTGCGCTGAAGACCTAAGCATTGCAGTTGCCGTCAGCGCCGCACGCGCGGCTTAAGTACCCAAAAATCCCTCTCGAGCCTGTTCCAACCTTGGAATAGATGTAGTACTATTTCTCCCGCACAGCGGCCACTTGTCCAGAGCCGAGAGTTCCCACATACTTTCTCGGCACGAACATTCTCTGTTCGGGAGGTTCGTATGCAAGCCCGGTATCGGTGTGCCGCCCGAGCCGTCCCTCCACCCACCATCCTCCTCCTGATCGTACTCAGCGCTTTGCGTATGCCGGCTTTTGCCGATCAATGCCAGGAGATCAAGGACCAGATCGCGCAAATCCAGAACCGGATCAACGATGAGGAGCAACATCTTTACCTGCCCTGTTGCAAACCAGGGCTGCCGCCCAAACCGCTGAAAGACCCCGAAGACGAGAAGCTGCTGGAGGCGTCAAGAGAAGAACTGGCGGCGACTGAGAAGCAGTTGTCCGAGTGCAACGCTCCGCCACCTGCACCGGATCCCGCGATTAAGGGCTTTACCGCATCAGGAATTGGCGTCCCCGACCCTCAGATCGCCGTGGGTCACAGGTACTTCCTGGCCATCGACACCAGCGATTTTGGTTTCTATCGGAAGAGCGATCAGCACTTCGCTCCGGCGCCTTTCGATTCGGCGCAGAGTGTGGGTACATTGTTCAGCACGTTCTACAAAGCCATCGACGAATCGATGAAACTGCCGACGTGGATGTGCGATCCCAATAATACGGCGCTGGTGTACAAAGATCCGCCAACCAACAAGCTGATCAAGAATAATTTTGGCTGCATCGCGCAGAACTACGATGCCCGCGTCCTGTACGACGCGCCCCGGCATCGCTTCTGGATCGCGTCAGCGGTGCGCCCATTCCTTTGGGAATGCACCACCACATCCGGGGCGAAGGGTCTCGAGACCGAAGGCCCAAAGGGGGTCATCTGGGACCCCGACCCTAACGACCCTTCCGGCAACACTCCGCTGTGCCACGCCGATTGGAAGCAGCGCTGGATGCATCGCTTCATTGCCGTGGCGATCTCGCAGACCAACGGCAACGGTGAGGAAGACCTGAGCAAGCCCTTTCACAAATATGCGCTGGCGAACACGCTGGGCGACTGGCCGCAGATGGCCGTGAATGACGACTACCTGGTCCTCGATCATTTCGATACAAACAACCCCGACCGGGATCCGATCGAGGTTTTCAACGCGAACAAGCTGGCCGGCGGAGTCATGGATGGCACCTCTCTCAAGGTCGACCCGGTGAAAACGATTCCGCTGAGCGATTTCAAAGTCGGGAGCGGCAGCAATAAGATCTCCGCTTCCGGCGGCATTTTTCTAGTGAACAATCACGGGTCATCGGACGGCGTTACCTACATGATAGGCGTGAATGGGCACAACCTGCTGATCTTCGGCTTGAAAGCGCCCGCCAACAATCCGAATGGAACGCCGAAGATGCTCGACGGCGCGGCTGTCGACGTGGGACACGATGTCGGCTCAATGCGAAACAATGCCGTGTTTCAGGACGGAAAGCTCTATATCGCAGCGTTCTTCTGCGAGCACAATGCCAGCGACGGAAGTTGTGATAAGTACGCAGGGCGCATCTATCGCGTCCCGGTTCATCTGAGCGCCGACGGTCAGTCGGTTCACGCCTCGGGGCCGGGTGCGGAAGGCTTTCTGGATTACGCCGTGGGCAGCGGTCAAGGTCATTGGCTGTCGCTGGAAAACACCATGATCGAGGTCACCAAAGACCGTGACATGGTCCTTGGCTTTGAGGGCGTGGGACTGGACGCAGATCATCTCGCACCGGCCAGCATCAAATACGCGGTCTTTTATCACAGCAAGGCCAACATTAGCGACGACGGCACACTGAAGTCGCATGAGGGTAGCGCCATGCCTGCCCCGGCTGATCCTGGCCGCACCGGAGGCATCATCGACCTGGGCGGAATTGCTCTTGATCCTTCCGACGAGCAGACGGTCTGGATCGCGCACGGCTTTTCCAAACAGGGGAAGTATACAGAGGCGGTTGGAGCGGTGAAGCCCTGAAACGCCGCAGGCACCCGCATCTCCTGCAAGTCTCTGTTCCCCAGTGCTTAACGGATTCAATGCCGATTTTGCACCTTTAGCTGGCCGAAACCAGCCCTTCGGCCTTAAAATATTGGGAGTATCCTGGGTGGTTGCTATTCTCACCAATAGCCCAGACATTCCTGAGCACGCGTGTGTCGAGCCGAAGTGTTTGAATATCCCGCCGTGGCGGGCAGCGGAAGGAGTTTTGCTTTGTCCAAGAAGACTTATTTGTTTACGTCCGAGTCGGTGACGGAAGGCCACCCGGACAAAATCGCCGATCAAATTTCTGACGCAATTCTGGATGCCTGCCTGAAGGAGGATCCTTACAGCCGCGTGGCGTGCGAGACCCTGACGGCCACCGGACTGGTCGTCATCGCCGGTGAAATCACCACCAAGGCTTATGTGGATTTCCAGTCGCTGGTGCGCGGCGTGGTCGCTTCCATCGGCTATGACAACGCCCTCTATGGTTTCGATTCCAACACCTGCGCGGTCATCTCCAGCATCAACAAGCAGTCGGGTGACATCGCCATGGGTGTGGACACCGGCGGCGCGGGCGACCAGGGCATGATGTTCGGCTATGCCACTAACGAAAATGCCGACTACATGCCGACGCCAATCTCGTTAGCGCACAAGCTGACTCACCGCCTTAGTGAAGTCCGCAGGGAAGGCACGCTCCCTTACCTCCGACCCGACGGCAAATCCCAAGTCACAGTGGAATACGACGAGGAGAACCACAAGCCAGTCCGCATCGATGCGGTGGTCATCTCCAGTCAGCACTCTGAGACGGTTACGACGGAAGAGTTGCGTGCTGACATTCTGAAGCACGTGATCCAGGCAGCGCTACCCGAGAAGATGCTGGACGAGAACACCAAGTATCACATCAATCCCACGGGCCGCTTCGTAATCGGTGGCCCGATGGGCGACACCGGGCTGACTGGCCGCAAGATCATCGTGGACACCTACGGTGGCATGGGCCGTCACGGCGGTGGAGCATTCAGCGGCAAGGACCCGACAAAGGTTGATCGTTCCGCTTGCTACATGGCTCGCCATATCGCCAAGAACATTGTTGCCGCCGGCTTGGCTGACCGCTGCGAGGTGCAGCTCGCTTACGCGATTGGTGTGGCTGAGCCGGTAAGTGTGCTGGTCGATACCTTCGGCACCGCGAAAATCGACGAAGGCACGATTGCCGATCTGGTGCGCGCGAATTTCAAGCTGACCCCAAAGGGCATTATCGAGTCGCTGAACTTGCGCCGTCCCATTTACCGGAAGACCGCAGCCTACGGGCATTTCGGCCGTCAGGATCCGGACTTCACATGGGAAGCTACCGACAAAGCCGCGGCCCTGCGCGAGCAGGCCGGCTTGACGGATGCGAAGGCTCAGAAGACGGCACAGGCGGCGAAGTAGATTTGCGACGGGGCGGAGCAATCCGCCCCCACCTCAGTTGCAAGTTTCAAGATTTGTCATCACGAGCCGACTTTAGTCGGCGAGGGATCTGCTTTTGAAATCGCGAACAGAAAAGCAGATTCCTCGCGCCAAGCCCTGCGCTCGTAATGACAAATTCGGAATGTGTACCGGTTGTTGAGGGGTGTGTCCGTCTCGCGGATCAGCTTTCTTCGAAACGTAAACTCGAAACTCGAAATTTCAACAGGAGATTATGTCCACTACAACCACACGCGTAGCCGGCGATGTCGCCAACCTCGCCCTTGCCGATCTGGGCAAGAAGCGCATTGACTGGGCCAACCAGTCCATGAAGGTACTGCAGATCATTCGCAAGGACTTCATCAAGAACCAACCATTGCAGGGCATCCGGATTTCCGCGTGCCTGCATGTCACGGCCGAGACCGCCAACCTGGCGATCACGCTGCGCGACGGCGGCGCCGACGTTGTCCTCTGCGCCTCCAACCCGCTGTCCACGCAGGACGACGTTGCCGCCTGCCTGGTGCGTGATTACAACGTTCCGGTCTATGCGATCAAGGGTGAGGACAACGACACCTATTATTCGCATATCATGTCGGCGCTCGACCACAGACCGAACATCACCATGGACGACGGCGCCGATTTGGTCACCATTGCGCTTACCAAGCGGACCGATGTCCTGGATGGCGTGATCGCCGGTACTGAAGAGACCACGACCGGGATCATTCGCCTACGTGCCATGGCAAAGCAGGGCGTGCTGCGATATCCCATTATCGCGGTGAACGATGCTGACACTAAGCATCTGTTCGACAACCGCTATGGCACTGGACAATCCACGATTGATGGCATCGTGCGGGCGACAAACTTTTTGCTCGCTGGTTCCAAGTTCGTGGTTGCCGGCTACGGCTGGTGCGGACGCGGACTTGCAAGCCGCGCGCGGGGACTGGGAGCCGAGGTCATCGTCACGGAAATCGATCCCACGAAGGCCATCGAAGCCGTCATGGATGGCTACCGCGTGATGAGCATGGATGAGGCCGCCAAGATCGGCGACGTCTTCTGCACGGTCACCGGCAATAAGAGCGTGCTGCGTAAGGAACACTTCCAAGTCATGAAGGACGGCGCGATCATCTCCAACTCCGGCCACTTCAACGTCGAGATCGATATTCCCACGCTGGAGAAGATGTCTTCCTCGAAACGCACCACGCGCAACTTTGCCGAGGAGTTCTCGATGAAAGATGGCCGCAAGATCAACCTCCTGGGTGAAGGCCGCCTGATCAATCTCGCCGCGGCAGAAGGACATCCAGCATCCGTGATGGACATGAGCTTCGCCGACCAGGCGCTCTCGGTTGAGTACTTGGTGAAGAACCACTCGTCACTGGAGAAGAAGGTTTACGTTGTTCCGGAGGAGCTCGACAAGCGGGTCGCGAAACTGAAGCTGGAGTCGATGGGCATCAAAATCGACCGGCTGACAGCGGAGCAGGAAGAATACCTGGCGAGTTGGAGCGAAGGAACGTAGAAGCAGTGGCTAGTGATTAGTGGCTAGTGGATGGTAGGGCGACAGCGATGCCGCCCTTTAACCTTTTGTGACTAGGGAGCGGTGTTTCGCTGGAACACTTATTTGGTTGTCATCCTAAGCGAGCCCAGCGAGTCGAAGGACCTCTATTGCCGCAGGACCGCAGTGTGATCGCTTAGCACAGCATCAAATTTGGGATTATTGGCAGCCATAGGGGTCCCTCGACTTCTCGCTCTAACACCCCAGCAAGCACAAACCCGGTGCTTGCTGGGGACCCGTTTGCGCTCGTCGCTCGGGATGACACCAAGATTACGCCGATGTCTTCACCTGATGGCAAACGGCTGAGGGCTGACGGCTGTCTTCCGGCTGCTCACAAACGCCAAGACCATGGCCAGTCCGGCGACGCCCATCAACAGAAACACGCAGGCGGGCCAGCCTCCCGCCACCCAAGACCAGCCGGTAACGATCGCCCCCAAGCTGCCACCGATGTAATAGAACGTCACGTACAGTCCCGCCGCCGATGACCGAGCGCGGTCTGCGACGATCCCGGTCTGCACCGTGCCTACGGCCTGGTAGAAGCCAGTGCCAGTCCGGCGACAATGACCGGCAGAGAATGCAGCAGAGTCAACAGCAATCCTGCTGAGGTGAAGCAAACCGCAACCACCGAGGTCTGCCGGATCCCGTGACGATCGAGGAGCCGGCCCGACAGCGGCGTCACAATGAAGCCCAACAGATACACGAAGAAAATGCTGCCCAGTTGTTCCGAGTTCAGCCGATACGGCGGATTGGCGAGGTAGAAGTTGGCGTAAGTAAACGTGCCGACCAGGCAGAACAGAGCCGCAAATCCCATCCCGAAGACCGCGAGCAGACGCGGGTTCCGGAGGTGCTGCCAGCCCTCGGAAACGGAATGTGCGACGCTGGCCGCCCGTACGAAGTGCTTTGCGCGGGGCAGTGATGCTTGCACGACGATCGCACCTGCAAGGTTGACGATTCCGATGACGAGAAATGCGTCCCGCCACGAAAAATGATGCGACACGACGCCAGATATGTATCGTCCCAAAAAGCCGCCGAGCACCGTTCCGGAAATGTAGGCCGACATGGCCCGGCCCACGAGCGGCCGCGGAAACTCCTCGTTGATGTAGGCCATGATGACGACGATCACGCCAGGTACGAACACTCCTTGCATGAATCGCCAGAAGACGAGTTGATGCAGATTCTGCGATGTCGCTGCCAACAGGGTGGGAACGGTCAGAGCGTAAAGCGACGGGACAATGACCTTCTTGCGGCCAACAGATTCCGCGAGTAATCCGATGAAGGGCGCGGTCAAGGCCATGGCCAGGATGGTGGCACTCACTGTCAGTGAGACCGCGATCTCCGAGGCATTGAAAATCTGCCGTAGATAGGGAAGCAGCGGCTGCGTGTCATAGACATTGAGAAATGTGCACACGCCTGCCAACATGCAGGCGACGATGGCGACCCGTGGCGGGGTGACTTCTAGGCTGGAAACAGAATTGGGTGCGGTGACATCCATCGTAAGAGGGCGCGAGACACGCTTGGTTGATGGACGTCATCCTGGGGTGGGGAACAGTCCAACGGAGAATTATAGGGGAAGTAGAATCTGGCGCTTGTGGCTTCTATAACACGACCAGCGTGATACCGCGATTGCCCCTGCCCAGATCGCTGTCACTCTTCAGTTCCGGCAGGCGCTTCAGAAGTTCCCAACTACGTTCATCGCTGGTGCGCCAGTTTTCGCCGTAGATGCAATCACGGATCTCTTTCGCCTGGGCCATCTGCCTCAAAGTTGACTGTAAAGCGATGCGCAGGTCTCCGCCGACACCGCTGGAGCCGTAGCCATGTATAAGTTTCAGCACCCTGACGCCACCTTGCTGTGCAACACTAATCTCGGAAGTAAGCCGGGAGCGTGCCTGGGGTATGCTCGGCATTCCAAGTTCCAGGTTCACGGTCTTGATGGTGGCGGTCATTAGCATTTCCACCGGAAAGCGGACCTCTCGCAGGCCGAAGTGGGCTGGACATTACAAGAAGAAAGTCAGAAACCTAGCCTCTGAATATAGATTATTCATCAGGTTCTCACGCTTTGAAGGAGCACGGCTTCACAGGCTGCGGAAAAAGTCCAAAATGCCTACGCCTCGCGGACTGAAGTCCGCTCGGCCGATCAAGAATAAACGACTTATCGGCACGACTAAAGTCGTGCCCTGATACAAACCCGTCGGAAGGCGACTTTTTCCGCAACCTGTGAAGCCGTGCCGTAAGATGCCATCACCGTATGGTTGCTTTAGCCACGGAGGGATTTTGGTATTGAGACGAAGTGCGAGTTCCCTCGGGGGCTGAAGCCCAACTCGTCACGCACAAGTAACGGCACGGGTGAAGCCGTGCCCTTCAAAGTCTGCCGGCTTCGGTTGTCGACTGGATGGAGCGCCCTCCACCCAGTATGGTTCGCTAGTTTTGAACTGGTACTCCTTCTATCCGGCAACATTCTGGAAGAACACGATATCATCTTTGATTCGGTACTCGTAGATGAAAGATATCGCTGCATGGGCACTGGAAACGGCTAAGCTGCGAGGCGCCTCGCTGGCGGAGGCGCGTATCGTCGATGAACGCAACCGCGCCCTAGCCACGAAGAACGGCAGGATCAGTGGCGCCTCTGATTTCGAATCGCTAGGCATCGGCATTCGCGTCATTGCGAATGGCGGGTTCGGCTTCGCCGCCACTGATGATCTGTCGCGGGAAGGAGTCCAGGGCTGCGCGGCTAGGGCGGTTGAGATTGCCCGGGCGTCGTCCACCGTAAAGTCGCAAGAGCTGTATCTGGTGCCTGAGCCACCTGCCAAAGCTGATTGGGCTTCGCCCTGCAAGATTGACCCGTTCAGCCTTCCCATCGAAAAAAATCTGGACCTTCTGTTCGCGATTGACGCTGCCCTACGGGCGGTGAAAGGCGTGACCCTGGCCGAGACGAACATGAATTTCCGCCGCTATGAGCAGTGGTTCTATTCATCCGAGGGTTCCGAGATCCGCCAGACAACCGTCACCTCCGGAGCGGGCTATGCCGCGTATTCATTTCAGGGTGCGGAGATCCAGAAACGTTCTTACCCAAATTCGTACGGAGGACAGTTTCAGGGTAGAGGGTATGAACTTATCGAGGAGTTGAGACTGCTGGAACACGCTAGCGAAATTGCCGAGCAGGCGGTGGCTCTGCATTCGGCGGCGCAATGTCCCGAAGGTAAGTTCAACGTGATTCTCGACTCGTCGCAACTTGCGCTGCAGATCCACGAGTCCATTGGCCATCCCATCGAACTCGATCGCGTGCTTGGCATGGAAGCCAATTTCGCTGGAACGTCGTTTCTCACACTCGACAAACTACGCACCTTGCAATATGGCAGCGAAATCGTGAACGCGGTGGCCGACGCCACTCCGGCGCACGGACCCGGGCTCGGCACGTTCGCCTATGACGATGAAGGTGTAGCGGCGCAATGCACCCCGATCATCACGAACGGCCTGTTTACCGGATATCTGACGTCGCGCGATACCGCGGCTGCGATTGGCGCCAGCCGTAGTGGAGGGTGCTTGCGCGCGGAAGGCTGGAACCGTCTTCCAATCGTGCGCATGACCAATGTGAGCATCCTTCCTGGCGAGTCGCCGCTGACGCTGGAACAACTGATCGCATCCACGGACCATGGCATCCTGATGGAAACCAATCGCTCCTGGTCGATCGACGACAAACGCTTCAACTTCCAGTTCGGTTGCGAGATCGGCTGGGAGATCGTGGGAGGCAAGCGCGCACGGATGCTGAAGAACCCTTCCTACTCGGGCATTACGACGGAGTTCTGGAACTCCATGGATGCAATCTGCTCACGCGACGACTGGACGTTATGGGGCACTCCCAACTGCGGCAAGGGACAGCCGCAGCAGGTGATGGGGACCGGACACGGCGCGGCGCCAGCGCGATTTCACAACATCATGGTCGGAACAGCATATAAGGGAAACGAATAGCGATGCTCGATCGCGATCAGGCAAACGATATCTTCGACAAGCTGCGACGCCTATCGCAGGCTGACGAGATCGAGTTGCTCATCTCCGGCGGACGAAGCGCCCTGACCCGTTTCGCCAACAATACGATTCATCAGAACGTCGCCGAAGAGCAATACCACATTTCGGTGCGCTCTGCCTTTGGTAACCGCACGGCCCGTGCCAGTACGAACAAACACGACGATGAGAGCCTGCGTCGCGTGGTGGAGTCGTCCGAAGCACTGGCGAAGGTGCAGCATCCCGACCCCGATTTGTTGCCGATGCCCACGAAAGAAGAGGCGGCCACCGCACCGGTAGATGGTAGCGAAGGAGCGGTAACCCGCCACTTTGAAGCCACCGCGAAGCTCACTCCGCAAGACCGGGCTCGCGCGGTTACCTTGATGGTGGACGTTGCCAAGAAGCACAAGCTGACCGCGGCCGGAATTTTCTCCTCGACTGAAATGGTCGAAGGCATCTTCAATTCAAAAGGAGTGAATGGCTGGTACGAGCAGACTCTAGCCGAAGCGTCGGTAAGCGTGCTCGACAGCTCCTCCTCGGGATGGCAAAAAGCAAACTCACCCGACGTTGCCCGGCTCGACCCGGTCCGGATGGCGGAAATCGCCGCGGCAAAAGCGATCGAATCGAGGAATCCCGTGGAATTGTCGCCCGGGAAATACACGGTCATCCTGGAGCCTGCCGCGGTGCTCGACATTGTGGGGTTCATGTTCTGGGATTTTGGTGGTTCGGCGATGCTCGAACAGCGATCATTTCTCAATGATCGGATTGGGACCCAACTCTTCGGCGAGAACATCACGGCCTGGGATGACGTGTACCACCCGTTGCAGGCTGGAGTGCCCTTCGACGGTGAAGGAATGAGGCGACAACGGTTGAAGCTGATCGAGAACGGCGTGGTTCGGCGAGTGACGTACTCGCGTTCCAGCGCAAAGCGCATGGCCGAGTCGGAAATGGCCAGTACGGTTGGTCCGGTTCACCACACTGGCCACGGCTTCGCGCTACCCAGCGAGATCGGCGAAGCCCCTCTCAATATCGTGTTTGCGGGTCCCTTGGAAGGTGATGCGCGAACCGTGGAGCAGATGATCGCGTCCACCGAGCGCGGCATTCTGGTCACTCGCCTGTGGTACATCCGCGAAGTTGATCCTTACGAGAAAATCCTCACGGGCATGACCCGCGACGGCACATTCCTGGTCGAGGATGGCAAGGTGACTCGCGGCGTCCATAACTTTCGTTTCAACGAGAGCCTATTGCACATGCTGCACAGCGTCGAGGCAATGGGGATCCCGGTTCGCTCATGCGGCGAGGAGTCCTTTGACATGGTAGTACCCCCAATGAAAGTGCGCGATTTCAACTTCACGGAAACCACCAAATTCTAAGTCGCTTCTTCATATAACCTTTTTATTTCTCGCAACTTAGAAGATGAGTAGCGCGCAGGAGCACGCGCAATTTCTAATTCGGATACTCACCCACGGTCTGAGAAGCTGGAAACATGCCGTAGGCAAAACGTTCATATCCAAAAACTGGCTTCTTGCGGATTCTGAAGATTTTCCTACCTAAGAAACCCAATTAATGGTAATGTATCCGGTAACGGCAAGCGTTACCCGATTAGCGCCTATCGGTAACCTAATATGAGTACTGGCCAAGACTCTGAACTACGTAATTCGATACGGTTTCCCCTTCACCTTCAGGTCACTCTGAAGACTCCCACGGCGGAATACCACGCGAAAACAATCGATATTTCAGCCGGCGGCATTCTCTTTCACACTGAATCCGAGATCATGGTGGGCTCTGCGGTGGAGATCACCATTGAAATGCCGGGGGACGTCTTGGGAACAGACCATCCGGTATTGGTGAAATGTCAGGCCCGAGTAGTGCGATTTTCAGAAGAACCTTCTGGACGAACCGTAGCGGTAGTGATCGATGAATATCACTTTGAACGTGTCTAAACACGGAGCTGAGAGCAGCAAATGGCTCGCTCGCGCCCACGATAACGGGGAGAGGGTCTCATCCTCAGCGGCGCCTCAGCAACATTCTCTGGAACCAGAAAAACGTCGGATCCGGATTATTCTTGCGGACTCGGAAGCCATCTTCCGAGTCGGTATGGCCAGGATTCTCTCCTCGGAGAGCGATTTGGAAGTGGTGGCGCAGACCGACAACCTGCCGCAAACCATCAATGTTGCGGCAGAAACACCGGCGGACGTGCTTCTCTTCGAAGCAGGATTGTCTCCTACGCCAGCTGAAGCGATTAGTGAAGTAACTCGGCGGGCGCTTCCCGGCGCGAAATTGATTCTGGTTACGCAGCGTGCCGGTGAGCAGGAAACAGTGGATTACCTACGTCGCGGAGTTCGAGGCATTCTGACTCGCGCCGTCTCGCCCGATTTACTGGTGCGGTGTGTGCGCAAGGTGGCAGCAGGCGAAACCTGGCTCGACAAGCAGGGGGTGAATTGGGTGATCGAAGCTTATCGTTCTCAAGCCCTTCAGGGAACTGCGCCCAAACAGCAGTTGCGTCTTAGCGAGAAAGAAATGTTGATCATCAGCGGTGTCACGCAAGGGCTGAAGAACAAAGACATCGCTCGGGAGGTCGGCACCACGGAGCAGGTGGTGAAGAACTACTTGCGTAAGATCTATGGCAAGCTCCATGTAACCGACCGTCTGGAATTGGCGCTCTACAGCATGCATCATCGTTTGTTGGATGGCTATATCCCGCGTCCGGCGCAGGAAGCGCGTCCTGTCCGCGAGGCTCCGTTGGAAGCTGCAGGGACACTCCAGGCGGCAGTCGCGACTACCTCCGAAGATGATCGAGTCCGATCTGGTCAACCTCAACAGCTAAAGCGCGATTCCAACTCAAACAATCACTAGAGCGATTGCAGAATTCCGTCGTGCCGTATCGGGCTTGCGCCGGCAGTGCGAGTGTTGGGCCAGCGTCGAGGGTTTCAGCGGCCTGACAGAGCGGGACGCGTTGCAAAGTTGTGGCCAACCGGACGTTGCGGTAGGGTATTTTGTTTAAACCTTTGCTTCCGAGGCGATGATGGGCCCTTTGAATGCCACCTTGCGGAAACACCCGATATCACGTGTCGTTCTTCTCGTTCTTAGCATCTTGTCGTCGTCTGCCGCACAAACAGCGCCGATCCTGGCTCCGGATTTGCGCAACAAGATTGATGACATCGCGCACGATGTGTTGCAGACGACCGGTGTTCCCGGCGCTTCGCTGGCTATTGTCAAAGATGGCAAGATTGCCTATGTACAAGCCTACGGCGACGCGAGGCTCGATCCGGCTACGCCCGCGCAGCCGATGATGCGCTACAGCATTGGCTCAATTAGCAAGCAGTTTACGGCGGCGGCCATCCTCATGCTGGCCGAGGAAGGCAAGTTGTCGCTCGACGATCCCGTCTCGAAGTACGTTTCCGGGTTGACCCGGGGAAATGAGGTCACGATTCGCGAACTGCTGTCGCACACCTCCGGCTACCAGGATTTCTGGCCGCAAGATTACGTTCCCCCGTTGATGCTGCAACCCATCACTGCCGACGGCATTATGGACCGCTGGGCGCGCAAGCCGCTGGATTTTGATCCGGGAACGAAGTGGCAATACAGCAACACGAATTACGTGATTGCGGGAGTGATCGTGGAGAAGGTGTCGGGAATGCCGCTCCTGCAGCTTCTCAGCCAACGGATCTTCACTCCCTTGGGCATGAAGAGCGTGGCCGACACCAACCTGAACAAGCTGCCTTCCACCGATCCGAGCGGCTATTTTCGTTTCGCGCTGGGGCCGCTGCATCCCGCGCCGAAAGAAGGCAAGGGTTGGATGTTCGCTGCCGGCGAGCTTGCGATGACTGCGGAAGACCTGGCCAAGTGGGACATCTCGATGATTCAGGAGACGGTGCTCAAACCGGCTTCTTATCATGAAATGGAAACCGATGTTTTGCTGAAGAACGGGGTCGGCACACGTTATGGACTGGGCGTTGAAGTCATGAACATTGGCGGCCACCGAGTGCTGGAGCATAGCGGCGAAGTGTCGGGATTTACCGCCGAGAACATCGTTATGCCGGACGACAGGATTGCGGTCGTGGTGCTTACTAATCAGGATGCGGCGGAAGCGGCTTCAGAGATCGGAAGCCAGGTGAGGACGGCGATGCTTCAGGCCGAGAACCCCCAAGATCCGAAGCAGGATGCGCTCATCCGCAAGGTGTATGACGGAGTGCAGCAGGGGAAGATCGACCGCTCGCTGTTCACCGACAATGCCAATGCATATTTCACCGAGCAGGCGCTAAAGGATTACGCCAGCAGTCTTGGTCCGTTGGGCGCTCCTCAGAGCTTCGCGCAAAGTAATGTCTCCAGCCGCGGCGGAATGACGGAGCGAATCTATGAAGTAAGGTACCCAAGCAAGAACTTGGTCATCATCATCTACGAAATGCCTGACGGCAAGTTTGAGCAGTACATGATTGCGGAAAGGTGAGTCTTGACAAGGATATCCGTTCGATTTCCCGTAGCGATATGGTGGGCCGGCGGACTACAATGGAGCGTCCCGGCAAAGGCATTTTGTTCCATGTGGCTGTGACGAATTGTGTTCACTCCTTAAGTCTCGTGAGGCGAAATGAAGGGCGATCCTAAAGTTATTGCTTTCTTAAACCAGGTGTTAAAGGCGGAGCTGACAGCCATTAATCAGTACTTCCTGCACTCTGAAATGTGCGAGAACTGGGGGTACAAGCGGCTGGCCAAGCTGGCCAAGAAAGAATCGATCGAAGAGATGGTGCATGCCGAGAAGTGCATGGAACGGATTCTGTACCTCGACGGCACACCGAACATGACCGACTACTTCAAAATCAATATTGGGGCCACGGTCGAGGCCCAGCTCAAGAACGATCTTCAGCTTGAATATGATGCCGTCAAACGCCTGAATGATGGGATTAAGCTCTGTACCACTGCCAATGACGGAGGCTCGCGCGATCTGGCCGAAAAGATTCTGGGCGACGAAGAACACCACATCGACTGGCTCGAGGGTCAACTGCACGCCATCAGCGAGATGGGAATCGCGAACTACCTGGCCCAGCAACTGAAGGAAGGCGAGTGAGCAAGTAGATCCCGGCACCCGATTCCTGCGCCCGGCAATACGTTACAATGAAACGACGCCATTCTTGTGGCGTTCCCGCAAGACGCTTTTCCCAACGGAGAGATGGCCGAGTGGCTGAAGGCGCACGCTTGGAAAGCGTGTATACTCGAAAGGGTATCCAGGGTTCGAATCCCTGTCTCTCCGCCATTTAGAATCGATAGTTTACGCGAATCACTTGCTCCCGGTGAGATGGGGCACAGCGATCTCGATACCACTCGACAGTATCTTGATCCGGACGAGAAACTCAAACGAAGCGCGGTCAGCAAACTCTCCCTCGCCTTGCTGGATGGCAAATGAGCCAGCGGGAAACGGCCACCATTCTCGGAATGTCACAACGGAAGCTGGCTGAGCTGCTGCCCGGCCTCTCAGCTTTGCAAAGTTCCCGGATCCACTCCGAATAACCCTGCCACTCCTCTCGGTCTTGCCAGGGAGCCTGAGGACCCAGATTCCCCAGGCCATTGAGCCTCCAACGGGACTGGTTGAATGGCTTGCCACATGGGATCAGTTTCAAGCACGTGAAGTTGTTTCTTATAGGCAATTGCCTCTGTGATGGCACGAAGGAGCTTCGCCTTGTCAGGGGGCACTAGCCGATCCAATTCCTTCAACAGTGCGGTTATGATCCACGCAACGTGATCGATGCCTCGCGAGAAGAGCGTTTTCATTTGACCCAGCGGGATTGACGGGTCCTGTTGCCTGAGAATCAAAATGGATGCAGCGCAAAACAGCGGACGCGCCATCACGCGATCCGGGGACGGCAGGCCAAGTTTCATTGAACGTTTTGCGAGTTGCCAACCCTTTGACAAATCACCAGTAAGGATGCACCAAGTTGCAAAATTGCCCGGAAGGTGGGCCTCTGTCGAAGACAGAGACATAGACTTCTCGAAATGATCGAGAGCCCGTTGACAATCGCGCAGCGTGTGAGTTAAGAACATCGCATACGTGCTGTGAATATGTCCGCTGGAGGGATTAAGTTTCAGCGCTTGCTCAAAACGCAAGCCCGCTTCTGGGAAATCTCCTAGGCAACTCCACAACAAGAGAGCCAAGTTACAAAATGTAGTGGCTGCTCTCGGATTCATCTCGATAGAGAATTCATAGCAAACACGCGCGGCTTGGTACTCCGCGAACTCATCCTTCAACCCAATGGCCATACGATTTAGACAAACAGCCAGAATGCTTCGAGCAGAAGTGGGGCTCTCGGATTGAGGCAGGTTTTCTGAAAACTCGCGGAACAGCGCATTAGCTGCCTGAGAGTCTTTGTTTCGCAGCAGGCATGCTATCAAGCTGCTCACCCTTCCAATGGTATCAGTTTGCTCCGATCCGAGAACGCGACAGCTTGCCTCGTACGCTCTGCTAAAGAGACGCTGGGCCTCCTCGAGTCGGCCTCGATATTCGCGAAGCCAAGCAAGATTCGACACGCACTTAAGCGTCTCGGTATGCTCAGCGCCGAGCAGTCGTTCGCTCATTGCCAGAACCCTTTCGCAGAGGGATTCGCTAACCGCATACTCTCGCTTGCGTTGGAGGGCGATCGCAAGAGTAGCAAGATGATCTAAGGCTTCTAGACTATCTGCTCCGATCTTGGTAATAAGATCAAAAGCTTGGTGAATGCCCTCTACATCGTCGTCGCGAATCAGCCTGGTACGCCCACTCCACGAGATCAGACTTAATATGAGCTTTCGCGTCTTTGGCAGGCAGTCAGCTTGATGCTTCATTAGCGGCTCAGCGCCCTCCCAGAGCGCGCAGACGTGTGGTGCGAGATCGGATAGTGGCTTGCTGGAAATAAGTGTCTCAAGAATGTCAGCGAAACACTTCGCAGACGAGGATTCCGACAGGTTACCGCCCGGCTTTGCGGGATCCTCGCGGCAGCTCCGGCGAGCAGTTTCCATGAAGCAATCGTGAAGGACTGGGTCCGCAATCAGACGGGAATCTTCCGCGAGGTCCAGCAAACCAAGAACTGTGGCTGGCTTGGCATGACGAATTCGCTGACATTGATGGCGGGCTTCTTCACGGTAGTTCCCCTGCCTGGCAGCATCAGAGAGATAAACTGTGTTCCAAAGTGCCTGGCACAAGCTGAGACGCGCCTGAGCTGTGTCCTCGTGATCCGGCCCGGGAAATCTTTCCAGTTCGATGATCTGGTCGCGCATGACCTCCAGCGCTTCATCATATTGGCCCATGGCCAGCAGTGTTGCGGTGAGCTCCCGCCTCACAAAGCTGCTGTACTCGTGTTGAGGCAGCAAAATATTCTTCGCCATCGCTACAGCGCGGCGGAGAACTTTGACTGCATCAGCCTTCTTGTCCGCCTTCCTCAGCTCCTGCGACATATTCCCAAGAACGGCGACCATTTCAGGGTGGCCAGCGGGTCGTGCCTTCTCAAACAGCGCCAAGGCTTCTTGATAGATTGCCAGGTAGTCGGCGGATCTATCTTCTGCAATGAGTAGGACAGCTTTATCGTTTATGCAATTGGCCATGCCGGCAAAATCGGGTGGATTACCGCAACTGCGAATGGCTAGGCTCTTTTCCAAGCAGTCCCAGGCTTTCTCGTAGTCGCGCGTGCATTTAGTGTAAAAGATGCAGAGTTGGTAAAGCACGTCCGCCATTTGCGGACTGTCGTGCACATAGGCACGCTGGGCGATAGAGAGAGCCTTCTCGTAGCTTGCTGTGGCGCGATCGCGTTCTTCGCGCACGGACTGAATACTCCCCATCGCGAGAAGACTCGAAACCATGTCGGGTGAATCGGTGACATTATTCTCCTGCCAGATCTGAAGCGCCGCTTCGACCAACAACATCGCCTCATCAAACGCACCCAGTTCCTGAAAAAGCCGACCGAGTTTGCCGAACACTGCTGCGTCGTGCGAGGTTCGGGCGGGTGGCAAACTGTGGGCCTTAATGCAATCCTGCACTAGATCAGTCAATGAGAGCGTGCGGCTCAGGCTGCTAATGTGGCGTTGCCAATCGTAGCGGAATTCATTCGACCACAGCGTATCGAGCAACGTCGGATCAAGTAAAACCGCAGCCAGCTTCTCCGTTTGTTTGGCTTCAAAGAGATGAAATAGAAGGGTCTGATTGAAGTAGGGATCCTTCGCGAGTTTCCCCATCGAATAGACCTTCCATCCTTCTTCAGCGAGGAGCTGATTCCCCAATTCGGGGTTAGCGGCGAACGCACCAGCTCTTGGATGCAGCGTTGCTGGGTTTACTTCTGTGAGCCAGTCGTGCAATGATTTGTGCATCGGGGTAACAAACGTAACCCTATCAGTTCCTTGACGCTCCTCTCTTAAAGGAAATAACACGCCGAGTTTCATCAATCGCTGACTCAACTCCCACTGCGACAATCCCAGCGTATTGGAAAGAACACTCAGTGGTAACGGTGCCTTTTGTGCAATGATCACACTGACCAAATCGTGAAGCTCACGGTGATAGCCTTCTAGATTTGAGAATTTCCTGCCGAACCATCCCTTGTAATAGCCAGTCAATCCTTCAGGAAACTCCGCGATTTGTTGCAAGGAAAGTCGTCGGGCACGGATCTCCTCAAGAACGAGGTAAGCGTAGAGGAACATTCCTTCGCTCTTTGCAACGATTTGGTTGATATCGTCGTCGCTAGCGTTCTGGCCATCCAATTCACGCCGCAGGAAGGTGCGAATGTCCTGAAGATTCTCCCGGCTGCTGGCATTCAGTATGAATGGATGCAGGCTCCCCAAATAACCGATCACATCCATCTCTGGTCGGCTAGTCACAACCAGCCGTAACCAATCGGGCAAACCGCCCCAAACCTCTCCGATGAAACTCGCCAATTCGTTATCCTGGCCACGGCTGGCTTCATCCAAGCCATCGATAACCACAAGCTGGACACGGCTGGGAATGGGAAAGTCACCACCAAACGGTTTCAGCAGCAAATTGTCGAAAACCGTTCGGGTGTCTCCTTTGACAGTTTCCTTCAATTCATTTGAGTCTAGGGCGGACAGGCGTTTTTCATACTCCGGCAAGTGGGCCGCGATTTGCGCGGCGAGGGACAACAGGATGCGCTTGGGATCGGTCTTTTCGGCGTGACCGTGGACACAATGGTGGAACGCGATGACGTCCTTCCGGGTATGGCACCAGTGACAGGCGATTGCGCTCTTGCCAATGCCCGGGCCACCGAGCAGACAGAAAACTTTGGAGTCCCTCTGTTTGGCAATCCAATCATCAACCCTATCCTCCACCCATTCTCTTCCAGTAAAATGCGGAAGATGCTTACTGCTCTCCGCGTCAAAGCTTAGCGGTCTAACCAAATTGTGAAAGGTATCCATTGGAGTGGTTGGACTTGGGAGAAATGGTAGCGCGGGATGGGTGACTGCTTGGATCGCTTGCGGAACTGCAGTAAGCAGTTCTGTCTCGTTCTTGAAGAATTTTGCGGTGAATCCCACCTGCTCGAGGAGTGCCCGGCGAAACTTCTCCATTCGGACTCCGGCTTCGCCGCGATCGACAAAGCGCACCGGCCAACTCTCCACATCCTCTGGCACTAGAAAAATCAATCGAGGCAGCCCTCGGTCTCCTGCTTTACGAAACTCCATTTCAGTAATAGAAAGCTCGTGACCGGAGGGCACTGAACCGTAGTGAAACGCAAACAGGCCAACATAAGCTTCAGCCGACGCCACATCCGCCAGACACTTTTCGACCGGCCCCCGTGCGTCAGCGGTGTAGCCTTCCATGCTAACGACCTTATGATCAAGCCGCGTCAATTGTTGAACAACCGCAGCACGGAACTCGCGCAAGTCTTCCGACGTGGATGAAACGTAGATGCGCATGACTTGATTGGGCGATTTTGTCACTTTTTTGGTATGCTCACAACATTATTCGCGCAGACAGGGAGCGATGCCACTAAGGCCGTGAAGACTGGGCATGACGCCGACGCGGTCCTCCTTGAGCCGGTTGTCCAAGGCGAAGAGTTTTCGATGAAGTGACTGGTCCACTCGCTCGCGTTGCCTTATGAGTGCGCAGGAAACAAAAAATTGTTCAGCGGTCGGTGGCCACGGCTCACAGTTTGTAAAGTTCCACTCGACTTTCCGGAATTTGGCGGGAAGGGTACGATTGGCGGAAAGGCTGTCTCTGGGTACGGTCCCGATATTCCTCTGTGAGCGATTGCTGATCGGCGAGCTCGTGTGGGAAAACTTCCCAATTCATCGCGTCTTTGGCGCAAGCATAAACACCCGACACAGTGAACACAAGAAGATAGTTTATCTAGGGCCGACGGGTCGAGTGTACTTTTCCGACCCCAGCAGAAGTAGCGGAGCGCAACGAGCTTCTCAAACCTCAGAGCGTGGCGGTTCCGTTGCGAGGTACTGAATTTCGTTTTGCCGATATGTTGCCAGCCAACCGCACTGCGGGCAAAGAAGCGATTTCTGGGGCTCTTTCTGAGTCGCTGGGAACGTCACATCGTCCAGATCAAACCAGTGAGTCTCCCCAACCGGATTAGCGCACCGTACTCGGTAATGTCTGACCATAATGCGCGATTTTCTCATACCCCACGTTTTGGCGGTAGACAAATCGAAGTTCGACGCCCCGCTGAAGAAGATGCTGGAGAGCACCCCTTCGTCTGTCCAGGCTGAAGGATGAACCGGATAGGCTCATGGCGAGAAGGGAGTCGAGCCAAGGCGACGAGTATCGTTATTCTCACGCCAGCTACATTCTCACGCCAGCTACCATTTCAACTCTGCGACATATGTCACTTATGTTACTTGAGGAACGGCTAATTAGTGGTGTCCGCCACAGGCCAGAGCGACAAAGCCGCCCTAACGACGGTTCGAGAAGGGGATCTCAGGGAACCGTCGAAACGCTGCATGAATCCTATTTGCCTGACTCAACTGTCCAGTGCTCTTGCCCCCCGAAGGTCAATTGGAAGAGCTGGACGCGAACGTTTTTCCGTATCGGCGACGTAGAGACGGTTGCTTCCATTGACCCACAGCCCTCTCGGAGCACTGAACTCCCCCGCTCTGGAACCGGGTTGGCCGAGAGAAGCCAGAAGGCCGCCATCCTGGTTGTACACCCTGACCTCGGAAGTGCCAACATCCGAGACATAGACGTTGCCATCCTGATCCAGTGCCAATCCATCGTCCCTGTCATTCTCCTGGTAGGAAGCACTGGGAACTCTGAAGCCTCGGAGAAGGTTGCACTGCAAGTCCATGATTTGAACACGTGTCCCGGCCATATCCAGAACAGCAACTTCGTGATCGCTCACCGCAACCTCCGTAGGATAGTTAAAGACTCCGGGACCGCTATTGTCGCGGCGCTGCAATTCTCCTCTGCCGGCATCGTCCCATTGTTTTCCCACACGCTTCAGGAGATGGCCTTCAAGGTCAAGCATAAGAATCAGATGGCGAGGACCGTCGGCAAGATATAAATGGCCGGCTTTGCGATCGATCGCAATTCCAGTGGGGCGTTGATACATGTTCTCGCCGTGGACATTTCCGATGTAGTGTACGAACTTGCCATATTGGTCATACACCAAGACCATTCCACGCTTGGAATCGGCAACGTAAATATTATCTTCCCCATCTACAGCGACTCCGGCGGGTGACTGCAGCCGGCGACCTTGCCCGGCAAGAATACTGAAGGACGTTTTTCCTTTGGGATCCAGTACGTGTATGGCCGGAACGCCGGGATCGCTAAGGATGAGGCGCTGCCGGGAATCGGTGGTCAGATGTTGCGGCGTCCGCAATACCCTTGACCGGCCATAGACGAAGGTAACAACCGTATCGCGAACACAACCCGCCGGGGAACGCACTTCCGGTAGTGCCATGGCGTGCGCCGGTGGCTCGATATCGTCTACGACGCGCGGGCGGGAAGAAAGCATCCAGGGAGGAGCGCCACTCTGTCTTTCGGCTTGCTCCGATGAACCTATGGCAGGCCTGCTTACGTCGGACGGTGGCGCCTTTATGGCGTCGAGGAACCGCGTGAATTTCGATGAGTTTCGAAACATTTCGTCGGACGGAAACATGCCCATATATGCCACCTCGCCACCACTGCCAAGGCTCAGTCGAGGAAAGGCGCGCGCCGGTTGCCGAGGATCTTGGGTGCGTAGTGGCGCTGACCGGCCGCCGGCAGAAAAACTCTGAGGCCGCGCCGATCCGGGCGCTAGCGCAAACGCAATCGCTATCGCTAGGGCAGCCGTAACCGCGCGCGAGCTCGTAAGGAAAAGTTGGCTGCAAGGTTGCTGTTTGTGGCGCATTGGTTTCACCTCTGCCATAGGGCAAGAATGAAATTGGCTTAGGCAGGTATGGTTGGAAACCTAGAAGAAGTAAGCTCGAGGCTGGTCTTGTTTCTCGCGCGAACTTGACGAAGTAGGTCTGGGAAAAAGGCCGGATGTCCTCTTCCCGGGCACCCACTAGAATTTCACTCCGCATCTGGTGCTTTGTCAGTGACCGATGCCGCGTCACGACGTGACAACCGCAGGCCCGTCGCCGAATACGGCCCAGGCTTCCGGCAGTCAGTGTTTTGGCGGGCAGTCAGACGACCTTGGTCAATTGCGATATTCGCGTGACGCACAGAGTTCCTCCACACCATCGTCGGTATTTTGTGTGGTGCGGTCACCCGACGGTTGGCCAGACCCTTCCGTGGCTAGATGTCAGCTGACAGCCGTTGCGCGTGGAAGAGCGTACCTGCCCAGTGATGTTGATCGAGGCGGTTCGCAGAACTCTGGTGTTCCTGCGCCTGACGGATGCATTAGAATGTTCTGGAGAGAGCGCGCTGGGTTGAGCGGTCCTCGTCGAGGAAGGAGCCTCGGCCAGATTCGTCAACAATGGCGTACCCCCCGAAGACGACCTCACTGCCGCCCGATGTGCCCGAAGGCAGCGGAATTCTTCTCCGGGAGACTGTCACCTTAGAGCGGACAGGCCGCGACTTTCTATGTCATCCCCCGAGTTCTTTACGCAGGGCCAGCCCGGCGATTTTTTGCGCGAAGCCATCCTGCGGCATGTTCGTTACACCCTGGTTCGTCCCACCTCGGATCTAAAGCCGTCTGATTACCTGAAGCCGGTGTCGCTGGCGATTCGCGACCGGATTGTGGACCGGATGCTGGAGACCGAATCGCGCTATCGCCACAAGGACTCCAAGAAGATGTATTACCTCTCGATGGAGTTCCTGATGGGGCGGTCGCTGGCCGATAACCTGTCGAATCTGCGCCTGGAGGAACTTTGCCGCGAGGTACTGGCCAGTTTTGGTGTCAGCCTCGACGAAGTGCTTGACAGCGAGCCCGACGCCGGACTGGGCAATGGAGGCTTGGGCCGGCTGGCAGCCTGCTTCCTGGAGTCGCTGGCCACCTTGGGCATGCCCGGCTACGGCTACGGTATCGACTACGAATACGGCATGTTCAAGCAGGAGATCTTCAACGGCTTTCAGCGCGAGAAGCCTGACCGCTGGAAGGCAAATGGAACGCCTTTCGAGATCGAGCATCCCGAAGAGGCGGTTAACATTCCGATGTACGGTCGCGTCGAGGCCGGCGGAGATCCCAGCGAGAATCTGAAGCAGAGCTGGCAAAACCCCAAGATCGTGGTGGGCATCCCCGCGGATATGCCCGTCGTCGGCTACCTAGGACAAACGGTTAACTGGCTGCGTTTATTTACCGCCCGCGCCTCGGAAGATTTCGACATCGAGATCTTTAATCGCGGTGATTACATCCGCGCCGTCGAGCAGAAGATTGCCTCGGAAAATATTTCCAGCGTGCTCTATCCCTCGGACTCAGTAATGAGCGGCAAGGAACTGCGCTTGGTGCAGGAGTATTTCCTGGTCGCCTGCGCCTTTGGCGACCTGATGCGCCGTTTCCGTCAGCAGCATAAAGATATCGAGCTACTGCCATCCAAGGTCGCGATTCAGATGAACGATACCCATCCCAGCTTGGCGGTAGTCGAACTAATGCGGGTCTTGCTCGACGACTACCAGTTGGAATGGGACCACGCCTGGGACATCACGCAGCGCACCTTGGCGTACACCAACCACACGCTGCTGCCCGAGGCGCTGGAAAAGTGGTCGGTGCCGCTGCTGGAAAAAGTGCTCCCCCGGCACATGCTTATTATCTTCAACATTAACCATCAGTTCCTGCGGGACATGCAGCAGTATTCCTTCTTGGATAGCGAGAAATTGCGCAAGATGTCGATCATCGAGGAAGGCTATGAGAAACAGGTGCGCATGGCCCATCTCTGCATCGTTGGCAGCCACTCGGTAAATGGTGTCTCCAAGCTGCACAGCAATCTGATCGTTAACTCGTTAGTGCCTGAATTTGCAAAGATTTGGCCCGATAAATTCAACAATAAGACGAATGGAGTAGCGCCCCGCCGCTGGTTGATGGAAGCCAACCCCGGCCTCACCGACTTGATCAGCCACACGCTCGACGAGCATAAGTGGATCACCGATCTGAACCGGCTCCGTGAGCTGGAAAAGTCTGTGGAGGACGCGAATTTCCGCGAAGCCTTCAAGGAGGTTAAGCGCCAGAACAAACTGAGGCTCTCCGCGGTCATACAGGACCAAACCGGCGTTGTAGTGGATCCGGACTCCATGTTCGACGTCCAGATCAAGCGCATTCACGAATACAAACGTCAACTACTGAACGTAATGGGGATCATCCACGACTATCTCGGTATTGTGGAACGCGGCGAGATGCCGGAGGTCCCGCGCACTTACGTTTTTGCCGGCAAGGCAGCTCCCGGATATTGGGCGGCCAAGCAGATCATCAAGCTCATCCACAGCGTGGCCGACGTGGTGAACCATGATGAGAAGGTGAAAGATGCCATCAAGATTACCTTCCTTTCCGACTATCGGGTGTCACTGGCGAAACTGATCATGCCCGCCGCTGATCTGAGTGAGCAGATTTCGATGGCTGGTATGGAAGCCTCCGGCACGGGCAACATGAAGCTGGCCATGAACGGCGCCCTTACAATCGGAACTTACGACGGCGCTAACATTGAGATCGCGGAGGAAGTTGGCGACGACAACATCTACATCTTCGGGTTGCGCTCAGGAGAGATTCAGGAGATGCAGAAGAAGGGCTCCTACAATCCGAGGGAGCTCTACGACACCGACGACAGCATCCGCGAGGTGATGGACGCGCTGGCCGCGGACCGCTTCTGTCCCAACGACCATGGACTGTTCCGGTGGATCTTCGATGAACTGGTACATCGCGGCGACCGCTACTACCACCTTGCCGACTTCCGTGCCTACATCGAAACCCAGGAGCTCATTAGCCGCGAATATCGCAAAGAAGAAATGTGGTGGCGCAAGGCCATCTTCAATGTAGCGCGCATCGGAAAGTTCTCCAGTGACCGCACGGTCACCGAGTACGCACGGGACATCTGGCACATTGGCCCGTTCGAGAAATCAGGCCGGTCGGCGAAGACGCCCGTCCGTCCCCCACTTCCGGCTGCCAAGCCCAACGGCGAGGCTGCCGCCGCGGACGCCGTTTCGCCTGAGCCTGAAGCCAAACAGGTGGCGGATTAGCGGTTGAAGGGCGCGGCTTCATGGAAATCTGCTTTCCTCGTTATCCCTGCGCCTCAGCCCACGACGAACCTGTCTTGGGAACAATTTCGTCTTCGTCGGCAGTGGGGTCTGTGAGTGGGAACCCGAGGCGCTTCCATTCATAGAATCCGCCTAGCAGCGGGTGCACGGGGCCGATACCGAGCTTTCGTAATTGCAACGCCACCCGGGCGCTGGTCGCTTCGTTGGGTCAAGTACAGAAGAGCACGATCTCATCGTCGCGGGTGATCTCTCCGTGCCGCGCCTCCAGTTCTTCCGGCGAAATCTGCAGGGCATGAGGCAGTGTCCTCGGATCCGTTAGCCGGTCGAGCGGATGCCGCAAGTCAATAATGGTCAGGGGCTCGCCTGCTTCAAGCTTGTGCTTCAGTTCGTCCGGCGTAATGCGATCGCCCTTAACTTGCTCGATAAAGCGGCGGCGCTCATTCCATCTGTAGAACACGTACGCAATCACCATGGCAACAAACAGTAGGAGGATCGAGCCCCCGAAGCGCGAAGCGCCGGCAGCGATACGGTCAAGTTGCTTGCCAAACAGGAAGCCAAGTCCAGCCGCCGCCCCGGTCCACAGCAACGCACCCAGGAAATCAAAGAGGACGAAGCGCGGCAAATCCACGCCCACCATTCCAGAAAGCGCTGGTGCCGCGGTGTTAAGGCCAGGAACGAACTTGCAAATGAGCAGGGTTCGCGGGCCAAACCTGGTGAAGGTCGTTTCGGTCTTACGAACGCAAGAGTCGGGCTCGAGTGCGATGCGGCAGAGCAGGTTCAGCACCACGGCGCCCCGTCGTTTGCCGAAGTAGTACCAGAAGGTATCGCTGCACAGCGACGCCAAGGCTGGAATCAATATTGCGAGCGCCAGATGCATGCGCCCTTGTGCCGCCAAAGCTCCGGCGGCCAGCAATAGCGGAATCGCTGGAATAGGCAGTCCGGCTTGCTCGATCAGCACCCACACGAAGAGCAGGGCGTATCCGTACCGAACTACGAATCCGAGCATCTCAGTCATGGGATTCAGGGAAGCGACGCAGACGAAGCAATATAGACTTGGTTGGATGCGAATCAGCCGGAAAGGTTCCGGGATGCGCTGGAAGTCGAAAATCGCGCTTTTCTGTCTGTCATCCTGAGCCAGCGGAGCGAGTCGAAGGATGACACCCCAAAATCATCTGCGTGCATAATTAGCTGCCGATGCTTGCTTTCGCAAAGCCCGCCAGCTGCGCCATCCGGCCTGCTGCCGCGTCCCAGTACTCCGCCACCTGTACGTGTACCTTCAACAAGATCAGGTTGGGATCCTCGAGCCCCTTGGGAAACCAAGTCGCGTAGAGGGGCTTCCACATTTCTTTAGCTTTGACATGGTCGCGCACCAGTTCACAACGGCCGGTGATCGAAACGTACCGCTGGCTAGCGGCCTCGCAATAGGCAAGATTGACGTGCTGGTCGGTTCGCACGGCTTCCACTTTCTCAGTGTTCGTATCGCTGAAAAACCAGACTGTGCCGTCGGCATCCACTTCCTGGGTTGCCATTGGACAGCTATGCAAGCAGCCATTGGTGCGGATGGTTGTCAGCATCGCAAAATCGATACCCTTGATCAATTCGTTTAACTTTGCCACTGGGTCGTACGTTTGCGCCATGTAAGCTCCTTGATGTGGTCTAGTGAGACCCGCGTATTATCGAGCGACATTCTGTAACGGTTGTCTTTAGTGATTGTCATCACGAGCGCGGCGAGGGATTTGCTTTTTGTCTTTTCGCTGAACAGCAGGTTCCTCGCGCCCAAAAACCCGGGCGCTCGTAATGACAATTCTTGAATGATGACCGGCAAAATTTCGTTGCTATCGTGCCACTCTTGTAATTCGCAACCCTCCCTCGATGTCTGCGGCTGAAAGCCGCGCCCCTTCAAAGCGCCCTACGAGTACCATCGCCCTACGCACCCGCGGCGGCGATGAAATCGGCGGCCACGTCGTCGGGCTTCCAATCGTTTCCAGAATATACCTTGGCAACTTTTCCATCCTTGCCGATCAGGACCGTGCGCAGCCCATGCACAATTTGCCCGTCCTTCTGGTTATAGCTCAGTCCGAAGAAGTCGGCGGCCTGGCGCACCTGTTCCGGCGAACCGGAGGCGAATTCCCAGTGGCTGAAGTCGGGATCGACACGTCCCACGTAGCGCTCGCCATAGCTGCGCAGGACCGTAGGCTTGTCATTCTCCGGATCGATGCTGATGCTAAGCAACTGCGCTTCGTTGAATGTCTTCGGATCTTTCCGCAATTGCTGCATGACCTGGCCGAAGTTGTTACTCATCCGTATGCAATAGTCCTGGAAGGGGCATCGTGTATAGATGAACGTCAGCAACAGCGGTTTGCCTCGGAACTGCTGGAGGTGGATCGTCTTGCCGCTTTGGTTCACCAGCGTGAAGTCAGGCACTTCGTCACCGGGCTGTGGGATATGCAGTGACGGAATGACGTCGCTTTCCGATTGGCTGGTCCGCGTGAAGGTGATGTCCTGCAATTCAGCATGGTCGCTGAGCACCAACGTCGCGTGGATGGAATCGCCAGGGGCAATTGACTGGAATATCCAGTTGCTGGACTTGCTCACGGTGAACGGCATGGTCATGCCTTTCATCAAGCCGGGAACGTCCTGATGAGCGATGGTCAGTTGGCGAGCCGCGCGATCGACCGCGACCACACGGCCTTCCAATTCGTAACGCTTCGCCGGCGGAGCAGAGGAGCAGGCGAACAGGGAAAGCAGGAAGATTAGAGCGAATAGGCTCCCGACATTAACGAAAGGGCGCGCACAATTCATGCAGTTTCATTCTACGAAAGGTGCAACCTTAATGCAGAGCACGGGCCACATAGCCGGGTAATCATGGCGTAAGGCAACGCGTGGAGCACGCCTTTCAGGCGTGCATAAATTGCCCGTCCCAGCTTGGATCGCGCTTCAGCGCCAGAGGTAATGTTTTGTCACCTCAGCGGCTGAAGCCGACTCATCCGAATCCTTTCCCGCACCGCTAAAAGCGGTGCTCCACCCGCATTGCGCTATATCTGACTGCTATATCGGCGGCTGGAAGCTGAAGCCGCGCCCCTTCAAGGCCGCCGCTACTTCGCCACCGCGTGGAGCACGTGGTAGAAATCCTCCAACCCATTGAACATGATTTGTATGCCGATGCAGACCAGGATGAATGCCGACAAGCTTGTAATGGATGCTGGTTCTTGACCGGTCGCCTTCCGACGCAGAAGAGAATTCATGCGCTTTTCATTCTACGGAGACCGCATTTCGGCTGCACGCCGTGAAGTGTTACTACTGTCTCTCCGTGCCAAGTCGTTGCTATAAAAAAACCGGTTCACCCTTACGCTGGCGGGGGTATAATCAGGCGGTTTTCGGCCACCCAAGAAGGAAATGGGATCAGAAAGGAGGACCCCAATGAAACTCTCTCCGGCGATGTGTGTGTTGTTGTGCATCCTGATTGCGGCTTTTGTTGCATTGTCGTCTGCGACGCCTCCGGAGCCGGCTACGCCGACACCGACTCTGCCCCTGTGCCACCGTACTCCGGTGGTACAACCCCGATTTGCTCCAAAGGCTTTTGGAAAAAAGACGTAATGGGTACCCCAACGCAAACGGGCTCATCCTTCACCTGCACGGCGAAGGTGGAATGTCCGCCTCCGGCAAGCGACGCGGATACTGTGAACATAAGCAACCTAAAAGCCACGCAATTGAAGGGGAACGGCAAGGCAGAATTTAGCTACGAGTGCTCGTATTCCACGACCCCTAAATAAAGTGCCTTGTCAAAAGCATGAACGCGCGATACCAACCGGTGACCCGGTAGCGTTGAAAGAACGGCCGAAAGAATTGGCATAAGCTCGCGGACTATGTGCAAGATGCGCTGTCACCCTACTTCGCCACCGCGTGGAGCACGTGGTAGAAATCCTCCAACCCGTTGAACATGATTTGTATGCCGATACAGACCAGGATGAACGCCGACAAGCGGATAACGATGCCGGTACCCGACGGACCAAACAGGCGCTCCAATTCGTCTGCAAAGCGATAGCACAAGAAGATGGTCACCCCAATCAGCAGGATTCCAATCACTGCCGCCAGCGCGCTGACGATCAGTTGCAGGTGAGTTTCCTCATGGACGTTACTGCCCAACGTGAGGGCGACTGCTATCGATCCCGGTCCGACGGTGAGCGGCATGGTGAGCGGATAGAAAGCCTGCGACAGGATTCGTTCGCGGCTGGGGGACGCGTCCAGTTGGCTGTCCTTCAGATCACCCTTGCGATTCAGAATCTGCCATCCTGCCACGGTCACGACCAACCCGCCCCCCAGTTGTACCGCCGCTAGGCTGATGCCGAAAAATTGCAGGATGTAGGAACCGATAAACAGCGAAGCGACCAGCAGCACCACTCCGTTGACCGCGACCCGCATGGCCACGGTGCGGCGAGTACTGGTGTCGTAACCCAAGGTCATTTCCGCAAAGATGGGGGCCATGCCGAGCGGGTTCACAATAGGAAGCAGTGCGGCAAATACCAGCAGCACGTTCTTGATGATGGCGTTCATGCGAGACAGACAGCATAGCGCAACCATAATGCTCGGCGCTTGCCGGACGGGTTCCACATTGACCGTCTTGCGTTTTGCAGGTTGAATGTTTAGTGCGGTTCCAGAATTGGTGCATCTCCCTTGCACGGGTAGTGCGGGCCTCCAGGCCCGCGTCCCCCGGGCACGAAGAAAAACCGCGTCAGCCGCTGAGGTCAATGACCTCAGCGGCTGACGCTGGCTAAATTTTGCGCGCAGTATGCGGCGCTAAAGCGCCGCATTACCCATACTCGCCCGCATACACCAACTGTGGTACTGCGGTACTCGTGGCTTATGGGAATTCCACCACGCACGTTCGGTGCGCTGCAGGTCAGGTTACGCGAATCGCTGGTGACGCGCGCCCTGGTTCTGCCCATCCAGCAATTCATACACATTCAAGGTATCAGCAGCGTCTTGTTGCTGGGCGCGGCCATCGTTGCTCTGGTGTGGGCCAATTCGCCGTGGCAGGAATCCTATCACCACGTGTGGGAAATGGAACTTTCCTTCTCCCGTCTGAACCTGCCGGTGCATGCCTGGATCAACGATGCCTTGATGGCCATCTTTTTCTTCCTGGTCGGCATGGAGATCAAACACGAGATCGTCCATGGTGAACTCGCCGATATGCGACGAGCAGCGCTACCCATTTTCGGCGCACTCGGCGGCATGATTGTTCCGGCCCTGCTATTCATGGTCCTGAACGTTGGCCATGCCGGGCAGCACGGCTGGGGTGTTCCCATGGCCACGGACATTGCGTTCTCCCTAGGCGTTCTGGGGATGGTGAAGGGGATACCTCAGGACCTGAAGGTCTTTCTTTTGACCCTGGCGATTGCTGACGACATCGGCGCCATCGCCGTAATTGCGATCTTCTATACCAGCTCACTGCGACTGGAGTCTCTCGTCATAGGCCTGCTTCTGCTCGTCGTTATTTTCTTATTGCGTAAGGTGGGCATTTCGCAGCCGGTTTTGTACTTCGTGCTGGGAATGGGTTTCTGGGTGGCGATTCTGCGGTCGGGCATTCACGCGACCATCGCGGGTGTCGTACTGGGTTTTATGGTTCCCACGACCGCAACCTTATCACTGAGCGAGTTCCAGGAGCTTACCGCGGGGATTGTAAAGCGATTCCGAGAAGCCCTGGCTGAAGGCGACGAGAAAACGGCGAAAAACTTGCTGGGCTCCTTCGAACAGTTGGCGCAGGAGACGGAATCGCCGTCCGAGCTGTTGACGCGGAAGTTGAATGACTGGGTTTCGTTTCTGGTCTTGCCGTTGTTCGCTCTGGCCAACGCTGGGGTAACGTTTTCCGGAGGCGCATGGCGCGATTTGCTGACCAGCCGGATTGCCTGGGGAATTCTGCTCGGATTGGTTGTGGGGAAGCCGCTGGGGATTATTGGCTTTGCCAGGGTGGCGGTCCGCTCGGGGCTAGCTCAAGTCCCGACCGGAGTGACATGGCGCCAGTTGAGCGCGGTCGGAATGCTCGCGGGCATCGGTTTCACGGTCTCCATTTTTATCAGCTCGCTGGCGTTCGACGATGCATCCCAATTGTTGGAAGCCAAGACAGCGGTCCTGGCAGCGTCGCTGTTGGCAGGGGTATTGGGGTACTTCGCGTTGCGTAATAGGAGAGGGGTCAGCCAGTCCCAAACGTAGGCGACCGTCGCGTCGGGAAGAGTTAAATCCTGGGAAACACGATACAATTTGTAGAGACATTGACCACGTTATGGTGGTCTTGGTTGAGCAGCAGCGCCCTCGTCTCGGGCAACCTTGCGGAGCTTGGTTCTGGCAGCGCCGGACCAAACCGTTTCACGCAGGGTAGCAGCTGGATGAATTCTCTTCCGGCGTCACAACGAAAGGATAACGTTATGCGTTCTCGATTACTCGCCCTTATATTCATCGCAATTCTGGCGATGAGCTTCGCGGCCTGTAGCAAGAAAAATCAAAGTCAGAACACGGCAGCGCCGGCCAACGAATCTTCCACTGCAGCTCAGTCCAATCAGTCTGCGAGCCCGAGCCAACCGGCCGCTAGCCAGCCTGCAACGAGCCAGATGGCGCCGGCGCAGCAGCCCGCGCAGGGACAGCAGATGGCCCCGGCGCCCGCGCAGCAAATGGCTCAAGCTCCGGAGCCGCCGCCTCCACCCCCGCCGCTGGTAATCCCCGCGGGAACCAGCCTGGTGGTCCGCATGGGAAATAGCATCACCTCGAAAACCGCGAACCCGGGCGACACCTTTACCGGTTCGCTGGTGCATTCCGTTTCTGTGGGCGGAGTGGTGGCAATTCCCGCCGGTGCTGGTGTCAGCGGAACAGTTGTCGATGCCAAGTCGCCTGGCAAATTCAAAGGTGAAGGCGTATTGTCGATCGCTTTGACCGCCGTTAACGTGGGCGGATCGTCGGTTCCTATCGAGACTTCCACATATACCCAAACCGTAAAGGGTAAGGGCAAACGCACAGCCGTGGCTGTCGGAGGCGGAACAGGCGCCGGGGCATTGATTGGCGGTATTGCCGGCGGCGGCAAAGGCGCATTGATCGGCGGTCTGGTGGGTGCAGGCGCCGGTACAGCGGGCGCGGCATTTACCGGCAACAAAGAGTTAACAATTCCGGCAGAGTCGGCAGTCACGTTCAAGCTTGGCCATTCGATTACGGTAGCGCGACGGGCGAAAAAGGCTTCCGAGGATCAAATGGCTCCCAGCCAGTAACCGCCCCAAGTTGAAAGTGAAGGGAGGCCTTGGGGTCTCCCTTTTTTGTTGACCCTATTTGCTCGCCTGCTTCAGTCTTGCGCGCCTTTCGGCCGCCCAACCTTCTTTGGTGACCTGGCGGCCGCGCCCGAGAGCCAACGCGTCGGCGGGAACATCCTCCGTGATGCACGATCCTGCGCCGATGTACGCGCCTTTTCCGATTCGAATAGGAGCCACTAGTGTCGCATCGCTCCCGATGAACGCTGAGTCTTCAATTGTTGTAGGGTATTTGCCTACGCCGTCGTAATTGCAGGTGATGGTCCCCGCCCCGACGTTTACGCCGTCACCAATTTCGGAGTCGCCAAGATAGGTGAGGTGGTTGGCCTTGGAACCTTTGCCAACGCGGGTTTTCTTGGTCTCGACAAAGTTGCCGATGTGCGCGCCCTCGCCAATGTCGCTACCCGGCCGCAGATGTGAGTACGGTCCCAGTTGCGCGCCGCTGCGCACCACGGAATCTTCCAGCATGCAGCCCGGCAGGATGAGAACGCCGTCACCGAGTTCGCAGTTGCTGATAACGGAGTACGATCGAATGCGGCAGTCAGCGCCGATCTTCGTTTTGCCGATGAGTTGCACGAAAGGCTCGATCACGGTGTCGGGACCGACCTCGACATCCGCATCGATATCGCACGTCTCCGGACGGAAGATCGTTGTCCCCGCAAGCATTAGCTCACGCGTCTTCTGGCTGCGAAGCTTGGCGTCCAGCTCCGCCAACTCAATGCGCGTGTTGACTCCGAGCACTTCACCGGAGTCGACGGCAGGCAATGCCAGCACCTTTTCCCCGGCTTTACCGAGCAGCGTGACCATGTCGGTCAGGTAGTACTCATGATGAGCATTGTCGGTCTTGAGCTTGCCGATGTGCGCATAGAGCGGCTTGGTCGCGAAGACGTATATGCCAGAGTTAATCTCGCGTTGCTTCGCTTCCGTACCACGCAGCGATTTTTCCTCAACGATGCGCTCAACTTCGTCACTCTCCTTGCGTTTTACTTGTTTGCGGAAAACCCGGCCGTAGCCCGTAGGATCAGGAGGTTCGGCGGTCAGCACGGTCATCGCCGCATGGTGCGCGTTATGGAAATCCCGAACTCGCTTGATCGTCTCCGCCTTGATCAATGGAACATCCCCCGAAAGCACTAACACTGTTTTGAAACTCTGCAAGGCTTCACGCGCTTCCATCATTGCGTGACCGGTGCCGCGTTGTTGGGGTTGCAGGACGAAGTTGATGCCGGTTGATGCCAGTGCCTCACGCACTCGCTCAGCTTCGTATCCAACAATCGCGAAGATGTTCTGCGGCGGAACTACTTGGCTGGCGGCCGCCAGCACGTGCGCCAGTAGAGGCTTTCCTGCTATCTCGTGCAAGACCTTGGGCCGGCGCGACTTCAGCCGCGTGCCTTTACCCGCCGCCAGAATCGCAATGGCGAACTGCCCAGGTTTGCTCTTAACGGACCCTCTGGACTCGGAAGTCGGCTTTGCCATTTCGATTTAGAGGATAGCAGGACAGCTTTTGGAACTGCCGAAAAGTTAATCTCGTGGTTAGTGCGGACCTTCCGCTCGATTAATCATAAATACGAGGTGTCATCCTGAGCGGAGCGCCCGCCCGACCCGCTTCTTTTGCGGGCAGGTGAGCGCGCAGTCGAAGGACCTCTATAGCTGCAAGAAGTCGAGGTTTGGATTCCTGGCACAGCAACAAGTCCGAAAGTGTTCGGCGGCCAAAGGGTTCCTTCGACTCCTCACTGCGCTCGTCGCTCAGGATGACACTCCAAGCGTCGATGAGCGAACAAACGAACGCAGATTCCTCGCTTTGCTCGTAATGACAAAACAAAGGGCAAATCGCCAATTCCGATTTGTTATCGCTCCCGCTGCACCGTCGTCACTGCCGACTCGCTCAATTCCGTCATGAGTCGCAACAAGTCGTGCGCGACCCGGTGCGTGTCGTGGCGAGCGATCAGTCCTTCCCGGGAATTCACTTCTTCCAGATACTCGCCGAGGATCGGCTTTACCCCAAGCGCCTCGATGGCGTCAACGTCGGTCTCGATCTGCGACTGTTTCTGCTCGGCGTATTTCAGCGTCAGCGCGGGAGAAGCGGGAGTGCGATTGACCAGTGCGTAATCGAAGAATTGATGCCGTGCATGTTTATAGAGCGCGCGAATGTGATCCGAAGCCGTGAGCCCCAAGCTCTCGTTGGCCTGTGTCATCAAGTTGCAGACAAACACCTTCACCGCACCGCTGGTCGCGATTGCCTTGGAAACATCGCGCACCAGCAAGTTAGGCGCCAGGCTAGTGAACAGGGAACCAGGGCCAATCGTGATGAGGTCGGCGCTCTCGATGGCCTCCAGTGCCATCGGCAAGGGCTTCGCATTCGCAGGCGCCATGCGCAACTCCACAATCCGCCGCTGACTGGCGGTTATGTTCGTCTCGCCGCGGACCACGGAACCGTCATCCATAATGGCGTAGAGTTGCGCGTTGCTGGTGGTGGCAGGATAGATGTGTCCGCGCGTCGCCAGAATCGCCGACGAATGTTTCACCGCCCGACTGAAGTCGCCGGCGATCGCTGTCATGGCGGAAAGAAACAGATTCCCAAAGTTGTGTCCTCCCAAGCCCTCGCCGGCCGGGAAGCGGTATTGGAAAAGCCGCGATAGCAGGGCCTCGTCTTCCGAGAGCGCCACAATACAATTGCGCACATCGCCGGGAGCAGGGACGTTCAACTCTTTGCGCAGGCGCCCGCTGGAACCGCCGTCGTCGCTCACCGTGACGATAGCAGAGAGGTCGTCGATGCGGGGTAACGTGCCCGGAAGCGGAGCCTCTCCCGCGGCAACGACGTATTGCTTCAAGCCATGAAGCAGCGTGGACAGCCCCGTACCTCCGCCCATAGCCACAACTTTTATAGCCCGCGGCGCAGCGGAATTGGAGTTGGTCTGCATTCTATCGATCAGATTGTACCTGCTAAAAATTCCACTGGTCTGGTGCAGGCGGAGTGTCGGCGCTGGTGTCGGGATAAAGCAATTCGGTGAACCGGGGATCATCGGCCAGGTTCTTGAAGTCGGCATCATTGCGAGCCTGGTAGCGATTGGCCGGATTCAACCGAATCGCTTGATGCAAGCTGGCGATGGCTTCAGGGAAGTGGCCAGTCAGACAGTTCAACGTCGCCATGCCGTACCATACGAAGTCCAGCTTGGGAGCATTCTTCGTGAGCGCTTCAAAATTCTCGCGGGCACCCACATAGTCGCCCATGTTCATCAGGGATACGGCGTAATCGAATTGCTCTTCGGGCGTTTTGAACGTGGCGACGGCCCGGCTCATTTGTTGATTGCAACTGTTCAGGTGGACCGAGGCACGATCAGCCAGTTCCGGGCTGGGACCAGCCACTACTTTCTCGAAGCAGGCTTTTGCTCGATCGTACTTGTGGGCTTGCAGGGCCTTCAGACCAGCTTCGTAGTTTTGTACCGCTTGAGTAAAACGAGGATCGTCCGTCAACTTCATCGGTTTACTTCCCCGGGATCTGATGTCGGAGCCTGCAGCGGATGAGCGTAAGTTGCTATTGCCCTTGAGTTTAGCAGTGATTTGCTTCCCTTTCTCCGCTTTTTTCTTCATCCGTCGGCTTCCTTGGATTGGATTCGCGACGGGGAATTGCTAAGGGCTGTGCAAACCCTCGTCGAATGCAGGCTGATTGTGCTGAGTTATACCCGCAACCGAGGATGCCGTCAACTCACCCATACTGGGGGTGAGTCCACGTACGACGGACTGCTCGCTGGTTGCGTCCCAACAAATCTGTGTGAGAAGCTCTGCCGTCCCTGGCCGGATGCTTATTTGCAATACACTGGTCTGACGCAAAGCTTGCAGACCATTGAAGCCCGCAGCCTGGTTCTGTCTCAGCGTGAACCTTTGGGCGCCGTAGTGCGTATTACATAGAGGCCACAGCAGTTAAGAGCAGCTGAAAAACACAAAAATGTCAGCCTTAGGAGAAAAGGAAATGTGCCTTGCCAGATTCGTTGAGTGCGCGGTCCGCAGGATGGTCGCGCTGCTGATCGCGGTTCTGTTTGTAACAGCGGGTTTTGCCCAGGAGGCAACTGCACCCAGCGGCCAGTCGAGCGCACCGACGATGACGCCAATGCCGCAGGCGCCGGCGCCGCAGCATAATGCTCATCTGTATTCGGACAAGGATTACTCGAAGCCACAATCTGGACTCCCCAACGTCATTGCGCCATATAGATCGCGTAGCGTGCCGCCGCCGAATCTGAGCAACTCCGCACGCACTGATCAACTCTTCCATGACGGCAAGATGTATCTGTCCATCAACGATGCGGTAGCGATGGCGCTGGAAAACAACCTCGACATCGTGCTGCAACGTTACAACCTATCCATTGCGGATACAGACTTGCTGCGCACGCAATCGGGCACCCCTGCTTTGGGCGTAAACATCGGAGTAGTGCAGGGCACCCCTGGAGGTGTGGGCGGTTCTACGTCCGCTGGAGGAACGGGCAGTGCCGCCACTGGAGCGACGGGCACCGGTGCGGGAGGCACGCAAACCGGTGTTGGCGGCGCCGGCGCTGGCGCGGGAGGACTGGTCTTATCCACGCTTGGCGGAGGTCCTCCGCTCCAAAGCTATGACCCGGTCCTCACCGGTACAATCCAAGGCGAGCGCGCACAGACGCCCCAGGCGAACATTTTTTTCTCCGCTGGCCAGCCGACCGCGATACAAAATACGAACATCTATAACTTTGGCTACAGCCAGGCGTTTTCAACAGGCACCCTCGCTTCGGTTACTTTCGACAACAGCCGCATCACAACGAATATACCTTTCGACTTATATAACCCTCAGATAACGCCGGCCTTCCGGTTTCAATTGACCCAGCACCTGCTGCAAGGCTTCGGATTCGATCCCAACCTGCGCTGGATTCGGATAGCCCGCAACACCCGCGAGAATGGTGACGTCGTGTTTCGCCAGCAGATTATGGCGACGGTCTCGCAAATCGAAAATATCTACTGGGACTTGGTGACTGCGTACGAAGCGGTGCGAGTGAACGAGCGAGCGCTGCAGTTGGCACAGAAGACGCAGTCCGACGATGAAGAAGAAATCCGGATTGGCACGCTGGCGCCCATTACGCTGGTGCAAGCCAAGAGCGGGGTTGCCACCGCGAACCAGAACCTGATTACTTCGCAAACCCAGCTTCAGCTGCAGCAGTTGCTGATGAAGAACGCCATCACCAAGAACATGGGTGATCCGATCCTTGCGACGGCGACGGTAATTCCCACCGATACGTTGCAGTTCAACGAGCCACAAGAAGTGCGTCCGGTCCAGGACCTGATTCAGGAAGCTTTGCAAGCTCGTCCCGAGATTGCTACGGCGCGCATCAACCTGGCGAATGCGGAAATCTCGCGCAAATCGCTGAAGAATGCTCTCCGTCCAACACTCGACGTTTACGCGTTTTATGGTGCCTCAGCTCTGGCGGGCGAACAGACACCGCTACTTCCTCCGTGCCCGCCCAGCGGAGGGATTCCGGGGGAAACTTGTTTAAACCCGGGAACGATTCCCAGGTCTGGTTACCCGAACGGGTTTCATGACCTCTTCAACAGCTCAGGTCCGGACAAAGGCATCGGAGTGAACCTTAACATTGTTCTTCGCAACCGCGCCGCGCAGTCCGAACAGGTACGCTCCGAGTTGGAATACCGGCAGTCCCAAGTGGGATTGCAACAGATCGAGAACACCATCACCATCCAAGTGCGGCAAGCTCAATTTTCGGTGCAGCAGAATTACGCCGCGCTGCAGGCGGCCATAGCAGCCCGCGACTTTGCCAAGGAAAACCTGTCCGCGGAGCAGAAGAAATTTGGGTATGGCGCTTCGACTCCTACCCTGGTGTTACAGGCGTCCAGCAATTTGACTCAAGCGGAATCGAACGTTCTGAATGCCGCCGCCAACTACGAAAAATCGAAGGTGCAACTGGATCAGTCCACGGCGGAGACGCTCACCAAGCTCGGGATTGACATCGCGGATGCCGAATCCGGACAGGTGAAGCACCAGCCCACGGTGAAGGGTGTAGTTCCGGCGAATGTGCAGGACTTGACCTCGCCCGTGCCGCCCTACGTGCCGCCGCAGGGCACGGGTGTGGCTCCGACACCGCCGAGCGTGCCGCCGGAGAGCACGACGCCACCTCCGCCTGACCAAGGGGCAAGCTGAACCCCATAGTTAAGCGTAACGGCGGATGCCGTCGGCAAGGGGGCGGATCGGGTAGGAGGCGGGATTATGGAGTGCACCCCAAAAATGAGACCCCAAATTAAGGGGCCAGCTACATTGAACGGAGGAGAGTTATGCTGGTGCCCCGACAACAGTATTCCCGTGAATTGAAGATTGCCGCCATGCGCGAGATCGAGTCCGGAAAAGGTATCGCGGAAGTGGCCCGCATGTTTCAGGTCAGTCCCAAACGGCTGGAGACCTGGAAAGGCGAGTGGCGGGCCAAAGGTGAACTGGCATTTCCCGGCAACGGCAGCCGCCCGCAGTCGAAACTGGATGCCGATCAGATTGCCCAGCTGGAACGTAAGATCGGACAGCAGGCGATGGAGATCGAGTTCCTAAAAAAAGCCTTGCGGCGTTTCAGGGAGCATCCCCTGCCAGTCGTCGCCAATGGCAACGCCGTCTCTATCAACAAATCCAGCAAGCGGTCGAAACGGGGGCAGCGGTGAACGGGCTCTGCCAGGCCGTGGGAGTGAGCCGGGCCGGATACTACCGTTTTCTGGCGCGACCGCAACCCCAAGAAGCCGCCATGGATTTACGCAGCCAGATCCAACGCGTCGCGCGGCGCTGGCCCGCTTACGGTTATCGTCGCGTGCATGCCGAACTGTTGCGACAGGGCTGGACGGTGAACCACAAGTGCGTACTGCGCTGGATGCGGGCCGACAACCTGCTAGGTTTGCGGCGGCGGAAGTTCATTCTGACCACCGACTCGAAACACGGGCTGCCCATCTACCCGAACTTGGCCGAGGGGATGGTGCTAACGGGCATCGATCAGCTTTGGGTGGCCGACATCACCTACATCCGCTTGCAAGCGGAATTCGTTTACCTGGCGGTCCTGTTGGATGCCTTTTCGCGACGCTGCATCGGCTGGGCGCTGCAACGCACTCTGGAAGCGGCGGTCGTACTGGAGGCTTTGCACATGGCGCTGCGGCAACGTCGGCCACGGCCTGGCTTGGTGCACCATTCCGACCGGGGCGTGCAATATGCTTCGCAGGACTACAGGGCACAACTGGAACAACGCGGCATTCGCAGCAGCATGAGCCGGGTAGCAAACCCTTACGACAATGCCCGGGCGGAGAGCTTTATCAAGACCCTCAAATACGAGGAAGTCTACCGCACGGAATACCGCAATCTGCAGGAAGCCAAGGCTTCGATAGGTGAGTTCCTGGAGAAAATCTACAACCAGCAGCGCTTGCATTCTGCGCTTGGCTATCGTCCGCCGCTGGAGTTCGAGCGAAGCTTACGATTCTCGACAGCGCTGGGGAAAAGACGAGCATGAGTTTTCTTAGGCATGAGGAAATCTATCGATCCGATGTAGGCCTCGGCAAAGCCGAGAGCGGCAACCGGTGTCGTCGCTCCCAGTGCTCATCGGCTTCGATGAGTTTCCAGTCGGCTATTCCTTGGCAGGTTGCCCTCCGGCAGAGCCTGCCTCCGCTTCACCGACTGGTAACGATTCTCGACAACCCAGGACGCCGTACAATGTTTTTTCAGCGAACGGCAACAACCCCCTTAACTTCGTGTCTCAGCCCAAGGGTGCACTCCAGTGAGGGACCCCTCCGGCGTTGCCTCCCCCGCTAGCACTATATTTACCGCCAGACGCGGGATGCCCAAAGCATCCAACTCCGTCTGCACCGCAGAAGCGACGCCGGAGGTTTCAACCCCAACTTTCAGCCGATTCTTGCGATCGTCGATGCCGGTTAGCACCACGCCCTCCATGGGCAAGACGCGCGGTCTCATGTGACTGTACCAATCTGACAATTCCAGGAACGTGTACTGTCCCTGCAGTGCCGCAATACGGCGCTGTGGCGGGCGCCTGGAACCAAAGACGTCGGTGATGGTTTGCTCTAACTCTGCGATATCGCCCGGCTGACCGGGGACCAAGTAAACATACAACGTGTCCTTATCTTCATCGACAAACATTCCGCCGAAGCCGTGAACTTTCATACCGATCTCTGCGAAAGCGTCATGGATATTGCTGACGGACGCCTGTCCGCCCGGCTGGTCCTGAGAGTACGCTGCGGGTATGCCAGCCGACGAGATCAGGAAGACGAATAGCGCCATAACGAAAGAAACTTGGTTGATTAAGCTCCTTGTGTGATTAGCATCTTCGGTTTTCATCGAAACCTCCTTTGATCATGTGTTGCGGCGGCGTCGATTCTCAAGAGCGAGGAGCAACTTCGCTGCTGGGCCGCTCCTTACTGAAATCGCCACCCAAGTAAATGAAGCTTGGGGTGGGGCACCGCTGTAGCTGCTCCTCACACGGAAGGTCTACCTGTGCCTAGGGGCTGGCGCGGAACACTGCCGCGTCAGCCGCCAGACTCGGTTCGTCCAGCGCTTCAAAGACGAGGCCGGTGGATGGTGTCCCTATCGCGACGAAGCTGGCTGAATAAGTGCCGTTGTAGTTGTTGTTAAGTAGCATGTCGGTGTGGAAAAAACTTCCATCCACCTCCGTCCCCACAATGCCGGCGGTGAGCGCCACATTAGAATCTTTTACCGGCCCGCCAGGGTCGCTAACGGCAACCGTAACCTCGACAAAATAGCCGCCTGAGATTGGAATCATGTCCAACTGGACAAATGAAACTTCTCTTCCTGATGGAAATGACGCGGTGTCGGACGAAAGCGACGGCGCATCTTCCTTTGTGACCTGCTTGAGGATGCCTTCCTCTCTTGCAATAACCGCGGCCGTGTTCAGGGCCATGACCTGCTTACGGAGAGCTTCCTTCTGAGCGTCAGTGAGCTGCTTCTTGGCGTCGAACCGTTGCGCGCAGCCATCATAGATTTCAAGGATGCCAGTGTCCTTGGTCGGTCTGGCGGGATAGACCTGACGATAAATTTCCAATCCAATTTCCAGGCTCTTCAGTATTCTTTGCCAACTGGCCTTATCAACGTCCCGGTTGATCGCTTGAATAGCGAATGTCTTCCAAATGAACCACTGGCCGAATTGATCCATCTCTCTTTGACCGGCCCCCATGCGAAGTTCTCCATTGGCAAACCATTCGATCGCTTGTTCAAAGCTGTCGAAGTCTATGTCTCCTCCTTCCTGAAGATGTTTTTGGATTAGCTTCAACTGTAACGTTGAGAGACGTTGCATCACACCGTCGGTCTGCAACTTATCATAGGCATCCTTGACCTCCATGCGAAGCTTGTCGGGGACAGGTTTGCCGTTTGCTTCCAGAATTTCCACCTGCCTTGCCTTCATCGCGGCTGAGCTAAAGCCATCGAAGATGTCCCTGCCGCACTTCTCTCTTGCCTTTTCAACTTGCATCACATCGGCAGGGTTCGGTACCCCATAGACGAGATTTACAATATCTCCCTTGCCGGACAGGGTCTGGCCATCAAAGTCCTTCCAGAACTCTTTTGCCTTATCCTTCGTGATCGCATGGAGAGCAGACGAGGGTAGAATCAAGAGACAGACCGCTAATAGATACCCGAAGAGTGGCTGCCTTCTGTTCAATTGGTGTCGTTTCTCGGCAGAGGCCTGCGCCGTGATGCGAGCGACTGTTGCGCCTTGTAGTTTCATGCTGACGTCCTTTGACCCTGTGTTGTGGCGGCACTGATTCTCGAAAGTGAAGGAGCAACTTCACCGCAGTTAGTTGCCCCCCACCGGGAGCGCGCGAGTTTCTCGGCCAGACTTTCAACGCTCTCCCTAGCTAAAGATCACAAGAACCCCATGACTTGTCATGATCAACCTCTAGCGCCTTTCTCGCGGCCGGGTCAGAACTTGATCAACACGGTCGACTAAGGTCATCCCGTCGGCGCGGACGCGCACGGAAGAGCCAGCAGCAATGCCGCCTCGCGCATCGAAGTGCGGTCCGGCGGCGACGAGCCTTGCCATCTCGGCGAGCGTCAGTAAGCACCCTCCTATGCGGAATCCCCAGACAATTGCGTTCTCGCCGTGCAACTCAGGAGAAAATCCGGGATGCTCTTCGAGGAAAAGGGCAACCTCTTCCAATTGGCTGGCCTGCATTGCTTTTTGGCATTTCATGATGACCTCCCGCTGGCTACAATCTTCGGCGGCGGAGTGCGAAGGAACACCGCACAACTTGAGTCTCACCGCCTTCCGGAGGGGACGGTATTGTCCCCTCCGGAAGCTTTCCCCCAAAAGAGCGGGTCCTGATCCCTGCGTTATCCAATTTCCCGCTCTTGTGAGGCACAATGCGCTCGTTCCGCTCTTGCTTCAATGGTTAGCGGATGATTTCGGGATGAGTTTTGTATGATCGTCCAACTAGCTGATGAATAAGGCGTTAGCCTCGCATATGATCAAATGTCCACATGCTGGGGCGAACTGGCAGTAGTCATCCCCGGGCGAGGGATTGGGAGCGGAGCCGACAAGCGCGGGTTCTGGCCTGCCTAGCGCTGAGAAAAGAGCAACTCTGGAGCCATCAATAGGTGTACGACGGTCAGCCGGATCTGGCAAGGTCGAAGGAACGAGACATAAGTGGAACCACCAGGAGACGCGCCGTTGGGTGGGTCGGATGGGAGGGTGACCTTGGAGTTCGAAGCCGAGGGCTGACGCTACTTGATCGTCAGTGTGATGATCTGCGAGCCCGTCACAACGTAGTCGACCGGAGTGGACGCTTCATCCACCGCAGACTCGCCCACGACGATCATGTCCTGCGTACCGCGCATGCCATCCATCACGTTCATTACGGATAGCGGCAACGTCGGCATCACTTTGTCATCCACCATGGCTTGCGGGTTTGCCTCCAGGAGAGAGACGTACAGCTCGGAATTCGTGTGCTCTTTATTGAGCAGAGCGATCGTCGAGCCCAGATCGAGGCGGCGGCTCATGGGACCCGAAACACGGTGCATCTTGTCGAGAGTGTCGCCGTCGCTGACCAGAATGCGCAGAGTGCCTTTGGGCGTGGAGGTTGGAATCTTCACCGGGATCTGGCGAAGAATGCTTTCGCCGCGATACGGCCTCAATAGAGTCTCGATGGTAATTTCATCTCCGGGACGAGCTTCGGTGACGTCGGTGCGGGCGGTTTCCAGGCGCGCGGAGCGGCGATCGGGGACCAGATCGAAGTTCAATTCCACACCCTCGATTTTTGGCGTCGCGTAGGGATTCTCAAAGATACGGCTGAAGTGTTCGCCGATAGAGAGTGCGATGCCATAAGCCGTTGGGGTCGAGCCATCCAGCGGCGCGTACATGTTGTTCACCCCTAGTTTGGGATAACCCAGAACATATATGTCGCCGCGCAAACGATAGGTCGTGTCTTCACCGTACTCGTTCATGCCTTGGATAGCGTTGAACACCGTCGCCATCATCGCGGCCGGCGTGACTTTGGCGTTGTTCAGTACTTCGTAATGGAACTGCTTGGGATGAGAGACCCCATTGAAGGTGAGCGTTACCGGGATCATATGCGGCTCACGATCGAAGCGTCCCATGATGCCCGCGCGACGGTCCTGGACGAACGCGCCGACCGGCTCGGTGGTGTTGACGATCTTGAAGGAATTCTCCGGCGAAGGCAAAGTGGCCAGCACCGTCGCTTTGGTCATCGGCATATCCACGCTGCCCGACTGCAGCAACGGATGGCCACAGGCCAGCAGATGGGTGTCGTCGAGATACGTGACCGTGCAAGTGCCGGCGATGTTCATATCGCCGCGTACCAGAATTGCGCTGACAGCCGAGCCCGGCACGAGTGGTTCCGGCTGCTTCTCATTGCTCACGGAACCGGCTCCCATCACCGGAACAACGCCGGCTGAGGCAAAATCTTTGGAGAAGAGGCGGATCGTGTTTTCGCTGAATCCGGTGAAGACCAGCGGAGTCTCGATCGGCTTTAGCAGGTTCGCATAGCCTGCATCCTGCTCGGTAGCCGAGCTGGCCAAGCCAGGCCCGGAAGTCCGGGTTGCCGTCTGTTTCTCACCGGTCAGCCCCCGCGCCTCTTCCGGAGCGGGCGTCTTGTCCATGGCATCAATTTCGAGCATGGAGCTGGCGGGAGTGATGCCGGCAATCGGCTCTTTAGAAAACTCGCCAATACGATAAGCGATAGCGCCCACGAGTTTGCCATCAATATAGACGGGACTGCCGCTCATGCCCGCGACCACGCCGAAGTACTCGACCTTCTTGCCATGTAGCCGTGCCAGGATAACGTCGGATTTCGGGCCGCCCATATTGCGCAATATGCCGAGGATTTCGACGTCCATCGACTCAGGCGTGACGCCTTCGAAGACGGTGTATGCCACACCATGCATACCGGTCTTGACCTGATCTTCCGGCATGACTTGAACTCTTGGCTTTTCGGCCGCGAGGCCGGCCAGTGAAGCGAAGCAGAGTACTACCAACGAGAAAGCGCAGCGCAACATGTTCCGCATCCCTTACCTTAAGCCGCGGTGCGGCTTTGCCACCCAGGATCGGCGATCCCCACTGCGCCCGAGAGCGTCGCTAATGGACCGCAACGACCGGCTGAATTGACTGCGGCAGTGTCCCTAACGTTAGCGTTTGGCCACTTTCTGCAGACCGCAGCGAGTCAAATAGTCTGAATTTGCATTTATACTAGCAGATAGTCCGGCCCAAGAGGCATCCTGATGTATTGTGAGAAATACCTTACTTGTCCCGATATTTCACCTGCTGCTCTTAGCCCCCTGAGAATGGCCGCCCTCGTCATGGTGGCGAGCATCCTTTGTTTCGCCGTGCCCGCCACCGCCCAATCCACTGGCGGCAGTGATTCGCCGCAGACGCAATCACAGCCAACCAAGAGCCAGCAAGAGCAGATGCCTGCCGAAGCTGGAGGGCCGGCGGGAGAATCCGGTCCGATCGCCGTGCCGAAGAAACCGGACACGGAGGAAGCGCCGCCACCGCCCAAGCCGAAGCAGCCTACCGACAATCCGCAATATTCGTTACACGTCGATGTTCCGGTGGTGAGCGTGGATGCGCGCGTATTGCAGAAGGACGGGAGGCCGCTGGCCTTACCGGAACAGGTGGCCAAGGAGCACTTCAAGATTTACGAAGATGGTGTTCCTCAGCAAATCCAGAGCGTCACCATGAGCAAGGCGCCGATTACTGCGGTGCTGTTGGTCGAATTCGCTTCCACCAATTACAACTTCATGTATGACGCGCTGAATGCCTCATACACCTTTGCTTCGAATCTGCAGCCGCAGGATTGGGTGGCTATTGAAGAGTTCGATATGAAGACGCACATCCTGCTGGATTTCACTCAGGATAAACAAGCGGTCTTCGGTGCGCTGAACATGTTGCGCATCCCCGGGTTCAGCGAAACCAACATCTTCGATGCCATGTATGACACGTTAGACCGGCTGGATCGCATCCCCGGCCACAAAGAGTTGGTTGTGGTCGCCAGCGGTCGAGACACTTTCAGCAAGATTACCCTCGACACCATTCTGAAGAAAGTCAAGGCCACACCCAATGTAACCATCTACACCATCTGTACCGGAGAAGCCTACCTTGAAATGGTGGACGCAATGGCTGGGAATAATCCCAACGTGTCTGCAGCCTTGATGGACTACGTCCAGGCTAAGAACCAGATGGCGACCTTCGCCAGGATGACGGGCGGGCGCAGCTATGCTCCGCGACTGATGGGTGAAATGCCCGACATTTTCCGGGAGGTCGCCCAGGCGATCCGTAATCAATACACCATCATCTACAAGCCCACCAACACCAAGCAAGACGGTACTTATCGCAAGTTGAAGGTGGAACTGGTTGGACCGGATAATAAGCCGCTGATCATCAAGGACGAGAAGAACCACGACATTAAGTACACGGTCGTAGCGCGCGACGGCTACACCGCCAAGCACGAGGTGGAGTAAGCTCCCAGTTTGGCCAGGGTCTTGTTTTTTGTCATCACGAGCGGGCTTCAGCCCGCGAGGGATCTGCTTTCTGACTTTTCAGCAACCTCTCAGGCTGCGGCAAGTTGAAGGACATGGCCGCCCTATCCTAGCCTTCTTTTGGCTAGGGTGGGGATTTTCGTTTCAAAATCGAAGAATGTGGGGTGGCACACTCCTCCCTCCCCGGCACTTCTCTCCACCTTTGATTTCCATATTTTAACCGGCTCTGGTCTGGGACCGGGTTTTTCCGCAGTGACTTCGATGGCGGGCGGGTAGCCCGGAAAACTGGAGTGTCGTTCCAGTTCCTGTGTCGTTCCATCGGACGTGGCGGTGGTGGTCGCTGCCGGCTGCGTGGTTTCGCAGCCTGCTCAGTAGTTCCCACGTTTTGCTCCTTGGTTTCTCAGGCAGTGGGTCTGCCAAGGGTCAGCGGTGGGTCCGCTAGATTTTGGCTTACCGCGGTAAAGGTGTTCGAAAGTCAGACAGTTTAAGGTTTTACGGATGAAGCAACCGTCCCTTGTTCTTGCGACGGAGTTTTCTTCTCAAAGACCAAGGAACTAAGCGCCACCAGCGCCCATATCTCCGCGAAGCCTTCTAGCATTCCAATGACGGCTCGGATCGAATCCCATCGATAAAAACCTTCAAATGCTTGCTGTAGTGCGCGCGGATCATCCCCGATTCGATGCAAACTCAACATAATGGGAGCGGCTTGCGTGGTGGTGAGTATGACGCAGATCGCCAATAGGGCAGCGCCATAAAGGGGAATGGCCACCGACCACGGTCTTCGTGGACCGAGGCGAAAGACGATCGCGGCGGCCAAGATCAACACAAGTCCACCGATGCCCGCCAAAGGATAAAGAATTGTGCCATTTCCAAGATCCGCGCTTCGGCTGAACGTGGCCCACGCTTGGGTCCCGAGATGTTTCCAGGCCGGCATCTCTACTAACGTCCGGTTCAGACTGTCGACTACAGTCCCCAATAGTTGTTCCACGACGACTAGACAAAGCGCCACGCCCAGCGCAGTTCGAGTTTTCATGATTGGTCCCCTCGCTTCCGTTAATACATCGTTATACGATGTATAAGATACACCGGACGGGAGATTACTGTCAACCAAGCATCAAATTGGCTGTCCAGCCAACGGCCGGGCGCGGAATTCACATGTTGTTTCTGAAATCGTATCAAACTATAATACCTTCTTAGCCGATGTAAGTGATTGTCCGAGGTGCCCAGGAATGGCGTTTGATCGAGAATTGCTCAAAGGCAGCATCGCGCTGTTAATCCTCAAGCTCCTATCCGAACGCGACATGTACGGATACGAGATCATCCAGGAATCGGTGCGCCGCAGCCAGGATGCATTTGAATTCAAAGAGGGCACGTTGTACCCAGCCCTTCACCAACTGCACAAACGTGGGTATCTCCGCTCAGAATGGCGCACGGGAGAGAACGGGAAGCAGCGAAAGTATTATGGTTTGACAGCCGCGGGCCGAAAAGCCGCACGCCGCAGTGAACAAGAATGGTTTTCCTTTACGAAAGTAGTGAACGCCATACTTTCGAAGGCTAACGTATGACGCATCTGGAGCACATCGTTTCCCGAGTAATTCTGCTGGCCAAGCTTCCCGGCAACAAGCATCGGTGCGAAGTGGCGAAGGAACTGCGTGACCATCTGGATGATCTCGCAGAGGAGATGCGATCCCAGGGCTACGATGAGGAGGCCACGGCCCGGATCGTCAGGATGCGGTTCGGCGAGCCGCAGGAGATCGCCGCAGCATTCGCTTTTGTTTACGCGCCAGAACGATGGGCGAGGCGCATTCTTCAGTCGACCATTTTGTTCGCCGCATCCACCATAGCCGTGGTTGTTGTGATCAGCACGGTGCAGTCCATCGCTGCGATGTGTACTGCCGGGTCAATCTTATCGACCTTTCGGGATATCCATCGGGAAGTCTTTGGCTTCGCTGCGATTGCGGCAGGCTATTGCAGTCTGTACGCTGGGGAACGGCTCTTTTCGACCTCGCGGGTGAGGGCGCTTTTGCCAAGCGTCACTTTGGGTTTAGGGCTCGCCGCAGTTTTCGCTTGGCTGATCCCTCAACATGCGGTACTGCCATTGGTTGCCTTTGCGTGTGCCGCTTCCGGTCGCCTGCTTCAACGGGTCAAGATACCTTTGGTCTGGTTCGCCGGAACCGCGCTGCCACTGCTGATCGCATGGGTGTTGTTCGGTCAACTTCTTCCCGGCTGGCAGTTCCCATGGTTGGTGTGGTTAGGCGTGACAATTTCCTGCAAGGCGCTGTGGGAGATCACCAGGCTTTTTGAACGAGTTTTTATCGAAGGGTTTGCGTAAGCGAATGCTGGCCGCGCTCGTAGATCACGGGCAATCGGCTATCGGCACATTCATCTGTGCCTGCAAGGTAGAGATTTGGTTACCTTCGTTCTGCCGAGTGCGTTTTCTGCTCGCCCCACGCATACCCGCAAAATAAAATGGGAACGCTGGAGTCAGTCTCCGGCGCCGTGAATGTCCGTCTCGGCTGTGCGGCAGTGATCGTGAACGGTCTGGGCTGCGGCAGTGCTCTTTGAAAAGCAGAATCCATGCAACTGGCTTGTGCTTCGGTAAGTATTTTGTTCGCAATACTTTGCGTATAACCTCTTTAGGCATAATACTTTGGCGGGAATCGCGCAAAGTATTCAGCAGTAAGGGCTTACTTGTGATTCTAAGTCACGCGTTATGAATACTTTGAAGGGAGCCTCGCAAGGTATTGAGCAACAAGGACTTACTCATTCTTGTAAATTGCGTGTTATGAATACTTTGCGGTCAAAGTATTGAAAACAAAGATGCAGAAAATGCCGGGAGAGGGGGTACCGCATTAGCTTCTTTGGTTTGGGCTTGGGGGTGTGAAAAGCTGTCTGACTGGAATAATCCCGTGCCACCCTGCCAAACAGGTAGTGGGTCAGTTTGGAAGAGGATGCGTGCCTTTCGCCCACCGGCGCGAATTGGCGGGCCCAGATCCCTCGCGGCGCAAAGGAGGCTTGCTCGGGATGATAGAACTGCTCCGCCTTGTGACCGCTCCGCTTTGTGACTGCTCCGCTTTGTGACTGCTTCGCCTTGTAAATGTTCGAACCATCAAACTGAGCCACTACGGCCGAACAACTCGAGGATGGACTTCAGAGAACGAATGCTAAAATCGAAGGTTCCTACCTCATCTGGAAGGATTGCCCTCATGTCACAAGCTGCTGCAAATCTAGTCGCCTCCGCGCCCGCTCCCTTGGTTTCGCTCACCGAAGACGAAATACTTTTCCGCGACACGGTTCGCCAGTTCGCGGACGAGAGCGTTCGTCCGTACGTCAAGGAAATGGACGAGAAGGGTGTCTTCGAGCCCAAGCTCATTGAACAGTTCTTCCAACTCGGATTGATGGGCATTGAAGTCCCTGAGCAATACGGAGGCGGCGGAGGCACCTTCTTCGAGGCGATCCTCGCGGTGGAGGAACTGTCACGGGTCGATCCCTCCGTCGGCGTTGTAGTGGACGTGCAAAATACGCTCGTAAACAACGCTTTCCTGCGGTGGACCACCGAAGAGCAGAAGAAGCGCTATCTGCCGCGCATGTGCACCGACACCGTGGGCGCCTATGCGTTGAGCGAAGCCGGTTCGGGATCAGACGCATTCGCACTGCAGACCCGGGCGGAGTTGAGGGGTGACGAGTATGTCCTCAACGGCCAGAAGCTGTGGATCACGAATGGCAAGGAGGCAGGCGTCTTTATCCTGCTCGCTACTGTCGATCCTTCCGCCGGTTATAAAGGCATCACCGCATTTATTGTGGAGAAGAATTTTCCCGGATTCACGGTTGGCAAGAAGGAGGACAAGCTCGGCATCCGCGCCTCCAGTACCTGTGAGTTGATTCTGGAAGATTGCCGCGTGCCCAAGAACAACGTGCTGGGCGAAGTGGGGAAGGGCTACAAAATTGCTATCGAAACGCTGAACGAAGGCCGCATTGGCATCGGGGCGCAGATGCTCGGACTGGCGCGTGGCGCATGGGAATTCGCCGTCAAATACGCACAGGAACGCAAACAGTTTGGGCGCGCCATCGCGGAGTTCCAGGGCATCCAGTTCCAGATCGCACAGATGGCCACCGAGATCGAAGCGGCTCGAATGCTGCTTTATAACTGCGCCCGCATGAAGGACGCAGGCATGAACTTCGTGAAGGAAGCGGCGATGACGAAGCTTTACACGTCGCAGGTTGCCGAGCGCGTGGCCTCGCTTTGCGTTGAGATCTACGGCGGCTACGGATTTACGAAGGATTACCCAGTGGAGAAGTTCTTCCGCGATTCGAAGATCGGCAAGATCTACGAAGGCACGTCGAACATGCAGTTGCAGACGATCGCCAAGCTGGTGATGGCCAAGTAGGGCCAACACACATCGTTCGGTACTCAGCCGTCTGCAAAGTCAGCGGCTGCCATCCTAAGCGCGGCACGAGCTTGCGTCGCCTATGCTGAGTCGACGTGCTCGCTCCAAGCTAAGTCGAAGTGCCCAATATTGGCAATGACCCGCAAGCCGCTTTTGTCGCCGAATTTTAATCATGACCTACGGCGCATGGATGTAAATTATTACGATTGTCATTCGTTTGCGATTCGCCCTATGCTCTGGCTCAAGCTTGCCGTTGCCGTTCTCTGCTCCGTAATCATGCTGCCCGCCCAGGAGCTTCCCGCCGGGACTGCTCTGCCCGTGATGCTAAGTTCCACGCTGGACGCGAAGAAAGACAAGCCCGGCGAAAAAATTGAGGGAAAAATCATGCAGCAGGTGCCCTTGCCGTCGGGAGGGCAAATCAAGTCGGGGTCTCACGTGATAGGACACGTGGTTTCCGTGGGCAAGCCGGGAGCGGCTGGCTCTCGAATTGTAGTAACTTTCGACCAGATCGAAGACCATGGACAAGTGATCCACCTTTCGGTCAATCTGCGTGCCTTGGCATCCATGGAGAGTGTTTTTGACGCGAAACTGCCCATGGGCAATCAATCGGACTCTGAATCGTCGGATGTGTGGATCACTAAACAAGTGGGAGGCGACGTAGTAAATCGCGGACGCGGGGTGCTGGCTTCGAGCACTGGAATCGTTGGCAGGTATACAGGGTCAGGAGTGTGGGGAAGGCTGACACCAGGATTGGACTCCGACTGCCCGGCCGCGAACGATAGCGAGCAGGCCCTATGGGTGTTTTCGACCTCGGCATGTGGGGTGTATGGCTTTAACGATGTGAAGCTGACGCACGACGGCAGCGCCGATCCGGTGGGACAAATTGAACTTCAATCCGACAAGGATCTGCTGGTGCGTGGTGGCAGCGGATGGCTGTTGCTGGTCAACGCGTCTCCGACGCATTGAGCATTTGATTGAAGCCGTGTCTTTCCCTAGGGCAGAACTCCCAGCTCGGAATATAACTCCGCCGGTTTGTAGATCACCCCATCCTTCATGGTCAGCGAAGTTTTTCGAACATCGCTGATGTTGGTCGCAGGGTTTCCGTCGATCAACACCAAGTCGGCCAACTTGCCTGCGGTAATCGAGCCGAGTTCCGTGTCGAGCTTCATGATTCTGGCGGCGCCCAGCGTGGCGAGCTGCAGAACTTTCGGCGCCGGAATCCCAGCCTGCGTATCGAGTTCCAACTCGCGTTGCAGGGTGAATCCCGCCATGGAATCGGTGCCCGCCTCGATTGGGATGCCCGCGCGATACAACACGCCTACTAGATCAACCATTTTTGCGAACGACTGCCGATAGCGTGCATCCATGCCTTGCGGCGGAGTCATTCCGCCAGACAACAATCCGCGGCGCACCTGGGCCGGTAACCGGTTCTCGACCGGCTTGTAGCCGGGGGAAACTTCGCCGGGGCGAGCAACGATTGTTTCTTCAAAAACACTCATCGTCGGATCGAGTGTCGTGTGGTGGTCCTGCAAGAGCTTGATGAAGGCCTGCACTTCCGGCGAATTCAGGTCGAGATCGGCGGCACGCTTGGCCGGTTCGATGAACCGTGCTGGGGTCCGCGTCTCCTTCACATCGGGCATGAAGTTCAGGATGAGAAAATTTACGTGCTGGATCTCGTCGTAGCCCAGCTTCACGCATTGCGATGCGGTCATGAATGCGGGGATGTGTCCGCTTACCCGCAATCCATTTTTGTGCGCTTCATCAATGATCGGCGGCACCAGTTCCGGGCTGACCGAGCTGTAAATCTTGATCTGCACGTAGCCAAGCTTGACGTAGTTGTCGACTGCAGCGCGCGCTTCGGCCTCGGTTGAAACTAACACCTTGGTCGGCCCCTGGTATGGACCTCGTCCGTCGATGATTCCCGCGATGATGATGCGCGTGCCAATCTCGGTGCCGGCTTCGATGCGCTTGCGTCGTGCCAGAAGCGTGTCGGTATCGTTGGCCAGGTCACGCACCGTGGTCACGCCAGCCGCCAGGTTCAGGAGCCCATCGTTGTCGCCAACGTGCGCGTGCATGTCCCACAGACCCGGCAGCAGCGTTTTGCCGGTTGCGTCCACGATCTCCGCATCCGGGGGCGCAGGCACGGCAGCGGCGGGACCAACCGCCTGAATGTGGTTGCCAACGATGACCACATTTTGGTCCGGCAAGATGGTTGCAGTGGCTGCATCGAAGACATTGGCATGGGCAAACACCACCGCATGCGACGGGCCGATGCGCCAGCTTCTTCGCTATCTCCGCCGCGCGCGCTTGCACCGCTTGGTCCTGGGTCTTCTGCAAATCTTTGGCCGGCGGCTTCCCAACCTTCAGGCATGATCATGCTCCAACTGCTCCCGGCGGCGAAGAATTGGCCGCGATCATCCAGCCATACATACGACGGAGAAAAATCGAGTCCGGTAATCGGAGTACAGCGTGACGTGCTGCTTCTTGCCGCTCGCTTCGACATACTGCTCGGTAACACGTTGTACTCGTGCCTCGCCCTCGGGCAACAGCGCGATGCTTCCACCATTCACCAGCGCGGCATGTGCCAGCAGGGCGATCTCCGACAGGCGCGCCATTCATCGCGATGTAAACCGCGGGTGCTGCAATTTTCTTCTCTCCGTGCTCGGCGGTGTTGGTCCATTTCGCGGTCTGGCCTTCGATGGAAAACTCTTCCATGGACCGGCGACTTCAGGTAATCGTTCCCGCTGATTGATTCCGCGATCGGAATGCCCTTCGCATCCAGCGTGATGACACTCGTCGTCTTGGGACCTCGTCCGCGATCGTTGAACTGGAAAAAGGCATGCAGCTTGCCGTCAGGTGTCGTCCACGTGGCCTGCTGACCCGGCGAGGCTGCCCATGATCAGCACGGAATAGCGGGTCGCACTCGCGGGAATATCAGCTGGCATAGGCGGAACGTTGCTCGCGGTGTTGCTTGGTTGCTGCGCGTCCGCGCTTCGACACGCACGGCAATAGGACGAGAAGAAACAGCATCCAATTCCAGATTCTGCGACTCATGCGTATCTCCAAATCTCCGCCTGCGGCTACGCGGTTCCCCAGATCTCTCCAATGATGCGTTGAAAGTTTGCACCCAGGACTTTCTCAATCACTGACGATGGTTGTCCGCGCTTCTGCAGTTCCACGGCGATAATTTCCATGTGGTCGGGACCATTGAGAGTCGGGAACATAGGGATAGCGGTCTTCGCCCGGCGCGCCGATGCCCAGTTGCTTGCGTCGAGCAATGTCGGCGTCAAATGCCTTCTGTTGCGCTGGACGTTAGAGTGACCGCCTGGATGGAGCCGTCGGAACCTATTCCGACGTGGTCGGTTCCGCAAACGTTGATGGCGTGCAGCAAGTGTTGCATAACATGTTCGCGCGTCGGCACCGTTGGCGACGCGACCAGGTAAGGCATCAGATAAACGCCAAAGTATCCATCATGGTCCGCCAACGACTTCAGAATCGAGTCAGGCTTGTTGCGGGGATGTTGATAGATTGCCGCGCATCCGGAATGGCTGATGAGCACTGGCTTGGAAGAGGACTCGATGGCTTCGGCGGTGGTGCGATAGCCGCTGTGGCTCAGATCAATGGCAACCCCAATTTCGTTCATGCTGCGGACCGCCGCTTGGCCGGCTTTGCTTAGACCTGCATTGCCCGGTTCCAGACAGCCATCGCCGAAGACTCCGCGATTGTTGTAGGTGAGCTGCATAATGCGGACTCCCAGGCGGCGGAACATCACAATGCGGGCGGGATTCTCTTCCAGAAATCCACTGTATTGAAAGCCCGGGAGGATGCCGATCTTCTTTTCACGTTTGGCGCGAGCGATGTCGGCATAAGCCCGCACCACCATAAAGGCTTGCGGAAACTGCTCCACCAGAGCGTCAACGTAAGCGAGATTTTGGACCGTGCCTTCGAAGGTCTGCTCTGAGACGGTGAAGTTGATTGCGGTAATTCCAGAACGTGCGGACCGCTTCGACGGCAGCCGCCGTGGGCAAGGAGTCCTTTCCAGGAACGGGCTGCATAGAGAATCTATGACGATACTGTCGTTGATACAGAGTCGCGATGTCGGCCGGTATGGCAGCGACAACTTGCGCAAGGACAACAGGCGTAAACTTCGCCAGCACAAACAGCTTAGGAACAGCGGATAAGAAATCCCGTCGATTCATAGGTGAGGACAGTCGGCACCGGATTATATAACGCGGACTCGCCGGGGAGCCGGCCAAGTGAGGCGTTCATGCTAGCATTCCTCCACCGCAGAATGGCTATTAGATAGTTGTTACCGAGTGCTGAAAGAGAGCGTCCGTATGAAACACATACTTGCAATACTCACAGTCTGTTTTCTCTTGGCTTGCCTGCTGGTTGCACAAGTCCCCCAGCAGGCGCCCACGCCCAGCCCGGAACAGCAGATGATGGGCTACTTCGTCGGCGATTGGAAGCTGGAGGGCACCATGAAGGTCAGCCCGACTGCTCCGGCCGGATCCTTTACTTCAACGGAGCACAGCGAGTGGGTGCCAGGCAGCTTTTTCGTCGAGACCCATTCTTCCATGAAGTCGCCCATGGGCAATATTCGCGGGATGCGGGTGATGGAGTACAACCCCGCCGACAAAACCTATACCTATAACGCGTATAACAGCCTCGGGGAACATCAAATCGCGCTCGGCCACGTTCAAGGCAATGTTTGGACCTGGACTGCGGAAGAAAAAATGAACGGTGCTACCGTGAATGGACGTTACACAATCACTCTGGTCTCCCCCACTTCGTACACATTCAAGTCTGAGGTGTCGACGCCCAGCGGAGGGTGGAACACCGTCATGGAAGGCAAAGCCACGCGCACCCAATAGTTAAGATAACCCGAGAAATTTCTTGTCGATCCACAGACTTCGTTTCGGAACGGGCGCAACTTTTGGCCGCTAGCGACATTTCCCTGGTTGCGCTCTCTGTGTTATAACCGCCTGTTTCCCCTTTGTGCGCGGTCGTTACCAGGGTGTGTCCGCTCAAGAGGATCGCGTTTCCATTACCCGGAGGATTGCTTGGATTTCCAGCTCTCGGATGAACAACTGCAACTGAAGAAAATGGTGCGTGACTTCGCCGAACGCGAGATTGCGCCCAACGTAATGAAGTGGGACGAGCCCGGTACCTTCCCGCTGGAGACCATCAAGGAACTGGGCAAGCTGGGGCTCATGGGCACTATCTTTCCCACCGAGTACGGCGGCGCCGGCATGGGCTATGTCGAATACGTTACCGCTATCGAAGAACTCTCGCGCGTGGACGGATCTGTCGGCATCATCGTTGCCGCGCACACTTCGCTGTGCTCGAATCACATCTTCATCGCCGGCAACGAAGAGCAGAAGCGGAAATATATTCCCAAGCTTGCCACCGGTGAGTTCATTGGCGCATGGGGCCTGACGGAGCCCGGCGCGGGCTCGGATGCAGGCGGCGCGCGCTGCACCGCTGTGCGTCGAGGTAACAAGTGGTTGCTGAACGGTACCAAGACCTTCATCACCAATGGCGGCTATGCTGACGTGGCGGTCGTAGTTGCGGTCACCGACAAAACAGCGCACACCCACGGGCTGTCGGCATTCGTGGTGGAGAAGGGCACGAAGGGATTTCGATCCGGTAAGAAGGAGAACAAGCTGGGTCTGCGTGCCAGCGATACCTCGGAGTTGATCTTCGAAGACTGCGAGATTCCCGCCGAAAATCTGCTGGGTCACGAAGGCGAGGGATTCATCGACGCGATGAAGGTTCTGGATGGGGGCCGCATTTCCATCGCCGCCCTGGGACTGGGCATGGCGCAAGGCGCTTATGAAGCCGCGCTGAACTACTCTAAGGAACGCAAGCAGTTCGGCAAGCCGATCAGTGAGTTTCAGGCCATTGCTTTCAAGCTGGCCGACCTGGCGACGGAAATTGATGCCGCCCGCCTGCTCACTCATCGTGCGGCGGCGATGAAAGATGCCGGCATGAAGACCACGCTGGAGTCTTCCATGGCGAAGCTCTATCGCCAGCGAGGTTGCAGTACGCTGTGCCAACGAAGCAGTGCAGATTCACGGCGGCTACGGGTTCATCAAGGACTATCCCGCCGAGAAGTTTTATCGCGACGTGAAGCTTTGCACCATCGGCGAAGGCACCAGCGAAATTCAGCGACTGGTTATCGCGCGGCAGATCCTAAGGATTGAATCTCATGGACAGGATTGTGCTACGCCAAAGATCTGTGCCCGGCAACGTCCGAGATATTCAGCAAGTCGATTGGGTGGCGGGCGTACCCTGACGTGAGGATGTTCGGCGGGAAGAGTCTTTGTATCGAGTGCACCCCGGAATGACGACTAGAACTGATCTCATCGATCGCTTTGTATCAGGGCACGGCTTCAGCCGTGCCGCCCAGTCGCTAAATAATTCGGGCTTTAGCCCCTGAGGGACGGATCGCAGGGGCTAAAGCCCCCGTCTTCGTGTACGTCTGTTCGGCACGACTAAAGTCGTGCCCTGACACAACCCCGAACAATTCGTGGACGAGTTCCAGGGAAGGTCTGATTAGTCAGATGAGATTAGCTGAGGGGCCGAAGCCCCGCCATATATCAATCATGTATGGACGGCCTGAAGGCCGTCCCCTTCCCAGTGCAGACTCAACCGGAGCCTCCCTAGCTGCAAGGCAGCTCTCACCATGCATCCCGTGATGACTACGAACCACATCCAGGACCTTGTGCGACGAATCCGCGCTGGGGAGCCGCGTGCCTTAGCGCGTGGCATTTCCATCGTCGAAGACCACAGCCGGCAAGCCAATGAACTCCTGAAGGCGCTCTTTCGCTATAGTGGCAATGCCCTCCTTTTGGGCATGACGGGCTCTCCGGGTGCAGGCAAGAGCACGCTGGTGGACCGGGTTGCGCATGCGTATCGCGCGCAAGGCAAGACCGTTGGAATTGTCGCCGTCGATCCCACCAGCCCGTTCAGCGGCGGCGCAATTCTGGGCGACCGCATTCGCATGCAATCGCATCATGCCGATCCTGGCATCTATATACGCAGCATGGCCACGCGCGGCTCGCTCGGCGGGTTAGCCAGCACCACCGCCGATGTCGCGACGGTGCTCGACGCCAGCGGCCGCGACATTGTCATGATCGAAACCGTCGGCGTGGGCCAGGACGAGGTGGACATTGTCCGCTTGGCGGATGTGACTATTGTCGTGCTGGTGCCCGGCATGGGCGACGATGTGCAGACCATCAAGGCCGGCATCATGGAGATCGCCGACATTTTCGTCATCAACAAGTCCGACCGCGACGGTGCAGAGCGCGTCGAGCGCGAAATTCGAGCCATGCAGACGCTGGCCGTGCGCAAAGACAATTGGACGCCTCTCATTGTGAAGACCGTGGCCATCAACGGAACGGGCATAACCGAGTTGCTGGAGGCAATCGAAAAGTATCGAGCTTATCTTCAGCAGGACGACCGCGCGCGCACCCGCCGGATCGAGAACTGGCGCGAACGAATCGCGGAGATGTTGCGCGATGCGCTTTTCCAACGTGTGCTGGCATATTACCTCAGCGAAGGCGAGGCCGCGCGCTATGCGGCGGAAGTTGCCGAACATAAGCGCGACCCTTATTCTCTGGTGGAGAAGATCATCGAAAATTTGGGGAAACCAGAATGAATCAAATTGACCATCTCGGTATCGCGGTGAAGTCGCTGGCGGAAGCCAGAAAGTTCTACGAAAAGCTGGGGCTGCAAGTGATGCCCGAAGAAACCGTGGAAGCCGAGAAGGTACGGCTAGCCATGGTGCCGATCGGCGAAAGCCGCCTCGAGCTGCTGGAGCCGACCTCAGCCGACTCGCCCATTGGGAAGTTCCTGGCCAAGCGCGGTGAGGGTCTTCACCACGTCGCGCTGCATGTCGGTGACCTGGCGGGAACTGTCCAGCGGTTGAAATCGTCGGGAACGCGCCTGATTTCGGACGACATCAAAATCGGAGCCGGCGGACATCTCTACATTTTCGTTCACCCTTCCAGCGCCGGAGGCGTGTTGCTGGAACTGGTGGAAGACGCTCCCCTCGGCGTCTGAAATGCTGATCGTCTCGGTTGATACCTCAGGCCGGAAGGGCAGCATCGCGCTGTGCCGTGGCGACGGTGACAGGTTCGAAGTTCTGCAGCTTAGTTCACTCCAGGGCGGCATGTACTCAGCGCAATTGCTGCCTAAAATCGCGGAAGCGCTGCAGCAGAACAGTCCTAGCAAGAATGAAGTCGATGGCTTCGTTGTGGTTTCCGGTCCGGGCTCATTTACCGGCCTGCGGGTTGGTCTGTCCACGGTGAAAGGACTTTGCGAAGTGCTGTGCAAGCCGCATGGCAACAGTCTCCATGCTGGAGGCGCTGGTGCTAACGCATGCTCGAAGGGACGACAGGGTGACTGCCGCGTTAGATGCGGGTCGGGGCGAGATCTACGTCGGTGAATACAAGGTTGGCCCGGGCAGCGCCACGCTGGTTCGCGAGTATATTGCAAAACTAGACGATTTTGTCAGGCAACACTCGACAGTAAGCGGGAAACTTCTCACGGTGGATGAAAGGGTTGCGGAAAGGTTACAAACCGCAAACTGCAACGTCATCTTGGTAGCCCCTGTTGACGCCGGCGAGATTGGCCGCATCGGTATTCGCAAGCTGTGCACGGGAGAAACCGCCGATCCCGCAAGTATTGACGTCAACTACATCCGGCGATCCGACGCCGAGATATTTTCGACGGCGAAGAAAACGTAGTGCTGATCCGTCCCGCTACTCCCGGCGATGTGCCTTGCATTCGTGCGCTCGAGCAGCAGGCCGAAACTGCGGCACACTGGACGGAGCGCGAATACGACGCCTTGTTTGCCAGCGACGCTCCCCCCGACTCGCATTGGTCGCCGTTTCTGATACAGAATCGGACCCTCTGATTGGCTTCGTAATCGCGCGTTGCGCAACTTCCGAGTGGGAAATTGAAAATGTGGTTGTCGCCCGAGGAAAACGCAAGCATGGCGTCGGCATCAAAATTATTCGTGAGCTGCTGCTTAAGGCCCAAGCCTCGGGAGTCACTTCCGTGCTACTAGAGGTTCGGGAATCGAATCTGGCGGCGCGCCGACTCTATGAAAAGGTTGGATTTAACCAGCAGGGGCGACGAAGTAACTATTACAGAGATCCTGAGGAAGACGCACTGTTGCTGTCTTTTTCTATTACAAATCTGCGACAATTTAACCTTGAAGCAGAATAGACCTTATGCTAGCGTTTGCTTTTTGCAGCTCTCCGGAGGTTCACTGAATGGCAACTCAGGTACGCGATCAGCTTCTCGCCAGTAACGATGAATTCCGCCGCTTGGCGGATGAACACTTGCAATACTCGCAGCGCCTCGAAAATTTGATCCAGAAGAAATATCTTTCTGAAGATGAGAAGCTCGAGGAAGTGCGGCTGAAGAAGCTGAAGCTCCGCCTGAAGGACCAGATGGAGAGTTTGGAACAGAAGTTCCGAACCGGCCACCAGGTCGTTTAGTCAGCATCAAGCCCTCCCTCGCGGCGGCAAGGACCAATTCTTTCCCGCCCTTGCCCCACCTCTATCCTCCTTCTTGCTCTCCCTTGAAGGCATTCCTTAGGCGATAATCAATCTACGTAGTGGGGAGAGGCCTCTTGATTCGTATTCGGCTGTGCCGCGTCATCCTGTCTGCCCTGATTGTGCTTTGCCTCTGGTGCGCGCCATCCGCAGCTGCGGTCGACACGAAAGCGCAAGTGCCCTATGGAGCGTGGGCCGGCTCGATCCAAACTTCTGCCGGTGAGGTGAACTTCGGCATCGAACTGCAGCCCGAGGGAAACGGAATCAGTGCAGCGCTGGTGAATGGCACGGATCGCCAGCCGTTCAGCAGTGCCACGTGGGATGGAGCAGTGCTAACACTCTGTCTCGACTATTACGACGGCACACTAACGGTGCACTTTGTCTCTCCGCAAAAGATGGAGGGCGAATACTCACGCCAGACGAGCAAGGGAATGGTGCATATTCCGGTCACACTGGCTCCCTGCCAGAAAGGCATGCCTGGAAAGCCCTGGACGGGCGCTACCTTGGCAGGAGACTGGCTGTTCGTGCGGCCAAGCGGGGCGGCCGAAGACAAGGTCACGCTTGCCACCTTCCAGCAGGAAACAATGGCTACGGCTGATGGCAGAGTGCTGGCGACCGGTATCCTCGAGCCAGTCAGTGGAGATACCGGCCTATTGCACGGCTCTGTTTACATCGACCCGAGCGGCCACACTCGTTTCCACCTGAGCCGATTCGATGGCATTCACGTGCTCGCGCTCGACGGCGACTTTCAGCCCGATGGCAGTTTGAAAGGGCAGCTCGCGGGGATTGCATCATCTGTGCCATTCACTGCAAGACGGAGCAAAGATGTCGCCAGCGCCGATCCCAATGCTCACGCCGGAAGCCTGACCAAAGTTAAAGATCCACAACAACCATTTCGCTTCACCGGAATGGACCTGGCAGGCAAAGCAGTGGACCAAGGAAACGCTCAGTTCAAAGATAAAGCGGTCATCGTGGACATCTTTGGCACCTGGTGCCCGAATTGCCACGACGAGGCTCCGGTACTGGAGCGGCTGTACCGCAAGTATCATTCGCAGGGACTGGAGATTGTTGGACTCGCCTACGAATACACGGACGACAATACGCGCAACCTGCGACAGATTGGAATCTATCGCGCCAAATATGGCATCACGTTCCCGCTGCTGGTAGCTGGCACCACCGCCGAGGGCCAGATTGAAAAAACCCTGCCGCAGTTGGTGAATTTTGGCGCCTATCCGACCACAATTTTCGTCGGTCGCGATGGACGTGTGCACGCCATTCACGCCGGATTTGCGGGGCCATCTACTGGCGAGAAATATCAAGAAGTTCAACAGCGGATGGAGCAACTCACGACGGAGATTTTGCGCCCCTGAGTGGCCTCGTTTGACACCGGCGGCGATGACGCGCTTTAATAAAATTGCTCGCGCTAGCTGAGCATTATTTTAGAAACGTATATAAAAGTGAAAAATGAAAATCGAAGAAGTAGAGTCCCAAATTTCCCGCAATCTGTCGAGCGGACTGAGTCTAAAAGATAGTCTGGACAGAGTTGGCTATGCGGTTCCCCAACAGAGTCAGCCTCGGGTTACTCTTTCGGATGCGAACGGACGAAAAAAAAAGCGTAATGCATCCGCGGATAACTGGTCCGCGGAGTCTGGGCAAATCGTAGTTCGATACGAGCCGGTACCGCAAGAACACAAACAGCCAGACTCTCTCACCACCGATGGAAATGATGGCGCGCTCCACCTCGAAAATCGGAGACACTCTGAACAGGTTCCTGATTCGAACACACTCATGCATCCAGCGGAGGCGGAGCTTTTAAAGGCCCTGGATCGCGCGGAATCCAAGCCAGGCTGGCGTTTTGTCCCCCTAAAGAAATTCCGCGACGAGATTCTACCGACTGAGCCTCTGGTACACAATCGCACTGACGCCGAGCGGCGCGAGACCCTTCATCGGGTGATCGAAAAGAGATTTGTCTTGCGCAGTACAATACCTAATCCCAAGTCTCCGCAATTTCCTGTGACAACAATCCGGTTGAATCGCCTCATGCCGGAGGTCAAGGCAGCGCTGGGCCAAGGTGGCGATTTCGACCCAGAGTTTCGTCCAATCGAGATTCGCAGAGAGCCGTTATCCGCAACGATTCTCCGTGAGAGGCGCTGATCGTTGGCCCTTTACTATCTGGAGACGACCGCTCTCGTCAAGCTGTACGTGCGTGAGCTTGGAACGGAGCGCTTATTGCTTCTCGCGGATCGTTCGAGCGAGAACCGGTTGGCCATCCTTGCTTTGGCACAAGTCGAGCTGCGATCAGCGGTGCGGAGACGCGAAAGAAATGGAGAGATTCCGGCAGCGGTCGCCACTCAACTGCTAGAGGTGTTCAAACGCCACGTCGAGGGTAGGTTTATTACCCAAACGGTCACTGATTTCGTCCTGGACCTTGCTTCCATGCTCGTGGACCAGTATGCGCTGCGTGCGTTCGATGCCGTTCAATTGGCTGGGTACATGGCATTGAAGAGTTCTGCGGGACCTGACGTCCCGGTTTTTGTTTGTTCCGACCATGAACTGCTCGCTGCCGCCACGCGGGAAGGAATACCAATTCTGGATCCCTGTTCTTAGCGCAGTCTCAACTCAGGTTCTATAATCTAAACAACCCATGGTTCGCGACGGGATCTATTACGGGCTGGCTTTTATTGCTGTGGCTGTGTTGGTGGGATGGTTGACCCTCCCGGCTTTGGCGATAATTCCTTTACTGCTCGCCGCATTTTTTCTATGGTTTTTCCGCGATCCTGAGCGCGAGATTCCAGCGGCTGAGGGAGCCATCGTTTCTCCCGCTGACGGTAAGGTCACAGAGATTTCCAAGATCGAGGAGAATGGCGAGCAACGGACCCGGATCAGCATTTTCCTGAATGTATTCGACGTACATGTGAACCGTTCCCCGGTCGCTGGTTTCATTACTGACGTGAAGTACCGAAAGGGCAAGTTCGGCAATGCTATGGGGGCCATTTCGGCGGAAGAGAACGAGCAGAACAGAGTCACTGTCCAGTCGGACGCGGGGGCCGTGGTATTTAAACAGATTGCCGGTCTGCTGGCCCGCCGAATTATTTTCACCAAGAAGATCGGCGATCGCGTGGCGCGCGGCGAACGGGTCGGGCTGATCAAGTTCGGTTCCCGCACCGACGTCATCTTCGATGCCGAAGTCGAGATGAAAGTGAAAGTAGGTGACCACGTGAAGGGGGGCTCGAGTGTTCTGGCGATGGCCCAGCCTCGCGCCGTCCTGCCTTCAACCACCCCAACCAGCGCAAGAGCGACGCTCGTTGGGGACCCCGGCTCAACCACCCCAACCAGCGCAAAAGCGACGCTCGTTGGGGACCCCGGCTCCTGGCAGAACGTGACGGAGGTGCGATGAGCGAGCAGCCGAACCGACGGGAAAATGATTCTCCTGAACCGCGCCGCAGACGGAAAGGTCTATACCTCCTTCCTTCCGTATTCACCGCGGGCAACATAGCAGCGGGGTATTACGCCATCTCGCAAGCCATTCAGGGTACTGCGTCGGACCCTTGGCACTTCGATCACGCCGCAAAAGCCATCGGCTTCGCCATCGTGTTCGATTTTTTCGACGGCGGAATAGCACGGCTGACCAACACCACCAGCGCTTTCGGTCGCGAACTGGATTCGATGGCCGACGTGATTGCGTTCGGCGTGGCGCCTGCGGTTCTGGCGTGGATGTGGGGCTTTCATATGCTGCCGATGGCCGGCGATCCCGATATTCGCAATCGAGTAATTCAGTTGGGAGCTATCGCGACCTTTGTGTTTCTGCTGGCTGGCGCTTCGCGCCTGGCGCGCTTCAACATTCAGGTTAATCCCCAGCCTTCGAATCCTGGCCGGCCCGGGCGCAAGTATTTTGTAGGCATGCCCATTCCCGCGGGTGCAGGAGCGGTGGCCGCTGTGGTCCACCTGGTGCAAGGGGATCCGTTGCAATATTGGTGGCTTTCCATCGGATGGGGCGTCTTCGTCTTCGCTCTTGCGTTCCTCATGGTAAGCACCTGGCGATTCTTTAGTCTGAAAGGAGTCAATTTTCGTCAGCCTCAGAATTTCCGCTGGCTTATCGTGATTGGCGCGGTCATCGCGTTGATCTGGTTTTCTTCCCAATACGTACTATTCATACTGGCGCTGGTCTATATCCTCTCGGGGGTACTGGCCCGGCTGTCCTTCGTATTCCGGCGGCCCACCTTGCCGCCTCCTCCACCCCAAGACGAGGCGTCACACGCTTGATGAAAATGAGCCAAACCGCGCCGCTGGTATTTTCCCCGGCGGAAGACATTGAGGTGCCATGTTTCGCGTAGCAATCGTAGGTGCTGGTACTTTAAAGGGCCGCGAACTGAAAGATGTCCTCAATGATCGCAATTTTCCGGCGCAGGATATCCGTCTGCTCGATGACGACGAGTCACTTGGCCAACTCGAGGCGGTGGGCGAAGAACCTACCTTCATCCAGAGCGTCCTTCCGGAGCACTTGGAAAACGTGGACTTCACCTTTTTCGCATCCGATGAAATCTTTACCCGTAACACGTGGCCTATGGCGCGCAAGACGGGCAGTGACATCATCGATCTCTCCTATGGGCTGGAGAACGAAAAGGGCGTTCTGCTGCGTGCTCCGTGGGTGGAGCGCGAGTTAGGGCTTGGTCCACGCGTGGATTTCACTCCAGTTCCAGTGACCATTGCTCATCCCGCTGCCATTGTGCTGGCTTTGCTGCTGCTGCGGGCGCAGAAGGTTGGCGCGCATCGTGCGCGCCGTGGCTACGGTTTTTCAGCCCGCCTCGGAGTACGGCAAGCGCGGCATGGATGAATTGCACGAGCAGACCGTAAACCTGCTTTCCTTCCAGCAACTACCCAAGGCGGTGTTCGATGCGCAGGTGGCCTTTAACTTGATTGATCGCTACGGGGAAAAGGCGCTGTTCCCGTTGAATATCGCAGATAACCGCATCCAGCGGCACTTCCTCAGCCTGGTTGGCAACCGGGTGGCGGTGCCTTCATTGATGCTTCTGCAGGCGCCTATCTTCCACGGCCATGCCTTTTCGCTGTACCTTGAGTTGGAGCAAGCGGCCCAGACGGAAGAACTGACGGCGGCAATTTCCGGGGAGCATGTCGACGTGCTACAGAGCGCGGAGGAATCACCCAGTAACGTCAACGCAGCGGGACAGGAGCAGATCCAAGTGTTTGTGCACCGCGATTCGCAACAGCCGCGCGGTTTCTGGCTATGGGCCGCATCAGACAACCTGCGGATCGCGGCAATTACCGCAGCGGAGTGCGCCGAAAGCATGGTCGCGGCGCGACCACGAGGAACCGTTCAGTGACCGCATCTCAATTCGCTCGGCGCTTAATGCTCGCTGGCATCGTCGTGCTGCTGCTCGCCTTCGGGGGCTGTGGATATCACACTGGCGGCCAAGCGGTCCGCTTGCCTACCGATCTCCACACCTTGTATGTACCGACTTTCATAAACGGAACTTCAATCTACCGTATCGAGCAAACCATCACCGAAGACGTGATTCGTGAATTGCGAAACCGCACCAATTATCGCGTGGTGACCACTAACCAGGATGGCGCCGCCGATGCCACCCTCACGGGAACGGTCACCTCTGCCGTCTTAAGTCCTATGACCTACGACCCAGCCACGGGGCGCATCTCTTCGGGGATGGTGACGGTCACAATGAAAGCGTCACTGGTCACGAGCAAAGGCAAAGTCCTTTGGGACAATCCCAATTATCTCTACCGCGAGCAATACCAGGTTTCGCGGGATGCTCCCAGTTTTTTTGAGGAAGAAGAGCCGGCCGTCGGCCGCATCGCGAATAGTTTTGCCCAGTCGCTGGTTAGCGACATCCTGGAGGCCTACTAAGTGCGCAGTTTTGCGGCTTCGGACCGCTTCGTCGCCGACGTGCAGGCGCGCAAGATGGCGCCGGGATATGTCTTCATCGGCGACGAGGCGTTTTTCCGCAAACGTTGCCGCGATGCCATCCTGCAACACCTGGTGCCGGCGGAGGTACGGGAACTCAGCGTCTATGACATGGACCTGAGCGAGGTAGAACTGCAGCGCATTCTCGATCAAGCGCGCACGCCTTCTCTGATGTCGCCGTTCCAGGTTTTTTTCATTCGCGGCGTCAAGAATCTTTATGGGCGCGGCAAACACGACGACGAATTCGCCGCTATCGAAGCTTACTTCAAAGATCCTAATCCTGATGCGCTGCTCATCTTCGTGGCCGATCACATCAATATTCCCACCGACGTGCGCCGCATAGACCTAACCGACAAAGATCGCTACGAGCGTATCCGCGAGACTTTGGGGGAGTATTGCACAGTGCTCGAGTTCGCCCGCGTGGACGAAAGTGACGCCGTGAAATGGGCAATGGAGACCGCACGCGCCGAGAACGTGAAGCTGGACAACGATGCCGCGCGCGAATTGGTAGACTCTCTCGGAAGCGACATGATGATGGTCGCCAACGAACTAGAGAAGCTGGTTCTTTACGTCGGCGACAAGAAACGGATTGCGCTGGGAGACGTCGAGACCCTGGTGCTCGCCGCCAAGCAACGTTCGTTCTACGAATTGACTGATGCCATTTCCGCCCGCGACCGCGCCCGCGCCCTGGGTGTGCTTGACGCCATCCTGACTACCGGGGATGGCGACGAGGCGGCCATCGGGCATCTGTACATGCTGGCTCGCACCTTCCGCCAAATGCTGGTCATCCTGGAACGGAATGTGCGCGACTCGCGCGCGTTGTGGCAGGTGCTTTGGCAGGGTTTCCGCATTCCACCCTTTGCAGCAGAAGACCTCATCCGGCAGGCGCGCCGCTACAAGTCGCGCCGTGAGCTAACCAGCGCCATTCGACGTGTGGCGCGTGCCGATCTTGCTTTGCGTTCCAATCCTCCCAGCAAAAGGCTTATCCTGGAGAACCTCGTGCTTGATCTGACCGCTGAACCCAAGTTGCAGGAGGCTGGCTGGCTGCAAGGTGAGCTGCCTGTGTAATCATGGATGTTGAGCTGTATCTGCGCCGGATTGAATACGACGGCCTGCGACAGCCCTCTTCCGCCACGTTGCGCGGCTTGCACCGCCAACATTTGTTTACCGTTCCATTCGAAAACCTCGATATTGCGTTGAAGACGCCCATGTTTCTTGATCTTGCTTCGCTGTATGACAAGATCGTGCGGCGTCATCGTGGCGGCTTCTGCTACGAACTGAATGGACTTTTTTGCGAACTGCTGATTGCCTTGGGCTTTCGTGTTCAAATGCTCTCGGCCCGAGTGCGCCGCGACGATGGGGGATTCGGTCCGGAGTTCGATCACATGCTCCTCCGGGTTGATCTGGAAGAGCCATGGTTGGTGGACGTCGGATTCGGCGACTCATTTGTCGATCCGATCGTGTTTCGCGCCGGTGGCGCCGACCAAGTGAATGGGCATCGCTATCTTGTGTTGCCCTTTGGAGAAGAGTGGCAACTGCTACGCCAGGATGACCAAGGCGAGGTGCCACTTTACGTTTTTCGCGACGTGCCGCGGCAAATTGGCGAGTACGAAGAGATGTCGACGTTCCATCAGACCTCGGCCGAGTCTGGCTTCACCAAACGCTGGATCTGCAGCAAGGCAATGCCGAATGGCCGCATCACCGTCGCCAACCGGCGGTTGATCATCACTGCCGGAGACCATCGCGAGGAAAGCGTGCTTAGCACTGACGATGAGGTGCGTCGATGCCTGCGGGCACATTTCGGAATCGAATTTGGTGACTCGGTGGACTTGTCGCGACTGAACAGCTTTCTGAACGGCTAGCCTCCGCAGAGAGCGCCGAGAAATGGTGAATGGTTCTTTCCTTATCCTCTACCTTGCAACTGGGAACTAGAAACTCGACACTGTCTTGGTGAAGCTCCTAATTGCCCTCCATCACCGTTTTCCGCTCTGGCAAGTTCCACTGTGGTTCTCTGAGCGACTGCGGCGTGATTTTCCCCAGCTCGAAGTGGTGCATCTGCCTAACTACGATCGCGTCATTGAGGAAATCGCGGATGCCGACATCGCGATTTCGTGGTCACTGCGTGGCGAACAGATCAAGGCTGCGAAAAAGCTGCGCTGGATACATTCGACCGCGGCGGCGGTGCACAATCTGATGACACCCGAACTACGCGCCACCGACATCGTCGTGACCAACGCGCGAGATGTACATGGACCAGTAGTGGCGGAGCATGCCATGGCGCTGGCGTTTGCGCTCGCTAAGCGACTGCCGCAAGCCGGGCGGTATCAGCAGCAGAAGCACTGGGCACAGCACGACCTGTGGGATGCGCGGCCTCGGCCCCGCGAGGTGAATGGCGCAACCATGACAATTGTTGGCTTAGGCGCGATTGGCGCTCCGCTGGCACGACTGGCAAAATCCCTGGGCATGCGCGTAGTTGGTGTGCGCGAGCATCCGGAGCGGGGAAGCGAGGTGGCGGATGCCGTCTGCGGTTTTGAGGAACTCGACCAGGCGTTGAGTGCGGGTGACTTTATCGTGCTGGCGGTTCCGGTCACGCCCAAGACTCGTCACTTGATGAATGCCGCGCGTCTGGCCCGGTTAAAGCCTGATGCTTATCTGATCAATGTAGGTCGCGGCGTTCTGATTGACGAAGCTGCGCTGGTAGATGCTCTGCGGGCGAAAACCTTTGGCGGAGCCGCACTCGACGTCACGACCGAGGAGCCGCTTTCTCCAGAGTCTCCGTTGTGGGATATGGAGAACGTTGTGATCACTCCTCACATTGCTGGCTTGACTGAGAGGATGTGGGAGCGCCATTACGAGCACTACACAAGGAACCTTCTCCGGTTCCTGGCTGGCGATGCGCTGCTGTGGGTGGTGGATAAGGAGAAGGGATACTAAAGAGCAGTAGCCAGTAGTCAGAAATAACAAATGCCCCGCCCTAGCCAAAAGCGGGCTAGAACGGGGCACCGCGGCCTGCTGCGCACAGCTTATTGCTTCCTCCTCTCGATATCGCCGGATTCTGTCATGACATATTTTCGGCCCGTTGCGCGCGAAAGATGCGGAGCCAGTCCTTGCCCATATCGGCTGGGATACGCCCCGTTGAATCCCCAGCTACCGTGAAGGTCAGGGTTCTTATTGAAGGATGACATCATTTCATCACCCTGTTTGACTGTTAACTTGTCGATGTGTCGAAATACTCTCGAAAGGGTAATACCTTCTTCAAAGCTGCGGCACCTGGGCAAAGCTGCGATATAGGCATCTACCATTCGTGGTTGCTTGATTAGCAACTTTGCGAGCTCTACTGGTGCATCGGCCCATTCGCAAGACAGAGCCTGAAACTTTCCAATAAAGCCGTAGGGATCCTTGCCAAGTTTCACTGCAATCAGGGGAACCGCGCGTCCAAGAGCGAAGCCGACTTCCTGGTCTGTCCATAGGCTGTCATGAAAATCCTCGGTCATCAGAGCGGTGAAAGCATCCATTGACGTCAGGGCATTTTCGATCTCGTCCTGCCATTCCTTCGTCGGATGCACGTCCTGATGTGCCACGAAGCAGGAGATACCGAATGGAATTAGAGATTCTTTTAGTTCGCCAGTCTTTCTCTTCACCTCTGCCTTGTGGCTGAGAAATACTCGATATCCCGCGTTACCCCAAATTCGTTTTGCCGCATCGGGTGGCACAATGCGCTCGCCAGCCTGGAGCAGCAGTCCCGATTTTCTGCGCCAATCTTGGTTCTCAGCTTCCTGCATCTCAAGAAAGACTTCTTCGACAAATTCGGATTGAAAGTTGTGTACTGTATTCAGGTCGCTCTTGATTTCATTCTGGAAATCAGCCCGCTGGCGTGCAGACTTGAGATACAACGATTCCGGGATTGCGAGATAAAGGGCATGACCAGCTGTTCCACCATTCCAATTGTCATAACTCCATTCTTCCTGCATACGCACTCTGGCGTTGACAATAATGGCTTCTTTGTCCCGCTTACCTTCCGGGGCATACAGTTTGGCCAGTGTAGCTAGGCAATGATCGATCTTCTTCGGCAGCTGATATTGCCGGTTCTGTTCCCTCATAAGCCACGGTTTTAGTTATTGTATAGGCAGTTGTGGTCGGGATAACAGCCGAGAGGACGAAAGCAAGAAAGCCCCATCCCCGCCAATCGAGCTTACTTGGGGCACCCAGACCTCACTATGATTCGCCAGCGTCAGTCAGCAAACAAATGCCCCGCCCTAGCCAAATGAAGGCTAGAACGGGGCACCCGGTGTTATTGTCGTTAGCTAACTGCTAATTGCTAGCGGCTAGTTGCTGCCTTAGTACATTCCGCCCATGCCGCCGCCGTGTGGCATTGCCGGTTCCTTCTTCTCTTCCGGAATCTCGGCGACCAGGGCTTCGGTGGTCAGCATCAGGGACGCGATTGAGCCTGCGTTCTGCAGGGCCGTACGCGCCACCTTGGTCGGGTCAAGGACGCCGGCCTTCACCAGGTCCTCGAACTGATTGGTCTGCGCGTTGTAGCCGAAGTTGTTTTCCTTCGACTCGCGGATGCGGCCCAGAACGATGGCGCCTTCTTCGCCGGCATTGCCGACGATCTGGCGGAGAGGCTCTTCGAGCGCGCGGCGCACAATATTGCCGCCGATCTTCTCGTCACCTTCCAGCTTGAGCGCGTCGATAGCCGGGATGCAGCGAACCAGAGCCACACCGCCGCCGGGGACAATACCTTCCTCGACCGCAGCGCGGGTAGCGTGCATGGCGTCTTCCACGCGGGCTTTCTTTTCCTTCATTTCGGTTTCGGTTGCGGCGCCGACCTTGATCACCGCGACACCGCCCACCAGCTTCGCCAACCGCTCCTGCAGCTTCTCGCGGTCGTAGTCGCTCGTGGTCTTGTCGATTTGGCTGCGAATTTCCTTCACGCGGCCTTCGATGTCGGCGTGCTTGCCCTTGCCCTCGACGATGGTGGTGTTGTCCTTGTCGATGGTGATCTTCTTGGCCTGGCCGAGATCGTCCATGTGAACGTTCTCCAGCTTGATGCCAAGATCTTCGGTAATGGCCTTGCCGCCGGTCAGAATAGCGATGTCCTGCAACATGGCCTTGCGGCGATCGCCAAAGCCCGGAGCCTTGACGGCCGCAACCTGCAGCGTACCGCGCAGTTTGTTGACGACCAGGGTCGCCAGCGCTTCGCCTTCCACGTCCTCAGCGATGATCACGAGCGGACGGCCGCCCTTGGCGATCTGCTCAAGCAGCGGGAGCAGGTCTTTCATTGAGGAAACCTTCTTTTCGTGGATGAGGATGAGCGCGTTCTCCAGAACCACTTCCATGCGCTCCGGATCGGTAACGAAGTAAGGGGACAGGTAGCCACGGTCGAACTGCATGCCTTCGACGACTTCCAATTGGGTCTCCATCGTCTTGGCTTCTTCCACCGTGATCACGCCATCTTTGCCGACCTTCTTCATGGCCTCAGCAATGATCCTGCCGATGGTCTCATCGTTGTTGGCGGAGATGGTGCCGACCTGCGCGATCATCTCACCCGATACCTTCTGCGAATACTTATCGAGCGCGCCGGGGATGCGGTTGCCATCGTTATCCAGCGAGCCGCACACGGCAGTGACAGCCTTGTCGATGCCGCGCTTTAGGGCCATCGGATTCGCGCCGGCAGCTACGGTCTTCACGCCTTCGCGGAAGATGGTCTGCGCCAGAACGGTCGCGGTGGTGGTGCCGTCACCGGCGACATCAGAGGTCTTGGAGGCGACCTCGCGGACCATCTGGGCGCCCATGTTCTCGAGCGGGTCCTTCAGCTCGATTTCCTTGGCTACGGTCACACCGTCCTTGGTAATGAGCGGCGAACCAAATTTCTTCTCAATTACGACATTGCGGCCCTTGGGCCCCAAGGTGACTTTCACGGCATCGGCCAGAATATTCACGCCGCGAAGGATCGACTGGCGGGAATCTTCTCCATGCACAATCTGTTTTGCCATTGTTCTCTCCTAGTTGTCAGTAGCCAGTGGTCAGTTGTCAGTAGACCGGAACTGGACTGACTATAAGTTCTGTGAAATTGTTTTCGGTTGTTGGCGGTCAGTGGCTGCGAGTTCATCTCGCTCTAGCCGTCGCTGCCAGGTCCGACTGGCAACTGGCTACTGGCTACTGACAACTACTACTTGTGCGCGACGGCTTGCTTCGGCTTGCTGGCGCCTTGCAGAATGCCAAGTACTTCTTCCTCGCGCATAATCAGGAAGTCTTCGCCATCAATCTTGATTTCCGTCCCGGCATACTTGCCGAACAGGACGCGGTCGCCTTCCTTCACATCAAGCGGGAAGGTCTCGCCTTTGTCATTGGTCTTGCCTCGGCCCACCGCGATCACTTCGCCCTCTTGCGGCTTGTCCTTGGCGCTATCGGGAATGATGATTCCGCCACGAGTGGTCTCGGCCTCTTCAATACGGCGAACCACGATGCGGTCGTGCAGGGGAGTAAGCTTTGTAGCCATTCTTCAAACTCCTTTCGAGCTTTGTTGGTTCAAGTTGGATTGCGTTACAGGTTGGCCGACTCTGGCGCGCGCCTACTGCGTTGCTGTCAGCATGTTCATAAACTCTTTGGGATGAACCCGGATCGTTGGTAGCGATGCAATAGAATTGGCAACTGCGGAACCTGTTAGCACTCACTCCCAACGAGTGCTAATCTTAACCCGCCAGTTTGGCGATGTCAAGCCTGGCATGAGTGTGATCGACTCACATTTGTAGAAGCCTTTAATTTTTGCAATCTATTATTTTTAAAATCAGCATCTTACGGACAATCGGCGACAAATTGGATTGAATTCTTCGGAGTGAAAAAAGGTCGCATTTCAATTCTCGCGGCAGGGAATCCACATCGCTGACAGAGGCATCTATGCCACCAGCTTTCTAGCGCGCTTGTTCTTTATATTGTTCTTTTTCGCATTCGCTGAGCGAAGTTTTCGATTCCCATAACCCCGAGTTAAGCAGGATAATCGGGAGTGAAGTGGTGTGATCGTGTCCGTGCCCGTTGCCAATCAATTGTTGTCTTCCGCGCGCCGATTGATCACAGTATTCGCCCTGCTGGCCGCCGCCGCTCTGATGTTGCAGAGCTTCGGCATCGCGCAGACTGCGACTCCTGATTCAGCGAAAGCCTCGTCGGCGACCGGAGCGCAAGCTACGCCCGCCGAACCCGCGGAAGAGGTGACAACTTCTGCTCCAGCGCAGCCGGACGCCGCTGGGTCGCAGCTTCCCACGGCCGCCCAGATCGAGGCCGCGGGAAAGCGAGACCCCTCTGGCGATCCTGACACGAAAGAGAGTTCGCCCTCTCCAAATCTTCCCGCCGCATCGCCTGTCATAAAGAGTGAATCACCAAGTTCCGTGAGTCCCGAAGGACACGCTCCGCTTCCTGCCAAGTATGACGTGTCGCAGATCGGGCAACGCAATGTGGGAAGAGGTCTCGACTTTTATTCGCTCGATCGCGAGGTAGCGCTGGGACGCCAGTTATCGCAAGAGGTGGAGCAGCAAGCCCGGCTGGTCACTGATCCCGTCGTCACGGAGTACATCAACCGCATCGGGCAGAATTTGGTACGCAACTCCGATGCGCGCGTGCCCTTCACCATCAAGGTCTTGGACAATGACGAGGTCAACGCCTTCGCGCTTCCCGGCGGCTTTTTCTACGTGGATAGCGGACTGATTCTGGCCGCGGACAACGAGGCCGAGTTAGCGGGAGTGATGGCCCATGAGATCGCGCACGTCGCCGCTCGGCATGCCACTAAGAACATGACGCGGGCGCAGATCTGGAACATGGCTTCCGTGCCGCTGATCTTCATTGGTGGACCGGTGGCGTACGCCATTAGCGAAGTGGCGAGTTTGGCAGTGCCGCTTGGCTTTCTCAAGTTCTCGCGCGACGCCGAGCGCGAGGCCGACCTTTTGGGGTTGGAATACGATTACGCCTCTGGCTACGATCCGGAAGCGTTTGTGGAGTTTTTTGAGAAGCTGAAGCTCGACGAGAAAAAGAAGGAAAACTTTGTCGCCAAAGCTTTCGCTACCCATCCCATGAATGCGGACCGCATTAAGGCCGCGCAGGACGAAATCCGGAAGTACCTGCCTGACCGCAGTGAGTACGTGGTTGACACCAGCGAGTTCGAGGACGTCAAGGAACGTCTCGCCCGCTTAGAGAACAGCCGCCACTTGGGCGGCGTAAAGGGCGACCCGACCCGTCCGGTGCTACTCAGACGCACCAGTCCCAGCGGTGACTCTGGCACTGCCGGTCAGAAGGACGATGGCAACTCGACCGATCAGAAGGATGATGGACATCCCACCCTGAAGAAGAACACCACGGACTAGCGTTTTGGGCCGTCAGTTCTCAGCCGTCAGTAACGCTTGCCGGTTACCAGATTGAACAATGTCTACTGACCTCTGGCCTTCTCCGCGCCCGAAGGACGAATCCAGGGGTTCTCGCCTTTCTGAAGTTCAGCGATGATGCGACGGGCGAATTCCTGCATCGGATCGCGTCGCGGACAATATGCAACAGAGGCAATTCGCGAGTTAAACTGATTTCTGCACCGCTATAAAGCAGTGGATGGAATTTCCGTCTTCTTCGATCGAGGAATCAAGCATGCGGGCTATTCCGCACGGAGGGCGTTCACCGGATTAATCGACGCTGCTCTCTGCGCCGGAATGATACTAGCCAGGAACGCGCTGACTCCCAGCGCAGCGATGGATCCGGCGAGCACAAGCGGGTCCCATCCCTTGACCTGGTAAAGTTGCGCGGCGATCAGACGCGAGCATCCGATGGAGATCGGAACGCCGATAGCGAGTCCGATCAGAATCTGCAGGAACGCCCCTCGCAGAACCAGGCGAATCACATTGCTCCGATTTGCGCCTAGCGCCATGCGAACGCCAATCTCGCTGGTGCGCCGCTCGACGGCGTAGGCTGTCACGCCATACAGCCCGACTGCGGCCAGAATCAGCGCGAGAATACCGAACATCCCGGTCATCTGCGCAACTGCACGCTGCTGATCGAATCGCGCATCGACCTGCTCCTGTAGCGGCTGCATCTTGAGCACTGTGAAGTTCGGATCGACTTCGCTCAGCACCCGGCGGACCTGCGGCTCCAGGCCCTCAACGCTTGCCGTGCAGTTGCAGGACTGCGCCTTCGATGAAGTGTGTGCTGTCCTCGACCATCTGCATGAGCGGCTCGTCATAGTGGACCCGCTGCGCCAGCGGCACGAAGAACATGGGGCGAGGAGGGCGGGTGTTGGCCGCGTCGTTATACTTCGCCTTGCGCACGATGCCAACAATCGTGTACGTGCTGCTGTACTTCGGCAGGTCCAGCCCGAAGTGTGTGCCCAGAGGCTCTTCTCCGGGCTTGAAGAACCTCTTGACGAAGGTCTCGTCCACCACAGCGACATTCTGCGTGGACGCTGTGTCCTGCTCGCTGATGCTGCGCCCCCGAAGAATCTGCTGACCCAGCGCCTCCAAGTATCCCGGGCTGACGTGGTCCCAGGAAGAGCCCACCTGTTCGTCCATGCTGGGCATACCGTGTCCTTCGCGAATGACGATCTCGCCCCAGTTGTCCTGCATCGGGGTGTACAAGGCGAGCGCCGCCCGCTGCACTCCGGGAATGTGCGACAGCCGGTCCTGCAACTCGCGATACATGGCGTCCAGCTTCGGCTGCGGATAGGACGAAAAAGGCGCAGTCAACCAGATGGCGACGCGGTTTTCGGTTTCGTAGCCCAACGGCTGATGCTCCAGGTTCGAGAGACTCCGGGTCAGCAGGCCGGCACCCGCAATCAGCACCACGGAAATGCGTCGCCTGCACAACGACCAGAAACTTCTGGGAGAACGAAGCAGTGTCGCCCGTGCTGCGGTTGGCGCCGCGCAAAGCCTCTGCGGGATCAGCGTGCGAGGTGAACCATGCCGGGGCGGTCCCAAAGATTGCGCCGGTCAGCAGCGACAGTCCGAAAGCAAACGCCAGTACGGGCAGAGAAGGCGTCGCATCGATAGGAACGAAGTGGGCGCTATGGAAGGCGAGCGCCACAATGAACTTCACTCCCAGGTATGCAAGAAGCAAGCCTGCCAGGCCGCCGAAGATCGAAAGCACCAGGCTTTCGGTCAGCGATTGCCGGACCAGCCTCTGGCGCGAAGCGCCGAGCGCCAGGCGAACTGAGGTTTGTGCCCGACGGGAGGCGCCGCGGGCGAGCAGGAGATTGGCAATATTGGCGCAGGCGATCAGCAGCACCAGGCCGCAGACGGTGAGCAGGATGCGCAAGCTGGCGGCATAATCTTCTTTCATCTCACCTACGCCCGCTCCCGCCGGCACAACTTTGATGACCTGCTTGGGAAGATCGGCCTTGAGCCCCGCCATCCACTCCGCAGGTATGCCGCTGTCATTCACCAACCAGAGGCGCAGAAGATCGGTGAGCCGCGCAGGCAAAGCATTGGGCGAGGCGTCGGGACGTAGCCGGCCGATAACCCGCAACCAGGCGCTGAATTCATGCAGCAGAGAGTTCTTGCCGCGGAACAACGCCTCCTGCTGTAGCGGCAGCCAGAGTTCCGGAGGATCGCTGCGCAGCGTTTCGCCGAAAAAGCCCGGAGGAGCAATGCCAATGATGGTCACTGGATGGGCATCGAGAACAAAAGAGGAGCCGACCATCCTTGGATCCGAGCCGTACTGCTGCTGCCACGCACGATAGCTGAGCACGGCGACCGGCGGCGCCGAGGGCTGGTCATCGGACGGAAGAATCGTGCGTCCGTAGAAAGCTCCTACGCCCAGCGTAGAAAAATAATTCCCGCTGACAAACTCTCCGCTGAGGGGCTCAGCCTCACGATCGGTGTCACTGCGCCGCGCGCTGAAGCGCCACCGGCCTGCTTGAAAAGCCGCCAGCTCGGCGAACTCCGGCGTGTTTTCTTTCATGCGCAGGTAGAACGGATAGGAGAACATGCCCCAGTTGTCCTGCGGACTGCCTTCCACGCAGCAATCCTGCCCGTCGCCGATACGGTAGAGGGTTGCAGGATCCACCACTGGCAGCGACTTTAGCATGACCGTGTGAATCAGCGAGAAGATGGCCGTAGTCGCGCCAATGCCCAGGGCCAGCGTCAGCATGGCCGTCAGGGCGAACACAGGCGACTGACGCATTTGGCGGAGAGCGTAGCCAATATCTTGCCGCAAAATTTGCATGTCGAGCCCTCTCGGCACATACGAACAATGGTTGCGAGATGTTCCCGAAACCTGATGGTGCTTACGGCGGCGGAGCCGGTGATCTCGGCGAAGATGGTTTCGGGCCAACCTCCCGTTATCCGGCCACGCGTCCGGAAGCTGGACGTTGCTTCCCAACCGCCTAAGTCCAAAAGCTCCTCGTCGCCGGCAGCATGTGGATTGGTCGCGATCGGGCAGCATCCTCGATCGGCGAAGATCGCTGTACCGGAAGTCCGAGGGGAGCGTTCTATATCCTCCGTCGCAGCAGATGCTGCGCGTAATCAGTTCTGTTTACGGGTTACGAGGCACGTCCACTCGTAAGGCGGTTAGGCAGGAGAAAGCAACTGTCAGCCATGAGTCGGTAGCTAGACTTATCAGTCAGTTGTGCAGCTTTCAGCTCGGAACAGGTGTATGTCGCACTTCGATCTGTCCATTCCGTGTCCGGACTTCCAGGCACGGTTGTGGGTGAACGGCTGGCCCGTCGAGTACTCGGCCATCCTCAAATGCAAAGCGCGAGAAGTGATAAGGGCAAACAACGGTATCCCCTTCGAGTTTGCCTTCTGACAGCGGCCCGCTGAAGTGGGAGCACGTTTCAGCCATGGCAAACAGACGATCTCCGCGACGGACAAGTAGAATTGGCGTGCCCTGGTAAATTGCTCGGGTAAGTTTGTCGTTCATCAAACTTGTTTCAGGCAGAACGGCGGCAAACTCCTTTGGGAATACCTGGCCATCCGTGCGGTCAACGCCTACTCTGTGCTCATACACCAACTTGCCGCCAAGGTGGGCTGCGTAGCCCATAACCGCATAGCCCAGAACGCCAACGATGCGACCCGTCTTACGAGATTTCTTTTTTCGCAGGAACAGCGACGTTGCAAATAATGCGGCGCCACTCAAGTTGAGAAGACCATGGATCAATCCAAGGCGACGAGCCGGAGGATCAACATCAGACCAATCTGTCATTCCGGTTACAGCTGCGCCTGTCGCCCCGAGCAACCCGATTCCGATCGACGTTTCGCACGCCCGCGCGAACTCGCGGCGGTCGAAGACGAGGTCCAGACCATCAAACGCCATTGCAACGGTCCAGGCCCCTACGGGCACATCAGTGAGTACGACATGTAAAGGTTCGCCGAGCCACGTGCCATTCAAGAAATTCCTGATCTTTTGCGCCGACGGGTGACCTCCGCCGTACAGAGCTTTGTCGAGCACCTTCTGTATTTTCTCGTCCGCAGGCTGCCGGTCCGGTGCGGGGGCCGAACCGCAAGTTGAATCGACATCCGACCCTGTTCCAAAAGTGATGATTGGATCTTCCATATGCTCCTCGTTACGCACGTTGTAGCAGCAGTTGCAGCCGACATTTGGATGCAACCGCCGTGAGAGGGGTTCGTCATTGTCTTTTCCAAATGTGCGCGGCTCCCGGGCTCGTCCGCTAGGGGAGAAGAGGCTGCGAACACTTATCCTCAGCAGCGACCTAATTTCAGCATAAAGAGCAACACTTCAGATGGGGACAGCGCCTATATGCTCGGCCGCCTCGCGATAGAACGGGTATGTGAGAGCCAGGGATTCCGGAACGCATCGCTGATGCCCTGGTCAAGTCCGTCTCCAAACAACACCAGCCGGGAAGGTCCCTTCACGGGCAGAGATTTGAGCATCACCGTATCCACCAGGCTGAAGATCGCGGTGTTGGCGCCGATTCCCACGGCGAGCGAATACAAGGCTACAGGTGTGGTTCCCGGGTCGCGCAACATCGCCCGCACGCCGTACTTCACGTCTTGTGTCAGGTGTTCGAGCCACTCCCAACCCCATGCCACGTGACTTCGCTCTCGCAATGCAGTCACATTGCCGAACCTGCGACGGGCTGCGGCGCGGGCGTCGTCGGCAGACATGCCAGACTCAATCCCCGCCCTCTGGCCGGCTCGAGTCGTCGGCTATTCGACACTTGACCGCATCGCCAAGCTCAGTTGTTGGAAAATCGGCTTCGCATGAGTAGACCAACTTCCAGCGGATAGACGTTCGAATCTCGCTGTTACGGGATGTTATGTAGCATTTCGTCCCTGAACCAACAGTACCCGTACCAGCCTCGCTCGCTAAGCATGCTCGTGAACGTCTACGAACTACGAGGGATCTGCGAAATCCCAACTGATTGAGGGTACATGCGGGGCAGAGGAGTCATGAGCACCGCATGCTCCAGCATCCAGCAACACAACTGCTTCCCAATTTGCGGGCTTGACCCGAACTCAAAATTCAAAGGAGGTACTGCCATGTACCCAAACGTATCGAGGCGAGCCGTTTTAGTAGCGACCCTTGTGTTGATCGTCGCCGCGTGGACGGCGTGCAGCAAGACGAGCGCCAGCGGAAACCCTGCTCCTTCGTCCGATTCTGGCAAGGTCGCCATTACCACCAAGTCAAACGACGCGAGAGCCGAATTCTTGCAAGGCCGTGACCTATCCGAGAAGCTGCTTGCCCAGGATTCTCTGCAGCATTTCGATAAGGCTATTGCGCTCGATCCCGATTTCGCTACCGCTGAGCTAGCCAGGGCTAACAATTCTCCCACGGCCAAAGAGTTCTTCGAACATCTGAACAAGGCAGTGAGCCTCGCCGACAAAACCTCGGACGGAGAGAAGTTATTCATCCTCGCCACTGAAGCGGGCGCCAACGGCGACGCTGTAAAACAAAAGGCCGCTCTGGACAGGTTGGTCGCCGAATACCCAAACGACGAACGGGCGCATTTCACCCTGGGCAACTACTATTTCGGCCAGCAGAATTTCGACCTGGCGATTGAGCAATACAAGAAAGCCACTGAGCTGGCGCCAAGCTACTCACCGGCCTACAACATTCTCGGCTATGCATACCGGCAGCAAGGTGATTACGCAAACGCTGAGAAGGCCTTCACGAAATACATCGAATTGATTCCTAGCGATCCGAATCCCTACGATTCCTACGCTGAACTGCTGCTCAAGATGGGCAGGTTCGACGACTCAATTGCGCAATACCGCAAGGCTCTTTCGATTGACCCTCACTTTATGCCGTCGCACTTCGGTATTTCCGCCGACCTCATGTATATGGGCAAACCTACGCAGGCCGACGACGAACTGCAGCAGATGGCGAATCAGGCACGCAATGACGGCGAACTCCGTACCGCCCTCTTCGGCATGGCCGTCGTGGCCTCGGATAGTGGCAAGTTCGACGAGGCCGCCCAACAATTGGACAAGGAATTTGCTGTGGCGGAAAAGAAAAACGACGCGGCAGCCATGGCAGCTGACCTCCAGGCCAAGGGCAATATTCTTGCCCAGACCCCAGACTTGGACCAGGCAAAACAGCAATTCGACCGTTCTTTACAGCTGATCGAAGGTTCAAGTCTTTCGCAGGAGATCAAGGACAACGCGAAGCTCGTCCACCACTTCAATCTGGCTGGGCTGGATCTCGCGAAAAAAGATTACGCGGCAGCCAAACGTGAGGCGGAAGAATTCCAGCAGGGCGCCGCACTATCCAAGAACCCAGCGCAGTTAAAGCAGGTCCATGAATTGGATGGCAGAATCGCTCTGGCTGAGAAAGATTACGACAAGGCCATTGCGGAACTCCAGCAGGCCAACCAGCAAGACCCCCGGAACCTGTATCGCCTGGGCCAGGCATATCAAAGCAAAGGGGACGGCGCGAAGGCAAAGGAGTTGTACACCAAGGCTGCTGAATTCAACTCGCTTCCGCAGCTGAACTACGCCTTCGTCCGCATAAAAGCTCAGAAAATGGCAGCCGGCAAGAAAGCCTGACCAGTGGGACATTGGGCGGGTAAATCACCCGCCCTTCTTGCAGCCAGCTTTACGCCCTGATCTCCCGCAAACCCGCGACCGGAGAGTAACGGTCGGACAATTCAATGCAGAGAACAGCTTTGACCTCGTGCGCGGCGGGGCGATGGTGTCGTCCTTATCGAGGCCCATCGCCAGCGCCTCGCGATAGAGAACCTCTTCGCGCACCTTGTCTTCCACCATAGCTTGAAACTCAGCGGGAGTCGGCTGGCGATGCCATTGCGACTCAAAGTACATGTCCATCGTGCGAAGGTCGTCGAGGCTGAGGGCGATCTGCTTCGAAGACTCGACTCCTCCGCGGCCACGCTGCATGTATGCATACGCCGCGAACAACACGAGCCCCAGCAGCAGGAAATGCAGCAACGGCTCGCGTAGCCAGCGCTTGAGGACAGGACAGAAGGAACTCCCAAGCCTGAATCGCGGGACCGAATCTTGCTGATCCGGGGCGACTCCTACAGAAACTTCACTCATTCAAGAAGCAACTCCTACGGTTTCGCCGGGGTGTACCAGACCGGCGATGTCCAGGCGCGCTGCTGGACAGTGGCCGCGACATGCGGGTTCGGCGGCAGGTTCAGCTTTGCCGCCCAATACGTGGACCAGCGCGGCGTGGGAATCTCGAGCACGCGGGCGTAGTAAGTCGCGTGCACCTTGGGATCGAACGACGGGTCGGTCCACTCACCAATCAATTCGGTTGCGCCGATTGAGTTCGTATAGGTAGCGGTCTTCACGTCAACTGTGTTGCCGACCGCTGGAATTTTCCCGGTTTTCGGATCGGGCTTACGGTCTCCACTCCAGACCACGTCGTACACGTCTTCCTTGCTCTTGCCGTGCTTAGTGGAAATTTTGATGATCTGAACGCGATCAAGATTGCCCCTGTTCGGATCTTTGATGCCGTGAAAGACAAACGTTGGAGCGGCTTTTCCCGACGGCGCTTCGCGCAGAACTCGTCGAACCAGTGCTCGCAGTATTTCTCGTGGTTGCCGACCTCACATCGTCAGAACGACGCGGAACTGTGCCTTGCCGCTCATCATGCGCGCGTAAGCCTCGGCCGCCTTTTCCAGCGGATAGGTTTCAATCATAGGACGCACGCCGGTGAGTTCGGCGAAGCGCAGTGTATCCTCGGAATCGGCTGGTGTTCCCGCGGCCCAGCCCTGGATCGTTCGACTTCCATTGATGAGCTGTACCGGCGTGACCTCAATGGGATCGAATGTGGCACCGATCACCATAAGCTTGCCATTCGGTCCCAGACCGTCGATAAGCTCGGACATCGCTTTCGAGCTTGGCGCGGTCGCTAGAATTACCTTTGCGCCGCCCAATTGTTGCAACGCCTCGGCCGCGTTCGTCGCTTGGCTGTCGATATACACGTTCGCCCCGAGTTTCTTTGCGAGTGACGCGTTTTCGGGGCCGCGCCCGATCGCCGCGACCTTATAACCAAACTTGTTTGCGAATTGAACTCCGAGGTGACCCAGACCGCCGATACCCTGCACCGCGACAAGGTCGCTGGGCAGTGCACCACTGTGCCGCAACGCGTTGAACGTAGTAATGCCGGCGCACAGCAGCGGTCCTGCTTCGGCGTCGCTTAGCGTTTCCGGTATCGCCACCAGTGCTTCGACGGGAGCCACCATGTATTGCTGGTATCCACCGTCGTAGCTGATGCCACAAACTTTCACGTTCCGGCAATTGCGAAAATCTCCGCGCCGGCACTCACGACACGTGTTGTCATGACCGCCATGCCAGCCGACCCCGACACGCTGTCCCTTCTTCCACGCGGAAACACCGGCGCCTACTTCATCGATGATTCCTGCGATTTCGTGTCCAGGAACACGAGGATACTGAATTCCGGGCCAGGAGCCTTCCTTCGTGAGCACGTCACTGTGGCAAACACCACAAGCCTTCACCTTGATCCGCACGTATCCTGCGCCCGGCATAGGAATCTCGCGTTCGACGATCTGGAAATCCGCCCCCGGCCTGGGAACCTGCGCCACTTTCATCGTTCCTACTGCGACTGTTGTCGTTGCCATAAATCCTCCTATGAATTTTCAGCCATTGTTGAAACGCACTTACTGCTACTCTCCATTTACCTTCGGGGATAGCTCGTGACAATAAAGTCTCTTGCCGTCACAAGCGTATGGCACTGGTAGCAGATTTTCTTCCCGAATGAGCTATCGCTCCCGAAAAACTTGAAACTGATTTGTTCGAAGGCGAAGGGCGGGCGCTAAGGAGCTGCGCCTCCTTAGCGAGTGTCAGTTTTGTTCAAGTCATTCTTGTTGTCAAGAGGAGGGTTCTGGGCATTTTGTCGCCGTAAGAAGCTTAAAATCTTTTAGTTACGCTAAACGATCTCGAAATTGCTGGAAATCTGCTCCCGCTTTAAGAATCTGCGCCTGTGGCTGGTCAAAACTACCCTCCTGCGAAGATGCATGATGCATACAGAAAAGCCCTCCCTCTACGATCGACTTGGCGGCCTTTATAGCATCGCTACCGTGGTAGAGGACTTCATTACCATTTCCCACCGCCAGCCGTCCGTACCGTATAAGTTAGGAAGCGACGGCGGGAGGGGATCCGGCACCATGAGCCTAGACGAAGACCGGGAGCAGCCAAACCAACTCATCAGCAATCCGAAGACGAGCTATGGAGAGAGCTTTCAGGCAGATCTTTTGGAGCAGTACAAGCTTTACGTGGAGTCGGCCCAGAAGGTGACTGACCGCCGGATCACGACCGGTAATTATCTGCTGACGGTCAATTCATTCCTGCTCACCGTCTTCGGCGTTGCCTCCTCGCAGCGCCTGAGCGGCTTCTGGCTTGCCATTGTTCCGGTTGCGGGCCTTCTGGTCTCCTTCACCTGGTACTCTCTCGTGGTGTTCTACAGAAATCTCGGGGCCAGCAAGTACAAGGTCATTCACCAACTGGAGAGCTTTCTTCCGGTGGCTCCGTTCCGCTGTGAGTGGCGCTCTGCTCATGACGAAAAGGCAAGACGGCATACGGGAGTTACCCATCTGGAGCGGGTGATCCCGCTGACCTTTGCGGCCATTTACCTCGTGCTGCTGGGTTACAGCCTGTCACAGTCCTTCGGCAAGTGAGCACTGCGGAGAATCGGCTAGATACAGACTTTCCGGACCCATCCAAATTGGCATCCTTCTGGCCGCCGCCGGGCAGGTCCATGATAAGCGTGGTGCGGACCGCATCGGCATCCGCGAAGACGATCATTACAAGCGGCGGACGTTGCGACAACACCTCTTCCTGGCGCGTGGTTTATTCTCCTCTAGCTGCATCTTGAGCGAGCGGCGAAATCGCCAGGCTCAGTATATTTTGTGTGCATTGGCTTGGCTCATCCGTGCTCGCGGTCGCATTGCGGCATGGCTCGATTTCGAAGTCGGTGCATTGCCGGACTTTCGATATGCCGTAGTCGCGCTTACAAAATCTTTGCAACATGGATTACATCCGGACGCAGATTCCATTTGCTTTTCCCTTACCCCGGTAGCAAAATGTGCGGGCGTGAGCCGGCCTTAGTTGGAGGATTGTGGAAGCTTCTTCACATGATGTTCTGTTGGTGGGCGGTGGCGGAGCGGGACTGCGCGCGGCGATCGCCGCAGCGGAGATAAATCCGAAACTCAGGGTGGCGGTGGTGTCAAAGGTTTATCCCATGCGCAGCCATACGGTTTCGGCCGAAGGTGGCGCTGCTGGGGTTGCCAAGCCTGATGACAGCCTCGACGAGCATGCTTACGACACCATCTCCGGTGGTGACTGGCTCAGCGATCAGGACGCGGTTGAGGCCTTTGTCAGCGAAGCTCCGCAGGAGTTGTTGCAACTGGAGCGGTGGGGGTGTCCGTGGAACCGTGAGCCGGACGGACACATTGCAGTTCGCGCCTTTGGCGGCATGAAGAAGAAGCGCACGTGGTTCGCTGCCGACAAGACCGGCTTCCACATGCTGCACACGCTCTTCCAGACCACCCTGAAATACGACCCCATCACTCGCTACGATGAGTGGTTTGTCACCAAGTTGCTGGTGGATAACGAACGCGTGCAGGGCGTTGTTGCGATCGAGCTAATGTCCGGCAAGATCCAGGCGATCCTGGCGAAGGCGGTCATTTTATGCACCGGCGGCTGCGGGCGCGTTTTTCCCTTCACGACGAACGCCAATATCAAGAACGGCGACGGCATGGCGCTCGCCTACCGCGCCGGCGCTCCACTGAAGGACATGGAGTTTGTGCAGTACCACCCTACTGGCCTTCCTTTCACCGGCATTCTCATTACCGAAGCAGCGCGTGCTGAGGGAGGCTATCTGCTGAACAAGGACGGCTACCGATATCTCCAGGATTACAACCTGGGGACGCCGGAACCTAAGCCTGTGCTGCGCTCCATGGAACTGGGGCCGCGCGACCGTCTGTCGCAAGCGTTTGTGCACGAAGAACGCAAGGGTCGTACCATTCAGACGCCGCATGGCCCGGTGGTGCACCTGGACCTGCGCCATCTGGGAGAGAAGCTGATCGATGCAAGGCTACCCTTCGTCCGCGAGCTCTGCCAGAAGTACCAGAACATCGACCCTGTCCGCGAGCTGATTCCCGTCCGTCCAGTAGTGCATTACATGATGGGCGGCGTCAGCACCGACATCGAAGGAGCTACTCCGCTGACAGGCTTATTTGCCGCGGGCGAGGTGGCCTGTGTCAGCATCAACGGCGCTAACCGCCTGGGATCGAATTCTCTTCCCGAGTGCGTGGTGTTCGGCGCGCGCGCTGGCCGGGCTGCCGCCGAATATGCATCGCAGCAGAACATTGCTAACGGAGCCGTCTTGTCTCAAGCCGCCGACGAGCGAAAGAGACTTAATTCGGAGTTCCTCAACAAGACTGGCGGCCGGGACCGCATCGCGACGATTCGCACGGAGATGCAATCGACTATCGAGAAAAGTGCCGGGATCTATCGCGAAGACTCCTTGCTGAGGGAGGGGCTCGACAGGCTGCAGGAGCTCCAGCAACGCTACCTGGACATCAAACTCGATGATCGCAGCCACACCTTCAACACAGAGTTGGAGTCGGCCCTGGAACTTGGATTCATGCTGGATGTGGCGGAATCGATCGTGAAGTCGGCGCTGCATCGAACTGAGTCACGCGGCGCTCATCAGCGCAGTGACTTCCCGGCTCGCGACGATAGCAAGTTCCTGGCGCACTCACTGCTGTATCGCAACCCGGATGGGACCTCCCGCGTGGAATACTCGCCGGTGAAGATCACGCGCTGGCCGCCAGGTGAGCGAGTCTACGGCCAACAGGCGCAACAGCAATCGCAAACAAAAACCGCGGAGCGGACGGGTTGAGATGGCTGAAAAGATCGTTCTCGAGGTAGCGCGTTACTCTCCGGAGCTCGACCAGGAACCACACTTCCAAAGCTACGAGGTGCCGGTTCATAAGGAATGGGTGGTGCTCGACGCGCTCAATTACATCAAAGACACGGTTGATGGGTCGCTCACCTATCGCTGGTCTTGCCGCATGGGAATTTGCGGGAGCTGCGGGATGATGGTGAACGGAGAGCCGAAGCTAACATGCGCCACCTTTCTCTCGAGCTACGCTCGCAGCGGAAGCAAGATTCGCGTGGAGCCCCTGCGCTATTTCCCCATTGTGCGTGACCTAGTCACCGAACTTAGTGATTTTCTGGCCAAGCTCAAGAAGGCGAAGCCGTGGCTGATTCGCAAGGATGAGCCACCTCTCAGCCAGGGCGAGTTCCTGCAAACACCTGAACAGTTGGACCGTTACAAGCAATTCAGCATGTGTATTAACTGCACGCTGTGCTATGCGGCTTGTCCGGTGGTCGGGTTGGATCCGATTTTTGTTGGTCCGGCTGCGATCGCTCTGGCCCAACGCTACAACATGGATTCCCGGGACCAGGGTTCGGCAGAACGTACCGTGGTGCTGGCGCATCCCGACGGCGTTTGGGGATGCACCTTCGTAGGGGAATGTACCCGCGTCTGCCCCAAACATGTCGATCCGGCGGGCGCTATACAGCAGTACAAGATTACGGCGGTTATCGACTGGCTGAAATCGTTTGTTACGCCGAGAGGTCAAGATACCAAGCATGCCAGCAGCGAAGCAGGAAACGCTTAAGTCCACACCGAGCTACACGGAGTTCCATCCGCGATGGTACCGCCCGCGCGTCTCGGTTTACTGGTGGTTGGGCGAGTGGCACTACTTGAAGTTCATCCTGCGCGAACTTAGCAGCGTGTTCGTCGCGGTATTCGTCATTGAAACCCTGCTGCTGATCAGCGCGCTGCGCAACGGCCCTGAGTCCTATGCGCATTTTCAGCAAGAGATGCGAAACCCGCTAGTCATCGTGCTTAACGTTGTGAGTTTCTTCTTCATCGTTTTCCACACGATTACCTGGTTCAACCTCGCACCCAGTGCAATGCCCGTTCGATTGGGCGGAAAGCGACTGCCGGCGATTATGGTTGCCGCGCCAAGTTACGTGGCGTGGGTGGTGGTATCAATATTCATCGGCTGGCTGGTTCTGCGTTAGGGCGTTGAGAGGCAAGAATGGCTAAACACGAGTCCAACGAAGCTTTCTTCTGGATGCTATTCAGCGCTGGTGGGGTCATCTCGGCAATCTTCATACCCGTACATCTGTTTCTGTTTGGGCTGGCGTTTCCGTTGGGGTGGTTACAGTCCCCCACCTACGAAAATCTGATGTCTCTGGTAAGAATGCCCTTAGTGCGCTTGTACTTGTTCGCACTGTGCTCGCTTCCGTTGTTTCACTGGGCACATCGCTTCCGCTACACGCTTTATGACGGTCTCAAAGTAAAGCATCTTACTGGACTGATCTTCGGTCTATGCTATGGAGGAGCCGCGTTGGGAACGGTAATAGCGGCTTATTTGTTGTGGAATGTTGCATAGCGCCAGACAAGAAATGCTACGCGACTTTAGAGCACGGGAACTCGGAATTCGTTGGGTAGAGTTTACCGGGCGAAGATCCAGCGCCATAGGCGCGGCTCAGTTTAGCCCAGCGCAGGGAGGGCATCGTGGAACTTAAGCTCAAGACGATTTCGAAGAACGGCATTCGGGAGGCAATTTCGAAGGCCGAACTCTACCGCACCCTGAAAGAGCCCGAGGAATCGGAATCTATCTGTCATGACATTCTGGCCGTCGATCCGGAGAACCAGATCGCCCTGCGCATTCTCGGACTAGCTATCACCGATGAGTTTACCGGCCAGGGTTCAGACCGCTACTCCGAAGCGGAGGCAATGTTCGAGAAACTGGCCGACCCCTATGAAAGGCAGTACTACATGGGCCTACTTCTCGAGCGCCGCGCCAAAGCGGAGATGCGTGCCGCCCACCCAGCGCACGCCGTGAGCATGTTGTTTCAGGAAGCGATGCATCATTTTGAGGCGGCGGAAAAGATTCGACCGCCCGAGAACGATGACGCGTTGCTCCGCTGGAACCGGTGCGCGCGTCTTCTGGCCAAACTACCGCAGGTCGAATGGCCCAAGCACCAGGATACTTTCGAAGACCACGACACCGCGCCTGTCCAGTCCTCCAGCCGTGCCGTCAAGCTGTCGAGGTAGGCTCGAATATGCCGCGAGACGACAAGAGGAGTTCCGAGTAATTGGACCGCGGGCGCTAGCCGCTAGCCGGGCAAATCCGCGTGCTCTTCAGCGCTTTTCCACCAGCCACACATTCGAGCTGCCGCTGGTGTCGAGAGTGCAAGATTGCTGCCTTCGGGAGACGGAATTTGTCCCTTCGATTGATCTTGCTGCTGCCGCCGAAGTCTGCACCGCAGGCGTTTGTTCGTCCGCCGGACTCCATTGGCCGGAGAAGCGGCTGGAGAAGTTGCTGATCGGAGTTGGCCGGTTGAGCCGGTTGAGCGCGAAGTCGGCGAGGGTAAAGTCCTGCTGCGCAGGCGCGAGCCGAAGACAAACACCGGATCGTTGCCGCGCAGCGCGCTTTCGCTGAAGGTGATCTTCGGCATCAGCGGCGAGCGGGCTTCTCGGACAGCAACGGTGGAAATGCGGGTATCGGCCAGTGCCGCCTTACGGAGCGGATTCTTCTCCAGAGCCATGCTGACGGCTTGCGGCAGCGTTAGCGGAGTCACTGTCTGCGCCGCTGCTATCGGGAGCAATACCGCGGCAATCGCCGCCAGCAAAGCCAGCTTCGCCAGCGTTGGCCGCCATGAGATTCGCTCCGCCTTCGGCGTTGGTGTGTTGAACGTGGCCGCCATCCCTACGCCTCTACCAACGATGGCTCCATTGCCGGCACGATTTCGAACGATGTGTGCAGCTCGGCGCTCAGCTTCACCATACCGCCCACGGAGCAATACTTCTCCTCGGAGAGCCGGATAGCGTCTTCCAACGCCTGCGCCGAAACGTCGGTACCACTGACGATGTGGTGAATCCGTACCTGGGTGAAGACTTGCGGTGGAGTCGGCGCCTGGTCGGCTTCCACCTTCACCTCGTAACCCGTGACTTGCTGGCGCTTCTTGCGCAGGATGTTGATGACGTCGAACGCCGTGCATCCCGCCAGCGCAATGGCAACAAGCTCGATGGGCTTCGCGGCGGTGTTGCCTGCCGCGTCGTCAATCAGGAAATGGTGTCCGGTGCCGCTGGTAGCTATGAACTGGCGATTATTGCCAAGGGGTTGAGTTAACGTTACGCTTCCCGAGATCATGTCGTTCTCCGTTATGTAGAGGCCCTTGAGGACCCGCACAGCCCATTACACCCGGGTCACAGGGATAAACGCAGTGACGGCGATCACCGTTACAGGATTCTTGCGAGGGGAATGAAGAAATTCCCCAAATGGGTCACACTATGGCCGTAGGCGATCCCCGAGCACTAAGGCGCCTCGGGTTGCGAGGAGGAGGTTCTGATGCCCCGGTTGCTCTCAGTTAACGTCGGTCTTCCACGCGACGTGACATGGAATGGCAAGACGGTCCGAACGGCGGTCTGGAAACGACCGGTGAATGATCGGCGGATGGTGCGCAAGCTCAATATTGATGGCGACGCGCAGGCAGATCTCGCCGGTCACGGTGGGGAGCAGCGCGCCGTATTTGTTTATCAGATGGACTCCTACCACTACTGGGAGCACTTCCTGGGTCGCAATGATTTTAGTCTCGGCCAGTTCGGAGAAAATTTCACCGTTGAGGGGCTTCTTGATGGAGAGGTCTGCATCGGTGATCGGTACAGCATTGGTGATGCAATATTTGAAGTGACCCAACCGCGCGTAACGTGCTACCGAGTCGGCATTCGCATGAACGAGCCTCGCATGCCAGCCCTGCTTCTGGCACACCGAAGACCAGGGTTTTACTTTCGCGTATTGCAGGAAGGAGAGGTTGGTCCGGGCGATGACATCGTAAAAGTCGCCGATGGTCCAGAACGGATCACGGTCGCGGACACGGATGCTCTGCTGTATTTGCCCGGGCATTCTCGCGAGCAACTTCAACGAGCGATCCGGATCCCAGCTCTCAGCAAGGGATGGCAAACTTCTTTCCAGGCGATACTCAAGCAAGAGTCGGCGGCAATAACCATGAAGGGGAATCCGGGGCTGGCAAATGAGGAGCAAGCGCCAGCGTGGCCCGGATTCAAACCGATGCGAATCGCGCGTATCCGTAAGGAGAGCAATAGCGTGACCTCCTTCATTCTGGTGCCGATCGAAAGAGAACTCCTTCCTGTCGCCCAGCCGGGTCAATTTGTTGTTGTGCGGTTGCAAGTGGGTCCGGATAAACCGCCGGTTCTTCGCAGCTATTCGTTGTCGGACCTGCCAGGAGTCGATCACTTCCGCATCAGCGTCAAGAGTGAATCGAATGGGATTGGAAGTTCGTTTCTGTGCAACCGTGCGCGCGAAGGCGATGTATTGGATGTCAGCGCCCCGCGGGGAAGTTTTACTCTACGACCCGGCGAGAATCCTGTTGTTCTGCTAAGCGCCGGCGTCGGTGCGACACCCGTATTGTCGATGCTGCACGCACTCGCCGCGGAAAGATCACAACGGCAGGTCTGGTGGATCTACGGAGCGCGCAATCGCGGCGATCATCCATTCGCGGAAGAATCGCGTTCTCTACTAAAGCAGCTCTCTCGCGAACGAAGTTACATCGTGTACAGCAGGCCTACTGCAACTGACCAACTAGGGCTGGACTTCAATGTTCCAGGGCACATTGAAGTAGCTCTGCTCGAAAAGCTGGGTGTACCTCGCGACGGTGATTATTATCTATGTGGCCCATCTTCATTCTTACAGAACATGGGCGAGGGACTTCGGAGCTGGGGTGTGCTCGCCGAGAACGTGCACATGGAAATCTTCGGTACCCTGGAAGCTATTACACCTGGTGTGGCGCGGGTTGCTCATACGCCGCACCTGCCGCAAGGGGCCGCCGGGCCCGGCCCCTCAGTATCGTTCGCGCGTAGCGGGATCACTGTCGCATGGGATCCTAAATTCGGAAGTTTGCTCGAACTAGCTGAAGCGTGCGATGTTCCGGTCAGATGGTCGTGCCGGACCGGCGTGTGCCACACTTGCATGGCTGGTCTGATTAGCGGCTCGATTAGTTATCAACCCGAACCACTCGAGAAGCCCGCCCCGGGGAATGTGCTTGTGTGCTGCTCACAGCCAAACGCAAACGTTATTGTTGATCTTTGACGGAAACAGGGTTGCGACGTCCGCATGAGCTGAATTTTCACGACGCAGAATTGCTGGCTTCAGCATTTTCAGCATCGTATTTACTTTGGAGGATTAGTCGGCGGTCGCTATCAGCACGCTCTTCGTAGTTTTGGATTACTCGCCCCGCGAACTATAAGGCAAACCTCATCAGCCATCTTCGTGATTCTCGGACAAGAGCAAAAGCAGCGCCCGAAACCTCGCTGTTGGGCGAATTCCCTCAAGCGAGACTTCGGACACGATCCTCTCCTCGACTCCCACGGCAAAAGGATGAGATGGGTGCGACGAATGGCGCCGACTAGGTATAGCTCGTCATAAATCGACCTTGAGTCTGCCACAAATGGCGAATCAAGCCTCCCGCAAGGTAGGCAGGAGGAGAAGCTAATGGATTTGACCACAATACCTACCGCAATCGAAGACGCTGTTTCCGTGTCGGTGAGCGGCATAGAATTGCCCGGCATTGTTGACGCGTCTGCAAGGCGGCCATTCAAAGGCTTGCTGTTCTGTTTCCAGTCTGCTCTAAACCCAACTTTTGTCACTGAGGCCGGTGATATCGATCACCGGAATCGGAGCAGTTGATGCGAGATTCTATAATGGTTGCGGCGCCCGTCCTGGCCGGATTTGAAATAACGGCTCAAGGAGACCTTTTACCTCGGTCTTGGGTCTTCTAGTTTTCAGGCTCTCTTCGCCGCAGGAGGCTGGATATGAAACATCGGGCCACGATTCTGGTTCTGATTCTCCTCCCCATTCTAGTAGGCGGCGGCTATGCCCTCTCCAAGCGGCCTATGAATGCCCCGGTTATCGCGATTCTCGGGGCGGTCATGATCTGGCTTGGCTATACAGGGTATGCCCGCCGAATCGACCAAAACGTAATTAAACCCGATGCCAAGAAGGCTACTCCCGCGCGCATGTACATGGACGGGGTCGACTTCATGCCTACGAGCCGCAATGTGCTCTATGGCTATCACTTTAAATCGATTGCTGCTGCCGGTCCTATCGTAGGCCCAATTGCCGCGGTCGCACTCTGGGGGTGGTTGCCTTCGCTGCTCTGGCTTACCCTGGGCGTTACCTTCCTTGGCTGGGCGAGCGATTACTCCGCCATTATGGTGGCCGTGCGTAATGACGGCAATTCGTTGTCAGCAATTGCCCACCGGCTGATTGCGCCGCGCGCTCGCGTCATCCTCTTTGTGTTCATCTTCTTTTATCTGCTGCTGCTGGCCGGGGCGTTCGTGGGAATCATGGCCGGCATCTTCGACCCGCGGGCCGATGTTCCGTTCGGCATTTTCGTTCTGGCCATCATGGGCCTGGTGATGGGGCAGATGCTTTATCGCTGGAAGATGGACCTGATAGTGGTTACTGTGCTTGCGGTTGGCTTGACCATGGGGGCGATGGCGTGGGGTGCACGTGGCATGTCCACGGTGAAGGGGACTACGCCGGCCGGTACGCCTGGAGCTGCCGTCGTATTCGGTGGTCCCGTCAATTCTCTGGTGGAGAAGCTGAATGGAGCCGTTAACCAGCTCACCGGCGGACAGCCTCTTTACACCGTCGTCGATCCCACCAAGTCGGATCCGCGCCTGGCGGCGATGACGGTCAATGCCCAAGGCCAGATTGTGCCGAAGTACGTGGCTGGCGGGGGCGCCATCAAGATGCTGCCCTCGTTCATCTTCTGGTGCCTATTTATCTTCGGCTTCTCGTATCTGGGGACGGTGTTGCCGATCTGGCGCTTCGCTCAGCCCACAAACTATATCGGCTTCTGGATCACCTTCCTCACCATCGGCTTCTCCGCCTTGGGTGCAATCGTAGCGGGACTCCGCGGACTGCTCGGGAACGCGGTCATGGCTCAGGCTGTGACCTTCCAGACGAAGGTGTTTGGGACCTGGGTTCCCATGACACAAGCGAAGGATGCCGCCGGACATGTTCTTCAGAACCTGCCGGCGATCCAGCCGATCTGGCCGATGCTGTTTGTGACCATCGCATGCGGCGCCATCTCGGGCTGGCACTCGCTGGTCGGTTCCATCGGCACCGCGAGGCAACTGGAATATGAGACCGATGCCTTGCCAGTAGGCGGCGGTGGCATGTTCACCGAAAATGCGCTCGCCTTGCTCGCGTTGGTAGCGGTTTCCATTGCCGGCGGAGCGGGAGCAGGAGCGTTCGCCGGCGGCGTCGGCAAGCTGCTAGGACTGGTCACATTCGGTGGGATCCAGCCGGCCTACGGAACTGCACTTGGCTTCGGCGTGTTCGTGGTGATCGTGCTGACCATGGTGCAATTGGTCTTTCGTGTCATGCGCGTCACCTTGGGCGAATGGCTGGGTGACATGTGGCTTGGCTTCAAGAATCCGCACATTTCCGCCATCATTTCCATGGGCTTGACAATGCTTCTGGTTCTCAGTGGAACCTGGATCTACCTGTGGCAACTGTTTGGGGCCTCCAACCAATTGATGGCCGCGCTGAGTCTGCTGATCGTCAGCCTCTGGCTTAAGTCGGTGGGGCGCAGTCCGCGATATGCGTTCTGGCCCATGCTCTTCATGTACATCACGACCATGGCGGCTATCATCGTGACCGCCTACAACCTGTACGCCAGCATATTGTCGAACTCGACAATCGCCTCGCAGACCGTTAACCTGCTCGGAGCGGTGGCCATGATCGTGGTTGCCATCCTGTTGTTTGCGGCGGCGGTGATCATTGCCTACGACGCGTGGCATGCCTGGGGCCGCTTGAAAGGCCCGGCGCAGGTGCAGCCGATGGCGGCGGACTGAGAATCGGCGGGCTCGAGTGGGTAGAGGGGGCCTGAAGGACCCGCTCTACCGCTAGACTTTTTCGGCGAGGCGCTGGACAGTTTCGAAAACGACGCGTGCCGTAGATGCTGGCCGTGAAGGGAGCTGCCACTGCATCTCGAAGCTGTTCTTGGCCCGCCGCACTCCGATGCGAACCAGCGAGAGACCCGGGCGTCCGGCTTCGGCCACCAGTTCGGCGATGTTCGCAACCGGACGGAGAACGTAAACCTGTAAACGTGGGTTTTCGAAGGGGACGAGTTGCCACTGCTGCTGCTGAACTTCTTTGTCGACTGCCCGGGTGGACCAGGCTTGCCGATTAAGGATTTCGACCTGGAGCTTGGGCATAGAACGCAACTCGGTACGGACAATTAGCAAGTCGCGTCTGCCGCGCAGACGCGAGAGCAGCCACAATGGCGGAACGTCCCGGGGCTCCAAGACGGCCAGGACCTCGACTCGGCGGAAGGGCTCGCGGGCGTTTTCGATCTGGAGGTGGACGACGGAAGAGCCAAGCCAACGCAGGGTAGTTTTCTCTCCGACCAGTGGCAAGCCGTCCTGTAGCCATTCTAGGAAGCGGTGGCCCTTGCGGACATTCATGTGCGTACCGAGCGCGAACCACCCGACGATGACGATAACAACCGCCACGAAGATGGCTAGCTCTGGTGACATTGGTTTTGCGGCTGATTCAAAGAATCGACGACCATTATGGCATACGTCCGTCGCGACGGATGACGCTAACATGCGCGTAATCACAATGCCGGCATCACGAAGCTGGGTTGACAAGGTCCGTGAGTTTTTTTACGGCATGATCGGATTCGAGTTCGAGCAGCAGGCCCGGGAACAACGCGGAGAACTGGAATCCGCCTTCATGCTCCTGACCTTGGGTGACATGCTCGGCGTCCCGGTCATGCCCCCGCTGTACGCGCTTCGCATCTTACCGTATGCAGTACCAATGATTAGTACCTGGAAACGGAGGACCGTGCGCGAGCGCGACCTCTCCGACAAGGAAGAGTTTCATCTGCACGGGGTGTGATACCCCTAGTAAAAAAGAGGCACGGAATGGAGTTGTGAGACTATGCCAGACGATCCAAAGAAGAAGGAAGAAACCGAAGCAAAACAGGGACTGTTCAGTAAGCTGAAGGAAATTGCCTACGGCATGAGCGCACATGACATGTCGCGTTACGCCCTACGCACTCGCGCCAGCATGGAACACCTGTTCATTCTGATTACCATGGGCGACCTTATCGGAGTTCCCATTCTGCCGCCCTACTACTCGCTGCGCTTGCTGCCGTACGTCGTGCCCAACATCTCGACCTGGAAGCGCCGCATGTTGCGGGAAAAAGACGTATCGGACGCGATGTTCTGAGCCGGTACCAGCGTTCCCAAGTACCGGCGATTCATACGAGGACTATTCATGTCATTGCGCGAGGCATTCGAAAACAATAAAGACCGCCGCTACATCATGTTCGGTGGCAAGGGTGGACTTGGCAAGACCACCTTCTCCGCGGCCACGGCGTTCTGGCTGGCGCAGCAGGGTCACAAAGTACTAGTCTTCTCCGTCGATCCCCAGGCGTCGCTTAGCGACATCTTCCAGCGCGACATCTTTGGCAAGGGTGCGGTGGAAATTATGCACAACCTCTATGCCCAGGAGGTCGATGCCGACCGGCACATCCACGATTACCAGGAGCAGATCCGCAAGAAGATCCGCGACATGTACGGCCTCGATGCGGTGCCCGAGGAAATCGAGCAGTACATTCAGGCGGCGTCGGCGGAGCCTGCCATGGAAGAGTCCGCCATCTTCGACGCGGTGGTCGATATTGTGGTCGGAGGCGAGTACGACTATTACATCTACGACCTGGTTCCCCTAGGGCATGCGCTCTACTACCTTTCCATGGCCAAGGTGTATGACGAGTGGATTAATCGCATTACTCGTCTCCGCCAGGAGATGCGCGAGCAGGAAGAGATGGTGGCGCGAATCAAGCGCCAGAAGACCACCGAAGAAGACCATATCCTGACCGAACTGCAATACATAAAGGACCGCATCAACCAGTCCTCGCGCATTTTGACGGACAAGCAGAAGACGGCGTTTTTCTTCGTGATAGTGCCGGAAGAAATGATCATCCTCGATACCGAAAAGGCGGCCCAACTGTTCTCAAAATTCGATGTTCCCGTTGTCGGCTATGTGGTGAACCGCGTGCTGCCCGCGGACTTGGCCGGGCAGGTGATGCCGCCCTACCTCCAGAAGCGTCTCACCATGCAGGGAGACTACTTGCAAAAAATTGACAAAGTTTTCGGTAAACAAGTGATTGGCCGCGTTCCGGAACTGGAGCGCGACGTTACCGGGTTAGCGATGATCGAGAAACTGGCCGATATCATGTACGGCAATGGCAAAAGGTGAGCGGAATATGTCTGAGATAAAACAAAGCTTCACCGAGTTTGTTGCGGCTCATCCCAAAATGAAGTTCATGTTCTTTGGCGGCAAGGGCGGCGTAGGCAAGACGGTGATGGCGGGCGTCACCGCTCTTCACCTGGCGCGAGAAGGCAAGCGCACGATGCTCGCCTCCACCAATCCCGTGCACAGCTTGAGCGGCTTGCTGGACCAGAATGTGTACGGGGCGCCCACCCAGGTCAAGGATGTCCCCAACTTGTGGGCGTACGAGATCGACACCAAGGAAACTATCGAACGCTCTAAGCAGGACATCAAGACCAAGATCCGCTGGTTTCTGAAGTTCGCAGAAATTTCCACCCAGGCCGACTCTTTTGTCGAGAGCGCTACCATGAATCCCGCCTTCGAAGAATCGGCGATGTTCGAAAACATGATCGACCTTATGTTCAAGAACGAATATGACGCCTACGTCTTCGATACGGCTCCCACCGCCAATGCGCGCCGGTTGCTGGGAATGAGCAAGGTGTACGCGCTGTGGGTGAACAAGATGGTGAAATCGCGCGAAGAGGCGCAGTCCTTGCGCGAACTTCTGTCGTTCACAAAGAAGAAGGAAAAGGACCCGCTGATGGAATACCTGGTCAGTTTTCGCGAACGGATCTCGCACGCGCGGGAATTGCTCACCGACGCCGAGCAAACCGCCTTCTTCTTTGTCACCCTACCGGAGGCGTTGCCTATCGCCGTCATCAAGCGATTTATCAACTGGTTCCATGATTTTGGTATCCCCGTCGGCGGGGTCATTGTGAACATGCTAATTCAGAAAGACCAGGTCCGGGCCGACTCGCCGGAGTTCGTTCGCAACCGCGTGGCCATGCAAGACGGTTACATGCAGGAAATCTGGCGAGACTTCGACAATGTGCGGGCGGTTGTACCTCTGCTCGATAACGAAGTGCGGGGGACCAAAGCGTTGCTAGATGTCGCGAGATACGTGTTTCCTATAAAACAGGAGGCTGATTCTCCCATGGACTTGGTCCGCTAGTCGTTCTGGGACCCACCTCCCAGAGCGGTAGGGAGGGGAGCCATGAAACTACTATATATTTCTAGTGACGAGACATCGTCCCCGGAAACACTAAGCGGGCGTTCGGCGGCTGTCTCCAGCAGTTCCAGCAAATGCAGAATGCGCTCGGTCCCAAACTGCTCGCGTAACTCACCGCTAACCTCGACCAGGACTGGAACTAGATCCGGGGCCGGCTGCACTCGCTGGACTTCTTTGCGGAAGGGCCGCTATTGCGCGCTGCGCTACGAAACCCCGCCGTGCGTGCTTTTGGTCGATCCGCCAAGGCCGGCAGCTGATTTGCTTTTGCGGTTGCCATATTGCACCTCCGAACAGCGCATCCAGACATCTTGCTGAGTAATCAATTTGAGGCACGCCGGGTGTTGATTCCTGTGACCATCGACAACAGTCTCAACGCAGGTCTAAAGCTTGTCGTTAACGCGGCCCATGGTTCCTGCTGTGTCCACAGTCGCGCCGTCATTAGGAGCTGGCTCAGCATCCCCATTCTGCCTCTCCTGGTTTCGCAAAATAGCGCCGTGAGTCTTCTTCCATGCGAGCGTTGGTTTCCAGTTCGAGGATTGCTAACCGCGCGGCCGCAACCAGGCGATGGCGTTCGTCGGCGGGAACTGAGTTCCACGTTGCACTTTCCTGTTCTGCTTCCGGTGATAAGGTATCGCGATAATGATGGAACAATCGCGCAAACTGCTGAACGAAAACTTCCTGGGTTGACATATTTCTTTGGGCGCCTTTCTGCGCTCGGTAGATTAGACATCGCCACCCGTAAAGGTTGAATAAATCTTGCATAAAGAATTTGTAAGTCCTCTCCTGCAAAAACTCCTGGTCGTTTGCCATGCTCCTGACTTTCACCGTGCTTATCGTCTCCGCGCTTAGCTACTTTCCGGCCATAGCGCTCGGACCGCTGCTGGAACATCTGACAATGCAGCGACAGGCGCACCGAAGGCAAAGAATCGAGATCGTTTCCATATGGATTCCCGGCTATGGGAAATTTCGTGAATTCCGTCGGCCTACGTCAGCTACTAGCAACCATAAGTACTTCATCGTACCTAACGTCTGGCCCCAGATGGCAAATTCCAGCCTTGAATTGCCCACCAGTTTTTCGATCCTGGTCCTTATAAAAAATTTACGAACCCTTTAGACGAGATTTACGGGCGGAGTGCTTCAATCCTACTGGTGTAGGCGCGCACGGGTACGCGTGTGGGAAGGGTAGATATGAGCATTATTTTCCTGGTTATCTGCGCGGGAAGCATTCTGTTCTTTACAGTATTCCTGGTCGCATGCGTTGCGGATTCGCGGCGCCGATTGCCGAAGCATCCTGTCGTCCATAAGCCAACTACGACCGAGACTGTCGATTCCCCAGCCGGGCGAAGGTGGCTGATCCATCTCGAACAACAGATGGCCGAGTTTCTGTCTACTCATGCCCCTAAGGGTGCAGCGCTGTTGCTTGCAGTGGCTTTGGTTGGCACCGCCTCGTATATGAAAGCGCAAAACACTGCCTCGCCCGGATCACCAACAAGCGCCGCCGATGAGCAAGTCTCGCCCGCCGTCCAGAAGCAGCTCGATGCCTTGCAAAAGAGCAACGAAGCCATGCAAAAGCGCATTGAGCAGCTAGAGATCGAGCTCAATAGTCGGAATGCCCAAGGACAGCCGAGCGCGGATGTCGCATATGCTTCGGTCCCTGCGCATTCCGTTCTTGAGCAAGCTTCGGGCGCGCAGGCATCGACGGCCGTGAACGCATTGCAGGCCTCTACGCTCGAAACGAAGGGCAAGCCCGATCCATTTTCGTACGCCGACTGGACCTGGCTCAACGGCACATCCCGCGTCAAGGATCTGCCGTTTGACTCGAAATTCTTTACCCCGGAAATCAGAGTCGACACCTCGTTTATCGAGAGTTTCAACCATCCGCAAGACGACACCCTTGGCGGATCGACCGAGATCTTCCGCTCCAACGAAATCCAGCTGGACCAGATCAGCTTTGGAGGCGACTTCCACTGGGACGACGTCCGTGCGCGCATTTTGACCATGAACGGAATGTTCGGCGTCACGACGCCACGCAATGATGCCAGCGCTGGTCGCGGCCAATGGTCTCTTCGCGGCGCGTACCGCTACGTGTCGGAAGCATGGGGCGGGTACCACTGGAATGTGAACTATGGCCTGAATGTTGATGCTGGAATTTTTGTCTCCTATATCGGTCTATTCAGTTACTACAACTTCGATAACTGGGCCTATCAGCCGTCGTACGTCTCGTCGAACACGCCATGGTTTTTCAATGGCGTACGTATACAGTGGTTTCCCACCGAGAAACTAAAGATTGAACCTTGGATCATTAACGGATGGCAATCTTATGGCAGGCTGGGCAGCAAGCCGGGCCTCGGAGGACAGATTTTATGGCGTCCGAAGCCGTGGGTTTCGATGGTCTTCAACAACTACGGAATGGGCGAAGATACGCTTGGCAACGGGTATGGCCATGCCGGCCGCTCGCGCCTACACACCGACGACAGCATTGAGATCAAGTACTACGACAATCCCAATAAGGTCCTAGACAAGATGGCATTCTCCCTCACGGGCGATCTGGGATGTGAGTATGGCACTACCAACAGCGTCGTCCAAGGAGTGAATTGCTTCCACAATAAATACAATCCCGATGGCACTGTAAAAAGCTACAAACAGACCTTTGCGGGTTGGATGGCCTATAACCGCTTCTGGTTCAAGAAGGACTTGTATGGCCTCACGGTCGGCGGTGGCGTGATGGACAATCCAGGACGCTATCTGGTGCTGCTCCCGCCCATCGATGGAGCAGATGCGGTTTCCGGCTCACCCTACTTCACCCAGAATCCGGGGGATCCGTACAAAGCCTGGGACACCAGCATCACCTTTGACTACATGCCCAAACAGTACATTACCTTCCGCTCGGAGTTTGGTTATCGGCACGCGAACGTGCCGTATTGGAGCGGTGCAGGAGGTATAACACCTCCGGGTGGAAACACTGGCTCTCCCAGTGTCTTTGCGGGTGGGAACAGCGGCAGCCCCGGCCAAGTAGTCCCGGGGACCACCTTTGTACCCGGCCCGTTCTTGTCTGCCACGCCCGGCTATACATGTGTGGCAGGAGCAACAGGCTGGTGCCCCGACCTGCGAAGGGATGAACCCAGTCTTAGATTTGCCATCATGGTCATGTTCTAGTTCTACATAACCGACCTAGGTAAGCCTGAGTAATAAGGTTTCCCAGGCTGGGTCTTGGCAGGCAGGAATATAGGAGGGCAAGGACCTCAAACAGGGGTCCATATAGAACATCATAGGAGTCAATTATGTTGAGGCGGGCAAAGATCGCAGTGGTCGTCGTGGTCATGGCAGTATTGGTCGCAACATGGACCATGCTAGGGACTGCGGTCGCACAAAAAACAGCAACTCCGAAGTCCCCGGACAAATTGGCGCTGGGAGAAGTCGAGGTCAAGCAATTGCTGCTTCTTATGGATACCGACAAGAACGGCAAGATCTCCAAACAAGAGTGGATGAAGTTCATGGAAGCGGAGTTTTCCCAAATTGGTCTTTACGAAAAACTTACGAATTTCTTAGCCGACCTTTATGTGTCCAGTGCTTCAATTAATTGGCGGATTTGTACGAGTACCGTCGCGATTGGTCGAATCAACCGATCTTCCTGACCAGCGCGCAAAGCGTTTTTTCCAAGGACCAGAATACGGCGACCGTCGGGGTCATCTGGTGGTTCGGCCGCAAAGAAGGGCCATGGTAGCCCGCTCGAGATTCAGGAGTTGAACATGCAAGACCTGATATTTGTCGCAATCACAATTGTCTTCTTCGCCTTGTCACTGGGGTACGTACACTTCTGCGACCGGGTGCGGTAAGGAGGAGCTTTGCATACGGAATCAGCCATCATGACGATCGTGAGCGCTTTGATGATGATCTACCTCTTCTACGCACTCTTGCGTCCGGAGAAATTCTGAGATGACGGCCAACGGATGGCTTCAAATCGTCGTATTTCTCGCGCTGATCCTCGCCGTGACCAAGCCTATGGGCGTGTTTATGACGCGAGTATTCAATCGCGAGCGGACGTTTATGGATCCGGTGCTGCGGCCGATTGAGCGGCTGATCTATCGGCTGACCGGGGTCGACGAAAATCACGAGATGCGCTGGACGGAATACGCCGGCGCCATGTTGCTATTCAGCGCAGTGTCCATGCTACTGCTTTACTTGATGGAGCGTGTACAGGGCTTCCTGCCGTTCAACCCGCAAAAGTTTGCCGCCGTTCCGCAAGCTCTTGCCTTCAATACCGCAGCGTCTTTCACCACCAACACCAACTGGCAAAACTATTCGGGCGAAGTCGTCATGAGCTATCTCACCCAGATGGCTGGCTTGGCCTACCACAACTTTGCCTCTGCCGCCGTGGGCGTCGCGCTGGCCATTGCCTTCATTCGCGGCATCGCTCGCCGCCAGATGCAGACCATCGGAAACTTCTGGGTGGACATGGTTCGCTCCTGCCTCTGGGTATTGTTGCCCTTCTGCATTGTGGGAGCGCTGGTGCTGGTCTCGCAGGGCGTGGTCCAGAACCTGCGACCTTATGACACGGTGAAGCTGGTCGAACCGCAGCAAGTGCAGCATGTGGGTACTGACGGCAAGCCAGCCGTGGATGCGGCGGGCAAACCGGTCATGGATGCGGTCACCACCCAAACCATCGCGCAGGGACCGGTGGCGTCCCAGGAGATCATCAAGGAATTCGGTACCAATGGCGGCGGATTCTTTAATGCCAACAGCTCTCACCCGTACGAGAACCCGACCCCCTTTACCAACTTATTCGAGATATTCGCCATTTTCACGATTGGCGCGGGACTGACCTACACGCTGGGCCGCATGGCCGGCTCGCAGCGTCATGGCTGGGCCGTCTGGGCGGCCATGGCGATTCTGTTCTCGGCGGGAGTGACGGTCGCCTACTGGGCCGAAGCTCGCGGCAATCCGCTTCTGGCGGGCGTCAATCAGCACGTTACGGCAACCCAGGCGGGCGGCAACATGGAAGGCAAAGAGGTCCGCTTCGGCATCACTGATTCAGCGCTGTTCGCCACGGTCACCACCGACGCCAGTTGCGGAGCCATCAATGGATGGCACGACTCCTTTGTGCCCTTGGGCGGAATGGTGCCCTTGGTTAACATCATGTTGAGCGAAGTCATATTCGGCGGGGTGGGCGCCGGAATGTATGGCATGTTGATCTACGTCGTGCTGGCAGTCTTCATTGCCGGGTTAATGGTCGGGCGCACGCCAGAGTACTTGGGGAAGAAGATCGAAGCTTACGACGTGAAGATGGCCATGCTGGTGGCGCTTGTCTTTCCCCTGGTGATCCTGGTGTTCACGGCGGTTTCGTCGGTACATGGATTCGGCACCTCCAGCATTCTCAACTCCGGCCCCCACGGACTGAGCGAGATCCTTTATTCCTTCACGTCGCAAGCGGGTAACAACGGCTCCGCCTTCGCGGGATTAAACGGGAACACGCTTTGGTACAACGTTACCGGTGCCTTCACTATGCTGATCGGGCGTTTCCTGATGATCATTCCCATGCTGGCTATCGCCGGCAATCTGGCGCAGAAAAAATATGTTCCACCGTCTCTGGGAACGTTCCCGGTGACCACACCACTCTTCACCGTGTTGCTGATCGGCGTGATTCTGATCGTCGGCGCGTTGACATTTTTCCCAGCGCTCAGCCTGGGACCAATTCTTGAGCACCTGCTGATGCAAGCAGGAAAGGTTTTCTGAGGTTTAGAAATGGCAAGCAAAAGCTCTAAGAAAAATGTTTGGGACTTAAAGATCGTCCAGCGCGCGATCCTGGATTCCTTTCTCAAGTTGGATCCCCGTCACATGATGGGTAACCCTGTCATGTTCGTCGTAGAAATCGGCAGTGTGATCACCACGGTACTGCTCTTCCGCGACAAGATGAATTTTGGCTTCAATTTGCAAATCACACTGTGGCTCTGGTTCACCGTGCTGTTCGCCAATTTCGCGGAGGCGATGGCGGAGGGCCGCGGCAAGGCGCAAGCCGACACCCTGAGGAAGGCTCGCTCCGAGACCATTGCGAACCGCATTATTGAGGGCGACCGCACCGAGCAGGTGCAAAGCTCAAAGCTGCGTGCCGGAGATGTGGTTTTGGTATCCGCGGGACAGCTCATACCGTCGGATGGAGAAATCATCGAAGGTGTCGCCTCGGTGGATGAGTCGGCGATCACTGGCGAGTCTGCCCCGGTCATTCGCGAGGCGGGAGGCGATCGCTCGGCGGTTACCGGCGGAACGCGTGTGCTCTCCGATCAAATCAAAGTCAAGGTCACTTCGAATCCTGGCGAGACTTTCCTGGATCGCATGATCGCCCTCGTTGAAGGCGCCGAGCGGCAAAAGACTCCCAACGAGATCGCGTTAAACATCTTGTTGGCCGGTCTTACCATCATCTTCCTGCTAGCGGTGGTTACTCTGCAGCCGTTCGCCATCTACTCTGGCTCGCCGCAGACGGTGTTTGTGCTGGTATCGCTCCTGGTCTGCCTGATTCCTACAACCATCGGCGGTCTGCTTTCAGCCATCGGCATTGCCGGCATGGACCGCCTGATTCAGCACAACGTGCTGGCCATGTCAGGGCGTGCAGTCGAGGCTGCTGGTGATGTGGACACATTGCTGCTCGACAAAACTGGGACCATCACTCTGGGTAACCGGCAGGCAGCGGCTTTCACTCCGGCGCCGGGAGTAAGCGAAGCTGAAATGGCCGACGCCGCGCAACTCTCGTCGTTGGCTGATGAGACGCCCGAAGGCCGCTCCATTGTAGTGCTGGCAAAGGAGAAATACGGACTGCGCGGCCGCGAGTTGTCGTCGCATGAGATGGAATTCGTACCCTTTACTGCCCAGACCCGCATGTCGGGTGTGAACATGAATGGCAACCAGATCCGCAAGGGTTCGACAGACGCTATCGAGCGCTATCTTGCATTAAATGGCGTCACCGTGCCCGCCGAGGTGCAAGCTAGCGTCGAACTGATTGCTCGCTCTGGAGGCACGCCGCTAGTGGTGGCCGAACAACGACGGGCGCTCGGGGTGATCCACCTTAAGGACATTGTGAAAGGTGGTATGCGCGACCGCTTTGATCAATTGCGGGCGATGGGCATCAAGACGGTTATGATCACTGGCGATAACCCGCTCACTGCTGCAGCGATTGCCCGCGAGGCCGGCGTCGATGACTTCCTTGCTGAAGCCACTCCCAAGGACAAGATGGACCTTATACGCCGCGAGCAATCGCAAGGCAAACTGGTGGCCATGACCGGCGACGGCACCAACGACGCGCCGGCGCTGGCGCAAGCCGATGTTGGCGTTGCCATGAACACCGGAACCCAGGCAGCTAAGGAAGCCGGTAACATGGTTGATCTGGATTCGAATCCGACCAAGCTTATTGAAGTAGTCGCCATCGGCAAGCAGTTGCTGATGACTCGCGGCTCGCTGACCACGTTCTCCATCGCCAACGATGTAGCCAAGTATTTTGCGATTATCCCCGCAATGTTCGCCGGAACTTTCCCCGTACTGAATGCATTGAACATCATGCATCTGCGAACCCCGCAGTCGGCCATTCTCTCGGCCGTGATCTTTAACGCGATCATCATCATTGCGTTGATTCCGTTGGCGTTGCGCGGCGTCAAGTATCGCGCCATGGGAGCGGCAGCCCTGCTGCGCAGAAACCTGTGGATTTACGGCGCAGGTGGAATCATCGTACCTTTCATCGGAATCAAGCTGATCGACATGCTCATTGCCGGCGTCGGCCTGGCGTAAGAAGAGGACTTATGAAGCAGAATCTTAAGGTTGCAATTCTGATGACCATCGTCACGACGGTACTGCTGGGGCTAATCTATCCCCTGGTGGTCACGGGGTTGGCGCAACTGTTGTTTCATGACAAGGCCAACGGGCAGCTCATATCCCGCAATGGGGAAATCGTCGGTTCGCGAATTGTCGGCCAAGCTTTCGTCGGTCCGGGCTACCTGCACTCACGACTATCAGCGGCAGGTGCAGGCAATGGCTACGACGCCGCCAATTCCGGCGGATCGAACCTGGGCCCGACCAATCAGCATTTGATTGATCGTGTAAAGGCCGATGTTGCGCGCCTGCAAGCGGAGAACCCCGGCCAGCCGGTTCCGGTAGACCTGGTGACGACTTCTGCATCGGGTCTGGATCCCGACGTCACCCTAGCCGGAGCGGAGTTTCAAATTCCGCGTATCGCTCGAGAGCGCGGCCTAAGCGAGGAACAGGTCCGGCAGGTCATTCAGCAGCACACATTTGGGCGCCAAATGGGGTTCCTGGGCGAGCCTCGGGTGAATGTTCTGGAGGTGAATCTCGCCCTCGACCAGCTAAGAGCGATGGCCTCGAAATAGAAGCGATCGCTCAAACATGGCCTAAACGGACAAGACTTCAGAAGTTGCGGAAGACTCCGCGCAAAGCCTAAGAGGGTGCTTCCGGCGGGAGTGCCGCATTTGTGCGAGGGAAGGAGTGCCTTGATGTTGCGCTTTAATGCGGGGGTTTCAGAAATCCCGCAGCTAGAACCGATTCTAAGGAGCGAACGCTTTTTTGGCTGGATTGGTTCAAATCCTCTCGCCCCGACCACTTTTTCCATTTAAATGCTAGGATTTACCATCCGGCATCGACAAAGCCAGGAGAAGGAGTTCATCTCCCATGCGTTGTCCACATCCGTGTCAGTTGATGATAAACGGCCTTCACATAAACTGAATGCCTCATGAGTCGGAGCCGATCAGACGTTAAATGCTACGCTTCCACTAGTCGGCTGTTTGTGGGCGAGTCATGGACCAAGCTGCCGGTAAGCAATCCGCCTTGGACGAAACCTGGTCTTACGAGTTTTACGAACGGCTGAAAGGGGTAATTGGCGGACTCAGGCTCGCTGCGGATTCAATTTGTCAAGCGTGGGTTTCCTCTGACACTTACTCCCTCTTAACCCCAACAGTAGCCGTGCAGCCGAGGTCAGCGATTGGGCGCAACATCCGATTTCAGATTTGAGGAAACTTAGACGCAGAGAGACATCGTCCCTATATAGCGACTGGTAAATGTCATTAGTTGTATGAGTTGCACGCGGGAGTTAATTGCCGGGACGCTCGTTGCCTCCCGGCAGTGCCGGTATTTGGGCATTCGGGGTTTGGAATGCCCGCGGCGATAAAAAGGCCCCACTCAGCTTTGCCGGGTGGGGCGAGGTTCGTTCGAGTGGAGATATCAGTTGTTTGGTCGTCTGCGGCAGCACGGCCATGAACGGCTGGGCTGCATCCGGGGCCGTGACCTTGCCGTCGCGCACGATTTCCGCCGCGTTAATTCGCTACGCGTATCAGGTGCTCCGCGAGATCGAACGCGGTCCGTCCCGACCCTATGAAGTTCGAAGAGATCGTCGGCTATCGCGACGACCTCTCCGGGACGTCTCTCTTCACCAGTTACACCTAATGGTCATGGTGCTGGCCGCCAACGCTCTGGTATCCCCGCTCATAGCCCTCTTGATAAGCCTGTAGACGGTCGCCATGCCAGTCGCCGCTGTTCGCGTTCATCGGGCGATTGTGTTCGGCCGCGTTTACGCCGTTCTCGTATCCCGTCTGGTAGGCGCGTTGGCGCTCGGGATCTTTGGCGAACTCGGCGCCACGTTCGCCAACTCCGCCGCGCACGCTGTTGTATCCTGCTTGGTAGCCTTGTTGATACAGATTCAATCGATTGCCATGCCAGTCATCGGTGTTGTTGTTCATCGGCCGATTATTGCGGGCGGCGTTCACGCCATTTTGATATCCCGCCTGGTACGCGCGCTGATCTTCATTCACCTGCTGAGCATGCATGACCAGCGGGCACAGCAAGGCGGGCGTTGCAACCAGCACAGCGTAAAAGGCGACACTTCTGAGCTGTTTCTTGATCATTTCGTACGTTCTCCTGTGCTGCTGCCGGGTGAAATCTCCGGAAGCGAGTGATATTATTTGGCGCTTCAAAGTTAGAGGGGCTCTCGTCGCAAAGTGTCGCCACTCACCGGAAATTGAGTTTATGTTTTTTGCTAAAACGAGGCATCCTTGACACAATGGCCAACTGGACAAACAGGCTAACTCCCAAAAACGCTGAACATTCCCGTAAGAATACGATGACCGCCTAAGGCCTTAACTGACAATTGCGGTGCTGGCAGTGACGAGTTAGCTCCAAACTCGGCTGCTATCAAGGAGTAGCATGCGGATCGTCATCGCCGATAGAACACTCTTCACGCCAAAAGCCTTAAAAGTGGCTGGAGCACTAGGTAAAGCCATCGAAACCGAATTGCAGCTGGCCGCAGCTCTGAAGGCGTTTCGAATCGAGCTTAGCGGAATTTCAAATCCCTACGTCAACAATCAGGTGACGTTGCGAAAACCTCCCCAGCACTCGGCTGCAGGGCAAGAAGCCATTGTCAGCTTCGATCCTTGTGCAGAAATATCTTCGTCCGGCCGCCGTGAAGGCAGGAGTCATCGAGGAAGGGCAGAAGGTGCGCTTCGGGTTCCACAATTTCCGTCACTCACTGGCTTCGGCCCTGGTGAAGATGAAAGTCGACGTCCCGACCGCTTCACACCGAACGCTCACCGGCGATCTGACTTACGCGCTCGAACGGCTCCGCTGCAGCGGGATCGAGCGCGTGATCGCTGCCGATCTATCGCGGTCGGATATGCCGGTGTCGGTCATGCGCATAATCGTGCCAGGACTCGAAGGCCCCACAGAGTCAAAATGGTATCGCCCGGGCCATCGGCTAAAGGCGCGGCTCTCATGAGTGCATATATCTTCCTCGGTCCGACGCTGCCGGTCAAAACCGCGGGCAACTATCTCGACGCCGTATATTGCCCGCCCGCCGCGCAGGGCGACATTCTCCGCATCCTCCCGCATCGACCCCGACTCATCGGTATCATCGACGGATACTTCGAAACCGTGCCGGCCGTGTGGCACAAGGAGATCCTCTACGCGATGTCGCAGGGCGTGCACGTGTTCGGCGCGTCCAGTATGGGGGCGTTGCGCGCGGCCGAGCTCGATGTGTTCGGCATGGTCGGGATCGGGCGGATCTACGAGTGGTATCGCTACGGTGTCCTAGAGGACGACGATGAAGTCGCCATCGCGCACGGTCCCGCCGATTGCGCCTATCTGTCGGTATCGGAAGCTATGGTGAACATCCGCCACGCCGTGGAAATGGCGCGACAGCGCGGGCTCATGTCGGAGGTGCTCGCGTCCCGGCTGCTAGCAACCGCCAAGGCGCTGCACTACTCAAAGCGGAGTTATCGCGGCGCGCTGGAATTGCTGCGCGAAAAGATCGACCCGCAATCGTTCGACGAGCTTCTCCATTTCCTAGTTCATTGCCCGAAGCTAAAGACATTAGACGCCATCGAGTTGCTCCAAGAGGCGGCGGCCTTCCTTGCTACCGATCCGCCGCCGAGAACTGTCTCGTATTCTCTCGAAAACACGGCCTTCCTCGACGAAATGATCAGCGAAGCTGCCCGTTGTGCAGCCGAAGGCGCCGCCGCCGCGAGCGAAGTGGACCGCTCGCTGATGCGCCACGAGATTCTCATGAGGATCCTGGCGCGAAGAGAGGCCACCCGCCTGGGATTCGATTCTACTGGCGACGAAGTTTCCGAAGCGATCGCGACCTATGCGAAAGCCTTCGGCATCGATTCTATTCAGTCGTTGCAGCAGGCTCTAGAGCGCTGCGGCATCCCGGAGGAGTCCTTCAACGCCATGATGCGGGATGCCGTGCTGCTGGAGAAACTCGATCGCTACTACGATCGCGACATTCGCGGGGCCGCCGCGGAGCATATCCGCATCCGGAATTTCCGCCGCGTACGGAGCGTGTGAGGCCCTCCTGAGTCCAAAGCCAATTAGCTCACCCGCCAAGAAGTGGCGTCGAAAAGCGGGGACAGCAATGGCTGTCTTCGCACGAAAGATTGCGGAGCACGAGGTTGGCACTTCCTGCATTCGCCGGAAGCATCTCCGTGCTACTAGAAGTGCCTCTGGGATTACAGCAGCTGCAACGAGGCGCTCAACAGGATGTACCACAATCATGACGATATTGGAGCGGCTCTTGCACATCCTAATTGGGTACCTATCTATCCCAGCCACGTTGCGATAACTCCTAGATAGTCCGCCATGCGGAAACGATCCACATGGTCGTATAGTCGACGTTCCGTCGTTGTGGCCGCGACTTGGTGGAGTTCTTTAACAATACGGGTGGGGCGTTTCCCGTCAAGTTGATCGGGGACGAAGGTAGACGCTGCGTGGCGTATCGATTGCTGTTCGCCCGCCGCTTCCTAAAGCGGGCACTTTCAAGTAGGCGACGCGCCGTCCGCGAGCGCGTGACAAACAGATTGGCTCCGATTGCGACGCTCGCACTTCCGTCTCACAAAGGATCCTTATTGCGACACGGTTCGTGAAATCGACCTTGGCGAAGACCTGATAGACTTGGCCCACCAACCAGGAGGAATCAATGCAATCAAAATGGCTTCTTTCGTCCGCACTTGTAGGCTGCTTCGCGTTCGGCTGGTGCGCGCACCTATTGACGGCTCAGCACCGCAAGCCGGTTACGATTACGAGGATCTATACCGGTTCTGACAGTGAAACACACGCCGAAGAGATTACTGAAAATCTGAAATCTGATCCTTCGCGAAACGGCATTGAATTTTCGGACCCGATCAAAGTCACTAGTTTGGTATTCGCGCGGACTTCTCCAGGTTGGGTCCGGGACTGGCACCAAGAAACATATCGTCAGTATCTCATCACGTTGAGTGGGCAGGGAGAATTCGAGATCTCCGGCGGTCACAAAGTTTCGTTGGCGCCGGGAAACATCATTCTGGTTGAAGACTCAACCGGGAAGGGTCACATCTCTCGTACCTTCGGAACCGAAGACCGCATTGCGCTGAACATCCGGCTGGCGGATCGCTAATCGGGTTTTTTATGGGTCGTTTCACAACCGGTAGAACCTGAAACACGGTGGGGAGTACCGCTCGAAGACATTTCATCGTGTACCTTCCGTGTCCCCGCCGTGTTTCCACCGCCGCAGCCGCTCAGCACGGGCGATCTAGGCGCCCAAGTGGCGGAAGCCGGTCCGTATCGCGTCTTTTCCGATTAATTCGTTTAAGAAATGAGTCGAAGGTGTTCGCTCAGAGTAACGGCGCATTGACGCCTCCTACCCGCCCGAAATTCCAAGTCCCGGTACGACCATCGCCACCGACATGCGATGTCTTATACGACTTGCGTGTACTTAGGCTTCCTCCACGGGTGTGTAAACTCCGCTGATGGCTAAAGGCAACGGAAGGAAAGGCACTGCGTAAAGCTGCGGATGTTAAAATCGCGGACACGGTTGAGAAGAATCTTGACCTGAAGAAAGCCGAAACGCTGGTCGACGAACTGTCGCACGCGGCCGGCAAGAAATTCGGGGATCGGATGCAGCTGGTGAAATAGGTCATGCGCGAACGCCAGAAAGGCGTGATTTAAGGGCCTCGAACCCCAACCAACAACTCAACCAACAAAATGCGATGTCTTGTGCGACCAGCGTGTTCTTATAGGCAGTTGCCGCAGTCTTCGCGAGGCTCCAAATGGCTCCATTAAGCACGCCGGACTCGGCAGGGGATGATGTTCCACACTTCCTCGAACAGGACTTCGGGCCCGGAATAACTTCCTGTTTGCTGGTCACTCGTGAACAATCGCCGTGGTGCTGAGAAATGCCACATCGAATCCTTGCTTAACTTTGGGGAAGGCGCGCGCCCTCCTGATTCGGCGCTTGGCGCAAGAGCCACATGGGAGTGCATAATCTGAAGGTTCCTGCGGGGCAATCCTCGGTAGGAGGCGTACGGTGTTCACAGACGCCATCTCGCGTGCCGTCCTCAGTTCAATAGCAATAGCGCTCGGTGCAATCATATTCCTTGCACAAATTGAATTGTCGGGGCAGTCCGAGTCTGCTGCGACTCAGTCGCGAATCCAAGCCAACTCGAATCGTGAATCGGCCGGAAAGCTGGAGAACGGAATCTTGACGCTTCACCTCGAACTGCGTCAGGGTGACTGGTACCCGGAAGCCGATACCGGTCCAAACCTGAGAGTCTATGCCTTCGCCGAGGAAGACAAGGCACTTCAAGTACCCGGTCCGCTCATTCGCGTTCCGGAGGGCACCGAGATCCACGTGACCCTTCACAACCTTCTCCCGGCTACGGCGGTAGTGCACGGCTTGCATCAGCACCCGGGAGATGCAAAAGCGGTTGTGGAAGTCCCCGCCCAAGGAACGCGAGAGCTGCGATTCGCGGCAGGCGCGGCCGGGACGTATCAATATTACGCAAGCGCCGGTGGAGTCTTGGGCGACTCCGGTCGTCCGATTCGAGAGGACAGCCAACTTGCAGGTGCGTTCGTGGTTGATCCGCAGGGGCAAGTGACTCCAGATAGGATTTTTGTGGTGGGAATCTGGAGGAGCGGATCCGACATCGCCGCACTGAGACACGAGATCCCACTTCCGCACATGATTCCGGTTATCAACGGGAAGTCATGGCCCTACACCGAGCGTCTGGCCTACACAGCGGGCGAACCTGTACGTTGGCGTTGGATCAACGCAGGCGATGGCGGGCACCCGCTGCACATGCACGGCTCCTACTTCCGTGTGGACAGTGCTGGGAATAGCGAGACCGACCACGTTTTCGCGCCCGGACAGCAGCTCACCGTTGCCACCTTTCGATTGTTGACCAACGGAACGATGAGCACGTATTGGACTCCACCGCCCGGTCATTGGCTCTTTCACTGCCACTTTATTCCCCACATCTCTCCCGAGATGACCGTTGCCAATGCCCTGACAGACAAATTCACGATGGAACACAACGGCAATCACATGGCTGGAATGGTGTTGGGGATCACTGTGACCGGCAATCGCCCGCCGGTGGCCGCTCACGGTCAAACTCGCAAGATGCGGCTTTGGGTGCGCGAACGCCCCGCCGCCCATGGTCTTCCGGCCGGATTCAGCTATCAAGTGGAAGAGAATCACAGTCTGTCGCCGAAGGAGCTGACCGTGCCGGGTCCGCCACTCGTGCTGGAGCGCGGGCGGCCAGTCGAAATCACTATCGTAAATCAACTCCACGAATCGACGACGGTACATTGGCACAGCGTGGAACTGGAAAGCTATTACGACGGCGTAGCCGGTTGGGGCGCACGCGGCAAGGAAGTCACTCCTGAGATTCAGCCAGGTAAGTCCTTCGTCGTTCGATTTACGCCACCACGTGCCGGAACTTTCATGTATCACACGCACTTACACGATGAAGAGCAACTTCCTGGCGGGTTGTATGGGCCTCTGATCGTGCTCGAACCCGGGACTAAATTTGATTCCGAGCACGACCACATTGCTCTTTTCAGCCGAGCGGGTCCCGGCCCGATTGACGGGGCCCTGCTATTAAATGGCAGTTTGGAGCCGCCAACTTTGCACTGGCGAATCGGGGAGCAGTACCGTCTGCGACTCATCAACATCGCCGCATTCGATGGCGGTACTTTCTCGCTGCGGGAAGGGGAAGCGCCGCCCCTCCAGTGGCGCGCACTCGCGAAGGACGGTGCCGATCTGCCACCGGGGCAAGCAGTGATGCAGGAGGCGCGCCAGCTTGTGCTGCCTGGAGAAGTCTATGACTTTGAATATAAGCCGACGGTGGCTGGCGTTCTGCGGCTCGAGTTTTCAATTGGGATGCTGAAAATGAAAGTTACCCAGCAAATCGAAGTGCGATAGGAGGATTTCGAGATGCCAAGAAAGATAAAACACGTAAAGTCAGAGTCGCCCGTCAGAACGAAGCCGCTGGCGCGGCGGACGCTGCCGCGTGGGTGATGCCGGCAGTCCTGATTTTCGGCTCAGATAATTTATGGGTCACAAGGAGGTTTCCCCGTGACCCATCTACGCAAAATGATGCTGGAAGAACTCCAGCGTCGTCATTACTCGGAGGCTACCACACAGCGTTACATTCGCTTCATCGAGCGGTTCGCCCAGCACTTCCACCGCTCGCCCGATCGCCTGGGACCGCAGCACATCCGCGAGTACCAAGCCCAGCTCTTCACCGCGCACAAACTGACTGCCGGTTCGGTGACCAATCACCTCTGTGCTCTGCGCTTCCTCTACATCCAGACGCTCAAGAGACCCTGGAGCATTGCCGACACTCCCTATCCCAAGAAGCGCTATCGCCTGCCCACCATTCTCAGTCAGGAAGAAGTAGCACAGCTCATCGATGCTGCGCCGACTCCCTTCTATCGCACCATTTTGATGACCCTCTACGGCACCGGCGCGCGCCGTACTGAGCTCACGCGCCTGAAGGTCAGCGACATCGATAGCCGACGCATGGTCGTGCACATTCAGGATGGCAAAGGCGGGCAGGACCGAGACGTGATGCTCAGCCCTGTCCTGCTCGAGGAACTGCGCGCTCATTGGCGATGTCTGCGCAAAAAGTCTGTCTGGTTATTTCCCGGCAACCGCTGGCACAGCGGTGATCACCCCATGGATGACAAGACGCCCTACCACGCTTGCGTCGAGGCCGCCCGCGGCGCCGGGATTAAGAAACGGATCTATCCCCACATGCTCCGCCATTGCTTCGCCACGCACTTGCTCGAAGCCGGCGCTGACCTGCACACCATCCAGATCCTGTTAGGCCATCACGATCTGAAAGAAACCGCTCGCTATCTCCACCTCTCGCAACGGCACCTGCATGCCACGCCCAGTCCGCTGGACGCGCTGGTGCTGAAGAAAGGCAGGTCGTCCGAGGAGGAGTAGATGAGTCGGCCACAGTTAGAGGTGGCCGATATCATTCGCAGCGCAGGCACAGACTTCATTGAGCGCAACCGTCACTGGCTCCGCTGGACTCATCTTAAGGTCCTGCTGGCCATCGCGCGCTGTCGCACCGCCGCTCTCGGCGGCCATATCGATGAGTGCACCGGCTGCGGACATCGTGCCACCATCTCCTATAACAGTTGCCGCAACCGGCACTGCCCGAAGTGTCAGACCGGCGCGCGTGAACGCTGGATCGCGGCGCGTCGTCGTGAACTGCTGCCCACGCCCTACGTCCACGTCGTCTTCACCCTGCCGCCGCAACTGGCTGCGTTGGCTCTCCAGAATAGGAAACTCATCTATGGCTTGCTGCTTCGGGCCAGCGCCGAAACTCTACTGGAAGTGGCTCATAACCCCGCCCATCTCGGAGCCGAGATCGGCTTCTTCAGCGTGCTGCATACCTGGAACCAGAAACTCCAACTTCATCCCCATGTTCACTGTGTCGTTCCCGCCGGCGGACTCTCCCGCGATCACGCCCGCTGGATTCGATCCCACCCACGCTTCTTCCTTCCCATTGCTGTACTGCGGCGCGTGTTTCGCGGCAAGTTCGTCGCCGGCTTGAAGTCTGCCTTCCAGCGTGGTCAACTGCACTTGGCCGGAGAACTCGCACCCCTCACGCATGCCAAGTTCTTCGCTGCCTGGCTGCGTCCGCTCTTCCGCAAAGATTGGATCGTCTACTCCAAACCACCCTTCGGCGGACCCGAGTACGTGCTGCAGTATCTCGGCCGCTATACCCATCGCGTCGCCATCTCCAACCACAGACTGGTTTCATTCGACAACGGCCAGGTCACCTTCCGTTGGCGCGACTCCGCTCACAACAATCAGCAGAAGCTGATGTCGTTATCGTCGGATGAGTTTCTGCGGCGCTTCCTACTTCACCTGCTCCCCAAAGGCTTCGTCCGCATCCGCCACTTCGGCTTCCTCGCCAACCGAAGGCGCGCCGCCCTGCTGCCACGGTGCTTCGCCGCTCTCCACGCCCCTCCACCGAAAAACGAATCGGAAACCTCGACCGCTCTTACAGCGCACCCGCTCTGGCGCTGTCCCAAGTGCGGCGGACCGATGGCCGTCGTCGAACGATTCACGGCGGCACAACTTCAACTCCGTTCTCCACCGCTCCTGGCCACGGCTGCATGAAATCACTCACCCACACACCGCACTGTCGGCGCGCTTTAGAGCGTCCCGCCCACGTGTGTCTCCGTTACCTTCAGACATCTTTTCCTTTACCCACCCAGGCTCACTTCGGCCATCGACTCCTCTTTGCACAGCTGCGCCGGCTCCTCCTCCACCGGCCTTGACGGCCCGCGCCACCCTCTACACCCCTCGCTCACTTCATTCAATTTGCATAAGTCCCGCGTCCACCGCGCCAGCGGCTTCCTTCTGACGGCTTTTTCGAACGCGACGCCCCACGCCTTCTTTCAAACTTGAGCACTCATCCCGGCGTCGCGTCCGAAAAAGCACTAGCGTGACCCAGGCACAATCCGCGAGCTACAGACCCCGGAGACATCGCCAGGTAGCTGACTTCAAGTGACGGCCCTAATCCATGCATTTCTAGATGCATCCGTTTCTCTAAGAGACTTGCTATAATCGCGGCCCTCGCGGTGTCCGGAGGCTGGCATGAAACGTTTGTTATTCCTCGCCGTACTACTAGGTGCGACCGTCGCCGCCACTCCCCAACCTTCGCCCGAAGAAACTGCCGTTCGGAACATCGTTCAAGAAGAGATTGCTGCCTGGAATTCCGGGGATGCCGCCGCCTACTCGCGTCATTTCGCTGCCGACGGCACCTTCACGAACATCCGAGGGGAGTTCTTCACTGGACGCCAACCGTTTATCGAAAAGCATGACAACCTCTTCAAGGGACCTTTCCACGGAAGTACTCTCAAGCAGGATATTGTTTCCCTAAAGTTCGTCCGGCCGGATGTTGCCGTCGTGGAAGTGCTCACGTCCGTGACCGGAATTCAAAAGCTGTTTCCCGGTACGAATACCGATGACAAGGGACGCCTCCGCACACGATTGTTGCAGGTCTTGGTGAAGGAGGGAAACGAATGGAAGATCACTGCCTATCACAACACGGATGTGAAGTCGGGAGTGCCCGTACCCGATCCCCAATAGTGCCAGCAACGAACCACAGCAATGAGAGTCGATTTCCCACGTGGATGAGAAGAATCATGCTATGGCGTTGAGATTCTAGTTGCCTATAAACCTCCTGCCCGTTGATCGCCGACCATCAGGCTTCGGGAAAGTGACCATCGAAGGTTCCGGGCGGTTAGTCGCTAGCCTTGATCGGAAACGCCTCGGCCACAGAGCTTCGCGTAAGGCGAGGAACTGATCCGAGGCGTTTTCGATAAGGAGACGAGAAGGAAGCCGCTGGCGCGGTGGACGGGGTGATCTGGCTTAGACCTATGGGATTTGAATAGACCTTTCAGCCGGAACCGGCTTGAGCCTGCTCGCCTTCAACGCCGATATGCTGATGATGAGAGTGCTTTGGAGCGGTGATTTGTGTTGCGCGACGCGTTTCCGGGGCTGGCAGAGACGCCCTGGAGGAAGGTGCATGGTGGGCGGGACGCAGATGTGCGCTGACGTGCTTGGAGCAAGTCGTTGGTCGGAGTTGAAGGCGAGTGTCACGATGAATTGATCTCCATGGGATCGAGTCTTCGCAGGACGGACATGGGACCGCCGCATTTGGGGCAGTGCCACAGCGGAGCGTTGCTAGTGGTAGTTTTCTCGACGGCTTGCGCGATCAAGTCGCCTTTATGGATAGCCAGCAGCGTTCGCGCCAGCCTGAGGCGCTGGGTTCGGAAGCGGTTGGAGAGCAATCCGAAGTGGCGTATGCGCACGAATCCTTTTGGCAGTACGTGGAGGAAGAAACGGCGCAGGAACTCGGTGGCGTCGAGCGTCATGACGCGCTGCTTGCTGCCGTGGGCATAGTCCTTCCAGCGGAAGGTTACGCGCTGGCCATCGAAGCCGAGCAGGCGGTGGTTGGAGATGGCGATGCGATGGGTGTAGCGGCCCAGGTAGCGCAGCACCTGCGCGGGTCCGCCCATGGCTTGCTTGGCGTAGACCACCCTGTGCTGTCGATGCACCGTGCGCAGGAGCTGGGCGAACTGCATCGGTTGTTGGAAGGCGGCTGCGGGGCCGCTGCAGTCGAGACGCCCCTTGCGATAGAGCCGTTTTAGCCCTGCGGTGAACTTGCCGCGGAAGACCTTGCGCAGGACCGGAATGGGAAGCAAAAAGCGATGCTGTGTTCCGATCCAGCGCTTGTGGCCGGGCGCGAGTCCGCCGGCGGGAATGACGCAGTGGATATGCGGATGGAGCAGCAGGTTCTGACCCCAGGTGTGCAGGATGGAGAGGAACCCGATCTCGGCTCCGAGGCGTTGGGGGTTGGCTGCCACTTCCAGCAGCGTCTGAGCTGTTGCCGAAAACAGCAGGTCGTAGAACAGAGCCGGGTTGGTCAGTGCCAGCGGGTTCAGTTCATGAGGAACGGTGAACACGACGTGGAAATAGCCGGTGTCAAGCAGTTCCTGTTGCCGTGCCTCAAGCCATCGTTCGCGTGCCTGTGCCTGGCACTTGGGGCAGTGGCGATTGCGGCAGGAGTTATAGGAGATGCCCGCTTCAAGACCGCATCGCAGACACACGTCGAGGTGACCGCCGAGTGCGGCGGTGCGGCAACGCGAGACAGCACGGAACGCCTTCAACTGCTGATAACTGAGGCTTGACTGGTAGCGTTCCAGGAACCCGTTGCCCTGCGCACGGAGAATGTCTGCCACCTCCAGCGCGGGCCGGCTCATGGCTGATGCGGACGATGAAACGAGCGAGGACTCTGTTCGACGCTGGACAGGGAAAGATCTTCGATCGGGTTGGAGACCTGCTGCAGATGGCGTTGTGAGAGGTGCAGATATTTAGCGGTGGTCTCCAGATCTCCATGGCCCAGCAGAAGCTGGATGGTGCGCAGGTCGGTACCGCCTTCTAGCAGATGCGTGGCCCAGCTATGTCTGAGCGTATGCGGAGTCACCCGCTTGCGAATGCCGGCCAGCCGCGCCGCTTCGGTGCATGCGATCCAGACGGTCTTGTCGGAGATGGGCTGCTCTATGTCGTGACGGGTTCGTGAAGGGAACAGATAGGTGCGTGGTTTGAGCCAGCGCCAGTGTGCACGCAAGGTCTCGAGCAGCGCCGGGCTCAGCGGAAGATCGCGATCCTTGCCGCCCTTGCCCTGGACCACGCGGATGATCATCCGCTGGCTGTCGATGTCGCTGAGCTTCAAACGGGCCACTTCGGAGCGGCGCATGCCGGTGCCATAGAGAACCATCAGCAGAGTGCGCCGGAACAGGTTCCCGCTGGCGTTGATCATCCGCGCCATCTCGTCCTTGCTCAGTATGCCGGGAAGCCGCTTCGGCACTCTCGGATAGGGAATGAACTCGCGAAACTCAGCCCGCCTCAGGGTGCGGACGAAGAAGAAACGCAATGCAGCAACATGATTCTCAACCGTAGCTGGATCCAGATCGCGCGTCCGCAACAGATAGGCCTGATAGGAGCGAAGATGATCCAGGCCAAGCTGGTCCGGCGGCTTGCCGAAGAAGCGGGCAAAGTCCTCCACCCAACGTATGTAGTGGCGGATCGTGGTCTCGGAGTAGTTACGGCGCTGGAGTTCTTCCAGCATCATCTTGCGTAAATGGGTCACAAGCACCTCCTTGTGACTCATACCTTATATCGGCCTGAAAACTACTTGGAGGCCCACGCGGCAGCGTCCGCCGCGCCAGCGGCTTCGTTCTAGTCGGCAACCCTTCCCTAATCGGTAGGGTAAGATTTGCCCGTCAGAACGAAGCCGCTGGAGCGGCGGACGCTGCCGCGTGGGTGATGTCGGCAGTCCTGATTCTCAACTCAGATAATTTGTGGGTCACAAGGAGGTGTCCCTGTGACCCATCTACGCAAAATGATGCTGGAGGAACTCCAGCGTCGTCATTACTCGGAGGCTACCACACAGCGTTACATTCGCTTCATCGAGCGGTTCGCCCAGCACTTCCACCGCTCGCCCGATCGCCTGGGACCGCGGCATATCCGCGAGTACCAGGCCCAACTCTTCACCGTGCGCAAACTGACTCCCGGTTCGGTGACCAACCATCTCTGCGCCCTGCGCTTCCTCTACATCCAGACGCTCAAGAGGCCCTGGAGCATTGCCGACACTCCCTATCCCAAGAAGCGCTATCGCCTGCCCACCATTCTCAGTCAGGAAGAAGTAGCACAGCTCATCGATGCTGCACCAACTCCTTTCTATCGCACCATTTTGATGACCCTCTATGGCACCGGCGCGCGTCGCACCGAGCTCACGCGGCTGAAGGTCAGCGACATCGATAGCCAACGCATGGTCGTACACATTCAAGGCGGCAAAGGCGAGCAAGACCGCGACGTCATGCTCAGCCCCGTCCTGCTTGAGGAGCTGCGCGCTCACTGGCGACGCTTGCGCAAAAAGTCCGCCTGGTTATTTCCCGGCAACCGCTGGCACAGCGGCGATCACCCCATGGATGACAAGGTGCCCTACCACGCCTGTGTCGAGGCCGCTCGCCGCGCCGGGATTAAGAAACGTGTCTATCCCCACGTGCTCCGCCATTGTTTCGCCACGCACTTGCTCGAATCTGGCGCTGACCTGCACACCATCCAGATCCTGTTAGGCCATCACGATCTGAAAGAAACCGCTCGCTACCTCCACCTCTCACAACGGCACCTGCATGCCACTCCCAGTCCACTCGATGCGCTGGTGCTGAAGAAAGGCAGGTCGTCCGAGGAGGCGTAGATGAGTCGGCCACGTTTCGAGGTGGCCGACATCATTCGCAGCGCAGGCGCAGACTTCATCGCGCGCAACCGTTCGTGGCTCCGCTGGACCCACCTTAAGGTCCTGCTGGCCATCGCACGCTGTCGCACCGCCGCACTCGGCGGCCATATTGATGAATGCACCAGCTGTGGACATCGTGCCACCATCTCCTACAACTCGTGTCGCAATCGGCACTGCCCAAAGTGTCAGACCGGTGCGCGTGAACGCTGGATCGCGGCGCGTCGTCGTGAACTGCTGCCCACGCCCTACGTCCACGTCGTCTTCACCCTGCCGCCGCAACTGGCTGCGCTGGCTCTTCAGAATAGGAAACTCATTTATGGTTTGCTGCTTCGGGCCAGCGCCGAAACCCTGCTGGAGGTCGCGCGTAATCCCGCCCATCTCGGAGCCGAGATCGGCTTCTTCAGCGTGCTGCATACCTGGAACCAGAAACTCCAACTTCATCCCCATGTCCACTGTGTCGTTCCCGCCGGCGGACTCTCCCGCGATCACGCCCGCTGGATTCGATCCCACCCACGCTTCTTCCTTCCCATTGCTGTACTGCGGCGCGTGTTTCGTGGCAAGTTCGTCGCCGGCCTGAAGTCTGCCTTCGAACGCCGTCAACTGCACCTGGCCGGAGAACTCGCACCACTCAACCATCCCAAATTCTTCGCTGCCTGGCTGCGTCCGCTCTTCCGCAAAGATTGGATCGTCTACTCCAAACCACCCTTCGGCGGACCTGAGTACGTGCTGCAGTATCTCGGCCGCTATACTCACCGCGTCGCCATCTCCAACCATCGCTTGGTTGCATTGGCGGACGGCCAGGTTACCTTTCGCTGGCGCGATTCCGCCGACCACAATCGGCAGAAACTGATGACCGTCTCCCGCGATGAGTTTCTCCGTCGCTTCCTACTTCACCTGCTCCCCAAAGGCTTCGTCCGCATCCGCCACTTCGGCTTCCTCGCCAACCGAAGGCGCGCCGCCCTGCTGCCACGGTGCTTCGCCGCTCTCCACGCCCCTCCACCGAAAAACGAATCGGAAACCTCGACCGCTCTTACAGCGCACCCGCTCTGGCGCTGTCCCAAGTGCGGCGGACCGATGGCCGTCGTCGAACGATTCACGGCGGCACAACTTCAACTCCGTTCTCCACCGCTCCTGGCCACGGCTGCATGAAATCACTCACCCACACACCGCACTGTCGGCGCGCTTTAGAGCGTCCCGCCCACGTGTGTCTCTGTTATCTTCAGACATCTTTTCCTTTACCCACCCAGGCTCACTTCGGCCATCGACTCCTCTTTGCACAGGTGCACCGGCTGCTACTCCACCGGCCTCGACGACTCCAACGAACTTCTACATCCCTCACTCGCTCCATTCAATTTGCATAAGTCCCGCGTCCGCCGCGCCAGCGGCTTCCTTCTGACGGCTTTTTCGAACGCGACGCCCCACGCCTTCTTTAAGACTTGAGCACTCATCCCGGCGTCGCGTCCGAAAAAGCACTAGCGTCACTCGTCAAGGATCTCGCGGGCCGTGCGCGAAGGGTCGCGCAACGGACACACCGCGATTCGTTTGGCACCGAGGAGTTCCCGTTTCCAAGAGCCGGGGGCGTCGCGAGTAAGTCTGCCCCGCTCGGCGAGGCTGCGCATCGCCACACGGTGACTACGTCTCAAGCAGCGTGCCTAGTACCTCGGGCCAGCGAGTTTCGAAGTCGCTGTCTCTTTGGAGTCCGCGTTGCAACACATTCTGGATCCGCTGCTGCGCTTCAGGCCACGTCAGTGCGGTCTCAAACGAGGTGATGGCGTCGAGGAGCCGGTCGGCGGACGGCAACGAGACCTGGTTGACGAGATTCTTCGCGGCGGCGATGGCACGCCGGTCGAAGGAGGCGATCCGGCGCGCGAGTGCGTCGACGAAGGCGTCCAGCTCGCCATCTGGAAGTGCCCGGTTGACGTATCCGTATCGTTCCGCGGTGTCGCCGTCGAAATCGTTCGCGCCAAGAACGATTTCGAGTGCCCGACCCCGACCGACCAGATGTGGAAGACGTTCCGCACCGCCGCCGCCGGGATGCAGTCCCACTCCGACTTCGGGTTGGCCGAGTCGCGTATTTTCGCGCGATGCGAAGCGCATGTCGCAGGCGAGGACGAACTCGCTGCTCACGCCCGCTCATTCACGAGTCCATTTGAGACCGTTTTCTTACCAACGAAGAGAGTATCTGCTATGCCAATACCTACTGAACCCATTGGAAGCATTCCGCGGTCCCCGCAACTGCTGTCCGCGTGCGGTGCGAGGACCCGCCACTAAGTTATTGCGCAAGAGCCAGGGCCTTCAATGCCGCCTTGTTCAGTATGTGTAGGGTTGAGCCCTTCTTCTCCACGATCAGCCGCTTCTTCAGGTCGGCGAACAGACGGGTCACGGTTTCCCGCGACGTGCCGATCATCTGCGCCATCTCGTCATGGGTGAGGGCAAGCTTGAGGCGCGGCTGAGGCTTAGCCGCCTCCCCGTTCTGCTTGCTCCAGTCGAGCAGCAGCTTTGCCAACCTTTCCGCGGCCGAGTGGGGCAGCCCGATCGCACGAAGGTCACGGCAAGCGGCGTTGTACTTGTCGCTCAATTGTTCAGCGACATGCAGGGAGACATCGCTGTGCTCCCTCATGAGGCGCTGGAAATCTTCGCGTTTCACGAAATTCACTTGGCACGGATCGACGGTCTCCGCGGTCAACTCGTAGGGCGTGCCGCTGACGGTGGCGCTCAGTCCTAGGACCTCTCCCGCCTCGGCAATCTTCAGAATTAGGGTCTTGCCATCCGACGCGCAGATGGAAAGTTTGACCCGGCCCTTGCACAGCACGAAGATGCCGCGCGGCGCCTGGCCTTCGACAAACAGCACGGCACCCTTCGGATACGCGGTGGCATACTTAATAGTTTCGAAAGTCTTCAACGCGGCGGCGGGAAGATCGCAAAAGATATGCGCTACTCGTATCTTGCAGCTCAGGCAATTTTCTATGATGTCCAAACCGTATGGTGTAAGCACGACGACCCCCTGTGACTCACAACGTATCGCCGCTGATTTACGGCCGGATGGCAATGCGAGGGCACATCCGAGGCTCAAATCCACGAGTCTTCTCAGCAGCTCCCAGTTCTGTGCAGGTAAGGTAAGTTACGGCATTCGAGGTTCTGTCCCTCAGATATACATCATCGGAACACGTTCATGTCACATGCAACAAGTGCAGAGGTCACAACCGGGTGTGACGAGGACTTCATCGTCTTCACGGCCACAATTCGTTCGCTTGCGAACTGCCCACCGGCGAGCCGATGATCTCCCTGATGATGTACAGCCCGTGAACCCTTGCACGGAGTGTGCTTTTACTTTTTACTTTCTTCTTCTTCACATGCCCAGCATTCAATTGGGGAAAGGGACGATTCTTTGAAGTCGCTTTTGTGGATCGTGAGCATATGTCCACATGCAAGGTGGAAATGCACCCAAATGCCTTCCTCCACCCTGCGTACAACTGACTGCATGATCTTTCGATTCGCAGGCGCGTTATTCTGATGTGCTCCTGGTTTGCTGTCGGAATTATCTTTCTTCAATGGCGGCACCAACTGCAAATTGTCTCCTAACCCATTTCACGGAGCAACAACTTTGTGTTCAATGCCAGACAGACTTTTGTCCGGCTCAAGTTGTGCTGCGACCGTGACGCGAGTCACCGCTCAGGATGATCTACTAAGAAAAAAGGAAGCCCCAGCAAGAGACGGTGTCTGCTGGGGCTAGCGGTTTTGGCTGCTGACGAATTTACACCATCATCTTCGTGAACAGCTTCTCGCTAAACGTCTCCTCAACTGTGTAGTACTTCACCACCGGTGGAGTGTGAAAGAACGGCTCGATGATCGCCTTCACCTTCGGGTACCATTCTTTCTCCCAATACTCGGCGTCCTTCTTCGTCTCCCAGAAGCTGAGCGCGAAGATTTTGTTGATCTCGGTCTCGTTCTCGAGAAGAACGAGGTCAAAGAAGCCGGGGGTCTTCTTGAGGATCGGCCACACCTCTGCTTTGAACTTCTTGAAGAACTCGGGCTTCGTGTCCGGCTTGAGATTCAATTCGACTGTGCGAGTAAACATGCATTACCTCTCTTTCAAATGAATATGATCCAAGACGAATGGTGTGGGCGCCCTGAACGAGAGACATTAGAATGTCGAAGGTCTATTTGCTGCCAGTGGTTGGCTGGGTATCAGTGAACAAGACCGAGGGTCTTCTTCCGGGCGCCCAACGGCAGTTCAAAGTTTGAACTGATATCGAGAGTTTGTCGGTGACGGGTGACTCGCTGCCGTGTGATGAGGCCGCCCCAGACTGTTCCGTCATCGGAGACAGCGGCAGAATCATTTCGATTCCATCACGCGGGAGATTCTGGCGCTGGGCTTGGCCTCTCAGCATTGCCCCTGCGGGAGTAGGCACAGCCGCGATGGTCCTCCGCCGCGGGTGCTGGCACAACTATATGGGCTGGCCGACGCGGTACGATGATCAGTATTCCTATGGAGTCTTGTTACCTACTGTGGCATCAAGCCACTGTTTGACCCAAGTCTTCTCGCGGCTATGGCCCACATGGTTATGACTTGCGAGAACTCATCGCCCGTGCCCGCCGCATGAGACAGCACAAGATCACCGCCTGAGCGACCCTTTCGGGGTCTTTACACAAGGGCAGCTGGACAGTCGCTTGAGGTTTGCAGCCGTTGCACCGTTTCTGGAATTGGCGCACGCTAGCGACATGGTAATCGCGAAGATTTGGCTCAAAGCTGTTAAGTCCGGCGGCAAACCAACACGCGATTACACCTGCTCCATCTGTCTGTAACGAACGGTTTTGCCCAACGTCGATTGATCCCCTCCAAGCTCCAGCGAGAGTTCTTGGAGCACAAAAAGCAGCAGCACCCAGATGCAATTTGAAGGCCCGCAACCGCAGTTACGTGGCCCGACTGTATGTAGACGAGAGTCCGCGATGGCGAAATCCCAAGCTCTCTACCTCCGACTGTCCCACCGCTGGATCATGGCATCCTCTCAATGGTTCGGCTTAGCCCCAATCGGCGCATTGTTGGACGCCGGAGTATTTGCGGTTTCTCCGAAGAAACGAATTGCGGCTCCCACAATTGCTATCGGACCTCCCAGATAAAAGAGGATAAGACCAAGCAGCCACACAGTCCACAATGGTTCGTTGTGAGAAGGAATCAAAAACAGCACCCCGCCTATTCCTAGCATGACCACTCCGACCAGGAGCAGCATGTCTCGTCGCTTAATCATAAGCCCTCCGTAACTGACGGGCATTCAGCATGATCTGGCGATGCTTTATACGCCCCTCGCAATAGTGTGCGGAGATCGCAACAGAACACGGGGTTATTGCCGGTTGCGTGGTTTATTATCACCGCGAGACAGATAGCGTCAGTGACCCATGTTACAAAGCAAGGTGACGCGCTTGCTCCATCATCTCGCCCTGCGAGAAGACTTCACGCCTCCCACTGCAGAGCACCCAGCGTGGCTGCGCCATTGATCCTTGAATCTCATTTCGGGAATCGGCTTTTAGCCGGCCACGCGAATTACCTCGCTATTCCCAGCCAACTAGTGTACTGCGTCATGCAGATGGGCAGTTATGAAGTGCGGCTTTAGCGCGCTTGACCTTTTCCAGGATGTCGGTGGCCTTGGCGGTCCAGATGAAGGGTTTGGGGGCGTGGTTGTGCTGTTCGATGTAAGCCAGAATCGCGTCCTCCAGCTGGGAGACGCTGGTGAAAGTTCCACGCCGGAGTTGGTTTTGGCTTAGGTCGCGAAAGAATCGTTCCACCATGTTCAGCCAACTGCTGCTGGTGGGCGTGAAGTGGAAGTGGAACCGTTTGTGGCCCTCGGCCCAGCGCTGCACCTGGGGGTGTTTGTGGGTGCCGTAGTTGTCGACGATGAGATGCAGATCGATATCGCGCGGCGTTTGCCGGTCGATCATACGCAGGAACTTCAGCCATTCTTGGTGGCGATGGCGCGGCATGCAGGTAGCCAGCACCTTGCCGTTGAGGGTGTTCAGCGCGGCAAACAGAGTGGTGGTGCCGTGGCGTTTGTAATCGTGGGTCAGGGTTTGGGCGCGGCCTTTCTTCAGCGGCAAACCGGGTTGGGTGCGGTCGAGGGCTTGAATCTGGCTCTTTTCGTCGAGGGCTAGCACCAGGGCGTGCTCAGGAGGGTTCAGATACAGGCCGACAATGTCCTGCAATTTCTCGGCGAAGTGCGGATCGTTGCTGAGTTTGAAGCTATCGCACGCGATGCGGCTTCAGGCCGTGGGCGCGCCAGATGCGGCGCACGCTGGCCTCACTGACGCCGGTGGCGGCCGCCATCGAACGCGTGCTCCAGTGGGTCGCCTGCGGCGGTTTCTCTTGCGTGGTTTTGCGGATGACCTGGGCCACGGTTTCTGCCGGGACGGTACGAGGGCGGCCGGCGCGCGGTGCATCTTGCTGCAGGCCAGCAATGCCATAGCGCCGAAAGCGGGCGCGCCAGCGAGCGGCGGAACGAGGCACCAGGGAAAGTAGTCGGGCAATCTCCACGTCCTGTTTGCCTTCGGCGGCTAACAACACGATACGGGAGCGCACCACCAGCCGTGCGGGAGTCTTGCGTCCACGGCTGTAGGCCAGCAACTGCGATCTTTGCTCGCCGGTGAGAACGACTGGGGCTGCAACGCGCATCTGTCGTGTCCTCCATTGTAAGGAACACGACTGGAGAATAAATGTCTCTATTTATGACGCATTACACTAGCACAAGCTGAAAACGCGTAGCGCCCTGAAAGCCGGTTTCTTATGAAAAGCCGCATGTCGCTCGATCTGTTGTGGGTTTCCCCTCTTGTCGTCTTCAACTGCATTCTGGGCGTTATTCTGCTGGTCGCCGGACTGCTTCTGCTGGCACCCAGCATCCAGGAGAGCCTGCGGTGATGACCCCGGGAACACTCTCTCCGCAAGATTTAGCGGATGTTCGAGCGGTAGTGAGTTCTCCCGCCGTATCCATCGAGCTACTGCGTCTTGCAGCCAATTGTGTCTCGCGATCATGAGTGGCGCATGAAACCGGTGCTGCCTTAAGCGCGATATTGGAATGCTTCGGCAGGGATTCCTGATTCAGATCACCCCCGACGACAGAGTTTGACTTGACCGCCATCGGGTCTTATCCTGCTCGGAACAGCATCCGTAGATTCTGAAGACCTTCAACTGAGAAGCGGGGCTTGCAATCCCGAGGCGGTCTACTCTGGCAAGAAATTGGCCGTTCGATGGGGTGATTTCTCATCGGAACCGACAGTTCGCCTCCGTCTGACCGGAACTGGATTGAAGCCAACTTCCGTGCACTCTTGGAAGCTGCGGCCGATGCAATGCTCATCGTTGATGATCAATAGTTCAACTTGTCCGAAACGACTATGCTCTCAGCGAGCGTAATAGCTGTTGGGGCAAGGTAAATGGACTTTTGGCAACAGCAAGTATTCACAAACTGCGGATCGCCATCGGTGACACCCGTCAGTGGAGAGGGTGTTCGGGGCAGTTTGCTTAATGGCTTGATTTCCGCCCTCGTGGTAACCGGACTGCCTTGTGTACCTTGGCGACGTGGCGGTTGAATGCTTGGATATGCAGATCACCCTTTTCTTCCGTGGTACTGCCCGTCGAGGGGATCGGGATTACCTTGTCGCACTCCGAGCACACCCAAGTTCCTTTGCTTGCCTCGATAAGCGTTGGCATTCGACAGCTGCACCTTCTGCTTGAAAATCAGGACTCAGAATCTCCAGTGTCGCAGGCATGGGATTGCTCCCAACGTTCAAGTGATCCGTCCGAAACGGAGCCGTTCTTCTGTGCTCCGCATAGACTGCATTCTGAAAGAATCAGAACGCGCTCATCGTCTTGGGTGATGCTGCGAGAGAAATCGGGCCGCGATGAACTTGGGGCAGGAGACATGGTGAGAAAGCCTTTGAAATCGCTTGAGAAAACATACTAGGACGCTCTTGCGCTGTCTGTCTGGTATCAGACGGAGCGATGATCACCGTCAGTGACGGCGGTCGCCCAGGTCGACGATCACCGGATAGCTGTCGTAAACAGGAGTAATGCCAGCTCTAGTGGTGCAGTTTGAATTAGAGAAACAGGAACGGGGCCGGATCGGGGTTCTTCTTGCAGACGTGTTGGGCCTCTTGTCTTTCGGCTTCCTCTTCTGTTTGGCAACGGCACACCGTCAAAAAGCACTTCATGCAGATTGATTCGATCATGCCGCTAGCGATAGCGCGGTGTGCGAACGGTTTGTCCGATTGACCTTCATGGTCAGAACACCTTCAGCCAGCCCGAGCAGGTGTGATCGAGTTCTGCCTTTAGCACCAAGTAAGAGTCGGAACTTGCGACAACTAAAGAGCTGCAAACATTGCAATAGGATTCGATAACGATTGGTCTTTGGATGTTGGGGACGTGCTTAAAGGTGGAAGATGGTTTTGTGCTTTCTGCCATGTTTCGGCCTCTTCGGGAAAACAGCTCGTAGAAACCTCAATGCGAGCGATGTGATCGGGTTCTACGGGCACTTACGATTGCACTGATCCCGAGATTAGGCTTGAGGTTTAAAACTTGTCTGTCCGAAGTCAGACGGAGGGTCTACCACTTTATGCGCAGGAAAGACTGCGAGGCCCGCAGCAGGCTGGCCAGGATGTTGGCAACTCATCCCTCTGACAATCCACTGCGGGCTTACTTAACAATCAGGAGCACCCGATCAGTAAACCGAGTGTCTCATGCTCGCAGGTCGCCGTCGGTGACCGCTATCACTGAGGGAGTGTTTAAGCGAAGAAGAAAACCCGCATGAACTACCAGGGATCTGGCCGATGTCTGGCGGTTTACTGCGGGCCTTCCATGCTGCGAAGCGAGTATCTGCGAGATAGGGATCGGTGTCAGTGACAGCGGTCACGCAGTCTTACCAGGACCACGCATAATGGTGGGGAAATGCTAACCGAGGATCAGACAAAGCGCGTTTGGGAGAAAATGCTCGGAGCCGAAGCTCGTTCGCTTTATTCTGGAGATTTCGCGGCGAACTATACGAGGCGCAAGCAGATTATTACTGCGGCTTCATTGTTTCTATCGTCTGGGACGGCCGCCACGGTGATCGCCAGGTGGCCGGGATTTGTTCCTATGGTTCTGGCGCTGATCGTTGTACTGGTGACGGCATATTTGCTTGCAATGAATCTCGACAGAAGCATCAGCACCATGACAAAGCTGCACTGCCAGTGAAATCAGCTTTCGGCGTCTGGAGCTGGAGCGACGTGCGTCCAGGTGGATTTTACAGAGGAGCGTTTGGCCTTGAAGCTCGACCCTTCCGCCGGACTGCTGAAATCCTTCATTGCGTTGAACAACCGCGTGCTGGATCGCTTCACCTCCGTCGAGCGGCGAACGATCGGCGTGCATACCGGTCCTGGTGGAGATCGCGATTCAACGCATAGTGCGGGCGTTGATCAATCCGCCCAGTTGCCGCTTCTGTTTGAACTGAGCGCAGGGCGTTTTTACATTCAACTAGCCAGTGAGCCTGACCGGAAACGGGTACTCGCAAAAATCCGCGAACTCAGAAAGCCCGACCAAGTGATCTTCGTTGGCGTCACCGATCCGATCAATCGAGCTGTGGAGACTCCTGAGCAAGTGCGAGACCGCGTGCTTGAAGCCGCACAGTTTATCCCTATCGAATCTCTTGGAGCGACGGATGATTGCGGGTTCTCGCCCTTCGCCGATGATACTTCGACATCACGGGAGACCGCGTTTGCCAAGATACGAAGCCGGGTTCAAGGCACTGCGCTGGCATCAAGTGATCTAGCGGGATTATGAATACACTCAAGCTGATCTGTGTACATTCTCCCCAGAGTCCCTGACAAGCAGCTCAGATTCAAACTGAGACATTACTCGGCCCTACCGCAACTTGCCAACGGTAGCGCACAAGCCTAGAATTATAGCTGAGCAAGTTACCTCTTCTTACTCTTTCAGGTTCCCTGAACTAAGTCAGCCCATCTGAAGTTTCCCCCTCTTAGCTTTCTCCATGGAGGAACTACGTCATGACAGTATTAACCCGTTGGGATCCTTTCCGTGCTACCGCCACCCTGCAAGATCGCATGAACCGTCTTTTGCGTGAATCATTGCACCCCGAAGGCCCCGAGGAGGCGTTGACGACCACCGGCTTCGCACCTCCGGTGGACGTCTACGAAGACGAGCACAACTTCACTCTGAAAATTGAAGTCCCGGGCGTTGAGGAAAAGGACATCGATGTCAGCATCGAGAACAATACCCTGATCGTCCACGGCGAGCGCAAGTTTGAGAAGGAAGAGAAAGAAGAGAACTACCGTCGCGTCGAGCGGCAGTACGGAAGCTTCACCCGCTCGTTCACGCTACCGAACTCCGTGGATCCAGGGCAGATAAGCGCCCACTACGACAAGGGCGTGCTGAAGATCAACCTCGCCAAGAAGGCTGAGGCCAAGCCCAAGCAGATCAAGGTTATTGTTGGCAGCGCGAAGAAGGTCGAAGCCAAAATTCACGGCAAGGTCGCATAAAGGCCAGTACCTTACCATTAGCGCAGCGGGCCATGCCGTACCCTAATTGAACCGGACATAATGCTTCGAGCCTTCGAGCAGCATTCGCCTGTCACATTGTCCGAAACCCGGCTTCTGGGAAATGTACGGGGCTGCTCAAAGTCTAAGGCACAATCGGGTCATGGTAGCTCCATCGTGGCCTCTTCGCCGTTCGCAAGAATGAAGGGCAATCCCGTTTCGGTAGCGTCACGCTCCCTAGGGATGATCAGCTCTACCACGCGATGTTGTGCCTCTCGCTTTGCTTGTAGACGAGCCTGAGAATAAATCTCCAGTGTGCACCGGCAGTTCGCATGACGCATGAGTTCCTGCACGACCTTCACGTTCTCCCCGTTCGCGATCAGCATAGTCGAGTAGCTGTGCCGAAACGTGTGCCAGCCGATGTGCTTCTGAATCCCAGCGCGAGCCGCTGCCGGCCGCACCACGCGAGAAAGAAGGATATCCGGCCAGTACGGGTTTCTGCCCCGGCTATGAGGACTCGCAAATATCCAGTCATTAGGCTGTCGGTACGCGCTGTCCTGCCTCCAGGTCCAGAGCTCCGAAGCCAGGGTCAGATCCAGAGGCACAGGTTTTCGAGAGGCCTCGGTCTTGCAATTGCCCACAACATTCAGATAAATCGAACGTCGCACATTGATTTGCAATCGTTCAAAATCAATGTCTTCCCACTTGAGTGCAAGCAGTTCGCTGCGCCGCAGTCCGGTGGCTGCATCCAGGAGAACCATTACGCGAAAACGGTGATCGAGTTGGGAAAGCAGCGCTCGCAATTCCTCCGGTTCCAGGTACTCTGGGATGGTTTGCCGCTTAGCACCTTGGCGGACGAGAAGGATGGGGTTCTTGCCCTGCTCCAGCCACTCATATCGGATGGCGTGATTGAAGAGGACACTCATCACGCTCCGGATCTTTGCTTTGGTTGAGGGAGCGAGAGGACCCCCGTCAGCACGCCTCAGCTGATGGAGCCACTTTTCGACAGCAATTGTGCGGATGGCGCGGATGTTCGAACTACCCCACGCAGGTCTGACCCATCTCGTGAGAAAGTCCTTGTACACGGTTTTGGTGGCGTGCGACTTTCCACCGTCCGCCGGATCATCGCTGAGTTCAGTCCTTGTGTAATGATCGACTGAGTCTGCGACCGTAACTGGTTGTTCTGGCTGTCGGTTTCGAGCTAAGTTAATGGACACCCGCAGACCGTTGCTGGCTTGCCAGGCCTCTTCATTATTCGGGTATTGCTGCACGGTTCCTATGACCGCCTTGCGACGTACTCTCTGCCCGGTGAGTTCGGCGTCCCACCACAGGAATTCCCAACAGTCCGGTCCCGTCTTGCGATGGGCAATCCGAAGATATCCTCGTTGATAGCGTGCTCGCATAAACCCTCCTAGGGTGACTTGCACCGACAGGAAGTTATGCCTACGAGATGGCCGAAGGGAAATTGAGTGCTGGCTAGACCGCTTAGCTGAGAGCCCCGAGGCGGCCGGCACGCGCGAAATGACGATTAGTTTGTTCGATACCACCAACCAACAACTCAACCAACAAAATGCGATGTCTTGTGTGACTTGCGTGTTCTTAGGCAGTTCCCTTGACACGGTAGAGGTCAGGAGTTCGAGTCTCCTCGTGCCTACCATATCTCTCAATCGCTTAGCTTCTCCGACCTCACTCCCCGAGGCTCCAAATGGCTCCATTAAGCGCGTCGAACCCGGGAGGGAATAATGATGGTCCACGCTTCCTCGAAGATGACTTCGGGCCCCTACACTTCGGATCCTTGGCTACCACCGGAGTGTACACGCGGGTGCCGGCGAAGCATTCGAAGAACTTTTCCCTCGAGTCGTGCCGAACGGTCTCAGCCCATCAGAGAAGCTGGGGAGGCGGTGGGATCGTACGCCGCCGACAGCTCCAGGCGTAACCTGGCGGCGAAAATTTATCAGCCCGCGGTCTGCTGATACTGGATTACAGTTGGTCGCCGCCGCTGCTGGATGGCAATATGTACGTTAACTGCGCGGAGCTAGGGGCACTGCTTTCGGGCCCCTGAACTCCGGCAGCTCCGATTTGCTTCTAAGATAGTCATATGGTTATGCATTTGGCCCTGCTACATCGAGTTTTGCTGACTCTGTTGTTTCTGCCGGCTTTGGTTTATGCCGACGCCGCCCCTTTCGACCTGCCCGGTCCTCACGTCGAAGTGCGCGTGACACGAGGCGGCAAGGAAATGCCGATTGCGCAGGTCCCCAATCTGCAAGAGGGTGATCGACTCTGGCTGCATCCGGCCTTTCCGGAGACGCAAAGCGCGCACTATCTGCTGATCGCCGCGTTTCTTCGCGGATCAACGAATCCGCCTCCCGAAAACTGGTTCACCAAGATAGAGACTTGGGACAAGCACGTGCGCGCCGAGGGTGTGGTCGTGACGGTCCCCAAAGGCGCGGAGCAGGTGCTGCTGTTTCTCGCTCCGGAAACCGGCGGCGACTTCAGTAATCTGCGCACCACCGTGCGTGGCAGGCCGGGAGCCTTCGTACGCGCTTCGCAGGATTTGGATCGGGCAAGCCTGGACCGCTCTCGGCTAGACGCTTACCTGAGCTCAGTCAAGTACACGGCGGATACGGATCCGAATGAGTTGAAGGAGAAATCGACGCTGTTGGCGCGAAGTCTGAACATCAAGGTCGACAATAAGTGTTTTGAGAAGCCCGCTGAACAGCAGATGTCTTGCCTGATGCAGAACTCCGACCAACTCGTGCTCGACGATTCGCACAGCCAGTCGATGGTCGCGGAGCTGGCGTCGGGCCCCTCGGCCGATCTGGTGGGCCAGCTCAGCGCCACGCCATTGGCCGGAGGCGGCTTTTATAGTCCGTACGTGGGAGCGGTCGTCGATGTTGTCCGCCTGATGACAGCATTCCGCACCCCAGAATATCAGTACATTCCCGCGCTGGCGCTGCCGAAAAAGGACCTGCTCAACCTGCAGCTCAATGCCGCGCCGTCGTTTCGCAAACCAAAGTCGGTGCTGGTGATTGGATTGCCGCCAGTGGCAGCGCCGCAGTTGCCGCCGCTGCGGGCCGTCGATCCCAAAGCCGTGCAATGCCTGCAACGTTCTTCGCTGGCGCTGCCGGTGGAAGGCGCACCGTTGGTGTTCTCGACGAATCTTGCTCACGATATTGTTCTTCACGTCTGGAGTAAATCGGGCGCCTCCATGGACCTCCCCGCGAAAGCCGATGCAGCGCGCGGCGGTTTCGTGGTAGATACGAGTGCCGTGAAGAGCGAAGGACTCGATCCGCAAGTGAGTGGGACACTACGCGGGCAGTGGGGATTTGAATCGTTCGAAGGGCCGACGTTCCATCTGCGGACCGCACACTCGGCTCCATGGACGATCGCGTCGGCGGACCAGAACGCGCTGGTCGTTGGGCGCGAGGACGTGCTCCATTTGCACTCTGACGCAGCGGCGTGCGTAGAAGATGTGACTGTCGAGGACCAGAACGGCAAAAAACTCGAGACGACCCGGAAGCTGGTCAATCCCGACGAACTGCAAATTGAGATCTCGTTGAAGGATGTGGCGCCCGGACCGCTTACTATGCGCGTGAAACAATTTGAACTGGCGAAAGCGGACGAAGTCGCGCTGCACACCTATTCGGAAGCGGGTCGTCTGGACAGCTTTACCATTGACGCCGGGGACCATCAGGGTACGTTGAAGGGAATTCGCCTGGATGAGGTTGCGAGTCTGGAAATCAACGGAATCCACTTTGCGCCTGCGGGGCTGAAGCGCATTAGCAATGAAGATGAACTGCAAGTGTCGGCACCGGGTTCGGCGGATGTCGGCGGATTGCGCTCTGGAGAAAAGCAAACGGCGCACGTCTCGTTGAAGGACGGTCGCGTGCTGGATTTGCCTGCGACGATCCAGCCGCCACGACCCAAGGTGGCCCTGATTAGCAAGAATATCCAGCCGGATGCGACCGCAACCTCCTCAGCGATTCACCTGGAAGGCCAGGATGAGCTGCCGCAGAATGCGCAGCTTTCCTTCTCCGTGAAGACGCAGGTCCCGGAGAGGTTTCCGCGCGATGAGAAGATCGAGATTGCGACTGAGGATGAATCGGTCCATGTTCTTCTCAGCATCGCCGATGGAACTCTCATGTTGCAAGATTCGCAGACCGTGCTGGCATCGCTTGATCCGCTGAAGAGCTTTGGACCTTCGGCTTTCGGACCCCTGCGCTTTCGGCCGGTTGATGCCAACGGGGAGAAGGGAGACTGGCAGCCGCTGGTGACGCTGGTCCGGCTGCCGACACTGAAAGAGTTGCGCTGCCCTGATGCTGCGGACAAGCAGTGCGCTTTGCAGGGGGAGGGCTTGTATCTGCTGGACTCGGTCTCAGCTGACGCCCAGTTTCAGCAGAGCACTGCGGTGCCCGATGGTTTCGCTGGGTCGACACTGAGCGTGCCGCATCCCACTGGAAGCGAGTTGTACGTCAAGCTGCGCGATGATCGAACGGCGGTAAACAAGGTGATTCTGCCGGTGCTGCCGGAGAACTGATGAAGAGAAACCCCTTGTAGGAGCTGATCTCCGGAGTAATTCCAGAATTGGCGTAGACCCTGCAGAGCCAGCCTTCAGGCTGGAATTCAGTGTGGGTGGATTACACCATGAGTATCGACTTGAGGAAGTTGAAGCATAACCGATGGTGATGAACCGGTGCCGGAATCTGATCACCTCCCCACTGGAATGGTTCCTTAGTGCAAATCCCGTCCCCCCTCCTGCCATACCGGTTCTGGCCGAACGCGGAGGCACACAGCTCAAAACACTTCGCCCGGTGCTGGTGGTGGATACCCGCGAGCAGAATCCATTCGACTTCTCGCGGTTCCGGGACTGGTTTAGTGGAGTTGAAAGAAGAGCACTGCCGCTGGGCGATTACTCGATTTCGGGACTTTGAGGACGTCTGCGTTGTCGAGCGCAAGGATCTCTCGGATCTGGTGCGTTCCTTCACCGTCGAGCGCCCAGTGTTTGTCGCTCGCCTGCGGCAGATGGCCGAATACCCTCACTGCTTGCTGGTGGTCTCTGCTGCTTTGAGCCAAGTCAAATCCCCCTATCCGCATTCGATCGTCAATCCCAACCAGATTACCCAATCATTGATCGCCGTGCTCGCCGGACTGCGGGTACCGTTTGTCGGCGCTGAGACGCACGATGGAAGAGGTTCTCGCCCCGTATCTATATCAGGTGCACCTTGATCAGTGGCTGGAAAAGAACGGATTTGGCTCTGCTCTGACCGACAACGGTTTATGATGAGCACATCGATTCGAGTGTCCAAGGTGTCGGTTGTTGCCCGACGCAATTTCTGCGCACCACCCGGGTCCTTGCTGACAACCGTCCGGAACAAACGTCAGATCGGCATCGTATGAACCCGCAAGGAGGCCTGCGACTGTATGATCGAGGCAGAGCCATCGCTTGGCCCATCTGTCTTCCATCGTGTGTTCTACGGCCCTTCGGAACTCCGCGCCGGTTGGCGGCTGTTCATCTTCCTAGCTATCGTCATCGCCGTGATCAACGCCAGGAACCTGCTAGTTCGTCGGCTGCTGCACGGTGCGGGCGACACCGCCTTGTTTTTCGTCGGCGAAGTGAGCGACTTTCTCATCTTCCTGCTCGCCAGTTGGGTCATGGGGAACATCGAAGGCAGGACCATTGCCGATTACGGCTTGCCCCGGCGCGGGATGTTCCGCGTTCAGTTCTGGCAGGGTGTTCTGCTCGGCTTCGCGGCCATCACTGGTTTGTTGGTTGCCATGCGAGTCGTTGGTGTCTTCTATTTTGGAAGCATCGCACTGCACGGTGCCGACATCTGGAGGTGGGCCATCGTCTACGTGTTCGCCTTCATCCTTGTCGCTCTGCGGGAAGAGTTCCGAGCTCGTGGATACGGACTATTCACGCTCTCGGCAGGCATCGGTTTCTGGCCCGCCGCAATTCTGTCGGCAGCATTTTTCGGCTATTCTCACCACGGCAACTCGGGAGAGGATTGGGTCGGATTGTTTAACGCCGGCGCCTTTGGATTGCTGGCCTGCCTCTTGCTGCGTAGAACCGGCAATCTCTGGATGCCGATCGGACTTCACATGGCCTTCGACTGGGGCGAGACATACTTCTATGGTGTGGCCAACAGTGGCCATAAGCTGCACGGTCATCTTCTGAATTCGACTTCGTCCGGCCCAGCTTGGCTGTCCGGCGGTACTGTCGGTCCTGAAGGCAGTCTGCTCTGCACTTTGCTGATTGTTGTGGTGTGGTTGATCTGCGCAGGTTGGCTGCGAGAGATTAAATATCCCAAGCTCGCCCTAGTCGAGAATTCCCCCGGCAGCCTTTAACGACCTCACTCCTGCATCTTTCCCGTCGGATGCAGGTCTCCACAGCCGGTTCGGCCCGAGTAACGGGCAACTCTGAATGTATGTGCCAGGACGGACTCCGGTCGATGCGGGCCAGCGGTCGGCTTCTGGTGCATCACGTTATTGGCGAAAACCTGGTGCGGCAAATGTCCCAGAAGGCGAAAGAAGTCGAGGAGTTTGGCTTCCGCAAACTGAGAGATGCGAGTAAGGCTCGATCGAACTATAATTCTCGGATTGCTGGCGACTCTTCTGTAATCCGGTCAGCTTCCTGCCGGTCTGTCAACCGACCGGACGGACCAGATTTGACGACCTTTTTTGGAGGACGATGCCGCTACACTGGCAAGCCGTGCGTACTCTTGGGCTTGCTTGAACGAAATCAAACATCAGGTTGATTAGAGGGTCCATGCCCGCACAATCTATCGATCAGATGAAGAGCTCTTTCCATGGGGAACTTATCCAGCCCGCGGACGCCGCCTACGATTCAGCGCGCAAGGTGTATAACGGCATGATCGACAAACGGCCGCAACTGATCGCGCGCTGCGTCGACGTTGCCGACGTAATGGCAGCGGTGCAATTCGGGCGCGATAACCAAATGCTCACAGCTATTCGCGGGGGCGGCCACAACGGCGCCGGCCTCGGGACCTGCGACGATGGCCTAGTGATCGACCTCTCGCGCATGAAGGGCATTCGGGTGGACCCGGCGGCGCGCGCTGTCCGCGTTGAGGCGGGTTGCGTATGGGGAGACATCGACCACGCCACTCACGCCTTCGGAATGGCAGCGCCCTGCGGCTTCATATCCACCACTGGCGTGGCCGGACTCACTCTCGGCGGAGGCATCGGCTACCTCACCCGCCTGTACGGCCTCACCATCGACAACCTGCTCTCGGTTGACATGGTGCTAGCGGACGGCAGTTTTGTAACCGCCAGCGCTGACGAGAATAATGACTTGTTCTGGGCTGTCCGCGGCGGCGGCGGAAACTTCGGCGTGGTGACCTCCTTCGAATTCCGTCTGCATCCGGTTAGCATGGTGAATTTCGGACCCACGTTTTGGCCCCTCGAGCAGGCTGCCGAAGTCCTCCGTGCGTATCGACGGTTCATCGTGGATGCGCCCGAGGACGTGAACGGGTTCTTTGCTTTCCTCGTGGTTCCCCGCGCCCCCATGTTTCCCGAGCACCTGCACCTCAAGAAAGTGTGCGCGATCGTGTGGTGTTGCACCGGATCTGCCGAACAGACCGAGGCGGCGACCAAGCCCATGCGCACCCTGGGTCAACCGCTTCTCGATCACGTTGGTCCCGCTCCGTTTCCGGTCGTGCAGAGCATATTCGACGGCCTCTTCGTGACTGGCCTGCAATGGTACTGGCGAGCCGACAACTTCACCGAATTGACCGATGAAGCCATCGTGCGGCACGTGGAGCATGGGTCGAAGCTCCCGACCATGCTTTCGACCATGCACCTCTAGCCCCTCAACGGCGCCGCCCAGCGCGTGGGCAAGACGGATACCGCCTACAGTTTTCGCGAGGCGCTCTTCGCCGAGGTCATCGTCGGTGTCGATCCCGACCCCGCCAACGCCGATAAGATCACAACCTGGTGCAAGGAATATTGGGACGCCCTTTATCCCTTCTCGGCGGGCGGCGCGTACGTTAACTTCATGATGGACGAGGGTCAGGACCGTATCCAGGCCGGGTTCCGTGACAACTACAGCCGCCTGGCCACTGTCAAGAAGAAGTACGACCCCACCAACTTTTTCCGGGTCAACCAGAATATTCGGCCGGCCTAGTTCTTCCAACGTCGCGTGTGCTGGTTGTGGCGGAGCATTTTCGTCCGTCGCAGCCAGCGCGCATCGGGCTCGTCAGGTTCGTGGTTCCCCGAGGTTATCCAGAAATCTCCCCAGAAACTCCGATTCGGAGAAGCTAGGTGTTTTAGGCTGCAGCTTCAACAAACGCGAAATCCCAACTTGGTGGCTTTCCATTGGAGCTGTCTGATCTGTCGTTGGCGGTGTTGGGCCTCGTAGAATTTCGCTCCCTGGTCCACGTATTTCATCCCGTAGCGGAGCATGCGCGCTCGCCGGAATGCTGTGGTCCAAGCAGTTCTTCTTCTTCGACGTGGACAAATGGCTTGAGGAACACGGCATCAATCCGATCAAGCCAGGTGGGCGATTCATGCGGAAGCCAGGGCGCTGCGCAAGCTGCGCCAGCCCTCGCGCTGCGGCCAGCTCAAGTCATTTCTAGAATACGGACACGAATGACGCTGCCATAGCTTCACTTACCTTGGCAGTACCGTGTGAGCCACTGATGTGTTCCGTTTCTAGCACAATACTGTAAGTAAACCTGCGAGTTTTTCCGCTACCTGCCACATCCGACAAGAAATGAATATCATGCAAGCCTAAGAAGGGGTAGAGTGTCGCAAAGAGATCTCCACACAGCCGATCGGGATTGCGCCCCGAAGCACGAACCGTCTACCAGATGTATAGTCCTAGCCTTGATCGGAACTGTCTCGGGACAAGAGGTTGATGCAGAGCCGCGGACCCGCTAACATCGGCACATCACACGGTGACCGGCGGAAGCTCACAAGGCGCATGCAGATGCATCGACTCAATCGGCTAACAAATGCTTTCTCGAAGAAACTGACGAACCTAAAAGTCCCTTTCCCTTTGCACTTTGCGAATTACAATTTCTGCTGAGTTCATTCCTCGTTGCGAGTAACAGTCGCAATGCCGGCCGGCGCTGAGGAAGCTGTGTGGCCTTTAGATAATCTGGCACCTCCCGCCTGGCAGAGGGGACAATCGTGGAAGCAAAACCAGAAAAACTGAAGCAGGTTCTAAGTCTAATCTTTTCGCATCTCAAAGCTCTTGAGACAGAGGTTTTGGCACACCGTGCTGTGTTTGCGACTGTGAAGCGGCTGGGAGTGATGTCGGATTTAGACGAGCGCCTTCACGCGGCGACACTGACGGCGGAACAAAAGATGAGTGCCAAATACGATGCTCAGATGGACAATGCTCTAAAAAGAATCGATGAATCTGCCTTTGATGAGTTGCTTGTAAAACTGCTGGAGAAATGGAAGCCAACCGATCCAGTAAATTGACTAGGACCGAGTTCAATGCAGCAAGGACAGCCGCGCGGCTCCCTTTCAATGCAGGGACCGGAGGGCGGACTGCAGCGCGACAGATCGCCGGGCCCCGCATGCCCAACACTGGTCCACTGACGATTTTCTGTTGTACCCCTGGCCTGTCGAGAAGAAGGTCGAATGATCGGAAATCAGGCCGGTATTGCTGAAATCGGCGAATTGCAAAGTGCCGCCAGACTCATGCTGCGTGTGCTCAGTTTCATGCGGTCAGCCCTGTTTTGCTAGACAACCGATCGTCGAGCAGAATCTTGTCTGCGGCGCGCTTTCTGGGCCGCTAACAAGTTCCTTGCGCAGGTATGTCGTCCGATTTCGCAAGGAGCCGTCACTCGGATCGGCTTGGCGAGCCCGCGCATCAGTTGCCGGTACTTCTTGCTGCGCGGATTGCAGGGGTTGATACCGGCATGAGTAGCTCCTTGATCTTCGCCAAAAGCACCGCGGGACCTTCTCCTTTACTTATGAAACAATCGACGCAGCCAAGAGAGCGTTCTTCAACAACGGGACTCGCTGAAACGATGATTACCGGCACGCGCGGGTTGCCATTCTTGATTTCCTGGGCGACCACTCCCCCGTTCATTCCCGGCATTACATAATCAAGGAGGACGAGGTCCACGGGCCGTTCGGCAAACATTTGCAAAGCCTGCTCGCCATCGGCTGCGCTCAGCACCTCGTAGCCTTCACTCTCTAGAATTAATTGCCGCGAGACAAGAATTCCTGGCTCATCATCGACGGACAGAATGAGTCTGGTGCCGTTCCTCGCAACGTGCAGAGGGGAGGAGTTCATGTTGTTCCACTATGCGCCCCTGGATTCGTTAACGCTAGTGCGGGAGAGCTGCTGCCGTCTGTCTGCTATCAGACTTAAAGCAGGGCAAGCCGCTGAAACTCATCCCGCACGATGCCGTAGCATTCACAGGCCGCATTCTCGAGTTCCGCGCGGTTCTTAATGGTCACCACGCCCCGTGAATAGTCGATCATCCCTGCTCGATGCAGGAGTCCTGCAGCCAGAGTCACCGTGGTGCGGGGTGCACCCAGCATTTGGCCGAGAAAATCATGGGTCAGCCTGAGCTGGTCGGATTCCATCCTGTCGCGGCAGGATAACATCCAGCGGGCAAGCCGTTCTTCAATATTGTGGAGGCGGTTGCAAGTGGACGTTTGGGCCGATTGCACCATGAAGCCATGCATATATCTTTGCAGATGGCGACGCAGCTCTCCGGGGCGCTCAAATTCCTCTTTCAGAATGTCTGCGTTGATGCGGAAGCCCGAGCCAGCGATCTGAATGAATGTCCGCCCAGGGGCTGTGCCGGTGCCGAGCAGAATGGGAAGGCCGACCACGCCGTCAATTCCAATGATGCCGACCTCAACCGTATCTCCATTGTTAACGGTCATCACCACGGACGCAATGCCGTCTTCCAGGAAGTAGCCGTGCGGGGCTTTTCCGTCTAGCAAAGTTTCCTCTTGTACTAGAGTCACCGGGGAAAGATGAGGTTTCAGGCGATTGATTTCAGCTCGAGGCAGGGCTGCCAGGACTCGATTCTTGTAGTGCCGCGCAGGCGGGTTCATGCTGCCTCCTTCGTGGGCGAAAACGCCGCATCCGGATGCGCAAATGAACCAACCCCTTGGCGGGAGGACGTGCGTATGAAGATGTAACTTAATTGTACGCTTTTAGGACAACCACGGACTTGTGTCTGGTATCAGACTAAAGAGTATACTGCCGCGCGTTGAGACTGGCCGAGTTCCCAGGTGTTCGGTGGCTGTTAAAAAATCAGAGCAGAGAGTTCGGGCGCCCGCAGAGGGCGGTGCGCTTGCCGCCTCTTTGGCTCACGAGATCAACAATCCCCTCGATTCGCTTCTCAATCTCCTCTACCTCGTGAAAGCCGAGGCTCTCACGGAAAAAGGTCGTGATTATCTGGCGCTCGCCGAAGAAGAAGTACATCGCATTTCCCAAATCGCACACGGGGCAATGGATCGGTTCCGAAGTCCCGTCGGTCCACAGGACACCAACGTGCCGAGGTTGCTGCGCTCGGTAGTCGATTTTTACAAGTCGCGGTTGGACACCCAGGGTATCCGGATCGAAGCACACTACTGTCCAGGTGAAAACCTTCCTGTCGATCCGGGTTCGTTGCGTCAGGTGTTCTCCAATCTCTTGCTGAATGCTGCTCATGCCATGCCTGAAGGGGGAAGAATGCACGCCAGAGTGTCCAGGGCGCACGAGTGGACAGGACTCAGGAGGCGTGGATTGCGGGTGACCTTTGCGGATAATGGCTGTGGGATAGCTGCGACGGATCTGCCCAGAATCACTGAGCCATTCTTTACGACCAAAGGAGCTGCCGGCACGGGCTTGGGACTCGCACTCGTGAAGGACACGGTATCGAAACACCATGGCGTCCTGCGAGTGAGAAGCAGCACGAAACGGGGCCGAAGCGGCAGCGTTTTTGCGATATTTCTGCCTGCGGCTTAGGGCGTCGCACGGTTTCCCAGCTCGCCCGAAGAAGCTGAGTTGCAACGCCATTTTCTTCATAAGCAGGCGGCGCTGGGAAAGAGTAACAAGCAAACCGGGGCGATAGGCGTCACACTAATATTTCTTCTGATAAGAGATTGGCCAGGTCACCTGGAGTTTCCACCCGCATGAGAGTCGCGCTGATAGCTCCTCCCTTTATCACTGTTCCACCGAAAGACTACGGCGGGACCGAACTCTTCATTGCACAGCTGGCCGAAGGGCTCCAAAAAGCCGGCCTTGAAATCGTCGTGTATACCAACGGTGAATCCACGGTTGATGTAGAGCGCCGCTGGATCTACCCGAATTCCCAATGGCCGATCCGCGCCCAAGATCAAGCCTCACTTAAGGACATGGACCATACGTCTTGGGCAGTGCACGATGCAGCAGAAACCTGCGACGTGATTCACATGCATACGGCTCAGGGACTAACCTGTACACGGTTTACTACCGTTCCGGTGGTCTACACGATTCATCATCCTCATATCTCGCAGATGAGCGACTTTTATGCTCGTTATCCAGACGTTTACTACGTCGCCATCAGTGAATTCCAGCGAGAGCAAGAGCGGATGCCCCGCATTCGGACGATCTATCATGGACTCGACCTCACTCAATATCGTCTCTATGAACAAAAACAACGGTATCTAAGTTTCATTGGCCGGATTGCTCCCATAAAAGGCACCCATTTGGCCATTGATGTTGCCAAACGAAGTGGAATCCCACTGAAGATTGCTGGTGACGTTCAGCCTATGTACCGTGAATATTTCGAGGAGAAGATTAAACCTCATATCGATGGGAAGTTCATCGAATATATAGGGCTTGCCGATCTAGAGGCGAAGAATGAACTGCTCGGAAACTCCTTGGCGATGCTGTTTCCGATCAAATGGGACGAGCCGTTTGGTCTTGTTATGGTGGAGGCCATGGCGTGCGGAACTCCGGTCCTGTCCCTGCCCGGTGGCTCTGTGCGGGAGATCGTACGCGACGGAATCTCGGGTTACGTATGTCGCTCCGTTCGGGAGTTGGCGAAGCACGCCGCGAACGTTAACTTCAACCCCCGCTCCCTGCGTGAGTATGTTGAACAGAATTTCTCGCTCGACGGGATGGTTGCACGATACACATCATTGTATGAGGAGGTTCGGACGAGGACTTAGTTCACGAAGGGCAGTCCGAGAACAGGACGCAAAATTTGTTACCTTGGAGGGGGAGTGAGCGCAGGGTGCAAGTACGAGTTGATCCGCACGGGCGTTGTGTTCGGGGCCGCTTTTTACTGTTTTTACTCGCCCACGCTAAGTTTGAGAGGGAATGAAGAATCCCAAAGGCACTTAGCAGCCGTAGCACGACGGCTGTCACAACCACGGCGTTCGGGGTTTGGCGATACCGTCCGGAAAGGACAATTTATGGCATTAAGTAACGGCACATATCTCCCTTTGAGTGCAGGGTCGGCTGTGCGCGCCTCTCTCAGGGCCGGGAGATCCTGGCCGATTTATGTGCCAGGTTGTCGTCAGATGGTCTAGAAGGCATCCAGCTTCGAGCATGGGCTCGGGAGCGATGCTGGATCACGCTGCCCGTCGCTCTGGATCCGCGACCAATGGATCGCTAATCGCTGAGCTGAGTTCGTCGAACTGAAGAGCGATCTGACGGGGTGGGTCCGCCTTAATTCCTAGCAAATGAGCAATTCGGCTCCTCGCTTTCGTTGGCAACAAGGGGGAAAGCATGGCAGCGGTTTCTTCGGCAAATGCTTCCTTCTTTGCTTCCGTCAGATGATGGGCCATTACTTCGAGCATGAAGTCTGCGCCGCGCGGGATTGCCGGCTGGGAACCATCGACTCCACTCACCTGAGGTGGCGGGATGAACTGGATTGTTATCCGGTTGCGCTCCTCAGGGCGAAGGTGAAATGTGCGTAGGGTAATCTCGATAAGCTTCCGGGCGATAATACCCTTCTGCTCGATTGCTACATCTCGCGAGTAAAGGCGTAGGTAGGGCATCGGGGCACCTCCAAGGATGTTTAAGGGAGTAGAGGCATTCTTTGTGCCAAGAGGTTGGACGGCAGACAATTAAAGAAACAAACGAGTTATCCGTCCAGTGGCCTGGGACCTCTGAGGAGAAGCCGTCAGCGACCCGTAATTCTTTCCAGTAAGCGCCCGTTTTTGCAAGACAACTAACGAAAACAGCCTCCGTGGGAGCAGCCGCGGTCGCCAAAAGCTGCGTCCCTGAGGTGCGCACAGTGCCGAAGACTGGGAAGAACTCTTACTGCCAGAGATCGAACGGCAGCTACAGATGCTGGGGCAAGGAAGTGGTTTTTCGGCGGATGCGGCATTCGCCAAGACGGTCTCCCGGTGAGCTAAATCAACGATCCGCGCAAGTAATCAGTGATGTACATAGCGGTCACTTCTGTGTACATTGCTTGGGAAACTCTGATCGAGACGCGAACGAATCCGCGATACCGTTTATGTCACATTGTCGCGGGTCTGTACGCCTACGAGATGGCCGAAGGGAAATTGAGTGCTGGCTAGACCGCTTAGCTTGAGAGTCCCGAGGCGGCCGCCACGCGCGAAATGACGACTAGTTTATTCGATACCACCCTGACACGGTAGAGGTCAGGAGTTCGAGTCTCCTCGTGCCTACCATATTTTTCAATCACTTAGGTTCGCTGACCTCGCTCGCCGAGGCTCCAAATGGCTCCATTAAGGGCTCCCCTCCGGGGTGGGGAGGATCTCCTACACTTCCTAGATTCCGAGAAGCAATGGACTGAACTTGTCGACAACCGCCGGAATCCACTTCCGCGATTAGGGCGTTTCCCGTCAAGTTGATCGAGGACGAAGGTAAACGCTGCACGGCGTATCGATTGCTGTTCGCCCGCCGCTTCCTAAAGCGGGCACTTTCAAGTAGGCGACGCGCCGTCCGCGAGCGCGTGACAAACAGATTGGCTCCGATTGCGACGCTCGCACTTCCGTCTCACAAAGGATCCTTATTGCGACACGGTTCGTGAAATCGACCTTGGCGAAGACCTGATAGACTTGGCCCACCAACCAGGAGGAATCAATGCAATCAAAATGGCTTCTTTCGTCCGCACTTGTAGGCTGCTTCGCGTTCGGCTGGTGCGCGCACCTATTGACGGCTCAGCACCGCAAGCCGGTTACGATTACGAGGATCTATACCGGTTCTGACAGTGAAACACACGCCGAAGAGATTACTGAAAATCTGAAATCTGATCCTTCGCGAAACGGCATTGAATTTTCGGACCCGATCAAAGTCACTAGTTTGGTATTCGCGCGGACTTCTCCAGGTTGGGTCCGGGACTGGCACCAAGAAACATATCGTCAGTATCTCATCACGTTGAGTGGGCAGGGAGAATTCGAGATCTCCGGCGGTCACAAAGTTTCGTTGGCGCCGGGAAACATCGTTCTGGTTGAAGACTCAACCGGGAAGGGTCATATCTCTCGTACCTTCGGAACCGAAGACCGCATTGCGCTGAACATCCGGCTGGCGGATCGCTAATTGGGTTTTCTATGCGTCGTTTCACAACCGGTAAGTTTTGCGACGCCACGTGAGGCCAATGAAATCGGCCCTTTCAGGGTCTCATAACTCAGTCTCAAAATCGAATGCACGTCGTCGAGTTGGGCTAAGGGTTTGATCCGCGGGCCTGAGTAGGCTGCACGGTCGCCGCCCCGCCGAAAAATCTCAAATCTCAGTCTCAAAAAATCAGGCTGCGATTTCGGCTCTCATGATGGTACCCGCCCCTGAACACGCGGAGCGCCCCGGAGTAAAATCCGCTGCAACTGTGACCGTTCACCAACCAGAAGGATGTATAGTCGGCAACCCGCGGAAGTGACAACCCTCAGATTAGGAACGGGAAGTGGGCATATAGGCTACGATCCCGAAAGCGAAGCGAGCTGCCAACGAATAGCGGGCGTGATGCGCGTTTGAACTAAGCCTCCGGCGCGGGGGATGCTGCAGCGTCGGTCGTCCCTCAGCCTATTGACTGTGTAAGGCTTGGGTCACAAGGAGGCTTTTGTGACCCATCTTCGAAAGCTGATGCTGGACGAGCTTCAGCGTCGCAACTACTCTCAGAACACGGTTCGTTCCTACATCCATGCGGTGGAGGATTTTGCGAAGTACTTCCACCGTTCGCCCGACTGCCTCGGGCCAAACCACATCCGCGAGTACCAAGTTCATCTGTTTCGCGATTGCAAACTCTCGCCGGGTACGATCGAAGGTCGTACTGCCGCTCTGCGTTTTCTCTTCGTCAAGACGCTGAGGCGACCGTACCTTCCCGATCACATTCCATTTTCCCAAGCGTCAGAGGCGGATGCCCACGGTACTAAGCCAGGAAGAGGTGGCGCGGCTCATTGCTTCCTCCCAGAACCTGATGCATCGCACCATGCTGATGACGCTGTATGCAACCGGCCTGCGCCGGGCTGAACTATGCCACCTCAAGGTCTCTGACATCGACAGCCAACGCATGGTGATTCATGTTCGCCAAGGCAAGGGTGCTCCAACCATCGCCTCGTGGCCTTCAAGAACGATCGCGTCTCCTTCCGCTGGCGAGACTATGCCCATGGCGGCAAGAACCGGGTCATGACAGTTTCAGCAGACGAGTTCCTGCGCCGCTTTCTTCTCCACGTTTTGCCCAAAGGCCTGGTCCGCATCCGCCACTTCGGCCTGTTCGCAAACCGACGACGGGAAACCGCCCTCGCACACTGCCGCCAGTTGCTCGGCGCAGTTGCCTCCGCCGATCGCCCCGAACCAACCAACCAGCTGCGTTGTCCCGCCTGCTCAGGCACCATGCTGGTCATCGAACGGATGACGAGTGCTCAACTTTACTCCCGGTTAGACCTGATCCTCTCTACCCTACAGAGGTGCTACGTTGACAGCTCATAGCACATCCAGGGTCCCCGACGTCTCTACCCCTGTCGCTCGAGAGCATGCTCGCACATGCCAGGGCGTCGTCCGCCCAAAAACTGTTCAAGTTCTCTCCATACGACGCCTGCTTACGCATGGCAGAAGGCAATTCTGCTCACCTAACCCACTCCCACTACGCTGTCGGTCGAGCTTTGCGCTCAAAACACTCCCCATTACCCAGTCAACGCCATTGAAAATGCATAGGTAGATCACCGCATCCGCCGCAAACGCAGGAGGCTCAGTTCAAACGACTCTATCGAAACTGCCCCGGTCGAAAGAACCCGGCTCAATCCTGTCTCGTCTGCCGGGGCAGTCCCGATAGAGACCTAACGTTTCCCGGTACTAACTTATGCAAATTGCCGCAGCCAACTGTTGCAGACGAAAAATCGATATAAGGAGGAGAGAATCGTGCCAATTCCCATTCCCAAAAGGCCCAGCGGATATGTGAAGGGTGCGGGGAGCGCATTGCTGCAAATCGAAGCATTCGTCGACATCCAGTGCCCTTATAGCAAGAAAGCGTGGCCGACGCTGCTGGCAGTGTGCGACCATTATGATCCCGAAAAAGTACAACTGAGAGTCCAACTGTTGTCGATGGCAAACCATCGCCAAAGTTGGGACGTGACCAAAGCGATTTTCGCCGTCGCGGGTGCTGACTCCGCACTGTTTTTCCCGCTCGGAACATTTCTTTATGAACGGCAGGAGCAGTTTTTCAACGGCCCGTTCAAGAAACGTACCGAGGTCGATCTGTACGATTTGATCGTGCGCCTGCTTACTGAATATGGATATGAGACGGACCCCACGAAGTTCATCGAGCGTCTAGTGTCATGTAACTGAAGTTCTATTAACAAATCGGGAGCCGGTTCGTCTAAGATGTGGAGGCGATCTGAGATGCGAACCGGGCGTCCCATGGTGGAGTTGGTGGTGAGTGCGGAAGAACGAGCCACGCTGGAACGATGGGTGCGGCGGCGCAGCTCGGCGCAGGCTCTGGCGCTGCGGGCCGGCATCGTGCTGGACTGCGCCAGCGGCCTGAGTAACACGGTGGTGGCGCGACGGCGGCGCGTCAGCAAGCAAATGGTGGGCAAATGGCGCAGCCGGTTTGTGCGTCATCGGGTCGCCGGGTTGCTCGATGAGCCGCGCTGCGGCGCACCGCGCACCGTCGAGGACGCACACGTGGAAGCGGTCGTCGTGCGCACGCTGGAATCGCTGCCACGAGACGCCACCCATTGGTCGACGCGCTCGATGGCCGAGGCGAGCGGACTCAGCCACATGACAATTCAGCGCATCTGGAAGGCGTTCGGGCTGGAACCGCATCGCAGCGAAACCTTCAAGCTGTCCACCGATCCGCAGTTTGTCGAGAAGGTGCGGGACATCGTGGGCTTGTATCTGGCCCCGCCGGAGCGGGCGCTGGTGCTGTGTCTGGACGAGAAGACGTAAATTCAAGCCCTGGACCGAAGCCAACCGGTGTTGCCCATGCGTCCCGGGCAAGCGGAGCGACGCAGCCACGACTATCTGCGGCATGGCACGACTACGCTGTTCGCGGCCTTGGACGCCAAGACCGGAAAAGTGTTGGGCGGGTTGCATCGCCGCCATCGCTCGGTTGAGTTCCGTAAGTTTTTGGACCGCATCGAAGCGGCAGTGCCCGCTGGACTGGACGTGCATTTGATTCTGGACAATTACGGCACGCACAAGACAGCACTGATCCGGCAGTGGCTGGCGAAACGTCCGCACTATCACGTGCACTTCACCCCCACCGGGGCATCGTGGATCAACCTGGTCGAACGCTTTTTCGCGCTGCTGACGGAGAAGCAGATCCGGCGCGGCATTCATCGCAGCACGCGCGAACTGGAACAAGCGATCCGGCATTATCTGGACACCTACAACCAGACGGCGAAACCTTTCGTTTGGACGAAAACTGCTGACCAAATCCTCGCCAGTGTGGCCCGATTTTGTCAGCGAACTTCAGTTACAGGACACTAAAGAGCAACGACGTTTACGACGTAGCCAAGGTACCTTCGCGCATTGCTTGGTCGCGGGGCGTGTGGTCGACACCCACCTTCTTCATCAATGGCGCGGAAGTGACACAACTCGGCTCGTCGTCCACGGTTGAGGATTGGAACAAGATCTTGGAGCCCATGCTGAAACCCTAAGCGGCATCAATCTCACAAGCCATTAGGGGCCACGCTTCACTTTTATTTGTATTAAGACCGTCTTAAGGTTTTGCCGCGAGAGCGCGGTGTACCTCATGACGACCGGGTTGGCCTCGGCAAGCCTTCTGAAACGAAGTTAAATAGACACTAGGCTCGTGGTGTAGTATTGCAGCCTAATCAGCTACACATTTTGGAACTCTGCGAGCCGGGTAGATCATTTCGCTGCGCTGCGGTTGGCGGAACAACGTTGGCACAACAACCAGGGAGAGTTGTGAATTCACGAAGCGCAACTTCGCTGCTATGCGCCGCCGTCGTCAGCCTCCCGCTGTTAACCGCCTGTGGTTCCGGCTCGGGCTCACCCTCCCCCTCGGAGAAGGCCACCTGCGCACCATTGCAGCCGGCCAGCTCTCCGGGGTTCTTACCCGCGCTCACCCAATTTCTCAATGACGGCTGCTACAAGTCCTGGGAACACGATGCAAATATACGTAGCAGCCAGATGGTCCATCCCTACGTCAAGGTGTACTACTCTCCCAACATATGAAGCTGGCTGACCAAGGGAGACCGCAGCGCCAGGATTATCGATGGCAGCATGATGGTCAAAGAACAATATCCCGCGTTGGATAGCACCGAGTCAGCGTTGGTGGACTGGACGATCATGATTAAGGACAGCTCGGTGTGGGATACGTGGTACTGGGCTGACATAGGTGTCAGGCCGCTTCCACCGGTTTCAGTGACGAACGGTTGTGCGGAGCCGACGCCGGCGTACACGGGATAAGGCCTTCCATGAGAAGGCCGGTCACTGTCAAGGTTCTTATTCCTAGTTTCTTTCTTTTTCAGTTTTCTTGTTAGCGGCGGTTTTGCAGAGCGGCCCGTAGCAGTCAAGGGCGCGTTCTGTGCGGCGCGAGCGAACCCTTGACGGCGAGGACCGCTCTGCCACCGTGTCGGTAACAAGAAAACTGAATCATCGTTTTGCCAAGCCGATGCCGCATCACCACTGTCGCCACCCTTCCATCCGCACTCTTGATGAGCGATTGTCGCTCGGTGCAAGTTGGGCGTTCTCGTTTCAGCCGGTGCTGCCACCTGTTAGGCGACCTTTCTTCCATAAAGAGCTGGAAGTTGGGCCAGGCCATAGACGCAGTCACCGGAACTCGGCTTTGGGCTCAGATCCTTCTAACTACGCTGTTGCCAACACGCTCGCATGGCTATTGTGGAACGGTTCGTAAACTTCTCCACTTACCCACAGCCGATGCAGCAGCACAGCCAGTTTTCGAGCCGTCGCGATGATGGCTCGTTTCTTGCCGTTCTTGCCGCCACGCTCAGCCAGCTTCAGCCCCCAACGTCGCAGGTCGCTGTCGGCGCCAAAGGGCCCGAGGATGTGTTGTGCCCCCTGCACCAGCCACGTTCGCAGATAAGGATCGCCTTCTTTGCTGATGTGCATCTGCGGCTCGCTCTGTCCCGAGTTTCTCCGTCCCGGTTGCAACCCGGCATAACAACCCACGTCGCGACTCTTGCGGAAACGGTGCGGATCTTCCAGCGTCAACATGTAGGTCAACACGATCAGTGTGCCCACGCCCTTCACCTGCTTCAGCAGTGCGGTTTGCGGATAGCTGTGCTGCGCGATGCTCTCGATCTGCCGGTTGTACTCGGCGATCCGCTCACTCAGCGCTTCCAGCGCTTGCAGCAACGGTCCCAGCGCGGCTTGTAGTTCCGGGCTGAGCGCCTGCGCTTTTTCCAGGTCCATGTTACGCGGGTTACACCCGCGTATGCGCTCGCCATAGGACTTCGTTAGCCCCCGCGCCGCATTCACCAGCGCCGTTCGCGCCCGTACCAGGCTGGCTCGCGCTCGAATCACCATTAGGTCGGCTTGCGCCTGTGCACTGCGATGCTTCACCGGAGCCAGCAACTGCGGGTCGATCCGCGCCAGCCGTGCCAGCATCCTGGCATCCAGTCGATCATCCTTGCGCCGGCTTTCCCCGATCAGCCGCACGTTGCGAGCGTGCGCCACGATCACTTCATGGCCCAACTCGCTCAGCACCCGGCTTACCCATGGCGAGTGCATTCCGGTCTCCAGTGCTACCCGGCTGCGCGGCATGGCCGCGAACACTTGCTTCATTGCCTTGGGAGTCGTTGCCACCCTCTGCTCCTGCACCACTTCTCCCGTTTCGTCCAGCACACAGTACCAGCTCGACCGATCTCCCAGATCCAAACCAATGGTCAACTTGCCATGCAGATTCTTGTTGCTCGCCATTGCCCCAGTGGTAGTCTTCTTCATTGCCGGTCTCCTTTATCTCTTGCGCTTCGAGCGCGTCGATAACTTGGGAGCGTACAGCATCCCGTTCGGAGACCGGCCTTCTCATCCCATCTGTTCTCGCCAGCTATCATTTGACGGCGTGAGCTCAAGATCCGCGAAAAAGGCATCGCACTGAGGTGTTCCCCCAAAATCTCGCGAAGCGGCGAGGCGACCGTTGGGTCGTGCACAGTTCTCCAAGGAAATCTGTTTACGCGTTGGCTTCGCCGCTGACGTCGGGCGCTGCCACGTCAAAGGCATCCCGGCTGCCAAGATTTCCCGGACGCATCCATCGGAACACTCCGTCTTTGAGCAGCTTCAGAATGGTTCGCCGGTTCTCGAGAACGACACGCAGCCACGACGACTTCCTCATCATGGGGAAATAGATTCCGCGAAAACAAAGACGCGCCAGGAAGATATTGAAGCGATCCCCGACATGCTGGTCGTCCAGCGCCGCTACGGCCTGGGCGAGCGCTTCCGGGCTATAGGAGTGAGCCCAACCATAGTGCAGTTCGGCATGCGCTTCTTCGATTGTCATTTTTAGCGGAGTGTACGCCATGGTGAAGGGAACGAAATCCAGCCAGTGCCGCGGGCGCGTGAGCCGTCCGGCGGCCTCCAGCCGCTTGTATAGAGGCGTTGCGGGTAACGGCGTGAGCAGTCCAAAGATCGGCAAGCCCGGAGGCCATGTACGGACCTGCTGCAGGGTGCGTTCCGCGACTCCCGGGGTGTCGTTGTCCATGCCGAAGATGAACGAGGTGATCGCGTATACATTGCGTTTTGCCAGCCGCTCCAGCACGGCGGCATATTCGCCGGGCTTATTGAATCCTTTATTCACATCCTTCAGATTTGCCGGATCGACCGACTCCATTCCGATAAAGATCCACTTGCCTCCGGAGGCGGCGATCAAATCGACCAGTTCTTCGTCGCGCAGAAGATTGGCGCTGATCTGCGCCACCCAAAAGACTTGGGCTTTGGCCGCGATGATGTCACGCAGCAGGGACTTGGTGCGCTTTATGTTGATGGCAAAGTTGTCGTCGATGAAGAAGACCGCGTTCTGCCCTCCCTCTTTGCGGGCGCGGGCTTTTAGCAGGAGCAATTCGTTGACGACGCTTTCATTCGTGCGGAAGCGAATCGAGTCGCCGAAGAAACCGGTGACCGTGCAGAACTCGCAGCCGTACGGACAGCCTCGTCCCGATTCCACCGGCACGATGCGAAAGGTCCCCCATCCTTCGCGGAAACCCTTGAGCAAGGGGTGCATCAGCTTGGGAATGAGATTGAACTGGTCGAGATCAAGCTTGTCCCACGGAATCGTGGGATAGTGATTCAGCGAAGGCTTGCGCTCTTTGCCCATCGCATCCACGGGCGCGTAGATTTCCTTCAGCTCGCCGCGAACCGCATCTTCGACGATTTGCGGCCAGGTCTCATCGGCTTCTCCCAAGGCAACGGCATCGGCGTGGCGGGGGCCACCATCGCGGCCCAGAGCTTCATCGGCCTCTTCGGTCACATGCGGCCCTCCCATCACCACCGGCACTCCCGTCGCGCGAATCGCGTCCGCCATGCGATATGCTCTGGCGACCATCCTGGTCATCGCGCCGATACCAACCAGTCCGATGTTCTGGTCGCGGACGAATTGCGCAATTTGGGTCTCGTCCATCGGCTGCGCATTGCCATCGACCAGCAGGACTTCATGTCCGGGAGGTGTGAGAGCCTGGAGCAGAAACATCCAGAGGTGGGGCATGAAGTTGTGGGTGACCCCGTTGTCAGGGTTGTAGAGCAGAATTCGCATCACAGTCCTTGAAAGCGCTCGCTTGCCTCGCTGGGTCGGTCACGACGTTCCCCCGGCGGGCCGAACATCTCAGATTTATCCTGCGAACTAAACGTTCGGGTCCCCGCCCGAATCTCGAGTTCCGAACATCATACATAAGCCTGTCAACGAGGGTGGGGGCAATTTATGGTTGGCGTGAAATCGCCAAGTCACTCGCTATTGGTGCCGGGCATCCCGTTTCGGGATTGCGTACGACATCGCCAGATATCAACAACTATCTGCCGTCGAACCCTTTTCAGCAGGAAATCGTCCTCGGACTTTGGTCCGAGCGTCCTGGGCTTTTTCTACGATGGAGCGGCGGATCTCCTCTCCACTAGCCGGCGCGAAGAGCATTCCGAGCGCAATACCAAGGCCGATTCCCGCAGCAAGACTGACCGCATTACGCACGGTGTGGTCCTCTGGCCCAAGAATCGCCTGCCGCGTGCGATCAGTGAGGCCTTCAACCTGATCTTTTACCTGCTTCCGAATTGGTGCCGTCGCTTTGTCCGACTGCTCCAAGAAATACAGTCCGGTTTTGAGCGCCGTCCTAAGAAGTTTGTTCAGGTTCACAATGTACCTCCAAATCAAACCGGCCACTAAGCCGTGTGACATCCTCTGCGATGCTTTTGTCCGGCCTCCTTGCCGTATGACGAAAACACATTTTGTTGAGGGTGCGGAAAACCGCTCACAGGATAACTTACGTAAAATCGCCAGGTCACAAGTAAAAGACGAAACCGCGCAAAGCATTTGGATCGAGCCGGACTGTGGGGAACTCGTGAACAGTCGCCCTTTGCGTCGAGGCGACATACCTCGGTACAATCGCCGGTCGGAAGCAAAATCCTATGGCAATGAACAAAGTAGTTGCGAATGCGGACGAAGCCATCCACGACATCAAAGATGGTGACACCGTTATGGTCGGGGGCTTTGGCCTATGCGGAATTCCCGAGAACCTCATCCGTGCGCTGGTGAAAAAAGGCGTGAAAGAGCTGAACACCATCAGCAACAACGTGGGAATCGATGACTGCGGACTTGGGCTGATGCTCGCCGCTGGCCAGATCAAGTCGCACAAGGGAAGCTACGTCGGCGAAAATCGTTTGCTGGAAGAGATGGTGCTGACCGGGCGAATTGATCTCGAACTGATCCCGCAGGGCACCCTCGCCGAACGCATTCGTGCCGGCGGGGCGGGGATCCCGGGCTTCTACACTCCCACGGGATTCGGGACCGTGGTCGCCGAGGGCAAAGAGACGCGGGAGTTTGATGGCCGGCCCTACGTGCTGGAGCTTGCCTTGAAAGCCGATTTCGCGTTGATCAAAGCCTGGAAAGGCGACCGTTGGGGCAATCTGGTGTACCGCAAGACGGCGGCGAATTTCAATCCCATGATGGCGACCGCCGCTAGGGTCACCATCGTTGAGGTCGAGCACCTGGTAGAGCCGGGAGAGATTGAGCCGGACCACGTGCACACCTCCAGCGTTTACGTGCAGCGTATTTTCCAGGGAACCGACTACGAGAAGCGGATTGAGCGACGAACGTTGCGCAAAGCGTAGCTGCAGTTTCCAAGTTGCTGTATCTGGTAGAGCGGACCTTTAGGTCCGCGTCCAACTGCTCTCCGAGGTTCAGGCATTGAGCCCGCTGCATCGCAGCAGGCTCAACGCCCCTCCAAGGTAGCGGCGTCGACGCGGCGCTAAACAGGCCGTTACGAAACTCCTGCCGTCCGCTAAAGCGGACTCAGGGTTTCCCACTTGCTGTCTCCCAGCGCTGAAGCGCTGGGCTAAACTCTGCCGCCGCGCTGCGGCTGACGCATGTTTTGTCCCACGGCAGCGGATCAGTGGTGGGTGTCGTAACAGCCTCTAAAGCGGCGCTCTACCCGATCCGGATACGTTGTCTAGACAACCGCGGTAGTCAAATTGGAGGAGCCATGGCGACAACTCCGAAGGATCTTAAGCAGAAGGACACTGAGAAGCGCGATCGCATCGTGAAGCGGGTGGCCCGCGAGTTACGTGACGGCTTCTACGTCAATCTCGGAATAGGCATGCCCACCCTGGTAGCCAACTGTGTGCCACCCGGGATGGAAGTTATTTTGCAGAGCGAGAACGGCATGCTTGGCGTTGGCCCATATCCTCTAGCGGGAGAGGAAGACGCGGACCTGATTAATGCGGGCAAAGAAACGGTGACGGAAATTCCCGGCACGGCATATTTCTCCAGCGCCGAATCGTTTGCCATGATCCGTGGCGGCCACATCGACCTGAGCGTGCTCGGGGCCATGGAAGTGGATGAAGAGGGCAACCTTGCCAACTGGATGATCCCGGGCAAGATGGTGAAGGGCATGGGCGGCGCGATGGACCTGGTCGCCAGCGCCCGACGTGTGATCGTCGCGATGGAGCATACAACTAAGAGTGGAGCGCCTAAGATCCTGAAGCGTTGCACCTTGCCGATCACGGGACTACGAGTGGTGCACAACATTGTCACCGAAATGGCATATCTGCGGGTGACGCAGAGCGGTCTGGTTCTGGAAGAGATCGCGCCTGGGCTCACCACGGATGATGTCCAGCGAGCCACCGAAGCCCCGCTTATCGTTAGTCCGGAGCTGAAGACGATGGAGGTCTAACGCCTCAACCCTGTCGGCTCTCAGTGGCAAAAGTTCCAGATTGGGAACGAGATAAGGTGCTAACCCGGGCGTGTGATGCGTGTCGCTGCTCCAGTCGAGAGCACAGGACATAATGGGGCATAGCAGCAAGCAATCATAGAAGTGGAAAGCAGGGTATTATGTGCTCTCGTATCGCATGTCTGGCAACTGCCCTGGTGCTGGCCCTGTCGATTTTGCTCACCGCGCAAACAAGTTCAAACGCGAACTCAACCGAAAACCCGCAGCCAGCCCGGTCACAGATCAAGAAGGTCCCCGCACCGTACACTAGTTCGTCCTCCGGCAAAGACATGTACATCGCGTACTGTGCGTCATGTCACGGTCAAGACGGCAGGGGAAGCGGCCCAGCGGCTCCGGCATTGAAAACGCGGCCGACCGACCTGACAATTCTCGCGGTGAAGAATGGCGGGAAATTCCCTGACGCTCATATTGCGGAAATCATCAAGGGCGACAGCCTGACGGCCGCACATGGTAACAAGGAAATGCCGGTATGGGGTCCCGTGTTCCTAACCTTGGGCCGGCACGATCCGGCGCAAGAGCAAATGCGGATACACAATCTGACGACATACTTGGAATCGATTCAGCAGAAGTGACGAGTTGGCGAGACGGCGATTTGCCACCCGGTCTCTCACCGCCCCGACTTGGAGCAATAAAGAAAAAGAGCGCATCGAGGGCGCCCTTCTTCCTTGGCTGTAAGTGTCGCTATACGCCCACCGGCTGCTTCACCGGAACTGGCGTCATCCAACCAAAGCGGTCTTCGGCAGTGCCGTTCACGATGCCGTAAAACTCCTTGCGAACGGTTTTGGTGACAGGGCCGGCAACGCCGCGGCCCACGGTGATTTTATCCACCGAACGGATCGGCGTGATCTCGGCGGCGGTGCCGCTGAAGAACAGTTCTTCGGCGATGTAGAGCATTTCACGGGGGATGATCTGCTCGATTACCGGAATTCCGAGCTCCTGCGCAATGTGCAGCACCGAGTTGCGGGTGATGCCGGGCAGAACACTGTTGCCCAACGGGGGAGTATAGAGGCGGTCTTTGTGCACTATGAAGATGTTCTCGCCCGAACCCTCGCTCACATAACCGTTGACATCTAGCGCAATGCCCTCGCTGTAACCGTTCACGACGGCTTCCATCTTGATCAACTGCGAATTCATGTAGTTGGCGCCAGATTTGGCCATGGTGGGCATGGTATTGGGCGCCAGCCGAGTCCAGGACGAAACGCAGACGTCCACACCATCGTCGCAGTCAGCACTACCGAGATACTTGCCCCACTCGTAGTTGGCGATGTAAACCTCCGTGGGCGAATTGAAGGGGTTGACACCCACCTGTCCGTAACCGCGCAGCACGATGGGGCGGATATAGCACGGCGCCACCTTGTTGCTAGCGACCAGTTCTACAGCCGCCTGACACAATTCGTCGAGCGAATAGTCGAGCTCAATCCGGTAGATCTTGCAAGACTGGACCAGGCGCAGCATGTGGTCCCGCAGGCGAAAGATGGCAGGCACCTTGCCCGCCTGATAACAGCGAATTCCTTCAAACAGCGATGAGCCGTAGTTGATCACGTGGGCCATCACGTGGATCTTTGCCTCATCCCAGGGAATCAGTTGTCCGTTATGCCACACGTAGTCGGTTGCTTTGATAGCCATGCTGGCGCTCCCTCGAATCATCGGAGTAGTACAAATTGTTACGCTGTCGGGCCGAACGTGCAGGGTACAGGAGACGCTCACTCGGACAACCAACGCTACCGCGCTCGATGATGGTGAGCATCAGGGAATCAGCTTAACTCAGAATTATAACTGACGTCCGACGTTCCCGAGGCAAGCTTTTCTTCAGCCTGGGTGGCGGGCGCCAGCCCCGAAAGAATGGATGCACCGGGCTCGAAACAGGCTCCCAAATTCGTGGGAAAATTATGGCTTCCTGTCCCTGATTAACGCCTTCAGAACCGCCAGAGGCGTTTACAATGAAAAATACAGCCACTCTCACCCTGGAGACAGCCGCATCCGGACCTATAACCTCTGCATCCTTGGCTTTGGCAACGTCGGCAAAGCCTTCGTCGCTCTCCTCCAGAGAAAAGAGAAGGAACTCCGGTGCCACTACGGCGTAACCTGGCGGATTACCGGAGTTGCCTCACGCCGTCTGGGCTGGCTGACATCATCGGCAGGCTTTTGTGTCGAGAAGTTGCTGGCTGCGGATTTTACTGGCGCGCAGATCGAGGGCGACGTTCATGAGTGGCTGCATCTGGCTAGCGCCGACGCGCTGTTTGAGGTCAGCTCCCTCAATGCCACGACTGGGCAGCCTGCGATTGACCACATTCGCGCGGCTCTTGAGGCCGGGGCCCACGCCATCAGCGCCAACAAGGGACCGGTGGTGCACGCCTATCGGGAGCTGACCGATTTGGCGGCCGCAAAGGGTCGCAGATTCTTATTCGAATCCGCGGTAATGGATGGAGTACCCATCTTCTCACTTTTCCGTGAGACGCTGCCGGCCGTCGAGGTTCACGGGTTTCGTGGGGTGTTGAATTCCACGACCAACGTGGTCCTGGAATGTATGGAGGCGGGAATGACGTTCGAAGAATCGGTTCGCCAGGCACAGAATTTGGGAGTAGCGGAATCCGATCCTACCGACGACATCGAGGGCGTGGATGCAGCGGTAAAAGTAGTCGCCTTGGCCAACGTGCTGATGCATGCCGACCTGAAACTGAACGACATCAGCAGGCAGGGGATCCGCGGAATCACTGCGGAACAGTTGCGCGATGCGCGCGCCAACGGCGAAGCTTGGAAGTTGGTTTGCACGGCCAGGCGCGCAGGGGATGGGCGCGTGGTGGCGTCGGTTGCGCCGCGGCGGCTCCAGCTTTCGGATGCGCTGGCACTGGTGAAAGGAACATCGTCGATGATCAGTTTTGAGACCGACATTTTCCCGGAGTTAACTCTTACCGAACAGGACCCAGGTCTGGAGGCCACAGCATATGCCTTGTTGGCGGACTTCCTCACCGCGGTCAGGAGTTCCTAGATATGTCTTCGAGTGCAAGAACTGCGGTACCGGCGCGCAAGCTGGATGTGGAGTGGGTGCGTCAACAGTTTCCTTCGCTTTACCAGGCAGTGAATGGGCAGCCCGCTGTGTTTTTCGATGCTCCGGGCGGAACCCAGGCGCCGCAGCGTGTAATTGATGCAATCGCCGGTTACCTTTCGACAAGCAATGCGAACAGCGGCGGGGCCTTCCTCACCAGCGAGCGCACGGATCGGATGATCGCCGAAGCGCGCGGCGCCATGGCGGATTTCTTCAATTGCGCAACCGATGAAGTTGTCTTCGGCGCCAACATGACCACACTAACATTTGCCTTGAGCCGTGCCATTGGCCGCGAGCTGAAGAGCGGGGATGAGTTGCTGGTGAGCTGTCTCGACCATGATGCGAATGTCTCACCCTGGGTATGCCTGGAGGAGCGCGGCGTAAAGGTGCGCACGGCTGACATCAATCCCAGCGATTGCACACTGGATATGTTTGACCTCTCGGCGAAAATTCGCCGTAACACCCGCATGGTGGCGGTAGGATGGGCCGCTAACGCGGTGGGCACGATCAACGAGGTTCACGAAATTGTGCGACTGGCGCATGCCGGCGGGTTCGATGGCTTTCATTGATGCGGTACATTACGCGCCGCATGGGCCGATTGACGTTCGCGCCCTCGATTGCGACTTCTTGGCCTGCTCCAGCTACAAGTTCTTCGGGCCGCACCTCGGAATTCTTTTCGGCAAACGCGACCAACTACTGCGGCTGCGTCCCTACAAACTTCGCGCCTGTACCGAGAAGTTGCCCGATCGCTGGGAGACGGGAACGCAGAACCACGAATGCCTGGCGGGGCTGACGGCAACTATTGACTACATTGCCGAAGCGGGCCGTTACCACGATCCTCACGCGAGGACACGGCGCGAAGCGATCCTGGCTGCGTACGAGGTTTTCCGGCAGCACGAGCGCGAACTGGTCGAGCAACTCATCAGTGGATTGCTGGCAATTCCTGGACTCACCTTCTACGGCATCAAGGACACGGCAAAATTCGAGCAGCGCACTCCGACGGTGGCCATCCGCATCGAGGGTTACACTCCACGAGAATTAGCAATGCACCTCGGCGAACGAGGCATCTTCACCTGGGATGGCAACTACTACGCCATCAACCTCGCCGAGCGGTTGGGCGTGCAAGATAGCGGCGGCATGTTGCGCATTGGCTTGGCGCATTACAACACCGCCGAAGAAGTGGAGCGGCTGCTGGGGGAGTTGCGCGGGTTGGTGAAATAGATGCGCGCTTAAGCTAGGCACAGGACCGGCGGCAGTTGGAACCTCGCGTGACTTCTATCCGCATCTTCCAAAGTTATGGTTTTTGCGACGGTGGTCGGTGCCCTTCTTGCGCTGCTGTTAGAGCGGTTTAGGAATTACTGTGATCCAAAGCTCTCCCTCAGCCTCTAAAGCCGTGGATAAACCGGCACTAGCGGCACGGCTAAGGTCCGTGCCCTTTCAAAGCCGTTGACACACCATTTCCTAAAGCGGTCTAGTCTTCGCGGTAATCAAGCTGGGTCTTCAAAACTGAGGCCACCGCGCATCGTCTTTCTTCGGAAAGCTATAGCAGTTTCACGTCGGGTGTATAGGCGATGGGTGGAGCACGCCTTTCAGGCGTGCATAACTGCTGTCCGTCCCAGGATCGCGCTTTAGCGCCTGAGGTAATGGTTTGTTACCGCAGCGGCTGAAGCCGATTCAGCCCGACTCCTAACTTGCACCGCTGAAGCGGTGCTCCACCCTATATACCCAAGGTGGAACCGCTCTAAATGTTAAGGGGCATGATTTTGTTCGCAGCGCGGACGGTGTATCAGGAAAAGTTGTTACCTTCTGAAGTCGGATGTTTTGGCTTGACAGCGCAACCGACCTAGAAAAGCTGTTCGTGGGAGCAGAAAGTTTCTCTTCTTTCAATTATAGCCGAGATTGCTCGTTGAACATACCAATGCCAGAAGGTTCAGTCGTTGTTCATGCGAGACTCGCTTTCTAACCAGCGCGTAGAACGAGAACTTTCCCTTGCTCAGCGCCTGGCTGGGGCGCAGGGGCTTTAGAGACTGTGTCGCAACCTCTGTCGTCCCTAGGGGACTCGGTCTCATTTTTCACTTTACCCAGCGCTCAACCACCCCAATCCACGCAAAGGCGGCGTGGCTCGGGGACCCCGGTAAGCGCTGGGCTTCTATGAGACGGCTGGTTGTGTCAACAGAAACTTTGTTTTTGGTGTTGGTTTTTCTCTTATTAGGAGTTTTTGCCTTTGCCTTTGCCTTTGCCTTTGTCTCGGGCTTCTATTCGCACTCTCAATGAGTCTTAGGACTTGGTGCCTGTTGGTGTCCGATACTGATGAAGCGGCGCTGCTATCTAAGCTGCGGCCTTTACTGGCCAAGCCCAGCGGCGCAGTCGCCGCGACGCGAGGTTGGCAAAGTCAGTTGAGCAATGCTTTTCTCCGGTTGCAAACTTCCAACCACCTCTAGAGGAAACTTATACCGGAGTTACCGCCGTCCCGGGAGCCGCCTGGGGAAACGCTTCATAGCGCTGGCCGGTGCGCCACAGATGGTGCAGCAGCACTGCCAGTTTGCGGGCCACGGCCACCAGGGCACGCTTCTTGCTGCGCTTGCCTCCGGTAGCCGCCAGTTTCAGTCCCCAGCGCCGCAGCCCCGAATCCGGTCCGAAACGGCCCCGAATGTAATGCGCTGACGGAATCAACCGAGAACGCAGGTAGCGGTTGCCGGTCTTGCTGATCCGGCATTGCGGATCGTAAGCGCCCGACTGATGCTGCCGTGGACGCAATCCCAAGAAGGCTCCCGCCGAGCGGCTATGGGCGACGGCGTGCGGCCCATCCAAACTGAGCACCTAGGTGGCCGCCACCAACGGCCCCACGCCGGGCACGCTGCGCAGCGTGCGAATCTCGGGATGCTGCTTCACCAACCCTTCCCCCTGTTGATCCAGGCGGGCAATCTGCGCGCTTAAAGCGGCGGCTTGCTCCAGCAGGGGACCGAGCAGTTCGGCCAGCTCCGCCGGCAGCATGGGTTTCCCCTTGTCGGCGAAGCTCGCACTGCTGCAGTTCGGCAGCCGCTGCCCACTGCTTTTGACCAGACCACGCGCGGTGTTGATGATCATCGTCCGGGCCCGTACCAACGTGGCACGCGCCTGGATCAACATTAGATCTCGCTGCCGCTCGGCGCTGCGATGGTGTACCGCAAACAGCAGGCGCGAGTCGAAATGGGCCAGGCGGGCTAGCTGCGCGGCATCATTGCGATCATTCTTCGACTCGCTGCCGGTAATCGCCTCGATCTTGCGGGCGTTCGCCACCAGCGCCTCATGCCCCAGCTCTTGCAGCAAACGGCTGATCCAGGGCGAATGGGTGCCGCACTCCATGGCGATCCGCATTCGCGGCTGGCCCTCGAAATGCCGTCGCAAGGCGCGGGCTTCGGTCTTCACCCGGCTTTCCTGGATTACTTCTCCGTCGCCGTTCAACATGCAATAACGGCTGAACTTGTCGCCGATGTCCAGGCCTACGGTCAGGGCTGGCTTTTCCGTCCTGCTTGTGGCTTTGCTATGCTTCTTCATTGGCTGGTCTCCTTTGCCCCCTCGAGTGCCTGCGGACAGCTTAACTGTTCCGCGAGACCAGCCGTCTCATTCCATCTAAGCTCTGCCGCCCCATTCGGGGCTGACTCTTGCCCGCTTCATTCCACTGCCGCAAACCCATACGAGGTTGCGGCACAGTCTCTTTAGCCCCTGTCCTCAGCGGCTAGCAGCCCGGGGTGGAAGTAGCTGATTTTTGGCATGGCCAGCGGCGTGTCGGTACTCCTGCGAAGGATTTCGCGCCGTACTTCGGGATTCGGCTTCGGCAGAGCCAATTCGATCCCTTGCCGCGTGGGAACAGCCAATAAAGGAACAGAACCAGCTTGGCGAAGCGGTTTCTCCACTCCCGCGGCGTTCCCGCACCCAGCAACTGGCGCAGGATGAGGCTGAGGTTGAACGCGCCGACATGCACCAACTGCCGCTTCAGAATATTCTCGTGTCCGCGGAGGTGCGCGCGCCTCATGCCGCCGGTGTCGTAGCAGTGCGCGAAGCTGCGTTCCACTAACTCGCCGCGTCGCCTCAGTAAGCTCTTGCCGTACGTTGCCTCGCACCCGCCGCCGATTCTGGTACACCGCTTGTTGTTCCTCGGCTTTGCCTTGCCAGTTACGTCGTCCTTTTTGTTGCTTCTCCGGAAGGTAGCTACGTATCTCGTAACTCTTCACCCGCTCGACTACCGCGCCGCTATGATAGCCCTTGTCCGTGACCAACTCTTCGATCCCCTTGACGTTGACCTTGGGCTTCTCGCCGGGCCGCAACTCGGCCTCGCGCCCGATCTGCTCGGCCACTGCCATGCCCGCCTCGCACAGCGTCTCCTCCAGGGTCGTAGTGTCGCCCTGGTCAGCACCTTGCAATGTGACCGCCACCACCGCCCCGTGTCCAAATCGACCGCATGCTCGGCCTTGTGGGCCAAGTGCGTGCGCCCGTCCTTCATCTTCGCAATCCGCGCGTCCTCGTCCGCAGGACTCCTCCACTCTTGGTTCGACATGCGCTTCTTGCGCTTGCGGTCCAGTCGCGCCAGGTCCTCGCGGGTCGGCGTTGCCAGGCCGGAAGCCTTCGCCAATCCGCGCAAGAACTCCTCGTAGCTCTCCCCCGTGTCCCGCCGCACGATCGAGCGCATCGCCGCGTTGGCTTCCAGCGTGGTCGCATCGATCGCCACCCGCTTGCCCTGCAGCAGTCCACCATCCGCCAACAAGCTCAGTACCCAGCCGAACACTTCGCGATGCGTGTCCACATCGATCAGTCGCCGCGTGCGCGAAATCGTCGAGTGGTCCGGCGTGTACTCGTCCAGCGCGATGCCCACAAACCGCCGCAGCGCCAGCGAGTCCGCCAACCGCCAGGCGATCCCACGCTCGCTATCGATGCCCTCGAAATACCCGATCAGCAGCGACCGGAAGTAGATCCCCGGCGTCAGCGACGGCCGGCCGTACTTGGCCGCATAGAACTTCGCACACCGGCCTTCGACAAACTCATCGAACCTCTTCGCCTCCAGCAGCTCATTCAGCCGCTGGTAGAAGGGATGTCCCGGAGCCGACGCCAACTCGATGTGCGCAATCCAGATGTCCTCTTGCTTCTCCCGCTGCTTGCGCGTCCCCATTGCCATGCGCACATTCTACGAACCAAGCCTGTGGATACTTCAACATTTCTTGCCTACGCATCCAGACTTTCACCACGGGCTGCTAAGCTCTTTCGCCCCATTCGGGGCTGACTCATGCCCGTTTCATTCCACCGCCTCAAACCCATACGAGGTTGCGACACAGTAGCCAACTGTACGACGTCGGTCCAGATCACCGCAGCCATTCCGCCCTCAAAGGTGTACAGCAGCGTAAGCAGGGTAACGATGCCGATCGAAATCACGTCACGCCGCACCGCGCTTAGGTTGCTCAGAAGCGGTCCCAGCACAATGCCAACGACAAGTGCAACCGCAAAAAGGCGTACTCCTTCGGCTGCGGCGCGGGTCACCAGAAACAGGCCGGCAGTCAGACGATGCAAACCTCTTCCAAAGCGGCGCTCGATGAGTTGATATGCGGTGAAGAGATCGCCCCGAAAGTAATGTGGCAGCAGAAGGCAGCTGATGATGATCCGCCCGACCAGGTAGCCCATCACCAATTGCAGAAAGGTGAGGTTAGTGTCGTAAGCCAGGCCGGGCACGCCGATGATGGTGAGCGTGCTGGTTTCGGCGGCCACATTGGAAAGCGCAATCGCCCACCAGGGAATGTTGCGGTCGGCCAGGAAGTAGTCGCGCAGCGATCGCTGCTTCTTGCGGAAACGCAGGCCGAAAAGTGTAATGCCCACCAGATAAACCGCGATCAGCGCAAGATCGAAGAGGTTCATGGCATCCGGCTGCGGCTAGTGTTGGCTCCGCGGAGCCATTATCACGGATGGCTGTGACTTCTCCAATCTCCGTAGCTGGCGGAGTTCCTCGCTCTGCAATAATTCCGGTCGTGGCGTATTTTCTCGGGATCGACGGCAGAGCGGTTTCCAGACTACACTCGTGCTCGGCGATAACAGCAGTGTGAGGCCGCGGTACTTCTGGCGGCCAAAAGCGGTGCGGAGTCGCAATCGCGTTGGCACGGAAGCTGGTTGCACCTGCAGTACCGATTCGATGACCGCCTACGCCGGAACGCGAGAGCGGGCTCGCTTCAGCGCTCGCAAGAAGAGTTGGTTCTGCTCAGGCGTACCGATGGTGACGCGGAAGGCATCTGGCGCTCCCCACGAGCCGCTCATGTGACGAACGATGATGCCGTCGTCTTGCAGGGCTCGGCAAAGGCTGGCCGCATCTTCACCAACCCGGCAGAAGAGGAAGTTCGTCGAGGTGGGAGTCACCCGAATGCCAATATCGGAGATGGCCTGCGTCAACAACTTCGCTTCACCCCCGTTCGTCTTCACCGCTCGCTGAATGTGGTCCGCGTCCGCCAATGCGGCCAGGGCCGCTGCCTCGCCCAACGAAGAGACCATAAAGGCTGGTTTCAAGCGCGCGAAATAGCCCATTAGCTCCGCCGGACCCATACCATAACCAACCCGCACCCCAGCCAAGCCGTGGGACTTGGAGAAGGTACGCAGCACCACCACTCGGCGTCCCTGGCGCACATAGTCCAGCGCGTGGGAATAGTCGAAGCGTCGCTCCGCCGCGAAGTAGCTAGCGTAATCGTAGTAAGCTTCATCCAGCACGGTGATGACGTGGGTTGGCAATTGGTCCAGCAAACGGTCAATCGCGTTCGCATCCAGAATCGTTCCCGTCGGATTGTTTGGATTAGAGAGGTAGACCAGGCGGGTATTGACGTCAACCGCAGTCAGGATGCGATCCAGGTCATAGCCATCGTTCACGGTTGGTACTTCGATGAATTGCGCACCCGTCGCGCGGGTGACGATGGGATACACGATGAATGAGAGCTTGCTCGTTATGGCGTTCAGCCCAGGGCCCAGCAGCGTCCGCGCCATAATGTCGAGCAAAGCGCTGGAGCCCGCCGTCACCAGGACCTGCGCGGGCTTGACATCGTGAAGCTCCGCTAGACTTGCGGTCAACTCGGTAACGCCGTTGTCCGGATAATAGTTGACCGCGTGAGCGGCTGCCTCCATCGCTTCAATCGCCAGAGGAGAGGGGCCGAAAGGGTTCTCGTTCGAAGCCATCTTGATACAACGCATGCCACTCTCCAATTCCGCCTGGCGCAGCGATTTGCCCGGCTTATAGCTGACCAGCTCTCTTACGTGGGCTGGTACCAGCGTGCTGAAATCTGTCATTCGATCTCCTGGAGTTCAATCGACTCACCTTCTCACCTGTCATCCCGACTTCTTATTCTGTCATCCTGGCCGAGGACTTCGCTGGGGGCCCCGGGGGGCACCGCCTTTGCGCCTGGCGGGGTCGGTGTCCGAGTGGAGGGACCTGTTTTTCTGCGCTGTTCTGTCTCTTGCCCCGCCCTTGAGTTGCGCCACTTCCTGCGCCGTTAGATGCCGAAACGCACCCGGTTCGACGTCCAACGCCAGCGGCCCGTAGCGCACACGCTTGATTTTTTCCACGTGATGGTCGATTTGTTCGAACATCCGGCGAATCTGCCGATTCCGTCCTTCAACCAGTGTTACTTCGTACCAGGGATTAGCGGCATTGCGCACCAGCTTGATCCGCACTGGCGCGGTCTTGACCGCAGTGGACTTCCGCTTCCAACCTGCTTTCGGTACGCGGTTCGGAGGGGTTTTAAGCGACTTGCGTTCTGCCGGAAGCATGATACCTCCGCGGACCTTGTCGAGTTGTTCCTCGGTGGCCTTACCCGCGATCTTGACTAGGTACGTCTTGGCTACGTGCGACGAGGCGTGCATCAGCTTCTGCGCCAGCTCGCCGTCATTGGTGAGCAGTAGCAGTCCTTCGCTCAGGTAATCGAGGCGGCCGACCGGATAAATTCGCGCTCGAACACCACGTAGTAAGTCTAAGACCGTGGGACGGCCTTCAGGGTCGATGACTGTGGTCACGTAACCTCGCGGTTTATTGAGCAGCAAATAGACCGGACGTTCTGGCGCTTTCAGTAGTTTGCCATTCACCTTGATGTGATCATGCTTGGGATCGGCCTTGCTGCCGAGTTCCGTAACGATCTGTCCATTGACCGACACGAGGCCGCTGGTGATAAGTTCCTCGGCCTTGCGCCGTGAGGCGATTCCGGCAGCAGCGATAATCTTCTGGAGTCGTTCAGCAGGCATGCAGCTATGACTTCTCCGGAGAGGTTCCGGCTTCGGCTTCGGTGGCGTAGGTGCCCTCGGCGGGCATTGTGCTGTCGCCCATCAGAGGTTTGGCAGTTGAGTTTTCAGGAACAGCCTCGGTGACGCGCGCTGGCTCGTCTGCGTTAGAAACTTCGAGCGGACGCGCGGCGTTGGACTCAGCGTTTGGCTTACCCGCAGCGGCGAACAAGTCAGCTTGCGGATCGCCGAGCTTCTCGAACTCTTCCATACTGGGCAATTCAGAGACATCGTTCAGCCCGAAGCGGAGTAGGAATTCCTTGGTCGTCTTGTAGAGGATGGGGCGGCCGATAACCTGTTTGCGGCCGGCGGTGGTAATCAGCTTGCGATCAAGAAGGGTTGCGATCACTCCGGAAGAATCGACACCGCGAATCTCGCTGATCTCGGGCACCGTGACTGGCTGTTTGTAGGCGATTACGGAAAGCGTTTCGAGGGCCTGCAGCGAGAGCCGGATTGGCGGCTTCACGCTCTTGGCGAAGCCTACCACCACGTCATGATGCTCGGGCTTGGTGGCCATGCGATAACCGCCAGCGATCTGCCGAATCTCCATGCCGCGATCGCTGGAGGAGTACTCGGCCGTAAGCTCGTCAATGATGGTGCTCAGCCGCGCTTTGATGGTCCTGAGTTCCTCCTTAGCCTCAGCTTTTTTGTCCTTGTCGCTGAGGGGTACACTCTCGGGAACTTCCGCACGAACATTCTGGGTCGATGCTGACTGTACCGGAATGCCGTCGCATGCGGCATCGTCTTCCAGTTCGTCGGACTCAGCCGATGCAGGGCCCTCCGCAATGACTTCGTTGAGCGCGAGACGAGCGTCTTCCTCGGCCCGCAATTCTGCGAGCACTTCGTCGCGTAACAGCGACGCCAGTTGGTCCACCGTCACCGGCTCTTCAGTGGCGTAGATGATGGCTTCGACTTTGGCTTTCAGGCTCATGTAAGTAGCTATCAGCTGTCAGCTCTCGGCTGTCAGCTCAACATTAATTAGTACCAAATGCAACAAAACTGGCCGCTGAGAGCTGATGGCTGAAAGCCGATAGCTCCTCATCGCCAGTCATCCTGCACCGGCGGATTCTCCGCCATCAAGGCGTCGAAGCCGGTGTGCTTCTTCAGCACAATCTCGCCGAAGACGTTGTCTTGCCTCGCCAGTACTGCCTGTAATCGAATCAGCTCCAGAATCGCCAAGAAGGCACACACTAGCGCCGACCGCGAGCGCATATTGCGCAACAACTGTTTCAGCCGGATTGGGCGGTCTTCAAGCGATAGACGCCGCCGCACGTAGTCAATCATTTGCGAAACTGTGACGCTATCGTCGTCAACGTTGAACGATGGCTTCCGTCGCGCCCGGTCCAGAATTTGCTGGAAAGTCCTGACCAGGTCCACCACATCGGCGGCTATTTCCGGCTCCGTGCCTTCGGCATCGCGAAATTCCTTCAGCGCCGGATTCGACCACACCGCTTCTTCGATCTGCTGCTTCTGCATCAGCATCTGGGCCGCAGTCTTGAAGCGCTCGTGCTCGAGCAGACGATTGACCAGCTCCAGCCGTGGATCTTCTTCTCCCACGGGCGCGTCGGGATCACGCGGCAGCAGCATCTTCGATTTGATGTGGATCAGTAGCGACGCAGTGTAGATGAACTCAGCCGCAACGTCCACATCGAACTGCTTCATCGACTCCACGTATTTCAGATATTGGTCGGTGATCTTAGCAATCGGAATATCGTAGATGTCAATGTCCTGCTTGCGAATGAGGTCGAGCAACAGATCGAGCGGGCCGTCGTAAACCTGATCCACCATGATCGAGAAGGACGACTGATCGGCGCCGTCCTTGCGCGGCATCACCTGCGGAGCAGCCGATTGCGCCGTCGCGGTGGTGTTTGGTGCGGGTTGTGGATCTTCCGGCATCAAGAAAACGTTGTTGCTGCTATAGGGGTCCTTCGCCTCGCTCGCTGCGCTCACTTGCTCAGGATGACAGATTAAAGAATTCCTCTGTGCCTCTGTGTCTCAGTGGTGAAAAACCACGACTTGCCAGGGGCCCCGTTCTGGCCTTCTTCGGGCTAGGGCGAGGCCGTTCCACGGGATACCCGATCGCTTAACCCTCGGCGACACTCTTCCCTGGCCCGTCGTACTCGTGCGACAGGTTGGCGGCTTCGCGGGCTTCCACCATCGTTGCCTCCGCAACGGCCCGCGCCTTCGTTGATCCCTGCTTCGAGAATATCCCATGCCAGTTTGGGATTTGCCTCGTATTTCTGCCGGCATTCTTGCATAGGGCACAGCACCCGCCACAGACTATCGGACGCCCACGTTTTGCATTCGATGCAACCGATACTAGCGGTACGGCAGCCTTCGTTCACCTTGGCCATAGTTTCGGCACTGCTAAAGATCTTGTGCAAGTCACCAACCGGGCACACATCGGGATTGCCGGGATCGGTTCGCCTGATGCGTGCCGGATCAGTCACCATGGTCTTCAGCTTCTGCCGCAAGGAAGCTTCCGGCTCGCTCAGCAGGATGGTGTTGTTATACGACTTCGACATCTTACGGCCATCAGTTCCCGGCAGCTTTGGCGACGGCGTCAACAGCGGCTGCGGCTCGGGAAAAACGAACATCTTGTTGTGTTTTGGGTGGGGGCGTTGTCTCACGGGCACACCCGAGCGGATCTCCTCCGCATCTTCTGAGGTACTAGCCACCCATCTTCCGAGCGGATAGAACTGGTTGAAGCGCCGCGCCACTTCGCGCGTCAACTCCACGTGGGGAACCTGGTCTTCGCCGACAGGCACAAAATCCGCCTGGTAAATCAAAATGTCGGCCGACTGCAATAGCGGGTATCCAAGAAAACCGTAGGTCCCGAGATCTTTGTCTTTGAGGTTCTCGCGCTGCTCCTTGTAGCTGGGCACGCGCTCCAGCCATCCCAGCGGCGTGATCATGCTGAACAGCAAGTGCAACTCGGCGTGCTGCAGCACGTGCGACTGGATGAACAACGTGCTGCGCTCGGGATCGAGTCCGGCGGCAAGGTAGTCGATCATGACCTCAAGCGAATTCTGTTTGACGCTGCGCGTGTCGGCGTAGTCGGTGGTCAGCGCGTGCCAATCAGCGATGAAGAAAAAGCAATCATACTGGTCCTGCAACCCTACCCAGTTGCGCAGCGCGCCAACATAATTGCCGAGGTGCAGCTTTCCGGTAGGTCGCATGCCGCTAAGCACGCGGCCTTTTTTGGACGACGAAGGCATTAGAGTCCCAACAGAAATCCGTTAAAGAAATTCAACACCGGGTACATGAATGCGCCCAGCACGCTGCCGCCGAAGAACAGCAGTATCACCAATCCCCACATGCCGATGCTGTCATACACGCGCAGCGCCCCTTGTGACAGGAAGTGACGGATGACGTGGCTGCCGTCGAGCGGCGGAATTGGTATGAGGTTAAAGACCCCCAACAGGACGTTGATCTCCATAGCTGCGTACAGCAACGCGCCAATGGGAACAATTGCTCCCGCATCGGCTGGCATGATCTGCGCGAGGTCGCCGGTCGAGGCCCCGCGGGCCAGCGCGAAAACGACCAGCCGTCCCGTCTGCGATGCATGTGCCACGATGTTAAGTCCGACGACTGCGGCTGCGGCTGACAGAAAGTTGCTCACCGGGCCTGCGACCGAGGTCAGGATGTCGTCCCTAACATAGTGCCTGAAGTTGCGGGGATCGACCGGCGTCGGCTTGGCCCAGCCAATGACGGGGAAGTGCGTGATCATCGCAATCGCCGGCAGTAGTATGGTGCCGACTGGGTCAATGTGCTTGATGGGATTCAGGGTAACGCGACCTAGCATGCGGGCGGTAGGGTCGCCCAGGCGCGAGGCCATCCAGGCGTGAGCCGACTCGTGCACGCTGATCGCAAACAGGAACACGATGACCTGGAAAACAATGTCAATGGTGCTAAAGTGCATTGCAGTTTGAGTTCGATACTAACATGCTGTAAACAGCATAGCGGCGGCGAATCGCCGCTCTATTTTTGTGTGAGTCGCACTCGCCCAGCCTCCACAACAGCGCTGTCAATTCGTAACGGCAGCTTAAACGTACTGGTGATGCCGACATTCGGATACTTCGGCGTCAGGAAATGCTGAACAAAGAGCTGCAAGAGCATTTGTGGCGCCTCAACTCCATCCAGCGAAACCGATTGCTCCCGAATGCTGCCGGTTCCGTTAGAACCTGAGGCCTGTGCCACCACGTGAATGTCGTGGGTCCCGCTAAACAGGCTAAGCAGCGGGTTCGCTGAGCTTTTTCCCTGGGTCAGGGCTTCGAAGTCCACTTGCGCGTGACCATCGATCACTCCCGGTGTTGACGCGAGCCGCACATGGCTTACTCCCTTTGGCAGCTTGACACCTCCTTCATTGAAGTAGGCATTGGCCTCGCTCTCGGTGAGTTCGGTCGGCTTGGGATCAGGATGGGGCTTCGCTGCATTTTGCTTCAGGTATGCGATCTTCTTCTCCATCGCGTGGAAGGCGAGACTATGATTGTCATGCTGCGGCTCCGGCTTGCGATCGGCTACCAGGGTTACCGTGGCTGCCAGTAGCACAAAAGGAAGGAATAAGAGAGGGCCCGCTTCATCGCAGCGCTGCCTCCGCGGAGGGGGCAGTTACGGTTTCCACGTGCGGTTTGTCTAGCGGGCCGGAGATCACATAGGAGCGGCCGCCTGTCACGCTCCAATCGAACCGCCAGGCTGCGGTCATAAGAAGCCGTGCCTTTGACGGTGTAGTTGGCGCCTCCCGATTGCAGCTTGCAGTCAACGCAGAGTAAAGGTTCCTTTCTCCAGAGCCACTTTGCCGGCGAAATTAGAAAATGCCAGAGGAGCGCCTTGGCCGTCGAGGACAACATGGCGCAAGGAGCCGTCGTTCCAAGTGAAGTCGGCTGAGCCGGTTGCCGAATCGCGAAGGGTGTCGGCGTCCGAGCCGTCGCATCGCCAGGCTGTATTGCGCGTCACCGCTCCAGCCGCCCAACTGTCGTGCATCAGGGTTGCCAGTTGCGCCATCGACATGCGAGTCATGCTTCCGGTGCCTGAATACGTGGGAGGCGACACCGTGAAATCGGCGGTCCACACCCCGTTATGCCGGCCTCCGAGAATGTCGGCGCGCAAGTCGCGCACGCGCAGCTTGCCGGCGTCGATATCGACGGTCGCGCTCACGTTATTGGCGACCGCCGTTCCCAACCTCGAAGCGAGGGCTCGAAAAATGCCCGCTGGCGCGCAACTTCAGCAGCGCATCTTCATGTCGCTGGCCGATATCCAGCAGGTGATACCACGGCCGATTGAAATAGCTCGGGTTCACTAGTTGATTCAAGCGCGCGAGTGACGCGTCATCAGAACGAACGTCGAAGTGCAGGATGCAGCTTTCGGGAGCGGTGCAATGCACAGGGAAACTCGCCGATCCACTAAGTTCTGGTCCTTTGGCGAACGCTGCTGTAAACGAAGTGACGGTCACCTCCTGATTGGCCAGCGTTGCCACAGCCGAGGAAAGTCAGCAATGGCTCCGCGACACCCTGCAATTCTGCCGTCACACTGCGCAGTTGCACGTTTCCCGAAGTGCCGGGAGGCGCAAATCCAACCCAGGCTCCAGCCACATCGAGGTCAACTTGAGCGATTCCCGCCAGCCCGACTCCTGGGGTGCCGATTCCCAGAGCCTTGGCTATGTTTAGCAGTCGCGTCAGCTCCGCTTCGCCCTTGAGATTGACGCTGTAGTGGTCCTCATCAAATACCGCGCTGGCAGTCGCGGGTGAAAGCGCTCCAAGCGGAAGCGGAAAGGGTTTCACCATAAGCCGCAATTCTGGATTGGCTGGCGGTGGCGCGCGTTTGCGTGAGGCGAGAGATGCTTGGGGTGTGAGGCGAAGGCAGCAACCGCCCTGGGAATCGCGATCTCTATCGTTCCGATGGGCAAGTCTTGCTTCAAGACGCCGGATTGCAGGGCCAAAAGATTCGTGCGTCCGCCGCCTGCCCAGGCTGGGCGGGCCTCCCGGCTGTTTGAGGACGGAGAATACTCCTTCGAACTCGCCAGTTGCCGTAAGATCCAGAGGCAGGTCCTTCTTGGCGTGGCGGGCGAAAGCAACAATTCGCGCAGCCGGGATGTTCTCTGCTGAGACGCTGAAATCGTAAGCATCCGCGGCCCACCCCTGGCGTTGCCACGAACATCGAGCACGCCCGCACCAACGGGCGATTCACACCGCAGATCGTGCATGCGTCTCCTCGGGCGAGGAGTAAGTTCCGGCGCAATGTACACGAAGACGCAGAGCTTCACCCAGCGCGATGTCGTAACGGCGAAAGTTATCCACTTGGGCATCCAGCGTGACTCCAAGCGCTGCCGGAGTGCCGGTGAAGGAGGCGTTGGAGCGGACATTGCCGCGCCAGCCCCGGTCGCGCCCATAGATCAGCTTGGTGAGTTGCCCCAGAGGCCCGCCGCTGAAGGTGAACTTGAGATCGAGCGGTGTGTCACGCAAACTTGAAGCTCTTTGAAAACGCCCATCCAGCTTGAGAGTGCCCGTGTCGTGAACGCCCACATCGGTGCGCGTCGGACGCGCTTCCAACCTGATGCCCCATTGATTCTCCGACTCCAGCCAAAGTGCAAAATCGGCGTCGGTAAAGGCAAATGCCTTCTTCACCTCGCCGATTTTGAAGTTTATTCGTCCGCTCGAAGCTTCGACATAAGGAAAGCGCGGGCGCGCTTCCGGGACGGGTTTTCGCCGTGGGAGCTGGAGAAACCTGCGAGGTGCGTTCGACCAACTCCTCCACGTTCCAGTGGCCGTCGGAACGGCGAACCAGATTCAAGCTGGGGCTGTCCAGGTCCAGGGTCCCGATTTCGAGCCGGCCGCGCCAAAGCGAGGTCAATCGAAGAAAAGCAGTGACCGTATCGGCATGCAGCATGGGTTCCGCACCGTAGCTGGGATTTTCAGCTACAACAAAATTTGAGAGCACGATACCTGGCCGCGGCAGAGAGTTTGAGGGCAATTCGGGAGACGGTGACATCGCGTCCCAAAGCCCGGCCAATGGCCTCCGTCACTCGATTACGATAGCGGTTCACGTTAACGAACGGAGGCACCAAGCACTGCCAGCAGAACGATCAGCAGGATCGCCCATATCATTCGCCGTGCAGTGCGGCCTGGCATCAATGCACCACATGGAACATGCGGGACCAGCGCGTCTGATCAAAGAAGTGGAACAGGATGTTGAACATCCACTGTATGCGATCTCCGAGACTCTGCCGTTCGTACTCATCACGCGGGGTGATGAACGACCAGTAGATGAACATGGGACGTCCAATGATGTTCTCGCGAGGCACGAAACCCCAGTAGCGCGAATCGAGGCTGACATCGCGATTGTCACCCATGGCGAAAACGCTGCCGGGCGGCACGACGAGGTCGCCGTTCTGCACGTGCGAGGGCATGGTGAGCCGCCACTCGGGCGTCACCTCTTCGTAATCGCTGGCGGGCAAGCTGGGGAAATTATCGCGGTAGCCGTTATAGCTCGCCTTTGCGGACGACATACGGCTCATTGAGCCGCTCTCCGTTGCGGTAAACCACTCCGTCCTGCAGATGAATGCGGTCGCCCGGGAGACCCATGACGCGTTTAACCACGTAGAGCCCAGGCTGGGCCGGCGAAATGAAGACAAAGATGTCGCCGTGTCGAGGGTCACGATAAGGAATCAGCTTGCCGATCCAACTGGTTTTGGGCGCCAGCAACATGCGGTCAACAAACACGTGGTCGCCAATGAGCAGGGTGTTTTCCATCGAACTCGACGGAATGGTGAAGGCCTGCAGCGCGAAGGTGATAATGAACAGCCCAGTCACCAGCACAATCGCGATAGAGGCGATAAATTCCGAAGTTGTCTCCTTCGGTTTTTCCGGCTTTTGCCGGTTTCTGTGCCGGGGCCGGCGCGCTCTTCACAATCTTTTTGGTAGAAGCCAAATGAACTCTTCCTTAGGGAATCTCGTGTCGCCTGCGCAGGGCCCACCTTATTGCACGCTTCGCAGCATGCGGTGCCAGCGCAGGTCCTGCAGCATGTGGGTAACGTCGTATGCCAGACTCGAAAGTTTATCAGACGGAAGCCCGTCGGCGGCTGACGGAGGTGGGTCGCCGCACCGACCAGTAAATCACAAGCGGGCGACCAACGACATTTTCCGCAGGCACGAATCCCCAGTAGCGGGAGTCGGAGCTGTCATCGCGATTGTCCCCAAGTACGAAGAACGAGTCTTCGGGAACAATCAGCTCACCGTCTTCGAGCAGCTTCCGAACTTGCAGGTACCATGGCGACGATATTCCAAGCACCATCAAATTGCCGTCGGGAAAATTGTCCCGGAATCCATCCTGCTGCTCCCAATGAAACGTGGCGTAGGCATCGTCCTGGCGAACCCCGTTGACGTAAACATGTTTGTCGATGAGCCTGACATGATCGCCGGGAACCGCTACCACGCGCTTAACGAAGTGCTGCCGCGGATCGAGCGGATAGCGGAAGACAATGATGTCCTGCCGGCGTACTGGTCGGTAAGGCATGAGCCATCGCCAGAATGGCGAATGTCCGTCATGCACTTTGTCTACTAGCAGGTAGTCGCCAACCAGCAGGGTCCTCTCCATCGACGGAGAAGGAATTTGGAAAGCCTGCACAATAAAAGCGATGACGAATACGGCGATCACGATCGTGGTGGCGAGCGACTGCAGGGAGTTCATGCCGCCCGAATGGGTACGAGCTGGGGGATGGGCTCCGGAAGTGTTCGGCGCCTGGATAATCGTCTCGACGGAGGACTCGGTGCGGACTTCGTTCATGAATGTTCGGAGAACTCGCTGGGAGGATCAGTACTCCGTATCCCAGAGCCTCTCTTTAGCGATTGTAGAAAATCCCAAGCCTCGCGTGCAGCTCTTTGCTCGGCCAGCTTCTTGGTATTGCCCTCGGCGCGGCGAGCGAAGCCTTCCTCCCCATTGGGGGCCGCTGGGACCTGCGCCTCCATGGTGAATACCTTGCGATGGTCCGGACCTTCTTCCTTCATCAGCACATAGCGCGGTTGCGGACGCCCACTGGCATGTACCGCTTCCTGCAACGCCGATTTGTAGTCAATCACGGGGAGCTCTTGCTGCCGCCCTGGTGTACTTCGGCAAGGCCGGGCTCCAGGATCGACTGCTGGATGAAACGATGCGCCACGTCCAGTCCCGCGTCTAGGAACAGCGCGGCGATGACAGCCTCCAGGGAATCCACCAGCAGAGCAACCTTGTTGCGGCCTCCGCTCCGTTCTTCGCCTTTCCCCAGGCGAAGGTATCGTCCGATCCCCAGTTCCCGTGCCGGACGAAGCAGGTGGCGCGCGCTAACTAGGTGGGCGCGCAGCTTGGATAGTTCTCCTTCCTGATATTCGGGAAAGCGCTGAAAAAGTTCCCGGCTCACTACGAAACCCAGCACCGCGTCGCCGAGAAATTCCATCTGTTCGTTATCGGCTGACGGTGCGGGAGTTCTCTTCCGCCGCGTTCTGCGATTCCGTCTCGCGGGCATAGGACGCATGGGTGACGGCCTGCTCCAGGAGAGCGCGGCGGCTGAAGCGATGCCCGAGGGTCTCCTCTAGCGCGGAGAGGTCATGAGGTCCGGAGTTCATTTGAGTTCGATGGCTTGAACCTCTGGCGCTGTCGTGTTGAAGCCATCGTTGTCCTTGCGCCTCAATCGGCGGTGTATTCGGCGGTGTCTGGCGCAGGCGGTGTCTGTGCTGGCGCCTGCGTCGGCGGTGTGCGCCGGAGCAGGCGTAGGGGGCGCGGGGGCAGTGCCGCTTGGCGCCGCTGAGTTACCGTCAGCCATCAGTTTCTGCAACCGAGCCTGTTGCTGCTTCGCCAGGTTCTGTGCCGCACTTCCCGGTGGCGCATATTGCTCTGCCTTGGTGGCGGAATCGAGTGCCTGCGGATATTGCTTCAACTGGTCCTGTGCTACCGACAAGCGCAGAATACACCACCGCTTCGGGTTGCGCCTTGCTGGCATCCACTGCTTTCTGCAATTGCTGCTCAGCGCCTGCATAATCCTTCTTATTCAGGTCGACCATGCCCAGCGTGTCGTAGGCCATGGTTACAATGCTGGCCTTGACCGCCGCGACCCGGTCGGCGGGTGCACCAGGCGGCGCCATGAGGTTGTTAATGTTGTCGATTGCGCCCTGGGCATCCTTGGCAGCTTCGGCAAGACGCTGGTCGCGGTCCATATCGGTGTCCCGGGTGCCCTCCGCCAACGCGGAGCCGACTTGTACCAGTGGAACCGGGTTGGTCGGATCCGCCGCGATAGCTTTCCGCCCCATTTCGATTACTTTGTCTGAACTGTTGGCCTGGCCATAGGCGTTCATGGCGCGAATGTAGAGAGCCGCCTTCAGGTCGCTGTTCGGGATATTTCGCGGCGAAAGCGTTCCGCCGCCGCTTCCATTTGGGCAGGATCGGTCTTGGTTGACGCGTCCTGGTATGCTTTCATTTCATCCTGCGACTTCGCCTGGAGCAGCTTGTGACCGCCAGTAGTCGAAGCCGGTGTTTGGGGGCTGCTGGAGGAAGTGCTCGGCGTGCTGCTAGGCGGTTGATTCTGAGCGCCACTCTGCGCCTGCGGCTTCGCCTGGGCCATTGCCATCGTCGCTGCCAGCAGCACCGCTAAAATTGCTAATCTTGATCTCATTTTTTCCGCTCATCCTTTCTGGAGGGAGGAAACGCCGGTCTCCCGTCAATGCGAAGCTATTGCTGCTCCCGCTTTACTTCTGGGGGTTGGTAGGGTTCCTTGATCCCCCGCTCGGCCGCTTTTTTGGTATCCGCCGACGTATCCCCGCCGTTCAGCGCCGCCTGATATTGCGCGATCGCATTTTCCCGCTCGTCCTGCAAGTCCAGGATGCGGCCCAGATAGATGTGGCACCAGGCTGCTACGCGAGGATCCTTAGTCGTATTCAGCGCCTTTTGAAAATTGTCTTGCGCTCCTTGCATGTTGCCACTCATGGTAGCTGCGCGAGCCAACACGAAATAAGCTCGCGCCGGATCTTCCTTTTCGTTGAGCGCCTCTTCGGCCAGCTTCTGCGCTCCCGCGGGATCGCCGCTCACTAGCTGTCGTTCCGCCAAATCCAACTTCTGGTTGAGATGCAGGTTTCGCGGCCCGCACCACCTCGGGCGTAGCTTGCGATGCGAACTCGATGTTGCTGGCGCGCTTCTTCTCAGCATCGACATTAATATTGTGCAGCCAATCCGGGAAGGCGTCTTGCAAGCCCGTATTTTCCTTCTCGAAGTCTCTCAATTCGTCGTAGAAGAACCGGGTGAAGATGAAGCCTTCAGCCTCGTCGCGCTGTAGCATCGCTTGGCGCTCCTTCTCCGGCAACTTGGGGTCGAGACGGGGTACGCGCTTCGATCGCACGAATCAAACATTCCACGACGAGCAGCCCGGGGTCCACCTTGTAGTCCGTCGCCATCGGCGCTTTTTGCACTGCCGCCAGCACTGGCTTCAGGCGCTCCAGGGCGGTCGCCCGTTTGGCGATCAGCGGATCGAGGACGAAATGCAGATACGTATGCCGCAACGCTTCCATGTGGATGTTATCGCCGCTGGGAGAGATCACCAGGTAGTAATAATCCTGAAGGTAATTGCGCGAGTTCACCTGTCCCGGCGCGCTCATCGGTTCCAGATAGACGGTGAAGCTGCGGCCCAGATATCCGGCGAGCGGCATCCGCAAGTAAGTGTCGGTTGAAGTGATCATGTGTGCGACCGGCGCGTGGTACCGGTCGATTAAGGCTAGATATTCCGCTTGGTGGTTTAGCCAGATGGAGTGCAGGTTGGCGGCGGCGTAATACTGCTTGAGCAACGGTACGAATCCCAACACGTACGTGGAATCCGGAGGCATGTCGGATTCCTTGACTTTGGGCGTGAAGTCTGGCGGCGGTCCCAGGTACAAGGCGAGCGAAACGTATTGCGCCGGGTCGTGCGCTCCGTCGCTTTGGTGGTGATCGCGATAGAACTGGCACATCTCTTTTGCGGCCGCGGCCGCAACAGGCGATTTGCTCGCTTCCACGAGGTCAGCTCGAACTTCCATGCGGATGGGCGATGACGACTGCAGTTCCTGATCGTATCCGCACATGTTCATGGCAGCCACCACGCTGAACAACGTCTCACTCACGTCGAGCGTGGCCTTGGACTGCGCCCTTGCGGCGCAGGTCAACGACGCCAGCACAAGCGGCAGGACAAATCGACGGCGAAAACAGCCCAGAGGAGCCTCCCTGAAACGATTGCGGCGGGAATCAGTTTCTACCAGTGTTTACAGTTTACGAGCAGAATATGTGGCGCGCAAATCTGCGCGCGCCGCCAGCTGCGAGTAAGGGCAGCCGCGCAAGAGTCGGTTACATCTATCCCCGGACCTGGACCTTGGAAAACGACAGGATCACCCGGCTCGCCGTGGGCTGTCCGAAAGCCGTGGCCGGCTGGAAAGTGGTGAAGATCAGCATGTTTTTCAGTTGCGGCAAAATGGCTGCTTCGTTCTCCGGAGCCGACAAGATACGGTAATCCTGCACCCGGCCATCGGGCCCGACGTAGGCCTCCACGATTAGCGAATCCGCACTGGCTACGCCCGACAATTCGAAAGGAGTGAATCGCAATTGTGCCGGCGTGTAAAGCATGGTCGGCACATCGTTGGACGCCCTCATTTGGCTGGGATAGAGGAAACTGATCAGCAGACCAAAAATGATCAGCGTGGTCACCACGCCCGCAGTGGCGGGAACCATGGTTGCATTGAAAGCATTCTCCCAACGCACGCGCATCATCTCCCACCGCGAACGCTGGGCGTTGGCGAGTTCCTGCGAAGCGGCAACGCGAAGCCTAAGGGCTAAGTCGGGCGGGGCTACTTTTCGTCCCAGCGATCCGACCAGCATCTGAATCCGCTGTCCCGACGAATAGTATGCGGCGCATTCCTGGCAGCCTTGCAAGTGTTCATTCACCTGAGCCAATTGGCTGCGCGTTACCGCGCCGTCTAGGTACGACGACATGAGACGCTTCGCAACTGAGCACTTCATGGCATGACCTCAACCTTCTGACCACCAACTGGACGGTCCTTGCGGCGTTTTCTATTGTGCGCCACGCCTGGGCCCATACCGAATGCCGGCAGGTAACGCTCCATGCGCTTGCGCAGCGCCTCGCGTCCACGCACCAGCCGTGACTTTACCGTCCCCAGAGAGACATCCATTACCTCGGCGATTTGCTCGTAAGACAATTCCTCGATGTCGCGCAAGATCACCGTGGTCCGATACGGCTCGCTCAGAGCCTTTAATTCGCATTCCACCCGTGCCCGTAGTTCTTCGTCGTGGACGTTTTGCAGTGGAGACTTACCTTCATCCACCAGCGTGTCCTTCATCGCGAGACAGGGCTCGTCTCCGTTCCCACTTGGTTCGATCGACGTCTCCTGAACTTTATGCCGAAACCACCAGCGGCGGTGATTGGAAGCCTCATGCACTGCAATCCGGTAGATCCAAGTCTTCAGGCTTGAGTCGGCGTTGAAATTCTTGATCCCACGAAAAACCTTGATAAATACTTCCTGGGCTGTGTCGGCGGCGTCGGACGGATCGTCCAGAATTCGGTACACCAGACTGTAAACCGGCTGGTTATAGTGCGCGATGAGCCAGTAAAAAGCATCTTCCGATCCGGCCTTTAATTCCGCCACGATCGCTGCTTCCGCTGTGCGAATATCCAGCGCACTTGCGAGGTCACTCAATGTTGTTGCTCCCGCCATGTAGGCGTACCTCAATGATAAATAGATTCGGAGCCCGCAACAACTTCCGCAACCATCTCGGCGCTACCGTCACCCGTCCAGTTGACCAATCAACCTCACCGCATCGACACCAGCTCGCTGGTCCCGGGCAGGGCTTGATGAAATAGACTCCGGAGAGGGGGCAAATGTTCCCGGCGACGAGCGCAATCATTTGCAACACGAATGCGCTGGCTTTTTCGAAGCGGGAGCATGGCTTTTGAACGGCATTTACGTAGATGAGGTGACTTAGACGATAACGCCATGGCAGCCTCCTGCACGCAGGCAATCACCGCCATACGGTCGAGAGGCTCGAAGCTGCTAGCCGCCAAACCTCCCTTACCCGATATGGAAGTCGTGGACAATCAGCCGAGTGTCCACGGTGACATGGGGGGAGATGGCGTGGAAGCCCCACATGTGCACCCATGCGTTTCCAGTCCGCATAGTGAGAAATGACTTCATGACTCCCGGGGGAAAGAAAAACAGAAACACAAAGATCACCGATATCAGGGAGTGGTTAGGCGAGTCATAACGGGTGAAGGTCTCGAAGATGTGAATTGCCGGATAACTGGCTGCCCCGAGCAGGAAGGCGTTTGCCGGCGAAACCAGCCGGGCATAGCGCGGCAGTAGGATGCCGTAGATCAAGATCATGACCGGCAGGTCAGTAAGAAACAGGTGAACAACAAAGGAGAGCAGACCCCCCATGACGCGTTGATGTGGGGTGAGTTGAAGAATGTTGGGTCCGGTAAGGTCCATCAGGCAACCGATGGTCAAGACGACCAGGATCACCAGCGTATCGTTCTTCCAGTTGGCCGACCTCAGGTTAAGTTGTTCTCTTGAGTAGCCGCGCACACGAAATACGATGTAGGGCACAAGCGCGAGCAAGGTGAAGTTGTAGGCCGACCAAAGATAGACCTCATGCGGAGACTGAACGCGGGTTGCTCCGACGAGTGAACCGTTGAGGTGCATCGCGATGCCCGCACCGAAGATACGAGAGCCAACCCAGCGGCCTGCGAGCAGGACGATCGCAGTATAGATCCACACCGCGATGGTTTCGCGAAGGGCGATAGTGCGCTGCGGTGCGCGCTGGCCAAGGTCGGGCCATGGGCGCCGGCGGGTGATAAGGAGAACCAGGCCGCATTGCAGCACAAGAAAGGTGAGCGCCAGCCAACTACCGACTACTTGGGCAAGGGGAGTCTGCTTGAGTTGGTTGGGCGGCAGATTCAAGGGGACCGCGCCGCGCGGGCCATGACAAAGCGCGATGAAGGCGAAACTGAGGAGGACCCAAAACAGCAGCGCGACCCCGAGGCTGCGTTGGCGTACTAGCCATCGTAGGTCCTGCCGACGAGAGCTGGGATTTGTGCTGGTCATGTTTCCACGTTCTCCTATGGGATGAGGGACGCCGGGGTAGATGGTTAAGCTAAAAACCCTCGATTTGAGGATCCAACCTTAGGGCTTGGGGACAGAAGTTCCGGCGCCGCTGCTGTCTTTGGAATTCGTGTTCGACCCATCGGCAGGCGCGCCGCTTGCTGGGGCTGCTGGTTTCTTCTTCTTGTGGACGGTCTTCTTTTTTGGCGGTTCCGTATCATCCACAACGACTTTCTTGGGAGGAGCCGCGGCCGCCGCAGCCGCAGCCTGTTGGTAGGTGCGAACCTGGTTCTGTAACTGAACCAGTTGGGACTGGGTTGAGGAAGTCAGGCGCTCGAGCGAATCCGCCAAATCGCGTCGTACGGAATCGATAGTCTCGAGTTGCTGTGCCAAGGCCTCATAGTCGCCCTTTGGACCGAAGGCCCCGGTAGCCTCCGTCACAGATGCAAAGACGTCGTACAAAACGTTGAGATTGCGATAGAGCTTGAACTGGGCACTTAAGTCCTGGGGCGCCGCGCGTACTGCGCCAATCAGTCCAGGCAAAGCGGAGGTCAGGTTTCGCTGCACGGAATCGGCGTTGGCCTGGGATTGCCGTTTGGACGCTCCGTCAGCCTTCCATTTATCGATGCGCAGCTGCTGGAGGTCGAGCGTGGCCTGCGACGCAGCCGCTTGCAGCCGGTCCAAATCGGGCAACACCGAAACCACGGGTGCATTTCCGGCGGACTGTGATTGCACCGGCCCTGCGGGCGCGCCGGGAGCATTTGCTGGCGTCTGCGCCCACGCTGCAACGTTGGTCAGGAAAAGATAAAGCAGAAAAAATCTCATGCTGCTAACGCTCCCAGCACGGAGAATCTCAGAGGTGGTCGCAGACGAGGTGGAAAGGAAACCGGGCGCACAGGTTTAGTTGGATGCTATCGCACGAAACGGTGGCAATGCCACTTCAAGGTGACGAAGTTGGGTTTTACGGTACGTTGTCCGGTAGTGGCAGGCGTTGCGGCTTCAGCTCCGATAATCGGGCTCAGTGCGTGTAAGTTGCACCTGGCGACCCAGAGCGAGACGACCGGGAAGCTTGGGCATTGCTAACTGATAGGTATGGTATGCAAGTTGATAACGGACTAACGCCATTACCGCATCCGGGAAACCCGCAGGCTTTCGGTTGTTTACACCAGTAGCTTCACATCGCCCCCTGCCTCGGAAGGTTTGACTAAGCTACGCCGCTGGGAGAAAATACTTGAGGTGCCCGCCATCAGGGTGTCTGCCTTCCTCAAAAAGTGGGCCTGTGGCGCAGCTGGGAGCGCGCTTCCATGGCATGGAAGAGGTCGTCGGTTCGATCCCGACCAGGTCCACCAAATCCTTCAACAAAATCAATTCCTCGGTCTCGGCCGTCTCCCCCCAAAGCGCAACTACCTTTCCAGTTGGATTTGCGGGAAAGGAGCGTAGGACGCCGCGTTGCCTGTTTCCAGCGCGCTCAACCACTCGCGAATTTCTTTGCAGAGTGGCTCTACCGATATTCCTCCGAAGGCAGGCGAGCGAAGATCAAGCCGCCGTAAGGCCGACTGCAACAGGGACGACGTTCCCTCCGGGTTGTCGCGTTGAAAGTGATGAAACGCTGCCGCCATTTGGATCAAGCCTTGCAAGAAACTCTTCTCCGGCTCCTGCAGCTTTAGCCACACCGCTTCCCAATGCTCGTGCGCTGCAAAGAACTCTTCTGCGTGGTAGCACCGCAGCCCTTCGGCGAGCTCTCCGCGAGTCCAGTCAAGATGTTTTGCGCATGGCATTTGCAGATTCGTTCCAAGGTAGAGCCGACCTTTCAGGCCGGCGTCCAGCGGTACAACTGTAAGGGCGCCAGGCATTGCGCTCATTTGCGACGAGCGCAATGCCTGACGCGTTTCTGTGATTCGCGGCAACGCGGGGCTGGCGCCGCACTCCCGGAGGTTGCTATCAGCATCATTTTGAAACCCGGCATTCGACTGCTGCGTTACTCATACCGTAGCGCTTCGATGGGATCGAGATTGGCGGCTTTCCAGGCCGGGTAGATTCCGAATACCAGACCGATCATGACCGAAGCAGCAGTCGCGGTGAGCACCCAGGGTAATGACATACTCGCCGGCAGAGAAGGAAACACCAGCGGAACCAACGCAGTCAGCGCGCCTCCAATGACTATTCCTATGATGCCGCCTATGCCGGTGAGGGTGATGGCTTCCAGCGTGAACTGCAACAGGACGTCGCGCCGGCGTGCCCCGATCGCCTTGCGCACGCCAATCTCTCTTGTGCGCTCCGTCACCGATACCAGCATGATGTTCATTACGCCGACTCCGCCGACGATCAGCGCCACGCTCGATACTGCGAACATAAAGATGAAGATTCCACCGGTGAGCTGGTTCCAGGTATCGCTGAGCGCGTCCTGACTGAAGACGGCGAAATTATCGGGTTGATCGGGATTGAGATGACGACGTCGCCGCAACAGCGCGCGCATCTCGTCCATGGTGATGTCCATGTCCGCGTGTGACGTGGATTTGACAGTGATCCAGTACTGTTTTTGCTCGGGATGCAATTTGTGCATGGTGGCGATGGGCATGCGCACAATGTTGTCTTCTGGATTGGAGCCGTTACCGAACGCCGCTTTGCGCTTGGCCAGCACGCCGATCACCTGGAACAACTCGCCTTCTATGTTGATCTCTTTGCCGATTGGGTCTTCATCCTCGAAGAGCTTGTCCGCGGTGTCGCTGCCCAGAATAGCCACTTGGCTGCGGTGCTCATTTTCGGTTTCCGTGAACCAACGCCCGCGGACGATCTTCAGATCGTCGGTCTGCATGGTGGCCGGCAGGTTGCCATCGAGGATGGTGTTCTTGCTTTTGCGTCCCTCATACTTCACAGCGAAGGTTCCCGTACCGAACTGCGGCAGCATGATGCGCAGGCTGGCGGTGGCTGCCTTTACATGCGGCAAGTCTCGCATGGCCAACGCATCGTCGAGGGTCAGCTCTTTGCGGGTCAGCATTTCGGTGGTGGGGCGGCCGAAGGTGAATGGGGAAAAGTGGTAGGCGAAGAGCTGGTCGGAGCCCATGTCCTTCAGCATGCCTTCGACGTTGGAGTTCAGTCCGCGCACCACCGACGAGATGACGATGACCATCATCACGCCGATCACGATGCCCAAGACGGTCAGCCCCGATCGCATCTTATTCTTGGCGATCGTCTCTAACGCCATGCGCAGGATCTCTTTGTAGTCGCTTCGCCGCATAAATTACTGAAAGCTATCTCACACAAATCACTTCGGTATCAGGGCAGGGCTAAAGTCGCGCTCCCATTCGCCCCAGAACCATGTTAAGTGTGGGTCCTCTTCTTTTGAGAGCCGGAGAAGACCTCGCATCAAACAGGGCATATGGTGCCAGACGCGCACTCTACAGCTCAAACCGCAGGGCTGCAATCGGGTCCAATTTGGCCGCCTTGCGCGCCGGATATACCCCGAAGAAAATTCCCACTCCCGCCGAAACCGCCAGTCCCGCGAAGATGGCCCATACCTTGATTGCGGACGGCATCCCGATCGCCAGGGTCACAAGCTTGGCGATACCGATGCCGCCTGCCACGCCGATCAGTCCGCCAATCAACGCCATGGTAATGGACTCGATCAGAAATTGCCGCAGCACGTCGCGCGGCCGCGCTCCCAGGGCTTTGCGAATCCCGATTTCCCGGGTGCGCTCGGTCACCGACACCAGCATGATGTTCATGATCACGATGCCGCCCACGATGAGCGAAATGGAGGCGATCACGATCATCACGATGAAAAATGTGCCGCTCAAGTCCGACCAGAGCGAAAGGAAGCTGTCATTGGTTTCGACGACGAAACTGTCTTTTTCGCCGACCCGGTCGTGTCTTCGCGAGCGCAGTATCACGCGCGCCTGATCAATGGCTTGTTCGAACGGAGCGCCAGCATCGTTGGCTTTGGCCCAGATGCTGACACTGTTATGCTCGCCGTAGTTCTTGAGCCAGGTTGCGATGGGCATAATCACGTAATTGTCGCGGCTCTGGCCCAGCGTCTTGCCTTCTTTCTTACCCACGCCGATCACCCGGTAGGGCTTGCCATCCACTCGGATTTCTTTTCCGAGAGGATCGGTGTCGCCCAGTAAATTCTCGCGAATGTCTTGCCCGATAATGACTACCGACGAAGTCGTGGCCTCGTCTGCGTTGTTGAGCATCCGCCCGGCTACCAGGTCGAGGTCATAGATCTGCGCCATGCTGGGTGTCCAGCCGCGAACCATGGTGTCCGTGCTGCTCTGCGTACCGTAAGAAACCTTGCCATTGAACTGGGGGCGTATGGCAGCACCCACGATTTTGCAGGCGTCGCATCCCTCCGCCACCGCCTGGTAATGCTCCATCGTCAGGTCCTTGCGCTTCTGCCCTTCGATGAACTGGTCAACATCCGTGACCACATTGGGCGTCTTGCTGATGATGAATACGTCGGCCCCGAGATTGAAGATCTTTTCGGCAACATACCCGTTGATGCCGTTGACGAACGTGACCACCGCAATCACCGCCGCCACTCCAATGACCACTCCAAGGAGGGTCAGTACGGAGCGCAATTTGTTCGCCCAAAGCGACAGCAGCGAGATACGGATGGCTTCAGCGATATTCATGGTGTGGGCAATTCAACCGGGACCCTAGACAGTACCTCCCGTTTGAGTTTACAAGTTGCGGGAATTGTACAGCAGCGGTTGTCGTGGATATGCAAACTCAGAACCAGGTTTTGGCCTTGTAGGCCCGATACTCGTCGCCGAAGGCCGCCGTGAGTACCCGCTCCTCACGCTTAGCGCGGAAGAATTGGCCGACAAGGTTAATGATCACGAATACCGCCGTCCAGATGTACCAGCGGAGCGCCACGAACTCGCCTGCGAACGCGAGTAAGCCGAAGATGTAAATCGGGTTGCGAATCTTGGAATAAATTCCATGAGTCACAAGTTTCTTGGCCTGGGCGCGCACGGAGAAGGAGTCGCCAAGCTGATGGCGGGCCAGCATCCAGAAGGCAAAGGCTGGAACTGAAATGGCAGCGCCGATCCCGTGATGCCAGTTGTTCTGCCAGTGCGAGCCTACTACCGCGGCAAGCACCAGGTAGAGGCTGAGATCGAGGAAGCGAAGCCAGTCCATCCCGTTGTCAGTCTCAGTTGGGATTCATACGCGCTGGTATTTTACGCCAGCTAGAATTCTTATTGGTCGGGCTTGCCGAAACAGAAGGAACAAAGGATGAGCCTCTGTAGAAGAGGGAACAATCATCCTACCGAGCATCCGAGTACGGAACGAACTCCACAACGAAGATCTCGTCGAAATTTCCCAGCACGCGGTAGCTGTGAGTGCCTTGCGAGTAGTAAGCCAGAAGATCGACGATGCGCAATGACGGCCACGGAGCCAGCACCAGGAAACGGGTGTGCTCCTGGGCTGCCTTCAGTAGGAATTTCCTGGCTTGGCGCTCAGCTTCTGGGTTCAGGGTGCGAGGAAGGGGAACGACGGGAGCACTCACTTTGTAGTAGCTCAAAGGAGAATAAAGCACGCTGTCGCTGGGGACCGCAGGCATCGGCTGAAAGTCCGCTTCCACCAGAGGGCTGCACATGAGCAAGGGCGCGTGGTCCGCAGCGGCATTGGCATCGGCAAATGCAAGCGCTTCCTTCCAAGACTCTTCGTGCTTGCGCGACAGTGGCGAAGAATAGGCCTGAAATGTGCACAAAGCCACAAATGTGAAACAGAACAAGGCGCGAAAAGCGCGCGAATCGATGAGGCTGCACAGCCATCCCCAACACAAGGCGATGCCAGGCACGGCGACCAGCAGATAGCGTGGGATGAAAACATGGACGGAGGTGGTTACGCTGATCGCATACAGACACAAGACCGGGACGAGCGCTAGGCTGAGGCATAGCAGGAGCTTGCCTAGGGTCTCGCGCGTGGGTTGCATCAGTTGGCGTGCCACCACCGCAAGCAAGATGATGCCAGCCAATACGAGCAACTGTCCCCTGCCAGGATTCAGAACCTGCAAGAGAGATGTCCATTGCGGCGCCTCCGCGAAGGAGTGCGTGGTCCGCGTCTGGTAGATGTATCTGAGCCGCGGTAACACGGGAAGGAGAAGGATAGCAAAGCAGCCAAGCACCATGCCAATCTGGCGCAGATCAGCCCTGAGCGAAGAGCGCCGAGTCAGCAGGTAATAAACTGCCAGCGCCACCAGGATGCTGGCGAATAGATAGTGGAAATAGAAGATGCTCGCCCCTGAAATTCCGAAGAGCGCGGCATACACAGTCCGGTTGGTCTTCATCCAGCGCAGGAAGAGGAAAATCGTAAGGTTGGTTGCCAGCAGCGCGAACGCGTAGGGACGGGCATCGATCGCCGCAAAGGCAATGCCTCTAGGCAGAATGAACAACATGGTTGCAATGAACGACACATCCCAGGCGAACAGCTCCCTCGCGCACAGGTAAAAGACATATACGCCGGCAAGCATGGCAAGCATAGATGGAATCCTGAGGACGAGCTCACTGCTGCCGAACAGCGTCTTCGTGAGCCAAAGAATGTAGGCGTAAGCTGCGAACGAATTGCCCTGTATCGAGCGCGCCCAAATCTGCTTGAAACCGCCGGCAATCTGCCAGTAGGAAAGAGTTTCATCCGTCCACAATGGCGTGTGTACTGCAAGAAACCACACAGAAAGGCAAACTAGTAAGGCCGCGCTATAAGCCGCTGCGAGCCAGACGTTGTATGTCGGGCGTGATGTGACTTCCCACTTCGGACTTGCTACGGCCGCCACTTCGAGGGTCGCGTTTGTCATGACCTGACCTGTCCGAAACCTGCGAACTATCCCTTCGGTAGATTCGAAGACTGGGCCGTGTTTTGCTGTTGCTGGGCCTCGCTGATCATGTGCTCGATCACTGCTTTCTGCGGGAAGTTTGGATTCCGCTTGAGCAACATTTGCCATGCGGCGACGGCGCCTGCGACATCGTTTTTGCCTTGCCATTTGATAATGCCGATGTTCATCAGCGTTCCCGCATGTTTCGGATCGTAGGTCAGCGACTTGTTGAGCTGCGCGAGCGCACCATCCACGTCGCCGGTATAGTACATGCACGACGCCATATCGGTGCGAATGGCTACGTTCTTGGGATCGACATCCAGAGCCTTCTGGAAGTACGAGATGGCGTCGGGGAACTGATGGGTCGCCTTGTAGGTCAGCGCGATCTTATTGAGCACATCAACGTTTCTTGGATCGGTCTTCAGCTTGGCTAACAGCGGCTCCGCTTGTTTGTCGGCCATGCGCTTCATGTCGTCCAGGGTGGGCATGGGTTTTTGTGGCGCGGCGGACGGCATGTCGGTCGTGGTCTGCTGCATCTCGGTAGAAGCCGGCGTGGCCTGACTCGCGGGATTGGCTGATCCACGCACCAGATATCCCACCAACACGCCAATCAGCAGGCAGACAGCTGCCATGGCGTAAGTCTGGGTTGCAGTCCAGTTCGTGATTGTTGTGCCGCTTGGCTTGGAGTCCTCTTCCATCTTCGCTACTCCTTCAGGGAATCCGGGAGGGCGCCTGCTCCGCCGGAACGTTAGGAAAGGGCACATGGCTTGCCAAACATGCAAGGTCGGGGGATCAGCAACTAGGTATTTCTATTCAGGAACTTAGCAACCTTCGTGGACTTTGGCGGCGCCGCTTGGCAGGGAAGGAAGGGTGTTTGTCCCCAGTGCGCGTGTGATTTCGCGCGGCGGTGCTATCCTGGGGGTGGTGTTGAACTCGTAAACTGCTGCCTGGCCCAGACTTATTCCAGTCCTATTTGGAATGCCGCTTGCACCACCGGCAGATATGAGTGCCGATCTATCACGCACAGTGCATCTGGCTGAAGAGGCTACTGAAAAGGTCAAGCAAACAAGCCTGTCGTCGGCTGAAAGCCGACCCCAACCGATAAAAGCAAGCGGCTTGAACGCGGACCTGAAGGTCCGCACTACCCGAACGTCGCGCTTTTCGGCAACGGCGAATGGCGAAGAGCGAGAGCCGAAAAGTAGCTTTGTCGACGAACTGAGGCCGCTTTTCCGGCTGCGTTGGCTGCAGTTGCTCATACTGGCTGGCCTCCTGGTCACGGTGGGCGTGATCGCCTTCAATCTGAAATTCTCGGTGCTCGACCTCGACATCTGGTGGCACCTCAAGGCTGGCGACTGGATCGTTCAACACAGAGCCGTTCCACACACAGGCCTGTTCTCATGGACCGCAGCCGATCGCCCCTGGGTGGCTTACAGTTGGGGATACGAAGTTCTCATGTCGCGCGCCTACGCGTGGTTTGGTCTGCTTGGCATTGGACTTTACGGAACGCTGCTGACTCTGGGCGTCGCCTACTCGATTTACTGGATGCTGCGCCGGCTTTCCGGCCGGTTCTGGACGGCGTGCATTTTGGCGGTTGTGACCTGCTCGGCGTTTCTATTTAATCTGATGCCGCGGCCGGTCTTCTTCTCCATGATGCTGTTCTGTGTGACCCTGACGCTAGTGCTCGAAGCGCATCGCACGGGCCGCGCGCAGCTTCTCTACTGGCTGCCGCTGATTTTTCTGTTGTGGGCGAACCTGCACATCCAGTTTATCTACGGACTGTTTCTTATTGGCCTGCTGATGGCGGTGAATGTGGCGCAGCGGCTGATTGCGCGTTTTGGCTTCGCTCCCGCGTGGCTGCTGCAACCGAAGCTTCCGGCGGCATCCTTGGGCGCGGTTTTCGCCACGTGCGTCATCGCCACTTGCATCGGACCGAATTCTTACCACCTGTATCAGGTGATCTTTCAGTACGCCCAGGCGAAAGTCCCATATCGCATGATCATGGAGCTCCAGCCGCTGAACTTCCGCGCTGGAAGCCATTATGTGCAGCTCCTTCTGATGGCTTTCGCGTTCTTCGCCGTCGGGCGGCAGAGCAAAGTTGACGCCTTCAAACTCCTGCTGCTGTCCATTGCCGGCGCCGTCGCCTTCCGCACCATGCGCGACGCCTGGTTCATCTGCGTTCCCGCAGCAGCCTGCATCGCCGATACCCTTGCCGACAAGACCGAGAGCGAACCAAGAGAAACATGGTTGCAGAAGGGTGCCCTGGCGGCGGTGGTCGCCGTGGCGCTGATCCTATTCGCCCGCAGTACGGACTTCAATACGCGCGGCCTCGACCGTGCGATCAGCGGGTTTCTGCCCGTGAATGCTGCTAACTACCTGCGTAAACATCCGGCGCCAGGGCCGCTCTACAACACGCTCGACTGGGGCGGCTTTCTCATCTGGTACATGCCGAACTATCCCGTGGCCATTGACGGACGGACCGATCTCTACGGAGATGAACTGGATGAGCAGTTCTTCAGCACGGCCAATGGCGCGGAGTCGTATGTTAACGATCCTTACCTCAACCAAGCAGGCGTTGTGATTCTGCAAAAGAGCAACAACTTGGTGGGCATCTTGGAGGCGGACTCGCGATTCCAACTTGTGTACCAGGATCAACTCGCGGCGGTCTTCGTACGCGCTCACCCAAACGGCGCTGATGGTCCTAACGGTGTGCCGCAATGAGCCGCAGGTTCCAACTCTCAGTTCTTGGCTCTGAAGTATTCGCGCGATCCTTCTAGTATTGGCAGGTGTCAGATATCTTCTTGATCTTTGAAACCTGCAGGGTTCGGGCTTTCTCAGAGGACGTCAGGGTCCCGTTGATAGCAACTTCTTTACCGTTGTAACCAAGAAGGGAATCGTGATCGCCCTTCAGCCGGTAGAGATCGCCACGGCGAGTCCCGAGGGTGAAGTATCCGTTGATGGAGCTCACGCAACCCACCACCGTCATGGCTCCGGTACTGCCGGCGGGAACAGCGTTTGAAGAAGCCTCGCTCGGGGACGATTGTTGGGCGAGACTCATCAGCGACAACAGTAGAAGACAAGGCAGCAGGATCCAGGTTCGCATGGGCAACTCCATTTACGGCAAATGCAGTATACCGCTATCCAAACTGTAACTTCCCCAGTTTTCCCTTGCATAACTTTGCGTTCCGATGGAAACTCCGTTCCAAGCTCATTGCGCCAGCCTTCCTCCGAGAGCAGAGGCGACGCTACATGGACAACCAGTCATGCGCCATCGCATTCACTTCGCGATGTTACTGCTGCTTGTCGGCACAGTGCCGCTCGCCGCGGCAAAGGCGGCCTCCGGCTTCAGGAGCGTTGCCTGGACGCCGCAAGAGCTGCGAACCGGATCCGCGTGTCTCTTCGCGGTTCGAATCGAGGGCTCCCCTGCGAAACTGAGCGCGAAGTGGATGGGACATGAGGTATCGTTTTTCCCGGGGCGTGATGGCCGCGAGTGGTACGGATTGGCGGGAGTGGACATGGAGTCCTCGCCGGGAACGTACCCGTTCGATGTGATTGCCACGATGCCGAATGGCGAGATCATTCACGTGGTTCGTGAAGTTCCAATTGGCCCCTCGAACTATCAGACCGTATCGCTGCGGGTATCTAACCGTTTTGTGAAGCCAACTGCCGCAACGCTGCGCAGAATTGAGTCTGACAAACAAGCCAAGAAAATCGCGTTTTCGCATGAAACTCTGGCTCCGGAATGGTCGGGAGATTTCCTTGCGCCGATAGGTTCTACCGTCTCCGACCCGTTTGGCACCCGCCGGGTGTTCAATGGCGAACTGATGAGCGTACATCGCGGGCTGGATTACAAGGCCAAGCCAGGATCGCCGGTACGGGCAGCGAATTCCGGCGAAGTAGTGCTAGCTCGTAAACTGTTTTACGAGGGTAACTGCGTGATCATCGATCACGGAGAAGGGTTCATGACCTTATACATGCATCTATCGCGCCTGGAAGTTGCGGTGGGGCGCAAAGTCACCAAGGGTCAGGAGATCGGTCTGAGTGGCGCCACCGGCAGAGCCACCGGCCCTCACCTCCACATGGGCGTTCGCTGGGATGGCGCATATCTCGATCCCGCGAGCCTGCTGGGACTAACGTTGGACAACCTCCCCTAAGAAAGACCGCCCCAAGGGCAACACTCGGATACTTAAGGAGCCTTCGGAAAAGTCCTAGACTTATATGCAAAATGTTGCAGTGTAGACTGGCGGATTTGACATGAATACCCTGCTAATGCATTGCATTTACTAGATATATGTCATGTTGGCGAATGGACTTCTGATTGCATCTGTGACTTCAGCGCGGTACTCGGAAGTGCATTAACCGTTAGCTTTCGATCCCCGCGGTTTAGCGCGACAGCATCTTGGGTAAAAAATTTGGAGGCCACAAACGTGACAGCTCAATTCGATAAGACGCGCTTCGCTAGAAGCTTTCTGCTTGCTTTGGTAGTCAGCCTTGCTGCGCCTCTGCTTCACGCCAATCCCCTTGGCGACGGCGGGTCGGTTGCGCCAAGCCCGCTATTCCCAGGGGGAACTTTAGAAGCGATGACTTCGGGTACCATTACGACAGCAACCTTTGCCACTTCTTACACCCAGTGGGTGTATTCGGATCCACTAAATTCCTGGTGTGCGGGATGCCTGGACTTCGTCTACCAGTTTACGGATCTCGGCCCTGACATCAATGCCCGGTTTACGATGTACAACTTTGATAATGGGGCTAATTGGAGTCTTGATGTCGGTACCGACCCGTTCGGACTTCATGATCCAACCAGTATTGATCGCAGCCTGTCGGGAAGCGTAGTTGGCTTCAACTACAATCCTGGGGATGAAATTATGCCTGGAGAAACAACCCCCCTGCTGGTGATCGAGACTGACGCTCGCAACTTTGATTTCAACGGTTTTCTGAGCGCCCAGGATGGCACTGCGGGTTTTGCTGCCGCCTATGAACCCGCCGCCACTACTCCCGAACCATCCTCACTCGGCTTGCTAGGGAGCGGGTTGATGGTCGTGGGTGGATTCTGGCGTAGACTGCGTCTAAGAACGAGAAGCTAAGCTTTTGAGAGGTAAAGCGTTAGATTTTGTAGTGCCCCGTTAGTAAATAGGCGCCGCCGCAACGTCAGGCTCTAACCGGATGCCAGCGTGTAGCATGACCTAGCAGTTCGGACGGGTGGTAGAAAGTGTTCCCCTGAGGTCGCCAGCCAGTTGTCCGGCCAGTGGGGTCGTCTTTTGCCGCCCGTCGACCTTTCTGTGGCCATCCCTTTCAGGCCCTCCAAAAAATCCCCTGATCCTATGATCTGCGAGTCCTTGAAGTCTGCGATCCAGCGCCACTCCAACGACGCCTCCATATCGCCCGCGCAGGTTCTTGTCCTGGGGCGGCACACATGCAGCCATGTCGTAAGATCGCTGGTGTTAGGACAGTTTCCCAGTTCGTGTGGACCTGGCTGGAGCCAGCCTTGAGGCCGCCTGTCCCAGACTGCCCTACCCATAAACCGCAACGGCTCGAGGATTCATTCCGACCTCGGCGCTACCACCCCAGCGCACGCAAAAGCCTGCCTGATGGTACCCGGCTGAGCGCCGCTCCACCCGTGCTCAGTCCCCGACCATCCTTGAGGCATTGGCGTTCCTGAGCAACGGATTTCTCCCTCCCACAGCGCTTTCTGCGCCCGTATGATTACTCTCGTTTTCAGTCGCGGGATTCTGATAGTTACTAAAGTACTTGCGATACCGGTCGAAAAGTGCTGGTCAAGGTGCCCTTAGTTCGGTAGGATTAGACGCTCTGGCCAACCAAAGGTAGATCAAGAAAATTCCCGAAGAAAAGAGGATAGATAGATGCAAAAAACGGATTTCCGCGCTCCCTGCCTTTTGTCTGTCAAGCCGAGCCTTCTCCATAACCCACCAAGCCTCAACCGCGCTCTTCTTAACACCGCAGTATTGATAGCGATTCTCGTCTTCTGGGTTCCTGCAGTCTCTGCTTCCGACGGATCATTTGGTGATGGGAAGATTTCCCCGCGGCTGGTCTCCGAGACAGCCAATGGCGGCCGAGCCGAAGCCCTTATCGTGCTCGCCGAGCAGGCTGATCTAAGTGCGGCCTCAACCTTGCGTACCAAATTGGAGAAGGGACGCTACGTCTTTCAGGCCCTCCTGAGTGTCGCTCAGTCTACACAGGTCTCACTTCGTGGTTTTCTGCAGCAGCGCGACATTCCATTTCAGTCGTTCTACATCGTCAACATGATAAAAGTGACTGCGGACCGAAGCTTGTTGGAGGAATTGGCAGCGCGGAGTGATGTGGCGCATATCGACGCCAACCCGCAGGTCCGTAGCGCGGTACTGGGGACACCCGGCGAGGGCACGGACTCACCCGGTGGCGGAGTGGAGTGGAACGTGCAAAGAGTCAATGCTCCGCGGGTGTGGGCATTAGGATATCGTGGCGAGGGTATGGTGGTAGCTAGCAATGACACTGGCGTAATGTGGAATCATCCTGCTTTGAAATCGCATTACCGTGGCTGGAATGGCACTACCGTGAATCATAATTACAACTGGCACGACGCTACCAGCCAGCACTCTCCGGTTCCCATTGATCCCAATGCGCATGGCACATTCACCGCCAGCGAGATGGTCGGAGACGACGGGATGGGCAACCAGGTCGGAGTGGCGCCAGGAGCGCAGTGGATCGCTTGTCGCAATATGGATCTACATGGCACCGGTTCTCCGGCGACGTATATCGAGTGTTTCCAGTTCCTGATGGCGCCCTATCCGGTGGGTGGCGATCCGAGCCAGGGCGATCCTTCGAAGGCTCCAGACTCCATCAACAATTCCTGGGCGTGTCCAGCAAGCGAGGGATGTACGGTTAGCACGCTGAAGAGTGTCGTTGACGCTGTACGTGCGGCTGGAATCTTCCCGGCAATGGCAGTGGGTAATTCAGGTCCAAATTGTTCCACCGTTTCCGACCCCCCGGAATTCTATGCTAGCTCGGTCAGCGTTGGAGCGACCGATTCGTACAACAATATCGCCAGGTTCAGCAGCCGCGGCCCCGTGACCGTGGATGGTAGCGGTCGAATGAAGCCAGACCTTTCTGCCCCGGGTGTCAACATTCGCGCGGCAGTTCCGTGGAGCACGTTATACCAGGGATATTGGTCGGGAACCTCTATGGCTGCTCCACATCTGGCGGGCGGAGTTGCCCTTTTGTGGCAAGCAAAACCCCAATTAATCGGTGACGTCGACAGCACAGAAGCAGCGTTCACTCACTCAGCTCATTATCTGATGCCTTTACACAACTGCGGAAGCGGTCTCATCCCCAACGGTGTCTTCGGATGGGGGCTGCTCGATCTTTTGAATGCGGTGCAGTCCTCCCGTCGATGAGAAGGGAGGAGGGATGGCCCAGGATCCCGCCGGGCGCCCATCCACACTCACAAGTTGGCTGACGTAACACCTTGATGGAGCGTCCACCCAAGCTTCTCGCGCTTGGGTGGGGGCTCCGCAACCCTTAGGCCAGAGCGGTATTCTCAGCCAACTTCACTCCCGCCCTGCTGTCATGGATTATCCCCTTTAGTCTAGTTTTTGTATCCGACGCGCTCCTAAGCGCTATCCGACTGTGTGTTTGGTTCCTTCGACAGGCTCGTTCATCTTGGCGACTCCGATCTTTACCCGCTGTTGCTTACACCAGCGAAGAGATCCTCTGTCGCAACGATGAAGCGAGACGCATGCTCAAAGGTGATGGGCACTTGTCCTTTGCCAGGTTCCTCAATTGTGCAAGCAGCTCGATGCACCGCTGAACCCCGCAATTCGTACAGCTTGCAGAGCAAGGTTGCAAATCGTTCGTTGTGAGCTGCATACCTTTCAGCTCCAAGTATCTGTGGCATGTTCTTGAGTTTCCAATCGAACTGTGGTTTGCTTGCAGCGTATAGCTTCTTCACGTTCTCTGGCTGAGGTCCGAGCAAATCGTCAATGAATGCGTTGACCTCAAGTTCACAAGTTATTCCTAGCCTAATCACAGTCTGAAAGAAATCTCTTTCGCGAAAACTGAGCAACGAATCGCAAAACAACAAATCAGGTATTTGCGGAAATCTCGACTTGCCTAGCTCGGCGCCAATCCCTTCCCAGATGTCTTTCGTGAGGGGTTGAAATCCAACTGGCGTCGAGTAAGCCCCAAAGTTCTGGTACGGAATTGTCGAGCTTGTTGATGACGGATCCCCGCGCAATTACCGCACTACCGCTCCTAAGGACTCCAACCCAATATTGCCTCGTGGCGACCCGGATCCATGAAAGGACATGCTTCACCGCCGTGAATGGAATGTACCACTCAGGGTTGGTAACGTCGTCATCAACGCTCAGATCAACGTGAAATATGCTGTACGCAATGTCCAGACGTTCATTGCCAATAGACTCGACAACAGGTGCCAATGTCTGCCCTGTAATTGGCTTTTGGACATTTACCGCAGTGCCATCAATCAAGACAGGCAGAGTCGGCCAGTCACCGGCATCGTGCATACACGGCTTGGGATGAGGTACTCGTAAGTTGGGTGCTTCATGGCGGCTTGTGGTGCTGCAAGAGGTACGTTGAGATATTGAACTCTAGCGGTTCGCCTATCTACTGAATCTCGATCACGCTGCCGCTGTCCGCTTCCTGCAATTCTTTGGTGCGCTCAATCACTCGCTGTGTGAATGCGAACAGCGATTTGGCGTGTGGAGACTGGTCGCCCTCGAGGACGATGGGCTGGCCACTGTCGCCGCCTTTGCGGATGTTGGGATCGAGTTCGATGCTGCCGAGAAATGGCACCCCGAACTGCTGCGCGGTACGTGCCCCGCCGCCCTTGGAGAAGATGTCGATCTCATGCTGGCAATGCGGGCACACGAAGTAGCTCATGTTCTCGACAATGCCAAGAAGGTCTACCTTCACCTGCTTGAACATCTCGATAGCTTTGCGCGCGTCCTGCAGCGCGACATCGCTCGGCGTGGTGACCACGACTGCGCCTGTCAGTGGCACAGTCTGCACCAGCGAGATCACGACGTCGCCTGTGCCTGGCGGCAGATCGACGACAAGGTAATCGAGCTGTCCCCATTCCACCTGGCCGAGAAACTGTTTGACGATTGAGTGCAACATCGGGCCGCGCCAAACCAGCGGCTTGTCGCCCGGGCTCAGGAAGCCAACCGACATCACCTTCAGGCCGTAACGTTCGGGCGGCAGAATGCGGTCTTCCCCGACCACACTGGGAGCCATGGTGGTGCCGAGCATCAGCGGTACGTTGGGGCCGTAGACGTCGGCATCGAGCAGTCCGACCTTGTGGCCTAGGCGCGCCAGCGCGATGGCCAGGTTCACGGCGAGAGTGGTTTTGCCAACGCCGCCCTTGCCCGAGCCCACGGCGATGATGCTGTTGACTCCGGGAAGCGGTTGCGGCCCAGCTTGCGGCTGGCCGGGCGTGTGCGAATGCTGATGACTCACGAGTGTTCCTATAATGGGAATGAAGTGCGCAAACGACGATTATACGCTGTGGTAAGGAACAGCCCGCCAATACACTTCGCTTCGCGGCCGACGACGTTCCATCGCGGCGAAACTGAGACGCAACATCACTCCTGACCACTATGCGACCGCTAATGAGCGGTCCAGCAGCCGTTGGCGGCGGAGGGTTTCGATTGTGCGAGCGCGCCTACTGGGAAAACAGCAAGCCAGAGAATCGGCGTGGCGTGCCTGAATCCTTTCAGCATGTTCGTTTCGAGTTTCCAGTGTGACGAGCCTGCAATCTGCCAATTGTTTCTCTTGCCATTGGCCCGCTGACCAAGCATAATGGCATGTTCGCTTTTTCTTCGCGTACTCCGGGAGTGCCGTTGCAGAGCTACTTACCATTCGATTTCGAGCCGACGGACCAGCAGCGACGCGCCATCGAGCATGTGCATGGTCCCATGCTGGTGGTGGCGGGCGCCGGCACTGGTAAGACCACCGTGCTGGCACGCCGTATTGCCTACCTCATTGAGAGCGAAGCGGCCAAGCCGAAGGAAATTCTTGCTGTTACCTATACCCGCAATGCCGCGGCGCAACTGATCGCACGAGTTGGCGAGATCCTCTATCCTCATCTCGACCAGCGGGACGCTGCACGCAAGCTGATGTCGAGCGGACTGCGGCCGCACACCTTTCATTCCTATTGCTACGGATTGTTGTACGAAGCCAATGTTCAGTTTGCGCTTCTCGACGAGAAGGACCTGCAAATCCTGTTGCGTCGCCGTATTGCCGATCTACCGCTCAAGCGCTTTATCAAGGCGTCGGACCCGGGACAATTTCTTAAGGATTTACTGGAATTTTTCCGCAGCTGCCACGATGAGCTGCGCAGTCCTGACGATTACGACGCCTACGTCGCGCGTGTGGCACGCAGCGAGATTCCGCTGCCGCGGGTAGGGAAGTCGAAAGACGCCGAGACCATGGCTCCTGAAGAAGTGCTTGAGCGTTGCCATGAAATCGCGCGCGTGTTCCGTTACGTAGAAGACCTGCTGAAGCAGGAAGGCCTGGGTACCTTCGGCCATATCATCACGCGCGCGGTCGATTTGCTTAGTCGCCGTCAATCCGTATTGCAACGCGCGGAGAAACATGCCCGCTTTATTTTGATCGACGAGTTCCAGGACTCCAACGTTGCGCAGATTCGACTTGCCAGGCTGCTTGCCGGCAACGAGGCCAACGTGTTTGCGGTCGGCGACCCCGACCAGGCCATCTATCGTTTCCGTGGCGCCACCAGTGGGGCGTTCGACCATTTTCTCAGGACCTTTGGCCCCGGTCGCGTCAAGAGGGTCACGCTATCAAAAAATCGCCGTTCGACGCCGCCCATCCTGCGCTGTGCGTATCAGGCGATTGTGTGTAATCCGCAAATCGCCAGCACGGAACTCCGCGACGGTGGCTGGCCGCGTGAGCCGCTCGGCTGTGCGCGTCTGGAAGATGACCCAACTCTGGCGCACGCCTCGCCGGTGCAAGCCGTGGTGCATAACGGATTGGAGCAGGAAGCTGAGTTCGTTGCTGCCACCATCGAAGCGATGCGTCAGCAGCGGCCGGCGATGAAGCTTTCCGATATTGCAGTGTTGTACCGACTGCATACGAATCGACAAGAAATGCTGGCCGAACTTCGCCGCCGTGACATTCCCGTGCACGTCCAAGGAGTCGATCTTTTCGATACTCCCGAGGTTCGCGACGCCCTGGCCTCCTTGCAGATCATGGAGTCCCCCAATCCCACTGCGCTGGTTCGCGTCGCGACATTTTCCCAGTTCAGCGTGGACCCGGAAGAGTTCCGCGCTGCGCTCGCCCTCGCCGGCAAGAAGGCTTCGATTGAGTCGTTGCTGGAGAAGGTTCCAGGCGGCTTCGCGGTGATGGAAGCGGTACGCGAGGCGCGACACGACCTCGCCAACGCCAATGATCAGCTAAGCCCGGCGACGAAGATTGCGCAACGAATATTTCAACTCGGAGATTCGCTTGCGCTTCGGCGCTTGCAGGAGCTGGCCGATCGCTGGTGCACCAAACCCAAGCCGCTGGTGGGGCAGGGAACCCTGCGCGAATTTCTCGAGTACGTCGAGTTATTTCGCGAGGCCAATGGATGTCTTGCCGAAGATAGTGGAGAAGACGATCCGGTAGCGGCCTTGGCGCCCGCTGATTTCAGCAGCCGGCCGCTCGAAGACGCGGTGCAGTTGATGACCGTACACGCTGCCAAGGGATTGGAGTTTCGCTGCGTCTTCGTTTTGCGGGTCGCGTCGCAATCGTTTCCGCACAACTACAAGGAACCCCTGGTTGAATTTCCGCAGCAACTGCGCAGCAAGGATAATGCCGCTGAAAGTCCGCCCAAGGTGCTACACGAAGAAGAGGAGCGGCGTTTGTTTTACGTCGCCATGACCCGCGCCAAAGACGAGCTTTTCATTTGCGGAAAGATGAGCAAGGCGAAGAATGATCCTGTTCCCAACAAGTATTTGCGGGAGTTAGCCAATGCCGGAAAGTTCGCGCTCAAGGGCGCGATCGAATGCCGGGTGTTGTCACCTTCGAACGTGATTCCAAAGTTGCAGGCGGCGGCAGAGCCACAACCGGTGATCGCGCAGTGGGTGCAGCTTCCCGCGCGCTGCGACGCGCCGCTTGGCGAGCTCAGCGCCAGCGCCATCGAGCAGTATGAGCGCTGTCCGCTGGAGTTCAAGCTCAGCCGCGACTGGTGTATCCCCGAGGAACCCGCGGCGATGATGCAGTTTGGTTCGGCGATGCATCTTGCCCTCAAGGCATATTTCGATGGATTGCGTATGGGGCATCCGCCGGATGAAGACGCGGTCATCGCGTGCTTTCGCGACGAGTTCGGCAAAGCCAAGATTGAGGAAGACGCGCAACGCGACCTCTACGAGAAGGATGGCTGCGAGCAACTTCGGCAGTTTCTGTGCTCCGATCTGGCAAAGCCTGCCGGCGAGATTCTGAACAACGAACGATTCTTCCGCGCCTCGATTGGCGGGGCTCTGGTGAAGGGAAGAATGGATCGACTCGAACGGATCGACGGAGACCGGGTCAGCATTATTGACTACAAGACTGGAAAACCGAAGACGCAGGATGATGCTGACGAAAGCCTGCAACTTTCTATCTATGCGCTAGCGGCTAAAAGCATGGGTTTCGTCGCTGACTCACTGGTGATCGTTAACCTTGCGAATTGCACCGCCATTGAGTCGCGGCGTTCGGAGAAGCAGCTCAATGGCGAAGCGGCCCGGGTGAGCAAGGCCGCGGCCAATATTGTGGCCGGAAACTTCCATCCCACTCCCGGCCGGCATTGCCACTTCTGCTCCTATCGCAACCTTTGTCCGGCCACGGAACTGATTGTCATTCAGCCCGCCCAGCGCGCCGTCAGCGTGAACTAAACAGTCTGTCCGGATACCGCTCATTTACTATCTTCTGCGGAGGTGATGCCGCTCGTGCGAGACTTCAACAGTTTGTCGCAAAAGGAAATCCTGGCGCTGGCTCGCTCGAGGAAGAGGACGAACGAATTTATTCCGACTTCAGTGAAAATCTTCGGGAGAATTGTCCCGGCACGGCGCAGGTGTTTGAAGAGATGCGCCAGGAGGAGATCGGTCTTCGCCGCCGCGTTCGCGACCAAGAACACCTGGGACGCCTTCGCCGTCGGGCTGGCAGCGTCGCTGGGGAGCCGGCATCAGCATGGGGTTTGCCGAGGCGCTATCCGACGACGGCAGTCTCACCGGGCGCGGCACTCCGTGGTTGCGCGGCCTGGTATGCGGTGCCATGACGGCCCTGGGTGGCATCGGCCACACATTGCCCTATCTCATTCACGACTTCCGAATAGCTACCACGATTGCGATCATCGTTGTGCTGTTCGAGCTGGCAACCATTACCTGGGTTCGCAACCGCTTCATGGATACTCCGCCGCTGGCGGCGATTCAGGTCGCGCTCGGAGGTGCACTGGTATTTGCTACGGGTATATTGATCGGAACGTCGTAGTGTCATGCTGCATCAAGTTCGGCTAAATGGGTCGCTTAAAATCTCGAGTGCCAGGGCTGTCGAAGCCGTACCTTCAGTTAACCCTTATGATTGATCGCGTCTCGCTCGCTCTGCTGTTGATTACGACCTGCCTGCCGGTAACGTCAGCCCAGCCACAATCCATGTATCTTGGCATGGATCGCAATGATTATCCTGGCAATGCCAACATGGTGGCGTTGCGCAAGACATTCGCATTTACCGGATATTGGTTGAATGAGCCGCCCGGCGCAACGACAAACACCTGGCAAGGCAAGCGCAAGACGATTCAAGCGATGGGCTACGGATTCCTCCTCCTGTTTAACGGGCGGGAATATAAGCAACTCAAGGCTTCGGGAAACGCAGCGCGCGTCGGAAGCACTGACGCCGCGGCAGCGGTGAAGGCGGCCGTTGGCGACGGTTTTCCTAAGGGCTCCATCCTGTTTCTCGATCAGGAGCAAGGCGGCCGCATGTTACCCGAGCAGCGAGCTTACATTCATGCCTGGGTGGATGGCGTGGTGCGCGGAGGCTATCGTGCGGGCGTCTACTGTTCAGGCATTCCCTTTCGCGAGTCGAATACTGTCTCCGTAGTGACGGCCAATGACATTCGCGATCATGCCAGCGGTCGCGAAATCCACTTCTTTGTCAGTAACGATCAGTGCGGTCCGTCCCCGGGCTGCGTCTTTCCAAAGGTGCCGCCAAGTCCCGCGAGCAGCGGCGTGCCTTTCGCCGACGCGTGGCAATTCGCACAATCCCCCCGGCGTCCGGAGATGACTGCGGCCTGCCGTCAGACCTATGCGCCGGATGGCAACTGCTATCCGCCCACTATGCCGCCCAGCTCAGGCGTACACGCTGACGTTGACACAGCGAATTCGCCCGATCCCTCGCATGCGCGAGCGCAGTGAAACACTTGACGCGACGGTCCTCGATTCGCAGCGAAGCCACCCCGGCTTGATGGTCAGGTATCTTAGATCAAGGTGGCAGCTTGATCGGATGGTACGACAGTCATTAGCGCAGTGACGTTTGCTCTATTTGCGAAATGCTGCCCAGATCAGACCATTCGGATGTCTTACGATGCTTAAACTTTGCATTGAGAACCACCGGCGCCAAGGTTTAGGGAGTTGGAGTCTAGGTGTTCTCCAGGCGTATCTGGTTAATTCGTTCATCTGCCGGGGACAATCGCCTTTTGAGCCTGAAAGGTAATCTAAAGTCTCAATCCATAGGTTCGTTAGGGACGGCGTGATGCGGCAGCGACTCCGGCATCTCGGAGACGTTCCACGCCCAAGCTGCCAAGAATGCTGCTCCCTCGTTGATTTGATCGGGAATCACTTTGTCAAAGGTATCGGTCTGGCTGTGATGAGCCTCGCGATATTGCGCGGGAAGCTGCACGCAGAAGTACGCCGGCACGCCCTTCTTCAGGAACGGCACGTGATCCGACGAGCCAAAATACCGCGTCGAGAGCGGCCTAAGATCGAACACCTCCTGCAACGGCTGGTAGATTTCGTGCATCAGCCCCGCGGTCTCCCACAAATCGTTTAGCGAGATGCTGAACACCTTGCCGGTGCCCGTGTCGTGAATAAGCACCGCATCGATTACGGGAATTTCAGCAGCGTGGTTTTTTAGGAAAGTGTCAGCGCCGATGCCCCCTTGTTCTTCTCCGGTGAAGAGGATGAAGGTAATGGTGCGCTTTGGCTTCCATCCCAGTGCCTGCAAGGCTCGCGCCGCTTCAAGCGTGGCCATAGCACCGGTGCCGTTATCAAGTGCGCCCTGTCCGAGGTCCCAGGAATCGAGATGCCCACCGACGATGACACGTTCCTCGGGATGCTCGCTGCCCTTGATCTCGGCGACAGTAATAGAGGCTGACACCGGTTTGTCACTGAAAGTCTCCTGCAGATTGGCCTTCATAGTGACCGCTCCCGCTTGCAGCAGCCGGTAGATGAGGTCGTAGTCCTCGTGGGTGAGGAAAGCCTGCGGTACTTCGCTGGGTGCGTAGTGGTTGAAGCCGCCTGTCATGTTGTAGAGGCTGTCGGGCAGTCCGCTGTCGGACAGAATCAAGGCAGGCCCTTCCGCGGCGACTTGTTGCAGCAACTGCAGGCGGCCCCGCCAGCCCATCTGGTTGGGCTGGGGTACGCCGCGCGTGGGAGCAATAACTGCGTCGTAGGCGTTTTCGGGGTTTGGATCTTCTTGTGAAAGGTCAACCGGCTTGCGAAGCATCACAATGGCACCCTTCAGCTTGCCCTTGTACGGGTCCAGGTCGGAGAGTTTTGCAAGGTTCAGCGCCGTAACCCTGCCAGTGATCTCCCCCTTGGTTGCTTTGCTCCAACCGAACGCATGAATGCCGACACGGCGCTGAATGGGACTGGTGATCTCGGCGGTTTCCGCGCCGCGCGTCCAGCTATGGGCAATCTCTGCCGTCTCCAGATGCGCCTCGAGGTGGTAATCCTGGAAGCGTTTGAGGGTCCACGCACTGGCGGCCTGCATCTGCGGCGACCCGGTAAGGCGCGGACCAATTTGCGTGGTGAGATATTCCAGGTTCTTCATCAGCTCGGAGTGGGCCTTCACCTCGTCGTTGATTTTCTGGTCGGCGTCTTCCATGGCCTTGCGATAGTCTTCACGCTGCTGCCACGTACGTTCCGCAGTGACCTGCGGAGCGTTTTGTGTGGGTTCTTGCGGAGATTGCGCGAGCAGGGAACTGCAAAACAGGAGTATCGCGACGCTGGCCAGAAAACGGCGACGAATTTGAAACATTGCACCTTCCTTGTAAGAACGACGAGAGATTTGATCATAGCGTTTGCAGTTTGATCGCGCTACTTGGAGCCCGATGTCCTGTATGCTTAAAGCTTCTGCATGCACGAAAACCGCCCACCACTCTCTAAGTCATCGCAACTGCTTGCACGGCCTTTCTTTGTCATCCTTCTCCTCCTTCTGCTATTTGGCGTGTCGTGGGCGCAAAGCACACCCAGCCAGCCGCAGTCGCCTCCACAAGCCCAATCACCGAATCCAGCCCCGACAGCTTCCCAGCCCGCAACTCCGCAAACTCCCGCCCAGCCGTCTAAATCATCCGGAACGACGCAAGTTCCGGGAGCCGGTGTTGCCGTCCAGAACCAACAGCCGGGAGGTGCGCCGCCGCCGCAGGCTGCCAGGCAGCCGGAGCCAGAGACTCGCATTACTAAGGCGCAAGCCAAGGAACTGTTTCACTCGGTGGATGAAATCCTCGGCTTCGCCAGCCATGACACCGGGTTGCCGATCGAGCACAGGGTCAAACGTCACCTCATCACGCGTGAGTCGGTGGAGAAGTACGTTGATAAGCGCATGAGGGACGACAAGGACGCCCAGCGGCTGGAGCAATCCAGGTTGGTGCTGGAGAAGTTCGGCCTGCTTCCGCCTGGCTACGACCTGCACTCTGAGTTTCTTCGTCTGCTGGGCGAGCAGGTCGCCGCCTACTACGATCCCAAATCGAAAAGCGTCAATCTGCTCGACTGGGTGCAGCCGGACATTCAGAAGCCAGTATTGGCGCACGAGCTCACCCATGCGTTGCAGGACCAGAAGATCAATCTTGAGAAATGGGAGTTAGCCGGCGCCAAAGACGATACACCAGAGCCTGATCAGCAGGAACAAGTTGTGGAAGAGGCGCAGGCCGCGCGCCAGTGCGTCACCGAGGGACAGGCGATGGTCGTGCTGCTGGATTACTCTCTGGCTCCCACGGGCAAGGACATTCTGACCGCGCCGGAGATCGTCGATGCCATGCGCGCCAGCATGGCCGACAACAAGGACTCGCCTGTGTTCGCGGCAGCTCCCATGTTTTTGCGGGAGTCGTTGTTGATGCCGTACACGTTTGGGCTGGAGTTTGTGCGCACCGTGCTCGCCAATAAGGGTAGAGATGTGGCCTACTCTGGCATGCTGGAGAGTCCGCCCACAGATACTCGCCAGATCATGCAGCCGGAGACGTACCTGCTGAGGCAAGATGTGGCACCGCTGATGATTCCCGATCTCGACAAAGTGGTCGCGCCGGACTACCAGCGCTTCGACTTTGGCGGCATGGGCGAGTTTGACGTCTATCTGCTCGCTAAGCAGTATGGTGAGGCCCCGCCAAATTACTATCCGCATTGGCGCGGTGGGTACTACTTCGCAGCGCGCGCCAAGTCAGCGCCGAAAGACCAAATCGCGATGCTGTATTTTTCGCGCTGGGATTCGCCCGGAGCAGCGCGCGATTTTGCCAAACTCTATGCCGACTATCTCCCCAAGCGCTACAAGAAGGCTGTTTTGCAGCAACCGCCACCGCTGAACGGAACCAGTGCAACCCCGTCCCCGTCGCTGATCACATTCGAGACCAATGAGGGCAAAGCCACGCTAGAGATTCAGGGGACCGATCTGCTGATCCTCGAAGGCTACGATGACAATGTCGCGCAGAGGGCGCGGGACGTGCTACTGCACGGCATGTCACTACCGCCTACCGCGGCGAAAACCAGCAAGTAAGAATGGCCGGCAGGACGTCAGAAAGGCTTACGGTCATGGGGCTAACCAAGGAAAGAGGTGTGCATCGCTACGGCGACTGGGCAGCTAACACCAAGTGCAGTGTCCAGTCCTGACGGAACGTGGGCGCAAGTAGTCATTGCCCAAGGTACGAAGGCGCCAAGGGGAAAAGCTCTCATCTCACCTGCCGGAAAGTCGTTAGAGCAAAATCAGCAATTGTGGTTCATACTAGTCTCATCATCGAGGGTGGTTCTCAGGCTACGTCTCGTTTCTGCAGGATGGTATTGTGTCGCCAGAACTGGAACATATTCGCCGTGAACTGGAGCGCGTCACAGGAACAATGTCGGAGGACGACTGGCGTTATGCTCCGCCAGGAAAGTGGAGTTGCGCCCAGATACTGGAACACCTTCTGTTGAGTTACACAGCTACCACCAAGGGAGCCCTAACAGCTCTACAAACGGGGAAACCTCTTGGAGGTCATCCCACATTGAGGGATAAGGTCGCCACGTTCTACGTAGCCAGGTTGGGACTGCTTCCCTCAGGCCGCATGTCACCGAAACAGACAACTCCGCGGAATGGCGCCGGAGTGCAATCTTTGCGTCAATTCAACGATGCCTTGGTTGCTATGGACGCGACGCTAGAGGATGCGGAGAAACGATTCGGCAGTCTTGCTAAGATACTCGACCACCCAATCCTTGGCCCCCTCAACGCAAAAGATTGGCGTCGCGTCCATCGTGCCCATGCCAGGCACCACCTGAAGGAAATCGCGAAACGAGTGAGATACATCAGTTCCGGTCGCGCCTGACTGATGGGCAGACCGTATGGGCGGAGGCACGACTTCCGGAACTATCCTAGACTGCTTCAGAAAACACTCAGATACCAGCGCCAGATTGCCTCACCAAGAAAGATTGCGGCGAGAGAACATGTGCCGAGAAATACGCCGAACGGCAGCTCTTGCGTGAGAAGCGTCTCATGGGCAGAAGACGGCAACTGCGCAGCAGACGTTCCGGCGACCTTTGGCGCATTACCCACGCGCAGCACCAGGAGGAAGACCGCGTAAAGGCTGCCAGCTAATGGCGCGGCGAAAATCACCAACAGCGTGAGTTTCAGTCCCAAGAAAGCTCCTGCCATGGCCATCAGTGCGATATCGCCAAATCCCATTCCGTGACGTTTGCGAAGCAGGTAGTACAGCGCCCAGGCCAGATAGAAGAAGCCAGCTCCAGTAAAGGCACCGAGAACGGAATCGAGGAGTGCGAGTGCATGAGGTGAAAGCTGTGCTCCGTAGACGCGCAGAAGAAACTGTGTTCCCGTGCTATCGGTCGGAGCGATCCAGGACAGCGCCAGCCCCACCGCGATTCCCGGATAGGTGAATTCCCGCGGCAGCAGACCGGTTTCGGCATCCATGAAAATCAGCCCGACCAGCAGGAAACTAAAGATGCAGAACTTTAACGCAGTTAAGGACGGCCCGAATGACACGTAGCAAGCCGTGAACAGAAAAGCTATCAGTAATTCGACGGTGGGATAACGCAGTGAAATTCGGCCTCCGCAATCGCGGCAACGGCGGCGAAGCAGCACCCAGCTTAACAACGGAATATTGTCATACCATCGAAGGAAAGCGCCGCAGGCAGGGCACTGGGACCTGGGACTGATGACAGACTGGTCGCGTGGAATGCGGCTGATACAGACATTCAGGAAACTGCCGAATGCCAGCCCGACGACGAACAGCGCACATTCGAAAGCTAGGTCCAAAGCTTGTTGTGGGGTCCTCTCCTACGGCTGGTGAAAGCGCAGCACATCGCCGCTCAGTTTGTCTTCAGATGGCTCATTTGCCGGCATCTCACCTATCCAATTCACCAGCTTGCGATTAACCAGCCGGGTTTCAGGCGGGCAGCTTTGCCACGCGGTCCCTCTCTGCTCCCGGATCGATACCCGATAGCCGGCCACATTCTCCTTGGGTTCCTTACTCTTCCAGTCGAATAGAGCTGCCTCCAGATCATCGGAGAGCGCCTCGTTGGGGCGAAGGCAGAGGATCCAATCGTTTGCTGCGTCCGCGGCATATGCGCCGAAGGTGACGCCGGAGATCGCATTCTTCAATGTCGCTCCATGTTCCCGCGCGACCGTTGCAGTATCGTCTTCCGAGCAATCGTCAATCAGAAGCACCTCGTCACACGGGCGAAGCGAGTCCAAGGTGCGGCCGAGGCGGAGCGCATCATTATGAGTATGCAGCAAGGCGGTAATTTTAGGCATTTGGCGGCTCTAAGTGAGGATATCGCAGCCGCTAACGACTGCGTACCCAGCTAGACGCAAAAAAGACGTAGCCGGGTTGTGACTACGCCTGTGAATCGGCAGGAACAATCATTTAGGAGAGAGGTGTACGCCCCGAGTTGCGCTCATTGCTGCCTTGCGACGTAACCGTCACGGCATTGATGGTCTGGAAGTTCAATACCGCCTCGGCCGGTAATTGAATCTGCTGTCCTTTTTTCGAAGCGGCAACTCCGGTTCCCGCACCGGCGCCCGTGGCCGCACCAATTGCGGCCCCTTTGCCACCGCCAAAGATGCCGCCCAGAATGGCGCCAGCAGCAGTCCCAACCCCCACCTTAGTAGCGGTGTTCTTGCCCTCGCCGTTCCCGGCGCGGGTCCACTGACTCGTCTGAATGTTGTAAGTTTTGCCATTCACCGAAAGCGAAGTCAATTCCAGCGTCAGGACGGAATTGCCGGCGAAGCGGCCGGCACTTTTCACATCCGCCACTCGGCCTACGACGTCAGCGCCAGCCGGAATCACGGTTTCCCCATCCAGCACAATAGGGTTGCTGAGCGAACCATGGAAGGTATCGCCGCCCTGGTTTTTCTCGGAGTCTAGCGGATTATCGAGCCTTATTGTCAACTGCGTTCCAGCCGGTATCGTGACCTTCTTTGGAGGGGGTGGCGGCTGGGGAGCAGGCGGAGGCGCCTCTTGTACAGGTGGTGCAGGAGGAGGGGCGTCATTGGCAACCAGAGCGCTGGTCGCAGGGCTCGCCGGCTCGTTTTCGGCCCTATCGCGATGGCGCGATCCGTTTGATCCGGTTTGCGACATGTATAACTTACCAGGCTTTGCAGGTCGCCGAGACGCCGTTTGCGCTGGCGGAGTTGCTTTGGCCTGCTGCACCTGGAGATTATTGACGACCGTTCTTACACCCTCAACTGTGGCCGCATCTCTCGCTGCAAGGGCACGTTCTGCATCATTGCTGACGTCGCCGGTAAGAGTGACTACGCCACTGGCAGCCTGGACTTCGATCTCTCGACTCTGGATCGACGAATCGCTGTAAATCTTGTTTTGCGTCTCCTCCGCAACCTGGGCGTCGGTGCGAGCTGGTTTCCGGGAGCACCCGGCCAAAACCCCGAGCGCTACTGCCAACATCAAAATGGCATACTGGGATGCCTTAGTCCTCATCATCAAGCCATGACTCCTAAAGATTGTGCTGAATGGATAAACACAACTCCGCCGAAGTTGTCGCTATCCACGGCCACAATCATCAACTATGGTGCTGACGAGCGCACCTCCTAAGAAGCGGGAGCCACTCGTAGGGAAAACCTCTAGCCCCCTCTTGCACGAGGGCGCGCAGCATCAGCCGTACGGCTCTTAGATGCTGCGTTTCCGATTTTGTCGCAGGCTCCGGGTCGGATGGGAGCCAGGCGCAATCGCACACCTAACCCTGTTGCTCAGTGAGATGATTATTGATCGCAAATAGTGCCAGCTCCAGGCGGCTGGCGACGCCCACCTTGTCGAAGATGTTTGTGAGGTGATGTTTCACGGTGTCTTCGCTGAGTGCAAACCGGCGCGCAATCTCCTTATTGCTGAGGCCGGCAACGATGGTGGTGAGGATGTCCATTTCTCGCTTAGTCAGGCCAAAGTTTCGAGGCGCTTTCTCGCCCGACGGATTGGTGCGCATGAAGTCCACAATGTCGCCGACGGCTTCGCGTCCGATCCAGTATTGACCGGCCATTACGGTGCGGATGGCCTTCATCAGCAATTGCGTGGCGGCTTCTTTCATGACCACGCCGCGTGCTCCCATTTGTAACGCCTGCACGATCTGGATGCGCTCCACTGCCGCGGTGAGGACGATGATTTTGGTCCTGATGTCATCGTCGGTAGTGGAGAGCTCGCGCAACACGTCCATCCCGGGCACTCGCGGCATCGCCAGGTCCAGCAGAAGAATATCAGGGGTCAGCTGGCGGGTTTGAGTCACAGCCTCCGCGCCATCAGGCGCCTCGCCGACAACTTCCAGTTCCGGCTCGGCCTCCAACAACCGGCGCAGCCCATCGCGAAAAATGGTGTGGTCATCCGCGATGACAATACGCACAGATGGATCGTCTTTCTTATCCATAAGATTCCGTCCCTTTCTGCGGAATAGTGATTTCGAGCTTGGATCCGTGGCCGGGATTCGATTCAATCACCATGTCTCCGCCCACCGCCCGAACTCTTTCCTTGATGACCGTCGGTCCCCGGTGGAAGTCGTCCAGTTCGGTCAGCGTAAAGCGGCCAGCAAATGGAAAGCCCTTGCCATCATCGTCAATTATCAGCTTCCACCAACCATTTTGTGAACCGAAACGCACTACCGCCGACTGCGCACCGCTGTGTTTCCGAATATTGACCAGCCCTTCTTGCACAACCCTGGCCAGTTCCTGGCAGGTGGCCGCGGGGAGCGTAACTTCATGCAATTCGGAGACAAAACGGGTAACCACACCCGTGTCTCTAGAAAAACGTTCTACGAGTTGGGCGATAAAGTCAAGAAATTGATGGGGTCCAATATCCGGAGGCCGCATCGTCTGCATCAGTTCGCGGAGGTTCATGACTTCCTGGCGCAGCAGCTCCTGGATACGCTGCAACTCCAGGGACAGCTGTGGATGGTCGGCGCCGCGACGACGCAACACGTCGATTTGCATCTCGACACTGATTAGCGACTGGATAACGGTGTCGTGTAACTCGCGCGCCACGCGCGCCCGTTCGACCGCTCCGGCACGAGAACGAAAGCGGCGAAAAAGATAAACGGAATACAACGCGGGGCCCACTTGGCGCAGAATGTTCTGCGCAAAACGAAGCTCGCGTTCACAGGGACGGCCCACGTAGGCATTGACCACCACAAACCGCCCAGTCCAGTCCCGGCCCATCTCATGGCTGACGACCAGGACGGAACGGGCACCCGGAACAGGCATTTGCAGGTGCTTGAGTTGGGAGGATTCGAGCCGTCGCCCTTCGTCGTCGAGAGCGGCGATACTGTGTCTCTTTTTCCGGCCCGTGCTCCGCATGTAGAAAGTGTGAGGATAGTCTCGCATCAGTTCGAGCCCCTGTTCAGTTGGAGCGATCTCCCGAACCTCGGCCAGGCGCTCCGGAGAGGTAGTGCTACTCCATTTATACGCGCGCCCGGTGCTGCCCTGACAGACCACCTCGTAGACTTCCTTGCTACCAAAGACGCGACCCATTTCAAGCAGGGTGTCTTGCAGAGCCAAAGCGAAGCGACCGCCAATTCGGGACAGTGACAAAAGCCGATTGGTCAAATCGATCTCGCCTCGCAGTTCCTTCTCTCCCTCAGCCAGAAAACCCAGCAGAAATCCAGATATCAAGAGAAAACCGCAACGCATGACGACGCGGGGCGCGTCCATTCGCGTGAACATCGCCTGCTTCAGAAATGATGGCCCGTACCTCACTATGGCCGCCTGAAACAGTAGCACCCCGGCACTGATTATGGCGGTAGCCATAGTCTCAGCGAAGCCCCAGCGGAAGGCAGCCGCCAGCATCGCGAAAAGGAAAAAAACAAAGAAGATACTGTTCGGCGGATCGGTGAAGAGGCACAACAGCGACGGCCACAGGACGTCGGTGGCCTGGGACCAAAGCACGAAGCCTCGAGTTGGCGCACGTTGTATCCGTAGCAACAACAGCAGCACGAGACTATGGACGATGTAGCCTAAAAGGAGAAATTGTCCGAAGTGATAATACGGGCCGCTCGCGATCGGGTGGATCTCCCAAGCGGTGAGCGACGTAAGTGCTATAAACAAACGTGAGAACGCTAGCACGCGTTCCACACGGCCGTCCTCGTGCCGGTGGCCGGAGCCCCGGAGCCGGGAAAGAAACCTGCGCGCAGATCGAGGTGGACGCAGAACGACTTCCTTTTGGAAGAGACTCAGGAGGGGTTGTATGATTATGCCACTAAAGCGCCAAATCGCAAAGCAAATTTTGCCGCCGGTCGGCCGGGAATCTGGTGCTCCCTGGGCGTAGAGCCTCTAGGTAGGACCGCGGCGGGCACCTTTTTCAGCACTGAGGCAAGTTTCACATCACCCCCTTTTGTGACCCCCCTCACTGCCTCACGTGAAACCTGCGCCTACTTTAGAGTTGCACAGCAAGGAGTTTTGGGCGCAATATGGCGTCGCAAGAACCGCAACCGTTTTTTTGCAAGAAACGGTGGGAAGTGAGGAAAAATTTCCTTGTGCGCACCTTCCGTAGAGATCCGGCAGTTTTTCATGGTCGGAAGGAGGTACAGATTATGAACTACAGATTGTGGTCGAAAACGCTCTTCATGGCTGTCGTCGTGGTATGCATATCATCCGTGGCGTGGTGCCAGCATCCTGCCAAAACGGGACCCAAGTATGACACCGCTCACGAGGTGAAGATAAAGGGTGTCATCATCGAAGTCCGCGACGTCCCTGGCGAATTCGAAGGTACCCAACTGGTCGTGAAAACCGAAACCAAGACCATACTGGTGCACGTCGCCCCTACTGACTTCCTGAAAGAAATTGACACCTCGTTCAACAAAGGGGACCAGGTAGAAGTGGTGGGCGCGAAAGCTCCGGACGCGCCGGAAGAAGAGATACTGGCCCGCGAAATAACCGACGGAAACAATACGGCTACGCTGCGGGACGATAAAGGCATTCCCATCTGGGCGGGGTGGAAGCCGGCGAAGGCCGCAGGGAAATAATCAGCACACAGAACCCGGCCGCGACTCCGGTCCTTCGACGACCGATGCGCCGGCAAGAGCGAAGAACCACCCGTGCATTGTGCTCGCTAGAATGATCCTACCTCCGGCCATTTGCTAGATCTTGGACAATAGACGCCTATCTTTCGACCCGCACAAACTTGCCGCTGGTGGCATCCACGGCAATCCGCAGCTTGACCTCGTCTTGGCTATTTCCGTAAACCACGTGCCATAGCAGTTGGTTCTTGGCAGCGTCCCAGTCCAGAACGAAGAAGACCGGTTGCTTGGGATCCTTCTGCGTCAGCTTTTCGCCGCCGTGCGTTTGTGCTGCCGCGTAGGCTGCATCGCTGTCCACCTTGAGAAATCCGACATCGAATACCTGCGTCGATGCATTGTTTGGATTCCAACTGTCTTCTGCGGAAAAGCTGACGCCTGCTTCCGGGGCGTCAGGTCCCACCAACCCTGACCAGACGAATAACTTCATCGAGCGCTTGGCAGGGGAAGCAAATGAGCCACGCCACAGGCCACTCTTGCCTTCGCTGGTGGGAGCGTCCGCAGTGAACTGGGACTGCAGGCGAAAAGGCTTTACGTCAGCCGCCCATCCCCTTGCGGACAGGTACAGCTTCTGGAAAGCAGCTCGGCCAGTTTCGTACTCGGCTTGTTTCGCTACCGCTTTGGCCGATGGATGCGATTCATTGCCGCTGCCCGCTCGGTTGCTTGACGAACAGGCAGCCAGCAAACACAGCAGCACAAAACAGGGGACAACGATCTTTCTCATAATGTCCTTGAAGATTAGCAATTAGCCGTCAGCTGGCTCTTGGCCATCAGCCTCTACAGCGGATGCAAGCCTGCGTCCTGTGAGTTGCTAGTTGCTGTCTACTTACTAAAGCTAATTGCTAGTTGCTAGTTGCTCCTCAGTGGGCCAGCAGAGCGACGCCAGCAGCCACAAACACGGCGGCGAGCCAACGCCGATGGTCCATGCGCTCCTTCAAGAACACTTGTGCGGCCAGAGCACTGGCGATGAAAGTAAGCGATGCGGACGCCGGACCGACGATACTGACATCCCCCCAAGAGAGCGTGACCAGCAAACTCGCAAATGCCAACGCCATGAACAACAGCCCTAACATGAATTTTGAACTGGCGGCCACGCGTCGTACGACTTGGAGGAAGCCCTCCGATCGTCGAACGGCGCCCAAGTCGCCGATCTCCTTCATTGCGCGGGATTGCAATACGTCTCCGGAGGTGCTGGTGATGACGATGGCCGCAATTCCCGCCCACATTGCCCCGCTCGTCATGCATCCCTCCTAGCCTCAGTAACCACGGGAGGCTGTTCCTCGTGTCGGTCGTGGCTGGAAGAAACCTCGCTCTTGAGGTCGCCACCTGCTGGCGAGGTTTGTGCCGGGCCTCCTGCCACAAAGCCAACCCCCGCCGTGATCAGAGCGATCCCCAGCCAACGCCATAGAGTTACCGTTTCATGCAGGAAGAACTTGCCAAGGAGGGCCATCAGCACATAACTGACGGCGGTGGCCGGAAGAACGTACGTCAAATCCGCCCACGAAAGCGCGGTCAGATAGCTGCACGAGAAAAGAACCAACAAACATATGCCGGTCACCACCCAGGGACTCCACAAAGAAGCGAGCGAGCGGCTCCAGTTTGCCGAAGTTACGGCGCCAAAGTCCCTCATCCCTCGGGCGAGGCAAACATCGCCGCAAGCGGCGAATATCGCCACCGCGAAGAGGAAAAGATACTTGCGAAAGGTCACGCCAACCTCTAGGCGTTGACCGGTTCAACCGTTTCGGACTTAGGTCCGGTGTTGGATGTTCCAGAAGGCGGAGGCGTTAAACCAACGCTTTGCTGCCTGCGCGACTCCTTGACCGAACGATTGCGCGCCGCACGCAGCTTGAGAAATGATCTCGCCTCCTTATAGAGGCGCTGGCGTTCCGAGCTGTCAAACGCCGCCTTCTTGACAATCCGGAATATGGCTTTAGGGCGGAAGTAGTACTCGTCGTAGAAACGGTGCACCATTTCCAGGATGTAGTCGCGAGAAATCCCGGGATACTCAATCATGGCGACCTGGTGCCCCATGTCATCGACCATCTGAGAACCTTCGCCGACCAGGAAGCCGTTCGTCTTGGCGTAATCGTAAAGCTCCGTACCTGGGTAGGCATGCGCCAGGGATACCTGGATGGTCTCCACATCCAGCTCTTTAGCGAAATCGATCGTGCGCCGAATAGTCTCCTTGGTTTCGCCCGGCAGCCCGAGGATGAAGTCGCCATGCACCACCAGGCCGAGCTTCTTGCAGTCTCTGGTGAAGTCCCGTGCCCGTTCCACAGTTGCGCCCTTCTTGATGTTCTTGAGAATTTGCTGATCGCCCGACTCGTAGCCCACGATCAACAGCCGGCAACCCGCTTCTTTCATGGCCTTCAATGTTTCGTAATCGGTGGTGACGCGTGATGTGCAAGACCAGGTCAACTTCAACGGTTTCAGCTTGGTGCAAAGCTCGATGGTACGGGCTTTCTGAATGTTGAAGGTGTCATCGTCGAAGAAAAATTCCTTCACCCAGGGCCAATATTCCTTGGCCTTCGCCATTTCGGCGGCCACTGCGTCGGTCGAGCGCTTTCGCCAGGGGTGTCCGCTAAGCGTTTGCGGCCATAAGCAGAACGTGCACTGCGCCGGGCAGCCGCGCGTCGTATACAGCGAGACGAACGGATAGAGCAGGAATGGCACGTTGTAGCGGCGAGGATCGAGATCGCGCTTGTACACGTCGACCACGTCAGGCAGAGCATCGAGATCGGCCACTGCTGGACGATCGGCGTTGTGCTGTATCTGACCATTCGGGTCACGATACGAAACGCCGAGGATCTCGTTCAAGGGCTTGCCATTGGCATACTCGACGACGGCATAATCGAACTCCCGGCGCACAATGAAATCGAGCGCCGTCCCTTCCTTGAGGGAGGCCTCTGGCAGGGTCGTAACGTGGGGTCCCACGAAGGCGATCTTCAGATCGGGATTGGCCGCCTTCATGGCAGCCGCCAGCTTAATGTCGCCCTGGAAACCCGGAGTACTGGTAAACAGGACCAGGAATTCGTAATCCCTTCCAATTTGAATGGTCTCTTGCGCCGTCATCTTGTGCGGAGAAGCGTCGAGCAAACGTGAGCCTTCCAGCATACCTGCCGGATAAGCCAGCCAGACCGGGTACCAATAGGACTCGATCTCACGCGTCGCGGGCCAACGGGAACTGGCACCACCATCATAATTCTCAAACGAAGGGGGGTTCAAAAATAGAGTTTTCAAAGGCATAAGCTTAACTATCGTATCACCTGTCGCTTGTTGGCGGAACTTCTTAACTATGTTCTAGTTAGATACATGTAATCGCCGGACAGTTACATTTTGTGAGGGGCAGCGAACGGTAGATTAGTGGGACGGAATGGCCCAATTTTCGAGTTCACCGGTTAGCCGGAGCAACTGCAGTTCGGCCCGGCTGAGTTCCAGTTCGGCATCGAAATAGGCGGCATGCTTATCTTCGGCGTCGAGGCGGGCATTTTGCTGATCGCGGGTGTTGGCGTTGCCGATTCCGACCTGTGCCTTCACTGCCTCCAGGTCTCCTTGAGCAACTTCCCATTCCAACTTGGCCACGTCCCGGGCCGCTGCCAGTTGGCGTAACGACCTCTGCAGCTTCAAGGCATTTTCGCTGACCTGGTTTTTTGTGATCTGTGCCTGCTTCTGCGCGATCAAGGCATCGGCATCGGCTTGCTCCGCCTTAGCCTTCTGTACCGAATTGAAGATGGGAAATCTGACATTCAACCCACCACTGAAATTGTTGGCGGTGTAGTTGCGATAGTACAGGTCGTAGTTGTTGTATTTAGCCAGGTAGGCGTATTGCGAGGCCAGATCGATGGTGGGCCATTTCAGCGCCTTATGCTCGCCCGTGGCCCTTGCTTGTGCGGCCGCTACTTTCTGCTCCGCCTGCTTTACGACAAGACTGTTCTCCACGGCGCGCGCTGGTAGATCATCATCCTGCGAAATGACCGGCAGCTCCGGCATCGAGCCGGGATCAACCGCGATGGATTCGGCGGGCAATCCTAGCAGTTTAGACAGATGCTCACGCAGTACGTCGCCTTGTCCCTGCGCGTCGGCGATCCGCAAGCGAATGCGAGCCGCCACCAACTGGCTCTTGGTGAGATCAAGCTTGCTGTCCACACCCTGCCGCAAGCGCTGCTCGGTCACAAATTCTGCATTGTCTGCCGCTTTTTGAGCTTCCCCTAATGCTTTAAGCTTGCCGGCAAGCTGGTCAAGTTGCTCATAGGTCAGTGCTGTGTCCAGAATGACGGCGTCACGCTTGTCCTGCACGTCGAGGGAAGTTGCCTGCCAGTCGATCTTGGCTGCTTTAAGGAATTGCCGAAGCGAGGGGTTGAAGAATGACTGCACCGAGTTGAAGTTCACCACCGACGGCGCTGAGCCTTCCAGGGTGAGGGGAAATCCGTAGGAGTAGCCGAGACCGGAGCCGATCGTGAGCTGCGGAATATAGTTTGCGCGCACTTCTTCGTAAGCCTTGTGCGCTCGCCACTGGTTAATCGTGGCTATGCCCATAACTCCGCTGTGTTGCAATGCCAAATCGACTGCATTGCGGAAGGGAATCGGCTCCGGGGTAACAGCATCGGCTGCCACGCAAGCAACGCAAGAAAGGACGAGCACACCAGCGAGAGCGGCCACCCTCATAGCACAATCATCCCGAGTCATCCTGAAACGGCGAGGCCTTGGCGGCATCCTTGCTCTACCTGGCGAACGATTTGAAGACATCCGGCTACTGCGGCCGGCCAAGAGCTTTTCGCGCGCGGTCAAAACCGGACGCCAGAGTGAGAGACGCCTCATATTCCGAGTTGGCGGCCGAAGCGCGACCCATCTTCTCGTAGACCTGACCCAAAAGGTAGTGAGCGCGGAAAGCGGGTGCATTCTCTACCAGTCCACCGGAATCGAGATACTGCTGTAAATACTGCACCGCTTTCGGAAAGTCCCGACCGCTAAGATACAGCTCATTGGCAGCGTCAAAATAGTTCTCGGCACTCCGGCTCGGCTGTGCCATAGCCGTCAGAACACTCTTCTCGACATCGTCGAAGCGCCCCCGGAGCCGGTAAAAATCGGCCAATTGCAGCCAGTAGGTCGCAGGATTGTGAGCTTGCTGAACGGCGCTGCGCAACTGGCTCTCGGCCTCATCGTACCGTTTTTCCTTAACGGCCACCTGTGCCAGGATTAAATGCGCCTCGGCGGCGTCGTACTTGCTAACCTGCGCCGCCTGGTCGCGCGCCTTGTCGAGTCCACCACCCATGATTGCCGGAGCTTGGGTGTAGTACTGGGAAAGATCGCTCCGAGCCTCTACATTCGCGGGCGCCAGTTGCACTGCGCGCTCAAACTCATTCTTCGCTTTGCGCGCGAGTCCAGCCGCAGCCAGTGGCTTCGAGTCTCCCGCCTTCCTGCCATAGGCTCGTGCCAGCCACAGGTGGTAGCTGGCATCCTGGGGCCGCTCAGCAACTGCACGTTCCCCCCATTTCACGGCATCGTCCCAGCGCTCCATGGCGTAATAGGCGCGAGACAGCAGGTTGAACGATTCCGCATCGTCTGGGTTACTTAAGGCACTGATGGCGTCATTCACGCGTCCAAGCGACAGTAGCTGCACCGGCGCAGGACCCGCGACGCCGAGGGTGGGGACTATCACCAGCAGAATGAGAATAAGAAATTTTGAATAAAGAAACTTCATGGATTAGCGATTTTCACCGGCATCCCCTCACGGAGGGACTGCATGTTCATGGCTCCCAACGCCAGCACCGCGTTGTCGGTGAGGCCGCTGGTGACTTGAATGCGTGTGAGGTTGGCGACCGAAGTTTTCACATCGCGTCGGTGCAACTCTCCATTTACCACCTGGAACACGAATTGACCCTGGGCATCCTGATGTACAGCTTCTCGAGGCACGGTTAGCGCGTTCTGCTGTCGCGCAATGACGACGGCCACGCTTATATTAGTGTTGGGCAAGAGCTTGAGATCGTCGTTCGCTACTACACACGTCACTTCGCCCACCATGCGCGTCCCCCGCTGCACCACGGTTGTCGGTAAGGCGTCCACCGTGCCTTGCCACACCCGACCAGGGATGGCATCCCACGTGATTTCAACCAATTGTCCCTTTCGAAGTTTGCCTATTTCCGGTTCATCCACAAACGCGCGCACCCGCACTTTGTGCAGGTCTGCCACTTGCACCAGCAGATCTCCGGAATTAACAAACGCGCCCTGCCGCACCGGCAACGAATAGACCACTCCGGAGCGCGGAGCAACAATGTTCGAATTTTTCAGCAGCTCTTGCGCTGCCGCAAGGGACGCGCGGGCTTCCGCCTCTTGCGCCTTAGCGTGGCCAAGTTCCTGTTTTGAGTAGCGACCGGCGAGCTTTTGCTGCAGCATTTCCACGTTGGCCTCGTCGATTCGCAGCTTATTTTGCGCGGCATCCACTTCGGCCTGCGATGCCGCCCCAGTCTGCAACAAATGCTGCATGGCTTGCAGATTCCGTTGTGCCGCGTCGCGGTCCGCTTGGGCTTTCACCAGGGTATTGCGGGTAGTCAACAATTCATCGTTCGTGCCGCCATTCTCTACGGTGCTGAGATCCGCTTCGGCGCCCTTTAATTGCGCCTGGGCTCGCGCGGCTTGCGACCGCGCGTTCGCATCCTCGAGTTGCAAAAGTATTTGTCCTGGCTTCACCCATGAACCCGGCTGCACGTAAATCTTCTTCACCGTAGTGGACATGGGAGCATAGGCTTCAAAGTTGTTCAGAGCTTCAATCTTGCCATTGGTGGCGATGCTTTCGGTGATGGTTTCGCGATCGACGCGGCCGACCCGGATCGCAACTTGAGAACGGTGCAGCGACACGAAAGCCGCCAGCACCACGACGGCTAGAATCAGGCCCAGGACGATGATCCAAGTCCGCCTTACGTGTGCATGGCCGTAGCCGTTCTCAGTTGGAGCTACCATTTTTGTCCGAGTCTATAAGTATAACGTAGGACACAACTTCCACTTCAGCTGGAGCAGCTTTACTGCCGAGGTGCGGACCTTGATGAGGTCCCAGCTTAGCATCGTGGGAGTTCTGCTGCGTCCTACTATCTGATGTTCAGGTGTCCCCGAAGACGCAGCGAGCACAGCCTCACTCTGTTTCGACGAGCGATTTCTCGTCGCGACAGCGCGGTGCGTCTCGCTACAATAGGTCCATGCCACAGAGCCCGCGTTATACGCCGGAGCATGCCAAGGCCGGACTATCCGCTAAATTTCCGGAAATTGAGACCTGGCCCAACCAGTTTCCGGGCTACGAGATTGTGATTGACATACCCGAGTTCACATCCGTATGTCCAAAGACCGGCCTGCCCGACTTCGGTACGCTCTGGATTCGGTACATGCCCGATAAGGCCTGCATCGAACTGAAGTCGCTGAAGGAATACCTGATTGGCTATCGCAACCTTGGCATCTTCCAGGAAAATATCGTGAACCGCGTTCTCGAGGACGTAGTGCGCGCCTGCAAGCCGAAGTGGGCTGAGGTCAAGGGCGAGTTTCGTCCGCGCGGCGGTATTGGCACAGTCGTGATCGCACGCTATCCGAGGCCGACGAAATAGTACCGGTGTCGTTCTGCTTTTAATACGTGCCCTCTCGCCGGTTCCCAAAATACTTGCGCACTCCAAACGCATTGTAGCGGCCGTAGGGACCGTTGGGACCCAGCCATGCCGGTCCCAGAGGTTGATCGCGCGCTCCAAAGCGTTGGACCTGCGGATGACCAGTCACACGAAACTCAAATCGCTTGGGAAGGTCGATGCCAACGCCCCAGTCGTACTCCATACCAATCCCGCTCCACGACCAGGTGTACAGCGTTTGCGGAATGTTCTTGCCGAATAGGAAAACGGGATCGTAAAAGAAATTAAGCCTGCGCAGCAACGTGCGGCCGAACGGACGCAACTCCACCGTTCCCGATATCATGTAGCGGCCAAACGCGCTGCATTGTGAGTGCACGCCGCCGAACTGTCCGGCATTGGCAGCGCACAGATTGGGATCGGTCTCGTTGTGCGGGGGAGTGATGTCGAATTGCGCCCAGCCCCAGTACCAATCCTTGGGAAAGAACATGCGGTCAGAATTAGCCGCCGGTTTGGCGGTGGTAGTGGGCTGTGAATCGGCCACGGCGTTCGCATCGGTCGCCAACTTCGAATCTTGTGCCAGCACAGTAACCTGTAACGTCAGACAAACCAGGAACAGCAACAAGCGCTTCATACACTCTCCACGACGATAAATTGAGTACGGCTGAGAAGGGTGGACAAGTGCCGTGCCTCGCCGGCTCGCGCAGGCGGGAGAGATAGCGCGGCGAGGAGTCGCCGCGCGCTTTCACTGGCCGATTCTTCTCCACGAGAGGGTATCTCGGTAAGGCCAGCATGGGAAGGATTTTTGCAGCCGCGCAGAGCGGGGGGAGAGATGTCGTCCTCAGCCAAAGTAGTGGAAATCCGACGCGGCCGCAGATAGCACAGGGTAATTTGTGCATCCCTACGCGTGAATTTTCGAGGGTACGCGCTCTCCGCTATAATCGGCTGTTCGGCTTCGCTAAGCTTCGAAAGGAGCAGGGAATGCACGCGGTTAAGAAACCAAAAGTTCTGGTCGTCGACGATGAGCACGTCATTGCCGATACTCTGGCCAAGATTCTCGACCTCAACGGTTATGAAGCTTCGGCGGTTTACACTGGAACGGAGGCGGTAGAGAGCGCACGCAGGCTGCAGCCGGACCTTATCATCAGCGACGTGATCATGCCCGACATGGATGGTATCGAAGCTGCTATTAACATCCGCAGCTTTCTACCGGAGTGCAAGATCCTCCTGTTCTCCGGACAAGCTGCGACGGCCGACTTGCTGGAAAATGCGCGCGCTCGCGGACACGAGTTCGAAATCCTCGGCAAGCCCGTCCATCCTTCTGATCTGCTGGCAAAATTGAGGGGATAGACACAACCTCCCCGATCCGGCTTCGCACCCAACTCACCCAGCCAGGCATCCAACCAGGAAACGCTTCTTCGCTAACAGGGGCCTGATGAAAACCTCGGAAGTTCTACATGCGTGGGGCGCGATCCTCGCAGGACGACGCCCCGCGTTGTCTATCGAGCTCACTCGCGAATGTCCGCTTCGCTGTCCGGGTTGTTATGCCTACGAAGACGCCCACCTCGGCGCGGCTGGCGTGACGCTGCGCCAGCTTTCCGACAGCAAGGGTAGCGCACTGGTACAAGGCGTTCTCCGCGTGGTTGAGGAGCACCGCCCACTTCACCTATCCCTCGTGGGCGGAGACCCGCTGGTGCGGTATCGCGAGCTGCTGGAGCTGCTGCCCGAGTTGGACCGGCGCGGCATCCATGTGCAACTAGTGACCAGTGCGTTCCGGGAAATTCCCGCCGAATGGAATGCTCTAGTCGCGTTTGAACATTGTGGTGTCGGTGGACGGGTTGCAACCGGAGCACGACGTCCGCCGCAAGCCGGCAACCTATGAGCGCATCCTGAAGTGCATCGCTCACAGCCGCGTCAGTATTCATTGCACCATCACCAGCCAGATGATGCGGCGCGAAGGCTACCTAGAAGAGTTCGTCAAGTTCTGGAGTCCGCGCAAAGAGACAAAACGGATCTGGTTCAGTATCTTCACGCCGCAGAAGGGCGCCGTCGATCCAGAGATCCTGACTCGCCAGGAGCGGCTCCGGGCCATCGCCGAATTATTGCGATTGCGCGAAGTGTATCCCCTCCTCGACATGCACGCGTCGGCGATCAAGGAATTTGCTCATCCGCCTGCTTCGCCCCATGACTGCATCTTCGCGAGCACCACCACAACAATTTCGGCCGATCTGAAGACCCGAGTCACGCCCTGCCAATTCGGAGGCGATCCCGATTGCTCGCAGTGCGGCTGCATCGCAAGCATGGGACTGGCCGCGGTGGGGCACCACGGCTCCTGCCCGGCATTACTACGGGACGGATCTTCACCGTCTCCAGGCTGATCGGCCAGAGCGTAAATGCCCTGCGATCGATCGGCGAATCTGAGCAAGCCGCCGTCGAGGCCGAGGTTGAGGAGGAGACTCCCGCCGCCTAGGGCAGTTTTCACACTTGCTGTAAAGGGTGGAACGCCACTTCAGCGCTGGGGTGGAAGGGGTGCATTTCAAGTCGGAATGAATCGGCTTTACAGGCTGCCGAAAAAATCCACTTGGACGGCATGGAAAGGGGCGTACCTTTGGGTGCGCCCTTACAAACTTTTATTTTTGTGATTCCGAAGCGCTTCAGCCCCGAGGAATCTTCGATTTCTCCCGCTAACAAGATTTTCATCAAGCTCTCTGACGCCAGTCACGACAATCCCCGGCTGGTGATTTCTTGTGCGGGTGAACCGCCTGTCATCCCTTGCGCCAGAACTAGATCGCGGGTCTTAGCGCGGAGGGATGGCATGTGCCTGCCAAACCAGATCGCCGCCGCGACAGATGCAACTCCCCCGGTCGCAACGGTCCAGGGAGCGCCCAAGTGATTGGCCACCGTCCCGGCAAAAAGGGCTCCCAGCGGCGCCATGCCCATAAACATCATGGAATATACCGACATGACTCTGCCCCGTAATTTGTCGGGGACCATGGCCTGAATAAGCGTGTTGGACGAAGCCATCTGCACCATCATGGCGAAGCCCACTGGCACCAGCAGGACGGTGGACAGCCAGAATATTTTCGAGGACGAGAACAGAATCAGGCTAACCCAAATCCTCCCGCTGCAAACGCGATCAGCTTTCCCAATCCCTTGACGCCCACTCGGGCGGCCAGGCTGGCCGCGCCGAGCAACGCTCCGACCCCGGTAGCTCCCATCAGGATGCCCAGTCCCCGGGCGCCGCCATGCAGGATCTTGTCCGCGAAGACCGGCATCAACACGGCGTATGGCATCCCCACAAAACTAACGACTCCCAGCAACAGCAGGATGGCGCGGACTGGCGCTGTATTTCGCACGAAAGCAAATCCCTCGAGGATGTTTTCCAGAGGCGAACCTTCGTTGGCAAGATTGGCACGATGCGCGATCCGCATGTGTAGCAGACCAATGATGACCGCGATGTAGCTCACCGCATTCGCGAAGAAGCACCAGCCTTCACCGATCGACGCGACCAATATGCCGGCGATAGCGGGACCGATGATGCGCGCCCCATTGAACATGGAGGAGTTTAAAGCAATCGCATTCAGCAAGTCCTCCCTGCCGACCATGTCGATCAAGAACGCCTGCCGCGCTGGAATGTCAAACGCATTTACCACCCCGAGAGCGGCGGCCAGCACCATGATTTGCCACACCTGGATGCGTCCTGACAGCGTCAGTAGCGCAAGCATCGCGGCCAACACCATGGATGAAGTTTGTGTGCCGATAACCACGCGCCGCCGGTCATTGCGGTCGGCAACGATGCCGCCAATCGGGGCAATGATGAAGACCGGAATCTGGCTGGCAAATCCAACTGCTCCCAAAAGCAACGCCGAGCCGGTCATCCGATACACCAGCCACGACTGGGCAACGGTCTGCATCCAGGTACCGATCAGCGAGATAGCTTGGCCAGCAAAGAACAACTGGAAGTTACGGTGCCGCAGGGCCCGCACTGCCAGTCCCAGCCTGGATTGCCGGGACCCTGGCCGCGCAAACTCATGCTTCTCCTGTTCCACAGTGGAGCGCAAGAGCTCACGTTCGGATTCCCAGGAAAGCTTGGTCATGAGTCGAGTAGTATTGTGGGCCGCAATTGTGGCCGTACTAGCGCCACAGACCAGAATACTTCAACTGGCATTAACCCAATTGCAATCTAATGACAGTAAGTTGACGGTATGAGAAAACCTTTCCTGAAACAAAATCCGCCGCCATACCAGTTGCAAACGGCCAGGGTGGCATCTATCCTCCTGACTTTGTGAATCACAAGTCATGGCCGGAAAAGAGGAGAATGCGTACAGCGGTTCCAAGATTGGTGTCTCAACATTGTACGGGCCTCAAAGCCCGCACTACCCGAGCTACAACCATGCTGGAATTCCATGCCAACCTTCGCCGCAGTTGATATCGGTTCGAATTCGGTCCGGCTGAAGATAGCCAAGGCCGTACGCGGTCGTCTGGAGACACTGCACGACGATCGCGAGGTCACGCGTCTCGGGGAAAGCGTTTTTGCCAATGGCACGCTCGACCCGCAGGCCATGTCGCAAACTTTGCAGGTGCTGCGGCGTTTTCACCGTGCCGTGCAAACCTATGCTGCGGATCGCGTGCGCGTGGTCGCGACCAGCGCTTTGCGTGACGCGCGCAACAGCCGCGCATTTCTCGATTGGGTACGAAGCGCGACCGGTTGGAAAACAGAGATCATCTCGGGACTGGAAGAAGGCCGCCTCATCCATCTCGGCATACTCTCCAATGCCCGGATCGCCAGCAGTCGCGCCCTCCTGATTGACCTCGGCGGCGGCAGTTGCGAGTTGACCATCTCTATCGCGGGCCACATTGAAGACATGGTCAGCCTCCCAATTGGAGCGGTGCGCCTGACCCAAACCTTCCTGCACCATGATCCGCCCAAGAAAAAAGAGCTGCAGCAGATGCGTGGGTTCATCCAACGCGAGGTTTCGCGCATTCAGAAACGGATCGCTGCCGCGAAATTGCAGATATCAATCGCCACCTCCGGCACGCCAGCTGCGCTGTCGGGTTTGTATGCCGCCAAGATCCGCGGTTACAACGAAAGCAAGCCGCAGACGGTGCCCAAGACCGCGGTCGCGACGTTGCTGAACACATTGAGCCGGCGCAACCTAGCACAGCGGAGGGCACTGCCCGGCATCGGACCAAGGCGCGCAGAAATCATCATCGCCGGTTCCATGGTCTTCGCGGAACTTATGCAGCTGTGCAACCTGCGCAGCTTTCGTTATCTTCCGCTCGGGCTTCGCGATGGCCTGTTAGCACAGATGATGGCCGATTACAACGGCAGCGCCGTTATGCGTGAACGCGTGGAATCGGAGCGGCACGACGCCCTACTCTCGGCAGCCAAGCATTATGGCGCCGATCTTCCATTCGCTCAGCGCATTCGCGATCTCGCAATGCAATTGTTCCGCCGGTTGCAGTCGGTCCATCAGTTGCCGCCGCAGTACGCTGATTGGCTGGAGGCAGCGGCTATGCTGCATGAGGTCGGGGCTTATATCAATCGTTCTGGACGCCGTCGCCACACCTATTACGTCATCGCCCACTCAGAAATCTTCGGATACACTCCTTTGCAGCGACGCATCATCGCCGCCATCGCGCGCTATGTTGGCAAATCGCTTCCCGCGCCCAGTGACCGCGTCATGGGTCTTCTAGCCGGCATCGACCAGATTCACGTTGCCAAAGCTGTGGCTTTGCTGCGCCTGACACGCGCCCTCGATCAAGGGCGCCGTGGCGCGGTGCGTGAGTTGAAACTCCGGATTCATCAGGACGGTCGGGTACGGCTGATGCTGACCGCCAGCCCCTCGGAGGGAATTGAATTGGAATTGTGGGCCGTGGAGCAGGAGAAAACTTACTTCCGCAATGTCTTCGGTCGTGAACTGCTGGCTGAAGCCTGCTGAATCGAGCGAACCACCTTGGGTGGCATGCACCACTTCAGAACCGCGGGCTTGCGTCCGTCTTTTTCAACTTTAGCCACCCCGCCCTTCTTCAGTTCGATGGCGTTCAGCGGGCCGCCACCGGTTAGAGTTTTGTTCAGGAACATCGTCATACTAGGATTATGGCCGACCACCAGGATCGCGTCCCGCCGGTTGTGGCGACGCAGCAGCTCCAGAAATTTCTCATAGCTTGCCTCCGGCCGGAGCGCGGCATCGGTAATGACTTTCTCTTCGTGTCCCAGTTCGTTGGCCACTACCGCCGCCGTTTGGGTCGCGCGCCGTAAGGGACTGGAAATGATCACGTCAGGATTCACGTCGAGTGCGGCTAGCGCACGTCCCACATCGTGGGACTGCTCAATTCCCAGCTTATCGATCGGCCTTTTCTCATCTTTGGCTGGGGTCATTTTCGGCTCCCCGGCATTGGCGTGACGCAAGAAATAAATGTCCATGAGGACTATTTTGCCCTAACCGTCCGCTGAGTGCTACGCGAGCGATGAGAAGGGAGTGCCGGGATGGCATCCAAGGTGATTTTGCCCTCGGAAAGCGCGATCAGAAATTCCTGCGCACTGAAGCGGGCGCCGCGTTTTCCGGAGCGCAATGTTGCATTGGCATGCACGTATGAGCCGTCGGATTGCAGCAGACGCGCTTGCGTGTTGTCAGCCAAATATGACTCCAGTATCTCGCCCCGGATGCGCTGCTTCAACATCGGGTCTTTGATGGGGAAAACGGTTTCTACTCGTTCGTAAAGATTTCGCGGCATCCAATCTGCGCTGCCCAGGTAGATTTCCTCTTCGCCGCCATTGGCAAAGTAAAGCACCCGAGTGTGTTCGAGAAAACGTCCCACGATGCTACGCACGCGAATACGGTCGCTGACGCCGCGCACCCCGGGCCTCAGTCCACATATCCCACGCACGATGAGATCGATTTGAACGCCGGCCTGCGATGCGCGATACAATTCGCGAACGATGTTGAGGTCGAGCAGCGAATTCATTTTGGCAATGATGCGGGCTGGGCGCCCATGTCGTGCGTGATCGGCCTCGCGGGCAATGAGGTTGATGGTACGCTCCGCCAGATTAATCGGCGCTACCAATAGCGGGTCGTAATTCGGCCGCTCCGCATAGGCCGTCAGAAAATTGAATACTCCGTGGACCGCGGATGTGATTTCCGGGTCGGCTGTCAGCAAGCTAAGGTCGGTGTAGTAGGTTGCCGTGATCGAGTTGTAATTCCCCGTCCCCAGATGAGCATAGAGCCTGGTCTCGTTATCCGGATCCTTGCGCACCATCAGCGCCAGCTTGCAATGGGTCTTCAGGCCGACCAAGCCGTGAAACACCTGCACTCCGGCATCTTCCAGCGAGCGGGCCCAGCGGATGTTGCTGGCCTCGTCGAAGCGCGCTTTCACCTCGACCACTACCGTGACCTCCTTCTTCGCGGAGGCTTCAAGTAACGCGCGCACGATCGGCGAATCTTCACTGGTGCGGTAGAGCGTCTGTTTGATGGAAAGCACGTCCGGATCGTCCGCGGCGGCGCGAATGAACCCCACCACGGAGTCGTACGAATCGTAAGGATGGTGCAACAAGATGTCGCGATGGCGGATTTCTTCGAAAATGTCGTGCGACTTGCGGTTCAACTGCAGCTCGCGCGCCACGAAAGGCTTGAACTTTAAATCAGGCCGTGGCGTCTCTTCGTAGAAATGAAAGAGTCGCGACAGGTTGACCGGTCCGTCGGTGCGGTACACCTGCCAGTCTTCCATCTCGAAGTAGCCGCGGAGACGGTCCACCATCTCAGGATTCGCATCGGCCTCGATTTCCAAACGCACGGCATCGCCCTTGCGACGGTTGTGCAACTCGGTGCGGACCGATTCCAGCAAATTGCGCGACTCTTCCTCCTGCAGGTACAGATTGCTGTTGCGTGTAACCCGAAACGCAGCCTCCGAGATGATCTCGTAACCGCGGTACATCTCCATAGTGTGCGAAGCCACCAGGTCGGCAAGAAAGATGTAGTCTTCGCTTCCGTTACGGGGCGGCAACTTGATCAACCGCGGCAGCACGCGCGGGACGGTCACCACTCCCATGTAATTTGTCGAAGCGCGGCGCCGCCGGCACAACAACAGCGCCTGGCACAGCGCTTTGTTGATGACGCGCGGAAACGGGTGCGCTGGATCGACGGTCACCGGAGTAAGCAACGGATCAAGCTCGCGCTCACAGTATTCAGCAACAAACGACCGCTGCTCCGGCGTCAGCTCTTTCATCCCTACGACTCGAATACCCTCCTCGGCGAGTTCAGGCCGGAGAGCGTGGTTCCAACAGCGATACTGATCACGCATGAACTCGTGGGTAAGGCGCGCGACCAACTGTGCCTCTTCCTGGGGAGTAAGGCCGTCCGGACCCGGGTCAGCCTGACCGTCCTCAATGCGCTGCATCAGGGCGCCGACTCGAATCTCGAAGAACTCATCGAGGTTGCGGGCGGTAATGGCAAGAAACTTGACGCGTTCGAGCAGAGGATTGCGTGGGTTCTCGGCCTCCTCCAGTACGCGGCGGTTGAAGGCAAGCCATGACGCCTCACGATTCAGCACTAAGGACGAATCATCGAGAGAACGGCGGACCATACGATTTTCTTGCGGAAAGCACTAGCATTGACGACAGGTTTCATATGTTACACCAAGGTGAATGCTTTGATTATCAGAAATAGGCCAGATTCAGAATCCCAGCCGGCTGGCTCGGACGATTCCATTAGCAACCTTCATTCTCGTCTCGTCCGTCAAGTTCTGCCGTAGGGTCTCGGATTGTAAATAATTGTAAACATGGGATGAATGACGGCACTGGATAGTCTCACGGCGGCGCGCGCTTGCTATCATTACAAGCTAAGGAGGCACTTTCCAAGTGCCTGGCTGGGGTAAAAGGATCCCTAATTTTCTAGCGGTAGGGTTAGTCGCTGGACGCATGCGACGGCTCGTGCGCATCCAAATCATTGTGACCGTGTAATCGGTCGACGTTGTGCTTCGATGATGGGAACCTACGCAACGGTAAATATCGCTGCAAAGCTCGTTTATGTCCGTGGCAATATCCAGCGAGATTGTCGGAACCTTTTCTGGCGCTCACCTGAATCTTTGTTGGAACCGCCCGTAGGTGCGACCGACCAATCCTCCCGTATCCGCCGGTACGCAGAATCTAGACAGGTTTGATAAGGAGAGCAAACGTGCACATCGCAATTGGGTCCGATCACGCAGGCCGTGCGGCGAAAGAGCGAATCGCCGCTAAATTAGTCGAAGCAGGACATCAGGTGACGGATGCCACTGCCGCGGTCCAACCGCATGGTACGGCGGATTACGCCGAGCAGGTGGCTATGCTGGTGCTACGCCACAATGCCGAACGCGGCATTGTCATCACGAGCCGAGTAGTTGGAGCGTCTGTGGCCGCCAATCGTGTGCCGGGTATTCGAGCAGCCGCGTGCCATGACGCCTATTCGGCTTCCATTGGAGCCAAGGCTGAGGGGATGAATGTTTTGGTGTTGGCTCTGCATTCGTTGCCACAGGACCGTGCTCAAGAGGTGGTGGATGCATATCTGGAGTCAACTCTTGCTCCGGTGGAGGTGGTGGGGGGCTTGCCGCCTCGGCGTTTGCAGCGTGTATTTGCTCATGTGCGCGAGAACATTGCTCAGGAACTGGCAGTGGCGGAGTTGGCGCGAGTGGTTGGTATGAGCCAGTATTACTTTTCCAAGTTGTTTAAGTTGAGTACGGGTACCACACCCCATCAGTACGTTATGCGGCAGAGGGTGGAGCGCGCACAGGAAATATTGCGCGAAGGCCGAACCGCGCTGGCTGAGGTCGCCACCCATGTAGGTTTCGAAACGCAGAGTCACTTTACCAGCGTATTTCGCCGGCTGTCGGGGGTTACTCCCAAGCGCTATCGCGAGATGCATCAGGTAAGTGCGCCGATAGATGCGGCGGCACAGGACCAGAATGAGGCCGCACAGCAGAAGTCCGCGACGGCAGCGTAGCGCGGACCCCAGTTCGCCAGCCCAACCCGGGCTGTGCACAATAGCAGTCACGGGAGTGTTCGAATGCAAAGCTTGCTGATGCTGCGCGCGCTCATCGATCAGCTGCCACGTCGTCTGACGAGTCTTCCCGCCGATCAAGTCCAGCTCAAACCTTCCTCCTCGAAATGGTCGCTCAAAGAAGAACTTGGGCATCTGCTGGACTCCGCCGCCAATAATCACCAGCGAATTGTCCGTACTCAACTTGAGGACAATCCGGCTATGCCCGGATACGATGGCGACGAGTGGGTGAGACTGCATCACTATCAGGAGAGGGACTGGTCATCTTTGATCGAGATTTGGCTGGCGCTTAATCGCCAACTGCTGGCTGCCGCTGAAGCCGTGCCCGACTCGGCATGGTCGAGGACTTGCACCATAGCGGCTTCAGACCCGCTGACGCTGAAGTTCGTTTTCGACGATTACTTGGACCACATGATGCAGCATCTGCGCCACATGGGCGTCAAGGTAGACGAGTTGGCTTCAGCCTCCGCGGGTGCGCCATAGAGGAGGAGAAAACCTTCTTCTTAATGTCCTTTTAATGTCCTTCTTAATGTCGCCCCCGGAACGAGCAACCTCGCATGCGGCAGGTTTTGGTCCCCACCTTCCACAGTTCATCTCGATGCCGAAAGATGAACATCAGCGCACGAACATCCTGTACAACATCAGGTAGATAACAACGCCCGTTACCGACACGTACATCCAGATTCCAAAGGTGTATGGCGCAATGGCCTTGTGCCGCGCGAAATTGCCCTTGAGCGCGAGCGCAAGGGTGACAAGGATGAATGGCACCACCACTACAGCCAGGATCGTGTGCGAGATCAGGATAGTGAAATAGATTGGCCGGGACAGTCCTTGACCCTGGAAGTGGGTGATGCCCGCCCGCCGTACCAGATGGTAGTAGAGATACGAGATAAGGAACAGGGCGGAGGTGACGAATGCCGCGATCATCACCCGTTTGTGCGTGTTGCGGCGGCCGCGCTTGATGAGATAGAGCCCGAAGCCAATCAAAACGGCACTGCTGCCGTTCAGGACGGCGTTCAAGGCCGGATAGAACGTTAAGCTTACCCGCATCAGGCCGCAGGCTTAGTGGTACGGCGGTTGGCTACCAGGAACGAGAAAGCAAACATGATAAAGGTAAACAGAGCCAGTACCGCGAAGTTGGCGCTGAGCGACAGGCCAGTTGAAGCTGAACCGGGGAAGAGCAGCGAACGCAACGCCTCAGTGCCGTAGGTCAAGGGGTTAATGCGCATCAGCAGGCGAATCCAGATCGACGCGCCAGACAACGGAAACAAAGATCCCGACAGCAGCCACAATGGGATCAGGAACAAATTGATCACAGCGTGAAACCCCGCGGTTGAATCCATGGGCCACGCGATGATGAAGCCCAGTGCCGTTAGCGAAAATGCCACGAGGAAGATCGTCAGTACCGTTAGTCCGAAGCTGGCGAGTGTGAAATGCACACCTAGTGCTGGAGCAAAGACCAGGAAAATCAACCCTTGCGCCGTTGCCAAGGTCGCGCCGCCGAGCACCTTGCCTAGCACGATGACCGACCGGCTGACAGGCGCCACCAGTACGGAAAGCAGGAAACCTTCTTTGCGGTCCTCAATCACCGACATCATGGTGAAGATGGCAGTGAAGAGCACGATCATGATGAGAGCGCCAGGGAAAAAATAGTCCAGATAATGCTGGCCACCGGCTGCCCCATTGGAGCGAAAGGACGTGCCGAATCCCGAGCCGATCACTACCCAGAAGAGCAATGGGGAAGCAATGACGCCGACCACGCGTGCGCGCTGGCGGTAGAAGCGTACAATTTCGCGCCACCATAGCGACAAGGATGGCAGCGCCCACCCGGTATTGATGGCCGCCGTGGTCGCGGGAAAGGCCGTAGTTTGGGTGGTTGCCATGAAACTGCTTTCAGGGTCAGGAAAGAAAATCAGCGACACTCAATTACTATCGCCGACTCTTTAGGTCCAGCGTTATTCTAACAGGAGTATTTCGCAAGCTTTTTGTGAGAACCCGCTTACGACCCTGGGGATTCAGCTTTTTTGCACAACTTGCTCACGAATTCAGTGTTTCCACGTTATAGTGTTAGTGATACCGACTTTTAGTCAGCTGTGAACCTTCCATTCATGTACGACGAGAGGCTGCGGCGTGCGCTGTTGCTAGGCGCTTTGCGTCCTCGTGTTCATCTTCGCGTTGCATGCAAAAACCGGAGTTTACAATGGCGGCGCGCCGGCAAAAGTGACTCCGTCCACGGCTTCCAAGCTGTGGCTCAGCGGACAGAAAATGGAAGTTCCGCCCGTTGAGTCAGCGCAGTGGCGTGCTGTTCTGCGTGGTCGTGTTCTGCCTGCTCGGGCTGTATCAGCAGCGGCAGTCGCATGCTACAAATCCCTTGTTTAACTCCGGCCCCAAGAAGCCTTTCCCTGCAATACGTTCGTCGTTTTTTCCGGCCTCCGCCTGTGCAAGCATAGAATTTCCGCAGTCATTTTTATCTCTTACCTGGATTTTGGTCCCCTGTCCGGCCAAACAACTCGCGCTGAGCGGAGGCTGACTCGGCTTCAGCGGAAACGAGGAAGTTCATGCAAGTTCGCCGTTGGCACAAGTTTCTTGTGTTAGGGGTAGCTGTCGTATGCTTATTTGTCGCGGGTATCGTGGTAAAGCGAGCGCGTGCCGGTTCGCCCAATAGCGCAAGCGAGTCACGCGCAAACAGCGAGCGTATTCCATACGCTGCGGTCGCTCCCGTCAAGCGCGAGACCATAGCCACTTCTCTTTCCATTGCAGGCCAGTTCATCCCCTACCAGAACGTCGAGTTGCACGCCAAGGTTGCCGGCTACATCACGCAACATCTACGTTGACATCGGCGACCGCGTCCACACGGGGCAGGTACTGGCCGTGCTGGAGATTCCTGAACTCGTAGCCGAGGTTGACGAGGCGAAGGCTGCGGTGCATCACGCGGAAGAAGAGATCCAGCGGGCGCATAGTGATGTGTCCCGCGCGGAAGCCGACAACGTTGCCTTACATGCCAACGCCGTGCGACTCGTCAATACGGACAAAGCACGGCCGGGACTGATTGCCCAACAGGAACTCGATGATGCTACCGCGAAAGATCGAGCTTCCCAGGCGCAGGTCGAGGCAGCCAAGTCGGCGCTGGCAGCCGCCAAGCAGCAATTGGAGGTCGCGCGCGCCAATCAAGAGCACTACTCCGCTCTGAGCAACTACGCCAAGATTACGGCTCCGTACGATGGCGTGGTGACCTGGCGCTTCTCGGATACGGGTGCTTTGGTGCAGGCCGGGACCTCCAACACAAGCGGCCTGCCTGTAGTGACCGTCGCTCAAATTAACGTTCTGCGCTTGCGTATACCCGTACCTGAATCGCTTGCGTCGAAGGTTAGAATTGGCGATTCCGCCGACGTGCACGTTCAGGCCACCGGCGAACATTTCACGGGCAAAGTCACCCGTTTTACGGACTCTCTCGACATGTCGACTCGAACCATGCAGGTCGAGATCGATGTTCCCAACCCCAACTACCATCTGCAGCCTGGAATGTACGCGGACGTGACGCTAAGCGCTAACAGCCGCCCCAATGCCCTCACCGTCCCTAGCCAGGCCCTCCAACGCGAAGAGAACAAAACCAGTGTGCTGGTACTCGACGCGCAGAACCGGGTGCAGTCCCGCGAGGTGCAAGTAGGAGTGGAAAGCTCGAACAACGTTGAAATACTTGCAGGACTCACGGAAGGCGAGAGAGTAATCGTGGGCAACCTGGGCAGTTATCAGCCGGGTGAATTAGTCAGGCCCAAAGCCAGCGCCCTGGCCGTCAACAGCGCTGGCTCGGAGTAACACACATGCCAAGTTTTGCGATCCGTTATCCCTTACTTCATCCTGATGCTGTGCCTGGCCATCGTGGTCGTTGGCGTGACTGCAGTGGCGCGCATGCCCGTCGATTTGTTTCCGCCGATCGACATACCCGTGGTAGTGGTGGCCACCTTCTACAGCGGCATGCCTCCGCAGCAGGTCGAGGCGAACATCACCGACACGTTCGAGCGCTTCTTCACCTTAGGAAGCAACATCGACCATATCGAATCGCGCTCGCTGACCGGGGTAAGCCTCATCAAGGTTTACTTCCAGCCGGGCACGAATGCCGACGCCGCAGTCAGCGAAATCGCTAATCTGGCGATGGCCGATCTGCGGCGACTGCCGCAGGGAACACTGCCTCCAGTTGTGCTGAAGTTCGATGCGTCGAGTCTCCCGGTGTGTCTCGTCACGCTGAAAGGCCAGGGGCTCAACGAGACGCAACTGCACGACGAAGGACAGTTCAACGTTCGCAACCAGATTGCAAACGTGCCCGGCGCATCGGTACCGCAGCCGTATGGTGGTAAGTATCGTCAGATCCAGTTTTACGTGGATCCGGTAAAGCTGGAAGCGGCGCAGATGAGCCCCATGGATGTGGTGAACGTCATCAACGACTCCAACAAGATCCTGCCTGCCGGTGACGTGCGCATTGGTCCCAAAGACTACAACATCTACAGCAACAGCCAGCTGCCTAACGTTTCGCAGATGAATGATGTACCGCTGAAAGCCATCGGCAATGGCGTGCTGCGCTTCGGCGATATTGGCCACGCGGAAGACTCGTCGGCGATTCAATACAACATCGTTCGCGTCGATGGCCAGAAGTCGGTGTATCTGCCGATTCTGAAGCAGGGCGGCAATAGCAACACCATCCAGATTGTGAATGGAGTGCGGGACCGGGTTAAACATCTGTTGGACGTACCTTCGTCACTGGTTACCAACGTCGTTTTTGACCAGTCGCAGTATGTGAAGATTGCGGTCGCTAACGTGCTCCGCGAGGGCGGCATCGGCTTGGTGCTGACGGCGCTGATGATCCTGATCTTCCTGGGATCGATGCGCGGCACCATCTCCGTCTTAATTTCGATTCCAGTCTCCTGTCTGGCGGCGTTCCTGCTGCTGAGCGTCTTCGGTGGCACCATCAACACCATGGTCCTAGGCGGGCTAGCGCTGGTTCTCTCGCGACTCATCGACAACTCTGTGGTTGTGCTGGAGAACATCTTCCGCCACATGGAGGAAGGTGAAGATGCCGTAACCGCTGCCGAGCGAGGAGGGCAGGAAGTTCAACTCGCCGTGCTGGCGGCCACGTTCACCACCGCCATCGTCTTCTTCCCGGTGGTCTTTCTATATGGTGTCAGCAAGTACCTGTTCACCGCGTTAGCGCTGGGGGTGGTGCTGGCGCTGGCAGCCTCTTATCTGGTTGCGATGACGGTTGTCCCTGTGTTTTGCGCGAAGTTCATCAAGACGGCACACGGACACGGAGGACACCAGCAAACCAAGTCGCTGTTTGGAAAGTTCGTTGCCGGTTTCAATCACCGCTACAACCGTATGCTGGGGAAGTACGATGCCGCTGTTGACAAGGCGCTTGCGCGCCCGCTGGCCACCGTGGTCATCATTATGGCTAGCTTTGTGGTGAGCCTGGCGCTGGTTCCCCTGCTTGGCGTCGCCTTCTTCCCGCGCACCGATCCCGGCCAGTTCGTAATCAATGTGAAGGCTCCCACCGGCTCCCGCCTGGAGGTCACCAACCAGTACATTGCGCGCGTGGAAAACGATATTCGTGAGGTGATCGGCAAAGACGACCTGCAAATGATCGTTTCGAACATCGGGATGACGCCGGACTTGTCGTCGATCTATACCAGCAATTCGGCGCAACATACGGCGTTCGTCCAGGTGAGTCTGCATAAAGATCACAAGGTTAGTACGTTTGCGTATATGGACCGCGTACGGCAGAAGTTGGATTCCGACCTGCCCGAACTCTCTACCTATCTCCAAACCGGCGGGCTCGTGGATTCAGTGGTGAACATGGGCATGCCCGCGCCCATCGACATTCAGGTGAGCGGTAACAACCAGAGCGCCGCCTACGAGGTCGCCAGCGAGATCGCCGGCAAACTGCGGCAGTTGAACCAGGTGAGCGACGTACTCATCCCCCAGGACCTGGACTATCCCGGGATCGAATTGAACGTGCGGCGCGAGATGGCAGCGCGACTAGGGCTGACGGCAACCGATGTCGTCGACAACGTGGTGACTGCGCTCACGTCTAATGGCATGATTGCGCCCAGCTACTGGGTCGATCCGCATAGCGGCAACAATTACTTCCTCACTGTGCAGTACACCAACCACCAGCTTGGTTCCATGACCATGGAAGACTTCAAGCAGATTCCACTGCACGCCAAGGACAATACCAATACCACCATGCTGGAGAACGTGGCCGAAATCAAGATGATCAATACGCCGACGGAGGTGGATCACTATCAGCTTTTCCGCAAGATTGACGTGTATGTCTCGCCGCAAGGTGAGGACCTGGGCGCGCTTTCCAGCCGGGTGCAGAAGATCATCAAGGCGACCAAGCTGCCGCCCAATGTTCGTGTCGAGATGCGCGGCTCAGTGGTGGCGATGCGCCAATCATTCGTCAGCTTCGGGGTCGGTCTGCTGCTGGCGATTGTTCTGGTGTATCTGATCTTGATGGCGCAGTTCGCATCATTCATCGATCCCTTCATTATTCTGCTGGCGATACCGTCCGGCATTACGGGCGTCATTTTGTTTCTGCTGATCACGGGCACGACGCTGAACGTAATGTCGCTGATGGGTGTGCTGATGATGACTGGGATCGTGGTTTCGAACAGCATCCTGATCGTGGATGTGACGCGCATTTACCGCGAAGGCGGCATGCCGATTCGAGAAGCTGTGGCACTGGCTTGCCGCATACGTTTGCGGCCGATCCTGATGACCTCTCTGGCAACCTTGTTAGGCCTTGTCCCTATGGCCTTGGCTCTGGAAGCGGGTAGCGAGCAATACGCTCCGCTGGCGCGATCAATCATCGGCGGCCTGCTGGTGTCGGTGGTGCTCACCGTATTCATCGTTCCTGCCGCGTACTTGCTGATCCATCGCAAGGAAGAGCGCAACCCGGACAGGAGGTGCAAGCTTGAGACGCAAGATCCTCCGGCTTGTGATGGTCGCTGTATTGTCTAGCATCCCGCTGGCCTCGCAGACAAACGTGGCGCCGCCAGCTACCGTCCCGCAGCAGCCGGTAAATTCGCCGGCACAAACGCAACCGGCGCCGCAGATGCCGCCACCCCCTACCGCCGCGGCCCCGCCACAGTTGCCCACCGCCGGCCTTCCCGTGCGGCGTTTGACGGTACAGGAAGCCGAGGCCCTGGCGCTCAAAAACAATCCCCAGATCTCGGTATACCGCTTGCTTTCTCTCGCGTCCAATCAGGTAACCCGCGAGCAGAAAGCTGCCTATTACCCAAATGTCTATGGAAGTTTGACGGCGGTTGAGCCGCATACAGGCTCACGGATAGCGGCCGGTAATCTTAATAACCCGATCGTGTACGAGCGCGCCGCTGGCGGGCTCACGCTGTCGCAGATGATTACCGACTTCGGACGCACCAATAATCTGGTTGCGACAGCCACGCTCCGCGCCAAGGCTGCTGACATGAACGCCTTGGCGACCGCCGACCAGATCAAGTTGGCTGTCGATGAAGCCTTTTACAATGCGTTGCAAACTTTCGCGCTGCAGAAGGTCGCGGAGCAAACCGTCAGCGCGCGGCAACTGGTGTCGGACCAGATCACGACCCTGTTCCAGAACAAGCTACGCTCGCAACTCGACGTAAGCTTTGCCGATGCTAACCTGGCACAGTCGAAACTGCTGTTGCTGGACGCGCAGAACAACTATCAGGCGGCGCTCTCGACACTCTCCCAGATCCTGGGCTATTTCGCCCAACAGGACTTCGAGCTCGTGGACACCGAGAACGAGTTGAAGCCGCCTCCTGATGCTGTCGCTCAGTTGCAGGATGAGGCGTTCAGTAACCGGCCGGAGATTGCATCGCAGAACTACGAATACCAGGCCGCCCAGCATTTTCAGAAAGCAGAACGCGATCTACTGTTCCCCAGCATCGATGCGCTTGGTGTCGTCGGCCGCACTCCTTACAGCAGCACCATCGCCGGAGTGTCGCCATTCACCACTTGGTACGGAGCGATTGGAGTCAACGTCAATGTTCCCATCTTCAACGGTTTTCTCTATCCGGCGCGTTCGCGCGAAGCTGGCTTGCGGGCCCAGGCTGGCGCCGAGCAACTGCGTGACTTAAAAGACCGAATTGCCAACGACGTGCGCACTGCGTGGCTGAATGCCATTACCGCCTATAACCGCATTGGAGTCTCGCAGCAGTTCGTAGACCAGACCGATCTCGCCTTCAACTTGTCGCAGACGCGCTACAGCCTGGGCCTGAGTTCCATCGTGGAGCTAAGCCAGGCCCAACTGCAGCAGACCGAAGCACAAATCCAGTTCGCTGCCTCCAAATATCAATACCGCATAGCGCAGTCGGTTCTGCGGTTCCAGATTGCTGCGCCGTAGGACCGCATGAGTCGAAGACGCAGACAAAAACGCCAGCAAGATCCTACCGGCCTGGCCTTCGCCATATCGGCGCTATGGGGCTGCGCCGTAATCGTGGCCCTGGAGGATGTCTTTTATTCTGCATCCGACACGCCTCTTTGGAAGACCTGGCACTTTCATCCGGTTTCGATTTTTGTGGGAACCCTAGCTTTTATCGGCCTGCTGTATCTTCTGCAGAGTATGACCGACCGAAAACGTGCGCTGCACTATTTGGAACCGTATGTGCCGCTGCTTGGATTTTCTGGCGTAAACCTGGAGCTGAAACTTAATGCCGCGTGGCTGCTTCCGGTTGCCTTGGCCTGCGCCATATATAGCGTTGCTCAGGTGCGTCGAATGCGCGCGTAGGCCTGCTGCGCAAGAATGACTGCGACGGCAGATGGCGCCCAGTGAGATCAGGAGACGGGAAGGGAAGGCGCTACAATTCGTGCATGTCTGGGGGGCGAACCCGAGAGAGCATGAGTCGACTCCTGTACAAGGCTCTTAAGACAGTTAAAGGGACATCGCGCTAACTTATGAAGATCATTCCTGCGAGCGACTCGTCACTGTTGGTTGTCTTCGGGAATGCAATCTCGCCCGCACTTCACCAGCGCGTAATTGCGCTATTTCGTTCATTACAGGGGCAGCATGATCGGCGAATCCGCAACCTGCATCCGGGATACGCATCACTGCTCATTGACTTCGATCCGTTGCGGTTGACCCACGACGAACTGAGCTCAATGGTTGAACAGCTGACAAGTCTGGCGACTCTGCGGTCCGCGAGCGCGCCAACCTGGTCACCATTCCGGTCTGTTATGACATCGAGTTCGGTCCCGATCTGCTGGATGTCGCGCAGCATGCCGGACTTTCGCCGGAAGAGGTTGTCCGCGTACATTCTTCACCGACGTATCTCGTATATTTTCTCGGATTCACTCCAGGTTTCCTTTACCTCGGTGGGTTGCCAGAAATTTTGCACACGCCTAGACTCGCGACTCCCAGGCAATCCATTGCCGGCGGAAGTGTCGGGATTGCTGGCGCTCAGACGGGGATCTACCCCTTTGACTCTCCCGGCGGATGGAAGCTGATCGGACGAACGCCTTTGCGTATGTTCGATCCCGAAGCAACACCGCCAACACGCCTGCAACCCGGCGACTGGATGAAATTCTCTCCTATTGATCGCGCCACCTTCGAAGACATGCTGCGGCGTGCTCAGGCTCCGCTGGCATGACGATTCGGGTTGCGAAGCCGGGATTCTTCACAACTGTCCAGGACCTTGGACGTTACGGTTATGCTCACCTCGGGGTCTCTCCTGCCGGAGCCGCGGACGCATTGTCATTCCGCATTGCCAATCTTCTGGTGGGCAATGATGAGAACGCCCCCGCGCTGGAGATGACGCTCCTGGGTGCGACACTGGAATTCGAGGAAGCCGCGATCGTCGCTCTCACTGGGGCCAGTTGCGAATGCAAGGTTGGCTCTGTTCAACTTCCACTAAATTCGCCGTTCGATCTTCTCGCTGGAGCTGTCCTGAAATGTGGGAGCATGGCGACCGGCACGCGATGCTATCTCGCTGTCCAGGGTGGATTCGACATTCCGCTGGTCATGGGTAGCGCATCAACCTTTGTCGCCGGCCACTTTGGAGGAATCAAGGGGCGCAGATTGCAGAGTGGTGACGTGTTACATATTCGGCAGCACGACGTACTGCGTGTCCGCTCGTTGCGTCCCGGTACCCTTGACTCGCTGCGCGCTCCGCGAGCGCTACGTGTGACTAAAGGCTCTCAGCAGGACTGGTTCGGACCAGAGGCGTTCGACAAATTGTTCGTCGAGATCCTACACCGCTAGCGAGCATTCGGACCGTACGGGTCTGCGGCTGAAGGGAGAGGCCATGCTCCGCGCCACCAATCCGAGCTGCTAACCGACGGCATCCCGCTCGGCGCCATCCAAGTGCCGCAAGACGGGCAGCCGATTATTCTGTTTGTCGATCAGCAGACGACCGGTGGCTATCCCAAAATCGCGAACGTGATCGCAGCCGACATGCACCATGTTGGCCAGTTGCGCCCGCGCGACGAGGTGCGGTTTGAGGAGGTGACCATTCCAGAAGCGGTTAACCTGCTGCGCCAACAAGAGTGCTGGCTCAGGGAGATTTTCCAATGAGCGATCTTACAATCGACATCAACGCTGATCTGGGTGAGTCGGAAGAATCCCTGGCCGATGGAGCTGATTTGGAGCTGATGCACTACATTACCTCCGCCAACGTCGCGTGCGGCGGACATGCCGGCGATGAAAACACTATGCGACAGACGCTCTCGGCCGCTCGCAAGTTGAAGGTCGCAGTTGGTGCGCATCCCGGCTATCCTGACCGCGCGAATTTTGGACGGGTCGAATCGCCACTCTCTCCGCTCGCGAATCAAGGTCTCGGTAGGCCAGCAGATCATGGCGCTGGCGAAGATTGCGGAGTCGTTGGACATGCGACTAGTGCACGTCAAGCCACACGGTGCGCTGTACCATGCGGCCAACACGAACCGCGAGGTTGCGCTCGCCATAGGTCGCGCCGCGAAGGCGATCAATCCACAGTTAATCATGGTGGGGCAGGCGGGATCGTCGGTCCTGCAAATCTGGCGTGAGATGGGATTGCGATTCGCTGCCGAAGCCTTCGCTGACCGCACTTACGAATCAGACGGAACGCTACGTAAACGTACTCTTTCAGGCGCGCTACTTGACGATCCTGCCCGCGCCGCGCAGCAGGCTATTGACATCGCGATTCGGCACAGGGTTATCGCTATTGACGGCTCCGAGCTAAAGCTTGAGGCGAGCACCATCTGCATTCACTCCGACACGCCGGGCAGCATAGCCATTGCCCGCGAGGTCAATCAGCGGCTCCAAGCTGCAGGTGTGCGGGTGCAAGGCTTGTCGTGATGCGAGGTAGAGCGGTCCTTCAGAGGCCGCGTCCCGGGCGTCCGTATAATTCTGTGCTGAAGCAGTTTGCTCTCTGCGCTCCCAACGCGGCGCTAAAGCGCCTGTTACGAAACTGTGTCGTCCCTACGGGACTCGGATCAAATTTTCCACTTACCCAGCACTCCGCCTTCGGCTCCGTGCTGGGCTAAGCTCTTCCGTGCCTACGGCACTCGGATTTCGTTGTCCTTGTTCCACTGCGGAGAAGACGAGCTCAGTTTCGTGACAGCCTCTAAAGCGCCGCTCTACCCTACCCGCAGGATACAGTTACCTTGCAATCGCCCTGCGTGCTCACTCATAGACGCGCAGCTCTTTTCCTCTGGTCTCAGGCAGCAGGAATACGGCAACGATCATGACCAGATAAGCTGCCACCGCGAACGCTGAGATGGCGTGTCCCAGGGTAATTCGCGCGCTGAGATAGCCAACGAGGGTCGGAAATAATGCGCCGATCGCGCGTCCAAAATTATAGGAGAATCCCTGACCAGAGCCGCGCAACCGGCTAGGAAATAATTCCGTAAAGAATGCGCCGACCGGACTGAACGATCCCGATGCGAAGAAGCCAAGCGGGAATCCCAGCACCAGCATGACCGCGTTGCTGATCGGAAGATAGGTGTATGCCGTCACCGTCAGAAAAGAGCAGACGGCAAAGAGAATCAGTGTCTGCTTGCGTCCCTGGCGATCGGCCAGCCACGCGCTGATCATGTATCCGACGAACGAGCCGACGATCACAACGAAGAGATACCCGCCGGTATTGAGCACCGAGAGACCGCGAGTTGTCTTCAAGAATGTCGGCAACCAGGTCGTGATGGCGTAATAACCACCCTTGTACGCCAGTCGCCAGCAATGCGGTCAGGAAGGTGGTCTTCAGCAGCGCGGGGCTGAAGATCTCCAGGAAATGGTTGCCTTCGCCAAGAGCTTAGGCCTCGCGCGCGCGGGTCTCGCTGAATACCTCGGGCTCAGGAACATTGCGCCGGATATAGAAAACCAGCAGCGCCGGAAGAATGCCGATCCAGAACATGGCACGCCACGCACTTGCGGCAGGCAGTATGGAGAAGAGCACGGTATAGCAGATGGCCGTGAACCGCCCATCCCACGGCCCATCCACCTTGCACGGTACCGACGGCCTTGCCGCGGTGTTGTGCGCGGATCGCTTCGCCCATCAGCACGGAACCGACTGCCCACTCTCCGCCGAAACCCAGGCCTTGCAGTCCGCGCGTCATCAGCAGTTGCCAGAACGAATTGGTGAATCCGCTCAGAAAGGTGAAGAGTGCGAACCACAGAATGGTGATCTGCAGGACGCGCACGCGGCCAAAGCGGTCGGCGAGCAATCCGGCCAGCCAACCTCCAACGGCTGAAATCAGCAGAGCGGCGGTGCCCAGTAAGCCAGCTTGTCCTTTGCTGATGTGCCACGCCGCGATCAGCGTGGAAATGACAAAGCTATAAACCATCACGTCCATGCCGTCCAGCGCCCAGCCGCCGAAGGTTGCGACCAGAGTGCTGCGCTCCGCAGGCGGTGAGATCGAAGATCCAAGGCCGCTGTAACGAAGGGGCTGCGACTTCTAGGTCGGGTGGTACTCATACTGGCTCCTCGACTGGACGCATAGTTCTTGAGCGTCAAAAGCACGGATGGCGCTCATTGTAGACCTCAACCGGCCATACTGTAATCAGCGAATTGAGCGAACAAGTATGGTCTGCAATGCCGGAACCACCTGGCGTGATCCAGCACACTTTCGTGTCTCTTACGATGCTCAGGACGGCAAGTCTCAAATTTTCGGCGCAATGATGGAAAACCACAGTGTCGGGAATTGAAAGAAGTTGCGAGTCTGGCGGTACGTCATTCGCCGGGTGGTCTCATAGGTGGTGACTGCCGTAGTCGAAGACAGGATTCTTGCTCATCCGGATGACTGGGATATCGGCATCAATGCCGTTTACAGGACAGATTAAATTGTACTCATTCTGCTTTGCACCCTAATTGCGGTTACAACTGGGCGAAACTTCGAGCTATGCCGGCACTCTGCAGTTGATTGAGTACATCGGCAACGACTTCGCCAGGGTTGGCGCGCAACTGATGTAAGGCCGATCTGAGTAATGGAGGCAAGCTGCCGGCAGAAGGACGTTGGAGAATTCCAACAATGGGTGGCACGCTGGGCGCGGGAAAACTTGTTTCCTTGCCGGAGCGTCGCCACAAAAACCTATCGAAGTCACGAAGCTTGCTTTCGTTTCTTGAAGTTTTGATAACGTGCGATGAACTGGGACGCTTTTCTTCTCTTTGACGGGCTGGCGCTGGCAATCGCCGCAGCTGTTGTGGATGTGCGGCATCACCGCATACCCAACGGACTCACCTACCCAGGGATCGTGTTAGGAATTCTGCTGCGCTGGCTATTCCTCGGATGGAAGGGTCTAGGTGGCGCACTTGCCGGTTGTCTGCTTGCGGGCGGGATTGTCTTTCTGTTCTATGCAATACGGGCCATGGGAGCGGGTGACGTGAAGTTGCTGGCTGCTATCGGAAGCTTCGTGGGAGCAAAGCACGCCATCGTCGTGCTTCTGGCCACAGCGATTTGCGGTGGCGTGTTGGCCATCATTTATGCCATATACAAACGCCGCATCGGCGCAATGCTCAGCAACGTGGGCTCGGTGCTGCAGTTCCATGTTGCGAGCGGCATACAGGCTCATCCGGAATTGAACCTGGACAATCCTTCCGCATTGCGTATGCCGTATGGTTTGGCAATCGCGGCGGGAACCCTCTACTCGTTTCTTGGGACTTGGTGGCGGTGAGTCATGAAGAGTCTGCCGGGCCCTGCTCAGAATCCGGGACCAAAGCAATGATGACTGACGAGAAGGTCGTTCTACAAGGTTCGCGCCGGTCCGAACAACGCATCGGCGTCTTGTGCATCGGCATGGATGCCAGCTCGCGGGAGAGCCTGGATGTCCTGGTGCTGCAAACCCCCGGCGCTTACGTCGTGGATAATGTCGATTGGCACATTACTCCCCGCGAAGCCATGAAAATGCTGGATCCATTTCAGCATCGCATCTGCGTGATCGATTTTGATGAAGGCGTGGAGAATGGCTGCCGCGTTGGCCAGCGGCTTCGCGATGGCTGCGACAACAGCCTGGGAATCTTCGCCGCCGCGGCGAGCTCTGACCCTGAGCAGATCATGGCCGCCATGCGGTCGGGATTTTCGGAATATCTGGTGAAGCCGTTTCAGCCGGAGCGAATTTCGCACGCGTTGGCGCATGTCGCAGCACGGCCCCAAGGCAAGTCGGCAGAGCTGGTAAAAGGCCGAATCGTGACGGTATTGGGAGCCAAAGGAGGAACCGGGGCCACATCTCTGGCACTGCACCTGGCGCTGAACCTGGTTCAAAGGCATAGCCAGAAATGCTTGTTGGTCGATGAACATACCGCGTTCGGCGATGCCTCGTTATATCTCGGACTAGGCCGCCACCAATACAGCTTCTACGAATTGGTGCGCAACACGGATCGCCTGGATGCTGACCTGCTGCGAGGCTTCCTGCTGCGCCATCCCAGCGGACTGGACGTGTTGGATTCCCCCGACGCCATCGATGTATTTCCCGCATCCTTCGCCGGAGGCCATCGAACATACGCTGTCGTTTCTCGGGGAAAACTACCAGTTTGTCATTATCGATTGCCCTCCTGGCCTGACGGAGGAAACCTGTGCTGCCATCCGGCAATCGGACCATCTGGCAATCGTCATTACTCCGGAGCTTCCCGCGATTCGCAACGCAATGCGCTCGATCGAATACCTAACGAGCATGCATTACGCGGCAGACAGTATCGATATCGTGCTGAATCGACATTCCAAGAAGAGTGCATTGAGTGACCACGAGGTGGAAGCGGCACTGCGTCGGCCGATTGCCGTAAAGATCCCTAACAACTATGGCGAAATTGTGAATGCCATCAATGCCGGCACTCCCATTGAGTTCGGTCACCGATCGGAGCTGCCTGCAGCGTTCGACTATTGGGCGGCCCGACTGATCGGAAAGGAAGCGGAGACTCCACACGCGACCAAGAATTCGCGTGGATGGTTTGCCCTGTTGGGATCGCGAGTTGAGGGGTAGCGAATGGCTGACGGAAAGAGCTTTGCTCCGGATATGCGCCTGGGTAGGAGTTGGACTTCGGCGCGCAGCATAAGTGTCTCTCCCAGGACTTACCAGGACCTCAAGTCCACGCTCCATCGCGAGCTGCTCGATCTCATCGACCTGGAAAAACTGACGTCACTGGAAGATGTCAAAGTCCGCGTGCAGGTGCAAGAAGCAATCCACGAACTCATGGCGAAATCCAATACTCCCCTCAGCACAAGCGAGAGGGAGCGCCTGTCCCGGGAGGTGCTGCACGAAGTATTCGGCTTGGGTCCCTTGGAGCCTTTACTCCAGGATCCCACCATAAACGATATCCTGGTGAATACGCACAAGAGAGTCTATGTCGAGCGTGGCGGTGTGTTGGAGAGGACCAACGTCGTGTTCAAGGATGGGGCCCACCTCCGCCGCATCATCGATAAGATCGTTTCTAATGTTGGAAGGCGAGTGGATGAATCGTCGCCGATGTGCGACGCGCGCCTGGCCGACGGATCGCGCGTCAACGTTGTCATTCCCCCGCTTGCGGTCGATGGTCCGATTCTCTCGATTCGCCGTTTCGCAAAGATTCCCCTGGGAGCCGAGCAACTGCTTGCCAATCGCACCGTGACTGCGCCCATCTTCGAGGTCTTGAAAGGCGCCGTACGAGCGAGACTCAATATGGTCATTTCCGGCGGTACGGGCGCCGGTAAGACCACCCTGTTGAACGTGCTCAGCGGTTACATAAGCGAGGCGGAACGTATTGTCACCATTGAAGACTCCGTCGAACTCCAACTGCAACAGGAACATGTGGTTCGGCTGGAGTGCCGGCCTCCTAACGTGGAGGGGCATGGAGCCGTACGTCAGCGCGAACTGGTCGCCAATGCCCTGCGTATGAGACCTGACCGGATAATCGTGGGCGAGGTGCGCGGAGAGGAGGCTCTCGACATGTTGCAGGCGATGAACACCGGGCATGATGGATCCCTAACGACGATTCATGCCAATGCCCCGCGTGATGCAGTGGCCCGCCTGGAAACCATGTCGTTGATGTCCCACCTCAATCTGCCGGAGAAGGCGCTTCGGCAGCAGATCGCATCTGCGATTTCCCTCATTGTGCAAGTGTGCCGAATGAGCGACGGAACGCGCCGTATAACCCACGTGACAGAAATTACTGGCATAACCACTGACGTGGTTGCCATGCAGGACATCTTTGTCTTCGAGCAGCTCGGAGTGGACGCCGGCGGACGCGTACTGGGACGGTTCAAGGCCACGGGAGTGGCACCTAAGTTCGCCGAGCGGCTAAGAACCTCTGGCATTATTCTTCCGCCGAGCATCTTTGAGCACTCCTTTACGGTATAAGACCGGAGCGCATAGTGGTCATGAGTACGACATTTTTAATTCTCTTAGTGTCGATGACCTCAGCGAATCGCCTGACCTCAAGGTACTAAGCACGGTAGAACGATGCAGACGGTCAAAGTTGTAAACGCGACCAGGGATACCGTCCTAGGCGAGCGGATTGCAGTCGCCGATACGGGCATGACTCGCCTCGTGGGACTGGTCGGCCGGCCCGGTTTAAACCCTGGGGAGGGGCTGCTTATCATCCCTTCGCAAGCGATACATACCGTAGCGATGCGGTTCGCCATCGATGTTGTCTTCGTGGACCGCAACTGGCACGTCATCCATCTGTCACCAGCAGTGGTGCCATTCCGGCTGACCGGACTGCACTGGAAGGCGCGATCCGTGCTGGAGCTGCCGGCAGGGATGATTGCTCAGACGTCAACATCGGTCGGCGACCAACTTTCCATCGAGGAATAGAGATGCCGGAGGTTCCGAGATGGCACAGGACTGGACTCCCATGCCGGGGCTACGAGTGCTCGAGGTTCGACAGGATTAGAGGGTTTCGACGAAACTATTGCCGGTCTTGGTTGTGATCTTGAGCGTCAGTCCAGCTGGATTCGGGCGAACGCCGGTCTCCCAAATCATTGATAGCGGACCTGGTTGTAGCCCTGGAATCGGGCTTGAGCATCGAACCAATAACAAGGAATGCAGAAGGACGACAATGGCAAAGCCGAAGAGCGAACCCGAGCCTTTGAAGGGCTGGCAGCAAATCGCAGAATTCTTAGGCCAGCCCATCTCGGTTAGCCAACGCTGGGCAAAATCTGGTATGCCAATAAGCCGCGTAGGCCGGCGTGTGCAGGCTTCGCCGACGGAACTGAATCGCTGGCTGGAGCGTGAATCGGCTGGCGAGCCCATTCGCATCGCGACGGATACTACTGACCTTTCCGTTGATCTGGGCCGGGGTCTTTCGTATGTTCGTAAGCATCGGCGAGCCCAAACTGGCAAGAAGAGAGAGCCATAGCGATTCGAAGAGCTTGCTTGGCGCTATCGATGCTTGAGTGACTTCAATGACCAAGACGTTCAACATCGGCGACCACGTGAGCTGGAATTCCGAGGCGGGCCGCGTTAGCGGCGTCATTATTAAGAAGGTCACTTCAGACACAAGGTATAAGGGATACATGCATCACGCTTCGAAGGAAGCTCCCCAATACCTAATCAAGAGTGACAAAAGCGACCATGTCGCGATCCATAAAGGAACTGCCCTCCGGCTGATCCCGAGCCGGGCAGCAAAACCGGGCAAGGGGACGCACAAGAAGTAGCGGTCTATCCCGCCTGGTGAGCATTCGTAGTTCTCCATCGACATTGCGAGAACAGTTCAGCATTGCCAGTCCGCCTCAGGCAGCGATAACAGCGTTTGAACTAAGCCTCCGGCGCGGGGGATGCTGCAGCGTCGGTCGTCCCTCAGCCTATTGACTGTGTAAGGCTTGGGTCACAAGGAGGCTTTTGTGACCCATCTTCGAAAGCTGATGCTGGACGAGCTTCAGCGTCGCAACTACTCTCAGAACACGGTTCGTTCCTACATCCATGCGGTGGAGGATTTTGCGAAGTACTTCCACCGTTCGCCCGACCGCCTCGGGCCAAACCACATCCGCGAGTACCAAGTTCATCTGTTTCGCGATTGCAAACTCTCGCCGGGTACGATCGAAGGTCGTACTGCCGCTCTGCGTTTTCTCTTCGTCAAGACGCTGAGGCGACCGTACCTTCCCGATCACATTCCATTTTCCCAAGCGTCAGAGGCGGATGCCCACGGTACTAAGCCAGGAAGAGGTGGCGCGGCTTATTGCTTCCTCCCAGAACCTGATGCATCGCACCATGCTGATGACGCTGTATGCAACCGGCCTGCGCCGGGCTGAACTATGCCACCTCAAGGTCTCTGACATCGACAGCCAACGCATGGTGATTCATGTTCGCCAAGGCAAGGGTGGTCGTGACCGCGACGTCCTGTTGACCCCGAAGCTGCTGGAAACCCTGCGTGAGTATTGGCGCTGGATGAAACCTGAGACCTATCTGTTTCCGGGTACCGTGAAGAACTGGCGGGCAGATGTGCCCATCACTGCGAAGGTCGTGTGGAAGGCCGTGAACGAGGCTGGTAAGCGCGCTGGCATCAGAAAGCGCGTCGCACCGCATTTGCTTCGACACAGCTTCGCGACCCACATGCTGGAAGCCGGCGCCGACCTGCGCACCATCCAGGTTCTGCTCGGCCATGCCAAGATCAGCGATACTGCACTCTACCTGCATCTGTCCCGCCGCCATCTGCAGGCGGTTGCCAGTCCGCTGGAAGCCATCGAAGTGTCCAGCCCGGACGAGGTGAAGCGCTCCAGGAGACTGCGGAAGCGATGAGCCGGCCCACCCTCGAGGTGGCCGACATCGTCCGCGCAGCGGGCGACAGCTTTTGGGACAAGCACAGGTCGCACTTTGCATGGGTGCATCGCAAGGTGCTCGATGCCATCGTTCGCTGCCGCACCGCGGCACTGGGCGGTCATCTCGACAAGTGCACTCGCTGCGGCCATCAGGCCATCTCCTTCAACTCGTGCCGCAATCGGCACTGTCCCAAGTGCCAGGGGAACGCGCGCGCCAAGTGGTTGGCCGCGCGTTCGGCTGAGCTGTTGCCCGTGCCTTACTTCCACATCGTCTTCACCCTGCCGCACGAACTCTGCTCTTTGATCCTCCAGAACAAACGCCTGCTCTACGATCTGCTCTTCCGCACCAGTGCCGCTTCGCTGCTGGAACTCGCTCGCGATCCCAAGCACCTTGGCGCCGACATCGGATTCCTCGGCGTGCTCCATAGCTGGGGACAAAACCTCCAGATTCATCCCCACGTACACTACATCGTTCCCGCCGGAGGTTTGGCCCTCGATGGTTCCAGATGGATAGACTCGTCGCGTCGGTTCTTCCTGCCCGTCAAGGCACTCAGCCCTAGGTTCCGCAAAAAGTTCTGTGAGCAACTCTGGGAACTGTTCCAACAAGACAGACTTCACTTCCACGGTTCACTGCAGCAACTTGCCTCACCTGGCGCCTTCAGCAACTTTCTCTGGCAACTTGGTCAAAAGGACTGGGTCGTCTACGCCAAGCCACCCTTCGGCGGTACCGAACAGGTTCTCAACTACCTGGCCCGCTACACCCATCGCGTCGCCATCTCCAACCATCGCCTCGTGGCCTTCAAGAACGATCGCGTCTCCTTCCGCTGGCGAGACTATGCCCATGGCGGCAAGAACCGGGTCATGACAGTTTCAGCAGACGAGTTCCTGCGCCGCTTTCTTCTCCACGTTTTGCCCAAAGGCCTGGTCCGCATCCGCCACTTCGGCCTGTTCGCAAACCGACGACGGGAAACCGCCCTCGCACACTGCCGCCAGTTGCTCGGCGCAGTTGCCTCCGCCGATCGCCCCGAACCAACCAACCAGCTGCGTTGTCCCGCCTGCTCAGGCACCATGCTGGTCATCGAACGGATGACGAGTGCTCAACTTTACTCCCGGTTAGACCTGATCCTCTCTACCCTACAGAGGTGCTACGTTGACAGCTCATAGCACATCCAGGGTCCCCGACGTCTCTACCCCTGTCGCTCGAGAGCATGCTCGCACATGCCAGGGCGTCGTCCGCCCAAAAACTGTTCAAGTCCTCTCCCTACGACGCCTGCTTACGCATGGCAGAAGGCAATTCTGCTCACCTAACCCACTCCCACTACGCTGTCGGTCGAGCTTTGCGCAAAACACTCCCCATTACCCAGTCGACGCCATTGAAAATGCATAGGTAGATCACCGCATCCGCCGCAAACGCCGGAGGCTCAGTTCAAACGACTCTATCGAAACTGCCCCGGTCGAAAGAACCCGGCTCAATCCTGCCTCGTCTGCCGGGGCAGTCCCGATAGAGACCTAACGTTTATAGAGACCTAACGTTTGAACCAACCAACCAGCTGCGTTGTCCCGCCTGCTCAGGCACCATGCTGGTCATCGAACGGATGACGAGTGCTCAACTTTACTCCCGGTTAGACCTGATCCTCTCTACCCTACAGAGGTGCTACGTTGACAGCTCATAGCACATCCAGGGTCCCCGACGTCTCTACCCCTGTCGCTCGAGAGCATGCTCGCACATGCCAGGGCGTCGTCCGCCCAAAAACTGTTCAAGTCCTCTCCCTACGACGCCTGCTTACGCATGGCAGAAGGCAATTCTGCTCACCTAACCCACTCCCACTACGCTGTCGGTCGAGCTTTGCGCAAAACACTCCCCATTACCCAGTCGACGCCATTGAAAATGCATAGGTAGATCACCGCATCCGCCGCAAACGCCGGAGGCTCAGTTCAAACGACTCTATCGAAACTGCCCCGGTCGAAAGAACCCGGCTCAATCCTGCCTCGTCTGCCGGGGCAGTCCCGATAGAGACCTAACGTTTGCAGTCCCTTGGTGTGGAATAGCATCGCGCAGGGCATGGCTGCGCACCTCTGTCATGCGCGCAAGCACAAAAGCCGCCAAGGCCATCTCTACATCTCGGACTGCGATATCAAAGAACATTCCTGTCGAAACAAGATTGATAGCGATAGCTACCAGCCATACTGAAGCCACATACGCGCCCAGGCGCGTCCATTTGGTCAGAATCGCCAGCCCCACGATCATTTCAATGACGCCGATGATGTGCATGAAGGTTTGTCCGCTGAACGGCAGTATTTTCAGGGCCAGCGGACTGATGTATCCAGGTCCAGTTAGTCAAGAGGTTGAAGTATTTATCCAGGCCTGCCAGGAACGGCCCGAGCCCAAGCCCGATCCGCAGTACCCACCAAGCCTGGTCCAATCGTGAATCAAATCCCTTGTGCATGTTTGTCTCCTTCAGGAGAATGGAGTTGGCAGGAGCGAATCGGTTACAGAGTCGACACGTCGATTTCCGTTCCGGAGCTGCTGCGATTTGATTTGTAACCTTTATTGCGGTCGCGACTCCATCATATGGAGGGTTTGTATGGTCAGCCCAGCGGAAGGGCGACTTCGCAAGAGCCCTTGAGTGACGAAGAAGTTGTGACCCGAGTCTTGGCGGGCGAGACAGGGATGTTTGAAATCGTCATGCGCCGTTACAACCAGCGCCTTTACCGCGTGGCTCGGGCTATTCTGCGCAATGATGGCGAAGCTGAGGACGTAATGCAGGACGCCTACGTGCGCGCGTACGAACATCTGGACCAGTTTGCCGGGAGGGCAAAGTTTTCCACCTGGCTGACACGCATCGCGGTGCACGAAGCTTTAGCGCGACAGCATCGCGGAAACCGATATCAGGAGTTGGACCCAATGTCAGAACGAGGAGGGAGACCCCATGGATAGGTTTGCCTCTTTGGCGCCGGATCCAGAACAGCAAGCGTCAAACTCGGAGATTCGCAGGCTGCTGGAGGAAGCAGTCGAAAAGCTGCCGGACGCTTACCGAACCATTTTCATGCTGCGCGACATAGAGGAAATGAGCACGACCGATGCCGCGGATGTCCTCGAAATCACCGAAGAAAATGTTAAGGTCCGCCTCCATCGAGCGCGGGCGTTGTTACGCAAGAGTCTTTATGCGCGGGCGGGAATGGAAAGGAAAGAGGCATTCAATTTTCATGCCGTGCGGTGCGATCGAGTGGTTAAGAATGTGTTTGAAAGAATTCAGAAGCAGGTCTTGAAAACGGAAACTCCGCGGCGAAGATGCAGTGACAGTCTGCACGTGCAGGAAGGGCAGGCTGCCCGTAATACGAAGTGAGTCGGCATTGACCGAAAGTCGAGGAGGTCCGCATGGCTGCTAAAGAAATTCCGATGGCTGGTTACCGAATCCAAATTGTTGAGCCGAGTCGAGGTTGCGGAAGGCACCATGGCCTTCCATTTCGAGAAACCAGCTGCAATTCGATTTCAAACCGGGACAGTCTGCCGACGTGACATTATCCAATCCTCCAGAAACTGACTCTGAGGGGAATACGCGCACTTTTTCGATCGCCAGCTCTCCCTTTGAAAGCCAGTTGATGTTCGCCACCCGCATGCGCGATACGGCGTTTAAGCGCTCACTGAGGAAAGTGCCGCTGGGTACACGAGGTGAAGATCGACTCGCCAATGGGGTCCTTCACGCTGCATAAGAATTCAGCCAAGCCGGCTGTGTTCCTAGCCGGTGGAATCGGAATCACGCCTTTTATCAGCATCGTGCGGCAAGCCGATCACGACCGACTCTCGCACAAGTTGCATCTGTTCTTTTCCAACCGGCGACCCGAAGATACCGCTTTTCTCGAAGCTCTTCAGATGCTGGAAAAGAGCAACCCAAATTTCCGGCTGATATGCACCATGACCGAAATGCCGCAATCCAAGAAGGAATGGAAGGGAGAGACGGGTTTGATCAACCAGGAGATGTTGTCGAGGCATCTCACCAGCCTGCAGGGACCCATCTATTACGTTGCCGGGCCTCCCGCCATGGTTGCGGGCATGAGGAAAATGCTTGTGAGCGCCGGCGTTGACGAGGACGACATCCGAACCGAAGAATTTGCGGGATACTAAACTGCTCTGCCGATGGCGGTGACGGTCCAAGGCAGTAATAAACGGGGATTGCTGGCAGCCAAAAAGGACCCTCGATTGCTCTCTGTGCTCGTCAGCTAGGACGCGCTGCGAAGCCGATCGTTTGACTTGAATTCTTCACTTAACTTCTTCGATCGCAAATCGCGCAATTTTGCGACTGCTGCACCGGCAACACCTAACCCTGCAGCCACTCCTAGCCAAATCGCATGACTTTCTAACCAAAACTCGATGCTGTTACGGCGTGCCCGGGCGTCGAAGCTGCCGTGTGCGCCGTGATCGCCTGGCAGCGGTTCCCAAAGATTGTCGGGCCGGTTGGGATCTTCCGGAAGGTCATACTGTTGCGCGTCGTATCCGGTGCGCGCTAGATACCGGTCCGCATAGCACGGAACGAGTTTGTTGCCCACAATCGCCTGAACTGCAGACCAGGCGGCGTAGTATTCGCGCCGCTCCGGATGATGCGCAGCGTAGTAAATCGCACGGGCTGCCACTTCAGGTTGATAGATTGGCGGGACGGGTTGCGCTTTGCGTGGCAATCGGCTCTTCACCCATCCAAACTGCGGCGTGTTCAGCGCCGGCATCTGCACCATGGTCGTATGGACATTGCTGTGATCGTGTAGCAGCTCCGTGCGCAGCGAGGCGTGGAATCCCAGGATGGCATGTTTCGCGGCGCAATAAGCGGCCTGCAATGGAATACTGCGGTACGCTAGCGCCGAGCCAACATGCACAATCGCGCCTCGATCGCGCGGCAGCATGCGCTTCAAGGCGGCCAGCGTTCCGTAGACATATCCCAGATACGTCACTTCGGTCACCCGCTTGAACTCCGCCGCAGTCATCTGCTTGATTGGAGAAAAGACCGAAGTCATCGCGTTATTGACCCAGATATCGATCGGCCCAAGCTTCTCTTCGACCTGGGCTGCTGCCGCTTCCACCTGTCGCGGATCAGCCACATCGGTTGGCAGCACCAAAGCTTTGCCGCCCGCCGCTTTTACCTCTCGGCGCGCGGCTTCCAGTCCATCACGTCCGCGAGCGACCAGGCCTATCCATGCGCCATGACGCGCGAACTCGCGCACTGTGGCGCGTCCCACTCCTGCGGACGCGCCCGTGATCACTACTACTTCATGCTTTGCCATTTTCTCCCCGCCTCATATCATTTCCCGCACTTTGTCGGAGGCTACGGTAAGCGCAATCTTCTTGCGATTGGGCTCCCCACGCGCCAGCGACTCGGCAAAGTGCAGCGCCTGCTCGGCTTTGATCTTTCCCGGGAGAGGCGGTTCAAAGGGATCGACAACCGCCTCCAGGATTGCCGGTCCGGGAGCGTTCAGGAATTGCTCCATGGCGTCGCCACATTCTTTTGGATCGTCCACGCTGTACCCAGCGCCTCCACAGGCGTGAGCGAAGGCGGCAAAATCGATAGGAGCAAGGTCGACCCCATACTCGGGGTTACCCAGGAACACCATCTGCTCCCACTTGATCTGCCCCAGCGTGTTGTTCTTGATGATCACAACTTTGATCGGCAAGCTTGTACTTAACGGCGGTGACAAAGTCGGCCATCAGCATGGAGAAGCCGCCGTCGCCTACAAACGCCACACACTGGCGTTCCGGATATGCGACTTGTGCCGCCGATGGTGTACGGCAGGCCCGGCGCCATGGTGGCCAAGTTCCCCGAGACGACTGTGCATCTGTCCGCGCTTGACGGGGATATGGCGCGCCCACCAGGTGGCGATGGTGCCGCTGTCGCAGCTCACGATGGCGTCGTCGCGCAGGCGCTTGCCCAGTTCCCAGGCCACCACCTGCGGCTTCATGGGCTTGTCCATGCGGGTGGCGCGCTTCTCCATCAGCTCCCACCAATCCTTCATTCCTTCCTGTGCCGTTCTTCAGAAAGCCGCGATCTTCTTTGCGCTTGAGAAGGGGCACCAGGTGCTCCAGCACGCACGGCTGTCGCCCACCAACCCGACTTCAACGGGATAACGCAGCGCAATCCGATTGGGATCGGAATCGATCTGCACGCCCTTGGCCTGGTCCGGCTTCGGCAGGTACTCGATATAGGGAAACGACGTCCCAATCATGAACAGCGTGTCGCACTGCTCCATGATTTCCTGCGACGGCCGCGTTCCCAACAGTCCGACCGAGCCGGTAGTGTAGGGACTGTCATCCGGGAATGACGGCTTTGCCGAGCAGCGGTTTGGCCATAGGCGCGGCCAGCAGTTCCGCCACTTGCTCCACCTGGTCGCCTGCGCCCAGCGCGCCGCGGCCGGCGAGGATCGCGACTTTCTTTCCATCGTTCAGTATGTGCGCGGCCCTGCTGCAAGTCCGACTGATCTGGGAGTTTGTAGCTTTGGGTGCGTACCGCATTGGTGTGGTCGCGAATGTTTCGCTTAGAGCGGTGGCCATCGCCAATCTCTGCGGCTCCTGGAAATCGACGGGGATGGTGACATGGGCGACGCCGCGGTAGGACAGCGCGCTACGGCAGGCCAGATCGACTACATTTTCTACGTGCGCGGCGCCCATGATGCGCTCGTTATAGACGCACACATCCATGAAGAGCTTGTCGAGGGCCACATCCTGCTGGGTAAACGTTCCCACCAGGTCATGGAATTGCAGCCCCGTGATCGCCAGCACAGGTTGTCCGTCCAGCTTGGCATCGTACAAGCCGTTCAGCAGATGAATTCCACCCGGACCGGAGGTGGCCAGGCACACGCCCAACTTGCCGGTGTATTTGGCATAGCCGCAGGCCATGAAGGCGGCCGACTCTTCATGCCGCACCTGGACAAAGCGGATCTTTTCTTGATGAGTACGCAGTGCTTCCATCACTCCATTGATTCCGTCGCCCGGCAAGCCGAATACCACCTCGACTCCCCAGTCAATCAGACATTCCACAAGTACATCTGACGCGGTCATGATTGCTCCCTTTCACGAAATGAAGTTGCGGTTGGTGTGGATGATGCTGGCAGTTTTGCCACTTAATAGATGGATGCCTGGGGCGCGGCTGCTGTTTGCTGCTGGCGCAACAGACGCGATTTGTCCGAGCCGGATGGTAAAGCGCGAAAAATATCACGCCGGATTGCGAGGACCATCTGCCGCTGCCGATCTTCTACATATATCGTGTGTACGATATGTTATCCAGTTGCTGGCATGAGAGCCGTCTGGCAAACCTGCTCATGTCCTGCTACATCTCACCTTTAGGTGCGCAAATCCTGGATATGCGGACTGCTCAAAAGACATTTGTTTGCGATGGCACTCTTCGCATATCATTCCCATCGATCTCGTCACCGTTTCGACATATACCGTGCCCACTGACTTCCCCGAATCTGACGGTACGTTGGAATGGGACAGCACGACTCTGGTCCTTGTGCAGCACGTGGAGCGGAGGCACCCGAGGTCTTGGCTACACTTATGCCGATACCTCGCGGCGAAGCTGATCCGCGACACGTTGGCCAGGTGGTCGAGGCGGCGACGCGATGTCTCCCACGGCTGCGTATATGGCCATGTGGCGGCGCATCCGCAATCTTGGCCGCCCAGGCATTTGTTCGATGGCGATCTCCGCGGTGGACTGCGCGCTTGTGGGACCTGAAGGCGCGCCTGCTGGATGTGCCCTTGGTCAAGCTGCTGGGCCAGGTGCGTGATGCGGTTCCGATCTATGGCAGCGGAGGATTCACCTCCTACTCCAACCAGCAGCTCGCGGCGCAACTATCGGCTTGGGTGGAAGCAGGGAATTCCTCGAGTCAAGATGAAGATCGGCCGCGGACGCCGACAAAGACATCGAGCGGGTTGGAGTCGCTCGCGACGCGATTGGGCCGAGACCGGAGCTGTTCGTCGATGCCAACGGCGCTTACAGCCGCAAGCAAGCGTTGTCGCAGGCGGAAGTGTTTAGCGAGTATGGCGTGCGCTGGTTTGAGGAGCCGGTTTCTTCCGACGATCTCGATGGTTTGCGCCTGATTCGCGATCGCGCCCCGCACCGATGGAAATTGCTGCCGGCGAGTACGGCTACGACATTTTCTATTTCCGCCGAATGCTGGCTGCCGGAGCGGTTGATGTGCAGCAGGCCGACGTCACACGCTGCGGCGGCATAACTGGGTTCTTGCAAGTGAATGCGCTCTGCCAAGCCCACAACGTGCCTCTGTCAGGCCACACCGCGCCTGCGCTGCATACTCATGTCGGCTGCGCCGCCAGCCAATTACGAAATCTCGAGTATTTCCACGATCATGTGCGCATCGAGCAGATGTTCTTCGATGGATTGCCGCAAGCTCGTGAATGGCGAGCTCCGTCCCGATTTGTCGCGTCCGGGCCTTGGGCTTGAGCTGAAGCGATCCGACGCCCAGAAATTTGCCGCCTGAAGGAGAGAGAATAAATGTCCGTCAGCAAGAATTCCGCTGATTGCGCCCGAAGAACTGACCAGTTTCCCTCAAGTCGCGTCCCGACGATTGGCGTTCAGCAGCAAACATCGATGTTGCGGTCTTGAGTCTGAGCTGCGAAGACAACATCGAGGGCGAGGTGCGCTTCGATGCTGGCAGCAAGGCGATGTATGCGGTGGACGCTTCGAATTACCGCCAGGTGCCGATCGCCGTCGTCATTCCCAAGTCGAAAGAAGATGTGGTGCAGACGGTCGCTGCGTGCCGCAAATTCGGCGCGCCCGTGCTCTCGCGCGGAGGCGGCACCAGCCTCGCAGGTCAGTGCTGCAATGTTGCCGTCGTGATCGACTGGTCCAAATACATGCACGGCGTGCTGGAAATGAATGTTTCCGAACGGTGGGCCGCGTCCTGCCGGGCACGGTCTGTGACGAGCTGCGCGACCGAGCGATGAAGGAGAGCAGCAAGCTGCTGACCTGGGGTCCCGATCCGGCCACCCATAACCACTGTTGCTTCGGAGGCATGATCGGCAACAACTCGTGCGGCGCGCACGCTCAAATGTCGGGCAAGACGGACAACAACATTGAAGAGCTTGAGGTACTGCTCTACGACGGCACGCGCATGACGGTGGGATGGATGACCGACGCGGACATGGATCGAGTGATTTCCCATGGCGGCCGGGTTGGCGACATCTACCGCTATTTGAAATCGCTGCGCGACCACTACGCCGAACTGGTGCTGCAAAACTATCCGCCCATTCCCCGGCGCGTGTCCGGCTATAACCTCGATCAGCTGATTCCGGGTGACGATGGCCGTTTCAACGTTGCGCGCGCGCTGGTCGGAAGCGAAGGAACGCTGGTCACGGTCCTGGAAGCCAAGTGCAAGCTGATTGATGCGCGAGCCGAACGCGTGATCCTTATGCTGGGCTATCCCGATGTGTACGAGGCTGCCGACCACGTAATGGACATCGATCCTTTCCAGCCCACCGCGCTTGAAGGGATCGACTATCGCCTTTACGAGAACATCGAGAAAAAAGGCGGGCCTCACCGGAAACTATCTCGGACTGTTGCCCGAAGGCAAAGGGTGGTTGATGGCGGAGTTCGGCGCCGACAAGAAACAGGATGCGCATGAGTCTTGCGCACGAGGTCATGGACAAGCTGAAGAGCAAGTCCGGCGCGCCCAACATGAAGCTATACACCGATGAGGCCGACATGCGAACACATCTGGAACGTGCGCGAGTCCGGCCTGGGTGCCACCGCCTTTGTTCCCGGCGAACCCGACACGTGGCCCGGATGGGAGGATTCCGCTGTTGCTCCGGAAAAACTTGGCGGCTATCTGCGCGAGCTGCGCGCCCTCTACAACAAGTATGAGTACAATCCGGCGCTCTATGGGCACTTCGGACAAGGCTGCGTGCACTGCCGCGTCGATTTTGACGTACGGAGCGAAGCCGGCATACGGAAATGGCGCTCCTTCATGGAAGAGGCCACCGATCTCTGCGTGAAGTACGGCGGCAGCCTGAGCGGCGAACACGGCGACGGCCAGGCGCGAGCGGAGTTCCTCAACAAGATGTTCGGCGAGGAACTGATACAGGCTTTTCGCGAGTTCAAGTCGATCTGGGACCCCGACTGGAAGATGAATCCGGGAAAGATCGTCGATCCCTATCGCATGGACGAAAACCTGCGTTTAGGCGCGGGTTATCAGCCGTGGGAGCCGGAAACCCACTTCCAATGGCCGGAGGATCATGGCAGCTTCGCGCATGCGGCATTGCGTTGCGTTGGAATCGGCAAGTGCCGCCGCAAAGATGGGCAAGAAAGCCGACGACGACACCATGTGTCCCAGCTTCATGGTCACGCACGAAGAGCGGCACACAACTCGCGGTCGCGCCCATCATCTGTGGGAGATGCTGAACGGCGACGTGATCGCGAATGGCTGGCGCGACGAGAACGTGAAAGAGGCGCTCGACCTATGCCTGGCTTGTAAAGGCTGCAAAGGCGATTGTCCCGTTAATGTGGACATGGCTACTTACAAGGCAGAGTTTCTCTCGCACTACTGGGAAGGACGATTGCGTCCTCGTTACGCATATGCTTTCGGCCTGATCGATCAGTGGGCGCGATTGGCTTCGGTCGCGCCGGGATTCGTGAACCTGTTCACCCAACTTCCGGTGTTGAGCGCTGTCGCAAAGAAAGCCGCGGGCATGCCTCTCGGCCGTCAGATTCCGGCATTCGCCGCCCAAACATTCAAGAATGGTTCCGCAAGCGTGGGGTGCGCAACCAGGGAAAGCCGAAAGTTACTCTCTGGGCTGACACTTTCAACAACTACTTCTTTCCTGAGACCGCGCAAGCCGCCGTGGAAGTGCTGGAGCACTTCGGTTATCAGGTGCAGGTGCCGATGCAGCACCTGTGTTGCGGACGGCCGCTTTACGATTACGGATTTCTCGATCGCGCAAAGACAATATCTGATCACGATTCTCGACACGCTTGCCGCGGACATCGACGCGGGCACGCCGATGGTCGTGCTGGAACCAAGTTGCTGTTCGGTGTTTCGTGACGAATTGAATGGACTGATGCCTGAATCGGAACGCGCCCATCGTTTGATGGAGAGTACCTTCACTCTTTCGGAATTTCTGGAGAAGAAGGTCAAAGCATTACGAACCACCGCAGCTGAAGCGGAAAGCCATCGTGCAGGGGCACTGCCATCACAAGGCCATCATGCGGCTCAATGACGAGGAAGCGGTGATGAAGAAGATGGGCCTGGATTTCGAGATGCTTAATTCGGGCTGCTGCGGAATGGCTGGCTCCTTCGGCTTCGAGGCAGACAAATACGACGTCTCGATCAAATGCGGAGAACGCGTGCTGTTTCCGGCGGTGCGCAAAGCGGGTCTCTCCACCTGGTCGATGGCCGATGGTTTTAGTTGTAAGGAACAGATCCAGCAGGACACAAACCGCCACGCGCTACACTTGGCTGAGGTCATGGCGCTGGCGCTGCGCAAAGGTGCCGCATGGCCCCACGGAATGTATCCCGAAAAATCCATGATCGAGCCGCGCCTTCGGCCCAAAAGCGTGCGACCACTCGAGCCGGAGTGTTCACGGTCGTTGCGGGTGCGGCCGTCAATAGCCGGCCTTTGGTTCGGGTCCAAGTTGATTCGGCGATGATGACCGGTCGCCATTCACGGCTGATTCGCCTTGATCCTCGCAGTACCACGGCTTACGTCAGCCAGAACCGTACCGTTCTAGCAACTGGGTTGGACGGTTTCATCTGTCCCCGTCCCGATCAGGGTTTGTTCGTCCACCAGACCCGCATGATCAATAAGTACAAATATCTGATCAATGGCAGCGACTTCGTGGCCGTGGCGATGTCCAATGTCGATCAGCATTCGTGGATGGGCTACTACATCCAGGCGGCCCCAGGGCTATGACGTGAAGGATTACGACCGCGGCAGTGGGGAGATGTCGATCATGTCGGAAGAAACGATCGAGCTGCGCGTCACCCGCTTTGTGGGGCTTGGAGTGCATGAAGACTTGTACCTGACCAACTACTCACAAAAGCCGGTTACCTTCGAGTTGCAAATTGAAATTGATGGCGACTTCGCCGATCAGCAGGAGGTGAACCGGGAACGTGAGCAACAAGGACATCTAACCCGCGAAGTGGCGCAGGATCGGGCGATGGTCATTGGGAGCTCTTCTTCGACTATGTGGCCGAGAATCACTACTCCCATCAGGGCAATATTGGCGTGGCCGAACATTCATCGCGGCCTGGCATATCGTGTGGTGAAGTCTCCCCTCGAGCCGGAGTACAAGGATGGCCGCGTGTGTCTGCAAGTCAGCCTCGCGCCGCTGGAGAGAATGGCATGCTTGCGTTGAGTTCGTGCCCTTCATGGAAGACGAGCCTATGCCGCCGTTCTACGATTGTGGCGCGCTCACCGAACGTAGCAGTGTCTTCGACATTCTGAGCGATGCCTACCTCACGAACGCGACCTACTTCACTACGGCGCGTTCCGAAGACTTGTCGCAACTGGTCGCCGATACCTTAGAGCAGGCGAAAAGTGACTTGGCGGCTTTGCGCCTCTTCGATTTTGACCACGGATACAACTCGTGGACCGTGGCCGCTGGCTTGCCGATTTACATTGCATTGTTCGGTCGCGACACGCTGACCGCGTCGTGGCAAGCGGCCATCTCCAGCGACCAGATCATGCGCGGAACTTTGCAGGAATTGCCGCGCTGGCAGGGAACTGTAGTCAACGACTGGCGCGACGAGGAGCCCGGGCGAATGCTGCATGAAGCCCATACCGGCCCGCTGGCTGCGCTGCGATACAACCCGCGCTCCCGCTATTACGGCTCCGCCACTACAAGCAAGTTTTATGCAATCGTCCTAGCCGAGCTGTGGCACTGGACCGGCGACAAGGAGGCGGTTGCTCCGCTCATCGATCCGGCGCTGCGCGGGCTTGAATGGTGCGACCAATATGGCGACTTCAATCACGACGGCTTCTACGCCTACCTCACCCATTCCACCCAGGGAACCAAGAACCAGGGCTGGAAAGATTCAGGCGACGCCATCGTGGATGCCAACGGCGAACAGGTTGAACCGCCCATCTCGACGGTGGAGGAACAGGGGTTCGCTTATGCCGCCAAACTGCACCTTTCCGAAGTGCTGTGGTGGCTTGACCGCCGCGAAGAAGCGAAGCGCCTGTTCCATCAGGCGTCGGAGTTGAAGAAGCGCTTCAACGAAGTTTTTTGGATGCCGGATGAACGGTACTTCGCCATGGGTCTGGGACCGGAGCGCAAGCAGATCCGCTCAATCAGTTGCGATCCCGGTCATTGTCTTACCACTGGGATTGTTGACAGTTCGCGTGGCTGAGTATGTCATGCGGCGCATGTTACAGCCTGACCTGTTCACAGGGTGGGGATTGCGCACGTTATCGTCAGAACATCCCGCCTTTAACCCGTTCAGCTATCATCGCGGATCGGTATGGCCAGTTGAACACGGTAGTTTCGTCATGGGACTGATGCGTTACGGATATCACGACGCCGTCAACACACTCGCGCGCGGTATCTTCGACGCCGCGCAGATGTTTGCCTTCCATCGTCTGCCGGAGGTGTTCTCTGGCCATCAACGGGACGATGCTCATCCGTTCCCGGCGTTGTATCCCAAGACTTGCTGGCCGCAGGCCTGGTCGGCCTCCGCAGTCTTCGCACTGCTGCAGGCGATGCTAGGTCTTTATCCATATGCGCCGCTTAATCTTCTGATCGTCGATCCACACCTGCCAGGTTGGCTGCCTGAGATTACCGTAACCAACCTGCATGTGGGCAAGGCAGTGATCGCAATCCGCTTCTACCGCGAACCCAGCGGGCGCAGCAGCTACGAAGTGCTCGATAAACGCGGCAGGTTGTACGTGGTGCGGCAGCCAAATCCATGGTCGCAGACCGATGGTGCTACGGAGCGCGTCGTCGATCTGTTGACCAGCCTGCTTCCCGGAAAACATTAGGGCTTCGCAAGTGCTTTCAGAGCAACATCGAAAACACGGAACGGGCGGCACTAATGCGGTATTGACTGGCTCTCCTCGAGGAAACCCATGATCGCAAGAATCACGGTTTCGTCGCCATTCGCGGTGTTGAGCAAGGCATGGTAGAGCGAACGGTTGGGCCAGTTGACATGGAAATACTTCTTGATAAAAGAGGCGCGCTCACGGTCGACGGTATCCACCAACCGGGCGGCATCGGTTTCTGTCTTGCCTTGCGAAATCAGGCGGCGGATTTTTTCTGCTCTGTAAGCATACAAAAAGAAACGCAGCGTGTCTTTGCGAGCTCGGAGGAAATGTTGGGAACCCCGTCCGACAATTACGCAGTTGCCGGCGTCAGCCGCTTGTTGTACCACCCGCTCTGACAACCGGACGATGCTGTCGGCATCCAGCATTTCCACCGACGATGCGTCCGGGGTGCCTTCCCAACTTCCCAGAGCGAAGGACTTGAACAGGCGGTAATAGAGAGAGTCGCGGCGCTCTTCATGTTGTCTTACATCGGATTGGTCGCATTTGGCGAGGCGCGCGATCTCCTGGGTGAGCAGTTCATCCCACAGTTTCCAGCCCAGCCGTGCGGCCAGCTCGCGGGCAATCCCCGCGGCCCCGCAGCCATACTCGCGCTCGATGGTAATAATTCGGATCATGGCCAAACACTTGGATGCAATTGAGTTACAAGCAGTAGCTCGAGCCCGTGCTTTGAGAAAACACGGTGACTGCGTTTGGACCCAAACGGCCTCGCCGCGGAGCAGTATCGTAGTACGATATTTAGGGTCGGGCGCATTCGGCGCTGCTGGTAGTGCGATGCTCTGCCGGCCATGCCGGTGGCGCGAACTTGGGCTCTTGCCGACAGGTAGGTCTGAACCTTCGAGATGAGCATCTCCACCAAAGCGATCGAGCGCCCGGTTGCCACCACTCTCCTGACGATTGCGCTGCTGCTGGCGGGAGGCCTGGCGTTCCTGAACTTACCGGTGTCGCCGCTGCCCGAGGTTGACTTCCCCGTGATTTTCGTGGGTGCTGCGCTTCCGGGAGCGAGTCCAGAGACCATGGCCTCTTCGGTGGCGACTCCTTTGGAGCGCCAGTTCGGTCGCATTGCGGGCGTCAACGAAATGACCTCCGTTAGCCAGCTCGGTTCCACCGGCATCACCCTACAGTTTGACTTGAACCGCGACATCAACGGGGCCGCACGCGATGTCGAGGCGGCGATCAACTTTGCCCGCGCGTATCTGCCCGCTGACCTGCCCAGCAACCCGTGGTACTGGAAGGTCAACCCTGCCGACTCGCCAATCCTGATCCTCGCGTTGACCTCGGACGCCCTGACCCAGGATCAGATCTATGACGCAGCCGATTCGATCATCGGCCAGAAGCTCTCCCAAGTGTCTGGTGTGGGGCAGGTGTTCATTGGTGGATCATCGCAGCCAGCAGTGCGAATCGAGGCAAACCCCACCATCCTCAACAAACTGGGCCTGGGCCTGGAGGCGGTACGGAGCGCGGTCGCCGCGGAAAATGCCAATCTCGCCAAGGGCAGCCTCGCGAATGGCAGCCGAAGCTGGCTCGTCACCGCCAATGACCAGCTTAAGAAGGCGAAAGACTACCGGCCAATCATCCTTGCGTATCACGATGGTGCACCTGTACGTCTGGCGGACGTCGCGGACATTGAAGATTCCTATTCGAACGTCTACAACGCCGGCAGCTTCAACGGAAAGCCCAGCGTCCTGGTGTTCATCTTTCGCCAGACTGGAGCCAACATCATCGACACTGTCGATCGAGCCAAGGAGGCGCTGCCGTACTTGAAAGCATCGTTGCCCGCCTCCGTCAAACTCGAGATTGAAAATGACCGCACCCAGACCGTACGGGCATCGGTTGCAGACGTTGAAATTACGCTTTGCATCTCCGTGCTGCTGGTCATCCTGGTTGTTTTTGCTTTCTTGCGAGAGGTACGCGCCACCCTGATCCCCGCCATCGCAGTCCCGCTCTCGATCGCGGGAACATTCGCCATCCTGTACGTATGGGGCTTTTCCCTCGATAACCTCTCTCTGATGGCGCTCACCATTTCCACCGGGTTTGTCGTGGATGATGCCATCGTGGTGATTGAAAATGTGATGCGTCATGTGGAAAGTGGCATGGCCCCGCATGACGCCGCCGTGCAGGGAGCCCGGGAAATCAGTTTCACTGTGATCTCCATGAGCGTTTCCCTGATGGCAGTCTTCATTCCTATCTGGCTGATGAGCGGCATCGTGGGAAGACTGTTCCGCGAGTTTGCGGTCACCATCAGTGCGGCCATTGCCGTGTCGCTGGCCGCTTCGCTGACCACCACGCCCATGCTGTGTGCGAGATTTCTAAAGCCGCACGATCCCAAGATGCATGGTCTCTGGTACCGCATAAGCGAACACGGCTTTGACTGGATGAATCGTGGATACCGGAATTCCCTCGGTTGGGTGCTGCAGCACCAGAGATTCATACTCGCGGTTACCATCCTCACTTTGGCTGTGAACGTGGCGCTCTTCATCTACATTCCGAAAGGATTTTTTCCGGAGCAGGATATCGGCCGGCTAAGCGGCACAATCATGGGCGACCAGGACATCTCATTCGCTGCCATGAAAGATAAAACCGAGAGACTGGCAGCGATTGTGCAGAACGATCCCACGGTGGAGACGGTAGCAGCTTACGTTGGCGGCGGTTCGCAGAACACCGGACGGATGTACATAGGACTGAAGCCGCTCAGTGAGCGCCACGAAACTGCGAATCAGGTGATTGATCGTCTGCGGGACAAACTCTCACACGTTCCCGGGATCACGCTCTACCTGACGGCGTCGCAAGACCTTCGCATTGGAGGCAGGCACTCCAACGCTGAATATCAGTACACTCTGACCGGGCAAGACCTGAAGCAGCTCTACGAATGGGCGCCGCGGCTGCTGGATGCACTACGGCAGGCGCCTCAATTGCGCGATGTAAATAGCGATCAGCAAATGCATGGCCTGGAGGAGAACCTAATCATCGATCGTGACACCGCGGCCCGCATGGGCATTACCCCGGCGCAGATCGACAACGCGCTCTATGACGCCTTCGGTCAGCGGGAGATTTCGACCATCTATCAAAAGCTTAACCAATATCACGTTGTGCTGGAAGTGGATCCCCGGTTCAAGAGCACTCCCGATTCGCTCAATAGTGTCTATGTAATCGCCCAGGGCAATGAAGTGCCGCTTTCTTCCTTCGTCCACTTTGGGCCGTCGAACACGGCTTTGGCGGTCAATCACCAGGGCCAGTTTCCGGCAGTCACCATTTCTTTCAATCTGGCGCCCGGGGTGGCGTTGGGCGAAGCAACTCGGGTTATCGAGGAAACCGAACGCCAGATGCGGCTGCCTGCGTCCATTCATGGCAGCTTTGCTGGAACTGCAGCGGCATTTCAGGATTCACTGTCCAGCGAGCCGTTGCTAATCCTAGCGGCATTGCTGGCCGTTTATATCGTGCTCGGTATCCTATACGAGAGCTACATTCATCCCATCACAATATTGTCGACCTTGCCCTCGGCGGGTACGGGAGCGTTGCTTGCGCTGCTGCTGTTTCGTATGGAGTTGGACGTAATTTCGCTGATCGGCATCATTCTGCTGATCGGCATTGTGAAGAAGAATGCCATCATGATGATCGATTTCGCGCTCGAGCAGGAACGGCGAGGGAAGAGCTCCGAGGATTCTATCCATGAAGCAGCGCTGCTACGTTTCCGGCCTATCATGATGACCACCGGAGCGGCCCTGTTGGGCGCCGTGCCTCTGGCGTTTGGAAGAGGCATGGGGTCAGAGTTGCGTCGGCCGCTGGGCATTGCCATTGTCGGCGGCCTTATCGTGAGCCAAATGTTGACACTCTACACTACCCCTATCGTTTATCTGTACATGGACAGGTTCCAGCTCTGGCTGTTGTCGCACCTGCCCCGCCGCCGGAAGAGCACCAAGGAGGAAGTACCGGTTTTCGCAGACTAGAAGGAGCCACAATAAATGTATTAGGCGTGTACGGGTAGTGCGGCGCTTCGGCGCCGCCTTCGCCAAGAGTAAATGTCCCGCTTAAGCGATCTTTCTTTCTGTCCTATACGCGGGCCAGGCCCGCACTACCCGTATTGCGGAATTGATCTAGAATTGCAATCCGAACCTTAAGGAGTGATCGCGAGGGTGTGATGTTGCAGGCGGAAGTGGGAGGTGGAGGAAGAGTTGACCCTGAGGAAGGACTTCAGAAGCCGGGCTATTTGATACGTGACTTCATACTGACTTCAGCTCGGGGTGTACGGGTGCAAATATCGGATTATCGAGGGCGATCCAATCTAGTTCTCGTTTTTACCGGGCAAGCAGGCGCAGAGCTGGACTTTCTGCGAGAGGCTGCCGGACGCTACCAGGATTTCACCGAACAGGATGCGGTCATGGTCGCCGTGTTTCCGCATAGCTCCCAGGATAGCCACCTTCTGAACATATGGGCCACACTGCCGTTTGCGGCGCTCGTGGACGATGATGGAAGAGTGCACCGGCTCAAGGGTGCCGTCGATGAAGATGGTAGACCCGGTTCTGTCATCTATGTCACCGATCGCTTCGGAGAAATTGTTTCCGTCTACGAAGCCCGGGGCGGAAAGAATCTGCCCAGTGCCGATGAAGTATTGAAGACGCTGGAGTTCATCAACCATCAGTGCCCGGAGTGTGAACCACCCGAGTGGCCCCGGCAGTGAATACTCTGACACTGCCACCGGGGAGCGGTTAAGCACGACTCGTCAGTTGGCAATCGAGATCAGTTGTGAGCGCGCCGGCTGAGCCGGAGTTACAAACAGCTTCGGTCGTTTGGCGGCAATACTCATGATTCGCCATAGCTCAATACCCCACCATGACAAAGCCGCGACTTCAAGGAAACCGGTCAAGCCGACGAGCGGAAAAGCCACCTGCGGGAGCCAGTCAGCTGTGATTTGCAGTGACACACGGCCAATGCAGCCAATATTGAGCAGGAGAAATGGGCCCCACAGCCGGCTCAGGCGCGAGGCATCCAACCCGGCGAGAATTGGTACGACCCGGGATGCGACCCCAACGATCATCATACTGATGAAGCCGACCGTGTAAGCGTGGTGGTAGGCAGCCATGTAGTTGTGTGCGAAGCCTTGGCCGGTCAAGAGTCCATACGGTAGGAAAAAGGGAAGCATTGTGGCTGCAGCAAGGAGCCAGATATAAGCGCCACGCACAAACTTGAGGGTGCGATCAGGCTGGGCGGCAGGACTGAAGATCCCGAGCTGTTTCACGAGCAGTAAAGCCCATACCAGCATCAGGACATACGCAAGACTCGAGCGTGTACATGAAGACGGCGCGGCCGGTGAGACGAAGAGCAACGTAGCTGGCGATGTCGAGTACAAGTGCACCGTTGATAAGGATGAAGATCGGGCGGTGGAGGCTGCGCGACGGCCTTTGCAGCCCGTACACGTGAGGCACAAATCGTTGGCTGACACCCGCGATGATCAGCGCGCCGAAGCCGAGCAACTGCATGTCCCGCAAAGGTCCGTCGAGCAGGGCAACGCGGCTGATCAGCTGCGCCTGAGAGGCGGACGTCGCCTTGGCGAAAAACAGGATGGGGTCGAGCAGCGCCTGCGCCAGAAACCAGAAATATGCGGCGAAGATGAACTTCTCGTAGTGGACGGGCGGTTCGATGGACTTCCGTGCGGTGCTGATCAGAATGGTGATAAAGAGCGCGATAGCCGTCACTTCGGCCGCGGCAGACACTGACGCCAGTGATATCGCTAAGGTGCCACGGCGGAGCATCTCCGCGACAACCCGTAGCCCAATACCGGCAAGCATCAGGTAGAAGGTTAGGTTTGCCAGTTCCGGATGCCACAAGGTCGTGTTCTTGAAGCGGGGAAACGACTGGTAGGCGAAGCCCATGACGAACAGGCCCATCCAGCCGAAGATCATGGCATGCGCGTGGGCGTGAATGGGGGCCATCATATCGAGCCGGCCAAAGCCCCTCGCGACGGCGAGTTGCAGCAGATTAATAGCGCCCCAAAATGCGCCGATGCTGAGCACTACCGCAATACCGGCCTTGAAAAAGCGCCGGTAGATGTAGTCAGCAACACTTTCCTGGAAAGGCAAAACTTGCGCCGAAGGGGTCGCGATCTCCGTGTTCAACTCGCGGAGCAGTTCCCCAAGGTCCGCCTGGTGAACGGTGGCAAAGAATTCGAGAGATTCGGCGGGACCACGCTCGCCTCCACAGCCTCGAAGTCCGTGTTGATCGAAGATGTGCCGTGCCGTCGGACAACGCTCCAGCACCTCGGCAATGCTCGTCGATTTGGTAATTGTGGCCATTGCTGATACTCCGCAATCAGGATAGGAATGTGGCGACCGAATGTAGATGACTTATGTCACACGCTGAAAAATTCTCCCATGTGCCACAACATGACAATTGTCAGCTAACTACCCTGACATTTGGCACTGGCGGGCGCCCGGCGGCATCGCAGATCATTTACTCGTGGAAAAGGAGAACGACGTGAGCTTCCAATCGTGCGCGAAAACCAGCGGAATTACATTATTGGCATTCATGATTCTGAGCGCTTGCACTCTCAGTTTCGCGCAGGAGCTGCCAAACCAAACTAATAACTTCGTCATTCGCAATGCCCGAATCTTCGACGGGACAAAGCTGCTTGGCCCAGGAGATGTATGGGTTCAAAACGGCCGGATCAAGGCCGTGGCTAAGGACGTTAAGGTATCTGCCGACACGAAGGTCATGGACGCCACGGGTGACACATTGCTGCCCGGGCTTATCGATTCGCATACTCACACTTGGGGCGACGCCTTAAAAGAGGCGCTCATATTTGGCGTGACGACTGAATTGGACATGTTCACCGATCCTCATTACGCGACGAAGGTGAAGAAGGAGCAAGCCAACGGTCAGGACCTGAATATGGCGGACCTGCGCTCAGCCGGCTACTTGGCAACAGCACCGGGCGGTCACGGAACTGAGTACGGCATGCCCGTGCCCACGCTGACGTCTCCTGGAGAGGCGCAAGCCTGGGTTGACGCCCGTATCGCCGAGGGCTCGGACTACATCAAGATTATCTACGACGATGGCAGAGCATACGGTGTGCACCTTCCCACTCTTAGCAAAGAAACGATGAAAGCTCTAGTTGATGCGGCCCATAAGCGCGGCAAACTAGCTGTGGTTCACATCGGAGACCAGCAGGGAGCGAAGGATGCGATCAATGCTGGAGCCGACGGCCTGGCACATCTTTTTGCGGATAGCGAGCCCAGTCCTGATTTTGTACCCCTCGTCGTAGCGCATCATGCGTTTGTAGTTCCTACGCTGACGGTACTTGAGAGCGTCAGCGGCATCGCAAGCGGTGAGTCGCTCACCACCGATCCGAGGCTTGAGCCCTATCTCACGCCGGCAAACATCGCGAACCTGAAACGGGCCTTCCCCAAGTTGCCGACGCATCCGAGCGAGAAATATGCGGAAGACACCGTTCGCGAATTGATGGTGGCACATGTGCCGGTGTTGGTAGGGACAGATTGTCCGAATCCCGGAACCGCTCATGGCGCCAGCATTCACCGCGAGTTGCAACTTCTGGTGCGATCTGGAATGACACCCGAACAGGCGTTGGCAGCGGCTACATCGGTGCCGGCGAGAGAGTTTCACCTGAGTGACCGGGGAGAGATCGCGCCTGGCAAACGCGCTGATTTGCTACTGGTGAAGGGTGATCCCACGCATGACATTACCGCTACGCGCGATATTGTTGCAGTTTGGAAACTGGGCGTACAGGATGATCGCGAGGCCTACCGAACTGAAATCGCGCAACAGAAAGAACAAGCTGAAAAAGCCAAGAGTATCCCTGCGCCGTCCGGTTCCGAGTCGGGCGTAATCAGCGACTTCGAAAGCGGCAAGCCTGACGCCAACTTCGGCTTGGGCTGGAGCGTTTCCACCGACAGCATTGCTGGGGGAAAATCGACCGGAAGCATGAAAGTTGTCCCCGGTGGAGCAAACGGCAGCAAGCAGGCGCTTGATGTCTCCGGCGAGATCGCTGGTGGTCTGCCCTACGCATGGGCGGGCGTCATGTTCTCGCCTGGTGCGCAGCCATTTGCCCCCGCCAATCTGTCGTCGAAGAAAAGCCTCACATTCTGGGCCAAAGGCGACGGCAAGACTTACCGCACCATGTTGTTTACGGAAAGCGGCGGCAGAATGCCCGCTCAGCAGACGTTCACTGTCGGCCCGGAGTGGAAGCAGTTCACCTTTCCGCTGTCGGCATTCAACGGGACCGATGGACGTGATATCACCGCGATTCTCTTTGCCGGCGGCCCACAGGCGGGAAAGTTCGATTTTCAGATAGACGAGATTCAACTCCACTAGACGGACAATGCCCACGTTGATGCGTTTAAAGGAATCATCGAGGTTCAGTGCGTTTGCATCTGGGCGATCGTCGATGGCTTCTCCCGTTTCTTGCTTTGTTTGGTGGGCGACGCTGCCGGACCAGGCGCAGGCGACACGTTTTCAATATTGGGCGGGTTATGGCTGGGCGCCGGGCCGCCATGCAGGCTCAACTGTCCGAGACGGCATAGGTTGATGGCGTCGCCGAGAATCCGCATCGCTTCCTGCGGGGCATGGAAGCCCATCGAGTTTTCCGACATTACGAAGTCAATCATGAACTGGCCTTTGCGCTGGTAATCGCGCGCCGCTGCCAGTTGCGCGTCCGTAGCTCCCTTTGCCTTCTCGGCCTTGATGTCGTTGATCAGATCGACCAGCGCATCGAGAGCCGTATTGCGCAAGTTGAAGAAGCGGTCCTGGATATCTTCCACTCGCGCCTTCAACTCTTCCTCCGCAAAGTGATGACAAGTCTGGCACGAGCGATTGATCTTGAGCAGCGGGCTGTTGATCTGATGATCACTGATCTTGAGTCCGCCCTGCCGCATGTACGGCATGTGGCAGTCCGCGCAAGCCACACCGGAGCGCGCGTGGACGCCCTGGTTCCACATCTCGAACTCGGGATGCCGGGGCTTGATGAGTTGGGCACCGCTATCGGGATGCGTCCACTCGTTGATTTTGTTCTGGTCCTCGACGGCAATGATGTCTTCAACCTTCAGGCCCTTCGCCCACGGGAAGGTAAGGCGCTTGTTCGGCGGCTGGAAGTAGTAGGTCACGTGGCATTGGCCGCACACGTAGGAACGCATTTCCTGGCGCGTGGCCATGGTGTTGACGTCGTAGTTCTGCACTCCCTGCGACGCCTTTAGTGCGCGAATGCCTTCCATGAAAGCTGGACGGGTGATGCGCAACTGCATGGTTTTGGGATCGTGACAATCGATGCAGGCGACCGGATGCTTTACGTACTGGCGAATTTGCGGGTAGGTCATGTGCGTGTCGCTGATGAAGTTGAACCCCTTGGTCAGGTCGCCGTCGCCGAGTTTCAGAAAAGTGGTCACCAGGGAAGCGTGGCAATTGATACACATGGCCGGCGGGTTAAACTTTTGGCGCTCGGTGAAGGTCTGGTCTTCGAGCATGTAGGCATGACCGCGCCGCTCGCGGTAATCCGTCGAGAAGGAATATCCGGCCCAAATGGTCTTCAGTCGCGGGTCTTCCTGTAGTCTCGAGCGCGCGACTACCGATCGCGGATCAGCTTCGCTGGGCGAGCGCGGCATCGCCTCGCTTCCGCCGTACTTGGTGCGCTGCATGTCGACCGTGCGAGTGTAAAGGTCGTACTGGAGCGGGAAGTTCTTGGCCCAGGTTGCCGGATCATCGATGGTATCGTTCAACTCGACCACGCGATAGAAGGGATTCTTGGCTTCCTGCTTGCGTTCGAAGATATTGATCAGCAGCGCAGTGACCGCTACCGATGCGACCGCCGCCAGAACAATAACGGTGACGAAGAGACGCCGAGAGCGGCGGCGATCGGAATCACTTAGGGGAGTAGTCATGATAGCTCCGGGTAAGCAGTGGGTTCAGTTCGGCGGCGGCGGATTCTGAATGGCCCACGGAATCGTGGCAGCGGGTGCACTGCAAACCTTCGGCTTTGCCATGGACCACATTGCCGTCGATTTCCGCCGTGATGTTCTCGTGACAGCGGCGGCAGGCGTTCTCCGCAACCTTATGATCGAATTTCGTGATCTCAATCGTGTCGGGATAATTGCCGCTGGTGAAATAAAAGGAGTGCCAAAATCCGTTATTGGCCTTCACCGCATACTTGCCGATGATGTTATGCGGTGTGTGGCAATCGTTGCAGGTGGCAGATGAGTGATGGCTCGACTTCAGCCAAGCTTCGTATTGCGCTTGCATGACGTGACAATTGGCGCAGGCCGCGGGATTGTTTGTCAGATAGGAATATCCCTTAGCATAAATAAAGGTGTAGGCGCCAAGGCCGATCACCATGCCAAGCAGAACCGCCAGGGCGATTATCACTGCCGAAGACCGTTGCATCAAAAGTTCCAGATCAAAACGCTGCCAGCATACATCAGTGGTTCAAACAAATATGGTGGAATCGTGAAAGTGCCGCTACTGCGCGTTTGTCATAGGGTGCTGCTGCTCGCTCGCATTCGGCACAAGCTGGAGGTAGACCTGCTTAGGCAGGTTCGTGTTCCAATGACCGGTGAACTTGGCATAGCCGATCAGGCCAAAGAAGATGATCGCAATTCCCGCGACCATGCTCCAAGCCGGAATTGCGCGGCGCTTCCGCAAGCTGGTGGGCACGGTCATCGCCAGCGTGTCTTTCGCCGGGCAGACGGCTACACACTCCAGGCATCCGGTGCATTCGGCTGAGCGAATTTGCACCAGCTTGTCCACGGGTAGTGCCGAGGGACATGCCTTGGCGCATTTGGCGCAATCGATGCAGCTATCCGGGTTGCGAGTGATCCGGGCCGGACTCAATAGCGCAGCCAGTCCCAGGAACGCTCCGTAGGGGCACAGGTAGCGGCACCAGAAGTTCTGCACGAAGATGGACGCGATCACTATGCCAAGGATAACGAATGCTGCCGTGCCGCCGAGGTAACGGAAGAAGTTGAGCATCCGCACGTCAACGATGAGCGCATAGGGGCTGCCGAGAAATTCGGCAATGGCCGCCGCCGACATGCTTGCCACGGCGTAAGCGAAGAAGCTCAGCAGGATGTACTTCAGAGAGCGCAAGCTGATATCGGCCCAGCGCGGCAGCTGGACATTCCGCCGAAACGTGGAGCGGCCCAGCTTCCACAAGTATTCAGAGACGGTTCCCACTGGACACAGCCAACTACAAAACGATTTGCGAAAGACGAACGACATTGCAAGGAACGACGTGAATAGGAAGAACCCCGCGATGTGCACTCGGCGCAGGCTGCCGGTCATCAGGAAGTACTTCAACTGCATCAGTCCTTCGATGGGCAGCCACCCTTCGACTCCAGCCGGTCGCGAAACTTCCAACGCGCGTCCACCAGTTTCCGCCCAACGTACCCATAGATAGAATTGGATTCCGACCCACAGGTTCAAGACCACCAGGAAGAGCTGCACGGCCAGGCGCAGCGGTTGCGAGTACTCGCGATCGTCGCGGCGGACGAGCTTCTTGCGTGCGGACGCGGAATTTCTTGTCGCGCCGACCAGAAAAGGCGAGGCGGAGTCTGTGGTGTCCTCGATTTTGTCCAAGACCGAAACTGATGATCCCGAATCCGTTTGCGGCATTGCAGGCACAGCTGCATCCTTTCACTCGTAGAGTATGAGAGACGCGAACCGCGTAACTATGACATAGGTCACAATTGGCAGATCTTTTGGTCGCCCTCGTCAAGCGTGCCCGTATCGTCAAGGGAGTGTCCGGTCACTAGACCCAGGACAAATCTGAATAAGCTCCTTCTGGAACTATCTGAATGCTAGACGGCGGCTTGCACTCGTGCCGAGTCCTGAATAGGTGTCGCCAGCGATGGCCGGGATACAGGTTTTTGTATGAAGGTAAGAACCAAGTTGAACGCGAAAATTGTGACTGCGGCGAGTTCAAGAATGGCTGAGTAGGGCAGCCAACTCCAGGCCGCCGCCATGATCTTCTGGTAGGCAAGGATCTCACCGGCAACGCGGAGCACGCATCCGCAGGTAAGCAACAGCAGAGCCGCAAACATCAATTTGGGGCTGAACAACAGGCGCATTCCAGAAAACGCGGGAAGCACGCGCTGCCCGACGCAGAACACCATCATGGAAACAAAGCCTACGGTGAGAGCGTGACGCGAGGCGCCCCAGAGGCCAGTTGGGTTTTTGGCGTTTGCGGCCCAGACCCCAAGCAGCGCGGCGATCATTAGCCACACGTATGCCGACCGAACAAAAAATGGGAAACTAGCGTGGACGCCCCGTGTTTTGGCCGGATTCTTCGGGCGTGCGAAGACTTGCAGGGCGAGGCTAGCCAACAGCGAAGAAACTACGAACAGAAGCGTTGCGCTACGAAAAGCGCCTGCCAGACCGAACCCAATGGCTGTGAGGTTCATCGCGACGGCGGCACCGAGCCAGCCGGTCCTTGGATCGCGCGTCCCCAGAAAAACCGGCAGCCACTTGGCGCTGAAGCCCCACACGAAGTGCACCATAAAGCCCCATGCCGCCACAATCAAGAAACGTTGATCGAAGCTTTGGGGGAACGCCGGGCCTGCCGCACGTACCGACAGCCAGAGACAGGCACCCAGGTTGAGCAGCAACGTTGCCAGCAATCCGAGGGTGCCGGCGATGACTACGAAGATCCAAGTCTCCAGCGTGTGCTTGCCGCTTTCCGTTGGTTTATGTTGCGAGACAGCGCGAAAGAACATGAGGAACGCCGCCAACTCGAATGCCGCTGAAAGTGGCAGCAGCACCCTCCATTGCCACAGATACACATTCGCCAGCCAGCGCAGAAGCACTCCCGCCATCCAAAGAGAGCCGGCGAGCCATGCCGGCCATAGAGCGAATGGCCGCAAGTCGTGGCGTAATTTGGGAATTGAATAGTAGCCGATGCCAAGGATGAAGCTGCCGATCCATCCCATGACTTGCGCGAGTCCATGCGCCTGGATCCACGATGGCGAAACACTCTCGGCGGCGCGCTGTCCGCTGATCGAGATCAGGTTCCATACGCCGAGAAACGTGCCGGGCAGCAGCATGAACAGCAATCCCCCGGAGATATAGAAGATCAGCAGACGCGACAGCTTCTGTTCGCGCGCACTGACGCGGTTGAAAATCTCCTGTGGAGATTCCTGCTGCCGTTTCGTAGCCATCGAAATCACATCCGCCATGCTTTCTCCTCGGGCCGCCTATTGTTTTCCTTCCATGGCGACGGCGCGCGGGAAGAGGATGTTGTTTTCGAGGTGAATGTGCTGGTGCAGGTCGGACTCAAAGCCCTGCAGCGCCTGATAGAGCGTGCGATAGCTGATGCACGCGTCTTCCGGAAGCGCGTAATCGTGAGTGATGGAGCGCAAAGTTCGAAGCGCATCGCCTGCGCCGTCGTGCTCCTGCATCATCATGCGCACCGGGTTCAGCACGGTCCCGAACATCGCCGGCGGTGCGGGTTCCTTCGCGAGCACGCTTTCTTCCATGCGAACTACGTAAGGGAAGAGTATCTGCTCTTCCTTCATCAGATGAACGCTGAGCTCTTCGGCGAGCGCGGAGAATACTTGCTGCACTTGTAGGAGTTCGGGGTGATTCTTGCCGTGTACCCCAACCACTTTGGCGGCGAGGGCCTCGATGCGTGGGCTTTCTTCGCGCACAACGGCATGATGGGTGCCGGTGATATGAGCAATCAGGTCGGCCAGCAACTGAGTCTGCCAGTCCATGCTAGTGCCAGGCGAAGCGGATGCCAGGCTTTTCTCCAAGCGTGCGAGGGCCTCGTCAACGGAGATGTTGGCTTCAGCGCAAGCCTCGCCCAAGGTGCGGTTTCCGCCACAGCAGTAGTCGATTCCGAGTTTTTCGAACTCACGCGTGGCATTGGGCATCTCGGAAGCGATCTCGCCTACGGTTTTGGTGGTTGCGATTGTCATTTCCATTCCTCCTGCGGGTGTCGCAGCATTGCGTCTATGCCCGCCTTCAAAGGCAGAGTAATGGCCCTGACACGCAGCTACTATGACTTCTGTCACGGGCGGGTGAAATTGTGGAATATGCAAGAAGATTGGCCGACCAAGAGATGGTCTCCGCCGGAATGGCGAATGCCGGCTGCGTTATGTGTCACGGCACGAGGAAAGTGAGCAGACTTAGCTACCGGAAGCGTGCAGTTTCGCTTCGAGGCGCTTCAGCAGATGAATTTCCAGCCCGGGTTTATCAGCCTGGATCAGACCTTCGGACTGCAGGGCTACGGCTACGCGACATATAGGTTATATCGTATCACGATATAAAGGGCCGCTCTGAGGCATCCGCTGCCCAGCCGCGCCCCATCGTAAATGGCAAGGGCAGAAAAACGAGATGAATCCCATCCCAGACTTACCGGGGCGAGAGTTGGCAGGTAAGCTCAACCGCAAGAACCGAGTCCTCAGGCGTCGACAAAAGGACTCAATTGAAGTGAATCGTTGGGGACAGTTATGAATTCACCGGCATTCATCCGCGTCAAAGGAGTGGTCAGCAGCCCAGATTCGGGCGTCTGGCTTCGAATTCGAACAATTCTTGGGACCGTCGCCTCGTTATTTGCGAGGTCCAAGCTTCGCACGAATACGACGCCCCCCGAAGGGGATCCAGACGGTAGAGAGTGGCTCGCAAGATACTACGAGGCGCTTCTGGAATCAGACCCGCGGGAAGTAACGAAGCGGATCGAAAGTGCGTTCCGAGCGATTGAACAACGAAAACGAATCTTGGATATTGCAGAGATAAGCAGCATAAGGAGGGTGAGCAAAGAGTGGGAAGACCTCGGGTACGCTCATCTCCTACTTTCGAAAAAGAGAATGCAATCGCCGGGCTTGATTAACCGGTGCACAGCTGGGCGCCTGCGGCGGCCACACTCACGACTCTCGTTACCCTGATCCTTGAGGCGGGACCCAGCCCGTTCTGGCAACTACTCTCCACGTAGTTCATCTGATGGTTTAGCAGAAGTCCACCTCTCCTCATACAATTGACTCTCGCGTTACACTGCGAAAGCTGGGGACGCAATGCGATGGCAAATAATCGAGAGATGCTAAACACGATGATCGGCAACAATCTAGCGCCCGGCGGGCCGGGCATACTGCCTCGTTGGACGCGGGGGGCTAAAGACGCGGTGGGGACGGCATACGCGGTTTCCAGTCGCGTGTGGTACACCATGGCCAGCGGGGTGGTCACCGAGGTTTATTATCCCACCATCGACACGCCGCAAATCCGCGACCTGCAATTTCTGGTTACGGATGGCGAAACGTTCTTCCACGACGAGCGCCGGCACATGGCAACTCATCTGGACTGCTTCGGCGCCTTCGGCCTGGGGTTCAAGGTCACCAATTCAGACCCGGAGGGGCGCTACTCCATTGAGAAGGTGATCATCGGCGATCCGCACCTGAGCTGTCTGCTGGTGCACACCAAGTTCAATGTCGCGCCTGCATGGCAAGGACGGCTGCGGCTGTACGTCATCTGTGCCCCTCATATGCAGATTGCCGGTTATCACAACAATGCACTGGTGGTGAAGGCGCGCGGACGAAGGTTCCTGATGGCGTATCGCGAAAACGCTTTCCTGGCGCTTGCCGCCACTGCGCATTTCTGCAAAGCATCGTGTGGATACGTCGGCGTGAACGATGGCTGGACGGACCTGGCGCACAACTTTGAAATGAATTGGGAATATGACGCTGCGTTGGATGGCAATGTGGCGCTAACGGGGGAAGTCGATCTCTCGCGCGGCACCGAGTTTACCCTGGGCGTCGGTTTCGGCCATACGGGCCACAATGCTGCCGCCACCCTGTTTCAGTCGCTCAGCATTCCGTTCGACACAGCTCTAAAGAATTTCCTTGATCAATGGCAGCGCACCAACAAACGGCTTGGCTTGATGGACAAACTTGACCACCGCGATTCATCGCTGTTTGCCCGCAGCGTGAATCTGTTGCTGGCCCATGAGGACAAGGTCTATCCCGGAGCCATGATCGCCAGCTTGAGCATTCCCTGGGGTGAAGACAGGGGCGATGACGATCTGGGCGGCTATCACCTGGTGTGGACGCGCGACATGGTAAACGCGGCGACTGCCCTGCTGGCTGTGGGCGACACGGCAACCCCGCTGCGAGCGATGATCTACCTCGCCATAACCCAACGCGAAGATGGCGGCTTCTATCAGAACTTTTGGATCGATGGGCGTCCTTTCTGGACTGGGGTGCAGCTCGACGAGGTTTCTTTCCCCATCATTCTGGCGTGGAGACTATGGAAGGCCAACGCACTCGGCAACTTCGATCCCTACGTGACGGTGTTGCGCGCCTGCGGCTATCTGATTCGCGAAGGACCGGCGACATCCGAAGAGCGTTGGGAGGAAGCTGCAGGTTACTCTCCGTCCACACTGGCCAGCAACATTGCGGCCTTGATCTGTGCCGCGGAATTTCTCGAGGCACGCGGTGACCAGTGTAGTGCTGAATTTGTTCGCACCCATGCCGACTTCCTTGAATCGCACGTCGAGAAGTGGACGGTCACGGAGAAAGGAACGTTGGTTCCCGGCATCACCCGGCACTATATTCGCATCAATCCTGCTTATAGTTCTCAGAACGACCCTGGCGATGAGAATCCCGACACTGGGGAACTCGTGCTGGCCAATCAGCGTCCGGGAGATCGCTACCGCTATCCAGCCAACCAAATCGTCGATGGGGGATTTCTCGAATTAGTGCGCTTGGGCGTGCGTAAGGCTGGCGATCCTCTCATTGAGGACTCCCTGAAAGTGGTGGACGCGGTGTTGAAGGTGGATACGCCCAAGGGTCCTTGCTGGAAGCGCTACAACCATGATGGATACGGACAGCGCGATGACGGCGGGCCGTTTGACGGATGGGGTGTGGGACGTCCATGGCCGCTGTTGACGGGCGAGCGCGCCACTTACGAACTTGCGGCGGGACGCAATGTCGATGTTTACTTGCGCGCCATTGAGAATTTCACGACAGGCATCGGGCTTATTCCGGAGCAGATTTGGGATGGTCCCGACATGCCTGACAATTTCTTGCTGTTCGGTGGTGCAACGGGGTCTGCGATCCCGCTGATGTGGGCGCACGCCGAGTATGTAAAATTGTTGCGCTCGGTTGTGGACAACCGAGTATTTGATTTAATCGACGCGGTAGCCGAGCGATATCGCAACGATAAGCCACGGCCGGTAATCGAAATATGGAAGATGAATCGGCAGGTCCGCAATATTCCCGCTGGAGGTTTGCTGCGGGTCCAAGCCTCTTCTCCGTTTATGCTGCATTGGAGTGATGACGAATGGAAGACGGTGAAGGATACGGCTTCCGAGCCGACTGCGGTGGGAGTGGAATTTGCGGATATCGAGGTCGCTCCCTCGCAAAGGGCGCCTTTGCGCTTTACCTTTTTCTGGCGGCAACAGAGCGAGTGGCAAGGGACCGATTATCAAGTTAATGTACAACCAGCAATGCAAAGTATTGAAGGCAGAAAGGCGGCAACGGGTGAGTAGCCAAGTGGAAGTCGGTGCCCAGGAAAAGGAACAACTGAACGCGAAGGGCTTGCCAGCTTCGATGCCGGTGTGTCCTAAAGACGGATTCGGCGATGAAACGAAGGAGCAGCGTCAGCTCAATTGTCTGTGCATCAACACGATTCGTACGCTCTCGATGGACGCGGTGCAGAAAGCCAACAGCGGACATCCGGGAGCTCCGATGGCTCTGGCCCCACTGGCTTTTACGTTGTGGACCCGCTATCTGCGGCATAATCCACGAAACCCACATTGGCCTGGTCGCGACCGCTTCATTCTCTCCAACGGGCACGCCTGCATGCTGCTTTATTCCATGTTGTACCTAACGGGGTACGATCTTTCGCTCGACGACATCAAGCAATTTCGGCAGTGGGGCTCCAAGACTCCGGGACATCCTGAATACGGACTGGTGCCGGGTGCGGAGGCCACCACTGGGCCGCTGGGTCAAGGCGTTGGTAACTCGGTCGGGATGGCAATCGCCCAGCGCTGGCTGGCCTCGCAGTTCAACAAGGACGGCCACAATCCGTTCGACTACCGTGTTTACGCCTTTTGCGGTGACGGCGACTTGATGGAAGGCGTGAGCAATGAAGCTGCGTCGATCGCCGGACATCTTGGACTCTCAAACCTAATCTGGTTCTACGACAACAACCACATCACCATCGAGGGCAGTACGTCGCTGGCTTTCAGCGATGATGTCGCCCTGCGTTTCGAGGCCTGGCACTGGAATGTGCTGCACATCAGCGATGTCAACGATCTCGACATGATTGACGTGACCATTCAGGCGGCGCTAAGGGAGTCCAGTCGTCCGACGCTTATCGTGGTCGATACCCACATCGGCTACGGCGCGCCTCATCGGCAGGACACCAAAGAGGCCCACGGCGAAGCGCTGGGAGAAGAGGAGGTTCGCCTTACAAAGATAGCTTATGGCTGGCCGCCCGACGCCCATTTCCTGGTGCCCGACGAGGTGAAGGCCTACATGGGCAAAGCCGTCGAGCGCGGCGCCCAATGGGAGGGGGATTGGGATGGTCGCTACAACGCGTGGGCGAAAGCATTCCCCGATCTCGCGAAGAGCTTCCAGCAGATGATTAAGCGAGAATTGCCCGATGGCTGGGATAAAGACATTCCATCCTTTCCTGCCGACGCTAAAGGTCTCGCCACGCGCGACTCCAGTGGCAAGGTGCTGAACGCAATAGCGAAGCGCGTGCCGTGGCTCTTGGGCGGCGCGGCCGACTTAGACCCCTCGACCAAAACGAAACTCAGCGAGACTACGAGCTTTGAGAAGGGCAATTACGGAGGCCGCAACTTCCACTTTGGCATCCGCGAGCATGCCATGGGTTCCATTGTGAACGGCATCGCGCTATCCGGCCTGCGTCCCTACGGTGCGACATTCTTTATCTTTTCCGACTACATGCGCCCGGTGCTTCGTCTGGCAGCGATGATGGACCAGCCGGTCATCTGGATCTACACGCACGATTCCTTCTGCCTCGGCGAGGATGGCCCAACGCACCAGCCCATCGAACACCTCATGGCCGTGCGTGCCATTCCGCGTTTGCTGCTTATTCGGCCGGCCGACGCCAACGAGGTCGCCGAAGCCTGGCGCTACATCATGCCGTTAAAGACGGTACCGGTGGCGCTGGTCCTGACCCGTCAAGCTGTCCCGACCTTCGACCGCACCAAGTATGCATCGGCGGCCGGTCTAGCCAAGGGCGCATACATTATGGCGGATTCCGGAGGCACTCCCGACATCATCTTGATGGGAACCGGCTCGGAAGTACAGCTTTGCGTAGGCGCTTACGAAAAGCTCACCGCCAGCGGTGTTAAGGCGCGCGTGGTCAGCATGCCCTGCTGGAGACTGTTCGAGGAGCAGCCGGACGACTACAAGCGCCAGGTTCTTCCACCTGAGGTGCGAGCCCGTGTGGCCGTGGAAGCGGGAACCGATTTTGGATGGAAGGAATACATTGGAAATGATGGGTATGTCATTGCCAGAAAAGACTTTGGCGCATCCGCACCTTACAAAGAGCTGCTGAAGCATTTCGGTTTCACAGTGGATGACGTGGTGGCCAAGGCCCAGGAAGTATTGAAAAAAATCAAAGCTTGATCGGGCAGGCGTACGATGACCATGAAGATAGCTGTAGGGGCTGACCACGCCGGCGTTCCACTCAACGAAACTGTCATTGCCGAATTGAAACGGCTGGGGCATGAAGTTGTGGACTGCGGCACTCACGATCCCAGCAAGCCGGACGACTATCCCGATTACGCGGAGGCCGTGGGCCGGGCCGTACTCGAAGGCAAGGCAGAGCGCGCGGTACTGATCTGCGGCAGCGGCGTCGGTGCGTCGGTGGCGGCCAACAAGCTACCCGGCATTCGCGCCGCACTCTGCCACGATTGTTACTCGGCGCATCAAGGCGTCGAACATGACAACATGAATGTGCTTTGCCTGGGCTCGCGGGTCATCGGACCAGAGCTCGCGTTGGATTTGGTACGAACCTTTCTGGGTGCGAAATTCACCGGCGAAGAGCGCCATCGGCGTCGGCTGGCGAAAATTACCGCGCTCGAAGAGCAAGATTTGCGAGGACGGAAATGAGCAGCAACCCGTTACTACAGCTTCATGATTTGGGCCAGAGTATTTGGCTTGATCAGTTGAGCCGGTCGCTTTTGACGACTGGAGGGCTCCAGCGCCTCATCGACGAGGATGGGCTTCGTGGCGTGACCTCGAACCCGACCATCTTCCAAAAAGCCATTAGCGGCAGCCAGGACTATGCCGAACAGTTGGAAAAACTGGCGCGCGGCGGGAGCGACGTTTCGCAGATCTACGAAGAGATCGTGCTCCAGGACATTGGCAACGCCGCCGACGTGCTACGCGGTGTTTATGACGCCAACGACGGCGCCGACGGATTCATCAGCCTGGAGGTTTCTCCGCTCCTCGCCAACGACACCAAAGCTACGATCGAAGAAGCGAAGAAGCTGTTTGCCCACCTAAATCGGCCCAACGTGATGATCAAGGTTCCGGCCACGCCTGCCGGCCTTCCTGCCATTGAGGAACTGCTCTTCTCGGGGCTGAACATTAACATTACGCTGATTTTCGCCGTCGAGGTGTACGAGCAGGTTGTTGAGGCCTACATCAAAGGACTGGAGCGCCGCGTCGCCGCCGGGCTGCCAGTGGACCGCATAGCCTCGGTGGCAAGCTTTTTCGTCAGCCGCATAGACAGCATGGTAGACAAGCAGCTCGGACAACTCGCCGAGAAGACCACTGACGATCAGCAAAAGCAGCGCATCGATGCCCTCATGGGCAAGGCCGCGATCGCTAACGCGAAGTTAGCCTATGAATCGTTCAAGCGCATCTTCGGCAGCGATCGTTTTGCCAAGCTGCGGGAAAAGGGCGCCAGGGTGCAACGGCCGCTGTGGGCGTCCACCAGCACCAAGAATCCGGTGTATCCCGACACCATGTATCTCGACACATTGATCGGGCCCGACACGGTGAATACTGCTCCCCCCGCAACCCTGGACGCCTTCCGCGATCACGGTACGGTGAAGCCAACGCTGGATACCGGAATCGACGATGCCCGTCACATCTTCGACGAGCTGAAGGCAGTGGGCATCGACATGACGGCGGTCACCACGAAGCTGACCGAAGAGGGCGTAGCCTCATTTTCGGGATCGTTCGACGAACTGTTCGAAGTGATTGAAGCCCGTCGTGTCGAGGTGGTGCGGTCTATCATTGCGCGTCACGGCGCGGCGCTCGGTAAATATCAAGGCGACTTCGAAAGATCCCTCAAGGAGCTCGACCAGCAGAAGGTCGTCACCCGCATGTGGAAGAAAGACCCCACAGTGTGGAAGAACGATCCTGGGCACGAGCACATCATTCGCGACTCCTTGGGCTGGCTAAGACTTGCCGAGGCCGTGCAGCCCCATATTGCGGAGCTGGTCGCGTTTGCTGAGGAAATCCGCAAGGCTGAATTCGAATATGCCGTGGTGCTGGGGGTGGGCGGATCGAGTCTGGGTCCAGAGGTGCTCGGCCGCACCTTCGGCAGGAAAGACGGCTACCCACAGCTCTGCGTCCTCGACTCTACCGTGCCGACGGCCATTCGCCATCTGGAACAGAAGATCAATGTGGGCAGGACTCTGTTCATTGTGTCGTCGAAGTCGGGCGATACAACCGAACCGCAGATGTTTCAGCGTTATTTCCACGATCGGGTAAAGCGGGTCAAGGGCGACGCGGCGGGTGGGAACTTTGTAGCCGTAACCGATCCCGGGACCCAACTCGCGAAGGACGCCGCGCACCATCACTTTCGCCGCGTTTTTATGAACGTGCCCGACATTGGCGGTCGCTATTCGGCGCTGTCCTACTCGGGCATGGTGCCATTTGCTGTAATGGGCGGAGACGTGAAGACGTTCCTCGAACACGCCCTGCAAGCTCAGCATGCATGCGTGGGACCAGTCGGCATCAACGAAAATCCGGGTGCACGGCTGGGCGCGGTCCTCGGGTCGCTTGCGAAAGCGGGGCGTAACAAGCTGACGTTGGTGACGCCAGCGCCGCTTGACTCGCTGGGCCTCTGGATCGAACAGCTCATTGCCGAGAGCACCGGCAAGGAAGGAAAGGGCATTGTGCCGGTGGCCGGCGAGCCGCTGGGTTCGCCTGACGATTACGGCGACGATCGCGTGTTTGCATTCATTCACACAGAGTCGTCCAAGACCGGCGACATCGATGCCAAGCTGGCAGCGCTGGAGGCGGGCGGCCATCCGGTGCTGCGCCATGGGTTGAACGATCCTCTTGATCTGGGCGAGGAATTTTTCCTGTGGGAATTTGCCACCGCCATTGCGGGTGCGCTGCTGGCTGTCGATCCATTCGATCAGCCCAATGTGCAGGAGTCGAAGGACAACACCAAACGTCTGCTCGGCGAGTATGTACAGAATGGGTCGCTGGCGCAGCAGAAGCTGATTATTGCCGAGGAATCGATGCGCGTCTTCGGCGACGAAGCTACTCGAGATTTACTGCGGCGCGGTGGTTCGTCCATGCAGGAGATCTTCACCGCTCATCTCTCGCGTATCAAGCCGGGCGATTACTTCGCGGTCACGCAATATATTGAAGAGTTGAACAACTACGAAGGCTTGTTGCAGCAGGTTCGCATCGCCGTGCGTGACGAAAAGAAAGTTGCGACCACTAGCGGCTACGGACCTCGCTTTCTCCACTCCACCGGGCAATTGCACAAGGGTGGTCCCGATACCGGCGTGTTTGTCCAGATTACATCCGAGGACATCAATGACATCGAAATACCCGGCGAGAAATTCTCCTTTGCGGTGCTCAAACAGGCGCAAGCGCTGGGCGATTTCGAGTCGCTGGTGGCGCGGGGTCGCCGGGCCATTCGGGTTGACCTGGGACGCGACGTGGAAAAGGGCCTCCGCCGCCTGCTCGTGCTGATAAAGGCCGCGGTGTCGCAGGCCGCCACCGCGGAAGCCGGCGCTCGTCAGTAACGAGCGACGCATACGCACGACGAATTCCATTCTCGATTCGAATAGAGCCGGATGAACATGAGCACACTCGTCCAACCAAAGCCGCACAAACTTGCACGCGTTTCACTGCCTCAGGGTGACTCGTGCCTGCTGGTTATCTTCGGCGCGACTGGCGACCTGACCCATCGCAAGTTGATCCCTGCGCTCTACGATCTGGCTTGCTTCGGTTGCACCAGCCGCAACTTCGACGTGCTCGGCATTGGGCGCACCAAGCTGACCGATGATGAGTTAAGGCAGCGGCTGCGCGACGGCGCCGCCAGCTCGAAGGACGCACGCAACTTCACCGACGAGGGCTGGAACGACTTTGCCAAGCGCCTGCATTACTTGGTCGGCGACGCCAACCAGCCAGAGTTCTACCCCCGCCTGAAGGCAAAGCTGGAAGAGATGCAGAAGAATGGCGCAAGCAAGAATGTGTTGTTCTACATCTCGACCTCGGCCTCGCTGGCACCACCGATTGTTGAAGGTCTCGGCGCCGCAGGGCTGGCGCACAACACGGAAGGGTGGACACGAATCATTTTGGAGAAACCCTTCGGCCGCGATCTGAGAAGCGCGCACCAGCTGAATGAAATTGTGTCGCGCGTGTTCGATGAGCCATCGGTTTACCGCATTGATCACTACCTGGGCAAAGAGACCGTGCAGAACATCATGATGTTCCGCTTCGGTAACTCGATGTTCGAGCCGGTGTGGAACCGAAATTACATCGAATACATTGAAATTACCGCCTCTGAAACCCTGGGAGTGGAGAATCGCGCGGCGTTTTATGAAGAGACGGGGGCGCTGCGCGATATGGTGGCGAATCATCTCCTGCAGCTGCTGACGTTGACCGCGATGGAACCTCCGGTTGCCTTCGACGCCGACGCCGTCCGCGGCCACAAGGTAGAAGTGCTGCGCGCCATTGCACCCATGTCGAAGGGCCAGGTGGAGCGCCGCACCGTCCGCGGACAATACGGGCCAGGAGAGATCGACGGCAAGCCGGTGCCCGGCTACCGCCAGGAAAACGGAGTCGATCCGAATTCACGCACCGAGACTTATGTTGCGGTCGAATTCCATATCGACAATTGGCGCTGGGCGGGAGTTCCTTTCTATGTGCGGGCCGGCAAGCGGCTGGCCAACCAGTTAACCGAGATCGCGGTCCACTTCAAGCGCACGCCGCAAGCCCTGTTCTCTCGCAGTCCCGGTGACGTCCACCACAATGTCATCACCATGCGCATTCAGCCGAACGAAGGCATCGCGGTGAGCTTTGGAGCCAAGCAGCCTGGGCCCCAAATGCACGCCATCCGTGTGAACATGGATTTTTCGTACCGCGATGCTTTCGGTGGGGAAACCCCGGCGGCCTATGAAACGCTGTTGCTGGATGCCATGCGGGGAGACGCGACGCTGTTTACACGTCGCGATGAGGTGGAGGCCGAGTGGCGCATTATTACCCCTATCGAAGAGGCATGGACTGAGCTGCCGCCTCCGCAATTTCCCAACTATGCCGCTGGCAGTGAAGGCCCGCAGGCTGCCGACGGGCTCATCCAATATGATCGTCATCGCTGGCGCCAACTGAAGCGGGATGGCTCTGAGGACTTGTAATGGCTGGGACAGACGCCCAGTCTAAGGTGACATTAGTCGTGTCGGATGTTGACGGCACGCTGCTTGATCCAGAAAAGAAGCTTAGTTTTGGTGCGCCCGCAGCAGTGCGCCGCCTCAAGCAGGCGGGCATTCGATTCACCATTGCCAGCGCAAGGCCGCCACGCCTCACCCAGTCACTGCTACGCGATCTCCATATCTCCGAACCATCGGCCTGTTTCAATGGGGCATTAATGATTGATCCTGATTGCAAGCCCTTGCACCAATTGCCGATGACGCCTTCGGACGCGCAGACCGTGGCCGATCACATCCGCAAGAGTCCGCTCGACCTGTGGGTATACACGGAGATGGATTGGTACGTCAGCAATCCGTCCGGTCCGCACGTGCGGAGCCAGGAAGCATTGATGCGATACCAAGCCACGCCGCTCGACACCTACGACACGTCGCAGTTTCACATATTAAAGTTGGTCGGTGTCAGCGACGACTACGAGGCGGTGAAGCGTATCCAATCTGAACTTGACAGCTTGTGTTGCCCGGCAATTTCGGCGACTCGTTCGTCCGACTACTACCTCGACGTCACCCATGCCGATGCTAACAAAGGGATGGTCATCGCCACTTTATCGAAGATGCTGAACATTCCGGCGGAACAGATTGCCACCATTGGCGATATGCCGACTGATGTGCTGATGTTTCACAACAGCGGTGTAAGCATAGCCATGGGCAATGCGAGTGAGGAAGTCAAGAGGCAGGCCACGCACGTTACAAACAGCAACACAGAAGACGGTTTTGCCTACGCGATCGAACACTTTATCCTTGGTGGCGAGCAGAGGCAGGCGAGCGACTAGGGCAGTTTAGGAATTGGTGTAAGCCGAGTTCGGGTAGAGCGGGCCTTCAGGCCCGCGTTCACGGCAAGAAAGAAAAACGTTTCCGCCGCTGAGGTCTGTGACCTCAGCGGGGGAAGCAAAGGCCGCCACGTTCTGATTTCTGCAGTAATAGGGGTCCTTCGACTGCGAACTCTACTGGTCGTCGGTCGCCAACATCAGGCACACAACATGATCATTATTCTCATGGGAGTGAGTGGCGTGGGCAAGACCACCATCGGGCGAGCGCTTGCCCAGGAGCTACAGTGGCGCTTCGCCGAAGGTGACGACTTCCATTCTGCCATCAACATTGCCAAGATGCACGCGGGCATTCCGCTAACCGATGAAGACCGCGCGCCCTGGCTTCAGTCTTTACGTCGCGCCATCACCGAGTGGCTTGCGGCTGGCGACAATGTCGTACTGGCATGCTCGGCGCTGAAGGCTTCGTATCGCGAGATTTTGCAGGTCAATCCGCAGGTCAAGTTTGTGTACCTGCGTGGCAGCTTCGACTTGATTGCCCAGCGACTAGCTTCGCGCCACGGGCATTACATGAATCCTGATCTGCTGGGCAGCCAGTTTGAGACCCTCGAAGAGCCAAAAGATGCAGTGACGATCGACGTTGGACCGCCGGTGCCGCAGATCGTGAAGGAGATTCGCGCCGCCCTCGTTGTTTAGCCGGAACCGAGCGAGCTTGCATCCATCCAACGTTGTCCATGCCCACTCATCGCCAACGTTGGATAGTCTGGTGGTTGGTGCTGGCGCTGGTCGTCGCCGGTGCGATTGGATTTGTATTCCTGCTCACCGTTCCAGCGCCAGTCGAAAGCTGGCTTCAGGACCGCATCTTGCTTGCTTTGCGTGAGCATTATCAAAGCGACGTCCAGCTGCAAAATCTTCGGGTCACGCTCATCCCAATGTTTCGTGCCACGGCGGACAACTTCGTGTTGCCCAATCGCGGAGATAGCGGCCTGCCCCCGCTCATCACCGTGAAGCATGTCACCATCAAGGCTGGATGCTTCGAACTGCTGCGTACTCCCATTCACGTCAGCTCGGTGAAACTTGACGGATTGCAAGTAAACACTCCTCCCAAGGGGACTAGCGCGCCTGGCAAGAAGCCGAAAGGCCACACTCATCTGGCTAACTTCGTGATCGACCAGATGGACGCCGATGGCACTGAGCTCTATGTCTTGCGCAAGGATCCAAAGAAGGAACCAATGCGGTTCGATATCCGCAAGTTAACGTTGCATAGCGCCGGTATCGGACAGCCGATGAAATTCCGCGCCGAACTCTCCAATCCGACGCCACCCGGATTAATTGAAACCACCGGACGCTTCGGACCGTTGAACCTGGACGAGCCTTCCTCGACCAAGGTTGACGGCCATTACACCTTTCAGCATGCCGATCTGTCGGTCTTCAATGGGCTTTCCGGAATCTTGTCGTCCACCGGCGATTACGACGGCACCCTGCACAACATTGTTGTCGATGGCACTACCGACGTTCCCGATTTTCAAGTGGATCGCGGCGGCCGGGCCGTGCACCTGACCACGGAGTTTCATGCGGTCGTCGACGGTACCAACGGCAACACCTATCTGCGGCCGGTGAAGGCACACTTTCTGAAATCAAGCGTCATCACGAAAGGCGAGGTGGCGAGTAGCCCAGGTCAAAAAGGCAAGACTATCGCGTTGGATATTGATATCGACGATGCCCGGGTGCAGGATGTTCTGGCGCTGGCCTCAAAGTCGGAACCGGCGATGCTAACCGGAAAGCTGGAACTTCAAGCCAAGTTGACGCTGCCTCCAGACAAAACACCAGTACTACATAAGATGCTCATGAAAGGCGGATTTGGTGTATCCGATGCGCGCTTCAGCGACAGCAAAGTAAGCGGTGCCATCGCTGAGCTCAGCCGCCGAGGCCAGGGTAAACCTGCTGATCAAAGCATCGAGAATGTTGCCGCCGAATTCATGGGAGACTTCCAGTTGCGAAGAACAACCTTGAGCTTTGGCAAGCTGCAGTTCGTTGTTCCGGGCGCGGCCGTGCAGATGAAAGGGTCGTACGGTTTGCGTAGCGAACAGCTTAACTTTGTCGGCGACGTGCGCCTGCACGCAACCGTCTCACAGACAATGAAAGGGGCTGGCCGCTGGATGCTGGTTCCATTCGATCCCCTGTTCATGAAGCACGGGGCGGGCACGTATCTTCCCGTCAGCGTCGCAGGAACGCGAGAGCATCCGCAGATCAAGCTCAATTGGGAAAAGATCTTTTAGCGACTGCTGCCCGATTTAGCCCATGATCGCATCGCACGGACCGTCATGAAGCGAAGATTCCACAACCAACTTGAAGAGGGCACCCTCACGATGGTAGCCTGACCACCCGCGCTCCCACGACAAGTCGACGAGGTAGTCCATGCCTGACAACATCCAACATATCGTCGTCCTCATGATGGAAAACCGCTCCTTCGATCAGATGCTGGGTTGCATGCATACGGTCAACTCCCAGATCGACGGCATTGATCCCAATCACCCGCGCCAGAATAATTTCCAAATGTCGGGAACACCTCCGCCTCCGCCTATCCCTTTTACGCAGAAGGCCGGCTCCGACGACACGAAGCTTGGCGGCGACGATCCCAAGCACGACAACAGCGACGTTCTTAGCCAGATGGACAGTAACAATTCGGGTTTCGTTAACAGCTTCGGGCATGCCTACCCTCATGCCACAGCGGACGCGCTGCAGCAGATCATGAACTACTTTCCATTGGGCAGCTTGAATTCGCTGCACACGCTGGCCAGGAATTTTCTGGTTTGCGATCGATGGTTCTCATCGCTGCCTGGCCCTACCTGGCCCAACCGCTTGTTCGCACACAGTGGGACGTCCAAGGGTCACGTGGACATGAACTTTCTGCCCACGCTGTTTCACGCTTACGACCAGACCACGGTGTACGACCTGCTGTCGACGGCCAATGTAAGTTGGAGGATTTATTACGGCGACATCGCCCAGAGTCTGCTGCTCACCCATCAACTGCAGCATCCAGGCCACTACCATCGTTTCGACGACGACTTCGTGCACGACGCGGCCCGGCCAGCCAGCCAGTTTCCCGCCTACACGTTCATCGAACCGCACTACTTCGCTCCCAATGAGAGCGACCAGCATCCCGTCCATGGCGTGCAAAACGGCGAGGTCCTGATTGCGAAGGTTTACAACGCCATACGGAGTAACGCCGATCTTTGGAGCAGCACGCTGTTGATCATCGTCTACGACGAGCATGGCGGATTCTACGACCACGTTTGGCCCGATCCGAATGACCCTGCCCTGGGCGCAACCGTTGCGCCGGATGGAAATACCGGTAAGTTCGCCTTCAACCAACTCGGGATTCGCGTTCCCGCCATTCTTGTTTCGCCTTGGGTCGCTGCGGGCGTAACCCACACCAAGTACGACCACACCAGCACCCTTCACTACGTTGGAGCCAAGTTCAAGCTCAACCTAAGCGCGCTCGGTTTTCGAGTGCCACAAGCTAACAGCTTCGACCAGCAGTTTCTTGCCCAGGCCAGGGACGACACACCGGCGCTGTTTTCGCAGATCGCGCCCCTGGCGGTCACACCGCAGACAACTCCGCTCACTGAGCATCAGCAGGCGTTGCTGTCGCTGAGCCAGTTCCTCGAGACCCAGATGGCCGCGTCGCAGCCGGCGGAAGCCGTAAAGGATCGGCTGCTACGTGCCGCAACACTGAACCCCGCCGATGTGGCCAGTGTCGTCCGCGAGCGCATGGAGGCATTCCTGACCCATCAGCGAACCGCGTTGGGCAAGGTGCTGAAGTAGAGGGCGTGGGCGAGATGCCAAACAAGAATCCCCATCCAAGCAAAACCGGTCTGGATGGGGCAGCCACATGATGATTGCTTCCGCCACCCGCCGATGTACGCTCGCACGCAACTGTATCGCAAACCATAAAGCGAGCTGGCCGCTGGATGCCGGTTCCATTCGAGCCCCTCTTCATGAAGCACGGGGCCGGCGAAAACCAAGCGTATGTCCGACGTCAAAAAGCAGCAAGAGAATAGAAGCGATTCGATTAAGCCTCGGCGCTTTCAAGTCTTGCCTCCAACTGCCTAGGAGTTGCGAAACCAAGCGACCCGACGCGTTCTATCGCAATTTCGTGGAACCGGAGTAGATTATCTTCCCGGCGCGAATCGTGTACGCCACCTTGGCAAAGTTCCGCACATCCGCAGCGGGATCGGCATCGAGCACTACAATGTCGGCGTCCATGCCCTTCTCGATCCGTCCTTTGTTGGTCGCCTTGAAAAACTGGCTTGGGTTCGTGGTAAGAGAAGCCAAAATGTCGCGCCATGGCATTGCTCGTCCCATGAACTCGAACTCTTCGGTGGTGTCGTACTTGGACTGAAAACCCACGTCAGTGCCGAACAGGATAGTTCCGCCTTCGGAGAAATACTGCTTCAACTCGTTGACCCCCGCCTGGACCAACCGATCTGCCACCGCAGGATCTTGAACCACAGTAGTCCATAGGGTCAGCGTTGGAATCAATGCGGTGTGCTGCCGCTTCATGCGTGCCAATTCTTCCGGCGTGAATTGACCCTCGGTAGGAATGGTGTGCGCTAATATATCGACGCCGCCGGCCAGTGCGTTGTCCACTCCAATTCGATTCTGCGGATGCGTGAAGACCGGCTTGCCTTGCGCGTGGGCCACATCCACTGCCGCTTTCACGATTGCTGTGTCCATATTCACCGTCGGCTTCGCTCCCATGAATGCTCCGGTGAAGAGCTTGATGCCGTCGAGGCCCATCTTCAGATATTGTTGCGCCATTTGTTGGGCCTCTTCTGGGCTGGCGGCTTCGGGAAGTTGCATCTCGGGCGGCAAATAAACCGGGTGCCCGTTCTTGGGAAAAATATCGCCAGCCATCAGGATTTTCGGCCCAGAGATATCCCCGGCTTCAACCATCCGCCGAATCGTCATCGTGTTGTTAGGCTGTGAACCCAGGTCCCAAACCGTCGTGACGCCCCAGCGGATCAGCATTTCTTGTATGTGGGCCTCGAGCTTTGATGGGGGAACGTTCGCCGCATCCTGCCATCCAGCTTCGAAGTGCACATGGCTGTTCCAGAATCCGGCGACGATCACCTTGCCCTTGCAGTTGAGCCTCTGTGCCGACTGGGGCAGATCGTACTTGACTTGGGATTGTGTTGCGACTGTGGAGATCCTGCCGTCTTCGATCAGTAAAACGGCATTTTCGATCGCAGGAGTTGTCGGCGACGGGTACACCTTCCCACCAACACACGCGATGGCCACGTGATCGGCAGCCAGCGCCAGAGTAGAGGAGAACAACAGAAGCACTAAGAGCGGTAACGATTTATGTAGCCTATCAATCACGAATCTCCTCTTGACTTCAAAAGGCGGCGTCGAGTGTACACCGGCTTAGTCAGCTCGCGACGTTGTGAAACAGTTTCATCCGGATCGGCGGGGGTCCGGCCGTAACATTCTGCGGGTGCCCGGCCCAAGCTTGTTTGAGATGGTTCTGCAACCTTCACACGCGCGGTAGAAACGAATCCAAAGAGTCTGCCGACCGACTTACTCATACCCGCATTCGCACGGCGTAACATAAACCAAAATCCCCACCCAAGCAAAACCGGCTTGGATGGTGCACCCTCAGGATGATTGCCTGGGTCACCCGCCTGACCATGGAGAGAGAATGATGTCCCGCGCGTCTAGCTGTTCGGGGTGGATTCCGCCTCAGCCACCTCCTCAGGTTCGGCCTCCACCTCACGAATTAGTTCATCAGCCGAAATCGTAACCGTGTCCGCAATGCCTCTGGTACTTGCGGTCCCCCGATGTTCGTGCACATCAATAACGGTGAGGAAGATGGTCTTATGGTTGTATTCAAATCGTGGCACGCCATCAGGTTGCGATGGCAATTCCACTCGCAACTGCTTGCTGGAAACGTTGAACACAATGAGGTGACCAATTGGTTGGTTGTAGTCCCAACAGTAGCGGTAAACTTGATAAAAGCCCTTCCTGATATATGAAGGTCCCCGGCCGCTGTCCGGATCAAAGATCTTAACATCCCCAGTGAACGGTTGCTCTGAATCTTCAAGCGAGACAACGTCGGGGCGGCCAGACGCGGCGGCGGGTTCTACATGAAACGGCAGTCCTTGATCGAAAAGGAATTCATACATATGCTTAGCAAGACGTTTCTCCCCCCGCGACGTGTCTTCCTCGTACAGAGACAAAACCTCACTACGCCTGTACCATTCAACCTTCTTCTTGTAGCGAACTAAGGTCGCTAGAACGACGTTACCGTCTTCCAGAACCTCGTCGAGGTGATCAAACAATGGCTCGACATACGAATCCCTGAACGTCTCCAGCATATCTGCCAACCCACTCCCCCTATTGGCATGTTCGATGAACTCCGTCGGGTTGTCCTTGCTGGCGAACTTCTGCCATATAACATAAGCCAGCGCCGCTGCTTCGTCGTCCGTCTCTCCATACAGCTGTGAGCCTCTGGCGGCCGTGCTTGCTTCTGCGAGAATTTTGGGATTTCGTGCGAGCAACTCTGATATCACTGCCGTAAGAACAGAATTACTATTGAGAAAGGCGAAAAACTGCTTGCTGAGGCCAAGGAAGTCGTCGTGATTGCAGGATGAAATTCGGGAATGCCTTGTTCGAAGCTTTACTCTGAGGTCAAGAAGCATAGCAGCCCTCAAAACTTGATGGTTATGTTGTTAGGGAGTTCGTTTAGGAAGTCGTCCAGTGCTCGCTTTGCCTTCCTAACACCGCCGTCCATTGGCACAAGACGTATGTTTCGCTTGCACCCGCGACAGGGAAATGTCAGGCCAAATCGTACCTCGCGCATCGTCACTCTGTTCGGAAACTCGCAGGACGGGCGGGCAACTTCGATCACACTTTTGTCTAGATCGAACATCTAACCGATTGTAAATTGCATTGGCCAATTCCGTTGTGATGGCAGCGTGCTGTTGTCGCCAAATATCTTGGTGAGAGGTCGGCATCCTTTCAAGACCTGTGGGGGCTACCCTAACATTCCGAGGGTGCCCACCCAAGCTGATTTTGGTAGTTCCGTGACCTTCACCCTCAATTTGCATGTCCCAACTCAGATCCGTCTCCAGCACCGCCTTAAGATACTTCCAGAAGCTCTCGACCGAAGAGATCTGCACGCGCTCGTTGGGGCTGTGGGGATCGACGATGGTTGGACCGAACGACACCATCTGCATGCCCGGATATTTTTCGCCGATCACGCCGCACTCCAGGCCGGCGTGCATGGCAATCAGCTTCGCGGGCTGGCCAAACAAGTCTTCATGTACTGCTTGAAGTTTGCGCACGATCTCGCTGGTGGGCTCTGGCTTCCATCCAGGATAGCTGCCACGATGCTCGACCTCGAAACCGGCGAGCCGACAGGCAGTAGCGACCATGCGCGCCGCAGCTTGCTTGCTGCTCTCGATGGCGCTGCGCTGGCTGGTGACGATCTCGATCACGTCGCCCTTGGTAGCGATGATCGCCAGGTTGGTTGAGTTCTGCACCAGTCCCGGAACATCGGGACTCATCGCCAGAACGCCATGAGGCATGGTGACTAATAAGGCGATCGCAGCCTTGGCATCAGCAGCGTCGATAACTTTTTCCGGGCGTTCGGCTTTCTCGACCGTGATCTGCAGATCGGGATCGAAGCTGCCAAGGTCGGCTTTGTACTCAGCCTCGGCGGTAGCGACCAGGGACTTCAGTTCTTTCTCCTTCGAAGCGTCCAGCACCACGATGGCAGAGGCCTCGCGCGGAATCGCGTTCTGCGCACTCCCTCCTTTGATGTCGGCGACTTCAATCGGCAGACTCTCGAAAGCCTTATGGAGCACGGCGCCCAGCACCCGCAAAGCGTTGCCGCGACCTTGATGGATATCGACACCAGAGTGTCCGCCCTTGAGGCCAAACACCTTGATGCGCCATCCCGCGCCAGCTCTCGCCGGACGAAGCGTGACCTTGCGGCGAGCCGTGGTAGTCATTCCGCCGGAGCAGCCGATGCACAGTGTGCCCTTCTCCTCGTTGTCGAGGTTCAGAAAAAAGCTGGACTTGAGAACGCCGCCCTGAAATTCCGCTGCGCCGGTGAGACCGGTCTCTTCATCAATGGTGAACACGAACTCCAACGGACCGTGCGCGATATCGGTGCTCTCCATCACCGCGAGAGCTGCCGCCACACCGACGCCGTTGTCGGAGCCCAGGGTGGTTCCGTCGGCTTTCAGCCAATCGCCATCGCGAACGACCTTGATGGGATCGGTGTCGAAGTTGTGGGCCGTGCCTTCGTTCTTCTCGCACACCATGTCGAGGTGCCCCTGCAGCAAAGCCATGGTCGCGCCCTCGCGGCCCTTATGCGCGGGCTTGCGGACAACGATGTTGCCGGCCTTGTCCTGAATGACTTCGAGACCAAGGCGAGACGCTTGCGCGAGCACGTACTCGCGCGCGGCAGCCTCCTTGGTCGAGGCGCGAGGGATGGCCGCAAGCGCGTTAAAGTGCTTCCAAACTGGTTTGGGTTCCAACTCTGCAAGTGCAGGTATCATGACGTCCTCCGTAGTAATTGAGTGCAATGACATGGTACAGGGAGGGCGGAAAAGTGGCGAGGTGTCGTCCCCTCAGGGATTTCATTTGCCTGGCTTGTACCCAGCGCTCACGCGCCGAGCTGCAGCCGTGACCGGTTTCGGGCTGAGGGTTGATAGGTCCCATCCTTTCGCGAAGAAGCGAAAGGATGGGGCACGCGGTCGGTTGATTGGTCAGCCGGCTAATCAAGCGCGCAAGCGGGGTGCTTGCAGTCGCACTGGATTTCGGTTTCCCTCTCGCTTTGGGCGTCGTGGCAATATTCGCTGCAATACTTTTCGTGTTCTGAAACTACACAACGGCACTGGGTGTGGGCGCACTTTTTCTGATCAGCGATGGATATTTTCCTTTCTTTGCGACGTCGTTTGGAAGTAGGTACGTTAGGGCTAAAGAGACTGTGTCGCAACCTCTGTCGTCGCTACGGGACTTGGTCCCATTTTCCACTTTACCCAGCGCTCAACCACCCCAATCCCGCAAAAGCGGCGTGGCTCGGGGACCCCGGTAAGCGCTGGGCTAAGCTCTTTCGCCCCATTCGGGGCTGACTCTTGCCCGTTTAATTCCACTGCCGCAAACGCATACAAGGTTGCGACACAGTCTCTTAAAGCCCCTAGCAAATAACGCATTCGACGCGGGCCTAAAGGCCCGCACTACCCGAGCAGAATCAACTCTTTCCTTTCGCCCCGAGCAGAATCATCTTTTGCCGAGCGGAATCAACTCTTTGCTTTTGCTTCTTTTGCCTTCTTACCTCCCAGTGCCAAGTCCTCGACGACATTGTCGTCCTGCTCTTCGAGTTCGGCCATCAGGCCCTCATCGGTCAGATCAAGCGGGTGCGAGTTTTCCCAATCTTGATGCACAACCTCGTGAAGCCGGCAGACAATATCTTCATCCCGCACCTCGATGGCAAGCTCGCGGCGGCTGTCAAAGCTCCCTGGGGCAATATTGATGGAACCGATAATCGCCCGCACACCGTCGGCGAAGAGCAGCTTGGCGTGAAGCTTCAGCCCTTTGAGCTTGTGCACCTTGATGCCTACGTCGTCCAGGATGCGCAGGCCGCCAACCCCCTCGATCAGTTTCTCTTTCTTCAGCTTGTGGGGCGGCCGCGCCATAAGATGAACTTTCACGCCCCGGCGATTGGCCCGCACCAGACGCTCGATGATGACCGGGTCCTGATAGCGTTCGTTTTGCAACCACAGGGAATGCTTGGCCTCGTCGATGAACTGGCCGATTCGCTGCCGCCCGTTGCCGACACACCAGATCAGATGTGAATGTTCTCCGGGTTCGAACGGTTGGCGGTTCCAGTCCGCTTCAAAGCACTCGCAGATTTCCTTGACTTCATGACTATGCGCGGTGATCACGGCATAGTCGCGGGTTTCAGTCAGGTTCTTGGTCTGCCAGTTCAGCGACTTCACAAACGCCATCTCATCGTCAACGATCATCGACTTTTCGTGAGTGAGGTCGAAGGCAGGATTGCTGTCAATGACCTCGACTCCGGCGGCGGTAAGCTGTTTCCTGGACTCCTCGTTCTCGACCTCTCCGCTGCGGCGAGCGGGATTGAGCATGATGCGAACTTTCACCCCTCGCTGGTGCGCCGCGATGACGGCTTGCAGAAGGCTGGGGTCGGAGAAGACGAACATCTTGATGCAGAGCGATTTCGACGCGTTGTTGATCGCATCCAGGATCGGCTTGGCAGTATCGTCGGGTAAAACGATTAGGGACCGGGACATATGGTTTTCCTTCGATCATGAACCGGCGGCGTAACAACAATTTTCGCCGCTCGCGACAAAAAATATTTACCACGGAGACACGGAGCGCACGGAGTTATTTAGATCCAGCTTCTCCGTGATCTCCGTGCCTCAATGACTAACATAATTCTTATGTGGGCCGCAGGCCCTGTCGCGCTTCGCGTCAACGGGCGTTATTCACAAGGATCTCGATTTGAAGGGGCACGGCTTCAGCCGTGCCGTAAGCTGCTCTCCATATGGTGGCTTTAGCAACTGAGGGACTTTGGGTTCAAACGGAGTGCGACCTCCCTTATAAGGCTGAAGCCCAATACTCCACGGCTGAACAGGCTGCAGAAAAAGTCCAAAATGCCTACGCCTCGCGGACTGAAGTCCGCTCGGCCGATCAAGAATAAACGACTTATCGGCACGACTAAAGTCGTGCCCTGATACAAACCCGTCGGAAGGCGACTTTTTCCGCAACTGTGAAGGCGCGCCCCTTCAAGACGTTCCCTTAGAGTAACTTTTTCTGCCACTTCTTTTAGCACCTGAGGGATCTGCTGTTTCCTCTAGCGTCGATGCAGCTGCAAAAGCAGATTCCTCGCTTCGCTCGTAATGACAATTCCCAGACGAACCCTTATTTCAAATACCACACGGGCGCGGTGGGTCCTTTAGGCGTGCGAACTGAGCCACGTGGCACATTCCTCGCGCTGCGCTCTTTCAAAAGCGCGGGCTATACGCCGGCCTTCGCCGAGGTTGTGTCATCAAACTGCGTACGGTGAAGGTCGGCATAGATTCCATTCCGCGCCATCAACTCATCATGATTGCCCGACTCGGCGACCACGCCACCGGCAATCACGATAATCAGGTCGGCATCGCGAATCGTGCTCAAGCGATGCGCGATGGTGACCACGGTGCGGTCCTTCATCAATCTTTCGAGTGCTTCAATCACGCTGCGTTCCGATTCACTATCGAGAGCGGCTGTTGGCTCGTCGAGCAAGAGGATCGGACTGTTGCGCACCATCACACGAGCAATCCCAATGCGCTGGCGCTGACCTCCGGACAGAGTCAGGCCGCGATCACCGACCATAGTGTCATAGCCCTGCGGCATGCGCGCGATGAATTCATCGGCGTTGGCCAGCTTCGCCGCTTGCTCGATTTGCTCTCTGGTTGCTTTAGGACTTCCAAAAGCAATGTTGTCCCTGATAGTGCCCCGAAATAATACCGTGTCTTGTAAGACGTATCCGATCTGATCTCGTAACGGCTGAATTTTGTAGTCACGCACATCCCGGCCGTCGATCTTCACGACACCCGAGGTGGGATCGTAGAAGCGCGGAATCAAACTTACTACCGTGGATTTCCCGCTTCCCGTCGGTCCCACGACGCCAACCATTTGTCCCGGCTTAATCGTGAAGCTGACATCCTTGAGCACGGGGGCATCGGCTGCATAAGCAAAAGCAACATGCTCAAAGACAATCTCGCCCTTGATGGCCGCCGGCGCGATCGCGTCGGAGCGTTCGGGAATGACGTCGTCGGTATCGAGAATCGCGCGAATACGATCGACGCCAACCGCAGCTTGGGCGATCGCGTTGGTGGTGGTGGCGAGATCTTTCACCGGCTTGAAGAACTTACTCAAGTACGACAGGTAAACGGTGAGAGCGCCGACGGTCATGGCTCCCACTAAGATAAGGGCCGCACCGCGCCACAACACCACCGCCGTGCAGAGCGCCACCACAATGGTCACGACGGGCGAGAGCATCGACTTCACGCGGCGTGCGGCCAAAGCGGCATTCACGGTCGCATGACTGACCTCGGCGAGGTTCTGCTCCTCCAAATCCTGACGCCCGAAAGCCTTGACCACCTGCATCGACTCCAGACCTTGCTGCACGACGGCGACGATCTGGCTCTGTTCTTTACGGACTTCGTGCGTCGCCTTCTTAACCGCTTTCTTGAACCGCGATACGAAGAACAGCAGAAACGGCGTCACCCCCACGGCGATCATGGTGAAATCCCAGTTGAGCCAGAACATGAGGCCGAGCATGCTGACGATGGTCAGAAGATCGACGAAGATGTTGAGCGTGGACGATGACGCAAAACCTTGGATCGTCTGGATGTCCGTGGTGATGGTGCTGAGGAGAGTGCCCGTCTGATGAGTGTCGTAGTAGCCGAGCGAGAGGCGCTGCAGATGATGGTAGGTGCGCAGGCGAAGATCATTCGCCACCCATTGCCCTACGCTTTCGGTGTAATAGTTGTCGATGTAGCTGGCGAGCGCGCCCAGCAGCGCAATGATGACCACTGCCAGCGCCGCCAGACCGGCAACCTGCAACTTTCCACCGCCCTCCAACATAGGCCGGACCATCTGGTCGAGCCAGTGCGGCAGTTTGTGGGTCCCAACCACGTTGTCGATGATGACCTTCAGCGGCCACGGCGCGGCCAGGCTCATGGCCGTTTCGACCATCATGGCGAGCAGGATGATCAGCAGCGTGCCGCGGTAGGGGCGGATCAGGTCGCGGATCAGGCGAATCATGCAGTGGCCTCGCGCTCAAAGATACAACAGCCACGTGGTGAAGCGGTACGCAAAATACACCCTGGATGATGCTCAACCGACCCCGTAACCTTGACACGCGTTCCGAGTCCGCGATAATCGGAGCCAAGCGTACGGCGCGGTGTCTTGGGTGAGGATCAGAGTGGTCGGGGATATTTGTCCGCTGGGCGTGCTGACCGGGACGCATGGTGACCCACGTCATATGGGAAAGGAGAGAATCTTAATGCCTAAGATAAAAGCCAACAATATTACGATGAACTATGACCAACAAGGAAGGGGAGAACCTCTCATCCTGATTCCTTATTTGGCCGCCGATCACGCCTGTTACGCCTTCCAGGTGGCAGAGTACGCCAAGCACTTTACCTGCATCTCGCTCGACCCGCGAGGGGCAGGTGAAACGGACAAACCCGAAGGTGCCTATTCGATCGAGCTTCTGGCGGACGATGTTGCCGCTTTCATGCGCGCTGCGGGGATCCAAAAGGCACATATCTCCGGTCTGTCCCTCGGCGCGGCAATAGGGATGTGGCTGGCGGCTAAGCATCCGGACAAGGTCCAGTCGCTGTCGTTGCATGGTGGCTGGCCGAAGACGGACCCGTTCATCAAGACAATAGTGGAAGGTTGGCAGGTCATGGCTAAAGCCTTGGATAGGGTTTCCGAGATGGTCGTTCTCGCGATCTTCCCCTGGTGTTTTACGCCCGAGCTCTATGCTGCTAAGCCAGATTTCATCCAGTCATTGGCGGACTTTGTTCGGGGCCGGCCATCGCAGCCTCTGGCGGCCTTCATTCAGCAATCGAATGCCGTGATTGCCCACGACGTCGAGGCGCAGCTGGGTCGGATCACGGCTCCAACGCAGATCACCTTCGGACGCACGGACGTGCTGACCCTTCGTTTTGCGGACCGGATGAAGGGCGGTATTCGTGATTCCGAGCTGTTGATTTTTGAAGGGTGTGCGCACGCGTCAATGTATGAGAAGGTCGAGGAGTTCAATCGGAAGACCTTAGGGTTTTTGCAGCGCCACACGGGAGTGGGTACCCCGTAGCTCGGCCGAATCAGCTGTCCTTGCGAGCGCTCTGATCCGTCGCAAAGCGCGCCAGTGCAGGGCGGAGTGGAAATCCTCAAGGTCCTCAATCCACCGCCCAGTCGCCTAAGTGGCCGTACTCGCTACTCAGGATTCGGCTAAAAGATCTCTCATCCTGGTCGGCGGCCGGAGGTCGAGGTGGCAGTCAAGATGATACCGCGAAGATCAAGCAAAAGCAGACCCTCGCCGACTAAACAGGCTGCGGAAAAAGTCCAAAATGCTTACGCCTCGCGGACTGAAGTCCGCTCGGCCGATCAAGAATGAACGACCTATCGGCACGACTAAAGTCGTGCCCTGATACAAACCCGTCGGAAGGCGACTTTTTCTGCAACCTGTAAAGTCGGCTCGGGATGACAAAGAAGTAAGAGGCTTCGAACGGCAACAGCTAAAGCCACGCCCCTTCAAAGCACTCCAAAATCGACTTTTCAGCAAACTGCTAGCTTTTCGCCGCCGGATATTGCTTGAACATCTTGAGAATGGAATTGTTGACCTGGCTTTCCAGCTTCTTCGGATTATTGGCGCTCAGATTGTCTGTCGCCATGCCTCGCCATACCAGCTTTTTGGTGCTCACATCAAGCAGATCAACCACCAACTGCCCTTTGTGGATAGTCACGGTCGTGTTGCCCCATGTCCCAGCCAGCGCCGGTCCGAAGGCACTCGGATCAAACGGCGGAATGCCACCGGTACCCATGTAGAGCGGATCGTTCGAGGTCATGCTGCTGTCCTGATCGATGGAGCCGTACACCTGAATAACAAGATCTGGGTTGTCTGCGGTTAGCCGCAGGCCTTTGGCCTTTAGTTGGTCTTCAATGGCGCCCACGACATCGGCGGCTAACAGGGGATGCCCCACTGCGCCGTGCGGCGCCCAGGCGTAGGTCTTGAACTTGGAAAAGTCGAGGGCTTTGTCATAGCTGACGTGAATTTTCTGTGCCTGCGCACCGAGAGAGGCGAGGAGGACAAGTAATAAAGTTTGGAAGCCGCGAGAATATGCCGCGGCTGGATTTCGGAAATTCATCTAGTCCTCCGTGGACCTGGATGTGATGTGAGGGGCAAGCCTTCAAAGCAGCCTGTCCGCGCCTTTTTCAGCAGACTCTTCGCCACCGAGAAACTTGCTTCAGACTTGCAAATTCGGACGCCCTCGGGTGTGGGACGCGCGAGAACTGTGCCGTCCCTGAAGGGGCTCGTTAATTTTCCCCACTTTACCCAGGGCTTACGCCCTGGGCTAATGTTGTTCCGCGCCTACGGCGCTGGATTTCCGAAAAGAAAACTCCACTCGCAAATACCACGTTTGGTTTTCACACAGACTCTTTGGCCCAGGCTAAAAGCAATTCCGGCCCGAACGCGCTTTGCAGCGGCCGCTGAGGCCAATCTATCGCCGACCGCCCCATCCACCGCCGGCCCGGCCACCACCGCCCCAACGGTCAGCTCCGCCGCCCCAGCGGTCGCCTCCGCCACCCCAGCCACCGGAGTGCTGATACTGCGAGAAGCGCTGGGTCTGTTCTGCGCCACGTTGACGATCCTGAGCTTGCTGGTTGAGGTCGCCCCAGGAGGAACCGCCGGATCGATCGTACCCGGTGGCTCCCGAAGAACGCTGCTGGTTATAGCTCTGCGCCTTCTGCTGATCGGCCGAGTAGTTCGGGTTGCTCTGGGCCTTCTGTTGGGCCGACGCGTAGTTTGGATTGGTGCTGGTGGGATGTGCCTGGTCGTAACTCTGGGCCGAGGTTGTGGTTGGCTTTTGCACATTGTTCCAGCTACCGTTGTCGTACTTCTGCCAGCCGGAGCCGGTGTTCTTATACACATTGCCGTCGTGGCCCGCATACATGTCGCCGGTCGAAGTCTTGCCTACGGCGGTATTGCCATACGCGGTGCTGGTTCCTGCGGCCTTGCCACCACTCGAGGTCTGGACGCTTCCGGCGGAACCATACGCATTGCTGGCGTGTTGGGTGTAGGCCGTCTCGCCATTCTTGGTGACTACCGATTGTCCCCACGATCCGTAGGCGTTCGAGCCCTGGCGGGTAGCGCCGTAGGCTCCCGTGTATGGGTTGTAGGCTTCACCGGCACTGCGAGTGCCGTACGCGGTGGATGCTGTCGCCCCGCGAGCGTACGTCCCAGTGTTCGGATTGTAGGACGTGCCCCAGTGCGCGCTGCCGTACGGCCCGTACGCCGCACCTCCGTAGCCGTAGGCTCCCGTATATGGATTGTAGGTGTGGTACCCGTAGGTGGCGGCGTATGGGTAATAGTATCCGCCATAGACGTAAGGCGGATAGTAATAACCTGTACCACTGCACACGATGGCGCCTACCGTGGCGCCCATGATGAACGCTCCCATGTACCCCGCAGTGTAGCTGGCCGTGACATATCCATCCGAGGGCGGCGTTTGGGTAACGTAAACAACGTTGTACACCGGTGAGCTGGGCGGAATGGTATAGATGATCTGCGGAACGCTTTGTGTTACCTGCCACGGACCTTGCGGGCTGAAGGAAACGAACCACACGCCTTGATAGCACAAGTAATAGGCGGTGCCGACCTGAATCACTTTGTTAGGCGTATTGACCGCGTACAACATGGTCGTCCCTTCAATGGGCTGGAACTGAGGCTGACCTACGTAGGAAACCTTGACCTCTTTCGCCGCCTCGGCAGTATTCACCTTGACCGTGGTAGGAATCTGCGCGATCAGCACGGCGTCTTCGGCCTCCGGCGTTCCCGGCACGGATGCAAGAACTGCGCCGGCAGGGCTGTTTGGCGGGATCTTTGCGAAATCCGGAGGCAAGTTGTAGGTCACAAACGTCCACGGGCCGAGCACCGGTCTGGTGGAGGTGAACCAGCGGCCTGAGGTCAGGAAGTAATATGCCCCCGTCGGCGTGTACTTAAAGACGGCGCTCTCGGTGTTAGACCCATAGGACAGTTGGGTGCCGGGGATGGGCGTCCACTGCGGCTGTCCGTTAAAGACGATGATCTCGGCTGGAGTCGCGCTGTAATACACAACCGGGAAGCTGGCTGCGCTGCCGGAAGGGGGCGGGATGAATCCCTTCAGGCTAGTGAAATTCGCATTCGCGGGGACCTTCGACATCTGTTTAGGCAACTGGTTGGTGGGCGTCCAGGTACCTTGCAGGCTGGCGCAAGCGAGCCAGCCTTTGCCATCGAATAGGTAATAAGTGGATTTGCTCTGCTCGACGAACAACGGCCAGTTGGCATTGACCACGAACTGCAAATTGGAGTTGGCGATGGGAGCCAGGGTCGGCGCTCCATTCACCAATAGCAGGATCGCCGGACGCATGCTGATGAAGATGGTGGGCGGATCGTTGTTCAGCGGCGCCACGGGCGGGGCCTTATCCTTCTTCACGCTCGCTACCAGGCGGTCAAGCGATATGGTCATGGTCGCTGCCGGGTTCAGAAACGCTCTCATCAGTTGATCCATCTGGGTCGTGGTCGCGGGATCGAGCGATGGAAAGGAAATGCTTGTAATCTGAGGATCGCTGAGAAAGACGGTGTGATCGTCCATATTGACGGTGGACTGCATCCGAACGGTCACCACGCCGACGTGGCTCTTACCGCCAGTTGGCGTTATGGTGAACGCCATGCGCGCGTCAACCTGCTGGTAATTGTTCCAGTCGTCAACCTGTGGCTGATAAAGCGTCACCGTTCCGCCTGGCTTGGTGATCTTGCGCGGCCAGCCTTGGTCCTGGGCGACTGTCGCGGCAGCGAATAACGCAGCCAATACGCAGAATAGGGACAATTGCTTCGCGGTCTTCAGCACGCGATTGATTCTGAAATTGCTGATCATGGGGCACAACCTTTTTTTAAATCGATCTGTGCAATGTCCGAGGCGGTCCAATGTTGGACGCATTGGAACCGTCCGCCGCACTTCTTGCCAGGTTTCCCGGCAATGCCGGCAAAACCACGACGCGAAAAGAGAAGAGTTCTTGTGGCCTCCATATTACGTCAGGGAGCAATTTTTCCGAAGTTCTGTTTGCATGAGCGCCAGGGCGGGCATTCGTGCATCCCCGCCTGGCGGTCGCTTGGTTCACATTAACGTACGAGGACTGTTGACGGAACTATCGACTTTGTCAGGGAGGGATTGAAAAAGTTGCCAGCCGCCAGATGGGACGAAAATTCGTCTGGGGTTAACGGTATTCGGCAGGGAGAAACTCTTCGCCACGAAATGCGGCGTTGATAGCGTCCACTAAATCCGCATCTGCGCGGGACTTGAACACGTAGCCGGAGGCGCCAAGCGCGATCGCCGCGTGAACAAAATCCGCACTTTCGTGAACTGTCAGGAACACGATTCGGGCGCGACACTTCATCTCGCGTAAACGCCTGACCACCTCAAACCCGGTCATGTCGCCTAATGAGATGTCCAGCACGACTACGTCAGGATTTAACGCCGCTACCCCAAGGATGACGGAGTTACCGTCGGGCACCGCGGCCGCTACGACGAAGTTTTCCTGAAGCATCTCAACGACATTTTCCAAAACTGCAGGGGAGTCATCGGCGATTAGGATCCGCACAGATGCCACGGCAAAGCTCCAGTTAACCCAAGTGTCGCCCCGACCCTTAGGTCATAGTGTTACTAGTAGACTATGCGGCCATCGCGGTTATGCCTACTGGCAAAATTGCTTGTTCTGTACCGCGAAAATTCGAGAGGGAGACTGAAACGGCGCATGCATATTCAGGACAGATTTGCAGGAGGGGCAATCCGCGCCGCAAGAACGAAAAAGCAGGAACCAGGGCTCCCGCTAGGAAGACCCAAACGGAAAAGGTCTAAGTTGAGGAGGTTGTCATCTGCCGCTTGATAGCGTACTCGAGCAATTCCGCGTTGCTCTTGACGCCCAGAGTCTCCATCATCCGGTACTTGTGGAAGGCGACCGTTCCCGGTTTCACATCAAGCACATTGGCAACTTCTTTCATCGACATGCCCTCGGCCAACAGCTGGAGAATCTCCGTTTGCCGCTTGGTGATGCGCTTCTCTTCCGTCAGCAACTTGCCCCGGTTCAACAAGAAGGTGACTGTCTCGCGAGCAATCAACGGCGACAGATAGGATTCACCCTGAACCACCTTCCGAATGGCCGTCACCAGTTCTTCCGCTGCGGAATGCTTTAGGACATAGGCCGAAGCGCCACGACGAAAGGCTTCCGCAGCCACCTCGGCAGTCATGTTCATGGTGAGGAACACCAGCTTGACCGAGGGCATTTTGTGCTTGATCTGTTCGCCCGCGTCCAAACCATTCAGCTGCGGCATGGCGATGTCGAGGATGACGACATCTGGATTCAAGGTTGCCGCAACCGAAACCAGGGTTCGGCCATCGGTTACCACGCCAACGACCTGAAACTCGGGTTCCAGCAGGCTCTTGCAGGCGTCTGCCACGAGCTTGTGATCGTCGGCAATCAACAATCGTGGCACGAATTTGCGTTCCATAACTTACTCGTCCAGCGGGCTAATTTTACAAATGCGGCACAGAAGAGCACTCGGCGTCATCAGGAGCCGTGCAGCCTTTACTTGTTACTGAACGTGATAGCTATTGTGCATGTAGCGGAGGGATAAGTCGAGGGGTAGTAAGCCGGCATTATCCGCATTTCGGGCGGTGAGGCATTGCAAGCGCGCAAAAAAGCCGAAGCATTATTGCCCCGGCTATTGGACTCTCTCTACCGCTGAGCCACGGAGGAGGGTTGGATTAGAGGTTCATTTGCGACGCATGAATCCCACTACGCCCAGAAGGCCTGAGCCTAGGAGGATCAGTGAGCTGGGTTCAGGACTAGGGAAGCAACAGGTGGAATTTCCTGCACGCCATTGCGCGGTAGCGAAGTCGTCGCCAGCTTCATCCGTAATGTCGATGCTGGTAATAGTCGAGCCGGGTGTGTCGTCTTGCACAGCAAACAACAACGCGCCGGCGGAGCCGTTCGGCATCAGCGTGAGAGTAAAGGCATCCCCGTCGCTGCTGTGATAGATCACATCGATCGTTTCCTGCTGGAACTGATCCGGTTCGAGCTCGAATCCGGTCGTATTGAAGCTGCCGCTAACGTCGACGTGTAAGGTGCTAAATCCCTCGTTGTACAACACGTTAGGCGTGCTACTCTCGGTATTCGGCGGGCTGCCCCAGGTGGCCCAGGAGCCGGGCACGCTGTTCTCTGACTGCGGATTGCTGAAGGTGAACGGACCTAGGGAGGTGATGAAGTTCAACGACCCATCTCCACCGCCGAAGTCAGTGGTCTCGGTTACGTATTGGCCCCCAGGGGTCGGCTGCGGGAATACTGTCCAGCTGTCGGCAAATGCCGGCAGGCCGAGCAGCAGCAGGGCGCTGAGCGCAACTAGTGTCGTGATTTTGATCAGCCGCATAGGTTCTCATCCTTTCCAGAAGGCTTTCAGCTTGGTTTGGGATAAACCATCAAGGCGTTGTGTCCACGCGTGAGAAACAAAATCCTTCGATGGATGATGGCCTTATCTGAATGTTGCAATTCCGATACCATGAATTAGATAGTGTTCGGTTCCATCCGCATTGTTGAAGAAAGGCGTGTTACAGCACTACAGCTATGACCCAAGCGGGTTTTGTTGCGCATGCATGCGCAAGAGTTTGCACCTAGGGGCTAACAGGTTTCCCTTGTTGATTACACTTTAGGTAAGAAACTCCGAAGCGAAAATGGCTCCCTGCCCAAGGAAACGGCGAGAAACGAGTAGATAAGTTCCGTGCGCCTCCGCTTACGCTAGCGCCTGCCCATTAATTCTGGCACCCTCGATTCTGTAGTCGGGAGCAATCGTTAGTGACCCGAGATCTTTTGTTGCAATTGTGAGACGAATGTGCGACAACGTGTGCGGCGGGAATTCCCAATTTGGGCTTTGCGTCGGGGATTCTAGTTCCTCGGGCCCCGTAAGACCCCGATGTTTGCAACGTCCTGAGTTTGTCACACCAAAAAGTAAATAGCACCGTCAGTTGTTAGAAGCTCAGAAAATAAGTGAGGACTTGTCATGCGCCGGACTTCCCTGTTGACCTTTACGTTTGTGCTTGCAGTACTGATTGTGTCCGTAGCTCCAGTTAGCGCGCAGTGGGCCACACCGACGATTGATGGCTCCATCGCCCCCGGCGAATACGGAAGCAATAACGAGCTCGACAATGCGGGCGGTACCGGCCAGACCTGGTACATGACCTGGGATGCCAACAATCTATACGTAGGCATCGTGAACGCCAATCTTAGCGAAGGCGCGGTGATTTACGTCGCGGGCAATCCGCAGAATCCGCCGACCTGCTGCAGCAATGCCGATGGCAATCTCACCGGTTTCAACTACGACGGATCCGATATCACCTCACTGCCTTTCCGCGCGAAGTTTGTGACCTACGTCAAGAATGGCTATCGCGAGTATCGCAATTCTGATGGCAGTGGCGGCTGGACAGGACCCACGTCAAATTACGGTCAGTATGCAGACAACCCTAGCAGCGGGCCCAATACCCGCGAGGTCGCAATTCCCTGGAGCGCCATCACCAGCGGCGGAGGGCTACCTTCCTCCTTCGTATTCTTTGGCTACCTCACATCCAGTGGCGGTTATATCTATGGCCAAGCCCCAACGGACAACAACATCGGAGGCGTCGGGCACGGCACGGCCACGCAGTACTACGGGATTACGAGCACCGCCGATGGCAGCAGCACGCCGCCCTTCTCCAACGAGCAACCGGCTGGCTTTAGCGGCGCCGACAAAGCAGGCTTCTACCACAATACGTTCGACCCGTTTTATCGTGATCAGGAAGGCGCCGTGCCAGAGAACACGCAAGTCACGCTGCGCTTCCGTACGCTGCACTCGAGCGGCATTTGGGGCCTGACGGTGCGTGCTTACTTGTTCGACACGGCGTCGGGCACCACCACCGGCCCTATCGATACTTCTATGCCCTTCGACCAGAACTTCAGTATCGGTGGCACCGAGTACGATGCCTGGAAGGTTACGCTGACCATGCCTTCCACGACGACGGTTTATTACTACAAATTCAAAATCAACCGCGATCAAACCAACGGCTGGTACAGCGACGACTATGTGGACGACAACGATAATGTCCACAAAGACGGCACCGGCACAGCCACCGATGGTGAGCCTTTCCCGTCGTTTCAGATCACGGTTTACGATACCAATTTCCAGACGCCAGCCTGGTTGCAGAACGCGAACGTGTACCACATCATGCCCGACCGCTTCCGCAACGGTGACCAAACCAACGACTATTGCCGCGCGGGAGGAACGACCGGCTGCCCAATCTTTTACGGACCGATCAGCCAGGGGGGCCAGCAGGCATTCACGTACAACCTGTGGAACACGCAGATCTGCGATCCGCGGAATCCAGCCTCGGGTTGCTACAACGAATTCAGCAACCAGTTTTATGGTGGCGATCTCAAAGGCGTGCAGAACGAACTGGACTATATCCAGTCGCTCGGTATTGACACCATCTACATGAACCCGATTTTCGCGGCACGCTCCTATCACCGGTACGACACCGACAACTACCTTCACATCGATCCGGCGCTGGGCGGCGACACGGCTTTCACCTCCCTATCGACGGAGCTCCAACGGCGTGGCATGCAGGTGATCCTGGACGGCGTATTCAATCATGCGTCGTCGGACGGCATGTACTTTGATCGCTACGACCGCTTAGGCGGCAGCCCTCCGAACATCGGCGCCTGTCTGTCGCTCGGGTCACAGTGGCGGACATGGTTCAACTTTACCGACGACAACGTGCCCTGCCAGACGGCTGACTATATCGGGTGGGACGGGCTCGACAGCTTGCCCACGTTTAACCATGGGATCGATGCGGTGAAAGACTTCTTCTATCGCGGGGCGGGTAACGTGACCCAGTACTGGTATGGCCAGGGCGCTTCAGGATGGCGCTTCGATGTTGCCGACGATGGCAATTTCCCGCACTCCTGGTGGGTCGACTATCGCACCCATGCCAAGAGCTACAACGGTAACGGACCGCTGATCGGAGAAATCTGGCCGAATGCCAGCCAGTGGCTGGCGGGCGACCAGATGGATGCGGTCATGAACTATCGCTTCCGCAAGAACATCACCGGCTTCGTGCGCAATGCCGAATGGCACGATGACAACAACAACGGCACCAACGACATTCCAGGGCTCACGCCTAGCCAGTTCGACAACGCGATCCGGGCGGTGCGCGACGACTATCCCCCACAGGCGACGGCGGCGATGCTGAATCTGCTCGACTCACATGATGTGAACCGTGCCTTGTATGTGATGACCGAACTGGGCGACAACGGATTGGTGCAGGCGAAAATGCGACTCGAGTTGGCAGCGCTGTTCCAATTCACTTATGTTGGCGCACCCATGGTGTATTACGGCGATGAGGTCGCCGTGAATTCGCCATCGCTCTCCAGTAGCAGCAATGGTCCCATTGGCGATCCCTATACGCGGCCACCTTATCCGTGGCTGGATCAGCCGGGCGATCCCACGGTCTACGGCCCACCTGACACCAATGTCGAGAGCTACTACACAACGCTGGCACACCTGCGCAAACAATATCCGGCCCTGCGCAACGGATCGTTTGTCACCCTCCTAACTGGCGACACGCAAGAGGCGAGCACCGCTCCCAATACCTATGCCTTCGCGCGTGTCCTCAGCGGATCCGCGACCGCGGTGATCGCGCTGAACAACGGTTCGGCGAGCAATGCAGGGACCATTCCGGTGGGCGGCCTGTTCAGCGACGGCACGCAACTGCAGGATGCCATCACCGGGGCCACCTACCCCGTGAGCGGAGGCAACGTGACGGTCACGCTGGCAGCGGATACCGGTGTCGTTCTATTGCCCTCGCCAGTGAATGTGGACCTGGTGCCGCCGATTGCATCGATTACCACCACTCCTACGGCAAACGGAAACGGATGGATCAACACCAGCCCGGTTACCGTGAATATGAGCGCCACTGATTCAGGCAGCGGCGTGGAACAGCTCCGCTACTGGATCAACAACGGCCAAGTGACCGTAGTTGCGGGGAGCACGGCTTCGACGCAAATAAGCGGGCAGGGCACGAATTCGGTGGGCCTGCGTGCGCTGGACAATGCCGGCAACATCAGCTCACTGGTCACACAGCCGGTGAACATCGACCTGACGCCCCCGGCGGTAACCGCTTCCGCCAATCCCTCGTCGCTCTGGCCGCCCAATGGCAGGATGATTCCCGTGACCATCTCTGGCACAATCACCGATAACTTGTCGGGAGTGAACCCGAGTTCGGCGGCCTTCGCGGTGGTTGACGAGTATGGACTCATTCAACCGAGCGGGCCCGTGACCTTGGGAGCTGGAGGAAGTTACTCGTTCACCGTCTCACTCCAGGCATCACGAGATGGCAGCGACCGGGACGGGCGCCATTACACAATCACGGTCAGCGCCAACGATTTGGCTGGCAACCGCGGCTCGGCGTCGACGGTCGTAACCGTGCCCCACGATCAGGGGCATTGAAGCGCGAGATCTCTTGAGTCGCTGAGGTTGACGACCTCAGCGGCTTGAGCTAACGTTCAGGCGCGGCGCTGAATCTGCATTATTCTCGAACGCGGGTAGTCTTTGGGGTGTCATCCCGTCTATAACAACGACGGCGGTGTCAAGGGCGTACGAAGGCGGCGACGCCCACGGTTTTGAAGCAGCGCCATTTCGCTCTAGTGGAAAACAAAATCTCTGCATCGGACCAAGACTCGCGCGCTTCGTGAATCATCGATGGAGCCTTGTGCTCCACCAACCATCTATTCGGTTTGTTACGCCAACCATGATTCTTGTCTTCGAACTCCCAGACGCTTCTGGGAGGCAGGGGGCCCACTCAAGTGACCGGTTTTATTCCGACACCACAGGATGACTCGGGCTGCCCTGCGTGCGAGCGGCGGCGTAGGGTTGTTGGCTTCGCCACATCCAGTACAACCGCACCGCTAATTTGCGCGCCACCATGACCTTGGCTACGGCCGAATGCTTTCTGTGCTTCAGCCGCTGATAAGCGCGCTTTAACTCTGGGACCAGGCGTGCCGCGCTCTGTCCCGCTTCCACCAACAAACTGCGTACCAGGGGATTGCCTTGCTTGCTGATGCGGCCCAGCCGCTGCCGCCCCCCACTGGAATGCTCGGCCGGATTCAGCCCCAGATAGCTGACCACCTGGCGGCTGTGGGCAAAGCGCTCGATCCGGCCCAGGGTCAGCGCGAAGGCCAAGCTGGTAATGGGACCGACTCCGGGATGGGTCTGCAACAGCCGCGCCACGGAATTTTTCTCCGCCTCTTGCTGCGCGGCCAGGTCCAACTCGGCGATGCGGCGATCCAACTCCTCCAGCAACTGCAGCGAATCGTCGCGTCGCTTGGCCGTCCAGCCACGCAGCGGCAGGGCCTCCAGCAGCTGGCGTCCCGCCGCGCTCCACAGCTTGCGCTTTTGCTGTACTCCCTGATTCAGCGCCAGGTGCTGCAACTGGTTCTTCACCTGCCGCCGCATGGCCACCAGTTTGTGGCGATGCAACAGCAGCTGCCGCAGATCGCGCTGCTCCAGGCTGGGCCCCCATAGCTCGGGAAAGCGGCCTTCCAGCAACAGCCGCAACAGCAGAGCGGCATCGCGCCGGTCGGTCTTTTGCTTGCGCACTTCCATGGTTCGGATCTGGGCGGCATCGCCCAGGCGCAACTCGTGGCCCAGTTCAGCCAGCAGGCGCTCGAACCACAACGTGTTGCCGCAAGCTTCCATGCCCACGATCACCGCGCCTTGCAGCGCAGCGTAAAACGGCCGGGCTTGGGCTGCCGTCAGCTTGCCCTCCGTGTACTCGCCTGTTTCCGTGTCGACCATGGCAATTTGTTGGAAACTCGGATGGAAATCACAGCCTATAATCTTCATGACGGCTCCTTTCGTCCGAGTCTTGGTCTTTTGCGAGAACAAGTTTACTCGGCACTGCTTAGGAGCCGTCGTTGTTATGAAATCAAGTGACGAGCGCAAACGAGTGAACCAGCAATGATCCCCCGCCGCTCCAGTTCCTGGGCAAAACCAGCGATCCGGGTCGCTGCGGCCGGATTTGGGGTCGCGGTGGCTGGACCGCTGGGCGGCGCCCTCGGAGGTTGGCTTGGCGATGCCTTGGGTGGGCCTGCCGCCGATCTTGTCGAGAAGTATGCAGAGAAATTTGGCGATAAGGCTGCCGAAAAGCTGCTTGACCTCGGAGCCGATTCGCTGGTCGAAAGGCTGAAAGAATCCGCGCCGAATCTGGAGAGCGCCTATCGTGACGCCCTTCGCCTTGGCCTGGCGGAAGTTCATGCGGACGTCGGCGACGGTTTTGACGACTGGTTCGCCAACTGGAGTCTCTGCCTGGCAGCTTCTGTGCCGTTGGATCTCCCTCCCATCCATCCAAATCAGCTTGTCCCGGAAAGGCTCGATGACCTCTTTCGCCTCACTATTGAGCGCCTCGATGCCCAGGGTGCGGCAATGCGCCAGAAGAATCTATCGCTCAAGCTGGAGTGCCGCGCCCTGCCGGAGACGCTTCTTTCCGAACTAAACAACCGGTTGCCGCAACGCCTCGAAGAGAACTTCCGCGCCCTCATCGTCAAACCCGAATATGAGCAGGGGTGGAAGCAGGCGCAGTTGATTTTTCAGGGCTACGCCAATGTCGCTCTGGGACGCATTGACGAAGCAACGCAGAAAATCGATCGCAAGACAGATGTCCTGCCCAAGGTGGCTGAAGATACGGCTGCAACTCGCGAGGGTATGGCTAGTCTTCTCAGAATGGCCGAGACCTTCTTCAACTCTAACTTGCAGGAAGGCCGAGTCACCGAGCAGCAGCTAAAGGAGAAGGATGCCGAAATTGCCCGGCTTGCGGAAGAGCTGCGCAAACTTCAGGAGCAACTTGCCGCCCGCGCATCCGAGCCCGCTGAGGTGAGGTTGTCCGATCTGCTCGCCAGCGGCGATCTCGCGGGCGCGCTGCGCCTGAAAACCCAACAGGTGGAAGCACGAAGGAGCAAGGCCGAGAAGTTACCGCGCGATCTCTTCGAACTGGGGACGATCCACGAGCTTCGGTTCGATTGGCCCGCAGCGCTCGCGGCCTATCGCGAAGCCTGGCGGCTGGAGCGCAATCCGGAATACGGCTTCAAGTATGCCTACAGCGCACAACATCAGAATCAGTTTCTGGAAGCCATCGAGGTGTACGAGGTCCTACGCAGGACGTACATGGATTCGGCAGATGTCGCCGACACGCTGAACAACCTGGGGCTTCTTTACCGCGACACCCAGCGGATGAAGGAAGCGGAGGAAGCCTACCGCGAGGCCCTCTCCACCTATCGCAAGCTGGCGCGAGCCAATCCCGCGGCCTACCTCCTTTATGTCGCCGCCACGCTGAACAACCTGGCGATTCTTTACCGCGACACGCAGCGGATGAAGGAAGCCGAGGATGCGTTCCGCGAGGCCCTCTCCATTCGGCGCGAGCTGGCGCGAGCCAATCCCCAGGCCTACCTCCAGGATGTCGCCAACACGCTGAACAACCTGGCGGTTCTCTACCGCGACACGCAGCGGATGAAGGAAGCCGAGGATGCGTTCCGCGAGGCCCTCTCCATTCGGCGCGAACTGGCGCGAGCCAATCCCCAGGCCTACCTCCAGGATGTCGCTACCACGCTGAACAACCTGGCGATTCTTTACCGCGACACGCAGCGGATGAAGGAAGCGGAGGAAGCGTTCCGCGAGGCCCTCTCCATTCGGCGCGAACTGGCGCGAGCTAATCCCGAGGCCTACTTCCCCGATGTCGCCATGACGCTGAACAACCTGGCAGTTCTTTACACCGACACGCAGCGGATGAAGGAAGCGGAGGAAGCCTACCGCGAGGCCCTCTCCATCTACCGCGAACTGGCGCGAGCCAATCCCGAGGCCTACCTTCCCTATGTCGCCACCACGCTGAACAACCTGGCGGCTCTTTACTATGCCACGCAGCGGATGAAGGAAGCGGAGGAAGCCTACCGCGAGGCCCTCTCCATTCGGCGCAAGCTGGCGCGAGCCAATCCCGGGGCCTACCTCCCCGATGTCGCCATGACGCTGAACAACCTGGCGAATCTTTACCGCACCACGCAGCGGATGCAGCAGGCGGAGGAAGCGTGCCACGAGGCGGAGGCCCTTCTGGAGCCCCTGTGGAGCGCTAACCCGGAAGTGCATGGCGACCAGATGGCCAGAATTCTGTTAATGCGCGCGCTGCTGTGCGAGGAGACGGGGGAATCAAATAGTGATGCGTGTGCTCTTGCGCGCCGCGCCCTCGCCGCCGCCTACAACCTGGGTCTCAAACAGCAGATATAGGAACTGATTGATCGGCTTTGTACGGATTCCCAAGGCTGACGAGACGCTGCGTGATTTACCGCCCTACGGTTTGATGGCCGGCAGCTGGGAAGCCATCTGCACGTTCATCAGGTAATCCAACCGGCGGTCAAGCTGAAAAAACAGCGCTGCTTTGGTGCTTCCGGGTAGCGCCTGCTCGAACTTGGGAAGATACTCCACTCGCAGATTGATGATCGCGGTGTCCGCATCCGCCAAGCTGCGGAGCAAGCTGTCGGCCTGGTCCATGGTTAGAGTCTGGTAACTGTCGGCGTACTGTTTCATCAAGCCGAAACGCTTGTCATTGATTTTGCTAACCTCGGTGGCGTACTGGTCATAGACCGGCCAGAAGGCGGCGGCCTGCTCGTCGGTCAACTGCATATTCTTCGTGATGATCTGCTTTGCCTTGGCCCGCAGGTCCTGGCGGAGCAGTTGAACATCTTTTTCGTTGACCTTCGGCAGAGGCGTATTGTAGGTCTGCGCCGGCGCCAGTCTGGCTTGAAGAAGGAAAGCACCAGCAAGAAGGAAAACGGCGACCACACGATGTTTGAGCATAACTCCCTCTGGCGACAGCCGGATGTTCGACCCCGCGATGTAAAGCACCACGAACCATCCGAGGGGATTGGAGCCGGCCTAATTTGTGACGGCCCAGACTTTAATATTGCAACGTTGCGTTGTCGGACGATTCTTGATTCTCTCACATGACCTGGGCGGGGCGCGGCACCAGGGCTCTGTCACCAGCGAGGTAAAATGCCTGAGAATGTTACGAGCCACCAGGGATCGGGATGTTCCATGTATGGCAAAAATTCTCATTCTGCTGTTCGTCCTCCCCTTCTGTTCAGCGGCACAGGAAGCACACGAGCACAGCGCCCCTGAGGTGCTGGGAAAAGTATCGTTTCCGATCTCCTGCAAGCCGGCGGTTCAACAGCAGTTCGAGCGCGGTGTCGCGCTGCTTCACTCCTTTGCGTACGCCGCGGCGGAACATGCATTTCGGGAGGTGGCCGACCAGGATCACCAGTGTGCGATGGCCCATTGGGGCATCGCGATGACCCATTTTCACCAGCTCTGGGATCCGCCTATTCCGCCGGCAACCCTGTCGATTGCCCAACAGGAGATGCAGCGGGCGCAACAGATCGGCACGAAGTCCGAACGCGAGCGCCAGTTCATCGATGCGCTGGCCCTGATCTATCAGGACGCTGCCAAGGTTCCGTATCGCACCCGCGCGGCGAACTACGAGCAGGCCATGAGCAGGCTGGCGGCCGCGAACAAGAAGGACACTGAAGCCCAGGTATTCTACGCATTGGCCCTGTTAGCTAACGAATCCTCCACCGACCGGGCGCATGCCAAGCAGAAACAGGCAGCCGAGGTGCTGGAACCTCTGTTTCGAGCTTACCCGCAGCATCCCGGAATACCTCACTACCTGATCCATGCGTACGACAATGCGGAACTCGCGCCGCAAGGCCTGCCGGCAGCGAAGGCCTACTCGCTGATCGCACCTTCCGCCCCGCATGCGTTGCATATGCCAAGCCATATTTTCACGCGGCTTGGCCTGTGGGAGGACTCGATCGCCTCCAATGTTGCGGCCCGAGACGCCGCCCGCAAGGCAGGCGACATTGGGGAGGAATTGCATGCGATGGATTACCTGGTTTACGCGTATCTGCAGCTCGGACGCGATGCTGACGCGGCCCAAGTCATCGATCAACTCAAAGTTATGCCGAAATCGGGCGGTGGCGATTTCAAGGTAGGGTACGCTGCCACCGCAATGCCGGTCCGCTATGCAGTGGAGCGAGGCCAATGGGCTGACGCCATCAGCCTGGTTGCTCCCAGCTCAGCGCCGCCTCACGTAGTCGCAATTGCGGTTTGGGCCCGCGGAGTGGGACTCGCGCGCAGCGGACGTGCCGCGGACGCGGGCACGGAAATTGACAGGCTGGGACAGATCGAACAACAGCTGCGCGCCTCCAACAACAACTATTGGGCGACTCAGACAGCGATTCTACGGCGCGAAGTTACGGCGTGGTCGGCGCAAGCCGAGGGGAAACCCGATAACGCTGTGGCCCTGATGCGAGAGGCCGCCGATGAGGAAGACGCGATCGAGAAGCTCCCCGTGACGCCGGGACCGATTGTTCCGGCCCGTGAACAGCTCGGTGAGCTGCTGCTGGAGCAGGACCAGCCGGCACTCGCACTCAAAGAGTTTCAAGCAGCACTGGTAAATGCACCTGGCCGGCGCGGGGCCCTGCAGGGGGTCAAGCGGGCCGCCGCCCAGGCTCGCCAAAATTGAAGGATGCTCAGGCTTGGGCAAGAACGCGCCGTGGTGCTAGACTTTGACGCCACCAGATCGTAACCGCAGAAAACATAGAGCGCAGGGGATGCCCGCTTGTAGTTCTCCCAGAACCGGGACGGGAGGATGGTTAGATCGTGCGCTCCTGTTCTTTTTCTTTCCGAACCGTAACGGTAGTTTTGAAATCGAAAGGGAGAACCCCATGAACACGAAGAAGAGCGTCATGTCCGTCCTCGTTGTCGTCAGCGTATGGCTCGTATGCAGCGTATCGATGTTCGCCCAGGCAGCGCAGAGCGCTCCCGCGGCCAGTGCACAGCCACATGACGTTACCGACCAGGACATCGAGATGCTGCGGGCGGACCTGCGTTCCCAGCGCAAGCAGATCACTGCGCAGAACATGCCCCTTACCGCCGATGAGGCCACCAAGTTCTGGCCCATCTTTGACCAGTACCGGCAGGCAGCCATCAAACCCAATGACGAGCGCTGGGCGGTGATCAAGGACTATGCCGCGAACTACAAAACCATGACCGATGCGCAGGCGCAGGATTACATCAAGCGAGCGAACGCCGTTGACGAGCAACTCCTCGCCCTGCGGATGAGCTACGTTCCAATGTTTGAAAAGGTCATCTCGGCCAAGAAGACTGCCTTGTGGTACCAGATCGATCGCCATATCGATCTACTGATCAATCTGCAGTTGTCCTCGATGATTCCGATGGTCAATCCCACCAAGTAAGCTGGCGCGGAACGAGTTGCACAGGCAGCGCATCGCAAGGAGCGCTGCCGTTCGTCTTGTAACCGAGCGGATTACCACAGTCCCACGGGAAGAGACCCACCAAATCAGCCGTAAGTCGTAATGGCTGTAAGCTCGAACTACGGCTATTCCATCCAACTTACTGCGACATTTCGGAGCGCTTCTTCTGGATCATCTGCTCGATCTCGTGTTGCCTGATCTCCTGAAGCTGCTGGTACTGCTGCGGAGATAGAATCTGCTGCACCTGTGGAGCGGTCTGCTCATGCAACGCGTGGATTTGCTCCATTTTCTGCATTCCGGTCAGCGAAGAGTTCGACTTGATAGCCTGCATCTTGGGAGCCTCGGCTTCGAGGATAGGCATCAGCTTCATCTTCTGTTCGGGACTGAGGTTCAGTTGCTTGGCCAGCATGGCGAGCTTTTGCGCCTGCGCCGAATTTTGCCCCTGGGCCTGCGATGCCGGCACCGTCACTAGCAACATGCAAATCGCAAGAGCCACAACTGTTAGAACGACCTTGTAGTTTTTCATTTCGTCGGAACCTTCCTTCTTTCAAATTGTTAAACGGCCGCTCAGTTTGTAACGAGTAGCGGGGACTCTCCCGGTCTGATTACGACGCAGGTTGAGCTAGAACTGTCTCATAAATGCAGACCAGATTTGTATCAGGGCACGACTTCCAGTCGTGCCGTAGCTAGGATCCGACAGAACGGCTTTTAGCCGCTGAAGACTGGGGCGGCTAAAGCCCAATCAAGAAGGGAGCCTCTTCGGCACGGCTAAAACAGGCTGCGGAAAAAGTCCAAAATGCCTACGCCTCGCGGACTGAAGTCCGCTCGGCCGATCAAGAATAAACGACTTATCGGCACGACTAAAGTCGTGCCCTGATACAAACCGCAGCCCACGCTATTATCACACCCACGCCATTACGCAGCCCTCCCCATTTACGAGATGGGCTGTTGCAAAATTGCGCTCTACTGCTTCACCATGGGAATGTTGGCAGCCAGCTGCAAGTCAATCAACAGATTGATACGCCGGTCGAGCTGGAAGAACAACGCCGCTTTCTTGCCGGGCAGAACCGCCTCGAACTTTGGCATGTACTGCATGCGCAGATTCAATGTGGCCTGGTCGGTGGCCGCCCATCTCTTAATCAGGCTCTTCGCCTGCGCATCGGTCATGGTGTCATAAGTTTGAGCGTACTCCTTGATGAGCGCCAGCCGGCTATCGCCGATCTTGGTGGCTTCCGCAGTGTAGGCATCGTAAACCGGCCAGAACTTAGTGGCTTCGGCGTCGGTCAATTGCAGGTTGGCGGCGATGATCTGCTTCTTCTCCGAGCGGACATCCTCGCGCAACAACTGGATGTCTTGATCGGTGCTTGCCGCGCTGGCCGCGGGCTGCTGTTGCTGCTGCGCAAGAGTGGCGGCCGGCAAGATGAGTGCACCAGCCAGAATTAGTACTGCGGCAATGTTCTTCGACATGTTTTCTCCTGTTTTTGTAATGCTGTTTGCAAATGCTACGCATCAATCCCAAACGCGCACGTATATTCGCACTGCACGAACCCGCTGTTTACTCCGAATTCTGGCTTGTTTTCGACTGCCAGGTAATCACTTCCATAGCCACTAATCTAGCAATGAGGACCGCCAGGTACAATTGCCCAGTCAGGGCTTCCCCCGTGGACAGCATCCGTGCGATCGGCCGTACCGGAGTGATGTCTCCGTAGCCTACGGTACTGAGCGTGATGTAACTATAGTAAGCCCAGTCGACCACGCTGGTCATTCCGCCAGCGGTGCTGTTGAACGATCCTGGATTGAGCAGGTTGGTGAGATGGTAGGCATGGGCCCAGCCAACGCCAAAGAGCAAATAAACCGCGATGGCACCCTGGACACGGTAGGACGTAACCGGGCCGGAGCGGAAGACCTGGGCCAGAGAACCAGTGCAATAACCAGGATCGCCGCGATGAGACCAATGCCCGACCACAACTGCAAGGCCAGGGTCGGGGTAAAGAATCCCATCCAGCGCACGGCCAGAGCGACGCTTCCGACGAACGCTGCCAGCGGCAAACAGCCAGCTTCGTCCCCAGGCGATCGCGACTCCCGATACCAGCAACAACGAAAAGGCTAAATCGCTATACCGTAGTTCGTCGTCCTTTCCAAATCCCAACGAAGGAAGTACGAAGCCGAAGCACTATCAGCAGCCCCAGAAAAAATGACAGGTTGGCCTGCGATTGCCAGCTCTCTTTGATGAAGCCCCGGGCTTTGTCGCGAACCGCTTCTCGCCGCTTCTGGATGGTGCGGTTTCCGGCATTGTGCCTCGTTAGCTGTGCGCCAGACGTCTTGCCGCCAGACTCATCATCAGGCGCGTGGTTCCGGTCATAATCATACTGATACCGACCAGCGTGCCGATCACCCACAATGAACTGGAGGGCCACTGACGCCAGACCAGTATGCCGAGAATCAAGGTGACGATACCATCGAACAGAATCCAGCCCGATCCGGTGGCTTGCCGGTTCTGAAAATAAGCCACCAGGTCAAATATTCCCTCCACCACAAAGAAGACCGCCAGCGCGAAAGTGAATGCGGCGACTCCGATCAGCGGATGCAGCAGAAAATAGATGCCGACGATCAGGTACAGAATCGCGACCAGCACCTTCCAGACGATGTGTCCTACGCCGTGGGACTGGAAGGCGTGGATGAATTGAAATCCACCGCTGAAGATAATCAGCCAGGCGATGACGACGACCACTCCCCACGAGGTAGCGAAGGGTAAGGCGATGGCCAGGAAACCGAAGATGATTAGAATGATCGTCCAGATTATCGATTTTCCGGAGCCGAGGGTATTAGTGAGTGTTGCTGGTGCTGGTGCCATGTTCTGAATTCCTCCTTGCAATTAGGAATTACTACTTACCAATGTGTTGAAACAGTGACCATCAGTTAATTCGGATAGAGCCCGGCCAAATCCGGGACGTGCCGCGTCCCGGTTTTATCGGTCTCAGCTACTTCGCCTCGTTGATCGCGGGCGGTTTCCAGCTCCCGTCGAGGATCGAAGGCGGAGTCTCCTTGGGCCAGTACAGCCGCAACATGGGGACGAACTTGGCCTTTGGCGCGGGCAGCCAGTTGGGTTCCTTTGCCTTCCCGGGCGAGCCGGCCTGGAGATACAGGTCCACCGAACCATCAGCGTTGGTGACGAACTTGTTGCGCTGGCTCAAGGTGTAACGATTGAGCGGGTTGGGCACGAAGAAATAACTCGCATCGTACATGGTGAGCGACCAGAAGCCGTTGACCGGGGGCATCTGGCCCTTATCGAAGTGCAGAACATACTTCTTGGAAGCAGCGTCGAATTCACTGCCGCTCCCGTCCTTTTGCCCGGTGGGATAAATCGCATCCTGGATACGGTTAGCACCAAGACCGATGGCGGTCACGAACGCCCGATCCACATAGTCAGTGCCGTAGACACCTGCCTTCAGCAAGATTAGCCACCCGTTCACAGGCTCAACTTTCTTGGCGAATTCGATGATCTTTGCCTGGCCCAGCTTAGGCACCGCCTTTATGGCTTCCTTGTCGAATGCGCCCAGTTTGCTGGGGTCAAAATCCTGCCCCGGAACTAAGCCGATCTTCGCCATGTTTGCGACCATCGGTGTGTCGTCGGCCGTTGGGGGGTTGCTCTTCATCAACTGCGCCAAGTAAGTGAAGTAGGCGACAACGTCCATGTGATCGACCTGGTCGCGGACCGCGGTCTTCATGTCGAAGTTGGGGTCGATCTGACCGGCAGGAGGCGTGTAAGGCTTGCCATACGAACTCAGCGGAACCAGCGAGAGTTTGTCCTGTAGGGCGTGCACCGCAGCGTAGTCGGCTGGCGTGCCGGTGCAATAGATACGACCGAGGAGCCACACCATGGCAGTTGGCGACTTGTATTCCGTTACCCCTGCGGGGAGCGTGCCTGACCAACCAGGTCCGGTGATGGCATACCTCTGCGTCTTGCCGCCGGTGGTGCGCTTGCCGGGAACCTGGAATACGTCAGTCCAGCCATCCAGCATCGGCAGCAGGTAGTAGCGGTCTCCCATGTCGGGAACACTGAGGATCCATGGCTCCTTCGACACATCCATCCAAGCGGTCGTGTACAGCGTGTCAGCGTTGGGAGCAGTAACGGTGTGCATCTCCACGGGGGGGTATGTGCGAATTCTCAAGATTTGGCCCATAGGAGCGTGCGTTGCGTCAGGTGCGGCCACGTTGGTCAATTGCCGGCGGGTCATGTCCATAGTGACCAGCGAGTAGCCGTAGATGTAGGCATCGACTGCGGCGCTGACCGCCTCTTCGACGCCGGGTTGAGCGGTGGCTGCCGGCTTCGTGCCCGAATCCGAGCACGCGATCATCGCCAGCGCAAACGTAAGACTTAGTAACAGAAATGCATACTTACTCTTCATGCGATCTCCACATTTCCTGCGTGACGGCGTTTCACCGTCACGGCAATGGTCGCTCTACTGCTCGACCTGATGATAGGTGTCTTTGAGGGAGACAGCTTCGCGGACGGGCTCCTTGGTGCAAATTGGTCGCTGGTAGCCAGCACGAGGATCGATCAAGAAAAGGCCCTCTTGCTGGCCCCTGAGTCCAACAGTGTTCTTGCTAGTACGGCTTTGCCGGTCCAATCTGTGGTGCGCGCACCGGTTTGGCCATGCCGTAGAATACGACGACGCCCTGGCCTCCGCAGCGGGTCGAGAGCGCCTCTTTAGGCGTGCCGATACAACTGTCAATGTCCTGCCAATTGTTCATCACCCAGACGTTGCCGGCTGGGTCGATGGCGAGATCGGTCTGCATCTGCAAGCCGCCACCGACATAGCCGCCAGGAGGCGAAATCTGTTCACCCGTATGAACGCCGGGCGGGCAGTGTTCGGTCCGCACGCCGCACAGCTCCACAATCGGGCTGCTCGGCATCGCGAAGTTTGAAATCCAGGCGTTGTCGTTGCCGTCCAGCACTACCGCCCAAGGGCCCGGAAGGCCGCCGCTCTTGAAAGGCGAGCCCGGATACGGCGTACCGTCAGGGCGGAGCAGCGTGACGCTGCCACCGTTCATGGTGCCTCCTTTCTGTTGCGACATGGTCTTCGTCAGGTAGTCAGAGGCCGCCTCAAGTCCTTCAGCCTTCAGGCGCACCCCCATGTCCACCAGGTGGGCCATGCCCAGCACGCCGGCGCCGAACCGGTTTGTAACCCACACGTTGCCCTGGCTGTCGATGTTGAGACCGCTATTGTTGATTCCGGTATCGAAGTTGTCGGCCTTGGTCGGGTCGGAGGCGGGGAAGCGGGTAACGTGGGGAAGGCCGCTATTGGAAACCCATATCCGGTCCTGTTGGTCGATGGCGAGGTGAAACGGGACCATGAATGACTTGCACGGCTCAGCGCTGTCGCCCTCGCAAACGATCCGGCCCTTCGTTATGTCCCCTTGGGGGAAGTAGACGAGTTGTCTTTTCTCAACCCCCAACACCCAGACGTCTCCCTTCGGCGTCACGATCACGCCCTGCATCAGGCCAAGCCGACCGCCGAAGTTGATTCCCTCAGGCGGCGTCAGAGGCTTCCCGTTCTTGTCGAATACGGAAATGGTCTTGCTGCCATACGTGGTGAACCACGCGTTATCGTGGGAATCGACCGCAGCGCCAAAAGTGCCTCCTTCCATGCCGCCGCCGGTAAAACCCGTGGTGATCGGCGAGAACGGTTGGCCGTTCGGCGCGAACTTGGTCGCGTGTCCCTGCCACAGCGAGTCCTGCCCCTGCCAGCCGACAGTGAAGTTGTCGCCGACCCACAGATTGCCTTCGCTATCGAACATGCACTTACCGCCCGCCGTGTATCCTCCGCCCGTGAACTTGAGCGGCAGCACCCACGCGCTGGGCGCCCAGTTGAGGTACGGCATGTAAGGGACCTCGAGCATGTGATTGGCTGGCGAAACTGAATAGAACTGGCGGAGCAGCGCGTAGATTGTGTCCGGCTGGTGCCACGGGAAAAGCGCGATCGTCTCGGAGGTGTTCAGCGTGTCGGTCGGCAGCCCGCCACTTGGTGGCCGAGCCGCTTCAAATAGACTGCTGCACGCGTCCCCTTTCACCCGCGTCACGCAACCGGCGAGCAGGTCGGCCAGCGTGGCGAAGTTGGCCATCGTCGGCGTTTGGCCACTGTTGAGCGGGTCCTGAATGGCACCGCCCCATCCACCGGTTTCGAGGTCAACGAAGTTGGGCACGTTGCCTGCGGCGATGCGCAACTGCAGTGGGGCTCCCTTGATCGTCATGCCGTCGAGAAATTGCGCATGCGTCCAGACGGATGCGATGGTTGTCATCTCGTTGATGACGACACGCGCCGGTGGCTTCGTGCCCAGCACGGTCAAGAGTGCGATGGCGGGATTGTTACCAGCCGCTTTGTTGGCGGCCGAGATGCCACCGCCCGCTATCAGATAGAGACTGTAATCCTCGGGTGCTCCAGCGGTGCTGACTTCGAACTGGCCATCGTTGTCGGTCTTGGTCTGTGCCAATTGTTTGGGCGCGCCCGCAGTTGCCGCAAACAGGGTCACGGTAGACATAGCGATGGGTGCGCCCCCGCCTATCACCTGACCTCTAATACTGTCGGCAGCAAAGGCTTGCCCAGCCGACGCCACGCTGAAAACGGCAAGTGCGGCCAGCATCAGCTTTCGAAGCAATATTCGAAGAGCCACTTCTATCCTCCTTGCGCCTCTCCCAAAACGGGATCTTCATTAAGTCGAATTAAGCCGAATTCTCAAAATGGGAAACCGCCGTGAACCGCATCGCTAGCCCCTACAGCGCATCGGAAGCCGCGGGACAGCCCGGAATACCTCCGCAGTCCCCAACGGCCTTCTAGATGCCCTAGGACGCTCGTAACGGCCATTTGATGGCACGGCTAAGCCAGCACTTTGAAGCTATATATCAACCACTAAACGATGGGGTTAATTAACACTTAAGTGCCACATCCTTGGGCCGAATCGTCCGCGCGCTCCGGGTGGCCGAAGACGGCGCCCGCTTCAGTTATCGCTGGGGCCGGAAACTCCGGCCCCGTTAGCAACTCCGAGCGTTCTAGGTTCCGGCGATGCCCTTGTTCTGCAGCAACCGGACCACGACACGCCGGTTCTCGGCTTGACCCTCGGCCGTCGTGTCAGGAGCCACCTGTCTGCTGGTTCCCATCGCGCCGGGAGCCAGGATGTTGGTCAGAGGAATATGGCACTGCTGGTCCAGAAAGTCGGTGACATTGGCCGCCCGCTCCTGGCTCAGCTTCTGGTTCAGGGCAGCCGAACCAACGGCGGAGGCGTAGCCCTTCACCTGAATCACGTAGCCATTGACGGTCTTGGCCTTCTGGCACAGTTCCTGCAACTTGGGATAGTACTGCGGGTCGACCTTGACCTGGCCGTTTCCGAAGAGCACCGTAACCTCATCCCAGATGTTGTACTCGCCCAGCTCGCCAAAGCGCTTGTTGACTGCGGCAATGGCTGCCTGCTGGGCAGCGATTTCCTGCGCGTGCTTCGCCTGCTCCGCGTCTGTCGCCTGGATCTGGGCCTGTTCCTGCTGGAGCTTTGCCTGCTGCTGGGCCAGTTCCTGCTGTTGCGCCTGTTGCTGCTGCTCCACTGGAGTCACGCCGGCTTGAATGTCGGTCGCGGTTTGCAGGCTCTTCCCATTGAACTTGACGGTGTCGGCCACCATCTGGTTCTGGGCGTTGTACGAGCCCTTCACCTGGACTTGCAGGCCGGGGACCAATGCGGTTACACCCATTTGCTTCTTGCGGGCGTGGAACAGTCCCGACACGTCTTCCACCTGCGTATTGTCCGTCAGAACGACGACCACATTGCCGGAGCCCTGCGTTTGAACCGTCATGGTGGATCCGCTCCGCCCATTGATGACGCCCTGAAGGTCGGCGCTTTGTGCGGCGGCGATGCCGCAGCTCAGCGTTACGGCTGCAACTGTCACTGCAACCACGATGGCGATTTTTGCAGTCCTGCTTCTGTTCATACTCTTCCTCTCATAAAGACCGTATCCCGGCGCGAGCTGTGTCCCGGGCCTATCGGGTCGAGCTTGCGAACCAGTGCGTCACGCAATATGTGTTATCCCCGACGGGATCTACGAAGACGACGGTTCGCTCAATTTGGTTTCTAGGGAACGACAGGATGATGGTATTCCTTAATGGCTCTCTGAACACTGGTAAAACTAGTAGAGGAGGCAAAAACCTTTTGCAGAGGTGGCTGCAACTGGGTCTACCTCAGTACCTTATACACAGGGCCAAGGAGGGATTAGCACCGGGAAACCTGCTTTTCCGCTCGGCACTAACTGTTTTTGATTGACGTACAGGTACTTTTCATAGTTATCTTCTCGCTAGCCCCAACGTACCATTTGCCAAGTTCGACAAGAGTTTCTGCCTTAGCGCAGCGACAAGGAGAGAAACATGCGTACTAAATCAGGTCGTTCCCGGGTTGTCTTCAACGTTCTGCTTTTGGCCAGCCTGCTGGTGCTGGCAAGCATTGCGGGTTTTGCAAGAGATAAGTATGAAACCATCGATGCCACCGCCTGGGGTACCAGCACCCAATTGGGGCGCAGCATTGGTGTCACGCTGATCATCTACGAGTGGTCGACACCGGATGATAAAGCCCTTCTTACCGAGGCTTTCCAGAAAGGTTCAAACAAGGGATTAGTGAACGCTCTGGAAAGAATGAAGGCAGTGGGCCACGTCAATATCACCGGCACGTTGGGATTTGATTGTAGCTATATCGCGCTGATCCCGACCCCGACGGGACGCAAGATCCGCTTCGTCACCAACCGCCAGATCAAGTTTGCAGAAGCTTATTACGACACACAATCGCAATCGTTTGACTTGACTGCCGGCGAGATTGACATCAATGATCAGGACAAGAGCAAGAGCGCGGGCGTCTTGTATCCCGCGGCCCAATTAGGGATCGGTGATGACGGGCAGTTGACCCTCAATCTCCTGCAGAATCCCTGGAGACTAGGTAACATCATCGATTGGAAGGGAACCACCGGCGAGAACTGACCGACGGATCGAACTCTTTACGAATGTCGCGAATTCGCTTAGCGGAGCTATTCTTAAGAGCAATTTCGTCGCCTTACTCATGGAATTTCATTTCGGATGAGGTGCTTATGAAGATCCAGCGCTTTTCTACGATTTATTGCGCCCTGCTGCTGTTGCCCATTTTGTTTCTCGCCAGCTTTGCCATGGCCGAAGACAAGAAGAAAGACAGCAACGATGTTTGCTCAAATCCGAACCCGGCCAGCTTATGTACTGCCGACAACACCTGTGGATCGCCTTCGACTCCGTGCATGGTCAACATCAAGCGGACCGCGTACTCGTCCGCTGCTACCCCCAGCATTCCAGGAGCGAAGGGAAACGATCTGTTCTGCGTTAAGACTGGAACAACGGTGACGTGGCAATCCACCTCCAAGGGCACTGGGTTCCTGGTCGATCCCGGAAAGTCTTCGCCATTCGATCCGCCTGGCGTCATCATGGGAGGTAGCGAGAAGTCGGTTTCCGTCGTCGCCAAGACACCGGCGTGCCTGAACTACCACGTGAGCGCCACCGCGCAAGGCGGAATCTACGGCAAGAGCAAGTCCGCCCCGGTGACGCTGATTGTGATCGGCGGGCAGTAGGGATCGCGAGGCCTCCACTTCGGCGGGAGACTAGGGGCCTGATTTCGTTGGGGTGGAAGTCTTTGTTCTTCGGCGGTGATGCTGCGGCCGGGGTCGCCGGTGACCGCAGCACTTATTGCCTTGTACGCGAGCCGGGGAGACTGTGTTTATCGCGGGGCAACTAGCTGTTTGGCTGCGCAACCGATCGGACCACTAGACACCTTCTCGTCCGTCAAAAAGCTAGCGCTCCAATGTCGCCGATTTCATTATTGAGGCACTTGGGGTCATCTACGGGATCAAAAATAGAAAAAGACGGCTACCTCAAGAAAATAATGATGCGCTGGAATTCCCGAGAGGTTATAGAATGTCGGGGCTGTTGGGACCTAAGACGGAAATTCCCGCTGTTATGCAGCTTCAGGAGGTAAGCATGAAGAAAACTCTTGTGGGCCTCACACTTTGCCTCGCCATCCTGGTCGCCATTCCAGCCTTGGCCGGCGACCTCATCATCGGCAATCCGCCGGATTCGGGGACAGGCAATCTCTTCCCCTGGGGCAGCGCCTATAATGCCGAATACCAGCAGGTTTATTCAGCCTCGCAGTTCAGTGGCCCCATCCAAATCACTGATCTCGAGTTCTACAATACTCAGTTTCCCAGCGACTCGACGGAGTTGCCGAGCGGCAATTGGACGATTACGCTTGCCGAATCCACGGTTAACTGGGACACGATTTCGGGCAACTTTGCCTCTAATTTGGCTAGCAGCACGAACGTGATGACAGTCTTTTCTGGAAACATTAACCAGCCGTGGACCTTCGGAGAGACTCTAACCATCAACCTAACGACGCCCTATGACTACAATCCGGCTGGAGGTAACCTCCTGATGGACGTAGTTGGAACTAATATAAGCACGCCCGGAGGAACCACCTTATTCGACGTGCACAGCGGTACCGACTTCTTTACGCGCGTCTATTGTCCTAACGGTGACGCCTGCTCCAATGGAACGGTAGACACCGGATATGGCCTGGTGACTGGGTTTAGTTACAACAGCACCCCCACTCCGGAGCCTTCCAGCTTGCTGCTATTGGGTTCGGGACTGGCGGGAGTAGCTGCTTTTGTGGGTCGCCGAATCCGCTTCTGAAGATTTCGCGCGGCGTTGCTGCGCCTTGCGACCTGGGCCGGGACTGTGTCGTCCTGGCTTTTAGTGTCCAACTGAGAACAGGGCCGGTAGTGACCAGCCTAAGCTTGGGTCACTCGAGGGTCTCTGCGCCTATCGCCGACTTCGCCGCTCGCAGACTATTTGACGTTAAACGTCGCTCCAAGCAGCGCGCCGCTCATGTGGGTGTTATACACGAATAACTTGGGTGCGCCCGGCTGGTAGTCAACGTACAGATAGCGCCATCCCGCCTGCAAGACTACCTTGCGGCCTACTCTGTAACCGAGCAGACCGGCAAACTGGTAGTCCAGATTCGCACCGCCGGCGCCGACGTCTCCCGCAACTGTAATTCGCATGTCAAATGCGAGTGCATCGCCCGGCCTACAAGTGCGAAAGAGCAATCGAGAGAAGTGGCCTACGCAAGTATTTTACGAGAAGCTAGTACTTTTCCCAGTCCCATAGCGCCATCCCCCGTATTACCGTTAAGTGATACGACATTTCAAATGGGCAGATTTGGCGGTTGCTGGCTGTTACCTGGTGATCGCAACCCGATAGAGAAAAGGAAATGCAATGACCTCGTACCGTAAACTGTGCTTTGCAGTCCTCGCAGCATTTATGTTGAGCGTGCTCTTCTGCATGCCCGCCAGCGCCCAAGGGCCGGCCGATTTGACAGCCGCAACGCCGGCGACTACCCCGGACTCTAGCCCAGACGCTACCTCGGACGGGCTCCCACCTGCCCCTCAGCCACAGCAATCAGCGGCAGCTGACCCTGGCGACGGTTGGCGCGGCACGGTCGCGATCTACGGGTGGTTTGCGGGAGTGCACGGAACCGTCGGCGTGCTCGGCCATGATGCCGGCATCCACGTCCCCTTCTCCGATCTCTTTCATTACCTCAAAGGGATAATACCGATCGCAGTCGAGGCCGATAAAGGCCGCTTCGTCATGCCGGTGGATTTCCTCTGGATGAAGCTAGGTGACGACAAAGGCCTCCCCCTTACTGACCTGAACCAGACCTCGATCAACATTCATCTGACCCAATCGATCTTAACGCCGAAGATCGGGTACCGGTTGGTTAACGCTGAGCACTTTAAGATCGATGCGCTGGGCGGGATTCGCTATTGGTATGTAGGCGACAACCTCACCTTGGAGCCCTCGGGCGTTAGCGACTCCCGATCGGCCAACTGGGTGGATGGTCTTGGCGGCGCGAGATTCACAGTGCCCTTCAGCGAAAAGGCGTCGATCATAATATCGGGTGATGCAGGAGCCGGCGGAGCCAATTTGGACTATCAGGTTCTGGGCCTCCTGAACTTCAAGTTCACTCAGCATTTCGGTCTTGGGCTGGGCTGGCGCTATTTGGATGTGAACTATCGCCCGAGCAATCACCAGTTCGTCTACGACACCGTCATCAGTGGCGCCTTGGCGGGATTCTCTTACGATTTTGGCGGCAAGCCGCCCGTTCCGCCGTCGGCTAGCTGCTCAGCCCAACCTACCGAGGTCTGGTCTGGCGATCCCGTGACCGTCACTGCCAACGGCGCCAACTTCAATCCTAAGCACACCATCACTTATGCCTGGACGACGGATGGCGGCAAGATCGACACCGCCAATGCGCAGTCGGCCCATATTGATACCACGGGCGCGTCCGCAGGCTCGCATACTGCTAACGCCACGCTCACCGATGCCAAGATGAAGAAGATGAACTCGGCGACGTGCAGCGCGCCGTTCACGGTGAAGGCGAAGCCGATGAATCCGCCGCAAGTGACCTGCTCGGCCAATCCGACCACAGTACAGGCGGGCACGCCGTCCGCCATCGCAGCGAACGGGACCAGTCCAGATCCCGGGGTAACCGTCTCCAGCTACTCATACCAGGCTTCGGCGGGTACGGTGAGCGGAACCGGGACCAGCGCGACGCTGGACAGCACCGGCGCACCTGGTGGGCCGATCAATGTCACGGTCACGGCGACAGATTCGCGCGGACTGACCGGGACCTGCACCACCACGGTCACGGTGGAAGCTCCGCCTCCGGCGCCGCAGGTGAGTGCGCGTACGCCGATTCAGTTCATACAGCGCCCGAAACAGAAGTACATTCCCTGGCGTGTGGATAATGAAGCCAAGGCCATACTCGACGACGACGCCTCCGCGTTGAAGAACGATCCCAATGCGAAGCTGGTCATCGTCGGATACGCCGATGGCGAACCGCAGCCCGAGATCGGGACGGGTAAGAACAGACACCCGATGGATCTGGCAGCGCAGCGTGCGGTAAACACCAAGGCATACCTGGTACAGCAACAGGGTATCGACCCCAGCCGTATCGAGGTACGCAAGGGTACGGGCAAGGACCACGTCGCGGATATCCTCTGGGTGCCGCAAGGCGCGGACACCGCCGCCTCATCCTTGCTGCAAGGTACAACGCCGGTTGGCGAATCAGTGGTGACGCCGAGTGAGAACGCTTATCCGAAACCGAAGACGGCGGCTCCGGTACACCATCATCACGCGGCGAAGTCGGCACCTGCGGCGGGCAGTACAGCACAGTAGGAGTACCGCGCTCTACTCCGTGGCCGGTGGGTGCGCGGCGCTCCCACCGGCTGAACGGGAGGCGTTTGCCAGCGGTGCGCGCGGCGTTGAAGCGCCACACTACCCGTACTCGCCGGAGTAACCAACTGTGAAACCTCCGAAGCCTGAACCCTGGCGGCACCAGGTTTATGTCAAGCTTAGTCCCTTCGCGAGTGCGTACGCCTGCGCTGCCGTCGTTTTGCTTGACTTCCGTTCGTGAAACGCACACTCTCGGTATGCTCCAGTTAAAACCTAATCCGTAGCGGAAACCTTCGTTCACTTGAACGATTGACAAAACTGCGAAGGCCGTCAATTGCCTTCGAAGTCAATCGAAGTTTGGAGAAGAATATGCACCTGCGTCGTCGAGCTTGCCTTCTCAGCATCGTCCTCATACTTTGTGCCATCCCTAGCATCGCCCAACAGCAGCCGGCAAATTCCGGGCCCAGCACTACACAAACGAAGCCAACGGCCTCCAAACGTCAAACCATTGGTTTAGTACTCCAGGGTGGCGGGGCGCTGGGGCTTGCCCACGTTGGCGTCATTACCTGGATGGAGGAACACCACATTCCGATTGACTACATCGCCGGCACCAGCATGGGTGGCTTGGTGGGCGGAGTGTACGCCACGGGACACAATGCGGTCGAAATGCGCCAGATCGTGAACAGCATCAACTGGAACGACGTGTTGTCGCCCCTGACGCCGTTTGACAACCTCTCGTTCCGGCGCAAGGAAGATGCCCGCGACTATCCCAATAGCCTTGAGTTTGGATTGCACAAAGGCCTACAGTTCCCCTCCGGCCTCAACTCCGGGCAAGAGGTCGTCCTCGTCCTCGACAAGGTCGCGCTCCCCTACTCAGAGATCAAAAGCTTCAACGATCTCCCTACTCCGTTCGCTTGCGTAGCCACCGACCTGGTCAGCGGCAGGCCCAAAGTTTTCCGCAGCGGCTCCCTGGCCCTGGCCCTGCGCTCCACCATGTCTCTGCCCGGCATCTTCACACCTGTCCGAACCAAGGACGCCATCTACGCCGACGGTGGACTGCTGCAGAACATTCCGGTCGAGGTGGCCAAGGAGATGGGGGCGGATCTGACCATTGGAATTCACCTGGCGGAGGCGCCGGTACCCGTCAATGCCAATCTGTCCTCGTTCGCCGTCCTCGGCGCTTCCATCTCCGTCATGATCTCCGCTAATGAACTTCTGAGCATGGAAAAAGCCGACATCCTGGTTTCGGTTCCATTGCAGAAATATGGTGCTCTCGACTTCAACAAGGCTGACGAGATCATCAAGATCGGATATGACGCTGCCGCCGCCAAGGCCAAGGTGCTTTTGAACTATGCGGTGGATGACGCCACCTGGAAGCAATACCTGGCCGATCGCCAATCCCGTGTCCGCGGCAATCCCGTTCCCACGTTTGTCGCGGTCGAGGGTGTGAATGCAGATCTTTCGGGGCGAATCGAAGAGCGAATGGCCGGCTTGGCCGGCAAGCCCATCAACTTCGACGAATTGGATAACGACATCATGCGCCTGAAGGGAACGGGACGCTTTGCGGTGCTGAACTACCAACTCGTAGAGCGCGATGGTAAACAGGGCCTCCTGATAAAAACCGAGAAAAGTGAGGTTGGTCCACCCGTCGTTCTGCCCCTCATCCTCATCGACGGCTCAAGTTTGAAGAATGTTACCTTCAACCTGGGAGCGCGACTGACCTGGTTTGATATTGGAGGCTTCCGCTCGGAATGGCGTAACGACTTTATTCTGTTTTCCCAGTACGGGGCGAGCTCGGAGTATTACCATCCCTTTACGCCGTTGACCCACTGGTTTATCGCGCCCCGGGGATTGGCCGAGAACGATCCGTATTACCTCTTCGATGAGAACAAACTGATTTCCATCTATCGCGAAACCAACCTTGGTGGAGGCATCGATGTCGGCTACCAGTTCCGCAATACGGGCGAACTGCGCGCCGGTTACGAAGGCGGGTGGAAACACTTCACGCCGCAAATCGGAAACGCGAAGGAGCTGCCAACCTTCTCCGGCGGCTACGGGGACACCAGGATTCAGTACAGGCTGGTTACCCTGGACAATGCCGTGATTCCTCGCTCGGGACAGAACCTGACGGCCGATTTTAAGTGGTATAACGCCAATCCCTTAGCGTCCCAGCCGTATCCGGTGGGGGAAATCGCCTCGCAGAATTACTTCCGAGTGAGCCAGCCCTCTTCAATCATTCTGAATGGATTTGCTGGGACAACCTTCAACCACTACGACACCGGTCTGCCCCAGTTTTCCTTGGGAGGCTCGCAGCGGCTGGTCTCCTATGGCATCAATGAGTTGCTGATGGACAAGTACTTCCTGTTTCAGGTGGGATACATCCGACAACTGGCGACGCTGCCACCTCTGCTGGGTAGTGGGATTTACGCGCTCGCGGTTTACGAAGGCGCACAGGTGTACGGACCGCCTCATTCGATGGTGAACAAGGCTTCGGGCTACCCCACCGATGCGGCGGCGGGCATTGTCGTGAACACGATTTTCGGACCGGTAGAAGTGGCGTACGCCTACGGTGACACTGGGCATCACAAGCTCTTCTTCCAGATTGGGAGGTTGTTCTGAGGCGGTACTGGGCTCAGACCGGCTAGAGCGGCGGGTGCCCATGTCCCGGGACATTTTGTAAAGGATGTCGTGAGACTGAACACGACAGCCCCGCTAGAACGGGGCACCCAGGCGCGCAACGGCGTTCCGTTCGAAAACGCGACCTGCGCGCCAGCCCCCGATTTTCACAATCACGCCTTCGGCAATTCCCGCCATGCCCTGCTCCCGCCTCCGCCCAAATCGGGAAACTACACGTATTTTTTCCCGAGTAACACCAAAGTCACTGACAACGCCGATGGGCCGGGTGCACTCTCAAGCCAAGCTACGATGCGCCGCTACGTCCACCCTCGTAGGAGGTAAGCATCATGATGTGCAAAATAAGCTTGAGAACCACTGTCCCTTCCCAACTCAGTACGGATGAGGTCAGGGAAGTATCCACTCGACGGTATTTTGCCGCCTTTCCCGGTTCGTGGCTCGTCGTTGCCATTTGCCTTACCGCGCTGACGATGACGGCGTCCGCCGATCCAATCACTCTGGCCTTCAGCGACTCAATCATTTGTCCAATCACGCAGTATTGCAACCCTGTTTGGTTTGGGGCCGCCCAACCCTATCTCCAGGTCGGAGAGACAAGCGGCGGTTCGGGCGAGATTGCGATGCTCTCGGGACCCAACGCCAGCTACCCGGTTTCCAACGGTTTGCTAGTCTTCACCACTGCCCCGGCTTACGAAACGTGGACAATTCAGGAAGACCATGAACTGGACTATCAAGACGAATTTGGAGCGGGCGGAAGCTTTAGCGTCACTGGTTCCGTATTTGGACTAGCTCCCGGCAGCACTCTCATCTCGGGCTACTTTCTCGATATGGATTGCGCGGGGTATTCGGGACTCATCAATTTTTACGACTATTGTGGTTCGGACATCCGAGTCTCTTACATAAACGCCGCGATACTTCAGGGCTTCGGACTGCCACCGAACCTTCGTTTCGCCGGCACCCTAGACGGTACCACTATTTTCGACGGATATAACGGGTTGTCTTCGTCCGACGAGATCTCGATTACCAGCACTCCCGAACCGACAACTCTCGTGTTGGCTGGATGGGGGCTCATCTTGATTGCGCTATCGCATCTCCGTCGGCCTTAGACCTCGCTGAGCGGTTGCAAAGGACCCGGAAGCGCGTGACCCACTACGCGAGTATGCATGATTCGGTGCCACTCAGGACAGCGGAGAAACACTGCGGGTGCCCCACTCATTCCTGATTTTGGAATGAGTGGGATTCGGAGATCACGGGGCTCCGTGTGTTCCATCACCGACCCCACATCTGACCAATAACTAAGCTAAGAGTGTGACAAAAGGTCTGGAACGCTGGTACGGTGGGCACGATCTCCATTTCATAACCTGTAGCTGCTACAAGCGGCGGCCCGAGCTGGGAACCAGCGCGCGCCGCGACCTTTTCCTGCGCGTTTTGGAGCATGCACGGCAGAAATATCGATTTGTGGTGATCGGCTACGTCGTCATGCCCGAGCACTTTCACCTCTTGATCACCGAACCGGATGTAGGCGATCCTTCCGTCGTAATCAAAGTCATCAAGGAGCGATTCACCAAGCTGCTTCACCATGGCGGCATCCGCACGGGACCGATCTGGCAAAAACGCTTCTACGACTTTAACGTGTGCAGTGCGGAAAAGCGCATCGAGAAGCTACGCTACATGCATCGCAATCCTGTAAAACGAGGTCTGGTAACAGCACCGGAAGAGTGGAAATGGAGTAGCTTCCGGACGTATGCCTGCGGCGAGGAGGGCTTGGTAAAGATCAACTGTCAGGAGTGGCCGGTGAGGATAACGTATTCCGCCTCGCGGTCCCACTCACTCGAAAACCGCCGAGCCTTCGGGCCACGTGAGATGCAGCTCGCCATCCCGCGCGACGACAGACTTCAGGGACACGAACGGAATCTTCAGGCGCATGTCGCCGCGAAAGATAATCTCGTTAGTTTCGAGCAGAGCTTTGCCGCTCGCTTGCTTGCCGCCAGCACGAACTTTACACAGAAGTTCAGATCCCATGGAGCCTCCGATTGCAAATGTGGTAAGCACGGGGAGTGCGGGTCTTCAGAGACTGTGTCGCGACCTCGTATCGGTTTGCCGCAGTGGAACGAAGCGGTTAAGAACTAGCCCCGAATGGGGCGAAAGAGCTTAGCCCAGCGTTTCAGCGCTGGGTAAAGTGGAAAATGAGGCCGAGTCCCGTAGGGACGACAGAGGTTGCGACACAGTCTCTGTAAGGTCCGCACTCCCGGTCACGCGGATCACCAGTTCGAAAAGCATGGTTCAGATCGCATGCGCTGTCAAATCGCATCGGCTCGCATTTACAAGGCGAAACCCCGCGAGAAGCGGGGTTTCAGGTCGCGACCTGCTGTCGCGGTTCTATGCGGAGTAGTCAGGTAGGGGGTAGTTGCAGCTAGATCTTTACCGCTAGTTCCATCAAACCCACGGCCATGGCAATCCAGAGCGCAAACGCTACCGTATTAAGGGTGAGGCGAATCGCTCCATTGTCGATCAGCCAGTTGTATTTCGCGTCCATAGTCTCTCCTTGAAAACGGGTTCCACCTCGCCAATCGCAATTGCGCTATCGGGGACCCCGGAGGTTGCGCCCGGCGTGCCCTGCGGCGTCACCGGATCATCTTCTGCAGCTATATACGGGCGAACTCCAGAAAGGTTCCGTTACGATTCGGTCAATACTGTCCAATAGCAGGAATTCAGTGGCAAAAGCAGGGTGAGGCGGTGTGAAGACATCGACAGCGCCGTCGCTCAGCTACGTTCGTCGAAAATCATTCAATACCCAGAGACGGAGGGCATGGAGCCTTCGCCCTAAACTTTTCTCTGGTTTACTAATTCCCCTTTTCGCTCTGCGCCGCGATCTCTCCCAGCTCCCAATACCGCTTTAGCAGAGTGTCAGGCACGTGGACTGCTTGGCCAGTCAGCATGTGCTTCAACTGCAGCGCGTTGACAGCCGCTTTGCCTTCGAAGTGATTGTTGGCGATAACAAAGGTTTTCTTCGCCTTGGCGGCAATGGTGTCAATGCGCGTCTTCCATCCCTGCAATTCGGGATCGGTATAGAGATAGTTGTAGCGGTCGTTGCGCGAGTCGCTGTCGAACCATTGATCGTAATTGCGTCCGTGCAGCCGCACGTAGGCGAACGCGGAGGTCACGTGTTCGCTGGGAGCAATCGCCTTTCCCAGGCGGGGCTGGTCGATATTGCAGAAGGCCACGCCTCTTTCGGCGAAGTAGCGCAGGGTCCCCTCATTGGTCCAACTGTTGTGCCGCACTTCCACCACCAGCGGATATTGCTTGAACTTCTCGATTACACTCTCCAGGTAGTCGCGGTTCGCATTGGTGTTCTTGAATGAAATGGGAAATTGCGCGAGCACGGCGCCGAGCATATCCTCGGCGGCGATGGAATCGAGGCCGTCCTTGGCGAGACCTTCGTCCTCGGCGTTGGCAACAATGGTCTCCGCGGATGTGCTCTCCAGAACGGCGAGCGGCGAGTGGGTGAACGCCTTGTTTAGCTTGGCCGTGAACATGAACGCTGGATTTACGGCACGCGATTTGCGACACCATAATTTGCCCCACTCCGGCTTGATGTGGCCATAGAACGAGGTGTTGATCTCGATTACGTCGAGGAAACGCGCCAGGTATTCGACCGGATGCAGCGATTTCTTGATCTGCGCAGGATAAACGATGCCCTCCCAGTCCTTATACGACCAGCCCGCGGTGCCAACATAGATTTTCGACCGATTGTCCATCTTCGGAGGCGAGATTAGCACAGAGCGGCCCCGCCAGCGATTGAGTTGCTAACCGTTTGCCGAAAACCCCAAAAGCAGATTCGTTACGACGAAAGCCGGTTCGGGATGGCAAGAATATCGGTGCTCACATTCAGGCGTGACCTTCATCACAGGGGCAGGTGATAGATGCCATCGCCCCCAATTCGCGCGCGCGCTATTTTCATTTTCGTAATCCAAATTCATTCTGTCGGGAAGCAGAAATGATTGACCTCAAAAAGCAGTGCTGGCGTGAGAAAGTGACCGCGGAGATCACCGTGGCCCATATGCTTCAGTTTGCCAGAGAGATGGGCTCCAACATGAGCGCTGCCGAAGTGGCGGCGTTCCTTAATCAGAACGGCCGGGCGCAAAGCGTCTGGACGCATATGATGCAGGCTGGCGAAGAGTACATCAAGTCAAGCCTGGAAGCAAATCCGGTTGCTATTCATCGCGTAAAACAGAGGGGATCGCGGGCGAGTCTGGCGCAGTAGCGGCATCAAAGCGAAGCCCTAGGACGCAGAGCCGCGTCCTTTCATATCAGTAAACGATCATTAATACCCAATAAACCCCTCCAGGTTGGCTCACGCTAGGAGCGAAACAGGCTCCCAGCGAATACCCGGAGGACATCGGATGCGACAGCAAATCTTTAGCGCTGCCGGGAAGTTTATCCGGCGCGATCGCCGTCCAAACCGCTGCCGCTTGAACGCCAGGTAGTTCACTCACCTTCTTACTCTGCAGCGAATCATCAAGCGCCATGTCGCAGGCCATATGCCGTAGCTGTGCCTGTGGCTTGCGCACCGGAGCCGGCATTCCGCGGGCCGTGGCGTACGTCTCGATTGCCTTTTGCAGGATCGCGTCGGCCTCAGGCTCGGAATACTCCTTCAGCCGGTGAGCAAAATCCTCCGTCACATATACATAGTCGCCGCTGCGGATGACACCTACGCCGACCACGTTGTAGTTAGGATCGAGGAGGTTAGCGCGGTGTGCTGGCGAATGCATGAAGCCCTGGTGAGTCGAGGTGACGTCGCCACCGGAACCAACGTTCTCAGCTTGCTGGTTGGAGCGCAGGTTCTCGTCGGCGAAGCGAACCGCCGTAGTGGCCTCTCCATCGAATTGGTGCGATAGAGCTTTGTGTTCCACCATCAGTGAGGTGTGTTTACGAGCAGCCTGGGTGAGACGCTGGTCCACCGTCAGCTGCGGAATCCCTTGGCTGGCGCGCTCCTGGTTTATCAACTGGACCAGTTGCTGCTCGCCCGCTTCATCGAATTGAGCCCGGGCGCGACAAGGACACATCAGCAGGGAAGCGATGCATAGCGCGAAGGCGCAGACACGGGGCAAATCGATATCCGGATAAAGTCGCACTCTGTCTAGTATCGGGAGGGGATCGCGGGCTTTCGTTTAGAGCCCCGTCAACATACAATACAGCATCCCCTGGGACCAAGTGATGACCATTCCCGTTGTGATTTTCCTCACCATCGCAGGCGTGCTGATCGGCTACGTCGCTGCGGCGCTGGTCGCGAGGTCCAAGGCCGCCATGCTGACCGGGCGCGCTACAACGCAGGAGCAAGAACTCGCGGGTGCGAGAGCGACCATTGATCGCCAGGCGGCGGAACTCAGAAGCCTGGCAGAAGCCAGGGCCGCTTTAGACGCCACTTTGGCGAGTGAACGCCGTAGCGCCGAGGAGAAGCTTCGGCTCCTTGCCGAGGCGAGCGAAGAGTTGAAAGCGCAGTTTAAGGTGCTGGCGGCAGCGGCCCTGGAAAGCAACAACTCAAATTTCCTTGATCTGGCCAGAAGCACGCTGGAGAAATACCAGTCCGAAGCCAAAGGCGAGCTCGAGAAACGCGAGAAGGCGGTCGAGACACTGGTGAAGCCCATCGCCGACTCCCTGAAACAGGTGGATGAGCAGGTCAGGGAACTGGAGAAGAGCCGCGCCGAAGCCTATGGTGTGCTTACCAGTCAGGTGACGTCACTGCGCGACACGCAGAAGGCCCTGCAGATCGAAACCGGAAATCTGGTGAAGGCCTTACGCGACCCGCAGACTCGAGGGCGCTGGGGCGAAGTGCAGCTACGTAAGGTCCTCGAGCTTGCCGGCATGTTGGGATACTGCGACTTTCGGGAGCAGCTCACCGCCAGCGACGAGGAACGGCGGTATCGTCCCGATGTGATTGTGAATCTGCCCGGCGAGAAGCATGTTGTGGTCGATTCGAAGGTGCCGCTCTCCTGGTATCTGAACTCTCTTGATGCCAAGGAGGAAGAGGAGCGCGGTGTTTGCCTGATGAATCATGCGCGACAGGTGAGGCAACACATCGATTCCCTCGCCGCCAAGGCTTACTGGCTGCAATTCAAACCGACCCCTGAGTTCGTCGTACTTTTTATACCTGGTGAGGCTTTTTTCAGAGCGGCGCTTATGGCCGACCCAAACTTGCTCGAATATGGCGACGGGAAAGTGATTCTAGCTTCGCCTATCACTCTGATCGCGATGCTGAAAACCATCGCCTACAGCTGGAACCAGAAAAATCTGGAAGATAACGCGCGCAACATCAGTGCGGCGGGCAGAGAGCTGTACAAGCGGCTTGCGACCATGGCCGGCCACCTGCAGGAGATGGGCAAGAAGCTTGGTGGTACGGTGACTGCTTATAACGACATGTTGCGCTCGATGGAAAGCCGCGTTTTTCCCTTGGCGCGAAAATTTCCTGACCTTGATCGCTCGTTGGCAGCGGCAGCCCTGCCAGAGCTCGATCAATTGGACAAGACTCCGTTCCAGCTTCAATCGCCTGACTGGCAGGAGGAAGACGAGCAATCCACGCTCGACCTCAGCGATGAGAAGGCCGACCGCGCCAAGATCTAAGCGAAACGAAATCCTGACTCAAGCAAGAACAGAGTAGCGCGTAACGGGCCAGCAGATACCCAACCACGGACTGCAGCGGTAGCATTGACCCGTCCACACATTGCAGCAAGTGGTCCCCGAGCAGCGCCAAATTTGGGGCACCACGCTCTGGCTCTCAACTATAATGGGAATCGCAACACCTGTGTAGATATCACTCTTATCCTGAAGTACCCGCTCGGCACTAAATCCTGGTAAACGCACGTTACTTACCTCCTTCTCAAGCGTAGTAATGGGCTAATTGCAATCACCGTCCCGCTTATCAGATGGGTCCGCAGCCCAGCCCGAAATCAGCACTTCTGCGTCGATGGGATTCCGTGGCAATCCTTACAGTGCTTTATGCCCGAACCAACGATGGGGCCACAGTTGGGATATGGATTGCACGATCCACCAGTACACGGCCCGCATGTAACCGGGCACGGCGGCGTACAACAGACGGTGTCGCACTCGCAATCGGTGCCGCAAACCAATTTGGAAAAGCGTTTAGGACAACTCGAATCTGGAATGGTGCAGGCGCCGATGTGTGGCTTGCAGAGCTCGCCGTTCCCATTACCGTCACCGTTGCCGTTGCCATTTCCGTTTCCATTCCCGTTCCCATTTCCGTTTCCGTTACCATTCCCATTGCCGTTAATGGGGCGCAAACTGGGAAGAGCAAACGGAGCGCGATCCGGGTGTATTCCGAACCCCAAACTGCCTGAGGCTGCATAGTAAAACCTGCTCGCCCTATAGGCTGACGAATCAGCAGTAAACCCAGGCAAATTCATTTTTCCGTACCTCTCTTTCTGTTTCGAGTAGCAATTTCTGCATCGCTGCCCACATTCGAACGGGGAATCTCTGCTACGGTTCAAACCGCATTTCCGCTGGGCAAACTAATCCCCCTCTAGCTTTGATAGGGCAGGGAACGCGACGTTAAAGCGCTCGCCGCTCCATCTCCGCAGCCAAGGCGTACAACAATTGTCGAGTCTTTCTAATCGCGTTGACCTTCCGGGCCCACCTTCTAGCCTGCGGCGAAAAGCTGGGACATCCCGGCAGTCTCACCTCACCCGCCAAGGGCGGCCATACATTCTTCCATACAACCCGGATACGCAGCCCCACCCCTGCATAGATTGAAGCAGGCGTGTCCGATGTTGCGGAGCGCGGGGGAGACGCCTGCACTCGCACTCTCACGTTGCCTCCGGTTGACTAATCCAACTCGTTGATACACAGCATCTAAAGAACGTTCAGCCGTAAAACCGGGGATAGCCATGGCCTCATAACCTCCTTTTTGATTTGCCTCTTCTTCGTACGTGCCTACTGCCACGTCCGAGCCTAACGGTTGTAGTGCGGTGACAACTTGGTCACCACGTGCTTCCAAATCTCGCGGACTACCGGAACCCTGTTCAAGGACACTGGGCAGGCGGTTTCACGCATTGCGTGCAGTTGCCGGCGCTATCCTTTCTTCGAACATCTCCTAGCTTTGGATCTAACGGTCGTAGTACGGTGACAACTTGGTCACCAGAAATGGAAATTCGTCGGTCACGTCCACCCGTATAAAGCACTTGTCCACCACATCGGTGTTGCGATTGGTATAAGAGAAGATCACATCCAACACGTTGCGCACGCCGCTGAGCGGTGACGGCTGCACGTACACTCCGCTAAGCGAATAGTTTTGCGCGAAGTACTCGGCAGCCTTGGCATAGATGGCCTGATAGCGCACCGCCAGATAGTTCAATGCGCGATGTTCGTCAGTCGCACCGGCGTTATCGGTCATCTGCATGAGGCGGTCAAACAACTCCTCCGCCGCCGGAGCGAACTCCTTGGCTGATGTCTTTTCGGGTTTGGGAATCGCCTTGATGAGCGTCTCGCGGTCGAACGAATAAATCTGGTCGAAGACCACGATGGGGACCATCAAGCCGTTGCACATGGTCGGCGGAGCGATCGGTCCCCTCATAGCGATCACAACGTCCATGTCCATGGGGCTGGGGTGGGGACGAATCGCTTCCGCCAGTTGGCTGAAATCCGCCGGATCGCGTGGGGTCAGGATATAGGTCTCCAACCCCTCGACGGTCATGACAAAGCAGAGCTGACGCAGCAGGTAACCGTTCTCCGGCTTAGACAGCACGGCGTGAAGGGTCTGGCGATCGGTGAGGCCCTTGGTATCAGCCCGGCCAGTGGCCTGGGCGAATTCCTTCTCCACAGCAATGCTGGGGAAGCGTGCCTCAATTCTGCCGATAGCGTAGACCCAGGAGGGTGAGGTTGTCGCGCCCCCGTTGGCGGCAGACACAGCCCCGCAGGTCGCACAGGCTTGCGGGGAAACGGTCTGCGCCGCGGGCTTGGCGGAAGCTGCAACGGGCGCCGGTGGATCATCCCGAACTGGGGACGGGTTCACGCGTTGCTCTTGAACTTCGGTTTGAGGTTGCTCCATCGTGTTCTCCTTTCACAATCGGGTTGGTGTTGCCGGCATTAGCGCGAGAAGGTCATCCAGCGGTTCAACGTCGCCGCGCGCTTCTCGCAACCGCCGCAGGGCTTGATCCCCATGGCGTAGGTCGTTTTCTTGATGAGGTCGCCGAGGCCGATTTCCTCCTCGATGAGAAATCCTGGAAGCCGCACGCGATGAGGCCGGCGTTCCGTCGTTTTCGGTTCTGCTGTATGCCGCTTCTTCACGCATTCTCTCCGAACCTAATTCCTGCTCAAGGCTTCATACGCCGCCCAGGCATCCAGCAAGGGCGGAGCAATCGTGGTCCGCGAGCGACTGCCGGCCTGGGTCACCGCCAGCTTGATGCGTGCAGCGCTGGCGCTAGGAAACTCCGACCACAGCAAGGCGATCGCGCCCGTGACAAAGGGCGCGGCGGCGCTGGTTCCACCCGAGGTTTGCGGCTTGTCGTCGGTTCCTAGACTCACAATGTTTTCTCCCGGGGCAGCCAGCCCGCGCCGGCCGATGGAACTTCCCAGGTTCGACTCGGTCGTCGGTCTGCCTTGAGAATCGCATCCCGTAACCGGGATCACCCAGGGATGGCGAGTAATGGCGGAGCTGCCGACCGTGCCCTGATTCCCGGCCGCTGCGACTACCAGCACTCCGCGCTGCGCCGCATAATCCAGGGCCTGTTCCAACTGGCGCTCGCCTCGCGATGACGGTTGAGCCAGGGCAGCGCTCAAGTTGATGACATTGGCGCCGGCGCCAATGGCATCGCGGATGGCCGTTGCCAGCTCTTCCGGCGAAGCGCTGGGCATTCGGCCGTTACCATTCTTGCTTTCCGTGAAGATGGGACGCAGTAGTAGAGTGCAGCCGGGGCAAATCGCCGGCGCTGAGGATCCCCGACGTGCGACCAACATTCCCGCAACGAAGGTTCCGTGCATGCAGGCCACACTGTCGAGACGCGAGCAAGAACCCCCAGCCTCAGTTGAGATTTGCTTGATCTGGGATCGTGCGAGGTCAGGATGATGGAGAGCGACAGGACCGTCAACGAGAGCTACCGTGAGCTCACTTCGCCCTTGGCTGCGCGACATCAACGGCTGGAGCCGGACCAATTGCAAGGGGTCCATGGCTGATCATCCAATCTCGGACTGGCGGAACTAGGTTTGCGAAATAGCGACTTCCCTGAGAGGTGGCGATTCACCATACTGACCGGCCTGGCGAAAGTCAATAGCCTTTAGGTGACGTTGTGGTCGAGCCGTTGTCGCTGTGCGCCGACTGAAGTCACTGCGTGATGACAATTAGTAAAGGTCCTAAATCATTCGCCAAATGACGGGATTCGCTGACAACATCACGATAACTTCTACACTATCGTTCGCAGGCATCGACCGGAGTGCTCGTTTGTTCCTCCCGAAGCCGCTTGTGCAGAAGCACAACCTTCGCGTGCAAAACGTGGCTGAGCTCTTTGCAATCGCCGGTCGCGACACGCGGTTCACCGAACGCGATTCGTGCGCGAATAACTTTCTTCCCCAACAAGTTCCAAGCGTGGGGCAACAACGCCATGTCGCCCCACCAGCAGACTTCCTGACCGACGTCGCCCTCGTCAAGCTCATACGTAATAGCGCATGGCGTGATCGGCGCACCGGCGTCGATGGCGGGCTGCAACATGGTTGAGTGAAAGCGCAGGACACTTTCTCCCTCCGTCGTGGTGCCCTCGGGAAAGAGCACAATCGGAACCCCGCTCTGCAAGCTCTCGGCCACACTGACGTTCGCACGTGCGGCATCGGCTCTGTCGTGGCGCCTCACAAACACACTTCCCGCCCAGCGAGCATAGCGGCCGAAGATGGGCCAATGTTCGACCTCGGCTTTGGAGACGAAGACGCAAGCCATTGCGCCGCTTAGGACGAGAATATCCACATAACTGAGATGGTTGCTTACGACTAGTCCCTGGGAAGGCGATGAGCCAATTGTTGATAGTTGAAGGTTAATAGCTGCCAACCCGCGCGCGCAACTTTGGTCTAGCCATTCGGCGCATTCCGCGCGAGAAGCGCCACGCCTCAGTTTGCGATGTTCCCAGAGTCCATACAGGGCTGCCGCCGAAAAGGCGGTCAGTCGAACAACTCTTCGTATTTGTTTCGCAAGTAGGTTGTACATCTCATCAGAGCGCACATGATAGCGCCTGGTCGAAGTGTACTGGAACGTCGATTTGCGGCGGAAAGCTGCAGCGTCGTTTTCGGTAGCGGAGCAAGTTTATGCTGCAACGGGAAAACGTTTACAGACCGCCCGTCCTCACCTGGAATCGCGCGACTATGCTACTCGTCACATTTCACGGCGGCAGCGACACCCGCAATGGCGGTGACGGCACCACCAAAAGCAGCCACAGCTGGGTCGCCCGTCGCTTTCCAAAGGCGAGACATTCGCAGCCATCAAGGACGACACACCCGAGTTTTGCTTGTGGGTCTCCGACCGCCACTGGTCCCACTCGAGAGAATGTATGAGAACTGTGCTGCCCCCTGAAGTGACTTGTTGATTCTGCGGGGCTTTGATTTCGCAGTCGTTCCACGATGGCAGCTCAGAACAAGCTCTCACCCCATGTTGTACTCTGCCGGTCCCACTCCGGATACCGCTGCGTCCGCCTAGCAGCCAGCGAGCACGAATTCACTACTCGGTTCCCGCCCCCACTGTGATCTTCGTATCTGTGCGGAATTTCCTGTAGTCGCGGAAAGTCTGCTCCACGTCTTCGTTGTAATCCTTCAAGAGGGCCAAGCGGACATCGACATGCGCCGCCACGTGTTTCGGAAGCCACACCTCGTCATTCACCCGCGTGGTCTCCACGACAATGCGTGTCCCCTTATGCAAGCGCGCTAGAAAAAGACCGAATGAAATCGTATCGGTGGTGGTGACGTCGATCTTCACCCATTGGGTCTCTAACTTGTCGATCCAGATCCTTCCTTTCAACTTGGGCAGCACTTTGGCTTCCCGACGTTTTGGCTGGTAGCCGGGACGGGGATCGGCTTCCAGCACCCATGTCTCCCGTCCGTTGAGAAGCTCGGAGCCGACCAGGCGAAAGTTGTAGGCGTCGGCGATCTCCAGCACAAACTTGCGGTCGTCCTCACGATCTTTCTCTTCTTTTTCAAGTCTCTTGCGACGTTCGGAGTCCGATTCGTTCTTGCGCTTGTCGACAATCTTCTGGATTCGCTCTTCCTCTTTCTTCGCCTCGTCCTCTGACAGCGGCTTGTCATCCTTGGCGATCTTGCGCTCAACCTGCTCTCCGTAGATCACCAGGACTTCCGAAGTCGTGGATTCGACTTTCTTAACCCTACCTTTGCCATCGAGCCTATGCTCTTCTTCCCGTTCAACATAGGTGTAGTCGCGCAACCGCTTATCATTTTCAAGGTCCTTTTCGGCGACCCTGCGCAACAACTCCCGGATCTGTTCCTGCGGGACGGTTCCCGTAGAGTCGGGCTTAAGATCAATCACTGGTAGTACAGGCGCCGTTTCTGTAGTCGGCGACGCCGTTGGTGCCGCCGGTGGCGCTGTCGGTTGCTGCGCTGCCGGAGCAGACGGTGTGGAGGAAGGCGTTGGGACCTCCTGCCCGGACGCGAAGCCGACGAGAAGTATTAGGGCAACAGTCTGGAGAAGAAGGAACCGCATTGTAATGTCTACGCAAACAGGTGCGACACGGTTCAGTTTGGCAGCTCGGTTTCGCGATGGCAAATATACGGAACAAGGCTGGCTGGTTGGTGATCCCTTTTCCCCGCCGCACCATCTAAACAATTGGGCAAATGCCAGGCAGAGGTAAGCGAGCGAATTCGGATCGTTATCCAATTGCTATTTATTGATTTGACTCCGTCCCGATTCGGGGATAGGCTAGCGGCCAATGAGAGTTGTTTTTCCCGTGGGCGATCCTCCGGCCGCGACTTATATCACTGCACAACCTTGCCATGCATCCGAACGTCAGACCGAAGCGGTTGGTCTGTCACCGGTTCATCCCTCTTCAGTAACCCGGAACTTCAACTACCAGTTCGTCGCAAAGCGGCGCGTTACACATGGAGGCTGACTTCCGACCCTAGATGAAAAAGAACATCGATATAAGCCCCAACATCGAAACCCTATTTGGTACCCGAGACGAAAACCTGCGCCTGCTGGAAGATGGTTTGAATGTTGCCATCGCCATGCGGCCCGATTCCATCGAGATTGAAGGAGCGGCCAGCGACGTCGGTCGCGCGCAGCAGGTCTTTAGCGACTATCAGCATCTGTTACGCAACGGGTTCACGTTCGTGAACGGCGATCTCGGCGCCATGATTCGCGTTTTGACCTCCGATCCGACGGCCACTTTGCGAGGACTCGCGGAAGCCGGCAAGCAGCGCTCGTTCGGCAAGCGCAGCGTGCAACCCAAGAGCATTAACCAACGGCGCTACCTCGAGGCCATCGAGAACAGTGACATGGTGTTTGGCGTCGGCCCCGCTGGAACCGGAAAGACATACCTCGCAGTTGCGATGGGCATTGCGGCGCTGGTGTCGAAGCGGGTGAATCGCATCGTGCTGGCGCGCCCTGCCGTGGAAGCCGGCGAACGGCTTGGCTTCTTGCCGGGAACCTTACAGGAAAAAGTTGACCCGTACCTGCGCCCCTTGTACGACGCACTCTACGACATGCTAGAACCCGACAAGGTGGATCGCTACCTGGAGAAGAACATCATTGAGATTGCTCCCATCGCGTTCATGCGCGGGCGCACTCTGAACGATGCATTTGTCATTCTTGATGAAGCACAGAACACTACGTCGGAGCAGATGAAGATGTTTGTGACCCGCCTGGGCTTCAACTCCAAGGCGGTCATCACCGGTGACATCACCCAGATCGATTTACCTAACGCCAGCCGTAGCGGGATGGTGGAGGCGGTCGAGATCCTGCGCAACGTCGAGGGCATCCGCTTCTGCTACTTCGACGAGGGAGACGTAGTACGTCATCACCTGGTGCAGCGGATCATCCGCGCGTACGACGATTACAAAGGCCGCAACGAACAGTTGACGCTGTCGCTGGAAATCAAGAACGGCAATGGCTTCGCCACCGTGCGCAGCAGCGATGGACGAGTGCACACGACCAGCGTCGAGCAGGAGACATCGCTGGCGGAGATATCTTCAGCCGAAGCGCTGCCTGCACAAAATCGCGTAGCCGAGTAAGTTCTTGCTACCATGATATGGGAGGGCCTCAGATGCCCTCCCATTTGTACTTGAAACGGAAGTGATCATCCTGGAGCACGAAACCGAAGGCACTAGCGCCCGGGCGCTCAGCCTGTTTGCCGCGAAGGCCCAGCGAGCGTTGGGGTTGCGCGGCGAAGTCAATATTCGCATCGCCTCAAACCGTGAGCTGCAGGAATTGAATCGCCGCTTCCGTCACAAGAACCAGCCTACCGATGTGCTGTCTTTCCCGTCAGAAACGCCCAAGCTCGCAGGCGATATTGCCATCTCAAGCGAGATCGCTGCTGCTAATGCCGCCGAGATGGGCCACTCCTCCCAAACGGAACTGAAAGTTCTTATTTTGCATGGATTGTTGCATCTCGCCGGTTACGACCACGAGACCGATGATGGCGAGATGCAAACTTGCGAAACCACCTTGCGCCGCAAACTCGGCTTGCCGGTCGGACTGATCGAGCGTGCCCATGCCCGTCTCCCGAAGAGCCGCGTCAGCCGAAAGGCATCCCGCAACTCTGCTGGCTCCTGGAGTCCCGGAGGTGTCCGGAGATGAGCCTCCCGTTAGCCATCCTTCTGGTCGTTTTGATGGCGCTGCTGGCGCTGGTTTCTTATGTGGACCGGCTTTACGCCGAGATGGGGAAGTTCTTAGGGCGGGAGTTCCAGGAAAACATAGATGCCTACGAGCAACACGTGGAGCCTGAGTTGCATGTGAGCCGCGATCGGGCCGCGCTCTCGATGGCTGTGCTGACGCAGATGTGCATGGCCAGCATTGGCGTCCTCATCGGTTACGTGCTGTTTATGGAGAAGCGCTGGGTGGTGCTGGACCTGGTGCAAGCGGCAGTCAGTCTCATCTTTATCATCGTCATCTTCAACCGGTTGCTGCCGTATCTGTTTTTCGTGCGCACTCGGGGCGAGTGGCTGGTGCGGTGGGTCGTCGTTTTGCGCACGCTGATTTATCTTGCCGTGCCGGTGACCCTGATCCTTGGCTTCGCTTTGTCGGTCGCGTCGCTCTCCAAGGAGCATGCCGGGCAGCAGCCTGAGCATCCGTCCGAGGCGGTGGATGCGCTGATCGAAGCCGGCCAGGAAGAAGGCATTCTGGAGGAGAGCGACCGTGATCTTATCCAGTCGGTCGTGGAATTCGGCGACAAGAGGGTACGGGAGGTGATGACGCCGCGTCCCGAAATCGTCGCAGTTCCCATCAACACCACCATCGAGGAATTCACCGAATTAGTTAAGAAGTATCCGTATTCGCGCATACCCGTCTATGAAGGCGATATCGACCACGTCAAAGGCATTGTGTACGCGAAAGACCTCTTGCAGGTTCTGGATACGGACGCGCGAACCAAAACTGTGCGCGACTTGATGAAGACCGATGTGTACTTTGTCCCGGAAACCAAGCTGGGCAGCGAGCTGCTGCGTGAGATGCAGCGCGACAACGTTCGCATGGCTGTCGTCATAGACGAGTATGGCGGAGTCGCGGGCCTGGTGACCATTGAGGACCTAGTGGAGGAGATTGTAGGCGAGATCCGCGACGAGCACGAAAAGTCTGAAGTGGTGAAAGAGAACGACTTCTCGTACATCCTTAACGGCAACACCGATGTGGACCTGCTGGAGAAACTGCTGGGCGTGCGGCCCGATGAAAAAGAAGCGACCACGATTGCCGGACTCGTCAGCGAACTCGCCGGACATATCCCCAAGGCTGGAGAAGTTTTCGAAGAGAACGGATTGCGTTTCGAAGTACTGGAATCCACCGAACGCCGGGTTGACCGAGTGCGTGTTAGTCTGCAGACGAGTCCTGCCTCCCGGCAGGTTCAAAGCTGACATGGCGTTTCACTCCGGATTCGTTTCTATCATTGGCCGCCCCAACGCAGGAAAATCAACCCTGCTGAATGCCCTGGTCGGCGAAAAACTCGCCATCGTGACCCGCAAGCCGCAAACCACCCGCAATCGCATTCAGGGCATCATCAACGTCGAGCGAAAGGCCAAACGCCCAGCAGGACAAATCGTTCTGGTTGACACTCCCGGAGTGCACAAGCCGATCAACACGCTGAACCGGCGCATGATGAAGGAAGTGTATGACGCGTTGGAAGGCTGCGACCTACTGCTGCTGATCGTGGACGCGACTGTCAAGTTCGGAACCGGCGACAACTTCGTGCTCGATATTGTGAAGAAGAGCGGCCAGCCCTGCTTCCTGCTGCTGAACAAGATCGACATGCTCGAAAAACAAAAGCTGCTGCCGCTCATCGCGGAATACAGAGAACGGCATGAATTCGCCGAAGTGATCCCGATCTCGGCGATGAAGGGCCAGGGGTTGGACACGTTGCTGGATGCGGTTGTACGAGCGCTTCCCGAGGGTCCGCGATACTTTCCCAAAGACCAGATCACCGATCAGCCGGAGCGGTTCCTGGTAGCTGAGCTAATCCGCGAGCAGGTACTGTTGGCAACCGAGCAGGAAGTGCCCTACGCGACGACGGTACTGATCGATCAGTATCAGGAAGGCGATAGACTGACGCGCATCGCTGCTACGATTTACTGCGAACGCGAAGGACAGAAGGCGATTCTGATCGGCAAACAGGGCTCAACGTTGAAGAAAATTGGGACGGCGGCGCGATTGCAGATCCAAGGACTGCTCAATACCAAGGTTTTTCTCGAACTCTTCGTTAAGGTACGTGCCGGGTGGCGCGATTCCCGCGATTTTGTGCAGGAGACCGACTGGCGAACCCAACTGCAGAACATGTCCATAGTGCAGCAGCACGACGAGCCCGAGCCAGAAAGTTAGGATCGTCCCGAACGGGAGACTATTAGATGTGCCAACTGGGCGCTGGAGTTACCATGTCTATTCGTCACCGTCTACTTCGGCCCTTCATCTCCTGCGCGCTTTGCATCCTGGCGTGCGCGACAGGGGCTTTCTCGGGTGCGCACTATCTGCTGGTGAAAAAGGAAGTGATTCTGAGCCGTCTTCAGCAGGCTCCGCGTAAAGACATAGATCGCGAAATCGAGCTTGGCAAAATGTTCCGTGAGGTGGGATGCCGGCCCACGGAACAGCCTGTCAAGGGCTTGCGACAGCCCAATGTTATTTGCATACTGCCTGGCACTTCCGATTCCGTCATCCTTGTTGGCGCGCATTTTGATCATGCACATGAGGGGGATGGCATTATCGATGATTGGAGCGGCGTTTCACTCCTTCCTTCTCTTTATCAGGAGCTTGCCGGCGCTTCCCGCTCGCATACACTGATCTTTGTTGGATTTGCCGGAGAAGAACAGGGAATGGTCGGCTCCGAGTTCTATGTGCAAAAGTTGACACCGGAGCAGCGCAAAAACATTGTCGCCATGGTCAATCTTGAGTGCCTGGGAGTGACCCCAACGAAGGTCTGGACGAGCCATTCCGAACCTTTGCTGACAAATATCCTGCTAACGGTTGCGCAATCGCTGCAGTTACCCTTGAACGGCGTCAATGTGGAAAAAGTGGGCACCACCGATTCGGAATCGTTTGCACATTACAAAATTCCACGCATTACTATTCATTCGATCACCCAGGAAACATGGCACTTACTTCACAGCAAACACGACAACGTCAAGGCGATACACGACAACCTATACTACGATTCCTATACGTTGATCGCGGCTTATGTTGCGGTCCTTGACCAGCAGCTTGCGACCAGCGATCCGGGACAGCCGAAACCGGAGGCCAAGTAAACTGCGCAGCGAGCATGAGCGCATTAAAGCTACTGACGTATTTGCGCGGCTTTCGAAGGTGGGGATTTGCGCTCCGTGCGGCACTGATGAGTTCCACCCAACTTGCCCTGCGCCTTGATCGCGAAGGCTCTGCCGTCTTTTCCGCGCGGAACCGGGACCGGAGATGCCCTCCCGGTCCACAGTTCCGAGGATTTCGTTAGTGTTTTATTTGAGTAACTGGGCTATCACCGTCTGCGTGCCATCGGCTGGCCGATCCGCTGCCAAGTGAGACAGTACCTTGTCCACGTTGAAGCTGACGCCAAAATCTTCCCCTTGTACCTTCTGCAAAGCATAGACGCCGTCACCGTTGGTGCGGAAGGTCAGTACTGCGAGCCCGTTTTTTGACCTATCGCTTGGCAATCCTTGAAGAAAGGACTCGGGGCCCTTGGCACTCTGGCCGATCTCCACATTATGGTTCAAGAGATTAGTCGCGAAGGTGTAGTTTCCCGCGGGCATCAGCTTGTCTCCCGCGTAGAAGCTAAAGGGAATATCAGCGCGAACCTTGTGCGCAAAGTCTTGCGCCAAGGCTGCACCTCCGAGCGCCATCGTAAACAGCGCCAGCGCTACCAGTCTGCACAGATTATTTTTCATCTCATCTCCTCTGCCCACCATTCGAGCTACTTGCACGGTGTTTCTTTTGACCGTAACAATGAATGCGATGGACAGAGTGTTAGACCAACCAACAGCCTTCTTGGACTCCATTCTCTTGTAAAATCGATGTCAAACAATTGTCTCCAGTCTGCAACTCGAGCAAATATGTAGGAAGCGAGCGACGAGTGTAATCAATCGTTCGCACCAAACCCAAACCTGCTAGGAAAGCAAATCGGTCCGCTTGATCTATCATTGATTGGAAGGAGTAGAAGTCATGTGGTTACATCGGATCAGATATGAGTCGCCTTGGGTTGGCGTAGTTGTGCTGAGTTTGTGCTCGGTGCTGCTGTTGGGGCAGGACAACTCGCAGCACAGTCAGACCAATCAGCAAAGGACTGTCACCACGCCTCTGCTGGTGAACGTGACAGGCTGCCTAAAGAAGAGTGGTACGTCAGGAGGCTATTACATCGCGGACCAGGATGGCAGGACTTGGGAGCTGACGAGCAAGAGGGTGGACCTGGCAAAGGAGATTTTTCACACGGTGAGCGTCTCCGGGCATCTGGGTAGCTCGAAGATGCAAGAAGGGAAGAGCGAACAAGGCCAGAAACTAGAGGGCAATCAAACCCTCACACTGGACGTCACCGAACTGCAGGTGGTCAGTCCTAGTTGCACGCGGTAGCTCCGCAAAAAACCTGGAAGCACGGATCTGCCGTTGCTTATGAAATCCCTACTTCAGGGCCCTCTGTGCTTTTTCAGGGCCGTATCGTTGCTTCTCTTGGCTTCTTGGTGGACAGTGGCCTACATTTGTCGGCCGTCTTCACCACGCTTTCCATATCCCCGCATCCAGCGGAGAGTGCCTACTTTCCCCACGTGTCTAGGCGTACCTCTGCGCTGCGCTTGCCCAGATCGCTGGTTGCGCGGTGCTGACCTCTAAGTTTCTGGCTGGTCATTCTAGTTTCATAAAGGTTCCCAATAACTCATAACGCGAGCCAATCGCTTGGGACGGCTGACGCTAAGGATTCCACAAAGGTGGCGTACTTAGTCTTCTCATTTTGGAACTCCGCCGCGTTTTTTTGTGGCGCTCTCCGGAAAGCAGGGGCATAATTACCCGGATAGCAGTCGAGCTATCTTCCCCTCACTATCAGGACCTAGGCAGTTGGGAAACCGGTGACTGCCCTTGAAGGCGAAGCAGAAGCTTTTGAATGGGTGGACACCATCCGGCATGCTGCGGCATCCGGAAGAGGCCGATACACGAGTCGTCCGGCATTCCCGTGGCTTTAACCGAGGCTTGGCATCTGCACCGGCCATCGCAGCTTTCGCCCAAACAGCGACATGAGGAGATGTAAAAATGAAAAAGTTTCTGTGGTTATTGCTCAGCGCAACGTTGATTCTTGCCGTAACGGCGCCCATAGTGGCGCAGCAGTCCGATACGGGTGGCCGTATCTACACAACGCCAATCCGCATCGCAGAGCCGAGGGGCGATTCCAGCACGCCACATGGATATACGCCTTTTCAAATGAGATCAGCGTACAAATACAGTGCCATCCCGAACCAGGGCCAGGGGATGCTCATCGGTATCGTGGACGCCTGCGACTATCCGACCGTCGAATCTGACCTGGGCGTTTTTTCGACGCAGTTTGGCCTGCCGGCGTGCACCATTGCGAGCGGCTGCCTCACGGTGATCCCACAGAGCAGCAGCTTGTGCAGTGGTCACACCGGGAATTGGGCTATTGAGCAGGCATTGGACGTGCAGTGGGCGCATGCGATGGCTCCGAGGGCCCACATCGTCCTGGTACAGGCTTCGACGCCCAGCGACGACCTGTTCACGTCGGTGCTCCTGGCGACTGGGGCGGGGGCGAAAGTAGTTAGCATGAGCTGGGGTGGAGGCGAGTTCTCAGGTGAACAGTCCTTCGACACAACCTACTTCTCCGAGCCGGGCGTTACCTATCTTTCATCCACCGGTGATTCCGGATGCGGCGCTCAATATCCCGCGGCATCGCCCAATGTAGTGGCCGTGGGCGGGACTACTCTCCATCTGCGCAATGCGGGAGTGGCTTCCGTTACGGGCACCAACTACGGCAGTGAAACCGCATGGAGCGGCAGCGGCGGCGGTATCAGCGCTTTCGAGGCTAGACCGAGCTACCAAAACGGCGTACAGTCCAGCCTATTCCGCAGCATTCCCGACGTTGCGCTCGATGCTGATCCCAACACCGGCGTTCCGGTGTACGACAGCTTCGACGGCTTGCAGTGGATACAGGTCGGCGGAACCAGCCTGTCCTCCCCAGTTTGGGGGGCCTTTATGGCTATTGAGAACTCTCTGCGCGGCGGTGGGGGCACCATTCAGCATTTCTTACCGGATATGTATCAGAGTATCTACCTTTCCCCGACGAACTACCCATTGGACTTCCACGACATCACGGCAGGCAGCAGCGGTGGAATTTGCGTGGCAGGAACAGGTTACGACTTGGTAACGGGGGTCGGCACCCCAATTGCCGATCACCTGGCGAGCGACTTAGTTCCCTTGCCGTAAAGCGAATTACATCTGTTGTGAGGCGCGCTCCCGTAGCGCGCCTTTCTTTGCGGTGTGGCGAACAAGTTTGACAGTCGCTCGAGGAGAGAGCCCAGGCACCCTAGGTTCGTGTCCGTCTCTTGGACGCTTGTGTGAGACAGTTGGTCGAGTCAAGTACTTTTTCGCAATTTCTTCCTCACTGGTTCGGCATCTCGCGGTTTCGTCCCGAACTTCTATTCGCACTCGGCTGAGTCTTAAGGACAGGACTCGGTGCCTGTTGGGTTCCGATACTGATGAAGCGGCGCTGCTATCCAACCTGCGGCCTTTTGTTCCAGGCCTAGCGTCCAAGTGCAGTCGCCGCGACGCGAGATATAAACCCAATTCTGGGTGTAGGGCAGTTTAGGAATTGGTGTAAGCCGAGTTCGGGTAGAGCGGACCTTCAGGCCCGCGTTCACGGGCAAGCAAGAAAACGCTTCCGCCGCTGAGGTCTGTGACCTCAGCGGCGGAAGCAAAATGACATCGCGATCCTAACGCGGGCCTGAAGGCCCGCTCTACCCGATTACACAAAACCTAAAATTCTTTAGCTTGCTTTGTTCTACGGCAGAGGCGTGGTGGTCAGTCCTCGTTGCACGTGGTAGCTCCGCAAAAAACCTGGAAGCACGGATCTGCTGTTGCTTATGAAATCCCTGTTTCAGGTCTCTCTGTGCTTCTTCAGGACCGTATCGTTGCTTCTCTTGGCTTCTTGATGGACAGTGGCCCACATTTTTCGGCCGTTTTCCCCACGCTTTCCATATCCCCGCATCCAGCGGAGAGTGCCTACTTTCCCACGCGTTTAGGCGTACCTCTGCGCAATGCATGCTCAGATCGCTGGTTGCGTGCTTATCTCTAGGTTTCCGCCTACGTTTCATAAAGCTTTCCCAATAACTCATAACGCGAGCCAATAGCTCGGGACTACTGACACTAAGGACTCCACAAAAGTGGCGTGCTTAGCGTTCGTTTTTGGAACTCAACCAAGATTTTCTTGTAGCGCCTGCTGGAAACTGGCGCATAATTGCGCCGATAGCAGTTGAGCTATCCTCCCCCACTATCAGGACCTAGGCAGTTGGGAATACCGGTGACTGCCCTTAAAGGCGAAGCAGAAGCTTTTTGAATGGGTGGACACCATCCGGCATGCTGCGGCATCCGGAAGAGGCCCATACACGAGTCGTCCGGCATTCCCGTGGCTTTAACCGAGGCTTGGCATCTGCACCGGCCATCGCAGCTTTCGCCCAAACAGCGACATGAGGAGATGTAAAAATGAAAAAGTTTCTGTGGTTGTTGCTCAGCGCAACGTTGATTGTTGCCGTAACGGCGCCCATAGTGGCTCAGCAGTCCGACACAGGCGACCGTATCTTCACCACGCCAATCCGCATCGCGTATCCGAGGAGCGATTCCAGCACGCCATCAGGATATACACCTTTTCAAATGAGATCAGCATACAAATACAGTGCCATCCCGAACCAGGGCCAAGGGATGACCATCGGTATCGTGGATGCCTGCGACTATCCGACCGTCGAAGCTGACCTGGGCGTGTTTTCAACGCAGTTCGGCCTGCCGGCGTGCACCATTGCGAACGGCTGCCTGACGGTGATCTCGCAGACCGGATTGTGCAGTGGTCACAGCGGGAATTGGGCTATTGAGCAAGCATTGGACACGCAGTGGGCGCATGCGATGGCTCCGAGGGCGAAAATCGTCTTGGTACAGTCTTCGATGCCCGACATGAGCCTGTTCACGGCGGTGGACCAAGCCGTTACGGCTGGGTCCAACGTGGTTAGTATGAGCTGGGGTTACGGCGGGGGATTTAGCGGTGAGCAAGGCGAAGATTTTCACTTTCAGGTTACGGGAGTCACCTTCTTCTCATCTACGGGTGATAGCGGATGCTTGACCAATTATCCAGCTGAGTCGCCGTATGTAACCGCCGTGGGCGGGACCAATCTCATTTTGCGCAATGCGGGAGTGGTCTTGCATTACGTGCACCAACTACGGCAGTGAAACCGCATGGAGCGGCAGCGGTGGCGGTATCAGCGCTTTCGAGGCTGAACCGAGCTACCAAATGGGCGTCCAGCACAGCGGATTCCGCAGCATTCCCGACGTCGCCCTCGATGCTGCTCCCAGCACCGGCGTTCCGGTGTACGACAGCTACGACGGCTATACAGTGGATAAAGGTCGGCGGAACCAGCCTATCCTCGCCGGTTTGGGCGGCCTTTATGGCTATTGAGAACTCTCTTCGCGGCGGTGTGGGACACACCATTCAGGACTTCTTACCGGATCTATATCAGACGATCTACCCTTCCGGGAGCTATGCATTGGACTTCCACGACATCACCTCGGGCAGCAGCGGTGGAATTTGTGTGGCGGGAACAGGTTACGACTACGTGACCGGGGTCGGCACCCCGATTGCCGATCACCTGGCTAGCGACTTACGTACCTTGCCGTAAAGCGAATTACATCTGTTGTGAGGCGCGCTCCAGTAGCGCGCCTTTCTTTGCGGTGTGGCGAACAAGTTTGACAGTCGCTCGAGGAGAGACGGCCCCGGCGCCCTTGGTTCGCATCCCGCCTTTGCTATGGGTTCGCCATCAATGCGGAGGCTCGGTCGCCTTCTCAGCTTTGGCTTTCTTTGTCACCATGGCCTTGTCCACCCACTCGTCGGCAGCTTTCAGGTCAGCCTTTCGCGCGTCGGGCTGGTCGCATTCATATTCGGCGCGTTCGCGGTACAACAGATTCATGTAAGCCATGGCATCGTCTTCGTCGGGCTTAAGCTGAAGCCCTTTCTCCAGCGATTGAATGCCGTCATCGACGTAATGCTGGCTCTGCGTTCGTAAGGAAGCACATGCCGCCGGGTCACTGATCATTTCGCTATCGCTCAAGTGCATCTGTTCCCGCATCTTGACGCGCGGCGGGTAGGCAAGGGTCCAGTCGATGATCCCCATCGAAAAATAATTGTGCGCGTCATCGGGGTTCAGCTCGATGGCTTTCATGTAGTACTCGCGAGCGTCATCCCAACGCTTCATGTTAAAGCTCAAGGACGCGATGGAAACTACCGCCCGGTAGCGCTGTGCGTCCGTTGGGTCATCTTTCAGCGCGGTCTTGAACCCCGCAATCGCCCGCGTTGCCATGTCGACATTGGCAGCCGATTCATCTCCGGGAATGTATTGTTGCGCGTGGGAGCTGGCCAGACCGAGGCGCGCCTCCATGGACCCTGGATCAAGCTTGAGTGCGTTCTCAAAGTGCTCGGCCGCGGACTGATAGTTCGAGAACTGGTAGGCGAGAATCCCGGCCCGTATTTCATCCTTAGCCGAGGTATCTTGTGCGAAAACCACTAGGGAAGCACCGACAGCAAAGAGGACGACGCCTGCAATGGTCCAAAGCGTTCGGAATCGGTTATGATCAAAGGTCCTTTGCATAGATGTTCGTCTGTTGCTGTTCGCTATTTCCGGTGTGCTGGTTCCTCTCCACCAGAGACTAACTAACCACTGACCCCTGGCCCTACTCCTTCACCGCTATTCCCAACGTTTTCATCTTGCGATACATGTGGCTGCGTTCTAGCCCCAGCACCTCCGCGGTACGGCTAACGCTGCCGTGGTTTTCATCCAGCTTTTTCAGAATATAGTCGCGTTCGTACGCCGCGCGCGCTTGGTGCAGGCTGGAGAAATCGCCCATGGTGCGGCGGCCGCTCTCGCGGTAAACCAGAGTTGGAAGGTGCTTGCGCTCCAGCTTCACCACCGTCGGATTCATAATAACGATACGTTCAATCAGGTTGCGCAACTCGCGAACATTGCCTGGCCAGGAGTAACGCATCAGGGCGTCCAGGGTCTCGTCCGCAACCTCCTTCGGACGCCGGTTGTAAGTCTGGGAAAACTCCTTCAGAAAATATCGCGCGATTTGTGGAATGTCCTCTTTGCGCTCGCGCAGCGGCGGCACATAGAACGGAATTACATTCAGCCGGTAGAAGAGATCTTCGCGAAAATTTCCCTTAGAGATCTCCTCCTCCAGGTCTTTGTTGGTGGCCGCGATAACCCGGGCATCCACGGTGATGGGCTCTTCCTCGCCGACCGGCGCAAAACGTCCTTCGTCCAGCGTCCGCAGCACTTTCGACTGCGTTTTGAGGCTCATGTCGCCGACCTCATCGAGGAACAGCGTTCCTCCGTCGGCCTTTTGGAATTTGCCTTCTTTGTCGACGGCAGCGCCCGAGAATGCGCCCTTGCGATGTCCGAACAACTCGCTCTCGATCAGGTCTTCGGGAATGGCCGCGCAATTGACCTCGACAAACATGGCATCTTTGCGGAGACTCTGCGCATGGATCGCGTGCGCCGCCAGTTCCTTGCCGGTACCCGACTCGCCGTAGATCAAGACGCGGCCATTGGTCGGTGCCATCAGCGTGATCTGTTGGCGAAGCGCCTTCATCGGTATGCTGTCGCCAACAATGATGCTCCGCGCCTGGAATTGCTTCTTGTATTCCAGGTTCTCGCTGCGCAATCGCTTGGCCTCGATGGCGTTCTTCAGAACGATCAACGTCCGCTCAATGGACAGTGGTTTCTCGAGAAAATCGAAAGCGCCCAGCTTAGTGGCACGCACCGCGGTTTCGATGTTGCCATGTCCCGAGATCATGATGATCTCAGGATGGTCTTCACTCTCGACCAGCTTCTCCAAGACCTCGAGGCCGTCAATACCGGGTAGCCAGATGTCGAGCAGGACGACATCCACCGATTTTCGGCGAAGCGTGTCTAGACACTCCTCGCCGCTTCCCGCGAGTAGTGTTTTGTAACCCTCATCTTCCAGCACGCCTTGCAGCGCGCTGCGGATTTGGGACTCGTCATCCACGATCAGAATGGTTTGCATCGTCGCAAAAGTGCCGTGATCGATGATTCACGAGCGCGTTCTCCCCGTAGGCTACATAATCCCACATTCCACTGCAGCGCGCGACTTGCGCAGTTCCTCCGGCGCTCACGCAGGCGACTCAACAACCGCATGCTACCGTTGAAATGTGCTGGTTTCACGGCGCGTTATTGCTACATCTAGTCTGTAGATACAAAGTCATCTCTTATCCAAACTCTCTTCGATGCTGCAGCACCACCCCAATAAGATTTTGGCGCGTAACCTGCGCGTGCTGAGAAAGCTGCGTGGCTGGTCGCAAGAAGGCATGGCCGAGCAGTGTGGACTTCACAGGACTTACGTAGGAGCTATCGAACGTGGAGAGAGGAACGTAACTCTTGACACTCTTAGACAGCTCGCCGACGCGTTGGGGGTTACTTCGGCAGAACTCATCACGGAACCTCTTCCGAAACGTGCCAAAAATACCACCTGAATTTATTGCTCGAATCCACACGGTCACGAATAAGCGCGCACGCCTCGTCCTCGACCGCATTGCCGAGCACGGTAGTATTACCACGGAAGAGCTGAAAGAAATCGGCTACGACCATCCGCCGCGAGCGCGTATGGATGCTATTGACCTGGGATTCCCAATGAGGACGACCAGAGTCAAAAGTCGGGATGGGAAGAAGAACATCGCCTCCTATTCATTCGATCTCTCGGCGAAACTGGAAAAGAAGGACAGGCAGGGGCGACTGGCGCTCCCGAAAAAGCTGCGTGAGGCAATCATCGCACAAGGCGGGAATAAGTGTGAGCTCTGCGGAGCAACGCACGACTTGCAGGTAGACCACCGTGTTCCGTACCAAGTCGCTGGCGAGTCATTGAAAGAGGACGCTGCACCGTATATGGCACTCGATGGAAGTTGCAACCGCCGGAAATCTTGGGCTTGTGAACACTGCAAGAATTTCATTCAGATAAGGAAGGTCAAAATTTGCAAACAGTGCTACTGGGCCAATTCGCAGGAACATAAGCATGTCGCCATGCAGCCTATACGCCGTGTTGATGTTGTGTGGCAAGCGGACGAGTGTGCGGCCTTCGATCAATTTCAAATAAAATGCAAACGCGAAGGCATCACGTTGGCTGATGGGCTGAAAAAACTGATTCAGCTAAATTAGAAGTGGCATCTGGGGCCCGAAATTCTCTAGCAGCATTGGTCCGCTCGGAGCGGTCTGCAAGGCCACCCCTGCAGATAGGTATACCGATTCAACGGTCTCCGCCGATCCTCCATTCAGAGTTGCTTGACTCGACCGACCGACGTTCAGCAGTACGCGTTGCGCATTCAAGTTGCTTGGCAGTGGTTTCCCATACGTTTTGTCTCCGCAGTGTCCGTCGTAGCTAAGGACGAATTGAACCCGCTTTTCGCTGAGGTATTTCAGCATTTCTACGATGGCATGTCGCGGTACTCCTTGGAAATATCTACTATCCCGGCCTTCGCTTGTCCCCTGATAGGGCGGATCCATGTACACAATGTCATCTTGCCGCACTTCGGCAAGAACCGCTCGAAAATCTCCACAGATCACACGGCAGCGTCCGCTCAAAAGTCTGTGCGCCCCGGCGATTTCCTTTTCCATCGTATCCGGGTGTGTGCCACTTCTGCGTTTGTCGGCTGATTGATTGAACTGCCCGGATGGATTGAAACGAACAGCGTTCTTAACACAGCGTGCTAGCAGAAAGAGCAACATCGCCGGGCTCTGGGTGCGATTGAATTCTGCTCTAATTTCGTTGTACCGGTCGACTGAGTTGCCCTTGAACTGTGACTTCCAAAGCTTACGATAGGCGTCGCTCAGAGCTTCAGGACGTTCGATTACCTCAGTCCACAGAGCGGCTAGCGGTTTGAGAACGTCTGCGATAACGAACTCTTCACAAACATTCCCCTGAGCCGACGCAAGTGTCACCGCCGCCGAACCAGCAAATGGCTCGACCATCCTTCTAAAGCGACCTTTTGGAACGAACGATAGGATAGCAGCGGCTAGTCGCCGTTTACTGCCCTGATAAGGAATGGGATGAGGTACCGAGTATCGCATGGCTTCTGCTACATGTATACATGACGCCGCTACTCCTGCCAATGCGATCTACGCGCCCGTCCCTCCGCAGCTACCCCTTTTTCCCGCATCGCTACTGTTCCGTTTTGACCCGCTTCCGGCATCCGCTCATTTGTGAGTACTACATGGGTGGAGATCACTTACCGCTACCAGAATGGTTTGCATCTTGTTGGCTAGCAGCCGCGGCCATGTCTTGGGCCAAGGGCAACTCTACGATGAATCTGGTTCCCACGGGAGAATTCTCTTCCACGCGAATCGACCCGCGATGATCTTCCACAATGCGGCTAACAATCGCGAGGCCGAGTCCCGTTCCTCGTCTCTTAGTGGAGAAATATGGCAGAAACAGCTTTTCCTTGACCTCCGAAGTCAGGCCATGCCCGGTGTCGGCGACCACGATTTCAACCGTGTCGCGCTCTCCGATCAGGGCGGTGGAGATGTGAATTTCCTTGAGCAGCGAGTTCTGCATGGCTTCGGCGGCATTGTCCACCAAATTGGCGATAGCGCGTTTCATGGCGTCAGGGTCGGCTTGCACCGGCGGCAAGTCGGCCGCGAGGAATCTCTGCACTCGAATCCCATCGAGTCTGCCGTCGAACATAACTAAGGCCTGGTTAACGATGGTGTTGATGTCGGAGGGTTGTGGCTGCGAGGCTGGGAAGCGAGCCAGGACCGAGAACTCATCCACCAGGGTGCGAACGGTTTCCACCGATGAGCCAATCGTCTCGGAGCATTTCCGGATCACGTTCAGCGATGCCGCATCGGGAGGCGTTCCGCGTTCGAGGTGGCGGCGGATGCGCTCGGCCGACAAAGCAATCGGAGTAAGTGGGTTCTTGATCTCGTGCGCAATGCGGCGAGCCACCTCGCGCCAAGCGGTTTGCTTCTGCGCGCGCAATAGATCGGTGAGATCCTCAAACACCACCACGTAGCCCATCGCGCTGCCGCCGGCCATCGCTTGAGGGTGAAGAGGGTGGATCGAGCGAGGCGACGGTCACCGCCACGTTCAAATTGACGCGCGAGGTGACGATCTCCATCTGGCTGGTCGTGGTTCCCATGCGGTCTGCTTTGCGCAACAGATGCTCGAGGTCAGACGCGGCGTCTTCGGGAAACAGGTCGCGCAGGGTTTGTCCGGGATCAGGCGAGTCTTCGTCGAGCCGGAGCAAGCACCGCGCGGCCCGGTTGGAACGAAGGATGTGTCGAGACGCGTCCAGGGAAAGTACACCAGAAGGAACGCTCTCCAGAATGGTTTCAATATGCCGGGTGCGCTGTTCTAGTTGCACGTTTACGTCGGCCAGGTCGCGCCGCGAGGCTTCAATGCTTCCACGGCTGGCTTCCAGGTCGGCAGCCATGTGGTTGAACGATTCCACCAGTTGTCCGATTTCGTTGCCTGCCTGCACGTCTACGCGGTAGTCGAGGCGACCGCGAGAAATTTCGTGAGTGGCCTCGGCCAAAGCGACTAAAGGTCGCGTCACCATCTTCGAGAGATGCAGAGCCAGCCAAGTCGAGGCGAACAGCACCCCTACCGTAAGCAGCAACAGAAAACCCATATAGGTGCGGCGCAGACGTCGCCGCTGCAAGCGCAACTCGCTGTATTGCTCCTGGCTGCGTTCAACGTCGCGCAGTGTGGCCGAATAATTTGCCGGCAACGGCATGGCCACCAGAATCTGTCCGTTAGGTCCCACCCGAGCCCGTCCCAGGACGTAGGTTTCGCCAAGAACGTCAAACGATTTTGCCTGCCCTGGCAAGGCCGGCTTCAAAGGCAGGATGTGCCGCAGGAGGGGCCATGCTTCGGGAGCATGGAAGCTGGCTTCGGCACGATCATCAACGATGGCAAAGGCGAAGCCGCCTTGCAGAGTGATTTCACTGCGTCGAAACTCGTCCATCACCAGGGTGAAGTTACCCGTCTGAAAAGACTTCTGCGCATCAGGAGTCGAGGCAATGCGCTGCGCCTCAACCTTGGCATTGGTGGCGGCGTACTCCGTCAGCAAGGAAATGATGACGTTCGTGCGGTACTGTACTTCTTCCACGGGCCGCGAGAACCATTTTTCGATAGAGCGATTGATGAGACCGTAGGAAAACAGGAATAGGAAGATCACCGGTCCCAGCGATAGCAATAGGGCCCCCAGGACCATCCGGCTGCGAAACTTGGAGCCGAGAACGCCGGTCTTACGTTCCGCGTAGAGCCGCAGCAAAGTGCGCAGCAAGACGAACGTGAGCGCAACGAACAACAGAAAGATCAACGCCGAGACCGCGGCAAAGATGAGCGTCTCTTCGCTGGTATCGGGCTGCAGGAAGGTCAATTTGAAGGTGGCCTGCGCGAAAATAACGGCAAACAGGAAGAAAGTACAAATGGAGAGCGCGACAATAGCGGGCGTGCGGTTACGTTTTTTTTGCGGACGAGTTGGAGGCGTAAATGGCAACATTACAGCCTGCGGCGCGCACCGGCCTGAATCGAAATTCGTAATTGCGGAAGCAGATTCCAGGTTCCGGCCGGTGGCTCCATTATATCTGCGAGCGCTGGCAAACTCAGGGATGGTTTCCGACCCGCGCTGGCATCGGCCTGCGATTCCTGCTGACCAGCCAGACAATCAGCGCGATAATCAGGATCAACGGAAGCAACGGAACAAGGAATACTCCGAGCAGCAGTAGTGCACCTGACCGCTCACTCACATCTCCCCTCACCACCGCATTGGGATGACGCGACACATGACCGCCGAGGGTGACCACATCTTCGGAGACCGATGCGTTGTCGCCCAAAAGCACGCCTCCGCCGATGGCCACCACACTGCCCTTTACTGTTCCATCCACCATGATGCTTCCACCAATGGCAACTACATCTTCGGAGGTGCCTTCCACTCGAATCGAGCAGCCCATACAAACAAGACTTCCGGCGTTTTCGTCTTCATCCACAGTGATGCTGTGACCGAAATGAACCTGGTCCCCATCCCAGGCGTGAACGGTTCGAGACGTGGCGACGATAAACAGTAAAGCCGCTAACAGCAGCCATGGCGCACGTTGAAGCATAAGTTCGACCCTCGGCTGGGCGATAGGGGTAGAGTAATCCGCTCGAAATTGGAACACAAACCGCAGTCGTGTTTTGCAAGAGAATCGTCGGGACTGACCTAATGCTAACTCAGGAGCTGCTGGGCTAGGATTATTTCGCCCTGCGGGCTGGTCTGGCGAGATCGCTCCGTCCCATAGCTTCATCTGGCACGACTCGTTGTCTTCAATGCTTTGGCTCGGAGTGCTGGGGCGCATGCGACTCCGGTGGATGCGAAGCGGGTTCGGCTCGCTGAGGAGCGGGATGAGGCGGAAATTCGCGGTCCTGCATTGGCCCAGCCGGTTGACCCGCGCGTAAATTCGATTTCTGCTGTGGTTCCAGAGGACGGCCCGGGTGCTCCTGCATCGCCGGTTGTTTCTGCTCGAATGGTACTTTCTCCTGCGGCGATGGATACTTGCTCACCAGTGTCGGCCGACTTGTAGGCGGTCCACCGCGCGCCTGATTCTCCTTGGCAAGGGGCGTCGCTGGCGGAGGAGTGCGCACAGCATTGCCGCGTTCATTATTAGCCGGTGGCGTCGGCACGTTCTCGTGCGATGCAGGCGCGGGATGTGGATTAGCAGGCGCCGGCACGTTCCTCGCTGGCGGAATTGGCGTACCGTGAGTTTCCGCTGTTGTTCTGTTGGCAGGCGCCGGCTCGGTTCCTGGATGGGGACTAGCTGGACGCGCCTCGTTACCACGACCTTCATTGGCTACCGGCTGCCCGGGATGGCCTGGGGGCGTGTGCTGGACCACCAGTGGACGTAGACGAATATTCGGCGGATGGGTGGTCGGCGCTCCCGCTCGAATGGCTTGCGTCGCCGGAGTGACATCAGGATGAGGAATAACTTGTCCTCGAGCTATCTGCTGCGGGCTGACTTTCACCATATTGCGCTGCACCGGCTCGGAGCTGCGAAAGGCGTTGGCAGGCACGGCCGTCGCCGCAGTCCGCTGATAGCGGTAATGGACGTTGTTGATGTTATTGATGTTGGTGATATTCGTAATATTGGTGACACTTCTGACGTTGGTGATGTTGACTTGACGCAGATAGCCTTCGCTGTGGTGATACCAGGGGAAGAACGGTTCTCCGGGGCCGAGCGGGAACCATGCCGCTACACCGCCGGCAGCAAAGCCGATTGAAAATCCTGCACCGCCAATGAATCCAACAAAGGCAGGCCCATAGACCGGTGCGACTGCGATCGGTCCGGGCAACCAGCCCCACCTCGGACCGATTTGCACCCAACGTCCGTAGTGGAAGGGCGCAAAGCCCCACGGCTCATTGTCCACCCAGGTCCATCCCCAAGGATCCACCCAGGCCCACCGGCCATAGCGGTACGGACACCATCCACCCGGTATGCCCGATGGATACCACACCGGGCCATACGCTGCCACGGTGCTCCAGCTACCGTATTGATCCAGATCGTAGTACCCGGGCACATAAGGGCTGACGTATTGTCGGGACCGAGAGCGAGCATAAATCCCATCACGCTGGGCGCTCCACTGATCGAAGCTGTCTTCACCGGGCACGGAAACTGCATTGACCTGCACCGGGTTCGTGCCGGTCAACTGAACCGACTGTCCGCTTTGCAACGTCTGATCGACGCCATTGCCGCTAATTTGCAGTTGGCCGCTGTTGACGATCACCATCGTCATGTTCTGGTCAGGATAGGTTTCAATCCGATAGTTTCCGGCTTGCAGGATGGAGAGTGCGGCGTTGGGCGTATCGACTTCGACTTCATTGCCAGAGCGCAGATCATACACCCTTATGCGCAGCGTGCCTTGCGCCAGTCCCAATTGAATTAACTGGTCCGTGAGACTGGTGATGGTCAGGTCGGTCTGCTCCGACATGCGAATTGCGACGTTGCCGGTTTCCAGCTCCGCTCGCGCACTCTTGTCAGTCCACAGGCGATCTCCGTTGGTGAGCGGATAGTTGAGCGAGGCCTGGACCCAATCGCTTTCCCCGGCAGGCTCGAAGGAAACGGCGCCATCCATATAGCTGAGCCGGGCCACGACGTTGGGAGGATCACCAGTATCGCCGAATAAAGGCAGAGAGATTAACAGGGAACCCAGGACAATCAAGACGAATAATATTCGTGCGTGTGTCTTCACTGTTTTATCTTCCGCTCCTCACGGACTAAAGAGAGATGCAATTTGCAGCCTTTAGCGTTGTGCAGCCGGCCGTTACGTTGGCGATGAATAATCAACTTCACTAGAGCGGTTCCTCAGCGGTTGTGTCCCGGTAGAGCGGACCTTCAGGTCCGCGTCCAAGCTGACCCTACAAGGAGTAGGCTTTCAGTCCGCTGCACGCAGCGGACTGAAAGCCTCATCAAGAGAACAGCCTTGACGCGGCGCTTAAAGCGCCGCTCTACCGAACTTCGCGGATACACCGATTGGGAATCCGCTTTAGCCATTGCGTTATCTAACACAACTGCTGTGGAGTTGTTTCCGAATGATACACAAAACTTAGATTTGAACTGGGGTTTGAAAAGCAGAGAAGCCGCGCCACTAAGAATAAGTTAGATCTTGAGATCTAAAAGAAATACTTTGAGCCTCACTTCCATCTCGCCGCCTATTTTCGACAGCCGTCTTGGCCTCACGAGAAAAAAGTATGCACCAAAAGAGGGCACTCTAACGAGTACCCTCACATCACCTGCCGATTCTGAGAATGGTCAGAAGCCAATCGAGAACCGAACCCAAGACCCCGGCGACCTGGCAGCCGCCGGAGGTGAAAGTGTTCCTAGAACGAAATGCGCATGCCGAACTCCATGGCACGCGGCGCGCCCAGGTTAAACACGCCAGTGCCGGCCCCGACGCGGTTGGTGATGCGATCCGCGGCCGTAGTGCCGTTGATGGTGCCAGCGCTGCCGGTCAAAGCGCCGGTCAAGGCGTTCGGCGGCAGATCGAAGTTGGAGAAGTTGAACAGGTTGTAGAAGCCCACGCCAGGCTGAAGCTGAATGACATGGCTCTTCAGCTCAACCTTGTAGCTCCAGTTCAACTTCAGGTCGAAGGTCCGGAGCGAACCAAGGTTTTCCTGGCCAGGAGGGGCTTGCTGCAGGGTGCAATTCGGACTGTGCGATGCCGAACCCCTGAACGCAAGGGGCCACTCCCCCGAGCTGCTGGAGCTGGCTGACGGTGAACAGGCCGTTGTTGACTAGCACCATGCCGGCGGGTGTGGGCTTGTTGCCGTAGGTTGAGTTGTACTGCCCCAGCAACGCATTGAGGCCGTTGGCGTTAGCGTCACGCCCGAACGAACCATTGACCGTTCCAGGCAGCGGGTCCTGAGTGGTTCCGTCACCCGTGAAGTCGGTCTGGAAGATAGCTCCGGCTCCGGTTCCCGTCACGATGATGGGCAGCGGCAACGACGAATTAAAGTGGCCGATGAAGGATACCTGGAAGTTCCACGGCAGGGTCCCCACAATGCCAAAGGAGAACTGTTGCGGGCGATCGAGCAGTGAAGGCCCGAAGTAGCGGTTCGGGTCTGGCATTGTCCAGCGCAGGAACAATGAAATCCTGATCGCTATTGGAGATCCCCCCCGGGTATGCCGCTGATCCCGGACCGCCGCCCGAGTTCTTGAACGAAGAGTAGGCGTACGAGATTTGCGCATTGATGCTGTGGAGCCCTTTGAACGGGTTGCTCTTCTGATAGGTCAGTTTCATCTGCAAGGGCGTTGTACTTCGAAATCCCAGAGGGAGTCAGGAAAGGCATCGCGGGCTGAAGCGGGTTCAGTCCGCCGAAGGCGCAGCCTCCGGGCGGGCAGCTAGTCGGACCGCCGAGATCGCCCTGGGAGTCCAATCCGTTCGAGGCAAAGCTCGACGATGGTCGCGCCGTTGGCAATGGCGCAATTGATCGCGGCTGAACTGTAGCCTCCCGCGCAACCAAACGACGCCGTGGTGGTTGCAATCGCAGCCTGAGCATTTCCTTTATAGAAGAACCTCGTGTCGCCTGTGTGGTTCTGGTCTACATCCAACAGCAAGCCCCGTCGTGACATTGCGGACGTAGTCCACGCTGCCCACAATGCCAGGCGCGAACTGGTGCTGGATGCCGACGTTGATCTGCGTGGAACGCGGTGTTTTGTAGTTGGGAGCAAACAGGCCGTTCGGGAAGTTGGCCGCGACCCAGGAAGTTCTGCAGATAGTTGGGGTTGGGATTGGTGAGACTGAACGGCGAAAGCGCCTGATATTGCTGCTGCAAGGTGGCAATAGCGGGACCGGCAGCGCCAATCCGTGATGGGCGGGGTGGGCGTACCGCACTCAGCAGACGTGGCCGACAAATGCACGCCGGGAATCGGCAGCGGCGTTCCGTTCGAGCACACGACAGGAGTTTGCAAGAAGGCGCCGGTTGGAAGGCGCAGGGGACGATCGAACAGAACGTTATTGAAAATCACGTTCTCGTAATACAGACCGATGCCGGCGCGAATTACGTTGTTGCCGTTTTCCATGGGTCCCAGGCGATTCCCAGCGACGGGCCGAAGTTCTTGTTCTGGGTTGGGAATTGGGGCGCCAAGGTTGGGGTAGTTAGGAAGCAGATTGTTGAGGAACGGCAGGCCCGGCAAGTCGCTGTCGGTGCGTCCAGTATCGCGAACATAGCGCAGGCCAAGGTTCACGGTGAAATTGGGAAACATTTTCCAGGTGTCGGCTATATAGAGCCCCAGGCGGTTATCGGGCCCCAGTCCTCCAGCCGGGAAGCCAAATGCCGGCTGGGTGGTGGAGAAGCCCTGGCCGTTACCGATGACTAACGACTCAACCGGATAATTCAGAGGATTGCCGGCGCCGCCGGGATAGGGTCCGGTGGCCGCGAAGAGGACTGCATAACCCAGTGGTTCCCACGAAGCCTTGAGGTTGGTTACGACTTGCGGCGCCAAGTGAGAAGAACTTGGCGTAGCCGCCACCTTGGATGTGGTTGAAATCCACTCCATAACGGAGGATGTGCCGTCCCACCGTCTTCGAGCCGTCATATTTAATTTGCTTGTCGCTCTGCGGCGTACTTTGCGGCGCCAGCAGATTCGGACCAGTGGCAGGGCCCGTCCGCAGCCTCGATGTTGACGAACTGGCCATTGCCGGGGAAGTCCGACAGCGGCAGGCTGCTGCCGATGACGCGCGTCGGCGATTTCGTTCTGGAACTTCAGGTAGCTGAACCGAAAACTGTGGGTCCAGGTGCCGGTGACGAAATCGGCGCCACCGACGTAATTGCGGGTGTAGTTCTTCGACTGATACACCTGGAGGCTATCGGAAAAGAACGTGCCCTCGGCCTTGATCTGCGAATAGTCGAAGCGGAAGAAAAGCTTGATGTTGTGTGGAGCGACGAAATCCAAACGGCCCAAAGCGTTGGGATTCGAAAACGGCGAATTGAATCCCCCGGAGAAACCGTTGAAGGGGGCGGCATACTGCACCGGCACGAACAGGCTCTGATTGGTCCCGTCGCCCTCCGCAAAGTAGAACAGTTTGTCCTTGATGAAGGCGCCGCCCACACTGCCACCGTACTGGTTGCGGTGATAGTTGGGATCGGGGAAGCCCGCCGGCTTGGGCAAAGAGGCATCGACATTGCTGCTGCGGTAATACTCATAGCCTTCGCCGTGGATGGTGTTCGTCCCGACTTGGTGGAAACGTTGACTACGCCCGACGAACTCAGGTCATTGGAAAGGTCCATCGTGGACTGCGCGATCTGGAATTCCTGGATGGCGCTGGCTGCGATGTTGCCAGTGGTCGTGCCCACGGTTTCGTCCGAGATGTCGGTGCCGTCCACCTGAATGCGAGCCGTGCGGCCAAAACGACCTCCCATGGAGATGGACTGATAACCGATTTTGGTCGGATCGAAGTTGGTTCCATCCTGAATCTGTACACCCGGTTCAAGCTGCGCCAGATCAAGGAAGTTACGCCCGTTGACCGGCAGATTCTCAATCTGGGTTGCGGTTAGAACGCCCTGCACCGACGTCTGCTCCGTGTTTACTCCAACGGCCTCGGCTTCGACGTTAACCGTCGTGCTTTCCGCGCCTACTTGCAACTTGAAATTGATCGCGCTGTTGTTGCCGATTTGCACCAACACCTGGGTTTCTGACGTGGCAAATCCTTTCGCCGTAACCCGGACCAGTGTAGTTGCCCGCGGTGATGGAACCAGAGTTGTAGAACCCGCTGGAGTTGGTGGTCACGTCGGTGGAGACGCCTGTGTCCGCTCCGGATGATGGTCACCTTTGCACCCGGGACAGCTGCACCGCTGGGATCGGTTACCAGTCCGTTAATGTTTCCCGTCGATATGGTGGATTGGGCGGAAAGAGTGGAAGGCAGTAGCAGGGAAAGAATTGCCAATGCCGCGACCGAAGAGGAATATCGCGCGTCTTCCAGTGGCATTCAAACGAGTCATACATTTTCCTTTCCATGTGAAGGATGATGTCGGCCTGACCGGTTCGCCCCAAGATGACTCGCGTCTTCTTTCCTGGCGGTCAACGTTGTGAATGTGCGCTGTCGAGTTCGACAACGAATACCGCAACCCGGCGGGTTGCAGAATCTCACCGCATGATTTCAGGTTCGTTTGTAATGACCAGAATGCACTGCGGCATACCTGCCGCTGGAGCGCGGGTTCCGCCTGAGAGTTGACGGGAAACAAAACTGCTGACCGGTTTGTGTGGATAACCCTGGTGATTTGGCACACCCGAACTCCGCATCGGTGGCGTCAATCCCAATTTGGGCTGTTTGTTGCATTCGGCTAGCCAAATCAAAAAATGGCTAACCTTATGTAAAAAAATGATTGTGTGGGATTTTTTTCAGTAATGTTACAGAATTCTGAATGACCAGGCTCGTAAACATCTTGTTTTTCATAGCCTAAGACAGTCATTATTCCTTGCCACAAAAAGGCCGCACTTGGAAGTGCGGCCAAGGTGAGATCGAAGCCCTACATCCGACATCAGATTCAGACGTTAGAAGCTGACCCGGAAGCCAAACTCCATGGTCCTCGGAGCTGTACTTGTTTGTCCCGGCAACGTCCCCCAAGTTGCCGGGTTGCTGGTGTCGAGGTAATCACCGCCCGGGATCGGTGAGCCGTTGGGACCAGGATCGTTGAAATTCACATGGTTGAGAATGTTGGTGAAGATGACCGACGCCTCGAAACTGACGCGCTCGGTGATCATAAACTGCTTCTTCAAGCTGAAATCCAGGTTCCAGTACGGAAGGCCACGGACAACGCCGAAGCCACCATCCCGGGTATCCAGGCCCAGTAGCGGTTGCCGGACGCTGTTGTATACCGCCGCCGGGTCGGACCACAGATTAAGGCCATAGCCAGAGGTGCCAACACCATTCGAGCCAGGGACGTTATAGTGAACTCCAACGCTGGGTAGCTGTCCAATCGGGATAGCGTTTTCGGAAACTCCGTAGCCGAAGAAGTTGACCGAATCGCCTTCGCCGAAGGCTTGGCCACCACCGTTGATCGTGCCCAGCGTCATCGGCAGGCCGCTGCCAGCCGTGAAAACGGGAGCGAATGTCCAACCGCCCAGGAGATGCCCGACGACGCCGTGCTGCCCCTTATAAAACGACGGCTGATACACAAAGAACATGTTAAAGACGAGCGGGCGGTCAAACGCCTGTAAGCCGTACCCGGTGCGCAGGTTGAAGGGATCCGGTGGCGTAGCCTCGCTGGTTGCCTGAACTTCCGCTCCCGTGCCCAGCGCTCTGGACCAAGTGAGGTTCGACTGCATGGACAAGCCTCTCCAATCGGACATCTTGACTGTCACATAGCCCGCGTTGTAATTGCCGTAGCCGACGCTGGCATTGACCCCGACGCCGCTAGTGAGTTGACCGGAGCCGCCCATCGGCTGCCCCGGGATGGGAGTGTTCATCATGCTGCGCGGGAAGTTAAATCCGCCATTGTCCAGATCGCTCCACAAGCTCCATAGATTGGCGATTTCGATGTTGCCGGTGCCGTTAGCCCCTTCATTGGCTATCACCGCTTGTGTGCAGTTGGCGTACCCATTGCAGTAACCAGTGCCCTTTAACGCTGTTTCGAAGAAAGGCTGTGGCGTAACCGCGCCTGCATTGTTCGCACAACCCCCGCCGCGGAGTCCATTGATCCCGCCGCAGTATTGCAACACCATGTTGGCATAGGCCTTGTCGAATCGCTGGCCGCCCAATGTCATCATGTAGGGCACGGCGTTGATGTTGACACCCAAGTATTCGTTGTGAATGGTTCGTCCAAGGTAGCCGAGTTCCATGCTTACCTTGCGTGATAATTGGTGCTCGAAGGAGAAAGAGTACGAATCCACAACATTGGGCCGAAAGTTGGGATCCAACACCTCACCCGCGCCTGCGGCGACCCCGTTGATGCCGGGGTACAGCGGCTGCGGCAGGGTCTGACTGGCTGCAGGTAGCGGCGCTGTTAAGCCATTGATTCCAACGCGAAACGCGTTCGCGGGGTTGGTGGCTGTGGTTCCCCCGCATGTGCCGTTAATTTGCGGACCAAAACATTGGACAGCCTGAATGAGACCGGTACCCAGCAGGGGCACCAGTACCAGGTCCACTCCGTTCAGCCGCCCGTAGATTCGGCTGTAACCGCCGCGGAATACCGTGTTGCCGTCACCGAAGACATCAAATGCGGCTCCCACTCGGGGGCTAAACTCTTTGTAGTACGGATTGTACGGATACTTCGGATGGCCCGCCACGTTCCCAATGAGAGCGAAACCAACCGTCGGGTTGTAAACCTGTCCTTGGAGCGCTGCGTTTTCCCGGTTCTGCAGGTACGTCTGCTCGCTTATCGGATGATCGGACGAATCCACTAGCTCGATCTGTTTTCCATTCGCCTCCGTCGGCGGCATTTCCAGTGTCCATCCCAAGCCGTAGCTTAAGGTTAATCTTGGCTTGATGCGCCAAGTGTCGCTGAAGTAAAGGTTGTAGTAGGGAACGGTGCTCTGGTCAAAGGCGGGCGTAAGGGGTGGGTTCAAGTTCAGGTTCGTTCCCGTGCGGGTGTAGGCGATTTGGGAAACGGACACGATGCCAAGCGCGGCCGCATAGTCACGGCCCCAGTTTGCCCCAGGGACGCCCGCTGGTACAAAGCCCGCCAAGTTGATTCCTGCGCCAGACGAGGTAGCGAGCTGATAGGTCGGGTAGTAATTGATGCCACCGCCATTGTCAGTGCGCTGGTGGTAGTTAAAGTTGTGCTGATACTGACCGCCGAACTGCAGCATGTGCTTGCCCTTCAGCATGGTCACGTCATCCTTAAAGACATTGTCCTTTCCATCCCAAAAGCGGGTACGCGTTTGCTGCGTGTTTACGTTGTAAGGAAGCAGCGCGTTGGTAGCCGACTCGCCGAGCGGTTCCAGCGCTCCGCCCAAACCGGCAAATTGTGGCGGCCCGCCGGCAGTGCCCCAGGCCCAGTAGTTGCGCAGAAAGCTGTAATGGAAATCGTTGGTGGTGTTGGAGCTGATGTTAGTAGTAAGCCCCGCCACCAGGTACCACGGCACCTGTGGCCGGTTGGACAGAGCAGCCGGCGTGCCTAAGGTGTCGCCGGGGAAGAAGCCGCCGATGTCAACCTGGTCCGTAGTGGCGCGAGTCAAATGGTAGTAGCGGTAGCTCGACATAAAGTGCCACTTATCGCCAAAATCGTGGTCAAGGCGAGCAACTCCAAAATTGTCGTCCTGCGGGATGGAGATATTAGCGGTGTATCCCAGAATATTGGTCCCGTCGCAACGACTGAGGGAGCAGGTGGATTCGTTCGACAGCGGCATGTACTTCTTCCACATCTGTTGCACTAAGGGATTGATTCCGATGCCGAGAGGATCGTAGTTCAGAAGGTTGTACTGCACCCCGTTGAAAGTGAGGATTCCGTTACGCATGTTTGCCGACGGAACTGCTCTCTCAACAGTGGTGGAGTTTGGCCAGCGGAAGCCCTGGTAGTTGGCAAAGAAATAGGTCTTTCCGCCCAACATTTTGGGCAGGATCGGGCCGCCTGCCGCCGCGCCAAAGCGGTTGTAGTGAAAACTGGGTACCGGCGTCCCCGTGAAGTTGTTCTGCCAGGTGTTGGCCGAGAAGTTGTTGTCTAGATAGTACTCGTACACCGTTCCGTGCCATTGATTTGTGCCGCGCTTCGTGACCACCTGCACTTGTGCGCCCGATGAGCTGTTAAAGTCAGCACCCTGCAGCGCGGAGCTGACTTTAAACTCCTCCACACTATCGGCCGGGGTCGGCATGACACCCGTGGGTCCGGCAGCCAAGCCCAAGCTTTGGTTGGAAATGCCGCCTGTCGGATCACCGGCAAAGCTAGGCGTGTACACGCTCATGCTGCCGTCCATGTCGTTGGTGTTGTTTCCGCCATCGAGCTGGAAGCTGCTCTGGTCCACCACCGTGCCAGCCACACTGCCATCCGGGCTGATGTTCGATTGCAAGGTAATGAAGGTGCTGACGTCGCGCCCCAGAGACGGGAGTGATTCCAACGCCACTCCGGTAATCGTATTGCCGATGGTGGCATTCGTGGTCTGCAACTCAACCCCGGTGGCCGCCACTTCAACCGTCTGCGACGCCGCTCCCACCTCGAGCGTGACATTGGCCGTAGTCGGCGAGCCGACCTTCACCTGCTGAGCTGCGATTACGTACTTACTGAATCCAGTTTTAACCACCGTGATGTTGTAGGTTCCCGGGGGCACGCTGACGAAAAGGTACTGGCCAGCAGCGTTGGTAGTCTTGGTTCGGGTCTCCTGTGTGGATGTGTCAGTCAGCGTGACTGTCGCATCCGGCACTACGGCACCGGTTTTGTCTGTTACCACGCCGGTAACCGTCCCACTTGAAGTGACTTGTGCCCATGCAGGCATGGCGCTGACACACGACAGAATTGCGCCGGCGAGAATTAATGTGGAAAGCAACGAACGCGAACGGAGTCCAAGTCGTGTCATCTTTCTCCTCCAGAGGTTGACGAATGTCTAACGTCTGACTACGCGGATTTCGAAGCAAGAAAAAGCCGCATGAAAGAGAAGCTAACGACAGAACCTCACTTGCCTGGCTGGGGGTACAGTGCCAAGCCCCTACGCCTTCCGGGACGAGCTTATAGAAACTGCACCGTTAACGCTCCGTAAACGACGTTGCCCCACTGATATCCCAAATCCAAAAAATCGGAGCGTGGAATGAACTAGGCTCGATAGTAGCATTCCATTTGCCAAACGAGATTACGAGGTAAGTCCTTGGAAACCCTGGAAGTCAACTAGCAGATGGCGAAATGCGGTTATAAAATCCTGAATACATTCCGCCAGAATATGTTGATTTTCATAGAACATGATTGGACAAATTCATAGCATTTAAGTGGCATATGCCACCCGATGGATGTGTCCGCCCGTACGCAGTGTGTCACCAGAACTTGGTGAAGTCAGGCTCCCGCTTTTCGTTAAACGCGTTGAGGGCCTCGCGGCTCTCCGGCGAATCCAGCCGCTCGGCTATAACGGTAATTTCTTCTTGAATGGCGCGATCCACCTCCGCCTTGTAAGTACGCTTTAACAGCTCCTTGCAGACCCGTAGCGCTGCCGAGGGCTTGGCCGCGAGTTTTTGCGCGGCAGTGGCTGCGGTGGCGAGTAGCTCGCTTTGAGCGAGCACAGCGTTCACCAACCCCAGTTCATAAGCTCGTTGCGCGCTGAACGGTACACCCAGCATCAGCAATTCCGCGGCCCGTTGGTGGCCGACCAGTAGCGGCAAAAGCACCGTGGAGCCCGCTTCCGGAACGATGCCGAGATTGATGAAGGGCATCAGGAACTTGGTGTTCTCCGCCGCGTAGACAAGATCGCAATGCAGCAGAATAGTGGTGCCGATTCCCACCGTCGCCCCATGGACGGCAGCAACGATAGGCTTTTTTGCGCCCACTACCGCGCGGATAAAGCGAACCGCCGGCGGTACCTCTTGCCCCTTCCACGGTTTTTGCAGAAAATCGATCAAGTCGTTGCCTGCGGTGAACGCCTCGCCTTCGCCGTGCAACAAAATGGCGCGAACCTCTTGAGCAGACTCAGCGTGGTCCAGCGCCTCCGAAAGGTCCTCGTACATCTTTGCGGTCAGCGCATTCTTCTTTTCAGGACGATTAATCGTGATGCGCCGTACCGCGCCATCGCTCTTGCTTTCAATGTGGCTCATGTGTGCTTCCTGTTGGGGAGTCCAAGAAACTTGCGGCAAGCACATACTACCTCGCTACAGTAAAAAACGCACCGCACGAGAAGGTACGGCGCTAGTGGCGACGGACGTGCCTCGAAGCCGGACTCCGCCCACGATTTGATGTAATCTTTAAATTAGTAATGAATCCCTCACACATCCCGTTTCGCTCGCTCGAGAATCGTACCCAGTTTGTCAGTGGACTCTATGGCGACCTGATGGAAAATGGCATTCGCTATTTCTTCCCGGGCGCAACTCTTGAACGCGTTGGAGGCAGGCCAGAGCGCATGCCCAGCCTCCTGGGCGCGGTGCCGAGCGGCGGACAGGTCGAATTCGAGTGGATGGGAGAAGGCTACTCGCTGACCGCCAGTTCGAAGCTGTCGGACCATGAGCGCCGGCTGCTGCGCAGCATCGGCATGGTGCTGTCCGCGCGCTATCAACTGATCACCAACCAGGCCCTGGCGGCGCAAAGCTTTCAGCTCTTCCGCGGACTACCTGAGGACCGCTTTGTCTCCGCGTTCCTCGATCCGTCTCCCCACACCAGCGGCGAGGCCATTGCCGACGTCCCCGATCGCATTGCCGACGCCATCGAGGTGTTGCGCGCCAGCAGCATGAGCACTTACGAGAATCGCCGCATTGCCACTGGAGTGTTGCTGTTCGGCTCCATGCCGGAACCGTGCCATGAACCACCGCAGACGCCGCACTGGGCACTGCGCTATTCCCACGAGTTGACCAGCATCCGCAGCTTCCATCGTTTGTGCGATGGCCTGCAAACTCTTGCCCTGGTCGACCGGGACGGACTACTGGCGGAATTGATCGACGTGCACGAATGGGCCGAACCCTATCGCGACTTGCCGTTGCCGGTGCCGACCTCGGCCCGCTATCACGACCACTGCCGCTCAACCCTGTGCGGCGGACACATCTGCCTCATCCTTTCCCCCAATGGCGAGGTCAAGATTTACTCCGATGGTGTGCCCGTCTTTCGCTTTCTCGACGGCAAATGGCGATTGGTGGATGCGCGCTATCGATACGAAATGTGGAAGAACGCCATCGGACACACGGCGCTGGCGGACTGCCTCTTTGGGGTGGCTTTAAACCTTACCGAAAGTCGTCGCGGTGCGCTGTTTGTGGTGCTTGACGATCCTGAGTCGGCGCGGATGCTTGTCTCGCAGCCCGATCTGCTCGACCACGTGAATCATCAGCCGGTGGCGGAGGGAATTAGCAGCAAAGATCAGTTGCATTATCTGCTTCGCGACAAGAGCATCTTCGACATTCCTGCCACTGTGCTGGAGAACATCGCCCGCATCGATGGCGCCGTGGTACTCACTTCCCAGGGAAATCTGCTGGCCTTTGGCGCCATTCTGCATCATCAGTCCACGGAAGAAGTCCTCAATCGCCCTGTCGAAGGCGGCCGCACTACCGCCGCTATCGCTGCGTCGCGCTACGGGACGGTTCTGAAAATCAGTGAAGATGGGTTGATTTCAATGTATCGCTCGGCGCGTTGTCTATGGGAAATGTAGGCCTTAGAACGACGGGGCGTCGGGTCTTCGGGCTGCTGAAAAAATTCGGGGTTCATGTAGCTGTTTCGAGTTTACGGTTCGCCTCTGAAGTTGTCATCAGGAGCGAAGCCATGAATCTGCTGTTGTTGCGCTTAGAACGACCGCTGGGAGAAAAACAACAGATCCCCTTTGGCCTCAAGAGACTGTGTCGCAACTTCGTATGGGTTTGCAGCAGTGGAATGAAACGGGCAAGAGTCAGTCCCGAATGGGGCGAAAGAGCGTAGCCCAGCGCTTCAGCGCTGGGTAGAGTGGAAAATCAGACCGAGTCCCGTAGGGACGACAGAGGTTGCGACACAGTCTCTCAAGGCCGTTCGTGCCGACACCTCGAAGATATCGCAACCCTATATTGCTCATGCGGCTTTCAATAGCCCGGCGGATAAAATTTGTTCGAGGGCGGACTCAATTCATAACCTAACAATGCGTTGCTCGCCATGGGTCGCTGTTCTGTTCCTTGCCGTGTTTGCTGCGGCCGGAACTCAGGCCGATGCTGCTCCGGTACCGTGTCCAGCCGGGGCCAACCTTTCTGGTGCCGACATAGTGGCGCGCTTGACAAGCCGGAACGCCGAGCGAGCGCGCCACTTGCTGGGTTACCAGTCCACGCGCCGTTACGAATTGCGCTATACCGGTTTTCCGTCGCTCAGTGCCGAGATGCAGGTGAAGGTTTTCTACACGGCGCCCGGGACGAAGAAATTCACAATTCAGTCGGAATCTGGCTCCAAGCTGCTGCTCAATCACGTCCTCCACCGGCTGCTGGAATCGGAAAAGGAAGCTGCCTCCGACGAAGCCAACCGTATGGCGGTGGCTCTTACCACCACCAACTACCATTTCTCGTCACTGGGTTGTGCGCCGGGCGATGGCCGGTCACAGTACGTCGTGCAGGTCGAGCCCTTACGCGACTACAAGTTTCTGTATCGCGGAACGGTGTGGATCGATGCCCTAGATTTTGCCGTGAAGCGCATCGAGGCTGAACCGGCGAAGAATCCGTCAATGTGGATCAAGCGCACTGTAATCCATCAGGAGTATGAGAAGGTTGGCGAATTCTACCTCCCAGCGCTCAACCAAACAGTCACCGACGTTCGGCTGGGCGGCCAGGCCGTGCTCACCATTCACTATGTGGATTACAAGGTGTCTGGGGCAGCGAGCCTGGTAAACGGACGCTAGCAAACCTCTGAATTAGACGTTCGCGCAGGGCGGTGACTGGCTTTCGTCCCCTAACCAGCTATCTGGGCGAGACAGGTTATAATAAAAGGAGTGCGCAACAAACAACGCTCTGGCTATCAGTTCGATCTAAGCGGTGGATCACTTTGCCTCGATTTTGCCAATACCGTAAGCCATCGCCATCTTCCGCAACGCCGCGTCGAACACCTTAGCAGTTACGCGGACTTTGTGGCGTTCGCGCAACAGTCCGACCTCGTTTCTCCAAAGCTGGCTGCCAGCTTGCGCGCCCACGCGAACCGCAGTTCCACCGAAGCACGAAGCGCCTTGCGCAAGTCCATCGTTCTCCGCGAGGTCCTTTATAGTGTCTTTTCCGTCATCGCTGCTGGCAAACACGCCCGTCCCAAGGACCTCCAGCAGATCAACGACTTCGCCCTCGAGGCGCTGAAGCATCGCAAACTAGCGCAAACCAACGGGGAGTATCGTTGGGAATGGCAATCCGATGTATTCGATCCTCTTGATCGAATACTGTGGCCCATTGCGGAGTCCGCCGCCAATCTTCTTACGTCGGAAGATCGAGCCAACATTCGCGAATGTGGGGCGCCCGATTGCGAGTGGCTCTTCCTCGACCGCAGCCGCAACGGCAGCCGCCGCTGGTGCGACATGAAGTCATGCGGCAACCGCCAGAAAGCCCGCCGACACTATCTGCGTGCGCATACATAGCTATTCTGCCCGTGATCTCGGCGTAACGATCAGCTTCAGCAACTCCGTTCCCCGCACCACCTCGACTTCGCACCCAACACCGCTGAGCTCCCCGGTCAACATGCGGTGCAGATCGTCAACCCCGCCGATTGATTTGCCGGCGAAGCGGATCACCACGTCGCGCTCCCGCAGTCCCGCCCGCTGCGCCGGTGAACCTTGCACGATCTCGAGGACCAACAACCCGCTCTCCGAAGGTAGATCATAATAACGAACCAGTCGGCGATGCAGGGGGACTCCTTGTCCGGTCACGCCAATATAGCTGCGTCGAATGCGCCCATCACGAATCAGTCGCGACGCGACGAACTCCGCTGTGTCCGCGCCGATCGCGAAGCAGATACCCTGCGCGCCCATGATGGTCGCAGTGTTGACGCCGATCACCTGCCCGTGAGAATCCACCAACGGGCCGCCCGAGTTGCCGGGATTGAGTGCGGCGTCCGTCTGGATGACTCCGTCGATCAAGCGACCGGAGCGCGAGCGCATGGAGCGGCCCAGCGCACTCACCACCCCCGCTGTCACCGTATGTTGGAAGCCCAGAGGATTGCCAATAGCGATGACCAACTGTCCCACCGCGAGCTGGCGCGAGCTGCCCAAAGGCACCGACGCCACCTCGTGGCCGCCGCGAATTACAGCCAGGTCCGTATCCGGATCGTCGCCAACAAGCTCGGCGGGGGAGCGCTCCCCGCTCGCGGTCGAGACTACGAGTTCTGATGCGCCATGAACGACGTGACTGTTAGTGAGAATGAATCCGTCTGGAGTAAAGATGAAGCCCGATCCTGAACCACCGCGCCCGCGGTCCTGCTCTACTTGAATGTGAACCACCGCCGGTCCGACGCGCTGCACCGCGCCTACGACTGCGCGCGAGTAAGCATCCAGCAATCCAAGGTCAGGGTTTAGCGGAAAATCGCCCTGCGGCGCCAGTGGGGTATTGGGAATGTCTTGTGCCAGCCAATCAATTGAAGCCATGGCATGTGGATGCTGGTGGATGCCGCTTTGATTCCTGGGCGATCGACTCAGTCCCGGCCTTAGGGTGCTCTCCGCGCTAGTCCAAGAACGCCTGCGTTCAGCGCATTTCTATTGCGCCTTCTTCTGCAGCTCTATGCAGCGATCGTGCAGTTTGGCATCGTGGGTAAGCCCGTCTGCGATGATGCATTCGTCCGCTGCGGCTTTGGGGTCCGAATCCTTCAACAAGTTGGTCAGCATGAGATGTGGAGTCGGCCAGTCAGGCGAGAGCTTTGCCGCCTCCCGCAGCTCAGCCACCGCCGCCGACATGTTGTGCGTCTTCTGATACACAATCGAAAGATTGTAGTGAATGCTGGCATTCTTGGGCTGCAGCTTTAAGGCTTCCTTGTATTCGGCGATGGCTTCATCGGTCTTTCCGAAATCGTCGAGCACGCTGCCCAGGTTCATGTGCGTCTGCGCGCTCTTCGGATCGATCGCCAAAGCAGCCCGGTAATGTTGAATCGCACCCGCGAAATCCCGCCGAGCATAAAGCAGGTTGGCCAGGTTATTCTGCGCCGAGGCCATTTTCGGATTCAACCGCACCGCCTCCCGGTATTCGATGGCAGCGTTGATGGGATCGCCGTTGTGTTTCAACGCCAAGCCAAGATTATTGTGTGCGTCAGCATCGTCGGGCTTCAGTCCTATCACCGTCTTAAACTCCGCGATTGCGTCGGCATAACCCTTGCGATCAAGGTAAAGGCGCCCCAGGTTGTAGTGGGCGGCCGTGTAGTCCGGATATTCCTTGATGGCGGTCTTGTATTCCGCGATGGCGTTCTCCACATCGCCGTCCTTCTCGAAAACAACTGCTTCGTGGAAGTGGCGTTCCGCACTCGCGGGGATGATTACCTTCTCCTGCGCGGGAGGCTTCTTTTGTACAGCTGGTTTCTCGGGCGCAGGCACCGTTTGCTGCGCATAGGCAAAACCGCAAATCAATAGCCCGGCAACCACGCCAATCAGCGCGCCGCGCGGAATCGATATATCTGTAAAAAATCGCATGATGATCTCTAGAAAAATCCATTTCTATTTTAGCCAGTCTGGCACAGGCTGCGGCCTTCGAGGCAATGCGGTATCCATAGTAGCCAGCGCATAGGCCAGCACGGCAACCACCGCCGCATTCTCGCGCAACTCGCGCGGATCAATCTTGTCCAGCGTGTCAGCGGCTGTGTGGTGATAATCAAAATACCTGCGCACGTCTTGTATGGGGCTGAAGGTCGATACTCCGGCAACCTGCAGCGGAATGATGTCTGCGCCGGTTTCATCCGATGACCGCAACACCCCTGCCCCGGCCGTTGCGAGCACATCGGCAACTGGCGGGAGAAGCTTGAGGATTGTCTCGTCGCCGCTCGCGTTGATTCCCAACGGATGCCCCGCGCCCAAATCCGTCTCGATCGCGGCGAAATGGTCGGCTAGGTCGTTAGCGTGCTGCTTGGCGTAAGCCTTGCCTCCGAAGATTCCCATCTCCTCGGCCATCCACGCCACGATGCGGATTGTACGTTTAGGCTGGAGATGCAACTGCTTCAACAGTTGCGCGGTTTCCATCGACACCGCAACCCCAGCGGCATCGTCGATCGCACCGGTGCCCAGGTCCCAGGAGTCCAAATGGCCCGAGACGATCACCACCTGCTCAGGATGTTCGCTGCCCTTCAAGTCGGCGACAACGTTATAGGACATCACGTTGGGTAATAATTTGGGTGTCAGCACTAGGTGCAGACGCACTGGACCTTGGGCGGCAAGCCTGGCCATCAACTCAGCATCCTCGGCGGTAACAGCAGGCGCCGGAATGCTCGGCAGCTTTGGGTCGTAGCCGGTTTCGCCCGTATGCGGCAGCCGGAATTTCGCTCCACCTGCGGAGCGCACCAAGGCGGCCACAGCGCCCTGTTTCGCGGCAGCTTCGCGTCCGCCCTCGCGATAGGCTACTGCTTGTCCATATGCCGCCAGTCCGAATCCTGCCGCCGCCATCTGGCGGTCGAAGCGCTCATTGAAGAGCACGATCTTGCCGGCGACTTTCTCGCGGGGCAACGCTGCAAGTTCATCGAAGTTGTTGACGACAACGATTTCAGCCGTAATCCCCTCGGCCGGAGTTGCGCTGTCCACCGAAGCCAACGCAGTCACCACGATTTTCTGTTGGGTGCCAGGAACCTGGCCGGGATAGCTGACCAACATGGCATGCTCTTCGCCGCGCACCCACTTTGGAACGCTGACCGGTTCCAGCGTCACTTCCAAACCGAGCTTACGCAGTTCGTCGGCAACATACTCAACCGCAGCCGCAGCCTGCGGTGAACCTGCCAGACGCGGCCCGATGTTGTCCGTCAGGTGCGCCGCCTGCTGATAGGCGTAGTCGTCTTCGAGAGCGGCTTGCTGTAAATGCGCAATTGTTGCAGAGTTTCGGCGCCCCAAGGTAGCGCGGGTTTTGTTTGCGCTGTTGCGGAGACGGTTGCGAGCGTCAACATCGCTAGCAAGAGCAGGTGCAATTTTGGCATCGGCTTTTCCACAACAGTCCGAGGTGAGCATAGCAAATTGCCGATGAGCATGCAGTGAGGTTCAGCCGAGCGCCGCTTTCACCTCAGCCGTGGTCTTGTTCTTCCAAAGTCGAGAGTGGATATCGAGCAAGCAGAACGTACGGCTGTGCATGCGGTCGACGTACAGCGTCCCATGCAGATGATCAATTTCATGCTGCAGGATGCGGGCGTACCATCCCGAGGCCTTCAATGACGCGCGGCGCGCCAGTCTCATCCAAGTATTCCACGCGCACGCGACGCGACCGCGGCACAATCGCGGTGAAGCCGGGCACGCTGAGGCATCCCTCGAAGAACTCCACATCGGCCGCGGACTGCTGCAGTATCGCTGGGTTGATGATCACATGGAAAGGGACCGGTTGGCGTTCGCGCTCAGCGATCTGTTCAGCAGTTAAGCCGGCAAAGTACTCCTGCTTATCTTCGATGACGGCGAGTTGTAGCGGAAACCCAACTTGCGGCGCGGCCAGACCGACGCCCGGCGCGTCGTTCATGGTCTCGCGCATGTGCTGAATGAGCTGCTGAATCTCCGAACTGCGGATCTCTGCCACCGTCAGAGGTCGCGCTGGCTGTCGCAGAACCGCTTCACCAACACTGACAATCTTGAGGCGCATGTCTTCCTTGGGCCAGCACTCAGGCTGTGATTACTAATTCACCGTCACCGCGATTGATACAGTGTGGTTGAGGTCGCCGCTGCTTGCCTGCACCGTTACCGTGCCAACCTGGATAGTCGGATGGCTGGCGGCCTGTTGGCTGGTGGCACCGCCGCCGCCACCGCACGAAATCGTGGCTGTCAGCATTCCAATCAGCAGCAGCATCGCACTCCAGTGGGCACTTCTCTTGCGCTGCGTCCTAGTGGGCTTGGCACCCGCTAGCAGAATACCAGCGGCAAACACGAGGCCTCCCAGCCAACCGCTGGGATGCACGAAGAGCGGATTAACGCGCAGCAATCCGGCCAGCGGGCTGGCAGTCACTGTCAGGGTGGCAGTTCCGCCAGGAGTGACGCTGGTGGGATTCACCGAGCAGGTAGTTGCCGTCAACGTGGATGGCGCCACGCACGACAGGTTCACGGTCTGCGAGAATCCGGCGAGCCCGCTTACGATAAGCGTGTCAGCTACGGGAGTTCCTCTGGTGATGGTCAGGCTCTGGCTCTGCGCCGTAATCTGGAAGTCCGGATTCGTAGGCCCATTCCACGCTGCCGCGAGCGCCCCAGCATCGACCGATCCCAGGCCGGTTGCCAAGTCGTAACCCGGTCCGGCACTGTAGCCAATCATGCCACTGGCAGGACAATCCGTTGAGCCCGCTGTGCAGGGCACCATGTTGTCGCCAGTGGTGATGTCGTGGAAAGCATTGGATGTGCTGGCCGCCAACGAATAAAGATATTGATTGACATTGCCCTGGGGATCGTTGGTCTTTTGCACGATCAGCGCCACGATGCCAGCAAAGGTGGGTGCTGCCGCAGACGTTCCTCCGATTACGGTTAACGTCTGATCGGATTTCCTGTATCCGGTTACGCAACTGCTTTGCGAGCAGATGAGATACCCATCATGATCGGCCGACGAACTCAACGCCAAGTCGGGCACGTCGCGCTGGCCATCGGCAGGAACGCCCGCGCCGGTCTGCCACGTAGGCTTGCTGAAAAGCTTGCTGACACCCCCGCCACTAGCCGCTAAGAAACCATTGATCACCGTATCGTTCCAGACCATCTCCGGAATGTATGACAGGGCCGAGCCATTGTTGCCGTTATTGGTGCCGCTCCAGTATTGGGTCGCTCCAGCGTCATCGCCTTCGCTGAATTCACTGCCTCCCATGCCGGTAACATTCGGAAGGCTAGCCGGCATATCCACGGCATAACCGTGCGTGGCACTTTTCACCGGGTTATTCGGGTCCGCGCTGTAATCGCAATCGGCAGGGCCGCTATCTCCAGACGAAGCCACAATAGTCTGCCCTTGAGCATTAGCCTGCTGGGTCAGGGTACTTAGAGTGCTGATATCAGAACTGCTGAGCTGGGCTTCGCAAAGTCCGTAGCTGATGCTGATGACCGGCGCAAGGTTCTGGTCCACAGCGTATTGCATCGCGTTAAACAGCGCATTCTGCGAATTCACAAAGATTAGGCTGGCGTCTTTGGCGACTGCGCCTGCCCATTCCACATCCAGATTGGCTTCGTCCACATCGTCCTTGACGATTCCCGGATCTTGGTCGCCCGGAACCAGAATTACCTGCAGACTTACCTGCGGAAGATTCGACACGTTGCGAAATGTCATCACGTCATATTCATTGCCGTGGTTGGTATCCCTGGACAGATCGGACTGACCCACTATGGCGATGCTTTGGCCCGCGCCGGTGATCCCGCTGCCATACAGTCCCTGGATGTCGTAGATGGTTGCGAAGTCGTCGGGCGCAAGAAAGTGCTTGCCGGAGATCTCCGAAGTGAAATTGGGATGCACGTGCTTGACGATGACTCGCGGCCTGGGACGAAAATCGTTGAGCGCCGTGATCCCCAGGACGACTCCACGGAATGCGCTGGGCAGCGATGGCTCGCGGTGTTGGCATAGTGCGTGTTGCCATTAACCACATACTGATGAATCGGGGTGCGGAAAGCCGATTCCACTTGAGCGGCTGAGCCGCTGAAAGCGATCCAGGTACGGCTACGTGCCGGAGTTACATTGCTGAAGCCTTGCTGGCGTAACCATCGTGCCGCCCGCTGAATGTCGGCGGTGCTCAGGCCGAAGCGGTCGGCATACTGCTCGGGGGTAAGCCACTTGTGATAGTTGGTGGACGAGCGGTCCTGTTGTTGCTGAAGAAGTATGTTCAAGGCTGCTCTGCTGGGCCGGCGTCAGGCTGAAGACCAGCCTCATACCTTGCATGGATAGCGAGGCATCTACCTTTCCGCGATCGAGCTCGGAGCGCGCCAGCGGCGAAACGCTTCCTCGCAGGCGCCACACGCTGTTGTTATCGATCGTCTGCGGAATCCGGTCAGCGAATGCGCGCGCAGGCGAGAATATGCCATGGCCGACCACCAGAAGCAGTGCCAGCGTGCGTAAGGTGATCGACAAGTTAACGGTCATGGGCTCCCGAAGCAATCGCATGCAATTCCTTTACAGCAGTTTGAGAGTGTGCTGCCTGTCATCCTGATTGCAGTGCGGGCATGCTTGGCTCGTGCCGAGTCGAAGAATCCCTATACTTCACAATCCATTTCCGGCATAGGGGTCTTTTCGACTCCGCGCCCGCCCGACCCGCAGAGTAGCGGGCCGGATGTTCTTTACCGGTGCTCCGCTCAAGAACGCACCTTCATGAATAATCGCGCTGCGTGCATATTAACCGAAGCGAAACCCGGACGCGACTGTGAAGATGAGCCTTCATCCACTCTTGTCGCATCCATTTGGTAACGAGGTTTGGGCTGACGCGCGGGGGTTACTCTGCTACTCTCGCCCCATCCTGTCTAAGGGTCTGAGGGAAGGTGGCTGGCCTGAAGAAGAAATCAATTCGCCCGCCTAAGGGCCGCGACCAGCACGAGCTGGTCATCATCTCCGGCATGAGCGGAGCCGGAAAGGCGTCGGCCCTGAAGACATTCGAGGACCTCGGCTACTACTGCGTCGACAACCTGCCGGTCGGGCTGATCTCCAATTTCGCCGACCTGGTGCTGGACTCGCTGGAGATCCAGCGCGCCGCGCTGGTGGTGGACATCCGCGAAGGGGCGCGCCTCGACAAGCTTCCCCAGATTCTTGCCTCCCTTCGGCGACTGCTCAAGACGACGGTGGTCTTTCTCGAGGCCGACACCGATGTCCTGGTTCGGCGGTATAGCGAGACGCGTCGGCCTCACCCGCTTGGTCGTGACGTCTCGGTAAGGTCGTCGCTTACGGCAGAGCGCCGCCGCCTGCAACCCCTGCGCGCGCTGGCCGACGTGGTGGTGGACACAACCAAATTCAATGTTCACGAATTACGCGGTCAGCTTACTGAGCGTTTTCAGGGCGGCAATCACGACAAGAACCTGTTGATTTCCTGCGTGAGCTTTGGTTACCGCGAAGGTGTTCCCGAAGATGCGGACCTGGTGTTCGACGTGCGCTTCCTGCCCAACCCGCACTTTATTCCCAAGTTCCGTCCCTTGACCGGCCGGCATCCCGAAGTGGCCAAGTACATTCGCTCGTTTCCGCAAACCCGGGAGTTTATCCATCGCATCTCCGAGTTGCTGATTTATCTGATCCCGCATTACATCCGGGAAGGGAAGAGCTACCTCACCATCGCTTTCGGATGCACGGGAGGCAAGCATCGCTCAGTGATGATCGCCGAAGATGTGAAGAAACGTTTAGCCAAGGCGGGCTACAACGTGAAGGTTGTTCATCGCGACTCGCCCGTGGCCAGCTAGCCGCAATATCGGAACTGCGATGAAAGTCGGCCATAACCGCCTTGCTACGATCTTCCGCAGCTAATCAGCTTAACCGGCGCCTTAGGCGACGCGAGGACGTGGGAATTTCTTGTGCGCATCAGGATTGCGGCGCGCAATTTCAAAGTTAAGCACTGCGGCGAAAGCCACCCAGGCAGCGTGGGGAGCGAAGCACAAAGCAGCCGGTCGGTCGACTTTCTCGGCCGCCAAAATGTATTTCACAATCATGGTTTCGAGCACGACGATGTCCGCCAGCGCCAGCTTGGGACGATGCCGATCGAAGAAGAGTTTGGTCCACTCGGCGTTGGAGGTGAGTTGTCCCGCCCACAAGCAGAGTGCGCGGGAACGTTCGTCGCAATCGCCCGTCTTCCAGACTCGCCATCCTGAAATTGCCATCAGCGCATACAAAGAGGTCCACACCAGCGGAAAGACGAACTCAGGAGGGTCATAGCTGGGCTTGTCGAGGCGGCTATACCAGAGCCTGGTTCTCGCATCTTTCGGGCTGTAACGGGAACCGAACCAGCCCGCGGCCACTGCGGCCGCACCGAATCCGGCGAGTGCAATAAGAGATTTGGATCTGTTCGATTTCTTCATCGGTCCTCACCTCAGAGCATTGCTTCTTAGGGTGCGGGATTGAGCGTAAGCGTTGCATTGCAGTTCGGGCACGCCGGGAATCGCAGCCAAACGTTTCATTGCGACCACGATATCCAGTAGAATCAAGGATGCATCCCAAATTCCCAAGGCCTATTTCTTCGCCGGAGCTGAAGCAGCAATCGATCTTGCGGGAACTATGCGTCAACTGAACCGCCTTCTTCGCTACTTCAAGCCGTATTGGTTCTACATGCTGGCCGCTGTCGTGTCCATGGCGCTGGTGGGCCTGCTTGATGCTTTCCGGCTGTTGCTGATCGGGCCCATCTTCGATCTGGTACTGAATCCTTCTTCCAAATCGCACAGCTTGCCCTTATTCAAAATGCCGATCAGCCACAAACCAATCGAGTTGAATTGGTTTGTCCCGCAGCACTTTCACAACGTTTGGACGATGGTTGCCTTCGCGTTGGTCGCGTCTACTGTCCTGAAGGGCATTTTCGATTATGGCGGCAGCTACCTCGCGAACTATGCCGGCTACGGCATGGTCACCGATCTACGTAACGAACTCTACGCGGCCACGTTGCGGCGTTCGGTAGCATTCTTCCAAAAATATTCCACCGGCACACTGCTGTCGGCGATCGTGAACGACATTGAGCGAGTGCAGTTTGCGTTGTCGTCGGTGTTGGCAGAATTTCTGCAGCAGTTTTTCACTTTCTTATTCACCGCATGCGTGGTGGTCCTGCTGGGCGGACGTTTGACCTGGGTGCTCATCATCTTCGTTCCCGTGGTGGTAATGGCCGCCAGAAGGATTGGCCAGCGCGTGCGAACTACGACACGCCGCGGCCAGGACAAACTGGCTGAGATCCAGAACATCCTGCAGGAAACCATCACCGGCGTCCGCATCGTAAAAGCTTTTTCGATGGAAGCCTGGGAGACGCGCCGCTTTCGCGATGCCGGGCGACGGCTATTCAAAGCCAACCTGCGTTCGGTAAGTGCCTACGCGGTCAGTTCGCCGATGATGGACATCTTCGGCGCTATCGCCATCGCGATCCTTATTCTGATTGGTCGCGAGTACATTAAACATGGCTTCTTCACCGAAGGTGTATTCCTGGCATTCATCATCGCGGTATTCAAAATGTACGAGCCAGTCAGGAAGTTCGGGATATTCAACAACAACTTCCAGCAGGCCCTGGGTGCTTCGTCGGCGATCTTCGAATTCCTCGACGCCTCGGACGACGTGCGCGAGAAAGCGGGCGCGCAGAAGCTGGTGTCCTTTCATCAGGGCATACGCTTCGAGCATGTTTACTTCAGTTATGGGCAGGCGAACGACGACCGTGATGTACTGCAAGACATCAACCTGGAGGTAGCGCCGGGTGAACTGGTGGCGATTGTCGGTTCCAGCGGCTCTGGCAAGACGACCCTGGTTCATCTGCTGCCGCGCTTCTTCGATGTTACTCGCGGGCGGTTGCTCATTGACGGGCGTGACGTACGTGACTTGACCATTGCTTCCTTGCGCTCGCAAATTGCCATCGTCACCCAGGACACGATCCTGTTCAACGATACGGTACGCAACAACATCGCTTATGGGCAGCCGGAAGTTTCCGCCGAAACTGTCGAAGAAGCAGCCCGCGCAGCGCTCGCCCATGACTTCATCATGGCACTGCCCGAAGGCTACGACTCCGTTATTGGCGAACGCGGTCTGCGCCTGAGTGGTGGTGAACGGCAACGCATCTCGATCGCGCGCGCCATTCTGAAAAACGCGCCCATTCTGATCCTCGACGAAGCTACCTCGGCGCTCGACACTGAGAGCGAATCTTTGGTGCAAATAGCGCTGCAAAACCTGATGACGGGACGAACGGTGTTCGTGATCGCGCATCGGCTGTCCACGGTGCGGCGCGCCGATCGCATCCTGGTGGTGGAGAATGGCGTGATCGTCGACGAGGGCACGCACGAGTGTTTACTGGCCCACCCCGGCACTTACCGCCGGTTGTATGATTTGCAATTCGTCGATGTCGAGACGGCTACCGGCACAGAATGACTCAATTATGAATATCCGCTCTATGACCGGGTACTCGCAGGTGAAGAGTCACGTGGACGATCAGCTTTCGCTCACACTGAGCCTGAAAGCGGTAAACCACCGTTTTCTCGATCTTCATTTGCGTCTTCCGCTGGAGATGGACCCAGTAGAGATGAAGATTCGCCGCATATTAAAGGAACGTCTGCACCGTGGCCACATCGAAGTGACGCTAAGCCTTGAGCGGAGTGGCGGGGCGGGGTTTTCGGTCAACCGCAACTTGGTCGGCGGTTACCTGCGCACCTTTCGCGAAGTGGCTGAAGAGTTTGGGGTGAGCGCCGAACCTGACCTGAACGCTGTGCTCAAGATGCCAGGCGCGCTGAACGTGGCCGAGAATGGCGACGCCATGAGCGCGATCGAGAAGCAGGTGACCTTTGCGCTGGAGCAATGCATAGAGCGGCTCAACCACATGCGTGAGGAAGAGGGCCGCGGCGCAGCGGTGGAGTTGCGTGAGCGAATGACTCATCTGTCTTCGGCAACCCACGAGGTCGATCAGCTTCGCGGCAGGGTGCTGAAGGCCTATCATGAGAAAGTGCACGGGCGCATGCAGGAGCTGCTGGGCACTCACGCCGATCCCGACCGCATTTTGCAGGAAGCTGCGCTGCTCGCTGAGCGCAGCGACATCCAGGAAGAGATTGTGCGGATGAAGAATCACATCCAGCATTTTCTGTCGCTGCTCGATGCCGGTGGTGAGGTTGGCAAAAAGCTTGACTTTCTTCTGCAGGAGATGAACCGCGAAGCCAACACGCTGATGTCGAAGACTACGGGCGTGGCCGGCGAAGCGCTGCGCATCACCGGTTTGGGATTAGCCATGAAGTCAGAGATCGAAAAGGCACGCGAACAGGTGCAGAACCTAGAATGAGCGGCATCATCTTCATCATCTCGGCGCCGTCGGGCTCGGGGAAATCCACGCTCACCAATGAAGTTCGCCGCGTCGTTCCCAATCTCGAGTTCTCGATCAGCTATACTACCCGCCCTCCGCGCGGCAGCGAGCAGTCGGGCCGCGAGTATTTTTTCGTCTCCCGTGAAGAGTTCGAACGCATGTTGGCCGAGGACGAATTCCTGGAGTACGCCGAGGTTTTTGGCAACTACTACGGAACGGCGAAACGATTTCTGCGGGAAGCTACGGCACGCGGCCATGACTTGCTGCTCGATATTGACGTGCAGGGAGCAGCCCAAGTAAAGCAGAAGATGCCCGAGGCCGTCAGCATCTTTATCCTGCCGCCGTCGCGCGAAGAGCTGGAACGGCGTTTGCGTCGCCGCGCCGAGGCCGATGACGATCTGCAGCGCCAGTTGCTCGGGGATGGCGCTCGCCTCTTCAATACTGAAGACATCATCCAACGCCGGCTGCAGACGGCTTCGCGTGAGATTGAGAATTTCTCCCAGTACGACTATATTTTGGTCAACGATCGACTGGAGCAGTCGATCGACATCCTGAAGTCGATTGTGGAGGTCGAGCGACTTAAACGTTCTGGGGCTGCGCCGACACAAAGGATGATGTGGTGCTGTCCATCGCTCGCGGCGCTTTGCGGACGCAGATGCTCCATCAGGTGCAGACGATCCTGGCAACGTTCGATCTTTCCCGTTTACCCACCGTCACGGAGTGACCTATGAAACTGGTTGAAGGGTTCGACAGCAATTATCGCTATGTTCTGGTGGCCGCGCGCCGCGCGCGTCAACTGCAGAACGGTGCCCGTCCCGCAGTAGAGTCTCACTCACGCAAGCCCTGCCGCATCGCCGAGGAAGAGATCCAGGCCGGCAGAGTGAAATGGGAGATTCCCCAGGTTGTGAAAACTCCGCTGGAGTCGGCCAGCGAGATCCTGGATCATGCGGTGGGCGGCGACAGCGACGACTAGGGCTCACAAATTTCGCCACTGACCCGGCGTCTGCCGAGGAAATTCTCATGGCGTCCCCGACGCGGCTGGCGGGGATAGCCGAGGCCCATCATGAAAATCGCACTCGGTGTGAGCGGTGGGATCGCGGCCTACAAGGCCGCGGAAATCGTTCGCCTTTTGCAGGACCGCGATGTTCGCGTGCAGGTCATCATGACCGCCGCGGCGCAGGAGTTTGTCCGCCCGCTCACCTTTGCTGCGCTTTCCGGCGAAAAGGTTATCACCAGCATGTTCGGCTCTGCGGCTGAGCAGCCCAACCTCGACTCCGCGGTCGAGCACATTTCTGTCGCCCAATGCATTGACTGTCTTCTTGTGGCTCCGGCCACCGCGGATGTACTGGCCAAGTTCGCGCAGGGCATTGCCAACGATTTCCTCAGCACTCTTTACCTGGCTACCACAGCTCCCGTGGTGCTCGCGCCTGCCATGAACGTCAACATGTGGGACCATCCAGCCACGCGGCAGAATCTGGAAATTTTGTGCCGCCGAGGTGTAACCATCGTCCAACCGGGTCGTGGTTATCTTGCATGCGGGATGATCGGCGCGGGGCGGCTGGCCGAGCCGGAGCAAATCGTAGCTACCACGTTGGAGCGCCTTGGGGCCGCCCAAGATCTCGCGGGGGAGACTGTGCTCATTACCGCCGGACCCACCCACGAGCCGATCGATCCGGTGCGTTACCTCGGCAATCGTTCCAGCGGCAAGATGGGATACGCGCTCGCCGAAGCTGCACTGCGGCGAGGAGCGAAGGTCATTCTGGTGAGCGGGCCGACAGCACTGCAACCGCCTTCCGCAGCGGAAACAATTTTCGTAGAGACGGCGCAGCAGATGCGCACCGCTGTCCTCGATCGCTGGGAGCAGGCCAGCTTCATCATCATGGCGGCCGCAGTTGCCGACTACCATGTCAAGAATGTTTCACCGGAGAAGATCAAGCGCGGAGGTGCGCTGGAGTTGCAGCTCGAACCCAATTCCGACATTCTTGCCGATCTCGGCAGCTTGCGCCACGCCACGGGAAAGGGCTCGCCAGTGCTGATCGGATTTGCCGCCGAAACCGAGAACCTGCTGGAGAACGCCCGCTCGAAGCTCGCGGCGAAGCGAGTGGATGCGATTGTCATGAATGACGTGGCTCGCCCCGGCATCGGCTTCGATAGCGACCGCAATGAAGTGACAATCGTTACTTCTACAGACACCATCGCAGTCCCCGAAGCGAGCAAGCTGGAGATCGCACAGAAAATTCTCGAGGCCGCGCTCCACATCCGGCAGCAGCAGGGGACAGTACCAGCGTCAACCAGCTAGAGCGGGCCTTAGATCTAGAACTAAATTCCGCTTCCCGCCTTGAAAGAGCGCGGCTTTTGCTGCGCCGCAATCCTCCTTTTCTTGCCATCCTGGACCTGCCGGTGGAGCGGACCGTCAGGTCCGCGTCCCACCCTTTGTTATTTTTGGTCGTCCCGGCCGAGGACTTCAGCCGAGTGGAAGGGGTGGCTTTCTTCACCTTTTGCCGCCTGCTCACCTTTGCCGTAGAATCGCACCATCAACTCCAACCGATGACTCTCGATCCCGACACCAAATCCGCATTGCGCGAGCGACTCAACTTCTATCGCGAGTTGGGCGTCGGTCCACTCTATCGCCGCGATGTTTCCGAGAGCGCTGATACTTCGCTCGACACTTCGGATGTTCCTCAGGTCGTCGCTTCCGTTACCTCCGACTTTAGCCCTATTGACGGCCTTGCATCTTCGACGCCGGATCGCGCCGCGCTTCTGCAAGTCATCGCCGACGACATCGGCCCCGACTGTCAACGCTGTAAGCTGGCGAAGTTGGGGCGTAAGCAGATTGTTTTTGGCACTGGCAACCCATATGCCGAGCTGATGTTCATTGGCGAAGGCCCGGGCGCTGACGAAGATCAGCAGGGCCTGCCGTTCGTTGGACGTGCTGGCCAATTGCTCAACAACATGATTGCCGCCATGGGCCTCAAGCGCGAGCAGGTGTACATCGCCAACATCGTGAAGTGTCGTCCGCCGGGCAACCGCACACCCGAACGCGACGAGTGCGAAACCTGCTCACCATTCTTGATGCGCCAGATCGGCGTTATCCGGCCGAAGGTCATCGTGGCGCTGGGCGCCACAGCGGCCAAGAACCTGCTGAGCGTCAACGACTCGATGGCATCGCTGCGCGGCCGATTCTATGATTACTCTCCGCCAGGCATCGTTGACGATACAGATGAACCATTCCAATGCAAGCTCGCGGTTACCTACCATCCGGCATTTCTGTTGCGCGATCCGCGGCAGAAGAAGGAAGCCTGGAAAGACCTGCAGATGGTCATGCGCTATCTTGATCTGTCCACGCCGCAACGTGCGCCCAGCGACGAAGGCAGTTAACGCCCATGCCGCAATTCTGTGACGTGGCTGTGCCGGTTCCGCTCGATGCCACCTTCACCTATCGCATTGCCGACACTGAGCCCTGCGTGGGTGGCCGGGTCATCGTGCCGTTCCGAGACAAGCGCTTGTGCGGCATCGCCACCGAACTGCACGATCGCGAGCCAAAATTTCAAACCCGGCGCATCAGTCAGGTTCTGGATTCAGCCCCCGCGCTAACGTCTGAACTCATGCAACTGGGTCGCTGGATCGCGCAGTATTACATTGCGCCTATCGGCGAAGTATTTCGCACCATGCTGCCGCTGTCTGCGGAGTTCCGGCGCATTGTTGGCTACCACATCACCGAGAAGGGAATTGCTGCACTGCATGCTGCATCAACGATAGGGTCGTCACTGCGATCGCGCAAAGAGCCCGACTACCAGATGCTGGAATACGCTGTGCTAAACTGCCTCGCCGACGGCGAAGTGACGCGCGAAGCGGCACTGCGTTCGGCGACTGGTGCGTCGCGCGCCGTGCTGCAATCCATGCTGCGAAAGAAGTGGATTGCTCGTGATGACCTCAGCGACGTTCGCGATGCCAGCCGCACCGTGCAGATCGCGACGTTGAAGGATGTAACCGGCAAGCTCAACGCCAATCAGCAGAAGATCGTGGCTTACTTACGCAACCAGGAGAACCAGCGCGCCCTGCTCGAAGCTATTCGTGGACTAGATGTCCCGCGAACGACGCTGCAAACACTGGTGAGACGTGGGATCGTTGCGCTCAGCGAAGAGGCTGCGACCTTTTGTATGTCGGCGATGAAGCCTCGTAAGCTGGAGTTCCTGTTCACTACCGCGCAGAAAGCTGCCCTCAACGCAATCATTGCCGCCACCGAGGAGCGCCAATTCCTTCCCATGCTGTTGCATGGCGTCACCGGTTCGGGCAAGACCGCCGTGTACCTGTCAGCGATGCAGGCGGTGCTGACCAAAGGGCGCTCCGCCATTCTGCTAGTCCCGGAAATCGGCCTCACCCCCGCAGTCGCCGCCGATCTGCACCAGATCTTCGGGGATGAGGTTGCGATCCTGCATTCCGCGCTCAGCGACGACGAGCGGGCCGAGCAGTGGAAACACATTCGCAACGGCGAGTCTCACATTGTGGTAGGGACGCGCTCGGCCATCTTCGCGCCGGTACCTGACCTGGCCCTGATCGTGGTGGATGAAGAGCACGATCACTCCTACAAGCAAGAGGAAATGCCGCGCTACCACGCCCGTGACGTCGCGGTGATGCGCGCCAAAATGTGCAACGCCGCCGTTGTGCTGGGCTCGGCTACACCGTCGCTGGAGACCTATTACAACGCCGTCAACGGCAAGTATCGACTGCTGGAATTGCCTGAGCGTATCGAGAAGCGGCCGCTACCCGAGGTCCAAGTGCTCGACATGCGCGAGGAATTTCAGCGCACTCGCAAAGATGAACCGCTCTCGCGCAAGCTGGTGGAAGAGATAGGCGAGCGACTGGCGCGCAACGAGCAGGTGATGGTGCTGCTGAACCGGCGCGGCTACTCCGCCTTCGTGCTCTGCCGGGAATGTGGCGAGAGCGTGCAATGCAAAAACTGCGCCATCTCCATGACCTATCACAAGCGTGAACACTGCCTGATGTGCCACTACTGCGGCTACACGGGCCCTGCGCCGCGGACCTGCCCCAAGTGCGGCAGCGAGTATGTGCAATATCTGGGCACGGGATCGGAGAAGTTGGAGCACATCCTGCACGGCATGTTTCCGCAGGCGCGCATCGCTCGGCTTGATCGCGACACGGTGCATGGCCGCGACGATTTCGAGCGCATGTTGAACGCGCTGCACACTGGCGAGATCGATCTGCTGGTGGGCACGCAGATGATCGCCAAGGGACATGACGTCGCCAATGTTACCCTAGTCGGGGTCGTCGGCTCCGACGCCGCGCTCAGCTTTCCGGACTTCCGGGCTGCCGAGCGCACCTTCCAGTTGTTGACCCAGGTTGCGGGACGTGCCGGGCGAGGTGACACCCCCGGCAAGGTTGTGTTGCAAACATTTTTCCCGGACCACTACGCCATCCAGTTCGCCGCCGCGCACGATTACCATGGCTTCTACGAAAAGGAAATTCGCTTCCGCAGCTGGATGCACTATCCACCCTTCAATGCCGTTAGCAACGTGCTGGTGCGCAGCAGCAAACTCGACGAGGCGCTAGCCTGGTCGGGCATCCTGGGAAAGTGGTTCGAAGCGACTCGCCTGGCGGGGATACGCGTTATGGGGCCGGCAGCCGCGGCAATCGTGCGGCTCAAGACCGAGTATCGCTATCACTTTCTATTAAAGTCCGCTAGCCGAGAGCGCATGAATGCGGCACTGCGTTCCATGCTCGCCTACGCGGAGACCCAGAAGATCCCCCGCAACAATCTGGTGGTGGATGTCGACGCGCTGTCGCTGATTTAGCTATCGGCCATCAGCCACCCCGATATTCTTCAACACCTCAAAAGCATTAGAGCACTTTAGGTTTTTTGTAATCCGGTAGAGCGGGCCTTCAGGCCCGCGTTCAGGATCCGATATCATCTTGCTTCCGCCGGTGAGGTCACAGACCTCAGCGGCGGAAGCGTTTTCTTTCTTGCCGTGAACGCGGGCCTGAAGGCCCGCTCTACCCGAACTCGGCTTACACCAATTCCAAAACTGCCCTAAGGGCGGAAATGCAGGGTAGGGCTATCCTTTCCACGCGCCCAGCGCCCTCCGCACCAGCACCAACTGTCCCAGGTGATAGGCACCATGGTCGGCGGCCAGTAACACCTCACGCAACAGCGTCTGGCCGTCCCCATGAGGGAAGGGCCTGAACAGGTCGCGCGAAGGGTCTTTGACTAGCTCACGCAATTCTTCTTGGATTTTTAGAATTGCTTTCACACTCTCATCCCACGCTTTGTCGCTCGGAGGAGCTGCGGTTTTCGGCCAGTAGCCGTCGGGCCATTTCGGCGACTTGTGTTTGGCGTTGCGGCTAAACTCCAGAATGTCCCACAACGCGATACGGATGTGTTCAAGCAGTTGCCACGCCGAATATGGCAGTCCGTCGGGCACCTCGCCGCGCAGCTTAGCGGGGAAATCATGCACTGCGGCGTTCAAGTCGGCATGGGCCTCATTCCAGTCCACCAATTTCGCGAGTTGTTGACGCAGGAGTTTGTCGTGTTCCATGAGACCTCGCAAGGAAGAAATGGTCATTTGTGTGTGATGTGATTCGACGACGGGCGGATGGAAATTCCCGGGAAGATCGCTTCACTAAGGATCGCAACCAGCCCCTAACCCCTAGAGCGGTTTAGGAATTGCTATGTCCGGGTAATGCGGGCCTTCAGGCCCGCGTTGCGGCTGCCATACGTTTCCCGAGTCGGCTTTCAGCCGACGACAGACTTGTGCCGCCGGCTGAAGCCGGCTCAGTTGGGAATGGATCAGATTCACGGGGCGCTGAAGCGCCCCACTACCCGGACACACCAAAAGCAAAACAGAGCTAACCCCTGCTTTTCCTTCTCCGGCGCTGCTGCTGCAAGACTTCTGCGGCATCATGGTTCACCAGCACGGTGAACCCGTTGTGCGTGTGATGGTGGTTCCAGTCCACCAAGACCGCACGTTCGCCTTCGATGCTTCCGCCGAGCACGCGTCCCACGCTCAGCAGCGAGCGGCTGCCGCAAATCTCGCAGGATTCGCCCGCGCTGTTGCTGATGATCTCACAGTCGGCGCATAAGACCGCTTCGAGCAGGGGGACGGAATTCAGCTTCGGTCCCCAGTTCTGGCCATCGTCCATAGCTCAGTCTCTGCTGTAACCGTAGCCGCCTCCGGACTACTGGGGAAGTACCTTTGTAGGGAAGGGAAGCAGAAGAGTAAATGGCCCGAAAGGCGAAGGGAATAGTCCGAAACTTGCGAATTTAGGCTGGGGTGGCGACAGGCGGGCGCGCAGCTGCAGAACCGGCTATCTCGCCACGTCCGTGGTGGCGGCGGGCGGCAGCAGATTGTGGTTTAGCGCAAACAATGCCAGTTCCAGGCGATTGCCGACGCCCAGCTTATTAAAGATGTTGGTCAGGTGGCGCTTTACGGTTTCTTCGCTGATGCCGAACGTGACTGCAATGTGTTTGTTGGTTGAACCCTCAGTAATCAGGGTCACGACCTCGAGTTCGCGTCCGGTGAGACCGAACGTCCTCCGCGAAGGCGGGGCCGTTTGTGCCGCCAGATCGTGCAGCACCTGGACCAGGTTCTGCACTGGGCGTCCCTCCAGCCAGTACTGTCCCTGCATCACCGCACGAATACAAGCCGAAAGGTGTTCGACCACGGCATCTTTCAACACCACGCCGCGGGCGCCGAGTTGCAGCGCCTCCAGGATCTGCCTCTTGTCGGCGAGTCCAGTTAGGACAATGGTGCGGGTGGGAGTGGTTTCGCTGGTGAGTTCGCGCAAGGCATCCATGCCCGGCATCTTCGGCATGGCGAGGTCCAGTAGTAAGATGTCGGGCCTGTAGGTGCGCACCATGTGGAGCGCTTCGGCTCCGTCCTTGGCTTCTGCGACGATCTGCATCTGGTTGTCGGCTTGCAACATGTTACGCAGGCCAATGCGCACCACCGGATGATCATCCGCAATCAGAACCTTAATGGGAGTTACAGCCACCTTTGTCATAGAGTTAGCAGACCATCTCCTACCGAGCCGATCCCTCAGCCGGAAGTACCTCCGGACCAAGCATCTTCACAAGCTCCTGCTTAACGGCATCCAGCGCAGCCGACATCTCTTCGATCGTTCGCTCGGTTTGGTCGAAGTCGCCATTTCGGCCCATCGCTTCTAAACTCGCGCAGCACTGAGTGACCTGGGTGGCCCCCACCAGCATGCTGCTACCCCTCAAATAATGAGCCCTATTGCGAAGCTCATCGGCGTGTTTCAGTGTAAATGCCTTGCGCAACTGTGCAAGTGTTTGCCCAGCTTCCGTGAGATATTCGCGGCAGAGCTCCACCAGTTGGGCGGGCTGCGAAGCGGTCGCCTGTTGCAACCGCGCGAATACATCGGAGGCTATCAAGTTGTCAGTCACGAGGGTTTCGTCGCCACCCACGCAGCGAATGTTGCCCATAAGTAAATCGCTTTCGCGCCGTCCGCGTCAAGGAGGGAATGGCGTGCCAGCACATTTTTTGGGACGATTTGCAGAGTCAACCCACCTGCGCGCGCCGACGAATGATCGCCAGCGCTGCACGGTGGGCATGAAAACCCAGTGGTGTTTGTTAGTAGGCTCACAAAAGGAAATTCCAGCGTTCTGTCAGAATGACGAAGCGCCGCTACTTCTCGCTACGGTAGACAATCTTCAGCTTGTCAGCCTCAAGAATACGAGCTACCTGGTTGCGGGCGTGCACCGCCCAGGGACCAGCGCTGTCGAGCTTCAGGTAGGTTCTCCAGTGGGGAAGTGCCTGTCGCGGCTGACGCAAGCGTTCATACGCGAGCGCCAGGTTGTAATGGGCATCAGCATAGGTGGGAGCCAGTTGAATCGCGGTGCTATAGGCTACGACTGCTTCCTCGATCCGACCTGTTTCATCCAGAACATTGCCGAGATCGAAGTGAGCCAGGGCATAACGCGGGTCCAGCCTTGACAGCCTCGCGGTAATGCTTCTCCGCCGAAACAAAATCGTGACGGTTGTAATAGAGGGTCCCTAGATTGATATGAGCCGGAGCATGGCCGGGTTCAATCTCCAACACCTGCAGATAGGTCTGGATGGCTTCGTCGTGGGTGCTGGGATGCTCTTCCAGCGCCACCCCTCGCGCAAATAAATCGCTTGCCGTATCGAACTTGGCGATGGGTCTCACCTTGACCGAGGATACGACCATGCCAGTGCCCGCAAAATCCATGACAAACTGACCGGCAATGGGTTCGACCGAATGGCCCTCGTGGCGATAAGCTACCGCGAGTTCCGACGTTGAAAGCGCTGGCTTCGAGGAGCGGGTTCTCCATGCCGGCCACCTGCTTCAGCATCGCTTGCAGGGATTCCCGGATCGCCGCAGGACGCACCCGTTTTGCACGAAGGTCACGCACTTTCGTGAGCTGAAGAAGATCGAAAAACGTGAAAGTATCGGAAATGGGGACGAGTCCTGCTTTTTGCCAGCCAGCCAGCTGGTTGGCCGAGATGTGCAGGATGCGAAGGACGTCCGCTCGACAGAATCGGTTCATGTAGGCTCGGCTAGTATCGCCGCAGAGCTTGCTATGATTATCAAGGGAAGTAACTTGCGGCGCAAGTGGAAAACAGCGGGTTTGCGTCCCTTTACCGTTTTGGTTACCCGCAATTACAATCGAAATAAGGCCGACGTAGCTCAGTTGGTAGAGCAGTCGATTCGTAATCGACAGGTCATCGGTTCAAGTCCGATCGTCGGCTCCATTTTTTCAATAGCTTACCGACAATCAGTTCACCATCTGCTGCACAACTGCTGCACACTCGAGTTTTTCCTCGAACTTTTTCATCGCATCCATGGCGTCTTCACGGGCCGTCTTGATGTAAAAGCGCTGAGTCGTGCTGACGCTTTCATGCCGGAGAATGGCTTGAATGGTAGTGTCGGGCACGCCTAGCTTTTTCAGGTTCGTCGCGAGCCCGCGACGGTAAGCGTGCCAACCTTTCCAATCGAGACCATTGGCCTTAAAGACAGGCTTGATCACTCTCTCTGCAATGTTGGCGAGGTCTAGCGCCCCCCGACACTGTTTGGGAAGATCCAGCCGTACGCGTTCGCAGGCCGGATGGCGTCGAGTAGCACGCGCAGAGGCCGGATGATGGGAACCACCCCCGGATTCTCCTCGTCTTCGTGTGTCTTCGTATCCTTCACCTGAGTACGCCATACTGATCGCCGAATGGCAAGCCTGTCATCCTCGTCGTCTTCCCACCACAACCCCCGAATTTCGCCATGACGCAATCCGGCGAAAGCCGCAACTGCGATCAGAGCCCGGACAGTGGCCGCGGAAACCTCGGGAGTGTAAACACCCCCGTCCTGACCATGCACCGTGATCGACTTGCCAGAAAACAAATCAAGGTGCATCTCGATTTCCTCGAGGGAATAAGCAAATCGTTTCCGACCGTGTTTTTTCCCTTTCGGAACACTGACACCGTGGATGGGATTGTGGTCAACGACGCCGACTCTCTTGAGCATGCGTGAAAATGGCTGAGAGTGTCACCTTGATGATGCGATAACTGGCGTGAGCCAGGTCGGTTCCGTGTTCACGCTCAATATCCCGCATCAGGGTTTCGCCGTCAGTGGTTCGAAAGTCGCGTGCGCGGAAACGGTCGACGCGTTGCCTGAGATGGCAGCGCCACGCCTCGCGATAGCCTCTAACCGTACTCGCAGCCAGCCTCTCTGCAATCCTCGGGAAATAGACATTCTCCACGAATTCCACGAGGCTGACTCCGGCTTCCGGTGTGAACCCTACTCGATTCAACTTGGCCATAAACTCGTTCCTGAGCTGCACGACCTCCGACTTCTTTGGAAACTCTCTCGTGCTTGCTAACCTTTTTGAACGCTGTACACTCGCGATCGACCCGTCAGGTTCATACACCTGTTGCCGATAGCGCACGTATCTGCAGTATCTGCTGAGCCAGTACCACGGCGATATGCGGCTTGCTGTAGCCGCTTATTACGCAGGCGAGCATCGTGTACACGGTTTGCAGTACAGCAACCAACAAGTCATCCGGTACGTAGAACAAGTCCGACGACGTTACCTCAAGGAACTCGCATCGAATACCAGCTCTGAGGAGAGTCAACCATGAAACGTAAACTGGCAAGCCTGATTTTTTGGGGCGTGGTCGTGCCGGCCATGGCACAACAGGCCCCGTCCCGGCTTCCAGCCACCAATGACGTCACTCCGGTTATCTCGAAGCTGACGATCTCTCCGGACACGGTCACGGACCTGAGGTTGAAGCCGTTCTATGCCGCCACGATCCGCATGCCGGAAGCCGTGTCGTCTGTTGTTGTCGGCGCCCCGACACTGTTCTTGGCCGAGCACAACGAACACGAACCGGAACTGGTCGTGGTAAAGCCAATCACCGCAGATCCTGCAGTGAGCAATCTATTGATCGCGACCAAGACTGGTTTGGTGGTCAGCCTGCGTCTGCTGAGCGACGGATCGGCTTCGGGCGGTTCGAAGCCGGTTGACTTCGTGCTGATCTACAAACGGCGTGGGAGTTTCCTGATCGGATCGGTGGACGAAAACTCAACGACGCCCGCGGCTGCCACGAAACCAGGGATGAGCGCTTATGAGTCGGCGTTCCGGCACCAGACACAGGTATCCAGTCCCGAGTGGAACCAGAGCAAAGGCGCTATCGCTGCCAGCCTAGGCGCTGTGACCGGAAGCGGTGATGACATCATCGTGGCCTTCTCCGTTCTGAACGAAACCAGTCATTGGGTCGAGATCCTGGGGCCGCAGGTGGAACTGGCAAATGCCAACGGTAAGGGGAGCAAGAACGGCACAGAGGACGGAAAGGCGAAGAAAGTTCTGGCGGACCAGGTCGCCGTTCGGGAGTTCCGCTTTACCGAGCAAAAGCTGGCGCCGGGAGCCCGTGCCGATGGCGTTGTGCGCTTTGAGCGCCCGGATTTCAAGCAGAACCAGGAACGTCTGCAACTGGTGCTGGCCACAGCCGATGCCGTGAACCGGCCATTGCTACTCGAGTTGCCGTTCACGGCCCAACCCACGACCGCCAATCTCAAAGCAGGCAACTAAGCGAGGAGTCACATGTCTCAATTCAAACAGCGCACAAACAACAACGGGTCAAAGCCGGAAGGAACGAAGGCGTCAACATTGCACATCGCCGACCTAGCCCCAGATTTAACCCCAGGCACTGCTGAAGCGGATGATGCTGAACATGAAATCCATAGCCAGCGTCCGCCAATAGCTGCAACACGCAGTTTTCGCATGGCCAAAGACGATAAGACAGCCCGGCTTGTGATCGGCTTTGTCGGCGTCGTTGCCGTTGCTTTCCTGATGTTGGTTCTCTTCTCCCAGAAGAGCAAGCCGAAGCTGAAGAAGAGCGGAGAGGCGAACCTTGGACGTCCGAAAGTGGCGGAAACAGCGCCTGTCAGCAACGACTCGATTGTTCCCGGCGGCAGTATGCAACCGATGCCGGAGGACAAGCGGCAGCCCGGCCAGGTAAACGCACACGACGTGGAGAACACCAAGAAAGTCCGAACCGGTCCAAGCGATGCGGTTTCCAACGTCACGCCGAACGGAGGAAAGAACCTGGCGCAGATTCCTTCGTTCCCGCCAGCTCCGAGCAACGGCGATAACTGGACTCCTCCGCCCTACGGGCAGAACCGCACTGAAACAACCACGGACAAAACCGTCGCAGATGGCCTTGCCAAGCCATCCTTGGTGTTCACCGCAGGTGGCGAAAAATCCAACCCAACCGTCAGTGGGGAAAACACAGGGCCGACTCTGGATCTTGGCGTTGGGTCGCGCCTTTCAGCCAGGCTGGCCTCGGTGGTAACGACGGCTGTCGATGAACAGGTTGTCGCCATCGTCGAATACGGCTACCAGCACGATGGCCAGATTATTGTGCCCGCCGGATCGAAGGCTGTTGGATCGGTGAGGCAAGCGGACCGCAGCGGCTACCTGCAACTGCATTTCGATCATCTCGAAATGCCCGATGGCTCCAGCGTCGGAATCGACGCCCTGGCGACCGACACTGACCTTGGGCCTCTGCGAGGAAAAGTCACCGGCACCAGCCGGGGGAAAAACTTCGCCGTTCGCGCTCTCACTGGCGTTGGACAGATGAGTGCCATGCTGGTTGGGCAGAACAACTTGAACGGAGCGGTGAGTGAGGCCGACCTGATGCGCATGCAAATGTCGGAAAACGTGGGCCGCGCCGGCGATGAGGAAATCAATCGTCAGGTGATGATGGAGCATTCGATCGTCACGTTACCGGCAGGTCTGCGGATCTATGTGGTCTTCGAGAAACAGCCGGAGGAGAAGTCAGGCAGACGAGCCTTAAGCGAACTACAGCGACTCGAACGCGGAGCAGTAAACAGCACCGCGAGCGTCCAGTAAATCGCTGCGCGTTCTCTGCATCTCGTATCCCCCAAGCCCCGTCCGCGTGACGGGGTTTTCTTTCGTTTGCGCAGGGATTCAGATTTCGGAATTAGCTCTCTTGCGTAATCCGGAATGGAGAAAGAGATCACACCTGGTCTCGAATCCGTCATCGCCCATTTTGCATAGTCCGGAAATGAGAAACACATCGCGGGTGATCTCGAATCCGGCATCGGTCTCGCCACACAATCCGGAATCAAGAACAACATCGCACGAGTTCTCGAATCCGGATAAACGTATTTGGCAAATCCGCGATCGACAAACGTGTTGCAGTTCACGCAGCTTCCCGGAGGAGTGAACTTCTTGCGATAAAAGCACTTTCTGCGATCCTCGGGAGACTGCGAAGGCGCGCACTGCGGTTTCATATCTCAGCTCCCCAGTCCGAAAAGAGGTCTCTTAGGCGTCGCTCATCTTTTTCGTTTGCAAGTTACCACTGAAAGGGGGTGGGTTCTCGGGCATACGCGCTGTTAAGGGTGCAGCAGAAATTTGAGGCTACTCCAGAGGCGCACTACAGTGCCCTCACCCGGCGGAATCACCGCCCTGGAGAGAGAGCCTCATGAGCAACACTCGACACCTCAACTGGTATGGCTCGCCGTTGATTCGGGCGATCGGTACCACACTTGTTTTTCTTAGCCTGGTGTCCATACCGGTCGCCAGCCATGCCCAGAACCTCGGCAAGCAACGAGCGACAGGCCAGGCGGTACAGGGAGAGCAGGCGAGCCAACCCGAAGGCGCCTTCCTTAACCTCGTCGACTGGATCGGCAACGTGATCTGCCCGGTGGGAGCAGCGCTTGCCATCGTGGGCTGTGTCATCTCCTGGCGGCAGGGCCGGGGTTACATGCCATGGGCCTTGACTGCGGGCGGGCTGCTCACGGTTTCCGCCTTAACGCGACTTGCGGAGTTCTTTATTTAGCAGATCGGCTGACAAACACTTTTTTCGCGAGAGTAAGTCCATGTTGCTGCCTCCATTTCCGGGAAACGTGATCGCGCTTCTGCTGGCCTTGATGACGCCGGCTGCACTGGGATGTCTGGTGCTCGCCGGGCTATGTCTAAGAACAGAAGGAAGGATCAACTTTCAGATTGGAGGCAGCTTCCTTAGATACATCCTGTGGGCTGCAATCTTTTTGACCATGCATGCACGTGCTCCCATCTCATCCGAAACACCTCTGTGGGCCGGAGGCCCATGTCACGCATGATGACAAGGACATCTCGCAACGGCTGCCTGGCCACGGCCAACAGCTTTTGCTCCGTGGCATCGTCCAGAATTCCGTCACGCCCGATCTCCTCCGCCAAGTGAATAAGCGGCGCTTGACGAACGAGGTTGTCCCTCACCGCCTTGCCCAGCATTACCCTCAGTGTCCGCCGAGCCTGGTTCGCCCACGACGTCGACCCGGAGAATGGGATTGTGCTCACCAAATCAGTAGTAATGGCATCCAAGCGCATTCCTGCCAGCGGTGTGCTTTTCAGCCGTTTCCATCCGTAGCGGTAGTACCTACGGGTGTTGGGTTTGAGTCGATGGGTGTTATCCACCCACTGGAAGAACCGCGCACTAAACTCGCGCAGTGTCCGAGCTTTCGCAGGTACGGCAGACGAGCCCGCGCTCGCGGATATTGGCCATGAGCGTGGATTCGAATTGCCGGGCCTTGCTTTCGGTTGATTGTTTCGTTGAACAGCGGTACCGCTTCCCGCCAACATAGAAGTGGCACCACCAGATACGTCCTCGTCTAAAGAGCGGCACGGTTTGCTTCCTCCCTTGCCTCGGTTCGCACGGATGGAACAACGGTGTTGCTCTTGACGAAGTCTACTAGCTCCGCCTCCTTGTATAAAACTGTTTTTCCCATCTTCACGTAGCACGGCCCGGCCCCGACCGCACGCCAATAGCGCAATGTTCCGGCTGGCTTGTGCAGGAAGGCCGCCGCCTCGGCTGTGGTTAAGAGCTTCATGTTGGAATCAAGAAAACTGATTTCTCCTCCCCCACACGGCGACCCTTCCGGGTGCCGGCACCTCGATGCACTTTCGTGCGCCTGTAAAAGCAAACCGACTGCATTCCAAGGATCGGTTTCAAGGGCACGCGTTGTGTTAGCTGCTCTTGTTAGCTTGAAATCGAACGTCAGTCAAACGGATCAGCTTGAGGGAAGGCATTCCTTTCCTGCGGCTTCAGCAAGCGATTTGCCGATCGGCTGAGGCTGGCCAGGACATTTCTGACAGAACCTAAAGTGTCGTACGATTTTCGTGCGATTGCCGACGAGCCAGCTTGTACCGGACATCGCCGCCTTGGTGGGAACTTTTTTTTCACCGATTACACTTTGACTGGACAACTGGACGTTTTTCCTTTGCTGGGCTCGGACACTGTCAGGCGACTCTCAGGCCGCGTTGTCAGTAACTCCTTCGGTCCACGGGTGCTCGGCAGATTTATTTCACCGATCGCACTTTGTCTAGGAGCCAGAGCTCTTCGTACTTGATCCCGGAAGCTGCCAAACGCTGCCAATGGTCCCTGACAGCTCTGTCGCCACATTTATTTCACCAATCACACTTTGACTGGACAAAATCGTCCCTTGGCTTCTGACCTGAAAGCCGCCAGGCCACCGCGAGTTGTCGATCGCAGAGCTATGGCAGTTTTATTTCAGCAGCCGCACTTTGTCTGGGAGGGACGTGCTCTCTTGCTTTCGACTGGGAAGCCCTCAGTGCTAGCTGGGCGGAGGCTTGAAATTCCGTTGTCGGATTCATTTCACCGATTGCGTTTTGACTGGGAACTTGGCGTTGCGGTGGTTTTTTCCGAGTCTGTTAGCTGATTTGTCCACCATCGAAAGCTCGAAAGACCCTTGCAATGGCAGGAGTTCCAGCAGCCTGCGAATCTCGTCGTATGCGCGCTGGAAAACACGGCTCGCGCGGGGATCTCCGTCACGGCGGGCGCGAAACGACTGAAATCGAGTGCCGCGTCCATGGTTCGGCCCAGCCGAGAAAACTGCGCCAGGTCTCGCTTATCTAGCAGAGGCGCATTCTGTATGGCTGGCACCAGTAGCGCCATCTGCTGACGCAGATCGTGCCCCAGCCTTTCTGCAATTGCCTGCTGTTCTCGCGACAGGCGACCCCAAGTCCATTCGCTCAGACGCCAGGCGTTCGTGGGCTCGCCACGTACCTGCTCGAAGAATGACTGCGCTTCCTGGGATAGCTGACCGAGTTTCTCTGCGGGGGTTCTGTCGTTTGGCATTACCTTGCGCTCCATACAGGTTTGGATTGTGCGGCCCAGTCGGATGCTGTGTTAGCGCATCCGACGAACCATGCCGCCTATTTTCCACGAGAGTGATTGGCTGTCAAACGAACGAACGCGGGAGCATCGACGCCTCTTGCTACGACAAACCTGTCGAAAAATCAACGAAATCGGGGCCGTTTGCGCGGAATTCATTTCCGGGTTAGCATCCCGCCCGGAGTAAGCCAGAAATGCGCTATGCCAAGGGGTCTCTCAACCTGAACAATCTTGAAGACAAGGCTATTCTCAATTTTGTGGCGGACTCGCGGTACGTGACGCACGCGCAACTGTTCCGCTTTGCGCAGTTGGATTATTACGAACGCAACCGGCCGATCTTCAATTGGCGAATCCGCCGGATGGTCGACGGTGGCTTGGTGCGGAAACAGGCGCTGCCAATGTTGCATGGCGACGCCCTCTACTCGATCACGCGCGCTGGCCTGCAGGCGCTGGCGCCTCGGGATCTACTATTTCGGCGCAACCCTGGACCGCGAGCAGGATGCCTACAAGTTTCAGCTGCCGCATGCGCTGGAGGTGAACAATATCCGGCTCACGCTGCTGATCCACCGCACGCTGATCGAGTGGATTCCGGAGTGCTTGATTCGGGTCTTGAATCTGTCGCCGGCGACGGCGTATGCCAAGGTGTATGACGGCATCGCGACCGTGCGGCTCCACTACGACTTGGTTGACTTTGCGGTGGAGTACGAGCGCACGCTGAAGACCCCCGGAAAGTATGAAAAGATCCGCGAGGCCATTGAGTCGGAGAAACGGGTGAAAGCGTTCTTATACCTGGTGCCCAGCTATCCGTTGCTGCAAGGGCTCAGGGACGCTTTTTGGCGAACGAAACAACTGGTTGTGTTCGGATTGGTCGATGAATTCAAGCGCGAGCAGACAGACGGACGAGTCATGTACGTGCCGCCGGTTGTACGCGACAAGCTGGTCGAACTCGGTATCCGGCAGCATGAGCCGTTCGCGATCTGCAAGGCCGAACGTCGCGAAGGCAACCGCCGATTTGTCGACTGGGTTGTGCAGCTTGACGGGTCGGCAGCACCGGCTCAGAGCGCAACTGCGCACCGTGATACGCCCGGCTCGCCAATGAACGGAGACAACGGTGCGCGTGTCAGCGCGAATGGCGACGGTAACGGCGACGGTAACGGCAACGGAAATGGCAAGCCGGCCAGCGCACCAACCAAGTCCGGGACTGCGGAAACAGCATTGCGCACCGCGCTGACGACGAGCATTGACGCGGCCCTGGCAGCGTAACAGTACGCGTCCGCAGACGGTCTGTCGATCCGCTTCGGTAGCGAGGATCTGCGTGCAATGGCGCTCAGCCTGTTCATTCAGCACGCTCGCGACGGAGGTGTCCGATGACAGAAGTTGCCATAACCGAAGCGCTGGGGGAGTCGCTCTCCCCCAGCCAGGTCAGCACCTACATGACTTGTCCGGCGAAGTGGTACTTCCGCTATTTGATTGGATTGAGCGAGCCGACGACGGGAGCACTGGCACTCGGCAAAGCGTTTCATGGAACGCTCGCTCGGAACTTCCGCCAAAAGATGAGCACAGTTCGCGACATGGAAGCCAAAGAACTTCGCGAAGTCTTCGCAGAGGAGTGGTCGTTGGCAACTGCCGACGCTGCATTGCGCGACGATGAAGATGCGGATGAGCTTGCAACGACGGGTCAAATACTCGCCGCAACTTACGTGACGGAAGCCGCTGGTTCTCTGCAGCCACATGCAGTCGAGCAGACTGTACAAGGTGAGATTGCCGGCGTGAAGGTTCGAGGGATTGTCGATCTGCTCGACACGGACGGTCGCGTGCTGGATTTCAAGACGGCGTCGAAGCGTCCTAATGGACTCTCAGCCGAACACAGTCTGCAGTTGACGACTTACGCGATGATCACACCCGGCGCCAGCGGTCTGTGCCGTCTAGATACCGTTATCAAAACTAAAACTGTGCAGGTGATCCAACAGAGTTATTAGGTCGGCGCTGAGGATCGGCGCTTTGCTGAAACCCTGTATCCCATGGTGCAGGAGTCGATTCAGGACGGGATCTACCCACCGCACCGCAGCGGTCCGATGTGTTCCCGTCGGTACTGCGGCTATGGGTGCTCCGGCAATAGACCCTGGCTGGGCAACAACCCAGAACCTTCTTGCATTGAGACGCCCCGTACGCTACAGCGAGGGGCTTCGAACGTGTGGTTTCCGACGGTGTATTCCAGCATCTCGATTCCGCCGTGGTCTCAAGGGGCTTTCAAGGTACTAAATCGATATTGGTCGGCTCTCCAATACGCACCTGTTGATGCGCTGAGACAAATCATTTCAGGCATGGGTATTGCCAAAGGAACTCCTTACACAGTTGACGACCTCGTTGTTGCTATCGAACAGCGGCGTGCAGGCGAGCAACCTGACAGTTCCGTTCAGCCAGACGCCCTCAGATGGCAAGAATACGAGGCGCTTCTAAAGGGAAAAGCTGAGATCGGAGCGGACCAGGAATTCGTGTGTGTTCCCGCCGAAATAGGCAACGACCTCGCAGCTCAATGGTTCGATCGAGTGATGCTCGTGAAGCGTCTGCGCGAGGTCCGCGCGCTTCAGTCATTTACTCGCGTATTACCGCCTATTGCAGGTGATGCGCCAGACAGGAGAGCGCAGATTTACCAGAGTTCTCCCGGTTGGCTGCCGGCCGTCGAGGTGCGTGGCGAGGGGGTCTTCCTCAACCTAGACCCGGAACGGCTTCGGTCCTGGGAGTCTGCTGAGGAGGCAGTTCGTCGGGCGCAGAAAATTAACGACAACTACGTGAAACGTTCGCAGGCGATGGGAAACGTGCCAAATCGAGTAATAACACCACGATTCCTCCTTGTTCATACTCTTGCGCATGTGCTGATTGGTCAATGGTCCCTAGACTGCGGTTATCCAGCCGATTCACTTCGAGAACGGCTTTACGTTTCCGATCGGATGGCTGGCCTACTGATTTATACAGCCACTAGTGATTCTGCGGGTAGCTTAGGCGTCGTCGTCGCGCAGGCAGCCCCGGGCCGGCTAGACGAAGCACTTCAGGAGGGGATTGCTCGTGCGTCTTGGTGTTCCGCGGATCCCTTGTGTGTTGAATCCGATGCGACCGGCGTAGATGCATTGAACATGGCGGCCTGTCACGCGTGCACGCTCCTGCCTGAAGTTAGCTGCGAGGAAATGAACCTCTTCTTGGATCGCGGTGTCTTGGTTGGGCGTCCAGGATACAAGCCGTTCGGATTCTTCGAGTCCTTACTTCTTTCTGAGGTGGACTGATGGCGAGAATGATCCCTTCCAGTCCACCGATCGGCAATCCGAGTAGAGCCGAAAATCGGCTCTTTGTCCGGATTCGCGACGGCTTGAGTGACGGGTGGACAGCTCTTCATTCGCTAGGATTGGGCAATCATCGTTATAAGCCGTGGGCGGAAGTTGACTTTGTTCTCATAGGACCCTTAGGTGTTTACTGCATTGAGGTGAAAGGCGGCCGAGTTGCGCGTCGGGGTGGTGAATGGTTGTTCACTGACGGCAACGAGAGGGTAGTGCCGAAGCGGGAGGGCCCCTTTGAACAGGCCGGCGGGGCAAGTGCGGCCCTCTACAAATATCTCGTAGACACTATTCCCGAGATTAGAAGTTATGTAGTGGGTTTCGGCGTAGCAACCCCCGATATCACGTTTCAAGTCAACGGGCCGTACCTCATTCCAGAAGTTGTCTACGATGAGCGAGATGCCTGCCGAAATTTCACGGCATATGTAGACCGTCTCGCAGCGTATTGGCATATCCGACTACGCGGCTCCGGAACTCCCAACATTTTGGCGCCCAACATTCGCATGCATATCAAAGACCTACTTCGACCAGACTTCGATCTTGAGCCCTCTCTCAGATCTCAAATTGGATTGGTCAACGACGAACTTCTGCGGCTGACAAACGAGCAGTACAAAGTTGTTGACGCACTAGTGGACAACCCACGAGTGATGATTCGCGGAGGACCGGGAACTGGCAAATCCCTGCTCGCCACTCGAGAGGCACGTCGCCTGTCCAACGAAGATGCGCGCGTTCTGTTTTGTTGCTTCAATCGTCAGCTAGCCCGGCAGCTCTCGACGGCAATGAGCGATTGTAGCTGCGTCACGGTGAGGCCCCTTCACGGATTCATGGCGGAACTCGACGGTCGGAAAGGCCTGAAAGATCGCCTGCCCGATGCGGAGCCTGCCGATCTTTTCGAGGTGTATTATCCGGAGCTTTGCCTGGAAGTGTTGCTTGAGTCTGAAGCTGAGCAATATGACGCCTTGATCGTCGACGAAGGGCCGGATCTCATGAGGTCAGCTTACGTCGACGTGTTCGATGCCCTTCTGCGGGGAGGTCTAAAGTCCGGCAGTTGGCGGCTCTTCTACGACCCGAATCAAGACATCTACCGGGGGCAGCAGCCCAAGGCTCTTGGAATGTTGATTGAGGCACGGCCAACACAGTTCATATTATTTACGAACTGCAGAAACACTCAGCTGATTGCTCTCACGACAAGCATGCTTGCAGGAACTCCCTGCGACGAAACTCTGGTCGTGAATGGACCAGATGTAAAGAAGCAGTGGTATTTGAATCCTGCACAACAAATCCGCCAAATATCGAACTACATCAATTATCTGCTGGGAGCTGGCGTTGCCCCAAGTGAAATTGTGATTCTTTCGAGACGCAGATTGCAGAACAGCGTAATGGGGTTAGGCCTTCGTGGAGTTCCATTACAGCTATTTGATGAAGGTCAAAGCACCAAAATGCGTAAGCAGGACGACAGCTATCTGCGTTTCTCAACGGTTTCCGCTTTCAAAGGTCTCGAAGCCGATGTCATCATTCTTGCGGACATCGACGACCTCACCTCTGATGAGTCAAGGGAGATTCTCTACGTAGGTACATCCCGAGCCCGGACCCTCTTGGCCCTCTTTCTCTGTGAGAGCGTCCAGCGCGATTACGATCAATGCGCGTTCCAATTCGGTGAAGAATTGGCACGTACAGCTCTGCGAAGTAATGGATTCATCAAGTGATTTCCCAAGACTTCAAATCATAGGCCGGCAAACCACTAAGCTATCTAAACACGTCAAAGAGTGCTAACGCTTAGGATTTGGGTATGATCGCTATGATCTGCGTGTCGCCTCGCTTTGACCCTCTTACCTCGTAATTTGCACCGACTTTCTTCAAATGCTGTTTCGCTCGATGCTTAAACGCTCCACCCACATTTCTGATACCGCATTGCTGTCGTTGCTCGTTGCCTAATTCCATTTCTATCACCTGTGACGCATTGACGCCTTTCGCAATCGCTTCGGTAAAATCTTTCCACTCCGGCAAGTCTTCAGCCCTGCTACCCTTGTTGCGTCTTGCTTTCTGCATTTGTTCCAACGCTACAATCTTAAGTGGCACTTGTATCAGACCTCCTTACAGCGTCTACGGGTTCTCTGCTCATTGCTTATATTAATTCAAAGAGGCGTCAAGAGAAAACACTTCGTCCGGGGAGACTTCGCTGGCCTTTGCGCTCCGGCGCAGGAGCGTCCTATTTTACTTGTCTCCTTTTACAGCCCAGCGCGCAGGTTTTGCCATAGAGCATGCTCCCGCTGATACGCGTCGTTGGCCAGCGCCTGCTCTTCAGGTGTAAGGTCTGCGAGAAATCCAAATCCCCGGACGCAATCTGCTGTTATTCGCCCGGGGTCAATGGTCGTCGCGCGGTTAAGGAGTTGGCGGAGGTCCTCACCACCGGTATCAAAGTCATCGACTTGATTTGTCCCTTCCTAAAAGGCGGGAAGGTGGGAGCGTTCGGCGGTGCCGGCGTGGGCAAGACAGTCGTCATCATGGAACTGATCCACAACATTGCCAAGCTCCATGGCGGCGTGTCCGTGTTCGCCGGCGTCGGCGAGCGCACCCGGGAAGGCAACGATCTCTACCACGACATGTCGGATTCGGGCGTCCTTAAGCAGGACGATCTCGGCGCGTCGAAGATCGCTCTCGTGTACGGCCAGATGAACGAACCCCCTGGCGCGCGCCTCCGCGTCGCCTTGTCCGCTCTCGCCATGACCGAATATTTCCGTGACGAAAAGAATCAGGATGTGTTGCTGTTCATCGACAATATCTTCCGGTTTTCTCAGGCCGGCTCGGAAGTGTCAGCCTTGCTCGGCCGCACTGCGAGCGCCGTCGGTTACCAGCCGACCTTGGCTGCTGAAATGGGCACACTCCAGGAGCGTATTACCTCGACCAAGACGGGTTCGATCACCTCGTTCCAGGCGGTGTACGTGCCGGCCGACGACCTGACCGATCCGGCCCCGGCCACCACGTTCGCGCACTTGGACGCGACCCTCGTTTTGGAACGGTCGATTGCCGAGTTGGGGATCTACCCGGCGGTTGATCCGCTCGCCTCGACTTCCCGGGCGCTCGCTCCGGAAATCGTCGGCCAGGAACACTACGACATCGCGCGCGGCGTGCAGGGCGTGCTCCAGCGCTACAAGGACCTGCAAGACATCATTTCAATTCTTGGCATGGACGAACTGTCACCCGAGGACAAGACCACGGTGTTACGCGCCCGCAAGATTCAACGCTTCCTGAGCCAGCCCTTCAGTGTGGCGACAGTGTTTTCCGGGTTGGAGGGCAAGCAAGTACCCGTGGCCGAAACGCTGCGCGGCTTCAAGGAGATTATCGAGGGCAAACACGACGCCGTGGCGGAAGGCGACTTCTACATGAAGGGCGGGATTGACGAAGTCAAACCGAGTTGAAACATGGCCAACACGTTAAAACTTGAAATCGTCACGGCGGAAGGCCCGGCATACTCCGACGACGTGGAGATGGTCACTTTGCCGGGGATTGCCGGCCAGTTCGGGGTTTATCCGCAACACGTCTCGGTCATAACTCAGATGGTGCCGGGCGAAATCATCGTGCAGAAAGACGGCAAGGACACATTCTTCGCAGCAGGCGGGGGCCTCATCGAAGTTACAGCCTCCCGCGTTTCAATCCTCACTGATTTGGCGGTCCAAGCCGACAAAATTGACGAAGCCAAAGCCGAAGAAGCACGGCAACGCGCCGAGGCTCGGCTCAAAGAAAAACTCTCTGACGAAGAAGTGGCCTCCATCAACGCCTCCCTGGCTCGCTCCCTGGTCCAGTTGCGTGTCAAACACCGGAAGCGCAAATGAGGCGTGGAGACTGATATTGCCGGAGCAGTGTTCGCAGGTGTGAACCGCACCTTATGGTATTCGCCAACGACCTGATCTTGGCGGCGATCGTCACGGCTATGTGATCAAGAACATGCCGCGATGGTGCCCATGAGTCGGAACGAGTTCTCGCATATGAAAGACAACTCGCAAATGCCGCTACTGCCTTTACTGCAGGGGACAGCTTGCGTCGTCATTATCCTGTGGGGCGCTAGGCTTCTGTCCGATCTCCTTGGGCCCCTGCTGCTCGGTCTATTGCTTGCCTATGCCGCGGCCCCATTCCCCAAGTGGCTCATGCACCGATTCAAGCTCTCGAAAGCTCGGGCGACTGGGCTCACAGCCGTAGCGCTATCCGCCACAGGACTACTAGTCTTTTTGGCCGTGGAATTGGGCGTTGCGGGACTAACTATAAGGCTTCCGATCTACGGGCAACGTCTAGCTGACCTCTACCAACAGATAACGATCTTCTTAAGTGCTCACGGCGTTGAGCCCACAAGCATAGCAGTCAAGAATGTGCTCACACCTGAGCGGCTTAGCGCAATCACTGTCTTTCTCGTCCCAGCCGCCGGTGCGATTTTCGCCAAGGGCGCACTGATTCTGCTGGTGGCATTCCTGTTGATCGTGGAAATGTTGCACGGTACGGAAGGGAAACCGGGCCCGCTCGGTGAGATCCTGACGAAGCACGGGTTTTACTCCAGAAAGTATGTCGCCGTCACTGCCAAGACCGCAGGGATTAATGCGCTGCTTAACCTGGTCTTTCTGCTCGCCATGGGCGTGGATGGAGCAGTTCTTTGGGTATTCCTCTATTTCTTCCTCGACTTTATCCCCACTCTGGGCTTCTCGATTGCGCTCATCCCGCCCACTTTCATTACGCTCCTTATGCAAGGCTGGAAGAGGGCCCTGCTGGTGGGTTGCGGCCTATTCTGACGAACCTGATTGTGGACAACATAATCATGCCCATGTTCGCGAAACATGAGCTGAGTATCTCTTTCCTCGAAATCACGCTGTCGTTAGTGGGCTGGGCGTTCCTCTTCGGCCTGCCGGGCGCAATCATCGCGATCCCAATGACCCTGGCACTCAAAGAGCTCCTTGCGAGGAACTTGGGGCAAACGGAGCTCGCGAAAGAGGCATCAGGATGACCCACTCGCATCGCGAGGTGAATCTTTGAGGCTTTCCAATCCTAAGAACGCGGCCCGGCATGGTGACAAATCATGAAAGTCATCATCGTTTGTCGAGTGGCGGGCGGAGCGTCGTGTGCGGCGCGACTGCGTCGTCTGGATGAAAAGGCCGCGGCCATCCGTTCTGGACGCCTGTCATCGGTTCTGGAGAAGGGGGCGGGTCGGGAATTCGTGCCTTGAGGTTAAGCTTAAGTCGCAATGGGCCCACGAGAGACACCAGGCGGGGGTAAGGCCTACCAAGCAGAGGAGCCTTTGAGCTAGAGCAGAAGTGCCAAGCATAAACGAAACTTACAACGACAAAGGAGCTGAGAAGTTTATGGGAGCCAAACAGCTAAGTGTTGGAAGAACTGGAAAGGTGGTGGATGGGCACCCTCACACAGTCTGGGAAGTTTTAGAACTGCGAGAATCGGAGGCATTAGAGGATGTCGATGGCCTCCCCCCTCAGCCTGGTTGGGTACGAGTGCCAGGTACCGCAGTTTTCGAAACCAAGGAAGAGGCCGAGAGTGCCATGAAGCGGCTGCAGAATCTACCCGAATAGCAGAGTGCCTGTGCTAGGCGGGTGACCGATGCTAATGTCATTTCGTTTCACAACCGGCACTCGTAACCCCGCCACCACCAAGCGAATGCTTCGCGGCCTTGGATCGATGCATTGCTTCCGGCACGTCCCTTCTGCCTAAGGCGTACCGGGAATCCTGAGCGCGGAATGCCTACCACATGCGAAACGGGACGAAGGCGTAACCCTAGCGAACGATTTGCTTAGCGTTGGGACACGTCTCGCTGTGCTCGTTCCTGTCGGGTTGTCTCTGAGACAGCTTGTCAAAATGCATGGAGGTATTGAAACTCCGGAACCACTTGGAATGGGGTCGCAGGAGGTGCACTGGTTTCTTCCAACCTGGTCGATGAGTGCAGGAGATCCGTTGCCAATGAATCTTGTGCCCTCGCGAATGTGAGCGATGTGGTCGGGCTCGAATCCCATCAACCGCGCGCAGGTCGCGTCGGCAGCCACCGGATCGTCTGCCAACACAATCTTGCCCAACCGACGAGGAGTGCCGTTCAGGGGACCGTTTCCTTCCATCGCAACAATGCCGTCTGCGATTACGAAATGGATCGGAACAGTTGCGCATAAATCGAGGATGCTCTGCGGAATGCCCTTCCAGTGGAGAATATTCTTCGGCCATCCATATCTCGCGCCCGCGCTAGCAGCCCGAGATTGCCCTCCTGGTCCGCCTTCCGCCAGTGGAGGTTGAACGCCGCGAGTGCGAAAACTCTCGCCGACACTCTTTTGCGGGAGCGCGACCAGGCAATGTTGTTCCGGCGGCTTGCCACGCTCCGCACGGACATGGCCCTCTTCGATGACGTGGAGCAGTTGCGCTGGAAAGGTCCTACACCTGCCTTCGACTCCCTCGCGGCGAGCCTGGGTGCTGCCGTAACCAAGACCAAACGTCTTCGCAGGTAGGTAAATGTGCTGCCGCAACTCTCCTGTCCGTTAGCTGTCCAATAAGGATTCCCTGCTGTTACTTACAAGCACTTACAGAGCCACCCGCGTCTTGTAAGTTGTTGAAATTACTATCCTCGGACGCCTCATAACCCAAAGGTCGGTGGTTCAAATCCACCCCCCGCAACCAAACGCAATCATAGAGTTACGAGCAACGGACGTTTTCACCCCCAGGGACAAGCGGGCGCTGATGCCGCCGCACTGGAAAATAGAATTGACAAGAGCTGGGTCGGCAGCTCTTTTCATTTTGCTTTCCTTACTTCGCCGCGTCCGCCAATAAGTTCCCGCGGAATGAAGTCTGATGTCACCTGCACTGCCGTCTTCATTATTACTCCTCCAGATGTTCTCAACGTTCACGACACAAAAGTTTCCACGAAATTAAAATGGCGGCTCAACCGTCGTCTCTTGCCTGCCGCCCGGCAACCGGCTTGATACCAAATGTGCTGAAGGAATGGCCCGACACTACTCGTCCATCTGCGTCATCAAGTGGTCAATTCTGGACAATCGAGCACGGAGGTCGATGTGAGGTTGGAAAAGCGAGGTTGGAGGAGCGATCTCCTATGCAAACGCTGCGGCAAAGGATGCACCGTGGTGTTGAACAAATAGGGATCCTGGAAGTCGGTCCGATCGCCCGCCCTCTTGCCCTGAACCGGCTGTAGTCTTGCCGAGAGCGGCTTGTTCCATTTCACCGCGAGAGAAGCTACATCGCTGAAGATAAGTTCCATTTGCTCGGTACTGATGTCACCAGGGAGCGGAATCGTGTCCAGACCGGTGCCGCAAACGGCAGAGTAAGCGAGCAGGGAGTCGATGTTGTAGGTGGACTCGGCCCATCGTTGCGCCAAAAGCTTGTCCTCCATCACTGGCACCATTAGCCCGGCGTAGCCGACTTGGCTCACGGGCACAGCTTTTACGGCGGTGGTGATGATGCGTGCGGCCGTGAGCGTCCCGCTGGAGCCGAACTTGGCGCCGGTGAAGGCTTCGATGGCGGCTCCGATGGATACGTCCCCAAGAGGGGCGGGCGTGGGATCCACGCCCACATAGGTCCAGCCAGTTTCCGCAGCAACCTTCTTGCCTACTGCGTCGGCCACTGACGCATGCTTTGTTAGAGCAGCGGTCAGATCGACAAGAGCAAGGTCGGCGTTTCCCTTGTCTTTGGCGAACACGGCAGCCACGACGTTAGCGCCTTCGAAGCCAATGGCAAACTGTTGGCCAGCGCCGATGTGATACGAGCCGGGAAAAAATGGCGAAAGTGGCTTCAGCATGGCAGTCGCGGTGAAGTTGAAATTTCCCTGGCTGTGCGGACTGTGCTCGGCGACGTACTTCACGAGTTCGGCGGTGCGACGAATTGTCTTCCAATGAATTCCGCTTCCATCAGCAATGATCGCGCTGGCTTCGATGTTTGGCAGCGTCGAAAGCACCCTCTCGAGGAGATGCATGGTAGCGGGATCGTCGCTATCGTGCAGCATCGCCGGTCCAACGTTCGGCAGGAAATCCTCTTTTACGGAAAGCTGGTCAAGCTGCGCAAGGAACGCCAACGCCTCTGGCATGCCGCTGACAAGCTCCGCCAGCGGTTGAGTCGTCAGCCGAACACTCTCCACTTCGTAGCCCGAAGATTCGAATTCAGCCTTTACTTTTCGCAAAACAACCAGAGCGTCGGCGATCTGCTTCTGGTACGTCGACCTGTCCAAGCGTACGAATCCGGTGATGGCCCGGACCTTGGGGTTGGTCGAAGCAGGCGGCGCGGAACTTGTCTGCGACGCCAGTGGGATCGAAACAGCCAGAAAAATGACGAGGGCGAGTCGCTTCATTAGAATCCTTTGGAAAGGTGCAAGCAATATAGCGTATCCCGAAGGTGAAGCGTTAGCGGTGCCCGAGGATAACGAAGATCGAGTCAAGTACCGGCCATTATTGATGTGTAGGAGCTGGTCAACAAACTGGGCGGCCTTTGCGAGCCGCCCACTGTGTTGGGTGTTTCACTATTGGTTTTGCGCCGCCATCTTCTTCGCGAGTTGCTCCTTGATGACTTCCAGGTTGAAGCTGGCGCCCTTTTGCATCGGCGGGAATTCGAGTGCAGTCTGGGCGAGTTTTCCTACCTCCTGCTGGACATAGACGAAGCGCCAGAACTGGTACGCGAACCAGTTGTAGAATGCCAGCGATCCCTTATCGCCGCTGGGCATGCCCGTACGCTCAAAGGGATCCAGACGAAGATTGGTAAGGATCGGCCAATCAACCTTGACGGTGGCGCCCAGCCATCCGCTTGGCTGATCGGTGAAGCGGTACTTGTAGTCGTTGATGCGCACCGCACTCAATGTGCCCTCGGTGAAATAGAAGATTTCGTGACGGGCCGACGCAGCTTTGCCGGTGATCAGGTCAAGCTGGTTGTAGCCGTCGAGGTGGACCTTATAGTTTTGCCCGGCCAGTTGCTTGCCCTGCTTCAGTTCCTCGATGATGTTCGGGTCGCCAGCAGCCGCCACGAAGGTTGGGAACCAGTCCATACCAGAAAAGATTCCGTTCTCGACTCTGCCGGCCGGGACATGGCCTGGCCAGCGCACCATGGCTGGCACACGGAAGCCGCCCTCCAGCGCCGTTCCTTTGCCGCCCGCGAACGGAGTCTGCCCACCATCAGGCCAGGTGAAGTTCTCAGCGCCATTATCGGTGGTGAATACGACGATGGTGTTGTCGTCAACGCCCATGTCTTTGAGTTTCTGCATCACCGCGCCGACAATGTCGTCGAGTTGCGCCATTCCGGCTTCCTCTTCCGACCAGCCGTTCTCCGGGGTCTGCATTGCTGCATACTTTGGAGACAGGTGGGTCACGACGTGCATGCGCGTGGGGTTCAGCCACAGGAAGAACGGCTTATTATCGGCCTTGGCTTTGTCGATGAAGTCGATGGCGAAACCCAGTATCGCCTCGTCCACCGTCTCCATGTTGTACTTGATACCCGCGATCGGGTGCGGAGGTAGCGGACCTGCATCTTCGATCTTCTGCTTGCCGATCTTGCCCCAGCGCGGCTGTACCGTGGGATCGTCCACGTTAGTGGCCCAACTGTGGACCATGTTGCGCGGGCCAATTGTGTCCTTCAGGGCCGGTGGGTAATTGGGGTGGAAGGGATCCTCCATCGCGTCCAGGTGATACAGGTAGCCAAAGTACTCGTCGAAGCCGTGGACGGTGGGCAGGAACTGATTGAGGTCGCCGAGGTGGTTCTTGCCAAATTGGCCGGTGGCATAGCCCATGGACTTCAGAGCTGTAGCGATGGTCACCGCCTGATCGGGTATGCCGACCGGGGAACCGGCCTGGCCGACGGTGGTCATTCCAGTGCGAACCGGCAGCTCGCCCGTAATGAAGTTTGCGCGCCCTGCCGTACAACTCGCCTCGGCGTAGTAGTCGGTGAACAGCATGCCCTCGGACGCCAGTTTGTCGAGGTTCGGCGTGCGACCCGCCATGATGCCGCGGTTATAGGCACCAATGTTGAACCAGCCGACGTCGTCGGACATAATGACAACGATGTTGGGTTTGTTTGCGGTAGCTGTTTGTGCGTGAGAGCTCACGCCACCGCTGGCAAGCAAACTGGAGACTGCCAGCGCTCCTAATGCAAATTGTCGAACACCTGCACCAAAATCCATGACGTAATTCTCCTTGCTAGTAACTTTGGGGTTAATCTCCGCGGCGGAGATAGGAATGAGAGCGGGTCCGGGCGAGACCCACAGGAAAGAGGTCAGCCATAATTGCTCGTAGCCGCCCCAGCGAGTGTTCTGGTGGTATCAGCAATCGTAAGGGCTCTATACTTCTTAAGCTACTGGCAAAACTGCTAGTTACTGCTACGTCTTTGTGGGGTTAAACGCGGAAGGCCGGCGCGTCAGGCATCTTATTGGAAAGGTCAACCCTCGCGAACGCCTCAGATCCGTTTGACAATGCCGGGTGATTTCACTTGGAAGGGTGACCAATCGCTTTTGCGGAGAGCGATTTCATCGACTCCTCTCTACCGTAAAAACCGCTATGATAGACCTCCGGGATCGGATTGCGATTTATTATGGATCAGGCGTGAAATCGTGCTTCTGGTATTCATGGAGATAATGAATGGCCATTGATAAGAAAGCTTCTATTTCCCACACGCCAGCCGCCGCCAAGCAGCAGCTGAGTCCTCGGCAGATTCACGAGACGAGGATCGTTGCCGACCTTCGCATTATGCACTCGATGGTAAGTCAGCTCTACCATCACATCCGCGATCTGCACCAACGGTATACCGAGCCAGATATCATTGCGTATGCCGATCAGCAGCTTCTGACCATTGATATCAAGCGTAACGACGAAACCTATCAGTTCTTCGCCAGCTTGTCAGAACAACGCATGAAGCTTGGGTAAGGTTGGTTGGTGGGGCTCAATGTGCATGCTCCACGGCTGCACGTGGGTGTTGCGGATGACGAAACCCGGTACGCGATTCGCGTGGACCATGCCTGCATGGTGCGCGGCAATCGTAACTCTCTGCTTCGTCATGCCTATGGAAGCGGCGCCACCTTCCACTCAAGTTTTGGACGCAGGTTGGGAATTCCGCGCCCTCAACGCCGCTGATCAACCCGAGGTCAATTCGTGGCACGCAGCCCAGGTGCCGGGCGTGGTACAAACCGACCTGCTCGCGGCCAAGCTCATCGCTGACCCCTTCTATGGCGACAACGAAGCCCGGCTGCAATGGATAGGCCTGAGCGATTGGGAGTACCGTACGACCTTTCAGGTGGACAGCTCCGTGCTTGCGCACGAGCATGTGGATCTGCTCTTCGAAGGGCTGGATACCTTCGCGGAAGTTTTCCTGAATGGCCAGTCCATCCTCCGCGCGGACAACATGTTTCGTCGTTGGCGAGTCGCCACCAAAGGCCTGCTGAAGCCCGGCGCTAATACGTTACGCATCGTCTTCCAGTCGCCAATCACCTCAATGATTCCCAAGGTCAAGGCGCTCCCCTATCCACTACCGTCCATTTCAACCGTGAATGCGGGCAATGAGGAGAATGTTGCCACCGCTCCCTATACTCGGAAAGCGGCCTATCAGTACGGCTGGGATTGGGGGCCGCGCTTCGTGACCGTGGGCATCTGGAAGCCAGTACGCCTGGAGGCATGGGACTCGGCACGTATTGCGAATTTTCATATTCAGCCACTGAAGGTCACACGTGATCTGGCAACGCTGGCCGCTGAGCTCGAGATTGAGTCCAGCCAGCCGTTGGCCGCAACCGTTACCGTCCGTAACGCTGACCCTTCGGGCGCATGGACCACCCCCATAACCCAGACGATCCAACTTGATGCTGGAGCGAACCGTACTTCCATTCCGTTGCGAATCACAGGACCGAAGCTGTGGTATCCAGCCGGCTACGGCTCGCAGGACCTCTATCGCTTTGAAGTGACGGTTCGCGTAGGCAAGAAAATCATCGCCACCTCGGAGGTGAGAACCGGCCTGCGTTCCGTGGAGCTGCGCCGCACTCCAGACACGTGGGGCAAAAGTTTCACGTTCGTGATCAATGGCATTCCAATTTTCGCCAAGGGCGCGAATGTAATTCCCTTCGACAGCTTTCCCAGCCGGGTAACGCCGGAAAGGCATCGCGAGATTCTGCAGGCTGCACGCGACGCCAACATGAACATGGTTCGCGAATGGGGCGGCGGCATCTACGAGTCGGACGACTTCTACGAGATCTGCGACGAACTGGGCCTGATGGTATGGCAAGAGTTCGCCTTCGGCGGCGACCTGGTGCCCGGTGATCTCGCCTTTCAGGAGAGCGTGCGCGAGGAAGCCACGCGGCAGGTCAAGCGATTACGCGATCATCCCAGTATTGTATTGTGGTGCGGCAACAACGAAATCGAAGCAGGCTGGGACAACTGGGCCGACCGCATTGCCTACCGTCTGAGCATCCCTCCACTGCAGAGTGAACGCGTGTGGCAGGACTATGTCGTCATGTTTCACGACATCCTCAAGTCGGTGGTCTCGCAATATGCCGACGCTGTTCCCTATTGGCCAAGTTCGCCCAGCGCAAATTTCGATGCGCCCGCCAACTCCCAGAACACCGATTATGGCGATATGCACTACTGGGGCGTATGGCATGCCTTGGAGCCGATCGAGAACTACACCCTGCAGAAGCCGCGTTTCATGTCGGAGTTCGGCTTCCAGTCCTTTCCGGAGATCCGCACCATCCTCACGTTCGCACCACCAAGCGACCTCGCGATCGACTCGGTGACGATGCAATCGCACCAAAAGAACCACGGCGGCAATGAGCGCATACTCACCTACGTGCTGCGAGAGTATCCCGAGCCGCGGAATTTTGCATCGTTTGTATATCTCAGCCAGGTGCTACAGGCGGAAGCGATCAAGGTGGGCGCGGAACACCTGCGGCGAAACCGGCCACGCGTCATGGGCGCGCTCTACTGGCAACTGAACGACTGCTGGCCGGTGGCGTCATGGTCAAGCATCGACTACTACGGACGCTGGAAGGCGCTGCAGTACTACGCCCGGCGCTTCTACAATGACCTGCTGATCTCGCCCATTCTTCATGACGGGGTGGTGGACGTGTACCTGGTATCCGACAGGCTGCAGCCGGTAGGCGGCCAGGTCAGGATGCGCTTACTCGATTTCAGCGGCAAAACCTTGCTCGATAAGACACAAGACATCCAGGTTCCAGCTCAATCGAGCGCCATCTATTTCAGCGTCGGCAGGAAAGATCTGCCAGGCGCGCCTAGCCCCGATCAGACCTTTCTGGCTTTCGATTTCCTCCTTGGAGGCCGGGTAGTCTCACGCAATCTGGTATTTTTCGACACTATGCGCAATCTTGATTTGCCCGCCAACCTGGCGGTAGAAGATCAAGTAAGCACGACCGCACAGGGATATGCGATCACGCTGCGGTCGCCGGTGCTGGCGCGAAATGTTTCCCTCTCTTTTGAATCTCCTGAAAACATGGACATCGAACTTACCGACAATTATTTCGACCTGCTGCCGGGCGAGTCCGTGACAGTGATTGCCAAGACGTCTGCGACCCTAGACGAGATCAAGCGCGCGATGAAGATCACTACACTAACCGACGCTTTTTCCTACCCAAAGCCTGATTACCGTGTGCACGCTCACTAGAGCGGTTCCTCAGCGGTTGTGTCCTGGTAGAGCGGACCTTCAGGTCCGCGTCCAGGCTGACCCTACAAGCAGCCTCATCGAGAGAGCAGCCTTGACGCGGCGCTTAAAGCGCCGCTCTACCCGAACTTCGCGGATACACCGATTGGGAATCTGCTTTAAACCCCGACCTGGCACAAACTTGCATCGTAAGCGGACGTGGCGACATCTGGGAGCGTAAGGAGCGCACGTATGTCAGGGTTCAAGGCTTTCGCATCGATACTGTTGCTGCTAGCCCCGGTCTTGGCGCAACAGGTGCCAGGTGGCACGGTCATTCCCGTGATGCTCCGAACAACGCTGGACGCTAGAAAAGTTACGGTGGGGCAGCAGATCGCAGCCCGGGTTATGCAAGATATTCCACTGCCATCGCAGGCGCGGATTCGAGTCGGCACGAAGCTGGTCGGCCACGTCGTCGGGGTGACCCGGCCGGGTGCAACTTCGGGGTCGCGCATCGTGGTGTCATTCGACCGCTTGATGACTGGTGGGGCCGACATTCCTGTAACCACCAGCCTGCGCTCGCTGGCTTCCATGATGGAGGTGTTCGAGGCACAACTGCCCACCAACGCAATCGATGACTACGGCACCACCCCGGCCGATTGGGTCACGGTGCAAGTCGGAGGCGATGCGGTCTTCCGTGGAAATGGAACCGTGATGACTGACGGACAGGTGGTGGGCAAATCGACGATTGGAGGCGACACGACTGCGAAGCTGATTGCCTCTCGCGACCGCGGTTGCGGGGGAAACGACCGCGAGCAAGCGCTGTGGGTGTTCTCTCCTTCGGCGTGCGGAATCTACGGCTTTGCCGACTTGAAGATTGTTCATGCCGGCAGGCGAGAGCCGATCGGCCAGATCATTCTGGAGTCGGAGAAGAATGTGCATGTACCCGCGGGCAGCGGCGTGTTGCTGCGAGTCGTCAGCGCGCCAGGACATTCCGCGGGTGGGTCGCCGCCAGCGTGAACGGAGCGTGAGCGATTCGCAGCGGAGGCTTGCGCCAAGGAAAACCATAGATCGTAACGAGAGATGAGTTCTTGAATCCTTAGTGGTTCAGTGGTTCGCTTCGTACACCGTCTCGCCGCCAAGCTTTGTGTTTCAGCCCCTCACAGGAGTCCCATCCGCATGTCCGCCACTTGCAAGCGCATGCGCAGCTTCTCGATTACCAACTGGGGATTTCCTTGCTTCTCGAGCAAGGCGCGCAGGTAGTAGGCGTAAGTGCCGGGCTGGAGTTGTCCGACCTCGCGGGCGAACGCTTCCGGCCCCTGGGTGTCGTAGACGTTGGCCAGTCTTCGCATCGTGTCGATGTCTTTTCGACGCCGTTCCAGAGTCTCCTGGACCTGCGGGTTTTCCTTGTCACCCCAGCTACTGCCATCGGCGAACTGCACCCAGCGGGGGATGACCTCGACGCTCGGGGATTGGGGACGAAGTCCCACGGACTCGGCGGTGCGGCCGGAAACTGGCTTTTCCATCAGCGCATCGGGGCGCACAGCACCGAGCGGAATGGTGAACTCTTGGCCCGGCAGGTCCGCCGTCGGCGCCCAAAAATTCTCTTCGGTGTCCTCCTGCGTAGCATTCAGGCCATTGCTGTAGTGGACGAGCACCGTGGTCACGACAGCGACGACCGCTTTGCCGGAGTTGTTCTGGACCACCAGGTCTCCGGCGTATCCTTCGTAGGTGTTGTCTAGGCCGACATGTTCCAGTAGCGTCACCGTCCCGCTGTAGGAGAAGGAACAATCGGCAGGAGAACGATCGACAACCAGAACGGTCTCCGTGGCGAGGGCGGTGAGCGAGAGGCTGAGGAAACAGCCCACGGCAGCCAGTAATTTCATGGTCGTTCTCCTTTCAGCAGGGGCCGCATTGACGCAAACGATGGCCTGCTCTAGCCACTCCCCTATTCGAACAGATTCTCCTTCCATATCTTCTGGCCGGCGAGTGCTGTGTAGAATCCCCAAACCGCTAATCCGATTATGGTCAACATCACGAACAGCGAGCCGCCCAAATACCAGCTCGAAAGATGGGTGGTGATTGGAATGTTCAGCAGCAAGTCCACGGTAAACATGCCGGTCGCCAGCGCGATAAATCCGAAACGCAAAACTACAAAGGCGGCAATTGCGTAAATAGCGGCGAAGGTGGAGACGTCAATCAGGATGTGGTGGCTTCCGATGGTCTTGATCGCGGTCCATACGGCGACAAAGGCCAGGGCAGCCAGCCAAGGTTTGCGCAGAATCACACGTAATACGAACATCACGAAAAAGAAAAGCAGAGTTCCCTGAATCGAAGTGGCGAGGTGCCACAACCACGAGCCCAGGACGGGACGCGCCCCCAGCAGATAATCCGTGGTGCCCAGGGCCGGCGCATCGCCTGCTCGCAGGCGCAATAGATAAAAGATCGAAAAAATGAGCGCCCAGCTCGTACCCAGGAGCACACCATAGAGCACGTCTCTACCGACCAGCGGGTCGCGGACCTGCCCTGCCATAAGCCGGCTCCAGGAGATGATGGCGTGCGGCCAGCGCCGCCGGACGAAAGGTTCAATGGCCAGATATAGCGCACAGACAACAACGGCAATAAAAAGAGATGAACTTGCCGCCAGCACGAAGAGTCCGAGCGATGAGATCGACGCCACAAAGTGCGCCTTGAAAAGCCACAGCAGCATCTGAATGGAAAAGATTGCGATGCCCAGCCGCCCTGCTCCCTGGACGTCCGCTTTCTCCCGCACGTAGTTACGCCACGCGATCAGAACTGCGGCCAACAACAGAAGCAACGCCAGAATAGAGAGGACGACGCGCATTACCTTCATCGTGAAGGACTCATCCGAGTTTGCCATTCGTGTGGGTTCGGTCCAGTTCCCGATCAACGCAAAATAAACCGGCTTACCGCGATAGGCGGCGGCTTCGACGCGTAGCGGATATGTGGTGCCCGGCCATGTACCCGTCCAGGCGGCGCGAGCGTCCGAAGCGGCCAGCGAATTCCATGTCGAGGTCGCAGGTTGGAACTGCGCCGGATCAAGACCGGCCGAACGGAACAACACATTCCAATCGAATGGCGCGAACGCTGCAGAGTCGGTCTCCTTCTGCGGCGGAATCGCTTCCAGGTGGTACAGTCTGCCGAGAGAGTCGAGAGAAATCTGAACCATGCCGGAGAGGATTGGAGGCGGGTCGGTAAGGTCCACGATGCCTGGAGTCAGCGAGTTGTCCTTCACCTCGGCGGCCACCATTTCCGACGGACTTTCACGGAGCCAGTAAATCAGCGCTGGTGGCCGGCCTCGCAAGGCAGCATCCCAAGTCGTACGCTGTTTCGGATTGTCATGCAGATATTCGAGGTAGGCATCGTTGTAAACGAATCCCTCTGCGCTGTCCGCCGGAGGCACGGTGTATCCCAACTGTTGCACCATGTCGCGGGCCTTCTGGTTAAGGATCTCCGCCGAATACGGAACATTCATTCTCTCAATGCCGCTCGTTTTCGCCGCCAACAGATAAAAAGCTAGCAGTCCCACAATTGCCACATTCAGCCATCCCAGCGCAAAGGAAAGCTTGAGTCCGGTAGTCTCTCCCGCGGCGGCCACCATTTGCGGAGATGGAGTTTCACCGGCGGCCAAAGCGGCCGCCAGCGGATCTCCTCCCGGCAGTGCCGCTGCCACAGCCAGCGCCGAAGCCGGTCTGGCCTCGGGATCCGTCTCCAGACAATGCAGAATCGCACGCTCGACGGCCGGGTCAATGTCCTTCACCAAAGAGGAAGGGCGGCTGGGAGCACTGTCGCGACGTATGCGGACAATCTCTTCCAGCGTCCGGCCATCAAATGCGGTCTTACCCGTAAATACCTCGTACAAAAGCAGACCCAGAGAATAGATGTCGCTCTTGACGGTGACTTTTTCTCCAGCCAACTGCTCGGGAGCCATATACGCCGGCGTGCCGCTACGCACATCCTCGATTTCGTGCGCGACGCCTGCCAGGCCGAAGTCAGTGATCAGGACTTCGCCGCGGCCATCGAGCATCACATTGGCTGGCTTCAAATCGCGGTGAAGCACTCCCTTGTCATGAGCGGCGGCAACTCCGGCGCAAATCTTGCGGGCAATTTCGGCAGCTTTGTCGCCGGGCAAACGTCCGATGCGGCGCAGCAATGAAGCCAGGTCTTCGCCATCGATGTACTCCATGGTGAAGAAGATCAGGTCGTCCGCCTGCCCGATATCGAAGACGCGACAGACGTTGGGATGCGAGATGCGACGCGCAATGCGGACTTCATTGCGGAAGCGCTCCAGATTGTGCTCGCCCCCAGCCCAGTCGGGAAGGAACTTGAGCGCGACTTGCTGGCCCAGGCTAAGATCGTCAGCCCGGTAAACCTCGCCCATGCCACCCCGGCCCAGCATCGCGATGATGCGATAGCGACCGGCGATCAGCGCGCCCGGCGCAAAGCGGCCATTGTTGGCAAACGCATGGGACGACGGCCGGGATATGGCCTTTCTGGGAGCGGGCCGTTTCGGTTGGGACAACGTTGGCGTATCGTCGCCATTATTTTCCACGGCTTTGGAAGGTATTGGTTTTCCGCAACTAGCGCAGAAAGGAGTGGCCTGGGTCGTCTCGGAACCACAGGAGCGGCACTTCTGCATGAAAGAGGTCCCCTCGATAACGTCGTGCGGAATATCTTACAGCGGATTGCGAGTAGAGTTGAAGGGAGGGGGACGCCAGTTGGAAGGAAAGCGCAACAGAGGTACGAAGAACTTTCGACCCAGGTTCGCCAACTGCCGTAAAGAGAATCGGCAAGATAGAGGTCCTTCGACTCCTCGCTGCGCTCGTCGCTCAGGATGACAAACGTAAAGGGCGCTCGTCGCTCAGGATGACAAACGTCAGAGCGCCAGAACTCCACTCGGGATGTAAGGGCGGATTTTGGGTCAACGTTCTTGTGTCCCACGTTCAGAACTGCCCCGACGTGCGTCATCACCCCAGCTGTGGTTGCGCATCACCGCCCAGCATCCTTATCTTCTGTCATCCTGAGCGCAGCATGAGGCCGCGAAAGCAGGCTCGTGCCAGTACATTCTGTCATCCTGAGCGCAGCGAGAGAACGCGGCAGCGGACTCTCGCTAGTCGAAGGACCCCTATAACCTTGAAGAACCATGCGTAGAGAACGCTCTCGTCGCTACTCGGTTTACATTCTCGGCAGCCACACCGGCACGCTGTACATCGGTATCACCAGCAATCTGCAGTTTCGCGTGCGTCAGCACGAAGCGCACACCTTTCGCGGGTTCACCGCCAAGTACGAGGTTGACCGCCTGCTCTATTACGAGACCTATGGCGAGGTTTCGACAGCAATCACTCGCGAAAAACAGTTGAAGGGTTGGAAGCGGGAGAAGAAGATTGCGCTGATCGAGAAGAACAATCCTCAGTGGAAGGACTTGAGCCAAGAATGGTACGAGAAGCCGCAGAGAACTAGGTTCCAAGGATGGAATTGAGCAGGTATAGGGGTCCTTCGACTCCTCGCTACGCTCGTCGCTCAGGATGACAAACGGAGAGAGGAACCGCACGTTCTTCGACTCCGCTGCGTCCTCTTAAGGATGACAGACGTAAAGGGCGCTCGTCGCTTAGGATGACAACGGTGGAAAGACAGGCCGCATTCATTCAAGATGAAAGTAAGTATCGAAGTGTCATGCTGAGCGAGCGTTTGCCGGGGTAAGCGAACGCGAGTCGAAGCACCCCTATAGTTGAGCCGAGGTTGATGGCGCTTATAGGGGTCCTTCGACTCCTCGCTACGCTCGTCGCTCAGGATGACAAACGTAAAGGGGCCCGTTGCTCAGGATGACGAAGCGAAGAGCGAATAACGAAAAGCGAACCGCGAACCGCGGCCTCCCTACGCTTCACGCAGCGCTCTCGTGATCGGCATTCTTGAGGCGCGGAAGGCCGGCAGCAGGCCGCCAACAAATCCCATCAGCACCGCAAAGCCGAGACCAATGATCAGCAGCGTTGGAGTGACCTTGAAGGCGAAGGCAAGTTCACTGAAGGCGTTGGTTCCAGTGGCGGCGGTATAGCCATTCATCGGCAAGGCTATGAGGCAGCCGATCACGCCACCGACGATGGCGAGCAGCACCGATTCCATCACGAAGGAAAACAGGATGCTGAAGCGCGAGAAGCCCAAAGCGCGCAATGTGCCGATCTCACGGGTGCGCTGCGACACGATGGCATACATGGTGTTCATGGCGCCAAACACGGCGCCGATGCCCATCACAATGGCGACGAACGATGCCAACGCGATAAGCACCGTGCCCGTACTTCCGGCCAGGTTTTCGTAATACTTCTTCTCCGAATCTGCCTGCACCTGGACCTGCGGATTGCCGCGAATGTCTTTGTCGAAGGACGCCAGCACGGTTGGATTCGTAAGCCGCACGGTCAGCGACTCGCATCCGCCATTGCGCCCGATGGCCGGCGCCATGGCATTGTAATCACCCCAGATCTCACTTTCGAACGAGTTGTCATCGGCGGTGAACAGTCCGACAACCTTCCAGTTCTTGCGCTGGATGTCGATGGTGGAACCAACGTCCACGCCGCTCACGCGATCGGCGATCTTCTTACCGACAATCACCTCGAAGAGGCCGGGAGTGAAACTTCGTCCCTCCGCAATCTTGATGTTGTTGCGCACCTTGAAGGCGGTCGGTGTCACTCCGCGAAAGGTGATGTTGGTGGGAATATTGGTCCCTTTCTTGGGACGCGTGGTAATGACGACGACTTCGCACGAAGCCAGGGGCTTGCCGTCGGCGCCGCGCGCCACTCGCGGATCGACCGCGATGAGGTTGGCATTGCCAATGTCGATCCACGAGGTCAGCTCCGACATGGAGCCGCGCTGAGTCACGATGGCATTATTGTCGGAGCCGGTGGAGCTCAAGGCGATGTTGAAGCCGCGGGCCATGGAAAGGATGGTCACGAACGCCGCCACCACCAGGGCGATGCCGAAGATCGCCAGCAAGGTGACCTTCCAGCGCGAGCGCAGGTTGCGAACGTTATAGGAGATAGGAAGAGGCATGTTGTGAACCTTCGTAATTAGCAACTAGCAATTAGCAGTTAGCATTTGGCAATTAGCACTTGGCGACTCAATGCCAAATCGTTCTTGCTTTGTATCAGGGCACGGCTTTCAGCCGTGCCGCATCACGCTGGATAAAGAACCGGGGCGCTTCAGCCCCTGTCTCGGCGGCTGAAACCACCTCGTGATGACAACTCCGAAACGCATTGCCAAGTGCTCAACTCTAAGTTCATGGTGCGCCGAAGCCCATGCGGTACCCAGGCAGAAAGTCCACTACGGGTGGCTGCAAACCTAACTGCCGCAGCAGGGTTGTTACCTGGCCGCGATGGTAGCTCTGATGGTTGATGAGGTGAAGCATCGGCCGCCAGAGTTCATACGTAAAGGTGTCCCCCTTCTGACTCATGTAAGTCACAGGCTGCTCAAGAGTCTCGTCGCTCAGCGTCGCCAGATATTCCCGCATCTCCCGCTCCTCCGCGCGCCATCGGTCGGAGACGGTACTCAAAGAAGGAAACTCCTGTGGAGACAGCCCAGATTGTGGGGATCGCCCCCGCCAGCGCTCCAGCCAAATCCACTCCGTCTCAACCATGTGCACCAAGGTATCTCGCACGGAAGTGAAGCTGCTGCCCAGGCTGCGCAGGAACTGTTTCTCGGTCAGGGCCGCACAAGTCTGCAGCTGGCAGTCTCGCGCCCAGTAGTTGTAGTTGAACAGCTCGTTGATTGAAGCCAGCGAGATCGCTCTGGTCACAACGCTATCCCTTCGCTCGGAGCAGTCCGCGTCGTTCAGGCGTGCCGTAGGGAAATCGAGCAATCTCTGCGCTTCAAAGCCTCTGCGAGAACTGTGCCGTCCCTACGGGACTCAGGTTCATGTCTCGCTTTACCAGGCACTCCGCCTGCGGCTGCGTGCTGGGTTAAGCTGTTCCGCGCCTACGGCGCTCGTTTCTCGCACTTCTCACTTGACCGGACGCCAACAAACTTGGGTCTCACAAACCCTTCCGCCCTAAACTAAAAGCTAATTGCTAAGTGCTAATTGCTAATTGCTAAGTTCCGCCCCTCTCAGACTTGCCTCAACACTTCGGTTATACGGGCGCGATACGCTAGCAGGGCCGGGATAAGCCCAGCCAGTAGCCCCAGCAGCAACGCAACACCCAGTCCATAGGAAACGATTTTCGGTGATAACCCCAATCCTGGGAACTGACGCACCACGTCGCCGACACCAAACGGAATGTTGGGCAGCGCCCGAATCATCAAACCGGCGAAGCCCAGGCCCAGTGCCCCGCCCATCGCACCCAACAGCAACGCTTCGACCAGCACAAGCGTCATCACCAGGCCGCTGGGAAATCCCAGCGTCTTAAGCACGCCAATTTCCTGTTGCCGTTCGCGCACCGCGATCGACATCGTGTTGGCCGTTACCAGCAGGATGGTGAACGCAACTGCAAGCCCAATGCCGTTGAGCAATAGCGCCAAGTTTCCCGCCATGGCGATAAAGCTGGCGCGGAACTGCTGCTCGGTCTCCGTCTTGGTTTGCACATCGCTGTTTTCAAATTCGGCGTCAATGGCCTTGCTGATGCGCCCGGCGTTCTTCGGATCGTCGATCAACGACGTTATTGTGCCCACGCCGGCTCTCTGCCCCGTGGCTTCGTAAAGGTATTTGTAATTAAAGAACATTGAGTTCAGATCGGTACCAGGATACTTAGTCAGGTCGGTGTCATAGATCCCGTCGATCACAAACTCGAAAGGCTTGCCCACGCGATAAGGCGGAATGAAGCTTTCCAATTGGAAGGTGTCGCCAATCTTCCATCCCCATTTCTCGGCCAGCTTGCGACCGACGATGCAGCCGCGCCCATCGTGAAACCACGCCTGCTTTTGGTCTTCCGGCAGCATGTACTCGGGATAAATCTGCAGGAACGGTTCCGGCTCGACCGCCATGTTGGCGAAGAAGTACTTGAAGTCGCCACGATACACGCCGCCAAACCAATTGCTGATGGTCGTGTTCTTCACTCCCGGAATGGCCGTGATCTTGTTCTTGTAAGAATTGGGCAGATTGAAGACCAGGCTGACGTAATGGCGGGTCACCAGGCGCGAGGCGTTGCCCAGATGCAGGCCATAGTTCACCGCGTCCACCACCGTCTGCAGCGTGCAGATGAGGAAGATGCACACCGCCATCGCCAGCACGGTGCTGAGCGTGCGCAGCCAGTTCTTGCGAAGATGCTTCAAAATGAGGGGTGCGAATTTCATATCTTCAACTCATCAATCCAGCGCTGTATTACAACGTCAGAAGCTAACTAGCCCGCAGGGCGACACAATGGTAGCCCAGCACGTGAGTGCTGGGGCAGGAGGGTATGACTCCCGAGTCCCTTTAGGGACGACACAATACGGGTGCCATCCCTGAAGGGACTCCTTACTGTTTGACACTTTCACCCAGGACTCACGTCCTGGGCTAAGATTCTGTCGCCCTTTGGGCTCGGCGTCTTGCCAAGGTTCCACGATTCTCCCCCACGCGATGGCTTCACTCAGTTCGTCAGCACTCCTTTGTCCAGATGCCGCTGGATGTGAGCACGCTCGGAGGCGCGTGGATCGTGGGTCACCATCACAATGGTCTTGCCGAAGTCCTTGTTGAAGGTCTGCATCAGATCCAGAATTTCCTCCGCACTCTGGTGGTCGAGATCGCCGGTGGGCTCGTCAGCAACCAGTACAGTCGGATCGGTGACCACGGCGCGCGCGATGGCGACGCGCTGCTCCTGCCCACCGGAGAGCTGGCGGGGATAATGCTTGTAGCGGTCGGACAATCCCACAATGCGCAACGCAGTCATGGCGCGCTCGCGACGCTCGCGCTTAGAAAGAGGAGAGAGCAGCAACGGCAGCTCGACGTTTTCTGCCGCATTGAGCACAGGGATCAGGTTATAGAACTGGAAGATGAAGCCGATATTGCGGCTGCGCCATTTGGCGAGTTCGCCTTCCGAGAGCGGGCCAAGGTCGGTGCCGGCGACCACAACGCGTCCCGAGGTGGCGCGGTCAATTCCCGCGATCAGGTTCAGCAGGGTCGTCTTGCCTGAGCCGGACGGTCCCATCAGCGCCAGGAATTCGCCCTGCGGCACTTCTAGATTGAGGCCGTCCAGCACCTTGATCTGCATACTGTCGCGCTGATAAAACTTGCGAACGTTCTGCACGCTTACCGCGCCGGTCTTCGTCGCGACTTCGGTTGTGCTCATGATTTCTCCAATATCTTTAATCGAGTCGTAATTCGGCTCTTGGCCCTGCGCTCGTCCATGAGTCCATTTTTCCCAAAACGGGAAACATACAGCAGGGCCTCTAGGCGGCGATTTAAGGCCACCCACTCTTTCCGGGCAAGCGGGAAGGTCGTTCCAAATGTTAGCGTCGATCCTAGGGACTGCTAGGGGCCTTTAATACCACTTATGGCCGAGCAGTATACCTGCCAAATGGTGGTACGGAAATTATGTAAACTATGACATCTAAGTGCTACTCTCTAACATTTGGCCTCAACTTCTTTCTCTATATGCACATCTGCGGCTGCGGTCTTCAGGCCGGGACAATCTAACGTCTCCCCAGCGGTCGTTCCGGACGCAAACAACAGCAGATTCCTAGCCTCGCTGGTAATGACAATTCCACGAAGACAACCTCACTCCAACCAACCACACCCGGTTATCAGCTCTTCACCTTCACCGCATTGCCGTCCCTCAGCTTGTCCGGCGGATTACTCACCAGCGTTTCTGACCCTACCAGCCCGCTGGTGACGATGACTTGGCCTCGCAGATCGGCTCCCGTAACCACCGGAAGCTGGTGGACCTTGTTGTCCGCTATCTGGAAGACCACCGACTTGCCGTCGCGTGTGACGATTGCGTCTTTCGGAATAGTCACAATGCGCTTGGGCTCGGCGGTTGTGTTCGCCGCCCGCTTCTGCGGTTGCAGGAAGGTAACGTTGCAGCTCATCTCCGGCTTCAGGTATTTGTCTTTGTCCAGGATCGTAGTCTTCACCGTCACTGTCGCCTTGGTTCGGTCGGCGGTGGGAATGACCTGGCGCAGCACTCCCTTGTATGTATGGTTGGGAATGGCCTGCACCGAAATCTCCGCCGGCTGGCCTGACTGAAGCTCAGCCACGTTGGCCTCGTTCACGTCCACTTCCGCTTCCAGCGAATTCATGTCGGCGATGGCGACGATGGCACCCGACGAGGTCGAGATATTTACGCCCGGAGGAATGGGCGCAACGCTCTCGCCCGCCTCGGTCATCTTTTTCACCACTACTCCAGCGAACGGCGCGCGAATGGTTGTGAAGTCGAGGTTTGCCTCTTGAACCAGCAAGTTCGCCTTGTCCTGATCGATGGTGGCTGCGGCGAGCGCGACCTTGGCTTTGGCGGCGTCCAGCGCATCCTGCGAGACTACCTTGGAGCGGAACAGGTCATCCTGCAAACGCTCCTGGCGCTGCGCTTCCGCTAAGTCGGCTTTGGCATATTCGATGTCTGCCTTGGCTTTGGCGATTGCGGCCACATAGTCCTCGTTCTCGAGCGTTGCCAGCACATCACCTTCCTTCACCACACTGCCTTCTTCCACGAGCAACTGGGCGATTCGTCCCTGAATCTTCGACGAGACTACCGATTGGCGGCGCGCCACCAGGTAACCTGAGGCCGTAAGGATCGGCGTGCCCGCCATCGGCCCGCTGCCACTTTGCACACTGGGCGTCACCGTTTGGACCTCGACGGCGCCGAAGGCCGGCCGCGCCCGCACAAAATACAGTCCGCCGGCGACAACGGCAAGAAGCAGCAAGATGATGAGCCAGCGCCAACTTCCCCGGCGGGGTGCATCCCGCTCGATTCGCAACGACGCTAGCTCGTCTTTCAGGTCCCGCATAAAATGGTGGTCCAGCTCTTCCCGGGTGGTGCTACTAGGATCGCATTGTTACCGCAAGTTTGGAAGGGCGGGACCACTGCTTGGTACGCCCGGGCGGTGGTTCAGGTTCCCGCTTTCTCAACCACTTCAACCGATTGCCGCAGCTATAGAAGTGCCAGGGGCTAAACAGAGGCCGAGGCACAGAAAAAACGAAATCAATCACGGGTGTTCACGGATTCTGACGGATTTGATTTTGGCATTCTTGACTACAACAAATCAGCCTTCATTTGTGAAGATCCGTGGTTAATAAGCTGACAAGAACGATTGTCGCCGAGCGTGTGCAACGGGCGCCAGTGTGGTATGTCACCGCTGCGGGATGACAATTGTCATGCGGGAAAACTGGCAATTACTTCTTTGACTCGCGCAGCATTATGGAGCAAAATCATTCGCCAGTGTTAAACGGGAAAGTATTGAGTCTCGCTTGATGTAATCTGGCCGCCGTTGGGTTTTGGTAGGGCTGTAATTTGGCAGGGTTGTAATGCAGATTGCGAACGCACCTCCGTCGGGCGCGACCACAAGCGCGCCGGTGTCAAGCGCGCACTTCCTTTCGAGCACCGAGGGCGAACTGACTCTCGCTGTCATCGCGCTTGGCGTGCTCATAATTATTGCCCAGTCGATTGTCCTAAGAAGTAAGAGCGCGTCTGCCGACGACGCGATGCGTGCCTACAGCATTACGCTGATTATTATCGGAACGATGGTTCTGATTTGTGCGGGCTACAGTAATGATCAGATCGCCCCGGCGATGGGCTTGTTCGGTACAGTAGCGGGATACTTGCTAGGACGAAGAGGGGGGCAGCAATGAGGCGGGTCTTGCCGGCTGTAGCTATTCTTGTTTCCGTGCTGTTGACGGCAATCGGTTCGAGGGGCCAGATGGCGCCGAAGCAGAATTGCAATGGCGACGCGGTTTCGATTGTCCTGAACGATTCTTCAGAGACCATGACGATCGAATACCGAAGCAACAACGAATGGCTGCAGTTAAAGCTGGATGCGGGCAAAGACGGCACTGTAGCTGGTGACCGTGTTCGGGTCGCCACCATGCGCCAAGACAAAGCAATGATCACGGTGGACATTCCGGTTGAAGCGGGGAAAAAATACCGCCTGGCTTGGAACTCGGGCGCAGCCATGTGGGACCTACGCGCAACCCAATAGCTCAATCTACGCCGCGAAGGCTTCCATAAAATTCTTCAAGAACTTTCGCGTACCCTCGTTCGCGATATTTCCTTCTTTGTCGAAGAGGGTTGCAGCGCCTCCGATACAGGCCTCCAGCTGCTGGATGGTGGGTACATAATGACAATTTCAAAGGAAATTTCGAATTCCAACGACTGTGGCTATTTCTCCGCGACCTGATTGACACTATTGCCGCCCGTCTTCTGTTGCTCGTGATGGGGCAGCTTGGGGTGATGCTTGCCGAGAAAAACTTTAATGTCGGGCCAGAATTCCGTCAGGATATTCCACTCGGCGATTCCGCCAAGGTTCGCGAGCGCGTTCTCGATGGTGCCCGGGACGGTTTCATTGCGGTACGGAATGTAAGCATTGGAAAGGGCAGACTGCACAAACGTACTGAGAATGAGGGAGCTGTTGAATACATTTCGCCCCGAATCACTGCGGCCGATAATCACGCGGCTGGCGGCGTAGGCCAGGCGTTGGGAGATGTCGTACTGGCGCGACGGGAAATATCGCGGGTCCTGGTGCAACAGCGTCGGAAAAAGAAAGCCCGAGAAGAACGCTCCCGCCTCGGCGCCAGCAACCGATGCGCCCAAGCGCTTGCCATAGCCTTCCATGCCGCCGCCAAAACGCGGGTACGCGCCGGTGGCCTGCGAATAGAGAGAGTCAGACAGGACGTCGAAGGCGAAGCCGCCGGAGTGGCTGTAGCGCAAAAACCGGTCGAACTTTTGCTGCGTGGTCAGTGGCACATACGACGGCGCGTCGGGCAGCGGTTGTCCAGGGACAAAGTTACGCCCCATTTTCACCAGATTTTCATGGGTGAACGCCGACTTGATCGCCGCCGCGCTGAAATCGAGGTGATCGAAGGCATTATTGTCAACCGTAGGTTTAACTTTAGCTACAAGAAACTCTGTACATGCGATCTGCGGCGGCAGCGGCTGAGTAGCTTCTTCCAGAGTGCTTGCGTGCGGAAATCCGTGAGCTACCTGGAAGCGGTCCAGTCCGGGCACCGGAGCTGAGACATTCACGACTGCGGCAACCTTACTAGAGCGTGAGTCCCCATGCGGAGCCGGGTGTGATTCCATGTCTGGAGTCCGCGACGCCAGCCTGGGTAAATGCTGCCCGTATAGCGAACAGCACAGTCCCAACCATACGCAGCAGATCACCCCACCGGCTCTCATACTCGGCCCACCCCCGGCTTACAACTACTTGCTAGGTTGGAAGCCATTCTGGTCTAAAAGGGTGGTTCTTTCAAGGCATAAATAGCGGCTCGGAGAGAGCCGCGCGAAAAACTCAGAGCATCCCTCGGGCAACCCGCCATCGCCGCTCGCGATGACATTCCAAGCGATTCGTTCGGGCAAACACATTCGCCCCAGATGACACCAAGGCGTGCTACGGTATTATGTGAGCATGTCCTCGCGACCCAAATTTACGCCTGCAATCCTGGCAATGCTCCTGTTCGCCGCCTTGATCGGGTGCAAGCCCAAGCCCAAGATTACGCCCGAGACGGTCATGGTCTTCCGTAACCTCGGCTCACCGTACGCCAGTGAAATGGACCGGCGGATTGTGGAGTTTCAAGTCACCAATCCGCGCACCACCTCCGGTAGGCCGATCGTCATACGCACGGTCGAGATCCGCGACTATCCCGATCTCCTGCAGAACCATCTGGGCAAGGACGTGAATGCCGACGTGATCATTCTGGATGCGCCGACGGATGCCGATCTGAATCCCACCGTGAAAGCCGATATGGCGCACGCGGTGAACATCTGTTCCGCCGTGAAGGCATGTCCCGCGGAAGTTCCGGCGCTGATTGCCTCCTCCGACTCCGGAGATCGTAAGGAAGCGGCCGAGCAGTTTGTGGATGCGCTGCAGAAAAAACAGTAGTGGCGCGCAATTTACACTAGGGCAGTTCCGGATTACTGTATCCGTCGGTACGGGCAGTGCGGCGCTTCAGAGGCTGTTACGAAACCCACTACTGATCTGCTACGGTGGGACAAAACATCCGCCAGCCGCCGCGCGGCGGCAGAGCTTAGCCCAGCGGTTGCCGGGGTCCCCGAGCCACGCCGCTTCTGCGTGGATTGGGGTGGTTGAGCGCTGGGTGACAGCAAATGGGAAATCCTGAGTCCGCTTTAGCGGACGGCAGGAGTTTCGTAACGGCCTCTTCAGCGCCGCGTTCCCGGCGACCAAGCACCCCGCTTAAGCCGCTGAGGACTTCGACCTCAGCGGCTTAAGCAATTTTCTTCTTGCCCTGTCCGCAGGCCTGAACGCCCGCACTACCCGTGCAAACCGGACATATCTATTGTCTATTGCGGAAACGATCCAGCGGAGCAGTTCACGTCTTGAAAACTACTTCCGCGGCTCAAAGAATTTGAGCGACTCGGGGCACGTATGGGCGAGTTCAGCCGCTAACAGCAACCTCGGGTCAGGACTTGCGCCCACGAAGAGCCCGCAATTCGGGCAGTACGATTCCACCACGCGCGACCTTCTCAGGTTCGGGACGTGTTCGAAATCACCACCACGTTGCGACGGTTTCCTCTCGTCCATTCGAGCGGCCCCGTTTTAGTTAGATTGCGGGAAGTGTAGGGCCGCTGCCTGCTCTTTTCTGTCTGGAGCCGGACACTGCTAAGCGAAATCGGATAATTCAGGATACTGCTCAGGATTACACGCGCTCCAGCACTAGCGCAATGCCCTGGCCGACGCCGATGCACATGGTGCACAGGGCGTAGTGCCCGCCGGTGCGTTGCAGTTGCAATACCGCAGTGGTGACTAACCGCGCTCCGCTGGCGCCCAGAGGATGGCCAATTGAAATTGCTCCGCCGTTCGGATTGACATGGGGGGCATCATCGGGAATGTCAAGGTCGCGAAGTACAGCGAGCGCCTGAGAGGCGAACGCCTCGTTCAATTCGATTACGTCCATATCCGCAATGTTGAGTTTGGCCAGAGCAAGCACCTTGCGTGTCGCCGGACCAGGTCCCATGCCCATGATGCGCGGTGCGACGCCCGCCGACGCCGAGGCGACCACGCGCGCTTTTGGTGTAAGACCGTAGCGGGTCACGGCCTGTTCCGACGCCAGCAGCAGCGCGCAGGCGCCATCGTTGACGCCCGAGGCGTTGCCGGCGGTGACGGTGCCATCTGGTTTCACGATTGGCTTCAGCGCCGCCAGCGCTTCGAGCGTTGTATCGGGACGAGGATGCTCGTCCTGGCTTACGACGACGGGCACACCTTTGCGGCCAGAAATTGTGACCGGAACAATCTCTTCCGCGAGAGCTCCGCTCTTAATGGCAGCCGCTGTACGCTGCTGGCTGCGATAGGCAAAGGCGTCCTGGTCCTGTCGCGAGATATGGAATTCTTCCGCCACGTTCTCGGCAGTTTGCGGCATGGAGTCCACGCCATACTGGGCTTTCATCAGCGGATTCACGAAGCGCCAGCCGATGGTGGTGTCTTCCAACTTCACGCCGCGGGAGAAAGCAACATCGGACTTTGCCATGACGAACGGCGCCCGCGACATGCTCTCCACGCCGCCAGCGATCACCAGGGAATTCTCTCCGGTCTTGATCGCCCTGGCGGCAACAGAAATGGCGTCCATGCTGGAGCCGCAGAGACGATTCACGGTTGAGCCAGGCACGGTTTGCAGAAGGCCAGCGAGCAACAGCGCCATGCGCGCGATGTTACGGTTATCCTCTCCGGCCTGATTCGTACAGCCCAGAATTACATCGTCAACCGCGCTCCAATCCACGGAAGAGTTGCGCTCAACCAGGGCTTTGATCGGAATCACTGCTAGATCATCCGTACGGACAGAGGATAGCGATCCGCCATAGCGGCCGAAAGGCGTTCGGATGGCGTCGCAGATGAAGGCATTCGACATTCGGCAAGCACCAGTGTCTCCAACATAATAACTTGAACGATCTGGGTCGCGAGACTTGCCAAGAAGGGAAGAGAAGTAGAGTGCGACAAATGCTTCAACGATAAGCGAAATCGGCGAGCTTATCGGGGCAACAACCCCAACTCCGACACTCTACTTCAGCGTGTACAAGGCGTTCACATGAGCGGTAACTGTGATCTTCTGCGCTCCAAACTCTGCCGTGGGAGCGGGAGGAGCACCCATCGTTACTGCAGTTGCCTCTTTAGCGAAAACCATGGGGCGAATCGGGGTGGGCTCGTATGCGTCTACGGACGCATAAGACAGCTCGCCCAGGGTACGGCCGCCGAAGCGCGCGACCGCATTAGCCATGGCACGGGCACGCGGCAACGCATCTTCCACAGCTTTAACTTTGGCGGCCTCCATATCGTCGAGAAGATAGCTGAGAGATTGATCCCCGGTCACGTCCGTCATGTTGGCGAGGCCCTCGGTAATCGGCCCCACTTTGGAGAAGTCCTTCAGCTTGATGCTGATGTTGGTGTCTACGCGATAGCCAACCAGCTTGCGCTTCGGGGTCTTGTAGTCATACACCGGCTGCACGGAGAACTGGCCGACCTGCGCGTCCTTGGGGTCGAGGCCGTTGGAGCGTAGCAGTTGCCGCACCTGCTCCGCCGCCCGACTGGCTTTCTGGTTCGCATCCTGCAGTTTGTCTTCCTGTGCCGAAATACTAAATTGCACCAGCACAGTGTCAGGCTCGGATTCGAACTTGCCGTCAGCTCCGACCCATACTGTATTGGGGATGGGAGTTATGGAGCGATCCTGCGCCATCAGCGGCGTCAGCCCGTAGAGTGAGCCGAGAAAAAACATGACTGCGAACGCGATGGACTGGCAATTTCTGAGTCCTATGTGGGTATCTGCCACGCACCTCTCCAGCGCCGACACATCGGCCGAAAGCCGCGGAGACGTGGCTCCTTTCCTTTGAAATCATAGTCCGGTGGAATAGCTTTGACCAAAGACGAAGCCACCGGACCTTTCCTTGGAAAGAACGTGGGAAATTGCCAGCCTTGCACGAATTCCCGGTTAGGGAAGTGGTTGGGTGTTCTCGATTCCCAGAATCAAACTCGCCATGCACTTTCACGCCGAATGTGTCATCCAAATATTGAAAACGCGAATCTAAAAAGGTAAGTTGCTGATAGTTGTTAACGCCAAGGTCGGAGTAAGGAGCGGCCAATGCGCAGATGGTATGTGCCACTTACGGTTCTGGGAATTGGTAGTATTGGGGCTCTTTTGTTGAGCGAGTGGGGAAGAAGCACCTTGCGTGCTATATTCGACGATTTCCACGCGACGCCAGACCGCTGGCTGGAATGGAATGAGAGCGCGCAAAGGGAACTTGATCGCCTCCAGGCTGCGTTGAATCGCATCGCGGAGTCATTGGAGCCAAGCACCCAGTTCGGACACTAAGTGCTGACTGGGTAGGCGCTTAGGAGGACGACGGAGAGGGCGCCAGTTCATTGATTCTTCCCGCCATCCGGACATCGCGCTGCGTAACTCCACCGGAGTCATGCGAGACCAATACCATCGTTACCCGGTTGTAACTAATGTGAATGTCAGGATGATGATTCAGGGCTTCGGCGGCTTCCGCGATTTGATTTACGAAATCCATAGCTTGCAGAAAGTTTGTGAACTGGAAATTGCGCTCAATCGCGTTTCCGTTTTTCTTCCAGCCGGGAAGCTTCTGTAGCGCTTGCTGAACGTCAGCGTCCGACAGAACCTCACTCATTCGTTGACTCCTTTAGGAAACCAGTTCTAGTACTTCATCGGCTCCCAGCGACAGAGATTGTTACCACCTTACTTCGCGGTTGGAACTCCGATTTCAGTGCGCAATTCATGCCATATGTGCTCTGAGATGGAGAGGAAGACTTGCACAATCTCAGGATCGAATTGCCGTCCCGCATTACGCTCAATTTCCCGACGTCCTGCTGGAATAGACTGCGCGGCGCGATACGGACGATCCGACGTAATGGCGTCAAAGGTATCAGCAATCGCGAAAATGCGAGCTCCCAGGGGAATCTGATCGCCCCTTAGCCCGCGTGGATACCCGCTGCCGTCGAAACATTCCTGGTGTGAGTAAACGATCTCGGCGGCCTCGCGAAGGAAGGGAATTCTGCGCAACATCCGGTAACCAAGCAAGGCATGCCGGCGCATGATTTCTTGTTCTTCTGGGCTTAGCCTGCCAGGTTTACGCAGGATCGCGTCGGGAATCGCCATTTTGCCGATATCATGGAGAAACGCCCCCCGGGCGATGATGCGAATGTCGTCGTGGGGCAACTCCATGGCTCTGGCAATGGCGATGGTAAAGGCGGTCACGCGTTTCGAGTGGCCCTCGGTTTCCGCATCTTTCAAGTCGAGCGCATCTCCCAGTGCCTCCAGGGTAATGTCGTAGGAGCGCTCTAGGTCGGCAAGAGCGCGACGAAGCAAATCGGTACGGGCGGCGACCAGTGATTCCAGCTTCGTCTGGTAGGCCAGATTCTCAAGCTTCAGGCGACGATTTTCCACAGCCCGGCGAACGATAGCCAGCAGTTGTTCGCGTTCGAAGGGTTTCAGCAGGTAGTCGTACGCACCGTTTCGAATAGCAGCCAAGGCTACCGAAATGTCGTGGACTGCAGTAACCATGACCACCGGCATGTCAGGATGTTTCTGACGGATCCGCGACAACAACGACAAGCCATCCATTCCTTCCATGATGACGTCAGACAACACCAGCGAGTAATTTTCGTCGGAATGTAGCAGGGCGAGCGCTTCCTTCGCGGAGGTGACGGGACGGCAGTCGAAGCCTGCCTGGCTCAAAATGGAGCACACGACTTCCCGGATTGCGGTCTCGTCGTCAACTACCAGAATGCGTTCATCGGCCATAATGAAAGCTCAAGGGCAATCGCGCTGACGTCGTTCGCTCGATTCTATCCACTTCGGCCCAGACCGCTACAGAAATTCGCACCCGGATCAAAGAGGTTGTTCCTAACCGGGTGGAATTTTGCAAAACTTACACACCCCCAACACAAGGGTTGGCATCGCGATACCAACTTACGGCAGAGAGAGACCCAATATTTGCCAGCTTGCGACGCAATTCCGGCCTGAAATCATGAATTACCAGTCGTAGCTAAGCTTGATTAGATTCAATTATCCCATAATATTATCAATGTCTTATGGATTTTCTACTGCCGACTCCTAGCCGTCGGCAGTTTTGGGCAAGCTGATTGCACAGTACTAAGGTGTTGCTGAGCAGATAGCGAATACGTAGACGACTTCGAGCCAATTTCACAACGGTTGAACTCACCCAGGGGGGAAGTCATGAATACGGTGCAGGAAGCGAAAACGTTTGGTTTCTCAACATACATACCTACGATAGTGCGACGCGGCGTAGACAGCTACAACGAAACTTACGAGCAGAATCGCCATCGCGTGTATGCCCTGGCATTCTGGATGACGGACAACGAGCTTGACGCAGCCGAGTTGATGACCCAGACGTTCTGTCGCGTATTTGCGAAGGGTGATACCCCAACGCCAGAAGAAATTGATGGCTGTCTGATCAGGCAGCTGCGCGAATACATGCCTCTTGGAGTCCTCACCCTGAATTGCGCCCCGTGCGAGAGAGTGTTGTCGGTGCGCCGTAACACATTACGTGTTGAGCTGGAACGCGCTGTGGTTCAGTTGCCCCCTACAGAAAAGATGATCTTCCTGATGCACGACGTGGAACGCTACGATCACTCTCGCATTGCGCGCACCCTTGGACTCAGTGAAGAGGAATCACGCATCGGAATTCATCAGGCTCGGCTGCGCCTGCGCGAGCTGCTGGCGAAATCAGTTTGATCCCACAATTCTCCTGAAGGCTCACGCCCCCTTCGAAAGAGGGGGGCATTTTTATGAGTGCGCTCTAGGTCTTCTCGGCCTGTTCCTCGGCTTTTTCCAGTTCCTCTTCTTCTTCGCGCTTCAGGGGACGAAGCAGCGGGAAGAGAATCACATCCCGGATGGAACGTGAGTCGGTCAGCAGCATGGTCAGGCGATCGATACCGACGCCTTCGCCCGCAGCCGGCGGTAGCCCGTACGACAAGGCGCGAATGTAGTCTTCATCCATCTGATGGGCTTCTTCGTCGCCGCGCGCGCGTTCGCTGAGCTGCAACTCAAACCGGCGGCGCTGCTCCTCGGGATCGTTCAGCTCGCTGAAAGCGTTGCCAATCTCAAGTCCACCGATGAAGATTTCGAAACGCTCGACCCACTCGGCGTTCTCCTCCGGCTCGCGTTTGTTCTTCGACAGCGGCGAAATTGCCAGAGGGAAGTCGTAGATGAACGTCGGCTGAATAAGGTGCGGCTCGGCGATAAACTCGAAAATATCGGCAATCGTTTTGCCGTTGGGCGCCGTTAGATCGTAGGGGAGGTGCGGATTCGCCGCATTGTAGCGGTGCACAATGGCGGCAATTTGCTCGGCGCTGGAGAAATCACTCATCTCCGGCTTATCTCCAGCATTTTCGGGCCAGAATTTGATGATGGCTTCGCGCATGGAGAGGCGCTGAAAGTTTCCAAAATCAATCTCGTGTCCGTTGAAGTGCACGATGGTCGTACCGTTCAGATCACGCGCTACCTGGGCCAGCATTTGTGCGGTGAAGTCCATCATGTCCCGGTAGTCGGCGTAGGCCATGTAGAACTCCAGCATGGTGAACTCGGGATTGTGCTGGGTCGAGATGCCCTCGTTGCGGAAGTTGCGATTGATCTCGTACACGCGGTCCATGCCGCCGACCACCAGCCGCTTCAAATAAAGCTCAGGCGCGATGCGCAGATACAGGTCGACATCGAGCGCGTTGTGGTGGGTGATGAATGGCTTGGCCACGGCGCCGCCGGCTATGGGATGCATCATCGGAGTCTCGACTTCGACGAAGCCGTTGGTGTCAAGGAACCGCCGCATCGACTGCACCACCTTGGCGCGCTTCAGGAAGACCTCGCGCACCTCAGGATTCATGGTTAGATCAACGTAGCGGCGGCGATAGCGCGTCTCCACATCCTGCAAGCCGTGCCATTTCTCGGGCAGCGGAAGCAGGTCCTTGACCAGGAAGGTGATCTCCTCGACGTGTACCGTCAACTCGTTGGTGCGGGTGCGAAAGAGATAGCCCTTTACGCCGATGTAGTCGCCGAGGTCGAGCAGCTTGTAAAGCTGAAACGCCTTTTCGCCGACATTGTCGAGGCGGACGTAAATCTGCAAGCGCCGCCCGCCCTGCTGCAGGTGCGCGAAGCCGGCTTTCCCCTGGACGCGGATGGACATCAGCCGTCCGGCGACGCTGACGTTCACGCGTGGAGACTCGAGTTCCGGGCCGGTCTTGGACGAGTACGCCTCGAGGATCTGGGGAACGGTGTGAGTGATTTCGTAGCGATAGGGATAGGCAGACTGCCCCAGCGCTTCGATCTGCTTCAGCTTTTCTTTTCGAAGCTCGTAGATTTTCTGGTCAAGTGCCACAGTGGTCCTGGTAGCCCCGCGCTTCACGAGGGGCCTAGAATTGGAGAAGCTTGATTATAGATGTGTGAGGCCAACGTTCACAGGCAGGTTAGGAGGGAGCGTAGGCGCTTTTCAGGAATTTCATGGCATCTCAACGGAATGATACTGCTTAGGGTTTGACAGATAGGCTAAACTCACATGAGTACGAGGAAGAAGCAATCGCAAGTGACAAAGACCACCGTAAAGCCGAAACCCGCCATGGAGTCACTGATTTCTGACTTCACCAAATCTGCACTCGTGCGCTCGAAGAAAATGAGCGATGAAGAGTTTGAGCGTACGGTCAAAGAGTCTCACGAAATCATCGATCGCCGTGTTTCTCCGCCACGGCGGCGCGAAAGCGCTTGATCCTTTCAATTAGCTCCTCCGGCGTCATCTCAGGGAACCACTTCTTCAGAATCAGTACATAGCCCTCTTCATCGCGGTTATCGACGAGCGCCGGAAGCTTCGCAGCAATCTCAGCGATGGCCTGCCGTCTGCTCTCGTCATAGTAGTCCCGGGGCGGTCGCCAGTATTTTTTGCCATCAGTCTGCGCCGACCACAAAACTAACACGGCACGAAGTCAGCAATTTGTGACGTACGTCATCAGATGCTACCAAACGACACCTCACAAGATAACGGCGCCAGGGATCGTTCGGCTTTGTTTCATGTCGGGTATCAGCGGACCGCTTACAAGAATGAGTCTTGACATCGGGATTACCTGTGCGCAGAATTTCAGGTCTGATACATAGCAGAGGAGGCCCCAGATGCGTCTCGTCCTTCCGATGTTTCTCATGGCAGTGCTGGTGCTCGCAGTGGGTTTGATTCCCGCGACTCCTGCATCTAACGAGGCCCCAGCCGGATTCGACAACAAGAGCAATGGGCTGGTGGACGATGCCACGCACCAGGCGGACCAGACGACGTTTGAGGAAGTAGAACAGATCAGCGACGGTCTGGGGCCGCTTTACAACGCGCAGTCCTGCCGCGAATGCCACCAGAACCCAGTCTCGGGCGGACCCAGCCAGGTGAACGAACTGCGCGTTGGGCATGTTGGCAGCAACGGCGAGTTCGAGAACCCAGCGATTCCGATTGCTGATGGCAAGGAAGTCATTACCGGCCGCACGCTGGTGAATGATCGCGCCATCTGTCCCAATGGTGCGTTTCCAGATACCGAGATACAGGAGCGAGTTCCCGACACAGAAAAAGTTCGTACCTTTCGTGTGTCGCTAAATCTGCTGGGCGACGGTTTTGTAGAAGCCGTTGCGGACCAGGCGCTCATCGATATGGCGAAGGAACAATGCCGCAAGAGCCACGGCAAGATCTGCGGGCTGGCATTGCGGGTCCCGATACTCGAGGCTCCGGGCGAGACCGGTATCGGCCGCTTTGGCTGGAAAGACCAGCATGCCAGCTTGCTCTCCTTCGCGGCGGATGCTTACTTGAACGAAATGGGCATTACGAATCGCCTTCAGCCGGACGAGGTCACAAACCTCTGCAACACCGTTGCAGAGCCTAATGACAAACCGGGTCCAGACGGCCTTTCCGACATCGATCACTTCGCACGGTTCGTGCGCGCCAGCAAAGTGCCACCACCAGACCATAGCCTTGCTGCTACCGACAAGGCGAAGCGCGGCTCAGAAGTATTCGACAAGATTGGCTGCAACGACTGCCACGTGCCCACGATGACCACGGCGCCAGCAGGAACAAAGGTCGACGGCGGAGCCTTCACGGTTCCCGACGCACTGGGGTCGAAGCAGTTCTATCCTTATAGCGATTTTCTGCTGCACGATGTTGGCACCGGCGACGGCATTGTTATTCCCGTCCCCGAACACTATGGGCGGGCCTTTGCCAAATACACCTGGAAGGAGATGTCGCCCAACAACTTTCAGCCGACCCGTTATCGCATTCGTACCGCGCCACTGTGGGGAGTGCGCATGAGGACCCGCCTCATGCACGACGGCGCATCGTTGACACCGCGCGATGCCATTGTTCGTCATAAGGGAGAAGCCGAGAAAGCCGCCAAGAGCTTTCGGAGGTTACCTTCCGCGGACCAAGAAGCGCTACTGCAGTTCCTGCAATCGCTGTGATACCGGGCTCAGGCAGCTGACCTAGCTCTTATGCTGGCGGCGGAAGCGGGCATGCGGCACGGGCTTACGCCGCTTGCGGGACATCCAGCGCCCCAATGTTGCCGGGGAAGGCGCGAAGGCCACCAGTAGAAGGAACCCGCCTCCCATGGCAAGGATCTCCGGAGAATAGCTGCTGCTCGGGGTAACAGGGCTATTTTGCAAGTTGATCAATTCGGCGTGTCCCTTATGCCAGCCGAAAAAGATTAACCACACTCCTAACGCAAACACCGCAATCCGCACTGCGATCTTTTTCACCGCCTCGTCCTTCCAAGCCGTGCAGCGCGCGGCTAAATATCCATAGTGCCATAGTGCCATGCCGGGAGCCGAACGCAAACCCTTTTACTCCGCCGGCGCCCCGTCGGAGCGATGCGGTTCCTCGCTCCACAGAATTCTCACCCCCGATCAGAAATTGTGACGCATGTCATTGAATCCCGTCCCGTGAGGCGGTATAGTGGCGCGTTCGTTCATTCATATTCGGATCGCGCTTCGGTGCGACCATCGAGACAGCACTTTATGCCGCAGAATTATGTGCCGATGTTCATTTTCGCCTTCCTGGCGTTTTTGGTGGCAGCCGGGACCCTGGCACTCTTCTACATCGTCCGGCCCCGTAACCCCTTCAAGACCAAGTTGATGCCCTATGAGTGCGGCATCACGCCCTTCGACAGCGCGCGTGGCCGCTACACCATCCGTTTTTATATCGTGGCCATTCTGTTTGTGGTTTTCGACGTAGAGACCATCTTCCTATTTCCCTGGGCCGTGCAGTTCAAGCTGCTGGGTTTGTTTGGTTTGCTGGAGATGCTGATCTTTCTCGGCATCTTGATCGTCGGGTACATCTGGATTTGGAAGAAAGGCGCGCTGGAGTGGGTGTAGCTGTAATGGCCGTCCAGCGCAGAAGAATCGACCCCATTCGCGTTGCACGACGCGGATGGGGATTTGTTTTTGGGATTTTGCTCGGGCAATGCGGCGCTTGTTGGATTATTCGTGAGCGCCCGTAGGTTTTTGGGTGTCATCCTGTCTATAACGACGTCGGCGTTGTCAAGAGCACACGAATCCTCTGCGAGGCGGAAGCGGGGTCAAGGGCGCCGTTCTTGGGCGTTCATCTCGACCCTTGACGCCGCTTCCGGCTCGCCTACCATGGGGCCAGGAACGAAGCACAGCGCGGTATAGCTGAGCTTCGTTCCTTAGCTGAAGATTTTGTCTTTCCTTGCATCCGATCTTCGGCTCGTTCTTCTGTAATCCGGCGATGGGACCGTCACCGGCACTCCCACCAGCCATCTCTTCGGGCCTCCCGTTCCCCCCGCGGGGAGGTTGGCCCATGATTACTGCTGCGATCTCCCCGCCCTCTGCGGCCGGGAGGCAGGCTGCCCACTCAAGCGTTCGGTCTACTTTCGACCACAGGATGACTCGGGCTCACCTGCAGGCGAGCGCCGGCGGCTGCGCCACTCGGCATAGTCGATGCCGTCGCGCAACATGCAGTACAACCGCACCGCCAGCTTGCGGGCCACCGCTACTTTGGCCACTCCCGCGTGCGCGTGAGTGTGCTTGCAATGGCCGTAAAAACGTTTCAGCTCGGGATCCAAACGCGCTGCGCTGTGCCCGCCCTGCACCAGCAGGTAGCGCACAAACGAGTTGCCCTGCTTGCTGATGCCGCCTAGCCGCTGTTTGCCCCCGCTGGAGCGCTCCCGCGGAATCAACCCCAAGTAGCTGGCCACCTGCCGCGCCCCGGCAAAGCGCTCCACCGGGCCCAGCGTGACCACGAAGGCCAAGCTGATCACCGGCCCTACTCCGGGATGGCTCATCAGCCGCACCGCTGCGGGTCGCGCCTCGGCTTCGCGGAGCACCGCCCCATCCAAGCTGGCGATCTGCTGCTCCAGTTGGTCCAGCAGTCCCAGCAAGCTCGCCCGCCGTTGCGCCGCGTACGGAGCTAAGGACAGCGCTTCCAGTTTCTGCCGTCCGCTGCGCGTCCACAGTCTCCACTTCAGCTGCAGGCCCTGGTTCAGGGCCAGAAACTGCAACTGATTCTTGACTTGGGTTTGCCACTGCACCAGCTTGTGGCGATGCATCAGCAACTGCCGCGCATCCCGGTCCGCCGCTGACGGTACCCAGATCCGCGGAAACCGCCCTTCCGCCAGTAACTTGACGATGTGCTCGGCATCCCGCTTATCCGTCTTCTGCTTGCGGGTCATCGAGGCCCGGATCTGCGTGGCATCGCCCATCCATACTTCATGTCCCAGCCTTTCCAGCAGGCGCTCGAACCACCCACTGAAACCCGTGCTCTCGATCCCCACCAGCGCCCCCGCGGGTAAACCACGGTAGAACTCCATGGCCTCCTGCGGATGCCCCAGTCGCCGTTGCCTGATCTCGCCCGTCTGTCTGTCAAAGATCGCTACTTGCTGAAACCCGGGATGGTAATCGCATCCTATAATCAACATGGTCGGCTCCTTCTTGAGCCGCTTGATCGGATTGCACCATCAATGTACTCGAGTCTGGAGCCGACGTCGTTATGTAATCAAGCGACGAGCGTAGCGAGGAGTCGAAGGAACCCTATGGCGCGAGCGATCTGCGCGGTAATAGGGTTCCCTCGACTCCGTGCCCGCCCGACCCGCAAGGGAAGCGGGTCGGAAATTCTTCGCGAGCGCTCCGCTCAGGATGACAACGTGACGTCATGAATGATGCAGCTGAAGCGCCACACTACCGGAGCAAATGCTGGGTGAGTGGACGACCTGCCCGAACGGCCATTATGGCGGGTCTGCGAAACGATGTGATTATGGTCACAGCGCCGCGTGACCCTCGCACAAGATGACGACGCCCCGAAGCTGTTACAAGTAAAGGTCGCTGAGAAACTGCGGAGAGGGTAAACAGAGACAATTAGCAATGCCCGACGAAACCAAAGGAACCGACCCAGTCTCTCCTGAGCCAGCCTCTCGCAGCGCGCCGGCGTCGCCCGACGAGGGAGCAGCATCGGGCAGCGCCAAGGCATCCCCTGAGACATCCCGAAATTCTGCTGCATCAGCTGTCACGCAGCCAACCGAGCCCTCTGCTAAGACTGAAGTCTCAATCACTGCCAAGCCCGCCGAGCCTGTGAAGCCAACCGCTGCCGCGACTGGCGAAAAGCCCGTTAAGGCTCCCGCGACTGGCGAAAAAGCCGCAGCCCCGGTCGCTTCCAAACCTGCTGATCCGGCGCCGGCTGCTGCCAAGCCTGCTACGCCCGCAGCCGCCAAGCCAGCTCCGAAACCCGAGGGCCCCAAGCCAGAGCCTTGGGAGGCAGAGCTGGTCACGCGTCTGCGCAGCCAGTACGGTTCCGGGATCAAGGAGGCTAGCACCTACGTTGGGCAGAAATACCTGATTGTTGATAGCTCGATCCTGTACGAGATCCTGCTGCGCATGCGCGATGACGAGCTGTTCGACTACTGCGTGGACATTACCGCCGTTCACTATCCCAAGCGCGAGGCGCAGTTCGACATCGTTTACATCCTCTATTCGTTCCGCCACAACCAGCGTGTGCGGATCAAGACGCAGATCAAAGATGGCGAGCATCTTCGCACGGCCGTGGATATCTGGGAGACCGCCAACTGGCTGGAGCGCGAGGTCTTCGACATGTTCGGCATCGAGTTCGACGGGCATCCCGACCTGAAGCGCATTCTGCTCCCTGACGGATGGAAGGGCCACCCGCTGCGCAAGGATTACCCAATCCTGCAGCAGGACCAGGAATGGGTGCAGATCAACCTCGGCATCGAGAGTGGACAGTAGTGGAAATGTGTAAATCGTTTCCAAACCGCTTTGTATCAGGGCATGGCTTCAGCCGTGCCGTAAGAGGTACAAATTTTGTGGGCTTTAGCCCCTGTTAGACAGCGGCTAAAGCCGTCGTTCTAGACGCCAGTGGCGGCACGACTAAAGTCGTGCCCTGACACAAACCTGACCTGCGAGCAGCTTGCAAACAGGCCCTTGGTTCCACCGCCGTGAAGGCGATAAGAGGCGAAGAGCGAAAAGTGAAGAGCAAAACGACGACAATGAACGATTCAACGCGCACGGATTATCTCGATCTCGATACCAAAGACGAAACTTTTCTTGATTCGACCGAACTTGTCCTCAACATGGGGCCGCAGCACCCGTCCACGCATGGCGTGTTGCGCGTCATCCTTAAGCTGGACGGCGAGAAGGTGCTGGGCACCGAGTGCGTCATCGGTTACCTGCATCGCGGCGTAGAAAAGATTGCTGAGAACCGCACCTACGCGATGTTCAATCCCTATGTTGACCGCATGGACTATGTCGCCGCGGTTTCCAATGGGCTGGGTTATTGCGAAACGGCAGAGAAGCTGCTCAGCGTTGAGGCTCCGCCGCGGGCGCAATACATTCGCGTCATCCTCACGGAGTTGTGCCGCATCGCCAGCCACCAAGTCTGGCTGGGCACGCACGCGCTCGACATTGGCGCGATCACGCCGCTGTTCTATTGCTTCCGCGATCGCGAAGAGATCCTGAAGATCTTCGAAAAGTATTGCGGCGCGCGCCTCACCACCCATGCCTTTCGAATCGGCGGCTGTATCTATGAGGCCTATGACGGCTTCGAGCAGGACTGTAAGAAGTTCTGCGATGCCTTCCTGCCCAAGCTCGACGAATACGAAGAACTGTTGACCACCAACCGCATCTGGGTGGAGCGCACCCGGGGCGTAGGCATTCTAAAGCCGGAAGACTGCATTGCGCTGGGGGTTACAGGGCCGGTGTTGCGCGCCAGCGGCGTGAAATGGGACCTCCGCAAGGCTCAGCCTTACGAGTCGTACAAAGACTTCGACTTCAAGATTCCCACGGGACTGCATGGCGACACCTATGACCGGTACCTGGTGCGCATCGAGGAGATGCGTCAGGCCGTGCGCATTATTCGGCAGGCGGTGGATGGCCTGCCGCAAGGCCCCATCATGGCCAAGGTGCCCAAGGTGATCAAGCCGCCGGTGGGCGAGGTCTATCACTCCATCGAGGCGCCCAAGGGCGAATTGGGATATTTCATCGTGAGTGACGGTTCCACGCAGCCATACCGCGTACGGGTGCGGCCGCCGTCGTTCGTAAATTTGCAAGCCCTCGACAAGATGGTGCGCGGTTTGCTGGTGGCCGACGTGGTTGCCGTCATCGGTACGCTCGACATCGTGCTCGGAGAAGTGGACCGCTAGGTTGAAGGGGCACGGCTTCAGCCGTGCCGTACGAGAAGTTTTGAAAGGGCACGCCTTTAGGCGTGCCGAAGAAGGTAAAAGAGGTTTGGGCTTTAGCCCCTGAGGGAATCGAGTTGTGAAGCCTACGCGTGAGCACGCCACCAATATCGGGCATACGTACTTCGTCACCGCATCAACGTGGCAGCGCCGTGCTCTGTTCAGGAACGTGCGCTGGGCCGAACTCTTCGTTGAGACGCTGCAATCGTATCGCGGAAGAGGTTATCTGCTGCATGAATACGTACTCATGCCCGACCACTTCCACGTGCTGATTACGCCACCATTACTCCGGAGCGCGCGGTTCAGTTTCTAAAGGGCGGCTTTTCGTATCGGGCGAAGAAGGAACTAGGTAGTTCGATGGAGATCTGGCAGCGCGGGTTCTCGGACCATCGAATCCGCGATCGGGATGATTTCGAGATTCACGTTGACTACATTTTTCGGAACCCCGTGGGGAGAAAGTTGGTCAAGAGGGCGATCGATTACCCATATTGCTCAGCTTTTCCAGGGATCGTTAAAGACGAGGTCCCTCAGTGGCTAAAGCCACTCGAAGAGATCCTTGTCGGCACGGCTGAAGCCGTGCCCTTTCAAAGCAGGTGACGGGCAGGCATTAGGTACTTACCGCAGGATACGATGCCGGAAGGAAGGCAGAGGCACGGAATGAGTGGAGAACTGAGAGACTTTACCTTTGGCGGCTGCAGGTTTAGTCACACCTCACCTGGGCTCGCAAAGCTTTCGCCAGGGACTAAGAAGTTGAACATCAAGATTGGATTCGAGGAGGCATTGAAGCTACATCTTGCTGTCGGAGAATGCATTAGCAAGCTGAATAAATACAGCCGTTCGAGAACCATAGGGAAACGAGCAGCTCTTAATCTGCTTGTGCACCTCGATAGCAATCGACTAAGCGTAAACGAAGAACCGGCCAAGAGGAAAGCGACGCGCGAAAACGAAAATGCTTGACGCCATCACAAAATATCTCGGCTCCAACGTCACCCCAGGCGAAGCGGGCAATATGTTGTGGGCCACGATTTACATCCTGCTGGTGATCGTCGGGGTGTCGGTGGCTGTGCTGTGCATGAATTGGCTGGAGCGCAAGATCCTGGCACACATGCAGATTCGTCTAGGCCCCATGCGCGTCGGCCCGCACGGATTGCTGCAGCCCTTCGCCGACGCCCTCAAGCTGCTGATCAAGGAAGACATTATTCCCCAGGACGCCGACAAGTTTGTCTTCTGGAGCGCGCCCGTCGTCGTAACCATGACCGCGTTCACTACGTTTCTGGTGGTGCCGTTCGGCCGAACCCACGCCGTTACCGACATGAACATCGGGGTTCTGTTCATGCTGGGTGTGTCGTCGCTGGGCGTGCTGGGCATCATCATGGCGGGCTGGTCGTCAAACTCGCACTACCCCCTGATGGGCTCCCTGCGTTCGAGCGCGCAAATGGTTTCGTACGAAATCGCTATGGGGCTTGCGATTGTCTCGGCCGTGCTGATGACCAGCTTGCAGACGGGCACAGGCACGCTAAGCATGATCGGCATCGTCGAATCGCAGGCCAGCCAGCACACCTGGTTCATCTTCAAGTTTTTCCCGCTGGGCTTCGTCGCTTTCGCGGTGTTCGCCATCGCAATGATAGCGGAAACCAACCGCGCTCCCTTCGACCTGCCGGAAGCCGAATCGGAGCTGGTCGCCGGATTCCATACCGAGTACAGCGGCTTTCGCTGGTCGCTGTTTTTCCTGGCTGAGTATTCGGCCATGTTGGCGGTCTCGTCGATAGCGGTGACTTTGTGGCTTGGCGGATGGCTACGGCCATTTCCGAAGCTATTGGGCGGCCCAACCTGGGACCTGGCGTTCTCGTTCCTTCCAGCGTTGACCTTCTTCGTACTCGCAGCCATGTGCTTGTTGGGAACCATACGCATGCCAAGGATCCCCCAGTTTCGAGTTCAGACGATAGGCCTGGGGACCTTCGGCGCGCTGCTGGGATTCATCGGATTAGTGCTGCTGATTCCGGCAGTGCGGGTTCGCATACAAGACATTTACTGGTTCGTCGTCAAAGTTGCCTTCTTCATGTACTTGTACATCTGGTACCGCGGAACGTTCCCACGCTACCGCTTCGACCAGCTCATGAAGGTGGGCTGGAAAGTACTGCTGCCGATTGGTTTGGGCGTGCTGATTGCCACCGCGCTTTGGGGCCTGATGCCGCAACTCTCGGCGGCGATCCCGGGGGTGCTGCCGTGAGTCTGTCGCCGCTGGTGCGCAAAATCCTATTGGTTGACCTGATAAAGGGCCTCAAGGTCACGTTCCATTATCAACCGCCCAGTGAGGCAATTACTGAGCAGTATCCACTGGAGCGGCCGGTAATCTTCGAACGCTTCCGCGGACAGCCGCGCTTGAACTCGAATCCCGATACCGGCGAGTCATTATGCATAGTCTGCAACCTGTGCGCACTGGCTTGTCCTGAGCAACTAATCGTGGTGAAGGGCGAGCGTAACCCGGCAACTAAGCGCAAAGAAGTTGTCTCATGGACCTACGATCTTAGCCGCTGCATGTTCTGTGGGTTATGTGCCGAGGCTTGTTCAACCGATGCGCTGGAGCTGAGCCAGGATTACGAAATGGCGCTTTATAGCCGCGAGGGCATGGTGCTGGACCAGGCAGCGCTGGAGCGCGGGCCGGAGCCGGTGAGGTACGCGAAATGAGGCAGTTGCCAGTTGTCAGTTGTCAATTGCAGGCTTGGGTAAAGCTGGCTTTTAGAGCATGTGTGACAACTTGGTCTGAGTTGGCGGAATGGGACGATTGCGCAAAGTCCAGCCCCAAAATGGGGCGGAAGAGCTTAGCCCAGCGCTTCAGCGCTGGGTACAGTGGGAAATGAGGCCGAGTCCCCTCAGGGACGGCAGAACAGCAATTCCCTCGACTCGGACTGAAGTCGTTGCTCGGGATGGCAGACGTTTGATAGTTTCCCACCCTTTCGCAAAAGCGGCGAAAGGATGGGGTACCCGAGAGTTCTTTGCAACAATAGGGGTCCTTCGACTCCGCCGCGCAAAAGAGGCGCGCCTCCGCTCAGGATGACAAGCGAGGGGAATCGACGTGAGGGAAGGATCGGAACGCTAGGTATTGGGTTTGCTAATTGCTAAAGGCTAATTGCTAAAGGCTAATTGCTAAAAGCTAATTGCTAAAGGCTAAGTATTGATATGACACCGATTGCCACACCGTTCTTCTTCTACTTTCTGGCGATCATGGCGATCGTCTCCGCTATCGCGGTGATTACGCGGCGGAATCCGGTGCACGCGGCCCTGTCGCTGATTGTAACGCTGCTCTCGCTGGCAGGCTTTTACCTGATGCTGTATGCGCCATTCGTGGCTGCCGTGCAGATCGTGCTCTACGCCGGCGGAATCATGGTGCTGTTCCTGTTCGTCATCATGCTGGTGAACCTGGAGCAGAACATCCGCGAGTATCAGTTCAACAAGCAGTGGATCGTGGCGACCCTTGCGGCGCTGGCGCTCGGTGGATTGCTGGTGTTCGTATATCGCACCGGCCGCGGCACATTTCCGACAGCTTTCTACCAGAGTTATCGCGGGCTCGAGGGCGACAACACTCAACAGATCGGTGTCTGGCTATACGGCAATTACATGCTGCCGTTTGAGATTGCGTCGCTGCTGCTGCTGGTGGCCATCGTAGGCGCGGTGGTCATGGCGAAGAAGAGGATTTGAGGACTTACGAGCGTGAGTTACGCGTTTTTCACTATCGCTTTGTGTCAGGGCACGGCTTCAGCCGTGCCGCAAGAGGTCCGACCACCGACGGGCTTTAGCCCCTGTGCCTCAGTGGCTAAAGCCGTTTTCTTAACCGCGTTGACGGCACGACTAAAGTCGTGCCCTGACACGAAGCTGACCGGCAGGAGCCTGATACATGGCTGAAATCACCACCATGCATTACCTCGTGGTTGCGGCGGCGCTGTTCATCATCGGCACCATCGGGGTGCTGACACGGCGCAACGTGGTCATCATCCTGATGTCGATTGAGTTGATCCTGAATGCCGTAAACCTGAACCTGGTGGCGTTCTCGCGGTTGTGGGGATTGCATGGCCAGGTGTTCGCGATTTTCGTGATCACGGATGCGGCCGCCGAAGCAGCGGTCGGCCTCGGCATCATCATCGCCTTCTTCCGTAACAAGGAGACGGTGAACGTGGATGAAGTGGACTTGTTGAAGTGGTGAAGGAGCGGTTGTCAGTGACCAGTGGCCAGTTATCAGTTTCGACTAGACGGCGTGTCCACGATGTGTCTTTTGCGATTTAGTTTGGCCGATGCGCCATGAACTGTTCTTTGGAATGTTTGCGCGACAGTGATCCAAGGGCCGCGAAACAAGTTGGAAGAGACGAACTGGTAGTGCGGCGCTTAGCGCCGCGTCGACGGTTCCAGGTAGATCGGGCTTTTAGCCCGGAAGGTAAACGCGGCATGAATGCCGCGGTTGTGACGATCTTTGCACTGACGATGATGCAGTCCCGCGGAGCGGGACGGGAAAGCTTAGCCCAGCGCGTGCCGGGGTCCCCAAGCCGCGCCGCCTTTGCGTGGATTGGGGTGGTTGAGCGCTGGGTAGGGAGGGAAGAACCTGAGTCCCGTAAGGACGGCAGAGTTTTTCGTGATTATAGGGGTCCTTCGACTCTGGCGCGCAAAGACGGCGCGCCTGCGCTCAGGATGACAGGCTTCATCTTCTGGAGAAGAGCGAAGGGCGAAAAGCGAATTGCGATTTCATTTATGGCTGACAGCTGATAGCTGACAGCTTGCTAGTTGCTAACGGCTAATTGCTATGTTCTTAGACCACATTTGGTTGATTCCGCTGTTTCCCGCCTTCGGCGCGGTTTGCATGTTTTTGTTTGGACGCAAGCTGTCGAAGCAGGCGGTGAACGGCATTTGCGTCGGCTTGGTTGTGCTGGCGTTTGCGTGGGCGTGTCTCGCCGTCTGGGAGTACTCGGGATACAGCGCCGCCCATCCCGGCAAGCCTTTCGAGAAGGTGATGTACACCTGGATGGGCACCGGCGACGCCTCCATGACGTATCCCATGCACGGCGGAACACCCGCGGAGTTCCGCGCCGACGCCGGCTTCCTGCTCGATCCGCTCTCCTGCATCTGGCTGCTGTTCGTGGCCGGGGTGGGCATGCTGATTCACATTTACTCCATCGGCTACATGGGACATGAAGGCGGGTATTACCGTTTCTTCGGATACATGAACCTCTTCATGTTTTCCATGCTCACCCTGGTGCTCGCCAACAATTACGCCTTGATGTTCGTAGGCTGGGAAGGCGTGGGCCTGTGTTCGTATCTGCTCATCGGCTTCTACTTCCAGCGCCACTCCGCCTCGACCGCCGCGAACAAGGCGTTCATCGTGAACCGTATCGGTGATGCCGGATTCCTGCTGGGCATGTTCACTATCGCCTGGTATTTCGGCTCGATGCAATACACGCACATCAATCATCTCGCGCGCAGCGGGCAATTTCACATCGGCGATCCGGTGATCACTGCGGCCTGCCTGCTGCTGTTCGTTGGAGCCTGCGGTAAGTCGGCACAGTTCCCGCTGTATGTCTGGCTGCCAGACGCCATGGAAGGCCCGACGCCGGTCTCGGCGCTGATCCACGCCGCGACCATGGTGACTGCTGGCGTGTACATGGTGGCGCGCTCCAACGCACTGTTCGTACTGGCGCCCAATGCCATGAAGACGGTCGCCATTATCGGCGCGCTGACGGCGATCTTTGCCGCGACCATCGCGCTGGTGCAGAACGACATCAAGCGCGTGCTGGCGTACTCGACGGTGTCGCAGTTGGGATATATGTTCCTGGCGCTCGGCGTGGGAGCGTTCGCTGCGGGCGTCTTCCACGTCTTCACGCACGCGTTCTTCAAGGCGCTGCTCTTCCTCGGGGCTGGCTCGGTGATTCACGCCATGAGCGGCGAGCAGGAAATGCAGCACATGGGCGCGCTGCAAGCGAAAATCAAAACCACTTTCGGCACTATGTTGATTGCGACGCTGGCCATCGCCGGCATTCCAGGGTTCGCGGGTTTCTTCTCGAAAGACGCAATTCTGTGGGAGACATGGTCGCGCGAGGCGGGCGCGTATCGGTATTTGTGGTACATCGCATTTTTGACGGCGCTGATGACCTCGTTCTACATGTTCCGGCTGATCTACCTGACGTTCTTCGGGAAGCCGCGCATGAATCACGAAGTGGAGCACCACATCCACGAGTCGCCCAAGACGATGACCGTGCCGCTGGTCATTCTGGCGATCTGTTCGATTGGCGCGGGCTATCTTGGCATGCCCCACAGCCTGGGCGGATCGAACCGCTTCGAGAAATTTCTCGAGCCAGTATTCGCCAAGGAAGTGGTCGTCTTGGAAGAAGGCGGCAAAGCTGCTCAGGTAGCTTCGGGCGAGCAGCAGGTCGAGCACACCGACCCGATGGAATACATGTTGATGTTCGCCTCGGTGGGCGCGGCGGTAGTGGGCTGGTGGTTGGCCCAGCGGGCGTATAAGAAAGCCGACAAGGGCTACAAAGAGCCGATCAGCGAGATTTCACCGCGCTTCTACAAAACGCTCTTCCGCAAGTGGTATGTGGACGAAATTTACGACTGGGTCTTCACCGGCCGCAAGAAGGTTGGACCGGTGCGATTGGGTGCGATGGGGCTGGGAGAGGCGGCCTGGAAGTTTGACGCCGACGTCATTGACGGTACTGTGAACGGCGCTGGTTGGACAACGCGCATGACGGGCAATCTGTCCGTGCTGTGGGACAAGTGGATCATCGATGGTCTGCTGGTGAATGGCCTGGCCATGGTGACCAGACTGGCTTCGTATCCCGTGCGCCTGGTGCAGTGGGGCCTGGTGCAGTGGTACGCGCTGGTAATGGTGGCCGGGTTGGTGTGTTTCATTTTTTATTACGTGATTCGGTGGTAGGGCCCACCCTGTCGCCAAAAGAGGGCGACAAGGATGGGGCACCCGCGCGAGTCGGGTCCCTCGGGGACGGCAGAAAAGCAGGTCCCTCGACTCGGACTGAAGTCCTCGCTCGGGATGACAAATTTACTTGTGGAACAGAAGTTTGAGCTGACGGCTAAAAGCTAACAGCTAAGGGCTAAGAGCCAAAAATGTACAACCATATTCTTTCAATCATCTTATTTACGCCGCTGGTGGGCGCAATTCTCCTGATGCTAGTGCCCAAGGAGAACAAGGACGCCATCCGCTGGATTGGCAACATTTTCGGCATGCTGGGATTTGCAGTCTCAGTACCACTGATCCCGTGGTTCTGGGCGTTGAAGGACCGCTCTGGCTTCCAATTCGTCGAGGGCGCACCCAACAACTGGATACCCTCCATCGGCGCCGGCTATGTGATCGGCATCGACGGCATCTCGTTCCTGCTGATCATGCTGACGACGCTGCTCGGGGCCATCTCGATCCTCTCGTCGTGGAACGCCATCCAGGAGCGGGTCAAGGAATACTACGTTTGGTTCCTGGTATTGCAGACGGGCATGCTTGGCGTCTTCATGGCCAACGACATGTTCCTGTTCTTTGTCTTCTGGGAAGCCATGCTGGTGCCAATGTACCTGCTGATCGGCATCTGGGGCGGCCCGCGCAAGCTGTACGCGGCCATCAAGTTTTTCCTGTACACCTTGTTTGGCTCCGTGCTGATGCTGCTCGGTATCCTGTTCCTGTACTTCCATCACCACACCCTGACCGGCGTTTATACCTTCTACCTGCCTGATCTTTATGCGACAGCGCCGAAGATTGGCGGGCACGCGGCCATCTGGTTGTTCTTCGCCTTCTTCGTCGGCTTCGCGATCAAGGTGCCGATGTTCCCCTTCCACACCTGGCTGCCGGACGCCCATGTGGAAGCGCCAACTGCCGGCTCCGTCATCCTGGCGGGCGTCCTGCTGAAGATGGGAACGTACGGCCTGATCCGCTTCTCGCTGCCGTTCTTCCCGGCGGTGGCGATGACGCCGTGGGTGCGCCAGTTCGTCATCGTGCTTTCGCTGATCGCCATCATCTACGGCGCGCTTGTCTCGCTGATGCAGAAAGACATGAAGAAGCTGGTAGCGTACTCGTCGGTCAGCCACCTTGGCTTCTGCACGCTCGGCATTTTTGCTCTAAGCCCGCTGGGACTCAGCGGCTCGGTTTTGCAACAGATCAACCACGGCATCTCCACCGGCGCACTGTTCTTGATTGTCGGCATTCTGTATGAACGCCGGCACACCCGCGAGATCGCGGAATATGGAGGCATCTCCAGCGTGATGCCGGTTTACGCCACCATTACGTTGATCATGTTCATGTCTTCGATGGGGTTGCCGCTGCTCAACGGGTTCGTCGGCGAGTTCACCATTCTGCAAGGCACCTTCATGGAGAACAAGGTGTGGGCCGTCTGGGCAGTGCCGGGAGTAATTCTGGCCGCGGCATATTTGCTCTGGCTGTACCAGCGCGTCTTCTTCGGCTCGGTGCACAATCCTAAGAACGAGAAGCTGATGGATCTTTCGGGAAGGGAACTGGCTACATTTATTCCGCTGGTGCTGGTCGCTTTCTGGATTGGCCTGTATCCCAAGCCGTTCTTCCAAATTCTTTCCACCCCGGTCAACAATCTGGTCGCAACCGTGCGCCCCGATTATCCAGGACTGACCAAACCGGTGGTTGCCGATCAGCCGGTGACGAATCCGAATCCCGACGCGGCTACTCCGCTGCCCGAAGCGCCGAAAGCGCCGGCAAAGCAGACATCTCCGGCAAGCAGCTCGCCAACACAAACGGGCGTGACGAAAGCGCGGTCCCCGGTTCCGGTAGAGCGGCGCCCTTCGACAAGCTCAGGGCAGGCCTTTGGCGCAGCGTCAAGTGCGACTCGGGTAGAGCAAGCCTTCAGGCCTGCGTCAGGCGCAACTCAGGTAGGGCAGGCCTTTAGCGCCGCGTCAAGTGCGACTCAAGTAGAGCAGGCCTTTAGGCCTGCGTCCGGCGTATGTATTTCAAAACACAGCCGGGCTTCGAGCCCGCCGGCATCAGTCAACACGGCGAGCGCCAACGTATCGGCGCTCGGCAAGTGAGGATGAAATAGTGACCACCTCGCTGACAACCTTTTCTTTATCGTACTCGAGCACCGACTACCTGCTCGCCTTGCCGATGCTGCTGCTGACCGTGTTTGCGCTCGGCATCCTGATGATTGATTTAATGCTGCCGAAGCAGTGGAAGCGCATGAATGCGATTACGGCTTTGATCGGCATATCGTTTTCAGCCGCTGCCGTGGTCAAGCTTCACCTCGCCTACCACGCCGCCGAAAAGCAAGGCATCGCAATCGCGACCTTCACCGGCTTTATGGGCTCGCTGGTGGTCGATCGCTTCGCTATCTATTTCTTCTATCTCTTCCTGATCGGGGCGGCTGTCGCGATCCTGATGTCGATTCGTTATCTCGAAATCGAGCACGAAAACCATGGCGAGTTCTACGCGCTGCTCTTGCTCTCCGTCGTCGGGATGATGTGCATGGCCGCCGGCTATGACATCGTCCTGATCTTTATCGGGCTGGAGTTAATGGCCATCTCGACCTATGTTCTAGTGGGCTTCCTGCGGCGCGATAAGCGGTCGAACGAAGCCGCGCTGAAGTATTTGCTGCTCGGGGCGTTCTCATCGGGGATCTTTGCTTATGGACTGTCGCTGTTCTACGGCCTGACCGGCAGCACCAACCTGGGACAGATTGCACAGAAGCTACAGGAAGTGATCGCCACCCGGCCGAACGATCCGGTGGTCATTTTTGCCCTGCTGGCAACCACGACAGGATTGTTGTTCAAGATCGCAGCCGTACCGTTTCACCAGTGGGCTCCCGATGCCTATGAGGGCGCGCCCACCAGCATCACCGGCTTCATGTCGGTGGCAGTGAAATCCGCCGGATGGGCGATGCTGCTGCGCATCTTCCTCTTCGGACTTTACCCGCTGCGCTCGATGTATGTCCCGCTGCTGATCTTCGTTTCGATAGCGACCATGACCGGCGGCAACCTGGCAGCGATCACGCAGGACAATCTAAAGCGGCTGCTGGCGTACTCCTCCATCGCCCACGTCGGCTACATGCTGCTGGGCTTGATTGCCAGCGATGGGCAGACGAACTCTACCGGCATCATGGCGATCTTGATTTACCTGCTGGTGTACACCTTCATGAACCTGGGCGCCTTCGCGGTGATCACGTCGCTGCGGCGGCGCAACATCATCGGAGACACGGTCGATGACATTGCGGGGTTGTACTTCAAGGCGCCGACCGAAGCCATCCTGATGTTGATCTTCCTGCTTTCACTGGCCGGAATTCCGCCACTGGCGGGCTTCTGGGGCAAGTATTTCATCTTCCTCAGCCTGATCCAGACAGGGCACTATTACCTGGCAGCCATCGGCGTGCTCTATTCGGTCGTCGGCCTCTATTACTACATGCGAATTGCCAACTCCATGCTCATGCGCCAACCCATCGATGCCGAACCTGTGCACACGCGACCCGCGATGCGGCTGGCGTTGACCGTCACCGCGGCTGGCACAGTGGTCATCGGTCTCTTCCCGAATGCCTTCATCAACGTTGCGAACTGGTCGCTGGGATTGGTGCAGGGCACGCAACACATGGCGGGAATGTTGCGGTAAAACCCCGAGAAGATGCCCCGTGAAATACTTTACTGTTAGACCATCACCGGGACGTCCCTTCAGCGTCGAGTCGACTTTGGACCCAAACAGAGACAGAGGACTGCTGGCGGGCGGAGACGAACAGGCATGATCGAAGCGGAAGCCCGAAGGGCGGCATTTGTGTTAGCCGTGGGCGTTAGCCCGCGGTAAACGTTAATTTATGAAGCGAGAGCCGCGGAGCGGCGAGATTCCTGATGGCACGATCCTACGTTCTGAATCTTGTTCATTGCGTCTTCAGCACGAAGGGCCGCGTACAGGTCATCCATAACCCCGAGCCGCTCTGGGCCTATATGCGCGGCATCGCCCGAAATTGTGGATTCGATATCCTTGCCATCGGCGGAACCGTCAATCACGTTCACCTGCTTTTGTCCGTTCCGCCCAAGCAACAGCTTGCCGACATCATTCGCGACCTTAAAGCAAATTCCTCACGGTATATGAATCAAAAGGCTCGGGGGTTTGGATGGCAAGACGGATATGGAGCCATTAGTGTGAGTCCCTCGCAAGTTGAAATCGTGCGAAACTACATCGCGCGCCAGCAAGAACACCACGCAAAGCGAACATTCGACGAGGAATACGTTGCAATGTTGAAGAAGGCAGGCGTGGTCTTCGAACCAAATTATCTTTTGGGCTGAGTGCCGCCGCCTTCGCGGCTCGGACGCCTGTTTCGACCTGCTCCGCGGGCTCACGCCCACGGCTAACACAAATTCCGCCCTTCGGGCTGGTTTTGCAGTGGGTTTTGACGTCTTCTCCCACGCAAATTTAGATTATTCGCACACTCTCATACGCTAAGGCCAACGCTAGCTGTTCCTACCAACTCCGTTCGGCGGTACTAGCTTTACGCTCTCCTCTTCTGTTACCTTCTCTGCACCTTGCTGAAGAAAGGGCAGATGGGAGAACTCACAAGCAGCGCCCCACAGGCCAACTCCGATCGCTGGCACGCTATGGGCGCGGGCTTTCTTGGATGGACCCTCGACGCCTTTGATTTCTTCGTCGTCATATTTCTGTTCGACACTCTGGCCGCGCATTTCCACGTCCCCAAACGCGACATCGTTCTCAGCGTAACCGCGACGCTGGCCATGCGTCCGGTGGGCGCGCTCATCTTCGGCATGATGGCGGATCGCTACGGCCGGCGGCGTCCGCTGATGGTCAACGTATTGTTTTGTTCTTTTCGACCATTGAGTTGCTTTGCGGCTTCGCGCCCAACTTCACCGTTTTCTTCATTCTGCGAATGCTGTTCGGCATCGGCATGGGCGGCGAGTGGGGCGTGGGTGCATCGCTGGCCATGGAACACGCTCCCGTGCGCTGGCGCGGCGTGCTGTCGGGAATTTTGCAGAGCGGATACGTCTTCGGCTACTTTCTGGCGGCATTTGCCGCGCGTCTGGTGCTGCCCAACTGGGGATGGCGCGCCATGTTCTGGGTAGGCGGCATCCCGGCGCTGTTGGCGCTCTACATTCGCACCAAGGTCCCGGAGTCAGAGGCCTGGAAGGTACATCGCGTGACGCGCACCATCGACGGCCCACGCATCGCATGGCAGCATAAACGACTGTCGCTCTACCTGGTCGTGCTGATGTTCCTCATGAACTGCCTCTCGCACGGGACGCAAGACCTTTATCCCGATTTCCTGAAGCACGGGCACGGCATTGCGCAGAACACCGTCGCCTACGTCACCATGTTCTATAACGTCGGCGCGGTCACAGGCGCAGTCATCTTCGGCCTGCTTTCGGAGCGGCTCGGGCGCCGCTACAGCATGCTGGCGGCACTGGCGGTTTCGCTGGCTATCATACCGGCGTGGGCCTTCGGCAGCACGCTTACGATTCTCGCGCTAGGCGCATTCGTGATGCAGATGGGAGTGCAGGGCGCGTGGGGCATCATTCCTGTGCACCTCAACGAGCTGTCGCCTCCGGCGGTGCGCGGGCTTTTGCCCGGATTTACCTACCAGATTGGGATTCTGTTTGCCGCGTCGACGCCGACGGTCGAGTTCGCGTTACGCGACCACCTTGGCTATGCGTGGGCGCTGACGTCGTTTGAACTGGTGGTAATCGCCGTGCTTGCCGTGTGGTTGTTCTTCGGCGAGGAGAAGCATGGGAGGAGCTTCTTACACGAAGAGGAACAGGTTGCGGCGTAGGCGGCTAAGCCTTCGACTCCATTCGTCGAAAATTATTCACCACGGAGGCACGGAAGACGCGGAGTTTTCTCTTAAGGAATCTTCTCCATGATCTCTGTGTCCTTCGTGGTCATTTTTACCCGCAACGGTGGCAAGTCCATTTGCAGGATGACACCGAACACCCATCCTTTCAGCACGAGGTGACTGATCGGAGCCACGTACGCCAGCAGGAAGACCTACACGCCGACCAGGGCGGCTAGCGCCAGACTGTGGAAGAAGATGTAACGCAGGATGTCTCCTTCATGTCCGTACCAATTCGTCGCAGTGCTGGCGACCACGATGCTCTGCGCATCGATCATCTTGCCCATGACGCCGCCACAACTGTTGGCCGCCGACATCAGGACGGGTGAGACGCCGACCTGTTGCGCCGAGATCTTCTGCAGCTGCCGAAAAGCACGTTCAATGAGGTATCCGAACCGGTCAACGCCACACCCAGCCATCCGAGTAAGGTGCTGAAGAACGGATACAAGTGGCCCGTTCGGCCTAGGGCAGTTTAGGAATTGGTATAAGCCGAGTTCGGGTAGAGCGGGCCTTCAGGCCCGCGTTTATGGGCAAGAAGGAAAACGCTTCCGCCGCTGAGGCCACAGACCTCAGCGGCGGAAGCAAGATGATATCGCGATCCTGAACGCGGGCCTGAAGGCTCGCTCTACCGGATTACACAAAAACCCAAACTGCTCTAATGCCAAGGCCATAGTCGGGTAATGGCTCAATTGAGCCACTACCCGTGGTCGCTTTTACTTGACCGGCAGGTGCGGGATCATCCCCGGGAAGACATATGCCTGGAGCATGACGATCACGCCGACAATGGCTGCCAAGGCTATTGAGTGCCAGAAGACCTTCCGGAAAATCGGTCCCAGGGCATGGGAACGCTCGTACGGATCATCGTAACAGGCCGCACACGCGACCATGATGGACTGAGCGTCAATCATCTTACCCATGACGCCGCCCGTCGAGTTGGTGGCCACGATGAGGACCTCATTCAAGTGAAGCTGCTGTGCCGTGATCCGTTGCAGGCTCCCGAAAAGCGCGTTGGAGGCGGTATCGGAGCCAGTCAAGAAGACCCCCAGCCAGCCAAGGTAAGCGGAGAAGAATGGATACATCACGCCCGCGCTGGTGAAGGCAAGTCCGAGTACGGCATCGGTGCCGGAATAACGGGTTAGGTAGCCCAACCCCAGCACTTGGCCGATGACCAGCACGGGGATCTTCATGCGGCGCAGGGTGCTGGCAGTCGCTTGTTTCCACTGAGTGCCGTTCATTTTCAAGATCAACCCCGTGAGGAGGGCAGCAATAAAAACGCCGGTGCCGGCCGCCGACAGCCAGTTGACCGCAAACACCGCCCCTTCTGGCTTGGCGGTCAGCGCGGCTACCGGAGGCATGCGCTGCACCAGATTGTGCAGTGCAGGCATCTGCCATTTGGGTAGGGAAAGGGTCCCAGCCAGGCTTGAACCCAGTAGCGTTGTGTTGATCTTTACACCAGCAAAAAGGTTGTTGAGGTAAGTCTTCCAGGTTGGGATTCCCCAAATCGCGCAGCAGGCGATCAAGATCGTCCATGGCGCCCAGGCATGGGCGGTTTCCCGGACAGTGTATGGATAGGTCCATTCTTTAGCCGGCACTACGGCCTGCCCCGCATTGCCGACGGAAGCTGCCTTGGCCGCCTCGCGTTCGGATCTCAGGAGAAAACGCGTCTTGGGATGCCAGACAAAGCGCAGGAAAACCGCGGTGCAGATCACCGAAAAGACGCCCGCCACCACGTCGGTCATGAGGTGGAAAGAGGCGGTCTGAGAGGCCAGGAACTGCATGATGGCGAATGACGCGCCGGAGACGAGCGTGGCCGGCCAGACTTCCAGGGCATCTTTCAATTTGCCGCCCTGCATAAGGACAAAGGTGATCACCAGCCAGAAGGGGATCAGGATGGACACGAACGGAAGTTGCCGACCGGCCATGGCGGAAAGGGTGAGCTGATCGAGCCCGCTCACCTGGGCCAAGGTCACGATAGGCGTGCCGATCGCGCCGAATGCCACGGGGGCGGTATTGGCCAGCAGGTTGAGCACGGCGGCTTCAAAGGGCGAGAATCCCAGGCCTACCATGACCGCACCCGCAATAGCCACTGGTGTCCCGAAGCCGGAGGTGCCCTCGATGATCGCGCCGAAGGAAAAGGCAATCAACAGCACCTGCAGGCGCCGGTCAAAAGAGATATGAATGATCGATTCCTTCACAATCTCGAACTTGCCCGTGACCACCGTCATGGTGTAGAGGAACATGGCCGCGAGGACGATCCAGATGATGCCCAGAAAGCCTGCTAACCCTCCATAGGCAAAGGCTGAGAACGCGGCTTTGAAGGGCATGCGGAACGCCAAGCATGTGACCAGGAAAGCGGCCAGCACGCCGTAGAACGCGGCATAAGGTGCACTGATGCCGAGATGGCGGAAACCCCGCTTATCCCGGTGGGGATGGATGGCGATGAAATACAGGAGTGTCAAAATTGGGATTGCCGCCACGATCGTCGACAGCGCGACATTGCCCAGAGGATTGTAATTCTGATGGTATATCTGCGGTGCACCACCATCGGTGGCGAAAAGCGGACGTGCAAGAGCGACAAAACCCAGTGAGGTCAAGAACCTTCTCATTTAATGCTCCCTTTCCCGGCACTTCCATTCAGGATCCAGAGGAAGCCCGGCGCAAATCCGAATTGGGCCGCGAGTGTGGGTCCAACCAAAGGTCCGGCGCCAGCGATGGAGGCAAAGTGATGACCGAATAAAACCCACTTGGGCGATGGCGCATAGTTGTGTCCGTCTTCATAGACATGGGAAGGGGTGGGCCGGCGATCATCTAAGACCCGGACCTTCGCCGCGATGAAGGCACCGTAATACCGATAGGCAATGACAAAGACGCAGAGCGTTCCCAACAGAATGGGAAAAGTATTCAAGAAAGCCTCCCAGCGCCATTCCTGGTGCTCCGGTGGCAAGGCTGGGCGCCCGTCTACCACGATGCGCACCGGGGTATCAGCAGTCGTAAATATTACGAAAGTGGCCTAATACAAGCCAAGTGAGAACGTTAGGACGAAACCCGGAAGAGAGCGAGTGATCGTCGTCACAATTCATGGTGACGTATGGTATAGCGGCGCGACGCTTGTTGGGCAAAAACCCTTCCGCAAGGCTGCCAAGAAAGCTGTTGTGATCAACCATTGTTTATAGGATAATCCCGCCTTCTTTTGTATCGGGGCCTCGCACCTTTCTTTCGCCTAGGAGGACTCGTCGTCCATGAGACATATATCAACCGGCGTATTACGCTGCCACATCTGTGCCGCGTGGTTATTGCTGGCTTACGGCGTTGCCGTGGCGCAAGTTGCCGTTACCACGTATCACAACGATACTTATCGTACCGGCTCCAACTCGCAGGAAACGATACTCACGCTGTCCAACGTGAAAATGCAAACTTTCGGTAAGCGGTTTACCTTTGCGGTGCAGGGCTATGTTTATGCGCAACCGCTCTATGTGCCAGGGCTCACCATTGGAGCAACAGTCCACAATGTACTCTTCGTTGCCACCGAACACGACCAGGTTTATGCATTCGACGTGAACAGTGGACAGCAGCTTTGGCACACAGACTTTCTGGCGGCCAGCTCCCCTCGCTATCAGATCACTCCCGTCTCCAGTGGCGACGTAAACTGTGGCGACCTGGTTCCAGAGATTGGTATCACCGGGACCCCGGCGATCGACACTACCGCGGGGACCATGTATCTGGTCACCAAGACGAAACAGTACGACTCGCTCACCCGCACCACGTCCTTCCATCAGACCTTACACGCGCTTGATATCAAGACCGGCACGGACAAAGTGGCGCCTCTCCAAATTTCGGCGACGTTCCCCGGCAATGGTACGGGTTCCATCGGGGGCATTCTCACCTTTGATCCGCTGGTGGAAGCGCAACGTTCGGCGTTGCTGCTGCTAAAGGGGCAGGTATTCGTCACTTGGGCTTCGCATTGCGACCTCGGCGACTATCACGGTTATGCGATGTCGTTCAACGAGTCGAGCCTGGTTCGCAGCGGCATTTATGTAGATACACCCAATGGTTATGAAGGTGGCTTTTGGGGCGGAGGCGCTGGTCCAGCGGCTGATGCCGCCGGATCGATTTATGCTGCGAGCGGCAATGGCCGCTACGATGGAGGAGCCGATTTCGGCGACAGTGTTCTTCGCCTCAGCTTGCCGGGCGCCGGCCTTCGCATAACGGTGAGCGATTACTTCACCCCCTGGGATCAGCAGACGCTGGATGACAACGATAGCGATTTTGGCTCTGGCGGAGCCATGTTACTTCCTGATCAGCCGGGCACGACGTATCCCCACCTGCTGGTGCAGGTGGGAAAAGAAGGGACCATCGATCTGATAAACCGGGACAACATGGGACATTTCCATTCGGGCAGCGACAGCCAGATCGTGCAGACCATTCCCTTCGCAATTGGCGGCATCTGGGGCTCACCGGCGTTCTGGAACAATACGGTTTACTTTGGCGGCCAGTATGATCGCCTGAAGGCTTACAGTTTCGATCCTCACCAGGAGAAGCTTTCCTACGCCTCGGAATCGCCCGAATCCTTCAACTTTCCTGGAAGTACCCCGTCCGTCTCGTCCAATGGCATGAATAATGGAATCGTCTGGATCATTGAGAACGACACCTATAGAGGAGGCAACGCCGTATTGCGCGCCTACGATGCTACTAACCTGGCGACCGAGCTCTACAATTCCGAGCAAAATCCCGCTCGCGATCGCGTAGGGCTGGCGGTGAAGTTCACCGTTCCAACCGTTGCGGATGGAAGCGTCTTCGTCGGGGCCGAGAATCAGGTTGTCAAATATGGGCTGCTAGGTCAATGAACCGGAGCGCTACCTGGAAGCAGGGAAGAGCGTCCAAGTGGGATCTTCTGGCTCGCATCAAAAGGCAAGAACAAGAAATGGCGTCAGCTGCTGGGGCTCCTGAACTGGGGCAGCACGGCTTCGCCAAAGAGCCGTGCTTGCTCTTCCCGATCGTCGCCCCAGATCTCCAGCATGATGTTGGTGCAGCCCGCTTGGCGATACTGTTCGATCCGCTCACAACATTCGTCAGGCGTACCCGCGATAGGACATACTTTCGCCAGCACGTCGTCTGTCACGGCGCGCGCGGCAGCTTTGCGCCCACCTCTCTCCATGGCGTCGGCGATGGGTGTGATCTCTTCAAACGTCAGCCCAGCTTTTTGCAATAGAACGTCGGCCGACCCGCGAATATTCTGCACTTTATTTGCGAGATACATGGCGGCCATCTCTCTCGCGCCTTTCTTGCCAGTCTGCGAATCCTTGTTGATGCTGCCAACGATCACGGCGCCCAAGTCGAGCGACGCTGGGTCCTTGCCCGCCCGCTTCGCGCCCGCTTCCATGTTGCCGCGCGCATAGCGTACGAAGTCAGGGGTGGTGATGCTCGCGGTCAGCAGGCCGTCGGAATGAGAGCCCGCCAACTTCTGCAGCACCGGGCCAGTTGCGCCCACGTAGATGGGCACACGAGCTCGGGAAATGTGGGCGTCGCTGTGGAGCGCCGGAGCCGCCGCGTCGAAGGCCTTGCCGTGATAGTCCACCGCTCCGCCGGCCAGCATGGCTTGGATAATTTCGATGCTCTCCTGCATGACTACTGCCGGGCCCACGTCCTTGCCCTTCTCGCCTTCGCCGATCTCCTTCATGAAGATCTTGGAAGCGCCCAGCCCGAGCAGAAAGCGGCCCACGCCGGCGGCATCCTGCATGACGCGTGCTTCCATCGCAATCTGCATCGGGTGCCGCGTGTACGGCGAAATGATGCCCCAGCCGATGGTGAGGTTCTTGGTTTGCGTGGCGATCACGGCGGTCATCGCGGTTGACGAACGGGCTTCCATGCCGTGCTTCCGCCACCATGGATATGCTTCGGCCAGCCAGAAGATGTCGAAGCCGGCGCGGTCGCAAGCCTGCGCCATGCGGACGGTCGCTTGTAGCGGCTCCATGCTTAACTGCAGTACGCCAATGCGGAAGGGGACCGGCACGAGTGTGATAACTCCTCTGTGCGATATATGAGATGGCTGCTAGCTTTTAGCTCTTAGCTGTTAGTAAGCCGCATCGTTTGCCGCCGTTTGCTAAAAGCTAAGAGCTAACGGCTAGTAGCTAAGACGGCTCCGTCCAGGAATGTTCTAGACCCTTGATCAGCGCCCACATTGCCCGGTTCAGGGGCGTCGGAACTCCATATCTTTCTCCCCACTTCACGATGGCGCCGTTCATGAAGTCCACCTCGGTCGTTCGTGAAGCAAGCACATCCTGCAACATACTGGCATTGTGCTTACCTGGAGCGTTTGCTCCCTTCGCGACCAGGTCTCTGGGATTGCCATGTAGTTCAATGCCCATGACTTTCGCAACTGCTTCTCCCTCCCCGATGAGCGCCTCGAACAACTGCGCCGTGGGCGGGAAGCGCGATGCAGCCCCATGATGTAGCCGGGTGAGCGCGCCGACAGGGTTGGTGGCCGCGTTGAAGATCAGCTTCGTCCATTGCGCGCCACGCGCATCCGGCAGGGCAATCGTGTTCATCCCGGCACGGGTGAGAAGGGCGGCTAGTTCCTGCACTCGCTGCATCGGCGTGTGTGTCGGTTCGAACGGGCCAATCCAGGTATCGCCTTGGATATCGAAGCCCACGTGCCCGGGCTCGATAACGTGACCAGCAGGGAAAGTCGTTCCTCGGATCACATATCTCACGTGTTCGGCGATGATCTCTTCATTGCCCACGCCATTCTGCACCGAGCACACGGCGCTATTGTCGTCGAAGCAGCGCGCCGCTGCTTTGATGGCTGAGGCAGTGTGAATGGCCTTGGTCGCGACAATGCCGTAATCACAAATGGGAAGCTGGGACGGATCCGTGCTCGCCTTCGCCAACTTTACATGCACATGGGCAGCGCCCGACAGCCTGAGGCCGTGTCGATTGATGGCGTCGACATGATGCTGAGACACGTCGAAGGCGAAGACCTCGACCTCGCCGCCCTTCGCCAGGTGCGCGGCGAACAGGCTGCCGATTGCGCCACATCCCACGATCAGAACTTTCTTCATGGCTTATCCGGCAAGCTCGCTGGCCTCAGACCGGGAGTAGAACTTCCAGGGGATGTTGCTCAAGTTTTCGCCTTCGCTCTGGCCCACGCGAAAGGTATCTTGGGTATAAAGACAAACTTCGCCATCCTGATCAATAACTTGCGGATGGAGAGAAAATATCATGTTCTGCTTTAACACAAGCTGGCTCTTCGCGCCGATCGCGGGATGCTCAATCATCGTTGTTCCAATCGAGTGACCGGAAAGGTGTCCGAGCGAGAAGCCCTGTTTTGCAAATGTGTCGGCAACGACTTTATGTACATCGCAGGCGAGCACGCCCTCGTGCATCAGCTGGCGCGCGGCTTCCATCGCCTCGGGATAGACGTTCGCCATTTGCTGGGTTCGTTGGCTCGGCTCCCCATGAATGAGGGCTCGCGAGAATTCCACCCAGTAGCCACCCGCCCCGGCGATTTCGAGCGAATAAAGCAGCAGATCGCGCTCGCCCACCTTGCGCTGGCCGGGAACTTTGAAGTGCGCTTCCGCCTCGCCGTTCTGGCCGGAGAGCACGATGTTCATCATGCGCGGGCCGGCACCGCGCGCGAAGAAAACTTTCACCGCCGGCGCCATGATCTCGGCTTCAGTTTTGTCCACGCTGAATCCATCGAGCAGCGCCCAGAAGCCTTCGTGGATGACGTCCATGGAGTCGCGGACTTCGATGAGTTCTTCTTCGCTCTTGACTGCCCGTGCCATGTCGAAGTGAAAGTCGAAGGGAACGATCTCGAAGCTGCCCTGCTGTAATTCGCGATAGTCGCGTACAGCCATGATGTAGTCGAGGCCGTAGACACCCATGCGCTTCCAGGCTTCATCCTGCGCACGCTCCCGCAGCCAGCGGCCGGGGACCTCCGCCCAGACTTTCTCTCGCACGAACGGCTTCTTCTTGTCGCCAATCCAACGTGCCTCTTGTGGGAAGACCAGCACCGGCTCGCCATTCAGCGGGATGAGAACGTAAACGTAGCGATGCACGATCTCAAAGCCCGAGCTGTAGAAAACAGCCCCTTCAAAGCCGGCGTATTGATTGCCACAAACGATGAGCGCATCGACGCTCTGCTCATGCATCGCAGCGCGGATGCTGGCGTACCGGCGGGCGATTTCAGGTTGACTGGGCAAGGGAAGATCCTAAGTAGCAAGCAGCAATTCGCAACCAGCAATTAGCAATTGTCTCAGCAATTAGCCTTTGGTTCTTAGCAAACAATCCTCATTTATCATCCTGAGCGCAGGTCCACCTCTTTTGCGCACCGGAGTCGAAGGGCCCTATCATCGCCCTTGACGCCGCCGTCGTTGCTATACGCAGGATGACAGCGGTAAGTCTGACGGATGACTTCCACTCACCACGGATAACCGCCTACTGCCTTTTCTTCTCCGGTTTGATTACGATGCCACGCGGCACGGGTACAAGCGCCCCGCGGCTGGGATCGGCGTGTTGGGCGCGAGCCATCACCTCGTTGCGCACATAGCTGACGAAGTCCGCCATCTGGCGCTGCATTTCGTCCATGCGCTCACGCATTTGCAGAATAATCGCGATACCCGAGATGTTTACCCCCAGGTCCCGCGCTAGTGACAGGATCAGCTCCAGACGCTCAATATCTTCGTCGGTGTAGAGGCGGGTGTTGCCTTCGGTGCGCGACGGCTTTAGCAGGCCTTCGCGCTCATACAGGCGCAACGTCTGCGGATGAATGCCATACATCTCCGCCACAGCGCTGATCATGTACGCGCCTTGCTTTTTACGCTTGGCCATAATCCTCTCGTTAGCTGGCAGCCATCGGCTATCAGCTGTCAGCTAAGTCCTTGTTCACTGCTGCATCACGTTCGCTGTCTTTTATTGATGGCTGACGGCTCTGGGCTGAGGGCTTACATACTGCATACAGCAAGTGCGGCAGCCCAGAGTGCATTACTTCCCGCTCAACTTGCATTCCGTTACGCTCGGCCACCCGCCGCGACGGCCCATTCTCCGGCCGGATAAGGGATACTACCTTCTCCGCCGCGAGATCGCGAAATGCATAATCCATACACGCCCGCGCTGCCTCGGTTGCATAACCATGCCCCCATTGATCGCGGCGTAGATGATAGCCCACCTCAAACTCTGGTCGGCCCTCGATTTGCTGGGTAGCCACTCCACAATCGCCAATTACTGCACGACTGACCTTGAGCACCATGGCATAGATCCCGTGTCCGTCGTCGGCGTAGCGGCGAAGATTGCGTTCGATCCATTCCTCGGCGTCTTTGCGATCATACGTTCGCGGATAATATTGCATCGCGATCGGATCACCAATCACCGCGTAGATCGCATCCACATCATCGCGACACAACCGGCGGAGGATGAGGCGTTCCGTTTCGAGGACAACATCAGCATTTAGCACTTGGCATTTGGCAGTTAGCGTTGATTACGAACGTTGTTATTTTGCGAAACTCTCCAGAATCTGAAGATCGGAAATGCTAATTGCTAATTGCTAATTGCTAATTGCTAATTGCTAAACCTTCTTCCACAGCTCCTCCCTCGGGTCCTCTGGATTCAGCTTTGCCAGCTCGCGCAGGATTTCCTTCGAGCGTTCGTCGGTAATCTTCGGAGGCACCAGCTTGATCTCGACAATCTCATCGCCACGTACGCCTTCCTTTACCGCCGAAGGCACACCTTTATCGCGCAGGCGGAGCTTCTGTCCCGATTGCGTGCCCGGCGGAATCTTCAACAGAGCCCGGCCGTCGATGGTCGGAACCTCGATCTTGGCGCCTAGTGCGGCTTCGGTGATGGTCGCCGGGATCGTGAGATAAATGTCGTCGCCCTCACGCTTGAACACCGGATGCTCGCCTACGCGCACGATGATGTAGAGATCGCCCGCGGGGGCTCCCATGGTTCCGGCATTGCCGCGGCCTGGCAGGCGGATACGTTGTCCGTCGCGGGTCCCTGGTTTGATGCGGACCTTGAGCGTCTCACTTCGCTCGATGCGGCCTTCGCCGTGACATACCGGGCACACCGTACGATTCTTGCCGCTGCCGCCGCAGCGCGGGCAAACCACGTTGAACTTCATGCTGCCGGTTTTTTGCGTGATTTGTCCCTTGCCGTGGCACTCGGGGCATTGGCCCGGGCTTTCGAGGAAGCCCTGGCCGTGACAGTTGGTGCAGACCTCGCGGTGCGGAATCGTCAGCTGCATCTCTGTGCCCTTGATGGCCTGCCAGAAACCGACGTTCACCTGGTATTCCAAGTCCTCGCCTGGTTCGGGCCGCGATATGGGTGCTTCGCGTCCGCCTCCGAAGATGCCGGAAAAGATATCGCGGAATCCGCTGCCACCGGCTTTGCGCCCTGCCGCACCTGCGCCCTCAGCAAAGTCACTGAAGTCGAATCCGCCGAAGTCAATAGGAACTTCCTGGGTATAGGTACGCGTTCCGCCTCTGCCCGCGCCTGGCGGTGGTCCACCAAAACCACCTGCGCCAAAGCCCCCACCGCGCGCATAGGCTTCCGCTGTCGCCGCATCGATGTTGTCGGAGTAGAACCCGACCTGGTCGTAGATCTTGCGCTTCTTGGGATCGCTGAGGACGTCGTTGGCCTCGGAGAGCGTCTTGAACTTCTCCTCCGCAGACTTGTCACCAGGATTCACGTCGGGGTGGTACTTGCGCGCCAACTTGCGAAACGCCTTGCGAATCTCCTCCGCCGAGGCAGTCTTCTTCACCCCGAGGATGCCGTAGTAGTCTTTGTTTTTGTTGGGCGTGGTTGGCATTTGTTACGTTTTCAACACGACGTTCACGCTGCCGGTAAATGTCTTAGGGTAATCGCTCGCCAGAATCTCATAGCTCAGCGAAAATGATTTCAGGGCGCTCTCGCTATCAAAATGCACAAACAATGAAGGCAAATCCTCATACCGCTGGTGTTTAACGACAGGAACGCAGACCCGAATTGCTTGGGGATCGCCCTTACGAACGGCCACAATCCTGGCGCGAGACTTGAGATGACTCCAAACCCTATCTAAGTTTCGCAGTTCCAGTTTTCCGAAATCAGCTTGGAGGCCACGGGCGAGTTGTTGCGGCCGATTAGTCGGTATCAGCGGCGGTTCTGGTTTTGGGGTGAATTCTCGAAGTTCGTCCTTGCCGAGGACATCGAACCCACACGGGAACAGAATCTCGATTTCAACATCGGTCGCCGGCTTGACACGCAGCGCTAATTCCGGCGTCAATCTATGCCACTCATAAACCTCAATGCTGTTAGAAAGCCATGCCTGAATCTTCTCGAAGTACGCACACAACCTCTGGTTGTAAGCCTCTGACAATCTTGGGTCAATGTTGGCGAACCTCCATCCCTTCGGTGGTGCAGGATGAGGAGCCAAATAGGGGAGTTCCGCGCGCAGCCCCTCCATCGCACGCTCTATGAAGTCATTATCGAGATTCAAACGTTCTCTCAGGGTGAGAGTGCAGATACCATCATCGCCGATTGGCGCTAACGAAAGCTTCGGTGATGCTGCCTTCAAGACATGGAGCTCGGCCTGCAGGTCCCTGATCCGACGGGTGTCCTCGTCCACTTGGTTAGGCAGACGCAGATTATCCGGCAGCCGTAACACGTGGATCTCTGTCCGTGCACGCGCCTTCAGCTCTAATCCCAGGTCTGCGGTCGCAACTGCGACCGAGTTACGGTCAAGAGAATTCTCAGCCGCAAACTCGACGGCGGCTGCTAATAGACGATCATCTGGTACATCTTGGCAGAGCCTATACAGTGCGAAGTTGATCAAAGGCTCTTGCGTTATAAATCGGATCTCCACCTGATCGCGGATATAGACGGGCGGAGATTGCCTGGAATAATCCGAAAGCAAGCGCAACGCTCCTGCCGCTCTTTCTCGCTGCTTAGACCGCGAAGAGGTATCCTTGTGCTTATTGAGTTCAGCAATTGTTATCAGTGGGACCAGGAGCACGATAGACGTGCAGTCCGCTAGCTTCAACCAGTCAACATTGGACATCGGCGGAAAATGTTCAAAGTAGTTTGTGTCCAAAAACAAGTACTTCTTGACCATTCCACCCTTCCATACCGTTCAGTTGATACTAGCCTGTCCTCCGTCGCCCATAGGAATGACGGCGCGCGCGACAAAACCGAACTCATCGCTGATCACCGGGATCGCTTTCATCCGGCCGTCGACGCCGGCGGTTATCAAATACCACCGTCCGTCGTCGTTGTTAAAACTTAACATGTAGGATTGACCGTTTACTTCGAATCGCAAATTGTTCCTTCTAACCGGGGAGTTCGTTGGATTATTACTAGCTGTCAGCCATCAGCCGTCAGCTCTGGGCCAAACTCGCGCTTCCACGGCTACCGCCCACCTAATGCGAAGGGGCGTTCATCACGCCCCCGCATTAGCTGATAGCTGACAGCCGAAAGCTGAGAGCTTATTTCTTCTCGTCCACGTCCACGTACTCGGCGTCGATCACGCCTTCGTCTTTCTTCTTCTGCTCGCCGCCCGCGGTCTGACCATCTCCACCTGGAGCGGGTCCACCCGGCGGAGGCGTTTGCGCCGAAGTTGCTTTGTACATGGCTTCCGCCAGCTTGTGCGAAGCCGAAGTCAGGTTCTCGCGGGCTTTGTTCATCGCAGCCGCGTCGGTGCCCTCAAGCGCCTTCTTGGCATCCGCCAGCGCGTTCTCGACGTCGGCGCGCTCCTGCCCGGAGATCTTGTCTCCGTGCTCGCGCAGCATCTTCTCGATGCTGTACACCATGCCGTCGAGCTGGTTGCGGGCTTCCACTTCCTCGCGTTTGGTCTTGTCTTCGGCGGCGTGGGCATCGGCGTCCTTCGCCATGCGCTCGACCTCTTCCTTGCTTAGACCCGAAGACGACGTAATCGTTATCTTCTGGTCCTTACCGGTCGCCATGTCTTTCGCGTTGACGTTCAGAATGCCGTTGGCGTCGATGTCGAACGTCACCTCGATCTGCGGCACGCCACGCGGAGCCGGAGGCAGTCCGGTTAGGTGGAACTTGCCCAGAGTGCGGTTGTCGCGCGCCATCGGACGTTCGCCTTGCATCACGTGCACCTCAACCGACGTCTGGTTGTCGGCGGCGGTCGAGAACATCTCCGTTTTCTTGGTCGGAATGGTGGTGTTGCGCGGAATCATCTGCGTTGCCACGCCGCCCATGGTTTCGATCGAGAGCGTCAGCGGAGTCACGTCGAGCAACAGCAGGTCTTTCACCTCGCCGCCGAGCACGCCACCTTGGATGGCCGCTCCGATCAGCCACCACCTCATCAGGGTTCACGCCCTTGTGCGGCTCCTTGCCAAAAAGCTCCTTCACCAGCTGCTGAATGCGCGGCATGCGCGTCTGTCCACCGACCAGCACCACTTCGTTGATCTTGTCAGGAGTAACGCCGGCATCTTTCATCGCCTGCCTACACGGCCCGATGGAGCGATCGATGATGTCCTTCACCATCTCTTCCAGCTTGGAGCGAGTCAGCTTCTTGACCAGGTGTTTGGGACCGCTCGCATCCGCCGTGATAAACGGCAGATTGATTTCGGTCTCCATGGTGGTCGAAAGTTCGATCTTGGCGCGCTCGGCCGCGTCGCGCAGACGTTGCAGCGCCATTTCGTTGCCCTTGTCGCGAAGGTTGAGGCCTTCGTCCTTCTTGAACTCGTCAATCAACCAGTCGACAATGCGCTGGTCGATGTTGTCGCCACCCAGGTGCGTGTCGCCATTGGTGGACTTCACTTCGATGACGCCTTCGCCGACTTCCAGAATCGAAATGTCGAAGGTGCCGCCGCCGAAGTCATACACCGCGATGGTTTCGTCCTTCTTCTTGTCGAGTCCGTAGGCCAGTGCAGCCGCCGTGGGCTCGTTGATGATGCGCTTAACGTCAAGACCGGCAATCTTGCCCGCGTCTTTGGTCGCTTGCCGCTGCGCGTCATTGAAGTACGCCGGAACCGTAATCACGGCGTCCGTCACAGTCTGTCCAAGGTAGTCCTCGGCAGACTTCTTCAGCTTCTGCAGAATCATGGCCGAGATCTGCGGCGGGGTATATTCCTTCCCCTGCGCGACGATGGCCACGTGATCGCCCGACTGCACGACCTTGTAAGGCACCATCTTCATTTCTTCATTGACTTCGTCGAAACGACGGCCCATGAAGCGCTTGATGGAGTAAATGGTGTTTTCTGGATTGGTGATGGCCTGGCGCTTTGCGACTTGGCCGACCAAGCGCTCGCCGTTCTTGGTGAATCCCACGACGGATGGCGTGGTCCGCCCGCCTTCTTCGTTTGGGATGACCTTGGGCTCGCCGCCTTCCATAACCGCGACCACGGAGTTCGTGGTACCCAAGTCAATTCCGATAATCTTTCCCATTGCAGCCATCCTCCTGGCTTAATTAGCTCGTAAGCTACTGATAATAAATGCTATTTGTAACATGTCAAGTCTTATAACGAACCGAGTATAGAACTTGAGTGAATCACTGTCAAGGTTTAGATGTAACAGATGCCAGCCTCGTTGCAGGGAATTTCTGGAACACGGGAGACCTCCCCATGGTTTTCCCGTTAGTATGAATGCTTCTAGGGATACGAATGCCTGTAAGTCTCGGGAGCGGCGCAATGGCGACGCAATCGGTGGAAACGAGCTGTTGCATCGTCGGTGGCGGACCCGCTGGAGTGATGCTCGGCTATCTCTTGGCCCGCGGCGGCGTGCCGGTTACGGTACTGGAGAAGCACAAGGATTTCTTTCGCGACTTCCGCGGCGACACCGTGCATCCTTCCACGCTTGAGGTGATTTACGAGCTCGGTCTGCTAGAAGAATTCCTGAAGGTGCCGCATCAGAGGTTGACCTCGGTCGGTGGCGTCTTGGGCGACTTTGCCTTTCAGGCGGCCAGCTTTCGGTGCGTGCCCACGCATTGCAAATTTGTGGCGCTGATGCCGCAATGGGATTTTCTCAACTTTCTTTCCAGCAAGGCGCAGGAATTTCCGATCTTCACTCTCAGGATGGAGCATGAGGCGGTTGACCTGATTGACGATAGCGGCCAGGTTAGCGGAGTGCGAGCGAACACGCCGAATGGAACGGCGGAGATTCGGGCCGACTTGGTAGTCGGGTGCGATGGGCGGCATTCGACGATCCGCCATGCCGCAGCTCTGGAGGTGATCGAGTCAGGCGTTCCCATCGACGTGCTCTGGTTCCGCATTGGCCGCACTGCGGACGACCCCGAACAGCTCTTTGGAAACATCAACTACGGCAAGGCCCTGGTTCTAATTCCCCGGGGTGATTATTTCCAGGCCGGTCTTATCATCCCAAAGGGCTGTTTCGCAGATACACAGCGTCGAGGGCTGGACGAATTTCAGGCCGACATCGCCCAGATTGCCCCATATCTCGCTGACCGGGTTACGGAATTGAAAGACTGGGACCAGATCAAGTTGCTAACCGTACAGATCAACCGTCTGCGGAAGTGGTATCGGCCTGGATTGTTATGCATTGGAGACGCCGCCCACGCTATGTCGCCAGCGGGAGGTGTCGGCATCAACCTCGCGATCCAGGACGCGGTTGCCGCCGCGAATCTCTTAACGCACGCACTACTAGAAAGGCGAGTCACCGAAGGCGTGCTGGCGGGCGTCCAATGCCGGCGGGAGTTTCCCACCCGTGCGACCCAATTCTTGCAGGTGCAGGCCCATAAGCTATTCGCGCGAATATTCCAGAATCCCGGTCCGGCGAAGGCACCATGGCAACTGAAGGTCGCCGTGAACATTCCCGGAGTGCATGACCTGCTCGGACGGGTCGTAGGAAATGGGTTCCGTCCCGAGCACGTTGCTGGGGCGCGAACTCGGCCGGCAGATAGCGGGGAAAGCTTGAAGAAATTAGCGGTCGGAATCGGTCTTGCCGCGGCCGGCGCCGTGCTCGCGTTTCGCATGTTCAGAAGCAGGAAACGGGTGGTTTGGGCTTGACGCCGCGCGAGCGGAGGAAACAGCCTTTGGGAAGACTGCGCAGGGAGCTTACGCTTTGACAACCATCCGATTACTTGGAATTCAGCTCTGTTACAACGACGGCGATCTCCTCGAAGACTCTCTGCGCTATCTGCTCGATCAAGGCCATCACGTAATTGTGTGGGACCATGGGTCCACTGACGAAACACCGGAAATTATCCACCGCTATCGAAGGGAATTGCTTGAAAGCCGCCACATTCCCAGAGAGTTCGATTTCTACGAACTGTACGCAGCCATGTCGAGGCACCTTCTCGAAAACCTCGTGCCGATCTACGAGTGGATTTCCTGGCCAGATCAGGACGAATTCCTGGAGGGGCCATCTCGTTCAAAGCCGTACCGGGAATGCATCGAGGAGGTGCATGCGTCGCAGTATAGCTGGATACAATTCAATAACTTTAATTATTGGTTGACCAGCGCCGACGATCCGAGGATCCAGTCTCCGCCGTTGAGAATCCGGCATTACTCTCTCTTTCCAGATTGTTCTCCGAGAATTCGTTCGTGGCGCGCCTCCGCGACCAACATCCGGGTCTTCAATCACAATCCACCGCTGGGGAATCCGTGGCCTGCTCGATTCAACCTGCGTCATTACCCCATACGATCACCAGAGCAAATGCTGAATCGCGTCCTGCGGGATCGTGCGGGCTTGCGCCGCGGCGGCAGCAATTATCATTACGACAACATGAAGCTGAACATGAATCGACTGGAAATCGCCCCTGAGCAACTTCATTACGACGATGGACGCTCGGAGTTAAATCCCGAACCGATTTTTAATTGGCGTTCCATCTACGGATTCGGCGCGCCTGAGGAATCCGCCTCCTGAAGCCGATTAGATTAGTTACGTTTGGGAAAATGGCGCTACCTGTACCAGCTCCGTGGTGTGCTTCAGTTGCCCACAGGCGGCGTAGATGTCGCGGCCGCGGGGACGCCGAACGAACGCTGGTATTCCCGCACGGGTGAGGACGTTCTGGAATGCCAGCACGCGATCGTCGGACGGGGTGGAGAAGGGAATCTCTGCTCCCGAATTCAGCGCGATCAAGTTTACCTTCGCGCGCAGCCCGCGAATCAGGTCAACCATCTCGCGGGCATGCTGAACCCCATCGTTGACCCCGCCAAGCAGGACATACTCGAAGGTCAACCGCTCTCGATTGCGCAGAGGAAACTCGCGCAGCGCCGCCATTAGCTTCTCGATCGTCCACTTCTTAGTGATCGGCATGACTTGCGTGCGCAGCGGCTCGTTGGGAGCATTGAGTGACACTGCTAGCTTGGGGCGGACGGGCTCGGCTCCGAAATCGGCGATGCGCGGGACGATGCCCGATGTTGAAACCGTCATGCGCGACTCGGGAATGCCCACCGCTTCCACCAGCAGGCGCACAGCCTGCATGAAGTTGTCGTAGTTAAGGAAAGGCTCGCCTTGTCCCATGAAGACAAGGTTGACGCGGTCGCGCTCCATCTCGACCTGCTGGTCGTTGAGCACGGCGAGAATCTGTCCCACGATTTCTCCCGCGCTCAGGTTGCGCTTCAATCCCAGCAGCGCGGTCATGCAGAAGGCACACTCCACGGCGCAGCCCACCTGGCTGGAGACGCAGATGGTGGCGCGCTGAAAGCGATCTCGGGAACGGGGAGGAGATGTGGAAAGTCCCGACTGCTATAGGGGTCCTTCGACTCGCCGACGCAACCTCGGCGTCGGCTCGCTCAGGATGACACTCTGAAATCTGGAGTTCTTGCAGCTCGGCATCTCCATCCTCCGATCCATCGCCGGCTTCTCCGCCATCGCCTTCCGGCATCCACACTGTTTCAACACTTTGGCCGTCGGAAAACGCCAGCAGGTAACGAACCGTCCCATCGATAGAAGCGAACTTCTTCTCGAGTTCGGGTAACCCAATCGAGTAGCCCGAATCACTCAGCTGCTGCCGAAAGGCAAGGGCAGCATCGTGAACTGTTCCAAGAGCGACCACCTTTGCCGGTATAAACCGTCTAAAAGCTGGCGGGCGCGATAGGCGGGTTGACCTAAACCTTCAGCAATCTCCGTAAGTTGCTGAATCGTAAGGCCTAATAGTTCGGTATTTTGTTGGTTGCTCATGCATCCAATATGCTGTAGTTAGATTCCTGTGCGCCCGACGACGCTGCGGGCATTTCGTCATTGTAGATTCATTCTAAAAGGGTGGTCATTCTATTCCGCGGGCCTGAGAAGCCACAGGGAGCACAGGTACTAAGTTTAGCCAGGCGGACAGTTGCCAGAAGGGGCGTAAGCTCGGACGGCCGTCAGAATGTGACAAGTAGGAAGCGGTAATAAGTAATGGTTGAAGAAGTCCGCAATATAAAACGCGAGGTGTTGCCCAACGGGCTCACCATCCTGACCGAACACATGAACCACATCCGTTCGGTCTCGATGGGGATCTGGGTGAAGTCCGGCTCGCGTCACGAAGATCCCGCCGTGAATGGCATTTCGCATTTTGTCGAACACATGGTGTTCAAGGGGACAACCAGCCGTACTGCCGAGGATATTGCCCGCCAGGTGGATTCCATCGGCGGCAACATGGACGCCTTCACCGGCAAAGAGACTATCTGCTTCAATATCAAAGTTCTGGACGAGCATCTGCCTCTGGCCGTCGATATCTTGAGCGACATGGTCCTGCATCCGGTCTTCGACGCCAACGAAATCACGCGCGAGCGTGGCGTCATACTGGAAGAGATCAAGATGGATGAGGACAATCCCGACTACCTGGTGCATGAGATCTTCACCCAGAATTTCTTCAAGGACCACCCACTGGGCAAGCCGATCCTGGGGACCAAGGAAACAGTGCGGCGCTTCGATCAGAGTGCCATTCAGGGTTTCTATCCCTCCAAGTTTGCTCCTGGCAATCTGATCATTTCGGCGGCAGGGAACGTGAACCACGAGGAGTTTGTCGAACTCCTGCGCCTGCGCTTCGGGCAGTTGCCGGCGGGATCCAACGGCTGGCACGACAGTCCGCCGAAAGTCCATTCCCGCATCATCCTGCGCAACAAGAAATCCCTGGAGCAGGTACAGATTTGCGTGGGCGTTCCGTCGTACTGCATCAGCCACGAGCGGCGCTATGCGTCGTACATCCTGAACACGCTACTGGGCGGAGGGATGAGTTCGCGGCTCTTCCAAAACGTTCGTGAGAAACAGGGATTGGTGTATTCGATCTTCTCCGAACTGAATCCTTTCCGCGATGCGGGATTGCTGTCGGTGTATGCAGGTACCTCGCGGCAGTCTGCGCCCCATGGTGGTGCAATCCATCGTGAACGAGTTTCGCCAGTTGAAACTGGAGCCCATCTCGGAAGAGGAGCTGAAACGCGCCAAAGACCAGTTGAAGGGAAGCCTGATGCTGAGTCTGGAGTCGAGCACAGCGCGAATGTCCAACTTGGCGCGGCAGGAAATGTATTACGACCGCTTCTTCAGCATGGACGAAATTATTGAGCGCATCCAGGCGGTGACCAGAGAAGACTTGTTGCAATCCGCAAATGAACTATTCCAGCCGGAGCGAATCGCGGTAACCGTGTTGGGCAATCTCAACGGACTGAAGATCAGCCGCGATTCCCTGGTCTGCTGAAGGCCCCCACGGGATGGGCTTTGCGACACTACGTTATCGGATTTCTGCGATGACTGTAGTGGGCGTCGTCAAACGCTCCCGCATCGAATCTGTCGACGTCCTTCGCGGGGTCATCATGATCCTGATGGCGCTCGATCATGCCAGGGACTATTTGGGTGTCCGTGGCGTTAATCCCACTGATCCGACTACCACGACGATTCCGCTCTTCTTCACGCGCTGGATCACCCATTTTTGTGCGCCGGTTTTCTTCCTGCTGTCAAAAGGACTGCCCAAAATACCCGAGCAAAGCCACAGCACCACTGGCCAGGTCATAGTAGCCTGAGACGACTTTTACCTTGCCTTCTTTCATCAGGCCTGAGATGACGGTCGAAGCCTCGCGCAATAGTGCTGCCTGAATCTTTGGCGTTGGCCTTGGTCGCCGCTTCCAGATCCGGTCCAGCCTGATCCACCGCAGGTTGGATATGCGGAAAGAGTGAGCTGATCTGCCCGGGTACTTCCTTTCCTTGAATGGTTGCCTTCACAGCGCCGCAGCCAGAGTGTCCCATCACCAGGATCACTTTGGTTCCCAAGACTGCAGCGCCATATTCGAGGCTGCCGATAATCTCCGGCGTAATAACATTGCCTGCAACCCGCGTCACGAAAATATGGCCAATACTTTGATCGAAGATAAGTTCCACCGGCACGCGCGAATCCGCACAGGACAGCACAGCGGCAAATGGTTCCTGCTTATCGGCCGTATGTTGCTTGATGATCGCAAGATCGTGATCGAATGAAGTTAGCCTCTCGGCAACGAACCGCTTGTTGCCATCCACCAATTCCGCCAGCGCGGCATCGGGTGTTAGCACGCTCTGGGCCAGCATTTGGGACGGTGCCGCGAGTTGCAGACCGCTTGTCAATCCGACTGCGGCTGCGGTTACGCCCATCTCCAGGAATCGCCGTCTCGACGGTGCCTGATCCGAAAAAAATGTAGTTCATGACTTTTCCTTTCTCACAGATTCACGGTGCGTCGCAAATTGCGTGACTCGCGCGGTTGAGCCTAGTCGCAATGACTCCGGCAAGAGGATCAGTTTTTCGCCAGCCATTTGAACACGGATCGGTATCAATGCCAAGCTCGAAGCGGCGACGTCAGCAACCTTTCCTTCCGGCAACCGTCCAAGTTGCAGACTTGTCTGTGTTGGGCTGGAAAATGATTGCCGAGGTGCATTTTGGATTGTCCCACCCTCGCATCATCTTCAAAATTGTGCGATGCTGTGAGCATGGGAAACAAGAACGCACCAAAGCGCGAAGCCAAAAAGCCGCCTAAGAAGAAAACCAAAGCGACCCTCTAGACTTCCAGCTAAGTCGCCGTGTTGGCGGGTGCGCCAAATGCCAAGGCCCAAGGCTGGCGGATGTTCCATTGAGGACGCATCGGCAGTTTGGGTGGTTGAGCAGGCGTGAACCGACCGGACGGCTAAGAAAGGTTGCCAGTATGCGTAAACGTAACCGAGACCGGGGATTTACCCTGATCGAACTGCTGATCGTCGTAACCATTATTCTGATCATCGCGGCATTCACCATACCCAAGCTTACGAAGTCGACTATTCCGGCACACGAGACTTCCGCCATCGCCAGCATCCGAGCGATCAATGAAGCGCAAATGATCTATGCCAGCAGTCATCCGGACGTGGGCTTCACGCCGGACTTGGCGATGCTGGGAGGTACGACTCAGACCGGCGGCGAGGGTACAATCGACAATACCTTGGCCAGCGGCCGCAAGAGCGGCTATACGCTTTACCTATACGCCCGGGGAGAAAGGTGAACGGCGCGATCCGTTCGTACACGATCACTGCCGTACCCGACCAGGTTGGCACGACTGGACAGCGCCGGTTTTACTCGGACGAGGCAGGCGAGATCCATAACAATTCCTCCGGACCTGCGGATGCCAACAGCCCGGTGATTCAGTAAGATCCGCCAGACTGACGATTTTGTACCGAAGATCGGACATCGCCTTCGAGAGCCCGATCGACCGTTCGGCTAAAAATTCTGGACTTTAACCGCAAACATTCTTGATTCATGAGCTGGCCACCTCGTTGGAATTTGTCGCTGTCGTGCTGCTTCTACTGCGTTCAGCTCCGCTCAGCGCCCAAACCGACGTGCACGCCCTTGCCGCCAAAGTGGACCAACGCTACGATCACATGCGCACCCTGGAAGCCAGGTTCACTGAAATCTATAGCGGCGCCGGCATCAACCGCACCGAGAGCGGCACCCTCTTGATGAAAAAGCCGGGCCGAATGAGGTGGGACTACGATGAGCCGCGCCCCAAGCTGTTCCTCACCGACGGACACACCGCCTGGTTCTACGTTCCTGGGGAGAAACAGGTTCGCCGAACGCCGGTCAAGCAACTCGACGATCTGCGCTCGCCGCTGCGTTACATGCTAGGTAAGACAAAGCTGGAGAAAGAGTTGGATGGTCTTTCCCTCGCGCCTGATCAAAAACCGCTCAACCCAGGCGACGTAGTTCTGCGTGGCATTCCCAAAGGAATGGGCGACCGTATTGAGCAGACATTGCTGGAAGTCACGCCTGACGGCTTGATCTCGCGCATCGTAGTCGAAGAACGTGATGGCTCCGTCACCGAATTCCGCTTTCTTCAGCAGAGGGAGAACGTCGAAATACCAGACGCACAATTTCGTTTTAGTCCGCCGCCAGGAACGGAGGTCGTAGCCGGAACCGAGTTCACGGAGTAGCGATGAGCTGTCGGCCTTCAGCTAAGGCCCTAGGGCAAAGAGAGAAAGGCGAACGGCCAAAGACGTTACTTGCGGAAGTATACGTCGCGCGAAAGCTGATAGCTGACGTGCTGATAGCCGACGGCTACCAGATGCTAGACTACTCATAACCTCTCCCTAGGGAACTTCTCAACCATGGCCGAATACCTGATCAAGATGGCCGACGAACGGGGTCATGTCCTCGAGCAGACTCGAGAACGGTGTCTCGGAGGTCGAGATCCGGGATCGCTTTGCCCAGCAGGGCTTTTTGGTCTATTCGGTCAAGGCCAAGGGGCTGTTTTCGACGGAAATGGGTTTCCCGCGCCGGCGCAAGATCAAACAGGACCAGTTTGTCATCTTCAACCAGCAGTTTGTGACGCTGATCCATGCCGGCCTGCCGATTATTCAGTCGCTGGAACTGTTGATCAAGCGGCAACGCAACCTCTTCTTTCGTCCGGTGCTGCAGAATGTGCGCGACCGGGTGCGCGGTGGCGAGTTGCTCTCCGAGGCGTTCGAGGCGCAGAAAGTTTTTCCGAAGGTTTACACCACCACCCTGCTGGCCGGTGAGAAGAGCGGCAATCTGGAAGAGGTGATGGGGCGCTACATCTCCTTCCAGCGCCTGGCGGTCAGTTTTCGCAAGAAGCTGACCGCTTCACTGGTCTATCCCGCGTTGCTGGTGGCCATGCTTATCGTGATGATGACGTTCCTCATCACCTTTGTCGTTCCGCAGTTCGCAAACCTGTATCAACAGCTAGGTGCTCAGTTGCCGACAATGACCTCCATCATGTTGTCCATCGGGGTCAACGCGAAGCACTATTTCTTGCCCTCGCTGGTAGTGCTGGGCGATCGCTGGTTTCTTCTTGTGGCGTTGGATGAAGAGCGACAGCGGCGCCACCAGGATGGACCGCTTCAAATTGAAGATCCCCATGCTGGGAGATGTCTGGTTGAAGTACCAGGTCGCGGTGTTTGCACGTATGCTGTCAACTCTGCTGTCGGGCGGACTGTCGCTGGTCCCCTCGCTGGAGACGGCGGGTGAGTCGATGCAGAGCCGCCTGATCGCGCGCGGCATCGAGACGGCGACCCGCGGCGTGCGCGAAGGCCAGGGGCTGGCGCACAGCCTGGAAGAGACCAAGGTCTTTCCGGAAATGTCGGTGGAGATGATTGAGGTCGGTGAATCGACGGGCGCGCTGCCGGCAATGCTGAACTCGGTGTCGGAGTTCTATGAGGAAGACGTGCAAAACGCACTGGCCACGGCCATGGCGTTGATTGAGCCGGTTATCCTGATTGTGATGGGCGTGGTAGTGGCTTTTGTGTTGATTTCCCTGTACCTGCCGATCTTTAGTTTGGGTTCGGAGGGGCTGCATTAGAAGGGGATAGTGGTTAGTGGATAGTGGATAGAAACAGCGGGTCCTTCCGCTCGGTCGCCGTGGCGACCTCGGTCGGGATGACAGAATAAGTGGGGGTGGAGTACTTTGCTTTAGCTAGCTGCTAATTGCTAGTTGCTAATTGCTAATTGCTGATTGCTAGTACTAAAAGGTGTTAGGTATGGCAGACATAAAGAAACCGATCTTCGTAGGCGGCGGTAACGGAAGTCCGATCAGTACGCAGGACGAAGTCGAACACGGCAAAGAACTGGCGCGGCGTTATCGTTGCGAGTTCGTGGACCTGAAGAACTTTCACATTCAGCACGAACTGTTCCGCAAAATTCCAGTGGACCTGATGTTCCGCTACAACTTTGTGCCTTTGGAAGACAAGCCCGACGGCCGCCTGGTGATCGCCATCGCCGATCCCAGCCAGTTGATGATGATCGACGAGATCGGCTTGCTGCTGGCGCGGCGCATCACCACCAAGGTCGCCAGCCTGTCGCAGATCAGCGACATCCTGAAGAAGACGGAGCAGTCGCAACGCGTGCTGGAGGAAGCCAGCGAAGGCTTTGCGCTGGACGTTATCGCCGAGGACGAAAATTCCGACGAGACCATCTCGATCGAAAAGCTGACGGCCGAGGCCGACATCAGCCCCATCATCCGTCTGGTGGACACGACCATCTTCACCGCGTTGCAGCGGCGTGCCAGCGATATTCACATCGAGACGCGCGACGACTCGGTGGTCATCAAGTACCGCATTGACGGCGTGCTGCAACAGGCCATGCAGCCCATTGCCAAGGAGCACCACTCCACCATCATCTCGCGTATCAAGGTCATGAGCGAGTTGGACATCTCCGAGCGCCGCGTCCCGCAGGACGGACGTTTTCGCGTGCGCTATCTGGGGCGCTCCATCGACTTCCGCGTTTCCATCATGCCCTCGATTCACGGCGAAGACGCGGTGCTTCGTGTGCTCGACAAAGAGTCGATGAGCGAGAAGTTTCACAAGCTGACTCTTGACGTGGTGGGCTTCAGCGACGAAGACCTGCGCAAGTTCCGTCGCTACATCAAAGAGCCGTACGGAATGGTGCTGGTCACCGGACCGACGGGCTCGGGCAAAACCACGACGCTATACGCCGCGCTGAACGAGATCAAGACCGACGAAGACAAGCTGATCACCATCGAAGACCCGGTCGAATACCAGATTCGCGGCATCACGCAGATTCCGGTGAACGAGAAGAAGGGATTGACTTTCGCCCGCGGTTTGCGCTCGATTCTGCGCCACGATCCCGACAAGATCATGGTCGGCGAAATCCGCGATACCGAGACGGCCCAGATTGCCATCAATTCCGCGCTTACCGGACACTTGGTGTTCACCACCGTTCACGCCAACAACGTGGTCGATGTACTGGGGCGATTCCTCAACATGGGCGTGGAAGCCTACAACTTCATTTCCGCACTGAACTGCATCCTGGCGCAACGGCTGGTAAGAGTCGTCTGCGAATTCTGCAAGAAAGAGGTCCACTATTCCGACGAGGAATTGGAGGCCAGCGGTTTGAATCCGCAAGAATGGGCGAATATCCCGTTCTATGAAGGAGAGGGTTGCATCGAGTGCTCGGGCACCGGATTCCGCGGACGAACTGCCATCCACGAGTTGCTGGAGTTGACCGATAACGTTCGCGAGATGATTCTGGCGAAGAAGCCCAGCAGCGAGATTCGCCGCGCCGCCAAAGAGGAAGGAATGCATTTCCTTCGTGAGTCGGCAATTGATAGAGTGAAACGAGGGCTGACGACGCTGAAGGAAATCAACAAGGTAACTTTCATCGAGACGACGCGGTAAGAAGCAATTAGCATTTAGCAATTGGCAGCTAGCAGATTGTGATCTCGTATGCGTCTGTCATCTTGAACTTGGAGCGCGGCAGGAATAGTTTGCTTGTCATCCTGAGCGAGGAGCGCGGCGACGAAGGACCCGATACTGGCCGAACCGTTGGTTTCGTGAGGAACTTGCCACGTTAGGGATCCTTGCTGCGCTCAGGATGACACGATTGAAACTTGAAACTCGACAACTGAAACTGAGAGATGCCTTCTAACAACATTCCGCGGCCCCGAGTGGCCTGTGAAATAAGCGCCGAGCGCGTCGTTGCTGGACGCGCGACCGAAGGCGCGCAGACTCTCGAAGCCGCTTCGGCACAGGCTCTTCCCGATGGTGCACTTGTGCCTGGGTTGCAGCAGGCGAACGTTAACGCGCGCGAAGCGCTGGTGTCGGCGCTGCGCGAGGCTTTGTCGGCGGTCGCCGGACGTTCCCGCGATATCTGTCTGGTGATTCCCGACGCTACCACCCGCATCATGCTGCTCGACTTCGACACCCTGCCGGCTAAGCCGGAGGAAGCGGATGCGGTAGTGCGCTTCCGCCTAAAAAAATCGCTCCCCTTCGAAGTGGAGCAGTCGGCCGTATCATTCGATCGCCAGGGAACAGCGGATCCGGTCCGGCTGGTTGCGGCTGTGACGCCGCGCAATATTCTGGAGGAGTACGAATCGCTGGTCCGCGAAGCCGGCTACAATCCGGGAGCGGTGTTGCCTTCCATGATTGCGGCGCTTGGCGTGGTGGAGGGTTCGCGCCCGACCATGGTCATTAAGGTCGAAAGCGGGAACTACCACCTTCGCTATCGTGGACAATAATCAGCTGTTGCTCCATCGCGCGCTGGAAAACGGTGGCTCGGCGGTCAGCGGCGAGTCTCTGGTGGATGACGTGAACACTTCACTGGTGTACTTCGAAGACCGGTACTCCGTGGGCGTGGATCGAGTCCTGGTAACCGGAGTGGAGTCGGCGCAGGCTTTGCAGGAGGCATTGAGCGCCACTGCGAATATTCGAGTGGAAGAGTTGCTATCCAGTGAGCGGACGGGTGCCGCGGCGGGCAAGGTATCGCGCTCCGTGCTCGCCGGAGTGGTGGGAGCGTTGGTTTCCTGATGCGTTTCAACATCAATCTTGCCAGCCAGCCCTACGAAGCGGCTCGCTTCTATCGCCGCCGCATGGGGGCGCTCGTGATCGCGCTCGCCGTGGTCACCGCGCTGCTCATCGGCTACATCGTCTATCAGCGATCGCAGTCGCGAAGCATCAATAAGCAGATGGCCGAAGTGCGGCGGGAGATTAACGGTCTCGATTCTGAAGAGGCGCAGGCGCGGGCCCTGCTTAATAAGCCGGCGAATCGCGACATAGCTGACCAGTCGGAGTTCCTCAACGAATTATTTGCCCGCAAGGCGCTGTCGTGGACACGCGTGTTTACCGAGATGGAAAAGATTGTGCCTCCCAATCTGCATGTCGTCTCCATGAAGCCGGAGTACACCAAGACGAACGACCTGATGCTGCGCGTCGTGGTGGCGACGGACTCGCGCGATCGCGCAGTGGAACTGGTCCGCCGCATGGAGAAATCGAATCACTTCCGTCAGTCGCAAGTGGTGGCCGAGAACGTCACTGCCAATTCCAGCGATCAGAGTGCAGGGCCGGGCAACATCCAGTTCGACATTGCGGCCATCTACGTGCCCACTGCGCAGGATGACGACGCAGTGCAGGACACGGGGAAGGAAAACGACCAGAACGGCAGCGGGGAAGAGCAGTTCCGAAGGCATCCGCAAAGGCGGCCGCAGTGCCTGCGCGCAAGTGCCAGTCCTCCCCAGGCAAGACCCCAACTCAGGCGCTGAACGGGCCGCCGAAATCCATACCTATGAGGGAGCACTGATGGCCAGCATTCGCGAAATTCGCAAGACGTTGATGCCGGTCGTCATAACCCTGGTGGTAATTGATCTGGCTTGCATCGGATATCTTCTGTCGCCCGCAGGACGCTCGCGCCAGGCGCGGCAGCGCGATTACTACGAGATGCGCGCCCGCCTCACCGCCAAGCGGGAGGAAGTGCTGCCCACCCGCGGCATGGACCGGAAACTAGTTCAGGCCTCGACGGACATTAACAAGTTCTACGGCCAGCGGCTTCCGACCGAGTACTCCAGTGTCGCGGAAGAGTTAGGCAAGGTGGCCGCCGATACCGGTGTGCACTTTGCCGGCGTAAAGTACGACGATAAAGATGCGCCCATCGAAGGCTTGCGCAAGATGACGATCGAGATCTCTCTCTCCGGCGACTACCTTCAGGAAGTAAAGTTCATCAATCAACTGGAACGCGACAAAATGTTCTTCCTGATTGATGGAATCGCGCTGGGCGAGCAGCAGGGCAATGTCCGTTTGCAACTCAAGCTGGAAACGTACTTGCGCAGCGGAGCCGAAACCTCGTGAAGATCGGGACCGAGAATCGGACAAAGACCATCATAGCCGCGGCGTTGTTGCTGGTTGCGGTGTTCCTGGTCGTCCGTGCATTTCATAGCGGAGACGATGAACCGTCGCCAGCTCCATCGCCTGCTGCCGACGGTCGTCCGTTGCCGGAGTGGCGCGACTGGGCAACCTGGGGCAGGAAGCCACAAGGACCGCACATAAGCCGCATCCGCTGTTGGCCCAGACACTCGATCCCACCTTGCGCTTCGACCTGCTTAAGTCCAGCGAAGATGTGACCTACAAGGGAACCGGGCGCGATATCTTCCGTTCCCAGCCGGAGGAAGCTCCTATTCCGAAGCCGTTGCCTCCAGACAAACAGCCGAACGTCGTGCAGGCGCCGCCCCCACCGCCGCCGATTCCTCTGAAGTTTTATGGCTTTGCCAGTCGCAAAGACGGCAACAAGAGAATTTTTCTCTCGAAGGGTGAGGACATTTTTGTCGCCAAGGAAGGCGATATCGTGGACCGGCGCTACAAGATTGTGCACATTGGACCAAACTCTGTCGAGGTGCAGGACGTGCTGACCAACTACCCGCCGCAGACGCTTCCTCTGTCCTTAGGATGAACTGTTGGAAGGCTGTCCTTCCCCGCAACTTGAGACGCGCTTTCCGCGTCTATAGCAGTAGGACCTGATTACTACAGGATGCAGCACGGTAATCCAGTTCGGGCCATCGATCCCACGCCGGCGCCAGCGCGACGGCGGGTATCTGCTGCTGGCTATCCTGCTGATGATGGCGCTGATGATCATCGCTGCCACCGTCGAGGCTCCCCGGATAGTCCAGCAGATGAAACGCGATCGCGAAGAGGAGATGATCCATCGCGGCACTGAGTACGCTCGAGCCATCAAGAAGTTCTACAAGAAGTTTGGCCGTTATCCGACCAACCTCGAGCAGCTCGACAATACCAACCAGCTCCGTTTCCTCCGCAAGCGGTACAAAGATCCGCTCACCAAGGATGGCAAGTGGACGCTGTTGCACTATGGCGACATCCAGACGCTGCTCAACCCCAACGCTCCCGGAACGCCTGCTGCCGCGCTGGGCTCGCAGGGACAAGGAGGTACGTTGGGTGCCGCTCCGAGTTCAACGTCGGGCGCGTGCGCCGTCCACGAACGGTCCTGGCTCGGACGGTAGCAGCAGCATTGGCGGACCAGCCCAAGGTACGCAGAGTGCTATTGGTCTGGCTTCGGACGGGAGCGCAGGAGGTTCGACCGGAGGTGCTGCTGGCGCTGCACAGTCGGGCAGCAGCAGCGTCTAGGGATCAGTCCCTTTGCCAATAGCGTCAACGGACAGACCGGCGCTCCCGGTTCTTCGAGCAGCAACATTTTCGGACAAAACTCTGCCGGTGGTAATCAGACCTTTGGCGGTGGTGCGATCGTTGGTGTCGCGAGCTTGAGTAAAGATCCTACCATTCGCATTTACAACAAGAAGAAGAAATACAACGAATGGCAGTTCATCTATGACCCAACCTCTGACCGGCCGAATGTTTTGCTGAAGCGGTCCATACCAGCCAGTCATTCTGGGTGGAGCGCAGGTGGGTACACCTGCGGGGCAGATGAATGGCCAGCAGCAGAGCCCATTCGGAGCAGCAACAGAGCACATTCGGCCAGCAACCAGGTAATACCCCACAGCCGACGGGTCCGGGACAAAGCGGTCCAGGGAAGCGCATTTCCATCCAATCAGAATCAGCCACAACAGTAGAGGAAGCTGCTTTCACCGTTCCCAATCCCTTGAGCAGAGTCGAAGGATTCTGCAGTTGTCAGTCTGAGCGAAGCAAGGCAGCGACGCGACGGACTAGTTCGATGCGCAGAGCAGTATCTCCCGGGACGACTGCCGCCTGGATCGTTTGCAGCTCGTCACTGCGGCGCTTCACCGCCGTGCAGCATGAGGCCACCTACCACCAAGAACAGCGTAGCTATGCTGAAGATGATAGAGCCGATGAACGTACCCAGAAAACAGAACATGAGGACGCTTGTTGCGGCGGGAATCACGGTACAGAGTAATACTAGTCCCCGACCTCCCGGCAATCGGCTGGCCCAGATGATAACCGGGCAGAGCACGATTCCTGTAACCGAGAAACTCCACCATAGTGCTTTAAATACGTTGAGGATCTCAGGACCGGCGTTGGTGGCCGCAACCCGCGGCATGGCGAAGGTATATCCGTACATGTGCAGGATTGCTCCGAGAAGCACAAGCAGACTTCCGATCATGACTAGCAAGCGAGCAACTTTCAAGCCTTCCTCCCTGGAGTGTACATCGGTAGTAGCTAGTGCCGACAACCGTCTTTATGCCCCTGACCCCTGCTGAGTAAACTCCACCAGCAATTGCAGTCGTTGGCGCGCGTGGCCGCTATCGATCGCGTAGGCAGCCAGCGGCACGGCGTCGCTGATGCGATCAGCGTGTCCGGCGGCGACCAGCGCGGCAGCAGCGTTCAGCAAGACCACATCGCGGCGGCAAGAGCGCTCGCCATCGAGAATGCGCGCGGATAATGGCCGCATTCTGCTGCGCGTCGCCTCCCGCGATGTCGTCGAGGGGCGCCCGCTGTAAGCCAAAATCTTCCGGCGTGACTTCGTACACGCGGACTTGACCGTTGCGAACTTCGGCAACTTTGCTGGGTCCGGAGATGGTAATCTCGTCGAGCCCGTCGCGTCCGTGGACCACCAGCGCCCGGCGCAATCCGAGTTCGCTCAGCGCCTCGGCTAGCTTTTCCACCAGATCGGCGGAATAAACCCCGACCACCTGCGCCGAAGCGCGCGCCGGGTTGGTCAGCGGGCCTAGGAGGTTAAAGACGGTGCGCAGCCGTAACTCGCGTCGCGCCGGTTGCACATATTTCATCGCCGAATGCATGGCCGGGGCAAACAGGAAAGCAATGCCGGTTTCGCGTAGGCAGGCAGCGATGCGCGCCGGCGGCAGGTTGATGTTCACGCCCAGCGCCTCCATCACGTCAGCCGAGCCGCACTTCGAGCTGATGCTGCGGTTGCCATGTTTCGCAACTCTCACACCAGCACCAGCGATAGCCAGCGCCGTCGCGGTGGAGATGTTAAACGTGCCGCTAGCGTCTCCGCCGGTGCCGCAGGTGTCCACCAGCGCATCGCGCTCCGGTGCCGCTCAGGTCAAGCGCTTCGCCATCCTCGGTCTGTAATGGCAGCGGCCTCGTCGCGAATGGCCTGCGCAAAGCCAACGATCTCCTCCACCGTCTCGCCCTTCATGTGCAGCGCGACCAGCAGCGCTGCGATCTGCGCGTCGGTGGCTTTGCCCTGCAGGACCTGCGACATGACTTCGCGTGCTTCCGCGCGGGTGAGGGAAGTGCGGTGGTTGGCGATCTTGTGCAGCGCGTCGAGGAGCATGGGGAAAGAAGCAGCTAGCAACTAGCGATGAGCAACTAGTTCTTGGCATTTAGCTGTTAGCGTAGCATTCAGCCCGCGAACATCATACATTTTGTTCTTTCAAGCCAATTGGAGCCTTGGGCGGACGCGGAGTCTTTTCTTGCTGTGTCATCCTGAGCGCAGGCGGCGCTTCGCCGCCGGAGTCGAAGCACCCCTATTGCTGCGCATCCGGCAATAGACAGTTTGATCATACCTAGTGCGAGTTGCAAATAGTATGCGTCAAGCGGCCTGCCCAGACGTGCGGACTTGGCGGCTTGCGTTATCCTTCGATGAAGCGCGTTTCGCGAAATTGGAGCGTCGCGGATCGGGGAATCCATTGCCAGCAGGAACTAAAATACGGCCCAGTCACAGCGGATCGCGTGTCGAGCGAATTTTTGGCTGCCTATTTGCGCGAGGTGCGCGATGGGCAGGGCACTCGCTTCGGACATTGCTTGCCAGCTCTTGTGTTGCGACGATGAACTTCTGCCCGAATTACTTGCGACTGCGCGCGTTCTCAAGGAACAATATCACCCTGGCGTCGTCACCTACTCGCGCAAGGTGTTTATTCCGCTAACCAATCTTTGCCGCGATTATTGCGGATACTGCACCTATCGTCGCGATCCTGGCGAGCCCGGTGCGCATACCATGACGCCCGACGAAGTTCTCTCGGTTGCGCAGCAAGGCGAAAAGCTGGGCTGCACGGAGGCGTTGTTCTCGCTGGGCGACAGGCCGGAGGCGCTATTTCCCGAGATGCGCGAAACTCTGCGCAAGCTCGGTTATCGCAGCACTCTGCATTACCTGGAAGCCATGTGCGAACTGGTATTGCGCGAAACCCGACTGCTGCCCCACGCCAATCCCGGGCTGCTGAGCGCAAACTGGATTGAGCGATTGCGCGAGAGCAATCCCAGCCTCGGGCTGATGCTGGAGAGCACCAGCAGCGATCTCGTGGCGGCGCACCCGGCGGATCGCACTCCCGGACAAGGTTCCCGCCCTGCGACTGAAGACGATCGAGGATGCTGGTAGACTCGGCGTACCGTTCACCACCGGAATCCTGATCGGTATCGGCGAGACCATGGAAGATCGCGTCGAATCGCTACTGGCCATCAAGCGTCTGCATGAGCGATACGGTCACGTGCAGGAAGTGATCATCCAGAATTTTCGCGTTAAGCCGTCGATTCCAATGGCGGCATGGCCTGAGCCGGATACGAGCGACATGCTGCGCACGCTGGCGGTCGCGCGCTTGCTGCTGCGCGACATGAATATCCAGGCGCCGCCGAACCTTACCGAGAACGGTTACGAGAAATTGCTGGATGGCGGCATCAACGACTGGGGAGGCGTGTCGCCGCTGACGCCCGACTACATCAACCCAGAGGCGCCTTGGCCGCACCTGCTCGATCTGCAGCGCCGCACCGAGGCCGCCGGACAGAAGCTGAAGCAGCGATTGCCGGTGTATCCGGAATTTACTGCAGGTGTTGTCGCTCGTGGTGGAATGTTAGGCGAACGACTTCAGGCGGAGGCGGATGGCGACGGCTATGCGAGGGCGGCGTAGATGATCGTCGTCTTCACCGGTGGAACCGGCGGCACCAAGCTGGTGCAGGGCTTGCAACAGGTGGTCGCGCCGGAAAACCTCACGGTCATCGTCAATACCGGCGACGACATCGAGTGGTGGGGACTGCACGTCTCGCCGGACATCGATTCCGTGCTCTACGGATTGTCGGACTTGCTCAGCACGGACCGCGGCTGGGGCGTGGACAACGACAGCTTTCGCTGCCTGGAACGCATGAAGCAGCTGGGGCAGCCGTCTGGTTTAGTCTCGGCGATCTTGATCTGGCAACACATCATCACACGGACGGCGATGCTCAGGGCAGGGAAGTCGCTAAGCAGCGCAACCCTCGAACTCGCCAGCAAGATGGGAATTCGCGCGCGCGTGCTGCCGATGTCGGACGATCAGGGTCTCGACCATGCTCGACACAGCGAAGGGCACGCTGGCCTTCCAGGAGTATTTCGTGCGGGAGCGGCATCAAGTTGCGGTGCGCAGAGTGCGGTTTGAAGGAGCCCACCGCTGCACGCCCAGCGCCCGGCGTGATCGAGAGCATCGAGGCGGCCGAGGCGATCATCTTCGCGCCGAGCAATCCGGTGACCAGCATCGGACCAATTCTCGCAGTGCCGGGAATTCGCGATGCGTTGCGGCGAACCAAGGCCACGATTGCCGCGGTGAGCCCGATTGTTGGCGGAGAGGCGATGAGCGGCCCAGCGAGTGCGCTAATGAAGATGATGGGCTGGGCCAGTGCGATTGCAGGAATTGCAAAAGCCTACGAGGATTTTCTGGACGTGTTGATTGCCGACAGTACCGACGAAGGCGAAGCGGCTGGCGTTGCGCAGCAAGAGACTGAAGGTTCTTTGTACGAACACCATCATGAATTCAATAGATGACAAGCGCGAACTGGCCCGGTTCGTTCTCGGGGGCATGCGCCGAAGAGCGGAGCACTAGCGCCTAGCTTGGTTGTGCAAAATACCCCGACCCGCGGATATCAATCCAAGAGCTGCTTTAGTGTGGCACGAAGCGAGCGGCTCAACCTAGGTGTTGCCGTTCTCTCTGCTCTTTCTTCTTGATCTCAATATTCAGACGCTTGATCTTCTGGTTCAAGGTGGACAGCGGAATGCGGAAGTGGTCGGCGGCTTCAGTTTGGTTCCAGCCGCATTTTTCCAGCATGTCGGTGATGACGCGGCGCTCGCAGTCTTCAATAATTTCGAACAGTGAAGCGTCAGGGCGGTGCTCCATCGTGGCGAACCTGGCGCCGCGACCGATGAGATTTTCCGGTAGCAGGTCCACGGAGAGGTTCGGGCCGGTCGCCAGTACGACCGCGCGCTCGATTACGTTTTCCAATTCGCGCACATTGCCTGGCCAGTCGTACTCCAGCAGCGGACGCAGGGCCTCGGGAGTCACGCGCAGCGGAAGCCGCTCATTCTCTGCGGCAAACTTCGTGATGAAGTACTCCACCATGAATCGGAATGTCGTTCTTGCGCTGCCGCAACGGAGGCAGATCAATGGTGATCACGTTGAGACGGTAGAACAAGTCATCGCGAAACTTTCCGTCCTTCACCTGCTGCTGAAGATTGACATTGGTAGCGGCAATGATGCGCACGTCCACTTGTATCTCTGAGACGCCGCCCAGGTGCATGAACTTGCGGTCCTGCAGGACGCGCAGGATTTTGGCCTGCGTCTCCAGGTTCATGGTGCCGATCTCGTCGAGGAAGAGCGTCCCGCGATCGGCCACCTCGAACAGCCCTTTCTTGCTGGCGATGGCGCTGGTGAAGGCGCCCTTAACGTGGCCGAAGAGCGTGGACTCCAGCAGGTCCGCCGGCATCGAACCAGTGTTCACGGGGACGAAAGCGCGGTCACGGCGCGTGGAGTTCATGTGAATGGCTTTGGCGATCAGCTCTTTGCCCGTACCGCTCTCGCCTTGCAGCAACACGGTGGAGCGGCTGGGCGCCACCTGCGCCACCAGGTCGAAGATGCGCAGCATGGGCTCGCTCTTGCCGATGATGTTCTCGAAGTTATAGCGCTGCTTGAGGGCGCGCTTCAGTTGGATGACTTCTTCTTCGGCACGCCGCCGGCCAACTGCGGTGCGTACGTCAGCCAGCAACTTCTCGTTGTCCCAGGGCTTCTGGATGAAGTTGGTGGCGCCGGCCTGCATGGCATTCACGGCATTCTCTACTGTGCCGTAGGCCGTGATCATGATGACGGGCAGATCGGAGTCGCGCTCACGGATATCGTGCAGGATCTCAACCCCATTGCGCTCGGGCAGAGCGAAATCCAGTAGCACCAGGTCGAAGGGACGTTCCGCAATGCGAGTCAGGCCTTCATGGCCGTCGTTGGCCACCTCCACCGAGTATCCTTCATACTCCAGCAGGGTCTGTAGCGACTCACGAATGGCGGCTTCGTCATCGACGATCAACACTGAGCCGGCGGAAGCGAGGTCGTCGCGTCCCGTTGCCATGCGACCGACTGCTAGTTCAGGCATTGACCACCTTCCTCACCATGGGAAACTCCATAATGAATGTCGTGCCTTGACCGGGAGTGCTGGCGACACGAATCTTGCCGGCATGCTCCTGGATAATGCCGTAGGTGACCGACAATCCCAAGCCCGTTCCGCCGCTGTGCCCGGTTTTCGGTTTGTTCTTGGTGGTGAAGAACGGATCGTAGATGCGATGGATATGTTCCTGCGCGATTCCTGTGCCCGTATCCGAAACTTTCACCTGCACGTGATGGCCGTTCGAGGTGCTGATCTTCAAGGTGCCACCGGCAGGCATCGCGTCTTTGGCGTTCAAGAACAGATTCAGAAAGACCTGCTGCAACTTTCCCGTGTTTCCGTAGATTGGCGGTAATTGCGGTTCCAGCTCGGGTTGCACTTTGATGCGCGCGGTCTTGAACTGGTGATCCAGCAGCGTCAGCGTGTCCTGGATGACGCGATTCAGATCCACATTGGTGAACTCACTGCTTGAGGTGCGCGAGAAGTTGAGCAGGCTGTTAACGATTTCCGAAGCACGGAAGGTCTGACGCGTGATCTTATCCAGCAGGCCGGACTGCTTCTCGTCGCCTTGGACCTGCTTGGCCAGCATCTGTGCGTAAGACGAGATAACTGCCAGCGGAGTGTTCACCTCATGCGCGACCCCGGCTGCGAGCAGGCCAATGGACGAGAGCTTTTCCGCCTGCGAGAGTTGCGATTCCAACTCAATCCGCTCGGTGATGTCGTCTACGATGATCAAGCGGCCAATGACGCTGAAGTCTTTGGTAACGAGTGGAGCGATAGCAATATTTGCGATCCGGGTGTCGCCCAGCCGTCGTACCCAGACGGAACTTGTACAGGTTGTGGATGCCTGGCGTCTGGCGTACACGGTAATACTCTTCCAGAAATGCGGGAGCCAGCACTTCGCCCAGAGGTCGTCCCAGCGCTTGCAGTGCGTGGCAAGGCATACATCACTTCCATCTGCGAATTCCACGACTCAATACGATCTTGAAGATCGACCGCGAGCACGCCCACACTGATGGATTCGACAATGTTTTCATTGAATTCCTTCAGCCGTTCATATTGTCCAGCCTTTTCCTCGAGAGACTTATACAAGCGAGCATTCTGCACCGCGATGCCAATGTATCCAGCGAGGGCTTCCAGCAGTTGCACATCTTCGCTGGAGAGGAAGTCGCCTTCCGCGGTCTTGCCGAGGCCCAGGACCGCGATCATGCGATTCATCACCGTACAGGGAATGTAATAGTTAAGTTCCAAGCGGCGGATGGTGTCGCGCGCGCTTGCGGGTCTCGCGTACCGCCTGGTTGGTGTTATCGAAGAACAGGTGGCCCAATTCCCATTCAGGTCGTTCGACGTGCAGGAAATCAAAGTCGAGATCGCTGGTGTTGGAAATACCGTATGACTTGGCCAGCGAGAACTGCTCCGGCTGCTCCGGGTCGGAGAGGAAGATGGCCAGCCGGTCGACCAACAAGGTACGCGACAATCGGTCCACGATCGAGGTGAGCATCTTGTCGAGATCGGTTTCCGAGTTCAGGTCGCGGCCGAACTCAGTCAGCGTTTTCCGGTAGTCGTAACGTTTACGGTAGAAGAACTTGTCCAGGTAATTCTGTACCCAATTCTTGAACGGATCGAACAGCAGACGCGGTTACCGCGATGGCTGCTACCAGTCCGATCGGCCCGACGCTGGGGAAGCTCTGATGGAACAGCACCGAAGCAATGCCCACAGCCGCGAAATAGGCTCCTGTAATCGCACCAGCAGCGATCGTATAGGCCATTCCGCGCTTGAAGATGAGGTCCACATCCATCAAGCGGTAGCGGAAGATGGCATAGCCGAAGGTCAGCGGCAGAAAGACCAACGACAACACCGAGACCTTCATAAGAAGATTGGGAGCGCTTCCCAACCAGATAGGGGATGACATAGAACAGGGTGAAGGGCGCGACAGCGAGGATAGTGCCACGAGTCACCCACTTCATCTGCTGGCGCAGAATCGCCGACTCGGCATAACGATAGCTGTGCCACAGCACTGCTGCCGACAATACAAAATAAGCAGCGAGGTATGACATCTGCAGCCGGTCGAGGTTCCAGCGCAGCACTTCACTCGGTTGCAGCAGGGAGACAGCACAAATATGCGCGGCCAACAGAACGAAGCCCGGCACATATACCGCCGGAATCAGCCAGGGACGCCGATTTACCAGGCCTTTGCGCTCCGGGAAGGTAAGTGAGAAATGCAGGAATAGAGCTGGCTGTAACAGCCATGCGACCACATTTGACCAGTAAACGATCCAGTCGAAGTCGTTCAGTTTGCCGGTGTAATGGAAAGAATAAAAGATGAACGAAACCAGGCAGAAGACGTAAAAGTGGGTGCTTTTGGGCGCAGTCCAACGCCTCAGCAGAACGTAGATACCGATGCCGAGGTACACCAGTGCGATGAGCCGCAATCCGCCATACAGGGACCGGTCAGTGGGGGCGAGAATCAGCGGCGCCTCCAGGTTCACGCCTTGGCGCACAAGCGAGTAATTAGCTTTGGACCAGATTCCCGCGCGATAGAGCTGCCGCTCCAAGCTGCCAACGTTGGTCACATTCCGTCCGTCAACAGCCACCAGCCGATCGTCCAGCTTAATGCCGGCCTTCTCGCCGGGGCCGTCGCTGTCTACCCGGGCGGCCCGCAGATGACCACCATCTTCCACCCACCAAATGCCATCGTAAGGGGCGGAAAATTCACGTTCCTTCTGAAAGTTGATCCATGCGAAGACGACCGCAGCTACGCTCACAAGCGCGAGGATAACGGCAAAAAAGCGCGTTTGCACGATCTCGGGCCATCGGGGCAGGTGGGTGCTGGGCACGACGCACCTGTGGTAGCACACCCACGGGTGCATCATTATTCTGCAACTTAGATGCCAGGTTCCGGCCCGGTGACTGCACGTTAACCCTCTGCGTACTAAGAACTTCCAAAATTATAGATGAGGAATGAGTCGAAGTGTATTATTTTTGGGATACATCTCCGAAATTCAGAATAAGCGCAAGTTACTAAAGGACATGTACTTTAGTGGACGGTAACCATCATCGCTGGAATGATGGTGGCGATACCAACCGATCGGACTGGAGGGCCTTAACAGTGCTGCGTTTTCAGTTGACCATCGAGGCTAATTGAAGAAATAGCAACAGTCGGAAGCAGTTTCAACCCTCCCGTCTACAATCCCCTCCTAGATTGCGAAAATGATTACGGACAAGCGAAGCCCGGTGATAATCTCAGGTGCACGCGAGCACAGGAGATTCTATGCCATCACAGTCGGTGTCACCCGGTCGTGAAAAAAACTCAGCGCGGCCTGCAGGTGACAGTGGTTTGGCGCGCTTTGGATTGGCTTTGGCAAACTGGAGCGAGCGTTGGTTTCCTGATCCTTTGGTCTTCGCGTCTGGCGGGAATCGTCATCGTTTTCATCTTCGGCTTGATTCTGCGCGAGTCCGCCAGCAAGCTCGCCATTCAAGGCGCCAAGAACTTCTGGACGCTGGTGCCCTTCACCATGCAGATGGTGATGATCATCATTGGCGGATATGTCGTTGCCACTACACCGGTGGTGAACCGTTTCATTCGGGCGCTGGCGGAGATCCCGAAGAGCGGTCGCAGCGCAATCGCGATGATCGCGCTGTTTTCCATGCTGACCTCGTTGATCTCCTGGGGGCTCAGCCTGATCTTCAGCGGGCTGCTTGCTCGGGAACTGGCTCGCCGTGTAAACGACATGGACTATCGTGCCGCTGGAGCTGCTGCGTACCTCGGGCTCGGAGCAGTGTGGGCGCTCGGGCTTTCTTCCTCGGCGGCCATGATGATGGCTACCAAAGGGGCCATTCCTCCAGCGCTATTCGCGATTTCCGGTCTGATCCCACTCCGGCAATCACTTTTTCTGTGGCAAAGCATCGCCATGGCGGTGGTACTGATTGTGGTTTCAGTCGCGGTCGCCTACTTTTCGGCGCCGTCGCCGGGGAGGGCGAAGACCGCCGCTGACTTCGGCATCGACTGCGAGTCAGTCGATCGTCCCCTGGAGAAAAGGACCAAACCTGGCGAATGGTTGGAATACAGCCCGGTGCTGACTGTCTTCGTGTCAGCGTTAATCGTTTGGTATCTGATCGACTTCTTCCGCACTTCGCCGCAGGGTGCGCTCGCCGCCTTGGACCTGAACACCTACAACCTGATGTTCATTACCGCCGGGCTGCTTCTGCATTGGAGACCCAAACGGTTTGTCCGGGCGGTCGCCGACTCGGTTCCAGCGACCGGAGGCGTGCTTATCCAGTTCCCGTTTTACGCGGTCATCTTTGGCATGATCGTGGGCACTGGCATCTCCGCGTGGCTGGCCAGCCTGTTTGTGCGGATTACCACGCAGGCAACCTATCCGCTGCTGGTGGCATTGTACTCGGCAATTCTTGGGACCTTTGTTCCTTCTGGCGGCAGTAAGTGGGTAATCGAAGCGCCCTACATTTTGCAGGCGGCGAACCTGCACCACGTCCATCTCGGCTGGGTGGTGCAGATTTACAACGCAGCGGAAGCTCTGCCCAACCTCATCAATCCGTTTTGGATGCTGCCTCTGTTGGGTATCCTCAAGCTAAAGAGCACGCGATCTGGTTGGCTATAGCGTGCTGCAAATGATCGTGCATATTCCCATTGTGTTTTTCTTGTGCTGGTTGTTCGCGCGCTATCTGCCGTATCTGCCGCCGATGAAGTAAGCAACGCCCTGGCTGGCAAGCGGGAGGCGAACCCAGGCGCTCGCTTGGAATAACGCATTTATAAGAAAGATCCGAAACTTAAAACTATCCACTACCCGCTAGCCCCTGGCTTTAGATTCCCAGCCCCGTCACTCTCCATCCCGCTCCATGCACCTTGTGCCGGATGTTGAGCGTGATCAGCAGCGCGGTCATGGCTTCCACGATGCGCGCATTCTCCAGCTTGCCGCCGTCAACTGCGCGCACCCCGGGAATCTTGGTCGCCAACTCCGACGCGACCTCGCGCGCGCGCTCGTCGTCACTGCACACGATGACGTCGCAATCCACTGGTTGATCGCCTTGAAGCACAGTTGAGGAAAGGCTGTGGAAGGCTGCGGCGACGGCAATGTTCTTGCCGACGATCTCGGCTGCTTGCTCAGCCGCGGAGCCTTGCCACACACCCAGCACGCGCGTGGGCCGCCCGCCAACGGCAGCCGCCAACGGAACGGTCGCATCAATGAGGACCGTGCCCTGGCGGAATGAGGGCTTGAGCTGCTTGAGCAATTCCGCTTGTCCGGCAAACGGAACGGTGAGCACGACGATGTCGCACATCTTGACGGCGGTGGCATTCTCCGGCGCCTTCCACGCTACCCAGAGGGCCAACCTTCTCTGCGATCTGCGCGGCTGTGGCCTTGGCGCGTTCCGGCATCGCGCGAGCCAATGATGACCGATTCGCCGGCGCGCACCCATCGCAGCGCCAGCCCCGAACCTTCCGGACCTGTACCGCCCACGATCGCGATCATGCCTTGCCGCCTACGGTTACTGGTTCCGCAGCGGCCAGGAGCGCCGGATGGCTGTATTTGGTATAAAGCGTATTACGCTGCGCGGGCACGCGGCCCAGTTCTCGACAATGCGCTCCTGGAATTCCGCGGTCGAGATGTATTGCCCGGCAGTCGCTCCCGCCAGCCGCGAGATGTTCTCTTCAAAGAGCGTGCCGCCGTAATCGTCGGCGCCGGCCAGCAGCGACAGTTGCGAAACTTCGCGACCGAGCTTTACCCACGAAACCTGAATGTGATTGATGGAGCCTGCCAGCATCACGCGCGCCAGCGCATGTACCTTCAGGTGCTCCTCGAGCGTCGCGCCCGCGCGAGCAAGTCCCTGCGCAAACAGCAACGTGTTGTCATGGATGAATCCCAGCGGCACGAACTCCGTGAAGCCGCCGAGTGCGCGACTGGATCTGGCGCAGCAGCAATAACTGGTTGACCCAGTGTTCATGCGTCTCGGCATGGCCGTACATCATGGTCGAGGTGCTGCGGATGCCGCATGCGTGCGCGGTCTCGATCACCTCGCACCATTGCGCGGTGCTCAGCTTGTTGGCGGAGAGTATGTGGCGCACGCTGTCGTCAAGGATTTCCGCCGCGGTACCCGGCAAGGTGTCGAGGCCGTTCTCCTTCAGCATCAGGAGGTACTCGCGCAGCGGCATGCCGGGTGAGTTCGACGCCGTAGACCATCTCCATTGGCGAGAAAGCATGCGCGTGCATCTTCGGCGTGGCCGACTTCACCGCGCGCAGAATATCGCGGTAGTAAAACGGAGGCAGGTTGCGCGGCAGACCGCCTTGGATGCAGACCTCGGTAGCGCCCCATTGCTCGTGCCTCGCGACACTTTTGGCCGACTTCGTCTAGCGAAAGAAAATAAGCAGTCTCATCGCGCGGTCCCACGCTGAACGCGCAGAACTTGCAGCCCACGAAACAAACATTGGTGAAATTGATGTTGCGGGTGACCACATAGCTGACCACGTCGCCCACCAGCTGTCGCCGGATTTCGTTGGCCGCAACCACCAAACCGAATAGATCGTCGCCGCGTGCAATTGGCGAGCGTGAGACATTCTTCGCGCGTGAGCACGCTGCCATCGAGCGATGACAGCACTTTTTCAAGGCTGCCCGTACTGGCGAACGAAGGCGCGGTGCTGCACTCATCCCACGCTGTATGCTGAAGTGTTTGCTGATTGGCCCAACTGATGTCGTGCATAGTTTCCAACGCCTTGGCAGACTCGTTAGTCGTTATCCCCGAGCGGGGAGTGGGTCTACCGGAACAAATCTTTCTCCTCCGGCCGCACCATCTGTCGCGCGCTGCCTTTGCCGCGACGATACGGATAACCCCGGATTATACAAGCCGGAACGCGCGAATTTTTTCCGCACACCAGTCCGGCCACGGCCGCCAACTCATCGGCTACCGCCTCTTCGGTGGCGTGCATCTTGTACCCGTAGAAATCGCGTTTACCACGATAGTCGTGAATTGCCTTCATTCCCGCCACCCCAATCGCAACCTCGCACAAACCCTCGCGCCAGGGCCGCCCAAAACTGTCGGCGATGATCACCGGAATATGCAGTCCCGTGCGCTTCTTTAATTCTCTGTGAATTCGCTCAGCCGACAGGTCTGCATCCGCCGGCAGCAACACAGCGGTTTTGCCGCCGTCCACATTGGAGACGTCCACACCGCCATTAGCGCACACCAGGCCATGCTGCGTTTCGGTAATAAGGATGTGCTTCTTGCGAACGACGCGCTTGGCTTCCCGCAGGGCCAATTCGACCACTCGAGCATCGCCGCCATTGCTTGCGGCAAAGCTTCTGCGGCAGCGGATGGCTTCACGAAGTCAGAGCGACCATGCGGCCTTCGGCTTTGGCCACAACTTTGTGTTTAACGACAACGATGTCGCCGCCGTAAAAGCGCCGGCCGCCCAGCGCCAGGGCGTCGACGATGAGCTCCGCGACCGAGTCACCGGCAAACACCTCAAGAATGCCGAGTACGGGAAACGCGTGCAGATCGCCGATATTAACAACAGAAGAAGATGCCATCAGACCCTTCACCCAGGGGAATGAGGAGCTCACGCTTTGAAGGGGCACGGCTTCACAGGCCGCGAAAAAAGTCCAAAATGCCTACGCCTCGCGGACTGAAGTCCGCTCGGCCGATCAAGAATAAACGACTTATCGGCACGACTAAAAGTCGTGCCCTGATACAAACCCGTCGGAAGGTGACTTTTCTGCGGCCTGTTCAGCCGTGCCGTAGAGCCTCTGTCATCACTATGGCTTTAGCCACTGAGGGACTTTCGATTCCTTAGACGAAGTGCGAGGTCCCTCCGGGGCTAAAGCCTAACTCTTATTCTCATGACGACACGGCTCAAGCGGCGCCCCTTCAAGGCTACCGAAACCGATGAACGATCGACCTAAACGGTCGGCCCAGCAATGAAGGTAATTCTCGGTTCGCATCACACGGCTGCTTCCCATTGCGCCTCGTCATCCGCACGAAGGCCCACGACCTCAGCAGTCGTTGCGCGTTGGTGTCGCCGTCGCGTTGCAAGAGCAGTTCAAGTTCGTGAGGATTGTCGATGTCCAATCCGATGCCTGGCAATTCGAGGATCACTAATTCCTTGGCTGTCTTCTTCATCGCTTCGCAGTGCGGTAAAAAACTATCATTTCCGAAGCGCAGTGGAATGAGGGATGCCGGCCGCCGCAGAATACAGTTACTGCCGCGACGGTCATAGGCGGGTACAAAGACCGCACCCTCGGCGGGGGCGGCGTCGAGCACGCTATGTAGTTCGTCGCAGGTGATGAGCGGGATATCGGCTGGCACGACGACCGTGGTGTCATACCCGCGCTGCTCGCACCACGCAGTAGCCATCTCAATGGCGGCCGTCTCGCTGTCGTTGCGCATGTCCTCAATCACCTGGAAGCCGAACTCGGCGGCCAGCGACCGTGCCCGGGCATCGCCGGTCACCAGCGCCACGTCGATTCTGTGCAGCACGGCCGCGGCCGCAGTCATCACATCGCGCAACATGGCTTCCGCAAGTTGCGAGCGCCGCCCCTGATCCAACACCTCAGCCAGACGCTGCTTGGCGCGTCGTGAGGTTCTTCACAGGTATGAGCAGGATGCCGCGCATGGATTACCTCGGGGGCACAGCCGAGCGAGAACTCAGTCGCTCGCATGTTGCCTCAGGGCACATGAAGCCCAAGACAGCATGTCACGATTCACGGCTAAGCGTCCAGAGCAAGTGTTTCTGTTGCCCACGCAGCAGTGCTTGGTCGAGTTGTGCCCAAGCGTCCGCAAGCAGTTGGCGGGTCTAGAGTCGGAATGCCAGACCGCCCGTGGCTACCCGAGCAGAAGACGAAGCAGGAGTGCAACCAGAATCCAGAAAGGAGTAACCAACAAAAGGGCGAACAGCAAACCTTCGGGAAATCGCAAACTGATGGCTGAATCCGCCGGGTCCCACGTCACGTCAGGGGTGCGGTACGCTCTATCGAATTGTTCGAACCGGGTTAGCGGCCACATACGAATCCGTTACTATATCCTAAAAGATGGCCGGATGGTGGCGCGGGTTGGCCTGGCTGGCGACGAGCGATTCTTGCAAGGGCGCTCTTAATCTGGGGTCATGCGCCCTGTTCCGGGAGGGATATCGAACCTTTTCATCTTGTTATAGAGCGAGCTGCGGGGTATCCCCAGACGGCGAGCAGAGCTATCAATGCAACCGCCCTCATCCTGCAAGACAAGATTAATATAGGCCCGCTCCATCTGCTTCAGTGTCCCCGTGGCGCCGCAAATTGGCAGTTGGCCCGGACGAGTGGAAGTTTGGAATTGAAGGTGGCGCGCGGTGAGGCAATTATGATCGGCAATCAGCACCGCACGCTCGAGTACATTGCGGAGTTCGCGAATGTTGCCCGGCCAGGAGTACTGCTGCAAAGCGTCCATGGCGCCCTTGTCGGCCACCACCTCTCCCCGGCCACAGTCCTTAGACAAGCGGTTAAGAAAGTGTTGCACCAGCATCGGGATGTCTTGCGTACGCTCGCGAAGCGGCGGGACGCGCAAAGGCACGGTATTCACCCGGTAATAGAGGTCCTCACGAAACCTCTGCTGCTGAACCAGGTCCAGTAGTTCGCGATGGGTGGCGGAGATCAATCGAATATCGACGGCCTTGTCGTGCACATCTCCCACGCGGCGAAATATGCGGTCGTCGAGCACCTTCAGAAGCTTGGGCTGGACCTGAAGGTCGATGTCGCCAATCTCGTCGAGGAAAACGGTACCGCGGTCCGCGACTTCGAGGAGGCCCTGCTTGGCATTAACCGCGCTGGTAAATGCACCCTTGGCATGTCCAAAGAGCTCGGATTCGAGCAGCTCGCGAGAGAGTCCGGCGCAGTTCAAGTCGAGGAAAGCTTCATCGGCGCGAGGTCCATTGCGGTGCATCCAGTTGGCGAGCACGCCTTTGCCTGATCCCGTCTCGCCCTGCAGCAGGACCGGACTATCGCTGTTCAGCACTCGCTTGGCATAGGCCTCCAGCCGGCGAATGGCCGGACTGTTGCCCAGGAATGGATCTATACATTCGCGCTTGGTGCGGGAAATGGAGACCAGCGATTGTTGACGATAGCGCTGGTTGGCCAGTGTCCGCAGCACCACGGCGTGCAGAGCGGACAAGTCGACGGGTTTAATGAGGAACTGTTCGGCTCCTTCCTGAATGGCCCGCACCGCCAATTCCAGCGAACTCTGGCCGGTAAGCACGATGACAGGAACATTGCAATCCGCGCTCTTGATGCGCTGTAACAAGTGAAGAGCATCACCATTTGGGAAGGAGAAGTCGAGGATCGTTGCGTCCGGACGAAACTTCTCAAACTGTACTTCTGCGTCGTGATTGTTGGCGGCTTCGGCGACGATGTGGCCTTGCGCTGTGAGAAAGTTGCAGATTCCTGAACGGATGACAGGATCAATGTCGATGACGAGAATCTTGTTTCTGCTCAAGCACTCACCTGCCTGGTTGACACGTATCGGTGCTCGAGGGTCTGGTCTTACAAGTTGCAATGCTCGGTGAAAACCAGTTCTATGGCAGTGACCCCGGTCACACATGAAAGGTTCATATGCAAAAAAGCGGATCCGCTTGGCGGATCCGCTCGAAGTAGCGCTGTTCGGAGATCGTGCTCTTACGTGTACAACGTCTCTGGCCTGAATGGTAAGGGAGTTTCAGATTTGACGTGACCGGTTAGAGCCAATCGTCGATCTGACATCCGGGATCGCACGACTGGGGCCGCTGCGTCATTTTCAATGGCCGCGGACAGCTCCAGAGACCTTTTATGCACGGCAACCTGGCGCTGAATGAAGCGCCGCTCTCCCCCTTATTCGCCAGACTGCGCCAACTCTGAAATCGCTCTAAACCAGCATTTTCTTTTTGAACTCTGTGTAAGTGGTTGTATGATCGCGCAAGCGTCAGTATTTATGCGGATTGAGAGTAACGCGAACTCTGCCGAGGCTCTACCAGTGGGTGCGAAACAGAATCAATTCTTTCAGCTTTCGTTCAATTCCGGGTTGAAAGTTGATTTCCAAAGTCAAGTCACTTCGGAGGGGGTCTGTTGCAGGGTGCACGCTGCGTTGACTTCGACGGCTCAGCGAGTTGGAATCAGTTTTCCTCCAGCGTCTGGTATGGGATCAGCTGGTAGCCGACAAAGCTATCCCCTGTCCCGTAAATCACTGATTTGGCTGGTTGTATTGCTCGGCCTCGCCGCTTCATTGGATGTCGTTGTCGCGATGAGGGCGTCCATAACCACGGATGAGCCGCATCATGTTTCATATGGCGCGCGCATTCTCCACTTTGAGCCGGATCGCCTTGTGGGAGGATTCTGCGACAGCCAGATGCCCATTTCCGCATTGAATGCCGCCCCCCAGGTGATCGCTTCCCAGCTTGAGAGCCACCATTTGCTGCGTCCCATTTCTGCGGCACTCGACAAATTCAAATTCGCCCGAGTTCCTACTATCCTGGCGACTCTGGCGCTGGATCTGCTGGTTTATTTCTGGGCATTTAATCTCTACGGTGAAGGAGCCGCTTTAGCCGCCTGCCTGCTTTGTATTCTCTCGCCCAATGTCATCGCACATGGAACATTGGCAACCACAGACATGTATCACGCGCTGGGAGTGGTTGGGTCGCTGTTTTTCTTCCGCCGTTTTCTGCTCCAGCCAACATGGGGAAATGGGCTGCTCAGCGGCGTGACGCTGGCACTGGCTCAGATCACCAAGTCCTTTGCGATCGTCTTGTATGTTGTCGTTTACCTTGCGATAGCGCTCGTGATGTTCCGACGCACCTCGGTCCGACCTTTGACGCCTAAGTGGGTTCTTGCCTTTAGCGCCATTGCTGTGGTGTCGTTCGTCGCTGTCATTAACCTGGCATTTTGCTTCGACCGCACATTCATGCCGCTGAGTTCCTATCATTTTGAGACGACCTCCTTTGGCCGAATCCAGCACATGCCGTCGCTTGCCAAGGTTGCTGTTCCTTTTCCCTATCCGTTCCTACAGGGACTTGACATGATGAAACGCAGCGAAGAGACCGGCCGCACATTCGGCGATATCTATCTGCTCGGCGAGTTACGCGATCCTAGCAGTCCGGCTTTCCACGGATTTAAGTCTTATTACGCAGTAGCTCTGTTTTACAAGGAGCCGATCGCGCTGCAGATCCTATTCCTCTGGGGTCTGGTCTGGATTTGGAGAAATCGCAGCCTGGGAGATTTCATTCTGGGAGAGGGGCTGTTGCTGACGCCTGCCGTAATTCTGGTCTTGTGGTTGTCCTTCTTCAGCAAGGCACAGATCGGCATCAGGCACATCCTCCCAGCTTTAGTTATTGAGATCGTGATCGCGGGAGCAGCCTTTTCTAATTTCTCTTCGAAGCTATGGCCTGAGAAAGCGCTCCTTTCTGCTTTGGTTTTGTGGCTGGCTGGTTCTGTCGCAAGCTACTATCCCCAGATGATCCCCTATATGAACGAATGGGTTCGTGACCGGCGCCTTTCCTACAGGATTCTGGCCGACAGTAATCTCGATTGGGGACAGGATGGCGCACTTGTTGCCGAGTTTCTTCGAAATAATCCTGATGTGGTTCTCGACCCACGGGCGCCTGTAGCTGGTCGTATTCTGGTCAGTGCCAACCGTCTGACCGGAGTTTACCGATGGGATTCGGCAGCTCCCTTGGCAAAACGGTATCGACCCGTGGCGCAGGTGGGATATGGACACTTCCTGTTCGTGGTTCCCGCAAAGGACATCGTGTCTGGTCCGCCCTAGCCTTGGGGTGCCAAAGCGTTGGGTCTCATGATCGCCTGTAGCAGCCCGGACAATCCCCTTTCCACGCCGTCGGGACGCTCACTTTGAGTGAAGAAATTAGGTTGTCCTCCAAAGGGAACGGAAGCGTGATCGCTCACGGCCGGGACAAAATGGAAATCCCGCTTCAGTACACGTTAGCGCTTCTCGTAATCATCGGATCGTGCGTCAGGATGTTCGTCTGTTTTCAGCATAATCCCATGGATTATCTGTGGTCGGACCCGTTGCGTCACTGGCTAAACGGACTGTACTTTCCAAAAGGTGGCTACTCTGCCGCCTCAGACCCGATTCTGTATCAGGTGTATATCGCTGCTCTGCTGAGGATCACTCTTGGCAATAGGATCATGGTAGGTCTCACGTCAGCGCTTCTTTCCGTGTTGATGCCCTGGACATACTATCGCGCGGCGCGGGATTTTGGAATGCGGAAGGTGCCGGCCCTGTGGGTCTGGGCACTAATCGCATGGACGCCCTCACTCTTTACGATCTATCACTACATCATGATGGAGACGCTGTTACTGGCCATCGACGGCGCCGCCCTCTGGATGACAGCACGATATCTGCGAAAGGGAGGAACGCAGGCATTTCTGGTCTCCGTTTTCGTTTGGACGCTGGCCTGCCTTACTAAGCCGACGGTTATTCCTCTGGCTGGAATCTGTCTTCTATGGAGCTGGTGGAAGAAATCTCCTTCGCTGCGGGATCTTGCAATCGCAGTTGTCCTGGCCGCAATTCTGATCCTCCCGCAGACAATCCGGTCGGAGGTGGGCTTGGGCTTCATCGCGCCGTTCGGCAATCCCTGGCTCACGAAAATCCAGCACCGATCAGGGAAGAAGACCATTTATATCCATTTCTACACACATCGCAGTGAGTTTTTCCATCTGGGCTCGCACGGCGGCCGTGAGGAGATGCAATTCAGCTCCCCTAGTTGTTACATAGAACCATTGTGGCCGTTGAGCCACTGGCAAATAGGCAGAGCATCCGGGGATTCCAAGATTGCCATAACGGTCGACTCCGCCTACGGGGATCGGGATTGGAGAAATGCTTACACCTCCCTGCACGTCGGCTGGAGGGAGTGGTTGGCCCAGTGGGGGGAGAATATCGTGCTCTTTTTCTTTGCGCCCCCGTGGCCAGAAACCGTAGTACCTGAATGGGATGGATGGTTGACCTACGTCACAAGATGGATGTGGGCGCCTTTGATTATTTTCGTCCTGGTAAACAATGCGCGCGAGTTCCTGCACGGTCGCTTTGAGCTGCTACCACTTGTCGTAACTCTGTTTACATTGTTTCTGGCATTACAAAACGTGGCGACGGCCGAAGGACGCTACCGCAAGCCGCTCGAACCGTTGCTGCTGCTGAATCTGGTCTGGGCGCTGACAAATCGATTACACGATGCGCAGCAACAGCAAAACGGGAGCTGAAGACACGGCGTACGCGCTATCAAATCGGTTTGCCGCTAGGAAGATTGCCACTCGTTCAGGAAGGCGGACTGAAGGAGATACGAGCCAAATGCTGAGTGCTAACGCCGGCTAACATTCTTTTATGTCAAACCTCCTAAGGCCTGACAGTTGAAGGCCAATGTTCCAGAGAAACCTCGGATTGTTGTTTAGATAGCGCCGCCAGAGCCGGCGTGGCTCTTTGATCAAACGGTCCAGCCACTGAAGGCCACAACTCTTTACCCAGGCGGGGGCATCGGTGAGAATGCCGGCGTGGATATCGAATGCAGCGCCGACACCAACCAGCAATGACGCGTTGAGTCGATTGGCATATTGGGCCATGAAATGTTCCTGTTTCGGGGTGCTCAGTCCGATCCAAACGATGTCAGGGCGTGCGCGGTTGATCGTGGCGGTCATCTCATCTTCTTCGGACGGCGTTAGCGGCCGGAATGGTGGCGTGTAAGTGCCTACGATGTTGATTGCAGGAACCATAAGTTCAAGTTGTTGTTTAAGCTGCGCAGCAACCCCGGCCTTTCCTCCACAGAGAAACTGGCGAAAGCCGGCCATGGCTGACAGCTTGCACATTTCCATCATGTAGTCGGGGCCGTAGACGCGGTTCATGTTTTGGTGCCCCTGCAACCGCCCCACCCAGACCGTCGGCATGCCATCTGGGGCACAAAGGAAGGAGTGGTTCAGGATGCCTCGGAGAGCATTATCCCGTTGTGCTTCCATGATTCCATGAACGCCGGTGAGACAGACATAACCCTTGCCCTGCTCCCGCAGCAAGCCCTCCGACAAGCACAGTGCCTCGGCCATATTGATGGCGCTGACGCCTATCCCGAGCACATTGGCTCGCGGTGGACGAGTGTGGTTAGTCGGAGGCATAGGCCAGTGCTTCAGGCAGGCGCCCTGACTTTTGCAGTTCCTGTTCAATCCAGTGATAGGTAACGTCGAGGCCGTCGAGGAGTCGGGTCTTGGGTTCCCAGCCGAGCACGGTACGAAGACGCGAGTTGTCACTGTTGCGGCCGCGGACGCCTTGCGGCTGACTTAGGTCATGCCGTTTGTCCAGACGTTTTCCGGCGATCGCACACACCATATCTACCAACTCATTTACGCTAACCAGTTCCTCCGTTCCCAGATTCAGCGGTTCGCGGTGGTCGCTGGCCATCAAGCGCAGCAGTCCCTCCACGCAGTCTGAAATGTACATAAAGGAGCGAGTCTGTTCGCCATCGCCCCACACGTCGATGTGGCCATCCTGTTCGGCGAGCGCCACCTTGCGCGAGATGGCAGCGGGCGCCTTTTCTTTGCCGCCCTCGTAGGTGCCCAATGGCCCGTAAACATTGTGGAAGCGAACGACGCGAGTCTCGAATCCAAAATCATGCAAGTAATAGCGGCAAAGCTTCTCGGTGAAAAGTTTCTCCCATCCGTAGCCTTCCTCAGGGTCAGCGGGATGAGCATCTTCCTCCTTCAATGGCGTGACGTTCGCGTGGTTCTGCTTGTACCCGGCATAGACGCATGCCGAAGAGGAAAAGAGAAGACGTTTGACGCCGTTCAAGCGGGACGCCTCCAACATATGAGCGTTAATGAGGATGTTGTTGCGGGCGATTTCGGCAAGCTTAGCGGTGATGTAGCCGATGCCGCCCATGTCGGCGGCGAGCGTATAGACCTGACTCATGTGACTAGTGGCCTGAAGAGCGTTGTTCCAGAAACGGAGATCGAGAAGTTCGAACTCATCGGCCGCGCTGGGTTCGAATTCAGGTTCTTTGATGTCGACCCCGCGAACCCAGTAGCCGTCCGCCTTGAGCCGCTTGACCAGATGATGACCAATAAAGCCTCCTGCTCCGGTAACTAGTACGCGAGTTGCTGATTTCATGTGACGCGCCCCTTCTTAGGAATGGTGAAGATGGAATTAGAAATGGTTCGGTTGGATCAGAAAATTGCCGCCAAAGATTTTCGATAGGACTGAGTCAAGGTGTGCCGACTGGCAGAGGACGCAGGCCGCGGTGCTCTACATTGCAAGCCACCGAGGGCTAGCCTGCTGCAATCCCTCAAGCGTGTTTCTTGCTGATGGCGCGCTTTGCTCAGGCCAGTGGGACTGCTGATGTGAACTTGGTTTCGTCGCAAGGGTCTTTCCGCGCCGAAAATCGGAGCGGGATAGGACGAGGCATTGTCGGTGCGGCGAATGCTATCCGAGCCGCGCGTTGAAAGTCGGCGCTCTCGTAGGAGATTCACTGGAGATCGATCAGCGAATGGCCGTGCATCTGGGCCGTTGTTTCTGGATGCCGCGTGCCAGATGGAAGTCGAAAGTGGAATAGCGATCAAACCAGGGTTGTGGTTTATTCGGCCGCCGTTGGATGGTGTTGGTGTTTCAGGTTGTGATTGAGTGGATGCCTCATCCTCCCCGTTTACATTCGGAGCGGTGATACGCAAAGGCGAAAGGCTCGGATCGGCGAGTTCGTCCTGCCTGTCAGCGTTGAGCCGCCGATCGACCGCAGCGGCAACCGCGGCGGATATCGCCCCAAGGCTCGAAGGGTTAGGGTCGTTGGCATTAGAGGTGACCGAGTCTTGTGTTAGCTGTGCCCGGCGGCGGTTTGCAGAAGCCGAGGCGGTTTGGGCTGGGGAAAGTTCAGCCATCGAACACGCGAGGAACAGCGTGCAAACAGTCCAATTAAGCAGGCGCACTGTCGCATGTTTCAGCTCAGGCATTTGGCTGCTTTTCTGGCGGCATCAGTTGCTCAAGACCGACCGGTAGATGTTAATCAGGTACTCGTAGTTTTTTTCGGCAGTGAAGTTCTGTCGATAAAGTTGCCGTGCCGCAAGGCCCATGGCCTCCATTTCAGGAGGATGGGTCCATGCCCAATTGGCTTTGCCGGCTAGGTCGTCTGCATTCTGGAGATCGAAGAGCAAACCAGTCTTGTTTTCGACAACCAGCTCCGGCACACCGGCGATGCGTGCAGCGACCGCCGGAACGCCAGCCGCAGCCGCCTCGATTAGAGCCATACCGAAGGGCTCGTACCAACGGCTGGGAAAAACCAGAAATCGCGCGTTCCCCATCTGCACCTGGGTATTTTCCGCGCTCATGCGGCCCATCAGCCGGATGTGGGTGCTGCCGGAGCGCCGAACTATCTGCGATGCGTAGCCATGCAGGGGACCGTCGCCGACCACGACCAGGGGGATGTGGGTAAGGTCCAGCCATATCCGGAGCATTTCGAGAACGCCCTTTTCCGGACTCAATCTTCCGACGAAGAGAGCGTAACTTCCGAGAGCAGCACGCGGTGCGGGATCCGCGGCCACAAAGTTGGGTTTCACGTGGATCTTCTTGTCAGGCAGGCCAAGGGCGACGAAGAAATTGCGACTGAATTGAGTCAGCGCGATATAAGCATCGATGGTGTGGGTCCAGGTCTCGCGATGGCGATGAAATGCAAGCATCATAGCGACCGTCGCAGTTTGGAGCCGAGAACCGCGATAGCAACCCTGCTTAACCGAACAAGACAGGTTGCGTGTGCAGTCCTGGCAAATTTCTCCATTGCGAAAGAGAGTGCCTGCCGGACAGAATAGCCGGTAGTTGTGCAGCGTCTGCACGACCGGTACCCCCGCGGATTTGCAAGCGTAGTAGGCAGCCGGACTGACTTGCGGCAGAAGGTTATGACAGTGAACGACGTCAGGTCGTTCCTTGTCGATGAGGTGACGGATTTGCCAGTACGCGGTACGGTTCCACGTCGTGGTCACGACCAGGGCAGCTTTCTGAAACGGAGTGCAGTTTGCGAGAGTCGCATTGTTTTGCGTGAATTGAAGAACACGATGTCCGGCGCTTCGCAACAGATCTACCTCGGCCTGCACCACGAAGTCTTCGCCGCCGGGCTGTTGGTACTGGTTGTGGATCACAAGCACGCTAAGCTTGCGCATGTCTCGGAACCTGCTGCTCCACATTGCCAACGGGTATCGCGGCCGAGCATCTGGCGGATTCGGAACTCACGAATGATGTTGCCGCTGATTATCTTGCGCATCAGGCGCTTGGCGCGATGCACATCGGCGAGAAACGTCAGCATGGGGGAGGAATACTCACGCTCGCCAAAGGTGCGCTGAACCTGACGGCGTTCCTGCGCACGCTTGTTTGTTTGCTTGAGGCTGACGTTGCATCCATGCCAGCGAAAGGCCGCGATGAACCGCGGCACGTAGTGAAACTTGCATCCTGCATCGGCCAGACGGGTGAAGTATTCGAAGTCCATGCATACCCGGTAGTCGCAGTCGAGCAATAGCCCTGAGTCAATGACGCGCCGACGAATAAAGGTCGAGGTCGAAGGAATGTAGCAACCAAAGTACAAAAGAATGGCGGGATCGAAGTCATGCTCAACCTTCGAGCGGACAATCTTTCCGGCGCTGTCGACAAATACGCAGTCGCCATAGATCACATCGGCCTCTGGGTGTTTTTCGGCGGCGACGGCGATCGCTTCCAAGCCGCCGGGAAGATAGTAATCATCGGCATTGAGCCAGCCCATCAAGTCACCCGTAGCACGGAGGAAGCCTTTGTTGATGGCGTCGGACTGTCCTTTGTCCGGCTCCGAGATCCATTGCGCGTGGGGAAAGCGATTAAGAATCTCAACGGTATTGTCCGTTGAAGCGCCGTCCATGACGATGTGCTCCATGCATGGTCCTTGTTGCCGAGCTACGCTCAGGAGTGCATCCTCAAGGAATTCGGCGCTGTTGTAAGACGGGGTGATGACGGAGAGCGTTGGCAGTTGCATTATGTATGTAAGTCCCGAGGGACCAGTCTGTCGTCGGCTGAAGCCGCCTCCGCCGATGATGAGCGGCTTTCACGCGGGCCTGAAGGCCCGGACTAGCCCACCCGGGGGGGGCCCCTAACGCGAACATCGCCGTTTTTCAGCGGACGATCAACGCCGGTCGATGTACTTGGGGGCCCATTAAGGCCGCTGCCAGAATGAATGAGATCAATGTGGTCATCTGGAGCTCCGAATAGGGCCAGGGAGCGAAGCCGAGAGTCATGGCGAATTGCGCCAGTAGATATGCGAATGCGACAGCCAGGAAGGCCGCCTCTGCGGGTGCTACGCGCTTCGATTGTTTGTACAGCCAGATAAACAAGACAACGTGAAACCAGAGATAGCAAATCAGGCCGGCGACGCCATATTTCAGCCAGACATGAACGGGTGCGTTGTGCACCATCACCGACTCTGATTTCCAGTTCCTGATCCGCCAGGTCGGGTAGGAGGTACCCACGCCAACGCCCATGACAGGAGATTTCCGGACCTGGTCCATGCCATCCAGCAGATCGCCCAGATGATCGGCGTTGTCGGCACTGTATTCGGAGTCCATCCGGTTGAAGTCCAGGCTTTGCAGGCGAGCGTAGAAAGACTGCCCCAGCATGGCGGCCGCTAGGCCGACCATCGCGCACACCACGATAGCGCTGCGAATTCGGTGACCCCTCTGAAAGAGCAGCAGCAGGCAGGTGCCGATGGCTAGTTCTCCCCAATAGGTGCGGCGGAAGCAGAGCAGTACGATTAGACAGGCGGCAGCGGCCAGGCCAGCCCAGAGAAGTTGCCGCGGCCGGCTGCGAGAAATTGCCGCATAACGCAAGGCAAGCAGAGCCGTGAAGACGATGGACGAGACAGCAGGTCCGTCGAAGGTTGGAATGGGCACGCCGGCAAGTGTTTCTCGATAGCCCGCCACATGCAAAGCGTACAAAACGACAATGCGTATCGCCATGTAGATGGCAAAGATGTGGACTGCGCGGTTGAGATCGGAGGGGCTTTGGATCCAAATTGCCCACACGAAGTAAAGGCCGATACCCAGCGCAAGCGCGCGCCAATCGAAGAAGAAGTTCGCCCCGCCACGCAAGTTGCCGTAGCAGATGCCGCTTACGATGCAGGCCAGGAAGGCAACACCTGGAACAGCCAAAGATCGGGGAAAGTAGGTGATTTTTCTGCGGAAACACGCCAGGGCGGCTACGTGACTGACGATGAGTGCGATTATTCCGAGGTCAATGAAACGCAAACTGCCGACGAACTTGGTGTAGAGAAATGATCCCCCTGTTGTATTTCCGTCGCGACTGAATTCAGGCAGGAGGATCAGGGAAAACAATAAGCAAAAGAGCAGTCCACAGCAGCAGTTTACGGCCCACTGTCGAGGCTGAAAAGCGACCGACGGAAGATACCCACTCTCGCGATATGAGGACGCCGGATAAGAAGCTGTGCTCATGTGATTGGTGTGGCGTTGGACAATGCGACGGGTGGATGCAGGGAAGCGACGAGACTTTCAAGTGTGAATTGGCGTGCTCGGGCTCTCGCTCCGGCCGCCAGCGAATCGCGTAGCGCAGGAGCAGCGGCAATCTCGCGCAGCGCTTCGACCAGGCCGGCCACGATTTGTTCCCGGCCCTTGCATCCGGTGGGCACGACTCGTCCACAGTATTGATTGACAATGATTCCCGGTCCGCCGAGGTCGGTGCACACCACCGGTAGCCCGTGTGCCATGGCTTCCAGAACCGCCATGCCGCCGGAATCTCGCAGGCTAGGGAACAAGAACAAGCCGGCGGCGCAATAGTACTTTTGCACATTCTTGTGGGGTACCCAGCGGACCCATTCGACAATTTCGGAGAGGGCTAGCGTTTCTGCTAATTCTTGTAATCGTCTTCTCGCGGGGCCATCGCCGACGACAGTGAAGCGAATTCCGGGATGCGATTGCCTGAGCTGACTTATCGCCTGAAGCGCGAGGTCAAGGCCTTTCCATTCCAGCAATCGCCCCACATAGAGGAGGCGAAGGCCATGGCTGCCATATGCCGCCGGTGCAACATGGTTCAGGTAATCGTTGCTGAGACCGATGGCTAACTCCGTGCGACATTTGTGGCGCCAGCGTGGCGGCACCAGCGAGAGAGTGTCGCGGGTGACAAAGAGCTTGTCGGCACGTTGGAAAACCCAGCGCATCACCGGATCGAATGGCACGATGAAGTTCGACAGGTCCCGGAGGCGTTCACGACAGCGTTGGCCGAGGGGAAAGGCCGAACGAACGCGACGCGGTACCGTCTCGCCGCCGGAAACCGGGCCAAAGTAAAAGGGAATTCCCAGCGACGCCATGAAGCTGGGATAGCGCCCGCTAGCGTAGGTTACATGCTGGACCACATCGAACGGTAAAGCTGGGAAGAGATGGCGGATGTGGCGAACGGCACACCATTGCCACAACACGTAATACAAGATCTTGCCGAGGCCTTTTCGCCACATTTGCGTGAATGGCGGCAGGTCAAAGTACACGAAGTTGAGATTAGGATTCGCTGCGAGCACATCGCCTTCGATGGCTGACCGATTCTCCGCGCGAGTCAGTACCCAAACTTGGTGCCCAAATCGTGCCAATTCCGTGGCCCAACCCCAGCCCAAGGCGGGCTCTGAGCCGCGACCGGGTTCGCAGGCGTAGGCCGAAAGCAGGATGCGAGCCAATTAATCAGCCTCCAAGCAAGGGAGAGTGGCGCGATCGGAGCGGTCCGAGGAAAACGGGGCCTCAGAAGGAGTAAGAGGCCCCCTGTCAGGGCTCAGCCGCCGCACCTGCCGAGTGGACAGCCAGTGGAGAATCACCCTGCTCGCTTGGTAGATTCCTTCCTCTATTGACAGACTTTGGTTGAGATAGAAAACAGAGTTATGACCCAGCAACGCCTGCGAGGAATGGTGCAGGCCAGATATGGCGTTGGCGATCTTCGGATGGCGGGAGGAGGTCAGGACCAGAACCAAGTCTGGCCGAAGCATCAGACGCGTAAACATTGACGAGAGCCGATATCTTCCGCCGGGTGCGAAGTCGCGGTGATCGATGGAGCAGATCGCCAGAGTTGAGCGGATGCGGGCGATACGTATTTTGATGCCGAGCTGGCATAACTTGAAGACCCTTGGATACCGCGCATAACGTGGATCGTTCTTTTTGTTGCCGGAGTCGCGGGAAGATTGCTCCGAAGCAACGTGCAGGGTGTTTGTCCAGCGAAAGACCGGGTCCAAAGACTGTTGGAGTGCGGTAGCAATGTTCAAGCGCTGGGCCTTATCTTCAGCCGATACGATCACGCACATGCCCGTTGGCTGCAGGACACGCTTCAGTGAGCCCGCGAGTCTGCGCAGTGTGGAAGCAAAAGAGGCAAGAGTCCGCTCCACTGGAGGCGACGCCTTGAGCCCTGAAAGCAGGAGGTCGCGATTCGATGCAAACCAAGGGAGGTCTTCTTCGACGAGTGCTTGTTCGAGGGCATCAACATTTTTTGCTGACCAGAATCTATGCATCCATCTGCGGCAGTCTTGTGGAGCCCGTTGATGGAGGTCGTGCAGCCGTCGCAGCTGGCCGGCGTCGATTGATTGTTTTAGAACCTTCTTGATCAAGTAATAGATAAATTCATCCGGCACCGATGGCACATAGAAGTTCTTGAAGGACCTGCGCGCCCCCAAGATGGCATCAGCTCGCAACCACAGCCGTCCCTGCTGGCGGTAATCGCTGCAGCAGTCAGGATTGAGAAAGCTGATCGTACGGCCGCCTTCTTTAGCAAGCACGAAATAGCATGCGCTAGTCTCATGCTGGATCGCTTGCAGCACTTGGCCGCCGCAACGGTCGGCAGCTTGGGCCAGTAGCGTGGACACACGAGACATATCCGCCGGAAGGACCATAAAGTCAACGTCCGACGGAATTCGGCCGGGATATTCTTCATAGCCGCTGAGGATGCAGTAAGGCAATTCCGCCAGGTTAAATTGATCGATTACTGCGGTGAATAAGTCTGAGCGTATGTGCGATGCAGCGGAAGAGGAGGATGGGTCCGCCGGCGACGTCAGTTGGCTGCGGCCGGAGCTTATGGCGGGTGCGGTCTGCTGGTGTTCTCGTAAGAGAACTCTAAGGGTCTCCAGCAGAAAATCGGAGTGATGTGGCTGCTGTTGGGTTAGACGTTGTAGGTAGGAGTGAGCTAGATAGGCGACCTCAAGTTTGTGGCACTGAGCGGTGCTAAGGCCGAGTTCATCGGCGAAACGACTTAGTTTCTCAGCGTGAGAAGTTGGACGCTGGCCAAAGAGGTAATCCTGGATATGCAGGAAGTGAAAAGCATCTTGCAGCGGCAACCCGCCACGTCGTGCGTCCTCCCAATCGATCAAAGCTGGACGGCCTTTCGATGAGTGCTTGATGTTCCAGGGAGCGAAGTCGTCATGGACCCAGAAGGCGGGCAACGGATCGCTATCGCATAGTTGTGAGAGAGCTGTGGTCAAGGTGGCAAGATCGCGCTCAGAAGTAGTGGACCACAGGAGCTGTTCCTGTAGCGCGGCGGCATGTTCGACGATGGAGGTCGTCTCGCCGGGTAACTTGAGAGAGCGGAGTAACTGCAGATATTCCGGCAACAGCCGGCGAGAGCCGGCCGCTCCCGAAAGAAATGATTGAACAGAAACGCCGCAATCACAATTGAGGTAGAGCAGACGCGGCGAGAAGGTATAGCACTCCGAAGCCAGACGGACCAAGACGTCGGCTTCGTGGAGGATGGCCGCGCTTGCACCGTCGTTTATCGGAACTTTGACGATGGCTTGGCAGATGCCTGAAGTAGAGTCAAGCAAGTGAATCACGGCCTTGCGCGACGGCCCGGGAGTTCCGAGATAAACGGATGGAACCGGGGCGGCGTCGCTTCTCCATCCCAGAGATGTCCAATCGATTTGATCAAGGTCGGAAACAGTTGACAGGGTCATGCCTGGTAGTAGAGACAAGCATCCGAACCGCGTAGCAGTGCGTACCGCATGCCACTTCAACTGCGAATCCATGCGATAGGGCGACCAAGCGGCCAAGGCAGAATCGAGCTTTCGCTGCCGCGCAGGAAGAAGCCAACGAGGTTGGCCGTTTCGGGATAACACAAAAAAATCCTGGGTCAGGTTGCCGGACGGCGGAGACAGCGGGAGCGGTGCGAATATTTGCTGAGCGAAGTCAGGCGGGAGAGGCGGTTTCATAAATGACGGAAAGTGAGAAACAGGTCCCTCGACTCGTGCGATCGCGCCAAATACGGGCGCGGCAAAAGCGCTTCGCAGCGCTCCCTCGGGATGACACCTTCAAGCAACGATCCGACAGTTAAACTGGGCGTGGTTGTTTGCACGGCTTACCAGTGCATCGAGAATCACAGACTTCATCTGCTCAGTGACCTCATCGAGAGGACGGGCGGCATCAAGGACGAAAGCATTGGGCATCGACTGAAACATCTGCAGATAGGCGAGTCGTTGGCGGCGCGACTCGTCACAAGTGACTTCAGGCTTTCTCTGCTGCAGGATATCGGCAGGTACATCGAGCAGAATGTAGAAATCGGGCGCCGGGAACAGCCGGGCAAGGAACTGCGCGAACCGGAGCGTTGAGACGGGCAAACGATAGCGCTCGGGATCGACCAGGACATCGTGATAGTAACGGTCGAACAGAACCAAGGTTGAGTTACGCAGGGCAGGACGAATTGCTACTGCATACCCGTACCAATAGTCTGCCAGCCAATAGAGAAGCTTGAGAATCGAGAGGAGAAAGCCACGCGGTGGTTGCCCGTGGGGGTCAATGATGGGAGGCGAATCCTGCCATCGTCGCGAGAACATCGGACGGAAGTGGAAGCGTTGGATGTCGTAAAAAATTGAGAGTTCTTGGGTTAGCCGCTGAATGGCGGCAGACTTACCCGCACCGTCTGGTCCGAAGACAGCGACCCAAAGACCAATCCGGCGCTGTGAGGAGCTGCGCCGATGCACTTCAAAGCCTTCCATAGATCACGACGCCAACCGCCATTTGGAGGATGGAAGTTACACCTTTGTCGGCCCACTCTTTGGTGCCGCTGATGGGAACAAACAGAATGTCTCCATCCTGAAGTCCGGGATCGGTCGCCTGATTAGCCAGGATTTTCTTCAACGGCAGATCGGATTCGACGCGTCCGCTGGGCGAATTGCGGATGAGTCGCGCATCCAGCTTAGCTGTCTTGTTCAAGCCCTGGGCCAGCGCCAGAGCTTGCAGCACGGTGACGGCATCTTTGTTCTCGATAAGATAGCCTCCGGGTCTACCCACATCGCCGATGACATAGACCACGCCTGCGCGGGTGACCACGATGCGATCGCCGGGCTCGACCTCGAAGTCTTGTTGCTCCAGAGAGTGCACGGAACTACTCAGGTTGACCGTGACGACCTGCCCCGGGGAGTGCTGGTGGGTCAGGATCACCGTTTTGGAAGCGGAGGGTGTGACCCCACCCGCAACCGATATGAAGTCGAGCACCGTGTGCCGGCCCAGCAGGGGATAGACGCCCGGAAGTTTAACTTCGCCCATTACCGTTACGCCCTGAGTGGCGTATTCAAGGACGAATACCTCGACGTGCGGGTGATGCAGGATGTCCCGCTGACGAAGCCGATCCTCGATGGAGGCCTGCACCTGTTCAGCGGTGAGTCCCAACACCTTAATCGTTCCGCCCACGGGCAGAGTAACTTGACCGAGACCGTCCACACGGAACTTGCCCGATAGCTCGGGTGTATCAAAGACGCGCACCTCGAGCAGGTCGCCTGCACCGAGAAGCAACGCTCTCGTGGGGGCCGAGGGTGCATCTGAATTAGGCTGTTCTTGCTGAACCGGAATGGGCGTCTGCAGAGGGGCGGCGACCGGAGATTGGGAAGCGTTGGTCCCGCCTGGGTTCTGCGCACGGGAGGGAGTGGAAGCCGGAAATAAAATAGCCAGCAGCATAATCCACTTCAGGGTTGCCATTCCAGCCGATGCCGGGAAACGGTCCGGGTACGAATTGACAGGCGGCCGCAACAAGAATCGGTGCGAGGAAAAGAACCGCGGATTCCTCGGGGCTAAGGCCCTTCGGAATAACAAGAACAAAGGGCCGACAACGGCGCACCCGAAGGTACGCCCTTTCGAAAAGAGTCCAATCAGTTTTTTTTCTATCTTATCGAGCCGGGTGGTCAATGGATTGTGCCCCTGTTTGCTTTGCTACCCGAGCCGTAGGGACGGTAATAGCCGTTTTCGTAGCGCAGATCGACCCCATTGAGCACAAGCCCTGCGATGGTTACGTTCGCGCGGTGTAACAAGTCGCGGGTGTGGCAAAGGGCGTACCTCGTAGTCGCACAGGCCCGGACCACTAATACAACGGCGTCAGCGCGAGTGCCGATTACCACAGCGTCGGTGAACATCGACACCGGCGGTGTGTCCAGAACGACATGGTCATACTGGCTCCGCCAATGCTGAATCAGGTCGGTCATCTTCTTCGAGGCGAGCGCCTCTGCTGGATAGGCTGGCAGCGTTCCTGAAGGTAGGACCGTAAGGCAAGGCATCTCTTCCAGTCGAGCGAGGGCTTGCTCTTCCGGGCATGCGCCGTCGAGGACGGCACTCAATCCCGGGCCCATCGGAATGTGGAAGGCCTGATGCAAGGAAGGCTGACGAAGGTCGGCATCTACCAGCAATACCTTTGCCCCTTGTTGCGCCAGCACGGTGGCACAGTTGATTGCGGTGAGAGTTTTGCCTTCCGAGGGCATCGAACTAGTGATGGCCAATACCTGCGGAGGATTCCCAGCCGACGACAACAACAGAGAAGTGCGCAGGGTGCGATAAGTTTCCGCCGCTTGCGAGTGCGGATGTGTGAAGGCGATCCAGTGAAGCTGCTCGGTACATTTGCCAGACGACAGCTTTTTGAGCTCGCTGCCCAGACCGCCGTTGCGAATGAGCGGAATTACCGCCAGCGACGGCAGTGCACTGGCGTTTTCAGCTTCCTGACTGCTTCGGATCGTGGTGTCCAAGGCTTCGAGACCAACCGCCGCCACGAGCCCCAGGCCAAGTCCGGCTGCAAAACCCAGTACGAGATCGAGGCCGGGCCGAGGATCAACTGGTTTGGAGGGAAGCTGGCCGGGCTCAACCACAGCGATGTTTGCGGAGGCCAAGCCCGCGACGACCCCGGCTTGCTTCAACTTCAGTTCCAAGGTTTCGTAGAGGTCCTGAGTGGCTTCGACTTCATGTTTCAGAATGGCGTACTGAGCGGCGCCCTCATTCAGGTCGAAGGTTTTCTGCTTTTGTTTTTCGAAGCTGGCGCGCAACATAGCCTCGGTGTTCGCGGCGGCGAGATATTCGTTCTTGTAGCGCTGCGACAAATTCGTCAGCTCTGACTGGATTGCTTTGTTAACCTGGGCGATTTCATTACCCAGCTCAGCCAGCTTGGGATAGCCTTCGCCAAACTTGGTACTTAAGCGGGCGTAGTCAACCCGCAGCTGCGCCTGCTGCGAACGCAGAACTTCGAGTGTGGGCTCAGGAACCGTCGAGGCGATCAGTTCGGGATTTCCGGAAGCGGCGATACGGAAGCGCGCTTCTTTGACGATGCGGTCCGCTTCCGCCGCAGTTAGCTGCTCGTCCACTTGCTTAAGTTTCTCGGTGACGATGTTATCGGTCTCGTCAACGCCGATGAGGCCTCGTTCTTTCTGGAGATGGGCCAACTTCTGCTGCGATTCGCTGGCCTTAATCCTGAGGTCGTCCATCTGCTTCGACAACCAATTCGATACCAGCGTGGCAGACTCGTAACTGCTGCGGAAATTCCGTTCGGTGTAACGTCCGACTGTCGAGTTCACCACGTCCGCCGCAAGTGCCGGGTCCTTCGCTCGAAACTGTACTGCGATAATGTCGGTCTTGGGCACAACTTCTACGGTGAGGTTCTTGCGGAACCGAAAAAGCAAACCATCGCGCGCATCAGGAGGCAGGTCGGCCAACGAAGCGCCGGCGGGTTGCACCCACGGGCCAGCGAAGTCCTTCCTTTCCGCCATCTTCAACTGCTTGATCACCGCGAAAGCGATAGTGCCGCTTTGCAGGATGGTGACGGCACTCTGCAGTTGGATGGTGGGGTCCGAGGGGCCCAATACCCTGGAAGCCATCTGGTCGAGTCCTAGCGAATTTGTTCCCGCAGGGCTAACTTCGACACGGGCGGTGGCTTCGTAACGAGGGCTCTTTAGCAGGATGTAACAACTGGCCAGAAGCAGACACCCGACACAACATCCCAGAATCAGGAGTTTGCGCCGGCACAACATGGTCCACACCTCTGCCAGCACCTGTTTTTCCGGAGGCTCGTAGGGGGACAAAGCATAGCCACGGTTGTCGGGGAGAGCAATTTGTTGTGACTCAGGGCTGGAGGCGAACATCCGGAAACACGTTTCTGATGAAGCTACTGGAACAAGGAGGCTGCTGAAACATTTCGAGGAGTCAGACTCCTCGCGCGGCGAACAGAAGAGTGTGCAGGAGAATGGCGAAGTCAATAAACAGACTGCGATTGCGAACGTAGTACAGATCGTATTCGATATTTTCGTGAATCAGAAAAGCCCGGTCTGCGCTCAGTTGCCACAAGCCAGTAATTCCGGGCTTCACCGACAAACGCTGACGCTGCAGGGGAGTGTACTGCTCGACAATAAAGGGCATCTCAGGCCGCGGGCCGACTAGCGACATGTCGCCGAGAAGTACATTCAGGATCTGCGGTAGCTCGTCGAGACTGGTTTTGCGAAGAAAGCGCCCTATTGACGTGATGTGCGGGTCATTGCCGTGCTTGGGGGAATAGGCATAGTGGGGCGCATGGCGAAACATGGTGCGAAACTTGTACATGGAAAACAGACGGCCATCTTTGCCGACGCGATTCTGGCGGAACAAAACCGGCCCAGGTGAACTGCATTTCACCAGGATAGCAATCAGGCAGAGTAGCGGCGCCAGCAATGCCAGAGATACGGTAGCGCTGGCGACATCCAGTAATCGCTTAGCCGGGTCGTAAATGAAACCGGTGCGGGCCTTCGACAGGTGTGCAAGCATGACCCCGTCGAGTTCAGCATAGTCAATCCAGTAGCCCGGCTCGGAGAAATCCTTGGGGACGAAGTAGGTGTTAACGCCGGCTGCCGAAAGTTGCGCCAATGTCGACATCATCGACTCATGAACCACGTCCGCCGTCGCCACCACCAACACCGAGGCGCTCAACTCGCGCAGCAGTTCCGGGCATACCGGTCCGGGCAGCACCTTCACCGGGTGCTTGTGCTGATAGGCCGATTCGTGGATTTCCATTCCATGTTTCTGGGGATCGTCATCGACCACTGCTACCGGATCGAGCCCGAACTTAGGAGAACGAACGAGCGCCGAGTAAACACGTCTTCCGAGAGTTCCGGCCCCCAGGATCACCGCTCGTCTTGCACCATAACCCGTTCTACGCAGGACGCGCATGCCGTGGTAGGTTTCCCATTTCTCCAGCGTGACGAAGATAGGAACAGCGACGGCGGCAAAGGCTATGACTAGTCGAGACAAGGGCAGGGCAGAGAAGTGGGCGAGCAAGAGTGCCAGAAGGACGCTCTCGAGAGTGACCCGCAGGATGCGTTCAGTCTCGCGCACCGCGAGCAGGCTCTGACAGGTACGGTAACCACCGTGCCGCTCGAGCAGAATCACGAACAGGACGGCGAATGCGGCGGCGCCAAGCAGCACCGCGGACGCTGGGTAGCGGGCCTGCTGCCCCACCCCCAAAACCCGGTACAAGGCGTAAGCGGAATACACAGCTAACGTAACGGCCAGGAAGTCGAGGACTCTTTCGGCAGCGTTGAGAAAAGGTTCGAGCCGAACATCAGACTCAGTGAAGTCCGCGCGGCCGCCGCTGGCCAGAGGCGCGGTAGAAAAGAGATCCTGTGTCCAAGATGGACTGCTGGGGAAGCCTTGAAGAGGAAGCATTTGGAATTGTCCGCCGGAGGTGGGTTAATAAAAGGTCGAGATAAGGAGGAGCATGTGCCAGTTGGAAGGCCTAGCCGAGCGACTCGACATCGGCTCCGTTGAGATTGATGGCAACAGACTTCATGATCTGGTCGACTGTGACTACGAGCCGGGCAGCATTTTGCTTTTGCACCAGAATGCCTTCGCATCCGGCAAAAGGACCATGCTTGACCCGCACGCGGTGTCCAAGTTTTAGATACGGGTGCGGCTCAACTTCGTTAGGATGTGCGAGGCAGGCCCGCAATCTTTCGATTTCTTCATCCTGTAACCGGGCAGCCTTGCCGCCGACGGAGACAAGGTTCACGACACCGACAGTCTGCAGCACCGGAACCCGCTCCGCGTCTGAGACATGAACGAAGACATAGCCGGGGAACAGTGGAGCTTGGAAACGACGGATTCTATCGGACCAGCGGCTCAGTTTGGCGTAGGTCAGTAGGAGGGATTCGAGACCCTTGCACGATAGCTGGCTGGCCACCTGGCTCTCATGACGAGAACGTGTATAAGCAGCCAACCAGCATCGTGTGTGTTCCATCGGATTTAGGTTGCGTATCGCTTTCCAGAGTAAGAGGAGAAAATGCATGGCTCCGCCATTTTGAGTCCCATTAGAGGAGCCAGGCGACGAAGACACAGGGTATTGACTGACCTACCCCGCATCGAGTTTGAATTAGCACGATGACACCACTAAAGTGATAATAGGTGTAGTGCTTATGTGCTGGCCTTTGTCGTGCAATCCTAATACCAGAGTTCTCCGGCGACGAGTTGAGGGCGAACGGGTGTGGGATCAATAACTTGCCAATTGCAGGAGTTTGGCGGCGCGGATGGCTCGTCCATCAAATGGACGGCCAGTGTCCAAAACCTGGATTTTGCAGGGTTACGAACCTCCGAAAAGGCGAAAATCGTTTCCCTTAAGAGTTGCAACAACTTGCGCAAGGGATGACGAGCCCTAACGGCAAATTGTTGCCAATAGTGGGCATAATCGCTCCCAACAATGGAGTACTACGTGCGTAGTAGAGGCAGGAGCAGTTCACTTCAGTCTGTTGCAGAGGAGACCTACCATGCGGAAACTTTGGCTTGCGGCGCTCCTTGTGGTTATTGCGCTGCCAGTTCTAACCCAAGCCGACGTTATTACCTTTGCGCCACTCTGTGGCACAACTTGCACTGGGATCCAGGTTCCAGACGGATACGGCAATCCCAACTTCACTTGGGGTGGCAACTTCTACGCGTATGGCAACGATGCCTACGAATCGACTTATAGCGACACCTACGGAGCCCCATCCGGCGCCTTCGCTTACAACGCTTTTGGCGATTCTCCGATCACCTTGAGCAGCTCTGTCCCGTTCACATTTAATGGCGCCGACTTCAGCACGTGGGCGGAAGACGATGCTTTCCAGAGCTTCTCTTCGACGACTATTGAGATCCAGGGATTCAGCGGGACCACGCTAGTCGGGACCGTGATCGCGGATCTGTCTTCAAATAGCTTCAACTTCGTAAGCGCCGATTTCGCCAACGTCACGTCGTTGGTGTTCACCAACGACTGCGGTAGTTGCTCAGGGCGTTGGTGGTTGATGGACGACTTCACCTACAATCAGTCGACTACAACTCCCGAGCCGGGAACGATGGTTATGTTCGGTTCCGGACTGCTGGTTGTAGCAGGCGCTATTCGTCGACGCTTTTCTGCCTAGAATGGACGACTTCCTCAATGGGCGGAGCCATCGGCTCCGCCTTTTTAATTTGACTCTAATTCCCGGCCACCCTCTGCCAGCACCCCATGCCACAATGCTAGGAAACGTTCGGCCTTTAACGGGATTTCATAACCGGTCCATCGTGGCAGACCCCTACCTCAGCCAAGAAAGACGGGATGGGAACCCAGCGGCGAATTATCCCGTCGCCTTCGCTACAGAGGCCGCTGATACCCAGGCTTTACAATCGACGTGGATTTGTCGATCTACTTTAGAGGAGGCGACTCGCGAATGCGGGTTCTGGTTACTGGCGGTGCTGGATACATTGGAAGCGTAGTGGCCGACCGTCTCCTGCGTGCCGGGCACGCAGTGACCGTACTGGACGATCTGAGCAAAGGCCGGAGACAGGCGGTTCCGGCGAAGGCAGAATTTGTGCAGGCGGATACCGGCGACCAGAAGAGCGTGGAAGACGTTTTTAGCGGGGGACGCTTCCATGCCGTAATGCACTTCGCTGCATTCATCGAGGCTGGAGAGTCAGTGCAGCAGCCGGAAAAGTATTTCGACAACAATTCTTTTAAGGCCTTGAGCCTGCTTCGAACTGTCTTGCGATACCAGGTACCGCGTTTTGTGTTCTCGTCAACCGCAGCAGTTTATGGCGAACCGCGACGCATTCCTATCATGGAAGACGATCCGCTCGATCCCACCAATGCGTACGGCGAATCGAAGCTGATGGTGGAACGAATGCTGAGTTGGTTCCACAGGGCCCACGGATTGCGATACGCCACCTTGCGGTATTTCAACGCCGCGGGAGCTACGGCGGACCGCGGAGAAGCGCATAACCCGGAGACCCATCTCATACCGCTGGTGCTACAAGTAGCTCTCGGCCAGCGCCCATCGATTGCGATCTATGGCACCGACTACGCGACCCGGGATGGAACCTGTGTCCGCGACTACGTTCACATCGAGGATCTGGCAACCGCCCATTTGCTGGCGCTCGACGGACTGGAACGATACTCACACTTGATCTGTAACCTGGGTAGTGGCAGCGGGTTCAGTGTGCGGGAGGTCATTGAAGTGGCGCGGATGATCACCGGCCGTGAAATTGCGGTGGTGGAATCGCCCAGGCGCGCAGGAGATCCGGCGGTACTGGTCGCCAGCTCAGAGAAGATCCGCCAGGCGCTGGGCTGGAATCCACAGCACTCGGAGATCGAGGATATCGTGCGGAGTGCGTGGGAGTGGCACAAGGCCAACCCTCAACCGCGCTCGTGATCTGCGAAGGTTTCGCCGACAGTGGTTGCGAAGCGAGGCACAAAAACCAGCCACCACCAAAGTTTTATTAAAATTCTGTAAAAAAGTTCTTGACATCTTGACAAAGTAGGGCCACTATGGGCTAACTTTCTGGCCGAGAAATTCCGCAAGTCGGCCCATTAACCTACGACACCTCGTGACCTCTTTCGAGGCATGGGCGATCAAGTATTAGTTGTTTAGGAATCCAGCAGGGAACTCCTGCATGTAATCCGCAGACTGTCCGCGGACTATCGGGGGTAAGTGTGCCTTTCCCTGCGTCAAATTAACTTCAGCGCCGCTCTCGCCGTCCTTGGCTCTCCGCGCGGCGCCACGTCGACACATTTCTCTTTGTGAGCCAAGGCATCGCATTCCATCGAGCATTAGCCAGCAGCGTGCGACGTGAGTTTCGCTCGCACGGGCCGGGCTGCCGACGTGGTAAGCGCGCCATTCTCAGGGGCGCCACAACTTATTCACCTTGGTTCCCAAGGAGGACCTCATGCGCTGTTTCCGCACCACCATCGTTCTTGCTCTCGCCACCTTGTTGTCCGTCTCCATCTGCTCAGCCCAACAAGCAGCCACCACCTCCATTCCCAACCTCATTCGCTATAGCGGGACCCTGAAGGATGCGCAGGGCACCGCCCTCTCGTCCTCCACGGTAGTGGCGTCACCTTCTCCATCTACAAGCAGCAGGATGCCGGTGCCGCCGTTTGGATGGAGACGCAAAACGTCACGCCTGATGCCAATGGCCAATACAATGTGATTCTGGGTAGCACCACAGCGACGGGATTACCAGACGACCTGTTTTCGCAACAGGAGCAGCGCTGGCTGGGCGTGCAGGTTCAAGGAGAAGCTGAGCAAGCGCGTGTACTACTAGTGAGCGTGCCTTATGCCTTCAAAGCGCACGAAGCGGAAACGCTGGGGGGAATGCCCGCTTCGGCGTTCGTGAAGGCGCCGCCGTCGGACACCTCTGCTAGCACATCCACGGGCGCAGGCACCGCCGTGAATGCAGTGGATACCCACACTTCGAGACAAGCTGCACTTCAACGACAACCTCTGACCCCCACGGCGGGGTACATTCCCGTGTTTACCAGCTCCACCGGGGCCCTGGATGACTCTTTAATGTCGCAGCTCAACGTGGGTCGCGTCGATGTTAGCGGGAACCTTAATCTTTCATCCGCCACCCAAGCTTATCTGATCGGCGGATTTAACGCACTGAACTTTGGGAACATTAGTATCGCTTCAACAACAGGTCCGTCTAGTCTCTTTGTCGGTGTGGGCGCGGGCGCTAGCAACCTCATCGGAACCAACAACACCTTTGCCGGCAGCGGGGCTGGCGCTGCCAACGAGTCTGGCAAGAACAACGCGTTCTATGGCTACCATGCTGGCAACCAGAATGACGTGGACGCCAACAGCTTTTTCGGGTCTATGGCTGGCGCCCATAACGACGCCGGCGTTGATAACACATTTCTTGGCTACAAGGCTGGCTTCGTTAACACCGGAGGGAGTGACAACACCTACATCGGCTATCAAGCCGGTCTGTCCAACGGCCAAAGCGCCAGCAACAACACTTTTACCGGCTCCAACGCTGGCATGAGTAACGTTACCGGCGAGGAGAATGTCTTCAACGGTGCCCAGGCTGGAATGGACAACAACGGTGGAGACCACAACACCTTTATCGGCTACCAGGCTGGCAAGGACAATGACGACGGCAACAACAACGTTTTCATCGGAAGTATGGCTGGGTCCGTCAACACAGATGGCAGCGGCAATACCTGCGTAGGGGCGGGTATAAACTGTGCGGCTACCAACGCCGTCTGCCTAGGGTCAGGTACTTCGTGTGGGGGTAGTAACGCAATTTGCATAGGGACAGGTCTAGGGTGTAGTGGTAATGAAATTAGCATCGGCACTACCAACACCAACGCTGCTCTAATCCAAGGCATTTGGCACCATGATGCTACAGGTGAGGATATCGGAGTGGTCTGCGTTGGTTCTACCGGGCACCTCGGAACGAGTCCGTGCCCTGTCAGAGACTTGCAGGCCCGGCAGCTGCTCGCGGCGCAGCAGGACCAATTACAAATCCAGCTTCAACAGATCAAAGCACAGCGGCAGGAGATCGATCGTCTGAAGCTGCAACTGCAACAGCAGAACGCATCGTTGCAGGAACGTCTGCAGAAGCTGGAGTCCTACGTCGCGACGCAGATGAAGGTTGCCTCGGACAATTCGCAGCGGACCGCCCCAATCGCCAGCGGTGGTTCGCAGTAACCCAGACCTACTTGCGTGGCGGAACTTAACAAATCGAGTTCCGCCACTTCATTGATTTCAACCTCAGTGCTTGTAGCCAGCCGGTGCCACCGCGGGTGAAAATCACAACCTATAATCAGCATGGAAGGCTTCTTCCTCCCCAGTGTTTTGGTCCTCGGCCAAAAAGACTACTAGGGATGTGTTCGAGCATTCGCTCTTATCTGATCAACCCAAGTTTCCTTTGCTTGGGTGGGGATTTTCTTTTCATCGATCCTCGTCTTCAAAAGCAAAACTCAGGCTGGGTGCCTAGGTCCTTCGTCCAACCGGATTTCGCCTCTGGGCGGCAGAGATCGTAGATTCATCTGGGTAATTTCGTTTGTAGCAATTCCAGAGTTACTGTACCCCGGTGTTTGGGTGGAGCACGCCTTTCAGGCGTGCATACCGAGGGTGCAAAAAGGGAGCAGGCTTTAGCCGCCGAGGTAAGGATTCTGGTTACCGCAGCGGCTAAAGCCGAACTGAAGCGCAACTCTCAAATGCACCGCTCAAGCGGTGGTCCACCCGGATACACCAACTCAGAATCCGCGCTAAGTCGTCGTTGATTTCGGAATCAGCCGCGCCGCTTGGATTGGGAACCGCCTTTGCTGCTTAGGACTTTCTTCCTCCTCGGATACTGCTTCGATTCTTGCGCAAGTTTCTTCGATTCGCGAACTATCTCCGCCTGATGTGCGTTTGTGCGCTGCTTGAGTTCTCGATCTTCTCCAGTATCGGCCATGTTTGAGTAACCTCGTTTTTCATTTCCTGCTTTAGGGAACAATGATTTTGTTGTCAGCTTGCATGCAGATGCCCCATGAAGCGTCCCATGTCCATAGCCGCGCAAGAACAGAGCAACTCGACAGACGCCGGGCGCCCGTACCTTAAGCGTACCTGGCTCGCCAGCGATCTGGTTTCTCGACTTCGAGAAACGTTCTCCGGTAACGTCAGAAACGGTAACTTTCATGGAGCCTTCAACGCATGGCTACGACTATCGTAGTATAGGCGTCGCGGGGATTCTTCAAATCCGCCGGTCTTGCCTAGAGTTTTTCGGTCGGGAATCCCGCTACGTAGCCGGTCCGATCAGCACCATGTCGGATGCGATCACTGGAACAGACATGCAATAGTGTTTCGATGGAGATTTGGTCGGCAATATTTGTGCCGCGATCGGCGTCGCGCGGAAACGGCGAGCAGAAAACTAAACAACGCTTCTCCGGAAGGCGGCGCTCGCCGCGTGGAAAGGATGTTATGGATCCCGTCGTATCCCCAGATTCCACTCATCCACTCTCTGCGGAAGAATTGCAGAGGATGAATCGATACTGGCAGGCAGCAAATTACATTTCGGTCGGACAAATTTATCTTTGTGCGAATCCTTTATTGCGAGAGCCGCTGACAATTGAGCATGTTAAGCCCCGTCTATTGGGACATTGGGGCACCACCCCAGGGTTGAATTTCATCTATGTTCATTTCAATCGGATCATCAAGAAGCACGACCTCAACGTGATCTATGTATGCGGCCCGGGACATGGCGGCCCGGGAATAGTGGCGAATACCTACCTCGAGGGCACCTACACTGAACTCTACACGGACATCCAGCAAAACGAAGAAGGCCTAAGGAAGTTATTCAAACAGTTTTCATTTCCTGGCGGAATTCCCAGCCACGCATCTCCAGATACACCGGGCTCCATCCATGAAGGTGGCGAGCTCGGGTATTCGCTGGTGCATGCTTACGGAGCAGTCTTCGACAACCCTGACCTTCTGGTTTGTTGCGTCGTCGGCGATGGCGAGAGCGAGACTGGTCCACTGGCCACGAGTTGGCATTCGAATAAGTTTCTCAATCCGGTGCGCGACGGAGCGGTGCTGCCTATCCTTCATCTGAATGGATACAAAATCGCGAATCCGACAATCCTTGGCCGCCTCAGTGACGCAGAATTGACTCATCTGTTTGCCGGGTACGGCTACAAACCGCATTTCGTAGAAGGGCATGAACCGGCGGTCACGCATCAACTGATGGCAGCTACGCTCGACACCATCCTCAACGAAATCCATACCATCCAGCAGCAGGCCCGTTCAGGACGATCGCTTGAGCTTCCGGCCTGGCCGATGATCGTGCTGCGCACTCTGAAAGGCTGGACTGGTCCGAAATTCGTGGACGGTAAGCCAGTCGAGGGTACGTGGCGGGCCCACCAGGTGCCGGTAGCCGACCTGCAAAAGCCGGAACACCTGAAAATCCTGGAAGATTGGATGAAAAGCTACCATCCGGAAGAGTTGTTCGATAAAGATGGAAAGCTTGTGCCCGACCTCGCGGAACTGGCGCCCCAGGGCGATCGGCGAATGGGCGCCAATCCGCACGCCAACGGCGGGCTGCTGCTGAAAGCGCTGTTGATGCCTGACTTCCGAAAATATGCGGTCTTGGTACCGAAGCCCGGTACAGGAACCGCCGAATCGACGAGAGTCTTGGGTACTTTTCTGCGCGATGTCATGAAGTTAAGTCTGGAAGCCCGCAATTTCCGGGTATTCGGACCGGATGAGACGGCCTCCAACCGCCTCGATGCTCTCTATGAAGTCACCAAAAAGGAATGGATGGAGCCGGTCTTGCCCACCGATGAAAACTTGGCGCGGGACGGGCGTGTCTTGGAGGTCTTGAGTGAGCACATGTGCCAGGGCTGGCTGGAAGGCTATCTACTCACCGGCCGCCATGGCTTCTTCTCCTGCTATGAAGGTTTTATTCACATCGTGGACTCCATGTTCAACCAGCACGCGAAATGGCTGGAGGCTACCCACCATATTCCGTGGCGTCGTCCTATTGCATCGCTAAATTATCTGCTCACCTCACACGTCTGGCGGCAGGACCACAATGGCTTCAGCCACCAGGATCCCGGCTTTATCGATTTCGTGATGAATAAGAAAGCAGGCCTGGTTCGCGTGTACCTGCCGCCCGATGCGAACTGTTTGCTTTCAGTGGCCGACCACTGTCTGCGCAGTCGCAACTATGTGAACGTGATCGTGGCAGGTAAGCAGCCGGAGCTGCAATGGCTCAATATGGATGCAGCCATCGAGCACTGCACCAACGGGATCGGCATCTGGTCATGGGCCAGTACCGACCAGGGCCAGGAGCCCGATGTCGGTGATGGCATGTGCGGGAGATGTTCCCACGCTGGAAACCCTGGCTGCCGTTGACCTGCTGCGTCAACACTTTCCCGACATCAAGATTCGAGTCATCAATGTGGTGGACCTAATGACGCTGCAGTCTCCCAGCGAACATCCTCACGGACTCTCCGACCGCGAATTCGATTCCATGTTTAGCACCAACACGCCGGTGATCTTTGCCTACCACGGCTATCCATGGCTCGATTCATCGGCTGACCTATCGGCGTACTGGGCCATGATAATTTTCACGTTCACGGCTACAATGAGGAGGGCACGACCACAACGCCTTTCGACATGACGGTGCTGAACAAGCTTGACCGCTATCATCTGGCTGGCGACGTGGTGGACCGCGTGGCTCGACTGCGCAACGTGGGCGCACATTTCAAGCAGCTCCTCCGCGACAAATTGGTCGAGCACAACCAATACGTCCGACGAGCACGGCGACGATATGCCGGAAGTAAAGAACTGGACCTGGCCGTACTGAGCGAATGAAGATTCTCGTACTCAATTCAGGATCGAGCAGCCAGAAACTTTGTCTTTATCAGCTTGGGGCGGCGCTGCCCCATGATCCTCCAGTTGCTGTGTGGGAGGGAAAAATTGAGTGGGATGGTGACCTCGCTGCGGTGTAGTCAAGAACTCACAAGGAATAGCCAGAATAAAGTCAGGACAAATCTCGCATCGCGTGCGAAAGCGGTAGCAGCATTTGCTGAACCGACTGTGGAACGGACAGGCACGACGTTCTTTCTTCGGCTGGCGGGATCGACGTGGTTGGCCATCGTATCGTTCATGGAGGCGCGCTTATATGAAGAGCCGAGCCTGATCACAGCGGAAGTGAAATCCGCAATTGCTGAAGCTTCGGCATTCGCCCCGCTCCACAACCGAGCCGAGCTGGAAGGAATGCGGATCGTCGAAAAGCTGCTGGGTTCCGTCCCCCAAATAGCCGTTTTCGATACCGGGTTTCATCGCCAGATGCCGCTGTCCGCAGTCGTGTATCCCGGTCCTTATGAGTGGTTTCAGGGAGGCATTCGCCGTTATCGGATTTCACGGCATCAACCACCAGTATTGTGCCGGGCGGGCCGCACAGCTTTTGCGCAAGGAACTCAAGTCCGTGCGCTTGGTTACTTGCCACTTGGGCAATGGCTGTTCTCTGGCTGCAATCCGCGACGGTCACAGCGTAGACACCACCATGGGGTTTACTCCCCTGGAGGGGCTGATGATGGGCACGCGCTCTGGTTCGATCGACCCTGGAATTCTGACCTACTTGATGCGCCAAGGCCGACTGGATGGCCAAGCAGATTGATGATGTTCTGAACCAGAAGTCGGGACTGCTGGGAATCTCGGGGATTTCCGGCGACATGCGTGAAATTCTGGCCGCGATCAGGCAAGAAAACCGGCGCACCAAGCTGGCGTTCGATATGTACGTGCATCGCCTGCAGCGCGGGTATCGGCGCTATGACTGCCGTGCTTGGGGGCATGGATGCGCTCGTGTTTACCGCCGGTGTAGGAGAGAACTCACCGGAGGTGCGTTCTGCGACTTGCGGCCCTCTGAAGTTCCTGGGACTGAACCTCGACGAAGCCGCCAACCAAAAGCCCCGACTGGATGCGGATATTGCCACAGCCGATTCGCCGGTTCGTATTCTGGTCATTCGCGCACAAGAAGACTGGGCCATCGCTCGCGAGTGTTGGAAATTGATGACGGCTCCTCCCCCCAAAGACAAGCCAATTTCATGAACCCGAGCATGGTAATAGCGCGCAACCAGCGCATGACTCCATTCGAGTTCTAGGGCAGCGACCAACTGCACCGTCTGAACCGTTCGCGGCCATGCCGGCGCGGCAGGCCTGATGGAAGTGTTTATTGGTCCGCAAAACGGCGTTTCTAAAGTTGACGCCGCATTGTGCCGATGAGGCCTGTGTACAGACCGGGCAATCTGGGACTGATATGCGGACTGAGCTCCAACGGTCGACCGCGGCACAACTTCTCGGGCGCGCACCCGAAGACGCGGCCTCGTGTCTCCATCTCCATGACGTAAAACTCCGGCAACGCAGAGGGAAATCAACAGCAGGGACGTCCGTTTTGGAGTTTGCGTTGGTTGCACCCATGGTTTTCCTCCTGCTGTTTGCTGTTTTCGATTTCGCGCGTTTGTTTTACGTCGAAATGAATCTGCAGAACGCAGTTCGGGAGGCTGGGCGTTACGGAATCACAGGGAACCATCTTTCTGACCCTAAGCACCCGGGCCAGATGCTCTCGCGCGTGAATTCGATTATCAACGTTGCACAGCAAGCGGCCATAGGTCTTGATGTGTCCAACATTCAAATCTCCAGCGTCGGCGGTGGAACAGGCAGTGCAGGCGGTCCCGGAGACACGCTGATAATTTCCCTGACTACCAACCTGCGACTTATGACGCCGATTGTCGCCCAGTTCTTCAAGAACGGGACTTATACCTTTACGGTCTCGGTCAGCCTTAAGAATGAGCCTTTTCCGCCCGGCGATACCAGTTAGTGGAGGCGAATCAGGATGCCAGCGTCAAGTCGCGATCATGTGAAGCGCAGCGCGAAAAGAACAAACGATTCTGGCCAGGCGCTGGTGGAATTTGCGTTATCGGCCAGCTTAATGCTCACTTTGGTGTTTGGATTGGTTGATTTCAGCCGCGCCATTTATATCTCGGAAGTAATCACAAATCTCGCCGGCGAAGGATCCAGCATGGCCTCTCGAGGCACCAATCTATCCGATACGGCTACCGCGGTGGTTGCGGCGTCGGCCCCGCTGAACCTGAGCGTTAGCGGACAGGTGATTGTTTCGTCAGTCTTCAACAATAACAACACAATTCAGCTGACCGGACAGGTATCACAGGGTGGAATGGGCGCGACCAGCCAGATCGGAGCAGTGATTGGAGGCAAAGCGAGCCTTCCCTCCCCAGTCACTCCCCAACCCAACCAGACGGTCTATGTGACTGAAGTTTTCTACAAGTACAAGCCGGTGACACCGATCGGGAACTTGCTGACGGGAAGCGTGTTGCCATCACAGTTGTACGACGTGGCCTACTACTGATAAGGAGCAGAGAGAGTGGAGGACATCAGTCGCAGCCGGAGCAGAGAAAATGAGCGCGGGCAAGTTGTTGTGCTGTTAGCCGTGTCTCTGACCATTATGCTGCTGTTTTTGGCGTTGGCCATTGATGTGGGATTCGCCTACGTCACGAAAGCGAAATTGTCCAAGGCTGTGGATGCCGCCTGCCTCACCGCCATGAAGAATCTCGCCCAAGGACAAACAACAGCCAAGAATCTGGCGATAAATTCGTTCAATGGAAACTATAGGCAGTCGGCTCTTGACTCGAATCCTCCATTGGTCAACGTAAGTTTTGCTACGGACGCCTACGGCCAAACGCTGGTCAATGTCAGTGCCACGGCCACCATTAGAACGTTTTTCATGCGAATTATGCCCGACCGGCAGACCTTCTCGGTAAGCGACAGTGCCCAGGCAACGCGCGGTAAGCTAGTGATGTCATTGGTATTAGATCGCTCGGGTTCTATGAAGGACAACGGTGGATCGACTGCACTTCCTCCTGCGGTCACGACATTCATAAACTACTTCGACAATAACAACGACGAGGTCGCAATGATCAGCTTCGCCTCCAATGCGACCGTAGACGTACCCATCGGCTATAACTTCATTACTCCGATCACCAATGCTGTTAACGCTATGAAAAGCAAGTTCTCGGGGGGCACCTTCGGTCCGGGCGGCTTGACTGACGCGAAGGCCCAGAACGACAGCGTTGCCGTGCAACCCGGACAAAACGTGGTAAAGGTTGTGGTCTATTTCACCGACGGATATGTCAATACCATCCAGGACACTTTCACATGCACTTCCACGTGGGGTAAGACGCTTTACAATTATGGAGGATTCGACGCCGACAATTGCGGCTACGGAAGTCGTCCCTGCGTTGACTTTTTCGACCCTTCAACGGGAACGGACTTAGCTAACAAAGACTATTCATCCGGGGTTGACAAAAATGGAAACCCCGGCCACCAACCGACGCCAGACTGTACGGGCGTGACCAAGTTTACGTCTCAGCAGAGCGGCACATTAACAACATTTTCCCGTACAGCCGTCACCTCCGACGCAAAATATCGAGCCCTGCAAACCGCGACCGCCATGCGCACCGAGAATCCTGGTATGCTCGTCTACTCGATCGGCTTGGGGTCGAGCGTCGATCAAGCTTTCCTGCGACAGATCGCTAATGATCCCGCCAGCTCCACTTACAATCCGAATCAGCCCGCGGGGGAGGCGGTATTTGCCTCCAACTGCCCATCCAGCCAATGCAACGCTGAATTGCAGCAAGTTTTCCAGATTATCGCCGCCAAGATTCTTCTTCGGCTCACGCAATAAGCCAGCGGTTCCAAATGGAAATATCCGCATGTCCGTTTAGGAACGCGGACTTAGTACCAAGCTTATTCGACGGTATTGAATCCCTCGCAAGGCAGAGGCGTATGTAGTTCTCCATGCCAGTAGAAGCAACTGTGAATGGCGTGCCGACGGTGGTAGATGTCTTCGTAGGTAATCAGAGCATAGTTCACAGCGCGCACTTTACCTTGAGCTAAGCTGGTCACGCCCTCCGGGCTAGTCCTAAAACTGACATCCGTATCGAATTCGCTGCCCGGCATCAAGGTTCCAGCTGCCATCGGACGGTTGGACTCTCCTTCCTGCATGCCGTCGAGTTGGTCGAGATCTTCGATTACGACGTAATCCGTAATGCGGACGTTGAGGGCAGGAGTTTACCGAAATTCCTCAGCTTGATGGCGAAGCCCCCTCCGTCCCTGCTCAAAGGGTAGGCTACGGGCAAGGTGAGGCCGACCCAGGCCTGCTGATCGGTCCGGGTTGTCTCTTGTACGGCGGCCAGCGCAGCCTGGGTTGAACTAGCCGCGAGTTGGTACTGCGACCGATTGAATCCGTTCGACCTGACAGCGTAATAGGCCGCGGCTAGCGACAGCACCGTCATCGCGACCGCCGTAATCCATTCCGTCGTTTTTATCGGGCGAGGGGGCGGCTGCGGGGGAAAGTGAGTTTTACCTCTTGCAGCTTCGGCAGCGCGCGGAGGCGAAGCGGCGCTTTCGAGGCCAATGCCATTTACCACACCGGGCAGCTCAAACTCCTCACCCTTGCCGAACCTGGCCTCGTCCTCGCCGGGGTAGTTGTACGGTTCGTCGAGTCGGAATGTGATGATTGGGCGTTGCATTTTCTCATCCCCTAAGCCGAGATTTCGCAGTGAAGCGGGAGGCGACGCCTTGTCCGGGCGACGTCCCAGTTTGAGAACCGCGCAAGGTCAAGACCCTACCCACGACCACTCCAATGGCGCTTCCTGGACAGCACATCGCTCCTCGGATCAGGGTACGCAAAGCTTTCATCCTGGGGTGCCCCACCCTTCTCGCCCGACTTTGGCGAGAGGGTGGGAACCGTCGGCCGAATCTTCACCCGTGGCGTTATCCCCATCCGCTCCCGTTTCCGTGCTGTCCAATCGGACTCAATTTCGATTACGCCCTCTTCTCCGGTCAGATAATGCCGGAAGCTGCTCCATGCCCAGTCTTCCGGTTTCTCCACCAGTCCCCGCTTCACCGGATTCCGATGCATATAGCGAAGTTTCTCAATCCGCCTCTTCGAGGTCCTTACGTTGAAATCATAATAGCGCGCCTGCCAAAAGCGCTCGCGGGTTCCCCGTTTCTCGAACCTGGGTAAGAGCTTGCGCGCCGTGATCTGCTTCAGCATTTGGATAGCGACCGCCAGGCTGCTGTGCTCTGGTTCGCTCGTCAGAAAGTGAACGTGTTCCGGCATGACGACATAGCCGAAGACACATAGCCCGTACTACCGCCGCACCCGTTCCAACGTTTGCTGAAAGACGCGACACACCTGCGGGGTTGCCAGAAGTCGCTGCCGGCGATAACAACTGAAGGTGATGAAGTGGAGTTCATCAGCCTGTTGGTAGCGCTTGAGTCGGCGAGGCACGGAAGCAGTCTACGCAGCACAGGACCATGGTGCGGTGACGGCGGTCACGCGACTGCGCCCACCCTCTCGCCAAAAGCGGGCGAGAAGGGTGGGGCACCCCAGGTTAGGACTCCGGTCGGAAGGGGTGGGCCACCCGCCTGAAGTTGCTTGAACCAGGGACGGACAAGGTCGTCAGGTACAGAGGCCAGTTTAATCACGTCAGCGGATCGTGGGTGGCAGGGTTCAGCGAGGGGGGAGAAGGATAGCGGTGGTGGCTTTGCGGTGCGTGCCATTGCTTGGGCACCCATGCCACATCTTCCCGCAGCGCAGAAGCCGTCACACGCTCAAGTGTCTGCCGTCATAGGTGGAGTGTGAAACACGAGATACCATGTGCTCAGCAAAAGCGCAGCACATGCTGCCCGTCAGAGTCCTGCGCCCCTCAAACTCCAGAGACAGAGGTGTCGTAATGGAACGTTGTACGCGCTGTTTACTACCCCGCAATTTCCCCCACACGGCATTTGATGAGAAGGGTATCTGCGAATACTGCCAGAAATATGTCCCCAGAAAGCTTTGGGGGAAAGAAGCCCTGCTGGAGGTAATCCGGAAACACAAGCAACCCGGTGCTCAATACGATTGCGTAGTCGCGGTCAGCGGCGGACGAGATAGTACCTACACACTCTACTATCTTGTCCGAGAATTAGGCTTGAAGGTTGCTGCTTATACAGTGGACCACGGCTATCTTCCGGAGGAGACGATCGAGAGCATTCAGCGTGCGACTGCCACCTTGCATGTTGATCATGAGTTCTATTATCACGATCTCTGCCTCAAGGCCGCTGGACCGATCCTGAAAGCGTGGATACATCGACCTGATCCAGCGATGGTCAGTACGATTTGCCTCGGCTGTCGCGTGGGACTGCACCGAGCTCTCCTGGAAACCGCCCGGAGCTTTAAGGCAACTCTCGTCATTGGCGCCGGCGAGCCGGGATCAGATGAGTATTTTGGAGCGCGGTTTTTTTCCTCACGTTCGGAGTACGCGATCGGCAAGCTGGCAATTCTGTTCGGATTTGGCGGGAAGCTGCTGGCCAATCCGCGCTACCTGATGAATCCAACGATCCCGCCGTTGTTGGTCAAAGAATATTTGAGTGTGTTCGCTCCATGGCAGCGCAAACGTTCTGAGGCCGTCAAGATCGTTTGCCTGTATCACTACATTGACTGGGACGAGCGCAAGATTCAGTCGACGATCGAGAGACAGCTGGGCTGGAGGCAGTATCACGCATCTGATGCGCCATGGAGGTCCGACTGCAAACTGGCGGTGCTGAAAAACCACATGTACTTTCGTTCGATCGGATTCATGCGAAACGACATTCTGGTAAGCGCCCTCGTGCGCGCGGGAAAGCTTACTAAAGCAGAAGGCTTGGCCCGCCTCGAGGCCGAGAACCGCGATCGTCGTGACGTGGTGGCCGAATTGTGCAAAGAGGTTGCGGGTATCACGGACACTGGAGGCTGGAGCATGACGGCGAGCTAGGGTGCGCACTACGCACATTGCCCATGATCCCGGATAGAAGGTAAGCGTGCCATTTAGTTTCCGGCGTGAGGGCCACGCATTATAAAAGGGCGCCCCTTTCGCGGTAGGCTATGGCTGCTGTGAAGCGGTAAGCCAAGCCTGACGAAAGGAACCCCCTGATGAACAGCATCAAGTATATTGCGCTGGATGTCCACCAGAGCACCCTCTCCGCCGCGGTGCTGGACCGCGAAGGCAAGCTGATCCAGCAAACCATCCTGGCCACGCAGGCCAGCGCCATCCTCGACTTCTTCGCCGGAGTGCGCGGCGAGCTGCATGTGACCTTCGAAGAAGGTACGCATTCGGCGTGGCTGTAGGATCTGCTGGTGCGGCGTGTGAGCCGGCTGGTGGTGTGCAATCCGCGCCAGAACGCGCTGTTGAAGGCGGGCAACAAGAGCGACCAGATCGATGCCCGCAAGCTGGCCGAGCTGCTGCGCGCGGGGTTGCTGTCGCCGGTCTATCACGGACAGAACAGCACCCAGACCTGAAGCAACTGGTGCGCAGCTACAGCGCGTTGACGGAAGACACCACCCGCACCATGGGCCGGCTGAAGGCGCTATATCGCAGTCAGGCGATCGCCTGCGCCGGCCAGAAGCCCTACGGAAGGCGTCACCGCCAGAGCTACCTGGAGCAGTTACGCGACGCGGGTTTGCATCGCCGGGCGGAACGGCTGTACGCGCAGCTGGACAGCCTGCAGCAGTTACGCCGCGAAGCTCGCCGCGATCTCCTCCAGGAATGCCGCAAGCACGACGATGCCAAGATCCTACGCCAGGTGCCGCTGCTGGGTCCGATCCGCGTGGCCACGCTCATCGGCCGGGTGCAGACGCCACACCGCTTCTGCAGCAAGCGCCAGTTCTGGGCCTATTGTGGGCTGGCGCTGGAGACGCGCAGCAGCGCCGACTATCAGATGGTGAACGGCCAACTGCAGCGACGCAGCAAGCCGGTCTTCATTCGCGGCCTGAACCTGAACCACAACCACGATCTGAAGAACCTGTTTAAGAGCGCGGCCACCACCGCTGCCGCCTTCCCCGGACCCTTGCGCGAGTTCTATGAAAATCTTCTGGGGAAAGGAATGAAGGCGGAGCTGGCACGGCTGACGCTGGCGCGCAAGCTGGCCGCCATTACCTTACACGTGTGGAAGAAAGGAGAACGCTTCGACCCTAGCTATGTGAAGCCACAAGCCGCTTGAGCGTGCCGCAGGCAGAAGCCGGTAGCATTATGCTCTGCGTTTCTGTTGCTGCTGCGCGCTCGGGTTCGAGGGCAAGTATCCTGGCCGGGTTAGGCTGCATGCGCCACTGGCGCCAAGTCTCACGGGGCACCGTATGCTCCCTCGGATAACCCAATAAAGCCATAGGCCGTCCGCTTCGACGGACGAGTCTCCGATAGAACCATGGTTGGCAGCTCGCTAACCTGATCGGCTTGTGCAGCCCTAGTCAGAACAGAACGTCGTAGCGCAGAACATGAATGCCACCGAGCGCTTGCGTAACTCGGCTCTCAGGCTCGACCCAAGGGGCTGGATGTCGGGAAACTGCCCTGCCCTCCGGCGGAGGGGGAAAAATTTTCTCTTGACATCCCCTTTTATAGAACCCGGCGGATGGCTCCTAATATTCGGCGGTCGCCCCGCTGAGCTGTTTTGGGTGGATGTAAGCCCGTCGGGGGTAGCGATGGCCTTATCTGGATGAATTACGCAACCTTCTAGGCGATGGCCCAGGGTAGTGCGTTTTACATTTCCGGGTAAGACCGAGCCGATCAGAACGCGTACTTCAGCGCCAGCGTAGTGTTGTTAGCGTGAAAGTAGCGGGGAGCCGTCGGCCCCACGAACGATCCTTCCCCATACTGGTAATAGTTCCAAGCAGCCTTGAAGGTAAAGTCCTTGTGGACAAGAACATCCACGGCGGCAAGAGGAGACTGATAGATGGACGAAAGCGGCCCGAGAGGCAGCAGGGTATTCAAGGACGTCGTGTTGCCCTGGTTGTCGACGATGTTGTAGCCCAGGCGCATGGTGACTCGCTCGATAGGAGTGACAGTCAGCGCGAAGTAACCGAACTGCGTATGGGTGCGATAAAAGCCGTAGGTCTGAAGCAATGTAGGGTCTTCAGCACAGGTCGTCGTGTCCGCCGGGGTCACCGTTCCCGCAAAGCAGAGGAACATGTTCTGCTGAATAGTGTCGTAGTTATACGCCATGTCCAGTCCCCAATACTTGTTGGGATTGATCATGGCGTTGAGCACTGTCGAATAGTTGTGCTGGTTGTACTGGATGTCGCTGGTGTTGTTCTTGGCCTGTTGGAAATTGAGATTGGCTCCCAGCGTTAACCATGGACGCGGTGAATAAGACACGTTCCCGGAAATATTGAAGGAACTCAGAGGATCGATGCGATAGATCCAGTTGTTAGCGCCGCCAAATTGAGCGTTGAAGTTGGCGTGCAGCGTGCTTCCCTTCCGGAACCAAGCCCCAACCACGCCGCCATAATTGTTGATCTCGGTGGTCGGGTTGCCAAACGGCGCAATGACTCCGCTGAAGGTGCAACTGCCATCCGGGTTCAACGGTAATCCAACGCAGTTGCCGCGATTGGGCATGCTGGGGTAATAGACATCGCCGAAGGCGACCTGCTGGGTACTCCCTGGCTGGATGATGTAGTTGGTCCACACGAATCCGGCACGCACTCCAAACCAGCGCGACACGTCGTACTGCACCTGAAAGTCGTTCTGTTTCATGTTCTGGCCGATCAGATTGATGGTCGATTCATTGATAATGTCAGCCGGAGAGCTTGAGCCATGAAGCAGGGTAGTGGGCGGGAACATAAATACGGGACTGAGCAGGGTAGCCGAGTGCAGGCTGGCGGCAGTGAAAAAATTGGACTCCAGGTCCAAATAGTCGCCAGACACGCTGAAGTCGTGAAAACGGAAAGTCTCCACCAACCGAAGCTTGTTGGTTAGGTGAAAGATCGCCGAGATATCGGCGGAGGAGGAATTCCATCGAGAACTGGAACTACTGCCCGAGGTGTTGTAGCCAAGGTTAGAACTGCGTGTGGTAAGCCCGCTGAAGACGGCTGTCAGCGGCGTATCTGAGCGGGCGTGGCTGTACTGGTACTGGCCATTGAAATCCAGCCATTTCAGAGACGACGACTTCAGGTTGACTTGTTCCGTTGGAATAAAAGTACTCACATGCTGGTACTGGCTGTAGTTGAGGAATCCATTGCATGCAGGGTTGGCGATCCCATTGTTGAGCGGCGCAGCGCACGGACTCCCGCTGTTGAACCAGGAAAGACCGAAGCTAACCGGCGCGCCATTGGGAAGCGGCCAGGAGTTGAATGGGTTCAGGCCGTAAAGGGTGTCGCCGGAATATTGCTGAAACATCTGGGTGTAGCTGAGCGTGGTTTTCTTGGTCACGCGGACATCGGCGCCGAAGCGATAGCCGTTCAGCGTGTTGTTGTAATCCTGGTTGAGCTGCGCTTCGGTGCCTTCGTGGAGGCTGCTGTAGGAAGGTCCGATGAAACGGTTGCGGTTGTAATCGAAGCGAAACGAGATCGTCTGCATGGGCAGCACGACGATGCCAAAGTTGTACAAATTCTGCCGGTCGAAGTAACTGTGCGGAGAGTTCAGGATAGGAACAGACGGCGAACCGGTGGGCGGGTTCAGGGGGTTGGCGAACAGGTCGTAATCGAAGTAGTTCTGCATGTGTTGATAACTGCCAGTGAAGGTGTACCAATGGTATTTCGACACACGCATACGGGCCGCCTGTTCGGGATCGCCTCCCCATCCGAAACTATTGAGGGTCAAGGTATCGAAGATGTCCTGGTGGCTGAGCGATTGCATGGTGAGCGACTGCTCGAGGATGCGAGCGCCAGTTTGGTAATTGACCAGCGTGTCGTACATGGGTTGACTGCCGGTGACCTCCGAAATGCGGCCGCCCAGTTCGATCGACTGGGTTACTTGAAAGCCACCGATTTCCTTGCCTTCACCAGAAGATGAGGGGGAGCCGGAAGAAGTCGGGGATGGAGTTTGTCCCGAACTCTGCGCGAACGCGCTGCTCATCAAAAACAGGCAAGCCACGAACCATGTGATTCCGAAAGAATAACCGCCGAGACTCCTTTGACAACCCATTGCCATGCCCCCACTACCGGAAGAAGAAGGGATCGAAGTTGGAACCATGGATTTGCGTATGGCACATCGTGCAAGCCTGATACTTGGTGGCCTGGTTATGGAACGAGGGTGCGCCAGGCGCTGCTCCGTTCATATTGGCGGTATGGCAACGCAGGCAGAGGAAGTTGACATTGTTGACTTGGAGCAGCCGCGGATTGGTCGAGCCATGCGGCGTGTGACACGATAGACAGCCCTCGTCGGTCTTTACAGGAACGTGTTCAAAGACGAACGGCCCCATGGTGTCTGTGTGGCATTTGGTGCAGACAGCGAATTGACCCGCGGCGGTGCGCACTTGGTGGCCGGTCTCGGTACCGTGGGGATTATGACAGTCGCTGCACTGGATGAGCCCGACATCGACGCGATGCCGATAAGGCCGGGCGAATTCGGCCCTCTGCGTGGCATGGCATCCGTAGCACAGCTCAGTCTGTGGTTTCACCAGTAGGAAGTTCACGTCCTTGGAGCCGTGGGGACTGTGGCAGGACGTGCAACTGATGCCGTTCGCCAAGTGTTCCGACTTGGAAAAGTTTTGCGTTTCCAGGCTGGATTGGTGACACTTGGTGCAGATCGCCGCCGTCTCTGCCGGACTCAGCTTCTCGAAGCGAATAATCTTGGTGACGTCGCCGCCGCCTTCAACGTGGGCTTGCCCCGGACCGTGACAAGCTTGGCATCCATGCTGGTCGCCTTTGAGCAACGCCGCGTGGGGAGTGCCCGCAAAATGCTTGTCCCACACTTCCTGGTGGCACGTCTTGCAAATGTCGGTCTCCGCGTACTGGCCCGTCGAGGAACCTGGAAGAACGGACGAGGTCTGTGGAGGACTGGCTTGTCCGTTTGCAGATGTGCCCGACAGCATCCAACTGACCGCAAGAAGCACTAGAAGCAATGGACAATGTCTGCTCGTCGTGAGGTCCATTCCCACTCCCTAACCAGGGATCGCCTTAGGGACGCCCTGGAACGGCACTTGCTGCGCAACGACCCCTCCGATCGCTTAGGCCCACGCAGAACAGGACGACAGAATATCAAAGACAGAAGTGTCAAATCATTAAAAAAAGAACAGCACAGTCAGCCCCGGATGACAGGGGCGTTCTCAGGCCGAGGGGAACGATTCGATCGCCTTGGTCTCGTCTTCCTCGACGTCAAACACGGTGTAGAGCTTGGTGATCTGCAGAAGATTGTGGACGTTCTTGCTCAGGTTCATCAGCTTCAGTTGACCGCCCTGGTTGCGCACTGAGGTGTAGCAACTCATCAACTCACCCACACCTGCGCTGTCAATGTGACGCACATCGGCCAGATTCAGCAATATGTTTTTGTAGTTCTTGCCCATCAGCTCGCGAACCAGGTCACGAACCACATTGGTTCCCTCGCCCAGCCGCAACTGACCGATGATATCCACTATGACAATGCCATTCACTACCCGTGTACTGGTTTTGAGATTCACAGGGGTGCCCTTCGCAAGAGTTTGGGTGCTGCTCCTACCAATTGTTCGAGAACCAACCCATCGTACACCGCAAGCGAATCTCGGGAAATAGCGATCGGAGCATCCGAAATGAAAAAGCGGCCCGCAGGCTCAGCCAGCTTCAGGGTTATTGCAGACCGGGTAGAGCCAGCCTTCAGGCTGGCGTCCACGATAGCATCACACCAGAAAGTTTTTGAGCCGCTGCGGTCATTGAAAATGACCGCAGCGGCTCAAACAATTCATTCATCCGCGGCGAACGCGGCGCTAAAGCGCCGCTCTACCCGTACTTTCTAGCCCCCGGCTTTCTCCGTTACACGAGCTTGAACATAGCCACGATCAAGAAAACAGCTTCCGCAGCCGCCAGTCCAATCCATATTCTTCGCCGGAAGCGGGTACGCCCCAAGTCACGGACCAATTGCATACGAGCCGCGAGCAGCACCGGATCCGTAGGAGTCATCTGGATCGTGGGCTGTTCAGCTTCCTCAATCCTCGATATCAGGACCTCTTCCTTGGGAGCGTCTTGCAGGAAAACTTTGGGAGTGCTGATCAGCGTGGACCAGTCCAGCAGCTGAAGGCTCGATTCAACCCCGAAAACCGTCACCGGCTGCGAGGTCAGATTTAGCGGAGGAAGTTTCTCGGGCGCAAGCCGATCACGAAGGCTGGCCAGCAGCGTGTCCCACCACCCCCGGCTCAAATCGTCTCCCAGGAGCTCGCCGACATCAACTGGCCGGGATTCCAGTTCCAGCGGGGGCAGCGTCTCCGGCGAAATTACATCGCCCAGATTGGTGAAGACTGTCCGATACCAGGGCAGATCGACCAAGTCGCCAACCAGGATTCCGACATCCACCGGCTTGGAGGTGAGCTGAAGCGGAGGCAGCCGCTCCGGCGACAGGCGGTCAAGTATGTTGAGCAGGAGGGAACGCCATAAAGCTACCGTCAATCCCTCGGGAGCAGAAAAATCCAATTCAGCCATCCAGTTGCCACATCCTCCTTAATGTTTCACGCTCGCCGTTGCTGGCTCGGTGTCCTTTACCGTGTAGTCCGAAGGCACCTGGAATAACTGCGCGATGGGCTCCGTATGCGTGATGTGGATCAGCTTCATGGTGCTATGACCGGATTGGCCGTCATCGTTTTCGGTCAGCACCGTCATCTTCAACTCTGGAGAAAACCAGGTCTCGGTCACTGAGACGATCGGTTTGTCATTACCCATCGATCCGGCGTCAATAATTCGCGTCATCCGGGTGCCCACGGCGTTGACGCCTTCAATGTATTTGTTCCCGAGGCTTTCAGTCCTGGTTTCGACCGGCCCATGGGTCGGACTGCGCTCTCCTGCCTTCAATCCCGGCGGCACAGGAACCACGTTTACGGGTGAGCCCGTAACATTGGCCGTGGTAATCGGAGCCGTCATCCCCCGCCCCAGGTGGAAAATCGTTGCCGTCTTCGTCTTGCGGTTGAGGTTGATGATTACCCTCTGAACCGGGTCACTAATCGTGACGTGATCGAACTTATCAGTGCCGGGTTGAACAGGCGGCGTTTCACTTTCGGTGCGCATTCGGCCTTGGCTGTCGCGATAAATCTCGCCCCGGGTTTCGCGATGAATATGCCCGCCGTTGTCGAGAGCGCGATCATACAGCGTGACCACCTCGGCTGAGAAAGGCGCGTTTCTCACCACGGCGGCCGCGTTTGCGTTTGTGGCCCCGGGGAGGCCAGCAACTGAGTGTCCGCTCACCTGTGCCCCAGCGATTCCCGTCACCATCATAAGGAACAGCCCAGCTAGCATCCATCGCAGTCCCATATGTCCCCTTTGCTCGCGCCACTCCACGCGACGAGACGCCAATATTGTTATTGTGTTCCGGATTCGGTGGCAATGCAACTTTATGCGTATGCGGCCGCACCTGAACGTACACTGGGACGGAAGAACGGCATCTTGCCGCTCTTCCGTTGCCATCGACTCGCGATCAGGCCGAATGCGCCAGACCCGCAGCGGCCGTGCGCACCATGTAGTGCTGCTCGGGCACTTCGAAGCCAGCAGTAGTAAACGTTTCCTTAATCAGCCGGTTGGTGTCGAAGTACACCTGCCAGTAGTCCTTATTGCTGCAATACGGACGCACGGCCAGCACCGGTCCCGCAAGATTGAACGTAAGTATCTCGACGTCTGGAGCAGGATTGGTCATGACGTTCGGAATGCCCGCCAGGGCCTTCTTAAGCGCCGCCATCGCCACGTGCACGTCAACTCCATGCGCCAGTTGGGCGGTCAGATCAACTCTGCGGTACGGGTTAGTGGAATAGTTCTGAATAACATCGCCGAAGATCTTGCCGTTTCCAACTATGTGCCGCACATTGTCGAGAGTGTCGATGTAGGTCACGAACAGTCCGATCTCATGCACGGTACCCATGATTCCGCCAGCCGTCACGAAATCGCCAACCTTGAACGGCTGCAGGATGACCAGAAATACGCCGGCCGCGAAGTTGGAGAGCAGTCCGCTCCATGCCAGGCCGATGGCCACACCGCCTGCGGCGATCAGCGCTGCCAGGCTGGTCGTTTGAACGCCGAAGAAGCCTAGGATCGCAATGACCAGTACGATATTGAGGATAGCGGAGACCGCATTCTGGATGTAGCGAATCAGAGTGGGATCGATTTTCTGCCGGGTCATGCCGCGGCCAATGAGGTTAATGGCAAACGCGATCAACCAGCGACCAACAATCCACAGAGCAAGGGCTTCCAGCACTCGTATGCCCAGCGCGATCAGTGCTGTCCAGCCCGCCTGCATCAATGAATTCACCTTCGTTTCCATGACTACCTCCTGGAAGACACGTGAACCTGCGAGCCGTGCCGAAGCGCTGCTCGCGGGGATGGTAACACAAGAATAGTTACGACGCTGTGACGGGAATTAGGTATTTTGCTGAGGATTCGTGTCTATTGTCCGGCAAGAAAAAAGGCCTTCGAGACCGCTTTCCTTACTTCCGACTTTTTGTGAATTAATACTCGGCATTCGCCAGGTTTGGCGGCTCGCCTTCGTCGGGCTCGATGGGCAGTTCCTGCCGCGGCTCCTCCTGTGGAGGACTTCCCTCGCCCTTTCCTTTTAGCCTGACAACCGTAATCTTAGCGAAGCCTTCTTCAAACTTCGGGGGACGCAGCTTGGCGGCCATACGCTGCATTACATCTTCGGGCACATTGCGTTCCCGGCGGCGATTGCGTTCGATACAAACCTCCGGCGGCACATCGAAGAAGACCGCATGCGCTTCATAGCCGAAGTCATGCGCCAACTTTATCCAACTGCGGCGCTCGTGGGGAGACAAATTGGTGGCGTCCACGTAGTTCCAAGGACGCCGGGCCAGTAGCCGGCCCCGCAGCATGGAACGCAAGGTCGAGAAGACCAGGTCTTGATAACGCTGCTCGGTGACATCGTCAAACAACAGAATACGCACCATGTCGCTGGACAGTGGAAGAATATTGTGCCGCTTAAACCAGGTGCTTTTGCCCGATCCCGGCAGTCCGATCGAGAGCACTACCGCGCCCTTCGCCTTCTTGGTCTCGTGCGGCGCCGGCGGACGAGGCGCAGCGGGAGCCACCGCGGGTTCGCGGGTCTCTACCGCTTCTTCAGCCTCGCCCGCTTCTCCGGTCGGACCTCCCGGGCCAGGCAGTACAGTGGGGTGCGCCGGGGCCTGCGGACGGCCACCACGGCCGCGTCGTCCACGACGGCGGTTGCGGTCGCGGCGTAATTGCTGTGGAGGCTCTTCGTCTCCAACCGCCGGGGCTGTTGGCTGCGGCTCCTTCGACGTAATATGAGGTTCCACCGGAGATTCGAGCTGGGTTGCGAAATCGGGCTCCTTATCGGCGTTGACGTCAGCAGCCGTGGGATCGGGGAATTTGGGTTGCAGGGGCGCGGGATTCTCCTGCCCTTGTTTATCGTCTTGCGATTTGCGCCGCTTGCCGCGGTCGCGCATCCATCTGCGCATGTTGCACTTGTAACACGCTTGCCTAGGCGGTAGCAATCGCCTGCTCATCAACAGCACGGAACGGGCGTTCGGTGACGTATGCCATTGCCTCGCCTAACTCCGGATGCTAGGCTTTGGTTTAAGTTCATTATTGCCCGTAGCAATAGGGCGCAGTTCAGAATAACTGGATTTCAAATCTCACACAGATTCATAGCGAGGCAAAATGGCAATCAAAGTAGGTATCAATGGCTTCGGGCGCATTGGTCGCAACATTCTCCGCACCGCCCTCACCGACAAAAATCTGGAATTCGTGGCAGTCAACGATCTCACTGATCCCAAGACACTGGCGCACCTCCTAAAGTACGACTCCATCCTCGGCAACTTGCCGAACAAAATCTCGGCCACCGCCGACTCCATCGGCGTGGATGGCAAGAGCATCCGCGTCTTTGCGGAAAAAGATCCTTCCAAGCTCGACTGGGCTTCTGTAGGCGCACAAGTAGTCATCGAGTCCACTGGCAAATTCACGAAGGCGGAACTGGCCAAGCAGCACCTGCGCGGTCCGGTGAAGAAGGTCATCATCACGGCGCCAGCAAGCAATGAAGACATTACCATCGTGCTAGGCGTCAACGAAGACAAGTACGACCCGGCCAAGCACCACGTGATTTCCAACGCCTCCTGTACCACCAATTGCCTGGCGCCCATTGCCAAGGTCATCAACGATAACTTCAAGATTGTGTCCGGCACGATGACTACGATCCATTCCTATACCAACGATCAGGTCATCCTCGACTTTCCCCACAAGGACCTGCGCCGTGCTCGGGCCGCCGCCCTGTCCATGATTCCTACCTCGACCGGCGCCGCCAAGGCGGTCTATCTTGTGATCCCTGAGTTAAAGGGCAAACTTGATGGCTTCGCCATGCGCGTGCCGACGCCGAACGTCTCGGTGGTTGATCTGGTGGTCTTCGTGGAGAAAAAGACCAGCGTGGAAGAGGTGAATAACGTATTGAAGGCCGCGTCCGAAGCGGGTCCGCTGAAAGGTTACTTGGGATATGAGACTGCTGAACTAGTCTCGATCGATTACCGTGGCGATGATCGCTCCTCGATCGTGGACGCGCCCATGACCCGCGTCGTGGCCGGCAACTGCGTGAAGGTGATCTCGTGGTATGACAACGAGTGGGGCTATTCGTGCCGAGTGCGTGACCTTGTTCATTACCTCGGACAGAAAGGGCTTTAAAGGCAGGAACTAGCTATCGGCTGTCGGCTGTCAGCCATCAGCTAAACAATCGGTTTAAATTTGTCAGTTACAACGGCTCTTAGTCGCTTCTATGATCTCGATAGGAAGCAGCAGGTTGGGGTCCGCAGCACCTGTTGTGTTGTAGCTGACGGCTGATGGCTGAGAGCTGACAGCAAGGGGTTTGATTCCATGTCGAAATTATCCATTCGCGATCTTCCGCTGAATAATAAACGAGTTTTCATGCGGGTTGACTTTAATGTCCCGCTGGACGATGGGCGCGTCATGGATGACACCCGCATCCGCGAAACGCTGCCCACCATCGAGTACGCGCTGCGGCACGGCGCCCGGCTGATATTGGCGTCGCACCTTGGACGTCCCAAAGGCAAGCCCAATCCCAAAATGAGCTTGAAGCCGGTGGCCGAGCGGCTCCGCATTCTGCTCGACGAGGTGTTGCGGCGCGGCGAAAATGTCGGCTTTTCTCCCGATTGCATTGGCGTGCAGGCGGAAGAGATGGCTGAGAAGCTGGAGCGCGGCCAGTCCTTGCTGCTAGAGAATTTGCGCTTTCACTCGGAAGAGGAAGCCAACAATCCGGAGTTTGCCAGGCTGCTGGGAAAGCTCTGCGACTTCTACGTGAACGATGCGTTCGGCTCGGCGCATCGCGCGCATGCTTCCACCGAAGGCATTACCCATTTTGTGGATAAGAAAGCAGCCGGGTTGCTGATGGAAAAAGAGCTCGAGTATCTGGGTAAGGCTTTGTCTCACCCGCAGAAGCCCTTCGTCGCGATTCTCGGCGGAGCCAAGGTGGGCGACAAAATCGGCGTCATTACGCACCTGATGACCAAGGTGGATACGCTCATCGTCGGCGGCGGCATGGCCTACACCTTCCTCAAGGCGCAGGGTCACGAGATCGGCAAGTCGTTGCTGGAGGCGGACAAGGTGGAGCTGGCGTCGCAAATTCTCGCCGACGCCGAGGCGCACCACGTGAAATTCCTTCTGCCGGTGGACCACGTGGTCGCCGATAGGATGGCCGCCGATGCTCGTATCCAGCAGATTGGCGTCGGCAAGCCGATTCCCGCCGACATGATGGCGCTCGACATCGGACCAGAAACCATAGAGAGGTTCTCCACCGAGATTGGCCTAGCCCGTACTATTGTGTGGAATGGCCCCATGGGCGTCTTCGAGATCGAAGCCTTCGCCAAAGGGACCAAGAAGATCGCTTACGCGGTGGCCGACAACGGCGCGGCCATTTCCATCGTCGGCGGTGGCGACAGTGTGGCTGCCGTGAAAGCGGCCGGCGTTGCCGATAAGATCACGCACATTTCGACCGGCGGCGGCGCGTCGCTGGAGTTCCTGGAAGGTAAGAAGTTGCCCGGCGTGGAAGCGCTGAGTAACAAGTAACGGCCATGCATGCCACTCAGGCTTTGCGAGTAAGGATGGGGGACCGCGTTGTGGTGATCTTCGGTCCTGGCGACATTACTCGCCAACAAACCGACGCCATCGTGAACGCCGCCAACTCTTCCCTGCTGGGGGGTGGTGGCGTGGATGGCGCCATTCATCGCGCCGGGGGCCCGGCGATCCTCGATGCTTGCCGGGAGATTGTCGGGCGCATTGGCCGTCTTCCCGCCGGACAAGCCGTCGCAACTCCCGCCGGACGTCTGCCAGCGCGCTACGTCATCCACAGCGTGGGGCCATTCTGGAGTGGTGGCGAGAAGGGTGAAGCGGAAACGCTTGCCAGCTGCCATCGTGAATCGATTCGCATCGCCGACGAGCTGCAACTCGCCTCCATAGCCTTCCCTGCAATTTCCACTGGCGCCTACCGGTATCCGGTGGACCAGGCATCGCAAGTCGCCATAACCAGCGCGGCCGAGGCACTCGAAAAAGCCACCTACGTCCGGGAAGTGCGGTTCGTGCTGTTTGATTCCGAGACCTTCACCCAATACACTCATGCCGCTCGCGCCTTTGCGGCTCGCTCATCCCTGAAAGTGGACTCAATCCATGACTCGTAAGAAACTCATTGCCGCCAACTGGAAGATGTACAAAACGCCGGAACAGACCACGACGTTCTTCAGCGAGTTCCTACCCATGGTCGCCAGTCACACACGCGACGAGATTGTCGTCTGCCCGCCATTCGTGGACCTGCACGCCGCCGTCGCGGCAGCCGCCGGTTCAAACGTCGCCGTCGGCGCGCAGAACATGCACTGGGAGAGAGAGGGGGCTTTCACCGGCGAAGTCTCTCCCGGAATGCTGACTGCAATCAAAGTCACGCACGTCATCATCGGCCATTCGGAGCGCCGCGAGTACTTCAACGAGACGGACGACACGGTCAACCGCAAACTCGAAATCGCGCTGGAGAACGGACTAACGCCCATTGTGTGCGTCGGCGAGGTAGTCGAAGAACGCGAGGCTGGCCTGACCGAGGATGTACTCCGCCGGCAGTGTACTCGCGCCTTTAACGGAATCTCGGCAAGGAAGGCAGCCAAACTTGCGGTGGCTTATGAGCCGGTGTGGGCCATTGGCACGGGCAAGACCGCGACGCCTCAGATGGCCGTCGACGCTCACATGGTGATCCGCCATGAAGCGGAGAAGGCTTTTGGCAAGGAGTTTTCCGAGGGTTTGCGAATTCTCTATGGCGGCAGCGTCAAGCCGGAGAACGCCACGGCGCTGATGTCGGAGGAGGAAATTGACGGCGCGTTGGTTGGCGGGGCGAGCCTGGATCCCGCAAGCTTTACAAAGATTGTGAAGTACTAATCCCTCCAACCGGTCATAAAATCTGCAGAATTAAGGAGAAAGCAAATGTCTCCGAGCGACGATACCCTCAAAGGAAACCGGGACGCCTACGAGGCAAGTGCAGATCGCAATATCTTTGTAATCATGCGGTATGGGCCCGACCGTATGTATAAAGGTTTGGAGAGGGCAATCAAAGAAACTGTCCGGTCATACGGATTCGAAGCTAAGTTGGCCAGAGACATGTTGTTTTATGGCGAACTCTGGCGCAACATCGAGTTTTTCATGAAGAACTCCCGATACGGGATCGTAATATTTGAGCGTGCGATGCAACCGGAGTTCAACCCCAACGTTGCAGTTGAGCTCGGGTATATGTTGGGACTTGGAAAATATTGCCTCCTGCTCAAAGAACACTCCCTTCCCACCCTCCCCACTGATGTCGTGGGGCAGCTCTATGAATCATTCGAAGCGACGAATCCCAAGGTGAGTGTCTCACGATCAGTTGAAAGATGGCTGGAGAAGCTCGGCCACCAGAAGATCAAGCCAACTGAGGTTATAGCTGGAGGGGATGTAGTAGAAACCAAGAAAAAGCGCACCCGAAAGGTAATTGAAGCCTTGTTGAACATGAAGAATACACAGCATGGGTGCATTCTGAGGCAAGCTGGCAGCCTCTCTTCTCTGGCGATTTCGGAAAGCGAGGGAATACTATTTGCCGAAGACCCCGACTTGAAGACACTGCTTCTACAGGAGCGGGATGCGATGGAATCCCTGATTGCGAGTGGAATCACCGTTAGATGCCTCATCTCTCCATTCGTCCAGATTGCGAACTTCCACCTCAAGGTGTTGAGCGTCGGCCATGTCCAGTCCGATGTTCTGCCCCGGTTCAAGCGACTTCGCTTAATCCTAGACATGCACCGGGATAATCCTAATCTTCAGATTGCCTGCACATCGAGACTTCCGCACGATAACATTTTGATTGACGAGGCAGGATGCCGCATATTTCTTGGGAAAAGAATGTTGAAGCAGTGGGGTTTCCCGCACACGACAATCTACCATGATCCAATTATGGTGAGGAGCGAGTCGGATCGATTCGATTCGGCATTCTTCGATGCGGTTGCGACATGCCTTGGAAAGACGGACCTCGGGCCCGAGGATTGTGGTTGTCCCGAGCTCAAACTGAAAGTCATCGAATATCTCCAAAGTTGTGAGATTCAGTTGATTAACATGACTGCGTGCTAGCCGTGTGGCGCCCTATTGGCGGCGCCCACCTGGATCAACCAGTTTCAAGAAGATTGTGAAGTATCAGAAGAACTGACGTTCGGCAGACCACTGAAAAGATGTCCGAGCAGCGAGGGGTCCGCTCTTAAGCCTCTACGACGCCGAAGTTATGTCCGAAAGAACTCCCAACACGAGCGGCTGGCCATCGTTATAAACGGTCTTACCGCGGATGGCGAACACGCAAGTCCCGGCGCCCGTACTTGTCCGGAACTCCGCCACAAATTCTTTGCGTCCGGTTCGCGCCCGCTTCAAGGAGGCAAGCAAGCGATCCCGATCTCCGGAATAGGGCATGATCGCCAGAAAGTGCGACAACGGAATGCATCCCGCCTGCAGCCGAAGCATTTGCGCCGCCTTCGAGGAAAAGGAGAGCGTTTCGTCCAACAGATCCATCTCCCAGGTACCAACTCCGGCCACATTCTGAAGAAGGAGTATCCGCTCCTGGCTAAGCCGAATTTCATTGGCCAGTGCGCGCGTCTTTTGCTGCAAGCTCGCCACTTTGCGACGTCTCTGCCGTTCACTGCCGTGTTCCGGATAGCCCTCGGCGGGGTTTACCTGCGAATGTTCGCCACAGATGTTAAAGAAGAGCTTCCGGTCCTTCTCCTGGTCAAAGCCAGCCATGGGATAGGCACAGAAAAGACCGAAGGAATGGGTCTGGGCCAGTTCGTTCCACACTTGTTCGAGCCGAACCGCAGCTTCCCGTTTGTCGTCCGCCCACAACAAAGCGACCATTTCGCCGAATACGGCCACGCTGCCAGGGCGTTGGGCTGAGGTCGCAACACTTTCGATGAGCTGAGACAATACTTGCCGGCATCGTGCCTCGTCGGGCCAGCCTTCAATCATGAACTGAGCAAGAACTGCTGCAGCGTCCAAAGCTACATAGCGGCCTTCTTGCGTGGCGACTTCGATGTTCAAGCCCCGGACCTTTAATTCGTCGGCAAGGGAATCTCGGTGCGCCGGGGTGGCAACAACCAAAGCGACCCCGCCCGCTGCCAGGATAGGATCGAAGAACCGGGCCACGGACTCCACCAGAAAATCGTCCTTCTCATAGAACTGGACAATGTGTGACGACGGTCCAGCTCCCAATTCTTTATTGGGTTGCCACTGCATTGAACTCGCAGACATAATTTTCTGGAATCCTTTCGACTAACGTCGAGGAAGAACTTGCCGCTTTATTTTAGAAAGAGAGCGCGGCTTCAAATATGAGCTTGTTGGATGCTGCTGCTGCACAGTGGGTTGGCACGGTCAGTTTTGGCGCTGCAGTTGGGCCACCCGGAATCGTGGAGGCAGTCGCTACCCAAAGGTATTCAATTCAAGATGCGTCTCTCGAAAATCAGGGCTGCTCGGCGTCTTCGCAGTATTTTCTAATCGAAGAATGAGCCTGAGGCGAGAAGGGCAGGCGGTGAGGAAGGCTCCTTTCCGGGTTCGGATTTAAGAAGAGTCTAGCAGTGGTCGAGGCGGTGGGAATGTGGGAATCGCGAAGCGATTTCCAAGGTCAGTGCGAAACCAGCAGGGTTTTGCCCTGACCGTCATTTCCACCGCCGTTGCGCACTGGGCCGCAACTGCTCGAAGAGTTTGCGTTTGGCTTGCTGCATACGTTGGGCGGCTTCGGTATCGCTGACTGCCGCGGCGATACGTTGTAAGGCGGCGACGGTGAGTCCTTCGCGCAGGTATGGTTTGGGCTCAGGCAGTGCTCTCGCGTTTCTCCTTGGAACCGGATCTCCTCGCTGGCTTTTAGAAAAGCTTCGATTTGATCTAGGCTCAGTTTCTCTGCTTCGTGCACGCTGGGGGTCAATCCTCAGCATGCCACCTGCTCCAGGCTCATCTTGTGTTGGAAACCGCTCCCTCCTTCAGGCTCATCTTGCATTGGAAAAGACTTTCGCTTCGCTGCGGTTCTTGTCTTTGCTATACTTGGTGCCTCTACGTTTCTGCCTGGAACCCGTGATGCTCCCTGCATCGGGTCGGGTGTGCGGAAGTGGTGAAATTGGCAGACACACCATCTTGAGGGGGTGGCGCCGAAAGGCATGGGGGTTCAAGTCCCCCCTTCCGCACCAGATTTATTGCTTTAGAATAAATAACTTACAATTTTCAATGACTTAATTGCATCTGGCTTTTATCTCCGGATGAGCTGCGATGCTGCCATCCATGCAGACTAAGGTTTACGTCCCTCACTCCGCTCACTGATCGCAGCGCAAGAGCCGCGACATCAATCGGGAAAAGCATTTTCAGGTGTGGACGCCGGAGGAGGGTTCGATAATAAGGCCTCCCCCGGCATCCGGGCCGGTTTCGCCGAGCAAGTCCACCAGCCGTGGCCACACCATAGTCGCTACCCGGATCTCGCAACCCACGATGGCGTTCTTGCTGGCATTGGCGATCCCTATGGGTTTCGAAGTTGGCATCATGATCCGGCTGCAGATGCTAGGCCGTTCTCTTCCTGCGCCACACCAGCACCGCCAGGACCGCCACAAAAAGCATTCCTGAAACCACACGAATAATCGTTGTGCCGTCCATATCGTCTCCTTTCCTGTTGAATTGCATCACCCGCCACTCCGCGGACGAACATCTTAAGCTTCCCGACAGATCGCCTATCCACCGCCAGAATCGCCATCCGTACGGATTGCAATCCTAAGGGCACATCCATCTTTCTCTCCGTTATCCAGTAGCTGGCCAACCCTTACTTACCTACAAGCGTTCCCAGGTTGCGCGATATAAGCAATGCGGCCGGACCGAGTAAAACGATGAACATGCTGGGAAAGATGAACAGCACCAGGGGAAACATCAGCTTGATGGTGCTCTTGGCAGCCATTTCCTCGGCCTGCTGACTGCGCTGCTTGCGCAAGCCGTCGGCGAAGGTGCTGAGCGCTTTGGAAACCGGAGTTCCAAACCGGTCGGACTGGGCCAGCATGTTCGCAAAACCTTTCACCGTCTCTAATTGAGTTCTATCGGCCATATCGCGCCAGGCATCAATGCGCGGCTTGCCCGCTCGCTGTTCCAGGTTAAGCTGCATTAATTCCTCGGCAAGGACGGCATGACTGGTTCCCAATTCCTGTCCGGTTCGCAGCAGTGCCTGGTCAAGACCGAGTCCGGCGTCTACGCAGACCACCATCAAATCCAGCGCGTCAGGCAGGCCCAGCCGAATCTGCTCCCGGCGTTTCTTAGTCACCGCCGACAACCAAAGGTCAGGAGCAAGATAGGCACCACCGACCATCAGAGTTATCCAGAAAAAAGTGATCTGATGGAAGAAGCTCCAAAACAGCAGCACGGTTATCGGCGCCAGCAAGCGGGCCGCGAGATAGGTGTCCATGCTGCTCGGGCTTCGCAGTCCAGCCGCAAGGAAACGCTTCCGCAGCTTGTCGTTGGTCGCAATCCCAAGCCGGCCGGGCAGGACGCGCAGCGCTTGCAGCAGTCGCTCTCGAACCTTGAGGGAAACTAAACCCTTGGTTTCTCCTGGCACCGGCAACAAGCGGGCGATTCCGAAGACACGCTTGGCAGCCGAGGTCGGTCGAGTCATAAACCAGACACATATCACTGCCGTGGCAAAGAACGTGGTCAACTGTATGCAGAGGGTCAGCGCAAATTTCATAGACTCACACCTTGATGCGGACGATTTTGCGGATTAGCAATCCGCCTATTACCATCATGCAGATGCCGGTATAGGTGAGTTTTCGTCCCACCGGATCGTGCACCAGAATGTTGGTGTAACTGGGGTTGGCAACGCTTATCAGACAGAACATAACCACCGGCAGCAGGCACAGGATCCAGCCCGTGAGCCGGCCCTGAGCCGTACGAACACGCAACTCGCCCTCGATGCGCATGCGATCCCGCAGCACTGCGGTTGTCCGGTCAAGTATCTCCACCAGATTTCCTCCGGTCTCTTTCTGCACCAGCATTGCCGTGATCACAATCTGCAAGTCGGTGGACGGCACCCGGCGGCCAAGTTGCAGCAGGGCCTCCCGCTGGGGTATGCCGAAGTTTTGTTGTTTGTAAACTTCCCTAAACTCAGTACGCAGCGGCTCGACCCCCTCCTCTGCGACAATTTCGATAGCTGCGCCGATGGAGTGGCCGGCGCGCAGGGCGCGGGCTATCAGGTCGAGAGCGTCCGGTAGGTTCTGGTTGAACTTCCTCAGCCGGCGCGCTCTCTTGGCTCGCAGAACAAGAGTAGGAAAAGCAGTAGCCAGGATTCCCGCTATCAGCGCAGGGACAAGATCGGGGATCCAAAAACGTACGATCGCGAACCCCATCAACCCCAAAATCGCCGACGCGAAGAGAACGGTACTTACACTCCAGGAACTTTCGGCTTGGGCCAGTAGCAGAGATATTTTGTGCGCCGTACCCCATTCCTGCAGTGCCTGGTTAAGCCATTTGATTTCACTCAGGCTGGTTTGCTTAAGGAATTCGGCGGCATCATCTTCGCTATGGATGACTCCCTTGCCCGCCGTGTGCACCTGGGCGAGCCGGCGCGCAACCGCGCGAGCCGTTGCCGAGGGTCGCGTAAAGAACATCACCAGCGCAAAGGTCACTAGGGCAAAGAAGATGAATACCGACCCGGTCAAGGCCATTACCGCGCTCCTTATACGTCTTGCGACACCTCGAGCAGGTTCATGGCGAGCGGAATGCCCGCGTCTTTTAGTTTCTCGGCGAATTTAGGAATGATTCCGGTGGACCGAAAGCGACCGAGCACTTTTCCATTCGGTCCCAATCCCTTTTTTTCGAAAAGAAAAATATCCTGCATGCTGATGACATCACCGTTGGTGCCTGTGACCTCAGTGATATGGGTTACGCGCCGGCTGCCATCGCTCATGCGCGAGACTTGCACGATGATGTGGATAGCGGAAGAGATCTGATGGCGGAGTGCTTTTTCGGGCAGGCTCAGGTTGGCCATGAGCGCCATTGTCTCGATCCGCGCCAAAGCGTCGCGTGGACTGTTGGCGTGGACCGTGGTCACTGAACCGTCATGTCCGGTATTCATCGCCTGTAACATGTCGAGTGCTTCACCACCCCGCACTTCGCCGATGACAATGCGGTCCGGACGCATACGAAGAGCATTGATTACCAACTCTCGTTGATGAACCGCCCCTTTGCCCTCTACATTGGGTGGCCGGCACTCCAGGCGCACTACGTGCCGCTGCTTCAATTGCAGCTCGGCTGAGTCCTCGATCGTCACGATCCGTTCCCGCTCCGAGATGAAGCTGGAAAGCACGTTAAGCAAGGTAGTTTTCCCCGCCCCCGTACCTCCCGAGACTACGATGTTCAGCCGCGCCTTCACGGCCTTGGTCAGGACCTCAAGCATCTCCGGGGTAAAGGCCCCTTTGGCAATCAGGTCCTGGGCGGTGAGTGGCGAGGAACCAAAACGGCGGATCGAGACAATGGGACCATCGATGGCCAGGGGCGGTACGATCACGTTGACCCGCGAGCCATCAGGCAGACGCGCGTCCACCATGGGCGAGGATTCATCCACTCTCCGCCCCACCCGGGAGACGATCTTGTCAATGATGTGCATCAGATGGACATTGTCCTTGAATACGACCGAGGTCTCCTCCAGTACGCCATTGCGTTCGACATAGATCGTCTGATAGGTATTCACCAGGATGTCGTTGACCGTGGGATCCTGCAGCAGAGGTTCGAGCGGACCAAAGCCAAAAACCTCATCCATTACTTCGCGGGCCAAAGCATCGCGTTCCATTGCGCTGAGCGGGATTTCCTGTTGGTCGACTAAGTGATGAATGACACCGAGCAGTTGCTGCCTGGTGCGTCCATCCGGTAACAGCATCAACTTATCCAGGTCCACCTTGTTGATTAATTCGCGATGTATGACAGACTTTAGGTCCTGCGCTTCGTGGGAGAGTTTTTGGGGAGTACGATCCTTCCGCTCAAGCAACGGCCGGGGAAGAGCGGAGATGTTCAAAACGGATTCGGCCACAGGATCCATCCTTCAACGTCTTCTTGCTGGCAAACGCTAGTTCCAAAACGCAAATCTATGTTTCGTTTCTGCATGGGCCGTCTCTGCCGGAGCCAGGGTGGAAGCCCAGTTCTTGATTTGGCTTACGAATTCCGACCTCCTCTCCGGTGAGATCGGCTCGCCTGTCTCCACTGCCCGTGTCAGTTCCTTGGAGCAGGTGGGTAGAGTGATCGACACCGGATGCCCGATTGCCTTCTCGATCTGGCTTATCGTCACCGTCCGGTGAGAATCATGCTGATTGATCACAATCTTCAATTTCTCTGGCTGCACGTACGATTCCAGCAGACGGTCCACATAGCGGGCGAGATCCCTCAAGGCTGGAACCTCCGGGGTTGCTACCAGGCAAACCTCGTTGCAGCAGGCGATTGTCGTTTGGTTCAACTCGCCCAAACCGCACGCGCAGTCGATCAGGACGTAGTTGTAAACCTCGGCAAAAAATCGGATGGCTCGCTCCAGTGCATCCATGGAAATGGGTTCAGTCTCGCTCAGCGATTCGGGAGACAGAAGCACATCCACGCCACTGGAGTGATGGACAACATAGCTGTTAAGCAGGCTAATGTCGAGTCGCGCGATGTTACGCAGCAGCTCATGGAAGTTGTAGCTGTACGAGTCCATCCCCAGTAACATGCCTACGTGTCCGAGTTGAGGATGCAGATCGACAATGAGGATCTTCTGTGCGTGCCGCTTGGCGAGGAAAGTTCCAAGGTGAACGGCCACGGTCGTGACCCCGGCCCCACCGCGTACGCCTAAAAAAGCCAGAACCCTGCCGCTAGGGTGGGCAGGAAGAGCGGGAGATGACAGCCAGCGCGCCCGCACTTTTCGCAAGCAGTCTGACAATTGATCGGCCTGTAAAGGTTTGGTGAGGTATTCGGTGCAACCGGCCCGCATCGCGTTCAGGATGTGGGCGGGATTCTCGTCTCCAGAGAGTGCAACCAGCGCGATCCTGCTGTTGACCAGCGACTGGATGGTAGTCGCAGTCTTTACCGCCAGCTCCCTACTCTTGTCGAAGTCAATCAGACAAACCAAAGCCTCAGTCCCTTGCAGTTGTTGCACCAGTCTTCCATTCGGCATGGGTTGGGAGTAATCGGGAAATGCATTAAGAAACTGGGCGCCTTCCTGCAAAGCCTCTCCTTTAACCGTATCGGCTATCTCCGGCTCCAGCCCAACCGTAACGACATATAGACTTCCACCCTCGATATGGGGCGTTTCTGAGCTCAAGCCGCACTCCTTCACTGATGGATATCGGCAGACGGCGCGGCGGGCGTTATGGCCTTGTGGCCTGCCAGGCCTTTGTCGAAGTCCGACGGCTGCAGGAAAGGTACCGGCCATTTTGGTACCGCAGGGGGCGCGCCAGTGGGTATTTCGAGGGGCTGGACGACAGTTGGGGTGACGATGACGATCAGCTCGGTGGTGGTATGGTTTAGGTTTCTAGAACGAAACAGTTGCCCTAGGATAGGTATATCGCCAATTCCCGGAATCTTACTCAAATCGTCCGTAATGCGATGGTCAAGAAGTCCGGAGATCGCAAAACTCTGGCCGTTCTTAAGCTCAATCTCGGTGTCCGCCTTACGCGTAGACAGAGCCGGGATTGTGTAGCCGGAGATCTTGACGGCGTTGGTGTAGTCCAACGCGCTGACTTCCGGGCTGACTTTCAGGCGAATGGTTCCATCCGGATTAACGTAAGGGGTAAACTCCAGCTTTACGCCATAGGGACGAAACTGGATGGTGACCGAGGTGAACCCACCATTGGATCCCTGGATAACCGGGAAAGGAAATTCTCCGCCGGCCAGAAACTTCGCTGGCTGACCGTTGATCGTGGTCAAGTTAGGCTCGGCCAACACTTGCAAAATCCCTTTGTCCTGGAGGGCGCGCAGGGTAGCTCCGATGTTCAAACTTGAGTTGAAGTAAAAAAGATTCAACACATCTTGTACGAGTGCTTGCGTACCGCTTCCCCCTATTTGAGGAAAGGTCGGAGGGCTGAAACCCTGGGTGGTGACAGCGCCGGCATTCTGCCCCACGCTGAAGAAATTGAAGCCGAACTGGGTTAACTTGGTGCGATCCAATTCAGCAATGCGCACACGGAGTTCCACCTGCGGGTTGTGCCGCGGATCGACCAGCAGGGAGTTCACCACATCTTTCGAGTAAGCATTGGCCAGCTTTACTGCTTCCTCTACCTCTGCATCGCTGCCAACTACACCTGAGAGATAGACGCGCCCCTGCGACGCCTTCACATCCACGCTGTCACCGGGAAGTGCCTGTGCCAGGGAATCGTTCAAACCGGCAACATCCAAGTCTGCCAGCACGGTGTACAGGTTCGACTGTCCCATCTCGTCCCACAGCACGACACTACTGCTCCCGGCAGCTTTCGCCGTGATAACCAGCTGGTGAGGAGTGGCGGTCAATGAATCCAGCACCTTGGGGTTGCTGACGTACACTCGCCGCATCCGCTCTGCAGTGTTGATAAACAGTGAACGGCCCAGCAGCAGGTGCAGGGTGAGAGGATCATTTTTACTGGCGTTTCGTTGCTCTTGGGAAACTGGCTGTTGCGCGGGTTGACTGGGGTCATACTTTAGTACCCGCTGTTGCAGGATGGCCGCTGACGCTGCTGGCGATGCCGGTCCTGACGCGGCTGAGGTGGTGGCGTTGGCGGCTGGCGTGTTTTCCCGAGTAGGGACGGCAGTCTCCGGGAGTTCTTGGCCCAGCAGGCAAGTGCCGGTAAGTAAAAATGCCGCCAGTACGATTCGCCGTACGGCTAATTCGCGCTTTTTTACTCCGAGCATGCTGTTACTCGAACTGGCTCGTAACATGTTTGTCACCCATGATGGTTTCGACCTCGTAAGGATGGCTCGCAGTAACGTGTGCTCGGGCCGCGGATGCAGTACCCGGTAAGCGCGCTCCGCCCGAGATCTCAGCAGCCCGGACCGGCACAGCTATAACCCGTCCGCGATCGGCTCCATTACGGAGCACGAAATGGATGGTGCCCTCGGTACTTGCCAGAACGATTTTCTGTGCGTCCTCCGGCTTCAGAAGCAAGGTCACGACCCCAACGTTTTCCGCCTTTCCTCCGGGCTCGGGCTCTATTTTTTGTCCTACCGTAAGAACCTCGACATCCTGCAGAACAATTTGCGTGCTGGAAGTCGGGATGCTTTCACTGCGGAAGGTGACCAGCACATCCACATGCGACCCGGGGAACAGAAAACCTGCCACCCCTATCACTTCATCGGAACGAACCGAAGCAGCCCGCATGCCTTCGGGAATTTTGACCGTGAGACCGATTCCGGAGCCGACCACAGCCAGATATCCTTCCAGAACCGGCTGCTGCGCACTCAGCGGATAGATCACCGCCCGGCCAGAGACATCTTCGATCTTGGTAAACCCGCCTTCCAGAGGCATCTTTGCCGGCCAGTCCACCAAGGTGAGGTTCTCAGGCTTGAGAACTTCTCCAGCCTGCAAAGGTCGCGCGGCAGCGACATACTTCTGGCTTGTTTGAACAGGAGTTTTCTTAGTCCTTCCGTTGATCCGGCGGGTGAAAAAATAAGTGACTGCACCGGACAGTAGCAAAGCGACCAATAGGGCGACAAGTAGTCGGCGGGGATTCATTTCATTGACTCAGGACATCCAACAAAGTTATGGCAGCGGCCGCTCCAATCACGATGCCGCGTCAGTTTGGTTCGCTCGGCTGACGGCGCCAACCATCAAAGTCTGGTCGTGCGGCGACCATCAAGACCACCGCACAACCAAACAGTCGAGAGCTATATCCAATCCGCCTTTACGCGTTGCCGCCTGCATTGCCTCCGCTCCAGGCGAGCGCGTCGTCGAGTTAGCTGTTGATGGTTGTAAACGCACTGCCAATCGCGTTTGCAACCGCTTTCATGTTGGCTACGACCCGCCCAGCGCGGTGGTGAGTTGGGTATCGATCGTCGAAAACGCATTCCCAATCGCGGTTGAAACGGTCTTCATGCTGGCTACGGCGCCCAGGGCAATCAAGGCCGCGACCAGAGCGTACTCGATCAGGTCCTGCCCTGACTCGTCTTGCCCTAGCTTCTTGAGAAGTTTCCACATAACGCAACCTCCAAACGAGTTTTTGTCTAACCTCCGTTAAACTCAGAGACCATGTACTAGCTATGCCGGTACAGAGCCCAGTAACACTCTGAGAACGCGCTGCTCAAATTCCATTGCAATGTAGCAGAATGCCGTTGCTAGGGAAGTTGGACAGCCGCAACGTCCTACTGTGCTTCTATCCTTATCGGCCTACCAGCCAAGAAACTTGAGCTGAATTCTCCCGCAGGGAGCAAGAAAAGTTCTCTCACTCGTCATCGCACCTCCGCGATAGGAGGCCTGTCGCAGACCGACCTTAGAGGCAATTTCCAGCTTGCTCCAGGGAAGACACAATGTACGTGGGATTTCCAATGGACTAATTTTGGGGGGGCAGATTACTCCGTGACACCATCGCTTGCGATCGGAAGAATCGCGATTCGCCTAGCCAACAGTGCAATTGGATGTTGGGCAATCGCTACACTGTGCCGCACCGGCGGTTCTGAAGTAGCAATTTGGGCAAGAATAACAGTAGGTTGCCGTCGTGTTGCTCAGTGTCATTTCGTGTTCGATGAGTTCGCGCAAAACCTGAGGGCGCATCTTTACGACAACCAAATCGTTTCCGCGTCGGAACGCAACGTCGTGATCAGTACTGCGTTCCAATATATCTATGATTGCCGTGAGCTTCGTTCGCCGAAACGATTTGCCAATCTGCTGTCCAGAAATGGCATGAACAATGTCGCCCCGTCTGACGTTGGCGAGCTCCGCCGGAGATCCCTGGAGCGTCCGGTCTACAACCCAATTGTCGCCTTTCGCATGAAGAACGACACCGAAACCTTGCCGTTCCGTATCTGGATCGTCGCGCCACCAAAATGCGGAATCCGAAGTGTTATTTTTCATTGAGTCTCTCCTTGCCCGGAATTTCCTGTCAGTAGCACATGATATGTCCGGTTGAGATAGCAGGTGATGTGTCCGCTTTTTAGCTCCCAACAACCCGACACTATATCCCTTTAGGAACTCCAGCGCACAAATATTTTCTCTGGCCGGCCCAGGGCTCGGGACACGGTCCCGTCTGGCTCAATTCGAGTCCCGCAACTGCTGACCACGGCCTTTCCATCCGGTCTTGTCAGACACCCCTCCGTTCCCTCTTCACTCTGGATCGATCTCTCGGCCACGGCCTCAGCTATCCCGCCGGAAGCGACAGCACCGCGATCCGCCGCACCATACTCCTGAAGAGCGGCCTCGTCAGATGGCTCTCCGGCAGTAAGAGCCAGTAGTACCGTGCGTGCTTCACCAGCCGTCCGCCCGTCTTCACCAGTCGTTGCTGCAAACTCGTGAGCGACCAGTTCTCGATTCGCTTGGGTAAAGCCAGCCGACGCCACAGATTCCCCAAGTCATAAGCCAATAGGCTCAATGCCAGCCGCACTTGGTTCGAGCGGAACCGATGGCAGGAGAGCCGCGTCATTTTTTCCGCCTGCTTGCCTTCCTTGATCCATTGCTTGGCGGTTCCCCGCTTGTTATAGAAGCGCACCACTGTCGGCTCGGCGTCTCCAGGTTGGTCACGATGAATCCGACTCGGGGGAACAACTCCCCGAAGTGGAACTCCACCTTGGCCACCACGCGGCGTGCTGTCTTCCAGCTTGCGGCTTGGTACAGAAAGCCCTTGTACCAGATCACAGGCTTGTGACTCGGTCTTCCTACGGGCCGCGTCAGCAGCTCTGCGATGTCCCGCTCCAGGCTGTCGTTGGCGGGAATGCGGATGGCGTATTTTACGCCTCGCTCTTCCAGCGCCTCGTAAATCTCCGGCTTGGCAAAGGCGGCATCGGCGCGAAACACCACTTCCTTCCCCAGTTCTTGTTGGCGCTCGACCTCCGGCAGTAACAGTTCTGCCCAGTCTTCCGCACTATGCACGTTGCCCGGCCGCAGCTTCGCCGCGAGACAGTCGCCCTCGCCGTTGAACAGCAACAGCGGGTGATAGCAGGTCGATTCAAAGTGGCCGTTATGTGCGCTGTTCTCCTGCTGGCCATACACCAGGATCTCTGTGCTATCCATGTCCAACACCAATCGCCGCGGCGAATCGATCGCTTCCGCTCGTGCAATCAGCTCCCGTTGATCGCGGCCAGCCCAGAGAGGTTCTCTTCCTGGGTCAACAGCTCCGTCTCGAACGACTGCACCCGGGAGGTCAGCGCCGCACCTCGCTCCCAGATTCTTTCCGAACCCATGAGCCGGAAGGTCGGATCTTGCGTCAGACGCTCAGCATCGTTCACGTCTTCGTATCCAGCCAATCGGCTGTACACAGCCTGACGCAACAGATCGGCCATTGGCAATTGCGTGTTCTTCCCTCGTGAGTCGGTCAAGTGTTCCGCAATGAGTTGGCTTAACCCCAAGCGTTCATCTAGCTCTCGTACCAGCAGCAGACCACCATCCGACGTCACTCGTGATCCTTGGAAATCGACTTTCAACGAGGGATTGAAGGAGAGCTAAATGGACCGGTTTTGTTGTTCACTCACAGGGTGTGAGCCTCCGAGTGTCATTTGCGCCGTCAAAACCGCATGGACACTGGCGTTGGCCCGATCATACGGCGACTTAGGCCAACTTCAAAAAGGAAATGTGGGCTTAGAGGACGGCTCGGCTTATCACTACTACGTCAGGGTGGTTGTGCCGATACTACCCACAGAGTTTCGTACTGACCTCCGAGGTATAGGCTGGTGAATAGTTCAGACCAGAAAGCCTGGGCCACCCGCCGAATGAGTTGAATGAGTGGGGCACGCAGCTTCAATCTCATCCGCAATTTGCCGGGCAGCTTTTGCCGGGTCGGGAGCTTCCAGGATCGGGCGTCCAACCACCAGGTAGGTGGCTCCAGCCCGGATGGCATTCTGCGGAGTTACCACGCGGGCCTGATCTCCGGTTGCGGTACCGGCTGGGCGTACTCCCGGAGTCACGATCGCGAACCCCTCGCCTAGCGCCTTGCGTAGCTCGCGAGCTTCATGGGCGGAGGCGACCAACCCGCCACAGCCAGCGGTGCGGGCAAGCAACCCTAAGCGAACCACCTGGCTCAAGACATTTCCGGCGACCCCTATCTCCAATAGGTCAGCATCCGAGAGGCTTGTCAGTACGGTTACGGCAAGCACTGTTGGCTTCGCGGCAGACTGGCGGGCTGCCTCGGTGGCCGCCTTCAGCATCTTGCTGCCACCAGAGGCGTGTACCGTTAGCATACTGACGCCGAGCCCGGCAGCCGACCTGACCGCCGCAGCTACGGTGTTGGGGATGTCGTGATATTTCAGGTCGAGAAACACCTTCCGGCCGGAGGCGACGAGGTCACGGACGACCTGCGGCCCCTCGGCCGTAAACAGTTGTTTCCCGATCTTGTAGGTGGTTGCCGCTTCGCCGATAGCCTGGACGATTTGGCGGGCTTGCGTGGCGCCCGCGACATCGAGCGCCACGATCAGCCGATCTTTGTCCTTCATCGGCTTTAGTTTATCGCATTAAGACAGGATTACTGTGCGCCTTCATTCTCGGCTATGACTGGGGTCTGGACGACTTCCAGCCTGACTGGATCCACGCCGTCATGGCCCATGCCGAGCATTTTGGCCGCACTGTAGGACAGGTCTATGATCCGGTTCCGCTTCACCGGTCCGCGATCATTAACGCGGACGACGACTGACCGGTCATTCTTCAAGTTCGTAACCTTGATCCAGGAACCCAGCGGTAACGTTCGATGTGCCGCCGTGAACTGATACATGTCGTACGGTTCGCCGCTAGCGGTTTGCTTATGCTGAAAGATGCGGCCGTACCAAGAAGCCTTTCCAACCTGGGATTTCCGAGTCTTAATGGGCTTCGCTATTTCCTGAATCTGTCCTGGGGCCCCTTCCTGCTTCGAATCCGGTGTGCTATTACCGGGTGCCGCGCCTAGTGCGGTGGCAAAAACCATGGTCACCGCGACCTGGCTGAGTACTCGTAACATTAAACACCTCTCATCGTTAAGTTGGTCCTCCCTGACAGTCCTTCAAGTCTATCCACCGCAAGAACTAAGAGTCAATCCACCCAAGGTGGGAATGTGACCGTTGTCCTTGCGTTCCGTCGAATTTCGTGCTAGAGACCCGCTGGCCGAAACCAATATCCCATTGCGACGAAAAAACGGCTGTGAACAGGCTCACCTGCCCCGGTAGAACGCATATTGACGGTAGGCGCTTGTAATTCAGATGGGGATGTAGGAATCAAGGTTGGAAGGCTAAAAACTTTAAGTAAGCCGCTTATTTACAAACAGATGCAAGCTCATCCAAAAGGATATTTTCGTGGCTCTCCGCCTCCCAGCAAGAGCCTGATGGGTTGCGCTCCTGCCAACCCTGACTACCTCAAGGCGAGAGATTGCGGTACAGTCGTCCGATGAGTCGGCCTCCGGTCATCTTAAGCATTGCGGGTTACGATCCCGTTTCGGGAGCCGGAATCACCGCCGATATAAAAACTGCGGCGGCCCAAGGTTGCTATGCCGTTACCGGCATTACTGCTTTAACCGTCCAGTCCACCCAGGGCGTGTTCGGCGTCCAGCCGTTGGAAGCCGAACTAGTAGCGCGGACGCTGGCAATCCTGGCCGACGACCTGGAAATCGCTGCCGTTCGGCTGGGCATGCTTGGATCTGGAGCAGTCGCGGCCGCCGTTGCGGACTTTCTGGAGCAGAGGCGGCTGGCCAACGTCGTCCTCGACCCGGTGATCCGGTCGTCGTCGGGCGCCATTTTGCTGGACGAGCCGGGGCAAGAGGTCCTTGTCAAAAGATTGCTGCGCCTGGCGGATGTCATTAGTCCCAATATTAATGAGGCGGCGCTACTGGCCGGGGCTGGGCCAGTTGCCACCGGTGTACCTTGGGAAGAAGTGCTTCCTCATCTGCGGGATATCGCGTCGAAGCTCCGGAAAGTCGGCAGCCGGGCGGTAGTAATCACCGGTGGGCACCTAAAGCCAGCCAACGATTACCTGCTCTATGGGGAAGGGGACCGGGCGCTAGAGGAGGTGTTTCCCGGAGAACACTTGGAGTCCCGATCGACTCACGGAACAGGGTGCGCCTTCGCAACCGCCGTGGCCTGCCAGTTGGCGCGCGGGAAAACGCTGCCAGAGGCCATCCGCGCTGCGAAGGAATACGTGCGCAAGGCAATTGCTGCCGCTTACCCGCTAGGGCGCGGAGTAGGGCCGATCAATCACGGGGCGTGAATCTCTCTATCTGGCTTTCGCTATTCGTTGTTCGCCTTTTGCTAAAAGACCAACCGCAGATTGCACGGATGAACACGACATGGAACGTCATAGCTAAGAGCTGTGATTAAAAGGCAATAGCCAATAGCGAACAGCGGCTCTACTGCGGCGGATTGCTCTGCGGTGGCTGCTGGGCTGCCGGTGGCTGCTGGTCATCCGGCAGTGGCATCAGTAGGCCGCCCGATGGATTGGCCACTTGTGGTGTCTGTTGTTCCGACTCAGGCGGTCTATGCACCTCCGGAGGAGGAGGCTGCTGTTTCGACTCGGATGGCCGGTGCACTACCGGAGGCTGCTGGTTGTCGGGCAGCGGCTGCAGAAGTTGATTGTCGCTCGGCGGCGCAGAAATGGTGGGCTCCGGTTGCGGAGGCTTGGGTGGGGTTGCTGGCTCGGCTACGGGTTGGTTGTTGCGATAGCGCAAGACCACCGGGCCTCCTTCGGCGCGACGGAGGGCAGCCGCTTCTTCCGTAGCTTTGATGACAGCGTCATCGCTATCGCCGGCCACCGCTGCCAGCTTCATGCCCTCCACATCCTTGCGCGTAGCATAAGCCACTTTCATACTCGACTGGTCAGCTTCGCGGGCTTTCGCGTAGTAATAATCGGCGGTCTCGCGGTCGCCGTCCATTTCTGCCAGATACCCCATGTTGTTCAGGGCGAATGCGTTTCTTGGGTCGAGATTGTAGGCTTGCTCAAAATACTGCCGTGCCAGCTTGTAATCGTTGCGGTTAATGGCCGCTACACCACGAGTATTAAGGCGGGCAACCTGGGCGGAAACGTCCTGTTCGCGCTCCATCAGCTCCTTGACCTTGGCGCCATTCTGGGCGGCGATTTCGCTGATGCCTTTACCACGCCACGAAGGATGCATGGTCACTACAATTGGAGTGTTCGAGTGCTGATTGGCGGCCTGCATGTAGTACTTGTAGGCTTCCTCGAGTTCGCCTTCCTCCTCCTTGGCATAGCCGAGGTTGTTCAGCGTGAACGGGTTCGTTGGCTCCAGTTTCAGTGCTTTCTGTAGCGCCAAGTCGGCTTCGGGAGCACGGTCTTTTTCCAGCAATCCGATGGCGTACACATTGATGCGATTGATCTGCATCTTGGCATCGGCTGCGTCGCCCGCAATCTTATCGACCGGCTGCCCGACCGCCGCGCGATCGGTGGACTTGTACACTACCGCGTCGGAGGCCTGCTCCTGGGCGAGAGCGTAGTAACGCTGGGCACGGTCAACTTGTCCTTCCAGTTCTGCGATATACCCCAGATTGTTCAGTGTGAAGGGATCGTTCGGATCGATCAGATATGCCTTGTAGAACAGGGCTTTCGCTCTCTTGTACGCATGCTTTTCCACCGCCTTGACGCCTTCCTGATTCAACTTTTGTACAGGCGTCGGTTTCGTGCGCTTGGGAATGCTGATCCGCACATCGCCCGCGACAGCGGTAGCGATGAGAGCGCCGAGAAGAAGCGTGATGCCAATCCAGCGCCGGTGCGTCTTGACAGGGAACATTAAAGCCTCCGGGACATCCGTTGCCCGCCCTCTAACCCCAGAAAACAGGCAGCGGCCTTGCAGTAATTGGATGGGATTTCGGTTGTTTTTGTTGGCAGCACGCCAGCAAGTAGCTCAGATTTCTGTACCGCGTCGACTGATCGCCAAAGCGCTGGATTGCATCCAACTTCGTCGAGAGGGACAGCGTCCTCGAGCGCGCTAAGGCGCGTCGGCTAAGCGGAAATCAAGACCTCGAGTCAGAAATCATGAAATCAACGATCCTTAAGACAGTCCTCGGCATTCTCTCCCTGGCATTGCTAGTCATCGTCATAGGGGTCGCACAAAGCGCGGCACAGCAGGACGCGGGACCTGTCCGCGGAAATGCACCTCAGGCATCGCAGCCCGCTGGCGTCGGGACTGGATCAGCGAACGCATTTCCTGGGAGCAGCAACTCACAGTCGATTAGCCGGCCAGCCGCGAATGACAACGACGATAATCCCTACGACCCGGTGCTGGAACCACCCCCGCTGCCGAAAGGCAAGCCAACGTTGATTGGTGGCACAGCCACCAGCGTCGACCAAGTGCGCTACCGCTTAACCATCGCTCCATTTGGCGGAGGACCGAAGGTGAAGCTGTTTATGGATGAACGCTCTCACATCTTCCGCGATGGGACGGAGACCACGGTGCTGGCCATCCACAAGGGCGATCGCGTTTATGCCGATACCATGCTCGACGGTAGCAAGGTGTTCGCCAAGAACGTTCGCGTAGTAACCGAGCCTGGAATTGCGGAGGTGCGGGGACAAGTGGTGGCCACCGATCCGCAGAAGGGGACCATTCGCGTGCAGGACCAATTGTCCGCGAGGCCGGTCGCCTTCAGAGTCGGTCCCGCCACCAAGTACAGCTCATTCAAGGGTAATGCGAACTCGGGAGATGTGCAGCCAGGTACGCTGGTTGATGTGCAGTTTTCCGCGGATCGACTAAACCGCGATGTCGCGCAGGAGATCATCGTTCTGGCTAAGCCTGGCGATGACTATGTCTTTTCTGGCGTGGTGACGAATCTCGATATGCGCTCTGACACGCTAGCGCTCGAAAATTCCAGTGATCAAGAGACGTACGAACTCCATTTCAACCCGGCGACGATTGAAGATTCTCGCGAGCTAAAGGTCGGGTCGGAAGTTACGGCGCACGCCGTCTTCGATGGCAAGGAGTACAGAGCGAGCAACCTGCGGATCGAGAAGTCGAAGTCCCAGGATGAAGCCAAGGAAGGACAAGCCAAGGTGCAGTGAATTGGTGAATCCACCGGTCAGTGTTAGGGCGTACCCTCTACTTCTTTTTTAGCAGGATACCGGCCAACATTGCCGCCACTGCTCCGAGCAGCCATTCGACCCGCCAGAACTGCAGCGCCTGCCAACGCATAGCCGTTTCTGACCTGTACAGGATGCCGATGCTCAGTGCAACGATCAGGCAAACAACGCCCGCGATAAAGAACGCCAGGGATAAGGCAGAAAGGCCCAGGCGCTGGCGAATCACACCCAGATCGACAAAATCCGCGAAGGCCATGGGGCTGGGGGCCGCGACCGGGCGCCGGTAGCGTTCCCTTCCGCACGCGTGACAAAACTGTGCACTGGTCGAGTACTCCGTGCCGCAGTCCGGGCAGAGGCCATTCGCCAGGATGGGTCGCGCGATGCGTGCGGTTGCCGGGTCGGCAGGGCGCCAATATTCCTGACTCGCGCTGCGCGCCGCTCGTGGCATGGAGGGTAGTCTCCTTACTTTTGTCCTTCGCAAGCGGCCATCCAAAGTTCAAACCTTTCCTAAGTAAAAGTATCTTTGTGACTTACGCCGTGTGAGGGCTCGCGAGAATGGACGCAACTCGCGCAGGATTTACCGCAAAGGTGGAAAGAATTGCCAAGCAATGGCCTGATCACTTCCGCTTGGGCATCCTAAGGACTCGGCGTGCCGGCGGCAGTTTGCCGTTCATGTTCCAGAAGCTCAGCAGCAGTAAGTCATTCGAGGTGAACTCAATGGATTCCGGACGGCGATTGCTGGGGGTAAAAATGTGCTGATCCAGAATCTCGTGCAGATGGGCGACGGTAATGCCTAAGGCGGCGGCGGCTTCGGCCTCGGTGTACGTTTCTTTGAGGTGACGGTTCGGATTTGTCATGTGGCGCGACCAGAAATACCTGAATGTTTGTAACTCCTTTTGAGCGGATGGCATATCAGGTAAACTTCTCAGTAAGTACCGTTGATGAAACCTTACCACCTCTACATTTGCTTCCTAGCACTTTATTGCTTTGCCGTAGCAAGCAGCGGCGTGTCCCAAGCCGCACAAGCTCCCGTCCCCACGCGTGCCGATAACGACCCAGCTACCCGCAAAGGTTTCGACTACTTCTACAACCTGGAATACGACAAGGCGCTCCGTGAGTTCGAGGCCGCACAGAAGGCCCATCCCGACGATCCATTTGCGGTCAACCACGTGTTATCGACCGTGATTTTCAGGGAGTTGTACCGCGTTGGGGCGCTCGATACCGAGGCTTATGCCGCCGACAGCTTTCTCACCAAGAAGCGTGGGGAACCGCTCGATCCCAAGGTTCATGATCGAGTTAAACAGCTGGCCGATCAGTCGGCGGCACTTTCGCAAGCTCAGATCGACAAGAATCCCAATGATGTTGACGCCCTGTACGCCAGGGGTATCACGCGCGGGCTGCGCGCCACCTACATGGGTATGGGGGAAAGAGCTTGGTTTGCGGCCCTGCGGAGCGCGGTGGCTGCGCGCCATGATCATGAGCGGGTATTGGAATTGGATCCGAAATACGTGGATGCCAAGCTTCTGGTGGGCATTGATCTTTACATCGTTGGCAGTCTTAGTTGGCCGGCCAAGGTGGCGGCATCGGTGGTTGGGATCAGCGGTAATAAGCAAAAGGGACTGGACTATTTGCGCGAAGTAGTGGCAGGTGCCCATAGTGAAGTGGCCAGCGACGGCAAGATCGTGCTGGCCCTGTTTCTTCGCCGCGAAGAGAAATATGACGAGGCCTTGAAGGTAGTGGCCGGAATGCAGGCGGAATTTCCCCGCAACTTCCTTGTGGCCGGCGAGTACGCTCATTTGATGAACGCCGCAGGGCATGGCCAGGAGGCGATTGCAGCTTACCAAAAGGTCCTGCAGGGGTGTCGGGGTAATACTTATTTGGGGTGCCGTATCGAGATCCCGGCTTACGGATTGGGCGAGGCGCTGCGCGGTCAACGCCAGTATCAGGAAGCCGCCGAGGCCTACGATTTGGCCGCCAGCCACGGGAATGATCCCGAGCTGCGCCTGAAGGCGACCTTGGCTGCCGGCCAAATGTATGACCTGCTGCAGAAGCGCGATGCCGCACTGGAAAAATACCGGACGGTGATTGCCGAGGATTCCAATTCCGGCGCGGCTGACCTGGCCCGCCACTACATGAAGCAGGCCTACAAGAGCCCTTAATCCCCTGGTCCTACGATCGATTGGCAACTTGGGAACTTCCTTCTATGCTATCCGTATTACCTGTGTAGGGAGGCTGTATGTACTGCAACTACTGCGGAAAAGCGATCCAGGACGATGCCAATCTTTGCCCTTATTGTGGGCGCCGCGTCGGCGCGGTGGCGGGTCGCCGCAAACTGATGCGCTCGCGGACCGATCGCAAGATTGCCGGCGTGTGCGCAGGCTTTGCCGAGTACTTCGACCTCGACGTCACCGTCGTGCGCGTGGTTTGGCTGATCGTCGCTCTGTTCGGCGGCGGAGGCGTGCTGGCCTACATCATCGCGTGGATCGTGATGCCCGAGGAGCCGGAATACATCCCAGTTGCTCCCCCCGCGAACGTCCAACCCTATCAGGGGTCGTGAGCCCGGCCGACGGTTGGTACAGGGTTATCCTTCGGATTCCGTCAGAGCCCGCGAGGCGGATTTGTGCGGCGCTCAGAATGACGCTAGCAGTCTGGCTGAATGCCAATTGCTAGCTGCTAATTGCTAGCTGCTAGTAATTGCTTCTTCCCATGGCCACCTTTCGCAGCGGTGACGCCCATCTCTTCTACGAAATCGCCGGCGCCGGTCCCGACGTCGTCTTGCTGCACCCGTTCCCGCTGAATCACCACTTCTGGGACGCGGTCACTCCAGATCTAAGTACGCGATACCGGCTGGTCCTTCCTGACCTGCGTGCGCACGGCTACTCCGAACTCGGACAGGGTCCGGTCACCATGCAAAAGCTCGCCGATGACCTGGCCGGGTTGTGTTGCGAAGAAAAAATCAACAAGGCTTTCTTTGTTGGCGTGTCCATCGGTGGTTATCTTCTTCTCGAGTTCTGGCGCCGATACCGGGACCAGGTTGCAGCGCTCGTACTCGCCAATACCCGTCCCGGAGCCGAGACACTAGAGGGCAAAGCGAACCGGTTGCAGCTTGCCGACCGAGTGTTGCATGAGGGCAGGGACAACTTCATCGAAGAAATGCTGTCGAAGCTCATGTCGCAGACAACTCGCACCAACCGTCCCGACCTGGTGGATGCAGCGCGCAAGATGATGCAAAGCATGTCTGCCGAAGACATCGCTGAGGTGCAACGCGGGATGGCGGAGCGCCCCGATTCAGTAGCGACTCTGTCGACAATAAACGTATCCACGCTGCTCATCACGGGCGATGACGACAGCATCTCGCTCGGTGAATTCGAGCTGATGCGGCAGCAGATTCGCGGCAGCCGCTTGCAGGTCGTCTCCCATGCAGGCCACTATGCCGCGCTCGAGAAGCCGAGGGAATTCGGCGCGTTGCTGCGGATATTCTTCGACGAAGTCTCGCGGCGTTAGGGTGTTTTGAGACGGTTGCGGCGATTACGGGTAGAGCGGTACTTTAGAGGCTGTTACGAAACCCACTACTGATCCGCTGCTGTGGGACAAAACATGCGCCAGCCGCAGCGCGGCGGCAGAGTTTAGCCCAGCGCTTCAGCGCTGGGAGACAGCAAGTGGGAAATCCTGAGTCCGCTTTAGCGGACGGCAGGAGTTTCGTAATGGCCTCTTAAACGCCGCGTTCGCGAGGACTGAGAAACCGCTGTTATATGTTGCGATCGTGACGGCAGCCCGAAGGCGGGCTCTACCCAACCTACCGAAGCTGGCGTAATGATTCCAACCGGTCGCGCCTTGTGACCTTCATCACTACGCTTGTCTTCGGCCTTCGATACAATGAATTCGCCATGCTGGATGCCTTTCTTGTACCCGAAAAAACCGCAATCACCACTAAGGGCGATAGCGACGCTCTGGATATCAGAACCGCAGCGAATCCTGTTTTCCTCGTGACCCTTTCCGTCAACGAAGTGGTTGAACAGGAATCAATCGAGATCACCATATTCACCTCTGCTGACGGCACGACTTGGGAAGCGAAACCTGTGGCGACTTTGACGCAGAAGTTCTACGTCGGCGAATATCCCCTTCTTGTGGACTTGAGGGCGACCCCGAACGCAAAGTTTATTCGCGCGCACTGGGACGTAAATCGCTGGGGTCGCGGGCCGACGACACCCAGGTTTGTGTGTGATATCCGCATCCGCGAGGTGACTCTGGAAGCCCTGCAGGAAGCCAAAGCTGAGGCGAGCACCCGGCGCTAACCAGCTAAACGAGATGCCACCCTTTGCGCGCAGTTTCGTTTATCCGACACCGCAAAACGTTACTGCGGTTCAGCGGTCATGGCTACTTCCGCGGCGCTTAGCTGCGCCAACAGATGTCGAGCCTGCTCTGCATCTCCACCCTTGGGTTCGCGCTGCAGATACGCCTGCAATTCTTCCTTAGCGCGACTGTAAAATTTCAAAGGAATCATGGCGTACGCCTTGAGTAGGTGGATGGCAGCTAAATGGTTGCCATTCAGTTCCTCAGCCTTGTCCGCAAACTGCAGGCCTTTGTCATACAGTCCCTTTCCGATCGAGGCCCGCGCCATTTCGTAATATCCCTGCCATGCCGTCGGCGAAACTGCGGTTCCGAGTTCCAGGGTGCGTAAAGCCTCGTCATAGTGGGCTTGGGCGTTATAAGCCGCACCTAGCGCGACATAGGCCGGGCCGTAGTTTGGATCGCACTGAATGGCCTGCTCAAAGTCCTGGCGGCCTTGGTCGATATGGTTGGCCCGCAGTTGTATGAGACCGCGCAAGGTCAAGGCTTCGGCAAACTGCGGATAGATTTGCAGCGCCTGATCCAACAATTTTTGGGCGTCGTCGAATTTCCCTTTGGCGCATGCTTCGCGCGCCTTGACGTAAATACTACGTGCCTTCCGGGGAACGAGCATTTCCGCGACCGATACGGCGTCACGGTCTCCATATTCTTGCGGGGTATTTTGGAATCGCAACGCCACGTTGGCCTGTCCGAATTCCACGCTGACGAAGTCGCTCGCTTGTGAAACGCCCGATTGTGCCACCACTTGGTACCGGCCGGCTGGGATGTTGTACAGTTCAAAGGTACCGTCTTGCTGAGTGTAGGCGCTGGCGACGGTGGACCGGGAGTAGGCGTCCTCTAGCTCCACGCGGACCCCGGCTGCGGGATTTCCTTGCGGGCCAAGAACGCTCCCACTCACCGAACCGGCATTGGAACCAATGCGGTTTGAATTCGTGAGCAGTTCTGAATATTGGGCGCCATATTGCGCGTTGGCGTGGGTAGTGAAGAAAAGCGAGAGCAGTAATGTTGCTAGACTAGCCCGGAAAAACATGGTGCAACCTGGAATTGTGAATTCATCGGGGCGTCTTACCTTTCGATCTGCCCCGCCGGCAAAATCCAGGGTGCGCCACGTTCGGCACCGCATCATCGTGCTGTGCTATTCGTGAGATGTAAATGGATCGGGATAGTTGGCCGCCCAATCACAAATTATTTTTTCTGTCAAGCGGCAACGGGGAGAATAACAACTTGGCTTTCAGCGAGCCGATGCCAGAGAGCAAATCCGTCACCGTACGTCCGGCGCGCAATATCCTCGGAAGCGTCGGCCTCCCAGGCGACAAGTCCATCTCTCACCGCTACGCCATGCTTGCTGCCGTCGCCGCTGGGCGTTCGCGGTTTCAGAATTTCTCCCCGGGCGCCGATTGCGCCAGTACTTTGGGATGCGTCCGCGCTCTGGGATGCAACGTCGAGCGAGACGAACAGGGAGTGGTGGTGATTGATGGGCTGGGTCCGCAATTACGATCTCCCGCCGCGCCACTGGATTGCGGCAATTCCGGTTCGACCATGCGGATGTTCTCGGGTATCCTCGCGGGCCAACCGTTCGGCACGGAATTGATCGGAGACGAATCTCTCTCGCGGCGGCCCATGCGGCGCATCATAGAGCCCCTGACCAGGATGGGTGCTCGGATCCGTTCGAGCGAAAGTGGCTGTGCGCCGTTACACATTACCGGCGCCAAGCTGCACGGCATCGAGTATCTGGTGCCTGTCGCCAGCGCCCAGGTCAAGACCTCGTTATTGTTCGCAGGGTTGTTCGCTGAGGGGCACACGACGGTGACAGAACCGGTGCGTACTCGCGATCACGGAGAGCTCGCGCTCCGCGCCTTCGGCGCCAAAGTTGACCGGCTGCGAAGTACGGTGGTGATCGAAGGCGGGCAGACACTGCGACCGCGGGAGGCCTACATCCCGGGAGACATTTCCTCCGCCGCTTTCCTCTTGTGTGCTGCCGCCATCTTCCCGGAGTCCAACCTGGTGATCGACGGCGTGCTGTTGAATCCCACTCGCTCTGCTTTGCTCGACGTACTGACCGCGATGGGCAGCCACATTTCAATGGTGCGCGTGGAAGAGCAGCACGGTGAGCTATTCGGCACCATAACGCTGATTCCAGGAGAGGCCAAGCCAGTGACGATCGCCGGAGCACAAACGGCACTTCTGATTGACGAGTTGCCGGTGTTGGCGGCGATTGCTCCTTATATGGCCGGTTTGGAGGTGCGAGATGCCGGTGAGTTGCGAGTGAAGGAGTCCGACCGCTTGAGTGCGGTCACCCACGGCCTGCAGGCGATGGGTGCGCAGGTTGAACAAACCGAGGATGGATGGCGCATTCCCGGTGGTCAGCGACTGCATGGCGCGGAAATCGAGTCCTTCGGGGATCATCGCATCGCCATGGCGTTCGCCATCGCCGCGCTTCGGGCGCAGGGAGAAAGCATTATCCGCAATTCGGAATGCGTCGGCATTTCTTATCCTAGTTTCTTTGCAGACTTGGAGCGGCTCTTGGGGCGTTAGCTCGCCGATTTCTCGCATCATCCTGCAGCCACAGGCGTCGCCACACGCTTCGGAAGAAATTCTCCGATGCGGCGAATCTGGGCGCCAACTCCCCGCAGTTTCTCCTCGATACGCTCGTAGCCGCGGTCGATGTGATACACGCGGTCGATGATGGTTTCGCCCTCGGCAACGAGAGCGGCCAGAACCAGTGATGCCGAAGCGCGCAAATCGCTGGCCTGCACGGCTGCGCCACTGAGCGCTGTTTTGCCCCGGACGACCGCGTGAGTTCCCTCGATTTTGATGTTACCTCCCATGCGCACCAGTTCCTGGGCGTGCATGAACCGGTTTTCAAAAATGTTTTCGGTGACTATGCTGACGCCCTCGGCTTGGGTCGCGAGCGCCATAAACTGTGCTTGCATGTCGGTAGGGAAGCCGGGATACTCCTCGGTGACTAGATCCGCGGCCTTCAACGGGCCATCACCCACCACACGGACGGAGTCGCCGTTTGTCTGCACCTGTACTCCGCACTCCTCCAGTTTCTGCAATAGCGCGTCGAGGTGAGAAGGATCGCAACTGGAGACTAGCAAGTCTCCTCCAGTGAGTGTGCCGGCGACGATGAAGGTCCCGGCTTCGATTCGGTCCGGAATGATGCGGTGACGCGCGCCATATAGCTTCTCCACACCTTGCACGCGGATGGCGTGGGTGCCGGCGCCTGTAATCTGCGCCCCCATCTTGTTGAGCAGCACCGCCAGATCAAGCACTTCCGGCTCGCGGGCACAATTCTCCAGCACGGTCTCGCCTTCGGCCAGCGCCGCCGCCATCATCAGATCTTCGGTTCCAGTCACCGTAATCTTTTCGAAGACGATGCGCGCGCCCTTCAAGCGCCGGGCCCGGGCTTCGATGTAGCCATGCTCCTGCGAAATTTTCGCCCCGAGTTTCTCCAGCCCTTTGAGATGAAGGTCAATTGGGCGTGCGCCAATGGCGCACCCGCCGGGGAGAGAAACCCTGGCATGTTTCATGCGGGCCAGCAGCGGTCCCAGCACTAGAGTGGATGCACGCATGGTTTTGACCAGTTCGTACGACGCCTCTGGCCTTACCAGATTGCGACAGCAAATTGTGGTGCGGTGCTGGGCACGGCCGTAACCCAGTTCCACCTCAGCACCCATCGCCGCCAGCAGCTTGCGCTCGGTCTCGATATCGTGCACCTGCGGAACGTTTTCCAGGATGACGGGTTCTTCCGTGAGCAGCGCGGCGGCCATTGCCGGGAGCGCGGCATTCTTGGCGCCGCTGATGCGTACCGTGCCCAATAGCGGATTGCCGCCGCGAATGACAAATTTGTCCATGTAGGGATGTCCTAAGCTAACGCTGCGAACGCCGAATTTATGAATCACAGCGCAGACCTCATTTTACGAGGAATCGAGGCCGAGGTCGCGGGGACCTCGGCGCAACGCTCACTTATGAAATTGTCATTAACGAGCGAAGCGAGGAATCTGCTGTTGTTTATTGCTGAACGATGGGAGAGGAGAAACAGCAGATCCCTCACGGCTGAAAGGCCGTTCGTGATGACAATTCAGAAAACCGCCAAGCCGCTACACTCCCTATCCGATAGTGCGTAAGCCCCGACTGTCATGAACAGCTTGGATGCTAATCTGAAGGTCTTCATTAACCAATGTCTGGGGAACTCTACTCTTCTGTTTGCTGAGGGGCAACAGCTAACTGTGGAAAACTAGGACCATTCCAGTGCCGCCTGAAGGGCCGGTATTGTCCGGCGAAACCTATTTGCTTTCCAGGGCCATGCGCACGTTGCCCTTGGCCTTGCTCAGACAACGCTGTGCTTCAGTTTTGCTCATCCCTTTTTTCAGCATGATGATCGCCACGGAAACATTGCCGGCGGATTTCCGCAGCGCCTTCACGCTGCGGTCGCGGTCAGCCCCGGATGCCTGCTGCAGAATTCGAATTCCGCGCTCCATCAACTTGCTGTTCTTGAGGCGCAAATTAACCATCAAGTTGCCATAGACGTATCCCAGCCTTGCCATGGCTCCCGTGGACAACATATTGAGCACCATTTTCTGCGCGGTCGCCGCCTTCATTCGCGTGGAACCTGTGACCGCTTCCGCGCCCACCTCGACCACAATCGGAAGCTCGGCTACGCGTTGCAGTGGACTATTTCTATTGCAGGTTAACGCAATTGTAGTGGCGCCTCGCAACCTGGAATATTCGACTGCGGCCACGGTGTAAGGCGTGCGTCCGCTGGCTGCGATCCCGACTACCACGTCACGCCCGGTGGGCTTACGCTTGGCGATATCGGCGCGGCCCGCTTCGCGTGAATCTTCACTGGCTTCCACCGCTGCACTCAGCGCCTTCACGCCTCCTGCAATTACGAACTGCACCGTCTTTGGGTCGGTGCCAAACGTTGGAGGGCACTCGGCTGCATCCAGCGCGGCTAGCCGCCCACTGGTTCCCGTGCCGACATAGATCAGGCGTCCCCCCTTGGCGAGCGCGCCAGCAATGGCATCGATAGCCTGTGCAATGTGCGGCAGAGCCCTCTTGACGGCGCCAGCAACCTTGGCGTCTTCGGCATTGAGGATGCGCGCAATATCGAGTGCGGAACGCAGGTCAAGGTTCTCGCTGGCGCGATTTCTTCGTTCGGTGCCGAGCTTAGCGATGGCGGGCGCGCGCTTCATGCGAAGATCAATGCTCCTCGAGCGCCTCGACGATTGCATCATGCACGAGCGGTCGAACCCGGCGAATCGCCTTGGAGGCGCGGTTGGGCCAGGTCCGATTGGTCAGCAAGGTTACCGAGAGCTGGCGCGCGGGATCGATCCACAGGGAGCTGCCGGTGAATCCGAGATGACCAAATGAGGCCGCCGAAAAATGAGCTCCTGCCGACGATTCCAGCGACGGAGTGTCCCATCCCAGGGCTCGCGACGAACCGGGAGGCGAGTCCACGCGTTGCGTGAACAGTTGCACCGTTTCCGGCTTGAGAATTGGCGCTCCGCGACGCAGCATGCACTCAGCGAAGCGCGCCACATCAATCGCTGGAGCAAACACGCCAGCGTGTCCCGCGACGCCTCCCATCACGGAAGCGTTCTCATCATTCACTTCGCCCTGGATGATGCGTTTGCGAAAGGTGCGATCGTCTTCGGTGGGCGGAATCCGGGCCTTCCACTCCGCCGGAGGATTGAATCGCGTATGCGTCATCCCGAGTGGGGTGAAGATCTGCTGCCCCGCGAACAGGTCGAGCGCCAGGCCAGCTTGACGCGCCACCACCTCGCCCAGCAGGATGAAGCCGACGTCACTATACTCAGCACCCGTACCGGGTTCGGCAACTAAGCGAGTGGTAAGCGCGGCTCGAACCAGTTTCTCGCGAGAGCCGGCAAATTCAAACAGCTTCTCGTAAGCGGGCAGTCCGCTGGAGTGCGCCAGTAGCATGCGGAGGGTGACTGCCTCGCGCGAGGCCTGCTGATGCCGGGGAGCTTGCGCCACAAAGTCCGGAAGGAAATGTCCGACGGGGATGTCGAGCGGCAATTGTCCGTGCTCGTACAGCAGCATCGCCACAGTGGTAGTCGCCAGGACCTTGGTCACCGAGGCCAGGTCGAAGATAGTGTCGGCCTGAACCAGCGGCGCATCGGCTTCGTAAGTGAAGCGGCCAAATCCCCGCAGCGCGATCATCGATCCGCGATGAGTAACGGCGAGCGCAGCGGCCGGGAAGGCACGTTGCTCGATGGCTTCGAAAATAACGGCAAAGGCCCGCGAGAACTGCCTGTCCTGAAGATCGAAGGCAGACGGCAGGTCTGTTAGCTGTTGCGACGATGGGTTCAAAATCACCTCATTGATGAGATCGGGTGCTGGCGCAACTTATAATAACTTGCCCGCAGAATGGCGGCGCAGACTCCTGTATCAAGAAAGGTTTCGGACCCATTGAGGCTTCGTCGTTGGCCAGCGATTGCGCTCCTTCTGGTTTGTCTTGTCACAGGCGGCAACATTCTCCTTCTAGCGCAGAAGACGTCCGCTCCGGCGGTCACGCCGCCGGTAGTCGCGGCGGCGGCGCAGGATCGCTTTGCACCGCTTGACGCACTGCTCAAGGATGCGGTTGATAAAGGCCGTGCGCCCGGAGCGGTCCTGCTGGTGGGCCACAACGGAGCTTTCGTTTACCGCAAGGCGTATGGCTATCGCTCGCTCGATCCCAAGGAGCCGATGACCGTCGATACCATCTTCGACATGGCATCGCTGACCAAGGTGATCGCCACCACCAGTTGCGTGATGCGCCTGGTGCAGCTTGGGCAGGTGAAGCTCAACGATCCAGTCGCAAAGTACATTCCCGAGTTCGCACAGAACGGCAAAGACGAGGTGACAGTTCGGCAGTTGCTGACGCACTACTCCGGTCTGGGGCCTGACTTGGACTTGAAGAAGTATTGGAGTGGCCTGGAAGAGGGCTACAACCGCGCTAATGCCGAGAAGCTGATCAATCCGCCAGGCTCGGTGTTCTTGTATAGCGACATTAACTTCGTGGTGTTGGGCGAATTGGTGCAGCGTGTCAGCGGCATGCCGCTAGATCAGTATTCGCAGACCTATGTGTTTGGCCCGTTGGGTATGACGTCGACCCGCTTTCTTCCGCCTGCAGAGTGGAAGTCTCGCATCGCGCCCACCGAACGGGACGAGCGAACGGGGCTGATGCTGCGTGGCGTTGTCCACGATCCTACCGCGCGCCGGATGGGAGGAGTTGCTGGCGATGCCGGACTGTTCTCGACCGCCGATGACGTTGCCAAGTTTGCGCAGGCGCTGCTGAATGGGGGCGCGCCAGTGTTCGCCCCCGGGATCGTCGAGAAGATGACTACACCGCAGCAGCCGCCCAACCTGACAGACGTGCGCGGACTGGGCTGGGACATCGACTCGCCATTTTCTTCCAATCGCGGTGAACTCTTGCCTGTGGGCTCTTTCGGGCACACCGGCTTCACCGGAACTTCGCTGTGGATTGACCCCACCACGAACACCTACATCGTCCTGCTCACCAATGCGGTGCACGTCAAGGACGGCAACGTGATTTCGTTGCGCACCGAAGTGGCCACCGCTGTGGCCGCTGCATTGCAGCTGCAACCCAGCGAAGAACAAAAGATGCGGGTCGCGCGCATTACCGGCTATAACGAAGCGGCCGTCGCCAGCCGGCGCGTGCTGGTGCGCGATGGCCAGGTGTCGAACGGAATTGATGAACTGGAGGTTCACGACTTCGATGCCTTGAGAATTCCCGGTATCACGACGCCGAAGGTGGGACTCGTCACCAACCAGACCGGAATCGACAGTAATGGCCGCCGTACGATCGATGTTCTGGCCCGCGCACGGGGCTTACAGTTGAGCGCCATTTTTAGTCCTGAACACGGTGTGCAGGGAACCTCCGACAGCCCCGATATCGGAAATACGAAAGACGGGGCGACGGGAATCACCGTTTACAGCGTCTATGGCGACACCGATGCCAAGCGTCGGCCGCCGCTCGATGTCGTGCGTAAGCTCGACATACTCGTGTTCGATATCCAGGACGCAGGCGCACGCTTCTACACGTACGAGACGACCCTCGGATATTTTCTCGAGGCCGCGGCTACAACAGGGAAGCCAATCGTGGTGCTCGACCGTCCCAACCCAATCAACGGCGCTTACGTTCAGGGTCCGGTTTCAGATGCGGGGCAGGAGAGCTTTGTGAACTATTATCCGGTGCCGGTGCGGCATGGGATGACGATTGGCGAATTGGCGAAGCTATACAATGCCGAGCGACACATCAACGCCAATCTCACGGTGGTTCCCATGAAAGGCTGGATGCGCGGGGACTGGTTCGACTCCACTTCACAGCTGTGGGTGAATCCCTCACCCAACTTGCGCAACCTGAATCAGGAGACGCTGTATCCGGGCGTAGCGCTGATCGAACAAACGAATGTTTCGGTAGGCCGAGGTACCGACACTCCCTTCGAAGTGGTGGGAGCGCCATGGGCAAGCGCAAAGAGACTGGCTGCGTATCTGAATGAGCGCAACATCGCCGGGGTGCGATTTGTGCCCATCGTATTCACGCCCGCAAGTGGGCCATATGCTCATCGCGAATGTGAAGGAGTTAGCATCATCATTACCAATCGTGAGACTCTGGATGCGCCCGAGTTGGGGCTGGAGTTGGCGGCAGCCCTTCACGCCGCGGCTCCCACGGGGTTTGATATTGGCCATATGAAACCATTGCTGGCGAATCAGGCGGCGCTGGCGGCGCTACAAGCGGGACAAGATCCCCATCGTATCGCCGACGACTGGCGCGACGGAGTCGAGCAGTTCATGCAGGTCAGGAAGAAGTATTTGCTGTACTGAGGCAATAGTGTCGGTCTTCAAGCCCGTTTGCGGGACGATCCTGATTTATGGTTCGTCATTACGAGCGCCGGGTCTGCGTGGAATCTGCTTCTTCCATGCAAGAGCAGATTTCTCTCTGCGCTAGTGATGACGACTCGATGGGAACCTTCGGCTACTGAGCGCTCCGGTGGACCTTGGTTTCGTCAATCGTCAGATTGCGCTCGAGCACCATTTCTATGGAGTCTCCCACCCCGAGCTGAATCTCAGGCCCGCGAGTAAGCAGAACTGTTGCCAATCCGAGCGCGCCACCACTGGCTGCCCCAATACCCGCGGCCTTGCTCCCTCCGGCAATCGCTCCAATACCCGCTCCAGGTATAGCTGTGCCGACGATGGTTCCGGCGTCCTTGCCTTTGCTGCTGTCCCCCTGAATGGTTCCTTCCTTGTCTTTGACTCCTGCGGTATTTGTGTCCCCCGGGGTTCCCTGTACCGCGCCGGGTAGCAACAAAGTGTAACCGTTGGGAAAGATCATGGAGGTGAAGCTCATTTGCAATTCAGCACGACCCTTGACCTTGCCCGGACGCAGTACCCGCCGGATTTCTCCTTGCACGAAGGTACCCGGTGGTATGACAATGCGGTCGTTCAACACGATGGGAAAGGAAGTTTGTGCGTAAACCGGGTCGCCCGGTTTAGCGTTCTTGGTGGTGAGACCTTGCTTCATGGTTAGTGGAACTCGCGTGCCTGCGGGCACAGTCACCGCGTCGTCTTTTGCAATCGGAGGATTGTTGTTCTGTGGGACCGGGGCGGCGTGGGATGCGAGTTGCGGCGAGTCGTCCGCATCCTGCGCCACGACAATTATTGTCGCGGCGCCAAGAAAAGCTACTAACAGAACCGCTGCTGCTCTCATATGTCTTGCCATTATAATTAAGTTCTCCGGCACTATGTTGAAACGTGCCTGAGGATTAAAAGTCGCGTTTGCTTGGGTGCTGTATCAGTCGGCGTTCTCCACCACTTTACCGTTCCAATGCCCTATCGAGTATGCCTACTCTGCGCGAGAACAAGAGGCTTGTGCTCTGGCAGGATCATACCCTAAGCAGTTAATTCTTGAATGATCTGTGCTCGTTCGATAGATGGCTGACAGTTTTCGTTCCTAGTTGCAATGAGAGCCCAGGCGTGCCGCAGGCGGAGTCAACTACTCCAGACTTGGTTGGGACGAAACATCGCTATGCTGCGATTGGGCGCGCCTCTGAAAGTCTGCTCCGGCGGAACCGCATCCATCGCCAAGCATCCTGTCCAGCACTTGACCGCAGATGGTAGCCTCTCTTCATGGCAGATGAACATCGGGACGACAAAATACGGAGTGCGGCTATCTTGTGGGCGCGCTACTCGGAGATCGCCTTCATCATTCCTGCCGCAGTAGTGGTCGGATGGGTGATTGGCAAACTACTCGATCACTGGCTGCACACTCATTGGCTGTTTATCGCGGGAGTCGTCGTAGGGGCGGTTTTAGGCTTCGTGCAGATGATTCGGATGGTGAGCACATCGAAGGAATAGCGACCGCTCCGGCGTCGCGAGAATGGCGGCTCGTCAACTCACGAAACTCTGATTAACGCTGATTCCTTGAAGGGGACGGCCTTAAGACTGTCCGCAGATACCTGATATTAATCTGGGCTCTAGCCCTTGAGGGACTTCCCGGCTGACTTAATCAGAATTTTCCTGACGATCGGTCTTCCGGGATACATTGATTTGCGCCCTACGATGCCCGAATCTACTTCCTCGCCAGCGGACGAATTTTTTGCCGGAGCGCTGAAGCGTATCCGCAAATACATGGTCGTGGTGTCGGTTGCCGGCCTGGTAGTGTGCCTGGTTTTCTTCCGTTGGCCGGTCGCTGTGGGATTTCTGGCTGGCGCTGCCATCTCCTATGTGAACCAGCGCTGGCTGGAGCGAGCGGTGGACGCCCTGGGAGAGCGCATTACCGCCAGCGAGAGCAAGGAGAGGGGAGGGGGAATCGTCTTGCGCGCGGTGCTGCGATATGCCTTCATCGCCATCGGAGCCTATGTTATATTTAATGTTTCTGTAGCAGGTCTCTACGGCTTCCTTGGTGGCGTCTGCCTTCCGATTGCGGCCATAGCCTGCGAAGTCGCAGCGGAACTGTTTGTTATCTTGCGACGCGAATTCTGATTTCCCAAATAACTTTTGGTGCGTAGCGGCTGCAGCCGCGAGCGTCTCGATCAGCAGTAATCGCAGTCATAGAACCGTCTTTTTACGAGCAAGCATTCATGCCTGAGCAACTTTGGATAACGGCCCTCCTGAATAAATACTTCGCCGGCCTGGCGAATGCAATCCTGGGTATCTTTCATCTGCACGCGAGCTATCCGAAAGCTCCGATTCCCAATTACGTGGCCATGCAGTTGGTGGTGTTTGTGCTGATCGTTCTGTTTTTTGCGATTGTACGGGCGCGCCTGTCGGTGGACGATCCGGGAAAAATGCAGCACGTGATGGAGGAGATTGATTCGTTCGTCACCAAGCAAAGCCACGAAGTGATTGGCCACGGCTACCAGCGATATGTGGGCTACTTGACTGTCCTCGGCATTTTTATCATGTTGGGCTGCCTCCTCGGGGTGATCCCCGGGTTTGAGACGCCGACGGCAATTCCATCGGTACCCCTGGGTTGTGCGCTGGTCAGCTGGTTCTATTACCACTTCCAGGGCATCCGGGCCAACGGTTTCGCCTATGTGAAGAACTTTATGGGTCCAGAACCGTGGCTGGCGATCCTGTTGTTTCCAATTGAGGTGTTCAGCCATCTGGCGCGAATTCTTTCGCTCACCATCCGTCTTTATGCCAACATGTTCGCCAGCGATTTGGTGATCCTGGTATTTTTCTCGCTGGTGCCGCTTGCCGTGCCGGTCATTTTCATACTGCTGCACATTGGTGTGGCAGTGATTCAGACTTATATCTTCGTGCTCTTGGCGACGGTGTACATCGGAGAAGCGGTGGCGCACGAGCATTAGAAGAGCAGCCATTAGCCCTTAGCTTTTAGCAATTAGCCTTCAGCAATCTTCTGACTCCTAAAAGCTAAGAGCTAAGGGCTAGAAGCTATTTCAAGTTTGCTGTCAGCGTGAGGGCGTCAGCTTGGTGAACGTCAACCACCCACTGGCAGCGATTCATAAGGAGAAAGAAATGAAGAAACTGATGACCATATTCTTTTCGCTGGGAGCGATGATGTTGATGGCTATGCCAGCGTACGCGCAGGGCGGAAGCGCCGCTGCTCCGGCGACCAATTGGGTCCCCATAGCCTCCGGCTTCGGCATGGCCATTGCCGCCGGACTGGCCGCACTTGGCCAGGGCCGAGTCGGTGGCGCTGCGTGCGAAGCGATGGCGCGCAATCCAGCTGCCCGGCCGGCAGTTCAGCTCGCCCTGATTCTGGGCCTGGCCTTCATCGAGTCGCTGGTGTTGTTTACACTGGTGATCATCTTCGTCAAGGTTGTCTAGCTTTTGCCTTCAACGGCATCGCAACGCCCTGTCTTCGGACGGGGCATTTTTGTTTGGTGGGATTCCTGGGCTCGATCGAAAATCGTTCACCACGGAGAACACGGAGAGCACAGAATTGTATCTATTTTCTCCGTGATCTCTGGAACGGCAGCCCGGGAAAGAGCCGATCCCTCACGGGCTGAAGGCCGTTTCGTGATGACAACTCGGAGATAGGGAACGCTGTCAACCGCTATGGCTGGAGTGCTGGATTACGAGAACGTGACCAAAGACTATGGCGTTCCATGGTCGCGTCATCGCGTGCGCGCGCTCGACGGCTTCACCCTCTCGCTCGAGCGGGGAGAGATCTTTGGCTTTCTGGGGCCGAATGGGGCAGGGAAGACGACGGCCATTCACCTAGCGCTCGGGTTCATGCGGCCGTCGTGGGGCAAAGGCCAATTGCTGGCGCAGCCGTTTGGCAACGCGCCGACGCGGGCGAGAGTAGGGTTCCTGGCGGAGAACGTCGCGCTGTATCATCGTCCCGCCGCCACGCTGCTGCGCTTTTACGGCACGCTTAATCGCATGCGCGGGCCGTTGCTGAGGCAGCGATGCCACGAGGTGCTGCGTCAAGTAGAGCTCGAATTGGAGGCCGGCCGCAACGTTGGCAAGTTCTCTCGCGGCATGCAACAGCGCATCGGCTTGGCACAAGCATTGATCAACGATCCCGAGCTGCTCATTCTCGATGAGCCAACTTCCGCGCTTGATCCGTTGGCGCGGGTCGCGATGCGGGAGCTCTTGTTGGAAGCCAACCGTGCCGGCAAAACCATCTTTCTTAGTTCGCATTTGCTGTCGGAAATCGAATTGATCTGTCATCGCGTCGGCATCCTGAACCAGGGACGGCTGGTGAAGGTGGGACGCACGGCGGAGTTGCTGGTATCGCGGGAACGTTACGAGATTAGCGCGCGCGGAATAGCCGCGGACAGTTTCGAACATTCGCAACTTCGCGACGGACAATTAGTCTTCACGGTGCCGGCGACATCGCAACGCGAGGCCCTGGAGCGGGTGTGGGCGCTGGGCGGCGAAGTGCTCAACGTTAACCCGGTGCGGCGAACCCTGGAAGAAGTGTTCGTCTCGTGGACGGAAGGGAAGGGAGGATGATGGCCGCCTGGTCAATCGCGCGCAACTTTCTCCGCGAAAACCGCTGGCCGGTGTTGATTCTTTTCGCATGGATCATCTTTACCGCGGTGATTACTGCGGGCTTCGGGCGGGAGCGCGTGCTGCCGTATGACGTGATTTTTTTCGTGCAGCAGCAGGCGATTTATATCTGCGCCTTCGGCGCGTTCCTCGCGGCCAACGCCATCCATAGCGAACGCAAGTCGCGGCGCATTCTGCTGGTGTTGTCGAAGGCCGTCAGCCGGGGCGAATACCTGCTGGCCATGCTGATCGGTACCCTGACGATGACCATGGTTTATGCCGTGCTCTTCGTGGCCTGTTGCACCTGGCTGGCGCATCGCGCGGGACTGCCGACCGACGGAGTGTGGCCAGTAGCTGTGTTAGTCGTGGCAGCTTCGGCTATTGCGGCCGCGATCGGCATGTTCTTTTCCACTTTCCTCAATCCCTACCTGGCGATCGCGCTCACTGTGACCATCTTCGGCGCCCCCGCGCTGGCGCATCCTGAACATCAGCCGTGGTTCCGATTGGTTCCCGGCCTGCCGGCATTGCTCGACATTCTGCGCTTTCACTTTCGTGCGGGATGGACGATGGACTGGGGCGCGGTCGTCATTGCGGTGCTCGAAACCGTGTTGTTCTGGGGATTGGCGGTGATGGTGTTTGCCTATCGGGACATCGCCGTGCCGGTGGAATGAGGCACGACTAAGAGGGCCGGCACCCAAGGGATGAGCGCCGGCTGTGTGACGTGAAGATTCCAGCTACGGGGTCCCGGTAGGCAACATCCAGATGGTGCCCGCCCCGTAGGCCCCGCAATCGGGAGTCGTGCCAAAGAGATTCCCGTTGGCATCCACCGCCAGTGGACCATAACTGTCAAAGAAGTAGCCGAAAAAGCGTTGGTCAAAATATCCTCGATCATGTGGCCACACATAAATCGCACCATAGGGCCAGTCGTCCGCGGGTGTACTGCAGGCGTAGCCGGAGCATTCGGGATAGTAAACTGTGGTCCAGTAGAGACTTCCCGTTGCATCGATTGCAAGGTTTTCTGCAACCTCGCGGTAATCCATTTCCGCAATCGTTTGGAGTACCCAAGCTCTATCGGAGAACGAGAGCTTGAACACAGTGCCATAGCCCCGGTCGACAGCTGTACCATAAATATTTCCGAAACTATCTTCGACAAGCTTGCCGGGGTTCGCACCATCTCCTTGGTCTTCAAAAACGTAGATATCGTTTTCTATCCAAGTGCCTCCTGAAGGTACTAACTGGAAAATCCTGCCACAACCAAAGGGTGGGTCGCAGGTGAGATCCCCTCCGTAGTAGACCGAACCGTACAAGTTACCATCGCTGCCCGCCAGCAGGTCTCTCTGCCAAATTGATCCGCCACCGGGGAAGCTATAGAGAACCTGCTCAGTCCAGTCTCCGTGGGTCAGCTCATAAACAGTGCCCCAGAAGTTCGGGTCGCTGCCCCCTGCCGTCGTGCCATACAGATTGCCGGCCTGGTCAAAAACGAGATTGCCGCCTGGGTAATAGCCACCACTGTCATCTACCGTAAAGCGATGGACTACTCTTTCAGTCCAACTGCGTCCGGTGTTGCGGCAGGCGTAAGGCGGCGGTGTCAGACGGAAAACCAGGCCGCATCCGGATCCGTAAGGGCAGCTTGTGATGCCTCCGCCGGCCGCGCCGTAAAGACCACCTTCCGGGCCTGTAGGGCCAGGGATAACCGCAGACGGGCCCCCTCCATCATCGCCTCCCGTGAAACTATAAATTGGAGTGAACGTCCAGTCGTCTCCATTCGGTGCTAGCTGGTAGGCCATACCGGCCTGGCTGTCGCCGCCACCCCCAGTAGTTCCATAAATGTTGCCTGCTTGGTCATTTCTGACACCGGTTGGACCGTCTCCGGGGTTGAAGTTATGGAGCACGCGCGGAGTAGAGCAATTGGGAGGAGGAGGGGGAAGAGCTCCCAAACGCAACTGCGCGATGGCGAAGTCGTCGCCCGCGTTATCCGTGATGTCGATGCTGGTAATAGTGGACCCAGGTGTATCGTCTTGCACAGCATAGAGCAACGCGCCGGCTGAGCCGTTCGGCATCAGATCGACAGTAAAGGAATCCCCGTCGCTGCTGTGAAAGACCGCCATGACGTCTTCCTGCTGGAACTGATCCGGTTCGAGCTCAAATCCAGCGGTGTTGAAGCTGCCGCTAATGTCAACGTGCAGCGTGCTAAATCCAGCGTTCCACAACACGTTAGGTGTGCTGCTCTCGGTGTTCGGAGGGCTACCCCAGGTGGCCCAAGAGCCGGGCACAAAGTTCTCCGACTGCGGATTGCTGTAGGTGAATGGACCCAAGGAAGTGATGAAGCTTCCGGAACCATCTCCGCCACCGTAGTTGGTCGTGCTCCCAGTGTAGTCGGAGGTGGGCTGGGGGTACACGATCCAGCTATCGGATGAAGTTTTATAGCGCATGGCGGGCTTGGTTGGCCGTGGGAACACAAGGGGCCGCTGCAGATACGAGCCCGACCGAGGCAATGCTGTTGGGTGTGAGGCCGAGCCCGGAAGCGCATTCCGCCCCACGGGCGGAACCGTATCCTGCGCCAGTGCCGGAATTCCGGCTAGCGCCAGGACGAGTATCGTCGCCAGCGGAACACATTTGAACGATGGCAAGTTGGATTTGTTCATTTGATCCTCCTGTGCGCCGGACCGCCGGCGAAGGGTAGTGAAGCAATGATGAGGACCAGTGACCGATGTTGGTCTTCGATTGTGGGCGCCGCTCACGAAGGGCGACGACGCGATGATTGGGAACGTACAATCGGTCCACCGCTTGATTTGGCATGGACCTACTCGGACGCTTGAGGGAGAAGGAGGTCGGAGGGTCTTGTTCTCGCCGGCGCAGCTTCGCGCGGAGTGGGTGGGAAAAAGCCGGAGACTTCTCCCGAGACACCGGGCGGAGTCATCTTCCCATCGGCCAGGATTGTTTGTCAGTGATGTCTAACGCATGGCGAAGTGATGAGTGGGCGACGCCCCGGGAGAACGGGGATCCCGTTTACCTCAACAAGTCCTGCGCCCCTCGAATTGCGTATTCGAGCACGCGGCCGGGCAGCACGCCGAGGTAGATGGTAGCGATCAGGCTGATGGCCAATCCAATACCCAAGCCTATCGGAATGCGAGCCACGGGAGCTTCGGTTCGCTCGTCCTGCATGTACATGTAAACGATAATGCGCAGGTAGTAATAAGCGGCAATCGCACTGTTGACGACGCCGATGATGGTGAGCCAAACCAGGTTGGATTGCAGCGCCGCGGAGAAGACATAGAGCTTGGCAAAGAAGCCGCCAGTGACCGGAATGCCAATCAGCGAAAGCAGGAAGATGGTGAGCATGGCGGCCAGCAAAGGCGAGCGGCGCCCCAATCCGGCGTAGTCGTCGAGGGTGACGTACTTCTCGCCGGCGGACGCGAAGTGACTGACCACAGCAAACGCGCCGACGTTCATCGCCGCATAGGACGCGAGGTAGAACATGGCGGCAGAGATACCGACCTGCTGCCCAGCCGCGAAGGCGACCAGCACATAGCCTGCGTGAGCAATCGACGAGTAAGCCAGCAGACGCTTGACGTTCTGTTGCACCAGTGCGCCGATGTTACCCAGCGTCATAGACAGGGCCGCCGACAGCCAGACCATCCAGAACCAGCCGGGAGCGCCGCTACCGAAGAGGACGCGCAACAGCACTGCAAACGCAGCCGCTTTCGGTCCGGTGGACATCAGGGCGACCACGGGCGCTGGCGAGCCTTCGTACACGTCGGGAGTCCATACGTGGAACGGAGCCGAGGCCACCTTGAAGCCAAGCCCGACGAACATCAGTCCCACAGCAAGATAGGCCAGCGTGGATTGTTGGCTATGCAGGTAATTTGCGATGTTGTAGATGTTGGTAGTTCCGGTGGCCCCGTAGATCATGGCCACGCCATAGAGGAAGAACGCGGTCGCAAAGGAGCCCAGCAGGAAATACTTCAGGGAAGCCTCGGCGCTTTCCGCAGCGCGGCGGCGCATGCCGGCAAGAATGTACGTCGAGATCGAAGAAATCTCCAGCGCGATGAAGATCAGCACCAGTTCGACGGCGGACGACATCAGCATCATGCCGACGGTACCGAAGAGAATGAGAGCGTAATACTCGCCGCCCGCACGGATCTGCTGCACATCGAGGTAGTCATACGAGGCCAGGATGACGACCAGCGAAATCATTAGCACGACCACATGGAAGAAGACGCTAAAGGTGTCCACCCTTACCATGTGGTAGAAGGCTTCGCCGTAGAAGCGAGTCTGGTAGGCAGTCGCGGCCAGCGCGGCGAGTGTGCCCACCAGCGCCAGGACGCCCAGCGACTTCTTGGAGCCCTGTTCGGGAAGAAGCGGGTCCGCCATCATGACGAGGATGCCGAAGATGCTTAGCACTACTTCGGGGAGGATCCGAATGTAGTCGACGGTCGGAATCATCGTCCGATCACCCGAAGCAGAGCCTCCATCCCGTCACGCGCAACGCCGGCGCGTAGCCACGACCCTGGAGCACGGGTTGCGTGCGCCTGAACGGCGCTGGAGAATTGTCTCAGTGACGCAGCGACGGCGGGATCAATCGAGTGCAACCAGAGCATCGGAGCAACTCCCATGACCAGGGCCGCAATCGCAAGCGGCCACAAGGAGACACGCTCACTAGCGTCCAGATCACGCAACGAATTGTTCACCGGCTGGGTGACCTTCCCGTAGAAGACGCGTTGATACATCCAAAGTAGATAACACGCGCTCCAGATGACCCCGGTCGCCGCCAGGATGCCGTAAAGCTGCTTCGCCTGAAAGGCGCCGCTCAGCACCATGAATTCGCCGATGAATCCGTTCAGCAACGGCAGACCCACGGATGACAGCATGATGAATGCGAAGAAGGTTGCGTACACCGGCATGGGTGTCGCCAGCCCGCCGTATTCACCGATGTCGTAGGTATGACGTCGCTCGTAGATCATGCCCAGCAGCATGAACAGTGCGCCGGTCGAGACGCCGTGACTCAACATCACATACACCGCGCCATCCATTCCAAATTGGGTGAAGCTGAAGATGCCTAGCACCACGAAGCCCAGGTGGCTGACCGAGGTGTACGCCACCAGTCGCTTGATGTTGGGCTGCACCATCGCGACCAGCGCGCCGTAAATGATGCCGACAATAGCGAGCGCGATAATCCAGGGAGCGTTGCGCCGTGCTTCTTCGGGGAAGAGCCCCAGGTTGAAACGCAACAAACCGTAAGTGCCCATCTTCAGCAGCACGGCCGCCAGAAGCACCGAACCCGCGGTGGGAGCTTCCACGTGCGCGTCCGGTAGCCAGGTGTGTAAAGGAAACAATGGCACCTTCACCGCGAAGGCCACGAAGAAGCCGAGGAACAGCCAGAACGCGGCGTGCTCGAATCCTGCCACCTGGCCTGCCTGAATCTTGCCTTGGATGTCGACGAAATCAAACGTTCCCGTCTTGGCGTACAGCCAGATCACCGCCGCGAGCATGAATACCGATGCGATCATGGTGTACAGGAAGAACTTCACGGAGGCGTAAATCTTTCGCCCATGGCCGTACATGCCGATGATTAGCGCCATGGGAATGAGCGTCGCTTCCCAGAAGAAGTAAAAGAGGAAGAGGTCGAGGGCGACAAACACGCCGATCATCGCCGTCTCGAGCACCAGCATGAGGATGAAGAATTCCTTGACCCGGTCGTCGATGGACTTCCACGAAATCAGCACGCACATCGGCATCAGGAAGGTGGTCAGGATGACCAGCCACATAGAGATGCCATCGATGCCGAGGTGGTAATGAATGTTGGGGTGGGCAATCCACGGGACGTTCTGCTCGAATTGGAAGCCGCTTTGCCCGCGCACGAAGTACCACGGCAGATGCAGCGAGGCGAGCAAGGAGATCAGCGAAACCGCCAGCGCGAACCAGCGAATGTCGCGATGGCGTCGCGGGAAAAACACCAGCAAGATGGCTCCCGCCAGCGGCAGAAACACAACGATGGTGAGGATGTTGTTGTTGATGAAATTCATCGCACACCCCTCCACACCATGAAGGCGATCACGGCCGCCGCGCCCACGGCGACCCAGCCGGCATACGAGCGGATATTGCCGGATTGCATGTGTCGCATCTCGTCGGAAACTTCGCGGGCACCGGCGGCGCCGCCGTCCACTGCGCCATCGATGAGACCACGATCGATGCCTTTCCAGAACACATTGGAGGACAGCGCGATCAACGGTTGTATGAATACCGCCCCGTACAGTTCGTCTACCTTGTATTTGTCGAGCACGAAGGTATAGATCCCGTCCAAGGCTTTGGCCATCCTTGCGGGCAAACCAGGCCGTTTGTAATACAGCCACCAGGCGGCCAGTAGTCCGAGCAAGGCGATCGAAACGGAAATCGCAGTGAATAGCAGTTCGGTAGTGGATTCACCTTGCACTTCCGTTGCTTCTGCAGCACTCGCTGTCGCGTGAAACACCGGCGAAAGGAAGGCGTCGAAGTGATCGGAGCCCTTGAGCGAGTGGGGAACACCAATCCATCCGCCAACGAATGAGAGCAACGCGAGTATCAGCAGCGGAATTACCATCACCCACGGACTTTCGTGGGGAGCGCCGTTTCCGTGGCTTCCGCCAGCATGTGCGTCCTGCGCGTCGTGGACTGCGCCGGTATGCCCCGCATGCTGTGTATCAGCATCGTGTCCGTGACCCGTCGTCTCGGGTTTCGGCCCGCGATATTCGCCAAAGAAAGTAAGGAACCACAGGCGGAACATGTAGAACGACGTCATGCCCGCGGTGATGAAGCCGATCAGCCAGAGGACGTGATAACCGCTGCTCCATGCCGACCAGAGGATCCGGTCTTTGGAGAAGAAGCCGGCAAAGGGCGGTATGCCGGCAATCGCGAAGGTCGCAATCGTCATGGACCAAAAGGTGTAAGGAAGATATTTTCGCATGCCGCCCATGTTGCGCATGTCCTGCTCGCCACCCAGGCCGTGAATTACCGAGCCGGCCGCCAGGAACAGTAGCGCCTTGAAGAAGGCATGTGTCACCAAATGAAAAATTCCACCGACGTAGTCCAACACGCCGCAGGCCATGAACATGTACCCCAGCTGCGATATGGTGGAGTAAGCCAGCACCTTCTTGATGTCGGTCTGCACAATGCCGATCGACGCGGCGAAGATCGCGGTCAACGTGCCGATGATCGCAACCGCCAGTTGGGCATCGGGCGCGCGGTTAAACACCAGGTGGGAGCGGGCAACCATGTATACGCCGGCGGTCACCATGGTTGCCGCGTGGATCAGCGCGGATACCGGAGTGGGGCCTTCCATCGCGTCTGGCAGCCAAACATACAGCGGAATCTGAGCGGACTTACCGGTTGCGCCGACCAGCATCAGCAGGCCAATTGCGGTCAACAAGCCAGCTCCCGCGGTCTCGGCCGGATACTGGCTGATAAGCGGCCACAGACCTTCGTACTGCAATGTGCCGAAGTGCTTGATCAGCAGGAACAGCGCAATCAGAAATCCGCAGTCGCCGACACGGTTGGTGATGAAGGCTTTCTTACCCGCATCCGCGGCTGACTTTTTGAGGAACCAGAATCCAATCAGCAAGTATGACGCCAGGCCCACGCCCTCCCATCCGACGAACATCAGGAGATAGTTGTTTGCCATCACCAGGGTGAGCATGAAGAACATGAAGAGGTTGAGGTAGGCAAAATAACGGTAGTAGCCGCCTTCATGCTCCATGTAGCCGACGGAATAAACGTGGATGATGAAGCCGACGCCGGTGACCACAAGCATCATCACCAGTGAGAGCTGGTCGAGATAAATGCCGAAGTCCGCCGAGAACGAGCCTGCACTCAGCCAGGTGGCGTAGCGCTCGATGTGGGGAACCTGGTTCGGCGGCAAGCTGGCGAACTGCGCGGCCACCCACAAGGCCATGGCAAACGACGCTGCTGTGAAGCCCAGTGCGATGGCCGTCACCAATCCTCTGGAGAAGCGCTTGCCTAACAGCCCATTGATGGCGGCGCCGGCCAGCGGTAGTAACGGAATGATCCACAAGTGCATAGCTTTGTCTCACGGGATCCGGCGCGCACCACGTTAGCGCGCGGAGAGCCCTTACAGCTTCAGCAGGTTCACGCGATCCACATTCAGGGTTTCGCGTGTACGGAAAACGGAGATGATGATAGCCAGTCCCACGGCCGCTTCGGCGGCAGCCACCACCATCACGAAGAAGACGAAAATGTGACCGTCAAGCGACTTTAACTGTGCGGCAAAGGCCACGAAGGAAAGATTGACGCCGTTCAGCATCAACTCAATCGAGAGGAAAATAGTGATAATGTTGCGCTTGATCAGGAAGCCGGTAACTCCACAGGCAAACAGGATCGCGCTTAGTACCAGGTAGTAGGAAAGAGGCACCATTTATTCCTCCCTCCGCGCCAAGACCACGGCGCCCATGATGGCGATCAGGATCAACACCGAGGTCACCTCGAAGGGCAGCAAGAAGTTGCGGAACAACAGATGCCCAACAGCCTGGGCATTTCCGAACACCTCGCTACCGTTCATCACCGTTGGGCCGCCGATGGCGATGCGGTCCAAGCCGGCCAGATGGCTGACCACCCAGACGGCAATGCTCACTCCAATAATCAGCCCCGGGACACCGAGCACCATGGCGACACGGCTGGCATTCTCGGTACGCTCTTCCACTCCGGCGTTCAGTAGCATGATGACAAAGACGAACAGCACCATCACCGCGCCGGCATAAACAATGACCTGCACGGCGGCCACGAATTCCGCGCCCAGCAACAGGTATAGCAGGGCCAGCGAACCCATCACCACAATCAACGACAGAGCGCTATTGATGGGGTGCTTCTGCACCAGGAGGTTGATCGCTCCACCCACACACAGCGCCGCGAAGATGAAGAAGAGAACAAGATGCAACATGACTATCCGTTGAAAGCAGCAACTAGCAATTAGCAACTAGCCGTTGGTATTCAGTACATCCCTCAGAATTCGTTTTGTATCAGGGCACGTCTTCAGAGGTGCCGTAGCCACACCTATTATGTCTTGGCCTTTAGGCCCCGTTTCGGGCTAAAGCCCAATCTCAGGTGCGCCCGGTTCGGCACGACTAAAGTCGTGCCCTGTTACAAACTGATTCTTGAAACACGCTCTAGTAAGAACGATCCAATCCGTGAAATACGGGAACTCTTCAACCCTGCAAACCGCAATCTGCTAATTGCTAATTGCTAATTGCTAATTGCTAATTGCTAATTGCTAATTGCTAATTGCTAATTGCTGCTCACTTCAGCGCCACGACCAGGCTGGTGACGACGATGTTGGCAATGGCCAGCGGCAGAAGAAACTTCCAGCCGAAGGCCATGAGCTGGTCATAGCGGAAACGCGGCAACGTGCCGCGGACCCAGATGTAGATAAACATGAAGATGAACACCCGCAAGCCAAACCAGAACACCGGCATCAATGACTGCACAATCGGAGGTCCGAAAACCGGTCCTGACCATCCCCCCAGGAACAGAACGGAAGCCAGGCATGCCACCGTGAACATGTTCGCGTACTCCGCCATGAAGAACATGGCGAACTTCATCGAACTGTACTCGGTGTGGTATCCGGCGACGAGTTCGGTCTCTGCCTCCGGCAGATCGAAGGGGATACGGTTGGTCTCCGCGTAGGCGGCCATGATGTAAATAAAGAAGGCGACGATCTGTCCCCTGAACAAATTCCATTTAGGAATGAAGCCTAACCACGTGCCCGCTTGCGAATCGACAATATCGCGCAGGCTGAAGCTGCCGGTATAGATGAGCACGCCAATCAGCGACAGGCCGAGCGCGATTTCATAGCTCACCATCTGGGCGGAAGCGCGCAAGCCACCGAGCATCGAGTACTTGCTGTTCGACGACCATCCCGCCAGCGCTACCCCATACACTCCGACCGACGTAACGCCTAAGATAATCAGCAGCCCGATATTGACATCGGTGATTTGCAGCGGCGTGTTGACGCTGCCCAGCCGGATCCACGGGCCAATCGGAATGACAGCTATTGAGGTCAGCGCGGTGGTCAAGGCGATGACTGGAGCTAGGAGGTATAAAGGTTTATAGGCATAGGGTGGTGTGATGTCTTCCTTAAAGATAAACTTTAAGCCGTCGGCGAGCGGCTGCCAGATACCAAAAGGCCCTACCCGTGACGGTCCCCAGCGGTTCTGAATATGGGCGACAACCTTGCGCTCCAGCAGCGTGGTATAAGCCACGGCCGTCAGTAGGATAAAGAGCGCGAGCGCGATCTTGACCAGTGAAACCAGGATGTATGTTCCAATGCCCATTAACTTTCAGCACCCAGCGTCTTAGCCGTTAGCTCTTAGCCGTTAGCTCTTAGCATTTAGCCCTTAGCTCTTAGCCCGTAGCAACTTAGTCCTTAGCAAAAACTATCATCCCGAGCGAGGACTTCAGTCCGTCGAGGGGCCTGCTTCTCTGCCGTCCCTGCGGGACTCGATCTTTTAACCACGCTCACCCAGCGCTGAAGCGCAGGGCTAAGCTCTTGCGCCCCTGTGGGGCTCGCCTTGCGTGCCCGGTCCCTCGGTAGCAAAGCGAAAGTCGCGACACGAACTCTCAACCTTCAGCACTCTTGGCTCGGGTCCAGACAGCCTGCCTGCTCCCGCTACAGAGTCGATTGCCGCCAACTTGAAACTCAAAACTTGAAACTAACAACAGGCCACCGACCACTAACCACCAACGACTGATTCAGCTCTCTTGCCTCGCCGTTGGGTCGTAATCCGGCGCAATTTCCAGATCAGGCGGCGACGTTTGATAGCGCTCCATTACGGTGTTCAAGGTGGCTGAATAGCGGCCCAGGGTTCCCGAGGTGAACAGCGTGTCGTTCGATGGCAGCACGAGCTCGGGATGTCCTGCACCGGTGGCGCCGGTGATCTGCACCAATTGCGTGTGTTCGTCGTGGCCACTGAGCAGGCCGAGCCGCGAGATGTCGTACCCGGGAACCAGCCGCTGAATTTCATCCAGCATCGCAGTGGGATCGTACGGACTCATTTTGGGCTCGAGGTTGTGCTGACTGAGCCACACAGCGTGCCGGTCAGCTTCGCCCGATTGCGCGCCCCGAGTCTGACCCATGTCGGCGCGCGTACCTCCGCCGCCAAACGGCACCAACTTGTGCACGTTGTATCCCATGCGATCAGCGATACGGATGATACACTCGAAGTCGTTGCGCACGCCCACGAACTCGCCGGCCTTCTTCAACATCTGCACGTCGCCGCACGTGTTGGTGAAAGTCCCGCCCTTCTCGTAGGCATTCGCGACGGGCAGCACCACGTCGGCGATGACAGCCGTTTCGGTGAGGAACATGTCCTGCACTACGACGAAGGCCTTGGACAGAACAAAAGGATCGACATTATAGCGTGCAATGGGGTTGGAGCCGACGATGTACAGCGCCTTCAGCTTGCCGTCCTTGGCGGCGTCAATCATTTGCAGCAGGTTTAAGCCGGGCGATGTGGGAATCTCGTCAATCCAATCTTCGTGGAAGCTAGTCGCGCTGGAAACGGGAGCATAGCCCGGCAGCATGTCGGGATAAAGGCCCATGTCGGCTGCGCCGCGTGAGTTGGCGTAATCGCCCAGGCAGATAAACTTCGCGCCCTGCGCCAGACCGAAGTTCACCAGCGCCGTGACATCGTTGCCGCGCAACTCGGATCCGAAGATAACAACCAGGCCCTTCTCATTCTTCAGCGCCTCTCGCATCTGCGACAGGGCCTCACGCGAGAGCTGGGGAGTGATGACGGCATCGGCGGCTGCGTCATTTCCACCCAGAAACTGCACCAGGCTGCCCTCGGAGCCGGGGGCGATCTGTGCGAAAGTAGTCGCCTGCCGGCGTAGCTTGATGGGATAGGAGTTCACTACGTAAAGTTTTGCGTGATGCAGGCGGACATTGGTGCGGATCTGCCAAGCCAGCAAGGGATGCTGGTCGGTGGGATTGTTGCCGGTCAGCAAGATCGCAGGCGCATCGAAAACGTCGCGCATCGACGCCGTAGCATTGGCTTTGCCGGCGAGCGCCGAAGCGAAAGCAGGGAAGTCGGCGGTGCGATGGTGGTCAATGTTGTTGGTTCCCAACGCCAGGCGCGCAAACTTTTGCAGCAAATAATTTTCTTCGTTGCTGGTGCGATTGGAGCCAATCACGCCGATGGCAGCCGGGCCGGCGCTGGCGAGCACTTCCTTGAATCGCGACGCAATGCGCTCCAGCGCCTGTTCCCAGGTTGCCGGAACGAACTTGCCTTCATGCTTGATCAGCGGCTGTTGGATGCGATCGCCGCTGCCGGTGAAGTCAAAGGCGTAGCGCCCCTTGATGCAGAGGAAATCGCCGTTGATGCCGCTCTTGTCGCGGTTGTCGCCGCGCACAATCTCCATGCCAGTGTCGGCGCGGCGTACGCCTAGCGTGGTTTTGCAGCCGTCGCCGCAATGCGTGCAGACGGTACCCACGTGTTTCATCTCCCACGGACGCGTCTTGTAACGATACGCACCGGAGGTGAGCGCGCCGACCGGGCATATGTCGATGCACATGCCGCACTCTTCGCACTCCAGGTGATCTTCTTTGTTGGGCGCGATGATCGAATTGGTGCCGCGGTTCTGAATGCCTAGCGCCCAGACGTCCATGCCCTCACCGCAAACCCGGATGCAGCGGTAACACAGAATGCAACGCGGACGATCGAAGTACACCACCGGCGACCATTGCTGCTCGTCGCGATGGTTTTTCATGTCCATGAACTTCGATTCGGCCGCGCCGTACTTAAAGGTCATGTCCTGCAGTTCGCATTCGCCGCCAGCGTCGCACACCGGACAGTCGAGCGGATGGTTGGCGAGCAGCAGTTCGATCATGGATTTGCGCGCCTGCTTGATCTTGTCGCTCTCAGTGGTGACCACCATGCCCTCGGCGACCGGCGTGGTGCATGCGGTCTGCAGCTTGGGCATCTTTTCCACTTCCACCAGGCACATGCGGCAAGCGCCTTGCAGTGACAAGCCGGGGTAATAGCAGAAAGACGGTATCTCGATGCCAGTGCTCTTGCACGCCTCAATGAGGAGTGTCCCCGCGGGAACGGTGAGTTTCTTGCCGTCGACAGTAAGGGTTACGTCAGCCATGAAGAACCAGCAATTAGCAATTAGCCGTTAGCAATTAGCAAAATCAAAATGTTGTCATCCTGAGCGGCGGTGCGCCGCTTTTGCGCACCGGAGTCGAAGGACCCCTATTGTCTCCACCCAGCTTCCTTAGTCACACCGTCACCCAGAGCGAAAATTGTTATTCGCGATAAAACTCTCTCTCGATATGAACTGTCATCCCGAGCGAGGACTTCAGTCCGAGTCGAGGGACCTGCTTTTGTGCCGTCCCTACGTGACTCGGATCTCTATATTCACACTGACCCAGTGCTAAAGCGCTGGGCTAAGCTCTTTCGCCCCTCTGGGGCTCGCCTTTTGGGCAATTCGCTCCATCGAGCAAACTCAAAACAAACTCACCCAGACTCTAAAGCGCTGGGCTCTTCCGCCCCTGCGGGGCTTGTTCTTACCCACTTCAGCGGCCAATCATGGTCGGGATACAAACGCAAACCATAAAAGTCTGGCACTAATCCCTAACCACCAGCCACTAACCTCTGCCCACTAACCACTAGGTACTAGCCACTAACCACTAGCCACTAGCCACTAGCCACTAACCACTACCTCCATGGGCTCCGCCGCTTCCTCGTACGGACACGGTTTGCCGTCCAGGTGGTCCTCAAATTCCTTACGAAACTTCTGAATGTACGAAATGATCGGCATCGCTGCCGCATCGCCCAGCGGACAGAACGTGCGTCCCAGCATGTTCTCCGCCAGGTACCTCAGATTGTCGATGTCCTTGGCCATGCCGCCGCCCGAATGGAAACGGGTCAGGGTCTTCTTCATCCAGTCGGTGCCTTCGCGGCACGGGATGCACCATCCGCAGCTTTCGTGCTGGTAAAACTCAGTCACGCGCAGCGCAAACTTGACGATGCACATCTGGTCGTCGAGCACGATTACGCCTCCGGAGCCGAGCATCGAGCCAGCCTTCAACATCGAATCGAAGTCCATGGCGACGTCGATTTCGTCAGCCGTGAGAATTTGCACTGACGATCCGCCGGGCACCACGCCCTTCAAATTCTTCCCCTTCGTCATGCCGCCCGAGACGTCATAAATCATCTTCTTCAGGTTGTAACCCATGGGCAGCTCGTATACGCCAGGCTTCTCAAGTTCGCCGCTCATGCAAAACAGGCGCGTCCCACCGTTTCTGGGTGTGCCCAGGTTGGCGAACCACTCGCCGCCGCCGAGGATGATGTGCGGTACGCTGGCCAGTGTTTCAGCGTTATTGATCACAGTGGGTCCGCCCCACAATCCGACGACCGCCGGGAAGGGAGGACGAATGCGCGGAATGCCACGCTTGCCTTCGAGCGACTCCATCAGCGCCGACTCTTCGCCGACTTCGTAAGCACCCGCACCAGAGTGAGTGAAGATGTCGAGGTCGATGCCCGAGCCGAAAATGTTCTTGCCGATGAAGCCGCGCGCGTACGCGTCGGCCACGGCCTTCTCCATGATCTCGAGCAGATAGCGGTACTCGCCGCGCAAGTAGATATAGCCAGACTTGGCTCCCACGGCGAGGGCTGCGATCATCACGCCTTCGATGACGGCGTGAGGATCGTGCTCGAAGATCAGGCGGTCCTTGCAGGTGCCAGGCTCGCTTTCGTCGCCATTGCAGAGCACGTACTTCGGCTTGGGCGACTGCTTGGGTACGAACGACCACTTCATGCCAGTGGGGAAGCCGGCGCCGCCACGTCCCCGCAGGTTGGAAGCCTTCACTTCGTTGATGATGGCGTCAGGCCCTATCGCGATGGCCTTCTGCACGGCCTTGTAGCCGTCCAGTTCGAGGTAACGGTCGAGATTGGTGGCGCCCATGCCAAAGCGCTTGGAGACGACCTTGACTTCATCGGGATGGGAAACTAAGTACGCCATGGAAATCCGCTATTCGTTCTTGGCCGTTAGCCCTTAGCTCCTAGCTCTTAGCAAATAGAGCAAGTCCGGACCGCTCGTTTGCTAAGAGCAAAAGGCTAATAGCTAGAAGCCGGGTTGCTATTGCTCTTCCTTCTTCTTCAGTCGATCAATCAGTTCATCAACTTTCGCGGGCGTCAGGTTCTCATGAAACTCGTAATTCATCATTAGCGCGGGCGCCCACGAACATGCGCCGATGCACTCGACCTCTTCCAGATGGAACAGCCCATCGGGAGTCGATTGCTTGTTGCCGATGCCCAGCTTTTTCTTGCAATGCTCGAAAATGTCGTCTGCGCAGCGCAGCAGGCAACTCACGTTGGTGCAGACCTGGACGTTGTACTTGCCAATCGGACGGGTGCGCAGCATCGAATAATAGCTGATGACATTACGCACTTCCAGATCCGACAACTCGGTGCGCTGCGCGATTTCGTGGATGGCCTCATCCGTCAGTGCCCCAACTTCGTCCTGGATGTACAGCAGCATTGGCACCAGCACAGAGCGCTTGGTCGGATAGTGCGTGACCATGGTGGAGAAGCGTTGTTCGAGTTGGTCGGAAAATTTCATGAAGCTGTTAGCTCTTAGCCGACCGTTAGCCTTTAGCAAAAACCCTGCGTAGGCTTTCTGTCATCCTGAGCGGAGCATTCGCGTGTTTGCGAGTGCGGAGTCGAAGGACCCCTATACTCACGACTCTGCCGTCCCTACGGGACTCGAAATCTCCGCTGACGCCTACCCAGGGCTTACGTTGTTTCGCCCCTCCGGGCTTAGCTCACCGCGATGCGCAAATTCTCGCCATGCACGGTTAAGCAGTAAGTCTGAGAATCTCGGCCGTCCCAGCGTGACCCGGATTTAATTTCCACCCTATCGAGCGCTCCGCCCTGGGCTAAACTGTTCCGCGCCTGTGGCGCCAGTTTCTCGCTAAGTCGAGGCTGCTGCCGAATACCACACTGGTTCCAGGACGCTGGCCATTAACCTGGTCTCAACCCCTGCCACCAGCCCTAACCCTGACCTCAAATCCCTGATCACTAACCACTAATCCTAGCCTCTGACTTACCGGTCAACATCTCCCAAAATGATGTCAATACTCCCGATGGCGGCGACTACATCCGCGATCAGGCGGCCCTCGCACATCTTGCGCAATGTCTGCAGATTCGCGAATGACGGCGAACGCATGTGCACGCGATACGGCTTGGCGGTGCCATCGCTCACCACGTAGTAGCCCATTTCGCCGCGTGGCGACTCGACCGGCATGTACACTTCGCCCGCCGGTACGGTGAATCCCTCGGTCACGATCTTGAAGTGATAAATGAGCGCTTCCATCTGCGTCTTCATCTTTTCGCGGTCGGGCAGTACAACATGCGGAGCGTCGGCCTTCACCGGCCCTTCCGGAATTCCTTCCAGCGCCTGCTTTACAATCTTTTGCGATTCGCGAAGTTCGGCCACCCGTACGATATAACGCGCAAAGACATCGCCGTCATTCGATACCGGAACGTCGAACTGAAATTTTTCATATCCGCTGTAGGGCTTGTCGCGGCGCAGATCGACATCCACCCCGCTGGCCCGCAGTGTCGGTCCGGTTGCGCAAAGGGCGACTGCATCTTCGCCCGACAGGTAGGCAATTCCCTTGGTGCGTCCCGTCCAGATGGGATTGCTGGTCAACAGGCTTTCGTACTCGTCGATGTTGGCGGGAAAGCGATCGTTAAAACTCTTGACCCGATCGAAGAAGCCGAGCGGCGGCTCCAGCGCCAGTCCGCCAATGCGAAAGTACGAGGTCATCATGCGCTGTCCGGAAACCGCCTCAAACAGGCGTAACACATCTTCGCGTTCGCGGAAGCAGTACAGAAAGACCGTCATGGCGCCAATGTCCATGGCGTGGGTGCCCAGCCACACCAGATGCGAGTTGATGCGCGTCAGCTCGTTCAGCATGACGCGAATCCACTGCGCCTTGGGCGGAATCTCCAGCCCCAGCAACTTCTCGACCGCCAGGCAGTACGCGAGATTGTTCGTCAAGGGGGCGAGATAGTCGATGCGGTCGGTCATGGGGACGACTTGCTGGTAGAACTTGGCTTCGCAGGTCTTCTCGATGCCCGTGTGCAGATACCCAATGTCGGGCATGATGCGCACGATGGTCTCGCCGTCAATCTCAAGCAACAATCGCAGCACGCCATGGGTCGAGGGGTGTTGCGGACCCATGTTCAGGATCAACGTCTTGTCATCAGACGGATCCAGCACTGGAGTTGGGGTCATGTGGGCCATGATTAGCGGTACCCCTCGACAGGATAATCTTTGCGTAGTGGGTGACCTTCCCAATCCTCAGGCATCATGATGCGTTTGAGATTGGGATGCTCGTCGAAGCGAACTCCGAACAGGTCAAAGACTTCGCGCTCGAAGAAATTCGCGCCCGGCCAGAGCGGCACCAGCGAATCCAGGCTGGCATCTTCGCCGGAAACCTTCACTTTTAACCGCAGATAGGTCTTGTTGGGAATGGAGAACAGTTGGTACACGACCTCGAATCGGGGTTCCTCGGGATACCAGTCCACGCAGGTGAGGTCGGCCAAGGCGTTGTACTGCAACTGCGGGTCGTTCTTCAAGGTAAGACAAGCTTCGCGCAGCGCGGTGCGGTCCACCCAGATAGTAAGTTCGTCGCGGTCGAACTTGGCGCCGGTTATCGCGCCCGCATTCCACGCCAGCAGGCGCGCCAGCTCAGGACGATCTTTCAGCTGCTCAATGTCAGTGATCGCCGGTTTCAGTGCCATCCCTCAAGTCCTCTCGGCCTTGCCTTGTTTGTTCCAGTCCAGCACGCCCTTCTTCCAGCAATACCAATACCCGGCGAGGACGATGCCGATGTACACCAGCATCTCCCAGAACCAGAACATGCCCATGCCTGCGGATTTTAGGTCTCCCTGCACCACCGCCCAGGGATAAAGGAACACGGCTTCCACGTCGAACAGGATGAAGAGCATGGCGACGAGGTAGAACTTTACGCTGAAGCGCTGGCGGGCGTTGCCCACTGGCTCCATGCCGCATTCATAGGGAGACATCTTGGCTTTGTTGTACTTGTGCTGGCCGATGAAATAGGAGAGCAGGACAATCGCCGAGGCCACGCCTCCGGCGACCAGGACGTGAATCAGCAAAGGCAGGTATCGTGCAAAGTAAAAGTCCGGCATGATTGTGCAAGCGCTCAGAAACTTTCGAGCGAGTATGGGTAAACATTTGAGTTTAGTGATCGTTAACGCCCATTGTCAACCGCCCGAAAGGGCTGTTCATCGGCAATTCACAAAGGAAAGTTTCGAGTTTCAAGTTTCGAGTTTCAAGTGAGGAAGTGGAATTAGCACTTGCCATTCGGCATCTCCGAGAGGTGTCACGGATTGATGTTTCTCGACTCTTGCGGCAGACAATCCAACTCGGGTGGATGACTCAAAACCTGAAACTGAAAACTGGAAACTGCTTTATCCTCCGCCGACGAAGTGCACGATCTCCAGGCGATCACCATCCTTGAGCGCGGTTTCTGACCATTGGGTGCGCGACACAATTTCGCGGTTGAGTTCGACGGCCACGCGGTCGCCCTTCATGCCAAGCTGCTCGACCAGTTGGGCGAGAGATAAGGAATCGGCAAAACTCTTTTCGTCACCATTGATGAATAAGTGCATATCTACAGTTTCAGGTTTCGCGTTTCAAGTTTCAACTGAAGACCGGGATTGGTCATTACTACGAGATTTTCTGGTTTGTCATCACGAACGTAAGTGTCAGAGGAAACACATGGTTGACGGATTTGAATCCGCAGCCAGAGCGATTTCGCCAATTAACCCCCTCCAGCCGTTTGTAAAACTCGTAAAGCCGGCTTCCGTCCAGTTCGGTTTATTACCGGTTGGTCTGTGACTCGCCCACCCTCAGGCACACAGCCAACTAGTGCAAGCGGAGCATTTAACGTCCGATCGGCTCCGACTCATGAGGCACTCAGTTAATGGGAAGGCGATTTTTCATCAAGTGAGGCTGCCCAGCGCGGTCAAGTACCGAGCCGTTGGTAAAATCCTAGTCCTGCTCGATAAAAGATTCGCCCGCATGAGGCCAGGGTTAGGCCACGATGGGCGGCAGATTTAGGAGATGCCGCGGACGGAAGAAGGCCCCCTCGAGCCGATCTTTGCCGAAGACGCGCCGCAACTCGGTGAAGCCAAAGAACGGCACGAGCACAACGAACAGCAGCGCGATAAGACAGGTTGTTCCCCTCCACGATCCGTCGCCGCTGGAGGCAATGGCGGCATGAAACGATTTGCCGTGAAACATACCAACGGAGGTGTGTTCGACAATCTTGAAAAATGCCAGCAGCATGGTGAACGCGAACGATTTCAGAAGAGTGGGATAGATCAGCGGCGCATCGCGAAGCTGGTCAGCGAAATGCAGTTCTTGTGCGACCAGAATGATCTTCGCCAGCGCCAAAGCGTTGATAATGGCGAGCCCGTGCGGCGCGAAGTCGATGCTATGCTCGGCGAGAATTACGACCTTATAAACAGTAAACAGGGACAAAACGACCCCAAGGTAAAAAGAGATGAGGAGGTATTCCATCATCCCCTCAAAGGCCTTTTGCTTCATTGATCGCTTGGCGTCACTCATGATATTGTCTCCGCGTTTGTGCTGCTTGAATTATTGAAGCCTAGGCGTCATTCCCGACGATGCGACGAGGAGAGCGGCATTCTTTCTCTAGGGTGCAGGCTCGCCCGACGTGCCCTGCTGCTTGTAGGCGCTGACCAACAACGCCACCGTGATCGCGACGTACAGAACCCCCGTGACCCCCTCCAGCGCCGCCAGCATGCGCACCTCTCCGTTCAGCGGAACAACATCGCCGTAACCGATTGTCGACAGCGTTACCAGACTGAAGTACAACAATTCGCTTCGGCGGTACGACTCCGTGGCTCCGCTGTGCTGAATTGAGCCGGGCCAGAAAACATCAATCGCGGAGTAGAGGGCAAACCACTGCAATCCCAGCAGCAGGTAAATGCTGACCGCCGTATAGAGGTGTGCGTCGGTGACAGAGCGGGCGTTCTTCAGGTACGGGAAAAGGCCGTACACGATAAGTCCGAAGAATACGACCAGCAACGCCCATTTCAGTCCCACCAGAGGTGGAATGGGGAACAGTGCGCTCGCCACACCGGCCAGCACTGTGACACCCATCAGCGCAATCGAAGGCCACACCCACTTCTTTCTCCCCGAAAGGCGGACGGTCGCCAGCACGAGCGGCGAGAACGTCAGTACCGCCAGAACCGCCCTCCGTACGTCACCGTGGTCCAACACCGGGTACATCACGATGACAAGAACCAGCGATAGCAACAGCAAGAAATCCGGTTGTGATTGAGCCCGCTTTAACATGGCAACCCACCGTCCGCGACACGATTTGACTGCTTGTAACTTGTCCTATCTCACCGGCACTGGATCGATTCGCGATCTGTCGAAATCAGTCAGCGCGCTTCGCCGCCGGAGGAGTCCAGCTTCCGTCGAGGATGGAAGGCGGTATCGCCGTCGGCCAGTACAACCGCATCACTAGAACGAATTTGCCTTTCGGCGCCGGCAGCCAGTTAGCTTCTTTCGCCTTGTCCGGCGAATCGGCCTGGAGATACATGTCCACGGAGCCGTCAGGATTGGTGATGAACTTGTTGCGCTGGCTCAGTTCATACCGATCGATCGAATTCGGCACGAAGAAGAAACCGGGATCGTACAAGGTTACCGACCAGAACGCCTTGACTGGCGGAAATTGTCCCTTCTCGAAGTGCATGACGTATTTGTGGTCGGCGCCGTTGTAGTCGTCACCATTCGCATCTTTCTGCGACAGGGGATACACAGCGTCCTGCGGACGGTTCCAGCCCGGCCCCAGCATGTTAGCCATGGCACGCAGCGCGTAGTCGGTGCCCCAGTTGCCGGCGCCTGTAGTGAAGTACAGCCAGCCGTTCGTGGTCTTCTGATCTTTCAGCAGCTTGACCATTTTGAGCAGCGCAAGTTTAGGTACTGCTTTCGTTGCTTCCCGGTCGAATGCGCCGAGTCTGCTGGGGTCGTAGTCCTTCCCAGGGACTAGTCCGATCGTCGCCATGCGCGCGACCAGTGAAGCATCGGCGGTGTTTGGCGGGTTGGTCTTCATCAACTGCGCGAAGTGGGTGAAATAGGCGTCGACGTCCAGCGCATCCACCTGTTTGCGCACTGCCGTTTTCATATCGAAATTCGAATCGACCTGTCCCGGAGGCGGCGTGTAAGGCTTGCCGTACGAACTGAGCGGAACGACCGAGAATTTGTCCTGCAAGGCGTGGACTGCCTTATAGTCCTCTGGCGTGCCAGTACAGTACACTCGGCCAAGAACCCACACCATCCCGGTCGCGGACTTGACTTGCGTTACGCCTGGCGGAAGAGCGCCGGTCCAACCCGGGCCGGTGATCGCATATGTTTGCGCCTGGTACCCGGTCGTCGCAGGACTGGCAACACTGAAGACCTCGGAGTATCCGTCCAGCATGGGAATGATGTAGTAGCGGTTGCCCATGTCGGGAATGCTCAGCACAGACGGCTCTTTGGAGACATCCAGCCAAGCCTCGGTGTACAGCGTGTCGGCGTTCGGCGCGGCACAGCAGTGGTTGTCCACCGCCGGATAGGTACGCATGCGGATCATCTGCCCCATGGGAGCATGTTCGGCATCAGGCGCAGCTACGTTGGTCTGTTGCATGCGCGCGATGTCGAACGTCACTAGCGGGTAGCCGTAGAGATACGCGTCAACGGCAGTGCTGACGGCCTCTTCCACGCCTGGGGTTTTCGTCTCGTTCTTGGAGCTGCAGGCGACGAGAAGAATCGCGAACAGGACCGCCAGGCACACGAGTGCGCTATTGACGAATTTCATAAGTCCTAATCTCCGGCAGCATGTGAACAGACGACGCAACCGATGCACGACCGCGGGCGCACATCATTGTGCGTCCGCCAGTTCGGCGTTTACGGAACGTAGCTGCAAGCCTTGTCATAGCCGCAGCCCTGGTACGTGTTTTGAAACTCGTCCTGCGTCACCCACGCCAGGTGGCTTGGCGGTGGTGTCCCGACCCTCAGATCCTTGTCGAGCACCTTGGTGCGGAACTTCCAGCCCGCCGGCAGCTCCTTGAACTCGCTGCCGAGCTCTTTGAGGTTGTCCGCGGTTTCGCCCTTGTTAACGAAGTTGGTCCAGGACTGCATGACCAGCACCTTCCCGCCGCCCATATCGATCAGATAAACCTGCGTGCCCTTCTTGAACAGGTACGGGTTGTTGCGATGGATCTGGCCGGGATGGTAGTGTCCCGCGCCTACGGCCGCTTGCATCGCTTCCACGGGTACGACCCCCATCCAAACCATCTTGACCGGCCCGAATTGCTTCTCGTCGCCGACTTCATAGACCCAGAATTCGTCCCACGTCCAATGACGGCTGGGATTCAGGAAGACGTTGATGGCGTCCGCGTCCTTGATGATTTTCTCTTTGTCCCCTGCGATCTGCGTGAATTGTTCAGGGCTGCAGTGGTCTACGCCGGTCGGGTTGTAGAAGTTGGCGACGGCATTTTCTTTGGATGTGCCCACGATAGGAGCGACTTCGCAGAACTCATAGTTCGGACCCACCGCGTGAAGCTGCTTGCCCGGGACGATGTGCTGCTTGGATTGGGCGGTCATGTTCTGCTCGGCGGTCTGAGCGAATGCTGCACCGCAAACCGCGGACAGTATCACTGTAAGGACAAGATTGCAGAACACTTTTTGCTTCATGACTGGAACTCCTTCCGTTTACAGATATGGATGAAACAAACTCATTCTTTACGGGACCCAATAATTACGGCTTAAACGAGCAGGCCGTCTGTCCAGCTTCCGCAAAGCACTTGTCGTAAGTGTTTTCCAGGTCGTCTTGCACGATCCAAGCATCTCCGTTGATCGCCTTGATGTTGAGATCGCGGTCAAGCACGGCCACTCGGAACTTCCAGCCCGGCGGCAGTTTCAGCTTGCCACCCAGATTTGCCAGTTGGTCATAGGTCAGGTTCGGATCGACGATCTGCGCCGACGCTTGCATCACCCATGTGTTGCCGTCTGCATCGTCCAACAGGAAGACTGGCTTGCCCGACACGAATCCCATAACGGAGTTTCTGTGACCTATTGTGGGTTTATAGGCAGTTGAACCTTTCTTCCCGACCTCCATATCTTTGGGGAGGTCAACCGTCATGAACCAATGTGTCTGCAGTCCGTCAAAGGTAGTAATATCCTGGGCGATAGGGATCTGAATCCAGTCGTTGACCCACATCCGCGGCCCGTTCTTGAATACCCCAAGCATGTCGTACTGCTTCTTCATTGTCTCGGGATCGATTTTGGCCCACAGGTCGGCCGGGCATGTTACAAGCGGATTACCCTGGCTGTTCAGGTAGGACGTGTTATAAACCGCCGCTTTCAAGTTTTTGGTGATTGGGTTGCCGCCGATGAGAAACACCTCGCAGTATTCCATGGCGCGCAGGTTGTCCAACTTCGTCATCTTAGCGGTCGACGCATAGTCCGGCACCGCCTTCGTGCAACCCGCAAGCAGGGCAATCAAGAGCAAACCAAAAAGAGCGTAGTAAATGCGAGCCCTCTTACTAGTAAAGTTCATCTGACTCTCCTTAATTTAACCAGGCGTGCGCACCCTCCGTGACGCTACAGAGTGGGAGCGCCTAGTGATACAAACCATACGGAGAATTTCCTTCGCGCTCTCGAAACCGATCACTGCTTCTGATAGTTCGAATTCTGTTCGTTGATGCCGAGATGCTTGCTCACGCCATCGATCGTGGTGGTCGTGACGTGGTTGGTCCCATCCGGCAACTGCGCGAACTGGGCGGAGATGGTGACCGCGTCCTTGGGATCGCTCAGATACGAGTTCACCTGGACACTCGCCGGCGAATGGTTCTGCTCATTGATGGTCATGGTCATCGAGTCGCCCTGCTTCAAGTAGTTCTTGATGACCAGGCTCAAGGCGCCCCCACCGGGTTGTATCGAGATGTTGCCTGCCTGTTTCGCCTGCATCAGGGCTTCGGGGTTGGGCGTGGTGTACTGCTTGGCCAGCGCGCCGATCTGCTGCCCGTACTCCTGGTATTCCTCCGTCTTCTTCTCGATGGCATGTTCTTTCACGCGCCCTTCACGTCCGCCGCCGGAGCTGGCCTTCTGGTCGTTGAGCAAGGTCTTTTGTTGTTGCCCGTTTACCATCTGGATCTGGTAGACCTTGGTGTCCTTGACATCGCCTTTAATGCTGATGGCTTCGGTCTCCTGCCAGGTGTACTGGGCGAGCTTCTGCTTGTTGGCTCCTTGCGCATCCTTGATGGCCATCAACTTCTGTTCCATCTGCTGGTTCTGTGCCGCCGCGGGCGTGATTGCGACCACGCCTGCCGAGGTAGCGACTGTCAAAACCAGCGCCATGCGTTTTAGTCCGGGGGTTACTGTTGGAATCATTTTGTCCTCTCGTTTTCGACTTGATGAATTCTGTGGGTTTTGAAAAAGCGACCCTCTTTGCAGTCACTGCCCAAGCTGTGCCAAGGCCGCGCGCAAGGGAGCGCTGGAGACCTGAATCAACCCGCCGTAAGGCTGGTACATTTCGAGGATCAGGAAGATCGCAGCGCAAACCGCCAGCGCAGAGGCGGATAGGCTAACCACCACCACCACATTGGAACGGACGAATAGCCCAAAGCTAATGAACAGCAAGGTGAGCCAGAACACCAGAATTCCCAGCAGCGGCATTGGTACCGATGAACTCTTCTGTGCGAACATCAGCGATCGGGTTTGGCCTATATTGATCGCCATGCTTAACGCCTGCGACTGCAGAAATCGTTGATTGTCGTTATGGGGAGCGAGCTGCTGAATTCCGCCTAAGACGGCTGCTTCATTTGCACTAAAAGGTGCGCTACGGCCTTTTTCCGAATCGGCTCGCGCCCACATGGCGTCCTCCGTGCCAGCCACGGAGCTGCGTAGGAGCTCACGCACTTCTTTCGCTTCCGGTCCGAAGTGGAGCAGAACGCGATCCAGCAAAACCACATTGGCGGCGAGTTGGGTCACTTCAGAACTCTGCATATCGTAAAAGCCTTTGCCCGAAGCGATCAGCAATCCGAGCACCAGCGCCACTGTCGTCCCGACTAATGCCATTCCGAGCCGGACAGCTTCCTTGGAATCGGAATCGAGGTGCTGGCTTGGCAGATGGGAATGGATGAACATTCCAAGCAGCCCTCCGCCAAATACGCACACGAACACGACCACGCTGATGCTGATGGGACTCATTTGTGCACCTCCCGAATTTCGGCATTTTCTGTGCGCGCTGCCGCCGATCAACAACAACAGTAGCCACCGCAGTTAAGGAGTCGGCACCACCGTGTAGTGCACGCCATTCGCGCCGTAAGCTGGACTGAACCAGGTGTTGCCGCACAGATAATAGGTTCCCCCGCTCACATTGGGTTGAATGCAACCGGCTGGTAATGCCGCGTGGACGGAGCCCATCGTGTACGCACCACTGGCCGATGAACCTGAGGCGGCATAATTCGCATTGGCTGCCGCTGCATTAGCGTTGGCGGCTGCGGCATTCGCATTGGCCGCTGCTGCGTTGGCGGTATTCGTGTTCGATGCGCCTGCGTTGTAGCCTTGGGCGTAGGCGTTTTGCGAAGAGGCGGCACTTTGCGAGGAAGCTATTGCTGCACCGGTAGCCATGCCGACCGCAGCACCCACGGCGACCGCACCCGCCGTTGATCCGGAGCTGCAGTTGTAGCAAGATGCTCCGTAAACACCCACAGTCGTCGGCGGATGGTACGGGTAATACGCCGCCGGAGGATGGTACTCGTCGGCAGGAGGATGGTAGGCCGTCGCACCATTCGTATAGGTGTGACTCGCGCCGTAACCGGCCTCGCCCGTGGTCGTGCCGCCGTAGGTGTTGGTGTGGCTCGTACCGCCATATTCGGAATGCGAAGTGCTGCCGCCATACTCGTTGGTGTGGGACGAGCCCTCGCCGTAGGTGTGGGACGTGCTGGTACCCGCGTCGCTGGTGTGACTCGTGGATCCTTCGCTGTGCGATGTGCTGCCGCCGTAGCGATTCGCGTGTGAGTAAGCGAATGCGCCGTTCAACGGGAGCAGCGCGAATGCAACGCTGACCAAGCAAACCATAGTCTTTTTCACGATGTGTACTCCTATTACTGAGTGTTGGGTGGCTGGCTCTCTGTAGACGGTTTGGCGCCCGGCCCAGCTTTCGGGTGGGGATGGGCAAACGGGATATGCTTCGCGTCGGCAGCATTTGCCGCCGGCGCAAAAGCGTCCGCCGGGACAGAGGGGTCGAGCTTCCAGTTGGAGAGCAGCAGATTGTGGCGTAACGCCGCCGGGTCATCCAAGTAAATCGCATGGATCACTCGCGGCAGCTTGTCTTCCGCCCCAATCCACACCTGTATGAAGACTCCGTTTGTCGATGTAAGCCACCATGTCCGTCGTTGGGTCGCCAATGTGTGATTGACCGATATCGCCGGCGATATGAGATTGACCGATGTAATAGGCGAGTTTCAGGCCTTCGGCCATGTCCTTGTAGGGATCAGTAACGATCAAATCGTCAAAAGGAAAGTAAGTTCCCGACAGGTGAAAGTTCGCCTCCATGGCTGCGTCGATGGTGGGCGGCGCATCAGTGACGGCGATCAGCTTCTCGGCCGGTGCGAAGGCCGTCATGGTCTTGCCGTTGTAGTAGAACTCGGAAGCGGGACCATCGCCAGGCATAATGACCCGCAGCTTGTCGGGTCGCTGCAGGGTGACTTCGAACTTATTTGCATAGACCAGCGGATGGCCCTGGCGACTCGGGCTTTCGTAGGTCTCCAAAGCAGTGAATGACATGGTATGAGCTGCGGCCAAGCGGTCGCTGGAGGCCTTGAGGATGGCAAGTGCCTTGGGCTCGAGGGCGGGGGGCGCAGCAGTTACTGCCGACGTGGAAGTCTGCGGAAACGCTGTCCCTGCCAGTATGAACAGCCCGAATACAAGCAGCGGAAGCCTAGGTGACAACTTGTTATTCATGATGTTGTTCCTCCCGGAACTATGCCTCTGCGGTCTACGGAATCATGCCGCAGTCGAACATCTTGTTGGCGATGGGCGCGGCGATCTTGTTGATGAATGCTTCGCGCATCTGCGGATCGCTTTTCAGCATCTGCATCGCTTTCTGCTCTTCTGCCGAGGGCGGCGCCTTCTGCGATTTCTTTTGCCACAGTTGTTCGCAGGTGGAGGTCTGATACTTCTGGATGACCTTGGCGGCGATCTTGTCCATAATCGGGTACTGAGCGTTAGCAACGCTCACGTACAGCAGCGTGAGCGCTACCGCAAACAGATAAGAACGTTTCATCCTGCATCTCCTCGTTGGAGTGGGGGATCCCCCATGCAGCCGATGGGTCTCTGCACCCCTGAATCCTAAGCTCAGCACTCACAATCGAGTGTGACTACCGTCACAGAGGTCTGTGCACCTTTGGTGGGATGGAGTGAGCGGGGCTTCTGCTGCGCGAAAGTCGTCGTCGGGACTATTTAATGCGCCTTTCGGAATTACGGTTGCATTACGAGCTACTCGGAGTTGAGTGTCAGTTGGCGATAACATGGTTTCGCGTGAGCTGAGGTCTCCAACTCCCCGGGATGGTCGGCAAACAGAAAGCTATGCGGTTGTGGTCGCAAATCACCTTCATGCGAACACCAGTCGTTTGAATCTATGAATGCTGGGCGACCCACGCAGCGGGGGTAAGGCCTGGGAGGCGCTGGATCGGGAGATCGGCAAACCCCGGGAGAAGCGCGGCCAAATAGTCGCGCACCGAGAGTTTCAACCGGCGGCAGCTTTCCACGACCGACAGAATCGCCGCAACCTTGGGTCCCGCCTGTGGACTGCCGATGTGGATCCAGTTCTTCCGGCCCAAGGCCACGGGACGCATTGAATTCTCCGCCAGATTGGTACTTAGCTCTAATTCGGGATACTCCAAGAAGCGTGTGAGCTTTTTCCAAAGGGTTAGCGCGTACTGGCAAGCCTTGCTGAGTGCGCTGGAGGGCAATGCAACGGACTGCGCTACTTCGATCTTGCTACGAATATCATCGAGGATATCCTTGACTGTTTCCTGACGGCGGATGTGTCGCGCAGCAATAGTCAGCCCTTTGCGGCGAGCTTCCGCATCGATGGCAAACAGGGCGTCCATCCGGGCCACAATCGGAGTTGCCACCGGATCTCGGGGGTTTAGCTGCACCGCCTCGAAAAACTGTCTTCTTGCGTGCGCCCAACAAGCGGCATGTACCATTCGCTTCCCGCCGATCTGGTCATACGCGGTGTACCCGTCAGTTTGGAGAATACCTTCGAACTGTCCCATAAACCGCTTTGGTCCCTCACGTCCACGGCCCAACCGGAAGTCGAACACCACAGATCCTCCGGGGCGACTGTATTGCCAGAGATACGCTTGGTGGTTCTGTCCCCGGCCCTCGCGTGTCTGTACATCGACTGGGGTTTCATCCGCTTGTATGTAACTTCCGCTAATCAACTCTCGCCTCATTGCCGCGACCATCGGGATCAGCAATTCGCCTACTTTCAGAACCCAGCCGTCCAGCGTCGCTCGGCTGATTTCCAAGCCGAGGTCCCGTTCCAGGATCACGCTCTGCCGATGCAGGGGAGTGTGATTGCAGTATTTGCTGACGACCGTGTCGATGACGATGCGGTCACTGGCTAGGCACTTCTCGATGATCCGTGGCAGCAGTGGGGCCGATACCACCCCAAGTTCCTCACACGACCGGCAAGCCCGTTTCTCGCGTTTTGTGACCAGCACGAAGTACTTCGCCGGCTCCACATCCAACTGGGAACTTTCTTCGTAGCCGATCACCACAGTTTCTTTGCCACAACGTTTGCAAAGGCGCTGATCCGGTGTGCAAGGCAGGACCCGCTCTACGCGAGGAAGATTCGCAGGCAATTCCTGGCGGCCCGGATGCTTGCAGGATCTGTTTGTCGAGTGCCGCATCGGTGCGGGCTCACTCTCCGCCTGCATTATCAATTCACTGACGACAGGCTCAAGCGCGAACAATTCCATTTGCGCCTGGGAAAGCTTTTCGCCGCCTGCTCCATACTTCTCGATGCGCATCAGCCGCAGCTGCTCCTCCAGCACACGAATCCTCAGCTCCGCGTACTGCAGCCGGCTCCTCAGTTGTGCGATGAGTTCCAGATCGGCTGGCGCTGTAGGAATCGGGGCTTCACTCACAATGGGCTACTGATTTATCAGAGTCGGCCAGCGACGTGCAAGCAGTCTATGCGGCGGCATTTCGTTCTGGCGGAGCCTTTCGGTACCACCGCTTGTGCTTGGTTTTGGCCAGATCGATCCCACCTAACAAAAGAGAGAGCTCTTCGTGACTCAGGACAACCTTGCCCTGTGCATCGCCGGATTGCGGCCAGGTGAAACGCCCTTTCTCTAACCTCTTGGCACAGACCCAGAGCCCGCTACCGTCCCAGACCAGGACCTTCAACCGATTGCGCTGAGCGTTGCAGAACACGAACAGATGGCCGCTCAGGGGCTCGCACGACAGTCGATCCAGGACCAGACCGTACAGTCCCTCGAACCCCTTGCGCATGTCGGTGACTCCGGCGGCCAGATAGATCCGTGTGGCTGGACCCAGTCCAAACACGGTTTACGCCCGCTCCAGAGCACTCACCAAGCGCTCTAACGTATTGGTATCAAAATCAGGATGTACTTCGATCCGGCGCCCGCCGGATAGTACCACGGCCAGTCCACAACTCGGTTCGTGCGTCATCGGCGATTTCCTGGCGGCCAACTCCACCGGCACCAATCGGCCGGCCCTGCCGGCCGAAGAAGCTCTTCTACTCTTTCTCTTCCAACGTTGCTTCTTAAGATGACGATTCAGCGTGCCGAAGCTCAAACCCCGACTCCGGCAAAACTCGGTGCGTCGCATGCCGCTGCTCACAAACTCCTCTACTAGCTGCTGAACTTCCGCACGGGTGCGGCGGCGGTGTGTTGACATTCTCTGTTTTCCGTTCATCCAGCCACTTCACCACACACGCTTTTCGTCGAAAAGGTGTGTTGCTCAGACGCTTACTCACGAACGACCTTCATGACCGTGAGGCTCCGCTGCTTTCCCCGGAGGGCATTGCCGGCGCAAACAACGGCAGGTTCCCCGCTTCTCTGGTAATGACAATTCCAGAGGCACATGTTAATCGCGAACAGCGTACCAATAATCGAAACAATCCACTAGGCACTTCCGTATTCAATTTCATGATGCAGACCGTAGCGGCGTCCGACAAAGCCTCAAGCACGAAAAACAGACGCACTGGAATCGCGCTGCTGGTGGGATATCTGGCGCTCTATGCCGCGACTTTGCTGGCGATGCGACGCGAAGGCGGCTTCGCTGTCTCGGAGCCGCTGCTGGTGCTGGCGATTGTTGGCGTCGGATTCAGCCTAGTCGCTTGGTTGTTGACCATTGGCGTAAAGTCACTCGCATATTCCATTCGCCAACCGCAAAAAGAGCTTGCGGCGATTGCGGTGTACCTGATTCCGGTGGTGGCTTTCCTGACGTGGGGCCTGGGCGCGATTCATCGCTACATTCCGGCCGACCCGGGGGACGCGTTCGCGCTGCTGACTGCCAAGTTGCTAGTTCTCGTGGCTATTCCCGTGATCATCATGTGCTCGCTGTTCGGCTACAAGTTACGCGACTTGACGCCGATTTCCATGCGACCGAGGCACCTGGTGGTGGCGGTGGTTATGTCGATTATCTTCCTGGGATTTCAGGCAGCGCTGGGCAGCGGATTGCGTGACATTGCACAGGCGCACCTGCCCGCGGTCAAGCTCGTGATTGGAATCCCGGTTGTTTTCGTATGGCTGGCGCTGGAAGCAGGAGTCGTGGAAGAGTTCTTCTTTCGCGTGCTGCTGCAAGCTAGACTCAGCGCCGTCTTGCGCTCTGATGTTGGAGGCATCGTCTTGATGTCGTTACTCTTCGGGCTTGCGCATGCTCCTGGCCTGTACTTGCGCAGCGCTCTGACGCACGAAGGTCTGGGCGCGCACCCTTCCTTCCTGATGGCCGCCGGCTACTCGATTGTCGTGACCTCGGTGGCCGGCTTCTTTCTTGGCGTACTGTGGGCGCGAACCCGCAACTTCGCGGTAGTCGTGTTGATCCATGCCGCAGGCGACCTACTGCCCAGTCTTCTGCCGATTATGCATTCCCTCCGGCTGGTGAACTAGAGGTTCGCCCTCCCAGGGCGAAACTTGTGTAAAATGCCCGGAGCTTCAAGCGTAGGGCCAGTTTTCCTGGTTCGCCGAACCGGAAGGCGAGGTGACCGGGTTGTTTGAACCAGCGCAGTAAGGCGAGGCCATGCAGCTTCTGAGTTACAGACCGCGACCGCCATTGGCAGACTTTGTCGATCGGCTCTGGCTGTCCTCGGGAAGTGCGCCCGTTCACCAGAAGGAGCGCCTGCTGCCGGATTGTACGGTGGAGTTGGTCATCAACCTTCACCAGGACCTCATTCATCTCTACGACTGCAACTTCCGGCGTTGCGGCAGCGCGCCGGGTTGCATCGTTTCCGGCCCGCGCACGCAATACTTCGTCATCGATACCCGCGATCAAACAGCCACCATGGGTGTGCATTTTCGCCCCGGCGGAGCGTTCCCGTTTTTTCGCGTGCCCGCCTGCGAGCTTGTGGACCAGTCCATCGCGCTGGATACACTTTGGGGCTCAGCGGCTTCCAAGATGCGCGAGCGCTTGCTCGTCGCTCCGACGCCGGAAAGTAAGTTCGGCGTCCTGGAGACTTGTCTGCTGGAGCAGCTAGCCAAGCCGCTGCAGCGCCACCCCGCAGTCAGCTTCGGCATTCAGGAGTTGCGCGGCAATGGGCAGCGATCAGTCGCGGAGGTGGTGGAAAAAGCCGGTTTTAGTCAACGCCGGTTCATCCAGTTATTCGGCGAGCAGGTTGGCCTGACGCCCAAGTTGTTCAGCCGCGTAAGCCGCTTCCAACGAGTTGTGCAGATTGCGCACGGTGCGGATGAGATTGATTGGGCCGATCTGGCGCTCGACTGCGGGTACTACGACCAGGCGCACTTCATCCACGACTTCGAGTCGTTTGCGGGTATCGCGCCGTCAACCTACCTGCTGCAGCGCACCCGGCACCTGAATCACGTTCCGGTCACCACGTAGGTCAAATTTTTACAATACCTGCGCTTCACAGGGTGTCAGAATCGGGCACAATACCGGGAGCGGTAATCTAACTTGGTGAGGAGAAAAAAAATTATGGCAGTCAAACCAATTCCAGAGGGATACCACACGGTCACTCCATATCTGACAGTCGCAGACGCGGAGGCGCAGATCGATTTCTTGAAGAAGGCCTTCGGCGCGGAGGAGACCTATCGCCACACCGACGACAAGGGGAAGGTTGGCCATGCCGAAATGCGCCTGGGCAACTCGATGCTGATGATCGGCCAGGCACGTGAGCAGTGGACGCCAAAGCAAGCCGGCTTCTACCTATATGTCGAAGACGTGGATGCTGTCTACAAGCGCGCCGTGGCTGCGGGCGGGAAGTCTTTGCGAGAACCTACAAATGAGGCGTATGGTGACCGCAGCAGCGGTGTCGAAGATTCCCTCGGTAATCAGTGGTGGGTTGGTACTCATATTGAGGACGTCTCACCGGAGGAGATCCAGCGTCGCTATAGCGAGATGGCGAAGAAGCAAGCCGTCGGAACAGACAAGTCGAAATAGCTTAACCAACCCCCGACGCACTGGGCTAGCCCTGTTTTGCTTGCGGGTGTCGGGGTAATGCGGCGCTTCACCTGGATTATTCATGAACCCATGTAATTTCTTGCATTGTCATCCTGAGCGACGAGCGCAGCGAGGAGTCGAAGGAACCCTATGGTCGCCCTCGTTGTTGCGCCACGTGGCTACACCGTGATTTGTGGCAGCTATAGGGGTCCTTCGGCTGTGCACCCGCCCGACCCGTCAAAGAAGCGGGTCGGAAATTCCTTGCGGGCGCTCCGCTCAGGATGACACCTTAGGTTCGTGAATGATCGAAGGTTCAGCGCCGCGTGGACCCGGTCCGTTCCCAACTGAGCCGGCCCTCAGCCGTCGGCACAGGTCTGTCGTTATGGTAGCCGCAACGCGGCGCTGAAGCGCCGCACTACCCGAACGGCCGGATACACAACTCCAGGAACTGGTCTAGGGCGTCGCACCGGCTTTCTGCGCGGGAACGAAATCTTCCATCACCGCCTTGCGCATCAAGTCGGGCGGCAGCAGGCCTTGCGCCAGAATGAAGTCGTGGAACTTCTTCTGGTCAAACTTCGGGCCGAGCGCTTTCTCGGTGTCCTCGCGTAATGCGATCAACTTCGTGTAGCCATAGAAGTAGCTGTTCGCTTGTCCGGGAGCCCGATAGGTGAAGCGTTCGACCTCCTCCTCGGCAAAAGCATGCGACAGCACCACATCCTGCTCCAGCACCCGAAAAGCGTCCGCCGGTGTAATTTTGCCGGCCTGCAATTCGGGATCGAGAAACGCGCGCGCCGCCCGCTGCAGCCTCAAGTCCAGCGAGACCAACTGGCCTTCGAGCGGCATGTACGGCTTAATTAGATATTCCGAATACAGCCCCCAACCTTCGACATTGGTGCTGTTGAACGCGTAGCGAACCCGAGCCAGCGAGACCCCGTGCTCCAGCATGGAGTCGAATTGCAACTCGTGTCCCGGCCGTGCCTCGTGCGCGGCAAGGGTCCAGGCGGCCGCGTCGTAGGTGAAATCGTCATACTTCTCGGTCGAGGTTTGTCCCGGACCAGCCGGGATGTTCAGCGGCAGAACGAACTCACCCTTCTGACCAGTGTTGTGGATGAACGGTGGAGGCACCATGTGCGGCGCAGGTTGCTGGGCGGTCTCCGCTGCGGTTGCAATGCGAATGCGGGCGGGCCGATCAGGAAGGGTCACAATCTTCTCGTCGACAATGATCTTCTCGATCTGCTTCAGCCGCTCCTGGTAGAACGGAAGAATGGCGTCACCCACGAGTTGCTGCTTCTTCAACTCCCGGATCACGCCGCGATAATCGCTCGAAGGCAGGTTGCGCTGCTTGGCAATCTTCTCCGCAATGGACTTCATCTCTCCCTGGATCTCGATGAAAGCGTCGTGTGCCATGGTGGCAAGCTGCGCCGGTGGAATGTCGATGCCGTAGTTCTCCATGTCGAGCGCGTAGTGCTGGGGCGGAAGGCGAAAATCGTCGCGCGCTTTGGGCAGGACCGTCGCGCGCACCCACGCGTCATAGTCGGTGAGCTGCGTCTTTAGCTTGGCGAACGGCTCTTCCCATCCGGTCAGTTTGTATTTCTGCATCAGCGCGGCGATGCCATCCAGATAGTTGGAATTGCGCGCCATCTCGGTTTCAATCTCAACCCGTGCGGGATAGATCACGCCCGGCTTGGCCATCTGCTCGGTGACGCGCTGCTTCAAGATGTCGGTGAGCGCGGTGTAACCGGGCTCCAGTCCGGCGTATTCGCGGATGCGCACCACGGCAGCCGCGCGACGATCGGCTGGAGTTTGCTCGTCGAGCAAGACCTGCAATCCGCCGAATACCATCTGGCTGGCGTTGTAGAACGGCACTTCATTGGCGCGCTGGAAGTCCTGGCGCTTGAAATTGAGGTTCACCCTGCGGATCATGATCTGCAGGTCCTCGGCGACGTCCTCCTGCTGCTTCTCGGCCGCGGCGCTCTTCAGCTTCGCCAGCACTGCTTCAGTCTCGTGCCGCTCCTGGTCTTCATTGGCTAGCGTCGGCTGCGAAACCTTGGTGTCGAACTGGCTCAATCCCTGCTGCGTGCCGGCCTCGGGATGGTACTTGAAGACGACTTCGATCAGCATATTGGCATAGCGGTTGCTGGTGGCGATCCAACTGAGATCGGCGGGCTGACTTTTCGCGAAAGCTGGCAGAGTCAAAACGGCGGCGAAGATAAGAGAGAACACGCTGCGAATCAAATCGTCCTCCTGGCGAAATACGTGAAGTCGTAAAAAGGGTCGTCTAATGTGCGCCTGGAGCTAGCTGGTGGCAGGCACTGCGGCATCGCCGGCGAACTCGACATTAGGCTTCTGGGGAATGACGCCGGCCTGGTGGCCCATCTCCAGGAGCTTGGTGATCGCCGCGCGGCCATCCTTCCCGTAATCGAGTGTGCGCTCGTTGACGTACATGCCGACAAACTTATCGGCCATTTGAGGATCCAGGTCGCGAGCAAACTGCATAGCGTATTGCAGTGCTTCTTCGCGATTATCGAGGGCGTATTGAATGCTGTTACGCAGAGCGGTACAGCAGGAATTGATCAGCTCCGGGCCGAGCGAGCGGCGAATCGCGTTGCCACCCAAAGGCAGCGGAAGTCCAGTTTGATCGCGCCACCACTTACCCATATCGAGGATGCGACGCAGTCCTTCGCGTTTGAAGGTGAGCTGGCCCTCGTGAATGATCAGTCCTGCTTCATACTTACCCTCGAGCACTTTGGGAATGATCTGGTCGAAGGAAAGGGTCTCGGTGGCGATATCGGGAGCGAACAATTTGAGCACCAGGTACGCCGTGGTCATGGTGCCGGGCACCGCGATTCTGCAACGCGCGATCTCGTCGAGCGGGATGTTACGCGAGGCGACGATCATGGGGCCGTAGCCCTCACCGACGCTTCCACCACTCGGCATGATTGCGTACTTGTCCTGGATGTACGGATAGGCATGGAAGGAAATCGCGGTGATGTCATAGAAGCCATCCATGGCTTTGCGGTTGAGGGCCTCGATGTCGCAAAGGGTGTGAGTAAACTTCACCCCGGGAACACGAATCTTGTTGGTTGCCATGCCGTAGAACATGAAGGCATCGTCGGAGTCGGGACTATGGGCGACGGTGATCTCGCGAACGTTCTCGGCGGTGTTGCGGCTCATAGAAAAAGTGACGCTGGTGTAATTCCAGAGTTGGTTGCAGGTTGTGTCGTGCTGGCCTGAACCTGCATTATTCATGAGGGTCCCACGTTTTTGAAGGGGCACGGCTTCAGCCGTGCTATAAGCCGCTAACATCATGGCGTGGCTTTAGCCATTGAGGGACTTCGTTGTTGACACGAACTGCGAATTCCCTCAGGGGCTGAAGCCCAACCTTCCACGCCCACGTAACGGCACGGCTGAAGCCGTGCCCCTTCAAAGCTACCCAAACAGATGAATAATGCAGGTTCAGACCCGCACTACGCGTACAAGCCCGTACCAGCCCGCAATCACAAACTGCGACGCAAGCGAAGTGCAGCGGTGGCGGCGACGGTGACTTTCAGAAGTTCCGCCACCAAGAACGGATACAAGCCGAAAAATGCAGCGCGTTGCCAACTGTGTGTCATTATCGCGAGCCAGCACAGGCCCCCGACAAACAGGACCACCTCGGCGATCACGGCAGCCGCGACGTTGCGCGCGAAGCCGAAAGGTCGGCGCTCCGCGATCCACCCTGCCACGAAGGCGACCACCGGATATGCCCACAGGTAACCAGCCGTGGGACCGAACAACTGGGCGATGCCTCCCGGACCAATCGGACTGAACACGGGCAATCCCATCGCGCCCCACGCCAGATACAGCGCGGCGGCGGCAAATCCGCGCCGGCTTCCCAGGGTCAGACCGATCAACAACACTCCAAAATTCGCCAAGGTCAAGGGAACCGGGGTAAACGGGAGCGGCAGAACCAGCCGAGCGCAGACGGCGATGACGGCGCTGGCGCCAATCACGATGCACGTCTGCTTAATCAAGCTGGAAGACGATTCAGCGACATTTGCCCCGGTATGCAGTGCAGTTTTATACATTTCTTCCTCGCGACCAAGACAACCTGATTATGAAGTTTTCTCTTTGGTAGTGCTTTCCGCAGCGCCTTCAATTACCGTCCGAACCGTGGCATCCATCTGCGCCTGCCGAAGATGCCGCTTAACGCGGAAATGGATTGCCAGGGCGACAATAACAAGCGCTGCGGTGCACAGAACCAGCAGTGCAAAAAATAGCTTAATCACCACAGAACCTCAGGATATCAGATCGGAGATGCCGTGCCGGACTTGCGCTTCTGAATTGCCGACACGAACGGATTCACAGTTCGCTGGAAAACTCGCAAAAGCAGATCCCTCGCTGACTAACGTCGGCTCGTGATGACAAAAATAAGGGCTTCCGAGCGGCGCAGCTTTAGCTGCGCCCCTTCGGGTCACTCCGAAATCGACTTTTCAGCAAACTGTTCCGCGGTGGAGGCACTGCTGTTTTTCTCAGCCCTTGTTCCGGGACAATAACAGCAGATTCCTCGATGCGCTCCGTCTAAAATCACAGTAACAGTAAGAGAGTGAATGAGCAGTATAGGGGTCCTTCGACTCGCTACGCTCGCTCAGGATGACAGGCGAAAAGGCTTTTTATCTTTACGGAGGCCCGCAGGCCCATCTAACCCTCGTAATGACGATTCCAAAGGCATCAATCCAATTTCAGCAGGGTCCTACACGCCGACCGGAAACGGCTTGGCGCTGTGCTCCTCGCCGCGCTCGCGCAATAGACTGTCGAAGCGGCCCTGGAGCAATGACATCAACCCGGTGTACCAATATCCGAAGACGAAGAGAAACAGAAATGGCACCGTGATGTAGTTTTCATTCGCGATGGCATACCAGACGGTCAACGCGAAATACGTCCCAATCAGCAACTCAATATACGGAACCCACCCCAGACGTTTGCGATATTTTTTGGCTGCGATGGCCCTATCGCGCTTGTTGACGACGCGGTATTTTGGAGTGCGCGCAAATGGGCTCTGATGGCCAGCCAGCGCCTCCAGCACTGCCTTGCTGTTGGTGATGGTTAATCCAATGCCCAGCGCCATCAGGGGAGGCAGATACCAAATCGCGCGATACCAGGTCCGCGGGAACAGTTCTTTTTGCGAAACCAAGTAGAAGCTTGAGATGGAAAATGTGGAAGCCAGAAACAGGGGCAGATCGATGTAAACCATCTGGAACCAACCCTGGTAAAAGCGAATAATCATCGCCGGCAACAGTAGCGTGCTGAGCACGATCATCAGCGGATAGCTGATGTTGGCGGTCAGGTGGTACCAGGCTTCCATCTTCTCGCGCCGCGAGACCTTCGCCCCCAGCACCTTCGGCAAGTCCTTCTTGGCGCATTGGATCAGACCCTTCGCCCAGCGCGCCTGCTGCGTTTTGAACGCCGTCATCTCGATGGGCAGCTCTGCCGGACACTCTACGTCCTGCAAATAGCGGAACTTCCATCCTTTCAACTGCGAGCGGTAGCTCAGGTCGGTATCTTCGGTCAGGGTGTCGTGTTCCCAGCCGCCAGCGTCGTCAATCGCTTGCCGCCGCCACATGCCCGCCGTGCCGTTGAAGTTGAAGAAGACGCCCGCGCGTGAACGGCCACCGTCCTCGAGTACGAAATGGCCATCGAGCAGGATGGCCTCGACTTGTGTCAGGTAGGAATAGGTGCGATTCAGGTGCGTCCAGCGGGTCTGCACCATTCCAATTTCCCGGTCGGCGAAGTGGTGGATGACTTTCATCAGCCATTCCGGTTGAGGCGTGAAATCGGCGTCAAAGATGGCGACGAACTCGCCGGTCGACACCTTCAGACCGGCGTCGAGCGCGCCAGCCTTGAAGCCCTCGCGGTTGGAGCGATGGTGATAGGTGATGTTATGGCCCATCGCGGCGTAGCGCTCAACAACCGCCTGCGCGACCTCGACAGTCTCGTCGGTTGAATCGTCGAGCACCTGAATTTCCAGCTTGTCGCGCGGATATTCCATCTTGCAAACACATTCCACCAGGCGGTCAATGACGTACTGCTCATTGAAGATCGGCAGCTGAATTGTGACCCGGGGCAATTCGGCGAAGTGCGAGGGTGGTTCCGTCGCCTTATTCTTACGGTGTTTGTAGTACAGATAAACCAGCTGATAGCGATGCATGCCGTAGAACGCCAGCAGCACTAGGACAACAAAATAAGGAATCAGCAACGCCATATCGAAGGCGTTGGCATGATAAAGTCCCTTAAATGTTGGATCCAGAAAATGAGATCTCAGGTAGTGGCGCAGCCCATGCGGATCCGCCAGCAGGTTGCAAGTCAAACTGAACGCGCTGCTCAGGAATGTAGTCTCCGCGAGAAAGATGAAAGACGGCAGAGGGTCCGCCACGCCGCAGTCAGCCGTGGTGGAAAGCACCCTAACCGGTCGATTGTACCCGACGAGACCGCCGCAGACAGCGGTGACTGCCTGTTGCTGAAATCGGTACAACGAAACAGACCCAGGATCGGCCCATTTTCCCGGTGGCGTCGGCCGCTACATTGACTCTTATCCGCGAACGGCTAACAATGAAACCAGCCGGACCCGATGACCTTGCAAGCAATAGTTTCCGCAGTGCTCGGCTGCGTTCTGAGCTGCCCATTTTTTTTGAGCGGGCAAACGGCTTCATCTGCCGCCCCAGCAACGGCCAGCCCGGCCTCGTCGGCGCCACATTATCCCGAGCAAGCCTACCTTTCGTCCACGCGTTACACCAACGAATTTTTCGGGTTCTCGTTGGATCTGCCGGCCGACGCACATCTGCAGCCGATTCCGGAACCGGTCGCCACCGACGGGCGGATCCAACTATTGCAGCTGGGTGGTCCTGTCCCCGCCGACGCCGCAGTTTCGATTGCCGCTCTCCCGCCGGGGGGACGGGGAGCTTTGGATGCGAAAGCCGTGCTTCGCAAGGCGCTTGACCAGGAACTGTTCCGGGGAGTGGAAGAACTTCGGGGATTGTCGAAGACCACGCTGGCCGGCCACCAGTTCTACTTCTACGAAACCCGTCGCGGCATCGATCAGCATATGCTGGCCGGCGCCAATCTCGACAACTATGTGGTGCTCGTGCAGTTGGGGGCACGCAACGAGAGCATGGTGAAGGAACTGGAGTCATCTCTCCAACACATCGCGTTCTTCGCGCCCTCCCAAGTTCGCCAATACATAACGGCGGATGCTCAGGCGTATGAAGGCCCGGCGATCTCATCGCATCGGCTGGCCCAGTTGGAAAGCGATCCGCCGGGAAACCACATTGACCCTGGCAAACTTGACGGCGGCGTTTACCGCAATCCTGCACTCGGCCTCAGCTACCAGGTTCCTTCGGGATGGTTTGCGGAGTCTCAAGGAGCGGTGTTGCCGGCTATTGAACGCGCGCGCGTGAGTGATTCGTTGGATGGATTGCTCGGTGGTCCCCCGGATGCGGGTTTTGCCGAACGCCAACTGATGAAAGCGTGCAGCCGTACCTTGTTTTCGGTGTGGGCCAAGCGACCCGGACCCAATGGACAGATTCCCTACGACGATTTTGGTGAGGTGACGTTGTCGGCGATATCGGCGGAGTGTTTTCCTGGTGTGAAGTTTCCCTCCAGCGCAACCGACGCGCAAGCAGCTCGGGATTTCTTACTGCTCGTCGGGCTTACCCATCCCGTCTTGCGCGACATGCGCGACGCAAGGGCTTTCTCCTCGCATGGCGCAGTCTTTCTCTTGCTGCATGGAACCGTCGGGTTCAAAGTTCCCAACGACGAACTTTCGCGGCGGCTATCGGTTGCGATGGCCATTACCCAACGACACGGCTACCTGCTGACCTGGTTTTTTGCCGCCCCTCACGACAGCGAGTTGCAACAGTTGCTGGAAGAGAGAGTAACGTTCGATCCGGAGCCTGCGACCAGGAATGCTAGCGCCGCGCTGACTGGGAGCGGCGCAACCGTCAGCAAGACGGACGCCACGGCGACAAGCGCGACTTCTGCGGTAGGTGCGCCATCGCAACCGGCTAGGAGCTCTGGCTCGGGAACAAGCGCAAGCTTGCCCGGTGGTGGTTCGACAGTAGATAGCAACCCTTCCACAGTCGCGGCTGGCCAAACCGGAGCTTCGAATTCAAGCCCAGCGGCCTCCGACGCTTCCCCGCAATCGCAGAACGATTCTTCCAGCACGCCGCAGCCGACACGTCCAACCTTGCTTCGCCCAGGCGAAACCATGCAAAGCCAGCAAGGAAACGGAGCGCCTGTTAAGAAGCACTAATCGGCTCTTAGCCCTTAGCTCTTAGCAATTGGCTAGCGATGAAAGCCTGCTTGGTCTTCTTTGCCTGCCACACTGCGCTTGTTACAAGCAGGATCACAATTTGCTAAAGAGCCCGGCTTTGAATTGATTTGAAGGGGTGCGCCATTGGAGCCTGCCCTGAGCTTGTCGAAGGGCGCCATCGGAGCACCGTATTTTTGTCATCACGAGCAGGCTTTAGCCTGCGAGGGATCTGCTGTTTAGTTTTTTCTGTAAGGCTGTTCTGACGAACGAGGATCCGGTAGCTACAGCTTCGGTTGAGGTGGTTTCTCTCTCGCGCCGTCGTCAGTGCGCAGCGCCCGGATGACGTTCTCCACCTGCGCCTCGAACTTGTGCGGGTCCTGCTCCCAACCCGTGAAGTCAGGTGCATGGCGCGAGAGGACGGGTTTTGCCTTCCCGCTTTGCCACTTGAACAGGTGGCCGTCAAGGTTCAACGGAATCAAGGCCAGCACCTTCTGCTTGCGCTCTTTCATCAGTAGGCGTTCTTTTTCAAAGGCAGTGTCAATTTCGTTGTCCACCCACCAACTCGCCAGCGAGTGCTCGGAGCAGCAGAGCAGGACCTTGTCCCACATGCGAATGCCGTGGTCCACCTGCTCGTAAATGTCGTCGCCGGGCAGGAGCTGCTTTTCGTCCAGCCAGCAGCGTATGCCGCGGCCTTGCAGCGTATCGTGCAGGCGGCGGGCAAACAGCTTGTCATCGTGACTGTAGCTGATGAAGCAGGAGTAGAAGTCGATGGGGCTAACCACCAGCGAGTGCATGTATTCAATAAAGGTCTCGGGCACGCCGCAGCCGCGCAGGAAGACCTCGGGAATCTTGCCGCGGGATTTGTAAATGGTGTCAATGCCGATGGTGGAAGGACCGTCGTGTTTGACGGTTTCGAGACCCTTGGCCACGCTCAGATCGACATCAGCGAAAACAGTCCCGCCGAACCGGGCTCCGTTGAAGTCCGCTCCGCTGAGGTTCGCGCTGCGGAGGTCCGCTCGACGGAGGTCCGCCCCGCTGAGGTCCGCCCCGAACAGGTTCGCCCGGCGGAAGGTCGCTCCGGCGAGATCTGAACCGCGGAGGCCCACCTCCCTGAGGTCCGCATAACCGAAGTCAGCGTTGCTGAGCTCTGCCCGGCACAGGTTCGCTCGAGACAAGGTCGCCTCCCGGAGGATTGCACCAGAAAGATTTGCTTTGCCGAGGTTTGCGTCAGTGAGGTCTGTGCCGGCTAGGTTCGCTCCATACATGTACGCGCCGCGCAGATTCGCGCCGCGCAGATCCGCGGTTAATGGGAGCACCCGAAAGCTTGTCTCGCTGACCTTCTTGATACCGGGGCTCATCCATTTGAGGTTCGCCTCGCTCAAGTCGGGCGTGACTGCAGGGTACCCCTTTCTCCAGTTGTTCCACTCCTCGAAGCTTCGCTTGAGGATCTCGAGATGTTCAGGGTTCGCCATGGCCGCGTGACCTCGCTTGCTTCCGCGATGCTACGGATGATCTCAGAAGGCCCACTCTATGCGACCGTCCCCGCCCGGTCAACGTGGTGAACGGAGCGCTGGCAACGAAAACCAGGGAACTGGTACAACTGAAGTTTCGGAAGCTTCGCATATGGCAATAACTCCGGCGCAACGCGCTGCAGCAGAACAACGCCAGTGGCAGGCCGCACAGGACGCGGCGCCACAAGTTCGCCTCGTGGCCGGTCCTGGAACTGGGAAGAGTAAGACTATAGAAAAACGGGTCGCCACGGTTCTCAACAACGGCGCGACAGCCCGAAATGTCTATGCGATTTCCTTCACCGTTGCTGCTTCTACTGAATTACGGCAGCGCATAACTGCATTCTGCGCAAGCCAGCCATGTGCGGCGGCGGTTGCCGATGTGCACGTGTCCACCATGCATTCACTAGCGCTGCGGATTTTGCGCGTTGCTAATATCTTGGCAACCCTTTACCCCTCCAATCCGGGAGTCTTGGATGATTGGGAGCGTGTGAACGTCTACGAGCAGGAGCTTGCCGGCACCCTTGGGTGCTCACCAACCCGTGCCTCAGAAATCAGGCTGGCCCATGACGCAGCATGGCAAACGCTTAATCCTCAGTTCTTGAACCAAGCAGCGATTTCACAGGCTGAAAGAACCGCATTCACAGCCTTCCATGCTGCTCGGACGAATCTCTACTGCTGCGTATTGCCTGGGGAGGTCGTGTACAAATGTGTGGACTCTATTCGGCAGGGCAGCATTCAGCAACCTCAGCTCCCGGCCATTGAGCATCTCATTGTCGATGAGTTTCAGGACCTTAATGCATGTGACCAGCAATTTATCTGGCAATTAACGCAGGGCACCGCCGTACTCTTCATTGCTGGGGACGATGATCAGAGCATTTACAGTTCTCTCCGCCATGCGGACCCTAGCGGCATTGTGAACTTCCCGAGTCGGTACCCGAACTCCCGCACGCATATTCTGAACGACGTGTTCCGCTGCACGCCGAATGTCCTGAATCCTGCCAGTGCCATGATTGTAGTTAATCCCAACAGAGTGCCGAAAAATCCGGTGTCGCTTTATCAAAATGCAACTCCACCGGTGATGGGAAGAGCGAATGTTTGGTCATTCGCCTCGGAACAGGACGAGGCCAATGCGGTAGCGAGTTCCTGCCAGCAGCTGCTTAATGCGGGTATGTCGGGGCAGGAGGATCAAATTGTCATTCTGATTTCCGACCGGGGGCTGCAGTTGAACCTGATTGCTCAGGCCTTGGGAAACCTCGGTCTGCCGTACGAACAACCGCGCGGCGAGCCAATTACGAATGACGTCGGCGTCAGGGCCGTTTACTGCATCCTGCGTGTTGCGCGTGATCTCACCTCGGCTCCGGCTGACTACGTCGCTCATCGCTCGATCTTGGCATTACTGTCACAAGTCGGTGCGCCTACAGCAAAAGGCATCGGAGATGCCTGCATTGCTAATAACCAGAATTTTCGTGACTTGTTTTACGTAGCGGCTTTGCCTCATTGGCTGAATACCCGGCAGTCGAACGCCGTTACTCGCGTTAGGAATATCGTTCGTGCCCTCAGTGGTTGGAGCTTGAGTGATACAGTGGCAGCCCGATCCCAAGACGTCGCCAACACGCTGGGGATGATTTTTGCTCCAGCACGGTTGGCGAATGCAACGGCGCTATGGAATGCCGTGCTAGCTACCGTGCCGGGTGGGATGACACTCGAAGAATTACTGGGTTTTTTCTCGACCGACAACGAGTTGGACCGTGAGGCAATTATCAATGCGGTCAATCAGCGATTGGGCGCCGCACAGAACACGGCTGCCCCGGTTCAGCCTAAGAGAATCAGGATTCTTACTATGCACGGAGCGAAGGGCCTCAGCGGCAAGGTTGTGTTTATTCCCTCTGTCGAGCAGGGCATTATGCCGAGCTTCAGAGCTATCCAGGCGACCGGGTTGCTTTTAGAACAACGCAGACTGTTCTACGTCTCCGTAACACGAGCAATGGCGGCGTGTATCGTCAGCCACGCAGCTCTTCACGTAGGTGCAAGCGCATTTCGCCTACAGAACAGGGCACAGGTGCGACTGCCTCGCTCGCAATTCTTGAATGAAATGGGCGTCCCGAGTGTCAACCGAACCACGGGTCTCGCGGCCGCTGAAGCAGCAGCTATCGTCGCAGACGTAGGCAATCTGTAAAATCCTTTACCGTGCCCCACCCTTGTCCGCTGCCTTTGCGGACAGGCGAGGAGACTGCCACACTCTATTGCGGCCCCGCTCTGCGCCAGTAGAAAGCAGATCCTTCGCGGACTAAAGTCCGCTCGTGATGACAATAACAATAGGGATCAGGACGGCGGACCTAAAGGTCCGCCCCTTCAAGGCCGGAAAAATCTAAGTCGGCTTCGGTGGCGGATGCTAGTTCAGGAAGAACTTTGTGTACAGTGTGTCCCGCTGGGCGGGACGGAAGCCGGCATCGCGAATGATGCGGCGCAGCTCTTCTTCCGTAGTGCAGTTGCGAACTCCAGCGGCGCGGACCACATTCTCCTCGATCATCACTGAGCCGACGTCGTTGCCGCCGAAGCGTAGGCCGGTCTGGCAAACCTTCAAGCCCTGCGTCACCCAACTCGACTGCACATTCTCGAAGTTGGTGAGGAACAAGCGGGCGATGGCCAGCGTCTTCAGGTATTCGACAGCGGTGGCTTCGTCCCATCCTCGGCCGCCGAGCGCGGTATTCTGCGGCTGGAATGACCACGGGATGAACGCAGTGAAGCCGCCGGTTTCTTCCTGCAGGTCGTAGATGTGCTGGAAGTGGTTGATGCGGTGCTCATAGGTTTCGCCGACGCCGAACATCATGGTCGCTGTCGTTCTCATGCCGAGCTTGTGAGCGGTGCGGTGCACGTTGAGCCAGTCGTTGGTGAGACACTTCAAGCGCGCGATCTTATAGCGCACTTCGTCATCGAGTATCTCGGCGCCGCCTCCGGGGATGGAGTCGAGTCCCGAGTCGCGCAGGCGCTTGATGGTGTCTTCGATGGTGAGACTGCTGACTTCGGCAATGCAGATAATCTCCGACGCGGAGAAACAATGCAGATGGACTTGGGGGAAGCGCTGCTTCATCCCGCTCAGTAGCGATTCGTACCATTCGATTTTCAGGTCGGGATGCAGACCACCCTGCAACAGGACCCCCGTACCTCCCAATTCCACCGTCTCGCGCACTTTTTCGTAAATAGTTTCGAAATCGAGGAGGTATCCTTCCTTCGCCATCTTTCCTTTCAGCGGACGGTAGAAGGCGCAGAAGGTGCAGTACTCAGTGCAGAAGTTGGTGTAGTTAATATTGCGGTCGATGATGTACGTCACCACGCCGTCGGGATGCAATCGGCGGCGCACCGCGTCGGCCTCCATCCCAATGCCAATGAGGTCATCGGAGCGATACATTTCGAGCGCTTCAGCTTTGGTCAGAGACATACAGCGCACAACCCACAGTGACATTCTAACCGGGCAGAGAGCGCACGGGAAGCGACCTCTATTTGTTAGCCAGAGAACCTTAGGCATAGGATAGTACATCCAAGCTGAGCGGTACTGGGCGCGCAACAATCCCGGGCAAACGGAGTTTACAGCGGAGGCGCTCGTATGCCGTTGCGGGTGGAGGCGGTGAACCCAATGAACTTGCCAAGATGTTACCTAGGAACATGTGTACGACTGTTGGGAGCCGCGCTCCTTTTTGGGCTACCTCTCCCCGCACGGGCCGTCCTGGGCGATAACGCCGCGTCCGTTCTCGCCGACCAGGCCCGCATGAAGGGCACACTGCGCAGCACGGACAATCGCGCTTACGTCGTGCATGAGATTACGGTTCCGATGCAAACCACGGTACGAGAGTTCGTGTCTCCTTCGGGCATTGTGTTTGGAGTAGCGTGGGAGGGCCAATTTAAGCCCGATCTGCAGCAGCTTCTTGGTCCCTACTATCAGCAGGCGCAGCAAGCCCAGCAAGAGGCATCGTCGGCACAGCAACAGCACCGAAGGCGCGGTCCTGTCGCGATCGAGACTCCAGGTCTGGTGATGTATGAAAGCGGACACGTGCGAAGTTTCCAGGGACAGGCATACATCCCGCAACTGGTGCCCCAAGGCGTCAAAGCCAGCGATATCCGCTAAAGGAGAGATGCTGTGCGTAATCTGGGGATAGTGCTCGTGTTGGGCAGTCTCGGAGCAATGGTAGCCTGCGGCGGCAGTAGCAGTGGCGGCGGCGGCAGCACGCCAACGATCACCTCGGTCACCGCGTCGTGTTCGCCCTCGACGGTCTCGTCAGGGCAGACCAGCCAATGCTCGGCCATGGTGTCTGGCACCGGGAGTTTCAGTTCGACTGTCACCTGGAGCACTAATGGGGGTCAGATATCGTCCGCCGGCTTATTAACCGCGCCGATCGTGAGCGGTAGCACATCGGTGATGGTAACTGCGACGTCGACCCAGGATGCCACCAAGTCGGGAACTGCGACGGTCACCGTGACACCGACCGCAGCAGCGAACAACGTTGCCCCGCTCGTCGTGGATCAAGGCCCGGACCCGCAGAACGTTTTCGACGTCAACGTGCCCTTCGTCACGGTCACCGTCTGCGAGCCCGGAAGTACGACGCAGTGTCAGACGATCGATCACGTAACGGTCGATACTGGTTCATCTGGCTTGCGCATTATCTCTTCCGTGTTGAGTATCACACTGCCGCAGCAGAACGATTCCAGTGGTAATCCGCTGGATGAGTGCCTGGTATTTCTGGATGGGTATGTGTGGGGACCCGTCGCTGCGGCAGACATCACCATTACCGGAACTGGCGAAACAGCTTCTAACGTGCCAGTGCAAATCATGATTCCCGCGACGAGCTCGCCGCCGGTCCCGAGCAGTTGTTCCAGTCAAAGCACCGGGACCAGCGGGAACGAGGGCGTAAGCGTGGACGCCTTTGGCGCCAATGCTTTGATTGGGATGGGACTTTTCCAGCAGGATTGCGGTGTCGCCTGCACAAGCGCGAATATGACCATCCCGGCGCAATACTATGACTGCCCTTCGTCCGGTTGCACTCCGACTTACGTCACAGTGGCACAGCAACTGCCGAATCCGGTAGCAATGTTTGCGACCGACAACAATGGAGTGCTGTTGCAGTTTCCGTCCGTCCCTGACGGGGGATCGCTGACGGCGAGCGGCTCTTTGATCTTCGGTATCGGTACGGAATCCAATAACGGCTTGGGCAGTTCCACGGTCTACCCGGTGTCCGATAGTACTGGCAATTTCACAACGATGTTCAACGGTACCAGCTACCCCTCAAGTTTCATCGACAGCGGCTCTAACGGGTTTTTCTTTCCCGACGCGAGCATACCGGCATGTGGCAGCCCCCTTCCCGCCAACTCCTGGTACTGTCCGACAATCTCTCCCGACAACCTCACAGCCGTCAATCAAGGGACGGGCGGGCAGACCGGTCCTACAACCAACTTCAGTGTTGAAAACACAATTACTCTTTTCAGCACCAACAACACTGCCTTCAGCACACTCGGCGGGCCGCCCGGCGGCGGATCGACTTCCAGCTTCGACTGGGGGCTATCGTTCTTCTTCGGGAGGGACGTGTTTACCGCTATTGAGAATATGAGCACGCCGGGAGGCACCGGGCCGTACTTTGCGTATAACCTGCCATAGCCAGAGGTTGAACAATGGCGGACAAGAGTGGTGGTTCCGAACCGCGGGCTTCGCGTCCCCACATGACCGGTTACGGTGTTCCGGAGTCCTTAGAGGATGCGCTGCCTTGGGGATGGGCACGCGAACGCCTCAGCAAATCACACAATTACTGGCTCACAACCGTACGAACTGATGGTGCGCCGCACACCATGGTAGTTTGGGGTATCTGGCTCGACGGCGCGTATTACTTCAGCACCAGCGCCACCAGCCGCAAAGCCCGCAATCTTCAGCAGAATCCGAGGTGCGTGGTATGCACTGAAAATGCAGAAGAAGCGATCATCATCGAGGGCATGGCACGCAAGCTCGACGACGACAAGATTCCGCAGCAAGCATTCACCGACTACAAAGCGAAATATGGTTGGGACCTCGACCCCCAGCGTGGGCCGGTTTACGAGGTCCGTCCCAAGGCCGCGTTTGCCATGCCCGAGAAGCAATTCCCCCAAGGCGCTACGCGCTGGAAGTTTGAGTGATTCACAGAGAACACGCAGCCCTAGTCTTGGCTATTGACCTATCGATGCATCGCGAGTTCCAATCTGCTGATGCCGAAGAAGTCTGCAAAGCGCAAGCCCGCTCCGACGAAAGTAATTCCTGGTGTAGCCGCCGCGAAGCAGCCTCGCGCGAGTCGGCCGGTGATGCTGGGGTATGGCGTTTCGAAATCAGCCAAAGGGCTGCTCGACTGGAACTGGGCACGGGAGCGGCTGACGAAATCCCACAATTACGTGATCATGACCGTTCGGCCTGACGGCCGGCCGCACGCGATGGGTATGCACGGCCTATGGTTCGAGGATGCCTTTTACTTCGGTACCGGCGAGACCACGCGCAAAGCAAGGAACCTGGTGGCGAACCCAAACTGCATCCTGGTGAATGAGAACCTGGAAGAGCTGGTCATCGTCGAAGGCGTCGCTCAACAAGTCGGCTACGACGCGCTACCCCCCGCGCTGTCCGCGGCAAGCAAGAAGAAATATGGCTGGCCTTACGATCCTCGGATGGGCGGAGTGATTTTCAGAGTCGCGCCGCGCGTCGTATTTGCCCTTCCCGAAAAGCAGTTCGCCACTGCCCCGACGCGGTGGATATTCGCCTGAGTCATCAGTGCCGGATCTCCATCGCCTACGCCGCCAAAACGAGAAGGCCGACGGAGCGCCAGCCTGATGATCCGCTTACTGAGTCTTGGGAGCCGTACCTGTACTGCTCTTACTCTTCGCGCCGGTGGTGTGATGGGCAATGATCTTATCCTGAATGCCGTCGTAGGTGCTCTGCGGAACAATCTTGCGGGTGAGCAGGTCGCGCTTGGAGTGGTACGGACGGCCATCGATAATTTTCTGCGCGTACGCGCTGCCAATCCCCGACAGTGCGCTCAGTTGATCTTTGCTGGCGCTGTTAATGTCGATTTTCTCAGACGCCGATGTGGCCGAGCTCGTCGATTTGCTGGTCTGTGCTGTTTTGCCACCAGCCGAGCCGCTGGAGGCCGTACTCTGCGCGAGTAACGATGACGAGGTCGCCGCGAGCAATACGGTCAAACCAAGTGCAATGTTGCGAAGCTTCATGGGGACACTCCTTTACTTAACAGCCGAATGCTAATTGTTGGGCAGTCTCCTGTCACGCAGCATCGTGCATAGACCCGGGAGCATTGCTGCGGTGCTGTTTCTTCTGGTGCTGATAGCGCCACCAGAAGTACAGTCCCGCCAGCCCTCCGATTACCACCAGCGCTAACAATGCATACAGCAGCGGCTCGTAATAGCGGCCGAGCCAGCGCAGGATTTGGCGTCCGTAGATTGATGCCAGATACGCCAGGACGGTGTAACGGACTCCACGTCCTAGTACCAGGGCAGCCAGGAAATTTCTTCGCGGATAGTGCATGGCCCCGGCCGCTACGAGAAAGGGAACAAAAGGAACAGGAGGAGGAGCGATTGCTCCGACGGCTACTGACCAGAATCCATAGCGTTCGAAGATGTTGTAAATCTTCTGGGCGCGCTTCTTGGATATCTTCTTCTCCAGCGTCTCCTTGCCACCTTCCGCGCCGAGCCGGTAGGTCAGGTATCCGCCGATGATCGAGCCGATCACGGCCATGATCGCGTAGTACCACCACGGTTCCTTGTGCGCTGCCGAGAGGACAATGGTAAGCGCGTCCATGCTGCCCGGCAGCGGAATGGCGGAATTGTCCACCAGTCCGAGCACAATCAACCCCGGGCCGCCGAGACGCCGGAGCACGTGCCAGATCGTTTTGTTGAAGACCATGGCGGTGGCGAGGTGCATAGGTCTTTTTCCCGGAACTTCTTCTAACAATTCCGAATTGACGGCTTCGCCAAGCTCGGGTAGTGCGGGCCTTCAGAGGCCGTTACGAAACTCCTGCCGTCCGCTAAAGCGGACTCGGGATCTCCCACTTGCTGTCTCCCAGCGCTCAACCATGCCAATCCACGCAAAAGCGGCGTGGCTCGGGGACCCCGGCAAACGCTGGGCTAAACTCTGCCGCCGCGCTGCGGCTGGCGCATGTTTTGTCCCACAACAGCGGATCAGTAGTGGGTTTCGTAACAGCCCCTTCAGCGCCGCGTCAATACTGCACTATAGATGAGGCTTTCAGCTCGCTGCGGTGCAGTGGGCTGAAAGCTCAAAATGTGGAGGCCAGCCGTATTGCGCAGCTGAAGGTCCGCTCCACCTGAATACACCTACCGGTGAACCGCTCTAGCTTCTGTGTGGCTTAGAAGCCAGAAGCGGGAACTATGTCGCATGGAGATGAATTCTACACACCTGTCGCAGCACGTCTGAAGACGCGGCCTGATACGGAGGGCTTCCCGCCTTAGAATCGGGGCCGCACGCGCAGCGCCGGTTCGGGTCGGGGAGCGTCTTCCTCGAGCTTCCTGTCGTTCTTGCCGGCGGCCAAGCTGGTCAGTTGCCCGGTGACGTCGAGGGCATCCTGGCGCTGCTCGGGGGTGAACCGGTAGCCGGACGGCGGATCGTGTTCACTGCGATTGATCAAAGCCATAACGCTGGTGTCGCCGGGCTCAGGATGCTCCAACGAATCGGCAAAGTCGGCGATGAACTGGTCCAGCAGCGAAACGCTGGAACGATAACGGATCCAACGATGGTTGTCCCATGTCATGGCAGTAGGCTTGCCGCCGTCGGTTCCATCAATGAAATGCTGGATCAAGTGGTCGGCGGCTTGTTCTCCATACCCGCTCAAGGTTTTGACGACGTCGTCCGGCATGTTCAGGTTCAGGCCCCCTTCGAGTTGGTTGAGGAAAACATGGACAATGCGGTCTCGATATCCGGGTACCGTGGCCTGAAGGTTATCCAACCAGTTACGCGCGGCGTCGATCATGGAAGCGGCAAAAGGTCCAATACCGGTAAGACTGGCAGTGGTGCCCAGCCGAGTCCAAAGATGAGCGATGCCACCGCCATTGGTAGTCGGCATCCACGTTCGAGGCGATTTGTCATTCATATCGGGCCGCAGGTCGGCCAAGTCGAGACCGAAGGTCGGCCACTGCGGGATAGGACTGTCAAACAGGTGAAAGGGGAAATTACTGGTGATACCGCCGTCGGCGAACCATACACGTTCCGGGGTGAAGGGCTCGTCCGCTCCGAGGGCATCACCGGGAACACGTTTCGCCGGTACCGGTTCGCCGGGGGCCCTTTCCCCGCGGCTGAAATCCACCGCGTAGAGGGGTACGGCGCAAAAAAGAAATGGAAAACTCAAGCTCAGCCGCACCGCCAGAATCACGGGAAGGTTGTCAGGATCTGGCAATGGCTTTAAGCCCTGCAGGTCAATTTTCCTTCCGTGACGTTCCGTGGCGTCCTTTGCCTGATGCGAATGATTCTCCATCCAGGTGATGACCTCCGCGGGAAAGTAATTGCTTAGCTCTTCAGGGGAAAAGTAGAACTCGTGCGACTCGAAGGGAAGCGTAAATGGTCTGCCAAAGGTGAGGCAGGTGGTGATCATCTTCAGGGTGATACCTGCATTTTTCAGGTCACCGAAGGTGAGCGGTTGGCCTGGCGGCAGCGCAGCAAAAGTGTTAAGCCTTTCGTTCAGCCATTCGACCAGGGATATGGGTTGCTTGTCGCTCGTGCGTTTCGTGTATCCGAAGCAGAATCCGAAGTGATGGCTGGACAAGCGGCGGAGACGAAGCGCGAGGCCGAGCAGGCCGAACAGCAAGATGCCGGCGATCATGGCGAGCATACCGAGTGCCCAGACCAGCCAAAACTTCAATCCGGTATTTTGCCAGCCGAAATAGATGATCACGGCGCCGAAAGCGACGCCTAACAAGACCTCGAACCACAGCACCCGGAGCACAGCGCCAACGATTGGAATAAATCCTTTAAGCAAGAAGGCCGTGGCGAAGTGGAATAGACCCTTCATGCCCGGTTGGGGTTGGAAGAGATTGAAGAGATTGGAACCGCTGGCCTGCTCGGAATCAGCACCGAGAAAAGCTGGGACCTGCGCCAACTCGGGGAATACGTGGCGCCCCTGGCGGCGCGCCAGTTCGGCGGCGGCGGTGAGGGCTGCCGCTATCCCTCCTGCCGACGTCCCTCCGACCTACTGGAATTGGTATTTCTCAGCGAGTTTGCAAACCACGCCGGGATAGACGATGCCCGAGGTGATTCCACCCTTCATGACGATGTCACACTTTTTCATCGCGGCCAGCCTCGCGGGGACGATTATCCCATGGGGTTGCAAGCGGCGGAACGACGAAGGGTTTGCAGGCGCGCCGAAACGGATCCGCTTGACTCAGGTTGCAGCCAACACAAATGTAGCGTCTGTCCTGCTGGAACGAGGGGATCGACCAGACCAGCGGATGTGAGAACGTGTCGAGGCTAAGGGGCTGCCTGTTTCCGGGGGCTTCCGAAGGCGACCGGTCCCAAGAACCGGAGCTCAGGAGAGGCCGGGATGAGTCCGATCTCTTGCGAATATTGCAGGAAGAGCTGCAACCCGGCATGATTTTGGCGGTCGAGATAGTAATGGACGTTCTCCGTGAGATAGGTATGAATGTCACTTTCGCTCAGCCCAAGCTTGGTTGACCACTCATGGGCAATCCGACGAAGGTTCTCCGGCTCGAGGCCATGATCCCGGGAGCGCTGAAATACTTTGACCAGGTCAAGATCGCGTGGTGCTCGATCCAGTGAGTCGAGTCGTATGGCCCAGAAAGCGAAGACAAACGGTTTGCCCGTCCTTTCGTGCCACAGATGCGCCAGGTCATACAGGAAGTACTCTTTGCTGGCGCTTACAGCAAGCGCTGCGTCACCGATAAGCAGTGCCGCGTCGTGATGTTGCAACATTGCGCCAAGCTCGGGCGCATGCGGGGTAAATTGCCGCTTCCCGTCGAAAAACTTGGTGAACAGCACCTGTAGTAGCGCAACCGAAGTGCGTGAGGAAGTGTCTGTTGCAACCGTCTCTACCTGTTCGATGGGTTTCTTGCTGATCAGCAGGATCGAGCGGACAAAATCCTTGGCGGCGATTGCAATATTCGGCAAGATTGCCAGCCCAGGTATCTCCGCATAAGTGATGGCCGGAATAATGCCAATGTCAGCTTGGTTCGCCGCCAAGGCGGCCGCGCACGCCGAGGGAATTGTGTATTCAATGGCGAAATCCCGGGCCGCGTCTCCGTGTTCGAAGTCCCACATCAGCGGTGCGGTATTCAGAAATGAAATAGCGGACATACGCAGCTGAGGCATAGACAATTGAGTCTAGCAAAGCCGACGGACGGGACTCCGGTCAAAGAAGAGCTTCCTCACGTCGGCTGGTGATGGACTCCCTTGACGGTAACCGTGCGATTGGTTACTGTCCGACTGTCCGAAGCCAATTCGTCGCAATGGGAGAGTGGGTATGCAAGCGGAAGCGCCGGTGAGAGCTCACGATCACGCAGTAACCCGCAAACGGCAATGGCTGGCTTTGTCGTTGACTCCCGGCGTGGGGGCCGGACGCGGGCGCAAGTTGGTCGAGATGTACGGCAGCATAGATCGATTGTTCACAGCATCCCTCACCGAACTGGAAGCGGCTGGGCTACCCGCGGCGGCGGCGCAAAGTTTGGCATTGGGCAAGTCGATGGACCTGGCCAATGCCGAATTCGATCATGCCAGGGAATTGGGAGCTGAAGTGATCGTTCCGGGTGATGCTGAGTTTCCGAGACGGCTGCTCGAGATTTATGATCCGCCACTCGTGCTTTACCTGAAGGGGAGCGCCGAAATCATAGATAAACCAGGGGTTGCTGTGGTTGGTACAAGGCATCCAACGCCCTACGGAACAGGTATGGCCGAGCGACTGTCCTGCGACCTTGCGGCCCGTGGGCTCATCATATTCAGTGGGATGGCGCGGGGTGTCGATACCGCCGCCCATCGTGGGGCCTTGCAGGCGCACGGTCACACCGTTGCAATCTGGGGGACCGGAATCGACGTCGTCTATCCCGCGGAGAACCGCAAAATTACCGATCAGATACTCGCCACAGGTGGGGCCATCCTCAGCGAGTTTCCCTTAGGAACTTTTCCAGCGCCACAGAATTTTCCCATCCGTAATCGGTTGATCAGCGGCATATCGGTGGGTGTTTTAGTGCTTGAGGCGGGCGAGTTCAGCGGAACCCGGGTGACGGCGCGCTGTGCGTTGGAGCAGGGGCGCGAGGTCTTCGCGGTGCCGGGAAACGTCACGAATAAGCTTTCCTGGGGCCCTAACACATTGATTAAACAAGGCGCCGCTTTGGTAGCCACCTGGGAAGATGTATGGGAAGCGTTGCCGGCCGATGTTCGTTTGACGCTCACCCCGCCGGAGCCTCGTGCATCGGAGGAGGGCGTTTCGTCATCACTGTTTGAGGCGGCGCAGTTGCCACCGAGCGAGAAAAGGGTCTATGCCCTGATGCGAGCGGACGAATCAATTCACATCGATCAACTGGTCGAGCGCCTGACATCGTACCTTTCATCGTCCGAGATATTCAGTGCCCTGTTCGAACTAGAACTGAGCGGCCGCATCCGGCAGATGCCGGGGAAGTACTTTGTGAGGACAATGTGACGGCGCCTAGCGCCGTCTTAGCTGTCGGCCATCAGCCGTCAGCTATCAGCTAAACCAAAAGGGAGTCAGGCCGTGCAGAATTTCAGAAATCTCGAAGTATGGAATAAAGCTCATCAATTCACCCTACAGGTTTACCAGGTTACGGAAGGCTTCCCGCGAGCCGAAATGTTCGGCTTGACAAGCCAGGTTCGCCGCGCAGCTGCTTCGATTGCTGCAAACCTTGCGGAAGGGTGCGGTCGAACGCAGCTTGAGTTTGCTAAGTTCATTCAGATTGCGTTTGGCTCAGCGAGCGAATCCGAATATCACTTGCTTCTCGCTCGCGACTTGGGTTTCATCAACCCGGAAGATTACGAGCGATTGACAACACGGGTTGTAGAAACGAAGCGCATGCTGAGTTCTCTGTTGAGGAAGATTCAGTTGACCGCGAAAGCGAAACACCCAGCCAACGCTGCCCCACGCTTGCCTAAGCAGCTAATTTAGCGCGACTTAGCTGATAGCTGACGGCTGATGGCTGACAGCACGGTTTCGCAGACTGCGAAACCGTGCTAGCTTCGTAAGCGTAATTCGCAAGATTGAGGTTCCATTGTCAAAAGGTTTAGTCATCGTCGAGTCGCCCGCTAAAGCGAAGACGATCCAAAAATATCTGGGCTCGGGCTACGAGGTCGAAGCCTCGCTGGGCCACATTAAGGATTTGCCCAAGAAGTCGCTCGGGGTCGATCTCGACGAAAATTTCGCGACCGAATACGTCGTCATTCCCGGCAAGGAGAAGGTCGTAGCCCGTCTGAAGAAGCTGGCGAAGACGGCGGATACCATCTACCTGGCTCCTGACCCTGACCGCGAAGGAGAGGCCATAGCAGCCCACCTCGCCGAAGAACTGGGCGGCGATTCGGTGGATGGCAAAAGGAAGAAAAAGAAGGGTGCGGTCAGTATTCGTCGCGTAACCTTCAACGAAATTACCAAGCGAGCCGTACAGGAGGCGTTTCTCCACCCGCGCGACATTGACAGCAACCTGGTGGATGCCCAACAGACCCGACGCGTTCTCGACCGGCTGGTCGGCTACCAAGTGTCGCCGCTATTGTGGGACAAAGTGCGTCGTGGAATATCCGCCGGACGCGTGCAAACCGTGGCCTTGCGCCTGATCGTTGAGCGCGAACGTGAGATCAAGGCGTTCGTCAAGGAAGAATATTGGACGATCGACGCCCACCTGCACGCTGACAAGCCGCCGACCTTCGCGGCGCGGTTCATTGGGGTCGGCGACGAGAAGACCCCAATCGGCAACGCTGAAGATGCGGCCAAGATCAAGGCTGCCGTCGAAGCTGCCGCTTGGAGCGTACGCTCGGTGGACAAGCGCGAGCGCCGGCGCAGTCCGGCAGCGCCGTTCACCACCAGCAAGTTCCAGCAGGATGCTTCGCGGAAGCTGCGCTTCAGCGTGAAACGCGCCATGATGATCGCTCAACGCCTGTACGAAGGTGTTGATCTCGGCGAGGAAGGTACCGTCGGACTCATTACCTACATGCGTACGGACTCGCCCCAGGTATCGAATGATGCCGTGGCCGAGGTGCGTGAACTGATCGGTAAGGGGTACGGCAGGGAATTCCTGCCCGAAGCGCCGAATACCTACAAGTCGAAGAAGAGCGCCCAGGAGGCGCACGAAGCCATTCGTCCGACGTCGGCCTTCCGGCGTCCGGACCAAATCAAGCCGTATCTCCATGAGGACGAGTACAAGGTCTACAAGCTGATCTGGCAGCGTTTTGTCGCCTCCCAGATGAACCCTGCTGTCTTCGACCAGACGACGGTCGAGATCGACGCCAAGAACGGCAACGACGTTTATCGCTTCCGCGTCACTGGCTCGGTGCTCAAGTTCGAAGGCTTCCTGAAGGTCTACGAAGAATCGAAGGATGCCAAGGACGAAGAAGACGAGGCGCTCAAGCACAAGCTGCCGGTGCTGGCCGAAGGCCAGAAACTCACGCTGAAGGGTGTGGACGCCGAACAGCACTTCACCGAACCTCCGCCACGTTTCAATGAAGCCTCGCTGGTAAAGGAATTAGAAGAGCGCGGCATCGGACGCCCCTCTACCTATGCAGCCATCATTGGCACCATCCAGGAGCGGCAATACGTGCAGAAGATCGGAGGAAAGTTTATTCCCACGGAAATTGGATTCGTAGTTACCGATCTGCTGGTTGCGAACTTCAAGGACATTTTCGATTTGCAATACACGGCGCGGCTGGAGGAAGAGCTCGACGAGATCGAGGACGGCAAGGAGCGCTGGACCGACGCGCTGGCCGAGTTCTACAAGAAGTTCGAGAAGGAGCTTCATTACGCCGAAAAGCACATGGAGAACGTGAAGCGGATGGAGAAGCCCACCGACGAGAAGTGCGAGCGGTGTGGCTCGCCGCTGGTCATCAAGTGGGGCAAGCATGGGTCGTTCTATGCGTGCAGCGCGTATGACAAATCTGATCCGAACAGTTGCACATTTACCAAGGAAAATCCCATTGACCTGCCCGACCTTGACTCGGCCGACGTGCAGGAAACCACCCAGGAAGAATATTGCGAAAACTGTGGCCGACCGATGGTGCTGAAGCGCGGGCGCTTTGGCCAGTTTATGGCCTGCACCGGATATCCCGACTGCAAGACCACGCGCCGTCTCGACCAGGCCAAGAAAGTCCCGGACATCCCGCTCGACGAAAGATGCCCACAGTGTGGACGCAATCTTCTGCTGCGGCATGGCCGCTACGGAGAATTTATTTCCTGCAGCGGGTATCCGGAATGCAAGTGGGTGAAGCAGAACTACATCGGGGTGAAGTGTCCGGCCTGTGGCACCGGTGAGCTGGCGGAGAAAAAAGCCCGCCGCGGCAACTTCTTCTATGGCTGCTCGAACTATCCGAAGTGCCGGTTCACCTCCGCCTACAAGCCCGTGGCTGAGCCATGTCCCGAGTGTGGCAGCCCCTATCTGCTGGAGAAGAACCTGAAGTCGGGCACCTTCCTGGTTTGTCCGAATAACAAACGTACTGAAAGCGACGAACCCAAGACCGCTGGCAAGGGCCGCGGAAAGAAGAAATCCGGTGATGAAAGTACGGTTAAATGTGACTACTCGCGGGAAATTCAACCGGTAGCTGTTGCATAATGGAAGTCTTGTCAATCCAAACCGCCCGGCCATAAGCCGGGCATTCCTGTGAAAAGGAGTTGAAACATGGCAGGACAATTGAAAAGCGGGACCATCATTGCCCACCTGATCGTCAATGATGCTCCCAAAGCTTTGGACTTCTACAAGAGTGCATTTGGGGCCGAGATCGTGGGCGTACACAAAACGCCCGACGGAAAGGTAATGCACGCGGAGTTGAGCGTCGGGGGCGCCAAGCTTATGTTGGCTGACGAATTTCCCGGCATGGGAGCCGCCTCGGCTAAGACGCTGGGCGGCAGTCCAGTGGTGCTGAATCTTTACGTTCCAGAAGACGTTGACAGCCTATTCAAGCAAGCGGTGGCCGCGGGGGCTACGGTGGTAATGCCTCTGGCGGACCAGTTCTGGGGCGATCGCTACGGCCAGATCACAGATCCCTTCGGGCATCGCTGGGCCTTGGGACAACACGTGGAAGACGTTGCCCCCGCCGAGATGGAGCGCCGTGCTAAAGAGGCCTTCGCCGCGATGGCTTCCGCGCACAAATAGCCCGCTGAAAAGGTGATCAGCTCGCAAACAAACAAACCGAGAAGCCGTCGTCAAGGCGGCTTTTCCAGCCTAAGGTACCTCGGAGAACCCATGAGCACCTCGCAAGCAACACATCAAGATGCTGAACTTATCCTGAAGATCTACGATCTACGCCGTGAGCCGGTGATGCGCGAAGCCCGAAATTTCGTATTTGGCTTGGCGCCCAAATCAGTGGATGACCTTCTCGCAATTGCCAACGCGTTTGGCACCAAGGAAAATGCCTATATCAGGCAGGTTTACGGATACTGGGAGATGGTCGCATCCCTGGTGGTTCACGGAACGCTGAATGCGCTGCTCGCATATGACACCTGCCAGGAAATGTATTTCGTGTATGCCAAGGTCCAGCCGTTTCTGGAGGAATTCCGCCGGAAGTCAGGAATGCCGGATTTTCTTACCAACGTACAGAAAGTCGTGGAGGGTTCTGCGGAAGGCCGGGAGCGCCTGGCACGCATGCAGGAACGTCAGGCCGAGATGGCAGGGGCAGCAGCGCGATAGTTGTCCTAGCTCAGATACTCACGAATGTAGGGATCGTTGCTGCGGAGCAGGTCCGTGGCAGTCCCTTCGAAGATGAATCGTCCATCGCGCAGCAACAAGAACTTGGTATGTAGATCGTCGGCGCTAGCGTCGGTGACGGGCACCATTTTGTTCTGCTGCCGATCAAAATGGTGGCTCGCCATGGTGAACGCGTCTTGCAGACGATTTGTCACCAGCAGCGAACTCGTCCCATAAACGTCGCGCTGCTTCACGATCAGCTCGATGATGGTATTCGAGGTCACCGGGTCCAGGCCGCCGGTGGGTGAATCGTAGAGGATCACCTCCGGTTGGGTGATGATGGCGCGCGCAATGGCCACGCGTCGCCGCATGCCACCGGACAGCTCCGATGGAAACAAGCTGAAGGTGTTCTCCAGTTCCACGAAACGCAACGCCTCCAGCACGCGGGCATGGATTTCGTCGGTCAGCCTGCCGGTTTCTTCCATCAGGCGGTAGGCTACGTTCTCTTCTACGGTTAAGGAATCGAAGAGTGCGCTCTCCTGGAAGACCATTCCGATCTTGCGCCGCAGGTCGAACAGGTCCTGCTCGCGCATCTGCGTGATTTCTTCCGCCAGGACAGTGATGCGCCCGGCATCCGGCTTTAGCAATCCCAGCGCCAGCTTCAGGATCAGGGTCTTTCCCGTGCCAGCCACACCCATCAGGATCTTGGTTTCACCGCGAGGCAGTTCAAAGGAAACTCCCTCCAGTACCGGATGATCGAAAGCGATCTCAACATTATCGAAGCGAATGACAGGATCGACCGTGGGCGGGGCGATCGGTTGGGGCTGCTCAGCCGGCGGTGCGAGGCTCGACATGGTTAGTACTGGAAGATCCCCATAAGCAGCCGGGTGATGAAGAAATCGCTGACCAGGATAAGCACCGATGCAGCCACCACGGCCTGGGTCGTGGCCCGTCCCACCCCTTGCGTCCCACCCTTGGCGGAAAGGCCGTAGTAGCAGCCGATGCTGGAAATGATGAAGCCAAAGATCACGGGCTTACATAGACCCATGAACACGTCCCCAAAGCGTAGCGCCTGGTAAGCCGTGGTCCAGTACTGGTTGGGATCCAGCCCCAACAGCATGTAAGAAATAAAGAAGCCACCGGTCAGGCCCACCAAGTCAGAAATGATACTTAGGAAAAACAACATAACCACGCTGGCGACGACGCGTGGTGTGACCAATTTCTTAGAAGGGTCGACTCCCATGGCGCGCATAGCGTCAATCTGCTCGGTGACTTTCATGGAGCCCAGTTCGCTTGCCATGCCGCTGGAATTACGGCCCGCTACCATCAGCCCGGTGAGAACCGGTCCGAGCTCGCGCACCATCGACAGGGAAACCAGTTTGCCGGTCAGGGACAACGAGCCAAACTGCTGCAAGGTACTGGAGGTCTGCAAAGCCAGCACCGCACCGGTGAAGAAGCCCGTCAGCACCACGATGGGCAGCGATCCGACGCCGATGTAGTCGGCCTGCAACAGAGTGTCGGCAAAGTAGCGAGGATGCCCGAAGATATTACTCAGCGAGCGTCCGGCGAGCAGAGAATAATCCTGTACCGCTTCGACGTTGTCCTTCGCGATTTCCGTCAGCGAGAAAGTTGGCATCAGATTCCGGAAAAGAGATACGAACGAAAATATATCAGAGGGGGGTTAAATGGGCCGGTTTTTGAATTCAGTGAGCCCGGCGAGGAGGTCGTTCAATGCAAACGAACCACGGTATGCTCTCGACCTAACTGCCGGAAAGAACGGGCTCGATTCGACACTTGGCGCGGAGAAGCAGCTTGATTTACCATGCAATGCCTAGCTGTTGCCGGGCACGCCAGGAGGCGGAGTATGGCGTTTCAGGTCGATCGCAGTCCGTTCGATCCCGAATCAGGATTTGAGTACTACATTTGCTTCAAACCCCCGACCGAAGTCGAAGGAGATGAAGTCGAGTCGCGGATTTCTGTGGAGGCGGCGCTCTCCGTCTCGGAAACGGGCGATGTGGCCGACCTCAGCTTCATGCTGCCCAAGATGTGCCGCAACGACCATGCCCTTTCCTTCCTGAAGCGTGATCCGACGGCGGCATGTGTGGAGAACCGCGTATTTATTGCGTTGCCGGGCCTGAACGGCGATGCTGTGTTCAATGCTCCCGCAACTCTCGAACTGGACCACGCCGGACGCATTGTAGCCATCGAAATCAACGGCTGTATTCCCAAGACCAGCACATTTCGCCCCGGGCACGCCTAGGGCGCTATTCGCTATTCGCTCTTTCGCTGTTAGCTCTTAGCTCTTAGCTTTGTCACTCTGAGCGACGAGCGAAGCGAGTCAAAGAACATGGTGCTCGCGCGGTTTGCTCTTCGCCAGAATTAGGTACTCAGGAACTCAATGATTTGCTAATTCTGGCGCCGGTTTATTCGATGGTGCTTTCGACGCTTGGCGGTAGGAAGCGCCGCCTTTGGCGTGGGTTCGCTGTTGGCAAAGAGCTAAAAGCTAGTAGCGACAAGCGAACAGCGCGAACGCCATAGGGGTCCTTCGACTCCTCGCTTTGCTCGTCGCTCAGGATGACGCAGCCAAAAACCAATAGCTAGAAGCTAAGAGCTAAGAGCTAGCGAAAAGCGAAAAGCCGAACTCCGGTATGATGTCGGCGTGGACGATGTAAGTGCATTTATCCTGGCGGGCGGGCGCAGCACACGCATGGGCTCGGACAAAGCGCTGCTCACCCTTGGCAAGCAGACGCTACTGGAGCGGGCATTGCACACAGCTGCGGCCGTCGCCAATACGGTTTTTATCGTCGGTCCGCGCGAACGATATGCGCGCTACGGCGATGTGGTCGAGGATATCTTCCCCGATTGCGGTCCGCTGGGCGGAATCCACGCTGCCGTCTGTATGACCCGAACGGAACTGAACCTGATGCTCTCGGTGGATACACCGCTGATAAGTTCGGATTTTCTCGCGTGGCTGCTGGAACAGGCACGCGCCAGCAGTGAGTGGATCGTGGTTCCCGAGGTGCTGGGTGGGTTGCAACCTCTCGGCGCAGTCTACCGTCGCCGATTGCGACCTCTGGTCGAACAGGCGCTAAGAAAGGGCGACTACAAAATCGATCACCTGTTCACGTCCGCGCCTACGCGCTACATTTCAGAAGCTGAAATCCTTGCGGCAGGTTACTCGCCGATGGTCTTTCGCAACGTGAATACTTTCGAAGAATATGAAGATTTGGTACATCAGGAAGAAACCTTGCGAGTGAAAGGGACCGGGAGGCACGGCACATGAACGATCGAAAGCCCTATATCGAATTTCAGGATGTGCATAAAGCCTTCGGCAGCAATGTGGTGCTGGATGGCGTCAGTTTCGATGTCATGCCCGGCGAGACGGTTTGCATCCTGGGACGAAGCGGAGTCGGCAAATCCGTTTCGTTGCACGAGATCATGGGCTTCCTCAAGCCCGACAAGGGTCGCGTCTGGGTAGCCTATGAGGACATCACCGACTACGGGGAGGAGGACCTGGAGCGCATTCGCAAGAAGGTGACCATGGTCTTTCAGAATGGGGCGCTCTTCGATTCCTTGACGATTGGCGAAAATGTTGCCTTTCCGCTGCGCGAGCGCGGTGGTTTGCAAGAGGAGCAGATCTATCAGATCATCGATGGCCTGCTGGAGATGGTGGGCGTACGCGAGTTCCGCGATTTGCTGCCATCGGACCTGTCAACCGGCATGAAGCGTTCCGTAGCCATTGCCCGCGCGCTGGCCGCGCAGCCCGATGCGGTGCTCTACGATGAGCCAACTACAATGGTCGATCCGTTGATGGCGCACCTGCTGGGCGACTTGATCAAGAAACTCAAGAAGCAGTTGAAGCTCACCAGCATCGTGGTTACGCACGACATGGCCCTCGCCAAGAAGTTGGCAGACCGCCTGGTATTCCTGCATGAGGCGCGTGCCATTTTTTTTGGGACCTTTGCGGAAATGGCAAACTGTAAGGAGCCTATCGTGCAGGAATTTCTCGAACTCGACTCCATGGACTTCGAGCGCTACTTCGGCGCCCGACGTCCCGCGCACGAGCCGCGGGTGTGAGACAGGTGTAGAGCGGACTCAGTCGATGTTAAGGCGAGACATAGGTATGGGCGTAAATGTAGGCTGATTGGGCTTGTAACAGGGTAGAGATTGTACAGCCGCCCCTGAAAAAGCCGGTTTTATTGGCAGACTTTACCCAGTGCTTTCTGCAGTCATAGGCG
>CAWDTG010000007.1:0-245213 GCA_963805245.1 uncultured Acidobacteriaceae bacterium
TCGAGGCATCCTCGCGGAAGCTGTTGTAGAAGCAACTGAAGTCAGGGAGATCGGGCACGTCATGCATCAGCGATTTCACGCGAGCAGCGAATGCCTCCTGTTCCCGTTGCCGCCTCGCGCCAGTCTCTTCTCGATCTTCTGCGAGATCTCCACCAACACCTTCATCAGGTGAGCGATATCACTTCGCGTGTTGTTGATGTTGGTCTGAAGGAGAACACTGTTACGTGAGGTCTTGTTCAGTTGGACGTCGTACTTGCTGCCAGCAGGTTCTTGAATTGCGTACCGTCGAAGCCGGCCGAGCCGCATACGAGCGTCAGGCGAGTTACATCCAGCGCGAATTCATCTTCGCGTAGCGCCCGAATAGCCGTGCCCCAATTAGCCCCGGGAGTCAAATAGTCAACGAACCCCGAATTCCTGAACTCCGCCGGAATCAGCTCGTCAGCTCCGAGAATCCGGAAGTACTTCGAGACCAGCGGATGAGTGTTTACCTCACGCCGCAGGTCCAGAGCCAACTGGATTGCACGGTTCACCAGTTCGTAGCCTTCGAGCTCCATCTGACGGCGCGCCACATCGATCGAGGCAATGATCTGAAGGTTAGGGGAGGTGGAGGCGTGGGTGAAGACCGCTTCATGGAACTGCTCTTCCACCGTGTGGTAATCCTGATCCTTCACCAACACCATGGATCCCTGCCGCAAGCAGGACATGGATTTATGGGTCGAGTTGGTTTGATACACCCGCAGATGGACCTTGTCCGGATCCGCAAGCAGCCGCGTATCGAGAAGGGCCTTGTGGCTCGGATCGCTGCCGAGTTTCTTTGCTTGCTCCTGGTAAGCCGCGCGGTATGCGGGGTCCTGGAATTTCTTTTCGAGAGTTGCAGCCGCTCCCATTGCGGTGCGGCGGCGATAGAAAGGAGTGAAGCGCGCGAATCCAAACCATGCCTCGTCCCAAAGAAAGATGAGATCGGGCTTAATCGCCAAGCACTCCTCCATCACCCGCTCGACGTTGTAGATATGGCCGTCGAACGTACAATTGGTCAGCACGAGCATCCGGGCCCGGTCGAGCTTCCCCTCGGCTTTAAGATCGAGGAGGGCTTTCTTGATGGTGCGCAGAGGAACCGCTCCATACATTGAATATTGAGTGAGGGGGTAGGCCTCGACATAAAGCGGGAGGGCCCCCGAAAGCACCGCGCCATAGTGGTGAGACTTGTGACAGTTGCGGTCCACCAGCATGATGTCGCCGGGGGCCAGCAACGCCTGTTCCACCATCTTGTTCGAGGTTGAGGTCCCGTTCGTTACGAAGAAGACATGGTCCGCCCCGAATGCCCGGGCGGCGTAGTCCTGCGCGACTTTGATATTGCCGGTTGGCTCCAGCAAGCTGTCCAATCCGCCGGTGGTCGCTGATGATTCGGCAAGGAACAGGTTTAGTCCGTAGAACTCGCCCATATCGCGAATCCAATTCGACTTGAAGATCGATTTGCCGCGAGCAACAGGCAGAGCATGGAATGTTCCCATGGGTTTTTGCGCGTATTTCTGGAGGTTGTCGAAGTACGGAGTGGAGAATCGGTCGGAAACTCCATCGAGGACACTCAGGTGCAACTCCAGAGGCTCCTCGACCTGGTAGAAAATGCGCCGCACACACGCTGCCTCAGGACTGCCAGCGGCTTTCTCGACTTCGCGATCTGAAAGCAGGTAGATGTCGAGTTCTGGCCGTACAAGTTTGAGCGCTTGTGCCAGCGTAAGGCCGTGATGCAGGGAGTCTGCATCGATACCGCTTGCGCTGAAATACGAAGTCAGGAACTCTCGCAAGACCGGATTGTTGTGGACGGAGGCAAATGGTACGTCGTCGTAAATGACAACCGCCTCGAAGCTGCCATTCAGGATCACGGCGAGGATGGCGTCTTCGAAACTACCGACGAACACCGACTCATAGGCGAACTTGTCTTGCGGCCTGCGGAGTTTACGAAGCTCGTGCCCCAGATCCGCCCACATCGACTGACGAGCGGGACTGACAAACAGCACTTCAAAATACGGCCGATAGGCTGTTCTTTGCTCGCTGCTCAGCGGCAGGCGATCAGCCAGATTACCCACACTGTCTTCTTCCCTTTCCCACTCGTCAAGACTAGTGCGATAAGAATGGGTCACGATTGCAGTACTGATGGCTCGTGCCAGCCGGGTAGTTCCAACGGCATCGCCTGAGGTGATTCGGTCTTTGAGAGTGGCCAGCAGGTTCAACCCGGGATACGCGAAATAGTCTTCCCATTGGCGGAGTTCCTCAAAGGTCTCCAGGACTTGCGACTGATAGCTCTTCGCCTCAGCCCCCTGTTTGGTGGTTGACGACTCCCACTGCCGCGATTGCCGTAAAAGAGTGCGCCACCGGTCATGCCTGGCTTCTGCTCCGGTGAAGAATTGGTCCACTCGTGGTTGTTGTTTCGGTGCCGTGCTCATATCCAGCTACTTCCTTCCTGCTTTCGCAGCTTTGCCCGAATTCGAGTAATTATTTGTATTGTTTATTCACCGGCCAGTTCTGCTTCCAACTTAACCTGTTCATTGCTATTTCTCTTTTCAGCTAACAATGCAGACGGCCCTCAACCGCAACTCCCCGGTGACCCGTGGGGCGATTTAGTCCTTTTGCCGTGAGAGAACGTTCGAGTTGAAATCAGCCCGTCGAGCTTTCAATTCAGGTCATTGTCTTTGTAATATTTGGTACCTTTGGCGGTGATCTCAAGCGCCACGCCCTTGTCCGTCATTTGATACATCCAGACACCGGGCGAGACCGAAGTCGCTCCGGCCAGCGCTCCACCCTTCTCCCCGGTTGTGGCCGCCGCTGTGGATTGTCCGCCGAATTCCCAGCCGGAGTTAACAAAGTTGTCGAACGCCGTATCGTTGTCGAAGACGAAGATCACACTAAATTTCTTCACCCCAAAACCGAGGCCGGCCTGGAGTTCCACCACCTTCATGAACGTCTCCGCTTTGCTCTTGTTGTTCACGGCGATGCCTTCGCCCTTGCCGGATCCAAACATGAAGATCTTCATGCCCGTATTGCTGAACACGGCATACCCTGCCGCTCCCTCGACTGCGCCTTTAACTTCCGGCTTGGCCTTATAAAGACGTTGCAGGGTATCGTGGGCCATTTTCCGGACCTCCTGCTGCTCTTTTGCTTTGTCGTCGGCTGCGTGAGCCACAATCGCTAGGGAGCAAGCCAGCGCGAGGACGATGAACTTCAGAATCGCGGTACCTTTACCTATTGTGATGGTCACGGCTTTGTACCTCTTTCTTGTTGAAGTGTGTATTCTGCTGCTACCTGGGGCCGGGGTTTATCTGGGTATAACTCTGAAATTCTCCTTGTTCGTTTCTCTTGTTACTCAAGGCAACGTGCCTTTCACTGCTTTCGCAGGTTTGGCCGAATTCGAGTATTTCTTCGCACTTGTTTATTCACCGGCAAATCCCTTTGTTCGCACGAAGTTATACTTGGCGCTTAACTGGATCCTGGGTGCATTACCCGAAGACTTGTCTTCGTTGACGCGCCATCCGTAAAGGAATTCTCCGCCCACCGTCAACGAACCGAAGGGATTCCAGATCAGGTTGCCTCCGGTGTAATTCCCCTGGTGGTATGTGGCGCCAGGCTCTGCTACCGTGTTTTGTACCTGCACATAGCTATAGAAAGCGCTGGAACGTAACCGCTCAGACCAAAAGTGCTGCAATGCTCCGTAGGTCCCCACCACGGGTAATGCCCGAATATGAGGGTTCTGCAGGCTGCTGACGGCAGCATCAATGCCGAGCCCGGAGGTATCGTTGATGTAGCGCTCAATTCCGTTCCCGTAGGCTAGCTGGTACACCACGGTATCCTTCCCCCAAAGACGCGTAGCACCAGCGAAGTTGAAGCCCCAGCCGAACACCGCTTCATGGCGGCCGTCCGGTAGAAACGCCGCAACGCTTCGGAACAAAGCAGACAGTTGCACATGTCCTCGTTCCATTTCGCGCCGCAACTTCAGAGTCCCGTCAGGAGAAGGGCTGTTCGGCTGTGCGCTAAACTCCGGGGTCGTAAAAAGTACGTCCGAAGTCGGCTTCTCGGCCGAGAAGCTGAATGTGGTCTTATTTGCCACAAGCAGGCTGTAGCGGAACTGAGGGTTACGGATAGAGACTTGGCCATTTGGTCCCTGGTAGTCTAGCTGATCCGGCCCGGCGTCGGGATCCATGAAATTCGAGAAGGTCTGGCCGACCAGGAAGTTCTTCGCCTGGCCGTATGCATGACGCAGCTTTGGCGTGAATGCGTTGGTACCGAAGAAGTCCCATTCAATGAAGAACCTGTAACTGTCGCCCGATTCGGTAGGAACCAGGAAGTCAAGGTTCACGCGCGTCGCCCTTACCGAGATCGTCGAGTTGTTAATGCTCGCGGGTGCCGGGATGGGAATCGTCGCTGGGATGAAGCTATCGACATTTCCCGCGGGCTTCCAATCGTAGATGAAGTCCGTCTTGGCGTATCCGCCGATGCGCATTAGGGTAGTTGTACCGGGTATGCGAAAGTATCCCGGAAACCGAGGATCGAGCGGCTCGTTGTTGATACGCGGCGCCGCGAATGGATCTTGCGAAAATATTCTGTAGGTCACGGTGGCCTTGCCAAGTTCGATTTTTTTCGGGGTCAGTTCCGTCTCGGCCTTGGACTTTTCATCTTGTTGCTCGGCAGCGATAGCGGCTGGAAGGTCCTCAGGCACGTGAGCGGGCGGAGCAGTGCCGCCGGAGAGCCGCTGTAGCTCTCCTTGGACATCCGCCATCTGACTCTGTAAGTCGTCCAGCTTCTTTTGCAGAGCCTGGATTTGTTCAGCGCTGGCAGCCTGAGCGGCCTGTCCATAGACGGCCGGCGTAACCGCCAGAAGCAACAGAAGCATTGAAACGAAAACAAGTCTCTTGGTCATGATGCGATGGTCCATAAGGTGCCTCTCTCAGCGAACAACAGCGAAGCCGCCCTCGATTTCAGCCATCTTTCCCAGCAAGTGTCTAGCCTCTTGGATCCCTGGTGAGTGGCGTTCCGCCAATGCTCGGCGGGGAAGTTCTTTATTGATGGGCAAACAATAAGTTGGTAGACCGATCATCGACAACTAGGGATTTCCCTAGGTGTGCCCTAAACGGCGTTGGAGGACAAGATTGGCGGGTCCCCCTGAGTTCAGTGATGGCAGTCGCGGAGAATGCGGAATAGAGATTGGCGCAACGAGTCGCCGAACGAGACGGACAGCCAATCCAGTGGTCAGCCGGAGACGTCGCGCCAGCAGCAGACGGCGGAAACGATCCTGCTGCCGGCAACCTTTTCGGAAAGCGGCGCGCCGTTACGCCGAAGAATGTTGGCGCGGTACGCCAAATCCTTGCCGGTCCTCCTTCGAGGCGTCCAATCTCTCTTCACCGTCGGCGAACGAACGTGCGATGGTAGTCTGCAATCGCCCGTGCCAGTATTTAAGGGTCGCACGGCGTTCTTCTGGAACGGCTTGTGTCAGATCAGCAACGAGCGCGTTCATGCGCCGCATGACCTGCACGCTGGTGGCGCCATAAAAGCAGATCTCATTAAAAGCCAGCCGAACGAGATCGTCCCATGTCGGAAATAGAACCACGAGTCGCAACTTGCCGTCGCTGTCACGATGATTTCCAATTTCCAAGTGGCGTTGGCCGAGGCGCAGCAACAGGTCCTCAATTTGGTCAAGCGCTTGCACCGCCGTTGTCGGATCGTTAATCGCCGGCGACAAAGACTTGATGGCTATGTCCACAAGAAGCCGGATCGCGTACTTGGGATCTTGTTCGAACGTTCGCTGCGCACCTAGCTCAATGGTGTCGCGCAATTTCCGTTCATCAACCGGCTCACGCGCTCCAAAGACATGCACCACAGGCATCAATTCCACAATCGTATCTCCGACCGCCACGACCATCTCGATGGTTCCGCCGGAGGCTCTAGCCAGGTTCACCAACGCCTCGACATCGACCGCTTGTACTGAGCGAGGCCGTCCGTGATGGATCAGCGTCTGGGTGGGAGGTTGTGCGCGGAAATCGTCCGCTACAAAAGCCGTAACTTCCGATTTCATTGACGGATAAATTGTCGCTATCACCTTCCGTCCCTGATCGCCCGTGAAAATCAACATGCGGTTGACCTGGAGCAACGTGATCCGATGAACGAGGGCGATGAACATAGCCACGCTGGCCAGCAGGAGACCGACCACGACATAAGCACTGATAAATGGAACCGTTTCCGAACCGTTTCTGGCTACCCCTCCCAGCGCCGCGAGCGCATAGAGAAACGTGGCGGTAAAGACCCCCAAAGCATGTGATATCACCCGGTCACGAGCGACCCACAGCACCAGGCGGGGCGAGTAGGCCGTGGCGCTGAACTGCACCATGACGAAGGTCAGCGAAAAGACGATAGCGGTCAGGGCAAGCATGCCGGAGGCGATTGAAGAGTAGAGGGCAATCGCGACTTCTACGCTCGCCGGGTGCACGAGTCCCGGAAAGATGCGGCTTTCAAAGCGTGGAAATGTCAGCCCCGCGGCAAGCGCGGCTGCGGCGTACAACCCCGGGATTGCCCAGTTACTCAAATGAAGCCTGTATTTTTTGGGTCGCATAGTGGCGCGCTCCTAAAGGTATTGAGGTGCCTATCCCTGTTATTAGCAACTCATACCTCTCGTTCCCCCTGATTCAGCAAGGGGGCGGACTTGGCCTCATCGACGGCATCCCGCTGCCAGAGGTAAGTGGTCTCTTAACCTTAACCGCTCGGCCGATCTTAAGCGACTAGGGATTTCCCTAGTTGTCGAGTGGGAGGGAGGTGGCTAGGCTGCGACCAGAGGTCCTCGTCTGTTCATGCTCCGGCTCTGGGCAGCCCGTGCGCGGGCGCTGTGACGTGATCGAACGTAAGGGTTGGGCCGGGCTGCAGCATGATAGCGTATTAACTTGACCGGGAAGAACGCTATGGGATCCGATCACGCCAAGCCATCCCCGATTTCGGCTGACGAGGCATTACAAAAGCTAATCGCCGGAAACGAGCGATTCCTGCAAGGCCAGGCGCACTTCCCGACCGTCTGCAAGGAGACTCTGGCCGATCTCGCCAGAGGTCAGCAGCCCTACGCCACAATTCTCGGTTGCAGCGATTCGCGCGTGCCTCCGGAGCTGATCTTCGACGCGAACTTCGGCGAGCTGTTCATTCTGCGTGTGGCCGGCAATGTGGTTTCGCCGGAAGTAATGGGCAGCTTGCAGTACGCGGGGCGCATCTGCATACGCCATTGTTCCTGGTGCTGGGTCACGAGGGATGCGGCGCCGTGAAAGCTGCCCTCGATAGCAAGCTTTACGACGTGCAGCATGGTTCACGGATACAAATCCTCGTTGACAACATCGTGCCTGGTCTGCGGGACCTCGATGCAAGTGCAGCAGATGAGGATCGTCTTGCCCAAGCTGTCGAAGCTAACGTTCGGTGGTCGATGCGGCAGTTACAGGACTCTCCGGAAGGGTCTCGTGCCCTCGAAGAAGGCCGCGCCAAGCTGGCGGGAGCTGTCTACGAGATTGCCTCCGGTCGCGTGCGATTTCTAGCCGATTCAGTTACATAGCCGGTAGGGCTTTGCTTCTAAGTCATTTCTTCTCTTCCTCCTCTCCTCTTGTTCGAGACCTCGGTTCGGAGGCGATGCTACGGCCAGGGTTTTGCAGCGACAACTAGGGGAAATCCCTAGTAGTCCCCTGTCCCATTGGTGGCATTGCCTCCCCTTCCATCCTAAGGCGCATAATTTCAGTGGTTTCCCAGGCCCGGACGACCTTACGTCCAATGCACTGCGCGTATCCAAGGAAGCGCTTCGGTTCGACACTTGGCTTCTTCAAGCGATCCATCCGAAGCTCGCTTGTTCTGGCTGCGCTCGTGCTCGTCTATTTCGCCCCCGCCTCCCAGGGTCAGGTCAGAAAAAACGTTCTCATGATCAACATTGTCGGACAGTCCCATCCTGGTCCGATGGTTGTGACCAATCTAGTCCTTTCGGCGCTGCACTCAGATCCGCGGTTCCAGGTCGAGTTCTACTGGGAGGACCTGGATGCCGTTTATCACCCCGAAGAGTGGCAGGAACAGCTCGATTCCGTCGTCCAGCAGTATCGCCACCGCAAACTGGACCTGATTGTGCTGCTGGGGCCGAACGCGATCCAGATCCTGGCAGAGCCGAAGACGATATTCCCCAATGTCCCGGTGGTCTTCTGTTGCACCGCTCCAGGTCAGATCGACCAGATGAAAGTTGATCATCGATCAACGGGCTCGTGGTTTCAATTGGAGCCCGCGAAAACGGTGGAGGCTGCGCTGGGTTTGCTACCGGAAACCCGCCACATCTTCGTAGTCGGGGGCGGATCCGATTATGACCGACGTCTCACGGCCCTAGTAAAGACGGCGCTTACTTCTTATGAGAACAAGCTCGACGTCACCTACCTTACTGACCTGCCTATGAGCAAGCTGCAGGAAAGGGTGAGGCATCTTCCTGACCACTCCATAGTTCTTTATCTTTCCTTCTTCAAGGACGCGCAGGGGCGGGAGTTTCTCAACATCGCCGAGGCTCTTCCCATGATCGCGAGCGCCGCGAATGCTCCGGTTTTTGGCATAGCCGACACGCAACTGGGCCACGGCGTTGTCGGGGGATTTGTGGTCAGCTTCGAAGAACAGGGCAAGATCATGGGCCGCGATGCCCTCGAGATCTTAGCCGGAAAGCCTCCGCAGGACATTCCCATCGTGCATGGTCCCAGTCTTTACCTGTTCGACTGGCGCCAGTTGCAGCGATGGAAACTGGATGAAAGCAGGCTGCCTGCCGGAAGCACCGTTCTGTTTCGCCACGCGACTCTCTGGGAACGACACCAGCAGACGGTGCTCATCGGATTGCTGGTCATTGTGTGTCTGAGCCTGCTGACCTTCTATCTCCTGTTCGAGCGGAAGCAGCTCGATGCCGCAAGAAACGAGCAGATGCGCCTTAGCGGCATGCTCATCAATGCTCACGAGGATGAGCGCGCCCGGCTGGCATCGGAACTGCATGATGATTTCAGCCAGAGGCTGGCTGTGCTGTCGCTCGGACTGGAAACAGCTGCTGAAATTGTTCCCGAGTCCCCAGCGGAAGCAAATCGGCAACTGCATGAGCTTATGAACTCCGCCAGCGAGATTGGCGCCGATCTTCATACGCTGTCACACCGCCTCCATTCCTCTACTCTTGAGCGGCTTGGGCTGGCTGCGGGAGTGGCGGCATTCTGCAAGGAATTCGCCGCTCAACAAGGAATCCAGGTTGTATTCTCCCAAGACGACGTGCCACGGTCCGTCTCTCCTGACGTGGCGCTGTGTCTGTTTCGAATCGTCCAGGAAGGACTCCGCAACATAAAGAAGCACAGTGGAGCAGGAAACGCACAGGTGCAACTCGAACGAGTCGACGGCGCAATCCACTTATTGATCTCGGATAAGGGTCAGGGATTCGACTTGGAAGAAGTTACCGATGGACAGGGGCTCGGGCTGTGGAGCATGCGGGAGCGGGTGCGTCTGGTAGGTGGACGATTCGAAATTCATTCGGAAACTCAAAAGGGGACCCGGATCGAGGTATGGGTGCCGCTGACAAAGAAATTTGATATGACGCGGAGTGAACCTGCGGACGAGTCGGTTGGTAGAACTCCGATTGCGTCAGGACAGCGCGCCCGATTGACCCGACTCCTGTCCTAGTATCGGCCAGCCACAAGGCTGAAAATGGGCGGAGGCTGAGCAATGGAAACCCGGCTACAAATCCTCATTGCGGACGATCACGTCATCTTTGCTGATGGTCTGCGGCTTCTTTTGGAGAAGCACTATAGGGTCGTGGGGACTGTTAAGGACGGGCGCGCACTCGTCAGGGAAGCTCTGAGGCTCAAGCCAGACGTAATCGTCGTAGACGTCGGAATGCCCCTGTTGAACGGTTTGGATGCTGCCAAGCGAGTGCGCGAACAACTTCCGAAAGTGAAGCTCGTATTCCTTACCATGCAGGACAACCCTAATCTGGCTGCCGCTGCGCTTGAGTTGGGATCGGCCGGATTTGTCCTCAAGCATTCGGCAGGAGCAGAGCTTTTGAAGGCGATAGAACAGGTGCTGCATGGCAAGTGCTATGTCACTCCTAAGCTAAGGCCGGAGGATTGGGTTGTGCAAAAGACCCGGGCGCGCCAGTACTCCAGCCATTTAACTCCAAGACAGCGTGACATTGTGCAGATGTTTGCCGAAGGGCGTCCGATCAAGGAGATCGCCGGACACCTGGACCTGAGCGAGAAGACGGTCGAGTTCCACAAACATCACATCATGGAAACCTTCAACCTGAAGAGCAATGCCGACTTGGTACTCTTCGCCCTGAAGCAGGGTCTGATTTCGCTGGATTCCAATTCTTCCCAGCAAACCCCGTCCTCCTGATTTCACTCACTGCAGTGCCTTGCTTTGGCGACTAGGGTTTTCCCTAGTTGTAAGGGCCTCGATCCTGAACCTAACATTGGCGTGTTACTGTGAACGTGTCGCGGCGACGATGTGTCGCCATCGGATGGGCCCATGTCAGATATCGGAAAACCTGAAAGTTCTGAGAATCGTCTGCGTGTCCTGTTGGCTGACGATCATCCTCTCGTGTTGGAGCGAGTGAAAGCGCTTCTGCAGTCGACCTTCGAAGTGGTGGGAGTGGCTCACGACGGGCTCGAAATGGTTGACGAGGCGATGCGGCTGAGCCCGGACATCATCGTGGCCGACATATCGATGCCGGAGTTAGACGGAATTCAAGCGGCCCATCGACTTCGGAAAATGGGAGCGAAGGCTATTATAGTGTTCCTGACAATCCATGAGAGTCCTGAGTTTGTGGAGGCATGTCTGGCCGAGGGGGCACTTGGATTTGTGCTGAAGACTCAGATGAAGGCTGATCTGATCCCTGCCATTAACGCCGCATTATTGGGCCAGTGCTTTGTATCTTCCCACCGCCACAGCTAGGGATTTCCCTGGTGTCACTCGGATTCGCCGGGGCGTACGATTTGCCTCGGACAGTCGGCACACGATGCGTAATCGGCCATATGCCTCAGAACTGCCCATGGTAGATGCCGGGCTTATGTTTTGGCGTTCCTCTGAAAAAGGTATATTACAGGTTCATTGCTGCGTCTCAATGCGCCGCCGGAGTTTTTAGTCGTGTGGAAATATAGGGTTACTTACCTCATTGCGCTGTCTCGCGTCGCTATCATCCTGACGTTCTTCACCTTTCTCGTAGGTTCAACCGTTGCGCAACAGACGCTGCCTAACGCTCCCAGCACAGCGAAAGCCAAGGCGCAGACGAGCCGAACTTCCGACACCGGCTGGCCTCGTACGTTTACCAGCGGTACCGACACATTTGTTATGTACCAGCCACAAGTGGACAAGTGGGACGGGAACCGCATTGATCTCTACTCCGCCGTCGAGTTCAAAGCCGGAAAAGATAGTCCCGCGAAATACGGAGTGGTTTGGTTCCAGGCCCGGACCGAAGTGGACAAGCTTAATCGGCTGGTGACACTGGACCAGGCTCAAGTCACAAAAGTGAAATTCCCCGTGGCGCCGGACAAGGAACCCGAGCTTACGGCGCTGCTGGAGAAAAAACTGCCTGGCGCCACCAAGACCATTTCGCTTGATCGCCTGGAGGCTGCGCTGGAAGCAAACGGCGAGCCGATCAAGGGAGTTGAGGTCAAGAATGATCCTCCGAAGGTGATCTTTGCGGCCAAGCCATCACTGCTGGTACTGATTGACGGCATGCCACAGTTGCGCGAGATCCAGGGCACCAAACTTGAGCGCGTGATCAATACCAGAGCAATCATCCTTTTTGAGAACGACAAGAAGAAGTACTACCTGCGCGTGCAAGACTGGTGGCTGGAAGCCAAGGATTTGGAAGGACCGTGGAGCTATGCCAAGAAGCTGCCGGATGACATGAAGAAGGCGGAGGAATATGTAGTCACCCAAGCCGCCGGGCAGACTCTGCAAAACGATCAGGCTGCAAAGCAGCCTTCGCTGAAAGAGGCAGGCAAGAAGGCCGAAATTCCCGTGGTGTATGTCGTGTTCGGTCCAGCCGAACTGATCGAAACCAAGGGCGAGCCGGTATACAAGCCAATTTCCGGTACCAGCCTGGAGTACGCGGAAAATACCAATGGCAACCTGTTCCGTCTGAGCAGCGAATACTACATTCTGATCTCGGGCCGCTGGTTCAAGAGTGCTTCGTTGGAAGGGCCTTGGGCCTTCGTAAGCGGATCGGACATGCCAGCCGACTTCGCCAAGATTCCGCAAGACAGTCCCAAGGCGACGGTACTGGCGTCCGTTCCAGGTACGCCCGAGTCGAAAGACGCACTGATCGCCAATTCGATTCCGCAGACGGCGACGATTACTCGCTCCGAAGCCAAGCTGACTGTGCAGTATGACGGCGAAGCGACCTTCGTGCCGATCGAAGGCACCTCGATGACCTATGCCAAGAACACCAGCGCACCCGTCATCAAGGTTTCCGACAATAACTACTACTGCGTTGAAGCCGGAGTGTGGTTCAAGGCGCCCACGCCGCAAGGGCCGTGGCGCGTGGCCGACACCGTGCCCGCGGAAATCTACGACATTCCTCCAAGCTCACCGCTGTACTACGTCACGTATGTGAAGGTGTACAACTCGACGCCCGAGGTGGTGTACGTCGGCTACACTCCGGGGTATTACGGTACCGTGGTCTCGGCGAGTACGACGACCGTAGTCTACGGCACCGGATGGTACTATCCGCCGTATATTAGTCCCACAGTGTGGTACGGCTGGCCGTACACCTACGGGGTGGGAGCCGGATTTACCTACACCACCGACACCGGATGGAGTTTTGGCTTCGGCTACGGCTATGGCTACTATCCCTGGTATTACCCGTGGTGGGGACCGATGGGCTACTACGGATACGGCTGGTATCCGTATTACGGCTGGGGTGCGTGGGGCGGCGCGGCAGTCGCCAACGTGTACGGAGTTTGGGGCAACACCGCCTACTCGCGTACGGCGGCGGCATGGGCCAACCCTTACACCGGAAATTACGGAGCAGCCACGCGTGGCGCCTACCATAACACCCAGACCGGCAGGACCACAGTCGCCGGTCGCGGCACCAATACCAACATCTACACCGGCAATACTGCTGGCTATCGCGGTGGCGCGACCTACAATCCCAACACCGGGATCGTCGCGGGCGGCGGAGCGGGATACGCCGGCAATATCTACAGCGGCCAAGGCACGGCAGGACGCGGCGGATTCGCCTACAACACCAACACCGGCGCTGGGGTGGCGGCAGGGAAAAACAATGTCTACGCCGGCAAGGACGGAACGGTGTACCGCTACAATCGTGACAGCGGCAGCTGGTCGAGCAACAGCGGCAGCGGCTGGCAGTCCACGACCAAGCCGGACGCCAATCTGCAACGCCAGCAGCAGATGCGCAACCAGGGCGCGCAGCGGAAGAACAACTTCAACTCCATGGGTGGCGCGAGGATGGGCGGCGCACGCATGGGTGGTGGCGGCAGGCGGCGGTAGAACGAGAGAGCGGCACTTGCAGAAGGCTGAGTTTAACCAGTGGCCCCGTGTGTTGCCAGCGCCACCGTTCCGGCGCGCACCGCAAGTGCAATGATGATGCCGGTCAGCAAAAGCCCCAGGAATGCGATTATGATCGCAGCGATCCTCGATGGTTTTTTCGCCGGCCGAAGGTCGCCGTACCCGACGGTAGTCGCCGTGACAAACGACCAATAGAAGCTATCGAAGCGTGACCAGCCTTCTTTCCTTCCCACGACCTGTCCCAGCACCGTTATCGCGGCCGCCAAGGTTAGCAGCAGGGGAAACGTCAACCAGAGACCGACGCCGAACTCTTTCAGAAACGTTATGGTCAGACCTGTAAAAATCAACTTATCGATACCTCCTGTTTCGCAAGAAACACCCTGACAACGCACGTATGCCCGAAGATTGTAGCTGCTGGTGCGAACCTGCTCCTGATGAGATGTTACGCATCGGACTTTCTCGCGAAAACTAGGGAAATCCCCAAGGTGGTCGAGAAGACGAAAGATCCTCCAGTTCACGTTACCCCCGGCCGTTCCCGGTAAATGTTTCGCAATCCCCGCCCTCCCGCGCTGCTGTACTAGGGAATTCCCTAGTTGTGAGCCCTAACAGCTGCAACTATGATCGGGCCGTGATCCGGACCGCTTCATCAGTTGCCATTGAAGTTGACTAAGCGGGCCGCGTTTAGGTGCAGGTTTGGCGTGATTGCGCTCTCAGGAGGATTCGGCCGTGACTGTCAAACAACTTGCGTACGACAAGGCCCAGATAAATCGGGCCCTGGAAGCGTCCATCCATATTGGGCTGGCGATTCTGCTGACTATTGCATGCCTGTTTATTCTGCTCCCGTTCATCCCACTGCTGGCGTGGGGGGTCATCATTGCGGTGGCTGCTTACCCGACTTTCAAGAAGTTGGAGAAGCTCATGGGAGGGCGTGGCGTCCTGGCCGCCGTCTTGTTCACCTTGGCTCTTCTGGCTGTTTTGATTCTGCCGGTCTTCTTGCTGGCAGGCAGCTTGATCGACGGCGTTCAAGTCGTGACTGCCCACGTAAAGTCGGGAGCCGCGATCATTCCTCCGCCACCATCCAGTATCGCCGGGTGGCCTCTGATAGGCGCTCCCCTGACAAAGGTGTGGCTGCTGGCTTCCAGACGACCTGACAGGATTGATCGCAGAGTACGGTCCACAAATTAAGGCCGCGCTTCCTGGAGTGCTCTCCGCCACCGCCGGATTTGGCGCTACGGTGCTGCAATTGCTCCTCTCCATCGTAGTCGCGGGGGTGCTTCTAGCCAACGCACAGGCTGCTTATGAGCTGACCCGCTCCCTGGCCAACCGCCTTTTCGATGAGAAGGGACCTGAGTATCAGGAACTGGTTGGATCCACGATCCGCAGCGTCACCTTCGGCATTATCGGTGTTGCGCTCATCCAATCGGCTTGCGCCACGCTAGGTTTTCTCGTGGTGGGACTTCCTGCGGTGGGCCTGTGGGCGGTAGTTTTCCTGATCGCAGCCGTACTTCAGTTCGGCGTCGTCGCATTAGTTCCCGCTGTGATTTACGTGTTTGCGACCGCCAGCACTACCAAGGCGGTGATTTTTCTGATCTGGTGCGTCATCGTTGCCTTGATGGACAACGTACTGAAGCCGATATTGCTGGGGCGTGGCGTCGCGGTTCCGATCGCGGTGGTTTTTCTTGGCGCAATTGGCGGATTCGTGGCGCTGGGCATTATCGGCCTGTTTGTCGGCGCGATCGTTTTGTCAGTGGGTTATAAGTTATTCTTGGCTTGGCTTGAGGAAAACTCAGGAGAGAATGTGGCAGGTTCGGCGGCCCATGCTCATGTTCCGTAGTCAATTCGGACATCGCAAAGGAAGTGGGCGTGAAAGCAGAGGAATTGTTGATATGAAATCAAAACGAATTCTTGTCAGTTGTCTCTTTCAGCTCGTTCGAGAACTCGCAGCGGTCATCTGCATTGGGGCGCTGGCGCCTGGGAGCACGGCTCTGGCGCTGACCCAGGAGCAGCCGCCGGCCTCCGACAACCAGGCGGCTAAACTACCTCCCGAGCAGCTTGACTCACTAGTGGCGCCCATCGCGCTCTACCCGGACCCGATGCTCAGCCAGACGCTGGTGGCTTCTACCTATCCCCTGGAAGTCATTCAGTTGCAACAGTGGTTGGCGCAGAACAAGGGGCTGAATGAGAAACAGCTGGCCGACGCCGTAAAGAAGCAGGACTGGGACCCAAGCATCCAGGGATTGGCTGCCTTGCCCGATGTCGTCAAGCTCCTGTCCGAGAACATCAAGTGGACCACGGACCTGGGGAACGCCTTTCTCGCGCAGCAGAACGATGTGATGGATGCGGTGCAGCGCATGCGCAAGAAGGCCCAGGATGCCGGGAATCTGAAGTCTTCGGAGCAGCAAAAGGTTGAGACCAAGGTCGTCGAGAGCAAACAAGTGATCGTGGTTGAGCAGGCGAATCCGCAAGTTGTGTACGTGCCGAGCTACAACCCAACCGTAGTGTACGGAGCACCCGTTTACGCCTATCCCCCGATCGCCTATCCCCCGCCGGGATATTACGCGGCGGGCATGGCGATTTCCTTTGGCGTTGGCGTTGCGATGGGAGCGATGTGGAGCGGCGGATGGGGTTACAACAGCGGATGGGGTGGCAACAACAACGTCACCATCAATAACAACAACAACTTCGTCAACAACAGCAATCGGCAGAACATCAACAACGCCAACCGCGGTAACCGCCCGGCCAACCAGCCTGCCAGGGGCAACAGCAATTGGCAGCACAATCCACAACACCGTGGGGGAGCGCCTTATGGCGACAGAAACACGGCGAATAAGTTTGGTGGCACTACACGTGGCGACTCGATGCAAAACCGGCAGGCCAACGCTCGGCAGAACCAAGCCCGGCAGCAGCCTGCGGGAGGACGCGATATGTCGAATCGCGGCACAGGTCCGAGCGCGGGTACTCGAGACACGGCTAACCGCGGAACTGGCCCCAGTGCCGGCACGCGCGACATGTCCAACCGTGGGGGTGCGGGCGATATGGGGGGAAGCCGCGGAGGTGGGGCCGACCGCGTTGGCAACCAGCAAGTTCGGAATACACCGAGTTCTACGAACAGAAACGCGTTCGGCGGAGCGGGCAGCGGCATGAGCGGTAGCAGTGCTCGGGCCAGCGGCTCGCGCGGCGCCTCCAGCATGGGAGGCTCGCGTGGCGGCGGTGGCGGCCGAGGCGGCGGTGGTGGCGGGAGGAGGAGGTAGGCAATGCGAATCATGACGAGTGAGGAAAATATGAAATCAAAACTATTTCGCTCTAGCATAGTGACTGTACCTTCGTCCTCATCCTGATCGCATGTGCGTTGCCAGTGAATCGCAGCGGCGCAGACGCAGCCCGCGCGAAGCCAGCCGCAGACCGGGACCGAAGGCATTCGACACTCCCCAGCAAGCCGCGGAGGCGTGATCAAGGCGGCGGGAGATTATGACGTACCGGAACTGATGGCGATCTTCGGTCCCGACGGCGAAGACTTTATCGAATCAGCGGATCCTGTTCGGGACAAGAACAATGGCATTGATTTTGCCAAGGAGGCCGCTGCCAAGAACTCGATAGAAGTCGCAAAGTCCAATCCGAACCGGGCAACCATCATTGTTGGCGATGAAGGATGGCCGTTTCCGGTTCCCCTGGTGAAGAAGAATGGCAAGTGGTATTTCAACGCCAAGGAAGGGCGACAGGAGATCCTCTACCGGCGCATCGGCGCCAACGAATTGGACGCCATTACGGTGTGTCGCGGCTATGTCGAAGCGCAGAAAGAGTACGCATTGGAAATTCACGACGACTCCGGGGTGAACCAGTACGCGCAGAAGATTATCAGCACGCCTGGAAAGCAGGATGGCCTGTATTGGAAGAATGCTGACGGCTCATCCGGAGGGCCGATCGGCGAGGCCGTAGCCAAGGCGCTGGAGGAAGGCTATACGCACACGGCAAGGGCGGATTTCACGGTTACTACTTCAAGATCCTGAAAGGTCAGGGCCCGGCGGCGCCGTTGGGCAAAATCGACTACGTCATCGAAGGAATCATGATCGGCGGATTTGCCCTCGTCGCCGTCCCGGCCGAATACCGTGTGACCGGCGTTAAGACCTTCATCGTGAGCAACGACGGAATTGTTTACCAGAAGGATCTGGGTCCTGATTCGCTCAACATCGTGAAGAACATGGAGCTCTACAACCCCGACAAGACCTGGCAACCGACAAACGACGAGTGGCCGCAGAACGTGGCGGCAGTCAACCACTAGCAGGAAACGAGCGGCCAGAACCGATCTAATTGGCTGAACGTTCGTCCGTTCGACGCTTAGTCGGCCAGGTTGAACAAACTAAGGAGAACTCCGATTGCAGGAATGCTGTGCATGAACATTTCTAGCAGCACACCGAATCAAGAAGGCACGCGTATTGTTATCGCCGACACCTATAGACTCTTCGCCGAGGCATGCAGCACTCTCCTGCAACCTGAGTTTAAGGTGATGGCCATTGTCACTGACGGGGCTGAACTACCGGAGGTGGTTGCGAGAGTTTCGCCCGAATTAATCGTGGCGGATGCAGAAATGCCTCGCATTAGGCCACGCGGCTCCTGTAAAAAGCTTCAGAGTGAGTCGTCTCACTTCCCGAAGCTCGTGATATTGACAAGCCGATTCGGTACGGGAACGGCAATCGGAGAGTTCCGAAAGGGCGCTTCTGCTGTCGTCTCCAAGCAATGTGGTGCTGAAGAACTCTTGAGAGCACTTCGATCAGTAGCGCTTGGAGAGTACTACGTGTCCGCGGCGGTCACGCAGACTTCAGTCGAGTCGCTTCTCAAGCAGGCGAGTGACTGCCGAGGTCATCTGGAGATTACCGACCGGCAGCGCGAGATTCTCAGGCTTCTGGCGCAAGGTATGGCTGTGAAGGAGGTCGCTGAGTTTCTTGGTGTCTGTGTCGGCACCGTCAATTTCCATAAATATCGGGCGATGGCGCTGCTGAATCTCAGATCGAACGCTGACTTGTTCCGTTATGTGATCCAGCACGATGCTGCCGGTTGAGAAGACGAGGAGGCAAGCCCCGTTTGAAGGTGCAACATGTCTGCCTAGCGTCGTACGCCTCCGAAGCTGCCTGGACGGCAGAAGGCCAAAAGGTACAAGGAGCCGAAGCAAAAGCACCACGTGATAGCGCAGCGCTGGTAAGAGAGAGGCAGGATCTATGACAGCCTCGCGCGAGAGGTCATTCTCACAGCTTTTCCCCTACCGGAAGGAATGGCTGCGGCCCGATGTAATCGCTGGCTTGACCACTGCTGCCGTAGTCATACCAAAAGCGATGGCGTATGCCACCATCGCCGGCCTGCCGGTGCAGGTGGGACTGTACACCGCTTTTCTGCCGATGGTGATCTACGCCGTGCTCGGCACCTCGCGGGCCCTGAGCGTAAGCACGACTACGACGCTGGCGATTCTGACGGCTGCCGAACTGGGCGAGGTAGCTCCTAACGGGGACGCGGCCTCGCTGCTGGCTGCCTCCGCGACGCTGGCACTGTTAGTTGGTGGGATGCTGGTGCTCGCTTCCATCCTGAGGCTGGGCTTCGTTGCCAATTTCATCTCTGAGCCGGTCTTGATTGGCTTCAAGGCCGGCATCGGTGTGGTCATCGTAGTCGACCAGGTTCCCAAGATCCTAGGAGTTCATTTTGCCAGGGGAACGTTCGTACAAAACCTGCTGGCAACTCTCCATGGGATATCCGAAACTTCGCTGACAACTCTGGCCGTCGGCGTTTCTGTGATCGTGCTGTTGATTGCAATCGAGCGGTTCATGCCTAAGGCGCCCGCTCCGCTGCTCGCGGTGGCAGCAGGCATTACCGGCGCTTACTTCCTGAACTTGCATGCGCACGGAGTGGAGTTAGTCGGCCACATCCCACAGGGACTGCCCTCCTTCACGCCTCCGGTGTCATCGCTCGCGGCTCAACTCTGGCCTGGTGCCTTGGGCATCGCCCTCATGAGCTTTACCGAGACCATCGCCGCAGGACGAGCTTTTGCACGCAGCGATGAGCCTTCGCCTCAAGCCAACCGGGAACTGTTTGCCACCGGACTCGCCAATGCTGGAGGCGCGCTATTGGGTGCGATGCCGGGTGGTGGCGGGACCACGCAGACAGCAGTCAATCGCCTGGCGGGAGCGCGCACACAGGCGTCAGAACTGGTGACCGCGGCCATGACTTTGGTCACCATGCTCTTTCTGGCTCCGCTCATCGCCTTAATGCCGCAGGCCACTCTTGCGGCTGTCGTCATTGTCTATTCGATCGGGCTGATCAAACCTGTGGAGTTTCGGGAAATTCTCAGTGTTCGACGAACAGAGTTTACGTGGGCTCTCGTCGCATTCGCGGGTGTCGTGCTGGTAGGAACACTAAAGGGAATCATTGTGGCCATCATTGTTTCCTTGATAGCGCTTGCCTACCAGGTAGCGGATCCACCAGTGTACGTTCTCGGGCGCAAGCCGGGTACGAATGTATTTCGGCCCCGCTCGAGCGAGCATCCCGAGGACGAGACATTCGCGGGTTTGCTGCTGCTGAGATGGGACGGCCGGGTTTTCTTTGCTAATGCTGAGCACATCGCCCAAAAGATGAAGGTCTTGGTCGATAAAACGCAGCCGAAAATCGTGGCTGTCGATCTCAGTGGCGTTCCCGACATTGAATACACGGCCCTCAAAATGTTGACCGAAGGCGAGAAGCGACAGCGTGAGCGTGGCATCAGACTCTGGTTGGTTGGAATGAACCCGCGGGTGTTCGACATGATACAGAGATCCCAGCTTGGTGAAGCGCTGGGACGCGACGCCATGCACTTCAACCTGGAGACGGCGGTTGCCAAGTACTTGGGCACTATGGCGCATGCAGATGCAGATGCGAGCTAATTCTCTGGACTCGCTAAAGTTTGTACTGTGGTGCACCCCATCGCAGCTGGGTTCGCTGTTCGTGCTTTCTCCGTTCCAGGCCGCTCCAGCTATCCAATGGTGGCCGAGAATTCCATCCGACGTGGTTCGTCGAAGGCTATTGAGCCACTATTTGACAAGCGGAATGTTTGCCGCAAACTGCAGATCGAGCAGTAGATTGGTGCGGCGGTCTAATTGGAAGAACAACGCAGTCTGCTTTCCAGTAAGTACCTTCCGGAATTTCGGAATCCAGTCTTCGCGCAGGGTCGCAATTTGCACGTCCAACGTTGCCATTTTTTCGACAAGGCTGTCGGCCTCAGCGTCCGTCATGTTCCCGTAGTTTTGCGCGTATTCCTTGACGAGAGCGTAACTAGCGTCACCTAGCTTCGTGGTCTCCTGAGTGTATGCATCGTAGACTGGCCAAAATTTTTCGGCTTGGGCATCGGTTAGCTTCATGTTTTCCGCAATGATCTGCTTCTTCGCGGAGCGTATGTCGGATCGTAGCAGCTGTACATCTTGCTCAATACCCGCCGACCCCGATGTCGGCGGCTCGGATTTCTGAGCGAATGCCACGCTTTGGATCAGCAGGAGTGACGCTCCCGTAACAAGGGCTATCGCTAACTTTTTCATTAGTTCCTCCGGTGAATCTGGCTAATCGACGACCGACAGCAATGGCTTCAGTTCGCCGCGTGGTATTTCCTAGCTCAAATTGCTGAAGCCCTGAATCCGCACCTGAATGAGTCGAGATGCTTGCTCACTGGAAGCATGAGGTGTGCTGTTGCTTCCTGCAACTAGGGAAATCCCTAGTTGCTCGAGGAACTGACACGGGCCTAGGCTGTGCCTGCATGATGCACATGATCGAACTGAGGGATCTTAGCCGGAATGTCCGTTTTCATTCCCAACGGTGCTGCAGGATGAGCCTGAATGGGCTGGGTTTAGATGATCTGGGACATACTCCGGAGCGACCGAGGTAAATCCAGGCGTATGGGTATACCAGTTCACCAAAGAATGGCCTCGCGCTCCAGCTAACCCTGCAGGGCACGAAGTACTACAAGGATGACGATCTGAATAGCGGCAAGTCATGAGCCACGCAGTACGGCTGCCGTGACAGATGAGTGCGAAGCTAAGCCCATGCAACTCGCGCACTCTATCGTCAGCAGTTTCATGCCCTGTCGATCTTGCAGACCTGAACGCGGAGTGATCAGCCATGTTGAAGACAGACCACCCTAACGAGTCGCAACAGTCCATTCCTGAACCGCAGCGCCATGTGCCGCCCGCCACCGAGACGCAAGTGCACACTCTACCCGGGGGCTCCCCCGACTCGCAGGAACGGGCCACAATAGGCAAGTCTCTGGCGATCAAGGGGGAATTAAGTGGTTCAGAGTCTCTCTACATCGACGGCCGCGTGGAAGGGTCGATCAATCTTCCGGGACATTGTGTCACTGTCGGACGCAATGGCATCGTTTCAGCCAACATTACGGCCCGAGAGATCGTGATTCTGGGAAGGGTCCAAGGCATGATGGCGGCTAGCGATCGCATCCATATAAGTAGCGAAGGCGCGTTGACCGGCGATGTCGTCACCCAGCGCGTCAGCCTGGAAGATGGTGCCTATTTTAAGGGTAGCATTGACATCCGCAAGGGTAACGCTGACAGCAATGAAATCTTATCGGGGCAATCTAACCAGGCCCCTGCTACTTCAGGCTGACCGTTCCGTTGGAGGATTCTGGCGGGAAGCAAGAGCCAGCTTAGCCACCTCTTTTGTCCCGGCTTTATCGCCAGAACTTCCCAATGACTAGGGATTTCCCTAGTTGACCCATTCCGGGTCATGTACGAGAGTTTGAATTATGGAACGAATTGCGCAGGGCCGACGCTAAACGAGGGTACTTTAATGGGGTAGATCGGTTCGCACAGAGCAACGGACTAGGGTATCTCAGCAGGTTGGAACGGCTGCTGATGTGTTGTGGTCTGCTCCTGCTTTTCCTGTACATGGCCAATCGAACCTACAGCGCAATTTACTCACGTTCCAGTCTGCAGAGCTTCTGGGCGGCTGAGGCATCCGCTCAAGCTCAAGCTGGGATAAAGCCTCAATCCTCGAGCCGCCTGCCTGACTTCAGCCTCTGGTCCGACAAGCGTATTAGAGCCTACCACACGAGCCTGGCGGCGAATGTACCGCCACCGTTGGGAGTTCTCGACATTCCGTCGCTTCGTTTACAAGTGCCGGTTCTGGAGGGAACGGACGACCTGACGCTGAATCGTGGGGTCGGTCACATTTCTGGCACCGGGACCCTTGGCGGAGACGGAAACATAGGAATTGCCGGGCACCGGGATGGTTTCTTTCGTGTACTCAAGGATATTCACGTCGGGCAAACGATTGATGTGTACACGCAGCGCGGCCGTTCACGCTACGTTGTGGATGAGATCCAGATTGTCTCACCAGATGACGTGTCCGTTCTCGCGCCACGAGCGGAACCTTCCCTCACCTTGGTGACTTGTTATCCGTTTTATTTCGTCGGTAGCGCGCCTTCGCGCTACATCGTGCACGCGACGCTGGCCGAAGATGACTTGAGAAGTTCTGAAACGCCGGGCCATGTGGCAAAGGCCCATTAGACGAACTCCAACTAACTCGATTTAGAACCGGGAGCGGTTTAGCGAAGAAACTGTTACCCAAATAAAAAGGAGAAGAAAATGAAGTCAAAGAGCATTTGGATTAGGAAGAGTTTGGTGCTGGCGGCCGGGGCCCTTTGTCTCGCTGTTGCGGTCTCGACCAGCGCGCAAGTACAGACCCAAACAACCACTAAAAGCGGAATAACCACCCACGAAGTCGAGGTCCAGAACGGTGAGGTCGTTGCCGTCGACGGTAATCATCTTTTCGTCAAGATGGCAGACGGTACCCTTCGCGACTTTCCCAATATGCCGGAAAGCGCCAAAGTCAACGTGGACGGCCAGCAGCTTGGCATTCACGACCTTAAGCCGGGTATGAAACTGCAGCATACGACGATCACCTCAACCACACCGCAAGTGGTGACCACCGTCGAAACGGTCACCGGGAAAGTCTGGCACGTGACTCCACCGCTCTCCGTCATCCTCACAATGGAAAACGGGCAGAATCAGTCATTCAAAATTCCGGATGGGCAAAAATTCATGGTTGAAGGCAAGGAAACGGATGCCTGGGGCCTGAAGAAGGGAATGAACGTGTCCGCGACGAGGATTACTGAGACTCCCCTGACTTCCGTATCGCAGCACACACAGGTGACCGGAACAATGCCGCCCGATCAGCCTGTATTGATCGCTAAAGGAGGTGCGACAGGTGGCGGCGCCACTGCCGGAGGAACTACTACTACTGCCGAAGGAACCAGCGGTACTGCTTCCGGTCAATTGCCGAAGACGGCGAGTAGTTGGCCTCTCGTGGGAATCCTTGGGCTTTTATTGATTTCGACTTCGCTGGGAATGGCATTGCTTCGCAGGAGTCTGGGGCTTCGAGCTTAGGATTCCGCTCAGCAGTGGCAACTGAGGCTTCGGCCCAAAGTGATAATGGTGGGAGCGTTCGCGGACCCGTGCCGGGCCAGCGAACTGCCATGAAGCACGATACAAGCGAAGCTTGGGTTGCACTTCCTCCGCCAAGGGGTCCGGGCACTCGTGTTCCGTGATGCATTTTGACGAGAATTAGTAATTCTGTTGGAGAAGATATGTCAATTACAAAGCGTGCAACTGCTGAGTTCTTTGGAACATTTTGGTTGGTCTTTGGAGGGTGCGGGAGCGCCGTGTTGGCAGCAGCGTTCCCAAACTTGGGAATAGGTTTCCTGGGTGTCGCCTTTGCCTTCGGCCTGACCTTGCTGACTATGGCCTTCACAATCGGCCCTATCTCTGGATGCCATATCAATCCCGCAGTTTCCGTAGGCTTGTTTGTAGGAAAGCGATTTCCTGCCTCGGAGTTGCTGCCCTACATCGTTGCCCAAGTAGCGGGAGGTATCGTGGCGTCGGGTGTCCTCTACGTGATCGCGAGCGGGAAGGAGGGTTTCACACTGGCTGCCGGATTTGCCTCCAACGGGTATGGGGAACACTCGCCGGGTGGGTATTCACTTCTCGCCTGCCTGGTGAGCGAAGTGGTTCTCACCATGTTTTTCCTTTTGATTATTCTCGGCTCGACCGACGAACGAGCCCCGAAGGGCTTTGCCCCCATCGCGATTGGGCTGAGCCTTACCCTGATTCACCTCATTTCAATTCCGGTGACGAACACCTCGGTGAACCCCGCGCGCAGCACGGGGCCGGCTCTGTTTGTGAGGGGCTGGGCGCTGGAACAGTTGTGGCTGTTCTGGCTAGCCCCGATTGTGGGTGCCGTCTTGGCTGGCGTCATCTACCACGGGTTGTTCGCCGAGGGTCCGCAACAAACGGTTCGCGCCGCTGAAAGCGCGCGCTGACCGCGAAGAGAGAATTGGGAGAGCCGCGAGTTAGGGACGCTAACCTCGCAAAGTAACGTTGACTGTACGTGACTGTGTTCGGAAACGAGACGTTCTCTCGCGGCAAAAAGGATTAAATGGCCGCCATGAACCCTGGGAAGAAATCTGTTTTGAGGTTAAGAGGGATCGGCATTACTCACTGAAAGGAGAAATTAAATGGCGATGAACATAGCAGGTTGGAAGTGTGCGTGGCCGGTTGTTGCAACGACCACGGCTTGCTTGGCCTTTACCCTGAGCCTGAGCGCGCAGGTGGAGACAAAAACTACGACCGAGGCAGGGAAAGCTACCGTCGTAACCAAGGTCGAACGTGGTGAAGTCGTGACCGTCTCGGGCAACGACCTGGTCGTTAAGATGGCGGATGGCTCTATCCGCAATTTTGAGAATGTGCCCGAGAGCGCCAGAGTAACGGTAGATGGTAAGCAGCTCGGCGTTCACGATCTGAAGCCCGGCATGAAACTGCAGCGGACCATCACCACGACCTCAACTCCCATGACCATCACGACCGTTCAGACGGTTAAGGGAAAGGTTTGGGCAATCACTCCGCCGCTGAGCATAATCTTGACCCTGGAAGACGGCAAGAACCAGCAGTTCAAGATTCCCGAGGACCAAAAATTTAACGTAGAGGGACAGATGGTCGATGCCTGGGGCGTGCGCAAGGGGATGATCATCACCGCCACCAAGATCGTGGAGCAGCCCGCGGTTGAAGTCACACAGGAGAAGACTGTAACGGGTCAGGCTGCGCCAACGCCGCCACCCGCGGATGTACCGATCCTGGTCGCGGAGGGGGGCGAAGAGGCGGTGCCGGCTCCAGCAGAAGCACCAGCCGCACCACCAGCAGCGGCACCAGAGGCCGCAAGTGGCTTGTCGACGACGGGGATGATCGGATTGCTATGTCTCGTGGTGGTGGCTGCCGTGATCGTGTGGTATGTGGTCCGGAAGCGCCGCTCGCATGCATGATCTTCGAACGCACTTCCCGGGAGTTGCCCATTCCTTGGATTGTTCGGCGCGGCAGCTTCCACGCAGATTCGGGCCAAACACGCACTACGATAAACGTAATCCATCTGCAAGTGCGATTGTCCGAAGGACTCCGAGAGAGAGACGGCTATGATCACTCAGCGTGCGATCCCTGGCGAACCTTCCTGGCGTCAGGTGATGGAGCTTGAAGCGCGTAAGGAAGTGATTGAACGCTGGCTGTCGGAATCCGTCATTCCCTCTCAACTGGTTGAAGTCCTGCATGAGATGCTGGCAACGACGGAGCGCCAATTACAGGCGATCAGAAGTCAGGCTCCCAAGAACACCAGTTCGTCCCCTCGCCACGAGTCGGGGTAACTCCAATCGTGGCTTCGATCCTGAACTGAACCACAAACGAGTCAGGCCTGGCGCGACCTTTAACACCATGGCCAAGATCAGAGGAGTTAGGGTTGTTGGCAAACCGATGACAGAAGGAGATTTGGGATGACACAACGTGAAATCGCCACTAACCTTTTGGACCAGTAATGCACGACGCTCGTTTGCTGCCTTATCGCCCTCCTCGCCTCCGAATAGCTTCGGTTGCCATGATTTCTACTCACCCGCCCTCCCAGAAGCATGTATGAAGACTAAGATGGATTTTAGCAAAACTACCTCCTGAACGGCGGCGGGGACAGGTGTGTCTGCGTAATTGAGCCGTCCCAAGTTAGGCGGGATCGATGGTGCGAACTCCGTCCGAATGCCCAATACTGGGAATACGACAGCTTCCAATCCTTTCAGTCGCGCTCGCCAAATTGGTGGTGGCGCTGACCTTGTATCCCCCGAACTCCGCGCTTCGTCAGACTTGCCCAATTACCCTGAGATTTCTGCAGCCGCAAACACTTAGATTCACGGCACGGAGTAAGGCGTTTCCTCCTTGCCCCAAAACATCCGATCTTGAAACGCCTGCCAACGGCGCTAGATCATTTCTCCTGTTACTGTATAGCATATCCGCAATGGGCAAACCAGGCAGAAGCGTTGTTGGCTGTGACCTGGGCCAGAGCGTGGGTAATGGCTGCTTCCAGACTTTCCACCGTGCGGGCCTTGGCTGAACGGAGCTGTTGTTTGATCTTCGACCAAGCTTGCTCAATGGGATTGAAGTCCGGCGAATAGGGAGGCAGGTAAAGCAATTCCGCTTCCGTCGCCTCGATCAAGCGCCGCACTCCTTCCACTTTATGGGCGAGCAGATTGTCCATGACCACCACCTGCCCCGCCTGCAAGCGCGGACACAGCACCTGCTCCACGTAGGCTAAGAAGACATCGCCGTCGGTCGGAGACTCGACGGTCATGGCCGCAATCACTCCCCGCGTGCTCATGGCTCCCAGCAAAGTGAGGGTGCGCCAGTGTCCGGCGGGCGTGCCTTCTGCCACCCGCTCGCCGCGCGGGGCTCGACCATAGCGCCGCGTCATCTCCGTGGTCGCGCCGCTTTCGTCTTGAAATACCAGTCGTTGCGGATCCATTTGGCTTACCGCCGCCCACCACGCCTGACGACGGGCTTGGATCGCGACCGCGTCTTGTTCCTGGGCGTGGAGCGACTTTTTTTCAGCCGCAGCCCCATGTTCTGGAGCACCCGCCAGAGATGCTGAAAGCTGACCTGGACCCGCTCGCTCGCCCATAGCCTTTGTTGTAACTCCATCAGCGTTACGTCGGGTTGCTGTCGCACCAATCCGCGCAAACTCGCCTGTACCGCTGCCGTCATGCAGCTCCGCGGCCCATGGCGCTGCTCGACTCGCTCCATCTGCCGGGTCCGCCGCCGCTGTCGCGAAATCTTCCAGGCCCAGGGAACACTCACCCCGAAGCACTTCGCCAGTTCGCGCAGACTCCCCTCCCCACGGTCGTGGGCTTCCAGCAGTTTCCGCCGCAAATCATCGGAATACGCTTCGCCATCGCTTGGATTGTTCGCGGATTCCTCGCCTCCACCACTATACACTAATATGAGAAATGCTCTAGGTGCCGAGCCTCCGCGCAAATCAGAGCAATTTTGTGAGACAGGGGAAGAAGAACTGCTCAATAGAACGCTGTACTCGAGCGGCTTTAAGAGGCTGCTGAAAAAGTCGATGGTACCTTGGAAGGCACGAGCCTTTCCACAGGCAAGTAGGTTATGTAAGAAGCATGCGTGGAGATGAGAAGCAACAAGCGGCGATGTTCAGCTATGTCAGTCTCGAGCAGCGGGTTCCCGCCGCGCACCCGTTGCCCGCCATCCGGCAGATGGTCGACCAAGCCTTGGGCGATCTGTCAGCGCATTTTGACACGCTGTACGCGCGCGGGGGACGGCCCTCGATACCTCCCGAGCAACTGCTGCGGGCCCTGTTATTACAGGTATTGTACGGGCTGCGCAGCGAGCGGCAACTGAGGGAGCAGGTGGATTTCAACTTGCTGTACCGCTGGTTCGTGGGCCTGGCGATGGAGGAAGCGGCCTGGGATGCGACGGTCTATAGCAAGAATCGCGACCGCTTGCTGCAGGGTGAGGTGTCGCAACGCTTGTTGGGGGCGGTAGTCGAACAGGCGCGGGAGCAGAGCTTGCTGAGCGAAGAACCCTTCACGGTGGATGGAACCCTGCTGGAGGCCTGGGCCAATCGGCGTAGTTTCGCGCCCAAGGATCCGCCGCCGACGAAGGGCACGGGATCGCGGGGCAAGAAATGTTTGCGCGACACGCACGAGTCGACGACGGACCCACAAGCGCGCCTGTATAAGAAAAGCACGACGGGCGAGGCCCGGCCCAGTTACCTGGGGCATGTGATCATCGAGAACCGTCATGGGCTGGTGGTGGCGGCCTGCGCCACGCAGTCGAGTACGACGGCGGAGCGGGAAGCGGCATTGGCCATGCTGGACCAGATGGTTCGAACCACCTTGCGGCGCTCGTGATGACAACCCGGTGAAACTCTGCGGGATTGCGCTTGCGTGGCTGCTCGTGACCCTATCGAGCTCGCAGCAGGTAGGCGTTCGCCTCGCGATTCGCGGTCAAGGCAGCATGGTGTCGCCAGGCTACAATGCTCATACGCGTCAGGTCATATGCGCCATAGATAATGTTGGCGCGCCAGATGTCGCTACGGAAGGTCAATATCTGCCGTCGGAAATAGCGAAATACGTGGTTACCGGGCCGGAATCGCGCTGACGCAGTTCCCGACACCAGCCCCGGCACCATTGGCTGGCATTCCTTTAGTTCCACGACCGCCAGTGCTCCGTCAGTGGTGACCAGATCTCCCGTCGAATTTTGGCTGACATTCGCCATCTTGGGCCGTGGCACCAGGTGGACTGCTTTCACACAGCCGGCCACGTTGAGATCGCGAACCACCTTGCTGCGCTCCTCGTCAATGTCGGACGTAATGTGGTGCACGAACTGTCGATGCTGCAGCGAAAGCGTCGCTCCCGTGTCATGGGTTGCCGAACTCACCCACACAGTTTCAGAGCCTTCCGGGCCGGACCATTGCCACATGCGCAGATGGTCGCGGCGGGCATAACTATTCAGACTCTTCTGCCAATTCATATCAGCGGGTCTGCCGTCCAGAAGAAAAGGCCGCATCGGTGCCTGCGCGTAACCGCTGTTATTCAGAAACGCATAAAAGTCGCGGAAAAATGATTTCTTGTCGAAGGCATCGCTGGTGCTCCACCCGGCTTGTTCGAAAGCCGACTCGACCTCCTGGCGCGAGCCGACGAATACCAGGTTCACCACATCCGCATCCACCAGCTTTACCGTGGTGGAGTGCTGGGGAAGCGACTGAACCAAACTCTCGAGCTCAGAGCTTTCCGTTCCGTCAGTCGCACGTTTCCATCGACGGGTCAGGCAACGATTCAGGTTCCTTTACCAACGCAGGGATCGCTTCGGTTAACTTGATGCGGAAGTCGGTGCCGGCAGGGAAATAGATCTCAGGCTCGGGAAAGATGGGAAAGGCCGCTTTGAATACGATCAGTCCCGCGTCCGAATAAGGGTTCCAGGTAGGCAGGTGCCGGAGGCGGCTATTGATTCGTTCCTTGGGGAGAGTCACTGCTACGGACTCCCTGGATCACGACCCTTGGACACCTGCTCGCGCGCATTCTCCACTTCAACCACTGCGGCAGACATGGCGACCGGCGAACCTTCGCTTGGAATGGCGCGATCAAATTGAATCTGCAAGGCTGCGGTCTCGTGGCGGATGCCCCAGCCTACTTTGCGAACCGAGACCACCTTTCCTTCGATCTCTTGTGCCGACCGGGAATACCACCCCACTGCCACATGTCACCGCCTCGATCAGAATAGCGTGTACGGTGTCCCCCGCTTTCGCAGTTGTAGGAGGAGACCGGCGAGCTCAGGCGAATCCAAGACGTCTGCCCGGCTGGGAGGGTTTCACAGGCAAGCGCCAGCGTGGAGCAGAAGATCAGCAACAAGGGAGCCAGTCGACGGCATGTACCGGGCGGGACTCTCATCAATGGCCAGGATTCCTTTATCGAGGGATGCCTTCATCATAAATGATAACGGCGCAAAATAGAGACGCACGCACAGTTTCTCAATTGCGCTCGTGGTTCTACTTCTCGCGCTTGTCGGGAAGCTGCACCGGGATTTCCATCATGGGCCGTCCCATCCGTTCGGCATCTTCGGGCGTGACCCCGGCCATTTGCATTCTGCGGTCCTGAATCTCGCGCAGCACCGCGAGGATCTCCCGCTCCTGCTCCACATACTCTTCCTCGCTGATCGAGCCCTCTTCGAGCAGAGTCTGCAATTCCAGCAGACGCTCCTTGATGGGAGCGTCGTCGGTATACTCTTCTTCCGCCGCGCGCGCCAGGGTACGCAGGATGAACTTGAATCCCGTGATCGGCGACAACAGCAGATCGTCAAGGAAGAGCATCGCGTTCCTCACCCCGCACTGCTGGGTTCCAGTTTCAGCCGGATGTTCACGAAGTTATAGGGCGGCCATGGGCCTGTGTATTTGAAGTTCAGACGGTCGCCGAACTTCTTGGCGATGCGGTTGACGGCTGCGTCAAATTCGGCTTCCGCGCTCCCGCTCAATCAGGAACGCCGCATTCATGATCATCTTGTCGCCAATCGGCTTATTGTCGCGCGAGGCCACGCAGATGGTGCGCAAGCCTTCGTAGATCTCGCGCAGATACTCTCCCGAGCGCTCCGTCAGCGCCTTTTCAATCATGCGGCCCAGTTGCATCCGGGCGAAGTAAGTGGATTGCAGATGTTTGCGCGTAATCTCCTGGTGGAAGCGATGGATCTCCTCATGGTCGCGCCGTAGCTCTTCGACAATGTGGTCGCGGTCCCACGAGACCTTCAGCCCGAATTCCACCTTCCCTCCATCTGCTTCAAGACGTCTTTCACCGAAGGATAAATGCTGCGGAGTACCTCGCGAATGTCGTCTTCGGTGCGGAACACCGTTCCGAAACTCATAGGGATGATGGTGTGAGTTTTCATCACCGTCTCGATGACATGTTCGTGGGCCAAAGCGTTCTCGCGCGTGGGATCGAAAATAAATACGCCGGTGCGGCTGACTACGGCTGAGATGTCGCCATGCGTAACCGCGTACACCATCTGGCCGGTTCCTCCAATGCCCATCTTGCCGAACGTGACTGGCTCCCTCGATTGGATAATCCCATACACGTAACGGCCCTCCTGAGGAAGCTCGGGGGCGGAAATCGGCTCTGGCGTGAAGCGAATCCTCGGTTTGGGTTTGGAAGCCAGTTCAGTCGCGGGAGGCGCCTGCAATTGGATTGGCTCCCGATTTCCGACCTTTTTCTTTACGGTTTTCGCGGCCTTGGCAGCGGACTGCCTCTTAGCCGGTCGCCTTGCGTTGCTCATGAACGTCCCTCAATAGTTCAGTAATCGTTTGCAATAGCTCTTTGATGTCAATCGGCTTGAACAATACTGGAATTCCGCTTTCGTCGGCGCGATCATTCGCTTCTTGCGTGGCATACCCAGTCAACAAGAGGGTGGGCATTCCTGGGTCTTTCTGGCGGGCGAACTCAATAACATCGAATCCATTCTCCTGCCTCTCCAGCGAAAGGTCGCAGAGCAAAAGATCGATCTTCGCTCCAGGAGCATCTTCCGCGCTTGTTCTGCCGACAGTGCCGCGCTCACTTCGTATCCCTGCTGTTGCAGGATCAGTTGGTAGGTCACCAGCACGTGGGGCTCGTCGTCCACGACCAGAATGTGGCATTTGCGCTCCATCATATTACTCAAGGCTTTCTATCGCACCGCCGGTAGTGCGATGTTGAACACGGTTCCCTTTCCCAGTTTACTGCGAACTCGCAGCTTGCCTCCATGGTTCTCGATAATGCCTTTCACGATCCACAATCCCAGACCGGTTCCGCGCTCTCCCTTGGTGGTGACAAAGGGCTCGAACATGGTGGGCAGTATGTTCTCGGCAATACCACTGCCGTTGTCCGCTACCAGGATGGAGATCATCTCCTTCACTTCGTCCTTTGTAAACCCGAGTGCGGATTCGCAACACGCCTCCCTCGCTCATGCTGTCCTTGGCATTCACCACTAGGTTGGAGAGAACCTGGCGAATCTGATCAGCCGATCCCAGGGCAAAAGGAATATGGCCAAGATCCTTGTCCACAGCAATGCCGGCCCGTTCGAGCTGGCGTGCGAACAGCAGCAGCGTGTCTTCCACCACGCTGTTAACGTCCACGTTGCCCACCTGTTCGGCGCTGCGATACAGGCCCAGCATCTGCCGCACGATACGCGCCACGCGCTCCGTCTCGGCTTTCAGAATTTCGTAAACCGGCCCCGCCTCCGGCTTCACCTGGTCGGTAAGCAGGAAGATGCAGTTCTTAATCGCTTCCATGGGATTGTTCACCTCATGGGCGATGGTGCCGGCCAGGCGACCCGCAGCGGCAAACTTTTCCATTTCCAGCATGCGCCGCTCCAGCCTCAACTGCTCCAGACGGCGCACCGAAGTCAAGTCGCGCAATACGGTCACGGTGTAGGCGACCAGGCCGCGTTCATCGTAAATCTTGCCGGAGCGCGCATCGTATTCCACCTCTAGGTGCGACCCCGGATGGGTCAGCCGGATACGAGAGCTCTCGCGGTCGGAAAACGAGTAGGTGAACTTGGTGACGTAGGCGTCCAGCTTGGACTGGTTGCGCACATGCAGCCCGGAGCGCACTCTTCTCGGTGCCGAGCAGGTCTTGCGCCAGCGGATCGAGCAATACCACCTTGGCATCGCGGTCGCACACCACAATGGGGTCGCCCACGTTCTCGATGATCAGGTTCAGGCGGTCGCGGTCCTGCCGCACTACTTCTTCGGCTTGACGCAGGCGATCATAGTTGGCGCGCAGTTCCTCATCGGCGCGGCGCAGATCGGTCACGTCGCGCAGCACCGTCACCATGCCAGTATGGCGCCCGTCCGGAGCGAAGCTGGGGGCCGACACCGCCTCGAACAAGACCTCGTCGCCCTCAATCGCGTCCACCAGCGTCATATCGCGCGAGGAATCGCTGCCCGAAACCACCATGGAAGATAGCGCGGCGGAGAATAGGAGGTTGTTCAACTCCACGGCTCGGACCCGGCCAGCGCTCACCTCCTCTGGAACTTTGAAGAAGCGCTCCGCCGCCTTGTTCTGCGTGATCACGCGATGTTGAGGGTCGGTAAGGACGACCGGGTCGGTCATGCTCTCCATCACCGCCTGCATCTGCGCAATAACGGTTTCCATCCCCATCATGCGATTGTAGTAATGCTCAACCTTGAACAATCGCGAGAGATAGCGGTTGGCCAGCTCAATGAGAGCGCGCAGATCGGCAATATCCGCCGCTGCTGGCGGAGCGACTGCACCTCCGTCACCACAATGGCCGCGTAAGCGCGCATCTCGCAAAGGCCGCAGACCTGTTCGTGCAATTGCAGCGGCCGCCGCGAGTGGTAATTCTCCACGGCGAGGCAGTCGCCTCGATGCGCGCGCTCAGCTTCCCAGCAAGCGGTCTTGTTGCGGTATATCAGCGGATGATAGTAGAGATCGGGACTGCGTTTACCACTGCCGCGCACCAGTTCCGGCTCGAAGCTATGCAGCACGCGGACGGGTGTGCTGTCCATCGCATAAAGCGAACCGCGAAATTGCTGCAGAAAAACTTTGGAGCAGTTGAGCGAGGCCACGGGAGCGATTTCAGAGGTGTCGAAGTCTACTCGCGCGACCAATGCGCGCGGGTAGCCCAGCGCAACGATCTCTTCCAGCAGGACTGGAAAAATCTCCTCGCTGCGCTCGGCTCCAAGCAGGCGAAGCGCAGGACGGCGTTTCGCCGTCCGTTCGGGCGTCTCTGAGCGCATGCGCATCTGGGGCGAAGCCATCGAAACCACTCCTGGATATCGGCTTCCCTAGCGAGCGGCTGTACGACGCGTGCGAACCGGGCGACGGGTGGTTTCGACCGTCGTAATTTCCTCTTCCTGCGCTCCCCCAAGCTGGGGACGAGAAACCAGCCCGGTAAGACCCACGGCATCGGCATATTTCAGATAGGTATCGATGGAGGCCACGACGATGCGCGCTTCTACTGTGATGAGATCGATGCCGACCAGCGAAATGCGGACCCAGGCGTCAATGACGATGCCTTTGTCCAGGACGCGATCAAGTACGTCGATCAGACTCGAACCGCCGGAAAGCCGTTCGACTGCCATTCCAGAACCCTCCTGCTCTGCTTCTTGCTACCCGCTGCTTACGCTTTCTTCTTATTAGCCGTCTTCTTTACCGCTCGCCGTTTGACCGGAGCGTTGGGGACCCGCAACTCCGTTGCTGGTCCGGGCCTTGGTAGCATGCGCGGGGCAGGCAGCCCCGCGGGGTGCGTGAGATTGGGGTCGAACTTCCACCAGTTCAGCCCAATTTGTTCCGCCTTGTCCACTGAACACACCAGGAGACGAATGCGGATGGTCAACAGCTCCACATTGGCTAGCGAGATCCGCACGTCTCCGGCTATGACCAGACCCTTGTCCAACACCCGGTCAAGGATGTCGAGCAAATTAGCAGTTCCTGAGACCGTGGGTACACGTTCCATGTTTTAGTCTTTGACGAGAAAGTACTGGCTGCCGAAGCCAACCCCGGTCGCACTTCGACACAAGGGCAGTATCCTAGCGAACACGGATTCCGCTGTCAATTGGCCCAACGCCAAAGCAGCCGTTTCGCGAATCCGCAGTTTGCTTGTTTCTCGCGGGGGCTAATACCCTCCTGGTTAGATGCAGACAGGTTGCCCTACTTTAAGCAATGTCTTTCCTTTCAGACTGAGAGATTTTCCGGTAACCGCTTCGCCAGTGACCAAAAGCATGCGATTACTTCGCCCCCCGACCGCGGGCGACACTGAAATTACGGTCATCATTAATCAGCGGGGCTGATCGCACCAGCCGAAAGCGTACGTTATCGCCGCACTCAGAACAACTGGGAAACGTGCTGCCGCGGAGCAGAGTTACCTCGTGGTAGAGCCGATGGCGGTAGTGCAGCACCTGATACACACCCGATTGCGGAACCTGGTCGGCTGGTTCGAAAAACTTCGTCAGCCATGTTGCCCCTGCCCGTGTTCGGAAATGTTGGGCGACCGCCACCAGCAAGTCCGCAAATATATCACATTACGATATAAATCCAGTCCCCCGACCCGTTCGAACTGGACGTATTAGCTGCCTTGAAGCACATTCACTCCAAAAGGTTGCCCAGCGGACCCAAATCCAGGTTCAGGTCCTCGGGTTTCAGGCCAAACTGCTGGCCCAAGTCTTTGATCTTCTCCTCCAGTTTCATTAGAGCCAGTCCCATCTCCTCCACCTGCTGGTCCGTGAGCGAGCCACCCTCCATGCGGCGGATGGCCTGACGTTCCAGCAATCGGCGCAGCAACTCGATGAGCCCGAGCACTAGCTTCGCCAAACCTTGCTCGATGGTCTCCGGCGAGCAGTCAATGCGTTCCAGCGCTCGTTCTGTGACGCCTTGCAGTTGCCGCCTCAATTGAGACACCGCCTCTTCCACATCTTTCGGCGTCACCGGCTTCGGACTATCCATGTTCACCTCGCGGCGTAACAAACTCGGCTGGAGGCCATGGGCCACTTAAGCGAAGGCGAACCCCCTCAGACGGTCCGGCGCTCTTCAAGCGACGCTACGAAGCGATCGCGGCTCTCCCGCGGGACAAGTGCAAACCAACGATGGCTCTTGCGCTCCTGCCTCGCGCGCCATTCGCGCACGGAGTCGGCCGTGACACTTCTTAGTTTGCTATCGATTGCCGCAATGCGTCCCATCGCCTGCGAGCGTCGCTCTAGATATTCCCGACCGCTGACCGGCGTCGCCAAGTCAGCCTGCTCATCCGCAGCCCAGCTTCCCACCACCTCATACTGCACGGCATCGCCGATCCGCTCCAGGGCAGCGCGATACAGTTCTTGTTCGTCAGCGAGATGCTGCTCCATAACTTCCTCGCTCTCCACTAAAGTCGGAAAGCGAAATGGAATCGGAGTGGCTGCCGCCAGGATCTGGCGCAGCACCTGGTGAAATTGCAGTGCCGCTGTCTTCAATAATTCGGGCGTGCCGAGGCATTCTTCCGGGTCGGCGATCTCGCTCCAGTAGACCTGCGCGCCCAACATTTCACGCGACAGGACCGCGTTTTCGCACACGCCCGCCGCCACATTGCACGGTCTGGTTCGGCAGAGTGACGCAATAGAGCAAGCAGGGCATTCCAGCGGCTCACGAGACCCGAGGCAAAGAGGAATTGTGTAGTCCGGCGCCTTCGCGGGCCATGCTGCGCAGAGCTGTCTCGACCGAAGTCAGCACGACATTCAATCCGACATACACGAGATCGACGCCCGCCAGTGAGATCACCAGGCTGCCGTGGATCACCACGCCCGAGTTGAGTACATGGTCGAGGATGTCGAGCAGCGAAATATCGCCGTCGCTATCCGTCACCAACAATGAGGCTGACGATTCAGGAACCGGCTCAGTGGACATTGTCCCCCACAAATGAGTACGGAGGCCACGGCCCACTCCAGTCAATGCGCCGGCTATCGTGCCATATGGTAGCGTACTCCTTCAGAATGCCTTCCAGCTTCGCGCGATCTTTTCTGCGGATAAGAAACGAGCCATGCCAGATCAGTCCTGGCTGCCCCCCGCTGGCTTTGCCTCCCGGACTTGAGGCTACCGCCAACCCATCCAAGGCCGCGATGAACGCGCGCACCTGCCGGTCGAGAGTCTTACTGCGCTGCGGCCGCAAAACCGCCGCTTTCTTCTTCAGGTAGTCGGAGCCACTGACGGCTGCAACGGCCGGCGAACTCTTTCCCGGCGCAACCGTGAAAAGCTTGATCCCCCATTCGTCAGCCCCGGCGACGCGCTTAAACGCTGCACGCAACTCGCTCTTGCGTGCCTTCAGGTGCTGCGCCATCGAATCTTGATTGAGAAAAACGGTGCCGAATCGCGCCGGCAAACAAGTCAGTTTGCCTGCAATCTCGCCTACGGCGTGCTGATGCCGTAACCCCGCCGACGCCAGCCACTCCAGGTCTTGCATCCGCTGTGCGAGGTGGTCGGCAAATTGGTCGCGAGCCACCCGGCTTACCCAACAGACATACCCCTCGCGAACCACCGCCTCGACCGGTGCCGAACCATCAATGCCCTCTGCGGCAATCGCCGGTAGTGGCCCCTTGGGGACCCGCGCAATCGCGTAGAGATACAGCACCCTCCTGCCTGCCGGCTGGGTCACTTTCGTCTTGTTCGGCTTCAGTGATAGTTTCAGACGAGCGCTCATCGTGATCGGTATGCGATTTGAATTCAGTCAGTATGCGATCTGAATTCAGGATGCGATTTAAAGGTGCTGGGGCTTCAGTCGCGCCGTTAAATCCTTTTATTGTTTGTGATGCCGAGCGGTCTTCGGCCCGCGAGGGTTCTACTTAATTCTTCAGGTCGGTAGCTCGACTCGCACCATAGCCAGCTCGCGGGGCGAAACAATATTAGTCCAGCACGTGGGCGCTGGGTTAGCGCGAAAAATGAATCCGAGCACGGGCACACGGTCTTTTCACGCCATCCGCCACAACTTCCGCGTGAACTTCGCCAGTGCTTTCCCCCCTGCGATCGCACCATCAAATTCTTCCACCACATAAATCTCGGCATCTCCCAACTGCTGGCGCAAAGTGGCGAGCGACGCCGCCTGCCACTCCCTGACCAGCGTACACCTTCGACACCCGGTATCATCCATCACGACGCGATTGACGAACACTGCTCCAAGCGGTGCCTGCAACTCGCGCAGCGCTTCCAGCAGCCTCCGTGTTTCGTAATCCGGAAGCGGCTCCGCAAGCGTGACGGTCACAATCTGACAGCGTTTGTTATCGCGCAGGATGGACGACAACTCGCGCACTCGCTGCGACAACTTCGCGATCTCCACGCCCGCATCGCGAGCGATGGGTAGTGTACGGTGCGCCGCCAGGGTTTTCAATAACACCCGGGCCCATGCCAGCAGGCGACTCCGGAGTTCGCAGCACCTCCAGTGCGTGCGCCGTGGGCGCCATGTCAATGACCACCCGCTCCCTTTATTTTCATTCAGCAGATCGAGAATGCCGAAGGTGGCGAAGATCTCGTCGACTCCGGGCGGCACCACGTCGAGCAGCGCTAACAAAATTTGCGGTCAAGGCTGAGATCGACATGAACGCCTCGCTGCTCGCCGGTCATCACTTCGTCCAAGCGGGCTCGCAGTCCTCCCGCCCATTGCTGGAACTCGGCGATGGCGTCGAACTCTGCCGCACGCAGCTTGCGGTCTCCCAACACTGGGCGCAGGCTGTTTCCGATATCCGCAGCAAAGACGTCATCCAGCGAAGGCGCTGGATCAATGGAGCAGATACTCACACTCGTCACTCGCTGAGAACTTGCGGTGATGGTAGGCAAGGGCGGCTGAAATCGTGGTCTTCCCTACGCCGCCTTTTCCCAGCGTCAGAGTCAATGGCGCCCTGAGAGTCGGCCAGTCAGCCTTTCAAGTGGCTGCAGAAAATGCCATTGATCGCTGGTGTTTGGGTGTATCGGACCTCTAGCTCTGTGTCCAGGGTGTTCATGATAACCAGCGTTTTTTGTGCCTGGGCCCACCTTCGCAGGTTTCGTGCGGATCGAACTCGGCAGTCGCCTTCCTCCGAATACGTGCGCTCCAAAACGGCGCAGCGCCTCCACTCCCAGAATCGGACAGCCCGGATCTTCGCCCGAGACTAGCTCCGCATCGCGAAAGTGCTTGCGGATAAGCTTATCCGCCGCCTGCCCTTGCTTCCATCTTCTCTGACAACGCGGGACAAATTGGCCTGTTCGCAACCACTCGGTTCAGAACTACTGCCGTAAATTGTTTCTGCGGCATCGCGTCCTGAAATGACGCTACCGAACGCACAGCCTGGTTCAGCGAAAAGGGCTCCGGCGTGGTGACTAACACTAGCCTTGAGCCTTGCACAGACAGTGCGCCCTCTACCGCCTCCACCATCCGCGACCATCGTTCCAGCGCCGGCTCGCGCTGCGCGCGTCCGCCAAAATGGCGCGCCAGTACCTCATCGCGTAACGCTGCCGCCTCCAACACAGTCGAGGAATCGCACAAAGTGCTGCGGCATCTGGAACAGCCGGATGGCATGCCCCATGGGTGCCGTGTCCACCACGATCTCATCGAACTCGCTGTCCAGCAGTGCATTGATCGCCAGCAGCGCCGCCACTTCGGCCATACCGGGCAGGCTGGTATCGAGCAGCGACGACAACTCGTCGCCCGTGAACAGGCTGCCGCGGTGCAACAATTCGAGTATCTCCTCGCGCTCGGCTTTCAGGAACGAATTGATTTGTTTTTCCGCATCCAATTGGCGCACCCAGAGGCAGCCTGCCGCTGGCAAGCGCTTTGGCGTGTCGCCAAGTTTAGTTTGCAGAATGTCGCCGAGCGAGTGTGCCGGATCGGTGGATAAGAGCAGGATGGGCTGGCGTGGCCGTTTCGCGGCATGGTAGAGCGCATACGAGGACGAAACAGTCGTCTTGCCGACGCCTCCCTTGCCGACGAAAAAGGTAAACCGGGCCATCGCTCACTCTCGCACGAGCCGCGTCACTGCCGCAACTGGCGCGAGAATGAAGCGAGACGTCGGAGTCTGTGCGGTCTTGCGCTAAGGAACCAGCGGGCGCAGCCTGGGGAATTCCAGAATCGCCCAGACTTCACACGAGTTGCTCAATTTTATCGATGAGCACTTCGGGCGGCTCGCCCTTAGTGATGAAGGCGTCGGCCATCTCCAGCGCGTCGGAGGGCAGGGAGAAGTATGCGGACAGAAAAATGATGGGAATGGTGGGCCGGCGGCGGCGCAGTTCGGCCGCTACCTGTCCGCCATTTAGGTCCGGCATGTAGAAGTCGAGCACGACCACGTCAACATCGTGCTGGTCGAACAGAGCTATCCCCTCTTGGCCATTGGTCGCAGTGAGTACGTGGAAGCCGTGGCTCTCCAACATGATCCTTCGCACTCGCAGACCGATCGTTTCATCGTCAACACACAGCACAGTCTTCTGGCGAGCTGCGTTCATCCAATTCCCCGATTCTTCCGATTTGGACTCGATTTCTAGATGCAAACTGCCGTCCGTCCTTGTCGCTCAGTCTTAAGATTGGGCCAGTGAATGAAGTATCTGCTGCATTTACGGCGAAGTGGCGCTCTGCATGTTGTATCGCAGGATCGCAATTTTGCCCATGCCGAAAACGTTGTAGATGGCATGTACGTTACTGATTAACATCAACTTAGATAGCTTTTGAGACAGCTATCCAGCGCAAGAGTTGTGCTACTTTGGCGGCGATGTGCCTATGATGCCTAGTCTGTACACCTTATGTTTGTCGCTGAAAAATGAGAGTTTGGCCGGAATGCCGCCTGCGCAAGCACCTCTGTAGACCGTGACAAGTAATCAGACGGACGGGCTTCGTTTCGCGTCACGCTTCCGGCGTGGTAATTTCAAAGACTTAGGCTCGATGAAGAGGTCTCGGTGAGCGGCCGTTATTGTTATGGAGCTTGGACCTGAGGTTTGAGAAATCCGCGCCGACTGAATGTTATCTTAACCGTCCGTTGGGGGACTTCTGTTGACCTAAGTTGGCTTGATCACAATAATGATCCGATCCTACAAAGGAATCAGCCCAACCTTCCCGGCATCGTGTTACGTTGACGACTCGGCGCAGTTGATTGGCGACGTAACGCTGGGTGAGAACGCCAGCGTCTGGATGAACGCCGTGCTGCGCGGCGACGTGCACTTCATCCGCGTCGGCGCCAATAGCAACATCCAGGATTGCAGCGTGCTACACGGCATGCTGAACCAATGGCCGGTAATCGTTGGCGATTGGGTGACGGTCGGCCATTCGGTCACTTTGCATGGCTGTGTCGTCGAAGACCGCTGCCTGATCGGAATGGGGGGCGTCATCTTGAATGGAGCGCGCATCGGCGCGGGATCGATCGTTGCGGCAGGCACGCTGATTCCCGAAGACACGATAATCGAGCCCGGCTCGCTGGTGATGGGTGTTCCCGGCAAGGTGCGCAAGAAGCTGGGCGGCGCGGATCAGGAGACGATCCTGCGCTATGCGCGAAATTACCTAGGCTACAAGGAAGATTATCTGGCCGAGCGAAAGAAGTAGCGCCGCCGGATATTGCAGACGAATAGGGGTCCTTCGACTTCGGTGCATCCGCTAACGCGGACGCACCTCCGCTCAGGATGACAAAGCGGAAAGACGACGAGGCGGAGAAAGGCCCTGTGGAACTAGAGGCTGACGGCTCATAGCTGACAACTGGCTACTCGCAACCGGCAACTGATTCTCATGATCAAGGCAATCCGTGGAACTCGCGACCTTCTGCCGCCCGATACCGACTTATGGAACCGGGTGGAGGCGCAGGTACGCGACGTCTTCGCGCGTTATAACTATCACGAGATCCGCACGCCAATCTTCGAGGACACCCAGCTCTTCTCGCGCAGCGTGGGCGAAGAGACCGACATCGTCACCAAGGAGATGTTTACCTGGCTGGATAGTCGGAGGCCCTCCGAAAAAGAGCTAATCTCGCGTTGGCTGATGGCTCACCAGCTTCAGCGGCCGTACGCACAGATATACGGCAGAGCAGCCAGAGATTTTGGTTTTGACATAGTTGCTGAATTGGACGGTCGACCCAACATAATCGAATTTAAGTCGACTACCCGCAGCCTCGCTGTATTGCATGAAACGCTGCGTAGGATTGTCCGTGCAAGGGCCAGTTGGAGAAACTCGGTTCCAAATTCTCCCGAGCCGGAACTGAGGGTAGTTGTGCCCGCTTCGAAATACAGTGGCGTTTGGCGACAGGAAGCGAGCCTTGAAGGCGTCATCGTGGAAGAGGTCGAGCTGGAGGACTACGAGGAACCGCAGTCGCTGACCTTGCGGCCGGAGAACACTGCCGGCGTGGTGCGCGCCTACATCGAGCGCGGTCTCGACAAGAAGGGCGTGCTGCAAAAGCTGTACTACATCGGTCCCCAGTTTCGACGAGAGCGTCCGCAGAAGGGACGCTATCGGCAGTTCTACCAGATTGGGGCGGAAATCATCGGGCCGCCGAGTGCGGGTAGCGAGTCGCCGTTGCGCGATGCCGAAGTGCTGGAGATGCTGGCCACGATGCTGGATGAAGTCGGCCTGCGCGATTGGCAGTTGCAGTTGAATTCCGTGGGCTGCGCCGAAGATCGCGCGCGCTACAACCAGGCGTTGCGCGAGGCGTTGAAGCCCGTGGTGCACCTGATGGATGCCGATTGCCAGCGGCGGGCGGAGACCAATCCGTTGCGCGTGCTCGATTGCAAAGTGCCGGAAGATCAGCCGATCATCGAGAAACTACCCAAGATCAGTGAGTATCTCGATGAGCCGTGCCGCGAACACTTCGCGGCAGTGCGGGCGATGCTGGATGCGGTCGGCATTCCGTACACGATAAACGAGCGCATGGTGCGAGGTCTCGACTATTACACACGTACCACGTTCGAGTTCACGCACGGCGGACTGGGCGCGCAAAGCGCAGTGCTGGGTGGCGGCCGCTACGACGGGCTTTCAGAATCGCTTGAAGGGCCGAAGGCGCCGGGCATAGGCTTTGCCATCGGAGAAGACCGGCTAATTCTCGCATTGCAATCGCAGGGGGAGAAGCCGGCGGAGAAGGTGCAGGCTTGCGTCGCTCCGCTTGGCGTGGGAATGAATGTGCATGCGCTCACGTTGGCGCGAGAGTTGCGACACGCCGGCATCAGCGCCGATATTGGCGATGAAACATTCCGACTGAAGAAGTCATTCGAGAGCGCGGAGAAAGTTGGGGCGCGATTCATTGTGATTGTCGGCGAGAACGAAGTGGCAGCGGATGAGTTCACGGTAAAGGACCTCGTCAGCGGAGAACAGGTGCGGGTGCCGCGAGCGGAGTTGGCGGCGCGCTTGCAGCCGCGGTAGTCATCACATCCAAACCTCCTGCCTTGAGGTAATCTGACATCATGCTCGACTTTCTAGGTGATTTGACACGCACTCATATGTGTGGCGAGTTGCGCGCCACGGATGCCGGCTCCAAAGTTGTGCTCATGGGATGGGTGAACAAGCGGCGCGATCTCGGCAATCTTATTTTCCTCGACCTGCGCGACCGCACTGGGATCACGCAGGTTGTGATCACCGCTGATGCCGGAGCCGAAGTCCACAATCGGGCGACCGCGGTGCGCTCGGAGTTTGTCGTCGCCGTCATCGGCCACGTGAAGCTGCGTGACACAAACACCGTCAATAAAAACATTGCGACCGGCGAGATCGAAGTAATTGCCGACGAGCTGCGCGTCCTGAACGACTGCAAAACTCTGCCGTTCACGCCCAGCGATACCGTGCTGGCCAACGAAGAGGTGCGCCTGAAATATCGTTATATCGACCTGCGCCGGCCGGAGCTGCACCGCAATATCGAGTTGCGCCACCAGGTTGCGATCGCGATTCGCGACCATCTGAACTCGCAAGGCTTTTACGAAATCGAGACGCCGTTCATGACGCGCTCCACGCCTGAAGGCGCGCGCGATTACCTGGTGCCCAGCCGCGTATATCCGGGCGAGTTCTACGCGCTACCGCAATCGCCGCAACTGTTTAAGCAGATCCTGATGATCTCAGGCTTCGACAAGTACTTCCAGATCGTACGCTGCTTCCGCGACGAGGACCTGCGAGCGGACCGCCAGCCGGAATTCACGCAGATCGATCTGGAGATCAGCTTTGCGCGTCCGGAGATGGTCTTCCGCACCGTCGAGGGCTTTTTGCAAGCGGCGTTCTCGACCATTGGCGTGACCTTGCAGACCCCATTCCCGCAGATGTCATACGACCAGGCGATCCGTCTGTACGGCATCGACAAACCTGACTTGCGCCTACCGGCCATGGCCCATGTGCGCGCGGCATTCGAGCCCGCGAATCTGGAGACTCTGCATGTCGACGCCGAGTTGCCGGTGGTTGCGATCGTCATCCCCAAAGTTGGCGAGCTTTCGCGCAAAGAGCGCGATGAGATTAAGACGATGTTCGGCGATCGCAAGGACGCCAAAGTGTTCGAGGACATTAAGCGGCTGGAGAAATCATTCCCTGATGCCGTCCACAAGATTCGCGAGCTCGCCAAGCCGAATGCCGAAGACCTGGTCGTCATTGTGGCGGGCACGAAGCGCACGGAGTCCGCCAACGCTGTGAAGTCCCGGCAACAGGCCTATGCAGTGTATTCTGCTGCGGGACAACTTCGTCTGGCACTGGGACAGAAGTACGCCGATCGTCACGGCGCGTTCAAGCACGGCAACTTCCGCTTGCTGTGGGTCACCGACTTTCCCATGTTCGAGTGGGACGAAACGGAGCAGCGCTGGAACGCAGCACACCATCCCTTCACCTCGCCGCACGAGCAGGACATGGACAAGCTGGAAAGCGATCCGAGTGCGGTGCGTGCATTGGCGTACGATGTGGTGCTCAACGGGACCGAGCTGGGCTCCGGCTCGATTCGTATTCACCGCCAGGATATTCAGGCGAAGATCTTCAAAGCGCTGGGCATGTCTCCGGAGGAGCAACAGGCGCGCTTCGGCTTCTTCCTGGAGGCGTTGCAATACGGCACGCCGCCGCATGGCGGCATCGCGCTGGGCCTCGATCGCATCGTTATGATCCTGGCGGGCGTGGAAAGCCTGCGCGAGGTAATTCCCTTCCCCAAGACGGCGAAGGCCGTTGACCTGATGGTGGACGCGCCCACGCCGGTGAGCGAGCGACAGTTGAAGGAGTTGGGAATTGCAGTGGTGGGAAAGAAGGACCTGTAAATAAACCAGCGTCGCCGGCGGTGTCTATGCTGCAGCCGTAAATGAAGTACTTCGATCACACGCTCTTTTTCGTGCCTCGCCGTAGACCGGTGGTAGCTCCGATGATAAGTGGATGCAAACGGATTATGGGCAATCAGTACCACCAGCCCCTGACGGACCAAAGCGCATTTGTTTGCGCCTTTCCCCGTCTTCGCTTTACTATCGCCCTGCGTGCCTTTACCCAACGACAAAGCTAATCCCGACCGCATCGTCTCCGCCGTGCCGGTGGATGACGACTCGTCCTTCGAATTAAAGCTGCGTCCACAGCGGCTGCGCGAGTTCATTGGACAGAAGAAGGTCAAGGACAACCTCGAGGTCGCGATCCAGGCGGCACGCTCGCGCGGCGAGCCGCTCGACCACGTGCTGCTCTACGGGCCCCCGGGGCTGGGCAAGACGACGCTGGCCAACATCATCGCCAACGAGTTGGGCGTGGCGTTCCAGCAGACCTCAGGCCCAACGCTACAAATCAAGGGCGACCTGACGGCCATCCTCACCAACCTGCGCGAGAAGCAGGTGCTGTTCATCGACGAAGTGCACCGCCTGCAACCAGCGTTAGAAGAGCTGCTGTATTCGGCGCTGGAGGACTACAAGCTCGACATCATCATCGGGCAGGGACCGTCGGCGCGCACCCACACTATCGAGGTGCGGCCGTTCACCTTCATCGGGGCTACCACGCGCGCTGGACTGCTCTCGGCGCCGCTAAGATCGCGCTTCGGCATCGTGCTGCGGTTGGAGTTCTACACTCACGAGGACCTGAAGATTATCCTGCAACGCTCGGCGGAGATTCTTGGGGTCGAGATCGACGAGGCTGGCGCGGTCGAGATTGCTACCCGCTGCCGCGGAACACCCCGCATCGCTAACCGCCTATTGCGCCGGGTGCGCGACTACGCCCAGGTGCGCGGCTCCGGCAAGATCGATAAGTCCACCGCGCAGGCTGCGCTGGAGATGCTCGAAGTCGACCGTCACGGCTTTGACGAGATTGACCGCAAGCTGCTGCTGACCATCATCGAGAAATATCAGGGCGGACCGGTGGGCGTGAACACGCTGGCGGCATCGCTGGCCGAAGAGCCTGACGCGATCGAAGAAATCTACGAACCGTTCCTTATCCAGATCGGCTTTCTCGATCGTACGCCGCGTGGGCGCGTCGCCACACATCTCGCGTATGAACACTTCGGCGTAAAGCGCCCGCGGATCGATCGCAGCGGGCAGGAAACTTTGTTTTAGTAGCTAGTGATCAGTGGCTAGTGGATAGTTCCGCTGTTCACTGTTCGCGGTTCGCTCTTGACCAGACAGACTACAGTCCGGCTTGTTGGTGAAGCTCGAACAGGAAGCGCACGCGCGGGGTTTCTAGCGCAGTACAAGGCGCTGCGAATCGAATTGCGTGGGCTACCGGGCTATTTACTGTCGGGCGATGTAGCGGAGGCGCGACGAGAGGAATTGTGCGGTAAGCTGCCGTTCAATGCACCGTCTTCGTCTTCCTTGACATGTAGTCCATCAGTAGATACTGGCCCAGGGTGTAGGGCGTGGTGAAGTATGCCTTGCCGCGGCACATCTCGGCGACCTTTTGAACGAACTGAATAAGCCCGTAGTCCGAGGCGAGCATGAAAGTATTGATCAGGATGCCCGCGCGCTTGCACTTGGAGACTTCTTTCAAGGTCTCGCTCACGACCAGTGGATCGAGCCCAAAAGCATTCTTGTAGATACGGCCATCTTCCAAGGTCAGTGCTGAGGGTTTGCCGTCGGTGATCATCACGATCTGCTTCATGTCTTTGCGCTGGCGTTGCAGGATGCGCTGCGCCATGCGCAGGCCTTCGCGCGTGTTGGTGTAGTACGGCCCGACTTTGACGCGCGCCAGTTGCGAGAGTGGCAACTCCTCCGCCGAGTCGTGAAACAGCACCAGCGACAGCGAATCGCCGGGGTATTGCGTGCGGATGAGATGCGACAGCGCCATGGCAACTTTCTTCGCCGGAGTGAAGCGGTCTTCGCCGTATAGGATCATGGAATGCGAACAGTCGAGCATGAGCACGGTCGCGCACGACGACTGGTACTCGCACTGATGCACCTGGAGATCGCTGTACTCGATGTTAAGCGGCAGGTGCAGGCCTTCGCGCTGGATCGCGCTCGACAAGGTTGCAGTGATGTCGAGATTCAGCGTGTCGCCGAATTCATAGGTCTTCGATGCACCGCTGGCCTCGATGCCAGTGGCCTGGTCGCGCGTGTCGTGGCGCCCGAAGTTTGACTTGCCGAGCGAGCCCAGCAGATCGCGCAGTGCGCGAAAGCCGAGGAAATCGAGTCCCTTGTCGGTGATCTCGAAGCGCGCCTGGGATTGCGCATCACCAACCTGTCCGCCGGCGGTCGAGCTGCGCGAAGGATCGTGCGGTTGATCAACGTTGATGTAGTTTTCCTGCTCCATGCGCTCGATGAGTTGCTCGATCAGATCTTCCAGTTGCTCGGGGCTCATGTTCTCGATCTGCTCGCGCATCTGCTCGTCGAGCATGTCGGAGTTGAGGAGCGCCTCGGCAATGGCTTGGCGCAGATCTTCCAGCGTCTGCTCCGCGTTTTTGAGATCGTAGAAATCCATGTACTGTTGCTGGAATCCGCTCTGCAGAAGGTAGTCAGAGAGCGCGCTGAGCAGGTCCTCCATGCTCATCTCGGAGGCGGGCTCGGGAACGTATTTTTTGTACTTAACGAATTTGGCCATTAGCCATTAGCTCTTAGCCTTCAGCCATCAGCGGTCAGCCGTCAGCATTAGCGTCCAGCGCTTGCTTCACCGTTTCTAGCCACTACCCACTAACCCTAATTGAATGGTCTGCGATGTCGCCGCAGATCGGGCACTTCATCGTCCTCTTCGGCGCGGACACGTGGCTTCTCGCGCACCGGCGGCTTCTCACCTGCGGTAAACATGCGCTCCTCACTGCGTCCAATTTTCTTGTGCGCGTAAAGGCCCTCGAGAATGAACTCAGCGCCCGAAACCAGCACTTCCGAAGGCTCTTTTCCGCTCAGACCCAGGTTGCTCAATTTGTCCAGCAGCCCCTGGATGCTGCGCAGTTTGTGCAGCATCTCCTGCGCGCTGGCGGAGTCGCGCATCTGGATCTCACCGCCCAGGTCGAACCACTGCACCACCTGGTTCATGTTGCTGTTACCGTGGAAATACTTGTCGTAGGTGCGAGCGACCGCGGCGCGAATGATTTCGCGTACTACATTGTCGGCGCCCTTCAGTTCGCCTTCGTATTCCAGTTCGAGTTTGCCGGTCATCGCGGGCAGAGCGGCATAGATGTCACCGATGCGCGGGACCACCAGCTTCTCGCCTGAGCGAATGGCGCGCCGCTCGGCATTTGATATGACATTTTCCGTGGCACTGATCGGCAGTCTCTGGCTCACACCGGAACGCTTGTCGATGCGCTTATCTTCGCGGGCGATGAAAGCAATCTGCTCGATCACCTGGCTCACAAACTCGGGAACCTGCAGTTGCAAGCCGTTGCGTTCGGTCCAGGCCTCCTGGGCAGTGATGACAATGCCTTCTTCGATGGTCGCCGGATAATGGGTGCGAATCTCGGAGCCGATGCGGTCTTTCAGCGGCGTAATGATTTTTCCGCGCGCGGTGTAATCCTCAGGGTTGGCGCTGAAAACGAGAGCGACATCGAGCGGCATACGCACTGGGTAGCCCTTAATCTGCACATCGCCTTCCTGCATGATGTTGAACAGACCAACCTGAATCTTGCCCGCGAGGTCGGGTAATTCGTTAATGGCGAAGATGCCGCGGTTGGCGCGCGGCAGCAGTCCGTAGTGAACGGTGTATTCACTGCCCAGTTCGTGGCCGCCCTTAGCCGCCTTGATGGGATCGATGTCGCCGATCAGGTCTGCGATGGTGACATCCGGTGTCGCCAGCTTCTCCACGTAGCGATCGTCCGCAGCCAGGTAAGAAATCGATGCCTCGTCAGGATTGTTGGCCAGCAACTCGCGACAGCGGCGGCAGATCGGCGCGTAAGGATTGTCGTGAATTTCGCAGCCGCTCAAGTAGGGCACATGGGGATCGAGCAAACCCGCGAGCGCGCGCAGGATGCGGCTCTTAGCCTGTCCCCGCAATCCGAGAAGAATGAAATTATGGCGTGACAATATCGCATTTACGATTTGCGGTACCACCGTATCGTCGTAGCCGACGATGCCGGGGAAGATGGGCCCACTGCTGCGCAAACGCGCGATCAGGTTGTCGCGCATTTCGTCCTTGACGCGACGGTTGCGCACCCGTTGTTCAGAAAATTGCGAGCTGCTGCGAAGCTCGCCCAAGGTCTGCGGAAGTTTGCTCAAGGACTGGATACCTCCAAGGGTCACGGCCGCCCTCCTCGCAAAAGCGGACCGAATGTCGCGAATGTTCGTATTCTACGCCTGCGAGGATTGCACCCGCATGACTGGCGTCGGCACAGAGTTGGATTGTCGCTGTGGCAGCCTCGCGATGCCGATGAGCCATGGCTATCCCACAAATTCCAGGTTGTCGTTAGAAGCGGAAGGTCGACGCAAGCCGGATGAGGCGAAGAAACGTAGGCCAGGGCCGCCAAAAAAATAATGTACTAGAGTCCCGGATAGGTATATATTGGCGGCCTACTGGAAGCTGAAGCGGAAACTCCAGAGTGGGATAACACGTGGCCAGCCAGTCCCACTGACCTCTTCCTTTTGGCTGCCAGTATTTGTTCCATCAGTGAATTGGCCCGTGCTGCATGCGAGCCAGGATTTTGCGACCCAATTACAGGAGGGTTCCAATGAAGCTTCTCAAGTATGCGGTTGTCGTTGGTTTGCTGTTGTTGGCAGCCACTGCATACGCAGATACATTCCAAACCTACAACCTGGCCTGGTCCGGCGCTTCCTTCGGTAACAGCGCAATGGCGACTGGGCAAATCACCCTCGACTTGACCACTTTGCCAAATCCTGGCGGTCCGGCTTACGACATGTATAACGACATCACGAGCCTCACCCTAACGGTCACTGGAGCATCCGTAGGCAACGGTACTTGGACAAAGGCGGATTTGTGTCCGTGCAGCGCCCTCGGCACCTACACTTACTGGGATACCGGTGGCGGTGCCTTGGACTTGACCCAGCAACTTGTTGGCCAGCCAACGGTCGATGGCGGTCCTTGGGGTACGCCTGATGGCCTGAGTGGAGACTTCAATTTCTTCTTCACTAACGGCGGCCCGCTCGGAAGCTTCTATTTCACCCTGACGACCGCTGACGGCACCGGGGATTCGATGCTTCTTACGTCGGTCGACCCGGTTTCCGGCACCACGCCCGAACCTGGAAGCCTTTTTCTGATGGGCAGCGGGCTGGTCCTGCTTGCCAGCACGATTCGTCGTAGATTCTTGCTGTAGACCCCGGGAAGTCGGAAAATACGCAAGGTGGGCACTCGAGCGCGAGGGCCCACTTTCGTGTAGGTGCAGTATCCCGGCGCCGCCAAAATGGTTGCCGCAACGCCAACTACGAGAACATCACTGAAGTTAAGCAGGTGTGCCTCTGTATTCTGCACCCCTTTAGCTCATGATGATGGGCTGAGCACAATAGAAATCAAGCCTGCAGCTTCCGCGCACTAGTGAGCTTTCCTTGTCGCAACTCTCTGCCGTTTGCCCTAGCTTACTCTCCGGCTACAGAGCTCTTACTGCGACTCCCCAGTTCAACATCCGCATCATTTTCCATGGAAACCGGTGCCCCATTTCCCGCCAGCAACCCCGCCGCGTTTGGATCGACCCCTCGCAGGTGCAGGTCGCGTTGAGGAAAGGGAATCTCAATGCCCGCCTCGGAGAGCAGTCGCATGACTTCGAGCGCAACCTCGCTTTTCACCTTCACCGTATTGCTCTCCTGCATCACCCAGAATTGCAGCTCGAAGTTCAGTGCGCTGTCGCCAAATTCTTTGAAGAAGACGGCAGGTTGGGGATAAGTGAGGACGTCGGGGTGCTGTACCGCGGGCCGCTCCAGCAGTTCCTTCACCAGCTTGGGATCGGTGCCGTAGGCAACGCCCACCGGCAACTCCACCCGCCGCTTGGCCTCGGAAAGCGTCCAGTTAGTCACATTGCTGGAGATGAAGGTTGCGTTGGGAATGATGATTTCAGCGCCTTGAAAGGTCTGGACGGTGCTGGCACGGATACCAATGCGCGTTACCGTACCGGTGACGCCAGCCTGAATTTCCACGACATCGCCCACGCGGATGGGTCGCTCGAATTGCAGGATCAGTCCAGAGACGAAGTTGTTGATGATGTTCTGCAAACCAAAGCCAACGCCCACGCCCAAAGCGCCGGTGATCACGGTGAACTTGTTCAGAGCCACACCACCGGCGTTCACCGCGAAGAGGAAAACCAGCAGCAGAAGCAAATAATGCAGGGTGGTCGAAATCAGTTCCGGGATGCCGCGCTTCATGTGCAGGCGTTTGAGCAGCTCTTCCCGCAACAGGAAGCGCAGCCAGGTGGAGAACGCAAACCCGAGTAGCAGTATCGCCCAAAAACCAAGCACACCGCCCAGCGTGACGTTGCCGGAGCCACCGACGATATTGAAGTCGAGCAAGGCGGCGATCTGTTCCTTGACCCACGTGCGCACGCCCAGGAGCTCTAGCGTGCCGCCAAGCCAGATCAGGGCACCAACCCATTGCAGCATGCGCGGTATCCAGCGGGCGATCGCCCCCCGGTGCACACGCACCACTGCCAGCCGCTCGGCCGAAGGCGCATCGAGAACGGCCAGGAACAGTATGGTGAAGACGCGCAGCGCAGTAAATATGGCAAGGGCGATAAAAATGCTGTAGATACACGCGATGGTCAGATACAGCATTAGCTGGTAATAGCCAAATAGATTCGCCACCAACCCGACAGTTAGGACGGCCAGGGTCGCGCGCGCGCTAAAGATAAAGAGCGTATGAGCGCGACTCGTTTTCTCTCGTTCAGCGGTGCGTGCGGGCCGGAGAAAGTAGGCAAATAGCACGATCGCCGAAAGAAAAACGAAAAATTGCGCCTCCCGTTTGGCAGATGGTGAAAGCGTGATCCAAACGAGAATCGCGTTGCAAACATAGACTCCCACCAAGCAGTAAAGCGGTAGATGGAAACGCGGCTCGATCAGCGGCGGCAACAAGATCAGGATGGAACAGAACGACAGCAGAATGGCAAGGCCGATCATCGGCAGAGGTGCCAGGGGCGTCAATAGGAACGCGATGAGCAACGGCGGCAAGACTCCCAGCGCAAACCAATGTTGGGTAATTGCCAGCGCCTGCGCCTGGCGTTCATTGCCGGACTGAATTCCGCGGGTTCGGACAGATAATTGGTATGCGCCCGAGACCGAGAGCACCAGCAGCACGGCCAAAGCGAAAAAAGCGCCTGCGTTCTCTTGCGCAAACGACTCGATGCCGATCATACGTGCACTGGAGTCGCCAAAGAACTCGGGCATCTCACCCTGTTGCCGCCGCAGGAAAACCTGCCACAGCGGCAGGCTGTCTCGTTGCAGCAGGTGGTCTTTCAACTGGTTACGCGCCTTCACCACCCGGTTCAGCACATCGAGCGCCAATTGGTGCTGATTGGCCGCGCTCACTTGCAGGTTGACAATTAGTCGCAACAAGTCCTGTGCCTGAGACTTTGTCGTCTGAATGCCTTTGACAGCGTCACCGATCACATCAAGGGTGGGCCCCAGGTCGGGAGTACTCTTGTTTTCTTCTAGCGTCGCAGTCCATTGCGGCTGCACCGTTTGCAGTTGTTGCACCGCCGACTGCGCGGCATTGGCCCAGTCCAGCAGTTGCTTGCGGGTTGCAGCGCCCTCGGTAGAAAAAGCGTGCCAGTAGGTCTCCTGCTCCCGCAGCTCCAGCGCGCTGGGAGAGCCAGCCAGCAACGCGTCAACTTCTTTCTTTTTGGCCTGCAACGACGCATCACGCTCTGCTAGTAAGGCTTTCACAGCATCGAGTTGCTCATGCGTGGGTAGCTGGTTACCGATGTCGCGCAGCAGGCGCTTCAAGTCTTCAGCGCCGGTTGCGACCTCGGGAAGTGGGATGGCCGTTGGAGGTTGCGCCTCCGCAGGCGCGGTAGGCGGAGCAGTTGACGGACTGGCTTGCGGCGCATTCTTGTTACTCAGAAGCGAGGTCAGCGGGTTGCCCCCCTGCGCAGGCATTGCCGATGGGGTTAGACACAGCAGGATCAACAAAAGGAACGCTCCAGCACCGTGCCCCGCCCTTGTGCCGATGCGCACCATGCCTGCCGATGGAAGTCGCTGCAACATGCTTTCGCCCATTATCGCTTATTGCGGCACATAGAGGCTTGCCGGAACGGGAACGGTGTTGCCATCTGCCGCCGGGTTGCCTTGACCTCTCGGAGTTTGCTAGCCCTTGTTGACGAATTGTCGACTAATTGTTGACTAATCAGTAAGTCGTCGTGCCGGTTCTGACTGCATCTAATGTTTCCAGAAAGGCAAGGGACGGCACACTGGGACCAGAAACTCAGTCTGTGTGCTGCGGAGAAGAGACTCGATGAATACGCAATTCCATCTCATCGTCACGGCTTGGTCACTGCTGGTCAGCGGCCAACCGATAGGTTGGCAAGTATCATGAAGACTGGACTGAACGCAACCCTCGATCCAACGCTACGCAGCAGCGACGCACTGGACTTCGAAACTTCCCTGCGGCGCAGGATTGTAGGCCAGGACCCCGCCATCGAAAAGGTCGCCGAAATCTATCAGATGTTTCTAGCCGGACTGAATCCTCCGGGGCGGCCGGTAGGAAATCTCCTCTTCCTGGGGCCGACCGGTTCCGGCAAGACTCGTGTGGTGGAAGCCATGGCGGAGTCCCTGTTTGGCGACCCTCATGCCTGCATCAAGATCGACTGCGCCGAGTTCCAACATTCACACGAGATCGCCAAACTGATCGGTTCGCCGCCAGGATACCTTGGTCACCGCGAGACTCATCCACTGCTCACTCAGGAAGCGCTCAATCAGTGGCACACCGAGAAACTGAAGCTCTCGATTCTGCTGTTCGACGAAATCGAAAAGGCTTCCGATGCACTTTGGCAACTGTTGCTCGGCATTCTTGACAAAGCAACGCTCACGCTGGGTGACAACCGCCGCGTCGATCTCTCCCAGTGCGTGATCATAATGACCTCGAATCTGGGCGCATCCGAGATGAATGAGCTGATCAACGGCTCGATGGGTTTCGCCCAAACCCCTGCGCAGATAGACACCCGGCTCGATGAGAAAATCAACCGCACCGCAGTGGAAGCCGCGCGCCGCAGGTTCTCGCCCGAGTTCATGAACCGCATCGACAAGATTGTGGTCTTTCGCACCTTGCGCGTCGAGCACCTTGAGCAGATCCTGGAAATTGAACTTGGACTGGTGCAGCAGCGCATCCTGCAGATCGCTGGCAACCATCAGTTCGTCTTCAGTTGTACCGTGCCGGTCAAGCAGTTGTTGCTGCGTGAAGGTACTGATTTGAAATATGGCGCTCGCCATCTCAAGCGTGCCATCGAACGCAATATTGTGTTTCCATTAGCCAATCTGGTAGCCACCGGACAAGTGAAGCTTGGCGATTTTATCCGCATCGATCTCGACGCCACCGGGAAAATGACGTTCGTGAAAGAGGCCGAGGGTGCGCTGGTTCCGGTTCTGCTGGAACGTTATGACAAGGAAACGAGTGCTCATGTGGCCGCCGCCGGCAAGGGCAAGGGCTCGACCGGAGGCCGTGGACGCGAGGTGGGAACCGCCCCACTGCTCGACAGGAAGTGAACCTGGGCTGTTAACAATTTAGGAGAAGCAAAAAGAGCGCAGAGAGAGTCTGCGCGCTGAACGGCTCTATCGCGGGGCCAATTCCATTAAGCGTTAGAAGGCGAGAAAGCGTGTGTCAAGCGCGCCTCCGCTCTCCGTGTAGACTTACTAGTGCCCACGCGGCACAGCGCAGAAACCAGCGTGCGCGTAACTATATCGCGCCTTCTGCCATTGATTCCTTTCACAACGTTCTGCTCAGTCTCTTCTGTATATGCGACAGGTAAAATAAAGTGGGTATGCCTTCCGCGTTCCAGTTTCCCATGAAAGCATTCGCGCTGTTGCTGGCCATTACGATGGCTGCGCCGTTAATTATGGAGGCGCGCTTCCGACCATCGACCAGCTCCGACGCTTTCACCCGCTCCCAGGAGATTCAAATTGGACAGCAGACGGCGGCCGAAGCAAACAAGAAGCTGCCACTCCTGCCGGATAGCGATCCGATCACCAAGTATGTGCAACAGTTGGGCGCGAAGTTAGCGGCGCATGCTCCGGGGGAGAAATGGCCGTACAGCTTTCGTGTGGTCAATGAGAAGGAGATCAATGCCTTTGCGCTTCCGGGTGGTCCCATCTACATAAATCTGGGAACGATACAGGCGGCTGATAACGAGGCGCAACTGGCCGGTGTGATGGCGCATGAAATTTCTCACGTCGCGCTGCGTCATGGTACGCGCGCGGCGACCAAGCAGATGGAGGCGCAATTACCGTTGCAGATTTTGGGCGCGCTCATCGGCAATTCCGGACTGCTGGCCCAGTTGACCCAAATGGGCATCGGCTTCGGCGTGGGGTCGTATTTCCTGCACAATTCCCGGCAAGCTGAGAACGAAGCGGACCTGATGGGCACCGACATCATGTACGACACCGGATACGATCCCAAACAGATGGCCGAATTCTTCCGCAAACTGGAGGCGCAAGGCAACGCCGACATCCAGTTCCTCAGCGACCATCCTAACCCTGGCAATCGGGTGCAGTCGGTGAGCCACGAGGTGTCCGTTCTTCCGCCGAAGAACTTGATCGAAAACACACCGGAGTTCAATCGCATCCATCAACTCGCGATGGCCCGGCACCCCTTGACGGCGAAACAGATCGAGGCTGGCCAGGGAGTAGCGCAGTCGCAATCAAGCGGCGGGGCTGTTGGGATCGCTCGGGCTAGTAAACGTTGGCGCCGAGGGACATAGGTTCGGGTTCAACGGTGGCTCATCCTGAGCGACGTATTGGGCTGAAACAATTAAGGAACTGCAACCGCGGCTGGTGGAATCCGGGTACGTGACCGAAAAATTGATGGCAGACTTCTACGCCCGATTCGCCGACCTGGCTTACTGGACGAGCGTGATCACGTTCGTTGCAACGTGGGGAAGCAAACCAGGGTAGTGCCCTGATCGGAAACCAGGACACTCCCTTGCAGTGATGTGGGCTTAATCGGCAATGGCGGCGTCCGGCTCTTGGGGCGGAGCGAAGCTGGGAACGATGGTAAGCATATCGGTCTGCACCTTGTCCCACTGCTGAATCAGCAGGCCCTTGGCCTCGAATAGATTGCGGATCGAATGCGGGTCCCAGCCGACCACCTCTTCCAGGATCGGAATGAGAATAGCCAGTGCGCTATCGCTGATGACAGAGCGCTTAGCGATGGGCGCCAGGTACTTATTTTCAGAGACGGCAATGGTGAAGCCATCGCGCCGATTCACGTGCAGCATGACGTGGATGTCGGAGCTGCCGTCCCCGACATAGACGATGCGGTCGGGCCCGGTCTTCAGCGTCTCAAGCAGTTGATCAATCACGGCGACTTTGCCGTAACCCGCCGTTACTTGCAGGATGCGCTCGATCTCGCCGTTCTTGTTGTACTCGAACTCGGTGCCGTAAATATGATCGGCAGGGATGATGCCCTCGAGCGCCGAACGAATCACTTCGACCGGACCGGCTGAGATCACGTAGAAATCAAAGTGGTGGCCATCGACTTCGTCGGACAGAAAGCTGTAGAGCGAGTCAATGTTCGGCTTCAGGCGGACCCGTTTGCCCGCCTCGTAAAGATGCTCGGGACGCACCTTAGAACGAAACTCGGGATCGTGCAGTAGCAGGTAGGCGAGCTCTCCCCCCTGCTGCACCAGGTTCAGCTTCGCCATCCCGGTGGCTTTGCGCTCAAATTCTGCTTCGGAAATGCCCAACAGCTCGGCCAAAACGTATCCGGAGTCGTTGAAGCTCAGGGTCTGGTCGAAATCGCTGGCAAATATATAGCGCTTCTTAGGATATATTTTCTCTATCATGCTTTCGGTTTCAGATTGATGGTTCTGCTGGTATAAATTCAAACCCAGCTCCTCTCCAAAAAAAATGTATGTATGAGATAGGTATTAGATTCCCCGCCGAGTTGAGAGTTGATTAAATTGCGATAGATTCTTTCGATGGTAGCTATCACGCGTGTTTGACACAAGATACGCGGCTCGTAGGGGCGAAAAATTGGCGAAGATAATACTATGGGAAGCGTTATGAAAACTTTGTGGTTTGCAGCGGTGTGCTTGATTTTGGCAGGGAGCGGCTGGGCGCAGGCATCGGGCGGAGCCTCCCTGTCCGCCGAGGTCAATGCGGTTTACCCGCATGTCCAGACGCTGTACGTGGATCTGCATGAGCATCCCGAGCTGTCGGGACATGAAGTCAATACCGCCGGCACCGTCGCGGCCAAGTTGCGCGTACTTGGCTACGAGGTGACAGAGCACGTGGGCGGTACGGGTGTGGTCGCAATACTTCGCAACGGCAGTGGCCCGACGGTCATGCTGCGGACGGAATTGGACGCGCTGCCCGTCGAGGAGAAGACCGGAGTTGCGTACGCAAGCAAGGTCACGACCAAGAACGACGCCGGCTTGACGGTGCCTGTTATGCACGCCTGTGGACATGACATCCACATGGCGGCCTTGATCGGTACAGCCGAGATCATGGCGAAGATTAAAGATCAATGGCACGGCACCCTTATGCTGATTGGCCAGCCCGCCGAGGAAACAGTAGGCGGCGCCAAAGGCATGCTTGCCGACGGGTTGTTCACGCGCTTCCCTAAGCCTGACTTTGCAATCGCGCTGCACACCACCAACAATCTGCCGGCGGGCAAGGTGGGAATCACTCCGGAATATGCCCGGTCGAACTCCGACACCGTGAACATTACCATTTACGGCAGAGGCGGCCATGGAGCGCGGCCTGAGACCACAGTGGATCCGATTGTCATCGCAGCGAAAACCATCCTGGCGCTGCAGGCGATTATTTCGCGCGAGATGAAGCCAGGAGATCCGGCGGTCATCACCGTGGGTTATATCCAGGGTGGCACCAAGAACAACATCATTCCGGATGAAGTACACCTCGGGTTGACGGTCCGCTCGTTCACGACCGAAGTCCGAACGAAACTGCTGGCGGCAATCCAGCGCGTGGCCAAGGCCGAAGCGGAGTCGGCGAATGCTCCCAAGCCGCCATTGGTGCGGGTTACAGAATCGACGAATGCTGTGTACAACGATCCGAAACTGGCGGAACGCCTCAGCCAGGCGTTAAGCCAGGCGCTTGGCGCCAGTAATGTGGAGAAGATCCCGGCCGAAATGGTTTCTGAAGACTTCTCTGCCTATGTCGAGGCTGGTGTGCCTTCGCTGTACTTCTCGCTGGGCGTCGCAGACCCTGCAAAATTCAAGGAAGCGGAGGCCAGCGGCGTGCCCCTGCCATCCAACCATTCGCCTTTCTTTGCGCCCGACGTTGAACCCAGCTTGAAGACCGCGATCGAGTCAGAGGTCGCGGTGCTACGCAACTTGATGGGCAGCGGCAACAACGCCAGTGCCCGGTTGCACTGAGAACATTAGAAATTGCGCTGCCGACCGTCGTCTGTTTTGATATCCTCCGCAAGGACGATTCCATACGAACAGGAATATCCGCGATGAAAATTCTTATCCTCACGACGGACCAGGAACTGGCGCTTTTACGCCAGCGAGCCCTGGAAAGTGCCGGCCACGAAGTGGTCGCGACAATCACCGAAAAAGAGTCGATGGAGGCACCCGACAAGCACGGACGTGTGGATGTGGCCCTGGTCTGTCACCGCTTGCCGGATGCAACCGCGCGAAAGGTAATCCGCCTCTTCCACGAGCGCCACCCCGAAGGCAAAGTCGTGTATATCGTCCATCTTTACGGCGAATGGCCCGAGGTGGAAGCCGACCGATACGTGGTAGGGGCCGACGGACCCGACGCCCTGTTGCGCGTGATCAACGAGACCGGTCCGCACGCCGCGGCTTAGTTACTTGGCAGAGCCGTCCGCCTCAAAGAGCCCGATGATGTTGCCCTCGGTGTCCTGGCAGTAGACGAGATAGCCAACGTTGGGGATGGACATCTTGGGTACCACCACCTTGCCGCCGTGGCTTGCGACTTTGTTGGCGTACTCATCGACTGATGTCACGCCAATTGAATTCACAGTGCGGGGCGCGGACTCTTTGTTGCGCAAGATGGCGCCGTCGATGCCTGGCTCGGGCGCCGAACCGGTCTGCATCAACCAGTACTCCTGCGGTCCTCCCCACTGCTGCCCTTCCCATCCAAAGACGTTCTTGTAGAACTCGACTGCGCGGGCTGTATTCACTGCCCCCAATTCAAAATGTACGACGCGATTCATAACTCCTCCCGAGACCCGCATGGTGGTTATGAAATCCTGGCGGGCTCGCAGGTTAGACGTGACATTGCCTGGCAGGACGCGCCGATTTGCATCATAATTTCTGTACCGTGCCAGGTTTTCGGAGGGTGTTCGGCGGAAATGTGGGAAGCAGCTACCGCCAAAGTTAGTGGGGTAAGCACGATTTTAACTGCATATTGTTTGAAACTGTGCTACAAACACTGCACCCCTTTCGGTGCGACATCGTTTTGAGGGTCAGCCGGAAGAGTATATCCACGGAATGGGGTTCATAGGGCCAAGGGGCCGAACCGGGGTGAAGTGTCACATGGACGTAGTTACGATTGCGGTGGTGAGCGTGATTGTGGTCAGCTACCTGATCGGTACATTGACCAGCTCGGTCGATACTGAGCGGGAACTACCACACCGCTACTAAAGCGGTTGAGCCTTGAGATGCCGGAGGAGCCGCGGATTTCTTCTTCGCGTCGTTTCGTTGCACTTCCAGCCGCTCGGCTAGAATGTTCTCAGCTCGCCTCTGATTTTCCAGAGCGTCCGACATGACTCACGCCTGGCATGACATTTCTCCCGGACCCAACCTGCCGCGAGAGTTCTATTCCGTCATCGAGATTCCTTTCGGCTCCAGCGTCAAGTACGAGCTCGACAAGCAGAGCGGGCTCATCAAGCTCGATCGCGTGCTCTATTCCGCCGTTTATTATCCCGCGAACTATGGCTTTATTCCCCAGACCCTGGCGGAGGATGATGACCCGCTTGACGTGCTGGTCCTATGCCAGGAAGCGGTTGTGCCCCTTACCTTGATTCACGCCCGTGCCATCGGCTTGATGACCATGAGCGACTCCGGCAAGAAGGACCATAAGATCATTGCCGTCGCCACTCAGGATCCGGAATTCAACTCCTACATGGAGGCCGATGAAATGCCGGAGCATCGCCTGAGCATGCTGCGACGCTTTTTCCTGGATTACAAACAGCTCGAGGGCAAAGCGGTCGAGGTGGATGCCATCCAGGCCGCCAGGCATGCCTTGCCAGTTATCGAGGACGCGCTGGCGCGCTACAGCCAACAACGGCGCGAAGGCCTCAGCAAGCGACACTAAAACCGCGGCCTATTCAGAATCCTGCACCAGTGCTTGCCGGTCCACTAGGTATGCTGGAATTGCTCATTATCCACCGGCCTCTATTTCCCAGGGCTGAAAGGGTGCCGCATTCGCCAAGAACCTTGCAACCGCCTGCGTCAAGCACGTTCCTGGTAGAGACCGATCACGTTTCCTGCGGGATCGCGAAATCGGGCTGTGATCTCAGGATCGTTCGCGCCGATCGGCTGTGCAATCTCTCCCCCGTTGGCGACGATCTTCTCCAGCGTTGCGGCCACATTATCCACCATGATGTAAACGAGCAGGCCGGGTTGCATCGCGGGAGGCCGGCCCGCCGTCCAAGCGCCGCTCACTTCGCCGACCGAGTCATCGAACGCGATGCTGCCATCGCGGCGTTGCCTGAGATTCCAGCCGAAACACCGTTGGTAGAAGTCGGCCGAGCGCGCAATGTCGGTTGCGGGGATCTCGATGTAGCAAATCTTCCCGTTAGCGAGTGTGGGAGGCATGTGTGTCCCTCAAAATGCCGCTCATTCTAACAGCTTTGGAGGAATTTGCCTTTCCACCCTTCCGGCATCCACCCTTCCGGCAAGCGCGAGCAAAAGGATAGGGCACACCCCATTTAGAAACTTGCCCGAAAAGGGTGGATACCTGGTCGTAGTAATGACAATCCATTACTCCTGGAAAGGTGCCGGCCGCGGTTATTCCTGGCTACTTCCGCGACGCCGGTGGTACCAAGCCGTTGGCGCGGTAGTACGCCACCAGCAGACCGTAATGCTCCGAGGAATGTTGCAGCACGCCCAGCCAGGGCTCAATGCTCTTCGTGACTGCCTCGTCTGAGACGCCCTTAAGCGTCGCCTCAGAGTCGGCGATTGCCTTCTCCAGCATCGCCACTACAGCAGCCTTGCTCTTGTAGTCCTTGCCATTGAGTTCGTCCCACTTCACGTTCTCGCCGCGTCCCGCCTTGGCGGCTTACACATTGCCGGAAGCGACATGCACGATGACTTCGCCGAAGCTGCGCATCTCGGGCTTCAGACGGAAATCGTATTTTTCTTCCGGGAAGTCCTTGGCCATGGTCAGAATTTGCTTGTCAACACCGATGAAGTAACCCCGCACCTGTTGCGGAGTCGTCTCAGGGTTGCTCTGGCTGACTGCAGGAACAATCGCCAGCAGGATTATCGAGACAGAATACAGCGCTTTGCGCAGGGACATCTGATAAACTCGGCAGTGCGATTCGCCACTAAAGTATGAATTACAGGTTGAAATTTTCCACCCGACTCTTATTCTGTATTTTCTGTATTTGTGGTTTGTTCTTCTCGAACTCTGCGGTTGCCCAGCATGCATTCCCAGCGGGACTGGCAAGGCCCGCAGCGGCGCAGGCGTCGTCGCCCATCGAAGTGGGAGAAACGCAGGCATTTGCCCTCATGGACACGGGAGCACCCGGTGGCGAGCCGCAGTCAGACCGGCAACCTCAGGGAAGCATCAGTGGAACCGTTGTCGATCAGGCTGGAGCCGTCGTGGTTGGCGCGAACGTGCGACTCATCCTTAAGGATCAAACCCAGAAACAGGATGTCTTGTCGGGCGACAATGGGCAGTTTTCCTTTTCCAATCTTGCTCCTAGCCCTTTCCAGCTCACGGTTAGCGCCCCGGGGTTTGAAACCAAATTGGTTTCCGGAATTGTGAACCCGGGCCAGGGTTTTATTGTGCCCCCGATCGTGCTTACTGTTGCCGCCACCTCAACGGATGTGACCGTCGGACTCTCGGAAGCTGAAATTGCTCAGGTCGAGGTTAAAGAGCAGGAGAAGCAACGCGTACTTGGCATCTTCCCGAACTTTTACACCACCTATGTACCCGATCCCGCGCCTTTGGGCCCGAAGCAGAAGTTCTCGCTGGCCTGGAAATCGGTTACCGACCCCATCAGCATTGTCGGCGTCGGATTTCTGGCCGGTATTTATCAAGCCAGTGATGAGTTAGGCGGATACGGGCAGGGTGCGGCAGGCTACGGCAGGCGTTTCGGCGCGCTTTACGGCGACGTCTTTTTTGGCACGTTTATCGACAGCGCAATTCTGCCATCGTTGCTGAAACAGGATCCACGCTACTTCTACAAGGGCACGGGTACGAAGAAGGAGCGATTTTTCTACGCGATCCGGAACGCGGTGATCTGCAAGGGAGACAATAAGAAGTGGCAGGTGAATTACTCGACCATTGTCGGCAGCTTTGCCACGGCCGGGCTTTCCTATACCTACTATCCAGCCAGCGATCGCAGTGGGACTTTGCTGGTGGAGACTGCGCTGATCAGAATTGCCGAAGGCAGTGTTGCCGGTATTTTCCAGGAATTTGTCATTCCGCATCTAACCCCGCGTCTGAAGAGCCACCCAGCGCCGCAGCCGTAATACATGTGGCACGAAGAGCTGTTTTGTGGGGGCGGATATCCGAACTGCGAATGGCAGGGGCCGCTATTTCAACGGCCCGGGGGACGCAGATGTTGGATGATGCGGTTGGCTGCCGGCACCGTCTGCTGTGCGAAGCCGGCAAACCAAGGCGCTCCGACAAGCACAACAGCGACAGCAATACGAGCTAGCAAAGTCATGAATTGCGATCGGCTGATGTCCTCATCAGCGTCAATAAAATGCCTTGATAGATTACTTAGCAGATTATCAGATGCGCAGAGCGGGCGACAGGACGCGCGTCACACGCCCAAGTGCGTGTCTGATTCTTGGGCCACGATTTCCACGCTGGACGTGATAGGGAACGCCGGAATCAGCGAGCGATAGACTGGACACTTTTGCGCATATACACCATGTACGCGCTCCACGGCGTCACGCACAGCAGAGGGATCGCCGGCGCGCAGCTTGTGGGTTACATGCACACGCCTGATGATCAGCACACCGCCATCGTCTTCGACTTCACCGCGAACTTGGCAACTGAGGCGGCCATCCTTAGCGTCGATTTTGCGCGCATCCAGCGCGCCGGCAAAGGTGCCGAGCATTCAACCGCCAAGGGCAGCGATGACGTAGTCGATGGTAGCGGCGTGGGGCTCGGGCAGGCGGCTCTCATCGATGCCGTAATGTTTTGCGATACCGCCGTGCACGCTGAACATCACGGGCTGCCGTTCTCCGGGCAGGTAGGCCCGGCGGAGCGGTCCCTTGATGCGCTCGATGCGCACGTTGGATGTGTAAACAACTTCAGACATGGATGCCTTTCGTGTGCCAAGACATTTTATGCGGATAGGCGGGAACGCTCGCCCCCGGTTCAGGCTGTCCAATTTGTGGATGCTGATAGCGGCTATTTAAGCGCCTGCAACCGCTGGCTGGCCATTTGGCCCGCGGCGGTGGAAGGGTTTTCCTTAGCCAATTGCTGATACAGCGTGCGTGCCTGGTCCGCCTGATGATCTTCCTCATACAGCGAAGCCAATAGAAATTGTGCCGTACCCTTACCCACCGAAGTTGTTGGATGATCGGCCAGCTGCTTGTAGATTTCAATGGCCTGGGGATTGCGGTTAGTGTCGTGATAGATAGAAGCTAGCGCCAACTTTGCCAGGCTGGCAATCTCTTTGTAACGGCTGTCGGCAACCTCTTTCAAGGCCTTCTCAGCACCGGCGTTGTCACCCATATCGTGCAGAGTGACCCCTTGGAAGTAGCGTGCCACGCGCGAGGACTGAGTGAAGGTGTACTTGTCGGCAATGCGCGTGAAGTCAGCATTGGCGGCCTTAGCGCGTTCCTGCGAGGAGCCAAAGCTCAACATGCCCGGGGTGGCGGGTGTATCGGCTGGACGAATGGGAGCGTCGTACTTCTCAATGGCTCCCGCCAGTTCACTGCTGGCCTGCTGGTCGCGGTAGTTTACGTAGGCCCAACCTCCAAGGACGACGGCAAAAAACACCACTACGGCTACGATGGCAGCGGTGACCTTGGAGCGGTTCTCCACCGCCCAGGAAATGGTTTCGGTGGTCGAGGTTCGGAATGAGTCCTGCTTAAGCTGATGTCGAGTGTAACTGCGCACGAATGGTCCTTATCTAGGGCTGGTATGCCACAAGGTGGGAAAAGAAAAGTTTAACAGCCCGGTGAATTGGGGGTCAAACGAGGAAGCAAAAGGCAAGTGGAAAACACTACCTCGCGCGGAGGTCACTAAGACTGACCTGTGCGCATTTAGAGTTGGATTCCTCCTATCCTCCGACCCGAATTTCGGCTTCGAGCCTCTGATCCGTGAGAGCATCGTCTCGGGCAAAGTGCTGGTCACCTGCACAGTTACGGTCCTTGGCCTTGGGTCGCATTCAGGTACGGGCGAAGAATGGGCCGACAACGATAACGGTATGACGTCAGCCGAAGCGCAGGCCTTTAAGCGGGCCTATTCGTGCTTTGGTCTTGCCGCTACTTCTACGATATCCCGGCAGTCTGGGTCGATCTAGACCCGAACCGCCAGCCTGTCAGAACACCCGCGTTGTCTGCCCGGGCGCTGCCGGAGAACTGGCGCAAAGGAATGCGGCCTTCGGGTAGGAATGGCAACGGAAAAGCCAAACTCGGCCAACAGATGGCGGCGGAAACGGTCACGCTCAAAGCGCAAAGTCTAACGGCTCGGCTGCTGCTGGCTCGCGCGACGATCTCGACGCGCGCATTCTGGGAAAAAGCTATCGGCACCGGGCTATTCAGAAACATTCTGAGGGAGTACGGGCGCGTCAATCAGCCCAAGCTGATCCGCGATGGCGCTGTCATTTAATGTTTCGGCCCCTCAGTCTGAACCAGATCGGGACAGCGACCACGATTTTGCCAGCAGCGGTACCGGATTCAACCGCATGACGGGCATCGAGAGCCGTTTCACGGGTAAAGCCACGCAGATCCAGCAATGGTGTCAAGACACCTCCCTCGGCAACTTCGTTGCCGCGCGCCGGATCTCGCCAGATGTGCCCGTCCGCGACCGGTCAACGTCGGCGGCGGCGTAATCCAACCCAGGAATTTCTATCGGCGCTTTAGAGCCTCAAGTTCATCCATCGTACGCGGCCAATCGGACCGCAGCAGTCGCGAGAGACTTCGATCCGCCAGAAGTTTCCCGCCTGTTTGGCAGCGAGCACAATAGTTGGTTTCATTGTCAGCGTAACGAATCCGCTGAATTTTGTCGCCGCATCTCGGGCATGGTTTCCCATAACGCCCGTGTACCGCCATCCCCTCGCGAAAAGCAGTCACCTTTTCCGGAAAACCCCTTTCCGCCTCGCTGCGCAACCGGTCTATCCAGAGTTTGAGAGTGTCGCGAGTCGCGGTGAACAGCCGTTCCCACTCATCCGGTTTTAGTTTTTGCGTAAGCGCAATCGGAGACAGTTGGGCAGCGTGCAGGATCTCATCCGAATAGGCATTGCCGATTCCGCTGATAATGAGGGGATCGGTGAGAGCCCTCTTGAGCGTACGATTTTCGGCGCTGAGTGCGTCACGAAATGAACTAAGATCGCTGGCGAAGATGTTGATTCCACCAGGGTCGACCGATTCCAACCCTTCCTCCCCACGCAGCACGTACAGCGACGCGCGATGCTGTGTGCCGGCTTCGGTGAGCACAAGCGAGCCATTGGGAAAATCGAAAGCCGCCAGACTCTGCCGTCCCGCCAACTTTGCTCCCTGCTGTCGCCAGTGCAAGCGGCCGGCAATCATCAAGTGCAACACAAGCCACAGATCGCCCTCCACTCCAATGGCTATTCGCTTGCCGATCCGCAGCAGTTCACACACAGCGCGGCCTTCCACCTCCTTAATCGATGGTTCTGCGGTACGAAGCAGAAAGGGACTCGCCAACCGAACTTGCCGGATCGGTTGCGCTACGATCCGTGATTCAAGCGCGTGGATATAGGCGACGATATCGGGCAGTTCCGGCATAGTTGGAAGGTTGCAAGACGAAAAGCTGTTCTTCGTATTATTTAAGATGGATCACGCCCTCTTCCTGGTCTCGTGTTTTCCGTTCAAAATGAAGAGCGCGTCCGCGGGCTTCACGCGCGCCGTCGCGATCATATGACTCCGACTCCTCGTCCCAGCCAGCTGCCGTTCCAGGCAGATGATGATTTCGATTCGAAGTCATCCTAACCCCTCAACCCGATGTTCAATCTGATTATTGGTAGGTGGTGCTATCGAAATGGCGCTGCAACCCGGCACCGAGCCGATCTTCTCCGATCTTCCACACTTCGAAGCCGCTGATACGAACTGGCCGATGAGTGTCCAGTGCGCCCAAACCGTGTCGAGGAAGGGAAGAAACCATCTAAGTTGGAGCAGTGATTTGGTAGACGAGACTGAGACGCTCATCCGAACAGCGCCTATTTTCTCCAAGGCCCTCTGCGAGCGCAAATTCTGTGGACCAACAAGAAAGATGACGCTGTTTACGAATCTGAAGGCGTGCCGTAGCATGAGCTGTTTCATTTCCCAGTTATAGATGCCGCCCCAGTGGGACCTGGCCAAAAACGTCCAACCAATTTCGATCTCGCTCTTTTGTTCGTCGTATCCGTAAAATCGCGACGACCCGATGGCTTGACCATCTTTGGAATCAATGGTGATCAACGCTCCTCCGGCCTCCAAGGCTTCACGAAAGAATTCCTTGAAAACCTCTTCTTTGTAACGGTCTCTGACCGGATATTGTTCCCAAATAAGCGGATCTGAAGCTACCGCGTAAAGGTCATGAAAATCCTCTGGTCGAAGCGGTCTGAGTTGGAGCATCTTGCCTTTGAGGACGGGCTGAAGATCAAACGGCATTCTTGATTCCGTGAAACTTTGAATGTTCAACTCTTATCATCTTTCAGCTGCGCGTTCGCCCGCAAGCTATGCGTGATCGACCGGGCTGCCGGCTAACGATTACACAATCCCGCTGATGTAGGCGAGCAGATTGTCGAGCGACCTGTCATGACGCTCCCACCGCGAATACGGCCGATCCACAACGGTTCCTGAATCGTCGGAAGGCAACCAGCCGTGGCACACACACGCCGGCTGCGCGGGCTATTGGCGCGGCGACCGATTCAGTTCGAGCATCGTCAAGGGCTTCCTGACCTTCCACGGCAATTCTTAGAACGAGATCTTCAGTTGCATAGATCCGGTTGGCAATTCCTGTCGCAGGCTGTTGTTGCCAGGGCCCCTGCAGGCCGTGATGCGCAAGAATTGCATCGAGACGGTCGTGATGCCTAGCGAGCGGGGCCATAGCAATCGGAATCATAGCTGGAGTATGGAAGGATTGCCGACCATATACCCACAACAGTCATCGCCTTCCGGAAGTCCTCTTCCTTGAGGAAAAGCAAGCCAAATCTTGCGATGCCGTTCTCGCCAAATGACACCGACCTAATGGAATGGTCCGCCGCCTTTACTCGTCGAGCAGCTGGGGTCAAGCGGAACGAGCAAACGGAACAACCAGTCACAGACACCTGTTGCTTCTGGTTGGCTGCGCGGTTAGTAACAGCGCGGCCTCGTGGGGAACGAAGTGCGGCTGGGCAGAGATGAACTCGTTCATTTCACCGATGCTGAGGAAGCACCCGCCCACACGGAAGCCGGAGATCACCCCGTTCTCCTCCTCCAGTTCTGGGTAAAAGCCGGGGTGCACCTCTAGGAAACCGGCGAACTTCTCTAGCTGGCCAGCTGGCATTGTGGATTGCGCTGCATATTCGTGATCCTGGATTAGAGCTTTCTTCATCGCGTTCCTCCGGTTTTCGGGATCTACTCGAATAGACGCAGTTGCAAGGCTCTGACGTGTAAACATTGTGTCGTTTGTTTGTCACAACCGGGACACGTTAAGGGACTGATTCGGATCGAACGTTTGGGAAGAATGCGGGATGCTGCGTTTCTACCCTCGCCCCAGCTTGACTCAGGGATTCATGCAATATCGCTCGCACGTCGAAGAAATCAGCAACACCTCGTGCACGCGCGGAAGCGCTCACCCGTACCCGTCCCGTCAAGCCGTAAACAGCAGAACTCAAGCGGCTCCAAGTGAAATGAAACGACGCCCGAATTGACTCGAAGTATTTATACTTCTGCTCATGCAACCTGACCAAGAGGTCATAGACCGATGGAGCGCTTCCGCTCCATTCTGGGAGAAGCACCGCGAAATCATCCGGCAGATGTTTGCGCCGGTTACGCAAGCTCTTGTCGAGGATGCTCAGATTGGCAATCAGCACGCGGTTCTGGATATTGCTATGGGTCCAGGAGAGCCGGCATTGAGCGTGGCTACCTTGGTCGGGCCTGAAGGCAACATCTTTGGGATCGATCCGATTCCCGAGATGGTAGCAGCCGCTCGGAGAGCGGCAGACCGTTTTGGGTTAAAGAATGCACAATTTGACGTCGCTTTTGCAGACCATCTGCCGTTTCCAGCCGATACCTTCGATGCCGTGGTCAGCCGCTTCGGCGTGATGTTCTTTCCGGCTCCTGTCGACGCGGTTCGCGAGATGCTGAGAGTGCTCAAGCCAAGGCGGAAACTGGCCCTGGCGGTCTGGCATCTCGCCGAACGAAATCCTTTCCACTACTCGCTGTCGCGAGTCATCGATCGGTATGTCGAGTCCCCACCGCTTGCGCCGGATGCCCCGGATGCGTTCCGCTTTGCCCGTCCTGGCAAGTTAGCGGCGGTACTTGCCGAGGCCGGCGCGATCACCGTATCCGAGCGCCTCTTCCAATTCGCGATAGACGCGCCGATCTCAGTAGAAGACTTTTGGACACTGCGATGCGAGATGTCTGAGAAGCTTCGAAAAAAGATCGCCATGCTCTCCAAGGAGCAGGTGAATGAAGCGAAGGGCCAGGCGCTCGAAGCTTTTCGTGAATATTCCACAGACCGGGGGATGAGTTTCCCGGCCGAGGTTCTTATCGTGAGTGGACCCAAGAGTGGTCCCGCATAGCTGAACCGTCAGAAGTGGGCAAATGGTTGATCGGGTATTGACTACATGAAACGTGTGACTCTCGTCACGCCCCGCACTCAGAAAATCATTCCATAAACCGATGAACCACTTCCGCGGGCTCTCGGGTACGCGATGTTATTCTCTCGTTCAAGAACTCCTCGCGAAACAAATTAGCCAGTCGCGAGGGATGCTCAATTGGGTTCCTTAGTCCTCCTTCGTGTGCCATCGTTCAGTGCTCGCAAATAAGCCGAATCACAGCGGCGATAGTTTACGGATCGCTAGAACCTCGCCTCTATGCGCATTCGGATGGGGTCTTTCGGTCGAAGCGTGAGGCTCGGGACTGGTAGCACCGGCGTCTTGTCCACCGACACGAGCTGATATCTGCAAGCTATGGTCGCTAGTGTCAGGACGGCCTCGGTTGTCGCGAACGATGCCCCGATGCACGGGATCGACGGCATCGACAGGTTCTGCCCCGGTATGGACCTCAGCTCTTCGCCTGCTGGCATGGTTTATCTATGATGCGACGACGCCAATCGGTTGCGAAACGGAGCAAGCCTTCCGGTTGTAAGGTGTCAACCATGGCACCAAACCGAATCCGCAAACGAACAAATTGGCGGATGTACTCTCGCTCAGAATCGCATCACCCGAATTGTTCCGTTAAAGCCAGATAATCCAGATTCAACGAGAAATGCCAAGCTTAACTAGGTGCCTATGATCTTGATGACGCACTGGCGGCACAGGCGGTTCGGCTACACCATCAGATGGATCTTTGAACGGCTCCCTGAGCCGACTCAGGGAGCAGGTTGGTTTGCGTCGGCTTTATAGCGCTTGCAGGAAATTGATCAAGTCCTGCCTCTGCCGCCGCGAGAGGCCCATCTGGAAGCGTTGGTTATAAAAATTCACCACTTGCTGAAGATTGGCTGCGACTCCGTTATGGAAGTACGGGGCGCGCGCTGCCAAGCCTCGCAAGATAAGACCCTTGCCTCTGCCGATGTCGCTGCATTGACCGGAAATCAGAGCCTTGCCGGGATCAGAGGTGTAGTACGCGGTGCCGGCCAGCGGTCCTTGCGTGCAGACCAACTTGAACACAGGCAAGGTCGGCGCCTGCAGTTGCTGAAGCGCCGCAATGATATTCGGGTCCGTCTCGTAGGTGAGCGAGTGACCCGTCCCGATATCCAGCGGTAGGGGGAAGGAGTGATTTCCCACGTTAAACGTATCGTGGCAAGTGGTGCAGGTTCCCCTAATCTGCTGAGTGCCGGTTGTTAACCCTGGGACGTCGCTGATCGTCAGGGGTTGAGTGTTGAAGATCTGCTCGCCCCGGGCAATCGAAGCTTGTTGCGAATTCTGGGAGTCCTGGAAGGACGTGTAGATCGTGAACGCGTTGGGATTGAACTGTTTTCCCTCCGGGTCCCCGCCCAGAGAATCATTGATCCCCGGATAGTAGGGTTGCGTGGACAGGAATTGCGCTCCTCCCTGCGCTCCTTGAGACAGACTCCCTGCGGCGAAATCCACCAACTGTGCGGAGTTGAGCGCCAGTTCAAAGCCCACGATCTGGCTGAGTTGCGCGGCCGTAGGAGGCCCGCCAGCCTGGGCATGAGTTAAGGTCGCGTCTATGGCCTGCTGGGTGAGGTCGGTGTTCAGATTGGCGGCGAAGGTTTGCCCATTGTTCAGGGGGTAGAAAAACGATTCCCGGCCATCGAACATGACGGCGCTCAGGAACCCCAGATTGGTAGCAGGTAAGGGCCTGCGGTAGACCGAAACCGTCTCTTGGCCCTGTGGATTCGTGGTCAAGGCGCAACCATACGGGTCCTGTACGGCGGTAATCGTATATTGTGGCGGATCCGGATCGAACGTGTTGGGTGGCACCGTCAACCCGATGCGGATCAGTCCATTGTTCACGACCAGAGAATTGTTTACGGGACCGGTGGGACATGTGGAGCCATCGATCTGCGCAAACAGTGGGTCCCTACCTCCAGTAATAAGGTATCGGAGTTGCGCATCGACGGCGCTCAGTCCGAAAGCGTCGCTGGGAGCATGGCAAGTCCCACAGGTTCTACCGTTGGTTCCGAGACTCTGAAAGAATGGGCCGCTGAGATCGACGCTCCCGGTGTTGCTATACGTCCCGGAGAAGCCAGTGAAGTCGAGAAATGGAAAGAGGTTACGAAGGTAAACATCAGCGATGGCCGAACCCGTGACAATAATCATGAGGGCGACAACGCAGACAACGGTTCTACGGCGCCTTCCTCGGAGTGGACCACCAACCCGTTGCCACAACGATTTCACATCGGGCCTGAAAACATCCTCAACATCTCGCTCTTCGGGCATGCAATCCTCCTTGATACAGCAAATCAATTCCGATCAGTCCGAAGGGCGCGATTAACTCTGTGAACCTGTTCATGAAAAAACTGACCCACGACCGGGTTGTACCCACCATGTTTGCCAAGGTCTCTTGACTCATCATAGGAATTACCCAGAATTTCCGCTTTGGCTCCCAACAGCCCGACACTATATACCCCTTCAGGAACTGCAGCGCATTAATATTTTCTCTGGCTGGGCCTAGGGCTCGGAGTTCTTCACTTTTCAGGAAGTCATGATCCCCATGCGCGACGGCGTGCGCTTGCAAACGGTCATCCTCACAGCAAAACAGGCAAGCGGGCCGTTGCCCATCCTGCTGCGCCGAACGCCTTATGGCGTGCCGGAAAGCGGAAGTCTGTTCCTGCGTCCCAGGTCTATGACGAGCCCGTGCTGGTTGACGGGTACATCTTTAGTTTTCCAAGACATTCGCGGCCGCTTTAAATCGGAAGGCACATTTGTCATGCAGCGTCCGCCGCGCGACAAAAGCGATCCCAAGTCGATCGATGAGGGAACCGATGCCTACGACACCATCGACTGGCTAATCAAGAACGTGCCGAACAACAACGGCAGGGTGGGCATGACCGGGACGTCGTACGGAGGATGGCTGGTGACACAGGCGCTGCTCGAACCGCATTCCGCTCTCAAGGCGGTTAGCGAACAAGCTTCACCTGATGATATGTTCATCAACGACGGCTTTCACCATAACGGCGCGTTTCGCTTGAGCTAATCTCATCCCAACCACGCATGACTCCGCCAACGGGGTTATCCATGACGACATCGTCCGATGCGCTCCAATTCTCTGCCATTAGGACGAGATCACGACTATTAAAGGTTTGGTAAAACTGTGCCAGCGCCTGCACCGGTTGACGCAAATCGCCAAGCTGCTCAGTTCCCGTTATGGGCGCGCTGACCGGGACCATAGAAGTTGGACTCCCGGCCCTCATTATCGCTCCACTGCCAATCCCACTGCATTTCCGCCACCCAGACAGAGGGCGGCAATTCCTTTGTGCACATCGCGGCGGACCATCTCGTAAAGCAGGGTCGTCAGGATGCGTGCTCCCGTGGCGCCAATCGGATGGCCCAGCGCCACCGCACCGCCGTTCACGTTCACCTTACTTAAGTCGAGGCCTAACTCGCGGGTGACGGCAATTGCGGCCACCGCGAACGCCTCATTGATCTCGTAGAGATCCACATCTTCGTTCTTCCAGCCGGTTTTCTTCCAGAGCCGACGCACTGCTTCGACCGGCGCCATCATTACCCACGCAGGCGCAATGCCGCTGGTGGCCTGCGCCACGATACGGGCCATCGGCTTAAGTCCCAGTTCCCTTGCCTGCCCCGCCAACATGATTACCAACGCCGAGGCCCCATCGTTCACCCCAGGGGCATTCCCGGCGGTCACGGTGCCGTCCTTCCTGAACGCAGGTTTCAACCCGCGCAACACCTCAACGGTCGTGTCCTCGCGCGGCCCCTCGTCTTTCGTGAACCACACTGGCGCTGCACCCTTCTTCTTTGGCGGAAGCTCCACTGGCACAATCTGGTCTTTAAAGCGGCACTCGCGGATGGCGTCGAGCGCCTTGCGATGCGAATTGAGCGCGTATTCGTCCTGCTCTTCCCGTGTGATGTGGTACTTTTCGGCAACGTTCTCTCCGGTGTTACCCATGTGGTAATCGTTGTAAACGTCCCAAAGGCCATCATGTATCATCGCGTCAACCACTTTCTGATCGCCCAGGCGAAAACCCTTGCGTGCTTGCGGAAGAAGGTAGGGAGCATTGGTCATGCTCTCCATTCCACCGGCGATGACGATACCTGAATTCCCCGTCTGGATCGCCTGCTGGGCCAATGCGACTGCCTTCAAACCCGATCCGCACACCTTGTTGATGGTCATCGCGCTGACGCTGTCAGGCAGCCCACCTTTGAGCGCGGCTTGGCGCGCCGGATTCTGCCCCAGCCCTGCGGAAACCACGTTGCCCATGATGCACTCGTCCACGCTGTTGGGATCAATACCGGCGCGTTTGACCGCCTCCCGTACCACGATCGCGCCCAGTTGGGGCGCGCTAAGATCGGAGAGCGAACCTTGAAATTTTCCGATCGGCGTGCGTACCGCCGACACAATGACCACGTCTTCCATAAACTCCGTACCCCGCTCACGATCGAAGATGCCGAACATTATAAGATGGGTTTACTTTGCTCCCCGACGCACAAATCCCGGCTGAAGCTGGGAACGCTCCCGCTTCCGATTCCGAAAACCACCAGCTCGCACCATGGTGGCACACTGCGCTGCTGATTATTGTGCTGCTGGGTGCCTCGCTCAATGGCACGGGCGGCCGCCATCCCCTGGCCGATCGCAGCAAGCTGCCGCAATATCTCTGGGGCATGGCCTGGGAGTGGATCCTATTTGGCTTTACCTGGCTTGGCATTCGCAAGCGAATTTCACTGCGCGCGCTTATCGGCGGGCGCTGGCGGACCACGGAAGAGTTCCTGCGTGACATCCTCTACGCCGCACTATTTTGGATATGTACGTTGTCCGTCCTCGGACTCGGCGCTAAGCTGATGCATCTCGACCAGGCGGGCAAGATCGAAAGCATGAGGAAGCAGCTCAGCTTTCTCACTCCCGGATCGCATCTGGAGCTGGCTGTTTGGTTTTGCCTGAGTGCCACCGCCGGCTTTTGCGAGGAGATCATCTTCCGCGGATATCTGCAGCGGCAGCTCGCCGCGATCACAAGTCGACACTGATTGGCGTATTTCTCTCCGCTGCCATTTTCGGTGCTTCGCACGGCTATGAAGGCGTCGCGCGCATACTGTTGATCGGAATTTATGGATTAATGTTTGGGCTCCTCGCGTGGTGGCGAAAGAGCCTTCGCCCCGGAATGATGGCGCACGCGTGTCATGACGGGTTCAGTGGCGCAGTTTTGCGAATGCTGAAATAACCAGTGTTCATGCGCCTCTCACGCATTCGCTAGTCTGGCGATGCGATCGCGATACCGACGGCTCCAGAGCGGTTCGTGGGCGCCGAGCCCATGAGCGCTTGCGCTCGCCGCCGAGAGACCCGCATCGCTGCGCTTTTTTTGCTTGACTATTTTTTTCAATGACTCTATACAACTAACAAATTGCGATGAAATCTTTTGTCGCAATGTTCCATGAGAAATGGAAGGGAGAATAGAAACAATGGCAACCAAGAAGAAGGCAACCAAGAAGGCAGCCAAGAAAAAAAAGAAGTAGCTGCTTTTCCACCAACCGGGGGACGCGCAAGCGTCCCTCATTTTTTTGCTGGTGGCCGGCGCTGTGCGTCGTTGATCGAGGTGCGCCAATGCAACGCGCACTGGCAGTCTGCTGCGCGTTCCTGAGGTCGGTGCGCGCCCGGCCCAAACATTGTGGCGGGGTTATTTTTTGCAGGAGTCGAGCTTCGTCAGTTGCTTGCATAAGTGGTCGGCGTGTCCTCAATCGTGTCTCCACAAGGAGTTGGGTGGCGGAAAATCGATTTGAATTGAACATCGACGGACCGGTATTAGCCTAGGAGGTTCGTTCCAATTAGCGACAGAAGCGGAGCGCCAGTTGCCGTGAAGAGACAATTGGACACCAGCGTCCGAACAGCACGGCATGCCACGAGCCTATGTGGCCCTGGCTGATCCGGGAAAACGGATTGGCGATCCACGCCACGAGCAATCAGTAGCGCACCGGGTCTGCCGCATCCAATGGCTTGCCAGCCACTGGTTTGTAGTATTCAACCGCGTCGGGGCTCACCGACCGAGCATCCAAGCGGCCGACGGAAGGGTAACGCAGCCCGAAAAAGATACGAAAAAAGGGAACCAGTGGACGACAAGCCCAGACGGTTCAGATGTGCTATTCCTCATCCCAACTTCCTCCGGCTTGCTGAACTATCAGCACCGTGAAAAACGGTACCCAGAGCGCGACGGAGTACGACCAAAACGGTCATGGAGCAGCGGGTTCCTGGGCCTCTGAGAGCCTCAGTGCGGATGGGAGCCTAATCGCTGCAACACCGATTGCGCCAAAGGATGCAGCAGGCCGTACATGTCAACTTCGCCTTGCGCCGCCACGAATACCAGGCCGTTGGCTATGGTTGGTGGCGTGAACTTGACGGCGGGACCGGCGCCATCGCGCACCGGGCTCTGATCTGAATCGTAGAGTTCAGTCGCCAAGTTATCAGCGTCGTAGGCGCGTAGAATTGCTGGCCCACTCCGGCGAAAAGCATCACTTTGAATGATCCAAACAATTCCGTTGTTCTGACCATTTGACGACACGGATGGGGTTGGCCCAGGATAGTTGAAGAATTGGGGAGATTGGAAGACAGGACCAACGGACAGCTGCTCTGCCGTCGAGTCAAAGCGGAACGCCTTCAAATAATCGCTGTATCCACCGAAATAAACATTGTTGTTCCAAAATGCCGGAGTTCCCCATACGCCGTTCAAGACATGGGGAATTGTCTGCAATATCTGACTATCATCCCCCGCGTGCCAGTGCCCCATGTTGTCGCGGTTCAAGAGATCGATGGTTCCCTCCTTGCCTGCCTGGACCAACAAATGGGGGTAGGTTGTCCCTGGCTGATCGGGAATGAGCATAACGCCGCCTGAGCCAAGGTCGGTGTCAAAGTCCCAAAGCGGCTGATAATCCCATGGGGTAAAGTAATCCTCAAGTGTAAACGAGTCATTGGACCAATTGAGCCGTAGTATGCTATCTCCAAGATCCTGGCCACCTACGTTGGCGGTGAAATCGCCGTTTCCCGTCGGAATATAGATCTTGCCGTTAGAGTCAGCCGGCGGACCCGCACTCATCCATATTCCTCCTTGAATACCGTCCGGTGTAGTGGCGAACGCGCCGGTTGGTTGAAGATTGGTCTCGTCAAAGGAAAGCACGAAACCGTGATAATAGCCTGCATCACATTGCGAGGCGAACGTAACAATAATCTGTCCATTTACAAGTAGCAAGGCTGGGCGTTGACTTTCGGCGAAAGCATTGAACGTGAGAAAGCCACCTTGCGACCCTGCGCCTGTGCCCGGAACTGTTGCGGTAATGACCTGCGGGCGTATCTTGTCTGCCCCTGTCCTAAGGTCCATCGCATGGAGAGTCGCGTAGAATTCCTTTTGGCCTGTCTGGGTATCGGTCACTTTGGTTCTGGCGACCACGTAAAGTGTATTTCGACTGAGATCAATTACTGGCGTTCCAGTAATGCCGATCTCGGGAACTAGGTCATCGCAGTTCAGGTCCCCGTCACTTGAAAGAGTGGAGACTACATACCGTCCGACATCACTGAGAAAGGACTTCTGCCAGAGCATGGCATACGTATGGACATCGAACGCGGTCACCGCGTCGTGTTCATCTGCTACATAAAGAACGTCGTGCTGCATGCCCCCAATATTCACCCGTGGAACAAACAGAGGTTGGGCATAAACGTAGCCTTCCACAGGAAATGCGTGCAGCTTGCCGAACATCAGCACATTTACGTTGGATGGGGTCAGGTTCACTTCCTGCGAGTTCGAACCAGTACGATAGTTGTCATTGTGATAGGTAGTAACTGCATTCTGTCCATAGGCTGAGCAGCAGAGCAATACGATAATCACGACATCGAACGCAGCTTGGCAAAGCTTGAGATGCGGACCGCTCATGTAGACTCCAATCACCTTTCTTAGGTCGTGGACTCTTACTCTTAATTTTGCTTTGGCTAGAGTGGCGGATTATCTCTGATGCGGCGATGAAATGCAATGCTCCACATGCAACTTCGAAGTCGCGATATAACTTTATTATTACATTATCGATAAACTCTCCCACCTTATGGACAAAACCAGCAGCTTTAGTGGCGATAGTATACGACTCCTCAAAATATTGCTGCCTGTGATAATACCAACTAATGTGCTATTTTCGAATCTTCCCTGAGCTAGCCACACAGCAAACTCGCTATGCGGACGTTGGGTTTTGTAGAGAGGATCGTCCGTCTCGGGCCTCGGCCAGCGGAAACGATGACCCCGAACAGGGCGCGCTAGAACGGCATATAATCGCAACTTTTCCCTTGACCAAAGGCAGAACTCATGCCAGTATGAGTCCCCTAAAGTATCCCCATTCGCGGGCCGCCTCCTGAGAGAGGGAATGGAGAATTGTACATGTTGAAGGGGTGGGTGACATTTATAAAACGCAGCCTCAGCTAAGCTTCCGGCCCGTCCTGAGGAATAAGTACAAACCGCCTTGCTAAGCGAGGAAGGCGGAGCCTTGTCTCATTTGATCGATCAATAGGAACCGGCGATGGTTCTTACGTGGTCCCGCCTGAGCTGCGCGGTCCGCAATATACAATGCGCGTAGTTACAATCGAAGTAATGTCAGTTGATGTATCAGCGCATGTGCACTCTCCGAAGTTGTCTCTCCTCGGTACAGCACAAATCGAGCAGTCAACCAATCTCTGCGGCCACGACTGCTGTAACGCCGCGCTCTGGAATCGAAAGACCGACATAGCACCCTTCCCTCAAGCACACTTGAATTAGTTTTCCGGCAGTCGCCTGGAATCAGAATTCGTCACCAGGTGTCCAATTCTGCGCGAAAGTCCTTCCCATTCGCGTGTGGACTGCCTCGGTGGGAAGCGGCCACGTCTTCCGTGAACACGGGACAGGTAGGATCGCGAAAACCGTTGTTGAGGAATATCGCGCGGGATCTCGGCATGGTCGTAAGCTTCAAGAGCAGGCTGATCCTGACTGCGATCTTATGTTGGTCCACACTGTCTCCGGATTGGGGAATGGCCCAATCAACCCAGCGGAGTTCTAGTAATGACCGATCACAGTCGACGTCGAGTTCGGCTGCTGAAAGCGAGCCTCACGTGGGCGGCGACTACCGGAGTTAGCTTTGCCATCTACAAACAGCAGGACGGTGGAGTACCCATTTGGCTGGAGACACAGAACATTACGCCCGGTACGAGTGGTCAATATAGCGTATTGCTAGGCAGCAATACACCTACAGGCGTGCCCGCTGATCTCTTTTCGCAAGATGAGCAGCGCTGGCTGGGCGTGCAGATACAAGGACAGGCCGAGGAAGCACGCGTATTACTAGTAAGCGTGCCTTACGCTTTCAAGGCTCACGAAGCAGAAACCTTGGCGGGGCGGAGCGTTTCTGATTTTGTTTTGGCAAAAGACCAGAATGCGTCCCAGACTACAGCTGGTACTATCAGTTCCAACCAGCCGGGATCTTCCGGTGCCGACATTCCCCGGTCATCCCGGACTGGAGCAAAGACGGCAGCCGACACTGATGGTCCGACGAACTTCAGCGGTGCGACCAGCGATCAGATCGTGAGAGTGAACCAAATGGGAACCGGCAATGCTGTCTTCGCCTATACCACGAACTCAGGCACCTCGACCGCCATCCTCGGAGCCATTCCGGGATCCGGTGTCGCAATCTTCGGCCAAGGTAATTCGACGTCCGCGCAATCGTACGGGGTCGAGGGAACCACAGCCAGCACAATAGGCATCGGCGTTCTGGGATTCGCCACGGCGAGCACCGGCTATGCCTATGGGGTGAAGGGATACGCGAATAGCGTCAGTGGAACCGGTGTGCGAGGCCTCGCATTATCACCTAATGGCAGCACCTATGGCGTAAGCGGGGCAGTCGCAAGCCCCAACGGGGCCGGGTTGTGGGGACAGTCGCAGGCGAGTTCAGGGGGTACTGGGGTTTGGGGTCAAGCCCTGGCGACGACCGGCCCGGCTGCGGGCGTGTTGGCGAATGCATCGAGCACTATGGGAAGTGCGATTGTCGCGACCGAGTCCTCGACCACAGGCTCAACCTATGGATTGAAGGCAACAGTGCAGAGCCCGAGCGGTACAGTTGCATGGCTACAGAACACGGCGGGAGGACCTCTGATCACCGCTACGACCGGTCCGATCAATAATCCGCTTACAAAGTTTTCCGTTGATGGCAGCGGCAATGTGACAACGGTTGGCACGTTCACAGGCAACGGCTCCGGACTTACGGGAGTGCCTTTAACCCCAGGATCCAACTTTTACATCCAGAACGGTAACTCTGTGCAGAGCAGCAGCAATTACAACATTGACGGCAACGGAACCGTAGGAGGCACGCTCACAGGAAAGGCTGTGAACACGCAGACCAATTACCAGATCGGTGGAAGTGCCGTGCTGAGCGTGGGCGCTCCGGTTAGCACGGAGAAGAATTTGTTTGTTGGCCGCTTTGCAGGTGCTAATAATACCGGAGACTTGAACTTGTTCGTTGGTGAAGATACCGGGTACTCCAACACCGGCGGTACCGGAAATACATTTCTGGGAGTTGAGGCCGGCTACAGCAATGACTCGGGTAATAACAACGTCTATCTAGGCTTTCAGTCTGGCCTCGTGAGTGTAGGGAGTAATAATGTCTATCTTGGTTCCAGTGTAGCGTACGGCGGATACCCTGGCGATTCGGGCAATAACAACACCTATCTGGGCGATGCCGTCGCCTATAACAATACCTCAGGCAGTAACAATGCCTATCTTGGCTACATGGCCGGGTTTAATAATGGAACTGGATCCAGCAATATCTATCTGGGTAGCCAAGGAACCAGCGCCGAGAGCCATGTGATTCGCATTGGCACGCAGGGTAGCGGCGACGGTCAACAAAATGTCGCTTTCATCGCCGGCGTTTACGGAGCGACATCATCGTCGGGGGTGCCCGTGTATATCAGTTCCGACGGACAACTGGGCACGCTCACCTCTTCGCTCCGCTTTAAGGAGCAAGTGCGCGACATGGGTGACGCTACGAGCGGCTTGATGCAGCTGCGGCCGGTAACATTTTTCTACAAACCGGAGTATGAGAATGGGCCACGCGCAGCCCAGTATGGCATGATTGCAGAAAAGGTAGAGAAAGTCTTCCCGCAATTAGTAGCCTATGATCGCGATGGCAACCCATACAGCGTGCGCTATCAATATCTCGCGCCGATGTTGTTGAACGAGCTACAGAAGCAGTATCATCGCGTCGAGCAGCAAGCTACGGTGATCACCGCACAACAGGAGGAGATTCAAACACAGCACAAGCAACTGAGCGCTCAGCAACAGCAGATTGACAGTTTGCACGAACAGCTAACGCGGCTGGAATCCCTCATCGGCACTCAAGTGAAAGCCAAGGAAAACCAAGCGTTCGATGACGCGATGGCTACTGAGGCGCAGTAAGTCCAGAGCTGTCCTCACACCATAGCCAAGAGTGGCATTCCCAGGCGGGGGCTCACCAGCGGAGCTTGGCCAAGTTAGGCGATCATCTCGACAATGAGCCAGACTGTCGCGATTTATCGCTTCCGATTGGGCTGATCAGGCCCGGCCCGGTGTCCTCATCGTCAGACGAATACAAGAAATCCTCGATTTCGTCGATTCGCTTGCTGGCGTCGTTGTAACCGATTTCAATGAGATCACCCGTGTAATTTGGGGTGAACAATAGGTAACTCATCAAATCCGAGCATGATGCTGCGTCCCGTCCTAAACCACTTACGAAGTACTGGATAAGATAGGGCATCTCTCTCTGGTGTTGCTCTGCCAGTTCTGACAAGTCGACCGACGGCGTGACAAGGAATGTTTTCAGTGGCCTCATCCTTTCACACCCCTCAAGGCCAGTCTGCCTAATATGGCCGTCGTGGAGCAGTTGATTTAGCCGTTCGAGGTGCTCCACATCTGCCGCCAAATGGTCCAGGAACATCACATTAAAGAGGACTCCCATCACTTGCGCCAGCGAAGGTTCTTTCTGGCTAGCAGCTTCCACCTGGTGTTCCTTATTTTCACAGCGGACCCCGATGGCGAAGACCTTTCTTGCTCCCAGCCGGATGATTGGACTGAGCGGTTGCTGCAGGCGCACACAGCCGTCACCAAAGAAAGCCGTTCCCTTGGCGGTCTTGAGTTTTACCGGCTGAAAGACCAAAGGAATCGCGGCGGATGCGCAAATGTGATCCACGGTGATCTTGGTTGCCAGGGTCACCCGCCGGCTGCGGTTCCACATCGGGTGACCTTTGGCGCCTTGAATGAAGAGGTAGCTTTTCCCTGAGTTGTAGTTGGTCGCAGAAATAGCGAGTGCGTAGAGAGACCCACGCTTGATGTTGTCCTGGATTCGGTCGCAATTGAGGTGCGCGTGGAGATAGCGGCGCAAAGGGGAGGCATCCAATAAAGAACGGGCGTTGCCCCCGCCCAAAACTGCTCCGAAGGAGAGATCTAATATCCAGGTGAGGGAATTGCGAGCCTGGGAAAAGACATCGCAGCGAAAGATGTCGTTGGGCTTCAGACGCGACCAGAGGTCCGCCAGAACCTGGGTCGCCAAAGCAAAATCGTCGGCGCCTGCGGCGAGGGCAGCACCATTCACAGAGCCTGCAGAAGAGCCTCCAATGATAGGAAAGGGATTGCCCTGGCGCTGAACCCGCCCTATCTCGCCGATGCGTTTCAGAACGCCAGCCTGATAGGCGCCGCGAGCGCCGCCGCCTGTCATCGCTAAGCCAAGCGCGTTTTCCATCTTTCTCCTTTTCTGCGCTAAGATTAGTACTCGAACGCTGGAGCCATCAACCCTTCAAGTTCCTCGATCTTCGCGTTGATGCCTCTGGTTCTCGCGCTGCCGCGTCGCGAACCAGAGAACCGGCCCTTCGCAGCACTGCGCGGGTCTGCATCACGCCGGATTTCGCAGCACAGTGCACACCGAGGCACATAGCGCGCCACCGATGTTGAATGTCGCTGCCATCTTTGGATCCCGCCTCTGAATTTCCTTCGGTGCTTTTCCTTTCAGTTGCCGGAAGCACGAACCTAGCATTGCAACACCGGTCGCGCCTACCGGATGTCCTTTGGCGATCAAGCCGCCGGACATGTTGATGGCACAGTCTCCGTCCACATCGGCTTTGCCTTCAACCCAGTAGCGCGCGCCCTTGCCGGGCGAAGCCTTCCCAATGATCTCGGTCCCGATGGCCGCTGCCACGGTGAAACAGTCGTGGATTTCCGCCACATTCACATCCGTCGGCAGAGCACCCGCCATTTCGTATGCCCTCCTCATCGCCCGGTAAGCACCGGCAGGTACCAACGTGTTGCGTCCTTCTTTCTGTAGAGGATCGGTGGCCTGGGCATAGCCCGCGATCTCCACACAATCCGATTTAGGCACGCCAAGCTTTTGCAACCCTCGTTCCGTGGCGAGGATAAGTGCGGCATAGCCGTCGGTGATCTGTGAACAGTCATAGGTCTTGAGCGGCAGGCCATCGACCACGTAGCGATTGATACCCTCAATCTTCGTGGCCTGTTCGAGGGTGATCTGCACCTTGTTCATCTGGGCCAAGGGATTGTGCTTGGCATTGCCGTATTCATTGACCGCAATCTGCGCCAGATCGCTTTCCGTGACGCCATATACCTGCATGTAGCATTGCATGATTTCCGCAAACAAATGGGGAAAGATAAAAACCTTGCCAGGACGCTCGTCAGGGTGCGAATAGTACCCCAGGACTTCGCCAATGAGCTTGCCGTCCATCTTCCCTTCCCGGTCGCGCATCTTCTCGTAGCCGATCGCAATGCCCACGTCGCCCACCCCGCCCAAGAGTTTATAGATCACCGACAGAACAGCCTGCCCACCAGAGGCGCAGGCGTTCTCGACTGATTCGAGCGGTTTTCCTTCCAATCCCGGAACCGTGGCCATCAAACCCGAGAGCAGCCCCTGCTGGTTCAAGGTGAAGTTGCAAGCCGAACCGACTGAGCCGGTGTCAATGACCGAAGGCTCAATGCTGATTTCCTGACACACGCCGGTGACCGCGTTGCCCAGGATCTGAGGCACAGTCATATCCATTAATTTGCCAAACTTAGACTGGCTATAGGCGGCGATATAAATGGGCTGGTTCATCGTTTCTCCTTGCGACACTCCCTTGGAATCGCGATCTGACGAGCGGCGGTTTCCGGGCGAGCTACAGCGCCAGGACATTTCAGAAATTCGCGATAATCTCTGTTACCACGCTAGCACTGCATGTGTATGTGATTCAAATCACCCGCTGGTCGCCTATGTTCCCATTTTCGCATTTCGGGCGGTGAGGCACTCTAAGCGCACAAAAAAGCCGGAGCATTATTGCCCCGGCTATTGGACTCTCTCTACCACTGAGCCACGGAGGAGGGTTGGATTAGAGGTTCATCTTGCGACGCATGAATCCCACTACGCCAAGAAGGCCTGAGCCTAAGAGGATCATTGAGCTGGGTTCAGGAGTGGTGCCGCTGGTGGTGGTGGTGCTGGTGACAGAATTTCCTGCACGCCACTGGGCAGTAGCGAAGTCGTCGCCAGCGTTGTCCGTGATGTCGGCGCTAACAATATGGGAGCCGGGAGTGTCGTCTTGCACAGCAAACAGCAATGCGCCGGCTGAGCCGTTTGGCATCAGATCGAGAACGAAGGAATCCCCGTCGCTGCTGTGATACGTAACTGTGACGTCTTCCTGCATGAACTGATCCGGTTCGAGCTCCCATCCAATGGTATTGAAACTGCCACTAACGTCGATGTGTAACGTGGAAAATCCCTCGTTGTACAACACGTTAGGCGTGCTGCTCTCGGTCGCTGGCGGGCTACCCCAGGTGGCCCAGGAGCCGGGCACGCTGTTCTCTGACTGCGGATTGCTGTAGGTGAATGGACCTAGGGAGGTGATGAAGTTCAACGACCCATCTCCACCGCCGAAGTCAGTGGTGCTACTTACGTAGACGCCCCCAGGCGTCGGCTGTGGGAATACAGTCCAGCTGTCGGCAAATGCCGGCAGGCTGAGCAGCAGCAGGGCGCTGAGCGCAACTAGTGTTGTGATTTTGATCAGTCGCATCGATTCTCATCCTTTCGAGAAAGCTTTCTGTTTGGTTTGGAAATACGACGAGGCATTGCCCGCACACGCGTAAAGCGGGAATTTCAATGGACACTCGTCAACTGGGATTGTGCAATCCAGCGGCCATCCGACTGACAATGTTAGTTTTTACCTATGCTATTGATAATACGTAGCTTATTAAGAAAGATTGATGGATCATGCCAGCCCAGCAAGTGACTGGTGCGCAGGAGTTTGCAACTAGGAGGCTAACCGGCTTCCCTTGTTGGGACAACACTTTGGTGCATTGCTGTCCTACAAAGAATGCCTTGGCGGATATGGGTTACGGGTACGGCGATCCGAGGGATCTGCTCCCGTCGATGCGGACTTGGAGGACGAATGCTTTCACCCTCCCATTCTCCCTCCCATTGATCTGACATCTCGGCAAGTAAAAGAGAGCCGGGGCGTCATCGCCCCGGCTGTCGGCTCTAACTGCCGAATCCACGGAGGAGCGCTAAGCTAAGAGTTCATCTTGCGACGAATCGCACCAAGCGCGCCTAGAAGACCTGTACCGAGCAGGAGAAGTGTGCTGGGTTCAGGAGTGGTGGGAGAATTTCCTGCACGCCATTGGGCAGTAGCAAAATCGTCTCCCGCGAGATCCACGATGTCGGCGCTAATAATATGGGCCCCGGGAGTGTCATCTTGCACAGCAAACAACAACGCGCCGGCGGAGCCGTTTGGCATCAAATCGAGAGTGAAGGAAGCCCCAGTGTCGGCGTGATACGTCACCTGGACCTCTTCCTGCTGGAATTGATCCGGTTCGAGCTCCCATCCAATGGTATTGTACAAACCGGGGGTAACGTCGACGTGTAAGGTGCTAAATCCCTCGTTGTACAGTACGTTAGGGAAGGCGCTTTCGGTCGCTGGAGGGCTACCCCAGGTGAGCCAAGAGCCGGGCACGCTATTCTCCGACTGCGGATTGCTGTAGGTGAACGGACCCAGGGAGGTGATGAAGTTCAACGACCCATCTCCACCGCCGAAGTCAGTGGTGTGTGTTACGTAGACGCCCCCAGGGGTCGGCTGCGGGAATACTGTCCAGCTGTCGGCAAATGCCGGGAGGCTGAGCAGCAACAGGGCGCCAATAGCAATCAGTGTGGTAAGTTTGCTTAGTCGCATAGTTCCATCCTTTCCAGAAAGCTCTCGGTTAGGTTTGAAAACTCGCGCCATCAGCGCATTGCGCTCCCCACACGCGTAACATCATTCCAATAACGGATGAATATTTTGCCAGTAATAATGCAATCCAGCTACCATGAATTTGAAAACATCGCGACAAGCTAGATTGTTGATAGCAAGGCTGCATTGAGAAACATTCCCGAATTGATACAAATCTGAATAGTGCCCAATACGCAGGAATTTGCATTTAAGGGCCAACCACTTTCCCATGTATCGACAGGAAGATGGACGTTGTGCCGATTTAGGAATGCGGATTGGTATGCAGAGTGTCCCTCTCCTGTCTCTTTCTGCAAAGCAGTACAACCTGTTCGGTCACACAGCAACGCCGATCGCGAGTGCGGTCGGCGTTGCTGTCAGATACCGGCGCGTCGCAAAAGGTTGGGCACGGCGGAGCAGTGGATCAAAGAAGGCAAGCAGGCCGTGAGAATGACGCGGCTGAACTGTCATCGGTTCCGGCCCAACGAGGTACGGCTGTGGCTGAGCGTGTTGGCCTACAACCTGGGGAACCTAAAGAAAATATTTGCGCGCACTGGAGTACCTAAAGGGGTACATAGTGCTGGGCTGTCGGGAGCTAAAACGGAAATTCCGGACCACATGTAAAATGGAAGAGATTTGTCGCTGCGCAATACAGACGGAGCAGACTATAATCGCTCGGTTCGTAGGAGGGTCTGTGGCTTCCGCCGACGTCCAAATCCCAGAAGAAATTCCAGAGCAGGTCCAATCCCGGCTAAAGAGCGGGCGTTTCACCTTGCCAGCGAAGCCGATTCTAGCTCTCCTACTTCTCGTGTTGCTCGTTACTGCAGCCGTTTATGTGCAAGTACATCGGCACCCGTATTTCAGTCTCGATGACGACGGTTATGTGAGTAAGAACGTTGGGGTCAACACGGGATTGCATTGGAGCACCTTCGAGTGGGCACTCACCAGCTACTACGCCTCCAACTGGCATCCCTTGACATGGATTTCTCACGCTCTTGACTGCCAGCTCTTCGGCCTGGGCCCCGCGGCCCCGCATGATGAGAACGTCCTCTTGCACCTCATTAATGTTGTGTTGATTTTCTGGGTCTTGTGGAAGGCGACGGGGTATGCCGGCCGCAGTTTAATGGTGGCCGCGTTATTTGCCCTGCATCCCATCAACGTCGAATCGGTGGCCTGGATCGCAGAGCGCAAGACCATGCTGAGCATGTTGTTTTTCCTGCTCGCGCTGGGCGCTTACCGCTGGTATGCCTGCAAGCCGCGAGTCGGCCGCTACATCGTGGTCACGCTTCTGTTCGTGTTGGGCTTGATGTCTAAGCCACAGGTGATTACCTTTCCCTGTGTTCTCTTGCTGTGGGACTACTGGCCGCTGAACCGTCTGCGCTTCGGTACCACTCAATCCGGTTCCAACCTTGAAACCGAGATTCCGCCCAGAAGCCTCTACGCCCTGGTCAAAGAGAAGATTCCTCTTTTTGTTATTTGCCTGATCGATTCATACGTGACGATGAAAGCGCAGAAAGTGGGCCGTCCCCAGTATTGGCCCTACACGTTCCCGGTTCGCCTGGAAAATGCGATCGTGGCCTATGCGAAGTATGTGCAGAAGGCGTTCTGGCCCTCGCGCCTGGCCCCGATGTACCTCCATCCAGGCAACAGCATACGGCTGTGGCAGGTAGCGGCCGCTATGGTTTTTCTGCTGGCTGTCACCGCGCTCGCGGCGATTTACTGGCGTCGCCGTTACCTTGCAGTCGGCTGGCTGTGGTTTCTGGGAACCATGGTACCCATGATCGGCCTCATGCAGGTGGGAAGACAATCCATGGCCGACCGGTATGCTTACCTGCCGTTTCTGGGGCTTTTCATTATGTTCTGTTGGGGTGTGGCCGATTGGGCCCAAGCCCGGCATCTTCCCGCCGCGTTGCTGCCGGCGGTCAGCCTGGCCGTGTTGGCCGTTCTGGCGGTGCTCACATATCGCCAGGTCGGCTATTGGGCCAACGATCTGACGATTTGGTCACACACGGTGCAGGTCACCGATCGAAATTCGTTTGCCGAGTCGAGCCTGGGCGACACGCTGATGATTATGGGACGCAGACAAGAGGCTGCACCACACTACCTCAAGGTGCTGGACTCCGATCCCACCAATACTGACGCCAACCTGGCCGTTGCCCTATACCTGCATGAAAGCCGCCGCTATCGGGAGTCTATCGATTATTACAACAAGTACCTGGCGAAAGCGGGCAACGACGACGACCGCCTCTATCACGTCTTCCGTAATTTGGGTTACGTCTATCGCAGGCTCGGGGATAACGAGCATTCCAAGGAGTATTTCGATAAGGCGTCGAAAATCGCTCCCAAGTGATTCCCTCCGCTCGGTTGATTGCTACCTCTGCCCCAGTTCCAGCGCGGCGCCGAGCGCAATGCCTTTCCGGCCAATCGAAGGGCGAGGATTGCGTTTGGGACGAACTATGGCTCGGACCTTCCGGGTGGTGAACACCGTATAAAAAGAGGGTAAATTGATTGTCGCAGTATTTCGAAACTATGACAGTGCTGGTCCGAGCTTGGTTGACATGGATCTCAGTTCTGGGCCAATACGTCGTCATAGTAGTTGATCATTGTCTAGGGAGTGTGCGGCATAAGCAGCTCAATCCGGAACTTCTCCCGCCACGATCTGGTCTACGTAGCACCACATCCACGCTTCTCCAGGTTCGATGGATCGCATAAGAGGATGCCGGACCGCATGAAAATGCTTGGTGGCATGTTTATTTTTGGAAGAATCGCAGCATCCCACATGACCGCACTCCAGGCACATTCGCAGGTGTACCCAAGTGTCTCCAATTTTGACGCAGTCTTCGCAAACGTGGGTCTTGGTGTGAGTGACTTTGATTTGGTCGAGATGAGTGCAATTATTCGCCATGTAGTCCCCCCTGTGTCTCAGCGCTCTAGGGCTTTGCGGTCCCATTTTGCCAGCGTCGCCGCAGCGTCGTAGGTGCTTTGCAAGAACTCCATCAGCGCTGCCTTGGGCGAAGCCGCGGTGCGCACGTCATCATATAGCAGCAGGAATTCCTTCATCTGCGGATGGTAGAACGCCGCGGCTGGGGCAACGCGCTGCTCGGCAAAGCCGGCGGGCTCGGGCGCCGCATAAGAGTAGAAAGCAGGTCCCTGGATGTCGCCTCCACCGGGCCAGAACCCCGCGCTGCTGACTTCGTGCGAGTAAGCTTCACGAGTAATACGATCGGCGCCTGGCCGGGCAGGAGCGCGTCTCCCGGAGAAGCGCGTCACCGCATGATCGAAGCTTCCCCACCAGAAGTGCACCGGACTCACCTTGCCTATGAAGCGGGTTCTGAATTCCTTGAACACTTCATCTACCCAGGTGAGGATGAGCCAGAAGCGATGCACGGCCTCGGCGTCGTATGAGGCATGCGTGTGGTCCCGCTCAAACGGAATGGGATCGGGAATTTCAACTGGTGTGGTCCAAATCTTTACATCCAACCCCAGATCGGCGAGCGCTGTCATAAGCCCTCGATAAAAATCGGCGACGCTCTGCGGCTTCAGATCCAAGACTCGGGAGTTGCCGTCCGAGGTCTCAATGATGAGCTTATGATCCACAAAGTCAAAGCGTATCTCGACACCCCGGTCCTGATACGGCATCACCAACGTGGACATTCCGCGAGCAGTGACATAGAACGACACATTCCACCAGTGATTTACCAACGGACAAAGAGTCAGGCGAATCTTGCCGACCATCTGCGCCCACATGTGCAAGGTGTGGAAAATGTCTTCCCAACTCTGGAAGGGCAACGCGGGCAGGAAGTCGGGCTTGTTCGTGCTTTGGTTTACCAGCGGTGAAGTCATACTGTATGCCCTCTCTCGAAAGCAATGTAAACCGCCAATCATACATGGATGTCGCTCTGGCTCCGGCGGATGCAGTGCAAAGAAAAAGAAACTGCAGGTCCCTCCGCTCGCACTGAAGTCCTCAGTCGGGATGGCAAAAGCGAACGTGTCGTGGCTGGTGGTCAGTTGTCAGCAAGCAGTCGTGAGGTCTCGGACAGCATGCGACCATAACTGTTCTCATAAATAGCGGCAGGCCGACTTGTATCAGGGCACGGCTTCCAGTCGTGCCGTGGCTGCGGGCCGGGATAAGCGGCTTTATCCGCTGAAGACAGGGGCTAAAGCCCAATCGAGGGGGAGGCCTCTTTGGCACGACTAAAAGTCGTGCCCTGACACGATGCTGAACGATTTTAAGAGGATGGGCTCGACTTTGGCTAAAAGCTGGCGACTGAGGGCTGACAGCTCTGTTCGACTGATCACATCGGCAGCGTGCTGCCTTTCATTACAATAGATAGATGGACTCTTTCATCATTGCAGGCAGGCAGTTCCGCTCACGGCTCATCGTGGGCACGGGCAAATATAAGTCAGGGCAAGAGACGGCGCGGGCCATCGCGGCCAGCGGCGCGGAGATGGTCACGGTTGCGGTTCGCCGGGTCAACCTCGACCGCAGCAAGGAGTCGCTGCTCGACTACATCGATCCCAAGCAATATTTCCTGCTGCCCAATACCGCAGGTTGCTACACGGCCGACGAGGCGATCCGCACCGCGCGTCTAGGGCGCGAGGTCGGCCTGTCAGATTGGGTGAAGGTCGAGGTCATTGGCGATCAGCAAACTCTCTTTCCCGACGTGCAGGCCACCATAGAAGCCACGCGCGTCCTGGTGAAAGAAGGCTTCACGGTTCTGCCTTACACCTCTGACGACATCGTGGTTGCGAAGCGCCTGGTCGATGCCGGCGCCAGCGCGGTTATGCCGCTGGGAGCACCAATCGGGAGTGGCATGGGCGTTCAGAATCAACCGAACATCCGCATTCTGCGCGAGATCATCACTGAGGTGCCGCTCATTGTGGATGCAGGCGTGGGCACGGCGTCGGATGCGGCGATCGCGATGGAGCTAGGGGTGGACGGAGTGCTGATGAACACCGGCATCGCGGGGGCGCAGGACCCAGTGCTGATGGCGGAAGCTATGAAGAACGCGGTGACGGCGGGCCGTCAGGCCTATCTCGCGGGCCGCATGCCGAAGAAGCTTTACGCCACGGCGAGTTCGCCGCTGGAAGGCGTGGTGCGGTAGTTCGCAGATGACGCCGGCAAGTATAATTCCGGCATGGACGAACAGGATTTTCGCCGCCGCGCGGACGCGGCATTGGAAGCCTTGAAGCGCAGTCTCTACGCCGCGGAAGGCGATGCCGAATTCGAAGTGGAAGAGAATGCCGGGGCGCTGCACATCAGCTTCGACGAGCCGCCCGGAAAGTTTGTCATCTCGCCGAATTCTCCGGTCCGGCAAATTTGGATCTCGGCGTTGTCAACCAGCTTCAAGCTCGACTGGTCCGAAGAGAAGAACGATTTTGTGCTCAGCAAGACTGGCGAGAGCCTGAAGCCGCTGGTGGCGCGTCTGATCAACGAGCAAATAGGCGAAGGGACGGTCACTCTAAACTAGAGGCCATAGGGTAATCGGGCCAAATGTCGAGAGTTCATTTGAGGCTTTCATGCCGCTTGTAAGAATCGATCTTCGCAGTGGGAAATCGCAAGAGTATCGCCGCGCCATAAGCGAAGCGGTCCACCAGTGCATGGTGGAAGTGTTGAATGTGCCTGTCGCCGACCGATTTCAGATCATAGCGGAGCACGACGCAAACTGCTTGATCTACGACCCAAATTATCTGGACATCTCACGGTCCGACGACATCGTGCTGATCCAAATCACGCTGAACCACGGCCGCACCTTACCGATGAAGCGCCGATTCTATAACGCGGTGGCACAGGCGCTGGCGCGCAGCCCAGGAATTCGCCCGCAGGACGTATTCATCAACCTGGTGGAAGTGGCCAAGGAGAATTGGTCGTTCGGCGATGGTGTTGCACAGTACGCGCCTCAGAGCACACCTTGAGTTTGGCTGCGACACCGAAGTCCTTCCGTGGCGAAAGCCATCAGAAGGTCAGCACCGTACGGTGCGATTGAAGCCGTGCCCCTTCACATTGTCATTACGAGCGAAGCGATGAATCTGCTGTTGCTTGGGCCTGCAGCGGCTTGCAGAAAACAGCAGATCCCTCACGGCCTGAAGGCCATTCGTGATGACAACTCAGAAATTGCGAACCCGCAGATTATTTACGCAATCCACGACACGCCTTGCAGATGCATCTAATTTGTTCTACCTCACTATGCAGTGACTCTCTCTGCCCGTAGCCTCTGCTTCAGGTCGGCGGCGATGAGCGCGCCGTGGAAGCGTCCGTTCTCGATGAAGATCTCGCTGGTCCGCATGCCGGCAACAATTACGCCTGCCAGATAAATTCCCGGAACGTTGCTTTCCAGAGTTTGGGGATTGACGACCGGCCGTTTGTCAGCTTCGCCACTCAACTCGATACCGAGGCAGCGGAGAAACTCGAAATCCGGATGGTAGCCGGTCAGGGCAAAGACGTAGTCGTTCTCCAGCGTCACTTCACCTTGCGGGGTGTCGAGCACAACGTATTCCAGTGTGATCTCGCGCACGCAAGTATTGAAGTAGGCATTCACCTGTCCGGCTTTGATGCGATTCTCGATGTCGGGCTTGATCCAGTACTTCACCGAATTGCTGATGCCCGATCCCCGATGCACCAGCGTGACCCGAGCACCGTGACGCCATAACTCCAAGGCGGCAATGGCGGCCGAATTCTTGCCACCGATAATCAGCACGTTGAGACCAAAAAAAGGATGTGGCTCGCGGTAGTAATGCATGACCTTGGACAAGTCTTCGCCTGGAATATTCATGTAATTCGGCCGGTCATAGTAGCCGGTCGCCAGCACCAACTTGCAAGCCTGATATTGGCGCTGGTGTCCGTGCAGGTTCGTCGTGTGCACCACGAAATGATTGTCGCTGCCTTCAACCCTCGTGACCGGCTCGTATTGCCGCACATCAAGCTGGTAGTGCTCGGCCGCTTTGCGGTAGTACTCCAGTGCCTCCTGGCGAGTGGGCTTTTGGTTGGGACTGGAGAATGGAAGGTCGCCGATCTCCAGCAGCTCCGGCGTAGTAAAGAAGGTCATATTGCTGGGATAGTTGTAGAGCGAGTTCACCAGGCAGCCCTTGTCGATGTTTGCCACCGATAGGCCAGCGCGCTTGGCATCAATGGCGCAGGCGAGACCGGTAGGGCCAGCGCCGATCACCACGACGTCAAAGAAAAAACTATCCGATGCCGCTGAAGGTCTGCGATCCATATAGAAAGCATACCCTGTCCGGCGGATTACCGGAGCAGCTCCCTCTTATGGTTGATCTGGGCCCCGGTTTCGTTTTTGGTGGCGCGGGGAGGAAAATCTCGCTCGAGCTGCCACGGCTGGGAATTTCAATAGAATAAGGCGAAGTAAATCTGATACACCGCAGCTAGCCCAAAGGCAGGTGTTTAGCTATGTTCACAATGCAGCCGATCGGGTGCATAAGAAGTCCCTACAAAGAGGCCCAGGAGATCCCGAAAGGATTGGGCGCTAAGCATGAAGCGGAGGGTGTACTGGAGCTCCTGCCGGAATTCGAGGCCGGACTCACCGACATCGAGGGCTTCTCTCATCTCATAGTTATTTGGGTATTTGATCGATCACAGGGGTTCGAATTGCTCGTAACACCACCTAGCGACAATCGGCGGCACGGACTATTTGCGACACGATCCCCGCGGCGTCCCAACCCCATCGGCTTCACCGTTGTCGAGCTTCTTCGCCGATCTGGCCGGCAGCTACATGTTCGTGGAGTCGATATGCTCGACGGTACACCGATACTCGATATCAAACCCTACTTGTCGAGCATTGCGCCGGAGGATTTACAGCGTGGCTGGCTGGTAGAAGCTGAAGCACGCAAGAGCGGCTAATTCCACTCAGGACGATTGTTCAGGAGCCATGTTTTGTGTTCAGCAGGCTGTTGAAAAACTCCGAAAAACGGATCCCTCGCGGGCTGAACTTTACCCAACAAGCGCAAAGACGGCGCTCGTTGGGGACCCCTGTCCGCCCGCTCGTGATGACAAGAATAAAGAGGGTAACGGCGCACTCTTCGGCAAGCAAGCTCAGGGCAGGCTCTAAAGATGCGCCCCTAAAAACACCCGCTGAAACGGACTTTCAGCGGCCTGTCAAGCCCTTCCTGCCTTTAGAAAGGGCTTTGCCGTGTTCTCTGCTAGCGAAACGCGCAGCCTAAGACTTCATTCAATCCCCAATTGCTTGCGCGCCTCCGGGCTAAGTCGCTCGGGTGTCCACTGCGGATACCATACGATACTAACCGTGGCGTTGCCCACACCCGGAATCCGCAAGAGGCGTTGCTGAACCTGATCGCTAATGTATTGGTGAGATGGGCAGCCCGGCGCGGTAAGCGTCATTTCGACTTCAACATCTTCGCCTTGCAAGTTGGGAACTTCCGTGGGCTTCAACCGGACTTCATAAATCAAACCGAGATCGACAATGTTAACCGGGATCTCGGGGTCGTAACACTCTTTGAGTGCTAAGATGACATCTTCCTGGGTGAGTGCCATGAAAACCTCTGCCCTAGTTTAACGGGAATCGACCGCGTCCGTCCTGATGCCGCCAATCATGAGTGGACCGTGACGGGGATTGGAGTGGAGTCAGAGTTTCGAAACCTCGGGCGTTTGCTTGTGGCCACGTTCAGTCGTGCCCGATGACTCCTCAAATCGCGGCCCCCGATGGATAGTTTCGATGCGGCGACGGTGCTCGGCGTCGCTGGGTACTGTCCAGTCATTCTCCTTTTCGACCACCCGCACGATGGCCAGACTCTTGCCCGGCAAAACCAGTCCACCTGTGCTCACGGCTACTTCGTTCCGCTCCCAGATACGTGCCAACATGTTGTCCTGGGTTCGCGATACCAACCGGGGAGCATCACTGGAGGCGATCACGACACCACGGTCAGCCTGGCCAGCGGGTGTCAAAACTACGAAACGTGCGCTTAAGACCTTCTCGTCGAACCGCCCAAAAACAAACTGGAAAACTTCCGGATGCTCCGCGATACCACCATCGCCGGCGTAGTTCACTACGTATTCTTGGTCGAGTGCATCGCCCGGGGAGAAATTGGGCAGCAAAATTCCTGGATTGGGCGGATCGAGCTTTATCGGCGTGACACTGCCGTCGGCATGGAGGATTTGCCACTGCAATAGCTGCGCGCCGTGCGGAAGATTTGGTCCTTCGAGACGGCGGATGTCCTCCATATTCGAGAAGCGAGTGGTCGTATGCACGTACAACGAGACACTGCCGTCGGGCCGCCGAATGGCAACACGATCATTCACCAGCACTACCGGTGCACTCGGAAATTGCCCGGTAGCGGCCTGCAGCATTGCGCGGGCAGCATCGCGGTGGTAGGGAGCGTAAAACGGTTGTGGGTTGGAGGTCGCGTTGTCGCTACGAATAGCGGCCGCAAGGCGGCGGTATTCGGAGGCATTTGGCGCAATCCGCAACCATGCGTCGGCAGCGCGTTCCGCCCCAGAATCTTCACCGGCGAGCTGCAACTCACGAACCAGCATCAGCCGCGCGGAGCGGTTCAATGGAGCCGCCACCAGCAATTGCTGAAGCGCCTGTGCGGCTTCACCATGACGTCCTTGATTGGCCAATGACTGCGCATAGGCCAGCGACTCGGGAGCGCAGCCGTCTAACTTCTGCTGCACCGCGGCGGCTTCCACCAATTGTCCCTGGCTACGGTAAAAGGTCATCGCCCGGTTGGACGTGTTGCACGACGGATGCTCCGCCAAACGCCGTGGCCAAATCAACCGCAATTCTCCTTCGGAGTCTGCAAGGCCGGGATCGCCGTCGAACGCGTCACCCAGTGTCGCCAACGCTTTGGTATCGTTAGGTCTCGCTTCCAAAACACGCCTGGCGAAGTGTGCAGCCTCAACCAGGTCACCGTCCGCCAAAGCCCATTGAGCCAGCCCCTGATCGGCCGCGATGACTGCTCCGGGCGCGAGTGACAGGACGCGACTCCATGCGTGGCGAGCTTCGACCGCCGTCGAATTCTTGCGCGTCCACGCCTGTGCCAAAAGAAACTGCAGTGCAGCAGAACCCGAGGCTGACGGCAGCGCGTTGATTTGCGCGATCGCCGTCTTAAACTCCTCGCCGGCGTAAGCCGATGAAGCGAGCTCGTAAGTTAATTCCTCCACAGATCGCTTGGTCCTTACTGGAGCAGATATGTCCGAGGTTGACGGCGATATCGCAATCCGAAGCGGTGCAGCCACACCGGCAAATTTCGCAAGCACTCGGTGAGGACCACCCGAGACCTCGAACGTGGCAGAGCCGACCGCGGGAGTTTCGCGAAGGCGAGCGTCTTCCAGTAACACCCGCTTGCCATCCACGTAAATTTCGAGCGGCCCGGCGCTTTCAGTCCGCACCGTCCAGGCTCCTGGCACGAGCGAAGCAAAATGGGCTGCCGCATAGAAGATGCCGCGAGGCGAGAGATACGGAGGCAGCCTAATGATGCCGTCGGGAAATTGGAAATTCTCCACCGCACGATGGTCATAAGACGCCTCCGTTAGATCATCATTCGGCGATATTGCCATCCGGTCCAAGTCAAGCCACGGGTGCCGCCCTAGTGGACCGACAATGCGCCACTCGGTCAAAATGCCCGACGCGCGTGCGATAGCCTCAGGATCGAGTTTCGGAACACCATCCATCGCGGCGTTCAATAGGGCAGTGTTTAGTTCTGGCCAATCCTCGCTGGAGTTTGCCAGCAGGGTTTGCAGGCGAGGAATGGCCGCGCGAAACTCGGGGGTGTTGGCGGCCGACTCACGCACACGAACTGCGGCTAACCGAATTCGCGGATCCTGCTTTGCATCACCGCCGATTTCGCATAGGCGCAGGGCGGCATTCAACATGGTCGCCTCATCGGCCTGCATGGCTGCGGCTTCCATCTGCACAAACAGCGCCTCGGCGTCGCGATGGTCGTGTCTCCAGGCGCGCTCGGCAAGCTGGCGCGCGCGAACCAGGTTCGCGTTCACAAATAGCGCGGTCGCGGCCGAGCGTGAAAGCGTCGACTCGGAAAGCGGTTCAGGATGAGAGGTGATAACTTTGGCGGAGCCGCGCGTGTCAACCGGCGGAGGTGTGACGTCAGGCGTGCTTTCGTGGCTCAGGCGTGCGAGCGTCCTGTTTTGTGCGATTGCCAAGACGGCAAGTGCCGTTGCTAGCCATAAGACCGATATCGCACGTACTGCTTTCATGCTGTAATCTCGAGCAACTGCAGTGGGCACTGGCGCGCCCGTCTGTGGCAGCACTTGCGCATATTTCTGGCTACCAAGTTATCTCGCAGGAGAAGAAGAAGATTAACCGACAGGAACAACGTGAGCAAAGAGATTTCTTGCCAGTCGTCTACCACTTCCCGGTAGCAGACAGGTCTCGCCGCGACCAGCGGCGGGTTGGCGCAAAGGTAGGCTAGACGATTCGTTGGCGCTTCCCGTATCTAGAGTGATTGCAGTATGCATCCGGCGCCGGATGGGCAATATGGAGCAGAAGTCTTAATCAGCGCGCGAAAGAGACCTTAGGCGCGGGGTGTGCAGTTATGCGATTCCGCCGGCACCATAGCAGCCCGTAGGCAAAGTTGACCAGCTCTGGTTACAATCTGATGGGAAATTTGTGTGCAGGAGTAGATGGTGAAAGCGATCCGTGTCCACGAATTCGGCGGTCCTGAAGTTATGAATTTGGAAGATGTCCCCGATCTTCAACCGGGCTCAGGACAGGTTGTGGTACGGGTCCATGCGGCTGGGGTGAACCCCGTGGAAAGCTACGTCCGCATCGGAACCTACGCAAACAAACCCACCCTGCCCTATACCCCTGGGACGGATGCCGGTGGTGTGGTGATGTCTGTCGGCTCAGGTGTAAAGGCAGTGAAGGCAGGCGACCGTGTCTACACTTCGGGTCCCAACAGCGGCACCTATGCCGAGCAGGTTCTTTGCGGGGAAGCCCAGGTACATAGCCTTCCTGGCAGCGTAAGCCTCGAACAGGGCGCTGCCATGGGCATTCCTTATGGCACCGCTTATCGCGGATTGTTTCAACGCGCCGAGGCAAAACCCGCCGAGACCGTACTGGTCCACGGAGCCAGTGGTGGAGTTGGCAGTGCAGCCGTGCAACTGGCGCGCGCCGCCGGTATGACGGTGATTGGCACGGCAGGCAGCGAGCCCGGGCTCGCGCTGGTGAAGAAGGAAGGTGCGCACCATGTTCTCAACCACGCATCCGATGGCTACCTGGACGAATTGATGAAGCTGACTGATGGCCGTGGAGTGGATGTGATCGTGGAATTGCTGGCGAACAAGAATCTGGCTAAAGATCTCACGGTGCTCGCCAAGAAAGGCCGCGTCGCGGTAATAGGAAGCCGCGGCACAATCGAGATCAATCCGCGTGATGCCATGGCGCGCGAAGCGGACGTCCGTGGCGTGACGCTTATGGCTGCTTCCGAGCAGGAATATAAGGCCATGCACGCTGCACTGGTCGCCGGACTGGAGAATGGAACGTTGCGTCCGGTGATCGGACAGAGGATACCGCTCGCCGAGGCTCCGCGCGCTCATGTTGAGATCATGAAACCGTCAGGCGCGCACGGGAAGATCGTGCTGCTACCGTAAGCAGGAGAGACGACGGCGTAGATCTCGCCTCGCCTTGGCAATAGAAACGAGGATAGCTTGCTTCAACCCACTTCAGGTGGTTGAATTCACCGGCGCGTGCAGTTTGTCGATGATCCTCTCCAACACAGTGCAACGATTACGCAATCCTTCCCTGAATCGGTGGTGATCGGCTTTCGCGATTTCTCGCAAGAGATGGGTCTGATGCTCTTGCAGGAGATCCAGAAGCAGGTCTTCTTCTTCCTTGGTCAACCGGAGTTCCATCATGGCAACCTCCATCTAATTAGATGTTGACAAGCTAATTCTAGGCTCGTTCGTGCAACTTGCAAGAGCGCAGACGGGACCTCACTGTTGGGTAGAGGGCCTTCAGGGAGCGGGTTCGGCCCAGAGCCCATTCCGCCACGCTTGCAGTGCGCCATTACAATCGATGCATGCTCCACCTCAATCTGGCCTGCCGATGCTGCGCCGCGATGGTCCTGTGCCTCGCAGCATTGCCAGCGGTAGTGGAAGAATCCGGTAGCTCGACGTTACAAACTACCGTTGCGCAGGCAATGGCAGGTCATCGCGGCACCGCCGTGGTCGTTGACGTCCAATCTGGAGAGGTCCTAGCAGCTTACCATCTCGAGGTCGCAGCTCGTCGCGTGGTGCATCCCGGCTCAAGCATCAAGCCGTTCACGCTGCTGGCGCTGCTGCAAGCGGGAAAGCTCGACGCGCATACCGCGCTCATGTGCAAGCGGGCGGTTTCCATTGACGGTCACAAACTGGACTGCACTCATCCTGCAACACCGGAGCCGCTGGTCCCGGCCAGCGCGCTGGCATATTCCTGCAATTCATACTTCACGAACGTTGCAACCCGCCTGACGGCAGCACAATTGCGCGACAGTTTTGTGCGGTCCGGCTTCAGCTCTCGAACCGGAATGGCGCCGAACGAGGTGGCGGGAAACGTTGCGCTCAGCCATTCATACGAGGAATTGCAACTGCAAGCGATTGGCGAATGGGGCATCAGCGTAACCCCGCTGGAGCTGCTGCACGGCTATCTCGATCTCGCCAGGCTTGCCCGGAGCGATCCCAGCGGAAAGCTCTCCCCAATTTTTGAAGGCTTGCAACAATCGGTTTCCTACGGCATGGGACGCGTGGCGCAGCCAGACGCGCCAATGAAAGTGGCAGGTAAGACCGGAACTGCGCTGGCTGACGAAGGTCCATGGACGCATGCCTGGTTTACCGGATATGCGCCTGCCGAAAATCCTCAGATTGCACTCGTCGTATTTCTGGAAAGAGGGCACGGTGGTTCCGATGCGGCCGGCGTCGCCCGCAAGATATTCGCGGCCTTCGCGGCTCATGCCACCGGGGCGGTCGCCCGAGCCGGGCATGGGGCACAGAAATGAAGCGGCTGTTGGCAGCCATTAGTCTGTTGTTCCTGCTGTGTACCGCGGGCGCTGCTGAATTGGGAGAGCGCAACGTTGGTAAGGCTTCTCCGACGGGGTACCCCCAGACCGTGCGAGTGCGCCTCTGGTATCTGCATGCGCCGCGCGAGTTGCGGATTCGCGCCGATGCCGGCCGGGCGCGAGTGCAAACGTGTGCAACTTGCAAAACCGCCGTCGTCACGACCGCGGTTTTACGCGCCGTGGGTTCGAGAATCGAGTTCGAAGGAGACAAAGCTCCGGTCTCCGAGCTTCGCGTGAGCGGCGCGTATCAAATCAACGCCACCGGAGACCCGCCGCTGCGCGCCGATTTTCCGGTTGAGATTCACGCCAGTGACGGTCACCTGCTCGTCACAGCATTTATGCCGATGGAGGAATACATCGCGGGCGTGCTCGCCGGAGAGACGGGAAACTTCAAGTCCGACGAGGCTTTGAAGGCGATGGCAATTGCGGCGCGCAGCTACGCGATGCACTTTGGCAGCCGCCACGCCCTGGAAGGATTCGACTTCTGCGACACCACTCATTGCCAGGACCTGCGCATAGCGGGCATTGACGCGCATTTGCGCGGCATTGCCGATGAGACCGCGGGCGAAGTCCTCTGGTACGACGGCGAACCGGCAGCCACTTACTACCACGCCAACTGCGGAGGCACCACTGAGGACGGACACTTTGTTCTGGGCAACAATGAGCCGCCCGCGCCTTTCCTGGTTCAGCACTCTGATCAGTACTGTGCGCGCAGCGGCAGTACCCAGTGGCGCACGGAGGTTGCGAAGCGTGAGCTGCAGCGCGCTCTCGCGGCTGATGACATCGTTGTCCCCGGCACGCTGCGTACGGTCTCGGTTCTGCATCGCACGCCCAGCGGGCGGGTGGAGTTCTTACGCGTTACCGGTAGCAGCGCCATTACCGTGCCGGCGCTGACCTTCCGCGCCGGCATCGGCCGTCACATTGGATGGGACCGCCTGAAGAGCAACTGGTATGACGTTAGCGACGCGGGAGACCACGTTGCCTTTCACGGTCGAGGCTCAGGGCATGGAGTTGGACTGTGCCAGGTGGGCGCCGAAGTGATGGGCGAGGAAGGTCATTCTTATCGTGAGATACTCAGCTTCTACTATCCCGGGACGCGTCTGGGCATCAGCGCGCAGGGCATACGGTGGCAGCAGCTCGCCAATGAAGACGTGACAATGCTGACAACTCGCCCCGATCGTGATCGCCCGCTGTTAACCCTGGCGACGGGGTTTGCGCACGAGGCAGAGGAGAGCACCGGTCTGCTCTACCGCGCTTCCCCGCGCCTGAAGATTTATCCGACGGTTGCAGCTTTCCGCAACTCTACAGGGGAGCCGGGATGGGTGGCAGCTTCGACTCGCGGCAGGACCATCCAGATGCAGCCTTCCGATGTGTTGCGCGAGGCGGGCACGCTGGAGAGCACCATTCGCCACGAGCTTCTGCACATGCTGATCGATTCGTATGCGCTGCCGGGAACGCCGCTGTGGCTTCGTGAAGGATTGGTGCTGTACCTCACGGCGCCGAACACGTCGTCGCAGCCAAGCGAAAACTTCGCCGACTTGAAGACGTTAGAAAAAGCGCTGCGTGCTCCGGCGAGTGAAGAAGAGTTGCGGCACGCTTATGCAGCCGCCCGTGCGCGGGTGGCACAACTTGCGCGGCAGCACGGCAAGGAAGCATTACTCGATTGGGTGCAGAATGGGGTGCCGCCGGAGCTAAGTGCGAAGGGGGCTACTCAGCGCCCAGGAGGTCGCTGAGCTATTCGCCGGCCCCTGCCGACTTTTGCCGCGTCGATGATTTCCGGTGACTTTTTTCCAGGATCGTACTTGCGTCCGCAAGCGGCCCGTCTAACCACTGAATAACGCTTGGGTGAACCCGGCGGGATTAGCGCCAAACGTAACCGCATCTGCCGTTTTCCAACAGTCCCCCTTCTGAGACAGAGTCCAACCCGATTTCCCGAGAAAGGCTCTGGAGCTTTTGTCCAGTTGGTCGCGCGGAATGCGGACATACACAAACGCAAGGAGGGAGTTCTGAACATTAGGGATCTCGAAGAATTCTTTGGCGTTACCTGTCAGACCCCAACTGACGTACCAGTCCGTTTCTTTCAAATAGCACCAGTCCCAAATAGCATATCCGCGTGTTGAATTCTAGATGTCCCTCCGTTTCTCTGTCTCGAACTTATAGCCAAGCCGCTCCATTCGACGTTGGACTTCTTTTCGCACCATTAAAAAGAAGGGCGGAAGCTTTGCTATCACGCCCTGGGTAAGTACTTCGTGCAGCACCGTCAGGTCGTCGCCTGAGACCCCGTTCATATTGTGTTCCTCCAAGAAGGCGAGAAACTCCCGCACGAGCCCGCTCGTAAAATGATCCTTAAATTCCGCGTGCTTACCTAGCCATTCGTATACTTCCATCCAAGAACAAACGGCCCTCAGGCTGACTCCATACCGGCCTTCCATATGTGAATCCAAGAAATCATCCGGCGGCGCCGTCGAATGGGTTAAGAGAACCAAGGCCGCCGTACCATCGACGGTTTCCGCTTCGAGCCATTTTCCATACCTCTCCAGTTGTTCTCGCGCGAAGCCCGCCGTGACCTTGTTTTCCACCACTAAAAGCGGAACGTCGCCGAGTCGCAGGCAGATGTCGGCACGTCTCCTCTCACCTTCTACGGAAACATGCTCCTCTGCGAACCAGTTGAGGACAGAGGTCGAGCTTATTCGTTTTTCAAGCTTCTCCCATGCTGCATTCTCCCTTTTGGCCCGTCGTTCTCCGCGGGGCGGCCAGAAGTATGTTAGCGATTAAGTCCTTGACAATATCCCGATCGCAACCGCTAATGCTCAACCGCTGCAGAAGATCAACGAAGGCTCGCGTCAGAAACGGCTCGAACGCTTCGCTGTCTTTTCGACGCCAGTGATCGCAAAATGTGCCGTATAGAGACATGTGATTCACAAGGGAGTTTTCGGGACGGCAACGTTCGCCACAATCGGCTGACGGTCGTCTCTATCCACCCGCGTACCGACAACCAATACCAGCGCGACCCACGCCGTTATCAAAATCACGTACGCCAGGAAGAACCGCAGCCCCATGCTCCAGGCCTGTTTGCGAAGGTCGCTGAGGTCGGGAATCCACCAGACCAGCCGGAAAGGAACGTAGGCGCCGACCAGCAGCAGCGCGCAGAGCCACAGCCAATACCCGGGCCGCCGCAAGACGCGCAGTGAGCGTGCCATGCGCTTCAACTCGAATCCCACGGCCGCGATGGTGGTAGCGATGGGCAGCCATATTGCCGGAAGCACCAGCCACACAATCAACACGATCAACCAGTTCAGGTCGCGTGTGATATTTCGCGGCGGCGGACCGGCATTGAGCTTCTGGCGAAGCCACACTGCCGCCTGGGGCGTGTAGGTGCGCAGCTTCCACAGCAGCCACAGCAGCACGGCAAAGGCGGCAGCCCACACCGCCAGCGCAATCATATGACGGAGAGCATGACGGAAGGCGCGCCATACAGTTGCATTGTCTCGAAACTCTGCAACCCTGAAGTAGGCGAAGGTCCCGGTGCGCAGCCACACACCAAGAAAGATGACGACAGCCGCATCTAGCGCAGAAACCGCTACCTGCCAGCCATGCGCATCCGGCATCAGCAGCCAAGAATAAAGCGCGGCCAACAACGCAGCGTTGCCGACGAGGTTCAGCAGCCACATCTTCGCCACGCCACTGTGTTTCGCGGTCATTTCACTGTCACCGTCAACGCATCGCTGGTCGAGAGATACTCGGGCTGATACATCGGCTGCACACTGGTCGGGCTGACGTGGAAGATTCCGGGATTCACCACCTTCAGCAGGTACACGTATTCACGCTGTCCTTGCGGGAAGTACATGTTGAAGAATGTGGTGCGATCGTCGCGCAGTTCGCGATTGCTGTACCAGCGTCCCCACCAATCGGGACGTTCCTCCAGCTCATACAGGTCGTCGCGCACAATGGACTCCGTCCCTGATGGAATGGGATCTTCGATCATCAGGTATTTCCAGCTATTACCTCCGACGGTGAGGCGCACCGCGAGGGTATCGCCGACCTGCACCGGTCCCGCAAGCTTGTCGAGGTGATACACCACGCGGCCTTCCTTCGGTTGTGAAGAGAGCCGATAGTATTGGCGAACCACGCTCAGCTTGAAGCTGCCCGTGTTCACCACTTTCGCTTCGCTCGAGTAATACTCTCCGCGCACCGACCAGTACAGCCGTCCGTCACCGGACTTCGAGATGCGAATCTGGTTCGTCCCTGGCGCCAGCTGCGAGTCGTTCAGCACAACCGTCGTGGCGGGAGCCAGAGCATCCGCCGCGGTAAACTTCCTGGTCGCCACCGCCTTGCCGTTGACCTGAACCTCGACACCGTAGTTCGGCTGCAGCTCTTTCGTCCGCTCAAGGTAATCGGTGAGTCCGTAGATCACCATGGCCGTCTGCTCGGTGGACTCCCAGTAGTAGCCCTGATCGCGATGGTTCACCAGGTAAACCGCTGCTTTCGATAGCAGCGGGCTGGCCGCATCGGTGTGAGTCAATAGTTTCAGAGCGTACGCCGTCGACTCGGGAGTGGTGTCGCCGTAGAAATCGAGCAGATCGTTGTTGTCACTAGGCCACCACGCCTGCGATTCGTCCTGCTTCGCCTCAGCTTCTATTTGCTTGGTCAACTCGTTCGCACGGCCATCGTTCATTTCCAGCATGGCGAGTCCCAACAGCGCCTGCCCGTAGGCAGTCAGCGTCGAGCGCTGGTTCCATACCGAATCGAGGATTCCGGTGTCGTGCATCCCGCTCAACACCAAGGCGTAGGCCATGTAGGCACGCAGATCGGTCTTCACCTTTCCCGACTGGTCGAACTGCGGGCGCAACCAGCCCCGGCCGCGATCGATCGCATCCTGCTTCACGTCGAACCCCGCTGCCTTCGCCTGGCTCAACCCCGCGAGCACGTATGCGGTCATGAAGGCCTGGCTGTCGTCGGTCTGCCACCAGCCCCAGCCCCCGTCGGGATGCTGATAGGTGTAGAGCCGGTCGAGACCCGCCTGCACCTGCTTGTTCAGCGTTTGAGGATCGATATTCGATTTCACCCCCAGCTTCTTCAGCGCGTTTGCTACCAGCACATCGGGTAGAAAGCTCGACATCGTCTGTTCCGTACAGCCGTAGGGATACGAGGTCAGGAAGTCGAGTGCGGCGAAAACCGTGCCAGCGATTGAGGGCGTCACGCCGATCACGAGCTTGCGAGTTCCCGCTTCGGCGCTTGCCGGAAAAGTCAACGGCAGCACGGTATCGCTCATGCCTGCGCCCGCTACTGATCCCGACTTCGCTTCCGCCAACTTCACGCCGAAGGGCACCACTGGCAAGGTCAATTCCATGGCGTCGCTTTCGACATCGGTGAGCGCTTTGCCCAGCACCTTCGCCGAATCGACATCGAGCACGCGCACGCGATAATCCACCTTGGCCAGTCCGCGGCTGGCAACGGGCACGTTCTGCTCTCCGCCGTCCAACACCTGCAAGCCAGTGAATTCCATCGACACATGCGCTGTCTTTGCCATGGGCAGATAGTTTTGCACGATGGTCGAGACTGTTATCTCGTCCCCCCGGCGGAAGAAGCGCGGCACCACCAGGCGCACCATCAGGTTCTTGCGCACGATGGTATTCACCACTGTACCGCCGACCTTGGTGTCGAGCGTGACGCCTCGCGTGGTCGCACGCCACGACGTGATGGCGTCGGGATAGTCGAAGTGCACCGTGGCTTGACCGCTGGCCCCTGTGCGGATGTCGGCCATCCAGTACGCAGTGTCCGGAAATGCCTTGCGGATCTTGGGCTGCACCAGGCGCTCAGGCTTGAGTTGCGCCATCGCTTTCGACGAGCGAACGTTGGCCAACTGCATTGCGCGTTTGCCTGCCTGCCCGCTGAAGTAATACGTCAGCGAGGTCTCGGTGCTCACCTTCGAATACACGCGGCCGTAGAAGGCGTTCACGATGCTGCCGACCGAGTCTGGCTTGATCGCATAGATGGCCTCGTCCACTACGCCCAAGCTGAACTCCGCTTGCACGGGCTTGCCACTGGAGTCCGTGGCCTTGATGGTGTAACTCGCCGCTTCGCCCGGCTGGTACTGTGGCTTGGAAGGCAGCAGTTGCACGTTCAGCTCGTGCTGTATGGGCGGCACGTTCAGACTCTTCGAGCCCTGATAGAGCTTGTTGCCGCGAATGAACACCGCGGCCACGTAGAAGTTAGGAGCGTACTCCGGCTTGATGGGAACATCCACGGTGATACTGCCGCCGCTGCTCTTGATCACCTGGCCGGAGTAGAGCCCGTTGCCTTCCACCGTCACCAGAACCGAAGTCGACTCCTTGCCCGTGACGATTAGCACGTGTGCCGTGTCACCCGGCTGATACGTCTTCTTGTCTGGGACGACCTGTATGCGCTCTTGCGCCGGACCGCTCCACCACGGACTCTCACCCGGAGCCCAGAGGAATGCAGTGGTCTCAATCGTGCGATTCTCCGGAGCTGTCGCGGTCACGCGAATACGGAACTCGCCAGCATCGGGGATGGTGAGCTTGATCTGCGCTTTGCCGCTCGCGTCAGTTTGACCCTGCGTGGTCGTGACTAACTGACCGCCGCCTTTTCGCCAGTCCCAACGATTAAGTTCCACGTGGAACAATGTTTGAACCGGTTTCTTATCATAGTCTTGCGCGGTGATGGTGATGGTCGCGGTACTGCCTTTGGTGTAAACATACGAATCCGGTTCAGCAGTCAGGAAGAAGCTGCCGTAAGTCGCGAGCGCGAAACCGTGCCCCGCGATCTCACGATTGCCGGCGTCTGTGACCCGCGCCTCGATGCGATAAGTTAGGTCGCGTTTGTTGCTATCGACCTTGGTTGGAATCGTAATCTGCAACTTGCCATCGGCGTCGAGTGTGCCGCTCTTCTCACTCTCCTGCTCCCCGCCGTAAGTGTCACTACCTTCTTGATTCTCGGCCTCTGGATTGTCGCCCGCCTGAGATGCGCCGACTTCGTCGTCGCCCTCATCGCGCCCCAGCGGCCAATACGTCGAGGTGTGGACCACCCACGTCACCTTGGCGTTCGCAACGGGCTCGCCGAAGTAATAACGCGCGTCGATGGTCGCCTTGATCGGCTGTCCTTGAAGCACGCGCGGCGTCTGCGCTGTCACCTTCACCTGGTACTCAGGCTTCTTGTAGTCCTCCACCGAAAAGCCTGTGCCTTCGACGTAGCGCTCGCCCATTTGCATCGAGAGGTAGTAGAACCCGAGATTAGCGGCGGCGGGAATTACGTAATTCCACTCTGCCGTGCCCATCTCGGAGAGCTTCACGGTCTGCTGCCAAATGATTCTGTAATCCCGGGGATCGCGCATCTCGAGTCTGAGTTCGCGGTTTTGCGGAATGATGTAGCCGCTCGCCGTCTGCGCGCGAATGATGGACTTAAAATGCACCGTATCGCCCGGCCGATACACAGGACGATCGGTGTAGGTGTAACCGCGCAGGCTGGCGTCAGGGTCGTCGCCCAGGTTCCATGCACCGGGAGTGTTGATTGCGAACTGCTCTGCGCTTGTCGCCAGCACCGCAACGTTTTCCGGCTTCGCCGCGGTTAGCGTGGTATCCAACAAGCCCTGCTGGTCGGTCGTTTTGGCGGCAACTTCCTTCTGGTCCACCCATACCCGCACCATCATTCCGGCAATTGGATCGCCGGTGCGACGATTGACAACAAAGCTCATCAGGCGGCCTGGCGCACCTTTGGTGATGATTGCGATTTCCGTGATGACGATGACCGTGTAGGCGCGTAACGTGCCGTTGGTCGCCTCCACCAGGTACACGCCCTTCTCGCTCACCGGAATTGCGACGGTCTGGCTCTCCCATTGCTCATGCGACGGCACCGCCCAATTCCAAACCGAAACCACCTGCTGTTGATTGAGCACGGGAACTTGGGCGTAGCTTGCCACTTTCGGCCCCCGCTTTTTCTCGCCGCCGCCCACCTCCCACAAGCGAATCTGGTGGCGCGACTCGGGCGAAAATTGTGCGCGAACGAAGTCGCGGATCCACGCCCATATGCGGTGCTTCCACGCATGAAACTTTTCCAGCCAGGTGCGCGACTGCTTCGGCAAGCTGGGCGCGCGCCCGCCGAAGTTATGCAACTCCTGCATCTGGCTGAAGAACTTCACTGGATCGTTCACCCGATAGACGCGGAACTCCAGCGCATTCACGTTGTGGGAATAGACCGAGACTTCGGGTTTCTCTCCGGGTAGATACGTGCGTTGGCTGGTCAGCGAGAACGAGGGCGCGGTGTCGGCACCCTCTTGGCCGACTAGGGGCAGCACCAATATTTGAAGCAATACGACGACAGCAATCCAGCGATTGCACGTTGCTTTGAAGGGATGCGCCTTCAGGCGCGCCATTAAAGGCATTCTATTCTTGTCATCTCGAGCGGGCTTTAGCCCGCGAGGGATCTGCTTTTCTTGTGCGGGATGGCTGGCCCGCATCACTCCGCACCCCGCAGGATGTTCCACCGATAGACGCCCAGAAAGCCCGGATTGCCCGAGATCGGCCGCCAGCGAGCGTCGGGATAGTTTATGAGTTGCGCAACAGATAGACGACGGATTTCCCCTGGCGAGCGGCCGCGGGGACCAGTGTGGTAGACGACGTAAGCTTCATCGTCTGGCTCGACCTGGCTTCGCCCCAGAAAGATCATCGCGTGGAACGGCATCCTCGAACCATCCTGATGGAAAAACAGCAGGTCACCCGGCTGCGCGCGATTCAGGTCTCGACCGACGAAATGTGTATTATGCCGCCACAGCGTTTCCACATCGGCAAATTGCGCGAAAGCGCCGTCGTGAAGGTCGCCGGCTTGAAAGCTTCCACCACGCACCCGGAAAAGCCGCGCCCCAAGCGGAGTGTAAGGATATTGATATTGCTGGATGTCGCTTGCCGAAGCCGGAGCCGGCAGTGCCATTTCGCGCGCCCAAGCGGCGTCATGCAACCGCAAGGCTTCGCGGTAGGCAAAACGCAGGAGCGCAGCACAATCATCAATCTCGAGCGGTAGCGCCTGCCCGCGGAAATACTGCGACTCCGCCAAAAAGGTAAACCAGCGGCGGAAGGCAAGCCGGTCGGCGGGATCATGCAAGCGGAGAAAATCGGGAGTGCCGTCGCCAACCGTGTCGCCGGCGTCGAGCGTCGAGCGCAGCGTGATGTCTTGTGTCGCGAAACCGGGGGCCGCGATCCGTACGTTAGTCTCACCTGGCAATACACCGGCGCGCAGTGACGCGATCGCCGCATCGCTCTCAATCGTCACTGATTCCACCGCCGCGCGATGCGGATCTTCGACCGTGACCTCCAGAGTGCGGAGTCGCCGGCCATTAGAGCCGGAGATTTTCAGTTCTGTGGAAGTGAAGCCATCGGCGGGAACAGCAGTTTGGGAGAGTTGCAATGCAAAGGTCGCTGGTGCCATCGCGCGTCGAACAGTGAAGGCACACACTACCGCCCCGGTCGCGACCACAGCCAACACTGCCACCCAGCGAGGCACGCCGCGCATTCCGGTCCTCTCCTTTTGGGGACGCGCGGATTATAAATCAACGCGGCGAATGCCGATGCGGGCAGTTGGCCTTTAGTTCTTAGCTCTTAACGGTTATATCGCGTCAATGGCACCCAAATGGTATTGACTTTGGCACCTACATCGTCCTACGGTGTGCGTGCGCAAATCTTCGTCATGAGGTGACACATTGCTATGCGAATCTTAGTAGGGATTTTAGCTACCTTGATTTTTGTTGGCAGCACGTGCTTGGCCGTGCCGCCGGGGCCCATTGGTGCGGTTATCTGTGTGGGCGACAACTTCGACCGGGCTGGTCCGGCGCTAGGATCAGACTGGACAATGCAAAACTGGGCTGGTGATCCTTATGGTCCCGGAAACTTGGTAATCAGTCCCAATCAAATAGTATCGAACACAAATTCGCCCACTTATGGTGTCGCATATTTTAATGCAGTAAATTGGGGAGCCAATCAGTATTCGCAAGTGACATTGAACAACCTCGCCACGTGGGCTGGTCCCGCGGTTCGTGTAAGCAACGCTGGGTACTATATAGTTCTTGCCAACTCCAATTTCTACTATGTTCGCTTTCGCACCGCGGTACATGGATTCGACGAATACACTGACATTGCGTCCAACGTACCCAACGCTTTCTCTCCCGGCGATGTTGTAAGGCTTTGGGTGACGGGCAATGTGCTGAACGTCTACCAGAATGGCAACCTTATTGGCACTTACACCGATACGAACAACTTCCTAACTTCCGGCTCGCCCGGAATTTTCGCCTGGAACGACGGTAATCCAGCCACCATCAGTAACTGGTCCGCTTGCAGCAACTTTAGCCGCTGACGACAGGGGCTAAAGAGATTTATCTGGCGGGCGCTGTGGTTGGCCTGTTCACCATCCTGCATTTGGTGCCCGGCGGATGGGCCACCCTTTACGCGCAAGCCGCGGGCGCAGGCAAGTTTCGAGTCTTCGACTTCACGCCCGAATTCTACCGGACCTATACCTTCTGGTCGGGAGTCATCGGCGGAGCGTTTCTCACCACCGCAAGCCACGGCACTGATCAACTGATCGTACAGCGACTGCTGGCCAGGAGTGAAGGACAGTCGAAACTAGCTCTGCTCAGCAGCGGGTTCGCTGTGTTCTTCCAGTTTTCGCTGTTCCTGCTTATCGGCGCCATGTTGTGGGTCTTCTATCGCATCTGGCCACCGGCAATACCATTCGACAAGATTGACCGCATCTTTCCCAGTTTTATCGTGACGTACATGCCACATGGCATATCTGGGATTCTCGTCGCAGCCATTCTTGCCGCGGCGATGTCGAATCTGAGCGCAGCACTGAACTCGCTATCGTCCACGTCGATGGTTGACTTCTATCTGCGCCGGAGGCCTGACACCTGCGATCGCCGACGCGTGTTGCCGTCGCGCCTGACAACCATCGCGTGGGGCTTGGTGCTCTTTGGGGTTGGCAATCCTGTCGCGCCGCGGTGGCAAGGTGGTTGAGCTTGGCCTCAGTATCGCGTCGGTCGCTTACGGGGCGCTGCTGGGAGTGTTTCTCCTCGGAGTACTCACGCGCCGCGCCAACGAACGAGGCAGTATGATCGGAATGGCGATCGGCTTCTGCGCGAACCTTACATCTGGCAAGGAGCTGCAATGCTGCATTGGCTACAGCGAGTAACCGGCGCGCCGTTTGTTGCGCTGGCCTTAGCGCGGCCAATTCCCTTCCCGTGGTACGTCTTGATCGGCAGCGCGATTACCTTCACCGTCGGGTATAGTTGCAGCCTGTTGCTTCCGCGGCAATGGCAGGCGGAAGGTTCGTAAAGGGAGCAGCTTATCGAAGAATGCCATAATCACTACTCGGTAGGTCAAGAGAGTGAATCGCAATTTATAAATTGTCATTATGAGGCGCTCGGTTCTGGCGCGAGGAATCTGCTTGTTCCTGACCACCCACCAGCAGATCCCTCGCTGCGCTCGTGATGAAAACTCGATGGGTCTTCCCAAGTTGTGGGAATCTCAGCAAGGGACTGGGAGGCAGTAAAACCCTTTAGGCCCCTACCAAACCGATGGCAGAGAAAGTCGTGGAGATTCCTAACACCGCCAACCTAAAGCCGGCGCTCGCCCGCGACCTCGGCGTAAGCCATGCCAGCGCGATCGTCGTCGGCACCATCATTGGCAGCGGCATCTTCCTGGTTCCGACCGAGATGATGCAGGCCGTCGGATCGGCCTGGTTGGTGTACCTTGCCTGGATCGTGGGCGGACTGCTCTCCCTGGCGGGAGCGATCACTTACTCCGAACTGGGCGCCATGAAGCCGCAGGCCGGAGGCGAATACGTTTATATCCGCGACGCCTACGGACCACTGCCCGGTTTTCTTTACGCATGGACGTGGTTTGCCATCGCAAAACCCGCTTCGATTGCAACTCTGACGACAGGATTCGTCCGCATCCTGGGCACGTTCCCCGCTCTCGCATTCTTTAACCAGGACGCGATTCGCTCGCCTTTGGCCATTACCTACGGACAGTTGGTCGCCATAGCCGCAGCTGTGTTTATTACCGCGCTGAACTATATCGGCATCAAGCGCGCCGGAGAGTTTCAGGTGGTGTTTACGCTGGTGAAAATTGCGATCATTCTTTCGGTTGCTCTGCTGGGGTTCAGCGCTGCCAGTGGCACATGGCACAATTTCACCACCATCTTCCAAGGCGCCACTGGGGGCTTCGCGGGATTCATGGCCGCGCTAATCGCCGCTCTTTGGGCATATGACGGATGGAACGACCTGAACATGGTGAGCGGCGAAGTCCGCGATCCGGGACGCAATATTCCAATAGCGCTGATTGCCGGCGTCGGCGTGGTCGCTGTTCTCTACATGCTGACCAACGCAGCGGTGCAGTATGTGCTTCCGGCGGCCAGCATCGCGGCCTCGCCACGGCCTGCCTCGGAGGCAACTGCGGTCGCGGTTGGGGCGTGGGGAGCGGCCATCGTGTCGGTTGGCATGGCGCTCTCCATGCTCGTCGCACTCAATGGAACCATTATGAGCGGCGCACGTGTGCCCTTCGCCATGGCACGCGATGGTTATTTCTTTGAGGCGATGGCTGAGGTGCATCCCCGGTTCCACACCCCGTCGGTCGCCCTGATCGTGCAACTTGTGCTGTCGATTATTCTGCTGATGTTTGCCGGAAATTTCCGCCAACTTTTCTCGCTGGCCATCTTCGCGGAGTGGCTGTTCTACATGATTTCCGCCAGCACCGTCTTCGTCTTGCGCAAGCAGGAACCGGACGCGCCGCGCCCATATCGCACGTGGGGATATCCGCTCGTCCCGGCAATGTTCATCGCGGCTGCGGCGGTGCTGCTCTATTACACGTTCACGGAAAACCTGCGAAACTCAATCTGGGGCTTGGCGGTGATTCTGGTTGGCGCGCCGATCTATGCATTCTTTGCCACCAAAAACCGCAGCAAGATTCCTTGATCGATGGGGGAGAGAGTTCATGAAGGAGTTCATAAAACACTTACTTTTCGGATAAGTCGGCGCTAGAGGAACGACCCTCGGCAGGTCAGTGGCGATAATTGTCGTGCAGTCGGCCAAGGCAGAGCTGCATTGCCTATCACGGGACGCCCGCTGCCGCTCGCAGCTGCCTCGCTCGCTCATAAACTTTCACATATTCACGGGCTGAGTTGATCCAGGAATATTCCTGTGCCATACCGTTGCGCATCAGCACCTGCCATGCATTGGGATCGGACCGATACAGATCTGTGGCCGCGTGTATGGCCTCCAGCAACGCTTCGCCAGTGTACGGCTTGAACTTGAAGCCAGTGCCCTTCATCGTCTGGCGGTCAAACTGCTCGACGGTGTCGTCGAGTCCTCCCGTGGCGCGCACCACCGGCACAGTCCCATATCTCATGCTGTAGATCTGGTTCAGCCCGCAAGGCTCATAGCGCGAGGGCATGAGGAAGATATCGCTGCCGGCTTCAATCTTGTGTGCCAGGACGTCGTCGTATGCGATCGTCACGGCGAACTTCTGGGGATACTGTTTGTTCAGCTTGCGAAACAACTCTTCATACTCGTGGTCGCCTCTGCCCAGCACAACCATGATCAGGTCTTGCCGGACCAGGCGATCGGCTACCTGGAGAATAAGATCAAAACCCTTCTGAGCCGCAAAGCGCGATACGATTCCAACCACCGGCAACTGCGTGTCTTGCGCCAAGCCAAATTCCTTGAGCAAGTCCGCCTTGCATTTTGCTTTGCCGCTGAGGTCGCCGGCTGAGTAGCGCGCCGCGATAAAAGTATCGCTCTCGGGACTCCAATCCCCGTAGTTCACGGCATTGAGAATGCCGCTGACTGTGCCCGAGCGCGCCCGCAGCACGCCCTCCAGTCCGAAGCCATATTCAGCGGTCTGGATTTCCTGACTATATTTCCGGCTGACGGTGGTGATGTAGTCGGCCATAGTGATAGCGCCCTTGAGAAAATTTACCTTGCCATAGAACTCCATCTTCGACATGGTGAACAAGTCCCATGGCAACATAAGCAGCGGCAAGATCTCAGGCGGGAAAAGTCCCTGATATCCGATATTGTGAATGGTGAAGACGCTGGGAGTATTCGTAAACGCCGGATCTTCGTCGTATAGCGTCTTCAGCAGTACGGGAATCAGGGCTGTCTGCCAGTCGTGGCAATGCAGCACATCGGGCGTGCCCAGCATCTTGGCCGATTCCAGCACGGCGCGACAGAATAATGCAAACCTCTCGGCGTTGTCATGATAATCGCCCAGCGGTGTGCCATAGAGCGAGTCACGGTCGAAGAACGGAGGGTAGTCGATGAAATAGAATTGCACTCCTGCGCGAACGCCCCCATCGAGGACGGAGCAAAATCGGTAGCGATCATCGAAGGGAACGGTAATGCTCGAAATCAGGATGCGTGGATTGTCGAGCTTGGTCTGCTTGTAACGCGGCAGGAACACTGAAACCTGATGACCCAAACTGGCAAGCGCGGGCGGCAGCGCTCCTATGACATCCGCCAGCCCACCGGTCTTAGAAAACGGTATGCACTCGGACGCCGCAAAGGCGATGTTCATGAGTCCTCCTGGGGTGAACAAAGATGTGCTTCCGCAGGCATGCCGAATCGCATAACTGGACCGGGCACTATGATGTTAGAAATGCCGAAACACTTGAGTCTAATTGGCGAGTTGAAAGAGGGTCAACGTGGCGAAGACCGCATCGAACAAATCCGTCACCGGCGTTAAGCGGAAGCCGAAACTGGGCCAGAACTTTCTCACCGATTCAGGCGCGGCCCGGCGCATCGTGGAAGCCCTAGGAGATGTGTCGAATCGCACCGTCATCGAGATTGGCCCTGGCCGCGGCGTCCTGACCGACGTATTAGTGGGCCGGGCCAAGCGGGTCATCGGCATTGAACTCGATCGCGTAATGGCCGCACAGCTGCGCATGCGTTATGCGACCAAGCCAAATGTCGAAATCCTCGAATCGGATTTCGTAGCGGCGGACTTCACCTCCATAGTCGGCCGCAGACCTGGGCCGTTGCACGATCTGCGTCCCACCCAGCCGGAAACGGTGGACGTAATCGGCAACCTGCCGTATTACATCACCTCCGATATCGTGTTGCGGATTCTGGAATTGCACCAGAACATTGAGCGCGCGGTGATCATGGTGCAGCGTGAAGTCGCCGATCGCATAGCGGCCGCGCCCGGCAGCCGTGACTACGGGCTCCTCTCCGCCACCGTGCAACTCTTTGCCCGTGTGGACAAGCTGTTTACGCTGCCGCCGAGCGCCTTCTCGCCTCCGCCGCAGGTCCACTCCACCGTATTGCGGCTCACCATGGCTCCCCGACTGCAAGAATTGCGCGTTGAAGAAGCACCCTTCGTCGCGTTTCTAAAGCTCGCCTTCGCTCATAAGCGGAAGACGTTAATGAACAATCTTCGCGGCCACTACAATGACGTTGTTATTCGCGCGGCGCTAAAATCTGCCGGATTGCGCGCCGATGTTCGTGCTGAAGCCATTCTTCTGGAAAAAACTGCGGCGGTATTCCGCGCTTTGCCACAGGCGTAAACTTGCAATCAGAGAGTCGCTGTCAACCGGCGCGGAACGTTTACGCCAACTGCCAGCGACACCGCGCAGCAAAGGACTGGGTGCTATGGCTACTGCAGTTCGTCAGCCAGCCGTTGCGGGACGGTTCTATCCCGCCAACGCGCAGCATCTTCGCGCAGAGGTTGAAACCTACACCACCGCCCGCGCCGAGGCTTCCATGAAATCGGAAGCGAAGATTCGCGCCCTCGGCTGCGTGGTTCCTCATGCCGGATACATATACTCGGGACACGTCGCAGGAGCTGTCTATCGCCGTCTTGAGTTGCCGCGGCGGCTGGTGATTCTTTGCCCCAACCATACCGGCCGGGGCGAGCTGCTGGCCATCATGAGCACAGGCGCGTGGCACACGCCATTGGGCGACGCCGCCATCGACGAGGTCATGGCGAGCCAGCTGAAGTCGCGCATGCCACTGCTCACCGAAGACGAGGCGGCGCATCGCTACGAGCACGCGCTTGAAGTGCAGCTACCCTTCCTGCAGGTGCTGGTGCCAGGGTTTCAGTTCGTGCCCATCACGGTGGGAACCAGTAATTTTGAGGTGCTGAGCGCGCTCGGGGTTGTGATTGGAAGCGTCACCGCGCAAGCCGGTGAGCCGGTGCTGGTCATCGCATCGAGCGACATGAATCACTATGAAAGCGATGACGTGACCCGAGTCAAAGATCGCCGCGCCATCGATCATATGTTGGCGCTCGATCCGCGCGGCCTGTACGAGACGGTGCATCAAGCCAACATCAGCATGTGCGGATATGGTCCCACCGTGGCGATGTTGATCGCGGCCAAAAAGCTGGGAGCCAACCATGCGGAATTGATCCGCTATGCTACCTCGGGCGACGTCTCGGGAGACCGCGGGATGGTGGTCGGATACGCGGGCATCGTGGTGTATTGAATTCTTCCCTTGAAGTGCGAAAGGCGGCCCAAGGGCCGCCTTTCTTCATGATTCCAACCATCCCTTCAGCGGTGAGAAGGACCCGAGCTGTGCGCGGCGGTTGCATGGCCGCTCGATGTCGCGGTCGGCCCAACGCCTCGAGCCGAGCTCGGACCGTATCCCGCGCCGACGGCCATTGGACTAGCGGCTACCGCAACCGGCGCAAGAGCAGGAGCGGCGAATACGTGTCCCGACTGTGTGGCGTGTCCACCGCTGAAAGCGTTGTAGCGGGTCATGAACACGTGGCCATTCACGGCGCTGTTCCGGAGAGCGGGGCTGTTGAAACTCTTGCCAGCCGCGGTTGCACCGGCGGCGCCTCCGCGAATCACGCTGCTAAAGGCCGGAGGTATGCGCCCACCAGGGATGAACCCCGACGAATTAGCTCTTCCTACCAGGACCGTCGGCCTCACAGATTGGGCCGCCGTTACCGCTGGAGGAGTTGGGGCAGTCCATCCGGCAGGTGGTTTCGACACAGTTGGCGTGGGTTGAAACCGGTTGTAATACCAGCCATTGCCGTAACCTCCACCCGGTACCCAAGCCCATCCGATGCCGCCGCCTAAAAAAGCCCATGAGCCGTAATGATAGGGGAGCCATCCCCACGGATATTGAGAAGCAAATGTATAGCCGAGGCCGGGGGAGAATAACCACGCACCCATGCTATAGGGATCGAATCCCAGCATCGAGTTGGCAAAGCCGTACGGCTGCCAGACATATCCGTAACCGTTCGCCATGAAGAAATTTCCATAGTAATTCAAGTCCTGCAGCCCGTAGCCTGATCTGGGACCGGGGTTGCCGGCATTATTAGCGTAGGCCTCCTGGTAAGCTTCGCGCTCACGGTTCCAGGCATCGGCGGAGAGCGGTTGGGCGCCGGCCGCAACCTTGTATTCAGCAGGGTTCGCCGGGTCCAAGGTGAGGGTTTCTTTCCGCTTGACATTCACCATCTGCGGCTGGTCTACCAATTGAACATTGCCTTTGAATACGGCCACCTGCACCTGGTCGGGACTGGCCTCCAGTCGGAGTTGGCTGTCGCGCTGCACCAGAAAGGTTGAATTGCCACTTTTTATGCGATAGATGTCATTACCCTTCGACCGTGCATCGAGATAGACGACGCCTTTGACCACTTCGATCTCATTGATCTTGGCGCCGTAGTCGTTCATGGACAGCGCGAGGAACTGGATTTCGGAGTTCTCCGCGATCCGCAGAGCGCTTTCGTTTTCGAACTCCACCTCGGCCAGACCGTCATTTCCGGTCACGACTCGCACTCCCTGAGTGATGGGGGTATTCAAGATGGCGCGTTCTAATCCTTCTCCTGTTGCACGGTCTGTCTGCACCTGTCCATTCAGGTAGCTGAGACGGACAATCCTGACATGCGAGTCTGCGAATGCGCCAGCGGCTGCGACCACCACGAACGTTGCAATCAGTGTTAAAGCGGATTTCACCTGCCGTGACATACCGTTACTCCTGGGAACTGCTTGTTCCTATTCTACGTCTCGAAATGGGATCGGCGGCAGTGGTTTTGTGCGCCCCCGTCGAAGCCTTCTCTACCTGATCGTATTAAACACCCGTTAGATGCAAAGTTGTGAAAATTCACAACGTGTCCAGGGCTAGGGCTGAGCTGCGGTTTCGTTCCCCTGGCCGGCCCCTCGCAGAGTGGCGAGAAGGTGTTGAGCGGCCTGACGGCTGATGTTCATCATATCGGGGTCATCCGCGATCTTTCGCAGAATAGGCTCTATCGCATTCAGCTCCTCGGCATAATGGTTGGCCCTCATGTCTTCCAACTCCTTCAGCCGAGCATCCAGGCCCAACTTGTCGAAGCGGTAGTCGAAAGCCAGTTTGCGCCCATAATCGAGAGTATTGGCAACTGCAACAAAAAGACGGGTCAACTCCTGCACATCTGAATTCTGCGACCAGTTGTACGTGCTCGAGCCATGAACGGTTGCTGACTTGTACTCCAGCGTCTTGTTTCCGGTCTGGGCGATTCGCTTCAAGTGCGAATCGAGATCACCTTGGAAGAAATTGAGTCTTTTGGCCAGATTGAAGATCTTCGAGCGGTTGGCCTCCGACATGGTGAAGTTCTGCTGAAAGACATCGTTATCGCTGCCGGCGGCTATGTCCGGAGAAGGTGTCCCCTGGAAATGCGTCTTGGCGTCCGCCTCCACCGTGATGGTGTACGTTTGCCAGGGAATTCCCTGGCCCCAGTTGAAGTTAAAGGTTACCGTGGGTGGGGCGGACGGGGCAGCTTCTTGTTGCGCCGAGGCAGGCAAAACCAGCAAAAGGGCTACGAAGGTAAAGCACAATCTCATGCCGTGAACAGATTTTATCCGATTTTCCCGCCGGACGAGCTACCGCCGCCGACCGTTCGCCGTGGATTCAACTTGTGGTTGCGTGTTGACGCCGCAAGGTGCCCGCGGTGTGCAAGTGGCAAATGGCAATCGCCAGCGCGTCGGCCACATCCGGCGGCTTAGGCGGCGCAGGCAAGCCGAGGAGGCGGGCAACCATCATCTGAACCTGCGACTTCTCTGCCTTGCCGTAACCTACCACTGCCGACTTGATGGAAAGTGGAGAATAGGCGACCACCTCCAGCCCGGCCTGAGCGGCCACCAACATTGCGACTCCGCGTACATGGCCAAGCTTCAGGGCCGACTTAACATTCACCGCGTAGAAGACATCTTCGATGGCCACTTGCTCGGGAGTGTAAGTAGCGATGATTTCGGTAAGGTTCTCAGCAATCTTCTTGAGGCGAATCTCCAGCGGTTCACGCGGTAATAGCCGGATCGCCCCGCTACAACGGTGGTGCAATGTGCCCTCGCCGTCCTGCTCGACCACGCCGTAGCCGGTGTATTCGCCGCCGCAATCGATTCCGAGGATGCGCATGAGCTGCCGCCCTGTCGCGAGTGTAGCAGCAGACGTGCAAACTCTGCGGGTAAACTGGCGAAGGGAGCGCACTGGTAACCAGGTTCGAAGGCCCAGGCAAAACCACTTGCGTAAAGAGGTCAAACAGCAGATCTTTCGCGGCTGAAGTCGGCTCGAGACAACTATAAGGGGCTTCCAACGGCGCGCCCTTCAAACACCATCGAACGTCCGACGGCTCTCAAGAACGGCGCGGCGAGCCTGAATTCAGCTTCATGTGCGAATTCAGCCGCCCGGTCACCATCAACCACAACATCCTGAAGTCGCTGATGAACGACCAGAATGGATGTCCGAAGGTGGCGGGCGTATTCTTTTCCAGCAGGAAGTGACCGGTCCACGCAAAACCGTAGCCGAGCGGAATCCATAGCAGCGCATACCAGGGATGATGCGTGGCAAATGCGACGATCGCGACTATCAGACCCAGGGTGGTTCCGATGGCATGCATCCAGCGGTTTGCCGGCTCGCTGTGCTGTTTCAGGTAGAAATCGAAGAACTCGTCATAAGAGTGAAATGTCCGCGCTTCCGACATGCAACACCCTTTCGCCGAGCGGCTCAAGAGCCCGGCCCATCTCGCCGACAGTTTACTCCCGAATGCAGAAATCTCGCGATGGCTTTACTATTTCTTTGAGGGGGTTCTGCCGAACATGAGAATTGGAATTTTGACCGGCGGTGGAGACTGTCCTGGACTGAATGCCGTTATACGGGCTGTGGTGCGCAAGGGCACCATGCACTATGACGACCAGTTTGTCGGCTTCATGGAAGGGTGGCGCGGGGTCTTCGAGAACAAGACGATGGAAGTGGATATGGAGGCGATATCGGGCATTCTACCGCGAGGAGGCACTATCCTGCGTACTTCACGAACTAACCCCGCCAAGCGCGAAGGGGGCTTGCAGCACTGCATGGATGTCCTGCGGGCTAACCGTGTCGAGGCCCTGATTGTCATCGGGGGTGACGACACCATGAGCGTCGCGCAACGCATGTACGAACTGGGATTGAAGGTGGTCGGCGTTCCTAAGACCATCGATAACGACCTGATGGGGACTGACTTTTGTTTTGGGTTTGACACCGCGGTGAACACCGCAACCGAGGCCATTGACCGCGTGCACACGACCGCCGAAGCTCATCAACGCGTGATGGTGGTTGAAGTGATGGGCCGCGACTCGGGCTGGATTGCGATGTATAGCGGTATCGCCGGCGGGGCCGACGTGATTCTTATTCCAGAGCGCCCGTTCGATATCGAAGAAGTTGCCGAGCGGATCCGTATCCGCCACGCGCGCGGCCGTTACTTCAGCATCGTGGTAGTGGCGGAGGGAGCGAAATTCGCCAGCGATGCAGATAGTGCGCAAGGCGCGCCGGTGGTCACCGATATGGGTAAAGATGAGTTCGGTCACGTGCGCTTGGGAGGCATTGGCCAGATCCTGGCGCGCGAACTCGAACATCGTACCGGGCTCGAGACCCGCAATGTTGTCCTTGGACACATCCAGCGTGGAGGCAGCCCCAGCGCTTTCGATCGCGTGCTGGCGTCGCGCTACGGAATCGGCGCCATCGATCAGGTTCACAAAGGGGAATTTGGAGCGATGGTTGCGCTCCGGGGCACCGATATTGTCGCAATTCCGTTGGTGGACGCCATCCACAAGACTCGTCCCGTCGATCCGGAATTGGTGGAAGTCGCCATGGGGTTGAGCGATCCCATTCCTACCGCCCCTGCAAATAAATAAGTGCAGCCAGCAACGTCTTGGAGGTCACCGATGCCACGTCAACCAGCGCTATTGCTGTTCGCCGCAGGGGTGCTTTCCTGCGCTTCGGCAATCGCACAAAGCCCTTTCGCTCCGAAAGTTTCGGGGCCGCTCTCGCAGCGAGTGGTGGCCTACCAGATTGACGCGAAGTACGATCCCCCCAAGCACACAGTTGACGCCACCGAGACGCTGACCTATCACAACCTGACAGGTCAGCCGCTTGACCGTTTTCCTTTTCACCTGTACCTGAATGCTTTTCAGACAGAAGTCGACCTGGATACATGAGGCGCACCGCGACGGATACTTTCGCACCAGCAGTTTGGATGAGTGGAAACCCGAGGACTATGGGGCCAATGAGGTGACTTCCTTCGAGGTCGTCGGCATGGGCGATCTGACCAAGCAGATGAAGTTCATCTCTCCGGACGATGGCAATCCCGACGACAAGACGGTGTTCGAGGTGAAACTGCCACGTCCGGTCGCTCCGGGCGAGAGTGTACAGTTCAAGATCAAGTTCAAGGCGACCTTCCCCGAGGTGATCGCGCGCACCGGCTACAAGCGCACCTTCCTGCTCGCCGGGCAGTGGTTTCCAAAGGTCGGTGTATGGTGGCATGGGATGTGGAATTGTCATCAGTTCCATGCCCTAACCGAGTTTTTTGCCGACTTCGGAACTTATGATGTGAAGATCACTCTGCCCAAGAACTATGTCATCGGCTCCACCGGTGTGCAGGTGTCCGATCAGGACAACGGCAACGGTACCAAGACTGTCGCTTTCCATGCGGAAGACGTGCACGATTTCGCCTGGACCGCCGATCCCAACTTCAAGGTCATGAGAGGACCAATTCGATGGCAGCGTAGGTCCGGTAAGAATCCGGCTGCTCACCTATGACAGCCATAAGAGTTCGTGGCAGCGCTACATCAGCGTTACCCGCGGCACGATGGAGAAATTCGACCAATGGTACGGAGCGTACCCTTATGCTCAGCTTACCGTCGTTGACCCTCCCCACGGGGCTGGCGAGGCCGGAGGTATGGAATACCCGACGTTCATCACTGGGGGCACCAGTTGGTATGTAACCAAGGGAGACCTTGACGAGCCCGAACACGTGACCGAGCACGAGTTCGGCCATCAATACTGGTATGGAATGGTGGCCACGAACGAGTTCGAGAATGCCTGGCTGGATGAAGGGATCAACAGCTACACCGAAGTGAAGGTGATGGACAGCCTGTTCGGTCGCAAAACCAGTTCGCTGAACGTCTTGGGAATTCAGGAGGGCGACGGCGAAGGACTCCGGTTTTTTTACCTGGAACATTCCGACATCGACCCACTCTCACGACCCAGTTATACCGACATGAGCATGGGTTCTTACGGCGCCGTCAGTTACGGCAAGACGGCAACCATGCTTGCCACTTTGGAAACCATCGTCGGCGAGCAGGCACTGCGTAACGCTCTCCACGCCTACTTTCTGAAGTACCGCTTCACCCATCCTACGCAACAAGATTTCATCCGCACGGTCAACGAAGTCACTGGCCAGGACCTGAAGTGGTATTGGGACCAGTCGGTGTTCGGGACGCAAGTGATGGACTATGAGGTTCTTCGCGCCACCTCCGGCCCGACGGATTGGTACGTGCCAGACACGAACCAGAACGACAAGACCATGTATGAAACGCAAGTCATCCTGCACCGCAAGGGAGACTTCGTCTTTCCGGTTGAGGCAGAAGTAAAGTTTGACAACGGAGAAAGCACCCGCGAACGGTGGGACGGCAAAGATAGATGGGTCCGCTACGTCTACCATAAGAAGGCAAAAGTGGTTTCGGTGGAGATCGATCCCGACCACAGAGTCACCATGGATAGCGACTATCTCAACAACAGTCGCACCACCGAGCGGCAAAAAGGTGCAACGGAAAAAATCGCAGCCTACTGGATGTTCCTAACGCAACTTATCGCCCAGATGCTGAGTTGGCTGGTATGAAAACCTACGACGCAGCCGGCCGACGTGAAGGACTGGTATCTGCCGGAGCCCGTCTGCTATGGCGGCGCCAGGAAATCTTGTGGTGGGTGTTCGTGGTAAATGTTGTGCTTGGCGGACTGGGCACGCTGGGAGCGGCCAGAACGCTGAATGCCTCTCTTGGGTATAGCCTCGCTGGAAATCGACTGGTCAAGGGCTTCGATCTGGGCATGTTCTACGAACTGTTAAGGCTGCCTGAGGCAAATTTTCTTCACACGAGATCTACGGCGTACGGCTATGCCATCCTGTTCGCTGTGTTCATGCTGTTCGTCAGCGGAGGCATACTTGAGACTTTTCGCCAGGACGGCCGACTCAACACCGGAGATTTTCTTGCCGCGTCGGGTGCGTTCTTCTGGCGGTTCGTGCGACTGATGCTGTTGTCAATCGTTCCTTTCGTTTTTGTTGGCAGCCTCTATCAAAGCCTCGACCAGCTATCGGACTATCTCGGAGACAAGGCCATAGCCGATCAGGTTGGCATCTTCCTTTGGTGGGCCAGCATTGCTATATGTCTGCTGCTCGCGCTGGCGGTGCGGCTGTGGTTCGATGTGGCACAGGTGCGAGCGGTGGCCCGGAACGAACGTGGCATGTGGCGCAATCTCTGGCAAGCTTGCCGAGTCACCTCGGAGAACCTTGGCAGCCTGTTTTGGATGTACTTCCGCATCACCCTGTTTGCCTGGGTGTCGCTGGCCGTTGGGCTGGCGATTTGGGCGAAGCTGCCACCGACAGCCACGCCGGTCACCTTCGTCCTCCTTGAGTTGATCCTGCTGGTGCACTTGGTGACGCGATTTTGGCAGCTCGCCAGCACGACGACATGGTACCAGCGGCACGCGGCAGTGGTCCCGGTCGAATCAGTGCCTTACGCGACGCCACAGCGGGAAGAGTTGATCGCAATAGCTGAAACTCCCGTTGTTCCTGAACCGGACTTGCCGCCCCTCAACGAGCCCGGCCCACCGCCAGCGGAAGGGTGAGACCCGGGCGAGTACTAGGGAACGATCTTTGAGGATTGTTCTGCGTTTCAATACCCATAAAGACCCATAAAGATCGAAATCACCAGTAACGGTCTTGTGTTGGGTCTAGGATACGGTCGGTTCGCCGTTGGGGCAAAATCATGGGACAGAAACAACGGGGCGCATGACGCGCCCCGTCATCATTAACGGACTCCGAAAGGCCCTGAGTCAGGCTTTAATCCACTGCCCCAAACGATTTCAGGTCTTCCGGTCCTTCTTGCAGTGCCACAGCCTCTTTGCCCTGAACCATTACCCGGACCGATTCCACCACGTCAGGATTGGCCAAGGTGGTGATATCTCCGGTGTTCATGTTATTGGAGAGGGCTGCGAGAACGCGCCGCATGAGCTTGCCGGATCGTGTTTTTGGCATATCCGGAACAATGAGGATTCGTCGCGGGCGGGCAATCTTGCCAATCATCGTTTCAATGACGCGATTGACCTTGTCCAGGATCTCCTGATGCTGCGTCGGCAGTACATCCGGCTGCACAACGATATAGACCTCGGGCACGCGGCCTTTGATCTCGTCCACCACCGGCACCACCGCCGCTTCCGCCACCTCGGGAACCGTCAGGCATGCAGACTCGATTTCCTTGGTCCCCAAGCGGTGACCGGCCACGTTAATAACGTCATCCACGCGTCCCAGGATCCGGAAATAGCCGTCTATGGCCAGGACGGCTCCGTCCGCCGCAAAATATGGCCAATCCTGCCATTCCTTGCTGTTGGTATCCTTGCAGTACTTAGCGTAATACTGGGCGACGAAGCGCTCGCGATCACCCCAAATAGTTTGCATGATCCCGGGCCAGGGATTGCGAATGCAGATGTTCCCTGCCTTCCCCGAACCGGCGTGCACTTCCTCTCCCATTTCGTCGAAGACGATGGGGTAGATGCCCGGCACACCTGGGCCCGCGCTTCCCGGCTTCATGGGATCCAGCGCCGGCTTGGTGCTGCATAGGAATCCTCCGTTTTCGGTTTGCCACCACGTGTCCACAATCACTGCCTCACCTTTGCCCACCGTCTCGTAATACCAGCGCCAAACCTCCGGCTCGATGGGTTCTCCTACCGTAGTCATGTGTTTGAAATGGTAGTTGTACTTGGTGGGTTCATCGTGACCGGCCTTGCGCAACATGCGGATGGCCGTGGGCGAAGTGTGGAAGATGTTGACATCCAGGCGCTCGGCGATTCTCCATACTCGGCCGGCGTCCGGATAGGTAGGAACACCTTCGTAGATGACGCTGGTGGCGGCCAGGGCCAAGGGTCCATAGACAATAAACGAGTGACCAGTAATCCAGCCGATGTCGGCCATGCACCAGTACACATCTGTGGGATGGATGTCCTGGATGTATTTCGAGCAGCCCGTCACATAGGCGAGGTAGCCGCCGGTGCGGTGTTGACAACCTTTGGGCTTTCCGGTGCTGCCGCTGGTGTACATAAGAAACAGCGGCGCCTCCGAATCCATGGGAATGGGGGCCACGATTTGACCCGAGTAGTTGGGAAGGATATCGTCAACGAAGAAATCACGCCCCTCGACAAACGGTGAAGCGGAGGCATTCTGGCCCGGGTGACGCCTCCAGACCAGGACCTTGTCCACGGTCTGACCTTCCTGCTTGGCTATATCGAGAGATATGTCGGCGGCCGCTTTGTGGTCGAGCAGTTTGCCATTGCGATAATAACCATCCATCGTGATCAGGATGTGGCTACCCGAATCAGCCACGCGCCGGCCGCAAGCCTCGCCGCTGAAGCCCCCAAACACAACGGAGTGAATGACCCCTAGCCGGGCACAGGCCAGCATGGTAATCGGCAACTCGGGGACCATCGGCATATGAATGGTGACGCGATCTCCGCTCTTCAGGCCACAGAAATCGCGCAGCAGCGCGGCGAATTCATTCACCCTCACATAGAGTTCGCGGTAGGTGACGGATACGGGCGCCTCGGTTTCTGGTTCCGGGACGAAGATGAGCGCCGCTTTGTTCTTGTACTGGGCGAGATGCCGGTCCACGCAGTTATAAGAGGCGTTAATCTTGCCGCCCACGAACCACTTCCAGAACGGCGGATCACTGGTGTCGAGCGTGGTGTCCCAGTACTTGTCCCAGCTCAGCAGATCGGCATACTCCCGGAAGCATTCCGGGAAATTTTTCTCGCTGAAGCGTTCGTTGACGTCGGGATCGGTCAGATTTGCCTGGCCGACAAATTTCGCGGAAGGATAATAGTATTCTTCTTCCCGCCAATGGACTGCGATCTGAGCCTCGCTGGTCTCGATCACCGCATTCTGCTTCGGAAGAGTCCGAGCCATATTAATCGCTCCTTGAGATTTCTGAATTTGTGCTGCAACCCCGGCGGTTCCTCGCCAGTGCTTCCTGGGTTGACGGAGCGCGCCCTCGCGCTTCTTTCAAGCCCATATGATGGAACATTCTGTCCATCAGTACAACATCTTTGCTCGCCCCGGGACCGTTACCGGTACAGCTTACATCGCCCCGCCCGCGATTGGAGCGGGCAGAATACCATTACTGCCCGGTCACTTGCCCTTGGAAGATCCCGCGACTAACGGCTGATTGTCCAGCGCCGCCCTCATCTGATGCCATGCGTGCCTGGCTTCCTCCACCGAGCCTTCGTCCTCGATGGTGGTGATGTCGCCGGGATTCTTTTCCTGGGTGACCGCCTTAAGCACGCGCCGCATGATCTTGCCGCTACGCGTTTTGGGCAACATGTCAACGAAGTTCAGTTCCCCTATGACAGCGACGGGACCGAGTTCGTGACGCACCTGGTCGAGCAGCTTCTGCCTCAGTTCATCCGAGGGAATAAAGCCCTGCTTGAGCATCACGAATGCCGAGATCACTTCGCCACGCAGTTCGTCGGGCCGGCCAATGACGCCCGATTCCGCGACTGCGGGATGACCAAGGAGAGCTGTCTCAACCTCGATAGTGCCGATGCGATGACCGGCAATTTTGATGATCTCATCGGCACGGCCGGCAAACCAAACATAACCGTCTTGGTCGATCTGCGCCGAATCGCCAGTGTAATAAACACCAGGAATGATCTGCCAATAATCGCGGCCGTAGCGTTCCTTTTCACCCCACAACTCCGGGGTCAATCCCGGAAAAGGCCGCTTGATCACCATGATGCCTTTTTCGTTGACGCCGCACGGTGTACCGTCAAGCGCCACGACTTCGGCGTCAATGCCTGGCATGGGCACCGTCGAGGAACCCGGTTTGATCGGCAACATTCCTAATCCATAAGGATTGCCGAATACCGGCCCGCTGGTTTCCGTCTGCCACATGTGGTCGATGACCGGAATCTGGTTCTTGAAAATCTTCTTCTGCAGCCATTCCCAAGCTGGCGCATTCAGCACTTCGCCCGCGCAAAACACCCGCTCCAGATATTTGTAATCGACGCTTCCGAATGGGCCATCGCCGTAGCGCATCAGCAATCGCACCGCTGTCGGCGAGGTAAAAATGCCGGTGACCCGATATTCCTCCATTAGAGTCTTCCAGGTGCCCTCTGGAGTGGGATAGTCAAGTGCGCCTTCGAAGACAACCGTCGTCGCACCCGCGATCAGCGGAGCGTACACGATGTAGCTGTGACCAACGATCCAGCCAATGTCGGAGGTCGACCACCAGACATCGGTTGGCTTCAGGCCAAACAGCCACTGTCCCATGCTATGAATGTGGACTTGATACCCGCCATGCGTGTGGATGGCCAGCTTGGGAGTCGCGGTAGTGCCCGACGTGGCAAGGATGAACGCCGGCTCGTTGGCTTCCATCTTGACGTAGTCGCCGCTTTCACCGGCGCCGTGTTCCAAGAACTGCTCCCAAAGAATATCTCGTCCCGGGCGCATCGGAGTTTCCCCGGTCGTCCGCTTCAGGACGACAACGTGTTCGACCTTGTCACCGGCGTTGTCCAATGCCTCATCGACGATCTCTTTGAGCCGCGTGTCCTTGCCCTTACGATAGGTGACGTCAGCAGTGAACACCAACCGTGAGCCGCTCGCCTGAATGCGGTCGCCTAGCGCCTTCGCGCCGAACCCGGCAAAGACCACGGAGTGAATCGCGCCGATGCGCACCGTCGCTAGCATCAGGATGATCGCTTCCGGAGAAGTCGGCATGTAGATGGTGAGGCGATCGCCCTTCTTGATACCCATGCCACGCAGCGCCTTCGCCGCCTTCTCGACTTCGTGGAGCAAGTGGGCGTAGGTATAGACGCGACGCTCGCCCCGTTCGTTAACGTAAACCAACGCCGCGTGCCCGCCCCAGCCGCGCTTTACGTGATAATCGAGCGCGTTATAGGCCAGGTTGGTTTGTGCGCCGACATACCACTTGAAGGTGGGAGGATTCAACTCCAACACCTTGTCCCACTTACGGAACCACGGCAGTTGGTCTGCCGCTGCGTCCCCAAAAACCTTCGGGGTCCTGCTTCCCTTCTTCGATCCATTTTTGCGCGACCGGACTGACCAGGTGGTGCGCGATATGACCGGCGGGCTCCTCAACTGCTCCTGTTGTTATGTCCTGGGCTGCGGATGCCTTCGTTGCGGTAGCCATGGAAAGAGACTCCTTTTTAACCTAATAGAGCGGTCTGAGCACCTGTGAAAATCGACTGAACAACCAGAAAGTTGGCCGGATTGCTCTAGCGCCGTCCGGCCAGTTTCGCTTTCATACATGCTTGGGACGACGAGCCATGAACTCAGCCAACAGCGCCACTGCGGCCAGAACCGCCGCGGTGTAGAACGCCATCTGATAGTTCTTGTACTTGTCGAACAGGACGCCACCGATCCTGGGACCGATAATTCCGGCTACGCCCCAGGCGGTGAACAACATTCCGTAGTTCATACCTGCATTCTTCGCACCGAAGAAGTCAGCAGTTGCCGAGGCATTTACCGAGAGCTGCGTACCGTAGCACCAGTACACGATAAACACCATTACATATAGGAAGCTCACCGTGCTGCCAGCCAGATAGAGCAAAGGCATGGAGATCATGGAGACCGCAATCATCAGTCGCAAGACGTTCAACCGTCCAAGTGCGTCGGACATCCATCCCGACAAGATTCGTCCCGAGGCATTGCCAGCGGCTCCTACCACCAGTCCCATAGTTGCCAGTGCCGCGCTGGAAACATGTACGCTCTTGGCAAAGGGCACCAACTGGCTGATAACCATCAAACCGGCCGAGGTTCCCAGCGCATAGGCAATCCACATGAAATAAAATGCCGGGGTCCGCAATACCTCGCCCGGGGTAAATTCTTGCGTGGTCGCACTGGTCTTCGCTGTTGCTGGAGCAGGGGTCCATCCCGCAGGCTTATAACCAGCGGGAGGATTCTTAAGCAGGAAAGCTCCGATCACCGTCATGACCAGGAAAATTGCGCCCAAGATCATGAACGTGGTGTGCACGCCATAAGCTGGAATCAGCTTCAAGTTGGCGAGGGGTCCGAAGAGTGCTGACCCGGCTCCGTATCCGCCGACCGCTAGTCCCACCGCCAAACCCCGTTTATCGGGAAACCACTTGGCCATAACCGGAATGGGAGTAGCATAGCCGAAGCCGTTGCCTAGTCCCCCAATCACGCCAAAGCAAACAAATAGGTACGTCAAGCTGTGGGTGAATGTGCACAGGAAGAAGCCCAGGCTCACCAGTATTGCGCCGGTGAGAGATACCCAGAAGGGGCCGAACTTGTCCTGTAGCCGGCCAGCGACAATAAAGGTCAAAGCGAACACCACGACAGCGATGGTAAACACCATGGAAGTGTCGGCGCGCTTCCATCCAAACTCCTTCTCGAGGGGGGCCACAAAGACGCTCCAGGCATAGAGCGTGCCCAGGGCAATATTCATCATCAGTCCGCCGACGACACGCCACCAACGGTTCAAACCGGTGCTGCCAATCTCAATCGACTGAGCGTTTGTTGTTGCTGTTGCTGCTGCTGTTGCTAAAGCCATCTCAATTTCTCCCTTCCTACCGAGCAAAGAAAGTTACTATCCGGTCTTCTGAGAGCAATAAACTGCTGCGTCGAGCGATTTAGGGCGGAATTGTCCGAGGTAAGCGCCGGCTATTCCGGGGTTCCTTAGCCATCACCAACGCGACCTCCTGAGAACCTGTCTACTGCCTTAACACCCCTGCCTGATTTGGGCCGAATCAGGCCGAGTAATAAACCGTCGGCGGGAGGCGACTTGGGGTAGAGGAGAGTGGTCGAGATCCTCATCCTTACGGTGCAAGGTTGCAAACCAAAATTGGCATTTCAGCCTTCCGCCCGTGAACGCGGGTTCGCCGGCCGGACCCGACAGGATGAAGTTATCAGACCTTCGCCTCCCGCCTATTTGAGCCGTTGTGGGCGGAATTTTCCTTCGCGGGATAGCCAGAGGTCTGTGATTCCGGATACGAGTGCTTGTGATGTAGGTCACCCTGACTGACCGGGAAACGCCAGAGATCGATTTTGGTCCTCCAGAATCGTCTTGTATCTTGTGAGTTGCCTAAAGTGATACCATACGACGTAGCATCCGGAGGCTATCGTGGGGTCACCTTACGGCTTTGAGCTGGTAGAGAATTGCCTCATCTGTAAGCTGCGCAACGACAGTTTCTTCTGCTCTCTTCCCAAGCCGGCTTTGGAAGCGTTCGACAAAATGAAATACACTGCCTCCTATCCGGCGGGAGCCGTATTGTTTGTCGAAGGCCAGGCGCCGCGCGGAATCTACATGCTATGCAAAGGCCGGGTGAAGCTCTCCACTACTTCGGCAGAAGGCAAGACGCTCATTCTGAAAATTGCTCAGCCGGGTGAAGTTCTGGGAATGCACGCCACCGTCTCCGGGACGCCATATGAAATCACCGCCGAAACCGGACAGCCCTGCCAATTGAATTTCGTGAAACGCGAAGACTTCTTGAACTTCTTGCAGAAGCATGGAGACGCTTGCTTGAAAGCGGCGCAACATCTGAGCAAAGACTGTCAGAGCGCATATCAGCAAATTCGCAGTCTGGGCCTATCGCATTCCGCACCCGAGCGGTTGGCGCGCTTGTTCCTCGAGTGGACCGCCTCCAGTCGCGAACAGGCCGAGCCCAAGGTGAAGCTGGCGCTCACCCACGAAGAGATTGCGCAGATTATCGGCACCTCGCGAGAGACCGTCACTCGGGTACTGGCGGACTTCCGCAAGCGCCAGATCGCGGTGCTTAAGGGATCCACACTCACCGTGCGTAACAAAGGCGTACTGGAAAAACTGGTCGGCACCTAGTCCGCACGCCCAACCACTTGCGCAGTCACACGAGGGCTTTTTCCTACAAATTCCTTTCGCTTTCGCCTACAATAATTGAAGAGCTGTAGCGCACCCGGCGCTGTTTTCCTGGGGATTCCCACACACAACTGCGAGCGAAAGCAAGCGATTCGTATCGCTCTTGAAGGAGTAGCGGTGAAGAAAGTCGGAGTCATTTTTGGCATGGAGACCACTTTTCCGCCAGCATTGGTCGATAAGATCAACTCTATGGGCGAACCGGCCATCCAGGCTGAGCTCGCTGTGGTTGGCGAAGTCCGAATGGCGGAACCTTCTCCCTACCATGTCATCGTGGACCGCATTTCGCATGACATTCCTTTCTATCGCAGCTATCTCAAGAATGCCATGCTCTCCGGCACAATCGTTATCAATAACCCATTCTGGTGGAGTGCCGATGACAAGTTCTTTAACTTCGCACTGGGAACGAAGTTGGGCGTTGCGATTCCGAAGACGGTATTGCTCCCACACAAGCAGCATCCTCCAGGTACCACCGAGCGCTCCATGCGCAACCTGCAATATCCCATGCCGTGGGACAGCATTTTCAGTTACGTCGGATTTCCCGCGTTTCTCAAACCTTTCGATGGTGGTGGCTGGAAAGATGTATACAAGGTGAACTCGCCGGAGGAATTCTTCAACGCTTACGACCAGAGCCGCGATCTCTGCATGACGTTGCAGCGCGGGGTAAATTTCAACGAGTACTTCCGGTGCTACGTGGTGGGCCAGGAGAAGGTGCACATCATGCACTACGATCCCTCAGCGCCCTTCCACGAGCGCTACGTGAAGAATCCCCCAGCCACTGATCCGAGGCTGCTTGAACGCGTCGAGCGCGATTGCCTGACGCTCTGCCGCGCTTTGGGCTACGACCTCAACACGGTTGAATTCGCCTGCGAAGACGGCATACCCTACGCCATCGACTTCATGAATCCTGCTCCCGATGCTGATGTAAACTCGGTAGGCCACGAGAATTTTGACTGGATTGTGAACGCGGTAGCGGAATTGGCGGTTCGTAAAGCCAAGCAACACACCGGCCTGACTCCTGATTATCGCTGGAGTGCGTTTCTTAGCGGATATACGGCGGAAGCGAATTCCAAGGCAAAAGAGAAGGCATCGAAACCGTCGACTGCATCCAACCAGGCAGCTAAACGGGCAAGCAGGGGATAACCAGATGGAGCGGCCAAGCCTCAGCATCGGAATTGAAGAGGAATATCAGACGATCGATCCGGAGACCCGGGATCTCCGCTCGCACATCGCCTCTGAGATCCTCCCCAAAGCGAAGCTGGCACTGCACGAGGCGGTGAAGCCAGAGATGCACCAGGCGGTCATCGAGGTGGGGACCAAGGTATGCCGCAACGTCCAGGAAGCGCGCGAGGACATCAAGGTACTGCGTCGCCAGATGATCACCCTGGCCGGGCAAAACGGCTTGCTGCTCGCTGCGGGCAGCACCCACCCCTTTGCCGATTGGAAGGTGCAGGAGATTTATCCCGACGAGCGCTACCATCAGGTGCTCGAAGAGATGCAGATGCTGGCGCGCGCTAATCTGGTTTTCGGATTGCACGTGCACGTCGGTATCGAAGACCGGAACACCGCAATTCATATCATGAATTCCATGCGGTATTTTCTACCGCACATTCTGGCGCTTTCCAGCAACTCGCCTTTCTGGATGGGCATGCCAACCGGATTCAAATCCTATCGGTCCAAAGTTTTCGAGCGTTTTCCGCGCACCGGCATTCCCGACGTCTTTGCCAACTGGGCCGATTACGAAACCTTCGTCAATCTGCTGGTCAAGACGGGCTGCATCGACAACGGCAAGAAAATCTGGTGGGACATCCGCCCACATCCGAACTTCGCCACGCTGGAAGTGCGTGTGTGTGACATCCCGATGCGGCTGGACGAGACCATGGCCATCGCCGCGTTGATCCAGGCCACAGTCGCCATGCTCTACAAACTGCATGCCTCCAACAAGAGTTATCGCATCTACAGTCGTGCCTTGATTATGGAGAACAAGTTTCGCGCCTCGCGCTACGGCCTGAACGGAAAGTTGATTGATTTCGGTAAAGAAGAAGAAGTTCCCGTGCGCGATCTGATGGAAGAATATCTCGATTTGATCGATCCTGTGGTGGATGAGCTTGGCTCGCGCCAGGAGATCGATTACATTCACCAGATGCTTGACATGGGTACGGGTGCCGATCGCCAGTTGCAGGTGTACCAGGAAACGGGTGACCTGAAGAAAGTCGTGGACTACATGATCGCTGAGACGCGAGTTGGAGTGTTTGACCAGGCGGCGGCGCGAAAGTAGAGCCGGATTGAAGGGGCGCAGCTTTAGCGGCGCCATTGGAAGCCTTTATTCTTGTCATCACGAGCGGGCGACCTGGGGTCCCCCAACGAGCGCGCGTTTGCGCTTGTTAGGGCAAGGTTCAGCCCGCGAGGGATCTGCTTTTTTGAGTTTTTCAGCAAACTGGAAAGCCCTGGGGTGTGAGCCAAGAAAAGGCAACGAAAGGATTGATTTGATACAGCCACTTCTGACTGACTTCACTAATACTACATTCGATGCTGAACTTTCTCCCGGCGCTCACAACGCGGTGAATACTTGCCTCCGCATTCAGCCATGGGAAAAAGTCACACTCATTACTGACAACGCTTGCCGGGAAATCGCCGCCAGTATCGCGCACGAGCTACAGAAGGTCGGCTCGCCATTTAAGGCTTTTGTGCTAGAAGACCTCGCACCCCGCCCGCTTACCGGCTTGCCCCGGAAATCGCCGAGGATATGGAGTCCAGCCAAGTCGGCATCTTCGCCGTCCGGGTGCAGCGCAATGAACTGAAGTCACGGATGCAGATGACCGACATCGTGAACCGGCGCAAGATGCGCCACGCGCACATGGTCAATATCAACCGGCAGATCATGATGGAGGGTATGCGCGCCGATTTCAACCGGGTGGACGCGCTCAGTAAGAAAGTTATTGACATCGTCTGCACAGCTAAAGAAATCACAGCCAGGAATCCGGCTGGAAGCGACTTGTCGGCTACCCTGAATCCCAACTACCGATGGGTGAAAACCAGTGGCATCATCAGCCCTGATAAGTGGGGGAACCTGCCCGGTGGCGAAGTGTTCACTACTCCGGGAGAAGTGACTGGCACTTATGTTGTGGATGGCGTGGTTGGCGACTATCTGTGCGAGAAATATCCTGATCTGGCACGCGAGCCGCTAACCATTCACATGCGAAACAATCGCATCACCGAGGTCTTCAGCGACAACAAAGTTCTGGAAGAAGAGTTCTGGTCCTACACCCACACCGACGAAAATAGCCATCTTGTCGGCGAGTTCGCCATCGGGACCAACCTCGAACTGAAGCACGTCATCGGGCAGATTCTACAGGACGAGAAGTTTCCTGGCTTGCATATTGCCTTTGGAAACCCCTACGGCGCACACACCGGCGCGAAATGGTACTCCAGCACCCACATTGATGTCGTGGGCTTGCGCTTCGATATCTGGGTCGATGGCCGACAAATCATGGAAAAGGGCCACTTCCTCATTGAGGCCTGAGCATGATCCCGACGCTGCGTGAGGAGTTCAACCGCAACTTTACTCCTGAGAAGTATCGTCAGTTCCTGCAGCGCTTGGATAAGGCCACCGGCACGCACATCGGCTTCCGCGTCTCAGAGACGCCATGCTTTGTACCCAAAGCTTTGCTCGACCAGATGTCGCAGTACGGGCGTGAGCTGGTCGTACAACTGGTGGACAATCCCGAATACCATCGCGCATCTGACGCCTCAGTTCCTCCGCAATACAACGTGCCCAATGAATCGTCCCGGCCGATGTTCGTTCAGGTGGACTTCGGGGTGGTGCGCGATGCGATGGGAAGATTGGAGCCTAGACTAGTCGAGCTGCAGGCCTTCCCTTCCCTGTACGGATACCAGGCGGTGTCAGCCCACCAATACATTGAGAGCTACGATTTGCCGTCATGTCTTGGTGTCTATCTCGGCGGTTACAAGCCTGATTCGTATTGGAGGCTCATGCGCCAGGTCATTGTGGCCGACGCCGATCCCGAAAATGTCATTCTGATGGAGATCGATCCGGAGCACCAGAAGACGCTGCCCGACTTCCTGGTGACGCAGCGGGAATTGGGCATCGTGATCGTCGACATTCTGTCGCTGAAGAAGCGGGGCAAGAAGCTCTTTTACACGAAGGATGGACGCGAGATCGAGGTTTGCCGTATCTACAACCGTTGTATTGTGGACGAACTTGAACGCAAACGGGTGACACTGCCATTCGATCTGCGCGACGAACTCGATGTCGAGTGGGCGGGCCATCCTAATTGGTATTTTCGGATCAGCAAGTTCTCTATCCCGCACCTAAAACATAGTTGCGTGCCGAAAACGTGGTTCCTCGACAATCTCGGCAAACTCCCAACGGACAACGAGAATTACCTGCTTAAGCCGCTCTACTCGTTCGCCGGGGTTGGCATTAAGTTTTCGCCGACCCAAGCCGATATTGACGCAATCCCACCAAGGCAACGCCACAATTACATCCTCCAGGAGCGTCTGCGTTTCGAGCCGGTGATTCAAACGCCGCACGGCCCGACGCAAATGGAAGTCCGCATGATGTTTGTGTGGCCAGAGGGCGGCGAGCTTACGCCCGTGCTGCCGCTGGTGCGCATGGGACGCGGCATGATGATGGGCGTCGATCATAACCGCAACCTAGAATGGGTGGGCGGCTCGGCGGCGCTCTGGGCCTGATCTTCGGTCTCGGCAGGTGACCTCTGCTTAACATCCGCGCCCTTGATTACGACTCAGTTACACTTCCAACATAACCACCATGTTCTATCCCATCGATGACCTTCGCATAAAGTGGACCAAGGTCGTGCTTCCTCCGATTTTCTTGGAGGAGGAGATGCCCACGACCGAGACCGCTTCGGCCACCGTTTACCAGTCTCGCCATGAAATTTGCGAGATTCTCGGTGGCAGAGACCGTCGTGTCCTGGTGGTGTGCGGACCGTGCTCGATTCACGACGCCGAGGCGGCGCGGGAGTATGCGGGCCTGCTTAGAGGCGCGATCGGAGAGTTCTCCAAAGAGCTGCGCATCGTGATGCGCGTTTATTTCGAGAAACCCCGCACGACCGTCGGATGGAAAGGACTGATCAACGATCCTCACCTCGATCAGTCTTACAAGATCAATGACGGCCTGCGGCTAGCCAGGCGCCTGTTGCTCGATCTAGCAGAAATGGGAGTACCGGCCGGAACTGAGTTTCTCGACATGATCACTCCCCAGTATTTGGCAGGCTTGGTCAGTTGGGGAGCTATTGGCGCACGCACCACCGAGAGCCAAGTCCATCGCCAGTTGGTTTCTGGCCTCTCGTGCCCCGTGGGCTTTAAGAACGCCACCTCAGGAGACGTGCAGATCGCCATCGAAGCGGTTCTATCGGCTGCACATCCGCATACGTTTCTCGGACACACCAAGCACGGGCAGTCGGCCATATTCGTGACCACCGGTAACCCGGACTGCCACGTGATCTTACGCGGTGGACGAACGACGGTGAATTACACTGCCGATGCCGTGGCCCGGGTGTGCCAGCAGCTCCAGGAAGCCGGACTGCCACCTCGCCTCATGATTGATTGCAGCCACGCCAACAGCAACAAAGACCATACCCGCCAACCTGCGGTTTGCCGCGACGTCGCGGCACAGATTGCAGAAGGTAATCGCAATATCGTCGGCGTCATGCTGGAGAGCAATCTGGTCGCGGGAGCGCAGAGGTTGGTCCCAGGCGAACCGCTGGTATATGGGCAGAGCATCACCGACGCTTGTATGGGATGGGACGAAACGTTGGAATTGCTGGCAAGGCTTGCGAAGGCAGTTCGGTCGGAACGATGAAGGACCCAGGCCTCTTCGAAGCCGAAGACATAAGCGACAATGCGTTTATTTACGCACTCCGATCATTTGGGCGCGCTCAGTCAGAAGTACCTCCAGCGGCGACCAGGCTACCTTTACTTGTTGGCCGTCAATCACCAGATATCCATTCTCTCGAGCAAAAGCAACCAGGCGAACCAGAAGCTCGACATCGTGGCGGCAATACATTGCAACTTTCTCGATTTTGCCTTCCCGCCACCATCTCACGGCAGCTATTCCATCGGCTGTCTTTTTTGCACCTAGCGTATGAGTGGCGACGTGATCGAGCCCGACTAATCGCCCGGTAACATTGCGAATCTGTGCGAGAACGTCGAATGATCGCGCAGAAAGTTCCGTTACAATCCCGTAAGCCGCTAAGACTTTGATGTCAAAGCGGTCTCCATTGTACGTAACGATTCGGTCATAATTCTCCAATTCTGAGATCAGACCGGCAGCCTGATCTTCTCCCCATAGACGAAAGGAATTCTGTAAGTCCCAAGTAACGGCGATGGCGAGTCCAAAGGCTTTGATGTTCGACCAACCACCTGCCACCTCGCTCGATAACCGTTGAGTTTCAATGTCGAGGTAAATTTCGCCGGAGACCTCTTCAGGACTAACTGCGATCTTCGCCGGTAGGTTGCGAGTTCGAGAAGCTGCGGTTGCGTTGGATCGCTTTAGCCTACGCCGAGCAGGAGGTAATGTGACTTGCTCGCTCTGAGACGTAAAGGAGGTGAACGGAGCCGAAACCTCTCTTGCTATTCCAATTTGCAAGGGATCTGTTTTTCTCGCATCCCTAGTCAGGAACCAAAGGCCAATTGCGATTAGCGCAGCGAAGATGGCGACGATCACAACCGCTAGCGTGAGGCCGAACATTCCACGACTTTGCCACAGGCTTCCGGGTTCAAGATGTGACGTTCATCAGTCGTGCCGGTGATTATTAGGTAAAAGGTGGAAAAAAGTGTGGTAGCAAGAGAGACTCTTGGCGCTGCACTACACTCCAACGAGACTTAACTCTGAACAGCGGCCTGAGCTTCCTCTATTTTGGGCTCCACATTCTTCAAGTATTCGTCGATCGACTTCGCCGCCTTGCGTCCGGCGCCCATGGCGAGGATCACCGTCGCGCCGCCGGTCACGATGTCGCCGCCCGCGAACACGCCGGGCTTAGAGGTCGCGAGGGTGTCATCGTTCGCCGAGATGTATCCGCGCTTGGTCACCGCCAGGCCCGGAGTGGTTGACTGGATGAGCGGGTTCGCCGAGGTGCCGGCCGCGATGATTGCCACATGGCACGGAACCACGAATTCAGAGCCCTTAATCGGCACCGGGCTGCGGCGTCCCGAATCGTCCGGCTCGCCTAGTTCCTGGCGGATGCACTTCACGGCGGTGAGATTGCCTTTCTCGTCACCGAAGAACTCCACCGGATTCACCAGCATCTCGAAGTGAACGCCTTCATCCTTGGCGTGGTGCACTTCCTCGACACGTGCCGGCATCTCTTTTTCGGTGCGGCGGTAGTAGATGCTTGCAGTTTTCGCACCCAGTCGCAGCGCACTGCGTACCGCATCCATGGCGGTATTGCCACCGCCGACCACGATCACGTCGCGGTCCTTGCAGGGATAGAGCGGCTCGTCGTATTCGGGGAAACGATAAGCGCGCATCAAGTTTACGCGGGTGAGAAACTCGTTCGCCGAATAGACGCCGTTGAAGTGCTCACCCGGAACATTCAAAAAACGCGGCAGACCAGCACCGGTCGCGACAAAGATAGCGTCAAACCCTTCTTCTTGCATGAGTTCGTCAATCGTGACCGTCTTGCCGACCACAACGTTGGTCTCGAAGACGACGCCGCGGCGGTGCAGTACATCAATTTCGTGGCGAACAATTTCCTTGGGCAGCCGAAACTCCGGAATGCCATACACCAGCACGCCACCGAGCTCATGCAGAGCTTCAAACACGTGCACCTGGTGCCCCATTTGGATGAGATCGCCAGCGCACGCGAGGCTCGCTGGTCCGCTGCCAATGAGGCCAACCTTCTTGCCGGTGGCGGCCGCAGACACGGGCAATCCGAACTGCCCTGTCTCGCGCTCCCAATCGGCCACGAAGCGCTCCAGATAGGCAATTCCAACTGGCTCTCCCTTCTTCCCCAGCACGCAACCGGACTCGCATTGGTCTTCCACCGGGCAGACGCGTCCGGTAATCGCGGGCAGCGCGTTGTCTTCGCGAACCTTCGATGCGGCTCCCAAGTAATCGCCGGCGAGGATGAGGTCAATCACCGCTCGAACATCCACCGACACCGGACACTTCTCGACGCAACCGGGCTTGGGACACTCAATGCACCGCAGCGATTCTTGCCGTGCCTGCTCGGCGGGAAACCCTAGATTTACTTCGCAGAAATTGTGAGCCCGCACTTGGGCGTCCTGTTCCGGCACTCGCTGACGCGGCAGCTTGATGCGTTCCTTATTGGGCAGCGGATTATTGCTTGCCGATTGCTTACTCATCGAATACCCCCGCTTCAATGGCGGCGCATTCTCGACGCATGGCCATGTTCTCCCGCAAGGTTCGCAGCTCCGCTTCCGGATCGGCCTGCAAGCGCTCGATGCTGGCACGCTCCTGCTCGCGATACATGTTGTTGCGCTGTGTCAGGACCTCAAAGTTGACCTGGGTAGCATCGAATTCAGGGCCATCCACGCAGGCGAATTGACTGCGATTATTCACGAGAACGCGACAGCCGCCGCACATTCCGGTTCCGTCCACCATGATCGAGTTCAAACTGACAACGGTCTTGATCTGCTTAGGGCCGGTGAGATTGGCTACCGCGCGCATCATCGGCACGGGACCGACGGCCAGCACATAATTCACGTCCCCGGCGGCCACCAACTCCTTCAGCTTGTCGGTAACCAGACCTTTTTCGCCGTAGCTGCCGTCGTCGGTGACGACGTAAGTCTCGTCACTGACGGCACGGACCTCGTCTTCCAGCACGAGCAGATCCTTGCTGCGGGCTCCCACGATCGAGATGACCTTATTCCCTGCCCGCTTCAGCTCGCGAGCCGTGGGATAGGCCATGGCAGTTCCAACACTCCCGCTCACTACGACCGTGATTCCAAACTTTTCGATTTTAGAGGGCTTGCCGAGAGGACCCACCACGTCGAGAATCGAGTCTCCTGCCTCCAGCATGCTCGAGCAGCATGGTGGTCTTGCCGATCGCTTGCACCACGATGGTAACCGTGCCAGCTTTGGGGTCGGCATCGGCGATGGTCAGCGGGATTCGTTCCCCACACTCATCCAGCCGCACAATGATAAACTGCCCCGGCCGCTGCTTGCGGGCGATACGGGGAGTCTTGATCACAAACAGCTTGATACCTCGCGCCAAGGGACGCGCTTGCACGATCTCGAACACAGTGCCCTCCACATTTGATTCTGCTGGGCAACGCACACTCAGTCTGTGGCATACGTCACAGACCCGGCGGACATAGCGCACATGACCGGCAAAGCCAGTGCGGCAGGCGTCTCGGCCGCTTTGCCGCGGATCTTAGTTCTCGACGTTGGTGGAGCCTTCCCCGTCGTAGACCTACTTGGGGAATGACTCTGGCGACGTGATCTGCATCCTAGCCACTGTTATCGGTTCGAGCGCCTGTGCCGACCGTACTAACCAGGCGTAGAAGCGCATTGATTACAAATCTGTTAGATTGGCACACGGCTGGTGCCAAGGCGAATCTAAAAAGGCGAGTCGTCTCCACAATGAAATACATGGATGAGGAAACCCAAATGCGTCATCTGCAAACAGTCGCGGCAGTGTCAGCCGTAGTTTATCCACCGGTAAGGCGAAAATCGTTCCTAGTGTCGTTTATTGCCCTCACTTTGCTGATGCCATCGTGGTCGCTCCTATATGCACAAGGGCTCCCGTCCAAGACAACAGCAACGGAGCGGTCTCCGGCTATCCAGGCAGCCCTGCCTGATGTACCCTCAGCCGCAGAAGAGAGCCAGTCAAACTCGTTCGGGAAATCGTTGGGCACAGCGATCAAGACGATTGGCCAGGACGAACTCCACATCATCAAGTCGCCATTTTCGGTGAGCGCCGTTAAGTGGGATGGGCTCGTCATTGGCGCTACCGGAATTTTGATCGCGAACGACGAGAGCGTTGCCTACCAAGTCTCGCCCAGTTGGCATAACACGAGCATCAATATCTCCAACGCCGGCGTGTACGGTCTCGGCGCGACTGCCGGAGGCATCTTCGTGACCGGATTGATCACCCATGACGAACACGCTATCGACACGGGGATACGCAGCGCAGAGGCTAGCGTCGACAGCGTCATTCTGTATGCCGCACTGAAAGCGGTCCTGGCGAGGCAGCGTCCCTACGACGGCCCTGGGGAGGGAAAATTCTTCTCCGGCAATTGGACCGCAGGCTCGTTTCCCTCAGGCCATGCGACTCTTGCCTGGACGCTCGCCACAGTCATGGCCCACGAATACCCGAACTGGCCCATGCGTCTGCTGATGTACGGCGCGGCGACTGCAGTCTGCACAACCCGTGTGACCGGCGGCGTGCACTTCCCTGCTGATGTCTTCTCAGGGGCAGTGATCGGATTCGGCGTGGGGACATTCGTCTCGCACAAGGACCGCCAGAAACTCATGGTGCCCCGGGCGCAAAACAGGATCAGGCACGTCGAGAACGCGATCCTGGAACACATAGCGATTCAGTAGCCCGCTAGACCACGAAGTACTTCGCCGCAGGATGATGCACAACGATGGCCGATGTGCTCTGCTCGGGATCGAGCAAAAATCCAGTGGTCAAATGCACACCGATGTTTTCGTCCGGATGCAACAGTGCAAACAGCTTCGTCTGGTCTTCTAAGTTGGGGCACGCAGGGATATCCGAACGAGTAACGCGATCCGCGATACTTCTGATGAAACAAGTCGCGGATGTGCGGCGAGTCGTCGCCCGCGATTCCCAACCCTTGACGAATAAGCTTGTGCGACAATTCGGCCAGCCCCTCGGCTGACTCTACGCTGAGTCCGTGCAGGTAGAGATACTTGGTGTACTCGCCGCCTTCGAACAGCTTTTGGGTCTCGTGCGACGCCGTCGCGCCAATGGTCACACACGACATGCCGAGCACGTCCATCTTTCCACTACTCTTAGGCAGGAAGAAGTCGGAGATGCACAGATGCCTGCCTTCGCGCTGGCGCGGGAAGGTGAAGCGCAATGTCTCCGGCGGGATTACATCGCCCTGCTTCCATCCCTCGGGCAGGTCGTAAACGATGACATCATTGCCTTCGCCCTGTGCTCCGAAGTATCCATACACAACTTTGGGTTCGAACCAGCCGGCCGCGATCACCTCTTCTTCAAGATCCTTCAGGATAGGCCGGTACTTGGTCTCGACCAGGCGGCCGTAATCTTTCTGCGAGGCGGTCTTCAACTGCCACTGATTCTTGAATAGAGCAGTCTCGTTGATGTACTGGAAGACCTCCCGCAAATCAAAGTCTTGTGGTTTCAGCACCCGAATGCCCCAGAACGGGGGCTGCGGAATATTCGGCGCCGGCGCGATCTCGATGCTCGGCGCGGTGGCTACGTCTCCATCCCCAGCAGCGACCGCGGCGCGGGCGAACTCTTTCACCACCTTGCCTTCGGCGATCCGCTTGGTCGTGCGCTCCATTCGGCGACGCGAGGTCCTCCATGATGTGCAGCCCGGCAAAAGCGTCATCGGCATAGAAAATGCCGCCGTTGTATTCGCGCCGCAAATCGTCTTCCACGTACTTGCGAGTGAGCGCGGCGCCGCCGCAGATCACGGGGAACTCCAGCTTCTGGTGATGGAGGTCCTGCACCACGTACTTCATCTCCAGCGTGGACTTGACCAGCAAGCCGCTCAGCCCGATGGCGTCAGCTTTTTCGGCCAGGGCAGCTTTGATAATGGTGTCCGACGGCTGCTTGATGCCGAGATTCACAACCCGATAGCCATTGTTTGTAAGAATGATGTCCACTAGGTTCTTGCCGATATCGTGGACGTCGCCCTTCACCGTTGCCAGAACGATGGTTCCCTTCTGGCTGCCTTCCTTCTTCTCCATCTTGGGCTCGAGATAGGCGACGGCCGCCTTCATCACGCCTGCGGAGTCAAGCACCGATGGCAACTGCATCTTGCGCGCGCCAAACAGGTCGCCAACAGTGCGCATGCCATCGAGCAGCACGTTGTTGATGAGCTCCAGCGGCGTATAGGTGACGAGCGCCTCTTCCAGCAATTCGGCCAGCGACTTCTTGTTGGCACCGTCGCCAATCGTCTTTTCGCCATTAATAATCGACCACTTCAGCTTGTCTTCGATGGAGAGCGTGTCCACATGCGCCGTGGTCGTCTCTTCTTTGCCCTTGGTCCCGGCAAAGTGTGCCATGTAGACCTGCAGCGGGTCCCCGTTCGACTGATCGTAGTAAATCAACTTGCGCGCCAGATCGACCTCGGCCTCGGGAATCTTGTACAGCGGATAAATCTTGCTGTAGTTCACAATGGCCATGTCGAGACCGTGGTCCACAGCTTCATGCATGAAAACGCTGTTCAACACGCGGCGTGAATAAACATTCAGACCGAACGAAATGTTGCTGACGCCGAGGATCGTCTTCACATCGGGTAACTCTGCCTTGATGGCCTTTACCGCTTTCAAGGTCTCGATGCCGGCCGTACGATAGTCTTCCTGCCCGGTCGAGATGGGCAGCGTCAGTGCGTCAAAGATGAGATCAACCGGACGTATGCCGTACTTGTTTACCGCCAGATCGAATATGCGCTTGGCGATCGCCAGCTTCTTCTCAGCCGTAAGCGCCATGCCATCTTCATCGATGGTCAAAGCGATGACCGCCGCGCCATAACGCTTGGCCATGGGGAGAACTTTGGCGGTGCGCTTCTCGCCGTCCTCAAGGTTGATGGAATTGATGATCGCCTTGCCAGGAATGCGCTTCAACGCCTCTTCCACGACATCAGCTTCGGTGGAATCGACGGTAATGGGCGCGGGCACACGGGTGGCGATCTTTTCGAGAATGTTGCTGATGTAGCCCTTCTCGTCTTCTCCCACGATCGCGCAGCACAGGTCAAGCATGTGCGAGCCCTCATTCACCAGCTTCTTAGCCAGCGTCAGGATCGCGTCATAGTTCTGCGTGCGAACCATGTTCTTGAAGTGCTCGACGCGAGTGGTGGTATTCATCTCCTCGGCCACGATCAGCGGCTTGGGATCGAGGTCGAGCGGCACCATCGAGTAGGCACTGGCTGCGGCCGCAGTGATCTTGATATTGCGCCTCGCGGGCTCCAGATTGGCGCAAGTTTCGACCACCGCCTTTAGGTGCTCGGGGGTGGTGCCACAGCAGCCGCCCACAATACGCACGCCATATTCGGTAATGAATTGCTTGTGGTAGTCGGCCAGTTCCTGGGGCTGCAGTAGGTACATCGCACGGCCGCCTTGATTCTGCGGCAGCCCAGCATTGGGAAGCACGGAAACATGCTTCGGCGAATTCGCTCCCAGGTAGCGTACCGCGTCATTCATCTCTTTCGGTCCAGTAGCGCAGTTCAGGCCGATCGCGGCGACGTCGAACATCTCGAGAGTAGTCAGCGCCGCCCCAATCTCGGTGCCCAGCAGCATTGTGCCGGTGGCTTCTAGCGTGACCTGTACCTGCACTGGAACGTTCTTGCCTGTCTTCTTCAACGCGTCGAATAGGCCGACCAGTCCGGCCTTTGCCTGAAGAATATCCTGACAGGTTTCCAGCAGGAGAACGTCAACTCCACCTTCAATGAGGGCAACCGCTTGCTCCGTGTAGGAGGCAGCCATATCGTCGAAGGTGATGTGCCCTAGCGAAGGTAACTTCGTCGTCGGGCCGATGGATCCCGCCACAAAGCGTTTCTGTCCATTCGAGGAGAAGCTCGCAGCCACTTCGCGCGCGAGCTTTGCGGCGGCGAGATTGATCTCGTGTACTTTGTCCTGCAGGTCGTACTCCGCCAGCACCACGCGGGTCGCGCCGAACGTGTCGGTTTCGACTACATCGGAGCCGACTCTATAGAAAGCAGCGTGGATGTCTTTGATGATGTCAGGCCGGCTCAGCACCAGCAGTTCGTTGCAGCCCTCTTTGCCCCAGTAGTCGTCTACAGAGGGGGTGCGGGCCTGGATGCTGGTACCCATGGCGCCGTCGTAAATGACGACGCGTTGCTGCACAGCTTGTAGAAAGTCGCTCATTCGTCCTGTATTGCGGTCTTCCGGGAGGCTGTCGCTGCGGAATACCAAGCGCCGAGCATGATCCGGTCAAACAGATCAAGCGTTGCTTGCAGCGGGAAATAGGAAAGACTCGCTATGTTCATTTAAGTATCGCAGTTTCTTCTGCCCGACGAAAGTTCGGCACAGCAAAGTGCGGTGTTCCGCAACCTGTCAGGGCTTTTTGCGCATTGAGAGGCTGCGGGAGGAACAGGAGAAGCAAATCCCTCGCTGCGCTCGTGACAAAACAGAACTTCGCCGCCGACCCGAAAATCTCGTACTAACGACCAATCGTCTTGATCACCTGCACGACCGCCAGGCCATTGACCGGCAACTGCAGAGTGAGGCTGCCATCCTTCAATTCGTCGTATTCGGGGTAAGGCAATTGCGACTGCTCCCGCAGCTCTCGAATCTGATCCTGCGTGGGGTACCGTGGTTTGCCCATCTTCTCGTACAGCGCGAGGGTATCGCCGTGTTCTGCATCCACACGGCTGATGCGGACACCCGAGTCAGGCCTCACCCCCTTGATGTCGAGTTTTACCGTTCGTGGCGCGCCGGTTGAGCCGGGATTGGCTATGTTCCACAGCGCGAAAACCAGAACTCCTGCACTTGTCTTCGTGACCAGCACATTGTGGTTGTCATTTTCGATGCGTTCAGTTCCAAGGTGATGGAGTACTTGGAACGCATAGAGCGAAGGCTTGGGAATGCCGCCCGCGGCGACGAGCCCGAAGCCACCATAAAACGGCTCCTTCACCACGCCCTGCTCTTCAAAAACGTCTGAGAAGGTCCAGTAGGACATCATCTGCGTCAGGCCGTCACATTGGCTGATGGTGGCCGCCAGCCATGGCGCCATGTAGATGGAATCGGTCACTTCGACATGATTGTCGTAAGCGGCGTTAAACTCGCTCCAGATCAGCGGTAGATCAGGAAGGGCCGAGGCCTTGATCTCCTCGTGCACTTTCTTGACTGCGCGACACACCATCTGGTCGCGTGGAATATTTTCTCTGGCATGGAAAACATCAGTCGCCTTGTCGTTGCCGTATACGTGAGTGGATACGAAATCGAGGGGCACGTGCGCCTGCGTAGCATGCTTGATCATGGCATCAACCCAAGCGGCTTGGGCCGTCGCCGGGCCCCCGACTCGCAATCGCGGGTTCACCGCCTTGATGTCTCGCGCCGTATGGTCGTACAGCTCGAAGTACGATTCCTGCCGTGGAGTTCCCGTCCAGAAGTCGAGGTTAGGTTCGTTCCACACCTCGAAGTACCAGCTTGCAACCTCGTCAATACCGTAGCGATCGACAAGATGCTTCACGAACTGGGTAATCATGGCGTCCCATTTGGTGTAGTCCTTTGGAGGCGAGACGTTGGGGTGATACCAGAACGATTGCAAATCCTGTCGCGCAGCCAGTTTGTAGGGCATGAAGCTGAGTTCGACAAACGGCTTCACGTTGTTGGCCAGCAAACCATCATAAATCTGGTCAATGTAGGAAAAGTTGTAAACCGGCTGGCGCTGGTTGTCTTCGCTATAAATTCCGACGTCATCGTCGAGGATGGCGTGAAAGCGCACGTAGTGGAATCCGGTGATTTCCCGGACCCAACGTAGGTCGCGGCGATAGGACTCGCGTAAGCTAAGGATGGCTCGACCCGAACCGAACATCTGCTCCCAGAAGTGGGGAAAAGGATGCGTCGGTCCATCGGCATCGATCGCAATCGTTTCCGCCGGCGCTTGTGCTAGCAGCGGCAACGAGAAAAGTGCTAAGACGATCAGGAAGTGCAGCGCGCGAAGTAACGTACACATTCGTCTCTCCCAAGATCCCATGTCGAAATTATTCCATCCTCCATAGTGTCCTACATTTGATGCATTTCGTCGTGTGAGCCGCACGATTCCTCATACGTCCCCGCAACGCGCCCCGGATGTGTCTCCCGCAATAGAATGACACCTTGAGCCCGGTCGTTAGTGGATTACGATTTCCGATATGTCTAGTAGCGCATTCCATGTATCGTTTCAACTGAAAGGAATCTCGGTGAAGCATAGGAAGCTGGGAAAGTCGAAGCTGCAAGTTTCGGTCGTGGGACTGGGATGCAACAACTTCGGATTTGTCGCGGGCATGGATACAAAGGCATCGCGCAAAGTCATCGACAAAGCGATTGAGGCCGGCATCAACTTCTTCGACACTTCAGACAGTTATGGCAATTCGGAAGAAATTCTAGGCGAGGTATTGGGCGAGCGCCGCCAGAAGATTGTGCTGGCCACTAAGTTCGGATCTCAGTTGGATCAAGAAGGCAAGAAAAAGGGCGCCTCTCGGGCCTATATTCTTTTGGCCATTGAATCGAGCCTGCGGCGGCTGCGGACGGATTGGATTGACCTTTACCAGCTCCACCGCCCCGATCCCAACACGCCAATGGAAGAGACTCTGAGGACGCTGGACGATCTCGTCCACCAGGGCAAGGTTCGTCACATCGGTTGCTCTAATCTGTCTGCTACACAGCTTGTTCACGCTCAAAGCATTGCCGAGTCTAACCATCTGACCAGTTTTGTCTCCAGCCAGGATGAATATAGCCTGCTGGTGCGCCACATCGAACAGGAACTGCTGCTGGTGGTGGAGAAATACGGTATGGCCGAGATCCCCTACTTCCCTTTAGCGAGTGGGTTGCTGACTGGCAAGTATCGAAAAGGACAGGCTGCTCCCAAGGGTTCGAGACTTGCCGAGAGGCAAGGACTAGCGGACCGATATCTGAATGAGACCAACGTCGAAAAAGTCGAGCGCCTAAAGCACTTCGCGAAAGAACATAATCACACCTTGCTGGAACTAGCGTTCAGTTGGCTGCTGGCGCGTCCTGCAGTAGCGAGCGTGATTGCGGGAGCGACTAAGCCAGAACAGGTCGAAAAGAACGCTGTATCCGCCCATTGGGAGCTAAGCTCGGAAGAACTTGCCGAGATCGACCGCATCAGCGGGAAGGTTTGACAACGCTCTTCCTAACAGCTACGTTGGAGAGTTTTAGAATGCGCTTACCGCTTCGGAGCAGATGTGATTTCCACGACACATTCTTAACCTACCATGGCTGCCACGCTTGGCATGGCCACGCTACCTACCCTCCGCTCTGCAAAAGGTGATAAGGCTGCCCAACAAGAAACACGCCGGGCGATGGTTATCGCCCGGCGAAAGCAGAAAAGAAACTGGAACTGTCTCACATCAATTTGCGGCGAATGGAACCCAGCACTCCAAGCACGCCAGTACCTAGCAGCAGCAGACTCGCTGGCTCGGGGGTTGTTGAGGAACTAGGATTGCCGCCCCACTGGTTGCCGGCCGAATCAAGCAGAAAGAAATCGACCGAGGACTGACCGTCGCCATCCAGAACATCGAAAACTGACGAGTAATCACCGTCAATTTGCCAGGTTTCATGGGTTCCGCACGCGGAGCAGAGGAATCCAGATGGTTGGGTACCGAAGGCATCGCTCCAGCCAAATGGGTTGTCCGGCTGGGTCGGCGAGAACATCGACTCAGGTAGATCCGGTGTCAGTGAGTTGAAGCCGATCCCTAGGATATTGAATCCATTGGTAACGGTCACGGACGCGGCGATACTTCCGTCCGGGTTAAGGGTAAATGTTATAGATCCCTGACTCGGGACCATCTGGAGGCTGGTATTGAGGTCGAACTGAGCCGTGACGGAGTCAGCAAAGGCTCCGACGCTGAGCAGGCAGAGACATAACACCAAAAACATCCCACGACGCAGGTGCATGAAAAGCGCCCTCCTATCGGCGAATTGGGATACCTAGGAAGATTTACGCAAGTTTATAGCCAAATTAAGAGCAATAGATTCTTCCAGTTACAGTTGGAGAAGTGGGTAGGGTTGCAGAATATTGCACATCGTTTCTAGTTAAAAGAGAAACTTGTGCCACACGTCCTATGCCCTGGATTCCTGGAGATTTACTCAACCTTGGAGGTCCCGGTCATGGAGGAACTCCCTGACCACTTCGGCGGCGTCCTTCTTTTCTCCGTCAACGGCATAATTCATCTCTCGCATCTCCTCGGCGGTGATGCGACCGCCTAGTCGATCGAAGGCTGCTCTCGCCTGGGGACACTCCTGAAAGACCTGCGGGCGCACAATCGGAACCGCATAGTAGGGAGGAAAGTAATGTTTGTCATCTTCGAGCACGACGAACCCAAGCGCCGCGATCAAGCCGTCCGTGTTGTTGCCGGCGACGACGTCCACGGATTTGTTTTGCAGCGCGCGGTAGAGCAGTCCTAAATCCATCACGCGTGGTGCTTCCGCAAACTTCAGAGCGTATGTACTGACCAGACCCTTATATCCGTCCTGGCGCTCGAGAAACTCGTATCCCACTCCCAGACGTAAATGTAGGGCGACGCTCGCGAGTTGCGAAAGTGTGTTCACCGTCAAGCGGTGCGCGTCCTCGCCACGCATGACCATGGCAAAGCTGTTGTTGAAGCCCAGCGGCGGCATGACGTCGAGGTTGAACTTGCGCTTGTATGCCTCTTTCACCTGTTGATACACACTCTGGAAATCTCCTGACGGATGTTCTTTCAGGATAGCGGCGAGCGCAGTCCCGGTGTACTCGACGTACATGTCGATACGTCCGGCCAGTAAAGCCTGGTGACAGATGTAGGTGCCGGCAAGATAGAAGCGTCGCTCGACCGGTCGGCGACAAACGTGCCTGAGATATTGCGCCAGCAACTCGCCGAGGACCAGTTGTTCGGTGAAGTTCTTCGAACCGACGGTTAGTTCGTTCGTCCCCGTCGAGCAGCCAGCGGCAGAAAGAAGGGCAAGCCCCACCAGGAAGCTGCGCCGGTCCATGTCAGTGGATCCTGCGGACCGTCAGCTTTTCGAAGCCGCTCAGCAACAGGTCCGCAGCCAATGCCATCAAAGCTGCGGGAACGGCTCCGGCAAGGATGACTCCGTTGTCTACCATGGCGATACCGCGGAAGATGAACTCGCCAAGCCCACCGGCGCCGATGGCCGCCGCTATGGTGGCCACGCCAATAGTGATCACGGCAGCCACCCGAATGCCCGCGAGCATCACTGGCAGAGCCAATGGTAGTTCCACGTGCCAGAGCAGTTGGCTAGAAGTGAGGCCCATGGCGACGGCGGCTTCACGAACCGGCGCGCTGATGCCTGAAATCCCCACGTAGGTATTGCGGACTACCGGAAGCAGAGCGTAGAGAGCAAGCGCAATTATAGCTAACCGGTCGGCGCGAGCGCCCAGCCACGGCAGCGGCAGAAGTAATCCGAAGAGTGCGAGGCTGGGAATCGTCTGGACTACGTTGGTGCTGCCAAGCACAAGCGCTTTCCATTTCGGACGTCGCGTCAGCAATATTCCTAGCGGCACTCCGATAGCGATGGCCAGCAACATCGAAATCCCCACCAGCCAGAGGTGTTCGGCCGTCAAGGTTGCCACTTCGCGTTTATGGGTGAGCAGAAAGTTCAAAGAATTCATCCGTCTCGACCAAGGCCAAGCTCTCCGCGACCCCGATAACGGATATGTGTGGCCTCCGGGGAATGCGCCGCTAGAGACTCAAAACGGCGAATAGAGATTGGTAAGGCGTTCGTCCTGTTTAGTAAATAGAATTGTGGCTGGCATTTGCTTACTTTGGGCGTCCTGCAGCCTTTTTAGGAGTGCCCTCCCTTGGGGACTATCACCGAATTCGAATGTACAGTCTTTGAAGGTAATGTTCGCCAAGTAGACGTCGCTGCCGCTATACGTGACTCTTACATGGCTAAATTGGGTGTCGATCCATGTGACGCCGTCGAGAGACTGTGAGCCGATATCAACCAACTTTGAGTTGTACACAACGACGTTGCCGAAAAGCTCTGGCTGTAACTGTACTGCAGTCGTCCCAAACCGCTCGGCAAACTCCGACCCTATGCTTAACGCCGTCCCAAACCGCTCAATGGTAACGTTTATCAAATAGAAATCAGCTTTGATTCCGAGAGCGCCGGCGCTGTACATTTCATAGCCGTGTACCTTTATCAAAGTTGACAGCGCTTCCGTCCGTAGTGGCGACGGCATATCCTCTCTAAGGGCCGCTCTGATGAATTGTTCCACGGGTATCAGGGACGTAGGGTCTAGAGGTGTTCCACTCAAAAACCCATTGTCAATGATGGTACTCGTTCTTCGAAGGCGAGCTTGCAAGTTGGCCGGAGGAATTGAAGGGATTTTGGCATCTGGAACCACGAGCTTACTTAGTGTTCTTTGAAAAACCAGAGCCCCCATGCGGGGGACGTGCAACAACAATAAGAGCACTAAAACCGCCGCCGAGAAAGCGCTTGGTATTAGGCCACGTCGAAGAGGAAAAACCTCAAAGGCGCGTCGGCTTCTCCGGTCCGGCTCTAAATATCGGTAGGCTGCGGTAATCTCTACAACACCTGTTGCCAAAATGCACATTACTACCGCGGCACCAAAAGCAAATCCAAACAGCTCCGCGATTGCTCCAACACACGCTCCCGTCGCAATGGAAATGAGCATTGTACGTTGCCTTGCGGAGTGATCGTAGGTTAAATAAAAATCTAAATTGTTCATAACTCTAGGCTCGCGGCAGCCGCCATAACCTCATTAAGACCCGCCAGAAGAACGCAGCGAAACTCGCGACCCATACCCACTTTTCCATGATGGATACATATTTAATAATGTCCGTCTCAACACCCGAAGCCGCAGCGATGACTTTGACGAGGTGGGCGACCAACACTCCGGTCCATAGAATGACATACTGCCCAAACTCGACAATCCCAGAAAGCGCGTGTGGGCGGAGCCTCTTCCAAGCAGCAACCCAAATTCCACCAGTCTCTGTCGTGTGTGTACGAGATGGCATCTTTTCCTAAGGTGAGTTCAACGAACATAGCCGCATGCAGCACATTCCGACCGGTACTTTGAGAAGCGTCACCGGACGCCACTCCTAGATTGCAACATGCCGGACCATGATTGGGCTTCATTGTCTGGGGGAATATTACTCTCAGCCGGGACAAACCCACTAGTTCTTCGATCATCGATCCTCCCGAAGGATACATCAGCACGCCAGTGGCGGTGTTACCATGCTGCCTTGGCACCGGGCCCCGACTGCGTTGCTGCTTGCAGAGGCTCAGAATGCGCCTCCCAAGGGGCCTCTGCACTCGTTTCAACTGTTATGATGAAGGACAAGAATCCCAGCCCGATGTCATCTGCCACCCAACAATCTGCAGCACCCACCTCCGTCGATCGTTACTTGTTGGAAGTGGCGGACGCGGTAAACCGGACTCTGGATTTGAACACTCTGCTGCAACGCGTGGCAGAGATGCTGAAGCGGGTCATCGACTACGAAATTTTTGCCATTCTGCTGCTGAACGAGAAAACGCAGGAACTACGCGTCCGTTTCCAGGTTGGCCATCCTCCCGAGGTGGCGGAACGCATCCGCATCAAGGTTGGGCAGGGCGTCACCGGACAGGCCGTACAACGCCGTGGGACCGTACTGGTCAACGATGTCGCGGCCGAAGAGAACTTCATTAACTCTGCACCGGGCGTGCGTTCTGAGTTGGCAGCACCACTGATCGCCAAGAACAGAGTGATCGGTGTCATCGACGTGGAAGCCGCACAGCCAGGCGCGTTCACCGAGGAACATAAGCGCCTGCTGACGTTGTTCGCTTCGCGTATCGCCACTGGTATCGAAAACGCGCGCTTGTATACCCGCGTCTCGCGACAGGCTCGGCAACTGACTTTGCTCACCGAGATCAGCCGGGAACTGACCTCCATTCTCAACGTCGACCAACTGCTGAAACGGATTGCCGAATTGGTGACCCGCATCATCGACTACCAGATGTTTTCCATCCTCCTGCTCGACCCGAGCGGCACCCTCTTGCAGCATTGCTTCTCGTTGCGCTTCAACGAGAGCGTAAAACTCAAGCACGAGATTCCACTCGGCGTAGGCCTCGTGGGATATGCCGCCCAGCACAAGCAGGCAGTCCTGGTGCCGGACGTCAGCAAAGACCCGCGCTACATCAAGGCCAATCCGGAGACGCGCTCGGAGCTTTGCATTCCCCTGATCTACAAAGATAACGTCATCGGTGTCCTCGATATCGAACACACACGTCGCGGGTACTTTACCGAAGACCACGTGAGCACCATGACCACACTGGCGGCGCAGGTGGCAATCGCCATTGAGAATGCAACGTTGTATGAGCGCATCGCGCGGCAGGAAAAACGGCTGGAGCAAGATCTAGCGCTGGCACGCGAGTTGCAGTTCCGGCTGCTGCCGCAGAAAGTGCCGGTATTTCAGAATGCCGAAGTGGCTTCGCGCTTTGCACCGGCGCGTCAGATCGGCGGGGACCTTTACGACTTTGTAAAGTACAGCGGACAAGGCATGAACGGTATCGCCGTCGGCGATGTAAGCGGCAAAGGCGCTCCCGCCGCTATCTATGCGGCACTGGTCAGCGGCATTGCACGCTCGCTTGCCAACGAAGAACCCAGTGCCGCAGGCATGCTGGAGGCGATCAACCTTTCGCTCTCGGAGCGTCCGATCGAAGGACAGTATGTCTCGATGATCTACGCCATCTGGGACGACGCCCAGCAACTGCTCCAGATCGCAAACTCGGGTCTGCCGCGTCCGCTTCACTGCCGTGATGGCAAGCTGGAACAGATTCAAGTGACCGGCTTGCCCATCGGTTTGTTCCCCAATGCCACCTATGACGAACTGAATATCCGCGGCCAGGCGGGCGATGTATTCCTCTTCTTCAGCGATGGTATTCTCGACGCCACTAGTTCACAGGGCGAGATGTTCGGGCGGCATAGGTTGGAGAAAATCACGCGAGCTAACGCCCATCGCAGCGCTGAAGAGCTGGTGGATGCCATCTTCAGAGCAGTCTCCAGTCATGCTGAAGGCGTGGAGACGTTCGACGACCAGACCATCGTGGTGATGAAAGTGAAGGGACCATCCGCCAAAAAGTGAAATCTCTCCGACCGCCGGAACGTCCACCCGCCTTCACCTATGGCCGGGATAAGGCCCTTTTTCGTACGTCCGACCTTGAGCTGCGCGTCGACGACATTCCACTCGCCCGCCTGGCGCGGCTCTACGACACGCCGCTCTACGTCTACTCTGGTTCCACCATTTGCCAGCGCTTCGAGAAATTCGACGAGGCGTTTCGCGGCGTCGAACATACCATCTGTTACTCAGTGAAAGCCAATTCGAATCTTTCAATCTTGCGCCTGCTTGCCCGACTGGGGGCGGGGTTCGACATCGTGTCGGGTGGAGAGCTTCAGCGGGTCACCGAAGCCAGCCGCAAACTCACGTCGAAAATCGTTTTTTCCGGAGTAGGTAAACTGACCCGCGAAATCGATCTGGCGCTTCACTCCGGCGTTTTGCTCTTCAACGTCGAGAGCGCCAGTGAGATGGAATCGCTGGCAGCACGCGCGACGCATCTTCGCAAGTCGGCTAATTTCGCGGTGCGGGTGAACCCCGATGTCGCAACAGAAACTCATCCTTACATATCCACTGGCCTGCATCAGCACAAGTTTGGCGTGCCCTGGCGCGACGGGGCGGCGCTTTATCGCAGAGGCGCTGAAAACGATTATCTGAAACCCGCCGGTGTCAGTGTTCATATCGGCTCCCAGATCGCGGATGTAACTGCCTTTCGCGAAGCGATGGAGCGAGTGGCCTCGCTGGCGAGCGTGTTGCGGGCTGAAGGTCACGATATCCGCTTCGTCGATGCTGGCGGAGGTCTCGGTATCCAGTACGCACATAACCCGGAAGCAAACTTTGCAGCACAAGCTAAAGAGTATGCAAAGGCGGTGCTGGCGCCACTGAACGGTCTTGGCATGCATATTCTGCCTCGAGCCTGGCCGTGCCATCGTAGGTCCGGCAGGAGCGTTGCTTACCCGTGTAATCTATCGCAAGAGCAATAACGGCAAGCAGTTCGTCGTTGTAGACGCTGCAATGAATGACCTGCTCCGTCCTTCGCTCTACGGCGCCTATCACCAAATCGTTCCCGTTGTTCTGCGAAAAGACCGGGCAACCGAGAGGGTTGACGTGGTTGGGCCGGTGTGCGAAACCGGGGACTTTCTGGCTCGCGACCGTGAACTACCCAGTGTCCAGGAAGGCGAACTTCTCGCCGTCCTGGACACGGGTGCCTATGGGATGTCGCTGGCTTCAAATTACAACACCCGTACTCGGCCGGCGGAGGTGCTGGTGGACGGCAAACGGGCCCGGCTGGTTCGTAAGCGGGAGTCCGTCCGCGAGCTATTGGCACCTGAGCGCATCTGACCACCCCCACCAGAGTCTTGCCTGACTTAACTCTCCTGATTCCACGATTTTGCTGGTTGCGTTTGGCGGCGAGTTGTCCTATGCTCGCTTTCCACTGGAGATTGCATGCAACCAAATAAATACGACGCAGCCACTTCCACTGCGGTCTGTCTCTGGTGTTATTCACAATATCTCAAAGGCACAAGCCGGGCTCGTGACGGGCAGACGTTTTGCTCCAGGAAATGTGAGTTGATTGGACGTTCCTGGTTGGAAGACAGCTTGAAACCCGACAACGAATAACCGAAGGCGCGGCTCATCGGCCGCGCCCTTCTTCCCTGCAATCTTCATTTCTAGACCGGTGCCGGGACGATCTATTATCCACCTGGTTCTAGCGCTGTCCCCACTTCAACTTGGCACGCAGCGCTTCGAAGAAGGTCTTTCGCATTCGCAGAAGCTTCACCGTGTGACCCGCGCGATGGCAGACTACGCGATCGCCCTGCTGCACCGGCAGGCCGACCTGTCCATCAATGCTAAGGAACGCATCTTCCTCATCCGAAGTCTCAACTCGCAGCTCGATCTGGGCTTTGTCGGTCACCACTAAGGGACGATGCGTGAGTGAATGGGGACACACTGGCGTTACCACGAACGATTCGACCGATGGCATCAGGATGGGTCCGCCTGCCGCCAGGGAATAGGCGGTGGAACCGGTGGGAGTCGCGATGATTACGCCATCGGCTTTGTAGTTGAAGACGAAAGCGCCATCAATGAGCAGATCGAAATCAATCAGCCGGGAGATCGCGCTCTTGTTTACCACCGCATCGTTCAAGGCGAAGTGGTGGGCCAGACACTCCCCTCCCCGAAATAGGTTGCAATCGAGGACCGAGCGCTCTTCCATGGGGCACAGGCCGGAGTTCACGGCATCGAGCGTTGGGTACATCTCGCCCAGCGGAACTTCCGTTAGAAATCCCAGCGAGCCCAGGTTAACAGCCAGGATGGGCACGCCTTCGTGGGCGACAGAACGTGCCGCCGACAGCAACGTGCCGTCCCCACCCAGCACCAGGGCAAAGTCGGGATGCCTGGCGCCTATCTGCTCGCGCGGAACAACTTCTTCGCCGTTGGTGTACTGTGCGGTTTCCTGGTCCAGGTAGAGTTGATAACCGCGGCTGCGAAACCAACCTAGCAGTTCCGGCAGAATGCCGGCGAGTTCGGTCTTCGACGGCTTCGAGATGATAGCGACAGACTTCATGCTTCGATGTGGCAACTGGACAGTGTAGCGCGGCGAACTATTTTGCTGGAAGCGGTAGAAGGCGGGCGTGCAGCAGAAACTCGCGGTTCCCTTCCGCGCCAAGAATCGGAGACTCGATGACCTCGACCTCCGTACCACCAAGTTGTTCCACCGCGTCGGTCACTTTGGTTACCGCCTTCTGCTGCGCCTGGGGATCGCGCACAATCCCTCCTTTGCCGACTTGACCCCGCCCAACCTCAAACTGCGGCTTCACCAGCACAACCAAGTCGGGCGCATTGCCTGGTGCGCTCGCGCGGGCACAGCTCACAACCGCCGGGAGAACGAGTGTAGCAGAGACGAAGGAAACATCCATGGCGACGAAGCTAACAGGTTCCTGCGCGTCCGGATCAGCCCACATCCGCTCCGGCGTAAGATAACGCGCGTTGGTTTTCTCCAGCAATTGCACGCGGGGATCGTAACGCAGCCGGACGTCCATCTGGCCGTACCCTGTATCGACCGCGATCACCCGAGCAGCGCCACTCTGCAATAGGCAATCGGTGAAGCCTCCGGTGGATGCGCCAACATCCATGCAAAATTTATCCCGAACATCAATGTGCCAGTATTCCAATGCACGCGCCAGTTTCAATCCACCACGACTGACAAATGGCTGGGCGTCGCCGAGGATGCGAATGGTGGCATCCTCCTCGACGAAGGCGCCCGCCTTCTCAAGCTTTTGCTCGTTCACCAGCACCCGTCCGGCAAGAATAAGCGCTTGGGCGCGCTCCCGCGACGCTACGAGGCCGAGTTGGAAGAGCAGTTTGTCGAGGCGCGATTTCACCGCGCCAGACTAGCATGATGCCGCATTCAGTTCGAACCCTTCGTTGCGTTCGATCGTGCGGCCTGAAAAACTGGCGTCCGGTTTTCTTAGTCGATGAGGGATCTGCTTTCTTGAGTTTTTCACCAAACTGTTCAACCCCTGAGGGAAGTCGTATTTCCTCGAACAGCGAAATCCCTCGATGACTAAAGCCCTAATCGTAACGTGGCTCACGGCACGGCTGTAGCCGTGCCCCTTCAAATCCTGGATCCTGATAAATTGTGCGTGCAAGAGCATGCTCTGGTTCCGTCAGGAGCGCACATTTTCCATGAACCTTCGTGCAATTGTCGATCTCATCGCCCTGCTGGCTTGCGCGGTCTACGGCACCATTCCGCTATTCTGGTTTGTGGTACATCCGTTCGTGGGGCGCTGGCGGACAAAAGGCCGGCGCGCCTATGCTGTCATTCTGCCGGTATGGGGCGGATTCATCGCCATCGCCCTTCTGTTGATGTGGCCCTTTTGCTCAGTCCACTTTTACACGAGTTGGTTGGTTTGGGCGCCCGCTGCCATTTTCTTTCTTCTTGGATTCTCGGTCTACCACGCGGCATTCCAGAGCTTTGACCGCACCCAGGTCTCCGGCCTCGCAGAACTTGAGCCGAACCGCCATCGGCAGCAACTCATCACCACTGGCATTCGCTCGCGGGTCCGCCATCCCATTTATCTCGGTCACCTTTGCGAGATTATCGGCTGGTGCATCGGAACGGGACTGGTCGCATTGTATGCGCTGTTGGTCTTCGCCATTATTACTGGGGCGGTGATGATCCGGATCGAAGATCGCGAACTGGAAGCGCGCTTCGGGGAACCATTTCGCACGTACCGGCAGCGGGTGCCTGGTATTTTGCCGCGGGTTGGAAAGAGTTAGCCGCGGATTACGCGGATGAAGCGGACTTGTAAGAGCGGTCGCACCACGGCGGACTCGTGCTTCGCACAGGATGACGAGAGAATCAAAGAGCTTCAACGCGGACCTGAAGGTCCGCACTACCCACCTAACACCGTCTGAGTCTCTCCAAGAGATCCGTGTTCATCCGTGTAAATCCATGGTTAACTCGCTTTTCGCTACAATGAACTTCGGCTGAGCTCACGCATGCAATTCGAACTCTTTGTCGCGGCGCGTTACTTGCGGGCTAAACGGCGACAAGCCGTCATCGGCGTCATCACCGTTATTTCCATCCTGGGAGTAACGGCGGGCGTCGCCTCGCTCATTATCGCTCTGGCCATCAACAACGGATTTCGCCAAGACTTGCAGGAGCGGCTGCTGGGCTCGACTTCGCATATCAACCTGTTGCGCGTGCAAAGCGATGGCATCCGCAACTGGCAAGATCTTCTTTCGCGACTGGAAAAGCAGCCACACGTTCTCGCCGGCGCACCCGCAATTTACGAGCAAGTTTTGATCTCGCGCGGGGCTCGCGCCCAAGGGGCGATTCTCAAGGGGATCCTCCCGCAAGACGAACGCAGAGTCAGCGACATTCTAGACACTATCAAGAGCGGCTCAGCCGACAGCCTCGAAGTACGTAAAGGAGATCACGGCGCATCTTCGCCTCCCGATCCCGACGAAGCCAATCCGTTGTCGGCGCGTGTCACGGCTTCGCTGCCGCCGATTGTTCTGGGTAAAGACATGGCCGACCAACTAGGCGCTACCGTCGGATCGCTGGTGACCGTCACGAGTCCACAGGGCGAGCTGACGCCATTCGGCATTGTCCCCAAGTACAAGCGCTTTAAGGTGACGGGCATTTTCTCATCGAGCTTCTATGAATACGACAGCTCCTGGGCCTTCATCCCGCTCTCCGATGCGCAGAAACTGTTCGACTTGGGCGACGTGGTCTCCGTGCTGGAATTCAAAATCGACGATATCTACAAGGCGCCGGAAATCGCACAGAAGTTGGAGAACGCCGCCGGCAAGGGTTTCATGTCTACCAACTGGATGGAGCAGAACCGCGCCATCTTCCACGCCCTGCGGTTGGAGCGGGTGGTGACGTTTATCACCATCGGTCTGATTGTGTTTGTCGCGGCGCTTAACATCTTGATCTCGCTGATCATGATGGTGATGGAGAAGACGCGCGACATTGCGGTGCTAGTTTCGATGGGCGCCAAGAAGCGGCAGATCCGGCGCATCTTTATCTACCAGGGAATCCTGATTGGCGTGATCGGGACTGTACTGGGACTGATCGCGGGGTATCTGCTCTCGTGGGCGGCCGGGCACTACCACCTGGTATCACTTTCCGCCGAGGTTTATTCCATTGACTACGTGCCGTTCTCGCCGCGCGTGCTCGACGGAGTGCTGGTGGCAATTGTTGCCATCGGCGTCTCGTTCATTGCGACCCTGTATCCCTCGTGGTCGGCGGCCAGTGTTCTGCCCGCTGAAGCGTTGCGGTATGAATGAGCCGCAAAGTAAACCTTCAGGACTGCGGCAACTCCGGCACAGGCACCATCAGAGCTTTACCCGCCACGGTGGCCAAACCGTCGAGGGTGTCCATGAACCTCGAAGCAAGCGGCGGTGCGTCCTCCAGATGCCACAGCAGTTCGGCATTATTCCACGCGGATTCGCGCGCCGCGCTCACGTTCCATGCGGCGATGATGTCTTCCAGGTGAGAAACGGGTGGGAGCGGATCCCCGAGCAGCCGGATGTGCAACTCGCGCTTAGCGGTTTCGATTAGGCCGTCCAGCGTTGAGTTGAGGGCCGTATAGTCGTTGTATTGTGCACTGCCGTGCTGCGGAATAGTGGCGGTCGCCCGGCAGTTCGATATGATCGCCTGCGGCAGGTCGTGATTGATGTGAGCGTTTACCCCCGCCAATGCGAACTGGATGCGGGCAATTAGGGTTTGGTCGCGACCATTGAACAGAACCTGCCAGCATTCCGGCGCGGGCTCGCCGGAAAGCGATGACGCAAGGGCACCGAAATAAAGCCGCGCAAATTGCACGTCCAGCCCAGCAAGCCACTGCGGATCGCTGAATCCACCTGAGGCGATCCGGCTTTGGACGGCTTGCGTCACCTGGAGATACAGCTGGTTGAACCATTTCAGGCCGTCCCCGTCGATACACGTGTCTCCAATGACTCCCATGGTTCGTAAGACGTCGTCGACGGATTCAGGGTTGATTTTGGCAGCAGCAAGCAGAATCGGGTCATAGGGAAACACAGCTGGCATTACAGCGGCCCAAGAACCCCGTCCACCGTCACGCACATCCATAACTCTCATGAAAACTCCCTGCGACGAGGCCGTAATCGGTTCCCGCATCGCGAGTTCGCCGTGTAGCGCGCAAATAGGGGTTTGGGTGCTGGTGGCTACCATCCTTGCGTCAAGCATGGCCTTCATTGACAGTACAGTCGTGAATGTCGCTTTGCCGGCGTTGCAAGCGAATTTTGCAGCGAACATTGCCGACATGCAATGGGTCGTCGAGTCCTATGGACTGACCCTGGCTGCGTTGATTCTGGTGGGCGGGTCGATGGGCGATTTGTTTGGACGCCGACTGATGTTTCAGTTGGGCGTTGTAGTGTTTGCCATCGCGTCACTGCTCTGCGGCCTCGCGTCAAGCATCCATGAACTGATTCTTGCGCGAGCCATTCAAGGAATAGGAGCTGCGTTTCTCGTTCCCGGCAGTCTGGCGTTGATCAGCGCATCGTTTGAGGAGAGCGAGCGCGGCCGAGCGATCGGCACCTGGTCAGGATCGACAGCGATCACCACAGCGATTGGTCCAGTCCTGGGAGGTTGGTTGATCCAGCACTTGTCCTGGCGCTGGGCCTTCTTTATCAATCTGCCGTTGGCGGTTGCGGTAATCGCCATTTCACTATGGCGCGTTCCGGAGAGCCAGAGCAGCCAGCAACTGCGAATCGATTGGTGGGGCGCGTTGGCGGCCACGCTCTGTTTAACCGGACTGGTCTTCGGGCTGATTGAATCCGCGATGCTTGGTTGGAAACACCCTTTAGTCGTGGGAAGCCTTGTTGCTGGGACTATTTGCGCGGCTGGCTTTCTTCTGATCGAGGCGAAAGTGACCTCGCCAATGGTGCCACTGAATTTGTTTCGCTCGCCAACCTTCAGCGGTGCAAACCTGCTCACTTTCTTTTTGTATGCGGCGATTGGAATTTTCTTTTTTCTGCTTCCACTCAATCTGATCCAGGTGCAGCGGTACTCAGCAACAGCCGTCGGGGCTGCGCTTCTGCCTTTGATCCTGCTTATGTTCTTGTTGTCACGCTGGTCCGGAGGATTGGTCGCCCGCTACGGAGCGCGGCGCCCGCTCGTCATTGGACCGCTGATCGCAGCGCTGGGGTTCCTCCTGTTCACGGTGCCTTCGGTGGGGGGTACCTACTGGCTGACGTTTTTCCCAGGCGTGGTTGTGCTTGGACTTGGAATGGCGGTGAGCGTGGCTCCTTTGACCACGGTGGTGATGGAATCGATTGACCGGGACCGTGCAGGAACCGCCTCGGGCATTAATAATGCCGTGGCTCGGGTTGCTGGGCTATTAGCAATCGCGGTATTCGGTGTTGTGATGGTGACCGAATTTAGTACACACATGAATCGTAGCCTGGCAACGGTTGCGATGCCTGGCGATGCGCGAAGCGAACTGCGATCCAACGAAATCAAACTGGCTGCACTGAAACCTCCAGGCGGAGTGGAACCAGCGACCGCAGTTGCTATTCAATCTGCGATCGTCGCAGCGTTCGTATTTAGTTTCAGGCTGATGATGGGGATTTGTGTGGTGCTCGCAGTGGCCAGTGCTGCGGTTGCATGGTGGATGATTCCGGCCAGTCACGAGATGAAGGTCGCACCGGCTAATAGGCTGCGGAACAAGTCGTCGCGACGAAAAGAAACCGCAGATTCCTCGGGGCTGAAAGCCCCTCGGACTGACAACAATAAAAGGTTATGACGCACCTAAAGGTGCACTCCTTTAAGGCGAGCACAATAGAGTTGTTCGGCAGCCTCTGGAGTCGAGCCATTGACTCAACTCAGGTGTCATCCTGAGCGAGCGCAGCGAGTCGAAGGACCCCTATTCCCGCAGGGTCACCATGTTCCTGCCTGGTACCTCGACTCATGCACGATTACTGGCGGCCAGAGGGTCCATCGACTCCTCGCTGCGCTCGTCGCTCGGGAGGGCACGCGAAGATCACAGCCGTTTGTCAATAATCGGGTGTGCCCTCCGCCTGAAAAATCGCCACTTATTCGATATGCTGATTTCATTTTCTAGGTTTCCTTGGAGAGTCGCCTAACCCCATTTTCTTATCTAACAAAGCAACGCTCCCGGTAAATGGAGGAAGTGAATCAGCCATGGCGAAACCGACACTGCTCACTGTCGACGACGATCCCAACGTCCTGAAGGCAATCGAGAGGGACCTGCGCTCTCGCTACGGCGAGAAGTATCGCGTACTCCGCGCGAACTCAGGCGATTCTGGTTTAGAACTGCTGCGCGAACTCAGAGTTCGAAAGGACGCGGTCGCGCTCCTGCTGGCCGATCAGCGTATGCCGCAAATGGATGGCATTGGGTTTCTGAACGAAGCGAGAAAAGTTTATCCCGACGCCAAGCGAGCGCTACTGACAGCGTACGCCGATACTGGCGCCGCCATCAACGCCATCAATGAAGTCAACGTTCACTACTTCTTCCTGAAGCCGTGGGACCCGCCGGCCCAGCATCTGTATCCAGTCATTGACGATCTGCTGGAGGACTGGACAGCATCGTACCGGCCGCCGTACGAGGGGATCCGTGTGCTGGGCACTCGCTGGTCCTCGAAGGCATACGAGGTGCGGGATTTTCTGGCGAGGAACCACGTTCCCTATCAGTGGATCGACGTCGAGCTGTCAGCCGAGGATCCGGAGGTGAAGCAACTCATCGCTTCCATTGGCGACGACGCGGCGAAGTTGCCGCTGACCTTGTTTCCAGACGGCACGCGAATGTTTCAGTCGAGTCCGGCTGAGCTTGCCGAAAAGATTGGGTTGAAAACCCGCGCCGACACCCAGTTCTATGACTTCGCCATCGTCGGCGGAGGGCCTGGAGGTCTGGCAGCAGCCGTGTACGGAGCCTCCGAAGGGCTGAAGACGGTGATGGTCGACCGCGAAGCTCCAGGCGGGCAAGCCGGCCTCAGTTCGCGCATCGAAAACTATCTGGGCTTTCCGTCGGGTCTCAGTGGCGGCGATCTGGCGCGCCGGGCGGTGATGCAGGCGCAACGCTTCGGAGTCGAAATACTCGCGCCGCAAGAAGTTGTCGAACTGCGCGCGGAAGGTCCATACCGCATCCTGAAACTTGCCGACGGCAACGAGATTTCCTGTCACGCTGTTCTTATCGCGACGGGCGTGCAATGGCGAAAGCTTGACGTTCCAGGAATGGATCGGATGCAAGGTGCGGGTGTCTATTACGGCGGCGGCAGTCAGGAGGCGATCTCCTGCAAGGGCGAAACGGTCTACGTCGTCGGCGGCGCTAATTCGGCGGGCCAAGCAGCGCTTAACTTTGCGCAGTATGCGGAAAGGGTGGTGATGCTGGTCCGCGGCGACTCGCTCTCGACAACTATGTCACGCTACCTCATCGACCAGATCGAGAAGACACCCAACATCCAGGTCTGGACGCATGCTGCAGTCATCGAAGTTCATGGGGATACGCACTTGGAGGAGATCTCGGTGCAATGTTCCGACACCATTACCGTGGAACGGGTGCCGGCCAGCTCCATGTTCATTTATATCGGTGCGCTGCCCAGGACGGATTGGCTCGAAGGGATCGTGGCCCGCGATGAGCGAGGATTTGTTCTAGCAGGGCCGGACTTGTTGAAAGACGGGAAGCTTCCCGCCGACTGGAAGCTCGACCGCGATCCCTTTTTGCTGGAAAGCAGCGTGCCAGGTGTGTTTGTAGTAGGCGACGTGCGGCATGGTTCCATCAAGCGTGTCGCCTCGGCGGTGGGCGAGGGAGCAATTGCCGTGCAGTTCATCCACCGTTACATGGCGAAGGTGTAGCCGATGTCGGACGTCACCAGAGACGAGCTACGGACGGTCGCAGTCTTCCACGATCTTCCGGACGAGCAACTGGATTGGTTCCTCGAACATTCAACTGAAGTTCGCATCCAGCCCGGCGAGATTTATGTTCGCGCGGGGGATACCGCGGACAAAATGATTGTGGTCCTGGAAGGCGAGCTGCAGGCGCGATTTGAGGGCGCAAACGAGAACGTGTTCACCACTCACGCCGGAGCGGTTTCCGGGGTGCTGCCTTACTCGCGTATGAAAGTCTTTCCCGCGACTGGCAGGGCAGTGCAACCTTCGCGAATCCTGGTATTTCCAGCCGCGGAGTTCGACGAACTGCTCAGCCATTTGCCGGAACTAGGCCGGCGCCTGGTGGCGACCATGGTAGACCGCACCCGCGAAGCTACGCGAGGCGAGCAGCAGCGCGATCGACTGGCTGCGCTGGGCAAGCTCTCAGCAGGTCTGGCCCACGAGCTGAACAATCCCGCGGCTGCGGCCCGTCGAGCTGCCGAGCGATTGCGGAATTCGGTGGCTGAATTTCGCAGTTCGACCAGCAAGCTGGAGGCTCTCCAGCTCACCCCAGGTGAGAGGACATCCATCGAGACGTTCGAATCTACATGCTGCGCGGAGGCTCCCGAGATCGACGTGCTCAAGGCAAGTCAGCTCGAAGACAAGGTCGAGGCGATTCTGCATCAGCATGGAATTCAGGATGGCTGGCAGTATGCGTCCGCCCTGGTGGCATCCGGCGTCCAACCCGCACCGCTGAATGTCATGCTCAGTGGCGTGCGTAGCGACGTGGCGGAGCCCGCGCTGAAGCGGGTATCGGCGCTGGTTGAGATTAATGATCTGCTGGCAGAACTGGAGAACAGCACCTCCAAGATCTCCGATCTCGTCCGCGCAATTAAAGAGTACTCATACATGGACCAAGCTCCCGTGCAGGACGTCGACCTGACCAAGGGCCTGGAAAATACGTTGACCATCATGGCCCACAAGTTGAAAAAGGGCGTGACCATCAAGCGCGATTACCATCCCACGTCCCTGCTGGTTAACTCGTATGGCAGCGAACTTAACCAGGTGTGGACCAACATCATCGATAACGCCGTCGACGCTATGCACGGAGAGGGGGAATTGCGCATCAAGACGTTTCTGGAGGGAGACTGCGCCGTGGTTGAGATCGGAGATTCGGGGCCTGGAATTCCGCCGGAGATTCGGTCGCGCATTTTCGAGCCATTCTTCACGACCAAGGGCGTGGGAGAGGGCACGGGGCTGGGCTTGGATACAACGCTGCGAATCGTCCGAAAGCATCGGGGATCGATCGACGTGATCTCAACCCCGGGCGATACCAGGTTCCAGGTACGATTACCCGCTGTGGGGGTAGAGGTGCGAGATTGACTATTGCGGAACTGCCTTCTGCCCCACTGGTTGCAGAGTGGCTGACTTAGTGGGCCAGACGTGATCTAATTCCAGTAGGTCTGGCGTTGGCATACTGAGTTCCGAAACGGACTTGATTACAACGACTTGGCCGGAATTTGTGTCGCGCGGGAGAGCGCCTGCATCCAATTGTTCAAGACGTGCTGTTACGAGCGCAGAACCTCAAAAAGGCGTTCCGCTCGGGCAACTCCGATTTAGTGCTCTTTGAGAACCTGTCGTTTGAGGTGCAGACCGGCGAAATGCTGGCCATTGTTGGCGAGTCTGGTGCCGGGAAAAGTACCTTGCTTCACATACTCGGAGTGCTTGATAGGGCTTCCGAAGGTGACGTATACTTCGCCCAACTCGATTTGGGTGAGCTTTCGGAAGAGGAGGCAGCGGAGTTCCGCAGCCGCGAGCTCGGATTTGTCTGGCAGTTTCATTACTTGTTGCCGGAGTTTACCGCGGTGGAGAATGTCGCCATGCCGCTGCTGATGCGCGGCGGAAGCCGACGGGAAGCTGAGCAGCAAGCCCTGCATTGGTTGCAGGAGGTTGGGTTAACGGACCGCGCAACTCATCGGTCCGGTGAATTGTCGGGTGGAGAACAACAAAGGGTAGCGCTGGCCCGGGCCTTGGTCACCCGACCGAAGATCCTGATGGCTGACGAGCCCACGGGAGACCTCGACAACCGGACAGCGGACGTGGTTTTTAATTTGATCGCCAGGTTACATCGCGACTATCGTCTTACCTCGCTCATCGTTACTCATAATCTTGGGTTTGCGCGGCGCTGTGACCGTGTGCTGCGGTTGGAGCGCGGGCGGGTTGTCGAGGTGTCGCCAGAGTCGTTATCAGCCTGATGCAACCGGCAGGCGAGAGACGGGTTTGTACGCAGTAAAGGACCGGTCAGGTCCTTATCAATCAGGCCATAGCACTTGGATGGCCGACTAGCAGGATGCGGGCAGGCAATGGCCGCTGCGGGTAACGGTTCCTTCGCAAGCTAAGAAGGCAGCCACGCGGATGGGTCCTGGGAGAGTCTAAATGTTTGAACGGTACACGGAAAAGGCCCGGCGAGTAATTTTCTTCGCGCGCTACGAAGCCAGTCAGTTCGGTTCTCCCTACATCGAAACGGAGCACCTGCTGCTGGGTTTGTTGCGTGAAGACAAGGCGCTCACCAATCGGTTCCTTCGGTCCCATGCTTCGGTGGAATCCATACGTAAACAGATTGAAGGTCACACGACCATTCGGGAGAAGGTTTCGACATCCGTGGACCTGCCCCTAAGCAACGAGTGCAAGCGTGTGCTGGCGTACGCTGCCGAGGAAGCCGAGCGGCTTTCGCACAAGCACATCGGTACCGAGCACCTGCTGTTGGGCCTGTTACGCGAGGAAAAATGCTTCGCGGCCGAAATTCTGCATGAGCGCGGTCTGCGGCTGTCGAGTATTCGCGAGGAACTGGCGCGCACCGCGCAGGAAAAGGCGCAGCCCTCGCAACGTTCACGCGAGTCATCGCTGCTGTCGGAGTTTTCCCGTGACCTCACCCAGTCGGCTATGGACAATCAGCTCGATCCGCTGGTGGGACGCGACGGCGAGCTAGAGCGCGTCGTCCAGATTCTGTGCCGCCGCACCAAGAACAATCCGGTGCTGATCGGGGAACCTGGCGTTGGCAAAACTGCCATCGTCGAAGGTCTGGCGCAACGCATCGCTGATGGCGAAGTGCCGTCGTTCCTGGCAGACAAGCGCATTCTCGCGCTCGATCTCTCACTGATCGTTGCCGGCACCAAGTATCGCGGTCAGTTTGAAGAGCGCCTTAAGACGATCATGAAAGAATTGATGGAGTCGCAGAATTCCATTATCTTTATCGACGAGCTGCATACCCTGGTCGGCGCGGGATCGGCGGAGGGTTCGCTGGATGCCGCCAACATCCTGAAGCCTGCGTTGTCGCGCGGCGAAATCCAGTGTATCGGGGCCACCACGCCAGGCGAGTACCGCAAGTCCATCGAAAAAGATCGCTCGCTGGAGCGCCGCTTCCAGGCCGTTAAGGTTCCGCCTCCGAACGAAGTGGATGCAGTCAAGATTCTGTTCGGCATCAAGGACCGTTACGAGAAGTTCCACGCCGTCACCTACACCGACGACGCAATCACGTTCTCGGTTTCGCATTCCAATCGCTATCTGCCGGACCGCTTCCTGCCGGACAAAGCGATCGATTTGATCGACGAAGCGGGCGCCCGCGTAAAGCTGCGCCAGACCTCGCTGCCCGAGGACATCACCGAAGTTCAGAAGCGGATCAAGTTCATCGTGCACCGCATGGAAAACGCCATCGCGAACCACGAGTTCGAGAAGGCCCGCTTTTACTCGGACGAGGAGCGCAAAGAGCGCGAGAATCTGCGCGCCCTACGTGAGAAATACCACCTCGACGAGTCGTCGACCGGCGTTGTGGGGCGCGAAGACATCGAAGACGTGGTTTCGCGCTGGACCGGTGTTCCCATCGCTTCCATCAAGGAAGAAGAAAGCCAGAAACTGCTGCGCATCGAAGAAGAGCTGCACAAGCGGGTCATCTCGCAGGACCGGGCGATCTCTGCCTTGTCCCGCGCCATCCGCCGCTCACGTGCCGGCTTGAAAAGCCCGAACCGTCCGATCGGATCGTTCCTCTTCCTCGGGCCGACAGGCGTCGGCAAAACCGAAGTCGCACGCACCCTGGCGCAGTTCATGTTCGGCAGCGAGAAATCGCTGGTGCGCTTCGACATGTCGGAGTTCATGGAGAAACATTCCGTATCGAAACTGATCGGATCGCCCCCGGGATATGTCGGCTACGAAGAGGGGGGCCAGTTGACCGAGCGCGTGAAACGCGCGCCGTACTCCGTCGTGCTGTTAGATGAGGTGGAGAAGGCGCATCCTGATCTGTTCAACATCCTGTTACAGGTGTTTGAAGACGGTCAGCTCACCGATGGTCTGGGCAACACTGTGGACTTCAAGAACACGATCATCATCATGACCTCGAACATCGGTGCGCGGCATTTGCAGAAGCGCACGGGTCTGGGCTTTCAGTCCGAGCACGAAGAGACGATCTCCAACAAGGTCGAAGACATGGTGAAGAACGAGGTGAAGCGCACCTTCAATCCCGAGTTCCTCAACCGTCTGGATGAGGTCATCATCTTCAACGCGCTAACCGAGGCCGACCTGATCCAGATTGTAGAACTGATGGTGCAGCAACTGAACCAGAACCTCGCACAACGCGCCATAACGGTCACGGTGGCGGAAGAGGCCCGCAAGTGGATTCTGGACCAGACGATCGTGGACCGCAGCTACGGTGCGCGTCCGTTGCGCCGCGCGCTGCAGAAATACATCGAGGACCCACTGTCGGAGGCGCTCATCCAGGGCACGTTCGCGCAGCGACCTACGTTCATCGAGGTGTACTTGGAGAACAACCAACTTTTCTATCGCCCCGTCGGCGAGGAGAAAACCGAGGGCGTGCTCCTGTACAGCAACTAGCTTCAGAGCATTGAGCGAAGCGAAACGGGGAGAGCGGAAACGCTCTCCCTTTCTTTCATGGCATCGGTCGAATCTGTCGGTCGTCAAAGCCGGCAGACACCCAGCGCATAGATTTCCTGGATACGGATCGGGGAAGGTCCCGCAATCATTCCCACAAGGGATACAGGCTGCTGAAAGAAGTGACGTTCGGGTAGTGCGGACCTCCCGGTCCGCGTTCAATCCGTTTCGTACATAGGAGTCGGGCTGCACAGCCTACGCCACCTTACTACTGGGCCTGTTTGTCCTGCCGGGCCCGCGGCAAGCGGATCAACGTCGTATCCTGGATTTTCAGGACATCCTGCAGATATTCACGCAGCGCCATCAAGATGAACGCCGCTTCCGCCGTGAGGAACATTCCCAGATAGCAGACCGTCAATGCGATGCTGTCTGGAATGTCCCGGTAGTCGGCAGATTTGAGGAGATCCGTCGTGGAGGCCATCACGCCCCGTTCCGAGAATAAGGTAAGCGAATCCAGCAGGTAATGGTGATACAGGAATATCAGAACAAGGGAGGCCAGTATTAACAGCAGTGGAACCACAGAGACGAAAGCGCGGATGCGCACGTGTCCGTCCGGCTTGGTGTAGAACATCAGTCTTCCGAGCGAGTGCCGAATGTGGAAGATGTAACCCAACATCAAGAAACAGAACATCGACGTATAGGTGGAAAGAAACTTCGATTGCACCTCATAGGTCGGGATAAGGTGAAACGCTGCCACTGGGATAGGAAGCGACGCCGTGACCACCGAGGCGGTCCCCATGTAGGCCTTGAAGAACTGTGCGAAGGCGGCGAACCGCGCCGGCTCGTGCGGTTGTGCGGTAACGTCAGGCGCGGTCACGGCACCGATATGTCGCATTGCACGGTGTCCTTCTGAAATGCGGTGACGGTGATGGGCTCGGTTTTCTTTACACTACCACCCACCTGCTTGGTGGCATAGATCAGGTACATTCCAGGCGGTAACTTTTTCGTTGTAGGCGTACTCTCCTGCGGAAAGGAGAGGTCGACGGAATTCAGGCCGCTGGAGGACATCCATTTGTAATTGACGGTCCATCCCGGGTCGGGTTGACCATTTTTGACGGTGTTCGCTTTGACCGTGATCAGCCTGCCCATGCCCCAGGCGCGACAGTCCTCCACTTTCACATAAAGGTCATAAGCGATATTGGTCAGCACCTTCTCGGCACGCTCTTTATTCGCGGGCTGGGTGTTCAGCGCGTTGGCCACTTTCAGGCACCACTCGGCCTCCTGCGCCAGATCCTGAACATATTCCTTGGGAGGTGGAACCGCCGCAAACTCATTACTAGGATTGTTCCACCCAATCAGCAGTCCGTGGGCCAGCAGGTTCTCTGACTCGAGAAGCTTGGAGGAAATTTTCGGTGCGCTCTTGGCAATTTCGGTGCCGCATTTCTGCAACTGATTCAGCGCCTCGGCAGTTGGCGTAAGCCGGGGCGGGGCCGACAAAACTTGCGCGGCCGAAACCGTAACGAGACCGAGCATCACAACGGCGGCGCAGCAAATGCCGAGGCACCAGGCGGAGGCGACGCCGGTTGCCCTCTGTTCGTGTTCCCGGTGGCGCACTCTCCGGCCAACCCGCTTTGCGGGTTCGATAGGGCAAGTTGTGCACATCCTGCCTTCCTTCCAGCATGATCGTAAGCTGGGATCTTGATGAGTAAAAAGATATAGCACGATTCTGGAAATCTGCAGAGTTTCTTTAGGATTGACTACTCCTTATCACCCCTCAACGAGACGCGCATTGTCCGCGCATTATGCAATTTCGCAAAATTGGTTAGCTTGCGAAGAGTCGCAACCAAGGCAGGGCCCGCCGAACGCAACTCGGCACGCGTATGCCGCGTCAGCTCTCTCAGGAGCCGTTCGCCGCGGGCGGTCAGCGTCACATGCACCTCGCGCCGGTCGGGGCCACCGCGGCTGCGCGTGATCAGTCCCTTTTTGGCAAGCCGGTCCACGAGTTCGACCGCGCTGTGATGCTGAATCTGGAGGCGCTCCGCCAGGTAAGCGATGCGCGGTCCTGCCGCATCAGGGTTACCCTTGACGGCCAGCATCAACTGGTGGTGACGTGGCTCGAGCCCCGCCTCCCGGGCGGCCTGCTCGCTGAAGCGCAGAAAGCGGCGAAGCTGGTAGCGGAACTCAGCCAAGGCCTGGTAGTCCGACGGCTTCAGGTCATTGCGGTCAATCATAGTAAGGTGAGTACGATATTATCGTTTTACGAGGTATTTTGAAAAGTCGCCAGCTCCCTTATGCACACGGGACGAATAATCTCCGTCGAGTTCCTGTGCGGAGAAGTTATGTCGATCTACTTGCTTTCTTGAAAAAGACCCAGGCGCGCGACCTTGCCAGATCCAGGTGCATGCTGCATTGGTCAGGGGCAACGTGCGCGAAGTAGATGCTAAACTCATTTTCTGGAGCTGGTAGTTCTCTATACTCCATCGGAACACGAAACAGATCGTCCGTTTCGTCGTACTTGCCGCTGGTGTCGGTGTTTTTTGATACAACCAACGTCCATTGCTTTTCGGATGGAATCACAAACATGGTGTAAGCGCCCACCGGTATCTCTCTACCACCAACCGTCACCGGCGAGTTCAGGAAAAGAGTCAACGGCTTTCCCCCCGGCGCCCAGGCTTTGTTGTACGGGATCTGCTGACCAAAGACTGGCTTCTTAGCGTTAAGCGACATTCGTTGGTATTCGACGACAATCTGCTTGGTGGAATCGAAGTTGCAAGTGGCGCTGGCAACGGAAGTCGTACCCTGACCAAACAAAGACGAACCGAACAGCAATGAGACAGCCATGACCAGTAAACGACGAAAGTGACCCACTCTGTCCTCCTTGTTAATCGCGCCGCCTCCAGCCGGACTGTCGGAAGTGCGGCACACCGGCTGGAACGGCATTTTGTTTAGGCTGCAGGCCGCATCTGGATCGGCTGCCTGTTCTCGGCGGCCTCTCGCTTTGCTCCCGTGGTAGCTCCGCCCATGGCAGCGAGCCATCCCAGTAGCAGCGTGATAAAGCCTGTCCATTCCATGCCTACGCTCATCACGTGGACACCTGCGGTGCCGGCATTAGCGGTATTGCCAGCCGCGAGGACGGCGGCGCCGGCCAGTGTGGTCAGCACGATCGCACTCACGACTGAGAGGCCGAACATCATCATCCCATGCACAAGGCCATTATGCCGGCTGACGACCCCAGCCAGCCGCCCGGTTTCAAGCCCGGCAACGTACATTGCAATGATTGTCAGAACGATAGTCCAGATGGCCATTCCGGCTCCTATGCCTGACTGTGGATTCGCTAGAGTGTGGGGGCCCGCGAAAATCGCGAAGCCCAGTACTTCAAAGACTGTCCAAATGGCGGCGAAGACGAAAACGCCGCCCCAGATTGCACTCCAGTCCGTGCCGCGGCGCACCAATGTCTCCGGATAAACTGATTGTGTTCGTAGTGGTGTATCCCCCATAAAATCAGAACTCCTTTTACTCGATTTCCCTTCTATTAAGCTGGATGCATTTATATCGTATTACGATGCATGTGGCTAGGGAGATCAGGATGCGCCCGCATCGTCAATTCGTAACCACATGATTCGCAATGTGTTATTGCAAGGCGCGTCCGGGTAAGGCTGGATTCGTAAGGCGGGATTTTCCCCGCTGTATCCGGGAAGATCCCAGCGAGGCTAGTCACGTATCGCCGTCGTGGCTTAAGAGCACATGGTCATCTAAAGTTGAAGAAGGTAACAAGTCCCTTCCACCGGGTCTCAACCAGCGACGCTTTTGCGCGTGTTGGCGTGGTTGAGGGATGATACACTTCTTACACCCTCCGAGGACTCGCATTACCCGAACGTCACTTTTTCCAGCAGTCGGCACCAGATTCTTTCTTGGTCAGGAACCCGGCAATACGAAATCGGCGCCATAGCGGTTCCCCATCTTATAGAGCAGCCGTACCCGGAAGCAGATGGGGACGGCGTCCTGGTGACGAAATTCCAGGTCAACGACTTCCCCAACGTACAAACCAGCACGGGTCTCGAAACCGATGCCGGTGTCGCTGATGTCGGTGCAGATCCCATCTCTAGAGACCTCAGCCAGCAAGCCCTGATAGGTGATCCGCACAGGCATGCGGATCTGTATCCGGTTCCCTTCCCGCCGCTCGCACGGAAAAAGTCCGGCGGCCAATGCTCTAGCGTTTCGCGCAATCGTATTCCTCATTCCAAAGTCATCGGCAAGAATTGCGGCAGCCTTTAGTTTTGTATGAAGACTTCAACTTTCCACCCCGGCTTCGCTTGGAATAGGTCATGCGCACTTTGTGGCAGCAGGTACAATAAAGAGTTTTCTTTTCGCGAGAATTGCAGGTTATTAAGGAGTTCTCTTGATTGCTCGCTATACCCGTCCCGAGATGGGGCGCATCTGGAGTGACGACAACAAATTTCGCACATGGCTGGAGGTGGAAATTGCCGCCACCGAGACGCTGGCCGAGGCCGGAATCGTTCCGCAGGCGGCAGCTAAGGCCATCCACGAAAAGGGCGGTTTCGACCTGGCGCGCATCAACCAGATCGAAGCCGAAGTGAAGCACGACGTCATTGCCTTCACTACCGCGGTCGCCGAAAAGGTGGGTGCGGAGTCGCGCTGGCTGCACTACGGGCTAACCTCCAACGACGTGGTGGATACCGCACAAGCGCTGCTGGTGAAGCAGGCATCGGGCATTATCCGCCAGGATCTGAAGAACCTACGCGAGGTTTTGAAGCGCCGTGCGTGGGAGTTCAAGGACACGCCCGCAATCGGCCGCACCCACGGCATTCACGCCGAACCTGTGACCTTTGGACTGAAGCTGGCGAATTGGTATTCGGAGATGCAGCGCAATATCGAGCGCTTCGAGATGGCGGCCGAGCAGATGCGTGTCGGAAAGCTCTCGGGGGCAGTGGGAAACGCGGCGCATCTCGAACCGGAATACGAAGAGAAAATCTGCCAGCGCTTGGGATTGAACGTTGCGGCAGTTTCGTCGCAGGTAATCCAGCGTGATCGCCACGCATTTTACGTTGCAACGCTGGCGGTGATTGCATCGACGCTGGACAAGATCGCCACCGAGATCCGCCATTTGCAGCGCACCGAAGTGCGCGAGGCAGAAGAATATTTCAGCGAGAAGCAGAAAGGTTCGTCGGCGATGCCGCACAAGCGCAACCCGGTCACCTGCGAGCAGATCAGCGGCCTGGCGCGGGTGGTGCGTTCGAATGCACAAGCGGCGTTGGAGGATGTGGCGCTGTGGCACGAGCGCGACATCTCGCACTCGTCGGTCGAGCGCATTATTCTGCCGGACTCGACCATTCTGGTGGATTACCTGCTGAGCAAGACGACAAACCTCATCGGCACGCTGCTGGTGTATCCCAAGCGCATGTTGAAGAACCTGGAATCGACGGGCGGATTGGTGTTCAGCGGACAGTTGCTGCTCGACCTGGTCGAAGCCGGCGTGCTGCGCGAGGATGCGTATCGCCTGGTGCAGTCGAATGCCATGAAAGCATGGAACGAGGGCCTGAACTTTCGCGAGCTGATCATGAACGATCCCGAGATCACGTCGAAGGTAAAACGTGAGACCCTCGAGCATGCATTCGATTTGCAGCGGCCGTTGAGAAATGTGGACAAGATTTTTCGGAGGGTGTTCGGGGAGCAAACAGGGGCTGCCGGTTAGGGCTCAGCCGGCAACTGACAACTGGTGAACTACTCCAGACGATTGATGATGGACGCGACATAGCCTGCGCCGAAGCCGTTGTCGATATTCACTACGCTGACGTTTGAGGCGCAGGAATTCAACATGCCGAGCAGCGCCGCGATTCCCTCGTATGAAGCGCCGTAGCCGACACTGGTGGGAACCGCGATCACAGGCACGCCGACTAGGCCGCCGACCACGCTGGGCAGAGCACCTTCCATGCCGGCGCAAACGATCACCACGCGCGCTTGGATCAGCGCCTCACGGCGGGCCAGCAGCCGATGGATGCCGGCGACTCCCACGTCGTACACATGCTGCACCTCGTTGCCCATAGCTTGCGCGGTGACAACGGCTTCTTCGGCGACCGGAATGTCGCTGGTCCCAGCAGAAACAACGGCAATCTTTCCCTTGCCGTAAACCGTCTCATCCTGCGTAAGCGTAATGGCGCGCGCGAGTTCGTGGAATGTAGCCTTGCGAAACTTGCGCTTCACGGCGCGAAACTGCTCCGGCAAAACGCGAGTCGCCAGCACGTTGTGACCGTGTTGCGCCAGCCGTGCAAAAATCTCCCTGAACTGCTGCGGAGTCTTTCCTGGTCCAAAGATGACTTCCGGCATGCCGACACGCAACGCTCGATGATGATCGACGTTCGCGAAGCCGAGGTCCTCGAACGGAAGATGCCGTAGCTTCTGCACCGCTTCCTCGGGAGAAAGCTCGCCGCGCTTTACTTGATCGAACAGTTTCTTGATGGCGTCTGAGGTCATGAAAATCAGTGTCAGTGGTTAGTGGCTAGTGGTTAGTAAGAAATCTGAGTTTCTAGTTTCAAGTTTCCAGATTCAAGATGCAAATCCTGACCACGCCGGAAGTAGCATGTGTCGCGCCCGTCGCTGCCAAACGGACCGCGGCTGAGTGATACGATGTGAAGCTTAGATGCACGCGCCGACTCACATAGCACCGCGAACACTGACTATCGCCGTTACTGGCGCCAGTGGCTCCATCTTTGCTAGGCATCTTTTGGATGCGCTTGACCGCGACGAGCATGTCGCAACCGTCAACCTTATTCTCTCCGATAGCGGGCTGCGGGTGATGGCCGAAGAACTTCAGGTATCGGGCCGCAACGAGTTGATCGAAAAGCTGTTGGGGCGAGCTTCGCCGAAAATCCGCCAGCAGAACAATGCCGATATCGGGGCCAACGTAGCCAGCGGTTCGTATCAGACCGACGCGATGATCGTGCTGCCGTGCAGCGTGGGAACACTGGCGCGCATTGCCCATGGGACCGCGATCCAACTCATCGAGCGCGCCGCGGACGTCTGCCTGAAGGAGCGCCGACCACTGATCCTGTGCGTGCGGGAGACGCCATTCAACCTTATCCATCTGCGCAACATGACGCTCGCGGCGGAAGCGGGAGCGACCATCTTTCCGGTGATCCCAGCGTTTTACTTTCGTCCGGTTTCGACCGACGAGATCGCGCGCGAGTTCGTCAACCGCGTCCTGGCGCATGCGGGACTGCCACAGCCGGAGGCATATCAATGGAAGGGCGAGTAGGGCCTCGCTGCGGAGGAACGTGCACGCTTTGTCCTCGCCTCTTAGTTCACGAGGTATTCCATCGCCTCTTGCCTGGTTGCGAAAGTCGGGATCTGGCGGACGGAGAAGCTGCGAATGGAATCGTAGAACGCTTTAGGAAGGTTCTCAGTCAACACCCAAGCCGACCGCTTCAAGTGAGGACGATGGAAGACTGCTGCGATCTTTATATGCTCGACCGCCTCGCGACTAAATTGCGCTCCGGTGAAGTCCCCCAGCAACAACACCGATCCAAGCGGCTCACGGGTGACAAACTCGGGCAGCAGGTCCGCTATTTTGGCCACTTCATCCGCCATGCAGTTGCTGCAATCCACAAGAAGGATCCGCTGGTCGCGATGCGTAATGAACCGACTGCGATCCAATGGCGTTTTTGTCATGTGTTCCGATGCAGCGTCGTCCGGTAAAGCAACCGAATCCTGAGTTTGCCGCAGTTTACTTCAGAACGTCAGATGACTCAAGCGACTGCTGTCGTAGATGTGAACCCAGCCCCACTTCGTGGTAGTTTGGAATCATGATCCACGAGATCTTCGCGGTCGGCCCGCTGCAATGCAATTGCTCGGTGATCGGCGATGAACAGACAAAAGAAGCCATGGTCATCGATCCCGGCGACGATATCGATGACGTAATCGCCATCGTGCGACGCCATGGGCTCACAGTGAAGCAAATCGTCATCACCCACGCGCATATCGATCATATTGGCGGAGCAACCAAGTTGAAGCGCCTGACTGGTGCGCCCATTCTGTTGAACCAGAATGACAATTCCCTGCTGAAGATGCTGGACCTGCAGGCCACATGGATCGGTATGCGTCCTCCCGAGAAGGTTGTGATCGACGCCAGTCTCAGCACGGGCGACAAAGTTCGTGCCGGCAGCTTGATTGGAGAGGTTCTCCATACTCCGGGTCACACCGAAGGGAGCATCTGCTTATATTTCGCTCCCGAGAAGAAATTGATAGCAGGGGATACATTATTCGCCGGTTCCATAGGACGGACCGACTTGCCGGGTGGCTCGTACGAAAAGATTATGCGGTCGCTGCATGGCCCCGTGCTAGCGTTACCTGACGAGACGATTGTCGTGCCGGGACATGGACCTCTCACCACCATCGGCCAGGAGCGCGCCGGCAATCCATTCCTGGCTCCGTAGTGCTGCCTTTCAGGGTGGATTACGCCATTACCATTGAGATTTCTTTTGCCGCGTCGGTAGCTTCCAGTTCCCTGAATATCCTTCCCACAAGCACGCTTTGTGGAATCACCAGCGATAGAAGCGCCTGTTCACGCGTCCGGTTCAGCGCAGCTAGCAAACAGGATTCGACGCTCATGAATCCGCTAATCAGGGCCCACACTCCCATCGCCAGCAACAGAGGAAATGCCGGCACAGCCGCGGCTCCCGCCCACCACTTAATCAACACACGGCCAAAAACAACCAGGACCGTCACGCAGCACAGATTCAGCGCAACTGTGCCTTTCATGGTGAGAGAGAATGTGCGTCGTATCCAGCCGCAATCCCGCTTGGCATAGGCCTCCGCGTAGGCAGGCCACAGCGCAGGGAAGACGAGCGACTGCAATACCGCCGCGAGTCCCACCAGCCGCCAGGTGACGCTGTAGGGCGTGACCTCCGCCGCTCCAAGATAATGACTGACTACCACATTGTCGGAGCTGAACACGACCACCGCCGCAACTTGGATCAGGAAAAACGAAGAGCCAGAACGGAACAGTTCTCTGCTAGTCGTACCGTCGACCAGTCCTGGACGTGGCACAAGCCACGGCTTGCTCCACGCGACCACAAGAATCAGGTTAGCCAGGCTGGCGAAGATCAGGCATCCTACCGACATCACGAACAGCACCGGCATCGAGACGCGTAAAGAGATACCCGCGGCGAGCCCGATCACACTGGCCACCGCGCCTGCGCAAACGGCGTAGTTGTTGCGATGCAAATCCTGATAGCCGGCAAGAAGTTTTCCGCCCAGGTTACATGGCAGTCCGAGCAACATCAGCGCGACGGCAATCGCAACGGTGTCTCGCACCTCCGACGCTGGCACGTTCGCGCTCACGTTGAATAACTTCACCCAGTTCACGCGAGGACAGACGATCGCAAAGGTCCCGCCAGCAATTGCCGCAATACTTGCAGTAATCAGCAATGCGTTAGTGAAATAGCGCGCGGCAAAGGTTTTGTCGTCGAGCGCGTAAGCCCGCGAGATGCTGTTGGTTAATGTGTTGGCGATGCCGAGATCCAGCAAGTTGATCCACACCACTGTCGTGGTGATGGTCGCCCATACCCCATAGCGTTCGGCTCCCAGGTAGCGCACCGCGAGTGGCAACGACAACAGCGTGAGACCCGCCGACAAGAGTCGCGCGGCGGCGCCCGAAGACACCGCCTTCACGATTCGGCCATAACGGGACTGTGGCAAGCGCGATGGAAACATAGCCGGTTCCGCTTTACAGCGGGTTCGCAGATCTGTTCTTCACAACCTTCTTGAGAGCAACGGCCGAGACTCGATCGATCGCCGGACGCGAATCGTGGCCATGCGGAGGCGCCACATTCGCCCAAGCCGCGGAAGATGCATCTCTCGCTAGCATCTCGCGAGCGGCAGCAGCCACCTGCTCAGCTGTCACCGCTGTAATGCAATGCGGCTTGGGAGAATTGCACCCGGTCGCACACTTATTCAGTGTGGCCGTGGGTTGCAGAACCCACACTTGATTGCACAGAGGCGCGAAACGGATGGGGCTGTTGGTATGGTTCGGATCGCCACCGGCCGGATGGCATGAAATTACGACGACCTTGCAGTTCATTGCGCCAGCCAGATGCGCACTTCCACTGTCGTTTCCGATGAACAGATCACAGCGCTCCAACACGGCGCACACCTTACGCAATGGCGCGCCGCTGACTATGATGGCTTCGCCGGGCGAGAGGTTCGCAAGCTTGCGAGCGTCTGCCCTTTCCTCGTCCGAGCAAATAATCACTGGCTGCACGCAACGCTTCTTCCCCAATCGCGTCAGGGTTTCCGCATAGTTTTTCAGCGGCCATCGCCGACCGGGGCTACGACCACCGATACCAACCGCGACCACCGTACTCGAGGCTGGTACGTTCGTCAGCAACTTCGACGCAAACTCACGGTCCCCGTGGGTGAGTCTTATCTCCAAACTGCTGTCCTCCACCTCTCCACCCAAGGCTTTTACGATTTCAAGATTGCGCAACGCTTCGTGTCGGAGTGGACCGGCCGAAAGACAGGTATTGAATGCCGCGTCAAATCCGCGATTATGCTGCTGTTTGGCGGGAGATGCCGTTTCGGTATAACCGACCCGGACCTGGGCTTCCGCCAGTGAGCACAGAAATGTTGCGAGCCGGTCATCTATATCCCACCTCGGCGAGATGGCAATATCGAAGGGCCTGCCCCGCAATCGACTCCAATACAGCGACAGGACGGACAGCAGACTTCGCACCCGCACCGGCAACCATGCCGCCTGCAACGGGGGCAAGCCGATGATTTCGTCAATGTGGGGGTTGGTTACAAGGAGTGGGCGGAAGGCATCCTGCACCACAACCGTGCAGAACGATTCAGGAAATGCGCGCTTCAGTTCCCGGAAGAGAGGCGTTGTGAGGACGAGGTCGCCCAGGCCATCGAGCCGGATGACCAGAAATGAGAGTGGACTACGGCGTAAGGTTGCAGTAACGCTTTCGGACCCCACGTGAGCGCGCCAAAAGATTGCCAACTTTGTTGGCAATCGGACGGAAAAGAATAGAGGCGGCAGCATCAATCGTTTCCAACTCATGAATCAAGCCATCACGGCGGAGGAATTCGCTCTCTTCCCTCGCAATGAAAGTTTCGGCCCGGCTTTCGCGATCAGGTGGGTTGTGCTGATTCCCTCGACCAAAGGTATGAGTTCGATACGTCCTCCCCAAGTCCGCACTTCGCGAGCTCCAACGACCGCTTCTTCGCGGTAGTCGCCACCCTTCACCAGGACATCAGGACGAATCGCCTCGATCAGTTTCAAAGGTGTGGCTTCGTGGAAGACGACCACGGCGTCCACGGCACTCAAGGCAGCAAGAATCCGCGCGCGCTCATGTTCGCCCACGATGGGCCGCAGCGGCCCCTTGATCCGGCGCACCGACTCATCGTTGTTGAGCGCGACAATCAGGCGATCGCCCTTGCGACGCGCCCGCTCCAACAGAGTAATGTGCCCGATGTGCAGGATGTCGAAGCATCCATTGGTGAACACCACTCGATCGCCGGCAGATCGCCACGCGCCGACGCGGGAAAGCAGCCGCTCTAAAGACAGAACTTTCTCGTCCATGTGCAGAATGAGTTCTTGGGACAGGGCGCCCAGCAACTCTTCCCGCTGAATGGGAACCGTGCCCGCTTTGCTCACCACAATTCCCGCTGCCATGTTCGCGAGCTGGATCGCAGTCTCGACCGTGACATCGCATGCCAGTGCCAGCGCCAGCACTGCGATAACCGTGTCGCCGGCCCCGGAAACGTCGTAAACCTGGCGGATAACCGCAGGCGCGTGCAAGCGCGAGTCCTTGCGCAACACGGCGATGCCTTTGTCGCCCATTGTTACAACCATGAACTCCATGTCTAGCAGATCGAGCTGAGGCTGGCTTGCGGCCAGCAGTTCATCGATGTCAGCGCTTGACTCACCGACAGCTGCCGACAATTCCTTCAGGTTGGGACAAATCGTAGTGGCGCCCCGATAGCGCGAAAAATCTCGGTGTTTGGGATCGACTAGTACTGGAATCCCCAAGTTGCCGGCTTCCCCAATGATGGAACGGCACATAGATTCTGTCAGGACACCTTTCGCGTAATCAGAGACCACGACCACGGAAGCATGGGGTAGCAAAGTTTTGACGCGCTTCAGCAGTTCCGCATAAGCCGCATCAGGAGGCGACTGTATCGCCTCCGTATCAAGTCGCATCATTTGCTGATTGCCGGAGAAAATACGCAGCTTGGTCGTTGTTGGAATAGCCGCGACCCCTGTTAAAGCTGGCTCAACTCCAGCCTCGGCCAACATGGATTCCAATCTTTCCTGCTCCTCGTCGCCACCACCGAAACCGGCGACTGTGACGCAAGCCCCCAATCCGGCAAGGTTCATCGCCACGTTAGCTGCTCCGCCCGGTCGCTCGTTCTGCCACATAGCCCGGACCACGGGCACCGGCGCCTCCGGCGAAATGCGTTCTACATGGCCCCAGATGTATTTGTCCAGCATTACGTCGCCAACCACCAGCGCCCGCGCGTTGTGCCATCCCGACTCGAGGAGCGTGATAACCTCCGGCAAGTTGGCAATCACTGGCCACCCCCGCTTGCGGCGACTACGTGCGTGATACAGGTGGCAAGCTCAATCCATTCGCACAGAATGTGTCCGCAAAGAATATGGCCCTCTTGGATGCGGGCCGGGGTTGTCGACGGAACGCGTAGGCAAACGTCCGCAACTGTTGCCAGCCGCCCGCCGCTCTGCCCGGTCATGGCCACTGTGAAGATCCCGAGTTCGCGGGCTTTCGCCAAAGCAGCGCAAACGTTCTTGCTGTTTCCCGAGGTCGAGATCCCAACTAGCACGTCCCCCGGCCGGCCGAGTGCTTCAACTTGCCGTTCGAAAACTTTCTGGTAACTCCAGTCGTTGGCGATGGCGGTTAGGACCGAAGTGTCGGTGGTGAGGGCGATGGACGGTAAGGTGCGGCGTGTGCGGCGGAAGTGTCCCACAAGCTCCGCAGAAAGATGCTGCGAGTCGGCTGCACTGCCGCCGTTACCGCACCATAGAATTTTATTTCCCGCCAGCACACAGTCAGTCATGCGAACAGCGGCGCGCTCGAACGCGTCTTCCTGCTCTACAAATTGTCGAACGATGGTGAGGTGCTCGGCGATCGCGTCATTAAAGACGCCCGCCAGGTTCAGCGAAGACGGCATGCGGTTCCCCGTTTCCAACAACGAGTTTCGAGGATCTTCGCAGAACCTTTTAGGAGAGCCGTTACTGTGAAATTATAGATGCTATGGGCGAGCACAGCGTCAGCAATTTTTCGAATATTGAATATGTATTCCTGGATCGGGACGGAGTACTGAATCGTAGCCTGCCTAACGGCCGATTTGTTACCCGTTGGGAGGAATTCCAGCTTCTACCGGCCGTCGTTGACGCGCTTGCACAACTCAGGCGCTCCGGGCGCAAGCTGATCGTGGTCACCAATCAGCGTTGCATCGCCCTGGGGCTGTGCTCAGAGGCCGACCTGCTCACCCTGCACGAGCGCTTGCAGAAGCAGCTTGCACTCCAGGGTGCTGGACTGGATGCCATCTACTATTGTCCCCACGATGAGGGGCAGTGCAATTGTCGCAAGCCGCTTCCGGGATTGTTTGAGCAGGCGTTTCGCGACTTCCCTGGTGCGAACCCAAGAAATAGCGTGATGATCGGCGATTCCCTGCGTGACGTTGAGGCTGGCGCTCGCCTGGGAATGCGTACCATCTTCATCGACAAGGACTGCGAAGGGCGACACCGCTCACCCGACGCGGATCGCGCCACTACACTGGCATCTGCCGTAGCACGGTCTCTGCCGGGCTGGGTGCAACGATATCTTTTGTGCGAAGCCGAAAGCAAGGTTGGGGAATGAAGCGTTGTAGGCTGAGATTGCGGACAATCTCGAAGGCGGACCGGAGGTGGATTTACTTCAGTTTGGACCCGACAAGAGTAATGCCCGGCTTCGGCCCGGGCATTAGCGCGCGGAACAACGAAATCTAGCGGACAAGCTGCTCTAAAGCGCCGTGCACAATACTCAGACTGGCTGGCCAGAGAGTCACGATCAGTAGCGCCGTTGCCATCAGCGCGGCGGCTCCGCTGACCAAGGGAATCAATTCCCTTACCGGCTTTTCGGGAAGAGGCTGTGGACGCAGTAAGCGGTCAACCCTCTCCGACAGGTCGCGATCATCCGCCATGAGCGAACTGGATAGATAAGAAAGCTGCGGCTTGTTGCTCATCCTCGCCACTTTTACCAGGGCATCGGCCAGTGAGAGCGCCCGACCGGGATCGCCTGCACTGGCTTGTGCGTCAGCCGCCCATTCGATGGCCTTCGCCCAACTCCGTTCCAGAGTTACGAAACCGCGCACGAAGGGCAGAACATCGGGCGCCAGCAACACGAGAAAGCGTTTGAGGTTGTCGCCCGATGAACGATGGGCACGTTCATGGCTAAGGGCAGCATCAATTTGTTCCGTGGTAAGTTCGCGCATGACGCGACGCGAAATAACCAGCCGCGGGTGAACTACTCCTGCCACGGCTAACACCGGAGATTTGTCTTTGAGCAGCAGCGCTGGCGCGGTTTCTCCCGGTACGCTGATTTTCTCGCCGTGACGCTCACAGCGATGCAGATAGCGCGCCGTGCCACGGACCGCACTCATCACCCGTACGATCGCGAGCGTCCAGATCGCCACTCCTAAGACCGCCGTCAAAAAGCAGATCAGTCCAACCTTTTCACCGGTTGCTTCCGGCTCCAGCCATAGATAGCTGGGAATGCAAAAAGCCAGCACCGCAAGCAGCGTCAGTGTCAACGGAAGCAGGCGAACCGCAAATAGAAGCCGCGCCGCCGAGGTTGGTTTCAGGCGTTCCGCCATGCGCATCACGGTGCCAGCACTCAACCGGGTCGCCACCGCGAGGGCCAGGTGGATCATGAAAAACGAGGCGCAACACAGGCACAGTAATCGCAAAGTGTATGGGAGACTCATAGTTTCCTCCCCGCGGACAGCTCTGTACGCTTTTTCCGGATCTTCTCTTCCAACTGATCGAGCAGCACAGCATCATGTTGTCCAACAGCGTCAACCAGCGACGACAGTAAGAGGTCGCGCGCAGGTTGTGGACCGGCAAGAAAACCGGCGACCAAGTCCCCCGCTCGCTGCCGCTCCCACTCTTGATTGGACAGACGCGGGAGGTATAGAAACGCACGCTCCGACTTCTGCCGATCCAGCATTCCCTTCTTGAACAGGCGATCCAACGTCGTCATCACTGTTGTGTACGCAAGCTTGCGTTCCAATTTTTCGACCACGTCGCGCACACTACTCTGACCGGCGCTCCACAGCACCTCCATCACGCGAATCTCCAGCGGACCGAGCATTAGTTGCTGATTGGCACGGCTTGTCATATCAATATGCAAACGATCGTTCCAGTCCAGCAGCTTAAGCTCCTGCTGTGAGGGTTGTCAATTCAAAATCAGCTTTACTTCCCCGCCGAGCTCGCTTCATTGGAAAACTCCTGGCCTCGCACGGGTGCCAGAAAGGGAAAAACATAACCCCGCACATCAAAATGACCGGACTTGATGGCCTCGACGATAAGGTCGTACTTAAACGCACCTCGACTGAACGAGTCATCCGTCAGGCGGAAGACAATCATCTGGTTCTTGGCGCCTCGCAGCGAGACCTGTTCAGGCGTCATATTCTTGACGACAAGCAGTATCAATCCTCCTTTTTTCTCGTCCGCCTCCCGCTTTTCTTTTGACTCGCCCTTTTCTTGTGCTTCTCGCTTCTCGCGCTCTGCCCGATCTTCTCGGGGAAGCTGGAAACCCGGTATCAGCTTGCGCGCCTCCTCAAGATTGGTCGCCGGAAAATTTTCCGGCTGCCAGGCAGCCTCCAAAATATCGCTCGGGCCCTCTAACATTGGAAAGGTCACTAAGTTGTTTCCTGGTTGCAGCTCTCTGTCGCCGTTCCTGAGGCTAAATTCGCCTACTGCCACGGGTAGCGCAATCACCTTCGAGCCTTCCGCCATAAACAAGGGTCGCGCGCCAGGTTCAGTCAGATCGGGAATGCGGATAAATGCGGTGTCAGGCGTTTCGGCCACGATCGTCGCGGGGCGGTCTTCGAAAGCGGCGAAAGTTTTGTTGCTGTCACCGCTGAACGGCCCGCGGACGGTACACAGTTGCCCTTTCAAGCACAGCGCCGCCGCTTCAAATGAGCCCGGCATTCTCTGCTTCTTGGCCGCGGTTGCGGGAAAGCTTATTACCTTCGAAACCGAGTGAGCCGAATTCCCTGATTGCCGAAACGTGACGTTGAGCCCCGAACCTCCGCGCGGCACGGTGAAGACGACCGGTCCGTCGGCGCGTTGCGGGGCTTCGCCCGGTATCTCGACGGTCCAGTCCGCCAATGTCGAGGCTTCACCCGCCGGCTCAAGCGGCACCGCGACTCGAGTCACCACAACTCCTGCCACACCATCATATTCGACGGAGTTTGTGACCACGCTGCCCGAAACTCGCTCGCCGCCATAGACCTGGGCAGGTACCACCAAGCCGACCTCCGGCTTCGCCGTGCTAATTGACTTCGCCGGACTCGCGGGTTGTGGCTTTTGTGCCTCGCGGGACGCCTTTCGAGCGGCGTTCAAATGTTGCATCATCTCGTCGTAGGTGAACTGCTTAGCCTGCTTCGGTTCCCCTCCACCCGATTCCTCTCCCGACGGGCACGGAATGAACTTGTAGTTTTGGGCGGCAACGTTCCAATCAGCGCAAACGTAGAAGTTGGTCATGGGATCGTGCGTCAGCCGGTGGCCGGCGACTTGTTTGCCGGATTCATCGAAGACCTGGACAAACTCGCCGGTGAAGTTCGAGCTCGCGTCGTAAGTGTTACGAGTGATCTTCTGGACCTTACCGTCTGGCCAATACGACGTGTTGGTTTGGTCGGCACCGTAGAATCCCGGGCGATGCTCGAAATCCACTCGCTCTAAGAGCTTTCCATCTGCGCCGATGGTGCGCTGCTCTGTCACCTGGCCAGCGGCGTTATAGTCGAACTCCAGCTTTCTGCCACCTCCGGCGTCGCGCACTTCGGTCTTTTGTGCAAATGATGGCGCTGCACATGTTAGAAACGTAAAGAAAATAAAGGTGATCCAAATACGCGGGAGGTAATAGTTGCGATTTTGTCGCACGTCTCTTCCCCTTGATGAGAGTCTTGTCATTGATGAAAGTCTTGAAAACTCAGGGAGCTGAAATGTGGGAGCTATCCGATTGCTACACGCCGAATCGAGCTCCCCGTTGGCGGTCGATTCTTAAGTTTAGCACGGAGACCACTTTCAACATGCCTGCAATTTGTCGGAGCCCGGCATCTAGACACGATTAGAAGACAGAGAATAACACTCGTGCCCGCAGGATAGATGTCGTGGATAGCATGGGTCGGTAGTTAGAGCATAATCTTTCTCTGGGCAGTCTTTGCGGGTTGAAAAAACAGATTCTTTCTGAATTGATCTGCCGTTCGTGCCCCCGCGATGTCAGTGTTCGTCTGCAGGAGGGCATTTTCCGCATGTGCGTTTGGCGCAGCCTTTGCCGTACGCACATGCTGCGGCGCAAAAAGAAACAGGTAGCGCCTTCGACGCGCATGATTTGTAAAAATTTTGTAACATTTTTTTGGGTATGAACTTGCAAATCCGCCGCCCGACGCCCGCTCCTCCCTTAAAAGCAGCATGAATACAGGGGTTGCTGCCCTACCTGAGTCACTACAGAAACAGTAGAGGTTACTGGCGGCTGCCTAGTAACTACGTGAATAATAGTTGCGTTCAAGCATTTCTTGTGTTTCAATCCTTCCACCTGCCTAGAAGACTGTTAACAGGCAACGAAACCAAATTGCTCAACTGAAACTGAATAGACACGAACACCGTGTTCCAATCAACCACACCTGCCGTGTTGCGAAAACTACTGCGCGTAAGAGACACCCAATGCGCTCGGTAGCCAAAGGAGAATGGGATCATTATGAGAAGTAAAGCAAGGCTTTTCGGATCGTCCATGCTAGCCGTGGGCGTGCTCTTACTCTGTGGCCTGCCGCTTTCAGCGCAGGACAGCCAGTCCCCGCAACTAACATCTAGCCATGCACAGGCCTTTGGGGTCACGCCGCGCCTCGATGAACTGGCCAAGCTGCCCCAGCCACCGCAAATCGGCTTCCACGAAGCGCCTCCGCTTCGCACGATTCCAAAACGCAACTTCGGAACGAACGTCGATCCGGCGCAGCGGAGTTCGGCTTTTCCGGCGGAATTTTCTGTTGTCGAGAATTTCCTGGGAGTGGGCAACGGCTTCCCGGGATATTCCGTTCCTGACGCTCCACCCGATACCAACATGGCGGTTGGCGATACCCAAGTGCTGCAATGGGTGAACGTTTCCTATACCGTGTGTAGCAAGACTGGATCCTGTGGTCCGGCTATTCTCGGCAACACGCTGTGGCAGAGCCTGCCTCCCACTGCGCTGTGCAGACAGCAAAACGACGGCGACATCATCGCGCAGTTTGACCGGAAGGCCGACCGCTGGCTCCTGATGCAGAACGTCTTCGTCTCGCCGTACGCCGTTTGCCTCGCCGTCTCCACCAGCAACGACGCAAATGGCAGTTACTTTGTTTACCAGTTCTCGGTTCCGGGCAACGGTTTCCCCGACTATCCGAAGTGGGGCACCTGGTCCAGCGGCGGCTCCAGCGACGGCTACTTCCAGGCCATGAACAACTTCGGCCCCGGCGGCAGCGGCTTCCGCGGTCCGCAGATCTGCGGGTATGACAGGATGAAAATCCTAGTGGGCGATCCCACGGCTGAACAGATTTGCTTCCAGCTCAGCGCGAGCGAGGACAGCCTGTTGCCTGGCGACGTCGATTCGCCGAACGGTCCTCCTCCAGCCCAGGATGAGTTCTACATCGGCAGCCTGGCCGACGTCGACAATATGCATTTGTCCCTGTATTCCTTCCATGTCACTAGCTGGACGCCCCCCGTCGCTAGCATAACGGGAAGCCCCAACACCCAACTCGTCACGGTTGCCACCTACAGCGGCGCCTGCGGCGGCACGTTTGGCGGCGCTTGCGTCCCTCAGCTGGGCACCACCGACCAGCTGGACACTCTAGGCGATCGCTTGATGTATCGTTTTGCCTATTGGAACGATCCCGCGTCGTCCACGGTTGTACAATCCGTTGTCGGCCAACCCCACCAGCACTGGTTCGTGAACGGGGCCGTCGAAAGCAGCGGCGGCCAGGTTGCCGAGAGGTGGTATGAATTCAGGGCCCCCAAGGGTCTCATCACTGCCGCTGGCCTCGCGGCGCTACCGCCGTTCCAGCAGCAGACGTACGCTGGTACGACGGGCGACAGCAGTTACCGCTGGATGGGTTCTCTCACCCGCGATAATGTTGGCGACATCCTGTTAGGGTACAGCAAGTCGAGTTCCTCCATTCACCCTGCGATCGGCCTCGCGGGACGCGAACCCACCGATCCGCTCAGCACGTTGTCCGATGAAGTATTGCCTCCCATTTCTAACAATGGGTCGCAGCCTGATACCTCCGACCGTTGGGGCGACTACAGCGCCATGCGGATCGATCCAACTGACAACTGCACCTTCTGGTACACCACCGAGTACTACATGGTTACGCAGCGCTTCGACTGGAGCACCCAGATCGTTTCAGCCACGTTCCCAGGCTGCCACTAGAACACAAAACCCAGCTGGGCCTTTTGGCCTTTGCGGCGGGTTTCAGCCACTAACGAACCTTGACCAAGGGCATTCCGGAAACGGAATGCCCTTTCTTATTTCCCCCAATCGTCGCGTCGTCGTCGCACGGCGACCGTAAGAATTCAGACGCTGAAACAACTACTTGGCGCATCACAAGTCCACAGTTTGTAGAAATCTGTCTGGCTGTTTCGGAACCATCTTGCTTGGATTGATCAAAAGGAATACTCGAAAGATCGCCGCGAGCCCTTTGTTGCTTCGTGCGGCTACTCTGTATTAGCGGTATCGTACGGACCGTGCTTCCATGACTTGCTCATCGATGCCAAAATCACATCTAACAGCTGTTTAAGGTTCTCCCTCGCGAACAAAGGCCGACGAATGGTGGCGAAGTGTGGGCAGAGGCGGCGGTCCAGAGAGGCGCAACGTTCTATTGCACTCTTTGAACAAAGATCGTTCTGCCAAACTCATCTCACTCCGCCAAATCGACAGCTGCTGCGAAAAGCAGCTGTCGCGGGCTCGTCCCCCAGTCCGGCCGTGCATAAGAAACGGTCAGTCATCGGACGCGCCATATATTTAGCTGCCTGCATCAAGTCAGCTTGCGGCCGTTCGGCGTTCCTCGGAGGACTACGCATCGTTAGAAGCTTCTTGCAAAGTGTGACCGGGGAGACACGAGCTCTCATCGTTTCCCGCAGTTACGATTACCAGAATATGCGATGGCAACGGATCTACATATATATAGGCCGCACTCAAGATTGGCCGACCCAAGCAATCCAGCGTCATAGCGAAACCGCCAACTGGCCCGCGACCATGCTGGTACAATACGGTTTTGCACAATAACTCTGGTGTCGTCGGGATGAATGATCCTCAGGTAAATCTGCAACTGGCTGCAACTTGCCGGCCCTTCAAATGCCAAGATCGGGAAGGCCGCCAATGCTTTGGATTCGCACTCTACGCCTAGAATTGGAATGACTTATCATTTTGACAGCGCATTTCACCTATATCGACGTCTCAACGGTGAAAGCAATCCAGTAAGCAAAACATGCGACCGGGATGGACCTGTGCTGTATTCTACTTTACGGCATCGCGCATACCGCGCAGCCGTGCTGGCCGAAGGTTTGCGCATTACTGTAATCCATGATTATCACGCGTTCACCCTTGCGGGTCTCGTTGGGCGGAGGAGGCACTGACCTGCCCTCTTATTCCTGCCAGCACGGAGGCTTTTTGATTGCCGGGGCCATCGACAAGTATGTCTATATTAATGTTCATCCCCGTTTCGTCGATGGTTTCCTGCTCAAGTATTCCCATCTAGAGGAAGTTTCCTCGATCGATGAGATCCAGCATCCCATAATCCGCGAAGCCCTCCGGGACGTCGGCATACAGACGCGCAATCTTGAGATCACGAGCATGGCCGACATTCCTGCCGGGACCGGCCTCGGTTCTTCTGGCAGTTTCACGACTGCGCTCCTGAAAGCCCTGCATGCTTACAAGAAGAACCTGATTCATCCAGCCCAACTGGCGGAGCAAGCGTGTCATGTCGAGATCGACATTCTTCGAGAGCCCATCGGCAAGCAGGACCAATACATCGCAGCCTATGGCGGCATCACCAGCTTCGAATTCGGCAAAGACGGCCAGGTGAAAGCGTGGCCTCTGGCCATTTCGGAAGAGACCTTGTTCAACCTGGAGGACAACCTGCTGCTGTTCTTTACCGGCTACTCGCGTTCGGCATCGGCGATTCTGAAAGAGCAGGACGACAAAAGCAAACTGGCCGACGCGGAAATGACCGACAACCTCCACTTCATAAAGGATCTCGCGTGCCGCAGCAAGCAGGCCCTGGAAAACGGCGAGTTGGCCGAGTTCGGCCGCCTGATGAATGTCCACTGGGAGCGCAAGAAGCAGCGCAGCAAGGGCATGAGCAGCGCAAAAATCAATCAATGGTACGATTGCGCCATGGCCAACGGCGCCCTCGGCGGCAAGTTGATCGGCGCCGGCGGCGGCGGCTTCCTGATGTTCTATGCCGGGGACAAGCCCCGGCTGCGCCATGCCATGCGCCAGCAGGGACTGAAGGAAGTAAGGTTCCGCTTCGACTTCGAAGGCACACGCGTCATCTCGCACGAATAGGCAAGCCATGAGTCAAGTCCTCGAACTCATGCCCGCGGTCATTCTGGCTGGGGGCCTGGCGACTCGTCTGCGGCCCCTTACCGAGCGCATCCCCAAGGCGTTGATCGAAGTCGCAGGCCACCCCTTCCTGTGGCACCAGCTCCAACTCCTCAAGGGCCACGGCATCCGGCGCGTGGTGCTTCTGCTGGGTCATCTGGGCGAGAGCATTCAGCAGCGTTTTCACGACGGTGCGGAGCTCGGCATCGAAATCGACTACTCCTTCGACGGCCCGGTGCTGATGGGGACTGCGGGCGCCATCCGCCAGGCGTTGCCGCTGTTGCCAGAGCGGTTCTTCGCGCTCTATGGCGATTCCTACCTCCCGTGCAATTACGCGGCGGTGGAAGCGGCTTTCCGGCAGGGCCGCTGTCCCGGACTCATGACCGTGTATCGCAACGAGGGTCTGTACGACAGCAGCAACGTTGAATACGTCGGCGGCCGGATTCTGCGCTACGACAAGCGCAATCGCACTCCTGCCATGCGCCACATCGACTATGGGCTGGGTGCCTTTCACCGCAGCGTCTTCGAGGCGATTCCCCCGGATCAGGCACGCGACCTTGCTACTGTCTACCAGGACTTGCTCAACGTCGGTAGGCTGGCGGCCTTCGAGGTGCATCAGCGGTTTTATGAAATCGGTTCTCCCGAAGGCTTGCAAGACACCGCAGAGTTTCTAAAGGAGGCAGGTGGATCGGAAAAAGTTCCGTCGTAGCGCTTCTCTCCTAGATCGTTCTGAGTGGTATCAGGGCGCGACTTACAGGCCGAGGAAGAACTCAAATATTCACGCTCTTGAAAGGGCGCAACTTGTGCCCCGATGGGATCGAACTTGTGTGAGGGCACGTCTTCAGACGGGGCGCAGCCTGTCTAGTCTACTTTCCGGTGCAAAAGTAATCACTATTTAGCAGTAAATTCGCGGCTGCAAGTGTAAGAGTACGTGCTACAACGTTGCTTTGAGCGGTTGAGTTCACTAACGTCGGGAGGAAGGCCAGTGATCCAATTGCGGCACCAACAGCCGAGTTTGTGGGAAGGTTTGTTTGCCGGAAGTAGCCGAGTTGTGGGAACCGTGGATGCGGGTGGTGGATGAGTTGTTGGAGGATGACGAACTGCTGGAAGCTGTCTACCAGGCGCAAGGAAAACGGCATCGGCGGAGCCGCACGCGCGGGCGGCGGCAGACCCCAGCCGAAGCAGCGCTGCGCATGCTGATCCTGAAGCACGTGCGCAATTGGAGTTAGGAGATTGTGGAACGGGAGGTACGCGCCAACGTGGTGTATAGGAGTTTCTGCCGGATTGGCCTGGCGAAAGGTGCCGGATGAAAAGACGCTCGTTCGTCTGGGGCAGGCGATCGGGCCGGAGACGATCCGCGAGTTGCACGACCGGATCGTGGGCTTGGCGCAAGAGCGTCATGTGATTCAAGGGCGCAAGCTGCGAGTGGACACAACGGTGGTGGAAAGCAACATTCACTATCCCACCGACAGCGGCGTGCTCAACGATGGCGCGCGGGTGCTGACGCGGACCATGAAGCAGATCGAGGGGAAAGCGGGCAGTCTGAAAAAGAAAGTGCGCAACCGGATGCGCACGGTGACCAAGCGGGTGATTGCCATCGGACAAGCCCTCCGCCACAAAGGACCGGAGGCGGAGCTGAAGCGCAAAAAGGAATATCGGCAACTGCTACGCGTGACGCGACAGATTCTCCACAATTCGCGCCGCGTGTTGCAGGAAGTCGAGGCTCTGCCGACTGGCCGCGGCAATCCTGTGCGTCGGTTGGGGAACGGCTGCAAACGATGGCCGAGCGCGTGCGTCGGGTAGTGCGGCAGACCAAGGCGCGAGTCTTCGATGGCTTGACCCAATTTCCGGGAAAGCTGGTCAGCTTGTTTGAGCCGCACAGCGAGATTATCCGCAGGGGAAAGGCAGGCAAGCCCAACGAGTTCGGCAAACTGGTGCAGTTGCAGGAAGCGGAGAACCAGATCATTACGCATTACGAGGTCTACGAGGAGCGGCCCAGTGACCGGCACTTGCTGCTGCCGGCGGTGGAGGTGCATCGGCGCAAGTTGGGGCGTACGCCGCGATGGGTGGCGGCGGATGCTGGTTATTACTCGCACGCCAACGAAGAAGGCGCGCACGCCCTGGGCGTGAAGTACGTTTCGGTGCCCAACCGCGGCACCCGCAGCCCAGAACGGCGACGACTGGAGAAGCAGCACTGGTTCAAGCGAGGCCAGAAGTGGCGCACGGGATGTGAAGGCCGGATCTGCGTGGTCAAGCGGCGGCATGGGTTGGCGCGTTGTCGCTACCACGGGGCCGATGGCATGAGGAGATGGGTAGGGATGGGGGTCATCGCCGACAACCTCATCAACGTGGGACGTTGGCTAGTCGCACAACCAGCCTAGGAAATCCGAAATCGCCCGTCATGAGATGAGCAACCCGAAAAACTTCCTGCCTCAACCCTAAGGAATCCCCGTCTGTACACCAATTAGCTTCTCAGGAAGCGCTATTTTGCACCGGAAAGTATTCTAGGCGTGCTGTCCGAAGCCCAAGGCGCGTCTTCCGACGCGGCGCAGCCTGTTTAGGCGTGCTGGGCGATGCGCAAGAAAGGTCATGAATCGTACTGTGACGGGCACCCTGCCGCAATGGTCCATCTTGTGTCAGGACACGTCTTCAGACGTGCCGCAGTGGGTCAACAACGACTCGGGCTTCAGCCCCTGCCAATAGTGCTCCTCGCAGTTATGTTAAGCTGAAACTCTGTATACGATGTCCAAGAGAGGTAAAACCTCGGTGTTTTCGGTCTCCTTTCTTGCTGAGGTGGAAGAAATTGCACGCCGGCTGGATACGGCAGCCATCGAGGAGATGGTCGCTTCTCTGGTTCGGGTTCGCGAACGTTCCGGCCGCTTGTTCATACTTGGCGTCGGGGGCAGTGCCGCCAACGCTTCCCATGCGGTGAACGACTTCCGCAAACTGGCTGGAATTGAGACCTACGCGCCCACCGACAACATCTCGGAGCTGACCGCTCGCACCAACGACGAAGGCTGGGCGACCGTCTTCGCGGCATGGCTGCGGACCAGCCATCTGAAATCCCAAGACGCGGTCCTGGTCTTCTCGGTGGGAGGCGGCAGCGTCGAGCGAAACGTAAGCCCCAACATCGTAGCCGCGCTCGACTATGCGCGATCGGTGGGCGCGAGCGTCCTCGGGATTGTAGGCCGCGACGGTGGCTATACCGCGCGCGTAGCCGATGCCTGTGTGCTGATTCCCGTGGTCCATCCGGATCGCATCACTCCGCACGCTGAGGCCTTTCAGGCCATCGTCTGGCACCTGGTGGTCTCGCACCCGGCGCTGCAACAGAACGCCACGAAGTGGGAATCTGTCGCGGCCCGGCCATTGCACCGCGCCGTTTTTCTGGATCGCGACGGCGTGTTGAACGAGGCCCTGGTCCGGAATGGCAAGCCTTACGGTCCTACGCAACTCGCCGAGCTGCGAATACCTCCCGGAACAGCCGAGGCGCTGGCCCGGCTCAAGGAACGTGATTTCCTTCTGCTGGTGGTTACCAATCAGCCGGACGTCGCCCGCGGAGTCCAGAAGCGTGACACCGTAGAGCAGTTGGACCGCCGGCTTCGCACCGAGCTGCCGCTCGACGACGTGCTGACGTGCTTCCACGATGATCAAGATGACTGCGATTGCCGTAAGCCGCGCCCTGGCCTGGTTACGCGCGCGGCACAGCAGTACGGAATTGATCTGGGCCGCAGCTACCTGATCGGCGATCGCTGGCGCGACATGGATGCCGGAACCAATGCGGGATGCAAGACCATCTGGATTGACCACGGCTACGCCGAACAGGCTCCGACAGCGGCTCCCGATGCGCGCGTGGGCTCCCTTCCCGAAGCGGTTGACTGGATCCTGAAAACGGGGGAGCCGTCGTGAGAAGCATCTCCGAGCTGAAGATCAAGCTGTTCGCCGACGGAGCTGATTGGGCGCAGATCGTGGCCGCGCAAGCCAATACGCTGATCAGCGGTTTCACCACCAATCCCACGTTGATGCGCGCTGCCGGCGTCAAAGAATATGAGGCATTCGCGCATGAGGTCCTGGAGGTTGTCACCGAGCGGCCGATTTCGTTCGAGGTTTTCGCCGATGAATTTTGCGAGATGGAAAGGCAGGCGCACAAGATCGCCAGCTGGGCCAAGAATGTTTACGTCAAGATTCCGGTGACGAATACTCGCCGCCAGTCGTCGATGGAGTTGGTACACCGGCTGGCGCATTCGGGAGTGAAAGTGAACGTCACCGCCATCCTGACGCTGGATCAAGTGCGGGACGCATCTGCGGCGCTCGCCGGAGGCGCGCCGGCCGTGGTTTCGGTGTTCGCCGGCAGGATCGCCGACACCGGAGAGGACCCGGTGCCGCTGATGGCGTCCGCCGTGAAATTGGTCTCGGCTTATCCCAACGTCGAGCTGCTCTGGGCCAGCCCGCGCGAGCTGCTGAATATTTTCCAGGCTAACGACGTTGGATGCCACATCATCACGGCGACCGACAGTGTGCTCTCGAAGCTCAAGACGGTCGGGAAAGATCTCCGGGAGTATTCGCTCGAGACCGTGCTGATGTTCCACACCGACGCGGCACGCTCGGGTTACCAGTTGTAGGCAAAGTCTATGATCGGCAGTTCCTACATGGTCGGTAGTTCTGTTTCAGAGCCCGCGGTGAAGGACAGCGAGCTGCGGCTGCTGGTACCAGCCAATGACGTCGCCGAGCCTGAGCTTTCCATCGCCATTCCGGCTCTAAACGAAGAACAGACGATCGGGCAGTTCGTGGACTGGTGCCAGGAAGGTCTTCGCCGCGCCAACGTGCGGGGCGAGGTCCTCATCATCGACAGCTCCACGGATGCGACGGCTGAGGTGGCGCTGGCGCAGGGCGCTCGCGTGTTGAAGGCGCCTAAGCGCGGGCTGGGCCGCGCCTATATCGATGCCATCCCATTTATTCGCGGCGACTATGTTTTGATGGGCGACGCCGATTGCACCTACGATTTTCGTAACCTGGAGCCGTTCATAGCGAAGTTTCACGAAGGTTACGAATACGTGATGGGATCGCGCTTCCGAGGCTACATCGAGCCAGGCTCGATGCCGGCGCTGCACCGCTACTTCGGCACGCCGGTTACTACCCAGTTGCTGAACCTGCTGTATGGCAGCCGCTTCTCCGATATTCACTGCGGAATGCGCGGCATCTCTCTGTTGGCTTTGCGCCGCATGGACTTGCAATCGCAGTCATGGGAATACGCCTCCGAGATGGTGCTGAAGTCGGTACACATGGATCTCAAGACGGCCGAAGTGCCGGTCCGCTTCTTGAAGGACTCCGAGGGCCGCGTAAGCCATCACAAGCGCGCCGGCTGGTTCTCTCCCTGGCATGCCGGCTGGATCAACCTGAAGGCAATGCTGGTGAACGGCGCAGATTTCTTCGTCCTGAAACCTGGCGTCATCTTGCTCGCCTTGGGACTCCTTTTGACCATCCCACTGGCGGGCGGGCCTATCGCTATCGGTCCCATTACCTTTTCGCTACACTGGATGCTGCTCGGCCTTGCATTAACTATTTTTGGTCTGCAATTTTTCTACTGCGGATGCGTCGCCCAAGTGCTGTACGACTACTCGGGAAAAGCGACCAGGAAATGGCTTGGGATTTTTAGCTATACACGCTCGCTGGCATTTAGCGGGATCACATTCCTGGCGGGGCTCGCGTTTGTTTCGCCCCTAGTGGTCCAGTACTGGAAAGCCGGCTTCCGCCTTACCAGCGAAGCCTTGTTCCGGCTCAGCCACTTCGCCGTGTTTGGGCTGCTGCTGATTAGTGTCGCATGTATCAATTACGGTTTTACGTTGCTCTTACACGCTACTGCCCTCTATGTCAAACCTAAGTACTCCACAAGAAACTGAACCATTGCGCAAAGAGGCACTCGGCCAACGCTGGTCGTTGAACTTGGTGGATCGGCTAGGGGTCTGGCTCTCGGGACGCGAGATACGGCGCAGCGTCAAGGATTTCCGCCAGATGCGGATCGCGGACCTTGGATGTGGTTACAATGCGATGTTTGCGCGTACCGTCCTGGACAAGGTCCAATCGGCCGTGCTCTCCGATGTAACACTCTCTCCCGATCTAAAGACGCATCCGAGAGTGCGCGCGCTGGAGGGTTATCTCCCCGGCGTTTTGAACGCCGTTGAATCGGAATCGCAGGACTTGGTAATGTGCATCTCGGTCCTGGAGCATGTATGGGAGCCGCTGGCGGCGCTCAAGGAACTTCGCCGCATCCTGGCGCCGGGTGGCACCTGCCTTCTCAGCGTGCCAACCTGGCGCGGCAAATGGTTTCTGGAGACGGCGGCTTTTCGGCTGAAAACCAGTCCTTCGGCTACCGAAGAAATGGATGATCACAAAATGTATTACGATCTCCGCGACTTCTGGCCACTGTTGGTGCAAGCCGGATTCCTGCCCAGCCAAATTCGCTGTTACCGCTATAAGTTCGGAATAGGGTTGTTCACGGTTTGCAAAGTCTCATTGAGCCTAACTGCATCAGTGATCGGCACTGAATGAGACTAGAGTTTAACCACTCCACAATAGGCGCCCGCAAGTTCCAGGATCGGTTCAGGCCGGCTCCCGAAGAATTCCTGTACTGCTTTGCGAACACCCTCCGCCCATAGGTAGTCGTGAATCAGGAACATTCCCCCCGAGTTGACCCGCGGATAGAAGAACTCAAGAGAATCGCGCGTGGGCTGGTAAAGGTCCACATCCAGGTGTACAAACGAAAATCGCGCATCCACGATCGGTCCGCTGGTCGCAGGAAACAACCCCTTGTAGATATGGACATCCGGGAAGGGTGCGAGGTAGGTCCGTACCGCTTCGAAAGAGGCCGCGTATTGTCCACCGGCAAAGCGAGAATCCAGCGAATCGGTGCTCGGCAATCCTTCGAAGGTGTCAAATAAGTTCAGCACCCGGCTTCCTCGCGCCTCACACATGAGACGGGCCGATCCGCCGCGATAGACGCCGACTTCGGCGATGTCACCGGGAATCTTTAGCGTGGCCCGCGTGCAGGAAAGCACCTGATAGGCTTCGTCTCGCAATAGCAGCATGTCGGTTTCGGCCATGACCTGGCCGATGAGCGCGTAGTCTCGCACGCGATAAGAATTATCGGTGATCGGGACGGCCGTCATATTGCGCTGGTCAAGCAGCCAGGTGATTACACGCCAGGTCGCACGCCGCGGCACCGATAGAATCGGCGATGTGCTCAGCCATTGAGAAACATTTTTGTTGGACATGGAAAATTCCGGAGCGAGAGAACGGAGCCGCTCTCCATCTTAGCATTTTAGAAACGAGCGCCCAGCGCGCGAAGACATGCTAGTCTGGAGAGACTATCGAGATTGCACTATGACACCAGAACACGGCACTTTGAAACGGTACTTCCTTATTGGCGGCGCTGGATTCATTGGCAGCCACTTCACCGATCGCTTGCTGTCCGATCCGATGGTAGAGACCGTGACCCTTTACGACAATTTTTCCTCCGGCCGCGAGTGGCATTACCAGCAGCATCTCAGTGATCTGCGCTTCAAGGTCGTGCGCGCAGATGTAAAGGATGTCGATCAGCTCATCGCAACCATGCGCGGACACGACACCGTGATCCATCTGGCTTCCAATCCCGACATCGCGCGCGCCGCTACCGAGCCTGATATTGACTTCGGCGAAGGCACTTATCTCACCAATAATGTAGTTGAGGCCATGCGCCGGTCGGGAACCACAACCATCCTTTACGCTTCAGGCAGCGGCGTGTACGGTGACTTGGGAGAGAAGGAAGTGGACGAAGATTATGGTCCACTCGTCCCCATCTCAACCTATGGGGCCAGTAAGCTGGCGGGCGAAGCTCTGATAAGTTCCTACTGCCACATGTTCGATTTCACCGGCCGAGTTTTCCGCTTTGGAAATGTGGTGGGGCCGCGCCAGACCCACGGTGTAGGCTTCGACTTCCTGCGCCAGTTGCTGAAGAATCCGCGCAAACTGCACATCCTCGGCGACGGTACCCAGAGCAAGTCGTACATTCACGTCCCTGACGTGGTGGCGGCCGTGCTGCTGGCTGCGCGAGCATCGACTCGACATTTCGCCGTCTATAACGTGGCCACGGGCGACTACATCACAGTGAAGGAGATCGCGCATTTGGCGGCGGAATGCGCCGGACTAGATACGGGACAGGTGGAGTTCGAATACACTGGCGGAAATCGCGGCTGGAAGGGAGACGTGCCTATCGTCCGGCTCAACACCGACCGCATTCGCCGTCTGGGTTGGAGCTGCCGCGCGGGCTCACGCGAGGCCTTGCGCGATTCCATGTTGGCCATGCTGCCCGACTTGCAGGCGGGGCGACTGTGAGCAATTCGAAACACAACGTCACGTCAGCAGCTCGCGACGATTGGAATCGCCACTGGGATGAGTACAGCCAGGCTGCGCAGGAGAACCCTGCCCAGGGGTACCGTCGAAGGGTGATTTTTTCGCTTCTAGGGCTGCGCAACGCAGGTGCTGGCGTTCGCGTGCTCGATGTCGGCAGTGGACAGGGAGACATGGCTGCGGCAGTCCAGGCGGCATTCCCCAAGGCTGAAATCGCGGGACTTGAGCTGAGCCAATCTGGCGTGGAGATCTCCCGTCGCAAGGTCCCGGATGCGCGATTCCTGCAATGCAACCTCCTCGAGGATCCTGACCCGCCCGAAGACCTGCGTGGCTGGGCGACGCATGCGGTCTGTTCAGAGGTCATCGAACATGTGGACAATCCGCTTCAGTTGTTGCGGCGAGCTCGAAAATACATGGCTCCTGGTTGCAAACTGGTGGTCACCGCCCCTGGGGGTCCGATGTCGGCTTTCGACAGGCACATAGGACATCGCAAGCACTTCCGGCCGGCCGACATTGAACGGCTTTTTCGCGACGCAGGGTACGTCCCCGAACGAGTCACCGGAGCAGGTTTCCCGTTCTTCAATCTCTACCGCTGCCTGATTGTGCTCCGTGGGGAAAAGCTGATCGAAGACGTGAGCGCGCGACAGAACCCTTCGCCGTCCCAGTCCGCCCAGCTAGCCATGGCCGTGTTTCACCGCTTGTTTCGCCTGAACCTTAACTCTTCCCCTTGGGGATGGCAGATGGTTGGAAAGGCCCGAGTAGCTGATGCAAGCGCTGCGTGACATGTGGAGAAGATTCACCCCAACGCGACAGACCGCAGTTCTCCTATTCCTCGGGTTGTCCGGACTTTATGCATCCTTGTCTCCAGCTAGCGTCGGAGGTCAGGGTTACACAGGCGAGGAAATCGATTCAGGCGAGCGAATGATGGCGGTCGCAAATGCATGGGTGAAAGGGCGGCCGATTCCCCCGATGCTGTGCTCCCGCCACGGGCCGGTTCCAGTGCTTTTCGACCTTCCATTTATCAAACTCGGCAAAATGTTCGTGTCTCCGGATTTCATGCTGTCGTTTCAGCCGGTGCTGCTGACCGCCGGTCTGGTGACGGTCCTTTACCTTTGGCTGCGCAAGCTGTGCTCGCCAGGCATGGGCCTTTTGCTGACGCTGACCGGCGCATTCGGCACCATGCTGTGGCCCTATGCTTACATCAGCCTGGAAACCAAGCAATCGTTTTTTGTGCTTCTGGCTGGTTGTTTGGCGCTTGCTGACGGAAAGCTTCGAACTTGGCCGCGACTGCTCTTCTTCGCCGCAACCTGCGGTCTTGCCATGACCGTGAAGTCCACTGGGATCGTTCTGGGCCCAGCGGTTGCCTACTTACTTTATGTTCAATTCGGAGACGATTGGCGCTGGCGGCGGGCGCAGCTATTGGTCGTAGCGCTTACCATTGGCGGCATTTGGGCCCTGGGCGCCTGGGGACGCCATTTTTATTGGGCTCCTCGTGGCGGCGGCGGCGCCGACACTTTCCGCCTGTGGCTCATCGACTCCCCCTTCCAGTTTTTCAGCAACATGATCGGAACTTTTGGCTCCCCCACGAAAGGGCTGTTCATCTACGCCCCAGTACTGCTGCTGAGTCTCTATGCGGTTCCGCGAGCGTTTCGAGCCCGCCGCGACATCGTGATTTATGCCCTGCTGGTGACGGCGTGCACCCTTGGCTTGATTTCGCTCTTGAGGTCTCCTACGGACGAAGTCTGGGGATGCCGCTACATGCACGTTGCTATTGCTCCACTGATTCTGTGCATTGGCGCGGCGTGGCCCCGTTTCCGTTGGCGGCGAGACGGCCCTCTCGTAGCCCTCGCGTTGGTGGGGCTGGTCATCTCATTCCTGGGCGCCTTTTACTACTATGGCGTGCTGGATCTTGCCATGAAGAATGCCGGCCAAAATACCTTCGAGTGGATTAGCGGCGACAGCGTGTGGAACCACATCGAATTAAACGCACGCCTGTTCAGGATATGGCTCCATGGCGGCACGGCGCCCGTGATGTGGACGCCTGCGCATGTCTGGGTTTGGGCTCCTCCTGTCGATGCGCCGCCTTGGAAGAGCATAGACCTGAGACAATATTCTCTGCCACAGTCATTCATGGTTCGTTTCTGGCATGTGTCCAAGAACGGGTTTGTTTTGGTGATCTTTCGGATGTACGTAGTTTCGCTTGTGGTGGGACCTCTATTGCTCGCTTGGGTGGTATTAAGGACTATAAAACATCAACCAGCGGCAGATGCTGGTGACCTACCCGTCGTGGCCGACGAAGCCTCAGGCGTCGTTATCGAATAGCCGCATTATCTCTTCAATGACGGGGGACCACCGGCTCGACTGGAGCCAACAGTTATAGTAGGTCGAATTGCGGCGCCAGCGGTTTTCGGCCGTGTCAGGCCGCGACTGTGCCTCCAGATGCCAGAGCTCTGCTGTCGGCTCATACCACGCACAAAGTCCCTGCTTGTATAGCCGGATGGAAAGATCCGAATCCTCAAAATCTGCGGCGACATAACTTTCATCCCACCCGCCCACTTTTTCAAAGACATCGCGCTCCATCAGCAACAGCGCGCCCGTCAGTGCGGGGACCGCGCGCGGGACATTCGCACCTCGGAAAGTTGAGGGCAGCCCCTTGTAATAGTGCCAATTCCACCACAGGTTATTCAGGTTCGTCGACCGGTTGAAGAACATACCTGCATGTTGCAAGGATCGATCTTCGAATAGCAGCTTGCAGCCCACGGAGCCAGCGTTGGGAATGGTCCCCAGCCGCTGAGTCAGAATATCGAGCGAGCCAGGCCGAACCGGGAAAACAATATGGAGAGGAATCCTAATGCCTCTAGGTATGCCCCGTAATACTCCAATCTAGCTCAGGCGCCCCACAGGTCCTGAGCAACAAGTCAATCAAACCATGCCGGCAGCAAACCACCAGGGAAGGACGAAGAAACTCTGTGGCGCTGATTATGCCAACAAGAAGAGAACTGAGCGAGTAGAGGGGAAGGTCCACGGTTTTTTTAGCCCAGTTTATTGCCTAGTGAAAACGGAGGAGGTGTACCACGCCTAAGAGAGTCATTGACGGCGAGGCCCTCTGGCGTAGCGACAAACTCAAGCTGGTGCAACCCCCTAGCTACCGCGCCGAGTACGCGAACCTAGTACCTCTTGCCTTGGCGAACGGGAGCTTCGAGGCAGATCCGCACCGAATTTATGCCAACGTCTATGCATTCAACCGACCCGACATCGACACGGCAGAGAAAGTCGAAGGAATTCTTGCTGAGTACGTGCGCGATGCTTTTTCTCTGGCGTGACGCCATTACAGGAAAGCAATGGGGCTACTGGGTTGGCATTGGGAAACCGGGACGCCTCCCACCAGCAAGCCGGCGCGGGGAACATGAGGTGCTAGGAGCGGAGCCACCAAAGGCCGCCCTTCATGCATTCTTGAGCGGTGAAACCAATAGTCAGCCAACGGCTAGCCAAACCGTAGTCAATGGTTGCCTAGGCTTTGGCTTTGGCTTTGGCTTTGGCTTTGGCTCTGGCTTTGGCTCTGGCTCTGGCATAGGTAAATCCCTTGTTCATTCTGCGAATGAACCGGAGGAAGGTTCGCTTGTAGCACAGACCCAGGAGAGAGAGCCCGAGGCATCCACGCAGAGCGGGAAGCAGGCTGAGGCTACTCGCACACTGATGGCAACGGCGCTCTATAGCAAGTACCCCCGGAAGCAGGCGAAGGTTGACGGTATCAAGGCAATTGAGAAGGCCATTGTCACCGTATCCAAGCGAGATTTCGATGGAGACGAGAAGGCTGCGGCTGATTGGCTCGGCGGCAAGCAGGATCAGTACGCCCGATCCGCTCAGGGCAGCCGGCCGGAAAAGAACCTGATACCACTCCCCACCAAATGGTTCAACGGGGGCCGTTACGACGACGACCCGGAAGAGTGGAAGTACGCCGGGGCAGGCAACGGGTTCAGTGGACACCAGCAAACTCCGATTGTCGCCCAACGTCCACCAGACGAACAGCTAAAAGACCAATTTAGACGCTATCGCGCAGGGCGCCAGGAGCAGGAAGGGGCGCGGCCGTGAACGACGCGACAGTGTTCGAGACGCCCGCAAGCCGGGAAGCCGAAGGCATCATCTTGGGTTCAATCATGCTTGACAACGCGCATTGCGATGAGGCCGCGCAGCTCCTTTCGCCCTCCGATTTTTCCCTTGACGCCAACCGGCGAATCTATCGGTCGATGTGCGATTTGCGTCAGCAAGGCAAGCTCGTCGAGGAGTCTCGCTTGCGGAGGAGTTGGATCGAAGGGGAGATTTGGAAGCGGCTGGTGGGCGCGGCTACCTTGATGATTTGTCCGATGGGGTTGTGATGCGTACCAGTATCTCGCACCACATTGGCATCGTCAGCGAGAAGGCTAGAATGCGCGCCGTCTTGACCGCTATTGAGAATGCGGAAGCCAAGGCCGTAACCAAGTGCGAACTAGAAGAAGTGCTCGGGGGCCTGGAGCAGGACCTATACGAGATTCGCTCCAACTGGATCACCCAGAAGGAAACGAGCTTCCCTGAAATGGTATGGGCCACTCTCGGGGCGATAGAGACGGAAAGCCAGAGCACGGCGGATGTACTTGGGCTAACCACGACCCTCAAGAAACTGCATGACGCTACAACGGGAATCAGACCAACCGAGGTGTGGACGCTGGGCGCCTTTCCGAGGCGCGGCAAGACTGCTTTTGCAAAGCAGATCGCCAGCGGCAATCTCAAGCACGGGGTTCCGGTCAAGTTCTTTGAGATAGAGATGGACGGAGATCCGTTGATTCGCCGGATGCTGGCAGCCGAGACGGGAATCCCTGCATAAATGCTCGGTAACCCAAGGCTTCTCGATGTTAGCGAGCGGAAGCGGATAGAGGAAGCAGGCAACGTGATAGCCGGATGGCCGCTAAAGCTCGACACCACAGCCAGCCTAAGCATCACCGAGCTACTTGCCCGCGCGCGCCTGTCTGTCATTCGGGATAAGGTCGAGCTGGTAATCGTGGATCACATCGGCTTGATTGATGCGCCTGGAGTGGATAACACGCGGCGGCTAGAGAACGTGTCGAAGATGATTCGGACCTTCGCCAAGCAAACCAAGGTTCCGGTTCTGCAACTGTCGCATCTCTCGAACGCACAGAACAAGGAAATCAACCGGCGGCCCACAATGCTTGACCTGAAGTGCTCGGGCGACATTGCCGGCCACTCGCATGTGGTTCTACTCCTCCACGTCCCAGAAAACCAACAGGGAGAGCCGACCGGGGAGGACGAAATAATCGTTGGGAAGATCCGCGAAGGATGTAAGGGGCCACTCGCGCTACGCCTTAACACCGACCGTCTTGAGTTCGAGTCGCGATTGAGCGGGGAGCGTGTGCAATGGGCAGCAACGAGCAGCATTCCACACAGCTTCTCACGGCTAAAGACGTGGCTCGGGAGTTGTGTGTCTCTCAGGCGTGGGTGCGCGACCACGTAACCGGACGTCGCGCGCCACCGCTCCCCGTAATTCGACTAGGCGAGAGGAAGGCAGTTTTGCGCTTCAGGCGTATCGACCTCGACAGGTTCTTGGAACTTCACACTCGCAACTCTGGAGGTCTATAGTGTCCTCGAACGCTATCTTTGGAGGGAGTATGCGAGACCGCTATCAGCGCGGCCGCGTCGAGGAACGCGGTGGTCGGCGGAAGAAATGGTATGGGCACTATTTCGTCTATGTCATGGAGGACGGCGTCGAGGTTCGCAAGCACCGCGGCGTCGTGCTGGGCGCCAAGTCTGAACTTCGCAAGTGGGAGGCGCAGGAAAAGCTCCGCGCAATCATAGAGCACGAAACTGGGACGGTGAATCCGATCAAGGAGGCCGTCACATTCGGATGGTTTTACGATAACCGCTTCGAGCCCATGCGAAAGGGCAAGTGGGACGATGCCACGCGTCGTGGCAACTCTTCGGATGTCCGACTGTATCTCCACCCAGAACTCGGCGACAAACCGATGGGCGACTTTGACCGCTATCAATGCCAGACGTTCGTCAATGTGCTGGCGGAAAAGGGGTACAGCGAATCCGTCGTGGCCAGGTGCAAGACGATGCTCCGGTCCGTCTTTGATATTGCCGTGGACCTCGACCTGATCCCCAAGAATCCGATGGCGAAGGTATCCATGCCGACATGCAAGGCCACGCCAAAGCCGTCATAGACAAGGCCGACGTGCTACGCCTGATCCAGTCCATCACAGATGTCCGTGACAGGCTCATCCTGCTGCTCGGCGTTTTTGGCGGCACGCGGTCATCGGAAGCCTTCGGCATCCAGTAGGGGTGCTACAAGGGCGACCACATCGAGATCCGCAACACCGCATACCGTGGGCAACTACACGAGTGGCGCGTGAAGCGTAAGGCTAGCTTCCGGCGTATCACCATCCCACCGCTTATTCATCGAGCGTTCGAGCAGTGGAAAGCGCAATGCGCCAACACGTCAGCCGATGCGCTGGTCTTCCCCAGCGAGAAGACCGGGCGGCCGATGTGGCCGGGAGTGTTCCTGCAGAAACGAATCCAGCCGATCGCTAAGACTCTTGGGATCACTGTGCCGGTTACGTTCCAGGTGCTTCGCCGATCCTGTACGACTCTTAACCAGAAGAACGGCTCGCTGAAAGACGTGCAAGTTCACATGGGCCACGGCTCAATTGAGACAACGGGCAACGTCTACATGATGGAGATTCCAGACTCCCTCCCCCCAGATGGTCGCACTCGACGTGACAGACGTGACGGGAAGCGTACAGTGATTATGAACACTACTGAACACAAATCACAGAGAGTGCACGTGCAAGTGGTTGAAAATGGAGGCCCTGGGCAGAGTCGAACTGCCGACCAACGGTTTAGGAAACCGCCCGAAGGGGCCTACGCTGTTGAATCTACAGCGCGCTTACTGCGTCAGAATGGGGCGATTGCAGCAGGTGGTGGCAAGTTATGCCTACAATTTGCCTACAGATTTCCGAGCTTTCCTTCCTGATGAAGATAGTGGCGGGCAATTCTTCACTCTCCGTGCTCCGTTACGCCAGTCTGGGCATTCCGGTGAAGGTGAACATCGATTCCGGAGGGAAGCCGAACGGCGTTCCGGAGCGAAGGTGAACAGCAGTCGGAGCGAAGCGACGCTGACATGGTGATTGTGGAGCAAGTGTTCGGAATCGTCAAGCGATATGGTCCGAAGCGAAGCGGAGGAGGTTCGGCGGGGATTGGGGTGCAGGGGAAAGGGGCGGTGGAGTGCACCCCAAAAATGAGACCCCAAATTAAGGGGCCAGCTACATTGAACGGAGGAGAGTTATGCTGGTGCCCCGACAACAGTATTCCCGTGAATTGAAGATTGCCGCCATGCGCGAGATCGAGTCCGGAAAAGGTATCGCGGAAGTGGCCCGCATGTTTCAGGTCAGTCCCAAACGGCTGGAGACCTGGAAAGGCGAGTGGCGGGCCAAAGGTGAACTGGCATTTCCCGGCAACGGCAGCCGCCCGCAGTCGAAACTGGATGCCGATCAGATTGCCCAGCTGGAACGTAAGATCGGACAGCAGGCGATGGAGATCGAGTTCCTAAAAAAAGCCTTGCGGCGTTTCAGGGAGCATCCCCTGCCAGTCGTCGCCAATGGCAACGCCGTCTCTATCAACAAATCCAGCAAGCGGTCGAAACGGGGGCAGCGGTGAACGGGCTCTGCCAGGCCGTGGGAGTGAGCCGGGCCGGATACTACCGTTTTCTGGCGCGACCGCAACCCCAAGAAGCCGCCATGGATTTACGCAGCCAGATCCAACGCGTCGCGCGGCGCTGGCCCGCTTACGGTTATCGTCGCGTGCATGCCGAACTGTTGCGACAGGGCTGGACGGTGAACCACAAGTGCGTACTGCGCTGGATGCGGGCCGACAACCTGCTAGGTTTGCGGCGGCGGAAGTTCATTCTGACCACCGACTCGAAAACACAGGGCTGCCCATCTACCCGAACTTGGCCGAGGGGATGGTGCTAACGGGCATCGATCAGCTTTGGGTGGCCGACATCACCTACATCCGCTTGCAAGCGGAATTCGTTTACCTGGCGGTCCTGTTGGATGCCTTTTCGCGACGCTGCATCGGCTGGGCGCTGCAACGCACTCTGGAAGCGGCGGTCGTACTGGAGGCTTTGCACATGGCGCTGCGGCAACGTCGGCCACGGCCTGGCTTGGTGCACCATTCCGACCGGGGCGTGCAATATGCTTCGCAGGACTACAGGGCACAACTGGAACAACGCGGCATTCGCAGCAGCATGAGCCGGGTAGCAAACCCTTACGACAATGCCCGGGCGGAGAGCTTTATCAAGACCCTCAAATACGAGGAAGTCTACCGCACGGAATACCGCAATCTGCAGGAAGCCAAGGCTTCGATAGGTGAGTTCCTGGAGAAAATCTACAACCAGCAGCGCTTGCATTCTGCGCTTGGCTATCGTCCGCCGCTGGAGTTCGAGCGAAGCTTACGATTCTCGACAGCGCTGGGGAAAAGACGAGCATGAGTTTTCTTAGGCATGAGGAAATCTATCGATCCGATGTAGGCCTCGGCAAAGCCGAGAGCGGCAACCGGTGTCGTCGCTCCCAGTGCTCATCGGCTTCGATGAGTTTCCAGTCGGCTATTCCTTGGCAGGTTGCCCTCCGGCAGAGCCTGCCTCCGCTTCACCGACTGGTAACGATTCTCGACAACCCAGGACGCCGTACAATGTTTTTTCAGCGAACGGCAACAACCCCCTTAACTTCGTGTCTCAGCCCAAGGGTGCACTCCACGGCAGCCCCTTTCCCCTGCACCCTCGTTGTAGAAGAAAGGACCATGGGCCGCTCCCACTCATAAGTGCTACCTTAAAACCCTGTGGGCCTGAATTGGCGTGCCAACCTCCCGGAACCCGGTTTTCTGGACAGCTAGACGAGTAGACGAGTGGATTTCGCTGATAATTCTGCCCTGGACAGATTGGGTGCGAGTTGGCCTGTTGTCGCTCGGTATCTTCACAACCGCTAATTTAAGCGAAGTAGTTGTCCGGCGTCTTAAGAGATCCTGCCCGATCGACGCCGGAGCAAGTTACCGCTACGCTTTTGCGACACGATCCAACAGACAGCCCCCACCATGGCAAACGTACACAGATCGCAGTAGACTGTTTACCGCATTCGTAGTGTAGGGGTCGAAGAATGGGCTTCAGAACACACACTTTAAGCATGGTGCTTGGAGCATTAACTTTTTACTTCACGCTGGCCGGAACAGCTTTTGCTGCCGACATCATTAAAGGTCAAGTTCTTGGCGGAAATGCGCCAATCGCCAAATCGACAGTGACTCTGTGGGAAGCGAGTGCAGACGCACCCAAACAGATCGCTCAAGCCAAAACTGGGGATGATGGCCGGTTTGTACTCCAGTCGGTGGGAACGGCGGTTCCACCGGCGTCAAAGGAAAGCGCAGTGGCGCCAGTTCGTCCACTTCTAGTCCCACCGGCGCAATACACTATTTGGTCGCTGCGGGTGGCGAGTCCAAGGCGAGAAGGCCTGTGATGAAGGAAGGCAGGAACCTTCTGCATTCCCATGCCGACGGCAATCAAGAGGTATCCGGCCCTCAGAAGATAAATTCGCCACAGCGCGATCTCCCGCGCCGCAGTTTCGTTTCGGTCCCGCGTGCCCAAGGCTAATGCTGGCGATGAATCGGTTTTCATTGCGTATCTCACAATCCGACTCGCATCGGCGGCGCCGTTAAGTTAGCCGACATTCCCCATATGCCCCCGTATCAAACTGACATGGGAGAGCTAGTTGCTGAACGCAGTTACTGCGGCGGCCTCGTCGTCCAGTACGTGGAAGACGGTGTAGAGCTTGGTAATTTGCAGAAGGTCGTGAACTTTCTTGGTCAGGTGCAGGAGTTTCAATTCTCCGCCCTGATTGCGAACCGACGTAAAGGCACTGACCAGCTCGCCGATACCGGAGCTGGCAATGTAATTTATGTCACCCAGGTTTAGGAGGATCTTCTTCCGGCCTTGCCGAGCAGGTCTTTGACCGTGTCGCGCAAAATCGAGCTACCTTCGCCCAGTTTGATCTGTCCAGTCAGGTCGACGATAGTGACGTCGCCCATTTGTCGGGTACTTGCTTTCATGCTCACGAGAAGCCTCCTGCGAACACTTCGTGCTGATCTTCAATTCGTCGAACAGATCTAATTTCTAACGTTAGTAACTATGGTGGTCTGTGACATTCGCATCGCGCCTTAAATTGCTACTTTTGCATCGTTCTCGATAATCGGCTTTTGCAGCGACCGATCTATCACTCTTCACGTTCCTTCTTGAAAACATCATTCGCGTCCTGAATCGCCCTGGTTTTGCGAACCTCAGCATTGTTATTGTTTCCTTCGTTAATACGATCCTTGAAAGCCTTAGCTTTCCTGTGGACCTCCACGAATGGGTTCGTGTACTCCTGACCTTCCATGTTGTTTTGTCCCTAGACTCGGATTCTACTCTTGGTTCACTGCCGCTACGGCGAAGCGGGCCAGAAAGTCCGCTCCTGGGAGATCTGGCCGGATTAGGAACGACAAACGTTAGGTCTCTATCGGGACTGCCCCGGCAGACGAGGCAGGATTGAGCCGGGTTCTTTCGACCGGGGCAGTTTCGATAGAGTCGTTTGAACTGAGCCTCCGGCGTTTGCGGCGGATGCGGTGATCTACCTATGCATTTTCAATGGCGTCGACTGGGTAATGGGGAGTGTTTTGCGCAAAGCTCGACCGACAGCGTAGTGGGAGTGGGTTAGGTGAGCAGAATTGCCTTCTGCCATGCGTAAGCAGGCGTCGTAGGGAGAGGACTTGAACAGTTTTTGGGCGGACGACGCCCTGGCATGTGCGAGCATGCTCTCGAGCGACAGGGGTAGAGACGTCGGGGACCCTGGATGTGCTATGAGCTGTCAACGTAGCACCTCTGTAGGGTAGAGAGGATCAGGTCTAACCGGGAGTAAAGTTGAGCACTCGTCATCCGTTCGATGACCAGCATGGTGCCTGAGCAGGCGGGACAACGCAGCTGGTTGGTTGGTTCGGGGCGATCGGCGGAGGCAACTGCGCCGAGCAACTGGCGGCAGTGTGCGAGGGCGGTTTCCCGTCGTCGGTTTGCGAACAGGCCGAAGTGGCGGATGCGGACCAGGCCTTTGGGCAAAACGTGGAGAAGAAAGCGGCGCAGGAACTCGTCTGCTGAAACTGTCATGACCCGGTTCTTGCCGCCATGGGCATAGTCTCGCCAGCGGAAGGAGACGCGATCGTTCTTGAAGGCCACGAGGCGATGGTTGGAGATGGCGACGCGATGGGTGTAGTGGGCCAGGTAGTTAAGAACCTGTTCGGTACCGCCGAAGGGTGGCTTGGCGTAGACGATCCAGTCCTTTTGACCAAGTTGCCAGAGAAAGTTACTGAAAGCGTCAGGTGAGGCAAGTTGCTGCAGTGAACCGTGGAACTGAAGTCTGTCTTGTTGGAACAGTTCCCAGAGTTGCTCACAGAACTTTTTGCGGAACCTAGGGCTGAGTGCCTTGACGGGCAGGAAGAACCGACGCGACGAGTCTATCCATCTGGAACCATCGAGGGCCAAACCTCCGGCGGGAACGATGTAGTGTACGTGGGGATGAATCTGGAGGTTTTGTCCCCAGCTATGGAGCACGCCGAGGAATCCGATGTCGGCGCCAAGGTGCTTGGGATCGCGAGCGAGTTCCAGCAGCGAAGCGGCACTGGTGCGGAAGAGCAGATCGTAGAGCGGCCGTTTGTTTTGGAGGATCAAAGAGCAGAGTTCGTGCGGCAGGGTGAAGACGATGTGGAAGTAAGGCACGGGCAACAGCTCAGCCGAACGCGCGGCCAACCACTTGGCGCGCGCGTTCCCCTGGCACTTGGGACAGTGCCGATTGCGGCACGAGTTGAAGGAGATGGCCTGATGGCCGCAGCGAGTGCACTTGTCGAGATGACCGCCCAGTGCCGCGGTGCGGCAGCGAACGATGGCATCGAGCACCTTGCGATGCACCCATGCAAAGTGCGACCTGTGCTTGTCCCAAAAGCTGTCGCCCGCTGCGCGGACGATGTCGGCCACCTCGAGGGCGGGCCGGCTCATCGCTTCCGCAGTCTCCTGGAGCGCTTCACCTCGTCCGGGCTGGACACTTCGATGGCTTCCAGCGGACTGGCAACCGCCTGCAGATGGCGGCGGGACAGATGCAGGTAGAGTGCAGTATCGCTGATCTTGGCATGGCCGAGCAGAACCTGGATGGTGCGCAGGTCGGCGCCGGCTTCCAGCATGTGGGTCGCGAAGCTGTGTCGAAGCAAATGCGGTGCGACGCGCTTTCTGATGCCAGCGCGCTTACCAGCCTCGTTCACGGCCTTCCACACGACCTTCGCAGTGATGGGCACATCTGCCCGCCAGTTCTTCACGGTACCCGGAAACAGATAGGTCTCAGGTTTCATCCAGCGCCAATACTCACGCAGGGTTTCCAGCAGCTTCGGGGTCAACAGGACGTCGCGGTCACGACCACCCTTGCCTTGGCGAACATGAATCACCATGCGTTGGCTGTCGATGTCAGAGACCTTGAGGTGGCATAGTTCAGCCCGGCGCAGGCCGGTTGCATACAGCGTCATCAGCATGGTGCGATGCATCAGGTTCTGGGAGGAAGCAATGAGCCGCGCCACCTCTTCCTGGCTTAGTACCGTGGGCATCCGCCTCTGACGCTTGGGAAAATGGAATGTGATCGGGAAGGTACGGTCGCCTCAGCGTCTTGACGAAGAGAAAACGCAGAGCGGCAGTACGACCTTCGATCGTACCCGGCGAGAGTTTGCAATCGCGAAACAGATGAACTTGGTACTCGCGGATGTGGTTTGGCCCGAGGCGGTCGGGCGAACGGTGGAAGTACTTCGCAAAATCCTCCACCGCATGGATGTAGGAACGAACCGTGTTCTGAGAGTAGTTGCGACGCTGAAGCTCGTCCAGCATCAGCTTTCGAAGATGGGTCACAAAAGCCTCCTTGTGACCCAAGCCTTACACAGTCAATAGGCTGAGGGACGACCGACGCTGCAGCATCCGCCGCGCCGGAGGCTTAGTTCAAACGCCCCCAGGGTCTACGAATGCTATTGGGCGCATTTCGCGGCGGAAATCCACTTGAGCGAATAGTCGGCGTTCCGTCCTTGTGCCTGCGACTTGGCGGAGTTCTTCAAAAGCACGGGATGGGCGTTATACGTCAACTTGACGCCAAACAGCTCAACCTCGGATTGTCGGCGGTCGCTATTGAAAGTATGGGCCGGCGGCAAGCATTCCGAGCGCAACGGAAAGTTTTGTAAACGCCTTGACGAGAGCGAGGAAGCCGCGGGCTCGTATTGCACTCCAAGTTGTTGGGATGGAGCGCTACAGAGAACCTGCCGTTGTGGCTTCTCATTACGCCCCGCGCGTCCTGTTTTCTTCCCCATGTGGGACAAGAACTGCGGTAGGGTTCTTCGGTACGGACGGCATGAGCCAGCGAAACAGCGCGGCGGCAGAGCCATCCCATCTGCCTTTGCTGATCAGTCAACCATTCAAGCCCTATGCATGGTCTAACCCTGGCAGGGCACCGTCGAGCAGCCGGCCGGTCCGCAACACTTCTGACTGCAAGTGCAAGGACCGCATCCGCCGTCGCAGTTGCTGTGGCATTCCTGGGAACACCTGGAAGCGCACACACTTTGGGAGGTGCCAGTCTTCAAACAAAATATCATACACGTCGGGCAGCAGCCGACGACGGGGCCGGCAGGCTGCAGCTTATTTCCTGCCTCCATCGCCCAGGCGGCCTCGCCATAATAGGCTTGACTCCTCCCGTACAACGAAAGCTCAGCGGAGAACCCGGGTAGTGTGATCATTTGAACGCTCCTCCAATGATTTATTGAACGCTCGTAAACACTCCGACTAATTTTGTCACCAGGATAGGCGGCCCACAATCCCCTGCTGTTGGGAATTGTGGGGCGTACTGATGCGTCGCTAACGTCAACTTGACCCCGAACAGCATAACTTCGGATTCGCGGCTCAGCCAGAGTGCCTGGTGGCTGATTTTCGGTCGCGAGTGTAATCGCCTGTGGCTGTTGAAAAAGTCTGTTCTGGGCAGTGCTCCGAAAACGCCGCTAATTGCCGCCTAGACCGCACGCACGGAGAGCTAAATGGTTACATCGCACGTTCTGGCGGGTTGGTGGTGAGGAACGGAAACTCGACCGTCACTTCCACGCGCACCAAAACACTCTCCGCCACGCCCGGTTGCGGAGCACCCCACTTCAATCACCACGTGCCGCAGGTCGCTCGCTCCGGGGTTTTCCACTTTCACCGGTCGTAACACGGCGACAGCCTCGTCACCCTATAAGAGAACGCCGCCGTCACATTCACCCATAGAAAAAACTTTCGTTCACTTGCTCCTAACCTCCCCACTCAAGCAAAAGAAACTTGAGTGGGGCACCCGGCCTGGCACTTGTATTTCCTTCTCCTTCCGACGTTGCTTAATCGATGGCCGTACACGGGTGACAGCTAATGCTGCCTGGTTCAAATCACAGTGAGCACTCCCTCCTGCATTCTGCCGGAGTCGTGCAGTGGGTAAGGGTGCAGTCACAGCAGACCAAGCCCCGGGGGCAGCCCCGCGTAGTACAGTCCGGCGGCGGAACTTGTTGTGAGCAACCCGTCGTGTCAAACCCGGGCGGACAACATTGCGTTGCCACCGTGACCATATCGCCAAATGAGTTGGCCCAGTAACGCGCACCCGAAAAAGACACGCGACTCCCACGGGCCGTTGCCGCATTCGCAGTAAATCCTGGCATTCTCACTTTAGTTCTCCTTTCACGCTTGAAACATCAGCGGTCGCAATACGGTGACAACTTCGTCACCAGGAGCGGAAACTCGTCGGACACTTCGGTCGGGCAGGCCTCACGCAGCAAGGTGGGGGCACGATGCAAACGATCACAATCCCGAGCATACCGAATATCAACCCATTCGGACACTTCTGGCTCCGACCCTCCGCAACAGTGGCGGAAGGGTGGGCGTCCGGCGAAGGTCACCGCGTACCATCAACAAGGACATAGACTCGGACTGCAAGGCTTGCCGTTGCAGTCAGTGCAAGTCTGCGTGCCCGTTGTTTTCTGACAGGTCGGATAGGTACCGCAGCTTGCGCCGGAACACTGCCCACTACATGTAATAGGACAGCACGCACTAGCTGCGCACGGAAGCGTGAAATCCCCATCGCAATCTGGGCCTATGCTAGTGCACTGCCGAGAACATCCAGAAGGTACGCTTGGATCCTTCTGGCATGGCTGGCAGTGAATGTGGCAGTGGGGCGGACAATCCCCATTGCAGACTATTCCCGTATGCAACTGTGACAGCTCCAGATGGGAGCCGGCTGTGCGCAACCATCCGGTGCCAAAGAAGTATTGCCCACTCGACTTGTAGAGGGTGGCTTCTGCGGTAAGGGCTGGCATGTTCATAATTATTTCTCCTTCCGGTTTTTCAGTTATCGGCCGTAGTATGGCGACAGCTTGGTCACCAGGAACGGGAACTCGTCGGTCACGTCCACCCGCACAAAGCATTGGTCGTCCACATCCGTGTTGCGGTTGGTGTAGGTGAAGATCACATCCAACACGTTGCGAACACCGCTGAGCGCCGAGCTCTGAACGTCCACTCCGGTGAGCGAACTGTTCTGCGAGAAGTACTCCCCGGCTTTGGCGTAGATGGCCTGGTAACGCACCGCCAGGTAGTTCAGGGCGCGATGCTCGTCGGTGGCTCCGGCGTTGTCGGCAATTTGTACGACGCGGTCGAACAACTCCGCGGCTACGGGCGCAAAGTCCTTCGCGGAAGTCTTTGAATCAGGTTTGGGAATCGCTTTCATAAAAGCATCGCGATCAAAGGAGTAGATCTGGTCGAAGACCACGACAGGGACCATCAGGCCGTTGCACATTTGCGGAGGTGCGATCGGTCCCTTCACGCCGATTACCACGTCAAGATCCAAGGGACTGGGGTTGGGGCGAACGGCTTCCACCAACAGGCTGAGGTCTGCGGGGTCACGTGGCGTGAGGATGTAAGTCTCCAGCCCTTCAACCGTCATGACAAAGCAGCACTGCCGCACCAGGTAGCGGTTCTCCGGCTTGGAAAGCACGGTGTGCAGCGCCTGCCGGTCAGTATTTCCGGCGGTGTCGGCTCTCCCAGTGGCTTGGGCAAACTCCTTCTCCACGGAAAGGCTGGGGAAGCGCGCTTCAATGTTACCGATGGCGTAGACCCAGGAAGGTGAGGTTGCAGCTCCCCCATTGGTGGCCGCCGCAGTTCCGCAGGTCGCGCACGCCTGCGGGGTAACAGCGGCAGCCGCCGGACGAACGGGAGTGGCGACTTCTGTCGACTGATTCCTCACCTCAGCGGGAGTGGTTATTACTGGCTCTTGAACTTCAGTCTGAGGTTGCTCCATGTAGTCCTCCTTCAATGCTGGTTTCTGGTTGCGGACACTAACGAGAGAAGGTCATCCAGCGGTTCAGTGCCGCTGCGCGCTTCTCACATCCACTACAAGGCTTGATTCCCATCGCATAGGTCGTTTTCTTGATCAGGTCACCGAGGCCGAGCTCTTCTTCAATCAGAAATCCCGGTAGCCGCACGCGATGGGCGGGCCGTTCATCGTTCTTAGATCGCGCTGCCTGCTGCTTTTTCACGCTGCTCTCTCCCCAGCTAGTTCCTTGCTCATGGCTTCGTATGCTGCCCAAGCATCCAGTACGGGTGGTACGATGGTTCTCCGTGATCGTCGGCCATCCTGCGTCACGGCTTGCCTGATCCGGGCGGCGCTGGCTCCAGGAAATTCCGACCAAAGCAAGGCGATCGTACCCGTCACGAAGGGCGCCGCTGCGCTCGTTCCGCCGGAAGTCTGCGGCTTGCCATTCGTCCCGAGGCTGGTGATGTTTTCTCCGGGGGCAGCGAGTCCCCGCAGTCCGATAGAACTCCCGAGGTTTGATTCCGCTGTGGGTCTGCCGTGGAGGTCACACCCGATTACTGGAATCACCCAAGGATGGCGAGTGATCGTCGTGCTGCCCACGTATCCCTGGTTTCCTGCTGCCGCGACTATGATCGTGCCTCGGACGGCGGCAAAGTCAAGAGCTTGCTGGAGCCTCCGCGCGCCATCCGAGGACGGTTGCAGCAGTGCAGCGCTCAAGTTGATAACGCGCGCGCCTTCTTTCACCACTTCTTCAATGGCGATTGCAAGTTGTTGTGGTGTGGCACTCGGCATTTGCCGGTTTGCGACACTGTTTTCGGGGAAAATCGGGCGAACCAAAAGTGTGCAATCGGGGCATATGGCAGGCGCCGAGGAACCTCTGGTGGCAGATAGGATCCCGGCGACGAATGTTCCGTGCATACAGGCAAGGCTGTCTACAACCGAACACGATACGCCTTGTGCTCCGGGCACCTCACGAATGCTTGATTTCGTCAATTCCGAATGATCCATTGCCACAGGTCCATCGATCAAGCCGATAACAACTTCAGCTCGACCACTTGAACGGCTCATCAGTCGATCCAGTTTGACTTGTGGCAGCGGATCCATCAGGACTTGCCGTTCTGCAGGTGTGATGAGTGAACGGGCCCCAGGCGTGGTGACGGCCGAGATCGATCTCCGTCTTTGAGACCAACGTCTAAACGTGACGATGCGAGGTTACTTCTGACAGGACTCGAAGTCAAGACGCGCGAAGGTGGAAAGCGCTTAGGTGGTGCAATGGGTGGGAAGATGGTTCTTCTTAACTCCTGCGGGGTTCAGCAAAGCTCTCTGGTGACGTTCTTTTACCCCTTGTGCCTCGCCAAAACTCTGCACAATCGCAGAATCAATGACTTGGAGGAGCATCTGCCCGGCGCGCTTGTCGCTATGATTCCCTGATGTTTGTGCGCCTTCGACATCTGCTCAGCTGGGTCTTCTCCGTCTTTCGCTCCCGAGAAGAACTCCTCTTGGAGAACCTCGCCCTTCGGCAACAACTGCTGGCTCTGCACGCAAAGCGACCTCGTCCGATGTCGCGGCGATGACCGGCGTGCCCGGCGCTGTGCTGCGCGTCGGCGGCGTTCCCGCACTCGACGCAGATTATGACTCGGTAGTAAAAGAGCGGTTGCCGAAGGTGGTCCTTGGCGTCGTTTTGGGGAGCTTGCTAGCGCTCCTGATCGGGCTACGTTCTTTATTTGCGGCTGTCAAAGCAATTCTGCTCAATCTACTCTCCGTTGGCGCTTCATTCGGTGCGCTAGTTGTCGTTTTTCAGGAAGGCCACGGTAGCAAACTCTTTGGGCTCGACGGACCGACCGGCACTGTATACCCGATCGTGCTGATTCTCTCGTTTGCCATCGTCTTCAACCGCCCTTGCTGCTACGACTAAGTAGGCCGACCCGGAAGTTTCGACGGGTCTATCGTAGACCCTTCGGGGAACTTCCCCTTAAACGATTCTCGCACGAGGTGTAGTAGCTGCTTGGGAGTCATCATTTCGTGAAACAGTCGTCCAAAGAATCCATTGAACATAACCAGCGACCGGACATGGGTCTCGTAGTCCCCTATCAATTCCACGAAAACCCCTAACGAATTAGGAGAGCCGGGGATGCGGTAAGACAACTGCGGCAGCTCTACTTCCTTATCGCTCGCCCACCGCATCTCCATCCCTTCTTTTCGACCCATTTCGAAGAACAACTCATAATCAAACTGTACAAAGAGACGCAGTCGGCCAAAAACTAAATCGAGTGTACGGTCAAGCGACACAGGCCACAGAAATAGCGGTGGAGGCCACATCGCACGTAAGTTCATCTCAACAAGATCAAAGAATGGTGGTATAGCGAGAAGCTCAGCCAGTTCTTGTTCGCGTTGCTCTTCATCCCCTTTCACCAATGTGCATTCGCGGTTATCGCGTCTCAAGTGGTAGAAGATGTGCGCCACTCCTCGCTGACCAACACGCAAATACTCGTCTCTCGTAAGCATCATGATTCTCAAGCAATCGTTCGAAACCGTGAGGGATAATCCTTTCTTTTCAGCTCGCTCGCACATTGCGGGCAGTTCAGTGGCATACGCATCTACCTGCACTACTTCTGACCTTAGAGTCACGGGAAGCTGATACATTGGGTCTATGCCCGTGTCGGTCTCGTACAATTGCATTAGGTTCTTTTGCCGTTCTTGCTGTCGGATGATCCGCTTCGCTTGTGAAACGGCTTTGTCTCCGTGCTTTTCTCTGATCTGCTCGGCAGCTTCGTCATCTAGTTTTCCTCCAATCTTTCCCAATTCTTCCAGCAAGATGGTGTTCATGCGCCCGTCCTTCAGCTCAATCAGACTCCAACCGGGCGGAGTGGACGTCATGTCATTACGAACTAAGTCCCCGATTTGAACAACGGTTGTGAGGTCTGAAACAAGGTGGAATATTCTGCGGTCTTCTCGATTGAGTTCTGACGCTTGTTCGACGGTTTTCCTGAGGGTTGTTGTATCGATGTCTCGAATTCGATGCTCGGTACAAATATGTCTTGCAACCCAATTCTCGTGCCGGATCAAGTGGTAGAAGATCGTGTCTGCTAGCCGTCGCAGAACAAGTTGCCGATTCGTCAAACATGCAATAAGGTTTTGGGTTTCCGCAATCGTTTCCTGATTCCGATCCCGACGAGCACCTTTGAGGTCGCCTTTCAGCGCAACAATTTTCTCCTGATATTCGATCACCAACTCGGCGATGCGCCCTTGTGCAAGGTTCCAGCCGTAGTGACATCCGCGGAAGAATCTGCGGCGTGTGGAGCGATCTTTTAGGGCAATCTTCAGTTCAGATGGATCGCGGATAATATCCGCCTTCTTGAGTTCCTCGATGCCGCTTTCGAATATATATGGCAGGAGCTTCCGTACCACAGGCTCGAATGGCTCCAGAGTTGGGTGATCGAAATTCATGTCGATTCACTGGATGGTAAGACGATGTTCGCATGAGGGCAATCAACCTTCCAAAACAACACTAGCCCAGACTATTGGGCATTGCGACATGGTCCGGCGCACAGCCCAGCGTCATGCACACCCGGTAGATGTCGGCCTTCGAGCGCCCCAGCGCTTCGGCAATCTCGTTGTAAGAATCACCGGAGTCACGCATCGCCCGAATGGTTCTAGCGTCCCTGTCACGCTCACGCTTCACCTTGGGTCTGCCTCCAACGCGGCCCTTGCTGCGCGCATGGGCCAAACCGGCCTTCACCCGCTCGCGAATCAGTTCACGTTCAAACTCGGCCATTGCGCCTATGACGTGAAACATCATCCGCCCCGCTGGCGTGGTCAGGTCTAGGTTGTCACGCAGCGATACGAAAGCGCAGCCAACCGCTTGCAGTTCGGCCAAAGCGTCCACAAGGTGACGGAGACTGCGACCAAAGCGGTCCAGCTTCCAGCAAACAATCACGTCCACCTTGCGTGCCTTGGCGAGGCGCATCATGTTATCGAGTTGCGGGCGGTGATCCTTGGACCCGCTAACGCCAACATCTACAAACTCGCCCACGACCTGCCATCCGCGCTTGCTGACAAACTCGCGCAGTTCGGTTAATTGCATCTCAGGATCTTGTCCCTTGCCGCTTGTGGAAACTCGGGCGTAAATAGCAGCATTCATTTGGTGTTCCCTCGATAGTCTCAGCTTACGCCCCTGGTTTCGGAAGTCAACTACAATCGTATCAATAAACAATTGATTTACGGAACGATAATTCGCTCTTCCAAGTTGCTGAAAACAGGCACAGGGCGATCCGCGGTTTTGCTAGGGTTTTTTGAAACGATCCGGTGGGCCGGGCAGACTTCTAGGGCCAGCAAAGCACAGCCACGATCAGCGACTGGGGTGCTAAATTGCCCTCTCCCGACTGAGCGGACAAAACACTGGGGAACTCGCTGCTCGGTCGGAAATAGCGAAAGGGACAGCTACGGAAATACTGCATTCTAGCCGTGCTCTCCCGCCGGTACTGGGGTAGAGCGCTGCACGGAATCTGTTGGCGCTGCGAAGGTTCTGGATTGATAATGGCGCAGCCGCCACATGCCACCGTCTGAACCAAGCCGACTCTTCATTTCGTATGCCCACGGGGGGATGGAGCCGATCTCGTGCAGCGCCTGCAACAGAGTCTCAAAGAACAGGGCTTTGACGCGTGGCTCGACACTCAGCGTCTCACCGGCGGGGTGGTGTGGAGTGCGGAGATCGAGAGCGAAATCAAGACCCGACAAGTCGTGATTGCGCTGATGAGTCCGGGCTCCTACGTGTCCGAGAGCTGCCGTGCGGAACAGGCGCTGGATTTGATCCACGGTGCGATGCGGCTCTCGTCAAATGTGATTGCCAGGGATCCCGGCCAATTTGGCTCGCAGATGGTAGGGCGGCTGCTGACCCACCGCGACATGCCCGCAATCGCGCGTTTTACGGACCGGATTGCCATTGGGACCGGAGTACCTTGGCTCGCGCTTGCGCACAAACGGTTGGAAGTTGGAGCCGAACTTCACCCCATAAGGTGGGCGGCGTGCGGTCTCCGCGTCTGAGGACAAAACGCTGAAGGTGTGGGGGGAGAGCGGAGTGCTACTGGCCACCTTCACCTGCGACAGCGCGGCTTACTGTTGCGCGTTCTCCGAGGCCTTCAGGCTGGTCGGCGCTGGCGACGCTCTCGGGCGGGTCTATTTCCTAGAGCTTGTAGAACCGAAAGCGAACGGCTGAGCGGCGTGAAACGAACCAGCGCAGCCAAAAGCACCGTAGTTGGCTACAGTTCTGCGAGTGTCCACATGTGATCGGCTAGCACCGCATCAGAGCGGTTGCAACCGCTTGCTGTTTTCCATCAACGCAAAGTTTAGGACACTATCGAACTGGACGAACTTTACCCTTCCAACCCGACTTGTAGTATCGTTTTACGATCTTTTGTTTGTCATTATTGTTGAAAGCCACGTCGGGGACATCATCTGACCAGCGTTCGCCAATACCCGTCGGAAAGAGCAGCATGTCGCACTCTCCCAGAATTCCTAGCCCTCGTTCAAGAGCTTCGCCCTCGGTGGAGGAAGTTGAACCTTCCAACTCAAACCGAAAGAATCAGACCGTATGGGGAAGACAGGGCGCTCTGGTTCAGGGGGCAAAGCGATGCTAGTTGGGGGTTGACTCCGAAACTTTGGCGCGAAGAATACCGGGATGCAAACGAAGCCGAGATGCGCTTGGAGTTTGAGAGCGCGGGCCTTCCGCTTACTCAATCAAGCGCTACCTATGACAAGTGGCACTGGTATTTCCTTATGCAGCATTACCAAGCTCCAACGCGCATACTGGATTGGACAATCAACCCGTTAGTCGCTTTATACTTCGCTGTCCGCGACGAAAAAGAGCAAGATGCTGTCGTCTGGGTAGTCGATCCGTGGCGATGGAACCGGGCTCACATCAAGAACTTATTCGGTCCCGCTATCGCCGGGTGGGATGAGACAAAGGGATATCTTCTCGATCTTGAAGACGCCTTTGATACAGATGAGACTGAGAATCAAACCAAGAAAAAATGGCCGGTGGCAATTGAACCGTCTCAGTTTGACCGCCGGATTACAGCTCAAGGCTCCAAGTTTTTCCTATTTGGTAGGAGAGAAGACATGACGGACTCGCCAACGATAAATCGGCGCAAAGGAGGAAAAGGAAATCATTCCATCCTGGATAAAATTATCGTTCCGGCGGCTGCTATAAAGCTAATGCGGGCTGCGCTAAACGAGATCGGCATCAACGAAAAGGCGATGTTTCCCGATCTTGAAGGAGTTGGAAAGCACATTGCATGGGAATGGAAAAGCCGGGAGATTGGACCGGGAGAGCAGAAGGCTCTGAAGCGCAAACGATTTGATCGAAGCGCCGCAAAAGCATCGTCATCGAGGGGAACTGCCTCTGAAGAATCCTAGAAGCTAGGTAAGGCTGCGGGATGAGGATCGCGAAGACAAAGGCGTGTCTTGTGTCAAACACCTAAAGGCGCGAACGCCACTGCCAAGTGTAAACGTCAGAGGAAGCACACGGTTGACAGGTCGAGTCCGCAGCCAGCGTCAAACCGCGGTGGTGGTCAAAGGAGAACCCACGAATGGTTAATGTAGCCCGACTTCAGCGCTTCACCAGCAAATTCTCAGGCAGCGCAACCCCTTCATTTTTCGGCTCTGCACAACAATCTGACGAAGGGCGCATTTTAGGCGGCTTTCTGCAGCGCCTTCACTTCTGTGTCCCCTGCACGTAAGCTGAAGATATAATCTCCGTCCATGAGCACGAGACAATGAAACATCGCATTGTCCACTTTCTTCAGAAATACCTGTTCAACCCGCCCATCAAGTTATTGTTTGTGATCGGCCTTGTCCCGCCGGGATATGCGCTCCTGGAAACGACCGGCCGCAAGACCGGGAAGCCGCGCCGTACCCCTGTGGGCAACGGACTCATGGGTAAGCAGTTCTGGATCGTGGCGGAGCACGGCCAGAAAGCTGGATATGTTCGCAATATTGTGGGTAGTCCACGCGTGCGCCTAAAACTGCGCGATGGGCTACGGGCTCGCTGGTACACCGGGACAGCCCACCTGCTTTCCGACGATGATCCACGCGAGCGGCAACGCTGGCTCACAAATCAGGTGCCGACCAGCGCCTACAATGCCGCCGCGGTACGCTTCTTCGGCACTCAACTGCTCACGGTTCGGGTTGATCTGGACGCCTAACGCGTCGGGGCGGAAGAATTCCCATTTATTAGACAAAGTCGGTTTCGAAGCAGAGCGCGACCCCAATCTTCCTGCAACTCGCTTGATCGGAAGGAACCACCGATAAGAGTACTGACATTCAAACAACTCGACCGGAACCGGCCTGTCTACGCAAGAGGGACCCCCGTGGATTTACCGAAGGCGCCACAGTTCAAAGCAGAACTCGCCGCCATGGACGCAACTCAAAATAATGCCTGCGGCCCCGGTAACTTCTAGCGGTCTTCTGGATAACTTTGGAGAACGGCCCTCATGACATAGTTCAAGGATATCTATGCGGCCCACGCTCGAGATGTCTACAGATTTGCTTTGTACCTTTGCGGCGATGAGACGCTTGCGGATGAGATCGCCGCTGAGACGTTCGTGCGCGCGTGGACCGCTTTCGAAGAAATCCGGCAAGCAACCGTTAAGGCTTATCTCTTCACGATTGCACGTAACTTGTACCTCAAGGAAATACGAAGAACTGCCCGCAACGTTGAGCTCTCAGATCAGGTGCCCGACCCCACACCGGATGCGTGTGCTATCGCGCACGGCAAGGCAGAGTTGCAGGCCGTCATGAAAATACTGAGGAGCTTCCCGGAAGTGGATCGTTCAGCCGTTCTCATGAGGGCCCAAGGAGTCTCCTATGAAGAGATCGCGCTTGTACTCGGGCTCTCAGTGACATCGGCGAAAGTGAAAGTGCATAGGACGCGAATAAAGCTTTACGAATCTATCGAGATGGCGAGGCGATGATGAAAGTAACCGCAGAAGTAATCAATGACCTAGTCATAGTGCGAGACAGTGGCGACGCTAGCGCTGACACGCTGGCGCTGATTAAGGCCTACGAGGAACAGCATCCTAAATATGTCTCACAAATCAAACAACAACCCGGAGAGATAACCGCTATGCTGAACGATACCCTAGCTTCCTCATCAATTGCCCCCCCCATCGACCACGACAAGAAGACGCTGCTCAAAGCCAGGAAGCTTATACAGAAGCGTTCCTATTTGCTCGTGATGGCTGTGTGGTTCACTGCGACACCGCTGACAATCTCTGTTCAGAATCTCGCAGAGCGCGGTTTTGCAGCCCAGAATATTCTCGGTAGCAATCCCATGATGACCGGTTTGTTTTGGTACTTGGCAGCGATAGGCTGGGTAGTATTTCTGATGAGCAATCACTATCTCAAGAAATCAGGCATCTAGGGTCTTCTGGGGTAAACGTCAGAGGAAGCACACGGCTGAAGGGTTGCGGTTGAGGTCGCTGCCAACGTCAACACGCGTAGTGGGCTAAGTACCTGCGCTGGGTCAATGTTGAGACATGGCGAATTCACCCCTGTTTGATTCAACTTCCAAGGCCTCCACTGTGTAATCTATTTGTTATCCAACCCGCCTGATTTCAAGCCCAGAGAATGAATTACCCGAGAATAAAATTGACATGGGGTGGCGTCCGGCATAAGCTCTGTCAATCATCTGTGGGGCGAGATAGTCATGTGTCCCCCGTCGTTTTTTCTTCTTCAGGTCGAGCTCAAGTGTATCCCCGGGTGTTTGCCAATGAACGCCATCGAGCTTGTGAACCTCACTCCTCTGATGGCGCACACGATTGGACTACCGGAGATTGTCATCGCGTTGATCGACGGGCCGGTGCTTATGCAAAACGCAGCACTCTGGAGCAGCAATGTCCGGCAGCTTAGCGGCAACCTACCCGCAACGTGTGCACATCCGAGCAGTGCTGCTTGCACGCACGGCACCTTTGTAGCCGGTATCCTCTCCGCGAAGAGAGGATCTGGAGCGCCAGCGATTTGTCCCGGCTGCACTCTGCTCGTCCGTGCGATTTTTTCGGAGAGAGCCGCGGCGAACGGAGACATGCCGAGTGCCACACCTCACGAACTCGCCGAAGCCATAGTTGACACCGTCAAGGCGGGGGCGCGTGTGGTGAATCTCAGCGCGAACTTAATTGGGCCTTCGGCGGCAGGTAAGACGATATTGGACGAAGCTCTCAATTATGCCGCCGCGCGAGGTGTGATGATCGTCGTAGCCGCCGGAAATCAGGGAGCGGTGGGCGGGTCAGCTCTAACCTGTCATCCCTGGGCGATTCCGGTGGTAGCGTGCGACCGTTTCGGCGGTCCCGCTGCGAGTTCAAATCTAAGTGCTTCCACAGGGAAGCGGGGTTTGCTCGCTCCTGGAGAGAGCATACCGAGTATTGGTGCGGACGCGACAGCATCGACGATTAGCGGGACGAGCGCGGCTGCACCGTTTGTAACTGGAACTGCCGCGCTGCTGTGGTCGCAATTCCCCCGTGCCGGTGCTGGGGCGATAAAGCTGGCGCTGACCCAAAGCTCGACCGGCCAAAGAAGAGGCCTAGTGCCGCCGTTGCTGAACGCCTGGGCGGCCTACCGAAGGCTGGCGGCGACGGCGTGACGCCGAGGATAGAACTATGGAACAACGGAACCAGAAGCAACCAAATAGGACCGAGCCTGAACCGTTCCGCGTACGGCTCCCTGGTTTTCTTGTGCGGGAGGAAATCGGTTTGGGAGACGCCATCAAGCACGTGACTTATGCCGTGGGAATCAAGCTTGTAGTGGGTGTGAGAAGCGAGCGGCGGTTATGAATCGATGGATGACCTTTACTCGCGATTAGCCTGGCTACGCGAAGAACGACATACAGATATGGAGAGACTTATGGACCAGGACCAGGAACTGACAGCCGTTCAACCTAGTGATGCATTGCCGTCCACCTCGAACGCGGAGAGTGTGCCGCCTCCTGGTGCAGTTACGCCCCAGGCGGCCGCTGGAAGCTGCCCGACATGTTCTGCAGCTCAGGCACCCGCCCCGACCAGGCCGTCTTCGAATGTCTATGTGATCGGGCATATCGAGCCTCGCTACCCATCCCTCTCCGTGGAAAAGGAGATAAGGCAAGCGACGGCGCGAGCGGGTGGCGCCACCGTAAATCTCACCGATCGTGCAGCCATGCTGACAGCGCTACAGGATCCCAACAACCGGTATATTGTCCGACAACTGTGCTGGGTATTGTTGGTTCAAGGTATGGAGACCTACATTCTGGCGCCGCGCGATCCCGCCGATTACCAGCTTCTTGTAAACGCCTATCGTGCCGAACCGAACCCCGGCGATCTGGAAGTTGTGATTCGGTGTGCGTGGGCCAATCGCCAATCCGTCCACGTGCAACGGGCTACAAGTGCCAATTCTATTTTTTGATCTGATCTATTCCTTCGATCGCGATTCAATTCTCAAGGCCATATCGAAGCCGAAGGAGGCTGACCCTGAGAAGTTCAACGCAGCCGCAGCAGAAATGTTCGACCGTATTATGCAGCAAAGCGACAATGCCGGGGCGACCCCTGCAGACATTGCGTTGAACTACCTGGCGGTACGATATGACCAAATCTATGCGACAGCGGCCAGCGCCTTCGCCAGCAATGCTTCCTTCACATCTATCGACATTCGGCCATCGTCGCTGAGCGGAACTCGTAACATTGTGGATGTGATATTCGCCTTTACCGACCGCACTACCGACGTTGTGTCGAAACAGTTTGTGCGTGTTGATGTAACCGAAGAGTTTCCGTTCTTGGTCACCAAGATGTCGCCTTACTATGATCGCTGACGAGAGGGAGCAGGGTTGCCATGAGTACGCCTGGGTTTACCGCGGGAGCATCGCTCTACACGTCAGGTAGCCACTACGCCACAGTTTTCAATCTGGGTCTGAACTCGCCGCTGCTACTATTGCCGGCTGCGCCAGTGGGTAATGCTGGCGGTGGTGGGGGTTGGATTGGCGCAAACTTCTCTACATTCGGCCCGTTCGTCCCTAACTTGTGCGGTCGAGGGTGTACTTGCGAGTCGGGTTGCGCATTGAGTCCTGATGGTAGTTGTAATAGGGATTGCAAGTGCCCCCATAACTGCGGGATCGGTGGTCCTGATTGTGAGATCATCTCGTGCCCGTGCCCAGACAGTGCCTGCTGCCCACCCGGACAGGTCGGTTGCGATACTAGCGGGCGGTTTTGCTGTCCGCCAGGGCAACTTTGTTGCGATTCAGTAAAACACGTGTGTTGCCCCGCTTCCGAAACGTGTTGCACGGCTTCCGAAACTGGTTGCTGTCCGACCGATCAGGGTTGCACCGCGACCGGTTGCTGTCCGCAAACTCAAGTCTGCAACCGAGTATTTCCCTACTGCTGTTTAGGGCCGAATGAGACCTGCACCAATGACGGGTGCTGCCCGAAAGGGATTACAACCTGCACAGACACCTTCGGCAACCTGCGCTGTTGTAGGGCAAGGGAGAGCATCTGCGCTGCAGCACCCAGCGATAGCATCGATGGGTGCTGCCCACAAGACTTGACCTGCCGAGACAGCTCTGGCAAGAACGTCTGTTGTGCGCCAGGTGAGAGCTGCACCACTAGCGGGTGCTGTCCGGCGGACTATGGGATCTGCCCAGATGGCGGTCGCGGCATATGTTGTGAGGGGGCATGCTGTGGTGGCGGCGGCACCGGGTTCTCTTCCCACTGTTGTGCGAGCGGTCAGTCATGCTGTGGTGAAAGCTGTTGTGCGAGCGGTCAGTCATGCTGTGGTGAAAGCTGTTGTGATTCGAACCACTTCTGTTGTGGAGGAAAAGCTTGTTGTGCGAATGGCTGGGAGTGCTGTGAGGGATATGTTGCCGGAGGCTGCTGTCCCCCAGACGCTCCCTGCTGTGAAGGGAAGAGTTGTTGTCCGACTGGCCGCCAGTGCTGTGGAGGAAACTGCTGTCCGCCGAACTCCTTCTGCTGTGAAGGGCAAGTTTGTTGTCCTAACGGCTGGAATTGCGGAAGTATATTCGGTCACGTCTATTGCACTCCCTTGTGAATCGTCCACTGTCTCGCTGCCCGCAGAACCAGCGTGTGTGGGCGGTGGGTGCTAAACGATTGTTTTTCTAAACGTCACGGTTAGCGCGCGGTGGACATGATTGCCCACCGCGTAGCTGGAGGGAGCCATGTGTACTTTGAGTTGGGATGTTCGGATTTGCGGGCATGTGGCTTTTACTCTGGGTCGCAAGACAGCAGACTGATCCTCGGCAGAAGCGACCATCCGCCGAGCAAAATAGTTTTGGAATTCCTGGAGGCGAATATGCTTCGACTGACGAAGACGAAGATTCAAGCCATGGCCTGTTTGTTTTGCGCGGTCGGCGCGCTTTGCTGGGGTCCTGCCGGTGTGGCACAGCTCACGGTTACAGACGTATCTCCCGATAGCGCCTTTGGTGACCCTGCTAGTGGAGGAACAGATCCAGCTGGCCGCATCATGGTCCTGGCAATCGATCCTACGAATGACTCGATTCTTTATGCCGCGAGCGAAAATGCCGGCATCTGGAAGTCCGAGGATGCGGGCCATACCTGGCATCAATGGAGTGCCGGATTGCGCACGGGTATGACCCAAAACGATAGGTCACTTGCCATTGATGCGGGTGGGAAACGCCTGCTCTATGCTACGCAAGACGACGACGGCAGGCCCTCGCAGCAATTTGGAGGGCTCTGGGTGTGGGTTTTGCCGGCTTTTGAAGCAGCGAGCTGGCAACACATAGATCTGCCGTCCTGCGCCAGCCCCAACATCAATAGCGTGATTTTCGCTTCCGGCCTCCCCTTTGTGACCACACGCTGCGGTATCTTTTCGAGTAGCGATCCCAGCTTAGCGGATGGATCGTGGCAGTTGCTCCCTACGACTCCTCCCTTTGATGTCAACGGATCTCGTCTATACGCTGGGTGGGGCCAGACGCTATTCGCCTGTCCGGCGCGCAGCACGAAGATCTATCGATCGCTAAGTCTTGGCAGCTCCACTAGCGCGCAACCAAACGGGTGGACTGGACTTGAGCTTGGGCCAGGAAATGCTTGCTTTAACTTAGCCCCTGCACCGCTCGGGCACGAGCCCCAGCCCAGTACAGTGGTGGTGGTCCATACAAGCAATTCTCCGGGAGGGTATGAGGTTTCGGTCGTCAACTTCGATGGGGTGCCACTCCACAACATACAACCCCTGGGGTTCAGTCCGTTTGCCGTCAGCGGCAGCGGCGTCCCCGAAGTCTTTGCTGTACTCCGTCCGGGTGCGCCAGCCGGCGAAACCCGGCCCGGTTATGCATACGACGTGTACGCGTCCGACTCATGTACATGGCAGACCTTTAACCCCACGCCCGCGTTTATCGTGTCCTGGAGCAAGCTGGGGGGAGGCGGGGGAGGGTGTAACTCTGGTTCCAGCGGAATCCATGGCGATACTTGGTCGATGGCCTTCCCGTCAACCTACGATCCCGGTAAAGGTATCTGCACTGCGTATGCTGCGACCGATGGCGGCGTATTTGTCAACAATACTTCGACTCCGGGAGTGCCTTGTTCTCGGAATTCGGGGTGGGTTCAAGCTCAATCAGGATTGCATGCGCTGTCGAGTGGCACAATGGCCGGAGTTTCCCAGGCGCTGCTCGGACCTGCGCTTTATCTGCCTACGGCGGACAATGACGTTTGGGCTACCATTGATGGTGGGCACTCATGGCAACCATTTGCGGACGGCTTGGGGGATGCTGGGCAAACGTTCATGGATCCCGCGTTGTCGGACCATGAGGTATCGGCTCGTAACGGTGGAGTTGCTTGTGCCCCCCTTACGCCGGCTGTGGTCAAATTGTCTGTCTCGAAGGATGGCTCGCCGCCCACGACAACTCCCAATAACCTTCTAACTGGTCCAACTTGCATAAGTGAAGCGAATATGTATTCGGGACTGCAACAACCTCCAAATCAACCAGCATTCTCACAAGTCATGGCGCTGGCATCAGAGACTGCAGGTCCCGAAGGCTATTACATAGCGGTCGAGAGCCCGAGCAGGGAAGCTTGTCCCCCGCCAGGGCCCCCGAATTGCAAGACCGATAGCGATGTGATAGTGCAGAGTGCCCAGCAGGACAACGCTTCGTTTTGGAGAGCAGTAAGTTTATTCGGTCCTGCCCAGGTGGCTGCTATCGCCACCTCGGGCGGGGTCACGAACCCTATAGTTTACGTTCTCACCGCGTCCGATATTAACTATGATGTGTTCTCTAAAGTCCACGCGGGGCAGGTTTGGAGAGGCGCACTAAGTAATGGTACGGTTTCGGCATGGACACTGCTTTCGACCGGACTGAACAGGGCGATCGGCCTGTTCGCAAACCCGTATAAGGTGGACGAACTTTACGTTACCGACATGGGGAATCCAGGAGATACTCCTTCGATCAAGGTATTCTCCTCATGGATTGATCCAGTGGGGGGTGTTCACCAGAGCTGGCAGACTCAAGCCGCCCTGACAGACATCGCAACAAACCATGGCGAGTTCGTCATAAACTGCAAAGGCCTTAATAGCCCACGGCCCATTTTCAATGGCACTTGCTCACTGTCAGGTATTGCTTTTGATCGTAACAACCCTGGGATCCGTGTAGCTGCAATGTACCCCGGTGGCTTGGCGGCCTCGCGCGACGGAGGAGTTAACTGGATGGAACTCGACGTCACTAACAATGCCCCACATCCCTGCCCCCCTGATTTAGTTTTCTGTCCTCCGACGTGGGACTTGATCGAGTACCCGCAGTCGGTGTTTTACGACAGCTCAACAATGAGTATCTATATGGCCTTGGCGGGCAACAGCGTCAAGCGGGTCGATGGGGTGTTCCAGACGACGTTAATATCTTTCCCTGTATACTTCTGTATGACTTGTGTCGATTTTTCTTATTACTATTTTGATGACACGACCCCAGTCTATGCGGTGTTCGCCAGCCCAGGCCTCACCATTCCTGTAAGCTCAGGTTCTGAGTCCAGCGTCACCATTCCCTTAATCCGAGGTTCCGACGGGCTGTATCGCGGGAACCTACTGTTCGACTCCGCAAAGGTCTCGGAGATCGCGTTCCACTTCGTGGTGAATGGCAAGTCCACGCGGAAGTTTTCCCATACGCTTTCCGCGGCCGAGATCAGCTCTGGCGTCAGCGCCTGTTCTTCGCCCAAGTTGCGGGTATCGCTCAAGCCCGATGAGCTCCGGCCGCAGAATCACAAGCTGGTTCCGATCAAAGCTGAAATTCGAACAAAAAGCGCTTGCGGAGTTCGCCCCGCTGTGCAGTTGGTCTCAATCACCAGCAACGAGCATTTGCAGTCGCAAGACGTGCGGGGCGCGCACTTCGGCACCGATGATCGATGGTTCGAGCTGGCCGCGAAGTCGGGGCAGGCGACCGGCCGTGTTTACACCGTCACATACAAAGCGACCGATCTCTTCGGGGCGACAACCCAAGCTACCGCCCAAGTCGTCGTCCGGCATGGGCACGGGAAACATGAGGACTGAGCCCATATTTCCTTTTTGAAGTTGGTCTAAACCGCCGTATGATCGGGCCAACGCCAGTATTCATGCGCATTTGACGGCGCAAAGACACTCCGGAGGCTTGCACCCGGCGGGTGAACAACAAAACCAGCCCTTTCAGCTCCCCTTCAATCCCTCTTAAGCGTCTGGCACAGGACCCGAACTTCCGGCTCATGGGTTCGGAAAGAAACTGGGAGCGCGGAGCGGCGGATCGCAGTGCTGTCGCTTCCGGCGGGAAAGCTGAGGCCATGTCCAGGAAATCGATCCAGAGTCAAGAGGGGACGGAGGGTGTCTGAGGAGACCGGACAGAAAGGCCCATGGTCAACAGTTGGGACTCGCGTTGGGGCACACGGGACGCTGTCCCAAGCCGCGGGCACGGCCAAGAAAAATAAATATGCGCTGGAATCCACGAAAGCGCATACAGTATCAGGCTGTTGGGATCTAAAAGGGAAATTCCAGCTGAAATGTAAGAGTTCCGGATGAGAACATAATTGCCGGGGACTCGGACAAAACCGATCCCCTAGAAAGCAGCGAGTGTGATCCGATGACGAAAACACAAGACGACATTATGCGTCAGCGCATCGCGACCTTCAATCGAGAATCTCTGCCGTCGGAGGAAGCTGTACGTCAAGGGACAAAGGACCTAGAGCAAAGATTTTCCGAAGAACTGCTGCGGCGGCGCGAGGAGCGTAAAGAGATTGACGAAAGCATGAGGAAGATTTATGCGCCGCTTGCTGCCATTGTCAACAAGGACAAAGATGCTGTCGAGGAAAAACAGAGGTTACGTGACAAACTGGCGCAGCGAGCGAAACAACAGAAGAAACTGACCCTGCCAAAGATCCCGCCAGTACGACCGATGATTGCCTCAGGATCTATAAGTACATGGGTTACACCCCCATACGATCACGTATGGTCGTGGATTGATCCGAATAACACATGCTGGGCCGACGGAGGCGCGGAAGGAGGAACTATTAATGGCTCAGTGGAGAGCGGCTCCGGCGCTGGACATGGGTATCGCCATGGCCAAACAGCGGGAGGATTGGGAACATCTTTTCATCCCATCAGAGAGTTTGAGCTCCTGCGTGTCGTTGCCTTTCTATTCTGGAGCGCTAGTTGGTTTGAAGACTCTAACCTTGATCCGGCGCATGTGAATGGATTCTCTGAGATAGTGATATATCAGTATGACCTCAACTGGAACTTTCAAGGCGTTGCATTGGCCAGTTCAACTCCGCTATTTACTGACGGAACGAGCTGGTACGAAACGCATAGCGGAGGGACGTCCGGAATCGGCGCCGACGCCTTTGTGCCTGTAAGCTCCAACAACAACTATATAGTGTGGGTGATCGCCGGTTGTGAAGCCGATGCGTATGGATCAGACCCAATCCCGGTGCCCGGCGACACAAGCAGTATCGCGAGCTGCCAGTTCAATGCTGTCTTGGCAAATGTGATACTTGAACAGATCTTTTAGACCAAAGGGCGGCCTGTTGCTCCAAGTTCGAGCGCTGCGTGGCATCGCCATTAAAGAACCCACTAAAATAACCCGGATCACGTAAGGGGTATCTCGTGGTCGGATATGGCCATCCTGCTTCGCAGTGTGCGCAAGAATGGCGCAGCGATCACGCGGGCACTCGATGCCGCCGGCATTCCCTATGTAGTTGCGGGCGTGAATAACCTGTTCGGGACGTCGGAAGCGGAAGCGCCGCGACAGTTGTTCCACTTCATGGCAAACCGCCCGACCATCGATGCTGCTGCGCTTGAGGGCGTTTGGCTTGCTGCCGGCTTGGACTGGATACGGCAGATGTTAGAAAGGCAAGCGAGAAGGCAAGAGCCCTTCGGGATGAATTCAATGCTGCCAATCTGCGAAATGTTCGTTACGGCATCCAGCGGGTGTTCCTGAAATTTCTGGATGACTGCGGAGCACACCGCTTGGAAGACAGCCACTCAGAGAAACAGCAAGTTTTAGCTCTGGGACGGCTGGGATGGCCGCTGCGGCAGATCCAACAGGCCACCCGCATCCGTCGCGAAACCGCCAGCCAGTACCTGAAAGCGGCTGGAATTGCGGTGCGTCCGCCCGGTGGCTGGGGGCGGCGAGCAGCAAAACCGGCCAACGAAGTGATCACCGACTTTGGCGCGGGAAAACCGGCCATCGTGGGGATCACCGACCCCAACTGCAACCCCAAAACCAACCCCGAAAACCTTTCCACGAAGGGAACAGCAAAAGCAACTTCAAAACCGGCCAACGAGGTCATTACCGACTCTGAGGTGATCCCCGACCTCAACCCCTTCCAACGAGACGAAGTGGGCGCTCTTCCCTCGGAACACGCGACGTCTCCACAGCGCAGTCCCAGCGCCAGTGCCTGCACCGCGTATCGGGAAGCCATCGAGTTGGGACTCAGCCGCGGCCGCAATGCCGTGGCCATTTGGCAGGACCTGGTTGATGAGTACGGTTTTGCCAGCAGCTACCAGAGCGTGCAGCGCTTCGTGCGCAAGCTGCGCGGTACACAAGCGCCCGAAGCCCGCGTGGTGATCGTCACTGCTCCCGGCCAGGAAGCACAAGTCGATTACGGCAGCGGGCCGATGGTGCGCGATCCCGAGACCCGCAAGTATCGGCGCACGCGGCTGTTCGTGATGACCCTGGGCTGCAGTCGCAAGTCCGTTCGCCTGCTCTGCTTCCGCTCCAGTTCGCGCATCTGGGCCGAGCTGCACGAGCGCGCTTTCCGTCGACTGGGCGGAGCCACCCGCATCGTCGTTCTCGATAATCTGCGCGAGGGCGTGCTCATCCCCGACATCTACGATCCCACACTCAATCCTCTCTATCGCGATGTGCTTGCCCACTACGGCGCGGTGGCTATGCCCTGTCGCATCCAGGACCCAGATCGCAAGGGCAAAGTCGAATCCGGCGTTGGTCATGCGCAGAGAACGCCGCTGAAAGGCTTGCGTTTCGAGAGTCTGGAAGAAGCCCAAGCCTACCTCGATCATTGGGAACAACGCTGGGCCGACACGCGCATCCACGGCACCACCAAACGTCAGATCGCAGCCATGTTCGCCGAAGAGAAGCCCTGCTTGCTTCCGCTGCCGGTAGAACCCTTCCGCTATTACCAATACGGCGAACGCGTGGTGCATCTGGACGTCTGCGTCGAGGTCGAAGCCGCGTATTACAGCGCACCGCCAGGTTGGATCGGGCACGTGGTGCGCGTGCAGTGGGATGAGTTGTTCGTCCGCCTGCTCGATCCCAAAACCGGCCAACTGCTGCGCGAACACGTGCGCCAAAAGCGCGGCTGGTATCGCATCAAGCCTGAAGATCACTCCACGCGTACGCCACTGCGCACGTCCCAACTGCTGTGGCGCGCGGGCCGCGCCGGCACGCACATTGGCACGCTCTGCGAGGCCATTCACCGCCAGCAAGGAGAAGTCGGCGTGCGCCGCATCTTGGGCGTTCTCTCCCTGGCCAAGAAGTACGGTGCGGCCGCCGTCGATGAAGCCTGCGCTGCCGCGCTCGAAATGGGCGTCCAGGAATACCGCTTTGTCCGCCGCTATCTAGAACGCTGTCCCCAAGCCCCACTGAGCTTGCGCCAGGTCGATCCCTTAATCCGTGAACTGGTGCAGTATCGCGACCTCATCAACAACCGAACCAAGGAGGTGGAGGAATGAACCTAATTGAACTGGATCGTGCTCTCAAACAGTTGCGCCTGGGCGGCCTGGCGGCGGTGCTGGAAACGCGCCTGCGCCAGGCGCAAGCCGAAGCCATGGCTCCCATTGATCTGCTCTCCTGTCTGGTCTCTGACGAGTTAACCAGACGAAGTGAGCGTTTGTTGGAGCGCCGCCACAAGCAGGCGCAGTTTCGTGACTCCCAGAAGACGCTCGACAACTTCGACTTCAACTTCAACAAGAAGATGAATCGCAGCCTGGTCTTCGATCTGGCTGCCGGCGCCTTCATTGCCCGCCATGAAGATGCTCTGTTTCTTGGGCCGCCCGGCACCGGCAAGAGCCACCTGGCTCAAGCCATCGGCCAAGCAGCCATCCAGCAGGGCTACCGCGTACTCTACCGCGAGAGCCATACCTTGCTCGATGAGCTGGCGGAAGCCTCCATCGACGGTACACGCAAAGAGTGCCTGAAGTTTCTGGAAACGGTGCCGCTGCTGATTATCGATGATCTGGGAATGCGCAAGCTGCCCCTAGTCGCCGCCGAAGAACTGCTGGAGATTGTAATGCGACGATATGAGCGTGCCAGTACCCTGCTCACTTCAAATCGTCCTGTCGAGGACTGGGGAAAGCTGCTGGGAGATGCAGCCGCGGTCAGCGCCATGCTCGACCGCTTGCTGCATCACGGGCACGTGCTCAAATGTGGACCTCGAAGTTGGAGGACCAAACTTGATACGACGGCACAATAGGCGAGGAGCTTTCAAAAGCTGAACTCCGGGCCGGATCGCTTGTGTAATGGCGATTTAACGCCAATCTGCCCCAGAGCCGCTGCGCTACCCTGTCATCCCCTCGGGAAAAAACCGTGAAACGAAGACGAGAAGAAACGGTTATCCGCGTGGAGTGTGGGGTTTCTGCGCTCGTTCACGCAACTCCCGGCGCGACAGCCTACGACGCTACGAGTACGGCAACCGCATGTGCGCCAACGCGCGACTCCACGGAAGGAATCGGCAGATACTGTATAGCGACAGACTCGTTGAATTTGCGGCGAAGCTGTTTAACAATGACTGGCTCGAGGTGACGTCATGGCTCCGAATGGGGCAGCTGCGCAGGGGAATACACGCCCGAGAGGGGAGCGCGCAAGTAATCTAGACATTGCAGAATTAACTAAAATTGGCGCGGTCTCGGCAGCTCTCGCATATGCGATGGGAATGCTGACGATCAACACCTATTTGCACAAACTTGGAATTGCCGACTTTTCATTCGCCAGGCCAAAATTAATCCTTACGGGTGTCGTGGTATCCCTCAGCTTCTTTCTGCTCGCTCTCCTACCCGTTTTCGTGGCCTGGCGGCTGGCCGATGATGGCCGGCCAAAGCGGCCTCATTCCCGCAAGATATTGTTTCTGCTGTTTCTCCCTTTGCTCGCTCTCTTTGGTGCTTCTCTTTACTTGTGTTTCGGAACTATTGGGTTGGGACAGATCACAGTCTGGGGAATATGGGAACTAATTAATCAGATTACAGTCTGGGTAGGATGTGATCTTAAAAAACAACGTAACCTCTTTACGGAGATCCTGGCGAGTGTGGTGGTCACTGCTGAAGTCTATTTTCCCATTTGCGTCGCAGCGGGGTCGGCGTTCGTGGCTTCCAAGCTGTTCCAGCGACAAAGGGCACAGGATGATTCACTGCTGAATCCAGAACGGATCTACTTACTCCTCTCCGTCGCTTTGGCCGTTATCTCGGTTTTGGGGTACATGATTATTTTCTCGCTGACATTCTATGCGGCAATACCCCAAGCGTTTGGAGGCGGCAAGCCCTATTTTGAGAGTTTTGTTATCGCGGAGGACGGGAGATGCGAATTGCAACAACTCGGAATACCTTTTGCTGATGGTCAACCGAATGTCACAAAGCCCCTGCCGGTGCTGCATGAATCCGATAATACGGTTGCCGTTTGGCTGGAGACAACAGCTCCCCAGGTGGGAAGTGACACGACAGGGGACAAAGGGAGCCGGCAGACTATCGTAGTGCAGCTGGACAAGAAGCGAATCAGTGCCAGTATGGCCTATCCGCGGGGAAAAAACACGCCTTACCTAACCTCGCCGCCAGCGCCCTGTACACCCAGTTCTACTTCTGGCGCAGTGCAAAACACGCGCTAGATTCAAGCAGGAGTTCTTATCGGCTGTGCTTCGCCATAACTGAAAATAGCCCTGCTTGTGTTGCAATCTTGTAGGCCGGGATCGTAGCAAGGAGGGAAGGTTGTTAGCCAAGGCTGGCAGCTCGGCGCTGGGTGCTCCTGCCAACACGTCAGCCAGGCTTGAGACGTGCCTCTCCGGCTGATGAACTCAGTGGAGGAGCGACTGAGTTGCACTGGTTCAAGCAGCAATCGCGTAGCGGTGATGCAGTCCGCCTAGCCTGGGCAGCGAGATGATGCTCGCGTGATAACTGTTGAGAACAGCCCAACTCACTCCTAATCGCGAAGCCGGGGCCTCGGCGCGGATTGCGTGTGAGATGGGGATTTCACGCGACCTAAAGGGGCAGTGAACGTAAACCTCAGTCCGTGCTGCACTTCTCATGCAAGTGGCAGAGATACAATGTCGTTCCATGCGCAATTGCCACAACGTGACCTGAGGGTGAAAGGGCAGACGGGACCCTGTCCTGCGTCCCGGCCGTCAGCTACAGAAAGAAATAGGTCGGTGGAAGCCTTGGATGGGTGTATAGTGTGCGGTTGTTAGAGTCTAAAACGGCTAGAGCGGGTACGTTGCGCTAATAGCTTTGTTGTTCCTCCCTTGAGTTGAATTGAAAGGTTTTCCGTCCAGCGTCCCATGACAAACCCAACCACGACGGCACCCGACGTCTCCGTGTACTGGACGCTATTGAACCCGTACGGCATTGTGATGAAGTCGCTGTCGGCGACCGATCCTCTAAGCGCCGTCTGGAACGCGGGTCATGTGAATGATGCTCTCGTAGTGCAGGGCTTGGGCGCACTGCTGGTGGCAACTGACGCGGCGGGCATCTGGATGGTGGAACAGCCAGGGAGCAGCAGGTCACCGGCGGCCCGGCCCCTGACCGACAACTGGGACAATAACCTCACCACCTGCCTTGCTCAAGGCCCTCACGGTCAGGATCATTTCTACGTTGGAACCCAGGGAACGCTCTTCGAGTCGGAAGATCTCTTTGGGACCTCACGCGACATTTCGCCTCCGGGCGTCGGCACCGTATACAAAATCGTGGTCACCAACGTCAATCCCCGCCGGATCGTGATTGCTTCCGACGGCGGTGTCTTCTGGTCGAATATTCCTCTACCCGGCGACCTTCCGGGGCCACGAGCATTTCCACCGCTGGTGCACGAGGAACTGGAGCGATTCGAGATCCACCTGGATTCCGTCTGCGGAGTGGCCCTCGCAACACGAATCTCCCAGCGGCAGTGGGTGGGTAAGTTTCTAACGAATCATTTTGGTTCTGCCTCCATAGACATTCATCGGATTCACTCTGAGGACATTGTGAAGTTCATCGTCCAACCCACGAATCACTACCGGACCGGCACCCTCAACGTTCTCGGCGGTGCGTTGCGTAGCTACCTACGTTTCCGCGCTGTGAGCTGCGGAGACAAGGTCGAGGCGTTGCTAGCCGCGGTTCCCACTGTGGCCAAGTGGCGGCTGGATACCGTCCCCAAGCATTTGACAACCGAGGAAGTCGCCGGACTTCTCGGCGCGATTGACCAGCACAACCTAACCGGGCGGCGCGACTATGCTATGACGCGATGTCTTCTGGATATGGGATTGCGAGTCAGCGAGGTAGCCGCTATTCAGCTTGACGATCTGAACTGGCGCGAGGGCACGCTCACCATCACCCACGGGAAGTCGCGACGGTCCGATGTGCTGCCCTTGCCCGTCGCAACTGGAAAAGCGATCGTACAGTATGTGCGCTGCGCAAGACCTCCGAGCACATCTCGGGCCTTGTTCGTTCGCCATCGCGCGCCGTTCAATACCCCCATTAACTGGAATGTTCTGACCAGTGCATCCTCGTAAGGTCTGCAGCTCGGAAGCGTCGGCCTTTGGGCAGTTCTACTTCTCCTCTAATCTCGTCAGAGGAGAGCCTTCGGCACGCACCGTTCTCCAACTCGATCCAAGTAAAAGTGCCTACTTCACTGCGTTCACGCCGCATCTTAAAAAGTTGGTGATACTTCACTCGTTCCTTGTCCTTGGCATACCAAATCAAGAAATCGTAGGTAGCAGGAAGTAAGGTGCTCCCGAGTGCGGATGTTTTGGCGAAAACAATCACGGCAACGAAGTTCTCCGACCCAAAAACATGATCAATCGCCGCTCTAACTAAGTGCAGATTCTCGTCACTAATCTGTACAAACACGCTTCCACTCGGACTCAACAGCTCCCGCGCCATCAGCAGTCGGTCGCGCAAAAGCGTCAAATACGAGTGCAGCCCCCGCCCCCACGTGTCGCGATACGCCTGCACCGTCTCTGGCTCGCGGGTCATATCCTCATCATCGTTGTGGCTAACATCCCGCTTGCGCACAAACGGTTGGAAGTTGGAGCCGAACATCACCCCATAAGGTGGGTCAATATAAATCATCTGCACCTGTCCGCCCATGCCCTCGTACTGAAGTAGCGAGTTCATCACCACGAGCGAATCGCCTAGAATCATCCGATTAACCCACTTGTCTCGGTACTCGTAGGCGCGCAAAACCTGATCGGCTATGGAATGCTGCGGATCGGAAAACAAGTCGAATAACTCGCCTTGCTTCTTGTGGCTTTTTAGGGTCTCAAGAATCGCCTTAGTGGACAGCCGCTCGTGAATGAACAGCGGCAGGCTGGGCACGTCAAACGACAGCCGTTCAGCGTTGCCCGCCCAATTGAGGAACGGCTTGCTGATGGCCTTTAGCTTGGACGCTGCCGCCTTCGCCTGCTCTAGCGACTCCGCTTCGAGCACCTGCCGAACCAGCGCCTCGCCCTGTTCCCGTGCTGGGTTCTGCCCGTCCCACTCCATAGCAGGAGACAGGGACGAATCGTATCTGTATGTCTTCGGCGGGAACTTCTTCTTGAACTGCGCCTGCGTCCCGACTTCGGGCCGCATTGGGCTGTCGGCTTCTGGGTGCTTATAGGGTTTGGCGGGTTTGGCTTTGGCCTTTGCTGGTTTCGTGCCTGTGGCGCGTGGCATCCGAAGTGGCCTCACAGAAGGGTCTGGTTGTGATAGTTGCCTAAGAAGGCGAATTCTAGCACCCGTCCGGCATTATCTAAACGGCAATCGCTTGAGCGCGACTCGTTGCCGGGCGATCATCACGTAGCTCATAGCTGCCCGGTAGTCTTCAAGGCACACTCCGGCTACACCCTGGAACGAGCAGCCTGCGCGCCTGTGGATGCATTGTGAATTGAGTGGAAAAGCCAATCGTACACATTTCAAGCGAAAAGAACTGGTAAGTCGCAGATTACCGGCTACTTGTCACCTGGCGCAGATCGCTTTCTGCATGAATTCCACCTAAATTTCCACTTCTCTCCACGGTGTCCACTGTTACTACTGGTTTTATATGTTTTTTTATTTGGTATAAGCGATTCAGAGCACAGGTGGTGATGCTCAATCACGATGCGAAGCAACCCGTGTAGCTTCGCTAGAAATGGAGACGGATGGAGTCAAACGTTCTCAGCCTACAACAAGCGAGTCAGTACATCGGGGTGTCCCAAGCCGCTCTACGAACCTGGAAGCGCCAAGGCAAAGGCCCGGCATTTTTTCGAGCGGGTAAGCTGCTGAAATTCAGGCGGTCTGATCTTGACGCTTGGATGGAAGAGCGGCTGGTGGAGCCGAAGCAGAAACAGTAAGGGCCGCACGGTTTGCAGACCGGCGACCCCGAATCACCCGGCGCGTCGTATGAACGCGGAGCGACTACCAAGCCGCATCTTACCACGCGCCGATTCTCCAATCCAAGACTAACCGGGAGATTTTGGCGCAATGTTCACTGATGCTCTTTTGCAGCACGCCATAGCGCTGGCGGCACGCGGCTGGTGTGTGCTTCCTCGCCAGAACAGAGAAAAGAAACCCCTCCTCACGGACCAACCCCGCCTAGCAGCCTGCGACACCATCGGCGGCGGATAACCATCATGGGAAAACGTCACCCCAACCATCGCCTTGTCAAAATCCATCGAAATTACACGGTGGACGGAATCGCGGATTTGTTTGGTTTTCACAAGAATACCGTTCGAGGATGGGTAAAGGATGGACTCCTAACCATCGACGACAAAAGGCCAATGCTGATTTTAGGCCGCGACCTCGTAGCATTTCTTCAGGCACGTCGGGGCAAAAACAAGAAGACTTGTCGTCCTGGGGAAATCTACTGCGTTGGATGTCGTCATCCGAAGTTTCCTTGGGGGGACATGGCGGAGTACCAACCCTCGACAGAGAAACTGGGAAACCTGATAGCCATTTGCCCGGACTGCCAGTGCATTATCAACCGACGCGTCAGCTTGGCCAAATTGGAGCAAGTTCGGGGCAAAATGGCCATCACATTTCCGCAAGCACCACGACACATAAGTGAGAGTAACCGGGCTACCGTGAATAGTGACTTGGGATAGGGGACATCAACCATGACAAAACACAGTGCGAATAACGAACGAATTAAGCGCGAATATTTCGACTATCTGAAAGAGGCCAAGCGACACAGCGAGCCAACACTGGATGCGTCCGCTAAGGCACTAGATCGGTTTGAGGTCTATACCAGATACCGAGACTTCAAGAAGTTTCATTTTCAGCAGGCGATTGGGTTTAAGAAATACCTTGCCGAACAGCATGGCCAACACTCCGGGGAGAGGTTGAGCAAGGCGACCTTACATGCGACACTCACGCAACTCAAAGGATTCTTCTTGTGGCTTGCGGGGCAGCCTGGCTACAAGTCACGGTTTCAGTATTCCGATTCTGACTATTTCAATCTCTCCGACAAGGACACGCGCATTGCTACGGCTCGGCGAGAACAAAAAGCGCCGACGTTGGAGCAGGTAAAGCACGTCATCAGTACAATGCCGATCCGAGACGGAGATAGAGAGACGTAATCGTGCCCTTGTCGCTTTCACGCTTCTGACAGGCGCGCGGGACAGCGCCATTGCTTCGATGAAGCTAAAGCATGTCGACCTAATCGCCAACCGCGTCGATCAAGATGCGCGTGAAGTTAGGACGAAATTCAGCAAAACCTTCAGCACCTTCTTCTTTCCGGTGGGCGATGAAATTCGCGAGAATTGTGGCGGAATGGGTGTCATATTTCCGCGAAGTAAAGTTATGGGGTGGAGACGATCCACTTTTCCCGGAACGCGCATTGCAGTCGGAGAGACTCGCCAGTTTGAAGTGACAGGGCTGGAGCGGAGTCACTGGAGCAATGCCTCGCCCATTCGCACGATATTTCGGGAAGCCTTCGAGAGGGCTGGCGTGCCATATTTCAACCCGCATAGCTTTAGAAACACACTTGTTCAACTCGGCCAAAAACTCTGTAAGTCCGCTGAAGAGTTCAAAGCTTGGAGCCAAAACCTCGGGCATGACGGGCCTTTGACGACCTTAACCAGTTACGGCGAATTTGCGTGTCAGCGCCAGGGGGAAATCATCCGAGACTTGGCAACACCACAACCAGCCGGGCAATCGGGAGTCAAAGAACTTGCGGAGGCAATGCTTAAGGAATTACGCGACTCGGGTGTGGACATGCAGGTTAAATGAACTCATTGCAATTTGGGCAAAAGAGTCAGCTTCCCGCAGCTCTGGCAATGAATCATCTGCATGGCTGCACTGGGGATGGAGAGCGAGGCTTGAGCCTGGTCCCCGGAATCCCTCACCGTATTGTGGGGGAGATTTGGGCACCAGTTGCCACGAGTCACGGCAAGGGGGTAACGCGAGCGATATATGCCTCCAGATAGCAAGCATTTTCTGAAGCCATCATGGATATTGACGATTCGCGCCGTTTCGACTTTTCAAGATCGAGAGGGTATAGGACTGTGAAAGCAAACCCTTGCGCCAGCGAGCACCTGGACGAGATCAAAAGGGGGGCGTACAGTGAGCGGTGAGCAACAGCACCCTAGCCCCCTTCTCACGGCGAAGGACGTGGCTCGGGAACTGTGTGTTTCCGTGGCGTGGGTACGCGACCATGCGCTGGGACGCCGCCTACCAACGCTCCCGGCCATACGGTTGGGACAGGGTAAGTGCATCCTTCGGTTCCGCCGCAGCGACCTTGAATCTTTTCTGGCGCTTCACACCCGCAACACGGGAGGGTTATCATGTCGCCCGTAGGATATCTTTAACTCGGGGGATCTGATGCGTCCACGTAGTCAGCGCGGATGGATTGAACAACGCGGCGCGAAACGCAAGTATTACTACGGCCATTTCTATCTGTACGTGAAAGACGAAAACGGCAGCGACTCGCGCAAACAGACGGGCGAGTTCTTGGGCTGGAAGTCAGAAATAAAGCTCGGCGAGGCCCGTGAGAAATTGCAAAAGATCATCTTCGAGAAGTGCGGCAAGGTAGCACGACCGAGTGATGCCGTCACACTGTCATGGTTCTACGCCAATCGCTTCGAGCCGATGCGCCGAGGTAACTGGGGCGAACCAACCCGCCGAGGCAACGAGTCGGACATGCGGCGATATGTGCGCCCGCAACTGGGCGAAATCCCATTGCGCGATTTCGATCTATTTCGTTGTCAGGTCTACCTCAATGCGCTGGCCGCGCAGAAATATAGCGAAGCCCTTGTGCGCCGCTGCAAGACGCTACTGTGGTCAATCTTCGACGTGGCGCTAGAACTCGAATACCTCACAAAGAACCCGATGGCGCGAGTGGATTTTCCAAAGTGCAAACCCATCGCTAAGCCGACAATTCAGAAAGCGGACATCTACCGCCTGTTCCAAGCCGTGACCGATACGCGAGATCGGCTCATTCTCTTACTCGGTGTCTTCTGTGGACCGCGATCATCGGAAGTGTTCGGCCTCCAATGGGACTGCTACCGTGGAGATCATATCGAGATTCGGAACACGGCATGGAACGGCGAACTGTACGAATGGCGAGTGAAGCGTAAGGCCAGTTTCCGGCGCGTGCATCTTTCGCCGCAGACGCAGCGATTGTTTGAGAAGTGGAAATCCGAAAGCGCGGAAACTTCCCCTAACGCGCTCGTGTTCCCCGGTAAGAGCGGAAAGCCGATGTGGGGCGGAATCTGGCTACAGAAACACATTCAGCCAATCTCGAAGCGCCTGGGCATCACAGTGCCGGTGACGTTTCAGGTATTGCGGCGCTCCTGCACGACGCGCAATCAGAAGCACGGCTCACTGAAAGACGTGCAGGCTCACATGGGGCACGGCTCCATCGAGACCACGGGCGATGTGTACATGCAGGAGATTCCCGACTCGGTAACGCGAATGGTAGACCTTGACGAGATGGACGTGCTCGGACCAGTGCAGTGAATCGGGTCGAGTTTTGCCGACAAAAGCCTACAAGACAAAGACCAAGCCTCTAGCAAACTATTGAAAAAATGGAGGCCCTGGGCAGAGTCGAACTGCCGACCAACGGTTTAGGAAACCGCTGCTCTATCCATCTGAGCTACAGGGCCACGCGTCGTAACAGGTTGGACTACTTTAGTTTACCGCAACGGGGAGTTGCGAATCGTTCGTTTCTGTTGCCCAATCGTGCCCAATTGCGGAACGGCGCTTTCCAGTTTCGCCATAGCCGCCGTTGCATCGGCTGGTGCGGTTTTGATGTAGTACGTGCTCGTTGTGCTGACGTTCGCATGACGCAGAATCGCCTGAATGGTTTTTTCAGGAACCCCGAGAGCATACAGCAGGCTGCCCAATCCCCGCCGTGCAGCGTGCCAACCGTGCCACAGCGAGTCTAACCCGGCCTTCTTGAGAGCTGGCAGAATCACACGTCCTAGAACA
>CAWDTG010000008.1:0-164952 GCA_963805245.1 uncultured Acidobacteriaceae bacterium
TGAGCTGTCGCGCCAGGTTGGGTTTGTCCCCGAACCTGCTCCGGCGACATGTAGCCGACCGTTCCCATGACCAGTCCTGGATTGGTTTCCGTGCCGACGGTCAGCGTTGGACGGTTGGCAGACGTGGCTTGAACCTGGGTGAGCTTGGCCAGCCCGAAGTCGAGGATCTTCACCCGGCCATCCCGTCCCAGAAAGAGGTTCTGCGGCTTGAGATCGCGATGGATGATTCCCTTCTCGTGAGCGGCAGCCAGTCCGTGGGCCACCGCGACGGCAACGTCGAGGGCTTCCCGTCGACGCATAGGACCTCGGCGAAGGCGATCGCCCAAGGTTTCACCCTCAAGCAACTCACTGACGATGTAGGGCCAGCCGTCATGCTCGCCGATGTGCAGGATGGAAACGATGTTGGGATGGTTCTGGGCAGCAGCAGCCTGGGCTTCCAACTCAAAGCGACGGAGACGATCGGGATCCCTGGAATAGGAAGCGGGAAGGACCTTGATTGCTACCTCACGTTTTAGCGAGCTATCTCGCGCACGATACACCTCACCCATACCGCCCGCCCCAAGCTCTCCCAGGATCACAAACGATCCCAGCTTGACGCCCGGGCTTAGGGCTCTGAGTGGACGTTGCCCCTCGCCCAATTGTTTGGCAACTGCCTGCAAGGCGGAACCGTCCATGAAGTTCTCGGCATCGGCTTCCAAGGCGAGCAATGATTCAACCTCGCGACGCAACTCCTCATCCCCGGCACATGCCTGGTACAGGAAAGCGGCACGTTCATCCTTGGCAGTGCCCAGGGCGGCGCGATGCAGTTGTGCCACCTGCTCCCAGCGCTCAGGCTTTATTGACATTGTCCACACTCAACTCGCGCAGGGCCGTTGCTCGGTAAATGTGACTGCTTTAGTTTACCGCGAATTCCCGATTGTTTGCTTTGGTTGCGCGATGGTCGCCCGACTATTTTCTGGCGGGTCGGAGTTGCCCTACCGCCGCAACATCTCCACCTCTTTTCAGGCTGGGCGCTACTAGGCAGCGATGGGTGTACAACGGTGGACACACTTAAAATTGTCAGCGACGAGTGACCCATCAGGGTGAGGCACGTTTTAGGTGCCGGAGTGGAAAGGGCATGAGCAGGATCTGGTGCAGAAGGCCTGCCAACTGGCTTCACCGCTCAAACCGGTTTCAAACCAAAGCGGCGCTAACCAGCAAACCGACCACGCCGGAAGCGAAACGGTCGTTTTGGCGACGGTGTATCGGATCGGATCGAGACCGCCGTTCAGGCATGCCTATGGTTACTGGGTCTCAGTATCGTTCAATTTGGCTTCAGGGATATCTTTCCGTAGGAACCATCGGGTATTCGAATGCTGAGTTGTATATTTGTCCCGGTCAAGTCTAAAGTGATCGGCATGGCGATTTGGTCCCATAGCGCAGAATTCAGCTGGGCCGCTTGAACGGTGTAAGAGGTAGCAGCACTAACTCCGAGCTGAACCGTTATGGTATATACCTCGCTCGCTTGCGGCACCACATCCGGAAAGTAACTATCCGACCACTTAAAGTTCCAGAATACCAAAGAGACGACCTCATCGCCGGTAGTCACGGCGATACAGGAGAGCCCTGCACTACCAGTGCAAGTCCCTTGGGTTCCGTTGACCCCGGCCAGAGCCTCAAACGCAATCATGATATCGGTTGGGGTTTGACCTGTAGTGTAAAGCACCGGCCAATTATTGGTGGGAAATTGAGAAAGGGCCAAAAAAATAGCATCTGAAATTCCGGCTTGCGCGATAGTTGAAGCGAAGTCCAGTGCAAAGGCTCCAGCAATCGGCTCGAAATTGAGATCGCTCCCTGTACTCGGTCCCCATTCCGTGATGCTGATAGGTACGCTCAGATGCTGTTTGGCCATTTCCATCTGAATGTTGCTGATGTCACCCTGCAGCCCTATGCCCGTCGATTGATTGCCGTATGTGTGCAGGCTGACGAAATCCACCGGGATGTCTTTGCCGGCCACCAAGTCCACAAAGTTTATCGCCCAACCTACATTCGCCGCGGGACCTCCAATGCGAAGTACCATCCCAGGATGTTGCTGCCGAAAGTTGGCTATCGTGGTCGCTATTTGCGAGTACAAAGTCGAATATGCACTGAATCCGGCGGGATCGGTTGCAGATGTAGGTAACAGGGGCGCAACCCAGTTCTGCGAAGGGATGCTCATCTCATTGCCGACTTCCCACTCGGTTTCGGTGAATCCTTGAGAGACGATTACATAGTCCAGGAAAGCTTGAATGTACTGATCGTAGATCGTCCACGAGGAGGGCCCATAGATCCGACCATCCGCGCCTTTCATGGCCAGGGGCGGGGGAACCACATGCCCAATAATGATGTGGGGTATCCAGTTGTGCTCGCGGCATAGCGCAAGGCCTTGATTAAGATGGTAAGACCACTGCAATTGCAACGTTCCGTCTGGCGACACAGCAACGAGATTATCGATATCTACGTTAATCAGGCGTAATCGACGCGTCCCGATTTGCGCAAGTCCCTCTTCCCCGGTTGGCGACACGATGTATTCCGGACTTGTGCCGCCGGCGATTATCATTTGCATTTTCGCTAGATCACGTTTGACTGGCGGAGGTGTACTTGGGGATGAGGCTACAGGTGTCACTTTCGCTGTATCGGCAGTGATGTTAGAGGCACCTCCCCCACACCCGATCATCACCGCTAATAGAGAGAGCACCAGGACGTACCTGCCGCCGTTTGCAGTGATGCCCCATAGGTCTCGGATGGTCACTCAGTGGCATCTGCATCCTTAAAACCACACATTCTTAGTGGCAGCTATGAAATGTGGATTAGCATTCCTCATCCGAATCAAGACTTTGGGCCGTACTGCTTTGTTCTGCGTTCTGACGATTAACACGTGCCAATATCCGGAGGGGCAACGCTGAAGTTAGAATTAGAATTGCTTAAAGAATGCGGGCAAGCCGGTTGAATGGCTGTCGCGAATTCTGTATCAGATGACTGGAGCCGCTCCACAATAGATCTATCAGAGTTTGGGGCAGAGCGGCGCTTCGGGACCGCGTTCGACGACGCCGAACGCCTTGCTTCGACGATTCTTCTTCGCCCTTATACCTGGGCCTGAAACGGATGTGAGAACCGTGCCCACCCGCAACCACCCCAACAAACGCAAAAGCGGCGCGGTTGGAGACCCGGTAAAGGAACTTGTTATTATTGCCCCACCTTACTCTGGGCTCACGCCTGGGCATTATGCTGCGCCTGCGCATCGGTTGTATGTACTGCCTTCCACTGTAAGAAACTGTGGCAAGCTCGCGGCACAATCTCCGAAGCCCATACTATACATAAGCCCAATACGCTACCTGGAACCGGCGCACGCAGCAAGAATATCCAAGCGACAAAAAGCTCCTGCCGTAGAGTTTCACACAGCAGGAGCACGATCCAGATTCGCACACGGTTTGCGGAACCGTGAGCAAACCAACTTGTGACCAGGGTGAAAGCGCTGAAAACTTTGCTAGATGTCGTAATACATCTGGAACTCGTAAGGATGCGGCCGCAAGCGCATGGCGTTCACTTCCTTCTCCCGTTTGTAGTCAATGTAGGTGTTCAGCATCTCTTCGGTGAAGACGTCACCCTTAAGCAGGAACTGGTAGTCCCGAGCGAGCGCGTCCAGCGCATTCTCCAACGATCCCGGCATGGACGGGACTTTCGCCAGTTCTTCTGGGCCCAGATCATAGATGTCCTTGTCGAGCGGCTGTCCGGGATCGATCTTGTTCTCGATGCCATCGAGTCCTGCCATGAGCATCGCCGCAAATGCAAGATATGGATTGCAGCTCGGATCGGGCGGACGGAACTCCACACGCTTGGCTTTGGGCGAAGCCGAGTACATCGGGATGCGACAGGCAGCGGAACGATTGCGGCGCGAATACGCCAGATTAACCGGGGCCTCGAAGCCCGGCACCAGGCGCTTATAAGAGTTGGTGGTGGGAGCAATAATGGCTGACAGAGCCGGTCCATGCTTGATCAGCCGCCGATATACCACAGCGCCATCTGCGACAAGCCCGCATAGCCGTCGCCGGCGAAGAGTGGCTTCCCTTCCTTCCACAGCGACTGGTGCGTGTGCATACCGCTGCCATTGTCCTGGAATAAGCGGCTTGGGCATGAAGGTCACCGTCTTGCCGTATTGGTTGGCAACGTTCTTAACGATGTACTTGTACAGCATCATGCCGTCCGCTGATTTGATCAGCGAATCGTACTTCAGATCGATCTCGGTCTGACCGCCGGTGGCAACTTCATGATGATGACACTCGACCGTGAGGCCGCAGTTCTGCATGGTCATCGCCATCTCGGTGCGCAGGTCCTGGTAGTGATCGGTGGGAGCAACCGGGAAGTAGCCTTCCTTGTAGCGGGGGCGGTAGCCCAGATTGTTCTCAACTCGTCCCGAATTCCAGCGGCCCTCTTCGGCGTCGATGAAGTAGAAGCCCTCGTGTTCATTCTGATCGAAACGCACGTTGTCAAAGATGAAGAACTCAGCTTCGGCGCCGAAATAGGCTGTATCGGCAAGGCCGGTGGACATCAGATACATCTCGGCCTTCTTGGCGATGTAGCGTGGATCGCGGTCGTATCGCTGTTTGGTGACGGGATCGATGACGTCGCACACCATCACCAGGGTCGGAATCTCGGTGAAGGGATCAAGCATGTATTTGGAGGCGTCAGGAATGAGCAGCATGTCGCTCTCATGAATGGCGGCCCAGCCACGGATCGACGATCCGTCCATGCCGAAGCCTTCTTCGAACGACGATTCGCTCAGTTGGCCGATAGGATAAGAAACGTGATGCCACAGTCCGGGGAGATCGGTGAAGCGCAAGTCGAGCACTTGCACGTTGTTCTCCTTGACGAACGCCAGGACTGCTTTGGGATCAGGCTTGGTATCAGGCATTAGGATTCTCCTTGTCCGCCACTCGGCGGGACGCGCCCATGCGTCCGTGGTTTGAGGACGGCAGTTGAACTTGCGGTGAAGATTTTGCGGAACGTCCTGCCCGCGCTGGCGCCAGCTTGCCCAGCGGAGCGGTGCAGCCTTCCGGTGTAGGAATTCGGAACTGCGAACTGCATTTGGCTAGGAGGTTGTCGTGGCTGCGGGCGATCACCCGAAGCGCACACAATAAGCATACGCGGCACCCCAACGGGTGGCTAATACAATGTTTTTATGACCGGCATAATTCCCATTTATGAACTGCAACTACATGATTCCGCTGACGAAAGGCATCGCGACTCGTACAATCGAGAGTGCACCGATACAAGCCACTGAGCAAGGAGCTTTGTCCATCGCGGAGAAATGGCCCCCAGCTGTTGCGATTCCGCAAGGCTGAATGCTAATGGCTAATTGCTAGTTGCTAATCGCTAATCGCTAATTGCTGCTTTTCTCATGGACTTCGATCAGATCGAGACATTTCTGGAGGTCGCACGGCTCAGCAGCTTCTCGCGAGCAGCCGAGCGGCGTTTTCGCACCCAGCCGGCGATCTCCTCGCAGATTCGCGCCCTGGAGGAGGAGGTGGGAGCGAAGTTACTCGATCGCAGCGGCGGCAAAGTGGCCGTCACCGGCCCAGGCAAAGTATTCCAGAAGTATGCCGAGGACGTGCTGGAGCAGCGCCGCGTCATGCTGGTCGCACTGGCCGAAATGCATCGCGTGCCTCGCGGCGAACTGGTCGTCTCCGCCAATGAAGGCACCTGCCTGCACATCCTGCCGGAAGTTTTCGCTGAGTTTAAGCGGCAGTATCCCAGTGTCGCGGTCAGCGTGAAGCGACTGGAGCACAACAAGATACTTGGAGGCGATCATCGAGAACTCGTGTGACTTCGGAGTCGTTTCCATGCCGGTGCCGGACAAGCGGCTGACGGCGGTGCCCATCCATCGCGATGTGCTGATCGTGATCACTCCGCCGCATCATCCGCTGGCCGGACAGGCTCGGGCAACGGTTGCCGAGGTGGTGGAATACCCGCTGCTGCTGCCTAAGGCGGGTCGCACCCGCGACGCGCTGGAAACGCTCTTCCACGAACGCCGATCTGAAGCCCCGGGTGTCCATGGAACTGGACTCCAGCGAGTTGCTGAAGCGTTTCGTCGCAGCGGATGTCGGAATCGGGTTCATACCCGCGCTCCAACGTGGCGGAAGATCTGCAAGCCAACGCGCTGGCCGCGCTCACGCTGGCGGATGCGAGTATTCAACGCGATCTGGCGTTGGTCTTCCGCAAAGACAAGGCGCTCAGCCGCGCCGCGCTGGCATTCATCGATATTGCGGTAAAGCTGAAGGGGGCGGTGCCCGCCGCAGGCACTGCCCGATGAGTCCGGCGACCCATTTTTTCAATTCCTATCCTTTAATATTGTTTTCACAGGGTCGTCCTGTTCTGGTGTGTTATTTTTGACGATCTCGGTTACAACCAACCTCTGTTTTGGAGAAGGTAAATTGGCGAAAGACATGGTCCCCAAGCGCATCTTCCTCACTAAGGGCGTGGGGAAACACAGGGAGCGGCTGACTTCCTTCGAATTGGCGCTGCGCGATGCCGGTATTGCCGCCCAAAACCTGGTGCGTGTGTCGTCCATCTTCCCTCCCAACTGCAAGCTTGTTCCGCGCAAAGACGGACTGCAGTACTTATCGCCAGGAGAGGTCACGTTCGCGGTGGTGGCTGAAAACTCTACGCGCGAGCCGCATCGCCTGACGGCCGCCTCGATTGGGGTGGCTATCCCTGCCGACCACAGCACGTACGGCTATTTGAGCGAGCATCATTCTTTCGGCGAGACCGACGACGTGGCCGGCGACTACGCCGAAGAGCTTGCGGCCGAAATGCTTGCCACCACGCTCGATGTGGAGTTCGACGCCGACAAGTCCTGGGACGAGAAGAAAGAAGTCTATCGGCTATCGAACAAGATCGTGCGCACCGCCAACATCACGCAGAGCGCCGTCGGCGACAAGCGCGGCCGGTGGACGACAGTAATCGCGGCAGCGATATTGATCTTCGAGTAGTTCAAGGAAGCAACTAGCAGCTAGCAACTCGAGCTCTTAGCAATCAGAGGAATTCCAGAATGATTGTGGTTCGGGCAGCGCACGCCTTTGAGGGTGTGTGTCGAACGAGACTTGTACCGCGTATCACCTAGCGCCGATAGACGTTAGGCTCGGGGCCCTTCTCCAGCGTCTCGCGGTTCCAGATGAGCCCTTCCCTGCTGTAGTTCGCCATCTCAAAGTCCTGGGTCAATTCCAGCGCGTCGGTCGGGCAGGCATCTTCGCAAAGTCCGCAAAACATGCAGCGGCTGAGATCGTAGGTAAAGTCGGTCAGCTCCTTGCGCCGGGTGTGAGGATTGCGTTCACTGTTTACCACGATGAGGTGCTCGGGACAGACGAGAGCGCAGAGGTCGCAGGAGATGCACAAGGTCTCATTGGTCTCGGGGTTATTGTTGAGGCGAGGTGCGCCCCGGAAGCGCTCCGCGACTTGGGGGCGTTGCAGCGGGTACTGCTCCGTAATGAGCTCTTTCGGATCCTGATTGCGAAAGGTGACTTTGAGTCCCTTGATCAGATCCACGAAGAGCAACTTGCGGAAAACCGTGTTCATCCTCAGCCCCTCTGCTTGAGTGAAAGTTTAGCACGCGGAGTTACGGTGCGATTGGCACTGCGATACCGACTAGCCTCACGCGACAAGCCGCAAGCGGCTGGCATACAATCTCACCACTGATGCGTTTTTTGGCCGGGACGTTATTCGGGCTCGCGATGGTGGGCACGCTAGCTGGACAGCAGGTCGCTGCGCCCACCACGACGCGCTGCTCCGCAGAGTGGCGTGGCAGCAGCGCCACCCACGGCGCAAGCGGCTCCGCCAGGCAATGCTCCTGCCGCGAACGAGCCGTCTTCGGGGACTAGTCCGACCTACTCCAACGCCTGCAGCTCGCAGCCTGCCACGACGGGTCAAACTGCTCCTGCACGGCCCTGGCGCTCCGGCTGATTCTGCCTGACGATCCCAGCGATGTTGCCAAAGCTAAGCGCCAGTTCAAGGCTGGCGTGAAGTTGAAGTCATCCGGCAATCTGGACGCAGCCTTCGAGAAGTTTGAAAGCTCGCCGCTGAGCTGGCGCCTCACAATGTGGTGTATCTCACCGCCCGTGAGTTCACACGCGAGCAACTGGTGATGCAAGCCCTGAAGCAGGGTAACCAGGCAATGCTCGACCACAACGAGATTGTCGCGATGGCGGAATTCCGGCGGGCGCTGGAATTCGACCCCACCAACGAATATGCGCTTCAGCGACTGAGCGACTCGATGCCGCTGGACGAAGAGCCGGTTAGCCGGAACATGCGGGTGGTGGAGCAGTCCACTCCGATCGAGATGCAACCCTCTGCGACGCACCATGATTTCCATTACCGGGGCGATGCCCAGGCGCTGCTCACCCAAGTGGCGCAGGCTTACGGGATAACCGCGCAGTTCGATGATCGGTGCAACAGAAGCGGGTTCGATTCGATATTGAGGACGTGAACTTCGCTACCGCGATGGAAGCGGCGACGCGCGTAACCAAAACGTTCTGGGTGCCATTATCGGTTAAGCAAATGCTGTTCGTGGCCGACACGGTTGAAAACCGGCGAACCTACCAACGCATGTCGTTGCGCACGTTCTATCTGCCTGACTCTGGCGACCGAACAGGAATTGACGGAGATGACCAACTCACTCCGCGTACTTCTCAACCTGCGTTACATCGCGGCGGACAAGACACAATCTACCATCTCGATACGGGCGGAGGAGCCGGTGGTGGAAGCAGCGGGACAGTTGCTGGAAAGCTTGGCCGGCGGCCGTCCTGAGGTACTGCTGGACATGCGCGTCTACCAGATCAGCTCAAGCTTCCTGAGGCAGCTCGGGACCACTCCGCCGGCGCAGTTCACTTTATTCAATATCAGCCCGTCGCTCATCGCGGGCCTGGGACAAAATTCCCAGAATCTCATCAACCAGCTGATTGCTTCCGGCGGAATCAACCAGGCCAATTCACAGGCCATCCAAGCGTTGCTGGCATCCCTCCCCAGTCAAGTCAGCTCGATTCTATCGACACCGTTCGCAACCTTCGGCGGGGGTGCTACTCTGTTCGGGCTTAGCGGAGGCACCGGAACTACCATAAACCTTAACCTGAATGAGTCGGATGTCCGATCGCTGGAGCACGTTACCCTGCGTGCCTCGCAGAACAATGCTGCCGTGTTCAAGGTGGGGGAACGTTATCCTATCGTGAACGCAACCTTCGCTCCCATTTTTAATAGTCCAGCTATTTCGTCTGCAATCGGCAACCAATCGTTCATTGCGCCCTTCCCGTCCTTTAATTTCGAAGACCTGGGACTAAACCTGAAGGCTACTCCCATCATTCATGCTGACCGGGACGTCACTTTGAAATTGGAGTTGAACATCCGCTCACTCGGTGCGCAGACGGTGAATGGAATTCCCATCATCAACAACCGTGAGTACACGGGCAGCATTACGGTGAAGAATGGCGAGTCCAGCGTGGTGGCTGGGCTTATCTCCTCAGCCGATAGCCGCAGCATAGCCGGATTGCCATTCTTGGCTAGAGTTCCGGGAGTGACCTATGCGGCCTCGGAGCACACTAAGAACGACATGGAAGACGACCTGTTGGTGGTTATCACGCCCCACATCCTGCGCCTGCCAGAAGCTAACTCGTTCGCAGTGCAGTTACCCAGTCGGGCATTGAAGGACTCCTCGCTGTCTGCAAGGGTTCGATTTTGCGTCAATCCGCCAATCGAACACGAGCATCTCATACCCCGAAGCCCTCGCTACTCTCCTGGATTGGCTATTTCGAAGTCCGCCATGGACTTCACCGCATCGTAGGGAACGTTTGAACTGAAACCCACGATTCGGCGCCCATTGATGAAGAAGGTTGGCGTACTGGTGATGCCAAGTTTGTTCGCCCAGCGCCACCGAGTCCATCACCCGTTTCGCCGTATCTGGCTTGGCGACGCAAGCCGCAATGGCATCCGGATCACCTCCTGCATCTTTCACATAACCCTTCAGCATCTGGTCGACATTTTGTTCGTTCACTTCCGACTGGTGGTCGTAAACCGTCGCGATGAACTTCCACGCCGTCGTCATTATTCGCGCGGCCCATGCAATCCACGTACTTCGCCCCGGTCAGCGCCCACTTGTGAATCTGCGCCAGCGGAAAGTTCTCGAATACCAGCCGAGCCTTGGGCTCCTCTTGCATCAGCTTGGTAATGTTTGGCTGTGCGGCCTTGCAAGCCGGACACTCCAGATCGCCGAATTCCACGATGGTTATGGTTGCATCGTTCGGTCCCTCGGAGGGACCACTGACGCTCTTCAGTTGCTCGCGCGTTTCGGCAAACGGGTCGGCGCCAAAGGGCACCAGCTCGCCAGTGAAGGCATGCTTCTGATCGGATGTCACATAAATTCGCGTCGCCTGTTGACCCTTTGGCGTGTTGAAGATAACGGTTGCTTCCGAGAGACCAGCCGCCTCCGACGGTTTGATATCCGCCACCTTCCAGGTGAGGTCTTGGTTCCAGCCAAACATCCGTTTGAGAAATGCGTTGAATGTGGCTTCGCTGGGAAGCGACCCATGCGAAGTTAGCTGGATGCGCTGGAAGGGGCCTTTGCGGGCGTGCTCGGCGTGGGCCGTTTGCTGCGCGTTGGAGTAGAGGCTGGCGACGGCCAGACTGGCGGTCATCAATACAACAGTGCAACGGTTCATGTTTCCTTTCTCGAAACGAGAGTGCAAATTTAACGTGCGAGGTGCGTTTACATCTCCGCCTTGGCGGCAATAGGATAGCGGCGTCCAAAGCCGAATGCTTTCTCCGAAATCTTCAAACCGGGAGCTGCTTGCTGACGCTTGTATTCGCTCTTGTCCACCATGCGAACTACTTTTCGGACTACCGCTCGGATCGTAGTTGTGCCATGCGGCAATCGTATCCGGATATTGGTTGTCCTCAATGTAATCTTCCAGAATTGTATCGAGAACTTCGTACGGGGGCAGCGAATCGCTGTCCTTCTGGTCCGGGCCGTAATTCCGCGGATGGAGGTTTTTCTATCGTGGATTCGGGAATCACGGGCGAACGGGAATTCACATAGCGGGCCAGGCGGTAAATCAGAGTTTTGGGAACGTCAGAGATGACCGCCAGTCCTCCGCACATATCTCCGTAAAGGGTGCAATAGCCAACCCCAATCTCCGATTTATTGCCGGTGGTCAGCAGTAGCGCACCGAATTTGTTCGACACGCCATCAGCAACGAGCCGCGAATGCGCGCTTGAATGTTTTCTTCGGTCACGTCCTGCTCCCGGCCCCGAAACACAGGTTTCAGCGCTTGTAAATACGAATTGAAGATGTCGCCAATCGGTACCAGGTCAAACGAAATCCCGAGGTTCTTGGCCAGGGTGACGGAGTCCTCAACGCTTCCCGCAGAAGAATACGGTCCCGGCATGCCCACCCCAATGACGTTCTCGCGCCCCAGTGCGTCCACCGCAATGCAAGCCGTGATGGCAGAATCGATACCTCCACTCAGTCCCAGCACAACCTTCCGGAAGCCGCACTTGTGCACGTAATCGCGCGTACCTAACACTAGCGCGGAATAAGCGCTCGCCTCCAGTCCTGGTTCGCCCAGATGCAGATCACCGCTCAGCGACTCGGTGTCAAAGCAGACAAGGTCCTCCTCGAACGACTTGGCTTGCGCAATTACATTTCCGTCGGGGTCCCAGCGCGAAAGCTCGATCCATCAAACACCAGGCTGTCGTTTCCGCCCACCTGATTCACCAGGGCGACGGGAATGCGATAGTGCTTGGCGATAGTGGCCAGCATGTCAAGCCGCAGTTCGCGTTTGTGAAGATAAAACGGAGATGCCGAGATGTTCAGTAGGATTTGTCCACCCGCGCTAATCAGGTCCTGCACGGGATCGACCCCGTACAATTGACGGTCCCAAAAATTCTTGTCGTTCCACGCGTCCTCGCAAATGGTCAGCGCGAGTTGTTTGCAGTCCAAGGGCAGCAACTGCTGGCGCTCGGCGGGCGCGAAGTTGCGCATCTCGTCGAAAACGTCGTAGCTGGGCAGAAGTCGTTTGGATTGGATAGCGGCAACCTTTCCGTCACGCAAAAGCGCCGCCGAGTTCAACACGGACTTGCCGGTAGTGGAGCTGGCAGGAGTGACCAGACCGCAGATCACCGCAATGCCCCGCGTCTGAGCCGCGATGGATTCGGCAGCTTGGCGGTTGCGCTCTACAAACCACGGGCGCTCCACCAAGTCGCGCGGCGGATAACCGCAAACGCTCAGCTCGGGAAAGAGAATGAGATCGATGCCGGCGCTTTTGGCGCGTCGTGCATAAGCGATGATCTTTGCGGAATTGCCCTGAAAATCGCCGACAGTAGGGTTGATCTGGCCGAGTGCAATCCTCACTTTAACAGTGTAAAGGCGCACCCACTGGATGCGCCAAATTGACTGACACCATCACGAAGCGCGCAGCCACAGAGTGCGGCGGAGCACCTGGATCCGCCCGGGGTATCGGGTCCGGTAGTGCCTGGGAGCAGGATAAGGTGGAGCGGTGTTCGTCTGGTTGCCTTGCGGATATTCCTGTTGCTCTCCTGGACGACGTAAGCTGGGAGCGTTCGCCGGCCTTTCCGGCTTCTTCTCGGCAACTTCCGTATCGGCCGCCTTCAGGTCCACTTCTTTTTCGGTGCGGACAATCTTCTCTCCGTCCACCGTCATAATCTCTAATCGCGAAACCACCGCACCTTGGAAGCGCACAAAGTCGACTTCCTGCGGCGGGTCCCCGTAGATCCATTCTTCGTAGTCCTGACCCTTATCGTCCTTGTCACGGATCTTCTTGGGCGGACGTCCTTTGGCGTAGATCACCATATCGCGATCCATGCCAACCAGGACCTTATGATTTTTGATTGCCTCCTGCACCTTAGGCGGCAACGTCTTCTCGTAGGCCTCAGCTTGATTGAGTGCCTTGAAGTCAAAAACCGGCGACAGCATGTCGCGAACTTGTTCGCCGGTAATCTCAGGCACGTATTTGTCGAACTGCGAGCGTGACCTGCGAGCCTTTCGCCTCCAGGCTCTTGGGAGCTCCGCCCACCGTGCTCATCTGACCTTGCGCGCCCACCTGGATGTGCTGATACCACTTCTCTTGCTTCTTTGGCCCACCATTGATCTCGAAGACGATTGAGTTTTCCTTGATGATCACGTTGGAAATGATCACCCGGTCGCCCGGGCGCGCCGCGGCTCCATGTTCCGAGACCAATGCGCAACTGCTGAATCGCTCGGAGTCACTACTCCATTCTTGATCTGCAATCCCTTTTCACCTATAGGAAACAAGCGGCGGGCAAAAACACGCTCGGCCGTCAGATCGCGGATCACCAGCATCCGAGTCTGCGGTGTCATTTTTTCTGGCGGTAGTTTAGCCGGCGCTTTGGCGTCATCGGCGAACGCGGACATCGCCACCAGCAGAACTGCCATAGCGAATAGCGGGAAACAATTGCGGCTCATGGAAACACCCAGATTGTTTCAAATTATATGCTCATCCCGGCGCCGGGATACACATCTGGGTTTGGATGCCTGAGAAGTTGTCGCGGTATGCCGTTTCTGGCGGCTGGCGACGACGGTTGCGCGAGTCTCGCCAACGGTAACTTCCAAACCATCACCACTCCGATCAGAATAATGACGACAGTCGTGGCGCTGGCCTCCACTCCGTAATTGCCGCCAGTGACCCACTTCGGCCCGCTCGCCGTGGTCCGCACCATGACATTAAAAATCCGAAGGCCGCTTACCGGCAGACCAAAGAGAAGTCCGAGCGCGAAATTCCAGCCGAAGTGGATGCCCCATGGTAGCCATAAAGCGCGGCTTCGCAGGTAGGCAATGGAAAGAAGCACCCCTATCAGGATTGTATTGATCAGCCCCCACAGGCTCGCGCCGGGATTCGCCAGGTGGACGGCACCAAACATCACCGAGAAACCGTGATCGCGCCGATGGCTCCGATACCCTGTTCCAGATGTTGAAAGGGATAGCCGCGAAATATCAACTCCTCCGCGAGTGCGCCCAGGATAAGAATGAGCAGCACGGCGCCGACCCTTGGTAAGGTGTGGCGACTATAGGCGAAATCCAATGTTGACATGCCCCCAAAGCGCGATCGGAATCAGCCGCCAAGACCGTTAGCACGAAGCCGAGCACGCAGCCGACTTACAAATTGCTTGAGCCATGCCTTTTGCGCGCGGCAATCCCAAGGCAGCAATGCGATGATCTTCAATGTGGTCGGCAACAGCCAGCAGCCAGACGAACAGTGCGATCAGCAGCAACGCTAACAGAGGACGGAAGATCACTTCGAAAAGCAGGATGCGATCGCCGGCGATCGCTCCAGCAGCGTAAGCTGCTACCAGAAATGCCAGCCCCGAAAATAAAGCTGACACCACAAATGCCCAGACCGGATGCAGGCGTCCTGTGGCGGTAGTGAACATGGCTAGGCCTTGTTAGCTGTTTCCAGCTCCGATGCCGAATGAAACGCCAATCCCTGGCGGGCTACAGAGAAGTTCAGCGGTTGGCCGCCGTTCTGGCGAATCGCGTCCTCGACTCGCTGGCGTGTTCCTTTTTCAATGAAGACGATCACGCAGCCACCGCCCGCCGGCGCCGCAAACTTTGGCGGCTCGCGCACCGTACTCATGGGCCACGCCGATCAGCTTGTCGATCAGCGGAGTGGTGATGCGGGGAGCGTTGGTTCGCCGCAGCTTCCACTCTTCACGGAGCAGGCGCTCCACATCGTCCCATTGCGCTTCCGCCAGCGCGCGGTGCATGGCCTGGGCAATGCGCGAGATTTCCGCGAAGTTATGTATGACGTGCTTATCACCGTCGATATGCTGCTTGAACACCTCCCAGTTGTTGATGCCCGACTGCCTCGGCGCTCCGGTGTAGAAGAGAACGAACCGCTGATCGATTTCGTCGAGGGAAACCGGCACCGGCTCCCAGCGAATGCCGTCAGGCTGCAGATGGATCGCGCTCACGCCGCCATACATTGCCGGATAATAGTCCTGGCAGCCAGTGGGTACGCGAATCAATTGCGCTTCCACATTCTGTGCAATAAGGCGAATTTGCTCGATATCGATTTTGCGCTCGACGAAACGTGCCAGCGCCGCAGTGGTGGCGATCATCAGCGCCGAAGAACCGGAGATGCCCGCCCCTGCGGGAGATTCCGAATGTGTCTCCAGCGTAAATCCGCCATCTGGCTTGAAGAAGCGAATCAGATAAGCCGCCAGCTGGTGCTTATACCTTTTTGCCGCCAGCAACTCGTCGAGGCCGGCGAAGCGCTCATGCCGCCCCGTGTCCTGCGATCGCAGAACGATCTCCCGTCCGCTTCGCGGAGTGATTTTGCAACGGGTGAGAATGTTGACGGCAATGTTTACGCTCACCGCGCCGGGATGAAAAAGGTACAGCGGCCAGATGTCGAGTGTTCCACCGGCGAGATCGGCACGGCACGGCGCCGTGGTAAGGATCTCGTCGCTATCCAGCGCGGAAATGAAGTGAGAACGAGTTGGCATGATCAATATATCGATCTTTCCGTCGCCGACTGAAGGTCGTACCAGGGCAGTTTAACGATTACTGTATCCCTTCGAGTTCGGATAAAGCGGCGCTTTATTTAGCGCCGCGTTCGCTGCGCAGAAGATGAGGCAAAGTTACTTTTCCTGCGGTGTGTGAGAATTGTGTCGTCCTTGACGGGACTCGTTAGTTTTTCTCACTTTACCCAGGGTTCACGCCCGGGGCTACTATTGTTTCGCCCCTGCGGGGCTGGATTTGCCCACTCGTTCCTTCGTCGCAACTAAAAACAAGTTCGCATGCATCTCTGACCCCGGCCCCTGTTCTTCCCGAAACCGAAACCGCACTATTTGGGTCGCGTGGCTACTTCCCTGCCCACGGCACGCACCTCGTTCACCACCTCCTCAATGTCATCCGGGGTAGTCCGATGATTGACGACGCAGGCCCGCAAGGCGAAGCGGCCATGAATCGTCGCGTTCGACAAGAATACCTTTCCTCGGCGATTCACGCGCTGCAATATTGTTTGGTTCAGCACGTCGCTATCGCAGTCAGCATCGCCCCGCGATCGATAGCGGAAGCAGACTGCGCTGAGCGGTACCGGGGCCAGCACTTCGAGTTCGGACTGCCTGGCAATCAGTCCCGCCAGCAGCTGCGCGTGCTTTAGATCGTTGCCGATTGCCTCCCGAAATTTCGCCAGCCCGTGATATCGCAACGACAACCAAATCTTCAACGCGCGAAAACGTCGCGACAGCTCGATTGTTTCCTCGAAGAAGGCAAACCCCTCGATGGGATCGTTCACCAGCGATTTGGCGTAGTCTCCGGTATGCGAGAAGGCGTGACGCGCGGCTCCAGCGTCGCGGTACAGCAGGCATCCGCAGTCCAGCGGCTGATACAGCCATTTGTGCGGGTCGAGCGACAGCGAATCAGCTCGGTTGATTCCGGCGAACTTTGCCGGTTCTGCGATTGCGGCCAGGGCGCCGTAGGCTCCATCGACGTGAAACCATGCTCCGGATTGGAGCGCGACTTGCGCCAACTCGACCAACGGGTCGATACTCCCCGTCGAAACGGTTCCAGCAGAACCCACAATCGCGATGGGCGTCAATCCACCGCTGACGTCTCGTTCCACGCTCGCGCGCAAGAGATCGACGCGAATGCGGAAGTTGTCGTCGCACGGGATCAGACGCAGATGCTGCCGCCCGATGCCCAGCAATGCGACAGCTTTCGGAATCGACATATGGACCTGTTCTGAGGCATAGATCGTTCCGGGCCGTGCGCCCATCTCGTTGGCTGGCGCGCGTGCTTCGCGGGCCATGGCAAGCCCCATCAGATTTGCGGACGAACCGCCACCGGTTAAACTTCCGCTGAATCCCGCGCACCCGATCGCCTCCGCCAGCCAGCCCACGACGACGCGTTCGATCGTGAGTGCCGAGGGCGACGAGCGCCACGCCGTCACGTTCTGGTTCAGGATGCTGGCCAGCAGATCCGCAGCGGCGCCGATGGGTTCTCCTGATCCGAGCACGTAGCCAAAAAACCTGGGACCGGTAACCCGTACCGACTCGATCACAGCCGCCAGATCATCGAGAGCGCGATCCCCCATTCCCTTTTCTGGCAATGGCTTAGCAAATAAAGCTTCGGTTTCACTTCCAGTTATCCCGGGGAACGTGGGGCGGTCGTTCACTGACGTGAGATATTCCAATGAAAGCTGAGTGATCCGTTCGAAAACTGCTTTGTAGTCAGCGTCGGAGAGTACGAGTGGATTCATGAGTAAGGCGTCCGCGGTTCGGCCCAATTTGACGGGACAGCCATTGTAGCGCGAGGCGAGCGATTACGAGTCACAGGTCGTGGTAGGTGATCAATTCAATCCCGCGGCGCTGCAGCACCTGTTTCGCTTCCGGTGAAGTTAATAGTCCGAGTTCCAGTAGCCGTGATTCCCGCAACCGCGTTCGGGCCTTCTCGAGGTCAGCATCGTTGTAACCCGGATGACAGACGAATTCCCATGTTCCTTCGGGAATGCTGTCCACGATCGCAGCGAAGAGTTTTAGATCGAGAAATCCCGTGAACAGTACGGCGAGCGATCCATCGGTGGTGCGCAGGCCCTGGGCCTCGACCTCGCGCCGGAACCTAGCTGCAAAGTTGCGCAGTACGTTCAGTTCGGCGAAACGCTGCCACAGCTTGCGCTTTCGCAGCAAGTCTCCAATCGGCAACGGCCACACCCGGCCAAAGGGATTGCGAACGCTGGGAACGCCACGCTCCCGCGCCGCTCGCAGCAGTGGTCTCAGCACTGCAGGAAACATGTGGGCGTGCTTGTGGGTGTCGAAATGAGACGGCCGTACGCCCGCGGATTGCAAGCGCTCAATCTGAGCGGTCGCCTCAGCTTCGATTTCACTGGGGTTGAGCCTATTGCGAAAAGAGGCTATGACAAAGTCATTCAGCTTGACGCGAAACTGGTAGCCACCATTCTGCGCCCCGGGCTGCAACAGGCTGGCGACTCGATCGGCTGGCAACAGCGGCTCACCATCGACGAGTACCACGTGGCAGCCAACGCTGAACCGAGCATTGCGCTCAGCCAGCGACCGCGCCAGGCTGGCGGCTTCTTGGAAGGCTCGGGCATTCGCCATCAAGGTGGCCGAGGTCACGATCCCACGCTGTTGCGCCTCGACGATGGCGCGATTTACCCCCGCGGTTAAACCAAAATCGTCGGCGTTAACGATGAGCCTGCGCACGGCATCAGTGTAGCAGCGCAAATCGGAGCGGCTGCGCTCAAACCGGTGCTACTCCAAAGGCAGTCCAGAATTGTGAATTCCTTCGTAGGGGTAGTGCGGGCTCCAGGCCCACGGTAAGAGTGCCTGGGTAACTCACGACTTCGGCCGTTGAGGTCGTCGACCTCAGTAGCTGAAGCGATTCTTATTCTCACCGCTTGGACGCGGGCCCGAAGGCCTGCACTGACCGAGCTACAGCCACTCGGAACTGTTTAATACCAGGTGTACCCCAACATGAATTGCAGGGACGCGTTGATGCCGGGATTGTGATTGCCTAGCGAGGCGTTGGAAAGGTGGTAGGCCTTGAGTGAGAGATCCCAAGAAGTTCGGTCTTTGCGAAATATCTGCACGCCCACTTCCGGCCCACTGGTGAAATTGACTTGTGAGGTGTCGCCCGGCGGTAAATTATGGTTGCTGAAGAGGACGCCTCCCACGGCCGCGAAATAGGGTGCAACCTTGCACGGGCTGGTGAAGTTCCACTTGGCGATGAACGGATTGATTCCCCCAGCATATTGCCCGCCGTTGATCCAGTATTCGTCCAACGGAATGATGTCCCCGGCCATCTCGAAGGTCCCGCGGAGAAAACCCTTGCCATGTTCGTTGGTCAGCACGCGACCGAGGCGGAAGCCGAACAGGAATGACCCTCCGCTAGGCGAGCTGGCGACGGAGTGGCCACCTCCAATGAACAATCCCTTGTTCCAGCCGGGATGGCGAAGTACGTCAACCGGGCTATCGGTAGGAAGTTGTGCCAGCATTGGAGCACAGGCGACACAGCAGAATAGCGCGAGACAAATAACTTTGTTCATGCGTCCTTACGGGTAATGGCAAAAGCTATCAGGTTTCGGCTAAACCACGCAAACCGTTTTGATGGCGGGCGATTTCATCCAATTTCCTTTCACACCCGCACTATACTCGTGCTGGGTGTGGAGAAAACTTGTGATGGTAAGAGGAGTGCTCATGAGATTCCTTGCGCAATTACTTTTGTCATCGCCAGTTCGGGGGCTGCTGTTCGCAGCGGATGTCGGCCAGGCGCTGATGTTTTGAATCGGTGGATGGGTGGCAAGCGGGTAGGCAGCGGACAGCTTGTGGAATCCGATTTCAGCGAGACCAACAAATCGAGCGCGGTCACCACCTGCGTCTGGTCGCCCGACCACATCTTCGTCATCTGTGATCAGGACGTTAATCTTGGCGGGACACCGATGCGCGACCTTTCTATCTATGCGTTCGCACCCAAAACAAATAAGTTTTACTTTTACGGAGTCTCCCTTGGGCAAGAGGATCCTCGCAACACCGCCCTAGACATATGTGAACATGCCGATCACTGGGTCTATTCCAGCAGCAACGACATCAAAGGCAAGAACGTCCAGTTCCGTATCATAAATCAGTTCCTCGGTGCCGACACCGTGGACTGGCAGTCGGAATTCTCCACCGACGACGGCAAGAGTTGGACGAAAACTGGCGAAGGCAAAGAGACGAGGCAGCGGTAGCCTCCCCGATTACGTAGTGATCGCCTTCAGCAACCGGAAATATCGCCGTGCCCTGTGCACGTCCTTGGCGATCTGCTCGCGCAGCGCTTCCACCGATGGAAACTTGATCTCGGGCCGCAGCCGCCGCAAGAAAACCAGCTCCAGCTCCGTCTCCGGCAGTAATTCAATAGGATGAAAATTCAGCAGGTGGCTTTCAATGGCGAACGAATCCGGCCCAAAGGTCGGGCGGTTTCCCACATTCGTCACTGCCTCGAAACATTCACTGCCGATGCGCAGCCATGTGATATAGACCCCGATGGCGGGAACCAGTTCGTCGTAACGCGCCAGGTTCACGGTTGGAACTGTGTACTTGTGCCCATAGCCGCGGCCGCGTCCGGGATTTGAGAAAATGCTGAAGGGGCGGCCGAGCAGAGCGCGGGCCTTCGACATTCGTCCCTCGCCTATCAGTTTGCGAATCTCCGTGCTGGAGACGTGATGACCACGCAACAATTGCTCGGGATAGACGGTAGCCTCGAAGCCAAACTCTTTACCCAGGTCGGCTAGAGTGTTCACATTGCCTTGCGCTTTATGACCGAAGTGGAAGTTGTAACCTTCGTGCACCTCGCGAGCATGGAGCGCGTCAACCAGCACTGTCTTAGCGAAGTCATGCGCCATCATCAATGAGAGATCGCGGGTGAAAGGCAACACCAGCACCGCATCCACGCGAGTCTGTTGCAGCAGTCGCAGCTTGACTGGCAACGGTGTCAGCAGCTTGGGCGCGATATCAGGACGCAGAATGCGGTACGGATGCGGCTCGAAGGTCACCACCACCGCTTTGCCATTCAGCGAGTGGGCGCGGTCCGCCATAAGCCGTACCACCTCCTGATGGGCGCGGTGAACGCCGTCGAAGTTGCCCACGCTAACTACCGTGGGACCAAGGTCGGACGGCACTTCTTCAAGACTGTGGAATACTTGCATGGGGAGCTGTTGTCCTAGAGATCGAACTCGAGTTTCAGTCCGTCGTGCGCCAAGCGCACGTTGTCAGGCAGCGCCGCATTCGTCTCCTCATGCGGCAGGTCGTGCGAGATGTGCGTGAAGTACGCGTGCTTCGGTCTCAGCCGATCCACCAGCTTTAGAGAGTTTTCCACCGTCGAATGCGTAGGGTGAGGATGGTGCCGCAGAGCATCGAGAAATAAGATTTCCAGCCCCCGCAACTGCTCCAGCGATTGCTCCGGGATGCTGCTGAAGTCGGTGATGTACGCCGCTGAACCGAAGCGGTACGCTTCGATTGGGGCGTCCCCATGAAGCACCTGCAGCGGTGTGAAGATTGCCCCAAAAAGAGCCACGGGCCCATTGACCGCTCGCAACTCTACCTGCGCGAGACTGCCGTACTTGTAATCCGCCTCGAAGATGTAGCGGAAGACGGTGCGCAACGTTTGCGCCGTGACATCGCTGGCATACAGGGGAATTTTTCCGCCACCGGTGACGCGGGGAAAGCTCAGCGGCCGCACATCGTCAAGTCCAAGAATGTGATCGGCGTGGCCGTGGGTGTAAAACACGGCGTCAATTTTCCGAATGCCTTCGCGGATGGCTTGCTCCCGGAAGTCGGGCGTGGTGTCGATGAGAACGGTGTGCCCTTCCCACTGCACCATGACTGATGGGCGGGTGCGGCGGTCATGCGGGTCGGCCGACATGCATACTTGGCAATCGCAGCCGATGGTGGGCACACCCATCGAAGTGCCGCTGCCCAAGACCGTGAGTACCGCTTTCATCAGGCCTTGCCATTAGCGGCCGGTCCACCCTGCGGCGGATGCGCGAGCATGTTGGTAACCTCGAGGTAGGCCATGCGCAATTCGTAAAGGCAGTTCTGGAGCATAGCCTGCTCCGCAGGCGTTAAATTGCCCTTGGTCTTCTCTTGCAGGATGGCTAGCGTGTCAATAGTTTGGCGAGCGCCCAGCAGGTCAACCTCGGGCTTCGCTCCTTGCGGCGCCGCCAGACCAAGCTGCATGAGCGCGCTCATGTAAAGCGAGGCGACAAACTTTTCGAAAGTTATCTCGAAATCTTGCGCGCGGTGTGGCTGTCCCTGCTTGCGCATCTCTTTCGCGATGCGATCGTCGATCTCGCGAGTCGACTCCCGGTAAGCTGCCGCCGAGTCGTGCTGTTCCTGCGCGCTGGGTCCTTCGGGAGCTGCGTCATCGGTCACAATAGGCGTGGTTTGCGCAGCATTTGACGATGCAGGTTGTTGTTGCGCCGCGCGCTGGTCGTTGACCAGGCGCTGGGCTTCAATCTTCTCGCGCTCCCGTTCGGCGCGGCGCTCTTCGTCTTCCACTACGTCCTGGCGTAATTCGCCATCGGTGCTGAACAGGCGGCGATCGGTAACTATAAATTCAGGTTTCTTTTCTCTTTCGGCCATAGATAATTTACTCGCTGAATGGAAGAGTCCGCATGATGGCGCTCTGCTCGCCAATCTGAACTGTAGCGCCGGAAGGAGCGGCTTCGCGCCGCACATAGCCGAGCGCCAGCGTCCGCTCGCCACTGGGAAATGGAATCCGCGCGGCGCTGGTTATCTCTCCCACATCCCTGTCGTTGGCACGGACCTTGGTTCCTGGCGCCGGAGGCTCAGCCACCGGATGTCCCTGAACTTCGAAGCCTGTGAACATCCGATGCACATTGCCACGCGAGCGAATTCGCTCTACGATTTCCTGCCCAATGTAGCAGCCCTTCGAGAAATTCAACGCATGCTGCTGTCCGGTCTCCTGCGGCAAATCGCGTTCCCGAAGATCAATTCCAAAGCGCGGTATTCCTCTGACGATGCGATAGAGATCGAGGGCATCGCTGCCGGCAGGTGTCGCGCCGGCCGTGACGAGACCGTCCCAAATTACATCCACGTTCTCTGAGGCAAACCAGATCTCAAATCCATCCATTTGCGGTATCGGGCTACGCGCAACAGAGACGCCAACTTCGTGCCATATGGCGTCGATGACCTGCCCGGGTTCGAGGTGAGAGCTGTCCAAACCGGCAGCCGCCAAAGCTTCGCGCGACCTCAGGCCTGCCACGCCAATCGCGGCAAGCTTGTCGCTAATGTCGGCCACCTCGACATCATCCATGATGATATAGCGATCAAAGATCTCTGCAATCGTCGGCGCCTGTTCGCGATCGGTCGTCACCAGCAGGTAATCGCCGCGGTTGTAAGCAACCAAGTCTCCCTGGATCCGTCCCTGTGCACTGAGGACAAAGCTGTACACACCGTGCCCCGGCGCGAGGTCGCGAACATTGTTTGTGACCATGCCATTCAACCAGCGCACGCGATCCTCGCCAGCCAGCACCAGCTTAGCCTGCCAACTCATATCGAGAAGCGCGCAACCCTGCAGCAGGGCCCGGAATTCGGCTGCGGAATCGCCGAAGTCCGCCGGGGTTTCCGCGCCCCGATACATACCCAGACGGGCGCCGCCGGCCGCAAGCTTCTCTTGAAAAGTCGTAACGCTCATACAGGACCTTTGATTATAGCGGAGGCGAAAAGGAAGCGCCGCACCGCCCTGCGCTATCCATTCGCCTCGGATTACAACCCCAAGTCCTCGCGCGCGCGTCCCTCTACACGGTGTTTCAGCCGGCTTGGCGTTGATGGCGACCTGTGTCACTGTTGTTCGGGGCTGACGTTGATGTGAGGCGTGGAGAGCGAGGATCGGTATGGCGGTTTTGGTTGTGCTGTTTGGATCGCTGCTGCTCTATCGCGGATTGGGTGCAATAGGGGTAGGAGCATTGCAGACATGGTTAACCTGCGCCCGCTTTGCACTAGCAACGATGTTCTTCTTCACGGCAATGGCACACTTTACATCGCCGAGGAAAGACCTGATTGCCATGGTCCCTCCGAGATTTCCTCGACCCGATCTGCTGGTGACGTTGACCGGGCTTCTGGAGATCGCGGGTGCCCTTGGGCTTTTGCTCGTGCCCACTCGACAATGGGCCGCATGGGGACTGATACTGCTGCTCCTGGCTATGTTCCCAGCGAACGTGAGCGCCGCCCGGCGAGGTGTAACGTTGAGAGGAAAAGCGGCTACTCCTTTATGGATTCGTATTCCCATGCAAGTCTTATTCATCCTGTGGACCTGGTGGGTCCGATAAAAGCAGCCATTAGCAATTGGCAGGTTGGCAGTTGGCAATTAGGCGATCTCCTCCCAGCAGGGCGGGCGTCATTTCGATCAATCGTTTTGCCAAGTGCTAAATGCCAATTGCTAAGTGCCAAGCACTACGTGCCGATTGCTAGCGGCCAACAGCTAACCGCCATTTTCTGTTATCTTCATTTCCCGTGATCACCAACAAGCGGATCGCGGTTGTTCCCGGAGACGGCATCGGCAAAGAAGTCATTCCCAACGCTCTCGCGGTGGTTCGGGCCAGCGGAGCGGCCGTCGAATTCACGGCCTTTGACTGGGGCGCCGACCGCTACCTGGTTGACGGCACCACCGTTCCGCCAGACGGCTTTGCGATGCTGGCGCGTGACTTCGACGCAATCTTTGTCGGTGCTCTGGGCGATCCTCGCGTGCCCAGCAACCTTCACGCCAAAGAGATTCTGCTGGGCATGCGATTCAAGATGGACCTCTACGCCAATGTCCGTCCGGTGCGCCTGCTGGATGCCTCGCTGTGTCCGCTGAAAGACACCTCGTCCGACGACATCAACTTCGCTGTGATCCGCGAGAACACTGAAGGCGTGTACATGGACATGGGCGGCAACTTTAAGTTCGGCACGCCTGACGAGGTGGCCACGCAAGAGGACATCAACACCCGCAAGGGCGTGGAGCGGATCATTCGCTTCGCCTTCGACTACGCGCGCGCCCACGGCCGCAAGAAGGTGCTGATGTCGGACAAGTCAAACGTGATGACCTATGCCGGCGGCCTGTGGCAGCGGGTCTTCAAGGAAGTGGCAAAAGAGTATTCTGAAATCGAGACGCAACACATGTACGTGGACGCGCTCTGCCTGCAAATGGTACGCAATCCGCGTTCGCTCGATGTAATCGTCACCAGCAATATGTTCGGCGATATCGTCACCGACCTCGCCGCCGCGCTGCAAGGCGGCCTGGGCATGGCCGCCAGCGCCAACATTCATCCCGGCCGCACTTCGATGTTTGAACCGGTGCATGGCTCGGCACCAACTATCGCGGGAAAGAACATTGCCAACCCCATGGGCTCGATTCTGACCGCGGCGATGATGCTGGCGCACCTGGGCCTGAAGAGCGAAGCGCAGAGGATCGAGGACGCCGTGCTCGAGGCAGTTCGCCATCAGAAGATGACGGTGGATGTGGGAGGCTCGCTGGGCACGCGCGAGTGTGCACACTGGATCGCGGAGCGAGTGGCGAAGTAGCCGCGATTGTTATACTGCCCTTTCATGCTGAAGGAGACGCTTGAACAAGGCAGGATCGCTGCCGACGAAGCGCTGGAGCGGCTGCTTCCGCCGGCTTCGCAGTATCCCGAATCCATTCATCAGGCGATGCGGCACAGCGTCTTTGCCGGAGGCAAGCGCCTACGCCCAATTCTGTGCATGGAAGCCGCGCAGATGATCGAGGGCTGCATTGCCGAAGGCGTCGAGGAGTTGGGTGCGGCGCTGGAAATGTTGCACACCTACTCGCTGATCCACGACGACCTTCCCGCGCTCGACAACGACGACTTGCGCCGAGGGCGACCCACGTGCCACAAAGCATTCGGCGAAGCGACGGCCATCCTTGCCGGCGATGCTTTGCAGAATTACGCCTACGAAGTGCTGGCTAAGTTGCAGTGTCCGGCGGAGGCGCGCGTCGCCATCATCGCCGAGGTTGCGCACGCCACCGGCACGATCGGCGGCATGATCGGCGGTCAGGTCATGGACCTTGAAGCTGAGCACACCCGCGCCAATGCGCAAACGCTGGAGTATATTCATCGCTCCAAGACAGGTGCCCTGCTGACAGCGAGCGTCGTCGCCGGCGGCATGTACGCGGGAGCAGATGCCTCGCAGCTTCAGAGCCTACGCGACTTCGGCCAGAATATTGGGCTCGCCTTTCAAATCGTGGACGATGTGCTCGATGTTACCCAGACCTCCGAGCAGTTGGGCAAGACCGCAGGCAAGGACACCGCTACCGAGAAAGCAACGTATCCGGCGCTGTTTGGTGTTGAGGCTTCGCGGAAGAAAGCGGACGATCTGGTCGCCGCCGCTTCCGGCGCGCTGGATCTGTTCGGCGAGCGCGCCGCCACAATGCGAGAGATCGCGCACTTCCTAGTGGAAAGAAAGAAATGAGCCGGCTAGTGGTATCACGCCGATAGTGGACGGGGAATCATTGGCGCTATTGGCCTCTGCGGGATACCAGCGAACATGACGCCCAATACGCTGGGGACCACAATCCTTCGACCAGTTAAACTGTCAGCAGATGGCACGAACCACCATCCTGGAATACCTGGACAATTTCCGCCGCCACGCTCGCGAGGTAGCCTACGTTCACCATCGCGGCTACCGCATGCAGCGATGGAGCTACGGCGATGTGCTGACGAACGCGTACCGCTTCGCGCACGAGCTTGAGCAGCGCGGCATGGGCAAGGGCGACAAGGTCCTCATTTGGGGCGAGAACTGCGCCGAGTGGGTAGTGGCTTTTTTCGGATGTCTGTTGCGCGGCGCCATCGTGGTTCCCATCGACAAGATTGCGGCGCCGGATTTCGCCCAGCGTGTCGCGCAACAGGTGGATGCCAGACTCTGTGTGGGTTCCACGCCGAACCACATCCCAGGTGTTGCCGAGCTAAATCTGGAGACTTTGCGCGAGCAGGTCGCCAGTCGTTCTGCCGGGCCCGTCGCGCTGCCGCCCCTCACGCGCGACGACATCGTGCAGATCGTGTTCACCTCGGGCACAACCGCCGAGCCGCGGGGCGTGGTGATTTCCCATGGAAACATCCTGGCCAACCTTGAGCCTCTGGAGCGCGAGATTGGAAAATATCTCCGCTACGAGCGCATTTTTCATCCGCTTCGCTTCTTGAACCTACTGCCGCTAAGCCACATCTTTGGGCAGTTCCTCGGAATCTTCCTGCCGCAATTGCTGGCTGCCACCGTGATCTTCCAGGACACTCTGAACCCGACAGAGGTTCTGCATGTCATCAAGCGAGAACGCGTTTCGGTAGTGGTTGCGGTCCCGCGCCTGATGGAATCGCTGAAAGATAAACTCCTGCGCGATTTCGAAGCTGCAGGCCGGCAGAAATGGTTTCAACGCCAATTCGAGGCTGCAAACAACCAGCACTTCGTGAGGCGCTGGTGGCGCTTCCGGAAAATTCACCACCAATTCGGATGGAAGTTCTGGGCTTTCATTTCGGGAGGCGCGGCACTCGACGCCGAGACCGAAGAATTCTGGCGGCGTCTGAGCTTCGTCGTGATTCAAGGTTACGGACTCACCGAAACAACATCGCTGATCTCGCTGAACCATCCGTTTCATACCGGCAAACGGTCGATCGGCAAGGTACTCGAGGGCCGTGAGATCAAGCTGGATGAGAACGGCGAAATCCTGGTGCGGGGCGCAAGTGTCGCGGCCGGTTATTGGCAGGCAAAAGAACTGAAGCCGGTGCTGAACCAGGAGGGTTGGTTTCGCACCGGCGATCTGGGCCAGCTCGATGCCGAAGGCAATCTCTACTTTAAGGGCCGCAAGAAAGATGTCATCGTCACACCCGAAGGGATGAACGTTTATCCGGAGGACCTGGAGAAGGCGCTGCGCCAGCAGCCAGGGATACGCGACTGCGTGGTGGTCGGTCTGGAGCAGGGCGGAAATGCCGAACCTTGTGCGGTCCTCATCCTGCGCGACTCCGTCGATCCAGAGCCGGTGGTCAGGCGTGCCAACCAGCAGCTCGCGGAGTATCAGCAGATACGCCGCTGGTGGGTGTGGCCCGAGCAGGATTTCCCGCGCACTCCCACGCAGAAACCAAAAATTGCGGCGATCCAGCAAGCGGTCCGACAACACTTCGCCTCGGGTGCCGATGGAACCGAGGTGCCGCAGGGCGCTTTGGCGGACTTGATCGCGCGCGTCACCGGGCGAAGCGTCGGCCCGCTCACGCCCGATGCTAAGCTCGACGGCGACCTGAACCTTAGCTCCATGGACCGCGTGGAACTGATGAGTGCGCTGGAAGACCGCTACCAGGTCGATCTCAACGAGGCGAACTTCACGAGCGTCACGACGGTTGGCGACCTCGAACGCTTGCTGCGCGAGCCCCAGAAGTCGGTGCAGAGCGGATATAAGTATCCGCGATGGGCGCAGCGCTGGCCCATCACATGGATTCGTAATTTCATCTACTACCTGCTCACCTGGCCGGCGACCATGATCATGGCGCACCCCAAGATCGTTGGTCGGGATAACCTGCGCGGTATCGATGGGCCGTTTCTCATCAGCTGCAATCACGTCACCTACATCGATGTCGGCTTCGCACTGATCGCGCTTCCGCCGCGCGTGCGGCACAAGCTCGCTGTCGGCATGTGGGGAGAAATGCTCTGGGAGATGTGGCGGCCGCCGCAGACCTGGAATCCCTTCGTTCGCTTGGCGTATCGCGCCGGCTACTATCTGGTGGTTGCCCTGTTCAACGTCTTTCCACTGCCGCAGGAGTCGGGCGTGCGGGAGAGTTTCGCCTACGCCGGTGAATCGGTGGATCGAGGCTACAGCGTTCTGGTTTATCCCGAAGGCGTCCGCACACCAGATGGCAAGCCGTGTCCATTCCGCTCAGGCGTTGGGATGCTGGCGGCGCACCTGAACATTCCGGTTGTGCCCATGCGGATTGATGGCTTGTACCGGATGAAAATAGCCGGGCACAAGATCGCGCGTCCGGGAGAGCTGACCGTCGTGATCGGCAAGCCAATGCGCTTCACGGCGGAAACGCCGGCCAAAGAAATCACCAACCAGATTGAGCACGTTACGTGGACGATGGGATAGGCAATGTTGCGCACCACGGGTTAGGAATTCGCGTTCAGTAGGGCGAGAAGCCCAGTGTCTTATCGTCATTCTGTACCCAGATGTGCGCCTTGTCGCTAATCCTGTCGTTGACCGTGACCACTACAACCACTCCACTCGCAGTGGCAAACGGCGAGCCACTGTAGCCTTTCGGCACGGCTGCGCCATCAATGTGATGGCTCTTGACGATGCCCCATTCGCCGCCCGGTCCCCAATCCTTCAGGAAGTCATTGTACGGGTAGCGGGAATACCTGTCGGGGTGCTGCCTCCATTCCGGATCGTGCATCCAGACGCCGTAGGCCTTCTCGTAGCTCTGCTGCTGGAGCGCATCGAAGAACTGGTCCACTACACGCTCTTGGGGCCAGAAGCGGAACAGCCACCAGAGGATGACGATCACGATGACGGCGCCGATGATGGCGAGTATCCATAGACGTTTCTTCCGCGCACGCGCCGGATCATACGGTTGAGCTTCGAACAAGGTCATGGCAATCACAGTTTAGCGCGTTGTCAGGCGGACCTGCACCAGCACAGAGAGCTTCGTCATCAAAGCGGAAGGCTCTTTCCCTATTTTGAAATCCAACGACATTCGGTGTGTAATCGGAATGTAGCCTGCAAGCAATGCCGCAAGCAAAAATCAAACCATGATCAGAACCGAACGTCGTCTGCCTATTTTTCCATTTATTGTGGCGGTAGTCTTATCTGTCGCTAGCACCCAGGCACAACAAGCGACGGCGCCACCAACCAGTCCCGCGCCTACGCAACTACCTCCGGCACCGGGACAAATGATTACCCTGACACCCGAGGCTGGTTTCCATAATGAGCCTTCCATTGCGGTAAGCTCCATGAATCCTTCGCAGGTTGTAGCCGCTTACCAAGTTCCGGCAACGGTGGCCTTCTCGCGCGATGGGGGTAGTTCGTGGAAGGTCGCGACGGGCACGGCGCCCACTGACTATCGCGTATCAGGCGACGTCTCCATTACCTATGACAACAGCGGAGCAGCGATCCTCTGCTACATCGCGTTCGACAAACTCGGCACCGAGAACTACTGGGCGCGGGGCGCGGCTCGCAACGGTATCTTCGTGCGTCGCTCGGCGGATGGCGGGGCCACCTGGGACGCGCAAGCCCACGCCGTCATTGCGCAGCCAACCAAGCCGGGCATTCCCTTCGAGGACAAACCATATATCGTCGCCGACAATACCAACAGCAAGTACGCCGGCAACGTGTATGTAGGTTGGACCGAGTTTCGCATCGACGAGTCCGTAATTTTATTTGCGCGTTCAACCGATGGTGGTCTGACATGGTCGGCCCCGATTGAGATCAGCACTCATCACGGACTGCCGCGCGATGACAATGGTGCGGTCGAAGGCTTTACTGGAGCGGTCGCGGCTGACGGCACCTTGCACGTGGTCTGGGCAGACGGCGATTCCATCGTGCTTGCATCTTCGCATGACGGTGGCAAGACATTTTCCCGGAGCCGCGCCATCCTCAAAACAGCTCCGCTTTATTTTACGGTCGCGGGACTCGACCGTGCGAACGGCTTTCCCCAGATCGCCATTGATCCACGCCACGGCCGCAAGGGACTCCTGTATGTCACGTGGAGCGATTATCGCGACGGCGACATCGGTGTGTTCTGCGCCACCTCGGACAATGAAGGCAAGTCCTGGAGCAACCCGGTGCGGGTGAACACAAATCCCGTCCATGACGGCACTGATCAGTTCTTTCAATGGCTGGCTGTCGATCCCGCGACCGGCGCGGCAAACGTCATCTTCTATGACCGGCGCCTCGACCCGAACAATCAGAAAAGCACCGTGACCCTGGCACGCTCGGTGGATGGAGGCCGTAGCTTCACGAATTATGCCTGGACGCGTGATGCATTCCTTACGCGCCGGGAAGAATTTCTCGGAGACTACATTGGCATTGCGGCCCTAAACAACAAGGCGTACGGCGTATGGGCGGAGATTGCGCCGTCCAACGCGCCTAAAGACAAGAGCGAGCCACCGCCAACCTCGTTCCGTTCTCACACCGTGGTTCGAGTGGGCGTGGCTGACTTTGGTATCGCGCCCCGCTAAGCGCGCAGCCAGGTTTTTGTTTTTCCGTGGCTTTGTTTAACCGGGCGAGACGTCGAAGGGGCCGCGGGAACTTTACCAATGCGGATAGCCCGCGTGAACTCGTCGTAGTCCTTTGTGCTCTGGTCGGCGTAGGCGACGCCGAAGTCGACTATGGCCTTATCGAACTTGTCGCTGTTGCCAAGATATCCAGAGATGGCGCATGAGTCGGCCGAGCGCGCCTGTCCCTTGGAAAGCAGTTCGCCGCAAACTCGCCCGTACTGCACCAGTCCATTGCCTTGGAGATCTTCGTTTTCAATGCCGGCCTTGTGATCGCGCAACTGGCGAACCAGAAAATCGCGGCCGGCGATGGACGTCCATCCCAGGAAAATGTCGGACTGCACTTGCATGGCACGCTGCCCCAGGGCCGTGCGCTGCCCTTGGTTCATGAGAACGCGGCCCTCGGGGCAGTACGGCGCATACGCAGAGGCGTCTTCTTCCTTGATCTGGATGAAGAGCGGATCGCCGGACGTTCGGCCGAACAGCAGGACGATGTAGTCGCGTATGCCGACGCTGCCGGTTCCGACTACCCGAAAAGCAACATCCTCGACATGGTACTGCGCGAACCAGTGTTGTCTTTCGGGCAAGAGTGTCTCGACATAGGTGCGCAATCCTGCAACGATCTCCTTCGCTGTCCGGCGCGGCAGGTGAAATTGCAAGGGCTGCTGCTCGCGGAAACGATACTGGCCCTCGTGTCGCACGGTCAATTGATCGAGATTGTGCTTGGGCGTTGCCCGCTCCGCCTTGCGGAGCACAGCCAGCACCGGCGAGACATTCAAATGGCGGAAAACCTGGTAGCGAGCGAGGTCAAGCACTGTCATCTCACAGAACTGGCGCATCGATTCACGATAGCTGCGCGCGAAAGCCAGTACCGCCTGCTTGCATTCCCGTTCAGTATTGTTGGATTCCCGGCCAGCCAGCATCAGGCTCGCAGCCATGCGTTTTACGTCCCATTCCCAAGGCCCGCGAATGGTTTCATCGAAGTCATTGATGTCGAAGATGAGACGTCCATCCGGGCCTGCATAGGCTCCCAGGTTTCGAACGTGCGCGTCCCCGCAGATTTGCGAGTGAATGCCAGTGTTCGGCAGCTTGGCGAGGTCCGCGGCCATCACCGGGACGGCTCCGCGAAAGAATCCGAATGGCGAAGCTGCCATGCGTGCAAACTTGATCGGCAAGAGCTTGGGTATACGACCGCGCTGCGCTTTGCGTAGCAAATCCACAACACTAAAGTCGCGGCGCTTGGGATTCCATTCGCCCTGGCTGACGCGGCTGACTTTGTCGCGGCGAGACTGGCCGAACTTCCGCCGTTCCTCGTGGCTGGATGATGGTTTCTGCTTCGAGGACATGGAACTGATGCATCATACCCGAATTACCGGCCTAGGCGTGGATAGGAAAAGCGGCGCCCGATGATGTTGGTCTGAATCGCTATCAAGATCAAGAACCACGGAAAACTGAATCTCCGTTTGCGAGCGCGGTGAGGTATGGCCAATAGCGATGTCCTGTCGCCAATCTCGCGTCTGCTACGATTACAGCGCGTCACAAAGCTCTAGTGGAGTGCTCGATCGGCGGCTCACGGGCGTGTTGGACGCCCGAGGTAATGTATGTGCTATGTGCCGCCACCGTGCTGCCTCTGGGGACAAGTTGATTTCACCGGAACCATGCGCGTCTCCGGCATATATCAGTAAGACCAAGCGTCAATCAGCAACCACTCTGTCATGTCCTAAGGGCAGCAGGTTGAACTTGTAATCCATGGGAACGCTGAAACAGGATTTCCTTTACGGACTACGAATGCTGCGAAAGAGTCGCAGCTTCACCGCTGCCGCGGCAATCACGTTGGCCCTGGCGATCGGCGCTAACACGGCCATCTTTTCGGTTCTGTATCCGGCGCTCCTGCGCCCTTTGCCCTACAAACAACCCGACCGATTGGTGACGCTGGGCGAGAATCGTCGCCAGCTTCCCTGCTGCAGCTACGCTTCCTCGTACCCTGATTACCTGGACTGGAAACGCACCGCCAAAAGCTTTGAGTCGCTCGCGGGATTTTTCGACGACAGCTTCATCCTGACTGGAAATGGCGATCCTAAAACCATTTTTAGCGTCATGGTGACGCCGGACTTTTTCTCGACCCTGGGCGTCAGACCCTTGCTGGGCCGCGATTTTGTCGCCGGTGAGGACCTGCCTGAAGGTTCCGGTCCAACGGTGGCTATCCTAAGTTACGGCTTCTGGCGAAGCGATTTTGCTGCGGATCCACACGTTATCGGGCGCACCATTCGCCTGGACAATAGGCCAGTCACGGTGGTCGGCGTTTTGCCGCGCGACTTCGAATTTGCGCCCGAGGGATCGGCGCTGCTCTGGGTTCCCTTGCACATCAACGCATACACTGCCACGACTCGTAATGCGCGTTGGCTGAACGTGATCGGGCGTCTTGCGCCGGGCGTCAGCATGGAGCAAGCGCGCGCCGAGATGGAGGGTATCACTGCGCAGCTCGCGCGGGAGTATTCCCGCCAAAACGCTTCGGTCTTCGTTACCGTGGGAAGGTTACGGGACGAGATCGTCGGTAACATTCGGCCACTGCTGTTGATTTTGTTTGGCGCGGTGAGCTTTGTTCTGTTGATCGCATGCGCCAACGTTGCCAACCTGTTAATGACTCGCGCTATTGATCGGCGGAGAGAATTCGCGGTGCGTACGGCGCTGGGCGCAAACCGCTTCCATTTGCTGGCCCAACTGCTCACGGAAAGCCTGCTGCTTTCAGCCCTGGGCGCAATCCTCGGCGTGCTGGGTGCGGTCGTGGGTGTGCGCTTGCTGGTTGGCGCGATCCCCGAGGGGCAGCTTCAGTCGATGCCGTTCCTGGCCGACGCCGGTATCAACCTTCCCGTGCTGGGCTTTGTTTGTGGCATCACCGTACTTACGGCAATTCTATTCGGAGTGGGTCCGGGCCTTACCGTTCCGCAAACCCCTCTGAGCGAAGTATTAAAAGACGAATCGCGAGGCGGGACGAGTGGCGCGCATGCGCGGCTTCGAAATGCGGTGGTGATTGGCGAAATCGCGATTTCCATGGTGCTGCTGGTGGGAGGCGGGCTGATGTTGCAGAGTCTGCGCAAACTATTGCAGCAAGACCCAGGGTTCGATCCGCAACATCTATTGACCTTCAGCGTCAATCTCCCAGGGTTGTCTTACCCGACGGCAAAGGTCTGGCCATTCGCCAATCCAAACGGCCTCCGTTTCGAGCATGAGTTCGTCGAGCGGCTGCGCAACTTGCCCGGAGTGCAAGGAGCGTCGGCGGTCACTGCCCTGCCTGTCAGTGAGAACCGAAGCAGGAACCGGTTCGTGGTGGAAGGCCGGGCCACCTCGGAAGGGCAAGAGGAGGATTGTGTGAGTAGGCGTGCTGGAGCGGACTACTTCGCGGTAATGAAGACCCCTCTGATAGCGGGCCGGTGGTTCACAACATCGGACGCCGCAGATACGCCGCCAGTCGCCATCGTCAACCAGGCTTGGGTAAAGCGTTATGCCGGCGGGCAGGATCCTATTGGCCAACGCCTCCGGCTGACATTTTCACCCAATGAGCAGTTCCGTCAGATCGTCGGCGTGGTTGGCGATGTAGCTGAAGTTAGTCTGGCTTCCCCGCCCCCGCCGGTCATGTACTTCCCGCTGGACCAGAATTCCGGATACACCGTCTTCCTGGCATATGTCATTCGCAGCACACAGGACCCAGCGGGATTGGTCGCTGCAACCCGGGCGACCCTGCGCGAATTGGACCCGCAACTTGCCATTGTGCAACCGCAACCGATGGATGAAGTCGTCAATCAGTCGCCGGCAGTGTTCCTGCGACGCTACCCTTTTTATCTGATCGGCAGCTTCGCCACTCTCGCCTTAGCTCTCGCTATGATCGGCTTGTACGGCTTGATTTCGTACTCAGTCCTGCGACGGACACGTGAGATCGGCATTCGCCTGGCGCTCGGTGCACAACGCGAAGATATTCTGCGACTCATTGTTCGTCAGGGAGTGATCGCCACCGTCGCTGGAGTTGGCATCGGCCTGGTCGCGGGGCTGGCATCGATGCGAGTCATGGCCAGCCTGCTCTACGGCATAAACTCGGGTGATTGGATCATCTTCGTCTGTGTCGCCATCCTCCTGGCGGCGATCGCCATCACCGCTTCCTATGTTCCCGCCCGTAGGGCAACGCATGTGGACCCGATGGTTGCCCTGCGCAATGAATAGATGCGGGGGGTAGGTTTGAACCTTTTTGAAGGGGCGCGGCTTCACAGTTTGCTGAAAAACTCACAAAAGCAGATCCCTCGCCGACGAAAGTCGGCTCGTGATGACAAAAATAACAGGCTTCCAACAGCGCAGCTAAAGCTGCGCCCTTCAAAGGACTCCGAGATCGACTTTTTCAGCAAACTGGAAAGCCAGCGGATTGCAACAGCTTTACGGCGCGCGCCTTCTTAGCCGATCCCGCTATGGCGTGGATGATAGCTGGCGTGCGATACCATATCCAAGATGTCTCGAACGCTAACCGTCTTCACTGTTCTTATTCTTGTGAGTTTTCTGCTCACCGCCGCCACATCTGCCAAGCATCGTCACGGTGCGGCGAGTTCGGGCGACAATACTCCCGGCAACTTCGACTACTATCTGCTCACGCTCTCTTGGGCGCCGGAGTTCTGCGCCACGCACGCCAGCAATACATCATCGAGCGAGTGCGATCCCAAGCAGCACTTCGGTTTCGTCGTGCATGGTTTGTGGCCGGAGAACGACGACGGTTCCTACCCGCACGATTGCGCTCCGGCGCAGCCAGTGGCGCAGCAGACCGTCCAGCACATCCTGGCGATTATGCCGGCTCGCGGACTCATTCAGCATGAATGGGCAACGCACGGCACCTGCAGCGGGCTGGCGGCGCAGGATTATTTTGCGGACATCGAGAAGGCGTTTCGACAAGTACAAATTCCGCCGGAGTATCGTGCGCCCGCGCAGGCCATCCAGGCCAGTCCGGCTGAGATCGAGCAGAAGTTTGCTGCGGCGAATCATGTGCCGGCTGGCGACTTTCGCGTGTCATGTAGTGGGACGGAATTTGTCGCCATCGAAGCGTGCCTGACGAAAGACTTGCAGTATCGCCAATGCGGCTCAGGATTGCGCGATTGCCGCGCGCCGCAAGTTACGGTGCAACCAACACCGTAGCGGGCAATCCTTTGCCGGGAGGTTACTCGAGATGGCCATGCAGATTGAAGAAGCAAGGGGGTTTGTGTTTCAGGCTCTGCGGGAAGGCGGCTGGAATCAGTTCAGCGGCTTGGTCGCTTCCGTTGGGAGGATCTGTGCCAGAGGTCGACACATCGCCTATGCCTTTGGCGGTGGGAGCGAGATGCTATCCGGTCAAGAAACAACTCTGATAATGGATGTTGTTTGGAGCCTTATTATCCAAGGCATTTTAGTCCCGGGCCTAAATGACATGAATCAGGGATGGCCTTTCTTACGCTTGACGGAATACGGGAAACGATGTGTTGAAGAGGATCGCATCCTGCCACACGATCCGGACGGCTTTCTGCGAGAGTTCCATCGCGAGGTACCAGACGCTGACTCCATCGTCGTCGAATATCTGACCGAGTCGTTGCAGTGCTACATTCACGGCCTTCATAGATCAGCAGCAGTGATGTTGGGCGGCGCAAGTGAACAGGCGGTATTCCTTCTGATTGAGAGTTGCGCCAACTCAATCGCTGACTCGGACGCCAAGCGAACATTTCAATCCAGCATTGAGAAGACGCAGTCCATCTTTCGTAAGTATGAATTGCTTGAACGGCGATTCTCCACATCAAGGCAACTGATGCCGTCAGCCTTGACAGATAACATGGATAGCCAACTCCGGGGCGTCTTTGACCTCATCCGCGCCAGTCGAAATGACGCAGGACATCCCGCCATTGGAAATTCAGTGAGCCGTGATGCAGTGTATTCTCATCTTCGGCTGTTTACCCCCTATTGCAAGCGAATTCATGAACTCATCGCATGGTTTACAACCCACCAGACCTAGGAAATCACCGTCAAAGATGCGAAGCTAAGGCCGCGCGACGGCCGCGACTGCGGAAGAAGTTTTTGGTGGCCGAGGGCCTGTCCTTTCCGCAGCAAAGGTGGGAGCCGAAATACGACCAAAATCACACCGACCAGCGTAGCGGAGGAGATGGTAGGCCCGGCTGGAATCGAACCAGCAACCCTCAGCTTAGAAGGCTGATGCTCTATCCGATTGAGCTACGGGCCCACAGGCGGCCGCGTCGTTGGGCACGCGCGGCGACTCGCCAATTCATTATCGCAAATCAGGGAGCGGATTGGGCAGGCAAAACCGGCTCTCCGCGCTGCATGCGCAGCAGAAACGCGATGGTCTGACGCTCGGCCCAGCGGCCGTCGTAGCCATTGGCGTCCGCGAGGAATGCACAATGTCCGCCGTGCTCGGTTTCGAAGTAGGTGATATGCGGATTGTGCAGAAGCTTCTCGCGGGTGGCGGGCAGGACGCGAATGAAGGGGTCGTCGGCTGCATGCAGGATAAGCGTTGGGACCGTAATGCGGCCTATCACATTGGAAGCCGATGCACGGGTGTAATAGTCCTGAGCATCGAGAAAGTTGCAGTAACGCGCCGTGATCTGGTCATCGAACTCACGCAAGCTACGCAGCCCGCGCAGATAGCGCAGGTCGTAAACGCCGGGATACAGCGCCGCCTTGCGTCGCATGCGCTGGCATAAGCCCCAGAGAAATTTCAGTTCATAGAGACGATTGGCGCGATCGTGCAGGGCATCCGCCGAAGGCGCGAGATCGATCGACGGCGACACGCCAATGCCTGCCACGACCTCCGGCGGCGCATTGTCGCCCCACTCTCCGAGAAGCTTCAGCACTAGATTCCCACCCATCGAGAATCCCACCAATGCCAGCTTCTGCAGCTGCTCCTCAGCAATTAGCGCTTTTGCCACGGCTCCCACATCGTCAGACATGCTGGAGTTGTAAAGCGTCGGCCCCAGGGACTCGGTATTGCCACAGTTCCGCATATTCATGCGGACCACATTCATGCCTGCGCACCAAGCCTTGCTGCCAGTGCCAATCACACAGGGGGATTCGCTGGAGCCTTCGAGTCCGTGCACGATGACCAGCGTCATGGCGCTGCTTCGGTTCGTCTGCCAGTGGCAGTAACAAAGGACTTGCACTTGAGGTTCCACGTGGAACAATCGATCTTCTGCCGGAGGCAGATGGTTGCGACGAGGCAGGAAATTGCCCACGATGGTCTGGGCATGGCCCCCACGAAATGCCCGCCGCGGAACGAAGCGCTCGCCAAAAAAATCTGGCCCACCAGTCGTCGTGGAAGCTGGCAACGCCGCTTCGCTCGTAAGCGATTGCCGGCCGCGTCTCACTTCCTGCGCGGTGGGATTAGGTTCCTGCATCTATAATGTTTGTATCATTCCCGGCTATTCGGGTGGGCCGCAGATTGCGCTCGCGCGAATAGACGTTTCCTTGAAATTGATTGGAGTCACGATGCCGATTTTCGAATACCGCTGTGAACAGTGTGGACACAAGTTCGAGGCCATTCTCTTCGGTGAAGAAAAAGCCGAGTGTCCCAGCTGCCACACTCGCAAACTGGAGCCACAGCTCTCGACGTTTGCCGTCAACATGAAAAGCAGCGCACCTGCCGCGGGAGGTTGTGGACAGAGCAACTGCTGCATGATGCCCGGAGGCCGTTCCGAGAACTGAACCGCACATCATTTCGATCTGTCTCAGCACTGCGAAAACAGCGGGCGCTCGCTCGCTTGCTCAAAAACCGCGCTGCTGCCGAATGTTATAATTTTCTGATACGGTGGGTGTAGTTCAGTGGTAGAACTCCGGACTGTGGCTCCGGCTGTCGTGGGTTCGAATCCCACCACCCACCCCAAGCGCCTTTCCTGCAATCCGCTTTTCTCAACCTCAGAATTATGGTACTGGCACGCCACTTAGTGGCAAGGTAGCCAAATCAACCCAGCGTTCGCCATTGCCTTTCACAAATGTGAGTGAATCGATCCGAACCGTGCGCGAGTCCGTGTAGGCGCTCCAGCGCTGGCGAGCGATGACCTCCGCCTTCTGGGCCTCCTCTATGGTGTCCGCCTTTACGACGGTGAGATGCGGCATGTAGGGCCACGGTTCTTCGTACTCCAGTACATCTCGATTCAGCATATCGTGCAACTCGCGCATCCGATAAGCGCTACGCGCCACGCGGAGGAAGACGGTGGGGGTAATAGGAACAAAGCTTTCCACGTCCCCCATGGTGACTTCGAAGCTTCGAACCTTCTGGGCCACCTCGGTCAGCACTCGCAACGCCTGCTCTTCGGTGCCTCGCAGCGGCCGCGGAGGCAGCACGGTAAGGTGGGCATCGGCATGCGTGTGCGCTGGATGCAAGTCGCGGCGCAGTTCTTCCACGAATATCCCTGCCGGGCTGCGTATGTATGCAACCGCAGCGTATACGAGGCCGATCATGAAGGTTACATTATAGCGGTCACTACACCCTGATGCGCTCGAGCACGGGCGCTGGCTTGTTTCATGGAGCAATGCGCGGGAATCGAGTGAGCTGCATTTCGAAGCGGCTCGCACCTACCGCACTGCAATCGCTTGTGGGGGAATCAGAATCTGCCGCGAATCTCTGACGTAATCTCCATGCAGCGACGTCACTTGCAACAAGTCCTCTATGCTGATCGACAGGGTGGTTCAAGCATTGAAGCGCCACTTGTCTGAGATGGGCGTTACCTCCCTTCGAAGGTGTGATGCAGGCGGCACAAAAGGGCTGCATGGGATTTCCGCGTCCGACTTCAGAAGACTTCTTGATTTCGAGCGCAGCATGCGCGGGACAGCCGCCCTTGTTGCAGGCAAAATATGCATCGCGGATTACGGAACCGCATTCATCATTTTCAGTTCGGGAAAAAACAGTTGCGTAGTTTCTAAATCGGGAAACTGTTCCTCATCCCTTCGACTGCCCTTTGCCACTAGTCTGCAAGTTTTTGCGGCTAACCCAACTCGCAATTGAACGGCGGCAGCGTATCTCGCAAGTATTGTGGGAGATAACCAAAACTTCGCATTGGCATGCCCCGTGCCCTAACAAAGGCGAGTGCCCGAAATCTTCCCCGGTGCGTTTCGGGAATTAAAAACCAGAAGGGAAAGGCACACAATGAGGCATAAGATTATCGTTTTCAGTTTCGTTCTGATCGTCGGTTTGCTGCTCGCCCTCGCACCCGCGTCAGCGTCCACGGTCACTGTCAATTTTGTCGGGCTCGGAGGAGCAAGCCAGAACGGCATTTACACATATCCTTACTACCTCACCATCAACAATGGTCCAGCGATCCCGATGATGTGCGACGATTTCTACGATCGCATCAACATGGGCGATAGCTGGGAAGCGAACATCACTCAATTAAGTAGCGGCGACATGAGCCTGACCCGCTTCGGAGATCTGACCAAGTATCAAGAAGCGGCATATCTGCTGCTGCAAACCAAGGTCGTCGACTCCTCGCAGTGGGGCAACATCAATTGGGCGATCTGGGACATCTTCGATCCCAGCGCCGATCCTGGCCCTACCTACCAGGCGGACGTGGACTACTGGCTGAACAAAGCGGAGACGGTTGACCTGTCAACCATTAACTTCTCGGGAATTCGTATTGTGACCCCGACCGGCGACTACGGCCAGGAATTCTTGTACGCCACTCCCGAGCCAGGCACGTTGCTGCTCCTGGGGGGCGGCCTGATTGGATTTTGGCTGCGTCTCAGACACCACGCATAATGCAGTTTTACCGAACCCGGCCGGAGCAGCCACAAGGCCTCCGGCCTTTCCCTTTGCCGTGGCATCCCCTAATGCTATTGAGCTGTCTGCACGCGCTACCTCGACGGCCAAATGCCTCAATTCTTCCTCTGATTTGGAACACCCGACGGCGGCGGTCCTGCATCTATGCGGGTGAAAGGAGCATCAGCCTATGTCACTCTTTGCCAAGTCCTCTCCCTGGTTTGCTGCGATTGCGTTTCTCTGTCTTTGTCCGTTTCTGCTATACGGGCAAGACAATACTATGCAGAACGACCAGTCGGGAATGGGTCAAAAGACCGCGAGCACTCACCACATGGTCAACGTAACCGGCTGCCTGAAAAAGGGCAGCGAGGAAGGTGGGTACTACATTACCGACAAAGACGGCACCACGTGGGAACTCAGCAGCAAGACTGTCGATCTCTCAGAGCATGTGAATCACACGGTCAGTGTCGCCGGTCATGAAATGGCGCGATCAAAAGCGGAGGAAGCAAAAACTGAGCAGAGCGAGAAGTCGGAATCTAACGGCAATAAGTACTTCGATCTAAAAGTGGCGCAGTTGAAGATGGTCAGTCCAAGCTGCACCCAATAGCGGCACCGCGGGCCGGGAAGCATCTACCAAGCGTGGGGAGAAGCCATATCTCCACGCTTTTCTAGTGGTCGTAAAAGTCGCGCCATACAGGTTTCCGGACTGGGCGCAACACGCGGGTGATCGCAGCAAATCCGACTTGCACAATCGCGAGAATGCTGCCATGATGACGCAAATCCCCACTGGTGGAGTATTCCGTAGACGGTGGATCACCGGGATGTCCATCCGTATCCCAGTAGCGCTTGGCACAAACCGCGGGCTCAACCGGCTCGTGTTCGGCATCCCCTTGCTGCTTTGTTTCGTTGCCACGCTAGGGGCGCAATGCAGGCTGCCGGAAATCGATCCTGATGCCCCGCCCAAGCCTCCAAGTCCTCAAGCAACCAGCGAGGAGTTGCTGCCGGAAAGCGGCCACCTTTCGAACACGACTTATATCAGCGATTACTTTGGCTTTGCTTTCGATCTTCCCATTGCCGCGCAAGGCCACCTAATCATGCTACCGCTCATGCCGGAGAGACAGCACGCTCTTCTGGCTCTTGGGTTCGAGAGTGCACGGCACGCCGGAACAATTACCATCACGGCGATCGAGCCACGACCCGGGTTGGAGGCTCCGACACCGCAGCAGCAACAGCAAGAATTCAACAACTGGGCGTCTTCCGGGAGCCCGCAGGGGCGGGCACTTCATTATCCCATTCCGGATTACATGCTACACAGCACCGGCCGTTTCTATTATTCGGTACGTCATAAAGGCGAAAATTACGCCGCGCTATATTCGGCGCGGATCAAGAACTACAACATCAAAATTCTGGTGGCTTCCAACGATCAGGACTTTCTGCGAAAGGCCAAACATGGCATAGGGGAAGCACATTTCTATTGCACCCAGGACGACGGCACTCTCACTACCACGGACGGCAAACCGGTAAAGCCGGAAGGCGACCCCTATACGGGTCCCACGGTCCCGACATCGCTCGCCACTGCCGCCGTCAAAGACAAGCCGGCGCTGGGCAGTATTCCACTCGGGGGAGTAAGCGGCGGCGTGTACCGCAATCCGGACCTCGGCTTACAGTATGAGATTCCCAAGGGTTGGGAAGTTTCCCAGGCCGAAGCTAGCGCGGATCCGCCGCGCGACGTAACCGCCTTGCGCGAACATGAATTTCTTCATGCCTGCTCCAAGACCCTGCTGCAAGTCGCGCAACATGGCTCCGCCGGCGATGCCCACCAGGCGCCACGTCCCACGATCATCTTGCGGGCCCTCGATCCGTCTTGTCTCGTGATGCGGGTTCCTTCCTCACTCACTGACAAGGATGCCGTGGCCAACATCTCTGCCAGTCTTGAAGTGCTGTCTGAATTTGGCGAGATCGGCTCGGACGAACTGGTTTCCATCTCCGATCATCTGTTCATGGTGTTCTCCGGAACAGTGGCCTCGTCTCCATCCAACGACGAGCTAGCTCAGCGCTTGTCGCAAGTTATTTACGCTACCCTTCACCACAAAGTGCTGCTCGTCTGGTCCCTCATGGCTCCGACCTCCGCCGACTTGAACGCAATGCCGACCACCGGCATCACTCTCGATGGTGCGCAACCTATCGACCTTCGGGCCTCCCTTACAGCAAAGCGCTAGTTCGGTTTAACTCCAGGTGTATTGGCAACGGGAGGAGCGCGCAAATCCGACCGCGGGCTGCTTGGAAGGAGCGCCCCTTCAGGTGCGCCGTAAAGCTGTTTCAATACTTGTCATCTCTCGACTTGTCCGCAGCCTGCTTTACCCGGATGCGTTTTTTCAGTAGCTGTTCACTTCCGAACACAAGCTCACAAATCTGGACATTCAGCATCGGAGCGTCGGACCATGAATGCCGCATCCACTTCTCAATCAAGTGGTTACAGGGCCAAACCCTGGCGACTCACGTGCGTCTCACAACTTTAAGAGAAATCAGGAAAATGTCGAAATTATTTCAGGATCTACGTTATGCACTCCGCCAACTACGAAAGTCTCCCGGCTTCACTCTTACGGCGGTAGTGACTCTGGCGCTCGGCATCGGGGCCAACACGGCAATTTTCACCCTTGTGAATGCAGTAATGCTGAAGTCGCTGCCGGTTGCAAACCCCGCTCAGCTCTATCGCATCGGCGATAACGACAATTGCTGCGTGTGGGGCGGGTTGCAGCGTGAAGGCTGGGGAGTATTTTCCTACGCACTCTATCAACATCTGCGCGCCAACACCCCGCAATTCGAGGAGATGGCGGCCTTCCAGGCGAATGAGCCCGAAGTCAGTGTGCGTCGTAGCGGTTCGCAGTCTGCCGCAGAACCGTTTCCCAGCGAATTCGTCTCCGGGAATTATTTCTCCACCTTTGGCATTCACGCTTTCACCGGACGCATGATTACTCCACAAGACGACACGATAGGCGCGACGCCGGTTGTAGTGATCAGCTACCGCGCGTGGCAGCAGCATTTCGGGCTCGATGCTACTGTGATTGGGGCAACCTTCACGATCAACGGCAAACCCTTCACGGTTGCGGGCATTGCGCCTCCGGATTTCTTTGGTGACCGCCTGCGTGACGATCCTCCGGACTTCTACATCCCTATCGCTTTTGAGCCGCTGCTGCAGCAGAAGGGCTCGCTGTTACACCTCGACAATCAACATTGGCTCTATTTGATTGGCCGCATGAAGCCAGGAGCGCAGCCTGCGCAAGTGCAAGCCCAGCTCACCACTGAGCTGCAACAGTGGCTCCCCACGATTGCCTCGACCCTGCCGCCATATGAGCGCGAGCTCATACCCAAGCAGTTCGTCAAGCTCGGCCCAGGTGGCGCGGGCATCGCCAGCCTGAAGAACCGCTATCGGTCCGGTCTCTACCTGCTGATTGCGGTTTCAGCGCTGGTACTGTTGATCGCATGCGCCAACCTCGCCAATCTTCTCCTTGCGCGTGGAATGGCACGACATCAACAAACTGCTGTTCAACTTGCCTTGGGCGCCACTCGAGGCCGGTTGATACGGGCCTGCTGACCGAAAGCATCCTGTTGTCATGCATCGGCGGCGCAGCCGGTGTGGCGCTGGCATATTTCGCGACCCGAGCCATTCTTCTGATTGCCTTTCGCGGGTCGACTTTTGTCCCCATCAGTACGACGCCGTCGCTGCCTGTCTTGGCTTTCACCTTTGTTCTTTCGCTGGTTACGGGGACAATTTTCGGCGTAGCTCCAGCATGGATTTCCTCCCACTCCGATCCCGCCGAAGCTCTGCGTGGTGCGAACCGCTCCACGCGCGACCAATCCGCCCTGCCACAAAAATCACTAGTGATCGCGCAGGCCTCCCTGTCGTTGGTGCTGCTGGCCATGGCCGGACTGGTGACGCAGAGCTTGCGTAACCTGGAGCATCTGAACTACGGTTTCGAAACTAAGGGGCGGCTAATCGTCGAACTCGACCCCCTAACCGCCGGCTACACGGTGGAACGGCTACCGGCACTCTATCAGCAACTACGCGACCGATTGAGTCAGATCCCTGAGGTACGTAGCATGAGCTACTCGCTCTACAGCCCGCAAGACGGGGACAGTTGGACCGACGACGTTTTCATCCAGGGCCGCGCCCCGGAGTTGACGCAGGACATCAGCGTCAGTTGGGCACGGGTGAGTCCTGATTACTTCAAGACAATCGGCACTCCGGTTCTACAAGGGAGGCCCATCGGCGAACAGGATACAGCCACATCGCAACGGGTAGCGGTGGTCGACGAAGCTTTCGTTCGCAAGTTCTTTCCTAAGGAAGATCCCATCGGCCAGCACTTCGGCTTCGCTCAAGCCGGTCACAGCGGCGACTACGAGATCGTGGGCGTGGTGAAGGATACGCAATATCGCGATCCGGTGGAGACCGACAAGCAGAATCCCATGTTCTTTCTTCCTTATTTCCAGCGGGTCCAGTTTGAGAACGCTAACTATGAAACGGCAGAGGTGCGCTCGCAGTTTCTCGGTAGGATCGAGTTGCAAGTCGCGGGAGCTCCAGAAAACCTGGCGCCCGAGGTGCGTCGCGTTATCACCAGCATCGACCCCAACCTCAGCATTACCGATATGCGCAGCTTGAGCGAACAGGTGGATCGTGTTTTCAACCAGCAACGTTTGATCGCCCGGCTCACGGAACTCTTTAGTCTATTGGCCCTTCTGCTGGCGTCGATTGGTCTGTATGGTGTAACGGCATACAACATTGCCCGCCGCACCAGCGAAATTGGCATCCGCATGGCGCTGGGCGCGGACCGTAAGGACGTCGTCGCTATGGTGCTGCGCGGCGCCTTCTGGCAGATCGGTATTGGCCTGATCGTCGGTGTGCCGCTGGTAATCCTTGCCGGCCGGTTAATGGCGAGCAAGCTCTATGGCGTAGGCGCCTTCAATCCCCTTATCCTGGGCGCGGCGGTAGCCCTGCTGGGACTATGCGCATTCATCGCCGGCCTGGTTCCGGCGCGCCGGGCTGCTTCGATTGAACCGGTCGATGCGCCGCGCACGCAATAGTCCGCGATATCGTTCGCTGGATGCCACAAACCGAGTTTCACAGGGAAGGCTGCGGGACCTGTTTTGCTTTTGCTCTGTGCGGGTAGTGCGGCGCTTCAGCGCCGCGTGAACCCGATCCGTTCCCAACTGAGCCGGCTTCAGCCGGCGGCACCCGTCTGTCGTCGGCTGAAAGCCGACTCGGTGAACCTATGGCAGCCGCAACGCGGGCCTGAAGGCCCGCACTACCCGGACACCGCAATTCCTAAGCCGCTCCAGTGATGAGGTTCACATCCCGGCGTGACGCAATGCATAGGGCAGCACAACTTGCAGGATTACGGTATTCTTGGAGCAGGAGTTATTCATGCTTGACAATCTGTTTCAGCCCATGCACCTGCTGGTGATTCTTTTCATTGCCTTGCTGGTGTTTGGACCAAAGAAGCTGCCGGAACTCGGCAAAGGCCTGGGTGAGGGAATCAGGAGCTTCAAAGAGTCCATGAATGCGAAAGACGAGGCCATAGGCAAAGCGGAAGAAAAGAAGCCCTAGCATAGACGGCGATCCGTCCTTGCCGTGCGTGCCTAAGCTGTCTTCTCATGCCCGACATCCTCTTCATTCTGTTGCTGGCGCTTGTGATCTTCGGCCCCAAGAAGCTACCGGAGATCGCCCGCCAGATTGCCAAGTACATGCTGCAATTCCAGCGAATGAGTAACGACTTCAAGCGCCAGCTTGAAAGCGAGATGTTAAAGATCGAGATGGAAGAAAAGCAGACAACCGCGAAGCCTTATCCCCTCGCAGCTACTAACCAGCAGGCGAACGCCGAGTCTCTGCCGCAAGCCCCTCCCTCCTGAAATAACATTGCTCTAAGGTGTGGCATTGGCGCTGGCGGTGACGCGCGCCAGGGCGGCACGCGCTTGATTGGCTTGCGGACCGTCAGGACTCTCCCGGAGATACAGCTGATATTCCGTGGTGGCATTCTCCAATTCATGTTTGCTTTCGAAGGCGCGGCCGGCAACGTAATGCACAACGGCAAAGCCCTCATGAGAAAGTTTGTGGACCTTCAGTGCACTCTGCAGCGCCCCATCGTAGTCGCCGGTTTCTAACTGCGCGACAGCGAGCAAGCTCAGCGACGAGGGATCCTGCGGTTCGACCATGAGCGCCTTCTGCAATAAGTCTTTAGCGGCCGCATATTGCTCGCCGCTGATCAGCAGACGCGAATAATTGCGGTCGGCGTCGGCGTTCTTGTCGTTCAGTTGCACCGCTTGCTCAAAGGCAGCGCGCGCTTTGTCGGATTGCCCCAGGTTCACGAGCGCGACGCCCAAATTGTCGTAGGCTGCGTCGTATTCTGGATATGCGGCAGTTGCCTTCTCGAATAAACCGACTGCCTTCTTGTAGTCCTTCTGCTGTAAGGCTTCTACCCCCTTTTCAAACGATTTACGAGCCCCGGACGGAATCATCAGTTGGGAAGCTGACGTCATGGCGCCATTGTCGGGCGTGGCATTCGACTCCGAATTAGAAGTGGGATGCACCTGCAGGTACACCTGCTGGAAATGGTCCGAGTCCCCAATTTGCATTTGGTCGGAAACAGCGGTCTCGATGCCAATTCCCGAGACCTTCACTCGAAAACTACCAGACCCCGCGACCCGGAAATCCGCCTGACCTAAATCGTCGGTAAAAGTCTCCATCACCGGCGTGCCAGACGAATTCAGCAACTCAACTCGTAGTTGTTGAGGTGCAGGCCGTTCATTGGTGTAAGTGACGCGGACTTGGATTTCAGACCCAGTCGGTTGGGGCCGTGAGCCGCGTTGGGCGAACGCAATCGAGGTCAAAACCAGCGAAAACAGCAGGGCAGGAAGAATTGATTTCGACCGGAACATACAGCCTCCGGAACCCCGTTACTAACGGGATGTTGAAAGCGATTGTACCGCGATCCGGAGGCCACGATGTCAAAGTTTTTGTGGAGAGAATGCTCGTCGTGCCAAAGAGAGCCGCGTCCAGAAAAAAGGCGGAGACCAATCACGGACCTCCGCCCCGAGGAGAGTGTTAAGGGCCTACGGGTTCATCGGCATGTAAAGCGGTTCGCCCTGCTTGCCAGCGACTAATTTGTAATCCGACGGTACCTGAAACAGAGAGGCGTCGGGCTCCCCGCGGTTAACGTTCACCAACTTGGTCGTCATCGTGCCCATCATGGGATCTGTGTGCGTCATCAATACGGTCATTTGCAAATCCGACGAATACCAACGTTCCGTTACGACCTCGATGGGATTCGCATTACCAATCTCGTTCGCTGGAATGGTGCGGGTCATCCGCGTCCCCACCGCTTGCATCCCATTGATCGTCTTGGTTCCCAAGGGCTCCGTCTTCAGGTTGGCGGCGGCGTTGGATCCTATGCGCACCTTTCCCGGCATAGTTTCTGGAGCACTGTTAGCGAGCTTGCCAGGATGAAGCGGCATCTGACGCGCCGTCTTGTTTTCCGGGTTGAGCATGTAACGGTTCCCGGAGACTGGGTCCATGATCACGATCATCGTCCGTTTCGTGGCGCCCGTGGACGGAGTGGCGAGTTCAAACTGGATCTCACGGCGAACCCGGCCTTCGGAGTCGCGGTAGATCGTGGTCTGATTTTGGGTGTGAATACTATTTCCATCAGCCAGCGTCTGGTCGTGGCTAACGACCATCTCTCCGCTCATGGGCACACCTTTAACCAATTTCCCCTCTTCCATTCCGTCATGAGCCATCCCCATCATCAAGCCGCCACCGAAGGCCACGTTCACATCATGCGGCGGAGGAGGTGGCGGAGGAGGAGCCTCGTTTTGCGCCGCTCCAAATGCGCTCAGTCCAAGCATGACCAGTCCCAGCAGCAGCCACTTACCCGTCCTGCGAAGAATCACAGCTGTCGTAATATGCATCGTTCTTGTCCTCGAACTTCGATTTAACCCGCTAGTTGTAATACCTTCAGTTCACAATCCGAACCGCCCGCACCACTCCGTCGTAGCCAACGATGACGTCGGCAATTCGCACCTGAGCATCCTGTTCATTGCCAGAACTTGACACTCCGGGATTTGGAAGTTCCATCCGCACAACCTGGGTGTCGCTGGAGCAACTCAGTGGGTCGCAAAACATCAGGGCAACATAACCTGCCTCGGTGCTGGTCAGCGGAGTTTCCACCGTGTCTGCGCCCGATTGCCTTGCGGGAAGAACCGGCCGCGTTCGTAGCCGGACAACACCCCTTCGCGACACCACGGGTTGCCGCTTCTGCAGGGTGGGCCCAGACTGTTCGGCGACGCTCGGCGAATTGGCGCTCTGCTGTGCCGATTGACTTGCCACTGACGAGTTCGAGCCGCGCTTCTGTAACAGCTGTATGCCCAGGAACAAACTCACCACGATGGCCGCGGCCACGGCCACATACGCTCCAATTTCGACGAATCGACTCAGTCGCATGGCGATTGGAGTGAAACCCTGCGCCATTTCTGGCGGACCATCCAGTGCGGACCTTTGCCGGAACGCGCGGAGCAGCGCTCCTTCCACATCGGGGCCAGCCGCGCAACCGGCCGTGCGCGCTTGCAAGGTTTGCATCGTGACCGCGAGCGTTCGCTGCTGTTGCAACCAGGCCGCACATTTCTGGCATTCGCCCGCATGGCCAACAATCTGTCGGTCCTGCGCTTGCGTCAGCTCCCGCAAAGTCAAGGAGGCAGTACGCTGTTCGAATTCACGGCACGTCATGACAAACACCTCGCCGTAACTCCTGAGATCCCGGGTGCAGCCGCTGCCGAATGTTGCAGCTTCCGGCTAAGCATCTCGTGCGCCCGATGTAGCCGCGACCGGATAGTGCCCAAGGCACAACCAACTGCCTCCGCCGCGTCCGCATAGCTCAACTCCTGTAAATCGCAGAGCACCACCACCTCGCGATAATGCTCCGGCAGAGAGAGAACAGCTTTCCACAACGCGGTCGAAGTCTGCTGCCGCGCGATCCCTTCACTGGGATCGCTATTGACCGTCAGTGACTGCGCTTCGTCATCCACGGGACTGCTCAACGCCGTCTCCGTATAATTACGCTCCAGCGCCCGCCGCACGTAGTTGCGGGCCACGCCGAACAGGTAAGCCCCCAGCGTGGCGCGGGTCGGATCGAAGTCGCGCCCTCGCTGGATCAGGAACATAAAGACATCCTGAGTTACTTCTTCGGCAATCAGCGATGAGCCGCTCATGTGCAAGGCGAAGCGAAAGATAGACCCCTGCCTTCTGCGATAGAGGGCAGTGAAGGCATCCTCATCTCCGGCCAGCGCTTGCGCAAGCAGCTGTTCGTCGGTTAGGTCGGTCAGCAACTCCACCTCAAGTGGTGAACCCGATCTCGTTTCCACCAGCATTTCACCCTGCCGAAATGTAAAGTTCCGTAAAGTTGGGATTCTTTATCGTATGCCCCGGGCAGACTTACAAATACAGAAACCCGCTAAAACCCAAAAAGGTGCTAATGGCGGCCATATGGAAAAGCTACAAGAGGATGCGGCATCAGCGAATGCTTTGAGCGGCCCACCCTTACCGGCCGCGGGAAACGCATCTGCCACGCGCTTTACGTATCTGGTGCTCAGCACAGTTCGAAATGCTCCGCCCTGTATCACTCAATCAGCTCCGCTCTCGTCACCTCCAGAGGGTGATCGATCAGAGGCTCAACACGCTCGATGAACCGCACCGTATGTGGCAAGGTGGCGTGCACCTCGAACGCATTTTCATCTTGCCACCGCGAGTGAATGTACAACAGGCCCGGATCTCGGATCGAGCGAAAAGCGTGAATGCTCAGGCAGCCAGCTTCCTCGCGGGAGGCTTTCACGACAGCACGCAATGCGTCCGCAACATCGCTCTCCTTGCCTGCGCGGGAATGAAAACGGGCAAACATGAATAACTCCACGTGTCCTCCATGCCGCCATTGAACTTCAATGCTGCTACCGGTTCCGAAATTAGCGCACGGAACGGCTGAACTTTGCCTTTTCTGAGCGGACTGCGCACTGGCGAGCGACACCGAACAAAGCCAGCGGCAGCGACGACAACACGCGTGGCTTCATAATAAATCTCTGCTCTCAATGGTCAATTTCGAATGAGGAATCGACCTGCGATTAGCGGAAGAGGCTTCAACTGGATCCGAAGCGGCGGATCTGAGGAGGCTGTACAGCAACGTGCATTGGCCGACATTCTTCAAAACGCGGGGCGTGACCTCTATCAACCGGCGGCGAATAGTGGAAGCGGACGCTGTTTCACTGCCGCACAACTCCTCCCTGAGTCGAACCTTCTAATCGGAGGAAGGGTGTACGCCAGCTAAAAGAACTTCGGCCGAGGCAAGACGATTGTCTCTTAGCCCTACATAGGAGTGAGCAAAATGAAGGCCGTCAGCTACCAGGGTGTTCGAAAAGTGTCGGTTGCGGATCATCCCAAACCCAAAATTAAATCTCCTGGTGACGCGATACTCAGAGTCACCACCAGCGGCATTTGTGGAAGCGATTTGCATATGTACGATGGCCGTACTCCGTTAGACAAAGGTACGATTGTCGGACACGAAATTATGGGGGTAATCGACCAAGTCGGCGAGGCGGTGGAAAGCATTAAAGAAGGAGATCGGGTCGTCCTGCCCTTTAACATCGCGTGCGGCTACTGTTTCAACTGTCATAGAGGCTTTACCAATGCCTGCCTCACGATGAATCCCGAGGGCGCCTCGGCCGGATATGGATATGCCGGAATGGGGCCCTATCAAGGTGGTCAGGCGGAGTACGTGCTCGTGCCTCATGCCGATTTCAATTGTTTGAAGCTGCCCGGAGAGCCCGGCGATCAGTGGGAAGAAGACTTTTTGCTTCTCTCCGACGTATTTCCCACCGCCTTTCACGCGACCGAGCTGGCCTGTGTCAGCGCTGGCAAGACGGTCGCGGTCTTCGGGGCAGGCCCGGTAGGTCTGTTGTCAGCATATTGTTCGGTGCTCAAAGGCGCCTCCGAGGTGTACGTGGTCGACAATATTCCCGAACGCCTGCGGAAGGCCGAAGAGTTGGGCGCTACCGCGGTCGACTTCACCAGGGGCGATCCGGTCGAGCAGATCTTCAAGCTACGGCAGAAGAACAAGGCGATGCGGCAGAGCCTCCGTCCCGGAGAAGAGAAGATGAAGGGTGTCGATTGCGCTATCGATGCGGTTGGCTATCAGGCGCGGGATGACAACAATCCAGACAAGGAAAAACCGACACAAGTGCTGGAGAACTGCTTGCGCGTGGTGAATCCCACCGGCAGCATCGGAATGATCGGCGTGTACATCGCTCCCGACCCCGGCGCGCCCAGTGAACACGCCAAGAAGGGTGTCTTTCCTTTTCCGGTTGCCGACTTCTTCGATAAAGGGATCACCATGGGCAGCGGCCAGGCTCCGGTCAAAAAGTACAACGAATACCTTCGCGATCTCATCGTCAATGGCCATGCCAAGCCGAGTAAAATCGTCAGCCATCGGATTCCCATCGACCAGGCACCCGAAGCCTATGACAAGTTCGACAAACGCATCGAGGGATATACCAAGGTGCTCATCAAGTTTGGACAAAGAGCCGCCTAGGTAAGAGAGTTTACGATGATCAAAAAACTGCTCGAACGCTGGCCCCTCGTCAGGCAAATTCAGACGGGAAGTGACGGTACCGGTCCGGAGGCGATGAGCCGGCGTACGAAAACTCTTTTGCCAAAGAACCAGGATGCTGAATTCACCCGTTCTATCTGTGCTTATTGCGGCGTGGGCTGCGGGCAGATGGTCTTCCACAAGAACGGTGAGCTGATCTCGATCGAAGGCGATCCTGGCTCGCCGATCTCGCGTGGACATCTCTGTCCCAAGGGCGCCGACACCTACGAACTTCATACTCATCCCGGCCGGCTGATGACCGTCAAGTACCGCCGGCCTTATGCCACAGACTGGGAGGAGATCGATCTCGAGACCGCAATGGACATGGTGGCCGACCGGGTGTGGGAGAGCCGCCAGCGTACCTTCGTCGAGCAGCAAGACGGCCACACGGTGATGCACACCAAGGCCGTGGCGCATCTCGGCGGCGCGACCCTCGACAACGAAGAAAATTACCTGATCAAGAAACTGTTCTGTGGAGGTTTGGGCATGGTTTGCATCAGCAACCAGGCCCGGATATGACATAGCTCAACCGTGCCCGGTCTGGGCACATCGTTCGGACGCGGTGGCGCGACTACCGCGCAGACTGACCTGGCTAACGCCGACGCAATCCTCATCATGGGCTCGTCGATGGCCGAAAATCATCCCGTGGGCTTCCAATGGGTGATGGCGGCGCGCGAGCGCGGGGCCACTGTCATCCACGTCGATCCTCGCTTCACCCGCACCTCGGCAATGGCCGACATCTGGGTTCCGTTGCGCGCCGGAACGGACATTCTCTTCCTCGGCGGATTGATCCACTACGCGCTGGAGAACGACAAGTACTTCCGCGAGTATGTGCAGCATTACACTAACGCGCCCATGATTATCCGCGAGTGACTTCCGCGATACCGAAGACCTGGGTGGAATTTTTTCCGGCTGGAATGAACAGCAGAAAAAGTACAGTCCGGAGTCCTGGCTTTACGAAGGATCGAAGCCGAAAGACTCCGGCGCCACGCCAGCAGGTCATTCCAAAGCTGAAGGCAGGACACGGCAAAGATCGTGGCGGCGAAGCTGGCCAGATTGACGAATACGAGGCCGACCCAACCCTGCAGCATCCGCGCTGTGTCTTCCAAATCCTGCGCAGGCACTTCTCCCGCTATACGCCAGAACTGATTGAACGCCACGCCGGCGTTCCGCGAAAAACTGTTTCTTAAAGTTGCCGAGGCGTTTTGCAATGCGTCCGGACCGGAGAAGACCGGCGCGATCTGCTATGCCGTCGGATGGACGCAGCACTCCAAGGGCGTGCAGATCATTCGTTCAGCGGCCATCCTGCAGTTGCTGCTCGGCAACATCGGCCGTCCCGGCGGCGGTATTCTCGCCTTGCGCGGACATGCGTCCATTCAGGGCTCGACCGATATTCCCACACTGTATGACATCCTGCCGGGCTATCTGCCGATGCCATTCTTTGAGGCGGACGCCAACGATTATCAAAGCTACATCAAGAAGCATAAGGCGAACGCAGGTCTGTGGTCGAACTTCGAGAACTACTTCGTCAGCCTGATGAAGTCATGGTATGGCGATAACGCTACGCAGGAAAACAACTGGTGCTTCGATTACATGCCCCGCGTCACGGGGGATCATTCGCACTTCGGATACTGGCTCGACATGCAGGACGGCAAGATGGAAGGCCTGTTCATCATGGGGCAGAATCCGGCGGTCGGCGCCTCCAATGCTCGCTTGCAACGCACCGCGATGTCGAAGCTCAAGTGGCTGGTGGTGCGTGACATGGTGGAAATGGAGAGCGCTTCCTGGTGGTACAACTCGCCGGAAGTGCAGCGTGGCGAACTGAAGCCGGAAGAGATTGCGACAGAAGTGTTCCTGTTTCCCGCAGCGGGTTCGGCCGAGAAGGAAGGCTGCCAGACCAACACCCAACGGCTGATTCAATTCCGCACCAAGGCTGTCGATCCACCCGGCGATGCCCGCAGCGAAACCTGGTTCATGCATCATCTGGCGCGTCGCCTGAAGGCGAAAGCCGCCGCCGATCCCAGTCCCCGCAATGCGCCGCTGAATGCGCTTCACTGGCCCTACGGCACCCACGGCATTCACGACGAGCCCAATGCGAACGATGTACTGAAAGAGATCAACGGCCGCGATCTCGCTACCGGTGAGCTGCTCGGTAGTTACAAGAAGCTGAAGAGCGACGGCAGCACGGCGTCCGGCTGCTGGATCTACTGCGGCATCTATCCTCAGGAGCATCTCAACAAGGCCAACCAGCGCGAGTCGCAAGATTATCTCGGTCACGGTTGGGGATTTTCCTGGCCCAATGATATTCGCATTCTCTACAACCGCTGCTCGGCGCGTCCCGATGGCAAGCCGTGGAGCGAGCGTAAGAAGCTCGTCTGGTGGGACGAAGAGAAGCGCGAGTGGACTGGCCTTGATGTGCCCGATTTCGACAAGAACAAGCCGCCCGATTATCGTCCTGCGCCCGAGTCGAAAGGCATGGAGGCAATCGCCGGGGACAAGCCATTTATCCTGCATCCCGATGGCGTCGGCTGGCTGTTCGTCACTAGCGGCTTGAAGGATGGACCGCTGCCCACGCATTACGAGCCGTTGGAAACTCCATTCGGCAATCCGCTTTATCCAAACCGTATCTACAATCCGGCGGCCGATCGCAAGGAACGCCCCGACAATCCGTATGCATTTCCGGGCGATGAACGCTTCCCCTATGTGCTCTCGACCTATCGTCTGACGGAGCATCACACTGCCGGCGGCATGTCGCGGCAGTTGTCGCATCTGGCGGAGTTGCAGCCCGAACTGTTCTGCGAAGTTTCGCCTGAACTCGCGGACGAGATTGACTTGGAACACGGAGGTTGGGCAACGATCACAACCCCTCGTGGCATTGTCGAAGCTCGTGTCATGGTGACCAACCGCGTGCGTCCGCTGTGGGTGGAAGGCCGCACCGTGCATCAGGTCGGATTGCCCTACCACTGGGGTTACAACGGAGCCGCAACCGGCGACGTCGTCAACGATCTGCTGGTGATCTCCGAGGAGCCGAATGTGCGCATCATGGAGACCAAGGCGCTGCTTTGCGACATCGCGCCCGGCCGCCGTCGTCCGGGGCCAGAGGCGCTCGAGCAATGGAAGGGATATTTGGAGCAACCGGCATGAGTTCAACCATCACCGCCTTTCTTACCGACTCGACCTTGTGCATCGGATGCAAGGCGTGCGAAGTCGCCTGCAAGGAATGGAACGGAATCTCCGAGGATGGACTTAACTGGTCCGGCCATTCCTATGACAATACCGGCGCCTTGGGCCACTCGACCTGGCGGCACGTAAAGTTCGTAGAGGGCCAGCCGGAGCCGGGTCTGGGTGGCAATGCCGGCGATCTCAACTCCTGGGGATTTTCGTCCGATGTCTGCAAGCACTGCGAAGTCGCCGGATGTTTGGAAGCCTGTCCGACGGGCGCCATCGTGCGCACCGAGTTCGGCGGCGTGTTCGTGCAGCCCGACGTCTGCAACGGCTGTGGATACTGCGTTGTGGCGTGCCCCTTCGGCGTGGTCCAGCGCCATCCGGATGACGGCCGGGCTTTCAAGTGCACCTTCTGCTATGACCGGCAGAAAGTGGGACTGCAGCCCGCGTGCGCGCAGGCTTGCCCAACCGAATCCATAAAGTTCGGCCCACTCGATCGCTTGCAAGTTGACGCCGAAGAGCGCCTGCAGGAATTGCATAGCCGCGGAATGGACGACGCACAACTCTACGATCCGCGCGACATCGAGCGTCGGCGGCCTGCATGCATTTTTCATCGTGCGCGGCGATCCACGTCAGTACAATCTACCGCCCAAACCCGAAGTGCCGACCACTTATCTGAAGGCCGGTTGGACTGGCTCTGCCGTCGCGGCCGGCATTCTCTTGTTCGGCAGTATTTTCGCCTTTCTGGGGAGCACGAAACGATGAGCACTGATCCGCTTCAACCTCCGATGCCGGAACAATCCCAGTCGGCGCGTGAGAATCGTCTTCAAGAGATTCGCCGCGAGGCCGAAAAGAAGGGTCGCGTGGAGGCCATCGGCATCCGCCCAGCAGGCGCTCCGTTTCCGCTGGCCTCGCCAAAGACGGGCTACTATGGCGTGCCTCTGCTTAAGCAGCCGCCGTGGACCTGGCAGATTCCTGTTTACTTCTTTGCCGGAGGTGCGGCGGGATCGGCGTCGGTGATTGGCGTGGCGGCCCGGTGGATTGGGCATGATCGCAAGCTGGCGCGGGATTGCCGATATGTTGCGGCGGCTGGGACCGCGCTCTCCAGTGCGCTGCTCATCTCCGACTTGGGACGTCCAGCGCGCTTTCTTGCCATGATGCGCATCGTCAAACGGCGCAGCCCAATGTCGATTGGCGCGTGGACGCTGGCGGTCTTCGGCACATTCTCTGCGGCCGCCGCATTCGCGGAACTCCTCGACCGGCGCTTTCCATTATTGCCGCTTCGGGTTGGCGGAGACTTAGCGGAAGGAGTGTCAGCCCTTGCCGGACTTCCCTTCTCAAATTACACGGGGGTGCTGATCGGCGCCAGCGTAGTCCCTGTCTGGAATGAAAACGTCGAGACGCTGCCCATTCACTTTGGCATGTCGGGTTTGAATTCGGCGGTCTCCATCCTGGAGCTGATGGGAAACCAAAATTCCGCGTTGAATGCCCTGGGCATGGGCGCAGCCGCTATTGAAACTCTCGAAGGCTATCACATCGAGACCACCCACAAGCCAGCCATGGAGCCGTTGAAGCGCGGACCGAGCGGACTGATAACGCGTGTTGGAGGCGTGCTGAGCGGACCAGTTCCCCTCGTGTTACGCGTCGCCGCGGCCTTTGCCGGAGGTCGCCGTTCACGCCAGCTCCGCAAAGCCGCTGCCATGTCGAGTATCGTTGGCTCCATGGTGACACGCGTCGCCTGGATGCGTGCCGGGCATGTATCGGCCAACGACTGGCGTCTGCCTCTCGATATCAAGCAGTCCAGCCACGCTGGTAACTAAAGCGAGTTGTGCGCTGTAGTTCCTGATGTGCACGGGTGATGCGAGCCTTCAGACCGCGCCCAAGATCTCAAGCTACTCTGTTCGTAAGGCCTGCATCGGATCTATCCCCGTAGCACGTAGCGCCGGAATGGCGCACGCCAAAACTGCAGTCAGGAAGAGACTGACCACCACCAATGCAATCACTCCGCCATCGAGCGGGCGCGTCTCGTAGAGAAGGGATCGAATAAGTAAGCTCACCGCAATACCACCTGCCAGGCCCATCGCCAAACCGGCAAAGACGGGTTGCAGTCCATCGCGCAGCACCAGACGTAGCACCCGGGACCGTGGCGCGCCCAGCGCTATGCGGATCCCAATCTCCGTCACGCGTTGCGTAACCAGATAGGACAAAACCCCATACAGCCCAACCGCAGCCAGCAGTAATGAGATGGCGGCAAAAGCAAGCGCAAGGGTCGCACTGAAGCTCGCAGTCAGTGTCGATCGGCCAAGGATGTCCTGCATGGTCAACACATCCGACACTGGCAGGCCCGCATCAAGCGCTGCGATCTGCTTTTGAATTGGAAGCGCCATGGCCAATGGATCACCCGCCGTGCGCACGATCAAGGACATCTCACGGTCCGGAACCCCGGAAAAAGCCGGGAAATACATCGTCGCTTTGCCCGGCTTGCCGAGCTGGTAGAGCCTATCTCCGACCACCCCTACAATCTCGTAATCCTTAAGCTTGCGGTCAAATGCCACATTGATGTGCTGGCCTAGAGGATTCTCGCCCGGAAAGTACTCACGCGCCAATTGTTCGCTAATGATTATGTAAGTGGAACGCTCCAATCGATCCTGTTCGGTAAAGAACCGCCCTCGGATCAGGGGAATCTTGAGTGTGCTGAAATACCCCGGGTCGGCCATGCGGTAAATTGCATCTTCCTCCACGATCGGATGTGTCCTCGGATGTTCGGGAATCGTGAACACATCGTCGCCGCCGTATCCGGCGCCGGGCGGAACCGTTCCCAGCCCGGCTGCCAGTACCCCCGGCAGATGCCGCACCCGCTCCAGCAGTTGCTCGTGGAACGCCACGATGCTGCCTGGCGTGGCGTACTGTTTCTCCGGCAAGCTGTAGCTCATGGTGAGCATATGATCGGTAGCAGCGCCGATCTCGCTGCTACGCAGGCGTAGAAAACTCTTGAAGAGTAGCCCCGATGCCACTAGCAAAATCACAGTCAGCGCAATCTCGGCGGTCAGCAGGATCTTTCGCAGAGTTGCCCGGGAGACGCTGCCACCTATGGCGCGTGATCCTTCCTGCAGCCCTGCGTACAGGGTCCTGCCCGTGGAGGAGATGGCCGGCAGCAAGCCTGCCAACATGGCCGCGAAAAATACCAAGCCGAGAGAAAACAGCAGCACGGACCAGTCAAGGTGCACTGATTCTGCCCGCGGGATTTCTTTCCAGTGCTGGGTCAGCCAGCGGGTGGCAAAGATGGACATCACGACCCCGAGTACACCACCCGCGAGGCTGATCAGAAAGCTCTCGACCATCTGCTCGCGAACCAGCCTGAGTCTGCTTCCGCCGAGTGCGCCGCGAATGGAGATTTCCTTCCGCCGTGCTGCTCCCCTGGCCACCAGCAGATTCGAGACGTTGAGACAGGCAATCAGCAGCAAACAAATGACAGCACCGAGCATCGCCATCAGTGGCGTCTTCACATCCTGCACCACATCGTCGATCATGGGACGCGATAGGGCATCCTCGGCAACCGGCAGCGCCTGGTTTTGCAGGTGCAGCTGATACTGCAATGCGCTGACCTCCGCGGTAGCAGCGGCAGCGCTCACGCCGGGCTTGAGCCGCGCGATGACGAAGCTCTGGTGACGATCATGATGCGAAAGCCCCTCCGCGGTCGCTACCGCCTTATACGGCACCCACAGCTGCACCCTCGCATCTGGATAAGCAAACCAACTCGGCAGGACTCCGACCATGGTGTAGGGCTTCGAATCAAGACGGATGGTTCGTCCGATAATCGCGCTATCTCCACCGAAACGACGCTGGAACAGGTTCCAGGTAATCATCGCCACGTCACCGTCGACGCGATCTTCGTCGTGCGTAAAGCCACGCCCCAAAGCCGGCTTTAGGCCGAGTAGAGGAAATAGGTTCCAAGTACCGGCTGCCGCTTGCACTACCTCCGGCAGTTCACCGCGATCGCTGCTCAGGTTAAATTTCCAACTACGCCAGGCCGCCATATCCTGGAAGCCGTGCGTCTTGTTGCGCCAATCGAAAAAGTCCCCTGGGGAAACGACGTTGTAGGTGTTGCCATCGTTAAGATCACGGAAGTGCTCATAGACCATCACCAGCTTGTCCGGATTCTCGAAGGGCAATGGTTTCAGAAGGACAGCATGCACGATGGTAAACAGCGATGCTGTTGCGCCGATGCCCAGCGCCATCACCAGCAGTGCGACTATCGCGAATCCGGGGGACCGCCCCAGCGTCCGCACACCGTATCGAACATCGCGCCAGAACCTTTCCAGCGAGTTCCAGTTCCAGTGTGACCTGACTTCCTCGCGTAGTACAGTAGGATTGCCAAAGGACCGCAGGGCCGCCGTGTGCGCCTCCTCCGGAGTCATTCCGCCGGCTATGTTCTCCTGAGTTTGCTGCTCAAGATGAAACTGCAGCTCGTCGTCGAGTTGGGCTGTCTCCCTCTGCCTCCGGAACAGCGCTAACATAGCCATCCTAAAACGCTCTAGGAAACGCATACATCCTCACGTGCTCTCAACCACCAGGTTGATAGCGGTCGAAAGCCGATTCCAACTCTCCTTCTCTTTTTCCAGCTGCTGCCTTCCCGCAGCCGTAAGCCAATAAAACTTCACTTGCCGGCCGGTGCCGCTCTCGGCCCATTTAGCCCTGATCCAGCCCTGCTGTTCGAGGCGATGCAGAGCGGGATAGAGAGAGCCCTGTTGTACTTGCAGGACCTCGCCGGATACCTGTTGGATGCGTTTGGCAATTGCCCAGCCATGCATCGGCTCAAGGGAGATGGTCCTGAGGATGAGCAGGTCGAGTGTGCCCTGCACGAGATCGCTTGGCTTTCCCATAGTCAGATTATCTACAATGCAATTGTAGATAATCAAGGGGTAAGAGCACCTCTTCAGCCGGCTTGAGCAGGAACCGTCGGGCGGCCCAATCCACTCGCGTGTCGCTTGCTAGCGGCCAGTATCCGCCGTCGCATCCAAACGTCGATGCCTTCACTTGCATCGAACAACGGGGAGTTACTCTTGGTGGCGAAAGCCTAAGCCCCACATGAAGTCAAAGATTCCTGGGTCGTCGTCGAAACACGCGCGCTCTCACACGGTTAGATAAATTAATGATCATGAATTTGCCTTCTAACGTGACATGGTACAAAGACGCCATCATCTACGAAGTGCACGTGCGTGCTTTCTTCGATAGCAACGCCGACGGTATCGGCGAGTTTGCCGGCCTGACACAGAAGCTTGATTACCTGGAAGACCTTGGAGTAACTGCCATCTGGCTCTTGCCCTTCTGTCCGTCCCCACTGCGCGACGACGGATATGACATCGCCAACTACACCGACGTCCACCCGTCGTATGGGACATTAAGGGACTTTCAGCGTTTCTTGCGCGAGGCCCACCGCCGTGGCCTGCGCATCATTACAGAACTGGTTTTGAATCACACTTCCGACCAGCATGCGTGGTTTCGACGCTCTCGCCGGGCCGCGCCCGGCAGCCGCTGGCGCAACTACTATGTGTGGAACGACAACTCTGACAAGTATCGTGACGCCCGCATCATCTTCAAAGACTTCGAAAGTTCGAACTGGTCGTGGGATGCGGTCGCGAAGGCATACTACTGGCATCGCTTCTACTCCCATCAGCCCGATCTGAACTGGGACAACCCCGAAGTTCGCGATGCCATGTTCGCTGCCATGGATTTCTGGTTCGATCTCGGCGTTGATGGCTTACGGCTCGACGCTGTCCCGTATTTGTTCGAACGGGAAGGCACCAATTGCGAAAATTTGCCGGAAACTCACCAGGCATTGCGCGAACTGCGCAAGCACGTTGACGAGAAATATCATGACCGCATGCTTCTGGCGGAGGCAAACCAGTGGCCCGAGGACGCTGTCGCTTACTTTGGGCAGGGCGACGAATGTCACATGGCATTTCACTTCCCGGTTATGCCGCGGCTGTTCATGTCGCTGCGAATGGAGGACCGCTATCCCGTCACCGACGTTCTGAAGCTGACTCCTCCCATTCCGGAGAATTGCCAGTGGGCCTTGTTCTTGCGTAACCACGACGAGTTGACGCTGGAGATGGTGACCGACGAAGAGCGCGACTACATGAATCGCACTTACGCCCGCGATCGCGAGATGCGGATCAATCTCGGTATTCGCCGGCGGCTGGCGCCGCTGCTGGAAAACGACCGCCGACGCATCGAGTTGATGAATGCCTTGCTGTTCTCCCTGCCCGGTACACCCGTCATTTATTACGGCGACGAGATTGGAATGGGTGACAACGTCTTCCTGGGCGACCGAAATGGAGTGCGCACTCCGATGCAGTGGAGTTCAGATCGTAATGCGGGGTTCTCGCGAACCAATCCTCAACGACTGTATCTGCCGGTTAATATCGATCCCGAATATCACTATGAGACGGTCAATGTCGAGGCCCAGCAGAACAATCCGCATTCGCTGCTATGGTGGACTAAGCGTCTGATCCAACAACGCAAACAGTTTTTCGCCTTCGGAAGCGGCAGCTTGAAGTTTCTCTACCCCAGTAATCGCAAGGTACTGGCGTTCATCCGGCAGTTCGAGGACGAGAAGATCTTGGTGGTTGCGAATCTCTCGCGATTTACCCAATGCGTGGAGCTTGATCTCGCCGGCCTTCAGGGCTCGACGCCAGTGGAGGTCTTCGGCCGAAGCAAGTTCCCAAGCATTGGCGATCACTTTTACCTGCTGTCGCTCGGGCCGCACGCTTTTTACTGGTTCCACCTGCAACCCCGCGAGGCGACCCAGGAGTCGCTCAACGTCGGTGGTGCGGCCCGCGAGTTACCCGTGGTGCCGGTTGGGCCGTCGGAAGATGTTTTCACGGAAGATACTTTGCAGAAACTGCAGCACATTGTCCCGAGTGCGTTGCGCAGCCGTCCGTGGTTTTTGGGCAAGCGGCGTTATATCACGCGTCTCGCATTGCAGAACGTGCTTTCCCTGCCCGAAACGTCGGCACATCTGCTCTTCCTGAACGTCGAATATGGGGACGGCGATCCGGAAGTCTATCTGGTACCTATCTCGGTCGCGACCGGCGCAAAGTCAGAGGCGATACTGCATGACCGTCCTGATGTAGTGTTGGCCCGGCTGGCCGGCCCCGGACCGGAGACCACGGCGATTTTATATGCAGCTACCTTCGACCGCGATTTCAGCGACTCTCTGTTACGCGCCATCGTTCGCCGCCGCCGAATTCGCGGCGAATTCGGCGAACTGGTTGGAGCTCATACGCGCGCCTTCCGCAAGGCATGGACATCGGTCCACTCCAACCTGGAGCCTTCCCCTCAAGCCGTCGACCAATGTTTCACGGTGATCAACTACGGCGATGATTTCGTATTGAAGCTGTATCGCAAGTTGGACGAGGGTATAAACCCGGGACGAGAAGTGCCGGAATTTCTGTCAGAACAAACTACTTTCACGGCCATCCCCCGGGTTTTGGGCTCGCTGGATTACCGCCGCGACGATGCAGGGCTGGACTCAGAGACTTGTATCGGCACGCTCAGCAGCTTTGTCCAACACTCAACCAACGGGTGGAGCTTCGTTCTGGATCATCTTGGACTGTTTTTCGAACACGCGTTGGCCATCCCTCATGAGGACCAGCGAGTAACCGAGGTCAGCTTGGCGGATCCTCGGCCAGTCGCCAGCGTGCCGCTTCCCCAGATCATCGCCGAGTTGCTGGGAAACTCTTTGGACAGTATCCGGATGCTGGCGAAGCGGACTGCGGAAATGCACATTGCCCTCAGCAGCCGTCCCGACGTGCCGGAGTTTGCTCCCGAACCCTTCACCACGTTCTACCGGCAAGGCATCTACCATGGAATCTTAGGCCAAATGAATCGTTCGTTCGACGCGTTACGGAGCGGACTTGGCACGCTCCCTGCGGACGCGCAGTCTGATATTTCAGAGGCCCTTGGTCGTGAGGGCGAGATCCGCAATCGCCTAATGGTGCTGCGTGACAAACGGCTGTCAGGTAACCGGATTCGGCAACATGGAGACTATCAGTTGAACAACGTTCTCTACTCGGGCAGCGATTGGATCATCACCAATTTCGAGGGCGATCCCTATCGTCCGCTGAGCGAGCGGCGCATCAAGCGTTCCGCGGTGCGGGATGTCGCCACTATGCTGCGGTCCTTTCACTATGTTTCCCACGCTGCGTTGTTTGGCGATGTTCCCGGCATTGTTCCCAGCCGCGAAGCGCAGCCCCAATTAGAAAAATGGGCGAGGACCTGGTATCGATGGGTCAGCACCGTTTTCCTTGAGACCTACCTGAAGGCTGGATCGGGTGGTCGGTTCCTCCCGCAGAACGATGAGGAGATCAATATCCTTCTGGACGCTTACATGATAGAGCGAGCTTTAACGGAGATTGAGTATGAACTGGAACACCGGCCGCAATGGATTCGAATTCCGGTGCATGGAATTCTGGAGCAGCTAAAGCCATCGTGATCTTTGGCAAAGAAAAACAGAGCCGGAGATTACTCAGGTAGGCTGGAAGTAGCTGTGTGAGCCGGCTACTTGTTCGGCACCAGTCTGGCATTCTCGTACTGGCTGAAGACGGCGTTAGCGCCTTCGTGCGCCGGCGTTCCTGCCAGAAGCTGCTCCTTCCGGTAAACCAGACTGCTGGCATTATAGGTTGCCAGTTCGAAACCATGACCATGGGTGATGGCGTCCGTGGGACAGGCTTCCACACAATAGCCGCAAAAGATACAGCGGTTGTAATCGATGTTGTAAACCTTGGCGTAGCGCTCGGCGCCGCTTACCCGTTTCTCGGCGGTATTCTCGGCGGCTTCGATATAAATGCAGTTCGAAGGACAGGCTGCGGCGCAGAGGAAGCACGCAACACACTTCTCCAGTCCATTCTCGTCGCGCTGCAGTACGTGCATTCCGCGGTAACGTTCTTGAAACATCGCGCCCCTGGTCGGACCAGGACCGTCAGGATAGTTCTCCACTATCGTCGGGTTGAAAATTTCCCGGAAGGTAACGCTCATGCCCTTGGCGATGGCCGCGATGTTTTTAACGATTCCCATGCTCATTTTTCAGTATAACAATCCTGCCCCTCTGATTGCTCGGCGAGCAGCCAGCTATCTACCTGTTCCTACGCGCTGAATGGAACGTGTTTTCAGTTGTTCGAAGTGGTGTTGCGCATGGCCTGCCGCAATATACGCCAGCGCGCGGACGGTAACTGGATTTCCATTGGCAATGCCGGCGCGGGTCTCCGCCTCCGGCGGCAACGAACCGAACAGAGCGATGGTCGCTTTGCGAATGCTTTCCAGTTCAGTCAGCAGGTCGTCCACACTGCGCGAATTGGATTGCGCTTCGCGGACGAAGTCGTCCTGCTCGAAACCGGGCAACTCGGTTGCATCACCGCGTGCGAACCGCAGTGCCCGGTAGGCCATGACCCGCTCGGCGTCGCACAAGTGCCCGAGGACCTGCTTGATACTCCACTTCCCCGGGGCGGGCGGCGCGGTCGCTGCCTCGTCCGATACACCTAAGAGAAGCTGCCGGTAATCCCCGAGTTGCTTGGCGAGCAAATCAAGAACCGGACCCTCGGGAACCTTGGCGATATAGTTCTTGTAGAACTCGGCGTATTCAGTGTTGTTCGGACGGGAAAGCATGAGGACAATTTGTCACAGCTCTGCTGCTTGTGCAAGCGGGGACGGCAAATGCCAGTCATCAACTCTCAATCGTCAATGGCCGTAGGGGGAGTCCCAGGTGGTTGCCCCGGGTCTTGCGGGGTTCGAGACCCGGGAGATCGCATCACTCTGGATACCTTGTCGGCTCCACAAACTTCAGCTTCAGCACGTCCCATTCGTTCACCCGGACCGGTCCTGCTTCCTGAGAAGCGTAGGCGTGGAAGCTGCTCCACGGCCACAGCGCTGGTTCGTCCACTAAACCGCGTCTCACCGGATTGCAATGGATATATCGAAGTTCTCCACCCGTTTTCTTGGGGTAGAGACGTTAAAGTCATAGTATCTTGCCTGCCAAACCCGGCTGGGTCTGTATTCGAACAGGTCGGGATGAGCGTTCTGGCGACGCCTTCGCTCCTCGGCCAACAGCCGCCGCGCGAATCCCAGTTTCAGAGCTCGCACGGCAGTCGCCAACGGGCGCTGCTGGGGCTCGCTGACCAACAGGTGAACGTGTTCCGGCATCACAAGGTATCCGATGACCACCCACTGATAGCGCCGGCGTACCTCTTCGGGCACCTTGAGGAACAACTCGCAGCGGTGTGCACTGGCCAGCCGGGGCTGCTTGTGATAGCAACTAAAGGTGATGAAGTGCAGATCGTGTCCGCCATGCCAGCGTTCTAATCCCCATGGCATGGCAGAAGCGTAGGGACAAAAAACTGCTTCGTGCTGTGATGGAGGGCACAGGAGGCGGGTTATCAGCGCGAAGTCCCGGGTCTCGAACTGCGCGAGACCCGGGGCACCCGGGGTTGTCCTGCAGAAGCTGAAAGCTGACGGCTGACGGCTTCTTCTATTCCAGCCCAAACTCCTTCCACCGTTTCGTTACTTGATCCTTGGTCTTCTCGTCCATCCTGATTTCGTCCGGCCACGGACGCGCGAAGCCTTCACTCGGCCACTTGCGGGTGGCGTCAACGCCCATCTTGGAGCCGAAGTCGGGCAAGCCGTGAAGCATGATCGAGCGAGTCCACGGGGCCCAGCGTGAACTGAATATCACGCTCAGGGTCGATGTTGTTCAGCACCTTCAGAGTCACGTCGCCAATGTCCTGCACGTCCACGTCTTCATCGACAACCAAAATGCATTTCGTGGACATCGCCTGTCCTAGTGACCAAATCCCGTTCATCACCTTGCGTGCCTGTCCGGGATAGGACTTCTTAATCGAGACAATCATCAGGTTGTGAAAGATACCTTCGATCGGCAGGTTCACGTCCACGATCTCAGGAATGGTAACCCGCATCAGCGGCAGGAATATCCGCTCTACCGCTTTGCCCATCCACGCGTCTTCCATCGGGGGCTTGCCCACGATTGTCGTCGAGTAAATCGGGATTCTTGCGATGGGTGATACACGTGACGTGGAATACCGGGTAGAGATCTTCCGGCGTGTAGAAGCCGGTGTGGTCGCCGAACGGTCCTTCCATGCGTAGTTCGTCCAATAGCACGTAGCCCTCGAGCACGATCTCTGACGTGGCGGGTACTTCCAGATCGACCGTTTCGCACTTCACTAGCTCAACCGGCTTCTGCCGCAGAAATCCGGCAATCATGTATTCCTCAATATCGGGCGGCGCGGGGACAATGGAGGAGAACATCATGGCCGGATCGGTGCCGATCGCGACGGCCACATCCATCTTTCCTGCCACCTGCTTCCCTTCCGCTATTCGCGAGCCTCCACCCGAGCGCGCCATCATGTCCAAAGCTGCGGTAGCAGGATGCGGCTCGCCAGCTGCCGCGGCCCGGCGCATCTGTTGCCGATAGTGCTCCGCGCCGTGCTTCTGGCGCTGCCAATGCATGCCGGCACTGCGCTCGTCATAAATCTGCATGCGATACGTTCCGGAATTGCGTTTACCAGTCTTAGGATCTTTGGTGATCACCGAGGGCAAGGTAATGAAGCGCCCGCCGTCCTGCGGCCAGCATTGCAAGATGGGAAAATCCAGTAGCGAGAAATTGTCGCGCTTGATGACTTCCTTGCACGGACCACTGGAAACTTCTCTTGGGGAAAAACTTGCCCATCTCCGTCAGCATAGGCAGCATCTTGATTTTGTCGAGCAGCCCTTGCGGCGACTTCACGTCCATGAAGTACTTGATCCGGTCAGCGATCTCGTCGAGCGAATCCACGTCCAGCGCCATCTGCATACGGCGTTCGGAACCGAACTGGTTAATCAGCAGCTTGGCTCCGGGATAACCTTTGACGTTCTCGAAAAGTAATGCCGGCCCGCCAGGACCATGCTTGCCCCGAGACCCCCATTTAGAAACGCGATCCGTGATTTCGGCGATCTCAAGCACCGGATCAGCTTCTGCCTTAATCCGCTTCAGTTCTCCCGCCTTGTCGAGCGCGGAGAGCCACTCTCGCAGGTCGTAATAGGCCAAGCCAACCTCGTTTCAGTGGCGGCCGCACCGAGAGCGGCGGAGCGCCATTGCCATTCAGAATCTGAGCAACTGACGATTATAGTGGGCGACCAACTTAACCTGGATTGTTCATGTGCAGGTAATTTTTGCGGAGTGTCAACTGGAGCGACGGGCGCGGCAGGGGTCGAAGGAATTAGCCGCCCGCTGAACGGAACGCCAGGTTTTAGACCTCAAACCAACTCCCCTGTCACCTCATCTAAGAACGTCCATTCGTTAGGCAAGACGCATTGCAGGTTGAGGACCCCACAACAAAAATGGCACATGCAAACAATACCGGCCCGGCGGAGATTCACGCCCTTTCGCAATTAACGCTTGCTCCGCAAAACGCGGACCAAGCGGTCCCTTTCGTTGCCGGTCTCAGCGACGTGCAGCGCGACCGGTTGGTCACATTAGCTGATGCCAATCATGTCGTCATTCGAGCTTTCAGCGTCATTGCACAACATGCTGGCGCCAACTCAACGCTAGTGGAATGGGCAAAGGGCGTGGTTGCCAAAGAAAACCAGCGCATCCAGAACGCGCTCACTTTTCTGCACTACATCTGCAGCGAGTTGGAAAATGGGGGTTGTCCAACGACGGTAATGAAGTCGCTTGATCACTGGCCCGATCTAGGCAATGACCTCGATCTCTACACCACCGCGGACGAGCGTCGAGTGATCCATGTAATGCTGAACCGCATGGGGGCGCACATTGATGCGCGCAGTTGGGGCGACCGCCTGGCAAATAAGTGGAATTTTGCCATTCCCGGGCTGCCCGAGTCGGTCGAGGTCCATGCCCAGCGCCTAGGGCAGACCGGCGAGCACACGGCGATGGCGAGACGGTTTGTTTCCCGCCGCATTTCCAAGACTCTGATGAACCTCACCTTCATGGTTCCCGCTCCGGAAGAAAGTCTCATTGTTGCGACGTTGCAGCGCATGTATCGCCATTTTTACTTCCGTGTCTGCGATATCGTAAACACGTCAGCGTTGTTGGAATCAGGAGAACTGGATTTCGACGAACTGAAGCGTGCGGCTGACCTGGGGGGAATCTGGTCTGGCGTCGCAACTTATCTGAAAATTGTCTGTGACTACGTTCGTGAGTTTCGAGGGTCCGCTCCGGCCCTGCCGGACGAGGTGATCTCTGCGGCGCGTTTTGGAGGAGAGGTAATCCGAGTTCGAGGAAAGTTCTTGCGAGTTCCGATTCTCCCCAACGGCGCCGATCTTTACACCCGTCAGGTCACTCAGGTGGCTTTGCGCGGGGATGTTGCGGCCACGTTGCGCCTTTCCCTGCTTCCATACCTCGCCTCCGCTGCCGCGGTGGCATTTAGAATTACCGGCAGCGATAAAGGGATTTGGTAAGGTTCTCCGCCGCCGGTGACCGCCATCACCCGCACGCGAAAATCCGCGAATATCAACTGACCGTGATGTCTGCTAGTGTCTGATGTCGGACACTGGTACCCCGCCGCTGGGCCGGCAAATCAATTGCCAAAAAAAATCCTGTTCCCCCCTTGAATCCCAGCGCGTAATTGCATAATCTTGACACCATTGGGGAGAGCGACGGCGCAAGTCTCTTGTCGCTCATCGGTGTTCGCAGCAAGTTAAGTCCGATTTTTGCAAAGATAGTTTTTTGCCGTGAGAGTTTTCACCTACTTCGGCCATCTCTGCAATCCTCATGCCCCCCGTCCGTCCTCTTGGTCTCCAACCGCTGAGAATATAATCAACAAGAGGCCAACTGACAAAAGCAACCGAGAATCTACTGCTCACAACAGAGGAAGGTTACTATGCCTGTGACTCGCATCGATTTTCCCGTAGACGAATTGACGCGTCCTCAATCCGAAGAAGAGATTCAACGGAAGCTGGCGCAGGAACGTGCACGACTGGCCAGCATGATGGGCTTGGACAGTGGTCCAGTTCGTCATTTCCGCCGCCCCGTGGAGCGGCCTTTCGGCGCGGAAGAGCGCAGCAAGGTGACCATTCTCTTCGGTGGCCTGACGTGGAAGCACGAACGCGTGATTCAGGCCGTGTTTGAAGGCTGCGGCTATCGCTGTGAGATCATGCCCGTGCCCAATGTCTCCGCCTTTCAACTGGGCAAGGAATATGGCAACAACGGGCAATGTAATCCCACGTATTTCACCGTGGGAAACCTGGTGCAGCATCTGCAGAGCTTGGAGGCACGAGGCCTCACCAAGGCGGAAATCCTCAACAACTACATATTCTTTACCGCCGGCTCGTGTGGTCCATGCCGCTTCGGCATGTACGAGTCGGAGTATCGCCTGGCCTTGCAAAACGCCGGTTTTGATGGCTTCCGCGTCTTACTGTTCCAGCAGAATGATGGCGTGAAAGCGGCTTCGGGCGAAGCCGGGCTGAAGTTCACTGTGGACTTCGGCATGGGCATGTTTAATGCCCTCAACCTTGGCGACATCATGAACGAGATGATCTACCGCATCCGTCCCTACGAAGTTGAAAAGGGCAAGACGGATGAAGTCTTCCAGTCGTCCGTCGACACGCTGTGTACGCTACTGCGGGAGCGTAAACCGTTCGAGGACCACGAAGATTTGCCAGAATGGATCGCGAAAAAGGTCCGCGCCAACAAAGGCAAGAAGTGGGAGCTGTGGCTGAACTCGCTGGGCAAAGTGCGCGAGCAGCTCTACGGCAACCCCTACAAAGAGGCGCTGGCGGCTGTCCGCGAGCAACTCTCCAGCATCGAGGTGGACCGTCTCCGTGTGAAGCCGGTGGTCAAGATCATCGGCGAGTTCTGGGCACAGATCACCGAGGGTGATGGCAACTTCCATATGTTCGAGTTCCTGGAGCGTGAAGGCGCGCAGGTGCTGGTCGAGCCGATCGGGACCTGGGTGATGTACATGATGTATCAGGCCAAGGCGCGCGCCGCTGCCCGCCGCTCGCTCGATGCTCCCTACAAAAAGGTGCAATGGTACGAGTTGCATAGGAGAGCTGTAAACGAGCTGAAGTTCCGCCAGAAACAGTGGATGTGGGGCGTAGGCGAGCGTATTTACGCGCGCCAATACCACCGCGCGGTGGAGGGGCTGGGCAATATCGCCCATCACCTCATCGATCAGAAAGAAATGGCCGACATGGCCAATCCTTTTTACAACCAGTTCGCGCGTGGCGGCGAGGGACACCTCGAGGTCGGCAAGAACGTCTGGTACACCAAGAATCGTCTCTGCCACATGGTGCTGGCGCTGAAGCCCTTCGGCTGCATGCCATCGTCGCAGTCAGACGGCGTACAGTCGGCCGTGGCCAATCACTTCAAGGAGATGATTTTCCTGCCCATCGAGACCTCGGGTGAAGGCGAGATCAACGCGCACAGCCGCGTGCAGATGGCGCTGGGCGAGGCCAAGGTGAAAGCCCGCATGGAGTTCGAGCAGGCGCTGAAGTCCACCGGCAAACGGCTGGAGGACATCAAGGGCTACGTTGCCGAGCATCCGGAGCTGCGCAACTTGTTCTATCCAGTGCCGCACGTCCATGGATACGCTGGCGTGGCAGCGAATTTCGTTTTGCACGTCAATGATCTCATGAATGGCAAGAAGCGCCTGGCGCGCGTGCCGGTGACTCCGCAGCGTAAACTGGAGGTAGCCGTCGCCTACGGCGATTAGTAGCAAGTCGATGTTTTCGATGAACATTCATCCAGGAAGGAAGGTCACAGACCCCATGCCGGAAGTGCAGGTACCGGAAGGTACGCAAGCTGCCCCGACGTATCGTCTAGACGTTCAGTTACACGATCTGCTCATGAAGCCGCCCGAGCAGCCGCGGCTGTTGCCGCCTCCTCCGAATGGCAAAGAGCAGAAGCTGCCAACCCCTGTGTTCCCGCAGTATCCCGAGTTGATGACCGCGCGGGACGAGGATTACTTCCCTAAGAACGGCCGCCGCAAATACAAGGCAAAGTACGTTTACCGTGCGGCGAAGGGGTGGGCGTTCCCATTTTTCCGCTCGCGGATTATGCCGGGCGAGTTCCACCCGATCATTGCGTACTTGTTCAACGAGTGGAAATGCAACCTCGACTGCCACTACTGCTGGGCCTTCGATAACAGCGTCCGTGGAATGACCGAAGACGTGGCTAAACGCTCGATCGACTGGCTGCACGACACCGGATGCCGGGTGCTGGCGCTGATGGGCGGCGAACCGCTTCTCCGTCCCGACTTCGCGCACAAGATCTGCTACTACGCGGCCAAGAAGGATTTCTGGATCTACCTGCCGACAAACGCTCGCCTGCTGCGCACCGACGTAATCGACAAGTTGGCGGACGCTGGTGTCGCCACTTTCAACATCGCGGTGGATGCATGGGATGTCAAGCCCGGCCTGCCGAAGGCGATGGTTCCGATCCGCTCGTACTTCGACTACCTCGTCAAGAAGCAGTACAAGTACGGTTACAGCGTCTTCCTCAACATCAACATCTGTCACAACAACATGGACGATGTGCGGCAGCTAACCGAACTGGCGCACGACAACGGCATCGCCACCGACTATCACATCTGCGAGTCGCCGATGACCGAGCAGCCACACTTCAAGCACCTGTACTCCAATCCGACGTTCATCCGCGAGGAAGACCACCCGATGGTGTGCGAGTTGGTTGACTGGCTGATCGCGAAGCAAAAATCGGGATATCACATGGTGAATTCGGTGCAACGTCTGGCACAGATGAAGGAATTCATCCAGGGAGAACTGGACGACTGGAACTGCCGGGCCGGCCACAATTCCCTGATCGTGCGCGTGGACGGCACCCTCGCGCCCTGTTTCCCCATGTACTCGGCGGGTTATGATTGGGGCACGATCGAGAACCATAAGTTCGAAAGCAAGCAGTTGAAAGACATGAAGAAAGAGTGCCAGAAGAGCTGCTTTTCCACCCTGAACCATATCCTGGCGTTTTGCTACAACGATCAGCGCGTGATTCGCTGGATGTTCACGCAGGCCAAGAATGGGTTTCAAGGGGTTAAGCGGCAATTTCGGCGACTGATTATTTCAGCGCCGGTTCGGTTTTTCGGGAGGACTAGTGAGTTCGCATTCTCACCAACACGGATCCTGCGACAACGCTCCGGACAAGGTTGACGTTCAACTGGACACTCTGCTGAATCCTGCGCCCGTCGCGGAATCGCTTCCTGCGCGAATTCTCGCCAAATCGCGCGAGGTCGCCGCGCAGTCGGGCCGCAAGGCCGTGTACACGGTCGGCATGGATGTTGGCTCGACGACGGTAAAGGCGGTCATCGTCAACGCCGAAACCGACGAGATGATCTGGCAGGACTACCAGCGGCACGAAACCAAGCAGCCGGAGAAGCTGCTGGAATTCCTCAAGCGCATGGAGCAGGAAGTAGGCATTGCTCCGCACAACTGCCGCATCTTCATCACCGGCTCGGGCGGAGGCGCGCTGGCTAACCTGGTCGGCGCGAAGTTCGTGCAGGAAGTCACTGCCGTCTCGCTCGCGGTCGAAAAGATGCACCCGGAAGTGAACTCGGTCATCGAGCTGGGCGGGCAGGATGCCAAGATCATCGTCTTTAAAGAGGACGAGAACACCGGCCGCAAGAAAAAAATTCCTTCGATGAACGACAAGTGCGCCGGAGGTACAGGCGCCGTCATCGACAAGATCAACGCGAAGCTCAAGATTCCGGCCGCAGAACTCTGCGACCAGGGCTATATCGGTATTAAGCTGCATCCCGTCGCAGGCAAGTGCGGCGTGTTCGCCGAAACCGACATCAACGGACTACAGAAGCAAGGCATCCCGCCCGACCAATTGATGGCGTCCCTGTTCGACGCCATCGTTCTGCAAAATCTCACGGTCCTCACCCGCGGGCACACACTACGTCCGCACGTGCTGCTGCTCGGCGGGCCTAACAGTTTCATCCGCGGCATGAAGGAAGCGTGGCAGCAAAACATTCCCCGCACTTGGGAGGAGCGCAAGGTCCAGCTTCCCGAGGGCGTCCAAGCCGGAAGAACTGATCAAGGTTCCGGAGAACGCGCAGTACTTCGCAGCACTCGGCGCGGTGGAATTCGGCAAGGACGAAGAGTCCGAGGTCGGCATCTACATGGGCACCGAGTGCCTTGAGGACTACATCTCAGTCGGCCGGCAGGCCGAGAAGGCGAAATCGGGCGCCGCTGGGTCTCAGTACCTCCGAGGAAGAACTCGCCGGCTTCAAGCAGAAGTACACGATCCCGAAATTTGTCGGCGCCAAGTTTGGTGTTGGCGAGACGGTGCGCGGATTCGTCGGCCTTGACGGCGGTTCTACCTCGACGAAAGCTGTGCTTCTCTCGGAAGCGGGCGATGTGGTCTGCAAGGCCTACCAACTGTCGGGCGGAAATCCGATCCAGGACACCATCGACATGTTCGTCGCGCTCCGCCATCAGGTGGAGTCGCAGGGAGCGACACTGGAGGTTCTCGGAGTCGGGACCACGGGATATGCCAAGGACGTTCTGAAAGACGTACTCAAAGCCGATGTTGCGCTGGTGGAGACCGTGGCGCACACCGAATCGGCCATGAAGTTCTACAAGAATCCCCATGTCATCGTGGATGTCGGCGGCCAGGACATTAAGCTGATCGTATTGAAAGACGGTCGCGTCAAAGACTTCAAACTCAACACTCAGTGCTCGGCCGGCAACGGCTACTTCCTGCAAGGAACCGCCGAGTCGCTCGGCTATAAAGTAGAGGACTACGCCGACATCGCTTTCTCCGCGAACACTATGCCGGTTTTTGGCTACGGCTGCGCGGTATTCATGCAGTCCGACATTGTGAATTTTCAGCGGCAGGGCTGGCGCGGCGAAGAAATCCTCGCCGGCCTGGCGAACGTTCTGCCGAAAAACATCTTCCTCTACGTCGCCGGGATTCCAAACCTCGCGAAGCTGGGATCGCGGTTCATCCTACAAGGTGGGACACAAAAGAACCTCGCAGCGGTTAAGTCCGAAGTAGACTTCATTCACTCGCACTTCCACGGAGCCGGGCACGAGCCGGAAGTCATCGTTCATGAGCACTGCGGCGAGTCAGGCGCGATCGGCGCTGGCGTGGAGGCGATTCGTCTCTATAAGAACGGCTATCGCACAACTTTCATCGGACTGGATGCGGTCCAGAACATTGGCTACCGTACCACCCGCAACGAAGAGACGCGCTGCTATTTCTGCAAGAACAACTGCCTGCGCACCTTCATTGACGTGACTGTGGGTGAGGTTGAAGCTCCGTCGCCGCTGCCGGTCTTCAAATCGAAGGTTCCGCTGCAAGCCGGTGAGCGGCGCTTGATCATCTCGACCTGCGAAAAAGGCCAGGTCGAGGACGTCGGCGCAATGCGTGGTATTAAGGCTGGGCTGGACGCGATAAAGAACGCCAACCCCAACTTCGTGGACATCGCCGCCCGCGAGGTGTGGCGCTCGCGCAATCCGCAGAAGGTTGCTGATCCGCTGCCAACGCGCGCTTGGACCTCGGCTGCTAAGCAGCGCATTACGCTGATGAAGAAGCGTTCCAGTTTGCGCATCGGAATGCCTCGCGTCCTGAATATGTACCTCTACGCGCCATTATTTAGCGCGTATCTGGAGAGCTTGGGACTTGAGCCGGAGAACCTGGTGTACTCCGAGTTCACTGGCCAGGACATGTACCGCGCCGGAGCGGGCCGCGGCGCCATCGATCCGTGCTTCCCGTCCAAGATCGGAATCCCGCACGTTTACAACCTGATCTTCCAGAAGCACCAGAAGAAGCCGCTGGACGCCATCTTCTTCCCCATGATCGACACCATGACTCAGCCGCTGAAGAACTGCAGCGGCAGTAATGCGTGTCCTACCGTGACCGCGACGCCAAACGCGGTGAAGGCAGCCTTCATCAAAGAGAACGATGTCTTCAAGGAAAACGGCATTCAGTATCTCGATCCCATCCTGAACCTCGATGACAAGAAGATGTTTACGTTGCAGATGTTCCAGACATGGGCGCCGATCCTCGGGCTCTCTGAAGAAGAGAACGAACGTGCCAGTAGAGGCCGGATTCAAGGCATTCGAGGATTTCGACAGCAGATTGCGCAAGCGGGCCCGCGAAGTGCTCGACACGCTGGAGCGCGAAAACCGTCTTGGCATCGTCATGCTGGGCCGCGTTTATCACCACGATCCCGGCCTTAACCACGAGATCATGGAAGAATTCCAGAAGCTCGGTTATCCGGTGTTCTCGCAGAGTCTGTTGCCGATGGATGAAGACCTCCTCGACCGGCTTTTCGGCGAAGAGGTTCGCGTCCGGCGCGATCACCGATCCACTGGACATTCGCGACGTGTGGAAGAACGCCTACTCGGGCAGTACCAACATGAAGATCTGGGCGGCCAAGTTTACCGCCCGCCATCCCAACCTGGTGGCGCTGGAGATCAGCAACTTCAAGTGCGGACACGACGCGCCCATCTACAGCGTCATTGAGGACATCATCGAGAATTCGGGCACGCCGTATTTCTCCTTCAAGGACCTCGACGAGAACAAGCCGACCGGATCAATCAAGATCCGCGTCGAAACCATCGACTACTTCTTGAAGCGCTACCAGGAGAATTTACTGAAGAAGGCCGAGGCCGCGGCGGAACTCGACCGGCAACTTGCCGAGTACGAGCGTTCTTTGCGGATGCCATTGACGCAAAAATCGCATGCTGCAGGAAGATATGCCAATAGCATTCCCGCACGCAGCAGCCGAGCAGGAACCTGCCACGGCGGCCGGAGACGATTAGATGCCCCTGACGACCGATACCAAGAAAGTGATGTTCGAGATTTATCGCGAAGCCAATTACAGCGGACGCTACAAGGTGGTGTACTTCACTGAACTCGGAGAACACGACAAGGAAACTGAGATCCAGGATGCCATGCGTGGGGAGCACGTCTACGATGGCTTTCTGCTGCATCGCGAACGGAACCAGGCCAAGCAGGTAGTGGATGAGATTCTCGACCGTCTGAATCGCGGGGAGAATGTTGACCAGTCCACCATTGAACAAAATTTGCAGCAGTACCTTGCATGACGACCTAATACCAAGTACTTCGGCGCACTGCAAAGGCGCTCCGAGAAAGCTCGTTCCCCTAGACATCTTGAATATGTGCTGACCGACGAGAGCCGGCCTATTTCTTTTTCTTGGCGGCTTTTTTCCCGGCAGGCTTTTTCGCTGCGACTTTCTTGCTCGGCGCAGCCTTTTTGGTAGCCGGCCTCGCGTGCTTCTTGGGCGCAGCCTTTTTGGCAGCCGGTCTCGCTGTGCTTCTTGGACGGCGCCTTCTTCGCCGCAACCTGCTTGGTTGATCGAGCCTTCTTGGTCGCAGGCTTGACGGCAGGAGTTGCTGCAGCTTTCTTAGCCCCTGAAGTCGGTTTCGTCTCTGCAATTGGCGCAGCTTCGGCAGGTGCGCAGCGGCCACGACGGCTGGCGCTTCTGCGCCCTTCGCTTTGCGCCCCCGCTTTGCCGGAGCTGGTGCCTCACCGTCGGGACCCACTGCCTTTGGCAGCTGCTGCTTTGCCCCGCCCTCGCTTGGGCGCTGGTGGCGGCGGTGGCGGCGGCGGTTCATACGGCTTCAGGAAGTTCATGATTTCCGTATGTGACCGCAGCTTGCCGTCCATCAGCAGCAGAAATGCCTGGTCCATCACCTTCTGGTATTCCGGCAGCTGAGCTGTGATGCGCAGCTCGGCCATCTCCGGGAAGGGCAACTTCTCTTTTACCTGCCGCCATTTTCCGAAAAAGTTCTTCAGCTTCAGATCGACTGCCTGCTGTTTCGTCGTAAGGCTGAGAAACAGAATATTCTCCGGCGTTGCGTGCGACAGGATTTTCCACGCTCCCGACGGCACGCCCGCCTCTTTGCTGGTCAACTTCTTCGCCAGGTCGTGGGCGCCGTTTCCAAGTGCTTCCACTTGTCCACGAAATCGCGCCGCGGAATCATCCGCTGAATTTCGGAGGTGTCCTTGTCGCCCATGCGCCGGGTCAGGAAGTACATGACGATCGGTCCGGTTTCCACCGAGTAGCCGAGGTCGTTCATCATCTGGCGCGTCTTCACCACCTGTCCCAGTTCGCTGGAGTCAACCTTGGCCATCGTCCAGTGCGGATGCAGGATCTTGAGCCAGCCTTCTTTATCCAGCGCGCGCATAATGTGCAACGGGTCATCCTCGTGCGCGAGTTGCTCCAACTCGTAACCCACGGCCCGCTTGCCGATATTCTCGATGTAGTTATTCTCTTTGGCCGAGTCGTAGCGCGCTTGCGTCCGCTCTTCCAGGGGCCAGTGGAAACGTGTACTCAGTCGGGTTGCACGAATCAGCCGCACCGGCTCCTCGAGGAATGCGTAATTATGCAAAACCCGGAGCACTTTGGCTTCAATGTCGGCAACGCCGTTGAAGGGATCGAGCAATAATCCGCGCGAACCGGGATTCAGCGACAGAGCCATGGCGTTGACCGTAAAGTCGCGACGCCGGAGATCTTCATTAATCGTTGCGGAGCCGATAGTGGGGGGCTTGCCGGGCTTGTCGTACGTCTCCGAGCGAGTCATGTTCAGCTCGGCCCGCACATTCCCCGGCATCAGCAGGTGAAGGGTTCGCAACTCTTCGTCGACACCTTGAACTGAGATACCCGCTTTTTCCAACTCTTTTTGAAGCTTGAGCGGATTGCCTTGGATGCTGAGGTCGATGTCCCTGATGGCGAACCCGGTAATGAGGTCCCGGATGGTGCCACCGGTGAGATAAAGATTCAAGCCCGCGTTACGGGCAATTTCCTGTACCAAGTTCACACCACTTTGTTGATCCGGTGTGAGCCGGGTCTCCATGCTATAGATGTAGTCTGCCATCTAAATGTATGTTTCTAAAGGATAACCCACCACTGAAAGGAGCCCGAAAACAAGGCGCGCTCATGCAAATAGGCCGCTAAACCGATTCTTTCCTCTGGGTTGTGCCGCCAAGACATTACCGGTTGTAGCACCCCAAAAAGTGGTCGCTACACCTGCAACTCGCTCTTTCGACAGAACTTAAGGGCCATCTGTGCACGCATCGCCGCAAAGCGAACAATAACACAAGGTTGAGGATTTGGCTACAGAGCGCCTTCTTGGGGGGGCGGATTTCTATCAAAAGTGCGACAATCGGCTGAGCGATTTGATTCGCTTCTATGTCGACCACACACAAGAAAGTGATCGTCCGCAAGATGGACCGTGACAGCGTAAACGGCTACGTTGGTCCTGCGTTTGTTGCTGACGGGAAGCTGGAGTTACTGAACACGGCCGGGAATGTGGTTTCGATCGAGTTACGAGAGGTCAAAGGCATTTACTTCGTTCGTGAGTTCGGCGATTCAGAATCGCTCACTCGCAAGACATTTACTTCGCGTCCCAGGATGGAAGGCCTCTGGGTCCGGTTGCGCTTCCGCGACAACGAAGTGATCGAAGGCATGATGCCGAACGACCTGCTCCACGAAGGAACAGACGGCTTCTCCGTCATTCCGCCCGATACCCGCTCCAACACGCAACGGATTTTTGTTCCCCGCTCCGCACTGGCTGAAATGACGGTGATAGGTGTTATTGGCGACAAGAGGTCGCAGAGTCGCGGTAAACGTCCAGAAGACACTCGTCAGGTACCGTTATTTGGGTGAAGTGGGACCCTGGGGGGCGAGGATTCGCGATCTCGAGACATACCGATTATGAAGCTTGCTGAAATCGCGTCCGCACTGGGCGCCAGGCTGGAAAACGGTAACCCGGACGCCGAGATTACGGGCGTTGCCGGAATCGAAGAAGCTGGCCCGGGGCAGATTACCTTTGTCGCCAACCCGAAATATGCCGCCGCTGCCAAGACTACTACTGCCTCCGCCGTGATTGTTGCCGAGGACTTCTCTGCCATCTCGAGCGGCATGTTGCGCAGCCAGAATCCTTACCTGGCGTTCGCCAAGGCGATCGACCTCTTCTACAAGTCGCCCTTGTATGAAGCCGGCGTGCATCCTACAGCCGTGATCGCCCGCACGGCCAGCATTGGGAAGAACGCACACATTGCGGCCTACGTGGTGATAGACGATGACGTTGTGATCGGCGACGATGCCGTCCTCTTGCCGCATGTTGTCATTTATCGCGGAGCACGTATCGGCAACCGTTTCTTCGCCCACGCGCACGCCGTCGTGCGCGAGTACTGCACTTTGGGCGACAATGTCATTCTGCAAAATGGTGCCATTGTCGGATGCGACGGCTTTGGCTTTGCCCGGAATGGAGATCGCTGGGAAAAGATTACCCAATCAGGTCCGGCGGTGTTGGAAAGCGACGTAGAAGTGCAAGCCAACTCCTGCGTGGATCGCGCGAGCATTGGTGAAACATACATTGGACGCGGCGTCAAAATCGACAACCTCGTGCAGGTTGGACACGGCTCCGCAGTCGCAGAGGATACGCTTCTTTGCGCTCAGGTCGGGTTGGCGGGGTCCAGCGCGGTCGGCAAGAACGTCATCCTCGCCGGGCAAGTCGGCGTCGCCGGACACTGCAATATTGGCGATGGCGTCATCGTGACCGCACAAAGCGGAACTCATGGAGATATTCCGGCGGGCGCCATGGTCAGTGGATCTCCCGCCTTCGACCATAAAGAATGGTTGCGGGCGGTCGGCGTTTTCAATAAACTCCCAGAACTTGCGAAAGCGGTCCGGTCGATTATGGCTAACCCGAAAGGCGACTCCGCTCGGGGAAAAAATGAACCGTGATCTTTGCGCCGCTGCACGCTCGTCTACGGGTCTTTTATCGATATCTACGAACCACGGGTTACCGGGACACCCTAGGTTGCTTCTAACTATCCAGCTATGAGCGAAGACATCTCCAACTCGGTATTACCGCAGGCAGCCGGCCCCCAGGCCGTGACTCCCACTCCGATCCGGGTGTTGTTGTTGGATGATCGCGAAGACAATCTCGTACTGCGCTCTGCCATACTTCGCCAGAAGGGCTATGAGGTGGTGACTTCAAGCTCCATAGAGGAGGCTGAAGCCAAACTACACGGAATCGATATCGCAGTTCTCGATTACCACTTGGGAGCCGGCAAATTCGGAACCGACGTCGCTGAAACACTGCGTCGCAAACGTCCCCACGTCCCAATTATCATCTTGTCGGCGACGCTGGAGCGCAAGTTCGGCGGCATCGCCGACATGCACCTGCTTAAGGGATACAGTTCCGTGGACGACCTGGTTTCCGCGCTGCGATCCTTCGAAGCTAAGAAGCGCGGCCGCCCGGTGGTGGTGGATGCGCGCGATTTTTACTATTCCCGCATCTCGATGGCCATGGGAGACGACATCGTCCTGGAGATCCTCGATAGGGAAGGAACCTGGCAATACGTGAACGATTACTTCGCCGCGATGAATAATCACAAACGAGGCTGGTTTGTCGGCAAAAGCTTATTCGAGCAGTTTCCCCAACTAGGAGACGAATGGCGCGACATCGTGCGGACTGTAGCCGACACGCGTGAGACCTACATCGATCGGCGCGGATTTCGCGGCGCTTCTCATCTGCCTACTCAGAGCCCGCACTGGAGCTGGAACGTTCTTATCTTCCCCATCAAGCTGCATGACGACCGCGATGGAGTCGTGCTCACGGCGCGATTGATTGAGAAGAAATGAGTCGCGGCGCTTCACCTGGATTGTTCATGAGACTCTAACCCCACCGAGGCCGGGTTTGCTTGGAGCCTGCCATGAGCGCAGTCGAAAGGTGGGGATTTCTGTTGTGCGGACGAAAATCCCCACCCTAGCCAAAAGAGGGCTAGGATGGGGCACCGCTGCCGCCTTCCCCGGGCCCTTGCGCGAGTTCTACGAAAACCTGCTGCAGAAGGGGATGAAGGCGGAGCTGGCTCGGCTGACGCTGGCGCGCAAGCTGGCCGCTATCACCTTACATGTGTGGAAGAAAGGAGAACGCTTCGACCCTAGCTATGTGAAGCCACAAGCCGCTTGAGCGCGCCGCAGGCAGAAGCCGGTAGCATTATGATCTGCGCTTTCTGTTGCTGCTGCGCGCTCGGGTTCGAGGGCAAGTATCCTGGCCGGGTTAGGCTGCATGCGCCACTGGCGCCAAGTCTCACGGGGCACCGTATGCTCCCTCGGATAACCCAATAAAGCCATAGGCCGTCCGCTTCGACGGACGAGTCTCCGATAGAACCATGGTTGGCCGCTCGCTGACCTGATCGGCTTGTGCAGCCCTAGTCAAAACAGAACGTCGTAGCGCAGAACATGAATGCCACCGAGCGCTTGCGTAACTCGGCTCTCAGGCTCGACCCAAGGGGCTGGATGTCGGGAAACTACCCTGCCCTCCGGCGGAGGGAAAAACATTTTCTCTTGACATCCCCTTTTATAGAACCCGGCTCATATGACCTCCAGACCCTACCAATGATGTTTTCCTCTGGCAGCCACCCCCAGGCGCGCGAATCGCTTAAGGAGCTACGGTTGTCACCGAGCACGAAGTATTGTCCTCTTGGGACAACGCCTGGGCCCCAATCGTAAGCACCAGCCGCCGCGACGTACGGCTCGTCCAGTGGCCGGTCATCAATGTAGACCTGCCCCCTTCGGACCTCGACCTTCTCCCCGCCCAGGCCAACCAGGCGCTTGATTAACGAATGGTCGTGTGCGTGTGGGCACTCAAACACAATCACATCACCACGCCGCAGCGCATACTGCCGAGAATGGCTGAAAGTATGGACGATGAGATGCCCACCTTGAGTGAGGGTGGGCTCCATGCTGGAACCCTCAACGCGGTACAGTCCTACGCGGAACCAGGAAAACAATGCGAGGAGCGGCTTCCCGATCAGCCGCTCGCTAAGACGGGCGACCCTCCGCCATACTGACGAACGCATGACGCTCCCCTCGCCCAGGTGTTACGTTGCTGCACGCACGCTGCTTTCTAGGAAGCTCATCAACTCTAGAAGGTTTGCCGCTTCGGACCAAACGTTTCACTGTAGAAGCCGACAGATGGCATCGCTCGTCAGTATCCAGCGTGGCCGCGGAGCTTTAGCCTTAAAGACTTGGGCAGCGTGCGGTTGGTCTGATCATGCCTTGCGCAACCCCACGCTGCCCATCGTCTGGGCCTGCGGCGAGCAGTGCAGATCTTTACGGCGTTATTCTCAAGTCTGGCCACTTTTGCTTAGCGGCCAGCGTGGCGGTGATCCTCGTCACGTGGTATCGTTCGCCCTCATGCCGCATACGCCCTTCTTCTTCGATACGGAAAGGCTGTGGTATCTGTTTTGCGCCTAGGGCTTTCGTTGTCAATATATCTAGCACCACGTAGGACGCGGGTTCCTGAATTACCCGGGTCAGTTCTAGAGGGAACCAAATGGTGTCCGAAGCGAAGGACATTTGGACCCCCCCACGCGGAACGAAGTTCACGAAGGTCTGAGCATCCTTCGCACTGTGAAGGTAAGATCGAAGAGAGAGGGTCTCTCTCCCCGCTGATGCAGCCCTGTGGACGATCACCGCCCGTTGGAGTACAGTGCTGCAGGCTCTGAACTGAGCGGCGTCTGGGTTTACGGGCGGGTGTTGGACAAGCGTCCCGAAAATAACGTGCCCTGTCCTGAGATACTCCTCAAAAATTGAAAGCGGCTCTTGCCCGATCTCCCCGAGGTACCGCTTGTGCCAAGTGGTCACCTCGTTAGTACTCCAGGCCATCGTTGCATTGAACATTTCTACTTCATGAAGGTCCCGTGTGTACTTTTCTGGGAAATCTTTAGGGATCTCACGACCCGTTACCCGGCCAACAGCGTCGAAAATCTGTCCATCGATGTAAGTAACCCTCGCCGTGCTCGGCGCAGGGCCGATCCACGATATGACTAATCCCTCCGGACCGAAGGGCATGGGGGGGCCGTCCCCTCACTTTAAGTCGGCATAAACTGATTTTGGTTTTGCAAGTTTTTCGGCCAACCGAAGGCCGGCACACATAAGGCGGCTGCGTACCTTGTCCATGACACTCTCCTCCTTCCTTTCACGTTGAAAATTTCGACTCCTCAGCCGAAGGACGTTATCATGGCGCCCCCGTTCTCAAGTACGCGTTTGATAGATGTGTCGGTTAGCACATGACATGTCCGGCTGTTCTTTGGAGGGCAACAGCTACCTGTTGATGTGCTGAATACTGTACCCAATTCGGCATAAAATCAAGACCACAAAAGTGCCGACCTACGAATTCTTCTACCGCCAACCTACCATCCGCACTAATAGCCACATGTGCAGGTGAACCGCCAAGGGATTCCGAGCGGATCTTTAGGATGCTCACCGGCCATAAGGTTTCTCTATCGGCGAGCACCGCAAGAGTTTGTCCGAGTGTGAGTCGGCGTGCGTCGCTCAGGTTACCACCAGAAAGATCGGCGTCGTCCAACCAGGCGCCACGCAGGTCTGCTAAAGCTAGACTTGGCGGGTTCTATAAAAGGGGATGTCAAGAGAAAACACTTCTCCTTTCGCTGGAGAACGGGTAGTTCTTTGACATCCAGCCCCTGTGGTCATGCTGGAGAGCGGAGATTCGCAGTTCTTGGGTTGTTTTCATTTCCGCGTTCCGACATTCGTTGGTAGCTGCAGCTGCACAAGCCTGGTGGTGGCCATTGGCCAACCATGGTTCTATCTGAGACTCGCGCCCAGGCGCGGCACTATGGCTTTGTTGGGTTATCCGAGGAGCATATGGTGGCCCGTGAGACTTGGCGCCCATGGCGCACGCAGCCTAACCCGCCCAGGATACTTACCCTCGAACCCGAGCTCGCAGCCCATCTGGAAAAACGCGGAGTGAAACCCGGCCTTTTCCTGCGGTCCTGCGCGCTCAAGCGGCTTGCGACTTCAGATATTCGGCGTCGAACGGTTCTCCTTTCTTCCAGACATGTAAAGTGATGGCGGCGATCTTGCGCGCCAAGGTCAGCCGGGCCAGCTCGGGCTTCATCCCCTTTATTAGAAGGTTTTCGTAGAATGGGCGAAAGGGCCCGTTACTGCCACTGGCGGTGGTGGCCGCGCTCTTAAACAGGTTCTTCAGATCGTGGTTGTGGTTGAGGTTTAATCCACGGATGAACACCGGCTTCTTCTTCCGCTCCAGTTGCCCGTTGACGAAGCCATAATCGGCGCTGCTGCGCGTCTCCAGGGCCAGACCGCAGTAGGCCCAGAACTGGCGCTTGCTGCGGAAGCGATGGGGTGTCTGAACGCGCCCGATCAGCAGAGCCACGCGTATGGGACCGAGCCAGGGGATGGTGCGCAGCAACTTGGTCTCGCTGTGCTTGCGACACTCCAGAATCAGATCCCGACGGGCGTCGCGGCGCAGCTCTTGCAGCAGGTCGAGTTGCTGGTAGAGTCGCTGGGGGCGGCGCTGCAACCCACTCTCGCTTAACTTCGCTAACCACTCTTCGCGATGCCGTGATCCATAAGGCTTCTGGCCGGCACAGGCAATGGCCTGGCTGCGATACAGCGCCTTCAGCCGGCCCATGATGCGGGTCGTGTCCTCGGTGAGCGAGGCATAACTGCGGCCCAGATGCTTCACTGCAGCCGTGCTGTTCTGCCCGTGGTACACCGGCGACAATAGCCCGGCGCGCAGTAACTCGGCCAGCTTGCGAGCGTCGACGGTGTCGCTCTTGTTGCCCGCCTTCAGCAGCGCATTCTTGCGCGGATTGCACACCACCAGCTTGGCCACACGCCGCGCCAGCAGATCGTACAGCCAGGCCGAATGCGTGCCTTCTTCGAAGGTCACATGCAAGCTGCCGCGCAACCCCTGCAGAAAATCCAGAATCGCGGCGGCGTGGGTAGCGATCACCGACTGCATGACTAGCTTGCCCTCAGCGTTGAGCACGGCTACCGAGATGGTGCTCTGGTGGACATCGAGGCCGATATACTTGATGCTATCCATCGGGTGTTCCTTTCGTTAGGTTTGGTTCACTGCTTCACACAGCAACCATAACCTACTGCGAAAGGGGCGCCCTTTTATAATGCGTGGCCCAGGCTAACACCTGACCTTCCCAACCCTGCGATGGCGAGTGGCCCGGCCGACGCCTGGTGCCTGGTGCCCCAGGTTCACGTCCTTCTTTTTGGACGTTAACCTGGGCTGAGGAAGGTTCGGGCTGGGCCGCCAAACATCTTCAGCTCGCGATCACGGGCCGTCCACTCCGATTCGATCTCTACCACTCCATTCTCGCGGAAAGCGTAATGCCGGAAACTACTCCACTTCCAGTCTCCCGGTTCCTTCACAAGCCCGCGTTTCACGGGATTCCGGTGTAAGTAGCGCAACTTAACTCCGAACTCACGCGCATCCCTCACGTTGCGGTCATAGTAACGTTTTTGCCAGAAGGGATTAGGTTTGTCGGAACCCAGGTTAGCCCAAAAGAGGGGCGAACCTGGGGCACCGAGCCTCGAATCCGGGACACCAAGTCTCGCACCTGGGGCACTGGGTCTCGAACCTGGGGCACCAACTCTTCGGCTGCGCAGGCGTTTTGCGAATGACAACTTCAAGTAATGAATTGTCTCGGCTAGCGTGCCATGCTGCGGTTCGCTCAGCAGCAGGTGAGCGTGCTCGGGCATCACCACGTATCCGTAGACGCGCATGGCGAAACGACGACGCATGTCCTCCAGGCAAACTGGAAACAGGTCGTAGATGGCGGGGGTAACGAAATTGGGCTGGCGACGATAACAACTGAAGGTGATGAAATGCGATTGTCCGGATTCGTGAAAGCGCCGCAAACCACGTGGCATGAATGGAATGTATACCGTTGCAGCTGCTAAGTGCAGTGACCCAAGGTTAGTCCGAGGGGCGAACCTGACGAACCCAGGTTAGCCCAAAAGAGGGGCGAACCTGGGGCACCCGAGTACCCGTCCATTTTGGGAATTGGCGGTTACCTCCGTGTTCTGGAGTGCGTTTTCTTACCGCCCGACTCAGCTCCTACTCGTACACTGAGAGCGCGGGAGCCAGTCTTCCGCACCGCCGGTCCGCTCGTCGGGCGGGGGTGCCCGATCTTTCAAAACTTGCTCGGTTGTCGGCGGAGACGAAGTACCCATCGGGTAAGTCTTTATTTCGGAATACTTTACCTACAACTCCTTTGTACGGAATACTTTGCGACAAATCCTGCAAAGTATTCAAAATAAAAGGCTTACTGTATCTAGTAAACCCAATGTACACAATACTTTGCGGGTAAAGTATTGAAAACAAAATACCCCGAATATAGGGGAGGGGGTAGTTAGAAACCGACTGGCCATGCCGCAAACAAGGGGAGGGTTGGCGCGGAACTACCTCAGGAGCTGTTCGAAAGGGGTCTGCCGTCCCTACGGGACTCGTCCTCGCGAAGATGCCTACCCAGCCTTGAAAGGCTGGGCTTCTATGAGACGGCTGGTTGTGTCCACAGAAACTTTGTTTTTGGTGTTGGTTTTGCCTTTCTCTTATTAGGAGTTTTTGCCTTTGCCTTTGCCTTTGCCTTTGCCTTTGCCTTTGCCTTTGCCTTTGCCTTTGCCTTTGCCTTTGTCTTTTGCCTTTGCCTTTGTCTTTTGCCTTTGCCTTCATCTCGGGCTTCTATTCGCACTCTCAATGAGTCTTAGGACTCGGTGCCTGTTGGTGTCCGATACTGATGAAGCGGCGCTGCTATCTAAGCTGCGGCCTTTACTGGCCAAGCCCAGCGGCGCAGTCGCCGCGACGCGAGGTTGGCAAAGTCAGTTGAGCAATGCTTTTCTCCGGTTGCAAACTTCCAACCACCTCTAGAGGAAACTTATACCGGAGTTACCGCCGTCCCGGGAGCCGCCTGGGGAAACGCTTCATAGCGCTGGCCGGTGCGCCACAGATGGTGCAGCAGCACTGCCAGTTTGCGGGCCACGGCCACCAGGGCACGCTTCTTGCTGCGCTTGCCTCCGGTAGCCGCCAGTTTCAGTCCCCAGCGCCGCAGCCCCGAATCCGGTCCGAAACGGCCCCGAATGTAATGCGCTGACGGAATCAACCGAGAACGCAGGTAGCGGTTGCCGGTCTTGCTGATCCGGCATTGCGGATCGTAAGCGCCCGACTGATGCTGCCGTGGACGCAATCCCAAGAAGGCTCCCGCCGAGCGGCTATGGGCGACGGCGTGCGGCCCATCCAAACTGAGCACCTAGGTGGCCGCCACCAACGGCCCCACGCCGGGCACGCTGCGCAGCGTGCGAATCTCGGGATGCTGCTTCACCAACCCTTCCCCCTGTTGATCCAGGCGGGCAATCTGCGCGCTTAAAGCGGCGGCTTGCTCCAGCAGGGGACCGAGCAGTTCGGCCAGCTCCGCCGGCAGCATGGGTTTCACCTTGTCGGCGAAGCTCGCACTGCTGCAGTTCGGCAGCCGCTGCCCACTGCTTTTGACCAGACCACGCGCGGTGTTGATGATCATCGTCCGGGCCGTACCAACGTGGCACGCGCCTGGATCAACATTAGATCTCGCTGCCGCTCGGCGCTGCGATGGTGTACCGCAAACAGCAGGCGCGAGTCGAAATGGGCCAGGCGGGCTAGCTGCTCGGCATCATTGCGATCATTCTTCGACTCGCTGCCGGTAATCGCCTCGATCTTGCGGGCGTTCGCCACCAGCGCCTCATGTCCCAGCTCTTGCAGCAAACGGCTGATCCAGGACGAATGGGTGCCGCACTCCATGGCGATCCGCATTCGCGGCTGGCCCTCGAAATGCCGTCGCAAGGCGCGGGCTTCGGTCTTCACCCGGCTTTCCTGGATTACTTCTCCGTCGCCGTTCAACATGCAATAACGGCTGAACTTGTCGCCGATGTCCAGGCCTACGGTCAGGGCTGGCTTTTCCGTCCTGCTTGTGGCTTTGCTATGCTTCTTCATTGGCTGGTCTCCTTTGCCCCCTCGAGTGCCTGCGGACAGCTTAACTGTTCCGCGAGACCAGCCGTCTCATTCCATCTAAGCTCTGCCGCCCCATTCGGGGCTGACTCTTGCCCGTTTCATTCCACTGCCGCAAACCCATACGAGGTTGCGACACAGTCTCCAAAGCCCAGTCGAAAGAGTAGATCTTCGGCATGGCTGAAGCCGGCTCGGATATGAACAAATAGCGGGAACGCGGCGCTGAAGCGCCGCACTACCCGACTCGTTGACCACAGTAATTCTTGAACTGCCGTAAAGCCCAATCGAGAGAGTAGATCTTCGGCATGGCTGCGGAAAAAGTCCCAAATGCCTACGCCTCGCGGACTGAAGTCCGCTCGGCCGATCAAGAATAAACGACTTATCGGCACGACTAAAAGTCGTGCCCTGATACAAACCCGTCCGAAGGCGACTTTTTCAGCAGCCTGTAAAGCCATGCCCTGATACAAACCTACTTGTCTGATGCTAACCTACTTATCTGATGCAAACCTGCTTATGAGATGGGTTATAGAAACGATCTAATCGTCTCGGCGGCGCTCCGCTGGTAGGACGCTTTCTATCGTCGCAGCGACGGCCTTCATCAACGAATCACGATCAGGATAGCTCCGCGGATTGATCGGCGTGTGAAATACCAAGGTCACCGTTCCGGGACGCAAGGCAAAGCGGGTCTTGGGCCACAACTCGAACGTTCCCAGGATCGTCACTGGAACCACGAATACGCCGGAATCGATCGCCAGATGAAAGGGCCCCTTCTTGAAGGGCAGCAGCCGGCCATCGCGGGAACGTGTGCCTTCCGGGAATACCAGCATATGCAATCCTCGACGCAAGACTGCAATGGCCGCATTCACGCTTTCGATAGCGGACCCGCGATCGCTGCGATCTACCGGCACGAGATCTGCCATTTTCATGCCGACTCCCGAGGATAGGCGTGCGGAAAAGTTCCTTCTTCACCAGCACGGAACAGCGGCCCGGAATGGTCGGGCATCAGGACGGGCGGGTCCAGGTTCGAAGTGTGGTTCGCCATGAAAATGTAGTTGTGTCCCGGCTGCCAACTTCTCCATTCCGCGAACTTCTACTTTCACACCGACCAGGCGAACGCCAAATATCGCAAGTCGGTTCGATACGTTGTAAAGCGGGTTGATGTCGCCGCTGATGAGCGCATACAACAACAGCGCCGGGCCTACAATGAGAATCGACACGCCCCAGAAAGCCAGCAGGACAAGGGCGCGGATCAAGGTATTCCTCTGCTCTCATCGTCGCCATGGATCCATGCTGTCCGATGAGCACGCTGCTCCTGGTTGACCGATGGCAAGTCCTGAAGTTTATATGTCTGCTGCTCACGCCGGCCCAGTCGAAGCTTCACGTCACGTTGGCCTTTTCGATTCTCGATGCGAAGGTGAACGGTCGTCCCCGGTGGCATCTGCGAGAGTTGGTCATCGAGAGCGGCGTCGGTAGGTTGCCCATCAATGGCAATCACGCGGTCTCCCGCAGCGATTCCAGCCCGGTGGGCATCACTGTTGGGATCAACCTGAACGACTTCTGGTTGACCTCCAAGGTTCGCCGTGGTGGCGAAGCCCGCCCATGCTACCGGCATTGTCTCGTTGACCACACGCAAACCCACCAGCCGGAAAAAGTCGTCGTATGGAATCTCTTGCACTCCGGAAACATAGTCGCGGAAAAACTCCGCAAAGCTCTTGCCGGTGATCGCCTCTGCTGCCTGCTCGACACCTTGGGAGTCGGGAAATAGCGATGCTGCTTGGCATAGTGTTCGTTCATCCACTGCAGCAAGTCGCGCAGCGATTTTTCCCCGTGCGTCATCTGTCGAATCTCCAGATCCAGCAAGACGCCCAGGATTTCGCCCTTGTTGTAGTAACTGATGCTGCGCTCCGGCGAGCGATAGTACGGATTACCCTCAAACCAGGCGTCAAGGCTTGAATCTTCGGCCGATTGCCAACGGTGCGCGGGACGCCGTTGCAATTCTGTAATTTCATCCGATAGGGACTGCAAATACAATTTCTCATCGATCAGACCCAGCTCGTACCAGCAACATGTTTCCCACCGTGCTGGTGACACCTTCACTGAACCAGAGGGCGCGGGTGTCATTCTCGCGCTGGTAGTTGATTGGTTCCAACGACTGGGGTCGAATCCTCTTCACGTTCCACAGGTGGAAGAACTCATGTGCGCTCACGCCCTCCAGAGGCAGTAGCGACTTCCGTAGCAGGTTGGCGCGCACTTCGATTGCTGCGCCATATGCGTGCTCCATCCCTCCGCCACCGGGTCCTTGCGGCAGATGATAAAGAAATGTGTATTCGTCATAGGGCCGGTCCTGCATCCAGTCCACTGCGGCATGGGTGATTCGGGCAAGCACCTGGTCGAGCTTTGCCATGTCGTAGTCGGCTGGATTGCCGTCTACCACAACGTGGTAGGTCGCGCCGTCCTCTTTGAATATAGACTGCCGGAAAGTGCCGAGCTGAGCTGGACTGTCTACAAGCTCGTCGTAGTTGTTAGCCACTCCGACAACTGTTCGACCTTGCCAGGCTCGGCGCTTCCCAGTACATGGAGATCGCGCAGACTCCAAGTGGCGGGAACATCCAGCAGCCGAAGGCTCACAGGTTCCGAGCGCAGGGAGGGAGCGTGCATCAGCACCATGGCCCAGTTAAAGAAGCCTCGGTCCGCACTCAACGAGCTGCCAAACGGGCCGGGAACATCGAGGTGAATATCGTAGCTAACCACGACGCAACCCGGCGGTGCCATGATTTTCCACTCGCTGGTCTTGGTGTTGCGGACCTCTGCGGCGGAGCCGCTGCTATCCTGGGCGCGGACATCCTCCACGTTCGCGGCAAAGTTGCGCACCTGGTACAACGCATTCCAGACGGGCATAGCGAGCGTGCGCACGCCTTCACCATTTCGTAGCCTTATGCTGATGTGTGCCAGATGTTCTGCAGAATCGGCCAGCGAGACGAAATACTCCGTAGGCACAGTTTGTGCACTGGCGGGCGACGTACAAGTTACTGGTGTGATTGCCCAGACGCGGGCGCTACCTGCACATAGAAATCCGTAGCCTAGCCACGCCGCCCCAAGCAATGCAAAACGCAGTCGGCTCACGCTGGCGTCGAGACCTCGTGGAGCGCTCTGAGTCTCGCGGGCAGCTTCTCGTAGATTCCGGCGAATCCTCCGTTGGAGAGGATGGCAACCACGTCTCCTGCGCGCAGTTCGGGCCCGATCGAATCGACGATTGCATCCGCGGTATCGAGTAAACAGGCTGGCTTGCCCGACGATTGCAACCTCGCGATGATGGCGGCAGCATCCAGCAGCTCGTGTTTAGGAATAGCTTCGGATTTGAAAATACCCGCCATCACCACCTTGTCGGCCACAGCGAGGCTACTCGCCAATTCATTCTGGAAGACCTTGCGTCGGAGCGTGTTCGATCGGGGTTCGAGAATTGCCCACAAGCGTCGGCCCGGATAACGAGTGCGCAGCGCCTTCAGCGTTTCTGCGATGGCGGTAGGATGGTGAGCAAAGTCGTCGATGATCGTGATCCCATGGACTTCAGCTTTGACTTCGAGCCGCCGCTTCACGCTGCGGAAGCTGCTAAGTCCTTCTGCAATGCAATCCTTTGCAATTCCGTAGTTCGCCGCCAGGGCAGCCGCCGCAGTGGCGTTCAGCACGTTGTATTCTCCCGCCAAAGCAAAGGCAAATTCTCCCCATGGCTCCCCGTCGCACAGCACACTCCAACTCGTCACATCGGACCCATATTCGACCTCCGCAATTCGCCACTTCGATTGCTTCTTGAATCCGTAGCGCTCGACCCGGCAAAATGCGCGGCCCACACATTCGTCAACGTTCGCATGCCCGTCCCAGGCGATCAGCAGTCCGCGACGTGGAATCAAGTTCACCAGGCGCGCGAAGGCCGTCTTTACTTCATCAAGGTTCTTGTAAATATCGGCGTGGTCGAATTCCACTGAGGTCAGGATAACCGCATCGGGAAAATAGTGCAGAAACTTGGGTCCCTTGTCGAAGAAGGCGGTGTCGTATTCGTCTCCTTCCAGGATGAACTCGTTTCCTGAATCCAGGCCAAACGAGCTGCCAAAATTCTCCGGAATCCCGCCGATCAGAAAACTGGGCGCGCGTCCGGCATGATGGAACAGCCAGGCCAGCAGCGAAGAGGTCGTGGTCTTACCGTGCGTACCAGCCACCACCAGCCTTTCCCGCCCAACCAAGAATTCGTCGTGCAGCACCTGCGACATGGACTCGAATGGAATCCGCTGATCGAGTACGTACTCCAATTCCACATTTCCGCGCGATATGGCGTTACCTACTACTACCAGGTCGGGCTGAGCTTGCAGGTTGCCTTCGCTAAACGGCTGGAAAACAGGAATACTTAACGACGCCAGAAAGTCCGACATTGGCGGATAAGCGGCGTGGTCGGAACCGGTAACCTGAAAACCGCGCTGCTTCAGCATCCCGGCGAGCGAGGCCATCGCAGTTCCACAAATCCCGATTAAGTGAATATGCTTGTGCTTCATGGGCGCGACACCTGGACGGATGCGGGTTCAAGCTGCACCGCAGCGTCGAAATTTAGCATTACGTTGTGGCCGACACTTAGGGTGGCGCTTACTCCCATGGGCAGCGTAAAACTCTTACTGGAAACATGGCCGGACTTAAGCCCGAATGCCATCGGTACTCCAAGGCCCCCGAGAATGCGCATGACGACATCGTGAAGCGTCCCGTCCTCATTGTGTTGTTGACCGCAATCGAGCATCTCGCCAAGAATAATTCCCGCGACTCCCTCGAACTTGCCTGCCAGTCGTAACTGCATCAGCATGCGATCGATCTGATACGGCTTTTCTCCGCAGTCCTCCAAAAAGAGAATCGAACCCTCGGTATGGATCTCATAGGGAGTACCCAGCGAGGCACAGAGTAACGACAAGCAGCCGCCGTACAGGGTGCCCCTCGCTATGCCTTCTACCAGAGGCTGAACCTCACCATGGCTAAACGTTCGCGGATAGGCCTTTCCCGAGGAGACTGCCGCTGACCATGCATCCACGTCGATGCCGTCAGGCCGGGAAAAGTCTCCCGCGACCATAGGCGCGTGAAAAGTGACCAACCCGGCATGGTCGCACACGTAGGTAAGCAATGTGGTCACATCACTGCAGCCCGCAAAGATCTTTGGATTTGCGCGAATCAGTTTGAGGTCGAGGTGCGGCAGCAGATAGTTGCAGCCATAACCGCCGCGCGCGCAGAGGAGGGCCCGCACTTCAGGTCTGCTGAACATCTCGTGCAATTCACTAATACGCCGCTCGATCGAGCCCGCAAAATAAAGGTCTCGTTCAAAAATCGAGGGTAGATAGTAGGGTCGATATCCCAACTGCCGCAGGCGATCGCAGCCGGCATCGAAATCCTCTCGCCGAAACCCACTGGCGGGCGCAACGATACCTACAGTATCGCCCGGCCGCAAGGCTGGGGGACGTAAGCGTGCAGGCTGTGGTGAAGAGGTCATCCGGATGGCTTATCTTAAATGAAAAATTCACCTCGGCAGAGCAACGTAGCTGGACCTTGGAGAAACACTTCCTTGTCCCATTCCACCGTTTGCGCCCCGCCAGGAGCTTGCACACGCACGGGCGACTTCACCTTGCCGGCGTGGATGGAGGCGACTGCGGCAGCGCAGGAACCGGTTCCGGAAGACATGGTTTCGCCAACACCGCGCTCGCAGAAACGGACTTCTATTTCGTTCTCGCCTATCAGCCTTACCAACTCAACATTCATGCCGTACTTGAAGTCATGATGGGTTGAGATCTGTCCCGCTACCGCCTGCCAGCCTAGGTCAAATTCTGGCACATACACGACGAAATGGGGGTTGCCCATGAAAACCGGTATGCCGGAAAGCTCGCCATACGTGAACTTGATGGAGAACTCATCGCCTACCTCGGGCTCCCCCATGGAGCTGCGAAACTCAAAGATGTTTCCCTCGCGCGCTGTTAGATTACAGGCCTTCAGGCCGGCTCCGGTACGAATGAGAACTGATTCGCGGTTGTTCTCCGCGCAATACCACGCAGCTACACACCGCGTGCCATTGCCCGAAATCTCTGCTTCGGAACCGTCGGCGTTCAGTAGCCGCACTCGCAGATCAGCATCGGTGGCCGGGAGCACCCATTCCACACCGTCGGCGCCGACGCCATTATGCCGATCACAGATGCGCCGGCTGAAAGAATAGATATCGCTGGGTGCGTGCACAAAATCGATGATCAGAAAATCATTGCCACAAGCTGTGGCCTTAATAAAGGGGATTTCCGCCATTTTAGTCGCGTTCGGCAATCGTGCTCTTGGCCACTGTCATTACAGGGGCAATGCGCGGATTGTAACAAACGCCAGGCAATCGGGCTGTTAACTGCAAGTGTGCCGGCGACAGCCCGGTCCGGGAGGGCCAGAAGGGGAGCGCGGACCATCGGCGAATTAGTTCGGCTTGTAGATCGTACAACGCGATTGGCCGGGAACGCTGATGGCCAACAGCTCCGTCAATTTTGCGCGCTGCGATCGTATAGCCGCCCATACCGGGTCACCTTGGCAGGCAACTATGTAGTCCGCATGCCGCGCCGGATCGAGCAGCGCCCAATCCCAGTCGGGATGCTCGCCTTCGGAAATGACTCGGCGCCACGGGATCCCTGCCTGCTGCAGCGCACCGGCGTGCTCGGCTCCATACATGAGCAGCGCGGCCGAGCGTGGTAATCCCTCGAGAGCATTGGCCAGGGCTCGCTCCATGACGATGCGGCCGCGAGAATTCACTTGTGCTTCCCGCAACGTGATGGGAGTTTCGCGGTACGCTGATACGTAGCTGGTTGCAATGATCGCCGTTAGGATCACCCACGGCGCGGTCCAGATAGCCTTTCCACTTAAGCGTTCCGCCACGAAACCGGTCAATATGGCGGGAAACACCGCGAACACGGGCAGCAGTTCAAGTCCGTAGCGCACGTTGTAATACGAGAAGGGATACCAGACGGGCACATAAATGGGCACGCTGCCACAGGCGATCGAGAGCGCATAAAAGGGTAGCGGCAGCCAAAGTAGCAGGAGAATTCCGTACTTGCGAAACCTCCGCACGGCCACAACTGCTCCAGCCAAGGCCAAGGCAAAAAACGCCTGTCCCCAGAAACCATCTCCCACATTCAGTTTGGCCGATTTCAGAAAGTAGAGGGCCGCTGTAATCAGATCATGCTGCCCGGGATAGGACTGCGCGCCGTGAGCTGTCGTACGTAGCGCGATCGCTTTGGCCGAGTAAGGACCGTTGAGGAAATCAAGCCCATATCCTGAGACACAGTAGGTGTAGGCAAACCAGTAGACGGGCACCAGTGCATTCAGCAGGAGAACCTCGACCAGGGATTTCGCCATCGAACGCCGCTGGGCATTGTTCTCCACTCGCCGCCACCAGTGCGCAAAGATACACAGAATCACGACAACCACGATGACCGCGACATACCATCCGTCGTATCGCGTATAGGCTCCGCCTGCCAAGACCATGCCACAAGCTTCCAATGCGCGCTCAGGCTTCATCGGCATGAGCGCTGGCATCAGGTGCTGGTCCCTCATTTGCGGCGAAGTAGCGCGAAGGAATTCGTCGAGATAAACCACCGTCCAGATGAAGAAGGCCAGGAAGATGGGCTCGTTCATAGCCGTGGACTGCATGTAGAGCAGGTTTGGATTGAGCGCGTAGATTGCCGCAGCGAAGTAGGCGACTAGGGCGGACGCTCGTCCTCTCACTAGCCGGAAGATTCCCAGCGCACCCACAATGTAGGCCACCATGCTTGGGATGGATCCGGCGATCCCGCTGCGCCAGAGCGCATCGATCCACACGAATGGCAGCATGGCAATGTGCTGCAGCGGAAGCCAGACGGTCCCCAGTTGCCCATATGACTGCAGCGGATGCCGGTTATCCAGAACCCGGCGCGCAATGTTGATGTGCGCTACTGCGTCGCCGTAGAGCAGTAGTTGCTGGTGGGCGTAGTAGAAGAAAAGCGCTGCGATCGAGAGCGCCCCGATCAGCAGCGTGAATCGCGCATCATTGCGCTGTTGCTGCCAAGGGTCGCCTTTGAGACGGGTTTTGGTGGGCGAGACTGAAGAGGTCTTGCTCAAGAGCTCAGTCGTCCCTTGACTATCCGCGATTTGGCCTCTGCGCTTCGGGATCAGCCAAGATGGCGAGCGCGGACATTGCGTTATGCAGTCTTAGTCCAGGTGCGTCAACTCGCGAAATACCTGGAACCGCTCGTCAATCTCTTCGCGGGTGAGCGATTGCAGCCGCTCCGTGCCAAACTGTTCCACCGAAAATGACCCCATGACGCTTCCATAGAACATGGCATGTTTCAGCACCTGGCGGCTCACTTCGCCCTGCGAGGCGATGTAGCCCATGAAGCCTCCGGCAAAACTGTCGCCCGCGCCGGTAGGATCGCGGACCTCGTCCAGTGGCAATGCGGGAGCACGAAATGGATGATGTCCGCCGGCGAATTCCCCGTCACGAAAGAAAATGGTCGCACCATACTCACCATGTTTGATGACCAACGCTCGCGGCCCCAGTTCCAGCACCTTTCGTGCCGCCCGCGGCAAGCTGCTATCGCCTGCCAGCATCTTGGCTTCGGTGTCATTGATCAGCAGCACGTCCACCCGCTTCAACATCTCGCCCAGCTTCTCCCGATGTCCGCTGATCCAGAAGTTCATGGTGTCGCCACCTACCAGCTTCACGTTCTGCATGGCGTCGCGCACCCGCGTCTGCAGTGCAGGATCGATATTCGCCAAGAATAGGAAATCCGAGTTCTTATACTCCGCAGGGATCTATGGCTCAAACTTTTCGAAGACGTTTAACTCCGTGTTCAATGTCTTCGCTTCGTTGACGTTCTCTCCGTATTCTCCAGACCAGTGAAAGGTCTTCCCTTTGGCATGTTGAATTCCGCGCGTATCGACTCCGCGACTGGTCATCACGGCTTCGTTCTCAGCGGTGAAGTCTTCTCCCACCACCGCGATCACTCGGACATCAGTGAAGTAGCTGGCGGATAGTGAAAAGTAGGTCGCTGCGCCACCCAGAATCTTCTGGCGCTCACCGTAAGGAGTTTTCAGAGTATCGAATGCAACGGAACCGACGACAAGAATGGACAAATCCTATGTTCCCGCTTTCTCCTCGGAGTTGAAATACTTACCAACCAGCAGCTTCAACCGCTCCAGTGTCGCGGCAGGCACAACGTTCCTTTGAGTGATGATGGCGTTCTTCAATGCCGAACCGCACTTGCAGTTGCGCGTTTTCGGCATCGCCGTCACCGCTTCTCGTACCACGTTACACGCATGCTCCGCGTTCTTCAGCAGCACGGCGACGATTTGGTCCACGGTAACGTGATCGTGCTCCTCATGCCAGCAGTCGTAATCGGTGACCATGGCCACTGTGACGTAGCACAGCTCAGCCTCGCGAGCCAGCCTGGCTTCTGTGAGGTTGGTCATGCCGATAACATCCATGCTCCAACTGCGATACAGATTGGATTCCGCTTTCGTCGAGAACTGCGGTCCCTCCATATTCAGGTATGTTCCGCCCTTCTTGACATTCACGCCAGCGCGCCGGCAGGCGGCCGCGAGCACTTCGGCCTCTTCCTCACAAACAGGATGACCAAGTCCAACATGTGCGACAAGTCCATCGCCGAAAAATGTGTCTATACGGTGACGGGTTCGATCAACAAATTGATCGGGGATGACAAAATCCAGCGGCCGATGTTCTTCTTTCAGCGAGCCGACGGCAGACAGCGAAATGATTCGCAAGACGCCCAGCTGCTTAAACCCGTGAATGTTGGCACGGTAGTTCAACTCGGTTGGCATGAAGCGATGCCCACGTCCGTGACGGGCCATGAAAGCGACCCTTCGACCGGACAGCGTGCCCAGGACAAATGCATCGGAGGGCGCTCCAAACGGGGTCTCCAGCAACACCTCTCGTACTTCGCTTAGCCCCGGCATGGAGTACAAGCCACTCCCGCCGATGATGCCAATTTCCGCCTGCGGCAACAGATTTTCCTCAAGGATGGTGTGCAAACCAACGATTATACAAAATGAGGCGCGACGGCCCAGTGCGGGATCAGTCCCCGTCACCCGGCTCGAAGCGATATCCCACCCACGGCTCGGTGAGAATATACTTCGGTGAACTGGCATCGGGCTCCAACTTCTTGCGCAACTGGCCAACAAAAACACGCAGATATTCGTTTTGCTCGACGCTGATTGCCTCCCCATACCGCGTTAAGGATGGAGCGATGAGTCAGCACTTTCCGCGGATGCTGCGCCATATACACCAGCACATCGAATTCCTTAGGCGTGAGCCGTACCTCCCTGGCAGCAACCGTGATGGAATGCGCGTCGAGATCAATGTGGAAATCACCTAGATCGATCTTGACTTGCGATGCACTGGTGGTCGGCGGGGAACGCCGAAGAGCCGCGCGAATTCTCGCCAGCAGCTCGCCCGTGCTGAACGGTTTCGTCACGTAGTCATCCGCGCCCGAGTCGAGCGCTTCAATCTTGCTACGCTCTTCGCCACGCACCGAAAGGATCAAAATGGGGACTTGCGACATTTTCCGCAACCGGCGGCACAGCTCGATACCGTTCATGTTGGGCATCGCCAGATCGGTGATCACAAGATCCGGCGCGAAATCCTTCACAATCTCTAGCGCGGCTTCACCATCGTTGGCCACGCGTATCTCGTAGCCTTGCGCGTTGAGACTAGTACGCAACACACGGGTAATCTGCGGCTCATCGTCCACCACTAGGATGTGCGGGCGGGTATGCATTAGTTGGGCTGCTGCTTCACAATGTGAACATCCACCGCCGGCGCGTCGCGCAGGAAGCGATGCACGGCCGACATGAACAGGTACTTTCGCCAGCCGCTGGTTGCAGAATGTCCGAAAATCATCTGCGTGATGTGCTTCTCGCGGACGAACTCCGCCATAGCTTGGGCGACATCCTTGCCCTTGAGCCGCACAATTTTTGCGCCAAGATTTTCCGCGAAATGAAGATTCGCCTGTAGCGACCGCTGCCTCTCAGGATCGCTGCCATCCACTCCCGTATCGACATACACGACGTACAGTTCGCCATTGATCGCCTGCGCCATGCGGGAAGCCCGTGCCACCAGATACTGCGCGGCCGGATTGGAGCTGACGCCCACCCCAATGCGCTCCGCTACGTTCAAGTCGCGGCCTGGTGCGCCTTCTGTCTCGAGGTATGGTTCCAAGCTGCGATCCACCACTTGCGCTACGTGGCGCAGAGCGACTTCGCGCAAGGCAATCAGATTGCTGGAACGAAAAAAATTGCCAAGCGCGCGATCCACGCGCTCCATGGGATAGATATCGCCGCGGCGCATGCGGGTTTGCAGGGCCTCGGGAGTGACGTCAGACATCACAATTTCGTCGACCCGCTTCAGGACCCAGTCGGGCACCGTCTCGCGCACCAGCACACCAGTAATCTTATGCACCATAGGAGTGACACTCTCCAGGTGCTGCACGTTCATGGTCGAAACCACGTCGATCTTGTTGTCCAGCAGCTCAAAAACATCTTCGTAGCGCTTATGGTGCTTGCTGCCTTCAATGTTGGTGTGCGCCAACTCATCCACTAGCACGACTTGCGGATGGCGCGCCAGAATGGCATCGACATCCATCTCTTCAAAAAGCGTACCTTTGTAGTCGATTTTTTTGCGCGGTACGGTTTCCAGGCGCGAGGCGATTTCCTGCGTCAGCCTTGCGCCCATGCGTCTCGACTACCCCAATAACCACATCCTCGCCGCGACTTTGCCGCCGGATGGCTTCGCTAAGCATGGCATAGGTCTTGCCGACGCCCGGCGCATACCCCAGGAACAACTTGAAGACACCGTTTTTCTTTGACGGCGCTGTTTCCTCCAGCCATTGCTCCGGGGTTTTTTGCATGGCGACACTATTCTGCGGCAAGGGACACGCAAAAGTCGATTCGATACAATCATGGCGTGAATGAACGACAATTAGACGGCCGCAAGCGCAGGCAGCATTCCTTTGCCGTCTCTCCGCAGCCCTTCAAAGCTACTCTTTACCGCTATGCCCTTGCGATGGGAACCATCGCTGTCGTGGTGATTGCGTACCGTCGTCTCCCTAACGTGAATCCTACTACCGTCGCGCTTACGTTCTTGCTGGTAGTGCTTTTGTTAGCCAGCCGCTGGGGACTGACCATCGCAACCACCACGGCCATCGTTGCCACCCTGGCATTCAACTACTTCTTCCTACCTCCGATTCATACGTTCACCATAACCGATCCCCAGAACTGGATTGCCTTGCTCGCGTTTCTGAGTAGCGCCATTGTGGCCAGCCGGCTCTCGGAGCGCGCCCGCCGGGAGGCGCTGAACGCCACCCGACGTCGGAAAGAAGTAGAACGGCTCTACTTCCTGAGCCAGCAATTGCTGGCTACGGATAATGTGATGGAATTGCTCAATTCCATACCCCACTACGTGCGGGACGCCTTCGGATTAACGGCGGCGGCTATGTTTTTACCCAAACGCAAAGAGGTCTATCGCACTGGAGTTGATCATCCAGAGCTCAGCGCGGAGCAACTCGAGGCGGTAAGCGGACGGGGTGAATTGGTCATAGACGAGGAACATCAGTTGTGTTTCGTGCCCTTGCGCATCGGAGTTAAGCCCGTGGGTAGCCTGGGATTGGAGGGTGCCGTCCTGTCGCGTGAAACCCTGGAGGCCGTCGGCAGCCTCATCGCGATTTCCATTGAGCGCGCCGGGGCCGTTGAAACCTTGACCCGCGCGGAAGCGGCCCGCGAGAGCGAAAACCTGCGTTCCGCATTGCTGGATAGTGTGACCCATGAATTCCGCACGCCGCTTACTGCGATTAAACTTTCAGTCACGACGCTGCTCTCAACACCGCAAATTGAAGCTGATGGAAGGAAGGATCTGCTTAACGTTATTAATGAAGAGGCCGACCGGCTGAACCGGCTGGTAGGCGAAGCGGCGGAGATGGCTCAGCTCGACGCCCAGAAAGTAGAATTACGACGGGAGACTTATGCCATTCGGCAGGTCATCGAAGCTGCGCTGGAAAGGTCGAAGCAGGTGCTGGCCGGACGCGAAATAAAGCTGCGCCTTCCCGACTCGTTGCCCTCTGTCCGCATTGACCTGGAGCGTATTGCCGAAGTGCTGGTACAGCTGTTGGAAAACGCTGCCAAGTACTCTTCTCCTGGAACACCGATTACCATCAGCGCTGAACCATCCGGAAAAATGGTGGCTCTCAGCGTCGCCGACCGTGGTCCCGGCATTGACGATATGGAGCTATCGCTAATCTTCGAGAAGTTCTATCGGGGACGAGACCAGCGTTACCGCGTCCAAGGCACAGGCATGGGCCTGGCAATAGCCAAGGCTATCGTCGAAGCTCATGGCGGAACCATCGGTGTCACCTCACAGCTGGGTAGTGGCTCGGTGTTTCACTTCACCGTGCCGGCTGTGTGACCGCAGTACGAAATGCTAGAAGGGGTCACTTGCCACTCAACCGTACGAAATTCACAGCGCCTGCTAAAGTAACTTTCTGCATCACGCAATTTGAAGTGGCTACAAGGCCGTTGGTGTTGAAGTGGCACAAAGCCGTTGGTGCTGCTGGGAATAACACAAGAAGTTCCGGTTAAAGTATTCAACGTAGGCCGAGCCGCAGCCAACAGCTACGAAACCCGGAAGATGGTCGAGAACGATCTGGCGAAAAAAGACCGGAGCGCAGGCTCCGGCCTTGGGGGGAGTGACTGCACCCTGGAGAACTACAAATTCCTGCGCCGCAGGAGGCCGGCGAGGCAAAGCAGTGCGGACCCAAGCAGCAGGATGCTGCTCGGCTCGAGGGTGGAAGTTGCCGCTATTGCGCAGGTGCCATCGCTGAAACGGGTAGGCAGTGGAACCTGGGCTGTCGCCGGGATTGCCGCAAGTAGGCAAGCTGAGACGAATAGGCAGAGCATCAAAACACGAATTTTCATTAACAAGACTCGAGTCATGTGATCTTCTCCTCTTCCTCTGCATCCAGACCCCGGTCTTATTTCCCGGGGGTTGGTAGTGATGCAGGCCCGGATTAGTGAGAACTTCTGCGGGTAGCTGCAATCCGATCGCCAAATAGTAGATAAAATCATCCCCCACGATATTCGACGAAGGACAAACCGAACTACAGGTTGATTTTGCGAAGTTAAGGATCGTGGGGTTATCGCAGATTGCGTGCCTTTGCTATCACTGCGACATTTAAGCGGCCGATTCGCTGGGTCCAGTACTCTGGTTAGATAAAAGAAAAACCGGAGCTTAACGCTCCGGCTTTTATGGCCCTGGGATGAGTTAATTAGAGGCTGAGCTTGCGGCGCAACACGCCCGCGAGGCCCAGAACTCCGAAGCCGAAGAGCATGATGCTGGCAGGTTCCGGGATTTCGGAGAATTGGTTCGTCACCAACGAAAGGCTGGCGCTTCCGTTTGTACCGGCCTCGACCTGAATGTCCTTTTGTACATCAACCTCGGTTACTCCAGCGAAAGTCATGCTGTCAAACAGCTTGGTCCCGCCACTGCTGTCGAAAACGCTCAGCGTCGCTTCTTGTCCGCCGGAGCACGATGGCAGCATGGCGCCCAAGCAGACGGTTTCGTCGACGATTACGGCGCCAGTTCCAGTCCAGCCTACACCGCCAATGGAAAGACTGAAGTCGGTGATTGGCGAACCACCTGGGTTGACATTGACGCTGTACTGAATGGCAGAATCCATTTGGAGTATGCCGGAGCTTGTTGACGCAAACCAGCCAGTACTAAACTGAAGGCCAGGATTCCTTGGAGTGGTAAGGGGGGTAACGAATACGCTGCCGGCCGGTTTCCCAAAACCGGGCGGATTCGAGTCGTACGAATACACAAAATTGGAAAAGGTCTTGTCGTCGATTCCGCACGAGAATCCTAAGCCAAGATAGTTGTCTAACGTTGTCGTCGGACAAGCACTGGCGAATCCAATGCCCGTCAACAGAACGACACATGCGAATACCAACAGCACAGTTGACCATCTGCTTTGCATATGCTTAGCTCCCCTCTTTCTTTTGGGCGTTGTGGCAATGACCAAGTAGTTCTCCACTCGGCGGAACTCAAGAACCGGCTTCTCCAGAGTTACGCCTAGAGCAAAGAACAAATTTGGAGTGATCGGCGCTGGAGCGCCGAGCGACTTCGAACGGGTCCAAATCTCCTCCTGCGCGCTTGATCAATCCGTGCTCCTCCTCGTAGCACTTGATGGAAGCGCTTATCATTTCCGCCAACAACTTGGCGTAAACCGGCCCGGTGACGATTCGGCACTGCGTCTGCCCACATTCATCTTCGGGGTGGTACTGCCCGAAGTCGAATATGAACTCAAACTCGTTATGACCAATCTCAAAGTAGTTTGCGTATCGAGCTTGGGGTCGAGAACTCATTCGACAGGAACTCCCGCTTTACTAACAGTTTTGCCCTCGGCCCCTTTGCTCTTATCGGTTGGTTACATGTTCATTTTGCGGCGGATCAACCCGCCGAGTGCCAGGATTCCGCTGCCCAGTAAAAGCAAGCTGCCCGGCTCAGGAACCGGCGTGAAGTCTACCTCGACGGCGAATCCCGCCGGGCTGTAGTCCGGAGGCACAACACCGCCGCCCCACGGATCCTCAGTACCGGTGGGTGTGATGTAGGACAGCAGCAGGTCTGTTACGTCAACCGTCAGCGGACCAGGAGAATACAGAGAGCTACCGGTAAAGCTGCCAGAGCTAAGGGTTGGACCACCCAACGGGACGACCGAGGTCCACATAAAAGGCGCGCTGCCAACTGTCGCTTCGTAGATGTCGCCGACTAGGCAGCAGTCGTCGATACTGACCGTTACATGACCCGGCAGCGTGCCAGGAATTGTTAACGACAGAGGCCCCCCGTCAATGCCGCCGACCATTCCCCCCGGGCCGTAGCCCGTTGCTGGGGCTGGCCATATCAAGATCGGGTCACCGGGAGTTCCGACACTGGCTGTTGCAGCAGGGTTTTGATACAGCACGATACAGGGTGCAGTACAGGAAGATGCTTGTGCTGGCACTGCCACGGAAGCAGCCACCACGACCACGGCAAAGACCACGGCAAGAAGGGTTGCTACGCGACGCAATTTCATTTCGACTCCTCCTCTGACTCTGAGATTCTGATTTCGTCCAATTGCCCGGAGTCTCGTAGAGCCTCTCCGGGACAACCAGACCACTGGAAAGGTTGGTATCCTAGTTACACTCCTTCCTTTTGATACCCCATAATGCTTGAGTATCTTAAGGACGAGCGCCAAGCGAAGCTGAGACACAAGTGATCGGACCTGCAAGCCTATTTCCCTTTGGTTAACCATCTTTTCGGATGGACAACCTCGCGATACTACCGGCTACTCTTAGCACATGCTTGGCCAAAGGATGGAAAACAGGGAAGTCGTTGAGAATCGCTAAGGTACGAATAGAAACGCCGCCGGCGAATGGGATTCCGTGTTACACCTTAGCGATACGCCGCCGAGCAGCAAAGCATCTTGGAGGCTACGCTTTGGTCGCGTTCCTGCCGTCAAACAGCGGTCTTTCAGTGTCACATGCAAAGTGTCACCCCCCAAGTCATTCGTGATACACACCAGTCATTTGGCACTGTTGAAAACTAAACTAGAAATTTCCGTTAATGTATCGCGGCGCAGGTCTCGCCGTGGCGCTGCAAGCACCATCAATAGTTGCGAAACATTCGAACATTGTCGAGAACGACCTGGTGCAAGAAGACCAGAGCGCGGGCTCCGGGCTTTGGGGGAAGTGACTACGCCTTGGAGAATTGAATTTGTTACTGAAGAGGGTTGCCAGAAAAATGCGGGCAGCTTGCTCAGGACTGCCGGCTTGATGCGTACGCACTCGGCCCTGTGGTTTCGTTCTTGATTGAATCTCTGGCAAAGAAAATCCCCACACAAGCAAGGACGCTCGGGTGGGGTACACGACACCCGGCTTTCCCTCAGCTCAGATGTTGCGCCTTGCGCCGCAGGAGTCCCGCGAATCCGACGATGCCGGAGCCAAGTAGCAGCAGGCTGCTTGGTTCGGGCGTCTGCGTCCAGGCGCCAGAAAACGCCACGCCGCTGGGATCAGCACCTGCAAAAAAGATGTTGACGAAGAAACTATCGCCAGTGACCAAGTCCCCGCCCGGAGGCGCAACAAACTCGATCTCGTTGGTGCCAACCAGCGTGGGAGTCCACGGAGTAGTGAAGGGGCTGGTGCAGAACGTGGTTCCGCCGCCGGTGCTGCCGACACAACCCGCCCCACTGCCAATGACTACCTGCGCGGGATCAATGATCGTCCCCGGCGGCAGGTCGAAGGTGATTTCAAAATCGTGGATTGTTCTGGGATCCGTCCAAGTGAGCGTTCCAAAACCAACTCCTGGGACTCCCCAGTCGCCTTCCAGAACGCCGCCGTCAGCATCGTAGGTGAACGGCAACGCCGAGGGAGCTATGGTTCCACTTAATCCCGAGCCGCTAAAGGGAATATCAGCATACGCCGTGAGACAACCTAGTCCCACTAGGCACAACACAAGACAGAGTTTTCGTAACATGGGGCAACCTCCTTTATTGTTGCACGAGTTGTCACGTCTGCTTTCCGATGAAAAAGTGTTGCAGCGAAGCTGGACACCGCCCAATGACGTATTTACCGACGCATGTGCCAGCGTTTGGGGCGATACTAAATACCGCAACAAGAAAAACTACCCCTAAATTTTCTTCACACCTCCTCCTTGGTTAAATTCGGTACGTTGGTCGCGGGGACGCCATTTACCAACAGCTCGCCCTCGGCCGTTCTTTGCTACTAGCAGTTACTGACAGCACGCGCTTGGCCAAAGAATGGGAGGCGGGGAAGTTGTTGAGAATCGTTCAGATATGAATACAGGGACCGTCGGCGGTGGAAGCCGTGTTACACCTTCAGCGATACGGTCGGGTCGCAACACAATCCTGAAAGCTGTGCTTTGGCCGCATTCCGGGCCGTTAGACGAGGCATATTCCAGTGTCACAGGCGAAGTATCACTATACGTCATTCGTGACACAAACACTGGCTGTTTGGCATTGTTGGACCTAGCGGGAGATCGAGGACCTGACGGCGGTTATGCAATGCGTAAACCGCCGTGGTCTCCGATCGCATATGGCACGACCACACACACGAATGATTCGCGGCGAGACCTTTTGCAAACCTTGCATGAGACCACCCGAGACAAAGAAAGCCGAGACCCACCCCGGGTCCCGGCTAAATTCGACTGGTGCCTGGAGAGAACTCAACCCAGCAGCTTACGGCGAATCGCTCCTGCAAGTCCAAGCACCCCTGTGCCGAGCAATAGGAGACTCGAGGGCTCAGGCGTGGTAACACCGTCCAGTTGGAAGAAGTCGAAGGCGATGAAATCGTTCGAACTACCGCGGTCCAAGAACAAGTCAACCTCGTGTGCAGCATTGGCCGCCGCCAGTTCCGCAGGACCGAGAGTGAACGTGTGCAGAGCCGTGGCCTGAAAGCCATCGTCGAAGTGGAAAAGGCCGGGTTCTGCGATTCCATTGATCGACACATTGATGTCACCGAACGTGCTAGCCTGAAAGTCACCCATGCCGATTAGAATACTAGCCGATGTCAAGGTCCCGGAGAATGGGAAGAGCACATCGGCGGTGGTAAAGTTGTTGGGGCCGAAGCCTGGAAATATGGCGCTGTAATTGTCGGTAATCTGAGCGCCGTTGGTCGCGGCCATTTCGGCTGGGCTGCGCCCATCGTAGTTCGTGCCACTAGGTCCAGGGCCGGGCCATATACAGGTTCCAGGGCCGCCGTTATCGGCACAGCCAAGACCGTAACCATCGTGGTCTCCGACCATTACCGTGACGGTACCTGCCACAGAATAAGTGACGAACACCAGTGAAGTCGCCACTGAGACCGTGAGAAGCAGCGTAGCTAAACGACGAAGTTTCATGCTAAATCCTCCTGATTCAGTCCTGAGTTTCGTTTCCATTTGCGTTTCTTCATCCTCGATAACGACAGCACTTGCCGTTGGCCGTACTATGCTTGTGGGTCCAGTGGCAGCACGTGGTTGGCCAAAGAATGGAAAGCGGGGAAGTGGTTGTGAATCGTTCAGATATGAATGCTGCGGCAGTCGGCGACGGGAGTCCGTGTTACATCTCAACGGTACGCCAGGGCAGCAAACGGCAACCTTGGAAGCTGCGCTTGGCCACGTTCCCCGCCGTCAAACAGCGCTATTTCAGTGTCACAGGAAAAGTGTCACTCCCAACTTACTCGTGACACAGAACATCGATTGTGTAGAAAGTCTGGGCGAAAATCCGGATGTAAACGTAATATTGCCATCTTCGCTAAACCCATTGCCCAAACCAGGGCCGCTGAGGAAGTTGTCATAAGAGCTGCGGTGTAGTTACTGGGAGCTGAGAAAATCTTGATGGTGCCGTCTCAAGCCTGTCCAGTGCTCGGGCAATCGGCATTGCAACAACATTCTCGCTGCTATGAAATATCGGGCAGGTCAAGGGCATATGACCGACAGCCAGTCTGGTACCCTGTATGACCTTGACCGATATCTTGTTCGCAGTCTCATCAACAACCCGGCTGACGTCGGCAATCGAGCCGTAATCGTGCCAGACCAGAATGCCGCCAGACCTGAGATAGCGAAGTGCATTCTCAGTGTCGCTCTTGACATAGTCGTAAAAATGACAACCATCGATGAACACGAGGTCAAAGGGGACAGCCATACTGGCCCAGTCCAGCTTCGCGGAATCGGCAAATACCTGCCGAATTTTGGATTCGTAGTGAGTACCCCGGTATTGGCTCGCCACTCGGGTCCGGTCGGTCACATTGACCAGCGCCTTCGGCACCTCCAGTTCCAAATGACCCTGCCAGTCAGGCGGAAGGTCAACGGTTGTAACCAAACAGTCAGGAGCAGAGTTTGCGGCGAGATTCAGCGCTGTATTGCCATCATAGGTGCCAATCTCGAGAATGCTCTTAGCATTGCTCGACTGGACGATTGCGTTAAGGAAAGCAATTCCCTGGAAATCGAGCGATGTCCCGACAGCGCGATCAAATGCCCGCTCAACTCTGATCTCGGCATCTTGGAGCCCAGGGATAACTTCACAAAAAGGAACCCTGGGCAGCCCGCCGTATTTTGTGCATGCGACCAGGCGTTTGACTGCTGGGTCTCTAGGCAACAGACGACTCCAAGCGGTGGCGATCAGCAAGGCTGGATGGCGGAGCGCAACTGAAACGATGGCACCCATTAGCGGTATATCTCCACTGGGAGAGGACTCTTCAGCTAAGCTTAAGTCGCCTACACGCGGTCCCTCTTGCTTTCGGCGCTGCGATTGTCGGTCACGGCCCAAATTCAAGGTCCGCAGAAAGTATTGGAGTCGGCCCTATGCACTTGTTCATCCCGCCGAGCAACCTAACAATATGAGAACTCTGCAAGACAAGAACTCCGATTTACCAGCAGCCTTGCCATCGGCCCTCCTTTGCCTCCTACGGACTCCTGTTAGCAAGTGCCTGGCCAAAGAATGGAAAGCAAGGAGATAGTTTGAGAATCGTTCAGATATGAGTACACAAGGCGTCCGCGGTGGGAGCCCGTGTTACACCTCAGGGATAAGCCCCGGCAGCAAACGCAACCTTGGAAGCTGCGCTTTGACGGGTTCCCCGCCCGTTAGACAGCCGGTATCCAGTGTCACAGGGAAAGTGTCACTCGGCGTCGTGACACACGCGGGCCGCCCTCTACGTCATTCCTTGATGTTGTACTTGGAGAGCTTGCGGTACAGCGTCATGCGCGACCACTTCATTCTGGAGGCCGCTTTCTTCTTGTTCCAGCGGGTCTCGCGGAGGACTGCGACCAGACGTTCGCGTTCCTCCATGCCGTCGCAAACATAGCGTGAGAAGATCTGCCTGAACGGGTCGGGAACATGGCACACAGAAACGGGTCCTTCAGGCGGATCGATGAAGATGCCTTCAGTCAGGTTTCTAAGTTCGCGAATGTTGCCTGGCCACTCATACTGCATGAGGGCATCCAAGAGCTGCTTGGTCGGTACAGTGACACGGCCCGAGTATTGGCGGTTGAATTCACTAATGAAGCGTGCAAACAACTCGGGTATGTCCTCCTTGCGCTCCCTAAGCGGAGGAAGCTGGAGGCGAGCAACATTCAATCGGTAGTAAAGATCGATGCGAAATTTCTGCTGAGCAACGAGCGTCTCCAAGTCTTGATTGGTCGCGGCGATAAAACGCACGTCCACGGTTAAAGTTGTTCGCGCTCCCAGCGGGAATACCTCGCGGCTCTCCAGCACCCGCAGAATCTTCGCCTGGCCAACCATGCTCATATCGCCGATTTCATCCAGAAACACCGTCCCCGATTTCGCTAGACGCAGTTTGCCGGGATACGGCTCCTGTGCCCCGGTGAAAGCGCCGCGCTCGAATCCAAACAGTTCACTTTCCAGCAGTGATTCGGGAATTGCAGCGCAGTTCACGCAAACGAACGGATGGTTCCTGCGTGGACTAGCATTGTGGATGCACTCCGCCACGCGCTCCTTGCCAGTGCCGGTCTCGCCGGAGATGAGGACATTTGCATCTATGCGCGCTACCTTACAAATGTAATCACGAAAGTGCTCCATGGAGTGGCTCGACCCGACGAGCGTGTCTTGCAACGCAGCCGCCAAAGTGACACCAGCCCGAGATGGAACCGCCCGCGCATCCATAACTTTTCATCCGGTCCTACAGCTGAGGAGCACTCCCGGCTAGGGAAAGAATCACTCTATGCGCAGCCCCTGGAGGGATAGTCGCGGTAGTAGTAATTCGCCTGGCACGCAAAAGTCTCGGCATGGCTAATCTGTGGCTAGTCGCAGCGGGCACCAGGGTGCCAACAAATTCGCGAACTAAGTACAAGGAGGATGTAAGCTGGGAACAGCGACACTTGCGGCGCAAAACGAAGAAGAGCAACATGGGAAAGTCCCCCAGATTTTGAGAAGTGAGTCGCTTGGGGGGTATTGGTCCAACTCACCGCGTCCGGCCAAAGATCAAACGGCGAATGCGATCGACTTAATAAGAAGGTTCTGGTCGACTCGTCTCACCCTATAAAATCCAAAGGGCCCCTGAGTCAAGATCGCTCGGCCAAAATTAGTTCGGAAGAATCTTTAATCGAGTATTCACAAACTATAAGCTCAAGCATCACACTTTTGTCAACAAGAAAAAGTCGTACAAAACAACACGTTTGGGCCATGTCAGTTGTATCGCAACTGGCGCACTTGTCGTACCTTGCGCGCGCCGCACGGCATCGGGCACTTAGGGCGGCTCGGTTAATGGACGCGTTTTTTGGTTTGAACGAACCACAGGACTAAGGATCAGTCCGGGGAAAACGTTTCTCGAATCCCCGCTCGACTTCCGGCACTCCGCCACGCCAGCAGATGGAAGAGCCAGTGGGTTCTCGTCCTTGGCAGTGCGGACCATGATCGCCGATTGCTAATGCGACGTGTCGTTAGGATCTTGATTCGGCAGCACGGTGTTGAGTACCTGCGGAAAGATTTATTCGCTGAGTAATCGGCATTGTACGGTAACCCGGCTAGGCTCTGAAGATTAAGGACAAAATCCTTAATCATGGCGGTCGCACGGCTGATTGTGACAACCTTTTGTTGATCTGAGTTCTGATGTTTTGGGCTACCCGGCGCAAACAAGTTCCCAGCGTTGCGCTTGTACCGCTTGGCTGACTTGTTTCGTAAGCGCCACCCCGAGGTCGCGAAACATATGGCCCCGGCTTAGGACCTAGGGGGTGAACTTGTAGCCCATCGCATGTACGGTGTGAAAGTGAACAGGGTTGGCCGGATCTGCCTCCAGTTTTCGCCGCAATCTCCACACGTGGCTATCCACCGTTCGGGTACACGGGTAGTTGTCGAATCCCCACACTTCGTTGAGCAGTTCATCTCGTGAAATTACCTTTGCCGGATTCAAAATGAAATATCGAAGTAACTTGAACTCTAGCGGTGTAACCGTCACTGACTTTCCGGAGCGACGGACTTCCATGCTGGAGAGCTTCACACTGATTGCGCCGAAGCCAACGACGTCATTTGTCTGGTTTGACTTTGACCCGCCGACTTCGGCGCGCAGACGCGTCACCAGGCCCTTCCAAGTGAGCGGCAGCACCAAAACCGAATTCATTTTGGCCATTACTGGAGTCTCTGAGTCTGACTGGTTCATCAGGTTACGTAGAGGGATTAGCGCGATTTGATAGTTGTCCGTCGCAACCATTTCTCCTCGCTTGCGCAGACCTGGCAATTCGTCGGCTAAAGGACCCATTGCATCTCGCAAGAGGAAATCCGCAGAATGCTGGGCTTCTCCGTTGTTGTCGAATTCGCGATGCGCCATTCCAGGCGACCAGCGGCTGCGCTCGTCACTGGCAAACTCTAAGACCTTCAATGCCATGGTTTCATGCGCCTCCTACGCGCTTCACTTCTGCCGACGGGCGATAGATCTGCCCGCGATCAATTCGAAGGACGACTTCTGCATCCACGCTATGGGAGACATAAATCGACACGCCTCGATCCAGTTCGATGAGCTCGAATTTGCTGACGGCTGGAGGTTGGGGGACCGGATTACGCCAAACGACTTCCAGTGCCATATATTCCTCACGATCCAATTAGCTATTTCTGTAGTTGTTGAATGTTGATCGTCGCGTCAGCCCAACTCACCGCTCGTTTCGCCATTGTGAGCTTCTCCTTACTCGGCATTAGGTCGTCGAAAGCCAAGATGACAACCCCCTCAGCGAAGAGGTATCGATTCCACTTCCGCAGCCGGACCTCGCCTTTTTCGGTAAAAACGCCGTCCTTCTCTGCCCCAAGTACCAGGCTAACCTTCGTGCGGAGCGGGTGAGTACGTCCGAATTCTTGCTGCACCGTCGCGCATGCGGCGAGGTAGATTTCCTGGGCTTCTCCCACCAGCTGCGGCGACTTAGTCTTCACCGGAATCGTTAAACCGTCTTGCGCTACACCAGCGGTTGCGAGGAGCAGAATCGCTATCGAATGCACCAACTGTCTTGGCATACCCTCTTTCCTTTAAGGTCTTTCCAGGCGCACGAGCCTCTGAAGAATTCCGAGCAGCTACGTCTACCCCTCGTTCGGGGCGCCATCGTTGATCACGCTACTGCCAGGCCCGGGAACCTTATCGAATCTTTGGCCCAAAAATCGGAGCAGCTCATCGACTGAGTGGAATCTCAGTTCCTTCCCAGAATCAACCTCTTCCACCCAGCCCTCAAACAAGCCGCTGGATGGTTTGGTTTCCGGTCCCAACCGAAGTACGAAAGCTCCTCGCATGACCGTGTCAGATTACGAAAGCTTTGACAGTAAGGTGTGACGGTGCAGTGCCATTTCAGTGAAATTTCTCTGACACAAGGGGCGCGGAACTTTCTCATAAGATCTACTTGTTCCCAGTGCTTCCAAATCGGTATTGCTTCTTGTCCCGGCAGAAAATGACTAACTCCAATAAAATAAATATCCTAGCCGACTTCTCTGGCGAGATCTCCGTCGTTTTCCCGCAGCGCCGAGTTAGGAAATCTGAAGCGCACGGGGACTCGTTTCTTCGGCCAAATTGTTTTAATCCTGCCGCTCAATACAGGCATCAATTGGGATACACTTTCGTCACATTTCAGGTACATTGGCGTGCGACCCGGCGGGCCCTCCGGAACCGCTAAGAAATGGGTTTCGCGATGAAATTCTTTCAGTCATTTCGACTCGACACGGTGAATCACTCCTTGTGGCGCGAACAGGAGCGCGTGCCGGTTACACCGAAGGCCTTTGACGTACTCCGTTACTTTGTGGAACATGCTGGGAGATTGGTGACCCCGGACGAACTGCTCGAGGCATTGTGGCCGGAAACCTACGTCAACCCGGAGCTAATCAAGAAGTACATCAAGGAAATCCGCAAGACGCTGGGAGACAGCCCTGAAAGTTCCGTCTTTATCAAGACCTTTCCGAAACGCGGTTACGAGTTTGTAGCTCCAGTTTCTGACGCGCTTCCTGCCGTAACTGCCCATGCCAGCGCCGAAGCTATGAAGATCGTCGGCCGCGAAAGGGCACTTACCAGTCTCGATGGGCTTCTTGACAAGGCGAGACGGAGCCAGCGCCAGGTGGTCTTCGTTACGGGCGAAGCGGGCATTGGAAAGACCACGTTGGTGGACGCATTCCTCCAGCAAGCTACCCGCAAATCTGACTTGCGCAGTGCTCGCGGACAATGTGTCGAGGGCTTTGGCGGAAAGGAGGCCTACTACCCCGTACTTGAAGCGCTGGGCCGATTGCTTCGAGCCGATGGCAGTGGCCCGATATTTGAGGTTCTATCGAAACAGGCGCCCACTTGGCTGATTCAATTCCCGTCGCTGATCAAACCCCAGCACAAAGACATGCTGCAGCGCGAGATCCTGGGTAGCACGCGGGAGCGCATGCTACGAGAGATTTGCGAGGCGCTGGAAGTGCTCACGGCGGAAAGTCCCCTATGCCTCATCCTGGAGGACCTGCACTGGAGTGACCCATCTACACTGGATCTGATCTCGGCGATCGCTCGTCGGCGGGGACCAGCCCAGCTGGTGATTCTTGGCACCTACCGTCCCATAGACGTCGTGCTTTCACAAAGTCCTCTCAAAGCTATCAAGCAGGATTTGCTGGCTCACCAACTATGCTCTGAAGTCGCCTTGGAGCGGCTAGAAGAATCAGAAATAGGCCAGTATCTTGTCGCTAGATTTGGTATGGACAATTTGCCGGCGGGTCTGGCCAGCCTCGTGTACCGCCATTCAGGCGGCAATGCTTTGTTCATGGTAGCTATTGTCCAAGAGTTGACTAAGCAAGGTGTGATTGCGCGGGGCGCGGACGGGTGGATCCTGACCACGCCAATCACGAAAATTCAAGTCAACGTGCCGGAAACACTGCAGCACCTGCTGGATCTGCAGTTCGAGCAATTGAGCGCACCGGAGCAACAAGTTCTGAAAACCGCAAGCGTGGTTGGAGAGCACTTTTCCGTGTGGGCAATCACTGCCACGCTGGAGATGGGTACGGAACGCATTGAAGATATATGTGAAGGACTCTCCGAACGAGGCCGATTTATCACATCCGCCGGTATTCGCGAGCTGGAGAACAGGATAACCTCGGCCTCTTACGACTTCAAGCATTCGCTTTACCGGCAAGCGGTTTATCGGAAGTTATCGGATGTGAACCGATCCAGATTACACCGGAGCTTGGGAGAGCGACTCACTACTCTCTACAGCACCAACAGACCAGAGCTGGCATCGGAACTGGCGTTGCATTTCGAAGAGGGTGGCGACCACGAGCGTGCCGTCCATTATTTGTTGCTCTCGGCAGAGAATGCGGCTAGAAGGTTTGCCCACAGAGACTCTATCCAAATACTGCAACATGCCCGAGAGTTTTTTCCCAAGCTCAACGCGGATATCCGTATCGAGCGGGAGATACTGGTTTCGAAGCTTATCGGAGATGCTCACTATGCACTTGGAGAGGTGATCGAAGCAGGCCAGGCCTACGAAATGGAAGTGGCTCAGGCAGCCGAGGCTGGCCGCACAGAAGCCCAAGTCAGTGCGTTGAGCCGGCTGGCGTACGCGGCTGCCATCACGGATGCAGAGCGGGGTATTGCCGCGAGCGAACGTGCCGTACAAGTAAGTACGGGTGCTCGCCGATCATCGGCTACTGGCTCGTGCGCAAGTGCTAGCGGCCAGCTTTCGGATTGTTCTTGATCGCTGGCGAAAGGAAGATGCCGCAATCTGCGCGGCAGCCGAACGAGTCGTCGATCCCGGGCTCAGCACAGACGCACCAGCAGTGAACGAGATGCTGTACGCCTCGCATGCTCGAATCTTTCGAGGCGAATATAGAGAAGCCGTCCAAAATGCTGAGGCAGCTATTCCCGGAGCGGGCGCGACCACCAGCCTGATGCAGTATCTGGGCTGGTGGGGAGAGATGTTGGCCCTCTTGCACATGGGTCAGCTCGGGGAGTTGCTCCAAGCTCTACGGACGGCGATAGCCATGGCTCAGAGGAACGGAAATAACCTCTGGTTGTTCGCCTTCACCGGCATCGAGGCGTGGTTACGTACGCTGACTTCGGACTTCGACGGAGCCCGGGGACTTTGCGAACCGATCTTGAGACGCGTTCTGGAGCGGGCCGCGCGGACGCCCAAGGCCATGGCGCTGCTCTTCCTCGGGCACGCCGAAATCGGGCTGGGAAACAGCAGCGAAGCAGTAAAGCAATTTTCTGCCGTTGAAGAGATGACCAACGAAAAATTCTACTTGTATTGGTATTGGCGAATGCAGGCCCAACTCGGCATGAGTCGTGCCTGGTTAGAGACTGGAAATCTCGTGAATGCCCGTCGCGAAGCGGACGGTTTCCTGGAATCTGCGCTCTCAACCGAGGATCCTAATCTGCAAGCGCTCGCTTGGGAGATCAAGGCCAGAATCGCAATCGCCGCCGGAAAGTGGATCGAGGCCGAGCCATTGGTGCTCCAATCTCTCGCAATCCTTCAGACTTTTGACGTCCCAATTGCAGCCTGGCGAGTCCATGCCACAGCGTGGGACGTTTATCGCCAACTGAGACAGGAAGACAAGGCAGAGCAGCACCGGAGCGCCGCGGAGACGGTTGTTCGGGCTATCGCGAATTCTTTCTCTTCAGAAGAACCGCTGCGGGAGATCTTCCTCAAGTCACACCCTGTTCGTCGAGTTCTAGTTAATACACCGGTCGTGAGGACACAAGTAGCGGCAACCGGGAAGAACGCTAACTGATAGCGTCGCCAGTAGCACGAAAACTATGGCGTTTCCCAGCCAGAACGAGTCGCCGCTACTCCTCTGTATCGGGCCGCATGACATAAGTCGGCAGCTTCCCGACGTCATCAACACGAAGCGCATTGACTAGCCCTCGAAAATGCGCGCCATTAAAGGCGCCCCTCAAGCGGCACCCGTCACAGCCAAGTTGCCGTCTGCCCCAAAAGTAGAAAAAGTGACACGTCTGTGACAAATGTATGACATACGGCTCCGCAAGAATCGATATGGTGCCTCTGTTCCTTACTCCCCTAAGCAACGATGGAGATAGATGCTCGAGTACCTAGGGGAGATGACTGCACCACGCTACTTCAGGGCTGCGTGGTGATAGCCACTGAAAGGAAGCCGACTCGTGCTGGTGCCCGGTGTTCGATTCGATTTTCCGGCGCCTTTGAATACTCGTTATTTGTCGATAGGAGGACGTGACGTGAGTTTGACAACTTCCACTCAGGGTACTGCGGCGGAAACCGGCGTAGGTGCATTTCCCGATTTACGATTTAACAGCGGCGATGGTATCGCCACCGATGCGCTCTTCAGCACCCTCTACTCTGAGCTCCACACACTGGCAAGACGAGAGCTAGCACGCAGGATGGCTCCAGTGACCCTGAGCGTCACCACGCTCTTGCACGAGGCCTACCTCGATATGTCCGCACGCGCCAGACCATCGTTTCCTGACCAGGCACGCTTCATGGGATATGCTGCGCGAGTGATGCGCGGCCTCATCATTGACCATGCCCGGAGCCGAAGCGCGATCAAGCGAGGTCGTGAGTTTGAAATTACATCGCTGGAAGCGGATCTAGTCAGGGATCCTGCAGACGCCAAAGAGCTGTCGTTGGTCAGCGATGCGTTGGATCAACTGGCGGAAGTCGAGCCTGAGCTTGCCGAGGTGGTTGACTTAAAGTTTTTCTGCGGATTCTCGTTCGCCGAAATTGCCGCAATGCAAAACTTGTCGGAACGTACTGTACAGAGAAGGTGGGAGAAGGCGCGCATTTATCTCCGCCGCACCGTTCCCGCGAAATTTGTCCTTTGAGGAAGTGATGTCCGCCCTGAGTCCCGATCAATGGCAGGCCTTGAGTCCATACCTGGACCAAGGGCTTGCCATGACAGACAAAGAGCGCTCGATCTGGCTGTCCTCGCTGCGGATCCAGAGTCCCGATCTGGTGGCTCAACTCGAAATGCTCTTTCGCGAGCACCGCGCGCTGCTCGAGGAAGGTTTTCTCGAAAAGCGCTTCGTGGGATTTCCGGGAAAGTCGGGCCTGGCCGGTCAATCGCTCGGTGTCTACACCTTGATATCGCAGATCGGTCAAGGCGGCATGGGCAACGTGTGGATGGCGGAACGAAACGACGGACGATTTGAGCGCCGAGTAGCGGTGAAGTTCCTGAACATCGCGCTGGTAGGGAAACGCGGTGAGGAACGATTCAAACGCGAGGGCCGAATACTCGCCCTTCTCGTTCATCCCCACATCGCAGAACTGGTCGACGCGGGGGTGTCACAGGCTGGACAACCCTATCTCGTTCTCGAGTACATTGAGGGCGATCACATTGATCGCTACTGCGACCAACAGCGGCTCGCTGTCGAAGCGCGCATCCGCCTGTTTCTCGATGTGTTGCGAGCCGTAGCCCAGGCGCATTCCAACCTGATCGTGCATCGAGATCTCAAGCCGTCGAACGTGCTAGTTCGAAATGACGGCCAGGTAAAGCTGCTCGACTTCGGTATTGCCAAGCTGCTGGAAACCGAGGGGCGTGCCTCAGAGCCGACGTGGCTCACGGTTGAAGGGGAGCGGGCTCTGACGCCCGAATACGCGGCTCCTGAGCAACTGAAAGGCGAGGCAGTTACGACGGCCACAGATATCTATGGCTTGGGGGTACTGCTCTATGTATTGCTGACCGGTCGACATCCTGCCGGTTCCGGCCCGCACACGCCAGCAGAGCTGGTCAAGGCTATCGTGGATACCGAGCCGGCACGCCCCTCGGACAGCGCGGTATCAACGCCGGCAAACGCAGAGATCATAACTACAAATGCCAGCAGACGCGCCACCACACCAGACAAGCTTCGTCGCCTCCTGCGCGGAGACCTCGATACCATCGTCGCGAAAGCTCTGAAGAAACAGCCAACGGAGCGGTATCCGTCGGTCACGGCGCTGGCTGACGACCTGCGGCGTTACCTGCGCAACGAGCCGATCAGCGCACGGCCCGATACGATTGCCTATCGGGCGGCTAAGTTCGTACGCCGGAATCGCGTGCCCGTGGTGCTGGCGACATTGGGAATTGTGGCTACACTCGTGGGGAGCATAAGCACGTGGGTCCAGGCCCGCACGGCTCGCGTAGAGCGCGATTTTGCCTTTCGACAGCTTGCCCGCGCCGAGCGAATTAACAGTCTGAACGAACTCCTCCTCACAGACCTGGCCCCAATCGGGAAACCGCTTACGGGGAATGAGCTTCTCGAGCGCGAAGAGCACATCGTGCAAGGAGAGCATTATGAGGATGCTGCCAATCACGTGGAACTGCTGATCTCGATCGGTGGTCAGTATTCGGGAGAAGAAGAAAACGCAAAAGCGCGCCGCGTGCTTGAGCAAGCCTATGCACTCTCGCGTGGGCTGCAGGAAAAATCCACACGGGCCAAAGCCTCATGCGAATTGGCATGGGCTCTGATTCCAAGCGGCGAACTGTCGCGAGCTGAATCGCTTGTCCAGGCGGGTCTGCGCGAGCTTCCCGGGCAGCCGCAGTATGGCCCAGTCCGGGTTCTCTGCCTGGTGCGAGGTGCGGACATAGCGTGGCGCAAAGGGGATGCCAAAGAGGTTATCGTGCGAGCCAAAGCAGCCGAGCGGGCATTGCAAGAATCCCCTGTTCGCCCACCGGTCGAAGAAATGGATGTTTTGATCACCCTGGCTGGTGCTTACGCGAGTGCCGGCCAGTTCCGTGAAGCCAACGCGGCATATGAGCGAGCCTCCGCGCGAATGTCCGATCTCGGATACCAGGAGACACAAAGGGCCGTCAAACTCTTCAACGATTGGGGACTCAGCCTGTCCGACGCGGGGCGTCCGTTGGCAGCCGAAAAAGCTTATCGCCGGGCGATCGAGATTGGCCGGACCAATAGGAGCGAAGATGCAGTGTTACCCGCACTGTTGCACAACTATTCCAACGCCCTCCGCGACCTAGGGCACCTGACTGAGGCACGTGATTATGCGGAACGTGCGCATCAGAGGGCTCAGCAGGCTGGTGATCAGATCCTCGTCGATCAAACGGCTTTGCAACTGGCCCGGGTTTACCGCGATCAGCACGATTTCGTGCGTGCAACCACCCTTTTGGCAGAGCTGGAACCGAGAATGCACCGCGAACTCCCCCCAGGCCATTATGCTTTTGCAGTGTTGATTTCCGACAAGGCACTCCTCGCCCGCGCCGAAGGGGATTTGCCGACCGCATGGCAGCTGGCGAATCAAGCAGTGGCCATGGATGAATCGGCCATCAACGCCGGCCGACAAGGTGCGAGCTATCTTCCCGCTTTGCTCGTCCGGCGATCGGCTGCAGACCTCGATGTCGGCAAGTGGGACCAAGCTGCAGCAGACGCCGCCCGAGCATTACAGCTGCTGCGAGCTACTACGCAACCCGGAACATTATCGAGCAACCTGGGCCGTGCTTACCTGGCTCTCGGGCGCGCTCGGCAGGCCCAAGGCAAAACCGAAGAAGCACGGTCCGCATTTCTTGCTGCGGCAGAGAATCTGCAGGACACTCTCGGCCCCGATCACGCCGACACTCGCACTGCCCACCATTTGGCGGATGCATCAGCGTTTCATCACTAATTCGCACCCGATGACAACGTTCACTTCCAGAGCTGTTGTCTTTCTGCGAACCTTCTTGTGTGCGGACTGGTCTGTTTACCTATGCGGGCCACCGGTCTTCGCGTGGGCGAAAACGTGAGTCTTTTCCGAGAGGAGGATGCGGGAGAACCGCCTCTTCGGTTTCATGAGTGGGAACAGGAAAGAGGGCCATGGCAAATCGAATTGCGGCCAAGCGAAAGACCAGCCAAAATGCCACCAGGAAGCGCAAGCGGGAAATGCACCGGATCCGGGAGAGCGCGGCCGTTCGGTTCACGAAGGCTTCACAAGAGAGCGTAGGGAGTGATAACATTCAGGCACGGTTGGGAGGTATAAGTCTTCCTACCGCCGCGTACTTGGTTCATTGTCAATCTTCCATAGTAGGAAGTCGGAACTTGTGGCAATGAGAGCCTTGGAGATATCTTGGGACTACGCGGCGGATAGAAGATATGTAAATGGCGTGTACTCAGTGACTTAGCGAAATAGGAGTCCCGTTTCCGCACCATCCCTCACCCAAGTGTAAGTAACGAAAGAGTTACGATAGCGCCATGCCGTTGCGGCTCAGCGCAAAATTGCGCAAAACCGCCGGATGCGAGGATTAAGAACTACATGGTCGTCCTGGTCACCGTCATTCACATCTTTGTTTGTCTGTTCCTCATCATTGTCGTGCTGCTGCAAAGCGGGCAAAGTGCTGATATCGCCGCCGCCTTCGGAGGCATGGGCAGCCAGACTGCCTTCGGCACTCGCACTGCCGCGACCGTGCTCTCGAAGGCTACCACTTGGGCGGCCATTGTGTTCATGTTCACATCCATCACGCTTTCCGTGTTCGCCACCCGTCACGCTAGTCGAAGCGGGTCGGTATTGGAAGGTTCGCGGCCTGTGCCGGCGAAGTCGGCTCCAATGCAGCAGAAGGCGCCTGCACCGCAACCGACGACGCCGAATCGCTAGAAGAAACCTCGGTTGTTTCCAGAGCCTGCCGCAGACTTAGGCACCTGCGGCGTGACCCGGCTCCATCACCCTACTACATCTTTTTTTCTGTCTTCTCCGCCGCGGAGACCCTGGTGTACGTGATCGTCATTGCCTTCTGCATGTTGCTGGCGTCCGGTCCCATCTCCATGGTCATCACGAATGAGTCGGGCTGCCAGTCGGAATAGGTGAACCGGCTCATCATTTTTTGCCCGTTCATTTCGCCCTCCATCATGCCAACCAACTTGTCACCTTCCCACTTTGTGGTGCCGCTGGTATCGCAGCCATTCGGCGTCATGTTGTCGCACCATAGGCCCCGATAGAGTTGCGCCTTCGGGTCCCACCAGAACGTTCCCAACCCGCTGAAGCTGCCCATAGCCCCACTGGAGTGATACTTTTCCGTCAAAGACAGCCCGCCCGGCCCGGGCGTTAGTACGGCGGTACCCTTGCCGCTGCCGCCGTTGGGCATCATCGGATTGGGATTGTGCGTCTCAGTCACCGCCCAGCTTCCCGCCATCATCTTGATCATCTTGGTCATTTCCGGCGCGGGCTGGGGCATGGCCATAGCCATCCCTTCTTTCGCCTTGGCTGCGTTGGGCTTCGTGGATGTCGCCGCGTCCTGCGCAACAAGCGGCATCGCGCAAAGTCCGGCAAGCACCACCAAAATCGTTCCCCGTAGAATGGTCTTCATAGTCTCTCCTCTTTGGGAAGTAGAATCTTGCGGCAAGCATCTTATACGATGTCGGTGTTTCGCGACAGCCGTTTGCGCAATGCCGCTCGAAACTAGATCTCAATGAGAGATGTCACACTGAACGGAGCATGACTTGACCGAGCGCCTCTACTACATCGACTCCTTTGTCACTACGTTCGAAGCTCGCGTCGTAGCTCTCAGCCACGAAGCTGGCGACTGGGCCGTAACTCTCGACCGCTCGGCGTTCTATCCCACGAGCGGCGGGCAGATCTTCGACACCGGTTGGCTTGAGTTGCCTGGCACGACCGACCTGCGGCGAATTCGGGTCAAGGAAGTGGCCGAAAATGAGCAGACCGGGAACGTCCTGCACCTCGTTGAAGGGGACGCGCAAGGTCTGCAGCCTGGCAAGGTCGTGCGCGGTATTGTCGACGCGGATCGTCGTCGCGATCACATGCAGCAGCATTCCGGTCAACACGTGCTGTCCGCGGCCTTCGAAAAGCTTTACGGATTTCCCACAGTGTCGTTCCACATGGGCGACGAGAGCTGTACCATCGATCTCTCCAGCGACGCAGTCACGGCAAAGCAATTGGAATCGGCCGAGAAGCTGGCCAACGAAGTGATCGCCGAAGATCGTCCCGTTGAGATTCGTTTCGCCACTCCCGACGAAGCCCGTGCCCTGGGCGTTCGAAAGATACCCGCGACGGAGCGCGACCACCTCCGTCTGATTGACATCGGCGACTTCGACCTGAACGCCTGCGGCGGAACTCACGTGCGCAGTACCGGACAGATTGGCGCCATCCTGCTGCGCAAAACCGAGAAGGTGAAGCAAGGTGTACGCGTGGAATTCGTTTGCGGCCTGCGCGCTGTTCGCACCGCACGTCGCGATTTTGAGACGCTAACCGAGGCCGCCGCTGTGTTTTCGACGCACATTTGGGAGGTTCCGCAGCAGGCACGTAAGGCTCTCAACGAGATCAAGTCAGCTCAGAAAGAGGCGCATCAATCTACTGGAAGAGGCGGCGGAACTCCAGGCCAATTACATCGTGCAAACGGCAGAAAACCGTGGCGACCACAAGTTGGTAGCTGCAGTTCTTTCCCGATCGTGATCTCGCCTACCTCAAGATGCTGGCACTAAAACTCACCCGCAACGGCAAGGTGGTCGCACTGCTCGGTTGCGCGGGTTTGCAACCCTCACTGGTATTTGCGCAAACGCCTGGGCTCGCGAATGACATGGGGGCGTTGATGAAGCACACTGTACTGCAGCTCGGCACCCGTGGTGGTGGCAATCGTGACATGGCGCAAGGGGGCGCGCCTGACCGCGCCAGTGCGGAACAGGCTCTGCTTAAAGCCGCAAGCGCGTTATAGTGGCTAGTACGGAGTGGGTAGTGGCTGGTGCGTAGTCGCAAATGTATCGGTCAGCTACTTTGACTGAGCGCTGAAACACGAAACGGGTTGTCTAGGTAGCCGCTCCTTTAATTCCAGCCACGATCCACTAACGTCTAGTAACTAAATGGACCATCGCCTCATTCTCGTCACTTTGCTGATTCGCCTCGGCGTCGCCGCGGCGATCAGCAGCGTCCTGGTGCGCGCGCGCCGCTTCCGCGTTCTGCTGTTTCGCGAGGAACGCACCCTCAGCGAGAAAATCGAGATCGTCTTCATTGTTGGCACTCCGATTGCGCTCGGCGTGCTCGTTCGTGGTTGGGTGCACAACTTTCAGGCTGCTGACATTGCCTTCGAGGGAGCCATCCTGATGGGCGTCATCGGCGGCCGCCTGGCCGGCACTGCGGGAGGCGTGCTGGTCTCCCTGCCGGCGCTGCTTCTGGGTGAGTGGCTTACCTTGCCCATGAACGTGCTGGCCGGATTTCTGGCTGGCGTGCTGCGCCATCTCGGGCCCGACCGCGAAGCCATCTGGTCATTCTCGCCACTCTTCGATCTCAGTATTTATCACTGGATTCGACGTAGTATTCGCAAGTCCTTCATCGATTGGCAGACCTCATTCTTCTTTCTCATCCTGGGTCTGGAATTCATCCGAGTGCAACTGCATCGCGCCTTTCCCAAGCGCATCTTTGCGCTCGATGCGAATAACTGGCTGATCGACCTGGCGATCTACGCCGGCACCGTCATGGCGGTCGCGATCGCGCTGAAGGTGCTGAACAACGTGCGCATCGAGATGAAGCTGGAGCAGCAGGAGCGGCTGTTGCTGCAAGCGCGCATGGAAGCTCTGCAGAGCCAGATCAATCCTCACTTCCTGTTCAACACCCTGAATTCGGTGGCTTCGCTGGTACGCCGCGATCCCGATTCTGCTCGCGAAATGATCGTGAAGCTGGGTAACATTTTGCGGCGATTGCTGCGCAAGGGGGACTCGTTCGTCCCTCTGCGCGAGGAGTTGGAGTTCTTGGACGATTATCTCGACATCGAGGTCGCACGCTTTGGCCGTGACAAGCTGAAGGTAGTCAAGGAATTGGAGCCTGCCTCGCTGGAGCATCTGGTGCCCAGCATGATCCTGCAGCCGCTCGTTGAGAACGCGGTCAAGCACGGATTTGCTTCCAAGGTTGACGCAGGAAGCATCTACATTCGCAGCCGTTGTGCCGAACAGCGCGTGGTGATTGAGGTGGAAGACGACGGGGTCGGAATGTCCGTTACCGGGGCCAGCGTCTCATCAGGCACCGGCATCGGAATGGTGAACGTTACGGAGCGCCTTCAGGTCGTTTACGGCGACGCCGCTGAGATTACCGTGGAGAGCCAACCTAATCGCGGAACCTTGGTACGGCTGGCGCTTCCGGTGCTGGAGGCCGAAGAAATGGGCGGCTCGGTAGCGGGCGCCATCTACGAAGAGCGGTCCAGTACTTCGCGATAGAAGCTTTCGTACATGGGAATGATTTTGCTGGCGCAGAATCGCGCTTGGGCACTGGCGCGCGCTGCCTCACCCATTTGTCTCAATTTTTTTTCATCAGACAAGATTTCAATCGCATAGTGGGCCATCGTTTCTACGTCGCCCACCGCCGCCAGAAATCCGGTCGTACCGTGGTCGACAACTTCCGGAAGCCCACCTTCCTTGGTCGCGATCGGCACCACCTCACAGGCCATCGCCTCCAGCGCTGCGAGTCCGAAGGACTCCAGTTCACTCGGCAGCAACAACACGTCAGCCACCGCTAACTTCTCATTGATGCGGTCCTGCTTACCCAGGAAGTCCACCTTCTTATGAATCCCCTTCTTCACCGCCAGCCACTCAGCGCTCGAACGCTCCGGTCCATCGCCGATCAGCAGCAGTCGCGAAGGGATCTTTTGCTGCACCCGATCGAAGATCTCGATTACATCACCCAGTCTCTTCACCGGCCGAAAGTTCGACAGATGCACCAGAATCTTCTCGTCACCGCTGGCGTACTCTGAGCGGTGCGCCAACAGTTCCGGAGTACGGTGGTAGAGATCGCAGTTGACGAAGTTGGGAATCACGTGGATCGGCGTCTGCACCGCAAATACTTCCAGGGTCCGGCGCTTCAGGTAGTCGGAGATCGAGGTGACGCCGTCGCTTTGGTCGATGGAGAAGCGTGTGATAGGCAGATATGACGGATCGGATCCGACCAGGGTGATGTCCGTACCATGCAAGGTCGTGACATAGGGCAGCCTGCGGCGAGGGCGCGCCTGGTCGCAGCTCAGCATCTGTCGCGCCAGCATCGCGCTGACAGAATGCGGAATGGCGTAGTGCACGTGGAGCAGATCGAGATCGTAAATCTCGGCAACCTCCGCCATGCGCGTGGCCAGGGCCAGATCGTATGGCGGATACTCGAACAGCGGATACCGCGAAACCTCCACCTCGTGATAGTGGATATTTGGGTATGTCTTAGGGAGGCCGGATGGGCTGCGAGTACGAGATGAAGTGCACTTCGTGGCCGCGATCTGCCAGTTCGAGTCCCAACTCGGTTGCAACCACGCCACTGCCACCGTATGTCGGATAACACGTGATTCCGATCTTCATCATGAATGGATCTTCGTCCTTTTCACGCTATCGCTAAGCCTCGAATCGAATTGGATGGGTTTTCGCGTGCGGAGATTCAGCCTGGGCTAGTCTCATGCTGCCAGCGGCTCGCCGAATGAACCAATCGCGGACTGCGCCTAATGATTTGGGAAGAACTATTTCAATGGCGCGGTCACGAGATACGTTTTACTGCACACGTCCTCGCAGACTCTGATCGGCTGCCGCAGGCTGACCGCCCGATGTCATCGGCTTCAGGATCAGGATTTTCGACTTACTCTCCCGACCACCCGGAACGAATACCAGCTTCTTTTCGGCGTCATAAGCGACGGTGTGTCCTTTCACATCGCTGGCGATCTCCTCTACGGCGGAAAGGCGTCCATTGGCAAGCATCATGAGCAAGGACCCACCACCCGCCGCATATAGGGTGCGCGACTCGGGATCGAGCCATAGCCTGTCGACACCGGCCGCAGCCGGCACGCGATTGATCTCGGCCCCGGTGTCAGCATTGATTGCCAACACCGCGAAGCGCACGGCCACGTACAACTCGCGAACCCGCGGATCGTAAACCAGGCCCGTCGGCTGCGATGCGTTCAAATCGAAACGGGCTGAAATTTTAAGTTGCGGGTCGATGGCAACGATTTCGTGCTGATCCTGAACCGTGGCAAAGACAACGTGGCGATCGGGATCGCTTGCCAGGTAACGCGGCGTGCCACCCACCTGCACCGTACCAATATTCTGCTTCGTACTCAGATCGAGAAGCGAAACCGTGCCTGCCTCAGCGTCGCTCCAGTAAATCTTGCCGCTGTCGCCAAGCAGCAACTGGTCCGGGGAACCTTGCACCGCGATGCTGTCGCTGAGCTTCCAGGTGTCGGTCGAAATTACCGCGATGGAGTTGCTTCCCGCGTCCGCCACGTAAACTTTGCTGTTCTGCTCATCCACGGCGATGCCGCGTGGCGACTGCAAGCCGGCAATTTGTGCGATGATGCGGCGCTTCGTCGGATCAAAAACATCGACCGCAGAAGCTGCGGTGTGGGTCATCACCAGCATTCCCTTGGCGAAAGCTAGCTCACCAAAGCCGGGCGATCCGGGCAAATTCACCATTCCAATTTGGCGAAGCTGCGACGCAGCCCAGGCCGAGAGGCTGACCAGCAAGAAGGCAGTGATCGCAGCGATGGTTCGGGGAACGCGCATGATCTGGAGCAACCCGACAAGGATTGCTTTCGCCAGCTAAGATGCAAATCAGAATTGATTTGCTGCCTAGCCATTTGAAGCAATAGCGGAAAATGCGGATTCGATTGCTGGGCGCCATCTGCTCACGAAAAAGCCCGCCGAGGCGGGCTGTGAACATGGCAATTGATCGTGGACTTAAGCGGGCTCCAGATTGAGCGCCCGCCGGAACGAACCACGCTCGTTCTTGATCTTTTCCTGCAGCAGCATAATGGCGTAAATCAACTGTTCTGGACGCGGAGGACAGCCGGGCACGTAAACATCCACGGGAATCCACTGATTAACGCCCTGCACCAGAGCGTAATTGTTGAAGACGCCACCCGAGGTCGCGCACGCTCCCATCGAGATGACCCACTTGGGCTCCGGCATCTGCATATAAAGTTCGCGGATCACTGGCGCCATCTTCTGCGAGACCCGGCCCGCAATGATCATCAGGTCCGACTGCCGCGGCGACGGGCGAAAGACCTCGGCGCCAAAGCGAGCGATGTCGAAACGCGAGGCGCCCATCGACATCATCTCGATGGCGCAGCAGGCCAGACCAAAAGTCATCGGCCAAATCGAATTCTTGCGCACCCAGTTCACGACCGCATCCATCGAGGCCATGAGGACGCCTTCGTGCTGCTGCTGACCAAACGTGGCCCGCAGAATCTGGCCACGGCTCTGGTCCGATCCGACGAGGTTGTCGAAGCGCTCTGTACCCGGCTCAGGATTATCGAAGTGTGGAGGGCGATACTCGGTGGTCATTTGAATTAATTATACCTACCCTTTTTCGATGCGTTGTCCCGCCCTAGGACGCAAAGTGGCGCGGACCTTTAGGTTCGCGTTAGTCCCTTCGGTTATTGTCATCTGCGCGACTTTCGCCTCCGAGGGGTCTGTTTTCGCAACTTTTTCAACAGGCCTTTGCCATTCGAACCACTTGCAAAATCACTCCATTCGCCAGCGCTACGTCGATGTGCTCAATCTCGGCGTACCCGCGAGCCCGGTAGAAAGGAACTCCAGTTAGAGTCGAGCCCAGCTCAAAACGCCTGAAGCCTTGCGCTACTGCCGCCGCCTCGGATGCCTGCAAAATGGCGCTGCCAATACCGCGCCGCGCCCATCCTGGTCGTACGAAGAAAGCTCGAATGCGAGCCGGATCTGTCTCAGGGTTGAGAAGAGCATCTTCGCGGCGCGCATGGTGGTCGCCGCCATAAAGTGTCTTGCGCCGGCTCCAACCGCCGCAGCCGACGATTGCTCCTTCCGCTTCGACCGCGAAATATGTGCCATCGCGTATCAATTGAGTATCGACGCCGTACACCATGCGCAATGCGGTCTCTCTCTGTTCCATGGTGTAGTTGGGCGCTTGCAGCACCCGTACGGACTCCTTGATCAGTTGCTCAAGAGCCGGAACATCCTCATCTTTCGCGAGGCGAATTGTAAAAGCCGCCTGCTTCATCTTCATTTGGTTCTTGCGGTTACGGTGTGACCACCACCTTGCCGAACTGCTCACTCTTGGCGAGATATTCGTGCGCAGCGCGGGTTTCGGTCAGCGGGAAGGTTCGATCCACGACCGGCTTCAGCTTGCCTGCGAAAACGTGCTTGAGCACCTCGTCCAACTCACCCATTGCGCCCATATACGACCCCAGCAGCGAGAGTTGCCGCGAGAACAGGAAGCGGAGATCAAGGTCGCCCTGAAAGCCCGTCGTGGCCCCGCAGGTGACAAGCGTCCCGCCTGGTTTCAACGATTTCAGGCTCTCCTTCCACGTAGCTTGGCCCACGTGTTCGAAGACAATATCGACACCACGGCGATTGGTGATGCGCTTCACCTCGTCGGCAACCTTCTGCTTGTAATGATCGATGGTGTGGTCGGCGCCGAGTTCACGGGCTTTCGCCAGCTTCGGCTCATCGCCAGCGGTGGTGATCACCTCGGCCGACAGCATCTTGCAAATCTGAATTGCGGCCGAGCCCACTCCCGAACCAGCACCCAAAACCAGAACCGTCTGCCCCACCCGCAACTGGGCGCGCCCGACCAGCATGTGCCACGCGGTGAGGAAGACCAGCGGGACGCTGGCAGCCTCGACGAAGCCCAGGGCGTCGGGAATCGGGATAACATTCACGCGCGGAATGGCGATCAGTTCGCAGTTTCCTCCATCCACTCCGTTACCCAGCACGTTGAACTGAGGGCAGAAATTGTGCCGTGCGTTATTGCATTGTTCGCAATGGTTGCAGAAGACCATGGGCGCTAGCAGTACGCGCGTTCCCGAGTTCCAGGTCGCTAATATACTCGCCGCACTCCGCAATCTCGCCCGCGATGTCGCTACCCAGGATGTGCGGTAGCTTCACGCCCGGCAGCCCCTCGCGGACAAAGAGATCGAGATGGTTGAGTGCGCAGGCGCGAACGCGAACCAGGACCTGATCCTTGCGCAACTCCGGATCAGGAACCTCTTCGTATCTCAGGACTTCCGGACCGCCGAACTCATGAATGCGAACAGCTTTCATCGTTCTCTCCTAGTGTCCTGTAGCTGAAGTTCTATTAACAAATCGGGAGCCGGTTCGTCTAAGATGTGGAGGCGATCTGAGATGCGAACCGGGCGTCCCATGGCGGAGTTGGTGGTGAGTGCGGAAGAACGAGCCACGCTGGAACGATGGGTGCGGCGGCGCAGCTCGGCGCAGGCTCTGGCGCTGCGGGCCGGCATCGTGCTGGACTGCGCCAGCGGCCTGAGTAACACGGTGGTGGCGCGACGGCGGCGCGTCAGCAAGCAAATGGTGGGCAAATGGCGCAGCCGGTTTGTGCGTCATCGGGTCGCCGGGTTGCTCGATGAGCCGCGCTGCGGCGCACCGCGCACCGTCGAGGACGCACACGTGGAAGCGGTCGTCGTGCGCACGCTGGAATCGCTGCCACGAGACGCCACCCATTGGTCGACGCGCTCGATGGCCGAGGCGAGCGGACTCAGCCACATGACAATTCAGCGCATCTGGAAGGCGTTCGGGCTGGAACCGCATCGCAGCGAAACCTTCAAGCTGTCCACCGATCCGCAGTTTGTCGAGAAGGTGCGGGACATCGTGGGCTTGTATCTGGCCCCGCCGGAGCGGGCGCTGGTGCTGTGTCTGGACGAGAAGACGTAAATTCAAGCCCTGGACCGAAGCCAACCGGTGTTGCCCATGCGTCCCGGGCAAGCGGAGCGACGCAGCCACGACTATCTGCGGCATGGCACGACTACGCTGTTCGCGGCCTTGGACGCCAAGACCGGAAAAGTGTTGGGCGGGTTGCATCGCCGCCATCGCTCGGTTGAGTTCCGTAAGTTTTTGGACCGCATCGAAGCGGCAGTGCCCGCTGGACTGGACGTGCATTTGATTCTGGACAATTACGGCACGCACAAGACAGCACTGATCCGGCAGTGGCTGGCGAAACGTCCGCACTATCACGTGCACTTCACCCCCACCGGGGCATCGTGGATCAACCTGGTCGAACGCTTTTTCGCGCTGCTGACGGAGAAGCAGATCCGGCGCGGCATTCATCGCAGCACGCGCGAACTGGAACAAGCGATCCGGCATTATCTGGACACCTACAACCAGACGGCGAAACCTTTCGTTTGGACGAAAACTGCTGACCAAATCCTCGCCAGTGTGGCCCGATTTTGTCAGCGAACTTCAGTTACAGGACACTAGTCTTCTCATGATCGAGACACACGCAGCATTCTAATTGACCACTTTTGACTTCACTCTGGCGGACGGGAATAATTGATCTCAGTGGATATCTACGAGCAAATCGTTGAGCTTCGCCGCCAGGGACGTCGCGGCGCTGTCGCTACCATCACCAACGTTCGCGGTTCCATCCCCTCATTCCAGACTGCGAAGATGCTGGTGCGCGACGACGGCTCCATCGTAGGCACTATCGGTGGCGGATGCGTGGAGGCTGAGGTTTGGCAGGTCGCGCGTGAGGTGATGGAGGAGGAGAAGCCGCGCTCGCTGACCTTCAACCTCAACAACAATCCCAAGTACGACACGGGCCTGGTTTGCGGCGGCACGCTGGAAATTTTCATCGAGCCGGTGCTTCCACAAGCGCTGCTGTACATTTTTGGCGCAGGCCATGTTGCCTACAACCTGTATAGAGTCGCGGCCATTGCCGGTTTCGACGTAGTCGTGGTGGATGACCGCGAGGCTTACGCCAACCGTGACCGCTTCCCTAATGCGCGCGAAGTGATTGCCCGTGATTTCGAGCTGGCGACGGCGGAACTGAACCCGCCCGAATCGTCATACATCGTCATCGTTACGCGCGGACACCGCGACGACATGCGGGTGCTGCGCTGGGCGCTCAATGCACGTGCACGCTATCTCGGCATGATCGGCTCACGCCGCAAGACCATCTCGATCTACAAGGAACTAGAAAAAGAAGGTATTTCGGCGGACAAATTCAGAGATGTGCACGCCCCGGTGGGTCTCGAGATCGGAGCAGTCACACCGGAAGAGATCGCGGTTGCCATCGTGGCCGAGATGATTGCCGTCCGGCGGCGCGCGTCAACCGACGTTCCCAGCAAGATGTACTCCTATCATCCCAAGAACTCCGCGCATGACGAGCAGGATGCTGCCGTCGAAGAACGGCCTGCCCGCCATCCATAGCTTTATCGCCGGTTGTCCGTCAGCGGCTCAGGATGAATCAGTACGCGAAACAACTGGGGCACTTCCTGGCGAAATCGACTTTCCATTGCGGTCTGTATGTCGTGGACACGTGAGAGCGGCAGATCGTCGTTCATGGTGCAATGCAGCGAGAGGTAGAGTCGTCCGCCAACCTGTTTGAACATGAGATCGTGCATGTCCACGACTTCAGGAAATCCTTCCTTCACCTGTTGTAGCCGGTTTTCAAAGCCAGGAGCACGAACCAGTCCATCGCTGGTTTCAATGGTGGCGGGCTCACTTTCAATGTGGGTAAGAATGCTTGAGATCTCACACACTTCCTGCTTCATCTCGCTTTCCAAATGAGTGACTCGATCGTGCGCCTCCTTTAGACTGAGCTTTTCGTCGAGTTCAACATGCTGCTCCACATGCAGGCTGCCTCCGATATCCTGCACGCTGATGTCATGCACGTTGAGGTTGTTGCGCGTGGCCACTGCACGAATTCGGTCAAAGAGGCTCTCTTGCCGGCTCGCCCGGGAAACCGTGTTCACAACCACGTCGGCATCGGGCAAAACGGCGCGGACGCGGGCCGCAACTTCATTCGAGACCTGCTCAGACTTCTGAAACGTCACCGTGCGCGACATGGCAACGGAAACGTCGGCAAAATAGTTGCTGCCGCCTCGCCGGATCCGCACTCGGCCCACTTCCAGCACACCGTTCACACGGTGCACTTCTTCGATAATCCGGCTGCGCACGCCGGCCGGAGCTGCATCAAGCAGCGCGTCAATGGTTTGACGCGCCAAGCGCCAACTGACATACACCACGATGCATGCTACGAAGAGTGCGGCGACCGAATCAGCCTTTACCAGCCACGGCTGCGAGTATTGTCTTCCTGCCAGCACCAAGACCAAGCCCACGATGACGACCGTGCTGGACCAGATGTCGGTGCTGAAGTGCAGCGCGTCGGCGTGCAGTGCTGGGCTGTCGTATTTATCGGCTATGCGTCGCAGGCGGCGTGAACGCCAGTAGTCAACCACGATCGAGATTCCCATGACGGCGAACGCCCAAATGGTGGGCTCGATGTGGGCGAAATGAAAGAAGAGACGATGAATAGCTTCATATACGATCCAGATGCAGGTCAGCAGCAGCAAACCAGTTTCGATAAAGGCTGAGAAGCTTTCGATTTTTCCATGGCCATATTGATGATCGGCGTCGGCGGGCTTGTCGGAGGCGCCCACCGAAAAATAGGTGATGGCCGCCGCTACCAGATCGAGCCCAGAGTGCGCCGCCTCGGAAAGAATACCCAGACTGCCAGTCGTGACACCGACCATGGTCTTCAGCAGAGTGATGGCCACCGCGGCATAGATGGAATGCAAGGCGACCGCCTTCTTCTCCCGCCCCATCCCAGCCTTCGTGACGCCGTCCGCCATATGTTTCGATTATTCACCTTCTGCTTAAATCCGCAAACTCTGACCTGTTCGCTTGTAGCAAGCCTCTGACGCAAGTCAGCCTCAGTGTGGTACATTTTTTGTATCCATCTACCTGCGCCGCCTTAGGGCGGTATTACTCCGGAGGAACACCACTACATGTCACGTTTTACTTACCTAGTCTTTGCGCTTTCGTGTGCTCTTAGCTATGCCGCCTACGGTCAGAAGCCCAGCTCGAACCAAACTCCTGCTCCGCCTGCGGCCGCCACCCCGAACAGTCAGAGTTCGACTCCGGCGTCCGGCACTGGCTCGCCCGAAGGTTTTGCCACCGACACGACGAAGGTCCCCATGGATCAAACCGTCATCACTCTGAAGGGCGTGTGCCAAGCCAAGGCTGGGACCGAGACGCCGCCCGCCGATTGCGTAAGAAGCATGACTCGCGAACAGTTTGAGAAGATGACCAAAGCGCTACAGCAACCCGGCAAACCCCAAATGCCTCCCGACATGTTGCGTAATTTCGCCTCGCAATATTCGAAGCTCTTGGTCTTTGCCGATGCGGCGCGCGAGATGGGACTGGAGAATGATCCCCGCGTGCAGGAGATTTTTCGGTTAGCCAGAAATCAAATCCTGACTGACGCGCTCAATCAGCACATCGTCCAGGAATATTCGCACATCCCTGATCAGCAGATTGAGGACTATTACAACCAGAATCCCAAGAAGTACATGGAAGCCAACTTGCAGCGTATCATGATTCCGCGAGCCATCGGAAGCAGCGACAAACCCAAGCCCACCGATGCTGAGGAGAAGGCTTACGCTAAAAAAATCAGGGAACGCTGGCTCGCGGGTGAGGACCCAGTCAAGTTGGAAAAAGAAGCGATGGAGCATGCCGGTCTTAGCACTGCGCCGCCCGATGTCAATGTCGGAGGACGCCGTCCAGGTAGCTTGCCTGAGGCCCATGAGTCCGTCTTTGATTTGAAACCTGGTGAGATCTCCCAGATATTTTCAGACCCTGGCTCGATCTATATTTACAAGGTGCTGTCTACTCGCCAAGTTCCGCTGAGCGATGTGAAGTCGTCGATCTCGTCCACGTTGCAGCGGCAAATGATCACCGACAAGATTCAACAGATCCAGAACTCGGCGACCATCGACCTCAACGAAGCGTACTTTGGACCTGAGAAGGCGCCCACCGTCCAGCACATGATAATCAACCCCAAGGGATCTGCTGGCGCGAAGCCAAATTCGGAATCCGCTCCGCCGAGTGCGGATGCTGCCTCCGCTCCGGTCGACAATTCAGGGGCGCCTCCCAAATAGTCATGCCGCCGGAACCAACTGTCCTGGTGACGGGAATTTCTGGGAACCTGGGCACCCGGTTGCTGCCGTTACTTTCCGATTTTTCCGTGGTGGGCGTAGACACACGCCCGCCCGACAGTTCCGCTCTCGCGAGGTTCGAGCAAACGGACCTGGGGCGTGAGCCGTCTTGCCGGCAGCTCATCGAGTTGCTTCGCGAAACCGGGGCGCGGTCCGTAATTCATCTCGCATTCGTCCTGGATCCCAAGCGCTCTGGCGTTCTCGACCCGGAACGCATGTGGCAGATCAATGTCGCTGGCACGGCACGTGTTATGGAAGCTATAAGCGTGGTCAACCGTACCGGCGGTCAAGTCGGGCAGTTTATTTTCCCCAGCAGTGTCGCTGTATATGGACCGGAGACCCCAGGACCCGTCAAGGAGGAAGCTCCCCTCCGTGCGCACACCTTGCCCTACGCCATTCACAAACGTGAATGCGACGAAGTGGTTCGCTATCGAGCCGAGAGCCTCGGCGATTGTCACACCTACATGGTGCGTCCGCACATTTTCGCGGGTGCCAGCGTGCAGAACTACATGATCGGTGCATTGCGCGGAACACCGCTGGGCCACAGCAAACGTGCGGCTCGCATGCGCGCCGCGGGCAAACGACTGCCCTGGTTGTTGCCTCGCGGTAACAAGTATCTGGAGAAGCGTTTCCAGTTTGTACATGTGGATGACGTGGCAAGGTTGCTGCTACATCTCTTGAAGCGCCCAGCAAGCGATCCGTTACTGACTATTTTGAATGTCGCCGGTCGCGGCGAGCCCATAACGGTTCAACGATGCGCCGAGATAGCGCAAGCCAGAATCAAGCGTGCTCCTACCCGTGCTGCCTGCCGGGCCGTCTTCGGTCTATTGTGGAAGCTGGGCATTTCCGCGATTCCGCCCGCTGCCCTGCCCTACCTGATCGGCTCATACACCATGGATACCACCCGGCTGGAACGCTTTCTCGGCGAAGAGTACGGGCGCGTTATTCAATACACCATTGAAGATGCGCTGCGCGACAGCTTCAAAAGCAGTGGTTAGTGGGTAGGGGTCAGTGGTTAGAGACTAACGTACCTGCGGTATCCTTGACCATTGATTGTCGATTGTCATCCTGAGCGAGCGCAGCGAGTCGAAGGACCCCCATTGTTGCAGTGCTTCGCTGTGGCCGAGCAACATAGCAAACAACCCTTGATCGTTCATTACTGGGATGAGGACTGACACCCTTGGCACGAGCGCATTGGCGAGTGTTCACTTCGTATCTTGCGAGTCCTTCCAGAAATACTAACCGAACGCTGCAACCTACTTCTTCCCTCGATACAGCCCTGCGATTCCAAACGTATACGGGGTCCAGGTGACTTCCCGGAGGCCGGCGGCACGCATTCGCCGCAACATCTCATCCGGAGAGGGAAACCGCGACACGGACGAAGGCAGATAAGCATAGGGGCCACGGACGCCGGAAATGAGCGTGCCTATCGCTGGGAGCACCCGGCGAAAGTACACTCGATACAACTGGCCGATCAGGCCTTTGGGTTCGCCGAAATCCAAAATGCCAACTTCGCCCCCGGGCGCCAGCACGCGATAAATCTCCGCCAATCCACGATCGTAGTTGGCGAGATTACGAAAACCGAATGCGGATGTGACCAGTTGAAACTGGTTCGAAGAAAATGGAAGATTCAGCGCGTCAGCCTCGACCCAGCGAATATTCCGGCCCGCCGACTTCTGCTCCGCGCGCACCAGCATGGCATGTGAGAAATCGGCTCCAAAGATTTGCGTCGGCGCTCCATTCAAGCGACGATACAGCGCAAAGGTCATGTCGCCAGTTCCGCAGCAGAGGTCGAGCGCCTGCGCAGCGGGACGTTGCAGCAGCTCGCTGAAAACGCGGGCGGTGCGGTTCCACCATATCCGGTCGATGTTCATGGAGAGGACGTGGTTCAGTAGATCGTAGCGAGGTGCGATCGAGGTAAACATGTCGCGCACCGCTGCGGCAACCGATGCTTCGTCTCGTGCCCCCGCCGGGGCGGCGCCTACAATACGCTCGCCCGCGTGAACATCGATGGGAGACTGATCACGCTGACCCACAATACGCCCTTGATAATTTCTTGATTTCTTCGACCGCCCGGACAATGGCCTCAGCCGGTACTGTGTTGACTACTTCGACCTTGCCTATGCCGGTGGCAAGAATGAAATGCGGCACACCGCCAACCGTCTTCTTGTCGGAGAGCAGTCGCCTCGCGATAGGTCCGCCCTCCACGTCCACTTTGGGCAAGTGACCATAGGCTGCCACCAGCGCCATGATGCGTTCCGCGGTGAGCGCATCGGTGATCTGCATTTCCCTGCCAATCAGGGTGGCTGCAATCATTCCCCACCCCACTGCCTCGCCGTGCAGAAAATGCCGGTAGCCGGTTTCCGCCTCCAGGGCATGCCCGATGGTGTGTCCAAAGTTCAGGATACGGCGTTCGCCGCTCTCGCGCTCGTCGGAGCTCACGACGTCGGCCTTGACACGAATGCATTCCGTGATCAGCGTTTCCAGCGGGCCGTCACGGCGCAGCAAATCCGCGCTATTCGCTTCCATCAGTTCGAAGATGGAAGGATTACGAATCACGCCGTACTTCATCGCCTCAAACAAGCCGGAGCGATATTCACGCTCGGGTAGCGTCTCCAGAACATCAGGATCTGCAAGCACGGCGAGCGGCTGATGAAAGGTGCCGAGCAGATTCTTGCCCGACTTCAGATTCACTCCGGTTTTGCCCCCGATCGCCGAATCAACCTGTGCGACCAGAGTCGTAGGTATCTGGACAACGGGAATTCCACGCATGAAGACGGACGCCAAGAATCCCGCCACATCGCCTACCACTCCGCCGCCCATCGCCAGAATCACCGAGCGGCGGTCGGCACCGCGACTCACCAGCTTCGCAGCAAGTTTCTCCAGTTGCGAGAGGGTTTTCGCTCGCTCGCCATCTGGCATCGTAATGATGTCGACCTTGCGTCCGGCGTCCCTGAAGCTCTTGCGAAGCACCGCAGCCCAATGCTTGCGAATCGGCGACTGCGTGAGGACAAAGAGGCGCCATTCCGGAGGAACAGGATCGTGCAGGGCGGCTGCCCCCCAGCGCAGCAAGCCACGCTCGACCAGCACATCATAGGATCGGGATGTTGTGCGGACCGGGATGCAAGTCAAACACTCAGTGTAATGGATGACAGTTGCGATCGCACTCGGTCTTTGTGATTCCCTATTTGGTTTAGCTGTCGGATAAACCGCTTCTCACGCTCGGCCTGCGTGCTACCATGAACCCGTCAAGAGCCAGAGTTTGCTGCTATGAAAGCTCTTCCTTCAGAGACCGATTTCATCGTCGTGGGTGCGGGCATCGCGGGTCTGCGGGCCTCGGTGGAACTCGCCTTTGCGGGCCGGGTGCTGTGTCTGGCAAAACGCGAGGTCACCGAGTCCAACACGCAATACGCGCAAGGTGGTATTGCGGCCGCTCTTAGTGATGACGATGAAGTCCGCCTCCACTTGGAGGACACCCTTAAGGCTGGTGACGGCCTGTGCAACGAAGAGGCCGCGCGAATCCTGGTAGAAGAAGGGCCGCCTCGTATCGAGGAACTCATCGAGTGGGGTACGGAGTTCGACCGAGCCGGCACGAAGATCGCATTTACGCGCGAAGGCGCGCACAGCCGTAGCCGCGTCCTTCACGCCCATGGCGATTCCACCGGACGTGAGATTGGCCGCGCGCTCTTTCTGAAGGCGTCGGCGTTGAAAGCCATCACCTTCCGGGAGTTCGAATTCACCACCGACTTGCTCGTACGGGACGGCCGTGTGGTAGGTGTCCGGGTACTCGACGAGTCTGGCCAGTCGCACGATATCTTTGCCAGCTCCACCTTGCTCGCCACGGGCGGCTTGGGCCACGTTTATAGCGACACTACCAACCCCTCCGTTGCAACCGGGGACGGGGTTGCTATGGCACATCGTGCTGGCGCCGAGATCAGCGACATGGAATTCGTACAGTTCCATCCCACTGCGCTGTATCTGAAGAACGCTCCAAGGTTCCTTCTGTCGGAGGCGCTGCGTGGCGAGGGGGCATATCTGCGGAACGTCGAGCTGAAACGCTTCATGCCAAAATATCACGAAGCTGCGGAACTGGCCCCGCGCGACGTAGTGGCGCGCGCCATCGCGCATGAGTTGGAGTTGGTGAAACGTCCCGACGCCGCCGTGTATCTTGATCTGACTCACCTGAATGCTGAGCGCTTGCGCAAACGTTTTCCCACCATCTACTCCACTTGCATGCAGTACAACATCGACATCGCTACCGAACTGGTTCCCATTCGTCCGGCAGCCCACTATGCCATGGGGGGCGTGCATACCGATCTTCGCGGCCAGAGCTCTCTCCCTGGACTCTACGCCGCCGGGGAGGTGGCCTGTACGGGCGTCCACGGGGCTAACCGGCTAGCCAGTAACTCCCTACTGGAAGGCTTGGTGTATGGAGCGCGTGCGGGCCAGGCGATGCGCGAGCATCTCCAGTCACTCCGGGAACAGCCGGCAGTTGCAGGGGCCGATAGTACAGCCATGCCGACCAATGGGCAGCCAGCCCATACAGAGGCGCTTATCAAGAAAGTGCAGTCGCTGATGTGGCAGCACGTGGGCGTGGTGCGCGACGGAAAAGGCTTGCGGCAGGTGGTCTCGGAGTTGAGTGCGTTGCAAACTCAGCTGCCTCCTGCGAGCGATCGTCGTTCGTACGAGGCAGCTAACATTCTGCAAGCCGGATTGCTGATCGCCCGGTCGGCGCTGGCGCGCGAGGAGAGCCGTGGAGCCCACTACCGCCTCGATTTTCCCCTGAAGAATGAGGCGAGGTTCCACAAGCACTCGGTAGTATCCGGCGACCAGATCCGCTTCCAATAAGCCAGCTACTCGTCTTTCGGTTTTTTCCTGGGAAACAACAGCGACAAGACAATCGAGATCAGCAAGATGGCAGCAACCACCCCCAGCGCGATGCCGATCGGAATCTCCACGTAGGCGGATGCCAGCATTTTTACCCCGATAAAGATCAAGATCAGGGACAAGCCGTAATGCAGGAAGTGGAAGACCTCAATCATCCCCGCCAACGCAAAATAGAGCGAGCGCAATCCTAATATCGCGAACACGTTGGATGTGTAAACAATGAATGGCTCCCGGGTTACCGCCAAAACCGCTGGAATGGAGTCGGTGGCAAAGAGTACGTCGGTACTCTCTACCACGATCAACACCACGGCGAGCGGAGTTGCATATCGCACCACCCCCCGCTGTACGAAAAACTTGTTGCCTTCGTAATCCTTGGTCAGGGGAAAGAGCTTGCGAAAGCCGCGCAGGATGAGGTTCTTCTCGGGGTGGATCTCTTCCTCTTTTTGGCCGAACAGCTTGATGCCGCTGTAAATAAGAATCGCGCCGAAAATGTAGATGAACCAGTGAAAGCGATTCAGCAGGGTGATACCCGCGAAGATGAAGATGGCGCGCATGACCAGCGCGCCTAGAATGCCCCAGAACAGCACCTCGTGCTGAAGGTGGCGCGGCACGCGGAAGTAGCGGAAGATCAGCAGAAAAACGAACAGGTTATCGACGCTGAGGGACAGCTCGATGAGGTATCCGGCAATAAATTCCAGCGACAATTCAGAGTTGGGCCTGGCCGCTGTGCCCACCATCGTGTGGCCGAAGTAGTAGATGAGGATGGCAAAGCCCGCGGCCAAAGAGATCCAGACCAGCGTCCAGCCGATGGCCTCGGGAAAGCCGACCACGTGCTTCTTGCGGTGGAAGACGCCCAAGTCGAGCGCAAGCAGCGCCAACACGAACAGGTTGAATAGGACCCAGAAGAGCCAGTTTGCAGGCATGAGCACTGTCTCAGAACAGCCATTCTATCCGCCGAGCTTTTGATCCCCACGGACATCTGAGTTCATCAGAGTTCGAACCGGACCTTCAGCGGCAATTATCAGAGTCCCTGCCGGCTGTGGAGGATGGAGACGTTCCTAGCCGACGGGCAATCCTGCCATGGCCCAGACGCCTTTCAGATCGTTCTTGGCCATCAGATCCCTGGCCGGTGCCGGTGGACAGCCGATTGGAAACGACCCAATCATCTGAAAGTGCGGATCGTCAGTAATCGACGCGAAGTCCGAACCAGAAAACAGACCTAGCGACTTTCCCACCTGCACCATGCGGGCGTAGTCGGGAGTCAATTGGTCGTGCATTCGATCCGTCCAATTCGGTTGCCACGGATTGGAGCCTCTCACTCCAGGTATGCAATCCACGGCCAAGCCAGCATTGTGGTAGCTAAATCCCGGCTTGGCGTTGGTAACGATTGACCCGGGAGCTGTGCGGCCTTGCGCGTACAGCGCGGCCTGTTCTTGATAGGTACGTAGCCCTTGTACCACGCGAATCTCAATTCCCTCTTGCAGCAGAGTTGCAGCCATTTGACGAACTTTATCTGCAAGGACCGGATGCACCAATTGCAGTCTGGCTTCGGAAGTTTTATCCATAAGCTCTTCTCCAGTGTCCCCCGAAAGATACACCTGGATTGCCCGCGAGGCTAGAGCAGTAGCGTCCTATCTCGCGGCGGCCTGATTGGATTTTTGGGCGCATGCGCAATGCAGCTTCACGCAACCTTTCGGCAAGCTCTATAGGAACGCGAATCGGAACGCGATCTTCGTTCCGAGGCGCCAATGTGCCCTTTCATTTCGCGAGTCTCCGCCTGCGGTGTTTTTGGGCTGACTTCAAGAAGGAAATGGGTCGGCAGCAGGCTGCAATAAGAAGGGAATGGCGTCAATCCCTCCAACGGTCCCACAGCTCCCACCAAAGTAGCTTCTCACATTCGGTAAGGTATGTTTTAGCCCATTCTCGATTTTTCCACCAAGGCAGCCCAAACAGAAAGTCGTTGCTAACTGCCGCTGCCGTCCAGTGAATTTGGGGTAGACGCTGGTGGAAGATTGAGAGAGAGCGTCTGGTATGGTAGTCGTCCGTCACTAGCACGACCGAACGCGGCAGTGGTTGCAGCTTCGCCAGGCATTCTCTTACTTGCGAAGCCTCCTCCTTTGTCGAATCACCTTCGACAGGACAGACACTGACTTGGGAAATGTTTTCTCCCGCCGTCCGGGCTATGAAATCCGCTGCCAGATCCGAGTAGGAATGCCCGTAGACCATACCTGTGCCCGCATCTACCAGAAGATGTTGCCCGTAGCCACCGCGAAGCAGTTCCAGGGCGTGCCAGTACCGCCCGTCAACCTGGTCACCTGCAAGCATTACGATCGCGTCTGACTTCTCAGGGTTATTGATAATCAAGTAGTCGCCCGGCTGAAAAAACAGCAGCGCGCAGATGAGTATAAGAACAGCAGCGATGATCAGAGATTTCATGGTTAATCCCGGCGTGCGAGGGCACCATAAACTCAGTCCGGGCGTCCGCGCCATCATACGGCTGTGTACCGCGAGTTCAAAGAGGAAATCTGCGTGGAGCACTCGACGGGGCCATCCTGCAGTTATGCGGATGAAGGGCAACATGCTATGTCACTCTTTGCAGAATCCCCTGGTTGGCTGCTGTTGTGTTTCCCTACCTTTATACGGGACAGACAATAACATGCAGAATGGTCCTGAAGCACTGATGTGGGCGGATCCTTGAACGGTCTCGGTTTGTGGCTTATAGCATGGACTTTAAACAGAACGGCTCTCAATAAAGAAACCAGAACGGAAAATCACGAACGTGGGATTCGAGGCACCAGGCCAAACCGCCAATAGAACGTGAGACTTGATGTTCGGGTAGCCAGTAAACCCAATTTCTGCACGTAGAGCGATAGGGAAATAATTACCTTACCGATCCAGCGGGGCTAATTGGCTGCGGACAAGAAATGGCTAACCAAGCGATCCATAAATGATTTCTTGTGGTAAATAACCAACTAGAAACAAGTTTGGTCGGGGCGAGAGGATTTGAACCTCCGACCCCCTGCGCCCAAGGCAGGTGCGCTACCAGGCTGCGCTACGCCCCGACTCTTTTGCTTCACTGATTCTAAACCACTTCAACCAATGGAACCACGGAGCGAGGCCCTCTTTCGGCGCGAAGTCCGCTAAAACTGTGTCAAAACTGTGCCAAAACCCCGTCAGTTGACCCTCGTTGTGTCAAAACCGATGTTCTGTTCGTTCGCCTGCCGATTCAGCTTGATTAAGGCTTCGCGCTTCATCTGCAGCTTCATCTGAGAATACTTCTTGAACACCTTGGCGTCTCCTTGCCTCAACAGCTGAGTGACCCATTCGTCCGCAACGCCGCCGGCACTCAGCCGCGTCGCGTAGGTGGATCGCAGATCGTAGATGCGGAAATACGGAATACCAGCCCGCCGCAGAGTGGCGTGCCAGACTGTCTTCAGAGTTTTCTGGTGGCCACTCGGATTCTCATCACTTGGAAATAGATACGGACTGCACGGAGACAGGCGAAGTTGGTCCCGAAATGCTTCCACCGCCAAGGGCGTCAACGGCACTTCCGCTACTCCGTTGGGCGTCTTGGAATCGGGAATCCACACTACCGCGTTCTCAAGATCCAGATGTTCCTTTTTCATCGGCATCAGCTCTTTGTACACGCGCAACCCCGCTTCAGTGATTTCGCCTGCAGCAGGGACTCGGTCCGCTACTCACGGGTGGCATTTGTAACCTCGCCGACACATTGCCGCAACTCGACCTTCGCGGCCAATCAGGAAAGGTGACCGATAGCCTCAGCACATCACCGTATACCGCCGCCCTTTCATTTCTCGGCGACGGGATATTTCATGAATTGCCGCTAGCGTAGCGCACTGCTTTGGACCGGCGTCCCAGATTTAATGGCAACAAAGGAGCATAACCCATCGCAGATATTGATGGGCGGAGGTTTTCACGACGCGACTACGACCGACAGGTTCAGACCGGGGCAACCGTCCGCCAATGTATGCAGCCTGGCAACGGACAAAAAAACTAGCACAGTGAACCAAATGTGAACTAGAATCGTCCAATCAGCAGTGGGGGATGCTCTTGGCGTACAGCGGGCATTCGCGAAGGGGATCAGCCGGAACGTCCTTGGTACGTACCGGCGTTGTGTGTGCCTCAATCCTCCTGCTTATAGTCGTTCGTGTTCGCCCGCCGTCCTCCTTCCCACAAGTCCTCTCACATAAATCAATCGTCCAATGCGGTGTGCAAGCCGAGCACAGGCTATGCTTCGATCACCACGGATTCGAGTGGATCTCTGCGCCTAGAGTGTCGCAGTTGGCTCCTCCCGCCGCCCCAAACCTCGGGGTCATCCTTGAAAAGGAATCAATTCCCACCTTCCACCACAAAGGGTTCCATTACAATCGTTCCCCACCCTCCAGCTAACAACCCATACTGGCTCCAGGGCGCATCTGCCGGAGCGATGCGAGCTTGCTTTTCAGTTCTGTTTTCGCATTCGTAGATATCTGCAGCCCAGGCAAATTTATTAGCAAGCCAGCATCTCGTTAGGCTCCCGCGTCGTCCTGAATCGCGAGAAAAGCGTTAAAGGGGCCGAAGGCGACATGGTCAAAACGAATGATAACGCCCGTTGCTGGCAACTGAGAGATGGATGTGAATCCGATGCGAGTCCTTTGTGTCGAGAACCGGCCTGATTACATGGCAACGCTGAAGCACGGTCTGGAGAAAACCGGGTGTGAGGTGCTTGCGGCAAATACTGCCAAAGAAGCTCTGGGCCTGCTGGTGACAGAGCTGATTGAAGGAGTGCTTCTGGAATACGATCTGCCCGGCGCCACCGGTGCAGCCGTACGAGCTGACATGAAGATGCTGCGGCCGGATCTTCCCATCCTGCTGTTCAACGGCATCAGCACTCAGACGCCGTTTCTACTTCGCTTCTTTGCATCTTATCTCCGAAATCCCCGGCTGGAAGACGGAAACGGAGATCGGGCCAGCTGAGTCTCGACATGGGAGGAAAAATAGCAGCGGCGATTTAGATGGGGCATCGTCATGAAGACGATATTAATCATGTATGTAGTATATGCGACTGTGGTCCTCGTCTGGAGCTCCTTGAATTACTCCGACGCGGGCCTTCGCCATCTCGTCATTTCTGCTGCTTTGCTGGTTCTGAAAACAAATCGCATCATCATCGACTTACGTCCCACGCAGCCGGGCTCGCGAGCTGTTACCCGCATCCCCGACGCATTGGTGGTTTCCAGGGCTGAGTTTAGCAACCTCGTCCACTGGACTCCGCCCGGGGCCACTCTCGTTTTGTGTGAACGTAGTGAGGGCCGTCGGCTGGATTCGAAGGTCGAGCAGGCGCTGCTCGAATTGGGCATCAGCGCCGTGTACTGGTTGGATCTCGATACGGATTACGAGCCGACGCACGCAGGGCTTGAAAAAAGTGCGCGGTCTGCGAAATCGTAAGCACCGTTTCCTGGCGCAGTTTGGCCAATATTGTGGGCGCGTGTGACTGATCGTTACAAGTCGCGTGCCTCTAGAAAGAGGGGTTTGCTATGAACCGACGACCGCTGGAGGTTGGGTTGTCAGTGTTTGCATTTAGCCTGATCACGGAGTTGATCTGCATCAGGGTTCTACGCGGTTCGTTGACGGATTGGCTGCACCAACCTCATCGCGAGCTACTTCTTCTCTCCATGATCTTCGTCAACCTCTTAAACGCCGCCACCGCCATGTATTTCAGTTCTCGCGCCGTGAGGGCGGAGGTCAGCTTGAAACTCCGAGAGAGGGAACAGGAACAGATTGGCATATACCTAAATCACCATCTGCGCAACGCCCTGTCGGTGGTTCAGAATGCCGCCTTCCTGACCAACGATGAGCAGACCATCAAGCTTTGTGATGATGCGGTGAAACGTATTGTGCAGGTTCTTGTAAGCACAGAAGCCGGCCTGATCGACCCGAGTTCTGTTCTCTTCGCAGCCGTAACCGGTAGACGCTCAGGCGTTAAAGGCGGCAATGCATGAGCAATCGTCAAGGCTGGCGTGTCGGAGCAAGTGCTGCTCTCCTGTTAATCGAAAACGCAGGTACCCGCTCTAGCGGGTTGTTTATGCGCAAGACACTGCTCCTTGTTTTGCTGCTGCTCAGCTCTTCGCTTTGCTTGCAGGCGCAAGAGGGGCATCCCGGAGCGGATATCTGGCTGGCGCCCACCGGCCCAAACACTGTCGACGGTTGCTTAAAAAGCTCGGGCGGCCATTACACAGTCACAGGCAAGGACGGGGCGGTCACAGATCTTACAGGTGATACGGCGAGGCTCAGCCATTATGTCGGGCACGAAGTCGAAATTACCGGGAAGCCTACGATTAGAACGCTCGACACAACCGTAATCCATGCCGCCTCTACGGCAGAAGAGCTGCCCGCTCTTGAAGTAAAGAGCGCCAAAGAAGTATCCAAGATGTGCGACCCGGCAGGGCATTGATCCTGATTTTCAGCGTCAGCCACGTACGGCGAAGACGAGGCACGCGGCGGTTGCGACGAGTTGGAATGCCAGAGTTTGTGGAGATGCCTGGCGAATTGAGACTCGCCTTTGACTCCAAGCACAATCAGGCCTGCACTATCGTCTCTTGTGCGCTCCAAAATCTCGTCAGCTCTCGCTCCATGCTCCAATTCTCTCGGTGAGCACCAAGAGGCTTCGCCGTTGGGAAGAGTACGACGCACGGCCTCACAATACTGCTCTGCACGCCCGTGCTGAAGCGCATCGCCTTTATCAACTCGCTCCGACAGCAAATGCCAAACCTCAAGACGAGCATCGAAGTCATGGCTAATATCAACAGCGTGGGGTGCGGCCGCAGCCGATTCGGGAGTGAAATCGGTGATATACAGAATGTATTCGAACGAGGCGTCAGGGCTGATGCCGGCAGGCACGTGTCGACCGACCGTGAGCGTTGGACAGGGAGCAGATAAGAGCACTTCCTCGGCGTGGGAGCCGATTAGCATGCGTGGGTTCAAGCTTTTTGTGTCGAGTCTGTTGTTGCTAGCTTCGACGTTGATTGCGCAAGAGATTCCAGCCGGAACGATCATCCCCGTGATGCTGCAGACCACACTGGACGCCAGAAAAGTTAAGGTAGGTCAGAAAATCAAAACGAGAGTAATGCAAGACATTCCCCTGTCTTCCCAGACGCGAATTCGAGCTGGCTCCAAGTTGATTGGGCACGTCGTCGAAGTAACGCGGCCAACAGGAGCTTTCGGTTCACGCCTCGTGATCTCATTTGATCGGTTGACGACGGGTGGCGCCGAAGTTCCTGTGACCACAAGCCTGCGCTCGTTGGCCTCCATGATGGATGTTTTCGAAGCCCAAGTGCCGACCACCGCCTTTGCTGACCGCGGAACGAGCGAAAGCGATTGGGTCACGGTGCAAATAGGGGGAGATGCTGTCTATCGCGGAGCGGAAATGGTGATGTCGCCTGACGGCCAAGTGGTAGGGAAATCGACCGTCGCCGGCGATGTGACCGCGAAGCCGCTTGCCTCGCGAGATGGCGGGTGTCGGGGAGTGGTAGCCGGCAACGACCGCCCGCAGGCGCTTTGGTTGTTCTCGCCTTCGGCCTGCGGCGCGTACGGATTTGAAAACCTGAAAATCGCCCATGCTGGCAGGCAGAATCCAGTAGGTCAGATTATTTTGGAGTCTGACAAGAATGTGCATTTGGGTGGAGGCAGCGGCCTGTTGCTCAGAGTAACGGTACCCCCCGAGCACCGTTCGAGTGGCCCCCTTCGGCGTAAGCCTCAAGCTCCGAAGCAAACCATCGAAAGGGCGCCGTGCTTCACACGAATACTAAGGACGTGAAGCTGGAAAGCGGAGCGCAATTGATCATCCGGGCGAAGATCAAAAAATCTGCTCCGTGAGAACATTCGGCGCCGTGAAGAGAGCTATTTCATTAGTGTGCTCTGCGATGCGGACTACGAGCTCAGCAAATGCTCACTGGATACCGGCGAGAGCATCCCGAATTACTGTTATCCACAGCGGGGGATTGTCTGCGGGACAATTGAAATCTGCCCTGTTGAAGACGTTGTCGCGGCGGCGCAAGAGCGCCACGATGGGAACCCCAGGCAGAGTTTCCCGAAAGTGCGCGATAAGCTTGAGTCGTTCTTGCCAAGGAGCTCCGTGTCCGATCATGACGACTCCTACCGGACGACCGGATAGATCGATGCGTCGCGCGGAACGCGACCCCAAAACAGACACCACTGGATGCCCTAGCGATTGAAGAATATCCTCACGGATCGACAAGAGACTGGGTCGATATTCGACTTGCACAATGGCTGTCATGGTTTCGCTTGTTGTGGGAGGCATTCTTTACCTCCGGATCAGCAACGCCGAGGTTAAGTCTATGAGCCTCCCACAACCACTGATCGGCGGAACTATGGCGAACAGTTCTTCTCTACAGAAGTTGACTGGCTCACGGACGAACTTGGCTCGTTATTGGTTTCGCGTCGAGACTCGACGCCGCGTCGGACCCTTCAAGTGGGAATGCCGAGCTTCGGCAGAAGCCACTGCGTCAGCGCCAGGTAGACAACAACGAATGCGACAAACAGTAACCAACCAGGCATCTGACCCCCTTTCTATTACACACCGCCGGCCGGCTTCAGTCCAAGCTTCGCCAGCATCCACATTCCCGGACACCAGTTGGTGAATGCCGATTGCAACAAGTTTAGTCCTACGAATGCAGTGAACAGATACCAATAGGAATTGACCCAATGCCCCAGCGCCAGCGATAGCAAAACGAAGACTCCCGCCATCAGTCGCAAACCACGTTCGATTGTCATGCGTGTACCTCCTGAGCCCGCGCCGGAACCGAATTGCTGCTCGACGCCGCTCGCCTGTGTTTTTCCACCATGTAGTAAAGGACGGGAACAGCCATACGCGACAGTAGAGTGGAAGCTACCTCGCCCGCCATGAGAGAGATTGCGAGTCCCTGGAAGATTGGGTCGAACAGAATTACGCTGGCGCCCACGACCACGGCAGCAGCAGTCAGCAGCATGGGACGGAATCGCACGGCGCCGGCGTCGACCACGGCATGCTCAAGGCTCATACCCTGCGCACGGCGAAGCTCGATGAAATCCACCAGGATGATGGAATTTCGGACGATAATCCCTGCTCCAGCGATGAAGCCAATCATCGAAGTCGCGGTGAAGAAGGCACCCATCAAAGCATGGGCGGGCAGAATGCCGACCAGGGTCAGCGGGATCGGGGCCATGATCACCAACGGCACGATGAACGAGCGGAACCATCCCACAACCAGCACGTAAATCAGAACCAGCACGGTGGCGAAGGCCGAGTCCCAAATCACGAAACACCTCCACAGTGATGTGCCACTCGCCATCCCATTTCATGGCAAGACGATCGGTCTCGGTGGGCATGGCGACGTTGTATTGCTTGATGTGATAACCGTCAGACGTCTTGAGTTGGTCGATGGCTTTCGCCATTTTCTGGATGGCGTAGACCGGACTCTCTTCTTCGCCGGCAACATCTCCCAGCACGTAGACGACGGGATGCAGGTTCTTGCCGTAGAGGGTGGTGTCGATGGTCTTTTTCTCGACATCTGTCAGCTCGCCAATGGAAACCTGGCCACCGCCAATACTGGGAAGGTGCAGCGATTGCAGTGAAGCGATGCTGGAGCGGTCGGCCCGGCTCAACTGCACGCGGATGGGAATGTCCTCGCGCGAATCAGGTGCGTGCAGCAGGCCAGCGGTCGCGCCATCCAGCCCGATTTCCAGGGTGCGGCTCACGTTCGCGGCGGAGACACCGTGCAGCGCGGCCTTGTCGAGATCGACTTTCAGGTCGTACTTTACCTGCGGGTCTTCGACGTACCAGTCGACGTCCACCACGCCAGGCGTGGTCTGGAAGATATGTTTGATCTGCTTGGCCATCTCGATCTGCTGTTGGTAGTCAGGGCCATAAATTTCGGCAACCAGCGTTTGCAGCACGGGAGGCCCGGGCGGTACCTCGGCGACCTTGATGCGCGCGCCGTAACGGTTGCCGATCTCGACCAACCCGGGGCGAAGGCGCTTGGCGATGTCGTGGCTTTGTGCGCTACGCTGGTGCCCGTTTAACAGGTTGACCTGGAGATCAGCTTGATTGGTGCCGTGTCGCAGGAAGTAGTGACGAACCAACCCGTTGAAGTTGTAAGGGCCCGAGATGCCAGAGTAGATCTGGTAGTTCTGCACTTCAGGCTGTTTGCCGAGATACTGCCCCAACTCCTGGGCTACGTGGGTGGTCTGCTCCAGCGTGGTTCCGTTGGGCATGTCGACCATCACCTGGAACTCGCTCTTGTTGTCGAAGGGCAGCATCTTCACTTTGACCAGCTTGAATGCCACCAGCGAACAGGCCAGCAAAAGCATAACCACCACGCTGGCGAGAAAGAGCCAGCGGCGGCGGGGATTTTCGACCAGCGGATTCATGATGCAGCGGTAGAGGCGCGTGGTCCAGCCTTCGGTTTCGTGCTGGTGTCCGTCGCCGGAAGCGTAGTGGCGCAGCAGACGCAGCGCAGCCCATGGTGACACTACGAACGCCACGATCAGCGAAAACAACATTGCCGCCGATGCGCCCACAGGAATGGGACGCATGTATGGGCCCATCAGTCCGCGCACGAAGGCCATAGGCAGGATCGCGGCGATCACCGCGAAGGTCGCAAGGATGGTAGGATTGCCAACCTCGTCCACCGCTTCGACCGCTACATCGGAAAGCGCTCGGCCCTTACTCTCAGGCAGACGGAAATGCCGCACAACGTTCTCGACCACGACAATCGCATCGTCAACCAGGATGCCGATGGAGAAGATGAGAGCGAAGAGCGTGACTCGGTTCAGCGTGTAGCCGAAGATGTAGAAGATGAATAAGGTGAGCGCCAGAGTCACCGGGATGGCGATCAGTACTACGCCCGACTCGCGCCAGCCGAGTGCGAGGGCAATCAGCAGCGTGACCGAAAGCGTAGCCAGGAAGAGATGCTTCAGCAGTTCGTCGGATTTGTCCTTGGCAGTTTCACCGTAGTTGCGAGTGACGGTGACATTAAGGTCGGCAGGCAGAAGGTATCCGCGCAAGTCGGCGATTTTGTTTTCCGCCGCTTCGCTGATGATCGTGGCGTTGGTGCCTTTGCGCTTGGCAAGCGTGATGGTGACTGCGGGATACTCACCATGCGGCGCGGCTTTGGGAGCGCCGGCAGCGTTCGCATATAAGACGTAGTCTTCCGGTTCGGCGGGACCATCCACGATCTCTGTGGCCACGTCGCGCAAGTACACCGGCTTGCCCTGAGAAACTCCAACGACCACCTGCCTCAAGTCTTCGGCGCTACCGAGAAAGCGTCCGGCCTCGACCTGAAACTCCTGGTTATCCTGAGCAAAACTTCCGGATGAACTGCGGGAGTTGGCCTGCTCAAGTTGTGTGGTGACAGCGCCGGCGGTCATCCCGTAAGCCGCCAGCCGTTGCGAGTCGAGCACCACCCGGACCTGGCGAGGTAATCCGCCAATGATCTTGGTCTCGGAGACGTCGCCGATCTGCTTGAGCTGATGTTCCAGTTCACCGGCGATCTGGCGAAGCTGGTAACCGCTGTAGTGCTCGCCCCACAGCGTGAGCGCCATGATAGGCACATAATCGATGGAGCGCACCTTGATCAGCGGCTGCGAGACCCCTTGCGGGATGCGGTCGAAGTTGGAATACAGCTTGTTATAAACCTTGATAATCGCGTCTTCTTCTTTGGTGCCGACATAGAAGCGAACCACCAGCATGCTCATGCCGGGTTGGCTGATGGAGTACACGTACTCCACGCCGGGCACTTCGCGCAGCAGTCGCTCCATCGGGATGGTCGCCCGTTGCTGCACTTCGGCAGGCGTAGCTCCGGGCATGCGCACGAAGACGTCGAGCATGGGCACGACAATCTGCGGCTCCTCTTCCCGAGGCGTCATGAGAATTGCGAAGGCTCCGGCCAGCAGGGCTCCCGCGATGAATAGCGGCGTCAGCTTGGAGTTGATGAAGGCGTGCGCCACCGACCCGGCAAAACGAAGCGGAGTTCTCTCCTCAGCCGACATGGTTACTGCACTCCAATTCGTTTTCCACTCAGTTCGCGTCCGCCGGCATCGGCGACAACGCGTTCACCGCTGTCGAGGCCGGAGAGGATTTCGACATCTTTGGCGGAAGGTTTGCCCAGCGTGATGTAGCGAAGGCTCGCGATCTGGTCCTTATCGACGACGTAGACGGCGTCCAGCTGGCCGCGATGTACGAGCGCGGCTTGGGGTACGAGGATGGATTGCCGCTGACCTCGAGGAAATTGTGCGCGCCCGAAGAGGCCGGAGCGGATCTGGGGATTGGGTGGCAATTCGATCTTGACGGTGAAGCTGCGGCTTGAGGGATCGGCGGCCGGGGCGATCTGGATGATTTTGCCGGAAATTGCCGGAACGCCCAATGCGTCGATCACGACGGGAATCGCCGCGCCCAGATGGACCGCTCTCATTTGACTTTCATCGACCTGAACTTCGAGGCGAAAGTGGCTGGGATCTTCGACCGTCAGGAGCGGAACACCCGGCGCGGCCATGGCCCCAACGTCAGCGAGCTTGGCCGTGACTACGCCGTTGAAGGGAGCGCGGATGCTGGAAAAGCCGACGACGGTATTAGCCTCGGCGAGAGATGCCTCGGCTTGTGCGCGCCCGGCATGAGCAGCGTCGCGGCGGGCCTTTGCCGCGGCGAGCTTTGTCTTCACTTCGTCGAATTCCTGCGGGCTGACCGACTTCTTGTCGTAAAGCATCTGGTAGCGCTGCATGGTGGCTTCGGCCAGCGAGTAATCGGCATCGGCGGCCGCAATGGCCTGGTCGGAAGAATGCACGCTGGCGGTGGCATTCTGGTAGGCGGCACGAGGCTGGGCAGCGTCGATACTGATGAGAACTTCTCCGCGACGGATGTGATCGCCTTCGTGAACGTTGACATGGGTTATCGTTCCCATCATCTGGCTGGCGAGTTGAGCGGAATCTTCCGCACGAACTGTGCCGGTTGCTTCCATGTAGTCGGGAACGGTTGTGCGCAGCGCGGTGAAGAGGGTGACGCCGGAGACTGTTTCCGGAGTGGAGATAGCTGTTGGCTTCTGGGTGGAACAGGCGGTGAAAAAAAGAGCAAGTGAAACCAGCAGAATCGTTGTGGCAGCGATGGGGGTCCTTCGACTCGAACCACGGTCCTCGCGCAGGATGACAGCTGGAGACTTGGACGTCCTAGCGTTGAAGTGGTTTCTGCGATTCATTGGGTCACCGCCGGAGAGCCGGGAGTTAGGGTGCCGACAGCCAGTTCCACTCCGGCGTAACTTGTTTGCATGCGATATGCCGCCTGCCAGTAGTCAGTCTGGGCGCGATGTGCGGCCTCTTCCACCCGCAACAGATCGCTGACCGTGGTCAGTCCGCCGTCATAGCGGTTCCGGTTGATCCGCAGGCTTTCTTCCGCCTGCTGAATGGCTCCACGGGCAACTTCGAGCTGTTGGCGGGCAGCGTCGTAGTCGTAATAAGCCTTGCGAACTTGCAGGCGGATCTGGTCTCGAAAAGCGTCGCGCATGGCGGTTGCTTGTTCCTGTTTCGCTCTTTCCACTGCGAGGTGAGCACGCTTGCTGTCGCCATCGAAGAGGTCGAACTGTACTTCGGCTCCCGCGATCCAGTTATTGCCGCCATTCCAACCCGGAGAAGGGCTGTCGGTTTCCCATGAGCCAAAGACGTTGAGCCGCGGGGCGAAGGCGCCCTTGGCCATGGAAATACTTTTTGCCTGGGCACTACGCTCCAATTCAATCCGCCTGAGGTCAGGACGCTTAGCCAGTGCCTGCTCCTCCAGGTCGGCGACGGCGGGAACCGGGAAGCCCTGCTCGCCGAGACTTTCCTGCGGTTCGTACAAAGTGGCAGACGGCATCCCAATGGCGAGCGCTAATTGTGTGCGTGCCAAGGCGAGCGAGTTCTGCGCCTGGATAAGTTCCTGTTTCCGCGATGCTGTAGCCACTTGGGCGCTGAGCAGATCGGAATCCACCGCCATGCCGCTTTCGACGCGGGCTCGGCTCTGGGCCTCGATGGCCTGTGCAGTCTTCAATGTGTCCTCGGAAACAGCGGCTTGCTTCTGTGCCAGCAACACCGCCTTGTAAGCCTGCACCGCCTGGTAGACCAGTTCCTGGCCGGTACGATCGAGTTGCTGCTCCGAAGCCTGCTGCATGTACTTAGAGCGGCTCACGCCGTACCAGCTTTGCAGACCGTCGAAAAGGCTCCACTGCCCGGAGAAGCGGCTAGAGAAATTGCTGATGGGCGTGGGCGTGTTGAGCCGGTTGAGCGCAAAGTCAGCGAGGGTAAAGTTCTGCTGCCGCAGCCGGGAGCCAAAAACAAACACGGGATCATTGCCACGCAACGCACTCTCGGTAAACATGATCTTGGGCATAAGCGGCGAGCGTGATTCGCGAATCTCGGCGAGGGAAATATGCGTACCCGCTAACGCAGCCTTGTGGAGCGGGTTCTTTTCCAACGCCATGCTGACGGCTTGGGGCAGGGTAAGAGGCGTGGGAGCATTTTGCGCCACCGACGGCACAGTCCCCAACAGGAGCAACACAGCTGAAACAAGCACCAGGATGAGTGCCCCCCGGGGTTGAGGCTTGTCATCCGAGATTCGATTTACCAGAGCATTTGCCCACACCATCCTCAGGCTCCGACCAGAACAGCCTGTGCAGCCGGCACAATCTCGAACGTGGTCTGCAGCTCAGCCCTCTGTTTCACCATCGCGCCGACAGAGCAATATTTCTCTTCCGAAAGTCGGATAGCCTCTTCGACTGCCTGGGACGAGAGGTCGTTTCCCGTCACGATGTGATGAATGCGAACCTGGGTGAAGACCTGCGGAGGATTGGAAGCCTGGTCAGCCTCGACCTTGACTTCGTATCCGGTTACTTGCTGGCGCTTCTTGCGCAGAATGTTAATGACGTCGAAGGCGGTGCATCCGGCAAGGGCAATGGCGACGAGCTCGATAGGCTTGGCACCGGTATTGCCGGCGGGATCGTCGATTAGCAAATGATGTCCGGAACCGCTGGTGGCTACGAATTGGCGATGAGTGCCTTCAGGCTGAGTCAACGTTACACTGGCAGAAATCATGTTTCTCTCCGCGACTGCCGAGCCAAGGAAAGGAGCCCGGCAAGCCCATTACATCGGGCTACAGGAAGAAACGCAGTGACCGGTGATACTGTTACAGGATTTCTTGGGGGTCAGAAAGGCGCGATTCCCGAAACGGGAAACTGCCCGCGGCTGGTCAGCCGCCTTAGTTGGTCGGGACAGCGCGCTGCTTCTCCAAAGCGGCCATAGCCTGCTGGTACTTCACCACGAGTTCCCGGCGAAGTTCCTGTGCTCGAGAAGACTCGCAGCCGGGAGAGTAGGATCGGCACTGCGCCACGGCGTGTTGCAAGCTCGACAGAAAGGCCTGACATGGCACGCAATCGCCGATGTGACGGTCCATCTCCTCACACATGGCGTCATCCACGATCCCATCCATGTAATCCGACAAAGCGGCGAACAGACGGCGGCAGCGCTGGGGGTGCACTTGCTCCGCACCGGCATGGATCTGGAGGCCTTTTCCGCTGGAGATGCGGGAAAGGTATCGGCGTACGAAGAGGCGTGCTCTATGCAACCGGACGCGCACCGTGCCGTCGCGGATCCCCAGGATTTGGGCAACCTCGGACGTACTTAAATCCTCCATGTCGTGCAATACCAGTACTATGCGATATTGTGGAGGCAAGCTAAGCACGGCTTGCTGGAGCTGTTCGGCGGTTTCGTTGCTGAGCGCAGCAGCCTCGGGACTGGGCGTCCGGCTTAACAGTCGCCGCATCTCACGACTGTCCGGCATCAGGGCATCGAGAGATAAGTTCTTAGTGAAGGAGTTCTTGTCGCCGCGCCGACGGCTCACACAGTGGTTCCGCGCCACCTTGTACAGCCAAACCTTTAGCGCTCGCGGATTGTCGAACTTGGCGAGATGTGGGATCGATTTCAGCAGGACGTCCTGCATGGTGTCCTCGGCATCCTCCGGATGACCGCAGACCTTCATGCTGAAGGAGTACACCGTGTTCTGCAGCAGCTCCAGCGCCCGGTCAATTGAACCCGGACTGTTCTCACGAATCAGTTCCATGGCCCGCTCGACAGTTACAGACATGTCTTTAGGTTAGCTGATGCCAGCGGCTGAGCCAACATTTGACTCGGACGTTGGACACCAGGCGCCTCACTTGCTGTTTCTAGTGCTATGTCTCCTTGGAGACGGCGAACTGTCCGACCATTCAAGGATCTCGGTCACGGGAAGTCGCCCAAGTTCGGTATCGCCGGCGCCCAAACCCGCACGTACCGGTGCAAGTTCCTCGGGAAGGAACATCACGGCAAGTCGTTCAGGGAAAGTCTGGCGGAGTTCATAGACCCCACCTCCCTTCGCTTCGAGTTTCACCTCCGCGTCCAAGACGGCACTAACGGCCGCTTGTCCTCCCAGTTGGCCTATCTGCGCACTGCTGAGCCTGTATGTCATCGCAGTTGCGGAGCGTGCCTCCCGAATTACATAGTAACGATTCCTTTGGCGAAACTCTAAGGTCGCAAGGAAAGGCTTCAGGACCGCATCGATGTTCGAATCTGTTGTGGACTGTCGCTCGGGTTGGACGATTTCGAATTCGAGCGTTTGGGAACCCTAAGCCCCTCTGCGGCGGCCGCAGCGTTCTTGGCGTCGCCTGTGCGGTGCAATTCTACGGGGCCGGTGTCGGCAGCAGTGACGAACTTGCCACGCAAGACTCCAGCATCGATCGCGGCCTCAATGGTTACCGTGTCTGCGCCGGACTCGAGGTTCAGATGCAGCTGGCTTGCCTCGAAATGACCGTCCTTGACGGTGTAGGCGCCGACCAGCGTGACCAGTTCGCCCGCATAGCGCCCGCTGTCGCAACGAAGGTTGAGCGAAACATCGAGCTTGCCCTCCTGCTGGCTGGTCGCGGTGCCTTCAAAATAGCCGGCTGGGTCACTCGGCTTGCAGCCGGTCTGGGCCTGGCTTGAAGCAAACCACCCGACGAGTGCCAATGCCACAGACGAGAGGCGACATGCGTTCATTTCGTACCCGCCACTTCCGTTCGATCCTGTGTTTCCCGTTGCCAGATTTCTAGGACGAGCATAACTGAGTTTGGTCATCATCACGAGGTGGTGAGGTTGGAACTGATCCAGAACGAGTATTTGGCACTCCGGAGGTTGGCCGCGGTTGCCAAGCTCGGTTGGCGAGAAATCGGCTTCGTGTGACCTGAACGCATGCGGACGCTGGACCGCATCGGTGCTTTTCCGACCGGCAAGATGAGAAGTTCCCCGAAGTCTTCTTGTGGGAAGTCTGCCGGCCCGACCTAGTCACTCCCGTGACACGCCGGTCACGGAAACCACTTGGACGTATAGTCGCCAAACCGACAACTGAGAGCAGACGACACGCCGTAGGTCACACTTGGCGCTTCTCGTCCGGGTAGATCACTTCCGAGTCGCGCGCGATCCGCGCGGAATCTGGTTCCCTACGCTGGATGCATTCCAAACTCTTGCTGCCTAAATCCAGTGTCGCTCCAACCCCAGCAATGCCTGCCGCAGATGCCAGTAGCTTAAACTCAAACTACATGCTCAACCGGGGTTATGCCTACACCACAATCATCAGCAGCAAATACGATGGGCAGATCCTGCTCTCCCACTTGGCAAGCCTCTACTCCCACTCAACCCCACAAGCCTGGCAACAAAACTTGAACAACGGCGAAGTCACCCTTAACGGAGTCACCGCCACCGGAAGCGAATCGGTCACTTCAGGCCAAACCCTTGTCTGGAACCGTCCACCTTGGATCGAACCAGACTCTCCGCAGCACTTCGAAGTCCTGTTTGAAGATCCCCATTTGTTGGCCGTCAGCAAACCCAGCGGGCTGCCCACCCTTCCCGGTGGCGGCTTCATGGAGAACACTCTCCTGCGGTTGGTGCAAGAGCGAGCCCCCAACGCAAATCCTGTTCATCGGTTGGGCCGAGCCACCACGGCATCGTCCTCTTCGCCAAAACTCCGAAGGCCGCCTCTCATCTACTCGCAAGCTGGAACACACTCAAAACTCAAAAAACTTACCGGGCACTGGCTCAAAACACTGCACAGCACGACGCCTACGAAATCCTCACACCCATCGGCCTCGTACCGCATCCGCTCATTGGTTCCGTGTGGGCCGCCAATCCAAGTGGCAAACCGTCAAAGTCATTGGCAAACGTGATCTCACGCACCACCCGCACCACAACATTTGAGGTAAGCCTAAATTCGAGCCGCCCTCACCAAATCAGAATCCATCTGGCATCCATCGGCCATCCCCTGGTAGGCGATCCTCTGTACGGCTTGGCCGGCCAGCCTCTCGAAAATCTCCCCGGCCTTCCCGGCGACGGAGGATATTTCCTGCACGCCCAATTTCTGAAGTTCCACCACCCCATCACTGGAGAACAAATCAATCTTGAGGCAGCTTTGCCGCCCGAATCCCCATTGCATCAGTAGGTTCACGGTGGGAATCAAATCAGCGTAGCCATTGAAACCTGCGCGATCGCGCCATTTCAAATTCTAACGAAGCGAGTTTGATCCAATTTGACGGGTAGTCGGCGGCCCGCTCCATTGGAGCGGGCGCCGTGGCTAGGGTTCGATACCGATGCAGTCGTTCACCGCTCCACGAATCCGCTGCTTGCAGCCGAGATAGCGTTCAGTTGTCTGCACGGAGACGTGCCCGAGAAGGAATTGGATCTGATCCAATTCTCCACCCGAAGCATGACATAACTTGGCACACGAACGCCTAAGATCATGCGGTGCTACTTGGGCAAGTCCGAGTTTTCTCGCGTATTGCTTCACGACGTGCCAGACTAATCGTTCTGTTACGCCATCACCCCAATGTTTGCCTGCTCGACAGACACATCGGAAAAGTCTCCCGGCCGAAATCGAAGCTGCCGCCAGCCACTCATCGATAGTCGTTTTCACCCAGTCGGGTACAGGAACGGTTCGGATGTGCCCGCCTTTACCAACAAGATCAACTATCGCCCAATGCTCCTCGCGTTGTTGCAAATGCCTGAAGTCCAGATCAGCCAACTCGCGGCGTCGAAGTCCGCACCCCAGCAAGACGGCGAGAATCGCCCGATCCCTCTTTCCTTTGAGGGTGTCTGCATCAGGCGACTGCCACAGGCGGCGGCCTTCTTCGGCTGTGAGCCAGTTCCCAAGCCTCACACCCAACTTCTTGGCACCTTTCACACGTCGGATGCCAGCAGCGAGTTCCGGACTGAGCAAGCCAGCGTCCGCGGCTTCATAGGCGAGCCGCCGTACAGCGGCGAGTCGTCCATTGATCGTTCCCCCCGCAAGCTGTCGATTCTCAAGGAATAAGCGATAGCGGGTGACAACAACCCTGTTGAACGAAAGTCGTGGCTCGGAGCAGTACCACTGAATGAATTCATCAATGGCGTGCCGATACCCACGTTTGGACTCGGGTGACCGAAGGCTGTCCAGGACCGCCGATTTGCTGTGATCCAGATCAGGAAGACCGAGTTTAGTCTTGGGGCGCTTTGGTTTCGGGTATTTGCCCTTGGCGTGTCTGCTCATTCCAGCCGCCTCCATCGCGGCTGGCCAGAGCCTATCCACGCTCGCTGGCGAGTAGGGCGTTATATGGCCAGATGAAAAGCACTCGTAAACAGAAGCCGACTTCCCAATACCAATCCGGGCTCGGTGAGTGGTTTGGCGATTTAGCGCCAATGCAGAGTCACCAATTTTCCTCCTGAGAACTGACGTACTTTTAAATCTGCTGAGTGGGCAAGGCTGCTCGCTGTGCTATACAAAACGAAGTAGACGATCTACCTTCATTGGGAGTAGAGTGTCTACATCTATGAACGAGAAAGACCAGTATAAAAACCGGATTGAGCTGCTGCAGGGAACACTCGACATGCTCATTCTTCAGACGCTGCAATGGGGACCGCAGCATGGATATGGCATTGTCCAGGCTTTGCGTTTGCAATCCGGAGATGTGCTTCAGGTGGAGACCGGATCACTGTATCCGGCTCTCCATCGATTGGAACGTCAGAGCTGGGTGCAGTCTGAATGGAAGCAGTCAGAGAGCAAGCAAAAAGCCCGATACTACCGAATCACAGCCAAGGGGAAAAAGCAGTTGGCCACGGATCTGGGCCGATGGGAGCGGATTGTCGAAGCGATTGGGTCGGTGATGTACGTCAAGCCGGAGGAGAGTGAGTCGTGAAGTGGTTTTCGAACTTCGGTTTTCAGCGGCGAAACCGCGAATTGCAGGAAGAGATCGATGCCCACCTGCAGATGGCGATTGCAGATCGGGTGGCGCGAGGCGAGACGGCAGAGGCGGCGCGACAGGCGGCAGTGCGGGAGTTTGGAAACATTCCCCTTGTGCAAGATGTGACGCGCCGGATGTGGGGCGGAGGCTGGTTTGAACAAATAGGCCGGGACGTGCGTTATGCGTTGCGGCAACTGCGTAAGAGCCCCGGCTTCACGATCACCGCGACGGCGATGCTGGCCGTAGCTATTTGCGCCAACAGCACCGTATTCAGTTGGATCGACGGTACAATGTTGCGTCCGATTCCTGGCGCACGGGACACGGACGACCTTGTGAGCCTGCAGCGGGGGGAACGGAACTTCTCTCCGACTCCGCCCTTCTCGTATCTCGACTATCGCGATCTGCGCGAGCAGAACCACACCTTCACCGGGATACTTGCCTATCATCACGATTGGATTACGCTGACCGGTGGCGCACTGCCGGAGCGCGCCTATATTGCGAACGTGTCGGCGAATTATTTCGACGTGCTCGGCATCAAGCCGGTGCTGGGGCGTTTCTTTCTGCCTGAAGAGGAGTCACGTCCAGTTCCCAACGTGGTCCTGGGTTACTCGCTTTGGAAGACCCGTTATGCCGCAGACCCGGCAATTGTGGGCAAATCGATCGAGATTGCCCGGCATCCTGTAACCGTGATCGGCGTGGCGCCGGAGGGGGTTGTCGGAGCAATGCCCGGGATCCGTGAAGATCTGTGGGTAACGCTCGATCCCCTCGGGACGGATGTGTGGCGGATGACGCATCGCAGTGGTGGTGCGGTCTGGCTGAACGTAATAGGAAGATTGCGGCCCGGCGTGAGCCGTGGCCACGCAGCCCAGGACCTCGACACCGTGATGCACAATATTGTCGCGGCGTTTCCGGACGATCATCTGGGCGATAACCGGATCACGCTGGATCCCATGTGGCGCTCACCATTCGGCGCCAACGGATACATGGCGGCGACGCTGCCCATTCTGCTGGCCTTCGCCGCTGTGGTGCTGTTGCTGACCAGCGCGAACGTGGCTACGCTCACGCTGGTGCGGTTTGTATCCCGGCGGCGTGAGCTTGCCATCCGGCAGTCGCTCGGGGCGAATCGTATTCAACTGGTGCGGCAGATGGTGCTGGAGGGCGTGGTGCTTTCCATCGTCGCAGGAGCCGTGGCCCTTGTGTTGACATCGTGGACATCGAAGACATTCGCATGGTTCTTTCCGGCGAACTCGAATCCCCTCATACTCAACGGGAGCATGGACCATAAGGTGGTAATCGGGATTGCGGTGTCGTCCCTGTTGGCCGGCATGCTGTGCGGCGCGCTCCCCGCCTGGCGTTCGGCCCACGCGCCGGCCATTGAGGTACTGAAGGCAGAGTCTGCAAGCATCTCCGGCGGCTCACGCAACCGGAAATTGCTCAGCGGGCTGGTAGTGGCGCAAATCGCGCTTTCACTTCCTCTGCTGGTCTGCTCCGGGCTATTTCTGCGAACACTGCGGAATCTCGCCGGCGCGAATCCCGGATTTGAACAGGACCACATTCTCACTGCGTCCGTGGGGCTGAATATTGCCGGCTACAGCCACGACGAGGAACAGGTGATCCGTCACAAGATTCTTGATCGCGTGTCGGCATTGCCTGGCGTGAAGGTTGCGTCTCTTACGGACTGGATTCCGATGACCTTGGGCCACAAGGGGGACGATGCGTATCCGGAAGGGTATGTGCCACACCCCCATGAATCTTTGCAGGTGTACCACGCCGAAGTGGCCCCGCGGTATTTCGAATCCCTTCATATACCCATTCTGGAAGGACGCGAGTTTACACCGGATGACGATGAAAAGGCCCCGCGGGTACTCATCGTGGATCAGACCGCGGCGAGGCGATACTGGCCGGGACAGGATCCGCTGGGAAAGAAACTCAGGATATGGGGCGGCCTTTTCACGGTTGTCGGCGTCGCGAGAAATTCGACACATATATTCGTGAATGAGTCACCGGAGCCCATCGTGTATATGAGCTTTTTCCAGGTGGGGTATGAGACTATCGTGCAGGTGAAGACCGAGGGAAATCCGGTCGACCTTGCGCCAGCGGTGGAAAACGCCATCCACGAAATCGATACACGGCTGCCAGTTTTCGATGTGCGTCCCATGCGAGAGAGTACCCAGATGGCGAGCAGTTTCGCTGTCGTACAGAGCGCCCTGGCGGGCATGTTCGCGCTGATCGGGCTGGTTCTTGCGGTGACCGGGATCTACGGAGTTGTGGCCTATCGGACTCAAATGCGGACCCACGAGATCGGAGTACGAATGGCTCTGGGCGCCTCGCGCGTCGACGTGCTGAGACTCGTGCTGTTGCAGGGATTGTGGCTCACAGGCATTGGGATGGCGCTGGGACTGGCGTTTGCGTTGGGACTGACACGTTTCATCGCCCGGCTCTTGTACGGAATCGGAGCCAACGATCCCGTCACCGTCGTTTCCGTCGTCATGCTCCTGGGAGCGATGTCTTTGCTGGCATGCTACTTTCCGGCACATCGAGCGATGCGCCGGAACCCTGTGAGCGCGATTCGCGAATTGTAAGCCACGGTTTGAACTCGACCCGAATTGCGCGAATTCAGCGTATGCACGCTGCGCCACGTGGTTGGCAAGGAAAATAACGGAATTCCACCGGGTAACCAACAATCTCCGCAACCTAACCCTTTTCTTCAGACTGTCGCCTTCGCGAATTGCTTTCGGGAGAACGTGTGGGTGCGTCAGACGCAAAGAAGATTCTCAAGACCGATTGGTCTCGAGAAACGTTAGGTCTCCTATCGGGACTGCCCCGGCAGAGCGAGGCGAGGATTGAGCCCGGTGCATTCGTCCGGGGCAGTTTCGATAGGGTCGTTTGAACTGAGCCTCCGGCGTTTGCGGCGGATGCGGTGATCTACCTATGTATTTTCAATGGCGTCGACTGGGCTAATTGGGAGTTTTTGGGCGTAAACTGAGCCGGCCGAGTAGTGGGAGTGGCTTCGAGGAGCGGAGTTGAGTGCTGCGAGGCGTGAGCGAGTGCCGTAGGGAGAGGACTTGAGCAGCTTGCGGGCATACGACGGCGTTGCATGCGCGAGCATGCCATCGGGCGACAGGGGTAGATGACGTCGTCAACTTTGGATGTTTTATGAGCTGTCAATGCTGCACCTCTGTAGGGTGGCGAGGATCAGGTCTGACCGGAAGTAAAGTTGAGCACTCGTGATCCGTTCGATGACCAGCATAGTGCCGGAGCAGGCGGGACAACGCAGCTGGTTCGTTGGTTCGGGGCGATCAGCGCAGGCAGCTGCGCCGAGCAACTGGCGGCAGCGTGCGAGGGCGGTTTCCCGTCTTCGGTTGGCGAACAGGCCGAAGTGGCGGATGCGGACCAGGCCTTTGGGCAGAACGTGGAGAAGAAATCGGCGCAGGAACTCGTCTGCTGAAACGGTCATGACCTTGTTCTTGCCGCCATGGGCATAGTCTCGCCAGCGGAAGGAGACGCGATCGTTCTCAAAGGCCACGAGTCGATGGTTGGAGATGGCGACGCGATGGGTGTAGCGGGCCAGATAGTTGAGAACATGTTCGGTGCCGCCGAAGGGTGGCTTGGCGTAGACGATCCAGTCCTTTTGGCCGAGTTGCCAGAGGAAGTGGCTGAATGCGTCAGGTGAGGCAAGCTGCCGCAGTGAACCGTGGAACTGAAGTCTGTCCTGTTGGAACAGTTCACGGAGTTGGACGCAGAACTTGTTGCGGAATATACGGCTGAGTCGCTTGACGGGCAGGAAGAATCGGCGCGACGAGTCTATCCATCTGGAACCATCGAGGGCGAGGCCGCCGGCGGGAACGATGTAGTGGACATGGGGATGAATCTGGAGGTTCTGTCCCCAGGTATGGAGCACGCCGAGGAATCCGATGTCGGCTCCCAGGTGCTTGGGATCGCGAGCCAGTTCGAGCATCGAAGCGGCACTGGTGCGGTAGAGCAGATCGTAGAGCAGCCGCTTGTTCTGGAGGATCAAAGAGCGGAGAGTTCGTGCGGCAGGGTGAAGACGATGTGGAAGTACGGCACGGGCAACAGTTCAGCCGAACGCGCGGCCAGCCACTTGGCGCGCACGTTGCCCTGGCACTTGGGGCAGTGCCGATTGCGGCATGAGTTGTAAGGAGACGGTCAGATGGCCGCAGCGGATGCACTTATCGCGATGACCGCCCAGTGCCGCGGTGCGGCACCGGACGATGGCATCGAGCACCTTGCGATGCACCCATGCAAGGTGAGACTTGTGCTCTTCCCAGAATCTGTCGCCCGCTGCGCGGACGATGTCGGCCACCTCGAGGGTGGGCCGGCTCATCGCTTCATCAGCCTCCTGGACCGCTTCACTTCGTCGGGGCTGGACACCTCGATGGCTTCCAGCGGACTGGCAACAGCCTGCAGATGGCGGCGGGACAGATGCAGGTAGAGTGCCGTATCGCCGATCTTGGCATGGCCAAGCAGAACCTGGATGGTGCGCAGGTCGGCGCCGGCTTCCAGCATGTGCGTCGCGAAGCTGTGTCGAAGTAAATGAGGCGCAACGCGCTTGCTGATGCCGGCGCGCTTACCAGCCTCGTTCACGGCCTTCCACACGACCTTCGGAGTAATGGGCTTATCTGCCCGCCAGTTGTTCACCGTTCCTGGAAATAGGTAGGTCCTGGGCTTCATCCAGCGCCAGTACTCACGCAGAGTCTCCAACAGCTTGGGGCTCAATAGAACATCGCGGTCGCGGCCGCCCTTGCCCTTGTGGACATGAATGACCATCCGTTCGCTGTCGACATCGGAGACCTTGAGATGGCACAGCTCCGAGCAGCGGATGCCGGTTGAGTACAGTGTCATCACCATGGTGCGGCGCATCAGGTTCTCTGCTGAATCGATCAGCCGCTGAACCTCTGCTGGACTGAGGATAACGGGCAGTTGCCTGGGGCGCTTGGGAAATGGGATGTGCTCGGGGAGATACGGGCGTCGCAGCGTCTTGACGTAGAGAAATCGCAAAGCTGCAGTGCACAATGCAATCGTCCCTGCCTGGAGCTTGCGATCTCGAAACAGATAGGCCTGATACTGCCGGATATGATCCGGTCCCAAACTGTCTGGCGAGCGGTGAAAATGCCTGGAGAAGTCTTCTACCGCGTGGAGGTAGGTGCGGACCGTGTTCTGTGAGTAGTTGCGACGCTGGAGCTCGTCCAGCATCTTCTGCCGAAGATGGGTCACAAAAACCTCCTTGTGACCCAAAACTTAAACGGCCTAAAAGGCTGGGGGACCATCACCGCCGCAGCATCCGCCGCGCCGCAGGCTTAGTTCAAACGCCCTACTGTTTACTGATTTCCAGTGGGTGACTTTTCACTTGGACGAATAGTCGGCAACACACCGACTGAGATCGAGACCGCTTGGGCATCGGCACAAGGGAGCAACGGGCGTTTTACGTCCAAGTGGCGGTGCCAATGCGGTTGTGGTGTGAACGAGATGAAGAGATAGGGTGGGGTCATTAGGAGATGACCTGTGACCCACCTTCGCAAAATGATGCTCGACTCCTACGTCGCAACGGTGGTTCCGCACGGGTTAAGTCTCAGCTATAACTTCAGCGGCAGGAATCTCGAATTCGACTTGAAGGCCC
>CAWDTG010000009.1:0-528210 GCA_963805245.1 uncultured Acidobacteriaceae bacterium
GAGAATTGCCTGGAATTGGTTCCGCTGGACCGGATTCAGTTCGAGCCGAACGCCATCAATGCCATCTCCAACAACCCCGAGTTATTCAGTTTTGAGCTGGAAGGTATACAGCCCGCGGAATTAGGCAGCATTACCGGAACGGCGATGTTGAAGGACGAGACCCGCTGCATCCGCTGCGGGTTATGCGCGCTGCGCTGTCCCGCCAACACCATCACGATGGAGGCCTATCACTTCGTTGCGACCGAGCCGACAGGACTCATCACGATTCAAAGCTTTGATGGACCCAAACCCGCGGCTCCGGCGGCGGCTTCGAAAGGATGACAGTGAGGATTTATGTCTGAGGACCCAAAACCAGCGGCTTCACCCGACAGTCCGGACGAGATGAGCCGGCGGAAGTTTTTCGTCAAGATCGGAGTTGGCTCGGTTGCGGTCGCCGCCCTGGGTACGGCTGCTTTCTCCTACGAGTACTTGTCGCCGAACGTGCTCTACGAACCATCACCGATTGTCGATGCGGGAAAACCCGACCGTTACGCTCCCGACTCGGTTACGCTCGATCCGCAGACGGCGATCTACGTGGTGCGCACGGCGGAGGGATTCTTTGCGCTCTCGGCAATCTGCACTCATCTGGGCTGCCTCACCGCTTATAAGCCAGACCTCGGCATCATCGCTTGTCCGTGCCACGGCAGCAAATTCAACAAGGACGGAGTGAAGATCGCAGGACCCGCGCCGCGGCCGCTTCCGTGGCTGCGCATGTGGCTGAATGACGATGGCAACTTGATGGTTGACCGCTCCAACGCCGTCGCCATCAAGCAACTGGTGAGGGTATAGCCATGGCCAACACCATCGATCACCTCGTCGACCAGGTTCGCGAGACCCGCATATGGCGCTCCATCTTCCGCAGCGGGAGCGGCGACAGCAATCTGCACCGCTCGTTGTTTGTACAGCAGAACGTCTTCCTGCACCTGTTCTCCATCAAGGCGCGCAAGCGAACGCTGGAGTTTAGTGCCACATGGTACCTGGGTGCGATGACTTTCGGGACGTTTCTCATTCTCGTGATCACCGGCGTCCTACTGATGCTGTACTACCACCCTTCGGTTCCGCAGGCTTACGCGGACATGAAGGACCTTCAGTTCGTGGTCTCGTCGGGCGTGTTTCTGCGTAACCTGCATCGCTGGTCGGCGCACGCGATGGTCTTCCTGGTGTTCGCCCACATGTTCAAGGTGTTCTATCGCGGAGCTTATCGCCCGCCACGCGAGTTCAATTGGGTGATCGGCGTCGTGCTGCTATTGGTGACGCTGCTCCTGAGCTATACGGGTTACCTGCTGCCCTGGGACCAACTGGCTTTCTGGGCGGTGACCGTCGGAAGCAACATAGCGTCGGCGGTGCCCATCATGGGAGCCAAGATCCGCTTCCTGATGCTGGGTGGAACTGCAGTGAACGCCAACGCGCTGCTGCGCTTCTACGTTTTGCACTGCGTAATTCTGCCGCTTGCGGCGATTTTGTTCATCGCGGTTCATTTCTGGCGGATCCGAAAAGACGGTGGGATCTATCCCGGTGAATCTCCGGCGGAAGGGGGTGCGAAATGAGCGATCCGAAAGATTTTGTCGCCGTCGTCGATTCCGATGCGCGTAAGACGCCCCGGCGGATAGCCTTTATCACCAAGCGGACATCGCCTCAAGTGCGCGTGAAGGATGAAGAGCGGGTGATGACCTACCCCGAAGTCTTCCTTCGCACTGCGGTCGCTATCGAGGTGCTCGCGATTGCCTTGGTGGTCGTTTCCCTGCGCTGGAACGCGCCACTCGAAGGACTGGCCGATCCCATGCACACACCGAATCCCGCGAAGGCGCCTTGGTATTTTCTCGGATTGCAGGAATTGCTGCACTACTTCCCGCCAGTCGTGGCAGGCGTTCTCATACCGGGCCTTGTGGTAATGGCACTCATCATCATCCCGTACTTCAACATCAATGTCGAAGCCGAAGGATTGTGGCTGCGCGACAAGGCAAAACGTTTGCGGATCTTCGGCATTGTGGTTGTGTTGTTCGGTATTTTCCTGGCGGTGTTCGACGTCTGGGTCGCGCTGGTGCCAACGCTTATCGTCGCGGCATTTATGTTTCTGGCTGCGCAAACCAATCCGAAAACAACTCAAGGATTCCGCGGCTGGCTGGCGAGTAAACCGCTCTCGTTCTGGATCATGACATGGTTCCTGTTCGAATTGATTGTGCTGACCGGTATCGGAACGTTCTTCCGCGGTCCGGGATGGTCATGGGTTTGGCCATGGAGGGCTTAGGCCGGCATGAAGAATAAACTCAGCGCCCTGTGGGGGACCTTCTTCGGCGACAGCGCTCGCAGCTTCGGCTCCGTAAGCCTCATCTTGCTTGTGCTGCTGGCCGTCGCGCCGGCGAAGAACCACTTCAGTGAGTGGCGTCATTATCAGAAGCAATACTTACATCTCATCCGCGGACGCGCCGACGCCGTCACCCTCGAACGACACTTCCAGGGAGGGATCCAACAGATCTGGATTCCGGAACAGCAAGTAACCGACCGGTGTACCACTTGCCATCTTGGGATGAAGGAAGCGAGCCTGGCCGATGTTAGCTCCGTGGCATTTCGTAAGCATCCAGTGATTCCGCACTCACTGACCGAGTTCGGTTGCACAACCTGTCATCGCGGACAGGGAGCCGCGACTACGGTAGAAGAAGCCCACAGTAGCACCGAACAGTGGGAGCAGCCGTTGCTGCCGGCGAAGTACATAGAAGCCGGATGTGGGCAATGCCATCTGGAGAAACAGACGGCAACCCCGTTCCTTAACCAGGGACGGCAACTCATCTCCAGCTATGGCTGCACGCATTGCCATACCATCAAGCAGGCGGACGGAAGCTATATCATTCCCGACGATGATCCCCCGTCGCTGAAGTACATTGCTGACAAGACGACTCGCGAGTGGGTTTATGCCTGGATTAAGGATCCGCAGGCCTATGCCAGTACGGCCACCATGCCGAATTACCACTTAAGCGACGACGATGCGCGCGACGTCTCGGCATTCATCCTTGCGCAGAGCACACCGCTCGAGCCGCCGCTGCAGCCGCTGAGGACCGATGCCAAGGCATCAGCCGCCCCCGCCGCAGGCACTTCGCTGTACGGACAGTCCTTCTGCGCGTCTTGCCACGCCATGCAGAATGCCGCAGGCATGATGGTCGGAGGCAATGTCGGACCGGAACTGACGGGCATCGGCACGAAAGCCAAGCCTGAGTGGCTGCAAGATTGGGTGGCCAATCCCAATCACTATGATCCGAATACAATGATGCCGCACTACCGCTTCGACGGTGCCCAAGTCGCTACCCTGACGGGATTCCTGCAGTCGAAGACCGAGCCCGACTTCGTCGCCAACGTGCATCTCGACGAGCGCGACTTCACAGCAGATCGAACACGGTAAACGCCTGGTGGTGGAGAACGGCTGCGCCAGTTGCCACGAGATCAACGGCATCAAGAAGCCTGAGAACTTTGCGCCTGAACTGAGCCGCATCGGCAGCAAGCCGCTCAACCAACTGATCTTCGTCGAAGGCGTCGAGCACAGCCTGCAGGGATATGTGGCGGGAAAGGTACGCAATCCGCGTGCGTTCGGGCCAGCGTTGAAGATGCCGCAGTTCAAGCTGACGCCTCAGCAGATCGATGCGGTAACTACTGCGCTGCTGGCACTGACCGACCGCGCGCAAAGTCAGTCACCCACCATGCGGATTGCCTCGATTCAACAGACGAAGTATCAGCCCGCGGGAAGTGCCGGACAACTCATGCACGATCTGCGCTGCTTGACCTGCCACATGATTAATGGGCACGGTGGAGACATGGCTCCCGACCTCACTTGGGAAGGAACGGCGGTGCAGCATGAGTGGCTAACGCAATTCCTGAAGAACCCGGAAACCCTGCGGCCTGCGCTGATCCGGCGAATGCCGAAGTTCAACCTGCCGGATACGGAGATCAACACTCTGGCTGACTACATGATGACGGTGTATCAGACACCGGAGTTCGATCGCGATTCGCTGCCAGTGTCGCAGTTCACTCCCGCGCTTGTGGAACAGGGGCGGCAGCTCTTTTACTCCAAGTTTGCCTGCCAGTCTTGCCACATCGCCGACTACAAGACCGACAAAGGTTATATTGGCCCGGCGCTGGCTGGGACTGGCAAGCGGTTCAACGCAGCCTGGGTTTATCACTGGCTGAAGGACCCCCAGGGACTGCGTCCTGGAGCCATCGAGCCCAATCAGCACATGACAGACGACGAGGCGCGCTCGTTGACCGCGTTACTCATGTCGCTCAAGTCCGGTGGCACGCAGGAGGCGATGAAGAAATGAAACCCGTACTCATCGCCGTTTGTGCGGCCATGCTGTTAACTGCGGGATGTTCTCGCAAGAGCAAGCAACCTGCGCCTCTGCAAGCCGGTGCTACCGGAACGGCGATCGTCGAGTCCAGCGGCGGGAAGCAGATCGGATACATCGGAATGCCGCTGGATCAGCCGGTGGTAGTGCAGGTGAACGACGCCTCTGGCAGCGCGGTCGCCGGGGCCGCGGTGTATTTCAGCGGACCAACTGGCATGAGTTTTGAGCCTACCGCGGCGCTGACCGACTCCAGCGGACAGGTCACGAGTGCGGTCACTCTGGGACAGCAGGCGGGTCGGTACAAGCTACTGGCCAGCACGCGCGATAAATCAGGAAAGGCAATCGACCTGACTCTCGACGAGGTCGCATTAGGCTACCAGCAAACCGTGGGCGCACAGATCAACGCGCAGTATTGCGTCCGCTGTCACGACCCGGAGTCTACGCCCCTTCGGGTTTCGAACATGGACAATCTGTCGGTTAAGCCACACCCGTTCACTGAAGGCGAGACTCTCAACAAGATGAGCGATGCGGACTTAATCGCGAGCATAAGCCACGGTGGCCCTGCATTGAACAAGTCGCCGCAGATGCCGCCCTGGGGATACACGCTTTCCAAGAGCGACATCGCTGCGCTAGTGTCTTATATTCGCGCGGTAGCTGATCCACCTTATGAAGCGGGCGGGCTAGTGTATGCGCAGAAGTAAGACCGAGTTCGCGATCTCTATGCCGCTGAAGGAATTGCTGCAATGAAGTTGGTTGGCGGTATTGCGGTCCTGAGTGTTGTGCTGGGAACTATGGGTTCCCTACGCGCGCAAGTCATGACTCCCATGGAGTTGTCGGACCCGTCAGCACAACACCTGCAACAGCAGCACCTGCAAACCTTGATGTCCATCGGCAGCCAGATTGAGGCGCACAAGTTTCCTTATCCCTTCTACTTCAGCCGGATTCTCGATGTCGACTTAGCCAAGGTGCAGGTGGCCGACCAGCGCTCCATCCGCTTCGAACTTTACAAGGGTCAAACCGTACTGGAGATCACGGGAAACTACTACGCAGCCTATTCCGCTGACCGGATGGACTCTTACGCGCGATTGAAAGAGACCTTTGAAACGGTTGTGATGCCGATACTGCAAGCAGAGGTCCCGCACTTCCCGGATGATTCCGAATTCTCTGCGTTTGCTATTGAGGTTTCCCATCATGTTCGGCAGAAGGTGATGGGAGTTAACGCTGAGCAGCCGGAGAACGTCACTGTCATCATCCCTGTGCTTGTTGCTCAGAAACTGGTGGACGCGAAGACCGACGACCAGAAGCAAACGGCGATCCTGGAAGCGAAGGTGTTCCTGAATGGACAGCCTTACTCACTGTGGTTGCAGGAGGGCGCTCCCTCGGAAGAATGGAAAGCAAAGTTCGCTCCTCTACCGGCGAAAAAAAAGCCCGTTGAGACGGCAAGCACCACGCCAGGTCCGGCTGCATCGACCAGTGCATCTGTCTCCGCCGACCTGATGAAGACATCGCCGACGCCGATGCGAATCTTTACCCCGGAGTCCCTGGCGAAACTGCAAGGCCAGAATGAAGACGCGGTGACGCGAATGACCAAGGACCTCAACAAGGAGGCGCACTTCCTGCCGTATGCGTCTCCGACTTTCATTGGATTCAGGCAGGGGGCCTACCTGCAGTTGTCCATTACTACCAACCTCAGTGCGGCCGCCGGAACGTCTCGCTACAAACTGGCAGCACTGGCCTTCGACGAACACATTTCTCATCTAATACGGCCGGTACTGAATTACTTTCCGCAAGATACAGATTTCGAGGGCATTGTCTTCAGCAGCATGATCCACGTCGCCGACGGATCGAGTCCAGAGGCAGTTGAATTCTTCTTTTCATTCCGCGTGATGCGCCGCTTTGCCTCGTACGATTGCACAGGTCAGCAGTTGCTGGACTCCGGAACGATTGTGATTAATGGTGAACGCGCCGCCCTCGATCTGCAAGTCGCCGAAGGCAAGAACTAACGGCTGTAAGGCGGCGCTTCTGGAACGAATCCTAGTTTTACAAACCGCTGGAGGGTGATGATTGGCGTAAACGAGGCGTTGCGTATCCTCATAATTTACCAGTGACGTGATGAAGGCGAGCGACATTCACTGGGCCTGGGTTTCTTCAGACCACCACCTTCGTTTGACACTGGCTGCGGACTCGACTTGTCAACCGTGTGCTTCCTCTGACGTTTACGTTCCAGACGACATTCTGTTCGGTTTAGCCGAAGGCTTGACGCCGACAGCCAAGTTCTAAATGACAGCTTCGTCATGCAGAAGAAAGGTGCTTTTCAGCCGCGAGGAGCATAGTCATATCGACACCTTAAGTCATGCCCATCGGCTTCTATTGAGCTCTGGAATGATGACAACTCAATCGCGATCGCCGGTAAGGCATAAACTTTTCAAAAGCCTGGTTCTGCTCGGGTCCATTGCGCCTTTCTGTTGTCTATGGGCATCGGGCCCAAGCGACGTTCAAGAGTACTCGATCGATATCTCGGTGATCGACGAAAAGAACCAGCCTGTACCGAATGCGACGGTTGAGATTCGCTTAAACGGTAAGATCATTAGTGCCTCCACAACAAGTGACTCAGGAAAGGTAACGCCTGCAGTCAACGCTGCTGGAAGTTATTCGCTAAGTATTCGTAAGCCGGGCTACCTCCCGACTGAAACAACCGTGGAGGTCAGCGAAAACAATCCCGCCCAGGATGTTGACGTCGTCCTCAGTGAAGCCGCGTTGAGCCAGCAGAGTGTCGACGTCAAGGGCGAAGCGTCAAATCCGGTCGCTGAAACGGTGAGCAATCAAGCAACACTGGCTACAAATCAAGCCAAGAACACAGCCCTGCGCCCCGCAACTCTGGCGGACGCGCTGCCTTTGATCCCGGGGATCGTGCGCGCCAAAGATGGCAGTGTAAGGATCGCCGGCTTCGGTGAAGACCATAGTGCACTGCTGGTCAATTCTGTCGATGTCACGGATCCCGCCACCGGCAGTTTCGGCCTCAGCGTGCCTATCGACAGCGTGCAGACCGTGGAAGTTTCCGAGATGCCTTACCTGGCTCAATATGGAAAGTTCACCGCTGGTGTAGTTTCGGCCGAAACCCGTCGCGGCGGCGATAAATGGGCTTACAGTTTGAACGATCCCTTTCCCGATTTCCGCATCCGCAGCGGCCATCTGGAGGGCGTCGTGGATGCGTCGCCACGGTTCAATCTGAGCGGGCCATTGGTCAAGAACAAGCTTTATTTCGTTGAGGGCATAGAGTACCTCTTCAACAACCAGGAAGTGCTGACGTTACCCTATCCAGGGAATCTGACAAAGTCGACCGCGTTCAATTCTTTCACCCAGGTTGACGCCATTCTGTCTACCAAGCAGACCCTGACTGCGAGTGTCCATTTGGCTCCTCACACCTTGCAGTACGCCGGTCTCGACTACTTCAACCCCCAGCCTGCGACGCCAGATGCGAGCTTCCACGAATCGACGGCAATGATTGCCCATCACTGGGCGCTTGGCGAAGGGCTGCTGCAAAGCACGTTCGCCGGCACGTGGGTTTCTAGCCAGGTCTCGCCCCAGGCTAACGCGAACATGGTCCTCACGCCGGTGGGCAACCAGGGGAATTATTTCAGCTACAACTCACGCAGCGCCACCCGCTTTGTGTGGATGGAACAGTGGACACCAAGGACCTTGCATCTTTTCGGCGATCACGTTTTGCAGATCGGTTCCGCGCTGGCGCACAGCGAGAATCAGGGCCGTTTCCAGGGCCATCCGGTGATGATAAAAGATGCGGGCGGCAATGTGCTGGAGACGATCCGCTACGTCGGCGGTCAGCCCTACGCTGTCGCCGACACAGAACCTGCCGTTTATGCCCAGGATCACTGGATATTAAACCCGCATTTCGCTGTTGATGTCGGGATTCGTCTTGAAGGGCAGACGATCGCCTCCACGACGCGAGCGGCACCGCGCACGGGTTTCGTATGGTCGCCTGGCGAATTCGGGAAAACTGTAATGCGGGGTGGCATCGGCGTCTTCTATGACTCCGTTCCGTTGGATGTCTACGCCTTCAATAGCTATCCGAATCAAGTCATCACCACCTACAACGCGCAGGGCTTACCCGTCGGACCGCCAGTTCGTTATCTCAACATCACAAGCCAGGCGGCGGAGTCAAACTTCCCATTTATCGATCAGAAGCTGAAGATAGGAAACTTCGCTCCTTATAGCACGGCTTGGAACATTGAATTCGAACGAACGGTAACGCGGTGGTTGCTGGTGCGCGCAAGGTACTTGCAAAGTCACGAACAAGACATGATCACACTGCAGCCCGAGATCATCCAAGGCCAGCCCGCCTTCGTGCTGAACTCCTCCGGATGGGCGCAAACCCGGCAGGCCGAGTTAACGGCCCGTATCGGGTCTACCACCCCGCGCCAGTTCTTCTTTTCCTACGTGCGGCAGTACGCGTACGGGGACGTCAACGAGGCCGGCTCCTACCTGGGGAATTTTCCTTCGCCAGTAATTCAACCCAACCTGATCGCCAGTTTGCCCAGCGAAATACCCAACCGCTTCTTGTTCTGGGGAAGTTACGGTAATCTGCCGAAGAAAATCACGTTGTCGCCGCACATCGAGTACCGCAACGGATTTCCTTACCAGCCGACGAATGTTTATCAGCAGTGGGTGCCCATGATCGGGCCTCAATACCGCTATCCGAATTACTTCTCACTGGACATGCGCGTGTCGAAGGATGTGCAGGTGAATCTGCAGCATGCGGTGCGCCTGTCGCTGACGGTTCGCAACTTAACCAACCACTTCAATCCGCTGGAAGTACATTCCAACTTCGCAGACCCGCAGTATGGAACCTTCTTCGGTAATTACGACCGTAAGTTTCTGTTCGATTTCGACTTCTTGTTCTAAGAGTTCTTCGCAGGAGAACCAAATGGAAGATGAGCAGAACCGCGGATCTTCTCTCGATGCAATCCGCGATGCCCTTGAAGAGATAAACGTTACTCTTAGAGCTGGCTTTATTGCTCTGCTGGCTCAAAATATCCAAAACCTCGACAAGAAAAGGGAGGTGGGCGCTTGTCTTTTCCTGGCGCATGAAACGTTCGAGAAAGTGCGCACTGACATGCAGCCGCGTTCATAATTTGTCGGCTCTGAGCACGTCCAAGTGCGCGAGGGTGCCCTAACCCGATTCGATTTCCTCAACCAGTCGAATGCGACTTGGCTACGACCAGCTGAGGTGGTGGGGTTTGTGAGAAGGCCAGCCAACAATTGTGTCCAGACACGCGACCTTGTGACCGGTGGTAAAAGTGTTTACATCCGGACTAAGAAGATGAACACCTTGTCATGCACAGGAAATGGCCGCTTCATGTTCAGCCACTAATCTGGTGCCCGTGAGGCGATTCTGGGCAACCAGGCCGCAGCCAAGCGCTGCCGCCTCCGGAAATCTGTGAGAGTTGAGGTAAACGCCGGTTTTTCTCCTAACGATCAATTACGTGACGAGACCTTCCCAGCCAAAGCTTTTAGCGCGCCCAATTCCTGTCCACCATAGACGAATGTTCCGCCCGGCTTGGACAACTGCTGTCTTGCTGGTATTTCTTGCGCACTCGTGGTCGCCTGCGCTGGCCCTGCAACAATCCGGTCTCGGCGACTCCAGCCTACCGACGACCAAAGCCGAGGCGACACTCCCTGATGAGCCGCCCGCACCGCACCAGGATCAATCGAAGTCTGTTGCTGGCTCTTTGGGGACCGCGGCCAAGATGATCGGCGAGGATGAGCTCCACATCATCAAGACGCCGTTTTCGCTCAGTGCGCTGAAGTGGAATGCCGTTGTGATCGGCGCCACCGGCATCCTGATCGCGAACGATGAAAGCGTGCTGCATCAGGTTCCGGCGAGTTGGCATGTTACCAGCATCAATATTTCGGATGCCGGTGTATACGGCCTGGGTGTCGCGGCGGGCGGCATCGTCGTCACTGGCTTGCTGACGCATAACGATCACGCTACAAACACGGGCATACGCAGCGCTGAGGCGAGTGTCGACAGTGTTCTCCTGTATGCCGCTCTGAAAGCCGTTTTCGCCCGGCAGCGCCCCTACTCGGTGAGTGCGAAAGCGGATTCTTCTCAGGCAACTGGACCAACGGCTCTTTTCCCTCAGGTCATGCGACTTTCGCCTGGACGCTCGCTTCGGTCATGGCACACGAGTACCCGAACTGGCCGATGCGGCTGCTCGTGTATGGCATGGCAACGGCGGTCAGCACAACCCGTGTGACTGGAGGCGTGCACTTTCCCGCTGATGTTTTCTCGGGCTCAGTGATTGGATTCGGAGTGGGAACCTATGTCACGCATAAGGATCGGCCAAAGCTCATGTAGCCTCATTCGCGGAACAGGGTCGGTGGCTTGAAGACCGCGATACTGGAGCATATAGCGATTCAGTAGAAACACCCTGAGGAAGTATTTCGAAGCGCCATAATATTCGACTTGCTGCGCTTCCGAGCGAGCAGGAACTTGGTCGAGATTCATGCCGAGGAGATTCGATGAGAACTATCCAGCTTACTATCGCCATCGGTTTCTTATTCTTCGCGCTAATTATGTCTGCCCAGAACCCGCCATCAGAGGGCAGTCTGACCGGGAATTCCGTCTTCCTGGAGCAATGCGCCAAGTGTCACGGTAAAACCGCCGAGGGGCGCCACTTCGGCGGCCCTTCTCTTATCTCACAGAAAGTGACAGCCGCCTCTACCGACGACCTGCGCAGCATCATCACCAACGGCAAAGGCCGCATGCCCAAATACGCCAGCAAACTGACATCGGAAGAGATCGACACCCTGATCCAGCAAATCAAAGCCCTGAACAAGAAATGAATCGTTGGCAATTTCGCTGGAAAGTCACTGGCCGGTTTTCCTTCTTAGCAAGAGCATCTCGTGTGAGCATGATCAGCAAATGAATAATTTGTCATCTCGAAGCAAGTCACGCCTCATATGGGTTGAATAGAGTTAAAGAACCTGGGATCACGTCCCAAACCATAACGAAAAGAGGAATCGAGACCCGCTTATGCGAATCGCAGGCGTGGCAAGCGCATTTCCCCGCCATTACTACCGTCAAGAACAAATCGCCGCAGCGCTCAAGCGACATTGGGCCGGCCGGCTGGAGAATCCCAAGCTAATCGATCGCTTCTTGACGCGGGTCGGTGTCGATGGCAGGCATCTCGCGTTGCCCATCGAAGAATACGACAGTTTGACAACCTGGGGCAAAGCGAATGATGCCTGGACCGAAGTTGCAGAAGACCTGGCGGAGCAGGCCCTGTGTCGCTCGCTGACGCGGGCTGGCCTTTCGGAGGCCGACTGTTGACGCTATCTTTTTTGTCTCTGTCACCGGCATAGCGAGTCCGTCGATTGATGCGCGCCTGATCAATCGCATGAGCTTGCGGGGCGACGTGAAGCGTAATCCTATCTTTGGCCTGGGATGTGTCGCCGGAGCCGCCGGTATCGCTCGTGCTGCGGACTACGTACGCGCTTATCCAAATCACGTGGCTGCCCTGATTTCCGTTGAGCTATGTTCGCTTACGTGGCAACGCGGTGACTTGTCGATGGCCAACCTCATTGCTTCGGGATTATTCGGTGACGGTTCGGCGGCGGTAATTGTGGCCGGCGAAGAGAGGCACGCTAACGGCCCGCGCATTCTGGCCACCCGATCGTCTTTTTATCGTGGCACGGAAGACGTGATGGGCTGGAACATCTCCCAGGACGGCTTCCGGATCATACTTTCGACCGAAGTGCCCAACATGGTCCGCAAACACCTGGCACATGACATTGATGACTTCCTTGCTGAATACGACCTGAGTCGCGACGACGTCAGCACCTGGATCATGCACACGGGCGGTCCCAAGGTTCTTGAGGCAACGGCGGAGACGCTGCAATTGCCCGAAGGCGCTCTCGATGTGTCATGGGAAGCGCTGCGCCGCGTGGGCAATCTGTCCTCCACATCGGTGCTGTTGGTACTGGAGGAATTCATGAACCGCCGGCGACCTTCCCCGGGAAGCTACAGCATCCTGGCGGCTATGGGCCCGGGCTTCTGCGCCGAGCTCGTTCTGCTGCGTTGGTAGGCTGTTATGGAACAGGGAACTTGCGAAACTGAAGTGTTCGTGGCGGGTGGTGGACCGGCTGGATTGGCGGCGGCCCTGGCTGCGCAACAAGCTGGATTCGACGTAACCGTTGCGGACCGAGCTCATCCTCCCATCGACAAGGCGTGCGGCGAAGGCATCATGCCCGATGGTCTGGCCGCACTACGCCGCTTGGGAGTGTGCCTCGATCCGTCGCAGGGCACCTCGTTCGCGGGCATTCGCTTCATCAACGACGCCCAACGGGTTCAGGCATCATTCCACACCGGCGCCGGTTTCGGCATACAGCGCACAGTCTTGCATCAAGAACTGGTGAACGCTGCGACACGAGCTGGAGTACGCCTGTTGTGGGACCGCTGCGTGACCGGATTTACGGATGACTGCGTGCTGCTCAACGGTGAGACCGTTCGTTGCCGCTGGGTGATCGGGGCCGACGGCGAGAACTCGCGAATACGACAGTTTGCCGGACTTGGGCACGCGGGCGCGGAGGGGGTTCGGTTTGGCTTTCGGCAGCATTTCCAGGTCAAACCCTGGTCTGAATTCGTGGAAGTGCACTGGAGCGACTGCGGGCAAATGTATGTAACGCCGGTAGCCGAGGATGAGGTTTGTGTCGCCTTTATTACTTCACAAAAGACGCTCCGTTTCGACCAGGCCGTCCGCCACTTTCCTGTGCTGGCGTTACACCTGAAGGATGCCGCTCCGCAAGATCATCCGCGCGGAGCAGTCAGCGCCTCGCGGCGCCTGGAAAGGGTGCATAGGGAGCATGTGGCATTGATAGGCGAGGCCGCAGGTTCCGTCGACGCCATTACGGGCGAAGGGCTGGCGATTGCGTTTCAACAGGCGACTGCGCTTGCCGACGCCCTTAGGGTGGGCGACCTCTCCTTGTACGGCGCCGCAGTTAAGCGGATCATGCGCTTGCCGCGCGCGATGGCTACGCTGATGCTGAGCATGGATGGCCACCCCGCATTTCGTAGGCGAGTGTTTCGCGCTTTTGAGGCGCAACCGGAGATCTTCGCACGCATGCTGGCGATACACACGGGCGCGGCTTCTCCAGCCAACTTTGGGTTAGGAAACACCCTGTCGCTGGGCTGGCACTTGCTGACGGCGAAAGGCTGACGGCGTGGAAGCGTGTATGCAACGAAATCCTGTTCCCGACCTGCGCCGGATTGCTCATCGGGCTGGGCTTCTGTGTGTGCTTCTGGCGGCCTTGTGCGGCACGGCTGTTGCTGTTAGCGAGAAGGTGCAGGTCGCGCTTGACCCGGCAGAGACGAAGGTCAACATCTCAGTTCATGACGTGCACGGAGGAGTACAAGGCATCTTCAAGCTGAAGAGCGGAGCGTTGACCTTCGACCGCAACACCGGTGATGCCAAAGGGGAGTTGGTCGTCGACGCCACCAGCGGGAATACCGGCAACCACACCCGTGACCGCAAAATGAATAAAGATGTTCTGGAGAGTCAGCGGTATCCTGAGATCACCTTCACACCCAAGCGCGTCATTGGCGGTGTGGCCGCACAAGGAACCTCAAACATTCAGGTGCAAGGCGTATTACACATTCATGGCGCCGACCACGACCTTACAATGTCTATGCCCGTGCAGGTGAGCGGCGACAAAGTGACAGCGACCACCTCTTTCGTCGTCCCTACGAATCATGGGGGATGAAAAATCCGAGCGTGCTGTTCTTGCGAGTGGACGGCAAAGTCGAGGTGAGTGTGTCAGCTGTGGGGCGGATGACAGTGGTGAACGGCGCCAATTCCCATTGAGTCCTGCCCATCTTGCTCACCAGGCTGAGGAAGTTCAGGCCGTCCCGATACTCAGACGCTTACGCTCCATACTTCCGACATCGGCAAAGAGAACACGATGACCGCGCCACCCCCGGGACGGTCATGGATGGTTACGCTGCCCCCGTGGGCCTGCGCCACCGCATCGACAAAAGCCAATCCCAGTCCGTGACCAGTTGAGCGTTGACCTTTGACGAAGCGCTCGAAGGCATGTTCGCGCAGCTCGCGAGGAAAGCCCGGCCCGTTGTCTTCGATCACGATAACCGCGTCTCCGTCCTGCGCTCGCAGTGAGATCCTGATGTGACGGTCGGGGGGAAGATGCGCAACCTCATTGTCCAGCAAGTTGGCGATTGCGCGATTGAGTAGCGACACATCGGCATCGAGCGTGACCGGCTCCAGGTCCGTGACCACCTCGTGGTGATGTACCTCCATGGCGGGCTGATACAAATCAATCAGCTGACGCATAAGGTCTGACAGGTCGACTGACTCTTTCTGCAATCGCAGTGCACCGGCGTCCGCCTCGGCAAGATCGAGCGTAGTGTTCAGCATCAGTGAAAGGCGGTCTAGACCCTCGACGGCTTCGGCCACGCGCTCGCGCCAGCGGCCGTTCTCATCATAGGAGAGCGCAACTTCCAGGCTGCCGCGGACGGAAGTAACCGGACTCTTCAGGTCGTGCGCAACCGAATCCGTAAGCACGTGCAACTGATGTACCGATGCCTGAATACGATCCAGCATGCGGTTGAAGGTACGCGACAGCCGTGAGATTTCGTCGGAGGATGAGCCTTCAAGAACACGTGTGCTGAGGTCCGCCGTACCAATCTCGGAAACGGTCTCGGTTATGCGTACAACGCGTGAGAGAGTACGATGCGCGACAATCCAGGCGATTGCAAAGCCCAGAACGACGGTGGCTGCCCAGGCCAGCACACAGCTTGCCGTCAAGCGCGACAGCATCTTCGAACCGGCTACATCGGAGAAACCCAGATAGACGCTGCCGCCGTCAGGCCGTGCGTGGTAAACGACGCGAAACGGCTTCTTCCACCCAGGAACTTTCAAGCTGCCTGGTACCCCCGGAACCAGGTGTGCACTTTGGATTGCCTGAATAAACCGCTCTCTAGGTTGCGGACCTACCCATATGGGTGAAACGCCGGGATCGGCGTGCAGGAAGAATACTGTGTTCTGCTGCTCTCCCTGCCCGGCAGGAGCAACTTCGTGGCTCGCCAGCTCCGCCACTTCCTGCACCAGCCGTTTATAAAGACTGTCTCGAGGAGTGTTTGCGGAAACATCGGCGAGCGTTTCAGCTTCGCCGCTTAACCAGTCGTCGCTGCGCTGACGGATGTCACGGGCGATAAGCAAGTACATGATGGCAAAAGCAACGGCGCTGCCGATGGCAAACGCCACCGTCGGCCAGCCTGCTATGCGCCACGCCGCTGTAGATCTGCCCCAGTCACGATTCTCGGATGACATAACCGACACCACGGATAGTATGAATAAGCGGATGTTGCGAACCGGAGTCTACTTTATTGCGCAAACGGTAGATTTGCACATCGACAACATTCGTTGCCGGGTCGATGCGCATGCGCCAAACCTGATCTAGAATCATGGTGCGCGTGACCACGCGGCCGGCGTTGCGGCACAAATACTCAAGAAGGGCGAATTCCTGTGTAGTAAGTTGCAGGACGGTATCGCCGCGCCGTGCTTCGCGTCTGATGAGGTCCAGTTCGAGATCCCGGACACGCAGACGAGATGATTTCTGTTGCGTGGGCGAGCTGCGTCGCAGTAAGTTACGTAATCGCGCCAGTAGTTCGGCGAGCGCGAACGGCTTGGTCAGGTAATCGTCGCCACCTTGCTCCAGCCCGCGTACCCGTTCGTCGACAGAGCGCCGCGCCGACAAGATCAGCACTGGCGCAGAGTGGCCATGCGCGCGGCAGCGCGCGATCAGATCCAAGCCATCCATGTCGGGCAATCCAAGATCGATGATGAAGGCGTCGTAAACCGTGTCGGCAGCCATTGCCAAGGCAGTCGTTGCATCGCGGGCCGCATTGACCTGATATCCCGATTCCGTCAAGCCGCGAATCAGGAACTCACGAATTGCAGTGTCGTCCTCCACAACAAGCAAATGCACGCTAATCCTCGTGAAATATAGATTGAGTGAGTAGCAAGATCGATTGCGGGGCGTTCATCTTTTCAGATACTGAAGGACCCGACGAGAATAGCCAAGTATAATCCAGGGTTTACCGAGCGATAAATGAAGTGGGGCTAGCTTGAGGATGACAATCTGTTCATGTTGCGCGGGGCGGAACGGTTACGCTTATGATGACCATGTATTCCAAACTTCGCAGAACGAGCCCGTGTTGGCCGCTTTGCAGGCCGCTCATAGTCATTTACTGAAGGCTGGGCGGCGCAATCGGCAACTTGAATTTACGAGATCGAGGTTCTAGCATTCAACTCATGTCCTCCGGAGACCTTGCCGACCTCGCGACAACTGCGATCAGCGGCGATACACAATCGCTTTATCGAGAGCACGTAAATCCCCAGTGGGCGCGGCTGCTGGACGTTTTGCGCATGAACGTCCGCTACACGCGATGCCGGGGAACTGTCCTGCACACCGAGGACGGGCGAGAGGTGCTCGACTTCTTCTCGGGATACTGCGTACACAACACCGGGCATAATCATCCGCATATTGTCCGCGCACTGGAGGACGAACTTCGACACGAAGGACCGGCCATGGTTCAGAGCCATGTGCCTGACCTGGCCGGGCAGCTAGCGGCAGAGCTTTGTGCCCGAGCAGGCGGCCGGCTCACGAAAGCCTTCTTTTGCAGCTCCGGAAGTGAAGGCGTGGAAGCCGCCATGAAGTTTGCGCGCGCACGCACCAGTCGCACCGGATTTCTCTATGCGGACGGCGCGTTTCACGGACTCACGATCGGCGCATTGTCATTGATGGGCGATAACTTCTGGAGACAAGGCTTCGGCCCACTGCTTGCTGAGTGCGATGCGATTCCATTTGGCGACCTGTCATCCCTGAAGTCGAAGCTGGAATCCCATCGCTACGCCGCGTTGGTGCTGGAGCCACTGCAGGGCGAGGCGGGTATTTGCGTTCCTCCCCCAGATTATCTGAGTGAGGCGGAGAGCTTGTGCCGCCAGCATGGAACGCTACTGATCCTGGACGAGGTACAGACTGGGCTGTCGCGGACGGGCGAATTCCTTGCGTGCCATCACTACGGCGTGCAGCCTGACATGGTCATCTTGGCCAAGGCACTCAGTGGTGGACTGGTGCCAGTTGGGGCAGTACTGATGTCCGACGACATCTACAAGGCCGTTTACAACTCGCTGAAGAGGTCGATCATCCACACCTCGACTTACAGCGAGAACGCTCTGGCGATGCGCGCGGGTTTAGCGACGCTGGAGGTCATCGACCAGGAGCATCTGGCTGAGCGCGGCGGGCAAATCGGCCTGCAGCTTCGCCAAAAACTTCAGCAGGCGTTGGACGGCTACGAGATGATACGGGAGGTGCGCGGTGTGGGCCTTTTCTCCGGAATCGAGTTCCGCGCGCCCAGGCAACTACGGCTGCGCACCGCCTTCGAAGCTTTTCGTGCCATCCATGCCGGCCTGTTCGGACAAATGGTTGTCATGAATCTGTTTAAGCGCGGTATCCTGACGCAAATGTGCGGAAATAACTTCATGGTGCTGAAGGCCGCACCGCCCCTGGTGGTTGAAGAAGTGGAAATCAATCGCTTTGTGACTGCGCTGGCAGAAGTAGTCGAATTGATACACTCGTCAGGGTCGTTCTGGTCTGACGCTTTGGGGATGGCGCGCCGAGCTGTAAATATCTGATGTTGCTAACTGGAGAAAAGTCATCCAAGAGAAGAGCCGATGAGATTAGTTGCCATTGTGATTGCGTCGCTTCTGCTGGCCGCTTCAGCCGCGGCAGAACCGGCGTTGTCCCTGGATGCCGGCTTTCGCGACATGTACAACCTGCAATTCCAGGCTGCACACCAGGTTTTCGAGGATTGGCAGAACGCGAACCCTGAAGATCCGCTGGGCCCGGTATCGGATGCGGCAGCATATCTCTTCGCGGAATTTGACCGGCTGCATGTGCTTGAGTCGGAGCTGTTCACGGATAACGAAAACTTCGAAAGCCGCTCGAAGCCTTCGCCTGACCCGAAGACGAAGCGCGCATTCGAAGCACAACTGGCGAAGGCGGATGAGCTTGCGGACAGGAGGTTGGGCCAGGATCCTGGCAACGCCGACGCACTGTTTGCCAAAGTGTTGGCATTGGGTCTGCGTGGCGACTACGCAGCCATGGTCGAGAAGCGGGACCTTGCGGGATTGAATTATATGAAAACGGGCCGCGCGCTCGCCGAGCAACTGCTGGCAGCTCACTCCAATTACTATGACGCGTATCTGGCAGTTGGCGTCGAGAACTACCTGCTAAGCCAGGAGTCGGCGCCGATGCGGTGGATCCTCCGTGTAACCGGAGCGCAGACCAGCAAAGAGACCGGCCTGCACAACCTGCGCCTTTACCGCTGAGCACGGTCATTATTTACTACCCTACGCGCGTCTCCTGCTGGCGGTTGCTGCCTTGCGCGATCACGACCGCGCGCAGGCTAAGACTTTACCGGCTGGTCTGGTGCAGGAGTTCCCGGAAAACCATCTTTACGCCAAGGAGCTAGCTAAACTGCAGTGAGTAACAGCGCCGCTGCATAAGAAGGAGTTCCACGTTTTCATGCATCTCCGGAGGCGGGCAGCAGTCTGCTAGTACCTACTTGCGTAAATCAGAGTAATTATGAACAGGTGCTGACGGGCGGACGATAGTCTTCTTCCACTCGAAAGCACTGGCTTTGGCATTGTACGCCGCGACAAAGTTATCGATGGCGCTCCGCACCTGCTGCGCCGAAGTAAAGCTGACGCCGCGCAAGGCTTGCCGCGTCAGAATGCTGAACCAGCACTCGACTTGGTTCAGCCAGGAGGTATAGGTGGGGGTGTAGTGGAAATGCACCTGAGGATGGCGCTGCAGCCAGCGGTCCTCTCTGGGCTTGTGGGTGTTCAGGTTATCGAGGATGACATGCATCTCCCGGCCGGGATGGGCGGCGACCACTTCGTTCATGAAGTCGAGGAATTCGCGCCGCCGGCGACGGTGGTAATGGCCGGTCTTGACCTGCCCGGTAATCACATCGAGGGCGGCAAACAGGGTGGTCGTCCCATGGCGCGTGTAGCAATGGCTGAAGCCGGTGAGGGCCTTGCCATCGGGCAAGCGGATCCAGCCCTGCGCGCGTTCCAACGCTTGGATCGAGGGCTTCTCGTCCACCGACAACACCAGAGCTTTGGCTGGCGGGTTCAGGTACAAACCAATGATGTCGGCTGCCTTGGCGGCGAACTCCGGGTCGGTGCTGATACACCAACTGCGCCGCCGTTGCAGCGAGATGCCGTGCTTGCGCAACACCCGCCAGACCTCATCATCGCTGATATCGCCCAGCGCTTCGGCCAACAGGGCCCCGCTCCAACTTGCGTAGCCGGCCGGAGGTGCCTGGTCGAGTTGGCGCAAAATGCGCCGCTCGCTATGGGCATCGTAGTGCGCGGGCTTGCCAGTACGCACGCTGTCTTGCAAGCCGGCCAGCCGGAGCTGCAGAAAGCGCCTCCGCCATTTGGAAACCCGAGCCGGGCGCGTATGCAGCGCATCGGCGATCTGCATGGTGCTCTGGCCCTTACTGGCCAGCAGGATGATGCGGGCGCGTTCCACCAAGCGATGTTCGCTGGTGCCGGACCGCAAATACTGGTGGAGAGCGCCATCTTCTTCGGGCGTGAGACGAATCACCGCAGCTGGTCTGGCCATGCCCCGAAGCGTACGTTATATCGCTAACTAGTGCAAGTAAGTACTAGGGCGAAGAGGACGAGGGTGAGCCTTTCTTGTTCCAATCGAATCGGCGACCGATGATCGTCTTGAACAGCATGTGATCCGTACCCTTCGTAACCCCAACCCCGAGTCCGAGGTTGATCTCCCACTTCGGAGAAACATTCAGATCGAATGCCGGCACGAATTGCTGCGACTGCTGCGGGAAGCTGCCGAAGTTGTCTACCGGTCCCAGCCCGCTGTAATATTCCAGTCCGAACGCAACGGCTTGAGTAAAATTCCATGAGATTTTCGCGTCCGGCGCGAATTCCCAGCCGCGTATAGACTCCGGCCCAGTGTAGGCACGCTCAAGCGCCGGATTTACCGACCAATACAGTCTGCCCATTTGCTTATCGACGATGGGACGAACCTCCAAGCTCCAAACCGACGTGGAAAAGATCGGGCGCGCGTAGCCGAACTCAAACGACATGCTGGCGCCAACCGGCCAGTGCCAACTTTCGGGAGCGCGCACCCGCGGGCGGACGTGATCGCCCACCCATCTCCAACCTTGATCGCTGGGCACCGCGGTAAAAATGTAGAAACCAGTCTCGAACCATTTGGTCCAACCTTGCGTTATTTCGATCGTCTCGTGCAGTTCGTGCTCGGTGGGAATGACACCCTCCTCGATGGTCTTGGAGCCCTGAAATATGAAATTGCTGTGCAATTCGACCATGGTGGTGCGAGGAGGAACGGTTTCCGAACCATAAACCTGGATTTCGTAATTGTCCTGCCCATGGCAGGCTGCACCGACAACAACCACTACTCCCACGATCACGAGCAGCCGGAGACCAACCATCATGTCACTCAGAATCGCACATCGCGCAGCACACCATCTGTGCAGCTCCGGTTACATTTCCGTCATTTGAGAACTCGACGGCTCGGTTCTTTCCAGCGAGGGACTCGGATGTGGCTCGGAGTTGCGACATGTCATGCGCTGTGATGAACACATCCTATTATCCTTAATATTGTCGGTCGCCTGTTGGCCGCGAGCGAGCGGTTAACGTTTGCTGCGGCTGATACCAGCCCTGGATCGAGATGACAAAGTCTTCATTTTACAGTAACCGCATTCCTGGACTTGAGCTGCTAGAGTGACTTAGGTGTGGGTGGGGATGTCAGATCGATTTTACGAGCGTGAAATGGATCCCATAGGCAGAGTGAGGGCTCTCTCAGGTTCGGTGCTGTCGTGTACGTTGTTGTTGGTAGCCGTAGCTCACGCCCAGCAGCTATCAAGTTTGCACCAACAAAGTGCCACCCCGACGCAGCAAACCTCTCAAGCGCCGGACGCGTCCTCGGGACAGACTGGCTCTCAACCTAGTGGCAGCATCTCTGGCACCGTGCTTGAGCAAGGTGGCGCGGTCGCCGTGGGAGCCCAGGTACGGCTGACGCGCCCGGATCAGCCGCAGGCTCAGCAAGTGTCCTCCGGTGACAATGGGCAATTTACTTTTGGCAATCTCGCCCCTGGTTCGTTTCAGCTCACCATCACAGCTCCGGGCTTCGAAACAAAAATTTTCACTGGATTGTTGCAATCGGGGGAGGCATTTCTCGTGCCGGAGATGGTTCTGAAGGTTGCGCCGGCGACGACGACGGTGCAAGTCGGAGTGACGGCCGAGCAGGTGGCGCAGATCCAGATTAAACAGCAGGAGAAGCAGCGGGTGCTCGGCATCGTTCCTAATTTTTACGTCAGCTATATTCCCGATGCAGCTCCGCTGAACGCCAAGCAGAAGTTTCAGCTTGCCTGGAGGTCGGTTTCAGATCCCGTCTCAATCCTGGGGGTGGGCGCGTTAGCAGGAATTCGACAGGCTACCAATGATTATGGTGGGCTTGGACAAGAGGCCGGAGGCTATGGAAAACGGTTCTCGGTGGGTTACGCCACGCTAGTTACCGGAGCCTTTATTGATGACGCTGTTCTGGCGTCCCTGCTGAAACAGGATCCTCGCTACTTTTATCAAGGTACCGGCACAACTCGCTCGCGGCTGGGGCACGCTCTCAGCCATGCGATCATGCGCAAGGGCGACAATGGTCTCTGGCAGCCCAACTACTCCGGTATCATCGGCAGTTTCGCCAACAGCGGTCTTACTTCTTTGTATTATCCCGAAAGCGATCGTAGCGGCGGATTGGTGGTCCAGAACGCGCTAGTTGGGATCGCCGGCCGTGCGGTCGGCGGCGTCTTCCAAGAATTCGTGCTCCGCAAATTCACGTCACACGCGAACAGCCAGACCACAAATCAGCCCTGAAGAGAGAACTTAGGTGTCAACGACACTTCAGAAGATCATGTGCTGGAATCTCGGGCCTTTACTACCCCGCTGACTACCGCACTTGGACTAAGACCGGCCAGAGGTGGGCAGACCAACTCGCACTGGATGCAGTGTTCAACGTCCTCAAAGAATTCTGGCCGGACATTAGGCACTCGGTGCTTCATCAAAAGTAGCCCACACTAGGTTGCATTCTGCTTCGCCCCTCGAACGGGTTTCTGCGTGCGATGTCTCTAAGAACAGTGACCTTTCCGAGCACGAGTTCTTGTCGTGAGGAGTGAGAACTGAACTGGCGCCTTATCTAACTTAGGTCTTGGTCTAGCCCGGTGATTTGTAATGGTGTCGCGAGAGCCTCGTCAATTCGGAGACATCGTCCTAGGTGCGTATTCCCCGTGGAACGCAAGGTTCTCGCAAACGAAGACCCTCAGGCCGACAGTGCATGACAGCCGAAACGACTTGTCATGGCTGTTCCTCAGGCCGATCGCGAAACGGCAGCCATCGAAGCCGGAGCTCAAGTCCATCACTCCGAACATGCGCATTCCGTCCGCTGACACGGCGTATTCCTCCCGCACCACGCCGATCTGTCGAAAGCCGAGTGCTTCGATCAGCTTCTCGACCACGGCGATGTGGGGAATGGGTTTGTGGGTTGCTGTGGCCGCCGGCGTCGCCACTCGGGACAGTTCCTCCCGGGTTAGCTTTGTGCCGTAGGAGCACAGCGTCACTGTCGGAGCGGGAGCGGAGATCGGGTCTGTTATGACCCCAACTGGCTGCTCCTGCTCGATGAGGTTTGTCTCTTGCATGGTGTTTCCTCCTGAAAAAGAAATCGGGAAAGCCGGCAGACAACGAGGTCTGCGACTCTCCCGAGTGGGTTGTGCCACATCCGGTGGCTCGGTGCCCGACACGAACAGACGTCTTCGTCTGTGTAGTCGGGCAGATTACGTACCAATCAGCTTCAGGCTGCCCGGACTAAGCCGCTGGTGATGACATCGATGAACCAGAGCTGATCAACTTTCCTCAGGTCAATGTCGGTGGGGTGTTCGAGGATAAAGCGGCGGACATCCTTCTCATGGATCAGGTAGCTGTCGCCGTTCTGCTGCGGGCCTCGTGCCGTGCCTCGGAATTTGGCCTTCAGATGGCCGCTCTTGATCCAGCGCGTCACGGCGTGAGGGTCGATCCCCAGTGCTTGCGCAAGACTGTAGGCGGAGTAGAAGCCCCCGTCATGCTTGAATCTCATCCGCTTAAGCTTGAGGTGGATTCCGGTCACGGTGCGAGAGTATCCGGCAGCCTTTAGCTTCAGACGGATTCGCTCGTCGCTCATCCACGCATACCGGGACAGAATCGCTAGCTCTGCCTCGTTCCAGGGCAGCTCCTTCGTCCGTGCTAGGCCCAATTCCCGAGCACGCTTCTTGAGTGCCCAATGCGGCATGCCGACCTTCTTCGCCAGGGGCCGGATGCCGACGCTTGTCTTTGCGTCTCGATGGTTAAGATAAATCTCACGGATGAGCTGATCGATTTGATCGGTGAAGAAGTACTTGCGCCTACTCTGAGTTTGTGCTTGTTCCATGGTCTACCATCTACTTGGTGAGCGATTTCGATGAATGCGACCGCCACTGCTTCCGAATATGGTGTCCCTGCGGACCAAAACCGCTGGTTGGGCATTGACTTTAGCGGCGACAAAAGGAAGTGGTCGGCTGGCTGCTCGAAATCCAATGTGTGGATCGCCGATATCAGACCTCTTGACGATATGGTTCGGCTTGTAGATCTGAGACGAGTGCGGGAGCTGGGTGGTGACGGTAGTCCGTTCGAGCTCCTCGCGGGTCTCCTTGCGAAGCGGGCCTTCCTAACTGCGGCAATTGATGCTCCGTTCTCCGTACCAAACGATTTCCTGCCAAACGGCAGCCATAAGGCACTCTTGGAGGTCGTCGCGAAACTTTCGCGCAAGACGCCCTTCCCAGATGCTCAGACTTTCGCAGACTCGGTTACTGAAGGTCGGCGAATGGCCGTCCCGAAACCGCTCCGAAAAACAGAGAGGATGTGGCAGAAAAAGGGTCTAAACGTTCGGTCGACTCTCTGGACGGGTGCGCGCGGAGGTGCCGCAATGACCGCTGTGTGCCTGTCCCTTCTTGCCAAGGCTGCATGTCCGATATGGCCATGGTCGAAAACGGGACCTGGATTGCTAGTGGAAGCCTTTCCTGCAGCTCAGCTGCTTCACTGGAAACTGTTCTGCCAGCGATACAACGACTCCGACGAGACCAGCACTTCCAACCGAAGTAAGATCGTTTCCTTCCTGGAAAATGGGAGGTTAGAAATTGGAGAGTTCAAGCCTTCGCTTCTCACGTCGGCCGATGCTCTTGATTCTGTGTTATGCGCCTTTGCCGCGAAAGCCGTCTGGAATAGACAGTTGGTGGCCGATGTAGAAGCCATTGACGAGGAAGGAGAGATCGCCGTGCATCAGTAATCACGGCGCATAGCGAACTCTTGGATATTGAACCATCCACATCGACAATACCCAGCAATGCTTACCGACCGACTACCACGCAAAGCAGCGTCCCAGGCTAAGTTCGCTGAAAGCGACCGGCTTAGGGCCTTGGAAATCCCGCTGGACGACAGGCTGCAAGCGTCGGCAAAGTCTATCGAATTGGCCATGCAGAGCAGCCGCGCCTCGTCCGTTCGCCAAGCATGTGCGGAGTTTCTATCGCTTGCGTCCAGCTTCTACAAAGTCCGTCGGCCAGGGATCCGAGTGCTTGCAGCCCGCCCGCTTCGAGTTCGCGAGGGAGGCTCGTCCATTGAGCTGTTCGGCGACTACAGTCCCGAAACCATGCTCATCCGTCTCTGGATGCGGACCGCCATCCGGAAACAAGTCACCTCATTCGGCACCTTCCTCAGCACTCTTTGCCATGAGTTTTGCCATCATCTCGACTGCCAAAGCCTCGGTTTTCCCGAATCGTGGCACACACGCGGTTTTTACGAGCGCACTGCTGCGCTGTATCACCACGCACGTGGCACGCCGATGAAACGCTTGTTCTGGGCACGGATGCCCGGAGAGCGTTGGCGGATCGACTGGCCCCGAACCAATCGGGGAGCGTGACTTCATTACGAAATGCCGGGGCTCAGACGCGCAAAGGGATGTTTCGTCGTGGGTTGTGTGGAGGCGGAACAGACCTCATTCTTGCTTTCGATCGGCGCCATCAGGCGAAAGGTTGTCTTTCGCGGTCAATGAGCACACAATTCGTGATGGCTGGGACAAAATGGAAGTAGCGGATTGATGTTTTGATCGGATCGCTGTTTTGTAACCAAGTCAAGAGGAGAGGGATTATGGCCAAGAAAGCTGAAGCTAACAGCGTCTACAAACTGGTGGAGGTAATCGGCACAAGTACGCAGTCGTGGGAGGATGCGGCAAAGAATGCGGTGGAGACCGCCGCACGTACGCTGCAGGATCTGCGCATTGCCGAAGTTGTGAAGATGGACATGAAGGTCGAGGGCGGCAAGGTGCAGGAGTACCGCACGCGCGTGTTACTGTCTTTCAAGTACAAAAGCTGAGAGCTCGGCCACCTGCCGAGATCTCTCTATTGGTTTAATGGCCGACAGGCCAAGTCGAGTCGGAGCGCCAATGTGCGGGTGGGATTACAGAGCACTAATACCTCTCTGGAGCAGAACCGTGGTTTCGGTTGACTGTCAAAAGAGCGACAGTTGGCCGGATTCGCTGGTTTTGTGTGAGTAACCGCGCGGTAATCTGGCAGTCTCCACGAGGGCAGTGTCGGGCATCGAGTCGGTCGTCAACGGCAGCAACTTAGACGTCTCGAGATCCTCGTGCTCAAGCGGTGTATCCACTGGCTCTCCCTCTACCACAGCCGATGTCGAGGGCCGCAACTGTTGGACATTTCGCCAGATTGAATCGGCGGATTCTCCGATCCCCTTGTTCTCAACCAGCTCACGCGCCATCGCCGTGAGCATGTCGTCATCTCCGTCGATTGCCTGGAGACCTTCGGAAGTAAACTTGCCCTCCATCGCTAACGCAACGAGGAGTTTCTTGCCCATCAGCCGAAGACAGACTTCCTGCATCGTCCCCTTGTAGGCAAAGAACTTCACCTCCACTGGCCGTCTCTGTCCGATGCGCCATGAGCGGCGGCTGGACTGGCGCAAGGTGTGAAGTGAGTAGCCGGTCTCATGAAACAGGATTGCCGGAAAGTCCAGGAGATCCAGTCCGGTCTCCACGACCTTGGGATGGCAGATTGCGACATCGATTCCACGGCGCAGCTGTTCACGGTACCAGGCTTCCCGCCTGTGAGTGGGAACGCTGGCACGCAGAATCGATGCCCGTATTCCCTCGGCGCGAAAGAGCTCTTCCAGCCTTTCGACAACGTCGTGCTTGTTGGTATAAACCGCAAAGACCTGGCACTTGCGGCCACGCGCGAGCTGGGCTTTCACCTCTGCGATCAGTGCCCGCTCTTTTGCATAGCTTTCGTTCCTGTCCAGATCAACCGTTTCGGCAATGACGAACGATTCGCGGCACTTGGTTTCTGGGTCGAATTCAGAGCCGTACAGAGTGCCGAATCCATACGGATGGTCCGGCCAGGCCAGCAGAGCGTTAAGCATGGTGCTCGCCACGCCGCTGTTTCCACGATGCTCCTTCAGGCAGGCAGTGATCTCCTCTTCAAGTTCCTCATAGGCCGACTTCAGTGGCTCTTCCATCGCTACCGGCACGACTTCCTCCCGGTAGCTCGGCAGCCCGTCCGAGATGTCCTCCAGGCCGATGAACGCGCAGTGGTCCATCAGATACTTGCCGAAGAGCAGCGGCGAAGCGCCGGGTTTGCGCCTGATCGTGACCGTCTTGTTGGTTTTCCTGGAGCAGGCGTTGTCCTTGACTGTGATGCGTTCGATGGTCTCGATCACGCCGAAGTCGCGGGTGAATCGTTCCCGCCCTGCCGAGCCCCATTCGTAGCCGTCTCCAGTCATCCGCTTGGCATCGGTACGGAACAGGGTGTTGAACAGATCATCCGCATAGCCAGAAAGCAGGGTCCCCGTCAGTCCCAGGAAACGTCTTGCCGTTTTGTTGAGCACTCCCAGTGCATTACCCTGGGCAGTGTCGCCGGCAAGTTGGTGAATCTCATCCGCAATGGCGTAATCCCACCATTCCGGCATATAGCGCCCCATGTATTCCGCCGGCGCCACGCGCGCGATCTTGCTGTTGTCGGCTTGCCACAGCGCGCAATATTTCGTGGTCCCTGCTTTCGAGCCCTCCACGATCTCGTGCAGGCGCTTCTTCTCGAAATCGAGCGCGCTGAGTCGTACCCCATCCGTCTCGACAGGACACCCGGTGTCCGGATTCGTAAGCGACCCGAGATATCTTCCGGAACGGCTCTTGCCGTAACAGTGCTTCCAGAAATACGAGAGCTTGGCTTTCTCTCGGCCTATGCAGAAGATCGTGACCCCGGGAGAGACTCTGCGCCAGCCCTTACGTCCCAGACGCCGCAATTCAGCCAACGATGTGTGCAGGCCCTCGCGCACGATTTCGCCGCGCCGCAACCGGACTTCGTTGATGCCATGCGGCTGTGTTGGATCGCCGCCATTGCGCATGTCGTCGATCAGGAACACGCGCACCTGAGGCAGGGTTAAGAAGGTTTCCCGCGCCCACTTCTCGACCAGGTGAGGCGGAGCCATGACCAAGCCGGAGAATGGCTGGCCGGCGCTATGCACCAACATGCTTCCCAGCGCGATGAGCGTCTTGCCCGCTCCGCACTCGGCAACGACATTGGCGTTGCGAGCCAACTGCCAACGCTTGCTCACGCCCATGATCGCCAGGGTTTGCGCTGGATATGGAACACGTACCATCCGGGAAAGCAGTGGGGACGGAGTTTCGTCGGCACCATGGAGGGCCGGGTACGACGCGAGGATCCGGTTTCCGATCTCGTCCGAGTGTCGTTCGAGGTACTGGTGAATCGTATCTAAGCTCTGCATGGATTTCTCCGGACAGGAGGTGTGAAGGCGTGCGAATGGCGGGCGTAACGCCTATGCGTCAGAATGGAGGAGATGAAGCTGGAAGTGGACTGCTATTCCGGGCGGACGGCGGACGAAAGGCCGGTTCGCTTTCGGCTGGACGGGAACGAGTACATGGTCGAGGAGGTACTGGACCAGTGGTACGGACCTTCCGATACCTATTTCAAAGTCCGCGCCGATGACGGCAATCTCTACATCCTGCGCCGGGAGACATCGACGCCGGATGGACCTTGGCATCTGGAATCATTCCGGCAATTGCCACGGAAATGAAGAATAGCGGCCAATCGAATCTCTGCCATTGATCCTCTTCTCTTGCCAGTCGAACCAGGCTTTAAGAATGGAAACAGGCCTCAAGCCAGAGCTTCAGCGTAAGATCATGTCGCTTTTCATTGGCGAGATACGGGCGTAGTTCCTTTTCGTATCTCTGTTTGAGAACGGTTTCGTTCAATCGTCCTGTCCTGGCGAGAAATTTGGCATCTTCCAGGTCAACTGGGCTGTTCCGAACCAACTTGGCGAGAACGAGATCATGTATTTCCAGTGCAAAGAGGCGGAGCCGGATGAACTCGCCCGAGAATAATTCCTCCAACCGCTCTGCGTAGTCTTCTGGAACATCAGCGACGGTTACGTACTGAAGATACAATCCGTGCTTCCCGTTGAGGGCGGAGCCTTGGCCGGCAATACTCTCCAGTGCGGTAATGCTGCTGGATGGTATCGCCGCAATGTAGTCCACATCCCCTGTGGGTCGAGGCAAATCGTAGAGGGCAGAAAGCACGAAACCGCCAAGGCAGTGCATTTCAACAGCAACACTAAGAAGCTGATCAACTTCTCGCAGGAAGTGTTTCCACTTGGACGGCAGGACGTGCGCGGTATCAGGCAACATATCTAAGCGCCTCGGGCCGCCAGTTGCTTAGGACATTCCAATCGCGCGCTTCTTTCGAGCGATGCTTTTTCAGCCATCGGCGCTCACTCTCGCTCACGTTCGCTCCGGCTAACAGTTCCTCGCGCGCAAGTAAGCTGCGCCTCAGCCTGGCTTCCAATCGCTCAAGGGCTGCGTCGCGCCTCGAATCTGGCAAGGCTGATCGCCGACCTGCCTTTCTCGCCAGCGCCACAACAAATCCCAAGCGATTCTGCAGGTCGTGAAGCTTGGCCTGTTGCACCAGCCACTCCGGGTCCATCTCCCAGTACTTCAGCAGGAGCCACGGCAGCGCCTCGAACAGCCGTGCCTCCAACTGATCCTGCGCCAGAGCACTCAGCAGGAATTCACTTGGGTTTCTGGGAGTGCGTCGCGTCCGCAGATATGCGAAACCAGGGTATCCAAGCCCGGCCAAGTCGGCCGCAAGCTGCTCAAAATCGGTCATCTTTGGCTGCCAGGATCCTTGCGCCGGCGGCAAGGAGACTGGCGATAGCTTGTAAACCTGAACCATCCTCCGCGCCAGTTCCCGTGACAAAGGCCGTTGGCCCTTCTCCAGCATCGAGAGATAGCTTTGCGAGACGCCGAGTTCAGCCGCAGCTTGTTGCTGGCTCAATCCGGACTGGTTTCTTGCCTGTCGGAACTGTCGCGCGTCCATTGACTTCGTCCTCACATGCCGCCTTAAGATTATCACAGTTTTGTGATAATGCGAGCGCTGGCTCTTGCGTCTGACCTGAATCATGCCTTGGTCAGGCTGCTTTCTTGACGAGATGGATCTCGGGCCATGCCACCGCGCCGTTCGATGGCGGAAACGCAAGCTGGCGGTTCCGCAGTCCCCTCCGCAGCAGCGCCAATAACTCTTTCCGCTTCGCCTTGACCGCTACTCCTGAGTATCCAAACCCGAGAAGAGGCTGAATGCGCTTTTGCTGCTGCAGTTGCGCAATCATACAAGCGCCCCATTCCGGTGTGGCTGGAAGCCCGTAATGACGAACCAGCGATGACCAGATGAAGGAATGGTCGTCGCTTATCAGGAGCAGTTTCCCATCGGAGGTGGTATCCGCCAATTCCTGGGAACAACTCACAAGATGCCTTAACGGCCGCTTGCGGCCTTGAACCACGATGGAGCCTCGGAAACACAGCGGCTTCTCGCCAAGCGAGACGATGCTCTCAGCACCGTAGGGATCTTCCACGGTGAATGAGTCACCGTTGGCAAAGGCGGCAGCCAGGGCGGCGATCTCCACGTCACCGCCAACCACTGACACCAAGTGGGCTTTGCCTCGTTCCTCTCCCACGAATGCATCCAGGAACACGCGAAGGTTGGTGGCCGTCTTTTCGGTTTGGCGCCGATACAGGAGTTTGCCGAAGCGTTCATGGGCATTTTTCATGGCAAGAAGCTCTCTCGCGGTAGAAATGTTAGTAGATGCCTAAGGGATACTGAGGAGCTCTGGTGATCTGGTCCGACGACGTTCAAACGACCGGAGAATGGATTTCAGTTGTGGCGCAGCCAATTCTCTCGAGGAAGATCGTTGATCTGCGCGAACTCCTTCTCGTTGTCGGTGACGATGGTGTACCCCAGGGCCAATGTCTGTGCAGCAATTAGTAGGTCATTGGCGCCAATCGGCCTACCCGCCTTTTCAAGCCGGGCACGCAGCGCTCCGTAGGTGGTATCAGCGGGCGCTTCCAGGGGAAGAACCTCCAGCGCACCGAGCACCGCTTGCAGCTGTGCCGTCAGTCGAGCGGACTGTTTCTTGGCGGCGCCATAACGCAACTCCGCAGCAACGATTATGCTCGTGCAAACCTGCGCTTCTCCGATCTTTCGGATGTGTTGGGCTATGCGGCCTTGCGGGTTGCGGACCAGGTCGGAAACGATATTGGTGTCCAGTAAATAGCGCATCAGAGATCAACCGGAGTTGGAGGTAGATCTGAAATCGGAGGAAAGTCCTCGTCGATGGTTCTCAAGGTTGCTAGGACCGCAAGCAGCGACTTGGGTGGAGTGGGCTCGATAATCAGCCGGTCGCCTTCTTTGCGGATTATGGCGTCCTCGCCAGGAAGCTCGAACTCACGAGGGATCCTGACTGCCTGGTTTCTGCCGTTCTTGAAGAGCTTCACATGTCGTTCCGGAGCCATAGCCACCTCTTTAGCCTATGCCACAGCATATGCCACCCGCGCAAGTTTTGCAATTTCGTCCTCGGCAGTCTGTGCGAGGAAGTTCATTCGGCGGATCTGTTAGGGATTTTCTCCTCCTTGGTCTCCCTCAGCTCGATGATCTGCCCACTCTCATAGGCAAGAGTCAGCTCATGGCTAAACCGTTCGCGTTTGCGAATGATGGTCTCGCCCTCGGCTTCGCCTTCCTCGTTGAACTCATCCACGTACTTGACCGATCTCCAGTGGGCGATGTGCCGTGATTTCGCCCTCTCCGAAGAAAGCCGTTCAGCATGCCGCTGCAAGCCAGCAAACCAACATGCCCTTTGTGTAACGGCGTCACAGGCCGGCCAGTCATCTTCTGGTGCTTGCGTACGAGAATGCCGCGGGCATTCTGCATCGCCACAGAGCGCTGCAGCGCATCCTCAATGGCATCCAACGGTAATCCCGTGTGAGTGATCGTCGCCGCCGAAGATGGTGGAATCGCGTAGCGCTCACTCACTTCTTGGTTAAGCACCGGCAGCAACTGCGGCTTATACGCAATTCGCAGCAACTCCTCCGCTCCCTTGGGCTCGCCACGTAGATGCGCTTTCTTTCGTCTGCCAAACACCACGACCTGGTTAAATCGGACAGACTCTGGATGTTCCAGTCGAAAGACGCAAAGCCGATCAAACTGGCTGGTAAGTAGACGTGCGCATGTTCCGACCGCCGGAGCCGGAACCACGAACACCAGCAGGCCTTCGCTGGTCACCCACCGATAACAGTGTTCCAGGAACACGAGTTCCATCCTCTTATTACTGTGCGGTCCAAACTCGCTGTCGTAGGGCGGGTTAAGATACAGGAGCGAGCAGGATTCCGCTGGCACTCGGCACTCAAACGCGCTGCCGTGGACGGTGGTAACGCCCTTACGTTTGGCGGCTTCGGCGCGATCGGCATCCAGTTCGATTCCTGCCAGATGGGCGCCGCTGCCGCTTGTGATCTCCAGCAGAGCGGTGCCGTCGCCGATGCAGGGATCGATGCACGCATAAGGCGCGGAGGCCAAGAGCAAGGCGCGGATGTTTCGGGCTTCCTCGACCGGCAACGGGTAATAGCCAAGCTTTCTTCTGCCGGCGTTTCGCATGCTTCCTCCTGATCATGTGTGGGTATTCGCGGCGAGGACGCGGAAGAAAAACCAGTCTCGATTCCCGCGCCGGGGCGAGACCGAGTCGGTCTGGCTCTGTCTTGGAGCACTGCTCTCGGCTCTCAGAAGACGTCGGCTTACGATGCATCTTGAGACTTATTCTGGGGAAAGCCGCCGGATCCCTGGTCTGCCTTCGAATCTTGCCGATGCACTGTTTCTTCGCCTAGACGCTGTCCATACATCCAGCGTTGCGGCTTGATCTGCATGAGCCAGTCCTGTGCCGTGGGAATGCGACCCAAATGTCGGCTAGGTCGGAGGCATTGCTGCCTCTTTCCCGCCTCAGAACCGTACGTGACCCTTCCGGGTCATACGGCTCAAGCAAGTCTCAAGCACCACGCAGAAGCTCCGCTCCAAACTGGAGGCGTGCAAAACCCAGCTTGGATTGGAGTTGATCGCGGCAGAGAGCGTGTAGAAGCCGAATGTTCCTCAAGAAATCGCGTTCTGGGTGAGTCTTCGTCAGAATCGTGCGGTGCTCCACGATATCCTCTCCGTTAAAGAGGATATCGGCGCACACGGGACACGCGCCCCGTTGAGCACGGATCAGAAGACTGCGGCGCTTTGACACCCGTGCACCGGGTGCCTTGGTCATCCGCTGTCTCCAATACTTTTGGAGCGACGGGTCATCGGGTGACGCCCCTTGCCGCACCATCGTATGCCGTTCGATTCCGAGAAAACCCAACTTGGTGAGGTATTGTCCAGTCTCGATGTCGCCAAACACCCAACGATCCTGCCGCGAAGGATCAAAGCGGCCAAAGTAGCGCTGCTTCTGCCATCGCCAAGATTTCGAGGGATGTCTGCGCTTCACCCAGCGGACTAACCGCCAAGAAAGCCAGTTGTCGAGTTTGTGGAACACGCGATTTGAAGCCGCAACACGGAAATAGTTACCCCAACCGACGATAATCGGTCGAAGTCGATGTATCACGACTTTGGCGTTCAGACCCGCAAGGGCAAGCACCTCGTCGCGTATCCGTGCTGTGAACTTCGCAATCGACGCCTTGCTTGGTTGAATGAAGAGCTTTGTTCCAAGCCGAGAACCTGGAACTTCGTACTGGCGGACATTGAAGCCGAGAAAGTCGAATCCCTCGTTGATGTGGACGATGTGGGTTTTCTCCGAAGAGAGTTCCAGACCACGCACCGCGAGCCACGTCTTGAGTTTATCGACTACCCGTTCAGCATCTTCCTTGCTCTCGCAGAAGACTACGAAGTCATCCGCGTAGCGTACCAGCGCCCGCTTGTTCTTCCAATTCGGGCGGCCCTTGTACCCTCGTTTTATATTGAGAGCTTCCTCCATACCATGCAGAGCGATGTTGGCTAACAGCGGGCTGATTACGCCACCTTGTGGCGTGCCCTGTTCACTTGCCGTCCAGCTTCCGTTTTCGACCACCCCGGACTTCAGCCATTGCCGCACGAACTCGCGACCGGGCGCGAGCCCTATCGTCTGCATGAGCGGTGCATGGCCGATGTTGTCGAAAGCCCCTTTGATGTCCGCGTCCACAATCCACTTCAGACGACCACGAGGGTTCGCCAGATTGAAGATCATAGAAATGGCATCGTGAGGGCTTCGTCCGGGACGAAAACCGTAACTAGTAGGCTCGAACCGGGCCTCCCATTCCGGCTCCATCGCATTCTTGACGCGCGCCTGCATGACGCGGTCGCGAACGGTCGGAATACCGAGAGGGCGAAGCTTGCCGTTTGCCTTCGGGATATACACACGACGCGCCGGGGAGGCCTTCCAAGGTTGATCTGCATGAACGTCTTCCACCAATTGCATTCTGGCTTCTGACGTTCGAACGATCACCCGGTCAACTCCCGACGTGTTCTTACCACGATTCTGCTGTGTGACGCGCCGCACGCTGACCAGCGTATTGGAACGACAACGCAGCATTAACTTCTGCAGCGAGCGAACCTCTGCGAGGCTCCCCGCCTGTGATGCCTTGAAGATTCGCATTCTCAGATTGCGCACGATCCGGTTGGTGCGCTGCCAGTTGACAGTGTCCCACCCCAGTCGTTCCTTGGCTCCGTTTGCTAGAACTGTGTTCTGCATCTAACTTGCACCTCGGTTAGCGATCATCAATGTTGCTCTCAAGGACCTACCTGCTCCACGTCAGCGAGCTTTCACTCTGGTATCTCTCCCATCGCTGGGGGACCTTATCCGGCCGGTTATGGATTCCCGTTACCTTTCGGTCGCCGGCATTCGCTTCTTGGAGCTTCCTACCTCCGCCGTCGAGTTCGGCTTTCCTTGCGGTTGGCCTACCGGGAAGCGTGGTCACGCTGGCTCCCGGACAACGACGGATTTTCACGTTCACCAATGGTGAGGTACGGTCTGGGTGGGGCGCTCTCTATACTCCGGGGTCGTTGGTGTCCTTGTGTCATAGGAAACGAAGGTTCCTATAACCGTCGTTGCATCTAAGAAGGCGATGCAACCTTTGACCCAATCCGCCGTATTCGTGTCATCCACCGGCGGTCACATTGACGGAGCCTCATCGAGAATTCGCTTTTGCTCGCCCTTTCAGACCTTCCCCTGGCCCGCTCGGCCCCTCTGACGACTGAGGGCGCTTAGGCTTTCCTCCGGGCTTCGAACCCCGCTGTTGCCAGCGGCGCACGCCGAAGTGGGGATGGGTGTGTTGGACACTCACCCAAGGTCTTTCAACCTGCTCAACCATAGGTGCTTCGTGTCGCACCCTCCTTCACATGCTGTTCCCCCACATAGCGCACCGGAACTGGATTTCCTTCGCTATTTGTGATGGCCGTGCCAAACACCTTTTCGCACAGGAAAATTCCCTCAGCGTGATGACGAAGCGCTCGGTGACGAAAGTCGGAGAGGAATGCTTTGGACTCATCGAACCATGCGTGAATCGCAAGATAATCCTCGGCCTTGCCACCGAACTTCCTGGCACTGCTCTCTGCGTGCTTTATCGGGTGAGCCATGGTCATTAGACCTCGTATGTGGTGGTTGAATAATCCTCAAACCTGTCGTTTCGCTCGACCAAGATTCGGCGCGCTTCCACGTCCAGCACTACGTCACCGAACCCGCCACAGTCATTCTCATAGCCGAACGGAACCAGTGCCTCGAAATGCTGTTGCAGATGCGAGACGTCGTGCTGGATCGGCTCAGTCGTGTCGTAGATGTATTCATCAGAGTCGTAGCATTGGACCTCTTCCGTAACGCCGGAGTCTCCTGAGCCGTCAAAGTGGACTGCTACAAAGGTGACGCCGGCGGCCGCTAGCTTGTCGCATTCCGCTTGAATCGTGGCTTTCGCGAGCACTTGTGTTGGATCGAGTGATTCTTCTTGATTTGCTTGTGGGTCTTCCATTAACTACTCCTTTCCATCCAAATTTGTGGTAAGCGGCAATCGTTAGGCTGCGTGGTGTTGGTCGGGACCGGCGAATTCTTCGAGGCCGAAGACAATGTGTTGCAACGTCTTGAGGTCAGAAATCTCGCCGAGAGGAGGAGCTTGGAGCTTCGCGAGCAACGCCGTAACAGTGTTCGGATCGAGCCTCTTTGTGACTGCTTCCAAACGATCGATCCCGCGTGCGACTGACTCCAGCATCTGTAGAACCTTCCGTTTGACGGCGGGATCACGGATCAGCTTCGGCTGGTTAACGCGGCCGTACTCGCGGAGGATGTTGCGGTACAGCACGGTGCCGACAGTCTTTTCCATGCTCTGAATGCGCACATCGAGGTCGTCGCCGTTGGCTTTATTGGCGCTGCCGGCGGTGTTTCCGTCGCCGGTGCGGCCGTTGCCGGAAGCCTGACGAGGGTTACTTCCGTTGGCCTGGCTTCGTCCATTTGCGCCGTTGGAGGCTGCAGCGGCACTACCGTTACCATTCCTGCTCGAAGGCCGCATCCCTTTGCGCCAGTTCTCCGGTAAAGCCCAGGCGGGCAGCACGGGTGTTCTCAGAGGCTGGCGGTTCTGGTCCAGATCGACCCAAACGGCTTGGATATCGTAGAAATAACGGCCAAGACCAAAGCACGAACAGGCCCGCTTGAAGGCCTGCGCATCGGCTGACGTCATACCGTTATCGTCGTCGGCCCATTCTTCGCCGGTGCCTGAATGAGACCCAATGCCAAGGATCGTGACCGTGCAAGTGACTAACACCTTGCCCGAGACAATGCTCTCGCCCTTCTTTACGCGGGTGATATTGGTCATCGTCTCTACCTTGTATTCACGGGTCCAGCCTTGTGGCGTGAAGAGAGCGTTCAAGCGATCAGTGTAGGCACGGGAATCGGCATACGGCACGATCTGACCGCGCTTCTTGTCGTTGGTTGTGTTGGTAACCCGCCAACGGACTTGGTCGGGCGAAAACGGGACTTCAAGATCCAAGAGGAGCTTGGTCACATCCAGTCCCGAGGGAGATGTCGTTGTGTCTTCAGTTGGCATGGCGAGGCACCCTCCTTCAGGTACCTGAGGTTTTGTTGAGGCTGAGTTGTGGCGTGGGGAGAAGCGAGCTAGGTGTTGGCTGGGTTTGGGTCGGATACCAAAGGCTGCTACTGGCGGATTTAGAACGGAAGTATGGGGCTTTCGCGGTGGCTATTTATCTCGGTAGCGGGCGGGATTTCTCGCAGCTCACTGTGCAAGAAATTGGGATGGACGCGTCAAAGCGATGGCTGACGGAAAAGCCGGATTACGTACGGGATGGCGATTCCTCGCCAGTTACCCAAGGGGGTTCGCCCCTTCCAGGCACAAGCCGAGAAGCAGATTCCAATTCTACGGAATGACATTACGACATTCAGCAGCCGTGAGCGGCTAGTTAGGCGCCGAAGTTGGCCTTAAGCATGTTGCAGAACAGTCGTCCTTGCTCGATGGCATCGTCGAGCGCCACATGCGTATGAGACACGGGATCGAACCACTCCGGGGGCATCGACTGCTTGCCGCACGCTCGATATGGTTTGCGCAGCAACGCCATCGCGTAGGTCTTGATATCAATTGCCGAATAGCCGAATGGGTTCTCGCCCGCGAACTCGGTGAGATACCAATAGACGAAAGAAAAATCAAAAGCGGCCGGGTAGCCGACAAACACAGGCCGTCCGCCAAACGCCTTGAGCCAGGCAACGTAGCGCTTCAGGGCAACAGCAGGCGCTTCGAGATTTTGCCGGCAGGCCGACCATGCCTCCGGCTGTGTGGCCCACCATGCGGCGGTCTTGGGATCCGGGGCCGATGCGGGCAGCGTTTCCAAGTTGGCGGAGAACGTCCCCAGCAGCTCTTTGTCGGCCAGATAGGCTGCCGATCCAATGCTCAGGAGGGAATGTTTTCCCGCGACCGGTCCGTCGGTTTCTATATCTGTGCTGACGTAGATCTCACGCAATGGTGATTCGCTCATGGTTTGCGGTGACAGATTCGGGCCGACAATCATGTCTTTCAATCATTCCAAAATGTTAAGTTAAATACTGCTAATCGCGTCGCAGCAAGTCCCGTCATGCTGTGACCATCTTCGCCGACCAGCTCTTTACGAATGCTCCGAAGCGGTCGAGCGCCTTGGAGAAATTGTCTCCGGCGGCGGCAAAGCCCAGGCGGAAATGCGAGGGCGCATCGAAGCAATCGCCGGGAGCCAGCAGGATTCCACGCTCGGTGGCGGCCTGGCAGAACGGGCGGTCGTTCTCTCCGCTCACCAGCCAGGGGAACGCGGTCATGCCGCCTTGCGGCGGAATCCAGCCGAATACGTCGCGATGGTCCGCCATGAAGCGCTCGAGGAGCTTGAGGTTTCGGGTGGCGGCTTCCTGGGTCTTGCCGAGCACGACATCACGTTTGCGGATTGCGATTTCCGAAAGAATTTCTCCGGTGGTGGTGTTGCAGATCGAGAAGTAGGCGCGCGCGGTCCAGTATTGCTGGCGGCGCTGGGCGTCGTGCTCGATCATCCATCCCGTGCGCACGCCGGCAATCGAAAATGCCTTCGACAGGTCGGCAATCACGGTGGCGTGCGGCAGGCGCGCCGCCGATTTCGTTTGCCTTCCGTGGTAGATGGGATGGTAGACCTCGTCACTCACCAGCTGGATTCCGCGCTCGGCGGTGAAGTCGTGCAGGGCTTCCATTTCGCCGTCGCCGATGGTCGCGCCCGTGGGGTTGTGCGGACTGTTGACCAGGATGAGCTTGGTCTTCGAGTCGGCGAGCCGCTTGATCTCGTCGGGGTCGATGCGGAAGCCGTTCTCGCGGCGCACGCGATAGAAGCGGGTTTCCAGGCCAAGAGATTCAGGGAGCGCCGAGAAAGTAGTGAATCCAGGCAGCGGGATGATTACGTTCGCGCCGGGCTCGGCGGCCAGCCACATCAGGGCCACAAGCGCCTCGGAGGCACCGGTCACGATTTGGACGGCCTCTACCGGGACACGCTGCATTTCCGCGATCGCCTCACGCAGACTGTCGGCGCCGGCGGGGCGGCTGTAGACCAGGTTGTGGTTCAGGAAGCGGTGGCGCGTTTCGTCGTCGGCGAGGGCGAGGATGTCGTTTACGGTCCAGGTCGGTCCGGTGCTCGCAGCGAGGTTGAATTCTATGTCGTGTTCGTACTGGTCGAGCCAGGCATCGAGCAGGAAGGGCTTGAGTTGCATGCGAGCACCTCGAAGGAGAAGTTGGTTCCTGTTATTGATTCTGCGAGTCGGCGCACGGGTGATTTTTTAGTTTACGAGCGATGAGAATCCAGCGCCTGAACAGTTTGCTGCAAACCCAACGTTGGGCGGCCTCAGCCCGAGAGAGAGGAGGAGAGAGAGGAGAAGAGGAGGAGGGAGGAGGGGGATTTTTGGTGTGGATATGTACTGCTATGAGCATCCGCTTGTGCTTCCACAGGTCATGCAGCGGTAGCAGGTTCCGCTCCGTACCATTAGCGAACCACAGATGTTGCAGGCAGGCGCGTCTCCCATCTGGATAAGTTCTCCGAGCGCTCCAACTGGATCCTTGTCATTTGGGATCGCAGACGAGAGAACAGCTACCGGAAGAGGTAGAAATAGCTCGCCTTGCTCGCCCGTCAAGAACTTGAGTTCAAGCCAGCGAAAGATGTAATCGACAATGGACTTGGCGAAGCCGATTTTGGGGTTCCCCGTCCACCCGCTTGGCTCGAAGCGCACGTGGGTAAACTTCGCGCACAAGACTTCAAGCGAGACTCCATGCTGGAGAGCCAGCGACACCGCCGTCGCAAATGAATCCATGAGTCCGGAGATGGTCGAACCCTGTTTCGACATGGTGATGAAGATCTCTCCCGGCAGCCCGTCTTCGTACACCCCGACCGTGAGATATCCCTCCTGCCCGGCGATGGAGAAGTGATGTGTAAGTGCCCGCCGCTCATCTGGCAAGCGGCGACGAACCGCGCGTATGGGTTCGGAACACTCTAAACCTGAGCTCTCGTTCACCGCGACTTCACTTTCGTCAGTCGGAGGTACTTGACTTGTCGCTGCCATATCGAACCTCATTTCCCGCAAGCTGGGGTGGAACATGCTCTGGCCGGCAATCACCACTGGACTTGCGATTGAAGGCATAAATCATCAGTGGAGTGCCGGTCGCTGCGGCGAGCAACGCACCGCCTGGGTTCATGTGCAGGCCACCTCCGAGGACGATAAACAAAAACACAAAAAGACAGAAAACCAGCGCGTAGTTCTTGACCTTGCTATGCATCGCTACTCACTCCTTCCGTTCAGCCATGTCAGGCTGTGACACTTCCGCGGCGCACAATTGGTCCTCTTTCTTCCTCTGCGGCGGCCTGACATAGTGGCAATGGAAACAGCCGTCGCAATGAACAGCCGCGGTTATCGCGCGCACCGATTGGCGAAACCACTTCGGTATCCCGACTTCCTCCCCGGCGCGCGAATAGAACGTCGGCAGAACCGCGCCAGCTTTGTCCTTGTCCTTTCCGGACAAATCCAGATCCAAGCGACCATGAATGCCCCGAAACAGGAGTCTTGTTCCCAGTGGCGGCCGCTTTCCATCGTTGGTCGCGCCCGGACGGTGCTGTGTAATCAGTAACTCGTAGGTTTGTCCCTTTCGTAGCATCTCAACTCGCACCAGTACCGGCGCCACCACGACGGCATGTAAGCCGTTCACTCCGATGGCTTCCACCGGATGGAGCCACTCGATTGGCTGGCCATCTTCTGTGGTGAACGTGACGTATCGCCCCAGGTCTCCGACCGCACCGCCCGACTCCAACCCGCGCACCACATAGCGTTTCGCCAGGTGCTGGTGTTCCAGGCTTACCAGCGAATGGGCAAAGATTCCTCGCTCTTTCAACAGTCGCAGCGCTTGGCGCGATAGCCTGAGCCCCAGTACATCTGAGAATGGCTTCTGCTTCATGACAACAACACTCTCCTTGTCTTAAGCGGAATGCCGCATGCGAATCGGGCGACCGAGGGCAGCCCGAATCATCTCCTTGGTGCATCCAGCCCAGCATTTGTAAAAGCGTGGATCTTCGATCAGGATGGCCAGGTTGTCGCCGCTCCGGTCGTGGCCACTGTCCGCACAAGATGGACAGCGTGCGATGTAATTCCGGCCGACCTTCCGCACGGTACCCACGTGTTCCAAAATGCGGAATTCCGATCGTCCGTTCCCAGGTTTTCGTTCCGTTGAAGTAACCCTCTGCGGACGCGGCGAGGAATCCAGCTCAGGCTTCTCCTTTCCGGCGATAAACCTGCGCAGTTCTTCCTCGGTGACTTTTCGCAGACGGTTGAGGTATGCAATCTGCTCCTCCAGTGTGTAATCGGTGCCGTAAAACCAGAAGCGCCGGTTGGCACCACGGTGAATTCCCAACGGACCACGAATCGCGTTGCCAAACTCTCCGGCGCCAATGGCGTCGTGCTTTGGAAACACCTCGATGCCGTCTGCCAGACCCGAGCCCTTCACCGGTACTCCCAATCTCAGGGCAAGATCATGAATGTAGATTCGGCACTCCTGGGCCAGTAGGGGTGTTGCAAGAAAGATCCAAAGATGACCGCCCCGCTTGCTCATTTCCAGCGCTGGTTCCACCTTGTCCTGTGTCAGGTGGTACTGCAGCTTCAGCAGGTCCTCCATGGCGTTCTTGTAATCGGCGTCAATGGCGACCCACTTACAGCGCTGGGTCGAGGGGTTGATGGCATAGAGCCCGACAGTAATCTTGCCTTCCAGGTGTTGGCGGATGGTTTCATCGGTCAACATTAAGGGTATATCGGTTCCTTTCTTGCTTGGCCGGAAGTAGTAGTGCCGCCCTATTTCCGAGTGCGGCCGCACAGACTGTATCGTGTACGCACGGCGGTTCACGAACAGCCTTTGGTAATCCTCGACGACCTGCCGGGTTGCCGTGATTGTCGTTGCCATGAACTCGTCACCTCCCTCTGGCAATCTGGCTCGCGTACGCCCATTACCCACACAGTTTTCGGATGTGGGTGTCGTTAGATAACCCGGAATATTTTTTCTGTCAAACGGCCGCTTCAGGCCGCATTCCGGGCATTACCACCCACTGCAACCCTGCGCGCCAAAGCCCTGGCCGCTCAATGAGATCGAGGAACTTGCAGTCCTTCAGGAGCATTTCGAGTTGCGTCACGTTGTACCCGCCAAATTGTTCGTCCTCGAAGTCGGCGGCGTACCAGGTTCCATTCTTGCGGTCGAGGACATACACCGCCCCGGAATCCGGGTCTCCGGGTACGAGCAGGAACAGCAGGACCGACGCCGGCAACTCGATCCAACGAACGACCTCGACGTTTTCGGCAACCCTTATTAGGGTGGCTACCGCTGTCTGCAGATCGACACCGGGTTCAACCTGCACAATGGGCTCAATCATCATTCGTCCGAACATCGCAGTTATCCTTTCCGGGCAGTCCGCCCATGTTGTGTTTCGTTGGAGGTCAAGACGGAACCAACGGCGCACACCTCGGTTCGCGCAGTCAGGGAGGGGGTGGGTTAAAGATTTTGTTTTGTTGGGGGCACTAGGGTAGGGAGTTAGGTGAGAGCAGAACGAAGATCGTTAAGCAGGACGATGTCTATATAAAGGATGCAAGTCGCACGCCCAGATTGATCACGACTCGGCGTGGCGCCGAAAGGTAATGTCTGACCCACCAACAATGCCGCTGGTACCCGGGTCCGGCATCTCACCCAAGCCGGTTTGAACGGAGCCGCTTTGCGGCGGACGCTTTCGCGTGCCGGGTGTCAGCAGCAGTGGTGTGAACGAGATGAAGCGATAGGGTGGGGTCATAAGGAGATGACCTATGACCCACCTTCGCAAAATGATGCTCGAGGAACTCGAGCGTCGTAATTACGCTCAGACTACCAGAGACTGCTACATCCAGACGATCGAGGACTTCGCGCGTTACTTCAAGCGCTCTCCCGACCAACTCGGTCCCGAGCACATCCGCCATTACCAAGCCTATCTGTTCCGCGAGAGGAAACTCGCCGCACATACCGTCACGCAACGGTTGGCCGGGCTGCGCTTCTTCTTCATCCAGACGATGAAGAAGCCATGGAGCGTGGCCGATACACCTTATCCGAAGAAGGCGCGACACCTGCCCAGCATATTGAGCTCAGAAGAAGTTGCCCTCCTCATCGACTCGGCGCGGACTCGGTTTCATCGCATCGTGTTGATGACGCTCTATGGCACCGGGGTACGGCGCGCCGAGTTGACTCACTTGCAAGTCCCCGATATCGACAGCCGACGAATGGTCGTCCACATCCGCGGCGGGAAAGGCTGTCAGGACCGAGATGTCATGCTCAGTCCTGTCCTGCTGGAAGCTCTACGTGACTATTGGCGCGGGCTGAAGCGCAAACCTTCGCAGTGGTTGTTCCCCGGGGGCTGTAACCATACGGCGGATCATCCGATCACCCCCAAGACCGTCTATCACGCCTGCCGCCAGGCCGCCCGACGCGCTGGCCTGCAGAATCGAGTCCATCCCCACACCCTGCGCCACTGTTTCGCTACCCACTTGCTCGAAAACGGTGCTGACCTGCGCACTATTCAGCTGCTCCTGGGACATCATGATCTGAGAGAGACCTCGATCTACCTGCATCTCTCGCGACGTCACCTCCAGGCCACGGCCAGTCCTCTGGATTCGCTCAAGCTAAAAGGCAGGTCACCGCAGGAGGAGTAGATGATTCGGCCGCCTCTGGAGGTGGCCGACCTGGTCCGCGCGGCCGGAACAGCTTTCATCGAGCGCAACCGCCTGTGGATACACTGGTCGCACATCAAAGTGCTGCTGGCCATTGCGCGCTGTCGCACCGCCGCCCTCGGCGGCCATATCGATGAGTGCTCCCGCTGTGGACATCGCGCCACTATCTCCTACAACAGCTGCAGAAACCGGCATTGCCCGAAGTGTCAGACCGGTGCCCGCGAACACTGGCTCGAAGCACGGCGCCGCGAACTTCTCCCCTCGCCCTACGCCCATGTCGTCTTCACTTTGCCTCAGCAGCTGGCGCCCCTGGCTTTGCAGAACAAAAAGATCATCTATGATCTGCTACTCCGTGCCAGTGCAGAAACTCTCCTCGAGGTCGCCCGCAATCCCCGACGTCTCGGGGCCGAGATCGGCTTCTTCAGTGTGCTGCATACCTGGAACCAGAAGCTGCAGCTTCATCCCCATGTTCACTGTGTCGTCCCTGCCGGCGGGCTCTCGCTCAACCATACGCGATGGATTCCATCCCGCCCTCGCTTCTTTCTTCCTGGCCCGGTGCTGCGTCGCGTGTTTCGTGGCAAATTCGTCGCCGGCCTCAAGTCCGCCTTCCAACACAATCAGCTCCACTTCGCGGGCGATCTGGCACCGATCGCTCAGCCCAAGACCTTCGCCTCCTGGCTCAGACCACTGTTTCGCAAGCATTGGGTGGTCTACTGCAAACCACCCTTCGGTGGCCCCGAATACGTGCTCCAGTATCTGGGCCGCTACACCCATCGCGTGGCCATCTCCAACCATCGCCTGATTTCATTGGCTGACGGCCAAGTCACTTTTCGTTGGCGCGACTCGGCTCACCACAATGAACAGAAAGTGATGAGCTTATCGCTGGATGAGTTCCTGCGCCGCTTCCTGTTGCACTTGCTCCCCAAAGGCTTCGTCCGCATTCGCCATTTCGGCTTTCTCGCCAACCGGCGGCGGGCCACTCTCCTGCCACTTTGCCGGCAAGCCCTTGCAGTGGTTCAGCCGCAAACTCAACCAGAAGCATCCACGGCCAAGGAAACCAGACCGCTCTGGCTCTGTCCCAAGTGTGGCGGGTCGATGGTGGTCATCGAGAGGCTTACGGCGGCTCAGATCCAACTCCGTTCGCCACCCTTTCTCGCCGGAGCCGCCGCATGAAACTACCATTCCAGGCTCTCTCACTCGGTGCCCCTTACCACCCGCAGGCGTTGTGCGCCCCGCTTGCCTCCGAACAAGCCATCCCTTCCCAACCTCGACCCAAGGTCTCGTTCCCACCACAGGCAAACTATCACCAAACCAAGCCTGGCCTCGCTCTTGCCGGCTCCACTAGCTGTTCCCCGAGCTTCTCTCCTAACCCCAGCACGATTGAATAGGCATAATCGCCTCCCCACGGGCGGCTCCCTTCAAACCGCTGTACCGGACGCGCCCCGCAGCACCGACCCTACCTGCACACGGACTGTGTTTGGGGCGCATCCGATACAGCACTAGGGTTTCGGGCCCGTGAGCGAAGCGCTGGAGCAAGATGGGAGAAGATTTATCTCCAAGGAAGCTAGATTCCGCGATTACCTCTCGATTGCCGACTATCCAGGAGCGACATGGCGCCATTGGCTGCCCTTTGGCTGTCTTCGAGCCTGTTCATACCGTAACAATCTTCAGTGACTCGACGATCGGCGACGTGATGAGCTTTCACTGCACGGTCGTGCGTGCCGGCAGTGTTTTGGTGACGCTTCCGAGTCTACCTGTATTGTTATCGCGGACGACGAGTCGAAGGGTTCCTGGGCTGGAGAGCAAGCTGATCCGCTTGCTCCATGCCAAACCGTCTCTCTCCAGCTCTCGTTCCGTGGAGAGAGGAAGGAGACCCTGTACGTCTTCTCCGAATCTTTGCACGACTTGCATTCCCCGTAATACGACGCCGGCGACGGTGAAGTTGACGCCACTGTCGCTCCACACCGGCGGACGTTGCGCATCGGCACGCATCACCAGTGACACGGTAATCGCCCTACCCGGCTTGTCCTGATCAGGCAACAATGCGTCCACGCGGAGGGCGGAAAACTCCACCGGCGACAGTAGTGCGGCTTGAATCTGCTTCCGTTTCTCCTGAGCAGGGTCGGGGTGCGTCTCGATGAGGACGCTTGTCCGGGCGAACACTTTCACCCCCGGGCGCTGCACGGTCACATGGATGGTCCGCCATTCGGGCCGCCTTTGCCGCGAATGGGTGGCGTAGGTCAGCAAGTAGAATTCGTGGGCATCTTGTTCTGCGGAACGGACACAGGCTTCGGCTTGTAGCGAACTGTTACACAGCTCGCCGCCGGTGTCTTGGGCCAGCGATCGCATGTTCTGCAACAATTCCCTATTAACCTCGGTGTCGTATTCATAGGTGCTAACCGGCAGGGTGAACGAAGAAATGAACATGTAAGGTATGTTGGCGTGGACGTTGAGCGGAAAAACTCTGATGTGATTAGCCGCAAGTTCGGCGGCAGGAATAGGGATTGTGGTGCCGGCGCTGATCCAGATGAGCACTTTCCCTCCCGACCACGGGGCAAAGAACCTGCCCACTGATGTAAGTGCCTGGGCGGTGTCGCCGGCTGTCATCGCCCGGCCGGTGTAATAGACGACGCGTTGGACGGCGCGGTCCTGCTCCATCTTCCCGTCGCCCACCACCTGGTTCTCGCGAGCACCTTCAGGCAAGGGCAGTTCTCCGGAGATGCCGGCCCCGTGCGCGGTGATAGTCGTCTGAATTTTGTCGATGGCGGCGGCCACCATCGCAGGATCGTTGGTTGGCTGGGCAAGCAGCCGCAACTCCGAACCTGTGTACAAAATGACACAGGTGGGAATAACAAGCGTCTGCCGCTCGCGATAGGAACGGGCGAGCGAGCGTCGCACCTCCGCTTGTTCACTGGCGGGCGTGTTCACTTGGTCGAAGAACAGGATCACCGCTCCCCAGGCTCGGTAGTACCCGTTCCCAGCCGCTGGGTAGAGCGCAGGATCGTTTGCAACAAGCGAGCCGGCTGCATTCTCGGTAATAACTTCAAAATTGCGGATAACCTGTTGGTGTCCGTTCTCATAGATACGGAAATCCACATCCGAAAGGCCCACGACGTGACGGCCCTGCGAGTCTTTGACCACCACCGGAACGGACACCAATTCGGTGCTGGTGCTGAAAGTGGTCGGGCTGACTTGGGATGGCGCTGATACTGCCACCGCTGGCGGTTGGGATTTCGGCGCCTGCGCAGCGGTTTTGTCAAGGGCCTGTGCTTGAGTCGCAGGAGAAGAGACCGGGGCGGTGGCTTCGACCAAAATCGGAAACGGCTCTTCCGTTCCCACGAGCGTTGCAGAGCACGCCAGAAAGCCGGCGAACACCATCGACAGCAACGTTGACATGCAGTGCACCTTCCAGAACCTCCGACGCCTTCACGCAGCGTGGCCCATTGTTCACGAACCCACGAAGGACTGCATTGTAGCGCTTGCACTCCAACTTCAGAGGAAGAGCCGCAACGCGCGGCCTGATCTTTCACCGAGCCTGTTGTCACTCACCGCTGCGGCTTATGCCACTGGCTCGAGGCGGGCGAGACGTGAAGTTCCCCGGAAGTCAGCTTCTCGGACATCTCCCGCTGACAATCACTGAGATTCCTCCCGAGCGAAAAGCAATTCAGAAGTTGAGTATCAGTTGATCAGAACAGCGCTTCCTGTGAGCTGAGGTCTCCAACTCCGGAGCCGTCCCAATCCAGACGCTGAGGACTCCGCCCTGCAAAGCTGCTCGGTGTCCTAAAGCTGGCAACTCGTCCTCCGATGTCAGTGAGCTCGAGTTGAAACTCGTTCCGGCGGTTTCCTTGGAAGCCATTTCCAGTGCAATCAATTGCAGCAACTTCCCAAGCGTTCTTCGTGCAATCAATTGCAGAAACTCAGCCGTGGAAGAGCACACTCTCCGTCCGGCACTTGACCTACAGCTCATGCTCGCGTTGTGTGCGTTTCACTGCTTTCTCGATAATCAGACCGTCATACACTGGAACTCAGGCAGCCACTGGTCATTCGGATCGACCCTGCCGGATATCAGATCGGCGAATACTGGAAACGCACACAGGACCTCCCGACGCTGACGTCGGTCTTGGCCAGGTTGAGCAGCTGTTGACCTGAGGCGCTTTGAGTCGAGCCTTACTGGCTCTTGCCTGCGACCGTAGCGGGATCTGACATCTCCGCCAGCGGCAGAACCTGATATGAGGCGTAGTTGTACACCGGAGACATGGCCAGTAGGCGGTCGAGTTCCTCGTTCGAACTCACGTTGTAGATCCAGGTCCCGCCGTGGCTGCCGACAACATGGTAGCGGCACTCGAGTTTGCCCTGACCTTCGAGTTTCTCTCCGTACTTGGGCTGCTCTCCGATCGCGCGAATCACTTCGGCCGTCAAGCGCGTCACCTCGAAATGCCATAACACTAGAAATTTCATAACCTGTCCGCGCATATTTACAGGGAAAGCATGGTCCTTCCGCGAGGTGCAAATTGTACTATTGGCAGCCACTGGTCCGCCGCCCCTCACCTTTCCATCATGCGATGCTAACAGGCCAGGCACCGCCCAGCTGTATCCTTACGTTAGGCCGCCATGAAGTTCCAGCAGTTTTCATTTGGGCAAATTCGGATCGATGGAATTGAGTACGGCTATGACGTCGTGATCGACCGGGGAGAGATTCGCGAGCGTAAGAAGAAACCATCGAAGAAGTTCCGGGACAGTTTCGGCCACACGCCGCTCTCTCTGGAAGAGGAGATACCGTGGAGATGCCGTCGGTTGGTGGTCGGCACGGGCACCGGGGCACTGCCAGTCATGGATGAGGTCAGGCGTAAGGCTCGGCGGCGCAGAGTCGAATTGATCATCCTCCCAACCGAAGAAGCCATGGAGCTATTGAATCGGGCCGCCAAAAACACCAATGCCATTCTCCACGTAACTTGCTGAGCGTTAGCTCCACCAAATCGCCTGATCATTAGTGAGCTGGCCGTCGCGCCAACCCTCGACCTGCTTCCGCATGAGCTTGAAGTTTCGCTGCATCCGGTCCACGCCGATCAAGAGTACGTCTTCAAGCTGCATGTGCTTCCAGTGCTTTGCTAAAACCGGGCTGTAGCCGCCGTAGACTGGTGCAATATCTCCTCCCGCACCGGTTCGCCGACAATTTCGCAAGCGTGAGAATTCAACGACTTGCGAATTCATTCGCTCCGAGCAATCCGCTAAGATTCCTGGCCGCGTAGATGTGGCTGGAACGGTTGCAAAATTTGTCGGGTGCAATTGATTGCACTGGAAGGCGGATATGGGAGGGCGAGCCTGGATTGCAGAGACATATCCTTTGGGAACAGAACTCGCTTTATCTCAATTCCGGATCTTGAACGGTCTGACACGTGCGGACCAACGGTCAACACTGGACACGTGGCACGGCGAAATAGCCTCGGCAACCGAACCTAATACTAGTTTCTTCACGCCCTCGTAACCGTGCGTACCAATAACCATCAAATCAATCGCAGCACTTGTGATCATTTCAGACAGCTCATGCCAAATCTGGCCCTACGCGATACGGAACCCGTGGTCGACATCGGCTAGTGGAACCTCACGGGCTAAATGTGACTGCCAGAGCTCTCCTGGGACACGGGCAGTCTCTCGAGCTTTATCAGGGTTTTCTCCTGCGGCAATCGTCTCGCCGGCGTTAACAACATGTACCAGGTATAGCTTGGCGTCGTAAACATGTGAGAGAGCCACCGCAAGACGGGCCGCACGATAGGACGAGTGCGAGAAGTCGGTTGCCAGCAGGACGTTGTGGATGGCGACTTGGATTGCACTACACGATGTCATAGAGTTCGCAGCAGGTACTTTGAATAGGAGTCAGGTAGAGAAATACATGCTCTGAGGAAGCATCTGTCGTGCCAAACCGTTTGTTCTGTACATGTATAGTTTTCAAATAGCCGTGTCGAATGGAAATCATTGCCGCCAGTGACCTTTAGCCCAAGTTGCCAGTGATCGGATCGATTTCTCTCCAAGGTATTATTGTTGGACCAATTTCCCCCGCCGGATTACGCTTGCTGTCCAATTCTTGGCAGGTTGCCACTATTTGGACATGAGAAGATAATGCTCAATAATCCAGCAGGCTTGAATTGCACTCTTGCGAGCTTTGGCGCCGGCATCCATGAAATCGTGGGCCGGTAACCCTCTTACTTTGCGCGCCGCAGCAGGGTCAAGGCAAAAAGCGCAGCCGCAACGATGACGATCGTAGGTCCCACATTGTGGCCGCGAAACAAATACGCACTCAAAACAAGGCCCCCTGCGACAGCTATCAGACTCGCGGCGCAGGATGCGATCAGAAAACGCGGTAGGCTATCTGCGAAGCGGCGCCCTGTGGCTGCGGGGACTATGATTAACGCCCCTGCCAGCAACGCTCCCATGGTACGAAGGCCGACCAGCACTGTCAGACTGAAAATCAGAAGAAAATAAAGATTCAGCCGTTCAAGGTTCACACCTGTGCTGGCCGCCAACTCCGGTGAAAAAAGATTGAGGACCAGTTCGTAGCGGAAGCGCCAGACAAACAGGATGATCGCGAGGATCGCCGACAATCCGGCAATAAACACCGGCAACGAGAGCACCGGAAATTCTCCGAAGAGCGCATCAATCAAATCTTCTGTTGGCGTCAAGATGGCACCCAGGGCAAGCGAGGCGGCGAATATCACGCCGATCATGGCGTCCGTAGGCAAGCCAGTGCGCTTTTGCAAATGCCAGATCAACAGGGTGCCGATTAGCAGGGTGGCCCCCCGCCTAGCAGGGGGTTGAAGTGCAGCAGGAACGCCAAGCCGAGTCCGGGAAGAGCAACATGGGAGATAACATCGCTGGCCAGCAGCATTCGCTTCATCAGCGCGTAGCTTCCCACCAGACCTGCGGCCACTGCAAAGAGCAGAGCCAGCAGCACCGAATAGATCTCGCTTGTGCCCATGGTCTACTCCTTCTCGCTAGCGCTTAAACTGCTGATGGTTGTGGAGGTGCTGGTAGAACTTGGGCGGGGCCGAATACAAAGCCTCCAACGTCTGGGGCGTCAACACTTCTTTCGGGCGGCCGAAACAAGGCTCTCCTTTACTGAGACACAAGACGACAGTGGCGGACCGAAACACAATGCTGAGGTCATGGGACACCAACAAGATTGTTAAGCGACGCTCCTGTTGTAGTTTTTCCAGGAGTTCATAAATGCGCTCCTCAGCGAGTTCGTCCAGACTTGCCGTCGGCTCATCGAATAGCAGGACATTGGGATCTCCCAAAAGGGCAAATGCGATCAATGCCTTCTGAAACTGTCCTCCCGAGATCACACCCACACCCGCGTTAAGGACCTCAGTGGCAAGAAACACAGCGTCGCACGCCGATTGAACAGCTTTGAGTGGCAGCTTCAGGAGATGCGCCGTGGCTTCTAGCAGATCACTGACCCGCAAAGGCAACTCTCGGTCAGCCGTGATCTTTTGAGGGACATATCCGAGCCGGGCATCTGGTGACCAATGAATTTCGCCCTCGTGGGACACCAGTCCGAGCAACGCCTTCAGCAGAACAGTCTTGCCCGATCCGTTGGGCCCTATAATTGCCAGATTGTCCCCCGAATTTACATCGAAACTGAGATTCTGAATAACGGTACGAGTTCCGAATGCAACGCTCAGATTTCGAACTGACAAAATGGTGTCCATGATGTAAAGGCACTGCACCAAACCCACCTGCACTCCAAGGACCTGAGAATACGCCCTTACCATCCGTTTCCCAGAACGAAACGAATTCGGAAACTTGTTCTTGTGAACTGGGATGGATTCGAAAGGACTACTAGTACCTCCTTGTTGCTGGGTTAATAGTGACAAGGTTGCCAATATTTGGTCATTCCGCCGGGCATGAAGATCCATTAAGAGCGGCGAATCTTCTCCAAATCTCGAAGGCCGCAGGGTTTGCCAGAAAGAGTTCCACAATTTGTTGGGGTCCCACGTGCAATGCTCAACAGAGGTGATTCGATACTCGGGTTTATCTCGCCAACCGTGGACGGGTCGCCAAAATTTAGGCTGCAGAAGAGGTGCATCATGTCGGCGCTCGACACCACCTCCCAAATCTCGCTCAAGAACATCATTGTGGCGACTGACTTCTCCCCCACCTCGAAATTGGCTCTTTGCTACGCTGCTGCGATCGCCAGGCACTACCAGTCAAAGATTTTTCTCGTCCATGCGATTGAACCCAAGACCTATGCCTTCTCCCAACCAGAGACTGTGGATCGAACATTGGATCAACTTACGCAAAATGCGGAACAGCAGATGCACGACGAAGCTGAGGCATTCCCCGACCTCGAACTCCAACAGTGCATACAACAGGGTACCGCGGTGGAAGCCGTTCAAAGAATGGCGATACTCAACAACATCGATCTTGTAGTGGTGGGGACGCATGGAACCGAAGGATTCGGAAAACTAGTCTTGGGTTCGACCGCCGAACAGATTTTCAGGCAGGTCCGGTGTCCCGTGCTAACTGTTGGACCTGACGTGCGCGGTCAGGACTCGATCCCGGAGCTGAGCCACATCCTACTTCCAGCCGATCTCCTGTCTGACGAATCACGAGCCATGGAGTATGCGACTTCCCTGACGATGCAATACAAAGCGCATCTCACACTGCTGCACGTGGTGATCGGCACCAAACCTCCTCTCACTGAGGATACGGAAGTGGTCATCGAGCCGTACCGCCGCCGGCTGGAACAGTTAAATGCGACCGGCTCTAATGAAATGGGAGTTCCCCCGGCTCTGCCGGGGAGGCACGTGAAGTTTGACAGATACGGGAGTCCATCCAAGAAACTCCTGACGTGAGCCGCGAAGCACACGCAAAGGAGAAACTGGATGGACGAGTATGAAAGCTTAAGCCACTCGAAATGGGAGTGCAAATCCCATGTGGTGTTTATCCCGAAGCGCCGGCGGAAGGCGTTGTGTGGGGACCTGAGGAAGTATTGGGGAGAGGTGTTCCGCAAACTGGCGGAGCAGAAGGAAAGCCGGATTGAGCAAGGATGTCTGCTGCCGGAGCACGTGCACAGGATGCTTTCGATCCCGCCCAAGTATGCAGTGGCGCAGGTGATCGGGTTTATCAAAGGGAAGAGTGCGATTCACCTGGCGCGAGTGTACGGAGGGCGGAAGCAGAATTTTGTCGGACAGAGTTTCTGGGCGCGCGGATACTTCGTGTCAACGGTAGGGCGGGACGAGGCATTGGTCCGAGAGTACATCCGCACGCAGGAGGAAGAGGACAAACGCCTGGATCAGTTGAATATGTGGCGCTGAAGTGGCCACCATCAGGTGGCCAAGAATGTCGGGGCCGCGTTAGCGACCCCGCCCAGCCGCTTTGAGCGGCTCACATCCTAAAGCCCCCGGCTCTGCCGGGGGATAGTTACTTTCCTTTACCCGCCAGAATACTTGGTTGAATTCGGCCAAGATGCTGTCACGATTATCTTGAAAGTTGCGAAGGAACAAGCAACCGACTTGATCGTGCTAGGCGTTCGCCACGCGGAGCCTTGGACTTCTCACCTGGCCGACAAGGCATACCGAATTGTTGCTGAGTCGCCTTGCCCAGTGCTGACAACTCCGGAGCCGATTCGGCGCATGGAAGCTATGATTGGCTGAGGTAAAGAACCTACATGGAAGCCATTGCGTAAAATGCCGCGACATCGGCATCACGTCCAAGGAGGCATCGATTAGACCCAGTAACGCAAACGGATTTCGGCTCGGTGAGCCGCTGCATTCGAGCCTACTGGTCTGGACCTCAAATGAAGGCTCATTCTTGACCATCTCCGACGACCCCACGGCACCGCAGCCAAACGGATGGAATCGGGACACGTGGTGTGGTCGCCAATCACGCGAGTACAAGGAGGTTTATGAGGACTCCAGCCAAGAAGATCATCTGTCCAAGTGATTTCAGCGAGGCTGCGCTCGCTGCGGTTCAGCGCGCTACTGAGTTGGCCGCATATTTCGGAGCTGAGCTTTGCTTAGTGAACGTTGTGCCGGTGCTGCCAGCGGTGCCCAATGATCCCAACTGGGTCATGGGGTTTCGGAATACGAGCGTTTGCTTCATGCCGATGTTGAGCAAAATCTGCGTAAAGTGGCCGCCACCATCGAGGCCGAGGGAGTGCGAGTACGGACCGTGGTTGGGGACGGCGATCCTGCAAATGAGATCGTGCGGATCGCGCAGGATGAGGGTGCGGACATGATTGTGATTTCAACCCACGGAAGCACCGGATGGCGTCACCTGGCTTTCGGCTCGGCCGCCGAGAAGGTCGTTCGCCTCGCCCAATGCCCGGTTCTAACGTTTCGGAGCAGCCCATCAGTTCAGGCCGTAAAGCGGGGTTAGAGTTCGCTCCGAGTTCGCACATGTAGCACCCCCGTTGGTAAGTACTCATGCAGGGAGTTCCATGGTAAAAGACCGAATTCCGTTTCGCGTACACCCGATGCTTGCGACACTCGTTGCGAAACCTTTTGATAAGCCCGCGTGGGTATATGAGGAGAAGTACGACGGATATCGGATTCTTGCTTACAAGGAAGGCGACAGAGTCACCCTTCTTTCGAGGAATGACAAAGATCGCAGTTTGTGTCCAGAAATTGCTGCCGCCGTTGGTGCACTGCCTTCGCGCACCCTGCTGCTCCATGGGGAGGTCGTGGCCTTCGATCGCCATGACGTCTCGCGATTTCAATTGCTGCAGCAAGGAGATGTTAAACCCAAGTACGCCCGTATTCGACTGCCTATATGTGGACGGAAAGGACCTCCGGCCGCAGCCGTTATCTTCCCGCCGTTCTGCCCTGGAAGTGACTGTCCGCGACAATAAGGAATTGCTCCTCTCTCGCCGGCTGGCCCCGAACGGAATCGCCGCTTACAACGTCGCCAGAAGGAAAGGGTTCGAAGGGATTGTCGCAAAAGACCAGTCGGCGCCTTACGTTGAGGGACGGTCAACGAAGTGGCTGAAGGTAGAGGTGCATCAGGAGGAGGAGTTCGTCATCGCCGGCTACACCGCACCAGAAGGCTCGCGACAACATTTCGGGGCGCTGTTGCTGGGCGCCTACGATCGGGGAAAGCTGGTCTATGTTGGCAAAGTGGGCACAGGTTTCTCCAGGCAGACGCTGGAATCACTTGCGCGCGCCTTCCGACCGCTTATTCGAAAGAAGCCCCACTTTGGTCGATCCTCCGCGTGAACGAAACCTAACCTACCTTAAGCCGAAGCTGATCGCGCAGGTCGCTTTTCAGGAGTAGACGGCAGACAATAAGCTCCGACAGCCCCTCTATCTGGGACTGCGCGACGACAAGAAACCGGAGGAATGTTTGCTGACCCGGGCCCGGGGCTGAGTCGGCAGGCAGATGAGCAAGTACTTGGCCGGAAGCCACTCACTGCAGCACGAACCTAGCGCGGAATCGGAGCACGGAAACAAATTTGAAAGGAGAATCAGGATGGCAGACACAGGCGAAGATCGACAGATAAGGTCCCGCGCAAAAGCAAAGGAGGCTGCAACCGTTCGTTCCGAAAAGAAGATGCTGAGCAAAGAGGCCTTGAGTGAAAAACGAGCCGAGGTCGTCTTCCGGAGGCGGAATGCCCAGGCTGAGGGACGAGTGATCGCAAGACAAGGCTTCAAGCGGCCAAGTCGTCGCTCAAGACGCAGGAAATAGTCTCTTCAAGTCGGGTTTGGCGGAATTTTCCATGTGTTGACGGGCGTTCCATTCAACTTGGATTGCAGCTCACCTTATGATTGACGCGTTTGCCGTACCATCTCGATGAACACTTTTCTGGTCTCTGCCGGATCGCTCACTTCCCGTGAGAATGCGACTCGGGTTCCCTTCACGCCATCCTGGGTTTTCAGGCGGAGGTAGAAGCCGAGGCGATCGACCGAGGTCATCTCCGCCTCCTGTGCCTCAATGCCGGCAAAGCGTTTTGCCAGCAGAACGAGAGCATCCTTATGGTCGGCGTTCATGTGTTGCATGATATCGCGCTTGTGCTCCGCCAACGGATCGGATTGGGCTTGGACGTACTCCGAAGCAGCTACCCAGCCCATGACTCCGAAGCCGCCCACGTAATTAACGTCCAATACATCCATTCGGTAAAAGAAGAAATCGTCAAAATCAACCCAGTACTTGCTATCTGGGTAACGGGTGAGGTAGACCGTACGCACCGTAGCCAGCTCTGGTTCCGGAATTCTGCTAACACTTCCTATCAACGTGACCCTGGACGCGCCCAGCGGGTCGCCGGTGGCGTCAGGCTCGGTCACAAACAGGCTGGCCCGCGGGTCAGCTTGCAGATTCTGCGTATGCATGGCCATCGTACTGATGAGAAAAATAGGACGACCCTGGCCATCCAGCGCATAAGGCATCAAGGATCCGAAAGGAAATCCCGGCTGTTTCCGCGACAGTGTCGAGAGACTGCCAATGCGGCCCAAGTGCATCAACGTGCGCGCTCGCTCGGCAAATGAAGGCTCTGGAACAGCGGGCTGACTACTGATAGCGCCAGCGGCATGTTTTCCGAAGGACGAGGAAGACATCGTTGATCACTCTCCCCGGCTTTTCACCCGATTCCGTGATGATATCTCCCAGCACGGGGCCTCAAATGGTCATTATCACGAGACCAAAGGCCAGAATCAGACGAGCCTCCGGACAGCGCTGTGAAGACCCTGGACTACGTCTTCGCCTTTTTTCTCGCAGCCCAACGCGCCTTCATCAGGGCGGACAACTTCTTCCTGGCTGCAGCGCTCATTGCTGGACGGGCTTTGGCCTTCTTGGGAGCGGACTTAGCCTTCCACTTTGCCCATCGCTGTTTCATCGCTGCAAAGATTCGCTTGCGGGCTGCAGGACTCATCGTGCGCCGTCTCTGGCGTGTTGGCGATGCGGTTTGTGACTTCGGGAGACGCCCGCAGCGAGGAGCGGACGGGCCAGCCAGTCCTTCGAGTGCAGAGATGGCATGATCCATGCGAGCGCGTTCTGACCTAAGTTCTGCCAATATGTTTTCTAGGTTCACGAGAATCGTTTCAGGAGAAGCGGTCGTCGGGCGGTGTCGGCTCGTAAAATCCCTCCTCAAAACCGGCGGCTAGGGTTGTTGATGTGAACGTCCTTTATCGCAACTTATCCAACATCGCGCGTCGTGTCCCAGAAGAAGACGTGGGGCTCGTGGTCGTTGGTTGAGTAATCTTTGCAGCTATCCTTGGCTCCCTTACGCTGCACCCTGATAATGGTGTATCAGCCTCATGCCACTGTCTGAATCATGCCGCATCTTCATCTCCTACGCCCACCGTGACGGGGCACCACTCGCGCAATATCTGCAAGCGGAGCTGACCGAGAGCGGCTTCGATGCCTGGCTCGACACCCATCGTCTCTATGCGGGCGATGCCTGGAGCAGAGAAATCGAAGAGGCAATCGACCGGGCGGCGGTCGTTCTCGCCCTCCTTTCGGCAGGATCGTTCACCTCCGACATCTGCCGCGCCGAGCAACGTAGGGCGCTTGAGAAAGGCAAGAGAGTAGTCCCGCTGCGCGTACAGACTGACTGCGATGTGCCGCTTTATCTCCAAACCCGACAATGGCTCGACTTCAGCAATCCCGCTCTCTACCCTGAGCAGTTGCCTAAGCTGATCGAGAGTATCGAGAAGCGCGCTGGGGTAACCGTTTCTGCGGAATTATTGATCCGCTACAACAACGCCCCCAGCCTACTCGAAAATTTCGTCAGCCGTACTGAGCTCATGGAGGCCCTTCGCAACGCTCTCTTCACTGAAGGGGCAAACCGAAACATTGCCCTCACCGCCATGCAGGGTATGGGCGGAATTGGAAAGACTGTCCTGGCGCGGGCACTTTGTCACGACGAAGTGGTGCAACAAGCCTTTCCCGATGGCATCTTCTGGCTTGAAATCGGCAGAGAATCACAGCTCGATTTCTCCTCGCGAATCAAAGACGTCCCGGGCTTGAATCGGCTCCTGGGACAGTACGAAGGTGAGGCGGCCTGCCGCAGCCAATACCGGGACGTGCTGCGGACAAGGGCGGCGCTGATCGTAGTGGACGATGTTTGGCGCGCTTCTGATATCGAGCCATTCATGGTAGAGTCGCCACGCTCGCGGCTACTGATTACGACCCGCGACACGTCCATCGGAGCATGTTTCGGCGCCCGTGAGTTCACGGCGAATCTGCTGACCGAGGACGAATCGCGGCAGGTGCTGGCCAAGTGGTCTGGGAGGCCCCTCGGGGAACTGCCGCCCCAGGCACGTGAAGTGATACGCGAATGTGGATACTTGCCGCTGGCGCTGGCTATGATCGGCGCGCAACTAAAGGGCAAACCGCCGATCCTCTGGAATGCGGCTCTCGATCATCTGCGCAAGGCGGACCTGAAAGAGATCAAAGCCCAGTTCCCAGAACCTAACACCACGTTATTCCGCGCGATTCAGTTGAGTGTGGAGGCGCTGGATGAGACACCTCGGAAACGATACGTCGCTCTGGCCGCCCTGCTGGAGGATATGCCCGCCGCCGTGCCGGTGCAGCAGTGTCTGTGGGGAGTGGACGAAGCCGAAGCAGTTGAAACTGCGGAACAGTTTGTAAGTCTCTCCCTGGCGCAACGAGAGGGGACGGAAGGATCTATACGGCTGCACGACCTGCAACTGGACTACGTGCGTGCTCAGTACCCAGACAAGGAAGCTCTTGAGTTGATCTGCGGCGCTACTCGGCTATCGTCGCGTGTGATTGCCAGAGATCCTGGCCAGTTCGCCTCCCAAATGGTTGGACGACTGTTACCATACAAAAACAAAACCACAATCGACTTCTTTACGGCCGAGATTGTAAAAGGGATCCACGCGCCTTGGCTGCGGCCATTACGACCAACGCTTCATGCTTCCGGAACCCCGCTGGTTCGCAGCCTCGAAGGTCACGAAGACGAGGTCAATGGGGTGGCGCTCAGTGCGGACGGGCACATTGCGGTCTCCGCGTCTGCTGACAAGACACTAAAAGTATGGGATTTGGCCAGCGGGCGCGAGCTGCTCACCCTTACCGGCCACACCAGCGTTGTTAATGCAGTGGCGGTGACGGGGGACGGAAAACGCGCCGTCTCGGCATCTTTGGACAAGACGCTGAAGGTGTGGGATTTGGCCAACGGGCGCGAGCTGCGCACCCTCACCGGCCACGCAAGTTATGTCACGGCGGTGGCTGTGACGGCGGACGGGCAGCGCGCGGTCTCGGCATCTGGAGACGAGACGCTGAAGGTGTGGGATCTAGATAGCGGGCGCGAACTACTCACCCTCGCCGGTCACTCGAATTTGGTTTGGGCGGTGGCGGTAACGCCGGATGGGGACCGCGCGGTCTCTGCGTCTGCGGACCGGACGCTAAAGGTATGGGATTTGGCCAGCGGGCGCGAGCTGCGAACTCTTACCGGCCACACCAGCGATGTCAATGCAATTGCGGTGACGCTCGACGGCCGGCGGGCGGTTTCGGCTTCTGATGACGACACGCTGAAGGTGTGGAATCTAGATAGCGGGCGCGAGCTGCGAACCCTTACCGGCCATTTGAGTTGGGTCAAAGGCGCGGCGGTGACGAGGGACGGGGAGCGCGCCATCTCGGCATCTTGGGACCAGACGCTGAGGGTGTGGGACCTGGCCAGCGGGCGCGAACTGCGCGTCCTTACGGGCCACACGGATCCAGTGTTAGCGGTGGCGGTCGCGGTGACGGGGGACGGGGAGCGCGCGGTCTCGGCGTCTCAGGACCACACGCTGAAGGTGTGGGACCTAGCTGGCGGACGCAAGCCGCGCAATCCCATCGGCCACACAAGTTTTGTCAGCGCGGTGGCAGTGACGTCGGATGGGCGGCGGGCCGTTTCAGTGTCTATGGACCGAACTCTAAAAGTATGGGATCTGGCGAGTGGTCGCAAGCTACGCACACTCACCCACGACTCCGTTTCTTTTTGTGGGGTGGCGGTGACGCCGGATGGGCAACGCGCGGTCTTGGCGTCTTCTGATCAGACGCTGAAGGTGTGGGATCTGGCTAGCGGGCGCAAGTTGCGCACACTTAACGGGCATACAAGTTGGGTCTGGGCGGTGACGGTGACACCCGACGGACAGCGGGCGGTCTCCGCGTCTAATGATGGGACACTGAAGGTTTGGGATTTGGCTAGCGCGCGCGAACTGCTGACCCTCGCCGGTCACACAAGTGATGTTTGGGCGGTGGCGGTGACGCCGGACGGGACGCGGGCGGTTTCCGCCTCCGGGGACCACACGCTCAAGGTATGGGAACTGGGCAGCGAGCGCGAGCTCCGCACCTTGTGGGGCGAGAACCTTAAGGTGTGGGAGCCGGGCGAGGGGCACGTGCTGTGTACCCTCACTGGCCACGCGGGTTCTGTGCATGGCGTGGCGTTGAGTGGGGATGGGCGGATTGCGGTTTCTGCTTCTTCTGACATGACGCTAAAGGTGTGGGAACTGGGCGGCGAGCACGAGTTCCACACCTTGTGGGGCGAGAATCTGAAGGTGTGGGAACCGGGCGAGGGGCACGTGCTGCGCACGCTCATCGGCCACGCGGATCGGGTCAATGGAGTTGCGGTGACGCAGGACGGGCAGCGTGCGGTCTCCGCGTCTTTCGACAACACTCTAAAAGTGTGGGACCTGGAAACCGGACAGGCACTGGCCACCTTCACGTGCGATAGCCCGGCGTATTGCTGTGCGTTCGCCAATGGCGGAAGGCTAATTGTCGCCGGTGACGGGGGCGGACGCGTTCACTTCCTCCGCCTCGAAGAGCCGAAACCGAAGAGCTGACTGCTAGCCGACGGAATATTGACCCGAAAAACGAACTTATAGGGAAGTCCGCAGGCCAGTTCCAGTCTGATCCGCAGCAAATCTGACAGGAACTCCTTAATGGGTTGGTTGCGATAATCCACACATTGCGCTCGCTGGCTTACCAACCCAAGTAGCGAATGATAAAGGACGTTACCATCAACAATCCCAGTTCTTTCTTTTTGAGGGGGGTGGGAGTTCGGCGCCAACACGGCCCATTCGCACTGAGCTTGGTCGAGCACGAAACTCTGGAGGTGGTTGAAAGGAACCGCTTCCTATGTCCAAGAAACAGCAACGTAAGTCTGTCAGTCGCTCTGCGACTCTCACAATCCCGGAACTGGAGCAATCCAAAGCGGCTGTGCTCAATACGCTTACCTCTGCACACTCGCGGCGTAGCTATGAGTACGCCATCCAGAGGTTCATCGCCTGGTATTGCGACGAGCCTCGATTAGCGTTTAACCGGTCCGTTGTTGTGCGGTACCGCTCGTTCCTGGAAAACCTTTCCCTGTCAGCCGCTACAATCAACCTTCATCTCTCGGCGATCCGGCGACTGGCCGATGAGTCCGCTGAGAACGGTTGGCTGAGCCCGGAGTTGGTGACTGGTATCCGGCGAGTTAAGGGAGTCAAGCTGCTTGGGCGGAAGGTCGGCAATTGGCTCACTGGCAATCAGGCACAAGAGCTATTGAATGCGGTTTCGCAAAACAGTCTACGTGGTAGGAGAGATGGAGCAATGCTTGGATTGCTTCTCGGATGTGGATTGCGACGCTCGGAAGTCGTGGGTTTGAGACTGGATCAGGTGCAATTGAGGGAGAGCCACTGGGTCATTGTCGATTTGGTGGGCAAGGGCGGCCGGCTACGAACGATTCCTGTGCCGGCTTGGTGCAAGGGGCTTCTGGATGTTTGGCTCCTCCATTCGGGCGTGAGCGAGGGAAAAGTGTTTAGACGAGTTTTGAAGAATGGAGCGCGACAAAATGCTGGCGTGACAGCCAATGTAGTCTGGTATGCGGTCAAACAGTGTGCCAAGCGGGCCGGCATAGACAATCTGGCACCGCACGATCTTCGTCGCAGTTGCGCCCGCCTCTGCCATGGATGTGGAGGCGAACTCGAACAGATCCAGTTTCTGCTTGGCCACGCTTCGGTGCAAACGACGGAACGGTACATCGGATGCAAGCAGAAGCTTAAAGAAGCGGTCAATGATCGATTTGGAATCTCAATCGCAATAGATGTCCAGCACCGTCCGTTTTAACAGTAGTGTCACGATAGGTGAAAGTGGGATTCGGATGCATGAACTCGTCATTCAGCCGAGTCAAAGCCTGTCGAAACTCAGCACTCCTCGGTGAAGATTTCGATTCCAGCGCATTTCCCCAGAACGCTTGGCGGTAGGCGCCTTGGGATCGATTTCTTGTTCCAACCAAGTCTTCGCGTTCGCGGGATCATCGACGAGCTTCCCGATCATCAGAAGGGCTTCGAGACCGGGCCTGAAGGTCAAGCACGCCACAAAAAATGCGCTGTGGTCGCCCCCGCGTAGTGGAGAAGTATGCTAGACTTCGCTGCGCGGGAGTTCTTGTCTTTCGAGGATGAAGACGACATGGCGCGGAAAACCGTGCTTATCAGCGAGCCCAACGCCACGGACACCCCCGCTCCCTTCCTGCCGTATATGTGGGCGATTCTCAAGTCTTACTGGGAGCGGAACGGCGATCCTGAGTACTATCATTGGCTTGATCCGATTTTCCAAAATGACAAACCTGCAGCGCTATGCCGCCCCTACCAAGACCAGCCTATCGATGTTCTCGGGCTAAGCTGCTATACCTGGAACTGGCCGATTCAGTGCGGGATCGCCCAGTGGGTCAAGGCGCGCAACCCCAAGGCGCTGGTAATCGCCGGAGGCCCCCACCCCGATTACAAGGACCTGCACTTCTTTCGCAAGCACCCCTACATCGATCTGGTGGCGGTCAAGGATGGCGAATCGACTCTGACCTCAGTTTTGTCGAAGCTCATGGCCAACGATCTCGACTTCCGGGACATCCGAGGTTTGTACATGCCTGGCCTCAATAGAGAGCCAGTTTCAACCGGTCCGGCTATCGTGCCTATCCTGTTCGATTACAGTCCCTATGTGGATCAGTCGGCCTACTATGAGCGGCTGTTGCAATCGAATGCGATATTTCACGCTACTTGGGAGACGAACCGCGGATGCCCTTTCAGTTGTAGCTTCTGCGATTGGGGCTCGAGCACGATGTCAAAGGTGAGGCGCTTCGATATGCAACGCGTGGAGGCCGACCTGGAGTGGCTGGCGCGGAACCGGATCGTCATGCTCTTCTTGGCGGATGCGAACTTCGGGATTCTCGACCGGGACCTCGAAATCGCGGAGTGCCTGAACCGATTGCGCCAGAAATACGAGTACCCGAAGTACCTTACTTACACTGCCTCGAAGAATCACCCCGAACGGGCGATCGCAATAGCCAGAAAGTTTGCTGAGACTGGCGTTTGTCCCACTCATAGCTTGTCCATCCAGCACACTAATAAGGATGTTCTCGCGGCCACCGATCGGGACAATATCTCCGCCGCCAAACAGATCGAAGCCGCCAAAGCGTTGATGAGCAGCCGAATCCCTATCGATGTGCAGATCATCCTCGGCATTCCGGGCGATACCCTGGAACAATGGAAGGCTTGCTTGACGGATCTGATGGAGTGGGGTATCCATGAAGAATACTACACATTTTTCTATCACCTGCTGCCCAACGCTCCTGCCGGCGAAAAGGCGTTCATCGATCGTTGGCGGGTCAGGACGATTGAGCGCACGACGTTTTCTGATCCACGCCAGCCGCTCGAGAAAGCGCGGCTCGACCGGCTCCGCCACACGCAAAGCCGCCTCATTATCGAGTCAAAGAGCTATTCACGAAATGACTGGGTTCAGATGGCTACCTATGCTGCGCTCATTAAAGCTCTCCATAACGCAAGCCTTACCCGCCTGATTGCGGTGTACCTGCGTCTTACGCATGGTGTCCCCTATGCCGACTTCTACGGGCACCTTGCCGAAGAGTTTTTTGGCCGACGGTCTCCGGCCCAGGCATTCTATGGCGGCCTGTTGAACCACTTTCGCGATTACCTGCTTAACCCTGAGGCTACCGACCACATGGAAGTCAGCCAGTTGCCGAAGCTGCCATTCCTGCTTGATCCCGCGCGTTGGCTGTTCGTGCAGGTATGCTTGCAATTTGACGAGTTCTTCAATGCCCTGACGGCGTATCTGCTTGCACGCTATCCATCGGTGAGGAACCTGGCGAGCGTGATCGATTATCAGAGGAATGTTGTCATTCTCCCGAACTACATCAGGTCCCGGGGCAAGGTGTTCCATACCGATTGTGGCTGGGTGGCATACTTCGAGCAGGCGTGGGGCCGCACAGGAGCTGAGACGCTGGGCGAGCCTACCGCGGCACCGGGTGCCGTCGTAAGAGTCACCGATCAGACGTGTGGCGAACAATCTTATTTCGTGCACCCGCTGGATTGGGGAACCGGCGGCCGGCAGGACCGCTGGTACGAATGGATTAAGCACTCTGTCCTCCACCGGAATTCGTTGGCCAAGAACAATTTTCAACAGCTTCGGCTCCACGTGAATGAGCCAGTGGCCGTCGCGGGGCATTCATAATATGGGCGTGGTCTTCGCAGATCCGGCGACGGAAAAGGAGTTTGCGACGGAGGGATATGTCGTTCGTCCATTCCTCCACGAGGACGAGATCAGGGCTTTAAAGCAACTTTACGAGAAGTTGCCTCCGGAACTGCCCAGCGACTTCTACGCAACGGTGTTTAGCCGGAACGCCGACTACAGGCGCCTTGTTTCCGACGGCATCGCTGCCGTGATGCGGCCGCGACTTGAGGAGCTTTTCCCCTACCACGAGCTCTGCTTTGCGGTCTTCGTGACGAAGCGCCCAAACACCAGGCACGGAACCCTTCCTCTGCACCGGGACTACTCTTTCGTCGACACGAAACTGCATACAGCAGTGCATCTTTGGTGTCCCTTGGTCGATGTCGATGAGACCAGTGGTTGTTTACAGGTCGTAAGTGGCAGTCACACCCTGGTTGAATCCCCTTATGCGGTCAACGAATATCCACCCGTACTCGGCCAGGTCATGGATCTGTTGTCCAAAAGGTTTGCTAGATCGCTTCCGATGGCGGCCGGCTCCGTACTCGCCTATGAGTCACGCCTTTTTCACGGGTCAGGAGAAAATCGGTCGGATACCACGAGACCGGCCTGCGTCGCGATCCTGCTCCCCAAAGGCGTGCGCCCCCGGGTGTATGTCTGGAATCGCGTAAAGCCCACAACATTTGACATTCTGGAAGTTACGACAGACTTTCTCCTGCGAATGGAGCGTGGAGCCGCGATCTCTAAACCTTATCCGCCGGGTGTAAGCTATCTCGCAACCACGGATTATCCAGTCAACCCCCTTCGGCGTCAGGATCTCGCCGGCATCAAGAAAGCCGAACCCGGTGGTTGGCGGCGCCTCGTGAGTTGGTTTCGTTAGGAGCAGCGGCCTTGGTTGCGCCGAGATCCAGCCATTCCCATTTCAGGCCTTCCAGGGCAATAAGATCGCGCGTAAACATCCGGTAGTTGTCGCGGAGGCTGGTGGGAGCCTGCACGGTGAAATACCGAGGGTAAGCGTGAAAGCCGCCGAGAGCAAACGGTAGTTCCGTGTGAGGATCCATGATCGCCACGCGCAGCGCGTAGCGACCGCCCGCTAACGGCAACTGTGGCACGGTTCCGGCGAGTTCGCCGTCGCCAACTCGGATGGGAAATGGTTCCAGGAGTCCCTCGCAGGTAATCACAGTCTCGCCGTCGCACGTCAGCAGGCAGAATCCCCAGCGGATATCCACGTCGCGGAATGAGCGATAGCGTACATACACGCGCGCCGGCTCTCCCGTTCGGAGGGATTGACCAGCGATCGGCTTGATGCTGAAGTCAAGGATATCGATCCCGCTGTTGGTCAACGCGCGTGGAACCTGAGTTGGGCCGCTCGCAAGCGATGGATCGAGCGTCAGCGGATCGCTCGCCGGCGTACGCGCGGCCTGAAGGTACCGCGCCACGCCTGCCACAACATCGCCATCAAAAACGACGGCTCCATGCTCCAGAACGATGCACCGATCGCAGATGAATTGCACGAGATGGGGGTTGTGAGAAACGAGCACCAGAGAGCCCCCCCCTTGGAGATATCGCTGCGCGTGATTGATGCATTGACGCTGAAACCCAATGTCGCCGACCGCGAGAACCTCGTCTACCAGAAGAATGTCCGGTTCCAGGTACATGGCCAGAGAGAAGCCCAGGCGAGCGCGCATACCGCTGCTATAGGCGCGGACCGGTGAGTCGATAAATTCCTTCATCCCCGCGAATGCGACAATGTGGTCGAAGGCATGGTCCACCCGCTGGCGACTAATCTCCAGAACAGCCGCAGCCATATAGATATTCTCTCTTCCGGAGAGCCGCGGATCGAATCCGAGTCCATGTTCGCTGAGCATAGCGAAGCGGCCGCAGGTAGAAATTTCTCCCTGGCTCAGCCGCAAGCAACCAAGGATGAGTTTCAGGAGCGTGGATTTGCCGGCTCCGTTCAGTCCCATCACACCCACGCTTTCGCCGCGTGCAACGTCGAACGAGACGTCTTTCAGTGCCCAGAACTCACCGGGCCGCAAGGCGGTGTCCCCGGGTGACGGGGGCAACAAACTCCGCGCAGCATCGAGCGCCGTGTACCAAAGAGAACGCTTCAGGTCGCGACAAAACTTTCGCGAAGCGCCCTTGACCGAGACTAATACCTCGGGCACTGTTGAAGAGCCACTAGGCCCGACCGCTGCGCCGGATGTGCTCATGCGCTTACTCGTTCACCTGCTCGATCGCCACGCCGAGAGCAATGCGCGCGTACAACCAGCAGGCGATAAGGGACAGGCAGCCGCCCAAGGTAATCAGAAGGCTGTGCGAAGGACTGGCGATGGCTCCTGTCAGTATCAGCGAGCGTGTGTCAGACAAGACAGATGTGATCGGGTTGTACCTCATGATTGTGCCGACAGCACCGCCTGAAGGCGCCGGAAAATACACGGGGGAAAAGAAGAACCAGACGGTGGTCACGGTCGCGAGCATCCACGAGATGTCGCGATAAAGAAGGTTGATCGGGGCGATGACGAGCCCAATAGCTATGCCCACCACGGCGAGGCTCAGCAACCCCAAAGGGGCCAGCAGCACTGTGGCGGGAATTGGGAATCGGTACCAGAGAATCGCGGCCGCCAGAATGACTCCCCGGGTAAATGCATTCAGAAACACGGTGCCCATCTTGCCTAAAACAATCGCTTCGGGCGGGGCGCTGGTCCGACTCAGCAATCGCTGTTCAGCGAGGATTCCCTGGATTGGAGCATTCATAGCGTCCATCAGCGTGGTCCAGAGAACGACACCCACCAACACGAACAGGGCATATGGAACCGAACTGGAATCTACATGGAGAATACCGGTGCGGCGGAAACCGATTGCGACTGCCGTGAGAGCAAGCGGGGAGAGAACAACTACGGTGGGACCGAGAAGGGATGAACGGTACTGGCCTCGGATATCACGCTTGGCTATCTCAAGGGCAAGCGGGCGCGATCTTCTGAGATCGTCCCATACATTGCGAATGAAGTCGGCTGGATGAGCAAGCGGAGGCTCGTGCGTGCGAACGACAGTCCTCATGAAAGGCCACCTTTTACCAGCACGCGCTGCGATGAGGCAAGCGAACGCAGCACGATGTTAACTAGCGTGGGAACGCAATGGCGGCCGCACCTTCATCTGGAAACCTCGATCACCAACCGGCCAATTCGACGTCCCGGCTTTCTCCGCTCACTTGCTTAAGCGATAGCGTATCTCTCTCACGATGTTTCCCGGCGTATAGACTTTCCAAAAGGGAAGTGCTCTTTGTATTTGGCCTGCCGTCGATACACGACCGGTGCTTCCCGAAGTGCTTCTCGCCTTGATCTCCGGATTGCCGAACAGTGCCGTCATCTTGCTGATGAGCGCCGTGTTTTCTTTATTGCCTGCAGACCCCATCGCTTCTTTCAATTGTGTCTCATCATAGTGCCTCGGGGACAGAGTGAAAACTCCCAAGCTGTTCAGATTCTTGGGCTTGCTTCCGGATTGATACATCGCCGATAAACGTGCGTTGTTGTAGCTGTAAAAGAATTCGGGGGCCACCTCGAATCCTTCGATGAGCGGTTTCTGCTGGCCGGGAAGCATGTAATAGTGGCGGATTCCTGCCTCTTCTTGCGTGATGCCGATCCCGAATGCCACTCTCACCTCCGTACTGGTGTTGGGCGGTGAAGCGTGTATGGTCCGATTGTTGAACACGATGGCCTGCCCGGCCTTCAACTCGACAATCGTAAGATACGGGACGATGAGCATCAGTTGATCTGTGAAAGGCGGAGCGTACTGAGGCGAAGGAGACGGCCGCACGTGATCATAGAAGCGATGGCTGCCTTTGATCACGCCCAGAGCGCCGTTGTCGACATTGACATTGACCAAGGGACACCAAATGGTCGCGGACCAGAACCGACTCTCATCCACAAAAGTCCAATCCTGATGCGGCGGGACCACTCCAAGCGGATCCTTCGACTTAGTGACGAAGCTGGCTGTAAAAATCTGGTAGTCTTTGAAATGTTTGTCCACGCTACCGCGGACCGTCTTCGTAAGACGCTCTGACACGGTGCGGACGAAATCCGGGCTCGTGTTGTCGAGGCTGACCTGGAAACCACTCGCCGAACTCTCTGCCTGCTCCAGGCCATAATAGAAGGCCTTCAGATCATTCACTTGTGCTTCGTCGATCAAGTCGATTGCCGCGTATCCATCCCTGTCAAACTCCGCCTGGGTGCGATCATTTCTGAATAAACTCTTCATATTCTGTGCCCCCACGGTCGCTGAAAAATTTTGGCGTATCTTGCCTTGTAAGGACTCGTGCGTCACGGGAACGTGCCTGTAAGGACGGCGATAAAGCTTGCAAGCGTTTTTCGGAAGGAGGCCTTTAGCAAGTTGATCAATATGGGTTAAATAGAATTCCGCATTCGCCTGATAGACATCTACGTACTGCTCACTGGCTTTGTGGAAATACACCAGATTCGCGTCTTGTTCCATGATCCTGGCTGTGACCACAGTGCGGTCGCACTCTCCGTTATTTGCGTAACTTCCGTGGAAAACATCATCGGAATACAGGATGGCTTCACCCGCTTTCAGGGGGATGTCCAAGGTGTGCTTGTGCAGCTCGGGCGGAAGAATGAATCGATCGCTCGGGTAGCTCCCCGAACGCAGCGACTGGAAGTAGAGATGGCTGCCAGGCAACAGGAACAGACACCCGTTCACGACGGTCACATCCACCAGGGGACACCACAAAAACATTGTGCGGTATTTTTCTTCGACCACGCTCCAATCCTGATGCAGAGGAAGGACCTCAGAATCCGAGCATGATTTCACCATAAATGTGCCGCCATAGAGTCTGCAGGGAACGAACAAGTCCTGGCCGGCGATCGCCACCTGTTCGCGAATGGCCTGGTTGATAGAGCGATTTACCGCGTATGTGTTATGACGGCTGCTCTCGAACAAACCGCTTACCTCTTCTCTGATGTGCTGGCGGTAAAAGTTCAGCAGCACCTTCACCTGTTCGGCGGACAGGAGGCGCGTGACGATGAATCCGTGGCGCTCGAAATCTGCCTGCAGCCTGGAATCCTTGAGCAATGCTTTCACGCTTCTAGTCTCCCGCGATACTTCTCCACATCCGGCCCGCCACAGCCCCCAGGCGACGTGCCATCACGGCCCTCACGCCGCGGTTATGACCGGCGTCCTGCCTGCGCTCCAAACGTTTGCCGTTCTTAGCTAAACCGGCTCGTTCGCACAATTGGCGAATCTCGCCGGTTGAGAACGGGACAAAATCTTCCTCGAGAACAGTCTCCACTTCGCAATGGTCCGGCATGCGATTCGCGGAATACAAAGCCTTCAGCTCGGTCAAGGAATATCGTTCGAAAAATTCCTCATTTACTTTCAGCTTGGCGAGCTTCCGTTTCCCATCTTGCAAGCTTCCGGGAATCACGTAGTAGTGATAGAGCGGCGCCTGCCGAGGGGTCATGCCGATGGCCACCGCCGTGCGCAACGACGAGGTGCGGTTGGGCGTAGCCCCGTGAATCGTTCTGTTATCGAATGCCACCGCCTCGCCGGCTTTGAGCGGAACGAAACTCAGGTACTCGTAGAGCAAAGCCTCATGACCTTGTGTGCAGGTTTGAAATTCGGGAGATGGCGAACCCACCAGCTTGTCAAAGAAGATCTGACTATTCTTGACAAAACCCAGTGCCCCATTACTTTCGTCCGTATCAACCAAGGCAATCCATACCGTGATTGAGACGTGCGATGAATCGACAAAGCTCCAATCCTGATGCGGGTAAGTGTAGCTGTCTTCCCCGGGCGCCTTCACCAGAAAGCTTCCCAGGTGCGGTTTGCAGTCTAGGAAATGCTCATTGACTTTCGGCAGGACGATGCTGGAGATTTTGCGGATAAGCGCCCTCTTTCGCTCCAGGTCCTTTTCCTCCATACCAATGTAGATACCGTATTCGGTATTTGCGACTCTTCCGTCGGTCTCTTGCTGGAACAGTTCGAGCAGTCTTTGCACCTCCTCGGAGCCCAGGACTGAGAATTTTACAAAACCGTTTTCGTCAAAATCTCGCTGTGCGCTTTCCGCCTGAAACACCCTCGGAGTGGCCTTGTGCTTTCTGGCGTAAGCTAGCCGGAGGTCCGCCAGATTGCCCACCATCTCTTCCGGCGAGAGGAGCGGGATTAGATCCTGCTCGTGATCCAGAACTAGATCGCTAAGGTTAGCATCCCATAGATTGGTCTCTAGCACGAACTGCCTGCTGATCCGGTACGCCTTGACCTTGCTCGTGGGCGGATCAAAAACGTAATGAATGGTTTGTGCCTCACGCGGTTTGAGGACTGACTGGATAGCGACGCGAGCGTCCTGGGAACGATTCGGAGGCGAATAATGAATCAGCCTGTGATCGAAGATAATCGCCTGGCCCTTCTCGAGTGGAATCCAGCGGCCATACTTTTTGAGCGTGTCGTTGTATTCGGTAAGCGCCTTGGGCAGGTTCGGGCCCCGTTGCGTCCGGAAGACGGTGTGGCTGCCGGGAATCACGAACAGGCCGCCGTTCTGAGCCGTAGTGTCGACTAACGGGCACCACAGGTTGAAAGCCGCATGCTGAGATTCATCGACGAAGTTGAAATCCTGGTGGGCCTCGATTTGGCCGTCGCCGGAAAACTTGATCATGAAGTTGGAATAGAAGACTTCATAATCAATCATCAACCTTGCCAGTTTTTCACTGACGAAACGGGAAATCAGATCGTCCACTTGCCGCTTGTGAGCGATGTCTCTATCGAATACCGATATGTAATAGGGCAGGTGCTGCGCATAGTCGACCACGGGCCTCTTGCGTTGGAAGGCATGGTTGTAGAAAGACCTTAGCTCGACGATGACCGGCGCTTCTAGCAGATCGACGATGACATAACCCAGTTCTCTGAAGGATCGTTCGTGTGTGTCGGCCGTGAATACCTGGCGCATCGGGAGGACTCGATCTCGCGCATCCGATGGGCTGATTGTTAGTCTGCGGCTACCGCTCCAATCACGCTCTCAGATTTCCCTTTGAAAAGGCGATGACATCTTAGCACTACCTGAACCTTCGCGGCATAAGACGCGTGCATTTGTTCGCGTCTTCCTGAAGCTCTACAATGGCAGCCAATCGGAACGATCCACGAATGTCCGCAACTAAGCATCAAAGTCAGGGCCTGCGCCCGTGGAACAGACCGCTTAGCCTGCCACAAATCTTGGCGACCGTCAAGCTGGAACGTTGGTGGAAGCCGAAAGCAGCTAACCTCATGGCGGTCCTGTATTCAGTCATGCTGATCACCCGCTTGCCAGTCGCGCGGGCGCTTTTTCTGCTGACCTTTTCCGTAATCACGATTCTCGGCATCGGCAGTTTTGGCCACGTGGTCAACGATTGGTACGACGTCCAAACTGATCTCGCGGCGGGCAAAACAAATCGTCTAGCTGGCTTGGAGCAATGGAAGCGCTATGGGTTGACGGCTGTCCTGCTCGCTCTGGCATTGCTTCCATGGCTGGTCTTGCCCTGCAATCGCCTGTCCGTGGCTCTCCTTCTGCTCGAATTCGCGCTCTTGCTGGCATACTCCGTCCCGCCTTTTCGGCTCAAAGCGCGCCCGCTCTGGTCTCTTATTGCCGATGCAGGATATGCCTATGCTGTTCCAGCGGTGCTGGCCGCTCACACGTTCTTCCTGGCCGGTTCGCGCGCCGATAATCGGCTACTCATGGCGTCGCTTTTCGTCTGGCAATTCGCACTTGGCCTGCGACACTTCTTGAACCATCTCGCGCTCGATCGGACCAACGACATCGCAAGTGGCACCGCGACCTTGGCTACACGCAAGGGAAATCGCTATATACACGAATTAATCCGGCGCATCGTCTTGCCGGTTGAGCTCCTCACCTTTGTTGGTTATCTCGTCGCCATGACCAGCTATGTGCGTTTTCTGGTGTTCGTGATCGCCGGCTTTTTCTTGTTGTCGACTTCATTCCAAACCGTTCTCACCTTAAGCAGGAGATATCCGGTTCTGACGTACCAATTTTCGAAGATTCCAGCGGACTGGCTGTATCAGGATGTTCTGCCCTTAACCCTTCTCTCATGGCTCGTAGCAGTGGATTGGCGATTTAGCGTGTTCCTTGCCGTCCATGTGATCCTGTTCTATGGCCCTGACGCGCCCATTTTCACTCTTCGTTTGTTGGCTTGGCCTCTGGCGATGCTGACTTATGGTTTGAAAGATCGCGAGGGTTTCATATCGGATCGAAGAGCGGCCACCAATGCGACTAGCGGCGTTCACTCAGAAAACGGATTCGAAACTATCACCAAGATTGCGGGGCGTAACAACATTGCTGTGGTCAACATCAACCGAGCCAAGTACACGGAGACGTTCATTCAGGGAGTGGTGTCCCGGCTGAATTATAACGTCTACTATCTTTACGGCGGCGAGCTACCAAGATACGACGACGATCATCTGTATTTCTTGTGGCACCTGCAGCCTCTGGCCCAACTTCTTGAAGTCGGACTGCGCCTGGAGCAGAACCACTTTTTAAAGAGCAGCATTGCAAGCTACCTGCAAGGAAAACGAATTCAGCTTATCCTAGCGGAATTTGGTCCGGTCGGCCTCGCAATGCTGCCGATCGCGAGGGACCTGGGTATTCCGCTGGTAGTTTGTTTCCACGGGTATGACGTCTTCCACAAAGAGACATTACGCCAGTGCGCGCCGCTCTACCCAGCGTTGTTTCGCGAAGCTGCGCGTATCGTGGGCGTATCGGAAATCATGCTAGACCATCTTGAGCAGCTGGGGGCGCCCAGAGAAAAACTCGTTCACCTGCCGGCCTTCGTCAACCTGCAGCAATTTTCGTATTCTGACCGTGGTGGGATGCCACCGCGGTTTCTAGCCGTAGGACGCTTCGCAGAAACCAAGAGTCCCCATCTGACCATTCTCGCCTTCCAGAGAGTCGCCCAAAAGATTCCGCAGGCCACACTCACCCTGATTGGCAAAGGGGGTGGCGGTGAGTTGTTCGAAGCGTGTGTGATCTTGGTGAAGGCGCTCGGGCTCGAAGATCGTGTCCAGTTCAAGGGTGCTGTCTCGCATGAAGACGTCGCAATGGAGATGCGGCGTTCGCGTGTTTTTGTGCAGCATTCTTTGACAACTCCGGAAAACGGTGACATGGAAGGAAAGCCTGTGGCAGTTATGGAGGCCATGGCGAGCGGGCTGCCGGTGGTCTCGACTCGCCACTCTGGGATTCTCGAACTGATTGAGCATAACGTAACAGGCTTGCTGGTGCCGGAGTACGACGTGGAAGCTATGGCCGAAGCGATGGTGCGGTTGGTGGAGGACGACGACCTGGTTCGATCTCTGGGGCAAAAGGCGAGCGCTGCCATTCATGGTCACCCGCTGATCAGCCATCACGTCGAGATTCTCGGTCAGATCATCGACAGCAGCATTGCCACCACCTGATCTCAAACGACCGTGTCTCCTGTCGGAGTGTCAGCAGAGAATAGCATCGATTTTCCGTTGAAGACTGCCGCGGTCCCCCTCGCCGGCGAGATCGGCAGCCCGAAGCAGATAGGCATAGAGAAAAGGCTCGTTCAAGCCATGCTGATGCAGGGCATCGATCCAGGCGTTTTCTACAATGGTGATACGGCGATTGCATGAGGGTGGCATAGTTTCACGCAATGGGAATTTCCGTCTTGCGAGATCCGTCGCTGCCTGCGAAGGCGCGTGTCATCACTGTCTGGCAGACTTCGCTCAGCGGAGGAAAATATACAGAAGGATCTGTAATCACCAAAGAGGTCATCACCGATGATGCATCCATGGCAATGTGTTCGTAGTGGCGGTCTTTGATTGTGCGCAAGAACTCGAAAAAATCCATCGGATTGCCACGAATATCCCGGTAAGTGAGGTTCCAATAAGGATCCTGCACGATAAGTCGCCTTGAGCCCTGGAATTCAATTTCAATCAAACCAATACTGTGGATGAATTGTTTGTAGGGCTCCTCGGTCAGTCCGAACGAATACTGGTAGCCCTTGAAGCCTAAGTCACGCAAAATCTTGAGATAGAACAAGCTCGTGACACGACATTCGGCGGGCAAGGCATGGCTCTTCAAAGCGGGGTAGATTTCGGCCAAATCAAGCGACTCAAAGCTGATCGAGGAAAACTCACGATTGGCGTGTGCATCCGGACGGCCAATCGCTATGAGCGAGCCCGTGTACTCTCGCACGAATGTCGTTTTTTCCAGCTCTGAGGACAAGTTTGCCAGGTGCAGGCGGACCCTTTCGAATTCCCTTGCCCACAAGACGCGGGCCTCTGGATCGCGAGATGTGTCCCCGGCTGCACCGGCACCGAACCGTGATCTAAATTTGCGGCGAAAAATCGATCCTCCAAGAAGTGGGCACATAGGTTCTTTTGATTAAGAAGAATAGCCCAAGGCGGGTGTCCAGTCACGGCCTTAACCGAGGGTGAGCGCCATGACCTCGGGTCACTCAGAGAGAGTGATGTATCCCGCTGTCCCGTATCGAACCGTCAGGTAGTGTCCTAAAGTTGCAACTTTAGGACACTACCAACCGTCAGGAAATGATCTGAAACCCGGTTCTCTGTGGTATGCTCCAAACTCCCAGAAAGCCGAGTGGCAGGGGCGCAAGCATGGCTCAAAACATTCAGCCAACACTTGTCTCGTATAGGGTGAAGACAAGTATTCGTCGCTACCGGGCAGCCTGCGTCCAGGTGAGAGGCTGACAATGAGCCGTCATGTTCCAGCCATCTCGGAAACGCTTAAATCCACGACGCTGCCGGTTGGTTTTTCGCCTTACCTCGAGCGAACCAGACAGGCATTACGGGCTTGTCTTGCGGAAGCTCCGGCTGGGGATCTACTTTGCCAGTACGTCGAGCGCGGGAAGATGCTTCGTGCTTTCCTGGTGTTCGCGTCGTGCGCGGCAGTAGGCGGCGATCTTGAAGGCGTCGTGATAGCTGCCGAAGCGGTCGAGTTGCTGCATACCGCATCCCTCTTCCACGACGACATCATCGATCGTGCTTCACACCGGCGGGGAATCCATTCGCTGCATGAAGTGTTGGGGGTCGACAAGGCGCTCGTAGTTGGCGACGATTTGCTCCTCCGCGCTTTTGCCACGCTTTCCGACGCGCGCTTGTACCACCCGGCCGCTGCGGTACTGGACGCCATAAAGGTACTCAATCTCCTCGCCGTTGATTGCTGCCGGGGACAATTCGAAGAACTATGCGCTGAGCGCTGGATTTCCGAGGAAGAATACTCGGCTATCATTGCTCGAAAGACGGCATCTCCGTTCATCGCCGCGGGCGTCTTGGGGGTTCTGTTAGGTGGCGGCAACCAGGAGCAGCTCGATCAGATTCGTCTTTACGGGCAACAACTCGGGATTGCCTTCCAAATCGACGACGATCTTCTGGATTTGATCGGCGAGCCCTGTGCGTTGGGCAAGCCAATCGGTAACTCTCTTGCCGCAGGCCGTCCCATGCTTCCTCTTATTTATCTCTGGAGATCGTCATCCGACGAAGCGGTGCGCAGAAAATTGAGCCAGTTGGAGGAGGGTGGCTGGGATCGTAACGAACTGGTTGACCTTCTGGAGCAGTACGGTGTCTTCGATCGCGTCCTGCTGGCGCGGCAACGGCATCTGGACGCTGCAATGGCAGCGCTGACTGAGTTTCCCAATGCTCTTGGAGTCGAGGCGCTACGGGTATTGGCTTCCCGCGCCTTCAGCAGCGCGAGGGTTTAAGCCACGCCCGGTTGCAAGGTTGCAAGATACCCCGGTTCAGGACATCGCGGGCTCGATTGCCAATTTGCCGGCATGGCCAGGATCATTCTCCCCGACGGACTTCGTAGGTGAAAATATCGCCATATTCCCGGCGAAGACTGGCCAGCACCGCAGGAGACTCGCGAATTACGACCTTTCGGCCGGCGTGCGCGAGCCGGAGCGCCAGCGCCAGAGGCTGAGACTCTTCCAGGATCTCCGTGCCCGGCTTGTACGTTACCGAATTGAAGTGAATCGGATCGCTTTCACCGTATTCTCGCAAGTAATTACTGACCTGGAACTCCAAGTGCTTACCATTCATTTCGTCGGTGGTTGTCGTCTGCAGCAGGTCGTAATTGTGCTTCGCCCCGAACAGGTTTAAGGCTCGGTTATCGCGCGCAAAACATGGCCCGCCAAAGCCGAATCCATATTTGAAGAATTTACTTCCGATGCGGCTGTCGGCGCCGATTGCCGCGAGGATCTTTTCCGGTTCCGCTCCTGCCGATGTCGCCAGGTCGCCGACGGCATTGGCAAATGCTATTTTCATCGTGAGCGCGCAGTTGGTTGCGAGTTTGGCGATCTCCGCGCTCAATGGCTGCATGCGATGTACAGCCGGTTGGTTGATGCACATGCTGCGATACACGCTCTGCAACTTGTCGCCTGCACATGAGTCGAATTGGCCAATGAGAACTTGGTCGGGAGATTGTTGGTCCCGAAGAATGCTGCCCTGGGCTATAAAGCCTGGAGTGTAGCTCAAAGCGAAACGATGTTTCTTCGCCGCACTCGTCTTGGAATCGCAATAACCCGGGAACGTGGTGCAGACCAATGCAAGTTCCACGCGAGGGCGCCATGAGCCCAGGCGGAACAGTTCCTCCAACACGCAGTCGACGTGACGGTGGTCATAACCCCCACCGTCGGCGATCGGTGTATGCACAGCCACAAACACAACATCTGGATCGAAAGAACAAATGGGTGTCATGTTATCGGCCACCTGCAGGTTGCGAGCGGCCCTTAGAGCTTCCTCGACCCCCGGTTCTGAAGTACGGAGCGCGTTTTCTCTGATCTGCCTGACATGCTCAGTATTCTTATCGATCCCGAGTACGGCAAAGCCCGCCCGATCCAGATTCAAGGCGAGGCATAGACCGACTCTGCCGATTCCGATGACTGCGATTCTCTCCAAAGCTCACCTACCCGCCGAGAGTTTGAAGGCACCAGCATCACTCGTGCCTGATGGCTGCGCGGCAAAGACGATCTCCTCCAAGTCCACGTCAGCGAAGCCCCAGTTGGAAGAATTCAGATGAAAGGGCTCTCTGTTCTCCAGTATGTGAAGCGCTACTTCCTGCACCAAAGCGTAGTCGAGGGCCGGCCGGTCAGCCAGGAATTTCAATTTCTCTAATGGCGATAGCGCTTCCCATCCTAGCGGGTGATCGATGTGATAGGTACAGGCATCCCGCGGAAAAACATGCTGGTGAAAACCCAGAGCACTTGCGGCCACCAATGCCAGGGAATCGACGTGCAGGGAATAGAGGTCGAGCTCAACGTATCCTTGGATTGCGTTCCATGCCTCCCTCGACATTAAAGTGAAGTCTCCGCAGGCGAATAGGTCCAGTTGAAAAAATTGGCGCTTGGGGCGGCTCCAGTACAGGTTCAGGGTCAGGAGTAACTTGTCGAGAATCCATTTTTTTAGACAGGATTTGTTGCGAAAGCCGAGCAGTTCCAGGTTGAAGTGCTTATAACGCATATCTCGACCCAGCCGGCGAATAATATTGTCTTCACACCACGCGAGTTGGCGGGGAAAGTCCCACTGGGGATCGATCCCATCGGGAACATCGCAGCGATTAGCCCGGTAATAGGCATCTCGGTGCAAACTTTTTTCGGCCAGGGTGCTAAAGAGGGCGTCCGAGAACAGGAGGTCGATATTGGTACACAAAATGAAAGCTCCTCGGGCGCGACGGATGCCAACATTCTTCGCGATCATCTGAAACAGCGGGATGTCGGGAGCGCGTCGATACCCGCGATGAATCGCAACCGGCACAGTAATGTATCGAAGCTCCAGAAGATCGTTCTCCGCAGGCTTGGGTAAGACCTCGTGCAAACGCGGGTGATTCGCAGGAGGATTCCACTCGACGATGATCAGTTCGATCGGGAACTGATGGCGGCGCGCCTGCTCCATCAATCCATTTTGGAAAAGACGCATCCTATTGAGGATGTTGCCTCCGTGATCGTCGTTTCTCGAGGTGACGACAATCGAGAGGTAGGCACCCTCATGCGCATCCAGGGTGTGGCGTGTCATAACGTGAGCGACTATAGTATCCGAGCAAGGCAGATCGGCCAAGCTGAGTCTGCCGTTGATCGTGAAAAAGATGAACCGAAAGTCCGCAAATCTCCCGAGTGTGGCTGAGGCTTGTGAGCCCATCGTGTTCGGCCAGCCGCAGATCCGGGACGAAGAAATCGAAGAAGTATTGGCGCGCTTGCGCTCGGACTGGATCGGGCAACTGGCCCGCGCGTAGCCCAATTCGATCGTCGGATTTGCAGCTCAAGTCGTCGCCGCTGGGGATCCAGGATGCGTTGGTGAAGGTGAACCAACCTTTTCTTGGGATTCACGATGCCGATGATAGCGGTTCTGTAGGAAGTGGCGATCGAGCCTCTCCCCCAAGCTGAACTCCGGTTTCACGCACTTGATCTCAAAAAAATCCACCGGGAAGACGTATTCATTCCAATTCTCGACGAGCGCCAATCCGGTCAGTTCCTGGAATTCATTGGAGATCGCCAGGTCCTCGAATTTTTCCAACTCCAGTTCGATGGCCTTCAGAGAAGTGAGTTGAAAGCCCTTGCCCCGCAGGTCATCGAGGACCGCATTCAAATCACCCACTTCATAATGGTAGGCTTGGTTGATCTTGCGAATTTCGCGGTCAATCCGTTCTTTGTGGTCGCGCTGGAGTGGAATCCGGCGGAAGAGATCTTTGATGTAGAGCGTTCCTCCGGGCTTTAGCACATCCCACGCGGCCGCGATGAGGCACTTCTTATTGGTGGAGTGCCCAAAGGATTCCAGGAAGTACACAATGTCATAGCTTCCGGCGCTGAAATGCTCCGGCAGCTTGTGGTAGTCGCCCAGAGTTACCCTGATTCGTTCGCCGAGGTGAGCGGCTTCGATTCTTTGCCTGGCAACTTCATATTGCGCCCTGGAAATCGTGATGGCATCGATATAAACGTTGGCTCGACTGGCAAAATGGATTGCCGGCGCCGCAATACCGCATCCCGCATCCAACGCATGCTGGCCAGGTTCAAAGCCGATGTTCCTGAGCTGATGGTTGAGCAGATCGGTGATGTCCTTGGTTCGAAAGGCTTGGATCACATCGCCATAAACCTTCATGAATTGATCATGATGGACGTCATAGAATTGCCCAACGCTGGCAGCACGGGTAGCGTCGTACACTGCTGTGGGGTTTGATCGGTCGCGCCGCCCGGGTCGACGCCTGGCTAGAGTAGACACCCTGAACTTGATTTCGTTGAAAATGTTCCAAGGAGTGTAGGTTTCCCAGAAGGTCCTTTGAACGGCTGCTCCGCGGTTTGTAGAACTTCCTTGACCCATGAGAACTCCGGAGGGTACTATAGCACCCGGTCTGCCGCATTGTAGGACTCTTGTGCGATGGATGCGCTTATTCTCGATCGTTGTGCTGGCGTTCGTCAGCGGATGCCGCGGTCGAGGTGGGCACGGAGATCGAGACCGCATAGAGCTGGACCAGAATGTCACTGTAAGCAGCAAACCCTTAGACCCGATATTTAAAGATTTCCCCAATACTTGGCGGCAGTTCATCAGCAGATCCCCCGAGCTGGGCGTTTCGGTTTTAGGCACAGTCAAACGCGAGCCCACCGCGCCAGCGCCCCTTATCTTTTCTGAATGTGTCTTTTCCGGGGACGCCAACGGCTACGTGCCCCAGGTGACGATAAGCTGGAATGAGTTGCCTGAACAAATCATTGAAAAGTCTGCAATGGCACAGCGTGAGGCGCAAGTCCCAGTCCGGCGTTTCGATCTTGGACTCCACCATGATCCATTCGCCCGTAACTTCTACTCGAGTGCCCTCTCCACCGACAAGCTCAAGCGCTTCGGCCTTCCCCCGAACAGTGCACTGGTGAATAATCCGGAGGCGGTGCTCTTGACGGGACCGGGCTTGTTTCCAAAACTCGTGGATTACAGATTCGCGGTGCTGCAGGATAGCGCCACTAATCGCCAATTTGTTAAGCAGACGGTCATACTTCGAGAGCTGAGCGAAGGGATCACGAACAAGATGCGTGTCAGCCACTTGGTCGGGACAGAGTGGAACACCGACCAGGAGATTATTTTTATGCCCCCAGTTTGCCCCGTTCGATTCTGAAGGAAAAACACGTCTATGCACGAAAGCTCAAGCGTGGTACCTCACCCAACCCGCCGGGGAAAACTGTTACTAGCAATGGTGCTGGGATTCTGCGGTTCAGCTTTTGGGCAGATCACCAGCACATGGTTTGATATCAATCCGTCACATTCCAATGGCGATAGAAACAGCGCCAGCGGCGGCCGAATCAATCATCTGGGAGCGGCCAGCGACTTCAGCAAAGTGTATGCGGCTTCCGAATGGGGAGGACTCTACCAAAGCTTCGACATGGGGAACAGTTGGGTGAGGATCAACACGTTCATCCCTTCCGCCACCTGGGATGTCAAGGTGGATCCACTCGACAACACGAAGGTATACGCGACCTCATTTTTCGACGGGCGGGTGAATTCGCAGGCGGGCATCAGCGTGAGCAGGGACGCCGGCACCACGTGGACCGCGGTGAACATAGCCAAATTGAACACCCTCAACTGCGCCAACCCGCAGCGAACGACGCAGCCTGCGGGCTGGCAAATCGCCATCAATCCCAACAACACCAAGGATGTGTTCATCGGCACCAGTTGCGGTCTGGCCATCTCACTGGACGCAGGTGGGAGCTGGACGTTTGTCGATCCCTCGCCAGGAGATCCGGCAGAGCAAGTCTACGCAGTGGTGGCGCAGGACCGCGCGACCGTGGATGTGATCAGTGACAACGGACATTTTCGCTCCACTAACAATGGAGTGCCGGGGAGCTGGTCGGCTCTGCCCGCTCCACCGGGACCCGTTGCCGGTAACAGCGGTGCCGGAGCTGCCCTTGCGGCCTCGCCGAGAGAAAGCTATGTCTTGCTGGCGGAGGTCCGCAGCCAGAATATTTTCGAGTCCGACAACGGCGGCGCCACTTGGCCTTCCTCTCTGACTTTGCCAACCATTGGAGGCAAGAGCAACGTCCAAGGACGGATCCCGTTCCTTAAAACCAACCAGCTCTCAACCTCCAACCAGTTCGATGTGTGGTACGGCGACATCAACCTGTTCAAGGCGACAGCCATCACGCCTTCGACCCTGGCTCCCGGGGGCTCGCCTCGCACACCCCAGAACAGCTGGTCGAGTGAACAGGACGGAGGGCACGACGATCTGGGAGACGTGGTGTTCAATCCAAGATTTACCGCCGGCGCGTGTCCTTCTCTGTACAGCGGTGACGGCGGTATCTTTCGAAACAGCAATCCCAACAACCCGGGATGCCAAAGTCCGAGTTGGAACCAGCCCACGATCACTCCGCACGCGACCTGGCTGTGGGGGTTCGACGGGGTGAAGGTGGGGCAGGGTCAGCATGCCCTTACCTACGGGTTGCAGGACGACGGTGGCTGGGCGGCCACCAACGTTGCCGAAGGGCACAATCCTCCTGGGCCCAACTGGAACAACTACACCTGCTGCGACCTCATGCACAACACTGAAGGCGCTGGCAAAATACTGGACATCGAGGGTTGTGCCAACGGAGTGTGCGCACCGGCTGGATTTCCATTGACGATGAGGAATCAGGATGGCTCGGGTGGTTCATCAATCTCCATTCCTTCAGCGCCGGGCTTCCAGCCGTTTACCAATGGACGGGAGAATTTCCCGTTCGGCAGCAGCGGATACGTAATCAATGTCTGCGGATCATCTTCGTGTGTAGGTGGAGATGTGTACTTTACCAACAACATCAACAGTCCGTCCTGGACCTCACTGAAGTCGCCCACGGGGGCGTCGCCCGTGGTAGCGTCGACTACCGGAAACATAAAGGTGGCAAATCTGGGAGGCCAGCCCAATGTGTACTATCACACGGGCAACGGCGATCCCGAATCGCAAGGATTGATTTTCCGATCAACCATGACCGGCGCCAACACGGCTGGCGGGGCTAACTGGACTCCCCTACCGTTGCCGGCGAACATTGGTTCAGTAACGGCTTACGACGTTGACCCCAACGACGGCAACCATGTGATTGTCTCCGGGATCAACAACGCAACCCAGAACTTCCAGATCTTCATCACCCCGGATTTCGGAGCGCATTGGACGGAGTTAACGAACCTGGAAAACTTGATGCTGGGGATTCCGCCGGCTGGAGGCAGCCCGGTCTTCGTAAACCAGGCCAGCCAGGGCAGGGCAACGGGATTCCTGAGCTTCGGTACCTACTGGCAGCCATCGTTGCTCAAATTTGATCCTCTGGATTCGACGACGATCGTGGCCGGAGCCATCGATTCGGGAGTGTTTGTATCGCTGGATAACGGCAGCAACTGGCAGACGGTATCGAACAATATCACTCCGACGTCTTTGACTCCGGGAATCCCTGCGCCCATCTATGCCTACTTCAGCCCGGGGAGATTCAACGCCTCCACCAATGCTTTTGACGTGTGGGTAGGCACGCGAGGCGCTGGCGTAAGGAAAGTCGTACTCGAGAGACCTGCGCCTTCACGGTAAGAATATCGACGAACGTAAGTTATAATCCCGTTTGGTCTCACCCAATTCGGCCATTGTGTTAAGGGCTCCCAAGAAAGCTCAGTTGACGATTCCCGGTCCATGGGCGCTCCTGAACAAGGTTGATTCACAGATTTGTGGCGGGTACTATAGTCCTGTCTGCCGTCCTGGATGATTCTTATGCGCTGGATGTGTTTATTCACGATTGTTGCGCTCGCATCCATCAGCGGATGCAGTGACCGGGGCGGGGGCGGAGAATCTAAACGCGTAAAGCTCAGCGATTCCCAGGATCAGGAATTCAAGGACTTCAGCCAAAACTGGCACCAATTTATTAGCCGATCGACGGAACTCACGATTCCCGTGGTCGCCTCGACACGCACGGAACCTGCGGCGCCAGAGCCCATTATCTTTTCCGCATGCGTCCCGTCTTCCGGGGTTTACGTCCCGCAGGTGACGATTAGCTGGAACGAGTCGCCCGGGCAGGTCATCGAGACCAAGTCGGCAACGGCACAGCGACAGGGAGAAGCCCCAGTTCGCCGTTTTGATCTCGGTCTCCACCATGACCCGTTTACGCGGAACTTCTATTCGAGCGTCCTCTCGACGGACAAGCTCAAACGTTTCAACCTTCCCTCGAACAGTGCTCTGGTGAACAATCCCCAAGCAGTGCTATCCGCGGGAGCCGGCTTATTCCCAAGGCTCATGGACTACAAGATGGTTGTGCTGCAAGACACCAAGACGAACCGCCAAATCGTTAGGCAGACTGTGGTCATCCGCGAATTGAATCCGGGAGTTTCTTATAGCATGCGTGTCAGCCGTCTCGTCGGAAGGGAATGGAGCGTCGACCGTCATTTTGTGTTTGTGCCGCCTGTGTGTACGAATTCATTGTGAAAGAAGAACCTAACTCCCTATGCCGGGAACATCAAGTCTAATACACCACCGGGGACGTCGGAGTGCACTGTTGCTGGCTGCAGTGCTGGGATTCTGCGGTTCAGCTTTTGGGCAGATCACCAGCACATGGTTTGATATCAATCCGTCACATTCCAATGGCGATAGAAACAGCGCCAGCGGCGGCCGAATCAATCATCTGGGAGCGGCCAGCGACTTCAGCAAAGTGTATGCGGCTTCCGAATGGGGAGGACTCTACCAAAGCTTCGACATGGGGAACAGTTGGGTGAGGATCAACACGTTCATCCCTTCCGCCACCTGGGATGTCAAGGTGGATCCACTCGACAACACGAAGGTATACGCGACCTCATTTTTCGACGGGCGGGTGAATTCGCAGGCGGGCATCAGCGTGAGCAGGGACGCCGGCACCACGTGGACCGCGGTGAACATAGCCAAATTGAACACCCTCAACTGCGCCAACCCGCAGCGAACGACGCAGCCTGCGGGCTGGCAAATCGCCATCAATCCCAACAACACCAAGGATGTGTTCATCGGCACCAGTTGCGGTCTGGCCATCTCACTGGACGCAGGTGGGAGCTGGACGTTTGTCGATCCCTCGCCAGGAGATCCGGCAGAGCAGGTCTACAGCGTTGTTGCTCATGGAGAACAGATAGTCGACGTCATTACTGACAATGGTTTCTTTCGCTCCACAAACAATGGTGGATCCTGGACGCCGATCCGCCTCGTCGGCCCCGGACCGTTCGCGGGTAACAGCGGCTCGCTGACTTCCATCGCCGTCTCCCCCAGAGAGGATTACGTGCTGCTAGCGTTTGATACTGAATTCGGGCCGAGTTCAACGCCGCCTTTCTCGGTTGTCGCGGGGAACGACATCTGGGAATCGGACGATGGCGGTCTCACTTGGCCCACGTCTCTGACCCCGCCCACGATTGGCGGAAACACCAACGCACAAGGTCGCATCCCCTTCGTGAAGACGAACCAACTGTCCACCTCCAATCAGTTCGATGTGTGGATTGGAGATATCAACCTGTTCAAGGCGACAGCCATCACGCCTTCGACCCTGGCTCTTGGGGGCTCCCCTCGCACACCCCAGAACAGTTGGTCGAGTGAACAGGACGGAGGGCACGACGATCTGGGAGACGTGGTGTTCGATCCAAGATCTACCGCCGGCGCGTGTCCTTCTCTGTACAGCGGTGACGGCGGTATCTTTCGAAACAGCAATCCCAACAACCCGGGATGCCAAAGTCCGAGTTGGAACCAGCCCACGATCACTCCGCACGCGACCTGGCTGTGGGGGTTCGACGGGGTGAAGGTGGGGCAGGGTCAGCATGCCCTTACCTACGGGTTGCAGGACGACGGTGGCTGGGCGGCCACCAACGTTGCCGAAGGGCACAATCCTCCTGGGCCCAACTGGAACAACTACACCTGCTGCGACCTCATGCACAACACTGAAGGCGCGGGTAAAATAGTGGCTATTGAGGGCTTCTGCTTTACGTGCGGCCGTGGCGGATTCCCGTTGATTTTAAGAAACCAGGACGGCTCGGGTGGCGGACAAATATCCAGTTATCCTTCGGCGCAGGGCTTCCAGCCGTTTACCAATGGACGGGAGAATTTCCCGTTCGGCAGCAGCGGGTACATAATCAATGTCTGCGGATCATCTTCGTGTGTAGGCGGAGATGTGTACTTTACCAACAACATCAACAGTCCGTCATGGACCTCACTGAAATCTCCCACGGCGGCAACCTCGAGCACCGGAAATGTGAAGGTGGCAAGTCTGGGAGGTCAGCCCAATGCGTACTACCACACCGGCAATGGCGACCCCGAATCGCAAGGATTGATTTTCCGATCGACCATGACCGGCGCCAACACGGCCGGCGGGGCTAACTGGATTCCCCTACCGTTGCCGGCGAACATTGGTTTAGTGACGGCTTACGACGTTGATCCCACCGATGGAAATCATGTGATCATCTCGGGGATCGACAACGCAACCCAGAACTTCCAGATCTTCATCACCCCGGATTTCGGAGCGCATTGGACGGAGTTAACGAGCCTGGAAAACTTGATGCTGGGGATTCCGCCAGATGGAGGCAGCCCGGTATTTGTGAATCGAGCCGATCAAGGCGTTGCCACTGGTTTCCTCAATTTTAGTACCTACTGGCAGCCATCGTTGTTCAAGTTCGATCCCCTGGATTCGACGACGATCGTGGCCGGAGCCATCGATTCGGGAGTGTTTATATCACTGGATAACGGCAACAACTGGCAGACGGTATCGAACAACATCATTCCGACGTCTGCTACTCCGGGGATCCCAGCGCCTATTTTTGCCTATTTCAGCCCGGGAAGATTCAACGCCTCCACCAATGCTTTTGACGTGTGGGTAGGCACGCGAGGCGCTGGCGTAAGGAAAGTCGTACTCGAGAGACCTGCTCCTTGACAGTGAAATTGCTAGAGTCGGCGCATTTTGCCTGTGCCACTCAACGGTTCTTTTCCTGGTCCACGATTCATGCCACTCTATGGACGAGCAAGCTTCCGGATGGAGGCATTCAGTGGTAGGCTTTGGATGCTTTGACCGGGAGTCCCACGATGAGCCGCAAGCAGATTGATCCGAGGCTGCTTCCCGTCTTCCTGTTCCTTCTGGCCTGCCTTCAATATTGCAACACAATCGCGTTCGATTATGCGTGGGATGACAAACTAGTCATCACAGCGAACGCTTACACGACGAAAGGTATAAGAGGTCTGCCCGACATTTTCACGAAGCGAGTCAGCGTCCCTTACAAGAGCGAATACAGGCCCCTCCCACAAGCGCTTCATGCCATTGAATACGATCTCTTTAAAGGAAGTCCTCACGCGGGGCATGTATTCAATATGCTGTGGTATGCCTTGACTTGTCTGATGGTTTATGAGTTCCTGAGTTTTGTCTTCGCAGGTCTTGGCGGGTTATTTCCTCTTCTGGCGGCTCTGCTGTTCATCGTCCATCCACTCCATGTGGAGGTGGTGGCCAACATTAAGAGTCGCGATGAGATTCTGGCTCTGCTCTTTGGTCTGTCGGCAATTATGCTTCTGGTGAAGTCACTCGAGCAGAGGCGCTGGCCGCTGTCACTGGCTGGAGCGGGCTGCTTTCTTGCCGCATGCCTGTGTAAAAGTAACGCGGTGACCTTGCTGCCGATCGTTCCCCTGGCGGCCTGGTACCGTGCGAAAGAAGTAAGAGTAACCCGTGGTTTGGTGGTGGCCGGTGGAGTCGTCGCCGTCTGCAGCCTGACGCTGGCTGTGCTGATCAGGCATTTGCAAAATACCGTATCGGATGAGACGGTGGTCCACCTGAATTCGAGCGTGCTCAACAACATCTTTCTGTGGACGACGCATTCGGAAACCATTACCCCCACAGCACTAGTTATCGTTGCCAGGTATGGATGGCTGTTTCTCTTTCCTCATCCGCTGATTCACCAGTATGGATATGATCAGATTCCGTTGAATAGGTGGGGCGACTTCATTACATGGTTGGTTTTGGCAGGCCTGATGGCATTTGCTGTGATCGTGCGCAAGACCTGGAGCAGCAAGAGTGCCTTAAATTTCGGGCTGGTGTTTTTTGCGATCACGTACTCCGTCTACTCCAACTTATTTTTCTATGCTCCCGATACAATGGCTGACCGATACATGTTTATCCCCTCCCTGGGATTGGTCATTGCGGCCGTCTACGGCGTATTCATGTTGGCTTCGCTCGATTTGCGCATGCCTGTCGTAAGTGGCGTACGGGCAAGAGTGGTAATGGCTCTTTTTTCGATGATTCTCGGGGCCTACTTTGTCCGAACCGTCCTTGCCAGCCGAGACTGGCGAAACGATTCCACCCTCATTCACAATCGAATACGTTACATGCAGCACAACGCTGCCGCCCAGGCGATATACGGGTATACGCTGAACCAAGAGAGTTACGAAGCCCCCACCGAGGCGCTAAGGGAGGAGCGGCAAGTGGCCGCAATGAAGGCGTTGACAGAGGCCATACGAATCTATCCCGATTTTCAGGCGGCCTGGATCGCGATTGGCAAGCTGTTCGCCGAGCGCGGCGTCTACGACAAAGCGGAATTGGCGTTCCTCAAAGCGCAACGCCTGGAGCCTCTCAGCCCGGACAGCTATTTTTGCCTGGGAGCCCTGTATGCGGTTCAGCAGGACACGGATCTGGCCATCCCCTATCTGGAGAAAGCAGTCCTGCTGAATCCACAGATGGAGGAAGCGTATGTGGCCCTTGGCAGGGCCTATCTGCGGAGCAATAACATCGAAAACCTGGGGGCCATGACCGCGACTGCACGAAAATGGTTTCCGGGAAACATCAGCCTGGAAGCACTGCAGGCAACTTACTTCTTTCGTAGACAGGATTATGGACAGGCCTTCGTCTTAGCGCGCGACGTGGTCACCCGAGATCCCCACAACACTCTTGCGCTCGCTGTCCTTTCATCACCCAGCGTTCAACCCTCCTCGAACGCCGAGTCGCGAAGGACTCCTTAAGATGGATGACAGGATTCACATTGCTCATCTTATCAATCCCGTGCACTCTCTCGTAGATAGCGAGCTTACACGTACACAGCCCCTTACGTTCGAGTCAATGAGACGGGCGGCGGCGCAAGCCGACGCTGTGGCGCGGGTGGAATTGCTGACCACCCAATTCCCGGAAGATTACGAAATCATACCGCCGTTCTTTACGCGGACCCGCGACCTGGAGAGGTCAGTGGCCGACCTGCATCACTTTTCAATCCGCAGGAAACTGCCCCTGATCGGCGATCTGGTTGAGCGTTTGTATACAGGATCCAGGGCGCCCTATCTGATTTATACCAACGTGGACATCATCCTTCATCCGTCGTTTTATCAGGAGGTGGCGGCGCGCATCCGAACCGGGCTCGATGCCTTCATCATCAATCGGCGTCGAGTGCCCGGCCATTATTCAAGTGTGGATGACTTGCCCGAGATCTACGGGTTGCGTGGCGCCTCCCATCCAGGATTCGATTGCTTCATCTTTCACCGTTCGCTGTACCCCAAGTTCCAATTCGGCAGGGTTTGTGTCGGGATTCCATTTATAGAGATGATCTTTTCCCAGAATCTCTTCTGCTATGCACGTCAGTTCGCACTATTCGATCGCGACCTGCTTACATTTCATGTGGGGATGGAGATCTTCAAGAAGCATGACAAGGAATACCTGAACTTCAACAAACAGGAGTTCTGGCGCACAATTGGCCTTTTGTTCCCAGATCTCGACAGCCGCAAATTTCCCTGGGGTAAGCGAAACGTGATCTACCGTATGGTGCGGTGGGGTTTGCATCCCGCAATTCCAATTCGGTTGGCGCTTATGCTCGAACCGAGGCGCTGGGGAAAGAGCTTCCTCAGGGCATCATAGCTGGAGGTGGAAATCCACCAATTTGAGGGTCCGGAGCTGTTCCACCCACTCGGACAAGGCATGCTCTGGATCGCAAAGAATTGCCGAGGGTCCATGAAGTGCCAGAGCGGCTCTGCGAAATGCGGCAGCACACTTCAAATAGCGTTCTGCAGTAACGCGAGCGCAGGAAAACCCGTCTGCCTCCAGCCGGACTATCTGATATCCCAGCCGCTCGTTGAAGCGGGCGACCCTTTGCAGTTGAGAATTGTAGTGCGCTTGAAGGGACTTAAGTTGGAGCAGGAGGAAAGCGAAATCCATTAATGCGAGCGTTGCCCTTGCCGGTTCCGGCCGGCCAATGAAGCTGCGGTGGCCGACGAACCCCCCCGACTCTCCGCACCCATTCGCCCTGTCAATGTCTCTGATGTGAAACATTGCGAACGGGACCTCCCGTGCGTGGGCGACGAAATACCAGTTCTTCACCGGGTCAAGTGCTTCGAACCATCGGATCTGCTCAGCCGGGTGGATGAACTTCCTGTAGCGCATGTAGGGGAGAACCACGTCGCTGTTTCGCCATTGACGCACAAGGTCAATATCCTGGCGCCGCAGTCTCTCCAGCGTAACCCCAAACCGAGTGTAGTGCATTAGACCACTTTCTTGATGGTAAATGCGGGCTCTCCCGAGCCCATGGTGTGAATGCGAGAGATGTACTCACCAAGAATTCCGAGGCTCAACAGAATCAGGCCGGAAGCAAACGTGGTGGTTACGATCAGCGCGGAAAAACCCATCTGTGCGCCCACCGTGATCTTGCGCAAAAGGTAATAGAGCCCTAGCCCAAACGAGACGATTGAGGAAAGGAAGCCGAACACGGTCATCAGACGCAGCGGGAGCTTGCTGTAGGTGACCAACAACGTCCAGGCCATGGCAACGAGCTTGACGAACGAATATCCAGACCGGCCCGACCGCCGCCCGCTATGTTCGACCGTCACCGTTGTGATGTGGGAGGTCTGCCATGCCAACACGGGGTCGACGAGGACCCAGGGTCCGGGACGTGCAGCGAGGGTGCGCAATATCTCGGCGCGAATCAAACGAAACGACGAGCCATCAGGAAAAGCCGGTGCCACGCGTCGCAGCAAAATGCGGAAAAGGCGAGAACCGATACGGTACAACAAACGATGCTGGAGTTTCGCATACACTCCATAGACGACGTCGGAGCATTGCTCTTGGGCGTTCTGCCAAAGCTTGATAATCTCCCGCGGGTGCGGCTGGAAGTCATCATCAAGCGTGACCACCCAGTGCCCGCGAGATTGTAGCAGGCCGCAGTAGGTTGCGGCTTGCTGGCCAGAGTTCCTGGCAAGTCGAAAACCCCGGATCGGGCTTCCGTGCTGCTCCTTTAGAATGAGAATGGCGCTCCACGATTCGTCGCTGTTGCTATCGTCGACGAACAAGACTTCGAATTGCATCTTCATGGAAGCCATAACCTCGCGAATACCCGAGAAGAGCTCTGGGAGCATTCTGGCGCTGTTAAAGACGGGAACGACAACAGAAATTTCGGGTTTATCTTCCATCGGCTTCATCGATTTCGAGCGGCTGCGGACACAGAACCGATTCGCCTTTGATCAGGGCGCTTCCCCAGGAGAAGCCTGCGCCAAACCCCGACAAAAGAAGGTTGGTCGAGCCGCAAGCCAAATGCTTTCCCAATCGCCGACACATCGTGACCGGGATGGTCGCGCAGCTGGTATTGCCGTATTCGCTCAGAGTCTCCGGAACTTTATCAGGAGGAATGCCAAGCTGGCGTACCAGGCACTCATTGATGATCTGATTCGCCTGGTGGAAAAGGTAGTAGTCCGGTGTGTCAAGGTCGGCATTCGCAAAGGCCAACAGCTCTTTAATGTTCGGAGTCACGTACCGTGAACAATAGTGAAGGACATCCAGACCACGCATCGCCAGATGAATGGGAGCCCGTACAACATTGTGCGATTCCTCGCCCATTACGAGACTGTCGGTGCCGAACGGGTGCCTTGCTCCGCCGCCTTTGACTCGAATTATGTCCGCTCCCTTCCCTTCGCTTCCAAGATTGAAGTACATCAACTCGTCGTGCTGCGTCTTCTCAAGGAGAGTCGCAGAGCCCGCGTCAGAGAAGATGGGTAAAGTGCTTCCGTCCCTCGACGACACAATCCGCGTAAGCGTATCGCCTGCCAGTAAAAGTCCCTTCTCGATACCGGTGGCTCTCATGAGGGCAGCCAAGGAAGCTAGCCCGTAGACGAACCCGGCGCAACCTTGATTTATGTCGACGAGATAAGTTGACGCAGCAAGTCCCAGCTCTCGCTGAGCGAGCATGCTGTTTCCCGGCAGTGGGTAATCGGGTGTCTGGGTTACGAACACCAGCAGACCGATCTCCGCCGGGCCAAGCCGCATCCTGGTGAGGAGGCACTGGGCTGCAGCTATACATAGATCGGAAGCACAGATCGCGGGCGGCGCGATTCTTCGAGTCTCAATTCCCACAGCACGGATCAAGGCTTTGCTGTGGAATTCGTCTAAATGACCCAAGTCCCGGTTACGCACCTTGAGAGATGGCAAAGCAGCCGAAAGCGCCCTCAACCGGACACCAGGTATGGAGAAAACAGCCATTACGCGGCCATTCTCCGGACGACAATACGATACAAATCCTGAACGGTACAGGCTTCCCGAAACTCGTCCTCGGAGACGGTGACACCAAAGTCACGCTCTAAACCGGCAACAACGATTAGAGCTTGAAGCGAGGTCCAGCCAGGCAAGTCTTCAAAGCGAGCTTTAGCATCAAGGCCTTCGGGGAGGGGACTTTCAAGGTAACGTTCGAGGTTACGCGCGAACGTCTGCACATCGAGTTTCGTCTCTCGTTCCATGAGACAGCGCCATAAGTCTGTGCGAGGTCCGAAATTTTAGTGCCTCATTATGAGGTAAGGCGCAACCACTGTCAATGAGAACCGAAGCGGGATGAAGTCAACCGGCTCGTCAAGAGCCCCGAAACGGTTACTTTACACTATTGTACCGGCACGCCTAGTCACTGAAGTCATTGGTGTCGGTTCGCGGCTCATGCAGTCGCTGCTAATTTCTGCGCCTGCACTTGTGCATGGATCCAAGCGTAGGTGCGCTCCAGTCCCTCGCGCAGCGGACGCGAGGGTTTCCATCCCAGGCGTGCGGCGATCAAGCGGTTGTCAGAGTTGCGACCTCTTACACCAACGGGCCCAGAGATGTGTCTTAAAGAGAGTTTCTTCCCGGCGATCTCAATCACCATTGCCGCGAACTGGTCGATGCTGACCATTTCGTCAGACCCTATGTTCACTGGTCCTGCGAAATCAGATTGCATTAGTAGGCGGATGCCTGCTACGCAATCGTCGATGTATAGAAATGACCGGGTCTGCTTGCCGTCGCCCCAGATTTCAATTTCGCCTCCGTCCGGGGCTTCCGCTACCTTGCGACAAAGTGCCGCCGGCGCCTTTTCGCAGCCATCACGCCAGGTGCCTTCCGGGCCAAAGACATTGTGGAAACGTGCAATGCGCACTTCGATTCCGTAGTTGCGGCTGTAAGCAAAGTAAAGGCGCTCGCTGAAAAGCTTTTCCCAGCCGTACTCGCTATCGGGAGCCGCGGGATAGGCCGAGTCTTCGGCGCAATTGGGTTTATCTGGATCCATCTGGTTACGTGACGGGTAGATGCAAGCCGAAGAAGGGTAGAACAACTTGCACACTCCGGCCAGTCGAGCGGCCTCCAGAATGTTAAGATTAATGATGGCGGAGTTGCGCATGATGTGGGCGTCGTGATCGCCGGGAAAGATGTATCCCGCGCCGCCCATGTCGGCGGCCAACTGGTAGACGGCGCTTATATTGCAGACAACTTCTTTGGCGAATTTGAAGTCGCGTAAGTCCCCGAGAATATAATCATCGGCGGTGGTGCGAGAAAATTCAGGACACTTCAGGTCTGCCCCCAACACCCAGAAACCCTCTTGCTTGAGCTGGCGCACGAGATGATGCCCAATGAACCCACCTGCTCCTGTTACAAGCACGCGCTCCATGCGCCCTCCTTACGAGCGGCGATTATACGTGAGCCAAGGATCAATTGATTACGCAATTCGCGGCCTGCGCCGAAAAGGTCATACCCGCCATAATAAGGCAGCTAGGTATTTCCACGGCATGGAAGAGGTCGTCGGTTCGATCCAGACCAGGTCCATCAAGTTACGAGGGAATGGCGGGGGCAGAATCCAGCCAGAACGCACAGGTGCGGATTCTGGCTACCGCATGCTCTTTGTCATCGATCGGATCGTCCGGGCGCCCGATGGCAGCAGCAAACGTGCGACTGCGCGAGTTGTCGGCAGCTCAATCATGGGGGGCGCACGAGCGCACGAAAGGCCGCACGTCTCTTTTTCAGCTTGGGTGAACAAACTAACATTCCACTTGGTACAAGAGATCGGTCAGATTATCGTCTCGATTGCCCATACCATTGGTCATAAGGGTGTGATAACGTCCTTTATCATGTGCTATCTGGGTTGGCAAGCCCGCAACAGGTTTCTGGGTCAATTGCCCGGCGGGGATTACCGCCAATGCAATCCTGGCTGGCGTTACCGACACCAACGGGTTGCGGCAGATTCCCGGCTACGAGAAGATCATGGAAGTTGCTCGCCAGCGAAATCCCAATCGCCGCCTGACCCAGCTCGAGGATGTGGCGCGCTGTATCGCGGCCTTGTGCCATCCGGCCACCTATTGGCTCACTGGCAATACGCTGCATGTAGACGGCGGGGAGAACATCGTAGGATGAATCGCATGACGCAAGAATTGGAATTAGACTGCCTCGACCAGTTGGAAGCGACCCCCGCGATCCTGCGCGGATTGATGTGCGACCTGTCGGTCGAAGATACCGAATGGAAGCCCGCACCCGACCGCTTTTCGGTAGCGGAAGTGCTCGCGCATCTTTCCCATTCCGAGGGCCACTGCTATCGAACACGCGTGGACCGGTTCGTGAGTGAGGAACTGCCGGAGTTCGAGCCGGATGAGGCGCAGATGTACCTGGAGTTGTACCGCAATGCCAATGCGGAAGGTGCCTTCGACCATTTTGAAGAGCAGCGCGAGACCAACGTGGAGTATTCTGCGGACCTTGCCGCGAAGCGCCGGTGCACGCCGCGCGAGGCACCAGAAGGCCGGCGAAATCACCCTGCAACAAATGCTGCATGAGTGGACCATGCACGATCTGGGACATATCCGGCAGATCGCTGAGCTGGTGAGAGCGCGAAAACACCTACAGGCAGCGGGAAAACTGGGCGATAGCTACCGCCTGAAACCATAGGGCCGCCCGGCGCTGCCTGGAACCTCACGTTTCGGTGATTTCGGCACATCTTTTGCTGCGCTCGGCGCAGTTTTCACTTAGACGTACCGTGAGTACCAGTACCCGCATCAGGGTCTCCAAAATTGTGAATGCTTGTCGCACGCTGGCAGGATCAGAAGGCCGAAGCGGGATGATGAGGTTGGGTTCCGGCGTTTCCTGGCCCCAGTATTCGCATTCGTCATCGAAACAGGCCATGACGGCGTCTCCGGGACGGAAATACAACAGGATCGCAGGAAGAGGAAGATCGAGGGAGTGGTAGCTACGCTGATATTCGAGCCATTCTTCATCCACTTTCGGTCTCTCTAACGAATGGGAGACGCGGTGCAGTCCGAGGGTCGTCTCGACTAGCTCTTTCAGCCATTGTTCGGTGGGTAACGGAAAGGAATCCAAGGATTGAGGGGACTCTGCCGATTCGCGGCCTTTGAGGCACTCGGGCAGGTCTTGTTCGAGTTTGGGAATCTCGTACGAATCGGGATCCTCCTCTCCTTCCGCCCACTCGACCATCTGCTCGATCCGGTTGCGGGCGTCCCAGTCGTCATACACCCGAACCCAGCGATATAGGGCTTGCCGGAGAGTGTCGTAGAAGGCTACACCCATACCCTGCTGACACCGTTCCAGGTCTTCAATAGCCGTTCCAACGCCTAACGGAAAAGATGACTCGGTATTGAAAACCAGAAACAGCTGGCCATTGGAATCGGGGCCGTCATCGGAATAGCTGGTATCGACCATGGATTCTCCAAGCGTCAGGTACAGCTCAAAGTGCTCTGCAATGATCTCCTGGCCGTGGTCGCGGAGAAAGCAGCGAAATACAGAATCGACCAGTGCGGCAGGAGTTTTTCCTGCCCGTATCCAGTCGGATTCCGTGGCGAGACCGATTTCGACCAGAGTTTGAGCCAAAGCGGTCAGATCAGAGCAACCAAAAGTGATCCGGCTACCGGCATGAGCCCCTTCCAGCTTGGGAATCCCGATCAGGCTGGCGGGAGTGGCCAGATAGGCGGAGAGCGGCATCGACAAGATGTGCTCGCGTTTTGCGCTCACCGGTGTCACCGCCTTGCCGGTCTTACCGTCCTTCAGATCCTGCTGCTGGCGCTCGTAGGTGTGCAGAAGGCTAATGCCCTGGAGAAAGTCGGTCGCAGCGATATCTTTCAGCAGCGGCTTTACTGCAAGCTTTGCGTGGCGGCCCTTTTCCTGCCCTTCGCCGTACCAGTTTCTTCGGAGGTTAAAATTGTCCGCGGCATACGTCGCCGTCACAAGCTCAAATACAGACAGTTGCACGCCGCCGGTGTTTACCTTCTCGAAAACCAGGCATACTGCTTCCTTGGACGTGCCCTTCTTCAACTCGATTAGCGGAACGAGGTAAGAGCGGAAAGCGCTGAGAATAAGCTGACGAAACTCCATGTATTGACCGAAGCGTTCCGGATGGGCTTTGTTGAGCCCAACTTCCCACGCATCGGAATTGAGGATCTGATTACACGGGAAATGAAAACACTCGTACTCCTTTACTGGAGTACTGAGGTCAAGCACAACGTCGCGGCCGAAATTCGTACGTATCACACGATCGTCAGGAACTGGCACGATTTCTGCCCTCTAATGAAATGGGAGTTCCCCCGGCTCTGCCGGGGAGGCACGCGAAGTTTGACAGATACGGGAGTCCATCCAAGAAACTCCTGACGTGAGCCGCGAAGCACACGCAAAGGAGAAACTGGATGGACGAGTCTGAAAGCTTAAGCCACTCGAAATGGGAGTGCAAATCCCGCTTCTGGTTGAGGAATGAAAATGTGGTGCTCTCGGCCGTCCGTCGGTCAACAACTCCACGCTCCAGCAGTTCGTTGGTCCGTCGTGTTGACTCTGGTACTGCTATTAACCGGGACATGCGCCTCACAAAACTCGAGACCGTCGAAGAGAACACCCTTAACTAGCGTCGAGGCAGTGACCGACATAGATGCCCCTAAAGACCCAGATGATCTAGGAGCTGGTGGCGGAATAGATGCTTCTAACTATTTTTCTCGAAAGCTGGCTGCGAAGCTCGCTGATTGCACGGCGCAGATCCGATCCGCAACCGACGCATGGGCCCAGGACAATAAGTTACTGGTCACAACGGCTGATCAACAGCCAGGAGATTTGCTCATGCATATTACGCAGGCGGGCATGACGGGATTCTTTGAAGTCACTTATCGCGTAAAGTTGCAGCAAGAGCGAGCCCGCGTAACTCTGTACTTTTATTCTCCTGACGGAGCCCAACACGAACCTGCGACGATTCGGCAACTCCTGAAGACCTACAAGATAGAGACATTTCAAGACAATTTGAGTAAGGCTCTTTTGTGCGAGGGCAAGTAAATGGGCGACACAAAGCGAATCACAATTCAGTTGGATCCAGTAGCCGGAACCAGCGACCGTTGGTCGGCGGCGATCTCAAGTTGGCCTGGATTTCGAGTCCTCGAAGTACGAACTTGCTCCAGCACTCAGACAGTTCCCTTCACGCAAGAAGGAGGCCAAGTCGTTCACCTTCTCGACCAAGGCGAGAACGGGTTGTTTGCTTTAATCGAGGTCGAAAGTCCAACTGAAAGCATCGAAGCTGCAAAGCTTGATCTAGACCGGGCCAGGGCAAAGACGGAGGATTTGTGGCGGGGCCGAACATATGGATTTTCGATTGGCTCTGCCGTTCTCACCGCAATCGTGAGCATTACAGTCGCCATGATCGCACGCCCACCCAAGGTCCCCACTCGTATCGATGTTGATGCCGTCCACTCCTGTCGTGACAGCCTTCAGAGGCTTTCGACGCTGACTCATCTGCAAGCCCAAACTGTTGGGGGGCTCTCGTCGGCAATCGGCAATCATGTTGGCACATGTGACCCGGTGCTCGAAGGCTTAATCACAACAGCGGCAAAGGCAGAAGCCAAGTGAGAACCACGATCATGATATGGATATTGTTGTCGGCCGTGGTGCTTGATGGGCAAACACCCCAGACTGGCCCGAAGCCGGACATTGGAATCCTGCTTTGCTGGAGTGACAATGCCGAAGAAGCATTGGCGCATGATCAAGTCCTCCTTGGGAGCGTCGGGCAGGTCTTAGGCCTAGACGGCGTCGCCAAAACGGTAGGAATACACACCGAACAGTGCACGCAGCACATGCCGGATGCAACCTGCTTCGGCGCCCCAGGTGGCGTGATGTGCCGACTTTCGGGAATTGAGAGACTCCTTCGAGCATCTGCCTGGGTAACCCGGCACTGCCAAGCCCTTCATCCCGTAAGCTACGAGGCTTTCTGGAAGGCCGACCCCGAGTTTGTCGGCCACGCCTTTCAATATGCCGACGGCGTCGAAAGAGATCCAGCGTCAGACCAGCTGAGACAAAAGGCATCTAACGCTGATCTCTCGTCGAGGTCGTTCTTCGAGACTCTTGTTGAATACACTTTGGCAGCTCTGCTTGGCCATGAGGTCGCGCACGCTTACGACGATAAATGCCCTATAACCGCGAAGGCCGTCGTCGAAGAGTCGGGGCTGTTTGCTTCGATCGTAAAGGATGATCAGTCGGGCGCGATCTTTGCCAAGCATTCGCCATCTCCAGATGAAGTGGGCGCTGACCGTTGTGGTATGCGGCACATACGAGCTCTGACTGAACGATTGAGCGCTAAGCCCGCCACGCAGGGAACAAGTTCAGCAGAGGTTTTAGCACGCACCGCTTCGGATATGGTCGTGTTTCAGATGGTCTTCGGATGGCGTAAGTACGAACAACTTCCTCCTGGAAAATATGGGGTGTTCTCCTTGGATTCATATCTGTACTCTCCATATCGAGCGATCCTTTTTTCGAGGGAGATCCGTGCATCGTCAGCGGGTCCCCTGATTTGCGGATCATCGGCCCAGATGATTGTTCAATCCATTCAAACGACATACAAGAGATACGAGGGCGGCGGAAACGTCAGTGACGATCTTCTAAGCCTTTTCCCTAAAGGGGTCGAAACTTCCTGGAATGGCAAGCCTTGGACTGCCGAATCGTTCACTTGTGCGACACGATGACAACAGCGTTACCGCCGTTAGCCTGAGCGGCTTGCACTCGACCAGTGGCTTTCGAAAGCTCTCTGACCGGCCCTTTCTAAGCCTCTGCGCGATTAGCTATAGCCCTTCCCGTGCTTCACGGATGTAACACAGAGTGGTCAGAACAGGGACAGTTCGCCGAGCACGGCCTCCCGCGAGGAACCGCGTGCCAAACTGACAGCTTCTACTTGAGCACTTGAACAGCATGCGGCATTGGTTCGTGCATCGACGGCACTGCTTCGGCCAAAGCGTGGATGCTCCCCAGCCACCGTGCTGTCCTACAATGAGCTTTATGACTGAGAACCCAAAACGTGCACTCTTGGTTATTGATGTCCAGAATGAGTACTTCACAGGCAAGCTGCCCATTACATATCCCGCATGCAGCCTGGACAACGTGTTGTCTGCCATGGATGCGGCGCGCGACCATGGGATGCCGGTCGTCACGATTCAGCACGCGTCACCGCAGCCTGACGCTCCGGTCTTCCGACAAGGGAGCAAGGAATGGGAACTGCACCCAGAAGTGGCAGCGCGACCGCATGATGTACTCATCCACAAGTCGCTGCCCGGCAGCTTTACCGGCACGGAACTCGAGATGTGGCTGCGCGAGCGCGGCGTGGATACGGTTGTCATCGCCGGCTACATGACCCAGATGTGCTGTGACACGACGGCACGCCAGGCCATGCACCGCGGCTTCGGAGTGGAATTTCTTTCCGACGGAACCGGCACACTGGCAATCAAGAACGACGCGGGCGAGGTTTCTGACGAGGAGTTGCATCGGGCGATCCTGGTCACCCAGCAAATGCGATTCAGCCGCGTCATGAAGACAGGCGATTGGATAAAACAGCTGTAAACTCAGCCTGGCGCCCGACACCCAAGGCTGACAATTTCCAAGGATGCTTACCGACCGACCGCCGAGCACAGCAGCGTTACGGGCAACGTTTTTTGAGAGTGACCGACTCACAGCGTTGGAAGTTCCCGAGGATGACCGGTTGCAGGCGTCGGCAAAGTCTATCGATTTGGCCACCAGAAATACGAGAGCTTGGCTTTCTCTCGGCCGATGCAGAAGATCGTCGTACCCGGACAAAGCTCACGCCAGCCTCCCCGCCCCAGACGACGCAATTCAGCCAACGATGTGTGCAGACCCTCACGCACGATTTCGCCTCGCCGTAACCGGACTTCGTTGATGCCGTGAGGCTCGCGCGGATTGCCGCCATTCCGCACGTCATCGACCAGAAAGACTCGAACATGAGGTAGCGTTAAGAAGGCCTCTCGCGCCCATTTCTCAACCAGGTGCGGCGGTGCCATGACTAATCCAGAAAACGGCCTTCCGGCGCCATGCACCAGCATGCTTCCCAGAGCGATTAGCGTCTTGCCCGCTCCGCACTCGGCAACGACGTTGGCGTTACGCGCCAACTGCCAACGCTTGCTCACGCCCATGATCGCAAGGGTTTGCGCCGGATATGGAACCCGTACCATCCGTGAAAGCAGGGGAGACGGAGCCTCATCGGCACCATAGAGGGCCGGGTACGACGCGAGGATCCGGTTTCCGATCTCGTCCGAGTGTCGTTCGAGGTATTGGTGAATCGTATCTAAGCTCTGCATGGATTTCTCCGGACAGGAGGTGTGAAGCGTGGGTGGCAGGTCTAACGCCTATGCGTCAGAATGGAGGAGATGAAGCTGGAAGTGGATTGCTACTCTGGGCGGACGGCGGACGAAAGGCCGGTTCGATTTCGGCTTGAGGATTGCCAGTACATGGTCGAGGAGGTGCTTGACCAGTGGTACGGCCCACAGGATGCCTTCTACAAATTACGCGCGGACGACGGCAATCTCTATATCCTGCGCCGGGAAACATCGGCGCCTGACGGGCCTTGGCATCTGGTGTCGTTCCGGCAACTGCCGCGGAGTTGAAGCTAGCGGTTAGTCATAATCTGTGCCATTGAATTTCTCCTGCCGTCGGCTCAGGCTTTGACACGAACACTTTCGCGCGAGTGTGGAACGGCGCGTTCGACTTTTCCGTGGGGTAGTTCGCTATGGCTTCGTCCGGTAAATGATGGTCTTGGCACCATCTTCGGTAATCTTAAAGTCCGATGGCACAGTGAATAACGACGGGTCAGGCTCCCCGCGTTGGATGTTGGTCAGCTTGAAGGTCTGCTCGCCCATCCTCGGATCGTTCCTCTTGCTCAGAACAATCGTCTTGAGTTCAGGCGAAGTCCATACTTCGGTGACAATGCTGATGGGCCGGTCATTGCCGATCTTACCGGCGGGAATGGTTTGCGTGGTGCGCACTCCAGTCACCTGCACACCTTCCATGGTTTGCGAGCCAAGGTTCTCCGTGTTGACTTGGGCGTCGTCCTCGATTGCTATGCGTTTCTGCAGCACCATCGGCGGTGGCGGCAGATCGGCCGGCGAAAGACCGCTCACGGTACGCATAACAAATGTGCTGGTGGTCCCTGCTACGCCCGCCATACTGGTTCCAGCTGGCGGCATCGGGTTTTTCCACGCCGTCTTGTCGGTCAGATTCAAGGTGTAAGAGGTACCCGCCACAGGATCCTGGAGGAAGACGAGATGCGGGGCGTCGGCGGCGGAAAGATTGCCGATTGCCGGCAAGGGAGCATCCTGTCGCGTGCGGCCCTGGGAGTCCCGCGCTGTCAAACCGCTGCTACTTTGCACGATGTGAGTGCCATCGGCGAGTGTTTGCACCGATTCGTTGGTAATCGTTGCGGAATAGGGCGCCCCTTTCACCGCGAGCGCCGGGACCGCCGATCGCACCGAAGGCAATTGCACTCGCGGGGCCAGCGGTTTGAAAAGTTACGTTTCCGCCATCTTGAGCGATTGCGCAGCAGGAAGCCGCCAAAATAAGAATCAAGGTACGTTTCATGGTTGGGTCGTTCTCCTTTTCAATCCAAAAATCATGGTTGCAAACGGAGTCCTTGAACTGATCCATCTGCAAGACTTAAGTTCGCGACGAAGTTAACCCCCTCGGGGACCGCGCCGGGAGGGAACATTGCGTCGCCTGGGATGGCGATCTGGATGGCGGGCTCAGCCACCGCCCAATTCGCGGTCTGAGTTTTCCTGTGGGCGGCAGCGTGTCGCCGCTGAACTGGATTGGGCGTATTGGTAGCAGTTTTCGGGGCGATCGGCGGACGAGCCTCTTCCACTCGCGAAACAACCGGAATCGGCTTGACTGAGCGCGGCAGCAACGCCAGCACCAGCACAACGGCCGCCACCGCGGCAGCGCCTGCCACGACGGGTACCACCCAGCGCGGGAGTTTGCCATGTATCTTTGCCACCGTCGCAGTCTCCAGTACCACATCGCAGTAGGCGGCGAATTCGCGGCTCACGTCCTCATAAGCGGCGACGCGCGCGCGGCATTCCGCGCAAGCCCGAACGTGCCGCTCCAGAACCGCGGCTTCGTTCGCCTCGAGCTCGCTGTCCATCCAGGCAATCAGACGTCCTGAAAAGTCACACATTGCATTTCTCCGCTAACTTCTTGACGGCGCGGTCCACCGTGTCGCTCACCGTTGAAGTTGGAATCCCCAGCACTTCGCCGATTTCGCGATATCGCAATCCTTCCGCGCGCAGCATGAGGCACTCCCGTTCCGGCGCAGCCAAGGAGCGGATCGCCTTATCCAGCCGATGAAACTTCTCCTTTGCCAGCACCGCCTGCTCCGGCGTCGCCTCGTGCGAAATCGAGTCGAAGACGGCATCGAGAGGCCCGCCGAGGCGCCGGGCATAGCTTTTCTGGCAATTCCGGGCGCGGTTATGGGCGACGCGAAACAGCCAGCTGCGAATGTTTTCCTGCGACCCGCCCGCCGCAATATGCTTGTGCAGGCTGAGGAAAGCGTCCTGCACGACGTCCTGCGCTTCGTCCGCCGAGAGCCCCAGTCCGGCCAGATATCGCAGCAAGGGTTTACGCAGTTCGCGATACAGGGCGGTGGCCTCGCACGAATCGGTCGCAAAGCGCGCGAGCGGCAGGTTTAACGAGAAAGAATCGCCACTCATAAGGTCCCTAACATCGCGCCTCTATTTATAGAACATTTGAGGGTTGGGATTTTCCGGGGGCTAGAACGTTTTGCGACGGGCTGATTCCGGAAGCTGACGGTCGTCGCCTTGCCGATTCGTCCACTTCGGCTCAAGAGGTACTGTGTTTAATCTTCCTCCGGCAACATGAACGTCATCACGGGCTCGCCGTCATCGCCTGGCCCGGAAACCGCCTTCAGCGTTACGAGCCGCATCCCCTCTGACCCACTCCTGGCGGTCGCGTCGATCGTCTCGTTTGACGACAGTGCCGGATCAGCAACGATGCAGTAGAAGTCGAACAGCAGGTTGCATGGGTCAATCCGCCTGGCCGGGACTGTCCCCTTGACGGCGGCATGGAACATCCAAACCACATCCCAGAACCGGCCTTCCAAACTCTGGCCTGGCGGCAGGTTCGCCTCCTCATCTATTGGCCATACATAGCGATGAAATGCTGTGGTGGTCATCGCCAGCGGCCACTTCAGAAGCTGGCGGCGCATCTCGCCCATCGGTGCTTGCTCGCAATCGACCAGGATGCCGTCTTCGATCGCTTGCTGGCGCGTGTAAATGCTGATCACCTCATCAGAGTCGTCGCCAGTGCACGCTGGCTGATGCTGGCCGTTGATGCCTCCACACGACGCACAAATGCGGTCGCCTGTATGTAACAACGCCATGGAACTGGGTCCTCCCAGAACTGTTCAGAAAGTGGGTGTGTAGCAGATCCGCGAATGCTGCTTTTCAGGCGGGAATCAGGCAGGCTTCTTGATGAGCTGGATCTCGGGCCATTCGACCGCGCCGTTCGATGGCGGAAATGCAAGCTGATGGTTCCGCAGCCCCCTCCGCAGCAGCGCCAATAACTCTTTCCGTTTCGCTTGATCGAGACTCCGGAGTATCCGAAGCCGGGAAGCTGCTGAATAGCGCTTTTGCTGCTGCAGTTGCGCAATCATCCAAGCGCCCCATTCCGGCGTGGCTGGTAGGCCGTAATGACGAACCAGCGATGACCAGATGAAGGAATGGTCGTCGCTTATCAGGAGCAGTTTCCCATCGGAGGTGGTGTCCGCCAATTCCTGCGAACAACTCACAAGATGCCTCAGCGGCCGCTTACGGCCGGGAACCACGATGGAGCCTCGGAAACACAGCGGCTTCTCGCCCAGCGAGACGATGCTCTCAGCACCATAAGGATCTACCACGGTAAATGAGTCACCGTTGGCAAATGCGGCAGCCAGGGCACCGATCTCCACGTCGCCGCCAACCACTGAGACCAAGTGGGCTTTGCCTCGTTCCTCTCCCACAAAGGCATCCAAGAAAACTCGAAGGTTGGTGGCTGTCTTTTCGGTTTGGCGCCGATACAGGAGTTTGCCGAAGCGTTCATGGGCATTTTTCATGGCAAGAAGTTCTCTCGCGGTAGTTCCAAATACCTTCCGCGAGATCAAGGGCACGAAATGGTAGTGGATGCCTAAGGGATACTGAGGAGCTCTGGTGATCTGGTCCGACGACGTTCAAACGGCCGGAGAATGGATTTCAGTTGTGGCGCAGCCAATTCTCTCGAGGAAGATCTTTGATCTGCGCGAACTCCTTTTCGTTGTCGGTGACAATGGTGTAACCAAGGGCCAATGCCTGTGCAGCAATTAGTAGGTCATTGGCGCCAATCGGCCTACCCGCCTTTTCAAGCCGGGCACGCAGCGCTCCGTAGGTGGTATCGGCGGGCGCTTCCAAGGGAAGAACCTCAAGCGCACCGAGCACCGCTTGCAGCTGTGCCGTCAGTCGAGCGGACTGTTTCTTGGCGGCGCCATAACGCAATTCCGCAGCTACGATTATGCTCGTGCAAACCTGCCCTTCTCCGATCTTTCGGATGTGCTGTGCTATGCGGCCTTGCGGGTTGCGGACCAGGTCGGAAACGATATTGGTGTCCAGTAAATAGCGCATCAGAGATCAACCGGAGTGGGAGGTAGATCTGAAATCGGAGGAAAGTCCTCGTCGATGGTTCTCAAGGTTGCTAGGACCGCAAGCAGCGACTTGGGTGGAGTGGGCTCGATGATCAGCCGGTCGCCTTCTTTGCGGATTATGGCGTCCTCGCCAGGAAGCTCGAACTCACGAGGGATCCTGACTGCCTGGTTTCTGCCGTTCTTGAAGAGCTTCACATGTCGTTCCGGCGCCATATCCACCTCTCTAGCCTATGCCACAGCATATGCCACCCCCGCAAGTTTTGCAATTTCGTCCTCGGCAGTCTGTGCGAGGAAGCTCATTCGGCGGATCTGCTAGGGACTTTCTCCTCCTTCGTCTCCTTCAGCTCGATGATCTGCCCACTCTCATAGGCAAGAGTCAGCTCATGGCTGAACCGTTCGCGTTTGCGAATGATGGTCTCTCCCTCCGCTTCGCCTTCCTCGTTGAACTCATCGACATACTTCACCGATCGCCAGTGTGCGATATGCCTTGACTCGCCTTCCCCGAAGAAGCCGTTCAGCATGCCGCTGCAGGCGAGCAGGCCGACGTGACCTTTGTGTAACGGCGTCACAGGCCGGCCAGTCATTTTCTGGTGCTTGCGTACCAGAATGCCGCGGGCATTTTGCGTCGCCACGGAGCGCTGCAGCGCATCCTCAATTACATCCAACGGCAATCCCGTGTAAGTGATCGTCGCCGCCGAAGACGGTGGGATCGCGTAACGCTCCGCAACCTCTTGGTTAAGGACTGGAAGTAGATGTGTCTTGTACGCGATCCGGAGCAATTCATCCGCTCCTTTGGGATCGCCACGCAGATGAAATTTCTTTCGTCTGCCAAACACCACGACTTGGTTGAAGCGGACGGATTCTGGATGTTCGAGTCGAAAAGACGCAAATCCGATCAAACTGACTTGTCAGCAGACGCGCGCACGTGCCGACCGCGGGAGCCGGAACCACGAACACCAGCACGCCTTCGCTGGTCACCCAGCGATAACAGTGTTCCAGGAACACCAGTTCCATCCTCTTATTACTGTGCGGTCCAAACTCGCTGTCATAGGGTGGATTCAGGTACAGAAGCGGGCAGGTTTCCGCCAATACCCGGCACTCAAACGCACTACCGTGGACGGTCGCGATTCCTTGCCCGGCGGTTACCGCGGCCCTGTCTGCATCGAGTTCTATGCCCGCCAAGTGGGCACCCGTATTCTTCGTGATCTCAAGCAGTGCCGTGCCGTCACCGGCACAAGGATCAATGGCCGCGTACGGTACGGCGGGCATGAGCCAGGCGCGGATGTTTTGGGCTTCCTCAGCAGGCAAAGGATAATAGCCGAGTTTGATTCGACCCGCATTTCTCATCTCTTCCTCCACGGCGTGAGACCTATCTAGAGTTTGCTGAGGATGGGCGGATCTCACACCGCAAGCGGCTCTTCCCTAGCCTCGGTTGCGAAAGGTGTCGACCGTTCCATGATCCAATTCGGAAAAGGGTTTCTGCTGGAGTTCCTGAAGTCTTCGATTAGCTGCTGTACTATGCTGCGGCGCTCCAACAAGCAATCAAGCAAGCGTTGCAGTTCGGCGCGTTCTCCATACCACTCGCATGGGATCTCGTCCGCAATGCCCTGGAGTTGCCGCGCGGAAAACCTCTCGATCCTTGATAGCCATGGATCAAAGTCGTTCCACGATTCGATACGCTCATAGACATCATTGAGCCCGTACACGCCCCGCAGCGGAGCGTCGGGAAAACTCCACTCGCCCGCATTGAAGCAGTAGCCAAAATCAATGAACGACGCATTGTATTTCCGCTGACGTGGCTCCTTGTGAAATACGACCTGCCGGCCATCGGCATTGCCAGTCCACTTGTCAAAAGCAAGCAGACCGGCAAACTCCCTCAAATTCCTGACCCGCCCAAGCATTGTCCCTGGCAGCCAGTCCAAGACCCCTCCGGTCACCCGGGCAGAACCAAATTGAAGCCCGGGACGCGCAGCAACCGCGCGGCCGGCCAGGGTGAAGGTAATCTGCTGCTCAAGAATGGTCTTTTCATCCACGAGGATAATGACCGGCTCCGGCACGCTGAGCCCGATCATCCGCGCCAGTCGGCAGGCCAAATAGTCATTGGCCAACACCCTAGTGCACTGTGGGTTGCCCATCAGCTTCGTAACATATTTCTTGCCGTCATCTGCCAGCATGATTCGCGCTTGCGAACCACCGCGAACCTGGGAGATGTGCGCGACTGCCTTGATATGCATGTTGTCGACTCCGCAGGTTTGTCTCGAAGATTCTTGGTATGGAAGCCATCTATGGCAGTGTTCAAATGGCGGAGGGCACACGTATCCGTGTGCCCTCGCATTCGTGGTAGCGGTGGTGAGTAACTATCCCCCCGGCAGAGCCGGGGGCTTTAGGATGTGAGCCGCTCAAAGCGGCTGGGCGGGGTCGCTAACGCGGCCCCGACATTCTTGGCCACCTGATGGTGGCCACTTCAGCGCCACATATTCAACTGATCCAGGCGTTTGTCCTCTTCCTCCTGCGTGCGGATGTACTCTCGGACCAATGCCTCGTCCCGCCCTACCGTTGACACGAAGTATCCGCGCGCCCAGAAGCTCTGTCCGACAAAATTCTGCTTCCGCCCTCCGTACACTCGCGCCAGGTGAATCGCACTCTTCCCTTTGATAAACCCGATCACCTGCGCCACTGCATACTTGGGCGGGATCGAAAGCATCCTGTGCACGTGCTCCGGCAGCAGATGTCCTTGCTCAATCCGGCTTTCCTTCTGCTCCGCCAGTTTGCGGAACACCTCTCCCCAATACTTCCTCAGGTCCCCATACAACGCCTTCCGCCGGCGCTTCGGGATAAACACCACATGGGATTTGCACTCCCATTTCGAGTGGCTTAAGCTTTCATACTCGTCCATCCAGTTTCTCCTTTGCGTGTGCTTCGCGGCTCACGTCAGGAGTTTCTTGGATGGACTCCCGTATCTGTCAAACTTCGCGTGCCTCCCCGGCAGAGCCGGGGGAACTCCCATTTCATTAGGCTGCGTGGTGTTGGTCGGGACCGGCGAATTCTTCGAGGCCGAAGACAATGTGTTGCAACGTCTTGAGGTCAGAAATCTCGCCGAGAGGAGGAGCTTGGAGCTTCGCGAGCAACGCCGTAACAGTGTTCGGATCGAGCCTCTTTGTGACTGCTTCCAAACGATCGATCCCGCGTGCGACTGACTCCAGCATCTGTAGAACCTTCCGTTTGACGGCGGGATCACGGATCAGCTTCGGCTGGTTGACGCGCCCGTACTCGCGAAGGATGTTGCGGTACAACACGGTGCCGACAGTCTTTTCCATGCTCTGAATGCGCACATCGAGGTCGTCGCCGTTGGCTTTATTGGCGCTGCCGGAGGTGTTTCCGTCGCCGGTGCGGGCGTTGCCGGAAGCCTGACGAGGGTTACTTCCGTTGGCCTGGCTTCGTCCATTTGCGCCGTTGGAGGCTGCGGCGGCACTACCGTTACCATTCCTGCCCGAAGGCCGCATTCCTTTGCGCCAGTTCTCCGGAAGGGCCCAGGCCGACAACGCAGGTGTTCTCACCGGCTGGCGGTTCTGGTCGAGATCGACCCAAATGGCTTGGATATCGTAGAAGTAGCGGCCAAGGCCGAAGCACGAACACGCCCTCTTGAAGGCCTGCGCATCGGAGGCGCCGGTCATGATTTGGACGGCTTCTATCGGGACACGCTGCATTTCAGCGATCGCCTCACGCAGGCTGTCAGCGCCGGCGGGGCGGCTGTAGGCCAGGTTGTGGTTCAGAAAGCGGTGGCGCGTTTCGTCGTCGGCGAGGGCGAGGATGTCGTTTACGGTCCACGTCGGTCCGGTGCTCGCAGCGAGGTTGAATTCTATGTCGTGTTCATACTGGTCGAGCCAGGCATCGAGCAGGAAGGGCTTGAGTTGCATGCGAGCACCTCGAAGGAGAAGTTGGTTCCTGTTATTGATTCTGCGAGTCGGCGCACGGGTGATTTTTTTAGTTTACGAGCGATGAGAATCCAGCGCCTAAACAGTTTGCTGCAAACCCACGTTGGGCGGCTTCAGCCCCGAGAGAGACGACGACGACGAATGGATGATGATACGAAACGAATTTTACCCGCCAGGCCTGTGCTACGAGCACCCGCTTGTACCCCCACAGGTCATGCAGCGGTAACACGTACCGCTCCGTACCATTAGCGAACCGCAGATGTTGCACGCTGGCGCATCTCCGAGTTGAACCAACTCTCCAAGCGCTCCAACCGCATCCTTGTCGCTCGGAACCGCGGACGAGTGAACTGCCACCAGAGCAGGAACAAATAGCTCGCCTTGTTCGCCCGTCAAGAACTTGAGTTCAAGCCAGCGAAAGATGTAATCGACAATGGATTTGGCGAAGCCGATTTTGGGGTTCCCAGTCCACCCGCTTGGCTCGAAGCGCACGTGGGTAAACTTGGCGCACAAGACCTCGAGTGAGACACCATGCTGGAGGGCCAGCGATACGGCTGTTGCAAACGAATCCATGAGCCCGGAGATGGTCGAGCCCTGTTTCGACATGGTGATGAAAATTTCTCCGGGAAGACCGTCTTCGTACACTCCGACAGTGAGATATCCCTCTTGGCCGCCGACTGAAAAGTGATGAGTAAGCGCCCTACGCTCATCCGGCAAGTGCCGAGGGACCGCGCGTATGGGTTCGGAACACTCTGAACCTACGCTCTCGTTCACCGCGACTTCACTTTCGTCAGTCGGAGGTACTTGACTTGTCGCTGCCATATCGAACCTCATTTCCCGCAAGCTGGGGTGGAACATGCTCTGGCCGGCAATCACCACTGGACTTGCGATTGAAGGCATAAATCATCAGTGGAGTGCCGGTCGCTGCGGCGAGCAACGCACCGCCTGGGTTCATGTGCAGGCCACCTCCGAGGACGATAAACAAAAACACAAAAAGACAGAAAACCAGCGCGTAGTTCTTGACCTTGCTATGCATCGCTACTCACTCCTTCCGTTCAGCCATGTCAGGCTGTGACACTTCCGCGGCGCACAATTGGTCCTCTTTCTTCCTCTGCGGCGGCCTGACATAGTGGCAATGGAAACAGCCGTCGCAATGAACAGCCGCGGTTATCGCGCGCACCGATTGGCGAAACCACTTCGGTATCCCGACTTCCTCCCCGGCGCGCGAATAGAACGTCGGCAGAACCGCGCCAGCTTTGTCCTTGTCCTTTCCGGACAAATCCAGATCCAAGCGACCATGAATGCCCCGAAACAGGAGTCTTGTTCCCAGTGGCGGCCGCTTTCCATCGTTGGTCGCGCCCGGACGGTGCTGTGTAATCAGTAACTCGTAGGTTTGTCCCTTTCGTAGCATCTCAACTCGCACCAGTACCGGCGCCACCACGACGGCATGTAAGCCGTTCACTCCGATGGCTTCCACCGGATGGAGCCACTCGATTGGCTGGCCATCTTCTGTGATGAACGTGACGTATCTCCCCAGGTCTCCGACGGCGCCCCCGACTCCAACCCGCGCACCACATAGCGTTTCGCAAGGTGCTGGTGTTCCAGGCTTACCAGCGAATGGGCAAAGATTCCACGCTCTTTCAACACCCGCAGCTCTTTCCGCGATAGCCTGAACCCCAATTCATCTGGCAATCGGTTCTGCTTCATGACAACAACCCTCTCCTTGTCTTTAGGCGGAATGCCGCACGCGAATCGGGCGACCGAGGGCTGCCCGAATCATCTCCTTGGTGCACCCCGCCCAGCATTTGTAAAAGGGTGGATCTTCGATCAGGATGGCCAGGTTGTCGCCAACGCGGTCGTGGCCACAGTCCGCGCAGGAGGGAACAGCGGGTGATGTAGTTTCTTCCAACCTTCCGTACGGCACCGACGTGCGCCAAGATCCGAAAGTCCGACTCGCCTAGCCCCCGCCTACGGTGAGGTAGAGTGTTCCTGCCCAGTGCCGGGGAGGCGACTGACGCGGGACGCTCCTTTCCGGCAATGAACCTACGCAGTTCTTCTTCGGTGACTTTCCGCAGACGGTTCAGGTAAGCGATCTGGTCCTCCAGTGTGTAATCTGCGCCGTAAAACCAAAACCGGCGATTGGCGCCACGGTGAATTCCCAGCGGACCGCGAATGGCATTGCCAAACTCGCCAGCTCCTATGGCGTCGTGCTTCGGAAACACCTCGATGCCGTCTGCCAGGCCTGACCCCTTCACCGGTACTCCCAACCTCAGAGCAAGATCATGGATGTAGATTCGACACTCCTTGGCCAGCAGAGGCGCTGCCAGGAAGATCCAAAGATGCCCGCCGCGCTTGCTCATCTCCAGAGCCGGTTCCACTCTGTCCTTTGTCAGGTGGTACTGCAGCTTCAGCAAGTCCTCCATGGAGCTCTTGTAGTCGGCGTCGATGGCGACCCATTTGCAACGTTGGGTCGAAGGGTTGATGGCATACAGCCCGACAGTGATCTTGCCTTCTAAGTGTTGGCGGATGGTTTCATCGGTCAACATTAGGGGTATGTCGGTTCCTTTGTTGCTTGGCCGGAAGTAGTAGTGTCGCCCTGTTTCCGAGTGCGGCCGCGTGGACTGCATCGTGAACGCACGGCGGTTCACGAACAGCCTTTGGTAATCTTCGGCGAGCTGCCGGGTTGCCGTGATTGTCGTTGCCATTTACTCGTCACCTCCTTCTGGCAATTTCGCGTGACCGCACGGTCGTGTTCGCTGTTTGCCCACACGGTTTTCGGATGTGGGTGTTGGTAGATAACCCGGAATATTTTTTCTGTCAAACGGCCGCTTCAGGCCGCATTCCGGGCATTACCACCCACTGCAACCCTGCGCGCCAAAGCCCTGGCCGCTCAACGAGATCGAGGAAGTTGCAGTCCTTCACGAGCATTTCGAGCTGTGTCACACTGTAACCGCCGAATTGTTCGTCCTCGAAGTCGACGGCGTACCAGGTTCCATTCTTGCGGTCCAGTACATAGACCGCACCAGAATCCGGGTCTCCGGGTACGAGCAAGAACAGCAGAACCGACGCCGGAAACTCGATCCAGCGAACGATTTCGACCGTTTCGGCAACCTTCACAAGCGCGGCCATCGCTGATTGCAAATCGGCTCCAGGGTCAACCTGCACAAGGGGTTCAATCATCATTCGTCCGAACATCGCAGTTATCCTTTCCGGGCAGTCCGCCCATGTTGCGTTTCGTTGAAAGTCAAGACGGAACCGATGGCGCACACCTCGACTCGCGCAGTGAGGGAGTGGGGTGGGTTAAAGATTTTGTTTTGTTGTGGGGCACTAGGGTTAGGGAGTTAGGTGAGAGCAGAACGAAGATCATTAAGCAGGGACGATCTCTGTATAAAGGATGCAATTCGCACGCTCAGATTGAATCATTACCCGGCGATGGCGCTGAATCGTAGTTTCAGAGTTGTTTCCGGTTTAGTAGTGTCGGTTGAGCGGTTGAGCAGGCTGTTGATCTGGACGAAAAGCTCATATTGTGCGCTGAATTTGTACCGCATTCCGAGATTCACGACAACGTGGCCGGGGCTTTGGCCCTGGGCATAGCAGTGCAGGCCATGAGGGCGATGAGATTGTTCTCATTACCGCGATCACACTAGCTGCTGATCAGATTGAAATCTGCGTCGACTTTCTAAAGACCTAAAGACGACCTGCCGGCGAGAAGGTGCGATGAGGCACTTGCGCGATGCGAATTCGCGGGTTTGCTGATCCCGGACAGCCGCAGGATCAGGCTGGCTTTTGTGGATTGTGAAGTTTCTGACTAAGGGATTTGAGCTGGCCCATCTGATCCGAGAGTCCCTTACTGTAAGTGAAAAGAAGGGTGTAGGTGTAACGCTCTTTGGCGAGGATTTGACGAAGGCCTTCTCGCGTGATGAGGTGTTTGGTGGGATCGAAGAACATTCGCAAGTCACTCAGGTATTCGACGTAGTGTTGGGTCAGAACATCGTAGTTAGCACGAAGCAGCTCAAGGTTGCCATAACTGGTTTGATAGGGTGTGAGGTCTGTTACGACCACTTTCTCGATACGGGCACGCTCCGTCTTCCATACGGCATCTGAGAACACGTAACGTTGTCTGTTCGGGTCCTGCAAAGACTGAACTGTCGAGAGGGTAGCCTGGATTGTTTGCGCGATTGCGTTTGCCGCTGCTGTTACTTTTTGAACCTCTAATTGATCCGAGAGCAAGCCGGAATCGCGCAACTGGTCCATGGCGCCGTCCGCCAGGTTTGTGGTCTGGCTATCAGGTATTGACATGTCCAGATTCTTCGCCGGAAACAGAATCGGAAGAATTTTTATCCCTGGCGTGCGTACCACTTGCGACAAAGTCCTGAATTCTCCTAGCATTACAATCGTATTCTTTCGGAGTTGGTCCGCCACTGCCAGATTCTGGTTGAGTTCAACGTCAAGGCGTGCAATCTGGGCTTTCTGCTCCTCTACATCGCGTTGCTGAGCCAGCTGCTCCTGCATTAAGCGGTCGGATATTTCCGCATCGTTCTTTCGTTTCCTTTCGGCTAGCTCGGCTGCCTTTGCCCGTTCGTCAGCCTGGATCTCCCGGTACTTCAGCGCGAATCCCAAAGCGGAAAGCAGCAGGCCCAAGATAAAACCGTACAGCAAAATCGTCCGAAGAATTCTGAAGCCCAAAGTCGCGGGTAGGCGAGGAATGATGCCTTGCTTGATGATGGAGCGGCAGAACAAAAAACCAAGAAACAGAAAGAATCCAATGAGGACCAGCGGATCCTTGAGGTAGGGTGCGATCTTGTCAAATTGCATGGATGCCTTCGCTCCTGAGCATGAACACAAGAGTACACGTTTCCTGTCGGAATCCGTCCATTCTGCTGATGGACTAAATCAGGGCAGTCCCAGGGTCCGAAGGATTTGTCGCCAGCGAAGGAGGAGCCAGCCGGAACTGATCGTGTTCTGTGAATTGCCACGCCACTTCGGGGATGTTTCCGGTCTTGCAAATCAGGCGAGGCAGGTGCTGGCGCCAGTACATGCTCTGGGCATCGAGTGCGTTGGTATCTCTTTCCAATTGTTTCTTGGGGCATCCTCCGAGGCATATCGGAAGGAACGAGCACACCGAGCAGGTCGCCAGTTTCGTCGGATCGAATTCTGCCCACCAGCGCTCGTCGGTGGTTAAACTCTCATTGTTGAGTATTCGAAATGTCTCTTGCTTGAGAGTACCGACCGCCCGCTGTTTTTCGGACACCTGAAGGCCGCACCGGTAGGTCCGGCGGTCCGCTCCGATCACAATGGCGTTGTTCGACAACGCAGCACAGACGGAGGTCTTTGGAGCCGCATACCCGCTGGGCGTTTCGGGCTCCTCCATGGCCTCAGGCGGAAGCAGGCTTGAAGCCTGTTTCTTGAGCTCATGGAACTCATGGTCTGGCAAGCCAATCCTCTCGACAAAGCGGCTCTTCTCTGTATAGGCGGCAACACGTGCTGGCTGGAACGTGGCCCGAAACTTAGCATGGAACCATCCCTGGGCTAGGGCGAACTCAACGAAAGGGATGAAATCGGTTCGATTGCGATTGTCGATGTTATAGCGAATGTCGACCCGGCATAGGTGAACCAGCTTCGAAACCAGGCTGGCAGCCTCGTCGAAGCTCGAACGCTCACAATCGTTCTTCCCCGTGAACCGTCTCCGATGATTGTGGTTGGCTCGCAACCCATCGAAGGTAATCTGCACTTGCCGGATGCGATGGCCCTCGATGAATTGTTCCACGTCCTCGGGCCACGAAGTACCGTTGGAAATAATCGAAGCGGTATATCGTATGCCTAATGTGGAACAGAGGTTCTGGATTGCCAGCGACGCCTGTTCCAGAAAAGGCAGGTTCAGGGTCGGCTCGCCTCCATACCAGTCGACGTGGAGGCTTCCTCGAGTCGAGCCTTCGAGCAGCCCGGCGATTTTGCGAAGAATTGACGGGATATCCTGAGCGTCAAGGGAGTCGGGGCTTCGTTCCTCGTAGCAATAAAAACAACCCAGGTTGCAGTCGAGGGTCGTGGTGATGGTTACAACAACTGGAGCGTTCTTTCTCGCTTCCCAATATGTCCTGCGGATTGCCGCGAGTTCGTCAAAGGAATCCTCGAGAAGAAACTCCTGAGCAGTCAGGAGGTGGAGAGACGCGGAGTCGACCACGATTTCGTCGTCGTGATCCTGTCCAGTCAGGCTTTGGGCAAGTGCGTACGCATGCGGACCGGTGAGATCAATGATGTTTCCGGTGCGCGCATTGAAAAGCAGCCAGCAGTCGTCCGGAATAGGGAGCGCGAAGTTATACGCCGACGCCTTCATGGGAACAATCTGCTCCTCTTAGCGGAATACGAGGAGGCGCGCAATGAATTTCCACTCCGGGCTTACGCACCAGGATGTTCGCAAACCTCTGCCCTCGGGGCAGCCGGGCAAAGTAACGGCCCAATCACGCCAAACAAGACAGCCGTGCGGACAGGCCGGTGGCCTATTCCGTCTCAACTACAGCAAGGCAAGTGCTGGTGCCACCGCAAAGCCTGGCGCCTATTGGCTTTGCAGGCTTGAGGTGTTCGTCAACGAACTCGACCTGCAGCTGGTGCGGGTGGGCCTGCGCGTGGGGTTCTGTTTCAGAAACAATGAGTTTGATCGCCTTGGGATTTGCCATAGTGACCTCGCATTCGATTCAGGTGGGAATGCCACTCTGCGTGATAGGCAAATATATAACTCTCAAGCGCGTTGCCTTGTCAATCCAATATTCTGTTAAATCACATGAATGATGAAATATGGAACAAACTCAGCCATTTAGACTGGCATTGACGGCTCATTTACCCAGTGCATATTCCAGCACCCAACCGCACCACTTCTGTACGGCCAACTCACATCTGCCGGCATACCAGCCTGCGCAACTAGCGCGCACACTCGCGTGCAACTGCCGGAATACCGAACGAAAACGAACCCGCACCAGACACAAGCATTCGTCCACCGCGGCCGCACACGATGCGTTCCAAAAGGGCGCCAGTGTCACAGCGGCTCGGTCGTTTATCGGAGGGCGAGGATCTCAACAGGGTATAGTCAACCGATAACCGCCGGGCTGTCAGCAGGTTGCAAGGGATCGATTCACGCCAATTCCACTCCAATCCCACTTCAAACCCACGGCAATAGGTAAATCGGGCTCCATTTTACAAAGCAGATGTGCGCCATTCACTCCGACGGGAGTGGCCATGCTTTAGCACGGCGAGAAAGGTGGTAGACACAGGTGAGTGATTGCTTTGGACTGACAGGCAAAGGCCCTCAGTGAGGAAATCATGCCGTAGCCCGAAGTAAACCGACTGACGCCAGCCCTCGAACTTCTTCACGAGGAATAGCAACAGGTCATAATTCGAAACAAGATACAAGAAGTGGCGAAGGTCGGTCTCAGCTTGGATCCTCTTCTGGATCGCCAGGTATCGCACGTTCGCTTTCTGGGTGCGTTCGTACTCGAGTGCGAAGCGGTATTCGTGATCGTCAAGGCGAACCGCGACTACTGCGTCATAATCCTTCACGAATCCAGTTCCCGTGAATTCGTTGCGCGACCGGATGTCAGACTCTGGCGTCCAACGAACGAGTGTGCGACTTTGCTTCAGCGCGAGGTGAATGTCATTCAACTCCAGGGCGTGTTGCATGTGACCGTTGGACTCTTTGCCAATCTCCGAGGACCCGGAGTAATACTCTCCTCTGCCAACCAATTCCGATGCTCCAGCTCGCGATATCGAATACACGACGCCGCGGTTCATGGTTGGGATATCGTGCCGCACCAGCAAGTCGTGAGCCAGCAACCGCCGCAAACGGTTGTCGAACGCATTGCGCGACGACGCGCAATAGTCCAGCTTCATGAACTCGTATAACTGAGCAGGGGTGACGAAACTGCTGTGCAGCACGCGACGGAGCAGCGGGTAATCCCGTGTCTCACTCAGTGCGATCATGCCTTTCCGATACCGCATGCGATCACTGCTGCTACACGGACGCCAGCACAAGCCGTGCAACCCAGGGCCGCCGCGCTTCCGCATCCAAGACAAAGCGGCCCAACTCGGTTTGCAGCCGGCTGTGCGCCGGCATCAACAACATGGCTTCCTGCTGGTCGCGAGATTCGCTGAACGAGATGAGCCAGGTGTCGGCTGACCGCCAATCAGTCATGCCAATTGTCAGCTTGCCAACTAGCCGTGCCCGCACTACCACGAGAAAACTGTCGGGTTTCTCTGGTGCGTTCAAGAGACGCTTGAAAAGGAGTTTGTTCTGCCCCTGCCATACGCAGGGTTCTGCGCACTCAAAGACGCGGCCGATCATTTGCGAGGGACGGTTCGGGTTGAACCGCCACATCCGTTGAACCGGGCGTAGCCTACGATCTGGGGCCGCTGGCGTACTATTCCCGCGATGTCGATGCCGGTCGTGTTGTAGTAAACGCCTCTTGCAAAGCGCCATGGGTCATCCGGGTTCTTGCCAAACCGCCGGCGCCACACGCTACCAAAATCTGTCACCGTAACCAACACTCTGCTATGCACCTTTCAGCCGCCGGTTCTCCCGACGCTCTGCGTACAGCTGCTCCTGCAAGTTGTTGATGAGTTGCACCACCGCCGGATCAGCCGCGCTCATATCGACAGAACTCGAAGCAACCTGATTTTGATCGGTCTTCCTCGCAACCGCGTCAACTCGCAAGGACATCTCTGCTATCAGCTTTTCCTTTTCCTGCAAGTCACGCTTGGCTAAATCTCTTTCGCGTTTATAGGAGTCCCTCTGGTCGGCGACAGATTGCAGTTGAGTCTTGAGGTCGTTCGTATCCGAATCTGCTCCGGGGATGGATATGCCATGTTCAGTCGCCTCGATCGCGCGGTTGCAGCGTTCAATGTGGTTGTTGTATGTCTGGATCGCCTCCCGTGCTACGCCCCGGGAATACGCGTCATGGTTGTATAGGTCCGTCATCATCTCGGCCGTGATCCACATGGCGCGACGGTGGTCGACCCATTGCTTGGTGTACAGCATGGCCAGAACCAGCAGGGCAATCGTCGTGCCCAGGCTGTAAGTGAAGTAAGGGTTGCGTACGCTCTCATCCAGGAACACCTGACGGCGTTCTTCCATCCACGCGCCGTAATCGAAATTGCTGGGATTGAACTGCTCGAGCAGGAACTCGTACCAGGTGTCACCGCGCTGGTACGTCGGACGGACTGCCGCCGACTGCGTCTGCGCCTGTCGTTGCCCATGGACTGCTATCGGAGATTGCGACTGTTGCAGTGCGAACGCGGGACCGGATGTCATCAGTCCAACCACTGCCAGTGTCACAGTAACGACCGTTCGCTTCATCATGGTGTCAACTCTCCCTACCGAATGCCCATCAATCTCGATTCGGGTGAGCGCCTGTTCGACCATTGCCTGCTCTCAGGAGTCCAAGGGTTCCGCCGGCACGTCAACCGTGGCCACGTGAATTCCCGGGTAAAGCCATTGCAAGAGGCTGTTGGTGAGCTGCGCTTCCCGATCCAGTTTCATGGTCTTCTTCGATACGCTTCCGTTACGGTCAAGTTCGAGCGCCAACACCAGGCTGGCGCCGCAATTCGTAGCATTTGGCATTGCGAATCTCCTTTAAGCTGTCGAGCAAGGACAGCCGGAGGAGACGGCTCGTGCCAGTCTCTTCGCTGCCCTCGCCGAAAACCGAACCCAAAGATTTCGGCCAGGCAGCAAAGCGCCGGCCAACACGAGTTGTCGTAGCTACGCCCTGTTGGTCCTCACTGCTTCAGGGTTCCAGTAGCTTCTGGAGCACTGCCGTAGCTCGCTCAAGAAACCGCGTAACCTGCGCAGCCTCGACCACATCCACTCTCCCAACGCCCACAGCCAACACAGCAGAGCCGTGAGCAGGAAAGCCAAAAGTGCTCCCATCAGCAAATCCGAAATGCTCGGGGGCACATATTGAAAGTGCTGCCGGACCATCACGAACAGCTCGAACAACAGAATCGGTCCGCAGAACTTCATTACTGTGAAGAACCAACGTCGGAACAACACCCGAAACCGTTGCTTCACCATCACTTCCTCCTTTTCTTTCTGCGTGGTGCCAGAACAGAAAGGAGGGACGCTGGCGCGGCTCTCTCACTGTCCTGGTCGAAAACATTTCAGGTTTCCGGCTAGGCTCGCGAAACGAACCAGACCAGCACTCAACCGCAATCAGCTTGCGGATCGCTCACCACAGATCAACATCATCTGTAAATGAAGCCAGCGCTATGAAACTCCTTGGCTCTACTTGCCCTTAATCGCTTCTTTGTTCAGTTGCGGCTTTTTCCCCGCAAAATCCGGAACTACGCGAAACTCCTGAACCTCGTAGAAGGTCACCCCGAGGCGCAGCGCTTCGACCAGCGCCTCCCCTTCGCTCGCCACCTCCCGATCGAACGCCGGAATGCCGCCATTGCCGTTTGGCTTAGAGAGGAAATAGCGCGCACTCCCATTGTTTTCCTCGTCCGAGTTGGTACGAGAACGTCTAGTCCGGGCGACTGTGTTCTCCGCGCCGCTCTCAGTCCTGGTCGCTCTTGCCGCCGGAACCGTATCCGTTGCTGCCGTACTTGTCATGCTCGACTCCTATCGCCTGAAACGTTTTTTGCTCTGCCGGACCCCATTGCCGTTGGGTAACGTCTACTTATCCAATTCGCTCTTCTGTTCGAGCCCGTTGACCCGCTCACCCACCATTTGCTTCTCGGAGTACTCGGCAACCAGCAATCCGCTGGGATTGAATTCGCTTCGCCGCTCCTCAACCAGCCGTATGTTGTACTGGCCAACAATGCGGTCCGTCACTTCCGCACCGCTTTTCACCTTGTGCACTTCCTTGACGCCGAAGACGACGTAATCCCACGGTCCGTTCTTTGTGCGCTCGATCGAGCGAATTCGGAGGTCTGAAATGATGTGGTCGTCCTGGATCTTGCCTACGGTATCGTCGTCGCGCAGCTTGTTCAGGGTGAAGGTCCGCGAGCGAGTTGTTGGTCATCATGTTCAGCGACTCAGCAAGATTGCGCGGCGCGGAATCGGGCGTATAGGACAGGTAGTGCTCTAGGAACCGTCGCACGACCGGTCCCGAGATTACTGGATGGAAGTGGCCGTACGAGTCGGCCTGAGTTTTAGGCGCGCGCGCGTGGAGGTGGCCGGAGCTAGCGATTACCGGCCACCTGACACGTGATTCAGTGCAGGCCTAGAACCGCCCGAGAATGCCAAGTGCGAAAGGATTCCTGATGGCTGTATCGACACTCGCCCTAGTTTTTCAAAAAATGGATTAAGAGTAGCCATTGGGGCGGACCACGGCAGCTTTGAGATGAAGCAACAGCTGCCACATCGACAGTCGCGCATTCGAGGCGCCTATCTTTTTTGAAACGGGAGGCACAAAGTCATGACCCTTCTTGAGTCCCTTAAGAAATACACCACCGTCGTTGCGGACACCGGCGACATCAAGGCCATTGCAAAGCATCGTCCGCAGGACGCTACTACCAATCCTTCACTTCTTTACCATGCCGCTCAGATGCCGGCGTACCGACACTTGGTGGAAGAAGCGGCCGAACTTGCTCAGCAAAGCGGCGGCGGTCACGAAGAAATGGCGGAAGAGTTCATCGATCGTCTATTTGTACTCTTTGGATGTGAGATTCTTAAGGTAATACCGGGCCGCGTTTCTACTGAGGTCGCAGCTAGACTGAGCTTCGACACCGAGGGCACAATTGCCAAGGCTCCCAAACACCCTTTCTTTGGGTCGACCAGAAGCCCGAGCGCCTTCAGCGCGTCCGTGATGGTGAGATTCTGGTCTCGTCCGTCGGGAAGGAAAACCCAAAACCGGTGGCCTCGGGGTTGATCCACGACTGGGCAGGCGCGGCCTTTCTTCCGAATGCCAGTATAAGAGACGTTTTGTCCGCCGCGCGTAATTACAGCGACTACAAGGAGTACTACAAGCCCACGGTTGTTGATTCCAGGTTGCTGGGCAGCGACGGGCCCTGTGAGAAGTACTCCATGCGCGTGGTGAACAAGGAGGTCGTCGCCCAAACGGCGCTCGATATGGAGTACGAGACCTGCTACTTCAAAATCGACGACCGGCGATGGGGTACAGCACCACGCACATCACGCGTGTGCAGGAGATCCGGCACCTGGGCCGCTCGGACGAGCAGGAGCTTCCGCCGGATCATGGCAGTGGCTACATCTGGCGCCTGTACAGCGTTGCCAGGTTTGAGCAAAGAGACGGCGGAACCTATGTGGAAATCGAGGCGATTGCCTTGAGTCGCGACGTTCCTACTGCGCTACGCTGGGTGGTCAATCCTATCGTGCGCCGCGTATCAAGGAACTCCATGGTCGTCTCCCTGCAACAGATGAAGGAGGCGGTCCGCTTGACCGAAGATGCGGAGCGAGCTGCCAATTTACCCACGACTGCCCACAATGGCTATCGAGGCGCTTTCGCTTCAGAGGTAGGCATCGCCAAGAGTTTTGCTCCGGCCGGGAAGCCGTGATTCAGGATTCATCGGCACGAGCCAGAGGCCGCCTTCAGCAGAGTCCTAAAGCACCGGTTGCTTTTCTTGGGCTCCGACGTTAGAACCAATGAATTGAGGTCCATTGAACGTAGAAACAGGGGAGAAGTGAGCACCACCAGGACAAGTAGATTTAGCAAGGCGCCGTCTCAGAAACTTGGGTCCAACTTGGGTCCATTCGCTGCCGAAAACCGGCGAACAAGAGGCAAAACGACGCAGAGCCAACCTAAGCGGGACAACAAGTTAGCAAACCGGTTTCTGGTTCGGGACCAGGGGGTCGGAGGTTCAAATCCTCTCTCCCCGACCAATCATTTCTAACTAACATTTGGCCGAATGAGGTTGCGGCGAGTTCTGTAAATCGCCGGTCCGGGACCGTGAGGTTTCTCGGACCGCGGCAATTTCCACGTCTGCGATTCGTCCATTCGGGTCTTGGCAGTGCTCTTTGCCGAATACTTTTTCGACACCCAAGCATCGACACGGCGCCACCTTCGGAGCGGAATGAGGCGTTCACCTGGCTGGAAAAGGCGTATGAGGAGCATGACCCTGAACCTGCCTATATCAAGGTCGGCACCCGATTCGGGCCCCTGCATCACGATCTGCGATTTGAAGAACTAGTGCATCGTGTCGGGTTACCCCAGTAAAGCGGTCGTCTCCATGCTGTCTGCCGGTTGCGGCCGCTGCGTCCGTTTGTTGCCAGCCGAAAAGAAAGGGCGGAATGTGTCCGCCCTGCTAACTATCTCGACAGCTCCGCACCAACTAGTCCGTCGCTTGTTCCGCGGCCTTGCTGATGGCGATGGTCTCGCCGACGTCGCCCACCTTGAAGCGGGCAAAGCGCCGCACCGAGATGTTCTCACCTAGCTTGCCCACGACGGTGGCGATAAGCTGGTGCACGGTCATGGTCTGGTCCTTGATGAAGGGCTGCTCATACAGGCAGACCTCCTCGTAGAACTTGCCCATCTTGCCTTCAACGATCTTCTCGATCACCGGCGCGGGCTTGCCCGTCTGCGCTGCCTGCGCCCGGTAGATGTCCTTCTCTTTTTCAAAGGCATCGGGGGTCACGTCTTCCTTGCGGATATAGCGCGGGTCGGTGGCGGCGATGTGCATGGCGATATCGTGCACCAGTGTCTTGAAGTCGTCGGTGCGCGCGACGAAATCGCTCTCGCAGTTCACTTCCAGCAGCACGCCGATCTTTCCACCGGCGTGGATGTAACTGGTCACACTACCTTCGCTGGTAGCGCGCGTCGCCTTCTTGGCGGCGGTGGCCACGCCTTTCTTGCGCAGGATAACGATGGCGCCTTCTAGATCGCCCTTCGATTCGGTCAGCGCCTGCTTGCAATCCATCATGGGAGCGTTGGTCTTCTCCCGAAGCTCTTTCACTTGTGCGGCAGTAATGTTCACGGTTGTAGTGCTCATCCTTCGGAAAATCCTTTGGCCATTAGCCCTTAGCTTTTAGCTCTTAGCAACAAGCTGCCGAAAAGCAGCACCGCTGAGAGCCCAATCTAAATTGCTTCGCGCCGTTTGCTAAAAGCTAAGAGCTAGTAGCTAACAGCCACCTAAAAACCAGCCCGCGCTGCAATGACGCGCGGGCCATGGAACCACTCGTCGTCTCGACTGTTGTTTACGCGCTTGTATTCTCAGCAGCGGCGCGCCGGCCGCCTTTGCCCAGGACCTCTTCCATGCTCACTTCTTCAGCCTCGCTGGTCTCTTCGGGGGCTGCAACCGTCTCGCCCTCCTCCGGACTGGCAGCGGCAGCCTCAGCATCCTGGCTATACTGCACGCCGGAGGCAATGTCGGCCATCTGCTTGTCGGTGGCAGCCTGCGAACCTTCGACGACCGAATCCGCAATCTTGGAAGCGAATAGCCGGATGGCACGCAACGCGTCATCGTTGCCGGGAATAATGTAATCGACCTCGGTGGGATCGCAGTTGGTATCCACCACGGCAACCACCGGAATGCCCAGCTTGCGCGCTTCCTTCACTGCAATTTGCTCTTTGTTCGAATCGATCACGAACAGCGTGTCGGGCAGGCGACTCAGATTCTTGATGCCAGCGAGGTTGGCCTGCAGGTGCTTGCGTTCGCGTTCCAGCTTCACGACCTCTTTTTTCGGAAGCAGCTCGTAACGGCCGTCGGTGGCCATCTCATCGAGTTCTTTCAGTCGCTTCACCGATTTCTGCACGGTCACCCAGTTGGTGAGCAGTCCGCCCAGCCAGCGCTGGTTGACATAGAACATTCCGCAGCGCGTCGCTTCTTCCGCGATGGCGTCCTGCGCCTGGCGCTTGGTACCCACGAACAGCACCAGCTTGCCCTCGGCCGCCATGTCTTGCACGAACTTGGACGCCTCCTTGAACATCTTGAGCGTCTTCTGCAGGTCGATAATGTAAATTCCATTGCGCTCGCCGAAGATGTACTCTTTCATCTTCGGGTTCCAACGCTTCGTCTGATGCCCGAAGTGAACGCCAGCTTCGAGCAACTCTTTCATCGTGATGTTTGCCAAGCTACCTCCTAGGTTGGCTTGCATCCTTTGCGGCGGCTGCGGCGCACTGCGCCTGGCCGGATCGCTCTGGATTGCTTTCCCGCAGCCTGCCTTTGTCATGAGTGCGGGAGAATTCGTTCCGGTTAAACCCTTTCATCCCGCCCCCGGAACCACGAGGCGAGTGAATAGTGGATAGTGGTCGGTGGATAGAAAAACCTACACCAAACCTGCTGAAATCCTGCTACTAGCGGTTGTGACTATCCATTATCCACTGACCACTAGCCACTGCTTTTCTACCGCTTCGAGAACTGGAACCGCTTGCGAGCGCCCTTCTGTCCGTACTTCTTGCGCTCTTTCCCACGCGCGTCGCGACGCAGAAAGCCTTCCGCCTTAAGCCTGGGCCGCAGTTCTGGGTTGAACTCCTGGAGCGCGCGCGCAGTTCCCATGCGCACGGCGCCGGCCTGGCCGTTCACGCCACCACCGTCGACGGTGCAAAGCACATTGAAGCTGGCGGTGGTCTCGGTTAGCACCAGCGCCGACTTGGCCATAATGCGCTGGGCCGCGGTCACAAAGTACGCCTCAAACGGCTTCCCATTGACCGTGAACTCACCAGTGCCGGGGCGAAGAAACACGCGGGCCACGCTCGACTTGCGGCGTCCCGTTCCGTAGTACTGAACCTGATCTGCCATCGTTTGTCCGTTGGGAGACGCATGCTCCCTTTAATCCCTTCCCAATAATGTTTGATCGGCTAAGCCGGGGCCTCGTCCTCAATCGCGCTAAGCGCGCTTGGCCGCTGCGGCAGCCATCACTTCGGGCTTCTGCGCCGCGTGCGGGTGCTTGTCGCCCCGGTAAACCTTCAACTTGCTGGCCATGGCACGCCCGAGCTTGGTATGGGGCAACATGCCGGTAACGGCCTCTTCCACAATCTGCTCGGGCTTGCGCTGAAAGCGCTTCTTGTACTCCTCGGCCTTTATGCCGCCGGGAAACCCAGAGTAGCTGTAATAGACCTTGCTGTCCGCCTTCAGGCCCGTAATACGAATCTTCTCAGCATTGATCACGATGACATGGTCCCCACAGTCCATGAAAGGCGTGTACTTGGGACTGTCCTTGCCAGAGAGGATGCGCGCGATACGACTGGCCAGCCGGCCCAGAGTCTGGCCGTCGGCATCAATGACAAACCACTTGCGCGCAATTTCCCCCTTGGGGAAATAGGTTGACATCTGTGAATCTCCCAAAATAGTTGAAAACCGCGAAAGAGCCGCTGAGTTCTGGCGCTGGACGCGCTAGGAAACTTGCTGGCGGGCAAACGCAGGACTACGAAAGATTTAAGAATAGACCACGAGAGCGGCCGTTGTCAATGAACCGATGGGCATACAAAGGCGTCAACACGGACCAGAACTTACAGGAACACGCATTCCCCGAAAACCGCGTCAATTGACCCGTTCCGGACATCGGCGGTATAATAGCAGCAAGGCATAAGGCGTTTCCCCTCGTAATATCCCAGATTCAGTGTCTGGGTGTGACGGTCCGGCCCTCATGAATAATCAGAGTTTCAACATCGGGGACAAGGTCGTTTACCCCAACCATGGGGTGGGTATAATCGAGCAGATCAGCAGTCGGACGATCGGCTCGCAAGTCGAAAGATTCTACCTCCTAAAAATCAAAGCCAGCAGCCTGAAGGTCATGGTGCCGTTTCATAATGTGAGCGCCGTCGGACTGAGGAAAGTGGTTCGCAACGGTGAGGTGCAGAAGATCTTAGACTTCCTCAACGATGGAAAGTGCGAGAACCACGCCGATTGGAAATACCGCTTCAAAGAAAACTCGGACAAGATGCGTACCGGCTCTCTCTTCGATGTTGCCGTGGTCCTCAAAGGTCTCCTTGTTCTGGCCCAATCCAAATCACTCAGCTTCCGGGAAAAGAAAATGCTCGAGCGTGCGCGCTACCTGCTGGTAAGCGAGCTGGCGATGTCAAAGAATTGGGAAGAGGCCGAAGTCGAGGAGCTGCTCAACAAATCATTATCCAAATCCAAGCTCCGCTTCCCCGAAGCGTCGAGCATGGAAGCCTGAAGTTAGCGCATATCCATCAGCGCTGGCGTGTGGAGCGGTCCACGCCCTGGGTTTTCATCATCGCTTGCGTAAATCCCAACGCCAATCATAAAATACTGCGGGTCAGTGAGCAGGGTTTGAACTCGCTTCCGGTCGTTCTGATCTGAAAACTCATGCCAGGAACACTGCACATTTTTCGCTTGAAACCCGATCCACCGCAATACCAGGTGAACATTAATCTTGGCGCGAACTCCTGGGTGCGGGTTTTCGACGCTCCCGGTCTCGATGAATTCCTCCGGCACACCTGGGCTCTGCCCGAAAGCGAGGTCGAGGCCATGCTGCAGGAGATCCGCTCTGGAGGACACACCAGCGAGGCCCTGGTGGACATTCCTGAAGCGCACTTGGGCGAAATGGGTTTCGCCGAATCGCCTAGCGACGAGTAGGTCTCACCTCTCGCCCAGGACTACTCACAGAAGATCCGCACGTGTTTGCCGTCGTTGCTGTCAATATCGACGCACAACTCGTTGAGCGTGCGGGTGACGGAGGCGCGGTATCGAATTATAGCGGAGTGTTACGACGGCTACTGGATACTGATCAGCTGCACGTCGAAAACAAGCATGCCAAATGGCGGCTGCCTGCCCTGATACGCGAGACTCTGAGGAATCCAGAAACGTGTTTTCTCACCCTCTACCATCAGCTGTACGCCTTCGGTCCACCCAGGGATTACGTGGTCGAGCGGGAAGGTCGACGGTTTGCCCCGTACAACTGAGCTGTCAAACATCTTCCCATCGGTCGTCCAACCCGTGTAGTGTACCGTGACTTCGTCAATCTTCTTGGGATGGCGCGTGCCCGCGCCTGGCGTCAGCACCTTGTACGCCAGGCCACTCGAAGTGCGCTTCGCGTCGGCCGGAGGCGCTTTCACATCGGCCGGCGCACGAGTCGGCATCTCGAGCAGCGTCACGTCAAATACCAGGGTTCCTGCCGGTCTCCCTTGCTGGCCCTTGTAGGCGAGCGCCTGAGGAATCCATAGACGGCGGGTTTCGCCGATCACCATCATCTGAATACCTTCACCGAAGCCGGGAATCAAACGGTTAACCGGCAAAGTCACCGGCTGGCCGCGCGAGACCGAGCTGTCGAACATCTTGCCGTCGCTTGTCCAGCCCGTGTAATCGAGGGTGACCACTTCATCTTTGGCGGGATGGTCCTTGCCGGTTCCAGGCCTCTCGACCATCGTTACCAGGCCGGATGGGGTTTTCGCGGCATCAGCCGGCGGCGCGGTCACATCCGCGGGAGCGGGAATCTGTGTCGGCGGTGTCTGGGCCGACAACGCTGTCATGGCGAACACGAACAGGGCGACCGAAAGAAGAATACGCATCCGCCTATTGTAAGGTGTCATCGCAAGCGGAGTCGTCGGGTCTGTTTTGACTCTTCTGACAACTGACAACTGGCCACTGACAACTGTCGTTTGTCATCCCGTCTATAACAACGACGGCGGTGTCAAGGGCGTACGAAGGCGGCGACGCCCACGGTTTTGAAGCAGCGCCATTTCGCTCTAGTGGAAAACAAAATCTCTGCATCGGACCAAGACTCGCGCGCTTCGTGAATCATCGATGGAGCCTTGTGCTCCACCAACCATCTATTCGGTTTGTTACGCCAACCATGATTCTTGTCTTCGAACTCCCAGACGCTTCTGGGAGGCAGGGGGCCCACTCAAGTGACCGGTTTTATTCCGACACCACAGGATGACTCGGGCTGCCCTGCGTGCGAGCGGCGGCGTAGGGTTGTTGGCTTCGCCACATCCAGTACAACCGCACCGCTAATTTGCGCGCCACCATGACCTTGGCTACGGCCGAATGCTTTCTGTGCTTCAGCCGCTGATAAGCGCGCTTTAACTCTGGGACCAGGCGTGCCGCGCTCTGTCCCGCTTCCACCAACAAACTGCGTACCAGGGGATTGCCTTGCTTGCTGATGCGGCCCAGCCGCTGCCGCCCCCCACTGGAATGCTCGGCCGGATTCAGCCCCAGATAGCTGACCACCTGGCGGCTGTGGGCAAAGCGCTCGATCCGGCCCAGGGTCAGCGCGAAGGCCAAGCTGGTAATGGGACCGACTCCGGGATGGGTCTGCAACAGCCGCGCCACGGAATTTTTCTCCGCCTCTTGCTGCGCGGCCAGGTCCAACTCGGCGATGCGGCGATCCAACTCCTCCAGCAACTGCAGCGAATCGTCGCGTCGCTTGGCCGTCCAGCCACGCAGCGGCAGGGCCTCCAGCAGCTGGCGTCCCGCCGCGCTCCACAGCTTGCGCTTTTGCTGCACTCCCTGATTCAGCGCCAGGTGCTGCAACTGGTTCTTCACCTGCCGCCGCATGGCCACCAGTTTGTGGCGATGCAACAGCAGCTGCCGCAGATCGCGCTGCTCCAGGCTGGGCCCCCATAGCTCGGGAAAGCGGCCTTCCAGCAACAGCCGCAACAGCAGAGCGGCATCGCGCCGGTCGGTCTTTTGCTTGCGCACTTCCATGGTTCGGATCTGGGCGGCATCGCCCAGGCGCAACTCGTGGCCCAGTTCAGCCAGCAGGCGCTCGAACCACAACGTGTTGCCGCAAGCTTCCATGCCCACGATCACCGCGCCTTGCAGCGCAGCGTAAAACGGCCGGGCTTGGGCTGCCGTCAGCTTGCCCTCCGTGTACTCGCCTGTTTCCGTGTCGACCATGGCAATTTGTTGGAAACTCGGATGGAAATCACAGCCTATAATCTTCATGACGGCTCCTTTCGTCCGAGTCTTGGTCTTTTGCGAGAACAAGTCTACTCGGCACTGCTTAGGAGCCGTCGTTGTTATGAAATCAAGCGTATCCAAGGTCCCCGGCGAGGGCCGATTTTGCGCTCGCTGGGGTGGAGGAGCGCTTTTACTGATTACCGAATACTGACAACTGACAATCGGCTATTGACAACCGCTTCCTGGGCACCCCAGTTTGGGAAGGGCTGGTACTAGGTTGGGCCACCTGCATCCAGTTGTTCCTGCATCGGAAGTGATGGGTATATAGTGTAGGGCGCTCTGGGGCGCGAAATGGAAGCCCCGGGTATCGTGTTTCGCGAATGCGCGAGACCGGAAAAGGGGCGACGACTTGAAATTAGCCGATGGCATTCACTACGTACGTCAGACCATAGGCGGCCATGTGCACGCCTTTCTGTTGGATGACGGTGCCGGGTTGACGCTGATTGACGCGCTGTACGACACCGATGCGCACCGGATTCTCGACGAGATTCGGGCCATGGGGCGGCAGCCGTCCGATCTGAAAAACATCATCGCCACCCACGCCCACCGTTCCCACATTGGCGGCATGGCGGTACTGAAAGAACAAACCAACGCTAAGGTCTACGCTCACGAATGGGAGATCGGCATCATCGAGGGCCAGCGGAAATCTACCAGAGTGTCGATATGGCCCAAGCCTCCGCTGGCCGCCTACTATACGCAATTCGGACTAGCCATCGGCGTTGACGGCCATAAACCTTGTCTGGTTGATCAATCCCTGAAGGAAGCCGAGCGCGTGGGGCCACTGACGATTGTGGCAACTCCGGGACATACCCCGGGCTGTCTTTCGTTCTATTGGCCCGAGAAGAAAGCGCTATTCGTCGGCGATGTGATTGTGACCTGGCCGCGGGTGGAAGCCGGCTGGGCAGGCCTGACGATGGATATGAAGCAGAATGTGAAATCGGTCGGCAAGCTTTCGGATTTCGGCGACATCGACATCGTGGGGGTTGGGCACGGAGAACCAATCCCAGAGGGTGGCATCGAAGTCTTGAAGAAGCTACGGGAGCAGAAGGTCTAGTCCGGAGCTGTGAAACTCCACAGGTCACCCTTGCGGCTCGGGAGTGCCCTCCGTTGCCGCCTGCATATGCGAATGCTGTTCCACGTAACTGTTGACCATGTCCTTCAGCTCTTTGCTGGGCTTGAAGAAGGGAATCTTCTTGGCAGGAACCTCGACGCGGTCTCCGGTCTTGGGATTGCGGCCCACGCGGGATTTACGTTGACGCGTGCGGAAGCTGCCGAATCCTCGGATCTCGATCTTGTCGCCAGCGCGCAACGAGCGCACCACGCTCTCAAAGATCGTCTCCACAATGACCTCGCTGTCCTTCCGAGTGAGCTCTGCCAACCGGGAAACTTCATCGATCAAGTCTGCCTTGGTCATTGCGCACGCCCCTTATCGCGAAACGAATCGCCCGCCCATCCGCACAACGGATACTCTCAGATTTGTCGAGGGATTGGCAAGCCTAAGTTTTCGTTGGACTTCCATGTTCCCTTGCACTGCGGAAGCGCTACTTCCAAAGGTAATAAAATCCGACATTGGTTTCCATCAACTTCGACCGGCTCGGCAAGTATTCGGAAACATCACCGAAGAGAAGGTCGAGCACGCTCTTGCGTTCTTTTTCCGGCCGCACCAGCGTGGGCTCGCCCTTGATGCCCACTGATTTTGCGGTATCCGTCACTGCCGTCTGAAAATCGCCAATCTGGTCGACCAGCTTAAGCGGCAGGGCCTGCTCGCCCGTCCAAACCTTCCCGTTCGCCAGTACCCGCACGTCATCTTCTTTCAGGTGTCGTCCTACGGCTACATTGTGGATGAACTGGGTGTGCATGGTGTTAATCAGCCCTTGCAAATAGGCCCGCTCGGCGGGCGTAAGATCGCGGGTGGGCGATCCGGTGTCCTTGAATTCGCCGGCCTTCAAAGTTATGGCTTTCAGCTTGGTCCACTTGAGCAACTCTTCGTAGTTGTACCACTCAAAGATCACGCCGATCGAGCCGACAATGCTGGCCTGATCCGCGAAGATCTTGTTGGTTGCCGAGGACACATAATACGCGCCGCTGGCGCCCACCGTCTCGATGGAGGCCACAATCGGCTTCTTCTTTTCATCGCGAATGCGCAACACCTCGCGATAAATTTCTTCCGACGCTGCAGCTCCTCCGCCGGGAGAGTTCACATGCAGCACAATGGCCCTTACGGAGCTGTCGTCGGCAAACTTCTTGAGCTGTTCAACGGTATCTTTTGGGCTGAGGATGACACCCTCTAAGTCAACCACGGCAATCTTGTCACCGAAACCGCTGAAGGTTGATTTCTGCTGCGAGCGGACCGTGAAGTAAACCAATGCGAAGATGGCAACCAGGAATAGGAAGAAGGCTCCGCCACCCAGCAGAACCCAAAGAAACACGCGAGAACGCGATTGTTCTGTCATACGGGAAGTGTAAGTTTAACAGAACCGCACCGCCGGCAATTCAAGTCGCCGGTCCAGGATATACGGGCAAGCTGATTGCGGAAGGCGGGGCTGCTAAAATTGATTGTCATGATTAGCCCGGAACTGCTCGAAGTGATTGCATGCCCGGTCTGCCGCAAGCCGCTGGTGCCGCGAGGGGAAGACGGCCTCAAGTGCAATGAGTGCAAGCGCGTTTATCCCATTCGCAATGGTATCCCGATCTTGCTGGAACCGGAAGCCACTATCGAGCAACTTTAACTCAGTTTGCACGCGATCGGTACCGTCCGCCACGGCGGTTTCCGCCGTTAGGGAAGTCAGCTCGAAGACTCTCCTAATGGTGGAAATCGCTCATTCTTCCCGAAATAAAACCCACCAGCGAACCGTCAAAGAGTATTTCGCCACCAAATCTGCGCAAATTGTTGCAGCTGACGGCTGGCGGTCATCTTACTTTTATGGCAGAAATGCAAATCCAGACGGCTTTTCCAGAGGAGGTCGTGCAACTATTGCGTCATCAAGGGGTTGGATTTATACAAAAAGCTGCTATGACGGCGCACCGGGTATCAAGTTCGGAACTCGAATTGCCTGCAACTTAATAGCTGTCTGATCCGTCTAACAAGCAAAACGCCCGTAAGGGTCGGAGGTGAGGTGAATGATGGCAGAAAAGTTTTCCGTCCCCGAATTAACGGCGCTGAGGACTGAGTTGCTCCAGGGATTCGACTCGAAGGATGCAGCCGAGTTAATTCAGATGTTTCTGGCCGGGCACGGTTACGGTGTATCGGCGGAGGAAGCCCGCGACGCGGTGAGTAGAGCGGGAATTCTGGGTGGAACTCTCGAGGCCTTCCAACGTGAGCTGGAGAGCATTGCCCTGGTGATGTAGCGGCGGATTGAAGGTGACAAGAACAAGATTCGCTCGACCTTAACTGGAACAGAACGCTAGCCGCGCCAGAAACAGGGCGTCGGCAAGCGAACCCAAGCGAAGAGTGAAGGGCCCAGGCTAAACGGTCTGGGCTCTCCTATTTTCCCGAAACATCTTTTCCCGCAACATCCTGCGTCCTGGGGCAACGTCGAGACCGGTCCCAAAGCTCCTATCCAGCAGCGGCTTCGACCACCCACGCCTGCGACTTTGACCATGGCGGCGGGGCCGAGATTTCCAAACGCTCTGGTGGTGCTTCGGTATGGCCTGGTGTGCAATCTTCCCAGGCTGTGGACTTTTCAAGTCCGCTACAATCTTTATCGACAGCATCGCGCCGGAGGTATCGAACATGAGCCAGACGGAGACTCCCACTCGCAGCTTCGGATTCTTTCTCAACGGGAATTGGAGCTCTCATGGGCGTGAAGTGGTGGTGACCTCACCCTATGATCACAGCGTGCTGGCGGTGGTGTCGGAGGCGGAGCGCGAAGACGTCGAGGTGGCCATCGAGTCGGCGGTGCGGGCCTTCGAGGTCACGCGCAAAATGACGTCGCATGAGCGCGCCAGCGCTTTGCGCAAGGTCGCCGACGGCATCATCACGCGGCGCGAGGAATTTGCCCGCACCATCTGCCAGGAAGCGGGCAAGCCGATCAAGACGGCGCGCATCGAGGTGGAGCGCGCCATTAACACGTTCCAAATTGCCGCCGAAGAAAGCACCCGCATTTATGGCGAATACATCCCTCTGGACACTCTGGAATCGACTGGCGGACGATGGGGCTTGGTGCGGCGCTTCCCACTGGGGGTGGTGTTCGCCATCACTCCGTTCAATTTCCCGCTCAACCTGGTGGCGCACAAAGTGGCTCCGGCGATGGCGGCTGGTTGCCCGCTCATCCTGAAGCCGGCGCCGCAGACGCCTATCTCGTCGCTGCTGCTGGCCGAGATCGTACAGGAGTCGGGATGGCCCGAGGGTGCGCTTGCGGTGATGCCGCTGTCCAACGACAACGCCGCCCTGCTGGTGAGCGACGATCGCATCAAGCTGCTTACCTTCACCGGCAGTGCCGCGGTGGGCTGGCAACTGAAGTCGCGTGCCGGCAAGAAGCGCGTGACCCTGGAACTCGGCGGCAACGCCGGCGTCATCGTGCATGGCGATGCCGACCTGGAGTACGCGGCGCAGCGTTGCGTTGCCGGAGGCTTCTCCTATGCGGGACAGACGTGTATTTCTGTGCAGCGCATCCTGGTGCACCAACCGGTGTACCAGAAATTCACCGAATTGCTGGTACATGGCGTCCGCAAACTCAAATTGGGCGATCCCATGCAGGAGAGCACCGATGTTCCTCCGTTGATCCGCGAGCAGGATGCGGTGCGCGCCGCCGAATGGATCGACGAGGCGGTAAAGGCCGGGGCCAAGCTGCTATGTGGCGGCAAGCGTCACGGGGCCATGCTCGAGCCTACGGTACTGACCGGTACGAGTCCCGCAATGCGAGTCAATTGTGCCGAAGTTTTCGCGCCGGTCGTGACGGTCGAGTCTTACGAGTTTTTCCCCGAGGCCCTGCGCGAGATCAACGACTCGGCTTACGGGTTGCAAGCCGGAGTGCTGACGCGCGATGCCGTACTCATCCAAATGGCGTTTGAGGAACTCGAGGTTGGCGGCGTGATCGCAGGCGATGTTCCCAGCTTCCGCGTGGACCAGATGCCCTATGGAGGAGTGAAGGACTCAGGCCTGGGGCGGGAAGGCCTGCGCTACTCGATCGAGGACATGACCGAGCGCAGGCTGCTGGTGATGGCGGTGCGCTAGCAGAAAAGCTAACCCCCGAGGCACAAGATCGCGGAGAAAACTCGATAGAAAAAACAAAACTCCGGGCCGTGTCCCCGTGATCAGGAAGAATTCTTTTTTTTAAGCCTCGCCTATCCTCGCCTGATCACGTCGGAATCGTCACCACGGAGGAACAGAAAGCACGCAGAGGAAACAGGAATTAGGAAACGGTGAAACAAAAATTAAAGAAAGAAAAACAAGAACTCCGTGGTCTCCGTGTCTCCGTGGTGAAAACGTTCTTCCCTTCTGCGGCGGTGGACTCAATTTAGTCTCCGCGCCCGGCTTCAACTCGCGCGACGCTTCCGCAAACGGTGCGGCTGCTGGAAGACGTGCAGCCGCGAGCGCATTTTCTCGGCCATGTCCTGCACCAGGCGAATTTTCGCCACCACCTCGGCGGGGATGGCCGCCTGCCGCAAAGCCAGCTCCGAGGTGAGCAGGATACCGGTGACCTCGCCGCGCAATTGGTTGCGCAAGGTCCGCTCCGCCACGCTCATGGCCCATTGCTTTTCTTTCTCGGCCCGTCGCAGTGCGACCTGCACCTCACGTACTACCCGGTCACTATGGTGCAGGGCCAGGTTGACGTAAATCGGCTGGGCCGTGCCGGCATGATTCAGCAGCGTATCCAGCGCGCGGAAATCGGCCTCCAGTAGCGATTGATCGATCGCCAGGGCGTCGTATTCCGTGGTCTGCAGTCGCCTGACCGCTTGCGGCACCGAGTTGGCCACCTGGGTTGGGTGTCCGGTACCCTGTTCCAGGGCTGCCGCACATTCCGTGGCGCGAGAAGATATGGTCACCAACAGGATCATACTTTCCTCCTGCCGCTGGTCGAGCGCACTTCACCGGTGGCGCCGACGGCGGCGTTTATCAGTACAACGGGCCTCGCCCGACGCTTTTTTTGGCCCCTAAGCCGCGCCGCGTTGGCGCGTGGGCTGTGCCAATCAGAGCGCCGGGCCGTATTCCTTCAGCTTGCGGTAAAGCGTGGTCTTGCCAATACCCAACTGGCGCGCGGCTTCCAGTTTGTCACCTTGCAGCACCTCGATGGCGTGCAGAATGGCTTCTTTCTCCAACTCAGCGATGGGCGTGATGGTCTCTGGATAGGAAACCGGGCCCACCGTTTTCGGGGTGGCCTGGAAGTTGCGCAACTGCGTGGGCAGATCGGCAACGTGAATGGTGGGAAGAGAACAGGTCGTGCAGGCGCGTTCCAGGCAATTCTCCAGTTCGCGCACGTTGCCCGGCCAATCGTAGTTGAGCATGAGGCGCAGCGCATCGTCGCCCACGCTGTGCTGCATTTCGGTCGCGCTGTTGATTCGCTCCAGCACGCTTGCCGATCAGCAGAGGGATGTCCTGCTTGCGCTCGCGCAACGGGGGGATGCGCAAGGTAAGCACGTTGAGACGGAAGTAAAGGTCACGGCGGAAGGTACCCTGCTGCACCGCCGCGTCCAGGTCGCGGTTCGTCGCCGCCAGGATGCGTACGTTGATGGGTATCGCGCGCGTCCCACCTACCGGACGCACTTCTTTTTCCTGGATGGCGCGCAACAGCTTGGCCTGCAGGTCTACCGGTAGCTCGCCCACTTCATCGAGAAAAACTGTCCCTCCTTCGGCGGTGGCGAGTAGTCCATCTTTGGGCCGCACCGCGCCCGTGAAGGCGCCGCGGACATAGCCGAATAACTCACTTTCGATCAGGGTCGGAACCAGCGAACCGCAATCCACCGGAATAAAAGGACGGTCGCGAAAGGGACCGGAGTAGTGAATGGAGCGGGCCACCAGCTCCTTGCCCGTTCCGCTCTCTCCCAAAATCAGGACCGGATGGGTGCTGTGCGCGGCCTTGGCGATAATGCGATACAGCTTCTCCATCTCCGGCGCGTGCCCCACCAGGGAACCGAAGCCATGTTTCGACTTGATCTGTTCCCGTAACAGACGGTTCTCGGTGGTGAGCTTCAGGTGGGCTGACGCCCGCTCCAGCATCAGGCGCAGCTCCTCGAAGTTGAACGGTTTAGTGACATAATCATAGGCGCCCAGCTTCATCGCCTGCACGGCCGATTGCACGGTGGCGAAGCCGGTCATCACGATTACCAGGACCTCGGGACGGCGCTGCTTGATCTCGCGCAAAACTTCCAACCCGCTGTTTCCGGGAAGCCGAAGATCGAGCAGCACAAGATCGATGCTGCTGGTTTCCAGAATCTGGTAGGCGTGTTCCGGGGTTTCGGCCACCTGGCTATGAAAGCCGAGTGCGTGGGCGACCTCCCGGCACGAATCGCGCATCGAGCGCTCATCGTCGACGATCAACAGATTGAGTCCGTTGGTTGTGCAACCTTGTTCGCTAACTGCCTCTGGCGCAATGGCATGCACGTGGGACATCCCTTCTCGGGCGAGTCCGCCCCCAAGTGGCGGCGCCGCATTGATTTGAGTTTCGGTACTCATTACCATCATCCCTTTTTGGGAAATGTGCTAGTGCAAGCATCACATCGTGCTGTGAGTTCAGCTTCCGCCTGTTCGGAAAAAACAGGAGCCGGGCAGGAATCCATCCGGGGCGGCAGATTCACCGCGCTCCCGAAGTCAAGCCTCCGGCTCCTGGGCCGTCACTGTAAGGTTCAAACCTAGGGCGGGGGCTTCCAGGCATGACTTCTCACCCGCCAGGTTGGTTTCATCCGCCGTCAGCCGGCGTCAGCAGCCTTTTCATCAATTCGCCGCCGCGCTGAGCGTTGCGCTCAATTTCCCGCAACGGACGTTTCAGGCGGCTATAAGGAGGCAGCTTCCATCCCAGGACTTGTACATTCACCAGCACGGCAGTGATGGTGTTCGCCAGCTCATGCACCAGGTTTTCGCAATCGTCGCTGAAGGCGCGCGAGGAGCGTGGGTTTCCCCGATCGCGCTCCTCGCGTGCTTGTCCGGCGGAGGACATCTCGCTGATTTCTGTCATCGCATAGGATCGGAAGGTGGTTGGGTTGACTCGGCAAGAGCTGAACCTGCCTTGCGCCCCCGATCGGGTTGTGACTTGGAGTATCTGATATGAGCCAGGGTAGGCTCGTTCAATTTGCCTTGCGCCGCCGACCGGGTTGTGGCTTGCCTTGTTCATGATCCAGATTCGTTTCCTCTCGGATTGCAGACATATTCATCTAAAGCACTCCTCCTGCCAAAACTCCAATCGCGCCTAAGCGCTGATTCCCTTAGGAAATATCGCGATCTCCGTGAGTGCAAGAATCGCCTATGCTGTCGCTTCAGGTTCAGAATGAAACTCGTTCCGCCTCGATGGGAGCTCAAGTCCCTGTCAGCTCAGGGGTTCGACGGTTTCCTGTATTGGGGCAAGAGAAAAATGTATCAGGATCGAATCGGGAAGGGCGATTTAGCACTACTCAGCAACTAGCCACTAGCAAAAGCTGAATACTAAATACTAAATGCTAAGGGCTAAAGGGACTAATTGATGGTTGCTAATGGCTAGTTGCTCGCCTGTTACTGCCGGTTTCCGACGGACTACGCTCGCCGCCACGGACCGCCTCTGATGCGGACTCCACAACGTTGCTCTGTTCCAGCAACAGGCCGTTGTAGGTAGAGGCGGCCAGCAGGCGGCCCTGGTAATTCATGGCGCTGCGAATGGAAACTCCGGCGTCCGGCGTCTTCTGCCAGCTTCGCCCCCCGTCCTTGCTCTCGAAGACCCCGTGAGCAAAAAGCGCGGTTGCCAGCATACGCTGTCCGGCCGGGTCATAGCGCACGGCAAATACGTTGCGCGGCGGAAGGCCGCCGAGAAGGTGCTCCCAGCTCTTTCCGCCATCCATGGAGTGCAGAGCGCCTTCGCGCGTTCCCAGCCAAAGCGAACCATCGGGACCAACCGTCAGATTGTAAAGTCCGGTGACGTACTGGGGATAGGAGATCTCGGTCCAGGATTCGCCTTCGTCCTTGGAGAGGAAAATATGCTTCGGGTTAACCAGCGTAACGCTACCGTCGGGAAAATGATCCACCACGATGAAATCGCTCTCCCCGTTCACCGGCCCGCCGTACCACTTGCTCCCTTGATCGACGCTAGTGAACAAACCCTCGTCGGTGGCCGCATACCAGACCTTGTCGGTAATCTCCAGAGAGCGCACCCGCGGCGCTTTGGCGGTGGCAATCACCTCATCAAGTGAAGCCTTGGGAGCATGGGTTACGGACCTGCGTCTTGAGCTGGTCGCACTCGAATGGGCGCTCTTGGAACGGCTGGCCACCGGGGTCGAGGTCTTTTCGATTTCAGGCGGACGCTGGCCGCGAATCATCGCCGCCGGCAGCCACGTGCTCTTCAACGAAGACAGATAGAAGATCCCATGATTGGTGCCGGCGAAAATCACGCCGCTGTCTGCCTGTTGCAGGCTCAGGACGTCGCGTTCGTCCAGTCCGCGGTCCGACTGCCGCCAGCTCTGTCCGCCATCCTCGGAGAAAAAGAATCCACCGTAATCTTTATCGTTGACCACCCCCGCGTATAACCGGTTAGGGTCCTTGCGATCGACGACGACGCCGCCGATTACGCGATGAGAAAACCCCCGGTTCGAACTGGTGTAATGGTCAAAGCCATCATCGCTGGCCAGCACGCCGCCGCGATCGGTCGCCAACAGTACCCGCTCGGGCTGGCGCGGGTCGATAAGTATGTCGTTGACGATGACGTTCGGCGCCGAATACAGCTCCCAGGTGGCGCCCCCGTCAAAGGTCTTCCACAGACCGCCGGTGGTGCCGGCATACACGATCGCAGGCCGCTTGGGATCCTGCTTCAAGACCCGGGTGCGGATCGCCGAATGCGGTATGCCCCGAATGCGGGAAAACAGAATACCAGCATTCACGCTCTTGTAAATTCCCGAACAGGCGCTGAGGAAGACTGTGGAGGGAGCTTTGGGATCGATGATAATGCTGAACACGTCGGAATCCAGGAGCATTCCCTCCTGGATGCTGTGCCAGTTCTTGCCGCCATCTTCGGTCTTCCACGGCAGGTGAAAGGTGCCCGCATAAATGACGTCGGGATTTACGGGATCAATCGCCACCGACTCAATGTTCTTGATCTCCGCGTGGTTCTCGGGCGAAATGCGCTCCCAGGTGGCGCCGCCGTCGCGCGAACGGAAGACGCCGTCGAGCGCGCCGATCACCAGGGTGTTGTGGTCGCTGGGCGCCATGGCCAGGGCCCGGACGGACTTGCCATGCACCACCGGTAACGTGCGCCAGGTGCGCCCGCCATCATCGGAACGGAAGACGTCGCCCGCCTCGTTGTTGTAGAGGCTCCATCCTGCGACGTAGACCGTCGCCGTATGGGTAGGATCGAAGATGATGTGGTCTAGAACATAGTCATCGCCAGCCCCGAGGTGGGCGAACAGTGACCAGGAATTTCCCCCATCCTGGGAGACAAATAATTGCCCCGCGCTGGTGCCCAGCAAAATGTGATTGGGATCACTCGGGTCGTAGGCCAAACTGCGCACGTCGCCACCTTCGGGTCCGATCAGACGCCAGTCGGAAGCATAGGAGCCGAGCGTGAACAGCACGGCGACGCAGAAAAGCAGTTGCACAGCTGACCAGATAGTTTTACGCATGATAGGAGTAGATAAAGGAACAAGCATTGGTTTTTGTTAAATCATACCTCGGACTGGGCAGTATGGGTAGCTGCCACAACGTGCCCGGTATCCGAGAGGTAAAGTACGCAATCGAAAGTTCGCTCGCAGTCGTGCAAGTGCGGAAAAACTTCCCGCCTTCGCTTAGATGCGTCCGGGCGCAAGCCTGAAAACGAAGTGGCCTTGGACGGACACAGGTTTTACGGAACGTTCCTCAGATTTCCAGAGCATGCCAATTCGGCCCGCGAATCCGGATTCCAGCAGGGCGTGAAGTGTGGAAATCTCTGGGATTCCACCCGTCGCGCCCTTTACATGAAACCCGGTGAGAGCATTGTGCTCTCACCGGTGTAGAGTTCCAGGCAATTTACCGGCTTACTGGGCCGGCGGCGCTGCCGCCTTCTTGTGATGATGCATCGGAGGTGCCGTCTTCGGTTTCGGATAGGCGTTCTCGCTCGGCGTCACCACCGACTCGTCAACGGGCGTCGTGCCTTGCAGTACGGAAGCGGTAGCGGTGTCCGCGCCCTGCGGTACCCAGAAGATATCCGCCACGTGGTCCTTGCCTGTGCCCTTGCGTACCTCGATACGGCTCGGGTCGATACCCTGTTGCTGTACCAGGTAAGCCTTGGCATTGACCGCGCGCTGTGCAGCCAGATCCATCGGATGCTTGTTCTTGCCCTTACCGATCATCGGCTGCGGTTCGCCATCGGCGTAACCGACGATGACCAGCTTGGCATTGGGATCGTTCTTCAATGCGGAGGCGTCGTCGTCCAGTATGGCCTTGGCTTCGTTATCCACACGCCACGGAATGTAGCTCTGCTTCGGACGCTGTATGAACTGAATCGGCGTACGCGCAGTCACCTGTGGCGCTGGAGGCGGAGCCTCAACCGTCACCGTGGTGGTGCCGTTGCCGGTCAGTCCGCGCGAATCCGTCGCCGTCACGTTGACATTGATTGTCCCCGGTTGCGTGCCGGCGGTGTCGAGGGTCGCGCTGGGACCGGTTCCGCTGATCGCCCCGGCCGAAGCCGTGTATGCGTAGCTGGAGATGGTTACACCAGAATCCGGACTGCTCGCGTTCGCGGTGATGGTGGACGGAGTACCCGCCTGTACCGTGCTCGGATTGGCCGAGGGGTTGACCAGCGGCGGATTCATCGGCTTCGCTTTCACCGTGAACGGCGCGCTGCACGTCGCCGAGTTCATCTTCTTCATCTTGGCATCGGTGAGCGTCGCGTTGGCGGTGTGGGGGCCCGCGGATGCGCCGGTGGTATCGATATGGGCCGACTGGGCGTTAGCCGTGTCGATCTTGCCACCATCGGTGGTCCAGGCATAAGTAATCGTGTGCTTCGGATTGAAGTTGGTGCCTGTTGCCGTAACCGTGACCGGCTCGCCCTCTGTCACTTCCGTAGGCTGGGCCGAGCAGGTCGCAGCCAACGCCGGGGCATAATAGTTGCCCAGGTTGACCACCAGGCCTGCCGCCAGGCGAATGCTGTTCCATGGGGGATCGACCGTGGATATCGTACGGTAGTCGGTGTGAATGTAATCCACCTGCGCGAGGCGGATAGCGAACTTGTGGGTTATGTTCAAGTCAAAACCGCCGCCAGCGCCTACGGCGAGCTTCCACTCAGGGACGTACGTCGGCGGATCGATTCGTGCGGTGCCGACGAAAACCCGGGCAAATGGGGAGAAAGTGCCAGTATGATACTTGAACTGCAACCCGCCCAAGATGTAACCGACGTCGGTGTCGGAACCGAAATGGCCGCTGCCGTCGACCAGTACGCCCAGGTTATGCGCAGAGGGAAGGTAATAAACGTTCGAGAAGTCAAAGCCCTTCGCGATATCCGGGACCTGGTAACCGTAGTCAACTTTGCCGTTAGGGTGCAACCACGAGTAACCGCCGAAGACTTCGTCTTTGGGCTGAATATCCGTCTGCGCGGAAGCATAAGCGCCCAACAGACACACCGCGAACGCCAGCGCTGTCGTTGCCGCAACAAAGCGTTTCGGGACTACTCCACTACGGGAAAACATTCGCACTCCTCCGGGACTTTAGCAACATCGTAAGCAGTGGCCTGGCTGGGTTCAATTCCGATTGTCCTATAGGGGCAGGTAATTATCATGCTTGCAAGCGGAAGCCAAAGAGCCTCCGCGACGTCAGCGTGTTTCAGATTCTCACCGCGGATCGAGTTCGTCAAGCTCCTGAATCAATACGGGCTCACCCATGTCAATCCGTGGTGATTGGTTTTGAACAGGGAGAGGAAGGCAAGGTTCCAGACAGTGCGCGAGTTGCGGTACCGCCCGTCTGTCCTTTACACAAAAACCCGGTGAGAGCATTGTGCTCTCACCGGGGTAGAGGTTAACTGAGTTATTCGTTTACTGGGCCGGCGGCGCTGCCGCCTTCTTGTGATGATGCATCGGAGGCGCCGTCTTCGGTTTCGGATAGGCGTTCTCGCTCGGCGTCACCACCGACTCGTCAACTGGCGTCGTGCCTTGCAGTACAGAAGCGGTGGTGGTGTCCGCGCCCTGCGGTACCCAGAAGATATCCGCCACGTGGTCCTTGCCCGTGCCCTTGCGTACTTCGATACGGCTCGGGTCGATACCCTGCTGCTGTACCAAGTAAGCCTTGGCATTGACCGCCCGTTGCGCAGCCAGATCCATTTCGTGTCTCTTCTTGCCCGTTCCGATCTTGGGCTGCGGTTCGCCATCGGCGTACCCGACGATGACCAGCTTGGCATTGGGATCGTTCTTCAATGCGGAGGCGTCGTCGTCCAGTATGGCCTTGGCTTCGTTATCCACACGCCACGGAATGTAGCGCTGCTTCGGACGCTGTATGAACTGAATCGGCGTACGCGCAGTCACCTGTGGCGCTGGAGGCGGAGCCTCAACCGTCACCGTGGTGGTGCAGGTTCCCGTCAGTCCGCGCGAATCCGTTGCCGTGACCGTGACGTTGATCGGCCCACCAGATGCACCGGTGGTGTCCAAGGTCGCGGTGGTACCGGTTCCGCTAACCGTTCCGGCCGAAGCCGTGTACGAGTAGCTGGAGATGGTCACACCAGGATCCGGACTGGTCGCGCTCGCTGTGATGGTGGACGGAGTACCCGCCTGTACCGTGGTCGGATTGGCCGAGCAGGTAACTTGTGGCGGATTCATCGGCTTCGCTTTCACCGTGAACGGCGCGCTGCACGTCGCCGAGTTCATCTTCTTCATCTTGGCATCGGTGAGCGTCGCGTTGGCGGTGTGGGGGCCCGCGGATGCGCCCGTCGTGTCAATGTGCGCCGACTGGGCGTTAGCCGTGTCAATCTTGCCACCATCGGTGGTCCAGGCATAAGTAATCGTGTGCTTCGGATTGAAGTTGGTGCCGGTTGCCGTAACCGTGACCGGTTCGCCCTCGGTCACTTCGGTTGGCTGGGCCGAGCAGGTCGCAGCCAACGCCGGGGCATAGTAGTTGCCCAGGTTGACCACCAGGCCTGCCGCCAGACGAATGCTGTTCCACTGATCCGTAGAACCGAGAAAATGCGCTTTATAGTTGGAATAAATGTAATCCACCTGCGCGAGGCGGATAGCGAACTTGTGGGTTATGTTCAAGTCGAAACCGCCGCCGGCGCCCGCCGCGACGTTCCACTCAGATCCGGAAACTGCCGGGTCGATATCTGAGACGCCGACGAAAATCCGGGCAAATGGGGAGAAGGTGTCGGTATGGTACTTGTACTGCAATCCTCCCAAGATATAGCCGACGTCGTTGGAGAAACCAACCGCGGATTGAGTGCTACCGAAATGGCCGCTCCCGTCGACCAGTACGCCCAGGTTATGCGCAGAGGGAAGGTAATAAACGTTCGAGAAGTCAAAGCCCTTCGCGATATCTGGGACTCTGTAACCAAAGTCTGCGTTGCCGTTGGGATGTAACCATGAGTAACCAACAAAGACTTCGTCTTTGGGTTGAATATCAGTTTGCGCTGACGCAAAGACGCCAAAAAGACATAGCGCGAACGTCAGCGTAATCAATGTCGCAATGATGCGCGTCGGGACTACTCCAATACGAGAAGACATTCGAAATCCTCCGGAACTCTAGCAGTACCGTAAGCAACGTGGCCCAGCTCGGGTTCGATTCAATTGTCCTAGTACAAGTGCAGGCAATCGTCCTGCTCGCAACCGCAAATGATTGTACAGCAATGGGGAAGATTAACAAAGCTTCTGTCAGGTTGTCTCTCTTTTATTCGTCAAGGGGTGTTTACTGACTTGTGCCCCCGCCATCGGCCTTTTTTCCCCAACCCCCTGCACATTCTGGCTACGAAAGACAAGTAAAACAAGCTTCAACAGAAACCTCTTTCACCTATGCGAATGGCAAAGTCACGAACCAGAGCTTGCTGTACCGATTCGGGAATCGTTAAAGAATAACTATAGAACAACTATGATCTGCCTAGTAAGAACCCGCAAGCTTCTGAGCCCAAAATCCCCTAGGGGTCGACGCTACCCGGCTCGGACAAATTTTGCATTTTATCCATCGCTCGCGCCGAACTCAAACCAAAATTGCCGTTGCGCGGCGCATTCTTCGGCAACCTATTCGACTACCGAACAATGAAGCGGTCGCGACGCCGCCTCTCAACGTCCTGGCTTAAAAGGAATGCCGTGCTGCGCGGCTGGGTTCCCGCGGCTCATTGCACCTCGTGACGCCAAGCTTTCTCGCACACGCTTACCGGCGGATTGGCGGTCGCCTCGATGCCCAGCCTGATCCCTTGAGTTGCTTTCCAGACACACGGCTTGAGCGAAAGTGGTTCAAAAATGGTACTTTATTGGCAGCTCTCGTAATCGCGTTTGTTCCCCGACGAGAGGAGCTGCCGCGTTTTTGAGCTTCAGCCTTTAGTTCGCATCTAAGTGGTTATTGGCGTATCGGCACGCCATATGCGTTCATCACTGGAGTTGCAAGAGGCGTTTCTTTCCCATGCGAGAAAAAATCTTGATCGTAGAGGACGAGGAAAACGAACGCACAGGTATGGCAGAACTGCTCGGCGCCTGGGGCTACGATACCGCAACCGCCGAGGATGGGATACAAGGACTGGAGAAAGTCGAGTCCTGGAACCCGGGAATTGTGATCACCGACCTGAAGATGCCTCGGATGGATGGCATGGAGTTGCTGCAGCACATCGCGGCTCAGCCGCAAGCCGTGGCCGTCATCCTGCTCACCGCTCAAGGCAGCGTCGATGCCGCCGTCAGTGCCATGAAGATTGGCGCCTTCGACTTCATCGAAAAGCCCGTGAATCCCACCCGCCTGCGCAACATTCTGCAGAATGCTTCCCGCATTCGTGGCACCGAGCGCGAATTAGAAGCCAGCCGGCGCAAGCTGCGCGACGTTGGCGTACTGGGCTCGCTGGTCGGTCCCTCGAAGAAGATGCAGGAAGTGTTCCGCTTGATCGAGATGGTGGCTCCCAGCACCGCATCGGTGCTCATCACGGGAGAGAGTGGCACCGGCAAGGAACTGGTGGCACGCACGATCCATTCGCTCAGCAACCGCAAGCCCAAGCCATTTGTCGCCATCAACTGCGCCGCCATTCCGGAGACACTTATCGAGAGTGAGATCTTTGGACATGAAAAGGGCGCCTTCACGGGCGCGGTGGAACGCCGCACCGGTTGTTTCGAGTTGGCCGAAGGCGGCTCGTTGCTGCTCGACGAAGTCGGCGAGATGCCGATTGGTACTCAGGCGAAGTTGTTGCGTGTGCTGGAAGATCGCAAACTGCGACGCCTCGGCAGCAAGTCCGAGACCTCCGTCGACGTGCGCGTCCTCGCCGCTACCAACAAGCCTCCGGAAGAAGCGGTTGCGCGCGGCAGTTTACGCAACGATCTTTATTACCGTTTGAATGTCTTCAACATCCACTTGCCGCCGCTGCGCGAGCACAAAGACGATCTTCCCGACTTGGTGCAATCGTTGCTGGCCGACATGAACGAAAAGCACAACCGCAGTGTCGCCGGCATCAGCGATACCGTGACCAATGCCTTCCAGGCGCACGCCTGGCCTGGAAACGTTCGCGAATTGCGCAACACGCTGGAACGGGCGGTCATCGTGTGCGACGGCGCGTTGATTGAACCCAGGCACTTGCCGCCGGGATTCGGCCACGTTGCCCCACGCCCTCCCGTGGAGGAGGCAAATGCGGTGCGTCTTGACGTCGGCACCACCGTGGGCGAGGCCGAGCGCTTGCTCATCCTCAAGACTCTGGAATCCACCAACAACAATAAGACGCGCGCCGCCGATATCCTCGGCATCAGCTTGAAGACTTTGCACAATAAGTTGAAGGAATACGAAGCCCAAGGCACCAGCGAAGCCGCCGAGGCCGCGAGCTGAAGAGCGAATTGCTAATCGCTAACGCCGCCTTTACAATAATTATGCTTCCCGATCGCGAGTTGCAGTTCTCACTCGCATCCACTCGCCGAAGTGGCGGAATTGGCAGACGCGCATGGTTCAGGTCCATGTACCCGCAAGGGTGTGGGGGTTCGAGTCCCTTCTTCGGCACCAACTTTCCCTGCGCTCTCCTGTGCCTCGCGCGTTATACGAGTGATCCGGCCGACCGCGCTTCCGACATCGTAGATGCCGCCATTGCTGGCGCATACTGAATCGCCAATAGCGTCTCGTCATCGGCGCGCTCCTCGGCTCCACGGAATTCCGCCAGGCGCTGTTTGCAGGCCTTCACCAGCGCGGCCGGGCAGAATGATGGCGGCTGCTCCGCAATAAGCTTCCGCAAGGCTTCGACGCCATATTCCTCGCCATCGGCATTACTGGCCTCGCTGACTCCATCGGTGTACAGGACCACGGTGTCGCCGGGCGACATGATGGTTTTCACCACATTCACTTTTTCGTCTGAGAAAAAGCCCAGCGGCTTGCACTTACTCTCGAATGTTGTCACGCCACGATTTGCCCGCCAGCAACACTGGCAGATGGCCGGCGTTCGCCATCTCCAGCTCGCCCTGGTTCGAAGTCCGTCCAAACACCAGGGTGGCGTATTGATTGGGCAGTGCGGTCTCGCGGAAGAGACGATTGGCGCGCACCATCAGCTCCTCGACCGACAGGCGCAGCGGTATCAGCGAGCGGAACACCGCACGCAAGTTCGAGGCCAGCATGGCGGCTGCGACACCTTTGCCGGAAACATCGGCCATGATGAAATTGAGGTGGCCGTCATCTTTGATCACGTCGCAATAATCGCCGCTCACCATACCCGCGGGCTGATAGTGAAACGAAATGTCCCAGCCGGAGATGGCGACATCCGCGGGCGGCAACAGTCCTTTCTGGATCTGCGCCGCCAGCTCCAGGTCATACTCCAGAGCGCGTTGCTGCTTCGGCGTCATATACTCCAGACAGACCGCGTTAGCGGGTTCTCGCGCAGCCAATCTTCGCCGATATCGGCGTGGCACACTTCGCAGATGCCAAACGTGCCTTGCTCAATGCGATGCAGGGCCTCGTCGATCTCGTTCAGCAGGCGCAGGACATGTTCGCTTTCTCCGCCCTCCAGCACATCGCTCAGCCGCTCGCGTCCAGCCAGCAACTGCTCGCGGACGTTGTTCACGTAAACCGTTTCACCAATCGCCATAACTAACCACCTTATACCGTTTAGAGGGTTATGAGCAGCGTCGGATGCAGTCTATTTTCCTAAGATCGTTGCCACGGCGGCTGTCATCCTGCGCGAGCCCGCCCCTCGCCGGCGAGTCGAAGGACCCCCATACAACTTCACTCTAGGCTTCAATCAGCCGAGGGTGTCACTCCGCTTCTTGCGGGCAAAGCATTCGGCTGTCGGCGATCGGCCCTAAGCCTTCCTCCTACCCATCATCCCAACCGGGGCTACGGGCCGAGCGGGGGATCTGGGGTTTGCCTCAGTCTGAAAAGGTCGAGGGTGACCACAGTGGCAGAGAAATTCTGCTAAATTGTGTGGCGGGCCTCGGATCAATCGCTCCAGCTTGTCTTTGTCAGTAGGCTGATGCATGGCAGCCGGTCACGCGTCAGGTCGCAGATACACTGTTTGATGCAGTCGGTTTCACTCGAAAAATGTGCATATCACGATGTAGCCAATAGCCGACGCCAAGGGAAATGGCACTGAGCAACAAGACAAGGTCTTCCCGTGTCTATGAGGGTCCTTCCTCACGGCGAAAGGGAATGAGGAAACTGGACAACTCCAACAACGGAAACCAGAAAACCGAAAGAGAAGTCCCTAAAACCTCTAGCCTTAAGTAAGCGAAGGGAGTGCTGCTGGGAGAACCAGTTGGTCTCCAATTCCTCGCTCTTACACAACCGATGCTGAAAAAGTCCCAGGTAGCCAACGATGATGTCGTGATGGCAACTGAGCAGCGCAGCCGCCAGGGCCACGAATCCGACAGCTACGGCTACAAACTGCATACCCAGGCTTGGTTACCGCTATCGTGATAAGAGTGCCAGCCAGAGTAACGAAGCCGGCCACTGCAAGATCGCGAGACTGAATGCGTGCGACTATCTCCTGGTGAGCGGATGCAATCTCTGGTTGGCTTCAACTACGGTCGGGTCCCGCTCCGGCACAGTGCCCTCCAATCTTGATGGCGCTCCCGTACTTTGAGGACGAGTGCTCAAGCGAGCACACTGCAATGTCGGCGCAGCAGCCCACGCTGGATGTCGATTCGGGGGGATCTAATCACCGAGAAGCCTGCTTTTCCTCTGAACGCGGAAAGCAGGCTCCTCGATAGCAAAGCCTCGGGATCGCAATTCTTGGACGGTTAAGTCAACCAAGCCAGATTCATTTCTAGCGTTGTCCCAGGCTTACAGCGCCGAGGTCGCTCGCTGCTTCACTTGGTCGTGCACGTGTCCGCTATATGCTTAATGCTCTTCACTCCAATCGCTGGTACTACGTGGGCGGTGGATGCGGCGCCCTGTTCCGTGGTGCTCGCAGTCCTCGTTCTAGGCGTGCCGGTGATTTCGACTTCGTGGCCGACGTGTTTGCTGAGCTTGGTGGCGGCGCCTGTAAGCTGATGGACATCCCCATTGCTTTCGGTGAGGCTGTATCGACCATTAGAAACCTGCAGGCAGCCTTGGACGGTCATCAGGTCGGACGTCTTGCCCATAGTCTGGCCAGCGTCTTGGGCCTGCAACCAAACAGCCGAGATCAGTAGCACTAGAGTGAACATCAATGTCTTTCGCACAATCGGTCTCCTTTCGATTTACGGCTTAGATGCGATTTGGGTTGACGAATAGGCGACGCCGCACGCATCGCCGCTGCTTCGATCGCGGAGCTACATCCGTCCTAGTACAACTGACACCACTCTAAGACCGAACCCTTGCCGCGCCTATTTGCACGTGTCCGCGATATGCTTCACGCTCTTTACTTCAAAAACCGCTTGCGTCACCGCAGCCGATGCACCGCCCGGAGGGGTGGTGTCTAAGGTCCGCACCCCAGGCTTACCGGTGACTTCGACCTCGTGGCCGACATGAGGCTTGAGCTTTGAGGCGCCGCCGACAAGGTGATGAATCGTGTCGGTGTCGTCGATAAGACTGTATTGACCCTCCGAGCTCTGCAGGCAGCCTGCAATCGTCTCCAGGCTGGACGGCTTGCTTGCAGCATCTTGCGCGCAGTCCATGACGCAAAGCAGCTAGCGGCGAGAGCAAGCATCAAGATATCATTAGTCTTGCGCACGAAATCTCCTTGCGTCGCTTGCGGCCTATTCTACGGCAATAAGCGTTCTACCACGCCATAACTTTCGGCCAGGGCAGAATCCAGCGCGGCAGGATCTTTGCCGCCGGCCTCGGCCATGTCGGGACGCCCGCCACCGGAGCCGCCGACCTTCTTCGCGACTTCCGCAATGATCTTTCCGGCTTGCACGCGCGACGTCAGGTCCTTGGTCACGCCGACGATCAGCGCGACCTTGCCGTCGCTGACCGAGCCGAGCACCACCACGCCCGAGCCTAGCTTGTTGCGCAGGTTGTCGATCAGCACGCGCAGTTGCGCGCGCTCAAGATTGTCGGCGCGCGTGGCCAGCACCTTGACGCCCTTCACCTCGCGCACGTTCTCCGCCGCCGACTGGACTGAGGTGGAAGCCGACTTCATGCGCGCCTGGTCGAGTTCCTTGCGCAGCTTCTTCAACTCTTCTTCGCGGCGCTCCAGTTCCTGCTTCAGGGCGTCGGCAGGAGATTGATCGTCGCCGCCTCGCACCAACGTCGAGACAACGTTTTCGAGCTGATGATCTTTGCGGAAGTGGCGCAGCGAGCCTTCGCCGGTCACGGCCTCCAGTCTGCCGAACGCCGCTGGAGACGCTGCCTTCTTTCAGGACTTTGATCAGGCCGATCTCGCCGGTGGCGCGCGGTGTGCGTGCCGCCGCACAGTTCGGTGGAGAAGTCGCCAATGCGGATGACGCGCACCCGGTCGCCATACTTTTCGCCGAAGAGCGCCATCGCGTGGTACTCGTTGACGGCGACGTCGATGGGCACGTCCTCGATCACCTCGACGCGATCGTTGCGCAGCACCTCGCTGTTGGCGAGGTCTTCAATGTCCTGCAACTCTTCGTCGTCGACCGACGGCGAAGTGCGAGAAGTCGAAGCGCAAGTGCGCGGGATCGACCAGCGAGCCCGCCTGCTTCACGTGCGTGCCCAGCACATTGCGCAGCGCGGCATGCAGAAGATGCGTGCCGGTGTGGTTGCGCATGGTGGCGCGGCGCGACTTCGTCGTTGACCATCGCGTCCACTTTGTCGCCGACGTGGATCGTCTGCTTGGCGACGACGCGATGCGCGCGCACTCCCTGCACCGGGATAGGTGACGCCTTCAACTTCGGCGACGAGTGTGTTGTGGTCTTCGCCGTAGCAGCCAGCCGACATCGCCGACTTGCCCGCCCGCATCGGCGTAGAACGGCGTGTGATCGAGCACAATCTCGCCGCGCTCGCCAGGTTTCAACTCCTGCGCACCGACTCCCGTGCCATCGTGCGGCTTGATGATGGCCAGCACTTCAGCATCCGGTGGAGAGCGTCTTGTGATAGCCCTCGAACTCGGTGCGCGGGAGCGACTGATATAGCGGGCTGGCCGTCGCCTTGGCACCGCCCTTCCAGGAAGCCTGCGCGCGTTTGCGCTGCTCGTCCATGGCGGCGATCGAACCCGTCTCGATCGAACGGAATGCCCCGGTCCCGGCGGCGTCCTCAATGAAGTCGAGCGGGAGACCGAAGGTGTCATAAAGCTTGAAGGCTTCGTCACCACGAAACGTAGCACGGCGTCCGATCAGCGTCCTTGCACTCGCCTCGCCGGAAGTAGTACTTCGCCCGAATGCCGTCTCCGAGCTGTCGATTCGCTCCGCGACGTGTCCTCGCATATCTTGCGAATTCCGCCGGCAGCTATCTGTGCGCTTTCGATCAATTCCTAGCACGGGTGAGCATGCCAGCGAATCACTTCTCCAGTTGCTTCAGTCCCATCGTCCAGCGTGTGCGCGAATCTCGTCTCTTCGCCCTTGATCGTCTCCGACACGCGGTTCGCCGTTTCGATCAACTCGGGATAGCATCCTTCATCAGGTCGCGAACTGCGAACACCATCTCGAACAGAAACGGCTTGTCCTGTCCCAGCAGCCGCCCATGCCGAATCGCCCGGCGAATGATCTTGCGCAGCACATAGCCGCGGCCTTCATTCGCTGGTACCACGCCGTCAGATATGAGGAACGTTGACGCACGCGCGTGGTCGGCAATGACGCGCAGCGATGCCGCCTGATGATGCCGCTCCTCTTCATCTTCTTTCTTTAGCTCGATGTCCAGCGAGGCTCCGGTCAACTCCGCTGCGCGCTTGATCAGCGGCACAAACAAATCCGTGTCGTAGTTCGAGATCACGCCCTGCATGACCGCCGTGACGCGCTCCAGGCCGGCGCCGGTATCGATCGACGGCTTGGGCAGCGGGCGCATCTCCCCATCGGGCTGCTTGTCGAACTGCATGAACACCAGGTTCCAGATCTCGACGTAGCGCCCGCACTCGCAGCCGAACTGGCAATCGGTGTGTCCGGCATCGCTGGCCTCGGGGCCCATGTCGTAATGGATCTCGCTGCACGGGCCGCAGGGGCCGGTGTCGCCCATCATCCAGAAGTTGTCCTTCATGCCCATCTCGTAAGATGCGCTCAGGGCGCCACTCCGGTGGCGATCCAGTGCTCGTAGGCCTCGTCGTCGCGCGCAATGCCCTGCTCGCCCTTGAAGATGGTGGCGTAGAGCTTGTCCTTCGCGAATGCCGTACCACTCGGGCGAGGTGACCAGCTCCCACGCGAAGGCGATGGCGTCTTTCTTGAAGTAGTCGCCAAAGCTGAAATTGCCCAGCATCTCGAAGAAGGTGTGGTGGCGATTGGTGAAGCCGACGTTCTCCAGGTCGTTGTGCTTGCCGCCGGCGCGCACGCACTTCTGCGAGGTGGTGGCGCGCGAGTAGTCGCGCTTCTCGATGCCGAGGAAGACGTCCTTGAACTGGTTCATGCCGGCGTTGGTGAACAGCAGCGTGGGATCGTTGGCCGGAACCAGCGACGACGAGCGCACGATCTTGTGTCCGTGCTGCTCGAAATAGCGCAGAAACATGGACCGAACTTCAGAACCGGATAGCTTGCGGATGGGCATAAGGGCTAAGGAAATTCTAGCAGCAGTCGGGAGGCAGGCAGTAGTCAGTAGTCAGTTGCCAGTAGTCGGTAGCCGAGCGCCGCTGTAAGCATGAGGTTGTCAACACGCGCCGACGTTAGTAGGCGAGGTATCGGCTTTCTGTTTCATGCTACTTAATGCTGACAAGGACTACCGACAACTGGCACACCTTCGACAGGCTCAGCGCAGATGTTTAGCAAAAGGCGCTTAGGTGCCATTGACTTCCGCAATCAGCCGGTGTAACGTCTCCACACTCAACCTCACGGTGCGATCAGAAAAGTCTTCCAGCACCGTTTCTTCCCTGTGATTTTGGTCGGCGCGGGCATTTTTTGCCAACGCCTAATTTCCACAATTCACTTCGCCGGAAAGAGAGGAAGCTACATGTCCGACAGGGGCAAAACTCAGCGACCGGGGTTGCTGCCATATCACTGGCGGCGCCCGAGTTGAATCGCTGAAGACTTAAAGCGTTGTTCTAAAACAAGATTTCGCGTTCGCTCAGAGGGATGCAGACGACAGACTTGCCTTTCCAGCGTCGCAAAGCTTGCGAATGGCGTTCATTGGTTATGGATGCCGTTCAGACAACAGTCGCAGCTCACAAGCTGCGGGCCAGAAAGGGGTACCATCTATGAGATACATCTTCAAAGGCAGACTTTGTGGTTACATCTGCCCGGATTGTCCAGAACCACTTTCCCAAGTCAAGGTACGCCTCTACCGGAGCCGCGCCAAAGAAGGCATCACCTTGCTGGCGGCAGCGGCGCCCAAGGACACGTTCGCCATCTTGTCCGACGACGATGTCAAGCAGAAGGCTTCCTCGCTGCTGGCCGAAACCACGACCGGCGATGACGGCTCCTTTAGCTTCGAGCTCGGCGACGCAGCAGAAATACGGTGGCGAGGCTTTCGAGATCGACGTCTATTGCGGAACGGTTCCCCACCGCAAACCGACGCCAAAGGCCCCCCAGCCATTGCAGTTCTCGATCACGACTCTGCAGCCGGCGTGGCGTAACACCGACGAACGGTCTGATGGCAGCCTTTGAATATTGCGTCCCATCAGCGTTACTGGTGCTCCATTCGCCACCGATTTGGGGCGTGGGTCATTTGCGGCATTGTGGTGGACTGCGAGAACGACTCTCCCATCGCCGGCGTAAAAGTGCGAGCATTCGATACCGACTGGCTGCAGGACGACGATCTGGGATCTGGACATAACCGATGGAGCGGGCAAGTTCCGCATCGACTACCTGCCCATCGATTTCGAGCAGACACCCCTGTCGCCTTGGATCAACCTTGAACTGGTTGGCGGTCCGGATGTGTATTTCCGGGTAGAGACACCCGGGGGATCGTATTGCTGGCGGAACCGCGATCGCAGGGCCGCACGCCCGGACGCGACAATATTGGACCATGCTTCTGCGTGCGCCTTTGCCTGAAAGAACCGCCACCGCAAGATGGCAATCCCATTCCATCTATTCACCCATGTTGGCCAATACCGGGTTGATCCTATCTACAACGACTTCACCTCCGATGGGTTGACCACAGCGGGAAATCTAGCCTTCACCGACACCATTCCACTGCAGAGGCCTGTTGCCCAATGGCAGCGATCCCGATGCTCTGGAGTATCACTTCCGTTGGGGTGAATACAATCCCGCGGGAACGGTCTTGGGCCGGTGTCCGATATGGACGCCTCCCAGATCGCTCCCACCGTAATTGGGCAGTTGGAGTATTTCGACTGGGAAGCGGAACTTCTGCCTTCGTGCTGCGCTCAGCGAATTACTGGGTCAATAATCCTGGCGCACCAGTCACGGTGATTCACCGCAATGGTCCGCCGGATATTTCTGTGACGCTCAACCAACCCGTGAAGCCGGGTGGCTGGATCGAAGTACCGCGGCAAAACGATCTGGTAGCAAATGGGAATGGCCTGTTTGTCGGAGGGTTCGTTGACATGGTGGACCTGAATACCACCAAACTCACCTTTGAGCAGTTTGACCTGACGACGCCTGCGCCGGCACTGAAGGCGGGGGATTCGTTGTCCGCCGCTCAGAAGTCACGCATGCACCGCTTCAAGCTCTTCTTCGAGGCGCGTAAGGTTGGAACCATTCCGATTTTGGCTTCCAATGTGCGCGAGAAGATTGTGATGAGCAACACCGAATACAAGCAGCAACATCATCCGAACTGGGGCGGGTTCACCGACACCGAACGCGCCGTAGTGCTGATCGATGCCAAGGAACTTGCCGTAACCGGGGGCGGTTGCGGAAAGATCACAACCGACGTGCATGCTCTGTTCACGTCCTATCATCCGTTCCTGGGCTCGGCGACGGTGTATATCGAAGGCCCGACGCCTCCGCCTCCTTTGCCGCCGGCCGTCAATCCAGCCGATCTCGGCGGATGGCGAGACGGTCTCACCGGCGGGAGGACAGGACTTCAACCTGGCTCCCAACCCGGACTGCGCTTATATCCTTTGGATACAGGTAACGCTAAACCTGACCGAGGGATATGGTGCATTCCTCGGAGCCTTCTACGATCACGTCGCCTTCTGTAAAGGCAAGTGATCTGATGAATTGAAGCATGGATGGGCGCCGGAGAAATCCGGTGCCCAATTTTTTGCAGGCTGCTGAAGAGTCAGCGCACTTGAATGAACAGCAGATTCCTCGGAGCTGGAGCTCCTCGTGACGACAACAAATAAAGCGTCTACAACATGACAACAAATAAGTGCCCACAACAGCATAGTTGAAACGCCGCTTTGGCGTGGTTACTTCAGCTTTTCGTACTCGGCTTTGGCTTCCCGCAGCACAAGATTGCCGGCATCGGCATCCTTCCATAAAGCCAGGAAGTCACGATAGGCTTCGCGGGCGCCGTCCTTGTCTCCGGCCATGGCTTTGGCACGGGCCAACTGGAGATGCGCCAAGGCGGCAGTAGGGAAGTTCAGTATGATCCCGCGATGGTCGAGGATCTTTTGAAACTCGGCCGCGGCCAATTTGCCTTGGCCCGCCTGCAGATACGCCAGGCCTCGCAGATAAACGGGGTAAAGAAAAGCTATTCCAGGAAGAGGCGAAGCCAGTTCATAAGGTGCGGCCGGTTGCAAGGCTTCGAGAGCAGCGCCGGGATTTTTCTCATCCAAGGCAATCGCCGCTCGTATGGACGGGCACCCAGTAATTGTTGACCAAGGTGTCGGAGGGGTATTGCCGGCTAAGGTCATCAGCCAGCGACTGCGCGCGTTTGCGATCGCCGCTGCGCGCCAGGACAAGAGCTGCCACGCTCTGGGCGTTCTTGCTGGAACCAGACGCCAAGAGCTTCCAAAGCCTGCTGGCGGGCGCGCTGCGGATCGCCCAATTCGGCTTCGTGAAGGGCACCGTCCAACTGCCACAAGCGCCGCCGCTTCCTGAGAGCCTGCACGCAACGCGGAAGCCCGCGCCAATCGCGTGGACTCGCGTGCCTGTTCCAGGCGGCCAAAATAGGCGTCGGTGTCCGATTGCAGGGCAAGCATCTGGTCTTCCATGCCCGGTTTGCCCATGGCCGCCGCCAACTGGCGCGCCATTTCCTCCGAATCGCCACGCAGGAAAGCCATCGCATAGAAGTCCCAGATCATCGCCTGGTTCTCCAAATGGCGGGCCTGCGCCTGTTCCAACACCGCCTTCATTTCACTGAAGCGGTTCAGATTGAGATAGCTGGCGGCGAGATTGGTGTAGTTGATCACATCGTTGGGATCCACCTGCAATGCGCTCTGCGCTTCCGCCAGGGCCTGTTCGTACCTGCCGATGGAGGTATAGGCAGAATTCAAATTGGTGTAGGAAGACTCCTCGTGAGGATAGGTCTGGCGCAGTAGAAGATAGGCGGCGATGGTCTGGTCCACATCTCCGGTGACCAGATCGTGATAGTGGCAGGTAATGTACAACTTCTCTTTCGCGCTGGTATGGTCGCGAAGTTCATATGCTTTGGTTGTATTTTCGGCTGCCAGGGTGGGCTGATTGAGATTGAAGTAGGCCACGCCCAGGCGAGCATAGGCCATGGCAAAGTTAGGATCCAGATCGATGGCGCGCTTGAAGAACGGGACGGCGGAGGCGTCTCCTTGAGTGTTCTGCATCTTGAGGCCGAGACTATAGGCCTGCAGCGCCTCCAGCGAAGGGGTAGTGGCTTGTTCGACCGGGGTGTCGTATTTTTGCAGCGAGGCCAGCGACTCGCCCAGCTTTCCGCGCAACTGGGTCGCCGCCTTGCCCAGCGCGCTCAACACTTGCTCGCGACTGGCCGGCTTCGGCTTGTTCATTTCCCAGCGAGTCGCCGGTGCGGCAGTTGATGGCCTTCAGCCCGATCGCGTAGTGGCTGCCCAAGCGATGAGATGGAGCCCAGCAGCATCGCTTTGCTCGCCGGTCCTTTGGCAGACTTGTCGCGCGATGTCTTCGGTAAGACGAGTGTCGGGGGAATGTCCCATGAAGCGCAGCTGATCGTCGACCTTCTGATCGGAGAGTACGTTGAGGAATGGTGATTGCTCCAGATCAACGGTTAAGGCTTGCTTCAGCGCGGCATCGAAAACAGGCTCGCCGGTGGTGTTGTTGAAATCCGCTAAGACGATGGTGTCTTTTTCGGTGAGCACCGGGGTTTGCCGGGAATGCCAGAACCAAACGCCAGCTGCGGCAACGATAGCCAATAGCAGCGGCACTAACCAAACCAATTTGCTGCGACGGGGCGGTTTGGCGTCCGTCGCGCGCCGGTGTGGATGGTAACCACGCTGACCGATCGCGCTTGGGCAACGCCGGCGGAACTTCCGTCACTGCGGCTGTGACAGCGGTTCCACGTCGGCTTACGGCGGCGATGGACACCGTGGGATCATTTTCAATCCGCTTATCCCGCTCCAGCCGTTTTAGATCGGAACGCATGTCGGAGGCGTGCTGATAGCGCAGATCGCGGTCTTTCTCCAACGCTTTGTGGATAATCCGTTCCAGTTCAACCGGCAACTCTTCGTTGAAGCGGACTGGCCCCAACGGGGCCCTGTGCAGAATGGCATCGAAGACGGCGGCAGTGGTGTCGCCTTTAAACGGCAAAACCCCAGTAGCCATTTCGTACAAGACCGCGCCGAAGGAGAACAGGTCGGTGCGTTCGTCAAAAGGCTTGCCTAACGCCTGCTCGGGTGACATATAGGCCACCGTCCCGATGGTGGTGCCGGGATCGGTCAGGTGCGCGCGGGCGTGCTCCATGGTGTCCTGGGCATCCACCAGCGCCGTGGTCTTGGCTGGGACCACGGTGGCCAGTCCGAAATCCATGATCTTGGCGTGCCCGCGCTTGGTCACGAAAATGTTTGCCGGCTTGATGTCGCGATGAATAATTCCTTCCGCATGCGCGGCATCCAGAGCGTCTGCGATATCCAGGGCGATCTCCAGCAGGCGATGTACTCCAGCGGGTGGCCGCCGATCAGGTGCTTTAGGGTGACGCCATCCAGAAACTCCATGACGATGAAGGCCTGGTTATCATAATCGTCAATCTCGTGGATGGTGCAGATGTTGGGATGGTTAAGAGCGGAGGCCGCGCGCGCCTCGCGACGAAAGCGCGCCAGGGCTAGCGGGTCGTGAGCAACATCGGGTGGCAGAAACTTGATGGCCACGAAACGGCCGAGCTTCAGGTCCTCGGCCTTATACACCACTCCCATACCGCCGCCGCCAAGTTTTTCCACAATGCGGTAGTGGGAAACGGTCTGGTCGATCATCAGAAGTGGAAAACACCCTTGGCGTGCCATGTTAGGGATAGGCGCTAGGCAAGTCAATGTTTGCGGGCCTCCGCCGCGAATTCACCTGCGCTTGCCGCGGCGCAGCGCAGATTCTTGATTTCCCGGTCGACCGCTCTCATGCGGGCATCTGCCGACGCCGGTCCGCAGACGGTTGAGTATGCGTTTAAGGGTGGCTTGCGGACCGAGCGCTCCCGCCATGCAGCAATGTCACGCGGTATGGATCGCGATGTCACCTGGACCTGCCTGCGATCGGGACGATCCTCGCGAAGCAGCCTGGCCTGCAGAAAGATTTCGCTGAGAGCATCCAGAGCTTCGGCAACGCGATTGTTTACCCAGCTCCTGCTGGCGCGCAGCATCTCCGCCACCTCGTCGCGGGAGAAGGAATACAGTCCGACCAGGGTGATCATTTCGGCATGGGGCTCGCTGAGCCGGGCAAAGCAAAGCTCGACGTCGCGCACGAAGACCGCCTGGTCTTCGAAGCTGGGAATGGCGTGGTGGGAAACGCGGGCGCGGAAAAATTCTCTTCCCAGCAACGAAGGAAGCCTGCCAACTTGCGAAGAGATCTCGAAGAAATGCCGCACAATGGCGAGCGTCTGTCCGCGGTAGCACAAGATTTCCGGCCGCGGGTCGAACTCGTCGCCTTCTTCGGCGGAGTTGTTGGCAGTGAACAGCCGTAACTGCGATTGCGATGGTGTGCCGCCCTTCATTGCAGCCTCCCGAGCGGCAGCGCGGTCTGCGCCTCGTCGATCGATTACTGAGAGCGATAGCGGATTTTCCTCTAGGTTTGCGCAGCAACAGATTCGCCCGCTTCGCATGATTGCAGGAGTGAGTAGTTGACCAGAATTCGTCCACAGGGCTCGCAATAGGCTTCGGCAGACGCGGCCCGGCGTAATCTCAGCGAGCCGCACCGTTCACAGTATTTCAGTTCGTAAGTGGCGAGTTGCATTGGTTGTCCTTCCTAACTTCCTCTCGTCATAACAGCGAAGAGCCCTGCGACAGACCCGAATGACCATCAGGGCCTGTACACAGGGCTCGTTTCATTTACGATGACCTGCTATCGGTTATTTAGTTATGTGAAAAACGTTATGCTGGCAGCGCACGCAACCGTCTGACATCCATAAGTGCGACGTAGGATTCCTGGCCGCGCAACTGCCGTTTGGTTTTCAAGGTATCATCCGCTCGTCTTGCTGGCGGCTGAAATAGCCCTCTTCGTAACCGGACTTCAGAATGCATCCGTTCTTCACGACTACACTGAGCCTTCCCGAGAAGCGCAGAGTGCGCAGGAGCTTTTCCGTAGCTGCCGAAAGCAGAGTCGGCCTCCCGGACCTTGCGCCGTAACTCAGCAAATGTTCTTTCCTCACCTTTTGTTTCTGTCTCCATCATCGGTTCATTTACCTCGGCCAGAACCGCAGAACCTGGCGACATTTCGACTGTGGCATAGGGGAATCCGGAGAGTCAACAAAATTATTGCTTTGGGAATATTACTAAAGTACATGTATAGCTTCTAGAAAAACCAACCAACATGACCCTTCAAGACTTGCAGGACAAACTGCGCGCGCACATCCGGGCCCGAATCGAGCGAGGGGAGCTGACCGGAAGCGGCTTGTCCCGCGAAGCCGGGTTTCAGCAAGGCCACCTTTCCAACTTCCTCAATGCCCGCCGTGGTCTCAGCCTGGAATCGATGGACCGTCTGCTCCAAACCCTCAACATCGGCGTGCTTGACCTGGCGGATGTGGGGGAGATTCAGCGCCGGGCCTCATTTCCGGCAGGGCTCACGGGATTCGAGAGCGTGGCCGTGGTCAGCGGGGAGCAAGCCGCCCGCCTGCCCCGTTTCACGCCCGGAGCAAGTGCGCGAAAGCCGCCATTTCAGCAAGTCATTTCTGCGTAAGCTAAAGCCAAACGATGCCGGCAATCGCAGCGAGTGGCTGCGCTTCGTGCTGTCCGGCTCGACGCCAAGGCCGCCGGAGGCATGTTTCCGCGCATCCGCCGCGGGCGCCACTTTGTTGTTGGATCGGCACTACAATTCCTGCAACCATACCGCCGCTTGCAACCCAACATCTATGCGGTGCAGGCCGAGGCCCGCTGCCTCATCGGCTACGTATCGGTTTCCGGCGATCACCTGGTGTTACGGCCGCGTAACCCGCAGCACCCGGTGGAACTGGTGCGCATCGATCGCGGCAGGAGTTATCACGATTACATCGTGGGTCGAGTGTGCCACGTTGGGTTCGAGGTCTGAAGCCCGACTCTCTGCTATGATTCTTGCCCGTCGGCATTCGAGGCCGGCGACAGGGAGGTCAGCATACTTATGGATGAACACGGCGTCAATAACTTGATCATGCGCCGCAATGAAGACATCGCACTGGACATGATGAAATTCATCGCCGTCACCACTGGGTATGGAAAGACCGGCGTCGCCCGAAGCCGGATTCAAGGGCGGCACGGTTTCGAAAGCCGAAGACTATGCCCAGCATTTGCTGGACCTCTTTGGCCAATGCCTGGCGGCGGTGCAAGGCAAGAAATAGGCTGAGAAGCTGAGAAACGCACCATGGACCGGAGCTGGCAGCTCCGGTTTTGTTTGTGGCGCCTGAGCACCGGACATCACGCCGGCCGGTGATTTCCATCACTGCCGACGTCGGCATCGCAGGACGACCATCAAGCTGGCGAGGTGCACATGGCAAGCCTGGATTCCAAATTCCACGAAGAGACAGTCAGCATTCATAAAGAGCACGAGGAGCTGCTGGCGCAGTTGGACCAGCTCGATGCCGCCGTGGAGCAGATGGTCTGCTACGCGGAGGTTTTCACCGATCTCGCCACCGCCAACCAGGCGATGAGCCGCGGCAAGTGGATGGCGGAGTGGCTTCCCCGACACTACGCGCACGAAGAGACCACGGTGCTGGAGACCTATTGCGAGGATGAGTCCGGAGCTGGCGTCGTTCGCCCGCGAGATGAAGCGGCAGCACAACGAAATGCGGGTGCGGCTGGAGAGTTTTCGCGACAGGCTCGCGCACCTGAGCGAGACCAGCGACCTGGAAAGTGCCGTCAGCGAGTTGAAGAAAGAGGGCAAAGACCTGACTCGCATGATGCGTCTGCACATGGCGGCGGAAGAGAAAAAGTTCGCCAGCGTGGAGAACTGAACGGCGAGATTGAAGTTTCGAAAGCAAGAAGCGCCTAGCCGATCAAACAGCTGCAAGTTTTTCTCTCAACGTGCGACAAGACTACTGGTATCCCGTAGTATTATGAAATTGGAATTTGAATGGCACGACGCCAAAGCCGAGGCCAACTTGCAAGCTCATGGCGTGAGCTTCGATTTGGCGAAGACGGTGTTCAAGGACCCCTTTGCCGTCGAGCGCCTCGATGATCGTGAAGACTATGGCGAGCAGCGTTTTGTCATCATTGGCATGGCGGAAGGTGACGTTGTGCTGTTTGTAGCTTACACCGAACGCGAGGAACACATTCGCATTATTTCAGCTCGGAGAGCGACGCAACATGAGCAAGACGACTACTTCCGGCAAAACAGCTTAAGCCTCCCAGGTCAATGACCGCCGAGGCAATTGAGCGCGCCGCACGCGCGGATCGCGACGCCCAGCCGCTCACCGAAACTGACCTCAAGCGAATGAAGCGAACCCCACAGGCGAAGATCATCCGCCGGGCCTTGGAACTGACGCAAGAGGAATTTGCAGCCCGCTATCACATTCCGCTGGGTACGCTACGGGATTGGGAACAGGGCCGGGCGGAGCCGGATCAGCCAACGCGGGCTTACCTGGCACTCATCGCCCGCGATCCCGAACATGTGAACCAGACATTGAATCCAAAGCCAAGGTAAACACGAACCCCATGCTCCAACAAGCCCGCAGAAGCAAAAGAAAGTGAGACGGGGTATCCCTCACAAAGCTTGCTTGTGGTCGCCCGCCGCTAAGGTATGATCTCGAATACTACCCCTCCTCCAAAGGTCCCACCTTCTGCGGCTACACAGAAGAAATCGCCTTCATTGTTCATGACCAGACTCCCCAACGGGCCACCCCCATCGGACGCCCCAGTAAATGAATATACGATGGTTTCAGACCACTGCCCGCCCGCTGAGGGAGTTAGTTCGAAGACCGTTCCCTCGCCATTTGGTCCCCCCACGCTAGTCGTGCCGTAGAGGTTGCCGTGGCTGTCGAAAATCAGTGCCCCTGAAGGTTCATCTCCGTCCGTTCCTTCAAATGCATGGATTACACTTTCTCTCCAGCTGTTTCCTGATTTGGTGAGCTTAAACACTGTCCCAGATCCTGCTGGTCCGCCAAACACTGTGGTGCCGTAGAGATTGCCAGCTGTATCCAACAGCAGACCACCAGAGGGATAAGCACTATCGGGGCTACTGCCTTCCGGCGTGCCTTGGAATGAATACAACACGGTCTCGGTCCAACCCAGCCCTCCTCTATTTGGAGTCAGCTTGAAAACAGTGCCGGCGTTATGGGAGCCACCAGCATAGGCTTCGCCGTACAGATTTCCGCTGGAGTCGAAAATTAACTTGCCACCATATTAGTGAATATCGAAGTTCTCCTGGTGCAATAGCGGATCGCTCTTCACCAGCACGGTCTTGCCGGTCAAGTCTTCCATCTCGGAGATCAGCTTGCCGTTGTTGGCCTTCAGGGCCTTGGCCACTTCCGGGTGCACGCGCACCGTGATATCGGCCTTGTCGTGCAGCTTCGCCATCTTGCGCATCTCGATGTAAAGCTCGTTGCACACGGTCGGTACCGACTTAACAAAGCCGGCACCCGCGCAGTAGGGGCAAGTCTCACCGAGGGTGCGCTCCAGCGATTGCTTCACGCGTTTGCGGGTAATCGCCACCAATCCGAAATCGTTGAACTGGAGTACCTTGGACGGAGCGCGATCGTTGCGCAGAGCTTCTTCGAGGGCCTGCATCACCTTCTGACGATTCTTGCGCTCGTCCATGTCGATGAAGTCGATGACGATGATGCCACCCAGATCGCGTAGCCGGATTTGCCGCACGATTTCCTTGACCGCATCCACGTTCGTCTTGGCGATGGTGTCTTCCAGCCGTTGCGTCTTGCCGACGTACTTGCCGGTATTGACGTCGATCGCGACCAGCGCTTCGGTCTGGTTGATGACGATATGTCCGCCGCTCTTCAACCACACTTTCGACTTCAGCGAGCGATTGATTTCGTCCTGGATGCCGAACTGCTCGAACAACGGTGTGTCTTTGGTGTAGAGCTTGATACGCCGGACCAGCGACGGTTGGAAGCGGCTGGCGAAGCGCACGACGCGCTCGTACTCGTCTTCGGTGTCCACCCAGATCTGCGAGAAGTCGGCATTTACCTGATCTCGCAACACGCGCTCCACCAGGTTCAGGTCGTGATAGATCAGCGCCGGCGACTTGCTGTTCTCAGCGCGGCTCTTGATCTCAGCCCACAGATGCTTGAGAAAACGAATGTCGGCGCGCAGATCTTCTTCCTTGATGTTGGCGGCGGCGGTACGGACGATGAATCCGCCTAGTCCGTTTTCACGTTCACTGGTCACGATGCGCTTCAGGCGCTGGCGTTCTTCGTCGGATGCGATCTTGCGCGAAACTCCCACGTGATTCACCGTGGGCATATACACCAGGAAGCGGCCGGGCAGCGCAATATGGCTGGTGATGCGAGCGCCCTTTTTGCCGATCGGCTCCTTGGCAATCTGGATCAGCACCTCCTGCCCTTCCTTCAGCAGATCGGTGATGAGCGGCTGATTGCGATTGGTATTGGGTCGAGCGCGGAAGTTGCGGCGCGGACCACCGCGGCGATTGCGATCGCGGAAACCACGCCGATCGTAGCCCGGACGGCCTGCCTGCCGCTGCTGATAGCCGGCGGTGGGGGATGCCGCCCGCACCTCGGCACGGCCGTTGGTCTCTTCCTCCTCGCCGATCTCTTCTTCCTCTTCCTCGTCGGTATCGGGGCCGTAGATTTGTTCACCACGCTCCTCGGCTGCGACGACTTCGTCCTCATCTACATCGGCAATCTTGGGAATCCAGCGGTCCGAGTCGCCATTGTTGGCGTCGATGGTTTCTTCCTCAAGGACCAGTTCCTCATCGCCTTCCACTTCGCTCAGCGCGTTAAGGTCGTCAGGAACAGGATGGAATTCCATCTCCTCGTCTTCCAAAACTTCGTGCTCCAGCGTACGTCCCTCGGGAGCGACGGAAGGCGCTTGGCGCGATTGGAATCCTGGCGATCGCTGCGTGGCAGCGCCCTTGTAATCTTGTTCCTGGTCTTCGCCGACCGGAAATTCGGCACCCTGCGCTTCGGCGGGCAGTTGTTCGACAGTTTGATTCTGCAGCGCTGCGGGCAGAGTGTCGGTTGCCGTCGCGTGGGACCTCTCCGGTACCCACGCTTCGGTTGTCGTGTTGAGAGGTTTCTCAGGCTCGGCGTCGTCATGCGAGGATTCCATTTCGTCATGCGCGACGAAAGCGGACATCTCGGTAGGGGGCGGAATTGCATGCTCGGCCTGATCCGGTTCCCCCGTGGCGTGTCCGACTTCGACATCGGCTGGCGCTCCGGTTTCATGAACGGCTGCGCCGGCGTGCGAGGTCGAATGGACAGACGGATTGAAATCTTCAACCGGAGCGAAGGAACCTCGCTCGCGTGTCTCTTCGTCCTTGGCTTCGGGCGCGGGGGACCGGGAGAGGTTGCGATACTTGGAAATGGATTCTCCAGGCAGAACGATTGGGGTATAGCCTGCGGGCGGACCATAATCGGCGCGAGGACGAGCGACCGGACTGGTCTCCGCATAGGGCGGCGCTTCTTCGACGGGCTTTGGAGTTTCGATCTTTGGCTCTGGCCGGTCATTGCGCTCTTCTCCCTGGCCGCGACGTCCGCCACGGCGGCGGCGGCGTCCTCGCCAAGGCCGCGCTCCTTCCGCCGCGCCCCGGTCTGAGCTAGATGAAGTCTCGACATCCTCACCCACAGGAGGCCCGTCGGCAGGACCAAAATCTTCGGCTGCGATTTCGGACTCCTCCGCGATTTCAGGCTCGGCGACGGCAGACTCGGCCTTGAGTTGGGCCTCCTGGGCGGCGTACGCTTTGCTTACATCGACGGCGTTACGCGGCACAGGAATGCTGCCAAACTCTTCCTCGTCTTCCTCGTCGCCACCAACCTCGAGAAAATCGGAAACGTAGAGGAAGGCGTCGCGCTCCAGCCCGATATCCACGAAAGCGGACTGCATGCCGGGAAGCACGCGCGTGACCCGGCCTTTGTAGATGGATCCTGCGAGGGTGTATTCGTTTTCCCGCTCGAAAAACACTTCGGCGAGCTGATCGTCCTCCACCAACGCCACCTTAGTTTCGTGGGGCGTGGAGGACACATAAAGTTCCTTGTTCATGGAATGCTCCGGTTCAGCCGGCGCGGTTGATAGGAAGGACAGGAAAAACTCTACAGGTGATTAGGCCAAGGGCACACCGGGGCTTATACCGGGATGCGAACCAGTCCTGATTCGTGCAGCAACAATTTGTGGAATCTTTAGCACCGTATAGAGCACGCCTTCGAAGGTTGTGGCCTCACGCTCAGCATCAGCCAAGGGGCCGTTTCCCGCCTCGATCAACGTGCTTTGTAATCCTGTCCGGCCTATTCTCCTGGCGGCCGGTATGCCCTCGTACGTGAGGGCCGTCGTAATCTTGTTGTCATTCTTCGGAGGCCCGACCGTTACAGTCTGAAATGGCTTCCCCGGCGAATGAGGCCGGTTTCTTCGGAAAAGCGCACTCGATGAGCGCGAAGAAAGTCCAATGCCAAAAGTTGCAATTCAGTTCACAAACCGGCGCATACGAATGTTCATCACAATTCCCAGCGCCAGAAACATGAACAGTACCGAGGATCCCCCGTAACTCATTAACGGCAATGGAATACCCGTGACCGGCATGAAACCTACGACCATGCCTACGTTGACCAGGATGTGGAAGGCAAGCACCGCAACCACACCCATGACCACGAAGGTACCAGCTCGATCCGGGGCCGTCTGAGCGTTCTGGATCAGACGCATCAGTACTATGAAGTATAACAGCAGCACGCCCATAGCACCTAGAAAGCCGTGTTCTTCAGCAAAGGCGGCAAAGATGAAGTCGGTATGAGGCACGGGCAGAAATTGCCCCTGAGTCTGGCTGCCTTGTGCTGTTCCCTTGCCAAAAATGCCTCCTGAACCCACGGCGACCAGGGATTGAATCACCTGATACCCATGGCGCTGCGGGTCGGCTTCGGGCTCCATGAAGCTGGTAAGCCGATCTCGCTGGTACGGCTTGAGAACATGCCATCCCACTGGAGCCAGCAAGGCGCCCAGCACGAGTATGACCACCGCGTGCCGGCCTTTCATTCCACCAAGAAACAAGCCCATCACTGCGATGGGGATGTAAGTAAGAGCCGTACCCAGATCCGGCTGCGCCAGCACCATCAACATGGGAACGCCGACCAGCGCTCCGGCTTTGACGATGTCTTGGGCCGTACATTCCGACTTTGTGTCGGCGAAGTACTTAGCCATGGCAAGTATCAGCACCAGCTTCACCCATTCCGATGGCTGGAAGTGAAACGAACCCAGCTGCACCCAGCGACGCGCGCCCAGATACTTCTTGCCAAACACCTCGACGGCAACCAACGACGCGATGGAAATCAAGTACATGAGCGGCACACGCTCGAGCAGGGCGTGATAGTTAAAGAAGCTGACCACGAACATCAGGCCCACACCGCCCAAAATCCAATACACCTGTTTGAGATGTACCCCCACAAACTTAGTGCTGAGGGTTGCGCTGTAGATCTCAAGCACGCCCAGGGAGCAGATCAGCAAGACGAGCACCAACAGGACCCAGTCGAAGTCGCGGAACGATATATAGCGGCTCATTGCTGCCTCTGGGGAACAACCGCGGCGGCGGGCGCGATGGTTGGCTCCACGGCAGGCTTCTTGGCCGCAGGTTGCGGCTGCTCGTCCGGGCTCGTCGCTGGAGCCGTCGGTTGATCTTCCGCGGGAGGTTGAGTTTCGGGGTGAGCCATCTCGACGTGCGACTCGGTGGTTTCCAGATCCAAAGAAGGAATCTTCTTGTCCACGGCTTGCACCCCCGGCGCCGCCGTCACCGGCTTGGTCTTGCCGTCGGCTGAAACCGTGAAATGTCCGGCTTGCATCTTGTCGGGGCTCTTGGCGTCGCCTTCGTGCCACACCGCCGCAACTTCTGCCTGCTTAGACCCAGTCGCTTCGCCTGCTTTCGCCACCTGTGTCTGGCGATTACGCTGTTTCTCGACGTAAGCCTTGATCACCTGGGAAGCGGCACGAGCAGCAAAGTATCCGTGCTCGCCCTCCTCGAGCAGCACCGCCACTACAATTTCAGGATTTCGGCGTGGTGTGACGCCAACGAACCAGCCGTTGTCCTTGAACTTGCTCTTTTCCCCGCTACCCATCCTCGCCTTCAGTTGGTTGGAGACGGTTTGCGCGCTGCCAGTTTTTCCAGCGAAGTCAATCCCCGGCAAGCGGGCGCTGGGCGCAGTTCCCATGGGCGACACCACTTGCGCTAGGGCGTCAGTAATCGTCATCCAGTTTTCCTGGTCAATGGGAATCTTCACCTGGGCTGTGTAGCTTGACACCTGCTTGAACCCAGGCGGAAATTGATCCGGAAAGGCAACATGCGGACGGACCAACAGTCCATCACTGGTAACCGCGCCGACGGCCCTCGCAAGCTGAATCGGCGTAGTCGCCACTGCGCCTTGCCCGATACCCACCGAAATCGTTTCGCCGGCATACCACTTCTGCTTGAAGTTCTTGATCTTCCACTCTTCTGAAGGCATGACGCCGGAGACTTCCTGTGGCAAATCGACACCCGTCTTTTGCCCCAGCCCGAGCATGGTTGCGTATTTCGCGATGCGGCTGATGCCCAGCTTTTCGGCCAGCGTGTAGAAGTAGGAATCGCAGGACTGGTAAATCGCCTTGCTGATGCCGACGGTCCCGTGACTACCATGTCCGGCGATCCAGCATTTGAAGAAACGGCCGTAAAACGTCTTGCCGCCTCCGCAAGTGATGACCAGGTCCTGTGCAATACCTTCCTGCAGTCCAGCGGTTGCCATAATGACCTTGAACACCGAACCCGGAGCGAGCTGCGCCTGGATGGCTTTGTTCAGGAGCGGCTTGCCAGGATCGGTGACCAGCTGGTTCCACTCATCACGCGTGATGCGCACCGCAAATTCATTGGGATCGAATGCTGGACGGCTGACCATCGCCAGAATTTCGCCATTGCGCGGATCCATGGCGACGATGGCGCCGGGCCTGCCTTCCAGCGCCTCTTCGGCCGCTATCTGCATATCGAGATCGATGGTGAGCTTGAGTTGTTTGCCGGGAACCGCGGCCACGTCGCTGAGGGTGCCCACTTCCTTGCCGCGACTGTTGACCAGCACCTGGCGCGAGCCGTTCTTGCCCATCAGAATATCGTTGTAATACTGCTCGACCCCCGACATGCCTACGATGTCGCCGGGGTTATATAGCTCCCACTGCGGCTGGGTCAGCATATCTTCGCTCACCTGGCCAACGTAGCCGATGATGTGAGCCATGAATCCGTTCCTGGGATAGAGGCGGCGGTGAACGGTGATCGTGTCGAGCTCTGGCAGTTCCTCTTTGTGCGATTCGATGAAGGCCAGCTCGTCAGGCGTGATGTCGTCCTTGAGGAACAGCGGCTGATATCCCGGCACCGCGGCCATGCGCTTCAGCCGGGCGCGCAGCTCATCCGGAGGAATGTGGAGCCCGGCGGCAATCTTGTCAGCATCGGCTTGCAGATCGCGCTTCTGGTCGCGCAGCAGCAGGACCGAGAACGACGGATAGTTGTCGACGATGATGCGGCCTTCGCGGTCCAGGATCTTGCCGCGGGGCGCCAGAATGGGGACTTGCTTGATGCGGTTCTGTTCGGCCAGCGAGCTGTAATAATCGTTGCGCGCGACCTGTAAGCGCCACAGCCCGAACGCGAGAACTAAAAAAACTCCCAGCAGGATGTACTGCACTGCGGTAAGCCGGAGCTGGGAGACTTTTTCGTCGCGACCGAACATCAAGAACTACAACTTTCGCAAGGCTTATAGTTGCAAAGTTTCGAAATTTACGAATTGGCGCCGCACCACACCGTCCGCCTCGACCGGCGGCTTGCGTACCGCGACCACCGTGGCCTGGCAGACTGGTAAGTGGCGATGAACTCTGGGCTCATTGTAGCCCGAATCGGGATCGAGAGCAGGGGAAAAAGAGAGTACCTTGTTGGCATCCGGGGGCGGCGGCGCTAGGACGCAAGGGGGCTGGGTCCCATTTGCGGTTACAATGTTCCAGAATACAAACGCTATGTTGAACTGGATGCACGATTGAACCGGTCCGAGTTTCAAGCGCTTGCAAGGTTGCGGTTGCAAGACGCTGCCGTGCTGAGTCAATCAGGTCGTTTCGACGGAGCCTATTATCTCTTTGGATTAGCGGTAGAATGTGCTTTGAAGGCTTGCATCTGTCGAAAGATCCGGCGATACGATTTTCCCGACAGAGATCTGGCCCAGAAGAGCCACCAACACGAGTTCTCGACGCTGATTAAGGCGGCAGGGTTGAGAGTAGCGTTAGACGCACAACTGAAGGCTGATGCGGAGTTTACCGCGAATTGGCTTATTGCGGAGGGCTGGTCGATTCAGAGCCGATATTCGATTTCCGGACAGTCAAAGGCAGACGCGCTCGAAAGAGCCGTTAACGACCGACGACATGGGGTAATGCGGTGGATAAGGCAATATTGGTAGACAAGGATGTGCGGATCGGCAGAGACATTATTGGACTTCTCGCAGCGGCTAATCTCTCTGTTGACGATGCATTCTGGGCATACGTGCCACAGGTCGAGGAGTGGAGATTGGTTCTGTCTTCTCCGATCGTTAAGAAGTTAGGGGTACGCAACTCCTATTTAAAGATGTCAAACGCATTGCACAAATCCCCGCTTTTGGATGAAATTCCGCTACGCCGAATATCTTTGTTTGCTCCAGATGACGATGTTATCGAAAGGTTAAAAGCTTTGGAAAAATATCGTTATGAAGGCGCGATAGAAATCATCCGGAGTGATCGCAAGAATGGGTCCGCGATTTTCCAAGTTTTCTTTGCGCCGTACAGAGGAGGCGGCGCAGTTCCGACAGTTCAATTGGAGGGCCGGCTAGAATTGGAAGGTTTCCTCCGCGACCAGGTCGGAATCAATGAGTCCGACGTGCAACTCGCCCTCAAAGAATTAGATGCTCGGGGATCGTACAGCTTCGAAGGCCTACAAGTGACCACCGCTAAGCTGCGCAAGCTCGGGCTCCTGCATCCCTTACATCCGGAGAGAGTGTATCGCAGGCAGTGACCGTGTGAAAACTCGGCACGCATTTTAGCCCGATCCTCTTCTCTGCATGAAAAACTCCCAGCCGGGAAAACATGAACGCATTGGCCGCTAACTACGCCGCTTTGCTTTCCGAGACGAGGCCTGAGGTCATTCGGAATGAAAAGCAGAACCAGGAGTACGTTCGTCTGCTCGAAAAGCTGACCAGCAAGAAATCGATAACTCATGCGGAGGAAAAACTCATCGAGCTCCTTGCCGTGTTGGTTGAGGACTTTGAAGCGAAACACTTTCCTGTCCCCGACGCGACGCCCATAGCGAAGGTTCGGCACTTGATGGAGGCCCACGGATTGCGGCAGAAAGACCTACTGAGCGTATTCGGTACGGAGAGCATCGCGTCCGAGGTATTACGCGGTAAACGAGAACTCACCAAGGAACACATTAAGCGGCTTAGCACGCGGTTTGGCGTCTCGCCTGCCGTGTTCTTCTAATGCCTCTTCCCTCTATTACCGCTCTTTGAACCGGTCCAGAAACTTGAAGACAAATATGCCGATCACGGCATTGGCCAGGGCGGAGATGGCCACGTGACTCCAACTCCACTCCTGCGACTGGCGCAGCAGGCCGTGGGCCACGCCGTAATAAATTCCCTGGTGGGCCACAAAAAAGATGTAGGCGATGATGAATCGCGAGCCAGGATTCTCGACGTCGATCTTCAGGCCCAGCGATGACGCCATGTATCCAATCATCGTCAGAGCAATGCCGTACATGCCCAAGGGATGGCTGGGGCCAGCAAATAGGTCCTGCATCAGGCCGATCGCGCAGCCTGTTAGGCATCCGCTGACCGGATTGCGTCGGGCGACCGCGAAGAAAATGGTGACCATGAACGGCAGGTCAATGATTGGCAGAAAGCGGACGCGCACCGGAATGAAAATCTGGATCAGCACCGCGACCAGCGGGATGAAAATGACCGCAGGCCAACTGAATTCGTAGACCGCGACCTGATCGCGCGAGGTCAGGCTTCCCCGGAATGGCATCACTCGGCTGCTCATTGTGGTGGCGGCTCCCCGGCCGAGGGGGTTGCAGGCTGCTGCTGATTCGTATTTGGCGACTGCTCCGGAGCTGGTTGCACTCGTTTCGGCGTAGGCGGAGTACCTTCGCTGTTCGTGGGGCCGTTACCAGTGCCGTTCGCTGGCGATTGAGCAGTTCCCGGCGCAGTGGCGTCAGGCGTGGTCGATCTTTCGGCAGTCGGCTTCTCCGTTGTCCCAGCGGGCCGCGTTCCACTCGCAGTCGAGGGTTTCGGGGGTTTCGACACTCCAGGACTTCCCCGCGCAGTGGCTGACGGATTACTGTACGTGGCTGTAGCTGCGCCGATGGGCTTGGCAGCAGCCGCCGAACCGCCACTCGCTGGCTTGTTCGCCGCGGTTCCCGCCGCACCGGGATGAGCAGTGGCTGCAGCTGTTCCCGTGGCGGCACCCGCTCCCGCCGTAGTAGGGTTCGCAGCGCCAGGTTTCGCATTTCCAGCGCTACCAACCTCAGGTTTACTGGGAACAGTCGGTAATCGTTCGGCCAAAATATCCGAGGCACGCAGAGGCCCTAGGTCCTTGGCGTCCGGCATCTTCTCTGTGATCTTCGTGACCACCAGCACTTCCTCCAACTGATCAAGGCGAGCCGAGGGAACAACGCGAATGTTCAGGAACAAGTCTTTGCCCGGCTCAACCGAGACGACTTTGCCGATCGGCAAACCCTTGGGGAAGATCCGGTCCCCACCGCTGGTGATCACCTCTTCGCCGGGTTCCACCTTCTCGTCGCTCATGACGTATTGCAGGGTAGTTGCGCCATTCGCCGCACCCTTCAAGATGCCCTGCAGACGGGAGGACTTCAGCGCAGCGCCCACTCCGCTGAATTGATCGTTGATCGGCAAAACCTGCGAGGCCTCGGGAAACACCTGCACGATCTTGCCCACGATGCCGGTTGGAGTGATGACAGCCATGTCCGGCTTAATGCCGTCGCGCGATCCCTTATCGATGTACAGGATGCGCGATTGCTCGCTGCCACTGGTGCCGATGACCTGGGCCGCAACCGTGGTATCCACGTACTGCTCCTTGAATCCGAGCAATGCCTGGACGCGGCGCGCCATGCGCGCGTCTTCGGCGAGGCGGGCGTCTTCCACCTTCATGCGTTCGATCTCAGCGCGCAGTTGCCGGTTTTCCCTGCGGACGCCGCGAAGATAGGCGTAGGTTTTCCAGGTGCCGTACATCCATTGCTGCGAGTGCACCACCGCTTTTTCTACCGGAGTCACCGCGGAGATCGCCCACAGGCGCAGCAGGCGGGTGTTACCGCCTTGGGTAGGGCGGCGAACTTGGACGGCCAGAGCAATAATCTGGGCAAAAAGAATGGCCACCAGCACGATCAAGTTCTTATAGCGGCCGAGGAATGTATCCATACTGTTGCCCGTCTGACCGGGGTTATCTGCCCGCCGATCGTCGCGCCATCAAAGCGATGGGAAGGCCGACGAATAGAGTGTGCGAAAACAACTGGTCCACAATTTCAAAAAAGGTAACTGGAACCGTTCTCTTGGGCACAGCCGATAACGGTACCACTATGTAATGCATGAAGAGGTAAATGAGCACTCCAAACGTCGGCCCGAAAATCCAAGGCTTGCGCCAAAGCGCGGGGATGACGAGACTGGCCCCGTAGAAAACGGAGGCGGCTCCGATGGCAATCGAAAAATGACAAGCGATGCCCAGTAGAACCGTGTACCAGCCCCCGTGAAACGTTTTCCGTCCCAAAAGTCCGCCTGCAATGTTTTGGAAGAGCAAGGTAGGAGTGACCCCAAACGACAAACCATAGAAAACCACCGCATCGAGACCATCCAGAACACCCGCGATCAGACCACCCAGCAAAATGGTATCGAGGGCCCTGGGGCGCCCGGCTTCGCTGATGGTTCCAGCAAACATGATCCCCAGTCTCTCGATCTCCCATCTTCGAAGTGGCCCGCCTATCGACTCAGGCGACCCCTGAGTTTGTCATGACGAGCGAAGCGAGGCATCTGCTTTGCGACTATCGAAGAACGCAGCTCCCTCGATGCGCTCGTGATGACAATTCAAAACTATCTCGCGATGCTCGAGCCGCTCTACCCTCGACCAAAACCGTAGTGGTTGGATCGAGGGACCGGCCTAGTCAATCGATATTTTGCGCAGTAGTTTGAAATCGCTCAACATTTTTCCCGTGCCTAGAACCACGCTGCACAACGGATCGTCGGCAATCGAAACCGGCAATCCGGTCTCTTCGCGAATACGTTTGTCCAGGTTCTTTACCAGCGCGCCGCCGCCGGTCAACACAATACCGCGGTCGCTGATGTCGGCCGACAACTCCGGAGGCGTGCGCTCAAGGGCGACGCGAATCGCGTTCATGATGGTTGAGACGCACTCGCTGAGCGACTCACGGATCTCGCTGTCGTCAATCGTAATTGTCTTAGGCACACCCTCGATCAGGTTACGACCCTTGATTTCCATGGTGAGGGGCTTGTCCAGCGGATAGGCGGAGCCGATCTCAATCTTTATTTGTTCGGCGGTGCGCTCGCCAATCAGCAGGTTGTACTTGCGCTTCAGGTAATTCATGATGGACTCGTCCATCTGATTGCCCGCCATGCGCACCGAGCGGGAATACACGATGCCGCTGAGCGAAATGACAGCGATGTCAGTAGTGCCGCCGCCGATATCGACCACCATGTTTCCGCTGGGCTCGGTAATGGGCAGGCCCGCGCCGATCGCGGCGACCATTGCCTGCTCCACAAGATGCACTTCGCTGGCTTTGGCGCGATAGGCGGAATCCATGACGGCGCGCTTTTCCACCTGCGTAATCTCCGAAGGCACGCCGATCACGATCCGCGGATGCACCAGCATCTTGCGGTTGTGCGCTTTTTGGATGAAGTAGTTCAGCATCTTCTCGGTGACTTTGAAGTCGGCGATCACGCCATCTTTCATCGGCTTGATGGCGACGATGTTGCCGGGAGTGCGGCCAAGCATTTCCTTGGCCTCTTTGCCGACCGCTTCGACTTCACCAGTGTTCTTGTTGATGGCGACGATGGAAGGCTCGTTGACCACGATGCCTTTGCCGCGCGCGTAGACCAGCGTGTTCGCCGTTCCCAGATCGATGGCAAGATCGCTGGAGAACATGCTGAACAGCGAGCGCATGTTGCTAAATCGCGAGGCGCTACTATGAAAGCCGTTGGATGACATTACGAGCTATTTCTTTCTAAGGATGAATGGTGTTGCCTACAGTCTATGACAGAAGCGGCACAAACGCGTACACAGCAACATGCATAAGACCGGCAGATAACAGCGATTGAGTTCCGAGGATAACTGCCGGCAGGCCGCTTTTACATTGTGCGGACTAGATTACCACCTGAGATTAGCACAACAGAACGTTACTTTCGCGTCAATGGGCGAAGCAAAAAGCCCCCTTCCGCATCGGCTCGAACCCCTCTCGTAAATCGTTCCACATCGTTTTGCGGCCTGGCCGATCTGCCTACTTCACCACCGCCACGATGATCATCTCGTAAGGTAGCTTGCGGCTGAGCGTCTGGCCTCCACTCGCACTGATAAAGGTGCTAATGGCGTTGAGGTTGATGCGTGGAATTCCGATTACCTTCATCTGGTCGCCGTCCCCCAGTTTCTGGTCCAGGAGTTGCTTCAGCGGCGGCGTCCCCGGGACGAAAATCATTCGAATATTGGACGCTATGGATTCGTCGGCCTTGCCATTCACGTTGGCCAGGACCGCGTAGCCGCCATCGGCAAGCTTTTTGGGAGCACCGGCGAGCGTCATCTCGAATTCCGCATAATTGTAGGCGGCCTTGCTGGCGGAGATCGTTACAGCCGACGAAGTGGCCGACACAGTGACCTTCAGCTTTTCGTAGCCGCCGAATGCCGTTGCGGCATCATAGGGTTCAAAGCCATCGATCGGCGCAAAGGAACTTGTCACATCGTTCTTATCGAACTTGACGATGGGATGGATTTCGAAAGAATGGTTCGGATTGGTGTTTTTCGGCACCGGCACGAGAGCAAACTGAATCTGTTGCTTGTCCGGATGTTCGAACCAGAACCGCCACGCCCCGGTGATGGGAAGCGGTTGGTTCTTGCCCTCCACGGCGTGAATTTCGTTGACCGCAGGGGTTTCTCCCGGCTGCGCTGAATTCACCACCTCCGCCACCATTGGCAAGCCGACTTCCTTCTGCGCGCGTCCAGCCACGTGCATGTCGCCATCGTTAGCGGGCGGATTGGGATGCTTGTGCGCATGGTCAACGATGAAGGTTGCATCAATGGTGGCGCGGTCTTTGTATTGCTCCACAAAGGCCCGCTTGAGCACCACCGTATTATTTTGCGCAGCCAGCGGAAGCGCAAACAGTAGCAGCGCAATCGGTCGGAGGGTTCTCAGGCATCGCATCATACAGGAACCTCAAGCCCTCATGTGGTCGCCAGTGGCGCGGTAACCGGGGCGGCGGCAGTCGGTGGTGGGGCGTCCGTTTTCTCCGGAGGTTTCCCAGAATTACGCACGTTCATGAATCGGCTCAGCGTGTCGAACCAGAATGGCGCGCCCAGCGAAACGGCGAGAATAGTGATCAGCCATCCTCCCAGCCGATGTACCAGCAAATACCAGATCCACGACCAGAATCCCGCGCCTGCCGGGTGTGGCCAATCGGTGTACCAGTCGCCCTGCCAGCCTGTAACCTGGCCGAGGAGTTGCTTCTCTTGCGCGGAAATGGCGTCCCGCTCGGGGATTTCCGTTGGCGTGCTGGCGGTAGGATCGTCCGGATTGTCGTAGGTCACCATGGGCTGCCCCTCCGCGTCCGGCCGTCCCTTCTGCAGACGTTCTTTGGCATTTTCGACGAGCACCGCGCTCATGGTGGGGTTGTCCCACAGCGTCCTCAGCATCTTCAAACTGTCGGCATTCATCAACAGGGTGACTGCTGCCGCTAGCGCAAAAACACGTATCTGGGTGGTTCGCTTATACCATCCCGAGACGCGGTTCATGCTCTGTTCGTACCAGGCTTGCCAGCCGCTGCTGATCGGTCTTGAATTGAGGATTCTGCAGCACCGCGGTGAGTACCGTCTTGGCATCCGGGTGTTGCAGGCTGTCTACGCCTGCCCGCAGCGCCGCGGGATTGTTCGCGGCCGCGTCCGGTCCAGTCAGGATATCCATCATGGCCAGGGCGAACTTGTCGGGGGCGATATACGAAGGCGAGCCTGCCGGCGTTCTCCTGCTGGAGACCTCTGATCAGCGGATGATTAAAGAACTTCTCCTTGAGGGCCGGGTCGTGCAGCAAGGACAATATGCCCTTCTCCAGCGTCTTTCCGCGAGAATTGAGGATCCGGCGATGGTCTCGTTCACGGTCGAGCATACCAGCGCCATCAGAAGGTAGATAAAGCTAGATGCCAATTGCGATATCGAGATAAGGGAACGAGGCCATACGCACACTCCGAGCGGAAAGCGTTGGACTGCAACATGACAGTGGAGAAGCGCGAGTATGGAATGTTTATGCCTCGGACACAATAGAAAAATGTTGGGTTCACCCTTCCTGCCAATGCCACTTTTCGGGAAAACCACGGGTACGTCTTCTCGGCAGTCAAAATTCCTCCCCTGCTGCTGTCGGTTTTTTCGGTATCTACGCGACCGAAGTGTCATTGACCCCGCTTTGTCCGGCATGTTACAAAAAACTCGCCTTTTGTGCTGCGCCTGTGGTGTGTCTCGAAATGCACACGGATAGGTGCAAATGTTCCCGACGCGGCCAAACCTCAACACTTCCGTCTTGAAGTGGAAGCGCGTTTCCGGGATTCCAGCAGGTCCATGCATGGTTGTTTCTGGCGATCTGCGAAGACGCCCGCTAGAGCCTATGTACGCCTGATCTGTTGGGTGGCAATCGATCTCATGGAAACGCTGTCTGCGATGTATCGCAGGAGAGCGGAACAACCTAACGTTATTTTAGGGGTGCGTCCCGGCGAACGAACCGGAGCCGCCCATCGGAGGAATCATATGCACACCTGGCTTGCTGCCCTGCGGCGGCTGTCATCCACAAACATTCCTTTCAGAAGCCCGATCAACCTGCTAAGCGCGGCGTTAACTGTCTTAATACTGAGCGCTACGGCTGCCTTCGCCCAACCCGAGGCTGCCGGGGAAGCCAGCCTGAAGCTACCCGATTTGTCCTCGGTCAACTTCCTCGGCATGGATGGCCACAAAATACTACTGATTGGCATACTCTTCTGCTTCTTCGGATTACTGTTCGGGCTGGCGATTTACATGCAGCTCAAGAACCTGCCGGTCCATCGCTCCATGCGCGAAATGTCTGAATTGATTTATGAAACCTGCAAAACCTACTTGGTGACCCAGGGCAAGTTCCTTCTGATCCTGTGGGCATTCATCGCGGTCATCATACTTCTGTATTTCGGCTTGCTTGCTGCACTTTGAAGCAAGCCGCGTCGTCATCATTCTGGCCTTCAGTGTCGTCGGCATTCTGGGCAGCTACGGTGTGGCATGGTTCGGTATCCGCGTCAATACCTTCGCCAACTCGCGCACCGCCTTCGCCGGATTGCGTGGCAAACCATTTCCCATCTATGCCATTCCCCTCAAGGCGGGAATGAGCATCGGCATGATGCTGATCTCCGTCGAACTGCTTATCATGCTTTGCATCCTGCTGTTCGTTCCCGGTGATTACGCCGGCCAGTGCTTCATCGGTTTCGCCATCGGCGAATCGCTGGGCGCGGCGGCTCTGCGTATTGCCGGCGGCATCTTCACCAAGATCGCCGACATCGGCTCCGACCTGATGAAGATCGTCTTCAAGATTAAGGAAGACGACGCGCGCAACCCAGGCGTCATTGCCGACTGTACCGGCGACAATGCTGGCGACTCGGTTGGTCCCAGCGCTGACGGCTTCGAAACGTATGGCGTCACCGGCGTGGCGCTGATCACGTTCATCCTGCTGGCGGTGAGGGATCCCAAGGTCCAGGTGCAATTGCTGGTCTGGATCTTCATCATGCGCATCATGATGCTGGTCTCCAGCACGGTGGCCTACTTCCTGAACGAAGCGGTTGCCAAGGCGCGTTACGGCAATGCCGACGACATGAACTTCGAAGCGCCTCTTACCTCGCTGGTATGGCTGACTTCAATCATCTCCATCGTCCTGACTTACATCGTGTCGTATCTAATCGTGCCGATCTTGGGCGGCGATCAGACGCAGTGGTGGAAGCTGGCTACCATCATCTCCTGCGGAACTTTGGCGGGCGCGATTATTCCTGAACTGGTGAAGGTGTTTACCTCGGTTGAGTCGCGGCACGTGAGAGGAAGTGGTGACCTCAGCCGATGAAGGCGGCGCTTCGCTGGGCATTCTGTCGGGCTTCGTGGCCGGCAATTTCTCTTGCTACTACCTCGGCTTCACCATGGTGACGCTGATGGCCATCGGGTCTTACGTCAGCCAGTTCGGGCTGGGAGAGCTGATGCTGGCGCCCGCGGTATTCGCCTTCGGCCTGGTTGCCTTCGGCTTCCTCGGCATGGGGCCGGTAACCATCGCGGTGGATTCCTACGGCCCGGTGACCGACAACGCGCAATCGGTGTATGAGCTGTCTCTGATTGAGACCGATCCCGAACATCAAGAGTGAGTTGCAGAAAGACTACAACATGACCGTGAACTTCGAACGCGCCAAGCATCTTCTGGAAGAGAACGATGGCGCGGGCAACACCTTTAAAGCCACGGCGAAGCCGGTGCTGATTGGAACCGCTGTCGTCGGAGCGACCACCATGATCTTCTCCATCATCATGGCGCTCACTCACGGCCTGTCGGAGAACGTGGGCAAGCTATCGCTGCTGCACGCTCCATTCGTGCTGGGACTGATCAGCGGCGGCGCCATCATTTACTGGTTCACCGGCGCTTCGACGCAGGCGGTCACTACCGGCGCTTATCGCGCCGTGGAGTTCATCAAGGCCAACATCAAGCTGGAGGGTGTGGAGAAGGCCTCGGTCAGCGACAGCAAGAAGGTCGTGGAGATCTGCACGAAGTATGCGCAGAAGGGCATGTTCAACATCTTCATTGCGGTGTTCTTCGTGACCCTGGCTTTTGCCTTCGTCGAGCCGTTCTTCTTCATTGGTTATCTCATCTCCATCGCGGCGTTTGGCTTGTACCAGGCGATGTTCATGGCCAATGCCGGCGCCGCCTGGGACAACGCCAAGAAGATCGTGGAAGTGGAACTGAAGCAGAAAGGCACCGCCCTGCACGATGCCACCGTGATCGGCGATACCGTGGGCGATCCGTTCAAGGACACGTCGTCGGTGGCCATGAATCCGATCATCAAGTTCACCACGCTGTTCGGGTTGCTGGCAGTGGAGCTGGCAGTGCAACTGACCGCGACGCAGGGATCAGGGTTAAGCCACATCCTGGCGATTATCTTTTTCGCGGTGTCGTTTGTCTTCGTGTGGAAGTCGTTCTACGGGATGCGGATCGTCAAGGCCGCAGCCTGATCTCAATTCGACAGCCGCAAACGCCATCTCTCGGGATGGCGTTTGCATTTGTGCCCGACGCGGGAGTAAAGCGGCTGCAGGGTTACTGTGTCCGCTCGTTCTGGTAGTGCGGGCCTTTAGGCCCGCATATAGTTGCACAAAAAAAATTCGCCTGAGCTGCTGAGGTCGTCGACCTCAGCGGCTCAGGCAGAAGTTCGGCCGTAGAGAAAGCGGCGCTGAAAGCGCCGCACTACCCGTACAGATACATCTATTGTGGAACTGCTCTAACAGATATACTGCCCGCGATGCGCGAACTCCAACGTCAGATCGAGTCTCTCTATGCGATGGGAGCGGATGCAGCTACGTTTCCCGGCGCCAGCGAAGCCTTCTCGCGCTTTCGCGATGCCCTGACTGCGGGCAAGATTCGCGCTGCCGAAAAGGCCGACGGCCGCTGGCACACCAATGAGTGGGTGAAGCAAGGGATTCTGCTGGGCTTTCGCATCGGCAAGCTGGCGGAGAGCGGAGACCCCAGCGTGCTCTCGTTCGTTGACAAAGATACCTATCCCATTCGCCACTTCGCTGCCGGCGATCTGGTGCGCGTCGTTCCCGGAGGCTCGTCGGTGCGCGCCGGAGCTTACGTTGCGCCCTCCGTCATTTGCATGCCGCCCATGTTCATCAACGTCGGAGCCTATGTTGACGAGGGCGCGATGATCGATTCGCACGCGTTGGTCGGCTCCTGCGCTCAAGTGGGCAAGCGAGTCCACATCAGTGCGGCGGCGCAGGTCGGAGGCGTGCTGGAGCCGATCAACGCTTCGCCGGTGATCATCGAGGATGACGTACTGATCGGCGGAAACTGCGGCGTCTACGAAGGTACGCAAGTTGGCGCGCGCGCCGTGCTGGGAGCCGGGGTGATTCTGACGCGGTCCACGCCGCTGTTCGATACCGTGCACGGCGAGGTTTATCGGGCGACGGCGACCGAACCGCTGCGCGTGCCTGAGGGCGCAGTGGTCGTGCCTGGCTCGCGCGCCATTACCAAGGGCAAAGCCGCCGAGTGGGGATTGTCCCTCTACACTCCGGTGATCGTGAAGTATCGTGACGAGCGCACCAATCGCGGCGTGGAGTTGGAAGACATTTTGCGGTAGGGACGTTGACCTTTATTTGGTGCGCGTATGCGAATTGTCGTTACGAGTGCAGCGAGGAATCTGCTGTTCTGTTGAGCTGGAACGACGGCTGGTGAAAACAGCAGATCCCTCACGGCCGAAGGCCGTTCATGGTGAACAATCTCAACCCTGAATTGCGATATCTATGTTCAATCCGACAATCGCCGAGAGAACAGCGCACTGCTGGTCGCAGCTGTCGTTGGCCTGGCCGCCCTGCTGTGCTGGCGCTTCGCGGGCCAGGCAACGCTGCTGGTCGCCGTCTGCGCTGGACCGCGTTGGCTGCACTCGTGGTCTATGGCTGCTTCAAGCCGTACGCTGACCGCATGGATCTTCATCGCCATGGTGTTGGGTGCGGCCATCGGGCACGACTTCCCCAATGCCGCCACGCACCTGCGCGTGCTTGCGCTCATCTTTCTTCGCTTGATCAAGACCATCATCGCGCCGCTGCTGTTCGGAACGCTGGTGGTCGGCATCGCCGGGCACTCCAATTTGCGGCAGGTGGGGCGGCTGGGACTTCGCTCCATCATCTTCTTCGAGATCGTCACCACCATCGCAATCTTCCTCGGACTCGGCGCCATCAACCTGAGCAAGGCCGGAGTCGGCGTTCAGTTGCCGCCGCCAGCACCTCGGACACGTCGTCGGTCAACAAGCTCAGCGGCGAAGACACCATCCTGCACATCTTTCCCGAAAACATCGCCAAAGCGGTGGCCGACGGTGCGGTATTGCAGGTGGTGGTCTTCAGCCTGATTTTCGCCGTTGCGCTGGCCATGTTGAGCGAATCCAAGCGCCGTCCCATGCTGGCCTTCTGCGAAAGCCTGAGCGAGGTGATGTTCAAGTTCACCAACCTCGTGATGTACATGGCGCCGCTCGGGGTCGGCGCCGCCGTGGCCTACACTGTGGGACATACAGGAATCGCCGTGCTCGGCAGCCTGCTCAAACTGTTGCTCACTCTGTACGCCGCGTTAATTGTCTTCATCCTGGGCGTCCTGCTGCCCATTGGGCTCATGTTCCGGGTTCCGCTGCGCGCCTTCCTCAGGGCCGTGGCCGAGCCGGTCACGATTGCCTTCGGCACGGCCAGTTCCGAGGCCGCGCTGCCACGCGCCATGGAAGCCATGGAGGCCATCGGCGTCCCACGGCAAATCGTTGCCTTCGTCATTCCCACGGGCTACAGCTTCAATCTCACCGGCAGTTCGCTTTATCTCAGCGTCGCGGCGATTTTTGTGGCGCAGGTCTCCGGCATCCATCTTTCGCTCGGGCAGCAGCTGATGATCATGTTGACCTTGATGCTCACCAGCAAGGGCGTCGCCGGAGTCTCACGGGCGGCGCTGGTCATTTTGCTGGCCACGGCCAGCTCCACCGGACTGCCCACCGAGCCAGTGTTTCTGCTGCTAGGCGTTGATCAGCTGCTCGACATGGGTCGCACTGCGGTGAATGTGCTGGGGAATTGTCTGGCCGCGGTAGTGATGGCAAAGTGGGAGGGAGACTTCGCGGCGGAGGCGCCGTCGTCTGTCGCGAAGGAAGCGGTCATGCATTAGGAGGCGCGTCGGAAGAGTGATTCCCTCCCCGAAGTGAGCCTTTAAGGATCAGCGTTAAACCACCATCCGCCCCCAAGCGATCCAAGAGCTTATTCCTGCTTCCCCTGCGGCGGGGAAGGCTCGAATCGATACGGGCAATGCCGGCACTCTGATTCGCAACAATATCCGCGCTGGGTCAGGTAAAGCGCGGTGAACACCATGCAGCCGTTCTCCATGTAATAGTGAACGCCCTCGATCAGGTCGTCGGGGATCATAGTGCGGCAGCCTCACCCGAGCGTCCCATCCAAGCTTCTCTTGCTTGGGTTGGACTTGCGATATGACCGTCCTCCACCGGAATGCCGTCGCGGAAGCTGACGTACTTGCCAGAGATTGCGGCGACACGCACGCCGGGCACGATGAATCCCACCAGGTTTAACGGGTCGGCGGCGGAGACGCTGACAACTTCACCGCTGGCTGGAAGGTTACGCATCGCACGCAGCGACTCCACCGCTTCGGGCAGGGCGAACTGCTCGCCGAGAAAGCCGTTGACAAAACGTCCGCCACGCACCTCGCCGCGATCTTCCAGTCGCCGAAACGCAATCAGCAACTCGCGCCACTTTGGCAGGTTCGACTCGCGCGCCAGAGTCTCGCGGAAGACCACGCCGTAGCGGCGCAGCAGCATCCAGCAGGTAGCCTCGACAACCTTGGTGCGGTCGGCGCCCTCGCCGGGATACAGCAGCGACCAGCGTCCGCCAGTGTGGCGAGGCCGGGTGAGCTTGGGCGTGCCGGTTGCATTGCGGCGGCGGGGGTTGATCAGCGAGCGCAAATTTTCGAAGCCGTCGGCAGTGACCATGCCAGCGGCCACCAGTTCCCAGAGCGCAGTCTCGATTTCCGCCTTCAGGCGTTCGGTTCCGCGGACGATGTCGGCGAAGAACGACGCGCCGCGGCGACGCAGAAATTCCAGCACGCTGCGCGCGCTTTCGCTCAGCACGCGTTCGAAGCTCTGTTCTTCATTGCCGAGGCGCGGCTGCATCCAATCGAAATCGTCTCGCACAAAGAACGTGATGGGCGCGACACTCGTTGGCACGACGCGACGGCGGCCTTGGCCCGAATCTTCCAACGTGGCGGGATGTGGCGAAAGGCGCCCCCAACCAACAGCTCCGGTGAGGCAAAGCTGATCGAGCCAAGCCGGATCGTACTTGTTCACCCGCGCCGCCAGGATGTGCTTCTCCCAGGCATTCGCTGGGATTTCAAAACCCTGCAACTGACGCACGGCTTCGAGCAGCCCGCGCTCGCCGGCTAACTGCGATTGCGGAGTGACATGCTGCCACCTCAACAGCCAGCGCATATACTGCGCCGCCGTGACCGGCTCGACCTGCTTGCGCAGGGTGGCGACGGTGAGGTGGTGAATGCGCGCCAACAATCGCCGGTCGCACCATTCGACCTTCTCGGGGACTGTCGCCGAATCGTGTTGGGCGCCCCATCCTTGTCGCCCGTCATTGGCGACAGGGTGGGATTGGAGACCCGTGAAGTTCCCGCGCAAGACCGAACCCGACGCCTCCATGCGGAGCAGTGCTTGATCTATTTCAGCGACGGACAAACCCAGCCAGTAAGCCAACGCCGCCGCCGTTATCGGCCCGCAGTGCATCATCCAGCCAGTCACCATGGCGAGCACAGCATCCTGGCGCGAGGCTGTATTGGACGGTAGCTCCGGAGGCGTGACTTCGAACTGCGCGTCGGGAAAAATCAATGCGAAGTCTTTAACACGCTCCGACGCGACTAGGTATCGGCGGTGATAGAGCGACGCTTCAGCGCCGCGTCCCGCTGCATCCTTATTTTCTGTAACGGGCCTTAGCCCGTGGCACATGTCAGCGTCACAATCGGACGTGTCGCCGGCTGAAGCCGGCTCGAAAGAATCAAACCGAACGCTGGACGCAGCCCTAAAGGTCTGCTCTACCTGTGCTCGCACTACCCTCCAACCCTCCAGCAGCTCTTTGAGGAACGGCCTCCAACTCGTGATTGCATCCTGCCACTCGCCATCGGCAATCTCTTCTGGAACCGCGACCAGGGTCTGCAACACATCATGCAACTCGTCGCTGTCGCGAACATCGGGCCTGGCCTCCTCCCGAACGCGGGCAATCGCCGTCTGGTCGAGCCGGCCGACTTCCTGCAGAACCGCTTCCGGCAGCACTCGCCGCATCTGCACGGCACGGGCACGCCGCTCTTCCAGCGGAGCATCGTCGAGGTAAGCGTACGGGTTCGCGTTCAGGATTTCGTGCGAGAACTGCGACGGCACCGGCGTATCGACCGCGAGCGTCCGAATCGTACCACTGCGAATTCCATCGAGCACTCGCCGCAGGCCGTCGATATCCATGGCCTCGGTGAGTACATCCTTCATCACTTCCTGGATGAGCGGGTGCTCAGGAATCAGAATATCGCCAACGATGTTTTCCTGGCATGCAGCCACGCCGGGGAAGACCGACGCCATAAGATCGTCGCTGCGAATACGCTGAATCTGTGGCGGAACTTTCTTGCCGCCCTGGAAGCGCAGCAGCGCCAGTGAGCGGTTGGCATCCCAGCGCCAGCGCGTGGCGAAGATCGGCGACGCACACGCAGCCTGCTGCAGGATTTCCTGCACTGTCTCGCTTTGCAGGTAGTGGAAGACGTCGCTGAGCGGGAAGCTATGTTGCTCCGCCAGGGCGATGTTGAGCCCGTTGTCCGTGGCGGCGGCTTGCAGCTCAAAATTAAACGAACGGCAAAAACGCTTGCGCAGCGCCAATCCCCAGGCTTTGTTGATGCGTCCACCGAAAGGCGCGTGGATGATGAGTTGCATCCCGCCGCCTTCGTCGAAGAAGCGCTCGGCGATGATACAGCCCTGGGTCGGAACCTCGGTCAGCACCGCGCGGCCGGTCACAATGTATTCGATTAGCTGTTCGGCGCCGGAGTCGTCCAGGCCGCATTCGTCCTTCAGCCATGCAACCGCGTTTTGCACCTCGGGACTCGAGTCAATTCCGCGCAGACGAATCCTTGGTGCAATCGGAGGATTTGGATCTGATGCGTTCGGGTAGAGCGGGCCTTCAGGCCCGCGTTCCAGCCCGTCACCATTTCTGTCTTGAGCAGGCTTCAGCCTGCCGGACATCTCCGCCTGTGTGGTATTGGAGAAAGCCGTGTCGCCGGCTGAAGCCGGCTCGAAGGAAGAAAAAGGCGTCGTGGACGCGGCGCTAAAGCGCCGCTCTACCCGATCGTCGTTCTTGGCATTTCGTTCTACCCGAGCATCGTTGTCGGCGTTCTTCTTGTTGTCATCACGAGGGGACGAACAGGGGTCCCCAACAAGCGCCGTTTTTGCGTTTGTTGGGGTAAAGTTTAGTTCCCGAGGGATCTGCTTTTCGTGGCTAGGGACCGCCATCTCCGGATTCGCCGGCACGGGCAGTGGCGCGGTATTGGGCAGCAGCGCGCTGACCCGCTCGCGCAATTCGGCTACGTGATGGGAAAGCTCGTCAGTTCGCGCCGGAGCCTCGCCGCGCCAGAAGGGAATACTCGGCGGCGCGCCGTGCGCATCCTCCACGAGCACACGTCCGGAATTGGACTCAACCCGGCGAATCCGCCACGAGGTGTTGCCCAACAGCATGATGTCGCCGGCATTGCTTTCGACAGCGAAGTCCTCGTCGAGCGTGCCCACGACGATCTCATCCGGTTGTGCGACCACGGTGAACAGCGCCGTGTCCGGAATGGCACCGCCGCTGGTAATCGCCGCCAGACGGGCCCCGCGCCGCCCGCGCAGGCGACGGTTGACCATGTCGCGAAACAGGTAAGCACCATAGCGCCCGCGCTTGGCGGCGATGCCCTGGGAGAGCATTTCCAAAATGCGGTCATACTCATCGCGCCGCAGGCTGTCGTACGGATACGCGCGTCGCACGCATTCGAACAGCGCGTCCTCGTCCCAATCCTCGCAACTGCACATGGCGACGATCTGCTGCGCGAGAATGTCGAGGGGCGCCGTGGGAATCTGGATGCGGTCGAGATCGCCTTGCTTGATTGCACGCACGGCGGCGGCGCATTCCACAAGATCGTCGCGAGTGGTGGCAAACAGACGGCCTTTGGGGACGGCCCCGCGCCAGTGGCCAGCCCGGCCGACGCGCTGCAGTGCCACCGCAATCGCGCGCGGCGAGTTGATCTGGCAAACCAAGTCAACGTTGCCAATATCGATTCCTAGCTCCAGCGAAGCCGTCGCCACCAGCAGACGAATCTCGCCGTTTTTCAGCTTGCGTTCGGCGGCCAAGCGCAGCTTGCGCGCCAGGCTGCCATGATGTGCTGCCACCAGTTCTTCGCCAATTCTTTCGCCCAGATGGAGGGCCACCCGCTCCGCCAACCGCCGTGTGTTGACAAAGACCAGCGTCGATCGATGTTGCAGGGCCAACTCGGCGATGCGGTCGTAAATCTCGCCCCACATCTCGTTGCTGGCGATGGGGCCAAGCTCTGACGGCGGGACCTCCACCGCCAAGTCCAGCTTGCGCCGGTGACCAATGTTCACCACGGCCGGAGCAGGGCGTCCCGCGCCGGTCAGGAAGTGTGCGATCTCCTCAATGGGCTTCTGCGTGGCCGACAAGCCGATGCGGGTTGGCCGGTTCGCCAGCAGGTCAAGCCGTTCGAGCGAGAGCGTCAGGTGCGCGCCGCGTTTGTCGTCAGCGACCGCGTGGATCTCGTCCACGATTACAGTCTCGACGTGGCTCAGGATGGCCCGGCTGCTGTTCGCGGTGAGCAGAATGTAGAGCGACTCGGGGGTGGTGACCAGAATGTGCGGCGGACGCTTGAGCATGTCGCGCCGCTCTTTCATCAGCGTGTCACCGGTGCGCACGGCAGTGCGAATTTCGGGCATGAGCAGGCCGCGCTCAGCGGCCAGCGCTAAAATCTCGCCCAGTGGTCCATCGAGGTTCTTCTGAATGTCGTTGCCGAGGGCTTTGAGCGGCGAGACGTACACAACTTCGGTGCGGTCGCGCAAGTCGCCATCAAGGGCTTTGCGAACCAGGCGATCGATGCAGATGAGGAATGCGGCGAGCGTTTTGCCGGAGCCAGTGGGAGCGGATATCAGCGTGGTGCGGCCAGCGAGGGTCTCGGGCCAGCCTTGCTCCTGCGGCTCGGTTGGCGAACCGAAACGGCCCAGGAACCACTCCGCAACCAGCGGATGCGCCCACGCCAGCGCAACCGGAATTTCCCCCACAGGCATCCGATCATTTTAGCAGATCTTCGCTAATTGTTCGCCGTCGGGAGACCGCTTTTCGCTCTCCGCCTTTCAGTATTGGGTCTTAGCCTTTAGCTTTTAGCTCTTAGCTAACAGCGTGTCGGCTATTACAATTGCCCTGCCAGTTACGCTCTTCGGTAGTCAGGCTTGTGGTGCTTTTTGTCCATATAGTCAAAACATGCCCATGCTCGCAAGCGACGCATCCAATTTGGACGTTTTCGCGGGCGGGAAACTACATTGCCTCGGATCGCCCAAGCCTTTTCCCTATGCAAACCGCGTTAGCTAAGAGGTAAAGGCTAAGGGCCAAAAGCGAAAGGCGAATAGCGAAAAGCGAACAGCGGTTTTCTCCCTGCTACACTGGCCGCATGTCCTATGAGCGCGCAAAGAAAATCAAGCTGATGTTGTTCGATGTGGACGGGGTGATGACCGACGGCACGATTTTTTTCTTTCCGGCGCCGGGTGGGGGAGCAGGTCAAGGCACCTACGAACGTCGGGAGCAGATGGCCGACAAGGGTGGCTTCGGAATCGCCAGCCAGGACATGATCGAAGCCAAGGGTTTTAACGCACACGACGGCACAGGATTCTCGCTGGCACGCCTGGGCGGCTTGAAGACGGGCATCATAACCAAGCGTATCTCCGAAACTGTGGCGCTGCGGGCGCGCGATCTAAAAATCGACCACCTCTTTCAAGGGCAGCAGGACAAAGCGTCAGCGTTTTACGAAATCCTGGCGAAGGAAAGCCTGACACCGGAGCAGGTCTGTTACGTTGGCGACGACGTCATCGATCTGCCGGTGATGCGACTGTGCGGGCTGGCCATTGCGGTGAAGAATGCGCGACCGGAGGTGTTGCATGAGTCGCACTACGTTACGCCCCACGAAGGCGGCCATGGCGCAGTGCGCGATGCGATTGAGTACGTTCTGCGCGAGCAGGGTTCACTGGATCGGGTTATGGAAGAGTACATCCGATCGCGAGCTACTGACTTGGCTACCCCACAGGAATAGCCTTCTCTGCCCACAACAAGAAAAACCCCCTCCGAAGGACAGGGGCGAATTGCACTTCGGAGGGGTAGTCGCTTTTACACGACCATTCTCAGGGTTGTTACTGAGTGGAACACTCCACTTTTCGGGAAGTTTCGCTTCCTCGGAAAAAGCTACTGGAATTCGACACGGGCGACCGGAGAGCCACAGCATACTCTTGGCCGCGTCCCGAGCAGGCTTCCGCAATATCCTTCCAAAGTGGAACCAGGACTTGCCTGCTCCGAAATTGCACAATTTTGCCGAGGAATCAGCCTTGCTACGGTTGCGCAGCGATGAAAGTGTGATAAGTAATCAATTGGGCGCTGGTACGGCGCCAGGCGATTATCATATTCGCCAAGCCGCCGGTCGCCGCAACTCTGGCCTAAGTCCAGGCATCTGTTTTGCTTGGGCGCAATGGTTTTGCTGTAAGAAGAGCAGTTTTGAGTTGAATTCAGACCCGGGAATACCTACTATGAGAAATCCGCACCCGGGTACCGTCGATTTTTTGGGTGATGGGATCCTCTCGGCGGACGATGTTGGGGAAACTGGGGTTCAGAATTGTCAATGTTGAAGCGTTCCGCCATTGTCGTGATGAATACTTTGTTGGCGCTGTTTACCTGTGCCAATTCCCCGGCTGCCACCATCTCCACCCACAAGCCTCATAGCAAGACCCATCACATTACCGACACCACGACGGCGCAAAAGAAGATGGCGCGTATGCGCAATAGCAGCAAGACGGTGGCGCGCCGCAATCGTTCCACCCATGCCGTCGCTTCCATCCATGTGGTCTCTCGGAAACATCGCTATTACGAGCGCTTTTCCGCGAGCTCCTTTGCCGACGATCAAGTGGATGGTGACATCACGGCGGGCGAAGATCCTATCGTGCGCGCGGCCGCGGTGGAGGCCCTGGGCAACATGAACGGTACCATTGTCGCGGTCGATCCAGACAACGGCCGAATCCTGGCAATGGTGAATCAGAAACTGGCGCTGTCGGCCGGGGCGCAACCTTGTTCGACCATTAAGGTCGCAGTGGCGTTGGCGGCGCTAAGCGAAAACGTCATAACCAAGGACACTGAAGTTCCGCTGGGCAAGTATTGGCGTGTGGACCTGACCACGGCGCTGGCACGCTCCAACAATGCCTACTTCGAAGCTGTGGGCCGCAAGCTTGGTTTCGAGAGGGTCAGCTATTACGCTCACCAGTTCGGACTCGGCGAGCTTGCGGGCTGGCAGATCGGCGGTGAGAACCTGGGCACGTTCCCCGCGACCGAGCTCGATGCGAAGCTGGGCGGCGTGGGGAAGATGTGTTCGTTCGGCGAGAGCATCTCCCTTACCCCGCTGCAACTGGCGGCGCTCATGAGCTCGATTGCCAATGGTGGCACCCTGTATTACCTGCAGCATCCCACCACCCCCGAGGAGGTGACCAGCTTCACGCCGAAGGTCAAGCGCAAGCTGGACATCGGCCCGCTGATTCCTGAGATTTCCGACGGCATGTCGGGAGCCGTGGAGTACGGAACGGCGCGCCTGCTGCGAACGAACTTCATCGAGGAGCCTGTTTTGGGGAAGACGGGCACGTGTTCCAAAGATGGTACTCGCTTCGGCTGGTTCGGTTCCTACGCCAACACGCAATATGGGCGGATTGTTACGGTCGTCTTCCTGCAAGGTGGACGGCCGACTTTTGGTCCGAAGGCGGCGGAGTTGGCCGGGCGCATGTACCGCAATCTCTATGACCACGAATTCTTCGCCGTGAAACCGCCGGCTACGCCGGTGCGGACAGCGGGTTCTGAGGTCACCCCTGCCACGGTGGTCACTCCGCAATAGTCAAACCGAAGTTGCCAGACAACGAAGGTCTCCCCATGCGCAGGAGGCCTTTGTTGTATCTGGTGCCGATAGAGGGAAGCTATGGCTCAGTGGGTGGGCGGCGGCGCGGACGACGCCTGCAACTGACGCAGGGCTTCCTGATAGATTTTTTTAGCCGATTCGTCCTGGGTGCTGTTGATCTGCGCCGTGAGCCACTTCAACATGGCCGCTCGAGAGGGGTGGGGGAGATTTGGTTCGGCATCGTCGATGCGCCATTCGTCCTTCACGGCCGTGACCGTGTACTCGACGTCCCTCGTGGGATTTCCTGTCTCCGGCGAATATCCAATGCCCGTCTCGAATCGCCCCAGAAGCCGATAGTGGACGGTGACCGAGTACTTACCATTGGTGGCCTCCGGCTGGGTTTCAACCGTATAGCGGGAGATGACGTCAATTTGCGTGTAATCGGGATTGGTTTTCCACCATACCAAGGGCTCGAGTTTCGTCCATCCTTGCGGGTCCAGGCGTGCTCCTCCGTAATCCAGCCGGCAATATTGGGAAACCAGTCCACGGATTTGCTCGGCCCTGGTGTCTTGTTCCACGTGGCCCAAGGGCAATGGAAAATCTTGAGCCGCACAGCCTACGGCCAAAAAGAAAACCATAGGCAATACAAAACGGCGAAACCATAACAACAGCATTCGAATCCTCTGGTTCAGGATAGTTAGTAGGCGTTCCCATCAAGCCTACACCGGTTTTGCGCGCAAAACGAAGCGCTCGGAGGGAGAGGACGATCCATAGCCAAATACTGCTGCTGCGCTAAAGTCGACCCATGTGGGTGGAAGGTGAGACGGCTGCCAAGGGAATGAAGCGGAAGCGCACACGGGAGGAGTGTGATGCCTTGGGTTCGCTACGTATTTCCTACGAAATCCCCGCGATGCCGGAACGGCCCCGGTTGGATTTGAATTCACCGCTGATGGAGTTCGTGCGCTGCATCGCCCAGCCATGCAAGACATTTACGGATGATCAATCGCCCACAACAGCGAATACTGATGATCAATCGCCCACAACAGCGAACCAACCAAGCTTCTGAGCTTCCGGTGCAATAAGTCTTCTTCACTGCCCTCTGAACTTAATTGTTAGTAGGCTCCGCGCGATTCTGGAAAGGTACGCACCCTCCAGCGCAGAATTCCACTCCTGGGGCCGAATCGCGACGAGAACGGTGGTTCGCGATGGCAGTGCGGTATATCCCAGCCAGATCAGGGCAGCCACATCGTACGCAGCACAATTGATCCGGCGCAGGACCCAGCCGCTTAGGCCCGAATGCGACATACCCGTCGCAACCAACATACTTACTGAAGCGAACAAACCAAATCCGAGAGCGATACCGAACAACATGTGGCGTCGCGATATGCCCAGGTATTTACTGAAAAGCAAAAGAAAAAAAGCCAGCGCGCATTGCATCAAGCGGAGGCTACCGTCGGCGCGCAGAATCACTGCATTGATGAAGTCGGGCTGGTCCGTGCGGGCAGTGTGGATGGCCCACATCCCGCCAACGAGCAGGACCAAAGCCGACCAACGAAGGAGCACGACGCTGAAGTTGCGCAGGGCCTCGTAGGGGCAAAATGCGTGCTTGAATATCTCGTATAGCATCGCAGATGAGATCACAATGCTTATCGCACTGATCACCCAGTACCCGTAATAGTAAAGGTATTCAGAACCTTGAACGCACAACAGGAAGACTGCCACTAATACCTGCAGAATGGTGTATTTGAAGAAATACGGATATTCCTTATGTAAGCCCCTTCTGAACAAGGCCACCAACACTCCTACTTGGAGAATGGGAGACGGTAGCCAAAGAAGGTAATCGACCAGACTGAAGTGCATGGCAATCCGCCAAGCATATCTCTGAATACCAACATAAATAAAATTAAATTTTTGCGAGTCCTAAGTTGGCCCTCCTTTGGGATCTGAGTTAGTCGGGGAAGGCTCAGACTTCTGCTGCACGCCACAGAACGTAGTTTAATTCTGAAACGTGGCTACTCGAACCAAAGAGAGTAATGGCTTTGGAATCAACGTGGTACAGGAAGAGGCGGAGCCTTCGCTACCGCGATATTACCGTTGTACATCCGGGGCGACTCCGGACGTGAAGTATAGAGTCGGCTCTACGCTCTTGCCGTTTTCTCATCGCTGAACACCTGCCCGTCTCGAATGTGGATGACGCGATGAGCGTACTCGGCGATGTCGTGCTCGTGGGTGACCAGGACGATGGTGTTGCCCTGCTCATGCAGATTATCGAAGAGCGCCATAATCTCCACGCCGGTCTGCGAGTCCAGGTTCCCGGTGGGCTCGTCAGCCAGAATGATGGACGGTTTGTTGACCAACGCGCGAGCAATGGCTACGCGCTGCCGTTGTCCACCTGAAAGTTCGTTCGGCTTATGGTGCATTCTGGATTCCATTCCCACCGAAGCTAACGTCTTGCGGGCCCGTTCAAGTCGCTCCTCGGCCGGAACGCCCGCATAGATCAACGGAAGTTCGACATTGTGCAGCGAGGTGGCGCGGGCCAGCAGGTTGAAAGTCTGAAAAACGAAGCCGATCTCTTTGTTCCGAATGCGCGCGAGCTCGTCGTCGTCGAGTTCGCTGACCAACTGCCCATTCAGCCAATAATTACCCTTACTGGGCGAATCCAGGCAGCCGATGAGGTTCATCAAGGTGGACTTGCCGGAACCGGACGGGCCCATGATGGCCACGTACTCATTGGATTGAATACGGACGTTCACGCCGCGCAGAGCATGAACCTGCTGTTCCGATCCCATGTCGTACGTCTTCCAAAGGTCCTCGGTACAGATGATGCAGTGGTCTGGCGTAACTGGGGTCTGTGATTCTGCCAGGCTTGCCAATTGCGTTGCCATCCTCTTCTCCTCGTCTGGTAGCTGGTTCGGGTTGCTCATGGATGCGGACTGTCGCCCTCCTGCCCTGCGCCCGTTCCTCTTAGTGGTTAGGACTCTTCCTTCTTGCTGGCCGTCGAGTTGTCAACCTTCACGCCGGTGCCATTTCGCAGGGTCCGGAGCACCTTGTAACTTCCGGTGACGATCTCGTCCCCCTCTTTCAGTCCGCTAGTCACTTCAATGTCCGTGGTTCCACTGATCCCCGTCACCACAGGTACGAAGACGGCGTCCTTTTTGTTCTTGAGAACAAATACGCCTTGCAACTCTTCTTTTGGATCTTTCCCATCCGTCGGGGCCGCAGCCTGCGCGGTGGCGGGCTTTCCCTTACTGTCGGTTGCAAGGTCCGCGCGTTGGCGAATGGTCAACGCCTGGATCGGAATGGCTAACGCTTTACTGCGGGTAGCGGTTGTGATGCGGGCCGTCGCTGACAATCCGGGCAGGAGATTAGCGGGAGGATCCTGCAGGGCCACGACCACCTTGAAATCCTTGGCTTCCTGGCTGCTAGAGGTCGTCTGTGCGGTCGAAACTCCGGTCGAGCGCAGCACGGCGTTTCTGCCAATCTCGGTGACCGTGCCTTTGAACTTCTGCTTCGGAATGGCGTCGATGGTCACCTCAGCCGGCTGTCCTAACTGCACATTTACGATGTCGGTCTCGTCCACCTTCACTTCGGCGGTAATCACCGACATATCGGCAATCGTCATTAACGTGCTGCCCGGTGAGTTCTGGATGCCGGGGACAACGGTTTCGCCTTCGCGTACGGGAACATTGGTGATGACACCGTCGAACGGGGCCGGATATTCGGTTTTGCTTAGTACATCGGCAGCATGGCGCAGCATGGCGGTGTTTTGGCTGATATGGCCCTGGGCAGAATCCAACTGGGCCTTGGCCTGCGCGAGTTTGGCCTTGGCCATTCCCAACTGCGCGGTGGCCGTATCGAGGGCTGCTTTCTTAGTATCGTAGTCAGACTTGGCGATCAATTGGGCATCATACAAGGCCTTATTTCGATCGTAATCGAGCTTGGCGTGTTCAAACTCGGCCTCGGCGGAATTCTGGTCAGCGGCCGCCGTATTGACGGCTGCGCGGGCCGCAACTGCGTCGGTGCGAGCGGCGTTGAGAGCCGAGTCGTTGGCGGAAACGTCGGCCGCAGGCTGAACGTTGTCCAGCATGGCCAGCATTTGCCCCCTCTTGACCCGATCGCCTTCCTTGACGTACAAGTGCGTGATCTTGGCGAACGCATTGGAGCCGATATTCACCTGCACCTTCGGCTTAATTTCACCCGACGCGGTGACCACTGCCGCCAAGTCTTCCCGCACAACTTTCCCGGTCTGCACCGTCACCACGCCTTTGCGGCTCTGCTCGACGGTAAAGCCGACGATGGCGAGCAATACAATCACGCCTCCGATAATCAGAGCTAGCTTCTTCCAGTTCTTCATCAAGCCTCGATTGGGAAACCGCCACTCGGACGCACGTCCACTCCCCAACCATAGTACGAAGTGAGACGGTCCAAGGTTCCTTTGGAGAGCAAAGACTTTCGCCGTTTGTGGCGCTGGCCGAAGGAGGCACACCGGGGCTGGGTACCTCGTGCGGCGGACGGTTTTCCAAAACTCTCCCGATTGGGGTAATTATAGCCGTTAAATTGGTCACTCTTGTATGGCAAGTTGGTGGCAGAGTTCTGTCCGGCACCTTCCCGCCACCTCGCGAAAAAGTGACGCTGGCGTTCGTCACATTGGCTGCGACTTTTGGCCGGAACGTGGGTTCGTGCCACTGGAGCGCCGTCATGCCCTTCTTGCCGCGAATCTCCTGCTGGCAACCTTGCTTTCGCCCGTCCAAAAACATACAATTTAAAAACCCGAAGTGTTTGTCGAGGAGTTCATTGGTACACATGAAGTTGCGTGTTTTTCGCAGGTTCTTTTCGTTGGTATTGGCTGGGGCTCTGGCAAGCGGTTTAGCCCTGGCCCAAAGCTCGTCGCCTTCTTCTAGTGATAAATCGGCTACCCCCGCGAATCAGGCAGGCAACGGCACGGATGCTTCCGCTCAGGGGCAGGCCGCAACCTCGCCGGATAAGGCTACCAACGGTACCGATGCTTCCGCCCAGGGGCAGACCGGCAACCAGCAGGCTGATCCGTTGAAGCGTCCTCTTACCGAGAAGCAAAAGAAAGCCAATTCCAAAGCTTTAAAGCAGGAGCTGAGCTCCACCTATAAGAAGTGGCTCAACGAGGACGTGCGTTACATCATAACTCCGGAAGAATTGTCCGCCTTCAAACAGCTTTCCAACGACGAGGAGCGCGACCAGTTTATCGAACAGTTCTGGCTGCGCCGCGATCCCACTCCTGACACGCCGGAGAACGAATTCAAGGAAGAGCATTATCGCCGCATTGCCTACGCCAACGAGCATTTTGCCGCCGGCATCCCAGGCTGGAGAACCGATCGCGGTCGCATCTACATCATGTGGGGCCCACCTGATGAGATTGACGCTCATCCCTCGGGCGGTAGCTACGAACGTCCGATCGAAGAAGGCGGTGGTGAGACTTCTACCTATCCCTTCGAGGACTGGCGATATCGCTACCTCGAGGGTGTCGGCCAAGAGGTCAACCTGGAATTTGTCGATACCTGCAGTTGCGGCGACTATCATCTTACGATTGATCCCAACGAGAAGGATGCTCTGTTACACACTCCGAACGCAGGTCTAACCCTTTACGAACAGCAGGGCCTAGCCAACAAGGGCGACCGGATTAACAACGGTGGCTTTGGCGCCAATGCCGGTCCAGAGGCAGGATTACAGAGCAACAATGAGTTCACCAAACTGGAGATGCTGGCCAAGGTCAATACAGCGCCAAAGGTCAAGTTCAAGGACCTGGAAGAAGTCGTAAGCCACAAGATTAACGTTAACTTGATGCCGTTTGAAATCCGCACCGACTTTGTGAAGGTCACCGATGATACCGTTCTGGTTCCGGTAACTTTACAGATCAAGAATAAGGACGTTACCTTTGCCAGCAAAGATGGCATTCAACGTGGCACGGTGAACATCTTCGGGCGAGTGACGGGTATCACGGGGAAGATCGCACAGACCTTCGAGGATACGGTGCAGGTGGACGTACCAACGGAACTGCTGGAAAAAACCATGGAGCATTCCTCCCTGTACTGGAAGGCAATTCCGCTGCGTCCGGGTCGCTATCGCTTTGACGTGGTGGTGAAAGACGTCAACGGCGACCGTGTGGGAACGTGGACCCGCGGCGTTCTGGTTCCGGAATTCAACGAAGACAAACTGGCGTCCTCGTCCATGATCCTGGCTGACCACTTGGACAAGGTGGCCACCAAGAACGTCGGCTCCGGCAGTTTCGTCATCGGCGAGACTAAGCTGGCTTACCCGCATCTCGACGCGCCTGACGGGAAGCCGGCCAGTTTTAAGCGCGACCAGCGCATGAATCTCTGGATGCAGGTCTATAATCTTCAGGCAGACGAGAAGACCAAGAAGTCTTCCGCCAAGATTGAATACGACATTGTGAATACGGCCAACAACCAGTCGGTGCTGCACTCCTCGGAGTCCACGGACACCATGGGCAACGTAGGGGACCAGATCACGCTGGAAAAGAGCTTGGCCTTGACCACCTTTCAGCCGGGCATCTATAAGCTAACGGTGAAGGTTGACGACAACATTTCCAAGCAGCAGATCGCTCCATCGGTGCGGTTTGCGGTTGAATAGGTGGAAGGAAGTGCGGGCCTGCGGACGGGTAAATCCGCCCGAAATATTGGTGATCCCGGGGACCTCTGACGGGAGGTTTGAATGATGAGGCAAATACTGGGATGGTTTGCGGTGGTGATCTCGCTGTGCGTTGCAGCGGCTGGGGCCAATCCGGCCTCGATAACCGGTTACGTCAGGAACTCGGCTGGCGTGGCACAAATGGGTGCGACCGTGGAGTTGCTCGGCAGTGCTGGGCAAAGCCAGGTGGTGTACACCGATGCCAAGGGTTTCTTCAACTTGAAGGGACTCCTGCCGGGCAGCTATGACTTGCGCGTGTCCGCGCCTTCCTTTCTTCCCGTGGTGCGTGAGGATGTTGCACTTGCCGCCGGCGCCAGCAAAGTCCTGAATATCACGTTGAATACTTTGTTTGAAGCGGTGCATATGCTCCCGACGCTCAAACAGGGCAATGATGAAGACGATAGTTGGAAGTGGACCCTGCGCTCCAACTCCAATCGACCTATCCTGCGCTTCGACGATGGAATGCCCGTAGTGGTAGAAACCGCGGCGCAGGACAAATCGACTACCGGCACATTGGCCTTTATGGCTGGCGGTACCAACCAAGGGTATGGCAGCGCGTCTGATTTAGGGACGGCTTTCACGATTGAGCATTCCTTGTTCCACACCTCGACGGTCGGCTTGGAAGGAAGTCTCGGATACGCAATGGGCACGCCGGATGGCGTTATTCGTGCGTCATACAGCCGGCCCGCCAATGAAGGTTGGACTCCCACGATTGCCTTGATTGCCCGGCGCTTTGCCACGCCAGACGCCGTTCCGCACCGTGGAGCTCTGGAAGCGGTGGCGATGACGTACTCCGACGGCTTCTCCATTGGCGATCTTCTCGATTTTCAGTTTGCTGGTGAAGCGGAGAACATTCAATTTCTGGGGCACGGCGCGACGGCCTTTCGTCCCTCTGCGGTTGTCGATTGGCACCTAGCCTCCAATACCGTCCTAGAGTATCGCTACGCCACTACTGAGCCCAATACTCGTGCCAGCAAAGGTTTCGACTCGGCTCCCGCAGACCTCAGCGAAACGAATCCTCGCATGACCATGGTCGATGGCCGGCCGTTGCTGGAGAATGCCCATCACCATGAGATTTCGCTGTCGCAACGTGCCGGCGACAACAAGGTTCAGGTCGCCTATTTCACCGATCGCGTCAAGGACCCCGCGTTGCTCGGGGTTGGCGATGTTGGCTGGGCCGCCGAAGACATTCTCCCTGACGTGTATTCCGGCACCTTCAGCTTCAATGGCGGCGCGCTTGAGTCCCAGGGCGTCCGCCTGGTGTTCCAACGGCGCTTATCTGACACGCTTACTGCGACAGTGGATTACGCCTACGGAGGCGTTCTCGATTTGGAGCAGCCCAACGTAGATTGGAGCTTAGTACGCAGCAGTCTTCAGCATGGCTGGCGGCACTCAGCCGCTCTTCGGTTGAATGGCTGCGTCCCGCGCTCCAAGACGCGGTGGATCGCCTCCTATCGCTGGACCAGTGGCGACAATACCTTGACCCCGGTTGATCTTTTCAACGCGTCGGCAGGACAAACCGACGCCTTCTTCAACCTCTTCGTTCGTCAGCCGCTGCCACGCATGCGTTTCATGCCCGGCAACATGGAGGCGCTGGTGGATCTCCGCAACTTGCTGGCGCAAGGTTACGTGCCGGTTCTCTCCCCCGATGGCAAGACCGTGTACCTGATGCAGTCGGCCCGCAGCGTACGCGGGGGAGTGGCATTCACGTTCTAAAAACTCTTTAGCAATCAGAAGGCCCCGCCACAGGTGGCGGGTCTTTTTCTGTGCCTTAAAAGTGAAGACGTGGTGTGAATCCGACGAAGGCCTGGCTCATAATGAAAAAGCAGTAGAGAATGCCGAACGTGAGTGTAGGCAACCGCTGCTGGGCGCGTCACGGTTAGCTCCTTCCAACCCAATCGTTTCGAACCATTCTCACCCCGTTTCGCGATTCCAGATCGTCATGCCGCGTAGACTCCAGAGCGGAATCTCCTGTGCAAGGAAAATTTCTTCCCTTCAACTGTGATTTCCAGGGCCCTAATGCGAATAACAAGGTTGAGCATCGAAAACAGACGGCGATAGCCAGTCCAAGAGCGCAAACCAAACCGATGACAATGCCAACGCAGCAGGAAAGGTTTCAAACCCTGATGGATGATCACAAGAAGATCCTCTATAAGGTTTGCAACTCGTACTGCAGGAACCGCGAGGACCGCGAAGATCTGGCGCAGGAAATTGTTATCCAGCTATGGCGCTCATTTAGGTCCTTCGACGAACGGTGCCGGTTCTCCACCTGGATGTATCGGATCGCCCTTAATGTTGCCATTTCTTTCTACCGCCGAGAAGACACGAGGGCACGGCATGTGCTGTCGGACGAAGAATGCCTTCTAAATGCGGTTGATGAGAAGGCAATCGAGTCTGAACAGATACAGGCTCTTTACCAGTTCATTGGAGGATTAGACCCGTTGAATAGGGCACTCGTCTTGCTTTATCTGGATGGCAACAGCTACCTGGAGATATCAGACGTGCTGGGGATTAGCGCAACTAATGTCGCAACCAAGATCAACAGATTGAAGCAAACTATGCGGCAGGCCCTTCGAGGCGCTGCGCGAACTTGAGGAAGGAGTAACCATGCTGGACTTGGATGAAATGAAGGTGCAATGGGCGGAACACAATCGGAAGCTCGATGAAAGCATCCGGTTGAACCGAAAGCTTCTAAGCACGATGAAGCTTAATCGGGCACGGTCAGCGTTGCAGCGCCTGGCGGCGTTTCTGGCTGTGGAGGTGGCTGTTCAGATTGCAGTTGTCGTCGCACTCGGCTCGTTTATCTACGAGCACCGTGCCCTGTTGCGGTTTACATTACCGGCTGCGATTTTGGACGTGTTCGCGATTGCGATCTTGATCGCCATGATAAGGCAGATGGCGGGTGCTTTGCAGATTAACTATGACAAGCCTATCGCCATCATTCAGAAGCAGCTTGAGGACCTGAGGGTGTTCCGTATCCGGTATATCCAAGGGATCTTTCTTATGGCAACGCTGGCGTGGACGCCCCTCCAGATCGTTGCACTGAAGGGTTTCTGGGGGCTGGACGCCTACGCCCTATTTGGCGCTGCTTACCTAGTCTCCAATCTGCTCGTCGGACTGGCCATCATTCCAGTTGCGCTCTGGCTATCCAGGAAATTCAGTGATCGTATGGGGCGCTCTCCTTTCATCCAGCGGCTCATGAAGGACCTCGCAGGGTACAACCTGAACGCCGCCGCCGGCTTTCTCGCGACCCTCTCCGAATTCGAGAACGAGAATCTGGCGAAATGATCGCTTCTCGACTGATTAGTCCAGGACTTGGTGACAGATTTGCACTTTCTGTTTGCACAGCTCTCCACCGCTCTCGGACTATGAAAAGGTGCCGGTCACACAACCAACCATCATCTTCTCGACGGTCGCGTGGGCCCCATTACTTTTGCAGGAACATCTTTACCGCTATTCCAACTAAGCACACGGCGAAAGCCCGCCGGAGTTGAAGGCCCGTCGCAATCTGTGCCAGTGAGCCTCCGAAGTATCCGCCGGCAAAGAATCCGAGAGCCAAGAGTGCTGCCAGCTTGATGTCCACATGGCCGGCGCTGTAGTACTTCCAAAACGCCAGTGCGCCAATCGGCAGCAGCAAGGTAGCAACCGATGTGCCCTGAGCGCTCTTTTGATCCATGCCATAGCCGTACACCAGGATCGGGATCAGGAAGATCGCGCCTCCCAGCCCAATCATTCCTGAAATTGTTCCGATCAACACCCCTATGGCCAGGGAAACCAGCGAAATCATGACGCCTCCATTTTTTTCTTGACTCAGTCCGCAAACGAGCCTATAAGTCGTGCAACGTACTAATACACCGTATGGCATGCTAATGCAACGGGAATGTGACCAGTACGTGAGATTTCGGCGAACACAATGCCCAGGGCAGAAATGAAGGGTTACTCCATTGGGAAAGAAACGAACGGTTGAGTCGTATTTGCCGCTGACTCCGGCGCTCTTCCACGTCCTGCTGGCGCTTGCCGATGGCGAGAAGCACGGCTATGTCATCAGCAAGGAGATTGCGCGCAGGACCAATAACGAGGTCAGGCTGAGCACTGGCACACTGTACGGCATTATCAAACGGCTGCTGGACGACGCCATGATCGAAGAGTCGGCGGAGCGACCGGACTTCAGCCTGGACGACCAGCGGCGCCGCTACTATCGACTAACCAAGCTGGGCAAAGCAGTGGCTGAAGCTGAAGCTGAACGCATGGAACGGGTGTTGGCGTTGGCGCGCGCAAAACACGTTCTCGGTCCGCAGAACGCTTGAGGTGGGCATGGCTGCCAGAACTGTTACAGGTGCGCGTTGGTCAGAGCGATTGTTTGGTGCGCTCCTGCGTCTGCTGCCGGCGGACTTTCACGAGCATTTTGCCGCCGAGATGCGAGCGGTCTTTCGCGATCAGCAAGGCGACGCCCGAGCGGCTGGACGTCTGGCGTACACCAGGTTCTGCTGGGACACGGCTCGCGGTCTCCTCGCCACTGCCTTCCGCGAGCATCGGGAGATCCTGTTTCAGGATGCGGACTACGCCCTGCGCCTGATGCGGAAGGACCTGTCGTTTACGTTGGTGGTGATCGCGATTCTCGGCATGGCGATTGGGGCCAGCACCGCAGCCTTCATGGCGGCGAATGCGATCCTCATTGAACCTCTACCATTCTCCGGCGGCAATCACCTGATTCATCTGCAACAGCGCAGGCCTGGAGTTGGCGTCGAGGACCTGGCGTTCTCGGTAAAGGAAATTGAAGATTACCGTTCGCAAAATCACACCCTCGATTCCGTGGTCGAGTTTCATGAGATGACCTTCAGCCTGCTCGGCGGCCGGGAGCCGGAACGGGTGGACACGGGGGTGGTTTCGGCGAACTTCTTCCGCGTGCTAGGGGTGACGCCGCTCTACGGACGAACCTTCATGGACGAGGATGATCGGCCGAATGCTCGTCCAGTGCTGATCCTCAGCTACAACTTCTGGCAGAAGGCTTTCGCGGGCGATCCCAACGTCGTCGGCCAGAAGTATTCCATGAACGACAAAGAGCACGTGGTGGTGGGCGTTCTGCCTCCTATCCCGCAGTTTCCGGCAGAAGTTGATGTCTACATGCCGACGGTGGCGTGTCCAACACGTTCGGGCGAGCACGCGCTGCATGAACGCTCGTGGCACATGATGAACGTGTTTGCCACACTCAAGCCCGGGGTAACTCTAGCCGACGCTCAAGCAGACCTTAACCAGATCGCGGAACGTCTGCGGACCGCTTATCCAGAGGAGTACCCGAGCGCAAAGGGCTACGAAGTTAGGTTGCGGCCGGTGCACGAAGAGCTCTCGCACGACATTAAGCCTGTGTTGACCGTCCTCGCGGCCGCCATCGGATTGTTGCTGTTGCTGGCATGTGCGAACGTGACGGGAATCATGGTGTCACGCGTATTGGCTCGTACCCGTGAGCTGACGGTTCGCACCATCCTCGGCGCAAGCCGAAGCCGCATCGTTCGTAGCCTCATCACCGAAGGAATCATGCTCGCGATATTAGGCGGAATTATCGGATTGGTGCTTGCATCCTGGAGCGTAGGACTGCTGGTGAGTTTTATTTCCAAGTTCACCAGCCTCGCCTCGCAACTGCACTTCACGCCGCCGGTACTCGCCTTCTGTTTTCTGCTGTCGGTGAGCTGCGGGGTGGTTATCGGCCTGGTACCGGCAATCGGCGTGCGTTATACACCGCTGTTCACAATGGAGGTGGGCAACGCCAGCCTGCCCAGCCGGATCAATTCGAAAACCCGCAGCATTCTTATTGGCGCTCAGCTGGCGCTTTCCGTGATCCTGCTGGTCGGAGCCGGACTGACGCTGCGTACCGTGGTTCATTTGGAGCGGATCGATGCAGGCTTCCAGCCAAGCGGGGTGCTCACGGCGCGAATTTACATCTTGAATGGAAAATATCGGGCGTTCTTCAATGAACTGCTGGAACGCACACGTCGGCTGCCCGGAGTCGAGTCGGCTGGACTGGCAAGCACCATCCCTCTGCACCACGCTAACTATGACGGGCCGGAGCCCATTGAAGTGCGCGATGCAAAAACTCTCCCGAGCGGCAAAAACACTCCTTCCATCATTCGAATCGTGACCCCGGATTACTTTCGCACGCTAGGGGCGAGCATCCTGGAAGGCCGCGATTTTAACGAACGGGACACAAACGAATCGCTGCCCGCCGTTATCGTCAATCAGCACATGGCCAACCATTATTGGCCGGGCGGCAGCGCGCTGGGGAAGCAAATCGCCGTCGATTCAGGGAAGTGGCTTCCCATCGTCGGAGTGGTCAGTGACATCAGGCATCTTGGCCTCGATAAGGATCCGGTGGATGAGGCGTACGGAGCGTTTACGGAGGCGCCCCAAGCCGCCATGAGCATCGTTATCCGGAGCTCGCAGGACTCACCGGAGCTGAAACAGGAGCTTGCATGGATCGCGCATGACATCGATCCGAATGCCGTGGTGGCGGACATGCAGGCGATGACGCAGGTGCGAAAAGATTGGCTGGCATCACGGCGTACGACTGCGATGTTCTTAAGCGTTTTCGCGATCGTTGCATTGTGTATTACGGCGTCGGGCATCAGCGGAATGATGGCCCTTGCGGTTGGCGAGCGGAAAGATGAGATCGGTGTGCGGTTGGCACTGGGCGCCACCCCGAACACCGTCATCGGGTCAATGATGAGACAGGTTTTTGTCCTTATGGCGTTGGGTCTGGGCGCGGGATTTGGGGCGGCCTGGCTGATGTCGACCTTGATGTCACCCGTCATCGTCGGGATCGCGCCGCGCGACAGCGTGACCTTCGCGGCCGCATCGGCGCTGCTGATCGTCGTGACAGCGGCTTCGTCGTTCGTGCCCTTGAGAAGAATTGCCAGACTCGATCCAGTTGTGTTGCTCAGGGCCGAGTGATGACCGCACTAGACAAGGAATCAATGCTGAAAGATGTGACAAACAAGGCAGCGCTTGCATTAATTGGAGCCGCGGTCCTAAGCCCAGCGTTTTATCGCCTTCGTGCGGAAGAAAATGGGCGGTTAATCGTGCGCTCGGAAATGCTTGTGTCCACTTCATGGCTGGAGCAGCACCTGAATGACCGCGACTTGGTCGTGCTATACATCGGCCGCAGTCGAGAGCAATTCGATTCCGGACACATACCGGGCTCGCGTTTTGTCCGGCTCGACGAACTTGTCGAACAGCACAAAGATTCCTTGAACGATCTTCCAACCGTCTCGAATTTGCAGACACTATTCGAAGGCTTGGGTGTGGGAGACGAGTCGCGAGTGATACTGATGGGCGACGCGGGTGGTGTGCTTGCCGCACGGGGTTACTTCACCCTCGATTATCTGGGACACGGCGATCACGCGGCGCTGTTGGACGGCGGCCTGGAACAGTGGATCGCGGAATCGAGACGAACGTCCAAGGAGAAAGCGTCCCCGGTTCGCGCCCACTTCACTCCGCGCCTTCAGCCAGACATTCTTGTAAGCACCGCGCAAATGCGAAAGCTGAGCGTTCAGGCGAGCAAGGGACGCCCGGATTACGTTCTCCTCGATGCAAGGCCGGCGCCGGAATACGACGGCGTCGTCAATTCGGAAGCGGTTCCCGAGGCTGGCCACATCGCAGGTTCGCAAAGCCTCTATTGGAAGAAGCTGATTCGCTCTGACGCGAATCCGCAGCTGCTCGATTTGGAACAGCTGCAACAACAATTCGTGCGAGCCGGCGCTGCCCCGGGCAAGTCGGTTGTCACCTATTGCCGCACCGGCATGCAATCCTCTTTTACCTACTTCGTCGCAAAGTATCTGAGATACCACGCGTCCATGTACGACGGTTCGATATATGAGTGGGTGCACGCAGGCGGCAATGAACTTGTGGTGTCGCCGAGGCCGGAGCACGAGAGCACAGCACAACGATAAAAACAATTTCGTCGGTTTGGTGGAGGCAACGATGAAGCACAATTACATCCTTTTAACCCTGGTCGCGTGTTTGCTGACGAGCCTTGCTGGTTTCGCCGCGAACGACACGTCCGTAAATTCTTCCGGTGCCGGGGCTGCACACCCGGAATTAGTTGTCTCCACCCAATGGCTGGCCGATCATCTCTCCGATCCAAATCTGGTGATCGTGCACATCGCCCATGACGAAAACGACTACCGAGCGGCTCATATTCCCGGTGCTCGATATCTGGCGATGGACAAATTTGCTACCGGAAACGAATCGCCCGGAACCGAACTGTTGCCACCGGACCAGCTGAAGAAGAATCTGGAAGAGATCGGGATAGGCGATGACTCTCGTGTGGTGTACTACGCACCCGACTGGGATCCAATGGCTACACGTCTTTTCTTCACCATGGACTACTTAGGGCATGGCAATCAAGCGGCACTGCTTGACGGCGGTCTTGACCAGTGGATTCGTGAAAAGCGGGCGACCTCGACGCAAACCAGCACGGCGAAACCCGGCAGCCTGACTGTCCATCTGCATCCCGAGATCGTCGCGAAGTTGGATTACATGAAGAAGCTGGTTGACCACCCAGAAAAAGACATCGTGATTGTCGACGCTCGTCCGTCGAAGCGATATCGCAATGGCCACTTGCGTGGCGCTGAGTCGTTCTATTGGGAGAACGCACTCGTCAGCGAGAAAGAACCGTTGCTGAAATCGCCGGAGCAAATTCGTCAGCTCTTCACCGCGGCCGGTGTCACCGGTGACAAGAAGGCCGTCTCGTATTGTGAAGTCGGACTGCAGGCTTCCTACATCTACATGTTGGCTCGCTACTTGGGCTTCGATGCCGCCATGTATGACGGCTCCTACAGCGAATGGAGCGACGCTAAGCAACCCGTCGTTCGGGGAGATTCTCCGGAATAGAATACTCATGCTCGCGTTAACTCGATAGTCCGCTACTGGCGAGCAGCCGGCTAACGCGCTGAAAACACGTGAGAAGCTTCTGATTGAGCTTGACGCCGCCGCAATTCAAGCATCGTGTCCCTCATAGACCAGCCGCATTGTCCCGTATCATTGCCAAATATGGAGACTGCCATCAGTTGTCGGGGCCTCAGGAAGACCTACGACGGAAAGGTCGAAGCAGTTCGGGGTCTCGATTTGGCGATTCAGGCCGGCGAATGTTTCGGCCTGCTGGGCCCAAACGGAGCCGGCAAGACCACGACCATCGAAATTCTGGAAGGGCTGCTGGCGCCAACATCAGGCGAGATAGAGATCCTGGGAATGACGTGGCAGGCGCACGAACGGGAGTTGCGCGAATGGCTAGGCATCTCGCTCCAGGAAACCCGCCTGTCTGAGAAATTAACCGTTCGCGAAACGCTGGAACTGTTTGCCAGTTTCTATCACCGGCCAAATTCGGTTGCGGCGATACTTGAAGAGTTGTCTCTTGGCGAGAAGGCCGATGCGTTGGTGGGCAAACTTTCCGGCGGGCAGAAGCAGCGACTGGCAGTTGCGACTGCGCTGGTGGGCAATCCAAAAATTCTTTTCCTCGATGAGCCGACCACTGGACTGGATCCGCAAAGCCGCCGCCAGCTTTGGGACATCATTCGTCAGTTTCAGCAGCGTAACGGGACGGTGTTGCTGACGACGCATTACATGGATGAGGCGGAGCGGCTCTGCGACCGCCTGGCCATTATCGATCACGGAGTGATCATTGCCGCGGGCACGCCAGCCGAATTGATTGCGCGCTTGAGTGGGCACCATGTGGTTGAATTTGCGCTCGACGACGCAGTGCATGACGATGCCGATGGCGTCTGGAGTCGGCTTCCCGGCGTGCAATCGGTCCGAAGTGAAGATGGGCATTTCTCCTTGCAAGTCGAAGAACCTCACGAGACGATACCTGCATTGCTTTCTGTAGTACAGAAGAGGGGAACGCGCCTGGTTCACCTTACGACCCGCCAGGCCAGTCTTGAGGACGTGTTTGTACAACTCACCGGGCGTCATCTGCGGGAGGAATAATGGCTCAGCTCGAAACGCCACCGACGCCAGTGGTCGCTGCAACAGAGACCCTGACCAACGGACGCTGGGCGGGATACCGACACCTGCTCGGGGCGCGCATGAAGGAATTGTGGCGCGAGCCGGAGGTCATTTTCTGGGTGTTCGTCTTCCCGTTGCTGCTGGCCTTGGGGCTTGGTATCGCATTTCGTGACAAACCTGCCGACATAACTACCATCGCGGTGGTAGCAAATTCGCACGCGCAACACGTGATCGATCTGTTGCAGCACTCCCCTGCCAAGACGGCCATCCATGCCGACCTTCTGGATGCCGCGGTTGCATTCGATCGCTTCCGCTTGGGTGCATACGCACTGGTAGTAACCGCCGACGATAACGGACTGCATTATCGTTACGATCCCGCCCGGCCCGAGAGTGTCTTGGCACGTACCCAAGTGGACGATGCACTCCAAACTGCATCCGGCCGCAGCAGCCCGCTCAAGACAGAGGCCACGCAGTCGAGCGAGCCGGGCGCACGCTACATTGACTTCCTGGTTCCTGGACTGCTTGGGATGAACCTGATGAACTCAGGCATGTGGGGCATCGGCTTCGCCGTGGTGGACATGCGCCAGCGCAAATTGCTGAAGCGGTTCGTAGCGTCGCCTATGCGCCGCACCGATTTTCTTCTAGCGTTGGGTAGCAGCCGCCTGGTTCTCATGCTTATCGAAGTTGGGTTGCTGCTGGGCTTCGGAGTGTTCGTATTTCACATGCGAGTCGAAGGCTCGCTGCTCGCAATTCTCCTGGTTGGAGCGCTGGGTGCGGTTTCGTTCGGCGGCATTGGACTGCTTACCGCGAGCCGCGCGCAAAAGATCGAGAGCGTGAGCGGGCTTATTAATCTCGTCATGATGCCGATGTGGATCTTCTCCGGAGTGTTCTTCTCCTATGAACGCTTTCCGCAGATCGTTCAGCCGGCGATCAAAGCGCTACCTCTAACGGCACTCAACGATGCGTTGCGCGCCATCATTCTGCAAGGCGCGACGCTTAACTCGCAAGCCGCCAGAATATTGATCCTGGCGGTCTGGGGCGGCATATCCTTCTTCCTCGCACTACGTTGGTTCCGCTGGACCTAGGGTGATGTTGGAATACGAATGCGGCGCCAGACTCGTATACAAAAAGCAGTCTCCTCTTGTGCAACGCTTGCGCCCGATGAAGAAACAGGTTAGAACGTGACAGCTGCCTGAATGCCGGCAACGGCCACTCCTGGAGCGTTGTATCCGCCGGGCTTCCAGATGTACTGGAAGTCAGGAGTGACGACCAGGAAGCTGCGGTACTTCCATCGGTAGTTCACTTCGAGCACTTGCTCTGCGCTGGTGCCGGGAATGAAGTTACTCACACGTCCGTAAATCCAGCCTACCGAGATGATGTCGCCCTTGCGCGCAGGAATCAGCCCTTCATAACTCATGCCAGCTCCCCAGAATAAGGGTATGGGACTGACCACCGGCTTGGAATTGTAGGCCCAGCTCCCCCACACCGTGAGTCCGCGCGAGGTACCGGCGCCGTCGGGCTGATAGACCATCTCCTGGCCCAAGGCAAAGACTCCCGAGTAGCCGCCACTCTGGGCTTTGCTACCGGAAAGCGGAGGGAACGGATTGTTGTCGGTCAGGAAGCCCAACGTGTACTCACCTTGCTTGCCCTGGTCTTTCTCTATTTGGTGCGGAAAGTAGCTGACTTCCGCGGTCACCAACGCGCCTTTGTTTCCCTGTTGCAGAGCAAAGTCCGTTCCGTGGTTTGCACCATTCGCTGAGTTAAAGTTGGTGTTGAAGAGTCCCGCGGATATCTGGATCACGGGCGTGACATCATAGATTGCTTGCGCGCCCCACTCGGTTCCGGCGGGCGGACTGAAGAAGCTAATGTCATTGGCGCCAAGAGGATATGGATTGGGGTCGATGCCATAGTTCACATAGTTGACGAATACGGGAAGGGTGGCAAAAGTGTTTGCCGCGCCTAAACGGCCTCCGACCAACGTGAGGTTCTTATTCAGCAACGTCTGTTGCAGATACATCTCTCCCAGGTAGTAGGTCGGGGCATAAAGCGAATTAACTGGAAACAGGTTATGCAGAGAGCCACTCAAGTTATCGCCGGTGCCCCACGACGCGCCAACGTAAACGGACATTCCATGGACCTTGAGCAGTTTCTCCAGGCTGATATCGAGACCACCTGCTAGTTGACCAGCGTAGCCCCAAATCTGATGTGGTCCGACGGTCGCATTGGTCTGTAATACGCCCGTGTAGGACAACGCCGGGGTAAGTCCAAGTCGTCGCATTTCCGCTCGAATCCCGCTCCAACTTTTGGAAAGGGTTTCGTCCCAATCGACTTCCTCATCCTTGCACCCAATGTGCCGGCGGTGCGGATCGGCGGGATGCTGACAATCGAGCCTGCGTGGCTTGGGAGGAGCCGGCGGGGATTGGGCTGGTGTTTGCGCGGGCGACGGTGTTTGCGGTTGCGAGCTTGCATCCGGAGAGTTGATGTTCTGGACTTCCGTAGCGCGATCAATGAATGCTGGCTGAGAGAAGGCGCTGTGCGACGCGCCCGTCAGTAGCATCATCCATACTCCCGCGGATAGTAACGCTCTGATTGCGCGACGAATCGGTTGGGAAAGATTCACAGAATCTCTGGCGACCTGATACTACGCTTCGTACTGCACTAGAGTTGCCATACCGGCGTCCAGGTGCCACAGAACATGACAGTGGACGTACCACAGCCCAGGATTGTTGGCATCGAACTCCACCGTGACGCTGGTTTGGCCTGGTACCAGCACGGTGTCTCTAAGGGCCCCACTGAAGCGATGATCATTGATTGCGACTACCTGAAAGGAGTGCCCGTGAAGGTGCATGGGATGGGACATGGGCGTTTCATTGACAAATTTCAGTGCCACTCGCTGCCCGGACTTCACCCGTACTTGCGCTTGCTCACTGCCTGGATTGGCCACGTCAAATGCCACGCCGTTGATGAGCCACTCGTAACGACTCATGTTGCCCTGCAAACGCAAGACGCTGACCTGGTCGGCAGTCTTGGCCTTTAGAGGATTCACGGCAACCAGGTCGCCTTCCAGTCCTAGCGTGAGTAATGCGGTGGGAGAAGAGCTCTTTACTGGCAAGCGCTGCACTTTGGCACCGGAAGTAGCGAGGACAATTCCGGTTTGTTCCGTCGCAAGCTCGCGCAACGCCAGGATTGGGTAAGCCCCTCCATCGCGTGGCAGCTGTACTCGCACGTCGATGCGCTGCGCGATTGCGAGCGGGAAGCGGCTGCCGTGAATCGGCTTGACGGGCATTCCATCAGTCGCAATCAGCTCACCAGTCAAGGATCCCAGGTGGATGAAGAAATTTGTTCCGCTGCTGCCATTGATAATCCGCAAACGCACTCGCCCGCCTTTCTCAACCTTTATTACCTCTGGATCGCTGAGAGTGCGGTCATTCGCGAGGTAGGCGTCGTAATCAACGTCGTTGGCATCCGGCTTACCGGTTGCCATCTTCATGCTGCTCAAGCCTTGAGAGGTCTTCGCGGGGGTTGTGCTACCCGTCGCTGACCTGGTCTGGGGCTGCTTTTCACCCATGGCCGGCTTACCCTTCGGGCCTTGACGTAGCTTAGCGTAGATTTCTTTAGGCGGCGTGAAGCTGAAGTCTGACAAAAGCAGCACCACCTCTTGCTCGTCGCGCGCCTGGTCCGCCGGGTCGTGCACGATCAACGGAGCTGCCAGCAGGTAAGCCTCCTGCAGTCCCTGATGAGAGTGCATCCAATGCGTGCCCGCAGGCTGAATGGGAAAGTTGTAGAAAGCACTGGAGCCGGGGCGTATTACGGGCTGCGTCACGCCAGGAACGCCGTCCTCATTATTAGGTGGATGCAGGCCGTGCCAATGGATCGCAGTCGGCACAGGCAATTTATTTTCCAGCATCACCTCAAAGGGATCGTTCACGACAGAGCTCATGCCTTGGGAGCCGTTCGGTTGTAGCAGTCCCATCACGCTGGCGGCTTTTCCGTTGATCTCCAATGTGCGTTTCGTGGCTTGGATCGTCGTGGATAGAGCCGTCGGCTGTGTCCGCGGGGACACCTGCTGAAGAAAGGATGCATCGGCGAAGCTGCGATGTGGGAGCATGGCGCTCCCAACGACAGCACCGAACGAAGTTGACAAGAACTTGCGGCGTGAGACTTCACGACTCATCTGCGGGCACCTCTGGGCCAGAGCGCTCGGATCGTCATATTCTATAGAGACTGCCGGGACAGAAGAAACACGGAATTTGTGCCAAATCCGATCGAGGAGTTCTAAATCAGTTGTGACTTGGGTAGTGCGGTGCCGTATGCTATTGCCGCAGAAGCATCGCCACTCGCGGAAAGACGAAGTGCCCAGCAGCATCGTCAATGACGTTGACCTGGCAGGTGTAGAAGCCTGGTTTTAACTGCGAGAGTGGCACGTCCAACTGAAAGACGGCCGCATGCCGGTTGGGAACACTAATTTCCTGGACCTCGGTCAGCGACGTCTCATACGCCTTTACATCGCCCTTGAAGAACGAAACATTACTCAGCAGCCGTACTGCATTCTTCACCTCAGGATTGGGATGGTTATCTGGCGTTCGACTACCCGCAGCCGCGACGGGAGGGTTCGCACTACGTGCCGGATCGTAGATTTCGTAATAGAAGTACAAGTGCTGGCCGCTGGAGAACACGCGCGTCACGCTGGGGACGATTTCGGAGCCGTTATGAATCAGCGGGTCATTCGAATCGTGCTTGTTTGAAGGCTGGACCTGGCTGGCCATTATGATCGAGCTCATCTTCAGCGGCGTGGACTTGAGGTCGGGAACCGTGAAGTCGGTCTCAAATGCTCCCATGCGCCCGCTCTGGTTTTCGCGCACGACGATCTTCAGGTGATATTTTCCCGCCGACAGGACCAGTCCGTTGTCGTACTGAACGTTCTTGCGCTGCACTTCATTGGCGGTATTCACCGCGAGCTTCACGGTGTCGCGGATAGCACCGGCAGGAAGTTTCTTCTCGTCCGTGACCAGTCCGAGCACGTCCAGAGTCGCCTTGTCCTGATCGCGGCTGCGGCTGAATGGGATCTCTGAACCGGGAACGATGAGCGAAATCGGTACATAGTACTTGTTGTCGGCGAGCCGGAAATATCCGGTCGCAAGATAGAGCGGCAGGTCGGTGCTGGGCAAATCGGAGGCGAGTTCTTCCTGAAGCTGGCGTTCACGATCTTCCTTATTCGAGTGTTTGAAGTCCGCTTCTGCATAATAACCCTTGCGATATTCCAGCTTTATGCCAGGGCGGTTCACCCGCACCGTGATGCGGCGGAACTTTCCATCGCGGGCAAGATTGGTGCTGTGATAGCCAAGCAGGTAATAGAGAGACGTATCGTCCTGCACGCCGCGGAGGACCTTACTAAAGTCGTTGGAGTCGAGATAGGCGCGGCCGCCAGTATCGGCCGAGAGTGCGACCAGCGTCTCCTGCGTGGTGAAGTTGGAATTCAGGGCGTTGAGCGTTGCTTGGCCGGAATAGGGAGCCTTTCCGCGCAGGCTGGCATTCTGTGCTTCTCCGCCAGGGGGTAGCGCCTGCAAACCGCGAATGTCCATGGTGTAAATGGACATGTTGGCCAGCACGGCAGCATTGGTCGCAGCGCGTAGCTCCGATTCGTTTTCAATTCCGGTGCGGTCCATTCCGCTGGAGAAATAAATCAGCGCTTTCTTCTGCGGCACGTTCGCAACCTGCTGCGCGACCGTCCGCAGCGCCTGCAACCGCCGATCGGTGTTGAAGATGTTGTACTCGGTGTCATCTACGGTGAAGGAATTGCCTGAATCCGCTGTTCCTTCCGTGGTACCCGTGGTGCCCTCTTCAAAGCCGGCGCCATTGCCCAAGTTGAAGGACTGCAAAGCTTTTTTCAGTTGCGCGCGATCGGACGTGAAGTCCTGGTTGACGGTGATTGTGCTTCCTAGCGAAACCACGGAGACCAGGTCGGCCGGCTGCATTTGCTTGTCAATGTAGTTCTGCGCCGCGTCGGCCGAGCGTTCGATCTCGTCGGGCTGCATGTCAGCCAGATCGAAGAACAGGATAATCAGCCGCCGATCCTTGATGGCCGACTGTTCAGCCGATGGTGCGGTGTTCCCTGCGGTATCTGCGTGCCCGGGCTTTTTTAACGTCGAGGTAAGCAGATTGAGTTGCTGGTCGGTAACGACTGGCGTGTTCTCCAAGTTCTCGATGTCAAAGGTTGATACCTTCTGCGGCTTGTTGTCTTCGAGAACGGTGAAGTCCTCGGGCTTCAGGTCGCGAACCAGATTGCCGCTCTTGTCGCGGGCGGAAATGTCTACCAGGACCAGTTCGGTTTGCGCCTTGAAGGTATATCCCGCCTGCTGGGCAACCGCCAGATCAGGACATAGCAATGCGGAGACGACGGCCAGGGCCATCAACTTCTGCAACACGGGTTTGAGATTTCGCAACATATCGCTTCTAAAACCTGAACCGCGCCGTCATCAGTACCGACCGCATTGCGCCCACGGACACCACCCGCCCGAAGGTAGGCGAGTTCAGCACGGTGTCGATGCTGGTGTACACCGGGTGGTTGAAAACGTTCGTCGCCGACATTCGCACTTCGAACATGCGCGATTCGCGGAGCGGAAAGACTTTCGTCATTGCCATATCGAACACCACCTCGCCCGGGCCCTCGATGCTGTTACGGCGAGCATCGCCGTACTGACTTTGCGGGGGAGCGACAAACGCCGCGGTGTTGAACCATTCCGCGATGCTGGGATTAGCCAGGTTAACGGGCTGGCCGGTGACGTTCGGCCGCAGGGTTCCGTTCACCCCGCTGCTCACATCGCCGAACGAACCAAGGATGCGGGGCGTGAAGGGAAATCCCGAAGCAATGGTCCAGTCGCCGCTCCATTGCCAGTCGCCCAGCACATCGCGGGCGACGCCCGGGGCTGTCAGCCAGCGCTTCTCATGGCCGAACGGCAGTTCCCACAGATAATCGGCGGTAAACTTGTTCCGTTGGTCGAAGCTCGACAGTCCATACTCCGCCTTAAGGTTGAATGGGTTCTGCGCGACTAAGGTCTGTCCGCTAATGGTCCCGGTGGGGCTGACCAAAGCCGAACCTGCGCCAATGGTCGAGGCATTGTCGAGCGACTTCGACCACGTGTAAGTGCCTCCCAGAGATATACCGTGCGCTAAACGCTTGCGCAGACGGACTGTCCCCGCGTTTGCGTTGGAGTCGGCCAGCGAATCCTCGAAATAGAAAGCCGGCACGGTAGGATTGAAAAGCCCTACGGGCGTTCGATTGGGCGCATCCAGCAGATCGAGATGTGTTCCTTTGGTCCCGGTGTAGTCAAGGTTCAGCACCAGCGTCGGGGTGATTGTCTTTTGAATGTCGAGGTTCCAGATCTGCACGTAACCGAGCGGGTAGTTCACGTTGATCGCATAGTTGTTGGTGACTGTATTCGGCGGTGGCGGCGGAAATCCGTTTTGCAGTGTCAAGCGCGAGGTCTGCGACTGCACGTTGGTTTGGGTGATGGAAAACGGTGGCTGGAACGCCATGTCCTGCGCGATATTTGAGTAGGCGGTAGTGTTGTAATTGATGCCATAACCGGCGCGCACAACGGTATCTTTAAAGGCCTTCCACGCAATGCCGACGCGTGGCGCGAAATTATTGTGGTCGGGATTCACCAGGGTGATCGGGTAGGGAGTCCCGGTCAGTGGACCGACCTGGCCAGGCAATACCGGAGCCACCGCAGCAAGTCCCGGCGCAATATTCAAGTTGACCATCCGATTGTTGATCTCGCTGAACGGCGACACGTACTCGTATCGCAGACCGATGTTGAAGGTCAGATTGCCGCGGACGCGCAATTCGTCCTGCGCGTACAGGTCCCAGGAATTGCCCCGGAAGTGATATCCGTAAACGCTACCGCCGTACTGCACCGACGTCTGTTGCGGCAGACCCAGCAGGAAGTCGGCAAAGTCGAAGCCGGTCCCGGCGACCGGCACGCCGCCGACAACCTCCGCCGTATTCAGCCCGGTGAAGACAAAACTACCGCGCGGATTGCTGGAGGTTTCCGTATTGATCTCAAGGCGCCGGAAATCTCCGCCCCAGCGCAGAGTGTGCTTTTTGTGGGTGTAGATCATCTGGTCGGTGAACGACAGAGTCTGATTACGATCGGAGACTGGATTCGTGTCCTGCACACTTCCAAAGTGAGTGAACGAAAGATTGGGCAAGCCCCAATCGAACGGATTCTGGGACACCCCGGTGATCCCCAGCAGGCCAGTAATATCGGTGTTGAAGGCGTACAGGTTATTGGTCTGGATGGTGCTGCGGTTGTAGTCCACGCGGAAATTGTTGATGAGGCGACCGAAGCTTCGGACATACCCGACCGGTATATCGTAGCCATGGGTGATGGTAGTGCCGCCGACGCTGGGATAAGGGTTGGTCAATTTCTGGTCCGACTCGTGATAGTGGAAACCGACGTTCAGGTTATTCTGCGGTCCGCGATTGCGGCCACGTCCGTGCCCGACCGACGAGCCGCCCAGCGCCTGATTCAAGCGAATGTTTAAATCATTGCTGTCATTCTTAGCCGCCGTGATGTAACGGAAGTTCTGAAACTGACCCGGCAGGTTGGGCAGCGGGATGTAGGCGAGCAAACCCTTCGCCGCGGAGTTGATCATGTTCTGCGGAAGGGTCGCGTTGGAGAAGGGAAGTCCAGTTGCCGGATTGAATATTTGCACTGGCTGCCCGTTCACAAGGGTCTGCGAAAAATTACCGCTGCGCTCCTGCAGGGTTGGCACGGTGGAGAAGAAGCTGTATGGCGTGTCCCCCAACGTGCCGTTGTAATGCAGAAAGAAGAAAGTTTTTGATGCGCCGTTGTAAATGTGAGGAATGATCAGTGGCCCGCCGATGGCCGCTCCAAACCGCTGCTGCAAATAGGCAGGATTGATGGTTGGCTGACCGGTCAGCGAAAACGGCGCGGCATTCAGTGCAGCGTCATTGGCGGAGTAGTAGACGGTGCCGTGCGGTTGGTTGAGGTTGAAGCCGCGCCCTCCCATCCTCATGGGACCGCCTCCTCCGCCTCCGCGTCCCCCCGGCCCGCCGAATCCGCCGCCCATTGGTCCACCTGCAGCGCTAGTGATGCCTCCCTGCTGACCATCTTGCTGGAAGCGGGAGCGCATCTCGTCGGTACTCATGCCAGCGAAACTCGGCGAGTTGGAACCCGAGACTGCGACCGATTCTGTCGCGATGGTTGGCGGGACACCCGGAACCGGCATGCCGGCAGGCGCCACCGAGTCGTTTCCGTTGGCGCCCTGATCTTCACCCGCCTCACCTTGCAATACCGACAATGCTTGGAATCCTCGGTTGCCCATTCCTCTGCCCGCCATTCTTCCTTGCATGTTGCCTTGACCGGATTGGGAGCGCGACAGCAGAACGATCTCAAGATCGACGTGCGAATTCTGGCTCGAGGGGCCAACCGTGACGTGTGAGACGCCCGTCGCGAAGGCCGCCATCTGGGCCCGCACAACATATTCACCAGCGCTGGGCAATGTAAGGTTGTAGCTGCCATTGGCCTGGGTCCAGCCCACCACCTTTTGCCCGGTGCTGGGATTGAGCGCGGTTACCGTGGCACCGGGAACAGGGGTGTTGCCGGATTTCACCACGCCTTGAAGGGTTCGAGTCTCAGCCGTTGGAGCCGGGGTCTGGCTCCAGGAAAGATAGCAGCACACCAAGACGACAGCCGCGGACAAAATAACAGTCTTCCTATTCAGTACAGGCTCCTCTCCGGTCGTGAACCAAGTGACAAGGAGCGGCATGACGCTTTACGTATGCTACAGACGTACCTCTGCGCAAAGAGTACCCTCTAGTTTCGGCGGACGTGGATTCCCACTGAATTCTGGCCACCTCTCGACTCAAAATATATATTCACTAGAATCCCTCGACCAGTTCCGTAAGAAAGCTTGTAAGGATGATGGAGACCTACCACACCGCCACGGAAAACTTTCGGGCGCCGCGTTGCGGAGATCTAACGAGCGCAATCCCGGTAATAAAGGGTGATCTTTCGCGGGGATGGTGGGCAGCGCTCGATTGACGCGTGGCACGCAGCCAGTCGCAAGCCGTGGTACTTCCTTCCGCAACTTCCTGATTTACAATGTGTTTTCTGCTTGCATGGTTTTGCGTTACTCCGGAGAGGCATTTGCCACTTCCATGGGGTGGGGCAGAGGAGTACGGCGCGGTAGCCAAATCCCGGGTAAACCCACTACCGATGCTTTTCACTCCAAGGCCTTGCATTTTAGATTTGAGTCTTATGCGTCCACCCGACTTCCGGATCACCATCCTGGCGGCTTTGGCTTGGCTGCTGCTCGTGCCCGCCGTCGAGGGACAAACCCCCACGCTCATCACCCTCGATCAGGCAATTGACTTGGCGCTCGCTCATAACCACTCACTCAAGGCCACGCGTACTTTGACCCTGCAAAACCAGGCACAGGAAATCACCGCTAACCTTCGCCCCAATCCAACGCTTCTGTTCGATTCTCAGTTTGTCCCCATTTTTAGTCCCAGCGACTTCAGTGCGGACGATCTTAACCAGACCCAGCAGTTCGATCTTGGCATCGGATATCTGTTTGAGCGCGGTCATAAACGTCAACGCCGTTTGCAGGCAGCCCAGGACCAGACCGCCGTCACGCGCGCGCAAGTCACGGATGCCGAGCGTACCCTAACATTTAATGTGGCGCAACAGTTCGTTGCGGTGTTGCTTGCTGAATCGACCCTGCAGTTTGCCGAGCAAGACTTAAAGAGTTTCCAGCAGACCGTGGATATCGGCCAGGCCCAGTATCAGTCGGGCTACATTAGCGAAGGTGATTATCTTAAGATCAAGTTGCAACTGTTACAGTTTCAAACGGACGTCTCCTCTGCCCGCCTGGCGAGGGTACAAGCCTTGATCGCATTGCGGGTATTGCTTGGCTATGACGCGGTTCCCGCCAATTACGATGTGGTCGGCGATTTATCGTATGTGCCGGTTAAGGCGAAGTTGGAGGACTTGCAGGCAAGGGCGTTGCAGGAACGCCCTGATTTTCGAGCCAGCGTGTTGGGGGTAACCGCTGCACAGAGCCAGATTTTGCTGGCGAAGGCCAACGGCAAACAGGATGTGAACGGCACCGTCGACTATACTCACGTCGCGGGCCAAAACGACGCTTCCTTCTTCGTGAGTTTCGCCTTGCCTATTTTCAACCGGAATCAAGGCGAGATCGCGCGCACTCGCTACGCTCTTACCCAAGCTCAGGAGCTGCAGGCATCGGGCAGTGATACCGTCCTCTCCGATGTCAGCGATGCTTATGAGGCACTTCGGAGCAACGAAGAAGTGGTACAACTTTATTCTTCAGGATATTTGAAGAACGCGCAGGACTCGCGCGACATCAGTGAGTATGCTTACAAGCGCGGTGCGGCAAGCCTCTTGGATTTCCTCGATGCGGAACGTAGTTATCGCGCAACTCAGTTGGCCTATCGCCAGGCACTGTCCTCTTACATGACTGCGCTCGAACAATTGAAGGAAGCCGTGGGAACAAGGAACCTTCCGTGAAGATATCCAACAATTACTGGCATGGCATGACGGCGTTGGCAGTTGCCTGTGCGATCACGCTGGGGTTGATCGGGTGTCATGGCGTCGGCTCTGATGCGAGCGAACCGAACCACTCCGCGAACAATTCAAACACTGCGGAACTGTTCACCATCCCGCAGGACCAGATGCCGCATGTCCAGGTGCTGACGGTTGAGCCTACCACTCTGAAACGAACCCTGCGCCTGACTGGCTCCGTGGCCTACAACAGCTTCCATACCACCCCGGTGATTACGCAGGTTAGCGGGCCGGTCAGCCGGGTCGTCGTCGTTCCTGGGCAGAGAGTGAGGCCGGCGGAGCCGATGCTATACGTGGCGAGTCCCGATTTTTCCCAGCTCCGCACTAATTATCTGAAGGCGAAAGACGCGTACGCTCTTGCAATGACGACGGCCGCACGAGCGCGAGACTTGTACCAGCACCACGCGCTCGCCGAGCAGAATCTGGAGCAGGCGGAGTCAGCCGAGGTGCAGGCGGGCGGAGATTTGGCCTCGGCGGAGGCAGCACTAAAGGTGCTCGGAATTACCAATCCGGATGCTTTGGTGAAGTCCCCGCCATCTTTCGAGGTCCCGGTAAGAGCACCCATTGGCGGCCAGGTTGTCGAACAGAACGTAGCGGTGGGGCAGTTGATACAGACGGGAGTGACACAGTGCTTCATGATTTCCGACACCAGTAATGTGTGGGTGCTGGTGAATGTTTACCAGAAGGATTTGCCTAGTGTGCGCGTGGGCGACCCGGTCACGATCCAGACAGAGTCGTATCCCGACATCTTTCATGGCCGTATTTCCTACGTGGCCGCTTCGCTGGATCCGAACACCCGGACGCTGCAGGCGCGCATTGAGACCAGCAACCCGGGCGAGAAGCTGAAGAAGGACATGTATGTGGTGGCCACGGTGGATGCGGGCACGATTCAAAATGCGATTGCACTGCCGGACGCCGCTGTTCTGCGCGACAGTGAGAACCAGCCGTTCGTTTATGCCGAGGCTGCTCCGCAGAAGTTCGGACGGCGCAGTGTAACTCTTGGTGACAGTCTGAACGGGCAAACCCAAATCACCAGTGGACTAAGGCCTGGTGATCGCGTCGTCGGGAACGGCAGCTTGTTCCTGCAGTTTGCTAACTCGCTACAACGCTAGGGTGTGTCAGGGCACGACTTCAGTCGTGCCGATAGGTCGTTTTATTTTTGTCATCACGAGCCGACTTTAGTCGGCGAGGGATCTGCTTTTCGGAGTTTTCAGCAAACTGTTCAGCCGCTGAGATAACAACGTTATCTCAGACACCCATCACCGATACAGCAGGATGGCGTGGCGAGGATGAAAGAGGAAGCGTGAAACGGACGGTGGCGTCCACATCTGAATGATCCATCGAATCGTACAAGCATCTCTGCGTCAGCGCTTCCTGGTGTTGATGCTGACCGGCTTCATAATGATCGCCGGCATCATCTCGTTTCAGCGGATGCCGGTGGATGCTTACCCTGACCTTTCCCCTCCGCAAGTTGAGCTCATCACGCAATGGCCCGGCCACGCCGCCGAGGAAGTGGAACGCCTCGTAACTCTTCCGCTTGAATTGGCAATGAACGGTGTGCCGCACATGGTGGTAATGCGGTCGATCTCGCTGTATGGCCTTTCGGATGTCATCCTGACATTCGAAGACAACACCAACGATTACTTCGCGCGGCAGATTGTCTTTCAGCGAATCGCCGATGCCAGCCTGCCTTCTGGAGTGACGCCATCCATGGCACCGCTGTTTAGCCCCAGCGGCCTGGTGTATCGCTATGTGCTCGAAAGTCCCGACCGCAGTCCGCAAGACCTGAAGACCATCGAAGATTGGGTAGTAGAGCGGGCGTATCGTTCCGTCCACGGGGTTGCCGATGACTCGGGATTTGGCGGAACGACGATGCAGTACCAGGTGCTGCTCGATCCCGCCCGGATCTTCGGATATCACTTGACGGTGCCACAAGTCATGGCAGCTCTCGCCGCGAATAACTCCAACGCCGGTGGAGGATTCTACTCGCAGGGTGGCCAGTTTTATTACGTGCGCGGCATTGGGCTGGTCCGCAACACGGATGACATCGGGAACATCGTTCTTGGCAGCAACAACGGGGCACCTATCCGGGTAAAGGATGTTGGCGAGGTCGTGATTGGGCACGCGCCCCGATTGGGCGAATTCGGCTACCAGAAAAACGACGATGCGGTGGAGGGCGTCATTCTCATGCTCCGCGGCGAGCAGACGCAAAATGTTCTCAAGGGCGTGGAAGCCCAAACCGAGAAACTAAACCGCAGCATCCTCCCGCCTGACGTTAAGATTCACCCGTTTTACGATCGTAGCGATCTGGTTAAGCTGACCACCGATACCGTGGAAGCCAACCTGCTCCGCGGCATGGTCCTGGTGCTGATTGTCCTGATCTTCTTCCTGATCAATTTACGTGCGGCCATTATCGTGGCGCTCACCATTCCACTGTCCCTGCTGTTTGCCTTCATCGTTTTGCATGCCCACGATGGCGCCGCCAACCTGTTGTCGATCGGTGCAATTGATTTCGGCATCATCATTGACGGCACGGTAGTGATGGTGGAGAACATCTTTCGTGAGTTGGCGCTAAGAGAGGGCCAAGCTTACAAGCTGAACGAAGTCATTCTCGCAGCGGCAAAGGACGTAGACCGGCCCATCTTTTACTCGGTTGCGGTCATTCTGGCGGGTTATCTGCCTATCTACGCGCTCAGCGGACCTTCAGGAAAATTGTTCCATCCTATGGCCGAGACCATGTCGTTCGCGTTGATCGGTGCGCTGATACTGACGCTTACCTTGGTCCCCGTCCTCTCCTCCTACTGGTTCAAGAGTGGGGTTCGCGAGCATCGTAACCGCGCCTACGAGTGGATGAAGGGTCAGTACGCGAAACAATTGGACTGGGCACTCGCGCGTCCCAAACTGATCATGGTTCTCGCGGCTTTGATCTTCGGCGCGACCCTTTTGCTGGTCCCGTATATTGGCGGAGAATTTATGCCCCACTTGGACGAGGGTGCGCTTTGGGTGCGGGCCACCATGCCCTACACGATCTCGTTCGAAGAGGCGAGCAACATCGCACCCCAGATACGCGAGATCCTGATGTCGTATCCGCAAGTCACGGTGGTGGGCTCCGAGTTGGGACGCCCCGACGATGGTACAGATCCTACCGGTTTCTTTAATTGCGAATTCTACGTTGGACTAAAGCCCTACAAAGATAAAGCCTGGAGTGGGGAGCTTGATACCAAGGATAAGTTGATTGCATCGATCAACAAGAAACTGACCGCGTTTCCCGGAATCATCTTCAACTACACCCAGCCAGCGGAAGATGCGGTTGATGAGGCTTTGACCGGGTTAAAAAGTTCCCTGGCAGTCAAAATCTACGGAGATGACTTGACGGTTCTCCAGAACAAGGCCGTTCAGATCAAGAACACGCTCGCCAAGACTCCGGGATTTACCGACTTGACGGTCGTCCGCGAACTGGGACAACCCAGTCTTTTGGTCGATGTGGACCGCGACAGAATTGCGCGCTATGGAATCAACGTTGCCGATGTCGAGGCCGTGATTTCGGCGGCCGTCGGCGGACAAGCCGTGACCCAGGTCATACAGGGCGAGAAAGTATTCGATCTGGTGGTGCGCATGCAGCCCCAATTCCGCAGCAGCGCGCATGAGATCGGTGGGTTGCTGGTCGGTACTCCCGATGGTAAGCAGATCCCGATCAGCCAACTCGCCGCCATTCACCAGGGGAACGGCGCCTCCTTCATTTATCGCGAGAACAATTCCCGCTACATCGGAGTTCAGTACAGCATTGAAGGACGGGACTTGGAGCGGGCGGTAAGAGATGGCCAGAAGGCCGTCAGTAACGCCGTCTCTCTACCGCAAGGTTATTGGCTATCGTGGGGCGGCGAGTATAGTCAGCTTCTGGACGCGAAAGCTCAGCTTTCGTTAATCGGCCCGCTCGCTGTTGTTCTCATTTTCATGATCTTGTTCGCGCTGTACGGGAACTTCAAATTCCCGGTTACTATTGCGTTGGGCGTGATCATGACCGAACCGGTAGGTGCCCTAGTGGCATTGAAACTCACGCATACACCGTTCAGCGTGTCGTCGGTTCTGGGGTTGGTGGCGTTGCTGGGCGTATCCGTTGAGACAGCGGTCATCCTGGTGTCCTACATCAACAAGCTTCGTCTGGAAGGAATGGATATCCCCACCGCGACGCGAGAGGCCTCGCTCCTGCGACTTCGCCCCATCATGATGACAGCCCTGGTTGCATGCCTGGGGCTCCTTCCGGCGGCCCTCTCCACTGGCATTGGCTCGGCCACGCAGAAACCCTTCGCGATCGTCATCGTGGCCGGCCTTATCTCCCGGCTCTTCATCGGATTCTTCGTCAATCCAGTGCTATATCAAATGGTTGCCCGGGAAGGGGATGTCCTTCAGGTATAGCGTGATGGACATGGAATTGTTCCACGGCGATCAACGATCTGTTGATCACGCCTGTCTTTTCCTGGGCGTCAGTTACCACACCGGTGGCGGGCGACATGTCTGGCAGAAGCGCCAATATTCACAGAATAGATCGGCCAGGTTATCTGAGTTAGTAAGCAGCGGCCTGCAATGAGTAGAATGCAAGGCGTGACATTCCCAATCGCGTCCACGGAGGCAACGCTCCAGCGAAGAAATGTGTGGTTCTTGCTGTTGTGGGCCTCTCTACTGTTCGTCGTCGGCTTCACCACGGGGATTGCGGCCCAGACTGAGTCCACGCATACGCCTCCCTCCCCGCCGGGAAAGACTCCGCTTCAGTCCCCCAACACCGGCTTTCCGCTGAACTTCGAGCGCCATACCGGTGACTTGGATGCGATGGTGAAAGCCCAAAATATCCGGGCGCTGGTGTTATACAGCCACTCCAGCTTCTTCTACGTTAATGGTCAGCCCGAAGGAATCTTTTACGAAGCCCTGCAAAACTTCGAGCAGTTCGTCAATCAGAAGTTGCACACCGGCAACCAACACGTGCAGGTCACATTTATTCCGGTTCGCCCCGATCAGCCTGAATCGTATTTAACCGAAGGCATCGGCGACCTGATCGCATTCCCATTGGCCGTGACCCCCGAGCGCGAACAACAAATTGCGTTTTCGGTCCCAATCCAAACTGGCGTGAAACAGATTCTGGTGACGGGAAAGGACTTCGGTCCAGTTTCATCTTTGCAGGACCTGAGCGGGAAGAAAGTCTTCGTGAATCCCCTCAGCACGTATTACGAAAATTTGGAAAAGGTAAACGATTCGCTACGCAGCCAGGGCAAGCCGGCCATCATGATCGAGAGTGGCGGCAAGAACCTGCTCGATGCGGACCTGATGGAAATGGTGAACGCCGGCATACTTCCGGCGACCGTTACCATCACCGAGCGCGCCAAATTGTGGGCCAGCGTTTTTCCTAACATTACTCCTCAACCAAACATCGTCATTGCGAATCAGCAGGACTTAGCCTGGGCGATGCGCAAGAACAATCCGAAGTTCAAGGAACTGGTGGATGAGTGGGTCAAAACCCATGCCGCCGGAACGTCCTTTGGCAATACCCTGATGCGGCGATACCTGCAAAGCACGAAGTGGATTAAGAACCCAACCAGTGAAGGCGAGATAAAGAAATTCAACGAGACTGCTGATTTCTTCAAGAAGTATTCATCGCAATATGGTTTCGACTACCTAATGGTCGTGGCCCAGGGCTATCAGGAATCCATGTTGGAGCAATCGGCGAGAAGTCCCGGCGGTGCGGTGGGAATCATGCAGGTCAAGCCGTCAACGGCAGCGGCGCCACCCATCAGCATCCCCAACGTGATGACCGCCGAAAACAACATTCACGCCGGTGTCAAAGTTCTCAAAACGATTGCGGATAAATATTTTAACGACCCGAAGATTGATCCGGAGAATCGCCTGCTGTTTACCTTTGCCGCGTACAACGCAGGTCCCAATCGCATAGCGGATCTTCGGAAAGTAGCATCGGCCCAAGGACTCGATCCTGACAAGTGGTTTGGCAATGTCGAGTTGGTGGTAGCGCAAAGCGTGGGACAGACAACTGTCCAGTACGTTAGCAATATTTACAAGTACTACATCGCATACAAGCTTGTTGTTGAGCAGGGGCAATCCTTGCAATAGGCACTAACGAGTCTGTGTGACAACCGTGCCGTCCCTAAAGGGACTCGGGTCCATTTCCCACTTTACCCAGCACTCCGCCTGCGGCTCCGTGCTGGGCTAAACTCTTTCGCCCCTGCGGGGCTGGATCTTGCGCAATTCGTTCCACGGCGCCAACTCAAAGCGAGTCTCACACAGACTCTAACGGGGCTCGCTTCGGAAATGGTAGGTGAACGTCACTCCCGCATAGGACGGCTTTCGCACGCCCACGATCCGTTCGAAGGGCGCAGGCTCACCTGAAAGCTGCAATGTCTCGAGCGTTTGTCCGGTGTAGCCGCTGGAGGACAGAAAGTAAAGGCCCGCATCAAGAAGGTTGTCACGGAAACTTCGAAACACGGACCCGCGGATCTCGCGAACCGGTACGGCGGTAAAGCCGTCGCCCAATGGTTTAGCGCCGACGTACTCCAGTTCGCCTGAGGCTTGCATTTGCCACGGCAAACGAAAGGTGGTAGCGGAGACATCCCAGATCAGCCGTGGCGCCTCTGGAACATCCTGACCGGTGAGTCGGTCGATCGCCTGGGCGCGCGCGAAGGTCGCCTGTAGGAAACCGAAGGAAAACTGGCGTTGCGCCGAAACCATTACAGAACGAACCAACGAGGGCCCCACGTCTTCCTGAAGGCCCGTGTCGGGATCGATCTTTGCGAACTCTTCTGAATTGCTTACGCGGCTCAGCACAAAGCGCAACTGCGTGTGAGCGACAACCTCGGTAGCCACCAACTGGTACGCTCGCGAGATTGCAATAGGTGTTCCTTCGCCCGTGCCCAGGCCGATTCGGGGATCGTTAGTATGAAATGCCTTGCCGTAACTGAAGGCGAGGACGGGCAGAGCCGGCTTGTTCGGGAAATGGAAAGCGACGGTGGCTCGGGGCGAAGTAAGTCCAGAGGTCGCCTGATAGGAATTGCCGGGAGTGAGCCGATCGGTGTTGTTGAAGAGAATCTCGTCTCTCCGTACCCCGAGGTTGTAGCTGAAGAACGACCAGGGCGTGCCGTTGACGGATGCATACGGCGCAAAATCGCTGATGGTGAAGTTGTTCAAGGTGACGGGCTGGAAGACCCCATTGGCATCGGCATGAGCGAGTTCAGCATTACGCGGCGCATCTTGTCGCAAATCCACGCCGACGCTGAACGACATCCTGCCACTAATGCTTTGGGTGTAGGAGGTATTACCGCCAACCACCGTGCGAAATTCGGATTGGCGGATGAGACCGTCGCCGAAGTCTGATTGCAGGCTCAGGCTGTACGTACGGAAGAATCCCGAGAATTGCATCTGCCGGTTGTTCGAGATCTGCCAGGTGTCGCTGGCCGCGAATAACGACGTGTAGGTGCGATCCGATTGCCGTGGGTCGATGGTATCGCCCGGTACGGGTACGGCGATCGGTACCAGTCCGGGTATGCGGGAGTAACCGTAGTAGCCCACACCAAACAAAGTGAGCTGATGGTGGCCCAGGGTGAAAGATCTCTCCGCATTAAGCTTGTATTGCTTGCGATTCTCCGGAAGCTCCAGGAAGCCGTTTCCGCCGGCGATTTCGAGTCCCACCCACGCAGCGGTTTGGGGATTGGCCGGGCTCCAGCCGGCGACCACATCGTAATCGTGCATGTCTCCGCCGATTTCCAGGAAGGGCTCAATGCGGGGGCGAAGCCCATAAGCCACGGCGAGATTCACCGCGTTGTTTCCATGGCGCACATCGAAAGCGCCGGAATCCGTCTCGACACTGCCGATGGCTGCTGGAATCAGCAAGTTTGGATCAGCGTAGCCGTTCCCGTGCGCGTTGGCCGGAAGATTATTCGGAAGAAGAAAATCGCCGACCCGTATGTACTGCGCTATCGGCTCACCATGATCTCCCGCAACCCCAGGGGCAAAGTATTGTGGCGCTTTCACTCCCCCAGATGCCGTCTCGGACGGAAAGCCCGGCACTGAGACGGGCATCCCAGGCAATCCGGGATTTGCCGCCAGTAACTGACTGGCGCCATATATCCGAGCCGAAGGCTCACTGGCCAGTTCATCGGCCTTGGCCACGACGTCGGCGCTGGAAGACGGACTGAGCTGGAGTTTCATTTCCGTGTCGGAGTTCAGCGACAGCGGGAGCGTCATTGAAGCGTAGCCCTTCGCTGACACCTGCAATTGGTAGTTGCCCGCGCGTAGAGACAAATGGAAACTTCCCTGATGGTCCGAAACGGCTTGCGCTTGACCGGCCCTTACAGTTGCACTCGAGATAACGGCGCCATCCCCGTCTTCCACCCGACCGGAAAGGCTGATCAGCAGCAGGCCCAAGTTGGCGGCAGCCGTCTCCGTGTCTGTTGGCTGGCTCGTGCCAGAATTCCCCCCGTGTACAAAGCCCGCTAACAGGAGCAGCACGGCCATAATCCGAAGGAGTTGCCGCATGATCGACTCCTATCGCTGCACCACAACTGGTGAAAGGCTGGCCAACGTAGTCTTGGCCTGTTCAGAGCCCAGACTGTTCAGTTCGGCACTCTGTCGCAGGTAACGCGCCGCCGCTCGCTTGTCCCCTGCCTTGAGGGAGATTTCGCCGGCATGGTCAAACATTTTCGCGTTGCGAATACCCACGGCAAGCGCCGCCTCGATCTGCTTGCGGGCTTCACCGTATTGCCCATTTACGTAGAGCGCCCAGGCGTAGGCGTCAAGCGTAAAGACGTCATGCCGGCGGGCAATCTCGCGCTTCGCTACTTCCAGGGCTTTCGGCGGGTCGTTCGCGTATTCGGCGTAATAGTAAATCAATTCGTGGTTCGAATTGTCCGCCCGGTTGGTTTCGAGCAGTGACTTCTGTTCGAACTCGGCGAACGCCCTCTTCGCCTCGTCAGTACGGCCAGCCATTTGCAGAGCTTCGGCCAGATCGTAAAGATTTTCGGCATGGGGCGCTGCCTGATAGCGCTGTTGCAGCAGTTCCACGGCTTCGCCATATCGCTTCTGCTGGATTCTCACCTTGGCCAGATTACCGAGCGCATAGTGATAGCCGGGAAACATGGCCAGCGCCTGACGAAGCAGCTTCTCGGACTGCTCAAGGTTTCCGATGGTCAGGTTGAGGTGTGCCATTTGGGTTAAGATCCATGCGCCATCTTCGGCTTGCGTTGGCGGGGTTGATTGAAATGCCATGTTCATCAGCTCGAGTGAGCCATCGATGTCACCGAACAGTTCACGCAGATACGCGGCGCGAGTTATTCCCGGCAGGTTTCCGGCGCGCAGGTCGAGCATCCGCTGGCATGCCGTTTCCGCGTCCTTATAGTTGCCGAGCTCGACGTTGGCGTCCGTCAAGAAGCCATAGACCATCACGTCATCAGGCATTTTCTTGTTCAGCTTCGTAGCTTCCGGCAGCGCTTGAGCAAATTCGTGCTTGCCCAGCAGCAGCCAGACATGAATGCGTTCGCCGTCAAAATTGGCGGGAGAAATCTCGAAGGACTTTTGCAACACCGTTTCCGCCTGAGCGTAGAAGCTGACGTCCGAGGTCTCGCGCGCCCGGCGCGAGAGCGCCAGAGCCAGGGCGTAGTAGGCTTCATAGTTTTTCGGATTCTTGTCGATGAGCTTCCTCGCGACCGCCATACTCTGTTCGGCTGGAGAAACCTTGGGTTCCGACGTGGCGCTTGTCTGAGCGAAGGCCGCAACGGCGCTGACGATCATCAATAACAGGGCAGCAAGTTTCTTCATGGCACTCCTCACCTTTCATTACCTTTCAGAAGAGGTCGTGGCCCCCATCTCACCGCTGAGAGCGGCCACGAGTCGGGGTTAATTGAGCGGGCAGATGCCGCCGGGTTGGCCGCTGCAACCTACCTGGCCAGGGCCGATGTGGTGACTGTCGCGACCGCTGTGGGCCGGCATCACATATGGAAACGTGGTGCCATAGCCAGCATCGTTGATGTTCACGCCGTCACCAATGCGAGTGCCGTACCTCTCAGGATCCACCAGGATGCCGCCGACGGCGCGCGAGGCAATATCTACCGCGTCGTCAATCAAACGGCGTCCGTTGGGAAATCCCGCAATGTCGCCGGCCAGGAAGCCAAGGCGTTTCTGCTGGTCCACCTGAGTTGGTGGAATACCAGTATTCAGTCGCAGCAGATCGGCAACCGGACCGGCGTCGTTCGGCCCGCAACCCGGACAGATCGGAGGCTCGTACTGGACCAGTAGAAGCAGGTCATTGCGCGGCGGAGGAGGTACCGGAATGCCGATGGAGGCGAAAAGTTGCGCCAGAAGCGGATCGAGAACGAAGTTAGCAAATTGCGAGTCATTGGAGGGATCACTGATGCTGAACGTGTCCTTGAAGCCGGTCCCAATGATCAGCTCATTGATCAGCGGGTTCCCTTCGCGTTGGACTTGCACAAGAGGCGGGACATTGTCAACCCGGCGCACCGACAGTTTCTGGCGAGAGGTTGCGCCATAGGTCCCGATGACCGCCCTCTTGTCGTCCGGCGGATGGACTTGTCCGTCTTCCGTCAGCATGGTGATGGGAACTTCCAGCACGATCGAGTTCACGTTGAAACCGGCGACTGAGTCGGAAGCATAGTTGTGAGTGTCGTCGCTATCTTCTTGCTCGCTCATCACCCCGCCCACTCCCATACGAAAGTTCAGAGAGTCAAAGGCGGCGCCCAAATCGATGTAAAAGGGATCATCCACTGTTCCAGCGAACACTCGCACTCCGCTACCCAGGTCATAGATCCCTTGCTGGAATAGGGAGTTGTAGTCAGGCATGGTGCGCGGCCCAACGTTGGACGGCAGGGCGAACAAAGTTCTACCTCCGGTGAGGTCGGTGCGAACACCGTTCTTCACCATGGTCACGGTGTAGTGTTGCCGCAGGCTTAACCCGTCGGAACCGGGTCCGTCGAGCGCCGTGATGGGTGGAATGCCGGCGATGCCACCGACAAACCCGGTAAACACGTTAGGGAGGCGGATCTCGGTGGTGAAACGGAATTCAAAAGTGATGTCTTCCACTCCGTCACGATTGTTGTCAATCTTCATTTGGTAAAGCACGTTGGGATCGAAGGGGAAGTAGTTGGGGCCATTGGAGGGTTCGAGAAACGGGTCGACGTTAAGAATCATTGTCACCCGGTCCGGGTGGTCATAACTGACGAACGCATACCAGTCGGTCACGTCCGCAGAATGGTCTAGGGCGGTTATGGGTGCCTCGCGATGGCTGGACGCAAGCAGGTTGGCGGGAACCAGCACGAGCAGTGCCATGGCGAAGGCCACCATTGTTTTCACGCGCATCATAGATGTCCTCGGGAATAGGATTGGTGGACGTGGCCCATCGTTCGGCTGGCTGCCAGGGCGCGATGCCACTCCTCTGCAGCTACGACCGGCTCCGTCTACGAACTCAGGTACGCGTGGAATTTCGCTACGGATTGGTGTTCGCGAAGAATTCTTGCGATATACAAGATCTGGAAGCATCCTCGCGCGGAATCGTTAGCCGCTGTCAAGCTTCCAACAATCGAGGCACTCGTCTCACGATTCACTCCTGCGCCCGCGAAGGTTGCGCAGGAGGTCATCAACGCCCAAACTCAGCGCGCAGCTCGATATTCAGCGAGGTCATCGCCGATTAGCGGCTAACAACGTGGCCACCTCAACTCGCTGGGCGCCATCCTATTGGTAAAGAATTTGCCACCTCGTGTTCCCATTTCTTAGGCTGATCCGGAGAGCCTTCACCTTGTTTCGTTTTCGCAATGACCGGCTTGTCTATCGAGCATTCGCCGAATGTTCGCAGTGGCATGGACCGAGTTGGCTCATTGCAGGTTTGTTTATTGGGCTTTCGTTGGCGCTTGCACCGCGGATTGTAGGTCAGGCATCTGCGAGCGGCGCGCTATCCGAATACACTCGCGCGGTGGCGCGCGCGCAGCCGGCCGATCGCATACGCGATCTGGAAAGGTTTGCCTGGAACGCGTCGGGCCGGTTACGAGTGGATGCCCTCGAATTTATCGTCTGGGAATATGTGCGCGCCGGTAATCGTGCTCACGCCCTGACCTGGGCGAACGAACTGCAAGCGACCGACAAAGATAATGCCCTCGCACGAGGGGTAATTTGCGAAGGGATGCGAGATGCTACACCCAGCAAGACGAACGATGACTGGTTACTGAACACCGCCAAGCAAGGGATCAATGCGCTTCCGCAACTTCGCCGTCCGCTGGGCATGAGTGAGTCCGACTTCGCCCGGTTGCGGCGAGAAGCGCTTGCAATGCTGAAAGGTGCAGCGGGGTATGCCGAGTTGCAGCGCAAAAATAATCTTGCCGCCGGCAGCGATTTGCGCGAGGCGGTAGCGCTCGATCCGAGCCGGGCATCCGACGTGTATGCCCTGGCCTTGGCCGATCTCAATGGCAAGAATCCCGACTCGAAGGAGGGTTATTGGAATTTGGCGCGTGCGGTGGAACTTTCGCGGGACACATCGCAGGGGACCCAAATCGCACAATATGCGCGCCGGCGTTATGTGGACGACGGAGGCACAAGTGCCGGTTGGGACGAATTTCTGGTGGCTGCCGCCGCAACGGATCGCGGCTTGGGATCCACGACCAACCTGCCGGCTGCCGGCGCTTCCTTCGCCAACTCAGGAACGAGAGAGGAGCGAGCGAAAGCGATTCAGCGGCCGCCCGCAACAGCGACTCAACCGAATACGTCATCCCTCGCCAAAGCGTCGAATGCACCAGTGAATGGTGGCAAGGCGAACTCAACTCCGGCTTCATCGCTCGCTGAGGGCGTCACCCCTGCGCCACCCATCATCCGGCGGCACCGAGTGTCGAGCGGCCCAATTTCGCTTGGCATCCTGATTGAAACGTCCCTAACCCAAAAAGAAAGTCGTAGCTCGGTAGTCGGCGCCCTCACTGACATGCTGCGCCACATGAGTGACGACGATGAAGCGTTCATTCTCACCTACGATAACCATCTGGTATTTGAGCAAGACCTGACTACAGACCCGGAGCAGCTTGACGAGGCCATGGAAAATATCAAACCAGAAAAAGGCGCAGTGCTTGACGAGGCTGTGGCTTTCGCGGCCGGTCACCTCGCTCGGATCGCCAAGTATCCCAACCGCGTGTTACTGGTCGTCTCGGATGGGCGCAATGTGGACAGCCACGACTCCCCGCTGCGGACCTCAGCCCAGATCAATGCGGCAGGAGTTCGCATCTACTGCATCGGTATGGAGGTGAGCGAACGTGACGGCATTTATCGGCTGCAGGCACTATCGTCGAGCACTGGAGGACGCTCGGAATTTGTTAGCGACCCCGGGCAATTTCGCCAAGCCACAAAACAGATTGCGCAGAATATGGGGATCGACTTTCGTTTCTGAGGTTATCAAGAACCCTTCGCCACTTAACGCTCCGCCGCTGCCGTCTCCTCCGCTTGTCGCTTAACAGTCTCGGTAGTTGCGGCTTTATTGATTGGAGTTGGCACATGTAACCCACAAGCTGCGGGGGGATTTGTCATCTCCTTAGCAAAGACCCGATAGCTCTTCCGTCCAGGGTGCAGAGTGGACCAGTATGAAGTGTGCGTGAACAGCGGCTTGTGCTGGTCAATGATCTGGTTGGAGAGGATCTTCACGCCACACTCCAGATTATTCTTGGGCTGAAGGATAGTCTTCGCCGGACTGTTGGGCGGCAGCTTGCGGTCCCCTTCCCAGTCAAAGTCGCAGCCATAAACCTTACCATCTCCGTATGAGAGCTGCAGCAAACCTTCGCTGCGGACGGCCACGCCTGTCACCTTGTCGGTTTTTGCGACCTCCGGATCCGTATGGTGGACGCGGGTGCGCGGATTCAGCCCGGCCTCGGCGCCCGCTAGTGCCTGAAAAAAGTATGCCCAGAAGGCGCGCTTGTCGGTATCGCTCATGGATGAAAAGCGGGGACAGAAGCGGGCCACATCGTGAGACACCCCAGGCGACAGCATTTCCGGCGGAAGCGCTTTCTCAACGATTACATCCCAGTCAGGATTCCACACTTTGCCGCCCAGGTCGGCTTTCTTCACGTCGATGGGTGTCGGTGGCGCAGCCTTGGTCTGTTGGGCATGACCCGTGACGGCCAGCAGAAAGCTTGCCAGCAGCAAGATTGTCAACCTGGTGGTTCGCAAAAAGGTAGTCCCTCCGTCCCTGCTTGGATGCAAATCCGGAGGACCATGGGTAGCTCGACGGTGAGTCTATGTTGAGGAAGAAGCAGCCCTAACTATTACGCTCTCGACGCGCTGATACAAGTAAGGACGATCCCAATCCTCGCGCCATTTGCAAAGGTTAACTGCCGCTCCAGGCCTGAACCCGCTCTCCAGTAGTGGGGCTTGCAACGGAGGCCTTCCGGGCCCACGCGAGATTGTAATGCCGGCTCCCGCAGCGGGTGCAGCGGTATGGCCTCATGAATAGCAGCGGCAGCACGAATAATTCGAAGTCATCCGCCTTCTTGCGCGTCGCAGCCACTGCATAGCTGGCGCAGTTTGGACATTGACGTATTCGCGCGATATTGAATTCTGAACGCATAGCATGCTCCATGTTCGAGCTATCAGTAGCTACCCAATATGGATGAGTAGTGGTGAACAAGAAGTTGTACTGCTGCAAACGCTCTCGAGCAAACATTCTTCAGTCAGACACGCATTTTGTCAACTACCAAAGCTCTGGTGGTGCAGAGTGTGCCTTACTCTCATCCTCCGCGCTTCGTGTACGGCAGTCGTGCGGCTCAAGGCAGGCAACACAATCGTGCCGTTGGTCATCTATTGAGCGACATGGCACGAACAGTTACCGCTCAATAGAGGGGCTTCGATGTCTCGCCGCTTCGCTTCATCGCTTCATTTGTCAATCGTTGCTTGTGTGCTTCTATCGATAGCCGGCTGTGGAGGAAATAGTACCAACGATGGTGGTGGAACGAGCAGTTCGCCGCCGGCTACTGTTGCGATCACAATCTCACCGACATCGGCAACAGTTTCCGCGGGAGGAACACAGCAGTTCCAGGCAACGGTGACAGGTTCCAGCGATACTGCGGTGCAGTGGCAAGTGAACGGCATAGTCGGGGGGAACTCGCAATACGGCACCATCTCCACCAGCGGGCTTTACACAGCCCCGACGCCAGACGCCTCCTTACAGGTAACGGTGACAGCGGTCGCCACGGCGGATACCACGAAAACGGCCAAAGCAATCGTGACCGTCAATGCGATTGTTCAGCGTCCGCCTCCCCCTCCGCCGCCTACGCCTGTCATTACGATTAGCATCTCGCCGACCATGGCACTTTTGGCCGTCTCCACGACCCAGCAGTTCACCGCGACCGTTTCCGGCACCAGCAATACCGCGGTGACGTGGTCGGTGGACGGCGTCAACGGTGGGAATACGACAGTCGGCACCATCAGCACGAGCGGACTGTATACGGCGCCAGCGACCGCCAGTACTCACACCGTGACCGCAACCAGCGTGGCCGACCCCACCAAGAGCGCAAGTGCCGCGGTTACGGTTATTAGCCTTACGATTTCGCCGCAGAGCACTTCGGTCACGCCCTTCGGAACCAGACAGTTCACGGCGACGGTCGAAGGAACCAGCAATAACGGAGTTACTTGGTCCGTAGATGGAGTGGTGGGCGGCAATAGCAGCGTGGGGACAATCAGCACCAGCGGACTTTATACTGCCCCCGCAACTGTGGGCTCGTATAGAGTGAGCGCAACCAGTTCCGCCCTGACATCGTACAGCGTTAATGCCTCGGTTTCGGTAGTCAACGCCCCGCTGGGAACAGCCTCTGTGCTCACATACCACAACGATGACGTCCGCGACGGGGTCAACCTCACCGAGACTGTTTTGAACACGTCCAACGTTAACCAAGCGCAGTTCGGCAAATTGTTCGCGCTGGAAGTGGATGGGCAAGTCTATGCCCAGCCGCTATACGTACCCAATCTGACGATTGGCGGAGTTCGCCACAACGTAGTGTTCGTGGCCACCGAAAACGACACCGTGTACGCCTATGACGGCGATGGCCTCTCTGATTCGTCACTGTGGAGGCAGCATCTCGGCACTCCCGTTCCTGTGAACGATTCCGAAGGCATCAGGCCGTCGCTGGGAATTACATCAACTCCGGTGATCGACAGCGTCACAGGCACGATTTATGTGCTGACCGATGGCATGGAGAGCGGGCACAAGGTTTACCGTCTGCACGCGCTCGACGTCTCTACTGGCAACGAGAAGTTTGGCGGGCCTGTAATTGTGACCGGCACGATTGCGGGCACCGGCTGGGACAGCGTTGGCGGCCAAATTACGCTGGAGAGTAGCTGCTATCAGCGCAATGGTCTCGCGCTGGATCTTGCGAGCAATGCCATTTACATAACCTTCGGACACTGTAGTCATGGCTGGATGCTGGCCTACGACAAGGCAACACTGCAACAGACTGCTATCCTCAATGTGACAGCCGACGGTGCGGGCGGCGGACTATGGGGAGGAACTCCCGCGATCGACGATAATACCGGAGACCTGTACCTCATCACGGGCGTCGATCTTGGCGATCCCGCGCCGGACTACAACGATTCGGCCATGCGTCTTCAGGCTAGCGACCTGGCGATTCTCGATTATTTCAAGCCTTCTAATGAGAGCTTTCTGCGCGACAATGATGCCGACTTCGGCAGCGGATCGCCCATCATCATGCCGGACAATCCGTCGCAGTATCCGCATGAGTTGATCGGCGGCGGCAAGGATGGACGCATCTTCGTCATAAACCGCGACAACATGGGTCAGTACCAAACCACCGACCATGTGATCCAGGTGGTTCAGACGGGCACACAAGAATTCGACAATATCTTCGCTACACCAACGCTCTGGAACGGAACTATCTACTACCATTGCGAGCAGGATGTGGTGAAGGCATATAGCTGGGATGCAAGTACTGGCTTGCTTTCGAATTCTCCGATCTCGCGGGGAACAAAAGTGTATGGCACCCACGGAGCCACTTCTTCACTGTCGGCCAACGGAACGTCCGATGGGATCCTATGGGAAATAGAGAGTACGAATGTCCACACCAGCGGTCCGGCGATCTTGCATGCTTATGACGCGACTAATTTGGGCCAAGAGTTGTATAACAGCCAACAAGCTGGCAGCCGCGATACGGCTGGTCCAGCGGTGAGGTTCACGGTGCCAACAGTAGCTGACGGGCATGTGTACGTCGGGAGCGCGAGTGAATTGGACATCTATGGCTTGCTGACCCGGTAGGACAGAAATAGCTGCGAGTCGGTGTAAACTACCTACCGGATGTGCGACCTCCGGAGGAACCACTTCATGTCACGCTTTAGCCTTTTGGCACTTGCGATTTCGTGTGCCCTAAGTTGCGCCAGCTACGGCTCACAACAGCAGCCGTCCGCGCCATCCGCTGCGGATGCCAGTGCTCAGAGTTCGCCTGCTCCAGCTACGGCAGTGCCTTCGAGCACCCCTGCGGTGCCGATGACGGAGACTGTACTCACGCTGAAGGGCGCCTGCAAGCCTGAGACGGGTGCCGCGACGCCGGCTCCGGGCTGCATAAGCTCCCTCACCCGCGAGCAATTTGAAAAGTTGATTACTTTCCTTACCCCACCGGACCGGCCGCCGATGCCCCCGGATAAACGGCGCACCTTCGCTACGCAGTACGCGAAGCTCTTGACCTTTGCCGATGCCGCGCGCGCAATGGGCCTGGAGAATGATCCCAGGGTGCAAGAAATCTTCAGCTTCGCTAAGAACCAGATCCTCACGGAAGCTCTCAATCAGCACATCTTTGAGCAGTACTCGCATCCTACTGACCAGCAAATTGCGGATTATTACAAACAGAACAGCGCCAAGTACATCGAAGCTACGCTTCAGCGAATTGTCATCCCGCGTTTTACCGCCGGTGCCGACAAGCCCAAGCCGAGCGAGGCCGAAGAGAAGGCTTACGCAGAGAAAATCAGGGAGCGATGGGTGGCGGGGGAAGATGCCGACAAACTGCAGAAGGAGGCGTCGGAGCATGCCGCGTCGCCCGGCGTGCCTGCGACGACAATGGGCGCGCGTCGCCCGGGCTCATTGCCCGAAGCTCACGAGTCAGTCTTCAATCTGAAGGCGGGTGAGATTTCAGAATTGTTCTCCGATCCCGCGTCGTTTTACATTTACAAGGTCGTTTCGGTGCGCCAGGTCCCGCTAAGCGAAGTGCAGGCCAGCATCAGCAGCACGCTGCAGCGGCAAATGGCGGTCGACCGAATCCAGCAAATTCAGAACTCGGTTACGCCCGTGCTGAATGAAGCCTACTTCGGTCCCGAAACGCCGCCAGGGGCTCCGACCGGCATGACTCCACCAGGACGGGGAATGCCTTCGCCTGCCGGACCTGCGGGTGGGCCGCCGCCTCCAAGCCCGGGGACCGGCCAACAGCCGCAAAGTCCACCGCCTCCTCCTAAGTAATCCGCCGTCGAGCAGCGGCGGCTGGCCTCCGCGTCTTACTTACTTGACTGCGCTTACTTAGATTGCGCCTCGGAGCGAGACTTCAGGAACACGTCCACGTTGCTCTTGTCGACCAACGACACGCCGGTATCGACGAAAGCGGGGACCGGCGCAAAGGAATTCCACGCGTAATCGCTCTTCAGATCGATGGGGTAGTGATGAATATCGTCGAGCGCTTTCAATCCGTAGTACGCCATCGTGTAGGGCTTCTGTGAAATCGTGGAGTCGATCACCCCGTCCTTAATGAGGTTCAGCGTTGCTTCATCTACATCCATAGCGATGATCAGCCGGTCGGTTGCCTTCTCCCGTTTTACTGCCTCGGCCACATCTTTTCCTGACGAAGCTTCAAGGCAGATAAACGCGTCAATTTTTTCGGCGCTCTTGTCCCGCAGGTAATGAGTGGTTCGATCGAAAGCGTTGCCTGAGTCGCCCTTGATGTTGAACGCTTCAACAATCTTGATGCCGGCGTGATCGGCAAAAATGTCCTTGTAGCCCTTGAGGCGCTGCTCCATATTCGGTTGAGGCATGGTGTAGAACACGACGTTGCCCTTGCCGTGCAGCTTCTCGACTACTCGTTGGCCTCCCATACGTCCGGCTTCCAGATTGTTGGTGCCGATGAAATAAAGTCGTTCGGCTGTCGGGTGCGTCCGAGTCGATGGTGATGACCGGGATGCCGGCGTTCATGGCGGCGTCAATCTCGGGCTTCATCACGTTCGGATCGGCAACTGATACAAGAATGCCCGCAGGTTTGATGGCGACGGCACTGCGGAATTCGCCAGCCTCGGCTTGCGGATCATAGGTTTCTGGACCGCGAACGTCCCACTTCACGCCGTACACGGCTGCGGCTTTGGAAAGACCGGCGGCGGCGGTCTGCCAATACGGCAACTTGGAATTCACCGTAACCAGAATGTAGCGTTCAGAGTTGTCGTGACGAGAACAACCCAGGAAGAGAGACATGACCACAACGATTGACGTCAAGAGTGTACACTTCGCAGCAGTTTTCATAGTCGCCTCGCTGGGAGAAAGATCTTTCAAATCGAGCCGCAATCGCAACCATCGCGAATGCGCCAGAACATCCTGCTCGGCAAAGCCGGATTGTAACTCCAGGAATGAAGAGTGGGAACTCGAATTTTACAGAACTGCCCGTCCGGATTCGGTGTGAGGCTTTCTTCGGTTCGATCGCCTTCCTTGACTCTCCTTGGGCCGCGCCCTAGTATCCGAAGCAAGCATGTCTTCGGTCCCAGGTCATCGTGTTTTCTGGCAGCTCGTTACCCGAACAGCCGTTCTTCTCTTGTTCTGCCGCTGGCCAACGCTTTATTCGCGCAGCAGGCAGCAAAGCCCGCATCCCCGCCAAAGCAGCCAATCGCTAACTTCGTCGATATCGCCGAGAAGGCCGGTCTCACAATGTCGGAGATATTCGGCGGCGTCGACAGCAAGAAATACATCATCGAGACCACGGGCACAGGCGTCGCCATCTTCGACTACGACAACGATGGCTGGCCTGACATCTTCATTGTGAACGGCACCACGCTGGAGGCCGCGAAAACCGGCAAAGGACCGACAAATCGTCTTTACCGCAATAACCATGACGGCACATTCACCGATGTGACCAAGCAGGCAGGACTTGCGGACGCGACCGGCTGGGGACAAGGGGTTTGCGTCGGCGACTACGACAACGATGGATGGGAAGATCTCTACATCACCTACTACGGTAAGAACCGCCTCTACCATAACGATCACGGGGTCTTCACCGACGTGACCGACAAGGCGGGCGTAGGTGGGTCAGGAAAGGCCTGGGGCTAGCGGCTGCGCGTTTGTTGACTACGATCGCGACGGCAAGCTCGATCTCATCGTCGCGAATTATGTGGACTTCGATCTCTCGACCGCGCCCGCTCCGGGAGATCGCCCGTCGTGCATCTGGAAGGGCGCTCCGGTCATGTGCGGTCCTCGAGGACTGCCGCCCGCGAAGAACATCCTCTACCACAATCGCGGCGACGGCACCTTCGAAGATGTCACCACCAAAGCCCACATCGACCAAACCAGCGGCCACTATGCGCTCAGCATCTCGACGCTCGACTATGACGATGACGGCTGGCCCGACATTTTCATTGCCTGCGACAGCACAGCGAGCATTCTGTACCACAACAATCACGACGGAACCTTCACCGACGTGGCCGTGACGGCGGGCGCGGCGTTTAATGAAGACGGCCGCGCGCAGGCGGGCATGGGCTCAACCGTGGCCGACTATGACGGCGACGGCCGGCTCGACATCTTCAAGACCAACTTTTCCGACGATACCTCGACGCTGCTCCATAACGACAAGGCCGGAACGTTTACCGACACCACGACCGCGGCGGGCCTGGGCCTGAACACCAAGTATCTTGGCTGGGGCACCATGTTCTTCGACTTTGACAACGACGGCTGGCCCGACTTGCTGCTGGTGAACGGCCACGTCTATCCCGAAGTTGACAAGTTTCACCTGGGCAGCGACTTTCAGGAGCCGCGTCTGCTGTATCACAACAACGGCAACGGCACGTTTACCGACATCTCGGATTCCGCGGGAACGGGCATCACCACGCCGGCGTCGTCGCGCGGCCTCGCGGTGGGCGATCTGTGGAACGATGGACGAATGTCGGCGGTCATCAGCAACATGAACGCGCGGCCAAGCCTGCTGGAAAACCAGATCAAGTACGCGAATCACTGGATCGCCTTCAAGACCATCGGCACCAATTCCAATCGTGACGGGATTGGTGCGCGCATCACAGTCAAAGCAGGGAAGCTGCTCCTGGTGAACGAAGTGCGCAGCGGCTCAAGCTACGTTTCCAACAGCGATATGCGCGTGCATTTCGGTCTCGGCAAAGAGACCAAAGTTGACTCCGTCGAAGTGCGCTGGCCCAGCGGCCTGACCGAGCGCTTCGACAATCTGCCGGTGGACAGGATCAATGAGGTGAAGGAAGGAAGCGGCATCACAGTAAAAAACGAGCCACCGAAGAAGCTGTAGTAGGCCTGGTTTTTCCCGGCAAGAAGACAGCGGCCGATCCCGCGAGAAAGTCGAGCGCCGCTGAGCTCAATCTGCCCTTAGGGCCTTGACTGGATCGGTCGAGGCGGCGCGTTGCGCGGGCAGAATGCTGGCGACGGCAGCGCAGATTCCGAGCGAAAGAATCGCCAAGGCGAAGATCTTCGGGTCCCAACTGCGCACGCCAAACAATTTGGCGGTCATCAGACGGCCAGCACCGATGGCGAAGGGAATGCCGATGAGTAGACCTATCGCGACCTGCAGGAAGGCGCCGCGCAACACCAGGCGCACGATGTTCAGGCGGTCGGCGCCGAGGGCCATGCGGACACCGATCTCGCTGGTGCGGCGCACCACCGTGTAGGCGGTCAGACCGTAGAGTCCGATAGCGGCGAGCAGTAGCGCGATTACGCCAAAGGTTCCTGCCAGTTGCGCCACCATGCGTTCCTGGTCAAAGTTCATGGCCACTTGCTCGTCCATGGTTTGCACCGAGATGATGGTTAGGTTGGGATCGATTTCCGCCAAAGCACGGCGCAGTTGCGGCTCGAGGTTGGTAGGGTAGCCGCGCACCTGCAACTGGATGCCACTGACGAAGTGCGACGTCTCTTCGAAACCCTGCATCATCTTTTCGCCGTAATGGATGGATTGTTCCAGCGGCAGGAAGAACATGGGGTTTGCGGGCTTGTCAGGATCGGTGTATTTCGCGTCGCGCACGACGCCGGCGATCTCGTAGTCGCCGGCATATTTTGCGCTGTTCATGCCGAAGTGCTTGCCCAGGGGATCTTCATTCGGGAAAAAGCGCTTGACGAAAGTCTGGTTGACGATCGCCACAGGTCGCGAGCCAGCGGTATCGGATTGGCTGAAATCACGGCCACGCAGGATGCTCTGACCGATCGTGGAAAAGTAGTGCTGGCTGACCCGGTCCCAGGAGGTCAGGTTCTCTTCACTGATCTTGGGCTCACCTTTCCCTTCGACCGCGACGTACTCGCCCCAGTTGTCGAAGCTGAGCGGACTGTAGAGGGCGAAGCTGACGCTCTGCACGTTGGGCAATTGCAGCAGGCGGTCTCCGATGGCGCGATAGAGAGCGTCGAGGCGCTCGGGAGTGTAGCTGGGAAGGGGCGGATTGATTTCAACATTCAGGCGATTGGTGGTGATGAACCCGAAGTCCTGATGCTCCAGATTACGCAGGCTGGTGACCAGCAAGCCGGCGCAGGCCAATAACACCAGCGAGAGCGCGGCCTGACCGATGACCAGCAACTTTTGCGACAGCGTGGAGGCTTCGCGCGTGCTTCGATTGGCGCCATGTAGCGCCTCGGCAGGATCGGAGTGCGAGGCAAACCATGCCGGAACCACACCGAAGAGCACCCCCGTAAGCAGCGAAACTAAGAAGGCGAATCCCAGCACCGGCACGGAAGGACTCGCACTGATCGGCATGATAGGAGCATTGCGAAATGCCAATGCCAGCATGAGCCGCGCGCCGAAATACGCGACCGCCAATCCCAGCAGGCCGCCGGCCAGCGCCAGCAGCACGGCTTCGGTGAGGGACTGGCGGATAAGGCGCTTCCGGGTGGCGCCCAGCGCAACTCGCACCGCAGTCTGCATTCTGCGGGCGGTGCCGCGCGCCAGCAGCAGGTTGGCGATATTAGCGCATGCAATCAGCAACACCGTGCCGCAAACCGTCAGCAAGATGCGCAGGCTGGCGCCGTAGGTTTCCCTCATCGTGCTTACGCCGCCACCGGCGGGTGCCAGCTTGATATATTTGTGCGGAATCGTGGGCTCGATTTGCGGGCGCATCTCGGCGGGCATGTCGTCCTCGCTGCGCAGCCACTGCTGCAAGACTGGCGTCAGGCGGGCGGCCAGACCCTCCACCGTCGCACCCGGCCGCAGCCGTCCGATGGCATAGAGCCAGTTGGAGTGATTGCTCTTCATCAGCGCATTTGGCCCATCAAAGAGGACCTCCTGCTGCACCGGCAACCAGAAATCTGGAGGATGGCTGCGCAGTGTTTCGCCGAAGAAGCCAGGCCGGGCAATGCCAATCAGGGTGGCCGGCTGGCCGTCGATGAAAAAGGTGGTACCAATGAGCGACGGGTCCGAGCCATAGGACTGCTGCCAGCTGCGATAGCTCATTACCGCTACCGGGGGCGCGGATGGCTGATCGTCCGAAGGAGCGATGACGCGTCCCATCAGGGCGCCTACACCGAAGACGTGAAAGTAACTGCCAGTGACGAACTCGGCCCGCAGTGGCCGCGCCTCGTGGTCCCGCGACTGGCTGCGAATGCCGTAGATATTGGGCGCAGCCTGGAAGGCGGTGGTCTCTTCAAACTCGGGCGCAGCCGCGGCGAGGCGCTGATAAAGCTGATGCGAGAAGAGGCTCCAGTCGTCGTCTTCCCAACCCTCGACGCAGCACTCCTGCGAGTCGCCAATGCGATAGAGCCGGACGGGATCGGTGACGGGCAGCGACTTCAGCATGATGGCGTGCACGAGGGTGAAGATTGCTGTGGTTGCGCCGATACCAATGGCCAGGGTCAGAACTGCGGTGAGAGTGAACGCGGGTGCGAGTCGCATCTGCCGCAGGGCATAACGCAGGTCTTGTATGAAGGTTTGCACGCGGAAGCCCCCTTGCGGAAGGTTACGGGCATTAAAAAGGATTTGTTCCGCGAAAAATCAACCACAAGATCAATGATTTGAAAGAGGATAGCGGCGCCGACGTGAAGACCACTGGCCCAAGCAGCAGTAGTCTTACTGCACCCCGCGGAACGTTCAATCTGGCCTTCAATAGGCGACGTACGGCCCCGGCCCTCCGGGGGTATTCATGTTCTCAATCGCGAAGAACACAACCCTGCCATAGAAGAACGGCAATCCCCAATCAAACGCGCCTCCCAGCTGCGGTCCGCCTAGCGTGCTGAAGGCTAGGTTGGACGTACTGAGGATCTGGTCGGCATTCTCGATGCTGAAGTTGACGACCCCTTGACTTCCATTCGTGCCCTGGTTGGTCGCCGAGAGAAAATCGGGCGATGTGGTTGGGCAATAATAAAGAGAATTCGCACCCGAGCAGGTTGGTATGCCCGTGGTGGTGCTGTCGAGGAAGAAAATAGCAGCCGACCCGCTGTCGATGAAGCTGGCCGGATAGCTGACCCCATTGAACGTGGTGGTGATATCGCCGGCATTGGGGCCGCTGTCGGGGACGGTATAAACGGTCGCGTTCTGCAGCGCATTGTTCGACTGCGTGCCGATGCCGAAGATCAACGAGCCGCTTAGAGTGCCCGAACCGCCAGTGGGCACTGATGGCAGAAAGATCATGACACCGTTGTTATCAGGCGAGAACAGCGTCACCGGGTTCGGCACCTGCTGGGCTAGGGTGGCGGAGGTAGGATTGCAGCCCGACGTTGGACAGTCATAATAGATCGGCGGAATGCTCCCGCCGCCTGGGGTGCAGGCAGACCCGCAATCGTGTTGGAACATTCCCAAGCCGATGACTCCGTTAGCGCGGAGAGCGCTCACGCTGTTGCCCTTGTTCGGCCCAATAGTTCGGCTGGAACAGCTGCCGGGAACGGGCGGAGAAGCACTGTCGGCAATGACTACCTGCACCGGAGCAGAAGAGGCCTTTTCGCCCGTGATCGAGATGTCGGCCAGCGCGACCGGCCCCCACACATAGCCATCCGGGAACACCATGCACTCATCGAGGGGATTTCCGATGGAGTCATTTTGCTGTGGAAGAGGGATGGTCAACACCGACGACAACAATCGCAATCCCGAGGAAGCCGTATCCACCTGCACGTGATCCACGGTCTGGCAGGTGGTGGTGTTGGGGACGCAAACCGTCACGCTGACAAAAGCTTCATTCACGGCGGTAAAAGTTTGTGGCTGCGGGCCCGCGTCGACCGTGAGCGGCTGCAGGTTCACCGGATTGATGACAATCCCAGCTATTGCTGACTTGCTCGTGTTCTCCGTCGACGTTGCCGTGATGGTTACAAGCGTGGGCATCGAAACGACCGGAGCCGTGAAGATGCCGGAGGAATTAATGGTTCCGGCGTCTGCCTTCCAGGTGACCGTGGTAGCGAAGGTGCCGGTCCCGGTAACGATCGTGTAGCACGAGATCTGCTGGCCAGACTGAATGGTTGTCGGCGAACATCCCACCTGTACGCCGGTGACGGTGGATGAGTTGCTGGAACCGCAGGCGGCCATTCCTATCACAGTGGCTGCTACCAGCAGCAGGCTGAATCTTTTCACCCGATTCTCTCCTTAGCGGATATCGCTGGCCAGTACTCCGTTGGGCACTAGCTGCGGGATGTAGGCGACGCCATGAAAACTTCGCGGATGACCGGTTTGCCAAAACACCAGGGCAGGTGTGTCGATCGCAATCGGCGCTCGGCGCGGATGCGGCTGATCCTGCGCCGCGGCTTGTTTTGCCTGCTCATAATAGGGGCCTAGAAGCTGCTGAAAATCGGGCGGAAACTGGCCTTCCCAAGACACCCCAAACACCAATCCACCGGGAGAAACATACTCTCGCACCACTGTTCCGGACGCCGTGATTTCATGCACCACATAAGTCTTCAGGTCGGAGCTGTGCAGGGTTCCCTTCATGCGGGCCTGGTCCGAGAGGACGGAAGCGGCGTTGTCGCCTAAGGCCGCACGAGCAGGCAACGGCACTATCAATATAAGGAGCAGCGCAACCAGAAGAGCGCCCACTCCATTTCCCGGACTAAACCGAAATGAAGCAAGAAACTTCAATTCTCGTACCCCCGCTGTAGTGAAAGATTAAACGCACGCTCGCTGGCAGGCGACCCGTCTAACACTATGCACTGGGAGTTCCCGAGTTGTACAGCCAAAGGATCCGCGCCCTTGGAATTAGACCTTCGGCAAAGGCGGCGGGACTGAGTTTCCACTCTTAGTCTTCTTCACTGTCTCAAACACTTGCGTCTTGACGATGCCCTTGCCCTCTTCGACTACGATCAACTGGTTCGCTTTGATGTCCTTCAACGTGTCCACCTGCCCGCTGGGCCAGCGAATCTCGATCATTTCGGCCTTGTCAGCTTTGCCCAAGCCGAAGTGAATTCGCAAATCGCTCTGCGAGATGTAGCTGCCGCCGCTGCGCACTTCGTCGATCTGAGGGTGCGGCTTCGACTCGTCCGGAGGATGGCTTACACATTTCAGCCGTGCGCCAATGCCGCTGCGGTTCGACTTGGTGCCGATACACTTCACCTTGATCCAGTTGTTGTCGAGTTTGGAATCGCACCGCAGCAGCTGCGGATAGCCGTTGACCGTGTTGACCACGACGTCGATGTCGCCGTCATTGTCGAAGTCGCCGAAAGCGGCGCCCCGCGAGGCATTTGGGACGTTGATGCCCGGTCCTGCATACTGCGACACTTCTTCGAACCGTCCGTTGCGCAAATTCTTATAGAGGATCTTGCGCTGCGGATATCCCGCTTCGGTCTTCAACTGCTCGACCTCGGGATACACGTGGCCGTTGCACAGTAAAATGTCGGGCCAACCATCGTTGTCATAGTCGATGAAGCCGCAGCCCCAGCCTAGGTACTGCGTGTGCGCGCCCAGACCGGCCTGGAAAGTCGTGTCCTCAAAGTTCCAGTTGCCGAGATTGTGATACAGCGACGGGGTGTCGCCCGCGAAATTGGTCTTTACGATGTCGAGATTGCCGTCGAGATCGTAATCGGCGGCCGAGACACCCATACCGGCCTGGGGCTTGCCGTCGGCCGAAAGCACGCATCCGGCTTCCATGCCAACATCGACAAAGCGGCCGTCGCGCAGGTTCTTGTACAGGGCGCTAGCGGTGGAGTCGTCGGCCACATAAATGTCGGGCCAGCCATCGTTGTCGAAGTCAGCGGTGAGCACGCCGAGACCGAAGGTACCGTTGGCCTTCAGGATGCCCGCTTTCGCGCTTACATCGGTGAAGCTGCCATCGCCGTTGTTGTGGTAGAGGATGTTGGTGTCGCCTTTGAGCCCGGGCGGCCCGCAGGCCACCATTACGCCTTTGTAGAGACATGGGCCGGACTCCGGCACCGGCGCGGTCTTGAGATCCATGTCGATATAGTTCGCAACGAAGAGATCGAGCTTGCCGTCGCGATCGTAGTCCACGAAAGCGCAGCCCGTGCCCCAACGGGTTTTCTTGCCTTCGACTCCGGCCTTTTCGCTGACGTCGGTAAACGTGCCGTCTCCATTGTTGTGGTACAGAACATTCTTGCCATAGTAGGTGACGAACAGGTCGTCGAAGCCGTCGTTGTCGTAGTCGCCGATGCAGACGCCCTGTCCCCAGCCGGTGTGGCCAACCCCAGCCTTCATGGTGACGTCGGTGAAGGTGCCGTCGCGATTGTTCTTGAACAGGTGCGAGTACGGCTCCTCACCTTTGGGGAAGCCTTCCAGCCGCCAGCCATTCACTAGAAAGATATCGAGCCAGCCATCGTTGTCGTAGTCATAAAAGGCGACGCCGCAGCCCGTGGTTTCGAGCAGGTACTTGTTCTTGTGCTCGCCGCCGAAGATGGTCTTGGCGTTAAGACCGGCTTCACGAGCAATGTCGATAAAGGCCACGCCGATATCGGGTTCGGACCTTGCAGGAGTGGTTGCCAGTTGCTGTGACTGGCCGAACAGCGGGCGCGCGAGCGAGAGCACGTCGGAGAAGCCGAGCACCAGCGCAGAACGTGAAAGCGACCGCAGAAATGTTCGGCGTGATGGTGACAAAGGGTATCCGTTTGCTCGAGCCCATGCTGGGAGTGAGCTTATTGTCCGGCAGGCTAGAGTAGTTTTGCAAGCGAGGAGCGTTGCGGTTCCCTGGCACGTGACGGTCAGTGGTTTACTGGCACTCCGCGAGATTTCAAGCTTCGGATGTGAGGCGCCGAAGGCTGCAACTCTCTAAGGGGCGGATGTTTCACAAGAGCGAAGAGCCCGATATCGACATCTTGCTGAAATTGCGGAACGGTCCGCGGCTGAGGGTCGAACATTAGATTTGTGGCCGGCCGTGCTCTAGCGTAAGGGCACCAGAACAATCGCCAGGACTGTTGCGGTGATCCGTGATTGGCGTTGCTTATTTCTTCCCGCCTCTAACCTGTCATGGCTGGCCGTGCGACGCCCACGCCGACCATCCATTGCTGGCTGCAGTCTGCCAGATATGCCAGAGATTCCCATCGGTGCCGACCACGAAGGTTTCCAATCGACGGTCGCCACTGGCGGCAACCGCCGGACCATTCACCAGCCGGGCGCCCCCGTTCCCACGCGAATCCCATCCCGACCACCCATTGCTGGCTGAAGTTTGCCACTGATGCCACAGATTGCCGTCGTTGCCGGTAACGAATACTTCCAGACGGCCATCGGCACTTGCTGCCATTGCTGGATGATCCTGGAAGCCTACTCCAGCGGTGCCAAACGAAACCCATTCCGACCATCCGCCACCCACAGCAAGTTGCCATGCGTGCCAAAGGGCGCCATCGTTGCCATTCACGAAGAGTTCCAGCCTGCCGTCCGCGCTTGCAGCAACTGCCGGATGGTCGGAAAATCCTTCACCCGCCGTGCCGAGGGAATTCCAACTGGTCCACCCTCCCGCCGGCGCGGTTTGCCGGAGGTTCCACATCTCGCCGGTGTTCGACACTACAAATACCTGCAGGCAGCCTTGAGCGTCCAAGATCATGTTAGGCGGTCCTTCGATCACTTGTCCCGCTGGCTTCGAATGGGAGGTCCACGCGGATGCCCAACCGCCGCCCCAAACACTCTGTTCGATGCGCCACAACTGTCCTATCGAGGGTGTGAAGGCGATGAGTCGCCCGTCTGCATTGGCAGCTACGGTGGGCACGGCCGAACTCCCGCCCGGCGGTGAACCGAGCGAGGGACCCGCGGCCCAACCATTGGACCACGTCGTTTGTTCGATGCTATTGATGACGGCGCTAGCCAGGAAAACTATCAGTCTGCCGTCACCGTTGCGGGCCATCGCCACCGGCCATTGTTCTGCGCCGCCCGCGGCTGACCATCCGGACCACCCGTTACTCCAAGCGGTCTGCCATATGTGCCAGAGGCTTCCGTCTAGGGCAAAGACAAATAGCTCCAGGCGGCCATCGCCGCTGGGCATTAACTCGGGAGCGCCAAAAAGTCTTGGCATAAATAACCTTCCTCACATTGATACAAGCGGCGTACGTCGCAATCCCCGTCGAGACTTGTCGTGCGCGGATTCCAGTAAGCCGGGACTTCCACTGTCCGGCGATTGCGCATTATGTGCTGCTTCACTGCCGAACACAATCAAATTTTTGTCGTTAATCTTTTTCAAATCGCACCAAGGTGCACGTACTGGCACGCCTAGCTTCTCTCGCCGCTCATGCATTAGACTCTTGCCTTTGGCACGGTAGGACATTCTCAAGGGGGCTTCCGATGCTCAGAATTGCAGCACGACTGCTGGCACTATTCGTTGGTCTTGGTCTTGCATCTCCGTTTATTCATGCTCAAGAATCCGCGGACGCCGCAGGACACCAATGGTGGCAGAATGCCGTGTTCTACGAGATCTATCCGCGCAGCTTTATGGACAGCAACGGGGACGGCTATGGCGACCTAAATGGCATCGCCTCCAAGCTGGACTACCTGCACGCGCTTGGAGTGGATGCGATCTGGATCGCGCCGTGCTTCCCTTCGCCCCAGGTTGATTTCGGGTACGACGTCTCCGACTACGAGAATATCGACCCGAAGTATGGCACGCTGGCGGACTTCGATCGGCTGGAGAAGTTGGGCAGGGACCATGGTGTCAAAATCATCTTGGATTTTGTGGTGAACCACACCTCCGACCAGCATCCCTGGTTCATCGAGTCGCGCTCTTCCCGCGACAATCCCAAACGTGACTGGTACATCTGGCGCGACGGCAAGGGCCCGAAGCAGCCGCCGAACAATTGGGAGTCAACCTTTGGCGGATCGGCCTGGCAGTGGGACGGCAAAACCGATCAGTACTATTACCATTATTTTTATCCCCAGCAGCCTGATCTGAACTGGCGCAACCCCGCGGTGGCCGACGCCATGTATGGCACTACGGCATGGTGGTACAAGCGCGGCGTGGCGGGCTTTCGCCTGGACGCGGTGGACACGCTCTTCGAAGACCCGGAGTTGCGGGACAACCACATCCTGCCGGGCAAGAATGCCTATGGCGACCCGAACATGGAGAACAAGTACAACGACAAGCTGCCTCAGGTTCATGATGTGCTGAAAGGACTGCGCAAGGTGGCCGATCCCTATGGGGCGGTCCTGATCGGCGAAACCTGGACCAACAACGTCGCGGAGCTGAAACAGTATTACGGTGCAACCCATGATGAGCTCCAGATGCCCATGGACCTGATGCTGACCAAGCTGAAGTTCTCGGCGCCGGTATTCCGTGAGCATATTGCGGCGGTCGATGGCACAGGCGAATGGCCGACGTGGGTCATCAGCAATCACGATATCGTGCGCGCCTGGAACCGCTACGGCGACGGCAAGCACAACGACCAGATCGCCAAGGACATGGCTGCAATGTATCTCACGCTGCGCGGTACGCCCATCATGTATTACGGAGAAGAGATAGGAATGCAGAACAACGATCCCAAGCGCCGGGAAGATGTGAAGGACCCGATCGGCCGGCGGGGATGGCCGAAGGAGAAGGGCCGCGACGGCGAACGCACTCCCATGCAGTGGGATGACGGCCCTAATGCCGGCTTCACGACGGGGATCCCGTGGCTGCCGATTCCCACGGCCTACAAGACATACAACGTTGCCGATGAATTGAAGGACCCGGACTCGATTCTGAACTGGTACAAGGGACTGCTGGCCTTGCGGCATCAGGATAAAGCGCTGCTCGACGGCGACTACGTCGCGTTGAACCAGGACGATCCTAATGTCTTATCGTATCTGCGGAGCTACCAAGGCGATGCGGCGCTGGTCGTAATCAATATGTCGGCCAGTCCGCAGAAAGTGAGCTTCAACTTATCGCAACAGGGCTTTGGTTCGGGAACCGCAAAGACATTGCTAACCACGCAGCCGTCGTTGAAGAACACTTCTTCGGTTACGCAACTTTCGTTGGAACCATTTGCGGTTTATATTGCGGAAGTTAGCAAGTAAGTTGGCGAAGTCCGTGGGGGGAATTGTCATTACGAGCGAAGCGAGGAATCTGCTTTGCGTACGTTGGGAATCGCGACTGGGAGTCACAGCAGATCCCTCGCGGCCTGAAGGCCGTTCGGGATGACAAATCGGAGGAAGCATCGGAAGCGGGCCTTGCTTATCGAGTCCTCACTGATTACTGCGACCTTGATTGGCATGCTGCTGATTGCGTCGGCCACTCCCGCGAGCCAGTCTCTTTCGCCTACCTCCATCAAACCTGACGCGAACGGCTATGTAGGCAACGAGGCCTGCGCGAAATGTCATGCCGCGCTCGTTGCGTCGTACCAAAAGACGGCCATGGCGCACGCCAGCGGTCCCGCTTCCGACAGTCTCATTGCGGGAGATTTCTTCCACAAGAAATCCGGCGTTAACTATCGCGTCTACGCCCAGGATGGAAAGGTGTGGCTGAGCTTCGACCGCTCGGGCGATCCGTCGGTCCGTGGCAAGCGCGAGCTGCTTTACTACATCGGCCAGGGAAGACGCGGGCGGACCTATCTGTTTTCGGTGGATGGGTTCGTCTTCGAGTCGCCGGTGAACTGGTACACCGACAAGCACATGTGGGACATGGCTCCCGCTTATGGCAACGTGCGCGAGGCTCCGATGAATCTTCCCGCGCTCACGTCTTGCCTGGACTGCCACGTCAGCGGAATTCAGCCTCCCCTCCAAGGCACCGAGAACCGCTACAAGATGCCAGTGTTCCAGTACTCCGGCGTTATCTGCGAGCGCTGCCACGGCCCGGGAGCGGCGCATATCAATGGAGGAGCCATCGTCAATCCGGCAAAACTCTCCGCCGATCGGCGCGATGCCATCTGCATGCAGTGTCATTTGGAGGGCAATGCTGCGATCGAGCGGCCGGGTAAGCACTTGTACGAGTTCCGGCCCGGCGACGATCTTTCCGACTATGTTCGGTATTATGTCCGGGCGAACGAGGGCCAGGCCGGCTTGCGAGCGGCGAGCCAGTTCGAGGCGCTGGCGCAGAGCATGTGCAAGAAGAAGTCGGGCGCGGCGATGTCGTGCACGAGTTGCCACGATCCGCATCGTTCGCCATCGGCCGAGGAGCGGGTTTCGTTTTATCGCGAGAAGTGCCTGGCTTGCCACGCCGGCTTGAGTGCAAAGCACCATGCCAACCAACCGGATTGCACCTCGTGTCACATGCCCGCCAACCCGAGCACCGACGTTGCGCACACGGAGGTGACGGACCACCGAATCCAGCGCCGCCCGAATACCGGCGCAGTAATGGAAGACGCACTGGCGCGACCGGCCTCGACGTTGCCGCGGCTGGTGCCGTTTCCGGATTCACCCGAGGCGCAACACGACGATCGCGACCTGGCACTCGCATGGGCTTCCATGGCCGAAAACGGCGATGCGGCCGTGTTGAAACAAGCAGAACAGTTGCTGCATAAGGCGGTGCAGGAGTCGCCCAAGGATGCTGCGCTGTTGTCGTCGCTAGGCTATGTGGAACAGAGGCGCGGCGCGGTCAGCGATGCCCGCGAGTTTTATCAGCGAGCGCTGGCTCAGGATCCCAACCTGATCGATGCGGCCACGAACCTGGGCGTGATTGAGGCCAACGGCGGACATTTGCGTGAGGCTCTGACGTTGTGGGAGGGAGCGTTTCAGCGGGCGCCTGGTCGAAGCAGCATTGGGATGAATATCGCCTACGCATTTTGCGGCACGGGGCAACTTGACCGGGCCCGCGACGTTACCATGCGCGTGTTGCAGTTCAATCCCGACCTAGATTCGGCGAAGAAGCTGCTCCACGGGCTGAAGGGAAGTCCGCCGAAGTGCGGAATGTAGGCTCGAGAGAGTCGGCATGATGCACAGCCCCGCCCTAGCCAAAAGAAGGCTAGAACGGGGCGCCCCCCAGCTAGTCTGGATTATTCATGAGCCTGAAGGTGTCATCCTGAGCGAGCGCAGCGAGTCGAAGGACCCCTATAGCTTCAAGAATCATAGTGCGGCTGCCTCGCACAGTAACAAGTCTGGGATTGCTGGCAGTCAAAGGGGTCCCTCGACTCCGGGCTCACGCCCTTCGCTTGATTTCATAACAACGACGGCTCCTAAGCAGTGCCGAGTAAACTTGTTCTCGCAAAAGACCAAGACTCGGACGAAAGGAGCCGTCATGAAGATTATAGGCTGTGATTTCCATCCGAGTTTCCAACAAATTGCCATGGTCGACACGGAAACAGGCGAGTACACGGAGGGCAAGCTGACGGCAGCCCAAGCCCGGCCGTTTTACGCTGCGCTGCAAGGCGCGGTGATCGTGGGCATGGAAGCTTGCGGCAACACGTTGTGGTTCGAGCGCCTGCTGGCTGAACTGGGCCACGAGTTGCGCCTGGGCGATGCCGCCCAGATCCGAACCATGGAAGTGCGCAAGCAAAAGACCGACCGGCGCGATGCCGCTCTGCTGTTGCGGCTGTTGCTGGAAGGCCGCTTTCCCGAGCTATGGGGGCCCAGCCTGGAGCAGCGCGATCTGCGGCAGCTGCTGTTGCATCGCCACAAACTGGTGGCCATGCGGCGGCAGGTGAAGAACCAGTTGCAGCACCTGGCGCTGAATCAGGGAGTGCAGCAAAAGCGCAAGCTGTGGAGCGCGGCGGGACGCCAGCTGCTGGAGGCCCTGCCGCTGCGTGGCTGGACGGCCAAGCGACGCGACGATTCGCTGCAGTTGCTGGAGGAGTTGGATCGCCGCATCGCCGAGTTGGACCTGGCCGCGCAGCAAGAGGCGGAGAAAAATTCCGTGGCGCGGCTGTTGCAGACCCATCCCGGAGTCGGTCCCATTACCAGCTTGGCCTTCGCGCTGACCCTGGGCCGGATCGAGCGCTTTGCCCACAGCCGCCAGGTGGTCAGCTATCTGGGGCTGAATCCGGCCGAGCATTCCAGTGGGGGGCGGCAGCGGCTGGGCCGCATCAGCAAGCAAGGCAATCCCCTGGTACGCAGTTTGTTGGTGGAAGCGGGACAGAGCGCGGCACGCCTGGTCCCAGAGTTAAAGCGCGCTTATCAGCGGCTGAAGCACAGAAAGCATTCGGCCGTAGCCAAGGTCATGGTGGCGCGCAAATTAGCGGTGCGGTTGTACTGGATGTGGCGAAGCCAACAACCCTACGCCGCCGCTCGCACGCAGGGCAGCCCGAGTCATCCTGTGGTGTCGGAATAAAACCGGTCACTTGAGTGGGCCCCCTGCCTCCCAGAAGCGTCTGGGAGTTCGAAGACAAGAATCATGGTTGGCGTAACAAACCGAATAGATGGTTGGTGGAGCACAAGGCTCCATCGATGATTCACGAAGCGCGCGAGTCTTGGTCCGATGCAGAGATTTTGTTTTCCACTAGAGCGAAATGGCGCTGCTTCAAAACCGTGGGCGTCGCCGCCTTCGTACGCCCTTGACACCGCCGTCGTTGTTATAGACGGGATGACAGATGAATGACACGACATGAACATGTGGGCTCATGCGCTAGTCAGACATTCCTACTGCGCTCCCGCGGCTTTCGCCTTCCCCGCCGTCATGCCCAGCTCGTACGCAAATTCCAGTACGACCGCATTCGTCCATCCGAAGCCAACCACGTTCTGTTTGTAACCGGCGGTGATGTTAACCTCTTTCGAACTGGACACCACGTCGTACTTCTCGCGAATGGTATTGTCCTGGCGGAAATTCTTGGCGACGGTGTCGATCCACTCGTGCGCGGCCCGGTCGGCGTCCTGCTTGAATCCGTAGTCGCGCATGCCCTCGACGTCGATGAAGGTCACCGGCGCCCAGCCATAGGGAAGATCCCACTGCACGCCAGTCTCGTACGGACTCATGGCGATGCCGCCCCTGTGCTCGAAGAGTTTGAGATTTGCCACGACTGCCTTGGCCTGCTCCGGCGACGCGGCGCCTGCCCACAAGGGATAAAAAGTCGTCGCGTATTGATACTTCGACTGCTCCCCTTTGGTGAAGTCGTAATCAAAGTACATTCCGGCTTGAGCGTTCCACAGATAGCGATCGATCAGCTCCTTGCGGTGCTGCGCGCGCTGGGTCCACTGGTTGGCCTCGGCGGTCTTACCCAGCAATTTGCTGATCGACGCCATGTCCGTTTCTTCTTTGTACAGGAGGCTGTTCAGGCACACGGGCGCATAGTGTTGGGTGCTGCCGCTGAAATCGCCGAAGCGAAACGAAATATCGAAGCCCGACTCGCGCATCGCGCGATCGCCTTTATAGTAGTCGGCGGTAAATTGCTCGACTGGCGACTTCTCGCAGGAATCTTTCTGCCCTGCGTCCTGCTGGCACGCCTCAAAGGTGAATGTCGGTCCAATAAGCTTGGCCGACGATTTGCCCGGCTTGCCGAGATATTCCTTGGCCTGTACGGAGGCCTGCAGATAGCGGAAGACGTCACGGTAGTAAGGATCGTGCATGGTGGCGATCTCCGGGACGGGCCCATCGCCATAGTCGTAATAGCGCGAGAGGCCCGTGTTTCCGGCAAGCTTCTCGCCATGGGTCCACATGTCATAGTCGCGCTGGATGAATGGGTACGACTTCTCCAGCCAGAGGCGCTTGGTGTCAGGATCGGGTAGCGCGTCATAGAGTGCCATCACCATCGAACTGAGGAAGGGCGGCTGGGAGCGGGTCAGAAAGTAGGTGCGATTCGCATTGAGAATGCCGCCGTAATGCTCGATCTCGAAGAAAAAGTTTTCCACCATGCCGCGCGCAAGTTCGATGCGCCCTGCGCGCAACAGGCCCACCATGATGAAGTAGCTGTCCCAGCCGTACATCTCGTTGAGGAAGCCGCCGGGCACGACGTAAGGATTGGGCAGATAGAGCACACCTTGCCGCGGCGAGGTGTCCATGTTGAGACTACCGAGCGAGGTAATGCGCTGCGGAAGATGTTCCACAGCGATCTTGCATTTCGTCTGCAGTTCTTTCACTGATGCGGGTTCCGGATAGTCCTCTGGCAGATACAGCAGCGAGCGTTCGGGTACGCGAACGTCCATGACGGTCTTGCAGTCCACCGGGGATCGGGTCAGTGCGTCCCAGCTATGGTCGATGTAAGTGAGTACGTCGGAGATGTCGGCTGCCTGCTTTGCTTGCGCCGAAGCGGCACCAGACAAGCCAAACAGCAGAGCCAGAATAGTTGCGATGATCCTTGCGTAGTAAGACACATTCACCCCATTACAGCGGAAGGTTCGTCCCCGGCGGAGATTATAAGGTATGTTGCCGTAGGCAACTCTAAAGGGAAGGGCACGACCCAAACTCGACGGGGGCGGGCTTGCTGCTTCACTTGAGGAGCATTTATTCCAGTGTGTCCATCGCTGAACTAATCGTCCGGTAGCGAACACAACGAAACTTGGCATTCAATTGTTCATTTGACGCAACCCTTTACGCCGATGCATGTTAGATAACTCGCACTCTGGTACGCGGATTGCACCCTATCTACCGGTTGAAGGCTGTCTGAGGTCTCCCTGATGCGTAGTTTCCTGCAAGATCTGCGGTACTCTGTTCGCCAGATGAGGAAGTCGCCAGGCTTTGCCACAATTGCCATTTTGACGCTGGCGCTAGGCATCGGCGCAAATACCGCAATTTTCTCCGTAGTGAACGGCGTGCTCCTGAACCCGCTTCCCTATCCGCAGCCGGAACGCCTGGCGGTTCTCTTCCACGAGAGGCCGAACTTTCCCAAAGGGTCCATCTCGTATCCCAACTTTCTGGACTGGCAGCGCGAGAACCAGGCATTTGACAGGATGGCCGCCTACCGCCAGTCAGGCAGCTTTGCGCTGACCGGCACGGCGGAGCCAGAGGCAGTCACCGGAGACATGGTATCGGCTGGCTTCTTCGAAATTCTTGGCACGAAGCTGCTCGCGGGACGAGCCTTCAGCGCCGACGAAGACCGGCTGGGAACGAATCCAACGGTAATGATTTCCGAGGGACTGTGGAAGCGCAAGTTCGGCTCTGATCCCAACCTGGTGGGCAGAGTCATCATTCTTGACGGCGAAGCCCGCACTGTCATCGGCATCGTTCCCGCATCGTTCCATCTCAAGACACGGAATTTTAAGCCAGCTGATGTTTACGCTCCGATCGGCGAGTACAAGGAGCCGCAGTTCCGCGATCGAAACGCCGCGTGGGGAACCGACGCGATTGCGCGTCTCAAACCAGGTGTGACGATGGCCGAGGCTGCCCGGGACATGGTGCGCGTGAATCACGGCCTGGAGGCGGCCTTTCCCGATGGAGACGCCAATATTAAGACGAAGATTATTCCTCTGAAGGAACTCCTGGTCGGTGATGTCCGGCCCGCCTTGGTCGTGCTGCTGGGGGCGGTCGGCTTCGTGCTGCTGATTGCCTGTTTCAATGTAGCCAACCTGCTTCTGGCCCGTTCGACTGGCCGTTCCCGCGAGTTCGCCGTGCGCACCGCGATGGGAGCCGGACGGGCGCGCCTCGTCCGCCAACTGTTAACGGAGAGCGTGGGGCTGTCCCTGGTGGGCGGAGGGTTGGGGCTGCTGCTGGCAACCTGGGGCACGAAAGCCGCGCTGGCCGTGTTGCCGCAAGCCTTGCCGCGTGCCGAAAATATTGGCGTGGACGATCGTGTGCTCCTGTTCACCCTGTTGCTTTCAGCAGTCGCGGGCGTGCTGTTCGGAATCATCCCGGCGCTGAAGACATCGCGGCTGCATCTTAGCAGCACGCTGAACGAAAGCGGGCGCTCGGTGGCTACGGGCAAAAGCCGGGCGCAATCGGCTTTCGTGGTAATCGAGATGGCGATGGCGTTGGTGCTGCTGGTAGGCGCAGGGTTGATGATTCGCACCCTGATGGGGCTGTGGGGTGCCGATCCCGGCATCAATCCTCATAACGTGCTGACGTTTAACGTCGCCCTGCTGCCCTCGCTGGCGGCCAAGACCGCGGACGAGGTGCGCGCCACCTATCGCCAGCTCGACGCCACGCTGCGCTCGGTCCCCGGAGTGGAGAGCGAGTCTATCAATGCGGGAGCTCGTCCCATGGAGGGCGATAATGAGGAGACCTTCTGGGTTGAAGGACAAGCGAAGCCGCAACGCCGCGCTGAAATGCCGTTGACCCTCCAATACACCGTGCAGCCCGAGTACCTGCGCGTAATGCAGACGCCATTGCGACGGGGACGATTCCTCACCGATGCCGACAACCAAGCCTCGGCGGCGGTGGCGGTAATCGATGAGGCTTTCGCCGAGCACTACTTTGCCGAACAAGACCCCATCGGCAAGTACATTTTCGTAGTTGATTCCCACGGCCAGCGGTCGGAGCAAATCGTCGGCGTGGTAGGACACGTGAAGCAATTTGGGCTGGCCAAGGATTCCACCGAGCCTCAGCAGGCGCAAGTGTACGACTCTTTTCGGCAACTGCCTGATTACGCGGTAATGAACGAGGCTGGCGGCGACCGTGTGTACTTGCGCACGCGAAATGATGTCGATCCCATGAGCGTTTTCCAAACGATACGCCATATTCTGGCGCAACAAAACCACGAGATCATCGCGTTCAATCCGGAATCGATGGAAGAAACCGTGGCGAAATCCATCGCACAGCAGCGCTTCACCATGATGCTGTTGGCCGTATTCGCTGGTCTGGCGCTGCTTCTGGCCAGTGTTGGCATCTACGGCGTGCTCTCCTACGTGGTTGGACAGCGTACCCAGGAGATCGGTATTCGCATGGCGCTGGGGGCGCAGAAGAGCGACGTCTTGCGCGCTGTCCTTCGCGACGGAGCCCGCCTGACACTTTTGGGCGTGGGCATCGGAGTGGTTGCTGCGGTGTCTTTGACTCGGCTAATGGAGAGCATGTTATTCGGAGTTAAACCGACGGATCCCGTGACGTTCACCGCCGTCGGGCTGATCCTGTGTGCCGTCGCGTTGCTGGCCTGCTACATACCTGCGCATCGCGCGGCCTCGACCGATCCCATACAGGCTCTGCGCTCGCAGTAGAGCCGCACAGCGGTCATCGGGCGCACCTGGACCGCACGCACGATGTACTTTGACCCTCATCCTGTTTAGAATCTGATCACGCGAGAGGTGAGGGCCTGTGTACCGCGATCGGCAACGTGTTTCTGCAATCTTGCTGATGATCCTTAGTTTCGCGGCGATAATTGCCGTAGTCAGCTCGATCGGCGCCCCACGCGTTCGTGCAAGCCAGCCTGCGCCAGCCGGAGTTGATCTCGCAGGCAAGCCGGTCGATCCGCTGCACGCCGATCCCGGCAAGGCCGTGGTGCTGATCTTCATACGGACCGATTGTCCCATCTCCAATCGCTACGCTCCCACGATTCAGCGGCTCAGCGCGGAATACGCGGAGAAGGTTGCGTTCTGGCTGATATATCCGGATAAATCGGAGTCCAGCGCGTCGATCGAGCAGCACCTGCACGCTTACGGTTACAAGCTTCCCGCGCTGCACGATCCCCAGCATGCGCTGGTTAAGGTTGGTCAAGCGCAAGTTACGCCCGAAGTCGCGGTCTTCGATGCCAGCGGCCAACTGGTGTATCACGGACGCATCGACAACTGGTACGTGACTTTTGGCCATGCGCGCCCCGCACCCACCACCCATGAACTCGACGACGCCGTGCAGGCGGTTCTGAAGGGCAGCAAACCTCAGGTGGCAACGGCAAGCGGAGTCGGCTGCTACATCTCGGACCTCGAATGAGCCACTCGTGGAGAATATTGGGATTGGTTCTCGCACTGGTTGTAGCCGTTGCCGGCAGCGGGAAGCTGATCGTCGCCGGGCACGCGACCTCCGCGCTTAATAATGTGGTGACTGCAGGGGCTAAAGCCCCTCTGTATTTAAGGCAACTTGAACGCAGGCCTAAAGGCCTGCTCTACCCGTCCGCCGACCGCAGCGTTACGTTCAATCGCGATATTGCACCCATCGTCTTTCATTACTGCGCGTCATGTCATCGTCCGGGTGAGGCCGGCCCGTTTCCGCTGTTGACCTACGACGACGTCAAGAAGCACGGGAACCAGATCGCTGCCGTCACGACGACGCGCTTCATGCCGCCGTGGCTGCCCGAACCGCAGCCGCTGAAGTTTGCCGACGAGCGCCGCCTCAGCGACGAACAAATCGCGCTCATTCAGAAGTGGGTCGAGCAAGGCATGCTACAAGGCAGCCCGGCGGACTTGCCTCCTCAGCCGCAGTTTGTGAAGGGATGGCAGCTGGGCAAGCCTGATCTCATCGTCAAGGCGGCGAAGCCGTTTCAGCTGCCGGCGAGCGGGATTGATACCTATTGGAATTTCATTCTGCCCATCCCGATCAACGAAAGCCGCTGGGTGAAGGCGGTCGAAATACGGCCAGGCGACAAGCGCCTGGTGCATCACGCCAATATCCTGGTCGATCGCCTCGAGCTATCGCGCAAAATGGAGACGCAGCCCGGCGCTGGTTTCGGCGGCATGGAAATCAGGATTGAGTCGGAGCTGTTCGATCCCGACAGCCACTTCCTCTTCTGGAAGCCCGGCACGGTGCCTTACGTCGAGCCGGACGGTATGGCGCTGCGTCTCGACAAAGGTACCGACCTGGTGCTCAACACGCATCTCCAGCCGTCGGGTAAGCCGGAGGTGATCCAGCCAAGCATCGGGATCTACTTTACCGACAAGCCGGCAACTGAACATCCGATGCTGCTGCAATTGGAGTGCGACCCGCAGCTCGATATTCCGCCGGGCGACGCCAACTTCGTGGTTCATGACGAATTCACGCTGCCGCTGGACGTTGATGTGCTCGCGATTTATCCGCACGCGCACTATCTCGGCAAAGACCTGGAAGCAACCGCTACCCTGCCCGATGGCACGCGCGAGACGCTGATCCACATCAAGCATTGGGACCTGAACTGGCAGGCGGTTTACCGCTACGAGCAGCCGGTGCCGCTACCGAAGGGCACGGTCATCGCGATGCGCTACGTCTATGACAACTCGGAAGACAATGTGGCCAACCCGAACCATCCACCCAAGCGCGTGAAAGGCGGAAACCGTTCCAGCGATGAGATGGCGCACCTGTGGCTTCAGGTTTTGCCTAAGAGTCTGCCCGACTCTAACCGTGACCCGCGCATGGTGCTGCAGGAAGCGCTGGCGCGGCATCACGTGGAACGCGATCCAACCGATTTCGAATCGCACTATAACCTGGGAGCCATGCTTCAGGCGGCGGGCGATGTGCTGGGAGCGGAGGCGCAGTATCAGGCCGCATTGCAGCTTCGTCCGGGCGATGCGGTGGTGAACAATGCGCTCGGCGCCGCACTGCTGGCTTCGGGTAATGTTGACGAAGCCACCGCTCATCTTTCGGCTTCGCTGAAAGCGCGTCCTGATTACTTCGACGCGCACTACAACCTGGGAAGCGCGATGGCCTCACAGGGCAACTTCAGCGGGGCCGCAGAACAATTTCGCGATGCAGTCCGTCTCAATCCACAGGACGCCGACGCCGAGGCGAACCTGGGCAGCGCTCTCGCGCAGATGGGCGAACTAAAGGAAGCAAAATCGCACTTCGAGCGAGCGCTCCAGTTGAAGCCCGGCCATGCACTGGCGCAGGAAAATTTGCAACTTGTCGAGCAGATGATGGCGCAAGGGCATAGCAACTGAGGGCAGCCGAAAGGTGGGCGCAGTCCGGCGTAAGTTGATCATGGTTTGTATCAGGGCACGGCTTGCAGCCGTGCCGGAAGAATCCAAAAACTAGCGGGCTTTAGCCCCTGCCGCTTTTCGCGCTGCCAAATAAGTAAAGCAATAGGGGAACTTCTCCGGCGAATCCACCAGCCCCGCCTTCACGGGATTCTGAGCAATATATTCCCGATGCTGCAAAAAGCTCTGCCGGTCATCGACCCGCACTTCGGAAAATCCGTGTTGCCATACCTCTCCCGAATACCCAAACTCCTTTCTCAATCGATAGGAAAATCCGCCCTTGATGAGTTGCATCGCTCTTTCGATCGTCATGTCGCTGTCGACTGTAATGAGCAAATGCACATGGTCGGGCATGACGACGAAATCTTGGAGGTGGAATTTTCGCGCCGCCACATAGGATCGCAAGACGTCGATGAGCAGCGTTGCATTGCGTTCGGATTGTAATAAGGCTCGCCCCATGCTTGTCTTCGTGGTAACAAAAAATGTGCGTGAAGGACTCAGGATGCGGTCCGCATTTGCATTGCGCAGAGGTTTCGCCATAAGCAGGGGCTAAAGCCCGATTTGTTTAGACTAACTCTGCGGCACGGCTGGAAGCCGTGCCCTGATACAAAGCGTGGAAGATGTTAGCCCCGACCAAAGGCCCACTTCTTTGAACTACACTGCGGCACGGCTAGAACAGGCTGCGGAAAAAGTCCAAAATGCTACGCCCCGCGGACTGAAGTCCGCTCGGCCGAGCAAGAATAAACGACTTATCGGCACGACTAAAAGTCGTGCCCTGATACAAACCCGTCGGAAGGCAACTTTTTCCGTAACTTGTGGAAGCCGTGCCCTGATACAAACCGTAAAGCACAAGTAAAATTTCCGCTTTAGCTGCCGACAGCCTCGGACTATGTCACTGCACCGGATCACTCATCGGTGAGCAGGTCACGCATCGAGGGAGGACGCCACCATGTCATCGAGCACGGTTTGCTCCTGGGACTGCTTGCCTACTTGCCTGGTGCCCAGCTTCGCGCCAGTCTGTTGGAGGCTAACCCTTCGACAAGCTCAGGGCAGGCTCTGGGCTGAGGAAGGTTCGGGCTGGGCGCCGAACTTTTTCAACTGACGATCTCCGGAGGGCCAGTCCGATTCGATCTCGCAACAAGGGTGCTATCCATTTTTGGAATTCGCGGTTACCACGGTGCTCTGGAGTACGTTTTCTTACCCGTCCAACTCGGCTCCGCATCATAGACTGAGAGCGCGGGAGCCAGTCTTCCGCACTGCCAGTCCGCTGTTCGGGCGGCGGTACCTGATCTTTCGAAACCCGTATCTGCCGCCAGAGAGAGTGCTCGTCTGATAAGTCCTTATTCCGGAATACTTTACATATAACTCCTTTGTGCGGAATACTTTGCGGGGAGCCATCCAAACTATTGAAAAATAGAGGTTTACTCTCGAGCATAAGTCCAATTTTCACAATACTTTTGCAAACAATCCTACAAGGTATTGAAAAATAAAGGCTTACTGTCTCGAATAAGTACAATTAACACAATACTTTGCGGTTAAAGTATTGAAAACAAGCAGGAAAAATAAGGGGAGGGGGGTGCGTCGAACCGACTAGCCGCCCCGGCGAAGGTATGACGAACTACGTTACTGGCTTGCGTCCTGCTTTTGTTGGAGCTGCTCGGCCAGCTTCAGCTCGCGGTCTGCATCTTCCGTTTTGCCCAGGTCGCGATAGCTCTGGCCCAGCAGATGATGCGAGATCGGATTGTTTGGGTCCATGGCCACCGCGCGCTGTAACGTTCGAACGGCGAGCGCCGCCTCTCCCTTCTTCTCCAGAACCTTACCCATCAGGATGTACGGCCCGGTCGAAGTTGCATCCAGCCAGATCGAGCGTTGCAGCAGCCGCTCGGCGTCATCGTACTTCTGGACCCGGGAATAGGCGTCCGCCAGCTTGTAATAGGCGGCAGCGTAGCCTGGGTTGATCGCGAGCTCCTGTTGCAGGTCGGCAATCGCCTCCGGAATTCTCGACTTGTACAGATGAAGCTCGCCAAGCAGGAAATGCGCCATCGGCAATTTGGGATCGAGCGCGACCGCCTTCTGTGCGTACTCTTCCGCGACCGGATCGAACTCCTGGCGAAAGAGCATGCGCGCCGTGAAGAGATAGCTCGCGGCCGAGTCCGGCTTAACGTCAAACATTTTGGCGAAGGCCAGCCGCGCCTGCGGATAATTCTTGGACTGGATGTAGCAAATGCCGAGGATGTAAGACGCGTCCACGTTGGCGCGCGGATACCAGGTCTGCACCCTCTCAAGGTAGGGAATCGCTTCGGCTGGCCGGCCCGCGAGATAGTACGACAGGCCAAGCAGTTGAACGGCTTCGTCGTCCTTGGGATTTTCGGCTAGGGCCTGCTTCAGATACTCGGCTGCTTTCAGGTAATCGCTCTTCTTGTAGTAAGCGGTTCCCAACTCATGCGAAAGCCCGGCCGGCTGCGGACTGCGAGTCGCGAGCTGTTGTAGTTCCGCGATCGCGTCATCGTACTTGCCTTGTTCGGAGAGACGGCGCGCCTCGGCGAAGATGGCGTCAGGCGATTTGTTGGATTGCGCCGTGTTCTCCATGGGGGTGGGGCCTTGCGTGGTTTGGGCATGTACTGGGACGGCGCCGCCATTAACGGCGAATGCGAGCAGAAAAATGAGACATAATTTCGGTGGTGACATGGGAAATTCTCGGAGATTCCTGGAGCTTTGACGCCTGCTACCATATTCCATGTTTTGTATCAGGGCACGGCCTTTAGCCGTGCTTCACAGTCATTTTAAACAATCGAGCTTTAGCCCTTGCTTATGGCGAGACCTCTTCGTAATGCAGACGCGAACCACATTCTGAGTCCTTCGCGCACATTTGGCAGGGCGCAAAGCGGCAGGGGCTAAAGGGCGTGTGTGAGAACTGACGAGTGAGACGTATTGGGACTTCGGCTGAAGGTATTCTAGGCCTCCGCGCCTTGTGCGAATTGGCCGAACTTCTTTAGCCCGGCACTCTCGTCCTCCCATCCCCTATTCTTTTCCCGGTCTCCTTGGTTTTTGCCTGTGATTTTTTTGTTCCCGGCGTCGCCGGCGACACCACAGCGCGGAATCCGGGTCACGTTCCGCGTGCCAGCGGGTCAGATTATGGCCGATGGCGCCCAGCGCAAATTCGATGCCCACCTTCACCAGACCGCACAGTCGGAAGCGGTGCAGATCGCGTTCGCTCTTCAGGGTCCCGAAGGGCCCTTCCGCGATGGCCTTGCGCTGGGCGTAGAACTTCCTGCCCTCCGGCGTACGCAATCGCCTCCGCATGCGCTGCATCTCCGGAGCCCGCGCTCGCCCGTGCACGCGGCGCCCACGATTGAGCGCGGCCGCCATATTGGAGTCGGGAATATACCCCGTGATGTTGTCGGCTTCCAGTTGCCGCAGGTTGGTGTTCTTGTAGTAGCCAGCGTCGGCCAGCACGGTGTGCGGCCGTGCCCGGCACTGGCGCTCGACTTCGTCCAGCATGGGCAGCAGCGAATCGTTGTCGGTCTTCTGCTGCGTCACGCGTTGCGCCACAATGAAGTGGTCTTCCGAGACCGCCAATTCCGCGGTGTAGCCGATGATCGAGCGACTGTGCTTGCGCAGCACCCGCGCCTCGGGATCGGTGCGCGGCAACTGCGGTTGGCCGCTTTTCTTGAGCGCTTGCAGACGCGTGGGCAACTCCGCCAGGCGTTGCTGCACGCGCTGCAATTGCTCGGCCGCATACTCGGCGACCACCGGCTCCGCCGCCGCGCACTGTTTCTGCCAATGCCGCACCTGGCGGCGATACTTGAGCCGTTGCTCCCGCAGCCGCGGCCTGCTGTCTACCCGCTGCTTGCTGTTGTGCGCGGCAATCGGGGTGGAGTCCACCGCCACCACGCCGAACTTGCCCAGCCCGGCGTCGCGCACCAACTCCAGCGTCTGGGTAAAGACATCGTTGATGGCCCGCGGATGCTTGCGGCGAAAGGCGCTCAGCGCCCAAAAGTCGGGCGCGGCACCCCCCGCCAAATAGCGCAAGGGCAAGTCTTCCTTGATCCGCCGTTCCAGCTCGCGCCCCGAGGTTAGGCCCCTGGCATAAGCATACAGCCACACGCTCAGCATCAGCGGCACGGCATACAACTCCCCACCTTCGGCGCCGTAGGCCTGCTCGAACGAGCTCAAATCTAAACGCCCCACCACCTGCTGCACCAAGAAGCACAGATGGCCCTCGCCCAGCACATCCTTCACGCTGGGAGGCAGCAAATACGCTTGCTCTGGACTGTACGGCTTGAATCGTGACATGCTCTCTTTGTGCCTCAACTGCCCTGAGCAAAACAAGTGACTAGGTGAGTTCTCACACACGCCCTAAAGCCCTATAGTCTTTCACGTCCTTGCGGCACGGCTGGAAGCCGTGCCCTGATACGAATCCCAAGTTCTTCCGCGGCCTGTGGAGTCGTACCCTCGCATTGAGGATTCACGGGATTGCTAGGTGCCAGCGGGGAAGGTGCTAGTTGTTGGCGGCCGCCTCCGCGACCCCAACATACTTATCGGCTCCTCCGTAGTAGAAGAGGAATCGGTTGCCCTGTCGCACTATAGCTTCCACGAAGACAACGTTCGGCACTTGCCCGACCTTCTCCCAAGTTTTTTCCGGAGCAAAGATCGGATGCTCGCTGTGATAAAGCACCTTCCGCGGGTCCTTGCGGTCGAACACCACAACGCCAGTGCGATAGACGAGCTTGTCATCGGCGCCGTTGTAGATGAGCACAATGCCATCGGATGTAAGGATCGGTGCGGGGCCCGGCTCCACGACCCGCGAATCGAATGCGCCCGGTCGGCGTGGCAGCACCGGAGTTTTCGTCTCCTCCGTCCAATGGAGCAGATCGGAGGAGGAGGTTAGCCCCATCTGGTCGGTGCCGTCAGCGGCTGTCCCAAAGAAATACATCCAGTACTTGCCGGCGATCTTCTCCGGCACAATCGCTCCCGACTTGGTCCACTTCACGTTCCAGTTGCCCTTATAGGCGGGCAGAATCACACCCTTGCGCTCCCAGTGAACCAAGTCACTCGACGTCGCCAGGCATAGCTGTGCGTCTTTCTTGTCGTAGCCCGTGTAGGTCAGGTAATAGAGGTCGCCGATCTTCACCAGGCGGGGGTCTTCGACGCCGCCATCTTTTTCATAGTCGGTTTCCGGTACGAGCACCGGCTGGGGACGCCGCGTGAAATGCACGCCGTCGCTGCTTTCTGCGTATCCCAGCCGCGACGTGCCTTGCTTGTCCTGCGCGCGATAGAGCATGACGTATTTGCCGTCATGCATTACCACTGCGGGATTGAAGGTCCCAGCCGCCTCCCAGCCATCACCCTCCGGAGACACGATGGGCCCTTCGGAAACTCTGTGCCATGCGCCGAAGGGCAGCTTCCAACTCGTGGCAAACAGCAACATCGAGGAGACAAGCAAGAAGAAGGCCGCACGGCGTAAGAAATCTTTCTCGCGCACGGGATGAAATTCTAGTCGCAGCAATGCGCCCGAGAAAACCGCCATGCAGCCTTGAACGATGGACTTAGACAAAGTACTTTGTTAGGTGTGTTTCTACCGGTTGCGGCAAAGCGTCTTGGCAATATTGTTTTGTACTGTGGCGTGCTTCTGATAATTCTCGGAGTTAACTGCGGAGCATCGGCGCAAACCAAGGCCGGCTCGGGCAGCAATCTTGCAGCCAATGCATACAAGGGCGGCGTGAGCGCCTTGCAGAACAATGACCTCGTGGCGGCACGGTCCGCTTTCGAGCAGGCAGTCAAACTCAGTCCGACCGATCCTAAGTTTCAAAATGCGCTGGCGGAGGTGCTGCTACAGCAGGGCGACATCGACGGAGCGATCGCGCACTTCCGAACCGTAACACGTCTGACGCCCGATGCCGCGCCGCCTCACGTCGAACTGGGGAAAGCCTTGGAGGCCAAGGGTTCGCTTGATGAAGCAGCCGCCGAGCTTACCCAAGCGGTGAAACTCGCTCCGAAAGATCCGGAAGTGTATCGCCAAATGGCTCGCGTTCTGAGCATGCAGGGAAAAACCGATGACGCGATCGCGGAGATTAAGCAAGGGCTTGCCCTCGCTCCTGATCGACCGGAATTGCACGACGATCTGGGAGTGTTGCTGGCACAGCAATCGCAATTCGCGGAGGCGGAAAAAGAGTTTCGCTCCGCGCTGTCCTTCGACGCGCACTACCAACCGGCGCTGTTTCATCTCGGGGTAACACTGTTGCGAGCGGACGACGTCGAGGACGCTGTTCCGCTACTCACGCAGGCGACCCAGTTGAATCCCAAGGACGGCATTGCGTTCTACTATCTCGGGACGGCCCTCGAGACAAAGCACGACACTACGCGGGCGCGCTGCAGGCTTATCGGCAAGCGGCGCAACTTGTGCCCGACATGGTTCTTCTGCAAACCCGGCTGGGCCTGCTCTTGCAGCGTTCTGGCGACCCGGAAAACGCAGCAGTGGCGTTTAGAAAAGTTATTGCACTCACGCCGAACGATCCCGAGGCCTATAACAATCTTGGGCTGGCATTGATGCAGTATGGCCAAGGTCCAGCCGCGGTGAAGGAGTTCCAGCATGCCTTGACGCTGCGTCCAGATGATGCCGGCTTCCGGGAGAATCTCGCTGTCACCTTGTTGCAGCAGTCCGAATTCGACGCCGCGGCCGAGCAGTTGCAAGAAGCGCTGAAGCTGGCTCCCGGCAATGCGTCGCTGCACTACAATCTGGCGCTTGCGTTGAAGTTCAAAGACAATTTGCCGGGTGCGATTGCCGAATTCCAACAGGCCATTGCGTTGGATCCCCAGCTTGCGGACGCCTACTACAGCCTGGGAGTAACGCTATGGCAGAAGGGCGATTTTCCGGCGGCTGCCGAGCAATTGCAACACGCAGTCCAGGTCAAGCCGGATTATGCGGAAGCGTACTACATGCTGGGCACCGTGCTGAAGCAGTTGAACAAATTGCCGGAAGCGGCGCAAGCATTGCGTGAGGCGATACGGCTGCAACCCGATTTATTGGGCGCGCACACCAATCTGGCCGCCGTCTTGCGGCAAATGGGCGACACTGCCGGGGCAGAGGCCGAAAGCCGCGCGGCTGAACAGCTGACCAAACAAAAGACCGACATGCAGGCCGCGACCTTCGCAACTAATTCCGGCAATCGTTTGCTTAACACAGGAGATATTGACGGGGCCATCTCGCAATATCGCAACGCAATTCAACAGGCTCCTGGCTATGCTCCGGCGCATCAGCAATTGGCGATCGCGTTATCGCGCAAAGGAGAGACGAAGGAAGCCGACACAGGAATTCAGGAAAGCTTCGGAGCTCGACCCCGCCTGAAACCGCCGGCAAACTAAGGAAGGCGCCGTGGAGTGATTGTGACGGAGAGTGGATGAGAGCGAATCGAACCACGGATTCTCACGGATGAGCACGGATCTTCTAGCATCCATCTCGTGAGTAAGTGGTCTTGTATCAGGGCAACGGCTTTAGACCTGCCGCAACCGGCCCATCGGGATTTGGGCTTCAGCCCCTGAGGCCACCTTTTTGCAGGGGCTGAAGCCCTGACCTTCCCTGCGCTTCGTTCGGCACGACTGAAGGCCGTGCCCTGATACGATTCAGGACGATCTCAGAACCATCAATGAGACGAGTTCCAGAAAGATAAATCTGGTTCGTGTGTATCGGTGTAACTCCGTGGTCAAAATAGGCGGGTCACAAAGACAATCACGGATTTTGAAGGCGACACAACTTATCGCATAGACTCCACAGGGACGATCATGCACAAACGCACTTCCTTCCTGCTGCCGCTAGCATTGCTGATTCTCGGAGTCGTTGTCTGCTTCCCCGGTCCAGGCGCAGTTCAATGATTGCCAAGCTACGCAAGGCGAGCTGAGCCTGTCGCGAACCGCGCAGAACTGGCAGTTTCTCGACGCTGTTGGACCGCACTCGGGATTGTTCGGGCGAGAAGACGGCAACTTCGAAGCTTGGATCTATCCCCTCAAGCTCTTCCGCGATTTCCACCTCACCTTTCATCTGGGCAGCCACGTGATCTCCGGGCGGCAGCTTGCCGCGGACGGTCACCGTGCGTCCGGAATCAACTTCCATCCGTTATGCGTATGACTCGTTCTTTGTGTGCGAGACCTGGTTCGCGCCGCTGCATAATACGGGCGCGGTGGTCACGCTGCAACTCGAAAGCTCCGAACCGGTGGCGATTGAGGCATCGTTCACACCTGACGTGGCTTGGATGTGGCCCGCCGGCTTGGGAGCCGGTTACGTCGAGTGGGATTCTACCGCTCGAGTCTTTAACTTCGGCGAAGAGGAGCATCGCTTCTATGCGGTCGCCGGATCACCCGAAGCCAGCGATATTCGCCAAGCCTATTCCAACAATTATTCGTCCGCGACGACCGACGGCTTTCAGTTTGGACCGCCGGTAAAGGGCTCAGCGACATATCACTTTGTTCTGGCGGCATCGTTCAAAGAAAAAAAAGGGGCGAATGACCTCTACCAGGAGCTACTGTCGAACTATCCGCAACTGCGGCAGGAGGCGCGGGAGTATTACCAGCACTATCTCGACACCACAGTCTCGCTCTCGCTTCCCGACAGCGATTTGCAGACCGCCTACGACTGGTCGCGCATTAGCGAGGTGGAGGGACTGGTGGATGATCCGTTCGCGGGGACCGGGTTGATCGCCGGCTATGACCTGTCGGGCTTCAATCACCGCCCAGGATTCAGCTGGTTCTTCGGGCGCGATTCGATGTGGACTGCGCTGGCGCTGGATTCCGTCGGCGATTTTCAAACCACCCGTGCGGCGCTAGAGTTTCTGGCGAAGTATCAGGGTGAGAACGGACGAATTCCTCACGAAGTGCCACAGACTGTGAGTCTTGTTCCGTGGTTCAAGCTGTACCCCTATGGGTTCGCTTCAGCCGACGCGACGCCGCTATACATCATCGGCACACTCGATTACGTTCGCACCAGCGGCGACTTGGCCTTTGCGCGCGCGAAGTGGGACAGCCTCTGGCGCGCTTATCAATGGCTGCGTTCCACCTATGGCGCGAACGGTTTGCCCATGAATCGAGGCATCGGTCATGGATGGATCGAGGGCGGCCCGCTACTGCCCGTTTCCTCAGAGCTGTACCAGGTGGGCATCGCGATTCAGGCACAGCAATCGCTTGCCGACCTGGCGGGCTGGTTGCATAAACCCGAAGCCGAATCGCTCTCGCAGGAACTGCCTGCCCTCAAAAGCCGAATGGAGACCGCGTTCTGGTCTTCGGACAAGTATATCTATGGCTACGCGCTCGACCTCGAGGGCAAGCGAATCGATCGTGCCAGCGTGCTGGGAACGGTGCCCATGTGGTTCGGTTTGCTTGACCAACAGCACGGGCAGCAGTTCTTGAACGAACTTGCGGCCCCGCGGCACCAGGCCGATTGGGGGATGCGCATCATTGCGGAAGACGATCCTCTGTACGACCCCACCGGATATCACTTCGGCAGCGTGTGGCCGCTATTTACCGGCTGGGCCTCAGTTGCAGAGTATCGCTACCATCGAACTTTGCCGGCTTACGCCAATCTTCGCGCAAACGCGCAACTGGTTTTCGATGGCTCACCGGGACGAGCTACGGAAGTTCTCTGCGGTCGCTATTACACGCCGGTTGCTACCAGCAGCTCGCACCAGATTTGGTCGTCGGCGATGATTGTGAGCCCAACGTTGCGCGGAATGATGGGTCTCACGGTCGACGCGCTGAATTCCAGTGTCCAGTTCGAACCGCATGTCCCGGCAAACTGGACGGATTTCTCGATCAACCATGTCCCCATCGGCACAGCGTCCGGGGCGTCGCCGACCAGTCTGACGCTGTCGTACCATCGCGGCACCAACCAGATCACACTGCACGTCGTGCGGCATGGCGATCGACACCTTCAGCTTGAATTCCTGCCGTCGTTCAGCCCGCGAACCCGCGTTCTGAGCGCTGAGATCGACGGCAAATCCGCCAGCTTTAAGGCAGTCGAGCCCGTCAACGAAGTTGACCAGCACATCGCGATGGATGTGCCCATCACCGCCGACCACACAATCATTCGTATAAAGATGCAGGGCGACTTTGGGATTGCCTATCCCTATGTAACTCCTACAATGGGGGCCATCAGCTCGAACCTTAAGTTCATCTTTGAGCATTGGAATGCCGCTCATGACAGACTTGAGCTGCACGTTGCTGGCGTAGGGGGAGCGAAATACGGGGTTCCACTCGTCGGCGATCTTGTTGGGCTGACGGTAAGCGGCGCGAGGCTTTCGCAAAATATGCTCCAGATCGAGTTTCCGCCCGGACCGACGGAGGTATACACCACGAAAACAGTGGTCCTGCAATTCCGGAGGCGTTGAGTCGCTTAAGTTGCACCCGGGATCCTCAACGGGAGCCACTTTAGAGGGGTGGAGGTGACTTCGGCCACCTTTTGGCAGTCTTGCCACGACTAGTACAAAAAAATCGACCTGTAGTTCATTCTTATTATTGACAATCCATCACAAATTTCTTGACAGGCTACGCTTGCGGCAATTAAGTTCTTTTCACACCGTGTTGTGACGGCGGTCACATGCGCGGTGTGACTGAGTTTCGGGTTCGGTTTCTAAGCGAAGGAAACGAAACGATTATGAGTATCTGCTACACGATCGCAGATGCCGTGAACTCAGGAAGTCCCTTCCTTTGGCAGTCCTGTTTTCTCTCTGATTCCAACCGCTCGATTAGCACGAACGCAAGACCGTTGACGCAAGCATTTCTGGCCAAATCGAAGGCCTGCGCTGCATACAGCGGGATCAAGCTGTGGGGGGCAAAATGACGAAACGGTGCGTATGGTTTGCAGTGACAATCCTGGTTCTTTCCCTGGTTCCGATGCTGTCCTTCGGACAAGTGACAACCGGCAGCATCTTCGGGACGGTGACGGATCCGCAGGGCGCGGCGATAGCAAATGCGACGATCACGATCACGGACTTGAGCAAGGGCACGACCGACACCGCGGCCACGAACGACTCGGGAAACTATACCGTTACTCACTTGATCCCGGACGCCTACTCGGTCAAGATTGAGGCCCCGGGCTTTCAGACCTTCGAGCAAAAGGGCGTCACCGTAATCGCGGATGCCGCCCAGCGCGTGAACGCGCAGATGCAGGTTGGCTCCACGTCTCAAACCGTGGAGGTCACAGGCGAGGCGCCGCAACTACAGACCGAGAACGCGGACGTTGGCATTACCTATAATCAGCGCTACGTGGAGAACCTGCCGGTCTACGAACGCAACTTCACCGCGTTTGAGTTGTTGTCGCCCGGCACCCAGCAACTGGCCGGCTGGAACCACGCAGCGACTGAGAATCCGCAAGGCGGTCTGCAGATTTTTGTCAACGGCCAGCATTTCAGCGGCACCGGCTTCCAGTTGGACGGAACCGATAACCAGGATCCCATTCTGGGTATCATCGTAATCAACCCCAACCTGGACGCTGTGACCCAAGCTACCGTCGGGTCGCAGTTTTACGATGCTGAGCAGGGTAAGGCAATCGCCGGTCTGGTGACCGCGCAGACCAAGTCCGGCACTAACGAATTGCATGGCAGCGGCTTCTGGTTCCGACGGACCGACGCCAACGAGGCGCGCGATCCGTTTACGCAGTTTGCTCGCCAATTCCATCACCGGAAGATACATCCCGTCCGACAAGTGGAACCAGTATGGTGGCACCATCGGCGGTCCGATCATCAAGAACAAATTGTTCTTCTTCGGCGATTATCAGGGCACGAAGGAAACCACCGGCGTCACCAACCTGCTTACCGTCCCGACGACGGAAGTCGTGCAGACCTGCACCGCTGCAACGGGCTTCTGCAACTTGAGCCAGTACCTGGGGAAGGTTGGCGGCGGTGGCCAGGTTTACTACCCGAATGTGAACAACACAGGCACGTTCACAGGCGCCACGCCCGTTCCCGGCAACCTGATTCCGGTTAGCCAGCTTTCCCCACAGGCGGTGGCGGTTCTGAAGGCCTTTCCAGCGCCGACCAATGACGGCCTCTTTGCAAACTATGTCGCTTCTGGTGCGGGCTCTTTCAAGCAGAACGCCTTCGACACCCGCATTGATTACAACATCAACGATAAAAACCAACTTTACGGACGCTTCAGTCTTGCCTACTTCACCCTATCGGGAAATCCTTCCCTCCCATTGCTGGGTGGCGTGGGCTTCGGCCCGGGCCCCGGTCTGGCGGGAAGCTCGAATGTCCATAACTACAGCTTGGCTTCGGGTTGGACGCACACCTTCAGCCCCAGCTTCTTGATGGACTTCCACTTGGGCTGGTTCAGATACAATCCGCAGACCGCGTTCTGGGACCAAGGTCAAACCCCGATGACCGCGTTCGGTATTCCTGGGCTCAACCTGCCCTCGCAACCCTTGCTCACCTCAGGTTTGGCATACTTCGCCATGGGGCAGTCGAACACCCAAAACCAGCAGGGCAACCAGACCATCTCTGATTTCGGCAACGGTCTGGGGGTCCAGCGCTGCAACTGCCCGTTGACCGAGAAAGAGAACCAGTATCAGGCGGTGATTAATTTCACTAAGATCCGCGGCAACCACACCTTCAAGTTTGGCGCCGACGTCCGCTTTGCCACCAACCTTCGCGTACCGAGTGACGAGAACCGCGCCGGCCAATTGTCGTTTTCCCAGAACGGTACCTGGAACGGCAGGGTGGGCGGACTTACCTTGGCGACCCTCCTGTTCGGTGATGTAACCTCTTTTTCGCGGTTCGTCAGCAGCACCACGGATGCTACCGACCAGCAGTGGCGCACGTTTTACTATGGGCAGGACACCTGGAGGGCAACTCCGAAGCTGACGTTGAGTTATGGGCTGCGATGGGAGATTTATTTCCCCGAGTTCGTTAACGGAAAAGGCAACGGCGGCTTCTACAACATTGTTCAGGGCATCGGCCGTGTCGCCGGCTACGGACCGTACGGTCTGAACGGCAACATCGGCAACGACTGGCACGCCTTTGCGCCTCGCTTCGGAATAGCCTACCAACTGTATGACAAGACCGTCATCCGGGCGGGATTTGGCATCAGCTACGACATGGGCGTCTTCGGGTCAAACTTCGGTCATAGCGTCGCCCAAAGTCTGCCGGTGCTGTTGGCGCAGCAAAACAATGCCCCCGGCGCCAACAATAACTACGCCCCAGCATTCAACCTAGGTCCTGGTGGTTACCTGAGTACTCTGCCGGGCGTGATAACCGGCGCGCCCGCTGGGGTTTTCCCGGCAATTCCCTCAAATGGCCAGTTGCCGCTGCTAGGTCCAACCAACAACGCTCAACCCTACATCCGTCCCACGAGCCAGACCCTGCCTGCAATTGGAGTGTGGAACCTCACGATTCAGCAGCAGATCGGCAAGAACTCCAGCCTGGAGATGGCTTACATCGGAAACGTGGGTCGGCACGGGTTTGCCGGTGATAGTCCCAGCTACAACGTGAATCAGCAATTCGCCAACGGCACTTACCCCTTGGCAGGCAGATTTACCTATCCGGGATATATCGATCCGTCGACGGGTAAGACGCTCACGTGCTGCACTACGGGAGTCAACAACTACTTAGGCAACAATGCCAACTCCAATTACAACGCCTTGCAGGTGAAATTCAACCAGAATTTCACGAATGGGCTGCAATTTATTACGCACGTCACGTGGTCAAGGGCGCTGCACTACGACAGCAACTACTTTGCTGACGTTCAGTCTGTTGCCTACGGTCCCGACGACCAGAACCGTAAGCTGGTATGGGTTGCGAGCGGTGTCTATGATTTGCCCTTCGGCAAGGGCAAGCAGTTTGCCAGCGGTGTTAGTGGGGCGATGAATGAGGTCATTGGTGGATGGCAACTCAGTCTCACTACCAACTGGGGCAGCGGCCTGCCGTTTACGCCTAATCTTAGCAGCTGCCCTGGCAATTCCTCCGGGGTCTGCCGGCCTGACAAGGGACTTGGCAGCTTCCCGCTCGGACCCAGCGGTCTGATCCATCCAGCGGGTGGTGGTGCTCCTTACGTCCAGTACTTCACCCCTGTTGTTGTGGGCGGAGCTTGGCTCAATCCAGCTACTGGGACAATCGGCGATGCAGGATTTGACTCCTTGTGGGGACCGAGCGACTTCACTTCGAATGCGGCAATTGCCAAGAACTTCCAACTGACCGAGCGTTTCAGGTTCCAGTTCCGTATGGACGCCTACAATATCTTCAACCACGTGGCCTTGGGCTACTCCAACAACCAGGGCGGCGGTGGAAACTGCGTGGCCGGGCTCCCGGGGGCCCCCTGCGGTTCCGCGAGCGGGCAGATTAACGACATCCTATTCGGAACCACGATGCGTCAGTTGCAGTTTGGCTTGCATCTGTACTTCTAAGCGAGCATCGCGTAGCAGTGCGCAGGAGGGGGTCTTCAGACTCCCTCCTAGTTTTTTGCGCTGGCCAAGGGAATGATCAGTGGGGAGGTCGTAGCTAGGGCACGTTCACCAATCCGTTGCGAATAGCAAAGACGACCAACTCGGCCGTCTTATGTATGCCCAATGCATCCATGATATTGGCGCGGTGCACGGCGACCGTGTTGGCACTCAGGTTAAGTCGGCTGGCGATCTCTTTGTTCGACTTGCCATCGACAATCAGCTGCAGAATTTCCAACTCGCGGCTGGTCAGGCCGGTTTCACGCTCGCCCTTTAGCGTGGCCAGGCGGTCAATCTGAGCGTCGAGAACGACTTCTCCCGCCGCCACTCGCCGGATAGCGGTTACCAGCTCCAAATCGACGGCGTTCTTCAGCACATAGCCACGCGCTCCTGCTTCCAGTGCCTGGCGCACCCAGGTATTTTCCGAGTGCATGCTAAGCATGAGCACTGCGACATTCTTATTTTCTTCGAGGATGCGCCGGGTCGCGATCAGGCCGTTGACGCCCGGCAATGCACAATCCATCACGACAACTTTGGGACGCAAGGTTTTCGCCAGTTGCACCGCTTGTTCTCCGTCACTGGCCTCGCCCTGCACGACGATGTCGGATTCGTCCTCGAGAAGCCTACGGAAGCCACGGCGGACCAGCGCGTGATCGTCAACCAGCAATACTGAAATCTTTTCGGCCATGTCATCCTCAGCCACTTGAATCGATACCGTCTCTTGGGACCCACAACCGTACCAGGGTGCCACCGCCCGCGAGTTGCACAAACTCTATGGCGCCACCTACCAACTCGGCTCGCTCCCGCATGGCGACCAGGCCGATGCCCTTTCGTCCGTTGGGACGGAAGCCGCTGCCGTGGTCTTCCACTTCCAATCCCAAGCGGTCGGGCCTGAACTGCAGACGGACCCAGGCTTCCTTCGTCCCGGAATGACGGGCAACATTGTTCAAAGCTTCCTGCAGCACACGATAAATATGGATACCCGCACTGCTTTCCACCGGAAACGGTGTCCCTGCCTTGTCATAGTGTATGACGATTCCGTTCTGTCTCTCTACTATCGGTAGATACCAGTCGATGGTGCTATCCAGTCCAGCCTCTTCGAGAGTGACAGGATGTAGGGCCTGTGACAGGCTGCGCACCTTGTCGAGAGCCGACTGTGCCACCTCCGAAACCTCCTGCAAATCCCCTCGCAGGGGTGAACCTTGGGGAACCAGTTTACCGGCTCGTCGCAACATGGATCCAACCGCCGTCAGGATTTGCCCGAACTCGTCGTGCAGTTCGCGAGAGATGTGAAGCAACGTCGACTCCTGGGTGGCGATCAGCTTCTGGGCGAGTTCCCTGCGCTGCTCCGAAAGGTTCGATATCTGGGCGAAAAGCAGGCGGTTCAAACGGATCAGGTACACGCTGGTGAGTGCGATGGTGATCAGCGTCGCAACTAAGAACAGGTAAACCTGGCGCTGCACGCCGTCATAGATCTGCTGGATTCGCTCGCCCGCCTGTTGTTCGCTCTCGTTGTTGGCCACCAGCAGTCGCGCCACGGCCGTGCTGAGCGCGCCAACTCGGGGCTGTAACGAATCGCGGATCTCCGCCCGCGCCTCCTCCTCCTTGCCCTCGGCCGCCAGAGAAAACGTACGGTCCGACGCAACCCAGAACTGTGCCAGAGAGTCCTGGAGATATTGCCGCTGTTCTGGGGTCCGATGCGCTACCGACAGGTTCTCCTCCAGGCGTAACGCATCGTTCAAGTCCTCTTGGACGCGCCGAAATTGTCCGGACCAGGCTTTCAACGGATAAGGCTGAGTGGTGTCGAGCATGTCGCGCATGCCCAACCCTAGAGAGTTGAGATCGTTCTGGATGCGCAGCAGTTGCAGGGAGTCCCTTCGATTTCGGTCGATCACATCGCGCTGCAGCTTTCGCAGGCCAGAAAGTTGATACGTGATGTACGCCGTGTAGGCCACCACCGCGGCTAGCGTAATCACCAGGCCAAGCAGCAGAGCTAGCGTCGGAGATCGCTTTAGTTTCAGGCGCTGTGCCACGCCCTGAGGATACAACGCAAGGGCTGGGCGGAAAAGTAGAGCGGTGCTCTAGTGTCCTGTAACTGAAGTCCTATTAACAAATCGGGAGCCGGTTCGTCTAAGATGTGGAGGCGATCTGAGATGCGAACCGGGCGTCCCATGGTGGAGTTGGTGGTGAGTGCGGAAGAACGAGCCACGCTGGAACGATGGGTGCGGCGGCGCAGCTCGGCGCAGGCTCTGGCGCTGCGGGCCGGCATCGTGCTGGACTGCGCCAGCGGCCTGAGTAACACGGTGGTGGCGCGACGGCGGCGCGTCAGCAAGCAAATGGTGGGCAAATGGCGCAGCCGGTTTGTGCGTCATCGGGTCGCCGGGTTGCTCGATGAGCCGCGCTGCGGCGCACCGCGCACCGTCGAGGACGCACACGTGGAAGCGGTCGTCGTGCGCACGCTGGAATCGCTGCCACGAGACGCCACCCATTGGTCGACGCGCTCGATGGCCGAGGCGAGCGGACTCAGCCACATGACAATTCAGCGCATCTGGAAGGCGTTCGGGCTGGAACCGCATCGCAGCGAAACCTTCAAGCTGTCCACCGATCCGCAGTTTGTCGAGAAGGTGCGGGACATCGTGGGCTTGTATCTGGCCCCGCCGGAGCGGGCGCTGGTGCTGTGTCTGGACGAGAAGACGTAAATTCAAGCCCTGGACCGAAGCCAACCGGTGTTGCCCATGCGTCCCGGGCAAGCGGAGCGACGCAGCCACGACTATCTGCGGCATGGCACGACTACGCTGTTCGCGGCCTTGGACGCCAAGACCGGAAAAGTGTTGGGCGGGTTGCATCGCCGCCATCGCTCGGTTGAGTTCCGTAAGTTTTTGGACCGCATCGAAGCGGCAGTGCCCGCTGGACTGGACGTGCATTTGATTCTGGACAATTACGGCACGCACAAGACAGCACTGATCCGGCAGTGGCTGGCGAAACGTCCGCACTATCACGTGCACTTCACCCCCACCGGGGCATCGTGGATCAACCTGGTCGAACGCTTTTTCGCGCTGCTGACGGAGAAGCAGATCCGGCGCGGCATTCATCGCAGCACGCGCGAACTGGAACAAGCGATCCGGCATTATCTGGACACCTACAACCAGACGGCGAAACCTTTCGTTTGGACGAAAACTGCTGACCAAATCCTCGCCAGTGTGGCCCGATTTTGTCAGCGAACTTCAGTTACAGAACACTAGCTGAATTATTCACAAAAAGCGAGACGTGGCCCCGGAGCGTCACATGGGCTCGCCCCCATCCTGGGGACGAAAAACTCTCGAGTGTCGTCCTGAGCGAGGCCGCGCCTCGCGACCGAGTCGAAGGACCTCTATTACCGTAAGAATCATGGTAGCGGCCCGGACCGTGATAAATCTTGGATTATTGCCGGCTATAGGGGTCCCTCGACTCCTCGCTGCGCTCGTCGCTCGCGATGATACCTGCTCAGCCCCCCGCCATCGGCGGGGCAACGGTTCCGAATTCACGATCAATGACCGACGCGACCGCCAGCGCGACCTCGTCTTCGAACGGGCGGGCAACGATCTGGACCCCGATCGGCAATCCCTCGGGCGACCGCCCGACGGGGACCACGGCCGCGGGAGCCGCCAGTACATTAAACCACTGCGTATAACGCATCACGTCGAGATACTCGACGACTTGCCCATCCACCTTCCATCGGCGCTCGCCATGACGAAAGGCGGGAATCGAACATACCGGACAGAGTAGGATAGGGAACTGCTGCATTTGCCGCAGGAGCTTGCCGCGAATCACGTCGCACTCGGCCCAAGCATTTAACAACTCATCTGCCGTCAGAGGCGGCTCGGCATTGGCGATTTCCAGGAACCCCCGTAGGGTCGGACTCAAGTCCGATTCGCGGCCCTTAACAAGCGACTCCACAAACATGGCGCCGCAGCGGACAAAGAATGTCCACCAGAGTTTTCGCGCTTGCTCCAGCCCCTGCGGTCGAAACGCTTGGACATCAAAGCCTTGCTTCTGCAGCGCTCGCATCGCTGCTTGTACGGCTTGCCTCGTCTCCGGCGTAACCGGTACCCGTGCCGTCATCATCGAAATAGCCCACCCGCAACGTTCTTACATCCGCGAACGATATCCCACGTTGTGGGATAGGAGGACTGACGGGATCGATGGGGTCTTGCCCGGAGAGCACTTGGAATAGCAGCGCAACATCATCCATGGTGCGGGCCATCGGTCCAATGGCGCCCAGAATAGAGAATGGTCCCACGCATGCCGGCAGGTGACCGTTTCCCGGGATTCTGCCCGGCGTCGGCTTTAACGAGCATATGCCGGTAAAGTGGGCGGGCACGCGGACCGAGCCTCCGCTGTCGCTGCCGAGGCCGCCGCACGATAATCCTGCCGCGATGGCGGCCGACTCGCCACCGCTCGATCCACCGGGGGTGTATTCGAGGTTCCACGGGTTGTTGGTGCGGCCATAGAGATGGTTGTCCGTCTCGTAGGCCATCAAAAATTCCGGGCTGTTGGTGATGCCCAGGATTGTCGCGCCGGCATTCCGCAATCGCGAAACCACGGTTGCGTCTTCTTCCGGCACATTCCCGCGGTTGATCAGGCTGCCGATTTCACAGCGATGACCGGCAACGGAGATCGACCCTTTCACCGTAACTGGCAGCCCGAACAACGGGCCACGCGGCGCTTTCGAACGCTCCACCGCGCGCGCCTGTTCACGAACGCGCTCAGGATCAAAGTCGACAAGCGCATTCAGACGAGGATTGAGCCGCTCGATCTGCGCAATGTATTCGTCGGCAAGTTCCAGAGGTGAGATTTTCGATTCTCGGAGCAGCGCCAACAACTCGCCGGCAGACTGCTGCGTGACTGGCTTCATCGCAGCGCCTTGCGGTGCGTGGCCGTCACTGCCGAAGCCACAGGTGCTTGCACTTTCCCGTATGGCCGCTGCTGCACAATACCACCGCCTTCACGGACCGTGATTGTCTGTCCCGCCGAGACCTTCGACAGATGATCCACTTGCCCGCTCGGCCAGCGCAACTCGATCTCATCCACCTGTTGTCGCTTTCCCAGTCCAAAAGTCAGCACCAGTTCACTCGCCGAAAGATAGCCGGATCCGCTGCGCAAGCGTGAGCGATTGTTTCTCACCGCCGGCATTCACGGTTACGACGGTGCCGATTCCGTCACGATTCGAGCGCGTTCCCGCCAGCTTAATTCGGAGACTGTGGTTGGTTACGCCCTCATTGCGAAATAGCACCGCCGGCCCTCCGTTAGTTGTCATCAGGATGTCGAGGTCGCCATCGTTGTCGATGTCTGCGTACGCTGCCGACCGTCCAACCCGCGGAACGCCAAGATCAGGTCCGACCGAGTTGGTGGTCTCCACAAACTTGCCGCCACCTTGATTGTGAAACAGGTGGGGAGACTGCGCGTACTTCACGCGCTTCTGAATGCGCTCGATTCCGTTCTCGATATGACCATTGGCGACGAAGATGTCCAGCCATCCGTCGAGATCGTAATCGAAGAAAAAGCAAGCGAAACCGAGCGTGAGCAGGCTCTTACGGCCGACCTCCGATTGCGGCGCTTCGTCGACGAACAGGCCGTTTCCCTCATTGTGGTACAAGGCCATCATCTGGTTGGAAAAGTTTCCGATGATGATGCTCGGCCTTCCTGAGCGATCATAGTCCGCCGCGTCAACCCCCATGCCCGCACGCGCAACGCCATCTTCGCTGAAAGCGATTCCAGCGGAGACTGCGGACTCCGTGAAAGTTCCCTTCCCAGTATTGATATAGAGCTTGTTCGGCTGGGTGTCGTTCGCCACCACTATGTCAGGCCAGCCGTCGCCGTTGGCGTCGAGTATCGCAAGCCCGAGCGATTTGGAAGTGTTATCGAGAAGCCCAGCCTTGGCCGTGGCGTCTTCAAATTTGCCATTGCCGAGGTTGTGCCACAAGCGAAGCGATGCTCCTTTGTACGACTCGGGAGTGCAATACGACTTCGTGGTGCCATCGAGGGTGCAGTAGATGTCGCTCTGCGGAGTCCATTGCACGTAGTTCGCGACCACCAGGTCGAGCTTGCCATCGCGGTCGTAATCCACCCACGCTGCGCTGGTGCTGAACTCATTCGGCCCCCACAGGCCCGCGGCGCTGCGTCACATCGGTAAACGTTCCGTTTCCGTTGTTGTGAAACAGATGGCTCTGGCCCAGAGCGGTGACGAAAATGTCATCGTAGCCATCGTTGTCGTAATCGCCTACTGCAACTCCCAGCCCGTACATGCTGACCGCCAGCCCCGCCTTCACGGTCACGTCGGTAAACGTTCCGTTGCGATTGTTGTGGTAGAGCTTCAGGGTCGATGGCCGTCCGGAGTCAGACCAGTCCTGGCCGTTCACCAGGAGAATGTCGGGATATCCGTCATTGTCGTAGTCGATGAATGCGCATCCCGGTCCCATGGTTTCAGGCAGCCACTTTTTCCCGGTAGCGCCGTTATTGTGCACGAAGTTGATACCCGCCTGCTTGGTGATGTCGCGAAAATGAACTTGTGCGCTCGCGGCACAGACGAAGCCAGCGCAAACGAGCAGCAGAGGAACCGGAGAAAAGAGGACTCGTCTCATGGGGGTCATGGAGTAGTTCATTGGCCCTGGTTTTCGTAGTGTGCGGCGGCAACCCGCCGTGCTGGTCCAATCGGCGCCGAAACATGTTCGTGGATCGACTGCCGTTCGTTATTGTCTTCGGGATGCAGCCGGCGATACGGGCCGGTGATGGTTTGTGCGGACTCGTCTGCCTTGAAGCGCAGGTACCGCTTCTGATATTCGTCCGCCTGCTGGAGATTGCCCAACCCTCGGTAGCAAAGCATCATGTTGTAGTTCGCCTGCAGGTCTTCGGGATCGACGGCCAGAGCTTCTCGCAATTGCACCAGGGCGTCGCTGTATTTGTGTTGCAGAAAAAGAATGCGGCCCATCTCGTTGCGAACGACGCGGTCCTTAGGATATTGCGCTGCCGCTTTCTGCAGATGTTGCAGAGCACCGTCATAGTCGCCATCGGTGCGCAGTACGCGCGCATAGAAAAAGTTAGTCCGAGCCAGGTCAGGGTTCAGGGACAGGGCGCGCTGTAACACCACGCGGGCGCGCTCCATGTCGCCTTCCTGCACAGCCACCCGACCGAGGTTTATCCATCCATCAGGATTCGACGGGTCGGCTTCGGTGACATGGAAGAACGCCGCTGCGGCGCCCTTCAGGTCGCCTTGCAGGAACAACCCAATGCCATAGTCGTTCCAGCGCTGCCACTCAGCTTTCTCAGTGATGACCTTCGGGGCCTCTGCCGGCGCGCTTTTGGGAAGCACTCGCAACTCGACTGAATCTTCGGCCAGCGCGACGATTGGCAAGTCGGGAATTGTTTTCACTTTGCCGGAGACGGTCGACGTGTCGCCATCGAATGTGAACTGGCGATCATCGTAGGATCGGGTTGTCTGCGGACCACTGGCGTCCTGCCGGGATTCTCCGGCATAGCTGAAATGCGTATTCCACCAGGAGAATTTGCGATAACACATACGCGCCGTCAGCGTTATCTTGTTGCCCGCGTTCTGCGGAATCTTCAAACGGTAATGGATGGTATCGGCGGCGCCCGGTGGAATGAGGTGAACATAAACCACCGCTCGCGTCGCCCACGCATTGCGTTTATTGATGGGATTGCCGTGCTCGTCTACCTGCAGGGATCGATAGAAATGCGCCCCTGGATCGACTGGGCCCTTACCGTTGTCGGCCACGCCGCCGCTCCAGAAGATCGTCTGTCCCTTATCGTCGACGCCCTTCAACTCCACCCACGTGTCGAAGGCATCGACTGTGCCGCCGGGGAAGAAATGTCCCACCTTGCGGGTGCGCACCACGACATCGACGCGGACACTGTCGCCACGGCGAACGGACGCGTCGACTTCGTTCAGCGGAGCCGTTACCGGGGCTGCCGATCCGGCGGCCTCGCCTGTGGCCGGCATCTCAGCTTCTTCGCCCACTGCGAAGGTGGTCTGCAACTCGGGATGCGGTGCCGTGCCGCTGCCTTCTTTCGGCGCCGCCGTCGACAGAGCGAAAATATCAATCGAAACTACTCCACTCTTCAGGAAGTTCTGCTCCAAGTCCATCTGTCGCTGGTCTCGATTGGCAAACGGCAGCGCCGTGTTCGCGGCAGGAAACGCGTGCGAGTGCACCTTGCCAGCAATGTTGCCGAGATCATGCGAATCCGTCAGCGGCATGTGGCAATCCTGGCAGCCCTGCGGCTTCGGCGGATAGTAAAAGGAGCGCGCGCCCAGTCCCGATATGCCGCTCGCCTGCCAGTTGTCATACTCGTTGAATCCGCGAAACCAGCGATAGTTGTTCACCGGCACGTCAAGATGCACCTTGTGGCACGAGGAGCAGAACTCCGGTGTCTGTGCCCGCATGAAGGGCTTGAGGAACACGCGGCGATGCGGCTCGGGATTGAGCTTGACGCTGAAATCGTGCAGCCAGCGGATCACCGGATTCTTGCTGGCGGCCAGTTCGTGCAGCTCCGGATAGTCGAGCACGAAGTCGCCCTGGCCCATGGTGCTCTTCACCTTGACGATGGAGTGGCACATCATGCAGCCCGAGCCCCGCCTGGGTCTCCGGCCGGTCCATGATCTGCTTGATCGGCGTATCCATCATGCCGCTGTAGAGCACCGCGGGATCGTGACAGCCTCCGCACCAGCGCGAGGGGTGCGTGCCCTCGACGTCCTGCATGTACTCGATACTCTTGCGATACCACTGGTTATTGAACGACGAGAAATGATGCGCTGAGCTCTGCCACTGGTTGTAAATGTCCTGATGGCAGCGCTCGCAGGCGTCGGACTCCATGAAGTATTTGCCGGGAATCTTGCGATTTCCCGCGACCTGGGCGGAGCTGGGAAAGAAAGGACCTTGCGCTCCGTCGCCTTCGCCGTTCATGGACAGCGGCGCCACGGGAGGATTCTTAATGGCAAAGCGTCTGGCTCCAGGATCCGCGCGCATAAACCGCGCCGACCGAGATCATGACGGCAACGGCCACCACGCCTACGGTTATTCCCCACAAGTTGCGCGCCGGAACTCCGCTCCGGGCTCAAGAACCACGCCGCAAGCAAGATCACGGCAATCGCGCTCACGGCAATGTGCGCGTACATCAAGTTCCAATGGATGCGCGACGTGCCGGTGTAGATAAGCGCAAGACCGAGGATCGAACCAACTGCAAGAATCAGCGAACCCAGCCTTATCAGCACGGGTCCGCGCAGCGCCTCCCGCAGAAGGAAGAATCCCACTACGCAAAACGCCACCCCGAGCCCGACATGAAAGAGCACCGCAGCGACATAGAACAGGTTAGGCGCAGGCCAGGCATAGAGGTAGATCGCCGAAATCGTTAGGGCAGCGATCGCGAGCTGGCCAAACCTCTTCACCATCGTTGCCCGCCTGAGGTCTGAGACAGACCTTCCATGGTCGCAGTTGGTTGTGCTTGCTGCGGAGTTAGCGGTTCGGGATCAATGGTTCGCGGCCCATAGTGAAAGCTGTACCCTTTCGCAGTGGCCGATCCCGCGTTGATATCGGTCGTTCCAATCAAGACGATAGGCAGTCGCCCCGCCGTCGTCGGGATAGTGTTGTGCCGCGGGATACGGATACGCAGTCATCGCATGAAACGGCATGTCCGCGACCGTAAACGGAGTGGCTTCGTAGAAGTCCATGTCCTTCACGAATCCATTCGCGTAGAAGAAATAGTCGCGCGTCCATCCGGCAGGAAGCGGCGGCAAGGGGGCGGCACTGAATTCCGCGTCGATGTCCTCACCCGTGCCGAAGATCACAAAACGATCATCGACATTCCGCAGTAGGAAAGTGACATCTCCGTAGCGGGTATAGCTTCCGCGAAATTGCGAGAACGGTCCGGTCGTGCTGGCTTGATCGTAGTAATAGGTGAGATCACCGGGGATCACGCCTTCCACTTGCCGCGGATAGCCGCGGAATGCCAGCGTAGCAGACGCCAGCGGCAGTTCGGTCGTCCGGATGCGGTTGGGTTGCTCCGCTCCGTTGTCAACCAGTATCTGGTCCCAGTAGATCTGCAGATTCGTCGTGATGCGAATCTTGCGCGTCGCGGGCGGCAGCTTGCCCGTGAGATCGACCGTGATCGTCCGCGGCAAACCGGCGGGAAATCCCATGTCATCGACGACGCGCTTCCAGGTACCATCCGCCATCTGCGCCTCAATGTACGGCGATATCGGTTGCAGGCCCGCTTGCCAGGCGGAGTACATCGAGCTTGCGCTGAAGTACTCGATGAATCCGTGCAGGAAGAGCCGCAGCGGATTCTCTGACGTCCATACGCCAAGGTCGAGTCGTCAGGGAATGCATGTTGGCAGAAGCCTGCAAACGACAGATTGGTGAAGTCGCGAACGTACTGATGATCACGAGTGCTTAGCAACTCAAGCACGTCATGGCCGTGGTCGTCCCATGCGCCGGCAGGCGCGTGCGGCATCGAGGTCAACACGGGAGCACCCGAGGCGAATGGTGGATCGTCGAGGAAGCGCTCATCGGGATAAACGTCAGTTCCGTCGGGATGATCGATGGCGACCAGGCGAAGCTGATCAATGAAATTGACCTCTTCCATGGGTTCGCCAAAGCGCACGCTGAAATAGCCGTCGCGAGCTTTGAGCTTCGAGCCATCCACCTTGATCCACTCCTCGGGATCGGCTGTATTCTTCGCCGTTGGAGAAATCCAATGACCAATGACTCCAGCGCCGATCACGTCGGAGATGAATTCGTATTTTTGCCCGTTCCAAACGAACAACGTAGGACATGAACTGCCACGGCGATCGATCTCGGTGAAGGTGACAGGCTTGTTGGCGGCAACCGCGATCTCGTCTTGCAGAACTCCGGTCGGCCAAAGCATTCGCACGATGTCGGCATGATCGGCACTGCCGAGACCGGCGAGGATTTCGGGTGGACCCTGGCTTGCATATCCAGCGGCGCCAGGGACCTCCCACTTCTGCCAGAGCGTGCCTGCAAACACTTCGACTTTGGTTCCCAAGCCCGTCTTATTGTCAGCGAGTCCTTTGAAGTCGATCCGCAGTGCGTGATTCTTGTTGCCGCCGTCATTGCGCAAGACCACGGGATCAGCGCCCAGCTGCGAAACTACGAGATCGGAATCGTTGTCGCCATCGATGTCAGCGGCAATCACGGAGCGTGGTTCGAGCAGTTTGATCTTGTCCAGTCCAAGCTTGGCGCTGACATCCTCAAAGCCTCGATCGCCCAAATTCCGCAACATGCGCAGCTCAGGACCGTGCGCGGTTTCCACAACCACAGCGAGATCGATCCAGCCATCGTTATCGAAGTCGATCGCGGTTATGCCCCAGCCGCGGGTGGCATCGCTAATGGGAAGCGACACTCGCTCAAAGCGTTTGCCTTCGACATTGCGCCACAGAGTGACGCCCGGCGCACCCGCATGAGTAAGGGCGACGTCCATCCAACCATCTTTGTTGAAGTCGAAGACATAAACGCCCATCGTGGGAGGAAGTCCCACAACGTCATACAACCGAGAAGCTTTGAAGTGGCCCTCGCGCGGGTTCAGGTAAAGTGTTGGCGAACTGTCCGAACCAGTGACAACCAGATCGACGGCGCGGTCGTTGTTGATGTCAGAGAGGATGACGCTATTGGTTGGGCCGTCGCCACCCAGACCAGCTTCCGCCGTCCAGTTGGTGAATGTTCCATTGCCGTTGTTGCGCCAAAGTACATTACTGCTCGACGGCTTCGCCGCATTCGGTGCGCCCGTAACGAAGAGATCGAGATCACCGTCGTGATCATAGTCAACAAACGTCAGACCGGCCGGGCGATTGACCGGCACAATACCGGCTGATTTGGTTACATCCGCGAATTTGCCACCGCCGAGATTGCGAAACAGCAGTACCCGGTCACTGAGCGCCACGGCGAGATCGTTTCGGCCGTCGTTGTCGAAATCGCCGACCGCGCACGCAATGCCGGTGCCGCTAGCGTCTAGACCTGTCTGCAGCGGCGGGAGCTCACGCCATTTACCATCTCCTACATTGTGGTACACTCGGATAGCATGCTCTCCATCGCCCATGATCACCAGATCGAAATGACCACCGCCGGCCACATCCAACATGCAGATGCCGCCACCTTGTTTTGCGCTTGTTGCCTCAGGTGACGACGCTGCTGCACGGCCAACCGGCTGCTCGACGAACGTCACCGGAATCATTGGCCCGACCTTCGGTTCCTGAGTAATGACTTCCTCCGCGGTCGAGTAGCGGCCTTGTTCGCCATAGGTGAGGGTTATGGGCGCGGAAAGATTGGTCTTGGTCAAGTGCTCGAAGGTCTGCAGATGTTCACGCGCCGCGTCAACGTTCCCGGAGCGCTGCAGAGCGCGCGCCAGACCAAACTGGGCCGAGGCATGCAACGGCTGTAGACGCAGTACAGTTTCAAACTCAGCGATGGCTTTCGTGTATTCCTGCTGCTGCGAATACATGGTGCCTAGGAAATAGTGGGCGTCGGGATCGTTGGGATCGATCTTCAGGACGCGCTGAAAGGCGTCGATGGCGTCGGCTGGCTTGCCTTGACTGCGCCGCAGCAGACCGAGGTTGTACCAGACGCGCGGATTGGAAGGTTCCTGCACTGCCACCTTGTCGAGCGCCGCCTCTGCCTCAGGCAGCCGCTGCAGATTCAATAGGGCGATTCCCCTGTTCAGTTCGGCCGCTGTCAGCGACGGGTCAGCTTGCAGCGCTTGATCGAATTCCTCCACCGCTTTGTCCATGCGCTGCTGGTTCATGTAAGCGACGCCGAGGTTATTCAGCTTGGCAGCATTGCCAGGTGGCTTGTCACTTGGCCATGCGCTCAGCGCAGTCAAAGCAACCAGCAGGGTTGGTAAAAGACGGCGCAGGGCTCCAGGCATTTATAAAGTCTCCTAGGTCGGGACGCAGCTGACAAACAGCAAAAGATTAGAAACCCCACCCATTGCCCGGCTCAGCCCACGCCGAACCCGGTCACAAAACACGCGTCCCATAGAGGAAAACGTGTAGTGGCGACCACCGTATATTCTTGGTCGGGCAATCGCAATAACCCAAAAACACTATCAGGAATTGCGACACTCAGTAGGGGCGCTGCCGCTATGGGGTCATTCGGCCCAAGGCAAGATAGTTTTGTGGTGGGACGCCGAAGGCATCGGCCACGCGATTGAAGAAGGCAAACATGGCGATGATGTAAACCGCCTCGGAGATTTGGTCCTCCGTCCAGCCTTGGTCACGCAGGATCTGAACGTCCTCGGCGGTTGAGCGGTACGCAGCGTTGGTGATCAATTCCGCATACTGCATCAACGCGCGCTCCGCCGGGGTCAGGTTGGCCTCGTCGATCTTGCCCTCCAGCATAGCGGCGACACATTGTTCGCTGGCTCCCTGAACACGCAGGAAGTAAGCATGACTGTCCACTCAATAAGGACAGCGGTTGAGATAGGAAACGTAGCTGGCGATCATCTCCTTGTGGCGACGTGAAAGATGACCTTCGGAGAAATGAATGGTCTTGGAAAACTCTACGACCTGGCGCAAAAAGTCAGGACGGGACCCGAAGCACTTAATGATTCCCGGCACTTGTTGCCTGCCGGATCCAGCCCGCCAAAAATCGTAGGCAGCGGCGGTGTCCCCGGTCGCTTCGTGGTCCTCGATAATATGAATCTTAGTTGCCGGCGGTTGGGAAGGTGCGGGACTTCCTAAGCTGTCAGGATCTGTCTTGTCCATCGTTTTTCATCCCCCAGCGTTTTAACAGCGATCCAGGTCTGATGCGCTGGGATCGCCAGAACGATTTTGCCAGTTCAGGCGGGGCTCCCGCTTCACAAATTTATACCCGACGGTTGGAGTTTGCCGATACTCCAATGACAATCACGAAGCCGGAGCCACTAAATCGGCCGCCGGATAGATTTTTCTGCGCAGGAACCTTCCTGCTCAGGGATGGAATCGGGAGTGCCACAGTTGGTAGATGAGAATTGCCTTCGAGCTAACCTACTGAAGTGGCGAAATTAAGCGGCGGTATCGTCCAGGCTTGGAGCGGCCGCTGTTTGGGGCGGGTGCGCGGAGTTTGGCCACCAGTTTGCTTCCAAAAATGTGTCGGCCCGATCAGAATGTCGGCCGGACGAATAGAACCGGTAACCAGGGGAACAACGGTTTTCTTCGTGCGGACCCGGCCAAAACCCAATGGGACTGCCTTTTTCTGATTGGGCCGATGCAGATTTCAAGTCCATCCAAGCATCCTCCTTCAACAATGTATCGTTCGTTGGCCATTGTTGTCTGAACCTCCTTGTGCCATTTCGTCCAGCGGTTCGGTTCATCTGCGATGGGAAGACATCCAAGGCTGCACCCAGGATGGCCTCCAGAAAAGCATCTCCGAGCGGTAGAACGCTGGGTTTTCGGATCCAGTCGGCCCAGCTGGCGCCAATAACGGCTTGTCGAAAAAGCAACTTACGTGCTATTCCTTTCGTCTAATGGCTTAGCAACAATTCCGTGCAAGAGGTGTGGTAAAGGTGGACTTAGGAAAGTGTGCTGGGCGCATCTTAGGGGCGGTGCTGGTCGCCTTGACGTTCGGTGTGCTCGGTCACGCCCAGCAGAAGCCAAATATCGACCCCCTGGAACTGGTGCGTCAAGCCTCGAAAAATGAGATCAGGGCTAGCAATGTTCAGTACTATGCCATGTTCAAGGACACCACTCAATACAAAGACCACTCCATAACCAAGGAAATTGTCCGCACCAAGCAGGGCGGTTTGGCTAGCACGCTGCTCATTAATGGCCGGCCATTGACGGCCGAGGAGCGCAAGAAAGATGACGAAAAGCTGCAGAAGTTCGCGCACGATCCGGACGCCAGGCGCAAGCGGCGCGAGTCCAATCAAGCTGAGGACAAGCGCGCCGAGCTCATGTTGACCAGCCTTCCCGATGCGTTCCTCTACACCTATGTTGGTACTGATCGCGGCCCAACCGGTGAGGAACTTGTCGATTTGAAGTTCAGACCGAACCCCAATTTCAATCCTCCGAACCATGAAACGGCCGTCTATCAGGGCATGGAAGGCGATTTGATCGTAGATCGCAAGGCAATGCGCATTGCCAAAATCGACGGCACGCTGTTCAAAGACGTGGATTTTGGCTGGGGAATTCTGGGCCGACTCTACAAGGGCGGCAAATTCATCATCGTACAGCGAGACGTTGGTGGCGGCGATTGGGAAGAAGTCCAGGAAACTCTGCAGTTCAATGGCAGGATTCTTCTGTTCAAGCCGCTAACCATCTGGTCAACGGAGACGATGACGGACTTCCGCCCCGTGCCGCCGGACATCACGACCGCTCAGGCGCTCGATTTGCTGCACAACAGCGAAGTCGTCGCCGAAAACAGCTCGGGAGGCATCAAGCAAGCAGCAAACAGTCACAAGTAGGCGCCAGGCCGACTTCACCAGGCTACTATGGACTTCTTCATTCCCTGAATAGCTCTTTTCTCACGGTCAGCTTTTCGATTAAATCTTTCCGCAGATCGTAGCCCCGTCCGGGCTTGTCACAGACTGTGATCGTCCCCACCGGTGAGACTTCGACCTCAGGCTCGATAATGTCTTCCTTCCAATATCGCTTCGACGCCGAGACGTCACCCGGCAATTTGAAGTTTGGCAGCGTTGACAGCGCCACATTGTGGGAGCGGCCAATTCCCGATTCCAACATGCCTCCGCACCAGACAGGTACATTGAAAGCCTGTGCGACATCGTGAACCAGGATCGCCTCGGAGAAACCGCCAAGCCGCCCGACCTTGATATTGACGATCCGGCAAGCAGCCAGTTCCAAGGCAGCCTCAGCGTCACGCGCGCTACGGATGGCTTCATCGAGGCAGATTGCTGTCAGCAATCGCTTCTGTAATCGCGCATGAAAGTAGAAATCATCACTCCAGAGCGGTTGCTCAATCATCAGCAGATTGAAGCGGTCGAATCCTTTAAGACGGTCGGTGTCGGCGAGCGTATAGGCAGAGTTGGCATCACAGCTCAGCAGAATAGTAGGCCAGCGATCGCGGACCTTTTCCAGTACATCGATGTCCCATCCAGGCTTGACCTTGATCTTGATGCGCTGATATCCGGCAGCCAGCTCGGTTGCAATCTTTTGTAACAGTTGCTCGTGCGAATCCTGGATGCCGATGCTTACGCCACAGGCGATTTCCCGCTGCGTGCCACCGAGCAGCTTCCATAGCGGAGTTCCTTTCTCCTGCGCTTCAGCGTCCCAGACCGCATTTTCCAGTGCTGCCTTGGCCATGCGATGTTCGCGAATGCGCGACAACAGCGCGGGCACCTCGGATCCTGACTGCAATGTCTTGCCCAGTAACGCTGGGGCCAGGTACCGCGCAGTCACATCCCATGCGTCCTCGATGTACTCCTCGCTGTAGTACGGGGCCTCGCCAGCGACACACTCGCCCCAGCCCTCCAGTCCGTCAGCATGAATGGTGACCAGCAGAATGCGCCGGGTTGTAGTGCGTCCGAAGCTGGTCTCAAAGAAATGGACGAGCGGAATTTGCAACTCGCGAAGAGTAATGGCTTCAATTTTCATCGATCACTTGCCATTTTAGTTGTTATGTAAGCTTCGTTGGTGCATCATTCGTTCCATGGATACCGGTGCAAAGTTATCTCTGGCGAAAATATCACTTCAAAAGTTCTCTTATCGATTCGCCGAGCAAGTGCTGAACAGTAGATTGAGTCTCAAGGAAGAAGTCGAGAGTATCTTACTTGACAAAACGGATCCGACAACTCTGTCTCGACCAGCTTTTAACAAGCTCCTTGAAGACAGGTTCGTAGCGCGGGGCTGGACCTCTCAACCTCCGGTTTTTGATGAGCCCAACGATCCCGGCGCCAAGATGGACTTCCTCAAGGAGCGGATTGGAGTAGAAGTTGGATTTGGTCACGCGTCCTTCGTAGGAATAGATCTATTGAAATTTCAAGTCTCGTCATATTCCGCCCTCGACAAGATTGACCTCGGTATTTATATAGTCACCACCTCAAACTTTCAAAAGGTCATGAAGCAAAGCTTCGGTCAGAATTGGGAGGGATCGCTGACATTCGAAAAAGTTAGGCGATACCTGCCGCATTTTAAGAGCGCAATCCAAGTCCCCATCCAAGTTATCGGCATAGATTTGTAACGCTACTTACTCGCATACGACCAACCTTCATCCCATCGCCCCAACAAGAACCTACCGTTGGCCTGCGCATCGCGCTCGTAACCGAGGCAGGCCAGCCCGCGCAAGAATGCCGACAGGAATGCCTCGCGGTTACGCAGTTGCACCTCCGCCGCTTTCTGCCGCGTCTCGGGTGCTTTCTTCCAGGCGTAAGTCTCAGCAGGAATTTCCACGCGTGCCTCTTCGACGAACTCGGGATGCTTGCTCGTTGCGAGCAATGTCTTGACGCGCCTGGAGGTCAACCACCACTCGGCGACCAAACGGTCCGTGGGAAGAAAACCCTGGAGCGGCGACGACGTAATCCCGTACTGGTTGATGTTGTAACGGCGAGCGATGGCTCCCAACCGCTCGAGATTGAAATAGGCGTTCTTGATCTCCAACGGATCGAAAGTCCATTCCATCAGCTCATAGCCATGCGCGACCGCATCCTCGCGTTGAAACAGTTTGATACGCCGCCCCAGCCCGGTATTGCGGTGGCCTTCTCTTACTGCGAGCATATGGGAATGCAGATAAGGATGTCCGCTGCGAGTCCCAGGAATCGAGAAGGCAAAGCCTATCAGCATTTTGCCTTCCCACGCGCCGATTACCTGCCCGCCAATCTTGGGCGCCAGGGAAAAAATTCGCAGCGGGACCAACTCGTTGTCCGCAAATCCCCAGACCTCTTTCTGCAGGGCCACGCAGGCGCGAAACTCCTCCAGTTCGGTGCAGTTGCGGAGCACTATCGTTTCTGCCGTCACGCTTTCTCCTGTCGCTTCGATTCCTGCCACAGCGCCTCCATTTCTTCAAGTGAGGCCCCAGATGGCTTGCGTCCCTGCTGGCGTAACCTTTCCTCAAGATACTCGAAGCGGCGGCGGAACTTGCGGTTCGTCTTGCGCAACGCGGACTCCGGATCAAGCGAGAGGTAGCGTGCGATGTTGACGAGTACAAACAAGAGATCGCCGACCTCGTCTTCCAGTCGCGATCGCAGTTCCGGGGAAATCCTGACACCGCGTGCACCCGCAACGCTCGCAGCCGACTCCGGACGCGGACCCGGCGCGGGATATTCTTCCAGATTCTTGCGAAGCTCCTGCGTTTCCTCGTTCAGCTTCTCAAAAAGATCTTCGATACTCGGCCAATCAAAGCCGACACTAGCAACGCGTGAGCTGATCTTGTAGGCTTCCATGAGCGAGGGCATTGCTGAGGACACACCGGCGATTACCGACTCAGGATGATCTTGCTTCTTTCCGTTTTCTCCAGGCTCCGTCTGGCGTTTCTTCTTCTCCTCGGCCTTGAGCGCCTGCCAGTTGCGTAGCACGTCGCCCGGCGTGTCGGCCTTCACGTCGCCAAAGACGTGAGGATGTCGATCGATGAGCTTGTTGGATAACCGCTCGAGCACATCGTCAATGGAGAAGCGCTTCTCCTCCTCCGCCATCTCCGAGTAGAAGAGCACTTGCAACAGGAGGTCGCCAAGTTCGCCGGTCAGTTCGTCCCAATTGCGCGCGTCGATGGCCTCCACCACCTCGTAGGCTTCCTCCAGGGTGTAGGGCTTGATCGTGTCGAAGGTCTGCTCGCGGTCCCACGGGCATCCGCCGGGACCACGCAACCGCGCCATAATGGATACGGCGCGCTCAAATCGCTCACCTGTTGTCGCCATTCTTCACAATCTAAATGACGGCGGATAGATGGCGCAAAGTCGCCTCTCACGGTTTCATCCAGATTTTACAAAAGTCCGGCGCAGCAACTTTGGATCGTCCGAGATCAATCCATCTACGCCATAATCGGCGAGGCGCACTAAGTCGCGATGGTGGTTGACGGTCCAAGTGAAGACCTTCGGCCCGGCCGCGTGAACCTCATCAACCATACTTTGCGATACCAGCTTGTATTGCGGGATGAAGACCGAGATTGGCAGCGTTACCCACTGCTTTACCGCGTCCGCCTGTTTGCAGACGTAACCGAGTGGCAGCGAAGGATCGACTTCATGCAGCCGTTGCAGCACCTCAGGAAGGAACGACGACACGACAAAGCCACGCCTCGGCCGTCGGGCCCCAATTGCGGCCACAATCGACTCTTCCTGGCCCCCGACCTTCAGTTCGATATCCAAATAAGCCGTGCTCCCAAAGCGTGACAACACATCTTCCAGACACGCGAGACGGCACGCAATGTCCGAGTACTGCATTGCCGCAAGTTCGCCACCCTCAAACTCTGGATCGTGACATACCACGCTGCGGCGGTCGCTAGTAAAGCGCACATCGAACTCGAAACCGTCACATCCGTTGGCCACTGCGTAGTCGAAAGCATCAATCGTATTTTCGGCGGGAATAGTCGAGGTTGACGAATGCAGCCCAAAGCGCCGCGGACGGCGCACCCCACGATGGCCCAGCAGCAGCGGACGAGAGTTGTCGTTTACCACAGAGGCACAGAGATGCGCTGCTCTTCGCATTTGGCCGTCGCCTCACGGCCTCAGAGATTATTCGGCAGGATTCCGCGTCTTCCGGACGCGAATGCCAGAATGCTAATTGCTAATTGCCAATTGCTTCTTTTCAGTCCAAATCAAAGTCGCGAATCGGTTTGCCCGTATCGGGCGTTTCCTTGGCGCGCTTGACAGCTTCCTGAAACTTTTTCTCCAGCAGATCGCCCTGACGCTTCTGCGCCTCCACCGACTGACGAAAGATGGACTCCTTACGGGTGTCCTGGTCTTTCATGGCTCGTGCGGCCGCCTCCAGATCCTCGAAGATCTTGGGGACAGCCTTGGGCGTGTGCGCTATCACCGCTTTGGTGTCGCTGTCGATCTTCAGCAACGCACCGCAGCAGGGACACGGAACTTCGAATTGAGGCGATGACTTAGCCATGCACGAATATTACCGCAGGTGCTGGAAACAAACCATCACCAGGAGAGCGCGCAATTCGCAAACTATCGGAATCTAGTTCCCCGGAATTGACCGGAAAGATGTGACCGATAGAGTCTCGGGGAATCTAATGGTAGAATAGAGGGTTTTTTCCGCCGGCCGAGGGAGGCATTCGTCGCTTTTTGCTGGCGGGGATTTAATCAGAGAAAGGAACTTATCATGGCAAATGCGGTTGATGTTCTCACTTCTGAGAAGCCGGTAAAGCGACAAGGACGCATTGGGACGGCTGGCTACGTAGCGCATTCCTCCACTTCACCTCTCCAGCCATTTGCTTTCGAACGCCGAGAACCCGGTCCGAAGGATGTACAGATCGATATCCTGTACTGCGGCGTGTGTCATTCCGATCTGCACACCGCCCGCAATGAATGGACCAATACAACTTACCCAGTGGTACCCGGTCACGAGATTATCGGTCGAGTGGTCAAGACCGGAGCCCAAGTCGGCAAATTCAAGGAAGGCGACCTTGCCGCAGTCGGGTGCATGGTTGACTCCGACCGTACCTGCGCGGCCTGTAAGGCCGGCCTGGAGCAGTATTGTGAGGGTCCCGCCACCTTTACGTATAACAGCGAAGACAAGCACCTCGGCGGCATGACCTATGGCGGATACTCCAAGACCATTGTTGTGGACGAAGCGTTTGTGTTACGTCCGCCAAAGAACTTGGAACCGGCCGCAACTGCGCCTCTGCTTTGCGCCGGCATCACGACCTACTCGCCGCTGCGGCATTGGAAAGTGCAGAACGGTCAGAAGGTCGGCATCGTTGGATTGGGCGGACTAGGCCATATGGGAGTGAAGCTCGCCAATGCGCTGGGCGCACACGTGACCTTGTTCACAACGTCGACTCACAAAACGGAAGACGCCAAGCGGCTGGGGGCTCATGAGGTCGCGCACTCCAAAGATCCGGCGCACATGGCGAAACACGCCAATAGCTTCGACTTCATCCTCGATACTGTTTCGGCCGAGCACGACATCAATGCCTATCTGAATCTGCTGAAGCGCGATGGAGCCCTGGTGCTGGTAGGAGCGCCGGAAAAGCCGCTGGCGGTTTCGGCGTTCAGCATCATCCCTGGGCGGAAGCAGCTTTCCGGCTCGATGATTGGCGGCATCGCGGAGACGCAGGAAATGCTGGATTTCTGTGGCAAGCACAACATCACCTCCGACATCGAGATCATCCCGATGCAGAAGATCAACGAAGCCTACGAGCGCATGCTGCGGAGCGATGTGAAGTACCGGTTTGTGATTGATATGGCGTCGTTGAAGTGATGATGGTCGAACCCACCCTCTCGCCAAAGGCGGCGAGAAGGGTGGGGCGGCCGGCGTCCCAGGCTCTCGTCAGGCATGCGGTCGGGGTTGGAAAGCCCATTGACTAGGTCCGCAGATCAGGACGGCGCAGCCCGCAGGTAGAAGGTCGGCGAGTGTCTTACTGTGCTGCGTCATGAGAAGGTCCGGATCGCTGAATGCCGAGATTGCCACTTGATCGGCCTTTATGTCGGCGGCTATGCGTGCGAGCTTTCCGAGCTCTTCTTGCGTGAACTCTGACGCAGACGATTTCACCTCCCCACAAACCAACTTGCCATCCGAAATGCAAAGGAGGTCCATTTCCGCCACCGGTGTTGGGTCACCATACTCCTTGAACAGGCCGATGCCATGAGTGTAAATGAAGGAATCGCGGGCCTTTTCTCGCAAGTCTCGCAACGCAGAAATTACTGGCACGCACCCGTGCAGCGCGATCCCGTTGCGAATTAGGCTGTTTAGCCGATAGCGCCAGATAGACTCAACAGGCACAGGTACAGCGGCGTTACATCCATCACACTTTATCTTCTGTTGAAGGGTTCCCATTTCACGCCAAAACCGCGATCCGCAGTTGATGCAGCGGATTCGAACCCCTTGCTGGAGAACGCCGCAATCCGTTAAGCTTTGGAGAACTCGGAGCAGGTCCGCAGTAGCCGAGTTCCGCTCCTCCTCGACTTCTTCGGGTGACGTTGCCGTCCGAAACCCTGGATTTGCTGCTATGAAGCGCTCGCGCTGTTCGTGAAAGGCGGATTCAAGCTCGGAAAAGGCGATTTCGTCTTGTCTTAGTTGAAGTTCACGTGCGTGACGGATCACCAGGCGCGAAAGCCAATCAATGGGCTTGGCGTGGCCGCCCGCGAGTTGCGATGCTATCAACAGCTTCTTCTTCTCCAGCCCGTTTCTAACTCTTTCAAAGAGGCCCGCTTCTTTCTCGGGGCTTCCGAGAGAAAGGCGCTCGAATATGGTTCGCCAGTAGCTATGTTCGAAGAACTGAGCCGCCGATTGAAGACCTCCGAAAAGTTCAAGGACGCCGTTCAAGTAGAGACCTTTGTCCCACGGTCCCAAGCGACGGAATATAGGTTTCTTTACGATGACGCCGAGATTTGCATCGTACGAATTTATGTTCATGATGCCGGCAGCGCGGTAGAAGATTTCGTTTTCGTCGGGAAGCCTTAGGATGAAGGGCTCCAGGTGCCGCATTTCAACCGAAAAAGTATGGTCCGCGTTGACACGACAGCGCCCCTGGCTGAAAAAAGCCTCGGCCAGGCCCACGCGCCGAGGCAACTTCCACGAGAGCACTTCGTTGCCATAGAAAGCAAATCGCGGAATGTACTCCACCCGCAAATCCATGACCCAAGTGCCCTGATCAATCGGTACTCGCGAGCTAGGCGCGCTTAGAAGGCTTTCCCACGAGGTACCCTGTTGATGCGTTGTCCCATAACCCCAACCGATGTAAACCTCAGGTCGGGTGACGTCTAACTTCGGAAACTCACCAGAACGCAGCTTTTTGCTTGCTGGAATAACGTCTACCCCATTCAGAATTCGCGCCCTCAGTTCGGCGAGTTCGTCCTCGGAGCACTCGAATGACTGAAGGGTTAGTCTGCTGGGAGAGTTACCGGAACGGTAAGCGCGGCGCTTTAAGAATTCTCGAAGGGGTCCAATGAACTCTTCCTCCCGGAGCAGCGTAGGGGACAAACATAGGGTATTCCATCCCGCTCTAAGGTAATCACGAACGAGGAAGATATGATTCCAAAAGTACAGCCACGTTTCAGCATTGTCACCAATCAGAATGCAGTACTCCTCCTGCGCAGTGTCGATGCGCGGAGGTGGTAGTGCGTGTGCTGCAGACGATTGAAACGGGAACAGCAGATTCGACGTAACGGCAATGTGCTGGAACAGCTCCCAAGGCGTCCAGTCGTTCTGCACCTGTAGCCTTGCCCACTCGTCCGGTACGCGCGGAACCGCCCTTTCATGAACGATGCCGAAGTTTCTCGTCACCAGCCTGACCAATTCCTTGTTTAGCGGCGATTTCCAATCGTGGAAATAGGTGAGAAGTGTCGCTGCAGGGCCAAATCCGAATCCCGCCTGTTGCGACATCAGAAGCGGCAGCACTTGCCGCGACTTCACCAACCCTTCGGACGCGCTGGGGACGAAATGGGGAGTTGGGAGGGATGCAGCGAGGTGTGCAGGATGTGCCTCAATGCGCCACGGAACGACCTCCCGGTCGATTCAGTCGATTATGGTCTGGGTCAGTGCAGTGTACGTGTAAACGAGATCTGGATCAACGTACCGGAGCAACGACCAGAACGCCTCATCGATGTCACCCTTGCACACCGGAACAATGGGATTGAACCGCCCTCCCCAAAGCCCATAGTTTGCGTCGAACAGCGCGTCCAAGAGTTCGGGGGAGCATACCTCAGGATCCACCAAAAACGCTAGGCGATAAGGGCGTGCCCCCGACTCCACACCGAAAGGCTTGAACTCCGTGCGATCCCCGACCATCTGGAGCCGACCTTTCCGAACTCGGCGGTGCCGACGCCTTACTTTTACCGCAGTGCCTCCATGCACTCGTCCAGCACAGCGCGCGAGGGGCGAGTCACGCTCTCCGGCAAGGTCGCCAGCGGCTGATCGGTCATGTTGATCATGTCGATGAAGTTGGGCGCGGTGGTGTTCAAATACAGCACGCCCGTCAGCACTTCCTCAGCATCGTGCGCTTCCATGACGCGTTTCACGGCCTCAGTTTTATTGGTGGGATCGTAGTCCTCCTCCAGCTTGCGCAGCCGCAGCGTGGAGCCGTCGTGCATGGTCACGTTGAGGCTGGTGCCGGCATCATAGTCCACATCGATCTCGTTAAAGTGCGGAACGAAGTTCAAATCGTGCAACGGCTCTTCGTGGTCCTTGACGAACTTGTAGGACTTAGTCGAGCCTTCATGATCGTTGAAGGTGGTGCACGGCGAGATTACGTCGAGCATCACGGTCCCGCGATGGGCGAGCGCGGCTTTCAGCATGGTGTGCAGCTGGCGCTTGTCGCCCGAGAACGAGCGGCCCACGAAGGTCGCGCCCAGCAGGATCGCCAGCGCGCAGGTATCGATCGGCGGTAGATCGTTGATGACACCAGTCTTGAGCTTCGAGCCGAGATCGGCGGTCGCCGAGAATTGTCCCTTCGTCAGCCCATACACGCCATTGTCTTCGATGATGTAGATGATGGGGAGATTGCGGCGCATGAGGTGTACAAACTGACCGATGCCGATAGACGCTGTATCCCCATCCCCACTTACTCCCAGTGCGACGATCTTCGAATTCGCCAGCACCGCGCCGGTCGTAACCGATGGCATTCGCCCATGAACCGAGTTGAAGCTGTGCGAGCGGCCCATGAAGTACGCGGGACTCTTCGAAGAGCAGCCGATCCCTGACACCTTGATAACCCGTTCGGGCGCGACACCCATCTCGTAGAAGGCATCGATGATGCGTTCGGAAATGGCATTGTGGCCGCATCCGGCGCACAGCGTGGTCTTGCCTCCGCGATAGTCAAGCACGGTCAATCCGATGCGGTTCGTCTTTGGTTGGGGTTGGGGCGGTGGCGCGGTTGTAGTCGCCATTTACTTGCCCTCCTGGGTAATGATGTCGTCAGTAATGGATCGCGCGTCGATCGGCAATCCGTTGTAGTGCCGGACACTGCGCAGTTTGCCGATTTGTTCGGTCGCGATGTCCAGCTTCAATAACTGCAACATCTGTGCATCGCGGTTTTGGTCGATCATGTAAATCCGCTTGTGCGCCGCCACGAAGTCGTGCGTCTCGCTGGTGAATGGATAGGCGCGCAGGCGCAAGTAGTCGGCTTTCACGCCGTATTCGTTCTGCAGCTGGTCAAGAGTCTCAACCACAGCGTGATGAGAGGTCCCGTAGGCAATGATCCCGACCTCGTTCCCACCATTGCGTACTATCTCCGGCTTGGGGACGAGCCTGCGCATTGTCTCAAATTTGTGCGCCAAGCGGTCCATATTGTTGGCGTAGTCGTCAGGCCGTTCGCTATAAGCCGAGGTCTCGTTGTGCCCGCTACCGCGTGCGAACCACGCCGCCTCCGGATGATTGGTTCCCGGCAAGGTGCGGTAGCCCACGCCGTCGCCGTCGACGTCCTTGTAGCGCGCGAAACCGCCGGCACGATCGAGTTCCTCCGCCGTCAATACCTTGCCGCGATTCTGCGGCTTGTCGGGATACTGAAACGGCTCCGACATCCAGTTATTCATTCCGAGATCGAGATCCGACATGACGAACACTGGCGTCTGCAATTGCTCGGTGAGATCGAACGCATCGCTCGCCATGTTAAAGCACTCAGCCACGCTGCAAGGCAATAACATAGGATGACGAGTGTCGCCGTGGGAGAGCTTTGCCACAAATTCGATGTCGCCCTGCGAGGTACGCGTCGGCAAGCCGGTGGAGGGACCCACGCGCTGGATGTCCCAGATCACGCCCGGGATCTCGACGTAGTAGCCCAATCCGGCGAACTCCGCCATCAGCGAAATTCCTGGTCCCGCAGTAGCGGTCATGGAGCGCGCTCCCGCCCATCCAGCACCCAGAACCATGCCAATCGCCGCTAGTTCGTCTTCGGCCTGGACAATCGCGAAGGTCGCTTTCCCATCAGCGCCGACGCGGTACTCCTTCATGTAATCGATGAGGGTCTCGACCAGCGATGAGGAAGGTGTAATCGGGTACCACGTCACCACCGTTACACCCGCAAACATGCATCCCAACGCCGCAGCGGCGTTGCCGTCGATGATGATCATGCCGGTGGTTTTGTCCATGCGCTCGACGGTAAACGGATCGGCCTTCGTCAGCGATGAGGCAGCGTAATCGTAGCCAGCCTTGGCGGCGTTCCAATTGAGGTCGGCGGCTTTGACCTTTTTCGCGAACTGCTTGCGCAGCGCTTTCTCCACTTCCGCCATGTCGAGGTTGAGCAACTGCGCCACCACTCCCACGTAAATCATGTTCTTGACCAACTTGCGCAGCTTCGACTCGGGGCAAACCGCGGCGCAAATCTTGTCGTAGGGCACCGCGTAGAAGGTCACGTCGGAGCGCAGCTCGCTCAGCTTCAGAGGCTCGTCGTACAGCACGACAGCGCCCGATGCCAGCGACATGGTGTCTTCGCGCGCGGTCTCGGGATTCATCGCCACCAGGAAGTCGATCTCCTTCTTGCGCGCGATGTATCCCTTCTTGCTGGCGCGGATCGTGTACCAGGTGGGAAGACCGGCAATGTTCGAGGGAAACATGTTCTTGCCGGAGACGGGTACGCCCATCTGGAAGATAGTTCGCAGCAGAACGGTATTGGCGCTCTGCGATCCCGAGCCATTTACGGTTGCTACCTGGATGCTGAAGTCGTTGACGACAGGCTCACGCACGGTGCCTTGGTCGGCACCGTGTACTGCGAATTCGGTTGTGGCCATCAATACCCCTTACTACAGAAGGATGCTGCGGATAGGGACAACCTTTTATTATAAGGCAGTGTGCAAGCGGCGTGAAATGGCAGTCTGTCGCAGTCCCGCTTCCTACTACAACCCAAACAGCTCACGCAACCGTTTGGTCTGGGCACGGCTGACAGGGACCTCGGTCTGTTTTTTGTCTTCCATGCGGATCTGGTACGAGCTTTTGAACCAGGGCACAACTTCCTTGATGCGATTGATATTCACTAGATACGAGCGATGTGCCCGCCAGAACATATTAGGGTCGAGGGAGTCGAGCAGCTCCTCCAGAGTCCGGCAGTTCGATTGGCCTTCCATAGCGGTCGCCACAACGGTAATGACCCCATCCTCGATCGAGGCATAGCAAATGTCTTTCTGGTCGACCAGAAAGAGCCGCCCCCCTGACTTGAGAAGCACTTTCGCGGCTGGCGGACGTTGCTGCTGCTCCAGCATTTTGACGATAGTGCCAATCTGGTCGCCAGCCGAGCCGGTAGTCTCCAGCTTTTGCCGCGCCTTCTCTACGGCCTTTGCCACGCGCTTCTTATCGAACGGCTTGAGCACGTAATCAACCGCGTTCACCTCGAAAGCCTTCACCGCGTATTGGTCGAACGCAGTGGCGAATACGATTTGGGGCAGCGGAACTTTCTTGTCGATCAATTTCTTGATGGCGCCGAAACCGTCGAGTCCGGGCATTTGGACGTCAAGGAAGACCAGTTCCGGCGAAAACTCCTTGATCAGGTTCACCGCGTCCATGCCGTTCTTGCCTTGCGCCACGACGTCCACATCAAGCTCTTTCAACAGATAGGCAAGCTCGTCACGTGCAAGTTGCTCGTCATCCACAATGATTGCGGAAAGGGACATTCAGGCTCCTGCATACACAATTACTTAAGCATAACTATACCGAGATGGAGCGCCGGAACCAACTGGCGAAAGGAACTGGACTACTCGATGAATCCTTGCCGGACCGCGTGGACGTAATCGGTGTAAGCAGGGACGCTTCCGCTCCGACGGACTTCCAACGCAATCTGCCCGCGATGATAGGAGGAATGCAGGCCAACGTGGCTGAGGATGTCGGCCACGCTGTTCTTCCATTCCTCGCCTTTGGAGTTCGTGTAGCTGCGGTAGCTGGATAGATCGCGGTCACCTAGCCCATCCAGATAGGACTGCCACGCAGATTTTCCCTCTCCTAACTCCGCGGCGCATTCCACCAGCGAGAGTTCCGGCCACACAGCGAGCCGTGGTGGCTTGTTCTGTAGCCGGCTGAGCCACAAATGTTGAGCTGCGATGATGTGCGCCAAGAGCCTAATCGACGCCGATGGTGGAGCAGGTAATTGCACCAGGACCCGCAACACTTCAGCATTTGCCCAGAACTCGTATTCGAACTGCCGCCGGAAATGCTCCAAGAGACTCATGGGTGTTTGATATCCGAAGTTGCCCGGGAGATGCGAGGCGCACATCTCAAAGCGCATAGCGCTTCGATCGAAAGCAGGTTCCTCCGCTCGGACTAAAGTCCTCGATCGCGATGACAATATCTGGAAATTCGAGGGCGACTGCTGACAGTCGAAAGCTGATGGCTGATAGCTTCCTTGTCGTACACTAATTCCAAACATGGTCGTTATCTACGGCATTCATTCCGTCAGCGAGGCGCTGAAATCGGGAGCGCGCAGCTTTGAATACGTCGGCATTGCGCGTGAACGGCATGACCAGCGGGTGCAGCGCATTATTGACGACTGCCGCGCCAGCGGTGTTCAGGTGCGCTTCCTGCCGCGCGAGCAACTCGATCGCACCGCCAACACCAACACTCATCAAGGCGTTATCGCGGTTACCAGCAGCAAGCAATATGCGGACGTTGACACTCTGCTCGAGCAGCGCAAGGCTGAGCACAGTTTTCTGGTAGTGCTCGACAGCGTGGAAGATCCCCACAATCTGGGCGCGCTCATCCGCACCGCCGATGCAGCCGGCGCGGACGGTGTCATCATCCCTGAGCGTCGCGCCGCCGGCTTGACGGGCACTGCGGTCAAGGCTTCGGCGGGAGCCTCCGAGCATCTCCCAATTGCGCGCGTCACCAACATCTCGCGCACGCTCGATGAATTGAAAGAGCGAAACGTCTGGACCGTTGGGCTCGACGAGCGCGCAACCCAGAGCTACGACGAAGTGGATTACAACATGCATTGCGCAATTGTGTTAGGCGCGGAAGGCAAAGGGCTCCATGACCTGGTCCGCAGACGCTGCGACTTTCTGGTTTCGATTCCCATGCTCGGCCACGTGCCGTCGCTAAACGTGTCAGTTGCAGGCGGGGTGGTGATGTACGAACTGGAGCGCCAGCGCCGCGTGCGGCATAGCTCCGGGAAGGCCCCATCCTCCAAATGAAGCGGTTGCCGTTATTGCTGTTGCTGGGACTCGCAACGGCGCTGCCCGCGCTGGGGATTGACCGCGAGGCCTTTACCATCTCCCGGTATCAGATCGAGGTGCAATTGGACCGAACCGCGCATGTGATCGCGGTCACCGGCAAGCTCACGTTGCGCAACGATTCCAACAAGGCACAGAAGCTGGCGACTTTGCAGGTGTCATCGTCGCTGGCATGGAACGCGATTGCGCTGGATGACAAGCCGGTGCAGTGGCTCGGCGATAACTACACCTCCGACATCGATCACACAGGCAGCCTTTCGGAGGCAATAGTCACGCTCCCCAAGGAAATTGCTCCGGCAGCTACGGTCACGCTCGATGTGCAATACGGCGGGACTATTACTCCGGATACGACGCGTTTAACGCGTATGGGTGCTCCCGTCGACGTGGCCGCGCGGAACGATTGGGACGAAATTAGCGATACCTTCACCGCTGTGCGAGGACTGGGCTATGTTGCGTGGTATCCGGTGGCAGTCGAAGCCGCGAGCCTGAGCGACGGCAATGCCGTCTTCGATGCGATTGCTCGCTGGAAGCATCGCCACGACCGCAGCGAGTTCGACGCCGCCTTTGCGATCGAAGCAGGCGATGGCAAGCAGCCATTGCGCATTGTGACCAACATTGCTGACTCCGGCGAAGGCAAGCTGGTGCCGGAGGTGCAGGGCGACAAGACTTCTTTCCGCCTGGTGGCGAAAGCCCATCTTCCGGAGTTGGGAGAGGTTGTCCCAACGTTCGCTATCGCTAACTATGTCGAACTTGCACGTCCAACGGTTACGCTCTTGCACATTGCCGATCACACTTCGTTGGCGCGCGATTACGCCCTCGCGGCCGAAGCCAATGATCCGCTGCTGCACGACTGGCTGGGCGAATCAACTCAGCCAGCGCGGATCGTCGAGTTGACCGAACCGAACGCCAATCCCTGGCAAAACGGCCCGGTTCTGTTTACGCCTCTGCGCGAGGCGCCCACCGCAACGTTGCAACTTCTGTTGCTCCCAGCACAGATCGCGGCGCGGTTCCATTCTCAGCATCCTTGGATCCAGGATGGACTGGAGCGATTCCTGCAAACCGTAGCGGTGGAACGCCGCAGCGGTCGCCATGCAGCGTTAGAGTTTCTCGACCAATATCGCGAGCCTCTGGTACAAGCCGAGCAAGCGGCGCATCCGAATACGGGAGTGGCCACGAAGTCCTCTTCAGACAGCAATGCCGCCAACAATACATTGCTCAACACCAATGACGAACTCTACTTGCACGGCAAGGGCGGCTTCGTTTTCTGGATGCTGCGCGATATGATCGGCGACGAAGCTATGCTGCGCGCTATGGCGACCTATCGCGGCGGCGCCGATAAAGACCCCATCTACTTTCAGCATCTGGTGCAGGCCAGCTCCAAGTGCGATCTGGAATGGTTCTTCGATGACTGGGTTTACCGCGATCGCGGTTTGCCGGAGTTTCACGTCGAGTCCGCGTACACCCGCCCTCTGCTCGGCGAAGGTGACAAGAACTTCCTGGTGACCGCCACCATCGAGAATCGCGGCCGCGCCGCAGCGGAGGTGCCAGTGCTTATTCAAACTCCTTCCGGCGAGAAGAATGTCCGTGTCCTTGTGAAAGCGGGAGAAAAGGCCACGGGCCGCATCGAAGTGCCCGTCGCGCCGGACAAAATTACTGTGAACGATGGAAGCGTTCCGGAAGCCAACCTGGGTAACAACGTGTATCAGATTCCGAGCAAGCAGCCATGAAGAAGAACATCGACCACGAATCAACCTCGACCCAAATCCATCTTCTTACTATTCAAGACTCATCCGTGGAAATCCGTGGTTGACCGTATTACTTTCTTCTCTGGACCACGGTGTTCTGCGCTCGCAAAGTATTCCGTACAAAGGGGTTGTAGGCAAAGTATTCCGGAATAAGGACTTACCCGATTGCGCACTTCGTCTCTGCCGACAACCGAACAAGTTTTGAAAGATCGGGTACCGCGGCCCGAACATCGAACTGGCGGTGCCGCAGACTGACTCCCGCGCTCTCAGTCTACGATGCGGAGCGAGTTCGACCGATAAGAAAACGCACTTCCGAACACGGAGGTAACCCCGTTTCCCAAAATGGATAGGCGGGTGCGGGTGCGCAAGGATTAATTTTTCAGCAGCCTGTCAGGGCGTGCTCCACCCCTTCGGGTTATCCGGCACATTATTTGCAGTTTTCTCTCGGCCTTGCATTTGGTTTCCCCTTTCGGTATTGGTTGCGAATTACGCCACTTTCTCTCTTTCCAAGCTCTCGCGCGCTGCTCTATATTCGGGTATGGGACCTATCTTGGTTGGCTCCCAAGGCCGAACCCTTCTCAATTCCCGCTTTGATCATGAGTCGTGCGGTGTTGGATTTGTTGCGACTCTAGACGGCGCACCCAATCATGACATCGTACGGTTGACACTCACCGCCCTGGGACGCTTGGCTCACCGCGGCGCAGTCGCCGCCGACCGCAAAAGTAGCGATGGCGTCGGCGTCCTGACCGGCGTTCCTCGCGCTTTCCTGCTCTCCCAGACTGCCATCGCGCTGCCGCCGGAGCGTCCGCTTGCCGTGGGAATGTTGTTTCTGCCGCTGGAAGGAGTTACCAGCCGCGACGCTCGGCGCTTCGAGGAGTGTATCTCGGCTCAGGGCCTGCGATGGCTCGCATGGCGCGAAGTTCCCATCCGGCGTGATGTGCTGGGCGAGCTTGCGCTCGAGTCGCTACCCGTCATCCGTCAAGCGCTGATTACGGCGCCCGACTCGGTACGGTGGACCGAGACTGAAGTCGAGCATCGCCTGTATCTGGCGCGCAAAGCCTTCGAGCGTCAAACTACAGATAGCTACGTGTGCTCCCTCTCGACGCGCACGCTTGTGTACAAGGCAATGTGCGCAGGCCGATTGTTGCACGAGTTCTACCCCGACCTGCAAGATTCAAACTTTGTCACGCCGTTCGCAATCTTTCATCAGCGATACGCGACCAACGTGCTGCCATCATGGCATCGTGCCCAACCACTGCGAATGTTGGCGCACAACGGCGAGATCAACACTATCTGGGGCAATCGCGCCCACATGGAGGCGAGGCGTGCAACCCTTCCACGCGAGTGCGAGCCGATCCTCACCGCCGATGCCTCCGACTCGATGAGTCTGGACGAAGTTACCGAGTTGCTGGCCAACCACGGGCGCAACGTGGCTGAGGCTGTCCGTATGCTTCTGCCACCCGCCGCCGATGGGGGCGAGACCGCCTTCCACCGCTATCACGCTGACTGCATGGAGCCGTGGGACGGACCGTCGGCTTTGGCGTTTAGCGATGGTCGCCTGCTCGGAATGGCACTAGATCGCAATGGCTTGCGGCCATGCCGATACGTCATTACGGACACAGGGCTCATCGTCGCCGGCTCCGAGGTTGGACTCGCCGACGTCAGGTGCGAATCCATCGTTCGCAGCGGGCGGCTTGGGCCCGGACAGATGCTTTTGCTCGATGTGGAACGCGGAGAGTTGTTGGAGGGCGAGCCGCTCGATCGCTACATCGATGGACTCTCGGCTTACGATGGGCTGATCTACAACATTCTGCTGGAGCCGGTGTCTCAGCCAGTACCAGTTTTGTCCAAAGACGAAATCAGCCGACTGCAGCACGGCTTCGGTTACAGCCGTGAGGAGGTCAAGATGGTGGTGGCGCCCATGGCGCTAGAAAGCAAGGACGCCACCTGGTCCATGGGCGATGACACACCGATCGCACCCCTGGCCCGCACGCCGCGTCCTTTATATGGCTTCTTCCGCCAGAGGTTTGCGCAAGTTACCAACCCTGCCATCGACTCTCTACGCGAATCGTGTGTAGTTTCGTTGCGTACCCGCCTTGGACCATGGCCCCATTTGCTCGACAAGCATGCACCGCTCCCCGGCATGGTACTGCCATCGCCGTTTCTCTCGCTGGGTCAGATGGAAGCGCTGCGCGAGGGCACTTATCCACTGCGGGAGGAATTGCCTTTGGCTCGCATGTATTGCACCTTCGCGCCGGTTCGCACTCTGGAAAGCGCGGTGGCTGGCTTGGGTGACACCGCCATTGGCTTGGTGCGGGATGGAGCCCGTATTCTCCTGATGACCGACCGCGGGGCTTCTGCCCAGTCTCTGCCGATTCCGATGGCGATGGCCACTGGCGCGGTGCATCACGCGCTGGTCAAGGCTGGGTTGCGCACCAAAGTTGGTCTCGCCCTGGACGCAGGCGACTGCCGCGACCTGCACCACGCCGCCGTTCTCATCGGATATGGCGCGGGCGCGGTTTGTCCCTGGCTGGCGCTGCAAACTGCGCGCACGCTGGCGGGAGAAGATGGCGAAGCCGGTCTGCTCAAGGTCTTGCGGGCCGGCTTGGCTAAAGTGATGTCGAAGATGGGCATCTCGGTTCTCGACAGCTATCGAGCGGCGCAACTCTTCGACATTCTCGGACTTGACGCGGCGGTGGTCGAGCGCTGCCTTCCTGGAACTCCATCGCCACTGGGAGGACGCGGATTCTCCGAGATTGAAGATGCAATTCGCGCCTCGTGGGCAGGCGAGCTCCATAACCTCGAACTCCCGGATTACGGCTGGGTGCGGTTCCGCCGTGATGAGGGATCCGAATTGCACACTTGGGAACCGCAACGGACGCGGCACCTTCAAATGGCTGTGGGCGCAGCGAAGGCAACCACCCAAGCCGCGACGACGGCGCCTTCCCACGCTGAAGCATGGTCCGCTTTCGCGGGAGCAGGGAATGAACGCGAGCCGGTAATGCTGCGAGACTTGCTGGACTTCCGCGCCGCCGGTCCACGGCTGTCCATCTATCAAGTCGAGCAGAAGTCCAGCCTGGCGCGGCGGTTTGTCTCCAGCGCCATGTCGCTGGGCTCAATCAGTCCGGAAGCGCATGCAACCATCACCCTCGCTATGAATCAGCTGGGAGGCCGCTCCAACACAGGGGAGGGCGGCGAGGATCCTAATGCGTACCAGGGCGAGCCTGACACTCCGCCCAATTTTCTGCCGCGCAACAACAAGATCAAGCAGGTTGCTTCCGGCCGCTTCGGTGTCACCGCTGAATACCTGGCCCACGCCGAAGAACTGGAGATCAAGATTGCGCAGGGCTCAAAGCCTGGAGAAGGGGGCCAGCTTCCCGGCCACAAAGTTACTGAACTCATCGCGCGTTTGCGGCACGCGCAACCGGGAATCTCGCTGATCAGCCCGCCGCCACATCACGACATCTACAGTATTGAAGATCTGGCGCAATTGATTTACGACCTGAAGCGCATCAATCCGCGTGCGGCCGTAGGAGTGAAGCTGGTCTCACAGCTGGGCGTGGGAACGGTCGCTGCGGGCGTCGCCAAAGCTTACGCCGACTACATCATGATCGCCGGTCACAGCGGCGGCACGGGTGCGTCACCATTAAGCAGCATCAAGCACGCGGGTAGTCCGTGGGAGATTGGCTTGGCGGAAGCGCAACAAGTGCTGCGGCACAACGGTCTGCGCGGCCGCGTACGGCTGCGAGTGGATGGTGGTCTGTCCACCGCGCGCGACATTCTGATGGCTGCGCTACTCGGCGCCGACGAATTTTCCTTCGGCACTGCCGTGCTGGTCGCAATCGGCTGCGACATGGCGCGTCAGTGTCATCTCAACACCTGTCCTACGGGGATTGCGACGCAGCGCCCGGATCTGCGAGCCAGGTTCCGCGGCAAGCCGGAGAACGTGGTCCGTTTCTTCCTTAATATTGCCGAAGACCTGCAGCGGCTGCTCGCCGCCTTGGGACTGCCTTCGCTGGAGTCGGCCATCGGGCGCACGGACTTGCTGCAGCAGGTCCGATCCGATGGGAATCTCGATTTAGGGCCTATGCTCGCCTGTGCCGGCGATGGTCCGCTGCATTGGCAAGGGCAACGAAATGCGCGACCGGAAGATCGTCCTCCGGTCGACGATGCGTGGGTGAAACCTGCGCTGACAGCGTGCATTGCGGGCCAGCCGTTCGAGTATGCCGCGGTCGTGAAGAACGAGGATCGCACTTTGGGCGCGCGACTGGCGGGCGAGCTGGCGCTGCTGCGCCGCCGGCAACCCGAACTAAAGCCGGACATCCGGTTGCTCCTGCGCGGTACTGCGGGACAGTCCTTCGGTGCCTTTGCCGTCGAGGGCATGGCTTTGACCTTGGAGGGCGCGGCAAATGACTATGTCGGCAAGGGACTCTCAGGCGGCGAGCTCATTCTTCGTCCCGTGGGCAAGGTGGCTCAAGCGCGCCACCCGCAGGTCATCTTGGGGAACGTGGCCCTGTACGGAGCGACGGCTGGCTTCTTGTTTGCGGCTGGAAGCGCGGGCGAACGCTTTGCGATTCGCAATTCAGGAGCGACGGCGGTCGTGGAAGGAGTGGGAGAACACGCCTGCGAATACATGACCGGCGGGGTCGTCGTCATTCTGGGAGCGACGGGCAGAAACTTCGGAGCAGGCATGACCGGCGGCGTAGCTTACGTTTGGGATCCCGAGCATACGTTCGAATCTGGGCGCAAGTTTCACGCAGAATTTGTTGAGACCGACCTTCTAGACGATTGCCCCTATCAGGAGCAGGCCTTGGTCCGAGATCTGCTGCAACAGCACATTCGCAAAACCGCCAGCCGCGTTGGACAACAACTCTTTGAGCGCTGGCCGGAAACTCTTGAGCAAATGTTGCGTGTCGCCCCGAAGGGCAGCGGCGCAGCGTGAAGATTTCCTAGGCCTTGGCCCGCCCTAGCGCCTCTCAATAACATGGGGTGCCCCGTTCTAGCCCGGTTTTGGCTAGGGCGGGGCAGTTTAGAGCAGTTTAGGAATTGCTGTGTCAGGGTAGTGCGGGCCTTCAGGCCCGCGTTGCGGCTGCCATACGTTCACCGAGTCGTCTTTCAGCCGACGACAACCTGTGCCGCCGGCTGAAGCCGGCTCACTTGGGAACGGATCAGGTTCACGCGGCGCTGAAGCGCCACACTACCCGGACACACCAAAAGCAAAACAGGCCTAGTGTTTGAAAATCCTTACGCCCGTCGCTCTACGAGCGGACCAACCCCGCGACCATAAGCCCTCTGCTCTTTCTCGAAGCTGTCCTGGTGGACCTTCAACATCCTGACGCTATAGCCGATTCCGAGCGCTTCATACACCGACGCCAGCAAGTCAGATATTTCCTGAAGGTTGTCTTCTGCGAATGCCACGATTGAGGGGCCTGACCCGCTAAGACAAACACCAAGCAAATCCTCGTGCTCAAGGTGCAGCGCCTGTTCCAAGCCGGGCACTATCTTCTGGCGAAATGGTTGATGCAAACGATCGCCCAGCGCCTGCTTCAGCAATGAGAAATCGCCACTCTGCAGCAACTGCAGCAGCAGCGACATCCTCTGCAAGTTGAAGACGACATCGCTTCGCGAAATAAGACTTGGAAGGACCATGCGTGATTCTGCCGTGGCCAGCGGAATATCCGGAGTTCACCACCACAAAGTTCAGCGACTCCGGCCATGCGAAAGGTCGTGGCGTAAACCGAGCCATCGGGAAGTTGGCAGCTTGCGGTGAGTCCACCTAACACCGCAGCCGCTGCATTGTCGGGGTGAGCCTCGAGCGCGCATGCCGCATTGATGATCGCCTGCAGTGGCAGTGGTCCGGCTAACGCCTCGTACAGCCGAAGACCTGCTACTGTGGCGGCTGCACTGCTGCCAAGTCCGGCACGCATGGGAATTTCACTGTGTACTTCCACGCACAACGATGGGAAGGAACTGCTGTCCTGGCGTGCCAGGAACTTAAACGCCCGCTCGATGTAGTTCTCACCGCACAGATTCTGGCCCACAAAACGAAACTGTAACTTGCCATGTCCCGGCATCGTTCTTACGCAAAGGCGCAGATACAACTGCACCGCAACGGCCAGCGTGTCAAAACCTGGTCCCAAGTTGGCGATCGATGCCGGAACCTTGATCTCGAATGGTTCGGTAGATGCAAACCGTGCGGCGCTGAGATTCGTGTCGGTGTTCATGCCTGCACTCTCCGACTGGAGCGCATGTTCAAACCGCTGCGACTTGATGATGAAATCGGTGTCCTTGAGAGCGTGGCCCGTCAGAATGGCCACGACTACGGCGTCGCGATCGATCTTCCCTCGCGCAGTAAGCTTGCGCAACGCGGCCAGCGTGGTCGCCGATGCCGGCTCGCACCCGATGCCGTCGCGCCCAATCATCGCTTTTGCTTCGGCAATCTCTTCGTCCGTAACATCCAAGACGAAGCCATTGCTGTGCTGGACGGCGCGCAGCGCCTTCTTCCACGAACGCGGATTGCCGATGCGAATCGCCGTCGCCGCTGTCTCGGGTTGTTCCACCGGCGTTAGCTCAGCAGAACCAGAGCGCCACATCTGCGCGAACGGGTTGGCTCCTTCGGCCTGCACCACGATCAGCCGCGGAACCTTGTCCAGCAATCCGGCGGCTTGCAGCTCAAAAAACGCCTTGCCAAATGCCGAAGTATTGCCGAGATTGCCGCCGGGAACAATCACGTAATCGGGCGCTTCCCATCCAAGTTGCTCGAGCATTTCGAACATCGCCATCTTCTGTCCTTCAAGGCGAAATGGATTGATCGAGTTCAGAAAGTAGAGATCGCGGTCCGGCGTGTGCAGCATCCGTTCAAGTGCAAGGTCGAAGCTACCTTCCACCTGCACCACTTCCGCTCCAAAGTCGAGAGCCTGCGCCAGTTTGTTTTGCGAGACCTGTCCGGCGGGAAGATAAACCTTGGCGGTCAGTCCGGCGCGGGCCGCATAGGCCGCGAGCGAAGCGGCGGTGTTTCCCGTCGAGGCGCAGCCGACAGATTTTGCGCCAACATACACCGCCTCGGTCATGCCGACAGTCATCCCGAGATCTTTGAAGCAGGCGGTTGGATTCCACCCGAGGTGCTTGAAGTTGAGATTGCGGACGCCGCACCATTGCGCGGTCCTCTGGCCTCGTACCAGAGGATTGTTGCCCTCCGACATGGTCACGATTTCGGAATAGCAGTTCGGCAGGAACTCGCGAAAGCGCCAGACACCACTTGCATCCAGCGGCGCATAGGAGGATCGCCGTCCGAGCCACATGCGCTTCAGTTCCGCAGGAGTTTCAGCGACGCTGTCAACTACCACTTCCAGCAGATCAGCGCACACTGGGCAAGACAGTGCGCGATCGTGGAGGTCCAACGTCGCGGCACAATCCCGGTTACTACAACGCAAATGCATCAAGATGACTCCTATTTCAGTATGGGCATTCTGACTGGCGTCTCGGCCAGGAAATCGAAGTTGGCGATCTCGGCGAGCGCGGCCAGCACCCGGCTCTCCCGGCACGACTCGAGGGTAATTACAAACGGCAGTTCTGACTTCGCATGGCCCGGCCTCTGGAACACCGCATCGATATTGATATGGTGACGGCAGAATGCGCCCGCCAGCGCCGCGATGATTCCCGGCCGGTCGCGGACGACGAATCGCACATATTGCGGCAGCTCCCGGTCATTGGTTACTCTCGCGCGAAGTGGCGGCTGGGCGACGTGACGCCGCTGGTCCTTCCGACCGATGCCGTGCCATGTTGAGAAGGTCAGAGATTACAGCGACCGCAGTCGGATTTCCTCCGGCCCCTGCGTCCCGAAAAAGCGACGTCTCCCCCAAATTCCCCGCTGCTTACAACTAGATTCTGGCTTGCCCGAAACTTGCTGCCAGCGGAGATTCCTTCGCCACCAGCGAAGGTTCTACCACAGCGTGAGGCGTTTCCATCGCTTGATGGCTCGCGGTGGAAATCTGCCTTATGGTGCAGCCCAAGATCATGCGCGTACTCGAAGTCGAGTGGCCTGACATCTTGGATAGAACGGCACACTACCTGTTCGGGCCGAAGTTCGAGATTCAGCCCGACTCGCGCCAGGATTACCAGCTTGGCGCCTGCGTCCAAGCCATCGATATCATCGGCCGGATCGGCTTCCGCGAATCCCGCGCGCTGCGCCTCGGCGAGAGCTTCGGCAAACGAAGTACCTGCCTGCTCAATCCTGGTCAGGATGTAATTGCAGGTCCCATTGAGGATGCCGCAGACCTTGGTTAGGCGATCGCCCGCGAGTCCATCGCGCAGTCCCGAGAGCACCGGAACGCCGCCGGCCACACACGCCCCGAAGCTCAGCGATTGCCCATGGTTCGAGGCCATCTGCAGCAACTCCGATCCAAAGTGCGCAATCAATTGCTTGTTGGCAGTCACCACCGATTTGCCCGATTGCAGCGCTCGCCGCACCCATTCGTGCGCCGGCTCCAGTCCGCCCATCAGCTCCACCACTACGTCCACATCCGATGCCAGCACATCTTCTATGTCTTCGGTCCACACCACATCAGGCGGAATCCAGTCCACTTTCTTGCGAGCCACGCGCCGATTGCAGACATGCGTCAGTTGCAGCAGAGTGTTCCTCGCCCCGTGCATAGAGCAGGCGTGCCACGGAACTGCCCACTGTTCCGAATCCCACAAGCGCGATCTTGCAGGTTTCGTCAGCAAGGTATCCGGGCCGTTCGAGATATGGAAGTAACGTAGTCATGGCTGCCAACCTCCCGACGAGTATTTGCGGGCACAGGGAAGGCCAACACTTGCGCTGCCGCAAGCGGCACTTTTTGTCGGCCCGTTTCCCTCGCCTCAAAGAAGCGCTGATGAAGTCGCTGCACCGCTCGAGGAACATCCTGTTCTTCCACCACGAAGCTGATGTTGATCTCCGACGCTCCCTGCGAAATCATGTGCACGTTGACGTTGGCGGCTGCGACCGTGCTGAAGACACTCGCGGCGATACCGGCGCGCCCGCGAATGTGTTTGCCCACCAGGCAGATCACGGCCTTTCCATCCTCGACTTCCACCTCTCCCAGCTTCCTCAAATCGCTTACCAGCGCATTTACGTCGCGCGATGAATCGAGGGCCACCGACACACTTACCTCGGAGGTCGAGACCAGGTCGGCGGCGCAGGAGTGGCGATCGAAAGCCTCGAACACGGCTCGCAGAAAGCCATGCGCCATCAACATGCGCGGTGATTTTACGTTGATGACTTTCATGCCTGCTTTCGCGGCAATGGCGCGGAACACCGTGCGGCTGCGCGGGGCGCGGGCGCGAATGCAAGTGCCCAGGCTTTCGGGCCGGCGTGAGTTCAGCACATGAACCGGAATGTTCTTTTCCACCGCCGGGATCAGCGTAGCCGGGTGCAGTACCTTGGCGCCGAAGAATGCCAACTCCGACGCTTCGTCGAATCCGATGACATCGATGCGTTGCGCTTGCGGGCATAGCCGCGGATCGGTGGTCATCATTCCCTCGACGTCGGTCCAAATCTCGATTCTGCGTGCATTCAGTGCCGCGCCGATGATGGCCGCCGAGAAGTCTGACCCGCCGCGGCCGAGGGTGGTGGGAACACCCTCGGCGGTCGATCCGATAAAACCGCCCATCACGGGAACCTGGTTGGCTTGCAGAAGAGGCTTCACGTGATGGCGCAGTCGCTCGCTGCTTTCATCGAATAATGGAACTGCTCGGGTATGGCTGGCGTCGGTGACGATGCAGCGACGGGAATCGACCAGCACTGCGTCGATTCGCCGCTCGGCAAGAGCGGCACTAACAATTCGACTCGCGAGCAACTCACCGGTAGCAAGAATGTTGTCTTTGCTGCGAGGAGTCAGTTCGCCCAAGGCTGAAATGCCGCGCAACACATCCTGCGTGGAATCGAGCAGAGCCTGTAGCTCCTGTCGGATGGCGGCTTCGCGCGGTCCGCTAATCAGGGCAGATAGAACGGCGAGGTGCCGCTGCCGAACTTTGCGAAGCAGCTTCAGCGCCTCAGGCAAAGATCCAGAGCCTGCGGCGCCAGACATCGCCAGAAGCGAGTCCGTCACTCCGGCCATTGCGCTGACCACGACGACGGGTCGGTCCTCGAGGCGGCCATGCACGATGCTGCCCACCCGGTTTATCGCCGCGTCGTTTTCTACTGACGTTCCACCAAACTTCATTACGATCATGTTTGCTCCCGATTCAATGACCCAGAAATGCAAAACCCACCAGCCTTTCGGGCGGTGGGTCATTTGATCTTGTCCTTGAAGTTGCTCTAGGAACTATTGCTGATCTCCCCGCCCGTGCCGATGCGCACACTTGTCCCCGATGTTGTTGTTGTGTTCAGCATGCGGGACGTGAGGCGGAAAACTGACATGAGATTGACATACAGTAGAGGAAGTCTGCGAATGAGTCAACAAAAATCAGGTATTAATGATTGCGTCAGTTCTGAAAAGGGAAGCACCCGTGCTGACAAGCATGGTTAGCCTGAAGGCTGATTGTTCCGGACTAGGTGACCATGAGGCCGGTGGGCCGGACCAGGCAGGTCGCCGTCTATACCATCCGGTATATAGCTCCTTTAGCGCTATACAGATCTGCGCGCAAGTGCCGATTTAGATATTCCGCGGAATATCCACCTCCTTGACTGCCTACTTCACACTGTCACATTTACCCCGCTGCTGACCGCCGGCAATGGACTTCCGCTGGTGCCGGCAGTCTGGCTCTGTTGCCAGCCTTGTTGCATGGCGGAAAAGGCCTGTTGCGCCGCCGTCAGATTTCCCGATTGCAACGCCTGCCCCAAGGTACTCAACTCTTGCGCAAGTAAGGTGCTCTGCGCCGCTGAGGCCGAGTTTTGCGCCGGCGCGGCGTGGTGATGATGACGGACGCTGGCCACCCCGGTGCCGCCAGGCGAGATGGCTGCAAAGGCCTGCTGCGCCGCCGATAGATCGCCAGACTGCAGAGCTTGCCCGACTGCGTTGAATGCCTTCGCAAATGGGCTGTTGCTGCTGAGCTGGCTGGTTACCGATTGCGACAGCGTGACGAAATCTGCCTGCGCCTGCGTCAGGTTGCCAGCCTGCAGATCCTGTCCCAGGGTCTTGAATTCACTTTGTACCCCTTGGAATTTCGCTTGGATATTGCCGAGTTGGGATAAGGCGGTACTTGCGATGCCAATGACAGACATGATGACCTCCCGAGCGCAACACTGGCGTCTGCAATTTCGCAGCACGCAGCGCAGTGCGTTTTATTAATCGCGATCTACTAGAACGACTCCAGATTGGTTGTGGCACGGGTAGTGCGGGCCTTCAGGCCCGCGTTAGACCGCCCGCGCCAATCCCTGGCTTCAGCAGCTGCGATCGTCGACGGCAGCTGCTGAAGCGATTTTTCTTGCCTCCCGGACGCGGGCCTGAAGGCCCGCTCTACCCGTGCCAGCCGTTAGAGGAGTCCTGGAACCCGTCTAGTCGCATCGATAACACAAGCAATACGGAGGCCATCATCCGTAGAAAGTTCTAAGGAAACTCTGATTTAGTGTGGTTGTTGAAGGGGACGGCCTACTGCAAAATCATGGCGGCCTGACAGATTGCTAAGAGGCTCGAAACAGCAGATCCCTCGCGGGCTGAACCTTACCGCAACAAGCGCAAAAGCGGCGCTCGTTGGGACCCCTGTTCGCCCGCTCGTGATGACAAAATAAATGCCTTATCACGGCGTAGCTAAAGCTACGCCCCTTCAAGAACCCCTGATTGGAGTTTGTTAGCAAACTGTTTGGCCACGGAGAGGCGCGCCGTGACTTAAATCGGAGTTCCCCATGATACTTCCGGCAGGGAAGCTACTTCTTGTCCTCGACCATCTTCTCCACGATCTGGTCAATCATGTCGAGAGCTTTCTTGGCAGGCATGGTGTCGTTGTTGGTCATGATGGAAAACGCAATGTGTTCGCCGCGCTGCGTCGTGGCGTAGCCCGCGAGCGAGTACACATGCGCCAGGGATCCCGTTTTGGCATGGACCAGACCCATGGCCGGCGTGTTGCGAAAACGTTCAGCCAGCGATCCATCAACTCCGGCGATGGGCAGCGTATCTTCGTAGAGCTGTCCCCACGGTTGTTGGTGACAGTAGAGCAAAATCGCAACCACTGCATTGGGAGCAACGAGGTTCTCGCGTGACAGTCCCGAGCCGTCGAGAAAGACGAACTGTTCCGGTTTGATCCCGGCACGAATCAGAAAGCCGCGCAGAACCTCCAATCCCCCCTGGATTGAGCCCGAGGTGCCTTTCTCCTTGCCCAGCAAGCGCAGCATCAGCTCGGCGTGCAGGTTCTGGCTCACCTTATTAATGACCCGCAAGTCTTGTGAGACCGGCTGGGACTGATAGCTGGCCAGCACCAGCGGCGCCGGATTGGGCGGCCGAGTCGTATCGCCGCCGCCCGAAGCCATCGAGGTGACACTGAATGTCTGCGTCGACGCCAGCTCCGTGTGGTGAGTCCGTGCGCGTCCGTAGATGGTGACACCCCGCTCCTCCAGCAGTTCGCGGAAGAGTCTCGCCGCGAAATCGGCGGGATCTTCGATGGCTAGCGCTTCTCCGAAGCCGGGATCATCCTGCGGGATGTTGCCCCAGAAGGTGAGCTGGTTTGAGCCGGGTTCGCGATTGATGGACACCGTGCGCGGTCCGGCTCCTTGCGGCGTCGTCATCACCCGGTTATCAATCTTGTAGTACTCGGGAAACGGCGTGACAGTAAGAAACGCGCGCTCGCCCGGCCGGTCGGCCGGCATGATGTTTACGAAGATGACGTTGTCATTGACCGTCAGCGCCGAAACAGGTGCGCCCCATTCCCGCACCAGATCATCCTGCGACCAGCCTTCGTCATAGCGCTCGAAGACGAAATACGAATCGTCGGCTACGACGTCGCCATCAATGTATTTCAAGCCCTGCTGCACCAGCTGATCGGCGAGACTCTGCAGGACTTGGATTGGCGGCGTCTTGCGTTCCGTGTGCATGTTGTAGGGCAACGTGCGTCCGGAAAGGTTGGGATCGCCGCGTCCTACCAACACCAGATCGGAGTCGAGCCGTCCGTACTTGTCGAGCGTGCCCGTGGTTTCTACTGTGGTCTTAAAGCGATAGTCCGGGCCGATCAGTCCAAAGACCGCCGCCGTGGTGAACAGCTTGGTGTTCGATGCCGGGGTAAAAAGTTTGTCCTGGTTGAAAGCGTAAATTGCCTTGCCCGTGTCTAACGAGACCGCATCGATACCCCAGAAACCACGCGCTGCCTCGGGATCACTCAGGATATGCTCGATCTCGCCAGCGAGCTTCTTCTCATCACTTTGCTTTTTGTCGAGCTTATTATTGGCGGCAGCAAAAACGGACGAGAGCAGTGCAAAGAAGAGAACGAGGGCGGCGAGATTGCGAACCCGGTACATGGGCCTACTGCCCAAATTCTAGCACCCGGCAAGAAAACTGCTATCTTCAATCTTGCCGGATACGGATCTGAAGCAAGCCGTGAATGCAGATTATGCCGCCGCAATGCGGCGAATGAGGTCATGCTGCTCAGCTTTGTTCTCCGCGCCAACCGTGAAGGCGTCCAGCACATTGAGCGACAGCGCGTAGCGTAGCGCATCGTCGGGCCGCGAGCGCATATCTCCCTGGCCGAGAATCTTCATGCCGATGATTCCTTTGCCTGCAGCCCGCATCTCGCGCAGCACGCTGGTAACGGTTGTGGGATTGGCATCCATGTGCGAGCCGATGGGATTAACGCGGGCCAGGTCCACTTCCACCCACGGCGACCGTGCGGCGGCCCGCAGCGCTTCGATGGTGTGGCATGAGCAGCCGTGGGCCCGAATGATGCCCTTCTGCCGCCCCTCCGACAAAACGTCCATCGCTCCCCGGTAGCGTTCCGTCCAGTCACCTTCGGTAAGGCAGTGCAGCAGAACGATGTCAAGGTAGTCCGTCCCCAACTCGCGGCGGTAGCGGTCGAGATCGGCGCGCACGCCAGCCGCATCGCGTGAATCCGTCTTCGTGAGCACGGTGACCTTGTCGCGTGGCAGATGCTTCAGCGCGCCCGCAACATGAGCATGGCTGCCATAGGCATCGGCCGTATCGAACAGGCGCAGTCCGTTGTCGTAGCCGTTCAGCAGCAAACTGACCAGCTCTTTGCTGCCCAGCGCGGTCTGGTTGGAGCGGCCGCCAAATCCGAATGTCCCGGTTCCCATGGCGAGCCGGCTGGTTCGGATGCCGGTCTTGCCAATCTCAACTGTGTCGCTGGCGCTGAACTTGGAGGCCGCGGCCCACGGCATGCCGAACGCGAAGGGGCTGCGGACAGCCAGGCTCGCTCCCACTCCGCAAGCCGTTCGAATGATGAAGTCGCGACGATTCATCTGCTGTGTTGCGTCGGCTGTTGCCTATCACGATGATATGCCGATCGCCCTCTTCACAGTTGCCTCTCCATCGCGGAAAGCAAGCAACTCAACAACGAAGTTGAGCCAAGTGTCCCATGACCCGAAACTCTGTCTGTCATCCTGAGCGACGGGCCCGGTCGCCGTGGCGACCAGACGAGGAGCCGAAGGACCCCTATCTTGCCGATTCATTTTCCCAGCTGAGCTCCTACCGAGGGCTTCAGAGACTGTGTCGCCACCTCGTGTTCCTTCCGGACAGTTCGATAAAACTAGTCCGAATGGGACGAAAGAGCTTGGCCCAGCACTTCGGAGCGTCTGTGAATGCTCGACCTTCAGGATCGCGGTGCGACTGCGGCTCAGGAATTGCCGCGTTCAGCGCCCCGCAGCAGGGGCGAAAGAGCTTAGCCCTTTCAAGGCTGGGTAGGGCATCTTCGCGAAGACGAGTCCCGTAGGGACGGCAGACCCTGTCGAACAGCTCCTGGGGCAGTGTCCGCTTTTCCCTCCCCCTTGTTTGCGGGATGGGCAGGTCGGCTTTCAACCACCCCCTCCCCTATTTTGGCATCCTTTGTTTTCAATACTTTACATGCAAAGTATTGTGTACATTGGGTTTACTTGATACAGTAAGCCTTTTATTTTGAATACTTTGCAGGATTTGTCGCAAAGTATTCCGTACAAAGGAGTTGTAGGTAAAGTATTCCGAAATAAAGACTTACCCGATGGGTACTTCGTCTCCGCCGACAACCGAGCAAGTTTTGAAAGATCGGGTACCGCCGCCCGAACAGCGGACTGACGGTGCGGAAGACTGGCTCCCGCGCTCTCAGTGTACGAGTCGGAGCTGAGTTGGGCCTGTAAGAAAATGCACTCCAGAACACGCAGGTAACCGCCAATTCCCAAAATGGATAGCACTGGGCTAGCCGGAATCCGTTTGGCCAGGTGAGCCCGGCGTTTAGCCGCAAAACCAGCCTAGGAAAACCTCGCGCTTGACAATGCCCTCGTTCTTATCGATGGGGCACCAGGCACCGGCGAGGACGGGTTCAGTCCGAGAGTTCGCCCGTAAAAAACAAGTATTCAATCAGTTGCTTCTGATCGCGGGCATGTATTTCTTCAAAGCGTTCGCTCCGTTCGGTCGGAAAACCCTTCGCAGCAAAAAGAAAGTCTTGCAATTGGCTTAACATATCAGGGTCGTCCGAGCATCGTCGTTCAATAGTACCCGTGAAATCAAAATCTCCTGATTCCGCTGATTCGACCATCGTTTCCAGTTCGTCCACTTGGATCACCGTCAACGGTAGAATTCGCAAGTCAGTGCTCACTTGCCTACAAGCAAGCTCCTCTTGAAATCGCTTGTTCAACCACCAGTTCACAAGCAGGCCACTAAGTGCTGCATCCTGCACTACCAGAATTGGCATAACACTCTTGACTGCTTCCGGGATTTCCATGTCGATGTGATCAGCAGATGATCCGCCGCAGACGAACCTCGGACGAGGCCTTCCTGATGGGAACATTCGCTCTAAGTGCAGAGCGAGCTGGTGGCATCCTTTTGCGACATATTTTGATTCGATGTCCGCGAGCGTTTTTTCCCTGTCTAGCGCGTACTTCGCATCCTGCCTTAGGAATCCTCCTTTGTATTCCATGACGGCAATGATGTGACCTTTCAATAGAAGACCATCAAATGACTTATCACCGTTCTTCCAACTAATATCTGACAAGAACACGTTTCCGTGTCGTCCCTGCAGGCCCGCAAAAAGCCACCCGACGTATTTTTCAAATAGCAAGCCCCATGCAGAGAACAAATGCCTCCTCTCTTGCTGAGTGTTTAAGCCATCGTGAATCAACCAGTGAACCCCAGCAAACATTTTTTCAACGAGCAGCGCGGTGTCAAGGCATGTAATTGCATACTCGTTAATCTGGCAAAGAGGGCGAGCCTTTATCGGCACGAGGTCGACCCGCGGGTCAACTGGCCTTTGCTGAGCCATCTCTAACTGTAGAGCCTCAAAAGATATGGAGACTGCATTCAACAAGGCTCTAAAGTCACTGTCCTTCACTTTGGAATGGGCAAGGAAAACTGCAGGATTAAGGATAAAAAGAGAGGAATCTGCAGTTAGCTGGGTCTGGGTCGGATGCATAAAATGTGTCCAAGTGGCGACAAGGAGATTCAACCACTTGTACAGGTGAATGCCACTTTGTTTCTCAAACTCTTCCAGGATCTGCAACCCTCTACACTGCTGGCGAATCGTTTGACACAAGGCACCATCACGCAGCAGTTTGTGGTACAGCACAAATCCTCGCACCAAAAGGTGGCGCGGAGGGGTGGGGTTGAGGAGTTCCATCGGTGCTAGCATTTGCACCATTAGGTCGAGGCGCCGGTCGTCATCCTCGCCGACGAGAATCCGCTGTTCTTCGACGGATGTTAACAAAAGGTCGTTTTCCATCAGTAGAGCTTTGCCGAGCCGCTTCCTAGCGGTCTCATCGACGTCGGGGCGGATACAGCCTCTGCACAAGCCAAGCGACAGCCGAAGTAGGTTGAACAGTTGCAATGGGTGGCAGGCCGGACGCACAGCCCCAAAGTTTTTGACTCTGCTCTCAATTCGCGCCTTTACGTCGTCATCGAGAAAATTGAATGCGAAAAACCCCTGTATCCACGCTAAGTCACCCTCATCCCTCTGAAAAAGAGCATGACGGAGTTGAGTAGTCAATCGTGTCAGAAGAAGAACGGTATGCAGGCAGTCGAGGTCCTCGATGAGATCTACTACCTCTTCACCGCTTGGCTTCCGGTCGTACAGGTCTGAGAAGCGAATATATGGTCCGCCGGATGGCATGATGTCCTTGCGCATCGAACGATGATTGTTTTTGGGCTGGTGCTCCACTCGAAGCTATTAAACGACCCCGGCCCGGCCCTACTTCTCCAACTCCGCGGTCAGTTTGATCTCGCCGCCGCTGACCTTAAGCTTTCGCTCCCACGGCTTGTAGCCGGACTTCTTGACAATCACCACATGCTCGCCGGGAGCTAGCTCGACCACCGAGGGCGTGTTTCCCACAAAGCTGCCGTCAATCTCGATATCAGCGGCTTCCGGGGTGGAGAATACGCTGATCTTCGGAATGGGAACAGGAACAGCCGCGCTCTTGCTCGATACTTCGGCTACCGGAACAACCGACGTCGTGGTAGCGGGAGGTTTGGCAGCAGCAGCCCGAATCTGCGCCGCATGCGCAGACCAATCTTTGGCAATTCCTTCGCACGCGTCCTGTACCGAGCCACCCAACGACAGCGTAGAGCGGCCTATGACCACGTCTCCCGAAACCTTCTGGAAGACCGCGACCTTGTCCTTGTGGCGCAGCCATCCCTTACCGCCTTCATGATCGAGGAGCACGATGTAGTCGGCAATCTCCTGTTTGTTGTTCACCATGACCTGTGGGCAGCGCTCGCCAAAGGTCTTGACGATCTCCGCCGTTTGCGGGCGTGCGCCGCCGTGGGTCTCCGCGCCCCAGGCTCCGTTGGAGCCTCCGCCTGCGCCAGACATCTCCCACGATTGGCTGTCAGTAATGAAGACGCGAGGCTTGTCGGTCGAGGAGGGCTGCGAGGCGGGTTGATTCTGCGCAAATGTCGCGATGCAAACAGCAAGACAGAATAGTAAGGCAAGAATCGGTCGGCCAGTGGAATGCACGATTCCTCCGATAGACAGCAGCCGCGTTGAGTGGCGTGGGCGCGATACCTTGTTTACGGCTGCAAGTAGGAAGCAAGATCATTCTCCGCCTCCGTCGGTGGTACTGCAATCAGGAAAGTAGCGTGCTGAAGCACTAACATCAAACGTTGTCATCACGAACGGCCGAACCGGGGTCCCCAACGAGCGCCGTTCTTGCGCTTGTTGGGGTAAAGTTCAGGCCGTGAGGGATCTGCTGTTTCACCCGGTGTCATTCCAACCGCAAACAACAGCAGATTCCTCGCTTCGCTCGTAACGACAATTCCACAGGCAATCAGTCAATTCCAAATAGGGCGTACGGGACATCAGTTAGGCAATCTGTTGCCCGCGACAATCCCAGTCGCTGAGCCCATGATTAAGTCGAACCCCTCTCCGGGGCCTAAAGTACTCCTCCACTCGCATAAATCCAGCGCTCCTGGCTGCAGCGACCAGTCTATAGTCGAGCCATGCACGTTCGCTCCAGCGCCTCCGAGGTCAAAACCGTCGCCCCGCCGAAGTCTTCCGCAGGATTGACAGCGGTCGGCATCTTCTTGTGCTTCGGCGCAACCATGGCCGGCTTGGCTGGGACTACCTTGCTATGGCACGGCACCGTTCTCGATTGCGCCTGGAACTTGAATCCAACGGCCTATCGACAACTCGCGCCTTTGGGTCCGCCAGCCGGAATCCTCTTTCTTCTCCTCAGTGCCGCTCTGGCAGCTGCCGCAATCGGCTGGTTCAAGCGTCGCAATTGGGGATGGAGGCTGGCGGTAGCGATCATCTCAGTCCAGTTCGTTGGCGACCTGGTCAACACGATCCGGGGCGACTTCGTCAAGGGCGGTATCGGAGCAGCGATTGCTGGCGCGCTGCTCTTTTACCTCTTGCGGCCAAACGTCAGGATGGCGTTTGCAAGCCGGGCGCAGTTGAACCCCGGTTGACCTCGCAAGATTTTGCATTTGCGCTGCTCTGTGCGAAAGTAGCGCGGTGCGCGCTGTTGCCCTTCTTGGACCTGTCGCCAAAGAGCACCACGTCCGGCAGTTCGAGATGCCGGGCGTCAACCTGTTTACCGGCAATGAACTCGATCCCACCGACCAGCCCGATGCAGCGCTCATCTTTGGCGGCGACGGCACCATTCATCGCCATCTCGGCGGATTGGCGCTCAAGCAGATTCCTACGCTGATTGTGCCGCTCGGCAGCGCCAACGACTTCGCGCATTCCATCGGCGCCGAAAGCGTGGAGAAGGCACTCGCGTCATGGCGGCGTTTCTGCCGCTCGGGCGATAACGTGCACGCCATCGACCTGGGAACCATCGAGCCACTCGACGAGCGCAACAAATCGGGCGCCGACCCTGCCGTCCCCTGGCAGGACGAGTCGCTGGAGTCGTTGCACTTCGTGCCCGACGGTCCGCGGCGCGACCCCTTGTCGGGCAAAAAATTGGGTGCGCGCATTATGCAATCGCAATTGCGCCGCCTGGCCGAGGCCGAACGCGAAGTTGCACGCACCACATTTTTTGGCTGCATCGCCGGCACTGGGCTGGATGCGGCCGTGAACCGCCGAGCGCTGAAGCAGCCGCAATGGTTGCGCGCACACGGCGGATACGTGATCGCGCTGCTGCAAGTGCTGGGAGGCTTTCGTCCACCGCACATCACGCTGTCCGTCGAAGTGGAGGGCCGCTGGGAGACGCGCATTGACGAGGCCGGATTTCTGATCGCCGCCGGTAACGGGCCGCAATACGGCCACGGCATGCGGCTGGCTCACCAAGCGCGCATGGACGATGGCCTGCTCGACATCTGTTTTGTGCGGAAGCTGAGTAAACCTCGCTTACTGTGGCTGTTTCGGGCCGTCTATCGCGGTGCGCACATCGGCATGAAAGAGGTGGAATATTTCCGCGCCGCGCGGGTGCGCATCCAGACCGATCCGGTGACCGAGATCTTCGCCGACGGGGAGTACATTTGCCAGAGTCCGGTGGAGATCGGGGTTCGCCGGAATGCGCTGCGGGTGATTTTGGGCGGTTACGTGAAGCCGACGTAACCCAAAGAAGTTACCTTGTCAGCGGGCAGTGGCGCTGCTCCGGGGACGAATTGCGGTAACTTAGAGACGAAGTCCGGCGCGCGAACATTTTTCTGGAACTTATCGCCCGCGGCTGGGTCTATACTGTAGTACAAGGAAATGTCTACCCCCGTAGTGTCCAAACCGGCGACCGAAGAGGTTCCGATCGTTGCGCCACAGGATCAGGTTCTGCCCACGCTATTTGGCGAAGGGCCAGGGGCTGTATCCCCAGCGCAAAGACACTTTTGTGTACTCCTTTATCGTCCACATGCTGGCCGTGGGCCTGCTCATCTGGTCCGGCCACTGGGCGTTTCAGCATAAGGACGAGATCAAGCAACAGGTAATTGGTCTGGCGACCGACATCAGCCCATACTTGCCGATGCCGATTTCCAAGACGCGAGCCGGCGGCGGCGGCGGTGGTGGCGACCGCGACAAACTGAATGCTCCCAAAGGCGCTCTGCCTAAGCTGTCGAAGGAACAGATCACTCCTCCGGCGATCGTGATCCGCAATGACAATCCCAAGTTGCCGGTGCCACCTTCGGTCGTGGTTCCACCGGAACTGAAGCTGCCAACGGTTGGCGCCCTCGGCGATCCTCTGTCGAAAGTAATTGGGCCTCCTTCCAACGGAACGGGATCCGGCGGCGGGATCGGCAGCGGTAGCGGTGGCGGCGTGGGATCGGGAACTGGCCCCGGTGTGGGTCCCGGCCATGGCGGCGGATATGGTGGGGGAGCTTATCGAGTGGGGGGCGGCGTCAGCGCACCAAAGGCGTTGTACGCGCCTGATCCCGAGTACTCAGAAGAGGCCCGCAAAGCCAAATATCAGGGGACCGTTGTACTGTGGTTGGTAGTGAGTGCCGACGGAAAGCCGCAGCAGATTCGCGTGCAGCGCCCGCTGGGTATGGGCCTCGACGAGAAAGCAGTCGAGGCCGTGCGGCTATGGCGCTTTGAGCCTGCCAGAAAAGACGGTCAGGCAGTCCCGGTCATGATCAATGTGGAAGTAAACTTCCGGCTGTATTGATCTCCACGATAAAGCTGGAAAATCCCAGGCCCTTATCGCCCGAAAGGTCTTTTAAGGGGCGGCATTTTACTCTTTGCCTTGTCGGCCCACTCTGAACCCTTGTCGATCCAATCGCCTGCCTGATCGCCGATATCCTCCATCAATTCGCGCGCATCCTCATATTTTCGGCGAAGGGTGCGGCGCATCTGCTTGCCGGTCTTGGGCGCCAGCAACAAGGCCACCAGGGCGCCGACGGCCAGTCCAATGAACAGCATGGTCAGGCCTATGGCGAGACCTTTATCTGACCTTTCAAACTCTCCGCTTGGTTCAATATCTTGTTCTTCGGTCATTCGATCTGTCCTCCGAGAAATTCTACCGCGATTTGCACTGCCATGCTTCCCGATGCATTTCTGGGTTGTTGGCGGCATGGTCGGGGCAATGGCTAGCTCATTCTTGGGCTGAGCGTCCATAACCCACTTGGAAAGCTTGGACATCGTTCTTGTTGCCTAAGGCCATGAGCAGGGTGCGAAAAAGCCGGAAGACGTTTCGTTTTGGCGGCTTGGATCCTGACTCGGAACGGCAAAACATTGGTTACCCGCTTACTGCAAGTGCATCCCTGCAAAACACAGGCTTGGGCGGCTTCTCGTGCGATCTGATAAGCGCCTGGCAACATTTCCCAATTTTGTTGGCCCACGTTAAAATCAAAGTGTCTGTCCCTCCGAGCCGCGCGTTTTTTTGCGGGGCTCCCAGCACGCTCCGCGCTCGCGGCGTGACGGGGTGCCCTCCGACAGGCGGCTCTTCCAGGAAATGAGGTGTTACACGAATGGCGATTCCAGCCACACAAATGCGTCCGGGCATGGTCATCAAGCACAATAACGACTTGCACTCGGTGTTCAGCGTAGAACACCGCACCCCGGGCAACCTGCGCGCCTTCATTCAGGCTAAACTGCGTAATCTCCGTACTGGAGCCATGTTCGAGCACCGCTTCCGTTCCGGCGACGCCATCGAGAAGGTCACCGTCGACGAAGTGCAAATGGAGTTCCTCTACTCCGACGGCGACGATTATCACTTCATGAACACCGAGAACTATGAGCAAATTCACTTGAATCGGGACATCCTGGGCGATGCGGTCGAGTATCTAATCCCAAATCTGCAGATCAAGGTTGAGTTTTTCGATGGCAAGGCAGTGGGTGTCGAGTTGCCGCAGACGGTGGAACTCACGGTGGTGGAAACCGAGCCGGGCTTGAAGTCGGCGACTGCCAGCAGCGTCACCAAGGCCGCCAAGACGGAGACCGGCCTCGTAGTGCAAGTGCCACCATTTATCAATGAAGGCGAGAAGATTCGCGTGGATACCTCGGAAGGCGCATACCTGTCACGGGCCTAATCTATTAAGAATTGCAGAAGACGGAAAAGCCCGCGACAATCTTACTGAGCGTCTTACCTATGAGCCAGACAACGAAGCTATCAACCAAAGGACAAGTGGTACTTCCCAAATCACTTCGGGCGGCGCACCGCTGGAAATCCGGTACGGAGTTTGTTGTGCAGGAGAGCGACGGAGGCATTCTGTTGGTGCCCAAGGTAAGTTCCAAGTCTCGCAGCTGGAGCACCGTGCTGGGCTGTCTTCCTTATTCCGGGCGGCGCAAGAGCATAAAGGAAATGGATGAGGGAGTCGCTGTCGAGGCGCGCAAACGAGGAATGGATTTTGCCGATAGCTTGCACATAGCATCAGCGGGACCACAACGGAGCTTCGTCTCCTTCGACGCTGCTCTGCAAAAAAGGGCACGGCGCCTTGGGATAGCAAGATTGCGCTTCTTTGATCGATGTGGTTGGTAGTCTCACTCGGGGTTGTTAAGCCACGGCATTTTTGGAAGGGGCGATGAAACGGTTTTTGTCTATTGCTCTGTGCTTATGCTTTGTGCTTCCGGCGTTTGCTCAGCACAAGGAAGCAGACCGGCTCCAGGAATCCTACTCAGTTATGAAGGCAGTCATTGGCATGCCCGACAAGGGTATCCCACGCGATCTGCTGAACAAGGCGGAGTGCGTAATTGTTGTCCCGTCGGTGAAGAAGGCGGCCTTCGGGGTGGGGGCCAGCTATGGTCGCGGTGTCATGACCTGTCGCTCGGGTGCGGAGTTTCGCGGTCCATGGAGCGCTCCAGCGTTTTACGCAATCGAAGGCGGCAGCTTTGGCCTGCAGATTGGCGGCGAGGCTACCGACTTCGTGTTGCTGGTGATGAATGAGAAGGGCGCGAAATCTGTAATGAGCAGCAAAGTAAAACTTGGCGGTGACGCCTCGGCGGCGGCCGGACCGGTGGGTCGCACAACTTCCGCTGAAACCGACATCGTCATGAACGCTGAGATCCTGTCCTGGTCGCGCAATAAAGGCCTTTTTGCTGGAATCTCGCTGACCGGCTCCACTCTGCGCTCCGATGACGATGCCAACAGGAATCTTTACGGAAAAGATCTGAACGCTAAACAGATCATCCTGGAGAAAGCGGTAAAGACTCCTCCCGCTGGCAAGCCGTTGGTCAACTTGCTCAACAAGATGTCGCCAAAGCACATGTAGGCTGCGGCTGAGAACAGTTGCGGTTGGCGAAACGCGCTTCTGATATACCGAGAGCCGCGTTCCCTTCAGCAAGGAGAACGCGTAATCGGGCACATTGGCTCAAGAACCTATTACAATCGTTCTTCGCACCAAAGCAGACAATTTCGTCGCCAATCTTTGATTGCTAACGGCTAATTGCCAAGTGCGAACTGCTTCCTGTTAAATGGCTGATCTGCAAACCCGCCGCTACGTTATCTCCGGACGTGTTCAGGGCGTCGGCTTCCGCTGGTTCGTCGAACGCGAAGCCGTACAGATCGGCGTCACCGGATGGGTGCGCAACCGCGAAAATGGCGACGTTGAAGTGATGGCGACGGGCACGCGCGAGCAGCACAGTACCTTGCGGGGCAGTTTACAGAAAGGCCCACGCGCCTCGCGGGTTGACCACGTTAGCGAATCTTCCGCGCCGCTGTTGGAGGCGCTCTCGTTCCGCATCGAAGGAGTCTGGTAATCCATGCAGCAGCACAAGTCGCACAACTGCGACGACCTCAAGAAGCTCATCCGCGAAGTCCCCGATTTTCCCAAACCCGGCATCCTCTTCTACGACATCACCACGCTGCTTAAAGACAAGCTTGGGTTTGCTCGCCTCATCGACGCCCTCACGGAGCATTACATCGACAAGGACATTGACTTGGTTCTGGGCATCGAAGCCCGCGGATTCATCTTCGGGCCCGCCCTGGCGTACCGGCTTAACGCAGGCTTCGTTCCCGTGCGCAAGCCGAAGAAGCTACCGGGGGAAGTCCTGCAATGGAAGTACGCGTTGGAATACGGGCACGACACGCTGGAGATCCACACGGACTCCATCAAGCCGGGCCAACGCGTCGTCATCTGTGACGACCTGTTGGCTACTGGAGGCACCGCCAAGGCCACGGCCGAAATGGCGACGGCGCTGGGCGCTGACATCTGCGGCCTGGGATTTGTGGTCGAGTTGGACGGCCTCAAGGGCCGCGACAAGCTAAGGGGCTACGACGTCTTCTCGCTGCTACACTATGAGATGTAACGGATAGCTCTCAGCCGTCAGCTTTCAGCTTCAACCATCGACCCCCGTTCCTAATGAAATGGGAGTTCCCCCGGCTCTGCCGGGGAGGCACGCGAAGTTTGACAGATACGGGAGTCCATCCAAGAAACTCCTGACGTGAGCCGCGAAGCACACGCAAAGGAGAAACTGGATGGACGAGTATGAAAGCTTAAGCCACTCGAAATGGGAGTGCAAATACCATGTGGTGTTTATCCCGAAGGGCCGGCGGAAGGCGTTGTATGGGGAGCTGAGGAAGTATTGGGGAGAGGTGTTCCGCAAACTGGCGGAGCAGAAGGAAAGCCGGATTGAGCAAGGACATCTGCTGCCGGAGCACGTGCACAGGATGCTTTCGATCCCGCCCAAGTATGCAGTGGCGCAGGTGATCGGGTTTATCAAAGGCAAGAGTGCGATTCACCTGGCGCGAGTGTACGGAGGGCGGAAGCAGAATTTTGTCGGACAGAGTTTCTGGGCGCGCGGATACTTCGTGTCAACGGTAGGGCGGGACGAGGCATTGGTCCGAGAGTACATCCGCACGCAGGAGGAAGAGGACAAGCGCCTGGATCAGTTGAATATGTGGCGCTGAAGTGGCCACCATCAGGTGGCCAAGAATGTCGGGGCCGCGTTAGCGACCCCGCCCAGCCGCTTTGAGCGGCTCACATCCTAAAGCCCCCGGCTCTGCCGGGGGATAGTTACTTCTCGAATGACTCTTCTGCCAGATGCTGGCAATAGGAAGTAGGTTTCGGCTGGTTGTCAGAACTCCTCGAAGCAGTCGTAATTGTTCTGAGTAACGATCTTGCCGTCGCGGAATTCCAGAAAAACGGCGAAGTGCGCCCTCATCTCGCCGCCGATGGGCAGTGTGCCTAATTCCTTCTTCAGACATCCCGTCCAGAAGACCTCCAGGGCAACCCGCTCGCCCTCTACCACTGCATTGCGTATTTCGAAGCGCTGATTAGCGACGGATTGCTTGCCGCGTTCAGCCGCATCGAGGATTTCGCCCAGTCCATTGATCGAACCTTTTGGATTCAACCGGTTCGGAAACTCGCGGTGAATCGCCTCGGGAGCGAAGAAACGGCCCAGGGCGTCACCAGTCGCGCCGTTTTCGATTGCGGCGAGATAATCCCGAGCGATTTGCAGATTGCGCGGCAGCGGCCGGTCGGGCCGGTCAGGTAGTGGAGCGTTGTCGTAGGCATCCATGCCATTCTCCCTGTGCATTGTTTCCAAAGAATCACCAGATGGTTTTCACCAAAGAACAACTTAGAATTCGCTGGTCGGCCGTGACAAGCGGCATTCCTTCCGCGCGGGCGGTAGCGGCAATAATGCGGTCCATCGGGTCGGAAGGGAAATCAGGCGGAAAATGCGCCGTAAGGATTGCGATATCCAACGAGATGGGCTTCACTGTTACATCGCGAATGAGCCGATGGATGCTCGACTCGAAGCTGCCGGGGAGGCGCACTTTGCCTCGATAGATAAGCCCGGCCAGTTCAACCAGTGAAATCGCAGATATAGCGAGCCCGTCGGAGGCATGCGCCTTAGTAATGGCCGATGTCGCTGCCCGCGACAATTTGCCGGGCTGGAGTTCCAACCAGACCAGCACATGAGTGTCGACGAGAATCATTTGAGCATGTCGTAATCTTCTAACGGAAAAACGGGGTTGATCAAATCGTCCGGATCCCCGACGATCTCTCCAATGCCCTCGAGCCTCCCAATGATCGGTTCTTTCTTCGCGGGATTTGCGAATGGGATGAGCTTGGCGGCCGCTTTGCCTCGCTTCGTGATGATCACTTCCCGACCGCTTTTATTCACCTCGTCGATGATGGCGAGACACTTGGCCTTAAACTCACCGGCGGCGATTTCCCTGCTCCCGTTGACGGCATTGACTGCAGCGGCCGGCTTTCTTTTGGTGGCATTCCTGGGCACGATATGGTCACCTCCAGATGACCATGGTCATTTTAACATGGTCATATCGTTGGTAGTTGCCGCCCGAACGACCCAGCGCAGCGAGACGCCAACAGAGATGCATCCCCGAACCGAGTCAACTCCTTAACCCTTAACTACCCTTCGTCCCACAATGTGGTACTTCCCCTTCAGCACCATCCCGATTGCTTCGCTGTACGCGAGGTGCTCCTGCTCCAGAATGCGCGCGGCCAGTGTGTGTTCGTCATCGCTGTCGAGCACGGCTACGACTTTCTGCAGCAGGATGGCGCCGTGGTCAAGGTCCGCATCCACGAAGTGCACGGTGCAGCCTGAAACCTTTACGCCGTAGTTGATGGCCTGCTTCTGGGCCTGCAGTCCGGGAAACGCCGGCAGCAACGCCGGATGAATATTGAGGATGCGGTTGGGAAACTGCTGCACGAACCACGGCGACAGCAGGCGCATGTATCCGGCGAGGCAAACCAGATCGACCTGGTGCTCGTGCAGCGCGGCCACGACTTCGCAGTCGTGATCTTCGCGCTGTTTGCCCTTCGACGGAAGCAGCAGCGCCTTCAGTCCGCGGCGCCGCGCCGATTCAATCCCGCCCGCGTCCGCCCGGTTGGAGATGACGACCGCAATGCTGGCGTCAAGCTTGCCCGCAGCGATGTTGTCGGCGATGGCGTCGAAGTTCGACCCGCGCCCGGAGAGCAGTATGCCAAGGTTCTTCATAAGGCGTCTTCGAAAGATACGGGATACTGCGATTACTATAGCTAATGACCATCCTGCACACGAGAGGCCCATGTCATTCAGAGGCAGCATGATACGTACGGAGGTTCGCGGGCTCGATCTCTGCCTGGACGAAACCGCGTTGTTATTGTCGCGGTCGGGTGAGTACTTGACTCCTCCGCTCCTGCTCAGTCCAGGCGACGCCGAAAGATTGGCCATGGAGATGGCCAAGGCACAGTTGTGGGAGTGGAACCAGCTCGAGGAACTAAAACGTAAAGCTGAGAAACGCTACAAGAATTATCTTGGCTCCTGGCTGGTAATGTGCCTGGCCGCGTTCAGCGCCTATGTCGGCTTCCCCGGTTACTACTTGCCTGTATTCCTGCTGCTGATTTCCATTATCCTTTGGTGGCGAGCCGGCTTTCTCGAGCGGAAGGACGAGCAGGCGGCCCGCGAGGAAAGAAACCGGTTCATTCCAGACTGGAGCTACATTCGGCAGAGGCTGGAGGAGTCAGCCCCTGCGGGGAATGGAAGTCTGGCTAAGCCTTCGGAATAAAACGGTGCCTCAACGGCGGAACCTGTGCCGCCACTGAGACTTCATCGCGATGATAGCGTTCCTTCGACTCCGCACGAGCAAGAAGCTCATGCGGCGGTTGGTATGACAGCAAAAGGCTTACGCAGAACTATGAGGTTCGAGTTCAAAATGCCAAATGCTGAGCGCTAAAAGCTGAGTGCTGACCCCTAGCCCCTAAGCCCGCCTCTTCAGTCCTTGGCCATGGCGTAGTAACCCTGCCGGGCCTGTACTTTGTACTCACCGCCTTTGGCGTGGATCTGGATCTTGCGATAGCTGCCGTCGAGCTTGGTATTGGTTGGGGTGTAGCCAATGTTGTACTGACTGCGCAATTCGTTCTGGATCTGATCAAATGCCTGGCGCAGTTTTTCCTGCTTGTTGCCGACCTCGATGACGCGGCCGCCGGTTTGTTCAGCTAATTTCTTCATGTCGTAGTCGCCACTATAACCGAAGCCGCCATAAAATCCGCGATCGGCAATCAGGATCACATAGCAAATAGCATCGGCTTTTTGTGCGGCTTCGATGGCGTCCTGAATACGCAGGCGGCTGCCCTGGTCCTCGCCGTCGGTAAAGATGATCATGGCCTTGCGTCCGACTTCGTTCTTCAGCTTCTCATTGGCGCCGAGGTAGATGGCGTCATAAAGCAGCGTACCTCGTGGGGTGGTTGGAACCGGGCCGCCGCCCAATCCCGGCGGACCACCACCCATGCCGGCATTGATCTGCACCTTGTTCAGTGCCCGCGTCAGATCGTGTACGTTGTTGGTAAAGTCCTGATCGAGGTCCACATCCACGTCGAAGTTGATAACAAAAGCCAGGTCCTTATCGCGAAGAACGGCATGCAGAAACTCGGCACAAGACGTCTGCTCAATGTCCAAAACGCGGGTCTGGCTGGCGCTGGTATCGATCATAATGCCCAGAGTCAAGGGCTGGTTCGATTCGGCTGAGAAATACTTGATGGTTTGCGGCTTCCCGTCCTCCAGCACCTCGAAGTCGGTCTTGGTCAGGTTGGGAATCAGCATGCCGCGTTTGTCCTTCACGTTGAAGAACAGGTTGACGACGTTCACCTGCGCCTTGAACGTCTGCAGGGTCTCGTCTTCGGCCGGTGCCTGGGATTGCTGATCTTGAGCCGGTGGCTGTGACTGGGGATTTTGCGACTGGGCTGCAATTCCCAGGCTGGAGACCAGGATGAGCCATAAGACGGTGGCGAACACGCGAAATCGGTGGAACAGCATAAGTTCTCTTTCCCGTTGGATGCATCCATTGTAGTGCAGCGCAATCCGATTCGCAGTGATCAGGGGCTGCCGAGGCGTCCGGTTGCGGTTATACTGAGCAGAGTTCCGGCAATCTGGGAGACGACAAAGATACATGTTCAATCGCCGATTGAGCTCGTGGATTCAATCCGCCGTAATGGTGGCCGCCCTGACTTTCGCTACCAGCTACGCGCGATCGCAAGAGCAGAAACTGCCCGATGCTCCCACGCCGCAGAACAATGCGCCCGCTCCCAGCGTCACCCTGCCATCCCAGGGGACTCCCGGGGACCAGGGTTCGTCTTCGAGTGGAAACCCCGAAGTGCCGCCAAATACTCGCAGCGCCCCCCCACAGTCTCCGGAGCAGAACAAGCCGACGGCTCCCCCTCCAGGCTCGCAGGGGATCAAGACCATGCCTGCCGGCAGCGCCTCCGATACCGGGGAGAGCGGTCGCGATGAGTTGTTCCGGCTGCAGCGAACTGTCAGCTTCGTTACTGTTCCGGTTACGGTGAAAGACGACGAAGGCAAGCTGGTGGATGGGTTGTTGCAGAGCGACTTCAGTATTTACGAGGACGGCATCAAGCAGCAGATCAAACTTTTCACGAGTGACCCGTTCCCGCTCTCCGCCGCGCTAATCATCGACCAAGGCATGTCAGACTTGACGCTGAAGAAGGTCAATCAGACGTTCTCCGCTCTCGGCGGATCGTTTGGCCCATTCGACGAAGTGGCCGTATTTACCTACGGCAATACAGTCAATCAGCGGTCGGATTTTGGCAACTCGACGCGCATGGAAATTGCTCTGCAGCGCATTAAGGATGAGCGCGGCGAGGAGCCCAGCGCACCATTGGTGGGCGGGCCTTTCGGCTCCGGTCCGGTGACCAATAGCAAGCCCGTGCCCGGCGGTAAGATGGTGTACACGCCGGAAAAAGAGTCGCATGTCCTGAACGATGCAATCCTCGCAGCAGCTCAGAACTTAGCCCACCGTCCGCGGCAGAACCGCAAGATTATTTTTATTATTAGCGACGGCCAGGAGCTGGGCAGCCGGGCCAGCTATGCCCAGGTACTAAAGGTACTACTGACCGATGAAATCGCGGTCTACGCGATCGGCGTGGACTCAGCAGCCATGCCGCTCTACAACAAAGTCGAGAAGGTGCGGGTTCCAGGCTTCGGCTATAGCAACATCCTTCCGCGATACACCAACGCCACCGGCGGCGACGTATTGAACGAGTTCTCCAAGGAGTCCATCGAAAGCGCCTATCAGCGCATCACCATGGAGGCCCGTAACCAGTACACGTTGGGCTATAACACTCTGCAAAAACCCTCTAGCAATTACCGCGAGATCGAAGTGCGCGTGAAGCGCCCCGGGCTGGAAGTCTTCGCCAAGCACGGCTATTACCCACTGCCTCCGCAGCGGGCCGAGGCGCAACCTTTGACCGCCGATCAGCCGCTGCCAGGCGACACGGGAACGACGGCCCCACCGCCACAAACGCCCCCACAGTAGGAGCAATGCCTCGGAAATAGCAGTGGGCGCGTTTAGCAATTAGTAGTTGGCTATTCACCAGCTTACCCCCATCTTTCCATCTCCCGGCTCTAGCCGCGACAAATATATGCCTTGCAACTATATCCACATCGCATATAATATGCCGGTATGACCGATAGCCCAGATTCTCTGCTGCCGCTCCAGCCCACCACGTTTCGCATCCTGCTGTCGCTGGCCGAAGAAGATAAGCACGGTTACGCCATCATTCTTGACGTGGCCAGCCGGACCAATGGAGAAGTCAGGCTGAGCGCCGGTACGTTGTACCGGTCGATTCAGCGCATGCTGCAACAGGGACTAATCGTCGAGACCAAGACTCGACCCGCGCCGGAAAGAGACGATGAGCGTCGCCGATATTACCGTATAACACCGCTTGGCACCGCCGTTGCGCGGGCCGAGGCACGGCGTCTGAGCGATCTGGTGAAGATGGCACGGGTATGTGGGGTGGTGCCGAGGACGACGTGATCGACATCTACAAACTCTTGCTCCATCTCTATCCGTCTTCGTATCGGGCGGAATACGGCGGCGAGATGAGCGCCATCTTCGAGGAAGAACTCCGCAATAGCAGCGGAGCCGTCAGCAAGGTCGCCCTCTTATTCAGAACGGTGGGTGAAGTTATCTCGAATGCCTCCGCCCTGCACTGGGAAACCGCGATACGCGATCTGCGCTACTCGCTTCGGTCTCTTCTCCGTTCTCCTGGATTCACGATTACCGCACTGCTTCTGATCATCATCGGCATTGGAGCGAATACCAGCGTCTTCACGCTGGCGGATTTCGTATTCGTACGACCATTACCCTTTCCGCAGGCGGATCGCCTCGTCAAGATATGGGAGAAACACCCCGGTTATTCCGAGATGGAGCTCTCTCCGGCTAACTATCGCGATTGGAAGGCCCAGAGCACTTCGTTTGACGCTCTGGCCGCCTACTACGAGCTCTCGAGGAATCTGGTCGGCGAGGGCGATCCGCGACGGATTGACGGATGTGTCGTAACGGCAAATCTGTTTCCCCTGCTGGGAAGGCCGGCCTGGCTGGGTCGCTACTTCACCGAGAAGGATGATCGAGCGGGAGCTCCCGGGACCGTAGTGTTGAGTTATGGTTTGTGGCAAGCGCAGTTTGGGGGCGACGGAAATATCTTAGGAAAGTCCATCTTCCTTGACAACACGGCCTATGTGGTCATTGGGATAACGCCTCCGGACTTTCATTTTCCTACGCGCGAAGAGCAGTTCTGGACGACTACACGATTTCAGGAAAGCGATTTTCTGGATCGCGACGACAATTACCTGGAGGTCATCGGCCGGCTCAGGCCGGGTGTGACGCTTGCCGAGTCACGCACAGAGTTGGAAGTGGTGGCTGCCCGCCTGCGCCAGCAATACCGAAAAGAGAATGAGGGGGTGGGCGCGACGGTGATGGCCCTGCGTAGCGATCTATCGACCCAATCGCGCCTGCTTCTGACCGCGCTGTGCGGAGCTGCGCTCTGCGTGCTGGTGATCATCTGTGCCAATTTAGCCAATCTTTTGCTGGTCCGATCTCTGGCACGACACAAGGAGTTTTCTATCCGGGTTTCGCTGGGTGCCAACTACCGTCACGTGCTGCGTCAACTCATAACGGAGAGCCTGCTTCTGGGACTTGTCGGCGGCTTGGGCGCCATTGGCGTGGCAGCCGGAGCCTTGCCCCTACTCTCGCGCCTCGTGCCGAAGAGCCTTCCCATCCAAGGGGCGCCTTCGATTGACTCGCGCATGTTGCTGCTGGCTCTTGGTCTCACCTTGATCACGGTATTGGCGTTTGGTCTGGCGCCCGCGATCCGGGTCTGCCGGAGCGCGGACCTGGCAGGCCTTCACGAAGGAGTCCGTACCGGAGGAGTGGGCAGCCAGGGAGTGCGCTCGGCGCTGGTGATCGCCGAAGTCGTTGTGTCCCTGGTGCTGCTGATTTCCTCCGGCCTGCTGGTGCGAGCGCTGTGGAAGGTGCAGTCCACCGATCCAGGTTTTAAAACCGATGGCATTCTCACACTGCGTACGCCGTTGCCGTTTCCCAAGTACGAGAAGACAGGCACTCGGCAGCAGTTTTACAGTCATGTGCTGAACAGTGTCCGCAGGCTGCCTAGCGTGAACGACGTTGCCTACATCAGCGGCCTGCCGATGACTTGGGGCGGTGGCATCTGGCCGGTAAAGGTGAAGGGACAGTCGCCCATACGTACGGAAGCCAACTCTGCCAGCTTGCGTTTTGTGACGCCGGGCTTTTTCGCAACTTTGGGCATTCCTATCAAAGCCGGGCGTGATGTGAGCGAAAGCGATACCTCCGACCGGCCGTCCGTTGCTGTTGTCAGCGAGTCGTTTGCGCGACGGTACTGGCCCAAGGAACCGGCGATCGGTCAGCACTTTGAATTTGGTTTTCACGAGCGCGAAGTCATCGGAGTGGTGGGCGACGTCCTCGTGCGCGGGCTGGAGAGAACCAGCGAGCCTCAGGTGTACTTGTCCTACCAGCAGGTTCCCGACGGAGAACTTACTTACTACGCGCCTAAGGACCTGGCTGTCAGCTCGTCTCGTCCGTCCAGCGAGCTGCTGCCCGCGATTCGTAGTATTATCCTCAGCGCCGACGCCGAGCAACCCATCTCGAATGTACGCACCATGGATGAAATCATGGCCGGCCAGACTGAGTCTCGAACAATTCAGGTACGCGTATTGATCGCATTTACCGCGATTGCTATTTTCCTCGCCGGTATAGGTATTTACGGACTTCTCTCATTTGCCGTATCGCTCCGGCAGCAGGAATTCGGGATTCGCATCGCCCTCGGGGCGCGACGAAGTGACATCTTTGGCATGGTGTTGAAACGAGGGATTGCGCTGGCCGCGGCTGGACTCTTGCCCGGCTTGGCGCTCGCCTACCTATCGGCAAGACTGATGCAAAGCCTGTTGGCCGGAATCAGACCTGAGGATGCGGTGACGTTCGCGCTCGCCGCGGCAATATGTTTAAGCACAACCCTGCTGGGCAGCATCGTGCCGGCGCTTCGGGCCTTCCGCGTGGATCCTACGGCGGTGATGCGCGCCGAATAGTAGCGGAAAGCCGCGGCAGCTACTTTCCCTTGAAGCTGCGCAGCATCTGCTCGAACGTCGGACGCAGCTTGCCGAAGTCTTTTTCCGGTGCGATGAATACCAGGTAGATCACACTTCCATCGGCGCGCTGCGTGGTCACCAGCCAGTCGCGCTCCGCCACAGCCTGACTGCCCTGCTTGATTGGCGACGTTCCAAGCATCTCTTGCGAACGGGTAGAGCGGGCCTTTAGGCCCGCGTCCGAGGTTGTCTTGTGAAGCAGAGCCGGGCTTCAGCCGACGGCACTTTTCCCTGCAACCCGCAAACGTGTAAACATAACCTACTTGAGCGATCAGAGAAAATCCTTTTGGCTGCTATTTACTCTTCTTAGCCTCGGAGCATTCTTCCTGCCGTTGGCGTGGGGAGTGGCCGAAACGTTTGTAGCCCTGTTCGTCAGTTGGTGGGTTATCTACCGTAGCGGCATCTACTGAGAGCGATCGCGCGCAGATGCGAGAGCGCCCCAAGCTATTTCTGCACAGCAATTACAACCTCGTCTGTATACGCCAGTAACGGATCTGCATACGTCTCCGCGCTCTGCGCAAACAGCGCACAATTCTTCGTCAACCCACGCAGCGGTTGCTCTTTGCCATTGACGCGCACACGAACGGCCACGGGCGCGTCGAACAGTTCCGACCGAAGCAGGAGTCGCAGCTTTCGCACATTCTTCGTCTTGATCTCGACAATATTGCCCGAAGCAATGTGACCCTCGACCTCGGCGACGCCTCCGTCTTTCTCAAGCACCTCTGCCCAGTATCGCCGGGGATATGTCAGGCTCGTAATCTTCATCGCGATGTTGCGGGGAAATGGATTCCGAGTGAAGCGTTCGAGGAAGGGCATAGTAAGCCCGTCGTCTGTCGACAAAGTAATCTCGTGTCCGCGGCCCTTGAGGATATGCAACTCCGGAGGTGTTGTTGGATGCAATCCGCGCAATTCATCGTAAGTGGCGACCGAGGCCGATGACGGAATGAGCGTGTCTTTGTCGCCGTGCAGAAACAGCAGTGGAACGTTGAGAACGTTCTTCAACGGCAGCGTCTCACCACTGGGAGAATTGACCCCCGCGCCCATCAGAGACGCGATGGCCGCCCATCTTTCAGGCCACAGTGTGCCGAAGTACAGAGCTGCGCTGCCGCCATTGCTGAAGCCCGCCAGGTAAACGCGATTGGTGTCAACGTTGTACGTGCGCAGAATCTCCAGTAGCAAATCGTGTACCATCGCTGTCGGCTTCTGCTCCCACCACATTGCGCCGCCGGCGTTCGGATACACGGCGAGGAATCCCGAATGTCCCAAGACGTCTTCCGCCGTCAGTGCTGCATCGAAGGCCTGGCCCGCTCCGCCGCTCAGGTAAATCAATAATGGGAAAGGTTGATCTCCGCGGTAGTCGAGCGGTACATGAACCATAAATGGAACGCCTTCAAATGGAGGCGAAGTCATGCTTCTGAGGGTAGTACCTGGTTTTTGCCGTTCGTAATGCCGCACCGGAAGAGGACAGGGCCCGCTTAGCGCTGCGGCTTCCTTGGTCTGGAAACGTGACGCGATACGCTGCACTTCAGCGTTCTGACTATTGAGCAATGGAATGAGTAGATTCTGCGGCGGGGTCAGGTTCTTCTGATAGTAGACAGCGAGGGTGAGGGCCTGCACCTCAGGCGAGCCAGTGCGCAACAGTGTTGCCAGCGTTTCCGCATCGGGAGCAACCACTCCGGCGATGAGATAGGCGCTGAGCGCCCCTTGTTGCACCTGCGTGTCCGCCAGCCATAATGCCGGCGTTTCGCCATGACGCACTTCTAGTAAATCCAGTGTCATTCGCTCGCGGATAATGGAATCGCCGAACTCGTGGCCTTCGCCTGTGAACTCCAGCTTGGTCAATGCTCCCTGCCGTGGGCAGAAGGTGTAACTCAGATGCAGCCCTGTACGGGTGCCGTCGTCGGCGAACACCACGCAGGTCTCGCCGGAAGCTGGTTCGAAGCGCAGCAACTTCACAGTCATGCCGGAAGGCCGGCCTTGCACCTCGGAGCCAGCCAGCGCCGGTCCGGCGGGCAGCGGAACAAGTTCCGGGATTCCATAGAGCAATTTGCTGATGACCTCCCGCACCGTCGTCAACGGAGCTTGCGGCACGCCGGTCGCAGAAAAAACATTAGCGTCCGCGAACTGCGGAGAACGCTTCGCCATGCGCCGGTTGAAGTTTGCGGTTTCCTCTGCGAGTTTGTCCTTGCCGTGATCACGAAACTCCAGCATCTCCGCCGATTGGCGATTGCGCTGAATGCCAACGAGCACCGTGCCGCCCGCATCGGCAAGCACCACCACTTCGTTGCGGAACACCGCTCGCGTCCGGAATGTCTGCTCCGAAGACTTGCCATCGCGTTCAAACACCTCGCGATAGATGAGGTGGTCTCCGGCATGCAAGGTGTAACGAAGTACGGGCGCAGTGGCCTGCCCGGAGGCGTCCACGCCCACAAAGGACGTCACGACGAAGAGCACCCAAAGAACCGTCAACCGGGTAGGCCCGAATGAAGGGCGTGGCAGCTTGCTTCTGCGATCTCTGACTCTCATTGGAGACGGCCTGTCATGTCGGTTGGCAAATCGACATCAACCGAAGTGTACTTTTCGAGAGGACTATCAATAGACGGCGCCGCTTCGGAATTGTCGCACCATGATCGCCACCCTTCACGACGCAGAAGCCTCGGCTTCAGCGTGTAAAATCGCAGTCTAATGCCGCCTCCGGCCGCCCACAGCGCAAGCCCAGCAAGTCCCAGTTTCTGGGCGCGGCTGCTGCGTATTCTGCGGCCGTCCCACCAGCACACCGCTTTCTCGGCCACGCTCCTGATGATCTCCGCCGTCATGCTGTCGCGGGTAATCGGTTATCTGCGCGAGGCTTACATTGCGTGGGCCTTCGGTGCCGGGCTGAATACTGATGCGTACGTCGGTGCGTTTAACCTGCCGGACTTCCTCAACTACATCCTTGCCGGCGGCACAGCGTCCATCACCTTCATTTCGATCTATACCCGCCACACCTCGAAGGGACGCAACCGGGAAGCGCAAGATGCGTTCAACTCCACCATCACCATCATGACCGCGGTAGTGTGTCTGGGAACAGTCCTGCTGGAGATCTTCACGCCGCAACTAGAACGACTCATCTTCCCGCACTTTTCCGCCGACCAGTTACAGCTATGTGTTCATCTCACGCGCATTCTGCTGCCCGGCCAGATCTTTTTCTACGCCGGCGGTATTGTTTCGGCGGTGTTGTTCTCGCGGCGAATGTTCCTTTACCCGGCGTTTAGTCCCATCTTCTACAACCTGTTCATCATTGTGGGCGGCATGATCGGCGCGCGCCGCTTCGGCATTTCGTCGCTGGCTTATGGCGCGCTGTTCGGTGCCTTCGTCGGCCCATTCCTTATCAACGCCATCGGAGCTGCGCGTGATGGCCTGACCTACCGCTTCAACTTCGACTGGCACAACGCGGAATTTCGCGAATGGGTAAAGCTCTCCATTCCCCTGATGCTCGGAGTGTCGCTGGTCTCCGCCGATGACTGGATCCTGCGCTATTTCGCTTCCGGAGGGACGGGCGACATCACCCGGCTGAACTACGCCAAGCGCCTGTTCGCGGTGCCCATCTCGATTCTCGGCCAGGCCACAGGCCAGGCCTCGATGCCTTTCTTCGCGCGGCTCTTTGGCGAGGGTAGGCGCAAGGATTTCGCCGACACTGTCAATGGGTCGGTGTATCGCATCTCGGCGGCGTCGTTTCTTTCGGCCGCATGGATGATGCCAGCAGCCCTCCCGCTTATTGACCTTGTCTATCGCCGCGGGCGCTTCAGTTTTCAGGACTCTCGGGAGACGGCAGTTTATTTCTTTTGGTTCGCTCTCTCGCTGGCGCTGTGGTCAGCGCAGGCGCTGTACTCTCGTGCTTTCTATGCCGCGGGCGACACTCTGACGCCTATGATCGCCAGCACCGTCATCGTGGCGGCATCGCTTCCTGTGTACTCAGTGTTCTTCCACCGTTTCGGCGTGACCGGATTGGCAATGGCTTCGGACGTCGGGATCTTCATGCATACGGTCGCGCTGGCCTGGCTGTTGAATCGGAAGAAGCTCGTCCCCTTGGCTGGGATGCCATGGCTGGAACTGACGAAGTCGCTGGGAACGGCAATCTTGGCGGCTGTGGTCTGCTACTTCGTCGGCCGGACGATTGTCGTGGATGGTAGTCGGAAGGCCGATCTGCTTTCCTTGGCGCTGATCAGCGTGACTTGGCTGGCGGCCGCGGCGATCGGATTGTGGCTGACAAAATCGAGCCTGCCGCGCGAGCTGCGCAGAAAGAAAGGTGCAGCAGTACCCGACATCACGGTACCGGAGCCAGTCATCGAAAGGACCACCGGGGGGCTGGAGCCGTGAGCGCACCTTGCCTAGGTGCGTTCTTCTAGCCTCCCACGCGCAGGATCGAGACGGCCAGCTTATCTTGTTACTACTCGAATATCAATGCGAGAGGGCGAAATGAAATTTTCCATTGAGGAGAAGGCAATCAGGTAATGTAGAACAGCGACAAGCCGATTTGGCGTCTTTTCGTTTGGGGGAGAGATGGTCAATTGTTGGGTAAGAATGCCGTGGACGAAATTGGTGTCCAGGCGAAAGTTTCTAGTTCGATTCGGGATCCTGACTCTGTCCCTTATCCTCTGTGCCACCGCGTCAAGTGGAGCCCAAGAGACGCCCAGTTCTGCCAGTTGGAAATTCGCAGTTTCCGGTGACTCGCGCAACTGCGGTGACATCGTGATGCCAGCAATCGCCGAGGGAGTCCGTCGCGATGGTGCGTCTTTCTATTGGCATCTCGGCGACTATCGGGCCATCTACACCTTCGACGAGGACTACCTCCACACTCATCCGGCTTCCACCATCAGCAACTACTTCGCCGCTGCGTGGCCTGACTTCATCCAGCACCAATTACTGCCCTTCGGAGATTTGCCAGTGTTTCTGGAGATCGGCAACCACGAACTCGTTCCGCCCATGACGAGAGGTCTGTATATCGCGCAGTTCGCCGACTGGCTCAACCAATCGGTGGTGCAGCGGCAGCGCCTGGCAGACAATCCCAGCGACCACGTCTTGAAGGCCTACTATCACTGGATCGAACGTGGAGTTGACTTCATCAGCATGGACAACGCCTCGGCGGAAGAGTTCGATGCCGGCCAGATGGCATGGTTCCAGAGCGTCCTGGCTCGTGACGCCAAAGACAGCTCCATTCGAACTGTCGTACTTGGGATGCACGCCGCATTGCCCGACAGTCTTTCTGCCGGTCATAGCATGAACGATTCCGCGCAGGAACAGGCCAGCGGTCGGAATGTCTATGCTCAGCTGGTGGCCTTTCGACACAGCACCCAGAAAAACGTATATGTAGTGGCGAGCCATTCGCACTTCGTGATGAACAACATTTACGCCACCGCCTGCCATGCTGGCGACGTCTTGCCCGGATGGATTGTGGGTTCTGCCGGGGCTGTGCGCTATCGCCTGCCGCAGGACCACGCTGCGGCCACCGTTGCCATGACCGATGTTTATGGATATCTGCTGGCGACCGTTGCGCCTGACGGGAGCATCACCTTCGAGTTCAAGGCAGTGAAAGAGGCCGATGTGCCCGCCAGCGTGGTCAATGAATTCTCACGCGAGCAGGTTAATTGGTGCTTTACGCAAAACAAAGCGCCCTACACTCCGGCTGGCGCAGTGTGCGATGCAGATCGCAGGCCCATGACCCGCTGACCTTGCTAGGTTTAACACCGACCTAAACAGTTTCAGGATTCTTGTATCCCTTTTACAGTTAGTACGCGCCTGAAAGTCCCGCACTAGCCGGATCATGGAATCCAGGCTTACTTGGGCCAGCGCGCGGTCGTGTAGTTGATCGCTTCCTGAACATTGAGTTCGCGAGTGCTGACCCCCGTGCGCACGTACAGCCTGGGATTATCGCCATCCCTCACGTACACCGGACGATGCGCAGGAGAGACCATGATGCGACACACATCCTTGCTCTCCAACGAATGAAAGACAATCTGGACGGTATGGCAGGCATCGGCGCCCAGCTTGGCGGCTATTACTGTCATGAGAGCCTGCTCGAATCCGTCGCGGTCCGGCTTCTTCAAAGTCATGTAATCGCGGTCCAATCCAACGATCGATCCGTCGTCGGCGACTCCGATGAGCAGGGTTCCGCCGCTGCCGTTCATATAGCCTGCAAGCGTCTTAAGGACCACGGCTTCCAGCCCGCGGTTGAGCTTGTTCTCGCGCAGGTCCCAGCGGAACGAAGACTTGAATTCCAGGTTGGCGCTTTCGCCACGAGCGATCAGCGCCCGCAAGTCTCCCGCAAGCGCCGCACTCAACTGCTCAATCCGTTCGGAGCGACGATGCAGGGTTGAATAGAGGGCGGCAGCTGACATACTCAAAACCAGGCCCACGATGCCATAGAAGGCTGTCTTCTTCGGAGTGCCGCCGCGTAAGGACTGTTGTAACTGCGAAGTAGCGAATGCTATCGGCGTGGATTCGCCCTGCCGGTGTTCGTAAAAATATACAAACTCATTGGTGGGATAGAGGATGAAAATTCCCGCTGCCACTCCGATGATGGCGAAGATGATCAGCGTCCGCAACTGAGACTTCACCCGCCAGGAAAGCTGCACCGGGGTCCTCACAGCTCAGCTTCTCCATCGCAGCGTCACCGGCCCAGTCATAGGATGTCGCATGGGAGTACCCGTGGCTTGCGACTCCAGGCGCGCCTGTTTCAGCTCGAAATACCATTTGGCTGGACGGTCCGCATCGTCAATCAGCATGAGGCTGGGATTATGTTTCAGTCCCTCTGCCTGCTGGATCATGGTCAACTGGTCCTGGCGGACGAACTGCCGCCCAAAGAACTTGGCGATCGGCGTAAGAAACGGCACGTGGAGAAAAATGTTCCACGCCGCGCAGACGTCAATGCGGCAATGGTTCTCGGTTGTCGGTGTCACCGTGGTGAGGCTGGCGAACCATTTCTCGCCGCAGCGGATGATTTCGTAACGCCGGTTGGGCAGGACGAAGTCGATGGTCGTCGTGATCGGTTGACCGTAGACTCCCAGCAGCTTGTAGGGCGCGCTGTTGGCCGACGGTTGATGCGCGGTCATACGGAAGCCGTTCTCAATGGGCTCGAACTGCTTCTCCTTCTCATGAATACTCTGCTTCGAGCGCCACCACCACGCTTGGTGAACAAAGGGTCCATGCGCCGGATCCATGAGTCCGATGATGCCGTGGTCAACATTGCAGGGCAAATCAGCCCACAGATGCGCGCTGCGATAGCGCTGGCTGAATTTCGGAACCTCAGGCACGGGCGGAAGTTTCGCGAGATCGTCCGCCCTCAGCTTGCCTCTCCCGGGTTGGGGAACGTACACCCACAAATGGCCGTCGCGCTCCTCACAAGGAAACGCAGCGGCATAAATGCGTGAGGGGTCGAGGGAATCGCGGCTGGTTAGCGAAGGAATCTCACGGCACTGTCCAGATACCGCCTCGAAGGACCAGCCATGATACTTACAGGTGACCTGCCGCCCATCGAACCATCCATAGGAAAGCGGAATGCCACGGTGAGGACAGGTATCGCGCACAGCAAAATAACGGCCCTCCACGGTCCGTCCAAAGACCAACGGAATACCCAGCAGCATGGCCGTCGCCATGTGCTTCCCGGAGATAGTCGACGAGCGCAGTGCGGGATACCAGTCGTCGTACAGAAGAGTGACGGTCGCCCCGGCAGGTGCAATCGTAGTGTGAGTAACTTCGCCAGTCATGGTCCTAAGTTTCCATACTATAGCGGAACGCTAAGTTGTATGAAGCTACCCCTCGACCTTCCGTAGCAACGCCAAGTTGCTTTCCGAACGCGCTGAGCCTGCCTACGTCCTTTCAAAAAAACTCTGTCGTCCGTGCCAGGTTTCAAGTAACATCTTGTGCCAATATTGTTCAAATCGAGCCAAACACTGCATCACTCAAGTGCACCATGGAGATAACCAATCGCTTGATCCGCAGCTTTGTTGGGGATGGCTCCGTAAAGGACGCGCACCCACTCGACTTGCTGGTAGCGGGGATGTCGCGCGCATCGAAGCTGTTTTCGCACGGCTGGGGAGAGGAGTGGCTCCTAACAGAGCTTTCAACCCGCGTTTCCTACAGTGATCCGCCTTCTCCGGTTTCCATCGAGTGGCACTCGGCGCGTAAGCGTGGCCGGATCGTGCGGCGCGACGGTACGTTTACCTCTCCGTTGGAGTTGCTCCCCAAGGAAACGCGCACCGTACATGTGCGTGCGATGTTACGCGCCGGTAATCGTGCCGCCTGCGTTATCCTGGCGGCTTCGCGCGATGAAGGTTATCAGCCACGCGAGCACGTCTTTGGTCCCCTCATAGCGCGAGGACTTGACCTCTACTTTCTTGTAAGCCCTTTCTATGGTCGCCGGCGGGTGCCAGGGGGGCCATCGCTGATCACGGCCAGCGATCACGGATTAATGGCGCTCGGCATGGTGCTGGAGGCCCGCGCGCTGCTGGAAAATCTGAGCGAGCGGTATCCAAAGCTGGTTGTGGCCGGTTACAGTATGGGCGGCCATATGGCCGCGATCACCGCGGCGGTGTGTCCATTTTCCGTCGCATGTGCGGCACTGGCCACGGGCGCTTCTGCGAGTAGTATCTACACCCGCGGACTACTGTCGTGGAGCGTCGATCTTGACGTCCTCGGTGGCGGCGCAAACTTGCGCGCCGCCGCACGCGAGCGGCTCCAGCAACTGTTTGCCGTAGCCGATATCACGCGCTATCCTCCGCCCATCAGGGTGGACGCAGCCATCATTGCGGGATGCACGCGCGACGGGTATGTGCCGAGCAACGAGACCGAGCGCCTGCATCGGCACTGGCAGGGAAGTACATTGCGCTGGATCCCGGCCGGCCATTTCTCCGCGCTGGTGACGAGCGGAACCGTGCTCCGCGACTGCGTCGCTGATGCGGCCGGGAAGCTGTGACGTATGCCGGGGGGTGTTACAGCGGCCGGTTACACGACCGCCGGCAGTCTCCGGTCGAACCGTCTCATTCCCTCTGCTAAATTCCTTGACTTCAAACTGAATAAGCTGAATCATGGTGCGCCTATGAAAACCTGCTTCCTACTTTTGCTGTGCGTACTATTCGTGTGTCCACTTGGATCACTGGCTGCTCCGGTCGTTGATAGCTCAAACCCCAAGAAGGAGGAGGCGGCGGAACTTCAGGCATGCGCTCAAATGGTACTAAGCGGTTTTCGCAAGATCGCCGACATACGCAATCAGCGTTTTGAGGGCAAGGTCACCGAGGCGACAGCCCTCTGCCGCGGCGGACAGAAAACTCTTCAATTTCGCCTGACCCCTTGGGTCGATTGGTCGCAATATTGGGGAACCGGAGATATGTCTTCACTGCCGTCCGGTTTTATTTCCACGAAGGGCCCAGCGTTCCGCGGGGTCACAGGCGCGCTGCTCGATCTGGAGTATGAGCGCATCGAGTTGATCAAGTTCAATCTCTTCGACAACAACGGAACGTATCAGACCTACGTCACTGGGCGTGCGGGCGTCGGGGGTGCAGCAATCAAGACGTGGCCGGAGATGCGCCTGCCTAAGGACAGTAAGTACTACCTGGCCGATCGGCGGCGATGGGGAGCAGGTGTGCACGGGCGATCTGATTCGCGCCCGCACCTTGACGGGAATCTGCAATGACCTTCGCAACCCCTTGATGGGTTCCACGGGCACGCCGTTCGCCCGCAATGTCGAGTTCGATACCACCTTCCCGCACCTGGGGCAGACGGAATTAACCAAGAACCGCCACGGAGGCCGGATCGGCTTGCTGACGCCTGATCCTCAAGTCATCAGCCGCAAACTATTTACGCGGGTACAGTCTAATCCCAGCGCCTGTAACGCAGGATTTGGCCTCCCCAATAATTCGCCCGCCGCGAACTGCGATTATCAAAAGGCCCCCTTCTTCAATGTGCTTGCCGCCTACTGGATTCAATTCATGACGCACGATTGGTTCTCGCACATGGAGGAGGGCCACAATGCTGCTGAGATGATGGAGGTTGGTTGCAAGACACAGTTGGTAAATAACGTCGCGACACCGCTCACACCGGACGATGTTCAGAAGTTGGGATGCCGTCCCGCCGATCAGGTGGACAACGCTTACGTGCTGCAGAGTTCTGCGCCCGATCAGTTTTCCAGCGGTGGCCATAATTACTTGACGCGCGCACCGAAAACATTCAGTAATAAGAACACCGCGTGGTGGGACGCATCGCAGCTGTATGGCTTCGACGAGATTTCGTGGAGGCGAGTGAAGCGCGATCCGAATGACCCTGCGAAGATGCTGCTTGAACCAGTCACTGGAATGCCCGGTGTGGGCTATTTGCCCATTCTGCAGGCCACCGATCCGATGCAGCCGCAGTGGACCGGGCAGGAGTCCGTAGCATTTCCGGATAACTGGTCAATCGGACTGAGCTTCTATCACAACCTTTTTGCTCGGGAGCACAACTCGTTTGTAGATGAATTTCGTAGGCAAACGGCGCGAATGCCAAACGCCGACAGCGGCCTGCGCAATCCCTCCGATCCAAAACGCGTGATCCGCAACCAGGACGTCACGCCGGATGAACTTTTCCGGTGGCGCGGCTGGTGGTGTCGGCCGAGATTGCCAAGATCCATACCATCGAATGGACGCCGCAGCTGCTTTATGACGAGCCGCTCTACAAGGGCATGAACGCCAACTGGAACGGGCTTCTCGGTACTGGCGACCCGGACGTTTCCAAGGCGCTGTCAGATATCATCGTCCGCAATTTCGGCAAATCGAAGGACGTCACGAAGGAGTCGCAATGGTATTCGCGTCTTCGCCTCCGGACCGGGAATCTTTGGCCTCGGCAGCATGGTTCCAAACTATGACATCACCAATCCGAACGACGTCAATGGCGGCGTGAATCATTTCGGATCGCCATTCAACTTCCCCGAAGAATTCGTCACCGTGTACCGCTTGCACCCGCTGGTTCCCGACTTGATCGAGTACCGCGATATGAGCAAGGACCCGAACCAGATAGTGCAGAAAGTCGCCGTGATCGATACGTTCGAGGGCAAAGCCACCGACGCAATGCGATCGCGGGGGATGGCGAACTGGGGTCTGAGCCTGGGCCGGCAGCGTCTGGGGCTGCTCGCTCTGCACAACCATCCACAGTTCATGCAGAACATTCATCTGCCGCGGCTCGATACTCCTACCGGGCAGATCGATATTGCGGCGCTCGATCTGATTCGTGACCGCGAGCATGGCGTGCCACGTTTCAATGAGTTTCGGCGGCAGTATGGCTTGCGTCAATTGACCAGCTACGACGACTTCATGGACAAGAGCCTCCCAGCCGATTCCGCTGCCCACAAGCAGCAGCAAGAGATGGTCGCGCAATTACGCGAGGTTTACGGCACCCACGTTTGCGATTCCTCGAAAGTAATCACGGACGCGCAGGTGAACGAAGATGGTTCACCGATCAATGACTGTCTGGGCCATCCTGACGGCTCGGTCGATCGACAACATCGAGGATGTGGACACGGTTGTCGGGTGGCTTGCGGAATCGACCAGACCGCATGGATTTGCGATCTCGGAGACACAGTTTGTCGTCTTCATTCTGAATGCGTCGCGGAGGTTATACAGCGATCGTTTCTTCACTTCGAGCTTCCGTCCCGAGTTCTACACGCAGTTGGGTATCGACTGGGTGAACCATAACGGTCCGGGACCGGAAATGATCGAGGCGGGGATGCCAAATGGGCATAAGCAGCCAGTTTCGCCGCTCAAGCGGGTACTGATGCGAAACATTCCGGAGTTGACTCCGGAATTGCAACATGTGACAAATGCGTTCGATCCGTGGGGCCGGGAGCGTGGCGAGTATTACACCCTCGAGTGGAAGCCACGGCCGGACGCGGTAGCGGATCCGGCATTCAAGCAATAAGGGACACGCTCGCATCGTGGGCTGATAGCGGAACCATTGAAGGGGCATAACTTCAACCGTGCCGTTACCTGGGCGTGAGGGTTGGGCTTGAGCAGCACCTAAGGGAATTGCAGTTCGCGTCACACCGCAGTCCCCCACTGGCTATGGCCACGATGATAATAGCGACCTATGGCACAGCTGAAGAGGTGCTCCTTCGAGCGCGAGACCCTATAAGTGCGCCGCACTAACCGTACACTCTCGATATAGCTACTGTGACTTTGATCTAGGATTCTGCTCGCGACGACCTTTCGGCATTGCGACGTCGCAACAAACTCCGCTTTTGCTCGCATCCGTGAAGCGTCACGTTACAAAGTACTCGGCATCACAGGCACACTGTACTTCGCATCACAGACATAATGTCCGCTTGCCCTTCAAACTGAGCCTTACTCCCGGGTGCTCGGGGGCAGCAGTACCCCCTGAGCTATTTCTCGGTGTTACAAGGGCGCAACGCAGTTGCCGCCATTTGGTCTCATCATCCTGCGCGTCCGGCAGCTGCTTCTTGCGTTAGCCCTCAAGAAATACTTGCGGGAGTACGGGATCTGGCGAGTAGGAGATGTTGAGCGTTATGGTGGAAGGCATCCAGTCACCCGCCCAAGTGACGTATTGGTTGATAACCGGGCGGGAGCTATTCATTGTCCTCAATCTTCTGGGGATCGATTGCTTCTTATATATTGTGTCGAAGCGAATGGTGCCGCTCATCCGGGGCGAACGCGATTGGCGCTTTGATCGGCCTTTCGTCCGATTGGAGAGGGTACTGCAATATTGGCTGGGGCAGTGGAAACATCCGCGCTACCCGACCGCAGGGACCATGCACATCCTTTTTTTTGCGGGCTTCCTTATTCTTGCGACTCAGGCCTTCTCGCTACTGATTCTCGGTGTCTCCAGGGATTTCGTTCTGCCCGGGTCCTCGGAAGGAATAGGTCATATCTACAACATTGTCAAGGACTACGCTGCGACCATTGTCTTCCTTTGCATGGTAGTCGCCGCTACTCGTCGACTGGTATTCAAGCCCGCGCGGTACGCGGTGCCTGCCAGATATGGCAAAGGTCATCCAGTCGATGCTATCTTCCTCTTGGGCTGATTGCGCTGCTGATGGCGACTGAGAGCCTCTTCGAGGCCAGCGGGGCGGCCTTTCAGTCGCAACGGGGCCAGCCTGCTGAGTTTCTGGCGGTGCTGTCGTTGCCGTGGATATTGAAGAGCGTTCTCGGTTCGACTTCATTGCCGACGCTCCAGAGCGTCCACTTCGGGGCCTATTTTGTCGATGTCCTGACCTTTTACTTTTTGCTCTGCTACCGGCCGTTCGGAATTCAGTTCCACGTGGAAACATCTCTGTTCAATGTCTACTTCGCCAAGTTGGACCGCGGAACGGTAAAGCCGGTGAGATGGGATGTCGCCGACGAGAATCTGGATCAGGTGAAATCCTTCGGCGTGAAGACGTTCGAGGACTTCACCTGGAAGCACATGCTCGATTTCTATTCCTGCGCCGACTGCGGGCGGTGCTCGGACCAATGCTCGGCCAACGCCGTGGGAAGGCCGCTGTCGCCAAGGTTCCTCACCATTAAGGCGAGAGACTACAGCTTTCAGCACTATCCGATGTTCGGCAAAGCAGGGAATGGCACGCCATTGATTGGTGGCATTTATTCCGAAGACGAAATCTGGTCTTGCACAACCTGCGGCGCCTGCGAAGAGGAATGCCCGTTGCTGATCCAGTACATCGACAAGATCGTCGATCTGCGGCGCGGAATGATTGACGACGGCAACGTACCCCAGTCCTTGCAGAAGCCACTGAAGGCCCTCGAGAGCCGTGGCAATCCCTACGGCAAGATGGAGAAGAAACGGGCCGAGTGGACAAAGGCGAAAGAGTTCCAGCAAGGCTGCGCGGTCAAGATCCTCGATGGCAAGAACACCGCGGATACGTTGTACTTCGTCGACAGTATCACCTCCTACGATGACCGCATGCAGTCGATCGGGCGCGCTACGGCGAGGATTCTCGACTCGGCTGGAGTGAATTTCGGAATCCTGGGTGCTGCGGAAAAAGATAGTGGGCATGATGCTCGTCGATTCGGCGAAGAAACGTTGTTCATGGCCCTGCGAGACCAGAACGTGGATGCGATAAAGGCGTCTGGAGTTCACCGCATCATAACCGCCGATCCACACGCCTACAATGCGCTAAAGCATGACTACAAAGATGTGCCGCCCGTGGAGCACATCAGCCAGGTCCTCTGCCGGGAAGTGAAATCGGGCAAGCTCAAGCTCGACCCCGTAGAAAACCCAGACAACGTGTATGCCTATCACGACCCGTGCTATCTGGGGCGACACAACCAAGTTTACGAGGACCCCCGAGACGTGCTGGATGCGATTCCTGGTTTGAAGAGGGTCGAGATGAGCCGCTGCCGTGACCGCTCGTTCTGTTGCGGCGGTGGCGGGCTGATGCTGTTCTACGAACCGAAAGAAGACGAGAGGATGGGCGTAAAGAGAGTCCGGATGGCCGCGGAAGCTGGGGCCAATGTGATCGTGACTGCCTGCCCGTTCTGTATGGCCAATATAGAGGATGCGATCAAGGTCGTGGGCCTGGAAGGCAAGATGACCGCCATTGACCTGGCGGAACTGGTAGACAGACAGCTCGTGCGGGAAAGACCGAAGGAGATAAGTCTCCCGGCCGAGCAAATAGAGTCTGCGGTTGTGTGCGAATAGTGCTGGCTTCAGGCCGCACGCAGACGTAGGAAGAAAAATCGCTTCAGCCGCTCTTGAAGGGGCACGGCTTCAGCCGTGCCGTTATGGGTATGAAGAGGTGGGCTTTAGCCGCTGAGGGAAGTCGCACTTGGTTTCAACACCGAAGTCCCTCAGAGGCTGAAGCCGCCATGATGACGGCGAGTTTATGGCACGGCTGAAGCCGTGCCCCTTCAAGAGCGGCCGAAACAAATGACTATCCAGCTAAAGCGCCGCACTACCCGTATTGGCTGGACGACACCAATCGTGAAACGGAGCACATCAATTCGTGGAGAGTCAAAGTGGAAATCCTAGTTTGCGTAAGACGAGTGCCTGACACTTCTGAGAACGAGATTCAACTCAACACTGCCGGGAACGATATCGAGCGTGACGACTTGGTGTATTCGATCAACGAACCCGACAACTACGCTGTCGAGGAGGCTCTGCAGATCACCGCCAAGACCGGCGGCAGCGTCACCGTGGTTACGGTTGGCGGCGATGATGACGAGGAGGTGCTGCGTCGAGAGATGGCCATGGGTGCAAATCGCGGCGTGTTGATCTCTGACGCGGCCTTCAACGGATCGGACGGCAGAGGTATTGCAGAAATCCTAAAGGCCTTCGTGCAGAAAGGGCATTACGACCTAATTCTGACCGGAGTGCAGGCTGAGGATGGCGGCGCCCAGGTTGGCGGGATGCTGGCCGCCCTGCTCGACTATCCGTTTGCTTCTCTGGTGAATTCCATCGCCGTTGATGGCGACAAGCTGAAGGTAAGCCGGGAAATCGAAGGCGGTAACAAGGAGATGAACGAGATTGATCTCCCTTGTGTGCTCTCGATTCAGACCGGCATCAATGAGCCGCGTTACGTCGGGATGCGAGGCATCCGGCAAGTAGCGTCGGTAGAGGTTCCAACCTTCGGTGCGTCCGATCTCGGTGTAGATGCAAGTGCGGTCGGGGATGCCGGAGCTAAGGTCAAACGGGTGGACTATTTCGTGCCCTCGCTTGGCAAGGGAGCCGAGATGCTGGAAGGCGACCGGGAGCAGATCATCGCCAAACTGATTGAGTTAATGAAGGCCAAAGGAGGGTTGAACTAATGGCACGCATCTTCGCCTACATTGCACACAAGGGCGGCATTGCCGACGACTCAGCGGCCGAGCTCGTAGCCGCCGCAAAAAAAATCGACGCTGCTGCGTCGCCGGTGGCTGTGGTCATCGGTTGGGGAGCGGAATTGGATGCCGTTTGCGAAGCCGTGCGTGGCTTCTACGCCGAGGTATGGAAAATCGCGAATCAGGCACTTGCTTACCCTAATGCTGAGCTGGTCCGCAAAGCTCTGCTGAATGTCCTGCCACACGATGGCATCGTGCTGGTCTCGCACTCACATTTTGGAATCGACCTCTCACCCGGTCTTGCCGTCAAGATGGACTCGCCATTTGTCTCCGATGTTTTGGGCATCGAAGGGATTGAAGGGGCCAATCTAAAGCTGATTCGGCAGGAGTTCGGTGGACAAGTGAGCGCGCACGTGCGTTGCGATGCGTCATCCGGCGCGGTTCTCAACCTGCGTCCCGGAGCATTCAAGCCGCAGGAAGGTGCTCCCATCAATGGCGTCATCATTGATAAGTCGGCGGGCATCGGCGCTTTGACAGCGGGACGGCGCTATCTTGAGACCGTTGTCGCCGAGGCAGGTGATGTCGATATTACAAAACACGCCGTTCTGGTCTCCGTCGGCCGTGGCATTCAGGAAAAAGACAACATCGGCATCGCTGAGGAACTGGCCGAAACGTTGGGCGCGGCGGTGAGTTGTTCCCGGCCCGTGGTTGACGCCAAGTGGCTGCCGAAATCGCGCCAGGTGGGCTCGTCCGGAAAGACGGTCAAACCCAAGGTTTACATGGCGTGTGGCATCAGTGGCTCGTTCCAACACTTGGCTGGACTTAAGGGGAACCCATTCATCGTCGCCATTAACAAGAACCCCAAAGCCCCGATTTTTCAGGTGGCAGATATCGGAATTGTGGACGACATCCTGGAGTTCCTGCCGGAGTTGACCAGCAAGGTCCGGGAAACGAAACAGGTCTCGGTCTAAGAGGCAAAGAGAGGCACCGACAATGATTACCAAGAAGACATTGCAACTGAGTTTGAAGTCGCTCCGGGATTTCGCGAAGAAACGCCTGCCTGATGAAGAGCTGATCGCATTGGATGAACGCGATGAATGTCCAGTGGACATCGTTCGGCAAATGTCTGACCCAGACAAACTGGGCATTCAACTGCTGTTCATTCCGGAAGAGTACGGCGGCATGGGCGGCAGCACCATGGACGTCTATCTTATATGCGAGCAGATGGCGCGCATCGACCTGGGCCTCGCCACCTCGCTGTTCGCCACATTCCTGGGCAGCGATCCAATCACGTTCGGCGCCACTCCCGAGCAGAAAAGGAAGTGGCTGGGCAAGATCGCCGACGAGGGCGTTCTGTTCGCCTACGGCGCGACCGAACCGGAAGCGGGCAGCGACCTGGGCGCGCTGAAGACGACCGCCGATCGCGTCGAAAAAGACGGCAAAGTCGTCGGCTACAAAATCAACGGCAGCAAGCAGTGGATCAGCAACGGCGGAATTGCGGACTATTGCACCATCCTGGCCAATACGCCCGCCGGGCCAAGCTGGTTCATCGTGGACGCGGGCACCAAGGGTTTTGCTCACGATGAACCCGAGGACAAGCACGGCATTCGTCTGAGCAACACGGCAGCGCTGGCTCTCACCGACGTTTACGTCGATGCCGACCGGCTCGTCGGTGGCGTCGAGGGCCAAGGGCTCATCCAGGCCCAGCTGGTCTTCGGTTACACGCGGGTTATGGTCGCGGCCTTCGGACTGGGCGCCGGTTGGTCCGCGCTGGACCGCGCCATCCCCTATTCCACCAAGCGAATCCAGGGTGGCACGCCGCTCTCGGAGAAGCAGGGCTACACCCACAAGCTGATCGTGCCCAACGTAGTGAAGCTGGAGGCCGGACGCGCCTTTATAGAAGAGACGGCGCAACGCATCGACGCTGGCAACGAGGGAAGCCTCAACACCGAAGGCGCGATCGCCAAGTACATGTCCACCGAAGCCGGCGATGCCGCCGCCGACGCCAGCATCCAGGCGCTGGGGGGCTACGGCTACACCCACGAGTACATGGTCGAGAAGGTCAGCCGCGACGTGCGCATCACCCGCATCTACGAGGGTACCTCGGAGATCATGGAGATGACGATCAGCCGCGATCGCTGGCAGCTCCATCTCAAGACGCGCGGACAGCACTATCATGATCGTGCGCGCGAGGTCGAAGCGCTGCATGCCGCGCATCCCAACGTTGGCGCGGATGTCGCGGCCCTGGCGCTGCACGCCCTTGCTGAGGTGATGGAGAAGGCGCGCATTCATCGGCTTACCCGCTTTCAGCACATTCTGCTGCGCGTTGGTGAGTGGATTGCGTATGCCGAATGCGCTGCTACGCTGGCCCGCCGGGCTGCGCTGGCTGCGGAAGGCAGGCTGCATGAGAAGGCGAACGACCGCTTCGACGCAACGGCGCTGGCGGCCATCAGCCGCATTTTCGCCCGCGAAGCAGCTCTCAAGGTGACCGAAGAAGGGTTGCGTTGGGTGGCAGGAGCCGGTGGCGTGAGCGACGCGGAGATGGCTGCGTTTGAACTTGACCTCGGACTGCTCGCTATCCACCGTGCGCAGACCGGCCTGATCTCGGATATGGATTACGTAGCTGACGTACTGTATAGCCGGCTGAAAAAAGAAGCGGAACAGCCCGTCCTGGTTTAGAACTGGCAAACCCACAGGCATTCGATTCGCTTTTCGCGGGCCGGATGCCTTTGCTCTTTACCGGACAAGCGAACAAAATTCGAAACTCCTATGGTGCCGAATCAAGGGTAATATGCCACATTATATGTTGTAACACATACTATATGTGTTGTACTACATAATATATGTGTTGTAATACGTAAGCTGTCACTAGGCCATGTGGCCTGCATCACCGAGTTCCCCACGTTACATCACTGACACCGTACCAGTCCGCCTGTCACAGTAGGAATGCTCTCGGGCGCCCCCGGTTCATCCAGGCCGTGAGAGTGGATGCTCCTCTCTTGCTGAGAGAAGAGCAACAAGGCCCAAGCTCCAAACGCCTGCCTTTTAGTCGCCCGATGGCCGTCATCTTTGTTCGAGTCAAAAGAATATCCAGAGGAAGTGACCAGTTATGGAAAACACCGCTCATCGTGCCATTGCGATTGTGGGCGCAGGGGCAGTTCTACCCGACGCCGTGAACGTACCGGCTTTTTGGGAAAACGTAAAGAACAGCCGTTACAGCATCAGCGAGGTTCCATCCAACCGTTGGGACCCAGCGCTGTACTACGATGCTGATCGCGCTGCACCCGACAAGACCTACTCCAAGATCGGTGGCTGGGTGCGCGAATACGTGTGGGAACCGATGAAGTGGCACCTGCCTATCCCGCCGCGCGTCGTCGATGCCATGGACATTGCGCAAAAATGGGCCATCGCGTCTACCCGCGAAGCATTGGAAGATTACGGTTATCCCAAGCGGCCGCTGAATCTCGATCGTACGGCGGTGATTCTGGGCAATGCCATGGCCGGAGAGAGGCACTACCTCACGTCGTTGCGCGTCCACTTTCCTGAATATGCTCGATGAGCTGGCCGAAAGCGCCAGCTTTGCCGCGTTACCGGCGGCGGTCCGCCAGAGACATTACGCGGGAATTGCATGACCGCATGGCCAAGCTGCTCCCTGAGATTACGGAAGACAGTATGCCCGGCGAATTGGCCAACTGCATTGCCGGCCGCATCGCGAATATCTACAACTTTCACGGACCCAATTACGTGTGCGATGCCGCTTGCGCCTCGGCGATGGCGGCGATCAGTTCGGCGGTCGAAGGGCTCGTGGAGAACGATTTTGACGTAGCAGTTTGCGGCGGTATCGACCGCAACATGGGTGCTCCAACCTTCGTCAAGTTTTGCAAGATTGGCGCGCTCTCGGCGACCGATAGCCGGCCCTACGCCGAGGGAGCCGATGGCTTCGTAATGGGCGAAGGCGCTGCGATCTTCTTGCTCAAGCGTCTGGCCGATGCCGAGCGCGATGGTGACAAGATCTATGCCGTGCTGCGCGGGATCGGGGGTGCGAGCGACGGCAAGGGAAAAGGGATTACGGCGCCCAACCCGATTGGCCAGAAATTCGCCATCGAGCGCGGCTGGCAGAATGCCGGGTTATCTCCCGCTGCCGGGACCTTGATGGAAGGCCACGGCACCTCGACCAGCGTGGGCGACGCCATCGAAGTTGCAAAGCATGGCCGATGTGCTCAGCAGGTTTCAATCTCCCCGCCGGGTCGGTGGCGCTCGGCTCGGTCAAATCGAACATTGGGCATCTCAAAGGAGCTGCGGGCGCGGCGGGATTACTGAAAACCATCCTGGCGCTTCGCGATAAGGTGTTGCCGCCAAGCCTGAATTTCAAGCATCCCAATCCGGCCATCGACTTTGCTCACTCCCCGCTCTATGTCAATACCGAGTTGCGACCGTGGACGGTGCCGGCAGATACCCCGCGGCGCGCTGGCCTGAGCGCCTTCGGCTTTGGCGGCACCAACTTCCACGCCGTGCTGGAAGAGTACATACCCGGCAGGCTCAACGGAAACGGCAAGCGGTCGGTCGCCGTCACTACGCCATCGCCAGTTGTGGCGGAGCAGACTGTCAGCGCGGCATATATTGTTCCTGTGGCAACTGTGGCAGCTCCGTCGCCGGCGGCCGTCTCCTGCAAAGCTCCGTTACGAGGCGCACTCGTGATCGGCGCTGCCTCGGATGCGGAACTGGCCGATCGTCTGCAGGCAGTTCAGAAAGATGCCGTAGCGGGCCGCATACCAGCGCCTGCCGCTCCCGCAGAATCGGACCTGAGAGCGCCTGAACGCCTTGCGATTGACTACGCCGATGCCGCCGATTTGGCAGACAAATCGACCAAGGCGCTCAAGGCGCTAAAAGCCAATCAAGCGCCAATCTGGAAGGCGTTGCGTCCGCAAGGGATCTTCCGTGGAACGCGGCCATGCCGGCAAAGTGGCATTCCTTTATACCGGCCAAGGCTCGCAGTACGTCAACATGCTTGAGCCTCTTCGCGCCGCCGAACCAATCGTGGCCGAAACTTTCGCCGAAGCAGATCGCATCATGACTCCGCTACTCGGCAAGCCGCTGAGCGAGTTTATCTTCGTTGATCAAACCAATGCGGACGCCGTAGCGAAAGCGGAAGAAGATCTGCGCCAGACCGAGATCACTCAGCCCACCGTGCTGACCATCGACCTTGCTCTGACCCGCCTGTTGGACGCCTATGGCATCGAGCCCGACATGACGATGGGGCACAGCTTGGGCGAATATGGTGCGCTGGTCGCATCCGGCTCGCTCACCTTCGAAAAAGCCCTGCAGGCAGTTAGTGCCCGCGGTCGTGGAATGACTCAAGTGGCAGTGAAAGACACCGGCAAGATGGCGGCGGTCTTTGCGCCGCTGGCCGAAGTCGAGCGGATCTTGAAGACCATCAATGGCTACGTTGTGATCGCCAACGTGAACAGCGGGCAGCAGTCGGTTATCGGCGGGGCTAGTCAGGCGGTCGAGCAGGCCATGCAGATCTTCCTGCAAGCCGGCTACGACGTGGCCCCATTGCCGGTGAGCCACGCTTTCCACACCTCGATCGTCGCTCCCGCCAGCGAGCCGCTGCGTCAGATGCTGTCGCACCTGAATCTCCAGCCGCCGCAACTGCCGATGATCGCCAATGTGAATGGCGAGTTTTATCCCACGGGCCCCAACGTTGTTCCGCAGATGCTGGACCTGCTCGCGCAGCAGGTCGCGTCGCCGGTACAATTCGTGAAAGGCCTGAACACCCTCTACGATGCCGGGGCCCGGGTCTTTGTTGAAGTTGGGCCGAAGAAGGCATTGCAGGGATTTGCCGAAGAAGTGCTCGGCGGACGCGGTGACGTGGTTTCGCTGTTCACAAACCATCCGAAATTCGGGGATATTCCGGCGTTCAACCAGGCGCTATGCGCCCTGTATGCCGCGGGGTTGGGCTGTGGGGTAGCGGAAGTGGCGGCCGGGATACCGGCGAAACCTGTTCCGTCACAGTCCGCAATTGGCACATCAGCCAACGACACCAAACCAGCACGCCGCGCAGCAACTGTTCCCGCCTTCTCACCGTTTCGGCAACGACCGGCGAATGGTAATGGGCTACAACGAACTCGGTCGTCTGTTCGCCGAGACTCTCCAACGGGCCGGCTGGCATCATGGCGAGAATTCTGCCAGCGCCAGTCTCCAAGTCGGTATCACCGGAGCGTCCCTGGGTTTGCCTGGAACGGAGCGCATCTTCGACGATAGCAACATCGAACGTATCTTGCGCGGCGACCAATTCATCGCTGCCATTCCCGCGCCGCTTCCGCCAGGAAATGTCGGACAAACACATTAGGCGCCTGGTTAAGAGTGAGCAGGGAGAGGCCACGTTCGAGTCTATCCATGATGTCGCGGACGTTATCAAGCTGGCAGGTCGCGGCGGTGCCTTCGATCTGGAGAGTGAATTCGGCATCCCCTCCGAGCATTTGGCCGCTTTCGACCAGGTTACCCGCTTGGCTATCGGTGCCGGAATCGATGCGCTGCGTGATGCTGGCATCCCCTTGGTCATGCGCTATAAGATCACGACCAAAGGTACACAGTTGCCGGATCGCTGGGGATTGCCGGATACCATGCGTGACGATACAGGCGTAATTTTTGGCTCCGCCTTCCCTGGTTATGACTCCTTCGCCGACATACTAGGGAGCTATTACGAAGACCATGAACGCCGCGAGCAGTTGGCTTCGCTGGAAAACTTGCGCTTTCAAGCAGCAGGAAATGGCCATTCGGATCTTAGGGAGGAGCTGGACCGGCGCATCCAGGAGTTGCGCCAAGCAATCGAAAAAGAACCGTATGTCTTCGACCGGCGATTCCTGCTCAGAGTTTTGTCGATGGGGCATTCGCAATTCGCCGAGCTTATCGGCGCTCGCGGTCCCAACACGCAAATCAACGCAGCTTGCGCGAGTACCGCACAGGCCATTTCGCTGGCGCAGGACTGGATCCGTGCCGGACGGTGCCGGCGCGTGGTCATCATCTCGGCGGACGATGTCACCTCCGACAATCTGATCGAATGGATGGGTGCTGGCTTCCTGGCTAGTGGCGCGGCAGCTACCGACGAAAAGGTGGAGGACGCTGCGATTCCTTTCGACCGCCGTCGGCACGGCCTGATCATGGGCATGGGCGCCGCAGCCCTGGTAGTTGAGAGTCTGGATGCCGCGCGTGAACGGGGAATTCAGCCCATCTGCGAAGTGTTGAGCGCGGTTACCGCCAATAGCGCGTTTCATGGCACTCGCCTCGATGTCCAGCACATCGGTCAAGTAATGGAGGGGCTGGTGGCGGAAGCCGAAACTTGCAGCGGCTTTACCCGTAATGAGATGGCGCCACAAATGGTTTTTGTTTCTCACGAAACTTACACGCCCGCGCGTGGCGGCAGCGCCTCGGCGGAGATCCATGCATTGCGTCGCGTCTTCGGCGGCAACGCGGATCAAATTGTGATCGCCAATACCAAAGGTATGACTGGTCATGCAATGGGCACGGGCATTGAAGATGTCCTTGCCGTGAAGACACTGGAAACGGGTTTGGTGCCGCCCGTTGCAAACTTCAAGGAAGTCGATCCCGAGTTAGGTCTCTTGAACCTGTCGAAGGGCGGCGCCTATCCCGTCCAGTATGCAATGCATCTGGGCGCCGGTTTCGGTTCACAGATCAGCATGATTCTGTTGCGGTGGGTGCCGACCGAGGACGGGATCCGTCGCAACCCGAATGCTCTCGGCTACGCCTATCGTATTGCCGATAAGACCGCCTGGAACGCTTGGCTAGGCAAGATGGCTGGCCGTCCGGTCGCAGACTTGGAAGTGGTTCACCGCACGCTGCGTGTGCCAGATCAAGGGTTGGCAGCGCGGATGGCTGGAGTCACCAAGGACTCTTTAGCCGCGCCAGCGCCAATGCCCAAGCAGCCGACTAAGCCCGAAGTGAAGGCGCCGGTTCTTCCACCCGCAGCTGCCGCTCCGCCAAAGGCTGTGGCGAAGAGCGAATCGGTCAAAGAGCTGATCCCGAACCCCATAGCCGCAGCCCCGGCCGTGAAGGCGAAGGAAGAAACGAAAGTGCCCACGCCGACAGCTGCAGTGACATCTGCTAAGGATGGCGCTGGCGATTCGGTGAAGGAACGCATCCTCGAATTGATGGTGGAGAAGACCGGCTATCCAAAAGACATGCTGGATGTCGACCTTGATCTGGAAGCGGACCTCGGGGTGGACACGGTCAAGCAGGCGGAGATGTTCGCCGCCATTCGCGAAATCTACAACATTCCGCGCGACGAAAACCGCAAACTGCGCGACTATCCGACGTTGGCGCACGTGATTCGGTTCGTGTACGAGAAGCGGCCCGATCTGGTGAGTGGACCTGCTCCGTCACCGAAGACGGCCGAAACCCCCGCAGTCACACCGATTCCCGTTGCAGCCCAACCGGAGCCGGCATCGCCTGCAAACGGTGCTGGCGAAGCGGTGAAGGAACGCATCCTCGAGCTCATGGTGGAGAAGACCGGCTATCCAAAAGACATGCTGGATTTGGATCTTGATTTGGAAGCCGACCTCGGGGTGGACACGGTCAAGCAGGCCGAGATGTTCGCCGCCATTCGCGACATCTACAACATTCCTCGTGACGAAAACCGGAAGCTGCGCGACTATCCGACGTTGGCGCATGTGATTCGGTTCGTGTACGAGAAGCGGCCCGATCTGGCAGGGGGAACTGCTCCGTTAGCGAAGACGGCTGAGGCAGCCGCGACCAGACCCACTTCTGTCGCGACTCAGCCGACCCTTCAGACACCGGCAGTGACATCTCCTCAAAACGGGGCGGGCGAATCGGTGAAGGAACGCATCCTCGAATTGATGGTGGAGAAGACCGGCTATCCAAAAGACATGCTGGATCTGGACCTTGACCTGGAAGCGGACCTCGGGGTGGACACGGTCAAGCAGGCGGAGATGTTTGCCGCCATTCGCGAAATCTACAACATTCCGCGCGATGAAAACCGCAAGCTGCGCGATTACCCGACGTTGGCGCATGTGATTCGGTTCGTGTACGAGAAGCGGCCTGATCTGGCCGACACAGTTCCGCCGTCGCCAGCCAAGGCGGAACCCATCCTCGCCGAGCCGGCAGCTGTTCTGCCCCCTCCGGTTACGGATGACTCCATCAAGGAAATAGTACTGGACATCGTAGCCGAGAAGACGGGCTATCCCAAGGACATGCTGGATCTGGACCTTGATCTGGAAGCTGACCTCGGCATAGACACGGTCAAGCAGGCCGAGATGTTCGCCGCCATTCGAGCAACGTATAACATTCCGCGCGACGAGAATCTCAAGCTGCGCGAATTTCCGACCTTAGCTCACGTCATCAAATTTGCACAGGACAGGCAGCGGGTAACGGCGCCCGCCGCAAGGGTCCCCGCAACACATGTTTCGGTTACGATAAGCCCCCGCCCGCCGGTCGCGAGTTTCGATGCAGCGAACGGGATACCCCGCCGCGTGCCGGTGCCTAACCTGCGACCGCCACTTACCGTTTGCAAGCCAACAGGTGTGACTCTAACCCGTGGAAGCCGCATCGTGCTCATGCCCGACCAGCGTGGAGTGGGACAGGCACTGGAGCAACAGCTCCAGACGATGGGTGTCGAAGTCCTATGGATCAAGGACGCGCCGAACCCCGACGTGCTGAGTAATTGGCTCAAGAACTGGTTAGCCGTCGGCCCGGTGCAGGGAGTCTACTGGCTGTCCGCGCTCGATTACGAGGGCGATCTCGCGGACATGGATGTCGCATCCTGGCACGACGCTCTTTGGGTTCGCGCTAAATCGCTATATACAACCATGCGTGTTCTGTACGATCAGGTGGTACAGCCCGGCACGTTCCTCGTGTCGGCGACGCAGCTGGGCGGACAGCACGGATACGACGACGCTGGAGCGGTCGCGCCGCTAGGCGGCGCAGTAACCGGTTTCACCAAGACGTACAAGCGCGAACGGCTGGACGCCCTTGTCAAAGCGGTCGATTTCGAAGCCGATCGCACGGCGGCGGAAATCGCGGACGTGCTTATCCAGGAAACTCTGCGCGACCCCGGAGTAATCGAGGTTGGCTACAAGGGAGGGCTGCGCTGGACGGTTGGGCTGCAAGAGCAGCCCGTTGCAGATGGCCAACCTGGACTGACACTGGACCCGAATACGGTGTTCCTTGTCACCGGGGCGGCGGGAAGCATCGTCTCAGCCATCACCGCCGACCTGGCGGCAGCTTCTGGCGGTACATTCTACTTGCTTGATCTGGTGCCTGAACCTGATCCGGATAATCCTGACCTCAAGCGCTTCGCGAGCGACAAAGATGGCCTTAAGCGCGAACTGTTCGGGCGGATACAAGCGAGTGGCCAGCGGGCCACGCCGGCGCTGGTCGAGAAGGAGCTAGCGGCGCTGGAGAGGGCGCAAGCCGCAAAGAGCGCAATCGATGCCGTGCACGCCGCCGGAGGCACGGCGCAGTACTTCAGCGTCAACCTCACGGATGCGAGTGCAGTGGCCAAAATCATCAACACGGTGCGCGAGCGCAGCGGGCGTATCGACGTGCTGCTGCACGCCGCTGGTATCGAACGCAGTCACTTTCTACCCGACAAGGATCCACGTGAATTCGACCTGGTCTTCGATGTGAAGAGTGACGGTTGGTTCAATCTCCTGCATGCTATCGGCGATATGCCGCTCGGAGCGACGGTGGCGTTTAGCTCGGTTGCGGGACGATTTGGCAACGGAGGCCAGACGGATTACAGCTCCGCCAACGACCTGCTGTGCAAGATCACCTCAAGCTTCCGTACGACTCGACCGCTGACGCGCGGCATCGTCATTGACTGGTCGGCGTGGGGTGGTATCGGAATGGCAACGCGCGGCTCCATCCCGAAGATGATGGAGGTGGCGGGCATCGATATGCTGCCACCCGAAGCGGGAATTCCTTGGATTCGCCGCGAACTAACCTCGGGAGGGACGCGCGGTGAGGTAGTAGTCGGTCAGCGCCTCGGCATTCTCCTGAACGAGTGGGATCCAACCGGCGGCCTCGATTTGCAAGCCTGGGAGACTCTCAGTCACAGCTCGCCTGCACAAGGACCAATGGTCGGCAAGATCGCAGGAATGGGTGTTAACTGCGGCTTGACCATAGAGACGACGCTCGATCCCAAGGTCCAACCGTTCTTGTACGACCATCGAATCGACGGCACGCCGGTACTACCGGGCGTCATGGGTATCCAGGGCTTCGCGGAAACCGCTCTAAGCGCGCTTCCTGGATGGCGTGTCGAGGCAGTAGAAGAGGTAAATTTCCTGTCGCCGTTTAAGTTCTACCGGAATGAGCCGCGGACGGTGACAATCCAAGCCGTGCACTACCCGCAAGGTGACAGGTTAGTTGCAGATTGCCAATTGATTGGCCGGCGCACGCTACCCAACCACCCAGAGCCGCAGGAGACGGTTCACTTCACGGCCCGTGTGCGGCTGTCGAAACAGGCTCCAACAGGTGTGACCGGGAAGATCCCGGCGATGTCTTCCGACTCCTTCATCGAAGCTGCCGACATCTATCGCGTTTATTTCCACGGACCAGCTTACCAAGTCCTGGAGCGGGCTTGGTGGGATGGAAAGCAGATGGTGGGAGTAATGGCAAAAAGCTTGCCTCACAATCACCAGCCGTCCGACCAGCCGACGCTGATGGCGCCCCGGCTGATCGAGCTTTGTTTCCAGACCGCCGGACTCTGGGAATTGAGTATGCAAAATCGGTTTGGCCTGCCACAGGCCGTTCAACAAGTTTCCTTGTTGCGTGCGCCGGTTCTGGCGGAAGGCCAGCTGTATGCCGTCGTCACCCCCAATCCGGCCCAAGGAAGCTTCGACGCGGAGGTGGTGGACGCGAAAGGAAACTGCTACTTACAGCTTGGCGGCTACCGCACGGCAGCGCTTCCGGGCAACTTTGATGCCGAGCCCTTGAAGGCCCTGCACGCCGTCACGGCGTAACCAAGTCAATGCGATTGATCTGGCCGATCGGTTGAGGAGACTTTATGCAGCACGAATTTCGACGCGTGGCTATCGTCAATCGCGGTGAAGCTGCGATGCGTTTCATTCATGCGGCGCGGGAGTTCAATCAAGAGTACGGCACATCGTTGTGTACCATCGCGCTCTACACCGAGCCCGACCGGCACGCTATGTTTGTGTGTGAGGCAGACGAAGCGGTGTCTCTCGGGGGCGCTTTCCTCAAGGACCCGGCAACAGGTCACTCCAAGAGTAGTTACGTCGATTATGACCTGCTCGAACGGACCTTGACGAGCGCAGGCGCTGAGGCGGTCTGGGTCGGCTGGGGCTTTGTCGCAGAGCATCCGGCATTTGCGGACCTTTGCCGCAGGCTCGGTATCGTGTTCATCGGGCCGGATGGCGACGTTATGCGACGGCTGGGTGACAAGATCAGCTCAAAACTTCTGGCTGAGCAGGCACAGATACCAATAGCGCCTTGGAGCGGAGGCCCGGTGGAAACTCTCGCCGACGCTCATCATCATGCCGAGCGCTTGGGCTATCCCCTCCTGATTAAGGCGACCGCAGGAGGCGGCGGTCACGGGATTCGTCGCGTGAATTCGGCAGACCAACTCTCGAAGGCATTTGAAGGAGCCCGGGCGGAAGCGTTCAAAGCCTTCGGGAACCCTACGGTATTCATGGAGCAGCTGGTTCAGGCGGCGCGTCACGTTGAGGTGCAAGTCATCGCCGATCAATACGGAACCACGTGGGCCGTCGGAGTGCGCGACTGTACCATTCAGCGCCGCCACCAGAAAGTCCTCGAAGAAGCGCCTTCGCCCGCGCTGACTCTACTGCAAGATCAGGCGCTACGCGAGGCCGCGGTGCGCTTGAGCGAGGCGGCAGGATATTACAACGCCGGTACCGTTGAATTCCTATACCAACCGGAAAGCCATCGCTTCTCGTTCATGGAGATGAATACTCGGCTGCAAGTCGAACATCCCGTGACCGAATGCACCACCGGCCTCGATCTCGTCAAGCTCCAGATTCACGTCGCACGCGGCGGATGCCTGGAGGGGGATCCGCCCCGGACCGCTGGTCATGCAATCGAAGTACGGCTGAATGCCGAGGATCCGGAAAACGGTTTCGCTCCAGCTCCGGGCGTGATCGAACGGTTCAGGCTTGCGACCGGCCCGGGGGTGCGCATTGACACTGGTGTGGCAGTAGGCGACGCCATCCCGCCGGAGTTCGACTCCATGATCGCCAAGATCATCACCTACGGGCAAAACCGGAATGAAGCTCTTTCCAGGCTACAGCGGGTGCTGCGTGAGAGCGTTGTCGTCATCAAGGGCGGAGCCAGTAACAAGGCTTTCCTGCTGGACCTGGTGAACCGCGCTGAGATACAGCGAGCGGAAGTAGATATCGGATGGCTGGACCGTCTGGCCGCGAACGGCGGGCATTGTTCCAAACGTTACGCCGATGTGGCTCTGGTGCAGGCGGCGATTGAAGCGTACTCCGCCGAGTTGGCAGTGGAGCAGACGCAGTTCTATGCGTCAGCCGTCCGCGGACGACCTCACGTTCGCAATGAACTAGGGCGTACGGTGGAACTACGCTATCGAGGACAAAGGTACTCACTAAAGATTTGTTGCCTCGGCCCCCACCAGTACCGTGTAGAAGTGGATGGGTCACGCATCGAGGCCCTTATCCATCCTTTGGGCAAGTTTGAGTGTTGGCTCACCACCTTCGGGCGGCGCTTCCACGTCGTCTCCGTCGTTCAAGGACTGAATTACCGGATCGAGGTGGACGGCGTATCGCACTCGATCGATCGAGATGACGGCGGAGTGGTGCATGCGCCGGGACCGTCGGTCGTCGTTTCCATCGCCGTGAAGCCGGGTGACGCGGTTTCGGTCGGCGATACCTTGGCAGTGCTGGAAGCGATGAAAATGGAGATGGCCGTCGTCGCTCCATTTTCTGGAAAAGTCCGGCAAGTGATGACGATACCTCATGTGCAAGTGGACGCCGGAACGCCACTGCTGCAAATCGAGGCCACCGCGGACGGCCAGACGTCGGTAACAACGGAGAGGTTGGCATTTGGATTGGCAGACGGTGCCAATGAATCCAGCCAGAACAGTCAATCTCGCTGGCGTCAGGACCTGGAAGAGCTGCGGCATCTCATGCTGGGCTTTGATGCCGACCCGACACAGACCGCGCGGCTGTTCGCGAAGTGGAGTCTACTCCATGAAGCTCCAGCGGATAGCGACGAACTAATACGCCGTGAAGATGAGAGCCTCAACATCTTTGTGGACATATGCTCCTTGTTTCTCCGGAAACCGAGCGTGCACGATCCTGCCGGCGGGGAAGCGCCCAGCACCGAGGCTTACCTCTTTTCCTATTCACGCATGCTCGAAACGCAAGGCGAGGGACTCCCGCCGGCGTTTGTGGATGCGCTCCGTCGCACTCTAGCTCATTACGGCGTGACGACCTTGGACCGCTCGCCCGAACTGGAAGAGAGTCTGCTTTGGATTTACAAGTCGCACCAACGAGTGGAGCGCCAGGTGGCGCCGATTCTAGCCTTGCTGGAACGGCGCCTGGCAAGGGTGGACGCCTCGTCGCCGCACGCGGACGGGTCGTTCCGTTCCCTGCTTGACCGGGTCATTGCCATCACTCGCGGGACCTTCCCCGCCGTCAGCGACCTTGCCCGCGAACTGCGCTATCGCTGCTTCGAGCAAGCTCTTTTTGCGCAGGCACGTAAACAGGTCTACGCGCAGGCCGCAGAACACCTCGCCTATCTTGTCGCCAATCCGGATGCCGGGGACCGGTACGAAAGAGTAACTGCGTTGATCCAATGTCCGCAACCGTTGGCGAGCTTCTTCTCTGGCCGTTTTGCTGCCGCCGATCCTGGTTTGCGTCAATTGATGTTGGAAGTAATGACTTCCCGATATTATCGCGGGCAATCCCTCACGAACTTTCGCGCGATTGCCTGTAAATGGACAGTGCTCAGTCTCGGCGGAATACGTACAGGACGGAAGGCGCGTCCACGTCTTCGCCGCTCATGCTGAATACGATCGATTTGACGAGGCGGTCGGCGCAATGTGCCCTAGCTTGGCGGAAGTGCCGGCGGAGAATGACATCGTCATCGATTTGTACCTTTGGAATTCCGGGTACCCTGGCCGATCCTGAGCTCACACAGCAGGAAATTTGTTCCCGGCTGAACCAGGCCCGGTTGCCTCGCCCTGATTCAGCGGATCGTAGTGGCAGTCTCTGGGCCCGGTCGCGGTGAGGGCATAGCCGGCATGCAACACTTCACGTACCAGCCCTCCACGAATACTTATGAAGAGGAAAGGCTTTCCGTGGAGTGCATCCGATGATGGCGGAACGGCTACATCTGTGGCGCTTGAAGAACTTTAAGATTGAGCGGTTGCCGTCGGTTGAAGATGTTTACCTCCTGCATGCCAGTGGCAAATGATAATCCCAAAGATGAGCGGCTGTTCGCGGCTGCAGAAGTGCGCGACTTGACGCCGGTGCGGGACGAGACCGGCCGCATCGTGCAACTGCCGCACCTGGAGCGCATGTTCGCCGAAGCCGTGGCAGGCATCCGGCTATTTCAGTCGACGGCGCGCTCCGCACGAGCGGCTCTACTGGAACCGGATATTCCTTTACGTTTGGCCGGTATTCGATCTCAAGCCCGATGAACTCAATGACATCGCTCACAAACTGGCCTTGTCGACGGATGGGCTGGGACTGGAACAAGTGGTGGTGCAGGCCCGTATTCCAAATCCGCAAACCGGAGAGTTGCGCGATACGGTGATGCGCATCTCGGCGCCTGGCGATGCCGGTTTGCTTATGACCTTCCGGCCGCTCAGCACGCTACAACTGATGAAACCGCTCACCGAGTACAACCAGAAAGTTGTCCGGATGCGCCGGCGGGGACTCATCTATCCCTACGAAATCATCAAAATGCTCACGCCTGATCGGGAAGACACGCGCGCGGAATTTCCCCACGGCGATTTTGTCGAGCACGATCTTCATCCGGACGGTCGTCTGGTACCGGTCGATCGTCCCTCGGGACAAAATAAATCCAATATCATCGTTGGCGTAATTCGCAACTTTACCGCCAAGTATCCCGAGGGCATGACGCGGGTGTTGCTGATGGGAGATCCGAGCAGGCGACCTGGGCGCACTCGCCGAATCCGAATGCCGCCGCATCCTCGCCGCGCTGGATCTCGCCGAAGAGATGGGCGTGCCGATCGAGTGGTTTCCAATCTCGGCCGGGGCGAAGATCTCGATGGAGAGCGGCGTGGAGAACATGGACTGGATTGCCCGCGTGCTGCGTCGCCTTGTTGAGTTCACGCAGGCAGGCGGCGAAGTGAATCTGGTGATCAATGGGATCAATGTCGGAGCACAGCCCTACTGGAATGCGGAAGCAACCATGCTTATGCACACCCGTGGCATTCTGATCATGACGCCGAAAGCGGCGATGGTGCTCACCGGCAAGCGCGCCCTCGACTATTCGGGTAGCGTTTCAGCCGAGGATAACGAAGGGATTGGCGGATACGATCGCATCATGGGTATCAACGGCCAGGCGCAGTATTGGGCACGAGACATCGATCAAGCCTGCCACATCCTGTTGCGCCATTATGAGCACACCTACGTTGCGCCAGGCGAGCGATTCCCGCGGCGGGCTGCCACCAACGACCCCATCGACCGGGATGTGCAGAGCGTATCCGCACGGCGTAGCGGTCTCTGACAACGGCTTCGCTCGAGTCGGCGAGATCTTTCTCGGACGACACTAATGCTGGACGAAAGAAATCCTTCGACATTCGCAGCGTGATGAGGGCGGTGATAGACCAGGACCATCATCCACTGGAACGCTGGCCCGGCATGCGGGGCGCTGAGATTGCAGTAGTCTGGGACGCGCATCTCGGAGGCTGATCCGTTTGTCTCATCGGCATCGAATCCAAGCAGGTACCTCGGTTAGGGATTTGTCCCCGCAGACGGACCCGACCAATGGTGCGCCGGGACCCTGTTTCCCCTTTCCTCTAAGAAGGTGGCTCGAGCGATCAACGCGGCGAGCAACAATCGACCGGTAGTAATTCTGGCCAATCTGTCGGGGTTTGATGGATCGCCAGAGTCAATGCGCAAGCTGCAGCTTGAGTACGGCGCCCAGATCGGGCGCGCTGTGGTGAACTTCAAAGGCCCCATGATCTTTTGCGTCATTTCCCGCTACCATGGGGGCGCGTATGTCGTCTTCTCGCGGGCATTGAACGAACAGCTTGAGGTGGTGGCGTTGGAGGGAACGTACGCTTCCGTGATTGGGGGCGCACCGGCGGCCGCCGTCGTCTTTGCGAGCGAGGTAGAAGCCAGGGCACGCAAAGACGAACGATTGGAGGCGCTTAACCAGGCATTGGCCACGGCTGACGGCAAGGAGAAAGTCCGATTGCGCGCTCAGTGGAACGAACTCTTCAAAGTCGTACACTCCGAGAAGTTGGGCGAAATGGCCGAGGAGTTTGATCGCGTGCATAGCGTGCATCGCGCACTCAAAGTAGGTGCGCTGCATCACATTCTTCCGCCCGAGAGTCTTCGTCCTTACCTGATTGACGCCATCGAGCGCGGTATGAGAAAGACGGAGCAATCGATAGCCAGGAAGCCAAAAGCCATAAATCCGACACAAAAAAAAGAGGTTAACGTCGAGGATATCCTCGCGGCTTCCTCCGTTGCGCAGGCATGATGGACGTGTACTGGCTGGAACAGACCGAAGCAGACGTGCCGTTGGAGAATGATTGGCTGAGTGCGAGCGAGGTAACTCGCGTGGACGGCATGCGCTTTGCCAAGCGGCGCACCGACTGGCGGCTGGGCCGATGGACGGCGAAACGTGCGTTGGCCGTTTACTTGAAGTTAGGCAGGCAGGCGGAGGCCCTTGCGGAAATCGAGGTGCGCCCGGCGGCATCCGGTGCTCCTGAAGTGTTTGTCGCGAACAAACCCGCAGCAATCGCCATTTCACTCAGTCACCGCGGCGGTATAGCCGCTTGTGCGGTCGCGCTGCCTGGTACGGAATTGGGTTGTGATTTGGAAATCGTCGAGCCGCGCAGTGACGCATTCGTTGCCGACTACTTTGGGATTGAAGAACAAGAGTTGATTGAGCGGACGTCACTAGCGCACCGATCCCTGCTATTGGCCCTGCTTTGGAGCGGGAAGGAAAGCGCCCTGAAAGCCCTGCGCACCGGGCTTCGGCTCGATACCCGGAGAGTGACGGTTCATCCCGGCCTTCCACCGCACCGAGGAGACGAAGACCGGCACCCAGAAGACTCTCCGCTTGCGTTTCGGTCAGGCGACCTCAATAGCTGGCGCCCGCTGCACGTCACTTATGAGGGTGGAAAAATCTTCCATGGCTGGTGGCAAAATACAGGTGATCTGGTGCGAACCGTGGTCGCCTCTCCTTCTTCAGCCCCGCCGATTTTCTTGGAGATCCCGACTCATTCTGTCCAGCGTGCGTCATAACTTCCGTCATTCCCCATCAGCTTTGGGTTAAGATTTGGGCGATCTCTCCATGTGCGATACAACGCCTCTTTCAGGTGTACTTTCGGCGCCCAGCCAGTTTGCTCACGGAATCGATGCGTGTCATACCAGCGATCCTGCAGCGCCCGCTCCAGTTGGTGCCTTGAAAACCGCACGTTGCCGCCGTTTGGCATCAGTCGCAGAATGGCTTCCGCGAAAGGCGCAGCCAGAAGTACCGGCCAACCAGCAAAAAAATGGACTGATGTTTTGTCTACCTCCGTTCTCGCCGCGTAGTACTTCGCCAGGGTGAGTTCGTCGTCATCGACAATATTGAATTGGCAGAGTTGCGCACCACTGAAATGCGCAGCCTGTTGCATCGCATCAACCAGATTCTCCACATAGTTCAACGGAATGCGATGCTTCGGATCGCCGAATACGAAATTGTTCCTCGCCAATGTGAATCCTAGGAGACCTACTGGAAGTTGTTTCCCGGGACCGTATACGATCCCTGGCCTGATGATCGTTACCGGTAATCCTGTTTCTTGTGCGAACTGAAACAGCAAATTGGTCCGCGAGGATTTTCGATTCAGCATAAAAGTCGCGCAACTGCGGCGACTTGTCGTGAGGAGTATTCTCATCGATCCGCTGGCCGTTTCGGACCGGGCCATAGACCGCCAGTGAACTGGCATATACGACCCGGTTGACGCCCTGCCGATGACATGCAGTCAGGACCGTCTTCGTTCCGCCTACATTGGTTTCGAGGAAATTGGTCTTGCTGCCCGGCGTATCGACCTTGGCTGCAAGATGATAGACAATGTCCACTCCTTGCACGGCGCGAGCTACACAATCTGCGTCTTCCAATGCTCCCCGCACAATCTCCGCACCTTGAGTTTCCAGCAGGTCGGCACGCCGGGAAGGCCTGGCTAGCACCCGGACGGGAATTCTCTTGGCCAACAAGTCTCGCACTAGGGCCGCACCCAAGAAACCTGTACCGCCAGTTACGCAAACTCGCATGCCATCGCATTCCGCCTACAGGAGTCACAGCCTGGTGCTGGGTAAATTCGCCGCCGGAGCCGGCTCGTCCTTGCGGCGCCGCGATGCAGCTCCGCTGTTCGACGGCGGATTTCCTCACATGTTACACTCCACATTTCAAGAGATATCTGAGCGGCTCGGAATCGGCGTCGACCGGTCCTATTTTGCCCGCGGGTAAGGGTTGCGCCACGGATTGACTTTCCTCGGTTCGGTTCCCGTGAGACAACTTAAGTCCATTCTTGGAGAGCAGACGGATTGACAGTTCTCGGCTACATTGTACTTGCTGTTGCTGCGGTTCCCGGCATCTATTATCTGCTGGCTCTTTACAGCTCTGCGCGATTCTTCCTAAGCTGGAAGCGGACTCCCCCGAATTCTGAGTTCACGCCCCCGATAAGCTGCCTGAAGCCCATCAAGGGACTCGATCCCGACGCCTATGAGAATTACGCGAGCTTCTGCCGTCAGGATTATCCCGAATACGAGATCCTTTTTTGCGTCGATCCGGATGATCCTGCGCTGCCTATTCTGGAGAAACTGCTCCAAGATTTCCCGGAACGCCGTATTCGTCTGCTTTTCGGCTCAGGTCGTAGCGCGATCAACGACAAAATTGCCCGGCTCGTGCGGCTGGTGAACGAAGCTCAGCACGACCTCCTGGTGATTACCGACGGCGACATCCGCGTGGGGCCGGATTACTTGCGAGCTGTGGCGGCGCCCTTCCGCGATCCGAAGGTAGGAGGTGCAACTTGCATTTACGCTTCTACCAAAGAAACCACCGTGGTGCAGGAACTGCAATCGATCGGGATGATCTCCGATTTTTTCGCTGGAATTTTTGTGGCTTGGGAAATGGACGGGGTGAAGTTCACTTTTGGGCAAACCATTGTTACCAGGCGCCAGAATCTCGCCGCTTTCGGGGGCTACGAGGCAATTGAAAATCGTCCGGCGGATGACCTTCGCGTCGGCCGCCTGATCGCCGAGCTTGGATACGAGGTCAAACTGCTACCCTATGTCGTGCAAACCGTTGCTGACTTCGCGTCGCTAAGCGATCTGTTTTACAAACGCATTCGCTGGATGACGGTCATGCGGCTCATGCGGCCATGGGGACATTTCGGTTTGATCTTCACCTGGGGCTTGCCTTGGGCACTGGTTGCGATTGCAACCCATCCCTCAATGGGGATCGCCGTCGGATACCTCGGGAGCTACGCGTTGCTCCGAGTCGCGATGACTTGGTTGATTGGCATCTGGGGAATGAAACAATCAGGCCTGTGGAGGAAGATGTTCCTCGATACCCGCTCTGGGACGCGATGGCCTTCATCATCTGGCTGATCAGTTTCGGCCGCAAATCCATCCGCTGGCGAGGCGTTGAATACTTTATCCGGGAAGGAATTTTGGTACCGGTTGCACCAAGGGCTGGATCCTAGTGCAGTTCCAGAGTTGGTGTACGCTCTTGTACCGGAGTGGGACTCTTTCCGGCCCGCATGGAGGGTAGGAGGAAGAAATCGCTTCAGCCGCTCAGGTCCTCGACCACAGCGGCTGAGGCTAGGAATTGCGCGCCATGAGAGCCAAAGTTGCGGTCGCGGGTGCAGGAGTCTACGGCGCTTCCATTGCGATCAGTCTGGCGGACGCCGGCCACGATGTCCATCTCTTCGACCCGCTCGGCATCCTGCGAGCGGCGTCCGCTATCAATCAGTACCGCATTCATTCGGGATATCATTATCCTCGCAGTCCAGAGACGATCCGGGAAACCCTCGAGGCCCGGGCGGAGTTTCTGAATACCTTCGCGCCCGCGATCGTGCGCAATAGCCGGCACTATTACGCGATTCCCCACGAGGGCTCGCAAACGCCTCCCGCATTGTTCGAAAAGGTGATGGCCGAGTATCACCTCAGCGTGCGGCCATGCCGCCCCGAGTGGATGGATTTCGGCTTCATCGACAAGTGTTACGAAGTCGACGAACAGATCTATGATCCGGACATTCTGCGGGAGATGTTGTCGTCGCGCATCCAGGCACTAAAAATTCCGTTCCATCAGCGGGCATTCACTCCCGACATGCGGCAAGGAATATGACTACGTAGTTTGGGCGACCTATGGATTGGGACCTGGCCGCGGTCTCTTCAAGGGCGTGAAGTACCAGGTCGCCGAAAAGATCTTGATTCAGCTTCCGCCACAGTTGCAGGGGATATCGTTGGTCGTGGTGGATGGTCCATTCACCGCTTTTGATCCCTACGGTAGTTCCGCCCGGTCGCTGTTTGGCTCTGCCAAGAACACGAACCATTGGACAAGCACAAATCCCGATGAGCCAGTTCCTGCCGATATACCAACCCTTGCTGAACCGGCCTGATTTCGAGCCCTACGACGCCACCAGATTTGAGGCCATGCGAAAGGATTCTGCTCTTGCCGTTCCCGCGTCCAGGGAAGCTGTTTATCTCGGTTCGCGCTTCACCATTCGCGTGGTGGAAGATAACCCCGCCCAGGATCGAAGAACCTTGTACATTCTAGAGAAGGAAAAAGGAGAGATTTTCGTCTTCTCCGGCAAGGTGGTCAGCGCGGTGAAAGCCGCCCGGCTGGTCACGCAACGGATCACCGGCGGCGCAAAGTCATAGGGAGGCCGCAGGCGGACACACCTGCAGCCCCTTCAAGCATAACTCTAAACCTCCGACGGCATGAGGGACGCGTCGGAAACTTTGCCGAGCCCGTGGCGACGGTCGTTGGTCGGGATTTCTCCAGTTCACCTGCGGCATGAACAGCGACGAATCGATCCGGTCGCGGTATTCAATGGAAATGTTGATCAGCGAGTCCAGAAGAGCGTCGGAAAGAAAATGTGGCTGCAGACCAAGGTCGATCAGCCTGGAATTCTTGGCGTTGTAATAGTGGGCCTCGGCTTCGACCCGAGGATCGGGTAGATGCTCGATTTCAACCTTTAATCCAAGTTTCCTGCCGGCAGTTTGCACCATCCGCGCGAGATCCAGAACCGTGAATTGCTCCGTGAACTGGTTGAAGACGCGAAACTCGCCGCGCTCCGCCGGGTGGTGGCATGCGATCTCGACGCAGCGGATGGTGTCGCGGATGTCGAGAAATCCGCGCGTCTGCCCTCCCTTGCCGTAGACCGTCAGTGGGTGGCCGACCGCCGCTTCCGCGCAGAAGCGGTTCAGCGCCGTGCCGAAGACCTCATCGTAATCGAAACGATTAATGAGGGCTTCATCAAGAGCGGTTTCGTCCGACACGGTACCGTAAACCACGCCCTGATTCAGGTCGGTGGCGCGCAATCCCCACGCCTTGCACGTGAACATGATGTTGTGGCTGTCGTGCACCTTCGAAAGGTGATAGAAGGAGCCAGGCTGCTTGGGGTAGGGAAGCACGTCGCGGCGCCCGTTATGTTCAATGGTTATGTAGCCCTCCTCAATATCGATATTGGGAGTGCCATATTCTCCCATCGTTCCCAGCTTAATCAAATGGCAATCGGGCCGAAGTTCGCGCAGAGCGAACAGCAGATTCAGGGTACCGGCAACGTTGTTGATTTGAGTGAAGACCGCGTGCCGGCGGTCAATCATGGAGTACGGCGCCGAGCGCTGCTCGGCGAAGTGGACAACTGCCTCCGGCTCAAATTCCTTGATGGCAAATGCCAGGGACTCGTAATCGATCATGTCGCCGACGAAGAGTTCGATGGTATTGCCGGTAAGCTGCTTCCACACCTTCAGGCGTTCCGGCAGAGCGCGGATGGGCGTAAGAGTTTGCACCCCAAGCTCGTAGTCCCACTGTCTGCGAGCGAAGCTGTCGAAGATGGCGACCGAGTGTCCTTTCTTGGATAAGATAGAGAGCGGTTGCCCAACCGCAATAACCGTCGCCCCCGAGCACAGCAATCCTCATTCGTCCTCCTCGACAGATTACTTCAGGAGCAGTTCCTGAAGTGTTCCACGCAATCGACGTTAATTTTGCTACGGTCCCCAAAGTCGCACTTAATACTTAACTTTATCAAAGAACCCGGAAAATCTCCCGATTCATTGTCCTAATCGACGAAGGTTGTCGCCGGAAGGGCGCGGCGGCACTAAGACAACTTGGCTTTCGACTGCAGCCCGCGGGGAAGCAGGATCATCTGACCACCCTGCTCGAGCCCGGAAGTTTTCGGCAATTTTGAACCCGGTAGGGGCTGGTTGGTCACCAGGAACTTGCCGCCGCTCTCGGCGACGACGATTCAGACTCTCGCGTCCCACCAGATTCTCCAGCGTGAAGCTGAGACTGGCTCGCCACCAGGTAGTATCGCTGCGTGCGTAAGCCAGAGATTCTTGAATTCTGAATCGTCAATGAAAACATTGGGTGCGCCGGGAGCGTACGAACCGTAGACGAAGTTCAGGACACGCCCATTCAGAAGGAGCGCCGTGCCGGTTCGTGTAAAAGAAAACAGATGAGAACGCATAATAGTGTTTGTCCACGATCAGCTTGCCGTCAGGCGATCGCAGCAGTGCTTCCGCCAACGGACGAGAAGACAAATAGGGATCAAAGACAATCAGGGCCAGACGGGCGGCTTGAAAGAACAGGACCATCATCAGCGCAGCCGCAAGAAAGGCGCGCTTGAGCCTTGGCTCGAAGAGTTCCTAACTGCACCGATCAAGAAAGCGAGCGCCGCGACGAAAAGAGGCAGCCGAAGGTAGGCAAACGATTCGAGCGTGAGGTCTTCCATGTGGCCCATCGAGAGCTTATATGCCGCTGGATGCGTGGTGAGCGCCGTGAAAATGTCTCCCGGGGTGGGCACTCCGCGCACGAGGAACAAGATAGTCAGCGCCGCCAAGGCGGCGCATCCGGCGATCACCGACAGCGCTCGCGTTCCTCTTCGCACCCAATCGCCACCCGTGGCCATCGCCGAACCCAGCAACAAAGCGAACGCCGGATAGCACGGCATCGAGTAATACTCCTGCGTGGTGGAGAAGGTAAAGAAGACCAGCACGAACCCAATCCAGCAGAGTGCCAGCAGGCGCGCCTGGCCAGCGCGGTCCGATGGTTTGTAGGACAGCTTCGCGACGGCGGGAAGATAAACGCTCCACGGAAACAGCCATATCAGGTGGAACAGCCAGAAGTAGAGGCGAGGCACCGTGTCGTAATCGCGTGGATAGCGCAGATTCAGGAAGCGGAGCAGTTGCTCGTTAATGAAGAAGAACCACAGGAACCCGTGGTATTCGCCCGGCACACTGCGCAGAGTCGAATGCAGAAATAAGGCGGATTCCGCAAGGTCGCAAGAATGTGCCAGGGTGCAGCAATCAAAAGGATGATTGCGATCCCGCTGATGGGATGAAGCCGCTTCCAGGTCCTGGCGGAAAATAGCTGACCGGTCAAGAACAGATAGATGATGCCGGCAGCGACTGGGAACAGCACTCCGATCAAACTTTTCAGAAGCAGTCCGGTTCCCAGACTGGCGGCCAGAACGTAGGCCCAGGCGCGCGGATGGGGCTCGTCGTTCGTCGAGCACTCGGAGCAACGCCCACATTGCCAGGGCAACCGTGAATGTCAGAATGACGTCGGGAATCAGGATGCGGGTAAACAGGAACAACCCGATGCATGTCGCCATGCACAGGCCAGCATAGAAACCGGCCCGTTTGCCGAAAGCCCAAACGCCAAAAGCGGCGGTCAGCCAGCAGAGCCCGATGCGACGAAAGCGCAATCGGAATTCGCGCAGCCCAATCATGCACCCCGAAGATCTTGTAAGAAACCGCCATCATCCAGTAAACCAGAGGCGGTTTTTCCAGGTAAGCGACACCATCCAGGCGAGCCGTTACCCAGTCACCCGAGGTGATCATGTTCCGCGCGATTTGCGCCTGAACAGCATCCACGTCGTCCTGCAACGACGGAGGAGAGAGAATTCCGCTCAGATATACGATTCCCGCGATCAGCAGAACAGCTAGATAAACGTACCAATTCCCGCGGGCGCCAACAGTTGGGTTGCTCTGGAGGAGGTGGGTGCCTGAATCCGCCACTTTTTCATCCATAAGAACAGGATCATTAAACCCCATAAGTGATAGCCGACATTGATTCGTTTCTCCAAATGATCACGTAGGTAGTTTTCGATCACATCGGAATGGAAAATTTCAGGATGATCGGAGAGTCCGGTGTCGCAGGGTATCAACTACAGAGCGATCGAAGCGGACCACGGACCCATTCATGCGCCGGAATGTCGAAGCCAATTTTCTTTCTCCGCAGGATAGACTGCGGCAGCTTGTCGCGCATCAGTTCCTTCAGCAGAAACTTCTGCTGCGAGCCTCGAATCTTGAGCGATGCCGGCAAGGTGGCCGCAAATTCGACGATACGGTCATCCAGAAACGGCGGGCGCAACTCAACCGCATGGGCCATGCTCATGCGGTCCGATTTGACCAGGATGTCGTCTGGCAAGTAATACTTCTGATCGAACCACAGGTAAGCGCCCAGAGTCGTCTTTCTTCTCGCTCAGCATCGCTCGTAGCTCGCCGAGGATTTGATCGAGTGCGCCCGGAAGTTCCGTCGCAACAAGAGACCGTTTCTCGGCGTCGGAAAAGGTGCCATTCCAATAAACATGAGCGCGCTCTGGCGGCATCAGGCTGCCTTCGAGCAGGCGCTTGAGCTTGTATTCAAAGCTTATCTTCTCGTTCGAAACCGGCCACAGGCGCAATGCACCCAGCGCCAGTTGAACAGCGCTGCGGCGGGAAGTTTCCGCAGATGGCCGAGCGAACGGTATTTGCTCTGTAGGTTAGATACCCGCCAAACAACTCGTCGGCGCCTTCGCCGCTCAAGCGCTACGGTTGTTCTGGTTTTGCAGAGCTTGGAAAGAAACCAGACCGGCAACGCTCCGGCATCCGCACTTGGCTCGTCCGAGTAATAAGCGAATTCTTCGATGGCGCCTTGCAGATCCAGTTCAGGATTGAGGTCGAGTTGCTCGTGCTCTGTTCCGTATTCCGCGACCATCCGCTGGATGTAACTGGTTTCGTCGAAACTGCGCCCGCGAAACGAAATCGAGAAAGTCTTCAGCCGGGAAGTCGATGCCTGCGAGGCATAATGAAGAATGGTCGAGGAATCGATGCCGCCGCTCAGCCACACACCCAAGGGAACATCGGAGATGAGATGCTCGCGAACTGACTGCTGCAGAAGAGAGTCGAGTTCTCACTCGCTGACGCCAGGCTGCGGTGCAGTGGCGTCTCTGTTGGGCAAGCGCCAGTAAGCATCGTCGCTCACTTTTCCGTCTCGCCACTCGAGCCAGTGTCCCGGCAGGAGCTTCTCTATTCCGTCCACCAGAGTCCAGGGCGCCGGGACATAGTTCAGCGACAAATAACAATCCAGGCCGGCAAGGCTCAGGCGGCGATCAATCTCTGGATGTGCGAGGATGGCCTTCAGTTCCGACCCAAAAAATATGTCTTCGCCGCGATGCGCGATGTAGAGCGGCTTGATGCCCATACGGTCGCGCGCCAACACGAGCCGCCGGGTGGAATTTGTCCAAAGCGCCACCGCAAACATGCCGCGCAATCTGCGGGAAACACTGCGTGTCCCATTCGAGAAACGCGCGAAGAACCGTCTCCGTATCGCAGTGCGAGTGAAACCGATGGCCTAGCTTTTCCAACTCGGCGCGGACTTCGAGGTGGTTGTAGATTTCCCCATTGAACACGATGACGGTGTCGCCATCTTCAGTGGCAATGGGCTGATCGCCGTGCTCAAGATCAATGATTTTCAGGCGCGTCGCGCCCAGCGAGCAGATAGGGGATTGGTAAACGCCTTGCTGGTCGGGCCCCGGTGGATGAGGGTGGAAGTGGCATTCCGAATGCGGTCCGGGGGTGGAGACCAATCTTTATGAGTAAAGCCAACAATGCCGCACAAATCGATCAGTCCCTCAATACCGAATTGATCTAGCCTGCCGCGACTTGCCGCCTTGAGCAAGGAGAGGGCGACCCGACAATGCGGCTCAGCAATTTTCATCTTCCCATAACCGCGGGAGTGCTCCGAAGACCTAGATATCTTAGGATAGCATCTTGCTATAGGAAACATGCTAATCGCCACTTGCGCTGCTGGCAGGCGCTGGGTTGCGCACCTCGGTTGACCGCTATCAAGTGCGTAGTGGGCTTGCTGAATTCCGTATGCTCGCCCGTTGATATACCATAAGGTTATGTCTCTATGGATTTGGAGCGACTGACCACGGCCAATGGAATCTCCCAGGCGACTGCATCTCAAAACTCTTCATTTTGATTTTGATCATGGTTCTTGCCGGCCCTTTGGGCAATGTCCTGCTTGGCAAAGGCATGAAGCACGTCGGGCCGCTGAGTCCCTGGCCCCCTGCGGAACTGCCTGCACGTCTTCATTCGCGTGTTCACCTCCGGCACGATCTGGCTGGGAGTCGGTTCCTTGCTAGTGTTTTTCGCGGCCTACATGATCGTTCTGTCGTGGGCCGACTATAGCTACGTTCAGCCAGCCTCTTCTATTGCTTACGCCGTGGTTGCGCTCTTGGCCTGGACGTGGTTGGGCGAAGTCGTTCCTCCATTGCGATGGGCTGGCATCGCGGTCATTTGTGTCGGGGTGTTTCTCGTCGGCCACACCCATCCCAATACCACGGAGAATGGCTAGTCGGTGTCTGAGTTCATCTTCTTTTTCCTCATCGTGGTCTTCGGAACGATGGGCGAGATATTCATGTCGCGCGCCATGAAGGAGACTGGCGAGGTGAAAAACTTCAGGCCGATGGCGCTCCTCGAGGTAATTCTCTGCGCCTTACGCGTCAAGTGGATGTGGTTAGGCGTAGGGATGATGGCCATCGGCTTTTTCTCGTTGCTTGCAGTGCTTTCCTTTGAAAATGTAAGCTTTGTCGTACCGGTGACGGCTCTGAGCTACGTCGTGGGCGCGTTGGGAGGCAGGTTTTTCCTGGGAGAACGCGTCAGTCTGCAACGTTGGATCGGTATTCTTTTGGTCTGTGCCGGGGTAACGTTAGTGCTCATCGGCAGGAGCTAGCGGTTTATGCCGCGACCGGCGACAGCTCCGCTCATACTCGTGGACCGCGCGCCCCAAGAGCACGTTGGTCTTGCGGGAGATTCTCGTCAATCGCGGTGGATTCGTTTCGTGCCGACAAAGTACGGGCCACTATGACCGCCCTGGGAATGGTGATCGGCACTTTCTCACTGGTGCTGGTCGTCACCATCGCGCTGACTGGAAAACAGTACGTTCTGAATGAAATCCAGAATATTGGCGCCAATCTCATCTGGGCCGAATATGCCGGCTCGGCAAATGCGAGCTACGGCGCCGGCACCGCAGATTATCTGACTGTAAACGACATGATCGCTGTGGAACAGCAGGTGCCCGGAGTGCAAGATGCGTCGCCGGTGGTCAATTTGCATGAACCGATACTCGTTGGCAATGGCAAGCAACGTGACATGTTGATCCTCGGGGTGAATCCGGACTACGTCAGGTGTACGCCGCATCATCGTGAGTTCAGGCAGATTCTTCGATCAACAGGACTCCCAATCCCACCACAAAGTCGCCCTGGTCACGGAAGACTTCGCCGACCGGCAATACGGTGGAGTCGAGTTTGCGGCGGGACATGAAATCTACGATTCAAGGATTGCCGTTTGTTGTGATCGGTACATTTCGCGAGAGTGTGGAGACGTTTGGCCAGTCAGAAATCCAAGACGACACGATTCTCATTCCGTATTCCGTGGCCCGTTATTTGACCGATACGAACGCCGTCAATCAGATTTATTTTTCGATGTCCGACGCCGGCAGTGTCCCCGTAGCCTCGCAGCGAATTCTCGCGGTGCTAAAGGCACGACATCGAGCTGAATCGGTTTACAACATCGGCGATCTCACTCAGGTGCTCGGTTTGGTCGCGAAAACCGCGAATGCATTTACTATCATTCTCTTGCTGTTTGCGGCCATCACACTAGTTGCCGGTGGGGTAGGCATCATGAATATCATGCTCGCCACCGTAAGCGCCCGCATTCGAGAAATCGGCATCCGCAAAGCGGTGGGGGCGACGCGTCGCGAGATCCAGTTACAGTTTCTTTCTGAAGCCGTATTAATCTCGTTGATTGGAGGAACCATCGGCACCTTGGCCGGGCTGGCGCTGCCGTTTTCGCTACGGGTCTTTACCCACTACCAGCTACCGGTATCCGGGCTTTCCGCCCTGATCGCAATGCTGGTTTCTTGCCTGATCGGTATTACTTTTGGTACCTTGCCGGCCAGGAATGCGTCGAGATTAGATCCGGTGGAGTCTCTAAAATTCGAATGAAATGAGACGATCGCGATTCTGTCTGATCTTTGCGCAAACCAACAGAGGCAGCAGTTTGCGAGTCCTTCGTCTGTGCCTTACTGCAGATGCATCCGCCGCAAAAGGTCCTGAAAGCGAGGGTCGGGGCGGAGGGGATCGTAATCACGATTGATCCTGAGGTAAACCAAAGCGGCGGCGCGCTCGTCGTAGGCTTTGTTCAGCCAGGTGAAGGCTTCGTCATTCCTACCTAAGGCGGTGCAAGTTGCGGCAATCTCCGCCGGAGGCATGTACTGGCTGGTGGCAATCTGTAGGAGTTCATTCAAGAATTTGTGTGGCCTGGTCTTTACGGCCGGCAGCGGCATAAGACCGCGCCAGGAAAGCCTTGGCTACCGGATCTCCGTGCGACAAGCTCCACACCGCGCATGAATTCCGCTATTGCCTCATCATTCTGGCCCTTGTACTCGTACGCCAGCCCGAGAACCCGATGCGCCAGGAGGAAGTTAGGGTCCATTCCAATCGCTTTGCGGGCACTTTGAATCGCGTGATCATAATCCCGGGCCATGAGGTAGGTCCAGCCCATGTGCTCGTTCATTACCGTGTCGGAAGGCGATAACTCCAGGGCCCGCCTGGCTTCTGCCATCGCTTCGTCGGTTCGTCCCAAAGCCATCAATTCATGCGAGTACCAATGGTGGGCATTGTCATAGCCCGGATTCAAGGCAATGGCACGCTTAAATTCCTCCTCGGCTCCGGCCCAATCCCAATCGTAGGTGAACTTGATGTAACCCAGCGAAGCATGGGCCTCCGCCAGACTGTCGTCGATAGCCAGGGCTTTCGCCGCGGCTGCCTCCGCTTTGGGCATGGCCTCACGAGGGGGCAGAATGCTATATCCGTAAGAACCAGCAAGCGTATAGGAGTCGGCCAACCCTGCATACGCAATCGCGTAATTGGGATCCGCCGCGATCGCCCGCTGGAAATAATCAATGCTCTTCTTGACGCCATCGACTGTCCGCTTGTTCCAAAAGAAGCGGCCCTTCATGTAAAGCTGGTAGGCGTCATTGTTGACCGTGAACGGCCGCAGCAGCTGACGTTGCTCTTCGCCGCTCAGGTTGATGGTGAGCGCATTCGCAACCTTTTGCGAAATCGAATCCTCCACGGCTGAACATATCGGTGAATTTCTCGTCGAACTCGTCACCCCACAGCAGCTCGCCGTCGGCAACGCGCAGGAGCCGCACCGTGACCCTGGTTCGATCTCCCGAACGCTGAATGCTGCCCTCCAGGACCGACTGCACCGCCAACTGCCGGCCCGCCGCTATGGGATCGTCGACCGTGGCGTATTTCCGCACCGCGCCTACTGGCCGCACGATGATCTTATGCAGGTTACTTAAGCGCGTAATGAGCGCGTCGGTCATTCCCAGTCCAAGGTATTCGTCATCGGGTTTGGGATCGAGGGGACGAAACGGCAGGATCGCGATCGACCGCTCGGATGCGCTGACGGTCGCGGATTTCGACTTCCAGTGTGACCAGTAATAGAACAGACCCAACACCAGCGCGACACAGATGACCGTCATCAGCAGAACCCTGGTTGCCGAGGTCCTCCATCCCAAACTTGGCGGTCGTTGCGGCTGGGTTGCGGCGGAGGAAACCAAGGGTGTTGCCGCCTGGGCGCGGGATTGAAAAGCGGGTGCAACACTGCACCGACGCCCGGCGAGGCCGATACCACGGCGGGTGGCAGCATTACATCTTCATTAATTTTTTGTGAATCACGCTTTGCTTCGCTGATGGTCGGCTCGTCGGCGTCCTCGCATTCGATCGCGGCGGCATTGAAGCGATAGCCCTTACGCGGGACAGTCTCAATGTAAGGCTGGCCATCGGACATACTGCCCAACGTCTTCCGCAGTAACGAAATATTCACAGTGATGTTGGTCTCTTCGACGAAGCTATCAGGCCAAATCGCTTCCATCAGGACGTCACGCTTCACCAAGTGACCGCTGTTCTGCAGTAAGTACAGCAAGATGTCGAACGCCTTGGGCGCCAGAGGCACCGAAGTCTGGTCGCGCAGAAGCAGATGTTCGGTGGGATAAAGCCGAAACTCGCCGAATCGGAAGTACTTATTTTTCAAGGCAATAACCCGCTAACGCGTGCCCAAGACAATTTCCAACAAATTCCTGGCGATTTCCGATGACTGGTTCGTTGTTTGTGTGTTCAATTGTTGCAGATAGAAAGCCCGGCGACCCTCAAACTACCAAAACAATCGCTGGTCGATGAGTGGTTATTTTAGCGCAATTGGCGTGCGAGGAGGTTTTGTGTGGCGAGCCGTCGCGAATCGCCGCCGGCAAATTTCATTCACGAGCGAATCCCACCTGACTTGGCGAGTAGAAAGAAGTAACTCGCGAGCTATTGGTCTGACGCGAAATTGCCAGAGGTGTTCTTCAAGTCCGCCGCCAGCAATCGATGAAACAAATGCTCGCCGGCCTCCCGCCGCACCGATAGCCGTCCTGCTTCGTATGCTCGCGAGTGCAATCCGCGCTGCACTGCCTCGCAGATGCCCACGTCTTCATCGTTCACGCGCTCGCCGACGGCGATGCTCTGTCGGTTCCGCTCGGTGGCGGAGTCGCTCACGTCGTCGAAGTAGAAATCGAAAATGACCTTGCAGCGGTCGACGCCATCCGGTAGTACCAGGTTCGTGTCCATGTATCCCTGGTAGAGATTGATCATGAAGTTGGGATATTGCCAGAAGTACCAGTGCGCGGTCGCCGGTGCGCGTCGCTGCCGTGGCGGCGTCTTCTTTCGAGGCGACCATCGGACTCGATTGCAGGCAGTATCGGTCTTCGTTCTCAATGGTGTACTGCTTGTACTCGAGCACGCTGTTCAGCGCCTTGTGAAGATGAGGCACGTGATAGCCGCCGTCGAGATAGTTATCCACGAATACTTTCCAGTTGCAGTTCAGACTATACGAGCGACGCTCAAAGAAGTGAACTGAGCCGAGATTGAGCGGAGCAACCCGCCGCACCAGTCGCCCAAGGAAATCCGCCAGGGGCGCGGCTTTCGCGTCAAGATTCACGAAGACGAACTGTTCCCAGGTTTCCACCCGCACAGGGAGCAGGCCGTTCTGCGCGCGATCGAAGGAGCAGACCCCTTCGAACTCTGGCGCGCCCTTCAGCGAGCCATCAAGGCCATAGCTCCAGCCATGATACGGACAGCGAAGAATGCTCGCCGTGCCTTGCTCCTCGGTCACGACGGCCGCGGCATGGTGGCGGCAGACGTTGTAGAACGCACGCAACTGGTGATCATCGCCGCGCACGATGACCAGCGGTTCGCCGGCGAGATCGGCAGTGACATACTGGCCCGGCTGCTGGAACTGATCCGCTCGCGCCACGACCTGCCACGTGCGCCCAAATACGCTTCTGACGTTCGAGTTCGGCGACGCGTGCGTCGACATACCATGAAGCCGGAATGGTGTGCGCGTGATCGAGCGGGTTCCGCTCGTCGTAAGACGCGAGGATGTCGTGCAGCGAACGGTCCATCTACAAAGCTCCGAATCAATTTCGACTGCGTGACCTCGGCGGTTAAACAGGACGCTGAAGAAGCGATGTTCGGGTAGTGCGGCGCTTCAGCGCCGCGTCAACAAGTTAATGAGAAAGTTGCCTTTAGGCCCTGAGTTACATATCCGAGCTGTCGAGGCGTGCATGTTTCGCGCGGCTGTCGGGGTGAAATACCTTAGCGACTAAAAGCCGACTTTTATAGATTACCGCTCCACCCGGGCCTAAAGGCCCGTACTACCCGAACATATTCAGCGTTTTTCCGCAGCCTCCGAAGGCCTGTCCCTTCAACCTAACGTTGCTGAACTCCGAGATGATAGCAGGGACTGCGCTAACAAAAGAGTTGACGGCCAGCCGTTGTCGTGTTTCCTTGTCCCAATGCGTTCTGCAGCAGAGTCTTTGGAGGTTGTGCAGGCCACACCGGCCGATGTGGGCGAGGTGGCGCCTCTGTTCGACGCCTACCGGCAGTTTTACAAGAAGCCTCCCGACTTGGAGGCGGCGCGCCGCTTCCTTTTCGCGCGATTGAGCAAAGCCGAGTCAGTGCTGTTTCTCGCCCGTCAAGGCGCGCGAGCGGTCGGCTTTGTGCATCTCTATCCAGTTTTTTCCTCAGTCAACTTGACGCGACAATGGATCCTCAACGACCTCTATGTGGTTTCGGAGGCGCGCAAGCTTGGCGTAGGCCGCGCCCTGGTGAAGCGCGCTCATCAGTTGGCAGAGGACACGCAAGCCAACAGCCTGACATTAGAGACGGCGATCGACAATCTTGCTTCGCAGCAACTGTACGAAAGTTTGGGCTGGAAGCGCGATGAGGAGTTTTACCGATATTGTTTGCCATTGTGACAGGCGGAATTCATGCGCCAGCCAGCAATGAAGATCAGCCCGAGACCCGGTTCACCAATCGCTGAGCCTAACAGCGCCCCACAACCCAAGCGGGTTCTGGGTTTCCGCGACCTGGTGATGTTCTACTTGGTCGCCACGCTGAGCCTGCGCTGGATTGCGGTGGCTGCCAGCGCGGGACCAAGCACTGTAGTGATCTGGCTGGTCGGCCTGGCGACTATCTTCATCCCGTTGGCATTGTGCGTGCTCGAACTCTCCTCGCGCTATCCGCAGGAAGGCGGCCTGTATGTCTGGAGCAAGCGTGCCTTCGGCGACTTCGCAGGGTTTTTGACTGGATGGATCTACTGGACCAGCAACCTCCCCTATTTCCCTGCGGTGCTTTACTTCGCGGCCAGCAATGCTCTGTATGTCGGGGGCAGTAAATGGAAAGGGTTGCAGAGCAATGCCACATTCTTCATGGCATTTTCGCTGCTCGGCCTGGGGTTGGCGCTGGCGCTGAACATTGTCGGCCTCGACATTGGCAAGTGGCTAAGCAACCTGGGAGCGATCGGAACGTGGCTGCCGGTGGCATTGCTTGCCGTTGTCGGAACGATTGCATGGCTAAAATTTGGCTCGGCGACCAGTTTTTCCGCAGCGTCAATGAAGCCTTCGCTGCACTGGGGAACGATTGGAGTCTGGTCCACCGTGCTTTATGCATTCAGCGGCGCGGAGTCGGCGTCCTTCATGGGCGGCGAGATAAAGAATGCACGACGCACCATTCCGCGGGCGCTGGTCGTCGCGGGTGTCCTCATCACCGCCGGCTACATGTTGGGGACGGTAGCGATTCTGGTCGTACTGCCGCACAGCCAGCTGAACAGTCTTGAAGGAATCATGCAGGCGATTTCCAGCAGCGCCGAGCGCGTCGGCTGGAGTGGCCTGGGGCCGGCGGTCGCGCTGCTGATCTGCATCTCCAATCTCGGCGGGGTCGGCGCCTACCTGGCGGCACTGTCGCGTATACCGTTTGTGGCCGGCATCGATCGCGTCCTGCCGCCGGCATTCGGCCGCCTCCACCCGAAGTGGGGAACCCCGTACCTTTCGCTGATCGTGCAATCACTCTGTTGCGTGTTCTTCATCATGCTGGGGCAATTGGGCAGCACCGTTCACGGCGCTTACCAGGTACTGGTGAGCATGACTATCATCACCAACTTCGTTCCGTATCTGTTCATGTTCGCCGCGATGATCCGCCTGCAACGCGAGCCGCTCGAGCCGGGAGTGGTCCGGGTTCCAGGCGGAAAGCCGGTTGCCATCGTGCTGGCGACTGTGGGCTTCGTCACCACCTGTGCGGTCATCTTGGGCTCGATGATTCCGGAGGCGAGCGAGGCTAACAAGGCGCTCGCGATAGGGAAGATTTTTGTACTAACTGCCGTGCTACTGGGCGGAGGCGGGCTGCTGTATTTTTTGGGTAGGCGGCGAGCGCGTCTTTCGTCTGCTGACGACTATGTTGGTGACACACTTTAGCCATCTACCAGGGAATACGTACTCAACATAGATGGATTGCGCCGGCCCGCCGTGGTTACGCGTGTTCTGCTTGACCGCCGCGCCATGCAAGCGTAATCTCACGTGGGAAAATCCCAATATCTGCTCGCACCCAAGGAGGATGCACATGGTTCCTCTCACCGCGTTGTGGGCCCCCATCCTGCTGTCTGCCATCATTGTTTTCGTCGCCAGCTCTATCATGCACATGCTGTTGCCTTATCACCAGAGCGACTGTCGCCAGCTTCCCGATGAGGACAACCTTCGCGCCACGCTGCGCGCTGCAGGCGTGAAGCGAGGCCTCTATATGTTCCCGTATGGCAGTCATAAGGACATGAAGTCCCCCGCCATGCAGGAGAAATTCAAAGAGGGGCCGGTCGGCATGATGACCATTTTTCCCAGCGGTCCGCCTGCTCTCCCCAAGTTTCTGGGGATGTGGTTCGTCTATTGCCTTGTGATCGGGTTCTTCACCGCCTATCTCACGGGACACACAGTTGCGTCTGGCGCCGACTATCTGGTTGTCTTCCGTGTTGCTGGCACCGCGGCGTTCATGGCCTATGGTCTGGGACAGCTCAGCAATGGCATCTGGAAGGGCCAGCCGTGGAGCATGACCATCAAGGAGGTTGTTGACGGACTCATCTATGGCCTGCTCACGGCGGGCACCTTTGGCTGGCTGTGGCCGCGCTAGCTCTGAAGCTCTGGCGGCAACGTTTTTGCACTTAGCAATCGATGCAGCGGCGGCTCCTGCTACGGCTGGATCACCTTCCATTGCGAGAACTTGTCTGCCTCCTGCGGCGGTATAATAAACGCTTGTCAGCAGGAGATCCGAAGTCATGAGTGCAACCAACGGCAGCCAGAACAATGGCGTGGGCGTGCCCACGCCGCGGACGGAGTGGATCGTCAAGCGTCGCGAAGAGGCTATGCGCAGCGGCGATACCAACATGTCGCAGATGCACTTTGCGCGCAAGGGTCTGCTCACCGAGGAAATGCTTTTTGTCGCTGAGCGCGAGCAAGTTGCGCCCGAACTCATCCGCGACGAAGTCGCCGCCGGGCGCATGATCATACCCGCCAACGTCAACCATCCTGAGTTGGAACCGATGTGCATTGGGGTGGAGTCGAAGTGCAAGATCAACTCCAACATCGGCAATTCGTCGGTAACCAGCAACGTGGATGAGGAGCTGAAGAAGCTGCACACCTCCGTCCACTACGGTGCTGATACGGTGATGGATCTCTCGACCGGCGGCGGCATTCACGAGATCCGTGAGGCCATTCTGCGGCATTCGCCAGTGCCGATTGGGACTGTGCCTATCTACGAAGCGGTCTCGCGCGTGAAGCGCATCGAGGACCTTAATGCCGACATCATGCTCGAAGTGATCGAAGAGCAGGCCGAGCAGGGCGTGGATTACATGACCATCCATGCCGGCGTACTGGTGGAATACCTGCCGCTGATCACCAAGCGCATAACCGGCATCGTGAGCCGCGGCGGTGCGATACTGGCGCAGTGGATGGCCCATCACCACAAGCAGAACTTCCTCTACGATCGTTTTGACGACATCACCAAGGTTCTTGCCAGGCATGACGTGAGTTACTCGTTGGGTGACGGCCTGCGTCCCGGATGCATAGCCGATGCCAGTGACGAGGCACAATTCGCCGAGCTCAAGACGCTGGGCGAGCTGACCAAGAAGGCTTGGGAACGCGATGTGCAGGTCATGATCGAGGGCCCGGGGCACATTCCGCTCGACAAGATTAAGGAGCAGGTGGAGAAAGAAGTCGAACTCTGCTACGGCGCGCCATTCTACACGCTGGGGCCGCTGGTCATCGACATCGCGCCCGGCTATGACCACATCACCTCCGCTATCGGCGCGGCCATGATCGGCTGGTATGGCGCGGCGATGCTCTGCTACGTCACTCCGAAGGAACATCTGGGCCTTCCGAACGACAAAGACGTGAAGGACGGCATCATTGCTTACAAGATTGCAGCGCACGCCGCCGACGTGGCGCGGCATCGTCCAGGAGCGCGCGACCGCGACGACGCGATTAGCTACGCGCGCTACACCTTCGATTGGGACAAGCAGTTTGCGCTGTCACTCGATCCCGAGACCGCTCGCAGCATGCATGATGAGACGCTTCCCGATGCCTACTACAAAGAAGCGGCGTTCTGTTCCATGTGCGGCCCGAAGTTCTGCTCCATGAACTATTCGGCCAAGGTCGACGAGTACAACAAGCAAGTGCATGGAGTGGAGAAGAAGGATTATTCGGAGTTGATGAATAAGCTGGTGGCGATCAAGTAGGTAGGAGTTAGCAAATTAACACTCCCTCCGGCATAATGAGCATAGGAGCTTATGGGGTCCCGAGTAAGCCGTATTCATAACCCCAGTCGTACTGTCTATCTTTTCGTAAATGGTAGCGCCGTGCAATTTGACCCTGATGAACTCCGGATAGCACCGAAACTCTATATTCACAAGGTGGGCAACAATACGGCTCCGTTGCTGGAAGCTGCGGGAGTGCCCGACGCCAAGGCACTAATCGGGGAATCATCCTTCTTTATCGAGTGCAGACAAGCCATCGACAATCAAGAGGGAGGCTTGCCATTTGATCTAATCAAGGCAATGATCCTTTGCACGGAAGCAGAGGTTCAACCCGGCGCCATGATCACTTTTGAGAAGGGCATAGGTCCGATCGGCGTTCCACCCGCAGGTGATAGCCGTAGCATTTGTTGGGGGCATTATAATCACATGATCGACGAGCAGGGCTTGCAAGCCGCGGCCGATCTCTTGCCAGGGATCTTGAATGCTGATACAGATGAGAAATACCACCGAGTAGGAAATGCCTTGAGGTTTTATGACAATGGCTATTTCTCGACTAATGCGGATTTTGCCCTGGTAGCATTCACGACGTGCTTAGAAGGCTTGTTCTCCACAACCGAACAGGAGCTTTCGTTTCGACTTTCCCTGAGGGTCGCGCATTTCCTAGGCGAAACTATTGCGGAGAGGCGGAAGCTGTTTACTGAGACTAGAGAGATATACAAATATCGCTCCAAATTGGTTCACGGAGCGCCAATTGCGAAAGACAGTGAACAGGCTGCTATTTATTTGGTCGAGGGCATCGTGCCGACTGTCGAGAGAATCGCACGGCGTTCGCTTCGAAGGATCTTCGAGCGCAGGCTCGAAGAACTGTTCAAGACAGGCAGCAAGGTCGACTTACTTTTTGACGAAATGCTCTTCTCCGGATCGCCAGACGATGCGCTAAGGGCGATTAACAACTAGCTGCATACCCTATCGTAAGGACGTTAATCGGCGCAAGCTACTCGCAATGAGCACCACACTTGGCAGCTTCGATGACTTCTGGGCGGCATCGAGGCCGTTCTTTGAGCGGCTCGAGCGCAACGAACGCAATCCGCCTGTCGCCGGGAATGACGAGCAGATCGCTAAGAACGCAGCAGCCATTGCGCGGCTCCGTGAGGCCCAGGAAGCCACGAATCGGCAAATGCAAGGGACGGATGCGCGCCTTGATAGGCTCGCCTCGATGATTGCCACCTTATCGGAGTCAGTCGTAAGGCAAGCCCAGGAAATCGAGTCGCATGAACGCCGGCTGGGGCGCATGGAGGGTCAGTAACCAGAGCACTGCAATCATCGCGTGAAGCGCATTTTTCTCAGCCGCCCGCCTCGCGTTGGGGGGCTGTGCCTTCCCCAATGCCTCAGGTAATCAAATCGTAATCTTCCCAGCCACTTCTCCTTCATCTCCCTTTGCTACACTCGCTCAGTGAGACGAATCCGCCCGAATGCCTGGATATTTGCCTGCCTTTCAGGCGTTCTCCAGGTGCTGATCTTCCCCAAGCCTGCGCTTTATCTGCTAAGTTGGGTGGCGCTTGCACCGCTCATCTACGCCATCCTGAAATGCCGTGAGCAAGACGTGACCATGGCGCTTGCCGATGGCGGGCTCTTTCTTGCACCTGCGACAGCGTGGCAGGGGCTTCTGCTCGGCTATGTGAGCGGTATCATCTGGTATCTCGGCAGCTGCTATTGGGTCTTCTACGTTATGCACGTGTACGGCGGGATTGGGGTGGCGACCTCGTGTTTGCTGCTGCTCATGTATGCGCTGTACCTCGCGCTGTATCACGGACTCTTTGGGTTTCTGCTGGCTCTGATCGCCGCGCGCCGCAATGGATTCAGTTTGCGGGCGCTGGTGTTCACGCCCTTTATCTGGGTCGCCATTGAATTGGCGCGCACCTACATCACCGGATTTCCCTGGGACCTGCTGGGCACCACGCAGATTGACAACATTCCACTTTCTCGCGTCGCCACGGTCACCGGAGTGTACGGTCTCTCCTTCGAGATTGTGCTGGTGAATACCGCGGTGGCAGCCGCCTTTCTGGTGCCGCATGCGCGCCGCAAGGTTTTGCTCACCGCCGCGTTGGCCGCGGCTATCGCTCTGCATGCCGGAAAATTGATAAAGCCCGCGGCACTGCCAACAAGCGACGGAGCGACCCTGGTACAGGCAAACATCCCCATTCTCGATTCCGGTGCGTGGACCCTGGACTATCTCACCCAGACACTAGACTCATTGGCGGCTCTGAGCGTGCCGCCAAAGCACAATAAACTTGGCACGCCCGGGCTGATCATTTGGCCGGAGTCGCCCGCGCCATTTTTTGTGACAGATCTGCATGTGCGCAGCACACTGGCCAATGTGGCTCGCACCACGAATTCCTATATCGTCGCAGGTTCGATAGGTATTGAGCACACTGGCGAACCGAATCGCCAACCCGACATTTATAACTCGGCGGCCGTGGTTGCGCCCAACGGCTCATGGACGGCGCGCTATGACAAAATCCACCTTGTGCCTTTCGGCGAATATGTGCCGTTCGAGAAGCTGTTCAGCTTCGCCAGTGGGCTGACCCGCGAGATCGGGACCTTCGCCCGCGGCCAATCGCGGCTCCCTCTGGACGTCGGCGACACGAAGATTGGTACGTTTATCTGTTACGAGTCGATCTTCCCTGATGAAGTCCGGCAGTTTGCAAAAAACGGGGCTGAGCTGTTCGTCAATATCTCGAATGACGGCTGGTACGGCGAGGGAGGGGCGCCGGGGCAGCACTTGAACCAGGCACGCATGCGCGCGGTGGAAAACGATCGCTGGCTGCTACGCGATACCAACACCGGCATCACGGCCGTGATTGACCCGCTGGGGCGCGTGGTGGCCGAGGCTCCGCGCAACCGGCGCACGCAATTGCAGGCAGCGTATTCACTGGAGGAGACCACTACCTTCTATACCCGTCGTGGAGATTGGTTCCCGCTGCTGTGTGCGATAATCACCTTGCTGGGACTGGTGTTGCGCGTCCTCAGGCCGGGTGCGATGGCGCAGCCCGCGAGCGGCTGAAATTCTTTACTCACCACAGAGACACAGAACACAAAGAGTCAAGAGTCAAAGGCAACCACGGATAGCCACGGATCAAACTGAAAGCTAAGAGCTAAGAGCGAAAAGAGAACATGGTCGAAGAATTAGAGCAGGAATATGCGGCGCTCCGCGACAAGGTACGCGATCTACAGGAGTATCTTTGACGCGCCCAAGCTGCGCGAAAAACTGAGCGAGATCGAAAAGCAAACCGCCGATCCGACGCTCTGGTCAAATCCCGAAAAATCACAGCAGGTTATGCGCGAGAAGAAGCGCCTCGACGGCATGTTGGCGACCGAAGCTGAACTAGTGCGGCGTTCGAGCGACATCACCGCTTACTTTGATCTGGCGCGCGAAGGTGAAGACGTGTCGAACGAACTTCGCCGTGAAGTGGACGAATTACGCGGGCTGGTCGAGAAGCTGGAGACCGAGACGCTGCTCTCCGGCGAGAACGATGAGCGCAGTGCCATCGTCACCATTCATCCTGGCGCCGGGGGCACCGAGTCGCAGGATTGGGCGGAGATGCTCATGCGCATGTACCTGCGCTGGGCGGAGCGCCAGGGTTTCTCCACGCAGCTCTATGAATACCAACCGGGCGACGAGGCGGGCATCAAGTCGGCGACCTTCGGCGTGAATGGCGAGTACGCATACGGGCTGCTGACCAGCGAGATCGGCGTACACCGCCTGGTCCGCATCTCCCCTTTCGACCAGGCCAAACGCCGGCACACATCATTCGCCAGCGTGTATGTCTCGCCCGAGATCGACGAAACCATCGAAATCAATATCAAACCGGAAGACATTCGTACGGACACCTACCGCTCCGGGGGCAAGGGCGGACAGCACGTCAACACCACCGATTCGGCGGTGCGGATTACGCACATCCCGACGGGAATCGTGGTCGCCTGCCAGAACGAGCGCTCGCAGCATAAGAACCGCGAGCGCGCCATGAGTATCCTTCGTTCGCGCCTGTACGAGTACGAACTGGAGAAGAAGCGCGCGGTCACGAAGGGCATCGAGGATTCCAAGCTCGACATTGACTTCGGGTCGCAGATCCGATCGTACGTGTTGCAGCCCTATCGCATGGTGAAGGACCTGCGGACGCGAGTCGAAATCGGCGACGTGGACCGCGTGCTCGACGGTGACCTTAACGAGCTGATCCGGGCGTATTTGTTGTTGCGAAGGAAAGAGCAGGAAGGCTAAATACGAGCCACGGATCCGCCAGGATGAACACGGATTTCGATCCCTGCAATTGGTTCGGATCCGTGACTACGCCAAATCTTGGCTGGGTTGTTTTTCGTCAGATAACATCGAGCCATGGACGATTGCCTCTTTTGTAAGATTATCGCGGGGAAGGTTCCTTCAAAGAAGGTGTACGAGGACGACAAGGTGTACGTCTTCGAAGACATCAACCCCAAAGCGCCGACGCACGTGCTTATCGTTCCCAAGCGACACATTGTTGGACTGAAGGAAGCTACGCCGCAGGACGCTGAGATCCTTGGCTATTGCCAGCTCGTTGCGGCCAAGATCGGCCGCGAGCGCGGCATCGAGGACGGATACCGCACAGTGTACAACGTGGGGCCGCGCTCAGGGCAGTCGGTATTTCATCTACATCTGCACTTGCTGGGCGGTCGTGACCTGACCTGGCCGCCGGGTTAGAAGAGCGGGGGCTAGGGGTTAGGGGTTAGTGCCTAGGCAGGTCGTGGGCAAATTCAAGCTCATGGGCAGCCGCAGCAATGCGAAACAGTAAGAGAAGCTCTGATTAAGTTTGATTCTGCGATGGGGACAGCCTTCAGAGACTATGTCGCGCCTCTGCCGTCCTCACGGGACTCGGTTTTATCTCCCGCTATACCCAGCGCTCAACCACCCCAATTCACGCGAAGGCGGCCTGGCTTTGGAGACCCCCGGTACGCGCTGGTCTAAGTTCTTTCGCCCCATTCGGGGCTGGTCTTACGTGCTTCCTTCCGTGTGCCGACCCAATACGAGGTCGCCACAGTTCTTCAGGCCATCCATAAATGGCTGATCTAAGAAGGGGTGTGTGAGAATCGATGTTGAGTTCGCGCGGTGGAACGATTGCGAAGAAGTCCAGCGCCGGAGGCGGGAAGGAGTTTCGCCGAACACGGAGCCGCAAGCGGAGTGCTGGGTACAGTGAGAAATAGATCCGAGTCCCGTAAGGACAAGAGACGTTGCCAGACACGCTCTCACAACCGGGCTACGATTATTATGCGGATGCGTCCCCTCATCGCGGCTCGGGCGGAATTGACCCGGCTGCGCAGGCTTGGGCGCGCTCCAGCAGCAACTCGCGCTCGCGGGCGTTGCGAGTGAGTGATGCCGCGCGCTCGAACTCTGGACGGGCTTCGTCAAAGCGACCTAGCTTGCGTAGCAGGTCGCCGCGTACGCTCGGCAAGAGATGATAGTTCTGTAGTGAGGGTTCAGATGTCAGCATGTCGACGATCTCGAGGCCCGCCGCCGGACCGAAAGCCATGGCGACCGCGACCGCGCGGTTCAGCTCTACGACAGGCGATGGCGTCAGTTGGGCGAGCTTCGCGTAGAGCGACGCGATGCGCTGCCAGTCCGTTGCCTCCGGGATATGCGCGCGTGCATGACAAGCGGCAAGCTCGGCCTGCAACGCGTACGCGCCCAGCGCGCCGCCGAGTTGCTCCGCGCGCTTGAGCGCGGCAAGACCGCGCCGGATGAGCAGTTGGTCCCACAGCGCACGGTCTTGGTCGAGCAGCAAGACCGGCTCTCCCGAAGGTCCTATACGCGCTCGCGAACGCGACGCCTGGATTTCCATCAGCGCGACCAGGCCGTGAACTTCGGACTCCTGCGGAGCGAGTCCGGCCAGAATACGTCCCAAGCGCAGCGCGTCTTCGCAGAGCGCGGGCCGCATCCAGTCCTCACCCGCGGTCGCCGTGTAGCCCTCGTTGAAGATGAGGTAGATGACCTCCAGCACCGAAGACAGACGCGCAGCACGCTCGGGCCCGCGAGGGACTTCGAAGGGCACGTGCTCCGTGGCGAGGGTCCGCTTGGCCCGGACGATGCGCTGCGCAACGGTTGTCTCCGGTACAAGGAAAGCACGCGCAATCTCCTGCGTGGTGAGGCCTCCGAGTAAACGGAGCGTGAGCGCGACCCGCGCCTCGGTAGGCAGCACTGGATGGCAGGCGGTAAATATAAGGCGCAACAGGTCGTCGCCTATATCGTCATCAAGAGCCGCGTTGAAATCGGGCACCGCCATTTCCCGTGCCTCAAGTTCGCGGCCGAGCTCCTCGTGCTTGCGCTCCAGCCGCGCGTTTCGACGGAAGAGATCAATCGCACGATGTTTCGCCGTGGTCATCAGCCAGGCGCCCGGGTTGTCTGGGATACCCGACTCCGGCCACTGTTGGAGTGCAGCGACCAGGGCATCCTGCGCGAGGTCCTCGGCAAGACCGATGTCGTGCACGATGTGCGCCAGGCCGGCGATCAGCCTGGCGGATTCGATCCTCCAGACTGCCTCGATGGCACGATGAGTATCGGTAGCCGTCATGCCTACCGATCACATCATGTTTCAAACCGGCAGTGCAAGCGGGGTCATCGATTCCAACCCTTTCGCAAAAGAAGCGAAGGGGTATTTCGGATGCCTTGAACAAAACGCCTGTCACCCTGAGCGAACGGCCGATTGTGCCGCGAGTCGAAGGGCCCCTATTCCACACATATATCTCGGCTGGACCGTCTCCTACGGTTGGCAAGGAAAATCTTCAGGCCCGAACATCTGGCGAACTTCGGTCTCACCCTCCCAGCCGGGCCAGTATTTCTTATGAAGCTCCATGAATTGCACCGCTGATTCGACCGCCTCTTGCTTCGAGTTCAATTCAAACTGCGCGTACCCTCCGATGATCTCCTTGGCTTCAGAAAAAGGTCCATCGACCACCTTGATCTGCCCACCGGAAAGCCGAACTCGAGCTCCCAGCGCGGTCGGGCCAAGTCCACCGCTCCCTAGCATCGTTCCGGACTTGGAGGCCTCTTCGTCGGCCTTCGTGATGGCATCTATCAACTCCTTGGGTGGTGGGACCGATCTCTCAGCGTGCTTGACTATCATCATGAATCGCATTGTCACATCTCCTTTATATTTATATTTCGAATTGGGGACCTGAGCTCTGGAGGGTAGCCTCTGGCCGAACTCAGTTTCTAATGAAGCGTCGAACGAGAAGCAGCGAAATCGACAACGGCCCCGATTTTTTCCGTTTCCACCTTTTCGCAAAAGAAACGAAAGGTTGCGGCGCCCGCTTATGGCTGCTGATATGCCTCTTGCAGGCGTCGAATGTCAATTTTGTCCATCTGCAGCATTGCTTTCATAACTCGACCCGATTTCGCGGGATCAGGATCGCTCATCAGCTTGCTTAACGCAGTGGGAACGATTTGCCACGACACGCCATACTTGTCTTGCAGCCAACCACAGCGGTCTTTTCGTCCACCGGCAGAGAGCTTTTCCCACAGCTCATCTACTTCTTCCTGCGTCTCGCAGTTCACGAGGAGCGATATGGCTGGCGTAAAAGTAAATTGTGGGCCACCGTTCAACGCAGCAAATTTCTGTCCATCGAGTTGGAACGCCACGACCATGACCGTTCCCTTCGGTCCTGGCCCTGCGTCCCCGTAGCGGCTAACGGTTTCAATCTTTGAATTCTTGAAAATGGAGACATAAAAGTTCGCTGCCTCCTCCGCTTTGCCATCGAACCACAAGAATGGGGTGATCTTCTGCATATCATTCATCTCCTTTGATTTCGTTGGGATAGCCCGCCGGACGATCGCCAGCTCCGAACTCGTCCGAAGACCGGCTTGATCCAAATCGTGGAGCGTCCCGGCTATGCCTCCTCAGCTCTTTTGTTGCAGCTCGGGCGGGAATTCGCAGTTCTCAAACACCTGGCGAATCTCGATCAACCCACCTTCAGGCAGCGGACACCGTTTCGCCCACTCGACGGCGTCATCCTGCGACTTCACTTGAATCATCCAGAAGCCGGCGATCACTTCTTTCGCTTCGGCGAATGGGCCGTCGATGATGACCGGCTTGCCTGCGGAGATCCGCAAGCGTTTAGCTTTGGAGGTAGGATGAAGCCCCTCGGCAGCGAGCAGCACGCCTGCTTTCGTCATGTCGTCGTTGTATTTGTGCATCGCGAGAACCAGTTCCTTCGGGGGAGGCCCCTGTTCCAGGGCGGACACCGGAGCGGGCAATAGCATCATGAATCGCATCGTCTTGTCTCCTGTACCATTCGTTTGGTTGGGCCCGAACCTCCTGCCGGTCTCGACGTGAATCCGGACTCTAATAGCACGTCGAACCAAGCGCAGCGAAATCGACAAACGATCTAATGTTTTCCTTCCCACCCTTTCGCATAAAACGCGAAAGGATGGGGCAACCATCGAAAAGATGGGGCCGGAGCAAAACAGGCCCTCGGCGACTACTTCTTGTTTGCAGCCTCAATCTCGCGAAAGCGGTCAACTGCGTCGCTGGGAGGGAAGTCGTCCAGTTCGAACAGTTGGCGAACCTCGATCTCGCCCTCCGCCTCGGCGCCGAAGGGAGAAGGGAAGCGTTTGGTCCATTCCAAAGCTTCTTCCCTCGACTTCACCTGAATGAGGGTGTAGCCGGCGATGAGTTCCTTCGACTCGGTGAAAGGACCATCCACCAGGGTATGCTTCCCTCCCGAGTACTTGATGCGCCAGCCCTTCGAAGTCGGCTGGAGCCCGGAGGCGTCGAGCAGCACGCCGGCCTTCGCCAGCTCCTCGTGGTACTTCGCCATGGCGGCAATGAGTTTCTCTTCGGGCATGACACCCGCTTCCGAGTCCTTGTTGGCCTTGACCATAAGCATGAATCGCATAGTAATTTCTCCTCCTGGTTTGCAGGTTCGGAGCCGAAATTCCAGACGTTCGACCGGCTGATCCCGGCTACCCACTTTGACGTCGAACGAGATGCTGCGAGATCGACAGGAAAGTGTTTTTTTAAGTAAGATTTTTTTGTGTTTTGTGACGACGCATCTCATTTCATGGAAAGGTGCACCAGGCAGGTTGGCGGTTCTGGACGAAAGGATGGGGGCAACCGACTGGTCACGCTTGCTCCAAAAGACGATTCAGCCGCTGCTTCACTTGTGGCCACTCCGCCGCCACGATCGAATAACGCACTGAGTCGCGAGCTATGTAGTCAGCGGCCATGCGATGCGCCCGAAGAATCCCTTCGAACTTCCCGCCGATGCGTTCTAGCGCAGCACGTGAACGCTGATTACGCGCGTCGGTATGAAAGCAAACCCGTAGTACCTGCCAGTCTTCGAAGGCATACGTCAGCATAAGTAGCTTGGCTTCGGTGTTGGCTGGTGTGCGGATTGCCGAGCGGGTCAGCCACGTATAGCCGATCTCACAAGCGTCGAGAAAGCAGCCGTGTCGCGGGTGGGTTGGCGGCCACAACCATCGCTCCATATTCCAGAAGCGGCTCGACCCGATGATGACACCGTCGTCCATCCGAACAATCGTGAACGGCACAGCGCTGCCGGCATCGCGCCAAGCCAGAGCAGTATCGACGTAGCTGGTGGCCTCGACCTTAACTTGCGGGATGGGACTCCATTGGTAGAGAGTGGGATCTGTCGCTGAGGCAGCAACCAAACCGTCGACGTGGCGATAGTCAAGCGGTTCGAGACGAACATGCTTGCCTGACAGCACAAGATCTTCGATTGGCACGCCTCTAGTATGCAATGAGCCCCTCTGCAGCGGCAACAGAGCTATCACGAAGCCCAGGCGTGCATCCCTAAGGATTGATTTCGCGGGCAATCCTTAAGCTTATAGTGCGGGGGCGTGAACATCAGCAATGGGTTCTAGCCAAGAAAAAGGCAGGGCTCGTCACCCTGCCATGGCTTTAGCTGATGGTTGACTCCTTCTACAGCAGCTCTTCGTTCCAGTTCTCCAGGAAACTCTTCACCTCGGCCATGAACTGGTCGGCGACAGCGCCGTCGACGATGCGATGGTCATAGCCAATGCTGAGGTGCATCATCGAACGGATGGCGATGGAATCATTGCCATCTTTGTCGGTGACCACGACTGGTTTCTTCAGGATCCCACCGACGCCCATGATGGCGACCTGCGGCTGATTAATAATGGGCATCCCAAATTTCGCGCCGAAGATGCCAGGGTTGGTGATGGTGAACGTGCCGCCCTGCACCTCCTCGGGCTTCAACCTCTTGCTGCGGGCACGCTCGCCGAGGTCGGTAATGGCGCGCTGCAGGCCCACGAAGCTCCGCTCCTCGGCGTTCTTTACGACGGGCACGATTAGCCCCCAATCCAGCGCAACCGCGATGCCAAGATTGATAGAGGCATGGTAGTGAATGTTTTCGCCTTCCACCGAGGAATTGATAATGGGCCACTTGCGAATGCCATGCACCACGGCACGCGCAAAGAACGGCGTGAAGGTGAGCTTGTTTCCCGTGGCCTGCTCGAACTGCGCTTTCATCTTCTCGCGCAATTTCACGATACGGGTCATGTCCACTTCAAAGACGCCGTGCACGTGCGCGCTGGTGCGCTTCGACATCACCATGTGCTCGGCAATCTTCTTGCGCATGACCGACATGGGCACAACCTCGCCGGGAGTGACGCCGCCGACAGGCTGGAGAGGCGTGGCCACCGCAGGCGCGGAGGACGCGGTAGAAGGTGCAGGCGCGAAGGGCGCGGAAAACGCAGCCGGTTGTGCGGGAGCGGAGGGCCGAGCCGCGCCGGCGCCATGCTTGGCGATGAACGCCTCTATGTCGTCCTTGGTGATGCGGCCACCAAGGCCAGTTCCCGGAACCTGCGCCAGGTCGATCTTGTTTTCCTTGGCGATGCGGCGCACCAGCGGGCTGGAGCGCAGGCGCTCTTGCTCGCCAGCTTCGGGATACTCCAGTACTGTGCCCTGTTGCTCTCGTTCCGGTCCGATCTTCTCGTCCGCGGAAAGCTGGGCCGATTGCTTGCTGGGCTGCGGCGAGGAAGGCTTCTGGGGTTCCTCGCCACTGGGAGGCTGGGCGGCTTCGGTCTGGGTGGAGCGGCTGCCGTCACCGCCGGCAGGGGCTGGCTGCGTAGCCGCGGCCGTCGGAGCAGAGGGCTTGGTTCCCGTAGCCTCGCCTTCGGCGGCGATCGTTCCTACTACGGTGTTCACTTGCACGGTAGCGCCGGCTTGAACCTTGATGTCCTGCAGGGTACCAGAAGCCGGGGCGGGAATCTCCGCGTCAACCTTGTCGGTGGAGATTTCAAACAGCGGCTCATCACGTTGAACTTTCTCGCCTGGCTGCTTCAACCACTTGGTGATGGTCCCTTCAAAAATCGATTCTCCCATCTGGGGCATGATCACATCTGTAGGCATGTTGTCCTTCCGCGGGATATATAGCTGGAACTAACCTGGTGCAGCAAACTTAATATTATATCGCTGAAAAGCGGCCTCCGCCGCTCAGCGCAGCGGCAAGACGCATTCATGCGGGGGAAGGAACGCTTCAGCGCTCCGGGAGAAGTTCGATTCGTTTGACCCGCCAAATCTAAAGCAGAAGACCTGCACTGTCCAAGCCACAACCACTCTAAAGTTGCTCTATCGTAGAGCTCCGACGGAACTCGAAACGAATATCTGTCGCCCCGGGATGTCGATGGTGAGCGCCTTACCTGACCAGAAATCAAGGCCGATCACGCAATCGTAAATAATGTCGGAAAATGCCACCGATGGGTGCGCCAAGCTGATCTGCGGCGCACCAGCTAGCGAGATATGGGGCAAGGTGGTGTCATAGCGGACCTGAGTTGCTCCGGCGATGGTGCGCCTTTCGATCTTGCGAACGTCTTTGCTATCTTTTTCTATCCCAAGACGCTCCATGTAACGCGTACTCACCGTAGCTTTGGGGCTGCCAGTGTCGATGTCGCATTGACCGGGCTGGCCATCAATCAGGAACTGCGCAAAGAGATCGAGCGTGATTCCCCTTTGGTCATCGAACTTCGCGGGCACGGATATTTCTGTGGCACGCCGCTGCGCCAGCGATTCCGGCGTCTCAAAGATCACCACTTTCTTGACGAAATCGAAAGTGACAGGCTGCTGAGGGAAGTCATTGAGTGAGACGATGCCGTCGAGGTGCAGCTTATCGAGCACATCCCAGCTTCCGACCATGGCATCTTTCTTTTTCACCGGTCCGACCGACAATTCGGGAACCATGAACAACGGAATGTCTAGGCGCTCGCCGGTCATGCGGAAGCCCGTAAACTGGCCGGCCGGTTTACCGTGGACTTTTTCGATTAGGCTGGGAGCCAGGACGTCGAGGCCAGCCCCCGTGTCGAAGATGACGTGAGCGGAAATGCTGCCGCCAACGGTAGCAGGCAGGATCACCATGCCGTCAGAATTGGTCGTGAATGGAATTGAGACCGGCTTGGATTTCGCCAGCAGCGGCAAGGCAATCAGCAAGAAGAGAAGCGCTGTAGTACGTGTTCGCATCGGGGACCTTTGGGGAAGAAGCAGTCCATCCGGGTGATTGGATCTGGAGGGATCGCTCCCAGCCACAGTCCTGTTACGGAACCGAATTCCCATTTGTTCCAGCGGCAGCACACCATAGTAGCGAAACGGTTGACTCGGTTGGACCCGTCGGCTACTCTCGACCCTGTAAGAGATCAGCGTCTGTGCGTTCCGTGCATTGGCGCGGGCTCGCGTTCGGGGCTTCCCACCCATCTTCCAATCAGGCACATGAGCGCTATCGTTTACACCGGAATGAGTTTCTTGACCGTATTAGCCGTCGCCGTGCTAGGGCCTGTGCAAATCTTCAGTGTCATGGTCTTCGCTCTCGCGGGCGCCACGATATTCTATGTGCTGTTCGGTTACCCGCTGTTGCTGGGGTGGATGGCGAGGCACGCCACCAATCCCGTCCACAAAGACGAAAATCTCCGCACGGTTTCTTTTGTTATCGCTGTCTACAACGGGGAGAAATTTCTCGAGCGCAAACTGAAGACAATTATGAGCCTGAACTATCCCCGCAAGCTAGATGGACATCCTGGTGGTTTCCGATGGCTCGACGGACCGCACCGATGAAATTGCACGTACGTTCGCCAGCCAGGGGGTGCGTTTTCTTCGCGTCCCGCATGGTGGAAAGGCTGCGGCGTTGAATGCCGCCGTTCCCCTGGTCTCGGGTGAAATACTGGTGCTTAACGACGTTCGTCAGACTCTTGATCCTGACTGCTTGCGCAAAATCGTCGCGTGCTTTGGCGATCCCAAAGTCGGTTCGGTCAGTCCCAGGACCGTCATTGTCGAAGGCGACAGCCACGAGGAAGCAACCACCAGCGCCTATTGGCGTTATGAGGACTGGATACGCCAGCGCCTCACTATCATCGACTCGACCTTCGGTTACAGCGGCGCCTTCGCCGCGATGCGCCGGTCACTCTGGACGCCACTTCCGCCCGGCACGCTTCTCGACGACGTTTATGTGCCGCTGAAGGCGTTCTTCCAAGGTTATCGAATTCTTTACGAACCGACGGCCACGATGTACGACTTTCCGACCGTGCTGCACTCCGAGTTTCGCCGCAAGGTACGGCTGCAGGCCGGTCTGTACCAAATGCTCACGCTTATGCCCGAGCTGCTAAGCCGCCGGAACCGGATGCGATTCCATTTCTTATCGGCCAAATACGGGCGCATTGTCGTCCCATATTGCATGATCGCGATTGCCCTGGCGACAATTGGCTTGCCGGCATTCTGGCGAAGCCTGGCAATGTGGGGGCAGGTGATTTTTTACGGATTGGCGGCCATTGATCCGCTGGTGACGGACCGTTTCCCGCTGAAGAAGCTGACGTCTCCGATTCGGACCTTTGTAGTTTTGATGGCCGCCTCGCTCGCGGCCGTGCGCGTCTACTTCATAGCGCCTACGAGTCTTTGGAAGGAAGCTTCCTACCGCAGTGCTACAACTGACCCTGGTCCCCAACCAACAGAACCGGCGGAGCCGAAGCTTCCTACGAGCACCGGAGCCTGAGCCGAAACCGCCTAACCTACTCTTGTTCTAGCTTGCTCTTTTGTTCCGTGTCAGGGTCACGAAGAAGTCGCGGCTGATCGGCTCGATTATCGCTATGGTCTCGGGAAACTGCGAGAAAATCTGCTTCAGTCGCTCTTCGGTGTAGAGGAATAGATCACAGCGCTTCTTATAGCGCAGGCTGCGCTGCCATCCGAGCAGCCCACCCGCCACCGGGAACGAAAAGAAGGCCTTGTCCTTCGTTAGCGACAATACCTTGGCAACCACTTTCTCCGGATCGGGCATGTAGTCCATGAAACCCATCACGATGACGTAGTCGAAGATTGCCCGAGGAGCATACTCGTAGAAATCCGCGACCATGAACTTGCATCGGTCGCTGACGCCGACCTTTTTCGCATGTTCCGCCGCGATTTGTAGCATGCCCTCGGCGAAGTCTATCCCCTCTACACGAGCAGCGCCGCGCTGGGCCAGTGTAATGGAGTAGTGACCCGGCCCACATCCTACATCAAGTACGCTCTTGCCTTCGATCGGATTGCAACCCTCGATGGACTTCTCGAAGCGCAGCCGCATGCTCTTGCGGAAGAGACGATTGATAACACTATCAATCAGCCCGTTTTGATTGCCATAGATTGCATCGAAGTCGTTGGCGTACTGGTGGAAGAATGTTTGCGTGCGATCAGGTGACATGAGTATTGACCAATTGAGGATAATTGCTCAGGACGTCTTTAAAGGTGGTCACAGGAAAATCCTGGAATATTCGGCGCAGCTTCGCTTCCGTCGTCTCCAGATTAACGTACGACTTGAAGCGGCGCATCCGGCTCATGGGCAACTGGGGATGCCCAGGGTCGATTTCCCGCGGATGGATGTAGAACACGACGGGTCGGCCTTCGCTAAGCACCTGCAGTGCCATCTTGCGAACCAACCAGTAGGGAAACAACCGCAGATATCCTCCCCCAAAAAAACACATCGGCTTACCTAGCAGATCGGCGACAGTGATCGGCACCTCCAACAGCACCTCGTGTTCGCCGATGCGGTGAGGTTCACGCCGTCCCTGAGGCATTCCGCCGTGTCCCCGATGCGCTGGAAATACAGAGGAATCATACCGGTAGCCTGCTGCGGCCAGAGCATCGAAGAACCATGGCGTTTCGTCGGTTGTCGAAAACCCCGGTGCGCGATAGCCCACTACTTCAGCTCCAGAGATGTCTTCCAGTAGCGAGCGAGCGCTGCGGACATCCTCGTAGAAGTCGTTGCGGCTCAGTTCGTACACCAGGCGATGCCCATAACCGTGCGATGCAACCTCATGGCCCCGGTTGGCGGCCTCCTTTACCAGGTGGGGAAAACGCTCGGCCACCCACCCCAGGAAAAAGCAGGTCACCTGAACGTTCTTTTCGCTGAAGAGATCCAACAGCTTAGTAAAATTCCTATCGACGCGAGAGGGCAGACTCGCCCACTGATCGATGGTGGGCACGCTCGGGTCGTCCAGAATATGGAACCAGTCTTCAACATCAACCGAGAAAATTGAGGTCTGCATAGTGCCTGCGAGTGAGCTAGATATATAACGTTTCTGCCTCTTGCACAAGAGGGGAAGACGCGTGCGAGAGAAACTCTCGAAAGACAACCGCGTTCCATTACAATCCAATTGCAATCCGTCTATGTTTGACTCCCGGAGAGGCGTGGTCTAGCCTCAAATCTTGTACTTGTGTGGCCGTAACTTCTTGTGTGAGCGCATTTGCGGCCCGGTCCTCTTGCCTTGGTCTTATGAATCTGAGACGCCAACTGCTGCAGCTTTTACTTGTCCTGGCTCTTTGCGCCCAGGTTTGGGCCGGCAACGGGATGCATCCGGTGCATGCGCCGAAGGCCATGGTGGCCACGCTGCAGCCGGACGCCTCCGAGGTGGGCGTCGCGATCATGCGGCAGGGCGGCAACGCGGTCGACGCCGCAGTCGCGGTCGGCTTCGCCCTCGCCGTGGTGCTTCCGCAAGCTGGCAATATTGGCGGAGGCGGCTTTATGCTCTTCCGCCGGGCCGACGGCGAGGTGCATTTCCTCGACTACCGGGAGAAAGCTCCGGCCAAAGCTACTGCCAATATGTATCTGGATGCCCAGGGCAATGTGGTGCCAGGAATGAGCACTTTTCGGCTACAAAGCGATCGGCGTCCCAGGCTCGGTGGCGGGTCTGGTGTACGCGCAGAAGCCATTGGGGCAAGCTGACACTTAAGCAAGTGATGGAGCCGGCGATCCGATTGGCGCGCGACGGCTATGCTCTCGACTACAACGCGGCGAGATCATTTCACGATCCCAACCTGGCGAAGTTTCCGGAATCGCATCGCATCTTTCAGCGCGACGGCGACTACTATCAGCAGGGCGACGTTTTTAAGCAGCCGGAGCTGGCGAAGACGCTGGAGCGCATCGCCGAGAATCCTGACGACTTCTACCATGGCGCGATGGCGCGTGAGCTGGCTGCGGACATCGAGAAGGGTGGAGGCCTGATCACCGCCGAGGACCTTGCCCAGTACGAAGTGAAGGAGCGGCAGCCGATTCGCGGCACCTATCGCGGATACGAGATCATCAGCGCTCCGCCGCCGTCGTCTGGCGGCATCACCCTGGTCGAGAGCCTCAACATCCTCGAAGGATACGACCTGGCTAAGCAGGGTGAGGGTTCGGCGCAAAACATTCATCTGACGGCCGAGGCTTATCAGCGCGCGTTTTTCGATCGTGCGGAGTTTCTCGGTGACCCGGATTTCTCCAAGATTCCGGTGGCGCAATTGCTGGACAAGCGTTACGCCAACGCCTGGCGCGAAACTATTCCGCTGCGTCGCGCCACTCCCGGCAACGAGTTGCGCCGGCCTTCCATCTTCTCCCAACTCGACAGCTATGCCAGTTCGCATCCGCAGCCGAAATCGTTGCTCGAGACCGGTTCACACTACGCACTATTCGGTGGTCGATCCCGAAGGCAACGCGGTGTCGGTCACGACCACGCTGAACGAGAGCTTTGGCTCGCACGTCATCGCCGAGGGTTTGGGCTTCCTGCTCAACGACGAGATGGACGATTTCTCCTCCAAGCCAGGCGTGCCTAACATCTTCGGACTGATCCAGGGTCCCGCGAATGCGATTGGGCCTGGCAAGCGGCCGCTGTCTGCCATGGCGCCGACCATCGTGCTCAAAGAGCGGCAAGCTTTTCCTGGTTCTCGGCGCTGAGGGTGGTCCCACCATCATTACTACCGTCGCCAATGTGCTGATGGGCGTGGTGGATTACGGATTGAACATTCAGCAGGCGGTCAATGCGCCTCGCTTCCATGATCAATGGCTGCCCGACGAGATCAAGCTGGAGAAGGTTGGATTCTCGCCCGACACGATCCACATCCTCGAGCACATGGGACACAAAATGTCTACCGACGCTAGTCTCGATTCTGTGCCGGGACAGCCGAAGACTTCGAAGCACGAATATTGGGGCGACGCGCAGTGCATCGAGATTGACCCCGAAACCGGCGAGCGCCTGGGCGCCAGTGACGGACGCAACAACGGAAAGGCAATTGGATTCTGATGCGGCGCGCCATGTCCACCCTGATCTATGCGAGGCGCGAGCGGCTGCATCCCGGGCTGCTCGATCAGATGGTCTCCGGCGGGCGCGGAAGCTATCGAAATTTTCGCTGCGCGCGGCCACTTCAATTACACCGACCGGCAGCAGTATCGAGCAGATCGCCAACTGGTTTCGCAGCACCGGCGTGACGTTTCACTCCATGCATTCGCCCATGCACCCTGACGAAGATTGGGGACGCAGCGGCGTGCCGCCCATCAACATCGCATCCGTCGAGAAGCTGCAGCGTGTTGCGGCGACCGATGAAATCAAGCGCGCCATCGAGGTAGCCGAGCAAGCGCCATTTCAGTTTCTGGTGCAACATGTCGGTATCGGCAGCGAACAGGCCGACGAGCACAAACTCGATGCAGCGATGAGTTCCCTCGAGCACCTGCACGCTTTCGCCAAACCGCTGGGCGTGCAACTGCTGGTAGAGAACATTACCAACGAACTTTCCACGCCGGAGAAGCTGCTGGAATTGCTGCATGCCGGGCGCTTCGATCATATTGGCGTATGCTTCGACGTTGGCCACGCGCACATCATGTCGAGCGTTCCGCAGGCTTTTGAAGTGTTGAAGGACCGCATTCGATCCACGCACGTCCACGACAACAACAAGGATCGCGATTCGCATCTCTGGCCCAGCGCCGGCACCATCGATTGGAAGGAGACGATGGAGTTGTTGCGGACTGCGCCGCACCTGCCGTCGGTATTGCTGGAGATCGAAGGCGTGGAAGGCGAGAAGGTCGCCGCGAAGATGGCGGAGGCGTTCGGTAAGCTGGAGAAGGTGTCGTAGAAGCCTCTAGCGGTGAACTCGGCGGTGCCGTTCCTCCGGGACTTGAATCCTTTTTTGTCAAACCCAGGGCTGACGCCCCTGGGCTATGATTGTTTCGCCTCTGGGCTCGGTCTAAAACACATCTCGCGGCCTGACTTTTCTGCTCTCTGCGTGCATACTTAATATTTACTCATGAACACATCGACGAAAATGGAAACCACGGAAGCCCCTGTCACCACCATCCGCGAAATCGGCCAGCACGAAGGCCAGACTGTCACGATTCGTGGCTGGCTTTATAACTTGCGGGAGAGCGGGAAGCTGTTGTTCCCGATCTTTCGCGACGGCAGTGGCATCATCCAGGGCGTTGTCGCTAAGAGTGCCGTCTCGCCCGAGCTGTTCGATTCCATCAAGGGGCTGACCCAGGAATCCAGCGTGATTGTCACCGGCAAGGTGCGCGCCGACAAACGCGCTCCCGGCGGATACGAAATCGACGTGACTGACGCGCAAGTCGTGCAGCGCGTCAACCCGGACGATCCTTATCCCATCTCGCCGAAGGAGCATGGCGTCGATTTCCTGATGGAGCACCGCCATCTTTGGCTGCGCTCGCCCCGCCAGGCGGCGATCTTGCGGGTTCGCGCCGAGATCATCAAGGCTGCGCGCGACTATTTTGACGATCGGGGATTCACCCTGACAGATCCACCGATTCTGACGCCGGCAGCCTGCGAAGGTACCACCACGCTGTTTCCCGTGGATTACTTCGACGAGCAGGCCTACCTGACGCAGTCGGGACAGCTTTACATCGAAGCCACGGCGATGGCTCTCGGCAAGGTTTACAGCTTTGGGCCAACCTTTCGCGCCGAGAAATCGAAGACGCGCCGCCACCTTACCGAGTTCTGGATGGTCGAGCCAGAAGTCGCCTTCGCCACGCTCGACGACCTGATGATCCTGGCGGAAGAGTTCATCACATTTATTGTCAAGCGGTGCCTGGAAAAGCGGCGTCCCGAGCTAGAGACGATTGGTCGCGACCTCAGTAAGTTGGAGAAGATTGCTACGCCCTTTCCGCGCATCTCCTACGATGAGGCGGTGCAGATGTTGCAGGAAGGACACGCCAAAGGCTTGGTCGAGAACGGGTTCGAGTGGGGCGGCGATTTTGGGTCGCCCGATGAGACCTACATCTCGTCGCAATTCGAGCGGCCGGTGATGGTGCATCGCTATCCAGCGACCATCAAGGCGTTCTACATGGAGCCTGATCCGCAGCGGCCTGAGCTTGCGCTCTGCGTGGATGTGCTCGCGCCGGAGGGCTACGGCGAAATCATCGGCGGGTCGCAGCGCATTGGCTCTTACGATCTGCTATTGAAGCGTATTCACGAGCACGAACTGCCGGAAGCGGCGTTCACGTGGTATCTCGATCTACGTAAGTTCGGCGGGGTTCCACACGCGGGATTCGGCATGGGCATTGAGCGCGCCGTGGCTTGGATATGCGGATTGGAACATGTGCGCGAGACGATTCCCTTTGCACGCACGCTGCATCGCTTGTATCCGTAGTTGCATTTTTTGGCCGTGTACCACTTTTTGGCACAACAACGTGGGATTGCGACTTGACAGGAAATCCTATGGCAACCAGCCCGATCACAAAGCCATTACAAAACGTCGAAACCAAGCACATTCGGATTATTGGCGTGCCGCTGGACCTCGGTCAGTCGCGGCGCGGTGTTGACATGGGTCCTTCGGCGATGCGTGTCGCCGGACTCGAATCCAAGCTCGAGGCGCTAGGCTACGAGGTCGAGGATGGCGGCAACGTGCCTGTCGCCTTAGCTGAAACCGAAAAGGAAGGCGACCCGACCGCCAAATACCTGAAGGAGATCACCGAAACCTGTTCGAAAGAAGCTGAGCTGGTGGTGAAAACGTTGGAAGCGGGAAAGATCCCCATTGTTCTCGGTGGCGACCATTCCATTGCGGCCGGGACCGTGTCGGGCGTGGCCGAGTTTTATCGCCGCAAGAACCAGCGCATCGGACTGTTGTGGATTGACGCGCATACCGACATCAACACGCCCGGCAGCTCGCCCAGCGGTAATGTGCATGGCATGCCGCTAGGCGCGATCATGGGTCTGTTCGAATCGCCACTCACCGACCTTTACGGCTTCAGTCCGAAAGTACAGCCCGACAACTGCGTGCTGGTAGGCATTCGCGATGTGGACAACTACGAGCGGGAAAACATTCGCAAGTCAGGTGTCCATGTCCTAACGATGCGCGACATTGATGAGCGCGGTATGCGCGCCGTAATGGAAGAGGCCCTCCGCATCGCTGGACGCGGCACCGTGGGCTATCACGTCTCGCTCGACTTGGACTGGATTGATCCCGAAGATGCTCCCGGCGTCGGCACCCCGGTCTGGGGCGGTGCCACCTATCGCGAGGGACACTTGGCGATGGAGATCATCGCCGACCATGGACGCATGCTGAGTTTTGAATTGGTGGAAGTCAATCCAGTGCTCGACGAACGCAACCAGACAGCGGAGCTGGCGGTTGAGCTGGCGCTGTCGGCGTTTGGGAAGAAAATATTGTGATCTCTAGTCCACAACTCCTAATGGATTGAGCACGTGGGCGATAACATCATCTCGTACGTGGAAATGTGTCGTCGTGAAGGAATGAGTCTTCAGCGCGGCATGAACTTTGGTTTACGGCGAGACCATTCAGTTATCCTGATGTCAATTCGTCGAAATGCCCCGTATCGAGATTGTTTGGAAGATGGTGGTACTACGCTCATATATGAAGGGCATGACCAGCCAAAAACTGCCTCTTGTCCAAATCCAAAAATCGCCGATCAGCCGGAGCAGCAACTGTCGGGACGACTCACTGAAAATGGCAAGTTTCATCAGGCGGCCCAGGATGCAAAGGCAGGACAACGTGCGCCTGAAAGGGTGCGCGTTTACGAGAAGCTTCATGAGGGCATCTGGTCATACAACGGTATGTTTCACCTGGTTGATTCTTGGCGTGAGGCGGACCAATATCGTTTGGTCTTCAAATTTCGCTTAATCGCTGTTGAGGGTGATGACGATCTAGGGAAAGCTTCAAACACTCACGCCGAACGACGAAGGGTAATTCCGACTTCAGTAAAGCTCGCCGTCTGGAAGCGCGACGGAGGTAGGTGTGTGATGTGCGGCGCAACAAGCGAGTTACATTTCGATCATGACCTACCTTGGTCAAAAGGCGGCACATCGATAACAGAGCAAAATGTTCAGCTACTATGCGCCAGGCATAACTTAGAGAAGCATGACAAAATAGTGTAAGGATCTTGCGTGGCATTCCTCCGCTAGAATCGAAGCGAAAGCCGCGACGCACCGATCCCTTCTTGGCAACGTGCTTCATGATGCAATTGCCGTTCGCGGTTCCTGTTGCGAACACCCCTGTTGGCGATTTCAGGCTCAATTTAAGATCAACGCATGAAGAAACTCCGGGTGGGTGTCCTGTTTGGTGGACGCAGCGGCGAGCACGAAGTCTCGCTGCTGTCGGCGGCTTCGGTCCTGAACGCAATCGACAAGAGCAAGTACGACGTTGTTCCTATTGGTATCACCAAAGACGGCCGATGGGTGACGGCGGCTCACGCCGAGCGTCTGCTGCAAGGCAGTGTCGCGGAGGTGCCGGAAGTGCGCCACCTGCGCGCCGGAGATCCCGAGACCACTTCCGCCGCTGCGGTTCTGGCCAAAGGCGAAGCCGTGGTGGTGCCGCCGATGCCAGGCGAGAACCATGCCGCGCTCATGCCGTTTGAGACTCACTCCTCTGAACTGCATTCGGCGCCCGATTCGATCAACGTGGATATTATCTTCCCCGTTCTGCACGGCACCTTCGGAGAAGATGGCACGATCCAAGGTCTGCTCGAACTGGCGGACATTGCCTACGTGGGCGCGGGCGTGCTGGGCTCCGCTGCCGGCATGGACAAGGATGTGATGAAGCACCTGTTCCGCGATGCCGGCTTGCCAATTGTGAAGCACGTCAGCGTGCTGCGAAGCGCCTGGCGCGAACAGCCGAAAAAAGTGCGCAAACAGATCGAAGCCGCACTGAAGTATCCCGTGTTCGTGAAGCCCGCGAACCTGGGCTCGTCGGTCGGGATCAGCAAAGTGCACAACTCGGCCGAGCTGGCCGCGGCCATGGACGAGGCGGCGCGCTACGATCGCAAGCTGGTGATCGAGCAGAGTGTCGGCGGCTCAAAAGGCAGGGCCCGCGAGATCGAATGTTCGGTGCTGGGTAACGACAACCCAATCGCTTCAGTTCCTGGTGAGATCGTACCCATCAAAGAGTTCTACGACTACGACGCCAAGTACTTGATCGAAGGATCGGAGTCGATCATCCCGGCCAACCTGCTAAAAGCCAAACAAAAGGAAGTGCAGCAGCTCGCGATAGCGGCCTTCAAAGCGGTGGATTGCGCTGGCATGGCGCGCGTGGACTTCCTCATGGATCCGCGCCGGGGCAAGTTGTACGTCAACGAAGTCAACACCATTCCCGGCTTCACCTCGATCAGCATGTATCCCAAGATGTGGGCCGCAACCGGGATTGACTATCCTGAACTGATGGACCGGCTGATTCAACTTGGGCTGGAGCGCCACGCGGAGAAAAAGCAGAACCAGTACAGCCGGTGACGCTAACCCTTTTTTCGGCGACACGTCTATTTCAACAAGCAGGGAGCGATGCTCGTGAGGGGCGTGCGTGAAGTTCACTCCGCTAAGTAGCGCATGCCCCGGGCACCGCAAACTGCTCCTCTCCTGATCGCAACCACCACGGAACAAACGCAGGCTTCTCCTCGTAACAATCAACGAGGAGGATTTCTGTGCGCAAAACCTTCCTGATTATTCTGTTATGCCTGACGGTCCTCGGCGTTTCCGCCTTCGCCGAGGAATGGACCAAAACCTACCAGGTTGGTGACAAGCCCAGTCTGCGTGTGGACACTAACGACGCCTCGGTAGAGATTACGCGTGGTTCCAGCCACACCGTTTCGGTACGCGTGATCGCAGACGCTTACAGCATCGGCGGCAGCGGCGTGCGTGTGACCGAACGCCAGGACGCTGACAAGGTGGACCTGCAAGTCCACGTACCCAGTCATTGGGGCATCCACTTTGGCATGCACGAAGGAGTACGGATTGAGGTGCAGGTCCCGCCTGAGACCGCCCTCGATTTGCACTCCGGCGACGGACACATTGCCATCGACGGCGTTTCCGGGCAAGCCCGTCTGGATACCGGCGATGGACACATTCAGGTACGCAACTTCAGCGGTGGGCTGAACGCCCACACTGGCGATGGGCACATGACCATTGACGGCGTGTTGACCGACGTTGACCTGCGCACCGGCGACGGACACATTGACGTGACGGTGCGGCCAGGCTCGAAGATGAGCAATGGTTGGCTGATTCACACCAGTGACGGTGGAGTGGAAGCCCGGCTGCCGCAGGACTTTGCCGCGGAGCTTTACGCCCACACTGGCGATGGACACATCCAGCTGGACATGCCGGTAACGGTAAACGGGTCCATCGAGCGGTCACGCATTCGCGGCAAGCTGAACGGCGGCGGACCCCTGCTGGAGATCACTACCGGCGACGGCAGCATCCGCATTAGCAAGTTTTGAGCGGCTGAATTTCAAGAGGGGCGCGCGCTTTCGCCGAAAGTTGATATGGGAGAGCTCTACCAGGCGCGGTGACAGCAGATGTCTTAACGCCTCAGAAGGCCTTCCGACATTCGCTGGGTGGCAGCGAAATCTCTTGACAGGGCCTGCGCCCGCTGAAAGGCCTCTTGAGCTTCGCTGTTTCGGCCGGTTTGCTGTAAGGCTCGCGCGAGCAAGAGATAGCCAATGTCGGACGGCCTCGCATTGACCGAACGAGAGTAATCCTGGACGGCTTGGCTTAGATCCCCCGACTTTTGCGCCGTTAGTCCCAAGCCAATCCACGCCCGAGAGGTTGCTCGGGGTCGAAGGTCTAAAGCTGCCTGGAAGCTCTCTCTGGCATTTGTGTAGTCTCCAAGACCCAGATAAGCAAGGCCGATATTGATGTATGCCTCGGCCTTTATCTGAACGCTCTTGGTTACGCTTTGCACTGTCTTGTATTCCTGGATGGCGGCCGGGAAATTCCCGTGCTGGTCCTCGTAGGATCCAATATCCCAATGGCTGACCAAGCCATAAGGGTTGATTGCCGCCGACGCCCGAAAGTGGGATATGGCTTTCTCGCTCTCTCCCTGGGTGAGTAGGGCTTGTCCGAGATTGTTCTCCGCAAGCCAATTGCGCTCGGTGACCTCCACAGCATGCGACCACAGGGTCACATTGTCGCTCCAGTAATCAATCTGATGCCTACTGAGCACCATGAGCGCCAACAGTATCGCCAAACTTGGAACAGCCAGCCAAGAATGGGAAAGATGTCTCTGTTCTGCCCAATCGGCCGCCCCCCAGCACATCATGATGAACAACCCGATGAAGGGCAAATAAGCATATCGATCGGCCATTGCCTGGCCACCGACTTGGATCAGACCAATCATTGGCACCAAGGTTCCCAGAAACCACAACCAACCTACCAAGAGATAGCGGTGACGCTTGGCCGTGAGAACCCATGCGGTCACGACCAGCAAGAAAAGAAGTGCCGCCGAGACTTGCCAGATTCCTAGGGAGTTACCAGGATGGGGATACATGACAGAAAGACGCAACGGCCAAAAAAGCTTGCCTATGTAGAGTGGATAGGCAACAATCGCGTTTTCCAAGCGAATGGGAAACGGATAAGGTCGAATAGCTTCAAGCGTCTTCTGCGCTTGCATGGTGACGACAGCGCTGGCTCCCGACAGGGCGAGAAGCGGAAGCTTCTCTAATACAAGCCATGAGAAATTCCTTGTCGGGATACCTGCCGCCGCAGCCACCCCCACGGGAGCCTCTTGGTTTTCCGCAGAGATCCGTTGCAAGGGCCAGTAGTCCCACAGCAGCAGGACAAAGGGCAAGGTAATCACCTGCGGCTTAGCCATCAGCCCGAGCGCAAACAGAAACCCGACGACGACATAGCGGCTTATTCGCGGCTGGCGCGCATACCAGTAGTAGGCTGCGAGTGCGAGCAGACAGAAAAACATGCTCAGCAGGTTCTTGCGTTCGGCGATCCAAGCTACCGATTCGACGTTGATGGGATGCCAGGCAAACAGTGCAGCCACCATAAAGCTGCGTCCAGCAAACCCTGTGGCTCGCAACAGTAGGAAGAACAGCAGGGCGACATTCACCACATGCACTAGCACGTTGATGTCATGGTGACCCGAAGGATCTAGCTGAAAGAATTCGTAGTCTAGAGCGTGGGAGAGCCAGGTTAACGGATGCCAGTTGCCCGCATCGTAGGTTGTGATAGCCCACTTGAATGTCTCCCAGTGCAAGCCGGACTTGACGTGGGCATTCTCGGTTACGTAGAAGTCATCATCGTAATTGGCGAATGGATGAGTGCTTACCGGGTAATAAAGCGCCACCGTGCCCACTACAAGGAAAAGACCGAAAATAATTGCGCGTTGCTTTAGCGGAGCAAGCGGGCCCGAGCGCGGCTGAGGCTGAATTCTGCTTGTCAAGGTATGAACGAACACAACTCCCCCGGGTTCTGGACAACCAGGTATCACTCACCTGCCCGCTTCGAGCCTAGCGTTGAAACCGCCGTTCGCCGGCGTAACCGCGATGTGAAAACGCTGATTTTGTACGAGTCAGAGCCGCAGCACCGGGTACTTCGAACCATGTGCCTGCTCTTGCGGCCCGGCTTGACCTAGCATCTATAGCGGCTGCCTCTGGTCCGCGTTTCGACCGCGATGCTCGTTCTCGCTCCCACCGCCGCATATATTGTATATACACATCGCGGGATTACAGCGAACGGTTTCTTCTTTAGGATGGGCCCGCGTCCGTGCGAGTGCACCGTGAAGTTCCACTGTTTCGCCATTGCGGCTAAGGACCCGCGCCGCGAAATGGAGACTGGCGGAACATCCGCCCGCCATGGCCGAGAAGGACCTTTTTCTGGTAATTGCCACCAGACTCGAAGGGGACAGCTCATCGAAGCTTTTGCCAAAGAGGCTGAGGCGACGTTTGCCAGCTACCGGACGGCGGGCGCGTGAGAAGCGGCGGGTCTGGTTACGTTGGATGTGACAAATAACTTCCCCCCACTTCCGATCCGGGGCCGTACCTGGTGTGGCTGGGGATTCCCAGAAACAATCAGATGCTCGAGACTGGTTTCACTTCAGCGGCTGAGCGCGCCATAAAGTCGCTGACGACAGGCTTACTCAGGGGAGCGCCGGAGTTGATTGTCCTCGACCCTACTCCCCGTTTGCGTTTGCGCTGGCTGCCTTGAGGCTAACGATGCACAGGGTTGAGAGCATGGGTAGCCAAAGAGTCACGGCGAAAGGCGGACCGCCATGCAGACCAACCACAAACATTGACGACCACGGAATCAGAGCAGAGGCAGCCCCACGCAACGCAAACCGCAAGAACGACAAAATCGCCAAGCAATTTACTTACGCAAAATAAGTGACTTGGCCGCTTGCTTCAAGTCGGTGATGAAGAGCGCCTTTTCCCGGTCGCGGTCTTCATCAGTAGTCGCGCGCAAGATCGAGGACGGGTGCACGGTGGCGATGATTGGTGGCAGGCCTTCGACTTTTTGAACTACACCCCGGCTCCTAGTAATCTTGAACCCCGCCCCTAGCAGGCTCTGTGCCGCGACGGCGCCCAAGCAGATAATTAGATTCGGCCGTACGGCATCAAGCTCCGCATCGAGCCAGGGACGACAAGCCCGGATCTCTCTCAGCCCAGGTTTTTTGTGTATTCTGCACTTGCCGCGAGGCTCCCACTTGAAATGCTTGACCGCGTTGGTGACGTAGACGGAGCGCCGATCGATATTAGCTTCGTGCATACAACGATCGAGCAGCTTGCCCGACGGTCCTACGAAGGGGCGACCTTCCGTGTCTTCGCGATCCCCTGGCTGTTCTCCGATCATCATGATCGCAGCCTTGGTTTGTCCGCTCGACGACGGAGTTACAATCTCGCCGAATACTGCTTGCGTCGCATTCTTATATAGCTCACATCCACGGCACTTCTGGACCGCCTCCCGCAAAAGAGGCAGGATGTGCTTTTCAGGAACAAACGGGGAAGCACCTTCACTAGGACTGAGGATATGCGTCACTCGCGGCATATTTTACATTGACAGGATGCACGCGACACTGATGAAGAGGTCTCTCCGTATCTGAAACGCCGACTAGGCGTCTCAACAATCGCCTTCCAGAGCGCTGCTGGACGGCCTGTCAAGGCTCTAACATGCTGCTGCGGTATTCGCCGGGCAAATGTTGTTACTGGTTTGCCCACACAACGCGCCGAAGAAGAAAGCCCTTCTAAATCGTTGGAGATCATATGCCAGCTAAGAAAAGTTCCAGCAAGAAGAAGGGTGGCCGGAAGTACGGCAAGGCCGCGGGGAAGACAGTCGCAAGTGCGATGCGCCGTAAGAAACGGGGCACTCTGAAGTCCGGCAAGGGCGGCAAGGGAGGAACCGTCAAGAGCCGCAAACAGGCTATTGCAATAGGCCTTTCAGAAGCCCGCAAGAAGGGCGCCAAGGTTCCCAAGAAAAAGAGCAGTTCATAAGACAGCAAGTTGTAAGACGATGGCGCGCATGTCCGCCGTTTTCCATCGCCAGGGATAGCCTCGTCTTGCCAAGACAGAGCGCGTGCGTTTTAGCTCAAGCCGCGCTTGGACGGGAGATGGCGCTGGACTGGCCGGAAGGCGCGCGTTTGCTCACAGCTATTTTCGATCCCTGCTCTGCAATAGTGTGGGTTTGAGCACATTGGGGACAGAGCAGTAGCAATGATCGGAGAGTCTCTGGACGCTCCACATCAAGTCGGCGGGGCCGTCGGACGGCGGGAGCAAGAAGAGCCGTCCTTTACTCAATTGTTACTCAATTGCCGAAACTGACGATTGCATTGTGGATTCGCACAATTCGCTACCATCTAATATCCCTCTGCAAATTGATCTCATGAGCAAATACCGCGAGTAAATGTCCGATCTTTTCTAACAGCAAAGCAGGGCCTTCTCCCTTTCGGATAAAGGCGTCCACACAGGTTAGACTCTTTTCATCAACTGGGCTCGCTGAAACGATAATTACAGGCACCAGCGGTGTCTGCTGCTTGATTGCCTGGGCAACCACGCCTCCGTCCATTCCCGGCATCAGGTAATCCAAGAGCACGAGGTCAACGGCGTGGGTGGCGAAAAAGTGTAGTGCTTGTTCGCCATCGGCTGCGCTTAACACCTCATAGCCTGCGTTCTCCAGGAGTTTTTGCCGTGTAAAGAGAATTCCAGGCTCATCATCCACAGACAAAATGCACTTGCACCCGTTCTTCGAAATACTTGAAACACGAGTAGAAGACGCTCGACGTACCAGTTGGGACTGCATCTTGGTACCCCACCTGCTGTTGGTTTAACCCTAGTCCCCTAGGTTGGCGTTGTCGGTCTGGTATCAGACCTTAAAGCAGGGAAAGGCGTCTAAATTCATCGCGCACGATGGGGTAGCACTCACAGGCAGCTTCCTCTAGCCCGGCGCGGTCCATAACCGTTACCACGCCTCGTGAATAGTCGATCAGGCCGGCGCGATGCAGAAGTCCCGCCGCCAAGGTTACGGTGGTGCGGGGTGCACCCAGCATTTGTCCGAGAAAATCGTGGGTCAGGTGCAGCTGGTCAGAGTCGGTGCGGTCGCGGCAGCTCAAAAGCCAGCGGGCGAGCCGCTCCTCAATATTGTGCATTCGATTGCAGGCGGCGGTTTGTGCGGTTTGCACCATGAAGGCCTGCAGGTATTTTTGCAGATGACGGCGCAGTGGGCCAGCACGCTCAAATTCCTGTTTCAGAATGTCTGCCTTGATGCGGAAACCCGAACCTGCGATCTGAATGAAGGTTCGCCCCGGCGCTCCATCAGTGCCGAGCAGAATGGGAAGACCGACTACGCCGTCGATTCCAATGATTCCGACCTCGACGGTGTTGCCGTTCTTGACGGACACCACAACCGACGCAATACCCTGTTCCAGGAAATAGCCGTGCGGAGCTTCCCCGTCCAACAGGGTCTGCTCTTGTTCGAGAGTTACGGGAAAGAGATGAGGTTTGAGGCGACTGATTTCATCCTTTGGCAAGGCTGCCAAGACACGATTCCGGTAAGACTGCTCCTTAGGCAGGTTCATATCTGCTCCTCGTGGGCGAAAACGCCGCATCAGGATGCGCAAATGAACCGACCCCATAGCCGGAGGACGTGCGTATGGAGATGTGACTTAATTATACGCCTTGGGGGCAACCGCAGGCTTATGTCTGGTATCAGACTTAAGGTGTGGTATATTGTCACCGGTTTTGAGCCGCTCCACTTCCCGCAGGCGTCTGGGTGAGAGTCGAAAAAGCAGAGCGCAGCGCTAGAGCACCCACGGAGGGCGGAGCGCTGCTTGCCTGTTTAGCGCATGAGATCAACAATCCTCTCGATTCGCTTCTGAACCTTCTTTATCTCACGGAATGTGAAGCTACCCTTACGGAGAAGGGACGTCATTATCTGGCGCTCGCCAAAGAAGAGGTAAATCGCGTTTCACAAATCGCACATCAGGCTCTCTATGAGTTCAGAGGTGGTGCAAGTCCCCAGGACACTAACGTGCCAAGTTTGTTGCGCTCGGTAGTTGACTTTTACGAATCGCGATTTGAGGCACGCGGCATTTCGATTCAGACTCGCTACTGTGCTGACGGAGATCTTGTCGTGTATCCAGGTCCATTGCGCCAAGCGTTCTCGAACCTCCTGCTGAATGCAGCCGCTGCGATGCCCGAGGGCGGGACCATGCACGCCAGGGTATCCCTGGCCCACGAATGGGGCGGCCAAGAGCGGCGCGGCTTGCGGGTAACGTTCGCCGATCACGGCGGGGGAATAGCGGCCGAGAACCTGCCCAGAATCTTTGAACTCTTCTTTACGACCAAAGGAACTGCCGGTACCGGATTGGGGCTCTCGCTTGTAAAGGACATGGTCAAGAAACACGATGGTGTGCTGCGAGTGCGCAGTAGCACGAAAGCGGGCCACAGTGGCACCGTTTTTGCGGTTTTCCTGCCGGCCGCCTAAGACCCTTGCTGGCGGCGGCTTTCGAAGATCATCCAGCCGTTCGCAATCTTCCCAGTCGCTAGGAATTCCTGAGACACGCCAGCCGGGACTCTGATGCTTCACACTCCTGTCAGAGCAATTGCAGCGCCGACCGATTCTCGCGTTCCACCTGCTTTAGAGTGCAATCGGCGGGATCTTTGTCTGGGCGCCAGCGCAGAAATTTTGTGCCATGGCGGAACCTACCCCCGGTGAAATGATCAAACTGCACCTCAGCGACTAACTTCGCATCAAGCGGTTGCCATTCGGTAGAGCGCTTGGTGCTCCACCGGCTCGGGCCGCCTGGACTCTTGCCGGTGAAGCCGGGAGGTTTCACCATCTTTTTTAGTTTTCGGGTCAGCCCTGAACGATCCTTTGCCCTGATGGCAGACGTGAAGCCGACGTGATCAAGCTTGCCTTCTTCGTCGTAAAGCCCGAGCAACAGTGAGCCGACAAGCGGCTTCTTGTCGAGAAATCGAAAGCCCCCGACTACGCAATCCGCAGTGCGGAGCTTCTTGATCTTCTGCATGCCGCTACGCTCGCCACTCTGATAGGGGAGATCCCGACGTTTCGCGACCACGCCGTCGAGAGCCACTCCCATGTGAAACCACTTTCGCGCCACGGAAAGGTCCTGCGTGAGTGGCGAAAGGCGGATCATTTCATTGTTCGTCAAGTATTTCTTGGCAAATGCTTCGAGTACCTCTCGCCGTTTTTCGAGTGGGAATCTGACCAGCGACTTGCCTTGGTCGTCCACCAGCAAGTCGAAGACGATAAAAACGCAGGGCGTGAGTCGGCTCAAAGCTTCCACACGGCTGGCTGCAGGATGGATCCTTATCAGCAATTGATCGAAAGAGAGTCCTCCGTCGACGGGGATTACGATCTCCCCGTCCAGGACGAACTTTACAGCCTTGAGTTTCCCCAGAGCAGCGACCAGTTCAGGAAAATATCGAGTGAGGGGCTTGCCAGACTTCGAGCGCAGATCAGCTTTCTTCCGATCGCGAAATGCGAGACAGCGGAACCCATCCCATTTGGGCTCATATTGCCATTGCGTTCCGACTGGAAGGCTCGTGGCCGGCGAGGCTTCCATCGGCTCATATTTTCTGGAAAGTGGTAGTGTCACCGGGCTCCACAGCCGTCCCGTCAATTGCATCGCGGAACGAATTTGCTCAATTTCTCCATTGTTCTAAGATGCATCCCGGGGGATGCGCGAAGTCGTTCTCACGGTCGGGTGCCATGGTCAGCATGACACAAGCGCTCTCACACTCTGATGGGAGGCGACTCTATTCGTAGCGAACAGAGGTACGACGCTTGCCGAAAACAGTTAAAGAAATTTGCTTTCAATGCTGGTCTGGCGTGGCCTCGCGGGTAGAGCCAGCCGGAACTTGGCTGGCAGCGTGATGAGGCGGCTTGGTCGTCTTCCTATGTGACTTCGAGGCGGTTGTTACCCAGTCCGAGAGCGCCTGCCACTGAGAGCAAGAGGCGCCTGTCTGGGTCACGCACACATCGAAGGCGTACACGGGATGGATCTCCCAGCCAGAAAGCCGGTGGGGGTCGTCGGTGGAAGAAAAGCCATGTTCGCTGCAAATCTTATGGTCGGCGTCATACATAAGCTGGCCCGACACGCGAACCGGCGTGGTGTGGCCAATCTTGTCGAGGTTGGCTACAGTCCAGCTTGCGGGCCGGTAATGCGGTATCATCTCTGCACTGTTGCTCTGGCATTCGTCGGTGGTTCCTGACTGCGACACCAGGGCAACGTGGATGTCATTGGAAGCCTCGTCGTCTTTTACATCGCAATTCACGCCTTCGCCACTGGTGAGATCCGCGTAGTGGGACTCTAGCACGTAGCCGACAAACTGCACGGGCGTACCTTCGCCCAAGCTCACAAAGTCCGAGCGGCTGACCGGCATATTTTCCCCAGACCATTCCAGGTATCCCGGGAGCGCAGCTACCTTTTCTTGTTTGCTGAGCAAGTCTTGCTGCGAAATCAATTGATAACTCGTGCCGGCGCAGAAATTGTTCTTGGTTTGGTTCTGCAGCGCCGATCCACCCTGCCCCTTGCCGGTCAACCCGCATGAGCTATCGATCGGGTGCTGCAGTTCGATTGCCTTGAATGGATGGCAAGTCATGGGGAATTTCTCCTGCCCAAGAGTGATCGTGCAAAGTGCCATCGTGATTGCCACAAGCCACTGCAATCTCATGTACCCTCCTAAAACGCGAGGCCCGACTACGCTCTCTCCGTCGATTTCCTTGTTTACACAACCGAGTCGTCAAACAAACACCGGCGATACTCGATGGACGATTTCGGTGTTCATCATTTGGGCTAATCTACTATGAACTATGGTTGGTCGGCAGCAAGAAATGGCAACAGGGAAATGAGCCGATGTGATCGTAGTCGGGGCCGGCGCCGCTGGTCTGGCGGCGGCGTCGGAGCTTGCCGAGAGCGGCTTGTCGGTCGTAATGCTGGAGGCGCGGGACCGCATTGGTGGCCGAATCTTCACGCTGCAAGACTCGCGATTGCAGTTTCCCATCGAACTCGGCGCTGAATTCATTCATGGCCGCCCGCCTGAAATCTGGGACCTGCTTCGAAAGCACAAGGTGCCGATCACCGAGGTCGATGGAGACAACTGGTGTGTTCGCGACGGCCGCCTTTCTCCCTGTGACTTCTTCTCAGAGGTCGACGACATCCTGCAGCGCATGGACGATCGCGCGCCTGACGAGTCATTCCGGAGTTTCTTGCAGCGCTGCTGTCCCGAGGCTTCCGCGGAGGCCAAGCAGCATGCTCTGAGCTATGTCATGGGATTCAATGCCGCAGATCCGGCGCAGGTTGGAGTTCATTGGCTCGTAAAGGAGATGCGGGCCGAGGAAAAGATTGATGGCGAACGTGCGTTCCGCGCTCGCAACGGCTACTCAGCTTTGCTGGAGATATTTCGACGAACGCCTGGCGAAAACAAATGTCAGCGTCAGGACTGAATACTGTAGTTGAGCGGGTCACATGGAGCCAGGGCGATGTCTGCGTTGAAGCTATAAGTCAGGGAAGTCCGGTTTCGTTCCGGGCAAGGCGAGCTATTGTTGACGGTGCCTCTTGGCGTACTGCAGACGCCGCGCTGGCGAGCCGCGGCGCGATCGAGTTTCGTCCCGCACTTCCCGAAGAGAAATTGAAGGCGCTCGCGCGGGCTGGAGATGGGAAAAGTCGTACGCATTGTTCTCCATTTCCGAGAGCGCTTCTGGGAGCAAGTCCAGCCCGAGGCGACCGGACAAGACCCTGGCTGGATATGAGCTTCTTGTTCTCCCAGGACGAGTGGTTCCCCACATGGTGGACCACCATGCCTGAACGACTTCCGTTAATCACCGGATGGGCTCCTTTTCGGTGTGCCGAGCGATTGATGTCGGAAAACGTGTCTGTTGTTGCTCGTAGTTTACAGACGCTCAGTGGACTGCTGAACGTGAGCCTAGAGAAAGCTCGAAGACTTGCTGGAAGATGCCTATTTTCATGACTGGCAGAACGATCCATATTCGCGCGGAGCCTACAGTTATGCCAAAGTCGGAGCGCGCTCATGCGTCCGACATTCTCAGCCGGCCGGTGCAGGATACCCTGTTCTTCGCCGGAGAAGCGACCGATGTCACCGGGAAATACCGGCACAGTGCACGGCGCGATCGCCAGTGGGCAACGCGCCGCTGCTGAGATCACCGAAAACGACAAAGGCTGATCACTCAACCTGAAGGCCTCGTACTCCCAGATACAAAAGCCTAAAGCCGCGCTTTTTCTGTATCGCGCAACAACGTGACAGCACATTTTCTTCATCCAACGTTGTGCCGTGGCGTCCGAAAAAGAATTGCCGGTCAGCAGTTCCTTGCCTCCGGACTTCCCGCCAGAGATGCGTGCGCTGTTCTGTGAAGTGCTGGGTCACCTGAACGGCGTGAACCTGCCTTATGTTGTTGCGGGTGCGTTCGCATTGCAGCAGCATACCGGCATATGGCGCAATACCAAGGACCTGGACCTCTTCCTTCCGGCGCAAGTCGTGCCTGAGGCGCTCCAACACCTGGAGGAGCAGGGCTTCGAAATTGAAATATGCGATCCGGTATGGCTGGCCAAAGCGCATCGCGACGGATATTACGTTGACCTCATCACCGGCATGAGCAATGCCGTCATCACGGTTGACCAGTCGTGGATCGATCGCGGCGCCGAGTCGGTGGTGCTTGGCGTTCGGGCGCGGGTGCTGGCTGCCGAAGAGCTGATTGCCTCTAAGCTGTTTGTCAATTTCCGCGAGCGCTTCGACGGCGCCGACATAGTCCACATCATCTATGGGACTAAGGGCCGTCTTGACTGGACGCGCCTGCGCCAACTTGTGGGTGAGCACTGGGAGCTCTTGTTGTGGGAATTGATATTGTTCCACTATGTCTATCCGTCCCAGCCAGCACTATGTCCCCCGTGATGTCTGGGACGATCCTGCTCGCACGCCTGCAGTCTCAGCTCGACTCGCCTTTGGCGCAGCCGGCATTCCGCGGCAGCTTGATCGACGAAAAAATGTTTGCCATCGATGTGCAGGAGTGGGGCCTGGAGAACCTGCTGGAGGAGGAACGCAGGCAGACGAGAATCGCAAGATAGGAGATCCCGGATGAACGTGATTTCGGCGGATGAATCAACCAAACAATGAGAATCGCAGCCATTGCCGATTTGCACTTCAGCCACCAGGGATATGATCGCTTTCGCGAGCAGATGAGCCACGTGCGCGATGAGGCCGATGTGCTAGTCCTTGCGGGCGATCTCACCAACTTTGGCGAGCCGCACGAGATGGAATCGCTGATGAACGCGCTGGTGCGCTTACGCATTGCCACCGTGGCCGTGCTTGGCAACCACGACTATGAGAGCGGACGCGCTGGTGAGCTGATGAAGATGATGACCGACCAAGGCGTCAAGGTGCTGGACGGCACAGCCTACGAACGCGACGGCGTTGGCTTCGCCGGTGTCAAAGGATTTGGCGGCGGCTTCGGGCGAGGCGCACTCACAGCCTTTGGCGAGCCCGAGGTGAAAGCCTTCGTACAAGGGGCCATCGATGAGAGTCTGAAATTGGAGCGGGCGCTTTCGCAGCTGCGCACGCCCAAACGTGTGGTGGTGTTGCACTACGCGCCCGTGGCGTCAACCGTTACCGGCGAGCCGCCAGAAATTTACCCTTATTTGGGCAGTTCACGTTTAGCTGAGGTGATCGACCGCCACGGCGCCGATCTTGTCGTCCACGGCCACGCCCATTCCGGCAGTCCTGAAGGCAAAACCACCGCGGGCTGTCCGGTTTACAACGTGGCCATGGGGCTTAATCAGACACAGCCTGCTGGGCGGGTGTACCGGATCTTTGACGTGTGACATCCGGGCTGCTTTCCCTTGAGGTGAGGGGCGACGCTAGTGGAAGTCGTGCGAGCGGACATCGGCATCGGTGACATCGATCGTCTCAACAGCATAGGCTTCGCGCATGGGCGCAAGCCGTTCGACCTTTACTGAAATCACGCCTTCCTGATTTTGCAGCACGCCTTCCAGCAACAGGAACTTTTCCGACTGAATCAAAATGCGGTTTTGCTCCATCACGTCGGGCGAAATGATCGCGTTGCTGATTCCGGTTTCATCCTCGAGGCTGAGAAAGACGAAACCCTTGGCTGTACCTGGCCTCTGTCGCGCGATAACGCACCCAGCTGTGCGGACATAAGTGCCGTTCGGCACCTGCTCCAACCCCTTCGCTGAAAATACGCGCGCCCGGTGTAGATCGGCCCTGCGGTAGGCCATGGGATGAGGACCGACCGTGAGTCCTGCGCCGCGGAAGTCGGCAACCAGCCGTTCCTCGGGTGTCATGGGCGCAAGTGGCGAAGTTGTATCGCTCTCTGGAATCCCTTCCAGTAGTGGACCAGCAATACGCACGGCACGCTCTACCTGCCACAGCGCGTCGCGGCGATGCAGGCGACTTGATTCAGTTTTGCGTGCTGAATCAAGATTCGCGAGCAAGTCTTCTTCTCCAGTACAGCCAATCGAATTCAACGCGCCAATCGAGGCCAGCAGCACCAGATCCTTGCGGCGCAACTCGGGCACGCGACGCGCAAGGTCCACAATGGATTCAAATGGCCGCTTACTGCGCTCACGCACAATGGCTTGTGACGCTTCTTCCGGTAATCCTTTGGCATAACGGAATCCCATGCGCAAGGCGAAGCGCGGCTGTTTGCTAGTGCAGGTTTGGACGGGCATGCCTCCGGGTGCGTCGGGAAACTCTTCTTTGTTGTCATTCCGAGCGGGCGGACCGGGGTCCCCAACAAGCGCCGTTTTTGCGCTTGTTCGGGGCAAATTTTAGCCCGGGAAAGATCTGCTTTTTTTCCGCTTCCAGCGTGCACGGCCATTCTGACCTCGTGACGTCTATCGGCTTCACTCTCAACCCGTGCCGCTGCGCATCCTTCACGATGGTTGAAGGATGATAGAAGCCCATGGGCTGATTGTTCAGCAACGCTGCCGTAAAAGCTGCCAGGTAATGGCACTTGAGGTAGGCGCTGGCGTACGCGATCAGCGCGAAGCTGGCGGCATGCGACTCGGGAAATCCATAGAGCGCGAACGAGGTAATGGAAAGGATGATCTGCTCCTGCGCTTCCGGCGGGATGCCGTTACGCTCCATGCCTGCGCGCAGCTTGACCTCGATATCGCGCATGCGCTTCTCGCTGCGCTTGAAGCCAAAGGCGCGCCGCAGCTCTTCCGCTTCGCCACCGCTGAAGCCGGCGGCAATCATCGCCATGCGCAGCAGTTGCTCCTGAAAGAGCGGCACTCCCAGCGTGCGTTCCAGTATCGGCTGCAGTGAGGGATGCGGATAGACGATGGTCTGCCGTCCCTGCCGGCGTTGCAGAAAAGGGTTGACCATCTGGCCGACAATGGGTCCCGGACGGATGATTGCGACTTGTACCACAATGTCGTAGAAGCGTTTGGGTTGGAGGCGCGGCAAGCACGACATCTGCGCCCTGCTCTCAATCTGAAACATCCCTACCGTATCGGCCTTCTGTAGCGCGCTATAGACTACCGGATCGTCGGGCGGCAATTTTCCCAGATCAACCTCTTCTTCGTAATGATTACGGATCAGGGTGATGGAATCTTCCAGCACGGCCATCATCCCTAGTCCCAGCAGGTCAACCTTGACGATGCCTAGGTCGGCGCAATCTTCCTTGTCCCATTGCACTACGACCCGGCCGGGCATGGTCGCAGGCTCCAGCGGGACTATAGCATCGAGCTGTCCCTGGCAAATCACCATACCGCCGGAGTGTTGTCCCAAATGTCGGGGCAGGTCCTGTATCGCTACGCAAAGTTTGAAGAATTTGTGCATGCGCGGATGTCGCAAGTCGAAGCCGGCATCGTGAAACCGCCGTTCCAGCGTGTCATCCGGGTCCTTGTACTCCCAGGAACTCACCAGCCCGGAGAGGCGATCCAGGGATTCGCCATCAAACCCGAGCGTCTTACCAACTTCACGCGCCGCCGAACGTCCACGATAGGTGATGACATTGGCGGTCATGGCAGCACCGAGTTTGCCATAGCGCTGATAAATATACTGGATGGCGCGCCCGCGCTGATCGCCGCTGGGCAGGTCGAGGTCAATGTCGGGCCATTCGCCGCGTTCCTCCGACAAAAAGCGCTCGAATAGCAGGTCCATGCCAACCGGATCGACTGCGGTGATGCCGAGCGAATAACAAACTGCGCTGTTGGCCGCCGAGCCTCGACCTTGCACCAGGATGCCCTGTTCGCGGCAGAAGCGCACAATGTCCCAAACGATAAGGAAGTAGCCCGCCAGATCAAGATGCTGGATGAGGCCGAGTTCACGCTCGATCTGACGTTGTGCGCGCTGCCACAATTCGCTTTGCCCGGGGCGCAGATAGCGGTCGCGAGCCCCTTCCATGGTTCGCGTCCGCAGAAATGAATTCATGGTTTCGCCTTCGGGCACGGGATAGCGGGGGAACTGATAGCCCAAATCGCTCAGCGTGAATTCAAGACGTGACGACAATTCCAAGGTGTTCGCGATGGCTTCAGGAAGATCGGCGAAGAGACGCAGCATCTCTGGCGGTGTTTTGATATAACGCTCGCTGTTACGCACCAGCAAGCGGCCGGCCGTATCGAGGGTGCAATGGTTGCGAATGCAAGTAAAGACATCCAGGATCTGGCGCTCTTCCGGCTTGGCATATTGCGCGCCTTGCGTGGCCAGCAATGGCAAATCCAGGCTGCGTGCCAGTTCAATTGCCACTTGGTTGCGGACCTCTTGCGCGCGGTTATAGTGACGCTGCAATTCAACATAAACATTCTCGTGCCCGTAGATCGCGATCAATTGTTCGAGTATGCTGTGGCCAGCTTCCAATCCCCCATTGGCCAGCGCTAGCGGACCTTCATCGCCGCCTGTCAGGCAAATCAGACCTGTCGAATATTCACTGAGGTCGTCCACGGAAACGATGGCTTGTGAACCAAGAACGGCCTCGTCCTCCAATATTGCCTTAGCGCGGCGAGGCAGTGCAGCCGGATACTTTGGCGCACGCAGCTTCATGCGAGTCAGCAGGCGACAGAGGTTCTGGTAGCCTTCGCGCGAGACGCACAGCAATGACACACGCGATGTCGCAGTTTCGACGGTTTTGAGGCGGAGCGGGAGCAGGGAAGTGATCTCCGCCCCAATGTGCGCTTTGATGTTGAGCTTCTTTGCCGCTAGATGAAAGCGTGGTGCGCCATAAACTCCATCACGATCAAGTAGCGCCATGGCCGGCATCTGGTGTGCGGCGCATACTTCAGCCAGTTCCTCAGGGACCGAAGCTCCTTCGAGAAAGCTGAACGCTGAGCGAGCGTGGAGTTCGATATACATAACCAGTTTTGTTAGCGGCTAGTGGTCAGTTGCCAGTTGAGCCAGATTAGATCAATCTAGTTCCTCTCTATAGCACGTCTCATAAATGGCATGGGCCACGATTTGTATCAGGAAACGTCTTCAGCCTGCCGAAAAGCTTTCTTCTGATTGGGCTTTAGGGCGTGTGTGAGAACTGACGAGTGAGACGTATTGGGACTTCGGCTGAAGGTATTCTAGGCCTCCGCGCCTTGTGCGAATTGGCCGAACTTCTTTAGCCCGGCACTCTCGTCCTCCCATCCCCTATTCTTTTCCCGGTCTCCTTGGTTTTTGCCTGTGATTTTTTTGTTCCCGGCGTCGCCGGCGACACCACAGCGCGGAATCCGGGTCACGTTCCGCGTGCCAGCGGGTCAGATTATGGCCGATGGCGCCCAGCGCAAATTCGATGCCCACCTTCACCAGACCGCACAGTCGGAAGCGGTGCAGATCGCGTTCGCTCTTCAGGGTCCCGAAGGGCCCTTCCGCGATGGCCTTGCGCTGGGCGTAGAACTTCCTGCCCTCCGGCGTACGCAATCGCCTCCGCATGCGCTGCATCTCCGGAGCCCGCGCTCGCCCGTGCACGCGGCGCCCACGATTGAGCGCGGCCGCCATATTGGAGTCGGGAATATACCCCGTGATGTTGTCGGCTTCCAGTTGCCGCAGGTTGGTGTTCTTGTAGTAGCCAGCGTCGGCCAGCACGGTGTGCGGCCGTGCCCGGCACTGGCGCTCGACTTCGTCCAGCATGGGCAGCAGCGAATCGTTGTCGGTCTTCTGCTGCGTCACGCGTTGCGCCACAATGAAGTGGTCTTCCGAGACCGCCAATTCCGCGGTGTAGCCGATGATCGAGCGACTGTGCTTGCGCAGCACCCGCGCCTCGGGATCGGTGCGCGGCAACTGCGGTTGGCCGCTTTTCTTGAGCGCTTGCAGACGCGTGGGCAACTCCGCCAGGCGTTGCTGCACGCGCTGCAATTGCTCGGCCGCATACTCGGCGACCACCGGCTCCGCCGCCGCGCACTGTTTCTGCCAATGCCGCACCTGGCGGCGATACTTGAGCCGTTGCTCCCGCAGCCGCGGCCTGCTGTCTACCCGCTGCTTGCTGTTGTGCGCGGCAATCGGGGTGGAGTCCACCGCCACCACGCCGAACTTGCCCAGCCCGGCGTCGCGCACCAACTCCAGCGTCTGGGTAAAGACATCGTTGATGGCCCGCGGATGCTTGCGGCGAAAGGCGCTCAGCGCCCAAAAGTCGGGCGCGGCACCCCCCGCCAAATAGCGCAAGGGCAAGTCTTCCTTGATCCGCCGTTCCAGCTCGCGCCCCGAGGTTAGGCCCCTGGCATAAGCATACAGCCACACGCTCAGCATCAGCGGCACGGCATACAACTCCCCACCTTCGGCGCCGTAGGCCTGCTCGAACGAGCTCAAATCTAAACGCCCCACCACCTGCTGCACCAAGAAGCACAGATGGCCCTCGCCCAGCACATCCTTCACGCTGGGAGGCAGCAAATACGCTTGCTCTGGACTGTACGGCTTGAATCGTGACATGCTCTCTTTGTGCCTCAACTGCCCTGAGCAAAACAAGTGACTAGGTGAGTTCTCACACACGCCCTTTAGCCCCTGTCTTCAGCGGCTAAAGCCGCGTACCTTAGTCTGCAGCAACGGCATGACTGCAAGTCGTGCCCTGATTACAATTGAGGTCTGCTGCCATTTATGGAATCTGTAATTAACTGCACAGCTATGGCACACGAAAATCTAAGCGTTAGCTAAGTGCTAAGTGTTCATGCAAAATCCATCAGTCATAGCTGGCATCCGCAAACCACTGCCCGTTCGCGAGATCGCGGTAGATACAATAGAGGGCCACACTTTCCCCGCTTCCATTAACGAGGGCTACATCCCATTCTTCGCGGTCCCATGGACACGCCTGGTCTTTAGCATTCTTCGTCCACCAGTCTCCGGAGGAACGCCATGGTCCCGCCGACCATAGGATCTTTCCTTGCATTTCGCCTCGGCGGGCTGATTTCGTTGCTGCCTTCAAAGCAACCGGACGTCCTTCCGCCAGCTTGACCTGCAGCCGCCAGGGCGGCCGAAACATGCGCAAAGCCAATTGGGGCTGTTCCTTGCTATCTGACATTGTGGGAACTGCTGCCTGCTTCGATTCTTCCGCAGAAGCGACGAAGTGATCCATGAGAAAGCTGTCCCGCCGATGGGTATCCAGCAAACGCGCGATTCCCACTCGCCGTTCCCCCACGATGCCACTGATCCGTGCTAGCGTAATCTCCAGCTTCTCAGCCTCGGGAGTAATGGGTAAGAAGAGTCCACGCTGTGCCGAACGGGGCGGCGCTGGCTCAGCTGCGATCCATACTTTTGTGACAGGAGCTCCTGGCGGATGAGCTGCTAATTCCAACTGCAGAAGCTTAAGAAAAACCTTAGTATTGCGCATGGCTACCGGCAACCGCAAAATGTGTTCCACTGTGTTCTCATCTCCCACATTGTGGGATGAAGTATCAGCTAATTCCTGAACAGCTGTTGTTTCCTCGGCGGCGACTCGCCGTTCTAGCCGTAACCGCAAATGCAGTTCCTGAACTGCCAGAGCTCGAGCTTCCAGCCGGACACATAATTGTTCCAGCAACTGGTTCAAGACGAACGACAGCGGCTCGATCGTTTCGACTGGCGATTCCAACTCTACCGCCTCTTCAAAATGGATAGCTGGCTCGCATAGCGCCAGTGTGCGCATGCCTGCTCCCCGAGCCAAGTGCTGCAAACGCGTTCCTGCTCCCCCCAGCCGTGAAGCCAGCGCATGCTCAGGCAGGAGCGCCAAGGTACCAAAATCGCGCACCCCCCATCGTTCCAGGGTATCCAGCATCTGTTCCCGCTGCTTCTCGCGTTCGCGATTGGAAGCAGGACCGCTTTTCAGCGAGATATCGAATGCATCCAGTAACACCTGCAACGGAAGCACTCCCAGGCGAAGCGCCTCTTCTCCAGCTGGGAGTATGGTGGTCCCGCTGAATCCGCGTGCAGCATGCAAGGCCGCCTCAGGATTGGCGGCCAGCGCGATGTTTGCTTCCAGCGCGATTGCATTTACTCGTGACGCTAGGTCGCGCGCCATAGTTGCAGGCTCACCGTAAAGCCGCTCCAGCCCAGACAAGTCGAGCAGCAGCGTGTCGTTGGCGGTGTCTTCCACGCGCGGCGTAAAAGCATGAGCAACATCGAGCAGCGCGGCATGGGCCGAGTTCTCCTGCTCGGCTGAGCGCTGGCGCAAGATTGCAAGACCAGGCCTCGGCTTGCTTCTCCTGCGTCGGGAAGAGATCTCGATCTGTCTAGTCTTGAAAGTTTCCACCCCGGCTTCGCTGGAATGAGGCGCCCCGTTTGCAGAAGCTGAGAAAACAGCGGCCTGCAGCTTGGTCATACCCACATCCATTCCCAGGCAGCGAGCTTTTTCATTGAGCGCGACCACACGCACCACTGGAGGTTTGCCTTCCAACACTGCCAACGCCCGTTCGCGCAACCAAGGTTCCACGCGGACAATGGCCTCCGCTGGAAAATCGGGAATGTAGACGCAAGCAAACATCCAGGCCTCGAGGTCGAAGATTGAAGAATCACCAGGTGGCGCGCAGTTCAAAATCGGCATCAGTTCGCTGCGCTGGTTTGCGTTGCCTCCATGAGCCGGGATTCCCATCCAGCTCCGTTTTTGCGCTCGGTGTCGCGGAGCGAACCATCTCGGCTCGCAATCGCATTCCGCACAATAATGTGGCATGGCCTACCACGTTGTTCTCAGGGATGCCAGAGTCGCCGTGCGACATAACTTGCCGGCCTTCCAGTCCTCTTTGTGCGGGAGCTACCACGGAATCGCGGGCATATAGAGCTGTACATTCCAATCGAACAACCAGCGAAGCGCAGGTCTTCGCGCAGGGTTCCTGTTCGATGAGCAAAAGCACGGTTGCTGTCGGTTCCACCGCGCGGCGGAAACGAAACCACGAAGTGAGCGGCACGCGCCGTGCACTTTCGGTGGGAATATCGCCAAGATCGAGTACCACCATGCCAAAACCACCGCCTTGCAGCAACAGGTCCGTCACCTTCAACACTTGTTCGAGACGACCTAGCGCAGCACGCGGTGAAGGTTCTTTGCGCGACCGCAAATTTGAGCGCTCACTACAGCGCACCCACAGCAATCGTTCGAGATCCACGCCGGTCGCCGCAGCCGAAGCAGGATCAAAGCTGTCGCTGGCGTCCACCAGCGCGCACACTTCCCGCCGGCGAGTAGTTTGCGCTAGCGCCGCCAGCATCACCCCTGTACGTCCCGAGGAAGACGGCCCAGCAATTTCACTGAGCCCTCCCCGCGGCAGGCCCCCGGTGAGCGCGTCGAGCGCAGCCAGCCCGGTAGAGACCTTCAGCGGCGCGGCGCGCTCGCGCAGCAATAACGTGGAGGAGAGATGCTCGCCTAGCGAAGACTCAAGGCGAGCACGAAGTGTAGCAGCAGACGGCATAAGTACCTCAGGTGGGCGCTGCAAGGACAAGTTTTGCCTTCGCTTTTTATTCGCCTACCAATGGGATTCTGCTACGGGGGATCAAGGTTGTCAACCCCTCGCGAAAACCGCTTTAAGAGTGGGGTTTCGCAATTTTTGCGAGAGATAGGTCGTGGATTCGGATGCTGTTAGCGGCACACTCGATGGTAGGCCGGACGGTACCCCTTCTGCTGCGCCTCACGTTGTTTCAGGTAGATGCCAGACTTCGTTGCCCCATACCAGTGTGTGTTGGGACAATGATAGACGCCGGAATGTGTGTTGACCCAGACTTGGACATCGGGATTGTTCTGAATGGGGGAGGGTTCTACAGGGGCAATCGATTTCGCTGGGGTCGGTGCCGGAGCCGATGGTGCTTGCTGCGCCCACATTGTTGCCGGTGCAAACAGCGTGAACCCTAGGACCAAAAGTGCAATTCGCCGCCTCATGCGCGAGCCTTTATAAAGAGAACATTGGAGCGTCATCTGTACTTTTCAATGCCGGATGAAAAAGACTAGCACTCGTAGGACGACGTGCGCTGTGATGCAATGCACTGAGTCATGTGTCCGCGCGGAATGCACGCGGAGGGTAGGGGGTCACGAACCCACTACGGCGAGGAGCGGGAAGGCTTATAAATGCTGGCGATTTGTTATAATGCGGAAGCCTTTTCAAGGGGGCGCTATCGTCTAGGGGTTAGGACGGAAGATTCTCAATCTTCAAACCCGGGTTCGATTCCCGGTAGCGCTACCAACCTTAAGTATTCCTGTGATCAATCACTTACCGCCTATCTTCCGACAACCACAATTCATACAGTGTGCTCGGTTTTGTGCTCACTGCACAACTTCATTTCGTTTGTTTATTGCCCTCCCGATCTCTTTCAGGCCGGGATGCCGGTAAAGCCGCGTCACGTCCATTTTGCTGTGGCCCATCGCATCCATCACGGCTACGATATTGCCTGTTCCATCCATCGCATCGGTACTGAATCTGTGCCGAGCACAATAGAGCACAACCGCCTCGGGTAGACTTGCCAATTTCTTGGCGCGGTCAAATTGCTTCTGCACCGTCTCGATGTGGCCCGAACTACTGCGGGCTGATGGAAAGATGAAAGGCGACTTTTGCGCCCGCACCTGCAATGCTTTCTTGACGCGCTCACTAAGTGGTACGTACCGCTTCGATTTGCGCGACTTGCTGCGTGGGACGAAGATCAGTTCTCTGTCCCCTTTCAAATGCTCCCACTCCATGCGAAAGACTTCTGCCGGCCTCATACCCGTATCGAGCATAATCAGCAGAACGTCTCTCAATGGCTGCCAGCCTAGTTCGCCGATTTGGGCGCGTGTTTGCCGGCCGGCTGGCGCTCGACCTCCATCACAGCTAACAGTTTGGCTTCCATCCAGGGCTCTAACAGGATCTCCCGGCCCTGCTCTTCCACGAGCCGAACCTTGGGAGAAGTCTGAATCAATCCCCACTCTTGAGCCTGCTTCAGCATTCTCCGGAGCGCGCGCAGAGCGTTGTTAGTGTTGGCTGGCGAGCTGCCTACCACGAGCGAAGCGATGTGGTCCTGAGTGATGTGATCCAGTCTCCTGCCCGTGATGCTCGTCTTCTGCAGCAGTTTCCAGCCAACGTGATAGTACTTGCGGGTCCCCTCTTTCGGCGGGCGATCCGTCGGGAGTGAACCCATCCATTGAAAGAATCGGCCGGAGAACTCCGCCAGCGTCGGGATCTTCTGCGATCCGGGCTGCCGCTTATTCTCCAGCAACTGCGCCAACACTAGCGACTCCACTTTCTTGGCTTCTGACAATCTCGAAGTCTTGCAAGAACCCCGATACGGTTTGCTGCCATTCCAGCGGAATCTGTACCAGTAGATTGATCCACGTTTATAGAGCGACATGCTTCTCCTCCGCAGTCGCTCTCGCCTTTTGGACACGCAAATGTGCCCGCAGCCATTCTGCGAGTACGGCAACATCGTACCGCACTGGCGAACGTCTGGCTGTACCCAATTTGTAGAAGTCCGGCCCGTCTCCACAGTTCCGCCAAGAGCGGAGTGTATTCAGGGATATGGCGAACCGCTCGGATACCTGGTTCTCATCCATGAGTTCAGGGAGTTCCATGTTTGTCTCTTTGCTCGATCGCCGGTTCCTCTCGCTCATAGTTCCTTCGCCTTCTGTCACAATTCCTTTGAAATCTCGGTCCAGAGTCTCGTTCCAATAGCATCTGTTTGAGGAACGCGTGGAACTACGCATCTCGCGTGTGCCCTACCAATGGCCCAGGCGCCGAATGTCTAACGGGGTTTTCGGAATGCTTGCGCATGCTGAAAGAATTGGGACAACAAAAAAACCGCGCATCCGGCGCGGTGGTGGTTGTTAAGGGTCTCGGCTGTAACGGACTAGCTGGTTGGTTCAAGGATTACGGCAAGTGAGCCGTCGGCTTGACGGCGGCAGCGTAGTTTGTATTTCTCGGGTAGAGCCAGTTCGCTTGGCTCAAAAACGGCCGTACCGACACCCAGGCGGAAGAGTGCGGCAGCTAGGGCTTTGGCCAGCGTTTTGTAAGTTTGAGGGTTCGACATTTGACCGGTTCTCCTTGCGGAAATAGAAAGGCCGCCCAAGGGACGGCTCGATTGAAAGCGGCTAGCAATTTTATGGTGAGCGATGCTAGGAGTCCGACGCGAGTAGGCGAGAATCTTCTATCGGGTCATGATGTGCGCGTTTTGAGCGGACGGCTACCGAGACTCGGCCGCCCCAAGGACGGCCCAGGGAGACTTTCTCCCTCTACTATAAAGTGCAGAGATCGACCGGCAAAATACGCATTTCCCTTTCAAAAAAAATGCAAGTAACTGATTCTAAGGCAACTAAAGTTCCCTCAAAGATAGGCGTATTGCGCAAATTCCGCTTCTTTTCATACGCGGCGTAGACGCGTTTTTCTTCCGGAGGTAGGTCACAATCTAGTCTCACCACCCCGTCGAAATTACCTGGGTCGGGGCGCATCGAACCGCCGGCTGGGTTCGCCCAACTGCCGCCAATCGGGCCGCTGATGCAACGGCAGGCGCAAAAGCGGTGATCGACGGCACCGCAAGTGCAAGGAGGATAGAAAATCTGTGGTTGCACCGAGCGAATGCGCCCCGTGATCGGGGAAATGGGGGAGATAAGGCGCTGCCAGCCCTGACGGTCCGTGCTGCGACATTTGTCAGCCCAATATTGCAGCCGCCGCTCCTCTTGGGTCCCTTTTGCGGACTCTTGGAGGATTCGTCGAAACTCGGGCCTTTTTCCCCGCCTGTCTAGTCGGTCCCAAGCGTTGCGGATCCGCTTCTGGTTGGCACCGTCGAGAAATTTCAAGAACATCCTCGGGCCGGCATCCCACAGCAGCGACTTAACGGCGAGCACTTCGGCTTCATCGCGGTCGAGCCCGAGGCGTTCAGTCAACGCTTGTTGTGCTGTGATCGCTGTTGCGAGTTCTTTGTCGAACATTGGCCTGTCATGCTTCAGCGCGTCAACCATTTGAGCGCAGCGAGACGCCTCATATTGTTCAGCGAGTGTCCGCCGGCCCAAGAGCAAAAGGCTTTCCCTGTCCGCGGGCCTCGGAAATGTCGGCACGTACTCATCCCATCCCCCTACCGTTTGCAGGTTCTTTCGCGCAATCCGGCCTTCTATCTCCTCATCAGGAGAGATGGTGTCCCCATCCCAATTGCGCACCTCAAATTCTGTAAACGGCCGCTCGGAGAACGCAATCAATGCGCCACTCCGCTTATCAAACTTTGGACCGCCAGGGCGACGCCTTCCAGTCGGGCCGTAATCTTCCCGCCTGCCAGACCGCCTAACCCGCCGGGTAAAATTCTCGCGCAACCACTTCTTGGGATCTAAGGCGTCCGTTCGCCATTTCCCCTCGTGTAGTATCTCAACCAAGATCGGCAGGTCTTCGTAGAAATCTCCCGCTTTGATCTCGATGCAGAACTCGTCCCACACTTGCTTGTTTTCCTGAAGCGGTAATCGGGACATCTCATCTAGCCGCTTGTAAAGTTCGGCGTCGCGCTCCTGCAGGGGATTAGCCCGCGCAATCATCGTCTTATACCCCGGCTTCTTGCTGCATCTCGCGCAAATGCTGACGCCAGTTTTGCCGCAGCCCGAGCAGGTTAGAGTTGTGATCTCAGTTGCGGATGGGGGATCAAGTATCTTTGGGGGGGACTTGTGGTTAGCGGGCGATAGACTAGCTGCCGAGGATTCCCTGTGGAGGGGCATTCAATTCCTTCCATGCGTCACACCGGACCTCTCCGGTCCGATCCCTCCAGGAATGCGTCCAGTTTATCCGAAGCTGATCGCGATTCTCAAGGGCTAATTTCCACTCGCAACAGAAAAATCTGGTCGTCACCTGTCACCTTCTCTTGACTTTCCCGCTTTGTCGGGTGTCTGGAAGGCGGGAGCGGGAACGTTCCCGCCTTATCACCTCGCGTCGGCCTGACGCATCTACCTGGACGCCGACGAGGAAAAACCTAAGCAGCTGAATATAATCAGGTTGCAGAAAGCGTACTGCGAGTTCGAATCCACCTCCCTCCGCCACGTAGTCTCAACCGCAGAGAAATTCTGCTCCATTACCCCAGAAATATGCGAAAGGGCCGGTTTTTCGCGGTATTTCCTCAATCAACCGGACTAGGGATAATGACCGCCGAGGTGCTTCGCTCCCGTGGCAGGGGTTTTTGTCAACGCGCCGGTGATCGACGTCAACGGGTTGGTCTACATCACCAGCGAAGACGGAAACATCTATTCCGTTCCGCAAGGACATCACGGGACCTTTACGCAATGGCAGCAAAGAATTTTCCTGCTGGAAGCTTTGGGCGCTGCATACACTCCACTTTCGATTGGCCCCGACGGCAAAGTCTACAGCCAGAACGACGGCAATCTGTTCGTGGTTGGTCAGTAATTTGGAAGAGGTCCACGAGCCAAAGTCCGGCCATGCCCAGATCGCTAGAGAGAAATCGCCATCACCCAAACGACCCACGCCAAATTGCCCGTTTTGGGATTACTTGTGTAATGGCCTTCCATGAGAAGGCCGGTCGGAGTCAAGTAGGATCTTCACGCATCCCCTATTCTTAGGCAAGGTTTTTCTCCGCCGAGTTGCCACCGTCGCCACCCTTCCATCCGCACTCTTGATGAGCGATGTTCGCTCGGTGCAAGTTGGGTGTTCTCGTTTCAAGCCGGTGCTGCCACCTGATTAGCGACCTCTCTTCTAGGCAAAGCTAGAAGTGGGCCAGGCCATAGACGCAGTCACCGGAACTCGGCTTTGGGCTTTTGCTGTACTTCACTTAACTAGGCTGCTGCCGACATCGTCCGATTCGTATTGCGCAGCGGTTCGTAAACCTCTCCACTAACCCACAAGCGATGCAGCAGCACCGCCAGTTTGCGTGCCGTCGCAATGATGGCCCGCTTCTTTTTGCTCCAGAACACATTTCAGAGGACACTTGTGGTTTACAGGTTAACTGTCGAGAACAGGCGTGGCCGTTGAAAAAGTCCGGTTTCCCGAAAATCGACCTAAAATCGGTGACCCGAAATGTATACCCACGAAGAGGTCGTCGTTTATACGGCATCCTAGGGCGTCGATTTCTTCGTTCAATTTCAACGGCCGAGTTTTTCAACAGCGATGGGCCCGGCCCGTGGTCGGGGCAAAGCGGAAAGGAACTTGTCTTGGCCGCCCCATTTCTGCATCCTGAGATGGAGCGACAGGCAATGGAAGTAGGCCGTAGTGTCAGTGGTGGGTTTTCGGACACCGAGCAACAGGGCAAGGGAACGGTACGAGCGAATGGTTCCATTGATCTTGCCGGGGTAGTGGCGATGGCATGTACGCAGAGGGGACCAGACGCAACACGGGAATCAGACGATATTGGCCTGGGTGATACGAAAGTTCAAACGCTTTAAGGACCACAAGATCCGTGCGAGCCATTTTCTTCAACGGCTTGTCACGGAGCGAGCGGATCTCTTCGCTCACTGGAAGATCGTTATGACCGGCACGTTTACCTGATGGGAGCCGAGTGAGGCGAGAGTCTCACGCTCGGTTCTGCGAGAGGCCGGTGGTGCAATTCCACCGGCCTACTCACCCGGGGTAACGATTTCTGGTCGTCTGACGGGCACGATCCCAAATCTACTTCTTGACTGTTTCCTTTTCCAGTTTCTCGAGTTCTCGCGCCAGTTGTTCGGCTTGATCCCGAAGACGATGTAGCCGCTCAGCCAGCGAGGTTGCCGTTTCCTCGCCGGTCGCCACGGCAGGAGTGAGACTGGAAGGAACTGCTGCGGGCGGTGGTACCGCTGTTAGCTCCGCCAAGGCCTGGTCGAAGGTGTCCCGGTAGATGAGACGGTCGCCCATCGCCAGCACCACCTTCTTGAGCTGTGGCATACGGGCTTCGGTTGCCTGAATGTAAATGGACTCAAGGTATAGGAAGCCACCCGTCACGGGGAGAGCGATGATGTTTCCACGCAGCACGTGCGAGCCCTGCTGGTTCCACAGCGTAAGGTCCTTGGAGATGTTCTGGTCCTGGTCAATGCGCGATTCAATCTGCATGGGGCCGTACACCAATTGCTGTTTTGGCAGCTGATAAAAAATCAGTCTCCCGAGCTGGTCACCATCGCATCGAGCGGCCATCCACCCAATCAAATTGTCCTTGCCCCGTGGGCTAAAGGGAAGAATCAGCAGGTACTCCGGGTCTTTTTCTCCAGGCAGCGTAGCCACGACGTAGGTTGGCGCTACGGGCTCTGGCTGTCCGGACTGGCCGAACAGATCGCGGGCGATCTCCCAAATGTCTTCCTTGTTGTAGAAGACCTGAGGATCGCGCATGTGAAAGACTCGATACGCTTCGGCCTGCGTCTGGAAAAGAGCCTCGGGGTATCGGGCGTGCCGACGCACATCGGCGGGCATTTCAGACGCGGGCAGAAATAACTTTGGAAACAATTTTTCATACGCCTGGATGATCGGGTCGCTGGGATCGAATACATATAAAGACATCTTCCCCGTGTAGGCATCTACGGTAGCTTTCACCGCGTTGCGAATGTAATTTGCGCCTTCCTCAACCCCCGTGACAGGAAGCACCGCCGAATACGGATGCGACAGAGAAGTCGTGTAGCCGTCCACCATCCAAACCAGCCCGCCATCATCGGTAATCACCAAGTAGGGATCTTGGTCCCAGTGCAGGAAACCGGCCAGATGCGCCAATCTTGCTTTCACGTTGCGATAAATCATCATGCGGCTCTGCCCAGTCAGATACCCCGTGAAAACAATGTTCGGCTCGCCCTGGGAAATCGCGGCGGCAACCTTCAGAGGGAAAGATCCAACCGGGAAGCCGCCTGTGCCCTGATAGGTCGAATATTTGTTCTGGTCGCCGGAGGGATAATCGAACTCTTCGCGGGCGGTATGAACAAAGACCGGATCTTGGGTTTTCTCGCCAAAGTAGATTTCCGGTCGGGAGAGCTGCAACCTAGGCGATTTGATCTCTGGAGGAGCGTTTTCGATGAGCAACACGGGCAGGCCATCGGGCGTAATTTTGTTGACCTCAGCTACCACCACGCCAAAGCCGTGCGTATAAATGAATCGAGGGTTGATCCAGCTCTCGCTCGCTTCGGCGGACAACTGGGTGACGTCAATTTCGCGAGGAGACAGCAGTACCTGTTTGATACGGCCATCGATGAAATAACGATCAACGTCAGTTTGGGGGAAAGTGTAGTAGGGACGTAACGCTTGAATCTGAGAGATCGTTGCTCCGTACGCTCGAAGGTCCCACAGGCGAACATTAGCGAGCAGGGTTGCGTCTTGCACAGGGTCCACCACGCCTTGTCCGGAAGGTGTGAAAGGGCGTTCCGTGGCGTTTCGATTAAGGCCGAAGGCGGCGGTGGTCGCCTGGATGTGGCGCTCGATGTAGGGCCGTTCGATCGAGATCTCATTCGGCCGCACGTAGACGGCGCGAACGATGGCCGGCAATGCCAATTGCAGGATAAAGCAGGAGATCACCAGGACGGCCGCTTGCTTGAACTTCGACATCCACACTAGCGGCAGCGCCACTAAAGCGGAAATAATCAGCAGCCAGCGCAGAGGTAGGGTGACCTTCTCGTCCACGAAATCGGCACCCGTCATGAAGGCATGAGTGTTGAACAGAAGCTCGTAGTTGCCCAGATAAACCCAGGCGGCAAAGCCGAGCAACAAGATCACCGCAATTATGCGAAAGAAAGGGGTGCGCGTGGCGCCCGGCAACCGTAAGTATTCACCAATGTTGATGGGTCCTGCCGGCCGATCGATCAGCCGATAGCGGACCCCCTCAAACAACTGCCATCCGCGGGCCGTGACCCAGAACAGCGAGGCTGAAAGAATCGCCACTACAAAGAGAAATCCAAGCAGGTTTGAATAGAAAGGTAGATCGAACAAGTAAAACGGCAAGGCGTGGGAAAAAACATGATCCTGCCAGGCGTCGGGAGATGCAGTCAGTCCGCGGGACCCGAAAAAGCGCATGACTGTCCAGAAATCAATCGAGGCGGAAGCCAACAACATCGCGATCACGGCTAGACCAACTGGGACCAGGCGAAAGTATAGGGGGTAGTCGCGTTGATGGATGCCAGCAAAGTGCAAACCACGCGCATGAGCCACGAAAAGCGCGATGAAGGCTACCAGGGCGCCCACTGCTACGGGAGCGATGCTGTACCAGAGCATGCTGACCCACGTGTTAACTTGGGCGACTTCTTTCCACCAGTTGTACTCGATGATGAAATTGGCAGCTGTTGGGACCGCCCAACCAAGGAATGCCAGGCAGACTAGTAGAAAGATGAAAACGCGGATGTGCGAAGGACGCATAAAAGCGATCTTTGAGTGTCCAGGAGAAACGCCGCTCAGAGGCCGAGAGGACACATCTTTAGCAACACGGCAGCGCTGTGAATGCAGGTCTTATAAAGACTATCACGGGGCCCATGGCAGTTGGCTCCAGTCGTCCTGATGACCAATGGAATGCCACTCCCGTCGCAGATCAAATGGCGCTTGCTGCCGCGTTTGGCTCGATCTGTGGGATTGGGACCTGTCTGCGGCCCCCAAAAACCGAGTCATGCTACGGCCTGCGCTCATGACGTCGGCGCATGGATGCGTCACAATGGGTGTGCGCCGCAGGACCAATTTCCTTGTCTCGCTGCGGATGGCAGACATTAGGAAGCGCCAGAGAAAAATAATTTCTCAACGTTCAGCCTGACCATGCAGGCCGGCGGCATACAGATTCGTCAGGCTGCCGCTACCGCACGGCAAGCCCTGTTGCAGGAAGCGGGAAAACGTCTGGGTGCGCCCGCCACGGACCTGATCGTTAGTGAAGGTGTTGTGCGCGCACGCAGCGGCGGCGGGCAGGTGACTTACGGTGAATGAAGCAGAGGTGAGTTTCCCCCATTTCCCAGGCTTGCTGCACAAGTTTGGCCAGCACTCCGCTCCACACTATGTCGCGTGGATGATACCCGTGCAGATCAATGTCCATTACTCCACATTCTACGATGGGTTCGAGGGCTCACACAGTTTGGGGAGTGCTTATGAAATGGGCTGGTTTCGACAGGGATTCGAGTAAACTACTTTAAGGATCAATCACCGATGAGCCCTGCCTATGACGGAAGCAGAGTTTAAGAAATACCTCGATGCGGCTGAGAAGAGCCCAAAAGAGATTGCGACTGCCGTCTCTGGTTTGTCAGAACATGTTCTACGCTACAAGCCTTCCCCCGAGAAATGGTGCGTGCTGGAAATCCTTGGTCACCTCGCGGATGTCGAGATCATCTATGGATACCGGCTTCGACAGATGCTGGCGGATACCAAGCCCGTCATCGCGCCGCTGGATCAGAACGCATGGGCCCTCAATCTGAACTACTTGGATTCGCCCCCTCGGAACTGGTGGCGTTCTACGGGTTGGCACGTCATCACAACTTGCGTTTGCTGCGAAATCTGAAGGCTTCCGACTTTTCCAAGTCGGCCTTTCACCCGGAAATGCAACGGGGGACGACGGTTGCTGAGCTTGTCGAGAGAATGGGCGGGCACGGCGCTGCACACCTGCAGCAGATTGAAAAATTGAAGGCGACTGCGGGCCTCAGGCGAGGGTAGTCGCCAGCGTCAAGCAGAAACCATTCAGGGGCTGTTGAGGTCGATGTTCTTGATGGGCAGGTCCCAATGGGCATCCAGGATCTCGAAGCGATGCTGCTCTTCGTGCTTATAGGTCTCCTGATCGGGGAAAAGTTGCTTGATCAGAGACTTTTCGTCGAAGCCATCATTGGCGGTGGCGGCGTTCTTGAAGACGATAGTGACGCGGTAGTCCCAGCGGCCGTCTTCGGTGGTGTGATACCGAGGCGAGACAGCACTCACTTTGAGTAGTCGGCCCAGTTCAATTTCTTTCTGCAACAACGGGTAGTGGTTCTTCTTGAAGAGCGTGATGAACTCCTCGGCGTGTCCCCATTTCACCTTGTAGTAGTACTCGACGACGAAAGGTTGGTCCTGAGCGGTGGTGGTCGGGGCAGCCTGTGGAGCCGCCACGACGAAACGGAGCGGAGTGGTCAAAATGAGTGCGAACAGCAGGAGCATGATGGATCGCACGGGATTCTCCAAGGATGATGGAGAGTGTACACCATGCCGATGCGTGGGCGCGCACGACGGCCATGTGTTGGTGCGTCTTGCGTCGTCTTGCAGCATATTCCACGTCCGCGCACTCCGCCTGCAAAGCGCCCATCGTCACAATCTGAGTTCATGCCAACGGGTATAATCCCCTGCACCAAGAGAAAGGATACACATGGACATTCAAAGCATAGTGGCACAACTTAGGCAGGAAGCTAGTCGTATCGAGCACGCAATTGCAGCTCTTGCGGGACTAGGTTCCCAACCCGCACGGCGCGGTCGTCCACCTAAGGGGAGCCAGGCTAAGCCAGCAAGTGGCAAGAAACGTCGCCATATGAGCGCGGCAGCGCGCAAGCGTAAGGATGTCCGTGCCGCAGGTGTGTGCTGGGCGGTTTTGCATGACCATCACGACGATCCGCCCGGCTCAGCGCTTGCTCTGCGTTTTCTCGGGGCAGTCCACCGCATCGTGCTGCAGCAACTTGCTGCCTGTTATCCCTCGGCGGGCGGCGATAGCGATTGTGACGACCCCTGGCCCCGGTTTCACGCCGTTGTGCAACAATAGGCAGCAGTGCTATTAGCTCAAATCTAAACGTAGTTGTTGAACGGTCTGAGCGCCTGTCTCAGTGCATTTAGCTGATGACCGCTATACAGAGCTTGGCAGAATCGCCGGTGGCGGCAGGCTGTCCTCCTGGGCGCGAGGACTCATCCGACCAATCCAGCGCATCGGTTGGCCGCGGTGATCGATGAGGGGATCCACTCCAAAGTCCCTTCCCAGCGAAAACGCCCAACTCAATCGCCGCGGGCGAGGGCGCTTCGTTTGCCCGAGCAGTAGAAACAGGGCAGCCGATGTCGGTCGTTGCGTCCGGGGTGCCAACAGCCCGAAACGGCGCATCGCGTGTCTGTAGTGGTCTGGCACATGTGCGGCCAAAGCATCAATGAATTCGTCAGTCATGTAGTGGGTCGTCACGATCCGCTTTTCCTTTAGATCTTTCGTCAAAAACTCGACCTCTCGATCCGTGATCTTCGTAAAGCGATATTGAGCGATCGGTGGTCGTCGGACGTACCGCGCTACATATCGCAGGAAATGCCATTTCGACCTGATGTGATCAACGTAAACGTTCCACCAGCGTTCATATTGCGTTTTCAACAAGACTCTGAGCTCTTCGGGGCTCGCCTCCGAAGCAAGCAGCCCCTTCTTCAGAGCCGCTCGGAGGTAGCTGATAACGGCATAGCGCCACATGTGCATGAGTCTGCGCTTGTCGAAGCGCAGCGGGGTGATCCACTTGCCTTCCGACTCCTTCAGGCCGCCGGCAGACACCATGACGTGAAGATGTGCGTTGAAAGTCAAGTGTCGGCCGAACGTATGAGGCACCACCACAATGAGGACACGGAGGCCGTATCTCATTTTCACCCATTGCTGGATCACCGCGGCCGCGAGTGCGGGCAAGTCGTGGAGGAGCTGGCGGTTCCGCCGAAAGATTGGCCATAGTTCGCGGGGCATCGTAAAGCCCATGCCGGAATAGGGGATGTCGGGCAGAGCATTCCACTGCTCTCGTTGCCAGAGCAGGGTAGCCCGTTGCCCACAGCTCGGGCATGACCTCGATTTGCAGGTATGGTACACGAGTTTCTCTTCGGTCTCTGACGCAAAGACTTCGGCTCCCAATGCCGGGGTCCGACAATTGATCATTTTCTCGAAGTTCTCGCGCACAGCCGGACGGATTCTCGGGTGATCCCAGTGGGCTCGTGCAGCAATCAAGATCTGCTTCAGTGGCTGATTATTGTTCATGTCAGCATTGACTCCTGATGGGGTGGAAGGGATTGAAGTAGCTCTTCGGTCACAAAGATTGTCTTGCCTGGGATGCGTACCACCGACAAATTCACCCAACCGCAATCGTCTGCTTTAAGCTGAGACAATCGCCAGACTAGGTTTCCCAGGTCTGGCGCGGTCGGCAAGCTTTTTGGTTGATGACGCGAAATGAGATCCCGTATGGCCTTATCTGCCTCGCTTTGCATTACCGCTCCGGCGGCTTGGTCTGCGCCTCTCGCTTCTTCGCCTTGGCCAGCTCCAGGCTGGCGAGGGTCTGGCGCGACAGGTGCGAGTCCATTAACACGCGGCCATTCTCCATGCGCGATATTCGTGGATATCACGTCTCAATACGGAGGAGGTCACTGACAAACGCCATCCGCGAGGGTAAGAATCTCTTAGTGGCCCGGGGAAGATACTCCTAACATGGTCCACTGGAGTGCCCATCTCATGATTGGCACAACCATCTCGCACTATCGCATTCTGGAGAAGCTTGGCGGCGGCGGGATGGGTGTGGTCTACAAGGCCCAGGACATGCGTCTTGGCCGCTTCGTCGCCCTCAAGTTCCTTCCCGACGATTTAGCTCACGACCGGCAGGCGCTGGAGCGCCTCCGGCGCGAAGCTCGCGCCGCCTCTGCGCTGAACCATTCCAATATCTGCACAATTTACGACATTGACCAGGAAAATGGTCAAGCGTTCATTGCCATGGAATTCCTCGATGGAACGACGCTGAAGTATCGCATCGGCGACCGCCCAATGGAACCAGAACTGCTGCTGACGCTGGCTATTGACATCGCAGAGGCGCTGGACGCCGCCCATCAGGCCGGCATCGTTCATCGCGACATCAAGTCCGCCAATATTTTCGTAACCAAGCGCGGACACGCCAAGATTCTCGACTTCGGCCTGGCGAAGTTGAGTTCCGCGGAGCGAGCCCTGCAAGCAGCGAGTGCAGCCTCTGCCGAAACACTTATGGTCAGTGACGAGCATCTATCCACCCCGGGTGCCATGCTGGGCACGTTGGCCTATATGTCGCCGGAGCAGGTGCGAGCCAAGGAACTGGACACGCGGACCGACCTGTTCTCGTTCGGCACGGTGCTCTACGAGATGGCTACCGGCAAGGTGCCATTCCAGGGCGAAAGTTCGGGCGTGGTTTGTTCGGAGATTCTGACGAAGAATCCGCAGCCGCCTTCGCAACTGAATCCGAGTGTTTCGGCCGAACTGGAAGGCATCATCCATCGCGCGCTGGAGAAAGATCGGGATCTGCGTTACCAGCACGCGGCGGACATTCGGGCGGATTTGCAACGGCTGAAGCGGGATGCGGACTCGCATCGTTTCGCGCCCGGGGCTCGGTGGGCGCCGACTACGAAGAGGCGGCGCCGGTGGCTGACCGCTGCAGCGGTCGCCGCTATTGCCTTGGTCGCGGGCGGGCTCTACTGGATACGCTCGCACAAAACGCCAGCCAATTTCACCGATAAAGACAGCATCGTCCTCGCCGACTTCGATAACCGGACCGGGGACGCGGTGTTTGACGATACCCTGAAGACTGCACTCGGCATTGCTTTGAACCAGTCACCATTCCTAAATGTACTTTCCGACAACAAAGTGGCAGCGACTTTGCAAATGATGGCCCGTCCGGCGAGCACTGTGCTCACTCCCGAGGTGACTCGCGAGCTTTGTCAGCGAGCGGACGGCAAAGCCTACATTGCGGGATCGATTGCGGCTCTGGGCAACAACTATGTGCTAGGGCTGAAGGCTGTGAATTGCCAGAATGGAGATTTGCTGGCGCAGGAGCAAGTCACGGCCACGGCCAAAGAGAAGGTCCTGGACTCATTGGGGGAGGCCGCGACGAAGCTGCGCGGCCAACTGGGCGAGTCGCTGGCCACGGTGAAGAAATTCGATGTCCCGCTCGCACAGGCTACTACGTCTTCGCTCGATGCTCTGAAAGCTCACAGCCTCGCCGCAAAGGCTGCGAACGAGAAAGGAGCTGCCGCAGGCCTGGCTCGCGATCTAGATGCCATTCAACTCGATCCGAACTTTGCCATGGGGTATCGGTCAGTGGGCTTGAGTTACTACAGTCTGGGTGAACTAGGGCGGGCCAGCGAGTACTTCACCAAGGCATTCGAGCTGCGGGAGCATACCAGCAAGCGGGAAGGGCTGATTATTAGCGCGGACTACTATTCGACTGTAACTGGGGAGCTGGATAAAGTGATACAGACGTACCAGGAGCTGATTGAGAGCTACCCGCACAATGTCGGTTTTCTCAACAGTTTGGGCACCGTGTACGCCACTCAGGGGCAGTATGAGAAGGCCACAGAGGTAATGCGCCAAGCCCAACACCTCGCTCCGGATTTTGTCGCCCCATACGAAGACCTGGGCAACTTCCTCCTCGCCTTACAGCGCTTCGACGAAGCCCGGCAGGTAATCCACGAGGCGCAGGTGAGAAAGCTGGACGATGTCGTCCTCCACAATGCTCTCTACGCGCTGGCTTTTCTCGAGAAGGACTCCCCGGCGATGGGGGAACAGCAGCAATGGTTTGCGGCCAAGCCCGAATATGAAAACTATTGGCTTGCGCTAGCATCCGATACCGAGGCGTATGGGGGCCATTTAGCCAAGGCGCGGGAGCTGACCAAGACGGCCGCGGACTCCGCCATACGTGCTGACAGCAAGGAGAGCGGAGCGATATGGCTGGAGAATGCCGCTCTGCGGGAAGCTGCCTTTGGCAATGCCGCGGAAGCGCGGCGTACGGCAGCAGTTGGTCTGAAGCTGGCTCCCGCCAGTCAGGGCGTTGGCGTTGAGGCGGCGCTTGCGTTTGCCATGGCGCGCGATACAGCACTGGCCGAATCCCTGGCGAAAGACCTAAACAAGCGCTATCCGCTGGACACCCAGATGCAGTCGCTCTGGCTGCCTGCGATTCACGCGCAAATGGCCCTTGACCGGAAGAACCCCGCCGTCGCCCTCGAGGGTATGCAGGCTGTCGCCCCCCCCATCGAATTGGGGCTAATCAATTTCGTTCTCAATATTTCCTGCCTCTATCCGACGTATATTCGGGCTGAGGCAGATCTGGCAGCTGGACAAGGCAGACCTGCGGCGGCTGAGTTTCAGAAGATCCTCGACCGTAGCGGCATCGTGTGGAACTGCTGGACAGGAGCCTTAGCGCAGCTTGGCTTGGCTCGCGCGAATGCTTTAGAGGAGAGAGCCTCGCAGGGCGCGGCTGCAGATGGCGCCCATGTGCGCGCACTCGCCGCTTACAAGGATTTCCTGACGCTCTGGAAAGACGCCGATCCCGACATACCCATCCTGAAACAAGCCAAAGCAGAGTACGCAAAGTTGCAGTAGTTGGAAAAACGGCAGACGTTTTGGAGATACATCCTGTCTTGTCGCGAAGGGTAGAGAAATTATGGTGAAGCGTCCGCTGGCGCCCGTCACGGCTTCCGCGACAAGTTCGGAAGACTGGTCGCGCAAAAGACGAACATGGACATCCATAAGGGCCTCCCAGACCCTTGAACCACCCCGAGCAGGTCGGCCGAACGCGACTGTGCCAGACCGGCGACCGACAACACGACCAGCAGAATCGCGCCCCGGCAAACACTGCAATGCTTGTGCGTGCCCAGGGGGACTTGCGAGAACTTCCTTGAAGGCATGCTCCACCCCCGTCGCCAGCACATTACAAGCCACGTCGCGCTTAGAGGTATAGTAAGTCAATTCTCGCAACTGGCTTGGCAAGTTGCGGCCACTTGGGTGTTGAAATGAGGGAGTGGCGAGAGAAATTGCGGCAGATCGCGCTTTTGTTTGTTGTCCTCGGAGGAGTGCTCCAAGGCAGTGCCCAAATGGCCCCTGTGCCCGCTCCCCCGGACACAACGACGAGCGGTTCCACCTCCGTCGCGCAACGACAAATTTCCTGGAAGTTGCTAGTACCGAATGTGATGCACGATCAGAAGCCCATATGGCTGTTCCCGAAAGCCGTGGCGGAGGGCAAGCATGTCAGGGTTATTGTCCGGGAAACATTGTTTGCATCATTCGGCTTAGAACTTCGGTGACAAAAACCCTGTGCATGTTTCCTGCCCTTTCGCAAATGATTGTCGTGTCATCAATAAGCGGTGATCGTGAGCAAATCGTGCAATCATCGCGTCATCCCTTGCCGGCGCGACGACACTGAAAGAAGCAGTAACCCCAAGGTCCTAGTTCGACATACAATCCCGACGCCGCCATCTCATTCCCGTCGCGGTCGTAGCTCGCATCGGAAAGGGCATCAATCAAGCGCCAGCTTGCCCGCCGCACTTCTTCCCACGGAACCCGCACACGGGCTTGAACAGCACCGTCGCTGAGATTGACCACTATGAGACGTCGATCATCGTCCTTGATCCAGCTCCACGCCACCAGGTTTTGAAAGCTTTGATTGTCGGGCCAGCCGCTACGCTCGCACAGTTTCCACTCGCCATTGCGAAAGATCGGAGCATTGAGGGCTGCCAGGAGCTTGTTATAAAAAGCCTGCAATGCTTCGTCCACAGGCTCTGGGGGGCGTCTGCCCAGGAAGACCGGTAGTCTCACCTTTCGGCCTTCAAATTGTCCTTCATGGAACAGTCTTGCCCCCGGGAGAGAGGATATCGTGACTGCGGCGGCCTGTTCTGTTGCTGGAGAAAAGGTGGCGGCGGCACGAGGCTCGTCGTGGTTCTCGAGGAAGCGAAGCAGCTTCTCCTGGTAGGCAAGGTCGGCACAGAGATGGAGGCGAACACTCGCTGCATTTTCATGCTCCAGGCGATCATAGAGCCGCTTGTCGTAGCAAAAGTCGAATCCCTGCTGTTGCAGTTCCCACTCCAAGTCCCAGTAAGCCTCGGCAATGAAGCGGAAGTCCGGTTGCGCTCTCTTGATGGCAGGAATTATGTCATCCCAGTACTCGGTTGGTGGCCGTTGCCCAGCCGGGCTACTCCAAGTGCGTTCGAAGATCTGATTCAGAAGAAGCATGGCCATGTCGCAACGGACACCATCGCACTGAGCCGCAATACTGGAAAGGGTTTCAATCACTGCTTGCCGAAGCCCAGGCTGAAACGCGTTGAGCTGCAGAACATCTGGCCACGCTGGGAAGTAAGGGTCCCGTCCGCAGGCGAAGACATTTCCTTGTACCACAATGTAGGATGCCGGGTCGTTCCTGGCGTCGTCAGCGTTTCCGCGAATGAAGTATTCGGGGTGATCGGTAACCCACGTGTGGTCCGGTGCTACATGGTTCGGCACGAAATCCAGAAGCAACTTCATGCCTCGCTTCGCGAGTTCTTTGCGTGCTATGGCGAGACCTTCAGTACCTCCGAGATGTTTGTCAACCACGTAGCGTCTTATGCAATAGGGGGAGCCGACATTGTCTTCTGGCTTAAAATCGGGCAGAGCCCGACGGAAATCGTCAATCAGATTCTTGTTCTGATTGGCAATCGCAATGCCCGCAGGACTTCGTTCCCAAATCCCCATGAACCAGACGGCATCGAAACCGAACTTGGAGATCGCGTCCCATTCGACTGAGGGCACGGAACTCAAGTCAACGGACATACCGGTTTTTTGGCTGAGCTCGAGAAGCCAGATCCAGGTATTGATCTCGTACAATATGGGATATCGTGGCCAGTTAGACATGGTAATTACCTCCCGGTTGGTCTTTCGCAGATGCTCCGGTCGCTATCCAGCGGATACGCCCTTCGCAAAGCCGCCTGCTTTGCCGGCATCCAGAAGCTGATGCGCGTCGATACGCCCGAAAAGCTCGATCAGCTTTGCGACCCCGCCGGTCCATCCGGTCTGATGGCTGGCCCCGAGGCCGGCGCCGTTATCCCCGTGGAAGTATTCGTAGAAGAGTATGTTGTCCTTCCACAGCGGATCGGTCTGGAACTTCTCCGTGCCTCCGAACACGGGCCGTCGGCCCGACTTGTCCCGCAGGCAGCTCGTACTCCATGTCGTTACGATTACGCTTCTTGTTCTTCTCAATCAGGTCGCCGTAGGGATATGCCGCCTGCGGATACTTGTACAGGTACTTCATGTAGGAGTGCGTCGGCGTGCTATCGAGGTAGAAGTAGTATTCTCTAACGTCTTCGCCGTGGTTGGCCTCGCTGTTGGTCAGGCCGAACATACGTTCCTTGAGGATGCGGTCCTTACCATTCCACAGGGCCACGCTGAAGCAAAGCAACTGCTGATGATCGCTGATCCCGGCCATGCCGTCTTCGCCCCAGCGATAGGCGCGCGAGCGGGCCTGGTCATGAGTGAAGTAGTCCCAGGCATTGCCGTCCTGGCTGTAGTCCTCGCGAACTGTACCCCACTGCCGGTCGCTTAGGTAAGGTCCCCACTTTCTCCAGGGGGCACCTGAGTATTGTTGAGCTCTGTACGTGTCGAGCGTGCCTGCTTCTTCGAGTCTGACTGCTTCTGGATTTTGCGGCATTTTGTTCCTCTCCTTGTTTGGCCGAGTTGACCCGACGGAGATGGCGGACGGACGGGAACCAGGCCTTCGCGATTGCGTTGTGGATCAGTCTTGATTATATGGCCACTTATGGGTGTCACTTTTTTACAATCGTGTTAACGGATTTTTCTTTGTGGGCGAAGTAGAAGTACGCGCCAACACTTAGGAAATTGACCAGCACCGCGATCACATTCCAAATGATCACCGGTCGCGAGGCAATCAATAAACCGTAGTAGACCCAGAGGATCTGAAAGAGGCCCATGATTGCCCCCATCCTGGGGTTCATGCCCGCGCTTGATCGGCGCCTGAGCATCGCAATCAAATCCGGTATAGCAGCAAAAGTCGTTCCAAAACCGGCCACTAAACCGAGGACCTCTGACCGCTTAAGATTGGGGTCAAGTAAGCTCTGCGTGTCATGTATAGCTAGGTCCTGACAGCCGCAAACGACCACAATGCACGGAAGAAAAACAGCAAGCGTCACTCGGTTGAATCGGTCCATACCCACCTCCTCACGCAGCGCTGGTAAAGTAGACATAGACTAGGGAGACAAGGAGAGAAGGAGAAAGTCATGACCGCCTCACGGAAAGAGTCATCTCCATTGTCCTACATTGAGGTCACCGAGCAGAAGCGGTTGAACGAAGCGCGACAGAAAGGTGTCCCGTGGAAGAAATGGGGACCATACCTCAGTGAGCGCCAGTGGGGTACAGTACGCGAGGACTACAGCCAAGACGGCAATGCCTGGAATTATTTCTCGCATGACCAGGCGCGGTCGCGCGCCTACCGCTGGGGCGAAGATGGCCTCGCGGGGTTCTCAGACGATAAGCAGCGCCTCTGCTTCGCTTTGGCATTGTGGAACGGTCGCGACCCCATCCTGAAAGAGCGCCTGTTCGGCCTTACCAACAGTGAGGGCAACCACGGCGAGGACGTCAAGGAATACTACTTCTACATCGACAGCACGCCGACCCACTCGTATATGAAGTATCTGTACAAGTATCCGCAGAAGGAATTTCCGTATCGCGATCTGGTCGAGACCAACGGGAGGCGCTCACGCGAAGAGTTCGAGTACGAACTTCTCGACACCGGCATATTCAACGACGATCGCTACTTCGATGTCTTCGTCGAATATGCCAAGGCTGACCCGGAAGACGTTCTGATTCGAATCTCCGTGCATAACCGCGGTCCGGAAGCTGCCCAGTTTCATCTACTCCCCACGTTGTGGTTCCGCAACACGTGGTCATGGGGAGAGGGCGAGCCAAAACCTGTTCTGCATGAAGGGAAGGAGGGAGCAATAAGTGCTTCTCATCCGCAGCTCCGGCACGACTTCACTTTGCAATGTGAGGGCGGGCCGGAGCTACTCTTCACGGAAAACGAATCGAATTTCCGCCGGCTTTGGGGACAGCCGAACCCAGCGCCCTACGTCAAAGACGCCTTCCACGAATACCTGATCGCGGGCAAGCGCGAAGCGGTCAATCCATCCAAGGCGGGAACCAAAGCTGCCGCCCATTATGCGCGGGAGATTCCAGCGGGAGGATCCAAGGTTGTGCGGTTGCGCCTGAGTGCAAATCCGACCTCCGACGGATTTAAGACCTTTGACCAGATATTTGCTGCTCGTCTTGCCGAAGCCGACGAATTCTACGAGCGAATCACTCCGAAGAATTTGAGCGAAGATGAGCGTCGCGTCCAGCGGCAGGCATTGGCCGGGATGTTGTGGACCAAGCAGTATTACTATTTCGATCTCGATCGATGGCTGACCGAACATGAATCCCATCCTCTAATGGGATCCGGCAAGGGGCATGCGCGCAACCCGGAATGGTTCCACATGCTGAACAGCGATGTCATCTCCATGCCCGACAAATGGGAGTATCCCTGGTACGCGGCCTGGGACCTGGCCTTTCATACGATTGCGCTTTCGCTGGTGGACTTCGACTTCGCGAAAGAGCAGCTTTTGCTGATGCTGCGGAACCTGTATGCCCACCCCAACGGACAGATCCCGGCCTACGAGTGGAATTTCAGCGACGTGAATCCGCCCGTGCACGCTTGGGCAACGTTGTTTCTTTATCGAATCGAGACGGAGTTGGGCCGTGCCGACTTCCGCTTCCTGGAGCGCTCCTTCCAGGGATTGATGCTGAGTTTCAACTGGTGGGTCAACCGCAAAGATCCGGAAGGACGCAACGTATTTGCCGGCGGGTTCCTCGGGCTCGACAACATCGGGGTATTCGATCGGAGCTCGCCGCTGCCTACCGGCGGACACCTAGACCAGGCTGATGGCACTGCATGGATGGCGTTCTATTGCCTGTGCATGCTGGAGATCGCGCTCATTCTGACCGACTCCGCCATGTATGAGGAAATCGCCTTCCGATTCCTCGAGCATTTCGTATGGATCACCTACGCCATGGACCGCATCGGCGTGCACCATGACGAGATGTGGGACACGGCAGAAGGATTCTTCTACGATCTCCTCCATTTCCCGAACGGCGATGCCATGCGGTTGAAAATCCGCTCGCTGGTGGGATTGCTGCCGTTGTGTGCCGCGACTGTATTCGAGCCGGGTACACTTAGGAACCATCCCAGAATTTTGGAACTGATCGAGTTGTTCCGTAAGCGGCATCCGGAGGTGGTGAAACAGATCGCAGTAGCCGATGAGAGTTTCATCGGGTTTGCCGAGCGCAGGCTGGCGTCGGTCTGTAATAAAGAAAAGCTGCAGCGCATCCTGGCTTACATGCTCGACGAAAACGAGTTCTTCAGTCCCTACGGCATACGCTCGCTGTCGAAATATCACCTACAGCATCCCTTCGTATTTCACCTTGACGGGCAGGAGTATAAAGTCCAATACCTCCCCGCCGAATCGAACACAGGCATGTTTGGCGGCAACTCCAACTGGCGCGGACCGATATGGATGCCGGTCAATGCGCTCATCATTCGGGGCTTGCTGCTGATGTATCCGTTTTATGGCGACAAGTTCAAAGTCGAATGTCCGACCGGCTCGGGGAATTACATGACCTTGTTTGAAGTCGCAAAGGAGATAGGCCGCCGGCTGTCGAACATCTTCCTGCGTGACGTCAACGGCAGGCGCCCGGTCTATGGAGGCATGAAGAAGTTCCAGGAAGACCCTCACTGGCGGGATTACATCCTGTTCTACGAGTACTTCCATGGCGACAACGGAGCCGGGCTGGGGGCCAGCCACCAGACCGGCTGGACGGGACTCATCGCTCGCATGCTCGATGTGTTTGCCCGTCTGAATCCACAGGATGTGCTGCAGACATCCCAGAGGGTCCTGGGTCGGATAACGCGAGAACAAGTGGCAGGCAAGTGATTCCTGTTGAGTTGCTCCTTGAAACGCGTGTTCAGGTAGCGCGTAACCATCCATGAGATACTTCATTTCACGCTTCCGCCCCAGAACTACTTTGCGGCCCACGATCTTGCGAATGACGACTTAGGCGCGGGCAGTTTAACCACCTACCTGAGCATCCCAGCTTTGTAGATCGGAGATGGATATAAATTCACTGAAAAGCCGTAAAGCGGAAACTCACCGCCCGCGATTCTTCGCCCGATTCCACATAGCCCTACGGCGAGCAGCGCCTGCTCCTATGAAGATCGGCCCGGAGGACTTCCGCTGTTGAGAGTTAAACTTAGCCTTGGCAATCATGGCGCAGCGACGAGCGATCTCCTCACCATGTTGTCGAACGGAGCACTTACGGCGCCGGCGATTGTGCGGTATTCATTTAAGGACTTTCAAGACGCAGTACGCCTAGCCGATGGTGAGGCTGGACAGGAAAAGGTCTTGCTGGACTTCTCCGAAAGGGCGCCATAACCGGTGGAGCCTCACAATTGCGGTCACCTCACACCCATCGACCAACCCGACCAGCTCGGGGATGCGATCCGAAGCTTTGTGCTCGCTATAGACCAGTCAGTAGCTCACTTCGCATGAACGGTGAGCTGGGCCGTGACTCTAATCGCCGTTAGCAAGAGCAATCCCGATCCCGACCTCTCGATTGCGAGCCAAGTCGCTGGCAGCGGCCTCAACCACAACCCGTCAACCGTGTGGTTCCCCTGACGTTTACGAAATACCTCACCTTGTGCAACGACGCAAGCCCGCCGCAATAATAGACTGTCTAGGTAGACTGTCTAAGCCGAGAGCTGAAAAGCAGCCTTCGCCAGTCGGTCCCGACGCACCCGTTCACTTTGAGAGGCGCTCCTCCAAGGCCCCTGCCAGGTCCCGGAAATTCGAGGTCCGATGTTCTTGGAGACTCAAAGCATTCATGTCCGAGAGAATCTGCGCTCACATTTCTAGGCCCTCGGCGGGCCAGTTACAGGAGGTGGCACCCATGCCGTCAAAACGGCTGGTAGCGCCGAATGGCAAGTGTCGAGCGACGACGAAAGCGGGCCGTCAATGTGCCGCTCCAGCAGTCCGCGGCGGCACCTACTGTGCTCTCCACGCGGACCCAGACCGAGCCGCGCAACTGGGCCGTAAGGGTGGCGCGAAGAACCGCAGAGCATACGAGGCCAACGAGTGGGGGGGTCGGCCCCCCGTAATGCCTGCGACGTGAAGAATCTCCTGGCCGAAGTGATGGCTGAGATACGCGCGGGCAGGATGGACCCGAAGCTCGGAACCACGCTGGGGTATCTCGGAACCTCACTTCTGAAGGCGATTGAAACCAGCGACATCGAGGAGCGATTGGAGAAACTAGAAAATGGACTTAAAAAGCCGACTCAAGAAACTGGAACAAACCATGACTGAACCGAGCACAACGGCGCAGCACGAGGAGGGATGCATATGCTTCCCGCCGGATGAACCCCCAGCCTTTCACTGGATGGCCGAGGTAGAAACTGCGGCAGCGGTACGTTGTCCCTTGCACGGCGTTCGGTTCGATGCGATCGAGAAGCCAGTCGTGTATGAAGCCAAATGGCACCGGCCGGAGGACTACGCTACCGTCGATTGGCCTTTCCATTCACCCCAGTACTCAAAAGCATGGCGGGCCAGCTTTCCGCCAAATCTGTGGCCGGCAGATGAACATTGGCAGTTTCAGCCCGAACGCAGGATCACTCTGATCCTGCAGGATGGAACGGAACTGTCCTCTGGTGGATCGGCAGATGAGTGGGAGCTGCAGAAACTGGAGGCTGTCCGATGAGCACGTTCCGCAAGCGACTGGCCGACATCGAGGAGCTACAGGCATTCCGCGATTGGCAGGAGAGTCAGCGCCAGTTTGACGGTCGCTCCAAGGACGAACTGCAATTTTTCGTGGTGCACGGATATTTTCCTGAGAACTCTGAGGGCCAGCTTCCGAGTCGCAAGGAGTTTGTCGCGAACGGTATCCGAACCATCATTGCCTCCGAATGGGTGGACAAGCGATGACCTACGTGGAGGTAAGCCTTCGACAGGGCTGGCCTGCTGTATTTCAACCCTCACAGCTTTAGAAATACGCTTGCGCATCTCGGCTAGAGGTTTGTAAGTCCCCGGAAGACTTCAAGGCGTGGAGCCAGAACCTCGGACATGAAGGGGTTTTGACGACTTTTCTCAGTTATGGTGAGGTTCCGTGTGATCGCCAGGGGGAAATCATGCGAGCATTAGCAACGCCCCAGCAGAGCGTGCCATCCGATGCGGACGAAATTGCGGACGCGGTGTTCCGGAGATTCCGTGATTCCGCTGTGAACTGGTCCGCACATCCGGAAGTGAAACTGGAGACGCCAAATCCCGCGCCCGTGTCGTCGCTTTAGTTTAGAATCGTGGGGTTCTACAGACATGAAGTCCACCGCAAAAGAATTGGTTCTCAGCGTGCTCACCCGCATCAAGGAACTGGATTCGTCCGCCAGCAAGACGAAGCTCTTGAAGTTGCTGTATCTCGCTGATATTGAGCATTTTCGGACGACGGGGGACACGTTAACAGGATTCGATTGGATCTTCTATTGGTATGGTCCCTGGAGTTCAGACTATGACCACCTCCTCAACCAGATGGAAGCTGAGGCGGTGTTGGCGCGGAACCAGTGGGCGGCGGGCGGGCTTGATGGGGAACGTTTAAACGCCGTTGAGCCCAGGGATTTGGGGAAAATAATAGCGGATACCAACGAGTACTTTCGGATTCGTCGCTTGGTTGATACGTTCGCTGGCCTAGCGACGCCGGAACTACTGGACTTTGTGTATTTCGACACGGAACCGATGGTTGGAGCCGAAAAAGGCAAGCGGTTAGATTTCAGCAAGGTATCCCGCGATGCTCCTCCGTTTTATCGCAGACCTACCAGTGGTGCATCTAGTGGACGCATCAGGGATTTGCGAAACAGGTTTCAAGAAGTTAAGGAGCGTATCTCGCAGGAGGCCGACACCAACACGCGACGATCTTGGAGTCCGGCCTACGACGAGCACTATTGGAGCGCGATGGAGGCTTTTGATAAATCTGGAGACGAGTAATTGCCGACCTTTCTTGACGAACTGTTCTCCCCTTGTCTAATAAAGCTTCCCACGCCTCCGCCCAAGCCATCATTCGGACATGTATTTTGGGCACCTACCTATCACGCGCCACAGAGCTTGCAATACTGGATACCGACGCACGTCGATGCCAAGATGAGTAGTGCATCAGATTTCAACATCGGAAAGCCTGACAAACCTTTCAAGCCTAAATCGGCGCTTTATTCTCCAGAGTTGGCCAGTACGGAAGAATTTCTTGTCGTTCGAGCCAAATTGCGTCCAGTTATCCTCATCGCTCCGCCCGATCCAGTGTTGGCAACGATTCCATCTCAGGGGAGGAAAGTCGCTCATAACCTCGGACCGGTGGCGCTCAGTTTCAGCGCTGTGAACAAGGCAGGTTATGCCAAGTTCCACCCAACCTTCATTGAGAGGGTCCGTGTTCTGGAATACCCTCAGTTCCTCTTCTTGCCCGCAGGCGGTCCCCTCGATGTGGACAGCCTCATCCGATTCGATGAATTGCCATCAGTTGCAGAGTCTAATCTTCAAGCGACGGGGTATACATTGAATGACGACCTCATCTCAGTTCTGAAGTCCCAACTCTGTTTCTTGTTAGCGGGACTTGCTGGTCAAGCATTTCAGGATTGGGCGTCTGAACTGAAGAAGTAACAACTCGCGATGCGATGTGCGGCAACCCGGCACGGGATATATGCGGCTGTGCTTCCGCATCAGAACTCTTCAAATCCTTGGTCCTGAAACTTCAAACTCCTGCAGTTCTCGGTAACGGTTCTAACCACTTTCTCGGGCACCCCTTCCTGAATGTCGGCTTGAACCTCCAGTGTGACGGTAACGAGTGAGCCTACCAACCCCGCCAGGTGAGAGATTACTTCGTCTGCGATCCGGCCAGCATCACGTCCGACCCGTGTCGGGTCGAGAATGACGTTGCCGTGGAAGCGCCTCGGTCGGGGAGGAGCCGGAGCTGGTGCGGTAGCAGTTCCAGCTACTGCTCCGCCGTTCTCCGTGAAGATTGATGGCTGGGTCCCCGTGAGTCCACCTGTAACGGATGCTTCCCCAGGAGCCTCGGCTGACATCTGTTGCCGTGCCGCATCCGGCTTCACTATCAGCCCGGTGCTGCCGTCCAGGGTTATATGGGTCCCAGCTCGCAAGCCCCGATAACGTTTGACCGCCTCGTCATAGCCGTCCGCGTAGGCGAACGCCTCACGTTCCCAGGTGAGCAGAGACAGTCCATCGGCTATGCCGTCCAGTACCACCTGGGAGTCCACCAAACGCGGCAGGTACAAGTAGCGGGCGAAATCATCAATCAACTGCCTGATCGCGACGTGTTCGCCCCGCCACAATGGCACTTTGTCCAGTTCCATCCGCAGCACCGTCCCTGCCAATACGGCCAGCAACAGGTCGCGTTTCCTCAGCTCCTTGCTTGCGCGGATAGCCAGCCCGTCCTGCCCGGAAAGGCGAAATGCCTGCCACTCAACGTCTGATTGCGGAGAACTCTGCACAGGAACGATTAGCCATTGGTAAGCCTCGGGCAAGCGAGCCGTTACCGAAGAATCGGCGGATTGTCTTTGGTTTTCTGCTTGTTTGACCTGGTGCGGCGATAAGTCCAGCGTTTCCTTCTCCACGAGAATTGACTCCCACGCAAGGTATCGGCGCACTGCTTCGTCGAGGTCCTGCAGGTGGTCAATCGCCAGGAAGGTAAGAGTGTTGCGGAATAGCCGAGGTGTGTTACCTCGCATTTCGAGAATCGACTTTGCTTGTACGATGGCGGCGCAGTTCGGTTCTTTGCTGTATGGGTAGCTGATGCCCAAGACAACTAAGCGAGCATCTGTCTCATCGGGAACATCTTGGCTGGACATAGGTAGCGGATGCACACGCTTGAAATCCCCAGCCTTACGGACCTCGGCTCGAACCCGAGTCTCGATCTCGTGGGCCACTTTGTCTAGCTCACGCGTCAGTTGCTCAGCGCGATCTTCCGCGATCTTCGTCACAGTTGGCTGCGTCGAGTACCAATAACGCGCTCCATCCTGGTACAGGTACGTCGCCGCGGTCGCAAGCCGCCGCAGTGCATCGCCAAAGACAGCTGGCGACTCGCCCGGCATCACGCAGCCCAGCTTGATGCGGCGATCTTCGATCCCTCGATGTGCGGCCGTCGCGGTGGGTGCCGACCCGAGATAGATCGTCTGTGCAACACGACGGCAGGCCGCGTATTTGCCCAAGTTCTGGATTTCACCATCCAGCCGGAACGGCAAAGCGCTTGGGCCATCCACGTCCTTTTCGATCACGGGAACCCAGTTGTCCGACAGATACCGGGTCAACTCGAACTGTACCCTCGGATCATCAATCGGGATGTTTGCCGGTAGAATCAACGGGTTCCGGTCACCCTTCGCCCAAAGGCTGTGAATCACAGCCGCCATTAGACGGAGTACGCCGCGTGTGCGCTGGAACTTCACCAGCGTGGACCAATCCGTGTATAGTCGGTCAAAAATTTCTGGATGGATTGGATACGCAGCCTTGACCCGCTTCTCGTAATCGGAATCGCGGCACTCGGGCGGGAACTCCTGATGCTGTGTGCGATAAAGGTCATAAAAGGCACGCGCCACGGTGTCCCGTGCTACAAACTGCGACTGCTCGATCAGCGACTCGAATAACCGGCGGCGCACAATTTCAAAGCTCTCCTCGGCACTTGCAGGACGCCACGACGCTTCCACACGCCCCACAGCATTCCGCAAGCGGTCGAGAGCCGCACGGCCTCGCTCCCCGCCAACTTCCACATCTTCGGCAATCGCATGGGGTGAGCCGGTTGTGTCAGAGGCAGGCAAGCTGATTACGAGCAAACATTCTTTGGCAAGTTTCGCCGATTCTGTCAGCGCCTGTGCGAATGTGAAATGCGTCTCAAAGCTCCCAGCAGGAAGGTCGCTCTGGTCATGCAACTGGCGCGCATAGGCAACCCATTCGTCAATCAGAATCAGGCACGGCCCGTATTCATTAAACAATTCTCTGAGCACATCGCCGGGGCTGGTCGCCTTCTCATCATCAGCCTTAACGCGTTTGAATGCCTTTGCCGCTTCCTTAATTCCGCCCGCGGCGTAACCCAACTGCCAAGCCATCTCGCCCCAGAGCGTTCGCACTACCGTGCCATCAGCTTTTGTGACCGGATTCCCTGGCGAAATCCTATTTCCCACCAGGACCACGCGCTTCACCACTGTCGGCCTGGATACGCCTGCGGCTGTCAATATGGCGTCGATCCCAACTAGCTCACTCGGAGCCGCTCTCGAAAACAGATGGTAGAGCGCAAGCATGGAATGGGTTTTGCCGCCGCCGAAATTGGTTTGTAGCTGTACGACCGGATCGCCACCAACTCCGGCGAGCCGTTGAACAGCTCCCGTGAGAAGTTGGTGAAGGCTCTCCGTCAGATATGTGCGTCGAAAAACTCGGTGGGGTTCTTGTATTCGTCTGAACCCTCGCCTAAGTGGACTTGCCACAAATCGGCCGCAAACTCGGCCTGCTGGTAGCGACCGCTGGCCACGTCTTTATGCGGGCTCACTACTTCGCGCCAGGGCTTGAGAGCCCCCGTCACCTGGCTTTCGATGGCCGTACCTGCTGACTTACGTTTTTCGCTGCGAAGCTGCTCATCGAAGCGGACGCGCAAAAGCTCCATCTTCAACTTCTCAATATCTTCGGCCTGCGGCGCAGAAACTGCTGTCAGGAGTCGTCCGGCAGAGTCGAGAGCGCGATACGCGTCATCTGTCGAAAATGGTTTCTGATGCGCCCAGCGATTCCGCACGTCACGAAGTTCGCTTACCAGTGTGCGCTCAGCCTGCCCAAGTGTCTTCTTGAAGACCAGATTCCACTGGTTCCACATCACGGCCAGCAATGAGGCCGAATCCCATTGCGGCTCGCCTTTGCCGTTGAACATGTGCGTCTGTGTTTCCGCGACGGAGGTGCGGACCTGATCAAGCCATGGTTGCGCGTGCTGCGCTTTCATCTCGCGCTCAACAAATGGGGCCAGTCCATCTTTCAGCAGGTCTAGCGCTTTGCCGACTCGTTCGTGATTGGTGATAGCCATGAGTTAGGTCCTTAGGTGAAAATCCCTGCTTGCTGTGGGCGGTCCTTTTTCCCTTCACGCGCCAGCCGCGTAATCTCGGGCCAGCTCTGCACCAGTGTGTTGTACGACAGCGCTTCTTCCGACCGCTTCTTGCGCTCGCTAATCGTGTAAAGGCGATACGCGAGTTCACGGGCTGTGTCAGCGACACCGCCGAGAACGGCCACGAGTTCTGCCGCAGCGGCTTCGCCGTCCCTGTCAAGTCTGCGAAGTAGGTGGTGAACCGCTTCCCAAACCGAGAGTCGCGAATCACGCAGTGGATCCCAATGGGCCGGCAATTCTTCTGGGCGAAGTAGCCGGACTTTCCCGGCTGGCGATTTCTTGTCGAGAATGCCAGCGTCCTTTAGCCCATCGACGCTTGTGTTCTTGGCTTTCGAAAGCATCTCTGCTAAGCCGTATTCGCCTTCGGCGAAACCGGATTGCTCAAACCATGCCAGTGCCCAACGTGTATCGGGGTCGAAATCACCCTCCGCTTCCGCTTGGAGTTCATCTAGGGTTTCATTGATTAGGCCGAGGGCCTCGCGGACAGACATCGATTTACCCGATGGTTGTAGTACCGTCTGGTATCGGGTGAAAATGGCCATCCCCGGATCAATAGCCGCTTGAGCCAGATCTATCGGAGCTACGCTGGCTTGCCGCAGGTCTGATAGCGCAGCGGGAAGCTCTCTGTGCAAGGCCGCTAAGAACTCCCGACGTGTCCCCAATGCCATGCCTTTATCCTTCAACCGGCAGACAAGAACGATGTATGAAGCCAAGGAATTTGATCCGATTCCCCGCATTCTGGCAGATCGCGTCCCCCAGACCGGCCATGTTCCTGTGATAGCTAGGTCTGCCTGAAGAATCGCTTCAAGCATTGCCTCCCAGCCAGTGCTTGCGCCCTGATCTCCCGAACGCTCCTCCTGCTGCTGGGCGTAAACGACGACTAATGGAAAATCTGGGTGAGAAACCCTGCCGAGGTGGGTCAATGCATCCCTGAATCCTGCAATGAAGTAGTCCGCCGCAGCAACCTTGCCTCCGTGACGTTCGGGCGAGGCAATCAACTCTGTGGTGCTCGGCACGTCCACCGTAGCAAACAGCTCGGGGAGAACGTCTTTAAGTGCCTGCCGAATCCAGTAATAGAAATACCCTGAAAGGTCCGCATACCCGATGGCAGCAAAATATGGAGGATCGGTGACGACCACGTATTTGCCGCGATAGTCTGCACCCGCATCGCGTACGTCCGACTGTCGCACCACTGAAGTTCCAAGCGGATTCACCAAGCCGTAAGCTCGTAACGTTAGGTCTCTATCGGGACTGCCCCGGCAGACGAGGCAGGATTGAGCCGGGTTCTTTCGACCGGGGCAGTTTCGATAGAGTCGTTTGAACTGAGCCTCCTGCGTTTGCGGCGGATGCGGTGATCTACCTATGCATTTTCAATGGCGTCGACTGGGTAATGGGGAGTGTTTTGCGCAAAGCTCGACCGACAGCGTAGTGGGAGTGGGTTAGGTGAGCAGAATTGCCTTCTGCCATGCGTAAGCAGGCGTCGTAGGGAGAGGACTTGAACAGTTTTTGGGCGGACGACGCCCTGGCATGTGCGAGCATGCTCTCGAGCGACAGGGGTAGAGACGTCGGGGACCCTGGATGTGCTATGAGCTGTCAACGTAGCACCTCTGTAGGGTAGAGAGGATCAGGTCTAACCGGGAGTAAAGTTGAGCACTCGTCATCCGTTCGATGACCAGCATGGTGCCTGAGCAGGCGGGACAACGCAGCTGGTTGGTTGGTTCGGGGCGATCGGCGGAGGAAACTGCGCCGAGCAACTGGCGGCAGTGTGCGAGGGCGGTTTCCCGTCGTCGGTTTGCGAACAGGCCGAAGTGGCGGATGCGGACCAGGCCTTTGGGCAAAACGTGGAGAAGAAAGCGGCGCAGGAACTCGTCTGCTGAAACTGTCATGACCCGGTTCTTGCCGCCATGGGCATAGTCTCGCCAGCGGAAGGAGACGCGATCGTTCTTGAAGGCCACGAGGCGATGGTTGGAGATGGCGACGCGATGGGTGTAGTGGGCCAGGTAGTTGAGAACCTGTTCGGTACCGCCGAAGGGTGGCTTGGCGTAGACGACCCAGTCCTTTTGACCAAGTTGCCAGAGAAAGTTGCTGAAGGCGCCAGGTGAGGCAAGTTGCTGCAGTGAACCGTGGAAGTGAAGTCTGTCTTGTTGGAACAGTTCCCAGAGTTGCTCACAGAACTTTTTGCGGAACCTAGGGCTGAGTGCCTTGACGGGCAGGAAGAACCGACGCGACGAGTCTATCCATCTGGAACCATCGAGGGCCAAACCTCCGGCGGGAACGATGTAGTGTACGTGGGGATGAATCTGGAGGTTTTGTCCCCAGCTATGGAGCACGCCGAGGAATCCGATGTCGGCGCCAAGGTGCTTGGGATCGCGAGCGAGTTCCAGCAGCGAAGCGGCACTGGTGCGGAAGAGCAGATCGTAGAGCAGGCGTTTGTTCTGGAGGATCAAAGAGCAGAGTTCGTGCGGCAGGGTGAAGACGATGTGGAAGTAAGGCACGGGCAACAGCTCAGCCGAACGCGCGGCCAACCACTTGGCGCGCGCGTTCCCCTGGCACTTGGGACAGTGCCGATTGCGGCACGAGTTGAAGGAGATGGCCTGATGGCCGCAGCGAGTGCACTTGTCGAGATGACCGCCCAGTGCCGCGGTGCGGCAGCGAACGATGGCATCGAGCACCTTGCGATGCACCCATGCAAAGTGCGACCTGTGCTTGTCCCAAAAGCTGTCGCCCGCTGCGCGGACGATGTCGGCCACCTCGAGGGTGGGCCGGCTCATCGCTTCCGCAGTCTCCTGGAGCGCTTCACCTCGTCCGGGCTGGACACTTCGATGGCTTCCAGCGGACTGGCAACCGCCTGCAGATGGCGGCGGGACAGATGCAGGTAGAGTGCAGTATCGCTGATCTTGGCATGGCCGAGCAGAACCTGGATGGTGCGCAGGTCGGCGCCGGCTTCCAGCATGTGGGTCGCGAAGCTGTGTCGAAGCAAATGCGGTGCGACGCGCTTTCTGATGCCAGCGCGCTTACCAGCCTCGTTCACGGCCTTCCACACGACCTTCGCAGTGATGGGCACATCTGCCCGCCAGTTCTTCACGGTACCCGGAAACAGATAGGTCTCAGGTTTCATCCAGCGCCAATACTCACGCAGGGTTTCCAGCAGCTTCGGGGTCAACAGGACGTCGCGGTCACGACCACCCTTGCCTTGGCGAACATGAATCACCATGCGTTGGCTGTCGATGTCAGAGACCTTGAGGTGGCATAGTTCAGCCCGGCGCAGGCCGGTTGCATACAGCGTCATCAGCATGGTGCGATGCATCAGGTTCTGGGAGGAAGCAATAAGCCGCGCCACCTCTTCCTGGCTTAGTACCGTGGGCATCCGCCTCTGACGCTTGGGAAAATGGAATGTGATCGGGAAGGTACGGTCGCCTCAGCGTCTTGACGAAGAGAAAACGCAGAGCGGCAGTACGACCTTCGATCGTACCCGGCGAGAGTTTGCAATCGCGAAACAGATGAACTTGGTACTCGCGGATGTGGTTTGGCCCGAGGCGGTCGGGCGAACGGTGGAAGTACTTCGCAAAATCCTCCACCGCATGGATGTAGGAACGAACCGTGTTCTGAGAGTAGTTGCGACGCTGAAGCTCGTCCAGCATCAGCTTTCGAAGATGGGTCACAAAAGCCTCCTTGTGACCCAAGCCTTACACAGTCAATAGGCTGAGGGACGACCGACGCTGCAGCATCCCCCGCGCCGGAGGCTTAGTTCAAACGCAGTTGTCGTTACCTGAGTCCAATCGCCCACACTTCCGCCAAACGGATTCGTTTCGGCAAAGTCCCAGTTCAGTTGAATGTCGCCGCGCGCGAACGCGGGCTCGGCTTTAGCGGTCATTCCTTGTCGAACATTTATCCGAACTATTGTGGAAGACGCTTGCACTAATTTCCCGAAGCACAGGCCAAGCAACACCGCTATGTCTTTTCCGTACTGCTCATCGCCACCGTCGGCAGCTACCCACGCTGGCACCTTGCGGATCGCTGCCGCAAACGCCGCCAGCGTTTGTTGCTGCCGCGGCAGAAACAACTGTGCCCATTCCCGCACGTTGTAATTCTGGACGCTGATCCCCAATCCGTCCGGTGGAATTTCAAGCGGGGCAAGATCCGGGCACGGAACATCAGCAGCTTTGATGTGAGTATCATCTGGAACCCAATATTTTCGGCCGTGAGGACCGTCGGAGACAAAGGCTAGGAGCATGCGCCCTAACCGATCTTGCTGAGCCTGCTCTCGGACATACTTGTAAGTGATGGGCGCTCTCGAAAACAAGCAGCGATCTTTAGTTGGCGGTGGTAAGCTGCTGGGTTTTGCGATGCGAAATGATATGCGCCCAGACTGCGGATCGGGCTCTGGAACAAGGACATGCTCGTCGCCTGTCCGTCCTGGCCCCGCCGGTAGGAGGCGCCGAGCGCCGGCTCTTCCTCTTGCCGTGTGCCCGCGGCTGACGTGAAGACGATGTGCTTGACGCCCGCCCTCACGGCCGCGTCGATGGCAGCGACGTGCTGCGCCCCGCGCTTTCCGGGTTCCGGATCGACGGTCGAGATGATGAGCAGACGATCGAGACCCGCGTAGGCCTCCGCAAGGCTTTCGGGCCGGTTGTAGTCCCCGAATCGTCCCTCAGCCGGTCCAGAGACGGTTTCGGGCGTGCGCGTGATAGCCACTATCTCGTGCCCGCCGGGACGCTGCAGTTAGTTCCGAAACGACGGCTCTGCCCAAACGGCCGCTGGCGCCACTTACACCGATTTTCATGTCAACCTCCAATACTTCTCTAACGAACAAATTGTTCGCAAGCACGCTGCGCGACTGGCGTCTCTCCCACACTTGCGCTTCTTTTGATCGCGTTTGCGGGCAAGCGCCCACGACGAGTATTGAGTTTCCGGCGGTCTTCGCCAGGATCCCTCAGCGCATGCGCCGGGCGTCAAGACTGAACGGTCCCGCGCCGATCTGGCTGATGAACAGAGCAGCACCGGTCATGGACACATTTTTGAAGAACATGATCATCTGCATCTGCTTCATCATGGGATCAACAACGGCCCAGAAGTTGTGCATCATGAAAGTGACCGGAACGAGAAACAGCACGATAAGCCACGCGCCGATGCGTGCGCGATATCCGAGCAGGATACTTAAACCACCGACAATCGCCATGAGCCCTGAGAATGGCACCGCCAGTGAAGCCAGGGGTACGCCCTGCGCTGCCGCATAGCCGATGGTCTGCTTAGCGAAGTGATTGGGACCTGACATGATGAAGATTAGGGCAAAAAGTACACGCCCGAGAAGAACCACCCAGCTCTGGGGCGCCACTTCTCTTTGACCTTCGTACGGAATTGCAGTTGAAGTTGTTGCCATTGTTTTCCTCCGAGTATTTGTTTCGCTCTTCAACGATTTGGTTCAGAACCTGTGAACAAAGAAAAGATCTCTGTCGCAGAGCTGCGCTCCGACGCAGGCGACCATCAAACTGAAACTGTCGCGGCGAGCTCTGTCAGATAAGGCGCGAGGAACTCGCCGGCAGAGACGCGGCCATGCATGACGGCGCCGGTTCCGCCCGCCTGGATGAAATGCACATCAGTTATGCCCATGAAACCCAAAATGAAGCGAAGGTACGGCGCCTCGTAGTCCAGAGCGGCCAGCCCGGGATCTCCGGTGTATTTGCCGCCGCTGGCGATGATCACGAGGGCTTTGATGTTCTTGCCGGCGAGCAGCCCTTCGGGCGTTCCCGCAGATGTGTAGCGGAAGGTCTTGCCGGCGCGAACCACGTGGTCAATCCACGCCTTGAGCACAGCGGGGACGGCGAAGTTGTACATGGGAGTATCGAGAATGATCTCGTCAGCTTGCTGGAGTTCTGAGATCAGCTCATCGGAAATCGCGACCGCCCGCTTGTGGCCTTCGGTGTGCGTCTCGGGTGGAGAAAAGGCGCGCGCAATCCATTCAGAATCGACGAACGACGGCGACATTCTTGCCAAGTCACGTTCGATGACGCGGCCTCCGGGATTGTGCTCCTTCCATTCGCGGACTGCGGCGGCACCCAGTTGGCGTGATATCGAATGGTTGCCGCGCGGACTGACGGTGATATGAAGTAGGGTTGACATCGCTGGATCGTTCCTTTATTTATATCGAATATATCGATATCGATAGAATTGATGTCGCGTATAATGGATGCGATTCAATTTTGTGGCAACCCGACCAAAATCCTCCGAAGCCCTGCACACCTGGCTCATCATGCTCAAGGCCTGGCAGGCCATGTCACGCTATCTTTGGCCGACGATCCTGAAGGCGGGCCTGGGAGACTCGGATTTTCGCGTGCTTGAGCTGCTGTTGCACAAAGGCCCAACGCCGGTGAACGCCATCGGTCCCAAAGTCAATCTGAACCCGGGTTCTGTGAGCGTGGCTGTAGATCGCCTTTACAGGAAGGGGCTAGTCAGCCGCGTGGAATGCCCCTCCGATCGCCGCGTGCGAACGGTGTCGATCACGGCAAAAGGGAGGGGAGCCTTCGTTCCACTCTTTCGCCAGCATGCTTCTCTTGTCCAGCGCGTCTTCCGGGACGTCTCTGCTGAAGATCGCAGAAAGCTTGAAGAGCTGCTCAAGAGAATCGGCAAGCGTGCGGAAGCTCTGGCGCAAGAAGAAAAATCTGATCTTTAGCGCGGTGAGTTGCTCCCCGGTTTGAAATTATGAAGGAGATGTTAACCATGGCCTACAGCATTTCGACATTACTGACCCGCAATCTTCAAGATGTTTTCGGTGAAAACGACCCCGCGCGTCGGCGCGCTGCCATCGACAAGCTCTACACCGAAGATGGCGTGTTCTACGATCCCAGCAAGGGCATTTACCGTGGCCGCAACGAGATTGATCGCATCGCGGGCGCGATTAGGGCTACTCACCCAGACTTTCGATATCAGCCAATTGCCGCGCCCGAGGAATCGGGCAATGGCGGGCGAGTCAAATGGGTATCGGGCCGCCCGGGCGAGGCGCCAGCTTACGCCGGCACGGATTTCATCATTGCCCGGGACGGCCGGATCTCCGCCCTCTATCTCTTTTTCGACAAGCTACCCTGAGCTGGACTCAGCCGCGCACGTCCTTTACGTCGGATCGTGCACCGACAAACTGCTCGGATTGGCGATTACATTGTAAGGACGGCGCGGAAGCGGGTCTTGCCCTCCGCAACGCGCTCGTAGGCCTTCGCCGCTTCGGCCAACGGGTAGGTTTCAATTATCGATTTGACTTTTCCTTGGGCTACATAATCCAAGGCTTCGTAGAGATATTCGGGGCCATTTTGCTGGCTGCCGATGATTTTGATGCGCTTGGAGAGCAACTCGACCACGGAGACCGAAAGCGGTTCAGCGTCGGCGCCCATAACGATGAACCTGCCGTCCGGACGCAGACCTTGAATGCTGTCCGTCATAGATTTGGTCGAATTGGAAGTGCTGAGGATGATGTCGGCACCGCCCGCATCGGAAAGACTCTTTCCGTCGCGGACAATTTCATCCGCGCCCAGTTCGCGAATCATCTTGTCCTTATCGGGGGAGTGCGAAATCGCGATGGTATCGAAGCCCGCAGCCTTCGCGTATTGCACCGCCAGGTGCCCAAGCCCACCGATTCCCAATACGGCCACTCGTTCATGCGGTTGCGGATCGGCCCAGCGCAGGCCGCTGTAGACGGTATAACCGGCGCAGAAGATCGGGGCAGCTTGCTCGTAGGACACGCTGTCTGGAATCAAGTAGGTCACGTCGGCATTCATCAGCATGTACTCGGCGTGGCCGCCTTGCGCATCGCCTCCCGTGCCCTTCAAGTTGGGGCAGAACATCCTCCGGCCTCGTTGGCACCATTCGCAGCGCCCGCAGGTGGACTGAATCCATGCGGTGCCCACGCGGTCGCCCACCTTGCGCGTAGTGACACCGGGAGCGACCGCAACGATCTCGCCGACCGGCTCGTGGCCGAGGATTCGTGGGAACGGCCCCGGCAAATGTCCGAGGGTTTGATGTATGTCGGTGTAGCAGATGCCGCTGGCATGCATCTTCACCAGCACTTGATCAGGCCCCGGTTGCGGCTGGGGAACATCTTTGATCTGCCAGGAACTGTTGACTGCCGGTGCGACGGCGGCTTTCATACATTCCTCCTAGCGCGATTCGATGCGAGTGCCTTTGTGGCCGGTGCATGATTTGGGATCCGATCGCATGCCTAAACAGCAGATTTGCGGTCAGGTGGCGAATTGACGGCCCTGCCTGCGCCCTTCCCTCCCCGGTCTCCGCAGTTGGTTGCCCTCCCTTGTTCGGCTGGTTCACAGGTACTACGGCACAGTCCGACTTCTCCAGCACGTGCGTGTCCGCCGTTCGGTTCATGGCCTTCGCGGACCGGCCTTGCTCACACGACCAAGGCGCACTGGAGATCTCCCGGTTCTCGTGCATGTTGTTTCTCAGCGTGCGCGGGTTCTTAGACTACGCAGGACCGGACAGCCACTCGCGTTTAACGCGGCTGCCGTGTTGCCTTCCTCCATCTCGGAAGGGAGTCGGCATCCTGATCCATCGGCTTTTCGAAGCTCAATAGCCCGGCCCACTGGTACCTCTGGTCTACGCTTCAGGGGACAACTCACGTTATCTCCTGCAAGACTCGAGGCCAGGATGGAGTCGCTGTTCTCCTTTCCTGTAGGGCGCTTGCATCCCCTACAACATGCCGGTTTATCCCGGCGCACTCCGAGTGGCCGACCACTCTTACCTAATCCGATAAGGTAAGGGTCTCCGACTGTTCGCGAAGAAAAACAGAAGAAGACACTACAGGCTATATGAGAAGGAGGGTGACAAGACCTGTGGCCACGAGCGCAGCTGCCCAAAGCAAGTCGAAGTTGAACCACGTTTTACGGAGAAGCGCGAGGCCGAGCTTTCGGTAGACCACCCAGGCGACCAGCCCTGTGACTGCAAGATAGGCAACCGTATGAACGCCCGTAGCGGCCATTCCCAAGATCGCCTTCCAGGCAGCATTTGAATGCCGCAAGTCTCGTGCGGACCATGAGTGACGGAGTCACTGGACGTGGAGTCTCACATGGTGCAAACAGGACTTCGCATGAATTGGCTGTTGGTCGGCAAGAAGAGAAGATCTCCGGAAAGCCAACCAATCATTGTGGCAGACCATTTCCCCGTACCGTGCCCAAACAGTGTTGGTTTGAGGAGTCGTTCACTCAAGCATTTGGTGTTTCCCTGGCTCGAGTTGCTTCAGTCGCTGAGAAACGTTCTGCAGGATTAGCGGCGCAGGAGCCCTCGCGACTAAACGAGACCGAACCGCAGCGGCATTCCCAGTCGGCTTCTCTCGTGTCGAAAATGACGGCCTATGCGACCTTATTCGCTACTGGGCATCTGGGAGACGCACATAGGGCTGAATTGCGGCTCAGCGAAATGATCGGCCAGTTACACGATGCCGGGGACCGGCAGGGCCTGGAACAGACAGCTCGCGTTCTGCACGATGCCGCTCGAATGCTGTGTCAATCGGAAAATCCGAATGACCCGGTTCTTGAGGTTCTCTTCCGGCTGCTTATGAAGATCCATTCCCATTCCAGCACCGACTTCCTGCTGGAGACTCTTCAGTGGAAACCTGAGAACCGAGACTATCTTATCGTTCGAGAAATGGCGGCCGAGGCGCTTGCTGTAATTGGAGATCCGCGCAATCCCTGCTCTGATGAGAATTGCAGCAGATCCGCGCGCTCCACGATCCCCGAGGCGGTGTGCCGTTTTCGGGCTCAAGCGAATGCAATGTGCTGACGTAATGACCCTTGCATATGATCCGGTGGTTGGAGATCTCGTCCGGGCGGCGGCGTTTTGACTCGCCAAGCAGGACAAGAACGCTACTAGGCACGCGATCAGGAAGCTTCCAGTTTATAGTCCTGCCACTTGGCTGAATAACGCCCTATCCGCCGAATTGGAACCCTCCGGGGAAGGAGCCCGTTCTGGAAATTTGGGACTATTGCGGGCAAGCGCTTCAAGACTTCTTCAGCTTGCGAACCGACGTAGTGAATGATAAAGGACGTTAGCGTTCACACCCGCCGCTAGTCTTGAGAAAATATCAAAGCTGTATACGGACCGATGCTAATGCTGGCGCTGGTTGGCATTTCGTGCATCCCAACTCCGTTTGCATCGGTGTCGAACGTTGGCCAGTTTCCAAAATATGCGTCGTAAACACTGGCATCGGAGTTAAACCGGACGCGCCATGTGCCACCGCGCGGGAATCCCAGTTCATAATTGCTGTATCCCTGATTGGCAAAGTTGAAGACCACCATTACGTCATCGCCTGGACCGCCAACGTCCCAGCGATGCATGCCGATTAACGTGCTCGTTTCACTTGGGCGAATGACATGGACGTTCTGAGCTCGTAGTCCCCGTGTCGTGTTGAACCAGTTTCTGCGCAGGTCGATGAGATCTCGATAAAGCTGAGTGATACCGCTAAAGCGCCATGCATTGCTCCAGTCCAGCATTTTGTCATCGTCGAACCACCCACCTGCCAAAAACTCTTGACCCATAAAGAGCATGGGAATTCCCGGGGCAGTCAGCACGGCTGCAGCTCCCAGCGTCGACCTCTTCTTTGCCCACCAACTCCACGGGTCGCCGGGAGAAATCATCTCAGGTAGACGTTGAGCACCATTGGAATCGGCGTCGTGCGACTCCGTGAAGATTACGCGTTGAAACGCATCATTGTTGTAGCGCTGGCCCAGGATTGAGCAGACTGAAGCGATGTCCCGCGAGTTGTCGTCTACTGTGATCAGACTGTTCCGGACAGTGCTCACAAATACGGCACCCCATTGCGCACTGAAGCCGGCGCCTCCTGCACCCTCGGACTTTGTGATCCATTCATTGTCTTTCATATCCTCTGCGATGGAGATCTTCCACGGCTGCACTCTCTGAATCTCGGAGTTGATCCATTGGCAAAGGCTCCAGCCATCTGGGATGTCATCGCCGGGGTCATTGTTCTGGTCCTTGACATTACGCATTGAGCCAACAGAATCCCACCGCAGGCCATCGGCGAATCGTTGCGAATCCAACGAAGTTCATTGTCGCGCAGGTACTGGCGAACCTCACCTCGTCCATAATCAAAACGCGTATCGCCCCAGTCGGTTTTGCTGCGCCAATCGTTGTAGAAGTAAATTCCACCTTTACCATTCTCAGACCAGCCGTCGAATTGCCACATCTCCCCGGCAGAGTCTCCCAGGTGGTTGTACACGACGTCCACGATGACAGCGATACCGCGCTGGTGTGCTGCGTTGACGAAGTCACGGAACCCATCCGGGCCGCCGAACTCATCTTCGATTGCAAAAATGTATGCCGGGTTATATCCGGCGGAGATGTCCCCGGTGAACTCGCCCAGAGGCAGTAATTCGACGGCATTCACGCCAAGATCGCGAAGATAGTCGAGCTTGGTTTGCGCAGAAGCAAACGACCCAATGTTCGCTCCATCACTAGTCCTGATTGACTCCCCACCCGCGTTCCTGATCGAGCCATCGCCTGGAACAAAAGTTCGGACGTGCATCTCGTAGATTACGAGTTCGTTCAATGCCGGTGTGGAGTAGTTCGGCGCGTCATATACGGCTGTCGGTGTGTCGATCACACCGTTAAGATTGCCGCTGTTGTGAATGATGCGGGTGACATACGGGTCCATTCGCCAGAGGTTTCCAGCCGAGGGACTGGTTACCACGTACTTGTATTCGTCGCCGGTTTTGGCCTCCGTAATATCTGCCGACCAGAAGCCATTGCCTTCCGAGGCGAGCGGGTTTGCAGTCGAGGCCCACGCATTGAAAGTCCCGGCAACAGCGACGGCACTTGCGAAGGGAGCCCAGACTCGGAATGTCACTCCGGATCCAGACGGATCGCTATACGCGTTTGCTCCCATGAAAGGGCGAGTTGAGGGCACGACAGGGGCGAGGGAAGTCGACGAGGTGGACATAATCCCGGAGATTACCACGCCAGAGTGATTGTTTGATTAATTTCGGTCTTTAACTGCGGATAACGGCCGAGCTAGTGGGAGAGATGTACCTTCCCGGTGACCAAACCTAGCGTGCCTTCCTGTTGGACAATGGTGTTCTGATCGATCCAGGGGACCTCGGCGGGACAGGGTCCTACCTCGGTTGGTTCAACGAAGCGGGTGACGCTGCAAGGGGATCCTTCAGTTCAGCACTGTGCTGAGCTTCGGCGAGCACGAAACTCTGGAGGCGGTTGAAAGGAACCGCTTCCTATGTCCAAAAAACAGCAACGCAAGTCTGTCAGTCGGTCTGCGACCCTCACACTCCCTGAACTGGAGCAATCCAAAGCAGCCGTGCTCAATACGCTTGCTTCTGCACGCTCGCGGCGGAGCTATGAGTACGCCATCAATAACTTCATCGCCTGGTATTGCGCCGAGCCTCGATTAGCGTTTAACCGGTCCGTTGTCGTGCGGTACCGCTTCTTCCTCGAAAGTCGTTCCCTTTCAGCCTCTACGATCAACGTTCATCTTTCCGCGATCCGGCGACTGGCCGATGAGTCCGCTGAGAGCGGCTGGCTGAGCCCGGAGTTGGTGACTGGAATCCGACGAGTTAAGGGAGTCAAGCGGCTTGGGTGGAAGATCGGCAATTGGCTGACTGGCAATCAGGCACAAGAGCTATTGAACGCAGTGTCGTCAGACACTCTACGCGGCCGGCGAGATGGAGCAATGCTCGGATTGCTGCTGGGATGTGGATTGCGACGCTCGGAGGTCGTGGGTCTGAAGTTGGATCAGCTTCAACTGAGGGAGGATCACTGGGTCATTGTCGATTTGGTTGGCAAGGGCGGACGATTGCGAACTGTACCCATGCCGACATGGTGCAAGGGGCTTGTTGATGTTTGGCTCCGCCATTCGGGCGTGAGCGAGGGGAGAATGTTCAGACGCGTTTTGAAGAATGGAACGCGACGGGATGCTGGCGTAACTGCCAACGTTGTGTGGTATGCGGTCAAACGGTGTGCGAAGCGAGCCGGCATTGACCATCTGGCACCTCACGATCTTCGTCGTAGCTGCGCCCGTCTCTGCCACCTTTATGGCACACAAGGAGCGTGAAAGAATGGTGGTGTCCTAATTTGGATTCTGGCGCTAACTTGCGTCGTTCCCTCTTTCGCTGAAGTACAGATCTGGCGGGAAGGTTCCGCTTTCCCCTTCAATGTATAGGAAAATCAAAAATTCATTTCGGAAGCGAGCGGCAAAATGCGCTCTTGGATGCTTGCCGCCTCAAACAAGCAAGAGATGCTCTGCGGGCTGAGAGTATGGGAAATATCGTGGAGGGAATTTGCGGCGAGAGCGCCAGAAAAGTCCAAGCTATTGGCCGGGACTCGGTACTGGCGGTGGCTTGATATGCTACGTCTCTCCAAACGGTTCACGCCGACGGGCATGGGCTTGAGCCCTGTCTTGCACGGCGCTCCAATACACCTGGTCCGCTGGGACGCCCGTAAGTGATTCGGCCCCTCGAACCAAAGGGTTCCGAGACTGGCATCTACGTCATCCCAAAATTCCGTCTCATTCAATTCTCCTGTGGGAGACAACCAACGCGAAGAATCGTAGCCGTCGGGAGTCCAAAGTTTGTTGTTCCGCATATTCCATGCGATTGCGAGGATAAACTCGATTGGGTAACCAGTATGGCTCGCGAGCCTTATAGGATCAATGGTTCCCTCCACCGCCGCGAAGAGGAGCAACTTGGCTGACGCGGTGCAGGGTGAATCGGGATGCTCAATATCGTCTGGATATCGCTCGTCAATGAAGTTCGCGGCCCATTCAAAGCAGAAAATTGCTTCCATCATGCCTTCTCCTAGTAAACGTTCATGTATGTACGGGACAAAAACTTCATTTCCGAACTAACCACCCTAGACAGGCGGCACCGATGGGCGCGCAAGCTCCGCGGAAAATGGCTGTTGGGCGAAAGTCGGCAAACCACTGTAAGTAAGCATTAGGATTAGCATCTGTGCTCCATGGGCTTCAACCGCCCGACCCAATGCATCGATTGACCACGCCTATCGATGAGGGGATCAACGCCGAAATGCTTTCGCAGCGAAATAGCCCACCCTAGCCGTCGTGGACGAGGGCGCTTCACTTGACCCAGCAGCGCAAACAGGGCAGCCGAAGTCCGGCCTTTGCAACGAGGCGCCAGCAACCCGAAATGGCGCATCCCGTGCCGGTAGCGGTCCGGCACATGCTCGGCGAGAATGGCAACGAACTCCTCGATTGAATATCGAGTCAGCACCTGCCGCTTCAGTTTCAGATCCTTCCTTAAGAACTGGACTTCTTGATTCGTGATCGTCACGAAACGATGCTGGGCGATCGGTGGGTGGCGAATGTAGCGGCCGGCGTACCCCAGGAAATGCTGCTTCGACATCAGGCCAGTGACCTTAATATTCCACCAGCGTTCGTACTGCGTCGTCAAAATCCTCTTGAGTTCTTCTGCGGCTAATTCCGACCTGAGCACGTTCGCCCGTATCGCCTCCCGGAGGTACGTGATAAGGGCGTAGCGCCACATGTGCATCAGTGCTTGTTTTTCGAAGGTCAGCGGGGCAATCCAGCGGCCTTCCGCCTCCTGCAGACCGCCGGCGGAGACCAAGATGTGGAGGTGTGGATTGAAATTCAGGCGGCGGCCGAAAGTGTGCTGCACCACCATAACCAGCACGCAAACACCATATCTGGCTTTTACCCACTGCTGTATCACCGCGGCTCCGAGCGCGGGTAGGTCATGAAGCAGAGGGCGATTCTGCTGAAGGATTGGCCAGAGAACATCCGGCATCGTAAGCACGATACCTGCATACGGGATGTCGGGGAGTGCAGTCCATTGCTCCCGTTGCCAGAGTTGGGTAGCACGATGCCCACAACTCGGACAAGATCTCGATTTACAGGTGTGGTAAACGAGTTTCTCCTCGGTTTCCGAGGCATAGACTTCCGCGCCCAAAGCAGGCGTGCGGCAATCGATCATTCTTGCGAAGCTTTTGCGGACGGCGTCGCGGCTCTCGGGGCGATCCCAGTTACCTCGTGTAGAACTCAAAATCTGCTTTAGCGGTTGTTCGATATGCATGTGGTTATTGACTCCTCTGAGTTCGAGAATCCTCGGACCAGTTTCGTCGGTCAAACAAAGACAGTTTTCCCACGGGATGTTGAATCCGAAACGACCGGATCAGCCTCGATTCACTGGACAGGATGTTCTGGGAGTTTCTTACCAAGGGCGCAGGAGTCCCCGCCGCCTGCGAGGAAGTCTTCCAAGTCTTTAGGTCCCAATTCCAACCCCGAATCTGCGACGATGCTGGTTCCGTTTACCCACTCCAGGACTAATCCCGGATCAGCATCGACCATCTCAGCAATTTCTGACGCGATTTCCCAAAGGCTGATCTGGAGGCCTACGGCATGGCGAAGCTTGCCGAGAACCGAGCCTTTGGTCTCTGCCGTCAGTCCGACTGCTCTTTCGGGCATGGTATTGCGCCGATCAGCGAGGGGTCTGCTCGAAACTTCTCGCGCACCCTTCACCGCCGCGCTGCCCACGCCAAGTGTGGATTCAACCGCAGTCCGTTGTCTGGCCAGATTGTAAAGCTCGGTTACGGCAGGTCGGCTTTTTGACCGATGCCGCGAAACCATAAGCCGTATGGTTTTCTTGACGCCCCTCTGGGTCTGATAGGACCTCAGTTCCTCTCGCTGTATTTCTGGAGGTAACTTGCTCCAGCCCCATGCCCGATGGATGCTAATCTCTTTGCTGCGTAGCGCCTGCAGGAGTTCCGCAGTCGCCGCCACCCTCAGTTTGCTTGACCTTAGTGACGTTTCCTACAGACACGCCTGCGGCTGCGGCAATTTCGTGCCGAACATCCAGCCCTCCCAGCTTCTGTCAATTTTGACGAACCCTTCTGCCGACCACCTGTTTGCTGGTTCGCACGCGCCTTCTCCTTGAACCAAGGTTCAAGTTCCAGTGCCAGGAGTATCCGGATGAAATCGTTCAAGCCATTCGAGCGGCGATGTTTCTGCAGTTGCCAATGAAGGGCTTCCGACTCGGTCAGTTCGTAGGCGATACAGGGGAGCGTTGCTCGCCCTTGGAGTCGAGCCAGTTCAAACCGAGCGTATCCGTCAAGAATCGTGCGGTCTTGTGTGATCATGAGCGGCTCTAGAAATGCGCGGTCACCTCGCTCGGCGAGTGCGGACAATTGGGAGGCTGGAACCGCAAGATGGTGCCGAACGTAACTGGGGTGCGGATTGAGTTCGTCCAGGCGACAGGTTACGAGTTGGCCGGCTCCGAGGAGACTGCCATTGCCATTTGTGGATTCCATGTGCTTCTTCCTTGAAACTTGTTTGGATCGAGTCCAATGAAAAACCGCCCCGTGAGAGGGCGGTCAATGGATCTAGGTTGGGACAGAAATCCTGTCGGGATTCGCCAGGAACAACAAAACCACTTTCCGGCGGTTATCTAAGGATGTGTCTGATGGATTCCTTCTGCTTCGCTGGAACTCAGCCTCTTGTCATCAATGTTGCGCGCTCTTCCGTGATACTCGCGCAGGTCACTTGAGGGAGCCGTGCCAACTCGTCGACTTCACTGGCCTCCTCGTCTTGCCGCGCAGTTTCCGTTAAATGGCAGTGATTTCAGTCCTTGTCAAGATGCTCAGCTTCGTACCGACGGGAAACCTTTGCTGGAATGCCTCCGGCGTATTATCGGTATCCTCAATATGGAGCTGGATCGTTTCTAACAGGAGGTTCTTCTCGATTCCTTCAATTCCGTAGGTAAAGACTTCGGCAAACAAGCCGTCGTTGTAATCAACTTCACCTTCTACTCGTTTACTGGTAATCATTTGTGGCTTCTCCATTTCCGTTTGCTTGATCAGTACTGTTTTCGGCCAAGCGTTGCCGTTTTGCGTGTGCTCGATTTTGTGCTCGGAATATACACAAATAACCACTAATTAGCCGTATTTGCGGGCCATCAGAAGAGAGGTTTGCGTGCCCTATGGCGAGAGGTAACTGATGTAGTTTTATTCACTTGCAGGAGTACCGAGGAAAATAGCGCCGATAGGATTAGAAGATTCTCAATCTTCAAACCCGGGTTCGATTCCCGGTAGCGCTACCAACTTAACCATGCCGCTATCAATCACTTACAGCATCCCGTAACACAGTCGCGTAAAACGATGTGACTAAAAGTGTGATTGAAGATTATCTACTTGACTCAAACTGCTATTCCCGCTACATTGTGCTAGATGATTCATTTGGCACGCTTTCGGGTTGGTTTTGCTGGCGATTTCGGCGCGTTCAACCGCTCGATATGCTTCTTTGCGGCCTTCAGCACTTTCGGGTGGAACACGTGCGCCGCCAGTTCATCGCTGGTCATCTCGATTGGGTGCTTCTTAATCTTCTTTGGCATGGTGACGCTATGACCTCCGCTCCCGTTGATCTGATGACGCTGGTTGAGCAGTTTGGAACCGATGACAAGTGCCGCGAGGCTTTGACGCATCTACGCTGGCCGAAGGGCATAAAGTGCCTTGCGCTGCGGTCACGATAAGGTGACGCCAGTAAGCGACCGTAAAGTGTTTGACTGCAATTCATGCCATTACCAATTCTCTGTGACCGTGGGAACCATGTTCCATGACTCCCATCTGCCACTGACTAACTGGTTCCTCATTACCTACCTGATGACCGAATCCAAGAGAGGGATTTCGGCCAGTCAGGTTTATCGGATGCTCGGAAAGAAGAGCTATAAAACCGCATGGTACCTCTGTCATCGCATTCGTGCTGCTATGGCAGCCGCCAGCAATGCTCCTAAGCTCGGCGGTGTCGTTGAGATGGACGAAACCTATGTGGGTGGCGTTGAGCATGGAGGAAAGCGCGGGCGTGGAACCAAGAAAGAGATTGTAGTCGGCATTCGTCAGCGTGGCGGCGCTCTGCGTTTCTTCCAAGCCGAGGATTGCAAGTCTGGCACGTTGGCAAAGTACATCAAAGAGAACATCAGCGACGATGTTGGGATGCTGATGACCGATGACTTCGCGGCCTACTGTAAGGCCGCCGGTGATAATAACCTCGAAGATCGGCACAAGACTATCAGCCATTACGAAGATTCCTATGTTCTCGGTGACATCTACACCAACACCGTCGAGAGCGCATTCAGCCTGCTCAAGGGCGGTATCATCGGAACGTGGCATAAGATCAGCGCAAAGCACCTTCAAGCCTACCTTGACGAAATGTCTTTCCGTTTTGAAAACCGTAAGAACCCTTATTTATTCCGCGATACTCTTATCAAGATGCTTGAGGCGTCACATGTTGAATATCGCGACTTGGTTAACCATGCAGCCTAAATTATCTAGGATAGGGGCGTCACCAGGGCCGCGCAATTCTCCCCAATACTTTATACTAGGGTATTTGAACATTGGTTGTATGAGTCCCGGATTCACCCTCTCTTGGTCAACATTGAACCAGGTCTCAAAAAGGCCGCCTTTTTCATTGGATCGTTTAGGATCGTCGATCAATCTTACTCCGCGCCCTAACGCATCTGGCCATTCGCCTTGCAGTTGTACTCGATCTGATAATAGCTTCATTTGGAAAACTACATGGCCGCCACTATCAAGGACTTCAAGAGAGTTTTGTAGTGTAGTTTTTATCGAGGCAATATGGAGTTACCGACCAATGGTTCTTGTCTATATACATCACCAAATTTCCGCCTCGGTCCCTGATTGGCGTAGTTAGTGTCCCCATCGGGGATGGTGGAAACCCCTCGCCTTCAGGCGAAGCAAGCTATGGTGTAACGTGGTCGCGTGCGACATTACCGGTTGGGCGCGCACACGAAGAGTGACCTCAAGGTCCATCTCGTGTGGAATACCAAAATACCGCAAGGCAGTGCTGACGGGGGAAGTGGCAATTCGTGTGCGCGACCTGCTGCGGCAAATTGCCGCAGCACATGAACTGGAGATCATGTCTGGTAAGGTCGCCCGCGACCACGTTCACCTGTTTGCGTCGTATCGGCCAAATCAGCAGATCAGCCAAATCATACAATGGCTGAAGGGCATCAGCTCGCGGGTCCTGCTGCAGGAATTTCCCCACTTGCGGAAGCAGTTCTGGGGTCGACACTTCTGGGCGCGAGGATACCTGGCGGTCAGCTCAGGCACCATCACCGACGAGATGATACGGGAATACATCGAGGAACAAGAGGGCGAACAAATTGCTGACGACAGTCGATTTCCAATCGACAACCCCTAAACCCCTCGGCTTACAGCCGAGGGTCGTTTAGTTTTATCTCTCGGTCTTCTAGTGAAATGTTAAGGCCAGCATTTTCTAGGATTTGCATTCCTACTTTATGCTCCTCGTCCTTAGAGTCATCAGAGCCAAAAGACATTTTGGATCCCGTAGTCCCTATCTCTATTAGTCTCTCGGTAGCCCTATAACCATTTGTTGCTACGTGAAGATCGCCCTCTAGTTCACGCGACTGTTCTTGTATCCACTGGATATGTATGAGGGGGTAAAAAGCCAAAAGCGCTAAAAAACCAAACAGCAACCCCAAGGGCGACTTGTTGAACAGTATAAGGACTCGATAATCTCGGAACGATTGTAATTGAGAGATACAAGATGGCAATTAGACTTATACCCCATAAAGGCCATCTGTACGCTACTGGCATGGAGAATCCCCAAGGCACAAATGCGAGAATAATGGACGTGACCATGGCAATCGTTTCGTTGCGTCTTCTGGTCTGCGCATCTTCCGAATAATTACACGTCGCTGATGGCACAACCTGCCTCTCTGGGTGTTTGTTGTAATATCGAGGGCTATGCCAGCTTGGAGTTGGATTTGTCTTAAAGTCGGCTCCCACGTTGCCTCCGCCATTGTCGGGAATACCAGGAGGATTCTGTGCCCTCCCCCGTTTGAGTCAAGGGGATAGTACTGTCCCTTCCCACAATTGGTTCGATCTGACGCAAGCTTCTTGTTCCGACACTTATGGCAACCAGTGCACAAAAGCTCAATGAGGCGGCACGCCGACCGGTGGCCAGCGACTCGGCAATTATGCACAGTCCGAATCAGCGCGGGGTGTGTCGAGCGTTCTGCCCCATTGTCTAGGTGGCCCAAAATCGCGGTCAAGGTTCCGGCGTGGAAAGAGGAAGTGAATGCGGTCTCGAGAGTGCTTGTGCAAAGTGTTGACGAAGCCGTGGCGTCAGGCAACTTCATTCCCAATGATTGACTTGGCCGGATTGTCATTGATTTGGCTTTGTGTCAGAAGCTGTCAGCTCTGGAGTAATGAAGTCCTGTGATATATGATTCTCGTCGCTTTCATTCCTGCCTGATTACGGGATCACCGATGATGAAGATATGGCCTAAAGTGCTGACGATAGTTGTCGCTCTAGCTGTGTCCCTGATATTGTGCGGCGCTAATAGAAGTCAGTCGAAGCCGAATTCCCCCGTCTATGTCTTAACCAACGACGACGGGGTCCGGCACAGCTACGTCAGCTTCTACCTTGCGGGAGGTTCGCCGGGCGCCCCGACGTTGACATTCCAGAACGCGGTCGACACTGGCGGCCTAGGTATAGCAGGTGGTTTTTTCGGGTCGCCACGAGTGGCCATGCTGCCCGACCCCTCCGCCCAATGCGTGTACGCATCAGATGCAGGTAGCGGCGACATCGCAGCCATTAACATCCAGACCCAACAGCTGGTGGGGAACTTTTCCGGTTCGTCCAACGATTCAGGGACCAGCAACGGCATAGGGATGGCAATGAATCGCAACTACCTCTACGCCGGTTACAGCCTTTCCAACACAATCGCGACCTTCGCAGTAGGAACCGGCTGCCGGTTGTCGTTCCTGGGCGATATTACTGTCACTCCATTGAACGGCGGCTGGGTTGCCGGGATGGCGCTCAATAGGAACATGCTGGTGGTCACGTATATCGACGGTTCCATCGAGTCTTTCAATACCGCCAACGGCGTCCCCATATCCAATAACGACGAGCAGAACGCGACCGGCTTCGCCGGCGCCTTCTTCCCAGACGCAGTAGACATCACTCAGGACGGCCATTTTGCGATTTTCGGTGATGCTGCAATCGCCACGACAGTCGAGGTCTCCGACTTGTCCTCGGGGAAACTTGCACCAACGATCCAGTACGACCTAGGCATCGTCGCTAGCGTCGTTGGACCTGCAGTTAATTCCGCTACCATTCGTTTGAGTCCGGATGAGAGCCTTCTTTACATCGCCAACAGCCAGAGTGGGAACGTTACCGCTGCATTTTTCGACAAGAACACGGGCACAGTAATGCCGGGCTGTACTTCACGGCAGTTGAGCGGCTTTTACAACGGGTGGGCGTACGCTGGTGCGGTGGCGACCCGTGACGTCTCCGGAACAGGGGGCGCACTTTACGTCGCGGAATTTGGCCTGACCTCCTCAATCGCAGTTCTCACAGTGAACTCGAATGGCACAACCTGCACACTAACCGAGTCTGATGCCTCTCCGGTCTTCGATTACCTCAGCACTGGGCTATTGTCGAGGTTTTTCCGCCGCGGCCATTTTAGGGAGGCACGATGGATCAGGCACTTGGTGCACGAAAATTCAGGGAGTTAGGATGCGCGCAAGGCTGAAATTGATTTTCTTGCTCTTGAGCTGTGCAGTAGCCCTCGCGGGCGCTTCGGCGCAGCAAATATGTCCGCCGCGTCCTCAGCCGGGTAGTCTCGTAGTCAATCCCCTGGACTTGTACAGCCAGAACGGGACATTGAACGTGAATCTAACTCTGCAAAACCAGCAAGCCTCCGACGGGTTCATGCATTACTGCTATGTATACCTGTATCAAGGGCAGCAGGTTGAAGCTCCCACACTGCGTCTCAATCCCAGCGACCGCCTCGTTCTCAACCTTACCGATAATATTCAGGCGCCTTATGATCTTTATCCTAAGAAAACGCAGATGCACATGGACATTCCCGGAAAACCGGGAGGCAAGCCCGGCGACGATTGCAACGGCGGAATGCTTATGGGCGGCTCCACGAACATGCACTTCCATGGGTTGAATATTTCGCCGACCTGTCATCAGGACGACGTCATCCATACCCTCATCCAGTCAGGTGATCCCCCATTTCAGTACAACTTTCAGGTTCCGCCCAACGACAACCCAGGAATGTACTGGTATCATCCGCACGCGCACGGCAACACTACCACGCAGGTGGATGGCGGAGCCGCTGGCGCCATCTTTATCGAAGGCACCCTTCAGGGGACGCAGGGCCTGCCAGAACGCGTCTTCGTCATCCGCCAGCAATTCAACAACCCTAATTCCTGGTTGCCCGGGCCCAATCAGCTGACTGTTAACTTTCAGCCGGCTATCTTTCCCAATGCGCCTTCGCCTTACATCAATGTTCACTATGGCCAGCAGGAATTCTGGCGAGTTGTCAATGCTTCAACTCAAGCGTTTCTCACCCTTCAAGTTCAGTTTGTGACCACGCCACAGCAACTCGAAGTACTGGCTCTGGACGGGGTTCCGTTGCAGGAGCCGATCTATACGACCGAAATCGATTTGCCGCCGGCAGGGCGAGCTGAATTCATCGTGCCTGGCCTTCCAGCCGGGCAGCAAGGGATATTCCTGACCAATGGTTTTGATACCGGTCCGGTCGGCAACCCAAATTCACCGCAGCAGCTCGTGAACATTCTCGGCATCGACAGCCCGAAGACGAAGGCGCCTCCCGCTCCGCCTGCAGCGAAGCCTCCTGACGATGGTCAGCGCTTTGCGGGCCTGGCCACGCAGCAGCCGACAGCCACAAGAAAGCTCTACTTCTCCGAGCAAACGGTTGGTAGCAATGGTCCGACCCAGTACTTCATCACCGTGCAAGGACAAAAGCCAAAGGTCTTCCACATGGATGATTCGCCCGCCATCGTGACCAACATAGGCGCAGTCGAGGACTGGACCATCGAGAACCACTCAGGCGAAGCACACGCATTCCATATCCACCAACTGCACTTCCTGGTGGAGGCAATCAACGGCATACCTGTTCAGCACCCAGACCTGCAGGACACGATCACAATTCCCAACTGGACGGGCAGCGGCCCGTACCCGAGTGTGACCCTACGCATGGATTTTCGCGATCCCAACATCGCCGGTACCTTTGTCTATCACTGCCACATTCTCGACCACGAGGACGGCGGCATGATGGCTAAGATTCAGGTGAATCCATCCCAGTAGCTATGGGTGGGAGCTGCGGGCGGGGTGACGGCGGGAGCAGCCGTATGGTTTTCCTGACACCCCTCTGGCCATGATAGAACTGCAATTTCTCCCGCTGTTTTTCTGGGGGAGCCTTGCTCGACCGCCAGCCCCGATGAATGCCAATTTGCCCGCTGCGCAATACCTGCAGGAGAAGCGAATGCGCACTTGTGGTCAGTTGTTTGACCTTAGTGACGTTTCCGGCTTACGGGTTGGCACCTTCGGCGGACGGTTCGCCGGCAAAGCTTCCAACCAGTTGAAGAAGCGATTCGATAAGTCAGCCGGCGTCGGGTCTCTTGTTTCCCGGCGCGACCGTCCTCCAGCAACCGCGCGAACCGCGCGAGGCGCCGCATGTCCAGCAAGAATGCGCCTTGGATTTTGCAGCGCCAACTGATGACGCAGGTCGCGTCTCAGCCTTTCGGCGGTTGCTTGTAGCTCTCTTGAGGCGGCCGCAGGTCGACTCGCTCATTTGCCATGCATTCGCCTCGTGCCCAAGCTTCCTTCGCTTGGGCAGGATTTTCTTTGCCATCGCCCCCCTTGTCGTTAGGCGAAGCTTCAGGATGAGCGAGGAAATTTGGAATCGTCGTTCTCATCGACGCTCAACCGGTCCGCGCGACTTCTCCTGCGCTCCAGATGGACGATTGCTGAGCGGCGCGTTGCAGCAGGGACAAACCTCGGCATCCAACTCGACAGCGCGATTGCAATTGGAACATAGCCCTTTGGGTCGTTCAGGATCCATCCACGCTTAGAGCAGGACCGTAAGCGTCGGGTTGCCAACCGCGCGGCCGCGATCCATCGGTTTTCGACGGCTTGCCCGCAACTATCAGCCTGCCGACATCGCGAACCCGTTTGCAAGCTGCCTCGCGAGTAGCCTTGCAGTACCTGGTTGCACCATGCGGTTCTCGCAGCTCTCGTGTTCTGCTCACCGCTGCATCTTGTTCTCGAAACTCCCATCAGGGTGCGGTCAGTTCGACTCCTAGTCGGAGTGCGCCTGGCCTGACATGGCAGGATGCTTTCGCGGATCGCCGAACAGCCCTTGCACCAAGTTCAGCAATTCTTGTGGACTATGGCTTTGAACAACGTAATCAGCCCACTTCAGATCACGTTCGGTAGGCGTAAGCGCGATGATGGGTAGTTTGGGCGTGGACTGCTTTACCGACTTGATGAGGTCATCCGCGTCGAAATCCGGGATTCCGCAGTGAATGATCAGCGCCTGAATATTGGGGAACAGGCGCACCAGTTCGAGCGTTTCTGAAACGGAGTGAGCGGTTATCACGTTGTACTTGAAGGTTTCCAGGATGAGTTTGCGGGTCGATAGGGCCTGTTCCGGTTCGGGTTCGGCGACGATAAAGGCAGGTCTGGTCAAAATACGGCTCTCCTGACTATTGTAAGATGCTGCCCAATCGGGTTGGCGACGCTCTCATTTTGTTTTCGACTCCATTTCCCTCGGCCCACTCCAGACCCGCCGGTTTCCTCGTCTTGCGGCTTTTCTTGTCCTGCCGACGCACCGGCATCACGCCATGCCGCAGCCTCAGCTTGACATTCCCGGCTTTATAGCATAAATATACGTATAGCTGTATATTTATGCTATGTCGAAACTTTCGCGCCACACCGTCATTCGCGACCTGGTTGCCAGCCAGGAGGTTGCCAGCCAGGAAGAGTTGCGGCGGCGGCTCTACAAGCGCGGACACAGGGTGACCCAGGCGACGCTGTCGCGCGACATGCATGAGTTGCGGCTGGTGAAGACGGCGGAAGGCTACAAGCTGCCCCAGGGCGAGGTGGCCGAGGCGTTTCTGCCTTCCATCGAGCGCCTGATTCATGAGTTTGTTTACGACGTGAAGACGGCGCAGAACCTGGTGGTGGTGAAGACCAGCGCCGGCAGCGCGCAACCCGTGTCAGCAGCCATCGACGCCGAGGAGTGGGAGGAAGTGGTGGGCACCATCGGGGGAGACGACACCATCCTGGTCATCGCGCATGACACCAGGATCGCGGAGAAACTGGCCAGACGTATTCGGGATTATTTTGCGTAACGGGAGGAGTGGCTCCGTGGCTAAAGCAGTTCGCTGAAAACTCGTGAAAGCAGATTCCTCGGGGCTGAAGCCCCTCGGAACGACAAAGATGAAGAGCCTAATGGCGTACCTGAAGGTACGCCCCTTCGAAACGCTCCGTAAATCGAGTTTGCAGCACCCTGTGAAGCCGTATCCCTTGAAGGTTTGACGAACAACATGAATGCCGCTGTACAACCCGCTGTGTTTGGAGCGACCGGTTACTGCGGGCTGGAGCTCGTGCGTTTGCTTGCGCGTCACCCCGCCGTCAAGAAGCCGCTGCTCGTCCAGCGCAACGGAGAGAATACAGGCTATGCCGATTTGAGCGAAGCGTATCCGCAACTGGCGGGCAACGGCGGATTCCCGTTCGAAACGTTTTCGTGGCAGCGCATGAAAGATGCTGGAGTCGATGTCATGTTCCTGGCGACGCCCCACGAGTTTTCGCGCGAGTGGGTTCCCGAGGCGATCGAGCGTGGCTTGCGCGTCATTGATCTGAGCGGGGCGTGGCGTTTGAAGCAGCGAGCGAATCGTGCAGTGTATGGATTCAGTGATGCCAATGCACATGATGCGTCGCTCCTCGACGAAGCTTGCGGTGTACGGATTGCCCGAACTTCACGCTGAGGCGATCAAGAACGCCGCCTTGCTGGCCAATCCGGGATGTTATCCGACGTCGATCATTCTAGCCCTGGCGCCGTGGATTCGCGCCGGGTACGTGGATGTTGAGCGCGGTATTATATGCGACTCAAAGTCCGGGGTTTCGGGAGTCGGCAAAATACCGTCAGCGAAGACGCATTTCGTCGAAGTCGACGGTGACTTCAGCGCTTACAGCGTTTTCGGACACCGGCACACTGGCGAGATGCTGGAGCAACTCGGGATCGAGGAAGGATCGCTGCAGTTCACGCCGCATCTGTTGCCAATTCCACGCGGCATTCTCTCCACCATCTATGTGCAGTTGGCGAAGTTTGTGTCGGCAGCGGAATTGGAGCAATGCCTCCGCGACTTCTATGCCGGCAAGCCTTGGGTTCGTGTCTTCGGAACGGCGCGACTGCCACAGATCAAGTTTTCGCGCCACACGAATTTCTGTGACATCGGATTTTCGCTGTCGCCAGATGGCAAGCGGGCGGTGGTGGTGTCGTGCCTCGACAATTTGTTGAAGGGCGCGGCGGGCCAGGCCATCCAGAACATGAATCTCATGTTCGGTTTCGACGAGAAAGAAGGATTGCAATGAAACTGGTGATTAAGATTGGCGGAGCGGCTCTCGACGACAAAGAGCTGATCAAGAAGTTTGCCAAAACAATCCCCAGTCTCTGGCGCGAAGGCCACAAACTGGCAATCGTTCACGGAGGAGGAGCGGCCCTTAGCCATACACTGAAGCAACTCGGTTGCGAAACCACCTTCGTCGACGGTTTGCGCGTCACCGACGCGCAGACGCGCGATGTGGCCGTCATGGTGCTTGCCGGACAGCTCAACAAGCGGCTGGTGGCCGCGATCGGCGCCGCGGGACCGCCGTCGCTGGGCCTGTGCGGCGGCGATTTGCAAATGTTTCGTGCAGCCAAGAAGAAGCAGCCGGACCTTGGCTACGTGGGTGAAATTTGCTCCGTCGATGCGCGGTGGATCGAGCGACTGTGGAATGCAGGCATCGTTCCGGTGGTGTCAAGTCTGGCGCTTGGAGTTGATGGCGAATACTACAACATCAACGCCGATCACATGGCTTCGGCATGCGCGGTCGCTTGCGGCGCCGATGCCTTGATCTATCTGACCGATGTGGCCGGCGTGAAAGATGCCGAAGGCACCGTCATTCGCTGGCTCGACGTGAAGGTGATCGCCTCGATGGTGCAACACGCCACGGTTAGCGGTGGCATGTTGCCCAAACTGGAAGAATGCATCAAGGCGCTGAAACGAGGCGTTGCACGGGTTCGTATCCTGCCCGCTGACCACGCCGAAGTGTTACCCGGTTTCTTCAGCGACCTGATTGAGTGCGGCACAGAGGTCATTGTGAGCAGCTAGCGATCAGCCCGTACGGGTAGTGCGGGACTTCAGTTGCTGACTGCTAATTGCTAGCTGCTAGTTGCTATCTAGCGGAGGTAAGACATTGATTGCGACTTCAATTCCCGCGGGCCTAGGTCCCCAAACTTTCACGCAGCGGAGCGTTTCCGGACGCGACCTGATCTCGATTCAAGATTTCACGCCCCAAGAACTCGTATGCACGCTGGACTTGGCGGCGGCGATGAAGGCACGTCCTGCGGACTATCGTGGCACTCTGGCCGGCAAGCAGATTGTCCTGTTCTTCGAGAAGCCTTCGCTGCGCACACGCTTGACGTTTGAGGCCGGCATCAACAGTCTGGGTGGAGTATCGTTTTTCGTTGACCAGACGCAATCGCGGCTGGGTGCTCGTGAGAGTCTCAGCGATGTGGCACATAACCTCGAGCGCTGGGTTGATGGAGTGGTGCTGCGAACCTTCGCGCATGACACTGTCACGACGATGGCCATGCACGCGTCGATCCCGGTGATCAACGCCCTCAGCGAATTGGAGCATCCCTGCCAGGCGCTGGCCGACATGCTCACGTTGCAGGAACATCTCGGCGACCTGCACAACGTTCATCTCGCCTATCTTGGCGATGGCAACAATGTGGCGCACTCACTGATGCTGGCGGCAGCTAGCCTGGGAGCGACCATCTCGGTGGGAACACCTAAAGGATACGAGCCGAGCCAAGCGGTCGTGAGTGCGGCGCAAGAGCTGGCGGCGGGCTCGGGCGGTCAAGTGCAGGTGGTCAACGATCCCATCGAGGCGGTGGCCGGGGCGGACGCGGTGTACACCGACGTGTGGGCCAGCATGGGTCAGGAAGACGAAGCCGCCGAGCGTCGCGAAATATTCCTGCCGTTCCAGGTCAACCAGAAGCTCTTCTCATGTGCAGCGAAGCACGCGCTATTCATGCACTGCTTGCCCGCGCATCGTGGAGATGAAGTGGCAGCGGCAGTGATTGATTCGCCACGATCAGTGGTGTTCGATCAGGCAGAGAATCGCCTGCACGTTCAAAAAGCCATCATGGTTTTGTTGCTGGAAGGCGGTGCTCATCGCTTTCCACCCAGGAGTGCATATGCGTGAGAAGGTCGTATTGGCTTATTCGGGAGGCCTCGACACCTCCATCATTATTCCGTGGCTGAAAGAGAACTACGACTGCGACGTCGTCGCATACGTCGCCGACGTAGGCCAAGGCGAGGATCTCGATGCAGTGGTTGCGAAGGCATACGCGACTGGCGCCAGCAAGGTAATCGTGGAAGACTTGCGTCAGGAATTCCTGCTCGACTACGTGTTTCCCGCGGTCCAGGCAGGCGCGGTGTATGAGCACAAGTATCTGCTGGGCACGTCGCTGGCGCGACCAATCATCGCGAAGTACCAGGTCAAGGCCGCCTTGCGGGAAGGGGCGACCGCGGTGGCGCACGGCTGCACCGGGAAGGGGAACGATCAGGTCCGCTTCGAGCATGCATACCAGGCGCTGGCGCCCGAGCTCAAGGTGATTGCTCCGTGGCGGGAGTGGACGCTGCAATCGCGTGAAGATTGTCTTGACTACGCCGCGCAACATGGCATCTCCGTGGCGCAGAGTCGCGAGAAGATTCACAGCCGCGATCGCAATTTGCTGCATGTCAGCCATGAAGGCGGCGAACTGGAAGATCCAAACAATGCACCGCTCGCCACCACCTGGACATGGACCCAGTCGCCGCAGGAAGCTGCCGATAAAGTTGAACAGGTTACGATCGAGTTCAAGTACGGCGTGCCCGTTGCGGTGAACGGCGTCATCTTGGATCCGGTCGCGATTGTCGAAGTGCTGAATGAAATTGGCGCTCGCAACGCGATTGGCCGCGTCGACCTTGTCGAGAACCGCTTCGTGGGAATCAAGTCGCGCGGTTGCTATGAGACGCCCGGTGGAACCTTGCTGCTTACCGCTCATCGTGAGCTTGAGGCGTTGTGCCTTGATCGCGACCTGTCGCACTTCAAACAACACATTGGTCTGAAGTACGCCGAGATCGTTTACTTTGGCGTGTGGTTCACGCCCTTGCGCGAATCGCTGCAGGCCTTCGTGGAAAGCACGCAGCATGATGTCAATGGCAAGGTGACACTGGCGCTTTACAAGGGCAACATCGATGTCACGGGCCGCAAATCGCCAACGTCGCTGTACCGGCCCGATATCGCCAGCTTCACCATGGGCGCAGGCTACCAGCAGAAGGACGCGGAAGGATTCATTCGCATCCTTGGGTTGCCGGCGCGCTCGCGTGCGCTGGTGCATGCGGAGACTCTGAAATGAAGATGTGGTCCGGCCGTTTCGGCCAGGCTCAGAATCCCGACTTCGAACAGTGGCAGCGGTCCTTGCCGTTCGACCGCGCGCTGCTGCCTTATGAGGTGGCGGCGAGCCGGGCGCATGCTGCCGCGCTGGCAACAGTGGGCGTTCTGAATGAGCGGGAACTTGCGGCGACACTGGTCGCTCTGGATCAGATCTGGCGCGAAGGCGTGCCGCAAGATGACGAGCCGGCCATCGAAGATGTGCACCACTTCGTCGAGAAGCGACTGGTGAAGCTGGTTGGTGAAGTGGGTTACAAGCTCCACACCGGCCGCAGCCGCAACGAGCAGATTGCGACCGACCTGCGGCTGTACGTCCGCGACCAGATCGATGCCATATCGCAAATGCTGGTGGGGTTTCTGGGCGAATTCGTGAAACAAGGGGAACATGCTGGCGAAAACGCGATGCCGGCGTACACGCATTTGCAGCGGGCCGAACCTGTTCTAGTGGTGCATTGGCTACTCGCGTATGTCGAGATGTTCCTGCGTGATCTGGACAGGCTGGCCGATTGTCGCAAGCGGATGAACGAATGTCCGCTGGGCTCTGGAGCAGTGGCAGGGACAATTCTGCCACTCGATCGCCAAGCGATGGCGAGCGATTTGCGATTTGACTCGCCGACTGCCAATAGCATCGACGCAACCAGCGACCGTGACTTCGCGATCGAGTTCGTTCAGGCCCTGTCGTCCGTCGCATTGCATCTGAGCCGCTGGGCCGAGGAGTTGATCCTGTTTTCGACCACCGAGTTTGGTTTTGTGAAGTTACCAGAGCAATTTTCGACGGGCAGCAGCGCCATGCCGCAGAAGAAGAACCCCGACGCGCTGGAATTAATTCGCGGGAAAGCGGCAAGCGTACTTGCCAGCGCAACGGAGCTGTGGATAGCGGTTAAGGGATTGCCCCTGGCCTACAACAAGGACATGCAGGAGACACAGCAAGCCGTCTTCGCTGCGGCTAGCCAGGTGTCCGGCATGTTGTGCGTGGCGACTGGCTTTCTGGCGACGGTTTCATTCGACGAGGATCGGATGCGGCAAGCCGCGAGCAGTGGGTTCATGAATGCTCTGGCGTTGGCGGCATATCTGGTACAGCGTGGAGTTCCATTCCGCAGGGCACATGAGAGGGTAGGGCAAGCCGTTCGCCTCGGCCTCGAGAAGGGCTGCGAATTAGAGCAACTGTCGAAGGAAGACTACGCGCAGTGTGGCATCGCCGCCGATGCCGACCTCTACCGCGCGTTGTCGCTGAATGAGGTGTTGGGGTTGCACGATGTGCCAGGAGGAACCGCACCGCTGCGGGTTCGGGCGGCATTAGCGGCGATCAAAGAAAAGCTATCCATCTACGCGGGAGTCGCCCATGCAGGCACGTAGCGCAACCCTTCCCGATGCCATCAGCATCGAGCAACTAATTCAGGTCCACGTGGCCGATGGAACGCTGCTGCCGCGCACTCTGGCGGAGATCTGCGAGAACATTCGCGACTTCGTCGTGGTGGAGCACGATGGCGACATCGTCGGTTGCGGCGCGCTGCATTTGTATGGAATGCACCTGGCCGAAATTCGCTCCATCACCGTCACAGCCAAAGCGAAGGGCAGAGGCGCTGGCCGGGTACTGGTTGATGCCCTGCTGAAGGAGGCGAAGCGCCAGAGCGTCACCTGTATCTGTCTGTTCACCCGCATCCCCGAGTTCTTTGGCCAAATGGGTTTCGAGGTTGTCGCCAAAGAAGCACTGCCCGACAAGATGCACAAAGACTGTCTGAAGTGCCCGCGCCTTTATGCCTGCGACGAAACCGCGATGTTCCTCGGTGCCCTACCGAAGCACGTGCCCGGCGGTGTGTCGGCGCGATCGGCAGCGGAGTTCGTGCAGATCGCATCTCCCCGTCACGTCAATCCAATGCCCGTCGAGAGCATATTTGGCGAGTGACCGGCCCGAGCCGCTAGCAAATTTTGCGGCGCGGAGCAAGTTAGCGGTTTTCGCTATCTAGCTTCCGAGCGTTCGATGGTACAACAGGTGGTAAGGATTGGAATTGCGGGTATCTGACGGAGAGGGGATTCGAACCCCCGATACAGCTTTTGACCGTATAACGGTTTAACAAATTAACTCCGTCCCGCCCTGTTGCTTGGATTCAATCACTTTAGCGTCAGCATAAGTGCTGCAGTTCGGGCGAAATAGGCTCATTTGGTGATTTTTATGCACCTGTATTTGCACCTGTATACTATGGCAGTTTGAAATCTACCGACGTTTCGTGACATTGGGAATTTGAACCCCCGTACTTCAAATGTGCATGACGCAGGAGTTCGTCATCGAGCATTTCAGCGTTCTTAACGGTGGCTAAAAACTGAGGTCTGCGTATTGGCGGAAAAGTCACCCAAGAGAGATTCCCAGAATGATGTCTCCCTGCCATTCCCCAAAACATGCCGGCCTATGCTCTCCAATTGCATCTGGGGAGCTATCCGAATAGATATTGGCGACTGTCTGTTTGGCCACCTGGAGAGATTTGCTGATTCTTGCCGCCGATGCATTCCCAATCGGCGTACCATCCGCTCCAATAGCCGGGCACTGGGGTTGGAGACGAGAAACGGCTCATCCATCATCTTCTGTAAGCCTTCAACCCTTTCGGTAAGAGCCGGAAGGCTCGGCGCTGGACACCGACGAGCCAGGAATGTCCTCGTCACAACCGGTTGTGACGTCTGTACTTGTTGCATGTGACATGAACGTGTTCCGATGATGTATATCTGGAACAGAACCTCGAATGCCGTAACTTACCTGCACAGAACTGGGAGCTGCTGCCAAGATTCGTGGATTTGAGCCTCGGATGCGCGGTCACATAGCCATCCGGCCGTAAATGAGCGGCGATGCGTGGTGAGCCACAGGGGGGATCGTCGTGCTTACACCATACGGATTGGACATCATAGAAAACTGCCTTAGCTGCAAGATGCGAGTAGCGCATATCTTTTGCGATCTTCCCGGCGCTGCGTTGCAGACTTTCGAAACGATTAAGTATGCCGCCGCCTATCCCAAGGGTGCCCTACTGTTTGTCGAAGGTCAGGCGCCGCGCGGCATCTTCGTGTTGTGCAAGGGCCGGGTCAAGCTTTCCATCTGCGCGTCCGATGGCAAGACCCTAATTCTGAAGATCGCCGAAGCGGGAGAAGTTCTGGGACTGAGCGCCGTGGTCAGCGGCACGCCCTACGAGTTGACGGCGGAAACCGTCGATCCGTGCCAAGTGAACTTCGTGAAGCGCGAAGATTTCCAGCACCTGCTGAGGAAGCACAGCGAAGCCTGCCTGCACGTCGCTGAACAATTGAGCGACAAGTACAACGCCGCCTGCCGCGAGATTCGAGCGATCGGGCTGCCGCACTCCGCCGCCGAAAAGCTGGCGAAGCTGCTGCTCGACTGGAGCGCGCAGAACGGGGAATCCGCCAAGGTCGAGCCACGCGTCAAGCTTGCGCTCACCCATGACGAAATGGCACAGATGATCGGAACGTCGCGGGAGACCGTGACCCGTATGTTCGCCGACCTGAAGAAGCGACAGATCGTGGAGAAGAAGGGCTCAACCTTACGCATACGGAACAAGACGGCGCTGAAGGCCCTGGCTCTTACGCAGTAACGTGGGGCCGTTCCTCGAAGGCACCTGACGAGGGGCCAAAAATCGCAGCCGCCCTTCTCGGTGCCAGCGCGGCTTCCCTAAGCGCTTGCAGTTTTATCTTCACCCCCAGGAGCCCATGAGCAAGGAGCGCCAGCAATTATGAGACCCGTTTACACATTCAGCGTGATACCATCCCTGCCGCCCGCGATCGAAGGATTGCGCGAAGTTGCCTTCAATCTTCGCTGGTGCTGGAGTCATGAGTCCGTAGAACTTTTCCGCCGGCTGGACCAGGACCTATGGGAAAAGGCGGGACACAATCCGGTGCTGATGCTCGGAACCATCGAGCAGGCGAAACTGGAGGCAGCCGCCACAGACGACGCGTTCCTTGCGCACCTTCATCGCGTCGAGTCCAACCTGAAAAGCTACCTGAGCAGCGAGATGACGTGGTTTCATAGGACCCATCGCCAAGAGGCCGAAATTCCGCTGATTGCCTATTTCTCGGCCGAGTTCGGCCTGACGGAATGCCTCTCGATTTTCGCTGGTGGTTTGGGCACCCTCGCCGGCGACCATCTCAAGTCATGCAGCGATCTTGGAATCCCACTGGTCGGTGTGGGACTGCTGTACCAGCAGGGTTATTTCCGGCAGTATCTTAGTCAGTCGGGTTGGCAGCAGGAAGCGTATGTGGAGAACGATTTCCATAATCTCCCGATCAGCGTGGTCTATAACCCCAACGGGGAGCCCGTCACCATTGAAGTTGATCTGGTGGGGCGAGTTGTCTTCGCGCAAGTCTGGCGCGTGCAAGTGGGGCGTGTATCTCTCTACCTGCTGGACACCAACATCCCATTGAACGCACGTGCCGAAGACCGCGACCTGACGGACCAGCTATATGGGGGCGACAAGGAGATGCGCATCCGGCAGGAGATCCTGCTCGGAATTGGTGGCTACCGCGCCGTGCATGCTCTCGGTTTGCAGCCCACGGTCTACCACATGAATGAGGGTCACTCCGCATTTCTGGCTGTGGAACACGTTCGCCACCTGATGGAACTGCACAATTTTACCTTCGCGGAAGCGCGGGAATTGGCGTCAGCCAGCTTGGTATTCACCACGCACACGCCGGTCGAAGCTGGTCATGACTACTTTAGTTCCGATCTGATGAGCCGATACTTCAGTGCGATCAGCCGCACGCTGCGTCTTTCGCAAACCGAATTTCTCGATCTGGGGCGTTCTCATGGAGCTGGCGATTTCTGCATGACAGTGCTCGCACTGCGCTTGGCGTCACGCGCCAACGGAGTCAGCAAACTGCACGGTGAAGTCAGCCGCAAGATGTGGCAATCGTTGTGGCCCGACGTGCCGGTGGATGAAATTCCCATCGGCCACGTCACCAATGGGGTTCACTTTTGTAGCTGGATTTCCGCCGAATTGAACCAGTTGTACGACCGCTATCTCGGACCGAGTTGGCGCGAAGAACCCGCTAACAGCGATATCTGGAGCCGGGTGAATTCCATTCCTGCCGAGGAGCTGTGGCGCACTCACGAGCGGCGCCGCGAGCGCCTTGTAGGCTGGGCGAGGCTGAGAGTCTGCGCTCAACGTATGCGCCGGGCAGCACCGCAGGCAGAAATCGAGGCCGCTAGCGAGGTGCTGAACCCCGATGCGCTGACCATCGGATTTGCCCGCCGGTTTGCCACGTACAAGCGGGCTACGCTGGTCTTCCGCGACATGGATCGATTACGCCGTCTGCTGACGGACGAGTCGCGTCCGGTGCAGTTGATTTTTTCCGGCAAGGCCCATCCAAAGGACGAGGCGGGCAAGGAGTTGATTCGCCAGATCACGGAGGTCAGCCGCGACCCCAAACTCGGCCGGCACATCGTCTTCCTCGCTGACTACGACATGGCAGTTGCCCGCGCGCTGGTCCAGGGCGTTGATGTGTGGCTGAATACGCCGCTGCGCCCCAATGAAGCCAGCGGCACCAGCGGAATGAAGGCCGCGGCCAACGCAGTACTGAACCTGAGTGTGCCCGACGGATGGTGGGACGAGGTCTGGAACGACCCTAAGAATTCCAAGAAGATGGGTTGGGTGATCGGCAAAGGCGAAGAGTATGACGATCTAGACCATCAGAACCAGGTCGAGGCCGAAGCCCTTTATGATTTGCTGGAGCGCGACATCGTACCATCGTTCTACGATCGCGGTGCCGACCGCATTCCTCGCAAATGGGTTGAGCGCATGAAGGCCTGCGTGGAATCGCTCTGCCACTTCGTCAACACCCATCGTATGGTCCGTGATTACATGGAAGGTTATTACGTCAAGGCACATGCACAATTCCGCGCGCTCGATGCGAATGACGCCCAACGTGCCCGTGACCTTTCGTCGGCGATGGAGCGCATTCGCCGAGAATGGAATGACGTGTGGGTCGGTAAAATTGAGCACGGTCCAAGCAGCGCAATCCCGGTAACTTCGACCATGAAGGTACGGGCTAAGGTGCACCTTGGCCGCCTGACTCCGCGCGACGTTCGAGTTGAGCTCTACGTTGGTCGCGTCGACGTGCGGGGAGAAATCGTGGAAGGCCACGCGGTTGCGATGCAGGCTGAGGGCAATGATGACCAGGGCGACTATAGATATGCTGGCGACATCGCATTGTCGCAAAGTGGAAAGCATGGGTTCACCGTTCGCGTGCGTCCCAGCCATCCCGACCTAGCGGCGGAGTTTATCCCCGGGTTGATCTGCTGGGCTGATAACGCACGCGTCGTCGCGGACGCGGTTTTAAGTCAGGCTGCAGCAGGTGTTTGAGTGCCTGGAACGACGCAACTCTTATAATCCAGATCGAAAACACAGTAGTGTTTAATTCCATCGCCCGAACTGAATGTCGATTACGAGGATCATCAGCCGTTTTACGGCCGGGCAGCACTCGGCATTTTGATCGAGCCACCGCGTGATAACTCCTGAATCATCGGTTCTCTTCCCCAATCCCGCCCACGGACTCCTCAAGAAATTGCAGATGCACTTCCCGAAGATAGCGGTACCCGTTCCGGGTACAAGATGAGATCATTCAGCGAATCCTGCGCCACTCAAACGTAGGTGTGACGCAGAAGTGCTACATCAAAACTGTAGACGCAGATGTGGTTGCGGCCATGCGTTCGCTCGAAAATGCACCTAATATGCACCTTAAGAGCCTGAAGTCGTGGCACAGGAAGTAAAAATCCTTAACCGACCCGAACAGTAAGTGCTTATGCTAATTGAGCTTAAAACGACTGGCGGAGAGGGGGGGATTCGAACCCCCGATACAGCTTTTGACCGTATAACGGTTTAGCAAGCCTTTTCGACACATAATCCTAACTTCAACAAAGAGAGGCATTTACCCTGCATCTCTCAGCAAAATCAACGGCTTGCGAGTTGTGACTGGTTGTGGCTTGTTGTATCACGACGTGGCACATTGCCGATGGTGTCCCCACAAAATCACCCACAGGCGCACTGAAGGTTCTACATGATGTGCACGCCCAAAGCATGCCAGACACTTGCTTTTCGTTTGTCTTTCGATGGTTCCCATCCCGGCGCAGAGGTCTCCCCTATTCGCAAGCAACGCCCACTGTATGGGTTAGTCAGGGAGGGGCGTGAGGAGGTTTGACGACGAGGGGTGTGTGCGCGTGGATGGTGTATGGAGAGGCCCCTCGTAGCCGGAAATGGCTTCGAAGATTTCAGGGCCGGGAAGACGAAACTTGGAAAACTTCGTCACGACGTCGTGTTCAGCGCGGATTCGGTCGAGCAAGCTTTTCGAGCAACCGTGCATATTTCCGAAGTGAGGCAGCTTCAGAAGATCGACGTCCATTCCGGATTCGGGATCGAGCAGCCACGCATCGATGCCGCTCAATTGATCCACTCATCCTCTTCGTCGTCTTCCTCGCCTGAAGCTATTTCAGCCTCCGCCATAGCCTCGTCGGCGGCCTCAACGATTTCTTCGTCGTCGGAGTCGGCCAGATCTACTAGTATTTCCCCCGCCTCCGCGGGACCGATACTGCCGACGGCGCTGATAGCGGCGAGCAGCAAGGGCTTTGGGGTGCGAGCGTCGTCGACGAGTGCGACCACGTGAGACCAGGCCGCATCCAGTTCCCAGTTGCCGGCCGCGAGGACTGCCTCGAGGTGTATCTCAGGATCGTCGCTTTTCAAGGCTAGAAGTATCTGATCGTCAAAACCGCGAACCCAGCGCATAGAAAACACAGCTGTCAGCATCCACTCTTTGTCCCCGCTGGAATACGCATTCTTGATCGCATCCTGGTGCCAGGTCTCAGGGGCGCGCACCGACGCTTCCAAAATACGCCGCCGTACTTCCTTGGAAATGCTGTTATCGAGGTAGAGCTTCTCCATCGAGTCCTGGATGTTTCGGAACGTGCGCTCAGTAATGGGAACATCATCCGGATCCTCGAATCCATCGGTGTCCGCCTGTTCCAGTACCGGCCCAAGGGAAATTGCCGCCCTAGCGCGCAGTTGATCTGGCTCTTCGGCACTGCATACAACCGTCAATAAGGTATCGGCCAAATCGTCGTTGATCACGGTAAAATCGCCAGCTAGCTCGGCGGCGACCAGTCGATCGCATTCATTAGCTCGCTGATCAACCAGAGTCTTCAGCAACATCCTCCCGGCATCTCGTGGCCAGTCCCATGGAGGTGTGTCGAGCAAAGTCTTAAGGTCCATTACGTTCCTCCGGGATTGCGTTCAATCATGCACTCTCCACTGTAGGCGCACAGTCAACCCTTTGCGAATTATGGTATCGCAGGCCCATCGGCGGAATCTGCCGATGTTCTCCGCATACACAAAACCAGCGAAATAGAAAGATTGTCTGATCTGCGAAATCGGCCTTTCAGGTGGCTGGCTGCTGATGTGAAAGATCCGCCAAATGATCACCTGACCCGCGAACTTCAAATAGCACTCCCAATCGCAGGCAACAGGAAGTTGGCGGAAACGGGTTCGAGGAGATCAGACTGCACGCGGCATCCGGCAGCGGCACACTGCCCCGAACCGGACTTCTGGGGAACTGGGCGTCTCGCCGGTGATACTTCCCATAGGAAGACTTCGGGGGAACTTCAAGGTTACTCAGTTTCCGATCCTTGTTCGGATCATCTGGACGAACACAAGGCGACAAGCTGTCGCACAGGGTTATGAAGGCTACCTCCCGGCTGGCAGCGCCTGGGAACGCTGAGCTGTACGTCAGAATGCCCCGCATTGCCCGGCATCGGTGTATGCGCGGCTTCGACGCTTTCCGGCCCTCTCTGACCGAACCTCTCGGGGAGCAGGAGGTTGTCCCTTATTGGGCGGTTTGTCCGTTGCCGGCCTGAAGCGTCCGGCAGCGGACACGAAGTGTTGACCCGAATTTCCAGGCTTGCCGCAACCCGCAGAAAGACAAGCCTTATAGCGTTCGCCCCGTGCGGAAGGCCAATTGCACCGAAGAGATCGGACTTCCGCTTGAGGCAAGGATGAACTCTGTTCTGAACGATCTTCGGTATGCGGTTCGTCAGTTGGCGAAGTCGCCCGGCTTTGTTGTTGTTGCGCTGCTGACGCTTATGCTGGGCATCGGGGCCAACACGCAATTTTTTCGGTCGTGAACGCCGTGCTGTTGAACCCGCTGCCATATTCACAGCCGGATCGAATTGTCGTGCTCTTCCACGATAAGCCCAACTTCCCTGAGGGTTCCATCTCTTATCCTAACCTCCTCGACTGGCAGCGCGAGAACCAGAGCGTTTCCAGCATGGCAGCCTATCGCGAAATGGGTGGAGTCACGCTGAGCGGGAATGGCGAACCCGAAGTTGTGACTGGCGAGATGGTTTCTGCCGGGTTGTTCGAGATTCTTGGGGTAAAGCCCCTGCTTGGACGGACCTTTACTGCGGACGAAGATCGCCTGGGCGCAAATCCGACGGTTTTAATTTCAGAGGGACTGTGGCAGCGCAAGTTTGGTTCCGACCCACGCGTACTTGGCAAGACCATCATTCTCGACGGACAAGGACGCACGGTGATTGGGATTATTCCCGTCAGCTTCCGGTTGAAGATGTGGAACTTTGAGAGATCTGAAGTTTATACGCCAATCGGCGAATTCAGCCAACCGCAGTTCCGCAATCGCAGTGCGGCGTGGGGAACGGATGCGCTGGCGCGGTTGAAGCCCGGAGTGAGCCTTAGCGAGGCTGAGCAGGACATGGCGCGGGTGAACCGAGGCTTGGCCGCCGCCTATCCGGATGTGGACAACAACATCAAGACCAGGATCATTCCCCTGAAAGAGGTGATCGTGGGCGAAGTGCGTCCGGCGCTGCTGGTCTTGCTCGGCGCCGTGGGGTTTGTACTTCTGATCGCGTGCGTGAATGTCGCCAACCTGATGCTGGCGCGCTCGACGGCGCGCAGCCGCGAGTTTGCAGTGCGCATCGCACTCGGCGCCGGACAGGGACGGCTGATCCGGCAATTGTTGACGGAGAGCGTCACGTTGGCATTGATCGGCGGCGGATTGGGCCTGCTGCTCGCGCATTGGGGAACGCAAGCCACACTCTCGCTGCTACCGCAGGCATTGCCACGCGCCGAGAGCATCGCGATGGATGGGCGGGTCCTGCTGTTCACACAATTGGCGTCAGCCCTTGCCGGGATCGTCTTCGGCATGGTGCCAGCTCTTAGGACCTCCCGTACTCATGTCAGTACTACACTCAACGAAACCGGCAGGTCCATCGCGGGGACGAAAAGCCGGGTGCAGTCGGTGTTTGTGGTTACCGAGATGGCCCTGGCGCTGGTGCTGCTAGTCGGCGCCGGATTGATGGTGCGCACTTTGATGCAGTTGTGGAGCCTCGATCCCGGATTCAATCCGCACAACGTCCTGTCGCTCGTAATCTCGTTTCCGCCTTCGCTGGCGAGAAAGAGTCCGGATACGGTTCGCGCCAACTACCGCCAATTGGATCAGACGCTGCATTCAATTCCCGGGGTGGAGGGCGTTTCCTTTGAGTGGGGCGCCCACCCCATGCGAGGCGACACCGAAGAAAACTTCTTTGTGGAAGGACAATCCCGGCCGGAACACCAGGCTGACCTGCCGTACACCCTGCAATATGTTGTTGAGCCCGATTATCTGCGGGTAATGCAGTTACCGCTGTTGCGCGGCCGCTTTTTGACCGACGCCGACGACGAGTATGCCTCACCGGTGGTGGTGATTGATGACGACTTTGCCGGCCGGTACTTCGCCGGGCAGGACCCCATTGGCAAGCACATTTACGCCGTGGACGCAGTCACCGGAGAGCCCCGCGCCGAAGAAGTCGTCGGCGTTGTGCGGCACGTACGGCAGTGGGGACTCGCCCAAGACGCCACGGAGACCATGCACGCGCAGGTCTATGAACCACTCATGCAGCGCCCGGACCGTTTAATGAAGCTCATGGCGGAAGGCAGCCATGTCTATCTGCGAACCGCCGGAGGAGTTGAGCCGGCTTCCGTCTTTCCGGCAATCCGCGCCAAACTCGCCCAACTCGACAACCAGATGGTTGCCTTCCATCCGGAGACGATGGAGAGCATCGTTGCTGAATCTATAGAGCGGCAGCGTTTCACCATGATCCTGTTCACCGGTTTTGCGGTTGTCGCATTGTTGCTGGCCAGCGTCGGCATCTATGCCGTGCTGTCTTACGTTGTGGGACAGCGTACCCAGGAGATCGGTATCCGCATGGCACTGGGAGCGCAGCGAGCCGACGTGCTGCGGGCGTTCCTGCGCGACGGTGCGCGCTTGACGCTGATCGGCATCGCAGCCGGCGGGGTGGCGGCCCTCGCGCTCACCCGTTTGATGTCGAGCATGCTGTTTGAAGTGAAGTCCACCGATCCGCTCACCTTCGGTGCCGTTGCGTTGTTACTGTGCGTTATTGCCCTGCTGGCCTGCTACATTCCCGCCTGCCGCGCGGCCTCAGTGGATCCGATGGAGGCGCTGCGGTCGGAGTAGGGATCGCACATCGCGTCGTGGTGCACCGCTACAAGGCGGAACTGATGCACGTCTGCAGTGCAGTCTCACTTGAGACTCAGGAATTACTTGCTTATTAAGGTTTGCCAAAAAGCATAGGGCCTCATGGTTTGACGCCTCAGGCTCGTCGGTCGGATAGATGTGACTCGCGCGTTCAAATAGCCTCAGTCGAGCGCCTGGGATTTTCCGCACGAGAATGCGTCCGTTCTCCAGAGGAACCAACTGATCAATCTCGCCGCGGAGCACCAGCGTCGGAACGCGAGTGTTGTGGAACCGGTCGAAAGAACTCCACGCGAGGACTCCCTGGATCTGCGCGAGGTACCCCGCCGTTTGCGGGAACGTTCTTCGGCGGATCGCCAGATCCTCATCGATGCGGGCGCGCGGCGTAGCTGTGCTGTAGATGAAGAGAACCATCGCTTCCACGCCTTCTTCCGGTGTCATTGTCGCGCGATCCATCAGGGTCTGCATCACCGGCGCCGCGGCCGGAACCGCGTTCGCTCCGCCGCAGGCAGTGCAGCCGAGAATTAACGACCGCACTCGCTCCGGATGATTCAGCACCAGCTCCTGCGCGATCATTCCTCGCATCGACATTCCGTAGAGGTGTGCCCGTTCGACACCCGCCCCGTCTAGGACAGCCGCCGCATCGTCGGCCATCTGCGCGATCGGGTACGGGCCCGCCGGCACGTCGCTGTCCCCGACGCCGCGATTATCGTACACAATGGTTCGGTAATGTTCCGCCATCGCCGGACGGGTGCGATGCCACATTTCGTGCGAATATCCGAGTCCCATAATGAGCAGCAGAGGATCGCCCTCTCCTGATTCCTCCCAATAAATCCGGCAGCCGTGGCTGTTGGTGAAAGGCACGAATCAAATCATACCTCACTCCCTATTTGCTTATTTCCGGCTTAGGCTGAAACGTATCAGGCTTCTGTTCCGGTGTATGGAGGACCGTAGGTCGCCAGCATTTCTTCGCGTCGAAGCCGCGGCGCGATTTCTTTCACAAACGGCGTTAAGAGCATTGGCCCGGATAGTGGACGAGTAACGACCTTCGGGGAGGTCGGAGCGCAAGGAGCGCCCATAACACTACATCTCCTCCAAGAGGACTTCGGGGGGACTTCGCATCTCGACGGCCATGGACCACCAGTGCATTCCAGTTCTCGATTTTGAATGAGTTCAGTGTTGCCCTCATTCGCCTTGAAGCGGGCCAATGATGGAATCGGTTGAGGTCGCTTCCCATCTGGCAGATCACGCTGTAGCCGAACTCCGTCATTCCACAACGGCCGGCCTCTTGGATCGCGTGTCGCCCTTTTCTGCTGGGGTGACATGGCGTCAAGGTCAAAAGAACCGAAGCTACGAGTTTTTGCTTGTCGCAAGCTGTATGTGATCTATAGATTTCGATTAGACCTGAACAACAGCCGCGTATCGGGTCAAAGAGGAAACTCCGATGAAAGTGCGTTCTGGATTTCTTCGTACCGCTGCTTTGCTATTTGTGGTCCTTTCCGGCACGCTGCTTGGATCCACCCAGCAGACAGCAAATGAGTCCGTCCGTATCGACCGCCTGGTTGCGCTTGCAAAACTGTGGGCAGCGGTAAAGTACTTCCATCCCTACCTGGCGTATCGAGACGACATTGATTGGGATGGAGCGCTGGTGAAGGCGATCCCAAAGGTGAATGCTGCCCGGAATAGCGCGGAGTACTCGGCTGCGGTCGAGGACTTGCTCAACGCACTCGGCGATCCGGTCACGCGAGTGCTGGATGTTCCGGCGCCAACTTCGACGAATTCCGCGGCACTTTCGGAAAGGCAGCCCACTTTCCAAAAGAACGCAGACGGCGTTTTGGTAGTGGCAATGACGAACTATTCCGATTTCCAGGATTTCGTCGGCACCTCGAAGAAATTGGAGGTGTTGAAAAAGGAACTCCCTACAGCTCGTGCCGTTGTGTTTGACCTGCGTCCTGCAGTGACGCCTTCTGACGCTGACCAGGGAATGGCCTCGTATGGTTTCTCTAGCAACGGTCTCGCCGCAGTGCTCACCACGGTATCTCTCGAAATGCCAGGCGAGCGCCGGCGCATGCATGTTGGTTACGCTCCGCAGGATGGTACCACCAGCGGTGACTACAGTTCGGGTTTTTATCTTCAAGGCCGGCCAGCGGTCAAACCAGAGTCAGCCGCAAAAGACATCCCCGTGGTCTTTCTCGTAGGCCCTCACGGGGACCTGCCAGATGTGGCGCTGGGGCTTCAAGCTTCAGGTAAGGGAGCGATCGTAGCGGAAGGGACGTTCAGCGAGGAAGTAGCAGTGAGCACGCAAACGGTCGAACTCCCAGACGGCGTGCGGGCGCAGATGAGGTTAGGCGAATTGGTGTACGGCGACGGCACGGGCGGCTTCGAGCCGAATCTCACAGTGCCTGCTTCCGGCGTGAAAGGCGACCAGAACCCCGCGATGCAATCGGCTCTTCAACTGGCGAACACGGGCAAGTTTTTGCGGTCATCGCGCACCAAGCTGCCCCAACGCGCGGCCTCACCGTCAGACAAGACGTACGCCGACATGCCCTATCCGCCAGCAGAGTACCGAGTGCTGGCGGCCTTTCGCATATGGGCCGTAATCAATTATTTCTTTCCGTATATGGAGTTTATGGGAGAGGACTGGAACCAGGTGTTGCGTCAGTTTATTCCACGGATGGAAGCATCGAAAGACGCTCTTGATTACAACCTGACAGTGGTCGAAATGGTGACTCACATTCACGACAGCCACGGGGGAGCCTCGAGTCCCGTGCTTAAGAATTACTTTGGTGACGGCAGTCTGCCGGTACGCGTTCGGATGATCGAAGGACTGCCGGTGATCACGGGCTACACCAATGCCGAAGCGGCCAGAGGCGCTGGTCTTGAAATCGGCGACGTGATTGTAAAAGTAGACGGCAAAGATGCCAGTAATCTCATCGCAGAAAGACTGAAGTACACGGCACACTCCACACTGCAGTCGGGGATGTTCTATGCCACGGAAAGAAGCCTTGTACGCGGACCCAAGGATTCCACGGCAACGCTTACGGTCCGCGATCTCCATGACCAAGTGCGGGAAGTCAAAGTATCACGCAAGGCCGAATACATGCCGCAGTCCCAAGGCGACCGAACCGGGGAGATCTTGCAGCTGCTGCCGGGGAACGTCGGCTATGCCGACCTCGATCGCCTACCCGCATCGCAGGTTGACGAGATGTTCGAGAAGTTCAAGGACTGTCCCGCCATCATTTTCGATGATCGTGGTTACCCGCAGGGAACGGCTTGGCAGATTGCTCCACGGTTGACCGACAAAACGGATGTAGTAGCGGCGATGTTCAAGCGCCGCGACCCCACATCGCCGGACTTGCCAAACGGCGAGATAGCGAGTTCTCGAGAAGAAGACACATTCCTGCAGCGGCTGCCGCACACCGACAAATCGCGTTATCGCGGCAAGACGGTGATGTTGATAGATGAGCGCACCATTAGCCAGGCTGAGCACACCGGCTTGTTTTTCGAGGCGGCCAATGGCACGAAATTCATTGGAAGCCCCACACAGGGTGCAAATGGTGACGTGACAAATCTATCCGTACCCGGAGGAATCTATGTGCGATTCAGCGGTCAAGGAGTTTGGCACGCCGACGGGCGGCAACTGCAACGCTTAGGCCTCCAGCCTACTGTTGAGGTGCGCCCGACACTCTTAGGAATCCGCTCCGGCCAAGACGAAGTGTTGCAAGCCGCGATCGAATACCTGCAACATGTCCCGCAGTAATTGATCGACGCCGACGCCGCACGAGGTCGACCGCAGCGCTAAGTAACACCACATGTCCTCCGAGCAGACTTCCGGGGAGTTTGGGCTACCCACTTCTACGGAACGGGCGTTATACGTCCAAGTGGCGGTGCCAATGCGGTTGCCGGATGCTGGCCGACTTCCAGTTACTAATCGCTGTAGCCCGGCATCAGATCACTTCCGTGTTGCCGACCACCGGGATTTACTCGTTTCCAGTCCGGTTCATTCCAGGCTCGCGGCCTGGCGTTGCCGCCTCACCGAAGGCTTGGCGCATAATCTGTTCGAGGGTCTGGAGTTGTGGTTCGACCTGGCGTACGCGAACGGTGCGGCCCAGTTCCAGGCATTGAGCTGATCCTGCGTCATAGGCGGGCCACTCCGGAAATCCAGGAGCGTTGGGATTGCCGGTTTTCGCAAACTTCGTCCAATAGGCGCGGATTGCCTCGCCGAGCTTTTCATCGTCGCGGCTGTGCTCCCAATCGGCGGGGAAGCAATCACTGAGAAACTTAAGCTCCTCGCCGTGGTACGCGCCGAGGTGCGCCCGCTTCCCGGTCTCAGCATAGGTGAAGTAATACAGATATGCCTTTTGTCCCACTCGCATCATGGCTTGTGCCATCGAGTAGGCTCCGTAGGCAAAAGTATCGCTCTGCAATTGCAAATACCGCGGCATGACATCAGAATCCGATGCTACGGGGTAGGCTCGGAATTCTTCGGCGGAATACTTGCCGGTATCCTCCGAATAGATATTTCTTGTATGCTTCGACGGTTTTCGGGCCACCGTGACCAAATACAGTCGCTTCGTCGGCATTGCTGCCGACAAGCACAGGGATGTGCATCTGCCTGCCTTCAGCAAAAATCTTTGCCGGCTGCTGGGGAACTACCCAGCCATCGACAATGGCGTCAAAGTGAACGCGCCGATCCTGGCTCCAGGCCTTCAGAATGTCGTCGGCGGGAATGCTGCGGAGCTTTTGCAATCGGTTGGCACCATTGGCAATTCCGAGGTCCTTCGCCAGAAGTTCTCCTGACTCCTCACCCGTGCTCGAGATCAAGTTGTAGGGAATCGGCGTGCGAATATCTTCGTTGTAGACACTCTGGCAATCCCCACTTTCCATAATCGCTCCCTGGAACAAGCCGGCAGCCATCGGGGAGGCCATGAGCAGGCAGATATCAACCGCACCTGCCGACTGGCCCATGACAGTTACCCGATTGGAATCGCCTCCGAAGCGCGCAATGTTCTCGCGCACCCATCTGAGCGCCTGCTGTTGATCGAGAAGACCGTAGTTTCCGGAAGAGTGATGCTGGGATTCGGCCGTGAGCGCGGGAAGCGCCAGGAACCCGAAAGGGCCAAGCCGGTAGTTAGCGCTCACCAGGACCACGCCGCGTGGCGCAAGCGTAGGGCCCAGCGAAGTCATCTGGCTATAGCCTTGGGTATTACTTCCGCCGTGAAAATAGACAAGGACCGGAAGTTTCGCGCTGGCCGAAAGCTGAGGCGTCCAGACGTTCAGATAGAGGCAGTCTTCGTTCCAGCCAATATCGGGGAACCAGCTTGCGGGAAGCTGCGGACACGCCGCCCCGAATTGCGTTGCCTGGCGCGGCCCGTTCCATTTCCTTGCGGGCTGCGGCGGTTTCCAGCGCTGTCCGCCAACCGGCGGAGCCGCGTAAGGGATACCAAGGAATGCAGCTTCGTTTTGTGCCGGACCGGAGTGCGTGCCTTCGAGGATGCCGCTTTCCAATCTCACAGTCGGAGGCGAGTCCGCCGCTTGTGTAGGCGCATTGCTCGTGATAACGCACACCAGAAGACATATGGTCAGCCACTGTAAATTTGGTCGCATGGTCGATACCTCCCAGTTCTCAAAAGCTCTCGTCAAGGATCCGCCGGTCGTTGAGCGTGGAAGCGAAATGCATTGGTGCTTTTCTCTACTCCCAAGACCTGGAATCCTGCCGCCTCCAGCCGCATACTAACCGTATCCGGATCAACCAGCACAAGCGTGTCGCGGATATGGACAACTCTCATCAGCCAGCTTTGCAAGCTGTCACTGCCCACGAAAACTCCTCCCGGCTTCAGGACCCGCCAGACCTGGCGGAACAGCCTGTCTTGCAATTCAGGTGAGGGCACATGGTGCAGCATGGTGAAGGAGACAACTCCGGAAAACTGACCGTCGGCAAATGGCAACGCCGTCGCATCGCCCGCGATTACCTGGACATTGCTGCCACGCAGGCGTGAACCCAGCGACGCTGCCAGCTTAGGGTCGATTTCGATTGCCGTAAGGCGCTCCACCGTCCGCCGCAATACATCCGTAGTCAGGCCGGGCCCAGGCCCAAGCTCGAGGACTGTCTGCCCCAGGCTGGCCGTCGAGACCACCCACGGCACTCGCTGCTGGATAGTTTTTTGCCATCGCGCGGAATGGCACAGCCAGTGATGTAAACGGTTCACGTGTCCTCACACCCACGATCAACTTCACTGTCACTCAGCTTAGCCATTGCCGGTCTTGCGTACTTCCGATATTGTGACAATGAGTGTCGCAAAAACGACAAACTGCGGTTTTCGAGCGCCTGCGCGACCGGCTTTCTCACATTGCCACTCTCACGCACGACTATCCCGCCGGGCATGTAATCCCATCGCACTTTCACGATCGCGACCAACTTGTTTACGCCTCCCACGGAGTGATGACCGTGCGCACCAGCGTCGGTACTTGGGTTGTGCCAACCCACCGGGCGGTGTGGATACCGGCGGCGGTTCCACACACCATCACCATGTCAGGCACGGTGGCAATGCGAACTCTTTATCTGAAGCCGCGGCTGGCGAAGACTCTGCCGCGAGATTGTTGCGTGATAAACGTATCGCCTTTGTTGAAAGAACTCATTCTGCACGCTTGCAAATTCGCCGGCCTGAAGAAGCGTATTAAGGCACAGCGTCACTTGATTGAGGTAGTCCTCGACCAACTGCAAGCCGCTCGGTTGCTTCCTTTGCAGCTTCCTAATCCGTCCGACCCTAGGGCGCTGCGAATCGCCGAAGTACTCATTGCCGAGCCGAGCGACCGCCGAACACTGGTGCAAATCTGCAAAGTAGGCGGCGCCAGCAAGAGGACTGTGGAGAGGCTCTTCCAGCAAGACGTGGGGATGTCCTTTGGTAAGTGGCGACAGCAACTTCGTCTTATGCAGGCGATGCGGCTTTTGGGGGAAGGAGCAAAGGTCACGCACGCCGCTCTGGAAGCGGGCTATAGTACACCGAGTGCATTCATTTTCATGTTCAGGAAAACGCTCGGCACAACACCAACCCTGTACTTTAGAACAGCGGCCAAGAGCACATAGCTACTTCTATCTCCGCGTTTCAAGCTAACCTACTGAGATGGTAGACAGTTCTCTATCTTCCTATAGGTTTGTTCGATCAGTCACTTGATGGTGCCCACTGCTAGTCGATCTGTTATCGATTGTTGCGGTCGTATCTCGACCGAACCGGACAATTGGGCGCTATCATAAAGTCCAATGTCGAAGCCTCGTCGAAACAAACCCTTCCTCTCCCTAGACGACCCCTCGTCGCAGCCAAGCAGCGCAAGGCTGTTCCCCACGAGTTTGTGCTGGACGCGATTGCTTCACTGTCGCCCCGGACTCACCCCATGTTTGGCTGCCTCGCGGTCTATGTTGAGGACAAGATCGTCCTCATCCTCCGCGACAAGCGCGAGGAGACGGCAGACAACGGTGTGTGGCTCGCCACCACCGAGGAGTACCACGAAAGTCTGCGACGCGAGTTTCCGAATATGCGATCCATTCAGGTATTCGGGAAGGAGGTCACCGGCTGGCAGGTCCTTCCGGCCGATGCGCCGGATTTCGAGGAGGCGGCGCTGCGCGCCTGCGAGCTCATTGTCGCCATGGATCCTCGAATCGGCAAGGTGCCGGGGGCGCGGCGGGCCTCGAGATCGAGCGCCAAGAAGGTGACGAGATCCCATGCGCAAGCAAAGGCACCCAAGAGAGCCGCGAAAGGTCGCGCGAGGTCGTGAGGAGATGGGTCATAGGGAAGGCAACCGGGTTGGGAAGTGTGGCCGACTACTCACTCAGAACCTCGCCACAAGGTTCCCGCAAGCTGGTTTGTGGATAGTTTCCGTGTTGCCGACCATCCAGGAATAGCTTGGGTTGTCATCACAAGGCGTTTCGTGGGTACTTATCTGGCAATCAGGAGTACATCCGAATTGCAGCATGGGCTTCCTGGAATCCGTACCACGTGCCAGAGACGTTCCTTGGGCCTCATGATTGAGAAGGTCCGAAGCTGCGCAAGAGAAAATCTCTGGTGCTCGCCAGCACTTTTTCTCGCATGGCAGGATCGGATAGCATGCGAGCAATTTCAACTGCCCCGATCATCGTTGAAAAGATCGCGAAGAAAGCACGTTCTTTATCCACGGTTCGCCGGCCAGGCATGAACGGCAGCATTTGGCTTTTGTAGTTCACGAGTTCCGCCACGATCTGAGGCTTCATTTCCTTGTCCGCCCGCGCTAATTCGGGTGCAAGTGCTGCCAAGGGGCACCCCTGCTCTGGATGTTCGCACAGTTCCGGGCCCAGGTAGGTTTTCACAATTGCCTTCCACGCCTCCCCAGGGGGCGCCTGTTCAGCGGCACGAACCAAGGTTTCCTCGATTTCCCGGAAAGCCTCTCTCAGTGACTCCACGAGCAGGTCGTCCTTGCTCCCGAAATGCTTATAAAACCCTCCGTGCGTCAGGCCGGTGTCGCGCATAACAGTACCAACCGCCGCGCCATGTAAGCCTTCGGTGCGGACGCGCCGCGAGGCACCTTTCACAATCTTCTGATGGATCTCGATTTTATGTTCGGGCCGGTAGCGCATGACTATATAGGATGCTGCAAATCATCCCAAGACGCAACCCGGAAGAACCCCCCGAAAACCTGGATGAAAGAAATCCGAATCCACAGGATGACCTATATCATCCTATGCGGAAAGGAGGACTTCCAATGTCTCACCCAATCTTGGTTATAGGCGCAGCCGGCGGTCCGCAGGGATCAACCGGACGCGTTATCGCAGTGCTTCTGCTCCGGCAGGGCATTCCCGTTCGCGCGTTCGTCCATAAACTCGATGCCCGGTCCGATGAACTCCGCCAGCAGGGTGCGGAAATCTTCGAGGGCGACCTACTCAATCCTGCCTCGGTTCAACAGGCTATGGAAAATGTGGAACGCGCTTACTTCACCTACCCCGTAGCCGATGGATTGCTCGAAGCGGCCACCATCTTTGCCGCAACAGCCCGCGACTCTGGCCTGAGAATGGTGGTGAACAACTCGCAGTTTCAGGGCACACCCGATGATTCGGCATTTCGCGATCTCAGACACGCTCCCTCATTCCGAAACCCGCAGCATCGGCTCGCCGATCGCGTCTTCGATTGGGCGCAAGTCGGAGCCGTCCATCTTCAGGCGCCACCCTATTATGAGAACGTGCGCGCTCTTGTCAGCCGTGGCGTGGCCGAGCAAAACACCGCGTTCCTGCCGTGGGGCGATGGCAACGCCGTCATCCCCCTTGCCGGCGCCGAAGATGTAGCCCGCGTAGCCGCGACTCTTCTAGCCGACCCCAATGTGCCGTCCGAAAAGGTGTTCCCTCTGGTGACCGAGACTCTAACGGTGCGCGAGATTGTTGAGACTCTTGGCGGAGCGCTTGGCCGGCGGATTCGCTACGTGCCAATCACGGACGAGCAGTGGGCGCAGGCAGTGAAGGAGCGAATCAATCCTCATGCCATTGATCATCTGACCCATCTTTGGCAGTACTTCCGGAAAGGTGAAGAGCGCTTCCGTACTACGGATACGATCCGCGCAGTGACTGGCCGGAATCCGCAAACACTGGAGGAGTTCTTCCGAGCGAATGCAGCGTTTTTCCGCGCCGAAGCGGCCGGTTCCAAGTCAATCTAAGTCCAATGGATGATGGTTTTAATCCCATCCCCACAGGAGGTCAAAATGTCACCGCAAGCAATCTTCCAAACGCATCTCGTCTTGGGCTATGTCGCGTGTCTGCTCTGCTTCGGCACCTACATCCTGCCCAGGCTCAGGTCGATGAACCGTTTCAACGCGCAGCGCGTCATTGCTACGATCCACAGCTTTCGCTTCTTCGGGCTCGTCTTCATTCTTCCCGGTGTCGTCGGCCCAAAGCTACCCTCCGGCTTCGCAGTGTTCGCCGCCTATGGAGATTTCGCAACCGGCATGCTGGCCCTTCTGGCGCTTCTTACGGTGAGGATACGTCCGCTGTTCTGGTTCTTCGTCGGCGCCTTCAACCTCGTGGGCGCGACCGACATCCTCGTCGACTACTACCACGCCACTCGACTGGGCCTTCCGTATGTGGCAGGCGAGCTGGGCGCCACCTACGTGATCCCCATAATCTACGTCCCCATGCTGATGATCACGCACGCGGTCGCATCCTATTGGCTGGTGCGTCCTCAGTCCAGGGCAGCTCAAGCCATTGCCGACAATGCGGTCGCGTCTTAGATTGGATCAGTCGTTTCCTTCAATGATCCACATGAAGAACCGTCATGACCGACATGAACACCAAAGCGCATGTTAGGAAAGGTTTGGTCAACAGTTGAAAGACTGATAAGGGGGCATGAAGTTACTTGCTTGGATATTCATCGCGCGCTAAATCGCCAATCGCTTACCGAACGTTTGCGAACTGACGTGAGGACTCTGAAATGGTTGGCGGTTGACGAGCAAGCGGGAAGGAATCCCAAGGTAAGGTTTGCCGACGATTCGCCAACTGCATGATCTTGGAATCAAAAGCCGAGTACAGTACGAAGCAACAAACTATGCGACTTCCCATCGTCGAGCCACTCTCCGGGCGATGGTGAAGAGCACGATGGCAACCGCTACGAGAACCAGAACCTGTGGCCAGAGATGAGAGATTGGCTCGTCCCGCCAGAAGATCTTGGTGAATCCGTCAATTGCCCAAGCGTTGATGGTCAGCAACCCAGCCTTCTGCATCGCTTCCGGCATCAGGAAGCGTGGAAACATGCTGCCGCCAATGGATGACATAATCAGAATGACCAGGGTTGAGAGTGCGCCCAGTTGCGCGCGCGTGTGGCAGATGCTCGCCAGCAACATGCCGAAAGCGGCCACGGCCACCGCTGTGCAGACGCCCATCACCATGAATCCCGGAATATGCGACCAAAAGTCGAGCTTGAATATCGCCCATCCCCAAAGAAACATCACTACGAGTTGCGAGAAGGCCAGCAACGAATTGTAAGTAAGCTTGCCCAAAAGCAGCGAGGTCATAGTGACGCGCGAACTGAGCACGCGGTCGAGCGTGCCGCTCTCGGCCTCGTCAAGCAATGCTCCTGCCGAGCCGCTTGCAGTAAAGAGCAGGAACATGACGCCAATCGCAGCGGCATAGAACGAGACCATGGGGTTGTTCTTGTTTTCCCCGACAACGGGGCGGGCATTGACTGCAATAATTCCGCCGCTCTCGTTACTGGAGGCGGAAGTGGACGAGTCGCTCTCTTGCCGCTCGCGCAATTGACGGATGCCTTGGTTCAGCCGATCGCGTTGTTCATGCGTGAGGCCGCCGCTAAACCGATCGAAGTATTTTGACCCCTGCTCAGCCATGAGGTCGGGCATGGAGGTCACGGCAACTTTCTGAAGTAGCCCGGTGACCATCTGCGGAGCAATCATATCGCTGCGGTCTTCAAGCAGTTGGACAGTTGGGCGCTTGGTATCTGCGGGGCCAAACGAAATTGGGTTCTCTCCGAACCCATGGGGGATGATCACGGCAACTGGCGCAACCCCCTCCCGGACGGCTATCTCCGCAGTCGCCGCGGTGTAGTCAGGTTGTTCGGCGCCCTTGACGGCCTCAGGCCCACTCGTCACCACCAGTGAGCCTTCTTGCTTCAGACCCTTAACCAGCCGCTCGGAGGCGGGGCTGTGATCTTCATCCACAACCAGCACATGGACTTTGGGCGTCGTGTCGCGACGCCCGCCGAAGATAACAGCGAAGATGCTGAAGAAGACAACAGGCAAAAGGAAACTCAGGGCGAGCCCGCCCCGGTCGCGACGCAGGGAGACCATGGCGGTGCGAATAATGGCGAACATTAATCGCGTAACTCCCTTCCCGTCAATTGAAGAAAGACCGATTCGAGATTCGGCTTGCGCAGCGACACGTCAACCAGTTCGAGTCCGGCCTTTGCCGAGTCCTCAAGCAAACTTGCAATCTCAACCGGATGTGAGATCGTGAACAACGCAATGCCATCAGTAGTCTGGCCGCCGTGCGCGGCAACCCAGGGGACGACGCGGTCGGGCGAACCGCCAAAACGCGCCAGCACTTGACTGCGCGTGCCAAATGCGTTGCGGACGAGGTCGTCGTTCGTGCCCAGCTCGATGATCTTGCCATGATCGACGATGGCGATGCGGTCGCACAGACGCTCGGCTTCTTCCATGTAGTGGGTCGTGTAGATGAGAGACATGCCTTCGTCTCGTAGTTTCTCAATCATTTCGAAGATATGGTGACGCGATTGCGGGTCTACGCCCACGGTTGGTTCATCCATCAGAACCAGCTTGGGCTGATGAATGAGGCCGGCTGCCATGTTAAGGCGGCGCTTCATGCCTCCCGAAAGGTTCTTGACCAGCTCATGAGCGCGGTCGGTCAGGGTGGACCAATCGAGGCATCGCGCCACGGCCTGCTCAAGTACGATACCCTTTAGCCCGTAATAACGACCGAACGCCCGGAGGTTTTCGAAGCAAGTGAGCCTGGGGTAGAGCGCCAGTTCCTGCGGGACCCATCCCAGCGTTGATCGTGCGGCAGTCGAATCGGCCTTCGCGCCGAAAATTAAGATCGTGCCGGCGGCGGGGATCACGCGGCCAACGATGCTACGGATGAGAGTGCTTTTGCCGGCGCCGTTTGGGCCAAGCAGTCCCAGACATTCTCCGCTGCGTAGTTCGAGCGTGATGCCGTCAACGGCATTCAACTGGCCGAAGCGCTTAACTAAACCCTCGATGCGCAACGGCAGGGATGAATTGCAGGTCGCATTGTTTGGGAGGGACAATAGTCGACCTTCCTCTTTGCACCCCATGTTAACAGTCGCGAGGATTCTGAGTGGTTGACGCTAGTGCTTTTTCGGACGCGACGCCGGGATGAGTGCTCAAGTTTGAAAGAAGGCGTGGGGCGTCGCGTTCGAAAAAGCCGTCAGAAGGAAGCCGCTGGCGCGGTGGACGCGGGACTTATGCAAATTGAATGAAGTGAGCGAGGGGTGTAGAGGGTGGCGCGGGCCGTCAAGGCCGGTGGAGGAGGAGCCGGCGCAGCTGTGCAAAGAGGAGTCGATGGCCGAAGTGAGCCTGGGTGGGTAAAGGAAAAGATGTCTGAAGGTAACGGAGACACACGTGGGCGGGACGCTCTAAAGCGCGCCGACAGTGCGGTGTGTGGGTGAGTGATTTCATGCAGCCGTGGCCAGGAGCGGTGGAGAACGGAGTTGAAGTTGTGCCGCCGTGAATCGTTCGACGACGGCCATCGGTCCGCCGCACTTGGGACAGCGCCAGAGCGGGTGCGCTGTAAGAGCGGTCGAGGTTTCCGATTCGTTTTTCGGTGGAGGGGCGTGGAGAGCGGCGAAGCACCGTGGCAGCAGGGCGGCGCGCCTTCGGTTGGCGAGGAAGCCGAAGTGGCGGATGCGGACGAAGCCTTTGGGGAGCAGGTGAAGTAGGAAGCGCCGCAGAAACTCATCCGACGATAACGACATCAGCTTCTGCTGATTGTTGTGAGCGGAGTCGCGCCAACGGAAGGTGACCTGGCCGTTGTCGAATGAAACCAGTCTGTGGTTGGAGATGGCGACGCGATGGGTATAGCGGCCGAGATACTGCAGCACGTACTCGGGTCCGCCGAAGGGTGGTTTGGAGTAGACGATCCAATCTTTGCGGAAGAGCGGACGCAGCCAGGCAGCGAAGAACTTGGCATGCGTGAGGGGTGCGAGTTCTCCGGCCAAGTGCAGTTGACCACGCTGGAAGGCAGACTTCAAGCCGGCGACGAACTTGCCGCGAAACACGCGCCGCAGTACAGCAATGGGAAGGAAGAAGCGTGGGTGGGATCGAATCCAGCGGGCGTGATCGCGGGAGAGTCCGCCGGCGGGAACGACACAGTGAACATGGGGATGAAGTTGGAGTTTCTGGTTCCAGGTATGCAGCACGCTGAAGAAGCCGATCTCGGCTCCGAGATGGGCGGGGTTATGAGCCACTTCCAGTAGAGTTTCGGCGCTGGCCCGAAGCAGCAAGCCATAGATGAGTTTCCTATTCTGGAGAGCCAACGCAGCCAGTTGCGGCGGCAGGGTGAAGACGACGTGGACGTAGGGCGTGGGCAGCAGTTCACGACGACGCGCCGCGATCCAGCGTTCACGCGCGCCGGTCTGACACTTCGGGAGTGCCGGTTGCGGCAACTGTTATAGGAGATGGTGGCACGATGTCCGCAGCCGGTGCACTCATCGATATGGCCGCCGAGAGCGGCGGTGCGACAGCGCGCGATGGCCAGCAGGACCTTAAGATGAGTCCAGCGGAGCCAGTGACGGTTGCGCTCAATGAAGTCTGTGCCTGCGCTGCGAATGATATCGGCCACCTCTAACTGTGGCCGACTCATCTACTCCTCCTCGGACGACCTGCCTTTCTTCAGCACCAGCGCGTCCAGCGGACTGGGCGTGGCATGCAGGTGCCGTTGCGAGAGGTGGAGATAGCGAGCGGTTTCTTTCAGATCGTGATGGCCTAACAGGATCTGGATGGTGTGCAGGTCAGCGCCGGCTTCGAGCAAGTGCGTGGCGAAGCAATGGCGGAGCATGTGGGGATAGATCCGTTTCTTAATCCCGGCGCCGCGGGCGGCCTCGACGCAAGCGTGGTAGGGCGTCTTGTCATCCATGGGGTGATCACCGCTGTGCCAGCGGTTGCCGGGAAATAACCAGACAGACTTTTTGCGCAGACATCGCCAATGAGCGCGCAGTTCCTCGAGCAGGACAGGGCTGAGCATCACGTCTCGGTCCTGCCCGCCTTTGCCATCCTGAATGTGCACGACCATGCGTCGGCTATCGATGTCGCTGACCTTCAGGCGCGTGAGCTCAGTACGGCGCGCGCCGGTGCCGTAGAGGGTCATCAAAATGGTGCGATAGAAGGGAGTCGGCGCAGCATCGATGAGCTGTGCTACTTCTTCCTGACTGAGAATGGTGGGCAGGCGATAGCGCTTCTTGGGATAGGGAGTGTCGGCAATGCTCCAGGGTCTCTTGAGCGTCTGGATGTAGAGGAAGCGCAGAGCACAGAGGTGATTGGTCACCGAACCGGCAGTCAGTTTGTGCGCGGTGAAGAGCTGGGCTTGGTACTCGCGGATGTGCTGCGGTCCCAGGCGATCGGGCGAGCGGTGGAAGTGCTGGGCGAACCGCTCGATGAAGCGAATGTAACGCTGTGTGGTAGCCTCCGAGTAATGACGACGCTGGAGTTCTTCCAGCATCATTTTGCGTAGATGGGTCACGGGGAAACCTCCTTGTGACCCATAAATTATCTGAGCCGAAAATCAGGACTGCCGGCATCACCCACGCGGCAGCGTCCGCCGCGCCAGCGGCTTCGTTCTCACGGGCTATACGGAAGTTGAGTGTTAGTTGGCGATAACAGCGCTTCGCTTGAACTGAGTCCGTCGATGGACGCAAAGGCGATTCTGCATTAACTCAGACTGGCGACGCAGCCAACTTTCGGAAGGCCGACAAACCTGACGTTGGCTTCGCAACAGAGTCGACGTCTCATATAAAATCAAGTAGATTCGTTAGTTCTTCTGGTCAGGCCCCGACTTTTGCAGATCCGGGAAATCTGCTTCGCAGGCGTGATGACAGAGTCCGCCAACGACAATGCGAACGAGGGCTTCCCGTTAAACCAATGGCTGGGTGACCGCAGCCTCCACTCATGACATCCAGTTTGGAGCACAAACACTTATGATGGCATTCTCAACCCGTGTCTCTTACGCATTTCGTTGCTTCTTCTCGCTCTTGTTCAGCGGAACGATTCCACAGGACATCGGGCGCGCCATGGGTATCGCGGCTGGCGCAAGAGCGCCAAACGTGGCAGCCGCCGCAAAGCCAAAGCCTAGCGAAAATCCTCCCGTTGAGTCCTTCGACCGGGCGGTGCAGATGCTCGCCTTGTTGCAGCGTGACGGAAGGTTGATCGATTTTCTCTCCGAAGATGTCTCACCGTATCCGGACAGCCAGCTTGGGGCGGCGGTCCGAACCATTCACGCTTCTTGCCGGCAGGTGCTTGATCGCTACCTGAAACTTGAGCCGGTCATCTCTTCGGAAGAAGACCAACCCGTGACTGTGCCCGTCGGCTTCGATCCCGCCACGGTGAAATTGCTGGGGAATGTAGTCGGTCAGCCTCCGGTCAAGGGATTGCTGCGTCACCGAGGCTGGCGCGTAACGGAAGTGAGGTTGCCGTCCCTGCCCCGGGGTGCGGGGCGTGAGATTGTTGCTCCGGCGGAGGTCGAGATTCCTTAGGTATTCTCCCCGCTCTTTGCACCCCATTTCGTTCTGGATTACACGATTGTTTGATGGAGGTTCGATTGGATTCAGAATTCATCGTAGGCATCGATTTAGGCACGACGAATTCCGCACTATCGTATTGTGCAGTCGCGGATGAAGGTGGCCAGATCACCGGCGCGAAGATCCCGCAGCTCGCAAATCCCAATGAAGTTGCCGACCGCACGCTTCTGCCCTCATTCCTTTATGTCCCGGGCGAGCTCGATTTTCCTGCGGGAAGCCTAGGCTTGCCGTGGGATGACGCGCCGAAGTTCGTCATCGGCGAGCTGGCCCGCAAACGCGGCGCCGAAAACCCTACGCGGCTGGTTGCGTCCGCGAAGTCATGGCTGTCGCATGCTGCCGTTAATCGAACCGCATCGATCTTGCCGTGGCAGGCGCCAGACGAAGTCATCAAGGTCTCGCCGGTGGAAGCTTCCGCGCAATACCTGCAGCACATACGCTCGGCGTGGGATTCGCAGCACGCAAGCGATGGCTCCGGTTCCCGCCTGGGGCAGCAGGACGTGTTGCTCACGGTGCCAGCGTCGTTTGACGAAGAGGCCCGTGAGTTGACGCTGCGCGCGGCCGAGCAAGCGGGCTTCGAGCATGTGACCCTTCTCGAAGAACCGCAGGCAGCGTTCTATGCGTGGCTCCAGAGCCAGGGAGACAACTGGCGCAAAAGCATCAAAGTCGGCGACCTGGTACTGGTGTGCGACGTCGGAGGCGGCACCACAGATTTCAGCCTAATCACGGTAACAGAAGAAAGTGGGGACCTGGCGCTGAAACGGGTTGCGGTCGGAGAGCACATCCTGCTGGGCGGCGACAACATGGACCTCGCGCTGGCACGCTTGCTGCAGCAGAGGTTGGAGACTGAGTGCCATCGCATCGACACGTATCAACTCCACGGGCTTTGGCACCAATGCCGGGCCGCAAAGGAGTATCTGTTCGAGCATCCCAAATCCCAGAAGCAGGACGTAACGTTGCTGGGGAAGGGACGCAAATTGGTCGGCGGCACGATCAAGACGGAATTGCTGCGTGAAGATCTGGACCGCGTGCTGGTCGAAGGCTTCTTTCCGCAGGTAGCCAGCGTCGAGATGCCGATGCGCCAGCGCCGAAGCGGATTTCAAGAATTAGGTTTACCGTACGCCGCCGATGCTACGATCACGAAACACCTCGCCCGTTTTCTGTCGCAAGCAATACAAAATAGCCCCGAGGCTGGCATGGCTCGACGCGGCATGAGCGGGCTGGCGTGTCCCACGCATGTTCTCTTCAATGGCGGTGTGATGAAGGCGGCCGTGCTGCGCGACCGCCTGGTGAGCGTGTTAAGCCGCTGGCTTACGGAGGAGGGTTTCGAGGCACTCGGACCGGCGCAGGTGCTGGGTGCTCCTGACCTTGAGCATGCTGCGGCGCACGGTGCGGCGTACTACGGCAAAGTGCGGCGTGGACACGGAGTGCGCATCCGCAGCGGCGCCTCGCGGACGTACTACATTGGAATCGAGAGCGCAATGCCAGCGGTCCCAGGGATGGAAGCGCCGATGAAGGCGCTGTGCGTCGTACCGTTCGGAATGGAAGAGGGAACGGAGGCGCAGATTCCGGGTCGCGAGTTCGGCTTGGTTGTCGGCGAGCCTGCGGAGTTCCGCTTCCTCAGTTCTACGGTGCGCAAGCAGGACCGCGTTGGCGATCTAGCCGAGAACTGGGCAGACGATATCGAAGAACTGAGCCCACTAGAAGTAACCCTGAACATCGACGGTCAGCAAGGAACCGTTCTGCCGGTCCGCTTGGAATCACGGGTGACGGAGATCGGCACACTCGAAGTGTGGTGTGTTTCCCGCGATGGCGCGCGGCGCTGGAAGTTGGAACTGAATATCCGGGGAAAAGGCGATCGCTAGACCGGAAAATGAACCGCTCTTCCCGTTACCTGATTGGCATCGATCTCGGCACTACGAACTCCGTGGTGGCCTACATCGATACGTCTGACACGCTAAGCGAAGCCTCACCGGAGATCCACGTGTTCGACGTCGCCCAGGTCGTTGCGCCCTGTGAGGTCCGTGCAGTGCCGGCACTTCCTTCGTTCCTCTACTTCCCGACGGAAAGCGAAATCGAAGCGGGCGGGTTTGACTTGCCTTGGGAAGAGCGGCCGTCTGCGATCGCGGGAGTAGCGGCTCGTGACCACGGCATGCTGGTTCCTGGCCGGCTGGTTTCGTCGGCAAAGTCGTGGCTATGCCAAGACGCGGTCGATCGCACCGCCGAGATTCTGCCGCGCGAAGCCAAGCCGCCGGAGCCCATGATCTCTCCGATCGAGGCTTCGGCGCGCTACCTCATTCACCTGCGTAGGGCATGGAACCATGCGATGTCCGCGGCGGAAGGGAGCACTCCCGAGGGGCTCTTCGAAAACCAGCAGATCGTTCTAACGGTGCCTGCGTCCTTCGATGAGGAGGCCCGAGAGTTGACGGTGGAGGCTGCGCGGAAGGCCGGCCTTGAGCACCTGACATTGCTGGAAGAACCGCTGGCCGCCTTTTACGCTTGGATTGCCATACATCGGCAGACGATTGCGACGCAGGTGCAGGACGGCGACCTCGTGTTGATCTGCGACATCGGTGGCGGTACCTCGGATTTTAGCCTGGTGCGGGCGCACATCATTGGTAGCGATGTTCAGTTTGAGAGGACAGCCATCGGTGATCACCTGCTGCTCGGTGGAGAGAACCTCGACCTGGCCCTGGCGCGCCGCGTTGAGCAAAGGCTCAATACCAGGCTCAGTCTACGGCAGCGTCACGCCCTTGGAATCGCGTGCCGTGCAGCCAAGGAAGGTCTGCTCGGCGACACGAACGTTGACCGTCTACCGATCAGCATTTTGGGCTCAGGACGCACTGTAGTGGGCCAGATGCTCCAGAGCGAGCTGACTCACGAGGAAGTCCTCGAATTGCTCATGAGCGGATTCCTTCCTTTGACGGCTCCGGAAGAAATGCCAAGGCGCAGTCGATCCTCAGGCCTCCGTGAAGTCGGGCTTCCGTATGCGAGTGATCCGGCAATTACGAAGCATCTCGCAGCGTTCCTGCGACAAGCAGGCACCGCAATCAAGGGGCAATCAGGTGCGGCTTCGCGCAAGGCCGTTCGGTCATCGCTGGTGAAACCCGATGCGATTTTGTTCAACGGCGGCTTTTGCATCCCTGCGGCGGTGCGGGAGCGAATCGTTGAGGCGGTCGCTAGTTGGTTTAGCGGTAAGGAGAGCGGCTGGCGTCCCAAGGTTCTCCGCAGTGACGCGATGGGTAGTGCTGTCGCCGCTGGGGCCGCATACTATGGTCGGGTGCGGTGCGGAGAAGGTTTGCGGGTGAAGGCGGGCAGTGCGCGGACCTACTACATCGGAACGCGCACGGAGGGCGCTGCCGTCTGTGTATTGCCGGCTGGAACGGACGAGGGCACGACACTGCAGTTGAATCGTGAATTCTCGGTGCTGGCGAACCGGCCTGTGTCGTTCAACCTTTTCAGTTCGACCGTGCGGCATGAACCACACGGGGCCTTGGCCGAACTGGATCCGGCACAAGTGCATCGGCATGCGCCACTGGTGACGCTGCTGCGCTATGGGAAAAAACTGCAACAGATGGATCTGGCGGTGCGATTGTCCGTGAGCTTCACCGAGGTGGGGACGCTGGAACTCTGGGCCCAGTCGGTGAGCTCACCTCATCGCTGGCGGTTACAGTTCGAATTGCGGGGCAACGCCCCTACCGGCGATGCACACGTCAAGCCGACTCCGCATCCGGGTATTGCGCCACCCTCCTCGGAGATTTCCGAAGACTCGCTTCGAGCCGCAAAAAAGGCAATTCAAACGGCGTTCACTCGCGAGGGAAACCCCAGCGCCCACGCGTCGCTGATTAGCGAACTGGAAGCGGGTATTGGTCTCAAGAGAGAGTCGTGGCCGATGCCATTAGTCAGGTTGTTGTCCGATGTCTTGCTTGAAGTTGCCGACGGCCGAAGGTTGAGCGCGCCACATGAGGCGCGATGGCTGAACCTGCTCGGCTTCTGCTTGCGTCCGGGGTTTGGAGACGCGCAGGACAGCCAGCGCATGAATTTGACGCGCAAGTTGTATCAATCAGGACTGGCGTTTCCCGGTGACTTGCAGAATCAAGTCAACTGGCTGGTGCTTTGGCGGCGAACTGCAGGCGGATTGAGTGCTGCGCACCAACACGAGATTCGCAACTACCTTGGTCGAATCGGGATCGGACGAAAGAAATCTGGCACGCGTCTGAACGCGCAACTCGAGCGCGACGGCTGGAGGCTTCTGGCCAGCCTGGAACATTTGTCGGGTGCCACTCGTGCCGCTTTGGGCGGCGAACTGCTGCGCAAGCTCAAAAAGGAGCCTGCCGATAGCGCCTGGTTGTGGTCCCTCGGCCGATTTGGTGCGCGCATCCCGCTGTATGGCTCACTTGCCTGTGTCGTGCCGACGGAAACCGCAGAGGAGTGGATCTCGGCCTTGCTCGATTTGCGCGACGTAAAACAGGAAACAGCCAAGGCGATCGTTCAACTCGGCAGGTTGACGGAGGACCGAACTCGCGACATCAGCCGAGATTTGCGGAAACATGCCGTCGAGCGCCTGAAAGCTAAAGGCGTGATCGACGAACCAATGTTGCGTGC
>CAWDTG010000010.1:0-540652 GCA_963805245.1 uncultured Acidobacteriaceae bacterium
TCCTCTAATACCCCTGAATGGTATTTAATCCCCAGGGCAGCGTTCGCCTCGATGCCTGTCCTACGCAGAAATTACATCGGAAGTGAATTTACGTCTTCGACGACCGAGCGACAAACTTATAGGTCCCCATCCGTCAGAGAGGAGCCGTAGCCGTTCGCTTCCAGCCAGTGATACAGGTGTACTTGGTAAAGGTAGGAGGCGAGAAGCTCCTCGCCAAGTTCGTGGGTTTCGGTGCAGAGGAAAGGTACTTGCAGTCCGGCCAGCACGGCCATAAGTGACTGCACAATCTGGTTGGGTTTGGCTGCGGAATATGGATAGGGCGACTTGATTTGGCTCAAAGCTGCCGTAATTACGAGCAGACGGTGAGGATAGCGAGACATCCGCCGAAGGCGATCCACAAAAACCTTGCGCTCGACGGTGAACGAGCGCGCCAGATCAGGAAGGTCCTTTCGCTCAACCACGCATACGTCCTCGAGTCCGGCGATGGAATAGTCGCCCAACCTCAGCGCTCTTCGTTCAACACCACTGAACCAGCCCCGAAAACGCGAGAAGTCAAAGGGATTCTGCTCGCGCGTATCCACCACCAGCACCGGGTGCGGTGTCTTCAGCTGCGTACCTCCCCGTTCGGCCAGAACTGGAATAGCCGGAGGCGGCACAGGATTCGCGCTCAGGAACCAGTCCAACGGAGATGCGATCAGGGGTCTATGTCGCTTCATTACCTAGTATTCCTGCCACAATTGCCAGCACCGTTTGCGCCCTTCGTCCATTCGCTAATGTCTAGCATATTCGTCTTTTGTTCGCCAGCATAGCCTCGATGCGGTAGTGGTGCGGTAAAATTCCGGTTTGTGCAAAATTGACCAGACATCCGAAGGTATGGCGAAATATTGTGAGAATGAATCCTCTTCTTAGGGGACGATTTAAGTAGCACAGAAGCCGCCCTGGCTGAGTTTCCGGGTGGCTTCTCTCTTTTGCAGAAGGTTACGCCGAGGGGGCGCCTTGGCGATTGTCCGCGGACACCGATTCTTCGGATGACGCGTACACTAGGGAGCGATCCGGTCGGTCAGGGTGTCGGTGTGGGTGCTGATGTTCTCACGCAAGTCGAACCACGGGCCCGAGCCCTTGGCGGTCTGCGCCACCGAACTGCTTTCATTGGTGGCGAAGTTCTGCCACGAGCCGTATCGCGTGACTTCCATGAAAGTCCAAGGCCCTCCTTCCAGGTGCTGCATCAGGACGGAGCCGGCGTCAGATTCGCCGGGTACGACGGCGCTCAGCCTTTTTTCCAGTTGATCGCGATGCCCGGGCAGGGCGCGGTAGAACGAAACAACGTACACCGAGTTGGCCGACTTCGCGGCCTGCTCACCAAGACCCATGGCGCGGACGAATTCCGGCCAGGCGGGCCCATTTACGAACGTGTCGCCATGCCAGGCGTACATGTCGCGGACATTGGCGGGCGTGGGCGTGCCCGAAGCGCTCACCGTCGCCTTGGTCCCAAGGTGAGTAATCACAACGTAGTCCCATTCGGCGCCATCCTGATGCCGCAGGACCAGAACATGTCCGGGCATGGGAGAATTCGGGTCCGGAGTCTTGAGGAAGTCGCCGAGTTGAGCGACCTTGCCGGGAGCGGCCGCGGCAACATGGACATGATAGACGTCGCTGCGGGCCAGCGGCGCCGGCGGATTCTGCGCCACAGCGGCAGACGACAACATCGCAACAGCCAGACTTACTACGCGAAAGCTTTTCACGATTGTCTCCAGTCAGAATTAGTGGATTTCGGCCGTTGGGCCGAAGGCGGTACTTGAACCCGGAGCCCGCTGAGACGTGACCCATCAATCACGCCATTACAACCCAGGCTCGGACAAGCGAGAATGTGTGCCGGTGGGTGGCAGATTCTTAAGATGCACTTTGTAGTCCGGGAAGGCAGGATGAGCCGCCTTCCCGTTCGACATGCTTGCAGCCCTTACACGGCTACGGGGACGTTATGGAAGGTCGAGATGACCGTCTCAAAGGTCTGAACCCTCGGCGTTCCATCGATTACGTTCGTCAGGGTCTTCAACACTTGTGGGTAGGTGTTGGTGTTGTAATCGTCTGCATTGTTCTTGTGCTCCCACAGACTGATTGCAACCGCATCCTGGCTGCCGGGATTGGACAACGTGATTTCGTCCTTGAAGCCCTTCTGCTTGCGCAGTAAAGGAAGAACCTGGTTCTCGAATGTGTGGGTGTAATCAGACTGCATGTTGGATTTCAGGCGAAAAGAGACATTACGTGCGTACATATTCAACCTCCTAAAGATTGTGTCGCATAAGATGAAGAAACTTCAGATGGGCTGACTTATGTTCAGGGAACCTGAAAGAGGAGAGGGTGGAAACTACCTCATCTTGGACTGTATCTGATTGCTTGAGCATTGTCAAATCGAGAGCTGATGATCGTAGCCTTTCTGGCCAACCTCGCAATGAACTTCGTGACTATTGCGAAGGGAAACACTGGTTCCAGCGCAATAGGCAAAAGTGGAAGCTTGGACAATGCCGGTCAGCCAGCGTACGATCGAAAGTGAGAGAGATTTCCTACCTCTCATTCAGACCCCCTGAACTAGGTCAGCCGTTCTGGAGTTTTCTCCTCTTAGTTGTGGCAGTCCAGGAGTTGAAGTGTCTAATCCCAAAGTCCAAGTTAGCCATAAATCTGACCGTTCCAAACAGCCAAAACCCTTCAAGAAAGATTCACCGGGTATCTTCTCAGAAGACGAGATACGAACCCGCGCTTACCAGATATACGAGTTTCGCGACAGAACCGATAACCATGCTGCCGAGGATTGGAGCCAGGCAGAGACCGAACTAATGGAACTCGTGGGCGGCAAATAGCCCGAAGAGCGTCACGATCGGAGCCCAGTCTCCACGGTTGTCATCCCGAGCGGAGTGAGCGCAGCGACCGCAGGAGGTCAAGCAGGGCTAGCGGTTGCGCGCACGTTTCATTCTTACGTAAAAAGGAGAAAAACATGGCCATCCCAATCATAGGAACCTCGGAACCGACTGCAGCCCCTGCAGAAACGCAAGTAAACTCTAAACAGCATGTTTCTCAAGAGCGCTCCGCCGATAAACGTGCGGAGGTCACAAGAGCCAAAAAGAAGAAAAAACGCGACACACACAGAGTTGCTTTGAGAAGGTCGCACACGAAGGGCTAATCGCAGGTTGACCTGAGGAGGCTCGATGCTCTTCGAGGATCACGCGAGAACGGAATCACTCAAGCCGATTCACGCGCCTGCGAGTGTCGCCGGTTCCGGGCCGACAACATGCGAGGTTCCATGCCGAACACGATCCAAGCCGGCACCATACTGGTCAAGCAATCAACGTTTCTGCAGTCGCTCGGAGTAGAAAGCGAACCGTACTGTCGGAATTGGCGCTCGTTAGGGATTCTCGAGAGCTCAGGCCTCGATCAAAAAGTTCGGGCTGCCGGATGGAATTTGTTCTTCATGGCCGGCGAGCTGAGAGCGGTGGTGCCCGCCTGGGGCGGACAGGACACTCTACGCCGAGGTGTGAAGCGCCTCCTGGCTCAAACTCGGCTACAACACTTCAACTGCCTGGAACTGAGCCACATACTCAGAAAACACTTCCTCGGCATTCCGTATGTGTCCATAGCCGCACACCCCCGCCACATTCAGGAAGGCTGTCAGATTCACTCGATCGAGCAGCGCGCCCAAGATGCTGTGCCGATGCACGGGGAGCCAACGGTTAAATAGCAGTAATTCACTAAGGAAACACAAATGAATTGGGAACAAGTGGAAAGCAGATGGAAACAATTTGATGGGTTCTGCAAAGGAAAACTGGGGCAAGCTTACGGATGATGATCTCGATCTGATATCCGGCAAGCGAGAGCAACTTGCAGGTAAGATCCAGGAAACATATGGGATCACAAGACGAGAAGCCGAAAAGCAAGTATGGGACTGGGGTAAGAAGGTGGAGCGAACTCAGAAGAAAATTGCGTAAGTATTCCTGCATCCCCTCGAATGAAGCCTGATGTATTCAAAAGGCGAATGGTCTAGACGTGGAAATCACTGATCTCTCCGCGGTTCAAACATTGTCCGTGCGGTGTCCGACTTGTGCAGCTGCACCACGAGAAGGGTGCTGCGAGATTACTAACGGCGCCTTTCGCCAGGACGCGCATTTCGCCCGCTTGTTGTCTGCCGCAGGACAAGGGGCTTCATCGCGTCAGCACAAGCCCGCTACCGATGTGCTTCCCCGATGTCTGTCAACGGTAGGCTATGGCGTACCCGGCGAAACACAGACGCCGAACCGTCAGACTGCTAGCGGTGGTAGGAATTTCGCTCGCCGCCATGCAACTTCGGGGGCTCACAGCTAGCTGACCGAGAGCTCAGCTGCTGCTTCCGATTCCTCCCGAGTGACGTTAGGACTCTATCGGAACTGCTCCGCAGGGATTGGTAGGGTCGAGGACTGGCGCGGTACTCCGCAGGTCAAACCTATCTGTTTCTCCCCGTTTCCTTTGGGAGTGCCTCACTAACCCGACCGTAAGTCCGTTTCCAGCCCCCGCCACGTCGAACGGAGCGTGCGGATTTCCCGCACTCCGCTCTCTTGTCCGCTTCGCGACAAGCTTTATGCGACCTCCATGACCAGCAATGCTTTCGGGTGCTGACTTGATGGTCAGCCTCTACTCCACATTCGCCAACCGCTTCCGCCTTCTCCTTGTCGTATATCCTCGGCCTCAGGTTTTGCAGATAACTGGGCGTTTTTATCATGGCGCCCTTGCCTCCCTTGGCGGCCAAGGAGTTACGGTGCAACAGGGTTCCTTCGCTCCCTGGGAATTACCCCAGTTCATCGCTACTACAAACCCTTCCGCCACCCTCTCGTCTTCCACCCGATTTCCCAGGGTTTCTGGTTATACGGCTTCCTGCTCCGCCGATTTCGCGACGGGACGAGGAGGGTTTCTCCAGTTGCTTAACATGCCCTTGTCACCGTGCTGCCCCTACTACCCCGCCGGAGTGTCTTGCCGCGTCAGTCAGTTTGCGACAATCCATGCTGCCTTCGCCCCGAAGGAGAGGGCTCGGCCTCCAGATCTCTTTTTTTTCGAGGCCACCTGTGGGTTTACTTGCGTTGCGGCCCGGTGACTTGCTCACCATCCCGAAGATGGCTTTGTCAGTCGGCTTCATTCGTTTCGTTTCCTCCACGGATGCGACTCTAGCTACGGGGCCCTGACTATTACCCCGGTGAGACTACCTCCCACTGAACATGTCAGCCTTCCTTGGACACACTCCTTCGCCAAAATGTTGTCCGGCTTGAACCCCTTTCGAATCAGCAAACATTGAAGAGCGGCACCGAGTCATAGAATCTGAGGCGACCGTTGTCAAGTACAATCGGCAAATGAGATATTAAGTCTATGTTGTACTGTTGTTTACTGGTAATTTCGTGATTTTGGTTGCCCCGGTCAGTCGGAGGGTCACCGTGTCAGCCGCACCGGACGCGCGGGAACCAAGAGTCTCGCTTTAACTCTGGTGTCAGGTGCCGAGGTGTCGGAGCTCCGGCGGATCAAGCGGGTCCTGAAGCTCCGCATCGAACGCAAGAAGATCGAGTACAATCACCTTGTTCGTCAGCGGCGCTGCCGTGAGAACAATCTTCCTTTCCGAACGTTAACAGCGATGCCGGGCGAGGTATTCACAACAGACATTGCTTCGGTGCCATTGGCGTAGCACTCAGTCGGGGGATATATGACGCTATTCGTCCTACGGCTACGAAACGGTAATTGCGTTGTGGTTGCTGCGGGAGACGACGCAGCCGCACGGCAGCGAGCAAAGGATCTGAGAGCGGATGTGGAGATTGCTACTGTGAGAGAACTGGAGTCGTTCGCGGCTCAGTTCTTGTTGACCGACGACGGTGAATTGAAGAGCATTCTCCTCGATGAACAAACGCTCGCTGATTTGCGCGCTCACGAGTATCCAATCCTCAACTCCGCACGCACTCAATCGTATGCCGATTTCAATTCGTCTGAAACCGACAGCAAGGCTGAACATGTCCTCTACGATGCTCTCGCACAAAAGCATATCGACGCATGGGATGACCGCGACAAGCGCCTGGTTTCTTACGCCGTCCAGCAGGAGCGTGACCGGCTAGCGAAGTAGGAGATAAACCGCCGATCTAGTCACCATTTCCACCCAATTGAGAACGTTTTACGCCGACTTAGGGGCTTCTTATCCGACTGTAGGTTGTTACTGCGAATCAGTGCCGGCCGTACTCAGCCTCTAGCCTCCCGCTTTGCGCCGTCTGCCGTTCTTGGACGCCATCCAGCATGCAGCTCTGTTGGACATGGCGTGAGTGTCCGGAAACGGTGGCATCGCGGAACACTGGTTCCTCGCGAATCACGCCCTACTCAGAATTCATCTGGACGTACAATGCGCATCCCGGAGATGTGGATCTGTGCGGGATGTCTGTTCTCTGTAGCTCTGTGTCCGTCAAGGTCAAGTTCAGCTTAGAACAACTAACTTTTGGCAATCTAGGGCAACTCGATCGCCTGTTCAGTGTCGTATGGCCTTATGCTTCGCGGCCGCCGAACGTGGACGCGCGCGTCCGCGATCTCCTGTCTTCACGCACAGGCGTTCCCCGAAGCTGCGTTTTGCTGTTCCGCAAAGCAGTCCTATACTGCCCGCCGACAGCATGGCTCTTGCGTCCTTCAATCCGTCCCTTCCTGTCTGCCGGGAGCGCGTGGTCAGCATCCTGCGGCAGGACGAACCTGCTGCCTGCGTGTTCGCCAATCAAACCAGGCTTCTGCTGCCCTGTTTTCTTGCGAAGTTTGTCGCCGTCGGCGACGAAATCACATTTCCGATTCCAGCCCCAGACGCAGTGGGCCCTGAGATTCTCGTCAACAAGAATGCCGCCTCCGGGTCGAGCCGTTATATCTACCAGGCGCCAATCGCATACGTCAGCCAACCCAAGCGGGACAAACGAAATCAACACTATGTTTCTGCCGAAATTCGCCGGGGAAGCCTTGGCATCGGCACGATTTTCCTGACTTGCGAGCTCCTGCGCGAGTACTTCTATCGCCTGCCGCATCCGTCCGACAGAGTCGATCATCCCACTCTGTACGAGGTGCTGAGTATTCCGGCCAGCGCTTCGCCCTCTGAACTTCGCGTGGCTTTCAAACTGCGTGATCTGGAGCTAAGAACGGCGGGCGTTCGGCACAGTGAACGAGTGGCGCTGGAGCGGGCATTCAACATCCTTGGTCAGCCGGAACTGAGCGCTTGTTATGACGCGCTGCTCGCCGATCCCGAAGCACCGGCCTTATTTCCCTATGGTGGATTCGGCTCTCTTCTCGTGGCCGGCGAGCCTTCCCGAGACGGACAAACATTCTTTGCCCGCCGCATCCTCGCGTTTTCACCCGATCTCCGGCGCCGGCGGTTTCATGTGCCACTGCGCAGATGTGATTTCTATGACGACCGGGCGCTATGCCGCGACGCGCGTCGCAGGGTGGAATTCTGGCTCGATCCAGCCGCCCTGCATACACGCTGGGACCGCACCTGGAATCAGTGGAAGCATCTATTAGGAACCAAAATCGAGGTCGAGGGCACGTTCGTACAGAGCGGCAAGTACCGCAAACGCCGTGAGGGGTGGGAACTCGTTACCTGGGAAACTGCGTTGCCGAGCCGGCTGGAGGTCAAACTGCCACCCGATTTCCATCTGCAAATGGAATCTGCCAAAACTGCCTATCATCGCTTCGGCCAGTATTCGCGGGCTCTGGATCAGATCCGGCTGTGCTTGGAGCATCGGGCGGTCGAGCGAGCGGAGTTGCAGCGGATGTGTTCCGATTTGCGCGTACCGGGTGACTTTGATGTTGCCCAAATCAGCTGGCGCCCTGATTATGATCCGTTCTTCTATCGCCAGCTCTCACGCCGGGCACGCCGGATCTATCTGTTCCGGGATGAATACATTTTTGACGTTGAGAAAGCTGTGGTCGTCGAAACCCCTCAGCTTGGCCACGCGACTTACGTCTTCACCAAGCCCCGGAGCATGGATAGCTTTGTCGCTCTGTACACCAAGATCACGAAGGACGACATTCGCCGGAACCGCAACAACACCGCCGAACGGCTCGGATTCCTAGGCCGCGTGATTCACGGTTCGAATCCACGCGCGTGGCTCAAGGAAGTCCGCCAGAGAATCGGTGAGAAGATCGACTTCGCGGAGGCCGTCGCGGAGTGAATCATGGGCTGATGCGTACACTCTTGTGGCATTCGATTTGGCGACGCCTTCCTAGCTCGGTACCTGCCGCTTTGCCCAGTCAAAGTGTAATTGGTGAAATAAATCTATTGACGATCATGAGTCGAGGCTAAGGCTGCGCCGTCGCAGCCAGCGTACCACCGCCTTGCGGTGAGAAGGGTTTCAGCAAGAAATTCCTGCCAGATTCGCCAATTTCAAGCAAGTCCATACGGACGCCTACAGGGCCTGTACACCACTCGCCTGATCAGCCCGTTTGACCGCCAATCGATATGAAGCTAAATGAATCCGAGGGCAGGCGAGTTGCCGTTATTGCGTCCATTGATCCTTGGTGAAAGCCAGTCGGAGGTTGCAGTGGTAGTGCGATTAGGGAAAATCGACAACAGATTCTTGGGAACGCAAGCGGCAGCGGAATACTCGGGCATTCCCGCAGGCACGCTGCGGGCATGGAGATGCCAGGGCGTCGGACCGAAGTTCTATAAGCCCCGTGGGCGCGCACTGTATGATATTGCCGACTTGGATGACTTCATCCGGTCAGGCGTTCGTGTTGCCTCTGTGCGCGCAAGCAGGGAGGAACGGAATGTCTATCTACCTACGGGGTAGGGTCTGGTACTACCTCTTTTACATAAACGGAAAGCGCTACCGAGGCAGCGCTAAAACCAGGAACAGGAAGAAAGCAGATCGGATTGAAGCCCAAGCGATTGTCGCGGCGGAGGCTGGGGAGTCGTCAAAGCCGAAGCGGGCGCCTCTGATTCAGGAGTTCGCGAAGCAGTTCTTGGAATGGCTCGACAAGACCACGCTTGAGCCGAAAACCAAGAGCGACTACGAGAATGGTTGTCGCCTGATTCTGAAATCCAGCCTGTGCGGGATGCGGATGGATCAGATTACGTCGGATGATGTTGAAACGACCGCATTTCACGAGTCACCGTACAGCCGGAACTGCGCCATCCGGACCATGCGCCGGATGTTGGGCAAGGCACGCGATTGGAATTTCATCCGTGAGGTTCCAAGGGTGAAATCAGTCAAGGTCGATGCCAGGAACCGCATGGTGACTGACGCAGATGAGAGGGTGCTTTTACCTGCGTGTCCGAGACCCTTGAGAGACGTGCTGACCATCATGCTGGATTCTGGCATGAGGAATGGGGAGGTAGTCAGAATGCGCCTTGAACATATCAGTTGGGACGGCGCCTACTACTTCAATCCGAAAGGCAAGTCACGCAAAGCTCGCCGGGTCGTGCCACTGAGTGAGCGCGTGATTGGGATACTGAGGACCATCCAGCAGGAACAGAAGGGAGGAACGGAAGGCTGGGTGTTCCCGTCAGAAAAGTCTCGATCAGGGCACATCGAGTTGAGCGGAATTGAGCACATGTTCAGGAAGATTGCTAGAAAGCTCGGTATACCTGATGTTCTGAAGCTGTATTGTGCCCGGCACACTTTTGGGACGGTGGCTATGGCGGAGACGAGAAACCCAGGCTTGGTCAAAGAGGTGATGGGTCACGAGAGCCTGAGTACAACCATGGTTTACCTGCACCCGGAAACCGCTCAGATCAAGAATGTAATCGACCGCCGGAATCAACAGAAGGACTTGGGATTTCCCACAGCCACAAAAAACAGCCACAGTCGTTCAGCGGGAGGGATGTGACCAACCATAAGTTGTTGAAAAGGTTGGTGAGCGCGGAAGGAATCGAACCTTCAACCTACTGATTAAGAGTCAGTTGCTCTGCCAGTTGAGCTACGCGCCCGCTTGTGAGGAAACACCGCAGAAGGGCAGGCCAAATTATAACATTCGCTCATTATTCGATTTGTACCAGCTGGCCAGCATCTACTGAGGGGTGCGGAGGGTGGAGGGTTTGGGGGGCCCGCCAGAAATCCATGTATGACACATGATGCACGCATGACACCGTGCAGTGAGGAGCACAACTCTTTTCCGTAAGGAACTCACGTCGGATATCAGCAACGGTGTATTGCTCCAACGGGATGCCGGGATAGCCACGCTGCTGGGAACAGTAGTGCACCAAGCCGTCTTCGCAAATGTAGAGATAGCGCGCTCCCGCGCGGCATCGCCATTGGTTTGGCTTGCCATTGGCGATGTTGTTCTGGAACCAGTTGAAGCGCGCGTAGTGGCGTTTCTCCAGCCCCTGCATCTTCAAGAATACTTCGCGCTCGTCCTCATTGAGCGGCTGGAGCTGTCCTTCGCCATCATGGATGATGCCAATGGTAGAAGTGAAGCCGAGTTGCACGGCGCGCCGGCCCACGACCAGCGCATCGTGGGGATTGTGGATACCACCGCCAACGACTGAATTGATGTTGACGTGGAACTCCGCATGTTCGGCCAGCAGTTGCAGCTTCTTATCGAGCACCTTCAGCGACTTTTTCGAGACCTCATCGGGCATCACGTTGTCGATACTGATCTGCAGATGGTCGAGACCGGCGCGGTTCAGACGCTTAATGCGGTCGGCCGTCAGCAGGTAACCGTTGGTGATCAAACCTGCAATGATTGGGTGGGTACGAACGTGGGCAATGATGTCATCGAGGTCGGGATGCAACAAAGGCTCGCCGCCACTGAAGGTGACGATCGACGTGCCAAGCCGCGCCAACTCGTCAACGCGGCGCTTCATGGTTTCCGTAGGAACCGGTTTGGAGAAGTCGTCGAACTCGTTGCAATAAGTACACGCGAGATTACAGCGGCGAATGGGGATAATGTGTGCCAACACCGGGTGGTCAGTTGAGGCCACCCCCTTGGCGATCATCTTCCATTCGCGAAGGCGGCGTTTGTACACTAGGACGCGCCGCCGTAACCCTGATGACGATTTAGGCATACTAAGCTTTTTCTATTACAACATACTCGATAGTGGGCTTGGAAAGTGGTTGCACTTGTTCGGTGAATTTCAGCAGCGAGTGGGGCGGGATAGCAGCCAGGCGGTTGCCTGGATGGCTCACGAAGCGCTAAGTAGGTGAGGGCTGGGAGCCTGCGCCTACATCGATGCTGGTTTATAATCAAAGATTCAGCCATCCCTCTGGAGTTCCTAAAGCATGATTCGATTTCTGCAAACGCCCGGCCCGATCAAGAAAATTGTTCTGGGCGGCATCCTTCTCGTTATCTGCGTGATGATGGTGATCACCCTCATCCCGGGCGGCGGCTTCCTCAACGATCTGTTCGGCGGCGGCATCACTCAAACCGGGATATTGGCAAGAGTTGGCAGTCAGGACGTCAGCCTGCAGGAGGTATCGCAGCAGGCTCGCCTTATCGGTCGTCAGCAATTCAAGGGGGGCAGCATCCCTCCGGCCCTCATGCCCTATCTGATGCAGCGGGCTGCGCAAGGGATGATCACTCAGAAGGCTCTGGTGTATGAAGCCGGCCGTTTGGGTCTTGGCGTTAGCGATGAGGAACTCCGCAGTTATCTGCATCAAGGACAAATGGGACAGATGTTATTCCCCGGGGGAAATTTCATTGGTCAGCAGGCCTATGAAGATTTCGTTCAGAACCAGTTTGGCATCGGCGTGCAGCAGTTTGAACAGGAAGTGAAGGCGGAGATTGCGCAGCGGAAACTGCTGGCCCTCATCAATGGTGCAGTCTCCGTAAGCGACAAGGATGTCGCCGAGCAAGTTCAGAAGCAGGGCGTGAAGGTGAAGTTTGAATATGCCGTGCTGACACTGGACGACGTTAAGAAACAGGTCAAGCCGACTGATGCCGAGCTGAAGGCATTTTACGAGCAAAACAAGCAGCAATACGTAAATTCCATTCCGGAGAAACGGAAGGCGCGCTACATCCTGATCGACACTGCAAAGCTGGCGGACAAGGTTTCGGTGAGCCAGGCCCAGTTGCAGCAGTACTACCGGCAGCACCAGGACGAGTATCGTCTTCCGGAGACGGTGACAGTGCGGCACATCCTGATCAAGACGCCACCGCCCGATGCTGATGGCAAGATCGACCAGAAAGGTGTGGACGCGGCGCGGAGCAAGGCCGAAGACATTGCGCAGCAGTTGAAAAATGGCGCCAACTTCGCCGATCTCGCCAAGAAGTACTCCGAAGATCCGGGCAGTGCGCAGAACGGCGGGCTGCTGCCTCCACTGACGCGCGGCCGCACGGTTCCGGAGTTCGAGCAGGCGGCCTTCAACACGCCGGTTGGCCAGACCACCGGCGTCATCCGCACCAGCTACGGCTTTCACATCATCCATGTTGAAGCTAAACAACAGGCGCGGTTGAAGCCGCTGGAAGAAGTAAAGTCACAGATTGAGCCATTGATTAAGCAGCAGGAAGCCTCTAGTGAGGCGCAAAATTTGGCCAATACTGTGCAAACACTGGCCCGGACTGCAGGTCTTGACAAGGCTGCCAGCGAAAAGGGCCTACTCGTTATCACTACGGATTTCGTCACACAAACCGATCCTCTCCCCGGAGTCGGCAACGCCAAAGATCTGGTCAGTGCGCTGTTTGAAGCGAAGACGAACGATCCTCCTGGCACAGCGCAGACCTCACAGGGATATGCAATCTACCAGGTGACGGACATTCTGCCACCGCAAACGCCTACGTACGAACAGATCAAGGCGGAAGTGGCGGAGCAGTTCAAGCAGCAACGCGCGCAAGCGCTGCTAGCGCAAAAGACCCAGGAGCTATCCGACCGTGCCCACGCAAACCACGACCTGAAAAAGGCGGCCAAGGATTTGGGCGCAACGCTCAAAACTAGCGATTTGGTTGATGCCAACGCGCAGGTGCCCGAAATCGGCCCGATGAACGGCGCCGCCGCTGTTGCCTTTAGCATGAAGCCTGGCGAGATCAGCGGTCCCCTTCAGGGCGGGCCGAATGGAATTGTGTTGAGCATGCTGGAAATCCAGCAGCCATCTCCGGAAGAAGTAAAACAGAACTGGGATCGCGCGAAGGAATCGCTACTGGAGCAGAACCGCACCGCGTTTGAAGGGCTCTACGTACAAAGCCTGCGTGATCGGCTGGAGAAAGAAGGAAAGATCAAAATCAATAAGGCGGAGATGGAGCGTCTGTCCAACCTTTCCGAGGGGACTTAACACCCGCCCAGTGGTTCCGAGTCACGGGCCAGCGGAAAAAGTCTGCTGGCCTACTTTGTTTTGATCAGCCGCAAGCGGAATGAATGGCAGTTGCGGGCGACAATTGTTTACTTCCGTTGGTCTTACTCATGCTTTCGCGACGCTCATCCGGGATTCTGTTTCATCCCACCTCGCTCCCTTCGCGAGGTGGAATTGGTGATCTCGGTCCGGCTGCATATGAGTTTGTGGACTGGCTTGCCGCAGCCAAGCAGACCTTGTGGCAGGTCCTTCCGCTGGGCCCGGTGGGATATGGCAACTCGCCGTACTCCTGCACTTCGGCATTCGCCGCGAATGCCCTGCTGGTCAGCCTGGAACGTCTCGCTGATCGTGGTTTTATTGATCGTGAGCGAGTCAAGGCAGTACCCGACGGGGAGTCTGCAGTTGATTTTGACACCGTGCGACAGCACAAACTTCCGCTCTTACGGGAGGCGGCCAGAAACTTCTTGCAGTCAGCGCCAGCCGATTCCCATGAGCGCTACGACCATTTCTGCCGCGAAAATCGCTGGTGGCTTGAAGATTACGTGCTGTTTAGCAGCTTGCGTGAACGTTATGGCGATCAGCCTTGGAACAGATGGCCCGAGGAAATCGTTCGCCGGCAACCGGGTGCCATGGCGAAAGTGCACACTGAGTTGCGCGAGCAACTCGACGAGGAGCGCTTCCTTCAATTCGCATTCTTTGAGCAGTGGGCAGCTTTGCGCTTTTATTGTCGCGAGCGTGGCATTAGCGTCATTGGCGATATCGCAATCTTCGTCAGCTACGATAGCGCCGATGTCTGGACTCATCCCGAAATCTTCCGTTTGAAGAAAGACCTTTCACCCGAGGTGGTGGCCGGCGTTCCGCCTGATGCTTTCAGCGAAACTGGTCAGCGCTGGGGAAATCCGCTGTACGACTGGGATGCGCTCCGCTCTGACGGCTACGGTTGGTGGATTAAGCGGATGCGCTGGGCGATTGAGACTTGCGATATCGTCCGCCTCGATCACTTTCGTGGCTTCGAAGCTTGCTGGGAAATTCCCGCCGATGAACCGACCGCAATCCACGGCCGTTGGGTGGACGGACCGAATGCCAGTTTATTCGAAGCGCTTAAGGGCGCTCTGGGCAAGCTCCCGTTCATCGCCGAAGATCTCGGCCATATCACCCAGCAAGTGGACGATTTGCGCAAGAGGCTGGGGATGCCAGGGATGAAGGTCCTGCAATTCGGGTTCGGAGATCGCGGTGCACACGTGTACCTGCCACATCGATTCGAGCCTGACGCAATCGTGTACACGGGCACGCATGATAACGACACCACTGTAGGGTGGTGGAACTCATGCGCAACCGAAGAGGAAAAGGCGGCGGCGACTGCCTACATGGGAATCGGTGACGATGGAGTGCATTGGTCATTTATTCGAGCAGCCTTGACCTCAGTGGCGAATCTCAGCGTGATACCGGTACAAGACGTCCTGGGACTCGGTAGTGATGCCCGCATGAACGTTCCGAGCAAGACAGTTGGCAACTGGTCCTGGCGTTTGCGACCTGGCGCATTGACCGCGCCGCTTGCGGAAAAGCTCGCTGCCCTGGTCCAAGTCACTGATCGCGACGAATGTGTGCAACAGCCGTCAGCCCATGGTGAAAAGGGCGACGGGAAAGTGACCGAAAACTTCGCGGCATAGCGGGGGCCTTCCTGCCCCAGCAAGCTCTTCGCCAGTAAGGATGTTACGCCACCGAGCACCCCTCAGTTCCGGCGGCAATACCAGCTCCGAATCATTCCAGACCGCTGCCAGCGGTGGTTCCGGGTTTCCCTTCATCAACGTGTAACTCAGCCGCGGAGCCGCTACAATCACGGCTTCTCCCTGTCGAACTCGCGCGAACGCTACCACGTGGTCCTCTTTGCCACGGTTTGCCTGTAGCGGAATATACTTGCCGACTCGGAACAGGTCCGGGCGTTCTCGCCGCAAGTTCAACGCTCGCATCGTGACCCAAAGCTTGATTCCTCCATCTTGGTAGTTACGCAGCATTTGCTGGCAAAGTCCCACCAGATCGCCTGCGTGTATCCATGAGGTCAGCTGTTCGAGAGTGCGCTCACGCAAGTCGAAATCGACCGGTCGCCGGTTGTCGGGATCAACAAGACTGAAATCCCAAAGTTCCTGGCCTTGATAAATATCGGGAATGCCGGGAGAGGTTAATTTCAGCAAAGTTTGCGTCAACGAGTTGATGCCGCCGAAAAACTGCACGGCGGGTAGAAACTTCTGTATCGAATCCCAGAAAAAGTTCAGCTTGCCCAAATACGTCGGCGACAAGATGGCCTCAATGAAGCGATGGATGCCCGCAACGTAGTCGGGGTTCGGGCTCAGCCAGCTCACATTGATCTTGGCCTCGTGCAGCGCCTTCTCCATGTACTGTTGCATGCGGCGTACAAAGCTGAGACGCTCTTCCTCGCTATCCAGGTGCAGTGGCCAAGCGCCTACAAGCGTCTGATACAGCAAATACTCTTCATTGTTGTCAGGTACCCTCCTTTCGTCGGGCATTTCGACCTTGCGACTACGGTTGATGCGCCGCCACTTCATCACATGCGCGGCCCAATTGCGCGGCATCTCGGAAAGTACATCAAGACGCGCCCGCACATCTTCACTGCGTTTGCTATCGTGGGTCGATGTCCCCAGCATGGAATTGCGCCAATACTCGGCACGCAACTGGTTGGCGTGATGGAACTCCACTAGGGGGACTCCGAACTTGCCAGGTGAACCGCCCACCTCATTCACGGAAACGAAGCGCGTATAAACATAGCAGGCGGTGTCTTCCAGTCCTTTTGCCATGACCGGCCCGGTGAGCTGCTGGAACTTAAGCGCGAAATACAGTTGCTTGCTGTAGCCGTATATGGTCGCGCCTCTGTCATCACCCTTCAGCAGCAAAATGTTCTGCAGGAAATCGAAGACTGCTGGGGCCATGGTCTCGTTGCGCCGTTTGGCGCGAGCAATCGCCTGTTGGATATAGCGGCGGTCGCGCTCATTCACGTTGCCGTGTTGGTCAACGTAGGTGCGGTACACCGGGAAGCTGGCAATGGTCTCGCGGATAGCATCGCGCAAAACAGTGTAGGTGAAGTCGCGGGCACGACGGTCCTGGCCAGAGATCTCGCTCAGCATGTCTGTGAGTACATGAACCTCGCTCGCCAGCGCCCGGTGCATGATGAGCTTCTTGCTCTCGTAAATCAGCCGCTCGGCGAGGACATTGCCTTCGATTATGCGATGGTAGAGATCACTGAATTGGCGCTCGTTGCGATAGTCAATCAGCACTCCATTCACCAGGTTGGCAAAGTCATAGCCGACCGTACCATCCACCGGCCAGTCGCCCGGCAAGTCTTCACCCGGCTCCAGAATCTTCTCGACCAGCACATACAGAGGGGCGTGCTGATTCATCCAGTCGTGCTGTCTGAAGGCGGTGCGAATTCCTTCCTCGATGCCATCTTCGGCGAATCGCGATTTGGGGGCGGCGCCTAGGCACTGGCTTGCGGCATAGAGCATCTGCAGCCGTACGAAGTACTGGCAGGGATTCAGCAGTCCGTCAGGATGATCGATGCGCAGCCCCGAGATGAGGCCTTCGCTCAGTAGTTTGCGAATCAACTTGTGAGTTTCAGCGAAGACCCGCGGGTTTTCCATGCGCAAGCCGACCAGGTCATTGATGTCGAAGAAACGGCGATAGTTGATTTCCTCGCCCGACACGCGCCAGAACGCCAGTCGATATACCTGCGACTCTAGCAAATTATGAAGGGCATCGAAGCTTTGGCTCTCGCCCGGCGTCCCATTCAGCACGCGCAGAGCTTTCGCAATCGTGTCACGAACCAGGCTGGAATTCTCGACCAACTTCTGCAGCCTCTCCATCAGTGGAGGAACCTGGCCTTGGCGGCGTGCAACTCGTTCCGAGTCGGTCACATGGTTTGCTGGAAGCTCCCGAAATGCTTCCAGAAGACAGTACAGTTCCCCGGACCCAGCGTTGCCATCGCAGTTCTGCTGGGATCGATCTTCTCCTACTCCGAAGATTAGGGGAATGGTCTGCGGATCGACTGGCAGTACCCTATCGGAGTATTTCACACCAAAGCGGCTGTTTTCGAACGCCACCTGTATGTTGCCTTGCTCGAGATCTTCACCGTACGGTTTTCCAAGTATCGGGGTAAGGACTTTGTTCCGCAGCTCAGATTTAAGCGGCTCCCAATCGATGTCGAAAAAATCGGCGTACGCTGAAGCGCGCCCGTTTTGCAACACGTCCTGCCACCACGGGTTTGTGCCGTACCCGACTCCCATGTGATTCGGCACGATGTCGAGAATCAGCCCCATATCGCGGGCCTTCAACTCAGACACAAAGTTGCGGAACGCCTCTTCAGTGCCGATCTCGGGGTTCAGTTGATTGTGATCGACGATGTCGTAGCCGTGTTCGCTGCCGGGGCGCGCCATTAAGAGCGGCGAGGCATAGCAATGGCTAACCCCCAGTCGAAAGAGATACGGCACCAGCTTGCGTGCGTCGTCGAAGCGGAAGTTCCGGTTGAACTGCAGGCGATAGGTGGAGAGTGGGCTGCGGTCACGCTTCTCGGCGCTCAGGCGCTCAAAACACTCCGCCAGCTCGGACACCGGCTCGACTAGAATTGGCAAACTTGCACTCATGCAATCTTGCTCAGATGAGACACAAAACCCCTGTGCCCGGCGAGGACGCCTCAAAATTAGATGCATGCAGCGCCAATCGCGCTCAGTCCGCCACCCGCCTGCTTTACTTAATCGTAAGTGGCGGCGAGAATAAGAGTTTGCCCGATCTTTAGGTTGAGTTCCACGCCGGCTGCATAGGTGAATATCGCGGACCGGATCATAACCCAATACTCCCCTGCTTTGCTACCTGCTCTTGAAAGGATTGGTATGGCCGCCACTGGTGAACTAATTCGGATGATGAATTTCGTGGACGATATTGCAGCGACTCTGCGCCGCATCAACAGCAGCTTTTATCTGCTCAACGGTGAAGAGAAAAAGCGCCTCGCTGAATACATGCGCAAGGCCGATCCCAATTTTGTAAAGGTCATAGAGCAATTGGAGAAGGGAGACTAGCCGATGGCGGGGGTCCGCACCATCGCGGTGATTGGCGCCGGCATTATGGGCCGCGGTATCGCTCATGCGGCGGCGCTTGGCGGTTATCGCACCATCCTGGAAGATATTCTCCCTACTGCATTGCGTAAGGCGGAGACCGAGATTCGCGCCAACCTCGATAAGGCCGTTGAAATCGGGAAGGTGACCAAACACGCTGCGGACAGCGCTTTTGAGCGCCTGGAATACGCCTCGTCGGTGGAACAGGCGGCACGAGAAGCGGACTTGGTTATCGAGGCCGTACCTGAGGAAATGGAATCGAAGATCGAGATCTTCACCTTACTCGACAAGGTCAGCCGGCCCGGCACCATCCTGGCCTCCAACACATCTTCTCTCAGCGTCACGGAAATTTCTTCGGTGACTTACCGCGCCTCGAAATGTGTTGGTATGCACTTCTTCAATCCGGTGCACAAGATGAAGCTGTTGGAGGTGGTGCGCGCCCTGGAAACCGATGATGACACGCTGGCCGCTGCCATTGCTGTGGGCGAGCGCATGGGAAAAGAGGTCGTGGTTATCAAGGAATCGCCGGGCTTCATCACCAGCCGGATTAACGCCATGATCGGCAACGAGGCGTTTTACATGTTACAGGAGGGCGTTGCTTCCGCCCAGGACATCGACAAAGCACTCAAGCTTGGTTTGAATCATCCCATGGGTCCATTCGAGATGGTCGACCTGGTTGGACTCGACACTCGCCTGCACATCCTCGAATACCTGCACAAAACTCTGGGTGAAAAGTTTCGCCCTGCGCCGCTTCTGGTGCAATACGTCAAGGCTGGACGCCTCGGCCGCAAGGCTGGGCGCGGGGTTTATGAATATTCCAAGCAGGAGCCTAAGTAGCACATACCTGCGCCTAGACTAATCGAACTGCCTACTCTTCGGGCGGGGTTTGGTCCGCTTTCTCTTTTGCGTCCTTCTCCGCAGCTTCTGCTCCGGGCATGATGTTCGTGAGCGGCGCCTTGCGCTGCTCTTCCAGTTCAGGATGCGGGAGCGGCTTGCGCGGCAGCATTTGGTCGCGCATAGCAGCGTTATACACAAAAATGGCTTCCACCGTCGCCGCCTGTGCCAGGTCCTCTGGTTGCAAGCGTTCGTAGGTGTCCATGTTCGAGTGGTGCGTGCGTGAACCATAATCCAGTGGGTCCTGAATAAACTGGAATCCCGGAATCCCAACCGCGTCGAATGCTTCGTGATCCGTCCCGCCCGTGTTGCGCATCGTCAATGTAGTGACGCCAAGATCCTTCAGAGGCTCTATCCACTGCGCAAAGATTGGCGCAATGGCTGCATTCTCCTGCAGGTAAACACCGCGTATCTTTCCGCTGCCATTGTCCACATTGAAATAAGCTGAGATCTTCTGTTGATCCGGTTTCAGCTGTACCGGCCCAGCGGGTTTGCGGAGCCACTCTGGCAGCTTCAGCTGATCGGGGGCAGTGGATAGCGGCACATTGCCGAAATGCTGTTTGACATAACCGTAGGAACCAAACTCACCTTCTTCCTCGCCAGTCCACAACGCAACCCGAATGGTGCGACGGGGCTTCACCTGCAGGGTATTCAGAATGCGCATCACTTCCATGGCAACAACCGTGCCCGCGCCATTGTCGGTTGCTCCGGTAGCAGAGGCCCACGAATCCAGATGGCCGCCAACCATCACCACTTCGTCTTTCAGCTTCGGATCGGTGCCGGGAATCTCTGCGATGGTGTCGAAGCCATGTTCATGATCTTCGGTGAATTTGGTGTCGACGTTCATTTCCATCGTGACCGGGACATGCGCTTTCAGCAACCGGTACATTCGTCCATAATTCTCGATCGCCATCACCACGACCGGCAGCGGATTGGCATGCTCGCGTTTGTACGCCTCCCAGCCAAAGCCAGCGCCACTGTCGTCGAAGATGGTGCCGCCCGAGCCGCCTCCATCACGACCGTCGCGGCTTGGGGTGACGACCGCAAGTGCGTGTTCATCCGCCAAAAACTGTCCAACTTTCTGGCGTAGATCCAACCGCTTCATGTACTGCTCGATGAAGTCGCGGGCGCGTGGTTTGAGCGGGTACTCGGTAAGTTTCTTAAGTTCGGCGTCATCCAGGCGTACGAACAGCGGTGTATTGACGGGAGGCACGTCTCGCATAGCGCCATAAAGCACGATCTTGCCGGCCAGTTTGCCCTTGTACTGGTCGAGGTCTTTCGCGTCTTTTACATCGATCCAGATTGCCGGTGCATTGATCGCGCCACTCGTTGCCGGTGACCATGGCGCCGCTTGAGCGATGAAAACCGCAGTGTCAGGCGCTGTCATGCGGACCCAGGTATTGAGTTGCTGCCATCCCATGCCGAACTCGCCCCAGTCCTCAAGGTGCGCGTTGCTGCAGCCCATCGCGGTGAACTGATCTCGCGTCCACTCATTAGCATGTTTCAGGTTGGGCGAACCGGTCAGGCGCGGCCCGATGTCGTCGTCCAATGCCGAGGCATACTCCATCACGTGGGAGTGACCGAGGCCTTCATCTCGAATTCGCTGGTACATACCGTAATCGAGGGTCTCACGCTGCGGTTGAGGCTGCTCATAAGATGGCTGATTCGCATCGGCGGCGGCTTTCGACTTGCTGGCGGCAGCGGCAGAGAGAGCAAGAGTGAAAGTGATTAGGAGGGCCAAGCAGCAGCGAAAATGTCGATATGACATGTGGCGAAATACTCCATCGAAATGTGGATTTCCAATGTTGCAGAGTACCAGATAAGAAAAGGCCGCACCATTCGTTGTGCATTTCCAATTACGGCGCGACCATGGGCAAAGCGTCGAAGGCCAACGTCTTGCTGTTGCGGACGTTGCTACCGAAGAAGGGGAGAGCCCGCCCACTCAGTGAAAATCGCGCCGGGCTGGGTTCTGGACATTTAGAGCAAAGTCCGAAAACGTCCACTTACTACCTCAAGATCGATTAACCTAAGGTCGCGAAGGGATATGAATCTAGATTGGCAGGTTTGCTCGCGAGCGAGGCTGTCGCGCGATGCCCGCTTCGATGGCAAGTTCTTCATTGGCGTGCTGGGCAGCGGCGTCTATTGTCGTCCGATTTGTCCAGCACCTACAGCCAAGGAAAAGAACGTCCGTTACTTCGCAAGTGCCGCTGCCGCAGCAGAGGCGGGTTTCCGCCCTTGTCTTCGTTGCCGGCCGGAGTGTTCACCAGGAACGCCCGCCTGGCTGGGAACCTCAAACACAGTGTCGCGAGCTTTGCGGCTGATTGGTGAAAGTGGCCTGGAGGACGGCGGAGTGGAAGTTTTAGCCGCGCGTTTGGGCGTTGGCTCGCGCCATCTTCGTCGCTTGTTCCTGCAACACTTGGGGGCGACGCCAGGCGCGGTGGCGCATACGCGCCGCTTGCACTTCGCGAAAAAGCTGATCGACGAGACGAGTTTGCCGATGAGCCATATTGCCCTGGCTGCGGGATTTGGTTGCGTACGTCGCTTCAACGCCGCGATAAGCAAGACGTATCATCGACCCCCAACGCAAATTCGCCGTCTCGCTCACCGGAGAAGCAGCTTACCCGAGAATCAATATTTGTTCCGCCTTCGCTTTCGACCGCCCTACCAATGGGAAAGCATGCTGGCGTTCCTGGCCGCTCGCGCTATTCCCGGAGTTGAGGCAGTCGAGATGGGCCGTTATCGCCGGTCTATTTCTTGGAACAGCAGCGATGGTTATTTTGAGGTCTCACTCGACCAAAAGCATGAGGCACTTTCGGTGCATATTCGTTTTGAGGATTCGCGGGCGCTTTTCTCGATTATCGAGCGGATCCGACGGATGTTCGATCTGAATGCAGATTGGCAGGCGATCGCTGCCAGATTGCAAACCGACCCAGCGCTGGCGCGAGGAATTGAGAGAGTTCCGGGCCTGCGTGTACCAGGTTGCTGGAATGGTTTCGAACTCGCCACACGGGCGATCCTTGGCCAGCAGATTACGGTGAAAGGTGCGACGGCACTTGCGGGCCGGATCGTCAGTACGTTTGGCCGGCCGTTCTCCTCCATCGGTGGCCTAACTCATCTTTTCCCAGCACCCGATGTCCTGGCCAATGCGAGGCTCACCAGCGTCGGGCTGACCAACGCGCGCGCCGAAAGCATTCGCGCGCTGGCGCGTGCGGTTTGCGATGGCCGCATAAACTTCGAGGGAGTTGCGGAATCCGACACTTTCCTCACTCGGCTGTGTGAAATCCCAGGCATTGGACCATGGACGGCGCAGTACGTGGCCATGCGAGCCCTTGGTGAGCCGGATGCGTTTCCCGCCGGTGACCTTGGTCTTCTGCGTGCCCTGGAGCTGGAAAGTCCGCGCGACCTTGAACCTCGTGCCGAGGCCTGGCGGCCGTGGCGAGCCTATGCGGCCCTATATCTTTGGAACATGGCCAGCGAATCCAACATTCGCAGAGGAAAGTCAATCGCTTCCAAAACGAAGAACGTGATCGTTGAAAAGGTCGGCGCCCGCCCGCGCCTCGCAATGGCTGTGTAGTGGTCGGTAGTGGGAATTGCCGGCCAGGACACCGCACGATGCCGGCGCCAGCGAAGCTCTCGGTCTTGCCTACACAAAAATCATTCCTTGTGTGACTTGAATCACAGCCAGACGTTCGGCCCGGCGGCACACTTATAGGGTGTTTATGGATCGATTCGCCATCATCACTAATCGCAAACGGGCGATCATCGCGCTAGTACATTCCGTCTTTTTTCTGATTGTGGCCGGAATGCAACTGGCGATTTCCCATGCCGAGGCATTTTCGATTCACCGCGAGAAAATAACAGGCAACATCATCCTTCTTACCATTTATGTGATCGTCACGATGGTCCTTCTGGTCCTGTTGCGTGCCTCTCATTGCGCCAAGGAAAAGCTTTACTTCGCGCTTTGCGCCGCCAGTGCAGCCTTTGGGCTAGTGCGCATCCTGCTTGGCGATCCGGTGTTACACGCTAACGTTCTTCGGGTACTCTTCCTGGCGGGTGCTGTTCTGATCGGGAGCGCTATCCTGCGCGGGCACTCGGCAGTACCCGTAACCGGCAAAGCCGAGGCGCAATAGCTTATCCGTTGGCGGCGCTCCGGCCAAACGACTGCAATATCTCCAGCACTTCCTTGTTGCCGTCCTGCGCTGCCATATCGGCTGCGGTCTGCCCATCATCGCTCTTGATGGCCAGATCGGCCCCGGCGTCCAACAGCACCTGCGCCCTTTCCACACTGTTATGCATGGCGGCCTCGTGCAAAGCAGTATAGCCACGTTGTTGCTGGCTGTTGGGATGGGCTCCAGCGCCTAAGACAAGCTTTAGCAGGTCTGCCATTCGCGACGCAGCCGCGCTGTGAATTACCGCAATCCGGTTGGAAGAGACCGCGTTGGTGTCGGCACCACAACCTACCAGAATCTCTGCAGCTTTGAGCTGCCCGAAGAAGCATGCTAGATGCAACGGGGTAAAGCCATCGGCGCTGCGAGCCTTGACCAACTCGACATCGCTCGCCAGCAGCTTGTTTAGCTGCGTTATGTCGCCCAACGCGGCGCATTCGAAGATGTCGAGGTCACCTGCCGCCTGCCGCAACAGGTCAACGATCTCCATTCTGTTCTCGTAACGCGCCTGCATGAGCGCAGAAATGCCGCCGGAATTGCGAGCGTGCGCCACACTCGGGTCCGCCACAATCAACTGCGCAACGCCCTCCTTGTCATTGGCGGTAATTGCAGAGAATATGTCATTCTCCATTTGAACCTCCTGCTTAAAACGCGGCAGCGCCGGCTTCGGCGACAGCGTGGTCTTGCTCGCCTGAACCACCGCTCACGCCGATCGCGCCCACGACTTTTCCGTCGCGCTTCAGCGGAATGCCTCCGGCGAAGATCATGATCTTGCAATCGTTGGAGACATGAATGCCGAAGAACTGCCCGCCCGATTGTGAATGCGTGGCCAGGTCTTTGGTCGTGATGTCGAAGGCGCGCGCGGTGTAGGCCTTTTTCATGGAAATATCGATGCTGCCGATCCACGCACCGTCCATACGCACGTGGGCCACGATGTTACCGCCCTCGTCAGCCACTGCGATGTTCATGGGCTGACCAATTTCTTCCGCCTTCTTTTCGGCGGCCGCGATCACGCGGCGCGCGTCTGCAAGATTTACTCCCGCCATTCTTCCTCCACAACGCTTATAAGTGATGTACCGCAAAGGGCGGCGGCTTTCGACGATAACGGGTTGCAGCGCCCTTGGCAAGCGCACCTGCGCCGAAATTCATCCGCTCGATCCGAAGAGACTGTACATCAGAATTGCCAGAACGACCAAGGTGATGACGACATACATGTAATCGCGCTCGATGGCGAAAGCTATTGCTGAAAATAGAACTCGCGCTACCGGAGTTGCAATCAGCAGCAGCAAACCGAGCTGAATAATCGCCCGGCCACTCATGCCGAGGGCACCGTGAACGATGTCGCTCGCGCTTTTCAGGTCTTTTGGTTCACCATGGAAAACGGCGTAGTTCGGAACCTGGTTGCCGTGATGGGCCAAATAAACTACGGCACCGACGAGAACAACGGCAGCAGCAAGAATCACCCCAGTACGCAGCAGCCCGCCGATGATCACTTCAATGCGTTGATCGTCCCAATTTTGCGCGCTCATATTCGCCCTTTTAGTCCGTTGTAGATCATTTCGAATCCCAGCACCACGATCGCCGCGGCGAACAAGTATCGCAACACTTTGACTTTGGCCTTCACCAGCACGCGCGCTCCGAGGAGCGAACCTGCCAGTACGCCCAGCATCACCGGCATTGCCAATCCTGGGGCAATGTATCCACGGTGAAGATACAGTCCTGCGCTCGCGGCCGCGGTCACACCGATCATGAAATTGCTGGTGGTGGTCGAAACTTTGAACGGAATCTTCATCGCCTGGTCCATGGCCAGCACTTTCACCGCGCCCGAGCCGATACCCAGCAAGCCGGAGAGCACGCCCGCCACAAACATTAGTCCGTATCCAGCAGGGACACCTGTGACGTTGTAGGACAGCTTGCCGTCGAGTCCGGGATAGGACCCATTCAAGCGCAAGCGATCGGCCAGCTTCGAGGAAACAAGCTGAGTGCCATGTTCCACTCGGTGACGACTCGATAGATAGGCGGAATACAGAAGTACGACCCCAAACACAACCGCGATCGCGTTACCGGACACATAAAAGGCAATGGCAGCTCCCGCGAGAGCGCCCGCCGTGGTTGCGGTCTCGAGAAACATGCCAATGCGAATGTTGGAGTAGCCTTCGCGCACATACGCCGCCGCCGCGCCCGAAGAGGTCGCGATCACGGAAACCAGCGAGGCGCCGATCGCGTAACGGATGTCCACGTGAAACAGCAGCGCCAGCATGGGCACCACCACGACTCCGCCCCCCAAGCCTGTCAGCGCTCCAAGAAACCCGGCGAGCAACGAACCAAGGCCGATCAGCGCGCTGATTTCAAGGATGTTCATGCAATCTTAATGACGCCTCACGCTGGCTGCTTGCGATTACCTCGACCACGGGAAAGTGTATGGATTGTAAATGCAGGGCGGATGTTGTCCAGTGGCGATTAAGCTGGGTTTTAGGCTGGAACACGGTACGTTAGAGTATTCGGGCGGCGCGGTACCCAAATCGTAAGGAATAGGTCTGCAGCACCCTTATGCGTAGGTTCGATTTCAACCCGCGCGGCTAGCACTCCCCTAGAACTCCCTAAGTGCCTGGAATTGCGAGCGTAATGCCGATCTTACGCCAGAATACGGCACACTCTGCGAATGTCTGAGCGTGCGCCGGTGTGGTTACAACCATGTCAGCGCACAAACCAGCCCAGTGTGAAGGTTGCTCCTCGCAAGCTGCGCCCAAGACTAATATGGGACGTTGTGCCCGGATTCCTCTTGAGGGTCTCCACCACTAAAAGCAACTCCAAGCGTCATCTTCCCTGGATCAAGCATTGTACGTTACGTCCACTGACCGACAGACGGGCCGAGAGCGGTTTGGTACGCCTGAAGAAGTACTTGTTTTTGATGCTCCCAGTTCAGGCCGTTCTCGATTCGCTTTCTACCAATCGCACCTAATCGACTGCGCGATAACGGGGAGTCCAGCAACTCTGCGATCTGATCACCAAAGTCGATAGTGTCGTTTGGTCTTGCATATACCGCCGCATCGCCCGCCGATCGCCGCCCCTCGGTGACATCGTAGATCACCACTGGAAGTGCGTAGGCCATATACTCCAAAACCTTGACCATGGTGAGCTTGTCGTTCAAGTCGTTGCTGGGATCAGGCGCTACTCCAATGTCCGCCATGGCGAGGTAAGCGAGTAAGTCTTCGCCGTAAAGTGCGCCGGTAAATTTGACATACGCGTCGAGATCTAGTTCGGTAGCGAGAGCTTTCAGCCGGGGCAACTCTGTTCCTGAGCCGATCAACACAAAGAGGGTATCGCGGCGTCCCTTTTTCTTGACAAGGTATTCGATGGATTCCAAGAGCAGACCGACACCGTCCTGCGGGCCCATCACACCCACATAGAGAACGAGGTGCTTCCGTCCTTCCCTAAGTTCCGGTTTTGGTCCTCGCAATGGAAAGTCACGCAGGTCGGGGCAGCCGCGGACCACGAAACTGCGATCCGGCGAGATGCCACCACGAACAAGGGCTATCTCCCTGAGGGAATCATTTGTCGAGATTGTCACGTCTGCCGTGCGGAACGTCAAACGCTCGGCTAGACGCAACAGCCGATAAAGACAACCCTTCCGAAGGAATCTTGCCATGTAAAGCTCCGGGGCAGGGTCATGATGATCAAAGATGAACCGCACACCCAGCAGCTTGAAGAACAACCCGATCAAGAAGATAGTGTCCGGTGGATTACAGGCCTGCAAAATGCGGAAATGGGTGCGCCGGTAGATTCTAAGCGCCAGTGCAAACTCTGCCGTCAGCGCCCAGCCATATTCAATGAGATACGCAACTGTACCCGACGCTTCCCAAATGCGGTGCCGATAAATCTCGATCCCATCCAGCGTCTCCCGCGGTCGTTCAAATCCTCGTCCTTCGGGGCAGATTACAGAAACCCGGTATCCGGCCTCACTCAGGGCTCGCGCTTCCTGCCACACACGCCGATCCGCAGGCACAGGAAGATTCTCGACGATCATGCAGACAGCAATGCGGCTTTTGTATATTTCGTTAGCTGGGGCGTCCATTCTGGGTTCCTCTCCATTTATGGAGCAAAGGATTACTGTGTCTCTTGGCACCAGGTATCCTTTACAGATTTTGCGCACTGCGGTTGTGCTCTTTCTGGCGTTTGCCGGACCGTTTGAATGCATGAGGCTGCCGTGAGCAGATGAATCCGGCTGTTGAAGCAGAAGGAGGAGGTGGATCAGAAACGAGGGGGAGAACGTCCGTCGTTGGGGACTCGCTCACGCTCTAGAGCGCGGGCTGCAGTGGCCTCTACCAACCAATCTGGCAGCGCAACAAGAGCTGTCGAAACCTGAAATAACAAGAAGGCAGCAAGAAGAACTGCAGACTGACCGCGTTGCACTTGATGAAGTTGAGCACAGACTTGTAAAATCCGCTTCGCCGGATCTACCACGTCCGCCATTGCGGGATGCAGATCATCGCTGACCGAAATCACGGGAAAGAGAACGATTAGTACAGTGAGAAGTGCAATCCACGCCTTCAGGTGCACCGCCGCACTGCGCCCGAGAGACGCTCTCTGCCGTAACAACAACGCGGACAACGCGCCGAGAGCCACAGTAGCCCATAGCAAATTGAGTAGCAGTTCCACTACAAATTCATCCTCCACCAAGGCATCAAGAAGTGAAAACCTCTTCGGGCGACCTGGTGATCGTATCCATCAAGATCAAGCTTCTTGCCGTTTGCGGCAGAGCAGTGCCAAGAAGTGCGCCGTCGCGAGCAATAATACACACCAGTCGATCACTCCACCAAGCCCCATCAGCACCACACTTACAGGCTATGAACTTGTTCGAACTGCCATAACAGGTCTGCTTCGAACTTGAGTCCCTGAGGGCTGTATTATTTAACTCCACCACTGACGTCCCTCTGCGCGTCTTACGCAACCAGTGCGAAGCGAGCCAGTATTTTCTTGTCAATCCCGCAAAGTGCAGAGCCGACCGAGAGTAGCTTCCCGATCACTGTTGCGAACAGCCTATCGCACGAACGACCAGAATGGCTCCTGCGAGGGCCGGCGCCCGAATGTGGCCATAGCATGGTTTCTTGTACTCGGCGGTGCATTGCTATAAGCAGCGCCATTTCTGGTTAATGGCTCGGCAAGATTAGCCGTGCGCCCAAGACTAAGGCTGGGCCGCACTGCCGCCGCTATAGTATCCGTCCCTGGTCTGGACGACCAGGTCTTTCTGTGTAGTTGTCAGATGGATTTTGTGATAGCCGGGTGCGGCGTCCGTCTTGTCGGGCGTATAGCCCAGGTTGTACTGGTTGCGCAGTTCTTCCTCAATGCTGGCATAGATTTGATCGATCGATTGCTTTTTGGAGACTTCAAAGAAGCGGCCGCCAGTTTCTTTTGAAATCTGCTCCAGAACTTTCTTGCCATCGGGATGGGATTGTTGCGGATACCCCATGGGACCACCGCGACCCATGCCGCCGTGACGACCCATGCCGCCGCCCATTCCGCCCATGTGCCCGCCATAGCCGCCGCCATAGGCATCTTTGTCGGAAAACAAGATGGAGTAAACCAGGGTGTTCGCGCGCTGGGCTGCCTCGATCGCGCGGCTCAGCGTTACTTTGCTTCCTGTATCCACGCCGTCAGAAAGAATGATGAGCGCCTTGCGGCCTTGCTGCTTCTGCATCAGCTCGTCTGAGGCAAGGAAGACGGCGTCGTGCAGCGTGGTCCCTCCTCCCCGGTGATGACCGCCTGCACCGCCGCCACCGCTTTGCTCGAACTCCGGATTGTCCAGCTTCTCCAAAGCGACGTTCAGCTTCTTTCGCGAGGAAGTCAGGTCCTGCAGGAGTTCTATCTCCCAGTCGAAATGGATGACGAAAGCTTTGTCCTTGTCTTCGCGCATCAGGTGTTCCAGAAAGGCGTAGCTGGCAATGCGCTCCTGCTCCAGAACGCGCCGCTGACTCATGCTGGTGTCCACCAGCAGGCCAAGCGTGAGCGGGAGATCGCTTTCTTTGGCGAAGTAGTGAATCGTCTGTGGACGGCCGTCTTCCTCCAGCTTGAAATCGTCTTTGGTCAAGTTGTTGACGATCTGGCCGTGTTTGTCCCTCACGGTCGCCAGCAGATTCACAACTTTGACGTTGGAGGAAAAGGTCGGGGTCTCCTGGCCCCGGAGTAGCTGACACGGCGCCAACAGACACGTCAGCGTCGCCAATAAAATCCAGCGTTTTGGCGCGTTCGAGCGCGATTGAGTCGGCAAGGTAACTCGCTTCCAAGGATGGCGACGAAAACCAGCGTAACGGAATTCTTATGAACCCGCGAACAGCCCGGAAGTTGCTGGAGAGATCGCATTGCGCGAACAACACAACAGGTTATGGAACAAGTCGCAGAACCGCAAAGGGCATTGCGGCGGACCTTGCCGCCTCCGCCCTTCCAGCGTGTCACATCCGCGTGTGCGCGGCGTCACTGATTCATGGTGATAAGGCGGCTTACAAATATCTTGTCGGATCCGTTCCTGGATGTAGGTGAGTTATGTTGACTTTTGCCTTATTTCCCATCGTCCTGTTCTTCCTTGGCGCAGTTCTTGTTACCGGATTGCCGGTGGCCTTGAGCCTTCAAAGTTACTACCAAAACCGCGGCCGCCAGTCGGCGATCTGTCCAGACTCAGGACAGCCGGTCGACATAGAAGTCGATAATGAATACGCATTCTGGAGCGCTCTGCGGGGCCAGGAACATTCGCGGTTGAAGTCGTGCTCGAATTGGCCGGAAAAAGGCGATTGCGGGCAGGAATGCCTGGCGCAGGTCGATCCTTCTCCCGAGAATGTGGATCGACTTCTGACTAAATGGTACGAAGGCAAGGTCTGCGCAATTTGCGAGCGCAGCCTTTCCCCATCGGATTGGAGACGCAGTCGTCTGGCACTTCTCAACGAGCAGCACAAACTCTTCGAGCTGCGCCATATGCACCTCGACGAATTGCAACTGACGCTGCAGCACATGCGCCCTCTATGCTGGAACTGCCATCAGGAAGAGCGTGCCCGGCAAGCCACCCCGGTACGCTTTTTCAAGGGCGATCGTCACGGCCTGGCCTCCGCCGCCGGGGAGTGATGACCTGAGATCCAGTTGTGGTTGCGGCGCTGTAGTTTCACGCCGCAGCGCCCCTCGTCAATAGGGGGAACGCGCTCCCGTTCCCCTTTCTAATTTCATCAACATCTTTGCCCCTACGACATCGTCAATCACTCAGGGGTACGCCTTGCACAGTGTGAGTTGAGAGTACAATCCGTGATGAATCGAAGGGGATATCTAATGATGCGTTTTGCGATCGTTATAGTGATGGTACTTGCGCTGGCTAGTGCCGGCTGGTCGCAGACCTCGTCGAAACCAAGCACATCCAACCAGCCTGTCAAGAGATCTCCATTAGCGGGTTATGCCGGAACCTGGACTGGAACGTTTGAGGAGCACCCGTGGTTGACAGTACAACTGGCGCTGCGGGGGGACAAGCTTTCCGGGTCGTTACGTCGCGCGCATGACCTAAAATTCAACGATGCGGGCAACATCAAAAGTGTGGGTGACACTCAGGTCACCGAGGTCATCGAGGACGCCACCCTGAATGGTGATGGACTTTTGTTATCGGCGAAGAATCCGGAAACGAACGAGACCGATCGCTTTACCATGCGATTGACAAGCGAAACCACGGCCGAACTCAAAATGAGCGCTATGTCGATGCCTCCGGGGATGCCCAAACTAAGACCGTGGAAGCTCACCAGGATTGCCGCATCCAGCGCGTCGGAGTACCGCTAGCTACTCGCAAAACCTGAAATCACAGAATCGCGACCCTCGGTACATCTCCGGCTTTACACGACCGCGACACGCTGCGTCCCTGAATTCGGCTCCTTCGGTCGAACTGTTAAACTGCTATTAATCACGATGACGCCTCCAATTTTGCGCATACTTGGCGCGATCGCAGGACTGGGCAGCGCGGCATTGTGTTGGTTCTTGGGAAGCACTCTGGCATCGCCTTTGCGTCAGGGCAGATTGTTTATGCAAAGCAGCCGGCAATACGCGTTGCTGGCTTTTCTGTTCGTGCCAGCTCTGATCATGGCGGTTCTGGCCCTGTTTTGGGTCCCGCCTCGCGTTTCTGGGGAGAACTTCATGCCCGAAGGGAGGCGCTGGCGCGCCGTCCTGGTGCTGATCCTTGTTACTGTTTTCCTGATCGGGCTTCTACGTTGAGTTTGACAAGCGAGTGGTGTAGTCCTGCCTGACACCGTTCTTCTTCGGCCGGACTCAAGCGGAGGAAACGGTAAAAACCCGCGCCACCACTCGTGCCACCTGCCCAGAACCGCACCTGCCGCCTGACTAATCAAGGTCAGAGGATCTAGACAGACGTTGGATTCATTCTTATACCACGAGGATGTGCGGAAAGACGAAATCGTGCCCGGCCGCAATCGATTCGCACGGAGGCTGCGCCGCGAAAAACCGTCTCGCTCAAGGCCGCAAGAGGAGGCGGGTTTCGCTGAGCTGACAGCCATAGCGATTCCAGAGGTGCAGCTGGGGTAGTGCGGGCCTTCAGGCCCGCTTCGAGAGCGGAATAAAACGCTTCGGATCGCGCGTGGCATTCTTACCGCGGGCCTAAAAGCCCGCGCTACCCGTACGAGCAGCTACACCAATCGTGGAACCGCTCTGCTTTTCAGTACGAGTATCCGTCAGGCTGCGCCACGGCGCCCACTTCAACTTCAGTATCCACGTAATCGCGTCCCGCTTTGATGGCTTGCCGGTCGAGTTCGAGTAGCCTGGGATTCTTCACTGTCGCCTCGAGCACCGAAATAGCTGACTCGGCGGGCAGACATTCGGTCTCCTCCAGTAGAGCCGCGAGCATCACCACATTGGCCACCTTTAGCGAACCCAAACCGTCGGCAATTTCCGATGCGGGCACGCACACAACCCTGGCTTGCGGCGCGCTGAAACCTTCGGGCAGTTTCGTGTGATTATAGAGAATCAATCCGCCGGAAGCCACGCTGGGCGCGAACTTGTGCAGGGAGAGTTCGTTCATCGCAATCAACACTTCAGGTTGCGAAATGAGCGGGGAACCGATGCGCTGGTGCGAGAGCGTGACGTGACAGTGCGCGCTGCCGCTCCGCATCTCGGGACCGTAGGAGGGTAGCCAGCTTACTTCCATATGCTCACGCAAGGCCATTTCCGCAAGTAATTGTCCCATCAGCAGGACGCCCTGACCGCCGAAGCCAGCGATCTTCACCGTCAGCTCGCGAGTGTGATGGCGGCGTGCGGGTGTGACTTTCGGAACGCCCTCCTCGACATCCAGTGCTTCGGCGACGGTCTTCACCGGAATCGTTGGACCGGGCGGCAGCTCCGGCTTGCGGTCGCGGAAGACTCCTAGTGGAAAAGCCTTCACCAGCGTTTCGCCGACCCATTTACGCGCGACCACGGGATCCATCTTCATGATGGTCGGACACGGCGAAAGGATCTCCACCAGCGAGAAACCCCCACGATTCTTCTGGATCTCCAGGGCCTTCTTCACGGCGCGCTTGGCTTTCATGATGTTCTTCATGTCGTTCAGCGCGACCCGTTCGATGTAAGTCGGGGTCTCCAGTGCAGCCAGCAGTTCGCACACGTGCAAGGGCAACCCTTCGTTACTGGCACGGCGTCCCCAGGGCGAAGTGGTTGTCACTTCGCCCATTAGCGATGTCGGCGCCATTTGGCCGCCGGTCATGCCATAGACCGAATTATTGATGAAAAACACGCAAATGTTCTCGCCACGATTGGCTGCGTGCACAATTTCCGCAGTGCCAATGGCCGCCAGGTCGCCATCGCCCTGGTACGCCATGACGATAGACTCGGGATGCGAACGCTTCAGCGCGGTGGCAGCGGCGGGAGCGCGTCCGTGCGCCACCTGCACGTTGCCCACGTCAAAGTAGTAGTAGGCGAAAACCGAGCACCCAACAGGACTGACCAGGACACAGCGGTCCTGCACGCCGAGTTCGGTAATCGCTTCGGCGATCAGCTTATGAACGATACCGTGTCCGCAGCCAGGGCAGTAATGTGTCTGCTGCTGAAGTTCCCCTTTGCGTTCGTAGCGATCATAGAACGCCGGTGATTTTTCGTGGATAACTTGGTACCCGTTCACAAATGCCTCCTCATAGCTCAACCTCTCCGCCGCGACGAGCAAGGGTGAGCACGCTAAACCAGGGCCGACATGCGCGAAAAAACCTGCGCGGTAATTTCTTCTGCCATGGGCACATTGCCGCCGGCGCGTCCATAGAACTCCACCGGCACAGCCCCGTCGAGGGTTAGCTTCACGTCTTCCACCATCATTCCGGTGTTCAGTTCCACCACCATCACCGACTTCACGTGCTGCGCCGTTTTGTGGAGTTCGCGCGAGGGGAATGGCCACAGCGTAATGGGACGGAACAGCCCAGCCTTCACTCCCTGGGTTCGCAACTGGTCCACGGTGGAGCGCAGCACGCGGGAGACGATACCAAAGCCAACCAGCAACACGTCAGCATCTTCGGTCAGATATTCCTCGGAGCGGGTCTCGAGTTCCTGGGCCAATTGGTACTTGGCTTCGAGCTTGTGAATGTGCGCTTCCAGCACATCAGGCTCGAGGAAGATCGAGGTGATCACGTTCTTCTTCGTCTCTGCCGTGCCTTTGACCGCCCAGTCTTTTGCCGGAGCTGCGATGTCGCGCAACTGGATGTCCAGCGGCTCCATCATTTGTCCGACGTATCCGTCTGTCATGATGACCACTGGATTCCGGTAGCGGTCGGCGAGGTCGAAGGCCAACACGGTGAGATCGAACATCTCTTGCACCGACGATGGCGCTAGCACAATGTTGCGATAGCAACCGTGGCCGCCTCCCTTCACGATGCAAAAATAGTCGCTCTGTTCGGGCGCAATATTGCCCAGCCCGGGTCCGCCGCGCACCACGTCCACGATGACGCATGGCAATTCGGCTCCTGCAATGTACGAGATGCCTTCCTGCATCAAACTCAGTCCGGGGCCTGACGAGGCGCTCATAACCCGGATACCGGCGGAGGATGCACCGTAAACCATGTTGATCGCCGAGACTTCGCTCTCCGCCTGCAAAAAAGTGCCGCCCACTTCGGGCATCAAAAGGGCAGCATATTCCGCAATTTCGCTGGCGGGAGTGATGGGATATCCATAAAAAGCCCGGCAGCCCGCCAGCACCGCCCCTTTAACGATAGCGACGTTGCCCTTACAGAGTTGCCTCATGAGCCACCTCCTGGTTTTTGGGGATGGCGGCAGTCGCTGATTTTGCCGGAATCAACCGCTCGACGGTGATGGCTCCCGGCTCCGGGCAACAATAGAAACAGGCTCCGCAGCCCGTGCAATCCTTGCCCGTGTATTGGGCCGGATGCACGCCATACTTGTTTAGTTCCGGCGCCAGGACTAGGCACTCGGGCGGGCACGAGTCCACGCACAAGCCGCACCCTTTGCATTCTTCCGAATCGATGATTACGTTACCGCGCGGTTGCAATGTCATTGTTGCGCTCCTTACCCTGTGACTTCCACCGCGCGAGCGTTGCGCTGGAACCAGCGTTGGCGCTCGCAATAGTCGTAAAGCTCGTCACGAAACTTGGGATGAGCAATCTGGATAAGCGACTCGGCCCTCTGACGGATGGTTCGCCCATGGAGATAGGCAATGCCGTATTCGGTGACCACGTAATGCACGTCGGCTCGCGTCGTCAGAACGCCCGCACCATGGGCCAGCCTGGGGACGATTCGCGATATCGTGTCGTTCTTCGCTGTCGACGGTAGCGCAATGATCGGCTTACCATATTTCGAGCGCGCCGCCCCACGGATGAAATCAAGCTGGCCGCCAAAGCCGCTGTAGAAGTGCGAGCCGATCGATTCGGCGCACACCTGCCCGGTCAAATCCACTTCGATCGCCGCATTGATGGCCACCATGCGGTTATTCTGCGCAATGCGAAAGGGATCATTGGTATAGGCCGAGGGATGAAACTCGAAGATAGGATTTTCGCCCAGGAAATCGAACAGCTTTTTTGTGCCCAACACGAAGCTAAGAATGACCTTGCGTGGCTTCCAGTTCTTGCGTTGACCATTGACGACGCCCGCTTCGATCAGCGGAATAATATTGTCCGAGAGCAGTTCGGTGTGGACGCCGAGGTCTTTCCGGTCCATCAGATTGGGCAGAACTGCGTCAGGGATGCCGCCGATCCCACATTGTAAGACAGCGCCATCTTCGATTAACGATGCCACCCAGGTGCCGATGGCGCGAAACAGCTCCGAAGTGGGTTGTACCTTCAATTCGCACAGCGGGCGCGAGAGCTCCACAATGGCGTCAATTTCACTGACGTGAATGAAGCTGTCGCCATAGGTGCGAGGCATCTGGGCATTCACCTGGGCAACCACGTGGCGCGCGCATTTCGCGGCGGTCAGCGTGCACTCCACGCCGACGCCAAAGCTACAATAGCCGTGGGAGTCGGGCGGCGACACCTGGATGAGGGCGACGTCAATTGGCATCTCGCCGCTTTCAAACAATGCTTCCACTTCGCCCAGGAAAACAGGAGTGTAATCAGCTCTTCCATCATTCACCGCCTCACGCACATTACCTCCAACGAACAGTGCGTTGTGGCGAAAGTGTTCTGCCATTTCAGGCGCACAGTACGGCGAGGTACCCATGGTGAGGAGGTGTACGACTTCAACGTCCTTGACGAAAGGGGCGCGCCCCATGAGGGCTTCAACCAGCGCTTCCGGCTCCGCGCAGCCGGGGTGGATATACACCCGCATCCCCGACTCAACCCGTGCTACCGCCTCGCGTGCGGTGACCAGCTTACTGCGGTATTGATCAATCCAAGACATAGACAGGAGTCCTCGCCTAAGCAGACACGGTTTCAGACTTCACTGAGTAGCCGGCGGTGGCACGCTCGTGCCCTAGCGCGGCATAATAAATCGCGAGATTAAAGAACTTGTCCAGCATTTCCAGCAGTTCCAACTCGCCGAAGATTTCCGCCGGGTGCTCCAGTTCAGCATGGTTTTGCATGTAATCCCAAAGGTTCTCGCGGACCAGGCAAATCATCCATACCATTTGGCTGGCGGGCACACCTTGCGCCGCTCGCTGCGCTCCGACTTCCAGGTAACGGCTCTCTATATCGCTTTCGGTCTTGCCCAGCAACCACTCGCCCAAATGGCGATACACCTCATACACCTTTTCGGTTAGCTCATTGTCAGGCACGTTTGCGTAGGCCGTGCACTTATCGCATTGGCGATAGCGGTTGTGCAGGCTGCGGGCCAACCCATCGGAATGGCTCTCGATCAGCTTTACTAGACGGTATGCAAGTAACATGGCAGACCTCTCTCACCTCGGCCGACGGTCGCATAAGGCAGGGTGCAACGCTTTGGCTCCGGCCCCTCACTCTTACATGTAAGTGTCTCCTCTAGGGTGCCCAACGAGCCGTGATTGCAATCACTTGCAAGTGTGATAAAAGTCACCGGGAACCCATTCCCGGAACCACTTCGCAGTTGACGGCAGGCGGGGAATCGTCTTCATTCCATGACATTTGTCACCCTCCCTCGCTGACAATACACACTACCGCCTGGCCTTGCCATGACCGATGATCGCAACAGTGGCCGAACAATAAAGCCACAGGAGCGAACGATGTCAACCGCTTTAGCCGAAATGCCACACAGCAACTCAGCCCCGCGGTCCGCCAGGGTGGCCAAAACTTACAATCTAGAGAAAAGCTATGGAGAGGTCATCGCACTGCGAGACTTGAATCTCGAGATCTGCGCTGGGGAATTGCTGGCGTTACTCGGTCCCAACGGCGCGGGCAAGACCACGCTGGTGCGGATGCTGCTGGGTCTGACGCGGCCGGACTCCGGTAGCGTTTCGGTGCTGGGGTCCGATCCTCATATGGGGCATGTGCAGACTCGCCTCGGCGCCATGCTCCAGGTTGGACGTGTGCCGGAGACGCTCAAAGTACGCGAACACATTGACCTGTTTTCGTCCTACTACCCAGCGCCTCTGCCCGTCTCAGAGACGCTGAAGATCGCGGGCATCGAAGACATCAAGGAGCGCCCGTACGGCGAGCTTTCAGGTGGCCAGAAGCAGCGCGTACTCTTCGGCATCGCTGTGTGCGGCAATCCTGACCTGCTTTTTCTGGATGAGCCGACGGTTGGCCTCGACGTGGAAGCGCGCCGTCTGATGTGGGCGCAAATTCGCACCCTGATTGGACGCGGCAAGACGATACTTCTCACCACTCATTACCTAAACGAAGCCGATGCCTTGGCAGATCGTATCCTCGTGCTTGACAAAGGGGCGATTGTGGCCGAAGGGACACCCGCCGAAATTAAGGCGCGTGCTATGGGCAAACAGATCCGCTGCACCAGCAGGTTGTCGCTGGCAGAAGTTCGCCAGATTCCCGGTGTGCTCAGCGTGAAGGCCGACCGCAACGCCTTTGAGCTGCAAGTGAATGCCGCCGAGCCGGTGGTGCGCGAATTGTTGGAGCGAGATTCATGGCTGGGCGATTTGGAAGTGACGAATGCAGGATTGGAAGAAGCATTTCTCGCGCTGACGCAAAACAATAACGCCGATGTCTCGAAAGGAAGGAACTAACATGGCCTCCCCTACATTTCCTGCAGCACTCGCCGTGATGCGTCGCTCGCCGGGGAGAACCATCGGACTCTTCTACAAGGAATCGAAGTACGAGTTGCTGAAGAACGTGCGCATCCCCGTTTATGCGATTTCGACCGTCGCGTTTCCGCTTATGTTTTATGTGCTGTTCGGCATCGTGCTGGGATCGGGCAGCCCTGCCAACCGGAATGAAACCGCGGTCTACATGCTGGCAACCATGGGATGCTTTGGGGTAATGGCGGTCTCGCTGTTTGGTTTCGGCGTGAGCTTGGCCATCGAGCGAGGCCAGGGCTGGCTGCAGGTAAAGCGCGCCTCCCCCATGCCGATCGCCGCCTACTTCTTCGCCAAGCTCTTCTCGGCAGTTGTATTTAGCGCAGTGATCATGCTTCTTCTGCTGGCGGGCGGAATCATGTTCGGTGGCGTGCGCTTACCGCTAACGACGGCCGTTCAATTGGTCGCCATTCTGGTCGCCGGTTCAATTCCCTTCAGCTCGATGGGACTGGCAATCGGATATTTCGCGAAACCGAACTCCGCGCCGGCGTTGGTCAATCTGATTTATTTGCCGATGTCGTTCTGCTCGGGATTGTGGATTCCGCTCTTTATGTTGCCACACGGATTGCGGATGTTCGCCAACGTGCTGCCTCCCTACCATATGAGCCAGCTCGCCCTGAACGTGGTTGGTCTTGGCATGGTGCCGGCTTCTACTCTTCGACATGTCGAGGGACTGGTGTCGTTCACCTTGATTTGCCTGGGATTGGCAGCCTGGGGCTACTGGCGCGATGAAGGCAAGATGTATGGATGAGAGGCAGTTGTCAGTGGCCGGTTGTCAGTTGTCAGTTGACGTACATCCAGTTATGGAATTTCACGGTTAATAGCTGAGAACCGAATGAGGAAGTGGTTATGAAAAACAAAGCTGCACAATGGATTCTCTGGGCCGTGGCGATGGTTGTCTTCACCGCGCTTGCCCTTAGTAGTCACCGGGATTGGTTGGGTATAGCAATTGCAGCCGTGGCGATCATCTGGTACACAGTTGTGCCCAAGACCCATTCCAGACAACAATAGAGACTGAACGGCCAATGACTGCTCTTCGCACAATCTGGTGGAAGATCTATCCCAACGAGGACCGTCATCGCTGGATGCCGCTCATATGGCTCCCTTTCATGATCTGGTTCTTTGTGGATCCGGTCTGGAAGCATGCAGGACCGCTGGTGTGGGTTGGGAACACACTGTACGGCCTCGTGTTCATATTCCTGTATCTGTATTCGTTCTCTCGACCAGAGCCGCGCAAGCTTTTTGCCATCGCCGCGATGTTCCTGATGGCGGCGGCGCTAATCCCCTCCTACCATGGCGCGGTCAGTTGCCTGCTCGTTTATGCAATCGCAGCGGGTGGTTTCACTACCAGTCTTCGCCGGGTGCTTTGCCTCGTTGCGCTGGATGTTGCCCTCCTCGGCGTGTATGCACACAAGCTGCACTTGCCAGTGGAGTTTTGGGGTTCGATGCTGCTGTTGATCATCCTGGTGGGAATGGGGAACCATTTTGGGGCGGTGTCGCACTGCGCATCCGCGAAACTGCAACTCGCGCAGGACGAGATCGAACATCTCGCCAAGGTTGCCGAGCGCGAACGCATTGCGCGCGACTTGCACGATCTGCTGGGACACACACTGTCTCTAATCACATTGAAAGCCGAGTTGGCACGCAAGCTGGTGGACCGCGATCCGCAACGAGCCAAGCAGGAAATGCAGGACGTAGAGCACACGTCTCGCGCCGCGCTGGCCGATGTACGCGAAGCTATCAGCGGATATCGTGGCCAAGGACTTTCCGCCGAACTTCTCCGCGCCCGCCAGACGCTGGAAACGGCGGGCATCAATGTGGACTGCGAGGCCTCGGAAGTTCCGCTTAGCCCGGCCCAGGAAACCGTTCTTGCGCTGGCGCTTCGTGAAGCTGTAACCAACGTAGTGCGCCACGCCCAAGCGCAAACCTGTATAGTCCGCCTTGGACGCGACGAACAGCTTTGTACGCTGGAGATTGCCGACAACGGATGCGGCGCCGATACTCCTGAGGGCAACGGTCTGCGCGGCATGCGCGAGCGGCTGGAGGCGATCGGCGGCTCGCTGCAGCGCCAGACCGCGGCCGGCACCCGCCTGGTGATTCATTTGCCTCTCGCGCCAATGGCCTCGGCTCTGCGAAACTGAGAGCATGGCCGCCGCCAAGCGTGACAAGATCAGGGTAGTCCTCGCCGAAGACCAGGCCATGGTTTTAGGGGCGCTCGCCGCCTTACTCGAAATGGAAGACGACATTGAGGTCATCGCGCGCGCACAGTCCGGGGACGAAGCGCTGCGCACTGTGCAACAAACCCGGCCCGACGTGTTCATCACCGACATTGAAATGCCTACGTTGACAGGGTTGGAAGTCGCGGCCGAACTGAAGCGCCGCGGCGTCCCGGTGCGCGTCATCATTCTTACCACGTTCGCGCGGGCCGGATACCTGCGTCGCGCCCTCGACGCCGGGGCTTCGGGCTATCTCCTCAAAGACATGCCCGCCGAGCAACTCGCCGATGCGGTGCGGCGCGTGCATCGTGGACTGCGCGTCATCGATCCCCAACTCGCCGCCGAAGCGTGGAGTGACGAGGCCGATCCGCTCACTGAGCGCGAGCGCCAGGTGCTGCGTCTGGCTGGAGAAGGCAAAGCCAGCTCCGAAATCGCCACTGACTTAAATTTGTCAGAAGGCACAGTGCGCAATTATTTGTCGGAAGCCATCAGCAAACTCGGCGCCGCCAACCGTGTCGAGGCCGCGCGCGTCGCCCGTGCGAAGGGGTGGTTATAGGAGGGGCGCGACAATCATCATCATCGACGCCGGGTGGTCCACCCTACCATCATGAGCCGGCAAGAACGATCATGTCTTTCTCCAACGAGTGCCGGTAAATAACACCGCCGACGACTGCCGCCAGCACAATCGCTGCACTCGCCAAGAGCTTCCAGTGGCGGCGAATCATCCCGAGATGGGTTCGTCCCGTGACGAAAATAGAAAATATGTGAGAAATAGTACTTTAGTGAGGGTAATACTCCTATTACTAGCGGAAATACCTTGTCTTCACAGTAGCTTGCAGCTCCTCTTTCTGTTGGTGGCCTGCTTGCATAACTCCTGAGCATTGCCAGAGGTCATCCCTGCGGGTTTTGGCAATAGAAAAAGAGGTTATGTATATGAAAGGACATCGCAGTCTCTTTGCGTTGTTAGCATGCTTGCTAGCAGCGTGTCTAATGGCACCCGCAGCATTCGGACAATCGCTGGTTTCAGGCGATCTGGTAGGCACGGTTACAGATCCCAGCGGTGCGGTTGTCTCGAACGCCAGTGTGACCTTAAAGAGCAATGGCACTGGTGAAACCCGCACCACCAGCTCCAATTCGAGCGGTCTTTACCGCTTTTCTCTTTTGAATCCTGGCAGCTACACAGTTAGCGTGTCGGCCGAAGGATTTAACACTGCGTCCAGCGTGTTCACGGTGAACGTCGGACAGTCGACCGTTGGTAACGTGAAAATGGCAGTAGGCGCCAGCTCAACGACAGTGGAAGTGACCGGTGCTCCGCCGTTGGTACAGACGGACAACGCCAACCTGTCCACCAACTTTAACCAGAACATGATTCAGAACCAACCGAACGGCGGTAATGACCTCACGTACGTGGCGCAGACTGCACCCGGCGTGACCATGAACACCGGCATGGGATATGGCAACTTCAGCGCCTACGGCATGCCAGCCACTTCCAACCTGTTCACCGTCAATGGCGAGAACGACATGAATCCGTACCTGAACCTGAACAACTCAGGCGCAACCAACCTAACCTTGGGCAAGGATGAGGTACAGGAAGCCACCGTCATTAGCAACGCCTACTCTGGACAATACGGCCAGCAGGCCGGCGCCCAGATCAACTACGTGACCAAGTCGGGGACAAACCAGTACCACGGCAACGTCAATTACGAGTGGACTGGTCGCGCCATGGATGCCAATGACTGGTTCAACAATCACACCTCTCCACAGACCCCGCGGCCCTTTGCCAATAACAACGAGTGGGCGGCGTCAATGGGGGGTCCGATCAAGAAGGACAAGCTATTCTTCTTCGTTGACTACGAAGCTATTCAATACATTGTTCCTTCGACCGGGCCAGTCTATGTGCCGACACCCACCTTCATCAGTCAGACGCTGGCGAACCTGCCCGCGACTGAGGTTGGGCTTTACACCAAGTTGTTTAACCTCTACACCAACGCCAAAGGCTACAACGGAACCAACTACGTTGCGGGAAGTTGCGGTCAGGCGTTACCTATCGTCAATTCGGCGTTCAACGCCAACAACTGCTTCTCGACTTACCAGGCAAATCCAGCCCTGCCGGGAACGGAATGGATCCTGCCCTTCAGGATCGATTGGAACCAGTCGCAAAACAACCAGTTCTACTTCCGCGCTCGCATCGATCACGGCACGCAGGCCACCTTGGCTGATCCGTTCAGCCCTGACCTGAGTGCTGCCAGCAAACAGCCTGCATACGACGGCCAGTTCGGTTGGACCCGCATCATAAGCTCCAACATGACCAACCAGTTCAGCGCGGACCTCAGTCACTTCCAGGCGACCTTCACCCAAGTGAACCCGAGTGTTTTCCCCTATTCCATCGTTTCCACCGGATTCAATCTGGGCTCGGGCGGTATTACCAGCTAATCGCCTTCGAATTTCCCCAAGGAACAAACGTCACGCAATATCAGTTCCTTGACGATCTCTCCTGGACCAAGGGCAAGCACAACTTGAAGTTCGGCGCCAACTTCCGGCGTTACGACATTACCGACTATGTCTTCAGCATACGCAACAACCCCGAGATCTTCCTCGGTGATGCCACCGGTAACTCGGGCACAATCGTGGGAGACCCAAACTACTCGGACGGCGGCGTGCTTGACTTCTATAACGGAACTGCTCTGCAAACCCGTCAGGCGTTCCCCTCTCGCTTGACCCAGCCAGTCGCCATGTGGGGGCTAGGCGTTTACGCACAGGACGAGTGGAAGGTCCGTCAAAACTTGACCCTTACCCTGGCCCTGCGGGCGGAGAAGAACTCCAATCCAGTTTGCCAGACCAACTGCGGCTCGTTGCTGAATGCGCCGTTTAACACCCTTCTTGCTGAGCGGGCTACTCAGTCCAACCACTCCCTACAACTCGATCATCAACGGCAACAATCACCAGCTTTACAATGCCACTGACGCCATTAACTGGGCTCCTCGGTTTGGCTTTGCCTGGTCGCCGTTGGGTCCGAACACCGTCTTTCGCGGCGGCTTCGGCATCTTCGACGATGCCTTCCCCGCCGTGGTGGGCGATGCGTTCATGACCAACTTGCCGGGATTGGTCAATGTGCGAATCAACGACACACCATGGGGTGACACTACTTCATCTGCCAGTCCATATGTTCAGGGAGCCGCGACCGCCTCGGCTATCATGTCGGGATTCAATAATGGGGCGTCCTTTCAGAGCCTGCAAAATCAACTGGGACCCTTGTTTAGAACCCCCGCCTACAATAACCAGATCGGAACCTTCCACACTCCGTACTACGAGCAGTGGAGCTTCGGGATCCAACAGGCAATGGGTAACATGACCACGCTCTCCCTCGGCTACGTAGGCAACCACGGAGTTCACATTCCGGTTAACAACGAGGGGCTGAACGCCTTTGGGGCTGGCTTTTCTCCATTCCCGGCTACTGTACCCACTCCCATCTTCTCCACGGTTCAGCAGTACTCCTCGAGCGGTGTCTCCAACTATAACGGTGTGACGGCCAGCGTAGCCATGCGGCAGACCCATGGGTTGTCGCTCCAGTTCAGCTATACGTGGAGCCATGCCCTGGACGATGTTTCCAACGGAGGCATCAGCCAGACTCCTTACAACAACTCTCAGACGTTTGGATCGATCGTGGACCAGATCAATCCGGCATGTCTGAAGTGCAACAACTACGGCAACGCCGATTACGACGTACGCAACAGCTTTAACGGCACCTACGTGTATCAAACGCCGTTCAAGTTCAGCAACAGCTTCGCTAACGCGGCCTTCGGCGGCTGGATGATATCCGAGAACTTCTTCTGGCGCTCGGGCCTGCCACTGACGGTCATTGATGGCAATACCTCTATCGCCAACTATGGCCCGCTTAATACGGTGGCGAACGTAATTGGCGGGGATGGTCAACAGGGTTGCGTCAATGGCAACAGTCAGTGCCTTAACCCCGCGGCCTTCGGTCCGGCAGGCTTGTTCGCGACCTTCCCAAACCAGCGCCGGAACGAGTACCGTGGACCTCGCTTCTTCGACTCCGACGTGACCGTAGGTAAGAACTTCAAGTTGACGGAGCGGTTCACCTTCAACTTCACCACCAACTTCTACAACATCTTCAATCACCCGAACTTCACCAATCCTGACCTCAATCTTGCTGACGGAACGTTTGGTCAGATCTTGCAGACGACGGCACCGCCAACTGGTCCCTACGGATCGTTCTTCACCGGCCTGCCTTCTGGACGAATCATCCAGTTCGCCGGCAAGATTGTCTTCTAAACACTTCAACTTTGCTTCACTTCGGGCGGCTCCCCAACGGGGCCGCCTTTTTTCTGCTGAGGCGGGTGGTCCGGCCTTCCGGGAGACGAGAAGCTGTTTTGACTTTGGGTGCCCCACCCTTCTCGCCCACTTTCGGCGAGAGGAGCTTGCCCTGAGCGTAGTCGAAGGGAGGGCGCAATGCGGTGACCGCCATCATAGCCCGGCCTCATGCCGTGTGCTTGATAAGCAGGACCTCGTTGCCCACTTCGCTGTACATCAACTCGTCCACGATGCCCTGCGCCAACAGGATGCCGTATCCGCCGGGACGCATGCCCAATTGATCCCGGTGTTCGATATGGGCGGTGGGATCGTCGGGACCGTTAGATACCGCGGCATGAGCGATAGCGTCGCGGCTGAACCCTGTGCCTGGATCGCGCACGTAGAAGACAATCGTCCGCTCGGTGCGCACCGCCGACACCTCCACTACTTTGTGGCGATTGAACGCCGCGCCGTGTTCCATGGCATTCAAGAGAATCTCGCGAAAGGCCATCATCACCTGGTTGCGGGCATCTTCCGGCAATTCCCAGCACAGCTCACGCAAGAAACTCACCACGCGCTCGGCCGTCAACATGCGGCAGTTGGCGCGCAGCGAAACCCAGTGAGGATGGGCTGACAAAACCTCAATGTCGGTGCGCCAGTCGGCGTCGGACACGGCTTCAGCGGCGAAGTTGGCAATCTCATGGGCATCAAAGGGGGCGGCCATGCAGACGAAAACCCGGGCTTTCAGCGCGGCGATCACCTCCTCCGGCGTGGCATGCGGAGCCAGAACGATGGTCTTCACGCCGGGCCGGATTTGGCGCACCTCCTCGATCAGCGCCAGATCTTCCTCAATCGTCGTTTGGGGGTCGGTGATGAGCACGTCAAACGACTGCTGCCGCAAACGGCGGATGGCATGCGCCCCTCCGTGCGCGCATTCCGCGGGACAATGTCTGTCGCCCAAGGCTTGCAGGATGGAAGGCGTCGTCTCCGAGTCTCTGCCAATGAGAAGAACATTGCTCATGGTTAGCTCCTGATTCTGGCTTCTTATGATAGCGGCCGCACATAGATAGGACGATCAATTCCAATCGCAGTCAACAGGCGCAAGAAAAACGCCCCGGAGCAGGAGGTGCACTCCGGGGCACTAGCTCTCTAATCGGAAGGCTATGTCAAGAAGAACTCACGCGCGACCTTGGTCCATTGCTCGTCGGGCATAGTGCTGGCGAGGTCGTCGATGGCCACGCCGCCGTCCTGCGCCAAGGCGCCGAGCGCGCCCGGCATGACCCGCTGCAGCCGCATCGAGGACTCTTCTGTCCACCACCGGGCCAGTGCCCCGCCAAGCAGGTTGCGGAAGTTGGTCTTGGCATCGGGAGACTGCACCGTTACCAGCCAGCCTTCTCCGTAGGGATCTTTCGTCGCCAAAGCGGGGTCGTTGACCACTGCTTCGTTGATGTCGGCTACGCTGCCTTCAATCGGGGAAACCATGTCAACTTTGACGCCGTTGCGTACGATGCTCCATACCTTCTGTCCCTGGCGGATCCACTGACCGCGCTGCGGAAGCGTGATGTGCTCGACCTTGCCAGTCAACTTGGAAGCGAAGTCGTCAATGCCGATTCGCACCAGGTTTGGGCTCTCACTCAACGCCCAGGTGTGTCCGGGGTGATAGCGAAGATTGTCGGGAACCGAGAAGCCGCCCACCAGGCTGGGCCGCAAGCGCGCCACGGTCTCGTCCTGTTTACGCCTTGCCGGGGCTACCTGTAGTACGGGGTGCTTTGCTTTCGAGTAGAAGAAATCAATAGTTAGAAAGATTGCGAACATCATGAGAACTAGAAGAACTGTCATAACCGCCTCCTGCCTCGCATCCGACGGCTTCTTGCTCTGCCAGCGCTTGGCTGCATCGCGCTTGACACTTTTCTTAAGGCATTCGGCGCACCAAACCAACGAATGAGGAATATTGTCGTGATAATTGCGCGTAAGTGGCGATGATTGTGTGTGTTGCCCTGTCCTGTGGGCAAAGTACTCGATTGGGAGTTGCATTCTTCAACGTGGTGATTTGTTGCGTTCTGCAACTGGAAATCCGTGGGGCGTTAGCTTTAGCAACCGATGTCGTCCTCTATGACCAGAGAAACCAGCGAGTTAGCTTACATGGAAGACAAACAAGGTAGATTGTTGCAATATTCATCACCGTGATGCATTTTGCAACCACAGTGAGGAGAAAAGCAGCGCTTTGAACCGGCCTCATGGAGAATTATTTTCGAGGACGAGTGCAAATCGCAGTTAAGTTGAAGTTGGATTAACATCGCACACCAAAAGAAACCTACGGGCCATCGTGAACCAAAGCTTCGTGACTACGATCTCGCTGTCTTCACCTATTGCGTGGCGGTACCTTTCACAACAATTCCAAGTTTCTCAGCTCCACTGGCGCCCGAGGAAGGAACGGTCACGGTAAATACCGCCGTTCCCTGCCCATTAACGGCAACGCTGCTGGGATCGCCTGCTGAGTCAAGTGCAATTACCGCTGGATGGTTGGTGCCGGTAGTCTTGGCGCTCAGCGCAACCAGCTTCTTGTAAAGGTACCTTTGCTCCGGGTTGGGGTCGCTGCCGGCAGGAATGGCCAGCAGAAAATCAGGATTAGGCGCGACACCCATATGATTGCCGTCCTGGGGAAGCGTCTGATAACGCAAGGTGTACACACCGGCAGGAATTGCCTGACCGCGAAAATCGGCCATGCCCTTAGGCAGATTGATCACGCCAACGAATTCCCCATTAGCCAACTCGGGATAGAGTGCGCCGGGAACGTTGTTCGCCGAAGTCTCAAGTTGTTTTGCAAACCAGAACTCCGCGCTCCAGCCTGTGTCCAGCCTTATACGGTATCCCTTTTCTTCAACCGCTTGCTTTAGCCCCTCGGAAAGTGCGGTTGCAGTCGGGGAGCCGATTCGCTCGACCTGCGCGGCGCCAGCGAAAACAGAGTTCGCTATGCAGAAGAGGCTGCCCCAAATCGCCAACCGGCAAAGAAATTGTTGTCTGGCCATTACTCGATTCTAGCTCGAAGACGACTCCGGCATCTCGCCGACAAGCTTTACGATCGACTCGGCACCTGGCCGGCACTTTACTTGTTCGGGTTTGAAGGCTTTCACCTCCGCGCGGGCGACGATTCTCGACAAAAATAAGGAGGGCGCTTTCGCCCCTCCTTGATTGAACGCGTGTTTCGTCTTAGTGAGGACCGATGGCCCCGGGGGGTATAACAATTGAGCCAAACAATCCGTGAGCCTCTCCGAAGACTCCCGCTGTAAAGAAGAGAGTGGTCGTCGGACCGGCAGTGGCACCATTGCCGAAACCCAGCCCCCACAACCCGTTAATCTGCAGCTGCAGGTTATTGGGATCAAGTAGCAACGATTTGAAACTACCGGTGGTGGCGTTGAAGGCTGCGATTGCACCGCTGCCGAATTGCCCAACCAGAATGTTTCCGTTGAATTGGCCAAAGCCTGTCCCGGGAGCCACAACCACAGCCCAGGGAGAGTTCAGGTAGATATTGTGCGTAAGGCGCATGAGCAGATTACCTGACGTGTCAAAAATGTCGACGTAACCATTTCCCGGACCCGCCACGTCATCATGCCTTTCGGCATCCTGTTTGGCGAACGTTACAGCCAGTCTGCCGTTCCCGATATTGGCGACGTTGAAAGGCGCGTAGCCGGCTGGGATGGTGCTGTCCTGGAATGCGGTTCCGCCAAACGAGTGCGGGCTGAAGCTCGCGTCGAACACATCCACCGAACCATTTCTGAAGTTTGCCGCATACAGGTAGTTAGCGCCTCCGGCCTGGGCCAAAGCCAGTCCTTTATAGACGGCGCCCGGGCTCAAATTAACTGCGATCTGCGCACTAGTGCCGCTGGACCATCCCGAGATGGTTCCATCCTCGGTTGCAAACAGAAAGTGGGTGGAGCTGCCAGAGATCTTGAAATCAGACGTGGAGTTAAATACCTGTCCCGTCGGAGTTCCCGTGTCCGTCCCATTTGCCGAAGGGATAGTAACAACCAGAGATTGAGGGGTTCCCGCTGCGTCGTAAAGAGTGGAGAGTCCGGTTCCATTGTCGGAGACCCACCAGGGACTTGATGTGCTCGAGGACATGCCCCAAGGATTGACCAGGTTCGCATCGGTATTGACGCTGATGTTAACGATGTCGGATGTGAGAATTGTCGGTATAGCCCTCTGAGCGGTTGCCGGCAAGCTAAGTAGCGTAGCTGCTACCAGTAACGCCATGGCACTCAAACGCGGCCTGTAGGCGGCTTGGAAATTGGTGAACTTAGTATCGGGCATTTTTTTCTCCATCAATTTCAGAGTTGGGAATTTACTTCCCGTAACGCATTCCTGTGAATCTTTATCGCCAGGAGCATTCTGCAATGTAGCTAGAAACAAAGATGGAGTTGTCTCGATGACGTAAACAGCTTGTCAACATTTGGAGACAGGATCGATGCGAGCTGCTCAACCCAATGGAGGATGTCACAGAATTGTCAACATGCCATTGACTGCCGGTTCAATTGTATTGTTAGCTGTAGTTCGGAAGTTGTGTGGAACGGAGCGATGGACAAAATTTTGGTAATTGAAGACGATTTGGCCGTGCAGCGAGCCTTACGGCGGACCTTCGAATCCGCTGGCTTCGAGGTTTCCGTTGCTGCCGACGGAACAGTAGCTATGGAGACCTTCCGCGCGACCATGCCGCGGATCGTCATCCTTGATTTGCGTCTGCCGGGGAAGTCTGGGCAGGACCTTTGTCGCGAGATTAAGCAGGAATTCTCCGACGTACCCATCCTGGTATTGAGTGCGGCTAGCGATGTTCTGGATAAGGTCCTGCTGCTGGAAATAGGCGCCGATGACTATGTCACCAAGCCCTTTAGCCCGCGCGAACTGCTGGCACGTGTGCGCGCGGCGGTGCGCCGTCTAAGCCAGACTTCGGGTAAATCCGAAACGTTTAGCTTCGACGATGTGGAAGTGAACTTCTCCAAGATGGAATTGTATCGAGGTGGTCAGTCGATCGCACTAACCCCGCAAGAGTTTAAGATGCTGCGGTTCTTCCTCAACCATCAGGAGCGGGTAGTCTCGCGGACCGAATTGCTGAACGAAGTGTGGGGGTACAATAACTATCCGACCACTCGCACCGTCGATACCCACATTCTTCGCTTGCGGCAAAAGCTGGAGAAGGACCCCTCCGATCCAGTACATTTTCGTACTGTCCACGGAACGGGCTACAAATTCGTCCGGTAAATGGAGTCGAGAGGAGATTCGGCGATGGGTGGGATGCGATTGCGGACCAAGTTCCTGATCGCCATGTTGCTAACTTCTGCGGGACTGACTGCGGTCTCTCTGGTGATTGTGCAGCGCACGGTGGAGAACCAGGTCCGACGCGACCTCGGTAACGACCTAGCCAATTCTGTCGAAACTTTCCGCAATGCCCAAAAAAGTCGGGAGGCAGTCCTGGCTCGCTCCGGCCGCCTTATGGCCGATCTTCCCAGTCTGAAGGCCCTCATGACATCCCGTCATCCACCCACCATCCAGGATGCATCGGGTGAGATGTCCCGTCTTTCCGGCGGCGATCTGTTCGCTCTGATTGATTCCACGGGCCAGTTTGTGGGATTTCACACCAAAGCTCCCGGCATTACCCGCGAGCAAGCCCAACAACTCCTGGAACAGCGCAACCCCCTGGACCAGCCACAGCAGTGGTGGTTTGCAGGCGGGCATCTCTATGAAGTCGTGCTGGCCCCTATCTACTTCGGACCCCGCTCGGACAACTCCTTACTTGGCGTAGTTGCGGTGGGTGATGAGATGAACGCTGCCGTTGCCCGCCAGGTAAGCCAGATTGCGGCCAGCCAAGTGACCATCGTTTACGGATCCACGCTCGTCGTCAGTACGCTCAATACCGCTCAGAGAACCGAAGTCAATGCCTATCTGCAGGGCCAAACCATCCCGCGAGGCCCGATCGACTGGAATCTCGGGGGAGAAAGTTTCATGGTTTCGTCGCTCGCCTTGGATCCCGACGAGGCGCCGTCGGTTACCATGCTGGTGATGAAGTCGTATGACGAAGCCACCGCGTTCTTGAACCATCTGCGCCGACTATTGCTGGCGGTGGGATTGGGTGCGGTGTTTGTCGGAAGCGTGCTGGTGTACGTCACTTCCAGAACCTTCACACGCCCGCTGGAGGAATTAGTGGACGGGGTCAGGGCATTGGGGAAAGGAGACTTTCGCTATCCAGTAAAAGCGCGGGGTGCAAGTGAGATCGAAGAACTTACTAACGCTTTCTCGGGCATGCGTGAGAGTCTGCATCAAGCGCAGCAGCGGCTGCTCGAAGCCGAGCGATTGGCGACCATTGGGCGGATGGCCAGCTCTATTTCGCACGACTTGCGCCATCCTCTGACCGCCGTCCTGGCCAATGCGGAATTTCTGGCCGATGCCGACCTGAATGCGCAGCAACGCGAAGAGCTTTATCTGGAGATCCGCATTGCAGTGAACCGGCTGACCGATCTGGTTGATTCTCTTCTGGAGCTGTCACGTCCCGCCGATTCGTTGAATGTGGTAGAGGCACCCATTGAGCGAACCATCAGCCGTGCCATCGAATTGGTGCAGGCCCATCCTCAATTTCACAGAATTGTCGTCCGTATAGAGTCGCCGGGGTTACACTCCGCGCAATTCGATCCGCGCAAAATGGAGCGCGTCTTTTACAACCTCCTGCTGAATGGCTGCCAGGCTGCGCAGACTTGCGGCGGTCACGTGGCGGTGAATGTGGAAGAGGTCAATGGAAATCTGGAAATCCGTACCACCGACGATGGCCCCGGGGTGGAATCCTCTCTCCATGACAAACTGTTCCAGCCATTTGTCAGCCATGGCAAGGAGAACGGCACAGGATTGGGCCTAACCATTGCACAGAAGATCGTGCAAGACCACGACGGCACTTTACAACTGGAAAGTTCAGTACCGGGCCGCACGGTGATGCAGATCGTGCTCCCCAGAGTCTGCAAGAAGGTCGCCACGTGGAATGGCAGGACAGCGGACGCCTCTTAACTGTCTGCTGCTTTAACGGGCTGGCCCCGCGCCGCAAATGCCTGGGGTCCTCAAGAATCATTGCGCAGAGGTGCGACATGAAATTCACCAGGTATTCCCAAGTTTGGAGTTCGGTGCTGCCGGTGGCTCTCACGTTGGCAGTCGCTGTGCCGGGTTCCACTCAGACGGCGCAAACCAATCCCACCGCCGCAGACAACGTCAGTGTCAATGCCTCCTTGGGAGAACTTCAATCCCAGATCCGCGAATTGAAGGAAATGGTGCTGCAGCTGCAACAGCAGACGACGGCCACTCGCGCTGAGATCTCCCACCTGCGAGAGGAACTCCAAGCCCAACATAGCGCAACCGGCGCTGAGTCCGCGCTCGACGAACCATCGCCAGCAATTTCTTCCTCGAGCATTGCCCAGTTGGAACATCGCGTGGATCAGCTCGCCGAAGATCAGCAATTGATCTCCGACAAGGTGAACGAGCAATATCAGACAAAGCTGGAAAGCGCCTCGAAATACCGGGTGCGCTTTTCGGGAATCGTGCTCTTCAACTTGTTCGGCAATCGTGGTTATCCGGACAATCAGGATGTACCCACGTGGGTCCTCAAGCCCGATTTGATGGATTCGGCTGGATCGGTGGGTGGCACGCTTCGGCAATCGATCCTGGGTTTCGAGGTCTTCGGTCCTGATGTCTTCGGGGCACACTCCAGCGGCAATGTTAACTTCGATTTTGGCGGCGGATTTCCCGCTACCTATAATGGCGTAAACTTCGGGCTGGCGCGTTTGCGCACTGCAGCCGTTCGCTTGGATTGGAAGGATACATCTGTAATTGCCGGGCAAGACGGGCTGTTCATTTCCCCGCAAGCTCCGACTTCGTTCGCGTCCCTGATCGTTCCTGCGCTCACCTATTCAGGCAATCTCTGGTCGTGGACGCCGCAATTGCGGGTCGAGCATCGCTTCGAATTTTCCAACCACTCCAATGTGAGCTTGCAGGGGGGCCTGCTTGATCCGTTGACCGGCGAACCGCCCAATGACCTCAATTACGTATGGTTCCGGGCTCCCGACGCCGGGGAGGAATCACGTCTGCCGGCTGTCGCGGCGCGGGTCGCTTACTCTCATCCGTTGTTGGGCCGAACATTCACGGTTGGCGCCGGAGGTTATTACAGCCGTGAGTACTGGGGCTTCAACCGAAACGTGAATGGCTACGCTGCGACCGCAGACTGGAATCTGCCGCTCAACCGTTGGTTCACTCTGAGCGGCTTCTTCTACCGTGGACAAGCCATCGGCGGACTCGGAGCCGCTCTCAGCCGCAGCGTCGTCTTCAATGGAGCTCTCACCAATCCGAACACGACTGTGCTTCCACTGAATTCCGTCGGCGGCTGGGGCCAGTTGAAGTATCAACCTATGCCAAAACTTGAGTTCAACGCCGCCTTTGGACAGGACAATCCTTTTGCCGAGGACATCCGCTACTTCGGCAACCAATCAGAAAGCTATGCCAACCCTTTCTTGACGCGTAACCGGGCCGGATTTGGCAACGTCATTTATCGTCCGCGCTCAGACTTACTGTTGTCTCTGGAATATCGTCGGCTGACAACCTTCTCCATCTACAATCACAGTTACGATGCTGGGCAACTGAACATGGCGATGGGAATATTATTCTGAAGGAGCCATGACGATTGCCAGACAATTCGCGTTGTCATTGAGCGTTGCGTTGGCGCTATGCGCAGTACCAGACTTGTGGCCAGAAGATATCAGCGTATCCGGTCGAGTTGTGGCCGAAGGCGGCGCCAACTTGTCTCCTGCAAGCTCTACCGTCGTCTGGTTGGCACCGATTGGAGCCGCGCCCGGCGACCCGGCCATCGCCCCTCCGATGCACGCCGTACTGCAACAGAAGAACAAAGCCTTCGAGCCGCATCTGTTGGTCGTGACCAAGGGCTCAACCGTGGATTTTCCCAACCGCGATCCCTGGTTTCACAACGTGTTTTCCTTGTTTAACGGTAAGCGTTTCGACCTCGGACTCTATGAAGCCGGAACCAGCCGCACCGTCCACTTCGACCGCGAAGGTGTTTCGTACATCTTCTGCAACATTCATCCCGAGATGAGTGCGGTGGTGGTCGTATTGTCCAGCCAATACTTCGCGGTCCCCAACAAACAGGGTGGCTTCTCCATCGCCTCCGTACCACCCGGGCGCTACGTGCTGCACGTCTGGAATGAGAATGCGCTGCCCGCGACGCTCCAGGCGCTCTCGCGCGAGGTGATGATAAGCGAAACTTCTCACTCGCTAGGCTTAATCCAGGTACAGGTAACGATGGCCGCTTCCGCGCCGCACAAAAACAAGTACGGGCAAGATTATGAGCCACCGTCTCCTAACAATCCAATCTACGTTCAGCCGTGATCATGGCGCGGATGGAACCCCTCCCCCGCTACGCAGCATCTTTGTTTTCAATACTTTGCCAGCAAAGTATTCATAACACGGTATTTACTAGCTGCCGTAAGTCATTGCCGCTCAATATCTTGCCATATTACCGCCAAAGTATTCATAACACTGGATTTGCAGCCTTATGTAAGTCATTGCCGCTCAGTACCTTGCACGAATCCCCGTAAAGTATTCCATCGAAATGAGATACAAGCAAAGTATTCATAATAAATCACTTACCGGCACCAAGCTGGCTTTGCGTGGACAACTACACGGGCTTATAAGGCAAAGCCCTCCAAGCCCTCCCTGTTCTGAGGTATCGCTGGTTTTCAAAGATCCCTGCCGCCTGATTTTTTCTCACAACTACAGGGATTATGAGGCGAAGCCATCGCAGCTCTATTGCAGGTGTCGCTGGTTTTCAAAGATCGCTGCCGCCTGATTTTTTCTCACAACTACAGGGATTATGAGGCGAAGCCATTGCAGCTCTATTGCAGGTTGTCGCTGGTTTTCAAAGATCGCTGCCGCCGCCCGGAAAGCCATTCACCATCAGGGCAACAGGCACAAACGGGCATCCACGGCGCCGGAGGCTGACTCCAGCGCTTCTCATTGTATTTTGCGGATCGGAGCGGGACTGAGAAGAAATCGCATTCCCCAGAACGAAGGTAACCATAATTCCCAAGGCGCACGCCTTCACACGCTGCGGGAAAACTCAGTTTTCCGAAGGTTTGTCTCAGGGCACGATCTCATACCTTGCGAAAAACTAAGCTTACGAGCAGTTTGTATCAGGGCGCGACTCTATAGCATTTTCAATCAAGGTATATAGTCTATGCCGCAGTGACGAAACCAGGATCGAGCGTTGTCTGGGGTAATGCAGGGAAGAGCCTGGGTAACCGCCTGCTCCAGCGCCTCGGCGGTTCTGGCTTGCAGCGAACGTAAGAACTGTTTCAGTTTCGCCCAAGCCAGTTCGATGGGATTCAGGTCGGGAGACTACGGCGGCAGGTACAGCAGCAGTTCAGCTCCCCGAGCTTGGATCAACTCCCGCACCCCACTCACCTTGTGAGCGCTGAGGTTGTCCATCACCACCACGTCGCCGCTTTGCAGAGCCGGACACAGCACTTGTTCCAGGTAGGCCAGAAAGATGTCCCCATCGGTGGCTTCTTCGATGGTCATGGTTGCCAGCAGGCCGCGCAGGCTCAAGGCGCTGAGGATGGTCAAGACCTTCCAATGGCCTTGGGGAGTGGCTTCGGCCACCCTTTGCCCGCCGCAGGCGCGGGCGTAGCCCCGCGTCATTTGCGTGGTCACTCCGCTTTCATCAAGAAAAATTAGCCGCTCCGCTGCGATCTTGCCGATCGTTTGCTGGAAGGCTTGGCGCCGCTGCTGGTTGGCTTCCGTGTCGCGTTCGCTGGCGTGGAGTGACTTTTTTTCAGCCGCAGACCCATCTGACGCAGCACCTGCCACAGCCGTCCGATGCTGACATGCAGATGGTGGGCCTTCTCCAGCTTCTGCTGTAACTCGGCCAGCGTCAGATCCGGCTGGGTCTCTACCCAGCCGCGCAACCGCTGCTCCACCGCGGCGGTGACTTTGCGGTTTCCACCACGGCGCTGCTCCACCCGCTCCATCTGCCCGCTCCGCTTACGTTGGGCCGAGATCTTCCACGCCCAGGGCGCGCTCACGGAGAAGCGCTCGGCCAGTTGCTCAAGAGTTCCTTCCCCACGGTCATGCGCCTGCAGCAGCTTGCGCCGCAGATCGTCCCCATAGGATTTCGCCATTGCCGGTTTGCCGCAGAGTCTCGCCGTCATCCACTATACACCTACGCTGAACCCGCTCTAGTCGCGCCGATAGGCCGTTCATTCTTGTCATCCCGAACCGACTTTAGTCGGTGAGGGATCGGGCGGCTGGCCCGGTCAAAGCTCTTGGTGACGCAATCTGTTCAAACATGGGTGCCCCTCAATAAGAGAGAAGGCGTTGTCAAGCGAAACTTCTCCTGAGCGGTGGGGGAGCACCGCTGGCTTGGTCGCTGAGTTAGCCAAAGCTGAGGAGCAAGACACAGGAGATCTCGCGATTGATCAGTTTGCAGTGGAACCGGCTTCGTTCCACCAACCATCGATTCGGCCTAAAACTTCGACCATGATTCTTCTATGCGAACCTCCAGCCGCCGTCGCCGGTGCGAAAGTGGAAAACGGCTTTTTCGTTTTCCAAGGCCGCAGGCCGTCTTTTGCACCGGTCGGTCTGGAGGCGAGAGCGCCCAATCAGTTCAACGGTCTAGTTTGCGCCGACCAGGGGCACCCGCGGGCTACTCTCGATGCGAACGATCTCTGGATACGGGGTGTTGGTGCGTAGCATCCAGTAGAGTCGTACGGCTAGCTTGCGCGCCGCTGCTACTTTGGCGATGCCTTTCGGCTTGCTGTGGCAGCGGTGGGCATATTGTTTACGAAACCCTGCATCCAGCCGAACCACACTGTGCGCCGCTTCCACCAGCAGCATGCGCAGGAAGGTATTCCCTTGCTTGCTGATGGCGCCCAGTCGCCGCCGTCCCCCCGAGCTGTGCTCGCGCGGGATTAGCCCCACATAGCTGGCCACCTGTTTGCCGCGCGCAAAGCGGGTCACGTCGCCGATGGTCAGCACGAACGCCAGGGCGGTGATCGGCCCCACGCCCGGCTGGGTTAGCAGCAATCGCGCCTGCGGATCTTGCTCGGCCGCTTGTTGCGCGGCTCGATCCAGGGGCGCAATCTGCTGCTCCAGGTAGATCAGCAACTGCAACAGGTCCTGACGCCGGCACCCCGCCCAACCGGTCAGCGGTAACTGGCGAAAGGCTTTCTGTCCCGCTACACTCCACAGCCGCGACTTCTTCTGCATGCCCTGGTTCATCGCCAGGTGTTGCAGTCCGTTCTTCACCCGGCTGCGTATCTGCACCAGCTTGTGGCGGTGAATCAGTAACTGCCGCAGATCGCGTTGCTCGGCGCTCGGCACCCACAGCCGGGGAAACCGGCCTTCCCGCAACAGCTTCAGCACATGCCCAGCATCGCGCCGGTCGTTCTTCTGCCGGCGCACATAACTGGCTCGAATTTCGGCGGCATCTCCCACCCACACTTCATGGCCTAGCTGGTTTAACAAATCCAGAAACCACTGACTGTTGCCCGTGGCCTCCAGACCGATCAACGACGGCGTCGGCAGTTGTCGATACCAGCGTTCCGCTTCGCCGTCGCCGTTTACCAACTTCTGTTCTCCTGTTTCTCCCGTCTCCGGGTCGAACCAAGCCACTTGCTGCCACCGCGGATGGTAATCACACCCTACAATAAGCATGGAAGGCTCCTTCCTTCCCCAGTGTCTTGTCCTCAACTCAAGACTACCGGGTTCGAAGCGAGCCTTCTCTCTTATCCAATCAGTTCTAGCCCGATTTTGGCTAGGGCGGGGCAGTTGCCACCTTGGCAATGCGAACGCGCAGCGGCATCCCCATGCGCTCGCGCCTCCGTCCGGTCCACTTCGACTCGATTTCCACCATGCCTTCTACTCCCGTCACATAGTGCCGGAAGCTGCTCCACGGCCAGTCTTCCGGCTTTTCCACCAGCCCTCGCTTCACCGGATTTCGATGCATATACCGAAGTTTCTCAATCCGCTTCTTCGCCGTCCACACATTGAAATCGTAATAGCGCGCCTGCCAGAAGTGCTCCCGCTTGCCAATCAGTCTGCGCGCCACCGATTGCTTGATGGCTTGCACTGCGCTGGCCAGAGTTCCGCGCTGAGGTTCGCTGATCAGCAGATGGACGTGCTCCGGCATGACCACGTAGCCGGTGACGTAAAAGTCATAGAGGACGCGACTCAGTTCCATCGCGACTTCGAACTGATGCATCGCGTGCGGGCTGGCTAACAGCGGTTGGCGGCGATAGCAACTGAAGGTGATGAAGTGGAGATCGCGAGCTTCTTGATGGCGCTTCAGTCCGCGAGGCATGTCACGAGAATAGTAGGTCTGAAACTCTCGTCAATGACTGGTGATACGTGGTTATGTGACTGCCCCGCCCTAGCCAAAATCGGGCTAGAACTGATTGGATAAGAGAGAAGGCTCGCTTCGAACCCGGTAGTCTTGAGTTGAGGACAAGACACTGGGGAAGGAAGGAGCCTTCCATGCTTATTGTAGGGTGTGATTACCATCCGCGGTGGCAGCAAGTGGCTTGGTTCGACCCGGAGACGGGAGAAACAGGAGAACAGAAGTTGGTAAACGGCGACGGCGAAGCGGAACGCTGGTATCGACAACTGCCGACGCCGTCGTTGATCGGTCTGGAGGCCACGGGCAACAGTCAGTGGTTTCTGGATTTGTTAAACCAGCTAGGCCATGAAGTGTGGGTGGGAGATGCCGCCGAAATTCGAGCCAGTTATGTGCGCCGGCAGAAGAACGACCGGCGCGATGCTGGGCATGTGCTGAAGCTGTTGCGGGAAGGCCGGTTTCCCCGGCTGTGGGTGCCGAGCGCCGAGCAACGCGATCTGCGGCAGTTACTGATTCACCGCCACAAGCTGGTGCAGATACGCAGCCGGGTGAAGAACGGACTGCAACACCTGGCGATGAACCAGGGCATGCAGAAGAAGTCGCGGCTGTGGAGTGTAGCGGGACAGAAAGCCTTTCGCCAGTTACCGCTGACCGGTTGGGCGGGGTGCCGGCGTCAGGGCCTGTTGCAGTTGCTGATCTACCTGGAGCAGCAGATTGCGCCCCTGGATCGAGCCGCGCAACAAGCGGCCGAGCAAGATCCGCAGGCGCGATTGCTGCTAACCCAGCCGGGCGTGGGGCCGATCACCGCCCTGGCGTTCGTGCTGACCATCGGCGACGTGACCCGCTTTGCGCGCGGCAAACAGGTGGCCAGCTATGTGGGGCTAATCCCGCGCGAGCACAGCTCGGGGGGACGGCGGCGACTGGGCGCCATCAGCAAGCAAGGGAATACCTTCCTGCGCATGCTGCTGGTGGAAGCGGCGCACAGTGTGGTTCGGCTGGATGCAGGGTTTCGTAAACAATATGCCCACCGCTGCCACAGCAAGCCGAAAGGCATCGCCAAAGTAGCAGCGGCGCGCAAGCTAGCCGTACGACTCTACTGGATGCTACGCACCAACACCCCGTATCCAGAGATCGTTCGCATCGAGAGTAGCCCGCGGGTGCCCCTGGTCGGCGCAAACTAGACCGTTGAACTGATTGGGCGCTCTCGCCTCCAGACCGACCGGTGCAAAAGACGGCCTGCGGCCTTGGAAAACGAAAAAGCCGTTTTCCACTTTCGCACCGGCGACGGCGGCTGGAGGTTCGCATAGAAGAATCATGGTCGAAGTTTTAGGCCGAATCGATGGTTGGTGGAACGAAGCCGGTTCCACTGCAAACTGATCAATCGCGAGATCTCCTGTGTCTTGCTCCTCAGCTTTGGCTAACTCAGCGACCAAGCCAGCGGTGCTCCCCCACCGCTCAGGAGAAGTTTCGCTTGACAACGCCTTCTCTCTTATTGAGGGGCACCCCATGTTGAAACAGATTGCGTCACCAAGAACTTTGGCCGGGCCACCCGTCCAATCTTTTTGTGACCAACGCTCGGTGACATGGGTCATAGAAATGTGTGCCCCCCCGAGGTAGCCTTCACTTGGCGCCCATCAACTTACGCCACTTCGGAGCGCTACAATGACAATTGGACGGGGGATATTACTCCAGCTTACTTTGCTTTTTTTCCCCATTTTGGCCACTGCTCAGACCGTATCAGTACAGGTCCCGCTGAAGATCAAGGTGACCATCGTGGATCGGGACCTCAATCCGAAGCCGGTTCCCAAGGCACGCATCATCGTCAAACAGAGTGATTCGGCTACTCCGTCCCGCTTCGAGGTGACTACTGATTTCGAGGGAACTGCCCAGCTAAGCGTTCCCACTGGCAAGTACAGGGTCATATCGGCGCATCCGACTGATTTTCAAGGAAAGAGCTACAACTGGGATGTGGAAATCGCAGTCACAGAGTCGCAGAACTCAGTCGAACTCAGCAATGACAATGCAGCCATAGCGGAGCTCGCCCCCGCACCAATCGTAGACAACCTTACGTTAGTTTATAAAAAGTACCGAAACAGCGTTGTCACCGTGCTGGCTGAGTACGGCCCGGCAAAGGGAACGGGATTCATAATTGACTCAAGTGGGCTGATTCTCACGAACCAGCATGTTGTTCGTTCCTCCCAATGGATTGCGGTGCAGGTCGATGAATCACACCGGTTGCCCGCTACCCTCTTGGCCGCCGACTCCGAGAAAGATATCGCCGTTCTGCGGATTAACCCTGCCAAGGTGCCAGAGCTCTTTCCCGTCTCGCTACTTCCCGTTGGCGGCGAACCAGCCGTCGAAGGGGAGAGGGTATTCACAATAGGCAGCCCTCTCAGCCAAAGCAAGATCATGACGAGCGGCATCGTGAGCAAAGTTGAGAAGCGAGCAATTATCTCAGACGTCAACATCAACCCTGGCAACTCTGGCGGCCCTCTATTAAACTCGCAGGGGTGGTAATTGGGATCACTACATTCGGGGAGTCCGGGCGTAAGAGTGGGCCGGGTATTTCGGGAATAGTCCGTATCGAGGAGACAAAGGACGTTATTTCACAGGCGAAGTCGAAGATCAGCAGCATTCCGATTCCGTCCCCGGAGTTCTTGCCGAACGAGCCTCAGGACAAGTATCCGCTGGATTCGATCAAGAAAAACGCCCAAATTGAAAAGTTTGATCTCCGCCCTTACATCTTCGGGATGGGCGATTATGACGTTGCAATTATCACTCCAGTCCTCAGATATCGACATTACTCCAGCGAGGTCCGAGCTGCGCGACAGAAGGAGAAAAGGAACAGGAAGAGCCAAGCTGCGGTAACCGATACATTTCAGCCGCTGGACGAGTTGAAGGGTTGGGAAGAGTACGTTGGCGAATACGAGCCGGTTATCGTCATTCAGGCCAGCCCAAAGCTGAAAGAAACGTTCTGGTCAGCTTTTTCTCGGGGAATGGCTGCCTCGCACGGATATGTTACGGGCCCTGCGAGTATGCACTTCAAGACTGATTTCTACAAAATGAAGCTTTTCTGCGGTTCAGAGGAAGTGCAGCCGTTGATGCCTGGTAAAGCCCAACGGGTGCTCGATGTCAGCAACACGGCCATCCGGATCACGGATGTCACCTTTGATGGTTTTTATGAGTACTCTGCAGACTCGATCAGGCCCGATTGCGGCAAGGTAAGACTGGAGCTTTTCTCCGAGAAGGAACCCGACAAACCCAAGGTGAAGGACCTAGAGGGCAAAACTGTTTCCACGGTGTTTAACGACTTTCAGCCATACCGAAACCAAAATTCACAGAAATGAGAAGTTACGCTCTGCGCAGGCGTATTGGGTGGGGAGGTTCCCACTTCTGTAGGGTCACAGGATTGAAGTGGTCGGTCTGGCGTTCCTGCCTATTGCCAACCTTTTCAAACCAAGTACACCATACGCCCTCTTCTTGAGTCCTCGGATGCGTCCCGAATCTATCGGCCGTCATTACGGGTCCACCTGATTTCAGTTGAACACGAACGCCTGGCTGGAAGTCCATCAGTTCTCCTCTCAAGAGTTAGTATTTATTCGCCAGCTACCAATTATAAGGTTGCGCTAGGATACGCAAGGCAAACTCTTGGCGGTGTCATGTTATTCTGACGCCATGGCTGATCGTGAACAAGAAATTGCAAGGCGGGATGCGGTCATAGCCTCGATCCACGCTGAAATAGAGGCGGCCTCCCCGAGTCGTAGGCAACGTATATATGAAGCTCTGGCGCTCGCTGCTCTGAGCAGCATTCCTTGGATTGGCGGTGTGTTTGCAGCTGGGCTCAATTACAGGATACGCGAGGGCGATGTCGCACGCGATGGGCTTATTGACCAATGGCTGCAGGAACATCAAGATAAGTTGCTTGTACTCCGGCAAACCTTGCAAGAAATGGCCGCGAGACTAGAGGGGTTGGGCGATGAGATCGACAAGCGGCTGCAAAGCGACGCCTACTTAGTCCTTTTGCGTAAGGCGTTTCGTGAATGGGATGAGGCCGATACGGATCAGAAACGGCGCCTCATAGTGCAACTCATTACGAATGCTGCGGGAACGCGGATCTGTTCCGATGATATGTTGAGACTATTTCTCGATTGGGTGGACACCTACCATGAGGCCCACTTCGCGGTAATCCGCGTCATTTACGAAAATCGCAATGATCCTCCGACACGGTATGACATCTGGCTTTCAGTGTACGGAGAGCCCGTCCCGCGCGATAACTCCGCGGAAGGTGACTTATACAAGATGCTCATTCGAGATTTGAGTACCGGGGGGGTAATTCGGCAGCCAAGAGAATCCGACTATCAGGGTAGATTCAAAAAGAAAACGAGGGCACCGAGGCGACCGACGACGACCCTGGAATCGCCGTTCGAGGACACGAAACAATACGTCCTCACCGAGATGGGATCCCAATTCGTGCATTACACTATGAACGAACTGGTCGCGCGATTAGGCGGGTCGGTAGGAACCGAAACGAACCCCAACCGCCCGCGGAATCCAACTTAGTTCAGCCTCGAGGATTGGGACGAGAGTTCTCAATCGTTAACGCGCGACAGATTTGCCCGGTCATGTCGCCTGGGATCTCTGACACGCGCAACCGACATCACATCCTCCCTTGACCCCGCCATTTACAATTCCTTCGGCTGCCAGATTGCCAGGAGGCTATATCCATGGCCACCGCTGCACCTGAGCTCGAAACCAAGTCCCTGCCCGCGAATGCCTATCAACCACTGAAAGAGGGGGAGCTCTATCTGCCGCTGGTGTCCCCCAGCATGAGCCTGCCGGAAGTTACCTGGCGCGCCGTGCTCTGGGGCACGCTGCTGTGCATCATTTTCAGCGTGGCTTCGGCCTACTCCGCCCTGAAGGTCGGCCAGGGAATGGAGGCGGCAATTCCCATCTCCATCCTCGCCATCGGGCTGGCGCGCATGTACCGCCGACGCTCCACCGTGCTGGAGAACATGATCATCACCGGCATGGGTGGCGCCTCCGGCAGCGTGGTTGCCGGCGCCGTCTTCACTGTGCCGGCGCTTTACGCGCTACACCTCGACCCCCATCCGATGCAGACCATCTTCATCTGCCTCGCGGGCGGCTGCCTGGGCATTCTCTTCCTCATTCCCCTGCGTCGCTATTTCGTGCGCGAGCAGCACGGGAAGCTGCCCTTTCCCGAAGCCACGGCCATTACCGAAGTGTTAGTCACCGGCGAGAAGGGCGGCTCCCTGGCCAAGCTATTGATTCAGGCCACCTGCATCGCCGCTATCTACGATTTCTTTGTCACCACCTTCCATGTCTGGAAGGAGTACCTGAATTTCCAATTTGTGCCGGTCATGCGATCGCTAGTCGATCGTCATCGCATGGTCTTCAACTTCGACGCCATCGGGTTCATTCTCGGTCTCGGCTACATCATGGGCCTGCGCATCTCCATGATATTTTGCGCTGGTGGCGTGCTGGTCAACTTCGTGCTGGTCCCGGTGATCTGGTTCGTGGGCAGCCACATGGGCGATGTTACGGTCTATCCGGCTACGATTCCCATTTCTCACATGACAGCCGCCGAAATCTACCGCAACTATGTGCGCTTCATCGGAGTGGGCGCCATCGCCGCCGCTGGGCTCGTCGGCATCCTCAAATCGCTACGCGTCGTGGCGGGATCGTTCGGCATCGCGCTGCACGCCTTCCGCCACGGCGAAGCCCCGCATATGGAGCGCACCGACCGCGATATTCCGATCATGGCCATACTCCTCGGCGTGGTCGTGGGAGCCATCGGCGTGGCCGCCTTCTTTGGGCAGCTGCACGTCACCTGGACCGTGGTAGCGCTGGGTCTGGTGCTGACGATGCTCTTCGCCTTCTTCTTCACCACGGTGGCGGCCAACGCTATTGCCACCACGGCGAACAATCCAGCCTCGGGCATGACCCTGCTCACCGTCATCGTCTCGGCGGTGGTGCTGCTGAAGTTCGGTCTCTCCGGAACCACCGGCATGTTCTTCGTGATGGCTCTTGCCGGCATGGTGTGCGTCGCCCTCTGCGCCTCGGGACAATTCATTACCGACCTCAAGGCCGGCTACTGGATCGGCTCCACCCCCTCGGCGCAGGAAAAGGTGAAGTTCATCGGAGTGGTGGCCGCGGCGATCACCGCAGGCTTGACCATCATCCTGCTGGCTAAAATCTTCCAGTTCGGAGAGGCTGTGCCTGGAGACGTGCGCCAAGTGCTGGTCGCGCCGCAGGCTTCCGCCCTGAAGGCCATCGTCGAGGGTTTCATGAGCGGCCAGCCTGTCGCCTATGTCCTGTTTGGCATCGGCGCCCTGATCACGGTGGTACTAGAGATGCTCGGCGTCTCGTCCATGGTCTTCGCCCTGGGGATTTATCTCCCGCTGCAACTGACGACGCCCATACTAGTTGGCGGATTCCTCTCGCACCTGGTGAACAAGCGCGCGGCCAAGACCAACGGTGAGCAGGGTAGAACCACCCGTGAACGCGGCGTTATCATTGCCTCCGGGCTGATGGCGGGCGGCGCGCTTGGCGGGGTCTTCGGCGCAGCTTTGCGCCTATTCCCCAAGTTTCGCGAAGATTTGATTCAGACGCCGTTCTATAACAACGAACCGATATCGCAGATAGTCTCGGCAGTCCTCTTTGTCGGGCTGTGCCTGTATGTGTGGTTCGGCTCGCTGAAAGGAGGAGAGCGCGCGTTGGGAAAGCGGTCCGTTTGGGGATGATCCGCTTTCTCGCAGGGCACGCCTTTGGCCGCCGCTGGAACTGTTTCGCTGAAGCTTTGTGTCAGGGCACGACTTTAGTCGTGCTGACCGAGTTGGTTTATAGTCCTGAGCCGGCTTCAGCCGGCGTCAGATTTGTGGCGTCGGCTGAAGCCGGCTCGAAAAAGAGAAAACGCTATTCGGCACGACTAAAGTCGTGCCCTGACACAAAGCTCGATTCGCAAAAAGGGAGTTTCGTAATGGACAACGTAGGACGATTTGTCGCAGATGCCGTGCTCGGCATCGACACTCTTTGGGGCGGAGACGTGATGTGTCCGTCGGGAACAGGACGCTTCATCGCAGACTCATGGTTCTCCGATGAACCATTACCAGCTGCTTATACCGCGCCGGCGGCGGCACGCGTACGCGAAACCGGAGGAGTTGGCAGTAAGACGGTCGATCGCGAGGCGGTCGAAGCGTACTTGCGCGAAGTGGATCTGCCGAAAGCGATGGATGGAATGTGCGCCGAAGCGGAGAAAGTCGGCGGACTGCGCGGCCAGTATCTTGCCGGGCTCGCGCTCTGTCTCAGGACGATGTGGGAGCTGGCGATGGAGATACTCGGCAAAAGCAAGCCGGTGCCCTACGAGCGTTGCGTACAAGCCTCCACCGGCAAGCTGCCGGAGCCATCGCAGCCGGAAGCCAAGCGCGAGCGCGTTGCCGAGCTTCTGAACCGTGGGGGTCATTCGACGGCTAAGTCCGACGGTCTGCTTGGTGCGGTTGATTCCTGGCGTCGCGAACGAGTCGTGCCGATGGCCTCGGTGCGCGCCCTCGGCGCTGCGGTGATCGCGTACTTCGACAATCTGAGTGCGGCGAATTTGCTGCCGATTTTGCCTAAGGAGCTATCAACTGTACCGCGTGCCAATATCGACTTCCTGCCAATCAAGGACGCATGGTTCTCCGGCTCCATGAACTATCTCGGTCGTGCTCGTAACGCCGACGGCAGCCCGAAATACGAGGCGAGCTACGAAATCAACGCGTCGCTGCAGATCAGCTTTCCGGAGTTCCAGCAACTGGTCAGCCATGAGGTCGTGCCGGGACACGTGACAACTTTTGCGTATCTACAAAATCTGTACGTCCGTGGGTTGGTCGGTTTCGAGGCCACTGTCCTAACGATGAACACGCGTGCGGCCACGCTGTTCGAAGGAATCGCGAATAATGCCATCCTGATTGCGCACGGCGTGACCGAAGTCGAGCAACTGCCGGACGATGATATGCAGATCGGCGTCTTGCTGGCACTGTTGCAGGACGATGCCAAGAACCAGTCGTCCTATCTCACTTGGGGCGAAGGCAAGCCGCAAGCCGAAGTAGCCGCGACCTTGCGCCATAACTTTCTGGTGAGCGAAGAACGCGCCGACAAGCTGTCGGGGGCATGGGGACGGCATCCGCTGTTGGGCCGCATGTATCTTCCAGCCTACCGCTCCGGAACCGAACGGGTCGCGCAGTTGCGGCGCCGCTTCCCATCAGAGCGCGTGCTTCCCGCGATTTATGGCTGCTTGGGACTGGTGGATATTAGCACCGTGGACGAAGTGCTGCGGGAAGCGAAGGCACTGGTCTAGCAAGTTGCGGGGAGGCTGATCGAATCGCCGGCGAAAAATGACATTTCAACAATGATCGCAATGGAATGAATTGTCCCACCAGCCCAGATGTCATGTGACTCGCGCTGTATGCTGCGATTGAGAACTGCCACGAAGTTTATGTCCGCGCGTAATATATGGGAACCTATCGGCGATAGCGCGAGCCCACCTCAGCAACGCACAACTTTAGGCGAGTCGATACCTTTGGTGGCATTGCGTGTATCCACCACCAGCTTTGACTCCCGCACAATTCGCTGATAATCGTAGTCGCTGTGGTCGGTCACGATCACCACGCAGTCATACTGTTCCAAATTCTCCAGCGGCACGCAGGTCATGTTCAGCGCGTAGCGGCGCCCGTGCCCAACGGTCGGGAAGTAGGGATCGTTGTAGCTGACGACCGCGCCGCGCTTTTGCAGCAACTCGATAATTGTGAGCGACGGCGACTCCCGCAGATCGTCAATGTCCTTCTTGTACGAGAGCCCCAGCACCAGAACCTTCGCGCCATTGAGCGCCTTCTTCTCCTTGTTGAGCGCGCTGGCGACAGCTTCCACCGAGAAGTACGGCATATTGGTGTTCACTTCGCCGGCCAGTTCGATGAAGCGGGTGCGAAAGTCGAACTGCTTCGCCTTCCACGACAGGTAAAACGGATCGATGGGGATGCAATGCCCGCCGAGGCCGGGGCCGGGATAGAACGCCTGGAAGCCAAAGGGCTTGCTTTTGGCCGCGTCAATCACCTCCCAGATGTCGATGCCCATGCGCAGGCAGAGCAACTTCAGCTCATTCACCATCGCGATATTTACGCAGCGGTAGATGTTCTCCAGCAGCTTGGTCATCTCGGCAGCCGCCGGCGTCGATACCGGAACCGTGCGGTTAAAGATGGCGCCGTAAAGCTTCGAGCCGAGTTCGGCGGCCTGCGGATCGAGTCCGCCGATTACCTTGGGAATATCGCGCCGTGCGACCGTGTCGTTCCCCGGGTCTTCGCGTTCGGGCGAGAAGACAACGTGAAACAGGTTGTCGCCTTCGATGCCGGCGCGAGCGGCCATTAGTCCACGGTTATTCGAGCGCTCGAGAATCGGCACCAGGATTTCCTCGGTGGTGCCAGGATAGGTGGTGCTCTCGAGAACGACCAACTGGCCAGCCCGCAGATGATGGGGCAATCGATTCGGCGGTGGTAGTGATGTAGCTGAGATCGGGCTCGTGGTACTCGTTCAAAGGAGTGGGAACGCAAATGATGATCGCGTCCATGTTGGCGATGTTGGCGTAATCCGAAGTCGCGGTGAAGCCATGGGCGCGAGCCGCCTGGATCTCGGTGGGCGCGATCCGGTAAATGTACGATCCACCGGACTTCGAGCACCTCGATCTTCTTCTTGTCGATGTCGAAGCCGGTTACGGGGAACTTCTGTTCGCTGAATAGCAGCGCCAGGGGCAAGCCGACGTAGCCCATTCCGATCACGCCAACTTTGGCGGTCCGGGATTCGATCTTGCGCTTGAGCAGTTCAGACAATTCGGGGCCTGCAGCTTTCGATGGCAAAGACATGCCTAATTCCTTGGGAAAACGCGATTCTAGCACGGCGGCAAGCCGTCACTGGCGTAGGGCTTGTGCAGGCGCCGTGACCATGCTGCGATACCACGCGACGGTGCGCCGCAATCCTTCCCGGAAGTCCACCAGCGGCCGATACCCTAGTTGGGCTTCGGCGCGCGAGACATCGGCAAGCGAGTGTCGGACATCTCCCGTCCGCGCCGGAGCGTATTCAACCTCACCCGGGTACTCGGTCAATTCCTTCAGAATGGCAAAGGTCTGATTCAGAGTGAAACGATGGCCAGTGGCGATGTTGAAGGTCTCGCCGGCGACCTGCGATTCGGGTTGCTTCGCGGCCAGCAGGTTGGCCGCAACCACATTGTCGATGTAGGTGAAGTCGCGCGACTGTTCGCCGTCGCCATAGATCGTTGGGTTCTCGCCTTGCAACATACTGGTGATGAACTTAGCGAGCACCGCCGAATACTGTGAGTTCGCGTCCTGGCGGGGTCCAAAGACGTTGAAGTAGCGCAGGCTGACCGTAGGTAATCCATAGACGCGGTGAAACGAAGTCATGTAAAGCTCGCCCGCCAGCTTTGATACCGCATAAGGCGAAATCGGACTGGGTGGCATGTCTTCCCGCTTGGGCAGCGTCGGCGTTTCACCGTAGGCGGAAGAAGAGGCGGCATAAACCACGCGTTTCACTCCAACATCGCGCGCGGCGAGCAGCACGTTCAGCGTGCCGTCGACGTTAACGGCGTTGCTTCGTGCCGGATCAACCACCGAGCGCGGCACCGAGGGAATTGCTGCCTGATGCAGCACGTAGTCCACTCCCTGGCAGGCGGAACGCATTGCCTCGAGGTCGAGCAAGTCGGCTTCGCGAAAATCAATTTGCCCTGCAACTTCCTGAATATGCTCGCGTCTTCCCGGTCTCAAAATTATCGAAGCCACGGACTCGCTCGCCGCGTTCCAGCAACGCGCGAACCAGAGCCGAGCCGATGAATCCGGCCGCGCCGGTCACCAAATAAACAGCCATAGGCTAGAAGGTTAGCATACTAAATTGGGATTTCAGTTTTAGTTCCCACCGTCGGACGTGTCCTAATTTGGCTTTCGCTATCCATGCTGTTCTCTGCACTACAGGTGTTGACTGTGAACAACCCGTGGTGGAGGAGCGTCACACTCATGGGTTTCAAAACGTCAATGCATCCACTGCGCAGACGGCCTTCACTACTACGGTCCGGATCGAAGCTGCCGCCCAGGCTTGATCCGATTTCCATCTCTATGGGTCGGCCGCCGACCCGTGCAATACACAAGATGACAGTAAGATTGGCTGTTTCACCCCACCAACTGGGCGCACTCTACCGGCTCAAGATGTGCCGTAAAATGCCGCAGGAACGGCGCTTCGTATGCGAGATGCATTCCCTGTATCTGTTCCCTGCGCCTCCACACTGCGAGAATCACTTCGATCACGTAATCCATGTGGCTCTGGGTGTAAACGCGACGCGGAATTGCCAGTCGCACTAGATCCATCTTGGCTGCCGCCCCGAACATCAGCGTGCCGATCTCGACTGAGCGAATACCCCCTTCCAGGTATAGTTCCGCCGCTAGCGCCACGCCGGGAAACTGATCCAAGGGAATGTGTGGCAGGAAGGCACGCGCATCCACATAAATTGCGTGTCCGCCCGGCGGCTGTACGATGGGAACTCTCTGGTCGGCGATGTGGTTTCCCAGATAAGCAGTGGAAGCAATGCGGTAGCGCAAGTAATCCTCTTCGAGCGATTCCCGCACGCCGACGGCAATTGCCTCAAGATCGCGGCCCGCAAGTCCCCCATAGGTCGGGTAGCCCTCGGTGAGAATGAGCAAATCTTTTTCCTGGCCGGCGAGCGCCGCGTTATTCGTGCACAGGAAGCCGCCGATATTCGCCATGCCATCTTTCTTCGCCGACATGGTGCAGCCATCACCCAGCGCGAACATCTCCTGGGCAATCTGCTTTGGAGTCTTGGACGCGTAGCCTTCTTCCCGCAGCTTGATGAAGTATGCATTCTCGGCGAAGCGACATGCGTCGAAGTAAAGCGAAATACCGTGCCTCCGGCAAACCGCGCTGACCGCGCGAACGTTTTCCATCGAGACCGGTTGTCCTCCCCCGGAGTTGTTCGTCACCGTCAGCATCACCAGCGGGATGCGCTCGGGACCAACGCGCGTGATCAAATTCTCCAGCCCGTTCACATCCATGTTCCCTTTGAAAGGAAGTCTCGTGGCAGGCTGGCGCGCTTCCGGGATCGGAAGGTCCACCGCCTCGGCGCCGACATATTCTATGTTGGCGCGCGTAGTATCGAAGTGTGTGTTGTTGGGGACGACGTCGCCCTTCTTGCACATCACGCTGAACAGAATGCGCTCGGCAGCTCGGCCCTGGTGGGTCGGGATCACATGCAGGTATCCAAAGATGTCCTGGATGGAATCACGAAAATGGTCGAAACTGCGGCTGCCCGCGTAGCTCTCGTCCCCCAGCATGATCGCCGCCCACTGCTGGGTTGACATCGCGCCCGTGCCCGAATCGGTAAGCAGGTCAATCAGCACATCATCGGCGGAGAGCAGGAACAGGTTATAGTGCGCCGCCCGCAGAAGTTCTTCACGGTCTTGGCGTGTGGTCCAGCGGATGGGTTCGATGCTCTTGATGCGAAACGGTTCAATGATGGTCTTGGTCAGCATGGCAAAATCCTCCGGATCCACGGAAGCTAAGAATCATGCTGAGGCTCTTGGGTAAAAAATGCAGTGATTGAGGTCACAGAGAAGTGCTCCACGCTTGCGCCTCACAAGATGGAAAAGGAAATCCACGTAACATGGACTTTGGCGTTTTTAGGAAGGTTCGCGTCGCCGTACCGCGTGATGGGCCAATTGGTTGGCCTCGGAGTTGTCCTCGCGTTGGATATGTTCGATGGAGAAGGCGACCGCTCGCGCCAATTTGCGGCATATCCAGTTCAGAGAATGCAGACGAGAGCTGCGGCAAGCGTATTCGCCGGTCATCTGCTTGACGACCACCTCGGAGTCCGAATAGACGTGGAGCGCGTCGGCCTTGACCGCGATAGCGTGTTGCAGAGCTTCGAGCAGGGCAATGTATTCGGCGACATTGTTGTCCTGATGCCCGATCCAGCGGGCAATGCGGGTGGTTTCGCCGTCAGGGCTCTCGATCACGACTCCAATGCCCGATGGTCCGGGATTTCCGTGCGAGCCGCCGTCCACATAGGCTACGAGATCGGGCATTCGACTCCTACGTACATACAATGCTTGAGCACGTGCGATTGGTCAAGAGCCAATTCTGGTTCCTCCCAGATTATCGCTGTGATGTGACCGCGCTGTGAAAAAGATGTGAATTAGTGTCGGATAATCGCAGAATCGGCGGAAAACGCCCATAATTTCTAGCATTTGCGCGAAAAGATTCGCACACAAAAATAAATTGCACTTGCACCAACCTTGGGCGTTGACAATTTCCCATGCTGCTGTAGGATCGCACATGTCGACGGCAGAAAAGGACCGGCAAACATAATAGTAGCCAGTCCGAAGTAAGCTGGGTGATCGGTTCCGAGGGGTGACCCGGCGGAACCGCCAGACCCGAAAAAACCGACTGTGCTGCGAGGCGTCAGCCGGGGTCTGGAACTGCGAAAGCGGTGATCGCACCAAGGGCTGTGACGGTACATGCGTCCACGCCGGTGGCTCCCTCGCAGGAGTCGGCGGCTAGAGCATAACCAAAGTCACAGCCTTTTTCTATTTGTTGCGCCTCCCGCAGCAAAGTTGACCAATCTGACGTTCGTCCCCCGCACATTCCCGAGTAGTCTCTGTCTCCGGTGAAATTGCAATCCCAATGTCGATTCCCAGGCAACTCCGTTAGAACGTAAACTGAATGCGCTCCAGTCAAGGGAATATAGTGCGCTGGAATCCCTAGATCGGTAGTTAGTGCGGCGGTATTGGAAGCCAAAGCAGAAATTCCGTTTAGAATGACCGAATGCTTGACAGCGACTCCCATTCCGCTAACCCCGCCTCTTCCGCGCAGCCATCCTTGAAATCGTCCCGAACTCGCCGTCTGCGGGCTGGATTGTGGATCGGTTTCGCATTTCTGGCGATTCTGCTGGCCTGCATCCTGCTCTACAACAATTGTTCCTTTCGCAGCCAGTCACGCTCGCAGTTCGATGCGCAACTCGATAGCTCTGTGGAACGTGCAACGGTCTGGATCATGGCCAATCCGGAGGTCTCGTTGAGGAATCCTTCCGTCATGTACATGATCGCAAACATGGCAAGGCTGTCCGGCGATCCGCGCCTGCAACAGTTGTTGTATGAATACCACCAGAGGCTACAGCACCCCTCCGACGAACTCGACCTGTTCTGGCGTCGCATCGTGGACCGCCGAGCACCGGTGCCAATGTTCTCCGCCCCGCACCTGAGCGGCGCACTCGATGAGCGACTTTGGGATGCGTATGCCATGGCGCCGGACAATATTCAGCTCAGCAGTTCTGATCGTGCCAACATGTTCTCTCCCACCAAGTACATTTGGGGAGGACGGCATCATCAGTTGCTGGCGCTAGTCATGTATCGCGATTACAACGGGAGCAATCCCGAACTCGATTCCACCATTAATTATCTTTCCCAAAAAATTGCGCGTGACGCGTATTTCGATTTCCGGGTCAGTGACTCCTACATTCAGCGGACTACGTTCGTTCTGGCGGCCGGCCGCCCTGACCTGATTCGACGCCGCTGGGTGGAGCGCATACTGGAAAATCAAATGCCGGACGGCTCATGGAAATATTGCTGGTATGGATGGTGTCGCGGCATCTTCGAATTTAATGTCACTAACCCCGGACATGCCACGGTGCAGGCGGCGTGGGCCCTTACCATGCTCAAGTATCGCTATCCGCAATGGATTGAAGAACACTATCGCTGACGGATGGCAGGGACGAAATCCGGTTCGTGAAGGTCATTACGGGCGGCGGACCGGGGCGTGGTGAGCCGCAGCCCTCCAATCGTGTTGTCGAACGATGGAATACTGGTGTGAGGTAAGTGTCTCTCCGGATGGAACGCAATAGGAACCATCCGGAGAGAGCGTCCCCCTTGAAGTAACTGACGATTACGATCTTGCAAGAGGCCGTCTTCAAGAGGCCGTGTGAATGCCCAAGAAATAGCTACAGGCTCAGCTTGCGACGGAGCAGGCCCGCGAGTCCAACAATTCCGGATCCCAGCAGCACAAGGCTTGTAGGTTCAGGGGTGAAGAAATGCAGCGTCGCAGGTTCCTCCTGATCATCGTTTATGCCGCCCATTCCTCTTACAAACTCAGAAGGGGACCCGTCGTTCCACGATCCATATGCCCGTATCTGGTAGTCGCCATCGAAGCCGACGCCGGACAACCAATAGTAGTTGAGCCAACCGTCCAAAATGACCCCCGAGTACTGCTCGCCGTTCGGACCGGTAAGTGTGAAGCTACCACCCTGTCCATAACGATCGAATGTGTAACCTTCGATGCACTCTCCTCCAAAATAGCCAGCGCAAGTGGTCCGCGAATATGTTGGATCTGCCGTCTGGAATTCAAAGTCCCAACCGAGACCAGAAGAATCAGATCCCCACGCCCGGAAAGCGCTAGGATGTCCTAGGTTGAGAGGGAGGCCGTCACCAGTGTAATCAGTTGGAACCTGAGTGATGTCGATCGCCAAGATTGGCAATCCGTTGGCAGTTGGTGAGGCCAACGCCGCGAGACCTGACATGCCGACAAAGCAGGCCGCGAGCGCCATCAGCCCGAGCCATGACCTAACATGAATGAATATTTGTGATAACGATTTCGTTTGCATAACAACCCCCATTTCGTGCTCTGAGCACGATGTAAGAAAGAGGAATTCGGAGCCCGCCGGAAGGCGATAGGAGTTATCGTGAGGCAGCGGGCTCCACGAAGGAATGACTGCCAAGGACTCACGAAGTCAAGTGAGTGCCGAAAAGCAATTACCGATCCAGACTCCGCCGCAGCCTGCCAACCAGTCCGAGCGCTCCAATGCCCAGAAGAAGTAAGGTCGAGGGTTCAGGCGTCGCCATTCCCAGCAGCCGGGAATAGCTCGGGCCGTCGGTGTCGCCGCTGTCCGTGTAAATAACCGTTCCCACTTCGCCGGTATCCAACCATAGACCCGACGTAGCCAGCCTTGCGCCCCAGTCGCAATCCACGCCGACGCAGTCTAGCCGGAAGTAGCCACCGCCGACAGTTCCGGAATAGAGCGGCGTCCACGTCTGAGGCCCCTCGTTCCACTGCAGAAGATCAAAGGTGCCTCCTCCATAAAGTGACCTCTGAGTAATGCAAAGCGTGCCGTCGCAGTCGTATTGAATTCTGTAGGCGCTCAACACCTGCGCCTGCCAATCGATTCTATAAACGAGGTCCCCTTCGGGAAAGGTAAACCACTCAGCGTACCCAGGGTTAAAACCGTCACGACCGAGAGGAATGAACCCGTCCTGCCAATCCGGCGGATGCAGATCCAGGCGCACTGTTGGCGACGCTTGAACCGTGTCCATGCTAGGAGTCAGAAAGCCGTTTGTAGTTGATGAGGCCAACGCCGCGAGACCTGACATGCCGACAAAGCAGACCGTGAGCGCCATTAGCCCGAGCCATGACCTGACATGAATGAAGACTTGCGATAACGATTTCGTTTCCATAACAACCCCCATCTCGTGCGCTGAGCACGATGCAAGAGAAGAAGCCCAACTCTTGTTTGCGAGCGGTCCGCCAAAGTCACATGGCGACTTCGCTCACTCTGTTTTCTCACTTCTGGAGGAGTGCGCTGGAAGGGGGACATCAGGGGCGTCCCTGCGGCGCCTCAAGAAAACTGTTCCGATTCGAGTGCGCACGCGCAGATGCTAGGGACCAACCTTCCACGCCTAGAGAACACAAACGCAGACTCGTCGCGCTGCGTGGAGAAGCAGTCTCCTGCCCCCTCTTTTAGCACTTGATGTTGTCATTGTCAGTGATTTGCAGTCTTTTATCGTGGCGATTCCCAACTCGGAACGGATGCGCATCGTTGACGTGCAGAAAGAACCAAAAAGATCGGGAATTTCGCCCCGACTATCTGGAACGGCGGGCTAACAGAAAGAAATGTTGGTACTGGAAGTCAAGGGGCATTGTCATTGCAAGCCGCCACAAGTCGGTTCAAATTCGTTCGATTCCAGCACATGCTATGAGGGTACGCGCAGGGATAAGTACTCGCAGATGGTATTGAAGGACTCAAGATACCCCAGATCTTCAGCTTCCATCGTTATTCCAAACTCCTGTTCAACCAGTACCATGAGGGTGACCGTGGCGACGGAATCCCAAGCGGGAGTCCCGTCCTGGCTCAGGGTGGGCAATTGGTCTGCCGCTATCTGAGGAAAAACCGCAGCGAAGCACCGCATCAAACGGGCTCGAATGTCATTCACGAACGCTCTCCTGCACGCGGTGGAATAATGGCGGGCACAAGGTCTCAAATCGGTCACGCGATAACGTGAAATCCGCCTGCGGGCTGTCAAAGCCTGCGAGGAATTCACAAATTGGACCGTTCCGGGTTGTCTGTACCCAGTCGAAAACGATCCTTTGCACATCAAATGTGCGATAGAGGTATCGCAGGCACTGGTGTTCGATTCGTCGCGAAAAACTTCTGCAACTCATGACCCAGGTATCGATCCGGAGCGGACCATCTGGCATTTTTCGGCCCAGGAGCACGGCAATTTCACCCAAGGGACCGAACTTGTCTCGATACGAAGCGGTTAGCAGAAAAGCCCCGCTCTGCTCGAAATAGCCTTGCCAGGCTGACTCACTGTAGCGCCTGCCATTCAAGTTGAACTGATTGGTCTTGTTGACCAGTTCGAAGGACCGCCCGAAGCCTCCGCCGGTTTCCAAGCGAAAATCAATCGTGGCCTCTGAGTTCTTGAGAACTTGTTCGAACGAAGTGGGATCTCCAAGTTTGGCCTCAACTAACAACGAACCATCCCGTATACTTTGGCTGCGTATGCGGTCCTCCTCAGAAATTGAGGCTTTGCCGAATCTTTCGCGCAAGTTTTCCAACAGATCGATAACCGCAGCCGGATCGTCTTTGCGGAACAGAAGGCATTCTAGGTCGGGATGAGCAGCTTGCACTTCGGCAAGCTCCATTGGACTGTCGTCCACGAACACGACCGCATCACTCCCAATGTTCCATGTCTTCACGATACGAGCGACCGACTGCGACTTCGGCTGCCAGTGGGCTTCGATCGGAAATACCATCTCAGCCGGCAACTGAATGTCAGGGCGCTCAAATGCCTGCTGGACGAGAGCCGGGTCGTTCTTGCTGGCGGCTGCGACCAGAACGCCTCGCCGGGCAAGGGAGTGAAGGAACTGCTGATAGATTCCGTGGATCTGACTGTTGCTGGCAAGATCCCAGGAGATTCCGTCTACGCCGACCTCTCCCAGGATACCCTTCCAACAGGTATCGTCCAGATCAGTAATCAGCCCCTTCTTTGGCGGAGGGTTGTTAAGCAAAGATGAAAGCAACTCAGCCAGCTTTTCGGCGTGTTCCAGCCGGTACGGGAAACCCCGGGTGAGTTCGCCTTTCACATCAAAGCGCTGGGATAGCGGCGAAACTGCATCCAGCCGCTGCGGGTTCACGATGTGTACAGAAGGGATGCTGCAGATGCGCGCCGCAAAGGTTGCCATTCGCTGGCGCAACTCCAACTCAAAGGACCCTGCCTGAAAAGTGGGCGGCAAGTCTAACGGTGGTAGCGGTAGAGTCGGCAATGACACGGCAATTGGGGAAGATCTCGCGAGATCGCGAACTGCAGCCTCGATGCGATTGCAGCAGAGAGCCACGCTCTCCTGAATGCTGTGTAGCGTTTCAGGAAGCCATCCTCCAAGTACTCTCAACCCAAGCCGGGGGTCCAAATCAGGCCACTCGATCGCTACGGCCGTTCCTTCGGCAACGAGAGCGGAAGCACGTTCGAGATTTCCTGCCAGGTCACCAAACAGTCCAATCAGCACTTCTACTCGGCCTTCAGCTATTCGATGCTGCAGATTCGCCTGTAAGAAGGTGCGCAAGTGCAATGGCGTGAAACCGCAAGCAAGATAGAATGATTTGACGGGAAGACTTGAATCGCGGTTCTGGTTAATAAGTTCGAATGCTTCTAAGAGCTTCATAGGATTGCTGGATACTGTTTCAGAATGGGTAAATCGCCAGCTCCGAATACAGACTATCGAGGGTGGCATTCAACGGTTCACGCGCCAGCAAATAGTTGCGATGTTCCAGTCGAATACCCGCGGGCGGGGCAGCACCCAGAAAGCGCTCCGCCACCACGACCGCTAAAACACGTTCGCGGCGAAGAATCGTGGCCATCAGGTGTTCCCAGTGGCGTAAGGCCAATTGCAGGTTTCCGAGATGCAGCACCTCCATGCACGGGTACCATAGCAGCCGGATCTTCTTCAGCGGAATTCTGCTGAAAGCGACGTCTCCCGGGAATCTTCGACGTTTTAGCACAAGGTAACTGTAATCACTCCCGCTTCGCAGAAGATAGTGCTTCAACCGGTAAGGTAAGTGATCGCACAGCAATTGTCGATCATCTCCCTGCAACACCTCGGCGATCTGTTCAGGACTCGACACAACCTCCGGCCCAGGGCGCAACATCGTCCTCCAAAAGCGCCAAGACAAATACACCCACTTGCACTGATCAATCGTCTGGAATCTTAGGGCCTCCATGATCCTTCGTGCCTCTGGGGAGGCGGTCAGGTTGGTCACAGAATATTCCCGTCCAGCCAGGGCTGCGGATAGCAACTTCAAGGCGGATCCGCGAAAATCTTGTCGCACGTACCACGTGGAGAGATTGCAGGTCTTTACCAGACGGCCTGCGAGAGGTCGCTCCGCGTAAACGACACCAAGAAAGCCAACGATTTCTTGCCCGGACCAGAGGGCAAATCCAAGAGAGGGTTTCTCTGAACCATTGGGCCACCGGTATTCGAACAAGGGTCGGAGGTCCTCCGGGGACCGACGGGCTAAGTTTTGAAAACCACCTCGCAGAAATTCGATGACTTTCGGAACTTCACACTTTTCAACAGGCCGGACTTGGACTTGAAGGGCTGTGGACTGCATTTGAAGTTAGTTGGTTTGGAATCGGGGCTCGTTCTTGAGAATAGTCTCCACCCCGAAGAGAACATTCCGCAAATGGAATGTTCTGAAGGGAATGCTCCGACGTGGAAGACAATGCAGTTGGTCGCCGTGTTGAGGGAAGATATTCCCAGGACGAGTCGTGAGTGCTGTTCTGAAACCCACCCGCTTGGCAAGAGCAAACTCGCGTGGACCGCAGGCGTCGCTTCGGCCAAATGGATAGGCAAAGTGACGTACCTCAACGTTCAACCAACCCTCCAGCTGACGACGGCTCTCTTCCATCTCACCATAGGCAGCCTCTTCGCTCAAACGCGACAGTCGCGGGTGGGTTACCGTATGACAGCCGATCGTGACAAGAGGATCTGACGCGAGTTGTCTCGCCTGCTTGACAGTGAGTGCCAGGCGGTCGAGATGGCGGCGCGGATCGATCCCGTGAAGTTCATAGATCTGGTGAATCACGGAGAAGAATGTCTCTCCCAACCTGTGGCACAAGCCGTCCAGAGTGTGATAAGCAGCAACTTTTTGCTCGAACGTCTCTGTGTAAAGTGTTCTCGGACCGACATTATCCATCGCGGGTAGGTCAATACGCGTGCTCTTGGTGACAAGTTCCTCGTTCGGCGCAGTCCACAAAAACGCGGATCGATCCAGGAAGCAGGTCGCGATGTAAACGCAAAAGGGAGCTTTATGCTTGCGGAACACCGGAAGCGCCAATGACAAATTGTCCTCGTAGCCATCGTCGATCGTAAAACAAACAAAAGGGCGCGGCCGCGCGCCTTTTCTCTTAGTAGTATATGCGCCGGAGGACAGGCGTTCATATACCTGGTCAATGCTAATTATCTCCCAGCCAAGCTGCTGGACTGTCTCCAACACCTCATCCAGAATGTTGGTATGTAACACATGCCCAGGGTGCAGAATAAACTTGCCAGGCTCCGCAAAGCGATGCAGGCTGAAGATAACACCGCAACCTGCCCAGAATAGGCCGACCAATCTGTAAATGTCGGAATGATAAGCGACGTTTAGAACCGGTACGCCTACTCTCCGAAATTTGAGAAGGAAGGACACGCTCACCTCTAAATGGCGAGATTGGGTGCCAACATTAAGAGCCAGTCTGGACGCTCACTTCAAGCCGCACCCGGCAAAATTCGGATAACAAATCACGTAGACATTCAAGACATGGAGACGGGAATGGCCCTGGAGTATCAGTGACAACAGTTACCCCACCATTCGACTCCCCCACCTGCGTCGTTGACAACAATAGTAACCCGATCCGAGGTGTAATGCCACGTCTTTCGCACGCTCAAGGGAAGCTGGTTACCGATCGGGATCGTCGAGCGAACACGCCATGGGGAAACTGCTCTCACAGAATGCTGACGAACCCGACCGCAGGAGCGCCGCGGGGCCCCGCTCATATCCTTGTGTGACGCGTAAGCCACGCGAGCGTGTCGCGAAGGTGTGCCACGGGACGAAGAGCATGGCTCTCATGCGCGTTCTAGCACGGCAGGCAAGAGCACCCGCCGATCGTGCTAACATACGAACGATTCGCACGAGCATGGGGTGAAAGAACAGCACGGAATGCGCCCAAATCGTATCAACCAGCATCGCGAGCCTCAAGGTCATCTACCAACGGGAATTCAGATGGTTTCGTCGAGTACACGTGTAGCCTCGGTGACTGCTGACGACAATGAAGGTTGTAAGCAAGCGTCCCAACCTAGGAGGCGATTCCGATGGTTGGTGCGCGCTTACGTTCCGATCTTGACCATTCTCCTGGTGGCAGTTGCGGGTCGATGGATTTCCTCCGGGCATCTTCCGGGAGAGGCACAGCCAGAAATCAACGTTCTCGAACCCGGCACTGGACCGGCTAACCTGCAAACCGATGAGATCCCGCTCGTGCTGGATGTACTGAAGCCAAACCGGCCGGTGGTGCCGGGACATCTGCAGCTTCTGTACCTGGGCAATTCGCAGACCATGACCATCGTTGACCAGGAGCCCGGAGATCTTACGTCGGCACAGTGGCTACAGCTGCTGCTTGGCCGATCTCAAAAGCCGGGAACACGTATCGTGGACGTGCGGCAAGGGTCATTGCCGGGCATGGCGATGCCTGAAATGTTCATGTCGGTCCTCTCCTACGCCGAGCGAAGTCCGCGCCAGGTGGACGTAGCTGTGCTTGCCATCTCGCCAGAATTCTTTCGCAAGTTGGGTCTGCGCGAAGAGGTTAAACAGATGGCTGCGGATCCTCAGGTTCATTCGGCTCTCGTGTCACTGCTGAGCAATGGCCGCGAATTTCCGGCAGCCTACAACGTCCTGGAACCGCTCCTGGCTGGGCCGGCCGCTGAGGCTCCGAAGAAGCAGAACGCCGGGCAGGGGCAACTGCGGCTTGCTGATCGATTGGAGTTGTGGCTGGAGGCCAAGGCCAACAATTGGCGTCTGTTTGCAAAACGCGAGTCCATAATGATGAAGCTCGATTACCTCTTTATGGCGTACCGGAACCGAATTCTCGGAATTAAGACTTCGACGCCGCGCCCCATAACGGCTGCCACGTACACGGGAAATCTGGAACTGGTACAGCTGCTGTTTCGATATGCCAAGGATAACGGCATTGAGTTAATCGTCTACCTGACACCTTTGCGGCAGTCCCAGTCGAGCCCCTACACGGCCGTGGATTGCACGAAAATCGATCAGGATCTCGCTCGGTTGACCAAACAATACGGATTTCCTTACTTCAATTACCTAGCCTTGGAACCGGACGAAGTGTTCGCTAACTTCGGTCCGGCCAGCGAGGGTGCCGCTACCAGCCGTAAGTTTCATGGGGAGCCGGATTACGTGCACTTCGTCGAGCTAGGGCACAAGATCTTGGCTGAGCGACTGTTTGCGGATGCCGACGGAGTGATCGCCAACTTTCAAGGCGGGACCCACCAATGAGTGTCACCAGCCTCAGTTTCTATGTCTTTGTTCTGGTTTGCTGGGGATTATTTGTTCTCTTACGTTCTTCCCGGCAGCGCCTCATTCTGTTGCTTCTGGCGAGCTACGCCTTCTACGCGACCTGGGCCTGGTGGTTCGTTGCGATACTGATTGCCAGTTCCGTCATGAACTGGCTACTCGGAAGATTCATCAAGGCCAGTCCTAGCACTTCGCGGCTTTGGGTCGGCATTGCATTGAATGTCGGCCTTCTGGCGATATTCAAGTATCTCCCTCCGCTGTTTCATAAAGGGGTTGCAGCAGGCATTCTTCATTCACTGATCATGCCTGTAGGTATTTCGTTCTGGACATTCCAGGCGATGAGCTACCTTTTCGATGTTTACCGCGAGGAGGAACTCGACCCCACCGTGACCGAACTCTGCGCCTACCTCGCATTCTGGCCGACGGTACTTTCGGGCCCGATAACGCGGCTGCCTGAAATGCTGCCCCAACTGCGCACCCTTCGTACACCCACCTTTAATGATGATATCGCCTATGGCTGTCGGCGAATCATCGTCGGCCTCTTCATGAAGGTGGGCGTCGCTCAAATTCTCGCCAACGGGTTATTGCCTGGGCAAGGCTTGATCTCTGGATTCGACCAGATCACTAGGGGATGGAGCGGCATCGACGTCTGGGTTCTGGCGATCGGCTATGGCTTGCAGCTATTTTTTGACTTCGCCGGCTACACGAACATCGTGATCGGAGTTGCTTCGCTTTTTGGGCTCCAACTTCCCGAGAACTTTCGATCGCCCTACTTATCAACCAGCGCATCCGAGTTCTGGACGCGTTGGCATATGTCGCTTTCGTTCTGGATAAGGGACTACCTGTTCTTGCCCCTGGCCATGACACGATCGGAGCAGGCATGGCGTTACTTTGCGCTGTTCTTTTCCATGGTCATCTTCGGAGTGTGGCACGGCGCCGCCTTGACGTTCATTTGCTGGGGCGCCTATCACGGCTTGTTGCTAGTGGCCCATAGGCAATGGCAGGTGCTGACGCGGCGCTGGGGTCCAGAAGGTGGTCGCATTTGGGACCTGTTGGGCTGGGCTGTGACATTTGGAGCCGTATCTCTCGGATGGATCATGTTTCGGGTTCGGGACATGCAACAAGCAATTCTGATGTACAATTCGGCGCTCTCTCCCGCGGCCTATCGCCGGCTGATTTTGGACCCGAATCTCTACGTTATTGTTTTCGGGGTCACCGTTGGATACTTCGCGGTTTACGGCATCACGTCGCTATATCGAAGAATGGAGACACGCGCGGGATTCTCCCGCACAGCTTGGATCTTGTCTCCTGCCGTTTACGCCTTTATGTTGCTGGTGGTGATTCTATGGAGCAGCGGGAAAACCGTCTTCGTGTACTTCCAGTTCTGACATGAATACTTCCTACCAGACTCTCATTGGAGCGTTGCAGGCGGCTCCTGCCGAGAAACCCTTCGTCACCATGTGGAACAGCGACGAGGATTCGTCCACGGTTACCTTTGGCGAATTTTGTGAGTGGGCTTACAGGCAGGCGTCGATGTTTGACCGTCATGGCGTCAGACGGAACGACAAGATCATCTTGATCATGCCGCAAGGCATTGAATTGATGGCTGCATTTGCGGGGGCGATGATGCTGGGTGCCGTCCCGGCAATTCTCGCCTACCCAAACTTCAAGGTCGAGCCGAACAAGTACCGCTTCGGCATTAAGGGAGTCACCTCCAATCTGCGGGCTCGGTTGATCGTGCTCGACGCTGCATTTCCTGATGAAATGCTCGACTTCATTGCCACGGCCGAAAGCACCGAAATTGTTCGAAGTGTCGAACAAAAAGGGGGTGAAGCGGGCGCCCCCGTGATCTCAGAGCCCGCAAAGTCGCAAGACCTTGCCTTCATTCAGCACTCGGCAGGCACAACTGGACTGCAAAAAGGGGTTGCGCTTTCGCACGGAGCCGTGTTGCGTCAGCTTCGTCACCTCTGCGGGGTACTGCGCCTGCGGCCCGAAGATCGTGTGTATAGCTGGCTGCCTCTTTACCACGACATGGGACTCATCGCCTGTTTCATGATGCCCATGGTGTTGCACATGCATGTCGTAATGCAGTCGCCCACTGATTGGGTCATGAACCCGGGTACGATGCTGCAGTTAATTTCGCAATATCGTTGTACCCTGGCTTGGGTTCCGAACTTCGCGTTCCAGTTTGTTGCACGGCGGGCTGATCCCGAAGACATATCGGGGCTCGACTTGTCTTCGGCCAGGATGTTGATCAATTGCTCGGAACCGGTGCGGGCCTCGAGCATCGATGAATTCGTGACCGCGTTTGCTCCGTTCGGCCTTCGTCCCGAGGCGATGCAGAGCTCCTACGCTATGGCAGAGAACGTATTTGCCGTAACGCAGTCCGGTATTGGAGACCGGCCAATGCCGGCTCGCACGTTTGTTCGGGACGACGATTTCCGCAATCAACATCGAGCGACCCCTTGCGATATGCAAACGCCAGGCGCTTTGTGCTTCGTGTCCTCGGGATCGTGTCTTCCCAACAATGAGGTGCGCATTGTCTCCGATAGTGGAGCCGATCTGCCCGAAGGCGGAGTGGGTGAAATCCTCATTCATAGCGATTCCATGCTGGACGGGTATTACAACCGTCCGGACCTGACGGCGAAGGCCCTGAAAGACGGTTGGTATTGGAGCGGAGATCTGGGCTTTCTTCTGGACGGTGAGCTATACGTGGTCGGCAGAAAGAAAGATCTGATCATCATCGCTGGCAAGAACATCTACCCTCAGGACGTGGAAGAGATAGTTTTCAGCCATCCGTCGATTCACCCGGGGCGCGCAGTGGCTTTTGGAATCTACAACGAGCAGTTGGGCACTGAAGACCTGATCGCCGTCGCTGAAGTTAATGACGCAACGTTTCTCGCCGATTCGCTTCGGATTGAGTCAGCCATCAAGAATGCCATTGTTGCCGAATTGGGAATCACGGTTCGCACGGTTTATCTGAAGCCACCGAAGTGGATCATTAAGAGCACGGCGGGTAAGCCAGCACGTTCGAGCACGCGCGAGAAACTGATGTCCGAACATCCTGAATTACAAAGGACCTAGATGACAGAGTTAATGCAGCAGATGGCAGATTACATTGTCAAAGACATTATCCGGCGGCCGGGCATTGCGGTCGATGAAGATACCCCGCTGGTGTCCTCGGGCCTGATTGATTCCCTGGCCTTAGTCGACATTCTTCACAAGCTGGAACTTCTCACGGCTCGGAAGATCTCGGCCGGCAAAGTGCAGCCTAAAGACATGGACACTCTCCGCCGGATGTTCGCAACCGCCGAGAGAGTCGGCAAACCACGTTGCTAAGGGATACTCACGATTTACCTAACCCACCCTGTAGCGCAGGCCTTCCCAAAGTCTTCGTCGCGGCTGCCAAGAAATCCAAGTTTCATATCCGTGGCGCAGCCGTTTGGGGTTAGCGGCGATTCCCCCCAACCTCAACTTACCGAGGCCAATTCTTTTCGTTAGATCGATCCGTCCGGCCCTTCGCGCGGTTAACACCCGCCCTCGCCGGCCGGACGGCTCGGCTTTGCAGCAAGCTGTGCAGTCCCTCATGCACCAGCAGATTCGTCGGAGCTTCCCGCCCTGCATAGCTGTGATGTCTCAACAGGTTGCCCCGTTCAAGACCGGGACCAGTAATTGGCGGGGCGATTCGTCAATCGAGTTTCCGCGTGGCCTCTTTTCTGGTTGGGGAAGCGCCATCCCCACCTCGGACCCGCCAAATCGATACGCGGAACATCGTTCCGATCCCTAACCGGTGTGGTACGATTCTTCTGGAGTACTTGAGCTTTGCACTTGTTGATTGCACGATTGAATTACCATCTGTTTTGCTCCCATCGCTTTGGCTCCTGTCGTTCAGGGGCCGCGTGACGGTACCTTCGACATTTTCGAATCACATAACCGTCGGTAAGCTGGGTAGGAGCTTCATGGTGGTCGGATTGCGGCCCTTCCCGATCCCATGAACGAGTTCAAGCCGTACCGCAGGTAGCGCGCCCGATTGTAGCGTATCCGGGCAGGTTAAGTTGCAAAGGCGTCTTTCTTGAAATGGTTGCCAACCGGGGAGTTCAGATGGATACGAAGGAATTTTACGATCAAGTAAGTCCAGCCTATTACCGTGAGACCTACGAAGATGTAAGCACCTTGACGTCGATCGCTCGTAGCATTCGCACGCAGACCGTGCTTGACATGATGAATCGGCACGTTCGTCCGGAGTCAGTTGTTGCCGACTTGGGGTGCGGACCGGCACAGTTTGCTGACTCCATCTTGGAACGCCACAATAACTACATTGGGCTCGACATCAGCCGAGAGATGTACGTGCGAACTGCGGAACGTCTTTCACGCAACCCTCGGGCATCCTTCTTGGAAGGCTCCGTCGAGAGCGTTCCCTTGTCTTCCGAGAGCCTCGATGCCGTAATCTGCATCGGAGTCCTGGAATACCTGCCAAGTAACGCCAATGCATTACGTGAAATTCATCGAACCCTCAGGAAAGGCGGGGTTGCGATCATTTCATTCCCGAACCTGCACTTCCCGATGTTTTTCCTTCGTTCCACGCTGCGTCCTGTGATAGCGCCTGTTCTGCGCCGAATCGCGCCGCAACTGCGCAACACTGTTTATGTGTCAGGAACCACCCATCGGACGATGTCTCCCACACGATTCATCAAAGAGGTAGAGCAAGTTCCGTTTCGGGTTTTGGAGAAGGTCACGCATGCTTACTTCCCGCTGTTGTTCAATCATGCCCTTCCCCGAACCATGGTTCCCCTTTATCTGAGGTGGGAACGCCTGGGCAAGAGATTTGCGCCGGCAATGGGCGCCAATTTTATCGTGTGCCTTGAAAAGTAGCGATGCCGGGCTACATCCTTTCACGCCTAAAGTCGGTCGCTCTGTGGCTCGCCGGCATGACCGCCGTGGTCGAATTTCTGCTCCATGGTAAGAAACCGAAGCCAGGTCTTACTATTCTCTGCTATCACCGAATTGCTGAAGGCGTCCCCGTACACACGTCGTATGATCCGTTCAACGTCTCTCCTTGCACTTTCAAAAAGCAAATGTTGGCTCTTCGGTCTGTACGAGGCGTCAAAGTAGTTTCCGCGAAGACAGTCGCTGGGTTGTTGAAAGACTCGACAGTCTCCCCTGGAAGCTATGTGTTAGTAACATTTGACGACGGGTACCAAAATGTTCTCTGCGCTGCGAAGATGCTGCATCAGGAGAATTGTTCAGGAGTTATTTTCGTCGTGACAGACTACATCGGGAAGCCGGTTTTCGATTTTAATACCTACGACGTGTGGTGCCAAGGCCTTCCTGATTCTGAGCCAATCTGGTATAAGCCGCTTTCCTTGGCGGATTGTCGGGAGCTACTCAAGCTTGGAATGGAAATTCAGCTTCACGGGCACTCACATCGTCCGCTTGGGTCTCTCGATGATGATGATCTACATGAGGAAATTAGCAATGGCAAGACGACGATTGAAAAGCTGGGTGCTGGCGACGCGATCGCGCTTGCTTACCCATATGGTAGTTCCAGGGCTGGCCACTTTAATCAGCACGTGGAAGCATACCTAAAAACGATGGGGATCCAGTTTGCTGTATCAACTGACGCGGGAACAAACCGTTTGCTTGACCTTAAGAGCCATGCTTATCGCCTGCTGCGCATTCCCATTCATGAACATGATCGGGGCCTACTCTTCCAAGCAAAAGCCGCGGGCTACTGCGGCATCCTTCCGATTGTCAAGGCGGCTGCTTACCGCATGGGAGTTTGGACGCGGGTGCCACCTCGAGCGCCAACCATGAGCGAACCTTGACTTGACTTCCTGATGAAGCGGGAATTCCAGGGGGTAGGGTTTGTTTGCAGTCTGCTTTACGCTCTCACAAATAATCTGAAGTCCAATCTTCAAGGAAGTGCACTCGTCTAATGTCCTGTTTAGAGTACTTCCGCATGAGTGATGAGCGACAGGACGGTCGGGTAGACTGGTTTTTGTTTGAAATGAGCCGATCTTAAGTAGTGACCGGGTGCATTATGATGATACTGGGATACTAAAAATGATCACTATTAATTTGCAATCCTTACGAACGAAGAAAACGCTTTGGTTAGTCATGTTGATGAATCTGGTTTGTACCGTAGGCAGGCATTTATGACGTCACCACCTCGTATGTTTCGCGTCGGACTAGTGGGTGCCGGCTACGTCAGTGAGTTCCATATTCGGGCGCTGCAGCGGTTGTCCCAAGTGCAGATTATCGGGATCACCGACCTTGACGCAAATCGCGCGCAGTCGGTGGCGGCCCGCTTCAATCTCACGGCATATTCTTCCCTCGAGACAATGGCGGACCAGGGCCTCGATGTTGTTCATGTTTTGACGCCACCCGCCAGCCATACGGCTGTTGCCCTGGCTGTCTTGCGGCGGGGATGCCATATCCTCGTTGAGAAGCCCCTCGCCACCACCGTGCAGGAGTGCGACCAACTTGCCGCGGAGAGCGCCGCGCGTGGCTTGCAGGTTTGCGTGAACCACTCGATGCTGGGCGATCCTATCTTCCGGCAGACGCTGGAAGCCGCACGAAATGGGGCCGTCGGCGACATTCTGACCGCTGACATCTTCCGCAGTTCGATTTTCCCACCCTATCATGGGGGGCCACTACCACCCCAGTACGTGGACGGCGGATATCCTTTCCGAGACATGGGGGTTCACGCCCTCTGTGCGATCCGGGAGATCCTAGGACCGATCGAGGATGTCTGTACGCAATTCTGGTCGGCCGGAAAACGATCTCTCGACCCGAATGTCTATTTCGACGAATGGCGTGTTCTCTTGCGTTGTGCACGCGGAAGCGGGCACATCACTTTGTCTTGGAATGTTCGTCCACTGCAACATCTTCTGATTGTTCAAGGTACCGCAGGTACACTGCGAGCCGATATCTCGACGATGTTTGTCACGAAGCGTCGAAATACTCCAGCCCCCAAAGCCATTGAGCGAGTACTGAACGCAGTTGGAGAGTCCGCCAGCGCAGTCGCTGGTGTTACCAAAGGTGTCGTTCGCTTTGCCTTGGGCCGGGTTGTGCAGTACCAGGGATTGCATGACTTCGTGCGGGGGTTCTATGAGTGCCTTGCTGCAGGGCGTCCCATGCCGGCCAGTATCGAGAGCGGCCGCGAAATCGTCTACTGGAACGAACGCATTGCAAATCAGGCTGACGAGGCGAAGCGAATAGCGCGTCCACACCCCCGGCAGGATCCTGAGCCTGCGGTTGTCGTCACTGGGGCCAACGGCCACTTAGGCCGCGCGCTGGTTCGTCGACTGTTGGCGAATGGTGAACGGATTCGCCTGTTCGTTCGTCAGGAGCCGCCAGACGAATTCCGCCGGCATCCTCGAGTTGACGTCTTCTTGGGCGAACTGGGAGATCCTGCTGGCGTTTGCGAGGGATTAGCGAACGCAACGGGTGTCTACCACTGCGGTGCAGCAACGACAGGCGGCTGGCCTGCGCATGAGAGCGGGACGATCGCCGGCACGCGCAATGTTGTCGAAGCGTGCCTGCAACACGGTATCAAGAAGCTTGTGTATGTCAGCTCGCTCTCCGTTCTGCACCAAATCGGGGTGGGCTCAGTCGTGACCGAATCCTCTCCCCTGGAACCGCGACCAGAAGAGCGGGGCGCTTACACCCGCTCCAAGCTGGAAGCGGAACAGATCGTATGTGCAGCCGTTCGGGAGCGGGGACTACAGGCTGTAATCGTGCGGCCGGGCCTCATCTGGAGTGAAGAGGTCTTGCTGCCTGCCTCAGTAGGCATGCGCGCCGGGAACCGGCTAATAATCATCGGAGATCGTAATCTGCTCTTGCCTCTCGTCCATGTCGATGACGTCGTAAGTGCCATGGTTCTGGCAATGCGCAATGACATACCAGCTGGCGAGATATTTCACCTCGTGGATGACGATATCCTCAGCCGTGAGCAATTAGCCCGGCTGTATATTGCCGCACGTGAGCCCCAACTGCGCCTGATGCACGTGCCCATGGTGGCCGTCACTTCCGCAAGCGGCATGCTCCGGAGCATTACCCGACTGCTCGGTCGGCCGCTGGGGCCTTCTTCCTACCGGCTTCGCTCAGGCGTGGCCCCGCTGCGCTGTGACTGCAGAAAGGCACACGCTGAATTGGGATGGACGCCGGCGGTGAAGAGTGGAACGACATTGCGAGCGCTATTACGGCGCAAAGGGTAACTCATGGGACCATCCAGAAGGCTCATGGCTTGAACGCGCCGCGCTGCGTAGCGCTTCCGTGCCAGCTTACTGATGAGCGACTGGTGTTCCTCTAACTGACCTACCCTTAACTTCGTCCGCTTGAGTATACGAAATATATGAGTCCAATTTGTCTTTCGCTTCGCCTTCCTGGTTCGTTTTTCCGTTTTTTCTCACTGCGGAGACCGATCTGAGTTAAGGCCGAGCGCAGGGAGCCCAGGTTGCCTTGATGCCTTGACGCAGATCCAGCACCAGGCCACCGAGGGTCGTACCTGAGAGAAAAAATAAGGGTTGCTTTCCAAGAGGGAACGGAGTCATCTCCCTTTGATTTCCTAGGGGTCTTGAAAGAAGCCATCCCTGAGCGTACTTTTAGTTGTCGCTCGGCCACAAATCCGGCGAATGCTTAGCTCGTTGGATCGAATCGGCTTGCAACACGCCGCTCGTATCGAATGTCCCCTGCACGAACACTGCGCCTCCAACTTCCAGGCCAATGCATTTGTCATTCTGGATAGCGATCGAAGCATCGACGTTCCATAGACTCCCTGTCCGTGTCCGGATCGTCAGCTGTGATCCGTTGATGCTGCTGATAGTGCCGAAAATTTTATGTTGAGCGCTATCGGAAGGGACATTCTGGGCTACCGTGTGGAGGGTGATAGCTTCGGGGACAGCGCGCGTCCCCAGTAAGCCAAAGATGCTAAGCTGCCTGTCACTCGCCACATAGACATGGCCATTAGCAACTACCGGAACGATATTGGCGTTGGCTTGGAGATGCGTCCATGAACCGGCCACCGCAGTGAACAGGACCGGGAGCCTCCCACTCGACGGCTGAGCATTGATTGCGTAAAGTGTCACACTAGCGCTGGTGACGGCCAGCGGACGCGAGACCGCCCAGATGATGGCGTTGCTCGATCCAGACGACGAGATGCTGGTCATGAAGCCGAAGTCCTGTCCGCTCGTGATGCTTTGCGAAGCCGCCCTAATGAGTCTGACCGAAGGTGAGGTCTGGAGATTCCATAGAATTACGGTTCGGCCGCCGCTGCTCACGACATTCGGAGTCCCGGTGGAGAAATACGACTGTCCGCACCAACACGGGCCAATCGATACCTCATCGACAATGCCGCTGTTAGTTGGGCTAAAACCACCCAAAGCTGCCTGGTTAAGAAGGAACAAGTTTCCTTCTTTGCCGGCTGCCGCCGCCAGATTGGGGATGGGCCCAACTTGCGGCGGCAGCAAAAGTACTCCGCCGGCGCCGAAGTCTCTGTCACTTTGATCGAGCGAGAATTCGTCTGCGGGCGTAAAGATGCTGGTCATCGTTAGTAGGTTCGGAGCAAGCTTAACCACGCTCTCTTGGATATCCGCCACGCCGTCATATACATCGTGCGTGGAATCTGAATTGCCAGTAACGAAATAGACATTCCCCGAGGCATCGCCCGCCAGTCCGTATCCTGACATCCATACCGACGAAAGATAGAAGCTGCTCCTGGGCGGCGTCTGCCGGTCGGTCAGTTTATTATTGGCGTAAAGTCCAGAAGCGTAAGGTAGTGGTTTGAGAGTCCCCTTCTGCCAGCCTAAAACCCAGCCGCGCGTGGTGCTGGTGGCGAAATCGCAAAAACTTCCGAATCCAGCATAGATATTTCCGTTGGCTTCCAGCAATGCCGGACGCTGCCTCTCCACCGTAGCATTGAAATTGTAGATGCTGCCGTCGGTCAGCCTTTGCGAGGCTGCAACCACGACAGGCGTCACCCAGTCTCTCAAGTTGCCAAGATCGAGTTCGTGGATTGTGTAGGTTGGCACCGAGGGCAAGAATTTAGAACTTGGGTCTCCCAGGGTATAAACGATCACATACATGCTGTTGGTGCCCAGATCGATCACCGGGGTTCCATTGATCCCCACAACGGACGAGTTGTTGACGCAGCCTAGCGGTGTCGGAACCGCCGGACCAAAATTGGCACTCAGAAGCACAAGCCCACTCGAGGCATCAATCGCATAGATCGTGTTGTTTTCTGTGGCAACGTAAACCACATCGTGCTCGCCCTGGTGCTGGCCGGCAGTGATATTTTCACCAAAGACTATCAGTGGTTGCGCATCGACCTGCTCGTCCAGTGTGACTGAATGCAGCAAACCGAATTGGGTGCGGTTCACGTTGTTCGGTGTCAACGTCGTTTCATTTGAATTCCAGCCGGTGCGCAAGTTGTCATAGTGGTAGGTTGTGACCGCTTGGGAACTGCCAAAGGCTGAAACATGAACAGCTGTGAGCCAACCAACCAAAAACGTGACAAAGGCGGCGCCCAACACCGATACCGCTATTCTCCAAGGTCGGGTGATCATCACTTTCGCCTTTCTGGACCGGAATTTCGATTTTGTCCCAACCGCGAGCCATTGTCCCCCCGTGCCACTTGCGAAGCAAGCTATTTCTTCTCTCAAGTGAGGTCCTCGACTGCCTGGCGCTTGATCACCTCCATATTGCTATCCAGTCCGCCGCCAATCTGTACAGGCTCCTTATCCGCTGGTCCGTCACTTCCGGGAAAGCGCTCTCCTGGAATGCTTTCCGAATGTGTCAACCCTTTCTAATAGGGAGGAATAATTGTCGTCGGGCCGGAAGCTTTGGTTAATTGTCCTCGATCAACCGGCCAGACTGCACACTCCAGCACTAAGGTAACTAATGGAATTATTACCAAAGTGCAAAAATTCGCAGTATCGAATTGCCACAACCTTACTTGCTTATATAAAGTAGCGGTTATAGTCCAAATTTGCCATTCTGGAGTGGCCTGTAAGTGCCATATTTAGCATGGAAACTTGCTATGAGGTGTTAGGCCTATGTGCCACCGACTTGCCCTCTTAGGACGTGTCCGACTTATCCTTTGCCTGCTGGCATTTTCCTTGTTTCTAATCACTGCAGGTGCCGCTTCCTCAAGCCAAAAACTTCCGAACGCCTTGTATTTGCAGCCGTATAGAACTGCCCTACAGTCATCGTTCGGAACTCCGCCGTACTCATACTCTTTAGTTTCGGGCGTCCTGCCTCCCGGTCTCAGCATGGATCCGTCTGGCAATATCACAGGCACGCCGACCAGCACCGGAAGCTGGACTTTTCAGGTTAGGGCAACTGACTCAAGCCAACCACCCCAGCAGCAGACCACTCAGTACTCATTGTTCGCCTCGATTGGTCTGGATATGTATGGTGGGCTTACGGCTATGCCCTCGCCAGGAGGAGGAACGGGCTATTTCCGCATTGAGAAGAACTCGAACGGGCGCTGGATGTTCGTCGATCCGCTGGGCAATGACTTCTGGATGTATGCGTCTTTTGTGGAAAGCCCTGGCTTTCTCCAGACCACCCCAACTAACGTGTTGGCCGCAAAATACAACAACAACAAAACCAACTGGGCAATGCACCAGAACGTTCGACTGCTGACTTGGGGGTTTAACACCATTGGAGAGTACGCTACCACATACGTCCTTCCTGTTAATACGAATCGATTTCACAACAACGCCAACCCGATTAAACTGCCGTTCATTCCCCTTATGAACGCTATGGTATCCATGCACCTTTATCCCACGACTTACGGTATCCCAGAAGCACCCAAAAACATGATCCTCGGGGTTCCTAGCAGTATCAACGTGTGGCGTGGAAATGTAATGACGGACATGTTCGATCCCAAGGTGAAAACCGCTTATCAGGCAGTGGTTAATAGCTACAATACCACAGTATTCACGGACGGATTCAACACCCCATGGATTCTGGGGATCACCACTGACGATACAGATTATCTATTCGGCCTGAAGAACAGTGGTAGCTCTCCAGTGTCGCCACACCCGAATGTTGGTTTTATAGCAGCAGTCGTGGCTTTTAACTATTCCGCGGTCTCGGGTGGCCCTTATCTCGATAACAACCTATATTCCAAATATGCCTGGACTTGTGGTTATCCTGGCATTGATTTTGGATTTGGTGTAGGTAAAGGCTATCTCGATAACAAGTACGTTACGATTGCTGCTCTAAACGCAGCTTGGGGCACCAACAATTTCTACACGAGCTTCTGTGACGCTGGCGGTTATGGTGTGGGAACGGGGGTGTTGGACGAGGATGGACGCCACACCGCATGGCTTGGCCATGACGCCTACAATCTTACCGCAGCGAAGCCGAACGTCGCCGCCGACATGAATGCATATGTTTATGCTTACGCTTATGAATATGGCAGTACCGCCGTTAATTCCATCCGCGCTGTTGACACCTATCACCTGATCTTCGGGCCAGCCTCACTCGGCGCGGGTGGTTATGAAGATCGCCCGCAAGTACTTCAAGCCCTCTCCGATGCTGGTATCGACGTGTTCCAATCGTCGATGAACTACAGCAGTGACTTTAGCGGGCTTCGCGCAACTTATGATCTCACTGGGAAACCGATGTATTTATGGTATGCCATTTGCGCCAATAACGACTCTGCTCTCTATGGTTACGTTTCCGCACAAGGCGTGCCCGATTATGGAACGCAGGCGAACCGTGGCATACATTACGCAGCCGACTTGGAAAGTATGATCGGTATTCAGGGCACCAGTGGCGATAAGTTTCTCATCGGCATGGACTGGTGGGAACATACTGATGGCAACTTCACTGAAAAGACTAACTGGGGATTGACCTCCGACCGGGACAATGCTTATGACGGTATCGAAGATGTGAACCATCAGGTGACGGACAGTGGCGGCTACCTCACGGTGCCTGAAGATCGCAATTACGGCAACTTCATCACGCCTGTCACCACAACAAACAGCAACATTTTACAGCAGTTGATTCAGGAGTGGCAGCCTTAAGCAGGCGGCTCGTGACCTAGCCTCTCCGTCTCGTCCGAAATCCATTGGCTTTTGGACGGACTCAGGGGCTTAGGTCAATATCGACGACAGGTGCGAGCCTCCGGCACTGATGTACATAACTCTGCACCGTCGCTTCCCCCAGGATTCCTCTGCAGTTGCTCTGACGAATCCTCTGCCCGCTGCGGTGCGCCATGTGCTGCTGCCTCCTCGGCGCCTCTTCGTCGGCTCGCAGAATATCTGGTCGATCAACTCCATCATCAGCTCTAACCGTGGCTTGCTCAGCACCGGCTGCTTCCGCTCCGGCGGTATCGCAATGGCCAGCGCTTGGCTGCACGCCAGGCGGTAAGACCACAATCCCTGAAAACTCCCTGAATCGTGCCACCGCCGTTGGGCGAACTCCCGTCTGATTTCTTCAAACAATTCCACAAACAGTTCCCACCTTGAGTCTCCTGTCCATTGGCTCTCTGTCGCCTTCTGTCCGACAGGGTAACCAGTCGTTCAAGGTGAGCCTCTACCTGCCGATCTTTATTTTGGGCTCGAACTCAAACGCGCACGGAAGGACAAAATGAGAATAGTGAAATCAGCAACAGTACCAGTCATAGACTTCATGAGCAACCGATCTGCCCTCCTAGGACGTGTCCGACTTATCCTCTGCCTGCTGGCATTTTCCTTGTTTCTAATCACTGCAGGTGCCGCTTCCTCAAGCCAACAACTTCCCAACGCCTTGTATATGCAGCCGTATAGAACTGCCCTACGGTCATCGTTCGGAACTCCGCCGTACTCATACTCGTTGATTTCGGGCGTCCTGCCTCCCGGTCTCGGCATGGATCCGTCTGGCAATATCACCGGCACGCCAACCAGCAACGGAAGCTGGATCTTTCAGGTTAAAGTGTGTGACTCAAGCCGAGTGCACACGATATCCTCTCAGCAGATTGCTCAGTACTCATTGTCAGTCTCGATTGGTCTGGATATGTATGGTGGGCTCACAGCGATGCCCTCGCCAGGGGCAGGAACGGGTTATTTCCGCGTTGAGAAGAACTCGAACGGACGCTGGATGTTCGTCGACCCGCTGGGCAATTACTTCCTTTTGCAAGCGGTGTTTACCGAAACTAGTTCCTGGCTTCAAAGTGGTGTGTTGGCTACAAAGTACGGAGGCAGTCAGATTATGGTATCCCTGAATCGCCAAAGAATATAATTCTTGGAGTTCCCCCAACGGTCTCCGTTTGGCGCGGTAACTTTATGACGGATATGTTCGATCCCAAAGTGGCGACCGGATATGACCATGTTGTGGCTTATGAAAATACTGTGTCCCTTACGGATGGTTTCAACACTCCGTGGATGGTGGGAATTACTACAGATGACACAGATTACCTATTTGGACTGAAGAACAGCGGCGTCACTCCGTTTTCTCCCCACCCAAATGTCGGATACATTGTAGCAGTTACGCAATTCAACTACAGTACAGTGTCCGGCGGGCCTTATCTCGATAACAACTTATACGCCAAGTACGCCTGGACTTGCGGCTATCCCGGCATTGACTTCGGCTTCGGCGTGGGCAGGGGATACCTGGACAGCAAGTACGGCACGATTGCCGCTCTCAATGCAGCTTGGGGTACCCACAATTTCTATACGAGTTTCTGCGATGCGGGTGGCTACGGAGCTGGCACAGGCGTCCTTGACGAAGACGGGCGGCACACGGCGTGGCTGGGCAATAACGCCTTGACCCTAACCGGGGCCAGCGCTGGCTTCGTTACCGATGCGAACCAGTATGTGTATTACTACGCTCTCCACTATTTCACTACCGCGGTAAATGCGATCCACTCAGTCGATACGCATCACATGATCTTTGGGCCAGCCTCGCTTGGCGCTGGCGGCTATGAAGATCGTCCGCAAGTCCTACAAGCTTTGGCTGATGCAGGCATTGATGTGTTTCAAACTGCACCAAACACCGCCACGGGATTGTATTTCGATGGCGTCAAAGCTACCTATGACCTCATCCATAAACCAACTTACTTCTGGTACGCGTTGTCGGCAAATGCCGATTCTGGTCACTATGCCGACCCAGGGCAACAAGCCACACAGGGAATACAAGACTGGCCAACCCAGGCGATACGCGGAGCGCATTATGCTAGTGACACGCAGACCATACTTGGTCAGCAGGGAAGCAATGGTGACTACTATGCGCTAGGAATTGATTTTTGGGAGCACACGGATGGCAACGTCCGCGAGAAAACCAACTGGGGCTTAGTATCGGACCGGGACAACGCTTATGACGGTATCGAAGATGTGAACCATCAGGTAACGGACAGCGGCGGCTATCTCACGGTGCCCGAAGATCGCACTTACGGCGACTTCATCACCCCCGTTACCACAACAAACGCCAACCTCTTACAGCAGTTGATTGACGAGTGGCAGCACTAACAGCAAGGCAGCCGCATCGTTCACGGCGGGCACCATGACAGCGATTGCTTCGCGATCGCTGTCATGCCCCTTTTTCCACCTGAATGGGGTAGCACGGGCAGATGCTGCCTGGTCCAAAGAATCAGCGGACTTGAACTCCACAGGCTATTGGCCGGATGCGGCGGCAACTCCGTCCCTATGGCCAAACACTAGGGCTTTTAGGGGACCAAGCGATACCCTGCCGAGGCTGGAAAGACTGGCGATCAGCATAGCTCCGGTCATGAACCACAGGTAGCAGAGGCGATTTTTTAGACCAGAACTCCAATTCCTTCGGTACAAGTAGATTTGTCCTCGAAGATATCTTCGCAACCAGTGATCGGCAGTCCGGCCAGCCGGGCTGGCATTGTGCACCAGGCGGGCCCGCGAGTTCATCAGAAGTTCAGCCGATGTGCCAAGGTGCATGCAGAAATCAACATCTTCGCCATCGGACACCCCACGCAGCCGCTCATCGAAGCGAACCTTCCCGATGGCGCTGGCACGAAAGCTCATGAGTCCGCCTCCCAGGCGAGTGACACGGCGCACTCCGGCCTCACGCATTGCCGCAGCTTCCCAGTAGAATCGTTCGCGATCATCGCGAAAGGGCCCACGCATGAAAATCCGCTTCCAAAGCCGCATCGCTAACGGCGGCGCGCTATAGTTGGTCACCACCCCAGAGACCCCTGCCACATTCGGCTGAGACGCGTACGTCTGCAGTAATTCCTCGAGGAAACTGTCTTCCAACTCAACGTCGTCGTCCAGAAACAGCAGGATGTCACAAGAATTCCGAGCTAGGGCAGCATTACGAGCAGCCGCCAAGCCGGAAATGAGCGGATCATGAATGTAGTGCAGATGCAGGGTAAGGCGGGGCCCATCTGGAAGCGCTTGATGCAACGATTCAATCTTGGTTCTGGAATCGTCAGACTCGCTTTGGTCCACGATCACCAGTTCGCTCGGCAATATTGTTTGTCGGAAAAGCGTTTCGACTGCCAGCGCGAGATCGCGAACCCGGTTCTTCGTAGGAATGATCACACTCACCGTGGGGCTTCGCATTGCATATCCAGACCCGGAGTTATCGGATTGGTCGGTGAGGATATTCCGCATTGGCATCAAAGCGACATTTTATGGGTTGCCAACTGTGACCCAGCAATGTCTTACTATGACACAAAGAAGAAATGACCTGCAAGACTATCGGTAACACGGAAGGAATTTTGTCTTTATCGAGCAGTATGATCAGGATACAATAGGTCCACTCGTGAGCTTACCTGAAAGGTCCTGCCTTGCAGGGAAGCGACGGTTTTACGCCCGTGTCGTCGCGCTGCAACCCTCACCTGTTGCGATGATCCATCCCCGATTTGCTGTTTTATTTGCGAACCGACACCTGAACCCGCCTGCCTGAAGGTGCGCCACAAGATCTTCAGCTGTGTTATTGGTCCATAAGTCGCAGTGGTAGCACACAACGATCGTCGAGAATTTCCCAAGGATATCGGGCGACGAGCCTAGTAGTATCGGAAACTCCGCACCTTCACAATTTAGTTTCATGAAGTCGCAGCGGTCAATAGCGTTGTCCTGCATAAAATCGGCCAGGCTGCATGATTCGACCATTTCGTTCCTCTTGGAAAGCCGCTTCACCACCGAGTGCCCCCAGTTGCCGGCGTCATAATAGAGAGCGCACTGGCCTCTTCTGTCTGTTAATGCCAAGTGACGGACAAATATGTTAGCTGCATGGTTTAAGGCTACGTTTATGCGCAATAAATCGAAGGATTCCTGACAAGCTTCGACCGCGTACACTTTGCCGTGTTTGGCTCTTTCTGATACAAGGAGTGCAAATGTCCCTATGTGAGCGCCCACATCGATGATGATGTCATTGTCCGACGGCTTGTATTCCGGAACATAGGTAAAGAATGGCTCGATCTCAAAGGTGGTCTTAATGACACTTTCGTCCGCGGTACCCTTTCGACAAGCAACCTGAAAGGCGCCGCAGGATTTGATGGTCAGTAGTGACGACCGGTCACGTTTCCACGTTCTTCTGTATATCTGTATTAACTTAGGCGAAACAACACGAGATATCATCGATTTAAGGCTGGTCATCTCAGATACCTTTCGTAAATCCAGCAGACCGATCTTTTGGTCTAATTCTCCCTGTCCAAGTAAAACATCCCTATATCAACGCATCGGCTCGATCGAGGCACTTGGAGGCCGACGCTGCCGATTGACGATCACCATCGAGTGGAAGGCAAATCACATAGCGCCATAGCTCGTGGGTCGACCCTCGCCGCGCACTACTTTTCATCGAAGATAATTTGCAACTTCGTAGTTAGGGGACTTCAGCAGCCGCAATCGGTAGAGCAGCTTGGTTATGTACTGCCTGGTCCTACCTCGTTCGTAATCGTCAAGGGATATTCTGTATGCTAAAACGATAAACAGGATACCTTCGACGGAACCAACCAAACCTAGCTTCACCAGGTTGGCGGGCGGAATCTGCCATCTTATTAGCAGTCCGCAGGGCACCGTCAGCGCTGCTACGATCAGAGGCCGGAAAAAAGCCTGCTGAAAATAGTCTCGCCAGGGGATTTTTGCCAGCCTCAGGGTGTACCAAGGCTGAATGAGAACAAAGACGATCAGCATTGGTACCGTAGTACCCAGGGCAACACCGGCGAGGCCGCGGCTCCTTGCCCAGTATATGCTAAGACCCAGGTTGGTTAATCCATCCGCCAACGCCAGAAATGTGGTCACCTTATGACCACCGCGTGCATACAGGTATGCGAAAGACCCCTGCTGCATCAGCATAACGATATAGCCAACCGTCAGAATGACCATGAGGTTGTAGTATGCAGCATAGGAGGCGCCCATCCAGATTCGCAGGATATCTCTCCCGTGCAGCAGCAACATCTGACCGCCCAGGAATGCCAGCAAAGTACAAATGCGAGTAGAACGAAGCAGAAGGACGTTCATCTCAGGCCAGCGTTGCTCACCTTCGAGCTTATTCATCGCGGTGGCTAGTGGTCCTGTGATTGGATAGAAGGCGAGCCGGAACATCTCCATCAGCCGGCCCACCACATTGAAGGGAGTGGTCAGCGCAACGGTCAAGAGGTGCCCGATCACAATGGAGTCGGTGAAGAACTTCAGACGGGTGCTGATGTTCGTGACGAACACGAATACGCTGAATTGGGCCAGCTCACGCGTGCGGGCCCAGCTCAGGTGCTGCGACCGCATCCGCAGTTGCGGGTCGGCCACCCGGGTTGCGAACCCAGTTACCAGCAGCATGAAGGCGACGATTAGAACTTGGGCGACGGTGACCGCCAGGACGCGCCCGCCGAAGTAAATGACCGCCCAGAACACCAGGCCCTTGAGTATTCCCTGGAGCGCGCCACAGGCGTTGTACAGATCGAATCGATGGAGCCCGTTCATATACGCGCCCATGATGCGCTGCGGCATCGACAAGGCGACGGTGACGCTTTGAATGACGAGCAAAACCCGAAAAAGGCTGCGGGCTTCGCCACTGAGGTGAAAGAAGCCCGGCAACCAGCCAATGAGAATTGCGGTCACAAGGAAGACTGCCAGGGAGATGCAGCCGGCCACGCTCATGCCAGTCATGAACGTTTCATTCATCGCCTGGCGGTCATTGGCGCCGCGATAGCGAGCGACGAACCGCTGCATGCTGTAAGTCATGCCGATATCGAGCAGTCCGTAGTTATCCATCACCGAGGAGACAAGAATCCACATGCCGTAATAGAAGGCCCCAAGTCCGTGCACCAGTACCGGTGTAAGGAGCAGTAAGACCACGGCATTGATGATTAGCCCAGCCCAGGTTGAGAGAAACCCACGAAACATTGAATGTCCTTAGAAGCTATTTCAGCGATTTGGCAGGACTTTGCGCGAAGGGAGTCAGATCATGCGTCAGGCGTTGCTGGATTTCAAAATTGGTGGTTCGGACCGTAGATAGAAAATCGCCATAGTCCTGGTCTTCCCCGCCGGTGTGGAAGCCCCATTGATCGGTTCCAGCACGGCGTACGGCTTCTTTACCGTCATAAGCGTTATCATTACGGGTAACCAATCCCCAGTTAGTTTTCTCGCCAAAACTATCATTTAACTCCCAGAAATTAATGCCAACGATGTATGCGTCGCCGTTCGTTGCCCGCGCGTCATAAAATTTTTTCAGATCTCTGGCGTAGGCGGCAGCACGCTCTTGCTGCGTCCCGAAATCGGGAATATTACCAGGCATTTTGTAGGCGTGCACTTGGGAGTCACCATTGGCGCTTACCCCGTACCAGATGAAGGAAGGTTTGCCGGTTAGGTCGTAAGTATGGCTGTCTCCGCTGAGATCCGGACGGAGCGGATCATAGCTGAGGCAAAACACCTGAATGCCTCCATCCCCCATCGCGCGTAGCACCTGATCGCGGGCCGGATTTCCGGCGGAGTTGAGACACATGGGGCTGAAAATCAAGTGGTTGCGATCTACATCGCGAATCGCACTCACCGCCGTGTCAGCGTACCGGCGTGCGAACTCGTAAAGAAAAGAATCCATGTCGGCGCGAACGGCAGGTTTGGCATCCGAAAGCATGTACGGATCACTACCCATCCAGGCACGGTGCCTCCCATCTTCGTCAAGTAATCCCGTACCCACCCCATATCCACCGTCGTCGTCAAAGCTGGAGTAATCGCTCCCCCAGGCGGAGTTAAGGGCCTGGATAGTGGTGTACTTCTTCTGCAGAAAGGCGACCCATGCGTACTTGCTATAAAGCCTTCGATCCTTGAATTCCCGCCCGTAGGGATCCTCCCCACTACTGTAGTCGAACTTGGTGCAGGCAATGAGAAAGACTGGGTGGGGGTGTTTGACCACCGCGCCCTGGCCGCCGGTTTTCAGCCCAAACATGAAGTCGGCATCATCTGGCGTGATGCCAATTACCCAAGGTGTTTGGGCAAAGCCACCCATGTATTGTTTGCTTATCAGTGCTAGCTGCGCGCGGTAAGCCTTCGGAAGTTGCGGGTCGAACAGGTCCATCGTGCGCCCGGGCCACCCGTTATACGTAGTTCGCGGCACACCGCGGACGATGTTTTTGGTCGGACTAGCAAGGCCCAGGGGATTCCGCGGGTCTTGCGAATACACCAGAGCATTCACTTCAAGCAGGAGGGGCAGCTTAACGGCGTTTCCCGCCATGTTCCCGAAAGTTCCCACCGGAACGCCGCGTCCAGCTGTATACTCGCCTAGAGCATTGAATCCCCATGTCAGCAAGCGCCGATTCCGCTGGGTCGCCCAAAGATTTATATTGCCCTGATACTTGGATTGCAGCACTCCGGGATTTAGGATCGCAATTGCGTGATAAACCGATCGCAGCCAGAATGCATTGCCATCGGGTGTTACAAATGTCCAGCGGTTGCCAACTTTGGCGATTGTAAAATAGCCGGTTCCCTTCTGCACATGTACGGTAGTGCCGCCGTACCGGTCCCCGAACTGAGCTTCGGTCCGCTCAGGCGTTTTGGTTTCGATGGCTGAGCCATGATTCTCCGAGCCAGCCCGTACCCACATGCTATGGAAGATGGAGGGCGCGGTGATACTCAGAAGGGCCCCGCCCAGCCAAAGAGCGAGCGTCAAGCTGGTCGCACCCACGCGCGTCTTCAACGGCGGTCGCATGGAATCCCCGCGGGCGTACTGCCAGCATAGACTGTCTGCACACGTCCGTCTTCTACATAATCTGGAGTCAAGGCCGACTGTACCCCTCGCTCATTGTTGCCCAAATAGTCTAATTGGGTTCCATGGGCTCATCTCGTCACGGCATCTCAACCAGCGCGGAACCCACCTGCATAGCCGGGTCCTCGATTGGCTGTTCTTGCGTAGGCGTTTTTTTCGTTGCGGCCCTCCGCTTGGGAACCAACGCCGGAATGCACATTGACACTATCAAGACGAACCATAACATTCGTGTATATTGTCCACTAACAAAAAATATCGCGACCGAAGCGCCCAGCACGGAAGCCTGCATCCCCAAAGCAAGGGCAGCTAGAAACCTTGAATCCGCGGCCAGCGCGCGTTTTCTTGTAGTCTCCAAGGACCGGAAAGTAGTTCCCAAGAACAATAGGTAGACGACCAGGGCTGGAATGCCCATTTCCGCACCTATCTCGAGATATGCATTATGGGCAATGTGTGGGTTGGCTGCGACTAAGCCAGTCGTATCATAGGTCACGACTACCGCCTTGTAGTTGCCCAATCCGACACCAAAAAGTGGATGCGCCTTTAACATATTTAGACCAGCCATCCAGCCCAAAAGGTGCTTGTCCACTGACTGAACGTCCCCAGGAACAGGAAAAAGGAACCGATGTAGAGGAGAATTGGGGGCAAAGATCAGAATAGGTATCGCCACTATCATGGTCCGGATCAAATTTTTTCTGGAAATGCCGGATCGTACTGCCAGGTAAATTATGTCTAGGGCGATTCCGAGGAACCCTCCTCGTGAGGCTCCAATGGTAACCGTGAAGAATATCAGAAGCATGCATCCAATGCAGTAGAGTTTTTCCCACCGTTTGCGCGCAAGCAACAAGAGTTCGAAAGCAATTGGCAAGATTGTTAGCGCGGCTACGGTGAAGTAGTTAGAGTCACCCAAGACCCAGCCGGGCCGGTAGCCGCCGCCGTACACTGCAACGCCTTTCCTCCACTCGCGAATAAGGTATAACGACGCAAAAGCGACAGTGCCGACTGCCACCATCATGCTCCAGTATAGGCGGCGCACCGAGTCGATCACGTTCAGAGTAACAAAGAATAGCAGGACGGCCGAGGTATAGGTCGCGATGGGGTTGAGTAGATTGATCTCGGCCCGTTCGTTTGTAAAGAATGAGTAGAAGGCGAGGACGACAAGAAGCATCATCCATCTTGACTGTGGGGTCGCAAAATACTTGGGAACGCCATGGCGGCGTGCCAAATAAAGCGTCGCATAAAGAACGCTCAGAGCTCCAATCAGTTTGGTGACGGTCAGCCCTCCGGCGCCCAGCGCGGCATTCCAGATGGGATGCCGCATGTACGGGAGCGACCAGATCAAGATGTAATAAATAATCATGTCTTTTCCTTAGCCGTTTGCAGCTGTTTAGCTGCTGCCGATGGTCACCGGGATTGCCGACAGACTCTTTAAGGTATTGAGCGCGACCTCGATGGAACGTTCTAAGGCCCTAAGATCATAATTCGCCACCACTCGTCGCCGGGCTGCTTCTCCTAGGTTCCTACGCCGTACTGGATCGCGCAGCAGTTCTACGATGCTAGCTGCAAACTGCTCCGGAGTATCAGCGATAAGAATCTCCTTCCCAGGTACGAAATCCAACCCTTCGGCGCCGACGCTAGTGGAAACCATCGCCTTGCCCATGGCACCACCTTCGAGGATCTTCAGGCGGGTTCCACTGCCAATGCGCAATGGAATGACCGACACTGCCGCTTCAGCAATTACTGGGCGCAGATCAGGAACCGTCCCGGTGAACTCAATCGCGGGCATGTGGCGAAACCGTTTGCGCTGTTCGGGGCTTGGATTACGGCCAGCGGCGATTAAACGTATTGAGGAGCACTCCCTTTGAACTAGTGGGAATATATCGCGTACAAAGTACTCCAGCGAGTCGCGGTTAGGAAACCAATCCAAGGCTCCAACGTGGATGATCGCCGACGGGTCTTCGTCCTGCGAGTCTTCGACATGGGAGAGTTCGTACTCGCGAACGTCTACCACGTTGGGCAAGACCGAAAACTGGACTTTCGGACAGAACTTTCGGAAGATGTTAGCGTCTTGGTTTGAACATGCAATCGCCAGATCCGCGCGCGAATACATTCGTACTTCGAAGCGACGCAGCTTAATCGCTTCGAGCCATGCATAAAATTTCTTGATGGGATTACGCTCGTGATTCACGTAGCGCAATAGAATCAGATGCTCTGCATTTAGACCATTGATCGCTACAGGAATGCCCGTGGCAGGCAGATTCAACGCCGCAAACACGTCGCATATCACTAAGTCGTAGCCGCCCTGGCGCAGTCTGCGGTCCAGAGCCTCCCGCATCTCTGACGATTGCAACCGGTTGAGTATAAAAGGTGCCGAGGAAAACAGCGAGAATAATCGACTAAGGTAAGCGCCACCTTCCGACATGCGAGTGTATTGCATCGGGATAATATCGCTATCCTTAATTACTGTCCGTAGCTGCTCTTCAGTTCCCACAGCTTCCCCTGGCTTACTAAAACTGACCAGGGTTACCTCGTGACCCAGGTTGGCAAGTGCGCGGAGAATTGCCCAGAAGCGCATTTTGCCTCCGTCGGTCGTCGGAAGCGGATACAACACCGAGCCATATAGTATGCGCATATCAGGCCGGCAGTATCCTTTCCTCATCGTTCGAAAACATATCGATCATCTCTATACCCAGGAGTAATACGTCCTTTTTCCAGCCCCCTCACTGGCATGGCATGCGTACCTCTAAAGTTGCCACGTTCAGGAGCGCGTATTTACCAAAAACTCCTGATAATTCCAGATAACTGCATTCACCAAGCTATCAACATTATTCTTAGACTCTTGGGTCGAATTCTCAATCAGGAGCCATCGCCGGGCAGCTTTCGAATTGATTTTGGGAGGCTCTGTTCCATTCAATCGCACATCCATCCAAATGTTGAGTGCAGCTGCATAAACGCAGTATCGTGGCGAAGCGACTCGAAACAACTGCAACCATTGTGTCGCGTACCGCATGCTTGCGACTGTAGCTTCTCGCCGGACGACGGACAGCCAACCGCGCACCCGAGCCAGAAGGGGTTGGTGGCGCATATGCAACTTGAGCAAGGAATCCGGTGAGCCGATCTCCGTGGAGTTCATCAGCGCCAGCTCCCACGACCACAGATCGAGTAGATCAGCAATTGCTCGGCTGACACACTTGCGCTCCGCAAACGGCGATGCGCCAGTCCACATATTCGTGGTCTTGTAGGCAGTACAGCGGCAAACGATTTCGACGAATTGCTCTGCGTCGAACGGTAAATCCCCGAGCGCGTCGCGCTCCTGCAGTTCCCGCAATTTAGCCGCGCGCCCCTGGTAGCCGGCGACGAATTCGCGCTTGAAGACCAGCAGCGAGGTTGCCAGGTCGAGGTAAAGCTTGGTCAGCCTATATTGTGCCGCGTCGGAAAGCAAAGCTTTCCCCGCCGCCAATTCCGGCAGAATCTCGAGCAACTCAACCGTGCGGTTCGCCAGCATTCTCCATCCATCTTCCAGGCTGACTTGAATGTCGGCGTGGGGGCCACTGCCCAGTAACAGCTTAGGATCGCCGTACAGCACTTCGCCACAGGTCAGTAGCTCAAACCCAAAAATCGTTTCGCCAAGATGGGAGAGATAGGACTCGTGTACCGCACCAAGCGACAATTTGCACAATACGCCCAGATTCCGAAGCTCTTCTTCGGCTCCCCGGCTGATTAAAGTTGCTGTCTCCTTCGATGGCAGATCGGCCCGTTCATGTAAAATAACCACGAACTCAGCGTCACTCAAAAAATCAACCGTGCCGTCAGTCTCGCGCCACGTCGCCTCGTTGCGCGCCAGGCTTCCAGTTAGGATAACCGCTTTCAGCCGGGCCCCCAGGCTCTGGAAGCACCATCGGCGCATCGTGTCACTAATTAGGAATTTCGCCTCCGCACGGCGCGATGGAGTGGTGGCATGCCCAGTTGGGGAGACGCCTTCCACGGGATGTACGTTGATTACGTCGTTCATTGAGCCACTACCTGCCGGCGCTCGGCGCCAGTGTGAGACACCTTCGCGTGTCCTAAAGCCTCGAGGTAAAGCTCAGCGGTTTCGCGCACCTGCCGTTCTTGCGTGAAGCGTTCAAGCACCCACGCACGACCATGTTCGGCCAGGCGATCACGCAATGTCTGTGAACGGAGCATACTACAGATGGCCTCGCTCAACGCGCGTGGATCTCCAGGTGGTACCGTGATGCCGGTACGACCATTGATAATTACCTCGGGAGTGCCATCGACTGCGCTGGCTACCATGGTGCGCCCCGCCGCGAGCGATTCGAGCGCCACCAGCGGCAGCCCTTCGTAGAAAGATGGCAGCACGGTGAAGTCACACAGTGCCAGCCAATCGTCTACATTCCTGCGGAAGCCGATAAAGCGTACGCTCGCTTGCACGCCAAGGCGCTGCGACTGCTGCTCCAGTTGATCGCGCAGGACTCCCTCACCCAGGCATACCACCTTCGCGTTGGGAAACTCGCGCAGCACCGTCGGCATTGCATCCAGCAGGACCGCATGGCCCTTCTGCGGCTCTAGGCGCGCGGCCACAAGCAGCACCGGATCGGCAGGTGCGATTCCCAATCCTTCGCGCATTCCCTCGGGAGCAACGTGCGCTGGATTGAAACGGCTCAGATCAGATCCGTTCTGAATGACCCCGATCTTCCGAGCCGGAAGCCTCTTGTGCTCCACCAGGTATTTCGCGTTGGCATGCGACACCGCGATGAAGCGATCTACGAAGCGTCCCACCATGCGATCAAACGTAGTATTGGCCTTCCAGCCCCTCCGCCACAATTCGCGAATATGCGGTGTCTCCACAATCAGGGGGACACCGCAGCTCCATCCCACGGGCGATGCGAACCAGCTGCTGTACGACAAGTGCGAGTGCAGCACTTGGATCCTTCTTCCGCGAATCCACGTCCGCAGCGTCAGCGCGGACGCCATATCCGACGGGCGCTCGAATCGCAGCGGCAACAGCTCGACGTCCTGAGGCAAATCTGAACCGACGGCCTCAGCGACCTCCGGGCTGCATACCAGGTGCAGCCGGAAGCTACTGCGGTCCAAACCCCGGAGTAACGTCAGGATGTGCTCCTCCGCCCCGCCGCGAACGCGACTATTGCAGAAGTGCATCACCGGGATTGCAGTATCGCTCATGCGACTCCGCTATTAGTCAACTGCGCTACCGGCTCGCCGAGCTCCCGCCGCCCCGTGTCCGACTCCACCATCATTCGCACCAGTCCCTTGAAATCCACCTCGGGGCTCCAGTTCAAAGAGCGGCGAGCGAGGCTGGAGTCGCCCCGCAAGTCGTGAATCTCGCCGGTGCGGAAGAGTTTGGGGTCCACTTCGACGTACTCATTTACTACCTCGGCAACGTTACGGCCAGCAGGCACCAGGCTCAAACAGTGGAGGACCTCGACCACGAATTCGTAAACGCTGTGCGATTCGCCGGTAGCGATCACGTAGTCGTTGGGCTTCTCCTCCTGCAACATGGCATGCGTGGCGCGAATGTAATCGCCGGCAAATCCCCAGTCACGCCGAGCCTGCATATTGCCCAGCTTCAGCTTGTTCTTCTTGCCCTGCGCCCAATCGGCCGCGGCCAGCGTGATCTTGCGAGTCACCATCTCCGGGCCGCGACGCGGGGACTCATGGTTAAAGAGAATGCCACCGACGGCGAAAATTCCGCGCTCGCGATAGACGCCGCACAAGCGGTGAGCCGCCGTCTTCGAAACTCCATACGGAGAGGTGGGAGCCAGAGCAGTTTGTTCGTTGCGAAGGCCGTTCAGATTACCGTACATCTCCGAGCTGGAAGCCTGATAGATGCGGGTGTCCGGCTTCTGGCGCTCGATGATATTCAGCAAGCGCGCCAATCCGCCAACATTGATGTCGAAGGTCTCGGCGGGAATCTGCCAGCTGGTGGGGACGAAAACCTGTCCCGCCAAATTATAAACTTCATCCGGCGACGCCTTGGCAAACGCGACTTCCAGCGAGGGCGTGTCGCGCATGTCGGCATACAGGATTTCGATCTTGTCCTGGACGGGAGCAAGCCAGCGCATGGTTGCGGTTTCGCGGCGGACCATGCCATAAACGCTGTATCCGAGGTCAAGCAGGTATTCGGTAAGATAGCTACCGTCCTGGCCGGAAATTCCGGTAATCAAAGCCTTCTTCATAGAGCCACTTCCTCCTTTGCTTGGCGTCCGGTGTCGCGGATCGTGTAATAAACGTCCGCGATCGTTCGCATAGTCCGTGATGGGGTCTCGTTGCTCAAGAATATTGCGTCCGAATAGGAATCGTTCGGATGATAGCCGTGCATGCCGGATGGGAACCAACCGCGCCCATTGAAGTCACTCTTGGCCAGCATCCATCCTGGATTCACCAGAAAAATCAATTCTCCGTACCGGTCGTCAGGAAAATTCAGGCCGAAGCACTGCATCTCCTCTTTTGTGAGGACCTGGCCGATGGTGAGGGACTGCATCAACTTGGTCACCTTTTGACGCGCCGATTCGTTGAAGAACCAGAAACGCGCCATGGTCGAATCATAGACCGCAAGGTAGTCCTGCGGCATCCGCAGACTCAACTTGGCCACTTCGGCTACCAGGTCGATATAGTCGGTGACCGGCGTCATCCCGTGATCGGAGGTCACAACCAGCCACGCTTCCGGGTCGCGCTCGCGGGCAATGCGAAACACCTCGCGAAGCTGTTCGTCATACCATTTCAGCTTCTTATTGATAGCTTCGGAATCCTTGCAATTCATATGCAAGAAGGCGTCAACTTCACACAAATAGAGAAAGAAAAATGAAGCGTCAGTGACCTGTACATCGTGCTTGGCGCGGCGCAGGATCTCGGCATCGGAGCACTGATGATAGGTATAGACACGATAGCCGCGGCCTTCGCTCTCCAGCTCGTCGAAGAGAGAGGGCATAGTTTCAATGCCTTTGGGTGCATAGATGTCGCGTCGCTCGGAAAAATTGAAATATGGCAGCAGCTGAGGTGCCACGCAACACTCAAAGTTTGGACCAAGTCCCATCACATGCCGGCCTAGTTCTTTCATCGCCTTGCGGCAATAACGATTGTCGAGTACCTGCTGGGGCAGCCAGTTGAATAGCTTTAACCATCGGAACGGTGCGCCCTTGGGATCATAGTAAAACAGGTTCCAATGACCGTGACGTTCGGGCATCACGCCAGTCAGGATCGTCGGGATCGCCCCCGAGCTGAAACCTAACACCGTCTGCAAGGACGTGCGGTAGGGAAGCACATCGTTCAGGAATTCACGATTGCGGACGTACTCCCATCCGAGAGCGTCAATTAAGGCAACAACTTGGAGACGCGGACCACTCAAAAACTTTCCTCCACAAGTAACGCAGAGGCGCGAAAACCACTATTGAAGCTGGTGTGCCCGGTTGGCTCACTCGCCCGCACCCCTGAGAGATTGGCACACCCGTAGTTAGCAATTCAATTCTAGACCACGCGGCAATTCCGGAAGTTGAACCAACGAGTCATTGACCTCCCCTCCCCAGTAGCAGGATCTTCACCGTCGCAAACATAATATAGAGGTCGAGTCCAAAGGAGACGTTCTTGATATAGAAGAGATCATAGGCCAACTTCTCGCGGTTATCCTCCAGGGTCACGTTATAGCCGCGATTGATTTGCGCCCAACCGGTGGCTCCCGGCTTCACCAGCCAGCGCTCTTTGTAGAACGGAATCTTTTGCACGCAGTCTTCTTCCTGTTCCGGAACAAACGGACGCGGTCCAACGAATGCCATATCGCCCTTGACGATATTGAACAATTGCGGCAATTCATCGATGCGGGTGCGGCGCAGCCACTTACCCACCGCGGTGACGCGGGAATCCTCGTACTCCGCCGGCTTCAACTGCTTCTTGTCCGACCCATCATACATGGAACGAAACTTGTAAACCGTGAACAAACGTCCATGTTCGCCGACGCGCTTCTGCCGGAATATCGCCGGCCCGGGCGAGTCCAAACGAATTGCGATCGCGGCCAGCAGCATGAGGGGCGAGGTCAGGAGGATGGCCAGCGATCCGAGAGCGAACGAAAATAAACGTTTATAGATCCGCAGGGCGGTGCGCACGTGAAAGCCTGGCGAAAACAGCAGCCAACTGAGACGCAGGGACTCCAACGGGATCTTGCCGGTAACACTTTCGTAGTACTCCGGTCCATCCTGAATGTGCACGCCCCGGGCCTTCAGCTTGAGTAACTCTTCGACCTGCAGTTTGCCACGCCGGTCCCCCATGGTCACCAGGACGCGTTGCACGTTCCGCGCAATCACCAACTCCTCGATATCGCCCTCAATTTGGGGAATCCCTGGGACTGCCGGCGTACTCTGACCGACGAAACCGACGACTCGCACCCCCAGTTCCGCGCGATTGGCGATCTCTGCCATCAGGGGCTCCGCCAGCGGCCCATCGCCGTAAACGATGGCCCTCTCGGAAAAACGAGCGGACCGATTGATTACAAAAAAAAGCTTGCGCCAGGTGGGAACCGCGATCCCGACAATGCCCACCCCAATCCACAAAGTGCTGCCACCCAGGCTAACCTCGGGAAATACGTAGTAGAGGACCGCCAATGCGACGAAGGCACAGCCCAGAACGCCCACCAGACGGGTGACAACCTCTCGCCGGTTAGCCAGAACAAACGAATCGTAGAGATCGAAGTAGTACATCAAGATGAGAAAGACTGCCACGACCAGGCCGATCCGACCCAGACCGTTTTCGTACAGCAGGTAAATACTGGCGTCGGAAACCGTCCCTGCCCAAAACTCCACCGCCAGCACGAAACCCAAGGTGACCAGAACGGCCTCGGTCACCGTAAGCAACAGTGTGCGGGTGGGAAAATAGGCATTAAACAGACGAATCATGCCGTCGCCGCTGTTACCTTGTCTGCTTCCTTCTTGGCTTCTTTCTTAGCTTCCTTCTTCGACTTTCCGGATGAGTTGTTGCCTCCGTAGTAGTGGTCGTAATCGATGTTTAACATGGAGGCTTCGTTAAAGACCACACCCAAGAGTTTGGGCTTCTCAATTGATTCCAGCGCCTTATCCAGGACCTTACGGCGGGTAAACCCTTCGCGCACGACAACCAGCACGCCATCACAGAGACGCGAGAGCGAAGTAGCGTCAGCCATGGGCAACATAGGTGTGGCATCGAGCAACACCCAGTCGAAGCTTGACGAGATCGTGTCCAACATCTTGGCAAAACGATCCGATTCCAGAAGAGGTAGCGGTTCCTCCATGCCATGGCCTGCTGAGAGAAGCCACAGGGGCAAGTCGTTAACCTGGTACAGCGAGTCTTCCAGCGAGAGTTTGCCCGCATCCCAATCCGAAATGCCGCGCAAGGACGAGCTCGTCAGCAACTGGCTGGCGCTGGGCCGGCGTAGATCAGCTTCGATCAGCAGGACGCGCGCATTTTGACGGCGCGCCAAGCTGAGAGCGAGGTTGACCGCAACCACTGACTTGCCTTCGTCGCCCACGGAACTGGTGATTAGCAGCTTCTGCAACCGCCGCTTGTTCTGCATATGCGCCAGTCGAGTCGCCAGTACCCTAAACATCTCCGCACCCTTGCTGTTCGGTTCGGCAAGTGCCACCAGGCGCTGCGCGGGCGTGGGCACAGGACGCAGGATGCGGTCGGCGGGCACGTTCAACCAGTTCGCATCCGTGGGTGCGCCGACCGGGATGCCAGCAGCAACTGCAACGGCAGTCGTTTCGGTGGGCACCGCTTCCGGTTGGCCTGGAACCAAGGGCGAGGCACTCGAACTTTCACCTTGGGACTTCTGTAACGCTTCGTACACTCGACTCATGGCTAGACTCTCCTCCCAGCAACGGTGGTCATGGGTTTTTCGGCTTCTAAACTCTGGTTATCCATGGTGCGCAAGAGACGGAACAAGGAGCGCAGCAGGCTTTCGCCGCTCTCCTCGGGTGCGGCTATGGGTAGTGGGACCTCCTCCGGCAGTGACGGGCTCGTCAAACGGAAATCGGCGGCCACTTCGGCGATCATCTCGGAAGTCACCGTCCGCTGTTCACGAGCAAAAGCATTCACCATGGAGTTCTCGCAAAGGGTATTGACAATGCGCGGAATACCCCGCGAATATTCGTACAGCTTGCTTAACGCTTCATCGGCGAAAATTGGCGGCTCCGCAGGCGCCCCGGCGCGTTCCAGACGGGAGAGCACGTAGCCGCGTGTCTGCGTTTCGTCCAACGGCTGCAACTGGCAGCGCAGCGCGACACGCTGCTTCAGTTGCCGCAACTCGGCCGAGTCCAAGGTCATCTCGAGCTCGGGTTGGCCCATGAGAACAATCTGCAGAAGCTTCTGTTGCGACGTCTCAAGATTGGTTAACAGCCGGATCTCCTCCAGGAGGTCAGGCCGCAAAGCCTGCGCCTCATCCACCACCAGCGCAGTGATCAGCCCACGGGCGTGGCGCTGGATGAGATATCGGTTCAAGTCGAGCAGCATCTCGGTCTTGGTCCGCCCCGCATAGGGCAACCCCAGGTCAGCCATGATGTACTGGAAAAACTCCACCACCGGCAGCAAGGGATTGAAAATATAGCCGAAAGCGATGTTGTTCTTGCGCAACTCCGTCAGCAAGCAGCGCACCAGCAAGGTCTTGCCAGTGCCCACCTCGCCGGTAATCACAATGAAGCCTTTTCGGCGGCCCACCCCATAGTGCAGGTTGGCCAGAGCTTCGTTATGCCGCGGTGTCGGATGGTAGAAAAACGGGTCGGGGCTAATCTCGAAGGGATTGCGCGTCAACCCGAAGAATTGTTTATACATTCACGATCCCCAGAAGTAGACGTAAGCAACCGCCGACGGAAGTAGAATGACCAGCGCTATGGTGGCCGCTACAGCAAACCATGGGCGCCAGCGAGCGGCGCGAATCTCTGCCGGCGTCGGCAGAGGAGGAATCTCGACCAGCACAGGCAAACTGACAGCCTCATTGAGAGCTTGTTCGTTGCGGATACGATCATCCAGAAACTCCGAGCCGACGCCGAAAAGCACTGCAAGTACCAAGCCGACACCTATTGCAGCGAGCGAAAACTTGAACCGATCGGGAAAGGCAGGCTTGTCCGGAAGACTGGGCGGATCGATGACGCGGAACTGTGCGCCCTGTTGCTCCCTCTCCAGACTGGTGGCGAGCGCGGACTCTTGTTTCTTGGTAAGCAGGTCGGCGTAGTCCTTTTTCATATTGCCGAAATCGCGCATCATGTCACTCATTTCAGCTTCCACGGCTGGGGTCGCATTTAGGCGGGCCTGATACATCTGCGCACTCTGCTCGAGACGCTGGATCTGCTCGGCCGAGGTCTGAAGCTCCATCTTGTTAACCTTGATTTGACTCTGCAATTGCACCAGCGGCGCCATAGCCTGCACTTGTTCCGGACTCGCGGTGTTAGTCTCGATCTTCTCCTTGGCCTCGGCGCCCATATTCTGCTTCAGCTTCTCAAGACCGGCGATGGTTTCCTTCAGTTTCTTGATATCAGGATGATCATCTGTGTACCTCGCCTGCAGATCTGCCAATTCGGCCCGTGCAGTTTCAAGTTGATTGTCGACACTCTTCGGAGCGTTAGCCGCATCGCCCATCGTTCCGTATTGTTTCTCCAGCCCGTTTAGATATGTTTGCTGCTGCAAGGCTCTCTCGTGAGCGGCTTGCGCTGCCTGCAATTGCGATTGAATACCGTTGAGGATCTGGATATTGCTTTGCAATTGCTGCGGCAGTGACCCATCGTGCTGGGCCTCATAGGCGCGGACCCTGCCCTCTTCTTCGGCAAGCGCTTGCCCAAGTGATCTCACTTGAGAATCCAGGAAATGCGTGGTTGCTTCCGACTGCTCCTGGCTGGCCCGCACGTTCTCGTCAACGAAGAATGAGGTCAAGGCAGCGTTCACCTTCTGGGCAGTTCCGGGGTCGGAGGACTTAACCGCCATCTTGAACGCGATCAGTTCCTGTAGTTTGTTACTCGTAGGAGCTTGAACCAACTCGAACTTAATGTCGTCGCGCATATTTTCTACCTGGTCATCCGGCGAATTGGCATAGCTCGGGTACAGGTGAAATTTTTCGATGAGACTTAGCAGGCGCGTACGACTCAAGACCTGCGCGCTCATACTTTGCACTCGATCGGCTAGGTCGACCTGAACGTTAGGTGCCACCAGATCCTTCGGAACCTTCGGCGGTTCAACCAGCACCACGCTTTCCGAGGCGTATTTGGCGGGAATAATCCACGCTGACGCAAACACCAGGAGCCATCCGAAGAAGAGTGGTCCCAGAATCCACCATCTACGGCGAACCACCACCGCCCAATATTGATCTACACTCTGCGTTGATTTCTGATCATCAAGTTCTTCCATCATGAATCACCTTCCAAGTGAATGGCCCCAGGAGTATTGGAGCGCAATTCCGACGCCATTGGTGCCCACGGTTGAGGGATGGGGCAAAGAATATCTGTAGCTCTCATGGATCGCAGCGTAATACACTCTTGCACTCCACGACTGAGAGATATTCCGACTAATACCCGCTGTGCCTGTGAGCGTGTTAAAAAATCCGCCGGGGCTGTACTGCGTTATCGACCGGCTGTTGTTGTACGAAAGGCCGGCAAAGAAATTCCAGTGCTGGGTCAATGGCCGCCGGTAGGCAGCGGTAGCCTGGTAGATCCTTGCCGTACCGATGAAACCGCCCCCGTTTGAAACTTGATGCCTGAATCCGACGCGCAAAGCGTTCCGCGTCCCCGACCAGCCGAAAGTGCCTCCCTCTGCTAAGTTCCATTCGGATTGGTACGCGGCGTGATAACCGAAGCAGCCAAAACCCGGGAAACAGAAACTTGGAACGATGTCCTTGCTCGACGTGTACTCAGGACCAATAAAACCGGTTATGTACATGGTCGGGCTCAGCTGATAGCTGGCGAAACCGGTTATAGCCTGAATTCCGGAACGCGATGCACCATGTCCGTAATCCAGAGCGGTGAAACTATACCCGCCCCCAGCCGCAAGCCTCGCCGAGAACACATGTTGGTAGTCGGATCCCCCCGAGTACGAATACGAGTTGTAGGCTGAATACGCACTGTTGAAAAAGCGTTGAAAGCTCTCACCCCCCGTAAAAGTGAGGCTATCGTGCGCGGTCATCTGATAGGTCAGATTAACCGAAGCCACGTTCGACTCGGTTATGGCCTGAGGTACGTAGACAACAGGATTGGGATCGTTAAAAGTAGGTACATGATCAATCGTCAGGTACGGCTCGAAAGGGTCGTTCGTGTAAACGTAGTAGTCGGTCACCGCCAACTGCCATCGCTTGGCCAATTGCCAGAGGATATTGGCACGCGCGTTCTGATTCAGTGTTGTGTAACTCCGGGAGCCCGGTAACGGCGGGGCGCTTCTCAAGAAAACTCCGCCATTGTAGCCGAGATCCCACACCACGGTGGGACGGATTTGCGTTATGTGGACGCCGCCCAAAACCGAGCCCCAGGTCTGCCAGTACTCGGCCGAGCCGGAATACGTGCCGTAATTCTCTGACAGTGCAGTCGCCACGTTGAGCTTAATACCAGTGTTAGCCGTGACTTCGTTAAGCATCGTCAATGGAGGCAGCTGTTCGGGATGAGTGTAAGCCACTTGGGGACCAGTGGATGACGGCGACTGGTCCGAGGAACTGTTCTGCGACTGGTCTGTAGAACCGCTCTGGGTCTGGTCCGTGGAACCGGTCTGCGATGGATCGCCGCCGGTTTGCGACCAGGCATACGGGCCTGACAGCACCGCAAAGGCAACCAGGAATAGGCCGACTTCTCGTTTCATAGCCTCCTCCTCTTTCTCTTTCTCCTGCTTTTTTCCACGATCACGGAACAACCACGGTGTCGTGGGGCTGAAGTTGGATATTCTGCGCCATATTCTGGCCCTTAATAACCTGTTTGTAGTTGAACTTCAGCCGTTCCTCCTTACCATCTGGCGTCTTACGAAGCACGTAGATCTTTTTCTGCTTAGCGAAATCCCTAAAGCCGCCACAGAGTGCAATGGCATCCAGCACGGTGAGGGGGCGGGTCAGGGGAAAGTATCCGGGCTTCAGGACTTGGCCCACGATGTTGAAGGTAAGGCTGTTCACCTGGTTGACAATCACCGTCACCTGCGGGTCTGACATTAACTTCTTGAGCAAATCGGTGATCTGGTCTTCCAGTTGTACTGGAGTCAGTCCCCGAGCCTGGATTTCTCCCAGCAACGGCAGCGAAATCATCCCGTCAGGGCGAACCGGAATCGTTTTAGACATCTCCGGCTCCTTCCACACATTGACAGTCAGGACGTCATCGGAGCCGATAATGTAGCTATCGGGACGGACGTTGGCAACGCGTGGGGCAGGCGTGTCCGGAGCCGGAGGTTGCGCAGCATTGGCCACAGCCTTGGGGGGCTCCGTCGGGTTCTCGGGTATCACAGGTTTCGGAGGATTGGAGGAGCTGCCCGCCGCCTGGCCCCATACCGTGGGCGCCACGACGGCAAACAGAACCAGCAAGACTACGGCTAAGATTGCGCGACTTTCAAATGCCTGTCTTCGCGAATACATGACTTCACCTCGGGTCCGGTTACTCGGCCTTATCGTCCTCTTCGTGTTTGCTCGCGGAACTGGAGCGCCGCTGCGGAATCCCTACTTCCTTGAGCTTATAGAGTAATGCGCGGTAGCTGATATCGAGCGAGCGCGCCGCCTTCTTACGGTTCCAGTTATTAGCATGAAGTGCGTTAAGAATAATTCTTGCTTCCAATTTGCGGACTGTCTGCCGGGTCAGTTTCTTGAGTGAAACCGGACCATCCAGCATCAGACTGCTGACCATGTCGCGCTCATTGGGCTGTAGCAGTTCGCTCAAGATAACATCTTCCGTTCCCATGACCACATAGCGCTTGATCAGATTCTCGAGTTGCCGAACATTGCCCGGCCATGAATAACGCTGCATCTTCGCCATCAGGGCTGGACGCACCATCATCACCCGGCCGTTGAGCTTCTCGTTGTAGTACTGCAACAGATAATCGCTAATGACAGGCAGATCCACTGCGCGCTCGCGCAGCGGTGGCAAATGAATGGTCATGGTGGCAATGCGGTAAAACAGGTCGGGCCGGAAGTTCCCCTGCTCGATCTCTTCGTGCAATTCCCGGTTGGTAGCGCACACCACCCGCACCTCGACCTTTTTGTCCTCCTGCGCGCCAATCCGGCTGAATTGACCATCCTGCAGAAGCTGCAGCAGCTTAGCCTGCAACACCGCGTCAAGTTCTGCGATCTCGTCTAGAAAGAGGGTCCCCCGGTGCGCCAATTCGACCCGGCCAGGCTTGGGATTGTAGGCGCCAGTAAATGCACCTTTTTCGTAACCGAAGAGTTCACTCTCCAGTAAAGTTCCTGGGATCGCCGGACAATTCACCTTTACAAAAGGACCATTGGCCCACGGCGAATAGAGGTGCAACAGCCTGGCAATGATGTCCTTTCCGGTGCCGCTTTCACCCGAGATGAGCACGGACAGATTCGCGCCAGCAACCCGCTCAAGCTTCTGCCGGACATCGCGCATCGCGGGTGTCTGGCCGAAGATGACCGGCTCAGGCGGAAGCTGTTGCACCGTGATCGCGCTCTCGTTATTCGAGCCCGCGAGTAATGGCATCGTGTCCCTCGGGGTAATAAGAGATGTCGGCGTACCAATGAATTGCATTTCTTGCACCAAGTTCATGCACATCGCAAAAAAATGCGCACTTTGTTTTCAATACCTTTTATTTGCTACGTCTTATATATGCAAATGTGGAATTGAATATACGTTAAAAAAGGCTTAAAGAGAAGTCTTTTGCGCTTCCAAGTGTGCAAAACTTTGCACTCTGAGGAACTCACTTTCCCTGGGAGCGGGGCCTCCCCGTTTCGGAACCAGTCTGCTGGCTCAGAAGGGGTTCTTCGAATTGCAGCCCGAGCAGAAAGTATTGGCGGTCCGGTGTGCAACGCAGTACCGTGGCGTGTAGCAGAGACACTGATCTTGGAAGCTGGGCCTTGTTGAGCAGAGCAACGGGAATTTCTAGCGAGATATGAGTGCCGGGCTCAAGGTAACGACGGGTCGCCAGGAGTAACCCGCCTGCAGACAGGTTCAATGCGGTGGCAAACTCCAGAAATTCCTCGCCATCAGCCTTATTGCCTCGAACGAAAAATGGGATAGAGATGGGCAACCGGTCCCAGCCGCGGCGCTCGGAGACGGATGCGATTCGACGCACTTCTCTCTCCTACTATGTTAGGCCATAACCCGCACCTGAACGGCCAAACTTCACGCTTATAAATAGTGCTACAATCCTTTCCTTTTCTTACACATATCGATAATCCCATCAGCTGCTCGACAGGCTGGGATTGCAATCTCTTGCGGTTCAGGAGAAGAAGAATGCCTCTCTGAGTGCAAGATAGTTCCCAAAAAGGCAACTATCTTGCGCTCTGGAAGCAAATTAACATGAAATTTTGTTGACAACTCAGGCGGTTGCGGTAAGATCAATTCTCCCCCTTGTAGAGTGCTTCCACTCTATTCCCCGAGGACCGGAAACCGTTAAACTCTATGGCAATTTATGTCGAGAGTATGCCTATGGAACGAAGTTCGGGGAGCCTGAGAGAAAAAATCGAGAAACCACTGCCGTTGCCTGGGGAAAGGAAGGAAACCATTCCCACGCAATCAGCGAAGATATCGCCAGCGAAGCACACGCTTGAGCTTTTCAGCGAGGAGCATTGCAGCTGCTGCCGCGATGCGCTGGCTTCGGCTGCCCACGAACTCAAGACGCCACTCGCCATCATGGGAGGATATCTGCACTTGCTACTGGCGCAGAAGCTCGGGCCGCTGAATCCGCGCCAGATAGAAGTACTCACCGAGATGCAGGCCAACGGCGTGCGTCTTTCCAATTTCGTTCAGAACTTGCTCACTTACACCTCGCTGAAAGTTGACCGCTTCGAAATGCAGTACGAGGTGGGTGATATCAATGCTTGTGTTCGCGAGATCGCCGAAGTCTGGGCACAGCGCTTCCAAGACAAAGCTATCGCGTTCTATTTCTTGCCCAACGACCGGCTGCAGCCCTTCCTCTTCGACTACTACAAAGTGCAGCACGTGATTTCGAACCTTCTGGACAATGCCATGAAGTACACACCGTCGTCAGGCACGGTGTGGTTGCACCTCGAGTCTTATTTCTGGGAGCGGCGAACGATTCAGCGCCAGCCTGAGGTGGAGCGTCGAAAACAGCGGATCCATGCACCGAATTGCTGTCGCATTTCGGTCTCCGACACGGGACCCGGCATTGCTCCGGAATTCCAGCAGGAAGTCTTTGACGAATACTTCCGCCTCACCCGTGAGGGAGTGCGGGCGGAAGGATATGGGCTGGGTCTGGCCATCGCGCGACGCCTGGTACAGGCGGCGGGAGGAAAAATATGGGTCGAGAGCGAGCCCGGCAGTGGTAGCAAGTTTTCATTTCTGCTTTTGCTGAATCCCTCACCCAAACGCGTTGCGGAGGATCGATGAGCGCAGGCCACATCCTTGTGGTGGACGACGAACCGAGCATGTTGCGGTATCTCCAGACCGTGCTGGAGCTAGACTCGTATCGGGTTACAACCGCTTGCAACGGGGCCGAAGCCATCGAAAAGGTGCAGCGGGTCAATCCCGACTTGGTGCTGCTCGACATGGTGATGCCGGATGGTGACGGCTTGGAGACCTTGCAGCGCATCCGCGAAACCCGCCCTTCCACCAAGGTGGTCATGCTTTCCTGCGTTCGCGATACCCGCAAGGTGGCGCAGGCCATGCGACTAGGCGCTCAGGATTATCTTTCCAAACCGGTGCAGAAGGAGGAGATGAACGAGGTCCTGCGCTTCTGTCTGGAAAATACCGAACCGGGAGGTCCCGGCGCGGGAGAAGCCATTGAGGTGAGCGAAGGCGTTTTCTTTTTCTCTGCGACCCCCCAAATGCGCCAGCTTCGCGCTCAAGCGATGCAGGTGGCACGCTTCGATTTTCCCGTTCTGCTGCTTGGCGAAAGCGGTACCGGCAAAGAAGTATTAGCTCACCTGATTCACAAGTATTCCGATCGTTCGCACCGCACCTTTTTGAAAGTGAACTGCGCCGCTATGCCCAGCGAACTGCTGGAGAGCGAATTGTTCGGTTACGAACCGGGGGCATTTACAGGCGCCGTCAAGTCGAAGCCTGGCAAGTTCGAACTGTGCAATAAGGGCACGCTGCTGCTCGATGAAATCGGAGAGATGTCCTCGGCGCTGCAAGCCAAACTACTCCAGGTTTTGCAGGATGGACAGTTTTCTCGGCTGGGTGGACGCACTACCGTAAAGGTCGATGTCCGGGTGCTGGCGGCTACCAACATCAATATGCCACAGGCGATCGCGCAAAAAGCTTTCCGTGAAGATCTTTACTACCGCCTCAACAGCTTTGTTCTTCGCATGCCTTCCTTGCGCGAGCGGCGCGAAGAAATTCCCATGATCCTGCGCCACTTCATGATCCACCTTGCGGATCGCTACGCCTGCGCGCCGCTGAACATTTCCCCGCGGCTGGTGGAGGCTTGCGAGAACTATCCCTGGCCCGGCAACATCCGCGAGTTGGAAAATTTCGTTAAGCGATACCTGGTGCTGGGAGATGAGTTGGCTGCGATCGGCGAATTACAGCACGGCACGTCCCGTGATCCTCAGACCGGAGTCGTGGTGCGCATGGAAGAAAAGCAGGCACAACCGCCGCCCGACCTCAAAGAAATGGTTCGCAATCTAAAGAATGGCGCCGAAATGGAAGTGATTGCCCAAGTGCTGGAAGAAACCGCGTGGAATCGCAAACGGGCGGCCACCCAGCTGAACATCAGTTACAAGGCGCTGCTTTACAAGATCCGGCAATACGATATCCGCCCACGGCAGGCGGGATAATTCCCTTCTGCTGGTGCGCAATCGTGTGCACTTCGTACTGATCGCCTCCCCACCGTGGCAGGTGATTTTCGGTTGGAACCGTCCTCGTAAGCCGCTCTTTTCAACAATCTGAGCGGGAGGTACTCCTCCGGGCCGCGCCGAACCATGTGGTAGCTCGCTTGCGATGCAAAAGAACATGCCAGTTATGTCGCCTCCTGGAGACGCTTCCCTCCATCCAAGCCTTTCCCGCAGCGGCGAGCGGCGGCGAAACCCTCGTTTCGAAGTGCGGTGTTCAATCTTCCTCCGTACTCCAGATGCCTCTGACCAATGGATTCTGAGCCAGACCGCTAATGTCAGTTCTGTAGGCGCATACTTTGCCAGCAAGGTAGCACTGCCTCAGGACGAGTCGGTGGAGTATGTCCTGACCTTCCCCCCCGAGCTAACGCATGCCCCAACTCCCTGGCGAGTCCGATTCTTCGGAAGCGTAGTACGTGTCGAGCCGGATGGTGCGGCACAGGGCACATACGGCGTGGCCGTGCACACCACAAAACACCGGTATCTGTCGCGTGAAGAGTCCGATGGGTTCTGCAGCCTGGACGACCTGCGAGCTCCCACGAGCACATAAGCCTGGCACGGCGTAGCACGAGAGAATCTTTGCTGGCCGGCCAAAGGCGAGGCCGTTCTCAGTTTGCAGCTTCGCTGCACTCTATACTATGTCAGACTTAGTGGCGACCGCTTCGGCTGGTATCGCCGCACCCGCAACGAGTAGCCAGTCGCTATCGTTGGCCGGCACCCGTCGCCGTCTTCAATGGGAGGTGGAACGATGTACGCACGTAACGCGCATTTTCGCGTCAAATCGCTCGACATGGCGGCGGAGTTCGTCCGAATACTGGAGAGCGAGATTCTTCCTTTGCTTCGCAAACAGCCAGGCTTCAAGGGTGAAATCACGTTGTCTAATCCGGGTAATCTGGAACGGATTTCCATCAGCCTGTGGGAGAACGAGAGCAATGCAGAAGCTTACGATGCCAAGATTTATCCACAAGTGTTGAAGATACTTTCACCGGTGATCGAGGGGGCGCCCAAGATTCGAATATTTGCGGACGTCGCCTTAAACCTGGATCGTCGCACAGTAGCCGAGCGCCAGAGTTCTTGATTGCTCTTCATTGCGCAGCACTCGCAATGCGCCTTCCATGAGCGCCTGCAGTTCGTCCTCGCCCGGATAGACTGTAATAGGAGCGATCCAACTTACGTAATCACTTAGGGTTGAGACCAAACGCTGCGAGTGCGCCATGCCGCCGGTGAGGAGCACGGCGTTTACGCGGCCGTGCAGGACAGCTGCCATAGCCCCAATCTCTTTCGCGATTTGGTAAATCATCGCATCGAACACAGTTTTGGCCTTCGCCTCACCGCATGCGATACGGCGCTCCACTTCCAGCAGGTCTTTCGTGCCGAGATAGGAATAGAGGCCGCCATCGCGGAAGAGCAGCTCCTCCACTTCCTGCTGCGTATACTTGCCGCTGAAGCAGAGATTGACCAACTGCATCGCTGGCACTCCGCCGGCACGCTCCGTCGAAAACGCCCCTTCTTCGCGGGAATTGGTCACGTCCACCATGAGGCCGTTTTCGTGCGCTGAAACCGAAATCCCGCTGCCCAGGTGCGCAACAATTAGCCGCAGTAACTCGTACCTTTTGCCCGCTTCGCGAGCGTAGCGCTTGGCCACCGACTTCGAATTCAAGGCATGCGACAAACATTGACGTTCCAGCAGCTCAGATCCCGCCAACCGTGCATGCTCCGGCCACTCGTCCACACTTACCGGATCAACGACGTAGGCCTGTACTCCGGCCTTTTGCGCGATGTCGTATGCCAGAAATGCGCCCAGGTTCGCAGCATGTTCGCCGCGCCTGGCCAGTCGTAACTCCTCCAGCATTTCCTCATTCACGACGTAGGTGCCGCTGGCCAAAGCGGGCAGAAGACCTCCACGCCCCACCGCCGCGTGAATCTCGCGGACGTTGTGCCCTGCCTCACTGAGCGCCGCTTCAATCTGCGAGGAGCGAAATTGTTGCTGATCGAGAATTGGGCGTCCATGGAACTGTGCCATCTCGGCATGGGAATGCCGGATATTTTTGACAAAGTCAAGCCGCTCGTTCACGTACAGCGCCATCTTGGTGGACGTGGAACCCGGGTTAATCGCGAGAATCCTGAATTCAACTGGCGGCAAAGATCACCCCCAAAGCGATGGAGTTCACCTTGTCATCCACACTTTCCACGCGCGATGGAATCAGGATCGGGACCTTCGCGCCGGCAACCACATGCGCGCATTGCGACCCGCCCAGGTATTTCACGGATTTTCCGAGAAGATTACCCGCCTCGATATTCGGGACCACCATGCAGTCGGCGTGACCCGCGACCGGGTGCTGGATGCCCTTCGCCCGCGCCGCCGACTCCAAAAGTGCGCAGTCGAGCGCCAGCGGGCCGAAGATCTCTACCTCACCGAACTGTCCGGCTTCGCCCATCTTAGTGAGCTCCCTGGCATCCACACTCGAAGGCACCGACTCACTGACCGCCTCCGTCGCACTCATGATGGCGATCTTCGGCCGCGCCAGCCCCAAAGAACGCATGACCTCGATTGCATTTTGCACGATTTGCTTCTTCTGCTCCAGGTTCGGCAAAACATTCAGCCCGCCATCGGTGATACCTACTAACCTGGTCTCGCCCGCGAGTTTGTCCTCGTAGAGCAGCACGTCGCTCAACAGACGTCCCGTCCGCAGCCCAGCCTGTTTGTCCAGCGCGGCTCGCAAGAGTTCATCCGTGCGGAGATGACCCTTCAGCAAGAGGTCCACGTACCCGTCGTGCGCCAAATTCGTTGCGACAGTTGCGGCATCATCCGCGCTGACAAACTCGGCCCCAGCGATTAAGCCGAAGAGTCCGAATGCCTCTGCCTTGGCGCGGATTTCTCGCTCGTTGCCAATCAGCACCGGAATGGCAATTCCGAGATGGAGCGCGCCATCGGCCGCTGTTAGCGCAACCTCGTCACCAGCCGAAACCACGGCAACGCGCTTGGGCCCCAGCGGTTGAGCGCAACGGCGAAGTTCGGCGAAGTTCGTTATTGCTTGTCTGATGCTTGTGGCCGTGCTGAAGCTCATGACCAATTCTCGCCCGCTCGGGCGCCGGGTTGCAGTGAGCCGGATCACAGGAGCGCGTCCACTTTTTCGAGACGCGTGTTACCACGACTTCTACTGCTCACAAGGAGAACGAATCTTCAAACGGTTGGGAGTTTTCGAGTGCAGTAGTTCGCTGGGCCATAATCGCGCTGAATGGGGGCGAATTTAGACGCATTTTGCTATGGTGCAATCGACCAATACCAGCAGCGAGTTGCGGCAGGATTCAAGCTCATTACGTCGTGGCGTAGCGCAGCCTGGTAGCGCACCTGCCTTGGGCGCAGGAGATCGGAGATTCAGATCCCCTCGCCCCGACCAATCGCTCTTAGCTAGATTCGCGCGGCTGCGAACTGGGCACGCTTGAATCAGTCCTTACTCATGACCCATGGAAATTCGCGAGTCCGAGCCAAAGCTGTACCTCGCTGGGCCTCAGTCTTCGACGAACGACTTTAGCCTGGAAAGCGCCTGGTCCCACTGCTGGGAGACGAAATCGAGGTATTCCGCAATTCCTATAAACGGCTGTGGATCGAATTCAAATCGGCTCTCGCGCCCTGCTCGGACGCTGCGTACGATTCCTGCACTCTCCAACACGCGAAGATGCTTGGTGATCGCTTGCCTGGTGAGCTTGGAACCCTGCGTCAGTTGAGAGATCGAATAAGGCAGCCCCCCACAGAGCTTCGCCACCAGCGATAGCCGCGTCTCGTCGCCCAGAGCAGCAAATACGGGGGCGCGAGCCTGCCATCTGGCGGCCATGTTGCTACGACGTTTGTGCGACATGGTTCTCGATGTTCTTCATTTGTGCTCCCCAGCCGCCATCGTTCATGCGGAATGCCTCGGCGCGACGCTCGCTGGGTATCTTGTCAAAACCGGACTCCGTGAGCAGCAGCAGTGTACCGCTCGCGGTTTTCTCCAGCCTGAATTCGACGAGCGTGGGCGTCTCCTTCGAATAATCGATTTTGGGATCGTGAGCATACGGATGCCAAGTGAAGGAGAAGAGCCGTTCGGGTTCCATCTTCTGCACGACGGCCTCCCACTTCACGTGCTCGTAACCAGGGTGGGTAATCTGGCCACGCGAGACCTCACCCGGTACGAATGGGCCATCGAGTTTCACACGAAACCACTCGCCAAACTCACGGTAGTCCGTCAGCGCCCGCCAAACCCGCGAAACCGGGGCCTTGAGTTCAATACGCTTCTCAATGATTAACATAATGTGCTATAACATGCAACCCACTGGTTGCGCTTCCTCATGGATTTTTTCTGACCTCGCCGTAAGTGGATTGTTAAGATGTAAGAGCCGGCCGAGACGCAACCAGCGGCTTTTCACGGCGTTCTATATTTTGAGGTCACATGAATGTGCAGGAACATCAAAACCCTATTCAACTTCGATCCTCCGGTTACTGCCGAAGAGATTCGAGCTGCTTCACTTCAGTTCGTGAGGAAAATCAGCGGTTTTAACAGACCGTCGAAGGCCAACGAGGCCTCCTTTGTGGCTGCAGTCGATGAAATAGCTGGCGTCTCGACTCGTCTTCTTCGCTCGCTGGAAACAAACGCACCACCAAAAAACCGCGAAGAAGAGGCAGCAAAAGGGAAAGTTCGTGCTGCACAAAGATTCGGCGCTTGAGCATGAAAATCAACCCTGACCGATATTTGCACGGTCCGAGGAGGATTGCCGTTGCGATCAGTTTCGGAATTGTGTACCTGCGCGGTGCGCCAGAGCTTACGGGGTTAGCTCCGGCTTGAAGATCATGCCTTGGCTAGTCTTGCCGTTCATTACCACCACAAGCGGCCTGGCAAAGCGCAGATGACGGACGCAGCCGTTGTCCTCGATCGCGCTTTGTGCAGTCAGCCACTCCCAATCGATGAAGCCCTCACCTGCGTCGGGGTTGACGGTGAAGTAGCCGATCTGAAAGGCGGTGAGGTTTTGAAAGAAGTGGCTGCCCTGCGACGGAATCACCCGCAGGTCGCGGAATCCTGACTCCACAATTACCCGTGCGCCGGAAATCTGGTCCCATGCCACCGGAATCCCCAGCCAGGGATCGGTCGATCCCCAGCGACCCACTCCGATCAGCAGATATGGAGTATTTCTTTCCGAGAGCTGGGCATTGAAATGGGCGACGCTTTGCGCCACTTCCGCACTACGGGCACGTTCGAAGCGGTGGAAGTCAACCACGATCACGTCGCGCAGCTCCTGCAATCGCCCATGTCCCAGCACCTGCGAACTCTGGCACAAGAGACGGTCCGCTTCCACCGCCTCCAAACGAATCTCTTCGCCGCCCCGGGAGAGTACGAGGGGACGCAACTGAAGAAAGCTGAAGTCAGCGGGGTCGCCGGGTTCCCTTGGCAGCCGAACCGCAAACTCAATTTCCACCGGTCGTCCCATGGCGTCTTCGCCAATCCTCATCAGTTGATCGAGGATGGCGGGTAGAGGGAACACTCCATGCTTGAGGATCGGGGCGAAGCTGACGATGCGGGGACCGCTCCGGCTCAGACCGTCATAGACCGCGTGATTGTCCAACGAGTACGTGGATCCGAGCATCTGCAACGTCCCGTCTGCCTCTGCCGCGTCCAGTCCGAATGCCACCTCCCGCAGCTCGGCAACCGGATCAGCTGCATCCGCTGCATGATCCAGGGTGAGAGCCCAAAATTCTGTCTGCGAGTTCGCCAGGATGTCTTCCACGGATGAAAACTGAACCAGGTGCCGAGGGTGACGCGGACTGAAGGTCAGTGACTTGCCGCCACTTACGACGGCGCGTCCAAGCCCCAAGGCCACAGCGGCGAATCCATCCTCGACCTTGACAGGTTCAACGGGATAAAAGTTGCGCGATCGCACCACGCCCGAGAAATCCGGATAGAAGCGGTTGCCATGGGTTGCGCCCGCCACCCGTTGAACCAGCACAGCCATTTTTTCTTCTTCCAGGCGATACGGCGTGGCGCGCACATAGGATTTGGCATGCTGGCTGAAGGTCGAGGCGTATACGCGTTTGATCGCCTCCAGAAGTTGCTCCAGACGCAATTGAATGTCAGTCTGGTGGTTCCCCAGCATAAAAGTTTCGTACACGCCAGAGAACGGTTGGTATTGCGAGTCCTCCAGCAGGCTGGAAGAGCGGACTGCTAGCGGATAGCGCACCTCCTCCAGGAAGCCCAGCAACCTATCGATCACGGCGATCGGCAATGGCGCCGCCAGGAAGCACCGCTCGATCTCTTCGTCGTCGGTACCATGGATTGCGAGATCGAGTAGATCGTTCTCACGCAGGAAATGGTCGAACAAGTCGGTGGTCAATACCAGAGTAGGCGGTACGGCAATTTTAATGCCGGGGAACCTGCGCATCACGCGGCGCTGGTGCAGTAGGTGCCGTACGAAGGCGAGGCCGCGCGCTTTCCCGCCCAACGAGCCGCGCCCGATTTGCAGGAAGAAATTGTCGTCCGGCTGAAATGTCTCCGGATTGAATTCGCCAATGAGCGTCTGGGTCTGCTCGCGACGATAGTCAGCGATGGATGCGATAAGATCACGCCGCAAATGCTCGGTGTCTTGGAAATCGGAGACTTTGCGCGGCCGTAGCTTCTGGGCCAAAGCAAACTCGGTGCGCGTCATCAGCCAGTGTGAGAAGTGGTTCCGCTCGGCGTGGTACGCAAGGCTCTCCTCGGGTATGGTGTCCAGCAATGTTTCCAGCTCATTCAGATCGGTGGCGCGCCCCACCTCTGTCTTTCCATCGGGTAGGCGGAAGATGAAGTCCCCAAATCCCATCTCATCGACCATGATGCGCCGCAAGTCCCCCAGCAATGTGGGAGAGCGTTTCTGCAGGAAGGAAAATCCCTGGCGGTGTGCAGGCTCCATGAACTCTGGGCGGCTGGACTGCAGCACGATTGGGACATCACGCACCGTGCGGCGAACCATGCGCGCCAGCTCGAAGCCGGCTTCTGTAGTCAATTCTCCACCGCGTGGAAACTCCACATCCGATACCATGCCGAGAAGGTTGTCACGGTACTGCATCACTTGCGCTTCGGCATCCTCATAGTTGGAGCACAGCAGGATCTTCGGACGGGCCCGCATGCGCACCAGCTTGTGGGCGACATTCAGTCCTTCGCTCAGCAGCCGCCGGGACTGGTCAATGAGTTCCGTATAAATGACCGGCAAGAACACTGAGTAATAACGAATGTCGTCTTCCACCACCAGCATCACGGGTACCCCCATGGCTTCGGTGTCGTGCTCGACGTTGCGCTTGTCCTCGATGTACTTCACGATTGAGATCAGGATGCGAGCGTTACCTTGCCACAGAAATATCCGCTCGATATCGGTCTGCGGATTGCGGGCAATGAAGTCCTTGATCTCTCGGTAATCGTAGGCCAGAACGACGACCGGCACATCGAGATCTGCGCCTCTGATTTCGCGCGCCAATTGGGCCGCATCCATGTCCAGGACTTGCAGGTTGGTTACGATCAGGTTGAATCGCGGCTGCGAACGCGCCAGCTCCAGTGCCTTCGCCCCGCTCGAGACATGAGTGATGCCGGGGACCTGATGAATGTCCAACTCCAGCGAGTCGCCCATCAGCAGCTCGTTCAGGCGTCCGTCCTCGCGCAGAATGAACGAATCATAAAGACTGGAGACAAGCAGAATGTCGTTCACGCGGAACGGCATGAGATTCTCGAAGCCTTCGAATTGGCGCTCGGGGTGGAGTACGTCCTGTGCTGAATGGCTATTCACAATATTTTGCTCGCTCGGATGGAGCCGCGATGATTTTACGTTCAGCAGGTACAACTTCCGAGGAAATTTGTCACCGCAGAATGTGAGCATGTCACAAGTCACGACCCAGCAGTCGCAGACCACCCTCTACCGGCACTTGGAACCATTTCGGGACGGGAAACCAAGCAAAGAAGAATCGTACACAAATGGGTGATTTGACCAGGCGATCTTTTGCTATAGTCATGGGCGCCACCCCATGTCGAAACAAATTGTCTTGTCGGTGCTGCTATTTTCTGCCTTGGTCTCTTGGGCGCGCGACACCGACGAGAATTGGGTGGAGGTTCGCAGCCCTCATTTCACCGTTCTGACCGATTCCAGCGAGAAGGAAGGCCGACGCGTCGCCGATCAGTTCGAGCGAGTACGCTCCGTCTTCCATGTCCTGTTTCCTAAAGCTAATATCGACCCGGCATCGCCGATCATCGTGATCGCGGCGAAGGACAAGAAAGGCTTTCAGGCCCTGGAGCCGGAAGGTTACATGGGAAAAGGGCGGTTAAATCTCGCCGGCCTTTTCTTACGCAGTCTGGACAAGAACTATGTTCTGCTGCGGCTTGACGTGCAGGGAGGAAAACACCCGTTCGCGACTGTTTACCACGAATATACGCATCTGCTGATGGGCAAAGCTGGCGAGTGGATGCCGCTGTGGCTCAACGAAGGTTTGGCCGAGTTTTTCCAGAACACCGAGATCCACGACAAAGATGCGCAACTTGGCGAGCCGAGCGCCGACGACATCCTTTACCTGCGCCAGCAACGCCTTCTGCCACTTACCACACTGCTGAAGGTTGACGCGAACTCACCCTACTACCATGAAGAGCAGAAAGGTTCTGTTTTCTACGCCGAATCCTGGGCGCTGACCCACTATCTTGAGATGACGGACCGTGTGGCGCATACCCATCGGTTGGCCGACTACGCTGACTTGGTGAATCGGAACCACGATTCGGTAGCCGCCGCTCAGCAGGTTTTCGGAGACCTGACTCAGCTCCAAAAAACGCTCGAATCCTATGTTGCGCAAAGTCGCTTTAAGTATTTCACTATCACGACTGCCACTGACGTAGATGACAACGCCTTCAAGGTTAGGGCGCTCGCACGGCCTCAGGCAAACGCAGTTCGTGCAGATTTCCTCGCCTACAATCAGCGCACAAAAGATGCACGCGCATTGCTGAGTGAGGTGTTGCGCGATGATCCCAACAACGTGTCGGCGCACGAAACCATGGGTTATCTGGAATTCCGTGAGAACAATCTGGAGGCGGCGCGGAAATGGTACGAACAGGCCGTGAAGCTCGATTCTCAAAGCTACCTTGCGCACTACTACTTCGCCGCCATTTCAATGAGAGCGGGGAGCTTCAGTCAGGCGGAGGGAGTGGAAGCCAGTCTGCGCATCGCAATCAAGCTGAATCCTAATTTTGCCCCGGCTTACGACCAACTCGCGGCTTTCTACGGAATCCGTCACGAGAAGCTCGAAGAAGCGCACATGCTGAACCTGCAGGCAGTACAGTTGGATCCCGGACAACTTGGCTATCGGCTAAACACGGCCAGTGTCCTGACAGAAGCAGAACGATACACGGATGCCATAGCCGTGCTGCAGAACGCCATGAATATAGCTCAGACCCCTGAGGAGATCGCTATGCTTCAGAATCGCATAAGCCAAATCCAACAGTACCAGGCAGCGCGTGAACGAGTAGAGCGGGAGAATCAGGCGGACGTGACGACGGAAGAGGACGACGCCGCTGAAGAGAACGGGAGTGGAGGACCAACCGGGATAAACTCATCTACGCCGAAATACCCCAGCGAAACACAGCATGGTCCAATACGTGCGGCGACCGGTGTGATCAGGAATGTCCAGTGCACCGCGCCTTCCCTGCTCGAACTGAAGGTTACGGGCAACGGGAAAGGCGTTTCACTCTACAGCAATAACTATTTCAAGATCGCCTTCAGCGCGGTCAATTTCAAGCCGGCAGGAGCGATACATCCTTGCACCGATTTGGAGGGAATGAAGGCACGGGTGCAATACTCAGAAAGCTCCACCAACTCGATTGACGGGCAGATTGTGTCCATCGAACTCAGCAAGTGAGAAGCTTGCACACCTCGCCGTACTCGGTGGCGCTCATTTCCCTTCCAGTTTCTCCACCCTCCCCTGCAGAGCTTCCAACTCCAGGTCCATGGTTCGCAGCGCATCCGAATGGCTGCGGAGGCGCGTGATTACCGGCGATGCCCACTTATGGAATTCGGTGAGCAAGGCGGTTTCGATCTTCTCCATCCGAGCTCCCATGCGCTCTTCGTTTGCGGAAATCTGCGTGGAGATCTCGGCGGCAATCCACTTCTTGTCGTCGTCGGTCAACATAACGCTATTGTATTACGTCCGCAGGTGGCAGCCGCTTTCTAGTTAGTGTGAGTCGCCAATAAACTCATTTACACCATACATGTTGGAAAGGCCATTGACCTTGCCTTTGTACATCAGAACCCCCCGCTGACCACACTTCACAAAAAGTCGATCAGCGGCACTGTCCGGCTCAGAAAGAGGTTCATGGGAAACACTGCAGAGGGTTGCGCTCTTCTGTGCAAGAGCGCTCAAAGCTTTAATTGCGTCCTCAAGCCCGTTTTCGTAGGTGGAAGCCCATGAACGGGACGCGTAGGTTAGACGACCGTTCGTGAACTGAACCAGATAGGTATGCTTGTAATCGGAGTCAGTAATCAGCATTAGCTTGGTCGTGGTCGGGTCAAGTACCGTATAACGAACCCCTGAGAATAGGCTCAAAGTTTGTTGTCTCGTCATCCCCAGGGACACTGTCACGGATCCAAGATCGAGTGTTTGAGCAAACGCTGGTACCGCACCCAACGCAAATACGAGCACGGACAGAAGCGCAGCAACACGGGAGAGTGCCCCATCAACGATGCCCTTTACTCGGCTCATGGCGTCCTCCTACAATCGAACCCGGCTACAATTTCATGCCCGCGTAGATCATTTGTCAGTGACCCCCGCGTCAACGGTGCGTGACAGGACAAAAGCGAGGGAGCATGGAGCGGCAAAGCGCGGGCTGAAGCGGAAAATATTGTGACAAACCACCTCCCGTGATGCAGAATACATTGGTGGCATGGCACGCTAGCGGGGGAGAGAGATGTACGCCCACATACTCATATTCAAGTGCCCTAACTGCGGCCGTCCGATTCCGTTCATCCGCCTAGATGAACACATCCCATATCCAGACAATGAAAATATCAAAGACTATGCTGCGATATTGTGTCTCGGCGAAGACTGTCATTGGTCGGGGGAATTGTCTCGCTGCGACGGCAGAGCAGAAGTGGGATGTTAACTGGCCGTATCTGAAACGTTCAGAAAGCTGGAGCAACCGCCGCGGTTCTACCGATATTGTGCGCTAGACTAACAAACTGCGGGGTGGAATCGCTCCACCCCGCATCAATGCCACTACAGATCGAAGAACTACACCAGTCCCTGGTCCAGCATGGCATTGGCGACCTTCAGGAAGCCGCCGATGTTGGCGCCGTTCACCAGATTGCCCGGGGTGCCGTAGGTTTCAGCAGTCTCGAAGCAGGTCTTGTGGATGGCAATCATGATTTTGTGCAGCCGATCGTCCACTTCCTCGCGGGTCCAGCTCAGCCGTGCGCTGTTCTGTGACATCTCGAGGCCAGAGGTGGCCACACCGCCAGCGTTCGCAGCCTTGGCTGGACCATAGAGGACTTTCGCCTCCAGGAACAGCTTGGTGGCTTCCAGCGTGCTCGGCATGTTCGCGCCCTCGGCAACAACCTTGACCCCATTGTTGATGAGATTGGTCGCGTCCTTGGCGTTGATTTCGTTCTGCGTGGCGCTGGGGAACGCGCAATCAGCCTTGATGTTCCACAGCGGGTTGTAGCCCAGCTTGAGGTCGGTGGGCATGAAGATCGCCTTCTTGAACTGGTCTGCATACTCGCGAATACGGCCACGCTTCGTGTTCTTCAACTCCATGACCCAGGCCAGCTTCTCGCGCGTGATTCCGTCGGGATCATAGATCGCGCCGTCGGAGTCGGAAACCGTAACCGGCTTGGCGCCCAGGTGGAGCAGCTTCTCGATGGTGTACTGAGAAACGTTGCCGCTTCCCGACACCAAGCATAGCTTGCCTTCGAGGGTTTCCTTGCGGGTCTTCAACATTTCCTGCGCGAAGTACACGCAGCCGTAGCCGGTGGCTTCGGGACGAATCAACGAACCGCCCCAGTTCAGGCCCTTGCCGGTGAGCACCCCAGTGAATTCATTCCGGATACGCTTGTACTGGCCGAACATGAAGCCGATCTCGCGTCCGCCTACGCCAATGTCGCCGGCCGGAACGTCAGTGTCCGGTCCAATGTGGCGGCAGAGTTCGGTCATGAAGCTCTGGCAGAAGCGCATGACTTCGTTGTCGCTCTTGCCCTTGGGATCGAAATCGGATCCGCCCTTGCCGCCACCCATAGGCAGCGTGGTCAGCGAGTTCTTGAAAACCTGCTCGAAGGCCAGGAACTTCAGGATGCCAAGATTGACCGACGGATGGAAGCGCAGCCCACCCTTATAGGGGCCGATGGCGCTGTTCATTTCAATACGGAATCCGCGATTGACCTGAACATTACCCTGGTCGTCAAACCATGGCACGCGGAACATGATGAGGCGCTCCGGTTCTGTAATGCGCTCAAGGATGCGCGCCGAAATATATTCCGGGTGGCGCTCCAGCACGAGACGCAGAGAATCGAGTACTTCCTGGACCGCCTGATGAAATTCAGGTTCGGCTGGGTTCTTCGTCTTCACTAGCGTCATAACATCGTTAATGTAGTTGCCCGGAGTTTTGATGCCGGACGGGGATGTGGTTACGACACTCATAGAGGTCCTCCTGGAACCTTGCAGCTTATTTCTAGGGCCGTACTAAAAACTGAAATCGTTCTTATTCGACTTGGTCGAAGGGTTACTCCGCTTCTATTTCAATCCAACTTGGGGCACCCCGCCGTGACCCTTATCACCCCGAGAAGTGACTAGCCCGCGATATGTTACCTCTTCCAGTACCCTACGCGCTGGAAATAGTAGCGCCCAGTCCCCTTGACAACAGGAAATACACTCTCGCCACCTGTAACGGATAACATACGAAGATATGGCGAATGAAACCGCATATGTCATTTCGGAAGCGGCATTGGAGCGTCTGCTCGACGAGGTAAGGAATTCGGCCGCAGGCTCAGCGCAAGGGATATTCGGCCCCAATTCGATCAGTTGGAAGGTCAATCGTGAGTCAGCACTTTTTCTGGCGGCAGGCCGGGCGGCGTTGTTGCAGTTGGCGCATCCCTGGGTCGCTGCCGCCATTGCCGAGCACTCGACAACTCTCGCGGATCCTATCGGCCGCTTTCATCAAACTTTTCGCGTGATGTTCACCATGGTCTTTGGCTCGCTCGAACAAGCTCTGGCAGCTTCGCGACGGCTACACCGGCGACACTCCAATATCCGGGGCCAGCTGCCGGAGGCGGTAGGCTGTTTTGCCGAAGGGTCCCCTTATGAAGCTAACGAGATCGCCGCACTTCGATGGGTTTACGCGACCTTGGTGGACAGTGCTCTGGTTGCGTACGGGCTTGTGCTGCCTCCGTTGACCGAGGAAGAGCGCGACCGGTACTACGAGGAAAGCAAGATCACGGCTGCGCTCTTCGGCCTCTCCCGCGACTGGCTGCCGTTACGCTGGCTGGAGTTCAAGGCCTACTTCGACACTAGCTGCGAATCGAGCTTGCTGGCGGTGGGCTCGAGCGCGCGCCAGATAGCCCACCAACTTCAGCGAGGCGCGGGATCGTGGGTGCAACCGCCGTTCTGGTATCGCGCGCTCGCCGCACATCTGCTTTCGCCGCGTCTGCGCAAAGAGTTTGAGCTAGCTTATGGAAGACGGGAGGAGCTTTCTGCCGCCCGCGCTCTGCGCTGGCTGCCAAAGATCTATCGGCGACTGCCAGAGAGCGTTCGCTTTGTGGGTCCGTACCAGGAGGTGCAAGCCAAGCTGCGTGGACAATCCCGTCCCGGGTTGACGGTGCGGTTGAGCAATCGGTTGTGGGTCGGCAAATCCACCCTCCTCACCAAAGGTACTGTGTCCAGTGATCTCTAGTAGAGCCCGTTACGAAACTCCTGCCGTCCGCTAACGCGGACTCGGGATTTCCCACTTGCTGTCTCCCAGCGCTGAAGCGCTGGGCTAGGCTCTGCCGCCGCGGTCGAAGTTTTTTCTCTTCACATCCCCCTCATATAGAACCCGTCCTGTCTGTCGCTTTCGTCCTGGACCATCTGGAACCATCGCAGCCACGATGTCAAGCGCAGCCTCCATCACTTCACAAATCGGATCAGCTTCAGTCTGCGAGCCGATAAGATTCCCGAGCGATCATTCTTCGTCGCATCCAGTTTCTCTCGGCTATCCAAATGGATTGTGCGCAGTATCGCTTCAGATAGGGTTTAGCGTGAGCCGAACCTTTAGGCTCCTCCCCTCATGTTTGCCGCGGTATATCGGGTGCTGCTTTCCAAGTCAGCTTTTGTCAAGTATTTGGCACCTGAAGACAGAGCATTTCGGTGGTCGATGAGCGTTTGGAGTACGACGTGCCTATCCTGTAGTAGTCCTACACGCCGCATCTTCCGCTGTTCGAGGTTCGGCAACGATGTTAGACAACCGGCTTCCGAGAACTGGGACGGCCGATTAATCCTCGGCCTAGTTTTTGGCAAATCAACTCTAGCTATTGGGAGGGCAAGATGAACTCCGCACTTCGCATACAACGTTACCGCTCTGAAATAGCTCTATGCTCAGATCAATCTCACAAAGCAAAGCCGCCGAGAGAAACGACGAAAACAGAAAACACAACCCAAAGCTGGGCTGCACGAAAGTATTGGTGTAATTCCGGGGCGGTCCTATGTCTATTAGTGCTTCTGTGCGTGGTTCCACAACCGTCCACGGCGCAAGGCGGGGTGGTGAACTCAACCCAGAACCCGCTGCAGGTCGCACTTCTGCACTGGGAGGTAGCCAATGCGGTGCGCAACGAGTTCGCTGTGGGGAGTGGACCGGCTGGCGTGGCGTTCGATGGTGCCAGCATCTGGGTCGCGAATGCCGGGAACAACACCGTAAGCAGGCTGGCAGCAAACGATGGCGGGTTGTTAGACACGTTTTCCATCCCAGGTGAGCCTTGGGGGCTGGCCTACGACGGCGCCAACATCTGGGTATCGAGCCTCGCCAGCAACACCGTCACCAAACTGAGTGCAAGTGGAATTAACCTGGGCTCCTTTAAAACGGGTATCAATCCTATCGGAGTGGCCTTTGATGGCGCCAACATTTGGGTGGCAAACTTTGGTAGCAACACCGTCACCAAGCTGCAGGCGAGCAACGGCGCGAACCTGGGTACTTTCCCGGTGGGTGCCTATCCGTTGAGTGTGGCGTTCGACGGGACCAACATTTGGGTCACGAACTATCTCGGCAACAGTGTCACCAAGCTCAGCGAAAGCGGCTCCGTGCTAGGCACTTTTGCCGTGGGGGTGAATCCCTCTGGCATCGCATTTGACGGCGGCAATATGTGGGTAGCCAACCAGGGTGGCAATACCGTCACCAAGCTCCGGGTGAGCGACAACACGGTCCTCGGAACCTTCGCTGCGGGAATCCGTCCCTCGAGCGTGGCCTATGACGGAGCCAATGTCTGGGTGTCCGATTACGGCAGCAATCGGTTAACGAAATTAAGTTCTGCCACCGGGGCAGTAGTTGGTAGCTTCCCTACGAGCAATGGGCCTCTCTCCATCGCCTTCGATGGAGCAAACATTTGGGTTACGAATTTCAACAACGGCGGAGCCAGCACGGTGACGAAGTTCTAGCCTGTGACGCTAAATCCAGATCCGTTCACGCTTTGAGTCGGTCGAAACTTGGAGTCAGGGAGGATGGAGAAATGAAACGACAAACATTGAGCAGTGGCTGCCAAAGGCATTCTCGAAAAATGCTAGTTGCGTTGACGATTCTGACTATGGTTCTCAGTGTGACAAACCTGGTCTACGGGCAGGTAGTCAACTCCAAGCAGAACCCACTGCAGATTGCCACCTTGCACTGGTACCAAGCTAACCAAACAACGACCTTCTGGTTGGACTTTCGGGCACATCCCTCTGCCGTCGCGTTTGACGGCGTCCATATATTGGTACTCGACCACGGTCTGGTCATTAAGCTACGGGCCAGTGATGGACAAACGCTCGACTTCTTGATTACGGAGTCGAAACCTCCTAATGCGATGGCTTTCGATGGCGCCAATGTCTGGGTGACGGACCTGGAGGACGACGTCGTGATTAAGACTCAGGTCAGCGATGGAGACAGCGTCGAGCAGTTTTCTGTCGGTAACGGTCCTGTTGGTATCGCTTTCGATGGCGCCAACATCTGGGTGGCGAACTCGATGGGCAACACTGTCACCAAACTGCGGGCCACCGATGGAGCCAAGCTCGGCACCTTCCCTGTCGGTACTAATCCTGCTGCTGTGGCTTTCGATGGCGCCAACATCTGGGTGGCGAACTCGATGGGCAACACTGTCACCAAACTGCGGGCCACCGATGGAGCCAACCTCGGTACTTTCCCTGCCGGTTACGGCCCTGCTGGTTTGGCTTTCGATGGCGCCAACATCTGGGTAACGAACGGCCTGGGCAGTAGTGTCAGCAAGCTGCGGGCCAGCGATGGAACTACTCTCGGCACCTTCCTTGTCGGTAATGGTCCTATTGGTATCGCTTTCGATGGCGCCAACATCTGGGTGGCGAACAGCTCCGACGGTTCCGTGAGCAAGCTGTAACGCAATTGCGGCTACGGGGATACAGCAACTATGAAAATGCTCTAGTATCTAGTTGCATAAGTTAGCGAATGATGTATAATGCTTTCCATGCAGACTCGAGGGATTGCACTCACACCGAAAGAGCGGAGTCATTTGGAAATGGTTACGCGTCGCCCGACCAGCGCAGCACGGGATTTATTTCGGGCCGGGGTGATTTTTGGGGGCGGCGAGCGGAGCCACTAACCAGCAGATTGCAGCCTCCCTGAAAACCCGCCCGGCCGCGGTAAGCAAATGGCGCGGCCGTTTTCTGCGCGATGGCGTGAACGGGTTGCAAGATGCGCCGCGCTCGGGCAAGCCGGCGACCTATGACCGGCGCAGCGAAGGCGCGTGCTGCAGCAACTGGATCAGCCCCCGCCCCCGGGCTTTGCCCGCTGGAACGGCGCCTTATTGGCGACAGCGCTGAAAGACATCTCCGACGACCAGATTTGGCGGGTGCTGCGCAAGCATGGCATCTCGCTGGAACGGCGACGCAGTTGGTGTCTTTCGACCGATCCCTGCTTTGCCCAGAAAGCCGCCGACGTGGTCGGTCTGTATTTGCATCCGCCGGAAAATGCGCTGGTACTGAGTATCGATGAGAAACCTCACATTCAGGCTTTGGAGCGGGCGCAAGGCTGGCTGAAGCTGCCCAATGGCAAGGCGCTCACCGGTGTTCAACACGACTACAAACGCCACGGCACCACCACTCTGTTTGCCGCCCTGGAAGTCGCCACCGGACTGGTGAAAGCCAACCACTACCAGCGCCGTCGTCGGGTGGAGTTTCTGGATTTCATGAACGCTATCGTGCGCGAGCATGCGGGCCGGGAATTGCACGTGATCCTGGATAATCTCAACACCCATAAGCCCAAACACGACCGCTGGCTGGCCCGGCACAAAAACGTTCGTTTTCACTTCACCCCCACCCATGCCTCTTGGCTCAATCAGGTGGAAATCTGGTTTTCCATTCTGCAGCAGCAGTCCCTGGCGGGCGCCAGCTTCACAGTCCGGGCCAGCTACGGCAGCACATGGACGACTTCATGCGTGCCTACAATCAGACCGCCCATCCCTTCGAACGGAAAAAGCAAACCGTATTCCAGAAACATCCTAAAACAACATACGCTAACTTATGCAAGTAGATACTCTGGAACGCCGCTCAGTAACATCAGGGTATCCCGCTCTGTCCCATCCCATTCTTCGCGTCAATTGACCCCAATTTCGGTGTAGCATGTATGCCAACCAGATGTTCCAGGTCGTGGGGACCACCGTTTCAGCAGGAGCCGTGCGATGAATGTTCTCCTCCTTTCCATGCCCGACTCGTTCGAGCACATGCCGACGATCGCGGTGCGGATGCCCAATGGAGCGCTATGTTCCTTGGCGGGGAATATTGATCCGCATCACGAAGTGGCTGTAGCCGATCTGATTCTGGTTCAGCACAAGGTGCGTGAAACGGTGGAGCAGCTGGTGCGAGAGAATCAGCCGGATGTAATTGGTCTCTCCATCATGACCTTTCAGCGAAAAACCGCGCTGCGAATTATCAAACTGGTGCGCTCGTTGCGACCCGGTATTCGCATCGTCGTGGGTGGTTACGATCCCAGCCTCGCTCCGGAAGCCTACATGGAAGAGGAATGCGGCGTCGATTACATCGTCCGCGGCGAAGGCGAGATTACTTTTCGCGAACTGCTGCGTGCGATCGAGAGCGGCGACGGCGTCGCTGCGATTCAGGGGCTGTCGTATCACGCAGAGGATGGCTGGCACAAGAACGCTGCGCGTCCCGTGCACACTCTCCAGGGAGATGAAATCCGTTTGCCGAAGCGCGACGCCCGCGTCCTTACCGGCTACACCATGCTTGGACGCGGAGTGGATGTGGTAGAAACATCCCGCGGATGTACTTTCGATTGCGGCTTCTGCTCGATCATCGAGATGCGCGGCCGTAATTTTCACACCTATTCGTTCGATCGCGTGCTGGCTGACATTCGCGACGCCAGGGACCACGGCGCGCGCGCCATCTTCATCGTGGATGACAACATCAGCCTGAACATCCGCCGCTTTGAAGCCCTGTGCCGCGCCATTATTGACGCGGGTTTGAACGACATCGTTTTCACCGTTCAGGCTATGACGTCGCCCATTGCCATGCATGGCGAAACCTTGGCTCCGCTGATGCGCCAGGCCGGCTTTCGTTATGTTTTTCTCGGCATCGAGAATATTCTCGAGGACGATCTTCACTTCCTGAAAGCGTCGGCCAAGAATGAGTTCCGCGAAGATGGCCGCTCAACGGGTAACGCGACTCTTCGTGCTATTGAGCACTTACACAGAAACAAGATGTATGTGGTCGGCGGCCTTATCGTCGGGAATCCCGATGACACCCGAGAATCCATCCGCGCCAACCTGGAGTTTGCCACGAATTACGTGGACTGGCCCTACATCCAGCATCCGACTCCCTATCCGGGTACGCCGATGACGAAGGACTTTCGCGCACGGAATCTAATTGTCATCGACAAAATGGAGGAGTACGACGGCACCACCGCCGTGGTGGCCACGCAGCATCTGCAACCCGAGGAAATCGAGTACGAGAGGTGGCGTGCCGAGCGCTGGATGAAGACCAGACACATCCCCGCAGTGATCGCGCATGAGCCGCTATTCGTGCTGCGCAACTGGTGGAAGATGCTGGCGCACACTTTCCGTGGAACCTCAATTAAATCTGCAATCGGGCTGGAAAGTGACAAGAAGGTCTTCCAGCGCTACCGAAACCTGCGTAGCGCCGAGCGAGTGTATCTGTAGGCTCCAATTTCTTGCAGCCGGTGTGCTTCCCTGACAAGCCGACTCTTTCCGCTGCCCCCGAATATGAAATCCCTGTATAAGTAAAAGCAAACAGGATTTTGACGACATGCTGCCGCGTCCCACCACACACCACAGCAAGGCCGGGCTCGCCTATTGGGCGCAGCGTACGCTCGAAGAGTGTGACAAAGCTAGCCATGAATTTGCGTCCGATCCGGTGCACGATCTCCGCGTCGCTATTCGCCGTTGTCGCTCGATGGCTGATGGGTTTCTGTCCGTCGATCCCGATCCGGCATGGAAAGAGATGAAGAAACTGGGCAAAACGCTCTTCAGTGTCCTGGGTGATCTTCGTGATGTGCAGGTCATGTCGGAATGGGTGACTCGTCTTTCGGAACCCAATGATTCTGTTCGGCAGGCCTTGCTCGAAACTCTGGGCCGGAAAGAGAGCCAGCTCAAGGTTGCCGCGCAAGAGGCGCTCCACAACTTCGACCGCAAACGATGGACCACGCTGAACGCGAGATTAGCGAGAAGGGCCAGCAGGGTCCCGCTCGAAGGACTGGTGTTTCAGCATCTCGCGCTGGAGCGCTGGATGGACGCGCATGAACTGCACCGCCAGGCGCTGCGAAACCGGACGCAAGTGGGCTATCACCGGTTGCGAATCGGCATCAAGCGGTTTCGTTACATGTGCGAGAACTTCCTTCCACAGCGCCACGCAAAGTGGGGCAAGGACCTACGTGAGCTTCAGGACGCCCTTGGCGAGGTGCATGATTTCGACGTACTGAAGGCAACGATCAAGGCGCAACCTGAGATCGAGGCCAGAGACCGCGAACGTTGGAACAACAGAATTGCTGAGGAATGGCAGCAGCGGTTGGATCTCTATCGCCAGAAAATGTTGGGCAACAATTCTCTCTGGCCGGTGTGGCGTGCTGAACTGCCAACCAGTCCCGCGCTGGAGCTGGCCGCCATGGAGAAGCTGCGAACCTGGGCTTCGTTTCTTGATCCTGATGTGAATCACTCCGCACATGTGACGCGGCTCGCACTGCAACTTTACGATAGCTTGTCAAGAGACGGGATCATAACTGCGGGAGCAGAATACCGCCGTATTCTCGAGGCTGCAGCCATTCTGCATGAGGTGGGACGAAGCCGTGGCCCCGAGGGCCATCGTAAACATGCCTATTCTCTGATTCGCCGCCTCACGCCTCCCCTGGGATGGAGCACGGAGGAACTTCAGTGCGTCGCCGTGATTGCCCGGTACCACGGCGGCGCACTTCCGCAAACCAGCAACTCCGCGTTTGTGGGACTCTCGTCCAAAAGGCGAATAGATCTCTTGTCCATCGCAGGGATTTTGAGACTGGCTGATGCCTTCGATTTTTCTCACGACCAAACGATCGATCGGGTTTCCATGGAACGACGCGACGGAGTGATGATTATCTACGGAAATGGCCTGCAAGAATTTGGTCCGGTCGGGGAACGACTGGCGCGCGCGCGCTACTTGCTGGAAACGACCTGCGCCTGCCCCATCATGATTCGTCCCCAGGCGACTAAGCCAGCGGCTGTATCTCGCGCTGCGGGACACGCGCGTGAGCTAGCGGCTGGTTCCTGATGGAAAACTTGACCCTGAATCAGGCAACAGATTGCTTTTCTTGTAAGGGTCGCCAACAACCACAAAGGGATATTTGCGCAGCGCCTGCAGATCGCCCGCGGCTGCGTAGCTCTCAACTTCTGCCATCAGATTCGAAACCTCGTCCGGAGCCATGTCTTTAGTGGCGCGCCAAAACTTATCTGGGAAAAACCAAATGCGCTCGCGATGGTCTGGTTCTGTCGCAGGGTCGGAATTTGCTATCATAATCTCCTCCCACAATGTGGGATATGAAGAAAACCACGGTGAGTTTGAAAAAGTGAGTGCCCTTAGTCGAATGGTTGCCCAAACATGATTATGCACTGCGGCTGCACGATTGTAAACCGCGAAAGGAGCAGGAGTGGGCTTCGTGCTCCTAATTGCGGACGTGCATTTGATTCGCCATTTGTCTAAGTTTAAGAAACTACAAAGAGGAGGACATCGCAGGAGCACAGCAAGTTCGTTCTGCACGCATAGAAAGACTTACGCTCCGGGGTGCAGTCGCGTTTTATCGGCCCGGGACACTGATTGCGGATCATCCTCCGAACTTTTGGGATGGCGGCTCACAGCGCTTTTTCTTCCTGTGCCACATTGTGGGATATTGGAATTCTTTAATAAAAAGTGCGGAACCTGGCAGGCGACTACCAGTTTCACAGTTTTTCTTTCCTCGAATTCGAATGGAGATCCCTGCCCTAGGGCGTGTTAACACTAATTCGTAATTCTGTGTTATGCTGCGCTGCATGGAGATCACCGAAGTGCAGTACCGACGTATTGCCTCCAGTCTTCCCCGGCAGCGCGGCAATGTGAAGCTCGACAACCTGCAACTGCTCAACGCCCTGCTCTATGTGGCCGAGCATGGCTGCAAGTGGCGCGGACTGCCTAAACGCTTCGGAAATTGGCATACCATCTACACCCGCATGAACCGCTGGTCCAAGAGCGGCGTGCTGGATCAGGTCTTCGAGCAGCTGCAGCGCGAGCAGATCGTGCGCATCCGCATCGAGGCCGTGAGCCTGGATTCGACCACCGTCAAAGTTCATCCCGATGGCATGGGGGCTTTAAAAAAAACGGTCCGCAAGCCATCGGCAAATCGCGCGGGGGATGGACCACCAAGATTCATATGGTTGCCGCAGATGCTCGAACGGCCATAACCTTCGCGCTCTCGCCCGGCCAAGCTTCCGATACCATCGAAGGCCGCAAACTGCTGGGCGGCATAGGGCCCCTGCCTGCGCCCTTGCATCTGATCATGGATCGCGCCTACGAGGACAACGAAACCCTGCAACTGGCGCTGGATTTCGGCTTCATTCCGGTGGTCCCGCCCCGGCCGCAGCGACTGGAGCCTTGGCAATATGACAAAGCCATGTACCGCCGGCGCAACGAAATCGAGCGACTGTTCCGCAGGCTCAAAGGCTTTCGCCGCATCTTTTCACGCTTCGACAAACTGGATCTGGTCTTTCTCGCCTTTCTCAACTTCGCCCTAATCGTCGAAGCCCTCAGATACTTAGTTAGTGTTAACACGCCCTAGAGCACGTGCGCTGTCGAGGTTTCACGTCAAAAAGAATGTTTCGAAGACGGCGTCATCTTGCAACCAAATCTTTGGTGGTCGGAATGCAGAACGGCATCTACCGGTTAAGGGTAGATGCCGCGGTATTACACTCCAATTGTCCTTGTGCGGCTAGCCTTCAACGGCGATTCGCCTACGCCGCCAGGGTCGCGACTACTAACGGACCCAGTCCACATTACACACGGAACTTGCGGCGAACTACGCCCGCTATCCCGATAAGCCCGCTACCGAATAGAACCAACGTTCCCGGTTCAGGGGTCGTCAGGCTTCCCGGGGTCACGCTGACATTATCCAGGAACCAGTAATCTGGATCCTCGCGGAAGGTGAAAGTTAAGCGGGTCGTGGTGCTGGTCGCCATTCCGCTGAACTCGAACAAGGCCCATTGAAACGTCCCGGGGAAGTTGGTCAGAGAAATGCCGCCAGTGCCAAATGTTGCACTGAAGAAATTCGGCGTCCCGCCCACCGGGAGCGCCAACCAGAAGCTGACCAAGTACGAATCTCCTGGCACGGTGGTAATGTTCTGGAAAATTCCGCCAGTGTCACCCACAGGGCCAAAAAACGCGGAGTAGGTGCCCGCAAACGGCGTTTCGCCGTCCGGGCAGGTTCCAGCCATACATACTCCGTTGAATGCAGTGTCGCCAAACTGCGTCCAGCCGGGAGTAAAGCTCCCGCTCTCAAAGCCCCCATTCGTGACCTCGGCGAATGCGGCAGTTGCAAACGACAGAAGCACCACGGCCAGAGTTACGCGAAGCAATTTGTTGATCAAGCGAGAGTCCTCCTTTGGGATTCGTCAAAGCGGCCACTTAGTAATAAGCATCCACATTACCAAATGCTCTGACTGTAAGGTGCTGAAAACAAGCAGTAAGATTGGGCGAGAAGGGCCCAAGTGTGCATTATTTTGCAATCAGAGGAGAACTGATTTTCCTCCGCATCATCCTGTAGCACAAGGACTTGCACCATCCAACGGGGCACAAAGGAGCCATATCAGCACGTTCAGCCAGGCAATTCAATCGGGGAACATGAATAACCGGTTGGTCGTGAAATCCCCGTTAAGGCGCGCTCTGGAAAATCAATTAGTAATCCAGCTCGGCTGGCCGCCCGGTCAGCCGCTCGATGCGCTTGGCGATTGGCGGGTGCGTCGAGAATAAGTTCGCGAAGCTGACCCCGCTGAGCAGCGGAGCAACGATGAACAGGTGTGCATTCGATGGTGAAGCCAGCATCGGGATGCGCTTGGAATAGGCATCGAGCTTTTTCAGCGCGCTGGCCAGAGCATAAGGATTACCGGTGAGCTGCGCGCCAGTGGCGTCCGCTTGGTATTCACGTGACCTCGACACCGCAAGTTGGATCAGGGTGGCTGCAATCGGCGCCAAAAATAACATCAGCAGCGCAACGAATCCGCCTCCGCCTCCGCGGTCGCGATCGTCGCGGCCGCCCATGCCCCCGAACAGTGCGGCCCAGTAACCCATACGCGCCAGCATGGTGATAGCGCCAGCCAGAGTCGCGGCGATCGAGCTGATAAGGATGTCGCGGTTCCGCACGTGTCCCAGTTCATGTGCCAGCACGCCTTCCAATTCCTCGTCGGTGAGCAGATTCAAAATCCCTTCCGTGACTGCGACCGACGCGTGTTGCGGGTTGCGTCCGGTCGCAAATGCATTAGGCGAATCGGTGGGGATAACGTACATCTTCGGCATGGGAATGCCGATCTTCTGTGTAAGCCGTTCCACGACTTGATAAGCGCGGGGCAGTTGTTCGCGAGTGACAGGCTTTGCCCTGTACATAGCTAGCGCGATCTTGTCACTGAAGAAATACGAAACGAAATTCATGATGACGGCTAAGGCGAGCGCAATTTCCATACCTCGCTGGCCGCCAAAGATCTGTCCCATAAACAACAGGAAAAGCGTCAATGCAGTCAGCAGCAACGCTGTCTTAAAGGTGTTTCCCATATCTATAGTGTAGATGACGACAACTGCGTCCGGTTGCGGGAAATTCGATTGCAATTGCTGGTCGCGAGTTGGCCAGGATAAACCGAAATAGGCGCGGTCAAGAGTGCGTCCTGCAACGGGCCACTGACAACTTACAGCTGGCGACTGTAATATTTCTCCATGCCTGAGTTACCCGTCCTTCACCCCCGAGTGCACGAAGAACTGATCCTCATTGGCTTTCGCGTCGACGCCCGCCATGACGGTCCGCAGTTCTACACTTTGTTAGCGGTGGGCGGCGATGATGAACGGCCAATTACGTCCGACGGACGCGTCGTATTCTTCGTTCACTCTAAGCTGGCTGCGAAGGCGCTGGCGCTCGATCCCAGCTTGGTGCGGCTTGGTCCTCCGCCGGAGGCTATCGAAACCTTTTGCGATGTCGCCGAGGCGCTGTATCGGGTCAACTCCCAACAAGACGACCCGGACGGCGTGATCCTGGATTGCCTACTGGTCTTTGACGATCTGGTGCGTGCCACCAAGCTCCACATGCCGGACCGCTATCAGGGTATCTTGACTGAGTTGGCAGCGCGCCTGACGGAAGGCGCACCCTTGCGAAATATCTTTACGAACCAGTCGCTGCGAGAGCACGTGGAAGATGCGCTGCTGTGGTGCGTAGGTGCAGTAACCGTGAAAGCTTGGATGGTCACTCAGTGAACTCGGCAGTGACCGCGGATAACCTCACTCTGCTAAGCAATCGCACATCTTATCGATCGCCGGCCGCTGTCGGTCTCTCGTACGCCATCCTCCTGGCCGGTCTGCTAACCGCGGCCGCCGCCGTGTACATGGTCATTGCTAGTTACTCGAGCCTTCCATCGACAGACGGATGGGAACAGATCGACGTTGTTCTACGAGGGGGGAATCCATTGTCCCCTGCCTGGCTATGGGCACAGCACAACGAACACAGGATGGTGATTCCGAAAATATTCGTGGCGGCTGACCTGCTTCTGTTTCGAGCCACACAGAAATTCTTGCTTACCAGCATTCTGGCAACGCAATTCCTGCTTTTGATCGTGCTGGCTTGGAGCATGCGAGTGCTCGGCGGATGGCGCGGCTCGATGTGGCGCACTGGTGTCGGCATGGCGGCGTTCTGCCTTTTTTGGCCCACTCAATGGGAAAATCTGGTCATCGGCTTTTCCATCTGCTTCATCCTGCTCGAATTTCTTGCCACCATGTCATTCGTTGGGCTAATGCTTTACTGGAAGCGTTTCGAAAAACCTGGCCGTGAGCACGCCTGGGTGTATCTCCTGTTCTCCGTCCTGGCCGCATTAGGGGCGACCTACTCGTTGGCGAACGGAAATCTCCTGTGGCCACTGCTGGTGTCTGCGGCGCTGTTGCTGCGGTTACGTCGCGCGGCTGTGTTGAGTTTCCTGGGCACTGGAACGGTCAGCACGGCGCTCTATCTATACAACTACCATCGCCCACTCGGCCACGGTAACCCAGCCTCATCGATCCAGACGCCGCTTGAAATCTTCCAGTACATAGCCACATATTTCGGAAGTCCATGGGTGCGGCACGACGTTGGTCTGGCGACATTCATTGGAATCGCTGGCTTGGCGGCCGCGTTTTTCGTGCTATTCCGGTTCCCCGCATACCTGCGAGATGGCCACCCCTTTCCTGTTCTGCTTGTGCTGATCTTGGGGTTTTGTCTAGGAACCGCTTTCATTACGTCACTAGGCCGGCTGAATTTTGGCATCCGGCAGGCGTTCGCCTCGCGATATCACACCTTCGCTCTCTTATTCTGGTGCTGCCTGGGCCTGCTGCTGTTGATGTCCGATTGGGTCATGACGAATAAGCGGGTTCGTTTTGTAGTCGTCCAAGTGTGCCTCCTGGGCATCATCGTCTGGTCGTCTCACATCACGCGCAACGATGTACGCGGAGCAAGAATACGCGGGTTCCAGATCAATGTGGCAGCTACTGCGATGTTCGTGGGAGCGCGCGATGACGTGCAATTCGCAAGGGCAGCCATCACCAACCCTGGCGCTGTGCCCGCCGAGGCTCACTTCATGGAAAGGAACGGATTGGCTGCCTATTCGGATAAAGCGTACATACAAATCGGTAAGCCGCTGCAATCGGTCTACCAGTTAGCTTCTTCTGAGAAATGTACGGGGGGGGTGGAATCTGCGGTCGCGGTGGCGGGAAACGGGCAATCGCCGGCACTTCGCGTTGCGGGCTGGGTCTGGGACCGCGAGCACCAACGTCCTCCATCTGCAATTGTAATCACTGAGGATGGAATCATCACCGGCCTGGGCGCCGTTGGCGAGTGGCGTCCCATGACTCTGGTGGGCAATCGCTGGATCAAGGACGGCTACATAGGCTATGCGGGCTATGCGCGAGTGGCTCACCCAGATACGCCGTTGAAGATTTATGCCATCCTGCACAGCAACCCGCAATCGGCGTGCTATTTCGCGGCGGCAGGACCATCCCAGATGCGGTAAGGGGCGGGTATGCCGACTCGAATTTACTCCGACGTAAAGTAGTCGACCGTGATGGGATTCTCGAACAGCGAATAATCGCGGGTCACCACTGTAATGCCGCTGTCAGTCACGTGATATTTCTGGCGATCGGCTTCGGTGTCATAGCCGATGACCGTCCCCTCGGGAATATCTACGTCGCGATCGATGATGGCCTTGCGAACGCGGCAACGCCGGCCGACGTTTACATGGGAAAAAATGATACTGGTATCGATTTCCGAGTAGGAGTTCACGCGCACATCAGGGGAGAGCACGCTGTTGCGTACCGAACCCCCAGAGATAATGCAGCCCATCGAGACGATCGAGTCATGCGCTTCTCCCGTACGACCGGGATCACTGAAGACGAATTTGGCCGGTGGGTATTGCCGCATGTGGGTGCGAATGGGCCACGCGGAGTCATAGACGTTGAACACCGGGGCCACCGACACCAAGTCCATGTTGGCCTCATAATAAGCTTCCAGGGTTCCGACATCACGCCAGTAGAGTGCTTCTTTCCTGTTCTCGTCGATGAAGTTAAACGAGTAAACCTTGTAGTCGTCGACCATATGAGGCAGGACGTTGTGGCCAAAATCATGGCGCGAAGATTGGTCTTCCGCGTCTTTCAGCAGCGCCGGAATGAGCACGTCGGTGTTAAACAGGTAAATGCCCATCGAAGCCGAGACCATTCGCGGGTTATAGGGCGAGCGCAGGTCGGTTTGCTCGGGCTTCTCCTGGAAGCCCACAACTCGCCCTGTCCGATCAATCTCCACTACTCCAAAACTCTTCGTCTCCGCCGGATCGACCAGGATCGTAGCAATCGTGACGTCCGCGCCCGAATCCTTATGCTGACGCAGCATAAGGTCATAATTCATCTTGTAGATGTGATCGCCTGCCATAATGAGCACATGACGCGGCTGCTCGGAGCCAATGGAGTAGAGATTCTGGTACACGGCATCGGCGGTGCCCATATACCAGTTCTCGCTAACTCGTTTCATCGGCGGCAGGATTTCGATGAACTCTCCCAGTTCACGTCCCACAATGTTGCCCCAGCCTTCGCGGATGTGCCGGTTCAGTGAGAGCGCTTTGTACTGGGTCAGAATATAGATTTTTCGTAGGTCGGAGTTGATGCAATTGGAAAGCGTGACATCAATGATGCGGTAAATACCGCCGAAGGTAACAGCCGGCTTCGCGCGATCGCGTGTCAGCGGATACAGACGCTCACCCGCTCCTCCTGCCAGTAAGACTCCGAGGGTCTCTCTCATCCCGGTTCCCGAGCACCAATATCCCCAAGGGGATTCTAAGAGCGCTTGTTTTGCTGGAGGGCTGACCGCGCCTTGGTAGCGCATGCCGACCTACACGCGAAGTCGAATGTTAGCACACCGCATGTGGTTCAGGACGTGCCAGCCCAGACACCTAGCCTATGGCTACTTCTCGTCATCTACTCTGATGTGAAGCGATTTCAGAAACTTCACATCCTGCGACGTCACTTGAAAATCGGCCGCTGAACGCTGGTCGTTGACCATCGTCGGCTCCGCGGCGTCCTCGCGCTCATTGAAACCTATGGTGGCCTCGAGTACGAGAAATACATCGTAGCCATCGGACTTAATACGAGTGATGACCTCCGCGATCTGCTCGGAATCGGAAAGCGAGTTGTTGATCGCTTTACCGAGTTGTTCCATCAGGCTTTTTAGTCGTTGATCCACGATTGCACCTAAACCTTTGGCCTATGCCCACTATAGAGCCTAATATATTTGGATGCGGGCCCTGAAGCCGGAGTTTTGCGATTGCCGGCCGCGGACGCCCCCGGCGGTTAGGCTTCTTGCGGAAATGCGCTGATAAAATGGAGAGCCGAAGCGTGGCGAAATCCTCACCGCAGCGCACAGAGAAAGGTAAAACGCGTGTCATCCCGCAATTTCGGTACTCAGGGCCGAGCATTTTTGCGTGTTGCGGGCCGTAAAACTGGCGAGAATCGTTGGATACGAGCTGTTTATAGAGGAAGTAGGGTTACGCTCAGTAGTGTGGGTCATGTACTGCACATGCTCTGGCTGGAAGTCACTGGACTGCTATTCCTAGCACTTGCCGTGGTCGGCGGCGGAGCGGCCGTTCGAGAATATCATCGTCATGCTGATGGTACGGCCAGAGTAGGCAAGATGCTCCTGGCAACAGCATTCGCGCTGGCCTTTTTGTACTTTGGCGTGAGTTCTTTCACAAGGTCTCGTCGCAAGTCGCGAAAGTAAGCAGACAGGCTTGAGGAATGACCGAGCCATATGGTCCAATGAATTGTGACCGGCGTCATAGCATCCTCTTCTGTCTCGAGTTCATACTTAGGCGTCTTTTCTATAGATATCGAGGGCCACTTTTATGCCCGAAGGCAAACGCAAAGCGGTGGTGGCTACCAAACTCGCCCCCGAGCAAGAAACTTCCTCACACATCGGCATTCATCCGCTTTACACTCCGGCTGACCTCGAAGACTGGGATTACGACCGGGATCTCAATTTCCCGGGACAGTTCCCCTATACCCGCGGCGTGCAAGCCACGATGTACCGCGGGCGGCTGTGGACTATGCGGCAGTACGCAGGCATGGGGGATGCCGAAGAATCGAACCGTCGCTACAAGTACCTGCTGAGCAACGGCACGACTGGATTGAGCGTGGCTTTCGATCTGCCAACCCAGATCGGCCTCGATTCCGATAACCCTCTCGCTACGGGAGAGGTGGGCAAAGTCGGCGTTGCCATTGACTCCATCGAGGACATGATGCGCCTCTTCGATGGCATCAACCTGGAGAACATCTCCACCTCGATGACGATCAATGCCACGGCCTCGATTCTGCTGGCGCTCTACATTGTGACCGCGCGGCGCACCGGCCGCAACGTGCGCAAGCTCTCCGGCACGGTGCAAAACGATGTGCTGAAGGAATACATTGCGCGTGGAACTTATATCTATCCGCCGTCGCAGGCCATGCGCATCATCACTGATATCTTTTCCTATGCCCATGAGAACGTACCCGAGTGGAACACGATTTCCATTTCCGGTTACCACATGCGCGAAGCCGGATGTACGGCGGTGCAGGAAGTGGCCTTTACCCTGGCCAATGGCATCAGTTATGTTCAGGCGGCTGTTGATGCAGGACTCGACGTGGATGACTTTGCGCCGAGACTGTCCTTCTTCTTCAACGCCCACAATAATTTTCTGGAAGAAGTGGCCAAGTTCCGAGCCGCTCGCCGCATGTGGGCGCGCATTATGCGCGAGCATTTCGGCGCCCAGAATCCGAAATCTCTGATGCTGCGCTTCCACACGCAGACCGCAGGTTCAACGCTGACCGCACAGCAGCCAGAGAACAACATTGTCCGCACCGCACTGCAGGCCATGGCGGCAGTTCTGGGTGGAACCCAATCGCTGCACACCAATTCGTTTGACGAAGCGCTGGCATTGCCTACCGAACAGTCGGCGCGCATCGCACTGCGCACCCAGCAGATTATTGCCCACGAGTCAGGCGCGCCGCAGACCGTTGATCCGCTGGCGGGTTCGTATTACATCGAATCGCTGACCAACCAGATCGAAATTCAGGCGCGCGAATATCTCGAGAAGATCGACGCCATGGGTGGAACGTTGAAGGCCATCGAGCGCGGATTCATTCAGCAGGAGATCCAAAATGCCGCGTACGAATATCAGCGGGCTATCGACGGGGGGGAATCAATCGTGGTAGGCGTGAACGCCTTCGAACTGGAGGTAGAAAAGCCGATTCCCTTGCTGCACATCGATGAGTCTCTGGAACGAAAGCAGGTGGAGCGTTTGCGTGGAATGCGCGCCAAGCGCGATCAGGCAAAATGGCAGGCGGCGCTGAAGAAAGTGGAAGACGCGGCACGAAATACGGGAAATCTGATGCCCCCAATTGTGGAAGCCGTTGAGGCGAATGCCACCGTGGGTGAAATCTCGGATGCCATGCGCCGCGTTTATGGTGAATATCATGAGACGGTAGTGATCTGAGCATACGCATGAATTTTCGACTCCTATTATTCCTACTTGCGATCGCGACCAGCGCTACCCCCCAAACTGTCGCCATTCTGACCACGAATGCTCCGTCGGCCGATCCTAACGCCGAAATCATATGCCTCAAAGCCCGAGAGGTTCTCGGGGCGAACCAAAAAAAGGTTGTCGTGCAGATGATCGTGAACGCCGACGGATCGGTAAATTGGTTCAAGGTCCTGAGCCCGAAAGGATTGCATTTGGAGAAGGACCCGGAGGTTCGCGAAGGGTTTAAGAATTCGCACTTCGATCCAGCCCATAAAGATGGTCAGCCTGTCAGAGTCCTAGTCAACATGGGCTTCAACTGTTCATTCGACCAGCCGGCAGCAGGCGTTGAGCAGCAACCCCGCACCCGCTAGCGTCCATTCGTCCACACTTCGATTGACGTGCCGCCTCGTTTCCGTTAGGCTTTCGCGTTCCCAATAGTTGTGCTGGAGAAGAATTTTTCATGCCAGAATCATCGTCCGCCGAGGTGTGCCAAGAGTCGCAACCCGATCAGCAACTCTCCCGTCGCGAGTTTGCACGCCGAGCGGCCGTCGTCGTAACCACCGCAGCGGTTCTGCCCGCCTCATTGCTGTCGCAGGAGACCCCGCAGAGGCCAACGCCTTCCGCCAATCAACCATCGCAGCCTGCAACGGCGCTCTCGCCCGAGCTACAGGCCGAGGGCGAACTGAAGTATCAGTGGATTGTCCAGACCTACGGTAAGCGCCTGAGTGAAGAACAAAAGCAGGATCTCCACCGCCTGGTGATGGAGGGTCAGAAGTCCCTGGCGGCATTTCGTGCCTACCCACTGGAGAACGGAAATATGCCGGCAACGGTGCTCAAATTCACCGATGGCGAAAATGCCGCCACAGGGAGCAGCGACTGATGGCGATTAGCGAGGAGGTGCTCTATTTGCCCATCCGAGAGTTAGGGGAACGAATTCGCTTGCGCCAGTTGTCGCCTGTAGAACTTACCCAGGAATATCTCGTCCGCTGCAAGAAATACGGCCATCAGCTGAATGCATTCGCAATGCTGCTGCCGGATCTCGCTATGCAACAAGCCCGCCAGGCCCAAGATGAAATCGACCAGGGGCACTACCGCGGACCGTTGCACGGTATTCCTTATGCGGCGAAGGACTTGCTCGCGGTTGCCGGATATCCCACAACGTGGGGCGCTCGGCCTTATCAGAATCAGGTCTTCCAGCACGATGCGACGGTCATCCGTAGGCTGCGAGAAGCTGGCGCCATTTTGCTCGGCAAGGCCGCGATGATCGAGTTGGCCGGCGGGCTGGGCTATCGCTTCGCAGCCGCATCGGCCACTGGAGCCGCGAAAAATCCTTGGAACATGAACTGCTGGACCTGTGGATCGTCCAGCGGCTCGGGCGCCATCGTCGCCTCTGGCATGGCGGCATTCGCCATTGGCACGGAGACTTGGGGATCTATTGTATGTCCATCAGCTTTCTGCGGGGTCTCGGGATTACGCCCCACCTTTGGCCGGGTCGGCCGCGGCGGCGCAATGGCGCTCTCTTATTCCTTGGACAAGATCGGTCCCATGTGTCGCACGGCCGATGATTGCTCGCTAGTGCTGGCTGCCGTCAGCGGACACGATCCCCTTGACGCCGGCTCGCTACCCGAGCCTAAAGCGCGCTTCAGTTACAACCCTCCGCCAAAACCGCTGCGCATTGCAAGAATAGAAAACGCATGGGAAAAACCCGATCCTGATGTTGCCGCTGCATTCGAACAGGCGGTCACAGTGCTGCAGCAAGCGGGAACGACCATCGACAGCGTGCGGTTGCCGGAGGGTCCATTCGAAACTGCCGGCGGAATCGTAATCAACGTTGAGGCCGCCTCCGCATTTTCAAAACTGATCGAATCTGGAGAAGTTGCGCACCTCAGCGACCCATTGAGCCGCATTGGGGGGTATGCCGCGCAAACGGTGACATCCCAGGACTTCATCCGGGCACAGCGCATCCGCCGCATTCTGCAGCAGAAGATGGACGTAATCTTCGAGCAGTTCGACGTGCTGATTGCACCTTCACAACCGATCGGCGCATCCCCGCTCGATGCCAACCTGGAAACCGATTTGTCATTCGCCGATCCCATCGGCGGTATCGGCAACCTGTGCGGCTTACCGGCGCAGAGTGTTCCTTGCGGCTTCATTAACGGCGGCCTGCCAGTTGGGATTCAATTCCTCGGCCAGGTTCTCAACGATGATGCGGTGCTTGCGACCGCCGCGATGTATCAGTCGCATACAGATTGGCACCGCAAACATCCACCGCTGCCCTGAAGGACACGGGATGCGGTTGGCCCACTTCCCGCGGAGCTTGACACACCCACTGCGAATTTTGTTCGCTTCGCGCTGCCGTTGTTTATAATCGTCGCCCAATAGCTTCTCAACACATCTGAGGCGAATCATGAACTGCAAGCGCTTCGTGTTTCTCGTCCTGATGCTGCTACTGGCAGCTATCTGGGTTCCGGCGCAGACTTTCCGCGGAACGGTTCTCGGAACCGTTACCGATTCTTCGGGCGCCGTGGTCTCTGGCGCGACGGTCAAGGTCCGCAACCTCGACACTGGATTGGAGCGCACCACGCAGACGAGCGCCGATGGCACCTACAGCGCTCCCGAGTTGCCCTTCGGAAAATACTTAGTCACCGTTTCGCAGAGCGGCTTTCAAACTTCGGTGACTAGTAACGTCGCAGTTGATGTTGCCAGCGACCGCCGAGTGGATGTCGTGTTGAAGCCAGGCGAAGTGGCAGAGCGTGTCGAAGTGACCGGCGAGGTGCCGGAAGTGGATACGACGAACGCAGAATTGGGTGGCATTCTCACTTCTCAGACGATTGAGAACATTCCCGTCAACGGCCGCGATTACACCAAACTGATCTACCTCAATCCCGGAGTGGCAGGTTCGCCCGATCAGATCAGCGACTCCCCTGGTTCGTTCGGTGAGTTCTCCATGAACGGCTCCCGCGGACGCTCAAACAATTACTTGCTCGATGGTACCGACATGAATGACGGTTACCGCAACGATCCCGCCATCAACGAGGCGGGTGTCTTCGGAGACCCGGCGACCATTCTGCCCATCGACGCCGTCGGCGAGTTGCACGTGCTCTCAAACTACGAAGCCGAGTACGGACGCAACAGCGGCGCCATCGTCAACATCGTCACCAAGAGTGGCACCAACCAGTGGCATGGTTCGGCGCTGGAGTACTATCGCAGTGGCGCGCTCGGCGCCCGCAATTATTTCAATTTTGACACCCAGCGCAAGAACCCTTTCACGAACAATCAATTCGGTGGATCGCTGGGCGGTCCGATCGTGAAAGACAAAGCGTTCTTCTTCTTCGACTACGAAGGCCAGCGCGAAAGCGGCGCGCAAGCCGGCCTGAGCTGCGTGCCGAATCCCGCTTTGGTGGCGCAAACCATAGCAAGTCTCGGTAGCAACGTCAGTCAGCCCATGCTCAACCTGTTGGCTCGTAATCCCTGGCCAGCTCCCAACATAGCCGGAGCGCCAAGTGACCTCACAGGATGCACCGTTCCTAACTTGGCGACGGCGACTCGGTTCCTCAACAACGTAGACAGCCTTATCGCCAAGGTTGATTACAATCCCAACATTAACAACAACATTTCCGGCCGCTATTATTACGGCAACAGCAACCAGAGCTTTCCTTTTGCCCAACTGGCGGGCGGTCTTCTTCCGGGATTCAACACGGTCACGCCAACGCGGGTACAGTTGGTCGCTCTATCATGGGTAAAGATTGTTAATTCAGCCCAAGTCAACGAAGCACGCTTTGGATGGAATCGTTTTGCCGAGGGATTCTTCCCGCAGGACAGCAGCTTCGATCCCGCCTCGATTGGATTGGATACGGGTACGAACTCCTTCAACGGTGGATTGCCGCTCATCTCGGTAGGAGGCTTTTCCAAAATCGGCGCCAGCGCCGGCGTACCTCGACAGCGCGTGGACACGAACTGGCATTTCATCGACAACTATTCCTGGAAGATTGGCCGTCACGATGTCAAGTTCGGATACGAATTCCGCCGGACCTCGATTCAAATCGTGCAGGACTCCAATTTCCGTGGCAAGCTTAGCTTTGACGATCTCACCTCGTTCCTGGAAGGTCTTCCATCCGGCGGGAGCCAGGCTGCTGGCGACACCAACCGGCACGAATATGAAAACAATCAAGGGCTTTACTTGCAGGACAGCTTCCGCTGGACGTCTCGCCTGACGTTAAACTTCGGTATGCGCTGGGACTACTTCGGGGTGCCCGGGGAGAAGAATAATCTGTTCTACCGGCTTCTCCCCGCAAATGGCGGGACCTTGGAGCAAGTGGGAGTCTCTGGTGGTCCTTCCAGCCTCTACCACTCCGACTACAACAACTTCGCTCCACGCTTCGGCTTCGCGTACGACGTAGGCGGCAAGGGAATGACGGTGATCCGTGGTGGCTATGGCGTATTCTATGACGCCTTCTCGCAAGACATGTTCCTGGGGCACATACCCTACAACTGCACGTTCTGTCCCGGACCTGCTTACGTTGGTATTGGAGCTGAACCGATCTCGTTTGCCAGCGCGACACCAGGGCCGATTGCCGCGGATTCCCCCGTTTATGTTAATCCTTCGCCGCTCGGCAGCTTCTTTGGCGTTGACCCCAACATACGAACTCCTTACGTTCAAAACTGGAACCTCAACATTCAGCAGGCGATCACCAACAAGATCATGTTTCAACTCGCCTATGTTGGGTCCAAGGGGACCAAGCTCTTCCGCTTCCGCGATATCAATCAGCCCAGTCAGGCGCAGATTACGACCTATGACACCAGTCCGACGGGCGGTTGCGCGGGGGGCTATACGCCGCCTAATTGCCCGATCGCCGGCTTCGATAGTGGAGGTAACGTACCCAGGACCGCTTTTCCAAATTTCTTTTACGTCAACCAGGAAGAGTCGACCGCAGGCTCAACTTACAACGCACTTCAAGCCAGCCTTCACGTGACATCGTGGCACGGTCTGTCATCTCAGGCGAACTACGTTTGGTCGCACTCTATCGATAACGCCAGTGACCTGGAAGACTTCATTCCCAATGCTTCACAGCCCAATAACAGTTTGGATCCGCAGGCCGAGCGAGGCAATTCCAACTTCGACATTCGGCAGCGATTTAGCTGGAACTTTGTTTACCTGTTCCCCAAGTCGACTGGGTCTTACACTAGGCTGAAGAGTGGTTGGGGCTTCGATGGAGTTGCTACTGTGCAAACCGGCCAACCCTTTACCTTGAACTACAATTTCGAAGGGGACTACTCAGGCTCGGGAGAGGGATTTGACCGTCCCCAAATCGTGGGTCCGATTCAATACGGCAATGCTCCCAACAACTTTCTCAACCTTGCCAACTTCCAGGTTCCATGTACGTTCGGAAATACCACTGCGACCACATCCACCGGCGACAGCAATTGCCTTGCTGGTACTCGTCACTTTGGCAACCTTGGACGCAATTCTCTGATTGGACCCAGCTTCAAGGAGTTTAACTTCTCGGTCTTTAAGGACACGGCAATCACTGAGCGCGTCAACTTGCAGCTACGTGCCGAGTTCTTCAATCTGTTCAATCATCCCAACTTCGCCAATCCAGAATTACCCAACTTCATCGCCGATCCCGGCGTTAATGGGATTGCCAGCAACGGGCGTGGTGTCAGCTACTACGCTCTAACCGCCACCGGTGACGTTGGTATCGGAAACCCATTTCTCGGCGGAGGTGGCCCGCGCGGAATTCAGTTCGCCGCCAAGATCACGTTTTAGAGAAAGCCGCCGCGCCATCAGCTAATCACCGTCTTGTAAATTGCGAACTGGTGCGTGCGGGACACCGGCTGCAACCACTCCTGCTCGACAAGGACATCCTCGTGCACCAGGTTGTGATAGATGACGTAAACCTCGCGCGGATCTGCGGCAAAAGAGCGATGTAAGTTCGCCATTACCTCGCGCAGCACATATTCGGGAAAAGGATTGAACAGGTAAAGCACGAAGGGTTCGCGAGGAAACTCAAAAAAGCGCGCGTCTCCCGCGTGAGATTCAATGTGGAAACAGTTCTGCTGCTGGCTTCTATACCGGGCGATGTTCTGCCGGGCAACCTCGTTCAATTCCGCAAGAATTTCCACTCCGATGATTCGCCGGAAAGGATAGTCCGAGGACATGAGCAGTGTTCGTCCCTTGCCTGAACCAAGATCGATGAACGTCAGCCCGTCCACGGTGACAGGCATGGAATCGAGAACCTCGTGAAAGAGCGCGGGCTCCGAGGGTTGGTACTGCCCTCCGGAAAGCAATTCGCGAAACCGGGTGGGCAGACTTACATTTGCCCACGTCGTGTCCACGCCGTGGTCGAAATCGTAATCGATGTCACCATAGCGCGATTTTCGGCGAGCTGTGAGGTCGCGCAACAACTCAACTGCGCCAGTTGCATAGGAGCGCAGGCCGCCGAGTAGACCGCGATTGCGGAAGGTATCGCCGATCCAAACCAATGTATCCGATTTGCGGTGATTGGGTTGTGGTCTTCGCGGGCCCACAGGAAAATAGTAATTGCGAGTCGCGCCCTACGGAAGTTCAGCGCATCGCAGCCGCGTTGAATTACGCGAGATCGAAGAGCAGAAATTCAGCCTCGCCGGTGGGGTCAGCGCTCGTCAGTTGCAACTTGGCTTCGCCGCTGATCGCCGCGCCATCCCCTTTGGTGAGCTTGTTCCCGTTGACGTCAAGTTCTCCCCTTACTAGTTGCACCCAGGCATGCCGGCCCGGCTTTAAGTCGAGTTCCAGCTTGCGGCCGCCTTCGAGCCGCGAAGCGTACACGCTCGTATCCTGGTTGATCGTCGTCGAGCCTTCGCGCCCGTCATGCGATGCGATCAGCCGCAACTTGTTCCGTTTCTCTTCGACGGGGAAGGTGCGGTCCTCATAGCTGGGCTTCAATCCCTCCGCCTCAGGCAAAATCCATATCTGCAGCAAGTGCACCGGCTTCTTGGACTGATTGACCTCACTATGCATAACGCCTGTTCCGGCCGACATGCGTTGCACGTCATTCTGCTTGATGGCAGCTCCGCGGCCGGTGCTATCGCGGTGGCTCAACTCGCCTTCGATCATGTAGGTGATGATCTCCATGTCGCGGTGCGGATGCATTCCGAAACCCTTGCCGGGACTGATCCAGTCTTCATTAATCACGCGCAAGTCCCGAAAACCCATGTGTTTGGGATCGAAGTAATCTGCGAATGAGAAAGTGAAATGCGTATCCAACCAGCCGTGATTGTTATGTCCGCGCTCTTCGGACGGCCTGACACTAACCATGATGTCCCTCCTGAATCCGTGTACATAAGATGCTTTAACGTTAAAGAAAGATTCAGGACGGCAAAGGCGAAACAAGATCCGGAGTGCGCAGCGGCACTAGCAGATTGTCCCAGCCGCTAACGACAAATCCACCGTGAGCCTTTAGAATGAGCGCCATTGCTAAATCGCGACGTACCGGAGCGCTCACTATGTGCGACTTGCGCGTGATGGGCCGCTGAAAACCCGTACCAAGAAAAGATGGGCTCCAAGGATTCAGGAAAATACGATGCTATCGTGATCGGCGGCGGGCACAACGGCCTGGTAAATGCCGCATATCTTGCGCGCGCAGGGAAGAAGGTCCTGGTGCTGGAGCGGCGTCATGTCCTCGGCGGCGCCGCAGTCACGGAAGAGATCTTCCCCGGATTCAAGTTCTCGGTGTGCTCCTACGTCGTTTCGCTGTTGCGTCCTGAAATCATCCGCGACCTCGATCTGCCCCTGCACGGTCTCGAAATCCTTCCCTTGGACGGCACCTTCACGCCGATGCCGAACGGCGACTATTTGTGGCGCGTGAACGATCACGGCAACACCATGCGTGAGATTCGGCGCCACTCGAAGTTTGATGCTGAGGCTTACGAAGAATTCGGTAAGGCCATGTTGCAGATGTGCCGCTTCGTGAAGCCGATTCTCGGAATGGTGCCTCCGGACCCGACCACGCTGAACCCGAAGGACCTGTTCAAGCTGCTTTTTCTCGGCCGCCGCTTCAAGGACCTCAGCGGCGAAGACCAGTACAATCAGGTGCAGCTCATGACCATGAGCGCCATTGACTTTCTTGACCAATGGTTCGAAACCGATGTACTGAAGGCGACGATGTCCGCATCTGGAATCATTGGTACCTTTCTGGGCGTTCGCTCGCCCGGAACCGCCTACGTGCTGCTGCACCACTATATGGGCGAGATTGACGGAGCCTTTCGCGCCTGGGGCTTCGCTCGCGGCGGGACGGGGGCGATCTCCAACGCGATCGCCGATGCGGCGCGCGAGCTCGGGGTCGAAATCAAGACGCAGACGGCAATCGCACAGATTCTGGTTCGCGACGGTAAGGCTGTGGGAGTCGTCACTACGACGGGCGACGAATATTACGCCTCTGTGGTCTCGTCGAGTGTGGACCCCAATCTTACCTTTCTGAAGATGGTTGAGCCTCAGCACCTGAGCGACGAGTTTCGCGACGAGGTGAAGCGATACAAGTACCGTGGCTCGTCCGGAAAGTTGAACCTTGCGCTCGATGGCCTGCCTGACTTTACCTGCCTGCCAGGCGAAGGGCATCATCTGCGTGGCGCCATCTCTATATCCCCCAGCGTGGACTACATGGAGCGGGCCTACGACGACGCCAAATACGGCAACTACTCGCGGCGACCGTACATTGACATCGTCATCCCTAGCCTGACTGATCCTTCGGTTGCGCCTCCAGGTAAGCACGTGATGTCGTGCTTTGTGCAGTACGCACCGTACAAGTTGAAACAGGGCTCGTGGGACGAGAAGCGTGAAGCTTTCGGCGATAACGTGATTGACACCATCGCCGAATTCGCCCCTAACTTGAAGAACATCATCATTGGTCGCCAGGTGATAACGCCTCTCGATCTGGAACGCGAATTTGGGCTGACCGAGGGTAACATTTTCCAGGGCGAACTCTCCTTGGAGCAGTTGTTCTTCTTGCGTCCTGTGCCCGGCTTTGCGCAGTACCAATCGCCCATCAAGAACCTATGGATGTGCGGCTCCGCCACCCATCCGGGCGGCGGCATCATGGGCGCCCCAGGCCGGCTTGCGGCCCTGGAGATCCTGAAGCACGCGAAGGGGAACAATTAGCGATGCCGCAGGCTCGCGACGTCGTAATCCTCGGCGCCGGACACAATGGGCTAGTCACCGCGTTCTATCTCGCCAAGGCTGGATTTAAGCCGCTCGTACTCGAACGCAAACCGACTGTTGGCGGCTGCGCCATTACGGAGGAGTTCCATCCCGGCTTCCGCTGCTCTCGCCTGGCCCATAGCGCTGGGCCGGTGAGATCAGACATCGTGCGCGACATGGATCTGGCGAAGCACGGGCTTAGGGCCTACACGCCGGATGTGCGCGTGCTGGCGCTGTCACCTGATGGGAATCCACTCGTTCTATATAGCGACAGCGGAAAGTCGCAACAGGAGATCGCCCGCTTTTCGCAGAAGGACGCGGCAAATTACGCTGAATTCCAGAAGCCTTTGGCCCGGATCGGCGAAGTCGCCAAGCTGCTGATGACGATGACGCCGCCTGACCTGGAAGATCCGGCCGCAGGGAATTTGTGGGAACTAGTGAAGGCTGGTCGCAAGATCCGCGGCCTTGGCGAGAAGGACCTCTATCGCATGATGCGGTGGGGACCAATGGCAGTAGCCGATCTGGTCGGCGAGTGGTTTGAGACTGAATTATTGCGGGGGACGATAGCCGCGCAGGGCATTTTTGGAACGTTTCTAGGCCCATGGTCCGCGGGCTCTAGTGCAACATTGCTGTTGCGCTGCGCCGCGGATGGAAACCCGGCAGGATCTTCATCCCAGGTTGTAGGAGGCTTGGGGGGGCTCACTACGGCGATGGCATCAGCAGCAAAAGATGCCGGAGCTGAGATTCGGGCATCCTGCGAAGTAGCCGGGATCAAGGTGAAGGACGGATTTGCCATTGGAGTCGTTCTCGCCAACGGTGACGAGATCGACGCTCGGGCGGTCGTCTCGAACGCCGATCCGAAGCGCACCTTGCTCGGCCTTGTCGATCCCCAATATCTGGAGCCGAGCTTCCTGCAGAAGCTTCAGCATTACCGGATGAACGGGACCGTCGCGAAGGTAAATCTAGCGCTTGGTGCCCTGCCGAAGTTCAAAGGTACGAACGGCGATGCGGCCGTTCTGTTGGGTAGAATCCAGATCTCGCCTGACATCGACTATTTGGAGCGGGCCTTCGATGCCTCGAAGTATGGGGAGTTTTCACAGCATCCCTACCTCGAAGCTACCATTCCCACATTATGGGACCAGTCGCTTGCGCCGTCAGGGAAGCATGTAATGTCTATCTATATGCAATATGCGCCGTTTCATCTGCGCAACGGCGACTGGGACTCGCAACGCGATGCTTTAGGTAACACGGTCGTGAAGACCCTCGCGGAATATGCCCCCGACCTGCCCGAGCTCATCGAAGCACGTGAGGTGATCACGCCGAAGGATCTGGAACGGACCTATGGTCTGACCGGCGGGCACATCTTTCATGGAGAATTGGCGCTCGATCAGTTGTTTACCATGCGGCCGCTGCTGAACTGGGCGCAGTATCGAACGCCGATCAAGAACCTATATCTGTGCGGGTCCGGTACGCATCCCGGAATTGGGCTGACAGGGATATCGGGGGCGAATGCGGCAAGAGAGATCATCAAAGATCTTCGGAAGTAGCCGCGATCGTACGCGCGCAAAGCCAAAGCAGTTGCCTTTTCCACGAGAGATTTGGCAAACCCTGAACACGTGTCCACCAGTGGAAGCGGCACTCACTTCCCTACTTCTTCTCCCCACTCTTGGGCTGGTTGTACGTAAGGCCCGTGGTCTCAAACATGGTAGGCGGGAAGCCGTTGTTGTATGTCACGGACGTGATGAAGCGTTGACCGCTCATTTCGCCGTTATGATGGCGCACGGTGCTATACGGAGTCTGAATACCCTGGACCAGGCGGTAGTTGCTGAAGACTTCCGACTCCTCGTCGAGCTGTCGATCGAGCGGATCGCGGTGGCTATAGGTTTTTTTTACTGGCAGGTGGGAACGCGGATCAACTGACAACGTCACGCTGTCGTTTGTGGAGTTCAAGATAGTAACCTGGTCGGTGAGGTTCTGCTCCACAATTGCTGATCCGTCGTAAAGGATCATGGTGTCAGATGCGCCCAGCCATTTGCGGATCACCCACTCCAGCGAGTGATCGCGGCGGCGCAGATAATCCTGGAGCTGTTGCGGATCCTGGGTCGCGGTGCCTTTGTAGGTAATCTCATATCCCTTATCGCCAACATTCAGTTCGATCACGTCGCGCTGCTTGGTTAGCTCGACGCGCTCTTTGTCAGGCCACTCCCAAAAACGCCAGAATTCCAGACCCTGGCCACTCGGTTGTCCGTGATAGAACGCATAGGCCCGTCCTTCGGTCTTCATATCGCGTACGTTGAGATACGCATCGCCGCCCAGGTCCTTAATCATGTCGTTGAGTATCTGGAGCGCCTTCTGCACGCTGGGGTCTTTGGTGGAAGCGAAGTGCGCGGTCGGCCAGGCGGCAGGAGTGGTCTGGGCCGGCTTGGGTTGCGGTGAGAGTGTCTGAGCAAGGACAGACGTCGCCACTAGAAGAAAGAGGCCGCATATCGCAACGTTACGCATGGATTCTAGAGCAGTTTCGAGGTTTCTGTGATTGCTCTACGCGATTGTAAACGCATTTTCGCAATGGCCGCTCGCGCGATGCGACGCCGACGCCACGGGATCCTTCGCGATACTCCTTCACTTCTGGGCAACTAACGCCTTGGCACGCACCAATTCTGGCCGGTCGGAGTTCGCACCGGCGCAATTCTTCAGAAGCGTGGCATAGTAGGACGCAGCCTTATCGGTTTCATGGGCCAGCATAGCAGCCTGAGCAGCGCCTGCCAGTGCGTTGAAACGGTTAGGGTCGACCTTCATCGACTTCTCGTACTGCACCAATGCTTCCTCCGGGCGGTTGAGTTGCAGCAGCATATCGGCCAGCATCTCGCGTGCGGGTAATTCCACCTCGCCCTTGCCGATAGCATCCTGCTTATCGGCGACCGACTTCAACATTCCAATGGCTTCTTCGTTTCGCCCTTCGGCAAACGCCAGCCAGGCCGTCGCTTCGTCGCGATCGGTGCTCATACCATCCGCCGCGAAGGGCTTATCGCTTTTGCGCGTAGCCTCGATCATCGCGTTGTACTGGTCAACCGCATGCCGCGCCGCCGCGGCCTCGTGCAAGTGGCCCGCCCCAACCGCCTGTGCCCAATAGGTGATTGCCTGGTTATAAGGCGCTGCTTCGGGGGGCTGCAATGCGACTGCTTCCTTCCAGTCCTTAGTCTCCAGCGCGTACATGGCCGGGAAATGGGCACGCATTCGGTCGAGGTAGCCCTTCAAACTGGAATCGACATCTTCCGGCCGTATGGTCGCCAATTGCTCCACGACCGCTCTGGCCTTTGCGTCCGCGCCAATCTGCAGGTACGCGTACTCCAGGAAGTCCATGGCGTGTACTTGGTTTTCTGCGCCCATGTGCATGCCCGTCTCATTGTGCTGCGTGGCCGCGATGGAAGCCAGGTTGGAGGTGATGTCCTCTTGCCACAATCCCAGGCGCGCGAAGATGTGCGACGGCATGTGCAGCGCGTGGGGCGAGGCAGGAGCAATTTGCGCGTAGCGACGTGCAGCCGCCAATCCCTCCTGTGCAAACTGCGGATTGTCGCACGCGTGAATCAAGTAGTGCGCTACTCCGGGATCATTTGGGTCTTCCTGAAACAGAGTGTTGAGAATGGAAATCGCTTTTTTTCGATTGGCGAAGCTGGTGTCGTTGTCGGGCTCAGAACCGAGCAGCGACAGCGCATAGAATGTCGCTGCTTCGTGGTCGTGAGGATAGCTTGCGTAGAGCTTTGCCATCGCGTGCGAGTACGCCGTCGTACGTTTCTCGAAGTCCCACTTGCCGTGATCGGTGCGATAAAACGCAGCCATGGCTTCGATGTAGTCTCGTTCGCGCGGCGTTTTCGCGCCGATGGCTTGTGCTCTTTGGATTAGCTGCCAACCAAGCTTGACCGTGGCATCGTCGGGCCGGTTCCACAGCTGGTGATAGAGGCTCATGGCTTCGCCCCAATCAGCCATGGCGCAGTGCGGGTCTTGCGCTGCCACCGCTTTGAACTGCTTCTCGGCTTCTTCGTACCAGAAGGAGTGCAGGAGCGCTACTCCACGCTCGAACGGTTTCTGCACCTCCGGGGAGCACGATGGGACGGGAAATGAAACAACGCCAAGCTTAGCGTTAGGATCATAGTGCTGATCCATATCATCGGCTGGCACACTGAGCTGCAAGATCAGCAGTAGAGCGCTGAGCAATAACAATCGCTGTCTCAAAAATCCCCCTAAATCGTGCGCATAACCGGCGAAGAGTCGCCCAACGATAGACGCCCCACATTGCCATTCGTCAGCTGAGTGATAGCTTACGCCTGCTTGTGCTTGCGCCTGGCCCGGGCAGGTCGCTCCTCCGCCAACGCGAACTGAATACGCTTCTGCACGCGATCGATGCGATCCACCAGCACTCGTACTGGATCGCCAAGCGAGTAGGTCTTGCGGCTGCGCTGCCCTATGATCTGCCGGGTGTTTTCGTGGTACTGGTAGCGATCATCGTTCAGCGAAGCGAGCGGCACCAGCCCCTCGATGAACATGTCGATCAACTCCACGAACAGCCCAAACTTGGTAACGCTCACGATCAATCCCGCAAACTCTTCGCCCACACGGTCCTCCATGAACTTCACCTTCTTCCATTCCATCAGCTCGCGTTCGGCATCGTCGGCGCGGCGTTCGGACTGGCTGGACTCCTCGGCGATTTCGTGGAGAATCTCTTCGGAGATCGGGCCGGCTGAGGGCTGTGCCGTCCCTCCGGAACTCAGGTGCAATGGCTCGTTGGCCCCGCGCTTACGCGCTGGGCTAACATTGTCCTGCCCTCCGGGCTGGATTTTCGGCTGCGAAGAATGCAGGGGCCCCACCCAAGCTTCTCTTCCTCGGGTGGGTAGTTTTGACCGCTTCGACCATGGCGACGGAGATTCGCTGTGCGCGATCTCCCCCAAGCCAACGGCAACACCGTGTTCTTGGCGCTCCGCCGACCCACGCAGCACGTTTTTCAGGATGCGATGCACAATCAGGTCGGGATAGCGCCGGATCGGCGAAGTGAAATGCGTGTAAACTGGCGCGGCCAGCGCAAAGTGGCCTTCGTTGACCTCGGAATAGCGCGCCTGCTTCAGGGAACGCAGCATGAGATACGACAAGATGCGCTCTTCCGGTTTGCCCGCAATCTTCTGCGTCAGCTTCTGATACATGCGCGGCGTGATGTGCACTTCCTCGGGAATCTCGACGACGTGCGGATGGCTGCTGTGCCGATCGCGCCGTTCCGCTCTCACCTGCATGCGCTTCACGGGCAGCGCGCCTACGCCGAGCGAGTAGCCAAAGGTCGCGGCGATAGTTTCGAAATCAAAGACGCGCTTGGGATCGGGCTTTTCGTGAATGCGATAGAGCGAGCCAACTCGTTCGTTCTCGAGATAGCTGGCCACGCACTCATTCGCCGACAACATGAACTCCTCGATAATGCGATTTGCAATATTGCGTTCAGAGCGCATGATCCCCTTCATCAATCCGTGCTCGTCAAACTCGATGACCGGCTCGGGCAAGTCAAAATCGATGGAGCCACGCCGCACGCGTTTGCGATTCAGCACCATCGCCAGCTCACGCATCAGTTCAAATACATCTACCAGCTTGTGATGGCGCTGGCGCAATCCGACATCTCCTTCGAGGATGAGATTCACATTGGTGTAGGTCATGCGTTCCGCTGAGCGGATGACGCCTTCGTTCAGGGTGTAGCCGACAATCTCGCCCTGGGGGTCAATCTCCATTACGCAGGAGAGCACCAGCCGGTCCACCTGCGGGCGCAGACTGCACATGTCGGTGGAGAGCTCCATGGGCAGCATGGGGACGGCGCGGTCGGGGAAATAGACCGAAGTGCCGCGCAGCCGCGCTTCCAGGTCAATGGCGGAGCCTTCGTGGACATAGTGCGCGACATCCGCGATGTGAACCTGCAACTCGAAATGGCCTTTCTCCATACGACTCACAGTAACGCCGTCGTCGAAGTCGCGCGCGGTTTCGCCGTCGATGGTGACAATGGGCAATGCGCGATAATCTCGCCGGTGACCCAACGCGCTCGACGAAATAACAGGCTCGAACTGCTGCGCCTCCTGTAGCACTTCGACGGGGAAACGATGAGGAAGGTGGAACTTGCGGATGATGATCTCAACGTCCACCCCGAAATCGTCCTCGTGGCCGAGAATTTCGACCACGCGGCCGCGCGGATTCTCGGGCGGTGACGGCCAGTCGGTAATTTCGACGTCTACCACCAAGCCTTCGAGGTGGTCCCACTCGCGACGGCGTGCCTCTTCGCCAAGGACGCGGTCGACGTCCGGTCGCCGCTTGCGATGGGCTGTGGGCTGTTTCGTCCGCGCAGATCCCGCCCGACCATGGGGCGAAGGCGCAGCCTCGGATTCGCGTTCACTCTGGCTGGCCGGCCATTCCATCCCGCGCGGAATGATGATCTCCCGGGTCAGTTTCTCGTCGATGGGCGTCACATAGTTCTGTCGCGAACCGTAGTGAAAAGTGCCCACCACAGTCGGATTACCACGCGTGAGCACGCGCAGGATACGGCCCTGCGCACGGCCGTCGTCGCGCTTGCGTCCCAGTTCCACTAGCACCTGATCGCCATGCATGGCCGAACCAATGGCTTGCGGGTTGATGTAGATGTCGCCACTGAAGGTGCTGCGCTGCCCGGCGTTGGGGATCACGAAACCGTAGCCGTCGCGATGCATCGTCAAGCGTCCCGCGATCAGGTTCTGATGAGCGGCAGCGTGTTCCGCCAGGGTGTAACGGTCGCGGCCAGTCTCGATCAACCGCGCGCTTTTCACCAGCGCCTGCAACCGTTCAGGGAGCTGCCGTCGTTCATCGCCGCGCAGGCTCATCTCGCGAACGAGCTGCTTGAATCCCGCCGAGCGATGAGGCTGGCGTTCGATGTAACGTAGAATGGCTTGGTCACTCAACATGAATGAATTGCAATAGCAAAAGGAACCACGGATTTCACGGCCTTATATCTCGGATTAGCACGTGCGCGATCCGCTTCCATCGGAAATTGTCCCGGTTCTGTCAGGCGCGCCATGGCTGCACCACGCTCCATCTCAAGAGATGTTGAAATTGAAACTGATCTGCGGTTCATCCCCGCAATCCGCGGTTAAAAGCTTTTCCCGGTCCCTTAGCCTTTTTCCCCTAGCCCATTTACTAACAGCATACCGGGTGGGTGGGAAAAATTACTTAGGGGTATTCCCTCATATAAGAACTCGCTGTATGGTAGCAATAATTACATCGCAAACGGGCGCGCTTCGGCGTGTGTACCAAGCCATGAGCCCACACAAACCGCACCAAACCATCAGATTCCGAAGAAGAGCTGTGGGGCGTGGGTTTGGCAAAACAAGTGCCTCTCCGAGCACTTACAACTTCAGAAAGGAATCTTTTACCGATTATGTGGAAACCTACCAGTTCTCCCTCTTCGACCCCCACTCCTAGCCCCGAGCCGCAGCGCAGCTATGCTCCGGCCATTCCTGAACCACCGAGCGCGCCCCGTCCCGCCAGTCCTCCGATCAATACCCAGGAGCAGGCCACGCTGGGAAAGTCGCTGGTCATCAAGGGTGAGGTCACGGGTTCGGAGTCGCTGTACATCGACGGCCGGGTGGAAGGATCCATCAACCTGCCCGGTAATCGTGTCACTGTAGGACGCAATGGCGTAGTAGCCGCCAATATTTCGGCGCGCGAGATCGTGGTGCTAGGCAAGGTCCGCGGCAACATGACGGCCAGCGATCGCGTTGACATACGCGGCGAAGGCTCACTTACCGGCGATGTCGTCGCCCAGCGCATCAGCATTGAAGATGGCGCTTACTTTAAGGGTGGCATTGATATCCGTAAACCGGGGCAGAAAGCCAATGGGGAGTCCAAAGAGACCGGTGTGACAACCGGTGGTGAGACGGGTACCTCGGCGGCGGCAGCTCGAGTGTGATCGTTCCGGAACGGAACTGTGCCCAAACAGTTTCAAAACTGATTACTGAGGGTGCTCTAAGGTATTCCTCTTCTTGACTCACTTGCACGCTGGAGCGACTCTCAGAATTGCGGGCGGCGCTATTCGCCGCCGCGCAATGTCTCTGAAAAGGAGGCGTCATTCCATGTGGGAGAGAGTGCTTCAGTTGCTCGCAGTGCATTGCCGGCATAGCAACCTCTCGAAACCGTTCTCGGTTGCGTCATCGAGCCGGCACGGCTCCAGTCACAGTGAATGGGAAAGCGTTTCCAGCGACAGGGCGACGCCTTATGTTGTGTGCCTGGATTGCGGCAAACACTTCGGGTACGACTGGTCGCACATGCGGGTGATGAAGTAGAGATCTGACCCAGCCCAGATGATCCCGGACGTACAAGAATTGTTGGAACCTACGAGCTGACCCAAACGGGTGGCCACTGCCCTGCGAACATCGGTTTTTCGGACAGTGCTCGGTAGAGGTCGAACGCCACTGGAATGGCCTATAATCAAGCTCGCAACCGCCAGATTTGGGGACGTCATGCATAGGCTGACTGCACGCCGTCAAAACGTTAAGGTAATGACCGTAAGCACCTTGCGTGCCTATTTGGAAACCATCAGCGGCCCCGCATGAAGGTTCGCGATTGACAACGTGCATCGCTACCGTGTCTCGGTTCGAGGCGAATATATTCTGGCTGGCAAGAAGAATCATTCGTAAGTGCTGCTACCGGCGTATCCAACCGGGTATCCTGACGACGCGCCCTGCAACAATTTGAACGTAGTTCTCGATCCCTTGGACTTTGTCGACGTTGACACCTGCACCGAGAGAGAGGTTCGCGCCGCTGCTCGGCGAGGAAAAACTGGCGTACTACGAAAAGATGCACCCGCACATAGGCTTGCTGGTAACACGCTGCTGCTAGACGGTCGGGGTGCGACACATGCGTAGACTGCTTCCACGCCAAATCCTCTTCGAAGCCCGAATTTTCTTTTGAATTCCAAAGCCTGTTCAGCATACCCTTGTGCGTCGAGTTCCGTCGCATCCGGCTCTTCGTCCCAGGAGGATACATCTGTGTCAGTTGGCGCTGTGGCTTCTTCCCGTAGAGCCGTGACAGTCCCGCCAAAACTGCCGCACCGTTTCCTCTCCCTGCTGATCACCGAACTCGTGCTCATCGTCGGCTATCCGTTTACCGATGGAACCGCGTTACGCGCCGAGATGTTTCGGCTGTTCGCGGTCCTGGTCTTCTCCGCCGCACTGTATGCAGTGCTGGGACGTGGACGCGTCACCATCTTTGCCTTTCTGTTGGGCGTGCCGGCAATCGTCATCCATATCGCAAATGCGGCACATTACCTATTGTTTCTGCAATCAACTTCGCTCGTTTTGGGTGTGTCGTACCTGGCCTTTGTCACCGCCATATTCATCTGGACGGTGGTTTCTGCCCCGAGCGTCACCGGCGACACTTTGGCGGGGGCCGTCGCGGCATACCTGCTGGTCGGCATTACCTACGGCCTGGCTTACGGACTCATCGCCCACTTGAATCCAGATGCGTTTCGCGACACCGTTCAAGCCGGAAAGGGTTTTGCGCCCGTCGGAATTTATTTTCTTCAGTTTCGTGACGCTAACCACGGTCGGATATGGCGACATCGTTCCTTTGGGTGCGCATGCCCGGTCTTTGGTCATCCTGGAATCTGTCACAGGGATCATGTATCCCGCCGTGTTGATCGGTCGCCTCATCGGGTTGCACAGCAGCAGGCGCAACAGTCCATGAGTCCATCGGGGGCGCGCCTCCGAGCCGCCATGGAAAATTCCATTTTCATTCCAGGACTTAGCATGGCAGAATAATTTCATTCAGTCGATGGAAAACGAAGTAAGTATCGGCGCGTCGGATTACCGCGCACTCCGTCGAGACTTTCAGCGTGTCATAATAACCACTCATGCACTTTTCGGAAACGAATGTCGTTCCGGCCTATAAGGAGGAACAGAAATTGCATCGCCCGTGTCCTGTTCCTGGTCTCGGTTCGATTACTATTCTCTTACTGACTGGGCTCTCCCACATGGCATGGGCACATGCCATCTTGATGGAGTCGACCCCTAAGCTGCATTCCACTGTCGCCGGCCCCAACATTCCTATCACAGTTGCGTTTCAACGTGCGCGTTGACGGCAGTCGATCGCGCTTGCATTTGCTTGCGCCGGACGGTTCTCTGCGGACTCTGTCTTTGGCTAAACAATCCACTCCTGACATATTGCAGTCGCAGGCCACCGGACTCAAGCCGGGAGCCTACAAACTGAAGTGGAGCGTGCTTGCCTCTGATGGCCATATGAGCGGTGGCGAAGTTCCCTTCACGGTGAAATAGTCCAGCCGCATGCAGCAATTAGTTGATCTCTTCGGATTCTTGTCCGTCGTCCTGCGAGCCGGAACGCTCATCTTCCAATCGTTGTTGCTGGGTGGCATCGTGTTCATTCTGTGGACCGCGCGCTGCGTGCCGGGCAGTCCCGAATCCATCCAGAAGATGCAATCCGGTTCGTGGACACTGCTGCGCTTTAGCACAATCGGCCTAATCGTCATGCAGGTACTGTACCTGTACGTAAATTCGGCTGTGTTGATGGCCACGGCCGAGATCGGCTTCCGCGGAGTGATCGGAGCGAACTTCTTTCTCTCGGGGAGCATTGTGCTGGTAGCAGCGGTGTCGACCTATTTGGTGGCACGCCAGCAGTGGAAGTTCGCACGCTGGCTGGTACTCCTACTGGCGATGACCGTATTGGGCGCATCGGTCATGACGAACCACGCCGCTTCACGGCTTGACGGCCGTCCGCTGCTCATCATCTTGACCACGATCCACGAAGCGGCCACGGCGCTCTGGATTGGCGGTCTGCCATTTCTGGTGCTTGCGCTATTTCTCGACAAAGAAGAAGAGGCCCGTTGGCACATAACCGAGCGCTTCTCGCGGGTGGCGCTGGTCAGCGTTGGCGCGATTGTGTTCAGCGGTGTGGGCATGGGCATTCGATATATCGCTTCATGGCAAGCCGTGCTGGGCACCGCCTACGGCGTGATGGTAACGGCGAAGGCGTTGATGCTCGCGGTGCTGATACTGCTGGGCGCCATCAACTTTCGGCTAGTGCGCAACACCAGCAAAGATCGGGTGATGCCCCGCCTGCGCCGACTCATCGAAGCGGAAGTGGGGATAGGGGTCACCGTGATTTTGACGGCGGCATCGCTCACCTCGCAACCGCCGGCAGTTGACCAACCCAACGACACGGTCTCCTTTCACCAGATCATGCAGCGGATGAAGCCGACCGTGCCGCGCCTCACCTACCCGCAGGTGGCGGATGCAATCATCTCCCCTTCCGGAAAGGGAGCTACCGTCAGCGACGTCCCGAATACGCTTCCGGTTGCTTACAATGCCGACGGCGAGCCGCTGTCGCAACAGAAGATTGCATGGGCGATGGAGTCAGAGTCGAACCATCACTGGATGGGGCTAGTCGTGCTCGCCATGGGATTGCTGGCACTACTGGCCCGCACCGGCAAGGCAGGCTGGGCGGAATACTGGCCGCTGCTGTTGGTCGGCATCGCCATCTTCATCTTCGTCCAAGCTGATACCGAGTGCTGGCCGGTGGGCTACAAGGGCTTCTGGGAGTGCTGGGCCAATCCCGAGGCGTTTCAACACCGGCTGGCCGCACTGGTGTGCATTGCTTTTGCGATCTTTGAATTACGAGTCCGCAGGCGCAAATGGGAAAACGATCGCATGGCACTCATCTTCCCTCTTATGGTCGCTGCCGGTGGAGTGGTATTGCTGACCCACACCCATGCCATCACCAACGTGAAGGAAAACCTGCTGGTAGAGTTGACCCACGTACCCATGGGCCTGTTGGCGGTGTTTGCCGGATGGTCGCGCTGGCTGGAACTGCGCCTGCCTGAGAACGACCGCAAAATTCCGTCGTGGATCTGGCCTGTCTGCTTTGCGCTGATCGGCGTGGGCCTGCTGAACTACCACGAACTGTAGGCTGCCACCTAAGAGTTGTCATTACGAGCGAAGCGAGGAATCTGCTGTTGTTTGCGACTGCAATGACGTTGGGCAAACAGCAGATCCCTCACGGCCTGAAGGCCGTTCGTGATGACAACTCAGAAATCGCGAACCGAACATCACTCATGCAGCACCCAATGGTCCCGAGGAACCTGTTTGCCAGTTCGTCAGTTCCCTACTCACTGCGTAAGGCCTGCATGGGCTCCACCGAGGCGGCGCGGAATGCAGGGATGTAGGCGGCGATCAACCCCGCCAATGCTACTGCGATGCATACCACCGTTAAGACCAGCGGGTTGCGCGATCCAGTTCCGTACAACATGCTCTGGAGCAGCGAGGCTGAAATCAGCGCTGCGGCGACCCCTACCGCAATTCCAATTGCAAGCAGAATCGCCGCATCCCGTAATACCATCTTCAGCACAATGCCCCGCCGCGCACCTAAGGCCATGCGAACCCCGATCTCGCGCGTGCGCCTGGCTACCGAGTACGTCATCACGCCGTAAAGGCCAACGACGGTGAGCACGATCGCCAGTCCAGCGAAAGTCCCGAGTAATACCATCGCAAACCGCGGCTGCGATAGCTCGCTGAACATCAACTCCTGCATGGTGTGGACCTCTGTCACCGGAACATCTGGGTCGAGCGAAGAGACAAGTTGGCGCATAGTTGTCTCCAGGCTGTGCGGCTCAACCGACGTACGCGCCACGGTGTACAGGCAGCACCAGGTACTCATTTGCGACGCTGGCAGGTACATGGCCGGCTTCATCTCGCGCTGGGTTGCCGACAGCCGGATATTTCCCACCACTCCCACAATTTCGCGCCACGCAGGGCCACCGGCAGCACCGCCGCCTGCTCCAGGCTTAAGCTTCTTACCGATTACATTCTCGCCGGGAAAGAACTTCTCGGCGAAGGCGCGGTTGACAATCATGACTTGTGGAGCCTTCGCGTCATCGCGATCAGAAAAGTCGCGTCCCTGCAGCACTGGGATTTGCATGGTGCTGAAGTACCCTGGCGAGATGGGAGTGAGGTCTGCGAAAGGGTGTTGCGCTTCTGGCACGGGATGCTCAGGATCTTCGAAAGTGATGATTACGTGGTCATCGGTCATGGGCAGGATCATGACGCCGCCGGCCGATTGCACGCCTGGAATTGCGCGCACCTTCTCGAAGTAGTTGCGGTAGAACTCGGGCCGGGTGTGCTTGTATTGTGAATCGGGCAATTCGAAGAAGAACGTCAGCAGATGGTCAGGATTGAAGCCTTCATGGGTACGCAGCAGGTTCAGGAAACTGGTGATGAGCAGGCCTGCTCCCGCTGTCAACACCAGGCCGAGTGCGACTTGCGCTACGATGAGCGACGACCGCAGCCAATCCCGATGCGAGCTTTCCGTGCGTCCGTCCTCTTTGAACGTGGTCACCAAGTCGGTCTTCGAAGCAGTGATGGCGGGGACGACGCCGAATACAAGCCCCGCCGCGGCCGACAGCAGTACCGCGAAGCAGAGTACGCGCAGGTCCACTGCTGCATTGACGGCTCGCGGAACGCTGTCACCGATCAGCACCAGCATCGCCGGTGTAACCGCGAAAGCCAGACCACACCCGGCGAGGCCGCCAATCGTACTCAGGGCAAGGCTTTCCACCAACAGTTGGCGAATGATTCGCCCTCGGCCTGCGCCCAGCGCCGCCCGCATCGCGATCTCACGCTGCCGCTCGCGCATGCGCGCCAGCAGGAGGTTGGCGATGTTGGCGCAGGCAATCAGCAGCACCAGAGCAACCGCGCCCAGCACAATATTGAGAGCCGTTCGGGTATCGCCGATTAGTGCGGCCAGCTCTGTCTCCACCGCGGCTGAGTCGTGGCGTGAGTTGGAATTGGGATATTGCTTCGCCAGGTTGGCCGCGATGCTCTTAAGGTCCTGATCCACCTGAGCGAGGGTGACACCTGGCTTCATCCTTCCAATCGTGCTGAGGAAATGTGAGCCTCTTCTTTTCGTTATTGGGTGCGGATCGCTTGGATCGTCATCCACTGCCAAGGTCGTCCAGACTCCGGTTTGCGGCGCAGTCACCGGAAAGCGAAATGAAGCGGGCATAACCCCGATAACGGTGTAGGAATCGCCGCTCAGCTTGATGCTGCGGCCAAGGATGGATGAGTCTGCGCCGAAATGCTCAATCCACAGCGCGTGGCTGATTAGCGCGACCCTGGTGCCTTGCTTTTCCTCGTCCGCGGCGAAGCCCCTGCCCAGCTCGGGATTCACCCCCAACGTCGGCAGAAGGTCCCAGGAGACGACCTCGGCATCCACATGCGTAGGCCGTGTTACTCCCATCAAGGTGTAGGAGTTGTCGTGGTACGAGACCAGGTGTTGGAGCGTGCGATTCTGCGCCCGCCAGTCGAAGAAATCGGGATAAGACAGCGACTTAGCTTGAGTATTTTGCGTGCTGGCGGACTGCGCGCTGATCAGCCGCTCCGGCTTGGCATAAGGCAGAGGACGCAGTATGACTGCGTCGATCACGCTAAATACGGCCGTGTTGGCGCCAATTCCCAAAGCCAACGTAATAACCGCCACTGCGGCGAATCCCGGCGCCTTCAACATTTGGCGAATGGCGTAACGGAGATCACTAACGAAACCGCGCATCCCGGCTCCTTCATATTCCATGCAGAACAGGTGCAATACCGCTACCAGACTGCGTTGTCTGTAAGTTCGTGATTCCGATACTCTTTCGGTCTGAACGGTAGGGTAGAATTCACTGGCGCTGTTCGTAACCGGACGCGCATGGTCGCCCATGAACAGCCTTCGCTTTGGGGTGCCGATACGAAGTGAACTGGTTAATGCGCTGAGGGGTACGCTGACCGCTTCAAAACTATACTTGTCTTCGGTCCCTGGAGGCTGCTCAACGACAGTCCTTTGCGCCTGACCAGTTGTTGCAACGCAGCGTACGTCGCCGCTCCCGTGTCGGCTCCAACCTTGGTGGACAATTCGAGGACCCTTCCTTCGGGCCACTCCCAAAGCTCCAACGTAAGCTTATTGAACTCTGGCTGAGAGTTGATTGGCCACGTGGTGTAACGGATGGTGGCGATTCTCCTTACACTTGTCCAATCAATTGAGACCTGAGATTCTTGCAACAGCTTTCGTTGCCCGGCGCTGAGCATACTGGGAATTTGACTTCCTCTTTCAGGCGGCCGCCCCGTCGTGAACTCTTTCCGGATCGAATAGGAGTTGATCGCGCCGACCCCGGTCAGGTCGACCTCGCACTTGTTGTTTTCGCGGCCCGCGGATGGATCGGAAAATTTTTGATCTGCCGTCGGACGCAGCTTCACGGTGAGGTCGTTATCGGCACCCTGTCGCAGTCGCACAATTACTCCGTGCGACAACAAGTCGAGCGTGCTCGTATCGTAGAAGTAAACACGACCCGTCGTTTCTCTCTTAGCGTTGAGCGCCGCAACCACCGCTTGAGCCTGGGCTGACGAAAGCAGTAGCTTTGCTTCCACATCACAGGTCTCCTCTGCGTGCGACGTGGCGCAGAGCAAAAGGACGACACACGTCCACAAACTTGGAAAAGCAACGCGAAATTTTGGAGAATTTCCCAATTCGTCAGACGATCCCATTGCGCTAAGCAGGCTGCGCCTTGCCGCCACAAGTCGAAGCAACGATCTCCACCGCCTGCGCACACTGTTCCCTGCTCACGTCGAGATGCGTTACAAAGCGAATGAACTGCGGGCCGAAGCTGCTGGCCAGAATATTTCGTACCGCAAGTTTCTGCGACAACTCGTACGACGTCATCCCGGTCCCCGAGACCTCGCACATCAGAATGTTGGTCTGCACTTTGGCGGGATCGATCTTGATGCCGCCAACCCGAGTCAATCCCTCGGCGAGAAACTTTGCATTCGCGTGATCGTTGGCCAGCTTCTGCGGCCCCTGTTCCAGCGCAATGAGACCGGCGGCGGCCAGGATTCCGGCCTGCCGCATCCCGCCTCCGAGCGCTTTGCGATAGATGCGGGCGCGGTTCATCAACTCCGCGCTGCCCACCAGCAGCGATCCGACGGGTGCGCCCAGTCCTTTGGAGAGGCAGAACATGACCGTGTCGGCCTTCGCCGCCAATTGCGCCACCGGGATGCCGAGAGCGACGGAAGCGTTGAAGACACGCGCTCCATCCAGATGCACCGGCAGGCCCCCGGCATGTAGCTGGTTGCAGAGCTCGTCGAAGATCTCCGGCGGCGTGACCGTGCCGCCGCCCATATTGTGCGTGTTCTCCACGGAGACCAATCCCGTCTTCGCCTCGTCGTAGCTCTGGGTCCTGATCTTCGACTTCACATGCTCCCAGGTTAAAACCCCACCTTCGGCCCACACTGTGCGCGGCATCACTCCAGAGAAATGTGCCATCATGGCCATCTCATACTCGAAGACGTGGCTGCGGGCTTCGCAGATCACCTCCTGACCGTGGTGAGTGTGCAGCTTGATCGCGATCTGATTGCCCATGGTCCCACTGGGAACAAACAGCGCTGCTTCGTGCCCGAAGACCTCTGCCGCCCGCTTCTCCAAACGGTTGATAGTCGGGTCCTCGCCGTAAACGTCGTCGCCGACTTCGGCTTCAAACATAGCGCGGCGCATCTCGGGTGAAGGCTGGGTGAAGGTGTCACTGCGCAGATCAATAACTTCGCCGGAGCGCTGGTGAACCGTGGCCTCGGAATCGGTAGCAGAAGTGTACATGGGTTATAGTCTATTCAATCTCGCTTCGTCGAAGTCAATTGGGAGCAAACGATTCTGTTATGGCAACTAATCCTACATTCGGCGGCGGTGACGCGACGCAGCGCAACATTCCGGCTCCGCTCATCGACGACGCGCGCAGGCACGTCTATGAAGCTGCCATACGCACTCCGCTGGTGCCCCTCAACTATGACGGCCCCTCCGAAATTTATCTGAAGCTGGAGTGCTTGCAACCCATCGGTTCGTTCAAAATCAGGGGGGCGTACAACGCTGTCCGGCTTTTGCCAGAAGAAGAGCGGCGTCGCGGCGTTTGGACCGTCAGCGCCGGCAACGCAGCCCAGGGAGTGGCGCTAGCGGCGCGTAAGGCCTGTGTGCCCTGCAAAATCCTAATGATCGACGCGGCTCCGGCGGCCAAGCTCGATGCGGTACGCCGTCTCGGCGGAGAAGTCGTAAAGGCCTCATACGACCAATGCTGGCAGGCGCTGGGCGACCGCGCGCATCACGCGATGACCGGCGCGTTTATCCATCCCTTCGAAGATGACGGCTTTATTGCAGGCAATGCCTCGGCGGGGCTGGAAATCCTGGAGGACCTGCCCGACGTGGATTGCATAGTGGCGGCCTTCGGCGGCGGAGGCTTATCGTGCGGGATCGCCGCCGCCTTGAAGGCGCGCGGACACAAGGCGAAAGTGTTTGCGGCCGAGCCGGAGACGGCGGCCCCACTGGCGCGGTCGCTGGCCGCGGGCTCGCCCCAAAGTTTTCCCGACTGGAAGGCGAGTTTTGTGGACGGCTGCGGAGGCAAGTCGGTCTTTCCCCGCATGTGGGACTTGGCGCATCATCTGCTCGCTGGATCCATTGTCTGTACGCTCGAGGAGACCCGCAGGGCCATGCGTATTGTGGCCGAGCGCAATCGCGTGATCAGTGAAGGCGCAGGGGCCTGTGCCGTGGCCGCTGGCCTCAGCGGTAAGTGCGGCCCGGGAAAGATTGTGTGCGTGGTGAGCGGTGGCAACATTGACCTGGCAAGATTTGCGGAGTTGGTGACGGGTTCAGATACGACGTTATGACAGACTGCTGAAAAAGTTGGAAAAGCAGATGTCTCACCGACTGAAGTTGGTTCGGGATGACAAAAATGAAGGGCTTGTAACGGCACACCTGAAGGTGCGCCCCTTCAAAACACCCGCTAAAACCAATTCCTTCAGCAGTTGCGACACAGTCTCTAAAGCCCCGAGGTGCTCTTATTTGGGCCGTTCCGGTGTTTATGAGATGACTTCCATTCAAAACCCAGGAATTCTCTGTGCCTCTGTGTCGCTGTGGTGAATTCTCTCTCCGCGCAGGAAGCGCACGAAGACCTCGTTTGAGAGCAGTCGTCCGCGTGCGGTTAGCCGCCGGCGATCAGCCTCACACTCTAGCAAGCCATCCTGTATCAGTTCGGCGATTACTGCGTTGTAGCTATCGATGGCCTGATAGCCGAACTGTCTCTTCAAAGCAGTGATCGAAACCCCCCGATTCATCCGCAATCCGAGGAAGAACGACTCCTCAATCGCAACCTGCACATCGACCAAGGTCCGCGACGCCAGAAGTTGTTCTGTGCGAGAAGCGACCGGATTCGCGTCGTTGGCCGCTGCCGAGTAACCCTCCAGCGAATCCAGAGTCGCAAAACGCACCGCCTCAACTCCGATTGCCCGCAACTCGTCATTCGCGAGCAGCATGGAGTGCGCATCGACACCGAACCCGAGATACGGCTGGCGTGTCCAGTACCTTAAATTATGGTGCGAGTCGTGCAGGCCGATCCCGTGGGTCACCGGCCGCGCAAAGTTGGAAATCTCATATTGTTGGACTCCACCCTTGGCGAGTCGCTCGCACGCAGCGAGGTAGAGATCGGCGGTGAGATCGTCGTCCGGAACAAAGTGCGCGTGATAGCGGCTGCCACCCGCCAGTAGTTCGGTGCCCAGGCGCGAATCTTCGTCCACCTCCAGCATGTACACGCTGACGTGAGGTACACCGCTGGCTAGGGTCTCGCTCAGCGAAATCTCCCAGCTCTCCTCCGTCTGGTGCGGCAGACCTGCAATCAGGTCGATGCTGATGTTGCCGATCCCGCCGGACCGCAGCCGGGCGATATCGTCCAGCGTAATTGCTCGGGTGTGCAAGCGGCCGACCGACGAAGACTCCTTATCCACGAACGACTGCACTCCCAGGCTCACCCGATTCACGCCGCAGCCAACCAGGACATCGATCAGCTCATCGGGAAGAGTGCCCGGAGCACACTCGACTGTGATCTCAACTGTGCGCTCGACCTGAAAGTTATCGCGGATGGCCCCGAACAAGCGTAGCAATTGAGCGGGGGCTAGCACCGAGGGCGTGCCTCCGCCGAGGTAGATCGAGTCCACGTGACGGTCTAATTGTCCCCCGAGTTCCAGCGCCAGATTGTCGGCCGAAGCAATCTCAGCGCACATTTGGTTGACATAGTGGTCGAACAGCGTCGGCGAAAATACGCCGGAAGCGAAGTTGCAAAAGCTGCACTTCGTGCGGCAAAACGGCACCGAGATGTAAATTCCTTGCGACAATTGATTCGCGGAACACCCTTCCAAGCACTAGAGTAGCAGCCGGCAGTTAGCGCCTAGCTGTTAACATCTGATTATCCAGCGGCGGCATTTGCATTTTGTAAGCACAGAGAAGGCGCTGTAACCCCAATGCTAATTGCCAACTGCCAACTGCTAATTGCCGGCACTTATGAAAAAGCGGGTCGTCATCACGGGAATGGGGGTTGTCAGCCCGAACGGCATCGGCAACCAGGCATTCTGCCGCGCTGTTCTGTCCGGAATCAGCGGCGTGAAGCGCATCCGTAGCTTCGACCCCGGCGACCTGCCGGTGCAGATCGCCGGTGAGGTGCAGGATTTCGACGAGTTGGCCTGGGTTGACGCGCACGAGCGTAAACACATCTCGCGTGCGGTGCCGCTGGCTTTGGCCGCGTCTACGGAAGCCCTGACCGATGCTGGTATCAATCCTGCGCAACTCTCGCTGGAGCAGCAACGCGAAATCGGCGTGGTGCTGGGCTCGGGGGGTGGCGCGCAAGAGTTTTCCGAAGAGCAGGTTCGCCTGTGGCTGCAAGGCAAGGTGAAGCAGGTCAGCCTATTCTGCATTCCCAGCGGAACCATGGGCACCCTATCCAGCGAAGTCAGCATGCGTTTCGGCCTGCGCGGCATGAGCCACGTTATAACCACCGGATGCACCTCCTCCACCGACGCCTTTGGATATGCGTTGCGGCAAATTCAGTTCGGCTTCCTGCCGGTCTTGGTCGTCGGTGGAGTGGACGCGCCTATTGCGCCAGGGATCATGAAGGGCTTCACTCTGATGAAGATCATGACCTCGTCATGGAACAATGAGCCAGAGCGTGCCTCGCGGCCCTTCTCGGCGGATCGCGACGGCTTTGTCGTCGCCGAAGGTTCGTGGATGTTTGTGGTCGAGGAATACGAGCATGCGCGCGCACGCGGCGCGCGAATCCTAGCCGAAGTCGCCGGTTATGGTTCCACCTGCGAGGCTTTCCATCGCGTGCGCCTGCAGGAGTGCGGCGAAGAACCAGCCCGTGCCATTCAGATGGCGATGGGTGATGCTGGCATCGACGCCGCAGCCGTTGATTACGTCAACCTCCACGGCACCTCGACGCAGTTGAACGACCGCATCGAAACCCGCGCATTGAAATTGGCGCTCGGCGAAAAGGCGCGGCAGACGCCAATGTCCAGCCTCAAGTCACAGATCGGACATCCTCAGGGAGCTTGCGGCGCAGCCGGCATTGCCGCCACGCTGGTTGCCATGCATCACCGGCAAATTCCGCCGACCATCAATTTGGAGAAGCCCGACCCCGAGTGCGACTTGGATTATGTACCACAAGCGGGCAGGCACGTCGAAATCGAACATGTGGTTTGCAATTGCATTGCGTTCGGGTCGAAGAACTCGGCGCTAGTGTTGCGGAAGATAGGCTGAGCTAGTCAAATGTGAGCAAACGAGGTTGGGCTTCTCGCCAACTTTTCCATCCCGCCACAGTCGAATCTCGTCTATATGACTTTCGGCGTTTGTTTACAATCCTATAGGGGCTCATGGCTTCGATCCACGAAGAAGAGGTTTTAGGCAAGGCGTATGACAGTCGGCTGATGAAGCGCCTGCTGACCTATCTGCGCCCCTACCGGGTGCAGGTCGTGATCGCCTTAATTGCCATCGTGCTGAAGGCGGGGGCCGACGTGCTAGGCCCTTACCTCACCAAGGTCGCAATCGACAAATATCTTGCCAGCCATACTGAATCTCACTCGCTGCTCGATCGCTTTCTCAGCTCGCGGCCGCTGACTGGTATTGCGCAGATCGCAGGCATCTACGTCGGCTTGCTGTTGTTCAGCTTCCTCCTCGAATTTACGCAGACCTACATCATGCAGTGGACGGGCCAGAAGGTAATGTTCGACCTGCGGGCGCAGATTTTCCGACACCTGCAGGGGCTGCATATTGCCTTCTTTGACAAGAACCCCGTCGGGCGCCTGGTAACGCGCGTCACCAGCGACGTGGATGCGCTAAACGAGATGTTTACCGCGGGCGTCGTATCAATCTTCGAAGACATCTTCGTGCTGCTGGGCATCCTGATCATTATGCTGAACATGAGCTGGCGGCTGGCGCTAATCACCTTCGCCGTGCTCCCGCTCATTTTCTATGCAACTTCAATTTTTCGCCGCAAGGTACGCGAGAGCTATCGGCGCATCCGCATCGCCATCGCCAGGATCAATGCCCACCTGCAAGAGCACGTGACCGGCATCGTCGTTTTGCAACTGTTCAATCGCGAAAAGAAGGCATACGAGCGATTCGAGAAGATCAACCGCACCCACATGGACGCCTTCAAAGACGCGATCATGGCCCACGCCGTGTACTACCCGGTGGTGGAAGTTCTCTCGGCGACGGCGATCGCGTGCGTGGTGTGGTTCGGCGGCGGTCAGGTCATGCGCAACGCGGTTACTCTGGGCGTGCTGGTCGCATTCATGCAATACGCGCAGCGTTTCTTCCGGCCCATCCAGGACCTGAGCGAGAAATACAACATCCTGCAATCGGCGATGGCGTCGAGTGAGCGCATTTTCAAGCTGCTAGACGCGTCGCCGGAAATCGTTACACCCGCATCTCCCAAGGTGCCTGCCGGGCCAGGTCGCATCGAGTTCGATCACGTCTGGTTCGCTTATCGCACCATGGCACAGGCCGCGGAAGAAGCAGCCAGCAAAGGTGAAAAGCTCACGTCCGCCGCGGGAGGAAACGGCGATCTCGCCCTCCAGTACGACTGGGTGCTGCGCGATGTGTCGTTTACCATCGAACCGGGCGAGACCGTTGCCATCGTCGGCCATACCGGCGCCGGAAAGACCACGATCATTTCGCTGCTGCTACGTTTCTATGACGTGCAGAAGGGCGCCATCCGCATTGACGGCGTCGATATCCGAGACATGGACCTTGCCGATCTGCGACGGCGCTACGGCGTGGTGCTGCAAGACCCCTTCCTCTTCTCCGGCACGGTTGCGGATAACATCCGCCTGGGCTCGCACTGGATTGAAGACCAGTCAGTCGAGAATGCCGCTGAGCAGGTGAACGTCGCCGACTTCATTCGCTCGCTGCCGGGCGGATTCGCCGAGGAAGTACGCGAGCGCGGCAGCACGCTCTCCACCGGGCAAAAACAGCTTATCTCGTTCGCGCGTGCCTTGGCGCACAATCCGAAGATCCTCATCCTCGATGAAGCTACCTCGAGCGTGGACACGGAAACAGAGTTCCGCGTCCGCGAGGCGCTGACGCGCATGGTGGAAGGCCGCACCTCGATCATCATCGCTCATCGCCTGAGCACGATTCAGCGCGCCAACAAGATCATCGTCCTGCACAAGGGCAAGGTGCGCGAAATCGGATCGCATCAGCAGCTTCTTGCCAATCGCGGAATTTACTGGAAGTTGTATCAGCTGCAATACAAAGATCAGGAGATCCCGACGCCAGCCGGAATCCCGGCGAGCGAATATTCTGCAACCGGCATCAATGTCTCGGCAGACGATTAGACCCTATGCCTGCACGCGCACCTTCCGAAATTCACGCGCTTTTTCTCGACGCCTTCAATCGCGAAGATGTCGAGGCCGTGACCGCTCTCTATGAGCCCGGCGCAATCCTGGTTACGGCGCGTGGAACCGTCGCCGGACATGAAGCGATTGCTGAAGCCTTTAAGGTCATGCTTGCGCATCATGGTCGGATGGTGCTGGAAACCTGCTCGGCAGTGGAATCCAGCGAAGGACTGGCGGTGCTGCATGCGAGTTGGAGCCTCCAGGGCACAGGTTCTGCGGTGTGCGGCATCAGCACGGAAGCAGTCCGTCGCCAGACGGATGGCACCTGGCTGTTTGTGATCGATGAGCCACGTACGCCCGAGCAGTAGCCAACCAGATCACCTCATTTCCTGCTTGACCACCGCCTCGCCGAATGTTGCAATCCCGTTCTGTTCGGACACGAGGTGAGGACAGTGTGGCAAATCCATCCCTGGTTGGCACTTGGTGTTGTTGCATCTACAGCCGCGACCGATGCCGTCTATGTCATGTTCAACGCCGCAGTTTCGTCGCGGAAGCGCGTGCCGGCCGCGAGTTGGAGCAGCGTTTGGTATCTGCTGTCCGCCTTCGCCGTCATCAGTTACACCCGGAACTGGGTCTATGTGTGCTTCGCGGCTCTGGGTTCGTGGATTGGAGCGTATCTGTCGATGACGCTGCTCGGCAAGCCGCGAACTGATTCTCGAGATCCCGACCACGCCGGACCGAAAGCGGCCGCGTAAAGTGGTCCCTTTCGCATTTGTTCCCTCCCGCTGTCTTCTCGAGCGCAGCGATGTAAACTCCGGGCTGACGGCTGCTAGCTGACGGCCGGCGGCTGCCTCCTGTCATAATCCTAAGGTGCGTATCTTCATCTCCGCGGGAGAGGCCTCCGGTGAGTTTTATGGCGCAAGGCTTATGGAAGCTTTGCGCTGCCAAGTCTTGCATCGAATTCCGGCGCCCAATCTGGAGTTCTTTGGCGTCGGTGGAGACCGGATGCGCACGGCCGGTTGCGATCTTCTCGTGGATGCGCGGGAGATCGCCGAGGTCGGTATCGTCGAGGTAATCAGGCACATTCCGCTCATCTATCGCCGCTTCCACGAGGTTGTGCGCGAGACAGAACGGCGACGGCCCGATGCCGCTGTGCTCATCGACTTTCCGGATTTCAACCTGCGGCTGGCGCGCCAGCTGCATAACCGCGGCGTGCCGGTTATTTATTACGTTAGCCCCCAGCTCTGGGCGTGGAAGCAGGGTCGGATCGAGCGCGTCCGGAAATACGTTCGCAAGATGCTGGTCATTTTTCCTTTCGAAGAGCGCTTTTATCGCGAGCGCGGCATCGCAGCGGAGTTTGTCGGCCATCCGCTTGCCGACCTGCCATCGCCGCAAATGACTCGGGAAGAGTTTGCGGCCGAATATAACCTTGATCCGGCTCGCCAATGGCTCGCCTTGCTGCCTGGCAGCCGACGAGGCGAAGTTGCGCGCATTTTTCCCCCGCTGTTAGAAGCAGCGGAACTTCTCGGCCGGGAATACGTTTACATAGTTCCAGTTGCTTCCACCCTCGATGAAGGCTGGGTCGCTTCGTTTTTGCGCAACCGTGCGGGATTGCAAATTGTTTTCACCCGTGACGCCCGGGCAAGTTTGCTGCATGCGCGAGCGGCAGCGGTCGCGAGTGGAACGTCCACGCTTGAAGCAGCTTTGATCGGAACGCCGTTCACCATGGTGTATCAGGTAGCGCCGCTAACTTGGAGAGTTGGCCGCCGTCTAGTAAAGGTAGATCGCTTCGCGATGGTAAATCTCATCGCGGAACGTGACATCGTTCCAGAACTGGTTCAGGACGAGTTCACGCCGCAACGCGTTTGTGCTGAGCTGCGGCGGCTCATTCCAGAAGGGGAAGCACGAAAGACCATGATCGCGGGTTTCAGCGAAGTGCGCCACCGCTTGCATCCCAGCCGTGCCGGCGGCAGTGCATCCGACCGGGCCGCTGAAGCCGTGCTCACCGTGATGGATCAACGGACGTGAAGTACCACATGGGCCATCGTTCTCGCAACAATTCTGTTGAGCCGCAAGAGCGCTTGCGTACGCGTTTTTCGACGGCCATTCGGAGCGCATCTTCCCATGTACTTTTTTCATCATTTATAGTGACGAGCAGAGCAGGAGCAATCTCCCTAATGCAAATCGCCGCGCGATCTCTGGTGCGCATTGTCCTAGTCCTTTTGGTTTTCGGTCTAGTATCACCGTGTTTGGCGGCTGAAAAGCAACGGATCGAGGTCAACGACTACGCCATCCAGGCGGTCATCTCCCCGCAGACCCATCAGATCAAAGCACAGGCTCGAGTCCGCTTCACCGCGCTCGATGACATCACCATCGCCATCTTTGAATTGCACAATGCGCTACGACCGACGCGCGTCCTTGACGCCAGCGGCCAAGCTCTGTCGGTTGAGCGGGTCAGCCAGGATTCGACCATCCGCATCTCCCTGCCGAATGGCTTGACCAAGGGTACGAGCGATACTCTGACTTTCGAATACGAAGGAGCACTACAGTCTGGGGATGACAGCCCGGTGCCGGGACTGAAGCTTGCCTACATCGGAGACCCCATAACCTATTTGCTCTATGCCGGGCGCTGGTTCCCGATGGTCGGCTATGGCATCGATCGTTTCACTTCGACCATCAGCATCAGCGTTCCTTCTGATTACAGCGTGATTGGTAGCGGAAAGCAAACATCTGGCGCCGCTCCGGAAACGGGAGTGGAAGTCGGCGGCCACAAGAGTAATACAAGCCATCTGACACTCACCAAGCTGCCGGTTCTTGCCGGCTACAAGACCGTTACCTTCAGCTACGAAGATAAGGCCAGCTTCCCAGGAACCATTCTGATCGGAAAGTACGAGCAGACCAAGAACAACGAAGGCGGACTGAATGTAACGGTGTACAGCACACCTGACCACAAGGCGCTTGCGACCCAGTATGCTGATACCGCGGTAAAGGAGTTTTTCTTCTATACCTCAACCTACGGCGCCCCGTTTAGCACCACGTTGAACGTCGTCGAGCTGCCCAATGACACGGTCCCGTCAGCATGGGCACCAGAGATCGCTGCACTGGCTTCGCGCTCGTTCATTGGCAAGGTTAACTACCGGCTGCTGGCCAATACCGTTGCGCACCAGTGGTTCGGAACCATGGTAAGCCCGGCCAACAAGAATGACTGGTGGCTGAACGATGGCCCCGCCCGTTATTCCGAGGCGCTTTACGTAGAGCACGTTGCAGGTCCGGCTGGTTTCCAGGAAGTCACCAAGGACATGTCGGTCGGGGCACTGGCTTACGTTTCCGTCCCATTGGCGGATGTCGGCAAACTGGATGCCTTCTCGCCTGAGTTCCAATCACTGGTGACCGACAAGGGCGGCATGATCCTGCAAATGCTGCGCTGGGTAATGGGCGACAACGCTTTCGACAAAACCATGCGAACCTTCGTTACTCAGTATGCCGGTAAATCAGCCTCGGTCGACGATTTTCGCAAGGTTGCTGAGCAGAGTTCGGGACAGCAGCTCACATGGTTCTTCACCCAGTGGCTGGACTCTACAGGGGCACCTGAGTTTAAGAACAAATATACGGTTTATCGCACGCAGAAGGGATTCCGTGTGGTCGGCGAGATTCAGCAAGACATGGACCTCTTCCGCATGCCAGTGGAGCTGAAGATCGATACCGATGGCAAAACCGAGACCAAGCGCGTGGAAGTCTCGGGTACAAACTCTGCCTACGCGGTGGAGACGTTTGGTAAGCCGCGCCGTATCACCATCGATCCCAATAACGACGTTTTGCAGAACTCACAAGAGCTGCAGGTACGCACTTCTATCATGCGTGGTCAGCAGGACGTGGAACAGGGCGACTTAACTGAGGCGCTGAAGGAATTCCAAAAGGCGCTCGACATCAACAAGAACAGTTCGCTGGCGCATTATCGCATTGCCGAGGTGTTCTTCCTGCAGCACAACTACCAGTCGGCTGCAAACGCCTATCGCGAATCGCTCAATGGCGATGGCGAGCCCCGCTGGACCGAGGTTTGGAGCCACATCCAGTTGGGCAAGATCTTCGACTTGACTGGACAGCGCGAGCGTGCAACCAACGAGTACCGCCAGGCTCTGCAGACCAACGACAATACGCAGAATGCGCTCGATGAGGCGCGCAAGTATTTGCAATCGCCATTCCAGCCGCCCAGCCCCGATAAGCCGGGTATGCCGTGATCAGATTCAGTGAGTTTGTTTCAGGCCGCTCAAAGTAGCGGCCCTTTCTTTCGCCACACCCGAGGACATTAGAAGTACCTGGAAGGTCTCTCCCATGCCTATGGGTGATATCAAGTGCTTCAGTTGCAACGCCACCTTGGCGCGCTCCTGAGGCAGTTTGCAATCCTGAAATGCGTCCGCGAATTGTGTCCCTTCTCCAATGCCGAGGAGAAATTGGGATTGCGTGAGCAATCCCACTGGATCGAATCCGCGCTCAATACCGCGTGCTCGCAGCGCCGTGAAGTTCACGTGGGCGGTAATGTCCTGTTCGCCCGGCGCTTCGTAGGGCGACGTGCTAGCCGTGTGCTGACGGTAACTCATGATGGTGTCGCGATGTCGTCCCACCAGTTGCTCTTCCCGCGTGTAGCCATAGTCGATCAGCACCGCAAACCCATGTCTGCGCTTTTCCTCCTTCGCCTGTGTCTCGGTTTCATCCCGGCCGAGGACTTTAGTCCGAGCGGAGGAATCTGCTGTTCCATACGAGCGAAATGTCTCCGCGATGCGGTCCATCCACTCTAATGACGCCAGCGGCGCTTCTACCCTCTCGCCCTCCTCCGGGTGAACGCTGTAGTGATCGAGAAATTCGACTTCGGATGAAGTTGCTGGAACGAATGTCTCCACGAATCTCCCGTTCTCGATCCCGACCCGCAGCTCGCCGCGATGGTCCACCACCTCGACAGGAAGCGCATCGAAGAACTCATTGCCGAAGACGATAATGTTTTCTCCTGCGGCCGAAGCCGCCCCCCAGAGCGACTCGAAGACACGCGCTTTTGCTACCGCAATATGCTCGGCCAGCCGTTCCTGTAATCGATCACGCAGGTGAGGCGACTGCTCCACAAGCGCGTAGTGCAAAGCGCGCGAGAACTCCGGGAAGTGCTTGGCCGACCAATCCAGCACGTCGTGTGCGAAAAGGCCGCGTCCAGGGCCCAGTTCGATGATGTCGACGAGCGGGGGAGAATCCAGTACGCGCCACATCTCCTCGAATTGCCGCGCCAGCAGCCGTCCGAACACAGCATGGACGTCACTCGACGTGTAGAAATCTCCGGCCTTTCCGAACTGCTCGCGCGAGCGAGAGTAATAACCGAGATCGGGCTCATAGAGACACATCTCCATGTAGCGCGAGAACCGAATTGGCCCATCGCGACGAATCTCGTCTGCAATGCGCTTTCGCAGGCGGCCTCCCGAAAGAGTGCCATTGTAAGGCTCGTTCGACCGGAGCGTCACAGTTTGCCTTCGCGCTCCATCTGCTGGTTCTCTTTGCGGTGCTGTGGCGTGCGCACAAACATCTCGACCAGGTAATCGTGCAGACAGTCGAATAACTGGCGCTGAAAGGCCCACTCGAATTGTGCATCGTCGAGATCGCGTGGATGCAAGTCGAAGTAGTAGGTGTGGACCGCCGGATCGGTAAAGCGTGGCCTGATGATCACCTCCACCGCTTCGCCTTTGGTGCGCGCGTCAAACTCTACCAGCGGATGCTCGTAAAGTTGCAACTGCTGCTGCACCCGTTCCAGCCGAGAGGAGGCCATCGGCCGATTGTAGCCGACATAGAACGCGATTGCGGGGGGCTCCCTGTGCTGTGCTCGTCAAATAGACCCGAGCCAAAACCGGCAATCCGGTTATACGTGGGAGCAGCAGACCATCCGATTGTCACAAAAAAGCTACAAATTTGCCATGGCACCGTGACAACTGAAAGCAGCATCCGGGCTATTCTTCGCTTGAAGTGCAGGGCGGATATGGCGGACGGCTGCGGTGGCAATTCTCACAACTCTGTCCGCCATAAGTCTTGGCGCACACGACACCGGCGCGACTAACCTCCGTCAAACGGACCGCTACTTCAGTACCTCGGCGCCACCACCTGATGTTTTAGCCTGGGTTCCTCGTACCCATGAGACTTCTGCCGAGGTGGCAGTTTGGGCGCTTGGTAAGGAATCTCCTCATACGGAATCCGGCTCAGCAAGTCGGCGATGCAATTGAGCCGGGCACGCTTCTTGTCATCAGAAGGCACAATGACCCAAGGCGCCTGCGGAATGTCAGTGGCCGCCAGCATCGCATCTCGCGCGCGCGAATAGTCGTAAAAGCGACGGTGTGATTCTAGGTCCATCGGACTTAGCTTCCAGCGTTTCGTCGGGTCCTTGATGCGGTCCTGGAACCGGCGGTGCTGTTCTTTTTCACTGACATCCAACCAGTACTTCAATAAAAGGATGCCGCTGTCTACCAGCGCCATCTCAAAGCTAGGACAGCCTTGCAGAAATTTCCGGTGTTGTTCCTTGTTGGCGAAACCCATCACATACTCAACGCCGGCCCGGTTGTACCAACTACGATCGAAGATGACAATTTCACCGCCGGCCGGTAGTTGGGCGACATAGCGCTGCATGTACATCTGCGTTTTTTCCCGCTCTGTGGGTGCGGGCAGCGCAACCAGCCGGAACACTCTGGGGCTTACCCGCTCCGTAATGCGCTTAATGATGCCACCTTTCCCGGCCGCATCGCGTCCTTCAAAGATAACGATGACTTTCGCGCCAGTTTTCTTCACCCACTCCTGCAGCTTCACCAGCTCAACCTGAAGCTTGTAGAGTTCGCGCTCGTAATCTGCCTTGCTGAGTTTCATTTGGGCCGGGTTGGCTGGACTGTCCTTCGTTTCGACTGCGGGTTTGTTCCCGTGATCTTTCTTGGAGCGTTTTCCCATAAAACCTCTCGCCTGTATCAAGTTGTGCAGCGGTAAGAGACAGAATTCTACGCCCTGAGCTCAAGGTGACGCTGTGATCGGCATGCGAACCCCCAGCTCTCCAAGCCGAAAACTGGGTTCCATTCACACTTATGAGACACCCGTTAGCTACATATTTTTCCCGCTCGCTACACATCTGCTTCACTTCCCAAGGTGAGCCACGGCACGGCGCTCGTCGGGCCTCACGCGTGACAATGTATGTGCATGTGGCAGCGAAGCGGTGTGTCCTTCATACACCATTACCAGCACCACTCATCCGCCGTCGCGCTGCACTTAGGGCTGTTTGCCATAGACTCCCACATGCTGTTTTGTCGCGAGGTTAAGGAACGTGAGTACTCAGACGTTTTCTCCGGAAGTAAATATCCCCCTCTTGCCAGCCAACCCGGACCAGCAGAACAAGCTTTGGCCTACCCTGCGACCCACTCTGCGCATCCTCCAACCGAACGTAACGTATACCGGTTCGCCCATCAAACCGCTGCAGAAAGGCTTGCCCAAGCAGACCGAGTCGCTATGTCCAGAATGCAATAAGATCATCCTGGCTAACATCTACGCGGAAGACGGCAAGGTACTGATGGAAAAATCCTGCGCCGCGCACGGCATCTTTCGCGACATCGTATTCAGTGATGTCGAACTCTACCTCAAAATGGAGGAGTGGAATTTCGGCGACAATCTGGGTCTGACCAACCCGCAGATCGAAGGCGGAAAGTCGTGTCCTGACGATTGCGGCCTCTGCGGTATGCACACTTCGCATACTGCACTCGCCAATGTGGACCTAACCAATCGCTGCAATCTGACGTGTCCTGTTTGCTTCGCCAATGCCAACGTCGCAGGCTATCTTTATGAGCCCGATCTCGAACAGGTCCGCACCATGCTGCAGACACTTCGCGGCGAGCGTCCTGTGGACGGCCGTGTGGTGCAGTTCTCCGGCGGCGAGCCTACCATTCATCCACAGTTCTTCAAGATTCTCAGTATGGCGCGCGGGATGGGCTTCACCCACATTCAGGCGGCGACCAATGGCATCGAACTGGCTAATCTCGAATTCGCCAAGAACGCAAAGGCCGCGGGATTAGCCACTCTGTACTTGCAGTTCGACGGCGTCAGCGACGACGTGTACCTTCGCACCCGTGGGCGGGCGCTACTCGAGACTAAGATGCGCGTCATCGAGAACTGTCGCGCTACGGGCATGAAGATCGTCTTCGTGCCGACCATCGTGAAAGGCATTAACGACCACCAGATCGGCGACATCGTGCGCTGGGCCATCGACAATGTTGACACGGTCTCCGGCATTAGCTTCCAGCCGGTCGCCTTCACCGGCCGCATCGCGAAACATGAACTGCTGGCCAAGCGCTTTACGCTTGCCGATCTGGCGCGTTGCGTCAGCGAGCAGACCAGCATCACCGATCCCCGTGCCGACTGGTTCCCGCTGGCTTGCATCACACCATTCTCTAAGCTGACCGCTGCGCTGCGCGGTACCGGCGTGCCTACCATCTCGTCACACCCTCATTGCTCGCTCGGAACTTACTTCTTCGTGGACGAAAAGTCGAAGAAGGCCGTGCCCATCACCCAATTTGTGGACGTGCCCAGCATGCTGCAGGATATGGAAGAGCTCTCGCGCTCAGCGAGCAAGGCGCGATTTAAGCTTTACAGCAAAGTGAAGCTGTGGAATTCGTTGCAAAAGCACTTCAAACCACAGCTTGCTCCGCCGGGATTAACGTTCACGAAGTTCCTGCACACGTTGCAGGGAATGACCAACAAGAAACTCGGCCGCGACGGAAAAGATGGAACGTTCACCTATCGCACACTGCTGGTGGCGGGCATGCACTTCCAGGACGCTTACAACTACGACATCGAACGGGTAAAGCGCTGCGTCATCCACTACGCCACGCCGGATGGCAAGGTGTATCCGTTTTGCACCTACAACTCTGGCCCATGCTATCGCGAGAAAATCGAACGCCAGTTCTCAATCCCGTGGGAACCGAAAGCCGTGGTTAGGGGCTAGAGATTAGGAGTTGGCAACCATACGCGCCGTGGCTCGTGCCTTGGCGGGACCCGACCGAGTGCGGCGAAGCTCCTGCCACTGCAGGGCAGCATCTGCGAAAAGTATTGCAAAAACGAGGCAAACCCACACCACGGTTTCATCCACGGGAGGGTTGAGCTTTTCCCACCCTGTGATACCCAGAATCACGCGCACTTCCAGAAAGACCAACGCAACCGCAAAGCTGCGGGTCATCCATTGGCGATGCTGCTGGACCTTTCCCTTGAGAATGAAGGCAAAGGCGATGCCGGTGGTGAGCATCCACAAGACCGCATCGGCTGCGGCGGCGATGCTGAAGGACCGTGCCCCTCCCATTCGCTCCTGGAAGTACTGGATGTAGAAACCGAGCGGCGCGGCGATGAATACACCGGCGACATAGAAGCGCCCAGCGACGCGATGGAATTTGGCGTAACGCTGGCGCAGGCGATCGGAGAACTGCATAGGTCCCAGCAAAAGCGCACAGGCACCCGCCAGACCATGCGGCAAGAGCTTCCATTTGAACGGTTGGTAATGTTGCCACACGGGATCGCTTGCGTCGATCAGAAAGTGCTCGTTATGCCGGAGGACATAAGCGATCATCAACCCAATGAACGCAAAGAGGAGATACTTCGAGCGCAGTTTAGAGCTGCGCTGCGATGGCATTGATGCTGTAGCCACAAATAAACTCCTGAGATGTCCGGGGGTTAGTTGGTTGAAGGACTATACATCAAAAGGTGTTGTAAATATATAACAATAAAGGGCCTAGCAGCCGTTCTTCGGTGCCAAAGAATCGCCCACTTCAGGGCCACATTCCGACGCCCCGGAGCGCCACCTTTCTCCAAGGTTCTTCCTAATCCTGATTGACGCACGGCGCATTAATTGTTTTCAGCCCGTCGATTTCGACCTTCTTCGAACGACATACCAGTGAGAGGCAGAAACTGTGATAGCGATGCAGCAAGGCCCTTGGAGAGAAGCCATGTACGAATCAGATGCTCGGGCGCAAACACCTGCATGGGCGGTTGTCGGATCGGAGCTGATTCCAGCAATCGAACTGTGCCATGAGTCGCAAAGCGGCCCGAAACAGAGACTCGCGGACGCACCGTTGTTCAACGCTGGGCTGCAGGGAATCCACGAGATGGAAGAGGTTCGGCGCGTGAGTGCGCGGCTGTTTCCGCGGAACCTGCCGCAGTTGGCAAGTCTGACCTATGCGGCCGTTTGCGTCGAGGCCCGTCACGCGGGCGGAGATTTTTATGACTTCTTCGACCGCGGTGCGCATCGGCTAGGTTTCGCCATCGGCGATGTCTCCGGCAAAGGGATGGCGTCTGCCCTGGTAAGGGCGACCCTTCAGGCCAGCCTGCGAACGGTGAACAAACTGGGTGTCGATGATTTCGAGCAGTCGTTGGCACTGGTGAATCGTCTGCTGTTCGAAAGCACACCGGAGCCGATGTACGCCACGCTATTTTTCGCCGAGTACGACGAGATCTCGGGCACGATTCGCTACGTGAACTGCGGCCATCCGGCGCCTCTGCTCCATGGTCGGAATGGCGTGTCGCGGCTGGATACGACCTCGCAGGTGCTGGGACTGTTTAGCGATTGGAAAGGCGCAATTGGCGAGGTGCAGCTTAGGCCAGATGACACTCTGCTGGTCTATACGGATGGCATCACCGAGGCCACGAACAAGGCTGGAGAGGAATTTGGCGAGTCCAGGTTACTGGCGACGCTGCAGGCACAGAAAGGGCCACTGCCTGCCTTTCTGCAGCAATGCGTGCAGGAGGTTTGCCGGTTTGGCGCGAGCGATCAGCGCGACGATCTTACCCTGGTGGCCCTACGCGGCCTCGAACGTTGAGTAGTGGAAGGAAGGCAGCGCGGGGATGCCGTTGCGCCGCGGCGCTCGTTGGTTGGTGGCCAACTGCCGAAAACTGCGTGATTTCTCCGGTTTTTCTTGACACGCGCCCGATTTCGCAAGTAAATACAGGCTCCACAGGTTCTCACCTGGCGAGGAGCGAGCATGAACAAAGGCGATCTGGTTGAAAAAATCGCAGCTGCCCAGGGGATCAGCAAGACCGCTTCGGGGGGCGCGATTGACACGATAATTGATGCAGTGACTGCGGCGCTGAAAAAAGGCGACCGCGTGACCCTGGTGGGATTCGGCACCTTCTCCGTCTCCCAGCGCAAGGCACGCAACGGACGCAATCCCCAGACCGGGGGCGTCATCAAGATTGCGGCGCGAAAGGTCGCCAAGTTTACTCCTGGCGTCGATCTGAAGAAGGCCGTTAACAGGAAGTAGCGAACTCAATTTGGCGTCAGCCTGGAATTCCATTTTGCGACAGGGCGAAAGCTCTGCCGCATTGTTATTTAAGGGTTTCCCGTGTAGAGTGGCTGGACTAAACCTAATCTTGAATTCTGATTTCCAAGGGAGAACTCCAGCATGAAGAGGACAGTGTTGTGTTTTGTCGTGGTATTGATGGCGCTGGCCGTGCAAGCGCAAATGAGCGACACCACGGAGGGTGGCGTCGAGAAGGCCATCGCGAAGATGGAACAGCAGTGGGCCTCAGGCGCAAAGATGGGCAATCCGGAGGCGGTGGCTCCGCTCCTGGCCGAAGGATTCATCGACCTGAACAGCGATGGCACCACACAAAATAAGTCCCAGGCGTTGGCTATGATCAAGGGAAGCAAGTGGGAAATCAACGATATCAGCGATGTGAAAGTTACCGCCTTTGGAAACACGGCAATTGCCACCGGCGCGTGGCAAGGCAAAGGTACGGGCGGCGATGGGAAGGCAGTTGATTCGCACGAGCGGTGGGTTGATACCTGGGTCAAGATGCCGAACGGCAAATGGCAGTGCATCGCCAGCGCCAGCGCACCGTTGAAGATGTAGCACGGCGCCCATTCCATTTTGTATAACCACGGGTGTGAATCTTTCCCGCAGTTTGCGAAGTCTAAAGGGATGACAGCAACTCGGCTTGGTTTGCCGTGAGCGAGTGGTATCCGATAGAATCAACCTTTGCAATGAGCACCTTAGGAGTCTTATGAAGGCAGCCATCCATCCGGCTTATGACGAGGTACGCGTGCACTGCGCATGCGGTAACACATTTATGACCCGTTCCACCCACAAGGGCGACATCAACGTGGAAATCTGTTCCGCGTGCCACCCGTTCTTCACCGGCAAACAAAAGCTGGTGGACACCGCCGGCCGGGTCGAGCGCTTCCGCCGCAAGTATGCCAAGAGCGATGCGGGCAAAGCAGAGGCCGCGAAGACCGAGGCGGCGAAAGTCGAGGCCGCAAAGAACTAACGTTTGCAAGGGTTGGAGCGAAAGCCTCCGCTGCGGCGGGGGCTTTGCTTTGTCGAGTCCTGGTAGTCCAACGTTCGGCTACAATCGAACCGTGCACAAGTACTTCACCAATCCGGCCTTGCGTATCGCGCCCCCAGAGGCGCGGGTGCCGGCGTGTGTCTCACTCGGCGGAGTCGAAATCCGGCCTGCGACTGTGCTGGCGCCGATGGCCGGCATTACCGACACGGTCTTCCGCCGGTTCATCCGCAACCTCGGCGGCTGCGGGTTGATGATGACGGAGTTCACCTCGGCCGACGGCATCATCCGCCACAAAGACAAGAAGGCCAAGCAGTACCTCACCTTCTACGGCAATGAGCACCCGATCTCGGCGCAGCTCTTCGGTAGCGATCCCGCGACGCTGGCTGAGGCGGCGTGCGTCGTCGAGGCCCTAGGCTTCGACTTGGTGGACCTCAACCTCGGCTGCCCGGCGAAGAAAGTGGTGAAGTGTAACGGCGGCTCGGGATTGCTGCGCGATCTGCCGCTCATCAAGAACATTTTCGAGTCAGTGCGGGCGGCGGTAAAAATTCCATTCACGGTGAAGTTCCGCGCCGGTTGGAGCGACAAGGAAATCGTCCACGTCAACCTGGCCAAGATGGCTGAGGAGTGTGGGCTGGCCGCGGTCGCATTGCACGCCCGCACGCGCGAGCAGGGTTACAGCGGACAGGCGCAGTGGGAGTGGATCGCCGCGGTGAAGGACGCAGTTAAGATTCCCGTGATCGGCAATGGCGACGTGCGCTCGCCCGAGGATGCCGCCGCCATGGTGGCGCAGACCGGATGCGACGCGGTGATGATTGGGCGCAGCGCGGCCTCGAATCCGTGGATCTTCCGCCAGATCGAGCAGTTCACCCACACCGGATCGTACGACCTGCCCAGCGATGCCGACCGCTATCAGGTGATCCGCACCTACTTCAGCATGCTAGTGGAAGAAAAGGTGGGCGGCGCAGAGGGCAAGATGAAGCAATTCGCGGCGTGGTTTACCCACGGTGTGCCTCACGGTGCGCAGCTGCGTAAGGCAGTGTACGATTCGAAGAGCGAGATCGACATTCTCGACGCGGTGGACCGATTCTTCGAAACGCTGCTCAGCGGGAGAATTCCGAGTGCGGGGTGCGGGGTCGCGGACGAGCTAAGCGCCGCAGCGCTGCCAATGTAGGACCCCCGACTCCGATTAACGGCGGGAAATAGCCGGTTTCGACTATCCCAGCCTGAGGCGCACTATTCCCCCAGCCACACGCCATAAGGGCGCAGCCGCTCGATGTGGTCACAGATGATCTTGAAAGCGCCCATGATCGGTACGGCCAGGACCAGTCCCATCGCTCCCCACAGCCATCCCCAGAACAGCAGAGAGATGGTGACCGCCAACGGATTCAGTTGCAAGCGCTTGCCCAGAATCTTGGGATAGAGGACGTTCATGCCGACCAGGTGCAGCCCCAGTACTACGAAAACGATGATCAGGAACACGGCCATGTTCAGGTGCCCCAGGTCAGCGATGAGCGGTGGGATGATGGCGAGAAGAACACCGAGATAAGGAATTAGGCTTAGAAATCCGCTGATCGCTCCCAAGAAGTAGAAGTAGGGCAGGCCCAGCATTCCGAACACGGCGATGCTGCAGACGGTTAGGAAGACACCAATGATGAAGTTGCCTACGATGAAGGAGCGGATCATGCGCGCAATCAATCCCAGCATCACGTAAGCGGTATTCCGGTTCTCCATGCTGAAGAGCATTACCGAGGCGGAGCGCACATGGTCCTGCCAGCTCAGCATGAAGAAAACCAGGAATGGAACAAAGGTGATGCTCAGCACCATCTCCGATACCGAACTGGCGTTCCGGCTGACTAAATCAGTCCAATCGCTCGATTGCCGAACCGTGACCGCCTTCTTGTCGGCTTCCGTGGCCGGCAACACGGATTCGGTGGTTCGCTCAATCTGTTCGGCTTCCTCGCGGAACCGTCCGATCAACTGCTGGATATTGGCCTTGTAGTGGGGCAACTCCTGCATAAAATCAATCGCGCGATTATAGGAAAGGTACGTGGCTGCGCCAGCGGCGATCACCAGTAACAATACGGCAAGAAACGCAGCGAAGGCGTTCGACACTTGGAACCTGGTGAGCAGGTCAACAATGGGGGCCAACACGAATGCAATCAGGATGGCGACCAGGATCACCGTGAGAATCAGCTTGCCGACATACAGCATGGTCAGAACGGCCGCGATCGCCAGGATGAGCAATGCCGACTCCTGCACCCGCAGAATCCGGCGGCGCTCAAGTTCGGCCACCGTGGAGCGGTTGATCGACACCTGCGGAATAGGCGCAGGTCCGCCTGCCGCATTGGCATCCACATCGGGATCGCCATGGCTTGCGCGGTGGGGCTCCACGTTGTCGAGCAACTTTTCTGCCATCTCGCCTATGGTACTCGTATAACTCTAGGATTCCGAACATGATACTTTTGCTGTGTCGAAGATGGAAATTACTTTTACGATGGAGCAGCCAGTTGGTCAACCACGACGCATCCTGGCGTTGGATTTCGGCACGCGCAATATTGGCCTGGCGGTGAGCGATGAACTGGGGGTCACGGCCCAGGGCCTGCCTACTCTACGCCGCAGCAATAAGCGCAACGATCTGGACTACTTGCGGCGAGTGATCCGGCAATATCACATCGCCGAATTAGTGATGGGACTGCCCTTGCGCATGAGCGGAAATGAAGGCGTTCAGGCGGAGAAAGTGCAGATATTCGCCGAAGAGTTGCGTCGCAAGTTCAAGTTGCCAGTACACCTCTTCGACGAGCGCTTGACTTCGGTGGAGGCCAATCGAGCTGCTGCGTGAATCCGACATGAGCATTCGCGCCCGCGCGGGGGTCGTGGACCAATTGGCGGCGGTATTGATCCTGCAATCATTTCTGGAATTCCGGAAAACCAGTAACCCGTAACCACGGATGCGGACGGAGGAACATGGCAGAGCAGCGCACAAACGCCGTTCTTCATCTAAACTACGGTATTCCATGCGAACGTTTTTCACACTCGTGACGGCGCTGGTACTCGCCTTTGCTCTTTGGTTTGCGTGGGCGGCCTTGCTACCCCTGAAACCTTCGGAGACAAAATTCGTTCTGCTGCGTCCAGGCTGGAGCACCCGCCACATCGCGCAAGATCTGCAGCGCGAAGGCGTCATTCGGAGCTCGGCGGCATTTCTCATGTTGCAGTACGCCAAAGGACTGAAGACCCTCAAGGCCGGCGAGTACAAGTTCGACGAACCGGCCAGCGCTTTGCAGGTGTGGCGCCGCCTGGTGCGCGGCGATGTCTATGCACGTACCGTGGTCGTCCCTGAAGGCTACAACATGTTCGACATTGCGGCCGCCGTGGAGCAGGCGGGCTTGGGTACGGCCGCCGATTTCCTCACTGCGGTCAAGGGGGATGTATTTCTCCTTCGCGCGATCGACCCCACTGCTCAGTCGCTAGAGGGATATCTCTTTCCCGACACTTATCAATTCACCCGCATCGATACCGCTCATGACATGGCAGCGGCGATGGTGCATCGTTTTCGGCAGGAAGCGCAGAAGATCGGATTGCTGGGCAACGCTGACACGCACCGCATCGTGACCATGGCCTCCATTGTGGAAAAGGAAACCGCAGTGCCGGACGAGCGTCCGCTGGTCGCCAGCGTGTACTACAACCGTCTGGCCCGCAACATGGCTCTGGGCGCCGATCCCAGTGTGGTATACGCAGCCCTGCTGGCCGGACGTTATCGCGGCACGATTTACCAGTCGGACTTGCAATTCGATTCGCCGTATAACACCTACAAATATCCTGGTCTGCCTCCTGGCCCCATCGCCAATCCGGGAGTCGCTTCCCTGCAAGCCGCCATGCATCCCGCGCAGAGCGATTTCTTCTACTTTGTCAGCGACAACAACGGCCACCATCGTTTTGCGCGGACCATGGAAGAACATGCGCGCAACGTGGCTGCGTATCGCCGGGCGGTGACCGGCGCGCAGTAGTGCCACTCCTCCCGGCAATCGCCGCTTCGCCTACTACATCGACGTTCGCGACGTCGATCAGCTCTATGCCGAGCTGAAGCCGAAGCTCGACACTCTGCCCCAAGGTGACGTCTACGGGCCAGTGAACTAGCCTTACGGACAACGCGAGCTTTTGGTGCTTGCACCGGACGGCAACTTGATCGCATTTGGGCAGGCGATTAGCAGGGACTGAACGGCAGATGCCAAATTTCAAACCGGGAGCCTGTACTGTTTCGCGAAACCTCTTGAAACTGAGTCGCGCTATATACTGAATGATTCCTGTCGGTCGGTCCGCCCCGATCCCATAATGAGACGATCCCAAATCCTCGCCGCGGTTTTCCTTGCTGCACTTCTGACCGGTGGAACAGGATGTCTGTTCCGCACCCGCACCGTAGAGATGCGGACCAGCACTGCCAAGCTACAAACCGCCACCAAGCAGGAGTTGGTCGACCGCATCAACCAGGAAGCCTCGCAGATCAAGACCCTGAACGCCACCGTGGAGATTGCTCCCTCCGTAGGCGGAGAAAAGAAGGGCAAAGTCACCGACTACCAGGAAATTACCGGCTACATTCTGGTGCGCAAGCCGGACATGCTGCGCATGATCGGTCTTTTTCCCATCGTGCGCAACAAGGCGTTCGACATGGTGAGCGACGGAAACCGGTTCAAACTATCCATTCCGGCAAAGAACAAGTTCTATGTTGGCAGCGCCGAAGTCATCAAGCCGGCGAGCAATCCACTGGAAAACCTGCGGCCACAGGTCATCTACAACGCGCTGTTGTTGCCTGAGATCGACAAGGACGAAATTGCGGTGTTGGAAAATGACACGGAAGCCGTCGTGGACGCGAAGACCAAGAAGCTGGTTCAGCAGCCAGACTATGTGATCGACATCGTCCGCCGCTCCGACTCTGACGCGGGCTGGTACCTTTACCGCAAAATCATATTCGAGCGCGTAAATCTCGTCCCGCACCACCAGATTATTTACGACACCGAGGGCGAGATCGCCACTGACGTTACCTATCAGGTCTATAGAGACTACAGCGGTGTCAGCTTTCCAACGGTGATTGAGATTGACCGTCCGCGGGAGGAGTACACGATCCGGCTGACCGTCGATAAGCTGGTGATCAATGAACCGATCAGGGATGATCAATTCGCCTTGCAGCAACCGCCGGGCTCGCAGCTGGTAGACCTCGATCAATCTGGACAAAACGCTTCCGCCAACAGGTTCCAGGGCCAAAACGTCAACCCCCCGAAATAGCCAGCAGAGACTGTGTGCTTGTGGATCTTTAGCGTCTGGGGGGTGCAAGCTAGTTCTCGACAAGACAACTCTTCGCTCATCCTAGGAGTGGTTTGGGCATACTATGTTCGTTTCACAGTCATGAATTCTGGACGACAACCTGAGGAGGTCGTCTCTTGAGTGACGCTGGCAAGTCTCATGCGACCGTCTCGAAAAGGGCAATTTCTATGTCTAGATTCCTTCTTTACCTTTATCTCTGGATTTGTCTGCTTGGCTGCATTTTGAACGCGACGGGTCAGAGCACCCCCCTCGCCGTCGAAGGCGATTACGTCGCGCAGAACTTCCACTTCCACTCTGGAGAAGTTCTGCCAATCCTGCGTCTGCATTACACGACTTTCGGCACCCCGCAACGTGATGCCAGCGGCAGAGTAACGAATGCCGTCATGGTCCTTCACGGAACTACGGGGTCCGGCAAGCAGTTCGTCTCGCCGCAGTTCGCGGGCGTGCTGTTCGGGCCGGGAGAATTGCTCGATGCGAATCGCTACTACATCATCCTGCCGGATGGGATCGGGCATGGGAAGTCCAGCAAACCGAGCGATGGGCTGCATGCCGGCTTTCCGCATTACGACTACGACGACATGGTGGCGGCACAACATCAACTACTGGTTGACGGGCTGAAGGTAAACCATCTGCGCCTGATCATTGGCACCTCGATGGGCTGCATGCACTCGTGGGTATGGGGTGAAACCTACCCCGACTTTATGGACGCGATGATGCCGCTGGCGTGCTTGCCAGTGCAAATCGCGGGGCGCAATCGCATGATGCGCAAAATGGCCATGGATGCAATTCGCCAAGACCCAGCGTGGGAGAACGGTAAGTACAAATCGCCTCCACCCGGCGTGAAGACCGCCCTCGATGTGCTGCTAGTCATGGGCAGCAGCCCGCTGCAGATGCAGAAGCACTATCCCACGCGTGACGCCGCCGACGCATATCTGGACAATTTCATTCGCACACGCTTTGCTTCGACCGACGCCAACGACTTTCTCTATGCCTTCGACGCGTCACGCAACTACGACCCGTCGCCCAACCTGGAAAAGATCCGGGTGCCAGTAATGGCGATCAACTCCGCCGACGATTTCATCAATCCGCCGGAACTGGGGATCATGGAGGTGCAAATCAAACGCGTTCCTAAAGGCAAATACGTGCTGCTGCCGATAGCCGATCAGACTCGCGGCCACGGAACGCATACGCTTCCGGCGATCTGGCAGGGCAATTTGCAAAAACTGCTTGCTGAGTCACAGCCCTGATCTGTCGCTATGACACAATGTGTGGCCCTACAATGTAGGATTAATCGGCTCAAGGGCGGTTCCACAAGTTTCAATGCATCTCTTAGGCCGGACTATTGATGGGCGCAATAATTCTGAGGTGTCATCCTGAGTGACGAGCGTAGCGAGGAGTCGAAGGACCTCTTTAGCCGTCAGCATTGATTCTGCTGGTCATAGGGTTCCTTCGGCTCCGCGCCCGCCCGACCCGCAAAGAGGCGAGTCAGACGGTCGCTACGCTTGATTTCATAACAACGACGGCTCCTAAGCAGTGCCGAGTAAACTTGTTCTCGCAAAAGACCAAGACTCGGACGAAAGGAGCCGTCATGAAGATTATAGGCTGTGATTTCCATCCGAGTTTCCAACAAATTGCCATGGTCGACACGGAAACAGGCGAGTACACGGAGGGCAAGCTGACGGCAGCCCAAGCCCGGCCGTTTTACGCTGCGCTGCAAGGCGCGGTGATCGTGGGCATGGAAGCTTGCGGCAACACGTTGTGGTTCGAGCGCCTGCTGGCTGAACTGGGCCACGAGTTGCGCCTGGGCGATGCCGCCCAGATCCGAACCATGGAAGTGCGCAAGCAAAAGACCGACCGGCGCGATGCCGCTCTGCTGTTGCGGCTGTTGCTGGGGTGAAGAACCAGTTGCAGCACCTGGCGCTGAATCAGGGAGTGCAGCAAAAGCGCAAGCTGTGGAGCGCGGCGGGACGCCAGCTGCTGGAGGCCCTGCCGCTGCGTGGCTGGACGGCCAAGCGACGCGACGATTCGCTGCAGTTGCTGGAGGAGTTGGATCGCCGCATCGCCGAGTTGGACCTGGCCGCGCAGCAAGAGGCGGAGAAAAATTCCGTGGCGCGGCTGTTGCAGACCCATCCCGGAGTCGGTCCCATTACCAGCTTGGCCTTCGCGCTGACCCTGGGCCGGATCGAGCGCTTTGCCCACAGCCGCCAGGTGGTCAGCTATCTGGGGCTGAATCCGGCCGAGCATTCCAGTGGGGGGCGGCAGCGGCTGGGCCGCATCAGCAAGCAAGGCAATCCCCTGGTACGCAGTTTGTTGGTGGAAGCGGGACAGAGCGCGGCACGCCTGGTCCCAGAGTTAAAGCGCGCTTATCAGCGGCTGAAGCACAGAAAGCATTCGGCCGTAGCCAAGGTCATGGTGGCGCGCAAATTAGCGGTGCGGTTGTACTGGATGTGGCGAAGCCAACAACCCTACGCCGCCGCTCGCACGCAGGGCAGCCCGAGTCATCCTGTGGTGTCGGAATAAAACCGGTCACTTGAGTGGGCCCCCTGCCTCCCAGAAGCGTCTGGGAGTTCGAAGACAAGAATCATGGTTGGCGTAACAAACCGAATAGATGGTTGGTGGAGCACAAGGCTCCATCGATGATTCACGAAGCGCGCGAGTCTTGGTCCGATGCAGAGATTTTGTTTTCCACTAGAGCGAAATGGCGCTGCTTCAAAACCGTGGGCGTCGCCGCCTTCGTACGCCCTTGACACCGCCGTCGTTGTTATAGACAGGATGACACCTTATGTTGATGAATGGTCCAGCTAAAGCGGTTGCGCCGCATGTGGACGGCGGTGGGCGCCTTACTCGCCCTGGCCGCTGCCGACGGCAAGCGTCGGCACTCCTTGTTTGCGCATAAGGTCGTTCAGCGCGGGCACATCAACGCGCACGATCTCCTGCCAGCTCGACAACTGCGTACTCAGGCGCGAGTGCAATTCCTCGAACACCAGCAACTGTTGCGTGGTCGGCGCTCCGTCCACTCCCTGCACCAGGTCATTAAAGCTAGCGTATTGTTCGTTGAGCATGTTGGGATAGCGCAGGTTGCCCTCCGAGCTCTTCATTTTCACCTGTATCAAAGCTTCTTCCACCGGAGTCATCTTCTGATCGAGAGCGCGGGCGGCGGAAATAACTTCACTGCTTGACGATCCCGGTCCCACCCACTTCTGCAAAGTTTGCAAGTTGGCGCGGAGCTCGCGGATCTGATTGACGGCCCGGTGCAGCGCGTCGATATCCTGCTGCACCTTGAAGGCCAGGTCGAGCTGCTTCTGCATGTCCGCGGCGGTCACCGAATTCCGGATTCGTGGGTCGAGTTTCACTTCTAAAGGCGCAGTCTGGCTGCGGCCTTTGACCGTGAGCTTCACCTGGTAGGTTCCGGAAATCACTAGCGGACCTCGCGGCGGCTCGCCCGTATAGAAGGCGCCGGGAACCTGGACGGGGGGGTCGTAGCGGAAGTCCCAAGCGAAGCGGTTCATGCCTGCATCAGCTGGAAGCAGCTCCGCAGGCTTCTCGCGGTCGGGCCACTCGGGCGGCTGCTCCTGTTGGTTCTCCTTGTGATTGGAGAGCCTCCGCACACGCTTGCCCTGCGCGTCGAAGATCTCCATTGTGATCTCTTCCTTCTCTGCCGGCTTCGTCTTCAAGTAGTAATCCAGAATCGCGCCCTTGGGGGGATTGTCACCTACTGGACGCTTGCGATCGACTTCGTCAGGGAAGTGTAGGCGGATTGCCGCGGAGGGTTGATAAAGGTGGAAATCATCAGCAGCAATCGCGGAGTTCGCTTGCCGGAGAGGGCTGACATCGTCGAGTATCCAGAACGATCGGCCATGCGTAGCGGCGACCAGGTCATCGTCCTTGACCGCCAGGTCGTGGACCGGCGAAGTCGGCAGGTTCAACTGCAGCGACTGCCAGTGAGCGCCATCGTCGGCTGAGAAATACACCCCGGTCTCCGTGCCGGCGTAGAGCAAGCCCTTCACTTGGGGATCCTCGCGTACCGATCGCACATAAGAACCGGCCGGTATGCCGTTCACGATGCGAGTCCAGCTCTTGCCAAAGTCGTGCGTCTTATAGATCAGCGGAGTGAAGTCGTCGAGCTTGTGGCGATCGATCGCCGCATAAGCAGTCCCGGCGTCGTGGTGCGAAGCATCAATGATGCTGACCATACTCCACTCTGGCATATCCTGCGGTGTGACGTTCTCCCAGGTCTTGCCGTCGTCGCGCGTGAGATGAATCAAGCCGTCGTCGGTTCCTGCCCAGAGCATGCCTTTCTGCAATGGCGACTCGGCGAGCGCGAACACCGTGTCGTAATATTCGACGCTCGTGATGTCCAACGTGATATCGCCGCCGGAGGGCTTCTGCTTGCTCTTGTCGTTGCGCGTCAGGTCAGGGCTGATGGGGTTCCAACTGCGGCCTTGGTCACTACTCTTGAGAACGAACTGGGATGCACTGTAGATCACGTTGGAATCGTAGGCCGACACCAACACCGGTTCGGTCCATTGAAAGCGGTACTTGAGTTCGCCCGCGCCGTTACCCGAGGTATCCAGAGGGTAAGGCGAGACATCCTGCATCTGGTTGGTGCGGTGATCGTAGCGGGTGATGGTGGACCCATCCGAGCCGGCGTACACAATTTCGGGATCGCGGGGATCGGGGGCAATGTATCCACTTTCGCCGCCACCGACTTCGTACCAGTCCTGGCGCGCGATCACTCCGTCGTCCGACTGGCTGGCGATGGCTACGGTGCTGTTGTCCTGTTGCGCTCCATAGACTCGATAAGGCCAGTGGTTGTCGACAGCGACATGGTAGAACTGCGCAGTCGGCTGATTGTTCTGCTGCGTCCAGGTCTTTCCGCCGTCGACTGAAATCGTGGCCCCACCGTCATTACTGTTAATGAGGCGCTGCGGATTGGTGGGGTCGATCCAAAGATCATGATGGTCGCCATGCGGCGCAGGTAGCAACTCGAAAGTTTTCCCGCCATCGCTGGAGCGGAATGCGCCAGTGTTCAACACGTAAACTGTGTCAGCCTCTTTTGGATCAGCGAACACGTGCATGAAATACCAGGCACGCTGCCGATAGCGTTCGTCGTCGTTGACGCGTGTCCAGGTATTGCCGGCATCGTCGGAGCGATAGAGTCCGCCTTCTTTAGCTTCGATGAGCGCGAATACGCGGTTGGAATCCGCTCCCGAAACCGAGATGCCAATGCGTCCGAGATTGCCTTCCGGCAGGCCATGGCCTTGCAGTTGCTTCCACGTGAGTCCGCCGTCCACGGATTTGTAGAGCCCGCTGCCCGGGCCGCCACTATTGAAGTACCAAGGCTGGCGGCGAACCTGCCATAGTGCAGCGTAAACGACACTGGAATTCCGGGGATCGAACACGACCTCGACCGCGCCGGTGTTGTCGTCTCTATACAAGACCTTCTGCCAAGTTTTCCCACCATCCGCAGTGCGAAAAACGCCTCGTTCGGAATTGGGGCCCCACGCGTGACCTAAGGCGGCAACCAGCACAATGTCAGGGTTTCGAGGATCGATGATTACCGCTCCGATGTGCCGCGTATCTTTCAGGCCTACATTGGTCCAGGTCTGTCCAGCATCAGTTGACTTGTAAACTCCGTCACCATAAGAGATGTTGCCGCGCAGACAAGCTTCTCCGCTGCCCGCGTAAAGGATGTTGTGGTCGGAATCGGCCACCGCGATGGCGCCGATGGAGGAGATGTCCTGATGGTCGAAAGTAGGCGTCCAACTGAGGCCGCCATTCGTGCTCTTGAATATTCCTCCGGCGACTGCACCAAAATAATAGGTGTTGGGATCCCCGGAAACTCCCGTGACGGCCAGCACACGACCGCCGCGGAACGGCCCGATCTGCCGCCACTTCATGCCGCCCACGAGAGTTGGCTTGACCTGTGCAAGCCCGTTCACTGCAAACCACACGAACACCATCGCGCAAAGCGCAAGCAGGCGACGCATCGACGATCCTCCGTTGTTGTGAAACCCGTCATGGTACCGGGAAAGCAGGAGAGGTGCAAGAAACACTTGGCAATGATAACGAGGCCATCCGCCCGTACCACTGCCAAACAAGTGGCTCTTCCTTCGCGCGGCCCTATGTTGCGCCCCGTGTCCCAATGCGCGACATTTCTCGCCAACCAGCAAGCTTTCAACCAGGCTTTGCTAATTTCTGTCATAGGAATTTGCTCAATGGGGTTATACTTGCCAGCACTCACCTCGGCATCCAGCCCAGGAGGTGCTCGGACATGCGTTTCCGTGTACTAGTCTTGACGGCCCTGGTTATGTCCTGTGCTCTTCGGTTGCAGGCCACTCCGCAATCCGGTGATCCCCGCCTCATAATTAACAACGGCCATGATCTTGCTGACCCGCTCACGGTGATAATGGGGCTCGAGTTCACCTTCATGGCTGACGCCTCTGGCGGCGGCGTCTTGGATTTCACGAATGGCAGTGGCGAGAAATGGACCTCCCTTAAAATCGAAACGCGTGGAACTCCGCCAGAGAACACGATCATATGTGGGGGCACCGCGTTCGCTACCTGCTCGGTGCAGCCCCAGCCAGAAGACGGCTTCACTGTCATCGACTTCTCCGGGGGCGCCGGAATCCCGAATGGAGGGGATTTTACGATCGATCTTGGAACTTCCGGTTGGCGCCCGGATGAACAATTCCGAGCTTTTGCGAACCCTGAGCCCGGCACGTTGACTCTCTTCATGATCGGGCTGACGCCATTGTTGGCGCGCCGGATTGGCCGGTTAGGAGTTCGGAACCGCTGAAGCATTTTCAGGATTAGTGCAGTCCGGAGAGTATGGATGGAGCAGCGCTTTTTGAGGCCGTTACGAAACTCCTGCCGTCCGCTAAAGCGGACTCGGGATTTCCCACTTGCTGTCTCCCAGCGCTCAACCACCCCAATCCACGCAAAAGCGGCGTGGCTCGGGGACCCCGGTAAGCGCTGGGCTTCTATGAGACGGCTGGTTGTGTCAACAGAAACTTTGTTTTTGGTGTTGGTTTTGCCTTTCTCTTATTAGGAGTTTTTGCCTTTGTCTTTTGCCTTTGCCTTTGTCTTTTGCCTTTGCCTTTGCCTTTGCCTTTGTCTTTTGCCTTTGTCTTTTGCCTTTGTCTTTTGCCTTTGCCTTCATCTCGGGCTTCTATTCGCACTCTCAATGAGTCTTAGGACTTGGTGCCTGTTGGTGTCCGATACTGATGAAGCGGCGCTGCTATCTAAGCTGCGGCCTTTACTGGCCAAGCCCAGCGGCGCAGTCGCCGCGACGCGAGGTTGGCAAAGTCAGTTGAGCAATGCTTTTCTCCGGTTGCAAACTTCCAACCACCTCTAGAGGAAACTTATACCGGAGTTACCGCCGTCCCGGGAGCCGCCTGGGGAAACGCTTCATAGCGCTGGCCGGTGCGCCACAGATGGTGCAGCAGCACTGCCAGTTTGCGGGCCACGGCCACCAGGGCACGCTTCTTGCTGCGCTTGCCTCCGGTAGCCGCCAGTTTCAGTCCCCAGCGCCGCAGCCCCGAATCCGGTCCGAAACGGCCCCGAATGTAATGCGCTGACGGAATCAACCGAGAACGCAGGTAGCGGTTGCCGGTCTTGCTGATCCGGCATTGCGGATCGTAATCGCCCGACTGATGCTGCCGTGGACGCAATCCCAAGAAGGCTCCCGCCGAGCGGCTATGGGCGACGGCGTGCGGCCCATCCAAACTGAGCACCTAGGTGGCCGCCACCAACGGCCCCACGCCGGGCACGCTGCGCAGCGTGCGAATCTCGGGATGCTGCTTCACCAACCCTTCCCCCTGTTGATCCAGGCGGGCAATCTGCGCGCTTAAAGCGGCGGCTTGCTCCAGCAGGGGACCGAGCAGTTCGGCCAGCTCCGCCGGCAGCATGGGTTTCCCCTTGTCGGCGAAGCTGGCGCTGCTGCAGTTCGGCAGCCGCTGCCCACTGCTTTTGACCAGACCACGCGCGGTGTTGATGATCATCGTCCGGGCCCGTACCAACGTGGCACGCGCCTGGAGCAACATTAGATCTCGCTGCCGCTCGGCGCTGCGATGGTGTACCGCAAACAGCAGGCGCGGGTCGAAATGGGCCAGGCGGGCTAGCTGCGCGGCATCATTGCGATCATTCTTCGACTCGCTGCCGGTAATCGCCTCGATCTTGCGGGCGTTCGCCACCAGCGCCTCATGTCCCAGCTCTTGCAGCAAACCGCTGATCCAGGGCGAATGGGTGCCGCACTCCAGGGCGATCCGCATTCGCGGCTGGCCCTCGAAATGCCGTCGCAAGGCGCTGGCTTCGGTCTTCACCCGGCTTTCCTCGATTACTTCTCCGTCGCCGTTCAACATGCAATAACGGCTGAACTTGTCGCCGATGTCCAGGCCTACGGTCATGGCTGGCTTTTCCGTCCTGCTTGTGGCTTTGCTATGCTTCTTCATTGGCTGGTCTCCTTTGCCCCCTCGAGTGCCTGCGGACAGCTTAACTGTTCCGCGAGACCAGCCGTCTCATTCCGTCTAAGCTCTGCCGCCGCGCTGCGGCTGCGCATGTTTTGTCCCACCGTAGCGGATCAGTAGTGGGTTTCGTAACAGCCTCTCTAGCGCCACGCTCCAGGTGTACAAACGAAGCTCTTATGGTGAGCGAACTTGGCCGCCGGCCTTGAAGGCTGGATCTAACCAGTCCACGCCAACGCTGAAGCATCTTAAGCGACGTCCTTTAAGTCGTGCTCACCGGTTGCTGTCTCGCTGCAGCGGCCTTTCGCGCAATCAGCAGGAAGCCATGCGCGGTGGCATCTTTCTCCAGAGTTTGCAGGCGAGCGCGCCCAGCGGTGGCCTTCGCCGATTCAATCTCTATTTCTCCCAGAGCAAGCGCGGCCTCGAACTGCAGTTCTATCAACTGATTCCTGGTGGCATCCGTGAGCTTTCCTTCCAGACTCTCCATGGCCTCAACTTGATCGTGCGGCTTGCCCGAAGCCGCCCGTACGCGCGCCGCCGCGATGCCCACCTCGATCTCAACCGGTAGGCGAACCGAAGGGTTCTTGATTTGCCCAACCAGCGTGCTGGCGCGTGCGATTGATTCGTTTGCCTTGGAAAGCTGCCCTTGTGCCAGTTGCGACCTAGCAAGCACCGTTTCGGCCTGGGCCTCGTTGTCAACCACGCCCTTGCTTCGAAATTCCTCGGCCGCGGTCCGGGCGTTGGCTTCGCTCTCTACCGGTCGTCCGTCGTCCAGCGATAACACAGCGAGCGCCAAGCGGTTTCCCGCCGTGGATTCGCCGATGCTCTCCCGGATCGATAACGCTTCCTGGTGCATCTTTTGCGCGGCAACAAGATCGCCCTGCTCTGCCAAAACTACTCCTAGATCTGAGCGTGCGTAAGCTGAGCCTGACTTGTCGCCGAGTTCGTCATACATTTGCAGAACCTGCTGATACTTGGTTGCGGCGCCGGCCAGGTTTCCCTTGTCATGCAGGATCTCGCCCATATTGATGAGCACCGTTGCCTCGTGGCTCTTGTCATTCACCTCTCGCAGCATGTCCAGTGACTGTTCGTACAGCTTTTCCGCGCCATCCAAGTTTCTCTGCCCCTGCAGCTGGGCCCCCAGGTTGCTTAGCGTATTCGCGGCTAGTCCCTTGGCCCCGATTGCGTTGTAGATCTCTATCGCATCTCGATACTTGCTCTCTGCTGCCGTCAGATCGCCTTGCCCCTGGAACGCGGCTCCGATGTTGTTCAAGGTGGAAGCCTGATCACCCCGGTCGCCGCTGGCCCGGTAGATCTCCATTGCTTGGTTGTACAAGTGTAGTGCGGTAGTGTAGTCCTCCTGCGGCAGCAGAGAGTCGGCTTCGGCGGACTGCGCTTGCGCCAGTATCAGTTTCCTCTCCTGCGCGCGCGCCTTTTCTCCTGCTCTCCTCGCCGCTGCTTGAGCCAGCTTCCAATCGCCTAGCGCACGCTGGGCGTAGGCTTCTTCCAAATCGATGCGGGGATCGTCGCGGGTGGGCGACGGAAGTGCGCGCAACTGTTCGACGGTGGCCAATGCGTCCTTCCCTTGGCCATTGCTTCTTTGCGCTTTCGCCAGGCTCAGCCCGTATTCCAGGTTGTCGGGATAGTCGTGCCACAACGTCTGATACAGCTTGACGGCTTCGGGCCACTGGTTGGACATCTCCAGATACCGTGCTTGCACGGAAAGCTTGTCCTGGGGCGAAAGTTTGCTCGAACGGTCGAAGGCCTTCTTGGCCTCCTCCTGCGCTTTTTGGTCGAAGCCGAGGAAGTCTAAAGCCTCTGCCAGCGCAGAATGCGCCAGCGCATAGTCAGGCTCCGCGGCGATTGCTTTCTCCAAGAGAGTTCGCGCGGCGGCCGCATCGAATACCTGCAACTTCGCCAGGCCCTCCGAATAAAGCCGCGCGGCTTCAGGACTGACCGGCATCGAAGCGCTCACCGTAGCAGCGTCGGCCTGCGAAATGGCAGGTTCCACTCCTAACTTTTCGCGCAGGGTCGCACCCACGTGGCCTACCAGTTCATCCATTTGGCCTTCGCTGCCCTTTGCAGAGAAAGACGCCACAGTCTCGCCGGTTGCGGCGTCCTGGAGCCTCAAATCCAGCCGCAGATCACCTCTGTCCAATGGCGTGTAGGAGCCTACAACAACATCGTCAACGTTCAAGTTTTTGCGGATCCTGGCCAGGGTCGCCGGACTGTAGCCATCCGCATCCTTTAATGCCAGGTCATTCTTCATCTGGCTAATGCGTTCGGCCGGAACCGTGAGCAGCTTGTCCCCGGCGGCGAGTTCCGTGTTGAGATAAGTGGACAGGGCTTTGGAACGCCAGTCATCTTCGGGGCGCCCCGAGAGATTTTGGAAGCCCAGCACGGCCACCGAGCGCCGTTGCTTGACCGCAGATGAGCGGGACGTGTGGCTAACCCCCGTCGAGGTGCGCCACCATCTATAACCCAGCGCGCCTCCCAGCAAAACCAGTAACCCGAGCGCCACCCAGACCAGCCAAACTCGTGGAGTAGCTTGCCTCGATTCCCGGATGGGCGCTGACTCGGGAGGGTGCGTCGTCGCGTTGACTTCCGGTGCGGAACTTACGATGAGGCCGGTCGAAGCAGGCGCGCCGGTCGTTGGCGCTGCTTCGGTACGTGGCTGCCTCCCCAGCACGACCGCAGCAATGCCGCTTTGTATGCCGGACTTGGATTCGGTCACGCGCGGCGGCGGAGTAGGAATTTCTTTGGAAGTAACAGGGGCGAGGAAGCGATATCCACGCCGCGGAAGAGTCTCTACATAAAGGGGTGTATCGGCATTGTCGTTGAGGGCATTTCTGATTTGCTTGATGCAGTGGTTCATCCCCTGCTCAAAGTCAACGTAGGTCTCCTCACCCCAGAGCTGCTGCTGAATTTCCTCGCGCGTCACCACTTGGCCAGCGCGACTAGCCAACAAGGCGAGGAGTCGAAAGGGTTGCGGTGCCACCTTTAGGGGTGTTCCGCCTTTGCGTAGCTCTTGGGTCGCGAGGTTTAGCTCGTAGACTCCGAAGCGAAGCAGTTTCTGCGTGGCGCTCAAGCTTGACCACCTCAAGTAAAGAGCGGGGGCGCTAGGGATTATACCCCCGATTGCGATTAGCCAAAGTTATTAGCTTTGATCATCTCCTCACTCAATCATCGTTACATCAGAAGTTTAGACGATCATCTGAAAATCATCCGCAAATCAGCCGCTAACCATTGAAGCCGCCTGCGAACGGGCGCATTGTGCGCTCGAGAGCGGAAGTTGAGTGGATCTCGACCAACTGCTCTTAGGGGGCACGCTGCCGGAGGCGGGAAAACAATCCCGCTTCCAGGCAGCGCGAGGGATGGTCGCCATGAAAACACTGGTGGTTGATTCGACCCCGACGAGGTTGGGGCCGTTCCTGAAACTGATTCTGACTCTGACATTGCAGTGGGAAGCCGAGGCGGAGGAGGACATGCAAAAGCCCGCCAGCCAACCGCCGAACTCCGCGGCTAATGAACAACAACCGAAGTCCAACTCTACACGCCGTGTCTTCACGCATGGCACGACTTTGGGGCCGTTCCTGACACTCTTGCTGACCTTGCATAACCGCAGTTCGTGGATCGAACGCGATTGGTGGAAGGGCCCGACGGCCCCGCGTGGAGCAGTTTTAGCGGCGCGCTACGTCTCGCGATGAGCGCCGCCAAGTAGGGAGCGATCACACTTGCTGGCCAAGCCGCGCTCCGGGTGAGGGGCAACTGCGCGGCCGTTGCTCCTTGCTTCTCTGACCCACCGCCGCCCCAACCATGACCAACAGGAGGTCACTATGAAGTCCACAATGAAAACTTGCGCTCGCCTACTACCCTTGCTAACCATATTGCTCTTCAGCAGCATGCTGTTGGCTGGAGAGATCGAGGTCATTCCGGTCACCGACGCATGTGCCGCAAACCCCTATAGACAAACTTTTGCGCCGATAGGAGACCGTTACCAGCCGTCGATAGGTCCAGGCAACGCAAACCCGGAAGAACGCTGCACCATGCAATTTTCTCTGGGCCTGATTCCAGCAGGCCAGAAGATCGACAGTGCCTCCTTCGTCCTGACTTGCGCGGGCGGCCGAGGCGACGATGCCGGCCTGGTGGCCTATGGCTATGCGGGCACGGGAAGAATTCAGGCGCCCGGTAACTTCACGGATGAGACCAACCGCCTAGCCGGACCCGCGGCTGGCCAATGCCCTTTTACAACGCCACAAGACATTACTGCTTTTGTAAGCACGGTTTACCGGGGCGGAGGAACCCACGTCGGAATCACTCTGGCAGTCACTAAGGACGCCATGCGCGCGTACTACTCGCGTGATCACGATGGCAACCAGCCCAAGCTCGTAGTCAGGTACTCCAAGGCCAGCGAACCGGAAGAATGAGCGGATGCCCGGGCGGCGGCCAATCCTGGTCGTAAGTGACAAGGGTGGCCGCAGCGGCGAAGCCTCGACCCTTTTTTCGTAAAGCGAAAGGGCGGGCGTCGATAAATCACAGGTCCCTGGCCTCAAGTAACGTCCTGTCATGTTAGGCGCTGAGTCCCTATCTTTTGGCGAAGCGAAAGGGTGGGAACAACCAGGAGGAGCAACTGATGCGGCGAAGTTGCTCCTCATTTTCCATCGCCGCCACAACCCATGACCAAAGGAGGTCACTATGAAAGCGCATCTTCACATTGCTTCGCTGTCAGTAATTACAGCTCTTTGCCTCGCACTGGCTGTAATTCCGGCCTCAGCCGATTCGTTCACTCTGACGAGCAATTCGACGGTCCAAGGTTTCTCCGAACCAAGCACCATCATGCTGCTCAGTTCTGGCATCCTCGGTCTCGTTACTTTTGTCCGCCGAAGAATGATCGACGATTAAGCCGAGGGCTCGAACATGCAAACCGCGACGCGCTGAGGCATACTTATCCCTTGACGAAAGAATGGTCGACCTGGGGATGGTTATGAAAATCGGAATGGGCCTCATCGTCTTCTGGGCGCTGTGCGCCTTCGGACAGGAGAAGCCCGCTACCACGGCGCAGGAATTCAACGGGACCTATGCGCAGCTGCGGCCGGCGCAGAAAAAGCTGATCGACAATTGGTACGCGGAATACAACAAGATGATGCACACGCACGACGATCCTGCCGACTACGACCAGTTGTCTCTCTCTACTCGCACCACCTTTGAGGCAGTAACACATGCATTGCTGACTACAAAGATGACCAACAAAACCGGCCAACCCGAGGGCAACGTCTTGGACCTGGTGCAGTCCATTGAAACGATAAACGGGAAGGTGCCAAAGACACGAGGCGATTTGCAGTTCCGCATGTACGTGGTGCTGAAGCCCGATGCTCTACAAAAACTAAAAGACTCGAGCGAATTCTTCCGTGATCGGGACAACACCATTTATCACCACGGCTACCCCATGAACTACCGGCAAGACGGCGGCGTCCCCTCCATTCAAGTCTCGATCGCAAAAGACGGCAGACATGCCGATATTGACGTGGACTATCGTTCGTCGAAGTTTCCCAGTGCGCTCCTCAACGGCCATCTTACGGCTGCCAATTCGGATGTGCGAGCCGGCAACAATACCCAGAGGCACTTGCAGCGGTGGGACGGCCTGACCGACTGGTGGCGCAACCTGTTCGGGCTGGCAGACTCCGAGGAAGAGCCAACCGCCGCAGCCGAAACCGCCTCCGGCGAAGTCCCTCCGGTTCCACGCAAGGGATCAGACAAGCTTGAGGATGCCGTGGCCGACTATCTGAGCTCCTGGTTGGTGGAGCAGAAGCCCGAGTTGGCTGCCGCTTATTTATCGCGTCGATCCTTCGCCTGCCTGGAGGAGTACGGTCCCCAAGCAGGCCAGGAAATCAATGCCGGGGTTGCTCCCTATCTTGCAGCCAGGGACATGGCTGCCACGAATCGACTGATCGGTAAGACCACTCTGCAGGATGCGGTGAAGCCGTCGCTCATCTCCGATCCTAATTTGAAGCCCGTCAAGCAGAATTATGGGACGACGTTCGCGCTCTACCAGGTGCCAGATGGGGTAGCCGCAGATTTTGAGTGTGATCCTGAGCGCGCCTTCGAGGACTACGACAGTTCGCGAATCTCGGGAACGAAAGGGAAATACGGACGTTATTTTGCGTCGGTATTTCAGTTGAAGCCCATGCACGAGAAGGGTGACACAATCACCCTGCTATGGACCAAAGAAGGCAAATACTGGAGGATCGTGTCCTGGGATGTCGAGCCCGATGACGCAAAGCCCGACGACGCTCCGGATACGCGACGCCCTGCCTCCATTGCGCCTGCCCCCGCCGTGCGCACTCGGGGTGACCCCGCTTTGCTTCATGTGGCCAACCAGTTCCTGCATTCGTGGTTGGTGAGCGACAATTTTGATCAGGCTGCCCAGTTTTTCTCCTCCCGTTGCTACCCCTGCATCACCCCCTTCCTGTCGGTTGATGAGGAAGCGCCGCAAACGCCTGAGCAATACGCAGCCCGAATTCGCAAAGGCCTAATGATCGTTGGAAAGGATGTGGGTCCAGCGCGGCACCTTCGCGACGTGATAGAACCGGTTGTCCCGGATCATGACGACTTGCAGGTGGTTGGGCACTCAGCTCAAGACGCATACACGGTGGTCGCTGTTCCTGCTTACTTGGCGGCATCGTTGTCGTGCGAGAAATGGACCTCCGAGGAACCGTATAAGGCCACTTCAGACGATCCTCAGGCGAAGACCTACGGGAAATATTACGCCACGCTCTTCTCGCTACGAACCCCGGGGGACCATCCTGCAGCTCTGACATTTCTCTGGAGCAAGGTCGATGGCCAATGGAAGATTGTCTCTTACGAGCTCGTGGCCCCGTAGGGCCGGATCCAATATTTCGCTATCGCGAAGCCTCCAGCCATCGCATAGATCGATCTTGAACGCGCACGACTTCACAGCTGTGGAAAAACTCGCAAAAGCACCCCTCTTGGTCCGAACTCTTTGCACCCAAATGGCGCGAGTTGGGAACCCGCTCGCCCTCGCGATGGTGCGAAATTAAGTGCCTGGATTTGGACCTCGACATCTGCTCCAGCCCCGCAATCGAGCCAGCCTCGGTTGAGTACTAGGGTCCATTGTCTCTTCTATGGCATTTAAGCAGCCTCATTTAGGGGTTTGTTCGTATTGAGAGATGTCTGTCCGTGGGCGATATTGCCAACAGCGTCGGCCACCTGCCAACAAGAAGCAGGTGGCGCGGCGACTCCCCCCAAGGAAGCAATATGAAGAATCTTCTACTTATTGCAGCTGTATTCGCCGTATCGACGTCATTTGCGCAAGGAACTACTGGCGGTTTGCCCGTTCCACCGCCGGGTGCGCTCGTTTTTAATCAGATCAATCAGATGTCTGGATGGTCATCGTGCCACGATCCGGGCTGTGCGGGTGGCAGCGGCGACGGAACCTACTGGATGGCGCAATATCAGAGACAACCTTCGCTGTCAGGTGCCAGCGCCGAAGTCTTCAACTCAGGGATATGGGCCAATGCCCTGTGGTGGAAAAAGCTGGGCAGTCACGACGGCGTCGCCAATTTGCTGTGGGACTTCTACGTTCAGTTGGACTCGAATGCCGCTTCCGCGGCCCAAGCCTTGGAGTACGATTCCTTCCAGTTCGTTGGGGGGTACAACTACATGATTGGCAGCCAGTGCAACGTGGCTGCGGGCGTGTGGGACACCTGGGATGAGTACAACGGCCATTGGAGGCACACCAGCATTTCATGCCATGGCTTCATCCCCAATACCTGGCATCACATTCAGTGGTACGTGCAGACCAATCATACTAATCACACATACCATTACGTCACCCTGGTTGTAGATGGGGTGCCCCACACCATCAACCAAACCTACTCCGCAAAAAACCTCCACTGGGGCGACAACATTGGGGTCCAGTATCAACTGGATGTAAATGCCAGCGGGCGAGGCTACCACGAGTGGTTCGACAATTCGAAGCTGACGATCTGGTAAAACGCACCTCGGCAGGTGAAACAAGGCCAGCATTCCGCGAAGGGAGCTGGCCTTTCTTGCCGTACTAATTCACCACCGAGACACGGAGAAAATTTCTTAGTATCAAGTTTTAAATTCAGAGTGAATTGTCAGCCCGAAGAAAGCATGCCACAGCGGAAGAATTAAAGAATTCCAGACTTCTTCTTGAATGAGCCTCTACCCCGGGCCGTATCTTATTGCCTGGGCGCGTAGTACCCCTTGCGGGCCCGCACCTTGTATTTCTTGTTGTCGGCAACGATATCGATCTTGCGGTACTTTCCATCTGCAATAAAATCGGCCGGCTTGTAGGAAATGGCGTACTGGCTGCGTAACTCGTCCTGAATTTGCGAGAAGGCGTCGGCCACATCCTGAATCTTGAAGGGGAAGAACGCCTTGCCACCGGTTTCATCGGCGAAGTGTTCCAGGATTTTGTCGCCGCGCAATTTTAATCCGCTGGTATTAGTCGAAATGGCATAGATGATGACCTCGGCGCGCTGCGCCATTTCCACGGCCTCCTCGCGCGAGACGCGGCTCTGGTTGTCCTCGCCATCGCTCAGCAAAATGATGGCGCGCCGGGTGGCGACTTGGCTCTTGTCGGCCTGCATCAACTTGTCGCGGCAGGCAAAGTAGATGGCGTCGTACATCGCGGTGCCGCCGCCGGGCCGCAACATGCGCACGCCGTGCGAGAGCGCCTCAGTATCATCCGTGAAGTCTTGCGTCACCTCGGGCGTGGTGTCAAAGCCCACGACGAACGCCTTGTCGTACTTCGACCGGATGATCTGGTTCAGGAACTCAATGGCCGCTTCCTGCTCGAACTTGAAACGGTCGCGTACCGAGTTGCTGGCGTCGATGAGCAATCCGACGCGCAGCGGCAAATTAGTCTCTTTACCAAAAAAACGAACGCTCGCGGGTTTGCCGTCGTCAAGAACTCTAAAATCGTTCTGGGTAAGGTCTTTTACGAAATGCCCACGTTTGTCGGTGACGGTAAAGACTACATTGACCTCGTCCACGCGCTTCCGGATGACGGTGAGGTTCTCGTCTGCGCTGTCAGCCTTTCCAACAGGGCCCTCGGCAGATGATGCGGCAGGCACACTAGTCTTATCCGATCCGGCGGAAGTGGCTTTGTGCGAAGGGCTCGCCGGTTGAACCGTAGCGGCCTGCGCTGAAGGATCCGGGTTGCCGGTGGCTGGCGCGCTTTGGTCAGAAACAGGTGCCGCGGAAGTTCCGGATTGTCCTGTCGCGGAGGGTGGTGGCGGAGCGGACTGCTGGGGAGGGAACTTCGTCGCCGATGGCGCGGTAGGAAACTGTTGCTGGGTGGAGTCTTGGGCGGCGAGCCCCCACGGCAGTGCCGCCAGCAAAACCAGAATCAACCAAGTTTTCATCTTCGAAATTCCATTATAGCTGCTGGCGAGGATGGAAGAGTGATCTGTGGCCAGTGGCTGGTTGTCAACCAGAAGTCAAGATCTAACCTGTCATCGGGATGCAATGAGAGCAGCGAGGATTTCGCTTGCACTGGACCCGCCAGCCTCGCGGTGACATTTTTAGACGCTTGAGTAATCCACTTCATCCCCGAATCTGTTCCAGAAACCGCGTCAATTCCGGCGGCAACGGCACGCTGAATGAAAGCGGCTGACCGCTTCGGGGATGCGTGAACTCGATGGATGCCGCGTGCAGAAAGTTGCGCCCGAGGGTGAGGACACTGGGCATCTTGGCCGTGGAGTGGCTTGCGACTCGAGGCGAAGCTTTGGTTGAGGCCTTTCGCGGTGCGGTCCGTCGACGCAGTTCTTTCGGCGCCAGATAGAGCGAGTCGCCCACCACGGGATGGCCAATCGACGACAAGTGCACGCGAATCTGGTGGGTACGACCGGTCTCGATGCGGACATCCAGCAACGCGAATTCTCCAAATTTTGAGTCTATCCGCTCGCGAATTTCATAATGGGTGACCGCCGTCCGGCCTCCGCTGCCGCGGGTGGTCATGCGAATGCGGCGCACTGCGTCGCGGCTGATCTCAGCCTTGATCGTGTCTTGGTCCTTCGCCGGCCAGCCATGCACGAGCGCCACGTAGCGCTTCTTCACCTGCCGTCCTGAAAACTGCTGGCCCAACATCCGGTGCGTCAGGTCGTTTTTGGCGACAATAATCAGTCCACTGGTTTCCTTATCCAGACGGTGCACAATCCCAGGGCGCAACCGGCCACCTACTTCCGACAGTTTGCCGAAGCGATGGAGCAATGCATTGACCAGCGTCCCTCGATTGCGTTCGTCGTCAGTAGCACCCGCTCCGGCGTGCACCATCATTCCCGCTGGCTTGTTGACGACTGCCAGATCGTCGTCTTCATAGACGATGTCGAGCGGGATGTCCTCCGCGATCGCGCGCAACGGCGGAGGTTCAGGGGCTTCCAGGATAGTGATCTGCTCGCCGCCGCGGAGTCGAAGCGACGGCTTGGAAACGCCGCCGTTGACCAGAGCTTTCTGCTCTGCCAGCAACTGCTGCACGCGCGCCCGGCTGACATCGGGGATGTGCGCGGTAAGGAACTGATCGAGTCGCTGGCCGGACACGTCGGTTGGAACGGAGATCGTGATGGGAAAACGTTCGGCCATTCGCGACGAGCATACAACATACAGAACTCTAATGCTGCAAAGTATTGAAAAGCAAAGGTTTACGCTGGCACATAAGTGCAATGCACACAATACTTTGAGGGTAAAGTATTGAAAACAAGGATGCGAAAAAAGGGGGAGGGGTGGGGTGGGGCGTCAGCATCCTTCGATCTGAAGCGAAAATCCCCATCCTAGCCAAAGGAAGGCTAGGATGGGGCACCCACGCAGTCTCAATAGGACTGGGCGCCGGAAAAGGTGCGGAGAAGCAGATCCCTCGCCGACTAAAAGTCGGCTCGGGATGACAATGAATAAAAATCTTATCGGCACGACTGAAGTCGTGCCCTAACAGAAAAACGCTCGTCAGCCTAGCCTTCGGAGCCTGTGAAGTCGATTCGTAATGACAAACAACGTAGAGTGAAGCCGGTTGGTGATGATAAGAGAACTGGAGTCGATTCGTGATGACAAGAATAGACTCCAGTCGGTTCGTGATGACAAGACAAAGGAGTGGCTCAGCCTTCTCCCCTCTTACGCAAGAACGCCGGGATCTCCAGGTCATCCGAGTCGTACGTAATGTTGACGCTGCTGCTCACGGTTTCGATCGTGGGTGGCTCGTCTCGACCGGCAGCGGCGGCGCGCGCCTGGATTTGCGCCTCGTCCATTGGCTCGGCATGGCGCACGATCTCGGAATCAATATCGTCGAGGTTATCGGGAATGTAAGGAATTGTGCGCGGCCGTTCCGCCGTGCTCGACGACTCAACGTCCGACGGCTTGGCCACGTCGAAGCGCGAAGGTACACCTTTTTCGGGCGCCGCCTGCGGATCGCGTATGGTCGGCACTTCGTAGGTTGCGTGGACGCTGGCTGCTGTCGCACGGGCTTGGTGCACCACGTCAGCCACCGGGTTCGAGTGCTCGCGCCGGCGGGAAACATCCTTAAAGCCGGTCGCGATCACGGTGATCTTCACGTCGTCCTTCATCTTCTCGTCGAGCACGGCGCCGAAGATGATGTTGGCGTCTTCATGCGCGGCGCTCTGGATGATGGTGGAGGCTTCGTTCACCTCGGCCAGCCGCAGCGAACTGGAACCGGTGATGTTGATGAGGATGCCGCGCGCGCCGTCGATGGCGCCGGCCTCGAGCAGGGGAGACGCAATGGCGGCCTGCGCCGCCAGCGTGGCGCGACCTTCGCCCTTGGCTGTTGCCGTACCCATCACCGCATAGCCCATGCCCGCCATGATGGTCTTCACGTCGGCGAAGTCGCGATTGATGATGCCGGGAATGGTGATGATGTCGGAGATGCCCTGCACCGCTTGCCGCAGAATATCGTCGGCAACGCGGAACGATTCGAAGAAGCCCGCGTCCTTGGCGACCGCCAGCAGCTTTTCGTTCGGGATCACGACCGTGGTATCCACCGAATCGATCAACTCCTGCAAGCCGCGCTCGGCCTGGTTCTGGCGGCGTTTGCCTTCGAAGGCGAAAGGCTTGGTCACGACCGCGACGGTGAGCGCGCCCATCTCGCTGGCCAGCGACGCGATGATCGGCGCAGCGCCGGTGCCAGTACCGCCTCCAAGGCCAGTGGTGACGAAGACCATGTCCGCGCCTTCGAGCGCCTCGATGATCTTGTCCGCATCTTCCAGCGCAGCCTTGCGGCCGACGTCGGGATTGGCGCCCGCGCCCAAGCCGTTGGTCAGCTTGACACCAAGTTGGATCTTCACCGGCGCATTCGAGAGCTTCAGCGCCTGCAGATCGGTGTTCGCCACCACGAATTCCACGCCTTCCAGGTGGGACTCGATCATGCGATTGACGGCGTTGCCGCCACCGCCTCCCACGCCGATGACCTTGATCTTCGCGCTGTTCAGCAGCTCTTCGTTGAAGTGAATGCGAATGTCGTTTTCAGGCTCGCTCTTGTCGTTGAAATCTTCAATCATCTCGACTCCGATAAGCGCCGTCGCGCGGCGCTGGTTCATTTTGCAAAATTGGTTATGCGTTCTGCCTGGCGAACAACGCTTTGAGTTTCGCTCCGAGTCCTCGATCAAGGTTCATGCGTGCCTGCCGCGCACGGTGTCCATAAAGCACCATCCCGATCGCCGTCGCAAACTCCGGCTCCAACAGATTCGATGGCAGCTTGGCGATAGGCACCGGATACCCCAGCCGTACCGGACGCCGCAGAATGTCTTCCCCAACCTCCAGGAGCGCATTAAGCCGCGACCCGCCGCCGGTGAACACCAGTCCTGCGCCCAGCAAATCGTAAATGCCCGCCTGGCGCAGATGATCGCGAAGCAATTCCATCAGCTCCCGGGCGCGCGGCTCCAGAATCTCACCCAACATTCGTTGCTGCATGAGGCGCGACGGACGGTCGCCCACCGAAGGCACTTCGATCTCATTGCCCTCGGGAATGCGGGTGACGATGGCGCAGCCGAACATCTTCTTGATGTTCTCGGCGTCAGGAATCGGTGTGCGAAAGCCTACTCCCACATCGTTGGTGAAATGATCGCCTCCGATGGGAATGGCTCCGCTGTGAATCACGACGCCCTCGTAGTACACGATGAGACTTGTCGAGCCAGCCCCAATGTCGACCAGGCAAACGCCAAGTTCACGCTCGTCGGTCTGCAGTACCGAGTCCGCGCAAGCGAGCGCTTCAAAGACAGTGTCGTCGACGTGGATGCCGGCGCGGTTCATGGCGGAAACTACGTTTTGCGTGGCAGTGGTCCCCGCAGTCACCACGTGCACGCGCACTTCCAGCTTTCTGCCCATCAGTCCGGCAGGGTCGTGGACCCCGCCTTGCCCATCCAGAATGAACTCTTGCGGGAGCAAGTGCAGCGCCTCGCGATCCTCGGGCATGGCAATACTGCGTGCCTTTTCCACCGCCTGGCGCACATCTTCGCGGCTGATCTCGCGCGAACGCGATCCCAGTGAGATGCCGCCATGACTATTCACTCCTCGGATGTGCGAGCCTGCCACCCCGACCACGGCATGCTCCACCGGAGCTTGCGCCGCGTTCTCGGCATCTTCGACCGCTTTCCGGATCGAGTCGACCGCCTTGTCGAGGTCGGCAATTACGCCTTTGCGCATGCCTCGCGAATCGGAGATGCCATGTCCGCGATAACGCAAGGCATAGTCGTTGACTTCGGCGACGATAACGCACGTCTTGGCGCTACCAACGTCAATCACTGTGAGCAAGTTTTCAGTTTGACTTCCCATTTTTTACGCGTGCTTTTTCGTTTTGTGCTTCACTGCAGGCTTTTTTTGCACAGCTGCGGGCGGCGCTGGTGCGTCTATATTGCTCGCCCCGTTGCCCCGTGCAACATTGCCTTTGGCGTTACCGCTTGCCGAATCGGGATTAACAATCACCTGATGTTCGTAACGCAAGTCTACGGACTCCAGTCTCTGGAATTGCGCCCTCCACTCCTGCACATGGGCTACGTAGATCTTGAATCGCTCCAGGAAGTTCGACGATCCCAGATGTACCAGCACGGCTCCGTTACCATCGGTGACGGTCGCCTTCACGTCGTCCGGATCGGAAAGATCGACATCGCTGAGGTCACGCGAGTACTGCGCTCCCTCGGAGTCGAGATCCTTCATCAGGTGGCTGTAGATCTTCATTCGCGCTGCGCGCGTGGATACCGGCTCGGTGTCGGCCATGCCCACCACCACAGGGAAAGAATACTTCGTCAGTTGGCCGGCAGGCAGATCCATGATCACGCCGTTTGCGTCAATGAGCTCAATATGAGAATTGACTTCCACAAACGCTACCGGGGTGCGCTCTTTGACCACAATGTTCAATCGATCGGGTAGCAGCCGCATCACTGCGGCGGATTGCACCCATGGAATTTGCTCCAGTTGTTGCTTGCGTATATCCAGCGGAACGAAAAAGACATTACGGTTAAGGTCACTGGCCATTACTTCCATCAACTGGGAACGGCTGACATTGCTGTTTCCCGACACTTGAATGTTGTCGCTGGAATCAACGCGGAAGCGCCAGGAGTGGGTGGCATATTGATGGAGCGTAATCCAGATAAGAGCAACGCTCCCCAAGATTAGGAGCAGGATAAGCGCGATCTTGAGGCGGCCCATAGCCTTGCGTGGCAGCGGTCCGCGACGCACTGAAACGCGCTTCTGTCCCCGCAGGAACGGAGAGTCGCTCTCGCCATCGAGGTCAAGCATACGGGCGTCGAGCGGCGATTCGTCGAAGCTGCGCGAGCGCAGAGCCGCGTCGCTGACGCGCGCTTCGAGTTCCTCTTCCTGCGTTGCTGATGAGCCTTTTCGAGCCATGAAAACCGGGTGAAACGCCCAGAGCTTCGGCTATTCGCCTCACTATAACTGTTTTTGTTGGGATTGCGGGAAGAGAGAATCGGAAGCGGCGGATTCGCCGGCGAACTTGAACCAGAAGAGTAAACTCATGTCCGCAGGGCCGAGAAGGATAGTGGAACTGTGCCGTCCCTGAAGGAACTCGGTTCTATTTCCCACACTACCCAGTCCGCTGGTAAATACCAAGCTTGATTCTCACGCACTCTGCAAGGAAAGAGTGGCTGCGCTATGATTTGTTCACGCATGGTTGACTTGATTCAAGATCGCAAAGAAGAGCTGGCCGACATCTGCTCCAGGTTTCGTGTACTTAGCCTGGCTCTGTTTGGTTCCGCGGCGCGCGGCGATTTCGAGCTGGAGACAAGTGACCTCGATTTCTTGGTGGAGTTCATGGCCATGCCACCGCAGGAACACGCTCGCTCGTATTTTGGTCTGATCAAGGAACTTGAACGGCTATTCCGCCGCCAAATCGATTTGGTCGAGGCCTCTGCAGTTCGTAATCCTTACATCAGACGCAACATCGAGGATTCACGGGTTCCGCTCTATGCAGCGTGATCAGAGGGCGTATCTTTGGGACGTTCTCAACTCGATTGATCTTACCCAGCATTTCATTGGTCAGCGAACATTGGCCGACTACTCGCAAGACGCAATGTTGCGCTCCGGGGTCGAGCGGCAGTTGGAGATCATTGGGGAGGCGCTGGCGCAACTTGTTCGACAATTCCCAGATACAGGATTGCGCATGGGCCAGCATTCCGAAATCATCGCGTTTCGCAACTGCCTGATTCACGGGTATAGCTTTGTTGCTGATGCGGTGGTTTGGAGCGTCATCGAAACAGCCTTGCCCGTCCTTCGAACCGAGGTGGTGGCCCTTCTCGCACAACTGGAGCGCTGAGATAAGGTATTTAGCCGACGGGCTCGGTTGCTCGGCTTCGCAGACCTTCCAATACCCGCGGCCCGAGCTGCCAAACATTTCCCGCGCCTAGGGTGAGAATCATGTCGCCTGGTATCGCCGCGGTTGCCGCCAGCTTCGCAGCTTTGGCGAACGAAGAAGCATAGAACGCTTCCTGTCCGCCAGCCTCTGAAATGCGATTCGCTAGCATCTCGCCGGTAATTCCCGGAATTGGCGGCTCACTGGCGGGATAGATATCGAGCACAATGACCGAATCGGCATCGCGGAAGGCCGTCGAAAATTCCTCGAGCAGCAGTTGGGTGCGGGTGTAGCGATGCGGCTGAAAGATGACATGCACCCTGCCGAATCCACACTGTCGCGCCGCCGCCAGCGTGGCACGAATCTCCGTGGGATGATGTCCATAATCGTCAACTACGGCAACGCCACCGGCGCTGCCGATGACCTGAAAGCGGCGATCGACTCCGTTGAAATTTTGCAGCGCACCCCGAATTTCCTTCACTGCCACCTCAAGGCCAATGCCCACCGCAATCGCTGCCGTGGCATTTCTTATGTTGTGTTCTCCAGGAATACGCAGAGCAAATTCGCCCAGAGGATTTCCGCGATAGCTAACGTGAAAGCTACTCAGCGCCGTCGAATCTTTGCGGGAACCACAATACACACTCGAAATGAGAAAGTCGGATTGGTTGTGCGTTCCATAAGTCAGGATCCGGCGCTGCACCGCCGGCAGGAGCCGGCGAAGATCATCGTTGTCATTGCAGGCTACAACCATCCCGTAGAAAGGGACCAAGTCCATGAACTTCAGGAAGGTTTGCTCGACGTCCTCCATGTTGCGATAGCAGTCCATATGCTCGCGATCGATGTTCGTGACCACGGCAAGAATCGGCGACAGTTTCAGGAAGGAGCGATCGCTTTCATCAGCCTCCGCCACCAGGAACTGGGATTTTCCCAGTCGCGCATTCGATCCCATGGCGTCCACGCGGCCTCCGACCACGACCGTGGGATCAAGACCACCCGCAGCCAGCACTGCTGCGATCATCGAAGTTGTCGTAGTCTTTCCATGCATGCCGGCGACGGCAATGCCGTATTTCAGGCGCATCAATTCGGCCAGCATTTCGGCGCGCTGAATGACTGGAATATGCTGCTGGTGCGCCGCCAGGACCTCGGGATTATCACGGGTGACGGCCGAACTAATAATCACTACTTCGGCGCCGACGACGTTTTCCGGGCGGTGTTCGCCATAAATGGTGGCTCCCATCCTGGCCAGCCGCTTCGTGACAGCTGACGGCTTCAGGTCTGAGCCAGACACCTTGTAGCCGAGATTGAGCAGCACCTCGGCGATGCCACTCATACCAATACCGCCGATTCCGACAAAATGAACGCGTTGAATTTTCGCAAACATGGAAGACGAGTCTCTAGGCTACAGCGTGCTGGCTTTGGATGCCAGCGGCCCGAGCCGCGAGCGATGCGACTTTGGCTGCTGCGGCCGGATGGGCAAAACGACGCGCCGCCTCCGCCATCGTTGCCAATCGCGGGCGGTCGCGCAACAGTGACGCAATCTCGTTTACCAGCCGGTCACTGGAAAGTTCAGACTGCGGCAGCAAGCGGGCCGCACCCGCAGCGGCGAGCGTTGCGGCATTCTGACTCTGATGGTCATCGGCAGCGGTCGGCAAGGGAATAAAGATAGCAGGCTTCCCAGCCGCCGTGATCTCGGCGACGGTGCTGGCCCCGGAGCGGCAAACCAGCAGGTCGGCGCGGGCAAAAACACCCGGCATGTCATCGATGAAAGGCGATAGCTCCGCCGAAATCATGGCGCGCAAGTAAACGGCCTGGGCGGGAACGTAATCTTTCTCTCCGGTCTGATGGATGATGTGGATTGCCGGCACCGCCTCTATGAGTTTCGGCAGAGCATCCAGTACGGCCTGATTGATGGCGTGGGCCCCTTGACTGCCTCCAAACACCAGCAGGGTAGGGCGGGCGTCCCCGGGGCGGGGCGGAACGTGGAAGAATTCCTGCCGCACCGGAACGCCGGTCACATGACAATTGCGAAAATAGTGGCAGGTCGCCTCAAAATGCACCGCTGCCACACTCACCATGGGAGCGACCATGCGATTGGCAAACCCGGGGATGACGTTAGGCTCAAAGGCAACCGTGGGCACGCTCATCATGGCAGCCGTCAGCATCGCCGGCCCCGAGGCATAGCCGCCAACACCGATCATGACATCGGGATGAAATTCGCGGATTAGCTTCGCCGACTCGACAAAGGCCCGCGGGAGATCCAGCAAGGTCTTGAGGCGGGTCGCAAGATCCACGCGATTAAGTGCTCCAACCTGGATGAGATGCAATTCGAATCCCGCCGCCGGAACCAGCCGGGTCTCAATGCCTTGCTGGGTGCCGACGAAGAGCACCTGCGCGTTGTATCGCGACCGCAACTCCTGCGCGATTGCCAGCGCAGGAATAACATGTCCGCCGGTGCCGCCTCCAGCCACGATCACGCGCATGGCTAGTCCGTTTGTTGGCTGATGTTGAGCAGGACTCCGACACTGGCCAGAGTAATGAAAAGCGAAGAACCGCCATAGGAAATGAACGGCAGCGGAATTCCCTTGGCCGGCATCATGGCAAGCACTACGCTGATGTTAAATAGAGCCTGCACCACCACCATGGCGGTGAAGCCGGTGGCCAGAAACTTCCCAAACATGTCATCCGTGCGAAGAGCAGTCCGGACGCCGCGATACAGGAAGATGCCGAAAAGCGTGACCACCAGCAACGAGCCCCACAATCCCATCTCTTCCGCGGTCACGGCGAAGATGAAGTCGGTATGCGGCTCCGGGAGATAGAACAGCTTCTGCTTGCCTTCCATCAGTCCCAAGCCGGTCAGGCCTCCAGTGCTCACCGCAATCATCGACTGGATAATGTGGAAGCCTTTGCCCTGCGGATCCTTAAAGGGATCGAGAAATGCCTGCACCCGCGCCCAGCGCCAGGGAACGCGGACCACCAGAAAGTACAGCGGCAACAGCGACGCACCGAGTGCATACCACAGATACTTCATATTCATCCCCGCCACGAACAACAGGGCAGCAGAGATGGCGAGGCACGCGATCGCGGTGCCGAGGTCAGGCTCCTTGACGATGAGCAGGGCAAACAACACAACAGGCGCTGCGGCTGGAAGGAGCACATTCTTCCAATCAGTGATTTGCTGCCAGCGCGATTCCAGGAAGTAGGCGAGATAAAAGATGATTGCGGGCTTCGCCAGTTCGGAAGGCTGCAAGGAGAAGCCACCAAGCTTAATCCAGCGGTGGGTGTTGTGGGAATCGCGAAACAGGAAAACGGCAATCAGTAAGAGCGAGGTAAATCCCAGAAAAGTGAAGACCACCGATGCTCGCCGGTATTTGCGGTAGTCGATATTCATAATGACAACCATGGCTGCGATGCCGGCGCCCGCCCATGCCATCTGCCGCAGCAGGAAGCCATAAGGCGAACCAAAGCGCTCTTTCGCCATTACCGCCGAGGCGCTGAAAACCATTACCAATCCAATGAAGACGAGCAACAGCGTAACCGTGAACAGCCATTTATCCACGCTGACCCGCTTGGCCATTAAGCATTACCTCCGCGAACCGTGCCGCTCACATGCTCTCGCTGCTGTTCCCGCGATGCCAACTGTCGGACCAACTCTTTGAATAGCCTGCCGCGCTCTTCGTAGCTTTCAAACTGATCGAAGCTGGCGCAGGCCGGAGCCAGCAACACTACATCGCCCGCAGTGGCAGATTCGCTAGCCCGCTTGACTGCGGCCTCAAGCGTCCCGACGCTCATGATCTCGGTTCCTCGCACCTGCGACTCGACCTTGGCAGCCGCCGCACCAATGGTATAGACGCGCTTCACTCGCTCCTTGAGCAACCCATTCAGCAAACTGTAGTCGCTGCCCTTGTCCTTGCCGCCAAGAATGAGGTGGATCCTCCCCGGGAACGACTCCAAGGCTTTAATGGTCGCATCAACATTGGTTGCCTTCGAATCGTTGTAGTACTCGACGTCACGAACCGTGGCCACATACTCGAGGCGATGCTCCACCGCTTTGAATTCGGATACCGCGCGCCAGATTTGTGCCGGCTCCACTCCGGCCAACATTCCGACACAGACGGCTGCCAACACGTTTTCGAGGTTGTGCGCCCCTTTCAGCGAAATCTCCCTGGTGGGCATGATCTCGCGATCGCCATGCTTGTCTCGCCAAACTATGCTCCCATCGCGGACGAACGCTCCGTCGGCAATCTCCTTCGACCGGCTGAACCAGTACACCGGTGCTTTCGCCTGGACGGCCATCGCGACGCAAGGCTGGTTGTCGGCGTTCAATACGGCGAAATCATTCATGTCCTGGTTTTCCAGAATGCGGGCCTTGGCTGCCGCGTAATTTTCGAACGAATAGTGCCGGTCAAGGTGATCTGGAGTGACATTCAACACCACCGCGATGTGAGGGTGAAAGTTCTCGACGGTCTCCAGTTGAAAGCTGCTAATCTCCAGCACGACCCAGGTGTCTTCAGTGGACCTTTCGACGAAGGTGATGGCCGGCGTTCCGATATTTCCGCCGACTAGTGCCTTACCACCTCCAGCCATAATGATTTCCCCAGCCAGGGTGGTGGTAGTGGTCTTCCCGTTGGAGCCGGTGATGGCGACGATTTGGCCCTTCAGGGAACGCGCCGCAAGTTCCATCTCGCCGATCACAGGGATACCCAACGTGCGCGCCTGCACCAGTTGCGGAACATCGAAAGGGACCCCCGGACTGATCACGATCAGGTCCTGATCGCGGAAAGTGCGCTCGCCATGCTGTCCGGTTTCGACGGTGATGCCATGGTCCAATAGCAAAGGAATTTCGTGACGGAGTTGCTCCAGCGATTTGGCGTCGGAAACAGCAACCCGCGCCCCATGCTTCTCCAGGAACAAAGCGCTGGCCACCCCGGACTTGCCGAGCCCGACTACCAACACGCGTTTGCCTTTAAGGTCCATCAAAATTGTGCTTGCGTCGTCATTGTGCCACGTTTGCCGTGCCCCTAGCGCAACTTCAAGGTGGTGAGAGCAAAGAGTGCAAACACCAGCGAGGCAATCCAGAAACGCACGATCACCTTCGACTCGCTCCAGCCCATCAGTTCAAAGTGGTGGTGAATGGGGGCCATCTTGAAAATGCGCTTCTTGCGCAGCTTGTACGAGCCCACCTGAAGTATCACCGACAGGGCCTCAATCACGAAGACACCACCGATGAACGGTAGCAACAACTCCTGCTTGATGATGACGGCGACGGTCCCGATTGCACCGCCTAGCGCCAACGATCCCACATCGCCCATGAAGATTTCCGCAGGATGTGCGTTATACCAGAGAAACCCGATCGCCGAGCCGACCATGGAACCGCAGAAAATGGTCACCTCCGAGACCTGAGGCATTTTGGAAAGCTCGAGGTAATCAGCAAACACCGCGTGGCCGCTGACATAAGTGAGCACACTCAACGCCCCCGCTGCGATCACGGTGCAGCCAATCGCCAGTCCATCCAGACCGTCGGTGAGATTCACGGCATTGCTGGATCCCACGATGATGATGGCCACGAACGCGAGGAAGGGCAGAAATGCCAATGGCGAGAGGTAACCGTGGTGTAGCCGGCTGATCACCAAGTCTGGACGAAAATGCTTAAGGAAAGGCACGATCAGGCGCGTGGAATATAGTCCGTGGGTTTCGAGAGCACTGAAGATCGCGCCTATCACAAGAGCCGCCAGAAACTGGTAGAGCAGCTTGGCCCGCGCGGTAAGGCCGAGGTTGCGGCGATGCACGACCTTCAAGTAGTCATCGGTGAAGCCGATGGCGCCAAACGCCAGCGTCGCTAAAACCGCAATCCACACGAAGCGGTTGCTGAGATCGGCCCACAACAAGGTTGGGACGATCATGCCCACTACAATCAGCAGGCCGCCCATGGTTGGCGTGCCGGCCTTCTTGAGGTGATCCTTGGGCCCGTCTTCGCGGATGTACTGACCAATCTGGAATTCACGCAGGCGGCGGACCACCTCTGGGCCAATGATGAGGCCAATGAACAGCGCAGTAAGGCTGGCAAACGTGGTACGGAAAGTCAAATAGCGAAAGATTCGGAACGGGCCGATATGAAAGACAAGAAAACCCTTCTGGTACAACAACCAATAGAGCAAATTCTTCCCCGTTCTGAAAGTCGTGCAGGAGCTGCAACTCCCGCGCCGTTCCACAATTGATGTAGTCCCGCGGGTACAGGTAGTGCGGCGCTTTGGCGCCGCGTACACCCCGGGCAAATGATCTCGCTTCAATCGTTGAGATCACCGTCCTCAACAGCCTGAAGCGGTTTTTCTTTCCGCTCGTTAGCCGGGCCCGCACTACCGTACAAGCGAATACACTAATCTTGGAACTGGTTTCTAATGCGCAACGTCCTGTGTTTTGCCAATCCAAGACCTCGAGCGCGAGCTCCAGGCGCACGCCGCGCGACGCCTTGAGCAGGACTGCGTCACCGGTTCTGACTTCGCGCTGCAGCCACGCCCCCGCCTCCTCCGGCGTGCTCACGAACTCGGCATCGATTCCCGCCGCCAGTGCGCCTTCCACCATTGACTTCGCCAGTCCACGCACCCCGAGCAGCCGATCAATGCCGTACTGCGCCATGTGTTGTCCACAATCGCGGTGCATCACTTGCGCTGCCGGCCCGAGTTCCAGCATCTCGCCGGCAACCACGATGCGGCGCCGGGCGGAAATCTGGGCCAGAGACCGAACCATGTTGTCGAGAGCCTTCGGATTGGAATTGTAGCAATCGTTGATGATGGTCGCTCCAGCGTAGTTCAGTATTTCTCCCCGCTTGTCTCCTGGTGCCAGCGTGGCAAGCGATGCGGCGGCCAAGCACAGTGGCACTCCATACTGCAATCCGACAGCGATTGCCGCAAGTGCGTTATAGATGCTGTGCTCGCCCAACAATGGCAGCGCCGCCGGAACATGCTCGTCCTCGACCACAATTTCGAACACCGAGCCCAGGCGGCCATGCGATTCAATCTTGCGAGCCGATACTTCGGCCGGCTTCTGCAGTCCAAAGGTGACGACCTTCCCGTGGAAGTCTTGCCCGAACTGCGAGACGTATTCATCGTCGGCATTCAGCACGGCGATACTGCCAGCCGGAAGCGACTGGATCAGTTCGTACTTGGCACGAGCGATGGCTGCAATGGACGCGAAGAACTCCAGATGGACAGGAGCAACCATAGTCACTACACCACAGTTGGGCTCTGCCAGCTTGGCGAGTGCGGTGATCTCGCCGGGATGCGACATCCCCATTTCGACCACGGCAATTTCATGCTCCGGCTCCAGCCTGAGCAATTGCAGAGGCATGCCGAAATGATTGTTCAAATTACCTTGCGATTTCAGTACGCGATGAGTTGTGCCCAATACATGGGCAATGGCTTCCTTGGTCGTCGTTTTGCCCGCCGACCCGGTAATAGCGATGAGTGGCTTGCCCCAAAGGCGACGGACAGCGCCAGCAAGCCTTTGCAATGCCAGCAGCGGATCCTCCACCTCCAACAGGTGATACCTCTGTGCGAACCGCGCCTGCTGATCTTTGCCAACGACAGCCCCAACGGCTCCCTTGGCGAGCGCCGCCTCGACAAACTCGTGCCCATCCAGCCGCTCGCCCCGAACTGCAAAGAACAGATCTCCCGGCCGCAACGTACGAGAGTCAATGGAATAGCCAGCGGCGACGGCAGCAGGATCAAATTTTCCTGTGGCCTGCATAAATTCGGCAGCGCTCGAGAGGGTCAACTTCATGATTTTGGGGTCCGCACCGTTTGGGCGGTTTCGTATCCGGCACTCGCCAGGGCGTGACGCGCCACCTCAATATCGTCGAATGGGATAACGCCCGCAGCGGTGACCTGGATCTTCTCGTGGCCCTTTCCGGCAATGAGAACAACATCACCGGCTTTGGCCTCGTTGATTGCGAGGGTGATAGCCTTGCGGCGATCAGGTTCCAAAGTGTAACGTGTGCCGGAACGCTGCAACCCCGGTAACGCGTCATTGATGATGTCGAGGGGGTTCTCGCTCCGCGGATTGTCGCTGGTTAGCACTACGAAGTCGCTGCCGGCTCCTGCCGCCTCGCCCATCAAGGGACGCTTGCTGCGGTCGCGATCTCCGCCGCACCCGAACACGGTGATGACTCTACCCGGCCCTCCACGTAGCGCCAAGAAGTCGCGCGCGACTGCCGTGAGATTACGCAGCGCGTCGTCGGTGTGAGCATAATCCACAATCACAGTGAACGGCTGGCCAACAGCAACGCGTTGGAAACGCCCAGACACCTGGGCCAGTTCACTAGCCGCCATGGCGATGGCCGTGGGCTCGATATTGCGCGCATAAGCAGCCGCCGACGCTGCGATCAAGTTGAGCACGTTCACCCGTCCCAATAGTGGACTCCAAATTGGGTATTGGCCTGCGGGCGTCACCAGGGTGAAGTGGGTTCCGCCCGTCTCGATGCTGAGATCCTTGGCCCGGAAATCGCCGCTATTCATACCGTACGTGATCAACTGCTGTTGCTTCCTGAGCAGCTTGACAAGACGCTGACCGTATTCGTCCTCATGGTTGATGACCGCCGCTCTCGGCGGCTCGGTACCCGATCCTTTGAAGAGGATCGTTTTCGAAGCGAAATATTGCTCCATAGTTCCGTGATAGTCGAGGTGGTCACGTGTGAGATTGGTGAACACCGCAACATCGAACGGCACTCCGTAAACCCGCTGCTGCTCCAAGGCGTGCGAGGATACCTCCATCACCGCTTCGCCACAACCCGCCTCCCCCGCACGCGCGAAAAGCTGGTTCAATTCCAGGGCCTCGGGAGTGGTATGGGGAGCAGACAGGACCTCTTCGCCGATGCGATATTCCACCGTACCCACTAGCGCAGCTTTGCGTCCGGCGGCTCGCAGCATGGCGTTCAAGATGAACGCCGTCGTCGTCTTGCCATTGGTGCCGGTAATGCCAGAGATGGCCAGCCGTTCCGCGGGACGACCGTAAAAGTTTGCGCTAAGCCGCGCCAGTGCTCGCCGCCCGTGCGGGACCTGCGCCCATGCGACACCCGGACGGGGTGGCAAAGAGTCACTGACCACGGCAACTGCCCCAGCCAGGAGAGCGGCATCGATGTAGCGATTGCCGTCGGTGCTCTTGCCGCGGATGGCCACGAAACACCAGCCCGGTTGCACCCGCCGACTGTCGTAGTCGAGGCCGGCGATCTGCGGATTGCCTTGCTGTGCGAGATATTCCGCGCCATCCAACAGCTCAAGGAAATCCATTCTACCCGCATTATAGCTATGCTCTACGCGCGTGAGGGCACGGGAATCGCTGAGGTTCCCACTAAGGAACTAGCCGCAAACGGGTGACGTCAAGCTGCTTGTGTAAAAACGCGGAGGGTGCGGGTTTTCCATTCCAGGTTGAAGCGCTGGAAGATGGAGTAAAGGATTCGTTCGACGCTCTGCACGTTGACAAAGCAGACCATGGGCCGGGGTTCGTCGGCGCACCTCCACGAAGCAGCGCTCAATGATGTTGGTGGTGCGCAGCTTCCTCCACAGATGGCGGGGCAAGCGGAAGAACGACAGTAACTCCAGCAGATCGCGTTCCAGCCGCCGTACCATGCGGGGATACACCGTTCGCCAGCGCCGGCAGAAAGCGCGCGCCGCGGCTTGCGCGGCGGAGCGACCCTCGGCCAGATAGATAGCTTGGGCGTCGGCTTTGACCGTGTCGTCATCGCGTTTGCGCACGTTCTCCAGAATGTTGCGCATCTTGTGGACCCAGCAGCACTGATGCCCGGCCCGCGGATAGACGGCCTGGATCGCCGCCGCCAATCCGGGGCAACCGTCGGTGATGATCAGCAGCAGGTGCTTGCCTTCCAGGCCGCGCCGGTACAGATCCTGCGCAGCAGCGCCTCCCAATCGGCCTGACTCTCGCCGCGCGTCTGCAAAAAGGCGAGCAGTTGGCGAGTGCCGTCGCGCCGCACTCCGTAAGCCACCAGCATCTGCACTCGCTGTCGCCCGCTGGGCCGTCGCACCCGTAAGCTCACCCCATCCAAGAACAAGTACGCCCAGTCGTCGTCGAGCGGCGCTTGGTGAAACTGGCGCACCGCCTCATCCAGGTCGCGGCTGAGCTGCGAGACGGTTTGCGCGCTCACCACCTGGCCGGTGAGCGTAGCCACCAGCCGCCCCACTTGCCGGGTGGAGATGCCGCGCAAGAACGCCTCCCGGATCAGTAGCGTCAGCTCCGGCGCCCGCCGCTGAAACTTCTCCAGCCCCGGCGGCAGAAAGTTCTTCCGGCGAGTGCGCGCAATGCGCAGCCGCAGGGTGCCGAAGCGGGTGACAAAATCCCGCTCATAATAGCCGTTGCGGTAATCGCGCTGCGGGCTCTTCCTCCGCTCGTACGACGCCCAGCCGCTATACAGGTCGCGCAGTCGCTCCGACTCGGCTTCGAAATACTTCTTCCACGCCTGTTGCGTGCGACCGCACAGATCGCCCCAGAAACTCTCCTTCATCTCCGCCAGGAAGTGTTGGAACTGCTCCGTGATGGGTGTAACCTTCGCCATGGGTGTAAGACTCCTTTCGAGTACCGGCTTCAGCTTGTGAGGCCAAAGCCAACTTACACCCTCTCGCTTTTTACACAACCGAACTTACATGACTCCGCGGTTGTGGATGGCGCTAAGCTGTTGGCCTTATCAATGGATAGAGATCTTGTGCGGCAGCAAGTAGGTGAATCCGGCAAATGTTTCCCAGCGCGTGGACGTACTGGTTAGTCCTCGATTGAAACCGCAATCCAGTACAAGGTTTTTCCGCACGTCATAGTTCAGCGCCCACAAGTTGCCGACGGTGTTGCTGCGTAGAAACGGCTGGGTGAAATGCCATATTTCCCCGGAGATTCCGAACTTCTTTCCCAGTGAATGTGACACCGAGAGCGTCTGCCCAAACTGGGCCCTCCGAACCGCGCCGTTGACGACTTCGTTGAAGATATAGTTGGTGTCATAGTGGAAGCCTTTCACGTCCGCGCTCACAAGAAGCAGCCCTGAGTTCTGAAAGCTGCCGATGTCGAGGTCAGGTGCGTCTCCGCTGTAAGCGCGGCCGAAATAACTCATCGCGATCGTAGGATTTGCGCCCTCCCCGTGATGAACAATCGCCTGGATCCCGACATCCACGTCTCCCGACCCGTTGGGGGGGCCATCGGCAGCGTTAGAATGCGCAAACGGCTCTGCCTCAACCAACAATTCGATCCAGCGCGACAGCGAAAACTTTATTACTTCGTTAAAGCTTTGCTGCGAGGACAACTCCGGAGAATTCCACGCAGCCAGAACGCCGGTTTCAAACTGAAAATAGCCGGCTGGAGTAAGGGTTGCGGGAGTGGACACGGTCGGGCGGGCGGGATTGGCTACTGCATCGTCCGAAGCCGCGCTTGCTGCGGGATTCTTGGACGGCTGTTGCTGGGCGGTAGCTCCAAGCGCGAGGGCCAGAAACAACGCCACCGGCATTAAGGACACGCCCTGAATCATGGGTTTTCCGCCCAACGTTTATTTTGCCCTGACAAGAAGAACCGGCACGCTAATACTGTGCTGCACCCGGCTGGCTGTAGTGCCGAGGAATATATCGGCCAGCAGACGGTGTCCGTGTGTGCTCATCGCCACCAGGTCGCAACGTTTTTGCTGGACCCACTTGACGATTTCGTTCGCGGGTTCGCCATACGCCAGCTCCGCCTGCGTGGGAATGCCAAGGGACTGAAACTCCGACCGAACCTTTTCCAGATACGCTGTATCTTCCGATATCTCAGGACTGACGGCGTCCGGGCCATATGTTCTAGCCGCCCAACCATCGGCCACATGCAGCAATACCAAATGGCTGTGTGCAAGTTTCGCAAGTTGCTTGATGTGTTCGATGATCGCCCGGTCGGTCGGCGTTCCGTCTAAGGTCACGAGAATAGTTTCGTACATAGTGGTTTCACTCTGCCGACAGTTGAAAGAGGTGCAGCGGGATGTTTGCCGGACAACTCGAGTCTCGACGCTTGCGAAGGGGCGTACCTTCAGGCGCGCGTTCTCAGTCCTCTTTTATGGCCACCCCCGAACCGACCTTAGTCGGCGAGGGGTCTGCTGCCTCCTAGTACTCTGTTCAGCCGCGTCATGGTAAAGAACTCTTACATTCATCCACCGGCGATGACCTGCCACGCAGCTCTCAGTGAATCAGGCAGACCATAGATGTCAATCACGGTAATCAGGATTGCACTCGCCCATCCAGTCATCAAGAGAAACCATCCGTTCTTCCACTTCCCCATTCGCTTGCCGGAGCTCGTAAAGTGCAGCAGCGGAAACATCGCGAATGGAAGCTGCAGCGCCAGGACCACTTGACTCAGGATCAGAACATCGGTGACGCTGCTCTCGCCTCGCAGGCCAATAACGAAGACCGCGGGAAGGATGGCCAGGGTGCGCGTGATGAGCCTCCGTAGCCACGGTTTGATTCGCCAATGCATGAAGCCTTCCATCACGACTTGCCCGGCGAGCGTGCCGGTGATGGTGCTGCTCTGGCCGCTTGCCAGCAACGCCACGGCAAACAGAGTGCTGGCAACCGCAGTCCCCAACAACGGCGCCAGCGTTAAATACGCGACTCGAATCCAATCGCTGTCAGGCTTGAACGTCACCACTTGGCCGCCGGTCACGGTCACGCTTTCCTTGCCAAAGAACACCATTGCGGCTAGTACCAGGATCGCCGCATTAACCGAGAAGGCAATGGTCAGGGCCACGGTTGAGTCGATAGTGTTGAAACGGACCGCGCGCCGCATGGATGGCTCGTCTTTCTGCAGCTTACGGCTCTGCACCAAGGCGGAGTGCAGGTACAGGTTGTGCGGCATCACGGTCGCGCCGATGATGCCGACCGCAATGTATAACATCCCTGCCTGACGAAAGTGCGGTGACACCAGCGCCCGTCCCATCTCCAGAAAGCTGGGCTGGGTTGCCGGAAGAACGAAAATCTCGATGAAGTAGCACACCCCGATGGTGGCTATCAGAAGGACGACGATGGCCTCGATGGTACGCATCCCAAACCGCTGCAAAGCCAGCAGCAGCAACACATCCAAGCCTGTAATGATGACCGCCCAAAGCAGTGGAATATGGAACAGCAAGTTGAGAGCTACGGCGCTCCCCAACACTTCTGCCAGGTCGCACGCGGCAATTGCTACTTCACTCATCAGCCAGTTGGGCCAGCGGGTCCACTTGGGATACCAATCGCGACAGCATTGGGCAAGGTCCTTCCCGGTCACAACTCCCAATCGGGCGGAGATTACCTGCATGAAGATGGCCATCAGGCTGGCCAATGCGACGACCCACAACAGCCCATACTTGAACTGAGCACCGCCTTGCAGGTCGGTCCCCCAGTTGCCGGGGTCCATATAGCCGACGCTGACCAGAATCGCAGGCCCAACAAACGCGCGCCACTGCTGCCAGAATCCCGCCTCATGGTGCGGCACCGCGACGGAACTGTGCACCTCCTCCAGAGACACGTGACCGAGGTCGGTAGCCCCGATTCCATCCTGAGCTAGGTCTTGCGGGCTGCGCGGTATTTTGGGTCGCGTGTTCAGAGCTCACCAGAAAAGGAAGTAGCCTTGGCTCGTCAGCCCACATCCTTATCCGAAGTATATAGGAATCACTAAACTGTGGTTAATTATTTTTTTGACGGTGCCGACCTGTCATTACCGGTAGCCGCCACCCACACTTTTTCCGCAGCACTGCGGCCTAGCGACACCTTACCCGCCCCAGTGACGAGGCTTAGGGTGTCGTCATAGTTTCGAAGACTAACCGCGATCTCAGCGCCCGGGCGAATACCGAGTTTCTCCAAGAATTCTCCCAGCCTGCGGTCGCGCTCATAAACGCTTTGCACCGCATAATGCCTCCCGGCCTGCGATTCGGAAAGCAGCACCAGCCCACGCTTACGCTTGGTACGCGGAAGCTCAGGGGTCGGCGAATTGCCATGCGGACAAGGCCCGCCGCGACCCAATTTGCGCGTGAGCATCGCCTCAAAGTCGCTAGAGACAGCATGTTCCAGACGCTCGGCTTCGTCATGCACCTTGTACCACTCCATGCCGAAAATCTCATACAGCATACGTTCGATCAGGTGATGTCGTATGGCCAGTCGTCTGGCGATCTTCCGGCCTTCCACCGTGAGTTGTACTCGCCCGTCACTTCGCACGGACACCAGTCCGTCGCGCTTGAGGCGCCGCAAAGCCATAGTGACCGCGGGCGCCGACACCGAAAGCCACTGGGCCAGGCGGGCGGCGATGACCTGTTCACCCTCGCCTTCGGCTTCGAGGATGGCCTTAAGATAATCCTCTTTGGAAACCGTAATCATAAGGAATTGTCATTGCTTAGTTAACGACAGTTAATAACGGATTGCAAGCGGCTGCAGATTGTATTGGGCGTTTCGCGCTTTTCCAGCTAGGGGCAGTTCAACGTCCGTGTCATTTCAGGAGCTTCGCCGATCGGTTGACAACCGGTGCATCGCGCCCTACTCTTTTGTTTCGCTCTACGTCTAATATTGTGCTCGCCACATAAGTTGTGCGAAGCGTGATCCCATGAAAGTCCTCGTCCTCGGCAGCGGTGGTCGCGAACACGCGCTCGTGTGGAAGCTGCGGCAGTCGCCGCGAGTAAAGAAGCTTTACTGTGCTCCTGGGAACGGTGGCATTGCAAACGACGCTGAATGTGTCGCCGCAGACCTCAAGAGCCTGGATTCACTGGTGCAGCTTGCGAGTAGGCTCAACCCTGACGTCACCGTAGTCGGTCCTGAGCTTCCGCTGACTTTGGGCGTGGCAGACGAGTTTCTGAGGCGCGGCTGGCCTGTCTTTGGACCGACCAAAGCCGCGGCGCAATTGGAATCCAGCAAGAGCTTCGCCAAAGAGTTCATGCAGCGCCACCATATCCCGACGGCGAAATACTCGGTCTGCGCCAACAAGGAAGAAGTTCATGAGGCCATAAAGTTGTTTCATGCTCCGGTTGTGGTGAAGGCCGACGGTCTCGCTGCCGGCAAGGGCGTCATCATCGCTCAGAGGAAGGAGGAAGCCCAGCGTGCCGCCGAGGACATGCTTAACGGCAAGATGCTGGGTGAGGCCGGATCGCGCGTGGTGCTGGAGGAGTACCTGAGGGGTGAAGAACTATCGTTCCTGGTATTGAGCGACGGCGAGCGGGTGGTTCCTCTCGTAGCGACACAGGATCACAAGCGCGTATATGACAACGATCAGGGTCCGAACACAGGGGGCATGGGCGCCTATTCGACCGACCAGATGGTCGATGCCCAGATGCGCGACTGGCTGGTGACCCACATCGCGCGCCCGGTGGTCACCGGCATGAGGGCCGAGGGTGCGGAGTACAAAGGCATCCTGTATTGCGGCATCATGATGACGGCACGAGGGCCCATGGTGCTGGAGTTCAACTGCCGCTTCGGCGATCCGGAGACCCAGCCGATCAGTGATGCGCATGGAAAGCGACCTGCTCGAAGCTATTGAAGCGTCCATCGAAGGCCGCGTTAGCGATGGCGATTTTCGCTGGAGCCATGATCCCGCAGTCTGCGTCGTGATGGCCTCAGGCGGATATCCCGGCGCCTTTGAGGCGGGTAAACTTATCAGCGGCCTGGACGAAGCCGAACGAATCTACGGAGTGAAAGTCTTCCATGCCGGCACGAACCGGCGCGATGGTGCGTACTACACTTCTGGCGGCCGCGTGCTGGGCGTGACCGCACGGGGTAAAGATCTGCCGGATGCGGTGGAGCGAGCCTACGACGCGGTCATGAAAATTCGTTTCGCCGGCATGCACTATCGCAAGGACATTGCGGCACGGGGATTGAAACATCTGCGAGCGGGAAAATAGTTGTGAACCAGTACACAAACAACTACTCCAGGAATGTCTATCGCAAAGAAGAGCAGTCCCGCCTTGCGGGACGGAAGATGATAGCCCACCGCTTCAGCGGTGGGTAAGCGTTTAATCAATTCCGAGTCCCGTAGGGACGGCAGAAAGGTTCATCACAGAAGATCCTAAACATGGACAATCCTCTCGTCTCCATCGTCATGGGCAGCGACTCCGACCTCGAGATCATGAACGAGGCTGCGAAGGCACTCGCCGAGTTCGGCATTCCTTACGAAATCGACATCACCTCGGCGCACCGCTCGCCGGCGCGTACCAGCGAGTATTCGCGCGGGCTAAAAGCTCGTGGCGTAAAGGTGGTTATCGCCGGCGCGGGCGGAGCTGCGCATCTTGCTGGCGTCATTGCCGCCGAAACTACCTTGCCGGTGATTGCCGTCCCAATTCCTTCTACCGCGCTGCTCGGCCTCGACTCACTGCTCGCCATGGTGCAGATGCCCGCCGGAATTCCCGTGGCGACCGTTGCCATCGGCAAGCCGGGAGCGACCAATGCAGGTATCCTCGCGGCGCAGATGATCGGCCTTTACGAAGACTCCGTGGCGAAGAAGCTAGAGGCCCACAAGCAGAAACTCGCCGATGGCGTGGAAATCAAATCGCGCAAGCTGAAGGAAAGTCAAAAAGTTTGAGTGTCAATACCACACAGTTTGTTCGGGGGGATGTTTGAACGTAGCTAGCGGATTGAGCGAGTGTTTCCCGCCTCTCACAGCTCCAGTGTTTTCAAATACTCCCGAAATTCACCGCCGAGATCGTCGCGCTTCAGCGCGAACTCCACCGTCGCTTTGAGGAAGCCCAGCTTGTCGCCGGTGTCGTGCCGCTTACCTTCGAAAGTGTATCCGTAAATCTTCTCTTTCTTGAGTAGCTGTTTCAGGCCGTCGGTGAGCTGTAACTCGCCCCCCGCGCCCAACCCAGTTGAATCCAGCATCTCGAAGATCGCGGGCGTCAAAATGTACCGTCCGATAATCGCCAGGTTCGAGGGTGCATCTTCCGGCTTTGGCTTCTCCACGAGGTTCTGAACTTCGAAGAGACGGCCATTCCATTTGCCAGGAACTGGCTTGGCATCGAGCACCCCATACGAAGAGATTGCTTTACCTTCGACTACCTGCGTCGCCAACACTGAACATCCCGTTTCGTTGTAGACCTCGATCATCTGCTTCAGGCAAGGGACTTCGGCGTCAATGATGTCGTCGGCCAGGATCACAGCGAACGGTTCATCTCCAACCAGCTCGCGCGCCATCAAGACCGCGTGACCCAGGCCCATGGCTTCTTTCTGCCGGACATAGGCAATGTGGATCATCTCCGAAATCTGGCGAACGATTGCCAGCAAATCGGTCTTGCCACGCTCTTCCAGCATCTTCTCCAGCTCGTAACTAACATCGAAGTGGTCTTCGATCGCGCTCTTGCCGCGGCCAGTCACAATGATGATTTGGTCGCAACCAGAGGCCAGCGCCTCTTCCACGCCGTATTGAATGATGGGCTTGTCCACCAGCGGCATCATCTCCTTGGGTTGGGCCTTGGTGGCCGGAAGAAATCGCGTGCCCAGTCCTGCCGCCGGAAACACCACCTTGCAAACCTGCTTCTTCATGAGTCCCCTTGGGTGGAATGAAACGCTAACTTATCATGCAACTGGCTGCTGCTCTCCCGCCAATTGTTCGAGCAACGACTTCAGTCGCGCCAGCACCTGTTCTGGTTGCTTCCCTTTCAGCGTAAACTTCAGCACACCCGCTGGCGTGAACTGGCTTCCAGATTCTACGGCTACAAAACGCGCCAAGCGTTCCGGATCGACCAGAGCGCTCTCGGTGAAGCGTATGCTCACGGCCTCGCGGCGACGCTCGATCTGTGCCACGCCGACCCGCTGGGACAGCAATTTCAGAGTTGCATAATCCAACAGGCTTCGAACCGGCGGAGGCGGCGTGCCGTAACGGTCGCCCAACTCTCCGGCGACATCCTCCAGCTGCGCCTCTGTCTCCACGGCAGCAACGCGTTTGTACATGCGCAGCCGCTGGTTCTCTTCTGGGATGTAGTCGGAAGGGATCCGGATGTTCAATCCCAGGTTCAATTGCGTTTCCGCCTCCTCCTTTTCTACCTCGCCCTTCAGTTCGCGCACGGTGCGCTCCAGCATGGTGGTGTAAAGCTCGAAACCGACGGCTTCAATGTGACCACTCTGCTGACCCCCTAGCAGATTTCCCGCGCCACGCAATTCCAGGTCGAGCGCGGCAATCTTGAATCCCGCACCTAGATCGCTGAATTCTTTCAGCGCCGCCAGCCTCCTCCGTGCCAGGTCGGTCAGCTCGCGGTCAGGCGGAATGAGCAGATAGGCATAGGCGCGGCGGTCAGAACGGCCAACGCGTCCGCGCAACTGATACAGCTCCGACAATCCGTGGCGGTCGGCGCGGTTGATGATGATGGTGTTGCAGAGCGGAATATCCAGGCCATTCTCGATGATCGTGGTCGCAACCAGGATGTCGGCTTCGTGCCGCATGAAAGACAGCATGACGCGCTCCAGTTCGCTCTCAGGCATCTGACCGTGGCCGATCAGGATGCGCGCCTTGGGCGCCATCTCTCGCAACTTGTCGGCGACCTCGTAGATGCTCTCCACACGATTATGCACAAAGTAGACCTGCCCGCCGCGCTCCAACTCTTTCTCGATTGCCGAGCGGAGCAGCTTCTCATCCCACGCCGCCACTACCGTCTGTATTGCCATGCGATCCTTAGGCGGCGTCTCGATCACGCTCATATCGCGCAGTCCCAGCAGCGACATGTGCAAGGTGCGGGGGATGGGCGTCGCGGACATGGTGAGGACATCCACTTCCTTGCGAAGCTGCTTCAGCCGCTCCTTGTGGCGAACGCCGAACCGCTGCTCCTCGTCTACGATCACCAAGCCTAAGTCGCTAAACTTTATGTCTTTGGACAAAACGCGGTGCGTGCCGATAACGATGTCGACCTCGCCCGCCTCAATCTTGGCGATGGTTTCCTTTTGCTGCTTGGCGGTGCGGAAGCGGCTGAGCATCTCGATCTTAATGGGAAAGGCCACGAAGCGCTGGCGAAATGTATTGTAGTGTTGGAAGGTAAGCACCGTGGTCGGCGCCAACACCGCGACCTGGCGATTGTCGTTGACCGCTTTGAACGCCGCGCGCATGGCGACTTCCGTCTTACCGTAACCGACATCACCGCATAGCAGACGGTCCATCGGCGTCGCCGACTCCATGTCGCGCTTGACGTCAACAATCGCGTTCATCTGGTCTTCGGTTTCATTGAACTCGAAGGTGTCTTCAAGTTCGCGTTGCCATTCGCTGTCGGCAGCGAACGCATGTCCTTCGGCGGTCTTGCGCACGGCGTAGAGTTTCAGAAGCTCTTCGGCCATGTCTTGCATGGCCTTCTTCACGCGCGCCTTAGTCTTCTGCCACTGCTGCGTGCCCAGCCGATTCAGCGCTGGCTTCACGCCTTCCGACGAGCGGTACTTCTGCACCAGGTCCAACCGTGTGAGCGGGACATACAAACGTGCACCCTCGGCATATTGCAGGATCATGAACTCGGCCGTTCCGCCGTCTTCCTGAGAAATCTCTCTCAGCCCCTGATACTGGCCAATGCCATGCTCGACGTGCACCACATAGTCGCCGATTGCGAGATCGCGAAAATCGGAGAGGAAGGCCGACACTTTGGACTTCTGCCGTTGCGGCCGGCCCAGCGTAACCTCCGGTTCATCGAACAGATCACGAGCTCCGAAGAGAACCAGATTTGCCTCGGGCAGTGCGACTCCTTCGGGCACATAAGCCTTCACGATCGTTGTGGCTTCCACGTCCTCCGCGAAGTACGACGACTCGTCGACATACACTTCGCTGCCTGGCTTGGGTGTACGGCTGCCAATGCGGAACGACAGGTTGTACTCGTTGAAGACGTCGGCCAGACGTTCGACTTCGCCGGTGCTCGACACGGCAAAAACGACTCGCTTGCCCTCCCGCGCGAGACGACCAACTTCTTCGGTCATGGCAGCGACCGAGCCATGAAAGCGCGTCGTGGGATGAGTCTGCAAGGTGAGATGTTCTTCGTCGCCTGCGTTCTCGATTCCTAGTTGCTCGACGGCGATGACAGCCGCGTACTGCAGGCGCTCGTGCCATTGTTCCGGCGTTAGGTATAAGTGCTCAGGACGAACCAGATTACCGACCAGGCTGCGCTCGTGCGCCTCGTTCACTTTCGACCACCAACTATCGTGCGCGATATCCAGAGCATCCGGTTCGTCGAGAATGATGGTCGCGCCCGGAAGCAGATCGTCAAAAAAATTCTCCTTCTTGGCAACGGCGGGGGCGTAGAGTTCCCAGCCCGGAAATACAGCAACACCTGTTGCCCGGACCGCCTCCTCGATTACCTCTTCGTTCCCCACTAGCCGGCCGCCAGTAAGCCGCGCGTTGATCGCGGCGAGCACCTCCTCTTCCACAGGAGTTTCGGTTAGCGGAAGCAGGATGGCTTCGTCGGTGAGCGCCGCAGAGCGCTGCGTGCCAGGATCGAACTTGCGGATCGACTCCACTTCATCGCCGAAGAGCTCGATGCGGACGGGCCGATCCAGTTCCGGCGAATATACGTCGAGCAACCCACCCCGATGCGCAAACTCGCCCGGCATCTCAACCACGTCCACTTGGCTGTAACCGACCATTCGCAGGTGCTCAACCAGTCCCTCGGGATCGATCATCTCGCCGCGTCGTACAACCCTGGCCAAGCCTGAGTAAAATTCGGTATCGCGCAAGCGCATTGTCGTAGCGGCCGCGGTCGTAATAATTACGCTCGTTGCTCCGGAGGCAATCTTCCATAAGGCGGTGGCGCGAGCTTCCTGAATCTCGGGATGGGGCGAAAGGTTTTCAAAAGGCAACACGTCGTAGGCGGGCAAGCCGATCACGGCATCGGGCGACACGGCGCCCGTCAGATCGCCCAGGGACCGCACGACCGGCAACAATTCGTCCACGGCACGGTTGTCACTAACGACGACGATCACCGGCCGTGAAGAAGAGCGCTGCAGCAGTGGGTAGAAAAGAGCTTTGCCGGTGGGGGTAAGTCCAGAGACACGCGTCCGCCCCGCGCCACCCTTTACCCGGGCTACAGCACGCACAAAGGCGGAAGACTTTTCCACGTCCGCGAAGAGCTCGCGAACGAACGGGAGGATCATCGCTTATTCAGTTTACCAGCCCTGGGCGGCAGCGGCGTCAGTTGTGTCTGAGGGCTGATGGATGCTGATAGGCGCTGATGAGCCTGGCGATCAAAACTGCAAGATAGAATACCCCGAGGGTGGTCTCGATCACGGTAAACGAGCGTGCTTCTCCGGATACCGCGATAATGCCTGCGGCACCAAGAGAAGTCATGGTTCCAAAACTGTAATAGACAGAGTCGAAGCGGTTGGGAATGGCATGCAGGTTAGTCATCGGGTCCAGATAAAACGCCTTTGGGTCGAGGGTTGCCACCATTCCATAAATACTGGCAAAGCTGAATCCAACCAGCAGATAGATGCATAGCGCTCCGAAGACTGTTTCGGAATTAGGCTGCTGGCTGGTGAAGACACGACGAAAGATGATGACCACAACAAAAACATCAAACACAAAGCTGAGGACAATGTTGAGAACGGAAAGACCGCCGGCATTTCCTGCGGCAGAAACATGTGTTGAAGCAGGGCGGGAACGGCGAGCAGGAGGGCGACCACCAGGAGAGAAGGCCGCACCCCCGTCGCGTACACGGTGAGCAATATTCCTGCGCTACCTACGACCCGAAAGATGAAGTAGCTGAAGCTGCCCTCTTTTATATATGGATAAAGAACGAGGACGGTCAGCAGGTAAACAAACAGAATAAAAACTTGTGTCCAGGCAGGATCAACTTCTCCTTTTCGGGCGTGTCCACTATGCGTTACGTCAAGACGTGCTGTAGGAGGCTTGATGATAGTACACCCTTTTCGAATAGCCATGGCACTCATTGGATTGTGAATATAGAGCGTATGAGATTGCGTATATCAGAATTCCAAATGCAGCCGCAATCCCGGCACAGTCACAGGACCGCGGACCTGGTTATATCCGGGGTTGTTGACGTGCTGCAGGTCAAAGGCGAAGAAGACACCGCGCCACATGTGCGTGGTGTAGAACACTTCCTCGATGGTTTCGCGGCCGTACGTTAGTCCGCCATCGCCGAGAAGAAATCCCAAACCTCCGTTGGCGAGATATGCCTGATGCGCTTTCGAGATGCCACTCGAGACGAATGCCGTGCCAGCGCGGTCGAGGCTGCGATGCCACCGCGTTCCCTTCGCATACACGCCCAACTCCACGCCTTCGTTATCCTCCGTGTAGGCAAACGACTCGTGTTGCCCTTCGTTCCATCCCCAGCGCCCGAAGGCCCAAATGTCGCTGGATACTTCCTGCTGAAAATTAAATCCAAATCCATATTTGATGGTCCCCTGTTTGCGCGTGGCTGTGACGTCGGGCGTGGGGGTGACATGGTCCAGATAGAGCCGCACGGCTTGCTCGTAGTCGCCCATATTTGCGTGATTGACGTAGTTTAAAAGGCGAATGGTCGTGTCTTTGTTCTTGAACAGCTTTGGGCGCAGCTCCAGTTCGATGTTTTCAGCGCGAGCACGGGCAACATCAGCATCGAGATTAGGGCCATTGGCGACCTTCGGCATCAACACTTCCGCGAAGCGCAGGCCCCAGTTGCGGTCTTCGTAATCGAATATCGCTCCAATAGTGTAGCCGCGAGTATCGGCGGCGTAATCGTAGGCGCCGTTGTTGGCGATCACCCAGTTCAAAAACTGGTAGTGGCTATCGGCTCCGCCGACATTGACGTCGAAGAAATCGGCCAGCGAGAATTTTCCGAAGCGCATTTCCAATCGCCGCACCGGAACTTGAGTTGCCAGTGACAATGCAGTTCTCTCCACTTCCATCTTCTCCTTCGACAGCGGAATGATCTGCTCAAGCATCAGCCGCGCGATATAGGGCTGCGCACCGAGCGAAGGATTCCGCACCACGTCCAGATTGGTGAAACCCGCAAGTCCCAAGGCGCCACTGATCCCGCCCCAACCCGCCTCTTCAACGTCGAGGTAAGCCATCGTGTTCGGCGTGAACTCGTACCCGGAGAAGAAGGTCAACACGCGTGAGGTCGCATTCTCGGCATGGTTCTTAAGGCTGTTGGTACCGCTATATTGAGCGTAGAAATCGCCATGCGCCTGGAAGATAAAGTTAGCCTGTCCGGAAAACCACCACTTCGAGGTTTGCGAGTGATCAAAGAAGGTTGCCTTTGGATCGGGAGACGGCGGCTGCGGCTCGGCCGCCGGTGGGCCATCCTGCGCAAAACAGGATACTACCAGCGCCGCCAGAGCAAGTCCGAGCATGAGCACGCCACGACGGAAGCCCTGCGAGAACCACAGGGGTTCCGTGGGAGGCCGAAATGGTCGAACTGGAAGATCAGGCTGCATGGCCACCTATATCCCGCACATCTTAAGAGATCGCGTCGGTTTCTCTTTTCGCGTGCGAATCCCTGAAGTCTCACACTTCTCTATTACAGCCGGGTTACAGATTTCGGCGAGGCCGGGCATTCTGGCCATTGAGGTCGCGTCCGGCGTGTCAAGCGACCAACTTGAGCATAGCGGCCTGCATGGATCGCCGGTCAGAACCCAGTTGAGTTGTAAGATGCGTTCGGATCCCTTGCGTGGCGGGTTATTGCACATGGTGTCCTCCCTTCGGATTGGCGGGGGCAGGAGCGTCCACGGGAGGCCGCTCTCGCACTTCACGGTTATGATCGCGTGAGTCGTGCCAGAGGAGGCGTAAGATGCTTGGCTGTCGGCGCTACTCGCGACGATCGAAGATTTGCGGGCTATTTGGGGGCTCTTGGCGATTCATATTCCTCGTGATCAAAAACGGTTTGTCGCTCGACACTTCAGTTTATAACATACTGGGGTAGGGTATGTAAAAACAAAAAGGAGCTTGCCTTGAAAAAAGCTGATCACCAGCGCGCGAAGCTGCTAAATCGGGTGAAGAGGATCAAAGGTCAGGTGGAAGCCGTGGAACGCGCCTTGTCCGACGATCAGGAAGAATGTGCGGACACTCTCCAACTGCTGGCGGCCTGCCGCGGCGCCATTAACGGGCTCATGGGCGAAGTTCTGGAAGGCCACATTAAAGACCACATCGCTGGTGGGAAACCTTCTCGTGAGGTTACGGATGACTTGATCGAGATCGTGCGGGCGTACTTAAAATAACGGCATCGGACTGATGGCCGTTTGCGGTCTGCGCTGTTTGACAGCCCGCGAAGCCGCTTCTAGAATCGGAATTGGGCTGGACGCAGTCACGTCCGGCCTTTCGTGTGAGCGCCGTGAATGGTTTCCGCGTTCCTCTGCGCCGCAGGTTTTCCGCTTGCGCCCTCTGCGGCCCCGGCGCGACGGGCCGTTTCTGTCGATTTGGCGGTGTAGCTCAGGTGGTTAGAGCGACGGTCTCATAATCCGTAGGTCGCTGGTTCGAGTCCAGCCGCCGCCACCAACATTCAAGTCGGACAATTCGAGCGTGTATGGAGTAAGGTTTACTGAGGACTACCTTGGCCCCGTTACTTCGTTCCGCCTTCGGCCATTCGCCGTGGCGATTAGGCCTCGCGCGCAGCCCCGGGTAGAGCACGCCGTCAGGCTTGCATCCAGTGGCAAAAGGAAAATTGCTTGCGCCACTCAAGCAGGGAACCGGGCGGCCCGCAGTACCCGAACAACAACAATGCTGGAACCGGCTAGACCCGGAAATTCCAAGGGTCGCCCGCTTTTCTACTGCGCATGGAGTTGCGGCGGGATACAATTCCGCCTGTTCCTTACATCTAAGTTCCAAAGGTGAGCATGGCATTAGGCGCCCAGCAAAATACAAATACCGTCAGCGCCCCTGACACTGGACAAAGTTACCGCGGCCCTCTGGCCATGGTCACGACCCTCTTCTTCATGTGGGGATTTCTCACCTGCCTGAACGACATCTTAATCCCGCACTTAAAAGCAATCTTCGACCTGGATTACGCGCAGGTAATGCTGGTGCAGTTGGCCTTCTTCGGTGTGTATGCGGTCTTTTCCATTCCGTCTGGGGTCATCATTGAGCATATCGGCTACCAGTGGATGATGGTGGCCGGACTGTTGACCATGGGCCTGGGAGCAGTGCTGTTTGTTCCAGCGGCCAGCGCTCCGTCGTTCGCGCTCTTCCTGGCGGCGCTCATCATCCTGGCGGCGGGAATTACGGCGTTGCAGGTCTCCGCTAATCCTTACGTAGCACTGCTCGGCCCGGCCAGAACCGCCTCCAGCCGTCTTACCTTGACGCAGGCTTTTAACTCGTTCGGCACATTCATTGCGCCTGTGTTTGGCGGCATCCTCATTCTTGCCACCGCTCCCAAATCGGCAGCCGAGATCGCGGCGATGAATCCCGCCATGCTGCACACCTACCGGGTGGAGCAAGCATCATCGGTCAAGTTGCCCTACATTTTGATTGCGATTGCGTTGGTGGTGCTGGCGGTTGTGATCGGCAAGTTCAAGCTGCCGCACATCCCGGAAGCAGAGGGCGGCCATGCGGTGGAGGCAGGCGCGCACGACAGCATCTGGAGGCACCGCAACCTTGTCATGGGAGCTGTGGGTATCTTCGCCTACGTGGGAGCGGAGGTCGCGATCGGCAGTTTCCTGGTGAATTACATGCACGAGCCCGCAATCGGGAACCTTAGTCTGGAAACCGCCGCCAAGTTCCTTACTGTGTATTGGGGCGGCGCCATGGTCGGCCGCTTCCTGGGATCGGCCGTGCTGCAAAAGATTCCAGCGCGCGTAGTGCTTGGCTTTAATGCGATCACCTGTGCGCTTCTGGTTTGTCTGTCGATGCTGACGAACGGTTATTTCGCAATGGGCAGCATACTGCTCGTCGGCTTCTTCAACTCCATCATGTTCCCAACCATTTTCACGCTGGGTATCGAGGGAGTGGGGCCGCTGACCGGAGAAGGGTCAGGGCTGTTAAATACAGCCATAGTAGGAGGTGCGGTAATTCCGCTGACGCAAGGGTTCATCGCCGACCGCATCGGGATCCATCATGCCTTTGTGCTGCCTGTGATCTGCTATCTGTATATCCTTTTGTTCGCCATGAAGGGACAACCGAAACGGCGTTTGGCACCAGAGGCGCGGTAATCAGGGTCGTTCTGAACGGGGACCTCATGATGGTTGGCTACGCTTGTGAGATCGAAAACGGTCAGCCGTTCATGGCGCAGAGGAATCCTGCAAGTCAGCTAGCACGCGAAGCACTTCTTCAGGATCACGGCTGACGTTCGGGTCGGTTACATAAATGAACCGAACCACTTCTCCCGGATCGACGATAAAGGTCGCACGTTGAGCGACGCCCTGGCTTTCGTCGAGAATGCCCAGCTCTCCGCACAACTCGCGCTTCAGGTCTGACAGCATGGGCAGCGAAAGTTCTCTCAAATCTTCTTCCTGGGTTCGCCAGGCAAGATGTGCTAGCTCGGATTCGACGCTGCAGCCCAGCAGTTGCGTTCGCCGTTCGCGAAACTCAGATTCCAATGCGCCAAAGTCAACAATTTCTGTCAACGAGAGAGGAGTGAAGTCCTTCGGCCAGAAGAAGTACACCTTCCAACGGCCGCCATAGTCCTCATCCGTAATCGTCTGGAAGGCGCGGCGCGGCGCGGCGCTGACGTTTGCGACGAGCGAGAAGCGAGGAAATCTTTCTCCTATACCGAGCATTCGAATTTTCTCCGCTCCCGCCTTACGCTTTCAGGCCTTGCGAGTACGGCGACGGCAGGCCGTCCTTCAGCCGGTGCTTTCGCATTTCCACTGCCTGATGCGTGCGAATAGTTAGGTCGGAGCACGGTTTTCCCGTACACAACAGCGCAAATCCTGCGGCGCGGTCCTGAGGAAAAAAGGCCAAGGAATCGGCTTGGTTGACCTCGCCCAGTCCTTCGATGCGCCCCGCGCATGTCAGGCACCAACCCTGATGACAAAGCGCGGGTAGTTCGATGCCTTGTTCGAATGCAGCATCCCAAATGTGCTGGTCACTTGCCACTCGAATTGAACGTGTTTTCTCTGGTGTCAGGAGTATCACATTGAAAAACGTCCGCGGATTGGCGTCATGATTCACAATACGGCTTCACAGTTTGCGAGAAAACTCGCCGAGACGATCGCTCATAGACTGAACTCCCCCTCGCGAGGATACAAACAAGCACCTACTTCGCGTAACTAAATCCACGTCCCTCCCAATACACACGAGATTAAAGTTCTTCAGCAAACTCTGGATGCGGCGCTGCCCGGCTCTTCACCGGGCAGCATGTGGTTTGCGAGGTTAGTGTGCCTAACTACCAATATAGAACGAAGCGTTCTTGCTGTAAGGAGCATGGCCGGGCTCGCCACGGCGGAAGTGGCCGCTCGGGACCGACTTTCCATCGCGCTCATGCGCGAGCAGCTCGATGAACCATGCTTCGTGTTCGATCTCTTCGTTCAGGATGCGTGCTGCCATATCGTAGGTGCGCGGGTCCTTGCCGAAGGTCATGTCGCATATCGCGATCCAGCTGCGAATCGCGCAGCGTTCAGATTCGAGCAGAAGAGTCAAAATATTCGTCGCCGTTGGCGGGTCGGGCAACTTGGCGGCCCGGCAGCCGGCCTGGTCGTGAAACGCCGGCAAATCGTTAGGCAATTCGCCGCCCAGTTCGTAGATGCGCGGTACGATCAGCTCGAAGTGCGCCCGGTCTTCCAAGCGCGCGTCCTCGCAGATCTCCTTGTAATCCTCGTGCCCTGCCAGGTGCATGCGAAGGATGGTGTAGTAGTAATAGGTGCTCGCGAACTCTGCCGCCGCATTGGCGATCAGCATTCGAATCAGTTTCTCGACATCGACGCCGCGCGCGCGAATCACTTCGACTCCTACGCGCTGGGTGACATCGCCCGGTTTCACTACGCGCTCTTTAGGCATTTGTCTCCTCCAAAGTTGAGAGCTAGAAGGGTTGGTGACGGATAGAGGTCGCTGATCACGAGCTACGGAGAGCGGGTTAACTAAGACGTTTCCCGGCTGGCCCCGGTTGCGGACCGTAAGGACTCGGACTCAGCGGCCAAACACCGTCCTCTGAACAAAAAGGAAAATTCAGGCCAGGGCCATGGCTGACAAATCTTACTACCGGATAAAAGTTATCAACCAAGACTGTTGCTGTCAAGCGCCCTAACCGGCAGTTGGTGCACCAGCGCCGTTGACGCAGGGTCCACGGTCGATCACCAAACCCCCACTTTTTGCGCGGCGCGAATTCGACAACGGACACCCTCAGCCTTGAACCCGCGCTAACTACTATCAATGGTAGTAGATATAGCCCCAGAGTAGCCTTGGAAAGCCCAATCTTGTCTCAACTAATCTCGCCGGACGCAACGCTCCGCGCAGTACAGGAAAGCTCAATGATGCTGCCGAAATTGAATGGACGGTCACTCCGAAACGCGCTGCTCACAATCTGTGTTCTCACTCTGCTTCCCTTCGCTCTGCAAGCGCAAAATGCAACGGGTTCACTGCTCGGCGAAGTGCAGGACGCCAGCGGAGCAAGAATCAAGTCGGCCGAGGTCACGGCTACCGACATTGGCTCTGGCGTTGCGCGTAAAGCAACCACTGACAGCCGCGGGCAGTTCCGCTTTCCCGACTTGCTGCCCGGCAACTACCACGTTGTCGCCAATGCGAAGGGATTTGCCGAGGCCAGCGCCGATATAACCGTGCAGGTGAGTAACGTGCGCGACGTTCTGGTAACGTTGCGACCGCAGGCCGTTCAACAGACCGTGAGTGTGAACGCGCAGCCTTCCTCGATCACCACACAAGAGCTTGATACCACTGACGCCGTGAACGGTGGTGTTGTGACCGGCAAGGACCTACAGACCATTCCTCTGGCAGCCCGCAGCTTCGCCAACATCGCGTATATGGTGGCTGGTACGGAACCAGTCGAGCCTTCTGATCCGACCAAGGCGCGGATTACGGCGGTGTCCACCGGGGGAAGCTCGGGATTGAACAACCAGCTCACCGTGGATGGCGCCGACAACTCGGATGACTATATCGGCGGCTTCCTGCAGAATTTCTCTCCCGACGTGATTCGCGAGTTTGCTGTGCAGACGTCGCAGCAGAATGCAGACATCGGCCGGACCACGGCAGGTTCCGTGGTCATCAGCACCCGGAGCGGCACCAACGATTGGCATGGCGACTTCGCGTTTTACGAACGCGCGGCCGGGCTGAACGCGCGTTTTCCCATCGAAAATCCGGCGCCCGAGCCCAAGCAACCCTTTTCGCGGCAGAACTATGTCGGGACAGTTGGCGGACCCATCGTGAAGGACAAGCTGTGGTTCTACTCCGGCTTTGAGTTTGTCAATGAGCACGCCAGCGTGAACTACAGTCCGGACAGCCTGACGCAGTTCAATGCCCTGAACCAACTGGCGCAGGAGGGCCTGATTCCGAATACCAGCTCGATCCCTGTGCCTCCGTACGTCCGAGTGCCGTTCGTCTCTTATCTCGGAATGATGCGCATTGACTGGTCACAATCGCAGCGTTCGCAATGGTTCATCCGCTGGGCCCTCGACAACAACACCACCAACAACGCTCTGGTGCAGCAGGCCACGCTGCCGTCCACCGGCGCGACCACTCACGGCAATTATCAGAACGGGGTCATCAGCAACACCTACACTTTCAGCCCATCGTGGGTGGGTAATTTCACTTTTGGAGCAAGTTATCTGCACGGTACCGCTGAACGCAACGGATACCTTGGCTTTGCCTTGGCGTTTCCGTTCAGCTCCACCTCTAAGACCATCTCCGGTTTCGAGACCTATGGCGATAACCAGTTTGTCACGCCGATTACCGCGTTTCCGGTAGTTCGCAACCAGGAGAAATATCAGTTCCGCTATGACGTCAGCGGCTCAATTGGCAGGCACGCCCCCAAGTTCGGCGTTGACTACATCCACGAGCCAGTGCTGAGCGGCGCTTTTCCCGGTCAGGCAGAAACGCTCTATGTCCTTACCCAGAATCCAACCTTCTATCTGACCAATCCGGCACAGCTGACGGCGGAGCTGAACTGCCTGCCGCCCTTCGACGGCACGAATTGCCAGACTACGTCCACGCCGGCGGGCAACGGTAGCTTTTCGCAGAACGTGCAACGCTTTGGCGTGTACGCCATGGACCAGTGGCGCGTCACGCCGGAATTGACCATTAACTATGGGTTACGCTACGACACTACCTTTGGATTGTTTCAGGCTTCAAACGTAAATCAGTTCGCCAATCCTGGAGTCCAGACGATCGCAGGACTGCAACTGCCATTGCCCACAGGCGTGCCTCATGACTACCACAAAGCGTTCGCGCCGCGACTGGGAATTGCCTACAATCCCGACCGGATTGAAGACCTGGTAATCCGCGCTGGCATCGGCATGTATTACGACGATCTGGCGCAGAACGGCTGGGCGACAGCGTTCCAGGCTGTGAATACGCCTCAGTTGTTCCAGCCCTGTACCGGCCCGGGCGCTCCCGGGTGCCTGCCCGGGGCAGCCAGTGGCGGCGCCGGGGTTGTAATCGATCCGAACTATCACACTCCTTACGCGTTGACTGTGAGCGGAGGCGTGCAGTATCTATGGCACAAGAACTGGACCCTCAGCGCCGACTATGTCCACGAGGAGGGCGTCCACGGGTATCGGCGCTATGAGTACACCGCGGGCACCACACTCTTCTCGCCGCTGTTCGCGCAGGACCCCGACACCCAGATGGCCAACGTGCCAAACTTGTCCGTTTTCAAGTCAGACAACCGTTCCAGCTATAACGCGATGATGCTGCATCTGCAGGGCAATGTCTCCCGGCGCTTCAATCTCACGGCCAACTACGTGCTGTCGCGAGCGAACACATGGGGCTGCGTCCTGGGAGAACTGTGGGACTATGTGAACGGCGTCTGCAATCCACTTAAACCCTTTGCTCCCGGCGACTACGGTCCGTCGGGAGAAGATGTCACCAGCCGCTTCACCCTCGCGGGTGTCGTGTACGTTCCGGGTGGCTTTGAACTATCGACGTTATTTCAGGCAGAGACTGGTCGTCCGATCACGCTCACCACGCCAGTGGATGTGAACGGGTTTGGCGATCCGACCAATGATCGCGCTGTCGTCAACGGCGTGCAAACCACACTCGACCAATTCCGTGGCACCCCATATGTCCAGCTCGACCTGCGGGTCACCCGTCCGTTCAAGGTGGCAGAACGCTGGCAGATCCTGCCGTTCATCGAGTTCTTCAATCTGTTCAACCGCAACAATCCGGGTGCGAACTACGTCACCGACATATCAGCTCTCCCGACGCCGGTGAACAATCTATTCAACGCAACCGCATTATGCCCTACTCCGGCGTGCAGCGTGCCGATTACGAACCCGAAGCAGTTACTGGTACCCGCCGGCGCGCTGGGTGATTTCTTTGGTCCTGGAACCACCGTGGGAATTCCGTTTGCCGCGCAATTGGGAGTGAGAGTGACGTTCTAGCGGATATTGGGCGGGTCTAAGAGGCGCGCTCCAGGGAACCGGCATTGTGCCTAACGAAGAAGCCGACCGGAAAGGGTCGGCTTCTATGCGTACGATAAGCTGTACTTACTTTTTAAGAGTTCCCACGTAGGTGGAAAGGGCCGCTGCCTGGTCGGCTGTCAAGCCTGCCATAGCTTTGCTATGCGGCGCCTTCTTTCCGGCTGCGCCGTTGGTGAGTAAGTCGGTAATCTGCTGCTGGGTCAATGCTGTCTTCTGCAGAGACGGTCCAACTTTTCCTTCGCCCATTGAACCGTGACACATGGCACATTTCGACTTGTAGAGGGCGGCCCCGTCCTGGGACCAAGCCATGCTCGACACCAGTGTGACAGCCCCTAACATCATCAAATAACGCTTCATAAGAAACATGATCTCCTTAGTTTGTGATAAGCAAAATTCCAAAGCCGAATCAGCCTCCGGTCAATTGCCTGAACTTCTTGCAATGGAACTGTAATGTGAAAATGGCCCGACTTCTCACGTTCGCTCGTATTGTAGAGCCTATTGGGTCACTTGCAATCACTTAATTACGTCTGACCAGCCCTGAGTGACGCAGGTCATAGTCAAGTTCCTTCGAACTATGGATTGCTTTCTACTGGCGGATCTATCGAAGACCTTCGCCATCCTCTGACTTCGTGATACTCTGCTATCCTAACTCTCCGATGACCCGACGTCTTATCGCCCATGCGGTTCTTTCCGCGATGCTATGGCTACCCATCCAAGCCCTTAGCACAGGTCCGGCGCCCTCACCTCAGAGCACCGACCTGAACACTGCCAATATGCTCTTCCGCTCGGGCAAGTTCGCGGAAGCGGCGACAAAGTTTCAAGCCATCGTGAAAGCCGATCCAACCTCTGTGCTGGCGCAGATTGGATTGATTCACTCCTTGTTGCGGGCGCAAGAAATTGATGAAGCCCAAGCCGCCGCTATGCGGGCGGTCAGCGCGCAACCAAAGTCCTCCCGATTGGTGACCGTCCTGGGCGAGGTTCAATTTCGCCTCGGGAAAATGCCGGAGGCGGAAAGGTCGTATCTCAAGGCGGAGGGTCTGGATCCCAACGACCCGGCTCCCTATATCGGTGCAGCCCGCGTATACCGTGCTTACTCCCTCTACCGCCGCGCCTACGATCAGATGTATCGGGCGCACCAGATCGCGCCCAACAACCGAGGCGTGCAAATGATGTGGCTTGACCTGCTTGCCCCGCAGGAGCGAATCGCCGCCATTCAAGACTACCTCGCGAGCAGCCAATCCGAGGACGAGGCAGACGTCGCTTTGCTGCGTCGCTATCTCGAATTTCTCAATGCCACCGTGAACAAGCCCCTCCACCCCTGCCACCTCGTCAGCAAGGTCGCGCAGACCAATACCAAGCTGCTGGCAATGAAATCGAATACATCGCACCTGGCTGCCACAGGTCTTGAAGTGAAGCTCAATGGCCACGCCACCCGCCTGGCATTGGATACCGGCGCCACCGGAATCCTGGTCCGAAGCGACTCGGCGGAAAAAGCCGGACTTACCCGCATCGCCGAACAACGCATTGGTGGGCTGGGTGACACGGGGCAGCAAACTGGCTACGTCGGCTTGGCCGCTCATATCAGGATCGGCGAACTCGAATTTGAAGACTGCCTGGTGCGTGTCTTTGACTCGGCGGGGCCCAGCGAGAACGATGGTTTGATTGGTAGCGACGTCTTTGGCGCGTATTTGATTGATATCGACGTTCCCGGAGAGAAACTCAGGCTTTCGCCATTGCCGAAACGTCCCGATGAGGCTGCTGCTCCTACCGCGCTAAACAGCGCCGGCGAAACCAGCGCCACGCCTGAGGACAATGTGGAGAACGGAGGCGAAGAGAGGATAGCGCCGCCAGCGAATCAGGGAAAAAGCGCGAACTCTGGTGTTAGCCTTATCTTGCCGAAAGATGCCTACGTCGCCCCCGAGATGGCCCGCTGGACAAAGGTCTTCCGCTTTGGTCATATACTTTTGATCCCGACCCTGGTGGACAGGTCCAAGTCCATGCTGTTCATGATCGATACCGGCGCGTTTACCAACGTCCTCTCCACCAGGGCGGCGCGCGAAGTAACCCAGGTCAGGTCGGATCCGCGCATGCAAGTGAAAGGATTGAGCGGTACGGTGAATAACGTTTACCGCGCTGACAAAGCTACCCTCCAGTTCGGCCATTACTACCAGGAGAATCAAGATATCGTGACATTGGATTTATCTGCGGTCACCAAATCTACCGGCACCGACGTCTCGGGCATTCTCGGTTTCGCGCTGCTACGGATCATGAAGGTCAAGATCGACTACCGCGACGGCCTGGTCGACTTCGTCTACGACCCGAAGCATCTGCCGAAAGGGATCAGCATTCGGTAAGGCGGCTTCCCAGCTGGTTGGTCACGGCCCGGCTTGCATTCCTTCTTGCACCTCATACAATAGTTCCGGAATCCAATCGTCGGCGTATTTGCTCCCGATATCGGTTTAGAAAAAACGAGGAGATAAGCATGTCCGCTTCAATTCCCGAAAGTTATCTCGACTCTATTCAAGAAGAAGGCATTCGGCAGCCTGAGCACTACTAATGCCGGACGGAAGTCCGCAAACCAATCCGGTATGGGTTGACTACCAGAATGGCGAAGTCTGGGTAAACTCCGCTGCGGGCCGTCTGAAGGACAAGAACATGAAACGCGATCCCCGCGTTTCCGTTGCCGTGATCGATCCGGACAATCCATACCGCTTCGTGGAAGTGCGCGGGAAGGTACGCGAGATCACGCAGGAAGGCGCGCCGCAGCACATCGACAAAATGGCCAAGAAGTATCTCGACAAAGACAAGTATCCGTTCGCGCAGCCGGGCGAGCAGCGCGTGCTCTACAAGATCAAGCCTGAGCACGTGCATGTGATGGGATAAGCTGCCAGCTCACCAAGCGGTCTGAAACCCATGGGCGGTTCGCTTACAAATCCGCTACATGCGGCTGGCGGGCAGCGGAATGGCATTCTTGGTGCGGCGAAGTTCCATGTGCCTCTGCCGGAAGTGTCCAAGGGCGCGCTCGCCCCAGACCTTCACAAAGTAATGGTTCAGACCCGCCCCGATCACCGAACTGAGCAGCGGGATGAGACGTGCCGTCCACTTTTCCACGATCTCGGCGCTGGCGCTTACCGCGATGCGCTGAATCACGCGTGGCACAAACTTGGACACGAACTGCTTCTCCAGCAACTCGCGGCTGATGTCAACGCCCGCCGCACTGGCTGCGGCAACCCACAGTTCCGCTTCTTCTTCCTCGGTGTTGTATGGGAAGCCGTAAATCAGGCTGAGCTTCTGAATCATGCGCAACGTGATGGCCGCCAGTATTCCCAGATCGGGCACCATAGTGAACATCCCGCCCAGACCCAGACCGGCGCCTTCCACGGTGGCCATGCGCATGTGAGAGCGAACGGTCTGTTCCGCAATGTGGTCCAGCATACTGGGATCGATCGAATACACGCCCTGATACGTCAGCGCAGGCAGGTCATACGCCATGCGCAAGTGTTCGAGGTACTTTTCCGGGTTAACCTTGACGGTGGAATATGCCTTCATAAAGGCGCTGCGGACGGCACTCTCCACGCCCCGCCTCATCCACGATTTTCTCGTCTGGATCTGCCATATTCGCGTATTCAAGTATAGGCGCTTTGGCCAGCTTCGCAGCTCCTTGTGCCGTGAAACTTTCCCGGCGCTCCTGTGCTAGCATCGAAAGCTGCAGATGCCAATAGGAAAACTCCAGGTTGTACCACTCGGTGGACTCGGCGAATTCGGCATGAATTGCATGGCCATTCGCTGGGGCGACGACATTATCGTCATTGACGCCGGGCTCATGTTCCCCGAAGCCGAGCTCCTGGGCGTGGACATCGTTGTCCCCGACATTGCCTACCTGATTGAAAATCGTGCCCACGTGCGCGCGATTGTTCTTACCCATGGCCACGAAGATCATATCGGCGCTCTGCCTTGGATCTTGTCGGAGCTCAACGTGCCGGTCTATGGCACAGAATTCACTCTGGCCTACGTGGAGGGCAAACTGGAAGAGCATGGTCAATTGGACGATGCCATGCTCAACGAAATCAGGCCGGGCGAACGCTTCAAGGTCGGGCCGTTCACGATCAATCCCATCCAGGTTACGCATAGTTTGGTGGACTGCGTCGCGCTGGCTATTCATACGCCGCTCGGCACCATAATCCACACGGGCGACTTCAAGGTCGATCCCACGCCCACGGACAATCGTCTTTTCGATTTGCATTCCTTCGCGGAATACGGCAAGGATGGCGTGCTGGCGCTCTTCCAGGATTCAACCAACGTGGAGCGCCGCGGTTACACGCCTAGCGAACGTGCTGTGCGCGCGCGATTCCAGGAGATTTTCTCGCGCGCCGAACGGCGCTTGTTCATCTCCTGTTTCTCGTCTTCCATCCACCGCATCAAGCTGACCATGGAGCAGGCTTTCGAAAATGGCCGCAAGGTTTCGCTGGTGGGTCGCTCCATGATGGAGTCGGCGGAGATCGCGCAGGACCTCGGTTATATTGACGCACCTGAGGGATTGCTGATTCATCCCGCCCAGATTCGCGATTTCCCGCCGGAGAGAAGTTTGCGTGCTCATCAGTGGCACGCAAGGCGAGCCCATGTCGGCCCTGTCGCGGGCTGCAGTCGACAATCACAAGCACGCGCGCATTCAGCCAGGTGACACCGTGGTGCTGTCGTCGCGCATCATCCCCGGCAATGAGAAAGCGATCTACCGCGTGGTGGACCATCTTTTCCGCCGCGATGCACACGTCATCTATGACGATGGTTCTTCGCCGCCGGTGCACGTCAGCGGGCACGCCAGCCAGGAGGAGTTAAAGCTCATCATCAATCTGGTGAAGCCGCAGTATTTTATTCCCATCCACGGCGAATATCGCCAGCTCAAGTTGCATGCCGAAATGGCGGGCGCCATGCACAACTCGGTGGGAAAGGTGATCATGATTGAGAGCGGCGACATTCTGGAATTCGACGAGATGGGAGCGCGCAAAGCCGGGCGCATTGCCGTGGGGCGCGTCTGCATCGATTCCAATTCCATGGGCGATGTGGTGGGAGACCTGGTCATCCGCGATCGACGTCACCTCAGCGAAGACGGCATTGTGCTGCCCATCATCGCCATTAACAAGCTGACAGGCAAGGTCGAGACTCCACCCGAAATCGTGATGCGCGGCTTCTCTGCCAGTACCAATGAGGATGGCTTCCTGGATCAGGCACGGCAATCGGTGATGAACACCCTGGAGTCGTCCAGCGATGAAGAGAAGGGCGACTACGGCATGATCAAGGAAAAAATTCGCCAGGACCTGAAGCGTTTCATTGTTAAGAACACTTCGCGGCGGCCGTTGATTATGCCGGTGATCCTGGAAATTTGATACACCGCCGCAGTTCCCCATGACCACCGTCCCCTGGCAAGGTCGCAATCCATCGCGCAAGGCGCGCCTCTTCGCCGCGATTCTGCTGCTGCTTCCCATCGCCGTGGTCCTGCTCTATCCGCTCGCGCAAGACTATCTGCAGGCAGCTTCCCTGTTGCAGCGCATCTCCGATCCGAATGCTACCGGGTGGCTGGCCAACTATGAAGTGCGTCCGGTTGACGTGCGCGACACCAGCTTCAACTTCCAAGGCAAGCCGGTTCCGGCGCGTTTGTACATGCCGCGTGGAATTGGCTTCGCGCCTGGCATCGTCGTTGTCCACGGCATGCACCGGCTGGGGATTGACGAACCCCGGCTGGTGAGATTCGCCCGCGCTGTGGCGTCGAGCGGATTCTTCGTGATGACGCCGTTGGTTCCCGGCATCGCCGACTATCGCGTGGAACGGGAGTCCGCCGACCTCATCGGCACGGCTGCCCAAAGCTTTGCCCAGGAGCTCAACGCGAAGAGAGTCGGCATCCTGGCAATCAGCTTCTCCGGAGGCTTATCATTGCTGGCGGCCAGCGATCCGCAATACTCGCCGTCGATCGCATGGGTAGCTTCGGTGGGTGGATACTACGATCTCGCCCATGTTCTGCGTTTCTTTGCGACGGGCGAGGCGGTTCGTCCCGATGGCTCGATCGAGCACATGCAGCCCCATGAATACGGCCCGCTGATCGTGGTCTATGACGAACCGCAGGACTTCTTCGCTCCGCAGGATGTCCAGGCAGGACACGAGGCCCTGAAGCTGTTGCTCGCCGAACAGGGCAAAGCTTCCGAAGCACTGACTAAGACTATGACACCGGCTGATCAGGGGATCATGCAGCGCATTTATCACAAGCAACGTGCGAGCTTCACGCCTGAGATTCTTGCGGAAATCGCTAAGCACCGCGAGGAATTGGCGGCCGCTTCTCCGGCCGGTCACCTGCAGTCCTTGCATGTTCCGGTCCTGCTGTTGCACGGCTCCGACGACGTAATCATTCCGCCGACAGAAATGTTGTGGCTGCAGCGTGACATCCCGAAGAAGTATTTGCGGGACGCGCTGATCAGCCCGGCGATTGGTCACGTTGACTTCGGCGCCAAAGTCGAGTTGCGCGATCGGCTGGCCCTTGTACACTGGATGGCATTGATGATCCACGAGGCGCGAAGCGCCGGCGATGGCCAGGACTCGATGCATCTGCCCGCCGGGCTGTGGCTTGCCACGGCGCTAAAGAATCTCAGTTTCGAAAACATTCCGAAGGAGCGACAGCTTTAGCTGCGCAATTGGAAGGCCCTTATTTTTGTCATCACGAGCCGACTTTAGTCGGCGAGGGATCTGCTTTTATGAGTTTTTCAGCAAACTGTTTACCCTGTCAGAAATCGGGTGCACTGACCCGGCCATGGTAAATCTCGAGCAGATCCAACTCGCGCAAAAAAGACTGCGCGGCGTCGCGACCCGCACTCCGCTCATTTCGTACTTTCCCCCGGCCAGCTGGCCTGGCTCGTCTGGCGATAGCAAATCTGCCGACGAGTCAGCGCGCGGGCAGTTATGGCTGAAGGCCGAGAGTCTTCAGCCCATCGGCGCGTTCAAGCTGCGCGGGGCTTACAACAAGATCGCGTCGTTCACAGAACAAGAACGGCAGCGCGGGGTTATCTCGTATTCCAGCGGCAATCACGCCCAGGGAGTCGCCTACGCGGCGCGCGCCCTCGGCGTGAAGGCGGTCATCGTGATGCCGCGCAATGCACCGAAAATCAAGATGGACGCCACCGCCGCGCTGGGAGCGGAGATTGTCACTGTCGGTCCGGCCAGCGCCGAGCGCCTGCAGAAGGCGGAGGAACTGGCGCGCCAGCATGGCTACATGATCGTGCCTCCGTACAATGATGAGCAAATCATTGCCGGCCAGGGCACGGTTGGACTGGAGATATTGGAAGACTGTCCAGGGGCGGATCTCGTGCTGGCGCCGGTCGGCGGCGGCGGATTGATCAGCGGGGTTTCCGCCGCCATTAAGTTGAGCGGCTCCAAAGCTAAAGTGATTGGCGTGGAGCCCGAACTGGCCAATGATGCGCAGCAAAGCTTCCGCAAGGGTGAGATCGTGGAGCTACCTGCCGAGCGCGTCTCCAGCACGTTGGCTGATGGGCTGCGCACGCAATCGGTTGGGCGGCTGAACTTTGAGCACATCCGGCAATTCGTCGATGACGTAATCAGCGTCACGGAAGATGAAATCCGCACGGCGATGCGGCGGATCATCCTGAACGGACGCATTGTTGCAGAACCCAGCGGCGCAGTCACGTTTGCGGCTTGGCTTTTCCATGGTCATGAACTGCCCGATTCGAAGAAAGCAGTCGCCGTCATCAGCGGTGGAAACGTGGAGCCGCAGTTGTTGGCTCAGGTGCTGATGGAAGAGGACTGAGAGCAGTTAGCAGTTAGCAGTTAGCAGTTAGCAGTTAGCAGTTAGCAGTTAGCTACTAGCAATTAGCTACTAGCAATTAGCAACTAGCAACAGCTTTCATTTTTGTCATCACGAGCCGACTTTAGTCGGCGAGGGATCTGCTTTTCAGACTTTTTTCGGCAGCCTGAGAAGCCGTGCCGTGATACAGAGCGGTTTATCAGATGGCGCGACGGCTTCTAGCAATTTGGCATGACATTGGGAGTAATAAAGTGCGTCACAAACATTCACGGTGTTGGTATTTCGTTCTCGGTTTCTTAGTGTTTTTCTCTCCGGCGCTCTTTGCTACGGAACGCGGCGTCATGATGCGCGAAGGCGTCATCTACATCACTCCGGATACCTCCGCGCAAAAGTTGTCGAACATTGGCCGTGGCCGCGAGGTTGCCGTTATCGAACGCACACCGGGTTGGGTTCACGTAGTGGGCACGGTGGACGTCACCACCACGATTGAACTGGGGGACGAGGAGCAGAACGACCGCAATATTACCGGCTGGATTCTGGATCGGGGAGTCATTACCACCACTACACCCGATGGCGACAAAATTCTGTTCGGTGAGGCTTTCGATTGCGAGATGGAAGCCAGCAAGCGCGGCGGCCGTCGCGGAGCTGCGCAGGACGCTATGCGGATTTACGCCCGCATCGCCGAATATTTCCCGTCTTCCGCTCTGGCTGGAGAATCGCTTTACCGGAGCGCCGACATCCGCTGGCAAATCGAGTCGGCAGACCAGGCCACTCGTCCTTCGGCAAAATTGCGTGATCCTTCGCTGCGCGTTCCCATCGACGAAGAGCACATGAAGCGGGTGATCAAGAAATTTCCTGGCACCAAGTGGGCCGACCTGGCGGCCTATCATCTGATCGACAACAAACTCTGCGGCGAGTGGGAGGCACAGGCCCAGTGTCCGGAGAAGGAAGCCGCGATCTATCTGAAGTACGCCGATGAACACCCAAAGTCCCCGAAGGCCGCCGAAGCCCTTTACAAGGCAGCGTGGCGTTATTCGGCGCTGATCGTGATCTACCAAACCGATAATCAACCCAAGAAGGCCGATGATTCCAACGCGCGCGCCCTCAACGCCGCCAAGAAGCTAATTTCGCAATACCCCAGCGACGAAGATTGGTCCGACCGCGGCCGAGCGTCTGGTATACATGGTGCAGAACAAAATCCCCACATTTGGGAACAATGTCGAGTAGTTGCGGCACGCATTGAAACCGCGTCCCCGGAATAAGCCGGTTTGCGGCTACGGGACTGGCCGTCGCGGAGGCAATTTGAACGACTACGTGTTGTCTGTTCTGCTGGGTGTTATTGAGGGTCTAACCGAATTTCTTCCCGTCAGCTCGACGGCGCACCTGCGCATTTCCGAGGCATTTCTCGGCGTCGATCTCAGCAACGGTTATTGGAAGATGTTCTCCATCGTCATCCAGTTGGGCGCCATCTTGTGTCTTCCGATCTATTTCTGGAATCGCATTGTGGAATTCGTTCACGACTTCCCGCATGGGAAAAAACGGCGATCGAACGGCCATCAATCATCCATTGACACTGACCCTGACTGCCTTCGTGGTGACGGCAATTCCCGCCTTTCTGCTGACCAAAATCATCGGCAAACACCTGGAGAGCTTGCCCCTTATGGCGTGGGCCCTGATCATCGGTGGCTTTGTCATGTGGGTTGTGGATGCGGTTTACGAGCGCTCGAAGCACCAGGCGTTCGCGCGCGGCAAACTCACTGAAGACATGGAGCAGATGTCGGTCGCGCAAGCCGTCTGGGTCGGATTCTGCCAGATTTTTTCGGCAGTCTTCCCTGGAACTTCACGCTCCATGTCCACCATCACGGCAGGGGAACTTGCCGGGATGAGCTCGCCCGGCGGCGCTGGAATTCTCCTTCTTCCTCTCCATTCCGACCATGGTGGTCGCGACCTGTTACGACCTGTTCAAATCGCTGCGTCCCCACCACGGCGAGCCTAGCGCTATTGGCTCCATGCCTAGCGACGCTCATTCATGGATAGTTCTTGGCATCGGCTTCGTGGTCTCGTTTATCGTCGCTTATGGAGTAGTGGCTTGGTTCATGAATTGGGTACGAACCCGCGGCTTCACCGTATTCGCCATTTACCGGATCGTATTGGGCGTGGCAGTGCTTTGGTGGATTGGCCTCCTCGTTCGTTAACGGGGGAGACTAGTTCGGCAACGTTGAGGTTTTATTTTCCGTCGTTGAAGCTCATCTTTCTGGGATAATTACTTGGCTCTGGCGTATCGGCACCCCACCTGGCTGAAGGACGCCCGTTGGGGAGCCCGCATCGGTCGATTCCCGGTATCACGCTTTTTCGTTTGCGGCGGGTTAGACGTAAATGTGTGCCCGCGCTGGACGGAGCAGGCAGCATGAGTCCTCGCAAGCGGCGTGGTTCACGGGCGCGGCCGAACGCCCACATGACAATCACATCGCGCGCTTTTACTCCGACGGCCAACCGGCGGCTCAATGAGCTGATCGGATTCCTGATGTTGGTCTTCGCGGTCCTCCTTGTCCTCGCGCTGGTATCGTATTCGCCGCTGGATCCTTCTCTGAATACCGCATCGACTCCCCCCCTTTCCCGGCCGGCGCACAACTGGATCGGGGTAGTCGGGGCCATCGTCAGCGATCTTGGGCTCCAACTTTTTGGGGTAGCGGTATTTCTGATTCCAGTTTTTCTGTTGCTGTATTCAATGCGCTGGTTCCGCTCACGGCCCATCACCGCACCCTATGCCAAGACCCTGGGTGCAGTTGCGTTAGTCACCTTCCTATCCGGGTTCATCGGACTTTTGCCCTTGACCATTCGCTGGAAAGGGGTCATCCCCTCCGAAGGACTTCTCGGCCGGATCGTGGCGGACGCGCTCATTCACTACTTCAACCTGATCGGTGCGTATCTGGTCTGCCTGGCGGTGATCGCGGTTGCCTTGTATCTTTCTACGGCGTTCTCCTTTGCAGCCCTGCAGATCTGGTCACAGACGAGGTTCACGTTTGTCTATGCGGCGCTCGATCGGTTTGCTGACTGGCGTATCGAACGCGCTCGCAAAAGGGCGGCGAAGGAACTGGAGAAGAAGCGCGCCGCAGCGAATGCCAAGCCGGTGGTAACGGCGCAACTAATTCCGAAGCGCGTCGCGACGCTGGATGTCGAAGCGCCCGCGCCTTCAACTCCCCAGGGCGGTGTCATTCCTCCGTTGCCGCAATCGGCGCGTCCGGCAAATGGAATTAGGAGCGGCATCGAGCGCACCTTCGACGGCGATACCATTCCGGATCAGCAACACGTCGAAAACCCGACGGCTTCCGGTGGGATTCCTGCTGAGTGACATTGCCGTGACCTCGCGCGCTGATAGCACACAGCACGGCAAAACCACCATGCCGCGGCTTGCTGGCAGCTACAAACTGCCCTCAACCGCGCTGCTGCACCGCCCAGACGAGCACAGCACAATCAATGAACTCGAGCTAAAAAACTTGGCACAGGTGCTTGCTGAGAAATGCGCGCGAGTTCGATGTCCGCGGGCAGGTGGTGCAGATCAACCCAGGCCCCGTGGTTACGACGTTTGAGTTCAAACCCGAGGCCGGCATCAAGTACAGCCGCGTCACCAGCTTGTGTGATGACCTCTGCCTGGCGCTGCGTGCCGAAAGCATTTTGATCGAACGCATGTCGGGAAAATCCACGGTGGGCATCCAGGTGCCGAACCACGAACGCGAAACCATCTGGCTGCGCGAGGTGGTCGAAGCGCAGGAGTTTCTAGGGTCGAAGTCGAAGATCACGTTGGCGATGGGCAAGGACATTAATGGACGCATCGTAACCGCCGAGTTGAACACCATGCCGCACCTGCTCATCGCTGGTTCTACCGGTTCGGGCAAGAGCGTGGCTATCAATGCGTTCATCATGTCCATTCTCTACAAGGCCACTCCCGAGCAGGTGCGCCTTATCCTGGTGGACCCGAAGCGGCTGGAATTGGGCAACTATGAAGGCGTGCCGCATCTGCACACGCCCATCATCACCGAGCCCAAGCTGGCGTCGAATGCGCTACGCAACGCTGTCCGCGAGATGGAGCGGCGGCTTAAGGTCCTTGCCGAGAAGGGCGTCCGCAACATCGACCAGTACAACCGGCTCTTCGACAACAGCACGCCTAATTTGTTTGAGGATGGCAGCCAGGCACGCCCGCTGCCTTACATCGTGATCATCATCGACGAGTTGGCCGACCTGATGATGCTCGATGGGCAAAACGTGGAGGCTTCCATCACGCGCCTGGCACAGATGGCGCGTGCGGTTGGCATCCACCTGGTGCTCGCCACACAGCGGCCTTCGGTGGACGTCATTACCGGTTTGATCAAAGCAAACTTCCCGGCCCGCATGTCGTTCCGGGTCGCCACCAAAATTGACTCGCGCACCATTCTCGACGCGAACGGCGCGGAAGCCCTGCTGGGCCGTGGCGACATGCTTTACCTGCCTAATGGGTCGGCCCGGGTGCATCGTTTGCACGCTCCGTTCGTCACGGAGAAGGAAATTGCAGCAGTGGTCGAGTTCTGGCGCGCACAGGGCGAAGCCCAGTACCAGGAGCATTTCCTGCAAGCTCCGCGCGAAGACGGCGAATCCGGAAGCAGGGCCGGAGTTGAGGGAGCTGCAGAGGATGACAATGACGAGCTTTTTCAGGATGCCGTTCGCATCGTGCTTGAATATGGCAAAGCGTCCACTTCTTTGCTGCAACGTCGTTTGCGCATCGGCTATGGACGCGCCGCCCATCTGATCGACCTGATGGAGCGGGATGGAATCGTGGGTGCAGCCGACGGTCCCAAGCCCCGCGAAGTGCTGAAGCGTCCCGACTGGCTGAGCGAAGTGGAAGACGCGATGCGCTAGCGCACTGCTTGCCAAGCTCTGCGTAGAAGGGGTAATCTCCTAGTCGATTTCACGTTTGGCCGAGACGAACTAACCCAATCCTGCTGTCGGTGCATCGTATCATCGCACCGTGGGCCCTGCGTACAAACTTCAATTAGCGGAGGAAGTATGTTCATTCTTTGGTGGATCATCGTAGGTTTGATCGCCGGATGGATCACAGGCAAAATCATGAAGGGCACCGGCTACGGAGCCTTGATGGATATCGTTGTCGGCATCGTCGGCGCCATCATCGGCGGCTTTATCATGCGAGCGCTCGGCTTCGCCGGGCAGGGCGGCATGATCTACACCATTATCGTTGCTGTAATCGGCGCGATAATTTTGACATTGATCGTCAGGTTGGTGACCGGACGAAAATGATTCCCTGATGCTCGAAAGGGTTGGAGTAAAGAGCGGCCGGTACTCTTCGCGGGGATCGGCCGTTTACTTTACGCAGCCGTCCTCATCCGGTTGCGCTGATAGAAGAACGACACGGCCAGCAGAATCGCGCCGAGGACGATGAACGCTGCGATGCGGTATCCACGTTCCAGCGTGCTGATATCAACGAGAAATACCTTGAACACCGTCATTGCCAGCAGAACGATGGCCTGCCAGCGCACGAACGCCGAGCGCTTCCAGAAGCCTACCAGCATCAAGCCGCTCCCGTAGATCATCCATACCGCCGAATAAGCGAAGTCCCGAACCGTCACAATGCTGTGCCGTTCGTTGCCTGAGTAAGCCGACGCCAGTTGAGGCTGGAAGTAACCCATCACCTCGAAGTGGAAGGCCAGCAACGCCAAAAGGTTGATACCAATGATCGCCGCTCCAGACCATTGGCGGTTGCCCTTGCCGCCTTCTTTGCTGGCGAAATAAGCCAGCAAGGCAAGCGCGCCTATTGCCAGCAGGTAGAGTCCAAATCGTGGATTGACCAGCAGCGGCTGGTGGCTGAAGGAATCTAGCGCGATCAACCGGACAGCGCCGAGCAAAAACGCTCCCGCGCCGAGAATGCGCAACAGCATACGCCTGCTGCGATGCGCCGCCCAGAAGAGCGCGCCGCCTTCGACGATCCAGCCCAGCGTATTCCAGTAACTCTCCAACTTGAGCGGGATGGCAATGGTAAGAAAGCCGACGCCGAGCGCAAGATATAACGGTCCGAACAGCGGATGGGCGCTTCCTTCACGCGATTGCAACGCACGGGTGAGGACGAAAAACAACACTGCAACCGCCACCGTGAGCCAAGCCAGCTCAAAGCGGTGGTGCTCGTCAAGCATCGAGTAGGTGGCCACAAAATAGAAACTGGCATTCAGCAGCGCCAGCACGACCAGGACGTTAGGGTATCGCCGCTCCGTCGCCGGCGTGCGGCCGAGGAAGGGGGCTCCCGCATAGAGCAGGAAAAAGAAGCAGGCGAAAGCCAATGTGGTCGCGAGCTGCGTCTCGTCGTAGTAACCGGACGCCCATGCCGCGAAGAGCAAGGTTGTGCCAATAAAGCTGCCGAACAGCAGTCGTTGCCAGCCTCGAATGGCGACCATCCACACCGCACCCAGGTCAAGCAACGCCACATAAGAAAACAGTGTGATCTCGTGATTTTGATAGGTGGAGACCAGCACTGGAGTCAGGAACCCTCCAACCATCGCGAAAGCAGCGAGCAGCTCGGAATCCTGGGCTAAGGACATGGCCGCTGAACTCGCCGTGACCAGCAGCATCGCGATGAAGGCTGCCGCGGCTGGCAAGAGGTGATAGAACTCGAAGGCCGCCCACACCGACAAGTACAATGAGCCGATGCCGATGGCCTTCATGGAATAAGAGAAGGCCGCGAAGCCGCGCCTACGAAAGCGTTCACTCCACAGGATGAACCCAACTCCGGCCACGATGCCGATGGCAAAGCGCGTTCCCGCGCCGATCCAATTGTTTTCGATGGCAAGCTTGAGGAAATACGACAGCCCAACCAGCACGGCAACAATGCCGACGCGGTTGAGCCATTGGCCGCCAATGCGCGTTTCAAGCGAAACGTCAGTTTTCGTTCGAGGAGCTGGATCCGGAGGAATGAGCGGGGGTACCCGGAACTCAGGCGACACGGCTGGACTGTGGGAGTCAGGCTGAGTGAGCTTCTCCTGAGCCGCGGCTGGCAACGGCTGGGACTGCCTGGGTTCCGCGCGCCAAGGAGTGCTGCTCTCTCCAGTATCTTCGGCGGTAATATTCGTGCGCAGCAACTGCTCCAAGCGGAATACTCGTCGCGTGAGCTCCGCGATCTGCTGTCTCAATTGTTGGAGTTCTGCGGATTGCTTGGAATCCCACACGCTGTGGCACCGATGGCTGGGCTTACAATACGCGAAAGCCAAAACCCAAGCAAAGCATTCGGACTGATTTCAAATTGTTGCATCCAGCATTACGGGCAGTGCGGCGCTTCACAAGGATTATTCATCTGTCGGTGGCACATGACAGAAATCTTTGAAAGGGCTAGCCATGCCTCGACCTGGATATGGAGGAGTTGGGCTTAGCCCCTGAGCGAACTCGCACTCCATCTCAACAGCGAGTGCTCAGAGGCTAAATGGACGTAAGCCGCCAGCGCGGGGCCGTAACTACAACTGTCCGACGAGCCGCGTTATTGCAGAGATGCCAGGGTTTTCTGAGCCTCCTGCGCGTCCGTGCCCTTCAGGTTCAACTGCAGCGCCTTCTGTAACTCTGCCTTGGCCCGGTCTCTTTCGCCAGCTCCGCTGAGTGCCATTCCCAAGTGATAACGGTAGTCAGCCTTCTGCGGATCCTTCTTCACCGCTTCTTCGGCAAGCGAGACGGAGACGCGATAATTCCCTTTCTTGTACTGGATCCAAGCCAGGGTATCGCTGGCAGCAGTCATATCGGGAGCGCTTTGTTTCGCCTGCGTAGCCAAGCTCAGGGCCATGTCAAGATTCTCGCCTTGGACGGCATAAACCCACGCCAGATTGTTGGCTGCGATCGGATCGTGAGAATCCTGCGCCAGCGCTGCCTGGAAGTACTTGCCGGCGGATTTCAAATCGTCTTTGCTGAGATAAAGATTTCCGATCGCGTTATTCACGATAGGCGAGGTGGGCTGCAACGCAAGCGCCTTCTGGTAGGAGTCCAAGGCTGCATCGGTTTGTCCCATAAACTGATGAAGTTGAGCCAGCCGGTAATACGCCATCATCGACTTAGGGTCAATTTGGAGAACCTTCTGGAACTCCGCGATGGATTGATCGTACTTCTTGGCAGTGGCCAGGGCAGAAGCGTTAATGAAGTGCGCGGAAGCGCGATTGGGGTTGGCGGTAACGTACTGATTGGCCAATGCGAGCGCCTTGGCAGGCTGATTGGTACCGAACATCAAAGAGATGTAATCGGCCCAAGCCCCGTCAAAGGTCGGATAGATCTTTATGGTAGTTCGGAATTCGCGCTCGGCGTCAGCATATTTTTTCTCCCCCGCGTAGGCGATAGCCATGTTGAGATGGAGCAACGGATCGTTGGGTGCAGACTTCTGTACTTCCTTCAACTCCTCGAGAGCGGAGGCATAGTCCTTCGCGCCGATATCAATGGTGGCATTCAGGAAGTGGGCCTCGGGGTTATTTTCATTCAGTTTTTGCAAGCGTGCCGCGTATTCTCGAGCCGTGTCGTAGTCATGAGAATCACGATATGTTTCGGCCAGCGCCTTGAGGACTATCGGGCTCTCCGGTTTACCTCGAAAGGCCAGCTGCTTCACAGCCTCTTGAAACTCGCTCTTGGCTCCGGGCAGATCCCCGGTTTGGCGCAGCACCTGTCCGAGGATATAGTGCGCCTGAGGATTGTCGGGCGCATCGTGGAGTGACCTCACGCAGCGTGGTAATGGCCTCGGCACTATTGCCTTTAATGGCCAACAGCCGCGCATGGGTAATTCGCGCCATGACGTCGCCGGGCTTGTCCTTCAGCATGCGATCCGTTATCTTCGTGGCTTCGTCGATCTTGCCGGTATTGAGCAAGGTCTCCACTAAACGCAGTTGCAACTCCTCGTTCTTGGGGTCGTAGTTCAGGCCGCGCTTGATACTCCTTGATGGCGGCGTCAGGATTTCTTGCCGCTAGATAGTAGTCTCCAATGGCGGTTGCAACCTCTGCTGATGTCGGCTGCTTATCACGCAACTGCTGAATCAGTTGTTCGCCCTCTGCTTTGCGCCCTTGCTGCAGCATCAGGCCGGCAGACGCAGATAGGGCGATCGGGGGAGTCGGGATTGTTCTGGATGGCCAGCCGGTAAACGTCCTCCGCCTTCTTGGGGTCCTTCAGGTAGAGGTAATAGCCAGCGAGGTTAGCGTAGGCAGCCAGTTTGTGCGGATCAAGACTGATGGCTTTACGCATGTCCGCTTCGGCGGAAGCATCCTGCTTCATATAGGCATACAACACCCCGCGATTGATATATGCGTCCGCATCGTCCTGGTTTCAGAGAGATTGCTTTAGTAAATGCGTCAATCGCCTCCTGCTGATGCTTTTGGCCAAGCCAAGACGTTACCGAGCAGGACATATCCGTCCGCATTCTTGGGGTCGTGCTCGACCACATAGCGGGCCTGCTCTTCCGCCTTGGGAAACTGATGGGCCGACCATCAACAGGTTACCCAGCGCCAGACGAGCCTTAAAGTGGTTGGGGTCAAGCTCAACCGCCTGGCTGAGCTCTTTGTAACCTTCGGGAAAGTGCTGCAAGTCCATCTCGGCAGTTGGCCAGTTGGTAGTGGGCTTCGGCATAACGCGGATCAATTTGCAAGGCTTTCTTGAATTGAATCACGGCAGAATCGTACTTCTTCTGGTCCATGTACTTCATGCCGCTTTCCAAGATACTTGCGTTTGGCAACTTCCGGGATTCCGAGTGCAACCAACGAAAATAATTGCCAATACTGCTATTACAACAAAGACGATGTAGCGGTTACGCATGCCTTCTCCTGGGTCACCGAGGGATAATCTGATCAACGTCACTTGTAATTTGTTTCGCGAATGCGAGCGCCCGCACACGCGCCTGCTCTCATCACCGTTATAGATCGGAGTCGTGATGCGAACCAAGAGCGGCGTCAGTGCGGTTCAAGCGCAGCGCGTCATACACCAAATAAAACTTACCCCAGTATTCGCTGGCCACAACACGGCCATGCGCCTGGTACCAATACAACACGAGTTGTTCGTCCAAATCCTTGCGCAGGACGTAAAGGTTGACGGGCACTTTGCGTCCATCATCGAGGGGGAGTTGGTAGATGGTCTGCGTTATGGCGTTGCCATCCTGCGCCCGGTAGACAGTTCTTAGGAGAGTGAATAGTGGCGCCGGTCCGCTGACTGCGGAAATACCCAATGTACAAAGTCACGAGGTCCTGGGCCTTCGAAAAGATAACCCCGATTCAGGTAGTCGGTGACTCCGAGCAGATCGATGGTCTTTTTGATCTAGTGGCCAGTTGGCGCCGTTCGTGTATCCCGCGACCTGGTCAGGAAACTCGGAGAGCGGCTTGGCGGGTGGAGTGGCTTCCCCGTGGGACAAATAGGCCATGCCGGTGGTTGCTCCCACCAGTACCGCAATCATTAGCCAGTAACGGCCGCCCGATTTCATTGACTCACCTTCACTGTTACAGGCTGGCTTTCATCTTTCGGCATCCATCCGAACCGCTTGCGAACCACAATCGTTAAGCTGTGTAACGCCAAGAACAACGATGTGGCGACTACAAAAATTACCCAGCCCGAAAATTCATGCATGAACCCTTCGGCTGCCTTCGGACCAATGTAGTTCGCCATCAAAGCAGTGATCATGACGCTGGTTCCATTGCTGATGATGGCCAAGGGAACCATCGCCAGGAACAGCAGCCAGCGCACCACCGTGCTGCGCTCGGCCAGATATCCGTATCCCGCCGCTAAGGCGAGCAGCGACATCAGCGACCGAATACCACTGCACGCCTCCACCACTTCCAGCGACATGTTGGGCAGAATCAGGACGTTGCCCTCACGCATGATAGGAAACAGGTTAAGCATCTCCAACGTCGAAGTGGCGAATTTGGAGGCTATAAACTGCAGCGGGAAAACAATCTCGTTGTAGATCAGAACTGGTATCGGAATCGCAAACAGCAAGAACGCCAAGGGAAAGGCCATCGCGCGCAGCAGCGCGCTGCCGCAAAAATACACGATCAGCCCGCAGATGGTACCCAGCATCGAGATGCGGGCCAGGAAGAGTTCCGCACCCAAACTTCCCAGAAAGAGCAGCCCGACCGAAAACAGGACAACTAACATTCCCCATGACGACTGACGCCGCACAACCTGGCGCAATTTTTCCCGCCGCCGCCAGATCAGATAAAGGGAAAGCAGTGGTACGAGAAATCCGTGAGAGTAGTCGGCGTCACTGTACCACTGACGGACCAGAATCTTCAGAGCCGGTGCGTATAGCGCAATCAATACTCCGACCAATAGCAATCCCTGCCAGCCAAAAGGCTTGAGCGTTTGCCAGAAAGACGATTTGGGAGCGCCACTTTCCCCCAGCGTGACTTGATCGTCCGCCGGACGGGTCAAAGCAGTACTTGTCGGTTTGGTGCCGGCCAGCGCCAGTGTCGTTACTCCCTTTTTGGTTTCCGCTGCGGTCCGCTAGGGTGTGTGCAATTATTTGGCCGAGAGCGCACCATAGCATACTCAATAAGCAGCCTGCAATCAAGCAGTTCTAGTCGCCATTTCCGCAATCGCAAAACTTTGGATGCAAGTAGTGCAAAAGTTTGCACATCCGTTCTAGCGGAGTTCACATCCAGTCGAGCGAAAACTTCTGAAATCACACCCAAGCGAAAGTCATCATCGCCTCATGAATCGTCCCCTGGAGTCGCCGGGTCATTGTAGCGCGCCACCGGGCCGCATATCCCGCGTCTCTTTTCGCCGGTCGCGTCTCCCCCGACTTCGCGCGGCGATTGGAAATCCGATCCTGAGACGGCCTTAATGGAAATGCACCAGGCGATCGAGCACAAACAGGGCGGCCACTCCGATAAACACAACCAGAGCCATCTTCACTCCGGGTTCGCGATTCACCTCCGGGACCAGATCAGAAGCTGCAACATAGATGGTGACTCCAGCGGCCACGGGTAATCCGTAGCTAACAGCATGCTTGCCAATGGCCATCGTGAAAACACCCGCAAGAGTGGCGAGTCCCAACAGTACCGAAGCAAACCACGACCGCTTTTTACTCAATCCGCTGGCCAGCATCACCGAAGTCACGGTGAAGCCCTCAGGTATCTTGTGCAAGAAAAACGGCGAGAAAGATGATCCAGCCCAGCCACGACGAAATGAGAAAGCCGGCGGTGATGGCAATTCCGTCGAAGAAGGTATGGATCATCAATCCAAACAGCACCGACACGCGCCGGTGTGAGTGGAGATACTCGTCAGAGTGCGTTTCCTCTCCGTAGTGAAAGTGCGGAGTGATGGTGTGCTCGAAAAAGTGCACCAGCAAATAGCCGCCTAGAAGCAGCAACGCTCCGTTGCGCCCGGCAAGCGTCAGGCTCTCGGGGACCATCTCGACCAGCGCGGTGGCCAGCATGAACCCCGCGCCGAGTGCGACAAAATAGCGCAGGTAGCTGCGCTCCCAGCTCTTCTGCACGATGACGGCGCCACCGAAAACGTTCGCCGCAGCCGCCGTCAAGCCAAGCAGAACGCTGAGTACGATTGGATTCATGGGCAGCGAGCAGGATAACAGAGCAGAAAGTAGACAGGCTTCGCTGGCCCCTCCCCCACCGAACCGTAAGATATTTATTTTGAATACTTTGCCCCTAAAGTATTCGAAACATTAGAGTTGCTTCCAAAGCTAAGTCTTCATGATTCAATACCTTGTGACACTCCCTGCAAAGTATTCACTGCATTAGACTTATTTCTCCAGCTAAGTCCTTGCTACTTAATACGTTGCGAGATTCCCGCCAAAGTATTCATTGCACTGGAGTTGTAAGCAAAGTATTACCACTAAAGAAGTTATCCGCACGATCAGGACCGATGTCGGTCTCAGAGCGGTGTACTGTCTCGGCAAAACTCGACTCTGACCTGTATCAGGGCACGACTTCAAGTGTCTGCGTGAGAACTCGAATTGGAAATTACGGTGGGATGAGAAAATCAAACCCCGTCGAAAAAAACAGCCCGCAGGGCGGAACAATCATAGCCCAGGGCGTGAGCCCTGGGTAAAGTGGGAAATAAGTCCGAGTCCCGTAGGGACGGCACTAGTTCGCACGCACTCACTTTAAGTCGTGCCAGTAAGTCCCTCGATCCTTGCCATCCCGACCGAGGACTTCACCGGGGGCCCCCGACGGGCGCCGTTTTTGCGCCTGGCGGGGTGGAAGGCCGAGCGGAGGAACCTGCTGTTTCTTTCCGTTAACCAACACTCTCACAGTGTGGAACTGCTTCGACTGGTTTTCAAAGAGAGTTGCCGCAGCCCGCCGCAGACCGGGCTTCGCGACGCCGGAGTCTGACTCCGGCTTCCCCAGTTTACTTTCAGAAGGAAACTGGCGCGAGAAGAAAACGCAGTTCGAAGAACGAAGGTAACCACAATTCCCAAGCGCCAAGTCAGCGTCCAGAGTTGCTCCCGAGTTGGTGTATCCCGCTTGTTCGATGTATCCCGCTTGTACAGGTAGAGGCGGCCTTCAGAGCGCATGTGAGAACTCGGTTCGGGTCGGCATGGTGGAACGCGTCGCGCAGAATCGAGCCCCGCAAGGGCGAGACAAAGTTAGCCCAGGGCGTAAGCCCTGGGTACGCCGAAAACAAAATCCCGAGCCGGCTTCAGCCGGCGGCACACGATTCATTTGCTCCCATCCTGTCCGCAAAGCCAGCGGGCAAGCGTGGGGCACCGGTGCGTCCAAAACCCGTTGACGGAAGTTATCCGAAGCCCATAAGATTCTCAATGCCCCTAGTTCAAAGCAATAGCGTGGTTCGCCGTTGCGGCTGGTGTATAGCCAGCCCGTGAGTATTGATAGGAACTCTCCCCCGCGCACAAAACGCGCGGGGGTACACTCAAAGTAGGGGAAATGGCGTCGTGGCTCCAACATCCGCGTTATATTCCAATCCGCGAAGGACTTATCGATCACCTTCGGCAAACGAGATATCGTTTCCGCAAGCTAGATCCTGTTGTATTCCTTTGCGGAGGAAGAGGAAGTAAGAGTCGCGACGCCCTTCGGGATTATTTTCACAAATATCGCCCCGGCCTAGATGTTTTTTACGCGGAGCCAGTGTGGGAAAACATAGCGCGGCTAGGCGAACGGGATGCGCTGCAGATGGAGGCGGATCTTGCGAAACTCGCCGATCTCATCATTATCATCGTGGAAAGCGCTGGAACTTTTACTGAGTTAGGAGCCTTTTCTTCCAGCCCGGAGCTTCGACAGAAGCTCCTGCCCATCGTGGATCAACATCACGAAAACGACGTGTCATTCATCAAGAACGGCCCCTTGCAATGGGTCGACAAGGAATCACATTTCAAGCCGACGATCTTCGCTTCTCTGGATTCCATCTTAACGGCGGTCGATCAAATCGACGAGCGCGTCGAGCGCATTCCCCCGACACATAGTTTAAAGGTAGCCGATCTTTCAACCAGTCCTAAGCATTTGATTTTCTTCATCTGCGATCTCGTTTCCGTCATTTATCCGGCGACTCTGGAGGCCATCAGCTACTATTTAGGAACCATTGCGCCCTCTATTTTGTCGAGTGAAATAAACATACCCACTTTGGTTGGCCTAGCTGTGGCAATGGATTTGTTGCGGCCATTCACACTGAGTGAATCTGAGGGTGCACGGACATATTACGCCCCCGCCGACCCGACCGGAATAAAACGCCCGTTCCATCACAGCCGCCTGCTCTACCTTGAGGGGAAACGCGCTGAACATGCTTCTGTGCTTCTTGCAATTCCGCAAGCCAGAGAAGTCCTTGAGCATTTCGGAAAAGCCTCGTGATCGTCGAGGAGATGTCTGCCGAGCTCGGTTTGCCCCCGAAGTTTATTTGGAACTTTGCCCAAGGTGCATCTTATGCGTACAAGTCGTATGGCATTCGCAAAGCGGACGGCGGCTATAGGACGATTGACCATCCCTCAAAACAGCTAAAAGCCATGCAACGCTGGCTTAATCGCTTCGTCATAGAAAAGCTACCAGTTCATCAGGCAGCGAAAGCCTATAGAAAAAAGACATCGATATTTGACAATGCGACTGCACATGTTGCGTCCAAATATCTTCTCCGCATGGACTGCAAGCACTTTTTTCCTTCCATCACGGAAGCCGATGTAAGGCAGCTTATCCAGAATCGGCCCGGCATATTCTTGGGGTGGGACCTCTACGATGTCGAGGTGTTCTGTAAGCTCGTATGTAAACAGCAGAAGCTCGCGATAGGGGCTCCGTCTTCGCCCAACCTTTCAAATGCAATATGTTATGACATGGATGCGCGGCTGTCCGAGCTTTCCGGTAGACAAAACGTCACCTACACCCGATACGCTGATGATTTGTTTTTTTCCACATCGGTTCCTGACCTGCTCCGGACATTTCAAGGCGATGTCGAAAAGGTGATAGATGACTTGACATTGCCAGCCAATCTTAGAATTAATTCAGAGAAGACCAGACATTCTTCAAAGCGTCGCACCCGGCGCGTTACGGGAGTTGTTCTGGGAAGCGACGGCAAACCATATGTCGGCCGTCATATGAAAAGACGAATACGCGCAATGATTCACAAGTTCGAGTCCCTTAGCGGAGCAGAACGCGCTTCTCTCGCCGGCCTTGTCGCATATGTGGTTGGATTCGACCCGGAGTTCTTGAACAGCCTGATCCAGAAGTACGGCTTTCCTGCAATGCAGAGGGTCCGCTTTCCTCATCTTGCGGCACGACTTTAAAGTCGTGCCCTGATACAAGCAGACTTATGAAATCGTCTCGCGAACTATCCACTATCCACTAATCACTACCCACTGTGCCTTATATGCATCACATCGCCGTCTTTCACGATGTACTCCTTGCCTTCCAGACGTAGCGTACCGCGGGCGCGTCCTTCGGCTTCAGATCCCGCATCGAGTAGCTGGTCCCAGTGGATTGTCTCGGCGCGAATGAAATGATGCTCCAAGTCAGTGTGGATGGCGCCGGCGGCATGAACGGCTTTCGAGCCGCGCTCCACGGTCCACGCGCGGCACTCGTCTTCGCCGACGGTAAAAAAGGAAATCAGACCCAGCAACTCGTAGGTCTTACGGATGAGCCGCACCAGTCCACTCTCTTTCAGACCGTAGCTGGAGAGAAACTCGGCGGCATCCTCGTCGCTCATTTCGGCGAGTTCGGCTTCAACCTTGGCACACACCGCGAGCGCGCCTGTATTGGGACGCGCGGCCGCTTCGGTCACTCCATATTTTGCGACCGCTTCCTCAAGGTCCTTTCCCAGGGTTGGACTCTCGCCGATGTTGAGCACGTACAGCATCGGCTTCTCGCTTAGAAACATGAAGCCGCGTACCCGCTTCTTGTCCTCGGGCGTCATCTCCATCTCACGTAAGGGGCGTTCGGTTTCGAGATGAGCTTTGGCGCGTTTCAGCAAATCGTGCTCACGCTCTAGCTCCGCCGTCTTCATTTTTTTCAAGTCTTTCTCAACGCGCTCGAGCCGCTTTTCCACCTGGCCGAGATCATTCACGATTAGGTCAAAATCAATGTTCTTAATGTCGCGTAGCGGATCGATAGGACCAACATGAGGAATCGAGTCATCCTCGAAGGCGCGCACCACGTGCGCCAGCGCGTCCACATTTCGCAGGTTGGCGGCAAAGCCGGTTTCGTTCAGCGCCTCCTGGCTCAGCGCCGCCACATCAGCAAACTCGACACTGGCATGTATCAGCTTCTTAGGGTTATAAAGCGCGGCCAGGCGGTCAAGGCGGTCGTCAGGGACCTTGGCTACCCCGAGATGCGCCTCGCGAGGATTTCCGGTGCGCTGTGCGACCTGTTGCTTGGTCAACATCACGAACAGCGACGTCTTGCCCACTTGAGGCAGGCCTATGATTCCGGTTTTCATGAGCTTAGCTTTCAGCCGTCAGTCCAGCAGCTCGCAGCCAGAGCTGTTGGGAAAAGCTGCTCCTTTCTTTAGCCCTCAGCCGTCAGCTATCAGCTATCAGCTTTCAGCCGCACTTACGGCAAGTTAGCGTTCTTTGCTAAGGAGCGAGAACTTCGATCCGAAAGTAAGACGATCGTTGCCGGATACCGCACTGCTGAGAGCTGAAGGCTGACCCCTGACAGCTTCTATGTCATCCGGCGCGCGGTCAGGTACAACAGCGCCAATCCGAGTACCAGCACCGTCCCTTCGACGCGCGTCGACCACACATGCAGGCGATTGAACTCGACTCTGCGGGCATCCTCCTGCGGCACGTCGTCGATGACACCCATCTGTTGACGCAGGACGACCATCCGCGACGCAATGCCAAACATGCCCACTAATGTGAGGATAATCATCGCGTAAATGAGCAGATTCCTGGCGGCAAACGGATCGGCGACACCATTGACGACCCGCGAATCGATAATAGACATCACAGCAAACACTATCCCGCACGAAATCGCCATCCAGTGCATGATGCCCAGGCTGCGATTGACTACGTTACCGGCTAATTGCCGAGTGGGCAGCACTGCGAAGACCGTCGGCGCAAGCACAAAAGCAAAGAAGATCAGCCCGCCAATCCAGATCACCAGTGACAGCAGCATGAGATATCGAATGAAAGACATCACATCCTCAGGGTAAAGAGCCATTGTAAACGGGAGCCGCTGAAAGACACCCGCCTGGTGGTGGCCGGTCCAGGCAACATGGTGGCTCTCAATTTCAGCAACGCCAGCAGGCATCTCCTGATTTGCGCCTCCCATCGGAATAAGGGCGCCCATTTCGATTCCTGAATCAAAGGTGGGAAAACATGAAGCGGAGACTACTTCTTTTAGCAAGCACGGTTCTATTGTGCGGCTGCTGGGCCTATGCCCAAACGAGTACCGGATCACGCCCGGGCGGAACAGGTCAATCGAACAGCCCTAGTGCGCAGAGCACGATGCCACAGGCGCGGAGCACGATGCCGCCCGCACAGACAACGACGCCCGGAAGCACGAGGCCGGGGGCCGCAAATCCCCCAGCCGCAACCAACCCCAACTCTTCAACCATGCCAACTGAGCCGGGAGCGACTCCCGACGTAACCCCAAGCACCCCGAGCCAAGCTCCTGGCGCGGCGCCGAACACTCCCAGCGCTGCGCCGAACACCCCCAGCGCTGCGCCAAACACTCCCAGCGCTGCGCCAAACACGCCGTCCAACACACCTAGTACCGTTCCCAACTCGAGCACGAACCCTGACTCAACAACAACTTCGCCGTCCGCCAATCCAGGGACGACCAGTCCGGATACAAACGCAATCCCTCCTCCGACCAGCACGACACCACCGCCCCAACTGTAAGTCCAGGGCCAAAGGGGACAGTACAGGGGGGCCGCACTCGGCTCCCTTTTACTGTGTCTGGTTGCGATGTAATAGCGGCGGTATCAGAAGCAACGATCCGCCGCGTGCGGGCCCTTCCAACGGACATTAAATTTACGACTACACCGTTTGCAATTTTGCCTTCGCCCTCGCCTGGCGCACACGCAGCCATTCCATCCAAAGATCGAGACCTTCTCCGGTGGTGTTGGACACATTGATGATTTCGATCTGAGGATGGACGCGCCGAGCGTTTTCGCGGGCTAACTCTGCGTTGAAGGGAACGTACGGGAGCAGATCGATCTTAGTCAGTAGCATCAGCTCCGACTTGAAAAAGATGGAAGGATACTTGAGCGGTTTGTCTTCGCCTTCGGTCGTGCTGAGCAGCACGATTTTCGCGTCCTCTCCAAGATCGTAACTGGAGGGGCAAACCAGGTTGCCCACATTCTCCACGATCAGCAAATCCAGATCTTCCAGTTTCCAGCCTTCGAGATGCTTTCCAATCATCTTGGCATCGAGGTGGCAGGTCCCGCCGGTCGTGATTTGCTTGACGGGAAAGCCGAACTTGGCCAGCCGCTGCGCGTCATTTTCGGTTTGCAGATCGCCGGTGAGCACCGCAACCCGCGAGTCCTTGTCCATGCGCTGCAGGGTTCTCTCCAGCAGGGCGGTTTTCCCGGAGCCGGGTGCGCTGATCAGGTTGATGCACAGGACCCCGAGTTGCCGGTAGCGCTCGCGCAGCTGTTCGGCAAGAATCTGGTTTTCGTTCAGGACCTTCTTTTCCACTTCGATGCGATTCATTCATCCACTTCCATGTAGGCGAGGTCGAGTTCTTCTCCGCTGATGCAATCGGTAGTGAATTCGCCGCAGTGCGGGCACTGCGGATCGAATTCGGTCATGCGAAATTCGTGCGCGCACTTCGAGCAGCGTTGCACGCGTGGAATATATTCCAGGTCGAGCACAACCGGCTCCCATTCCGTGTCTTTCACCAGCACCTCGAAGCCGAACTGCAGCGCATCACGATCAACGCCAGACAGTTCCCCGATTTTAACGCCTACTTTGGTGATGCGACCGTCGGGGTGGCGGAGTGCTTCGGCCTGCACAGATTCGAGAATGGAAGCGGCGATGCCTAATTCATGCATACGAAAATCTGCTGACTCCGCTCTAAAATTCCGCGTAATCGTGAATGGCGCATTCTGTGTTCGCCTCATGCATTATCGCTCTTAACGAGGCCTGAGGCTGGAATGTCCAGCAGCGGACACTGCTGGACGTGGGGAACCTCGGACGTCATCTTCTCTTCCATATTTTCATCCGAAACTTTGTCATTTTTCGGAAACGTCTGCCGCTGGATTTCGTCTATCACTCCGTAGGTGCAGCTCGTCTCGAATTGTCTTGGGTTCATGCAGAGTAGGTAGCTCACCATGCTAAAACAGTGGGGCCGCGTCTGGGCCATCGGCTTCGTGCTGTGGACCGTGCTGGCTTTTCTGAGTGCAGCCGGGGCGCATGTTTATACGGCGTCCATGGGTAGCCCGGAGAGCTGGGCGCAGTTGCTCGCCTGGAATGTCACCATCTCATTTGTATGGTCATTGTTGACCCCGCCGGTGTATGCATTGGCCCGCCGATTTACCTTTGACCGCAACAGTTGGAAACTGGTACTTCCGCTGCATCTAGTTGCAAGTGCAGCAGTTACTTTGGCTGGCGCTGCGCTGATTGTATCGCTATTTCCGCTGGTAACTTGGATTCCCGAGACCCACGCGCCCTTTCTTGCACACACGTTTTCACGCGCCTTGATGGATTTCCAGCGCTACTGGTACATCCTGCTGATCACGCAGGCGATTGGCTATTACGGCAAATACCGCGAGCGCGAACTTCAGTCCTCCCAGTTGGAGGCGCAACTGGCGTACGCACAGCTCGAAGTATTGAAGATTCAGCTCGAACCTCACTTCCTGTTCAATACCTTGAATTCCATCGCCACCCTGGCCAGGAACGACGGCCTCGCCGCCGAACACATGACGCTGCAACTGGCAGATCTGCTGCGCTGCTCGCTCGACGCGGTTGGGGTCCATGAAGTCCAGCTCAGCCGAGAGCTTACCTTCCTGCAAAAGTACGTTGACATTCAACAGACGCGGTTCCAGGATCGACTGCGAGTGGAAATGGATATCCAACCGCAAACCCAGTTTGCCCTGGTTCCAAACCTGATCCTGCAGCCGCTGGTTGAGAATGCCATTCGGCATGGTATTGGACCTCGCCGAGCCCCGGGATGGATTCGCATATCGACTCGCCGAGTCTTCGACGAGCTGTGGATGGAGATTAGCGACAATGGTCAGGGGCTAACCCGCCACCGAGGCATGGTTCCACCGGAGGGCGTGGGACTGCGCAACACCCGCGCCCGCCTGCAGCAACTGTACAACCACGAACACAAGATGACCCTGGAAGACCAGCCGGGCGGAGGCTGTGTTGTAAAGATCCACATACCGTTTCGCGAAAGTTCCGAGGAGGTCGTAACCACCGATGTCCATTCGAGTGTTGCTTAGTGACGATGAATCACTGGCGCGCGAGCGCTTGCGCAGATTGTTGGAAGATGAACCCGACATGCAGATCGTGGCCGAGTGCGGCGATGGCAAGTCGGCGATCGCGCTGATCAAGCAGGAAAAGCCTGACCTCGTCTTTCTCGATGTTCAAATGCCCGAGGTGGATGGTTTTGGAGTAATCGCCGCTCTCCAAGGAGAGCACCTGCCGCTCACTATCTTTGTCACCGCCTATGACAGATACGCCATGAAGGCCTTCGAGGTGCACGCGCTTGATTACCTGTTGAAGCCGGTGGGAAAGGACCGCCTGTCAGAGGCTTTGGATCACGCACGCAAGCAATTGTCGCACCCGTCGGAGACGACCTTTCAACGCAAGCTGCTCAACCTTTTGGCCGATCTGGAATCGCGGCAGCAGACGCCGCAGCGTATCGTCATCAAGGCCGACGGAGAGATTGTTTGCCTGAAACCCAACGAGATTGATTGGGCCGAATCGGCGGGCAATTACGTGTGCCTCCACGTGGGCGGGAGTACCCACATTTTGCGGGAGACGATAACCTCGCTGGAATCGCGATTGGGACACCGGCAATTCCTGCGCGTGCACCGCTCCACCCTGGTAAATGTGGATCGTATCAAGACCTTGCGGCCCTCGCTGTATGGGGATTACTCCATCCTGCTGCGCGACGGTACCAAGCTAACGCTCAGCCGTGGCTTCCGCGAGAATGTGTTGAAGCGGTTGGGAACGGCATAAGAAGCGAATCAGGTGCGATTTTCCGCCGGGAGCTTTGCAGTTGGTTGTACTGATGAGGCGGTCGGGGCTTCCGGCTCTCCGGCGATGACCACACAGTCGCGACCGGATGCCTTTGCCTGGTAAAGGGCGCGGTCCGCTGCCGTCACAATTTGACTGGCAGTGGCGCCATGCCGCGGAAAGCCTGCCACTCCAATCGAAAGCGTGATTCGGCGCAGGGTTTCACCGCGATAGCGAACCTGCAGGTTTCGGACCTGATCCTGGAGCTTCTCCGCGCGTTCGCAGCCAGTCTGCAAATCGGTGTCGGCCAGGATCAGAAGGAACTCTTCGCCTCCGTAGCGGCACGCGATGTCGCCCCCGCGTATCTCGGCGGCAAGCAGTGATCCGAGGTCGCGCAAGAGCACATCCCCAGCTTCATGGCCGAAGGCATCGTTAAACCGCTTGAAGTGGTCTATGTCGGCCATCAGGACGGCCAAGGGGTTTTCGGTTCGGGCTGCACGCAGCAGTTCACGCTGCAGGGCTTCTTCCATATGCCGGCGGTTGAATAAATTCGTCAATGGATCGCGGACGGACTGGTATTTCAAGGTTTCGCGCAGCATTAAGTTAGCGAATGCCAGCGAGATTTGCTCGGCCAGGCTGATGGCCAGTTCCTGCACACGCTGAAGCCTGCGCGAGGCCGCCGCACCGTCGTGCAAAGAGGCGTCGGCGACGCTCAATACCCCCAGCGATTCGCCCTGGGCCACCATGGGAACACATATGTGACAGGCCACTGAAGCCGGATCGACATGGCTGCATAGTAGACTGAGATTGCCCGGCTGCACTACATGGGTCCGCCCTTTGCGTAAGGCCCAGCAGCTTTCCGGAGAAAAAGGTCCTGGCCGGGCGGATGCCTCTCCCCAACTGGCAGTCACATCGAGCAGGTTGCGCGAAGGGTTTAGCATCAACAGCATTCCCTCCGGAAAGAATTGCTGCAAAGCTCGCGATGCCTGCTGGTAAGCTTCGTCAAGGGTAAGACAGGACTGCAATAGTTCCACTAACTGATTGACCGTCTCCACGCGGCTGGTGTATCCCTGCAGCTCTCCCAGCGACCCACGCAACTGGTCTTCGGTGCGTTGCAGCTCCTGCGTACGCTGCGTGACTCTTTGCTCAAGCTCGGCTTTAAGGTTGTAAAACTCGTCCTGCACCCGAATGCGCGAGGTCACGACTCGCGCCACTTTGCCAATAGCGACGATGGCGATCGCCGCCGCCACCCCGCCCACTATCAGGATAAATAGGAGCATAAGGCGTCCAGCAGTTGCATACTGCTGCTTGCTTTGCTTGCTCGCCCTTTTGACCTCAGCCAACTGGTACCGCAAGAACTCGTCCCACGCGGCCTGATATCGGAACAGAGCGGGCGTGGTTTGCCCGACCATCACCTCTGCAGCGGCACCCCTCTTTTTTTCGGTGAGAAAAAGGTGCAGCACTTGCTGGTAGCTGTCAACGTAGGCGGCTCTGGTTTCCTTTACGGTTTGCAGCCGCCGCTTCTCCTCGTCGGAGCCACAACGGACCTCGAGGGGCGGCATCAGTGCGGAGATTTTGCGGCTGTTCTCCGCACGACGGGCCAGCAGCTGATCAATCACTTCTTCCCGCTGCACCAGGAAAAGCTCCATCGTGAGCTGACCGTTCTCGTTGGAGTATCGCAGGCCGTCTTGCGCCGTTTGCAGTTCGAGAAGACTTTCGCTCAATTCTTCTTCCAGACCTGCGTACATGATCTGCAAGCGGTCCAGGGCCAGATAAGCGGTTCCCAACAGGATGGCAATGAGGAGGCCAAACGCGAGGCCCAACTTCATTCCAACCTGACGGCCATCTTGCAAGTCCCGACTCGGCCGCAGGGCATTTCTCTCCGCTCCCGGGATGCGCTCCCTAAATTGGTCCGCGAGTTCCGCGCTGCAGGGCATCCGGTTGGTCACGCTTGGCCGGCAAGAAATCCTGGCCCTTGAGCGCATGGTCTCCCTTTCAACATATCGACCCAGAAAGCCGAACGGTTAGTTAAATTATTCTGAGAATGCGCTGGCGGCAGACCACAGCGGATATCTTGAGGCTCATACTGTTTCGGAAAAAGTGAAGTTGCGGTCGTGCTGAACCTATCGAGACGGTTTCGCAAGGGGTGTCGCCGGCTCGCCGCTCGGATAGATTTTGCAACCTACCCGGCGCTCAACCAAGCAATCCACGCAAAGGCGGCGTGGCCTGCGGACCCGGGTTCGCGCCGACTCAAGCCAAAGTCGCTTATGCGGCTCGTTTCTCGGCGATCTGTCCACTTCCGAACCATGAACGCGGTCCCGACACAGTCTCGGCCCGCATGACCCGCACGGGAGAATAGACGAGTCTTGGAAGCGCTGTAGTTTTTATCGTCCTGCTTGCGGCCTCTGCTGTTGCCGCCATTTTACCGGCCCTTGCTGAGCGGTCTGCGTCGCGGGCCTCAGGCCTTCTGCTTCCTCCAACTGCTGTGCGATGGAGTCCACCAGATTGGCTTCATTCATTAGCACCTGGCCAACGATTACCGCGCCATCATCGGCATCTTTCCATTTTTTTTCTTCCATCGCCTCGCGCACCGCGGGAATGGTTTTGGCTCCGTAACCTGTGTACGCGCCGGGGGCATAGATCTGGTGCTTGAACCAAGGACGCTCTTTGAGACCCTGGCTGACAGTGAAAGTCCTTTCGGTCAACATGAGCTTGGCGTTGATGGACTGTAATGCTGCAGAGTGCCACGCAGCGCCGTCGTTATCATTCAGTTTCGCAACCGCCTGGCGGTAGCGCTGTGCCGCGCGAGCATACGCTTCCACACCATTCTCCAGGGGGGCAAAGTTCAAGTACGGCGGCACCGCCTGCTTGGGCGGAGGCACGTACTGCTTCTCCGGATCGGCAGTAGCGGTGAAAACTCCTTCCTCGACTTCGCGGTTGCGCTCGCGCGCCTGGTCCTGTTGCTGCTTTTGCTCTTTTTTCAGTTCTGCGACGTAGCGCTTGATAGTATCGGCTGAGCCCGTGGGATCGAACGGCAGCAGGTCAGCATCGGCAAAGCGCATTACGGTGCTCCCGGCCATCTGGGACAACGCGCGTTCGTAAACGAACTTCGTGTCACCAAAATGCGTGTACCAATAGAAGTCATCGTAAATGGAGTGATAAACCCCACCCCCGCTTTCGCCACCGAATCCCATGTTCAGCGCTGCGACACCGGCAAAGTCGAGGAAGGCCGTGTAGTCGGAACCATCACCCAGCGCTCCCAGGCGGAGGTCGGCCCGGTCACGCAATTCCTCGCGGTCCTCCGAGCTGCTGGCACGTCCGACGCGGCGAAGATAGGCGCGCTTCCAAACCGTGAGATGTTTCTCCGGATCCTGAATTTCTCGCTCAACCTGGTTGACCGTTCGCTCCAGCAGGTGAGAGCCAGAAATATTCAAGTAGCCGCGCGCACTGGAATCGGAGTTCAGATAGATCACGGCGTGTTGGCGCAATTCATCCTGGTGCTGCTCAACCCACTCGGTGGAACCCAGCAGACCAGGCTCTTCACCGTCCCATGCGCAGTAGATAATGGTCCGCTTTGGACGCCAGCCTTGCTTCACCAACTCGCCTAGCGCTCTTGCCTCTTCCAACTCGACCACCATGCCGGAAATTGGATCGTCGGCTCCATTGACCCAGGCATCGTGGTGATTGCCTCGGATCACCCATTGATCGGGAGTGTCGCTTCCCGGCATCTTCGCAATCACGTCGTAGATAGTTTTCAGGTCCCAGTTCGACTTCACCACCAGATGAACTTTGGCCGGACCAGGGCCGATTCGATAGGTGATGGGGAGCGCTCCCCGCCAGGTATCAGGCGCGGTCGGCCCCGAGATGGCCGCCAGTAAGGGCTGTGCATCTCCGTACGAAATCGGCAGGACGGGAATTGAGGTAATGGTTTTGGCCTCTTTAAGGCTCAGGCGCTTCGCATCCTTCGTGGCCCCCACTCCGGGAGTCAAGGGATCGCCGGGATATTCCGTGTCCATTACGCTGCCGCGCTGTACCCCTTCCTCCGGACGATAGGGCCCTACCGGATAGTTCTGCCCTTCAAAGTAACCATCGTCCCGGGGATCAGAATAGATAATGCACCCGACGGCGCCATGCTCGGCCGCGACTTTGGGCTTGATGCCCCGCCAGCCGCCGCCGTAGCGAGCGATCACGATCGCGCCCTTTACCGAAACTCCCAGCCGCTCCAATTGCTCGTAGTCATCGCGCATGCCATAGTTCACGTACACCAGCGGCGCCGTGACGTCTCCATCGGCGGAGTAGGCGTTATAGGTGGGTAGCTGCTCTGCGGTTTGTTGTGAAGTCGGATCGACGCTAAGCGGCGGCTCCTGCAGTTTAGCGACAAAGTGCGTGGGCGATACCAACTCCACGTGGCGTTCTTTCGGAGTCGGAAACAGCACCTCGAAGGTCTCGATGTGAGCGTCGAAGCCATACTGCTGGAACTTTGACAGGATCCACTCAGCATTTTCCTTGTCATAAGCGGAGCCAACGTTGTGAGGCCGGGCGCTCAAGCGCTGCATCGATTCCCGCATCGCGTCAGGATTCGGGAGATTGCGGAACTTCGTTTCCCAATCGCGCTCGACCGTTGCATGCGCGGGCGAGTAACCGTCCATGGGCTCGGGATTGTTGGCTGCATTCCCCAGCTGAAGCAAGGAAAAGACCAGAATGGCCACGCCGGTACGGCTCATCACCTATTTACCTCCCTCCGCGTCACTCTGCGGGGATGCAAGACAATCGTTGTGAGGTTGCAGACTCTACGATCCACGGTCATGGATTGTTTTTGATCTGTGCAAGAAACCAATCAGGGCGTTCAATGCTACCGCAGCAGTGCCACGCTATGCTGGCGAAACTCAGTATAGCCCGGCTATTGCGACTTCTTCGGCGCCGCCTGGCGCTTGGGCGTTGCAGGCTTTCGATGTGCCGCGCGTCCCGCTTCGATGTCGGTCAAGCGGAGGACCGCGCCTGCCGCCGAGTATTCCACTTCTTCCTGCTTGTCTTGCAGACCGTCGACAGCGACGTGTAGCAACGATGGATCACCGCGTTTGGCAATAGCGTCAAAGGCGGCCGCCCGGACGAGCCACTTTTCCTGCAGCGCGGCAGCCGTCGCTAAGGCTTGGCCGCTCTTGGGATCAGGGTCCTTTGCCAGAGTGAGCGCTGCCGCGGCCAGTACCGGCGAGGTATCGTCCTTGGTCAATAGTTTGAATCCACTGACCGCCATTCCTCCGAAAGGCACAAAGCCCATTCCAACCTCGAAACCCAAACCCGCCATCTTCTTGGGATCTTTCAACATTTTCTTCTGTTCGTCCGTCAGGCTGGTGCCTGTCTTTCGTTCTCCGGTGAGGACGGCATAGAAGACATTGTAACCACGGTTATCACCCAGCATGATGAGCGAGTGTGCCGCCGCCAGGATCACCGACGGCTCGGTATCATTGATCATCTCGGCAAGCTGCGGGATGGCGTTCTTGTCCCCCATATCCCCCAGCGCCTGGGCTGCCGCTCCACGCACTTCCGCTCTATCATCCTCTAGCGCCGTGGTCGCGGCCTCTTGCGCTTTTTTGTCGCCAGTTAGCTCGCCCAGCACCCGCACCGCTCTCACCCGCTTCTCATAAGCTTTGTTGGCCAGCCCATCGTTCAAGACGGACCAGGCATTTTCTTGTGGTGTCTGCGCAACCGAGAACGTCGCGAGCATGTAACCGGCCAGGGCCACGCTAATAGCACGAAGTGGCGTCTTCATCGCATTTCTCACGTCTTGGGTTAAGTACTAAAAGCACCGCTTTTCGACTGGGACCTAGAGCATCCCGCCAGTCTTGGTGGTCAGAATACTGAGCGCCATCTCCAACTTGGCAATGGCTTGATCCAAGTCCGGATGTTTGTCGAGTTGCTGTCTTAGTCCGCTCAAAATACGGTGCGCCTCGGCAACGTGTTCGGCGGCGCCGGGCTCCTGGGTTGGGATGGGATGTTGTTCCGGAGACTCGAGGCTCATGGGATCACCTTCGCAACATCTTACCCGCTGGCCACGGGGTTGAAAACCGCCAACCTAAATGGTTTCTCGAATTCGGCAGAATTCCGCGCCTTTCGACTTGCGCTGCAAGTGGGTTCCGGTGCAAACTCGGCGAACGCAAGCAGTGGACTGCCTCGTGGAATTCAAAAGAAAATCCAATCCGGTCGCAATCGCAATACTCTACGGTATTGCCATCGTGACCATTGCCGCTTATGGCTATGGGATCGGGGGCATGGAGTCGCTTCGGGCAGGGGCAATCTATGCCATCTCGGGCATGGTTCTTGCCTTCGCCTGCGTCGGCTTCGCGCCCCGATTCATCGTGGTGGTGGCGCTTGCCACCGGCATGCTCGGCAGCATGATGCGAGCTTCCATGGCTCCCGAGATGACCTCGCTGATCCCCCGGCAGAACACCCTCGATTACTTGCAGAAAATGATGGCGGTGTGCGGCGCCATCGGTTTCGCAGGTGGGCTTTACGGTGGATTTCGCTTCACCGGCAAGGGCATCTTCAACTGGCTCAGCAAGGCGGTCCTTACTCGCCTGCCTGCCAACCACGTCAAGTCGGTCCCCTTACACTATCACGCCATGCGAGAGTTGACCCATTACTTCTACGCCTCCGAGCGAATGTACTTCTCAATACTGGCCGCCGTGGGTAGCACGCTGATCGCGGTGATCGAGGTCCATCCGATTCCAAAGTCGGTGCTCATCATCTTGCTGGCGATCCTGATCTCCACTAATCTTGCATGGTTTCTGGGAGAGTGGCTGAAGCCGCGGCTGCGCGTGCTGGTGGGCGTCTTCCGCATATTGCAACAGATGTGGGAAGCACTTCTCGCTTTCCTGCTGGGTTATGCTGTCATCATCTTCATTTTTGCCTGTTTCTATGCGGCGGCCTGGCAACACAACCGGGCTTCCGCCTTTCAAGGCATTAGCCTCATATCGCCGGTTCCTCCCAGCTTTGGTCAGTTTGTGTACTTCTCCGTGGTCACTATGGCCACGCTGGGATACGGAGACGTCATTCCGTCCGACGCTGTCACCCGAACTCTCGCTTGTATCGAGGTGGTGATCGGCGTAGGGTGGGTGACCGTCGTCCTGAGCGCGGCCTCAGCGCTGGCCCGGCCCAGGGTGAACCAGATGCTGAAGGAAGTGTGGCAGGAAGAGGGCGAGAGCGATTCGGAAGAGATGCCGCCGACAAGGCAAGCGTGAAGCCGACTGGCGACGCGCCTGGCTGAACGCTTAACGGCGTCGTCACAGCGTAAGCGGGGCGATTCGTTTATCGTAGAGTCTGGCCGGCGCTGCCGACAAGCTTGCATAGAGATCAGTTTCCCGGGCCGGACAATCTCATGGGTCAAAAATCGTCTATCGCCAACCTTGGTACGCGCGCGGTGCGGTCGCCGCTGCGGCTCGACTCTCATGGCTCCTGTCGAAGGCACCTTCATCCACGACGAAATGTATTACCGCGATCCGGTTGAGGCAGAGCGGGAGTCGGAAGCTTCCGTGCAGCTATTCGAGAGAGCCGGACCACGCGAGCAACTCTATTTCGAGCCTTCCAAGACGAAAGTCGCCATTGTGACATGCGGAGGTTTATGTCCCGGCCTTAACAATGTCATCCGGTCGGTTTATGTTCAACTCCACTATCACTATGGGGTGCCGGCAGTCCTGGGAGTTCGCTACGGCTTCTCCGGATTCTCCGCCGAAGCCTCCAGCCCTCCCATGTGGCTGAACTCGGAGATGGTGAACAACATTCACCAGCTCGGCGGCACGCTGCTGGGAACTTCACGCGGGCCGGTCAGCGCCGACATCATTGTTGATTTTCTGGAGCAGCGCGGCATCAACATTTTGTTCACAGTCGGCGGCGACGGAACGCAACGCGGAGCCCACGCCGTGGTTGAAGAAATCCAGCGTCGCAAGCTCAAGATTTCCGTGATCGGAATTCCGAAGACCATCGATGATGACGTGCAGTATGTGAATCGTTCATTTGGCTACTTCACCGCCATCGAGAAGGCCAAGGAAGTTATCGACTCAGCCCACGTGGAAGCGCGTTGTGTGCTGAACGGAATCAGCATTGTGAAGGTCATGGGGCGCGACTCGGGTTTTATCGCCGCAGGTGCGACCCTGGCCAGCCAGGAAGTCAACTTCACACTTGTACCGGAGGTGCCGTTCAAACTTGAAGGCGAGTGTGGATTATTGTCCGTGCTCCATCGTCGGCTGCTGGAAAGGCATCATGCAGTCATCGTTGTCGCCGAAGGCGCGGGACAACACTTGATGCCTCCTTCCGAAGAACGCGATGCTTCGGGAAATTTGCTGCACCGGGACATCGGTGCTCTTCCTGCGACACAAGATTCGCGAACACTTTGCCGCCCAGCGGCTGCCGGTCGTGATTCGCTACTTGGATCCTAGCTATTACATCCGCAGCGTGCCGGCTTCCACGGTCGATTCGGTGCTGTGCGATTCCTTCGCCCGCCATGCGGTACATGCCGCCATGGCCGGTAAGACGGACATGATTGTCGGCCTGCAGCATGGAGTGTTCATCCATGTGCCCATCCCGATGGCGACCACGCAGCGTAAGCGGCTTTCGAATGAGGAATGGGCCATGGTGGTGATGGCCACCGGCCAAGGGGATCTGGGATAAAGCCTTCCGGAGTTGATTTGAAGGGCGCAACTTCAGGTGTGCCGGCAGGTTTCCGCACCTGTTGTCATCACGAGCGGACTTTAGTTCGCGAGGGATCTGCTTCTTCGGCGGCCGATCAGACTATCCGATCTCACCGTCCAGCGGGACGTTCGCCGTCACCAGATGCCGTTTGGCCTTTTCCTGTAACTCCACGGTCATGGGCACACTCTTGCCCGACTCCAGGCTGGCTTGCACCGCAACGCTATCGCAGGTCGCTACCATCTTGCCGGTTTCGTCGTTATACATCTGATGGATGAAGCGGAAATATTTTTCGCCAACGGCCAGGAAGCCGCTCTTGATTTCTACCAGTTCGCCACCGCGCAACTCTTCCAGGAATTGATAGTTCTGCCGAACGATCGCCACCCGCAGATTTTTCTGTTTCATGGAGGCTGGCGTCATGCCGATGGCGTGCAGCAAAAACCAGGTCGCCTGATCGAAGCGGGAGACATACATGTGCGAGTTCATGTGACTCGCGAAATCGTACTCCGAGGCCAGGACAGCGCCTTTGAAGGTGTGAACCCAGTCAGCCATGTTGTCGCCTTTCCGAAAGAAAGCGCTTTACCAACGGCTACTATCTTCAAGTCGTCGCGTCGGCCTGAGTATCAAATCGCCCGCTGCCCACGTGTAGGAATGAAAATTCACTACGGAGTCGCGGAGATCACGGAGAAAACTCTATGAAAATCAAAACTCGGTGCCCTCCGTGTCTCCCTGGTGAATAATTTTCGATGCAGCGTTGACCACCCCTATTTCTGGAATTGCCCCATGTCCTTCGACGCTCTTCACCGCCGCAGCCGCTTGCGCGCGCCCATCTACTGCCACGAGGAATTCCGCCATTCTTTCGAGCGTCGCTTCCGCCTGATCGCGATGCGGTGAGTGCTTGCAATTCGGCAGCATAACGATCTTGGTCTCCGGCACACGCACCTGGATCGCGTTCACTTGGGCGATCGTGCCGTATTCATCCTCTTCGCCCTGAATGCACAGAATCGGGCAGCGTATCGCGGGCAAGTATTCTTCGATGTTCCATGATCGAAAGTCGGGATCGAGCCAAATGTCGTTCCAACCCCAGAAGGTCGCATCGACGTGCTGGTGATACCGCCCAAGTTTCTGCCGTAGATCGGTCGTCTGATACGCCACTTTCGCCTCCGTGATGCTCGCCACGCTCAAGTCCTCGACAAAAACATGCGGCGCCTCTAGGATCAATGCACGCGGCCGCTCCGGATATTTCCCGGCGAAGATCAGCGAAATCGATCCGCCATCGCTGTGCCCCAGCAAGATCGGCTGAACGATGTCCAGCTTGTCGAGCAACTCCGGCAGCACCACTTCGCCTTCGTGATGCATAAATTCCACCGGACGCTTTTCCAGGAGTTTGTCGGAATTTCCGTGGCCGTAGCGCGAATAGACCAATACACGGCAGCCCGTACGCGATGCTAGCCGTTCTGGAAAGTCCTTCCACAACGCCACCGAGCCCAGGCCTTCGTGCAACATGACGACTGTCGGCAGATGTTTGTCCGCCAGCCCGATCCATAGCGTCTCGAGCCGCTTGCCATCGACCAGGACTTCGCCGCGTTGTTGAGCTATTTGCAAAGGCTAGTCCGCCGAGGGATCCGCCGCTTGTGCCGCGAGCGCGGACAGCGTTGTTGCCGATCCTTGCATGGCAACCCGCTGGTGGTAGAACCACAATCCATGTGGCCCGCCGAGTTCTTCCCCACCGCCAGCCCGCCCGGGTCCGCCGTGCGTGAGGGAGGGCAGAACGATGCCGTGTCCCGTGTGACTGTCGGCAATCGCAGGATCAACCAGCAGCAGGCGCCCGTGGGCTGTGCCCAACGCAACTGCCGCCTCCGCGAGAAACCCAGTATCGCCGCTGAATACCGATGCGACCAGAGATCCACCTCCGCGCCGCGCGACGCCGAAAGCATCTGCTTTGTCGCGGTAGGGAACGACCGTCGCCACAGGTCCGAAGATTTCCAGTTCGTGGACCATCTGTCCGAGCGCACTGTCGCTGACCTTCAAAAGGGTAGGAGGAACAAAGGCTCCCGTGGCGACGTCTGCATCCAGCGTCGCGAAAGGCTCGGGCGAATAGACAATCTTCGCCTGAGCGCTTAGTTTGCGAATTCCCTCTTCCACGGACCTGCGCTGCGCCATGTTCACTACCGGCCCCATATTGACCAACGCATTGGCGGGATCGCCCACGGCGATCTTTGCCAGCGCTGCCGCGATAGCATCCGCCGCTGCCGCAGCGTGTTCGGCGGGAGCCAGAATGCGCCGGATGGCCGTACACTTCTGGCCGGTCTTCGATGTCATCTCGCGAACGACTTCGCGGACGAAGAAGTCAAACGATGGCGAGCCGGGCGCCGCGTCCGGACCGAGGAGTGCCGCATTCAAGCTGTCGGCTTCGACATTCACCCGCACACCCTGCCGGCGAACGCGCGGATGCTGACGGACTCCCTCACCCGTGTCCGCCGAACCGGTGAAGGCGACGGTATCGCCCAGCCGCAGGTGATCGAGCAGATCGTTCGGCGAGCCGCAAAGTATGGACAGCGCGCCTGGCGGAAGAATGCCGGCATCGACCACCGCATGCACCATCTCCTGCGCCAGCCACGCGGTCGAAGTCGCGGGTTTGCTAAGGACGGGAACTCCCGCCAACAAACTGACCGCTGCTTTCTCCCACAGGCCCCACGCCGGAAAGTTGAAGGCGTTGATGTGCACCGCGACCCCGTCAAGGGGCACTCCAACATGCAAGCCCTGGAAATTCTGGTCACGGGCCAAACGCATTGGGGAACCATCGCGAAGCAGGTGCGCGGCGCCGAGCTTCCCACCGATCTTGGAGAAATATTTCAGAGTACCGATTGAGCCGTCCACATCAATAGCGGCATCGGCCTTGGTATTTCCTGAGTTCTTGCGCGCAATCTCGTACCACTCGTCGCGGCGGGTCGCCAGCAGGTCGGCAATTTTCCCCAGCAGCTCTGCGCGCTGGGCGTAAGTGAGCTTGCGCAGCTCCGCACCTCCCACATTGCGGGAGTAGTCGAGTGCAGCTCTCAGGTCGAGACCTTTCGAACTCGCCGATGCGAGCACGGCGCCGTCGCACGGGTTGACAAGCGGTGCGCCGTCTCCCGCGCCAGGCTGCCACTTGCCACCGAGGTAGCTCTGCAGCACCCTAATATCTGAGGCAATTCGATTTTCCAGTGTAGTAGCCACGATTTATCTCTTTTCCGATGAAGACGCTAGATGCTGCTCGACCCAAGGAACGGCCCACTGCGCCGCTACCTCTTCAGGCAACGTGCCCGAGCTTGCGTCGTGCGTCAGAATTTCGCCGGCGCGTTTGGCGCCGAGTTGGGTCAGCAGCTTGTCAAAGCGAATTCCGCCATAACAATAAGTATCTTTGTAGGTGCGATCGCCGAGCGCGATCACCCCGTAAGTTACGCCGGTGAGGTCAGGCTTCTCACTCTCCAGACTGTTGAAAAGTGCCTGTGCATTGTCGGGGACATCGCCCTGTCCGTAGGTGGATGTGCAAATCAGGAAGACGCCGCCGCTTTGAAAGACGCTGGCGTCAAGGCCATCCATCACCCGAATCGTCACCTGATGGCCAGCCGCCTCCAGCGCTTGCTGCACTTCCTGCGCCACCATCTCGGCAGTGCCGGTCATGGTGCCGACCAGGATCGTGATGTCGAGACCCATGCTTGCGTTCCTCACCCCAGGCACTATTATACGTGCGGCTATGGAAGTATAATGCATCCAACGTGAGCCGAAGACGTGACATAGTGCATGTAGAGGAGAACGATACGCCGGAGGGCTCCGCCACGGCAGGGATTTCTGTCAAGGCCGAAGACAGCCTCGAATCCGATTATCTCCGGCTGTTGGGGGAACGTGTGCGCGAGACACGGGCGCGGCGCGGCATGACGCGCAAAATCCTCGCTCACGATTCCGGAGTTTCCGAACGCTACCTGGCGCAACTGGAAACCGGCCAAGGCAATGTTTCGATCTTATTGCTGCGACAAATCGCGGTCGCGCTCGACACGCCCCTGCAGGCGCTTGTGCTCGACGGGCCCGAGCCTCCTGTGGACTTGGTGCACACCACGGAATTCTTGCGGCGGCTGCCAGCGACGGAACTGGTGGAGGCCCGCCGTCTCCTGGTGGAACACTTCGGCGGCGTTGACCTGTATGCGAGGCGCAGCCGCATCGCGCTGATCGGCCTGCGCGGCGCCGGCAAATCGACCTTGGGCGCGATGCTGGCTGATCGTCTGGAAGTACCGTTCCTCGAACTAGATCGGCTGATCGAGCAGGAGAGCGGCGTCGGCCTGGGTGTGATTTTCGATTTGTATGGGCAGAGCGGTTTTCGACGGCTGGAGCGCCGCGTTTTGGACCATGTCATCGAGCGCTATCCACGATTCGTGTTGGCTACCGGCGGCAGCCTGGTCTCGGAGCCAGCAACGTTCGAGCGGCTGCTCACTATGTGCTTCACCGTCTGGCTGCGGGCCACCCCGGAGGAACACATGCAGCGCGTCATCTCCCAGGGCGACATGCGTCCCATGGCCGACAACCGCGAATCCATGTCGGATCTGCGGCGCATTCTTGATGTGCGCGAGCCGCTCTATCGCAAGGCCGACCTGACCATCGACACGAGTGGATGCTCGGTGGAAGAGAGTATTGGGACGCTGGAACACGCAATTCGTGAGAACTGACTCTTCCACGCTACTCGTTTTCGCGACCAATCTGCACCATATTTCCTCCACGAAGCCGGTGGCAATGCACTATAATGCATCTATACACGTGGGGATTGCACACGCCAGCCCAGCGATGCATTGAGGAGAGTTCGACCTGCCATGCCAACCCTAAACGAGAAGGAACTGGTCACGTTTGACGTGGCTCCGGGAGAGCATCGCCATTGGCGGCTCACGATTGATGGCCGCGTGGCCACCCTGGCCATGGACGTCAACGAAGATTGCGGCCTAAAGCCCGGCTACAAGCTCAAGCTCAACTCTTATGACCTGGGAGTTGACATTGAGCTGCACGACATTTTGCAGCGGATTCGCTTCGAGCATCCGGAAGTGGCGTGCGTGGTACTCACCAGCGCGCGCGACCGCATGTTCTGCGCTGGCGCCAACATCTATATGCTCGGTACCTCCTCGCATGCCTGGAAGGTGAACTTCTGCAAGTTCACTAACGAAACCCGCAACGGCATGGAAGACTCCAGCCGTCACGACGGATTGAAGTTTCTTGCTGCGCTTAACGGTACCACCGCCGGTGGCGGTTATGAGCTCGCGCTCGGCATGCGACGAAATTCTGCTGGTCGATGATCGCTCCAGCGCCGTGAGCCTACCCGAAGTGCCGCTTCTGGGCGTGCTACCCGGCACTGGCGGTCTCACCCGTGTGGTGGACAAGCGCAGAGTGCGTCGCGATCTGGCTGACATGTTCTGCACTAACCCTGACGGCGTCAAAGGCGAGCGCGCCAAAGAGTGGGGCTTGGTGGACGACATTGCGGTCCCGGCAAAATTCCCTGAACTGGTGCGCGCCCGCGCCGCCGCGTTAGCAGCCGACTCAACGCGTCCTGGCGACGCGAAGGGCATCACGCTGACTCCGCTGAAGCGCAAGGTCGACGACAACGGCTACCACTACAAGTATGTTGACGTCGCATTCGATCGCGCGGCGCGAACGGCGACGCTGACGGTGCGCGCTCCCGATGGATTACAGCCTGTCGAGCCCGACGCGATTCATGCCGAAGGCGACCAGTGGTGGCCGTTGGCGATGGCGCGCGAGCTCGACGACGCCATCCTTATGCTGCGGGTTAATGAACCGGAGCTTGGACTTTTGCTGCTCAAGACATCGGGCAGTGCCGAAGCGGTTCTTGCCAGCGATGCCGTCATGCTCGAGTATCGCAACGATTGGCTGGTGCGCGAAACTATCGGCATGTTGCGCCGGACTTTGGCGCGGCTCGATGTCTCTTCGCGCAGCATGTACGCCATCATCGAGCCGGAATCGTGTTTCGCTGGCGTGCTCTTCGAACTGGCCCTGGCCGCCGATCGCAGCTACATGCTTGCGCTGCCGGAGGAGGAAGGCGACGCGCCCATTCCGAAGATCGCAGTGGACGAAATGAATTTCGGACTGCTCCCCGCCGTCCAGGATCGTGGCCGTCTCGAAACTCGATTCAGCGGCAATGCACGTTGCATGGCTGGAGCGCTGGAAGCCAAGGGCAAGCTGCTTGGGCCCAAGGACGCTCTGGAACTTGGCCTCGTTACGGTCGCGCCGGACGATCTCGACTGGGAGGATGAGGTCCGTATTGCAATCGAAGAGCGTGCGGCGCTATCGCCCGACGCGCTTACCGGCATGGAGGCCAGCCTGCGCTTCCCGGGCGACGAAACCATGGAGACGAAAATCTTCGGCCGACTGTCCGCCTGGCAGAACTGGGTATTTATCCGACCGAACTCGACCGGCGAGCATGGCGCGCTTAAGCTGTTCGGTACGGGATCGAAGGCGCGCTTCAATTGGGAGAGGGTGTAATGTCGATCAACTATCAGGACCGGATTCCGAACAACGTAGACCTCGGCTCCAACCGCACGCTGCAGCGCGCCCTGGAACACTGGCAGCCGGAGTTCTTGAGGTGGTGGCAGGATCTCGGTCCGCGCGATTTTCAGGTGGCCGATGTTTATCTCCGCACCGCGACCTCGGTGGATGCGAAGGGCTGGGCCACCTATGGCTTCGTCCACATGCCGGAGTACCGCTGGGGAATTTTTCTTGCCGACCGCGATCCCGAGCGCAAGATCGGCTTCGGCGACTTCTATGGCCAGGAGGTCTGGCAACAGATTCCTGGTGAATACCGCTCCATACTTCGCCGTCTGATCGTCACCCAGGGCGACACCGAGCCTGCGTCGGTCGAGCAACAGCGCATGCTCGGCCACACCGCTCCCTCACTTTACGACTTGCGCAATCTGTTTCAAGTGAACGTCGAGGAAGGCCGCCATCTGTGGGCGATGGTTTACCTGCTGCATGCCTACTTTGGACGCGACGGCCGCGAAGAGGCCGAGGAGTTACTCGAACGCCATTCCGGAGACGCCAATAAGCCGCGCATCCTCGGCACCTTCAATGAGCCGATCAGCGACTGGCTTAGCTTCTTCATGTTCACCTACTTCACCGATCGCGATGGCAAGTTCCAGCTGAAGTCCTTGGCGGAGTCGAGCTTCGATCCACTGGCCCGCACTTGCTCGTTCATGTTGACCGAAGAGGCGCACCATATGTTCGTGGGCGATACCGGCATCAACCGCGTCGTGAGGCGAACACTCGAAGTGATGAAGGAATTAGGCACCGATGATCCGCTGGCAGTTCGCAACGCTGGTGCCATTGATCTGCCAACCGTGCAGAAGTATCTGAACTTCTGGTTCAGCTCGTCGCTTGACCTGTTCGGCTCGGAGACTTCCTCGAATGCGGCTTCCTATTTCGCAAATGGCTTGAAGGGCCGGCCGGACGAGGGGCAATACGAAGATCACATCGCGACCGACCAGACCTTTACGTTGGAGCTGCCAGACGGGAACGGTAGCACTAAGGCCGAGCAAATCCCAATGCGCAACGCGATGAACGAAGTCACGCGCGGCTCCTACGTCCGCGACTGCGAGCTGGGCGTGAAGCGTTGGAACCGGCTGATCGAGAAAGCCGGCTATTCATTTCGATTGTCGCTGCCCAGCACGCGTTTCCGCCGCAATATTGGAAGCTGGGCAGGCGTTCCCACCGATCTGGCCGGTCGGCCGATCAGCCAGGAACAGTTCAACGCGCAGATTGCCGAATGGCTGCCAAGCGAAAGCGACCGCACTTATATTCTCAGCCTCATGCACGGCGTACATGAGCAGGGCAAAATGGCTGCGTGGATTGCGCCTCCCGATCGCGGTATCAACAACAATCCGGTGGACTATGAATACGTGCGCTTGCATTGAACTTGGACAATCTCGCCCGCGTACAAAGCCTTACCGGGGAGGTTTGATGGGCTTTCGACTAATAGTTGGAAGTATTACGATGCTGCTGTGTTCGGCGGTCGGATCGTGGTCGCAGGACACCTGTGCCGGCAAGGCGCAAATATTGGTGCTCGGCACATATCACATGGCTAATCCTGGCCGTGACGTCTACAACATGCAGGCTGATGACGTGCGCACTCCCAAGCGCCAGCAGGAGCTTGCGGAACTCACGGATGTGCTGGCCAAGTTTCAGCCGACCAAGATCGCGATTGAGGCCGATCCGGACAACAAGACTATACCCGCCGCTTTTCAGGACTATCTTGCCGGCAAGCATGAGCTGTCGCGCAACGAAATTGAGCAGATCGGGTTCCGGCTCGCCAAGCAACTGGGCCAGAAGCAGATGTACCCCGTCGACGTGGAGGGAGAATTCCCTTTGCAGCGCGTGATGGATTACGCCAAGGCAAAAGATCGCTCGCAGGAACTGGAGAAGCTCATGGGTTCCATCGGACAAACAGTGAAGGAGGAGGATGCATACGTCAAGAGTCATACCATCCTTGAGTCCCTGCGCTATATGAACTCACCCAGTTCGGTCGCCGCAGGGAATGATTTCTACAGCAAATGGCGAGCTTTGGCGAGGAAGGCGACTACGCCGGCCCGGATCTTCTCGCAGATTGGTACGCGCGCAATATTCGCATCCATAGCAATATTCTCAAGCTGATCGCGTCGCCAAGCGACCGCATCTTGGTTCTCTATGGCGCGGGCCACCTAGGGTGGCTGCAGGAGAACGTGAAGATGGACTCCCATCTCTGCCTGCGAACTCTGGCCGAATTCGTCCCCAAAAAGTGAGCCTGGGACGGATACATATTTTCAAATGCGACACATCGCCATCATCGGTAGCGGTCCGGCCGGTTGTTATCTGGCGGACAATCTGCTTCGCCTGATTCCCGACGGCTCCATCGACGTCTTCGAACGGCTACCAATACCGTTCGGACTTGTCAGGTACGGAGTTGCTCCTGACCATCAGGGGACGAAGGCGATGGCGCGGGTGCTCGACCGCGTACTTTCCCGTGACCGCGTCAGCTTTTTCGGCAATGTGGAGGTTGGCTGCGACATTCGGCTTGAGGAGTTGCTGTCGTTTTACGATGCGGTGGTGTTGGCCACCGGCGCCTCGCGCGGTCGCCGTCTTAACATTCCGGGCGAAGAGCTTCCTGGCGTCCTCGGTTCGGGCGCATTTACCGGCTGGTATAACGGTCATCCGGACCATCGGCCGCCGCCAATCTAGGGAGTGCGTTCGGCAGTAGTAATAGGCAACGGCAATGTGGCAATCGACGTGGCCCGCATCCTCGCGAAAGATGCGACCGAGTTGGCCGGATCTGATGTCTCTCCCGGGGTAATGGAATGGTTAGAAGCGCAACTGATCGAGACCATCCACATCGTCGGCCGGCGCAGTGCCAGGGACGCGAAATTCACACAACATGAACTCGCTGAACTCGGCACTTTGCACCGCGCCGTTCCTATCGTGGTGGAACCAGCTGACCTGTCCCGCGATAGCGCAATCGTCGAAACGTTGCGCAATTTCGTTGCAGACAAATCTCGCAGCGGCGCGGTCACAATTAATTTTCATTTCAACTTAACGCCAACAGCTTTTCTCGGAGATAGCAGTCTCCGCGCCGTGCAGTTCCGTTCTGCGGACGGAGCGATCAGCGAAATTCCCGCGCAACTCGCCGTTACTTGCATCGGATACGAGAGCCGACCATGCTGCACTGCTATCCCTGCCAACGGGATTTTCCCCAACGAGGAAGGAAAAATCAAAGATCGGCTGTACGTTGTCGGATGGGCAAAGCGGGGGCCTTCCGGAACAATTCCGACCAATCGCACCGAAGCGCAGCACCTGGCCCAGAAGATGGCGCAGGAAACGCTGGATGGCGCGCGACCGGGAACAGCGGGTGCGCGGCAACTGCTCGAACAACGGCGAGTTTGCTGGGTGGACCATGCGGCATGGCGTAGGATCGATGCAGCAGAATTAGCGCGCGCAGGCAGCCAGCGATGCCGAGCAAAATTCACCGAGCTGGCGGAGATGATGAACGCGGCACAAGGCGTGGCGACTCCAGACTGGGCAAGTTAGGGAAATTCTGATCAGGTCGGTGAGATCTGTCCTATCAGGCGGTTGCGGACAGCCTGAAAGCCATTCTCTTCAAAGAACCAGACCTAATCACAATTTCCTTAAGCACCGTTAGGCGTGACTGGCAACATGCCGCTTACATCTTCGAAAACCAACTGAATGGATCGGGCTTCCAACCGGGAATGGGGCAAAATCGGCAATGGCGGGATGGAACAGCGTCCTTTGGTAAGGTACGCTGTGCAGGAACATTCCTCGGGCCAAATCATGAGCACCAACGTCACCACCCCCGCAAGCGGCACCCGCCGCCACACCCACAAGGGAGGTCTGCGGACGGTGGCTGTGTTGGAGGCCCTCAAGGGTGTTTTGGCCCTGATCGGGGCCTACGTGTTCATCGTCATGATTCGGCGTGACGTGGATTTCGGGGAGGCCGCCGAGCATGTCCTGTTTTTCTTCCACATCAACCCGTACCATCGTTTGTCGCAGCAGTTTCTTCACGCCGCCGACAAGATGTCGGACACCAGCATCGCAATGATCGCGGGAATCGCGATTGCCTACGCCCTCCTGCGATTCCTGGAGGGTTATGGTCTGTGGAAGCAGCGCGTATGGGCGGAGTGGCTGGCCATCATCTCCGGCTGCGCTTTATATTCCGTTTGAAATTTATAAGCTGGTGCGTCGTCCCAACGAGTTGCACTGGATGGTCCTGGGGATCAACATCCTGGTGGTTCTTTACATCGGTTGGGTACGCTGGGACGAGATCAAAGCCGCCCGGCTGCAACGCTCGGAAGTGCTCAGCGAACGAGACTAGAGCATACTCGCGGAGTGCAGCGCCTCGTCTGTTAATCGTTCCAGAAGACCCCGGCGCGAGTTGTCGTCTTCCGTTCCGAACGCCGGCGGCTCAATCTCTTCAAAGTAGCGCCACGCACTGTGCGCCGCAACCGGATTGCCGCTTCGCTGTGCGTCGCCAGCAGTCTCGCACAGCAGGGCGAACGCGAGGCTTTGGCTCAAGCGGTGCAATAATTTTCTGGCATAACGCTGTGCGCTTTGCTCGTCGCGCATCGCGACGGCAACTGCCTCGCGATCGCCGTCGAGTCTGGTCTCTATAGCCTTGTGCAGTTTGCCGTGCGCATCTGGAAGCTTCTCCTGGATTCCCTGCATTCGCGACTGATATTGCTCCCAGCCCCGATAGCGAGCCGCCAGCAGACGCAACAACTCCAGCGCTTGAATGTTGGCCGGGCCCTCCCATACGGTGAGCACTTGCGCATCGCGCAGTAGTCGCGCCACTGGATAGCCGCTGGTATAGCCATTTCCGCCGATTAATTCCAGAGCGGCGCGGGCTGCGGTGATGGCGTATTCCGCCGTCAAATATTTCGCCAGCGCGGTGACCATTCGCAGCCAGGTGCGGCGTCCCTGGCTTTGCTGCGTCGCGTCGAAAGCTATGGCAGCCTCGAAGGCGAGCAGCGCGCCTGCCTCGAACTGCACGCGCATGCGTAACAGTTCATCCTGCACCATGGGGTAATCGACCAGTGCGTGGCCGAAGGCGCGTCGGGATTTCGCCCACGCAAGCGCCTCGTGCAACGCTCTGCGTTGCACCCCTGCAGACCCTACGGCGTTGTGGACACGGCTGTACTCGAGAGCCTCCATCATCAGGCGAAAGCCATCGGGTGGCGCAGCCACTTCGACAGCTTCGGCACCCAGCAAATCGATCTCCCCGGTCGGAAGTCCTTTGGTGCCGAGCTTGTCTTTCAGGCGACGGATGCGATAGTGGTTGGGCTCACCGTTTTCTAGATGACTCGACACAAGGTAGAGGCCAAGCCCGGCGGTTCCGCTGGCGCCGTCGTCAGGCCGCGCCGTTGCTAACGCAAGACCGCTGTTGGCATTGCTGGTAAACCACTTCAATCCGTGCAGCGCAAAGCGGTCACCGTTGGGGACAGCCGTAGTGGTGGTCGCGCCCACGTCGCTGCCGCCGTGTTGTTCAGTCGCCCAGGTGCCGCCGGTCTTGGCCAGACCGTCCATGCGCACAACATCGTAAAGAAATTGCTGCCGCACGGCGTCCGGTGCGTGCGAGCCGAGCACATACGCAACCGCTCCAGTAAGCGTAACCGGACAATGCAAGCTGATGTCCGCCTGCGATAACAGGTAGCCCATGGTAAAGGTCAACAGATGAGGAGCCTTCTCCGCGTAGGGCAATCCGATGATGCCGCGACGATAGAGTTCCCGATGTTGCTCCTCGTACCAGCGGTTAAGCACGACCCGGTTCACAACTTCGCCGTTGCGGTCGTAGGTCTCCAAGGCGGGAGGTGCGTAGCGGTCGGTGTAGTTCGCTTGCGCGTCCACTTCCGTGCGGACCCAGTCATGAAATTCGGCGAGCTGGCTAGAATAAGCAGCCATACCGGGCGCGCGCGCAATAAGCCAAGGTTCAAGAAAAAGGTCGAAGCTGGTGGAATTCGTCATGGTCGCCTCCGCAGCCTGGCGAGGAGCCAACTACAACGAGCTTAAACCTTTGTGAAAATCTGGCACAGCAGGATTTTTGTTGGGCTAGGCCAGTTTGATTGACAGCGTGGCCCGCTCAACCTGCGGCAACGCTAAGGGCAAGAATTGCGAACGCTACGATCAGTCCACACGTTCTGAACCAATGATACAGATCCCAACGATGCTCCTGCGTCTTCCAGTCGTTCGGAAGTGATTGCGGAGTCCACTTGGCAATCCGGCTATTGATGGGGACGGGAGCGATCAGCGAAAACACGACCGCAAGAACCTGGATAGCAAACGCAATCGCAGCGAAGTGCCAGGCGGACGTATTCAGGTGCGCGAAAGGCAGGAGCAGTAGAAGATTGAGGAGCACGGAGCCTGCCATCCAAAATGGCATCACCCGCCCGAACAAACCGGCGAACGACGAGCGCACCAATATGTGTGCCTCGAGCGGTTGCCGATTCAGCGCGGGATGCGCGAACATCGCTACGTTCAGTTCGCTGCCGCACATCAAGCCAAGCACGAGCAGCGTGACTATCTGAAGCACCATAGGGATACCCTCCTATAGCGCTTTGGATGCCAACCCGGCACCCAGCGGCGGCCAGCCTCGAACTGGAAACCAGCTACCTCCGCCCCATTGGGATGTTTCGTATCTCTAGAGCGCATTTCATGCTCCGGCAGCATTTCGTGCTTGCATTTCACCGGCGAGTTGTGGCAAGGTAACGTTCGCGTCAGGAGAAACGCCCCATGATCATTCGCACACACAATCCGATGTGCAGGCAATCGGCGCCAGAATTGGTGCTCGATGGCCGCCGGGCGTTGTTTTTTCTCTATAGCTAAGCTCCGGCGTCCCACCGCCTACCAACCGCTAAATCTCTTACTGTTACCGTCGTTCCGCTTGCGTGTAGTTTGTGTCTCCAGATACCGGTGACTCCCGGTTGGTCGGCCGTTGCCGCCGTGAAGAGCGACGATACCAATAGCTAGCGGCCTGCAAGTTTCAGATCTGTTTTCGTTCTCTGCTTGCTGGTCGTTTGCAACCAGCTTTCTTGCAAGCTGAAGATGTGAGGTGAGCGATGTTGACCTTGAACATTCTGGCCAATGAAAAGCGCCGTGAGGCCCTGTGCTACTTCGTGTGTCCACGAAGTCACGCAGAAGGGCTACAGGGCGAAAAGCTCACCTTCTGCAATTACGGAGGCGAGCTGCGCGAATTGAGGTTCGAAGTTTGCGAATGCAGTGTCTATGTTGACGGCCGCGTCGCCAAGCCTGCGAAGGTCGCCGGCTTCATCAAGCCGGGAGAGACTGTCAGGCCTAAGATCACCGTGATCAAGATCGCATAAGGTGGCAGCGGAAACCGTCAACCGATAGAATCCCAGCCGAGAGACTTTCGGCTGGGACTACTGTTCATGTCTGACATCTTGTTGGAAATATGTTGCGGCTCAACCGAAGATGCCGTGGAAGCCGAACGCGGGAGTGCGGACCGCGTGGAGTTGTGTTCGGCGTTGTTCCTCGGCGGACTCACGCCGTCGCGGGCTCGCTCATCGAGGCCAAACAGCGTGTGAAGATTCCGGTGATGGCGATGGACCGTCCGCGTCCGGCTGGCTTCTGCTATTCGCCGGTGGAGTTTGCGGTGATGGAGCGCGACGCTGATCTGCTGCTGCAGCATGGGGCTGACGGAATTGTCTTCGGCGTCCTTAACGCGGATGGCACCGTCGATACCCGGCGCAGCAGCATGATCCGCAGCCGCATTGGATCGCGGCAGGCGGTTTTTCATCGCGCCTTCGACGTAGCTCCCGATCCCTTCCGTGCTCTGGAAGAGTTGATTGACCTTGGCATTACGCGGGTGCTCACCAGCGGTCGGCGCACCGGCGCGCCCGAAGGCAGTGCACTCATCCGGCAACTGATAGAGCGTGCGGCCGGAAGGATCGAGGTACTGCCGGGCGCCGGCATCGGGCTCGACAACGTACGCGATCTGATAGCGGCGACAGGGATGCACCCAGATTCACATGACGGCGTTTTCGGGGCGCCAGGAGACCTCGACGCAGTCGAATCCGCAGATCAAGTTCGGAGATCCGTCCAGCCCGTCGGAATCTGCGTACCAACGTGACTGACTCGGTTCTTGTCGGCGGATGAAGAATGAGCTGCGTGCCCGGTAACCCAAATCAATTTGAGTCGCGACTACAATACTGAGCGTTCGCGACAACCATTCTGCCGCGCGCAAAGTCGACGAGCGTCATATTCGCTGACGCCCCAAGTGTTTATGCCCGCTCGGAGCGAGTTCAACCTCGAGTTGCTTGTTCAGAGTTTTCAGCGCAGACCGGGCATGTGCCGCAGCGAGACCAACGGCCGGTCGTGAATTCCGTGTGAATTGGTTATATAAAGTTCGTGCACTTTTTGGTTGACCTCGTCGGGCGTGAGGCCGGTCGAAACCATGTAGTTGCGCAATTCATTTCTTTGATTCGCATCAACTGTCGACCTTGGGTATTCCATCCACATAAACCTGTACAGCCGAGCGATCTCTAACCAAACGATAGTTGTGCATGACTCATTGTAGCTGGTAGTCGCGGCGGCGAGTCCTCGGCGATAGGTTTGGGAAAGACAACGTCAGAGAGGTTGCCTCTCCTCATCGAGAAAACACGCTGCGGAATTGTGGTGGCAAAGGACATCTTGCGCCGGAGCAAGATCCATCAGATCGAAGGTAAGCCTAACCACAAGGAGAGAAACATGTCAGATCAGCAGAGCGGCAAGCAGAATCAAGGGAATGCAGCAGGACGATTGGAAGAAGAACAACCCAGGCCAGCAGAATCCAAACCAGCAGCAGAGCGGGCAACAGCACAGCGGCGAGCAGCACGGCGGCCAGCAGCAGAGCGGACAGCAGAAAAATCCGCAGTCAGACCGCGACCAGTTCAACAAGGACCAGCAGAAGAAACAGGCATAATCAGACGCCTTCATCAATTGCTGAAGGCGGTTGCGCCGCCGCGAGCTAGCGCTGAAGTAGACAGCAGTACGCGGCGCAATCTCAGTGCAGATGTTGATGGCGAGTTCTAATCTCTTCGGTCGAACCTGGCTGGACTTGGGATTAGAGTGAACGCAATACTGGCGGCTTCGGGTGCCTGTCTAGGGCTCTGAAGCCGTTTTGTGTGTTGGGGTCGCCGAGGGGAGCGTCCGGCGCCTAAACGATAATGCCAGGGCAAGAATTGAGGCACCCTCCTGGGTGCCTCGCCGAATGAACGAGTCAAAACGGTCTTAGATAGAAGTTTTGAAGGCTAACGATTCGCCTGGAATTTCCTGCGAATCACTCCACCCACAGCCAGCAAACCGCTACCCAGCAGCAACAGACTGCTCGGCTCGGGCGTTGTGCCAGTGGCCTGCGAGACTACAACGTTGTCGAGGGCCATCCAGGCCGGATCGTCTCTGCCGGTAAAGGTAATGGTGTCGCTACCAGTTCCCGTCACATCGAACGAGAACTCCGTGTAATTGACTCCAGTATTGGGGTCAGTCAGACTGAGCAACGTAGTGCTATCCCACGAAGCACTGAAATCACTTGGGTCGTCCCCAACTGAGGCAAACCAGAAGCTGAAGTTGTAGTGGGCGCCAGGCATATCGCTGAATAGTCTGGCTGATTGATCCATCACTGCCCACATTACCCCAAACAGTGTACCAGCTGCCGTCTTGGGCGCCAGAATAGACGTAAAATGGACCAGTGACCACTTCCTCTAAGCCGCTTTGATTCCAGCCACTGAAGTCGCCAGTCTCAAAGCTGCCATTGGTAACTAGGTTAGGGCTGGCAAAGACCATCGGCGCTCCCACAACTAGAACTGCCATGAGGGTGACCGCGGCCAGCAGGGCTTTTTGTCGCATATTTCCTCCGGGGCTGAGTTTTAGGGGTTCGTCCACTTTTGTGACAACCCTTATGCCGTTGTTGCAATTTGCGTTCCATCATATGTTCAATAGATTCTTGGAGTTAGCGAACTGGGAGGACTTTTGAGGTGCAGACTCTTGCAACCTCGCTGGAAGCCAACTGCTGTCAGGATTGCCGGCTGACTGCCATCGCTAGCCAGTTGCCATGTGATACAGTTTCGCTCCGACACTGTTGACACGGCGAATGTCACTTCATGTCACTCGGAGGACAAATGATCAGGCCAATGCCTGGTTTTACAGATCGTGTTGCACCAAGAAAGCCTGCAATCGCGGTTTGGGCAGTGGGCCTTGTGGTTATTTGTCTTCCGTCGCTGGCCGTCGGCCAGGACGCGGGGCAGGTAAAATTTGTGAATTCCTGCAAATATAGCCTGACCTTTAGTTCAACCGGTCCGCAGCTTGGTACCTTGACCGCCGGTGGCCAAAAATCGGTGGCAATTTCGTCTTTTAACCAAGCTGGCCAGAACCGGATCATCGCTTATCCAAACCTGGCCAACAACGAATGCCCAAATTGCGATGGCTGGACCGACTTGGGCGGACCTCCCGGGACGATGCAGCGCGAAGGCTGGATGTGGGAAGGAAACGACGCGAAATATGCAGCTTATTGCAATCCCAGTCTTAGCGGCCGTGGTATATGTGTACAGCAGCATAATTGCTGCGGCGCCGGCATGGTGCAGGACGGGACCTTTGGCACGCACTTTGAGTTCACGCCAAAGGGCACGCCCACCAACGACTTCGTCAACTTGAGCACGAACTACGGCTCCGGCCCTCATTCTCCCCCCAATCTGTGCCCAACCGGGGACCCGACGACTGCGTGGACAAAGCAGCCGTCATCTTTTATAACGTTCCCATCGCGTGGACGACGAACCTCGATTGTTCCTTCAGCACCAAGGGTACACAGGTAAAAGGTGGAAAGTGCATTGCCGCCAGTTGTCCGGATGCCTATCAGCACCCGACTGACGACAAGCAAGTGGCGTGTCCGGTGAATGCAAGCCGGGGATATGTAGTGACGTATTGCCCTGCCGGTTCTAGTGTTCTGTAACTGAAGTTCGCTGACAAAATCGGGCCACACTGGCGAGGATTTGGTCAGCAGTTTTCGTCCAAACGAAAGGTTTCGCCGTCTGGTTGTAGGTGTCCAGATAATGCCGGATCGCTTGTTCCAGTTCGCGCGTGCTGCGATGAATGCCGCGCCGGATCTGCTTCTCCGTCAGCAGCGCGAAAAAGCGTTCGACCAGGTTGATCCACGATGCGCCGGTGGGGGTGAAGTGCACGTGATAGTGCGGACGTTTCGCCAGCCACTGCCGGATCAGTGCTGTCTTATGCGTGCCGTAATTGTCCAGAATCAAATGCACGTCCAGTCCGGCGGGCACTGCCGCTTCGATGCGGTCCAAAAACTTACGGAACTCAACCGAGCGATGGCGGCGATGCAACCCGCCCAACACTTTTCCGGTCTTGGCGTCCAAGGCCGCAAACAGCGTAGTCGTGCCATGCCGCAGATAGTCATGGCTGCGTCGCTCGGCTTGCCCGGGACGCATGGGCAACACCGGTTGGCTTCGGTCCAGGGCTTGAATTTGCGTCTTCTCGTCCAGACACAGCACCAGCGCCCGTTCCGGCGGAGCCAGATACAAGCCCACAATGTCCCGCACCTTCTCGACAAACTGCGGATCGGTGGACAGCTTGAAGGTTTTGCTGCGATGCGGCTCCAACCCGAATGCTTTCCAGATGCGCTGAACCGTCATGTGGCTGAGCCCGCTGGCCTCGGCCATGGAGCGCGTCGACCAATGGGTGGCGTCCCGCGGCACCGACTCCAAGGTGCGCACGATGACCGCTTCGATGTGCGCGTCCTCGACCGTGCGCGGCGCTCCGCAACGCGGCTCATCGAGCAAGCCGGCGACGCGGTGACGCACAAACCGGCTGCGCCATTTACCCACCATTTGCTTGCTGATGCGCCGTCGTCGCGCCACCGCCGTGTTGCTCAGGCCGCTGCCACAGTCCAGCACGATGCCGGCCCGCAACGCCAGAGCCTGAGCCGACTGCGCCGCCGCACCCACCGCTCCAGCGTGGCTCGTTCTTCCGCACTCACCACCAACTCCACCATGGGACGCCCGGTTCGCATCTAAGATCGCCTCCACATCTTAGACGAACCGGCTCGCTTATTTGTTTATATAACTTCAGTTACAGGACACTAGCATGCCGAATCCTAAGTAGCCAGCGGACGAACGAAGAACCGGTCTCACCAACAATAGATCCCGCAAGGCGAAGGCGCGAGCATCCGCTTGTGCCTTATCGAACTCATAAGCAAGATCTACGACTTCTACAAAGTACCTAGCTCCCAGCGCGTTAGCGTCTCGATGTCTGGCCAATATTTTCCCAACAAATTCCTTACCTGTTTTTAACTCCCTCTTTAGGACTTCAAACCGGCTGCATTGCTACTTTGCACTTGCAGCCGGTGATTGGCCTTCAGGCCGAAAGCAAGCGAAAGTTGAGCGGCTTTCACCCTAGGCACATCGGCAGCAAATTCAGTTTTCGGCCGCCGCCGCAAACATTCTAAAGAGGAGAAACACAATGAAACGCTTTGCCTTCACCCTGACCTTGGCCCTGCTGCTCTCCACCTCGATGTGGGCGCAGTCCTACAACTTCCAGACCGTCAACTACCCAGGCGACACTTTCACCCAGTTGTTGGGCATCAACAACGGCATGCTGATCGCGGGCTACCACAATGTGAACGAGAACTCGGGATTCACTCTTCGTTTGCCTTCCACCTTCACCACCGAGAACTATCCGAACTCGATGATGACCCAGGTCATCGGCATCAACAACAACGGCTACACCGATGGTTTCTATGTCGACAACGACGGCAATACCCATGGTTTCTATAACGTCAAGAGGCGGGAGCGTCGGCGGTAAGTTCTTCAATGTCGATTATCCTGGCACGCCCTTTAACCAGTTGCTCGGCCAGAATGATCTGGGCCAGGCGTCAGGCTACTACAGCCTGAGCCCGAACAATACCACGCCAGACTTTCCTTATGTCTATGACGAATTGGGAGGAGGGGTTTTTCAGGTCATCACCATTCCAGCAGCCGTCGGAGGCGCGCAGGCCACCGGCATCAACAACTCGCAGCAAATTTCCGGGTTCTACATCGACGCTCAGGGCACGAATCACGGGTTCCTTCTGAACTTCGGGCTGTTGGTGACGCTCGATGCCCCTGGTAGCACCTTCACCCAGGCACTGGGACTGAACAACCGCGGACAAGTGGTGGGTGACTACATGGACGCGGGTGGCAATACCCACGGCTTCGTGTGGACCAGCGCTTCCGGTTTCACCACGGTCGACGATCCCAACGGCGTGGGTACGACCATTGTCAACGGTATCAATGACGCGGGCGACCTTGTCGGGTTCTACGGTACGTCTCCGATAAACAGCGGATTCGTCGCCACCCCGCGATAACGCTTGACCCTCGCAGCAAACACACTTACCCCGTCCCCCGAAGTGGGACGGGGATTTTTTTGTGGTTGCGGTGCCAGGATTGTTTCTAAAGGATGAGCGAAAGTGCGATTACGATCAGGTCAACGCCGACGAGATGCCAGAGCATTCACTCTCCACGCTGCGCCGCTTCTCCCTCGATTACAAACAGATCGAGGGCAAAGCCGTCGAAGTGGATGTCCATCCAGTCCGCCAAGCATGCCTTGCCAGTGATCGAAGATGCGCCGGCGCGTTACGGCCAACAACGGCGCCAAGGTTTGGGCAAGGGACACTAAAACCGCGAGGTAGTAAATAAGCGTATAGTTGATTTAGTTATCTCCACGAGATTTTTTCCAACGCCTTCTGTTCCCGGGAAGGTAAACTCTTCAGCCCTCCTTACAAGCGTACTTCCAAGACGGCCACTACGGTCCTTTTGCCGTGGAACCCACAAGGAACTAGCGCAATGATAACCACTTCAAGCCTCGTCGCTAAGACCATTCAGCTCAAGAAGTGCGTTCTTCTCATGGACACAAATTCCGAGAGGCGGGCGCTGCGCAAGAAGATCATGGCGTCGCACGGCGTGGAAATGATCGCCGCCAGCGACTTCGAGGAGGCGGCCTTGGTTTGGCATCGCGATCGCTACGACATGGTGCTCATTGACATCCGCCGGGATTACCAGGGCGCACTTTCCTTTCGCGATGAAATCAAGAAGGACAGTCCAGACCAGATTGTTGCTTTCCTGGTCGGTCGACCGGACTTTGTTGCCCTTCAGCCGTCCCCGGGGTCCTATGTTCCGGGAGAACATGAGATGGAATGGGGAGCGTCTCTACGTAATGCGCTGAAGGGGGGCTGCGAATTGCTGCCCCAGAGGAACGGGTTCGTGGAAGCCAGTTTTCGGATCACCGCGACTAAGACGCGCAGCGGCTTACCCGAACATACCAATTCCCTGGGGAAGCCTTTCAGCGCCCCTGTTGCACATATGTTGGAAGAAATAGCCGGATAGCAGTTGCTATCCAGTGTTTTTTAACGATGCATGGAGGACACAATGACCACTACACCTACACCGCAATCTCTGACTGCTCAGAACGTACAGATCAGCCAAATCCTGGAAAGCGCTGTGGTCCTGAACTGGAATGACCTGGTGCAGGTGGCAACCGGCGGCTTGTTGCAGATCGAATACCACATCGGCAGCGAGCGTACAGTGGACAGTCTGAAGATGTGGTGTAACGCGACGCGTGGATACTGGAGCTTGGTTTGCGACTACTCCGTGAATCCCGGGTGGTCGAATGGTCCGCGCTTCAGCAATGGTTTTCATTCGCGTGATCTGGGACGGTCTCTAGAGTCGATCATGCTGAATCAGAATCTGTTCCAGCATGCTTCCGAGATCAACAGCAACGTTGTAATCCAGATCGGACCGCCCACGCAGGAAGAAATTGCAGCCGCCAAACTTCAAATGGCCGAGGTCTTTGCCGCACCTGTTCCTGTCTTGCGCAAAGTGGCGCCGCGGCTCCAGAGTCACCTTCGATCCTCAGTATTACTCTGAAAGGTCGACCTTCCACACATGCATGATGGTCGCGGAGAGGCAATCCTGCAGCAGGGCTTCCCGGTCCGCTTCGCGTGCTAGAATTGTTGGTTTGCCCACCGCTTTTTATTCACATCTGGGCCGACGTAACGCGGGTGCCTCATCCTTCTGCCTTCTTTTGGCGAAGGCCGGGAACCGCGGCCAAGAGCCATCCTCATGTCGAATACCATGCTTGCCGTCGTTAAGCCCACGTCCGCACCGGGCACGGAAATCCGCGAAGTTCCCATACCGCAATTTGGCCGCACCGACGTACTGGTCAAGGTCAAGATGGCCTCCATCTGCGGCACCGACCTGCACATTTACCAATGGGACCAGTGGGCGCAGCGCCGCATTCATCCGCCGCTGATTCCCGGCCACGAGTTCTGCGGCACGGTCGAAGCCGTCGGCGACGAAGTCACCAGCGTCAAGCCAGGCGACTTCGTCTCCGCCGAAATGCACGTGGCCTGCGGCAAGTGCCTGCAATGCCGCATCGGCGAGGCGCACATCTGCCAGCACGTGAAGATCATCGGCGTCGACACCAACGGCGCCTTCGCCGAGTACGTCGTCATTCCCGAGTCGAATATCTGGAAGCTCGATCCTTCCATCCCGCAGGAGTACGCCTCCATCCTCGATCCGCTGGGCAACGCGGTGCACACCGTGCTGGCGGGCGAGATCGCCGCCAAGAGCGTCGCCATCACCGGTTGCGGCCCGATCGGGCTGTTCTCCATCGCGGTGGCGCGCGCCTGCGGAGCCACCCAGATTTACGCGCTCGAAGTGAACGAACATCGCCGCAAGATCGCCAAGCAGATGAAGCCCGACTTCGTCCTCGATCCCACCAAGGACGACGTCTACCAGATCGTGATGGACAACACCGGCGGCACCGGCGTCGACGTCGTGCTGGAGATGGCCGGGCGCACCGAAGCCATCCGAACCGGATTCAAGATTCTGCGTCTCGGCGGCCGCATGTCGCTGCTCGGAATTCCCTCCAAGCCAGTCGAACTCAACCTCGCGGAAGAAGTCATCTTCAAAGGCGCGACCGTGCAAGGCATCAACGGCCGCCGCATGTACCAGACGTGGTATCAGATGACCGCGCTGCTAAAGGCCAACAAGCTCGACCTGCATCCCGTCATCACCGATCGCATCGCGATGAAGGATTTCGCCTCCGGCATGGAGCGCCTGAAGACCGGCGAGGCCAGCAAAATTCTGGTGTATCCCAACGGGACGAAATGAAACCCGTCGGTATGAGCGGTGGATAAGCTAGGCTTGAACTCCGAGCCCCGCAGCTGGGGTCCGCGGCAAGCGCTGCTTTAGCGCTTGGCGGGGTGACAGTACCACAGGTTTCGAGCTCACAACGGAGGCGATGAACCGACTTCCGAGTGACGGCAGCCTTTCTAGAGCGGACAAGTAATCCAGCCGGATGCCTGGACTCCCAGGCGGCAAGGGCGGGCGCGTTCGCATCAGAGTGGGTGAACCAAGAATCCAGGAGTGCGAGGAGTTTCTCATGGCCCACTACGGAATGCTGCGCGACTACCGATTCATCGGCGACGTGGATGACATCCGCGGAGCAAGCCTCTACGGTGCGAACGATGACAAGCTTGGCAAGATTGACGACGTGATCTTCGATCACGCAACCGGCACGATCCAATATGCGGTGGTGGATACCGGCGGCTGGTTGAGTACGAAGAAGTTTCTGGTGCCGGCGGACCGCATCCGTCCTTATGCGAAAGACGAAAAGGGTTTCGCCATCGATGCGACCAAAAAGCAGATCGAGTCGCTGCCTAAATATGACGAAAATGCATTCGGAACTGCCGCAGATTGGAATCAGTATGACAAGCAGCATCGTGAGGCTTGGGCCGCCGCCGGGCCAGTAATGCACAGAGAGGGCAGTACGCACATGATCAGCCCCCAGCCCAGCGAGGTGCCTGCCGGATCGGGCTCAGGCGTGGAGGATCAGGCTTACATGCCGGACCGGCTCGTGGAGAAGTTCCCCGAGGCGGATGCCGATCCCAGCAAGTTGCGCATGCGTCCATCGGGTGCAGCGGCCAAAGCGGAAGACACGCGCTTCCCCGGTGTGTCCGAGCCCGCAGAGAAGCCAACACTTGCGGCTGAAGAAGCTGAGGACCGTGCCGCCGCGAATCCGGTACAGGCGCAACGCGATCATCTGACCGATCCGGATGAAGTGTACGTTTCTGAGCGGACACGGCAGGGACGGTTCTCCGCTTTCGAGGAACATCTTCGCCGAAACCGTGCGGACATTACGGCCAGTGGCCGAAGTTGCGGAACCGAGCGCGATAAAGTCGCGTAAAGCACCCCGCCAAAGTCTAAGCAATTTCTCGTGTCATGCTAGCAACCAGCGCAGCGAGGAGTCGAGGGATCCCATCCTGGAACAATTCTTCCTTGGATAGGGGTCCTTCGATTCTGCATCAGTCCGCCTGGGCGGACTGATTCCTAAATGCTGAATGCTGATTGCTACTACCCCTTCACCAGCTTTTCCATCTCGTTCTCGTCAATCACGCTGACGCCCAACTCTCGTGCCTTGTCGAGCTTCGATCCGGCTTCCGCTCCGGCGACAACGTAGTCAGTCTTCTTGCTCACCGAACCGGCAACCTTGCCGCCGGCATCTTCGATCAGCTTCTTGGCTTCATCGCGAGTATGACGTTCCAAAGTTCCCGTAAGCACGAATGTCTTTCCCGCCAGAGTAGTCGCGCGCTGCTTTTTGTGGCCTTTGAAGCTCAGCCCTGCTTCCCGCAGGCGTTCGACTAGTGCCACATTTTTAGGCTCATCGAAAAAATCGCGGATGCTGGCCGACACCCGCGGGCCAATTTCATTGACCTGCAGCAACTCTTCTTCCGTCGCTTTCATCAGCTCGTCCATCGAGCCGAAATGTTCGGCTAGAAACTGCGCAGTGCGCTCGCCGACCATGCGAATGCCCAGCCCATAGATGACGCGCTCCAACGGTAACTTTTTCGAGTTTTCAATTTCGGAGAGGATGTTCTGCGCCGACTTCTTCCCCATGCGCTCCAGGGTGAGCAGCCTTTCTTCGTTCAAGTCGTAAATGTTGGCAACGTTGTTGACCATTCCGGTCTCAACCAATTGATTCACCAGAGCATCGCCCATGCCTTCAATATTCATCACCCCGCGCGAAGCGAAGTGGCGCACGCTTTCGCGCAGCTTGGCCGGACAGTTGGCATTCACGCAGCGATGGTCGGCCTCGCCCTCGGCGCGGACCACGTGCCCGCCGCACACCGGACAACGCTCCGGCATCTGAAACTTGCAATGGCCGCGCGGCTTGTCCTCCAGCACCTTCACAACTTTGGGAATGACGTCGCCGCCGCGCTCGACCATTACCCAATCGCCGAGGCGGACGCCCAGACGATCAATCTCGTCCATGTTGTGCAAGGTGGCGCGACTGACTGTGGTACCGCCGATCGCAACTGGCTTCAGCGCGGCAACGGGCGTCAGCTTTCCAGTGCGGCCCACCTGAACCAGGATGTCTTCGATCTGCGTGACGCCGGAACGCGCCGCGAACTTGTAGGCGATCGCCCAGCGCGGAGCTTTGCCCGTGAAGCCCAGCTCGTTTTGCAGGCGAGTGCGATCGACCTTGACCACGATGCCGTCAATTTCGTAAGCCAGGATATCGCGCTTCGCCTCCCATTCATTGATGAATTCCCATACCTGATCGAGGTTGTGCACCAGGCGGTGGTTGGGGTTTACCTTGAAGCCGGCAGACTGCAGCGCCTTCAGAGTTTCCGAGTGCCGCTCAAAGATGGTGCGCCCGTTGACGAGCAGCGCATAAGAGAAAAAATCGAGCTGCCGCTGCGCGGTGATGTTCGGCTCCAGAACGCGAACCGTACCGGCCGTGGCATTGCGCGGGTTGGCGAACTTGGGCAGGCCCTGCTGTTCGCGCTCGTCGTTCATGCGCTGAAAAGCGGCCAGCGGCATCAGCAATTCGCCGCGCACTTCGAAATCCGGCGGGAGACTGGCTTTGGCTAGGGTCTTGGCGGGAATCGAGAGCGGGACACTGCGCACTGTGCGCACGTTGAGAGTCACATCCTCGCCGACTGAGCCATCACCGCGAGTGATGCCGAGCGCCAGCTTGCCGCCGGCAAAGCGCAAGGCCAGCGACATGCCATCGAGCTTGAGTTCGCAGATGTAGTCCACGCGCGCCTCGCCGCTTAATTCGTGCACGCGCCGCTCCCAATCGCGCAGCTCTTCCTCGCTGTAAGCATTGTCCAGCGACATCATAGGCGCGGAGTGTGGGATTTTGACGAAACCCTCGCGCGGCTTGCCTCCTACCCGCTGGGTAGGCGAGTCGGCGGTGATCAGCTCGGGATGTTGGGCTTCGAGCGCCTTTAATTCGTTCATCAGGCGATCGAATTCGGCGTCGCTGATTTCAGGATCGTCGAGCACATAGTAACGGTGCTCGTGGTAGCGGATTTTTTCGCGCAGCGCGTCGATCTGGCGCTGCACATCCTTTGCGGCAGGCATCTAGCAAGTATGCCAGTTGTCAGTTGCCGGTTGCCAGTTATCGGTTAGTAACCGGTAGTCAGTAGTCGGAGATCGGCAAGGATGCCGGTGCCCCATCTTTTGCCGCCTTCGCGTAAGGGTGGGATGCGGGCAATCGCAGTAGCCAATCCGAAGCTAGCAAAGTAAAGGATGGCAAGCGAAACCAACGGTCGCGTACTGAATACAGTCATTGATAGAGGAAAGCGAACAGCAATTCCCTCGACTCACGCCGCCACCGCGCCAAATGCAGGCGCAGCTGAAGCGTACTCGCGCGCTCCTCGGGATGACAGATTATGACATGAACTCCAGCAAGCGTGCCTTCGCGTAGAATCGAGAGACTGGCAACTGGCCACTAACGACTATCCCTGACCTTGAATCACCTTCTCCACAAGTGGACCCTGCTGATCCTGGCGGTACTGAAGCCGCTCGGCATCTGGGGCGTGCTGGGATTCGCCGCCGTGGACGCGGCCTTTCTCGGCATGCCGCTCGACGCCATCGTCGCCGGCTACGTCTGGGCCAACCCGCACCGCCTTGTGCTGTACTCGGCTATGGCGGCTGCCGGTTCGGCGCTGGGCAGCATCGTCTTCTACCTGATCGGATACAAAGGCGGTGAGGTGCTGCTGGTGAAGCGCATGGGCGAGAAACGCTTCAACAAAATCAAGGCTGCCTTCGATCGCCACGAATTCTTCGCGATCATGCTGCCATCCATGCTGCCTCCGCCGACGCCGTTTAAACTGTTCGTGCTCTCCGCTGGCGTTGCTGAAATGAGGTTCAGCCACTTCCTGGCGGCGATCTTCTCCGGAAGGTTTCTGCGCTTCGTGGTGCTCTCGTTTCTAGTGATTCGCTATGGCCCCGAGATCGTGGGCTTCATCGGCGGCATGGTGCACCACCACTGGAGATATATCATCGCCGCGATTGCCACGGCTTGCCTGGTGGGTTGGTGGATCTGGAGAATGCGCAAGTTGAAATCTCGGCGGCCGGGGACGGACGGGCGAAAGTAATTCGCAAAAAAGCCGGACGATTTGCCCGGCTTTGTTTGCTACGCTGACGGAGATCTTAGCGAAGGTTGCGGCTAACGGGAACTCCAGCCGGCTCGGTCGCGTGCAGGCTCACCAGGTATCCAATTCCAAAGAAAGCCGCGCAGAACACCAGGTCGGATACTACTTCCGCACGGAAGTATGGCAAGCCGACAACGTAGCACGCCATCAGGCCGTTGAAGGTCTTGGGATACATGTCGCGCCAGACCATCCACACCGCGAAGTTGCTGATCAGGAAAAACGAAACCGAGGCGGTCAACGAAGCGGCGCCGATACGCAGCGCCGAGAACCCTTTGATCATCACTCCACCCAGCAACAGCATGGCTGCGTACCAGGCCCAAGTGACGAAATGATCGGCAGTGAGTGGATAGGCGTAGGTCACCCGCGTCAGGTAGACGTCGGAAGCGATCAGCAGCGTGACCGGAATCCACATCTGCTTGCGCGGCATGCGCGCGCCGAAGAACAGCAGGGCGGCGGCCACCGGCGTGAAGCTGAAGGGCATCGCGAAAAACCGCAGATGCACGGCCACGGCCACAAGTACGAAGAGATATGCCAGCATGTCGACCTCACTAAAGGACTGCCATTCGATTCTGTACGTCGCGCCGCTATTCGTCAAGAGGAGTTAGCCTGCGACGAAAAAGCATTGGCAGCGAAAGAAAATCTTATCACTGCCGGTCAGGGCCGTGCTCCAGGCTGTCCACCGACGGCGATCGGCTGGAGTTCATTCCCTCATCCAGCACGCGCAAATCAGGGCTGAGCACGACGTATCCGCCCAGCGGCGTTCTGCCCCGTACGTCCGGGAAGGTGTAGCGCAGGTCCTTGAACTCCGCAAGGTACCCACTGCTCTCGCCCCGAAACTCCTGTACCTCCACAAAGGGAAATGCAGCCCAGTCAAGATATACCCGCCCTAAGTAGGAAGACTTCGCCGCTCGGCTGGCGTCGGTTTCAGGCGGCTTGTAAAACAGCAGCCCACGGGAGTCATCGACATCTGGACCCAGCGAATTTACCGGCACGGTTTCGAAAAAGTCAGCCGTTTCCACCACGCCATGCCAGCGAAACGGATTGATCATGTATGGATAGGCCGCCAGCCGCAATGGCTCGGCCCCATGGTAGAGAAAGGAATTCATGGCCGTCACCGCGCGGCGATGCTGATAGTCGCGGACACCCCAAATGAGCACGCAGACACACCAGAGCGAAGATTGCTCCTGAGCGGCCTCGCGGGCCCTTGCTGCACGCACCAATTTCCTGATTGATTAAACCGAATAGCGAAGGCAGAACCAGCCCGGCGACAAGCGCCAGCAGCATGACCGGCTCGATGATGGAGACGATGTCCCACGAGTACCAGCGGAAATTGAATGGCTCGAACAGGCGAATGCCGTACGCGGTCGCGTAGTCCAGCAGTAAATGGCTGAGAGCTGCCAGCACCGCGCAGAAATAGAGATATCCCCAGCGGATAGGTAACAGGGGCGGCATCTCGGAAGAGCGCGCACGAGGCGGCCTGAGCCGCAGCTTCAGACGATGGCAGAGATACACGAAAACCAGGACTGCGGCAGCAACGAACGGTACACCCACGAAGCTGTGGGTGATTCCGCGATGATGCTGAAGGCCTGCGGTGGAACTCTTCAGTGCCCACAACACATCGATGTCAGCAGCCTCGGCCGCCAACACCATAGTCACCGTGGCCAGTGCGCTCTTACGGTTGAAGCCGGCGCGTCCCAGGCAGCCGCCGGTCAGCAAATGAGTGACAGGATCCAAGTGTTCCCTCGCGTAGCTGTTGGCACGGTAAGAAGAGCTATTGTACGCAGGGGCAAGTGGAAGCAACGAAAGAGCCTACTCGTCGCGCGGCGGATGCGCATCGTCATGCACGGTTTTGCCTGCCAGCAGATCGAGCGCGTGGGGAAGAATGTCGATCACAGCCAGCAGCGACTCCGACGCACCAGTTGGGCTGCCCGGCAGATTGAGGATGAGCGTGCGCCCGCGCACGCCGCAAACACCCCGGCTCAGGATGGCGTAGGACGTGTTGGCCGTTCCCTCGGAGCGCATTCTCTCTGGAATGCCCTCGATCAGCTTTGAGCACACGGCGCGCGTCGCCTCCGGAGTGACATCGCGCTCCGCAATGCCCGTTCCACCCGTGGTCACAATCAATTGGACCTGCTCACTCAAGCGAACCAGCGACGATTCGATCGTCGGCTGATCATCGGGAACGATCTCTTGATGGGTGACGTCGAACCCTTCCTGGCGAAGTAGCTCGGCGGTAGCTGGCCCGGAGCGATCGGCGCGCTCGCCTCGCGCGCAGGAGTCACTAACGGTTAGAACAGCGGCAGTTCTCATGGTCATTTATCCTGATTTTGACTTGTCGCGGCTGGTAGTCGCCGCTTTTTCCGCCCGACTTCCGCACCAGCATAATCTCGCGAATCTCGATGCCTTTGTCCAGAGCCTTGCACATGTCGTAAACGGTGAGCGCCGCGACCGACGCCGCAACCAGGGCTTCCATTTCAACGCCGGTGACCGCCACGGTGCGGGCGAGGCTGCGAATGGCGACGCCGTCCTTATCCACCTCCATCTGCACGTCAACTTTGCTCAGCGGTACCGGATGGCACATGGGAATCAGCTCAGCCGTGCGCTTGGCCGCCATAATACCGGCCACGCGCGCGACTTCCAGCGGATCGCCCTTGGGATTTTGCGGCAGCGCCCGTATGACCGCCCGACTCATCGCCACGAAAGCCCGTGCCTCGGCCTCGCGCAGAGTCGGTTGCTTGGCGGAGACGTCCACCATCGACGCGCGTCCTGAGGCATCGTAGTGCGACAGCTTCTTCGACTTGTTCTTCCGCTCTGCCATCGCTCGAATCAGAACAACAGGACAGTCACCATTTCTCCGGCAGCGAACCGCTCGCGATCCGGTGGTACCACAATGTAGCAGTTCGAGCTCGGAGATGGCCATCAAGTCCCCGGAACCCTGCCAGTGCACGAGCTCCACCTCCGGCCGCTCGTGCGTGCCGCCCAGCTTCGCCGGTAGAAATCGTGTCAGCCCGGTCTTGGTCGTCAACTCCGCCTTCAGGCTGGCTTGCGCAAACGGCAACGGCTGGGGCTTCGCACCGGAGAGCGCATCGAGCACCGGTCGAGCGAAGAGTTGAAATGTCACCATCGTCGAGACGGGATTTCCGGGCAGCCCAAAAAACGGTACGGTGCGGCCGTGCAGCGCAACCTCTCCGAATACGACGGGCTTTCCCGGCTGAATGCGAACACCAGTGAACAGGAATCGAGCCTCGAAGGAAGCCAGCACCTGTTCGACCAGATCGTACTTGCCCATGGAAACTCCGCCGCTGATCAGTAGCAGGTCCGATTCGAAGCCTTTGCGTAACAGCAGTGCTAACTCATCCGCGCTGTCGGGCGCGACTGGCAGAATCGCCGGCTCACCACCAGCGGCGTAAACCTGCGCGGCTAGCGAGTAGCTGTTGGAGTTGCGAATTTCGTTCGGCCCGGGCGGCAGATTGATGTCCACCAGTTCATCACCTGTGGCGAGGATGGCGACCCGTGGACGGCGATTGACCGCGACCTCTGGACGTCCCACGGCGGCGGCGATGGCCACAACGGTATGGTTCAGGCGCGTGCCGCGCGCGACCATGGTCGTATCCTCGCGGGCTTCGGATCCGGCCGGAACAACATTTTCTCCGGCTCGCACCGAGCGATGAATGATCGCCACAGAGCCGTTGCGCTCGACGTATTCCACCATCACGACGGCATCGGCGCCCGCAGGTACCGGTGCGCCCGTCATGATTTCGGCCGTTTCTCCGGCCGCAACCTTGATCGCACTTTGCTCGGTGGTTGCTCCGGCTCTAATCTCTCCGATGCAACGCAAGCGCGCTGGAGGCGCAGCGACGTCCGCAGCTCTTACCGCATAACCATCGCGGGTGGAGCGGGGAAAGGGCGGGAAATCACGGTCGGCGCGCAGGTCCTCGGCAAGAACAAGTCCGAGAGCCTCAAGTAGCGATAGCATCTCGGGCTGAGTCGGAGATAGCGTCAAAGCGTGCCGCTCAACAGTCTGTCGAGCTTTGCTAAAGGACAGGAGCGTGGTTTCGGTTGCGGTGCTCATGACTTGACCGGATTTTACCGGAGAGCAGCGTTGTTTCAAACGAGGGGCGAGGCCCCGAAAAGGCCAGTCCCTTTGCTCGGGCTGAAGTCCTCCGTCTGGATGACAAGAGACGACAAGAAATGAAACGCTGGGACACGTGCCCCGGGAAACTTTCCTCCAATGGCTGATAGCTCTTTAGAACTTTTCTTTCAGCCGGCGATAGGTGGTTTCCAGCAACTCTGGCAGGATGCGAGTCTCACCTACCACGGTCAAAAAGTTTGCGTCGGCCACCCAGCGGGGCAGAACGTGCATATGAATATGATCGGCAATGCCGGCGCCGGCAGCTTTGCCAATATTCATGCCAACATTGACTCCATCGGGGCGATAAAGTTCGATGAGGGCTGTTTCCAAGCGCTGGGACAGGGCCATCATCTCGGTCGCAGCCGGCGGCGAAAGCTTATGCAGACGGTTAAGGTGCTCGTACGGCACAATCATGGAGTGGCCCGAGGTGTACGGAAAGGCATTCAGGATGACGAAGTTATGCTCGCCCCGATACACAATCAGCGACTTCTCGTCGTCGCCGGAGCGTAGCAGTTCGCAGAAGATGCAAGCGCGCACCTCACCGGCAGTGATGTAGGTGTAACGCCAGGGGGTCCACAGATAATCCATACCATCAGCAGAGTACCAAACCAGCTTAGCGTCCCCAACGGTCCGCGTATGGCTGTCACAGTGCCCGGTGTCAAATGGACTTGACTGCGAGGTTAAGAATCCTAAAAAAGCTTGTAAAATCAATATGAATATTGAACTTACAGGTTTGACACTGCTCCGCGACGGTTGTTATATTCGAAGAAGTTCCATGGAAGCTAAGCTCGCTCCATAGGATCCGGCCGCTGGGTTGTCCAAACCCGCTATAAGCGGGCAATCACACCTGAAGATTCAAACCAGCAGTCCGTTTTTTTAAGGCTCTCAGCGCGTTTTCAAATCGCGCGAGTGTACAAACGCAACCACATGTCTTTCGAAGAAACCCACAACGCTCCCTCTACCCAGACCGAAGACTCCGGCGCTCCCGAGCAGCCGCAAACCCAGCAGGCATCGCAGACGAGTGCGCCTCCCCAGTTCCACGTCGAACAAGTTTCCGAGACCAACGCTGCTGCTGCCCAGCCTCACGTTGAGCCGGCACCTGAGCCCAGCCCTCAGCCTGCTGAGGCGGCCGTTTCAGCCGCTCCTCGTCCTGAAACCCCTCGCTCTGAAAAAGAACCGACAATGGAAGATTTCGCCACTGCCCTCGAAACCTTCGAGCAGGAACAAGCTCAGACCGAAGCCGCTCTGAACGAAGAACAGATCGTTACCGGCACGGTGCTGAAGGTCACCGCGCAGTACGTAGTCGTGGACATTGGCTACAAGTCCGAGGGCGTGGTCCCGGTCGCGGAATTTACCGACCACGAGGGCAACGTCACGGTGAAACGTGGCGACGAGATCGCCGTCATGCGCGAGCCCGGCCACACCGAAGAAGGCTACATTAACCTCTCCCACGAGAAGGCACAGCGTTTGCACGCCTGGGACGAGATTGAGAAGGCTTACAACGACAAGGCTTCGGTCAAGGCACGCGTCATCGACCGCATCAAGGGAGGGTTGACGGTTGACATTCTGGGCGCTCGCGCCTTCCTCCCCGGTTCGCAGGTGGATCTGCGCCCGGTGCGCAACCTCGACGGTCTGAAGGGCCATGAAATCGATGTCCGCATCATCAAGCTGAACAAGAAGCGCGGCAACATCGTCGCATCGCGCAAGCAGTTGCTGGAAGAAGAGCAGTCCGAGAAGCGGGGCAAGACCTTGGAGCAGTTGCACGAGGACGGGATTCTCACTGGGACGGTCAAGAACCTGACCGACTACGGCGCCTTCGTTGACCTGGGAGGCATTGACGGGCTGCTGCATATCACCGACATGTCCTGGGGCCGCCTGACACACCCGCGCGATCTGGTGCAGGTGGGCGATCAGATCCAGGTGAAGGTGTTGAAGTTCGACCGCGAAAAGCAGCGCGTGTCGCTGGGCTTCAAGCAGCTCACGCCGGACCCGTGGCTCGATGCAGCGGAGCGTTATCCCATCGGGGCGCATGTTCATGGCCGCGTGATCAGCGTGACCGACTACGGCGCGTTCGTCGAGCTCGAGCAGGGCATCGAAGGGCTGGTACACGTCAGCGAGATGACTTGGTCCAAGCGAATGAAGCATCCTTCCAAGCTGGTCAATATCGGCGATCAGGTTGAGGCCGTGGTGCTGAACGTGAATCCGCAGGAGCGTCGCATCAGCCTGGGCCTGAAGCAACTGGAGTCGAACCCTTGGGAAAGTCTGCACGAGAAGTTTCCGGTGGGTGCGGTAGTGGAAGGCAAAGTCCGCAACCTGACCGATTTCGGTGCGTTCATCGAAATCGAAGACGGAATCGACGGACTGGTCCACGTCAGCAATCTGAGCTGGACCAAGCGCGTGAAGCATCCTTCCGAGGTGCTGAAGAAGGGTGACAAGGTGAAAGCCATCGTACTGGCAATCGAGCCGGACCAGCGCCGCCTGTCGCTGGGCGTGAAGCAACTTCAGCCCGATGTGTGGGATACCTTCTTCGAGCAGCACCGCGTCGGCGATGTTATTCACGGCAAGGTGCTGCGGCTGGCGAGCTTCGGTGCATTCGTCGAGATTGCCGATGGGGTCGAAGGTCTATGCCACAACTCCGAGGCGGCGGACGCTCACGGCACTCCCATCAAGCTGGAACCCGGCCAGGAGTTCGATTTCAAGATCATTAAGATGAACCCTGCCGAAAAGAAAGTGGGACTCAGCATTCGGGCGGTGGGTGGCGAAGAAGCCACGCGCCACGATGTCGAGGCCTACAAGGCTCCCGCTGCCGCCTCTTCTGGGACGTGGCTCGACAATTGGCGAGTTCATGTCGTGGAAGCGCGCCAGCAACGAAAATAACTAGTCTGATGAATTGAAATTGCAAAAGGCCGCCAGACATGGCGGCCTTTGATTTTGGGAACTAACGTCTCCACGTTCCCTACTTGTTCATATTGATGCGCAAAACAATATTGGCCTTCTGCCGATCGTCAAACTGGCTCAAGACTTTCGTGTCACTCTTTTTCCCATCGCGCTGCGCATAGACCTCATAATCCACATTGGGCGAAAGCTCAGGAAAGCGATAGCTGCCATCATTCCCGGCGATGACAGTCTTCACCGCAAGCGACTTCGTGTTCTTTAGGTAGACCACGGCGTTACTCACGGGAGCGTCGCTCTTGTCGAGAACTACGCCGGTAAGAGTGCGTGAGGTCACGCGAGTCGCTTATGCGTCCGTCCGAAGACGAACGATCCTGAGCCTCCGATGGGCAGCGTCAATTGCCAGGCAAGACAATTGCATTGCAATCAGCAAAACCACGAACGTGCCGAGTGTTTTCTTCATGCGGTCTCCCCTTCGGCCGTCTCTGCTCGCGAAAGCGTCTACTTGCTCAGATGCAGGCTAACATCTTTCCGCTCATTATCGTCGATGTGGACTGTGATTTCAGGCTTGGGCTGGCCCTTCGGCATCTTGATGTCGGCTTGGATTATGTAATCCTGACCTCCGGTCGGAACACGTTGGGCAAATTCGCCGCGGCTATCGGATACGAGCTCCCACTTCGCCTTCTTACCCGAAGCCCGCCGAATGGTAATGGGAACACCCGCCTGCGGATGTTCGTCCGCTCCCCATACTGTGCCGTAAATCAGAGCATAGTCATTTTTCGGGGCTTGCGAAGCGGATTGAACAAAGTGAAAAGCGGGCTGGATGCGTGCGAACCCGAAGGCAGCCACCGGAACCAGGAAGAGAAGGAAAGCACTACTGAGCAACCATTCCGTGTCTAGGGATAATGCGCCTATACAACTCAGTAATCACCGTCCTCCTCTTCCTCTTCGTCCTCGTCTTCCTCCTCGTCCTCATCCTCGACGCGAGTCAGTTCAAGAGGCTCCACGGCCACCACTTCAAAATCTGTCCCGCATTCAGGGCACGAAACGATTTCTCCCTCGTCTACCTCGTCTTCTTCGATATCCAGATCGCTCTCACATTCAGGACAAATAACCATGATGATTGGCCTCCCGTTCTCGATTTCACCGCGCCGTTAGAATTAATCCACGCCGTCATGCATTTATATTTAGAATCTCTTTGCAGCAGCGTCAAGTAATAGACGCCTAAGCCTTCCTAACGTTCCTGGAGTTCCGATGCTCATTCACAATTCGATCCTAAATGGAATCGCGGTTTTGATGCTGACGATTGTCTTCGCGGTTGCTCTTTTTTCTCAGCAGTCGGACAGCATCTCCCCTGCACACCCCTGACCCGCAGATCACGCGGCCCTGCGCGACGTTTCTGCCCGACCGCATCCAACAGACAATCGAGAAGCTGGTCAGCTTTGGCACCCGGCAGACGCTCTCGTCAGATATGCCGGCCTCTAGTGGAAAAGGCGTGACTGCCGCGGCGGAGTGGATCCGAAGCGAATTCGAAAGCTACGCTAAGGAGTGCGGCGGCTGCCTGGAGGTGAAAACTGACGAATTTACTGCAAGAGCCTGGGCCGCGGGTTCCGACACCTACGAAAATCACCAACGTCTATGCCGTTCTGCGAGGCACCGATGCTGCAAATGCCGGCCGCATGTTCGTCGTGAGTGGCCATTACGATTCTCGCAACAGCGAGACCAACGATGCGAAGGGACCTGCGCCCGGGCGCGAACGACGACGCCAGCGGTACCGCCGTTAGTCTGGAATGCGCCCGCGTACTCAGCAAGCACCGTTTTCCCGCCACCATAATTTTTTTGACCGTGGCCGGAGAGGAACAAGGGCTTGACGGCAGCGCTCATTTCGCCAAGATGGCCAAGGCGGCGGGTTGGGACCTCGAGGCAGTGTTGAACAACGATATCGTTGGAGGAGACCGCACTCCGGGAGACACCTTTCGGGACCCACATGTCGTGCGCGTCTTTTCCGAAGGCATCGCCACAACCGCGACGGACAAAGAGCTGCATCTGATTCGGTCGCTTGGCGGTGAGAGCGACGGGCCTTCACGGCAACTGGCGCGCTATATCGCGTCGGTGGCGAAAGAATACATGTCCCCGGCGACGTTTCAGTCCTTTGCTGGTTTTCCGGCACGATCGCTATCTGCGCGGCGGAGATCATTTCTCGTTCAACGAGCAGGGATTCGCGGCGGTGCGCTTTACCGAATTTCGCGAGAACTACAACCATCAGCACCAGAACGTGCGCACCGAGAATGGCATCGAATACGGTGATCTGCCGAAATTCGTGGACTACGATTACACCGCCAATGTGGCGCGTCTGAATGCGGCGACCTTAGCGTCACTGGCGTCCGCTCCGGCGCCGCCGGCGAATGTGCGCTTGTTAACCAAGGAACTGCAGAACGATTCCACGCTGGCGTGGGAGCCTTCGCCCGGCGGATTGGCCACCGGATACGAAGTCCTTTGGCGCGATACCACTGCGGCCGACTGGCAGCATGTTAAGCCCGTGGGTAATGTCACCAAGGCCACTTTGCCGCTGTCGAAGGACAATGTAGTCTTTGCTGTGCGTGCCCTCGATGCCAAGGGCCATCGCAGTTTGGCGATCGTACCGCTGCCGGAACGCTGAACGCCGGCGAGCATAGAAGAAGAACGGAGTAAGTCATGCCACGCGGCTCGTCCACCATGTCCTTGAGTTTTCCGCCGTTCACCCGCGCGGTGAAAGAGCTACTCATCGCCAATGGCGTCGTCTTCCTGCTGTTCTGGTTCCTGCGGGCATTTAGCGGACCGCACTGTTCGGCGCATGGGCCTACATCCATCTCGGGCTGGAAGGCTCCGCCGTTTTGCACGGCGAGATCTGGCAGTTGGTGACCTACTCGTTCCTTCACTACGGTCTGCTGCATATCCTATTCAACATGCTGGCGCTATGGATGTTTGGCGCGCAACTGGAACAGGATTGGGGCTACAGCCTATTTCTTCAGTTCTACTTTTTCTGTGTTATTGGCGCTGCGCTGGTCACGGTCGCGATTTCCTTCACTGGGCTCCTCGGTGTCTCGCCCAGGACTCTCACTGTGGGAGCGTCGGGCGGCGATCTACGGACTGCTGCTGGCCTTCGGCATTCTGCACGGCGAGTCGCAAGTTATGCTGTTCCCGCTTCCCTTCCTCATCAAGGCCAAATATTTTGTAATCGGCATCATCGCTCTCGCGCTGTATGGCGCGTTGTCGTCCGCGCAGGGTGAAGGGCAGTCGATCGCTTACATGGCCCACCTGGGAGGAGCACTCTTTGGATACATCTGGCTAAAGTTCATTCCTCGCAGGGGTTTTGGCTATGCCACCTCGGAGCGAGCATTCGGGCTACGAAACTCCTATTACCGTTGGAAGCGCAAGCGCGCGGCGCGCAAATTCGAGGTCTACATGCGCAAGCACGATCGCAGCGATTATCGGCACGATGATTACTTCGACGAACACGGCAACTTCCGCGATCCCAGTACCCGCGACGTGCGCAAGAAAAACGGCGACTCCCGGCCGCCGTGGGTGAACTGAGGGCATTGCTGTTGCGCCGAACAAAGGCGAATTAACCACGGATCGACACGGATTTTCACGGATCTACTTTGACGAAGCAGGAGGAGCCGTCTCGATGTTGTGGTCCTTCTTCCATTTGAGGAAGGACTCCCTCGCATCCATCAGCCACTTATCATGGGGCAGATCAGACTCGGTTTCCTCAAGTATGTACTCGCCCAAGGCTACGTACCTACCGAACCCGCTAGTCCATCCGTACCAGGCCCCATACTCGGCCCCAAGCTGATTGACTATTGAAGTCACCTTTTCCCTGTGTTGTTTCTCTTCTTGTGAAGTGAAGTCTTCTTCATCAGATAATGTTACTCCCGTTTCGATTTTTGCCGCCGCTCCGTGTTTCAGGTTCACGCTACCGACCATTAATCCGTGCCCACCCGTGTTGATCCGTGGTCAAGCTTTGTTTGTTAGGCCGCCCATATTTCGAGCTTGAACTTGCATTGGCTATAGATCATTTCGAAATCGGCACGATTGGAGGTAATCAGGCGAGCGCCGTTAGATCGAGCCGTGAGGGCGATCAGCACATCGAAATGCATGTCGCGAAGTTTTTCCGGGGTAAATCCTTTCTCGGCGCTGATCTTCGCCAGCAGTTGTCCTGACTCCAGCCAATTTCCAGCCGTAGGAGTTAGAACGGGATGATTGCGCTGTAGGGCCCGCAGAAATTCTCGCTCCGCCGGCTTTCGAGCGCCGCGCCACAACTCCGCCAGCACTACCGAAGACGTTCTGACCAGCCCGCTGACCGATTCGATGCGCTCGCGATGGCGACCTGTTCGCAGGTCGTCAATAAAGATGGCCGTATCGAAGATGACGAAGTCACTCATCGTAGCCCGCGAACGACAGCTTTCCCCGGTGCTTCCTCATCAAGTCCTTGAATCGCTTCAGCGCCACAATTTCCCTCAGCGCCACATGGACCGCCTCGGTGCGGGATTTTACCCCCAGGACCTTCGCTGCCTCATCTGCCAGTTCCGTGTCCAGCCTGATTGATGTCATTGTCACAGCCATAAGCTTGGCCTCGCTTGTATATACATCATATCTCGGTTATATATACACATCAAATGGGCCGATTAACCACGCTGGGTGCCCCATCCTTTCGCCGCTTTTGCGAAAGGGTGGGAGACGGCAGTCTTACTCCCGCTCGTTCAGTTTCCCCGAGGTTCTCTGTTCCTAACGCTGCCATTTTCGGTTATCGTGTATGGCACCAGATGACGCTTACAGCACAACGCATTTTACTCGCGACACTGGTGCTCCCGATGGCCTCTGGTCGAGCAATCGCCCAGGTATCGCCACCTGCACCGCAGGTGCAATCGCAACCCTCTCCATCTGCACTCCTTACGCCGCAGAATCCATCGCCGGCAAACCCTGCTCCCCTCTTTGACTTCCAGGATTCCGACATCAAGTTCAACCTAAACAGCCTGACGAGCGTCCTTCGCGACAGCCGCCACGAAGGCTGGGTGCTGGCGGCCTACCCCGATCCGAAAACCAGCCGTCCACTCATTGGTGCGGGATTTGGTCTTGATGTTCCCGCGACCGATCATCCACAGCGTGACCCGCTCAATCCCCATCCCTTCATCGAGCCCTCTACGGCTCAACTGTGGCAAGCGGCGGGGCTTGATTCGGCAAGGCTGCAGAGTATACTCGACCAGTTCGATCGCGACCTGAACGCCTGGAAGAAGAAAAAGTTTCGCAGGAAAATCAGGACTCACACGCTGTCACCGCAGCTGACCGAAGAAGACGCCACCAGGCTGTTACGTATCTCCGCCATTCAGGCTACCTACAATGCCAGGGCCTATTGTCGAGTGTTCGATCAACTCACCGCGTCCCAGCAGATGGCATTGAGCCAGCTCGTGTTTCAGATGGGCGTGAACCTTGAGGAATTCACCCAGTTTCTCAGCGCCATAAACGACGACGCTAGCTACCACGATTCCGTCCAGCCCGTGAGCACTGGGGGAACAGCAATTGATCACTGGAAAACGGTGCAAGGCACGCTAATCCGAAGCCAGTGGGCCAAGCACTATCGCAGTCGCGCCATTTCCGTCATCGCGATGTTCGACCCGAATTACGATAACGATCCCCGCGCAGCCGAGCGCAAAGTGCAGGTCACTCTCCGGCCGCCGGTAGCGCATCATCGTAAAAAGGCGCACGTAAAGTCTGTCCGTGCAGGAAACGACGCTCGCCATGGTGAAAAGATGCCACCCAGCAGAGCGCCAGGATAGCGACGTCACCCACTTGCTGACTTAAGCATCCAGCCTTTAGGGCTCGCTCGGTCTGAACGGTCTTCTCCGCCGCATGTTTGTGCCGAGTGCGATCAGTGCAAACTACTCAGGGACCGCGCTCGGCATCACATCGTCCGATTATTGCATTGGTGGGGTGGTGTACTGACACTGCGTCTTCTGGCCGAATTTACTCGTGTCCACTACCTGAAACTGCACATTCCCCTTGTCAAAATACGTATTGTCGCTGAATCCTACTGCCTTCGGGGGATCGACTGGGTTGGCGGGCGGCGACCAATCCGACGGCATGGTGAAAGAAAATCCGTAGCATCCCCCCGCTGGACAGTCGGGATCTTTCGGGCCCCAGCTGCATACGGTGTCATCTTTGCAGCTCGACCCAAGAGCTATGGTGCAGCCACAGGTTTTGGTTCCGTCTTTTCCGACTTTTATCCCACAGTAGGTTGCGGGCTGGCAAGCATCAGTGAACTCATTGGCGAATTCCGTCGCAATAGAACTCTTGCTCAAGTCCACAGTTACGGTCAGCAAATTGGTGTCTTTGCTGTACCCAGGGTCAAGCCAAGGGGTAGCGCCCTTGACGGGGTTGAACACATAAGTATCGGTGTCGAATGTGCCCCGAACCCCACCCACCTTCCACTTCCCGGTTTCATCGTTGGGGCCGAGGTAAATGTCAAACGTCAACTGGGTCGAGGGTTTGCCATAGATGAAATACACATAGTAAGTCTGGCCTCCCTGGAAGACCGAGACGCCGTGTGCGGAAGCTGGGTCCGAGGCAATGCAGCCGCCCTGGTTGTCACAGTTGTTGCTGGTGTCAATGTAGTAATGACCGTGATTGAGAGTGAGCGTGCTTCGCTGCCCCGAGTCCTGGCCCAGCATTAAAGAGCGCGGTTTCGGTACCGGAGTTTCCCCGAGTTCGGTCGTGGTCAAGTATTGGCAATACAAGGGCACGCCGAAGGTTTGCGGAGTGGCGCCCTGGTGGGTCCAATACGCCGGACCGGTTATGGGATCACCTTGTATGCACTCGAGGGGATAGGAACACTGCATGTTCTGATTGGGAGGCGGACATGGTCTCGTCCCGGGGTAGAAGCCGATCGCGCAGCCGGCGATCATTCCGGTGGTTACATACTCGTAGGGGCTGGTCTTGGCGGTTCCCGGGGCCCCCTTTCCATCCATGATGCTGGCGTGCTTGTCGGAGGCGCATTCCACGGTTTCCAGCGGAGCGTTGAAGAAGGGATCTTCGTTGACCGAGATGGTCTCCCGGCCAGTGGTCGGTGTGGGTGTAGTCTCGGAGGCAATCAAGCCGGTCAGGGATCCGTCGCCACCGGGTACGTTCATGCCCATCTTGTTCTTCGTATCGGGCACGCCATCGTTGAGGACAGTCTGCCGGTCAATGTCGGTAAAATTATTGAACATCCCGGGTGAGTCATTACCCGGACAGTAGCGCGCGTGGATTGCATCGTCGTCCGGCATGTAGGGCCAAGTGTTGGGTACGAACAGCGGCTCGATCAGGAAGTGCCGGATATTGGCATTCCGGAACATCAGGTTCAGGGAGTGGAAGGCGGGAGGGTAATAGAACCCGTTAGGCTGTTTCCAGGCAATGCCCGCGTTGGGGAGATAGCACGTACCCGAGGCATCCTTGGGGACGCCATCCACGAAGAACGTCCGATACATCCAGCCAGTCCCGCTGCCCGGCATCAGCGTGGGATAAACGTCCAGGTAGGCATTCGACTGCTGGAAAGCCGGTCCATCATAGACGCTGAACAGGCGCTGGCCGGGGAAAGGATTCACCTGAATGCTAACGGCGTCCGCGGTCGAGAGGCAGTAACCACGATCAGCCTGGTTCGCGCAAACCAGTCCCGTTTTCGGATTGAACGGCCCGGCCTCGGAGGCATAGCCATTGGCGGGAAGCCATCGCTGCCTATCGGTCTGAGAGGTACCAATGAAAGCAGTCTTATAGGCGAGCATCCAGTTGCCGAGGGGGTTATCGGACTGCGTGTATCCGCCGCCGGTGGTGAAGTTCAAGCCGGCGTACTGCGAATCGGTGACCGCGCCGTCAGTGAAGAGAAACCACTTGGGTCGCATCCAAATCGCGGCAAAGTTCGTCTGCGCGTAATTGAATGATGTGTCGTAGTGGTCCAGGACCGTGGCCTCACAAATTGACTTATTCGGCCCAGTGTTGGCGCAAGGAGGGACCGCGGTGTTGCCGCTGCTGCAATCGGTTGGGTTCTTAGGATCGTCGGCTCCCAGGCACTGGCTTGGGTTCCGCAAGCCGGTAATCTGCGGATAATAGAGGTTGTAAGCGGGGGTATTGGACTGGCTCAACGGTGGCGCAAACGTGTTGGTCACCGCCTGCAACGTCTTGTCATTCGCGGGACCATCGCTGAACCCGCCGCAATCGTAGGTGTCTCCAATGCTGGTGAACGAGAGCTGGGAGGCAACGCAACTGTTCCCGACAAAGTTCTGTAGTGGCGTCAGCCCCGAGCGCCCGGTGTTGTCCATGCGCAACGATGACATATCTTGAACATTCAGCTGCTGAGACGCATAGCCATCCCAAGTCTCAAACATGGAAGGGCCGCCGTTTGCCCCCGGCAGCAGCCAGTAACAGGAACCGCAGGCTGGTCACTCCCGCCGCCATGTTGTACTGAAAGTCGTTCCAGCCATTCATGATCCAGAACGCGCTAGGATGGTTCCAGTCGGAACGGTAGGGCATGAAGTCGCCGCGCGGCCCATCGTCTGGCCGCGCGAGAATGCCGGGAGTCGCGCGGGTTCAACGGCGAAGTCTGCTCCGCCGAAATCTGCACCGCCGCGATGACGCTTACCCCCAGGTTGGCATACAGCTTGTTATTGACCTCGGTAGCGTCTTCCAGGTAGTAACCATGCCCGATCGACTGGAAGCCGACGTTGCGGGAGATAGTCATGCCCTGCGTGGCATGCACAGTGATCCAGCGCGTCATGGATTCGTGGATGGAAGAATCCCGCACATAAGGCATTAGCGTGGGGTCCGAAGGCTGCGGAGTTTTCCGCGCCATGTGGAAGTGCACGGGATAATGCCCGATCAGTCCCCCCTGCCCCAGGTGGTAGAACTCCACTCCCTTGACCTGATAATTGGTAAAACCCTGACGGACAATCGTATGTCCGCCAAAGTAATTGCCGTCTGTGGGCGGGAAATGGTCGTGCTCGGAGGTGTCGGTGTCGGGCTTATCGCCTTCGGAAAGAATCTCAATGCTGCGCGTCAGCAAGCCGACCGCCGCGCGGGTGTCTATGCAGCGTGTGTTTTGCGGTGCATAAGAGCAGGTGATGTGTGAGTCTTGCGTCGGCCCAATCCCAGTCGGAACGCCTGCCAGACTATAGGTCTGACCGTTATGGGGAAAGCAAACGCCGCTGCCGGCGTCATCGCAAGCCACATTCGGATAGCCGGCGTTTCGAGTGAATGTTATGGACTTCTTATCCATGCTTACCGTTGCGATGGTGAGCTGTTCCGAGTGGGTGGGCATGTAATCGGTGGTGGTGACCACAATCTGGTCACCCAGTGCCCAGTCCACCGCACGGGACAGGGACAGGGTGGTGGCTCCTTTGCTGAGTGAGCTATTGAGGCGCACCCAACTGGTTCCCGTGTTCCCCGGATCAGCGTCGATCTTAGGATCGTAGGTGGCACCTTTCATTCCCAACAACCGGATCGTTCCGCCGTAGGAAAGGGCCAGGACCTTGTGGCCGAAATAAGCTGGTTTGCCTTTATCGGCAGTGTCAAAAGAGTCATAGCCATAAAAGCAGTCGTCGCCCGGCAGTTTGTATGAGGGATCAATCGAGCTGGCTTTAATGCAAGCCATATTCTTAGGCATTGGCACCGTGTGCGTCATCAATGTCGTGTTCGAGTTCCAGAGGGTGGTGGGAACACCACACAGAGCTCCGTTGCAAAGTGCTCCTTTATCGATGCTCGGACCCCATAAGTAGATTCTGACTCTCGCACCCACTTCGTCCGTGATTGGCGGATTCATGCCTATGGGGTGCATAACTGTGCCTGCCGAGAGGGTTCCGCCGTTCTCGACAATAATGTTTTCGGCGTGAAAATCGATGCGGGTATCCTCGAACGTCAGTGACCCACCTGCAACGATGTTGACATTGTGGAACACGTAAACTCCGATTGAACCCGAAAGACCGACCACCGTACATGGACTATTGACTAACAGATCAGTGGTGGCGCTGCCTCCTGGAAGCAGAGACCCGTTGCAGGTCTCACCGAATGCGGCATTTGACAAACAGATACTGAAGGCGGTCAATACCGCAATTGTGGTGACGATGGACATCGTCCGAACGATTTGGCGGACGCAGCAGAGAGTAGACATACAGACTCCTCACCTTACGAAGTATTTGCGCGAGTGCCCGCAATGATGAGATTCATCCGCGGATTGCTTGGGCGAGGCAACCGCGGATATCCACAAAGAAGGAAGAAGCTATTCAGTTAAGGCCAGCGGAAATGTATAGACGATCGCTGCCAGCTTCACCCCTTTTCGCTGACTACTGTGATTTGGAAGGTCTGAAGTGGCAAAAACATGGTAGTACCGGAAAGTGGAAAGTCAAGTGGAAAAATATGAGTCCTAAGTTGGGAAATTAGGGCACTAACAGGGAGGGCCCAAGGTGCGTTGCCGCTTCGTGCGCACTGGGTTCATCTCTGTAAATAACACGAGATTTTATCGCTTACGGTTTCCCCGCGATGCGGCTAGAATCACTCATGCCGATACTGAAGATCAACGAGCATAGCGGGCGAGCCGAGGCAATGAAAGCTCTAGACCGTTTCATCAAGGGCGACATGCACGGTATCCATTACGCGGTGAGCATCTTTATCGCCACCGCGGTACTCTGGGTTTTTGTGCACGAGCTTGCCAAAAGCAACCCGGTTTGGGCTATAAGCTCAATGGTCGCAACCAGCGATCCGCTAATGAAGACCGCCATTTTGACATTTCGCGCTCGAATCATTAATACCCTGGTAGGCTGTGCCGTCGGTCTCTTGTTCATTGCAGTGGGAGGTACGAGAGTCATCACTCTCCCGCTCGCGATGGCTGTAACTGTCTTGCTTTCCTCCTACGTGGTCCGTATTCAGACCATGTGGCGGCAGGCGCCGATTGCCGCGGCATTCGTCATCGCCGCCGGACTGGAGCATCACTCAAGACTCGGCGGCCTCCAGGCAGGCGCGGGCAGGGTGAGCGAGGTATTGTTCGGCTGCGTTGTCGGACTTGTGGTGGCGTGGTTCGTGTCTGTGGTATGGCCCTTGCCGGAACCCGTAGCCGCCGGCAACGCTGCGAACAAATGATCTGGCGGGTCGTGCTGCTGCATGAGGTCGCGCTTTCCCTGCCTCTAAGAAAAAATTCGCTGAGTCCTCTGCGTTCGCAGCACACTCGGCCTCGAGCGCCTCAACCTGCAGCACAAGCGTGATCCACGTCACCGACGCCAAGGGTGCTGATCGGCTAACCTGAGCATGAAGGTTGTGTTCATGCGAACACTGTGAGCCATGACTAAGGGGTCATTGCAAGTTGGGGATACCGTTGTTCTCGAACGAGAGCATCTGCAGCAACTGCTCGAGGCATTGGTTGGTCGAGAATACCAAGTTGTCGGACCAACCCTTCGCGAAGGCGCGATTATCTACGACCACCTGACATCAACTGTAGACCTTCCTGCGGGTTGGACAGACCAGCAGGCTGGCGGAAGATATCGTTTAGAGCGCCGCAAAGATGATGCCTTATTCGGCTACGTTGTCGGTCCACACTCTTGGAAAAAGTTCCTATCTCCGCCTCTTCAGCGACTGTGGCAGGCGGCACGAAACGGAAAGGGATTGCGAATCCTGCCGGAGGAGCAAGCCACGCCAAAATATGCTTTCTTCGGTGTGCGCGCCTGCGAACTCAGCGCCATCGCGGTCCAGGATAAAGTTTTTCTCGATGGTCAGTTCGTTGATCCCGGCTATAAGGCGCGGCGCGAAAATCTGTTTCTTGTGGCAGTCAACTGCGGCCAGGCTGGCGGCAACTGCTTCTGCGCTTCCATGAATACCGGACCAAGGGCGACTTCCGGCTTCGATCTCGCCCTCACCGAGTTGTTAGAAGACGGGCGTCACTATTTTCTGGTGGAAGTGGGGTCGGGGCGCGGCGCCGAGGTCCTATCCGCAGTCCCGCATCAACCGGCCAACGACGGTGACAAGCACCATGCTGAGCGTATTCTGGAGGACACGACGCGCCACATGGGCCGCCGATTGGACACGCGCGGGATCAAGGAACTCCTCTACCGCAACTACGAGCATCCCGAGTGGGACAAGGTCGCAGAGCGCTGTCTGTCTTGCGCAAACTGCACCATGGTATGCCCCACCTGCTTCTGCACCACAATGGAAGACATGACTGATCTGACGGGCGACCACGCCGAACGTTGGCGGCGATGGGACTCGTGCTTCACGGTGGACTTTTCGTACATCCACGGCGGAAGCGTGCGTGCGACTCCAAGATCCCGCTATCGGCAGTGGATGATTCACAAGCTGGCCACTTGGATTGACCAGTTTGGGGTTTCCGGCTGCGTGGGTTGTGGCCGCTGCATCACCTGGTGTCCTGTGGGAATTGATATTACGGTCGAGACTGGCGCCATCCGGGAGAGCGATTCTGTTAAGGCTCCGTCAGACCAGAGCAAGGATTCGGCATGATTCAAACACTAGAACCAATTCTCAGGGAGCATCCGTTCTTTCATGGGATGGAGGAGCAACACATCCGCTTGATCGCCGGATGTTCCAAGAACGTGCGCTTTGGCGAAGGAGAGGTCATCTTCCGGGAGGGTGATCCAGCTGACCACTTTTATCTCATCCGCGAGGGTCTCGTGTCCGTCCAGTTCATGATCCCTTACGATGGCCTCACGACGGTGCAAACTGTGGGTGGAGGTGAAGTCTTGGGTTGGTCGTGGCTGTTTGCTCCATACCGCTGGCATTTTGACGCAAGAGCGCAACAGCCCACTCATGCGCTGGCCTTTGACGGCAAGTGTCTACGCACCAAGTGCGACGAGGACCACGACCTCGGCTATGAGCTTTATAAGCGATTCATGCAAATTGTCACCGAGCGCCTGGAGGCAACCAGATTGCAGTTGCTTGATATGTATGGCAGCCATGCTTGAGCAACCCGAGGTTGCAGCTGTGGGTCTGGTCCCAGACCCAATGCTGCCCGCGCCTTACCGCATTCAGCGCGTAAGGCAGGAGACGGACGACACCTTCACGCTGGAGATTCTTCCCGAAGATTCCCACCGGGCGTTCTCCTTTGCGCCGGGCCAGTTCAACATGCTCTACGTCTTCGGAGTGGGAGAGGTGCCGATTTCGATCAGCAGTAACCCCGACAATGTTCCTTTGCTCAAGCACACTACTCGTGTGGTCGGCACGGTCACCAAGGCCATGCGGCACCTCAAGCGCGGCGAGGTCATGGGCATTCGCGGACCCTTCGGCAGCCACTGGCCAGTAGAAGAAGCGGCCGGCCGAGACGTGGTGATTGTGGCTGGCGGCATCGGGCTGGCCCCCTTGCGGCCCGCGCTCTACCGCCTGATGGCGGAACGGGAGAAGTTTCGCAAGATCGTTCTGTTGTATGGCACCCGCACTCCTGAGGACATGCTGTACCGTCACGAATTAGAGCAGTGGCGCGGCAAGTTCGACCTGGAAATTCAGGTGACGGTCGATCGAGCGGCCAGCAGCTGGCGTGGCAACGTCGGGGTGGTGACGACCATGATTCCGCGTGCGCCTTTCGATCCGTCCAATAGCTTCGCGATGGTCTGCGGACCCGAGGTCATGATGCGCTTTACCGTGATGGAGCTGCTGAAACGCGGCGTGGCGGCCGAGCGCACGTACTTGTCGGCGGAACGCAACATGAAATGCGGCATCGGATTTTGCGGCCATTGCCAATACGGCCCGACTTTCGTGTGCAAGGATGGTCCGGTCTTCGCGTTTCCTCGCATTGCGGCGATCCTTGGCAAGTCGGAGATCTGATATGGCTTTACGTAAACCCAAGCTCGCGGTCTGGAAGTTTTCCTCGTGCGACGGTTGCCAGTTGAGCTTGCTGGACTGTGAGGACGAACTGCTCGCTGTTGCTGACGCAGTGGAGATCGCGAATTTTCCCGAGGCCTCGCGCGCCGTGATTAAAGGCCCTTATGACCTTTCGCTGGTGGAAGGCTCGATCACCACGCCGCATGATGCCGAACGAATCCACGGCATCCGGCGCGCCTCCAAATTCCTGGTAACGATCGGCGCTTGCGCAACGGCGGGTGGCATCCAGGCGCTGCGCAACTTTAAGGATGTGAAGGAATTCATTGCCATCGTCTACGCCCGGCCCGACTATATCGAAACCCTCAAGAAATCCACCCCGATTACCGACCACGTGTTTGTTGATTTCGAGCTGCGCGGCTGTCCCATCAACAAGTATCAGTTGGTGGAGGTGATTAGCGCGTTTCTGAACGGTCGAAAGCCGAACACGCCGCCCCATAGCGTTTGCGTGGAGTGCAAGCAGCACGGCACGGTCTGCGTGATGGTTGCGCATGGCACTCCGTGCCTCGGCCCGGTGACCCAGGTTGGCTGCGGCGCCATCTGCCCGAGGTACGCACGTGGTTGTTATGGATGCTTCGGACCGAAGGAGACTCCAAACACAGCATCGCTCAGCGCTTGGTGGAGTGAGCTAGGGGTGAATGAGCGAGACTTGATGCGGGCATTCCGCGGGTTCAATGCTTTCGCCGAGCCTTTCCGCCGAGAAAGCGAAGCGCATGAAAAGTAGGACCATCAAAGTCGACTACCTCGCGCGGGTGGAAGGCGAAGGCGCCCTGTTGGTGAAGATCAAGGGCCAGCAGGTGACAGACGTCAAGTTAAAGATATTTGAGCCCCCGCGCTTCTTCGAAGCATTTCTCCGCGGTCGAAAGTTTCATGAGGTGCCTGACATAACCGCGCGCATTTGCGGTATCTGCCCCATTGCGTATCAGATGAGCGCATGTCATGCCATCGAGGACGCATGCGGGATCAAGATAACCGGTCCCATCCGCGATCTGCGAAGGTTAATCTACTGCGGCGAATGGATCGAGAGCCACGCCCTGCATGTCTATTTATTGCACGCACCTGACTTTCTCGGTTACGAAGACGCCATCCGCATGGCCAAAGACCATCCTGATGAAGTCAAGCGTGGTCTGCGCCTGAAGAAAGCCGGCAACGAGATCATGCGCCTGCTCGGCGGCCGCGAAATCCACCCCATCAATGTGCGCGTTGGCGGCTTCTACAAAGTACCAGACAAAAAAGATTTCTCTGCGGTGGCCGAGGAGCTGAAGTGGGCACGCGACGCCGCCCTTCAGACGGTGCGCTGGGTAGCTACCTTTGCCTTCCCGGAGTTCGACCGCGACTACGAGTTCGTTGCCCTGCGGCATCCTGAAGAATATCCCCTCAATGAAGGTCGCCTTGTCTCCAACAAAGGGCTTGATATCGCGGTTCGCGAATACGACCTTAACTTTGCCGAGGAGCACGTCGCTCATTCCAACGCGCTGCAATCGCGGCTGCAAGTGCGCAATTCCTACTTCGTCGGTCCGCAGGCGCGTTACAGCCTGAACTTCGACAAGCTCTCCCTCATGGCGCAGGAAGCAGCTCGCAGCGCGGGTGTGGGGCCGGTGTGCCGCAATCCCTTTCAGAGCATTATCGTGCGCAGCGTGGAAATGGTGTACGCCTGTGATGAGGCACTGCGCATCATCGAGCAATACGAGATGCCCGACCGACCTGCGGTCGATGTCGAACCGCGTGTCAGCACTGGATACGGCTGCACCGAAGCGCCACGCGGAATCTGCTATCATCGCTATCGTCTCGACGACCGCGGCCTCATTGTAGATGCCAAGATTGTCCCGCCCACTTCGCAGAACCTGAAGACGATCGAGAGCGATCTCTGGCAGTTTGTGCAGAACCACCTTCTCATAGAAAAAGACAGGCTGCAGTGGCAATGCGAGCAGGCGGTCCGCAATTACGATCCCTGTATCTCGTGCGCCACGCATTTCCTGAAACTCCAAATGGAATCCGAATGAATGCCGGACGGCCCCGCATCATCATCATCGGTATTGGCAACGAATATCGCAGCGATGACGGAGCCGGAATTAGCGTAGCGCGTCGCCTTCGAACTCTGCTGCCCACCGATGTCGCCATCCTGGAGGAAAGCGGCGAGGGCGCGGCTTTGATCCAGGCATGGCAAGGTAAAGATTGGGTGATGCTGGTGGATGCCGTTCGTTCCGGCGCCCCTGCGGGAACCATCCATCGGCTCGACCCGCGAAAGGCGCCAGTGCCAAGCGGATTTTTCCACTATTCCACTCATGCGTTCAGCGTGGCCGAAGCCGTGGAATTGGCCCGTTCTCTGGACCAGTTGCCTCCCCATCTTGAGGTGTACGGCATCGAGGGCGAAAACTTTGCGGCAGGTGTAGGGCTGTCCCCGCCAGTTGAGCAAGCTGTGGAAGCGGTGGTCGAGCGGGCGGCAGAAAGGGTGCGGGCCGCACTGACAGGTGTTGGTTGCTGATTATTTTGTTCCGGGTCACCTTAGGGCAGTTTAGGAATTGGTGTAAGCCGAGTTCGGGTAGAGCGGGCCTTCAGGCCCGCGTTCACGGCAAGAAAGAAAAACGCTTCCGCCGCTGAGGTCTGTGACCTCAGCGGCGGAAGCAAGATGATATGGGATCCTGAACGCGGGCCTGAAGGCCCGCTCTACCGGATTACACAAAAACCTAAAATACTCTAGCTTTCGAACACCTTCTCCAGGCACTCGTAAACAATCGGGATGGAACACAGTTCGGGAAGCATCTGCCAGTAGCGATGCACCTCTGGATCGGCTTGCGCCTCGCTGCGCATCTCGGCGACGTCCAGTGCCGCAAGTGCAGGAGGCGGTTGGGATTCGATGAATCGCGGTGCAGCGAATCGCGACAGTAGCCCTTGGCATGCATCATGTTATACAGCTCTCGCAACGTTGCCAGAAGTTCTTCCTGCTTCGCCGGGCAGCGCTTCCAGGATCGCCACCGAAAAGATCTCTTGCGCCATAGTGTTGTCGCCTTTCAGCCCTGAGTTTAGATTTCGGGTTACGGGCTTGCCGTTCTTCTTTCTTGTAGGCTGCTGAGTTTTCTCCTACAGTGATCAGCCGCATGAAGTTGGTGGCGCCCGAACTGTTCGTTGTCCCGGCGACCAGTCCGAATACGTCGCCGCGAGAGAGCACTTTCCTTCGCACCAATTCCGCTTCGGCGAATTCGGCCATCTCCGCCGCTGACAGGCTTCCAGAGCAGCACAATGGCGCCACGCCCCATAAGAGGTTCATACGATTGCACACCGTCTCGAACTTCGTAAAGGCATAGATATCGGCGGCCGGCCGATGTTTGGAGAGCATTCGCGCGGTCGCTGCGGTCTCGGTGAAGACCGCGATAGCGCGGATATTGAGGTCTTTCGCGGCATGCGCCATCGACTCGCAGATCGTTTCCGCGACCGACAAGTTCTTCGCCTGGCGATGACCGGGCAGCAGCGGATGAAAAGGATGAGCCTCGGCTTCGGCCACAATGCGAGCCATCATCTCCACTGCTTCCCTGGGAAATTTGCCGATCGCCGTTTCGCCGGAAAGCATCACCGCGTCGGTGCCATCGAAGATGGCGTTGGCAACGTCGCTGGCTTCGGCACGCGTAGGCCGCGGATACTCGGTCATAGATTCCAGCATCTGGGTAGCGGTTATGACCGGCCTGCGAAAGTCGAGCGCGCGGCGGATGACGAACTTCTGGATCAGGGGCACTTTTTCCGGGGGCAACTTCGACTCCTAAGTCGCCCCGGGCTACCATCACCCCGTCCGCGACCTCCAGGATGGCATCCAGGTTTTCGATGGCCTGCGGCTTCTCCAGTTTCGCCACCAGCGGAACGCTGCGACCCATCGCTACCATGGTGGCCTTTGTCCGTAAAACATCTTCGGCGGTGCGCACAAAGGAAATTGCAATCACGTCAACCGCGTGCTTCAATCCGAACTCGAGGTCCTGCTTGTCTTTTTCCGTGAGCGATGGAATGCTGACGTTGGTGCCCGGCAGGTTGATGCCCTGGTGCTCTCCCAAGGTTCCACCGTTCAGCACCTCGCATACCACCTCGCTTCCGTGGATAGCTTGTACCACCAGCTCAATGCGCCCGTCGGAAAGGAGTATGCGCTCCCCCGGCTTCACATCGCTGGCGAAGCCTTGGTAAGTAGTGGCGATCATGCTGGCCGTTCCCATCACATCTTTGGAAGTGATGGTGACCCTCTGTCCATTCCGCAATACGACCGGGACGCCAGACTTCAGGCGTCCAGTTCTGATCTTTGGCCCTTGCAGATCTTGCAAGATGCAGATGGTGCGGCCAAGTTCGCCGGCCACCTTGCGCAATCGCCGGATAACCCGCGCATGTTCCTCATGGGTGGCATGGGAGAAGTTCAACCGCGCGACATTCATTCCACGCAGCAACAACTCGCGAATCATTTCTTCGCTATTGCAGGCCGGCCCCATTGTGCAAACGATCTTGGCTCTCCGGCGCGCGGGAGTGGGACTGTGCAAGGGATCTTCGAGGCGATCAATCGCGCCTTCTATTCGGTTGTTCATGACTCAGGAAGCCTGGACCTGTTTCTTCTCGGAATTGATATCGGAATGCGCTCCAAAGAGGAAACGCGGATAGCGTAGAGCATTGAATTCGGCGCCGATGAGCACCACCATTGAAACGATGTACAGCCAGATCAGCAATGCAATCGCGCTGGCTACGGAGCCATAAATGACATCGTAGTTGGCGAAGTGACGAAGATAGACGCCAAACAAAACGGTGGAGACGAACCACATCACGGTAGCCAGCGCCGCGCCCGGCAGCACGCGATGCCATGGCTGGGTGCGCGGCACCCCATGGTGGTAAATAAGCCCGATCACAGCAATGCTGGTGAGTGCCGCAATAATCCAGCGCAACGCCGTCCACAGTCCCACAATGTAAGGCCCAAATTCGTGGCCAACATGATAGGCAATCCAGTGTTCAATCTGGTTACCAAACACCAGCAGGAACGAAGAGAAGGCCATTGGAACACCCGCCAGTAGCACCAGCAGGAAAGCGATCATTCTCTCCTTCACCAGTCCCCAGACCTTCGGCATCTGGTAGGCGTTGCGAAAGCCTTCCATCCAGGAGATCATCGTGCCCGATCCTGTCCACAGGGTGATGACTCCCAGGGTGATCAACGTCCTCACGCTGGCCGGTTTGGTGCCGCTGAAGTATTGCAGCACGGCATCGCTGGTCCCTGATGGCAGAATCCGCCCCACGGCATGACCGATCTCGCGAACGAATGCAGCTGTCTTGTGCGACTCCGAAAGAACCGAGGCCACCAGAAGCACTGCTGGAAAGACGGTGAAGATCGCGGAGAAAGCCGCTCCCTTGGCCACAGCGAACGCGTCATGTTCAAAGGCACGCCACAGCGCGACCCGAAAGTGCAGAAAGAACCGGGACATGAGGTAAGAGGAAGTCTACACAGCTTGACAACCGGTTGTCAGTGGTTGATTGTCCATCACTCGCTAGTTGCCGGTTGCGGGCCGGCCATTAGATCGGTTTTCGAGCCAGGGTGGCCGCAGAAAACGGTGGTAGAGCGCCTTTTATAGGCCGCGTTCACCGTGCATGGTTACTCCAGTGGCATGTCAAAAGCGATAGAGGACCGAGCCGGTTATATGTGCGATTCTGGAGAAGTCGCGGTCCAGAGTGAAGACGCTCGCGCGATGTTCAAGCGCAATGGCTGCAATCAGGGTGTCTATGGTGGTAAGGGCGAAGCCTTTTCCGCGCGCCGAACGGTAGATCGCGGCCGCTCTTTGATAGGTTTCAAAGCCCTTGGGCTCCAGCATGTCCCATTGGGCCAGAAACTGCTCGATCACGGTGACGTCTCTGGCAAGGCCCTGCAAGACCTCGGTTATCACCACTCCCGTCAGCACAAGGGGTTCGCTGTCCTCGATCATCCGGCGTAGTTCCGCACCGCCCCTTCCGGGAGAGGAACTAAGAAAATCGATCCAGACGGAGCTGTCCACCAGGATCAAACGCGGCTTCTCCGCGACGTCTTAAGGTCGCCGCTCCAGACACCGCTTCCGTAATAGCGAAGAATCCCTTTGCGTGTCTCAGAGCGGACGAGCAGTTCGAGCGCCTTGTCCACAATCTGGCGCTTGGTCTTAAGACGGGTGAGTTTGCGCGCCTTACGAATCAAGCTGTCGTCGATCTCGATGTTGGTCCTCGCCATAAGAAATATCATACACCAATTTTGTCGAAAACTGTGCATCGGGACAGTCCATGTTACTCGATGCGGTGGCCCCGGTGCGTTCGGGATCCCACTCATTCGAAAATCGCGAATGATTGGTGCACCCGGCGAGTTCTTCCAGCGCCGAGTACCATCCTCTAAATGGGACGCACAGTAATTTGAACTGTTCCGGCGTGAGGTGTAGAGTGCCACCTGATACCGCGCCACGGCTCGGGACAACCGTGTTCCCACGTCAGGTCGCTCCGGATTTTTCGCTGTGGCGATGACTACTCGGAGGTAACGTGACGAACTCCATTGCAGCACATCAGAAAAATCTCACTGCCATTCTAGCTGCTGATATACGTGAAGTATGCGAAGCACTCGGGTCGACCCCAGATAAAGCATTCAGCCGGGTCGCCGCTCGCTGGCTGGGGTACGATCTTCCTGATTTCCAGTTCATCGATGGGGCGGGAGACAAGGGAATTGACTTCTGGTTTCAGTCCGATACCGGCTTCGATATTTTTCAAGCTAAGACTCATGAAGTGCAGGATGGGACCTTAGACCTAAGCGTTTTTGATGATGAGGGAATTAAGGACTTACAGCAGGCGAAGAATTTTTTGCTGGCCGATGTGACGTCCATAAAGAACGAGGGGTTAAAATAGCTTCGCCACCGGTGGGAACATGCGATTGGCAGTAGGCGCGGCTCACCCGATACAGCACCGATAACGGTTAATCTCAGCTTGGTCATTTTGGGTGCCGGCCTCACGCCTGGTGCGGACGAAGACTTCGAGATGTTTCGTGACACGTTGACTGAACCTTTTGACCTTCGCGGTGTTCCGGTGCAATTCACCTTGAGCTTGTACACCATCGATGACCTCATTACGCGAAGATGGCAAGAGGACAACCGGACCTGGCGCGACATTGCCGGCAGTAAGAAGGACTACATCGACCTATACCCTGAGCATCCCGACTCTTCGCTAACGAAGAAAAGCACCGCTGTTTTCTATTGCAGGGCCTATGATCTTGTCCGCGCTTATCAGGAATTCGGATACCAACTCTTTGAACCCAATGTACGTTGCAATATCAAGATCTCTAAGGTAAACGCCGCGATTCGCGAGTCGGTACAGACGCGTCTGGGCCGGGAGGAATTCAGATTTCTAAACAACGGTGTCACGGTTGTATGCAAGAGTTACAGTAAGCCATCCACGAACCGGCCAGCATTTCGCGTCACAGAGCCCAGGATTGTAAACGGGTTGCAAACCGTTTTTGCTCTCCAAGAGGCCTATCTGAAGTTACGACCAGAGGATAAGGATCACTTTGAGAAGAACTGTTACGTGTTAGTCCGGCTGCTACAGGAGCAAACAGTCAACGATCTGTCGCGCATGGTCCCAGCCACAAATACTCAAAACCCGATGCAGCCGCGCAACCTTATGTCCAACAACAGCGAACAAATTTTGTTTGAGCGGCTATTCGCGGAATTGGGTTGGTTTTACGAGCGCAAGCAAGGCGCCTGGGACGCATATGCTGCTGACCCACGACGCTGGCGAACCCTACCTGGAAAGACGAAAGACAATTTTCAATATAGCTCAGGTGCTGGGCGACCGCGGGTGAGATGCGTTGACAAGTACGATATCAGCATTAACGGTGGTGATGCCGGCTAGGGGGAGCGTTAGGCCGTGGCAGGAATGTGCCATGCCGCGAAAGCAAAACCCGGGGCTTCCGCCCCGGGCCCGGTTTGATGACACAGCTCTACTGTTCCTACTCTGCCGTCAATTCCTCCGCCTCGTTCTCGCCCTCGTGACGGAGCAGTTCCAGCGCGCGTTCGGCCTCCTCGTACGCGGCCGTGACCTCCTCCTGCACCTTGGCTGCGGCCTCTTCCATCTCCTGCGAGAGCCGGACATTGCGGTAGTACTCCATGCCGGTGCCCGCGGGGATTAGACGGCCCACGATGACGTTCTCCTTCAAGCCACGCAGGTGATCGACGGCGCCCTGGATGGAGGCCTCCGTCAGCACACGCGTGGTTTCCTGGAACGACGCCGCGGAGATGAACGAATCGGTAGAGAGCGAGGCCTTGGTGATGCCGAGCAGCAGCGGACGGCCGGTAGCCGGTTTACCGCCATTGGCGATCGCCTTCTCGTTCTCTTCGCGGAAGCGGAACTTGTCGATCTGCTGTTCCAGCAGGAACGAGGTATCGCCCACATCTTCCACTTTCACCCACCGCATCATTTGGCGAACAATCACCTCGATGTGCTTGTCGCTGATGTTGACGCCCTGCAAGCGATAGACTTCCTGGATTTCATTCACCAGATACGCCTGCAGTTCCTTCTCACCCAGCACGGCCAGAATGTCGTGCGGGTTTAGAGGACCATCCATCAGCGGCTCGCCAGCGCGGATGCGCTCGCCTTCCTGCACATTGATGTGAACGCCGCGCGGCACCTGATACTCCTTCTCGGTGCCGTTGTCGGCCACCACGTAGATCTTTCGCTGACCCTTGGCAACGTCACCAAACTTCACCACGCCATCGATCTCGCTGATCACCGCAGTCTCGCGCGGCTTGCGAGCTTCGAACAATTCCACCACGCGTGGCAGACCACCCGTGATGTCCTTGGTCTTGGTGGTTTCGCGCGGGATCTTCGCCAGCACATCGCCCGGTGTCACCGTGTCGTTATCCTGCACCATCAAGTGAGCGCGGGAAGGCATCAGGTAGCGCTTGCTGCCCTTGGCTCCCTTAACAATGATGGTGGGCTGACGCTTCTCGTCCGGCGAGTCGACCACCACATGGCGTGACAAACCCGTGACCTCATCCACTTCTTCATGCAACGTCATGCCTTCCTGCAAGTCCTTGAACTGCACAGTACCGCCGATTTCCGTCAGGATGGCGAAGGTGTACGGGTCCCACTCGACCAGGACATCGCCCAAGGCGACCGGTTGACCGTCTTCTACCTTGACCTTGGCGCCGTAAACCACGGCGTAGCGCTCTTTTTCGCGGCCCTTGTCGTCCAGAATGGCGATGGAGCCGTTGCGGTTCATCACTACCAGGTGGCCTTCCTTGGCGCGCACGGTCACCAGATTGATGAAGCGCACACTGCCGTTGTTTTTGGCATCGAGGCGCGACTGCTCGCTCACTCGCGAAGCCGTACCTCCGATGTGGAAGGTACGCATGGTGAGCTGCGTTCCAGGCTCGCCGATGGACTGTGCCGCGATCACGCCCGTGGCCTCGCCCAACTCGACCAACCGGCCGGAAGCCAGGTTGCGGCCGTAACACATCACGCACACACCTCGCTTCGACTCGCAGGTCAGCACGGAACGGATCTTGACGCGCTCGATACCCGCCGCCTGCACCGCACCTGCCAGGTCTTCGGTGATCTCCTGGTTGATGTCGACGATGATATTGCCTTCGTAGTCCTTGATCTTTTCCAGTGAAACACGGCCCACGATACGGTCACGCAACGGTTCGATGATCTCGCCTGACTCCACGATGGAGGTGACGTAGATGCCATCGACGGTGCCGCAATCATATTCGCTGATGATCACGTCTTGCGCCACGTCCACCAAGCGCCGGGTCAGGTAGCCGGAGTCCGCGGTCTTGAGAGCGGTATCGGCCAGTCCCTTACGGGCGCCGTGGGTGGAGATGAAGTACTCCAACACGGTCAGGCCTTCACGGAAGTTCGCCGTAATCGGGGTCTCGATGATTTCGCCCGAAGGCTTGGCCATCAAGCCACGCATGCCGGACAGCTGGCGAATCTGTTGCTTTGAACCGCGAGCACCAGAGTCAGCCATGACGTAAATCGGATTGATGTCGCCTTTCTTATCGTCTTCCTGCATGGCGCCGAACATCTCGTCCGCGACCTTTTCGGTAATCGCCGACCAGATTTCGACAACCTTGTTGTAGCGTTCGCCGTTGGTGATAGCTCCGTCCAGATATTGTTGCTGCACGGCAATCGCCTGCTTTTCGGCGTCGCGTACCAGGCCCGCTTTACCCGGCGGAATGACCATGTCGTCGATTCCGATCGAGAGGCCAGCCTTAGTGGCGTAGTGGAAACCGAGCTGCTTCACGCCATCGAGCATCCGCACCGTGGTTTCCAGGCCGAAGCGCAGATAGCAGTAGTTCACCAAGTTGCCTACGCCCTTCTTCTTGAGCAAGCCGTTGATGTAGGGCATCTCCGGCGCGCCGCGCTTCAAGTGATCGTTCATGATGGCGCGTCCCACCGTGGTCGAGATGAACTGCCGCTCGAAGTTGGTCGGCTCGGTATGGATCACGTCCTGGTCGTCATACGCGATGGTCAGGTCAATCACCTCACCTGAGTAACGCAGACGAATCGGGGTCAGCGTTTCCACTTCGCCCGCTTCCTTTGCCAGCAGCACCTCGTCAATGTTGGCGAACGCGCGTCCCTCACCCTTTGCACCCGGCTTGCCTTTGGTCAGGTAATAAATGCCAAGCACCATGTCTTGCGTGGGTACGGTGATCGGTTGTCCCGACGCCGGCGACAGGATGTTATGCGAGGCCAGCATCAACACGCTGGCTTCCACCTGCGCTTCTGGCGACAGCGGAATGTGCACCGCCATCTGGTCGCCGTCGAAGTCTGCATTGAATGCGGTGCAGACCAGCGGGTGAATCTTGATGGCCTTGCCTTCCACCAGCACCGGCTCAAACGCCTGGATGCCGAGGCGGTGAAGCGTCGGAGCGCGATTCAGCAGCACCGGGTGGTCCTTAATCACCTCTTCCAGGATGTCCCATACGATAGGTTCCTGTTGCTCCACCATTTCTTTGGCCTGCTTGATGGTGGTGCAGTGCCCGGTCTGCTCCAGACGGTGATAAATGAACGGCTTAAACAGTTCCAGCGCCATCTTTTTGGGCAGGCCACACTGGTGCAGCTTGAGATCAGGACCCACTACGATGACGGAACGGCCGGAATAATCCACGCGCTTGCCCAGCAGGTTCTGACGGAAGCGGCCCTGCTTGCCCTTCAGCGTATCGGACAGCGACTTGAGCGGGCGGTTGTTGGCGCCCCGCAACACGCGCCCACGACGGCCGTTGTCGAACAGCGCGTCCACTGCTTCCTGCAACATGCGCTTCTCGTTGCGCACGATGACCTCAGGTGCATGCAGGTCCATCAGCTTCTTCAAGCGGTTGTTGCGATTGATGACGCGGCGATACAGATCATTCAAATCTGAAGTCGCAAAGCGCCCGCCATCAAGAGGAACCAGGGGACGCAACTCGGGCGGGATCACCGGAATCACGTCCAGGATCATCCATTGCGGCTTGTTGCCGCTCTTGCGAAATGCCTCAACCACTTTCAGACGCTTGGCATACTTCAAGCGCTTCTGCACGGAGCTCTCGCTGCGCATCTTCTCGCGCAGTTCGGCGGAGAGGCTGCCCACCTCGACCCGCTTCAACAGTTCCTTGATGGCCTCGGCGCCCATCATGGCCTTGAAGCCACTGGCGCGATGCGCCTGGTCGAGTTCGCGATACTTGGTTTCGTCCTTGATGACTTCGCGTTCTTTGACCGGAGCTTCGCCGGCCTCAACCACCACGTAGGCTTCGAAATACAGCACCGACTCGAGGTCGCGCAGCGAAATATCGAGGATGTGTCCGATGCGGCTGGGCAGTCCCTTGAAGAACCACACATGCGAGCAAGGAGAGGCCAACTCAATGTGGCCAAGCCGCTCACGGCGGACCTTGGAAAGAGTTACCTCTACGCCGCACTTGTCGCAAATCACGCCGCGGTGTTTCATGCGCTTGTACTTGCCGCAGAGACACTCCCAATCGGTTACCGGACCAAAGATGCGGGCGCAAAACAAGCCATCGCGCTCTGGCTTGAAGGTACGGTAGTTGATCGTCTCCGGCTTAGTGACTTCGCCGTGAGACCAACTGCGGATCTTTTCGGGCGAAGCCAGGCTGATGCGGATGGCGTCGAAGTCGGCGATGGCATTTCCGAGATCAAATGGACTCGAACGGTACAAAGTGTCCTCCTCCCCTGCGGGCTTCCTGACGAAAGTGCAGGGACCTGCGGCCTTTGCGCTGCCGCTGACGGCTCCCGGTGTTTCCTGTTTCCCCTGGGTGCTGCCTCCCGCGGGAGTGAAGGAGACAGTTACCCCAATCTTCGGGCCTGGTGACCGCCGATCTTGCGCTCACCAGGGTTAAGAGCGTAGTCGAACCTAGTCGGCCGCGATCGGAGGAGCCGCCGGGAGCACCTTGCGCTCATTGGTCATGATCAACTCCACATCGAGGCACAATGACTGCAACTCACGAATAAGCACGTTGAAGGATTCCGGCACGCCCGGCTCAATGGCCGCTTCGCCTTTGACGATGGCCTCGTAAATCTTGGTACGGCCATAGACGTCATCGGACTTCGCGGTGAGCAGTTCCTGCAGGATGTAGGCTGCGCCGTAGGCTTCCAGGGCCCATACTTCCATTTCGCCAAAGCGTTGACCGCCGAACTGCGCCTTGCCGCCCAACGGCTGCTGGGTGATCAGTGAGTACGGCCCGATCGAACGCGCGTGGATCTTGTCGTCCACCAAATGAGAGAGCTTGAGCATGTAGATGTAGCCCACCGTTACCGGCTGCTCGAAGCGCTCTCCCGTCATGCCGTCGTAAAGAGAGGTCTTGCCCGACTCCGGCAGGCCGCCCTGCGCCAGCAGTGACTTGATCTCTGCTTCTTTCGACCCGTCAAATACCGGTGAGCCGAAGTAGACAGCTTCTTTCATGCCATCCGCCACCCGTTCCAGGGTATCGTCGTCGAGGTTGACTAGGTCATCCACAAACGGTGTCTCCTTGAACATCACCTTGAGTTCCTTGCGCAGACGTTCCGCCTTCGAGTTCTCTTTCAACAGTTCGCCGATCTTCTGCCCGAGCGTGTAACCCGCCCAGCCCAGATGGGTTTCCAGGATCTGGCCGACGTTCATACGGCTTGGCACACCAAGCGGATTCAGGACAATCTCCACCGGGGTACCGTCTTCAAGGTAAGGCATGTCCTCTTCCGGCAGAATGCGCGCGATCACGCCCTTGTTACCGTGGCGGCCGGCCATCTTGTCGCCCACACTCAGCTTGCGCTTCATGGCGACATACACCTTCACCAGCTTGATTACGCCTGGCGGAAGTTCATCGCCCTTCTGTAGCTTCTCGACTTTCTCGCGAACGATCTTGCGCAGAACGTCAATCTGGCGGGAGGTCATCTCCTCGATTTCGTCGATCTGCTCGTTGATGCGCGGATCCTTGTCGGGGAACTTGACGCGCTTCAAGTTGCGGGTCGAGATCCGTTCGATGGTGTCACGATCCAAAATCACACCCTTGGTCAACAAGCGCTTGTTGGTGCGCTCATCGTGTAGGTCGGCGAGGACTTCCTTGCCCCCAAGCAACGACTCCAGCCTTTTCAAACGCTCGTCGGTGAGGATTCGGATCTCGTCGGCGAGGTTCTTCTCCAGCTTGGCCACCTGCTCGGACTCGATGAACTTGGCGCGCTCGTCCTTCTCCTGTCCTTTGCGAGAGAAGATCTTTACGTCCACCACCGTGCCCTCAATTCCGGGAGGGCATGTGAGCGAAGCGTCGCGAACATCGCCGGCCTTTTCGCCGAAGATGGCACGCAGGAGCTTCTCCTCCGGAGTAAGCTGAGTCTCGCCCTTGGGCGTGACTTTGCCCACCAGGATGTCTCCCGCCTTTACCGTAGCGCCGATGCGGATGATGCCGCTCTCATCGAGGTCGCGCAACGCCGACTCGCTGACGTTGGGAATGTCGCGGGTCACTTCTTCCGGACCAAGCTTAGTGTCGCGCGACTCAATCTCGAATTCCTCAATGTGGACGGAGGTGTAATAGTCCTCCTTCACCATTTTTTCGGAGACCAGGATGGCATCCTCGAAGTTGTAGCCGCGCCACGGCATGAAGGCGACCAGCACATTGCGGCCGAGTGCAAGTTCACCCATGTCCGTACAAGGACCATCAGCGATGGCTTGCCCCTTGGCGACACGCTGTCCCTTCCTCACGATGGGGCGCTGGTTGATACAAGTGTTCTGGTTGGAACGCTTGAACTTGGTGAGCTGATAGATGTCGCTGCCTACCTCGCGCGAGAGTTGCATGGGATGATGTTCGCCCTCGACGCGCACAATAATGCGTTCGGAGTCCACGGAATCAATAACGCCACCACGACGTGCCAGCACCACCGCGCCAGAATCGCGCGCCGTGACCCCTTCCATTCCGGTGCCGACGATAGGCGCTTGCGCACGCAGCAAGGGCACCGATTGGCGCTGCATGTTGGCCCCCATCAGGGCGCGGTTGGCGTCATCGTGCTCCAGAAACGGAACCAGCGATGCCGCTACCGACACCAGCTGCTTCGGGCTCACGTCGATATAGTCCACTTCGTCGCGGCTGGTCAGCACAAAGTTGCCGGCCTTGCGAGCATTGACCAGTTCAGCCACGATACGGCCCCTGTCATCGATCTCGGCGTTGGCCTGCGCGATTACGTGGCGGTCTTCCTCCCACGCCGACAGGTAGAACGAGAACGGCTCAAAGTCGATAAGCTTCTTGCGCCGCTCGCGCAGATCATTGTTGGCCTTGATCGCTTCCGACTTTTCCATGTGATCGCCCACGCGGTAGTCGCTGTCGCCAGCATTGACCACGGTGACGAAGTCCAGTACACGGCCGTTCTTCACTTTGCGATATGGCGACTCGATGAAACCGTAGTCGTTGATTCGCGCATAGCAACTCAGCGACGAGATGAGGCCGATGTTCGGGCCTTCCGGCGTTTCAATCGGGCAAATACGGCCATAGTGCGTCGGGTGCACGTCGCGGACTTCGAATCCCGCGCGTTCCCGCGACAAGCCGCCCGGCCCCAGCGCCGAAAGACGCCGCTTGTGGGTGATCTCCGACAACGGGTTGGTCTGGTCCATAAACTGCGACAACTGCGACGAACCGAAGAACTCGCGAATGGCGGCCATCACCGGCTTGGCATTCACCAGGTCATGCGGCATAGCCGTGGACATCTCCTGGTACACGCTCATCTTTTCCTTGATGGCGCGTTCCATGCGGACCAGTCCGATGCGGAACTGGTTCTCGAGCAATTCGCCAACGGCTCGCACCCGGCGGTTGCCCAGATGATCAATGTCGTCCACCGAACCGATGTTCTTGCGCAGCTTCAGCAGGTACCGGATGGTGCCGTAAAAATCCTCAGGCTCCAGTGTGCGATGGTCGAGCTGGGTAGCATCTTCGCTTTCGAATAGCTTGATGTTGAACTTCAGACGGCCCACGCGAGAAAAGTCGTACTTGCGGGGGTCGAAGAACATGCCATGAAACAGTGAGGTAGCCGTGTCGAGCGTTGGCGGATCGCCGGGACGCAGCTTGCGGTAAATTTCGATCAGGGCTTCCTGAGGGGTCTTCACCGAATCACGGCGCAGCGTCGCGCTGATCACCGTGCCCACATCGTCGCGCTCCGGGAAGAAAACATGCACTTCGGCAACGCCAGCGTCCAGCAGCTTTGACAGCTTTTCCGCGGTTAGCTCGGAGTTGGCTTCCAGCAGGATCTCACCGGTATTGGTGTCCACCACGTCCGCAGCAACATATGCGCCTTCCATGTCGCTGAGGTCAACTTCGATCTCGGAAATCTTGTGCCTCTGGATTTCCTTCATTACCGCTGAAGTCACTTTGCGCCCGGAGTGAGCGATCTCTTCGCCACTCTTGGTAGCGATCCGGTGCGCCAGCTTCATGCCAACCAGATTGGTCGGACGTTCGACGCCAGGTTCCAGCATCCAATACAGCTTCTTGTCCTTCAGCGCAATGCGATCCACGGTGTAGAACGTGCGGAGGATGTCTTCATCCGAGCGCAGGCCCAGCGCGCGCAGAAAGATGCTTCCCAGGAATTTCCGCTTGCGATCGATGCGCACGTAGAGAATGTTCTTCTGGTCGTACTCGAACTCCACCCACGAACCGCGGTAGGGAATGATCTTGCCCAGGAAATAGGTGCGATTGCTCGCGGTTTCGAAGAACACGCCGGGCGAGCGGTGCAACTGGCTGACGATGACACGTTCAGTGCCATTCACGATGAAGGTGCCGTTGGCAGTCATCAAGGGGATGTCGCCAAAGAAGACCTCCTGCTCCTTCATGTCGCGGATGGAGCGGTTGCCGGTTTCCGGGTCCTTGTCGTAAATGGTGAGACGCATAGTGACCTTCAGCGGGGCGGAGTAGGTCATCCCCCGCTCTTCGCATTCGGCCACGTCGTACTTCAACTGCAATCCAACCGGGTCGCCGCACTTGTTACAGAAGTCGGGTGTGTTGGCGTTGTAGGTGCCGCACTTGGTGCACAGGACGTCTCCCAGGTGAAAGGGATCGGTCTTCACCGTCGCTCCGCAATTACGGCAGGTAGTGCGAAGGTGATTCAGACCCTTCAGGTGGCCGCACTTGCACTCCCAGTTGCCGATGGCGTACTCCACGAAGTCCAACTGCGAAACATTGCGAAAGTCGGTGATCGGAAACACCGATTGGAACACCGCCTGTAAACCGCCGTCATCGCGTTCGCTCGGCAGCGCATCCATCTGCAGAAAGCGGTCGTACGAACGCTTCTGCACCTCAATCAGGTTGGGAATCTGAATGGTGGCCGGAATTTTTGAGAAATCGAATCGATTTCGATTGGCAGTTTTCTGTTGTGCCATGTATAAAGCTCCTATATCAGCGTCGGCCCCGCTCGCTCAGGCGTGGCCATGCAAGCCGCTAATGCGGATGTGCGACGGGCAGGATTGCCGTCCCACGGTGACAGGTCGGTCGAAGAAGAATGGGTTGCCCGGTCTGCGCAGAAACACAAGTGCGCCCACGAAGACAGAAATCCCCGTAAGCGCCATGTCAGGCGTTCTGCAATCCCATGACCATTCAGTCCGGGACTTCGGCACAAGTTGTGCCGAAATGTTTTTCGCTTCCCGCGCCAGTATCTTCAGGCCTTGTCCTCGACTAGCTCTACCGTCGCGCCTGAGCTGACGCGACTCCGGTTGAGCTTGCCGCCTGCCACTCACTGTTTGATGCTCCGGATTCCAGAAAGAATCCGGCTCAACGATGCCCGGGAATTCCGCAGCCCGCGCTGAGCAGGACTGCTCTACTTCCTCGGCTTCATCGCGCCCCTTCACGACCGCTCTCACGTGAAGAGGAACGTAGCCGCCGCCCCGTTTGACCGCAGGCAGCAGCAGCCTTAACTCCGGTCAGCGTGCCGGAGTAATCGTCCCGCTCCGCTACCGCACCTGCCAAGCGCAAATGGGCACTTGCCAGGCCAAGCGCAACGGGACGGAAACTTACTTCACCTCGACAGTCGCGCCTGCCTCGGTGAATTTCTTCTTAATGTTCTCGGCTTCGTCCTTGGAGACGCCTTCCTTCACGGTCTTGGGAGCGCCATCTACCAGGTCCTTAGCTTCCTTCAGACCCAGGCTGGTCACTTCGCGGACAGCCTTGATCACGTTGATCTTGTTGGGGCCCACCGCGGTGAGCACGACCGCAAACTCGGTCTTCTCTTCCGCCGGGGCCGCCGCCGCGGCGCCCGCGCCGGCTCCGCCTGCCATCATGACGGGGGCCGCAGCCGCCGCCGAGACGCCAAGGCGCTCTTCCAACTTCTTTACCAGGGCCGCCGCATCCAGAAGCGAGAGCCCTACGATTGATTCTTCCAACTGCTGCAAATCCGCCATGTGTTTATCCACCTATTGGTTATTCGTTGTGTTGATTTCGTTATCGGTCTTCGAGGCTTCCAATGTGCCGCCGCATGCCAGACTCACGCAGACTGCACGCCTCACAACGGATAACGCAAATCCTCAGGAAGCGCTTACGCACTCCCAAACTCGTATACGGTGCAGGCCTAAGCCTGCACTTCTGCCGTCGCCGGTTCCGCCGCCGGGACTGCCGGCGCCGCTTCTGCTGCACCACCAAACCTATTTTTCTCCACCCCCTGGTTGATCACGACCGCCAGATCGCGCCCAATGGCGTTCATCACGGTCACCAAGCGCTGCGCCGGAGCGCTCATCAAGAACAGCAGCTTGGAGTAAATTTCTTCCCTGGACGGCATCCTGGCCAACGCGTCGATGTCCTTAATCGCGATGACGCGGCCATCCACGATGCCGGCCTTGAAGGTGTACTCCGGATTGTCCTTGGCATACTTGCTGAGTGCCTTGGCCAGGGCCACCGGGTCGCCGCCGGTGTACGCGATGGAGGTAACTCCCACGAGGCCTTTCATCGCCTCTTCCACCTTGGTTCCCTGGGCGGCGCGTTCCGCCAGCGTGTTCTTCACCACGCGATAATGACCGCCCGCAGTGCGGACGGCCTTGCGCAGCTCAAAATCCTTTTGCACGGTCAGCTTGCTGAAGGTGCCCACCACAGCGTGGCTCGCGCTCTGGAACTCTTGCTTCAGCTTTTCGACCTGCTCGATCTTTCTTGCCTTTGTGACAGCCATCTTCGAATCCTTTTTCCGGGCGCCCGTAACGCGCCTCTTTACGCGTTATCCTAGGCTCGCGCCGCTGCTTCAACCGGTGCCGTGTCAATAGCAACACCCGGACCCATCGTGGAGCTGAGATAGCAACCCTTGATGTATTTACCCTTGGCGACCGCGGGCTTGGCCTTGATCACGCTGGTAATCACGGTGGCGGCATTCTCCACCAGCTTTTCCGGCGGAAACGAAATCTTGCCCACCGGCACATGCACCAGCGCCGTCTTATCGGTGCGGAACTCTACTTTACCGGCCTTGGTTTCCTTCACCGCCGCAGCCACATCGAAGGTCACGGTTCCGGTCTTCGGATTCGGCATCAGCCCGCGCGGACCGAGCACCTTGCCCAGACGCCCCACCGACTTCATCATGTCGGGCGTGGCGATCACGGCGTCATAGTCGGTCCAGTTTTCCTTCTGGATCTTCTCCACCATATCTTCGCCACCCACAAGGTCGGCGCCCGCCGCCTCGGCTTCGCGCACCTTTTCGCCGCTGGCGATGACCAGTACTTTCTTCGTTTTTCCCAGCCCATGCGGCAGAACTACTGTGCCGCGAACCATCTGGTCGGCGTGCTTGGGATCGACTCCCAGCCGCATCGTCAAGTCCACCGTCTCGTCGAACTTGGCGAACTTCACTTTCTGCAAAAGTGGCACTGCGTCCTGAAGCGTGTACGAACGAGCTTCAACAGTGCCACGTGCCTTGGTGATGTTCTTTCCGGATTTTCTCATCGCTCTCCTTGTCTCCCACCGCCATCCCCTGCTACCGGAGGGCCGTGGTATCTACGACTGTCGGCCGGACGGCCGCTGATAATCCCACATTGTGGGATAACCTATGCTGTCACCTCAATGCCCATGGAGCGCGCGGTACCTTTCACGCTCTTGATAGCGGCTTCCACGGAAGCGGCGTTCAGGTCGGGCATCTTCTGCTTGGCGATCTCCAGGACCTGCTTTTCCGTAACTTTGCCAACCTTGTCCTTGTTCGGCGTACCTGAACCCTTGGCCACGCCCGCTGCGCGCTTCAACAAAATCGAAGCCGGGGGCGTCTTGGTGATGAAACTGAAGGTGCGATCGCTATACACCGACACCACCACCGGGATGATCAGGCCGTCGAGTTCCTTGGCGCTGGTCCTGGCATTGAACTGTTTGCAGAACTCCATGATGTTGATTTGCGCCTGGCCGAGCGCCGGACCCACCGGAGGAGCCGGAGTGGCCTTACCTGCCGCAATCTGCAACTTCACCGAACCGGTAATCTTCTTTGCCATATTTGCTCTTCTTGAGTCGGGCTCAGCCGCCCATATTGTTTATTAACTGGTCACACTCAATGCCAACATCACAGTTGGAACCAATTTCTTCTGTACCGGGTCAGCCGCCAAACCGAGGCCTTCGATGCTATGCGCACCGACCACTTCCATTTCGCCTGGCTCCGCCATAACCACGATGTCGGGTACTGATCGTCCGTCCGTGCCGATGTAAACAATCCCTAAATCTCGCTCCAGCACTCGGCCCTCAATCGTGCGGAAGGGCATACGGCGAGTGGCGACGACACCCAGGCGCTCAAGACGGGCCCTGGAAATCCAGCTATACGCTGCCCCTGTGTCGACGAAAAGATCCAACTCCTCTACCGTCTCGGGGTGCTCTGGATTCCAAACTCTCAACCTTGCTGAAAATGTGCCCATCATCTTTCCTAACCTAAGTAATAACTTTTTCGACCTGCCCGAATCCCAGTTCTACCGGGGTGGAGCGCCCAAAGATTGTGACCATTACCTTCAGCGTCTCGCGGTCCTCGTTCACTTCGTCCACCACGCCGGTAAAGCTGGCGAAGGGGCCTTCGCTGATGCGCACCGACTCGTTCTTTTCGAACTTGACTTTGAGCTTCGGTTTTTCCTTGCTGTCCGCGACCCGGTACACGATCTGGTTAACTTCTTCTTCCGACAGTGGAGTGGGTTGCTGGCCCGTACCCACAAATCCGGTCACCCGGGGCGTTCCCTTGACCACATGCCATACGTTGTCATCCATGTCCATCTCGACCAGCACGTAGCCGGGATAGAACATGCGCTCGCTGGTATACTTCTTGCCGCCTCGAACCTCGGTCACTGACTCCGTTGGAATCAACACCCGGCCAATCCTGTGCTCAAGCTCGGGATAGGCGCGGACACGTGACTCCAGCGACTCCTTCACCTTGCGCTCGAATCCCGAATAGGTGTGGATGATGTACCACTTCATATTCGGATTCTGCGGGTTCGGCTGGTCGGCCGAAAGCGGAGCGGTAGCTTCCTCTTCGCCTGTCAGCGGCTCGGCGCCGTTCTTCTCCGATTTGATTTCCTCTTCAGTCATGTGTTCGCGCATTAGCGGTGGGTCAACGCTTTCAGCAAGCGATCGAGCGACAGGCCCAAGATCTTGTCGACGACCGCAAAGTACAGGCCGAACAGAAAGACCGTGATGATCACCACCGTCGTGGTACCTTGCACTTCTTTGCGAGACGGCGTGGTGACTTTCTTCATCTCCGTGCGCACGTCGTTGTAAAAACTCTTGATGCGCTGCGGCCACGCCTTAATCGTGCCCAGCCTATTCTCGCCCGCTACTTCAATCGCTGTTGACTTCGCCATCCGATACCTGTCTTCCGGCGCCCGCTGGCGCCTTACTGCTTTTCGTGCCTGATCCGGCCAGGTTTGCGCTGCACCGGCAAAACTGGCAGGGGCGGAGGGATTCGAACCCCCAAGTCCGGTTTTGGAGACCGGCAGTTTAACCGTTGAGCTTACGCCCCTGTTGTAGCTGTCTGCCGTCAGCTATCAGCCTTCAGCCCTTACGGTTTCTGAATGAAGTCTGAAGCTTCTTGCTAACGCGCTCGAATCCAAACCGTTGCCCTAGCCGCCCGATGCCCTTACTGACAGCTGATAGCTGACGGCTGATAGCTACTTCACTTCCTTGTGCGACGTGTGCTTGCGGCACTTACGGCAAAACTTGTTGAACTCCAACCGGGCCGTCGTGGTCTTCTTGTTCTTGGTCGTGGAGTAGTTGCGATCTTTGCACTCTCCACACTGTAACGTCACGATTTCGCGAGGCATTGAATTTTCCCTTTTCGTTTGCTTCGCGGCTTAAGACCGCGAAGCCTTGTCCGCATCGAAGTGCGGAAATCAGCGAGGCGCAATACGCGCCCTCGCCGAAGCATTCCGAATTACGCAATAATCTCGGTGATGGTGCCGGCGCCCACGGTGCGTCCGCCTTCGCGGATGGCAAACCGCAAGCCCTTTTCCATCGCCACCGGCGTGATCAGCTCAATCTCCAGGCTCACGTTGTCGCCCGGCATCACCATCTCCGTGCCCGCCGGCAAGCTCGCCACTCCCGTCACGTCCGTGGTGCGAAAGTAAAACTGCGGCCGGTAGCCCTTGAAGAACGGCGTGTGCCGCCCGCCTTCGTCCTTCGACAGCACGTACACTTCGCCCTTGAACTTGGTGTGCGGCGTAATCGAGCCCGGCTTCGCCAGAACCATGCCGCGCTCCACGTCTTCCTTCGCCGTGCCGCGCAGCAGCAGGCCGGCGTTGTCGCCCGCCATGCCTTCGTCCAACTGCTTCTTGAACATTTCCACGCCCGTCACCACCGTCTTGCGGGTCTCGCGGAAGCCGACAATCTCCACGTCCTCGCCTACCTTCACCTTGCCGCGCTCGATACGGCCCGTGACCACCGTGCCGCGCCCTTGGATCGAGAAGATGTCCTCGATCGGCATCAGGAACGGCTTGTCCACATCGCGCGCCGGCAGCGGTACGTTCTTGTCCACCGCCTCCATCAGCTCGTCGATCTTGGCTTCCCACTGCGCCTCGCCGTTCAACGCACCCAACGCGCTGCCGCGAATCACCGGCAGATCGTCGCCCGGGAAGTTGTACTTGGTCAAAAGCTCACGGACTTCCATCTCCACCAGGTCGATCAATTCGGGATCTTCCACTGCATCGCACTTATTCAGAAACACCACCACGTATGGCACTCCCACCTGGCGTGCCAGCAGCACGTGCTCCTTGGTCTGCGGCATCGGTCCGTCGGTGGCGGCCACCACCAGAATCGCGCCATCCATCTGCGCCGCGCCGGTGATCATGTTCTTGATGTAGTCGGCGTGCCCGGGACAATCCACGTGCGCGTAGTGCCGGTTGGCGGTCTCGTACTCCACGTGCGCCGTGGCAATAGTGATGCCGCGCTCGCGCTCTTCCGGCGCGTTGTCGATCGAGTCGAACGAGCGGAACACGATCTTGGGATTATGTTTCTGCAATACCTTGGTGATGGCCGCTGTCAACGTGGTCTTGCCATGATCGATGTGCCCGATCGTGCCAACGTTCACGTGCGGCTTGCTGCGGTCAAATTTCTCTTTCGCCATAGATTAGTCCCCTAAGAAGCTTAGCTCTTGCCATGGGCGTCCGCTAGACGACGTAACCTGGGACGCGAGTTCATCCCCCGATAAACCTTATCCAAAACGCCCAGCCAAACGCCTTCTCCAAATTCCTGGTTGTATTCGCGTTTAGTCATGGCAATACACAAAGAAATCTTTTCTGATCAAACTCTTGGCGCCGCGCGACTCCAATATCGAATAGATTTCACCTAAGCGCTCTTTCTCCGACATCCCTTTGAAGTAGTCGGAAACCACATACATTCGGATGAAATCCTTGTAGTCGCTCTTGTCAGCCCAGACGACGACCTTCTCACCTTTTTCAGCCAAGCCCGCCTCCAAAGCGTTGCTCACCCTCTTAATTGCGTCTGTAGCCAATTGCGCAGGTCCTTCGTATCTCGCAAGAGATTCTCGGAAGAATGCTGGTCCAACGTCTTGCCGCAATATCTAATTTCCGGAGCCCATTGATTGTTAACGCCGGTGAAGGCTAAATACAGGTCTCGGTTCTTCACAAGCACATTTCCCAACCGACTGACGTCCAGCAACTCCACCAAATTATGCCCAAGCTGTTTTACTTCGCTCAGGTCCATGCTCTTCTGCCTTCTCACTTTGCAAATGACGAAATTCAGAAAGCACTCAAGAACATAACCGCACAGATAGATCGCGCCCTCAAATCTCCTGTTCTTGTGAAGACGCTGAGCGTCCTTCCAGCGCTCCTCGGCAGCGTGCCAAAAACGGTCCGCCGAAATCGTGCTACCTTGCCGCGAAGCGAAAGTCACCCTTCTTTGCTTCTTCACCTGGCTAGTAGTACCGGTAAAGTTTGTTGAACTTCTCACGCAGAGGCGGGTTCACCGCCTCCAGCGCCGTCAAATAAAATTCGCGCACCTGCGCCTGATCGCTCACGGGGAGCGCGTCATACAACTGCTGCGCCGATCTTCCGGATTGCGCCAGCTTCCGGTCCGCGCGCTCCAGCAACTTCTCACGCAACACGCGATCAAAATCGCGGATGGGCACTCCTTTGCGCTGCAGCAACCGGAGAAAATCTTCGACTGCGTCGGCGGCAAAAATCCTCGCCAGGGCGCAACGAAACTGCTCAAACTCGTCCAGCTTTTCGATGCGAAGAGCAGCCTGCTGAAACGGTATCCGCGATCCCGAGTGTTCCATCGAAGTATTCACTGGACAGGAAATCCATCCTGCTCGCGCTCGCGGGCCTTGCCTAAATTCATGGAGCTGATGATCGGGATTGAACCGATGACCTCTCCCTTACCAAGGGAGTGCTCTACCAACTGAGCTACATCAGCCCTTGTTAAAAGGGCATCCGCAATGCTTCGCTGCTGCGCCCTCGCCTGCGGCGCTCGCTATTCGGCGAGCATCCTCGGCTTCACCCAACACCACTGCACGCCATCAACAGAACTTCCGGAGCGGGAGACGGGAATCGAACCCGCGACCAACAGCTTGGAAGGCTGTGACTCTACCACTGAGTTACTCCCGCACATTCCAGCCAAAATCTGTGCTGTCCCTACGGGACTCAATTGTGTTTTCCGTCCTACCCAGGCTTACGCCCTGGACTAATCTTGTTTCGCCCTTCGGGCTGGCGTGTTGGGAAGTTCCTCAGCAAGTTAACTTCATCCTGCCTGGATCCTGTCTAGCCATCATGCTCTAACACGAGAATCACCACTCCGTGGCTCGTTCGCCAGCGTCAATCCCCCTCGTGCCGGTCCCGCTCTTCGCGCTCTTGCTTGCGGCTCCACGTCCAGGTGCGAATGGCAAACATCGCCAGAACCGCCACAGTAGCCAGCTTGAACTTCTCGTCGCTAATCGTCGTCCACGCCAGCACCGCCAGCACTGCGAACAAACCCAAGGCTGTCCATAACCGCTTCATCTCAACCACCCCAAGCACGTAACAGCGGCGCGCGCCGGGGGTCCCCAAAAAACCTGGTGCACAGGGGAGGATTCGAACCTCCGTAGCTCGCAAGGAGCGGCAGATTTACAGTCTGCTGCCATTAACCGCTCGGCCACCTGTGCACATTCGACCGAGCACTCCGCTCTCGCCGGCTTCCTGAGAGCCCGGCGTCGCCGTAGGCCCGGAATCGCCAGTCTCTGCTGTCAAAGAACCCCGCGTGCCAAGCACCGCTCAGCAATTCCGGCAAAACTCCGCGTCATTCGCGCGGCCCTACTTCCGCGCGCGGGTCTGCGATTTAGGAAGCTGCTGCTGGAATCAGTTCTCTAGGAGAGCTACGCGTCTCGTTTGGCTTGCTCCTGCTACGCCTTGCGGCGCGCTCACGGTTACGATCCTGGAGCTGGCGAAGGGATTTGAACCCCCGACCCTCTGATTACAAATCAGATGCTCTACCAGCTGAGCTACGCCAGCACTGCAGCGTGGCTCGACACGTAGGCGCCGAACCAAGCATGATTCTTCCTGCCAGCCGGGACAAACTAAAAGGTTAACACAACGGCATACCACGTGCAACCAGATCACCCGGCGGATGTCGAACTTGTCCTTTGAACGACTTACGTGTGAACAACTTACTTGAAAGAGCGACCTCCACCTCGCCACTCCCGTGGGCCTCATGGCTGGGATTCTGCGGAGTGCGCTGGCCCCTGGCCAACGCTGAAATGCGGTCAACTCATTCTAACGAATTTCGGCGAGGTTGGCCACTGGGCTAAATTCAGGACAATAGTCTGCGCTATAATCGCGGCCCAGAGGCGGCAAGGGCAGTCGCCCTCCATTGCACCGTCGATCGCAAGGAGTCCCTGATGAAACGGACCGCCTGGGCGGTTCCGCTGGTCGCGTTGCTCGCGTTATCAGGCGGATTCAATGGGAGCCTCCAGGCCAGAGACGACACTTGCGATAACCTCGGCTGCGTGTCGGTCAGCCGGTTTTTCGCCAATCTCGCCGAGCAGTTGCAGGGCAAGGTTGTGGGCTATATTTCCATCGTCGGCGGTAGGACCGTCGAGTATGGATCGGCACGCACCGACGTCGATCCACCCAGCCGCAAAATGTCGGCGGAGGTACCCATCAATGTCGCCAGTGTCAGCAAAGTTCTGACCACAATTGCCGTTTTGCAATCGCTTGCCAGGCACCACTTAACCATCGAGAGTACCATCGCACCGTTCCTGCCCCCCGATTGGATTCAAGGACCGAACGTCGACACCATCACTTTTCACCAACTGCTGACGCATAGCGCCGGATTTCGCGGCGGCGATATTAGCTATGAAGGGCTACGAAAACAGATTCAAGCCGGGGTACAGCCGGCGGACAAGCAGAAGGCTGTTTACAACAACCTTAACTTTGCAATCATCCGTGTGCTGCTGGCGATTATGGAAGGCTTTAACGACCCGGGACCAGCCACTCGGCCGGAGGCAACCGCCAACTTCTATATCAGCTATATGAAGATGCATGTTTTCGAGCCAGTAGGAGTGACCGACGCAGACTGCAAGCCGGAACCGAAAAGCAATCCGGCCCTGTATTATCCCTTTCCCCCAGACGACACCCATGGCATTGAGGCTGGAGATTGGACGTTACTTTGTGGTGGTGGTGGTTGGGTGCTAAGCGCCTCCGACCTGTTCAAAGTTGTGGAGTCACTCATCCATGACAACCTCTTGCTGACCAAAGCCCAGAAGAAGCAAATGGACCAGGATTGTCTCGGATGGGACTGCTCGGTCCAGCCTCAAGGCGGTTTCCGCGGAAAGAATGGAGCGTTGTTTTATGGCAATGGCATATCCGAGCAAACCTTCGTCGGAATTTTCAAAGGCAAACTCGGAGTGGTTCTCCTGATTAATTCTCGACCCCCGACCAACATAACCGGGGTGGTTCTGAAGGCTTTCAGCGCAGCCACGTTCCCCTTTCATAGCGGAGGATCGACGCCATCGTGGGGCCCTAGGTAGGCGGGTGACGAGCCGAGGGAGGTGGAGAGACCAACAACAATAAGACCCGCTTTTCCCGTATCATTGATTCGCACTCCATGCGAACTCGCCGAAAGCAGCTGTGGGCAGCCTTAGTAGTCGTTCTCGTCATCGCCGGCGGCATTGTTACCGCCGTTCTGCTGCGAAAGCGCGCGGCTCCAGACGCCGTCCGCCTGCTGCCCGACTCCGACGCTGTCCTCTACATCAATTTCGAGCCCATTCGCCTGTTCACCGATCTCGGCAAGCACCCCGTTAAAGACCGCGATCCGCAATACGAAGACTTCGTCCGGCAGACCGGCTTTGAGTTCGAGCGCGATCTGGACAAAGCAGCCTTGGCCATTCACTATGGTACTTCCATCTACGGCAAATCCACAGAGACCCGATACAGCGAAATTCTGCAGGGACACTTCGACAGCGGACGGGTGGAAGAGTACCTACGCAAGCTGGCAGCCAGCGTGGAGCATTACGGCAATTTCGATATTTACATTATTCCGCTGGAGGGCCGGACCGTTCGAGTGGCGCTACTCGGAGTTGATGTCGCGGCCGCGTCGAATACAGAAGGCCCTGACGCCATCCACGGCATGATCGATCGCTATCGGCAAGCGGCGCTGCCGTTTGCCGGACCGCCGCTTGTCAGCGAGTATTACCGGCTGGTGCCGCTGGGGAGCATCATCTGGACGATTGCACGGCCGCCGGCCGCCAGTTCCTCGGAAGATCATGCCGAACTACTGCTGCCCGGCGGCTGGAGCGGCCTGCTGCCGCCGAATAGCACTGTGATTGCGTCGGCGCGGCCGCTTAACGAAGTCCGCCTGCGGGCGCAAGTGCTCACCCACAGCGAAACCGAGGCCCGCACTTTTACCGATCGCGTGAACACCTTCCTTGCCCTCTTTAAGTCGCTCGATATCTCGATGGATGGCGGTGGCCCCGATCCCGATGTGAAGGCAGCGTTTGACAGCTTGGAAATCCATCAGGACAAAGACGAGGCTGTGCTGACCGCCAAGGTCCCTTATGCCTTCTTCAAGAAGGTGCTCAGCGAGCCGCCGGTGGAGTTGGGACCGGAGACACAAAAGCCGCCCAAGCAGAGCGCTCCGGCGGCCAAGAAACCTGAAAGGTGATGCGGCTACCCGGCGGGAATACCTCCCGGCCTGATGGTCGTGCTGCGCAGGAATTTGTGAGGATTGACCGGCGTATCATGGATACGCACTTCATAGTGCAAGTGCGGTCCAGTGCTGCGTCCGCTGAGGCCGACGTAACCAATGACCTGTCCCCGACGCACGGTTTGCCCGTCGGCCACCGCGAAGCCTGACAAGTGCCCATAGCGAGTCGTGACGCCGTTGCCGTGATCTACCTGAATCATGCGGCCATATCCGTTGTAAGGTCCCGCGAAGGTCACGACGCCGTCTGAGGGAGCCAAAACCGGCTGCCCATAGTGGCAGGAGATGTCCACACCGGAGTGGAACGCGCCTTCACCGTTGAACGGATCGATGCGCTCGCCAAAGGATCCCGTTATCGGCCCCATCACGGGCCACAGGGTTGGTGCGGTGGTCGCTCTGACCCAGTCGGTCAGCGTGGCTTCGTGAGTCAGGCCCAACCCCAATCCAGCGGTCGCCGCGCCGGTAAGGGCCGATCTGCGCAAGGCGTAAAGCTGGTCCAGGGAAGAGATCACCTGTTCAGGCTTCATGCTGCCGCTATCGTTTAGCAACTTGGGATTCGGCTTCAGGCCATAGATCATGGAAACTTCGTTGGCCAGCGAGCCCAGCGAAGCGACCTGGATGTCCTTTTCGCGGTTGACCTGCTCAAGCTGCTTGTAGCGGGTCTGCAGCGAATTCTTCTCGGAGCGCAACTGGTTGAAGCTGGCCACCTTCCACAGCATGCGCGTGTAAGAACCAGCCATGCCCGTGATGGTGGACATGCCAATCAAGGCGCCAGCCATGAAGACGTAAAGGTAATGAATAGGGATGGGGATTTTTCGTAGCTGACCTTCTGCATCGCGAGCTACGAAAAGAATATAAAAGCGTTTTCGCAAAACTATAACCCTCAATCAAAAAATGGTTCCGGAAGGCGAAACAAACTAACTTATGAAAATCCGGAACTTCAGTCCCTGCCGGTCCGAGTTGTCCGCTTACGGGTACCTGGACAACCGTGGGTTAACGGTTCTCCTCCCAACCGTCAGCCGATAAGCTAACTGGTTGAGCGCATGGCTGGTGTCAATGAATGACATCAAACCGTAACAGAGCCGCTGTACCATGTCAACGCATATCGGGATAAGTTGCTGATACTAAAGTGTTAGAGCCTCGGTGACAGCCTCGCGTGGCCTCCGGTATATTGGGCTGGCTGGCTGTTGTACCGCGAGGACGAATGCCGCTGAACGAAAAGTTGCTGATTGAACGGATTCGTCGGGCGGCAGCCATGCCGGGAAGACAGGCCGGTAAAGGCATCGGAGACGACTGCGCGGTGCTGCCGCTTCCCCGAGGGCACGAGGCGCTGATCACCACCGACTTCAGCCTAGAGGACGTACACTTCCGGCGCGAGTGGCATCCGCCCGATTCCGTGGGTCACCGCTGCTTGGCACGCGGGCTGAGCGACATTGCGGCCATGGGCGGAATACCGCGCTGGGCATTCCTCTCACTGGCGGCTTCCGCCTGACCTGCCGCAGAGCTGGGTGAACAAGTTCATTGCAGGATTACTGAAGCTTGCGAGCCGATATTCAGTTTCCCTGGCTGGAGGCGACACCGCGCAGTCGCCTGATGGCGTCCTAGCCGACATCATGGTGGTCGGCTCGGTTCCGGCGGGGAAAGCTATCTTGCGTTCGGGCGCGCGTCCGGGGGATTTCATTTATGTAACAGGAACACTCGGCTCGGCTGTGGCAGCGCTGAACCAACTTCGTGATGGCGAAAAGCTGCGGCCGAAGTCGTACCTGAAGCACTTCTATCCCGAGCCACGATTGCGGTCGGACAATTCTTGCGCGAGAAGAAGGTGGCTTCTGCCATGATCGACATCAGCGACGGACTCTCCACGGATCTCGGGCACATCTGCGAAGAGAGTGGCGTTGGTGCTGTCGTTTACGCCGAGTCGCTACTGGCCGTCGCCAAAACCTCCGCAAAACATCGCCTTGTGTCAGGGCGCGGCTTCAGCCGTGCCGTACGGCGTTCAACAATGAGTCGGGCTTCAGCCCCTGAGGGAAATCTAGCCAGCCGCTTTCGCTGGCCCTGCATGGCGGCGACGAATACGAGTTGCTGTTCACCGCGTCTCCACGGCGCCAAATTCCGAAGCAGATCGCCGGAGTGCCGGTTACCCGCATCGGCGAGATTCTGAGTGGAAAGCAGATGACGCTGGCCACCGCCGATGGCAAGACACAGCCTCTGAAGCCCGCCGGGTGGGAGCACTTCGGGGGATGAGGTCGCAGAGACGGAGCCCGGAGGGCGGAACAATGAGAGCCGATCTAATCGCGGCTTTTGATTCAGGAAGTGCCAATCCGGACGCCGGGGCAGTTTTGGGAACCTTGGACTCTCTGTGCGTATACCATTAGCTTGATATCGCCGAGCATCGTCATAAACTATCCATATGAACGCAACCGATTTTGAATGTCCTGTCTGCGGAGCGAAGGTGGGCGAGAGATGCCACACGGTTACCGGCAAAATGTTGCCCGTCACCCACTCCAAGCGCAAATGGGCCGCCGTCACCCTGGCTACGGATGACGAAGAAGAAGAGGTCACCCATCCCGAACGTCTGAAGGAACTGACCAACAAGTCTTAGTCCGGCTCGAACTTTTACCGTAAGAGGAATGAGATGTCCACAGTCGCAAGTCAGCGGGCTACGCAGCTTACCGGGATAGCCCCGCAGTTTCTCGTCGATGATCTCGACCGAGCAATTGCATACTACCGCGACAAGCTTGGCTTCGAGCTTGATTTTAAGTATCAGTCGTTCTACGCCGCTGTCACGCGTGACGGATTCGGGATACATCTCAAGTGTGTGCCGAAATTGGCCGCGGACAGAGAACACCGGAAACAGAACGAACATCTGGATGCGTACATTGCAGTATGCGGTATCCGTAGCTTGTTCAGCGAGTTGAAACTGCGTGGGGCTCAAGTGCTCAAGCCGCTTGAAGAAAGACCGTGGGCATGCCTCGATTTTTATGTCGAGGATCCTGACGGCTACATTCTCTGCTTTAGTGAACAGAACGCAAACCCTCTCCCATGAACCTGGAACAGAAATTGACCGAACTCAAGCGTCGTGACTCGCTCGCCGAAGCGGATTGGCGAGTGGCGGTTACTCGCATTGGCGAGATGGTGAGGGGAAAGCAGATGACGCTGACCACTGCTGATGGCAAGACGCAGCCTCTGAAGGCCGCCGGGTGGGAACGCTTCGGCGGATGAAGTCGCAAAGACGGAGCCCGGAGGGCGGAACAATGATAGCCCAGCGCGTAAGCGCTGAATACACGCGCTAAAGGGAACCCGAGTTCCATAGCGCTCGGCAGTGAGGTAAGATTGCGGTTAGTTGAACATTCGCACTGGTGAAGCGGTATGCATCGTCGTGTATCGTGGTTTCTTCTTCTGTTCTTGTCGGCGCCCTTCGCCGTCGCCCAAGGCTACAACCCGTTACCGAAGCTTGTGCTGCATGCCAGGTATGTGCTGGTTACCACCTACGCTGGCGATGACCTCACCAATCCCCAAGTGACGCCTGATGATCGGCAGGCAGTAGTCAACGTTCAGAACGCGATCAAGAAATGGGGACGATACGCCCTCGCGTATCGAGCTAAAGATGCGGAGCTAATTTTGCTGGTTCGGAAGGGGCGGTTCGTTGAGGTGCGCCCAGGAGTACGGGTTGGCGCAGGTTCCAACACGAAGCCTACGATAGGGGCTGATGTTCCCACTGATGTTGGTGATCCTCGCGACATGCTGGCTCTGTATGATGCCTCCGACGGGATTGACTCTGCTCCGCTTTGGCGAGACCTCATGAAGGGTGGCCTGAATCCGCCGCAAATGTCGCTGGTGGGAGAGCTGCGTGACGCGGTTGACGCCGCTGCGAAGGTGCCGTAGCGCAACTTGCTTGCCGACCACGCTTGAATAGCTGGCGATAAATCCCCTTATCACAAGTAGCCGTCTCCGGCACCTTGTCTTGTCCCAGCTGGAACTCTGCAAGGCCCCCGTCACATCATGCGGTGATCCCACTATTCGGACCTCATCCCCTGCTCGCTGTTTATAATCCCTCCCATGAACCTGGAACAGAAATTGACCGAACTGAAGCGCCGTGACTCGCTCGCCGAAGCCGGCGGAGGCGAAGAGCGTCGGGCGCGTGAACACAAGCAGGGCAAGATGTCGGCGCGCGAGCGCATCGAGTTTCTGCTCGACGAAGGCACCTTCGAGGAGACCGACAAGCTGGTCACTCATCGCTGCACCGACTTCGGCATGGATCAGCAGAAGTATTTCGGCGACGGCTTCCTCACTGGCTATGGCCGCATCGAGGGCCGGCTGGTATTCGTCTTCGCGCAGGACTTCACCGTGTTCGGCGGTTCGCTGTCGGAGACCAACGCAGCCAAGATCGTGAAGATCATGGACATGGCCATGCGGGTGGGCGCGCCGGTCATCGGGCTGAACGATTCCGGGGGGGCGCGCATTCAGGAAGGGGTGATGTCGCTGGCGGGTTACGCCGACATCTTCCTGCGCAACGTGCTGGCTTCCGGCGTGGTGCCGCAGATCTCGGCGATCATGGGCCCGTGCGCCGGCGGCGCCGTGTATTCCCCGGCAATGACCGACTTCATCCTGATGGTGAAGAACACCTCATACATGTTCATCACCGGGCCGGAGGTCATCAAGGCCGTGACCCACGAAGAAGTCACCAAGGATGAACTCGGCGGCGCGATGACGCACAACGAGAAGTCGGGCGTGGCGCACTTCATGGCGCACGACGACGCCGAGTGTCTCAGCATGATTCGCGAGATGCTCAGCTTCATCCCCTCGAACAACCTGGAGGATCCGCCGCGCAAGGCTTGCACCGATCCCATCGACCGCGCCGACGAGCATCTCGACACCATCGTTCCCACCGAATCGAACCAGCCCTACGACATCAAGGACGTGATCAACGCCGTAGTGGACGACAGCTACTTCTTCGAGGTGCAGGAGCATTACGCGAAGAACATCGTGATCGGCTTCGCGCGGCTGAACGGCAAGCCGGTGGGCATCGTCGCCAACCAGCCCGCGTTTCTGGCGGGCGTGCTCGACATCAGCGCCAGCATCAAGGGCGCGCGCTTCGTGCGCTTCTGCGACTGCTTCAACATCCCGCTCATCACCTTCGAAGACGTTCCGGGATTTCTTCCCGGCACGCAGCAGGAGTACGGCGGCATCATCACGCATGGCGCCAAGCTGCTGTTCGCGTTCTCCGAGGCGACCGTGCCCAAGATTACCGTGATCACCCGCAAAGCCTATGGCGGGGCCTATTGCGTGATGGCGTCCAAGCACATCCGCACCGACGTGAACTATGCCTGGCCGACCGCCGAGATCGCGGTGATGGGGCCCGAAGGCGCGGTGAACATCGTCTATCGGCGCGAGTTGGAGAAGTCCGAGAATCCTGAAGACGATCGTGCTGCGAAGATCGAAGAGTTCCGCGAGCGCTTCGCGAATCCTTATATAGCGGCCGAGCGCGGCTACCTCGATGCGGTGATTCGTCCGCGCGACACGCGCCGCAAGCTAATTCAGGCGCTGGACATGCTGGAGAACAAGCGCGACAAGAACCCGCCCAAGAAGCACGGAAACATACCGCTGTAGGAAGCGTCAGCACTCAGCCGTGAGCTTTCAGCTAACAGCCAGAGCGTTTACACAATCGCCGCGCACCGCACAAGTGTTGGTCACTTTCCAGCCACTGCGGCGTGGATGGCGTTCCTCAGCTCCGGATGAGCGAAACGATATCCGGCGGCCTTCAGTTTCGCAGGTTCGGCACGAATGGAGGTCAGCAGCAATTCATCTCCCATCTCGCCGAGCAGTGTGCGCACAATCCACGCTGGCAAAGGGAAGATCGTAGGACGGTGAAGTTCCTCTCCCAGCGCGCGAACAAACTCCTCATTGCGAACTGGCTGCGGGTCCGACCGTGTTTACCGGCCCTCGCAAGCTGTCGTTCTGCAAGGCGAACAGCGCCACGCCGATCACATCGTCAAACGCGATCCAGCTCCAGAACTGCTTTCCGCTGCCGATCCGTCCGCCAAGGCCAAGTCGAAATGGCAGCAACATCGGCTTAAGCGCCCCGCCATCATGAGCAAGCACTACTCCAATGCGAAGATTCACAACCCGCACTCCAGCTTCACTTGCGGGAGCGCTCGCGGCCTCCCACTGCTGGCTAACCTCGGCTAGAAATCCCTCGCCCGGAGAACTCTCCTCGGTCATCACTTCGTCGCCACGACTTCCGTAATAATTAATCCCCGCGGCTGAAATAAAAATACGCGGCTGCCCGTTTCGGCGATACGATTCGGCGGCCGCATTCGCCAAAGTTCGAGTTCCTTGCACGCGGCTCTGCAGCACTTCCTGCTTAAACTTCTCCGTCCAGCGGCCGGCGATATTTTTTCCCGCCAAGTGGACGATGGCATCCGCGCCCGCGAGTTTCTCCGGATCGAGCCGCTCGCCAGGATTCCATTGCACTTCGTTCTCGCGCGGCGCTCGCCGAACCAGAGCGATAGGCTCGTGACCAGCCGAAATCAAAGCCGGAGTCAGCGCCCGTCCGATCAATCCCGAAGCGCCGCTGATCAGTACTCGCATGCTCCCGCTCCTGCAAGCAAGCTTCGCAGCTAGCTGTAACACATCGCGGGCGATTTCGAAAATTCCGCATCACTGAGAGCCAGCCGAGAACTGACGTATAATCGGACATGGCGACTTTGCGCCAACATATCGCGACCAATGTTTTGACGGTTACACGTTTTCGCGATCTTCTGCGCAAAGTCCGCTCCTACCGGCCCGACGACGACCAGGCCCTCATCAAGAAGGCCTACGAATTCTCCCTGGAACATCACAAAGGACAGGCACGCGAGTCAGGAGAGCCCTATCTGGCGCATCCGCTCGAGGTCGCGACCTTGCTGGCGGAGATGCGGCTCGACCCGACCGCCATTGTCGCCGGCCTGCTGCACGACGCGGTAGAAGACACCACAGTCACCATCGAAGAGATCAAGGCTGAGTTCGGCGAGCAGGTCGCCCACATCGTCGAAGGCGTCACCAAGATCAGCAAGATTGACTTCGCCTCGTCGGAAGAGGCGCAAGCCGAAAACGTGCGCAAGATGGTGCTGGCCATGATGGATGACATCCGCGTGGTGCTCATCAAGCTGGCCGACCGCTTGCACAACATGCGCACCTTGAAATTCCTCTCGCCGGAGCGGCAGCACAAGATCGCCAAAGAGACGCTGGAGATTTACGCTCCCATCGCTCATCGCCTGGGAATGGGCAAGATCCGCGGCGAGCTGGAAGACCTGGCGTTCCAGTATGTCGATCCGATCTCCTACAACCAGGTCAAGGAAGCCATCGAGTCACGCCGCAAAGAAGGGCGAAGCGTTTCTGGCTGAGGTGCAGACCGTCATCGGGCAGAAGCTGAAGGAAGCCAAGATCCAGGCCAAGGTGGAAGCCCGCATCAAGCGGCTTTACAGCATCTGGCAGAAGCTGCAGCGGCAGCGCATCTCGGTGGACCAGATCTACGACATGCTGGCGCTGCGCATCATTACGCAATCGGAATCCGATTGCTACGCCGTGCTGGGCATCATTCACAATCAATGGCGCCCGGTGCCGGGGCGCATCAAGGACTTCATCGCCATCCCGCGCAACAATTTCTACAAGTCGCTGCACACCACCGTCATCTCCGAGAAAGGGCCACGCCTTCGAGGTGCAGATCCGCACCGAAGAAATGCACAAGATGGCCGAGGAAGGCATCGCCGCGCACTGGAAGTACAAAGATGGTCCGGTGTCGGCGCGCGATGAGCAGCGGCTAGCTTGGCTGCGTCAGGTCGTGGAGTGGCAGCGTGACATGAAGAGCTCGGACGAGTTCCTCTCCACGCTGAAAATCAACCTCTATCCGGAAGAGGTTTACACCTTCACCCCGAAGGGGAAGATCGTCATCCTGCCGCAGGATGCCACGCCCATCGACTTCGCCTATTCCGTCCACACCGAGGTCGGCCACACTTGCGTCGGCGCCAAAGTGAATGGGCGCATGGCTCCTTTGCGTTAAAAGTTGCGCTCCGGCGATATCGTGGAAATTCAAACCGCGCCCGGCCACCATCCCAGCCGCGACTGGCTGCAACTGGCGAAGTCGCCGCGCGCCCGCCAGAAGATCAAGCACTGGCTGAACGTGCATCAGCGCGAACGCGCCATCGAAATCGGCCGCAAGCTGATCGAGAAAGAGGCGCGCAAGTATCGCATTGCTCTGAAGAATCTGAGCGAAGCGGAGCTGACACGCGTGGCCAGCGAAAATGGACTGGCCAAGCCCGACGACCTGCTGGCCGCCATTGGTTACGGCAAGTACTCGGCGCGCAGCATTCTGGCGCGCGTGCTTCCCGCCGACGCTTCGTCCGGGGTGTCAGGCGCAGGGGAACCGGAGAAAGACCCGTCAGGAGGATTCACCAGCGTCATCCGCCGCGTGTTTCGGCTCCGAAACCTCGGCCATCATGGTGAAGGGCCACGACGACCTGCTGGTATATCGCGCGCGATGTTGTAATCCGATTCGTGGCGAAGAGATTGTCGGCTATGTCACCCGCGGCAAGGGAGTCGCCGTGCATTCCAAGACTTGTCCCAACGTTACCAACCTGATGTATGAGCCGGACCGGCGTATCGCCGTGGAGTGGGGAAAAAATGAAGCCGCGCCGAACTGGCAAGCTGGTTATCCGGTAAAGCTGGCGGTGCACTGCGATAACCGTCCCGGCATGCTGAAACAGATCGCGACCGTCATCAGCGACGCGAATACCAACATCCGCAACATCGAAGCCAAAACCGCCGAAGATCACGCCACGGTTGACCTGGTTGCCGATATCGCCGACCTCAAGCACCTGGAGCGCATCGTCACCGGCGTGCGCAAAATCCCCGGCGTGCGCGACGTGCAGCGCCTGCAAAGGGTGTAATCCGCTTTTCGCTACTCGCTACTCGCTCTTCGCTTTTCGCCAGTCGCTCTTCGCTTTTCGTTACGCGCTTTTCGCCAGCTACCTTTCGCTATTCTCACGAAGAAATCGAATTTGGGTGCCCCGTTCTAGCCTGGTTCTGGCTAGGGCGGGGATTCTGGTTGACGTGGCCTTTATCACAAAAAATGAAATCGAGCTGTCATCCAGACCGGAGCGACCGGGCCCCCGACAACCGCCGGTTTTGCGCTTGGCGGGCGGGGGAGCGGAGCGGAGGGTCTGCGGTCCCAACACCGGAGGCAGCCCTTGAATAAGTACGCCCGGGGCAAGTACCCCCGTACCCCCTCCCCCTACTCTAAGATCTTTGCTTTGAATACTTTGCCCCTAAAGTATTCCAAACATTAGAGCTGGTCGTCGAGCTAAATCCTTGTTTATGAATACCTTACAGCGATCACGCCAAGGTATTGATTCCATTATACTTGCAAGTAAAGCCAAGTCATTATTTATCAATACTTTGAGCCATTACCCCCAAAATATTCATTCGATTATGCTTAGAGGCAAAGTATTGCGGACAAAGGGGTTATGGAGGTCAAGGCGTGGTTCTGGCTTCTGACAGGTTTTCAAAGACCGACGCCGCATCCGCCCGAGGACGTCGTTCGCGGCGCCGGAGTCTGGCTCCGGCCCACTCAGACTAATTCTAGGAAGGGATTCGGGCGAAGAAGAAAACGCACCTCAGAAAACGAAGGTAACCCCAATTCCCGAAATGCTGCGCCAGCTGTAGCACCGCCGTTCGCCGCTCGCTTTCGCTATTCGCTAAGGTTTCTCACCAACGCTTTTCGTGCTCGCTTTTCCCAAGAAACGCATTTCGTCTCCAGACCAAAATGAAATCGGAGTGTCCCGGTTCTCTCCCGATTTTGGCCAAGGCGGGCCCACACTCGACGAAGGGAGTCTCGTTTGACAGTGATCAGTGTCGAAATTAGGGTGAGGACATGACGATTGACCTGAAGCCTGAACAGCAGCGTGTAATCGACCTGGCCGTCCAGTCCGGCGCATATCAGAATGCCGGAGAAGTCCTCGATCAGGCTTTCGAGATCATCCGCGAACATCTTAATCTTGAGGACTGGATGCTCAGTCAACGCGAGGAGGTGGCTGCGCATATCGCAACCGGATTTGCGCAAGCCGAGCGGGGCGAATTGATCGACGAGGATGACACGCTTGAGATGTTGCGGAAGCGCCGCGCCACGCGGCCAAGACCGCAGGGATGAAGGCACGGAGACAGTTCACCCCTCAGGCCGCGGAAGACCTCGACGCCATTTGGTGGGTAATTGCAGAAGACAATCGGGATGCGGCCGACCGGGGTGGAGAGGGAAATTCTTGCCACCTGTCACCGGCTGGCGAAACATCCCCGGATGGGAACTAAGCGGCAGGACATCACGCCGTTACCCGTCCGCTTCTGGACCGTCACGAGATTTCCTAACTGGGTGATCGTCTATCGCCCGGAAACTGTCCCGTTGCAGGTGGTCGCCGTTCTGCACGGGAAGCGAGACCTGAAAGAGGTTCTGGAAGGCCGTCCTGAGGGAAACGAAAACCCACCCAAGCAGATTCCAAACTCTGAACTGCCCCGCCCTAGCCAAAACCCGGCTAGAACAGGGCACCCCATATTGAAGGCTATTTCGCGATTGTTTTGGCCGGGCCACCCGCCCAAGCTTGTTTCGTTTAAATGGGAGTGGAGTTCATTGGCGTTTTCTTTCGACCGGTTGTCCGAGGTGACGTATGATCATGACGTCTCCCACGCATGTGCAAATCGCGTGTGAGCACGAACTCCGACGTCTGCAGATGGAGATTTTGAGCTGGGATTTTGGTACTCCTTGAACCGTCGATTATGGGCGAACCTATCAAAAAGCTGACGATCGAAGGATTTAAGTCCATTCGGCACCTGCCGGACTTTGAACTCCGTTCTTTGAACCTGATGATCGGCGCCAATGGCGCTGGCAAGAGCAACTTCGTTGGGTTCTTTCGCCTACTGCGGGAATTGATTGAACAGAGGCTTCAGCTTGCTGTTGCCACGGAAGGCGGGGCTGATGCATGTCTGTTTATGGGGCCGAAGGTCACTCAGCAACTGGTGGCAAAACTCTATTTTGGAAATAACGGCTACCAGTTTGCACTGAGGCCGACGGTCGACAACCGGCTGGTCTTTGCGGACGAGGCTACCTTCTTCAAAGGCCATTACGGACCGCTTCGTGACTCCCTAGGTTCTGGCCATGTTGAGGCTAAGCTGAAGGACCTCAAGGATGAACCCGGCACCACAGCTAGGCATGGAGTGCCATATTACGTTTTCGACGCGGTTTCAAGTTGGGTGGTCTATCACTTTCACGACACCAGCGCGACAGCTGGCGTTCGTCGTCAGGGACCGATCAATGACGACGAGTCTCTTCGACCCAGTGCTGAAAATTTGGCTGCCTTTCTCTACCGCGTCCGCGAAACTTACCCACATACCTACGAAAGAATCCGAGACGTGGTGCGTCTGGCAGCCCCCTTTTTTGACGATTTTAAACTCCGTCCTGTGCCAACGAATCCAGAACTGATTCAATTAGAATGGTTGCAGAAAGATTCTGATTATCCTTTCCGTGCCAGCCAACTTTCTGACGGTACGCTACGGTTTATCTGCCTGGCTACCGCATTGCTTCAGCCCTCCCTACCATCAACTATCCTTTTCGACGAACCGGAACTCGGTTTGCATCCTTATGCCTTAACGCTCTTGGCCAGTCTCTTTCAGCAAGCGGCAAAGAGCTACGGGACCTCTATCTCGAAGCAGGTTATCGTCTCGACACAGTCGGCACCTCTGCTGAGCGAGTTTGTTCCAGAGGATGTGATCATTGTCGAGCGCACGCAGGGTCAGTCAAGCTTCCGGCGTCTCGAATCTGCCGACCTCTCGGAATGGCTGCAGGATTACACGCTGGGCGAACTTTGGCAGAAAAACGTGCTGGGTGGCAGGCCACAGAACGAGAACGCGCCTGAACCCTCCAACGTTGGCGGAGGCTCAAACGCGGAGCGCGAAAATTCGTGACTCGCGTCTACGTGATAGTAGAGGGGCAAACTGAAGAATCCTTTGTGGGTAAGGTCCTCGCGCCTACTCTCTGGCCTCGCCAGATATACGTGAATCCCATCATTCTCGGCCCTCCCGGCCATAAGGGTGGTAACCCAAAATATAGTCGCGTCAAGAAAGACGTGGTGAAACAACTTAAGCAGGATCGGGGAGCATACTGTTCCACCATGCTCGATTTTTATGGACTGGGCAGTGACTTCCCCGGTATGCCTCTACCCGGCAATCTACAAAACTTGGACAAGGTGCGTCGAATTGAACAGGCGGTAAAAGCGGACATCGTCGCCGAGTTGCCTGATCTGCGACCTGACATCCGATTCCTGCCTTACCTCCAACTACACGAGTACGAAGGGTTGCTGTTCAGCGATCCAGTAACTTTCGCGGCCGGGATTGGACAAGCACATCTAGCGCAGCAATTTCAGGTAATCCGCGCTCGGTTCGTTACCCCCGAGGACATCAACGATAATCCGAACACAGCTCCGTCCAAGCAGGTGCTTCGCGCGTATCCGGCTTATCGCAAACCGTTGGACGGAACGTTGGCAGGGCAAGCCGTGGGAATTGAGAGAATGCGACAAGAATGCCTACACTTTCGCGAGTGGTTCGAACAGCTTCAGGCGTTGGAAACATTATCCTCATAGGGCCGGCCTTGAAAGCCTACTGGTCGGTAATCCCTATCCCCTCTTCCTCACCTCCGCCAGCACCTCTTCCGCGTGGCCGTCGGGCTTCACATTTTCGAAAATGTGCGCGATCTTGCCGTCCGGGCCGATGAGGAATGTCGTCCGAGCGATGCCCATCACCTTTCGGCCGTACATGTTCTTCTCTTTCAGGACGCCGAACTTCTTGGCGACCTCTTTCTTCTCGTCGGCCAGCAAGGTATACGGCAGGTCGTATTTTTCTTTAAACTTTAGTTGTGCCTTCGGAGAGTCGCCGGAGATGCCCAGCACCACCAGTCCGGCCTTTTGCAGTTTGCTGTATGCGTCACGGAACCCGGACGCCTCAATCGTTCAGCCGGGCGTGTTGGCTTTGGGGTAGAAGAACAGCACCACGGTCTTGCCGCGGAACTGATCGAGCGAAACCGGGTTTCCGTTTTCGTCGGGCAGGGTGAAGTCGGGAGCTTTCGATTTGATTTCCATATCGCACTATCTATACCGCAAATCCGCCAATTGGGCCACTCTGGTTGCTGCCGGACGTGGTGAGGTATCGCGCTTTGAAGGGGCACGCCTTCAGGCGTGCCATGAAGGGTTGAAAATGCGCCCGGCTTTAGCCGCTGAGGAGAGGCCCTTTCTTTCTTGTTCTGGCGCTTCGGTGATGTGTCTCTCGATACTGCTTTTGGTATTGTTGCTGCCAAACTTCTCTACCGCGCAACTTCGCGATCGCACCGAGCACAAGCCCGCCGACCAAGGCCAGCAGGCGTCAAAGCAAGACAAGAAGAACAAACGCGGCCCGCGCGCCATCGCGGTGGTTGAATTCCTGCCTGGTGGCGGCACGCGACTGGTGCCCATTGCGCTGTGGATCAATGACCGCTTCTACGACGCCAGCCTGTATGGCGCGGATCCGGAGCCTATGGCGCTGGAACCCGAGACCCTATACCAGGCGCTGACTCACGGCGAGCCTGCAGGGTGGTTTACCGTGACGACGCCTCGGGATGTCAACGGCAACTGGGTTGCGGAAGGACAATGGAAGCCTGAAACGCCCCTCGAAACCAGAATTGCCCAGCAGGCCGCGAAGCAGCCTAAGCCGAAGCCCAAGGCGCACGATGTGCTCAGCGAGGACCAGGGTCCGCCGGTGCTGCGCCGTCCCGGAACAAGCGACACCTCATCTGCTGGCGGGCAGGGGAGCGCACCGGCTTCCAATTCGGGTGGAAATTCGTCTTCTTCCGCAAGCGGAAGTTCACCTGCGAACGGCAATGCTCCGCCGAAGTCTGACGATGATTCCGACCGGCCGACGCTAAAAGCCTCGCCGGCCTCTTCGTCGGCGCCTTCGAATTCCAAGCCGACCCTCGGCGACAACACTCAGCAAGCGAAAGCTCCGTCAGCGGCCTCAAGCATGCCGTCTGCGTCGTCCCCTGATGAAAACGATCCCAACCGGCCCGTACTGCGGCGTGGCAAACCAGCCGAGCAGCCAACTCTCAACTCATCCAATCCTGCAAGTGCGAACGCAGCCGCAAGCAAGCCGGGCAAACCGACAGCAGCAGCCGCTACAAACGTTACCCCGGGCACGTCGGCCAAAGCCACACCGGCGCCAAGGGCCTATGCGGCGATCTCCGATGCGGGCAACTACGAAACCCGCTCCCTACTTTACGGAATGGCAGCCGGCGAAAGGCAAAGCTTGGGCGAGCCGATGTCGAGAATGGCGATGGATGAGGTCGCAAAGTACGCCAGCAAGCACAACGGTCCGCCAGTGCCTAAGACCGCCGCGATCACCGATTACGATCTGCGTGGCTTCGATCTCGACTACAGTAACTCGCCCACGCTGGTGCTGAGCGGCAAGCTTCCGGTTGCTCCTGCTAAGCCCACTACCGCCGGCGAGTTCGACTACTTCGTAACGGTGGTGGCGAGGGTCGATCTCAACGGCACGCCGCAAAAGATCTTCAGCTTAGTCAGCGACAGCAATCACCTCGACGCCTACCCGCGCATGCAGATCATCGACGCCGTGGACGCCGACGCCAACGGCCGTGGCGACCTGCTCTTCCGCCAGTACTCCGACACCGGCATCAGCTATGCTCTCTATCGCGTGTTTCCCTACCAGATGGAGAAAATCTTCGAGGGCGGCGCGGGGATGTAGTGCATTGCCTCCGAGATTAGTGTAGCGGCGGCACGGGTACTGCGGGCCTTTCAGGCCCGCCAGGGGCACCAATAAAAATCGCTTCAGCCCATGAGGTCGCCGACCGCATGGGCTGAAGCTAGAAATTGTGCGGACGGTCTAACCCGGGCCTGAAGGCCCGCACTACCCCAGGTACGCTACTCCGGAGTCCCTCTAGCAACACTTCGCAACCGAACTATAGGATGTACCGCGACAGGTCCTGGTCCTTCACGATGTCAGTGAGGGTTTTGCGCACGTAGTCGGCATCGATGGTCACGCTCTTCTCTTTCATGTCCGGCGCCTCGAAGCTGATCTCATCCAGCACGCGCTCCATGATGGTATGCAGTCGGCGTGCGCCGATGTTCTCCGTCCCCTCGTTAACCCGGAAGGCGAAATTTGCCACCTCCTCAAGGGCCTCGGTAGTGAATTCCAGCTTCAGCCCTTCGGTATCAAGCAGCGCGATGTACTGCTTGGTGAGCGACGATTTCGGCTCGGTGAGGATCTTGATGAAGTCTTCCACCGTCAGTGACTGCAGCTCCACGCGGATGGGGAAGCGCCCCTGCAATTCGGGGATCAGGTCGCTGGGCTTGGACACATGGAAGGCGCCGGCAGCGATGAACAGAATGTGGTCGGTGCGCACCATGCCGTAGCGCGTGTTCACGGTAGTGCCTTCGACGATGGGCAAAATGTCGCGTTGCACCCCTTCGCGCGAAACGTCAGGCCCGTGCCCGCCTTCGCGTCCGGCAATCTTGTCGATTTCGTCGAGAAAGATGATGCCCGAGTTCTCCACGCGCTCTACCGCGATGCGCGTGACCTGGTCCATATCTACCAGACGCTGCTCTTCTTCCTGGATGAGGTACTCGAACGCCTCACTGACCTTCATCTTCCGCTTCTTGGTGCGCTGGCCGAAGATGTTGGGCAACATGTCTTTCATGTTGACGTCCATCTCCTCGACGCCCTGGTTGGTAATGATTTCGAACGCAGGCATCGATTTTTCGCGGACATCCAACTCTACGATGCGCTCGTCCAGCTTGCCTTCGCGCAGTTGCTGGCGAAACTTTTCGCGCGTCCGCGAGCCGGGCTCGCCAGCCAGCAAAGGTTCGTTGCCGATATTGAATCCGATCTGCTGGGAGTCGGCGGGGGGACGGTTCTGCACCGGAGCCGGCATTGCAGGCAACAGCAGGTCGAGCAGACGCTCTTCTGCATTCAGCTCGGCCTTGTCGGCGACGTCCTCCAGTTTCTCTTCGCGAACCATGTCGATAGCAATCTCCACCAGGTCGCGGATCATGGACTCGACATCGCGGCCCACGTACCCTACCTCGGTGAACTTCGACGCCTCCACCTTCATGAAGGGCGAGTTGGCGAGCTTCGCTAAGCGGCGCGCGATCTCAGTCTTGCCCACGCCGGTGGGGCCAATCATGATGATGTTCTTCGGGATGACTTCTTCGGCGAGCTCGGCCGAGAGCTTCTGGCGGCGCATGCGGTTGCGGAGAGCGATGGCCACCGCGCGCTTCGCCTGGTCCTGGCCGACAACGTACTTGTCCAGTTCGCGCACGATCTCGCGGGGAGTCAATTCGTCGAGTGCGACGTGTTCTTCATCTGCGGTTGCTGGAAGATAAATAGCCAATGAAATCTACCTCGTGCGGCCTGAAGGCCGGTTAGTGCAAAAAGCGAGTTGACGTTAGGTCAAAATAAGCGACGCCCTTAAGGAATGAGTTGTGCCGGCATCTTGCGCATCACCGGCCGCAAGGTTGACCGCTGCCTCGGCATTATTCCGCTTGCAATCGTGCGGCTTCCGCTTCCAACTCTTCTTTAGGCATCCTAATCACTTTACCGTCGCGCCAAATGTAAAAGGGCGTTCCGGCGCGCGCGTGCTCAATGATCAGCTTCTCGACCGCGGCCTTGAAAGCCATCACAGCGCGCTGTTCCAGCGGCAGCTCACGGATATTCGGAGGCGGCTTGATCATGGGGCTCCGTAGCGAGTAATCAGTAGGCTATAAAGCGCCTTATTCATTATACGGAGACGGCGCTCCTTAATCGCGATCGGTTGTGGGGTGGCGCCGGAATTATCGAACAAAAGCCACGTATCAGCCAGCGGCTGATACTGCGTAAAGAAATTTCGGATTGAACGCTCGAATCGCCGCCGCACGACAGATTCAGGAACGGAGTGACCGCCCTCTAATACCCGGTTTTCGATTCGGGTCAGCACAAGGTCAACCGCCGGCACCCACAGAAAGAAAAGATGCACCTCATATCCGTGCTGCCTGAGATCGCGAATCAGGCGCATATGACTGCCGCCAGAGAGCGTCGTCTCGAAACCGAAATCTTCGCCGCGTCGAGCATGGAAAGCGATCTCCTCCAGCATTAAACGCCCTGCTCTAAAGCCAGCCGCTTCCGGAGAAAATGGCGACACACCCTCCGCAATCAGGTCCGCGTTGACGAAATTCTCGCACTCTCCGTAGTTCGGTAGAAATTCGCGTGCGAAGGTCGTCTTGCCTGAGCCGTTAGGACCAGCGATCACATAGACGTTCGGGCTCATGTTCTACCTGATGCTATCCTATGCAACGAAGGCCCACCCAAGCAAAGGATGATTGGGTGGGGCACCCGGCGAGACTCGAACTCGCGACCTCTGGATTCGTCTCCAGTGCTCTATCCTTCTGAGCTACGGGCGCACTTGGTCTCAGTATTAGCCGGGAGTCGCAACTGTTAAAGACGCAAAAATGGAGTGAATTTTGCGGTGGGGTCAAGGACGATGGCCATTCGAGCCGGGAAGAATATTGTGTCGGCGAAGGCACTCACGTAGGCGCGTCACTTCGCGCGTTATGTTCTTAACGCAGCATTCGTCGTGTGGTGTTTTCCCACACGGGCAAAGGTCCGCAACGATGTCTTTCCATTTCCGCCTTGGATGCTGGAGTCTGGTTTCCAAAGCAGCTAAGGCTATCGGGCGCAGTTCGGCAGGGCGTCCTCGCGGTTTCCGCTTCGCTAACTCTACAACCTCAACAAACTCCGAAGGTGCAAATCCGCTCTCCGAAAGCACAACCTTGCCAGCCTCATTGATGCTATGGTCTTGCCGTTCCTTTAACAGCGCGTGAAACGGTGAGCCAGTCCAACTACCGAGTTCATCCGCATCAGCCCTCACTTCTTCCACTACACGGAGCAACTCGTTTGCGTACTCCTGCGTCAACCGCCCTTCCGACGCGAGTGCTCCCAATTCCAGTACTCGTGCTTGTGTACGATCGAGCTTCTCGATGAGGGCTGCTTCGATGGCCGCATGGACAGGGCCATGCTGTCGACCGATAGCGGGCATTTGTCGCTCTCCCAGCGGCTTCACAGTCAGTTTTCCTGTCAATAGCAATTCGTGTACGACCAAGAGGACAGACCCTCAACTGGCGCTGGCATGGTCTGCGTGGTGCAGTTAATCTGAGTCCTAGTTGGAGCCGCATAGATCACTTGCGGAGTGGTGGGCGGACTCCAAGTGTAGGAACGGTTGATAGTACTCAGCTCGGCTTCTATCCTTGCCAAAAAGCTGGACTCATCTGCAACGTATGACTTGTAGCCAGCGAGAAGGTTGTTGTACTCACCTACGAGCGCATTGTACCGAGCGACCAGTGCGTTGTACCGATTACTTTCATTGGCAATAATCTCGCCCGCAGCCTTGAGGACAGCATCCTTCGCCGTGTTCGCCTTGCCCGCGTCTGTGATGCGATTGCCTAGCAGTTTCATTTCCTCGTCACTAAGGTCACCAAGAACCGTATAGGCCGTCAGCAGTTCGGCCTTCGACAGCGCTGTTCCTTGGTCTTGTATGCAGGAGTCTAGCTCAATGCGAGTCGTGAGAACTCCCACCGTGTCCAGAGCATGTATGTTAAAACTCGGGTCTCCCCACTGCTTCAGCCACGTCCTGCACTGTCTTAGCTCTTCACTTACAGGGGCGGCTTGCTTGAGCTTTGGCTTGGGACTCGCTGACTGAGCAGGGCAATTGAGTGTGAAAAGTAGCGCCAGTAGCAATGTCGCTGGAAGTGATCGCGGGCAGGAGAAGCGGCACATGGACAGCCCCCTTTCTCGGCAGGAATGGGCGGGACGGCTAGAACTGCGAATGTGGATTGTTGCGGAACCCCTTATTTTGAACTGGCCTTGCTCAACAGTCAACAACAATGCGACGCACGGTAGTGCCCTATTCTTGGGTTGCTGCTAGTAGCTGCATTCACATCCCCGGCATCTTCATCCCCGCCAGCCGGCGTGCGAAGCTGGGCTTGCCCATGCTCTTGAACATCTTTCGCATCTGGGCGTACTGGCGCAGCAGATGGTTCACTTCCTGGACGCTCGTCCCCGAGCCGCGTGCGATGCGTTTGCGCCGGCTACCGTTGATGGACTCGTGATGCTCGCGTTCGTATGGCGTCATGGAATTGATGATGGCCTCCACGCGATTCAGTTGCTTCTCGTCCACTTTGTCCGCCGATTTCTGCATGTTGGCGAACGGCCCAATCTTCGGCATCATACCCATGATGCTCTGTAACGAGCCGAGTTTCTTGACCTGCCGTAACTGATCGCGGAAATCCTCCAGCGAGAAACCGTCGCCACTGAGCGCCTTTTGTGCAAACTCCTCCGATTTTTTTTTGTCGAGATGGGCTTCGGCCTTCTCGATCAGCGAGAGGATGTCTCCCATCCCCAGAATCCGTCCGACGATTCGATCGGGATGGAAAATCTCCAGGGCATCGTACTTCTCGCCCATACCGATGAACTTGATGGGCTGTCCGGTAACGTGGCGGATGGAAAGCGCGGCACCACCACGGGCGTCGCCGTCCATTTTGGTGAGTATCACGCCGGTAAGGTTGAGCTTCTTGTGGAACTCGTCAGCCGACTTCACCGCGTCCTGGCCGGTCATGGCGTCAGCCACGAAGAGGATCTCCTGCGGATTCAGGATCTTCTTCAGCGACTGCATCTCGTCCATCAACTGTTCGTCGATGTGCAACCGGCCGGCAGTGTCAACGATGAGCACGTCACAGGCGTTATTGATGGCCTCACGACGCGCTTCCTTCACCAGTCGCTCGACGGTCGCGGTGTTCGATTCCTCGACCTTGCCCTCATAGAGATGGGCATTGATGGCCTGTGCGACCACCTTGAGCTGCTCGCGCGCCGCCGGGCGATAAACGTCGACCGACACCAGCATCGGCCGATGGCCGCCATGCTTGAGCCAGTTCGCGAGTTTGCCCGACGTGGTCGTCTTGCCGGAGCCCTGCAAACCCGCCATGAGCACGACTGTGGGCGGCTGCGAGGCGAACTTCAACTTGGCAGCGTCTTTGCCCAGGATAGCGATCAATTCGTCGCGAACAATCTTCACCACCTGCTCGGCCGGCGAAAGTGCTGTCATCACTTCCTGGCCCAGCGCCTTCTCGCGAATGTGGTCGATCAGTTCCTTAACGACGTTGAAGTTGACGTCGGCTTCGAGCAGCGCCATGCGGATTTCTTTCAGCGCTTCGCCGATGTTCTCTTCGCTGAGAGTGCCCTGTCCGCGCAGATTCTTGAAGGCACGCTGCAGTTTATCTGTAAGGTTCTCAAACATTGTCAGGAGTCCACAGCTCAGGCTGGGTGGCCGGAAACTGGCGGTTTCCGCACTGAAATTAGGATATCACGCAGTGATACACCTTTTTTAAAGCTGCGCTGACAACTTATTCACAAACCGCCCCAACGATGCGCAGTACAATCCGGAATCAGGGAGGTATCCGCTATGCTGAAGGCCCGCGCCCTTTCTATTTTCCTCGTAGCCGCTACGCTCGGTGCGCCTTCCATCGCTCAAATCAACAACGGCAACCCACCTGACTTCGGGGACAAAAGTCACCCGCCTGCCGCTTTGCAGCGCGGCCCCGACCGGAAGGCCATGCTGACGCAAGCGAATGACTTGAAGCAATTGAGCGATGCCATACCGGATGACATCCAAAAACTCTCGCAGGGCGTGATTTCCAAAGACCTGGGGGAGCGGCTGAAGAAAATTGAGAAGCTGGCGAAGAAACTCAGGGAGCAAGTGCAGCAATAAACGTCTATCTGCCAGTTTCGCTTGGCGCGCTGCGATAGACCTCAGCCGCCGCAACCGCGGTGTTGCAGTGGATGGTCACTGTGTCTTCGATGCGGTTCGCATAACCCCCGGCGTAGGTGACCATCACCGGTATGTCGCGTGCCCGCGCGGCCCGAAAAACAAGCTCGTCTCGGTGCTTCAACCCGCCGATGGACAGGTCCAAGCCACCGAGCTGGTCCTCGCAGTAAGGATCGGCGCCGGCAACGTAGCAGATCAGTTGCGGCTCAAACTGCCGCAGGCCGGAACTTAGGGCATTATCGAGCCATGCCAAATACTCGCTGTCGCTGCAGCCGTCGGGCAGATTAACGTCGATGGAAGACGGCGGTTTGGTGAAAGGATAGTTGTTCTCCTGATGCAGGGAAATTGTGAATACGTCTTTACTGGGCGCCTCTGTCATGATCGGGCGTCGCGGAGATCCCAGGGTCGCGGGCGGCCACGAGGGTAAGGTGCTCGGATTGGGTTTTGCATTTCCAAAGATAAAGGCAGTGCCGTTTCCCTGGTGGACATCGCAATCAACTGTCATTGCACGACAAATCCTGCCACGCTTCTGCATGGCACGAATAGCAACGGCAAAATCGTTGATCATGCAGAAGCCTTCTCCGTGTTCCGGAAAAGCGTGGTGAAATCCACCCCCCACGTTGATGCAGACACCGTCTTCTAGTGCACGTTCCGCCGCCAGGATCGAGCCGCCGGTATGGAGCATGAAGGCATCCACTACCTGCGGCGAGTAGGGAATCTCCATCTCCAACTCCTCGCGCGCGCTGAGGCCCCCTTCCATCAACTTGTTCAAATACATTGGCGAATGGACCAGCAAGACATCGGCTTCACTGGCCGGCTGCGGAACCACGAAGTCATAGTCTTCGGCAACACCTTGCGCAAGCAGGCGTTCGCGAATGAGACGAAACTTGTCGGCGCGAAAAATGTGCTCGCCGATGGGCAGGAAGTATTTGTCGCTATAAACCAGTTTGAAAGGCAACATGGGCCGGCTGTCCGAGTGCTCAACGCCGAACCTATGATTTTAGACCCAAACGCAAATGTCGCGAAGGTGTGCACCATTTTGTGGCGTGCGGTCACATTGACAATATCCAATTCGTGATGCCGCCGCCCTCCATCAAGGTCGAAGGAAGCCCACTGAGCGCAGAAAGTCCTTGAGCCTAGCCACTATTTGCTTTACGGGACGCTATGAATCGCTCACACTTCGCACATCACAAAACAAGGAGGCTGTACATGAAGCAAGCTTTGCGGCTGGCGGTAGGTGCATTGTGTGTCTCCCTCGTCTCTCTAGCCACGGCGACAGCACAGGACCAGTACACGGAAGGTCCGGTGAGTCGCGTGACACTGGTCCACATCCTTCCTGGGCACTTCAATGCGTTCATGGATGACTTGAAGACCAACATCAAGCCCATCTGGGAATCCGAGAAAAGCTCCGGACTTATCGAGAGCTACGGGATTTTCTTGAATCAGACTAAGGCCAGCATCGACGACTGGGACGTAGGCATCATCCTCACCTACAAAAACTTTGCCGCTCTGGATGGTCTGGGAATGAAAGTCCTGGAGCTGCGGATGAAACAATATGGCGACAAGAGCAAGGAGCAGCAGGTGATAGACAAGCGCGTGGAGAATGGGCGGGCTGTCGCCAGCTATCTGATACGCGACATCACGCTGAAGTAGCCACTGGTTGCGGAGATTTCACGGATTGGCGGCGCTCTCGGAAGAACGCCGCCATATTCATTTACCATGATGCTGCATGGCGTCGATCGCTCAACTGGTTTCGCTCCGTCGGGCTGCCGGATACAACCTCCTCGCCAGCGCCGGCGTGGTCATGGTCGCCATCTTCTTGTTGTGCGCGCTGTTCGCACCTTGGATCGCTCCTCACGATCCTGCGCAGATCGACTTGCCGGCGCGGCTGCTGGGACCATCAGCTTCCCACTGGTTCGGCACCGATGAGTTGGGACGCGACATTCTCTCCCGCATCATCTACGGAGCCCGCATCTCGATGCTGGTAGGCAGTTGCGTGGTCGCAGCGTCGCTCACGCTGGGACTCATCTTCGGCTCAATCGCGGGCTATTACGGTGGAGTTACCGACCGCGTGCTCAACGTGGTCGTGATGAACGCTTTCATGTCGTTTCCCGGAATCCTGTTAGCCATCGCGTTTGTCGCCTTCCTTGGCCCCGGCATTTTCAATCTGATCCTGGCGCTATCGATCGGCGGCTGGGTGGGCTATGCCCGCCTGGTCCGCGCTCAGGTGTTGGCCGTCCGCGAACGCGAATTCGTGGAAGCCGCGCGGGCATTGGGCGCAAGCGACCTGCGAATCATTGTGCGGCACATCTTGCCCAATATCATTCAGCCCATCATCGTGCAGGCGGCAATCGGAATGGCGGGCGCCATCCTGGCGGAAGCTACCATGAGCTTCCTCGGGCTGGGTGTACCACCTCCAGCGGCAAGTTGGGGTTCAATGTTGAACGACGCGCGCTCCCACCTCTTCGACTCGCCGCATCTCGTGCTCTTTCCCGCCGCCGCCGTCATGCTGGCGGTGCTGTCGTTCAACTTCATCGGAGATGGCTTGCGGGATTATCTTGACCCACGGTCACGAATCGAGGTGGGGTTGTAGTCGCCACTACCCGTGCGGTGGAACACGCCGACCGCTATAGTCGAAAATGTAACTATCAGAAGTGCGTGGGACTTCAAGCGTTCCCGCATAGGAGATAAAGCTAGTGACTCGAAGCTGGCGTGAACCATACGCGCGATTTTTTCTACTGATGATGGCAGTCCTGACCATTTTGCCGATCGAGGTCGCGCACGCGCAGGCATTTGACAGCAATCAATTCTCGGCCATGCAGTGGCGGCTCATCGGGCCATTCCGAGGCGGTCGTGTCACAGCCGTCGCGGGCGTGCCAGGCCATCCCGATACCTACTATTTCGGCACCCCCGGCGGTGGAGTCTGGAAGACCACCAATAGCGGACAAGTTTGGCGGCCTATCTTTGATCGGGAACCAGTCGCTTCCATCGGTGCGCTTGCCGTGGCGCCATCTGACTCTAACGTGATTTACGCGGGAACTGGCGAGCAGACGGCCGGCAATGGGCTGTACAGATCGGCGGATGGCGGCGAAACCTGGAAGAACACCGGCTTGCAAGATGTGCGTTTTATCCAGGCGGTCGTTGTCGATCCGCAAAATCCGGACATCGTCGTGGTAGGCGGTAATTCCATAGGATTTGGAATTCTCTGGCGGCCGCTGCCAACATCGGCTTACAAAGCCAACCGTGGAATCTTCAAGACCACCGATGGAGGAAAAACCTGGAACAAGGTGCTCACGAACGACGATACTCTCGGCGTCGTCGATCTCTGTTCCGATCCCAGCGATCCCCGCACACTCTATGCAGTTCTTTACCGGCCAGCTTCGGGATCCGGCGACTCCGAGGTGCCCGCTACCTCGGAGATCGTTAAGTCGGTGGATATGGGCTCGACGTGGAATCCTCTTGCGACCAAGGGACTGCCAGAGAAGGGTTGGGGAAGGCTAGGCATCGCCGTTGCAGCCGGAACAAACGGCCGCCGTCTATACGCGGTTATGGAGCAGGGGTTCTTCCGCTCTGACGATGCCGGGGCCACCTGGCAGCAGTCGACGGAGGACCCACGGATACTCGGCAGTGCCTATTTCAGCCGAATTTTTGTTGACCCGCGCAATCCCGATGTTCTTTACGTGGCGCAAACCTCGCTTTATCGGTCGACCGACGGCGGGCATACCTTCGAAGCCTACGTCGGGGCTCCCAGCGGCGACGACTTCCACGTCCTGTGGATTGATCCGCAAAACTCGGCGCGCATGATTCTTGGCGTGGATCAAGGCGCAATTATCAGCGTGGATGGCGGCAAGAGTTGGAGTTCCTGGTACAACCAGCCGACCGGACAGTTTTATCATGTCTCAACCGATAACGCGTTCCCCTATCGCGTGTATGGGGCGCAGCAGGATAGCGGCACCGCTGGCGTTCTCAGTCGCAGCGACTATGGCGAAATCCTCGCTCAGGACTGGTTTTCCATCGGCGGTTTCGAATATGCCTTCATCACCCCCGATCCGCTTAATCCAAATTGGATTTACAGCAACGGATGGTATGGCTCCGTAGTTCGATTCGATAAGGCCACTGGTCAAATTGCCACCGTATTTGAGCGCGGTGAAAAGTACAGAGCCGCATTAATGCCGCCTCTGGTGTTTTCACCGCAGGATCCTTCCACGCTTTATTTAGGAACACAGTTTGTGCTTAAGACGTCAAATAGCGGATTGAGCTGGCAGGAAATCAGTCCTGACGTGACCGGCTACAAAGAGAAAGAAAACGAAGAGGAAACCAAGCGAGATCCCGACAAGCCACCTCCACCGGCGATCACGACACTGGCGCCTTCCGAAGTGCAACCCGGTGTGATGTGGGCCGGTACCAGCAACCGAATCGCGCAGCTCACCCGCGACGCGGGAGCAACCTGGCAAAATGTCTCGCCGCCCGGATTGACCGAGCCTACTCAAATCCTTGCGGTCGAGCCTTCGCACTACGACGCCGCCACCGTCTACGTCGCGGTAGGCGCCGCCCGCGAGTCCACTCCTCCCTACGTCGCCCGCACCCACGATTACGGTCACACCTGGCAGAAGATGGTCAATGGATTTCCTGAACGCGAGATGGTTCGCGTGGTGCGCGAGGACCCAAAGCGCAAAGGGCTGCTATATGCAGGGACCGATACCGGCGTCTTCGCTTCGTGGGATGACGGCGACCATTGGCAGTCTCTGCAATTCAATCTGCCGCCGACACCAGTAACCGATCTCCAGGTACATGCCAACGATGTGGTCATCTCAACTTTTGGACGCGCCTTCTGGATCCTGGATGACGTCACGCCGCTTCGCGAAATCAGTCCGCAGATCACTGCCAGCGATGCCTACCTGTTTCGTCCTGCCACCGGCATGCGCGTACGCTGGGACAACTATCAGGACACGCCTTACCCGGTCGAGACTCCCGCAGGGCAGAACCCGCTCGACGGCGCCATCCTCGACTACTTCCTGAAATCGGCGCCGACGGGCGAAGTCGCGCTAACAATTTACGACGATAAGGGACACACGGTTAATCGGTACTCCAGTGAATCGACGCCTGCCGACCTTCCGTCCGCGGACGTCCCAAATTACTGGTTTGCAACGCCGGTAGTGTTGCCCAAAGCAGCAGGAGTGAATCGCTTCGCCTGGAACCTTCGTTATCCGCCGCCGCACTCTCTTCCCTATGGCTACAATGGCGACTTGCTTGAGTACACCGAATACACCACCGCCGACCACGCGATTGCAGGACAGACTCCGCGTCAGCAGCCCCAGGGACCGCTGGTTGTGCCGGGAAACTACACGTTAGAGTTGCGCGCTGCCGGGCAGACACTTCGGCAGCCGTTGACGATCGAACTTGATCCTCGCGTCCATGCTTCGCAATCGGAGTTGGTGGAACAGCTCGATCTAGCGCAAGAGATCAGCCGAGGCATGAAGGCGAGCTATGATGCCTACCAACAGGTCGCGGACTTGCACAAGGCTTTGGACGACAGACAAAAAGCCCTGACCGGTGACGAGTTGCAGCAGGCCAAAGACGCGGCGGCTTCCCTCGACAAGAAGATCGATGCCGTGCAAAACGGTACCCGCACCGCCCCTGGCTTCGGGCCGATTAATCGCGATTTGACCAGACTGATTTATAGCGTCGAGAGCGCTGACGTTCGTCCCGCGGATGCAGTCCGGTCAGTAGCAGAACAGAGCTGCGACGAACTCGACAAAGCTCTGGTGAGTTGGCGGCAACTGAGCCAGCAAGACGTCCCGTCGCTCAATGCAATGCTGGCCGAAGCGAAGTTGTCGCCTCTGCCCCTGGTTGCCGAAGTTACGAGCGCCGGATGCAAGAAATAGTTGCTGTGGCCGATCGGTCTATCACTACGCGGGTCGTAACGCCACGCTTCTCGGCCCATTACAATTGTTTCATGCGGCCTTATTTTCGCTGGCGGCTGCGGTCACGAATGCTGGAGCTGGGCCGGCGAACTCTTATCATGGGAGTGCTCAACGTCACTCCGGATTCGTTCTCCGACGGAGGGGAATTTTTCCAGCAGGAACGAGCAGTGCAACACGCGCTGCAGATGCTGGACGAGGGTGCGGACATTCTGGACTTGGGTGGCGAGTCCACCCGTCCGGGAGCGCCAGTTGCCGGCAATGAGGTGAACAGGCCAGACTCGAAGCCAAGGACGGCGGTCACCGAGGAGGAAGAACTGCGGCGGGTGATGCCGGTGTTACGGGGCATCCTGCAGGCCCGGCCGGAAACGATCATTTCTGTGGATACCTACAAGTCAGCTGTAGCGCGTGCCGCCGTGCTGGCGGGTGCAGAGGTCGTGAACGACGTCAGCGGCTTTCAGTGGGATCCGGCAATGGGGCGAACGTGCGCCGAATTGCAATGCGGAGTGGTGCTAATGCACACCCGCGGGCAACCGGAGGAGTGGCGCAACCTCCCTCGCGATCCCGATATCACCGCCGTGATTAAGCATGACCTGGCCAACCGCGTGCGGGTTGCCCTGGAGCGGGGTGTGGAGCGGGCGAGCATTGTGCTCGATCCCGGCTTCGGATTCGGAAAGAATTTCGAGGAAAACTATCCGCTCCTGGCGCATTTCGATCAGTTGCACCGGCTTGGATTTCCTCTGCTGGCGGCCACTTCGCGCAAATCCTTCGTGGGGCGCACTGTCGGCAAGCGGAGCGGCAAGGACGCGCCAGCATCCGATCGTCTGTTCGGATCTCTTGCCGCTATGGTCGCCAGCATCCTGGGCGGAGCCCACATCGTGCGTGTGCATGATGTGAAGCCAGCAGTTGAAGCAGCGGCGGTGGCCGATGAAGTGCTAGCAGCGGGAGAGGCTTGAGCAAATACGACCCGTCATCCCGTCTATAAGAGCGACGGCTGTGCCAAGGGCGCAGGAAAGCCTCGACGCGAAACGAGAATTTTCTACCGAAAGAATGAAGCGGAGACGCGCGTTGGGACGAAACAACTTTCTGCCTTCGGCATCATAGCATCCAGGGATTATCTCGGGGACCAAGTGCGGCCAACCTCGGGCGCTTCGCCTACTGCGCCGCGGCCTCGTCTGCCTCGACGGACTCTTCTTTGGCGCTTTTCCTCGCATGCCCGGCTTTTGCGTTTTTCGCGGTTGCTTCTTCCGGCTCGAGCCGTGGCGAAGGAACGAAATACAAGATCCGCTGGCAGGAGTCGCAATACACCATCTCCTCCCCGCGGATGACATCCTGAAAGACCTGGGGGCGCAGGATGACGTGGCAGACCGAGCACATTTGGTCGTCGTGCACCGCGGCCAGCGCCGAGCCGCGCAGCTTCAGAACGCGGTCGTAATGCCGCAGCGTGTCGTCGCTTATGTTGCTGCGCAGCCCTTGCCGCTGAGTGTTGAGCTCGGCCAGTTCTTTTTCGTCCTCGGCAGTTTGCGCTCGCGCATGCTCTTTCTCTTTTTCATTGTCGGCGGTGTCGGCTTTCAGCGCGGCTTCAGCCTGCTTCATCGCTTCTTTGCTCGCGTCGGTGGCGACCATGATTTCCAGAATCTTGTCTTCCAGCTTGCGGATCTCCGCCTCGGCAAACTGGATCTCGTGGTTCAGCGCCCTGTACTCGTCGTTGGTTTTGACCTTTAGCGACTGGTCGCGGTACTTGCTGATTTTTTCCTGCTGGTCCTTGATGTCGGACTCGTGCTTGCGGCGGGCGGCTTCGTCGGCCTTAATGGCGGCCTGGCCTGCATCGAGTTGGGCTTTGGAACCGGCCAGCTTAGCTTCGATTTGTGCTACCTGTTTGGGAAGGGCCGCAATCTCGGCCTTGAGAGCGGCAATGCGGGAATCGATAACTTGCAAGTCGATCAGCTTTTGCAGATCGGAATTCATCTAGACCCCAAGGGAACCTGCTGGGATTCTAGCACGCAGAAACCAAGCCTTTGGCGGCCCGGCAGGGCGGAGGATTAAGGTCTTCGGCCTATTGAGAGAATGCGGTGGACGCGCCTAGCATTCGGACATGGCCATCGAAATTGCGCGACTTTGTTTGGGATTGCTGATCATAGCCTTTCACAAACGCATTGCCGACTTCATTACGGAACGCGAGCGTTCGCTGGTTGTGACCTTGCGTAGCCGTGGTATGCCTCTACCCGCCGCACTCACCACTCAAACTGCACGCAATCTTTACTTCGGCATTGGCATTTTCATCGTGCTTGTCGAATGGTTGCGGATCTACCAGATCAGCTGGTAACGGGGCCTTTACCAAGTAGTGTCGCTGCTCTGTGGCTCGCTTGCTACTTGACCGGGGCCTGCGAACCTGGTGAAAAGATAAACTTCAGCGGTGTTTTGCAGGGGCGCATCTTTAGAGCCTGCCCTGAGCTTGGCGAAGGGTGCGTCGATGAGTTCTTTGCTTTTATCGTCACGAGCAGGGTCTCTCAACACCCGCAAGAGCAGCGCCCGTTGAGGACCGCGACGCGCCCTGGGCTAAAATCAATTTTGGCCCTGCGGGCTCGACTTTGCGCAATCGTTTCACCGTCCCAACGCAAAACGGTCCTCAAGAATATTGTTGCGCCTTGATGCCATTTGACTCTGACATGACTGACGCTGCTCAACGAATCGGTCTGATCGCAGGCAATGGAAAGTTTCCGTTCCTGGTGCTGGATGCTGCTCGCTCGCGGGGCATGCAGGTCGTCGTCGCCGCCATCAAGGAAGAAACTTCACCGGAAATCGAGCAGCGCGGTGCGGCCGCGGTTTACTGGCTCTCGCTAGGCGAGCTATCGCGCCTCATCGACACCTTCAAACAAGAAGGCGTTACGCGGGCCATCATGGCCGGCCAGGTCAAGCATAAGCAGATTTTCAGCAGCATCAAGCCTGACTGGAAGCTCGCCAAGCTTCTGCTTTCCTTGACCACGCGCAATACCGATTCGCTCATCGGAGCGGTCAGCAGAGTTCTCGCGGAAGAAGGCATCACGCTGATGAATTCCACCGCCCTGCTGGAACCCATGCTCGCCGGCGAGGGGATTTTGACACGGCGCGGGCCGAGCGACTCGGAGCGAACCAACATCACTTATGGACGCGCGGTCGCGGACCATCTCTCGCGCTTCGACATTGGCCAGACCGTGGTCATCGCTGAAGCTGCGTGCGTTGCCGTGGAAGCTATGGAGGGCACCGACGCAACCATCCTTCGCGCCGGCGAGATCATGAAGTCGCCATCGCTGGGCAAAGAGCCATCGACATTGAGCCGCGCTCTGACCGTGGTAAAGGTTGCGAAGCCAAATCAGGACATGCGCTTCGATGTGCCCGTGGTTGGTCTGCATACGATCGAGACCATGAAGCGCGCCGGCGCAACCTGCCTGGCGCTCGATGCCGGACGATGTCTGTTGCTGGATCGAGAGGCTCTTCTTTCGGCGGCGAATGACGCCGACATTTGCGTTATCGCGGAGATGCCGGTCACTCACATACCGCATCACAAAGCGCCATAGTTTTTGTCCCAACCCACTACTGATCCGCTGCTGTGGGACTAAACATGCGCCAGCCGCAGCGCGGCGGCAGAGCTTAGCCCCGCGCTTCAACGCTGGGAGACAGCAAGTGGGAAATCCTGAGTCCGCTTTAGCGGACGGCAGGAGTTTCGTAACAGCCTCTGAATCGCCGCTCTACCAGTTAGCTTGCTTTGCCTCCTGCCACGCTTTGAGCGACAATCGATCAATGCCCCTTGGCGGCCCACTGCGCGTCGGAGTCGTCGGCGCCGGAGCCTTCGGTCGCAATCACGCGCGTGTCTATCGCGAGCTGCAGTCCGATCCCTGGCACAAGATCCAATTTGTGGGAGTTGTGGACACCGACCTGTCTCGTGCACAAGACGTAGCCGAGGAATTCGGTGTCACCGCATTTCGTTCGCTCGACGCATTCATCGCGTCTGATGTGGAGGCCTGCTCGGTCGCGGTGCCCACGGCTGCCCACCTCGAGGTGGCGCGGCACTTGATGGAGAACAGAGTCGATGTCCTGATTGAAAAGCCGCTGGCGACGACCGTCGCTGAGGCAGATCAACTGATTTCCATCGCGGAGCGCCATAAAAGAATTGCGCAGGTCGGCCATCTTGAGCGCTTCAATCCCGCGGTGCGCGCGATCTTCCCGTTGCTCACGCAGCCCATGTTTTTTGAAGTGCATCGCCTCAGCGTCTTCAGTCCGCGCTCGCTGGATGTGGATGTGGTCCTCGATCTGATGATCCACGACCTCGATATCGTGCTGGCATTCGTGCAATGGCCGGTCAAAGAGGTTCGCGCGGTAGGCTTGCCGATCCTGTCGCGGAAAGTTGACATCGCCAATGTGCGCATGGAATTCGAATCCGGCTGCGTGGCCAACTTCACTGCCAGCCGCGTCAGTACCGAACGCGTTCGCAAGCTGCGCTTTTTCCAGCCGCGGCAATACGTCTCGCTCGACTACTCAAGGCAGGATGTACTGGTGCTCACGGTGGATGACTTGTTGCCCGATCCGGCCGGTATGGATCCGTTCAATCCGGCAAGCGTCGCTGCCAGTGCCCTTCCCGGCATCACACCCTTCAGGCCGGCGGTCGAGCAGCAAGAACCGCTGCGCGCGGAGTTGGGCAGCTTCCTGCGGGCGGTGCGCAATCGCTCGCAGCCAGAGGTGACGCTGGAAGATGGCCGTCGAGTTCTCGCTCTGGCGATGCAGATCGTCGAAGCCATTGCGGAACATAGCCGGCGAGCGCATTTAGCGGAGTTGACTCGCACGCCAAGCTAGCCTACGCTTCTTCAATCCCCGATGTCGGATGAACCGGTCACCATTGCGAAGTTCCTAAGCCTGGGCGAAGCCAAACTGGCGCAGGGCAAGCTGATCTCCGCCGGGATTTCGGCCTTCGTGTGCGATGAGAACATGCATGCCATGAATTGGCACATGGGCATGGCGCTCGGGGGCATACGCCTGCAGGTGCCTGACAGCCAGGTGGTGCGCGCGCTGGAAGTCCTCGACGATTTCGAGCCGGAAGCTTCCGTCGAGGTAGAGACTGGCGACGGCGACGAAGAAATGGAAGAGGTCGCGTGCTGCCCGGAATGCGAGTCGCTGGAAATTCGCGAGGTAGGCAGCGCGAACCCGCGTCAGATCGCGCTGTGGTCGGCTGCCATTCCGTTCCCAGAGCCTCTAATGCAGGAAACGCATCGCTGGAAATGCCTGTCCTGTGGCTACCAGTGGCGCGAAGCCGACGAGTAAGCAAACCGATTGATTGAGGGGACCTTCGGCGCAGGTTCGAGCTCTTTCACTCTTATCATTACGAGTCGACTAAGCAGGCCTGGCCGTCAGCTACTCTGACAAATTAGGTTTGCGTCGCCCAAGCTCGCCATGAGAGCGCGCGAATTTGGCGTGTCGCGGCAATGGGTAAGTTTCGTGAAGCACAAGCAACAGAGACGCCGCAAGCGTGCGTCGAAAATGATCTTATTCGGCGGGCATGGGTTCGTGGTGACGGACAGGGCGGGATGTACGAGGTCCCAGCGCGGCTCGCGGCCTTTGCCCCGGACTCTCTGGCCGCGCTGGGACGAGTTTTCCACTGGGCACTCTTCCTTTGTCTCCCCCCACAACCCGGTGGCACTCAATTCAACTGCTCATAAACTAGCAAGCGGCGTGCCAAAGCTAGGAAGCAGCCTTCCTGATATCGCTTCGCTACCCAAGTAGCTGCGCTTGCAGTACAAAGCTAAAATTCGCAGTTCTGGTTTGAAGGGCGAGTGCTTTCCAGGGTGACTGGACACACTATCCGTATGGATAGCCAAACTATCCGAACAGTTAGTTCTTTCGGTGCCCAGATAACGCGGACTACCAAACAACGGCGGGACGTGCATAGTCGCGGCTTCGAATGATGTGTGCGAGGGAGAACTGACTGGTTTTGGGCGGCCCAGACTATCGCAGCCGGGCGTACTCGGCTTTGGCTTGAATCAGAAGTTGATCTTGCCGGAGATCTGCACCACGCGTACCGACGAGTCGAAAACCAAGCCTCCGTAGGGGCTGGTCGGCATCTTCTGCATGACCGAAATCTGTCCGAAGGTTGCATCGCCAAGCGAATTGTCGGGGTTGCCGAAGTTGGGATGGTTGAAGACGTTGTAGGCCTGAAGGCCAACAGCAAAGTTGACCCGTTCGCCAAGCGGGAAGCTCTTGAAAAGCGCCATGTCCATATCGAAGAAATGCGGACCCCGGTATTGATTGCGCCGCTGTGGAGAGAAGCCCGGATACGTCGTGAAGGTGTCGGAACCGGAGTCAATGAAGGCGGTCTCGGTCAGGCAGGGTGCGGCGGTCCCTACGGCACTGGCAGCACTGCGGCCGCAATTGCCCTGTCCCGGGGCGCTGCCCGGCAGCGCCGGATAAGCCAGGGTCGGGATGCCGGCGCCGTTGGGGATACTGCCGTTGGTGTTGCCATCAAGAATCGAAAATGGCAGTCCGCCACGCCAAAACAGCTTACCCGACCACTCCCATCCCTGCAGCAGCACGGCCAACCGTCGGTTGCCGACGTGGGGTTGTGGATGCGCGACAAAGTCGGCGTTGAAGCTGTTCCGGACGTCGTAATCGGAACTGCCGTAGTTGCACTGCCGCAGGCTGGCAGGGCAAAGCTGCCGCGCAAGAGAGTCGCCGTAGTTAAAGAGTCCGCCATTGGAGGACTCATCCAGGTTGTGTCCCCAAGTGTAATTCGCATGGGCTGAGAACCAGTCCGCAAAGTTGCGACGCAGGCTGACGGTGAGGCCGTTGTAATTGGAGAGAGCGCCACTATAAACCTGGGAGACGAGACCGTAATTAGGCACCGTTGCTGCGCTGGGCAGAAGGCCGGCCGGGTAAAAGCCCGGATTGTAGGCGTTGTACCACACGTTGAGGTGGGGAAGGCGTATGCCGTGATTCCCCACATAACTGACCACCAGGGCCGTGGCCGGACCCACTTGCCGCTGCAAGTTGAAGTTCCATTCCTGCCACCGCGCGGTATGAACGGTGCCGGTCACGGCGTGAAAGTTAGGCGGCGCGAACAGCACGCCTAGCTTCTGCAATTCCGCGGCAATCTGAGAGTAGGTTTGCCCGGCAGCAAAGCCGGAGTTAAAGGCCGCGGCTGAGGCTTCGAAGATGGCGTGGGAGCCGTTCGGCCCAGGATCGAAGGCCAGCGTGCCCTGTGGCGGCTGGACGCTGATGCCTACGGCAACCGGAGGATTGGCGAGAAAGTTGTCCAGGATAGCTGCCGGAGGCACGTCGTAGAAGAGCCCAAATCCGCCACCAATCACGGTTTTGTCGTCACCGTAGGGTGACCAACTGAAGCCGATGCGGGGTGAGGGATTGAGACCGTCGACAGCAGCGTATCCGCGATGCAGATTGTAAGCAATGTCTGCGGTGTAAGGAACAGCGGCGGGGTCCATACTCGTGGTGCTTGGCAAGGAATAGAACGGCGCCTTGAAGTTGGCAAAACAATCGATCTGACAAACAGGATTGGAGTTGTATTCGAAGCGCAAGGCCAAAGTGAGGGTCAGGTTGCTGCGTACTTTCCATTCATCCTGCCCATAAACTCCCAGTCCCCAGAAGGCTATGGGCACATTACTGGCGAGATTGTCGGACTGACGGTACGAGCCGGCGAGGCCCTCTACCATCTCCTGCAGTGCAGTACTACCGATGTTGAAGAAGACCCCTGGATAAGTAAAAAAGAAGTTGTGATCGCTCACATCATAGCGTCGGAAATTAGCGCCGAATTTCAGGGAGTGCGGCCCGCGGACCAGGGTGAAGTTGTCCACGAACTGGTACTGGGTGTAGCGCCGTCCCTGCGGGATTGTGGTCATAGGATTGAACGAGGTGAATGGGACAACTCCGCCAAAAGCCAGACTGGCAGGAAACGTCTCCGATGCCAGGGGCTGGTCTTGCGTAAAAAACGGTACCGCATGGCTTCCCGCCGCGGTGAATTCGTTACTCGCATTGGGCGAAAAGGCATGGGTCTCCTGGAGTTGAATGTCCCACCAGGGCTGATCGGTGAACACGTTGAAGTTGGGGCTGATCGGGTCCAGAGGGTTGGGCTGGAAACCATGATCCAGCTTGTAACGGCCGAATAGCTGGTCCCTTTGGCCCAGCTTCTGGTCAATCCTGGCCGCCACAAGCCACTCCCACCCCAGCGAGCTTGGAGTTGATTGGAAACGTGCTGCGCAAGCCTGGGTGGCAGGGTCGAAGCCCGGCAGACGCAATTCTCGACAAGCCTGATTGTTGGGAATCGGCGCCGCCCGTTGCGAACCCGGGGCATTGGCGAACAAGTCGAACATCCTCCGGTACAGCGATACCTCCGCGGGTTGCAACGTCTGAACGTTGGCGATGGTTGCAGCGGCGAATTCGGAGGTCGGTATTGTGGTGGAGATGACATTGGAAAGCAGGACGCGAATCCCTTCGGTGTTGACGAAGAAAAAGGACTTGTTCTTGACAATGGGTCCGCCAAGGCTACCCGCCCATTGGTTAGCATTGCCAAAGGGTCGAGGCGTCTGCGGACTGGTGTTGTTGTTCATCCAATCGTTGGCATTCATGGCGCGGCCATTCCACCAATACCGCGCGTTTCCGTGGAAAGTATTGCTCCCGGACTTGGTCACGATGGTAACTTGGGCGCCGGCATACTGGCCGTACTCGCCAGAGTAGGGGTTGGTAACGATGGTCACTTCTTCGACCTCGTTTCCTCCCAGCGCAAGGTTGGTCGCGCCTGCCTGGTTGTTGTTATAGAAGGGATCTACGTAATCCTCACCGTTGATGGTGAACAGGTTGGCAGTTGCCGGCAGACCGTTGACGTTAAAGTGACCCAATCCGCCCCGGTTGTTTATGATTGCTCCCGGTACGGTTTGCGCCAGGTTGGTGAGGTCGGCTCCGGGGCTCGGCAGTTGCTGCACTTCCACCTGTGAAAATGTACTGATGGTGCTGGGCCCATGGTTTATCAACGGGGCCGCAGTTGCGGAAACCTCAATGTTTTCTTTCCCCTTGGAGATTTCCAGCGCGATGTCAGCCGTCGTTGTTTGTCCTAACCGCACCGTAACTGGCTGGCTGATGAGAGCAAAACCGCTCTGTTCTACGGAAACCCGATAAGGGCCTGGCTTCAAGAGGCTGAATTGATACAATCCCGTGGCGGAGGTGCTGGTTTGCTGCGTGGCCTCGGTGGAGAGGTTCTTTAGGACGACGGTCGCACCAGAAACCACTGCGCGACTGGGATCGGTTACGGTTCCAGCGACGTCGCCGGAAATTAGCGACTGTGCACTTGATTCAGGGGCGGAGAGCACCCCCACAACGAACAAGACCAGAATTCGGACCAACTCCTTGGCTGTCATGTCTCCTCCTCGATCTGAGTCGGACTGAACCAGGGTTGTCCAAGCCGCGCGGCGATTGCTCGCCCGGCAAGGAAAATTCATTTGTCATTACTTCAAGTCTGTGCAGGTACTCAAAGACCGGGTGCATCGCGGCCCGACTAAGATCAGAAACCGGCGCTCAGGGCTGGTAACCAAGTGATCAACCTCGTAGAGTGCTGCTCCTCACTGCAGCTTCGCGTACTCGAACCTGGCCTGTTGAAGAACCGGAATTCCGGGATCAGCATTTTTCCAGCGCGTGAGGAAGTCTTGATACGACTTTCGTGCGGCGGCCTTGTCTCCCATCATCGATTGAGCGCGCCCGAGCTGCAGATATGCCAATGGGGCGATTACGAAATTGGCAGCCACGCCTGGATGGTCCACGATTTTCCGGAACTCAGCTATCGCCTCTTTGGCTTCGTCGGCTTCCAGATATGCCCTGCCGCGTACGTAGATCGGGTAAAGAGACATCCATTGCAGGTCATTGATACCCCGCTCATAAGGGGTTGCACGACGTAGTATCTCCAGCCCTTCACGCGGTTTCTTGTCATGGAGCAAGAGGACAGCTCGGAGCGAAGGCAGCCAGTACGTTTGCATGAACGTGTCCATCGGATATTGCTGATTGAGCTTCTCCGCGATTTGTTCGGCCCACGCTGCATCTCCTGCGATGGCAAGCGCCAGCGCGCTGACGATTTCCACGTTTCTTCCAGGACCCACCTCTAGGGCCTCCGCCGCCAACTTGTGAGCTTCGCCTGAGTTCCCCAGTTCCGCCTCTCGCAGGGCCTGATGGGCTTCCCAACTGGCGGCTGCCTCGCGGTCGCCAGTGTGCAGGGCGACCGTGGTTGCCCTGTGGGAGAAGTCGCGAGCCTGGGCGAAACGGCCGTAGTAGGTTTCCGTATCCGCTTGGGCCGAAAGCAACTTGTCTTCGAACCCGGCCTTGCCCACCGCCCATTTCAACTGTTCCTGGATGTCGGCCTCGCGGCCTTGAAGAAACGCCAGCTGATACCAGGCTGCACGCAAGCGGTAGCCGTCAAGATTGTGCGACCGCGCTTCCTGTAACGATGCTTGCGCATCGCCGAGTTGGTCTAGGGCGCAATAGATACGGATGAAGTTGGAATAGCCAACAACACTGTTGCCGGGTAGCGCGCGGAGATATTCCCACGCCTCAGCCAGCGACTTCTTGTACTCCCCAATCATGAGATAGAAGTAGACCAGCTTGTTACGTTCCGAGGTTGATGGATAAGTTTGCATTACCGCCCTGACGGTCTCGATCCATTTGTCCAGGTCGCGAGTAACACAGCAGTAGTACGCCTCGTCGACATGAGCGCGTTCGCGTTGCGTCATGCGGTCGCGCAACTCGTATGCCCGGCTGTAACTTTGGGCGGCGAGAGTCTGTTCGCCGAGATTGCCATAGACGGCTCCCAACCAGTTGTAAGCCATCGCAAAATTTGGATCCAGCTCCACGGCCCGCTTGAAATGGGGCAAGACGGTTCCCATGGGCTGATTCATTTGGACCGCAGCTGTTAGCCCAGAGGCATAAGCATGCAAAGCCTCCAGGGACGAACTGGTGGCCTCATCCAAAGGCTTGTCAAAGTGTCGCAGGGAGGCGGATGATTCCCCAAGTTGGAGACGTAGCTGATGGGCGGCAAGGCCCAAGGTGGCCACTACCTGTTCGCGGTGGCCGGCCGTTACCTTGGTATCGGCGAGTGCTTCTCCGTTCTTACAGTCCTGCGCCTTCAGTTCGATTCGATAATGATTTCCCTCGTCAGCAATCGATCCCGACACCACAATCTTGCTGCCACTCCCCACGCATACCCCGCGGGCGACATCGTAGGTCAACTTCTCATTGACGTCACGACCCATCTGCTTGAGGGCTTGCGCCACCTTGTCCATGCTCAGCCGGGTCAGCAACGGCGATTGCTCTAACGCGACCGTCAATGGGGTGATCAACGCATCATCGAAGACCGGATCGTTCGTCGAGTTGGTGAAGTCGGCAACTACGATCGTGTCCTGGCCGGTGAGCTTGATGGTCTTGTGGGAGTGCTGCCAGTAAAGGCCGCTTGCAACTAGGGCGACAACGACCAGCGCCACCGCCGCCAACGGTTTCCACTTGGATAGCACCCGTGACTCTTTGCTGTCAGACTGGATAGACGAGTCCGCCGCGACCGATTCCAGGTCAGTGCGCATCTCGGCTGCCGACGGGTAGCGCCGCTCGCGGTCCTTCTCGATTGCCTTGTCGATGATCTGTTCCAGTCTCGGCGGGAAAGTGGAGTTTAGTTCATGCACCGGAGCGGGCGTATTGTTCAGGATGGCGTCCTTGACGATCGCAGCGGTGTCTCCGCTGAAGGCGCGCTGTCCGGTTGCCATTTCGTAGAGAACCAAACCAAAGGAAAACAAGTCCGTCCGGGCGTCCAGATGCTCGCCGCGCGCCTGCTCCGGCGACATGTACCCGGCCGTGCCCATCGACATTCCGGTTCGGGTCAGGCTGTGATCGATGGTGGTTCCGCCCGTGGTCTGCGCCGGAGCCTCGTGGAGATGATCTCCGCGTAGCTCCTCCCCTTCGACTTCGCTTGCCAGGGCCGCCGGCTTGGCCAAGCCGAAGTCCAGAATCTTGACTTGGCCTTGGGTCGTCACAAAGATATTAGCGGGCTTGATATCGCGATGGATGATGCCTTTCTGATGGGCCGCGTCCAATCCTTCAGCAACTTGAATGGCGATGTCGAGCAGCTTCTCCAAGGTAAGCTGCATGCCCACTGGGCTCGGCCAGACGGCCGATTTCGAAATCAACTCCCGCAGCGTCTCGCCCTCCAAGAGTTCCATCACGATGAAGGGCTGGCTTTCGTGCTCTTCGACCTCGTAGATGGTGCAGATGTTGGGATGATTGAGAGACGAGGCAGTACGTGCTTCACGTTCGAAGCGCTGCAGCGCGACAGAATCGCCGGCCAGCTCTTCCGGTAGAAACTTCAGAGCAACGCGGCGGCCCAGCTTGAGGTCCTCAGCCTTAAACACCAGCCCCATGCCGCCCCCGCCGATGATGTTCAGCACTCGATAGTGCGAGACCGTCCTGCCAATCCAGCCTGCGGAAGCAAGTTGTAATCTGGCGGCCTCGATATTCTCATCGCTCGGGGCTTCATCACTTGCGGGCGCGGCGTCGGGCGCGAACTCCAGAGACTCCACCGGAACCATCAGCCGATAGCCCCGTCGGGCCACGGTCCCAATGTACTTTGGTTGTTCGGCGGAGTCGCCGAGGGCTTTGCGCAGCTTGCCGATGGCCACATTGATACTGTGGTCGAACTCGACAATGGTGTCGTTTGGCCAGAACGTCTTCTTGATTTCCTCGCGGGTTGCAATTTCGCCTTCGCGTTCGATCAGCATGACCAATAGGCGATACGGCTGGTCGGGAAGCACGATCCTTCGCCCGGACGCCTCATTTGCCAGGCGCAGCTCTCCGGCCTTCAGGTCGAGTTCGAATCCTCCAAAGCGAACCCGAGATGGGAGCGTGTCCTTCATGGAATTGCAGTGGCTGTCGGGAAAACGATTTTGTTTTGGGACAAAGTGTACTACTACTACCTAGGTAGTCAAGGCCAAAGCAACTTTCGCAGCTGTCCACCTAAAAATCCCTTCGCCAAAGCGAGCCCATTGGTCAGCGGACTTAAGGCCAAGCCCTTTCCTCTCAGCCGCTTAGCCAAATGACCCGCAGATGACTCGCAAATGACCGCCAGTGCATCGACTCGGCGACCTAGTCGGGGCACACTCCCCGCATTCTTGCACGATGTGGGTAGTACTAACGAGGCCGTTCATACCGGCATTTTGGGCCCCAAAGAATTCAACTTTGAAACGAGAAGGAAATGACAATGAAAACGACCTTGGTATTGCTCACTTGCATTCTGGCTCTGGCGATTGGCGCCGCTGCCCAGGAAAACCTCAACTTCGCTAACCTTCCGCGGGTGAACATGCCCGCGCCCCTGCCTAACGGCTACGGTGAGCTCAACTGGACCAACATCTATTATGTGAATCCGAGCGAGTGGTCGGGCTCCGGTTCCGGCTACAGAGATGGTTCGGTTGGCCAGGATGTGGCTTTCGTCGGCGGGAAAGTTTGCCGGCTGGCGCAGGAGTTCTGCTTCGGTACCATTAGCTCTCTTGGCGGTCCGACCAGTTTTCAGGCGGTCAGCGCTATCGTGGCTGGAGGCTTCGGTCCGATCCAGATAACCGTCACAGCCTACAACAATGGCAACTACGTGGGATCTTCGGCCTACCTTCTGAGTACCAACATGAGCACCCTGAACTTCCCTTCGTCGTGGGGCAGTATCACGCAGCTTGTCTTTCAGACCTCCGGCGGCGGAGACCTGGTGATTTACGACGTGAGTGCATATCTGCTGGGGGGTTGATATGCGGTCACGCGTGGCCGCTTTCGTTTCCCCAACCAGAAGGAACGATCGCGGCTTTTCCGCAGGGGCGGACCAACTCACCGTCCCTGCTTTCCGTTGTTGCCGAAAGAAGTGAGGTTACGCCGTGATTAGCCCACTGACTTTGACCAGCTTGGCAACGAGTGTCATGAGGCCAGACGTGCCCAGAAAATCCGATCCAACTCGCGATCGCTCTGTCCCGCCGGCAACCCTCGGTCCGCTAGAGACCCAGGCCATGGAAATCCTTTGGACGTGCGGCGAATGCAGAGTGCGGGACGTGATGAACGCGCTCGGCCGGGACTTGGCCTACACGACGGTCATGACGACACTGGACCGGCTATTCCATAAGAACCTTGTTTCCCGGCGGAAGCGTGCTCGCGCCTACGTGTACTCGCCGCGCATCACCTGCCAGGAATGGAAAGATGCGGTCACCCGCGACTTGCTCGACAAACTGATGGCCGGACCGCAAGTCTCAAGAGAAGTGCTGATCGAATGCCTGATGAAAGCCGTCGGCCAACAGGACGCAACCCTTGCAGACGAGATCGCGAGAATTGCGAACGAGAGATGGGCGGACCCTCCACCCTGATGTTCGGCCTTGTATATTAGCCCAGTCCCACCGCCGACGACCTCAAGCATGCGGTAGTGAGAAACCTTTTTGTCGATCAGCCTTAAGCCCAAGCCCTTTCCTCTCAGCCGCTTAGCCAAATGACCCGCAGATGACTCGCAAATGACCGCCAGTGCATTGCGTTCCTATGGTTTCTGACCGAAAGTAGCCCAACTACGCTACGCGGGTGGGCACGAAATCCACCCAAAAGGAGAGGGCGATGCAATCCAAAACACTTACTCGCGTCCTGGGACTGACCCTCGTTGTCCTGGCAACCTACTCACCCCGTGCGACGAGAAACATCCCGGCGAGCGGCGGAACCGCGCCTCCCCCCACCCGGAGCGGAACTTAACTCGGTGATCCCCCTCTGCTCCGGCTTGTGACTTCGCAGGAAATCGTCACCGGCGATTCCGCCTTGGGCAAGCGCGAGTCGCCACTGCCAAAAGAAAAAGGAGAAGCAAATGAAATCCCGCATCGCGATGTGGACTACCGCAACAACGTTATTGGCCGCGCTGGCAATGCCGGTTGGCATGGCAGCGCAAGACAACCCATCGCAAGATCCCAAACCCAAGCACAAGAAGTACAAGCTCATCGACATGGGGACCTTCGGCGGACCCAGTAGCAACATCAGCGACTCTGCCAATGGAGGCCCGTACATTAATAGCTCCGGCGACGTAGTCGGTTCCGCGCAGACAGCCACTTCGCTTTCAGGCGTAAGCAACCCATATGAATGTTTCCCCGGTCCGAATGTTAACCACACCCTGCTATGGCACAACGGTCACAGCATTGACCTAGGAGCCTTTCCTCCAACCGATCAGAATTGCAGTGGCTCCAACGCGGTCGGGATTAACGATGCTGGCGACATTACCTTCCAATCGGAGACCGGAACCATCGACCCGTTGCTCGGCGTAAAAGAACTGCGGTCAGCACTCTTGCGGCGTGGACATGCTGTCGACCTCGGAACTCTAGGCGGAAATGCGACGGCTTCCCTGTCAATCAACAATCGGGATGACGTAGTCGGATTCGCACTAAATGCCGTTCCGGACCCCTATTCGCTGTATGGAGTGTTTTTTGAAGGCTCCTCTAACTCGACCCAAACGCGGGCCTTCGTTTGGCGGAATGGCGCGATTCAAGACTTGGGAACCCTGGGGGGCCCGGACGCAGCATCCATCTTTGTAAGCAATTCGGGACAGGTCGCTGGCTTCTCCTACACCAATTCAGCTCCAAACCCAACCACAGGAGTTCCGACCCTTGACCCTTTCTTCTGGGAGAGGGGCAGGATGACCGACATGGGCAATTTTGGCGGTAATTTCGGCGGGCCAAACCGAATGAACAACCGAGGCCAGGTGGTTGGCCAATCAAATCTTGCCGGGGACGTGACCTTCCACGCCTTCCTCTGGGAACGGGGCGTGCTCCGGGACCTCGGAACCCTGGGAGGCAGCACCAGCCAGGCGATCTCGATCAATGACGGAGGGGATGTAGTAGGGGTAGCTGATCTTCCCGGTGACGCGACCCACGACGCGGTACTGTGGAAAAACAGAAGGATGATCGATTTGGGCAATCTGGGCTTAACTAGCTTTGCCCACGACATCAACAACAGCGGTCAAATTGTGGGCTCCGCCCGCCTCGCCGACGGAACAACGGTCCACGCTTTTCTGTGGGAGAACGGCGGACCGATGGTTGACTTGAATGACCTCATCTCACAACCTTCGTCTTTGACCCTTGCTTATGCTCAAGTGATTAACGACAGAGGGATCATCTCAGGGAACGCTATTCCCGCAGGGTGCAATGGTGGCGACAGCTGCCAGCACGCTTTCGTGCTGATCCCTGATGGCGACTGCGACGACTATTGCGAGCAGAGGGTTACCGAAAGCCAGCGCAATCGGGATGCGGCCGCGCAACTCGCCCGCTCGCAAACTCCAATCTCCAAAACTGAAGCCCCGATGACTCCGGCCGAGCGCGTTCGCAGCATGATGCGGCAGCGCTATCACATGCCCGGCTAACCAGCGGCACCGCGCGACTAGGAAAGGAGTGTGTCTTTGAAAGGGCACAGCTTCAGCTGTGCCGTATCGGACGATTCAAGAAATGGGCTTTAGCCCCTGAGGGAGTTCGGTTTCAGCGGGTGAAGACGAGGTCCCTCAGCGGCTAAAGCCAGGTTCGAGGGAGCCCTGTACGGCACGCCCTTCGACAAGCTCAGGGCAGGCTCTGAAGGCGTGCCCCTTCAAAGCAAATTTTGGTTGCCCATCGTTGCCGGGGCGGAACCGCAACTCGGTGATCCCCTTCTGCTCCGGCTTGTGACTTCGCAGGAAGTCGTCACCGGCGATTCCACCTTGGGCAAGTGCGAATCGCCACCAGCGAGAAACAAGAAGGAGAAGAATATGAAGTCCCGCATATGGATGTTGATAACCGCACTGCCTCTATTTGCCGCGCTGGCGATGCCGGTTGGCATGGCAGCGCAGGACAGCCCGCCACAAGATCACAAACCCAAACACCATCAGTACAAGCTCGTCGACATGGGAACGTTCGGGGGACCATCGAGTTACTTTATCTTTATCGGAGCACGATCTTTGACCAATAGTGGAATCGCCAGCGGTATAGCAGACACGTCAACTCCCGACCCCTACGCACCAAACTGCTTGACCGACTGCTTCGTTCCTCACCCGTTCGTATGGCAGGACGGTATTCTGACCGACCTGGGCGCTCTTCCGGGCGTTAACGGCAGCTTGCCCAACGACATTAATGCGCGAGGTGTGGTTACCGGAATCTCGGAAAACGGCACAATCGACCCCCTGACCGGCTTCCCGGAGTTCGATGCCGTTATTTGGCAGAACGGTCACATCGTCAACCTTGGAACATTCGGGGGAAATTTTAGCTACGCCAACATGATCAACAACCGGGGACAGGTGGCGGGATTTGCTTTGAACACGACTCTTGACTCTTTCGGACTCGAGGAGTGGTGTATGAACCCTCCTTTCGGACAGCAAATGCGGGCGTTCATCTGGCAGGGGGGAGCGCTGCAAAATTTGGGTACCCTGGGAGGTCCTGATAGCTGCGCTTTGTACATAAACGAAAGCGGACAGGCAACGGGACATTCCTTTACAGACTCAGTTGTAAATCCCATTACCGGTTTTCCAACCACTCACCCATTCCTTTGGAACGGCCGCAGGATGCTCGACTTAGGCACGCTCGGGGGCACTTTCGCCGTCGCAAATGGCATTAACAACAGAAGTCAGGTAATCGGCCAATCGAACGTCGCCGGAGACTTAACGTTCCACCCCTTTCTTTGGAGCCAGGGCGGAATAACCGACCTGGGCACGTTGGGAGGGAGTACCGGAACCGCAAACTGGATCAACGACGGTGGGGCGGTTGTTGGCAAGGCGGACTTACCGGGATCACAGACACACGACGGATTCGTGTGGAAGAAAGGTGTTCTGACTGACCTCGGGACCGTGGACGGGGATGCCTGCAGCAACGCGCTTCGCATCAATTCCAATGCACAGATCGTGGGCTGTTCGTCCGATTGCATCTCATGCTTGCACGCGTTTCTGTGGGAAAACGGTGGCCCCATCGTGGATTTGAACACCCTTATTCCGCCCGGATCTAGCGCGACGCTCACGGAGGCGACTTTTGTCAACGATCGTGGAGAGATCGCCGCGCAGGGAACTCTTCCTAATGGCGACACGCATGCTTTTCTCCTGATTCCGTGCGATGAAAAACATCCCGGCGAGTGCGAAGACTACTCCATGATCGAAGCCACACAGCAGACCGGCCCGTCGACCGCGATCAAGCAGGGCAGCGAATCGCTGCTCAGCCCAGTCGAACGCTTCCGCAGCATGATGCGGCAGCGCTATCACATGCCCGGCCAACCAGCGGCACCGCGCGACTAGGAAAGGAGTGTGTCTTTGAAGGGGCACAGCTTCAGCTGTGCCGTATCGAGTCATTCAAGAAATGGGCTTTAGCCCCTGAGGGAGTTCGGTTTTCAGCCGGTGAAGACGAAGTCCCGCAGCGGCTAAAGCCAAGTTCGAGACAGTCCTGTACGGCACGCCTGAAGGCATGCCCCTTCAAAGCAAACTTTGGTTGCCCATCGTTGCCGGAGCGAAACCGTAACTCGGTGATCCCCTTCCGCTCCGGCGCTCTGACTTCTTCGAAGTCGTCACCGGCGATTCCGCCTTGGGCAAGCGCGAGTCGCCACTGCCAAAAGAAAAAGGAGAAGCAAATGAAACCCCGCATATGGATGTGGATGACATCAATCTATCTGCTCGCCGCGTTGGCGATGCCGGTTGGCATGGCCGCACAGGACAACCCATCACCCGACAACAAACCCAAGCACAAGAAGTACAGACTCATAGATCTGGGAACTTTCGGTGGCCCCGCAAGCTATGCCTCCGCCGACTTCATCGGAGGTCGAACCCTTAACGACGGCGGAATAGCTACGGGGTACGCGGATACGTCGATCCCCGATCCCAACGCGCCAAACTGCTTCAACACGGACTGCTTCGTCTCTCATTCCTTTCGATGGAAGAACGGTGTTCTGACCGAACTTGACGCACTTCCCGGCGTCAATAGCAGCCTCGCCACCGAGATCAATGCAAGGGGGTGGGTCGTCGGGGGTTCAGAAGATGGTGTTCCCGGGGAGATCCGGGCTGTTCTCTGGAAGAACGATGAGGTCATCAACCTAGGAACCTTGGGGGGAACTATTAGCTTTGCTGTCGGCATCAACAATCGGGGACAGGTAGTGGGTCACTCCTCAAATACCATCCCTGACCCCTTTTCCCTGGATGGCTTCCCGACACAAACACGGGGATTCATATGGGACAAGGGAACGATGCAGGATATGGGTACCCTGGGCGGCCCTGATGCGGCTCCCTTTGCTCATCCAAACGAGCGCGGGCAAGTATCCGGATTATCTTACACAAACTCGATTCCCAACCCGGATACCGGAATCCCAACCCTTCACCCATTCCTGTGGGAGAACGGCACGATGATCGATCTCGGCACCCTCGGAGGCACCATCGGCCAAGGCGAGGGCGTCAACAATCGAGGCCAAGTTATCGGACAATCCAATTTGATGGGAAACCTGATCTCCCACCCGTTCCTTTGGGACCGGGGAGTGCTTATGGACTTGGGCACTCTAGGGGGTAATAACGGGAATGCAAGCTGGATCAACGATGCTGGGCAAGTTGTCGGCACGGCCGACTTGCCCGGCTCTCAAACACACGACGCATTTCTTTGGGAAAAAGGTGTGATGGCCGACCTTGGAAATCTCGGTCAGAACAGTTTCGCATTCGCCATTAACTCGAACGGTCAGATCGTGGGGCATTCATTGGCGAATGATGGAACTTTCCACGCGTTTCTTTGGGAAAGAGGCGGCGCCATGATCGACTTGAACGCTTTTGTTCCTCCCGGATCAAGTCTCCAGCAACTGACAGACGCCTTCAATATCAACGATCGAGGAGAGATTTACGGCATCGGAGTTCCTCCGGGTGTTCCGCCCCAGGACGTGGAAGCTTTGGGCCATGTTTTCCTGCTGATCCCTGACGGCGACTGCGACAGTGATTGCCAGCAGAGAGTCGCCGAAAGCCAAGCCGAGGCAGAGCTGAGGCGGCAGAGCGCTCCCGCGATAATTCAACGCGCAGAGCCGGCGCTCACTCCGGCCGAACGCCTCCGCAGCCTGATGCGGCAGCGCTACCACCTTCCCGGCCAACCGGCTGCACCGCACGATTAGTTTTGGCGCTTCGTCGTCGATTGACGAGAATGGTAGCAATACGAAGGGCAGAACCTAGGTCCTGCCCCTTCGCCTTAACTGAGAACTGACAACCAACCACTGACAACTTCCTCACGCCTGTGCTGGCCGCTCCGGCGCCACGTTTGGTTGCTGGCCCGGTGCGGGTTTCAGCACCTGCTGCACGTCTTCCTTCGCCGGCGGTGGTGCGTTGGGATTGACGCGCTCCGGAAGTTGCTTACCTTCGATGATCATCTGGATCTCGCCGGCATCGATCACCTCGCGCTCCAACAACGCGGCGGCAATCTTTTCCAGGATCGGTCCATTGTTCTTCAGGATATTGGTCGCCGATTGGTAACCTTCATCCACGAAGCGGCGAACTTCCTGGTCGATCTTCTGCGCCGTCTCCTCGCTGAAGTCGCGATGCTGGCTGATCTCGCGGCCCAGGAATATCTGCTCTTCTTTCTTGCCGAAGGTCATCGGCCCCAGCGTCGACATACCGAACTCGCAGACCATCTTGCGCGCCAGGTCCGACGCCTGCTCGATGTCGTTGCCGGCGCCGGTGGTCATAGTATGCAGGAACAGCTCCTCGGCCACGCGGCCGCCCATCATGATGGCCAGTCGGGTTTCCAGGTAGTCGCGAGTGTAGGTGTGCTTGTCGTCAACCGGTAGCTGCATGGTGACGCCCAGCGCCATGCCGCGCGGAATGATGGTCACCTTGTGCAGCGGGTCAGAGTGCTCGCGCAAGGCCGCGACCAGCGCGTGGCCGGCCTCGTGATACGCGGTCACCTTCTTCTCCTCATCGGAGAGCAGCATAGACTTGCGCTCGGCGCCCATCAGGACTTTGTCCTTGGCTTGCTCGAAGTCCCACATCAGCACCGTCTTGCGGTTCTGGCGGGCGGCAACAAGAGCAGCCTCATTCACCATGTTGGCCAAGTCAGCGCCGGAGAATCCCGGCGTGCCGCGGGCCAGCACAGGAAGATCGACGTCGTCGTTAAGAGGAATCTTGCGAGTGTGAACGCGCAGAATTTCTTCGCGGCCACGAACATCGGGACGCGACACCACCACGCGGCGGTCGAAGCGGCCGGGACGCAGCAGCGCCGGATCAAGCACGTCAGGACGGTTGGTGGCCGCGATCAGGATGACGCCATCGTTCGACTCGAAGCCGTCCATCTCGACCAGCAACTGGTTCAGGGTCTGCTCGCGCTCGTCGTGTCCGCCGCCCAGGCCTGCGCCACGATGGCGGCCCACGGCGTCAATTTCGTCGATGAAGATGATGCACGGAGCGTTCTTCTTGCCCTGCTCGAAGAGATCGCGAACGCGGCTTGCGCCCACGCCGACGAACATCTCCACGAAATCCGAACCCGAGATACTGAAGAAGGGCACGTTGGCTTCGCCCGCCACCGCGCGCGCGAGCAGGGTCTTGCCGGTGCCCGGAGGCCCCACCAGCAGCACGCCCTTAGGAATGCGTCCGCCGAGCTTCTGGAACTTCTGCGCCTCGCGCAGGAACTCGATAATTTCTTTCAGCTCTTCCTTGGCTTCATCCACGCCGGCGACGTCTTTGAACGTCACCTTCTTCTGCTGCATGGAGAGCAAGCGCGCCTTACTCTTGCCAAAGGAGAGTGCCTTGTTGCCGCCACTCTGCATCTGGCGGATCATGATGAACCACAGCGCACCCAACAAGATGAATGGCGCCAGATTGAGCAGCCAGGAGGGCCAGCCTCCTGATGCCGGGTCCTTCACTGTGATGTTGACCTTTTTGTCTTGAAGGATCTTGTACATGTCCGGATAGTTCGCCGGAACCGTGGTATGGAAGCCAGCCTTGTCGTTCTTGAACTTGCCGCGCACCTCTTGGCCGATGAGCGTCACTTCGGTGACGTTGCTCTGGTCCACTTGAGAGAGGAACTCGGAGAAGTTAATCTCGCGTTCCTTGGCGCCCGAGCTGCCGGCCTTGACGACCTGCCATAGCAGGACGCCCGACAGCACGATGACCAGCCAGAACACGACTGTTTTGACCGTCGAATTCACTGAAAACTCCTGTGTAATGGGGCAGACACAAACACTACACCTAACACTTTAGATGCTACGCCTATACGCCGGATGTACAAACTTGGCGTTCTCTAGATTGTAACCCGCGTGTAAACGGAACGGCACGAAAGACTTGAACAAAATTGTGGGCACGCCGAGGAGCGACGAGTGCCATTTTGGCAGTGAATCGTCAGGCTGAACAATATTATGTGGCGAAGGGCCGATACGGGCCATGACCTAGCGAATGAACGAATGGATTTCAATCCTCCTTGGATCGCGAATGAAGACTTGGCAAGGAAGCGAGAGCCTTAGCTGAGGAGCTCGATCTTCACCGCATCGCCGCTGCCGTTCCACGCGAACGCTCGCGCCACCTGAAATCCGCGCACCCAAACGATCTTTTCGCCGTGGAGGACCACTGGCCAACTCGACCGCTCTCCGGCCGGAACTTGTTGCTCCGCGAACAGGCGTTTTAGCTTCTCTTCCGATTTGCTTTGCGCTGGCCAGAAGCGGTCGCCCGGGCGCCAGTTGCGGACGATCAACTCCGGGCCGGCCAACTCCGCGCTAAGCAGGCTGCCTGACGATTCCTCTTTCGCGAACTCGTGGGGCATGGGCAGGCATCGCACGGTCAGGCCCAGCTCCGGGATGCGAAGCTCCCCGGGGACTGGCAAGGTGTACGAGTAGTCTGAATGGGAGTGAGCCGGCTGAGGTGGAAGTAATTCGAGACTCTCGCCGCTGCGCGATGCTATCCATCCGCCGGGAAGCTCCGCCTTTGGCAACTCTCCAAGGGCGCAGCGCCGCAGCTTCTCGATGTGTTCGAAGTCAGCAGCGACTTGCTGGCTTTCAAGCAATCGTTTCAGCAGACGCCGCTGCAGCGCGAGCGGAAGTTGTGGAAAATTATCGAGGCTCAAGCTAACAAGGGCGCAGTTCGGTAGTGGCCCAGCTCCGCCGCTTGCAGGTAAACGGGTCGTTCGGGTAGTGCGGGCCTTAAGGCCCGCGTCCCAGGCATTGCCAGTCGAGAAGGAGTCGGCTTCAGCCGACGACAGGTCTGCTTGTCGGACTTTCTCAGTAACCTCTTCAGCCGCGTTGTCTCCGGCCAACGAAGTATTGCCCTCGGAGGGTTCGGTGAATCCTGTGTCGTCCCTAAGGGGACTCGGCGATTTTTCATCCCCTGCCCAGGACTTACGTCCTGGGCTAAGACTATGTCGTCCCTGCGGGACTTCGATCTGTTGTTGTTGATTCTCACCCACACTCTTCACCCGCTGTGGGGCACCGGTCTTTCGATCGCGCAGTTGAAAGTGTAGGTGCCTCTCCAGTTCACGCTCCACCAGCGTCTGCCAATATTCCTCTTCGGCTCGCGCCAACTCCGCCGTGTCACTCAGCACCTGACGGATGTTCGGGTTGTACTCGCGCTCGAGCAACGGCAGCAGTTCGTGGCGTACGCGATTGCGCGCGAAACGCTGCTCAAGGTTGCTCTCGTCTTCGCGCCACGCCTGGCCGAGAGCAACAAGATATTGTTCAAGCTCCGCGCGCGTGACTTCCAGCAGGGGGCGAACGATGCGGGCGCCAGTTACGCGGGAGCTTCTGTCCTGACAGATCGGGGCTTCAGCTCCGCGTTCCGCCGGCTGAAAAGGATCGCGAGGCGTGACCCCGACGGCGATCTCCGGGTAAATTCCCGCCAACCCGCGCGTGCCCGCGCCGCGCAGAAATTTCAGCAACACGGTTTCGGCTTGATCGTCGAGCGTATGCCCGGTTGCAATCGCCTCCAGCTTCTTCTGCGCCGCCAACCAACCGAACCAGCGGTAACGCAGATTCCGCGCCGCCGCCTCCAGACTCAACTTGCTGGTGAGCGCGTGATCGCGCACGTCGCCGCTGCCGGCGAAAAATTCCAAGTCATATTGTCGCGCCAACTCCGCGACAAAAGCTTCGTCGGCTTCCGATGCCCCTCCTCGCAGCCGATGATTGAAGTGCGCAACCGAGAGGACGATACCCAACTCTGTGCGACGCTCGAGCAGCACGCGCAGCAAAGCGACTGAATCCGCACCACCCGAGACGGCAATGCAGACGCGGTCGCCCGCGCGCATCAACTTTCGTCGCCGGATGTAGCGAAGTACCTTTTCGCGCACGAAACGATGGTAATGCAGGTGAGAGCTTTCAGCTATCGGCCGTCTAGCTATCAGCCGTCAGCTCTCGGCTAAGACCTTCTGCCTTGCCTGCATGTCGTTCTAAGCGACGGCGGCCCGCATTTGGCCGCCGGAGTCGAAGAACCCCTACTGGCGCTAAGAATGTGGGAGGATAGTGGTCCCTCCACTCGGGCTAAAGTCCTCGGTCGGGATGACAGCGCTTTGGCTGATGGCTGATAGCTGACAGCTTTTCACGGCCTTGTGTCGGGCACCGTGATCGCGCGAAACATATACGGCAGGGCCTCGGCGACAATCATGGCCGCCACGATCAGCGCGCCGCCGACGGCTTGGCGCACCGACATTGGCTCCTTCAGCCAGACCACGCTGAGCACTGCGGCCACCACCGGCTCCAGACTGAAGAGTACAGCCGACTCTGTGGGACCGAGGCGTGTTTGCGCGGTGGCTTGTCCCCAGAAGGCGAAGACCGTGGACCCGAGTGCGAGGTAAAGCGCCGCAGCGGCAACCGGCCAGTGCGACAGCGCCGCGACGGCATTCTGAAATCCGTACGGCGTGGGCAAGAACATGGTAACCGCGACCGACACGACGCCGCAGACCATCACCTGCGAGCCCGCCAGCAGCCACGCCTCAGAGCGGCGAGTGAACGCGCCCATCATCACGATGTGAACGGCACACAGAATCGCGCACAGCAGGATCTCGATGTCGCCTCGGTTCCAACCGCTCCACCACGCGCCCCGCAGATGAAGCAGGAGGTACATTCCGTAAGCCGCTATCACCGCACCCAGCGCTGAGGCCAGCTTCACTCGCTGACCGATGGCCGCGGCAATTAGCGGCGTGAACAACACGTACAGACCAGTGATAAACCCGGCCTTGCCGGTCGTGGTGAAGCGCATGCCATCAGTCTGTAGCCAGAAGACAAAGACCAACACCAGGCTGAGCCAGATGCCGTCCACTACGCCGCGCCGGGTGATCGGAATTCCTTTGGCGCGGATGATGATGAACATCACCAGGCCAGCGATGGGAAAGCGGAGCCCCATCAGTGCGCCCACGGAGAGACCGCCGTCGAGCACGATGCGGGTCGCGGGAAAGCCGAAACCCCATACCGTCGCCACTGTGGCAATGATCAGCACCGCGGCAAGGTGGGAGATGGGTGCGGGTTGGGAGCGACCGCGAGACATGCCGTCACGATACTAGGCGCTGATTCATCCTATCGTGACCGGCCGTGGGGAGTGGGCGAGCGAGTGGCAACATAGAATAGAATGAAGCACGGATTCGCTGGGCCAAGCTGCGATCACGATTAGGCTGACGGCAGTCCACGTCCGCATTCCCGTCGCAATCCTGGACTCGCTATACTCTAGCTGTGAACCGAAACAAGACAGGTTCTCGAACTCGGGAAGATACTACTCTCGAACGGCGCCTCTTCTTTATTCTTGCCTGCGTTGCCCTGATCTATGCCTTCTGCGCCGGCCTGCGAACCGTCGCGGACTTTGACACGGGCTGGCAATTGGCAACCGGGCGCTGGGTCGTCCAGCATCATCAGGTTCCTTCAACCGACGTCTTGTCGTACACCGCGCAAGGGAAACCCTGGATCTATCCGGTAGGGGCCGGAGTGGTATTCTACGCGGTTTTCCTGCTGGGGGGATACGCGCTGCTGTCCTGGATGAGCGCGGCTGCGTGTGTAGGCACTATTGCGCTGCTGCTCCGTCGCGGCTCCGCAGTCAGCGCCGGTATCGCCATCCTTGCGGTGCCTCTCATAGCGGCGCGCACTCCTCCCCGCGCTGATATGTTTAGCGTGGTGCTGTTCGCTGCGTTTCTCTCCATCCTGTGGCAACACTATCAAACCACCCGTGCGCCTCTTTGGCTGCTGCCGCCTTTGATGGTCGTCTGGGTCAATGTTCATTTTGGCTTTGCCGCGGGACTTGGGCTCATCTTGGCCTACTCTGGTACAGAATTATTGGAGATGGTCTGCGGCAAACTGCGTCGTCAGATCGCAATCCAAAGATTGCGGCGGGCGTCAATGTGGTTGGGGGCCACTGCACTGGCCACGCTGGTGAATCCCTGGGGCTGGGGAATTTACCGCGCGTTGATGTTGCAAGAGCGCGCCGGCTCGCAGCAGCAGATGTGGATCACGGAATGGCAAGGTGTACGCCTGAACTGGCCCACGGCCAGCGCCGCTTTTTCTGTGGGAGGCCCGCGAAGCGCGCTGTTTATTCTGTTGGCCATCGCGCTCGTGGCTGGCGTGATTGCGTTGCTTCGGGTCCAACTGGGTGCGGCAATCCTGCTGTTCGCAGCAATCTATGCTCCGGTTCGTCATATCCGCATGGGCGCGGTGTTCGCCTGCGTGGTTGTTGTGGTCGGCGGACCAATCCTGTTCGCGGCATTGATGCGCGTTGGCTCCTGGATCAGTCCGCCGCGTCTGCGTTCGGTCCTTGCCAGTGCCGCCGTTTTGTTACTTGTGGGACTGGCCTTTGCGCGCTCAGCCGATCTAGTCACTAATCGTTATTACTTCGGCGGCATTCCGGAAATTGCAACATTCGGCGTGGGATTGAGCGGGTGGTTTCCTCAGCGGGCCGCCGAGTTCATCGAACGCGAAAACCTTCCGGGAGAGATTTTCAATAACTACGACGAGGGCGGCTACGTTAGCTGGAGACTCGGACCCCGGTGGCTCGATTATGTCGATGGCCGGGACACACTCTTCGGCCTGCAACGGACAGAACAGCGCCACGAGTTGCTGGAGAGCCCCACGGATTCGGCTGTCTGGGAGCAGCAAGCAAACCACTACCACATCAACACTATTCTCTTTTCGCTCGAAGATGGCATCAAACAAGGTCATCTGAAAGAGTTTTGCAACAGCAGCACTTGGCGCCCGGTTTACCTCGACGAAGTGTCTGCTGTTTTCGTCCGCCGCACAGAGCAGACGGAAGCGCTGATCCAGCAATTTCCGGTGGATTGCGCTACTGCTCCGCTACCTGCGGCAGCCGAGGGTAAGAGCCGTGCTGGAGAATTTTCTGCATGGGTCAACGCGGGCTACGTTCTTGCCGTGCTCGGGCGCAATGTTGATGCGCTAGCTGCCAGCGCAAAAGCCCTGGCGCTTTTTCCTGGCAGCGCAAGCGCTCATCTGGTGCGCGCCAGTGCACTCTCGGCGATGGATCGCCGGTCCGAAGCTGAACAGGAATTATTAGCCGCTGTAGCTCTTAGTCCGAACGAGCACACCTGGGCGGACCTAGCAGGCTTCTACAAAAAGGAGAATCGGGCCAGCGCCGCAATAGCTGCCCTGAGAAAGGCCGCCGAGCTCCAAGCCAATCCATCATCGACGTTTGTGCTGCTGGGCTACTATTCCCTTCAAGTCGGGCGTACTGATGCCGCATTGCAGGCGTTTGACGAAGCGGTTCGCAGCGCTTCTCCGGAAGATAAGAAGACAACCGGCCGGGGTTCGTTCAACTATAACGTGGCAACTGGCCGGGCCGCCGCCTGGAGCAGAATCGGGGACCCCATGAAAGCTGCCTCCTTTCAGGAGGAAGCGGTTCGGCTTGCCCCCGATGCTCCTCAGCCGTGGCTTAACCTGGCTCAGATCTATCAACAGCAGGGCCGCGCGGCGGATGCGGATCGTGCCAAGGCCCGTGCCGCAAGCCTCGCAGAAAAGCAGAGTCGCTGAGTTGCAAGACTGTGCGGCGGGACCGGCACAGCGGCGGGACCGGCGAACTCCGAAGCCGGACTCATTGTTACCACCTGTAAAATGGACGAGATTTGTCACTGCGCAATACAGACGGAGCAGACTATAATCGCTCGGTTCGTAGGAGGGTCTGTGGCTTCCGCCGACGTCCAAATACCAGAAGAAATTCCAGAACAGGTCCAATCCCGGCTCAAGACCGGGCGTTTCACCTTGCCAGCGAAACCGATTCTAGCTCTCCTACTTCTCGTGTTGCTGGTTACAGCAGCCGTTTATGTGCAAGTCCATCGGCACCCGTATTTCAGTCTCGATGACGACGGTTATGTGAGTAAGAACGTTGGGGTCAACACGGGATTGCATTGGAGCACCTTCGAGTGGGCACTCACCAGCTACTACGCCTCCAACTGGCATCCCTTGACATGGATTTCTCACGCTCTTGACTGCCAGCTCTTCGGCCTGGGCCCCGCGGCCCCGCATGATGAGAACGTCCTCTTGCACCTCATTAATGTTGTGTTGATTTTCTGGGTCTTGTGGAAGGCGACGGGGTATGCCGGCCGCAGTTTAATGGTGGCCGCGTTATTTGCCTTGCATCCCATCAACGTCGAATCGGTGGCCTGGGTCGCAGAGCGCAAGACCATGCTGAGCATGTTGTTTTTCCTGCTCGCGCTGGGCGCTTACCGCTGGTATGCCTGCAAGCCGCGAGTCGGCCGCTACATCGTGGTCACGCTTCTGTTCGTGTTGGGCTTGATGTCTAAGCCGCAGGTGATTACCTTCCCCTGTGTTCTCTTGCTGTGGGACTACTGGCCGCTGAACCGTCTGCGCTTCGGTACTAGTCAATTGGGTTCCAACCTTGAAACCGAGATTCCGCCAAGGGGCCTCTACGCCCTGGTCAAAGAGAAGATTCCTCTTTTTGTTATTTGCCTGATCGATGCATACGTGACGATGAAAGCGCAGAAAGTGGGCCGTCCCCAGTATTGGCCCTACACGTTCCCGGTTCGCGTGGAAAATGCGATCGTGGCCTATGCGAAGTATATGCAGAAGGCGTTCTGGCCCTCGCGCCTGGCCCCGATGTACCTCCATCCAGGCAACAGCATACGGCTGTGGCAGGTAGCGACCGCTATGGTTTTTCTGTTGGCTGTCACCGCGCTCGCGGCGATTTACTGGCGCCGCCGTTACCTTGCAGTCGGCTGGCTGTGGTTTCTGGGAACCATGGTACCAATGATCGGCCTCATGCAGGTGGGAAGACAATCCATGGCCGACCGGTATGCTTACCTGCCGTTTCTGGGGCTTTTCATTATGTTCTGTTGGGGTGTGGCCGATTGGGCCCAAGCCCGGCATCTTCCCGCCGCGTTGCTGCCGGCGATCAGCATAGCCGTGTTGGCCGTTCTGGCGGTGCTCACGTATCGTCAAGTCGGCTATTGGGCCAATGATTTAACGATTTGGTCACACACGGTGCAGGTCACCGATCGAAATTCGTTCGCCGAGTCTTGCCTAGGCGACACGCTGAGGAATTCGGGACACAGAGACCAGGCCTTGCCGCACTACCTCAAGGTGCTGGACTCCGATCCCACCAATACTGACGCCAACCTGGGCGTTGCCCTATACCTGCATGAAAGCGGCCACTACCGGGAGTCTATTGATTATTACAACAAGTACCTGGCGAAAGCGGGCGACGACGACCGGCTCCGTCAAGTCTTCATTAATTTGGGTTATGTCTATCTCAGGCTCGGGGATAACAAGCATTCCAAGGAGTATTTCGAGAAGGCGGCGAATACGATCCCAAGTACAATCTTTCAATCCATTAGACACTAGCTCCGACAGCTCTCGCGCGGCACCCAGCGCATGCCCTTTCGGCTTATCCCAAGTATGCAAACGGCGTTAGGCGCAAACTGTGCTTCGGGCCACCCTGGATTGCCGTTACGGAGCAATCGGCAAGGTCACGAGCTTGCCAGCCTGACAAATTGGACACCAAAAAAATGTTCGGATTCGGCCAAGCTATTGAAATAACACGGGCTACGCGAAGCTCCGGATGGACAAATCGGAGGGAAATTCCCTAGAACAATGTCGCAAATGCCTGCACACCCCAGGCCCACAAGTGATGGATCTAAGGGGTTTACGATGGCAGCGGAATTGCTATTTCAGCAGTGGCCTCTCTCGCTATGGGGCTACGAGTGGGAACATTTCTGATTTGAACCTAAAGGAGGGTTCGATCCTTGAAAATGCGTATCGCTTTGCTTTCACTGCTCACAATTCTGTGCCTCGCGCTGTGCAGTACTGCCTTCGCGGGTGTCATCTATGACGATGGTCCAATAGATGGCAATACCAATGGACTGTTTATCGACGGTCCTGGCGGCGCGTTTGGCCAGACCATTTCCGACGGGTATATGGCAACCGGTAGCGGCACCCCCGGCGTTCTTACCTTTGGCGAGTGGACTGCCGTGGGCTCTACCCCGACGGCTATCAACTGGGCGTTCGGCAGCACGTCATTCGGTACCGACCTCGGCCACGGCTCCGGTGTCATCGACCTCAGCACCTCCCACGATCTCGGTCCCAACCCGTTCGGTTTCGAGATTTGGGAAACCGAAGTGAACCTCAGCGGCGGCACCGGTCTCTTGCCGCAGACGATGGGGGGCACGTACTATCTCACCCTGAATGGTGCCACTGACTCCTTGGGCGGCTCAGACGCTTGGGACATCAACAACGGTGCTGCGACTTGCTTCTTCGAGAACCCAGCGGGCAGCGGTCCTTGCGGTTTCCCGGGAGAATCGTTCACGATCAGCACCAGCGCGACCACTACCACCAGCACCACCAGCACCACCACCACCAGCGGGACGACCCCTGAGCCCAGCAGCATCATGCTACTCGGCTCTGGCATCCTCGGTTTGGCTGGCGTACTGCGCCGCAAGCTGACTCGCTAGTTTAGACCCGACCCTTCCCCAGGTCTTATCGAAGGCCGGAGCCCAGTGCTCCGGCTTTTCTCTACTTACTTGTGCGATGGCGTCGTTGTGTGCTGCCCCCTGCGGCTCGCTGGTGAACACGCCACAGTCTGAACTGTTAAGTACTGAAAAGGTTTCAGCCTATCGAGCGGGCGAGTTGCGCTTCGCTATATCGAATAGCACCGTTGCGAGAGATCGTGCGAATCTCTCATCCCGGAAAGTAGTTGCGCCAAACCTTTCATTCGCGAGAGAATGCTTCAGCTTTCGGCTCTGCGATGGCATTGCCGGAACCGCTACGACGATACAATCACTGTCCCATTAAGAGGAATCATGGAACCGCAAATGCTGCGGGAAGCAGAGCCGCGCACGGCTGTCGAGAACACTTGGCGAGCTTCCACCCGTGTCGCCTTCCGATTCGTATTCTGCTATTTCCTGCTTTACATATTTCCTGGTGCCGTGGGATCTCTGGGCTCCGGTATGCCCCACAATGACGCCTATCGGCGGATGTGGCACGCCATCGTACCCTGGGTGGGAGAAAATCTGCTTCGTTTACACGGCGACATGACGGAAGTCGCCAACGGCAGCGGTGACCAACTATATGATTACATTCTGCTGTTTTGCCTGGTGGTAGTGGCGATTATTGCCACGGCAATCTGGTCATGGATTGACCGCAAGCGGAAGAATTATGACCAACTCTACGAATGGCTCAGGGTGTTCGTTCGCTTGACGCTGGCGGTTGCGATGATCAGCTACGGTGCCAACAAGCTATTCCGCATGCAGTTTGCGCCGCCCCCTTTGTATCGCATCGTCGACTATTACGGAAACTCCTCACCCATGGGTCTGTTGTGGACTTTCATGGGGATGTCGAGGGCGTACAGCACTTTCGCCGGGATGGCCGAAATGGCGGGCGGCCTGCTGCTCATCGTACCTCGCTTTACCGTCCTCGGATCACTAGTGACCTTCGGAGTCATGAGCAATGTGTTGATGCTCAACTTCTGCTATGACGTGCCCAGGAAGATCTACTCGGTACATCTGGTGCTGATGAGCTTGTTCCTGCTGCTCCCCGACGTGCAGCGGCTGCTGAATTTCTTCTTGCGTAATCGCCCGACGCAACCGTTGCCAACCGTCCCGCTGCTGCAAGACCGGCAACTCAACCGCTGGGCCCTGTGGGGACAGTTTGGAATCGGGGCGCTTGCCCTGGTGGTTTGTTTGAATCAAGCTCACGTTGATGCCATCAAGCGTAATACCTACCTCCCGCCGCCCGTTCGGGGAATCTGGTCGGTGGAGGAATTTGTAGTCGACGGCGCGGCCCAGCCTCCACTGCTTACCAATTCGGTCCGCTGGCAACGCGTGATCTTCGACACGCCCGAGACTTTTTACTTCCAGCTCATGGATAGTCAGATAGTGAACTATGATCTGACACTTGATCCCACGACAAAGACTTTCAGTCTGGCAGTTCCTGGAGAGCCGAGCCAGAAAAAGGCGGACTTCACATATGAAGATCCAGATCCCGACCACATGGTCTTGGATGGGACCTTTAAAGGACGCCATTACAACATGACTCTGCGCCGCAACGACCTGCAGCAATTCTTGCTGCTGAACCGCGGTCTTAATATGATCAATCAGAGTGTGAATAACCGCTGAGCACCAGGAGGCGTCGCTCCTGCGATTCTCCCGTACAGCAGCGCTTCGGCGTTAGTCAGCGGGTTTACTGTCGGCGCTGAATTTTTGCGCCTCCTCCTCACATTCCCGCGCATGAGCCTCGTCTCCCAGCGCCCGATAAGCGAGGGCCATGGTTTCGTATGCTTGCACCTTTTGTATGGTCATCTGCGTCATGGCTGGTATTCTTCGGCATCGCTCGATGCACTCAAGCAATCTTCCATGCAGCCGGTCGTACTCCGCGAGGTTCAGGTTGCTGGAAGGGTCGTTGGGGTTGATACGCGCAGCCGCCCGGAAGTGTGCAACGGCATCATCGATTTTGCCCTGGCGCTCCAGGGCCACCCCGATACTATTCTCGGCTATGAAATTCGGGCCCGTGACCTGCAATGTGTGAGACCACAGCCTCACGTTGTCAGCCCAGTAATCGAGTTGGACACGAGCCACCACCGTCAGCGCCAATAACAACACGACACTCACAGTCGCCAGCCAAGCCGGGGAAATGCGCCTTTGCTCTGACCAATCCGCTACGCCCCAGCAAATCATGATGAACAAGCCGATCAACGGGAGATAGGCGTAGCGATCAGCCATTGCCTGCCCACCAACGTGGATCAGACCGATCATGGGGACCAGAGTTCCTGCAAACCAAAGCCATCCCACCACGAGATAGCGGCGGCGGCGCTGTAGGATTACGAATGCAGTGACCACCATCAGCAAAACCAGCGCCGCCAATACCGTCCATGCTTTAAATGAGTCGGGATATGGATAGAAAAGCGCCAGGCGCGACGGCCACAATGCCTTTCCTATGTATCGGGCATAACTGACAATCGCGTTTTCCAGTCGAAGGAAACGCGGGGCCCAATTCCTGGCGCCGCCTGTGCGCTGCGCATACATGGTAATGCTTGAGCCGGCTGCGGCGATGGCGAACAGCGGAAGTTTTTCCAGCACCAGCCAGGAGAAACTTTTAGGCGGGATGGTTGCAAGCTCTGCGCTCGGCGAAGCATCTGCAGCGGACGCAAACATGCGCCGCAAGGGCCAGTAATCCCACAACAACAACACGCATGGTAGGGTTATGACTTGCGGCTTGGCCATCAATCCCAGCACAAACAGCAGTGCGACTATGGCGAAGCGCCCATCCCGAGGCTCGCGCACATACCATCGGTATGCGCCCAGCGCGAGCAGAAAGAACAGCATGCTTAGCAGGTTCTTGCGTTCGGCCACCCAAGCCACGGTTTGGACATTGATGGGATGCAACGCGAACAACGCAGCCACCATGAAACTACGGCCCGCAAAACCGGTCGCCCGATACAGCACCCAAAACAACAGCAGGACGTTCACCACATGCAAAAGAAGATTCACATCGTGGGGGCCAGCGGGGTTCAACTGGAAAAGCTGGCAATCCAAAGCGTGCGAGATCCAGGTCACAGGATGCCAGTTGGCCGCCTCGAACGTTGTGAACGCCCACTGCACCGTGTCCCAGTCCAAACCTCCCTGCACGTGCAAGTTCGCCGTAACGTAAACGCTGTCATCGTAATTGACGAACGGATGCCCCTGGACGGGATAGTAAAGCGCGACGGTTGCGGCGACCAACAGGAGACTCAGGACCCACGTCCGCGCCTCGACCCAATGCAACCGCCCTGTTTCGCGCGGCGGCTGCGTCGCCGCCATCGGTTTCAGATCTACAGAAGTCACTCCGGCTCCCCAATGGCGAGGATTATATCTGACCAACCTTTTCGACTAGAGGGCGTGGTGCGTGAGGGGTTGAGCGGAAAGCGACGTTCTGGTGGGCGGAGCCTCGTTTCTTGATTCTTGGAATCTGCGGGTTAATACCAAATGGGAACATGCTGTATTTCGTAACGATTCTGTGTTGCGGCCGCTGTGGGCCGAGAATAGGAGTGGCCCCTAGCAGACCCAAGGAGGTATACCTTTCATGGGTACTATATCTTCTTTCGTTCTTACAATTCTGTGTCTCGCATTGTGCACTACCGCCTTCGGGGGTGTCATCTATGACGACGGTCCAATAGATGGCAACACCAATGCGCTGTATATCGACGGTCCTGGCGGAGCGTTTGGCCAGACCATTTCCGACGGGTATGTTGCATCCGGTAGCGGCGTCCCCCGCGTCCTTAACTTTGGCGAGTGGGTTGCCCCGGGTAGTACCCCGACGGGTATAAGCTGGGCGTTCGGCACCAGCTCGTTCGGTACCACCCTCGGCAGCGGCTCCGGCGGCATCGACCTCAGCACCTCCCGCGATCTCGGTCTCAACCCGTTCGGTTTCGAGGTTTGGGAAACCGAAGTGAACCTCAGCGGCGCCGCGATGCAGACGGCTGGGACCACGTACTGGCTCACCCTGAATGGTGCCACTGACTCCTTAGGCGGCTCAGACGCTTGGGACATCAACAACGGTGCTGCGACTTGCTTCTTCGAGAGCCCAGCGGGCAGCGGTTCGTGCGGTTTCTCCGGGGAATCGTTCACACTGTCAGCCGCCGGGACGACGACGATTACGACCTGCAGTGGCCGTGGCCCCGATTGTGGCCCCCGATCCCTGAGCCCAGCACCATCATGCTGTTCGGTTCTGGCATCCTCGGACTGGTTGGCGTATTGCGCCGCAAGCTGATTCGTTAATTGCATGTCTTCGTGGAAAGCCAGAGGATGGTGCTCCGGCTTTTCTTGTGTCGCAGAATCACTTGTGCGATCGCGCCTCCCGAAACCGCGGCAAGGCGCGAACCGCAACTTCGCTATGGCGTCGTTCACTGTACGTGAGGTACCCCCCAGAGCGAATTGCTCCGCTCACCATTTCTTAGTATTCGCGGGTGAAAACCAAATGGGAACATGCCGTATTTGGTAACGATTCTGTGTTGCGGCCGCTGTAGAGGGGCCGAGAATAGGAGTGGCCCCTAGCAGACCCAAGGAGGTATACTGGCAGACCCAACGAGGTATACCTTTCATGCGGACTATATCTTTTTTCGTTCTTACAATTCTGTGTCTCGCATTGTGCACTACCGCCTTCGCGGGTGTCATCTATGACGACGGTCCAATAGATGGCAACACCAATGCACTGTTTATCGACGGTCCTGGCGGCGCGTTTGGCGAGACCATTTCCGACGGGTATGTTGCATCCGGCAGCGGCACCCCCGGCGTCCTTAACTTTGGCGAGTGGGTTGCCCCGGGTAGTACCCCGACGGGTGTCAGCTGGGCGCTCGGCACCACCTCGTTCGCTAGCGACCTCGGCAGGGGCTCCGGCGTGGCTGGCTCCACTTTCCTCGGTTCCAACCCCTTCGGTTTCGACGTTTACAACACCCAAGTGAACCTCACCGGCGCCGCGATGCAGACGGCTGGGAACACGTACTATCTCACCCTGAATGGTGCCACTGACTCCTTAGGCGGCTCAGACGCTTGGGACATCAACAACGGTGCTGCGGCTTGCTTCTTCGAGAACCCAGCGGGCAGCGGTCCGTGCGGTTTCCCCGGGGAATCGTTCACGGTCGTCGCAAACACGATAACCTGCGGGACCGGCCCCAATTGCGGCCTCCCGGCTGAGCCCAGCAGCATCCTGCTGTTTGGTTCCGGCATCCTCGGACTGGTTGGCGTATTGCGCCGCAAGCTGATTCGTTAATTGCATGTCTTCGTGGAAAGCCAGAGGATGGTGCTCCGGCTTTTCTTGTGTCGCAGAATCACTTGTGCGATCGCGCCTCCCGAAACCGCGGCAAGGCGCGAACCGCAACTTCGCTATGGCATCGTTCACTGTACGTGAGGTAACCCTCGAGAGCGAATTGCTCCGCTCACCATTTCTTAGTATTCGCGGGTGAATACCAAAACGGGAACCGGTTGCACTTTCGGAACAGTTATATGTTGTAGCCGCTGGAGAGGGGACGAGAATGGGAGCGGCCTCTAACAGACCCACGAGGTTGACCTTTATGCGTACTACATTTTTTCCCCTGCTCGCAATTCTCTGTCTCGCGTTGGCCAGTACCGCCTTCGCGGGTCCCATCTATGACGACGGTCCAATAGATGGCAACACCAATGCGCTGTTTATCGACGGTCCTGCCGGAGCGTTTGGCCAGACCATTTCCGACGGGTTTGTTGCAAGCGCTAGCGGCACGCCCGGCGTCCTTAACTTTGGCGAGTGGACTTTCGGTACCCCGACGGGTGTCAGCTGGGCGCTCGGCACCACCTCGTTCGCTAGCGACCTCGGCAGCGGCTCCGGCGTGGCTGGCTCCACTTTCATCGGTTCCAACCCCTTCGGTTTCGACGTTTACAACACCCAAGTGAACCTCACCGGCGCCTCGGCGCAGAGGGCTGGAAACACGTACTATCTCACCCTGAATGGTGCCACTGACTCTGTAGGCGGGTCAGACGCTTGGGACGTCAACGGCGGTGCCGCGTCTTGCTTCTTTATGAACCCAGCCGGCAGCGGCCCGTGCGGTTTCTCCGGAGAATCGTTCACGCTCGGCGGCTGCGGCGCCGGCCCCGATTGCGGCCCGCCGGTCCCTGAACCCAGCGGCATCCTGCTGTTTGGCTCTGGCCTGCTCGCTCTTGCGGGCGTAGTGCGCCGCGAGCTGAACCACTAATTGTCATACGAAGCGCAGCGCCCACTTGTAATTCTTATTGCGCCAAGGCGTAGTATCCTTGGCGGGCATGGACCTGCAATTTTTGTGGCGCGCGCACATCCACTTGCAAGCTGTGGAACCCTGGCGTCACTTGTTGCGGTGGGAACGACACATAGTATTGGGTTCTCAGGTCCTGCTCGATCTCCGCGAACGCACCTTCCAGGTCCTTGCTGGATTGCGCCACATAGAACCGGCCACCGGTCTCATCAGCCAGACGTTGCAGCACCGCGTCACTGCGAGGCGCCTGCTTCTTGCCATGCAGAGTCAACGCATAGATCTGGATTTCGCCGCGCAGAGCAATGGCTATAACATCCTTCAGATCACGGAAGCTCTCGGTATCGTCGCCATCGCTCAGAACCACGACGGCGCGATGCACCCGGCTACTGTCGTCCGGATGCGACAGATGTTCGCTGCACGCGGAGTACAGCGCGTCATAGAAACGCGTGCCCCATCCCGGTTGCTGCAGGCGATCTACTGCGTCAATTAATTGCGCGCGGTCGGCGGTGGATGTCTGCCACATGTGGACCTCCGCGCCAAACGCCATCACGAAGGCGCGATCGCTCTGCGGCCGCATGATGCTGTCCAGGAACTTGATCGCCGCGGCCTTTTCCTCCGGCAGTACGCGCTTCACGGAATCGCTGGTGTCCAGGACCATTCCAAGGCGCAAGGGCAGATTTTCGTCGCGCACGAAATCGTCAAAGTGTTCCACAGGCGCTTGATTGTCGAGGATGCGAATATCTTTCGCTGAAAGATCGTGTACCAGGCGGCCTTGTTCGTCGGCCACTGTGAACTCGAGCCGAACTTCGGGCACGGTGCGCTGAATGGTGTATTCCGGAGAACTGGCGGGAGCGTAGCTGCCTGCGGGGAGCAAGTTCGCCGGCATGGGCGCAACCGCGATTAAGTGACTTCCCGCGTATTCCGCCGGAACTTCCGTGGGAGCGCTAGACGATGCTGGATCGGCCGCGGAATCGCTAAATCCCCCAGCGGCCCATTCTCCAATTCCTGCCAGGGTGGCCGCACTCAACGCAAGGATTAACCCCAGGATGACCGCAGACTTGTGCACAAAGGGGTTATCGGCGACGCGGCAGATGAGCTTGAACGGAAGCTGACAATTGCGGACTGGCAAAGCAATGGCATAATGCCAATTGCTGTTTGAGGAACGAGGATCAGGGGCGGCGACAAAAACACTTCTGACGCGTCGCAGCATGCGCTCAGGCTGAAGTGATCGGGTGATCACGCTGGCACCTCACCCCGTTAGCACGGTTAGATACCAAGATGTCCGAATTGGTTGCCAAAGCGTTGGGAAAATCGCAAAACCCAGGGATCAATATCAGGTCCGACCGGGCAGCGCCCACCGCAATTAACCCTTAGTGCCAGAACGCTACCTGTGCTATATTTCTGCAACTCCCCTTACATCACCTGTGGTTATTCACAGAGACAAGCGAATCAGGAAATCAGTCAACGAGCTCGGGTAGTGCGGACCTTCTGATCTGCGTCCCAAGCCGTTCACAGTAATTCGGGGGTTTTAGCCCCTTCCCGGAGTTGGGCCGTGGAAGAACAACAAGCTACCGACGACCTTAAGGAAATCAAACTCAGCGAGGCGAAGCTTCAGGAGGCCATGACCAAAGAGGCGAGGATGGCCGAAGCCAAGCTGATGTCGATCTCGATCGCCATGTTCATGGCGGTCGTGGCCATGCTCGGTGCGGTGACGGCTTATCGGGCGGCGTTGGCGGAGCAGGAAACCCTGCGCTTCGAAAGAAGGTTGCAGCAGGGGGAGATGCTGGAACTGGTGAAGCGGCAGGAGTTGCTCAGCAAAGTTAGCAGCCGCACTCGCTATGAGAACAGCGCGGCGCTGCATTCACCCTCCGCGGACGGCGATCAGGAACAGCCGGGCAAGCTTGCGGCCCTGGACAAGCGCCAGGCGGCACTAAAAACGCTGCAAGCTGAGGAAGAAGCTGCCCACGTCCGCTCACTTCGGCCATACCTCAACTACTTCTATGTCTATCTTCCCTATGCGATGGAGCCATCGATAGCGATGCACAGCGCCATTTTCTTGCGGGCGCTCGGCTTTGACACGGTATGGGTCCGCGCCGGCAGGAGGATGGCAGCTTTCCCAACATATGGGAGAAACTGGAAGCTGACGTCACCCGCGGGCAGGCTAAAGTCATACGTCTTGCCGTTGCCGTCGTGCTGTTTGTGGTGGCGCTCGCATTTCTCACCTTCGCGCAACTGAGCCACAGCAAGCCAAGGAACGAAAAAATATTGGTCTGGATCGGCGGGTTGCTGGCATTGTCCGGATTAGTGATGGCCATGTTGATCGACTCCCCCGGCTTGGAAAGACTTCCTGATGTTCACGGCCGGGTTTGGAGTTTTGGCGCTGCTTGGCCGGCCCTTGGCGCGCAAGTTTCATTTTGCGGCTAGAGCCGAAGCGGAAGATACGACGCGACGCACCAAAGCCAAGCCGGTGACCCGCATCATCTTCCGAGGGAGCGAAGACGAGGATGAGGAAGAGGAGCCGGTTCATCCCGCCGAAGTCGATCCTGCGCTCTTCGCCGGCATGCGTCTGCACGTTGCGCCGGTAGCGCACAGATTCGGCCGCTTCGTCATTTCCATGATCGCAGTTAGTGCCGTTCTTAGCGCGCTGAGCGGATATTTCTACAGCCGGGCTGCGGTGAAGTCTTCCAAGGCGACCAGTGCGGCGCTGGCCGACCAGGCCGAACTTTTCCGCCTGAACTCACGCGAAGTGACAGTGTGGAATTACATGGTGGGGCGAGTAGCGACGGCCGAGGACTATCACCTTCGCTACGAAGCCGCCCGCCAGCGCTTGGAGCTGGCCAAGGAAGAACCCGATCTGCTGAGCCAGAAGGATGCGGCGGACCAGGTGCAACAGCGGCGGAAAATTCTGGAGAAGTTCGAGAAGAAGGAGCCGGAAATACATAAGCTCATGACCGGCGAGCTGGGTCCGGAACAGGATGTGCACTTTCCCACGTAAGATGGTGATCAACCCAGAGCTACCATGATCCGGCAAAAGCATTAGCGCGCTGGAGCGCCAATAACGAGATGAGCCTGGGCTATCAACGGGAGGCGACTACTTTTCTGGCGCTGCTGACCTTGTTTGCCATCGCGCTATACCTGCTAGGACAGGCGCTGGGCATGGGCCGGACCAGCGCCGCCTTCATCCTGGTTCTATTCGCTTGTGGCCTGGTGGGTGTCGGCGTATTGCGGGGCTTGTTCATTCGCTTTGAAGATAAAGCGATCGTGCTGAAACCCGCGAGAAGCGATTGCCGTTTGCCCAATGAGATCGCCGACAATGACCTGATAGAACTTGGCTGCGGAACATTTTGCGCGCGGCTGGGTGCTCTTTGAAGGCTCGGGAGATGATCCCACTGAGTTGGCCAAGGCGGCGAAGGAATTTGGCTGCGCCGCCCAAATTCGTCCCACATTTGCCGGGGCAAACTTGTATTTCGCGCGCGCCACCAATGGCGCTAGTACGCCGCAACTGAACGAAGGGGGATTCGTCAGTCTCATCTCGAAGGATTCTTTGGGCAAAGTTTCCCAGGCGGAACGGGACGCCAGAAAACTTCTCACAGATCAGGGCTTCGCGCCTCCGATGGATCTGGTGGGCGATGTCGGATTCAACACCTATGCGGATGGACTGGTCAAAGGCGATCGCAAATCCGTGGAGCTCGGCCGGCAAGCTACCGTCGCAGCCATTGACCTTAACAAGAACGATGTGGTCGCTCGCTTTAACCTTGGGGTGGCGCAGCTTGCGGAAGGGAACGAGAAAGAGGCGCTGGAAACCTACCAGCAAACGGTCGCGCTGGGCAACCCCGGCAAAGCTCCATTCGTAGCCAACAATGCGGCGGCGATTGGCGGGGCGATTACCGATCTTGATGTCTTCCGGCAATACTGTACCGGCCTGAACGACGCAGCCTATTGCAAGCAATTCGAGAGCACGGACTTGCCCAAATTGAAGTCGGAGTTCGTGGCGGCGGCTTGGCCGCCTGCCAAAGGGCGGACGCTGGCGGACTCAGGCATCAAGTTGACGGACCTTAATCTAACCGGCTCGGCCGCCGAGTTGGGCTGGAGCGGCGACTTGAAAAACCTTCCACTGGATCCGGCTGGCAAGCCGCAAGACAATCTGGTCGTCATGTGGTACGCCTATAGCCCGGATTGGAAGGCGTGGCGAGTATTGCCTGCCATCTCAGGCGTGGTGAAGCCGGAGTTCTACGCGAATGGACATCCCAGCCTGCTTTATTCCGTCTTGCAGGCCAGCGATGCGCGCATCTGCTTGCAGAGCGGGACCTATCGCGCCGAATTTTACGTGGATGGCGAGCTGGCGGGCTCGCATGACGTCACCCTGGCGAATGAAGATCTCAAGCCGGCGATGTTTCCCGACCTCGATGTAGCGCTCTGCCATCCTGCATCCTGGAAGCGCTGGCAATCCAAAGATCCGGATGCGGTGTGGACCCGCGGCTACATCGAAGACGGCAAGAATCGTGGCACGTTTGTATTTTCCTTCTTCGATCCCCAACAGGATGGCGAGGAAGAAACTCGGGCAAGGGCGCTGCGGCGAGCGGAGAAGATCTTACACAACGAAGGCATCGCACCCGAATCAGCCGTGGCGCGCCCGCTCTACGATTGCACCGGACTTCACCGGCACAGCGGCGAAACCATCGCTACGTTCACCGATGGCGGAGGTACCTCCATGGCCAAGGCCTGGACCACATCGCAGGGAATTGTGAACGTGATAGCAGTGGTGGACAAAAATTTGGACGCAGCCGCATTGGAAATCCAGCCCCCAGCGCAACCTCCAGCGCAAGCCCGTCAGGATTGCGAGATCCTGCTGTCGGCGACGACGGTGAGTGAGTGATGCGCGAGATTGGTAGTGCTTGGCGAGCAGTGGAGACTTAGAGCCGCTCCACAATTGGTGTACTCCGGCGAGCACGGGTAGTACGGCGCTTTAGCGCCGTGTACCCTGCGGGCAAACGCCTTCGCTTCAGCCGCTGAGGTCGTTGACCTCAGCGGCTGAAGCGGTTTTTCTTTTCCGTCTGTTTACGCGGGCCTGAAGGCCCGCACTACCCGTACAAGCGGATACATCGATACATCGATCCTGGAACCGCTGTAGGTATCGGCAGCAGCTACATTGGCGTGCAAGTGGCGTCGCGCTGGTATTGCCATTGCCGTGAGAGGGCTAGTCTTTTTCCTCATTATTGGGGTATCCGTCTATGTGCTCAAGTGTGGGCAGCTTGTCCGAGGGATCGCATTCAGTAACAATTACCTCTTTGAGAACCTTGTGGTAAACAGACTCTTTGCAAAAAGGGAAGATTCTCGGTGGTGTGTCCGAAAATCCGTCGTTGTAAGTTAAAGTGCCAGCAACGATGACTTGCTGGCCTCCTCCAGCGAGTCCCCCCTCGCTTGTCTCCGTTATAGGTATATCTAGTACATTCGAGTAACCGGCAGGTATGGATTTCAGGTGGTGCCTCTTCCAATGCTTCTCAATGACCTTAAATTCTTTGCTTGGTTGCCAAATAGCCAGAATCGTTGCGTCGTGAACCACAACTTCAACCTTGCCAGACGGTATGCGTCCCGTATTTACAATTGGCACGGTGATGACTTTCTTAGACATGTCGAGGGTTACGGCGCCGACTATCAAATAGGCTCGCTCGGAAACATGCAAGGCGTCGCTAGCAGTACTAGCAGACTTCTTGGCCGCACTTGCAGCATCTTGCTGCGCAGCGGTTTGGGATTCCATTTGCTGCAAGGTGAAATCAGAAGTCCACTCATTTTGGAGGAGCGCATAAGCAGACGTGTTAGCATTGTCGGAAGCGGCCTTGGCTGCATCTCTTGCAGCAGAAGCTGCAGTTTGGGCTATGGTCGCTTGCCAAACACTAATGCCGCCAGTAATGAGGCTACAAGCAACGAGCAACCCCGTGAAAAGAGCCATTCGGCTGTTAATTTTGAGTTGCGCGTCTTTGTAGTGCTCGTCGCGTTGCTTGGCTGCAATCTGCTCGCGTTCCACTTTGTCAAGGCGGGGACCAAAAACTGGAATTCCCCCTTCGTAGTGAACTACATCGGGATTATCACTACCATCGTCGTCGGCCAATGTGTTGTTTACCTCATTCTGCGAGAGTTTTTGGATAGGAAAGATGAAAGCAGAATACAAAGAAGGCCCGGAAGCAAGAGAAAACTTCGAACGGCTCGCACGTCGGCAAGGAAGCGCCGTGCCTCGTCGAACTCCGTGCGAGTTCAATGATTTCGATCAGGAGCGCAGGCGCGGGACCCAGCGTGGCACGCGCCGGCAGAACTCCTCATATTCGCCATCGAAGCGCGAGCGCAGGGTAGGTTCCTCATACAGAATGACGAACAGATGGAAGCCCAGCGCCAACCACGCGCCATAGATTGCCAACGCCCGATCACGATAGAGCACGGCCTGTCCGAAGACCACCGCCAGCACCGATGTGTACATGGGATTACGGTTGATGCGATATAGACCGCCGACCACCGTCGTTTGGGTTGGGAAAGCCGGCGCGGGTGTGCCCTGCGCCTTGACGAACAGCGTGGCGCACCAGAAGTAGCCGATGGCTCCGAGCGCGATGAGCGCAGTGCCCAGGATGCGGCTTGCGATACCGGGGGCAATGATGACGCCAGGCGCCTTGATCCACATCTGCGGAATCCCAACGGCAACGATGGCAGGCACGAACAGCGTGAACAATGCGGTAGCGAGCGCGCTGATTGCGGTACGCATGAATGGGTCTCGAAGGGGCACGGCTTCACGGTTTGCTGAAAAGCAGATCCCTCGCCGACTAAAGTCGGCTCGGGATGGCAAAAATAAACAACTCGTCGGCACGACTGAAGTCGTGCCCTGATACAAATCCGCCCTCGACTATTCTTGAAACCCGCACGAAGCATCGTACTCCGCGCGCGTCGTGGGGCGCTGTTTTCTCCTGTAGAATCAAGGTAGCGCTAGCTATCTCGCATGGATCCATCACTCATCCGAAACTTCGCGATCATCGCCCATATTGATCATGGGAAGAGCACGCTTGCCGACCGCCTGCTTGAGCTTACCGGCTCGCTGACGGCGCGCGAGATGCAGGCGCAGGTGCTCGACGCGATGGACCTGGAGCGGGAGCGCGGCATCACTATCAAGGCGCATTCCGTCCGCATGATGTATCCCGCAGCGGACGGCAAGACCTATCAGCTCAATTTGATCGACACGCCCGGCCACGTGGACTTCAGCTACGAAGTGTCGCGCTCGCTGGCTTCCTGCGAAGGCGCTCTGTTGGTGGTGGATGCATCGCAGGGCGTGGAAGCGCAGACCCTGGCGAATGCGTACATCGCCATCAACAATGGGCTGGAGATCATTCCCGTCATCAATAAGATTGATTTGCCGAGTGCCGACATCGAGCGCACCAAGGAGATGATCGAGAGCGCGGTCGGTCTGGATGCCTCGCATGCGCTGGCCATCAGCGCCAAGACGGGCTTGGGCGTGCCCGAGGTGCTGGAGGCGGTGGTGAAGCGCATTCCTCCGCCCAAGGGGCGGGCCAGCAATCAACTGCAGGCGCTCATCTTCGATTCGTGGTTCGATTCGTATCGCGGCGTGGTGGTGCTGGCGCGCGTCATCCAAGGCACGCTTTACAAGGGTCAGCGCATTCGGCTGATGTCGAATGGCCGCACCTTCGACGTGGAGACGCTCGGCGTTCTAACGCCGAAGGCAATCGAGATCGAGCAGTTGACCGCCGGCGAAGTGGGCTTCCTGACTGCCACCATCAAGACGGTTGCGGATTGCAAGATCGGCGACACCATTACCGACGATCATCATCCCGCGATCGAGCCGCTGCCGGGTTTTGAAGAATTGAAGCCCATGGTGTTCGCCGGGCTGTACACCGTGGATGCGCACGAACACACGCTGCTGCGCGAGGCGCTGGAAAAACTGCGGCTCAACGATTCGTCATTCTTCTTCGAGCCGGAAAGCTCGGTGGCGCTGGGCTTTGGCTTTCGCTGCGGCTTCCTCGGTCTGCTGCACATGGAGATCATCCAGGAGAGGCTGGAGCGGGAATACAATCTCGACCTGATCACCACGGCTCCTGGCGTGCGATACAAGATCACGCTCACCGATGGCAGTGTGATCGAAGTGGATAATCCATCGCGCTGGCCCGATCCCAGCGAGATCGCCAAGATCGAAGAGCCCGTGATCCTGGCTACCATCCTTACCAACGAGGAATACGTTGGCGGCATTCTGAAGCTGGTGGAGGACAAGCGGGGCAAGCAGAAAGGCTTCGAGTACGTAAGCTCCACGCGCGTGATGTTGAATTACGAATTGCCGCTCAACGAGATCGTGCTCGACTTCTACGACAAGCTGAAGACCATTTCGCGCGGCTATGCTTCGCTGGACTATCACCTCGCCGGGAGATGGGAGTCGCCGATGGTGAAGCTCGACATCCTGGTCTCGGGCGATCCGGTGGATGCGCTTTCCATCATCGTGCACCGTGACTTTGCCTATGAACGCGGCAAGGCCCTGGTCTCTAAGATGAGACAGCTGATACCGCGGCAGATGTTCGAAGTCGCCATTCAGGCGGCAATCGGCGCCAAGATGATTTCTCGCGAGACGGTTGCCGCTCTCCGCAAGAACGTGATCGCCAAGTGTTATGGCGGCGACATCAGCCGCAAGCGCAAGCTGCTGGAAAAGCAAAAGGAAGGCAAGAAGCGCATGAAGCGGATAGGCCGGGTGGACATCCCGCAAGAAGCCTTTCTGGCGGTTCTTAGGGTTGGGGAAGACTAAGTAATGCAGGCAGTCTGCGAGTCTCTGTCATGATAACTTCATTCAGATTACTTACACGCCCGAAACCTCTAAGATTGTGCAAAACCTCTGACTGGCCGGATTCAGGCTACTTGCCAGAATTACTCATGGAATATTTACATATCCGCTAACGTCTTGATTTTTCTGTCGGTTGAATGTGCATCAGAACGGGGGCAAAGCGGGTAAGTATCTGAAAGAACATGACCTCCAATAATCCCGGCGGTGTCTTCCACAAAGATTTCCACAGCTCGGAGGAATTCTTGGACTTCGCCTCCCGACTGCAAACCTCGAGGTGAAACCGCCAGAGAAGGTAATTCCGAAGTGGGGTACCGGGCACATGAATCGGAACGCTCGGTGCGCACGCCCTAGTCTCACGAAGTCATAGGCGCAGGCGCGTTTAGATGCCACGGTCCTCATCAGGCCCCGTGATCGCCACACCCACGCAGAAAAGCCAAGGCCGCTCGATATGGTAGCGAGCGGCCTTGCCTGTAAATGGCCAGAGAGCTACTGAGGCTTCGTGGCAGTCGCGGCTGGCTTGGTCGCGGCTGGCGTTGTGGCAGCCGGCTTGGTGGAGGCGGTGCCCGCTGGTTTTGTCGCCGGAGGCGCCACACCCGACTGCGCGTTGTAGGCGTCCACGATGGTCTTGGTCAAATCCACCGAAGACGTTGCCCAGAGGAGCGGTCCCTGCGGCCAAGGGTTCGAGGAATCGAGCAGCAGACCGTAGCCACCAGACTTGGCAAACTTGTCGATCACTGGCGCCATCTTCTGTAGAATGCGCTGGGCAATCTCGTTCTGCTGCGCCTGAAATTCGTTTTGGGCGTCTTCCGCCGAGCGCTGCAGACTCTTCTGCTTGGTCTCGATGGACTTCACGAGGTTGGCGCGAGCTTCCTCGTTCATCTTGTCGCCTTGGGTATTGAGCTGCTTCTTAAGGTTCTCCACCTCAGTGTTGAGGTTCTGCAGCTCAGTGCGGCGCGGTTCGAACTTCTTCTGCAGAGCTTCGAAATCACGCGCTCCCTCATTGGTAGCCACAATGGCTTGCTGAATATCGATAATGCCAACTTTGACACCACCGGAGGGGGCCGTCGTTACGGCGGGGGAGGGAGCGGAGGGAGTGGCCGCAGCCCCACCCGGCGTAGCCGCTCCGGTTTGGGCCAGTGCCGATATCGTCAGAACAACAGCAAGCACGGCGGTGCTTGCGAGCGTGCGCTTCATTAGTTTGGTGTAACTCCTTGAACTGCTCCGGGAATTCCTCAGATGTTCCAGCCGCGAACGCGATCAAGCTGCGAACTGCCCTGGACAGCCGGAGTTAAGCTCGCTGCTTGGATGCAGCTTCGCCCACTTTCCGGCCGGAAGATTCGGCGGTGCGGATACTTTAGATTATAGGGAAGCCCGCTCGTCAGCGTCAAACCAAAATGGAATGGGTGGTAACTAATTTGAATTCGGGCACTCGTCCCGGTTTCACTGTGCACGTCGCATCCCAGACTCTACGGCAACTGGCCCATTACCGAAAACCCGCCTGAACACTGACACTCCTGTCCAATGTCCAATCGCCTGCCGCTGTCGAAATCTCTATCTCTCTAGAACGTGGTCGCAACTGTGAAGCGAAACGTCTTGCGCGGCTCGCGCAACAGGTAGCCCGGCTGATAGATCGAAACGCGTTTGCGCATAGGTGTAATCGCCCGCGGCCCCGGCGGGGAACATGCTGCGAGTGATAGGAGTAGGCGAGCTGACGGTTTCGTCAATTCGCAGCGGGTTATAGGCGTAATAGACACGGAATGGCGCATTCACCACCGGCATGATGACTTGCAACTCCAGTCCAGTTGACATGCGCGGCTGGTAATTGGTGCCCGAGACCGGTTTGAGTTCAGCGATTGAATGGGATCGTGGATCCGCCAGCACAGGTGAAACTGGCGGTTAAGGAAGGGCAGCCAAAAACTGTGGTTTGCAGGGCGGTGACCTGAGGTCCCGCAATCCGTAATTGCGCATCATTGGAGATGAAGTCGAGTCCCGTATCCACAAAGGCGGCAACCGTGACTGGCCCAACGATAGGAATACGGTACTCGAGGTTATTGACCAGGTTGGTGTCGCCACCAGGAAAGATGATCTGTTCAACCGGAATGGTGATGTTGTAAGCCCCGCGCCGCGGATTCGACGGATCCAGGGGAACGAGCTTCCGTCGGGATTCTGCAGCGGAATGGTCACGGCAGTGGGGAAGAAGGCAACCGGGGAGATAGCTCGAATGTCGAAGCCTCGAATGTCGGTATCGCCGCCCATATAGAAGCGGTCGAAAGGCGGAGCCACCTGGCCTCCATATCCCGAGATCCACGAACCCAAAACCCGGAAGCCAAAGGTATTACGACCCTTGTGGACAGGGATAAATTTCTTATACTCGGCAACTGGTTTGATGTAATTCACGTTGCCGCCGAGACCGGCAAATTCCGTGGCCACATACAAGCTCTGTCCCTGAGTGCGGACGCTGCGGATTGTCGATCTTGTTGTAGGAAAAATTCGGGCATAACTTTGCTGGTGATGATGCCGTTCAGGGCGTTCGGGCCGGAGATGCCGCGGAAAGCCAGGGTCTCAAAGTAATCTGCCGACGCTGCGCTGAAGGTCGTAACCGATGAATCGTCGATCGAATAGGTGATGCCCACCCGCTTGAATGAGCGCTTGATGGGATAGGTCAGGGAAGTGGTGGCTCCCGTGCTCGTCTGGGTAAAATTCTGCAGCAGGGCCTGGTAACTCGCAGGCAGAGCGACTGTCTGGTTAAGCTGGATGGAAGTGAGTGCTGCCTGGTTGTAGTTGTAGCTGCTGTGGTACACCGACCAGCCGAATTGCAGTGGCCGGTCAAACAGGTAAGGCTGGGTGAACGAGATCGTCTCGTTGCGCTGGTACTGGCCGATCTGGAACTGCAGCGACAGGCTCTCGCCTTTGCCGAACAGATTGTTGGTGGTGTAGTTGAGGCCGATGAATCCGCCCGCCAGACCGCTAACGCCGCCGGTGAGGCCGATGCTGTTCTTGCCTTTTTCCCTGACCTTCAGGGTGATGTCAACGGTGGAGTCCTGAACGTTCTGCTTGATCTCGGAATCCTGCTCGGGCTTGAGCGGTTCGAAGTACTGCAACTGGTTCAAGCGCAGCAAACTCAGTTCCCACAAATTGCCGTTGTAAACCTGGCCTTCTTCCAGCGCCAGTTCACGGCGAATCACCTTGTCGCGCGTGGTCGTATTCCCTTGAAATTCGATCCGGCGAACAAAGAATTGTTTGCCTTCGTCAACGTCGATGCGCAGGCTGATGAGTTTCTTTTCATCGTCCGCTTCGGTGTTGGGGACGGGCGTGAAATTGATGTAGCCAAGGGCGGCGTAGGCTTTTCGTAGGGCTTCCAACCCCTTGCGGATGGCTTCGGTGTCGAAAATGTCGCCATCTTTAATCTTGAAGAGAGCGCGCAATCCCGGCCGTATTGGTTACCGCCTTGTTGCCGCTGAAGGTGATCTCCTTCAGACGGTAGCGTTGGCCTTCTTCGACCGGCAGAGTGATATCGACGGCTTTGCCGGGAGAAGACTTGAACGGCCAATACCACTGGAAGCCGCTGGTGTCGTGGATTTGCGTCTTGGGGTCGGCAACCAGGGCCTTGAAGTAGCCCTTGGTCTGGTAGTAATAGCGGACGCGTTCGGCGTCCTCGCTCAACTTGGTGGAATCGTAGGTGCGGGCAAAGAGGTTTTCCAGGAAGATGGAGTGCGGAATGCCGATGGGCTTCAGGTTCTTCATCGCGCTGCGCAGTTCGCGCGAACTGAGCGCCTTGTTGCCTTCAAAGGTGATCTTTCCCACCTTCACCTTCGGACCCTCCTTCACCACGAAGGTCAGGGCGACAGCGGCGGGAGGAATGGGGCGCACCTCCGAGCGGACGGTTGCGAACTGATGGCCGTGTGCGGCCAGCAATTCCTTGATGACCACTTCCGCGCGCTTCACTTTCGTCGGATCGTATTGGCTCTCCTGCGTAAGTCCGACCTTGCGTTCCTTGAATTTGTCGAGCACGTCGCTCTGGGAGACCGAACTCAAGCCAACATACTTGATCTCGCGGATGGTCGGCTTTTCCTTGACATAGACGTGGATGATCCAGCCTTTGGCCGACGGCTCCCGCTCGATGCGCAGATCGTCAAAATAGCCGGTATTCCATAGGGAATTAAAGTCGCGCTCCAGGGCCGCCTGATCGTAAACGTCACCGGCTTTGGTGAACATTCGCGCCCTGATGGTTTCGGCTGGAATCCGGCGATTGCCATGGATCACGATGCTCTGGATCACGTCCTGTTGCGCCGCGCATGTGCCTGCGAGAAGGATGAAAGCGAAAAAAAGACTGATCGCCGCGGCACAATAACGCGTCCCGCAGGCCAACAGGACCGCGGGTCTTACCTGAAGATGGCAAGAAATGACGAAACCTCAGTACAGGTTAATGAAAGCGCAATTATACGGTACAGCATACTCTGGTTCGGAAACCGATTGCCCCGCTTCTTCTACGACAGATGGCAACCCTAACCCTCGCTGTGGCAGGAAGTTTCGGGAACTCGCTCGACCTCAACCAAGGTGGAATAGAACGTAGCACCACCCCCAAGATCGGTGAGCCTGTCCGACGTCAACACGTTGATGTTGAGACCGGCATCGGACAGCTTTGCCCATCCTAATTGGGCGCCGACTACGCCCGCGGCGCAGCGCGCCATCGACCCGGGCACGCAAGAAGATCTCGCCACGTTGGTTGTACACACGAACGCGATCGCCATCGGCGATGCCGCGGCGCTCGGCATCCGCACGGCTGATCTCCAACTCATGCTGGCGCTCCATTTTCTGCAGGCTGGGCAGGTTGACGAACGTGGAGTTCAGAAAATTGTCGGCCTTGCGAGCCAGCAGCTCCAAGCGGGAAGTTGTTCCGTTGCCTGCCGATGACGCGACTCCTCTGGCGGGACAAAAGAAGCCACTGGATCCATGCCGTGCGCGATCAATGCTGGGTCGCAGAGTCGGGCTTTGCGGTTTGGCGTATCGAATCCATTTGCGAAGGGCAGCCACGGACCATCGCTTTCGTCGCCATGCAGGTTCAAACGCACGTAGGGATCGCTCTCAAGGCGCTGCCGGGTGATTCCTTTCAGTTGCGGCACGCCCGATTGCAACGCTGCGTCGATCATGGTGTCAACGGGTTCGCGGAAACACTCGTCCTCGAATCCCATGCGCAGGGCGAGTTCGCGAAAGAACTCGACGTTGGACTTGCACTCGCCCAGCGGCTCAATCGCCGGTTGCGAGACTTGCAGGTAGTAGTGGCCGTAAGCCTGAACGAGATCTTTGTGCTCGAAGAAGGTCGTGGCCGGCAGAACCAGATCGGCGAAGTCAGTGGTGTCGGTGAAGAACTGCTCGTGAACCACAGTGAACAGATCCTGTACGCTTCAGCCCGCGCCTGACCAGGTTTTGATCGGGGCAGACTGCGGCGGGGTTCGAGTTGTAAACCATCAGGGCTTTGATCGGAGGATCATCGAGTTCGGTCAAGCGCCTTGCCGAGTTGCACCATATTTACGGTGCGAGCTGGACGTCCCAGCGGACTCTTCTGCATCAGATCATGGCGCTCCATCGCGGCACGGTCGAGCTCAAAGCCGCCACTGGTGGACAGTTGCAGCCCGCCGCCAACTTCCTTCCACGATCCAGTGATCACGGGCAGCATGCACACTGCACGAACCGCAGCGCCTCCATTCTGCGAACGCTGAATGCCGTAGTTCAGGCGGATCGCCGCCGGACGCGTGGTGGCGTACTCGCGTGCCAGGCGCTCAATGTCATCACGAGAAATGCCCGTCCATTGTGCGACGCGCTCGGGAGTGTACTCCGGCAGCCGCTTCTCCAGTTCGTCGAAACCGTCGGCGTAGCGCGCGATGTAGTCGCGATCATGCAGGCCATCGCGAACAATGATGTGCATCAAGCCCAGGGCGAGAGCGACGTCGGTCCCAGGGTTAATCGGGATGTGCCAATCAGCAAGCCGAGCGGTGCGCGTGCGATAGGGATCGATCACCACCAGCTTGGCGCCATTGCGCCGCGCCTCGTCGATGAACGGCCATAGATGAACGTTGTTGCCGTGAATGTTTGCGGCCCAGGCGATGATGTACTTCGAGTGGCGAAATTGTTCGGGCTCGGTCCCAATCTTGCGGCCGTAAATCGAGATGATGGCGTCGCTTCCCGGCTTGTGAACAGATGCTGCGATGCAGTTGCGACGCGCCCAGGCGATGAAAGAAGCGCCTATCCATCGACCCGCCGTTGAGGACTGCCGATGTTGCCGCCGTAGGAATATGGCAGGATTGCTTCCGGGCCGTGTTCCGCGCTGATCTTGCTTAGGCGGGTGACGATCTCGTCGCAGGCTTCGTCCCAGCTGATGCGCTGGAAGACGCCGTCGCCGCCGCGTGCGCCCTTCGGCGCTGTCCTCCGCATGGGATAGAGAACACGGTCGGGCGAATAGACACGGTCAAGATATTTCGCAACTTTAGCGCACAGGAAGCCGCGAGTGATGGGATGCTCGGGATCGCCCTGGATCCTGGTAGCGCGGCCGTCCTCCACCGTGATGAGCACGGCGCAACCGTCGGGACAATCGTGCGGACACGCGGCGTGGACCAGTTGTTTCATCGCGAAAAACCGATTGAGGGATTATGTCACGAATTGACGGAGTGGCCGCTAGCGGTTTCATTGTCCGCAGCGAACGTGATGCGGAACCTGGTTAGTCGTTGGTCATTCGCCAAGTCCAATTGGGACAAAATGCTGGTTGGGCGGGACGAATTGCAGCAGAGTTCGTTGACTATTTCAGTTCCCACTTGCGTCAGCCTCCCCCGATCGGAGTATGATTTCAACACCCATCTGGCCCACCCGAGCACTTAGGGGAGAAGGCACATGGTAAGTAAGATTTTGGCAGTCCTGATCGTCCTCACTACCACGGCGTCGCTTCCCTCCGCGGCGAAGATGCGGGGCCCTTCCACGCCAGAAGAACGGGCGCGCGCGGTCGAGTACGTGCGCAGCCTGGAAGAGAATCCGCTCGCCAAAGATAGCCTGGAAAAAAGAATGTGGTTGACCGAGTGGATCGTAGAGGTCCCCGGACTTCACGGTCGATGCCTGCTGCAAGGAGTTGGAGTCGCTCGACAAGGTGAACAACACGTACTCCAACCAGTTGCGGATGCAGGTGATTTATTCCCAGGCTGCATTCCTGTTGCAGCATCCGGAGGAAAAGAACGCGGCAACCATTCAGGCCGCCGGGCTGGCGGGAACCTTGCGGGCGTATCGCGCCATCCAGCGCTTCGATCCCACGGCGAAGTATCCCTTGCTGGATAACCTGATCGCGCTGGAGAAGCAAGGCAAGCTGCAGCAGTACGTTCAGAAAAAGAAGTGCAAAGAGAATTAGGAGATCAGTTTCGGTTTGCTTCTAAGGGCGCGCCAGTCGCGCCCTTTCTTGTTGCGGCATGGCACAGGCAGGAATAGTTTACCGTTGACACTTTGGAGATGGGCGCGCCACGCCTGACGTGCGGCCATTAACGATTCGTTTCTTGGGTTGTCATCCCGAGCGACGAGCGCAGCGAGGAGTCGAGGGACCCCTATAGCCGCCAGCAAGGCCGATTGCATCTCGCCCGATTGAAATATTGACGCTAGCGGGCTCAGACTACGTGTCCACCTGACCCGCAAAAACAGCGGGCCACAAATTCCTTGCAGGTGCGCAGCCCGTCGGAAAAACATGTTCATGGAAAAGTGAATGGGCAGTATAGAGGTCCTTCGACTCCTCGCTGCGCTCGTCAGGATATCAGATAAAAAAGCCTTTAACGTATGGGTCGGCTGCACTCATATGACGCTCAGAAATTCATGAATAAACCGGCGGAAGCCTTGCTTCATCCCTTATACGAACGTTGATTGCTCTAGCGAGGCTCTTTCATGCACTACGATTTCGTTGCAATTCCTTCGCAGGATGTTCCGCGCGCCACCAACCCGCTGTTTCAACACCTGCTCGATACCTACGCCAGCGAGACCGACAAGGTCATCTCCGTTTGGCGTTGCTTTTCGCAAGACGACCTGAACTTCCGACCACATCCTAAGTCGTCAACCGTGGCCGACATCCTGAACCACGAACTGCTCTCAGAGCGCAGGTTCTTTGGAGAGTTTGTGGGCACGCCCGAACCGCCGGCCGCCGATGTGCTCCCGAAGACCAAGGACCTGAGCGCATACGTTCAGCGCAAGGAGCAGTTGGCGCGGCCGCGGCTTGCGTTCTTCGCCACGCAAACCGCCGACTGGTGGATGCAGGACGTCCCTTTCTTCGGACTCACGCGTCAGCGCATTTGGGTTTTCTGGCGCCGGGTGCTGCATAGCGCCCATCACCGCACGCAACTCACCGTCTATCTGCGCCTGCTTAATAAACCGGTACCTTCGGTGTACGGACCAACGTCGGACCAGACATGGGAAGGGGCCGATCCGACAACGTCGGTGGAAGCGGCGGGACGGAAGTAAGAAGAGGTCTGGGGTTTCTAGTTTCTACAGGCCACTGCCAAAAAGCACGGCGGGGGTTTGTGTCAGGGCACCGTTCTTACAGGCAGGAAAAGCAGATCCCTCGCCGACTAAAGGTCGGCTCGTGATGACAAAAATAGAACAGCCCTTAATGGCGGAGGCCCCGATCGGTATCGGCTTATAGCAGCCTTGAAACTTGAAACTCGAAACTGCCTCACCGCACCTTGGCGTACAGCACCTGGTCCAGAATCACTCCGTTCTTGATGGCGCTGCGTCGCATGATTCCTTCGCATTCGAATCCGGCTTTTTCGAGAACCCGTATCGATCCTACATTGTGGGAGAAGACCATGGCGAATACCCGCGTCAGTTTGTAGTCGTCCAAGGCCCACTCCGACGCAGCTCGCACGGCGCGGGTCATCCAGCCGCGTCCCCAGTAGGGTTCGCCGAGCCAGTAGCCCATCTCGGCGCTTAGCCGGGCAATGTCGGTACCCAGCCTGAACCCAATGCCACCGACAGCCTCGCCGCCATACTCTACGGCGAACGAAGTCGGAACGTCCATCGCCCGCATGAAGTTCAAGTAGTCGTTGGCATCGCGACGGGTGTAGGGATGAGGGAACTGATCGCGCAGATTGGAGGCAATCTTCGGATTGTTGGCGTAGCGCAGCAGGGCGTCGAGGTCGTCCTTGCGCCAGGGCCGAACACGAAGATCGCCAAGGTCGAGCAGCATGACCGGAGCCAGATTCAGAGTCGCCGCGAGCAGAGGGAATACCACCCCGCCTAGACCGACATCACTTCCTTCTCTTTGCCCTTGGACAGTTCTTCCATCTTCTTGATCTCGTCGTCAGTCAGCTTTTGCATCTGGTCCAACCCGCCGCGCTCTTCGTCCTCCGTGATCTTCTTGTCCTTCATCGCCTTCTTGATCAACTCGTTACCATCGCGACGGATGTTGCGAACCGCCGTGCGATGCTCTTCCAGCACTTTGTGCAGGTGCTTCACCATCTCTTTACGGCGATCTTCGGTGAGCGCCGGTACTGGCACGCGGATCAGCTTACCGTCGTTCATCGGATTTAATCCCAGGTCGGCGCTGCGAATGGCCTTCTCGACCGCCCCGATCAAGCTGACATCCCAAGGCTGCACGGTGATGAGCTGCGGCTCGGGCGCGCTGACATTCGCGAGTTGGTTGAGCGGCATCTGCGATCCATAGGCATCCACGGTCACGCCATCCAACATGTGGACCGACGCGCGGCCGGTGCGGGTCGCAGCCATTTCCTTGCGGAAGTCCTCTACCGCCTTGTCCATGCGCGTTTTGAGTTGAGCAAAACTGTCCTTCAACGCGGGAATTGCCGCCATCGTCAATTGAGCCATATGCGGTTCGCCTCAGGATGAAGTCAGAAACGTTTGATTATAAACCTCGACTGCCGACAATCCCGCTCTCTCAGTTGTGTAGGACGCCAATCTTGCCTGAGCGCAAATCGGGTAAGCTGCCAATTCCCTGTTTGCTATCGGAACGAGACGGTGATGAGTGGAACGAGACACCATGCGGGGTGTCGGCGCTGACTCAGAATCAGAAGGCTCCGCTAGACTTCTTCCTCGAAGTCTTCGTCCTGAAAGATGTAAGGAGCGGTGCGAACCAGGCGAAAGCGAACTTTGTCCTTGCACGTTTCGCACTCGGGAAAGCATTCCCCGCCGATCATTACGGCTTCGTGGGTTTCGCGGTGTTCACGGTCGTGGGTCACCTCGTAAATGCCGGATTGCCGCACGGTATCTCCGGGACGATAGCGGCGGCCACTACGCCGAGGTCCGCTGTGCCCCGAGCTGTTAATGATAGTCGCCTGTACTTGGAACCTGGATTCGTGTCGAGATGCTGATATGGCGGCAGAAGCGAACCTTACCTTGGGCGCGCCAGCAGAGAAAGCCATTGGGGAACCCCGGCTTGCAAGTTTTGCTTACTTTTGGACTATGAAGTTAGCCCAACTTGCGCGCTTTGGGAAGTGGGTATTTTGCTTAGCGCAAAAAAGACAAGCCTACCCCAGTCCGTTTCCCAGACAGTGCGCTCAACGGCCGGAAAAGTCCCGATCTTGCCAAATGCCGGTTGCACGGTGTTTGAGAGTGAAGGTTACCCCATCGTAGCAAACCGAACACACCGGGAAGGTCTCGCCTTCGAGCATCGTGACATCGTGCTCGACGCGATGGCCGTTGTGTTCGACCCGATACACCCCTGAAACCGGAACCCTCTCTGATGGCTTGTAAGCGTGCTCAGCCATACCAGCACTTTCCGGGAACCAGATTATTCTAACGCGGTCAAACCGCAATTCAGGACTGAATTCGTCTCACTTAACGCGAATTCAGAATACCGGAAAGTGCGTCCCCAGGTAGGATTATCCCTGATTCACCAGCGAACCGACGCGCTCTCCCATGACGACCCGCTGAATGTTGCCATGCTGATTGAGATTGAAAATAACGATTGGCAGGTTGTTCTCGCGGCACAGGGCAATCGCGGTCGCATCCATCACCCGCAGGCCGCGCTTCAGGATTTCCAGGTAGCTGATGGTGTCGAACATGGTGGCGTCCTTCACCAGCACCGGATCGTCGCTGTAAATGCCATCGACCTTGGTGGCCTTCAGGATGGCGTCGGCTTTGATCTCCATGGCGCGAAGTGAGGCAGCGGTGTCGGTCGAAAAGTAGGGGTTGCCGGTGCCACCGGCAAAAACTACGACGCGGCCTTTCTCAAGGTGGCGGATGGCGCGGCGCCGGATGAAAGGCTCCGCGACCTGGTTCATCTCAATGGCAGTCATGACGCGGGTGAAAACGTTCTGCTTCTCCAGCGCGTCCTGCAAAGCGAGGGCATTGATGACCGTGGCCAGCATGCCCATGTGATCGGCGGAGACACGGTCCATGAGCTTGGCCTGCTCGGCCACCCCGCGGAAGAAGTTGCCGCCGCCGACCACGATTGCAATCTCGATTCCCAGACGATGAACTTCGCCGATTTCGGCGGCGATCTCATGGACCCGGGTGTTGTCCACGCCAAAGCCCTGGCCGGCAGCCAGCGCTTCGCCGGAGATCTTTAGCAGGATGCGTTTGTAAATTGGAGTATTCATTCTTGCAGGTACCCAGCTGGAAAAGGACTCATTCAGTTTAGCAGGAAGGATCGACCGTCGATAACCTAAGCCGCAAGGGCGGAAGAAACCCAGCCCACCACGTGATGTCGTCTGCGTCATGCCAACGGGAACCTGTCACATCGATTCATGGATAGGGCACTTTGTTTGTAGTGCAGGCCTCCAGGCTTCTTGCTCGGATCGGATACGTCCACAAGCCCTTGCCGTCGCCGATCCTGTGATTTCTCATTCCCTCGAGAAAGCTTGAATCGGGTAAGGTTTTTTGTTAATCTAACTAACTGGTTAATTAAAATGACGCTAAGGAATACAACGCGGCGTGGCACCCGGCGCCAACCCGAGGCGAGCCGGAGGGCAATTCTGCAGGCAGCCCTGGTTGCATTCGCCCAGGAAGGCATTGCAGGTGCGCGCATGGATGCCATCGCCGCGGCCGCCGGGGTCAACAAGGCCCTGCTCTATTACTACTTTCGCGATAAGGAAGCGCTGTACGGGGCGGTACTCGATGACTTTTTCGTCCGGCTGCTGGCTCGCGTCACCGCGGCTCTGGATGGGACAGGTCCGGCCGGCGAGCGCCTGCTTACCTACGCCCGTGCGCATTTTGATTGCATCGCCGAATCCTTTCACTATGCGAGGCTCTTTCAGGGAGAGCTGATGAGCGCCGGCAGGGGAAAGCCGTCGCACTTAACGCGCGTCGTAGAGCGATATATTCGGCCAATCTCCGTACGCCTGATAGCGGTATTGCAAGAGGGCATTGCCAGCGGAGAATTTCGTAACGTCGATGCCCTGCAATTTGCGCCCTCGATCGCGGGAATGATCGTTCACTACTTTGTCGTAGCCCCCGTGGCCCGCAAGCTTTTCGCAAGAGATCCCTTCTCGCCAGCAGCCCTGCAGCAACGTCGCGCGGCCGTTCTTGATTTCATCGCGGCGGCGCTGTTCGCGGATCAATCCGCAGGGGTGAAGTTGGCGGCGGAAGTAGCAGCCCGCGCGGAAGTGCGGACCGGGATTGGATCGAAGGCGGCGCAGACACCGAAGCGCCGCTTGAGTATGCCGGGGAAACGCTAATGAAGCCGAACAAATTTTTCATCTTTCTACTCGTTCTGCTGGCGATTGCCACTGGATACTACTTCTACTCCACGGACCGCACCACTGACACGGTACTCATCGGAATCGTCGATGCCAATCAAGTGATCGTGAGTTCCAAGATCATGGGCCGCATCGAGAAATTGAACGTGGATGAAGGCTCGAAGGTCAAGGCGGGAGACCTGATCGCCGAGATCGATTCCGCCGAACTGGAGGCACAGAAGAACGCGGCGGAAGCCACAATCCGCTCCTATGACTCGCAAGTGTCTTCGCTGCGTGCTACCGAGGCTCAGACCTTGGGCGAAACCAACAGCGGCGTGGTGAACGCGCAGGCGCGACTGGCGGCGGCCAAAGCTACGCTGGTGCAGGCGCAAGCTGACCTGGCTCGGATTCAGAGCGACTCGCAGCGCATGATTGCGCTGGCCCAAGCGGGCGTCGAATCCGAACAGGACCGGGTACGCGCCGCCGAACAACTGAAAGCGCAACAAGCCGCGGTTGTAAGTGCACAGAAAAATGTCGATGCGGCTCGGGCTGACCTGAACACCGCCATCGCGCGGACCCACCAGCAGGGCGCCGCGGCCAGCAATGTGGCGGCCAATCAGGCGCAGGTGGCCAACGCGCGCGCGCAACTGGCCGAAGCCGAAACCCGCCTCGGCTACACAAAAATTTATGCTCCCGTGAGTGGCACGGTTTCGGTGCGGGCCACGCGTCAGGGTGAAGTGGTGAATCCAGGAACGCCGATCGTAACTATCATTGACTTCGGTGACACCTGGGTCCGCGTCGAGGCCCCTGAAACCGAAGCGCGCTTCGTGTCATCCGGCGACAAGCTGAAGGTGCGTGTGCCCGCCGGCAATCCTATCGAAGGCACGGTAATCTTCAAGGCAGTAGAGAGCGACTTCGCAACCCAGAGGGACGTCAGCCGTCGCAAGCGCGACATCAAGACCATCGGTCTCAAGCTGAAAGTTGACAATCCCGACGGCTCTCTGGTCCCTGGAATGACCGCGGAAGTTTTGCTCCCGCAACCACCGACGAAAGGCAGGCGATGAGCTGGTTCCGTCCAAAGTCGAGGCCCGTGGCCACGTGCGATGCGCCGGCTAGTGGCGATGCCATTGTGGTGGACCACGTCACGAAAAAGTATGGTGACTTCACCGCGGTGGACGATGTTTCTTTCAGCGTTCACCAAGGCGAAATCTTCGGACTGTTGGGGCCGAACGGCGCCGGCAAGTCCACGCTGATCCGCATGATGACCACACTGCTTCCGCTGACCAGCGGCCGGGCCCTGATTAATGGTTTCGATGTTGCCAAAGATCCTGATTCCGCGCGCCACTGCATGGGTGTCATCCCACAGGCGCTGACCAGCGACATCGATCTGACCGTCGAAGAAAATCTCAGCATCTACGCGAAGTTATACGGTGTTCCCAGCGAACAACGTAAGCACAACATAGATGACTTGCTGCGAACGGTGGACTTGACAAAGTGGCGGAATGCTCAGACCAAGACGCTCTCCGGCGGCATGCGCCGGCGGCTGGAGATCGCGAGGGGACTGGTTCATAGCCCGAAGATATTCTTTCTCGATGAGCCGACCACCGGACTCGATCCCGTATCGCGTGTCGCGGTATGGGAGATGCTGACCGAAATCAAGAACCGGCGCGCGCTGACCATCCTCATCACGACCCATTACATGGACGAAGCTGACCGGCTTTGCGATCGATTGGCGATCGTGGACCACGGCAAGCTGGTGGCACTGGACTCTCCGATGGCTCTAAAAGCGAGTGTGCCGGGCACCAATGTGATTGAAGCCCAGTTCCTGAATGCGCCAGCGGACTGGCACGAGGAATTGGGAAAGCTCGAAGACGTCACCTCGGTGCAGGCGGTGGGTGCGGACATGTACCGCATTCTCAGCAGTAATGGTTCCAAGACCACCACCGAGCTGGTGGAACTTGCGGTGCGCTCCAACGTGCAGGTTAAGTCGCTCTCGGTCCAGAACACGACCTTGGATGACGTGTTCGTGCACTACACCGGGCGGCAGCTGCGGGATGAGCAGGTCAAGGCCTACAGCTTCGTAATGCCAGATCGTCCGGGGATGCGGCCATGAACAGAATGTGGGCAATTGTCGAACGCGAACTGCGAAAGTTCTTCCGCTCGCCCGCGCTGATGCTGGTGGCCATGGTATTTCCCCTGGTGCAGCTCATTGTGTTGGGCAACGCATTCGGCGGAAAGATCAAAGAGGCCCGGCTGGGGGTTGTCAACCAGGACCACGGTACGCAGGCGGTGAAGGTTCTGGAGGCGTTGACGGCGGTGCAATCCAATGCCCGGACATTTATTCCGGTGCCCTACGACAGCGACAGGCAGGCCATGGAAGACGTACGCACGGGAAGGATCGATGGCGCCATTATCATCCCGCCGGAGTACTCGCGACGCGTCTATGAGGAGAACCATCCGCGGATTGCACTGGTGGTGGACAATACCGACAACTTCATGAGTTCGACGTTGGAACAGGAATTCAGCGACCTCACCAAGGCGTTGAATAACCCCGATGTCGAGCCCTCCCGCATCGTGCAGCAGATTACCCTCGACACGGTTGAGCTCTATCCCTACATCGAATACATGAAATATCTGCTGCCGGGCTCAATCGCGCTGGCCATGTTCGTCTCGGTCATGATCGGCGGCGGCATGTTGTACATCGACGATAAGGCGCGTGGTGTGCACGAAGGTTATCTCGTGACGCCGATAACCAAGTTCGAGCTCGTAGCCGGATTGAACGTCGCGGGCGCATTGAAGGCGATCATGGCCGGCGTTGTGATTACGGTGTTGGGATCGTTGCTGGCGGGATTAGGAACCGTGTTCACGCCGCAAAACATGCTCTACATTTTCCTGATGATCGTCGCGACCTCGCTGACGTTCAACACCATGATGTTCCTGCTGATGGTTCGGGTGGAGGACCCTCTGGTGCCACGCGCCATGTTTGGAATCCTCAATACCCTGCTGTTTTTCCCCAGCGGCGCGATTTATCCTATTAAGGCGTTTCCGGCATGGCTTCGCGGAATCGCGTACGTTGATCCGTTCACCTACTCGGTCCACGGCTTCAAGGCAATTCTGTTAAAGGATGCGGGCTTCGTAGCCATCCGCACTGACTTGATGTATTTGACAGTGACGGCTGCTATCATGATCACGACCGCCACCTTGCTGTTCAAGCGAACGCTGTAACCGGTCGGAATAGGCCGAGCACCTCGAATACAAGGAACTCATTGTCGCCTAGCTTCGGGCACCTGTGTATTATTCGGCAACCTTGATTACCTTTTGCTTCTTGAAGTTAACCCAATCTTTATCTTTATTAAGAGTGTCCCTAGTGTCCTGTAACTGAAGTTAGCTGACAAAATCGGGCCACACTGGCGAGGATTTGGTCAGCAGTTTTCGTCCAAACGAAAGGTTTCGCCGTCTGGTTGTAGGTGTCCAGATAATGCCGGATCGCTTGTTCCAGTTCGCGCGTGCTGCGATGAATGCCGCGCCGGATCTGCTTCTCCGTCAGCAGCGCGAAAAAGCGTTCGACCAGGTTGATCCACGATGCCCCGGTGGGGGTGAAGTGCACGTGATAGTGCGGACGTTTCGCCAGCCACTGCCGGATCAGTGCTGTCTTGTGCGTGCCGTAATTGTCCAGAATCAAATGCACGTCCAGTCCAGCGGGCACTGCCGCTTCGATGCGGTCCAAAAACTTACGGAACTCAACCGAGCGATGGCGGCGATGCAACCCGCCCAACACTTTTCCGGTCTTGGCGTCCAAGGCCGCGAACAGCGTAGTCGTGCCATGCCGCAGATAGTCGTGGCTGCGTCGCTCCGCTTGCCCGGGACGCATGGGCAACACCGGTTGGCTTCGGTCCAGGGCTTGAATTTACGTCTTCTCGTCCAGACACAGCACCAGCGCCCGCTCCGGCGGGGCCAGATACAAGCCCACGATGTCCCGCACCTTCTCGACAAACTGCGGATCGGTGGACAGCTTGAAGGTTTCGCTGCGATGCGGTTCCAGCCCGAACGCCTTCCAGATGCGCTGAATTGTCATGTGGCTGAGTCCGCTCGCCTCGGCCATCGAGCGCGTCGACCAATGGGTGGCGTCTCGTGGCAGCGATTCCAGCGTGCGCACGACGACCGCTTCCACGTGTGCGTCCTCGACGGTGCGCGGTGCGCCGCAGCGCGGCTCATCGAGCAACCCGGCGACCCGATGACGCACAAACCGGCTGCGCCATTTGCCCACCATTTGCTTGCTGACGCGCCGCCGTCGCGCCACCACCGTGTTACTCAGGCCGCTGGCGCAGTCCAGCACGATGCCGGCCCGCAGCGCCAGAGCCTGCGCCGAGCTGCGCCGCCGCACCCATCGTTCCAGCGTGGCTCGTTCTTCCGCACTCACCACCAACTCCACCATGGGACGCCCGGTTCGCATCTCAGATCGCCTCCACATCTTAGACGAACCGGCTCCCGATTTGTTAATAGAACTTCAGCTACAGGACACTAGGAAATGTCTTATCAATTTGCTCCAATACTATTCCGCGCTTGTTGGTGAAATAAGAAGCGCTTACAAGTTTAGCGGTAGTAAGTCCGCCTTCCTTCAGCTTTCTAATACGCAGCAACTCCACAAATGCGCCGTTGCGCGCAAACATTTCGATATTGAAACTTCTAGATTCTTCGTCAGGGCTAATCAGGTACGTTCCAAGAGGACGCCACAAAGAAACCCTAGTCAGTACATCAATGGTCGGGAAACCGCGTCTAGACGTGCTGCCGAGAGTGCCGCTCTTGGACTTAAGCTCAAGATTAAAGGCGTCAATGTCCGTAATGGTGACATCGACGCGAAATAGGGGATAGCGCCCCTTTTGCACGATATTGGCTATGAGTTCATTACCATTCCAACCCCCCATATCTACGTAGCAAAAGCTATCTCCACCCGTACTTTCTGCTATGGCTTCTCTGGACTTGCTCATTGTTTCTGCGAACTGCTGCTGGCTCTGTTTGATTGATTCGGACAGTCCATTCGCAATTCTCAAAAAGTTACGGGTTTGCGCAGCGCGAGCGTCGGCAGACGCCTGCTCTTGATCGGCCCGATCTTTATACAGGGTGCGCATCTCCGCACCACACAGAGCAAATGCTATGACAATCCAGCATATCTCTTCCCAAAGCGGCATCTTGTGCGTTGATCTAACAGCCACGATCACCGCCCCAAGACCAAGAATGCTTATCGCCCAACCCGGCATTGGGCGTACCCACATCAAAACCGTAAGCAGCGCAAATAGGGCCGCCGGGTACAGGCCCCACCGGTTCATGTCCGGCACTGAAATCAGGGCAACTCTCCGAGCTTTTTGCAACATCATTCGGATGGGTCGTATCATGTACAGGATTGTAGTACTCCCGTCAGATGCACAATCCTGACTTCAGTCGTGCCGATAGGTTGTTTGTTTTTGTCATACCGAGCGGGCTTCAGCCCGCGAGGGATCTGCTTTTCCGACTTTTTCAGCATCCTCGCATAAAAACATTCCAAATCACGGCAAACTCTTGTCCTCGGAAGGCATCTTGATTAGTTAATCGATTTCCTGTTCGGAGTCGGCATCTTTCAACAACGATTTCCATCTTAGGAGGACGGCATGAAGAGTTTTCTGATTGGCTTGGGGCTGGGCATTGGCCTCGGCATTCTATTTGCTCCCATGAGCGGAGAAGAGACACGCAACAACCTGAGCGAACGCGCCAACGATCTAGCGAGTTCGGCGCGCGAAACCTACGAGCAGAACCGTGATCGCGTGCAACGTGGAGTGCGATCCATCCACGGTACCGCCGAGCGCGCCATGGGTAAGGTCCGGTCCGCCAGCAACGAAGCTTCCCAAGCGACGGGCACGGAGAGTACCGCTCCCAGCGGCGTCTAATCTGAGTGGATGGTTATCAAACCGGGCAGACGAGACTGTCGTCTGCCCTTTTCCGTGTTCACGGCAGTCGTGCCCCCTAAACTGTCTTTCGCCTGGCCATTTGCCTGCGTTTACCGATGCTGGCGATTCCCGCCCTCGGCTTCAGTTATTCTGTAGTTTCTAATCAGCTTCAGCAGAGAGGAACTTATCATGCAAGTATTGGAAAACTGGCATCCCCAGGGGGTCACCGTTTATATGGACGACAAGCGCTTCGTCAAGTGTGTGCTGACCGATTGCAAACTGATCTACGGCGGAGGAGATGTGACCTGGGAGAACACTCAATTCCTAAACTGCCAGCTTACCTTCGATGGGGCTGCGCAACGCACCGTGGCTTACCTGCAGAACTTCGGCCTGATGAAGCCGCCAGTGACCAATGCCACGCCTTCCGCCCAACCAAATTCGGGAGTGAACTGAGTTGTCCTCGCTGGCTGCGGCTTCAGTGCACTTCCATGGAATCGCCAGTGTGATGGTCCTTAATCTGAAACGTCAGAAACTGATGCACTGCTTCCAGCGCTTCGGGATTCGCAGTGGTGATTCGCACCTCTGCTCCTCGTTGGGTAGCCTGGGAACGGTAGGTTATCTGATCCTTCAAGCGCTTCATCGTGGACACTCCCGGCGGGGTTTGCCCGTGGATGAACATGGGGACATTGAAGTCGCCCTCGCTGAACAGCTTGGCAATATGCTCCATGTGCTGGCGAATTGCATCTTGGCTGGCCTGGTCGCTGGGATTGTCGGCTTCGGCCTCGATCAAGCCCCCTTCCTTGGTGAGAAGGAAGTGGTGGGTGGTCATCTCGTGCGAGAATCCCATGGCTTGGTCGCCGCGCGTTTGCACACCTTGCTGGTGCTGCGACTCCTGTGCCATTGCCAAACATGTGAGCATCAAGATCGCGATCACTGTTCGCATGGAACTATTCTCTCCTTTGCATTTGGACGAGGAAGACCGTGGAAGGTCCGGGCCCCAGCAGAATTCAAGGTATCCCAACTGAACCGCCGATCTTCGGGGTGGGCATCGTAAATGCCGCAAGTTATTGAAACCAAGCAACTAGATTTCGGGAATATACACTTGACACAGAAATGCGATAGGCTGTTTTTGTGACAGGGCAGCGGTTAGTTTTCTTGTTTTATGGCGTTCGATCTGTGGTAATTTGGGGTTGTAAGGGAAAGCCCCCGGCAATGGTCTGCCGGGGGCTGTTTGGAGCGTGTTAAAGCCGAGGGGCTATTAACACAACGACCATCACGATGTCGCCGCCGACACGGATGATCAGAACCGCTGCAACGTGATGCGCACGGTGCATGGTTCACCCCCTTCCTTCCCGGCCATTATTGGCAGCCTTCAGTCTGCGGACCGAGGAGCTAGGGAAATCGGCGGAGAGTGTCAGATTCGGACTGACGGAACGGTTTCTGCTTGTCACGGCGCGAATCGTTCGCCCGGTTATAAGCCGAGTGCCTTAAGCCGCTTGGCCAACTCTCCGCAACACTTCTAGTATGCAGGGAATGGCTGGTGCCTCAACGCCCGTTCTCGGTGCAGTTATGTGGTTTTGCTGTGGATTTACGAGGAAAAGCGTGCCGAAACGTTGGAAACCCCAAAAAAAGTTGACAAGCAGAAGTTCGAGCAGGTGTTGGCGAGATTGATCAGCACCCCGCCGATCCGCAGCAAGGAACTGGTCGGCAAGTCGAAAAAGCCAAAGACGAATCGACTCCTATAATGGGACGTCTGCTACCTAAGTTGCAGTACGAATTATGTTCGCATTCCCGGCGAGCAGATTAGAATTTCCGCGTGGAGAGAAGGCTGAATCGAATAATCCGCTGAGCCAAGAAGAGAAAGCCCCCGTAGCTCAGTTGGATAGAGCGCTTGGTTCGTAACCTTGACGTCGCGTGTTCGATTCACGCCGGGGGCCCCACTTAGCAATTAATTTCTTGACTCCTAGTTGCCGATAGGAGCATCATAAAGTTGGTTACGAATCCGGCTCAGCTACTGAGTTACGGAATTGAGGGCGACCCGAAAAGGGTCGCCCTCATGGGTTCTGCGGCTAATCCGCCATTCCGACGCGCGTTCGTTACTCCGCAACCAATTCACTGTAGGGCATTATCGGGGTTGCAGCCATCTTTGCAAGTGTTTTCGTGAAGCGGTCTGCATCCTTGCGAACATTGAAGCGATATTCAAACTCGCTGCAATAGCGATGCACCGACACCTTGTGGAAGCTGCCTATGATTGCCCGCTCAAGCAATGAGAATGCGATTGCAAACCAAATTTTGCACAGATTTGATTCTGTGTCAAGTGCATAATCGTGCTAGGTTTGGCCGAAGCCCATTGTTGCCGCCGCAGCTCTCAAAGAATTTCAGATTGTCCCTTCGATTTCTATTGACATGATTCTATAATTCTATAATTATAGAACTATCGAGGAAGCAACGATGCCCACCAAACAAAGTTCCGAGCAAATTACTCGCTACGCCGACATGCTTTCGGCAATGGGAACCGAGCCGCGGTTGCGCATCATGCGACTGTTATTGGCAGCGCATCCCGAGGGAATGGTTGTCGGCGAAATTGGTGACGAGCTCGACATTCCGAGTTCGACGCTGTCGCACCATCTCGACAAGCTGAAGAACGAAGACCTGGTGAAGGTGCGCCGCGAAGGAACCTACCTCTGGTACACAGCGAACACCGAAGCCCTGCAGGAGCTGCTGGGCTTCCTCTACGCCGAATGTTGCACCCGCAACAAAGCCGTCAAACCCGAAAACATCATTACGCTGTGCAAATAGGAGAACATCATGAGCATTGATATCAAGGAAATTGTGAAAGAGAAGTATGGGCAGGCGGCACTTCGCGTTCATACGGGAGGCAGCTCCTGCTGTGGCGCATCTGCGGCGAGTGATAGTTGCTGCGATCCGATCACGACGAACCTGTACGACGACGCGCAAGCGAATCAGGTGCCGGAAGGCGCGCTGAAAGCCTCGCTGGGATGCGGCAATCCGACGGCGTTGGCAGAGCTAAAGCCTGGCGAAACGGTGCTCGACTTGGGGTCGGGCGGCGGCATCGATGTGCTGCTCTCGGCCAGGCGCGTTGGGCCAACCGGCAAGGCCTACGGCCTCGACATGACCGACGAGATGCTGGCGCTGGCGCGGGAAAACCAGCGCACGGCCGGGGTGGAAAACGTTGAGTTTCTTCGCGGCGAGATCGAGAGCATTCCTCTGCCTGACAACTCCGTGGATGTGATCATCTCGAATTGCGTTATCAACTTGTCCGCCGACAAGGACCGGGTGCTGCGGGAGGCCTTTCGCGTGCTCAAGCCGGGTGGCCGCTTCGCTGTATCCGACGTTGTGGTACATGGCGATGTGCCTGCTGAGGTGCGCCGAAACGTTCTGTTGTGGGTGGGTTGCATTGCCGGCGCCTTGCAGGATACGGAGTACAAATCGAAGCTCGAGGCGGCAGGATTCGAAGCGGTTGAAATCGAACCGACTCGGGTTCACAACATCGAAGATGCTCGCGTTTTCCTGCACGACCAGGGGGTTGACGTGGACGCCATCGCCCCGCAGATGGACGGCAAATTCATAAGCGCGTTTATCCGGGCGCGGAAGCCGCAAACTGAAACGCCAAAACAATAAGGGGCGACGACTATGCAGGGACGTTACAACGTGCTCTTTCTATGCACGGGTAATTCGGCGCGCTCCATCATGGCCGAAGCGGTCCTGAACTTCAAAGGCCGACCAACATTTACCGCATACAGTGCGGGCAGCCATCCGTCGGGACGTGTTCGCCCGGAGGCGTTGCGCGAGATCGAGCACGCTCACCTGCCCACAAGCGGATTACGTAGCAAGAGCTGGGACGAGTTCGCTCAGCCTGGCGCGCCGGCGATGGATTTCGTCTTCACGGTGTGTGATAACGCTGCTAAGGAAGTATGTCCGGTGTGGCCCGGCCAGCCGATGACTGCCCATTGGGGCGTTCCTGATCCTGCGGCAGTGGAGGGCACGTCCGACGAGATCGAGCGCGCTTTTCGCGATGCTTACATGGCTTTGGACCGCCGGATCGGCTTGTTCCTGTGCCTGCCGATTGCCAGCCTTGACCGGCTCGCAATTCAGAGGGAAATCGACAAAATTGGCCGGCAATGACATACCGACTCAACGTTTGGAATCCACCATGCACAACAAAGTGACCGCTCGTCTCAGCTTTCTTGATCGCTATCTGACGCTGTGGATCTTCGCCGCGATGGCCGCGGGCGTGCTCTCAGGATGGGCGCTGCCCGGCATTGTTCCTTTCCTGAACCGGTTTAATGTGGGTACGACCTCGGTTCCGATAGCAGTCGGTCTGATACTGATGATGTACCCGCCGCTGGCGAAAGTCCGCTACGAGGAGTTGGGGGAAGTCTTCCGCAACCAGAGAATTCTTGCTCTGTCCCTGTTGCAGAACTGGGTGATCGGTCCGGTGTTGATGTTTGTCTTGGCCATTGTCTTCCTTCGCGGCTACCCGGAATACATGGCGGGTTTGATCTTGATCGGACTAGCGCGATGCATTGCCATGGTGATCGTGTGGAACGAGCTAGCCAAGGGTGATACGCAATACGCCGCCGGACTGGTAGCGTTCAATTCGGTCTTTCAGGTCTTGTTCTATTCGATCTATGCGTGGATCTTTGTGACCAAGTTGCCGGAGTGGTTTGGTCTGCACGGCTCCTTAGTGAACGTCTCGATTCGCGACATCGCGAGCAGCGTGTTCATCTACCTCGGTATCCCGTTCCTCGCGGGGATCGTGACTCGCTTGACGCTGGTGAAAGCCAAGGGCCGGACGTGGTATGAAAACACCTTCATCCCACGCATCAGCCCAATCACACTTATCGCGCTGCTATTCACCATAGTTGTGATGTTCTCGTTGAAGGGTGACTACATCCTGCGTCTCCCTCTGGACGTAATACGCATTGCGATTCCTCTGCTGATCTACTTTGTGCTGATGTTCCTGGTTTCATTCTTTCTGGGGTACAAACTCAAAGCCGACTACGCCAAGTCGGCGACGCTGTCCTTTACTGCTGCGAGTAATAACTTTGAGCTGGCGATTGCCGTAGCCGTGTCCGTGTTCGGCATTAACTCGGGTGAAGCGTTCGCCGCAGTGATTGGTCCCTTGGTGGAAGTGCCGGTGATGATCAGCCTGGTCAATGTGGCGCTCTACTTCCAACGCAGGTACTACGGCGTCGCAGTCACGGGGGAGCCCGTGATCCCGATCTGCGATCCCGCTGCGAGATGAGGCTCATTGCTGAAGCGCCTGTCCGAAAAGTTGGAGAAGAAAACTTGTCGTCGGCTGAAGCCGGCCAAGAACAAACCGCTGGGACGCAGATCTAAGGGTCCACTCTACCTGACTGGAAACCGTCCATTCCATGCCATGCGATCATGTACGCTGCTTTACTTTAGCGAGGCTGTACGTCAGAATAATGATCCGTCTGAAAATCGGGCCCTAGCGAGGAATCCGTGAAGTTTCGAGGATGGCTACTGATGCTGCTGTTTGTGCACGTTCTGCTGCACCCGTTGGTGCATGCGATCGGCACATCAGGAGCGGCAAGTGACCTCGCACGTGTATCCGCCAGTTCGACTCAACCGGACAGCAGTCTAGCTACAGGCGATCAATGCGAGCTTTGCCGCGTTGGACACAACACAATCGTTACCCCCCGACTGCCACAGGCCGATCTACTGAATCCACGTTGGATTCGAGTGGCGCTTCAGGCAGTTAACTACGCATCACTTCAAGCCGACCATAAAGCTCCCTCACGGGCGCCACCCAGCCTCTAATCCAAACTTCCAAGTCTGAAAACTTGTGATGGCGCGTGCTCGCACGCGTGCATACACGCATTTTCTATTGCTCTTGGAGTGCTGCCCGCAAGTTGTTGCGCGGGATGAGCACGCTCCCGGAGCCAGCGAAATTGGAGAAGAGATGATGACCTCGAACCGTGAAAATATCGGGATCGACTCCCGTTGTACGTTAGTCTGCGCATTCGTGCTAGCACTGTTTTGTTTAACCTGCGGGATCAGCGCGAACGCGCAGACCACCGGAAACTCATCCCTGAGCGGCGTGGTTACCGATCCGTCAGGCGCAGTGGTGCCGGGTGCGACCGTCGAGATTCATAACCCGGTCAGCCAGTTCACCAGGTCAACCACCACGGACAGCGCGGGGCGATTCAGTTTCGCGAATGTTCCCTTCAATCCTTACCACCTCAGCGTGACCCTGACCGGGTTTGCGCCGTATTCGCAAGATGTTGATGTTCGGTCTGCCGTGCCGCTGAGCCTCAAAATTTCTTTGCAGATAGCTGGCTCCGCCGAAAACGTTACTGTCCAAGCGGAGGCAAGCGAGCTTTTGGAGAACGATCCGACATTCCACACCGACGTGGACAGGCAGTTGTTCGACAGAGTTCCTCTAGAGAGTTCTTCCTCGGAGCTGAGTTCGCTGGTCACGCTGGCCTCGCCGGGAATTGCGGCAGATTCGAACGGCCTCTTCCACGGGCTGGGCGACCATGCTGAGAACTCGTTTTCTCTCGACGGCCAGCCGATTACCGATCAGCAGAGCAAAGTGTTTTCCAACCAGGTTCCGCTCGACGCCGTGCAATCGATGACCGTCATCGGCGGGGCCCCGCCTGCCGAGTTCGGCGATAAGACCAGCCTGGTGATAGACGTCACCACGCGTTCCGGCTTGGGTTCGACCACGCCACACGGGGGCATAACAACCTCCTATGGCTCGTTTGGCAGCACCAATCTCGACGCGAACTTTTCTTACGGCAATACGAAATGGGGAGAATTCATTGCGGTCAACGCGCTTAACTCAGGCCGCTTCCTCGATCCGCCGGAGTTCGTGGTCATACATGCCAAGGGTAATGAGGAAAACGTATTCGATCGCTTCGACTATGTGTTTTCTCCGAAAGACGCGATGCACCTGAACTTCCAATTTACCCGCTCGTGGTTTCAAAATCCCAACTCATACGATCAGCAATATCACGACTTCAGTGGCGTGATTCAGACCAACCCCATCACAGGTCAGCCCCTGGGACCGACCGATCAGCGTTCCAAAATCCTGACTTTCAATATCGCGCCCACCTGGTCTCACACGATAAGTCCGAATGCGGTCCTGAACGTGACGGGCTACGTACGGCGCGACGCCTACAACTACTACCCCAGCAATGACCCGTTCAACGACCTTGGTCCACAGAATCTGCAGAGGGAAAGCGTCGCCCAGCAGCGCAGCCTTCTCAACGCCGGCGCGACCGCGAACGTCAGCTACACGAAGGGCATTCACAACATCAAGGCCGGCATCATGTATGAACAGACCTTCCTGAATGAGAATGACCAGCTCGGGATTGTCGATCCCACGTTCAATGCGCCCTGCTTAAATGGAAATGGCGTCCCGGTCAATGGTTTTAGTAATCCATCGCAGTGCGCAGGCGCCGGCTTCCAGCCCAACACGCCGGACAATCCGAACGCGCCAAGTTCCGCTCAGTATCCCCTGTTCAACAATGTGCTGCTGCCCTACGATCTGTCGCGAGGAGGGACTCTCTTCCCATTTGTTGGCCACACCGACGTGAAGGAGCTCGCGATGTACGTGCAGGACAACATCACCGTGCGCAACTGGAGCTTCAATCTCGGTATTCGCGGCGACTTTTACAATGGCCTTGCCGTCGCCCGCCAGGGGGAACCCCGCGTGGGCATTGCTTACAACATCCAGAAAACCAACACCGTGCTGCGCATCTCGTATGCACGGACGTTAGAGACTCCTTTCAATGAGAACCTAGTGCTCTCCAGCACGGGATGCGCCTCGCCCGTCCTGAATCCGCTTCTCGGCTGCTCGTCGAGCACGACAACGCCGTTGACACCCGGCTTTCGCAATGAATTCCACGCCGGCCTGCAACAAGCCGTCGGAAAGTTTCTGGTGATCGACGGCGAATACATCTGGAAGTACACGCACAGCGCCTACGACTTCAGCATACTGGGCAATACGCCGATCTTTTTCCCGATCGAGTGGCATAACTCGAAGATTCCCGGCTTTGCGCTGCGCGCCAGCGTGCCGGTGTATCACGGCTTTACCGCGCTGGTGGTGATGTCCAGCGTCGCTGCCCGCTTCTTTACTCCTCAGATCTCGGGAGCCGGAGCTACACCCTCAGCGCCGACAGGGGTTTTTCGAATCGACCACGATGAAGCTTTCAATATGACCGCACACTTCCAGTACCAGACCCCCTGGAAGCGCGGCCCGTGGTTTGGCTTCAACTGGCGCTACGATAGCGGACTCGTCGCCGGGGCAGTCCCCTGTTACGGAATCTCCGCCTTCAACAGTTGCGGGCAATCGACCATGCTCAACGGGCAGCCGGCCATCGTCATGACAGATGCGTCTGGAATCCCATTTACCGCCGATCAGGAATTTCAGGCCGGATTCACTTGCAATGGCGTCCACGCAACTCCGACGACTCCTCTGCCGTTTACCTGTTTGGCATCGCAGTCTGGCTCGACGCTCACTCAGGTACCATCGCCGGGCACGGAAAACGACGACCACAATCCTCCGCGCATCGCGTCGCGAAATCTCTTTGACTTGGCGCTCGGTGTGGACAATCTCTTCAAAACTGATCGGTACAAATGGAGCCTGCAATTTACCGCGATCAACTTGACGAATAAATATGCTCTGTACAACTTTCTGTCGACGTTCAGTGGCACGCACTATGTGACGCCGCGGGCATTGACAGCGCAGATTGGTTTCCACTTCTAGGACGGATAGGAATTCGGGTAGTGGTGCAGGTCACGCTGCGCCACTATTGTCCTGCTCGCCTTGACACCCCTCTCTCGTGAATTTATCCTTAATGTTTGCCTTAAGAACGATCCCGCCCGTCTGTACCTGCCAGCGTTTCCCGTCAGGAACTTGGCCTGCCAGACCCGGTTCCGGCCGGAGCGAAGGGCTATTCTGGGCGTTTTCTTAGGCGGGTGCTGCTATGCTGATTCGGGTTCGGGAACTGGAACTCCGTAAGCTGGAGTTCGATGAGAACTATCAGCCCGGCGACATCGAATTTGGTCCCGACTTCCGGCAGGTTGGCCCGTTGCACAGCGCAGGACGTGCCGAGCTGATTGTGGAGCATCGCGGGCACCACCAGAACGTCGAAGACATTCGTTTGGTGGGCAAGGTAGAGGCACACCTGGAATTCAGTTGCGCGCGCTGCCTGGAGCCGGTGGGCCACGATGTGAACTGGACTTTTGACCTGATCTACAGGCCGTTAGGGGTGGATCGCCGCGCCGATGAGGTGGCGATTACCGAGGCGGAGACCGAGATCGGGTATTATCAAGGCGAAGGTCTTTTGCTGGAAGATGCGCTGCGCGAGCAGGTGTTGCTGGCCACGCCGGTGCGGGCCCTGTGCCGCGAAGATTGCAAGGGACTATGCCCGCATTGCGGCACCAATCTGAACGTCGAGCAATGCCATTGTGAAGAACATCTTAGCGACCCTCGTTGGGAAGCGCTGAACGAAATCAAAAAGAAGCTGCAAAGCTGAAGTTCTGATCGCGCGGCGAGGCCGGGCGGTCCTGGTTAACGAGGTCCTGAATGCCTAATCCGAAACGACGTCATTCGCAGGCGCGTACATCCAAGCGCCGCTCCCACGATCATCTGACGGCGCAGTCTTTGTCCGAGTGCCCCAACTGCCACGAGCGCAAATTACCGCATCGTGCCTGCCCGAAATGCGGTTACTATAAGGGCCGCGAAGTCATCGCAATGGAAGAGAGCACGAGCTAAGCGCGCTTGTGGTGGCGTTTTTTTCCGGCGGACCTCGGGCGCAAGGTTATCGTAGCGCACGTGTAATTCGAAGCTGGACTGCTTCCTCGGTTTGACGGTTACAAACTGACAGGCAAACATGCCAACTACCATCGCTCTTGACGCCATGGGCTCGGACCGCGCGCCCAAACCAGAAGTGGAAGGCGCCATTCTCGCCGCGCGTCACTATGACGTGGAAGTGCTGCTGGTGGGAAAAGAGGACGTGGTCCGCGCGGAGCTTGACCTGCACCGGTTCTGGCGCAGGCTTTCCATTCGCGTGATCAACGCTCGCGAAGTCATTGGCATGCACGAGAAGGCGGCGCAGGCGGTGCGCACCAAGCGCGATTCATCCCTGCGCGTCGGGCTTCGCCTGGTGCGCGATGGCAAGGCCGCCGGATTTGTCACGGCGGGAAACACCGGTGCGGCCATGGCGACCGCCAAAATGGTGTTGGGAGCGATCCCTGGCGTGGACCGTCCCGCACTGGCGGCGGTTTTTCCGACTGCGCAAGGCACAGCCACCATCCTCATCGACGTGGGCGCCAATGTCGATTCCAAGCCGCAAAACCTGCAGCAGTTCGCCATCATGGGCGACATTTATTTCCGCAGCATTTTTGGCGGGAAGTTTTCCAGTGCCGAGCATCCGCGCGTAGGTTTGCTTTCCATTGGCGAGGAAGAGAGCAAGGGCAACGAACTTACCCGCGAAGCCTACAAGCTGCTGAGAGAGCTGCCGATGAACTTCGTGGGCAACGTCGAAGGCCGCGATCTCTACAACGGGAAGGCCGACGTTCTGGTTTGTGATGGCTTTGTCGGGAACGTGGCGCTGAAGATTTCCGAGGGCATGGTCGAGACGGTGCGCTTTCTGTTGAAGCAATCGCTGCAAGCTACCATCAGCAGCCAGGTCGGATTCCTCTTGTCGCGCAGGGCTTTTGCCGATTTCAAGAAACGCCTTGACTACTCTGAGTACGGAGGCGCACCGCTGTTGGGTCTGAAGGGTGTATGCATCGTCAGCCACGGGTCCTCGAACTCGAATGCCATCAAGAACGCCATCCGCGTGGCCACTGAGTTTGCTAACAGCAGACTTAATTGTGTGATTCAGGAGCGTATTGCCGCTGCCAGCAAGGGCCTGAATAATCACGCCACCGACTCGGCCGAAGCGGGGCAGGTCGGCAGCAGATTACTGTAGGCGCTCGAAGCGCTCAGTCGTATACTGAGACCAACGTCGAGGGTGGCCGATGGCTTCCTTTTCCGCTCCCAAGGCCCAGCCAATTGAGGCCCGTTCCTACAACCGGCCATTCGGCTGGGCGACAACTCAAAAGTATGCCTTAGGCTTTGGAGGCAAGTCTTCTTCGCAGTCGCAGTGAGGCGAGCTCCGTTTCCCGTAGAATAATCGAATTTTGCCTCGCGAGTTTTGGCGATTCCAGGGTATTTGCGCTTGCCGAAAGATCAAATGGCGGTCACACTGATTCGTGGTTCGTACGCTAAGTAAACATGACGACCCCTCATTTTTCTCCCATCGCATATCTCTTTCCCGGACAAGGTTCGCAAGTGGTTGGCATGGGCAAGGAGCTTGCCGCTCTGTATCCGGTGGCAAAGGAGACTTTCGATGAAGCCGACGATGCACTTGGGTATAAGCTTTCGCAACTCTGCTTCGAAGGTCCTGAAGACCAGCTTAAGCTGACCGAGATAACCCAGCCGGCGATCCTGACTGTATCGGTTGCGGCCTGGCGCGTGCTTCAGTCAAAGGGGATCACTCCTTCTTACGTCGCAGGACACAGCTTGGGAGAGTATTCGGCACATGTGGCCGCCGGAAGCTTGTCGTTCGCAGACGCGGTGCGCACCGTGCGCAATCGCGGCAAATATATGCAGGAGGCTGTGCCGGTCGGGGTCGGCGCCATGGCGGCCATCCTCGCGCTCGCCAGTGAGAAAGTACAGCAGGTGTGCGAAGAGGCGGCACAGGGAGAAGTCTGCCAGGCAGCAAACTTGAACTCGCCCGAACAGACGGTCATATCCGGCAACAAAGCGGCGGTCGAACGTGCTGCCGAGATGGCGAAACACCGCGGGGCCAAGCGCGCCATCATGCTTCCGGTCAGCGCGCCGTTCCATTGCGCGCTGATGCAGCCCGCGCAAGACCGGCTGGCGGAGGACCTGCACGCACTGACGTTTCGTTCGCCGGAAGTTCCGTTGATGTGCAACGTGGATGCGACCCTAGTCACGACTGCCGAGCAGACACGCGATGCACTGATACGTCAGGTGACGGGAGCAGTGCAGTGGGAGAAGTCCGTGCGCCAACTGGCGGCGCTCGGAGTGCAAAACTTTGTGGAGGTTGGTCCGGGCAAGGTGCTCTGCGGACTCATGCGCCAGATTGATCGCTCGCGCACCTGCTTTAACGTGGAAGACGAAGCTTCGTTGCAGAAGACGGTGAACCACTTCGGCACAGCGTCGCCCAAGCCGGATTAGACCTGCCTATTTCGCGGGTTCGCCCGGGTGCGGCGGGTGTAGCTCCAGAGTCCACTCCACCACGGTTCGCTTGAAGGCGTCGCGGCCAACCCGAAGCTGCATCTGTCCGCAGTTGTCACAGGTCGAGCGGAAGACGTGACGGTCCATTTCGTCCTCACTGGGGTTGTGATCGAATCGCTCGACGATCACACACGGGTAATTGCACGTCTGGCACGGGATGTAGGCGGCTACGATAAACGGACTCTGTGGAGCTGACATAGTAGCTATTTTTCACGAAACAGAATAGCACTCGCGTGGCTGGCCGGTAGCAAAGGATAGCGCGCATTCGATCGTCTGAAAGAGACGCGACCGCGGGCGGAGCCGCTTTAGCGAGGTCAAGTAAGGTTCCGGAATCTATCTAGCCGGGTCCTTGTGACGCGCGTCATAGCTCTTGAAGGCGAAGAAATGATACGAATACTTGTTTGGCCTTCGGACGGGATTGTCACCCTGGTTCGTCCCGAATGTGCGGGCGCCCATTCAAGCTGGTTTTGCTTGGCGGGGACTTGCGGAGGAGTTAACGATGCGCGATGCGGTCCTCAAGTTGTGGCCTGAGATCGAGTGGATTCAGGCGCCCGAGCTGCGGGAGCAGGTCACAAAGACCTGGGAGCGAGCGCTCGAACTCAGCCCGCTTGCGCCCGACGATCTCAATCGCATCCCGTTCACCCTGCTGGTGCCCAACTGCCCGACAACCTTCATGGAGCACAAGCGCTGCGTGGTGCACATTGCGCGCAAGGCGGCTGAGAGTATGAAGGAGTTTATGGGCGGCGCGCTATCGATCGACATGGATACTGTGATCGCCGGCGCGATTCTGGCCGACGTCGGTAAGCTGCTCGAGTACGAAAGCGCGGATGGCCAGACCCGGCAAAGCAAGCGCGGCGAGCTGGTGCGCCATCCCTTTACCGGGGTAGCGCTGGCGATGGAGTGCGGCGTGCCCGATGCGGTGTGCCATATCATTGCGGCGCATGCTTCGGAAGGCGATCTGGTGAAGCGCACCACCGAGGCCTACATCGTGCACCACGCCGATTTCATGGCCTTTCAGCCGTTCAAGAACCTGGCGAAATAGGAGGAGAAGATTCTTATGTCAACCACAGCCGCGCCAGCTCCGAGCAAAACAGCGGCCAAGCCAACCATCACCGCAACTATGTCACAGTGGGCCGCTGGTGTGAGGTTCGAGCAGCTTTCCAAAGAGGCTGTGTATCAGGCCAAGCGCTTTCTGCTTGACAGTATTGGTTGCGCGCTCGGAGGGTACCAGCAGCATGATGTCGTGATCGCGCTGGAAGTGCTGAACGAGATTGCCGGTGCCGGAAAAGCGACGGTGATCGGTAGTGGCCGGCAGATTGATGTTGTGTCCGCGTCGCTGGCCAATGCATTGATGGTCCGCTGCATGGACTACAACGATATTTATTGGAAGCAGGACCCGTCGCATCCGTCAGACATCTTTCCCGCGGCGATGGCCTGCTGCGAGCGTGCAGGCGGCGACGGGCGCGAACTGATGGTTGGGCTCGTCCTGGGCCACGAGTTCGAGATGCGGCTGTGCGAAGCGGCCTTCCCCGGCATTCGCGAGCGAGGATGGCATCACGCCACGTTGACCGCATTGGTTTCGCCGATCGTAGCTGGACGTATGCTGCACCTTAGCTCAGAGCAGATTCAGCACGCCATCGGCATCAGCGGCAGCGCGCGTGCTACGCTGGGCGCGGTAACCGCGGGTAAACTGACTATGATGAAGAACACTGTCGATCCCATGGCCACGCAGAGCGGAGTACTGGCCTCCTTGCTGGCTGAAAAAGGATATACCGGCCCAGAGCACGTGATCGACGGCAAAGAAGGCCTGGTGCATTGTTTCGGCCCGGAGTGGAAGTTGAATATTCTGACCGACGGGCTGGGGGACTCGTGGCGTATCACACACTGTGGGATGAAGGCATTTCCCACCGAGGCGCTGACGCATACCCCGATCTCCGCAGTACTTGCGTTGGTGAAAGACAACGACCTGAAGCCCAACGACATCGCCAAAGTACACATTCGCACGACGGCACGCGGGGCTGACATTCTCAGCGATCCCAGCAAGTATGATCCGCGTACCAAGGAAACCGCCGATCACTCGTTGCCCTACGTAATTGCCGCGGCCATTGCCGAGCGCCAGGTCACGCCATTGCAGTTCACCCAGGCCAAGATCATGGATCCGGTCATCCGCGCGCAGCTCACCAAGATCGCCGTCTCTGCGGATTCCGAGATCGAGAAAGTCTTTCCGGCGCTACAGCGGGTCATCGTGCGGATCCACACTATCGACGGTCGCGAATTCACCACCCAGCTCGACTATCCGAAGGGCGATCCGCGGAATCCCCTGACCGACAAAGAACTGGAAGAAAAGTTCGAGGCCCTGGCCGAGCCGGTGATGTCGCGCGAAGCCCGTCGCCGCGCCATGGATGCCATTTGGCGTCTGGAGAAGCAAGCCAGCGTGACTGAGTTGATGAAGCTGTTCAAGGCCGACATTTGAAGGGGGGCGTCTTTAGCGGTTGACGCATCCGTTCGTTGTTGTCATCACGATCGGCCTTTAGGCCGGGAGGGATCTGCTTTTCGATTTGGTTGCAGGGTAACTGAGGATCACATGGGACGGACCATCGTCGAGAAGATCGCGCAAGCCCACATGGCCGAGGGACTGAGCCGCCCGCTGCGCGCGGGTGACTTCCTCTCGATTCGGCCCGATCACGTAATGACCCACGACAACACCTCTGCCGTGATGAAGAAATTCAAGGCCATCGGCGCGAAGAAGGTGCGAAATCCCAAGCAGCCAGTGATCACGGCCGATCACGATATTCAGAACACGGAAGAGTCGAACCTGGCGAAATATCGCAGCATGGAGGCGTTCGCGCGCGAGCACGGCATCGACTTCTATGCGCCGGGTACGGGTATTGGTCATCAGATCATGGTGGAGAAAGGCTACGTGCTGCCTGGCACATTCGTTGTCGCCTCCGATTCGCACTCGAATATGTACGGCGCGCTGGGCGCGATCGGCACGCCGGTGGTTCGCACCGACGCCGCCGCAATCTGGGCAACGGGTGAGTTCTGGTGGCAGATTCCACGCACCGTACAGGTTGTGCTCGAAGGCCAGCTCGCATCGGGAACAACCGGGAAAGATGTGATTGTGACGTTGTGCGGACTGTACAACCAGGAAGAAGTTTTGAACGCTGCCGTCGAGTTCACCGGCCCCGGTGTGGCATCGCTCAGCATGGATGCGCGCCTCAGTATCGCCAACATGTCCACCGAATGGGGAACGCTGGTCGGCTGGTTCCCGGTGGATGAAATCACCCTGGCGTATTTGGACGCTAGAAATCGCGAACTGCGGAGGCAGGGCATTACCCGCATTCCGGAAGAGAGATTTGCGGAGTGGCGTGCGAATCCTCCAGCTCCCGATTCGGACGCCGTTTACGCCGGCCGTATCGTGCTGAACCTTGAGGAGGTCACGCCTCACGTTTCCGGTCCGGATACGGTGCAGGTGATGCAGCCAGTCGCTGAGATCGCGACACGGAAGGTCGCGATTCAGAAGGCCTACCTGGTGTCGTGTGTGAACTCGAGGCTGGAGGATTTGGAGGCTGCGGCGAAGGTGCTGCGAGGCAAGAAGGTAGCGGCGGGAGTGCAATTCTATCTTGCGGCGGCCAGTCGCGCGGTACAGGAAGCGGCGGAAGAGCGCGGCGTTTGGCAAACGCTGCTTGATGCCGGCGCCCATCCTCTACCCTCGGGATGCGGTCCGTGCATTGGACTGGGTACCGGCTTGCTCGAAGCAGGCGAGGTTGGTATCTCGGCGACGAATCGTAATTTCAAAGGACGCATGGGTTCGCGCGATGCGCAGTGCTATCTGGGCAGCCCCGAGGTGGTTGCGGCATCGGCCATCGCTGGCTACATCTGCGGACCGGCGGAAGCTGAAGACCGCAAACTGAAGAGGCAATTTCAAGAGCTCGCCGTGAGTTCGGCCCCCGCCGAGAAGGTCGAAATCTTGCCCGGATTTCCGCAGCGCGTGCGAGGAAGGCTGATTTTCCTGCCGCAAGATAACCTGAACACTGACGGCATCTACGGCAAGGACTACACCTATCGTGAAGACATGACCCCGGAGACGATGGCGCAGGTGGTGATGGAGAACTACGATCCGGAGTTTGCCGGGCGCGCGCAAGCGGGTGACGTCATCGTCGGCGGCTTCAATTTCGGCACGGGCTCCAGTCGGGAACAAGCCATGACAGCCCTCAAGTATAAGGGCATTCCGCTGGTAATTGCCGGCAGCTTTTCGCAGACCTATTTGCGCAACGCGTTTAATAACGGGTTTCTGTGCATCGAGACGCCGCAGTTGATCAACTGGTTGCGCACGAAGCTTGCGGACGCGATTGGCCGCAGGGAGAAGACAATCGTTCCCGGTGACGAAGTCGAGGTCGATTTTTCCGCGAGCACCATCCGCTACGCAGGCGAGCAGTTCGCTTTCCCGGCGCTGGGTAGCGTGCCGCAGTCGCTGGTGATTGCGGGCGGAGTAGAGAATCTGGTGAGCCGAAAGCTGGGACGGAGTCCCGTGACAGCAGTTTAGCGGCGGGCCCACAATGTGGGACTACGAGGGTTTTGGCTGAGTAGGGGTCCTTCGACTCCGGCGGCCAAAGGCGGGCCGCCTTCGCTCAGGATGCCAGAATCACCTTGGGAATACGCAAGCTCTGCAAAGGAGTTCGCATTCATGGCGAAATATAAAGTCGTAACCATGCCGGGCGATGGAATTGGCAATCAGGTCCTGCCTGAAGCGATTCGCGTGCTGGACGCCGTTGGTTTCGAGGCGGAGTACGTGCATGCCGACATAGGCTGGGAATGCTGGATCAAAGAAGGCAATGCCCTTCCGGAGCGCACCGTCGAGCTCTTGCGCCAACACAAGGTCGGACTGTTCGGCGCCATCACGTCGAAGCCGAAAAAGGAGGCCGAGGCCGAGTTGAGCCCTGCGTTGCGCGGCAAAGGCTATCAGTACTTCAGCCCGATTGTTTCCATGCGGCAGATGTTCAACCTCGATGTGTGCATGCGACCGTGCTTGTCGTTTCCCGGAAACCCGCTGAACTTCATCCGCAAGAAACCGGCTGGCGGCTTCGAGGAACCCAAGGTAGACGTCGTCGTCTTCCGGCAGAATACCGAAGGCCTTTATGCGGGAGTTGAGTGGACTAACCCCCCGCAAACGGTGCGCGACGCATTGCGCACACACCCGAAATTCAAGCCCTTCGACAAGGTCGCCGATGAGGACCTCGCGATTTCGGTGCGCATCATCACGCGTCCAGCGGCGCGCCGGATATGCGAAGCCGCCTTCCAGCACGCGCGCAAGTACGGCTACAAATCGGTAACCATCTGCGAGAAGCCCAACGTGTTGCGCGAAACCTCCGGCATGATGGAAGAAGCCGCCAAGGAAGTGCAGAAGCAGTACAGCGACATTGCGCTGTGGTCCACCAACATCGATGCGCAAACCATGTGGCTGACTAAGAACCCCGAAGAGTATGGCGTGATCGTCGCCAGCAACTTGTTCGGCGACGTCATCAGCGACGCCTTCGCGGGACTGGTCGGCGGGCTTGGTTTTGCGGCATCGGGCAACATTGGGCAGGAGGTCGCGGTGTTTGAGCCCACACATGGCTCGGCTCCCAAGTACGCGGAATTGAATCCGGCGATCGTCAACCCGATTGCCATGATTCTTTCAGCGGCGATGATGCTCGATCATCTCGGCGAGGACGACAAGGCGCGCAAGATTCGTGATGCCATCGCGGTGGTCGTAGCCGAAGGCAAAGTGCGCACCTACGACATGATGCGCATCTCTGGAGGAGCGAAATCGCTGGCCCAGGGCGCGGCATCTACGACGCAGATGACGGACGCTATCCTGGCGAAGCTTGGGGTAACAGTGGAGAAGGCCTATGCCGGCAGCAGCAGAAACTAGCGCGACGCGACGAGGCGAGGCGGGACGCGCCGGCGACGACATTCGCTCCGACTTGCACGTGAGCTTTGAACAGCGCCGCAGTGGCGGGGTTGAGATCGGTCTGCGCTCGCGCGTCGAACTATATTACGGGGAAGTTATTCGCCAGCAGGTGCGCGATGTGCTGCGCGCGCTTGGAGTCGAGCATGCAGCGATCGAGATTGTGGACGAAGGTACGCTGCCGTTCGTGATTGCGGCGCGAATCGAAGCCGCCGTGCGCCGGGCCGGGCTTGCCCAGGGTAAGCGGGCATTGCCGGAAGCGGTGGCGCTCGCGGCGCCGTCACAACGCGACCGGCTGCGGCGCTCGCGACTCTACCTTCCCGGCAATGAGCCCAAATACTTCATCAACGCCGGACTGCATGCGCCGGATGCGGTGATTCTCGACCTGGAAGACTCAGTGCACCATGGTGAAAAAGATGCGGCGCGGCTGCTGGTTCGCAATGCGCTGCGCGCGGTCGATTTCGGCACGGCGGAGCGCATGGTGCGGATCAATCAACTTCCTTTGGGATTGGCCGATCTCGAGGAGATTGTTCCGCAAGCACCCGACCTCATTCTCATTCCAAAGGTCGAGACCGTTGAGCAGGTGTCTGACGTTGTGGTAGCTATTGCGTCGATCGCCAAGCAGGCGGGTCTGGCGCGCCCGATTTGGATCATGCCAATCCTTGAATCCGCGCTGGGGATTGAGAATGCGTTTGCCATAGCCACGGCGTCGGAATGCATTGCCGCAATCACCATTGGGTTGGAGGACTACACGGCAGATCTCGGAGTGGCTAAAACCGCCGGCGGAAGCGAATCCCTCTACGCCCGTCAGCGCGTGGTGAATGCCGCCCACGCCGCGGAGGTGCAAGCCATCGACTCGGTGTACGGCGACGTGTCTGACAATGAGGGACTGCTGCGCTGGGGCGAAGCGGCGCGCGCCATGGGATTCGAGGGCATGGGATGCATTCATCCGGTGCAGATTGAGATTATCCATCGCGCGTTTGCGCCTGCGCCAAACGAACTTGAAAAGGCGCAGAAGATTGTCGCCGCCTACGAGGAAGCACAAAGCCGCGGACTTGGCGTGGTGAGCCTCGGCTCCAAGATGATCGACGCGCCGGTGGTGCAGCGCGCATTGAAGCTGGTAGCTCGAGCCAGGAAGATGGGCATTATCGCCGACCAGCCTGCCGCTGCAGCAGGAGAACCATTATGAGTGCCGGCGTAGCAACAGGCATGGTCACAAACGCGGCGGGCCGTCGCGTGCCAAATCATGTCAACGGCCGTGAAGCCGTGCCATACAAAGGAGTTAACCAGCATTGTTCCACATGGAACAAAGCTGGACCGCCGATTCGCAGTAGCCGTGACTACCCCGCCAATGGGGACAAGCGCGTTCCTGACTTGGAGACTGCCCTGCGACTCTGCGGCCTGCGTGATGGCATGACCATCAGCAATCATCACCATCTTCGCAATGGAGACCGGGTCGCGCTCACCGCACTACAAACCGCCGCGCGCATGGGCGCGAAGGACCTGGTGTGGTTTCCCAGCGCTTCGTTTCCCTGTCACGAGCCCGTGATCGACCTGATGAGGTCGGGCGCAGTGCATCACATCGAAGGCAGCATGAACGGGCCTTTGGGCGACTACTGCTCGCACGGACACATGCGCGGCCTGGGAGTTTTGCGCTCCCATGGTGGGCGTTGGCAGGCGGTGCAGGATGGCGAGGTCCACATTGACATCGCCGTCATCGCCGCGCCCACGGCGGACTTCTTCGGCAACGCCGATGGCTCGCATGGACGGTCGGCTTGCGGCTCGCTGGGATTTGCGCTTGCGGATTCCGTCTATGCCGATTATGTCATCGTCGTGACCGATAACCTGGTTGCATTCCCCTGCGTGCCCTGGCAGATCCAGGGCAATAACGTGGACTACGTGGTCGAGGTGGATTCCATTGGCGATCCCGAAAAGATCGTCAGCGGTACAACGCAGATCACACGCAGTCCGGATCGTCTGCGAATTTCCGAGCTGGTAGCGCGATTTCTGCGCGACAGCGGAATCATGCATAACGGGTTTTCCTTCCAGGCGGGCGCGGGTGGCATCGCGCTGGCGTTCGTGGACTACCTTGCCCGCATGATGAAACAAGCCAACGTGAAGGCCAGCTTCGTGCGCGGAGGTTCCACCAAATATCTCGTCGATCTGCTCAACGAAGGTCTCATCGGTTACATTCTCGACGGGCAAACGTTCGACCTGGACGCAGTGCATTCGATCGCCAGCAATCCGCGTCATGTGGCCACCAGTCCGTTCACGTCGTACAACTTCCACGGCAAGGGCAACTTCGCTTCCATGGTGGACGCCGCCGTGCTGGGTGCAACCGAGGTTGATGTCAACTTCAATGCGAACGTGGTGACCCACTCCGACGGACGACTGTTGCACGGAATTGGCGGCTGGCAGAATTGCCTGTTCGCCGGATGCACCATCCTCGCCGTTCCGTCGTTTCGCGATCGTATTCCCGTGATCGTCGACGAAGTGACCACGGTGACTGGTCCCGGTGAGCTGATCGATGTAGTCGCGACGGAACGCGGCATTGCCATCAATCCGCGGCGGCAAGACTTACTGGATGCGGTGAAGGGCAAAGGCCTGCCGATTCGGCGGATCGAAGAGTTGCAGGCTGAGGTAGAGAAGATCTGCGGCGGGAAACCGGCCAAGCCTCGGCTGCTCGATCGGCCCGTGGCCGTCGTGAAATGGGTGGATGGAACGGTACTCGACACCGTATGGCAGGTGGTGGATGACAATGCTTATGCACCGAAGTTAAGCGGCGGAGAATAATAATGTGCCGATAGTTGCCCAGTGCCCTGCCGCAGCCAGATGTCTCTTGCATCTACCCGCTAAAACGCTGAGACATCCTCTTACGTATCACAATGTGAGACCTTACTAGCCGCAACACCCGGCCAGGTAAAAACCTCAGGCGCGGGCAGCCTCACGACAGTTACCTGGGCCACCCGCCGAGGAAATAAATGTTCGGTAGTACTGCAGTGCCTGCGGCACCCCCCACTTCTTCTCGATTCTACCCAGCGCAAAAGTGCTTGGGCTATCCACTTATGTCCCACAATGCGGGACTATCGCGCGGCGTCTTGGATCAATCAGCTTGCAGCAGCAAAATAGGCTTCTCGATGAGGAGTATAGTGTGGGACTATAAGGTTCAAACGAAAATTCTGGCCTAGGAGCCTCACATGACTTCAATGTGCCCTTCCGCCTTTGTGTCGCTCGACGAACCTTTGGCTCTGCTCTATGAAAGCCTGGGAAAGCTCAAGGCGGCCAAGTCAGTCGACATCGTAAATTTCACCCAACAGCTCAGGATGGCTGCAGAATCCGCTCACGTCGTGCGTGAGTTGGTGTGGGCGGAGTTGCCTGGCGCTGCCTGGCAGAGCCGGGAGCAGCTGGACGCACTCAATAAGAAGATCCAAGACATTGTGGCTGCCAGGACTTTAGAGCAGCTACGCTCCCGTCTATTGGCGCTCGCGACCGAATTGGAGCGCGGCAGTATTGTGCACCGTCGGGCGCACCGTCTCAGTGAGCTGAATCAACTCCGTGACCAGGCGGTCAGCGAATTACGCGCGCAGGCCGGATTGCAGGGAACACCACCAACTCTGCCCGGCCCTCAAGCGGACCAATGGATCGAGTGGGCTTGCGGCTTGCAAGAGCCTCAAGATGCTGAATCTCTCCAGATTCTTCGCGATGGCTTTGCCCACCTCGACGACTTTGTTGCCAATCTGGAGTACAGCATGTGGGTAGCCGCGGGATCGCCACCCTCGGAGACTCCGCCGGAACCCAGGGGATTCGCCGCTAAAACACAACCAGAACAATCTCGGCCGCAACCAACCGGGTTGCAACGACCCGTCGTGTCGTCAGGGTCCAACCTCGCCATCAAGGTCGCCCTCGATCCGGAGTGCAAAGAAGTCGCGGCTCCAATATCGCCGGAGAATCCACCACTTAACCGGCCCGAGGACGTGGCTGCGCCCGGTGAGACTCCAGCGGCGCAATATAAAGTCTCGGTGTTGTCAGATGCGCTTGCGGTGCCGCTTGCGTCGCTCGACGAACCTCTGGCTCTGCTCTACGAAAGCCTGGCAAAACTCAAGGCTGCCCAGGTAATCGATATTGCGGGAGTCATCGAGCAGCTCAAGATGGCCGCAGAATCTGCGCGCAACGTGCGTGAGTTGGTCTTGTCGGAACTGCCCGAGGCGTCGTGGCAGAACCGGCAGGAACTTGACGCGCTCCTGGAGAAGATCCAAACGATTCTAGATGCGAGGGAACTAGAGCAACAGCGCTCCCATCTGTTGGCACTTGCTACCGAGTTGGAGCGCGGCACTATTGTTCATCGGCGCGCGCACCGTCTAAGTGAACTGAACCAACTCCGCGACCAGGCGATCAACGAATTACGGTTCCAGGCTGGGTTGGAAGCAACACCGCAAACTCTACCCGGCCCTCAGGCAGACCAATGGATCGAGTGGGCGTGTGGCTTGAAAGAGCCCGATGACGCTGAATCTCTGCAGATGCTTCGGAAGGGATTCGCTCGCCTTGATGACTTTGTTGCCAATCTAGAGTGCAACATGTGGATAGCTGCGGAATCGCCGACTGTGGAGACTCCGCTGGAAGCCGAGAGATCTGCCGGTAAGACAGGACCAGAACCATCTCATCTGAAAACAACCGGCTTGGAAGAGCTGGAGACAACCGGATTGGCAGAACCCGTCGTGTCGGCGGGGCCCAATCTGATTGAATCGGAGGTAACGAAGCCCTCAAGGGCGAGCAACCCGCCGCAATTTCCAGGTTTACTGGATGGGCGACCTCTGCCGGTGCTCGAGTCGAATACGCTCACGCCAAACGACATTACTCCACCGCGAAGCGAAGAAGACGTTCAACGGATGCTGGCGCAGGAGCAGGCGCTGCTGGCCAGCATGATGGGCCTCGTCAATGACCCAGTCAGTCACTTCACCCCTTCCGTTGAGCGCCCGTCCATCGAGGAGGTCTTTCCCGAGCCCAGCCCGCCGCCAATGACTGCTTCCGACCTCAGGACTTCCGACCTCACCGCTCCCGACCTCACGACCGAAGTTAAAAAGCTTTGGGCTGGGAAATGGCGATTGCTGCTGGTCCCTGCTGCGGTGCTGTTGCTTGCTGGGCTGGGAGCCATCCAGTGGAGGTCGCGCAGTAATCGTGGCGGCAATGCTTCGGTTAAGGCCAGCGAGAGAGTTACTGACGTGAAGCAAAGCAATCCGGAGGACAAGGGTCACGGGCAATCCACAATGCCCACCAATTCCGGGACGCAAACTTCCAGCCCGAAAACCCAGACCAAAGAACAGCCCAAGGCGGAGGATCGGAGCGTTGCTCCCAAGCTGCTAGCAAAGGCCTCGCCCGCAACGCCGTCCGGCGAACTCCATGATGCGGTGTTGCAGCCTCCTGCGGAGGCTCCGCGAAATCATGCCATGGTCAACAAGGAAGAGACCCCGGCGAACGGCAGGGCAGAAATTCCGGGCGCGGTCCCCGGTGGCGTGCCAAATGGGGTCCCGAACGTGGCAACTATCGCCAGGGACATTCCGGTAGCGATACCCAAGGTAGCCGCGCAGAAGGTCAGGGTTTCCTCGGGAGTCGCACAAGGTCTGCTGCTCCATGAAGTTGCACCGAAATATCCGCAGCTCGCCCGGGAGGCGCGCATTCAGGGAACGGTGGTCTTGCAGGCGGTAATTGGGAAGGATGGAACCGTACAAAACCTGCACGTGTTAAGCGGCCATCCCATGCTGACCCAAGCAGCAATGGATGCTGTGAAAAAGTGGCGCTACAAGCCTTATTACGTAAATGGGGAACCAGTCGACGCGGACACTCAGATTAATGTCAACTTCACGCTCTCGGGCAGGTAGTCCTGGGTCATGAGATCGGACATCATTCGCAAATTGCGCAGCTCCCGCAAGAAATACTGGACGACGAGAGAGATGCGGACCACACCCTGATCGAGATTGCCGCAGCATCAACCCCGAAAGCGAAGGCGGGTCAATCGTTCAACTGATTTTGCGTTTCGCGCCCACGGTTCTCGGCTGTAGCGGCGTGAAGCTCATTTCTTATTCTTCCTGCCGGCTACATTTGCGAACCTGCCATGAGACATCGACCCAGATCAATTCGCGGGTACCAGCCGCGCTTTTGGCCAGGCAGCGTCTTTTGCGTGTGGCTGACGCGGGCCGCAGGTTGTACTCCTGACAAACTGAGGGGCGTGGTCATCATCGCGCTTAAAGATGTAAGCCCGAATCTTGTAGCAGATCCCGTCGTTGTCAGCGGCAAGTGCGATATCGTTCCGGGATTCAGCCATCATCGGCGGAAATTGCCCGCTGGCCGCCAGCGGCGCATTGAGGACCGCCATATTCGAATCCGGGCCGGATTTATCAAACGTGGCCGGCGGCTGGATGGCATGGCCGAGGGCAGCGGCTAATAGGATGAAGCACAACGTAAAGCGAGCCATGGGAAGCCCTCCCTTGGCCGCATCATAGCACTGTTTCGGACTGCTGAATCAGCGATTGGGATGAAGCGCAGGTAGCTCTCGTACGACGAAAGCGGCACCATCCCTACGCCTTCAGGGGGATGTCGAGGTTTACCGGAGATGGCACTATGCAACCAGCAGTGAAACCCGGCCGTCGGCATTGGCTAGTGTATCGGCGGCGAAGCGATGCAGGTCTCATTCTCCTCCTTTACCCCACATACCTGCAGCAGGGTTTTCGAGCAGACGCAGGTTGACCCAGCGGACACTCTCCGCTGGGTCTTGCTATTAGGAGCAAATTTAGGCGCCTATAGCTTGAGCGGTGTAAATCTTCAAGGCCTGCGTCGATACCATCCATGGCAAATTTCTGGCGCAGCGATTCTCTTGCCCGCTAGACCCGGGCACGAGAGCCCTAATTACCCGCACAAGCTGGATGCGCCCCTCGATAACAAGCCCAGCAAAGCTATTTCAGGTCACTTCTTCGCAGCCACAACTATGTTCTAATACTATGGCGGGATTGAGCCACCTCTCTGATGGCCACCGGAGGAAGCTGATGGACGAGCGCGATCTGTATGACGAGCGGCAAGAGACGAGAACAGCGACCTTGAACTGCCCCCATTGCCATCAGTCCGCCGAATACGAACTGGGATGGTACGTTCGTACCAAGAAGCGCCAACTGCCTCCGCGCGCGGACGAGCGTGACCGCGCGAAATTTGCCAAAGCGCGTTCCTACATGGTGCGGCGCGACGACCTGGTCGCTTGCAAGAACGTTCGCTGTCGCAAGCGCTTTGAGGTCTCGGGGGTTCAGTCGGTGGCCTTTCTCGATGAGCAGGTGAAACCCGAGACCCGGCACTGAGTGCGTCGCTGCCGAACTCAATCCCAAGAATTCTTTCGTCTCCAGGGTCGGCTTCTATAATCCTGTTTCTACCGGAATGAACTGGAACACTCAACGCGCCCGTCCTGTGCCTCCGCCGCGGGATAAATACACCGCGCGCGTCGAACCTATCATGGTCCGGGTAGAGAAGTTCTGGCAACGGGTAACCGATGGCATGAAGCTCAACGAGCTCTGGACGCAATTCCAGGCCGACGCTCGTTCCAGTTATCGGCTTTATTCCCAGGACATAGATTCCACGCGCACGGCGGGCATGCCCAAGGCCAAGCACTTCTTCAACCTCGCACAGCAATTCTTCTGGGCAATGATGGAGAAGCTGACGCCGGCGCGCCGCGTTTTGCTGTTGGTGGCGCTGGTGCTGCTGTTCTTTCCCGGTGGCCATGTCGGATGGCATAGCGGCGAATCGAGCGTCGATTTCGATACCCATTTTTGGGGCGGGCTGTTGATGTTCGCGATCCTGCTGTTGGAAGTCGCGGATCGCGTGGTCATGAAGCGCGATCTCCAGATCGCGAAAGAAATCCAGGCCTGGTTGCTCCCGGCGAGTCCGCCCACGGTGCCCGGCCTTGCGATCGCCTTTGCGACCCGCCCAGCGAATACCGTAGCTGGCGACTATTACGATGTCTTCTCCCGTCCCTGTTCCGGTTCATCGGGCAACACATTTCTGATTGCGGTGGCTGACGTAGCCGGCAAAAGCATTCCGGCTGCCATGCTGATGGCTACGTTTCAAGCCAGCCTGAAAACCCTTTGTACAACACCGGGCTCGCTGGTCGAACTGGTGGCCCGCATGAATACCTATGCTTGCAGCAACAGTCAGAACGGCCGCCGCTTCACCACCGCGTTTCTTGCCGAGTACGACCCCGCCTCCCGCACATTGACCTATATCAACGCCGGCCATAACGATCCGATATTACGGCGCCAATCCGGCAGCATTGAACGCCTGCAGGTTGGAGGAGTGCCGCTTGGCATTCTGGAGAATGCTCCTTATGACTCGGGCTCCGTGACGCTGCAAACTGGCGATTGGCTGGTCATCTTTACCGACGGCGTGGTGGAAGCCGAGAATCAGCGGCAAGAGGAGTATGGCGAGCCTCGCCTGTTCGCCGTGCTGCAAGCCGGAGTGAGTTATACGCCGGCGGCGCTGCTGAATTACATCATGGGGGATCTCGACCGCTTCGTTGCCAATGCCCCGCAGCACGATGACGTCACTCTGCTGCTCCTGAAGGCGGTCTAACTTCCCGCCGGCGGACTACTCCACCGCTTTGGCAAAGAGGGCACCCACCCCCGCAAGGTTGGGGAGTAGTTCCGCTGGAAAATTGTGGCGCCGCTGTAAATACGAAGGATCGTTGTAGGTGAGCCAAACCTTTCCCTCGGCGTCCTGCCAGAACAACGCCTTCAACGGCAGGTCGATCGCAAGACTGGGAGCAGCCTGCATCAACGGGGTTCCACCCTTCGGACTGCCGAAGATGAGCAGTTTGGTGGGCCGCATAATGAGTCCAACCTTCGCGGCCTCGCCACTGTGATCGATGCGCGCAAAGATGGTGACGCCGCGCTCACTGAGCAGTGCTTCCAGGCGCTGCATGGTTTCTTGAACACTGTGCTGACTCGCCAGGTGAACAAGCCCATTCTGTGCGTTCGTACTCATATTCACTCCGCTGCTTCGGTGCGCGTGCTTCGGCGCGGCGAAAACATTATGAAGCGCCGGGATCGGTATCAGCAAACCTCGCCCGGCCTCTCTTCCCGTGTAAGAATGGAAATCGATGCCATCGAACCTCTGGGATGCTGTCATCTTCGACTATGGCCGGGTACTTAGCCTCGCGCCTTCTGAGGCAGAAATGCAGGAATTCGCGGCATTAGTCGGCGTTCCCGAGCCGCCCTTCCTCGAGATTTACTCCGCCACTCGCCACAATTACGACTGCGGCCGCGCTGACTTCCGCCAGCACTGGCAGGCTTTTGCCGACGCTGCCGGTGTGAAGCTTCGCCCCGCGCAAGTGGAGCGAATCGCCGGGATGGAAACCCTGATGTGGCTGCGTGTCAATCCCCAGGCGCTGGCTTTGGTACGCGAGATCAAGGCACACGGAGTGCGAACTGCGATCCTTTCCAACATTCCTCACGACCTGCTGGCCGAAGTGCGCAAATTCAATTGGCTCGACGAATTCGAGGTGAAGATCTGGTCGTGCGAACTGGGCGTCGTGAAGCCCGATCCAGCCATCTACCGCGCATGTCTCGACCCTCTTGGTTGTGTCGCCGAACGTACGCTGTTCTTCGACGACCGTCCCAACAATGTCGAAGCTGCGCGTGACCTCGGCATGGACGCGCATATCTTCGAATCCGCGGAACAGGCCAGGTCGATCGTGCGCGCGGGAATGAATATCAATTGCCAGCAGTCGTGAGCCGTTAGCTTTCAGCCCAAAGCTACCGTCCTAACCACCAGCCACTCACCACAAAAGCCTCTCCATCCCTGACTGCCGGCCTGGCCGAGCTTGTTCCGGTAGCGATGACAGCTTGTCAGCGTTGACTTGAGAGCCAACTGTTACAATGAACGGCGCCTACACCATTCGAAAGGACATTTGTGGACATTCAAAGCTTGCTGTCAGACCTCAAGGTCGAACGTAATCGGATTGACCGGGCGATCTCTGCGCTTGAAGGACTCGCTGCACCAGCCCGTCGCGGTCGTCCCCCTAAAGTGACGCAACTGGCGGCAACAGCCCGCAACAAGCGTCATATGAGCGCAGCCGCTCGCAAGCGCATCTCGGACGCGATGAAAAAGCGATGGGCGACTTGGCACGGAAAGTCGGCTCCTAAGCGTAAGCCCATGAGCCGGGCTGCTCGGAAGCGTCTATCGGAACTAATGAAAAAGCGCTGGGCAGCAGGGAAGATGAAGCCGAAGACAGCGTAGAGCGGAGGCCGACGGCAGGATCCTTTGCCTGCGTGCTGAAATGGGAGGCGAGGAGTGCAGCCTAAAACATTCTGAGGTATCGCCAGGGACGCGAGCGCGCGCGTAGTTTCTTGACTCGCGGTGGAGCTGCTATCCCGGGCCTTGGCCCAGCCCCGGAAAAATAGTGCGCTCGAGTCCTTCACGGGGCTATAGTGCGGGTCTATCGGAGATAAAGCGGAAACTTCGACTAGAGATCTCCTGCTCCCATTGGGAAAACAGATGTCAGCCACCGAGAAATTCGTCGCCGCCCGCCAGTTTCTACTCGACCACCGGACCGACTATGAAAAGGCCTACCGCGAATTTCGCTGGCCCGATCTCACGGACTTCAATTGGGCACGCGACTGGTTCGACGTCTATGCACAGGGCAATGCGAAGACGGCCCTGCAGCTTTGGCGCGAGGGCAAGGATGAAGTCAAGTTCAGCTACCAGGAGTTAGCCGAGCGTTCTAATCGCGTGGCGCACTATCTGCAGCGCCACGGGGTCGAACCAGGTGGCCGGATCGTCTTGTGTCTTCCGAACGTCGCTGCCATTTGGGAGCTCATGTTGGCAGCCATCAAGATCGGCGCCGTCATAGTTCCGACAACGACGCTGGCTACGGAAAGTGAGATTCGCGATCGGCTGGCGCGCAGTGGCGCACGCATCGTGGTAACGGATGAAACCGCAATGGATCGCATTCCCGCCGATGCCGACGTCAAGCGAATTCTTGTGGGTGGCCAAACCGCTGGTTGGATGCCCTACGACAACGCCTTGGAAGAGACACGAGACTACCGGATCATTCCCACTCAGGCAGACGATCCATTCCTGCTGTATTTCACATCGGGAACCACGGCCAAAGCCAAACTGGTGCTCCACACTCACCAGAGTTATCCGGTGGGCCACCTCTCGACCATGTACTGGATTGGGATTCAGGAAAGCGACATTCACCAGAACATCAGTTCGCCCGGCTGGGCCAAGCATGCCTGGAGCAGTTTCTTCGCTCCCTGGAATGCGGGAGCAACTACCTTCGTTTACGATGCTCCTCGATTTCGTGCCGCGAATGCGCTGCGTACCCTCGAAGACGCCGGAATTACCACGCTATGTGCGCCTCCCACGGTCTGGCGCATGATCATTCTCGAGAGACTGGGACCGAAGCCGCGCGCATTGCGCGAATTGGCAAGTGCAGGTGAGCCTCTGAATCCCGAGGTTATCGAGCACGTCGAAAAGGCTTGGGGTCTGGTGATCCGCGATGGCTACGGCCAGACCGAGACAACCGCACTCATCGGCAATTCGCCGGGACAGCCGGTGAAACTGGGCAGCATGGGCCGCCCGCTTCCCGGGTTTCATATCAGCCTGGTCGATCTAAAGGACAAGGAGTGCCAGGAAGGCGAAGTCGCGGTGAAACTTGAGCCTCGGCCCACAGGCCTGATGACCGGCTATCTGGACGATCCCGAGCTCACGCGAGTCGCGACGCAAAATGGTCTGTACCACACGGGAGATCAGGCTTCTTTCGACGAGCAGGGCTACTTTTTCTTCGTGGGCCGAGCCGACGACGTGTTCAAAAGCTCTGATTATCGAATCAGTCCGTTTCAGTTGGAGAGCATTCTGATGGAGCATCCCCTGGTGGCCGAAGTCGCGATCGTTCCCAGTCCCGACCCCTTGCGTACCAACGTACCTAAGGCCTTCATTGCCGTCGTAGCCGACGCGCGTCCCTCCGAAGAGATTGCGCGCGAGATCTTGCTCTTCGCAAAGGAGAAGCTGGCTGGGTATGAGCGAGTGCGGAAGCTCGAATTCCATGAACTGCCCAAGACGATCTCGGGAAAGATACGCAGGGCCCAGCTGCGCAAGATGGAGGCCCAACGCGTAAAAGACGAGCAACGGGGTCCGCTGGAGTTTTGGCTTAAAGATTTTGAATGAGCCGCGGCAACACCCGCGGCTTCGCTTTAGTATCTCGATCCAATTCGTGTGGCCGGCAAACTATCCGGAATTCCGTTTCGCGGCTACCCCATCCCCCAGGGTATAGACATATAGACTCCCCGGATTCCAGCGATACCTGTACTTAACTACAAGGCTCTTGTCCGAGGCGATGAATCCACAGTCCTCGATTGTTCACTACCACATCACTGCCAGGATCGGCGCGGGCGGCATAGGCACTATTCCTGGACATCCGACACCAACCTCAATCAACGGGTCGCGCGTGATGGTCGGCAACTCTTCCATAGGCTCACAATGTCCTTGTAACGTAATCGAGGCAGAGTGGGTAGTCGGAATTGGTTACTTGCGCCCCTATTCGGTGCTGGCGCTACCTAGTCTGACGAAGAAAACAGTGAACTACATCCAGGCTCTTGGAAGTATCGCTACGGCTCGAAGCACTTTTCCTGGACTATCGCAACCATTCTCACTCCTTAAGCTGACGAATCCACCACCGCTAAGGTACCACTACTGAAGCTATTCCCTGATAATCTTGACTGTTTTCTGACAGGTTTCCGTGGCTTACCCTGAGGGTAGGGTAATTTTTCATCGAGAGCGATGCCGGGACTTGAGCTTGTTCAACTCTATCCTTGTTAATTGAGGAAACTTTGTTTACTCTTGCGCGGAGGCTGATATGAGCTTTTCATGTAAGATTCTGGCTATCGATGGCGGCGGCATTCGGGGAGTCATACCCGCGTACATACTTCAACAGTTAGAAGCTGCGCTCGATCGGCCTTTATACCAATGCTTCGACATCATCGCCGGAACGTCCACCGGCGGCCTGATTGCATTGGCCCTGACGACTCCAACCTCAGCCGGACAACCACCCTACACTGCCTCCGAGATTCTGGACCTTTATCTCAATGACGAGAACGAGATATTTGTCTACCAATCCAGCGGCGATTTCATGTATTCCAAGTACTTCGGCACGGATCCAACCGATCCGCCAACTGGCATCCAGCCTTGGCTGCAAGCCATATTTCCTTCAGTGACACTGTCGCAGGCGCAACAACAATTGGCCAGCCTGGGCAATCCCATGCCTAAGCAGGTTCTTACCACCTGCTACACAATTAATGGAGCTCCAGGCGCAGTGGGGTACGCTCCATACCTATTCAACTGGGTTGATGCCGCGGCCGGGAGTGCCGACGATTATTACGTTTGGGAGGCTGCCCGCTGTACCAGTGCTGCTCCTACTTATTTCCCCGTCGCCAATGTGGGCGCAGGGGCGCCGAACGGATCGCAAGCTACCAATCGCTGGGCGGCGGACGGTGGCGTCACTGCCAACAATCCTGCCTTGTATGCGCTGGCCCAGGCGTTCCGGCTGACGTTGTGCAGCAATCTGAGCGACGTGCTGATCGTGTCGCTGGGTACCGGTCTGTATGACGCGGGAATCAAAATTACCGATAGCGGCAACTGGGGCGCTTTGCCGTGGGCAAGCGGAATGGACACGAATGGCTACGACACTTCGCCTCTGATTAACGTGCTCTCCATGTCGAACGTTCAGGCCCCCGATCAACAACTCCAGCTCATCATGCCGCAAGGCAACTATTTTCGTCTGGAGCCGGTCATCCCCTACGACGAATCGACTCTCGACGGCACCGACACTACCGAGCTGCTACAGACGGCAACGGCTTACATCGCCGCGCCGTCAGGGCCTGGCTACCAGGCATTCGAGAGCGTTACTCAGGCGCTTGGGTAAAAGGATGGCTCGAAGCCTGTTAGACGCCCTGTTGACTGAAAACGCAAAGAAGAGCATCGTTGCTGCGCCGAACGCACCGATCAAGACCTGCGACTGACCTGAAAAGAATGGCTCCTCAGGTAGGACTCGAACCTACAACCCTCCGGTTAACAGCCGGGCTCCACGTAGGCAGACCGTTGATTCTAAAGGTCATTGCAACCGCCAGATTACAGCAAAACCGCCCTAGCTGCGGGGTTTTGCTGGACAATTTGCTGGACAAATCTCTATCCACCGATTCCTGTCGCGCTCACGCGTATTTTAGCTCCACCGCGTTTGGGAGGATAACGCAAACCCGCAATGCCGTTCGGCCGACGCCGAGCACGAAGGCGAAGAGCCCCAAAGGGGATCGAAATTAGCCCGAACTACCCACCAGCTCTCGCACCTTCGCCACGATTGCCTGGGAGGAAATTCCGAATTTCTCAATCAGTTCCTGGGGCTTGCCGCTGTGCGGAATTTCGTGGACCGCGATCTTGAGGACCGGAATCCGTTCGGTGCTCAAGGCCGACAGTACCGCATCGCCCAGCCCTCCGTGAGCGTAATGGTCCTCCACGGTAATGACCTGGTTGCCGGCCGCACGAGCTGAAGCGAGCAGCGTTCCGCGATCAATTGGCTGAACGCTGAACAAATCGAGCACCCGGATTTCGATGCCGGTCCTCTTCAGGTCCTCATAGGCCTTCAATGCTTCAAACAGCGTGATCCCGCCCGCGACGACGAGCGCCCGATCATTCTTCCCCTGCCGCACCACCTTCGATTTGCCGATCTCGAACTTCTCCTCCGGCCCATAGAGGACGGGATTGTTGGGGCGACCCAGGCGGACATACGTCGGACCGACGTGCTCGGCGGCCAGCATGGTCGCTGCCCAGGCGCTGGTGGCATCGCTGGGATACAGCACAGTGAAATTGGGTTCGGCGGCGAACATCGCAATGTCTTCCAGGCCCATCTGCGACGGGACCGTCCTCGCCAATCGAAACGCCCACGTGGGTGCCGGCAAACTTCACGTTTAGCTGGCCGATGGCCGCCATGCGGATGAAGTCGTACGCACGCGTCAGGAAACAGGCAAAGGTGCTGGCGAATGGAATCTGCCCGCGAGCCGCAAGTCCCATACTCATGCCTACCATGTTCTGCTCCGCGATATAGCCTTCCCAAAATCGATCCGGCGCGGCGGCGAGGAATTCCTCGCTATGGGTGGAGTTCTTCACATCGCCATCGAGCGCAACCACGCGCGGGTTGATCTTCGCCAGCGCTTGCAGGGCATCGCCGAATGCCTTGCGTGTAGCGACTTCTTTTCCTCCAACAATGTAGGGTGGATTGGGCGCAACACCGGCAGAAGCAGGCGGCGGGCTTGCGGTGCGCTTGGAAGGAAGATTGGGAGTCCAGCTATCGCCGTCTCCGGTCAGCGATTTCTCCAGAATTGCGACAACGCGTTCCGCCTCGTCCTTGGGCAGCGGCTTGCCGTGCCAGCCTTCCTTGTCCTCATAGCCATCCATGCCCTTGCCCTTCAGCGTTTCGGCAAGAAGGATCGTGGGCTTGCCCTTGGTGCTCGCGGCCCCTGCGAAGGCCTTCAGGAGCGCGGACACGTCGTGGCCATCAACTACGATCGCGTGCCAGCCGAAAGCCTCCCAGCGCGCCCGGAAGACTTCCATGCGGTGCTGAAGCATGGTGGGACCGCTCTGGCCCAGGCGGTTCACGTCGATGACCGCGCAGAGATTGTCGATGCCATAATTCGAGGCAATTTCCGCGGCTTCCCACACCGACCCTTCGGCCGACTCGCCGTCGCCCAGCAAAACGTAAATCCGCTGATCGCTCCTCTCGCGGCGCGCATTCACCGCGATGCCGTTGCCGACCGGCAAACCTTGCCCCAGCGAACCGGTAGCCACGTCAACGAAAGGCAGCCGCGGGGTCGGATGACCTTCGAGATCGGAATTGATCTGGCACAAGGTCAGCAGGTGCTCGCGCGGAAACAGTCCGGCTTCCGACCACGCCGAATAAAGAATGGGAGCAGCATGTCCCTTCGAGAGCACGAAGACATCGTTGGCCGGGCTGTGCGGTTGGTGCAGGTCATAGCGCATAACCGAATAGAAAAGAACAGAAACAATCTCGGCGGCCGAAGCACAACTTGTCGGATGTCCGCTACCTGCTGCCGTGGTGGCGCGAATGCAATCGATGCGCAAACGCGTGGCTTTGTCCTGGAGCATTTTAAGAACGTCGATACCTGCTGCGGTTGTGACCATCACTGTTTTCTCCCAACTTCAAAGTGTAAGAATACATCGTCCTGCGTCCGCAATTTGCCCGGGTTCTGGTCGCATGCGGAGCGAATCACCGCGCGAGCCGGAAATTCGAACACAGCTCATCTTCATTGAGATGGCACTAGACGGTTTAAGCCCACATTTTATTTTTGAACTCTGAGTAAGTGGTTGTATGATCGCGCCAACGCCAGTATTCATGCGGCTTTGAGCAACACGAACTCTGCGGAGGCCTCGACCCAATGGGTGAGACACAAAATCAACCCTTTCAGCTCTCCTTTAACCCCTCTTTGAAAGTTGGTTTCCAAGGTTCTCGCGTGACTTCTGACGGTGGTTTGCTTTTGGTCGCGAGTTGGATGACGCCTGGGATTGAGCGCACTCATCGCCGCAAACATCATGGACGACCGGCGAGGCAAGAATACTCAGTTGCCGCTGCCGGATCTCTTGCGACAGTCGATCTATAGTCCCTTGGCAGGATACGAAGATGTGAACGACGCCGAGCGGCTGTCGCAAGGTCCGACATTCCGCTTGATCGGCTCGGAGAAAATCTGGGAGCGCGGAGCAGCGTTGCCTTCGCGCCTGCATTGGTTCGAGACCGAGGTGCTGAGCCAAGACGAGAACCTGGAAGGGCTGAGCCGAATCAGTCGGGGACTGTTGGCGAAGGCGGAAGCCATAGATTCACTCCAGCGGGTGGTGCTGGATATGGACAGTACGGAAATCCCGGTCTATGGAGACCAGGAGCGCAGTGCCTACAACGGGCATTTTGAATCGACCTGCTATCACCTGCTGCTGCTGTTCAACGAGGAGGGAGACTGTCTCGAGGGCGAAGTTGCTACCGGGCAACGTGCACAGCGCCGAAGACTCAGAGGAAGTCCTTCTGCCGGAGATCGAGCGCCAACACGAACTCGGTAAGGAAGTGGTGTTTCGCGCCGATGCTGCCTTTGCCAAGCCGGAGATTTACGAGGCTCTGGAGGAGAAGGGTGTGAAGTATGCCATCCGCATACCCGCGAACGACAGCTTGGAGCGCGACATCGCAGAGTTGCTGACGCGGCTCGTAGGAAGACCGAGCAACAAGTCCGTGGTCTGGTACAAAGGCTTTCTGTATGAGGCGGCCAGTTGGAAGACGACGCGACGGGTCGTGGCGAAAGTAGAGTTCCATGCTGGGGAGTTGTTCCCGCGAGTGGGGTTCATCGTGACCAACCTGGAAACCCCGAGCCGGGCAGTGGTGCGCTTCTACAACAAGCGCGGCACGGCGGAGCAGTGGATCAAGGGGGTAAGCAGGCGGTGAAAATGACGCGGCTCTCCTGCCATCGCTTTCGGGCGAACGAGGTGCGGCTGGCGCTGAGCCTGCTGGCCTACAACCTGGGGAATCTGTGGCGGCGGCTGGCGTTGCCCCGACGAATCGAGAACTGGTCGCTGACCAGTCTGCGGCAACGGCTGGTCAAGACCGGTGGGCGGCTGGTGAAACATGCGCGTTACTACTGGCTTCTCCTTGCGGAAGGAACATCTGAACCGGCGGCGGTTCGGGGCGATGCTGGGCCGAATCGTGCTGCTGCCGCTACGGACGGGATAGTGAGCTGGTGGGACGTCAGCCGCGCCGAATCTGTCCACAGCGGGTTGGGGTAAGTAGAGGTGTTGCAAAAGTAGGCCGCAGAAGGGGCAATTTCGGCAATGTGGCACGGATCGCATATCGATTCAGGGCGCTCCAGATGAAAATTGTTTCACAACGTCGTCGAGCTGGCGAAATGGGCGTAAAATGTTAGCCGTTTTCGAGGTCAAAAAGGGGATTCCTGATGAAACGAGAAATCATTCGCGTCGAGCCGCTGGCGACCTACCTGGAAAAATACAAGGCCCCAGCTTCAACCGTGACGAAGCACGGCGACACAATCTACGTCTCAGGTGCTCCGCCGTTCGACCCCAAAACAGGAGAAATCTTCAAGGGACCGATTGAGCGTCAGACGGAGATCGTATTGGATCAACTCAAGCTCTGTGTCGAAACGGCAGGCTCTTCTCTGGAAAACATTCTGAAGCTGAATGTCTACGTCACCTCAGTAGACATGTTCCCTGCGGTGAATACCGTCTACTGGCGTTATTTCCCGGAAAATCCGCCCGCGCGCATTTTTATTAATGTTCCTGCTTGGTACGGCGGGTTTGATATTGAAGTGGATTGTATCGCCGCTGTTCTATAAGAATTCTTTAGCTCTAAGTTGTCTTGCTGTACTTTGCCTTTCCGTCTCGATGGTCAGTCTCGGGCAGCAGAGCTCTCAACCCAAGTTAACGATTTTGCAGGACCAACTGCGGGATCCCATTGGGCAGCCTATAACCCGAGACGGTCGGCCACCCACTGTCTACACTAATGCCGCTTAATGCCTTCTGAGCAAACCGAAGGGTCACCGTGTGTGGGGGCGCATTCCATGTTTGCGTAGAAAAAGGGATTACGGTTAAGGCAACCTTTGCGCAAGATCTTAGAATTAGATCCCTGCTAGGCCCACGTTAGAGTGATTCCATTTTAGAATGGCTTTAAGCGGGGATTGCCATTTTGGCACCCAGGACGCCCAAAACTATACACTAAATCGCCTTCGCTCGTGCCCTTTTTCTCATCTTTGAATTTATTCTGATGGCTCCGACGGTCCCGGAAGGGGCCATCTTTTGCCCCTTCCGGGCAGACTCGTCCAGCGTCTTGCCAGCCGTGATGCAGCCCGGAAAATCCGGGAAGCTCACGCCGAAATCAGACTTGCGATCCTTGTGGAGATACGCGATATATTCCATTGAAACCCTCCCACCGGTTACCTCAAAGTGAGCTCAGCTGCCGCCGGCCGCTGATGCCCCGGACACCGTCGGCGTTAGACGCAAGTGAACCAGGATGTTGAGCTGATTTCCGACGACGGTATTGAAATCCGAAGTGTCAGGAAAGCCCGCTCCGATCGGCGCTGGGGGAAGGCCGGAGGCTTCCATAAAGGTTCCCGTGCACCGGAAGCCGCGATAATCCTCCGTTCCGCCGGCAGGGTTCTGACAGTTTTCGTCCATGACCAGCGGCGGCCAGTGCGTGCTCACCACCGCCCGCACCAACTGGAGGAACCCTTCGCGCGCTATGGCCGTGGATCCTGACGCCGTGATGGCAGCGGCCTTTTGCTCGTTTCCACCCGCTGGCGTGAGATCGAAAACAAATGTGGTCTCGCGAGAAACGCGGTGGACCATTGGCGGGCCGTACACCGGTCCCCTATAGTCTTCACCGGGATTGTATTGCAGGTCACGGTCCACGCGAGTGAGGGTCAGATCACCGGTGACCTGCAACTTGCCGTCAGGCGTCCGGACGGCCTTCTTAGAGTGAAAACACACCAGGGTGTCGTTAGCCACGTTCGCCAGCCACTTGGCTTTGATCTTTCCATCTTCCGCAATGGGAGAGGACTTGGATCGGGCGGGATACATGAGGAAATCGAGCTTCGAATTGGCAGGATCAGTGTTGTCGAGCTTCAATCCGCCGCTGACTCGGGCATAGCCGAGGGTAAAGTTGATTCTCGTTTGCCCCCAATTTGTCGTCGCGTCGGTGATAAGTTGCGCGTCGGAGTGTTGGGAGTCCACTTGCCAGGATCCGCTCGTGGAGATGGCTTTGCCGGCAATACCTAGAGTGAAAATCCCGAGAGCGAGAACTCCGGCCACTGCGATTACCGCTGTGTACTTCAACATTCTCTCCTCCTTGGCAGGTATATTACTTCGTTTCTCAACTTCCGAGTACCCTTCCGAGTACCCTTCCTACCTCGCAGCTCGAAGATCGCTTCTGTGCGGGCATCGATGGCTTTGCGAACGCTGTCTGGTATGTGGTCCATATAGATCTCAGCGGTCGTCTTGATGTGCTTGTGGCGCATGATGGCCTGCGCATCTTTCATTGTGCCGTGCTTTTGCAGATCGGTGCCCAATGTGCGCCGGAATACCTGAAAGGTGCAGAGATTCCTCGGAAGGCCGAGTTTGTCGCTGATGGGCCAGACCCTCCACTTAAAGAAATTCTTGGGATGGAATGGAACTGCTATTCCCTTGTTCTTGAGGCGGCCTTGGGTCGAAAACATGGGAGCATCTGGAGACGTATCCGGACAGACGCGGCGCCATGCCTCAATGTAGGGTCGAACCCGTTGCGGGATGGGGATACGAGCGCGGCTGTCTTCGGTTTTGACCTTACCTTGATACAGCGCACCTTCGTACGCAGTGTCGTAGACGATCAGGCTGTCCCCGGCATACGACTTCCAAGTAAGCCCAAAATTCTCACTGGTGCGAGGACCGCAGAAACAGCCCACCGCTAACAGAGCTCGGTCGCGGGGATGTGGAATGCTATCGATCAGATCGAGAATCATCTTTGGCTCGATCTTTGGTTTCTTGACCGTCCGGGTATCGGGCATAAGGAGATCTTCGGCTGGGTCTTCGACGATGAACTTCATCTTGCGGGCGCTTCGGAAAATGGCTTTCACATTGGAGAAACAGTGACGGACGACTGAGTCTGAGAACTCTTTCGCCAGCTTATTGATGTGGACTTGGAGTTCGAACTGGGGTACTTCTTCAATTGCGCGGTCTTTGAAGTACTCCACCAGATAACGATTGATTTCATATGTGGTCTTATCTTTCGTGGCTTTGTGCCAGCGGCCCTCGCGCATCGGCAGATAGCGATATTTCACGAACCAACCGAAGGTAGTCTTTGGATCCGGCCGTTCTGCAGTTTGATGTGGGCCAAGGTCCTCTGTGATGAGCGATTTCAGCTTTTCCTTTGCTTCCCACTTCTTCAATTTGCCGATTCGGCCAAGCGGAACCGAAACTTGTTTCTTTTTCCGCTCGCCAGTGATCGCCCGCAAACGTCCACGCAGCGATGGTAGATCCCGTGCCGCCACCGAGAATCACCACATCAAATTCTTCCGGCTGAGTATTCTCAAGTACTTGGGCGTGTGAGCTGTTACTTGTGCTCTTCATGGCGATCCTCCTTTGCCAGCCTTCTCAAAATGAAGGTCTTTTTGCGGAAGAGAACTTCCTGTTATCAGTGATGGAAGATGCAGCGTTTGTTGTTGGCGTGGTGCAGTTTGGCGCAATAAGGGCTGGCGCCGCGGCGAACTCGCAGAAAAACCTTGGCCGCGCAGAGCATGCCGAGTGTCGGCGCCAGGAAATAAATCCACAAGGCGTGCCAATAGTCGGCGTGAAGTGCCGACCCAAATGATCGTGCCGGGTTGGTGCTCGCACCAGACAGCGGCGCTTCGAATGTGAAATAGATCGCAATTAGCAGGCCGACAATAGACGCAGTGTATGGGGCCAGCCTTTTACTGTTCGTTGCGAACAAAACAATGAGCATAAGGCCGAAAGAAATCGCCACTTCGGCGACAAACGCGACCGCGCTGCCGTACCTGCCGGGCACGGTCACGGCGTAACGCACGGCGTGATTGCCAAGCGCGCCCATGAGGGCGAATCGCGCGAGGCAGACGCCGCTCATCGCGCCTAAGAACTGTGCGATGACGTAGAACCATACATCCCAAAATTCAACTTTCCCCAGCCGATAGAACGTCAAGGTGATTGCCGGATTGAAGTGGCCTCCAGACTGCTTCCCCCACGGCGTTGTGATGATCCCAATCACCGTAGTACCCATCGCTAATCTATAAAGGGCACGGCGAGCCAAGTCGCTAGGGATCAAGTTCCGGACCGGGGAAACAGGGTGCTGGAGCAGGGTGACGAATCCGCAAGCACAGAACATGTACAGCACCAACTCGCCCGCTTCCATCAGATACTCTGGCCAGTGGAGACGTAAGCTGGCAGTTGCGCTTAGTCCGTCAACGCGCCGGAGTGCCATCCGCCGATGCTCGACGTCGACGCTGTCCTGAGGTCCGTACCTCGCGGTTTCGTTCGCAGCTTGTTGCAACGTCACCCTCGGAATGGGAGCCGTGTATGAGAGTTGGCATTCCTGTTCAGATGGCTGTGCGCCCTCCATCCACGGCGAGGTTAGCGCCGTAAATGAAACTGGCACGGTCTGTCGCCAGGAAGACAATTGCCTCTGCTATCTCGTCAGCTGTAGCGGGACGACGCGCTGGTCCCTGGGCAGCCAGCTGTTCAAGGCCCTCAGCCATTTTTTCCGTGCCCTCCGTGCGTGTAGGGCCAGGAGTCACTGTATTTACGCGGACACCGCTCGGTCCATATTCAGCAGTCCAAGTGTTCGTCAATAGGTTGATCGCGGCCTTGCTCGAACCGTAGAGACTCATCCCGGGAGCGCCATAATCAGCAACCATGGTGGAGAGATTTACGATTGCCCCTTTCCCTCTCTTCGCCATCAGTGGTGCAAGTTCCGCTACCAGAAAATATGGAACCTTCACATTTAAGGAAAAGACACGGTCAAATTGTTCTTCTGTCATTTCATGCGTAGGTCCAAAGGGATAGATGCCCGCATTATTGATCAGAATGTCGACATGGCCGTTTGCGACTTCAATCGCTCTTTTCGCAACCTCGCGGGCGCTGCTTGCGTCTCGAAGATCAGAGGAAATAAAATCCGCCTTCCCTCCTCCTCCACGAATTTCGTCAACCGCCTGCTTTCCGCGTTCCGCGTTACGCCCGACCACCACCACATGGATACCAAGTTGCGCCAATTTGTTCGCTGTCGCGCGACCGATTCCGCTTGTTCCTCCAGTAATAAGTGCTGTCAAGATATTTGTCATCTGCGACTCCTGATGCAACCGACCCCTGATTGGACGCACACGCACCTACCGCAGTTTCAGGACTTGTTCCGTCTTGTCGAAATCCGCGTACACAGCAGTGTCGGTTAAATGCCCTTGATCTCATCGCCATCCATGCGGACCGACGTACCTATCATCCATTTCGCCGCTGGCGATACCATGAACGCGAGCAGATCGACAATCTCCTCCGGCTGTCCGTAGCGGCTGATTCCCACTTGTTTAGGAAATTCCTTCATGTCCTCTTGGACGGTCATGTTATGCGCCGGCCCACTTGTCCATGAACGAGCGCCGACGTCCCGTCATCACCGGGCCCAGAACAAACGCCATTGACCTCGACTCCGTCTTGAATACCCTGCTTGGCGCATGCCTGCGCAATGATCGCTGCATTAATCGCAGCCACAGCGGCGAAGGGCGGTTTTGGGATCGAGGGCCGCACTGCCCGAGAGGAAGCCAACTGAGCCTTTAGAGTCCTTGAGTGCGTGCCATGCGAGTAAGGTCAAGCGTCGTGCGCCGTCCAGTTTCAGCTCCGCGCCAGCTCGTCGTTTTGAGAATCGCATGACGACCTTGACGCGGAAGCTGCAACGGCTTTTGCATTCAGGTCGTCACGGACAAAACAGAAGTTGGGCTACTGGGCCTTAAGTTGACGACAAACGCCCGTTCCACTCTCTTGCCTGAACGCGTCCCGAGGGGCTGGGCACAAGGAAGCGTAGCCGACTACACGTCCAAGCGACTTCCCCGAAGCAGACTTATGGACGCGCCTGTGAGGCTTGCCCTCGGCGCAGGCTAGACATATATTCTCGTAATCCGCCTGCGCTGCCTTCAAGGAGCCTCTAGCAATGTCGAAACGAGCGACAGTCATTCCGTTGATAGTTCTGGTTGTCGCCGCACTACTGTTTCTTGTGATCAATGGCCGGTGGACCTCGTGGTTCGGCGACCGCGCCGAGCAAGAAACCGACGACGCCTATATTCAGGCGGACATGACCCCGTTGAGCACCCGTATCTCTGGAACGGTGCGGAAGATGAAGGTCGAAGACTTCGACAGCGTGAGAAATACGGCCACAAGGCTCCTGACTGCGAAACGGTCGGCGAGGATGGCCTGGGTGAGGTTATTGCCGCCACCAACCAGGGCGGGAGCAAACCAGGCGACAAGTCCCACCGCCGCACCGATGACAGCGGCGCGGCTTACGGAGGAAACGCCAGATAACCGGTCCGACAAACGAAGCAAGCCCACGTTGGCGGCGTTATAGAGCGCGCCCGCAGCACCTAGCAAAGCGCCGAGAGCGAGAAACGGCGCAACCTTCCAGCCCTGGGTTAGGCTGACCTGCTGCACCGTGAAGTCGAGTGCGTTTCCTAACATCAACCGCATGATCCACACCGCGACCGAGGCCGCAGCCAGCGTGGCCACCAGCAGCCAGGGAGTGAAGTTGCTGGTTAGCTCTTCGAAGACAAAGAGGGACCCGCTAACGGGCGCGTTGAAGGCGACAGCCAGCCCTGCGCCCGCGCCTGCCGCTCCAATAACCCCCGCGTCTTCGTCGTCTCTTATGAGAAAGTGCGAGATCAACCAGCTAAGTGAGGAGCCCATCTGCACGGTCGGGCCCTCGCGGCCGAGCGCAAGGCCGGAGCCCATAGCGAGCAGGCCGCCGAAGAATTTGACGAACACAATAGAGTGCGGAGCCTGCTCCACCTCACCTCTTATAACGGCCTCCACCCGTTGTATGCCGCTGCCCTCTGCCGTGGGTGCAATCCGAACTACCAGAAAGCGGGCCAAAGCGGCGCCCACAAGTCCCAGCGCCACGGGTGCCAGCCATCCCATGTATGGCCACGCACGCGCCCAGGCGATTAATGCATCACGCTGGGTATCGGCAGCAATCAGACAGTAGCGAAAAGCGCCACCCACCGATCCGATCAGGATTCCGGTCAGGATGCTGGCGATGGAGATTCGGACTACGCGTGAATTCAAGAGCTTCATGAAAAAAAGGAAGTAGCCTCTTTAAGCTTCCGATAGATGGTCCGGTTCGGTTGTTCAATGAGTTCGCAGTTCAGATGGCGCCAACTCTCTTTCCAACACTTCCGACGTGAGTCGTAAACGCTGCGATAGGTCATGGGCTCCGCCAGAATGCGCTTGCTGTCTGCCGTCAGGATCACTAAATCTTGCTTTTCGATAACTCTGATCCTGATTCAACGACGACAGCCTTCGCTTCTCAGCTCAGTCAGAACGTCGCAGCACAGAGATCCGCCCAATGGACCGATCTGCAAAATGCGAGCATGTCTCCAAGCCGTGCTTTCGCTTCAGGTGGCGGCCGAAGCATCAGCTTTAAATAAACTCAAAATAAACTGACTCCTCGGCCGTATAGATGTCCGGGTTAATGCTTTCCAGCCGGCGGCCTTGCCTCGTTGTGGCTCGGCGGAGGTGCCTGCCGGGCGCTCAACTGCTGTTGCTGCTGAGCGTGTTTCTGCTCCATTTGCTGCGTTTGTTGCTGGTGCTGCTGCTCCATCTCCTGAGTGCGCGCAGCGCTAGCCTGCTGTTGTGCCGCTCGCTGATGTTCCTGCTCCTGCTGCTGCGCGAGCTTCTGGTGTTCCTGCTGCTGCTGCGCATTAAGCTTGTGCTGCTGTTGCCGGTACTGCTGATCGTTCTTGGCATTTCCAGTGTAAGCGGGCGCGGGCAGGGGATGTGCGGGAAGATCCTTCGCGTGTACCGGAGTTGGGTTAGAAGCAGCAGTTTCTGCATGGGCCGCTGGTCTTGCGCCCGGTTGAGCTGTGGCGCGATTGGCGGGAGGATGATATGGTGCTCCAGCCGATTTGGCCGGCACCGCTCCAGCGCCACTGAATTCCCCGGGTTTCGCGGTAGCGGCCACCGGCGGCCTTCCCTGATTGGCGGAAGCACGAAATTCTGGATTCGAGCGGGCAGCTTGCACCTGCAGATTCTGCGCTGCAACTGGAGCGACGTGCCTGGCGCGAGCGGCCGCCTCTTCAGCGGCAGTGGGAGTTGCCGTGACTCCACCATTGCCGCCGTTGTAGCTAACGCGGTTGACAGTCGTGTTGTTGATAATGGTTGTGTTGTAAACGTTGTGGATGTTGGTAACGTTAATATTATTCACGGAGCGGTTGTAATAAAACCGGCCGTTATTCCAACGTCCACCTTCGTAGCCGTGACCAAAATAACCATAACCGTAGGCGATGCCACCATAGAAGCCAACCTGCGGTCCCCAGTAGCCTTCATGAAAAATAAATCCGTTAACGTCCCAACCCCAATAGGGAGGAGTCCATAGATAGCCGACTTGGGGAACTAACACCCATGTGCCCGGAACCCAGTAGTAATCGTTGTAGTCATAATCATAGGCCCAGTAGCCCGGCGTCCAGATATACCCCTCTCCAGGGCATAGCGGCTGCTCGTAAACAGGCAGTGCGGGTGGACCGAAAGAAATCGTAACGCCGATCTGTGCAAACGAAGCGGCCGACATGAGGAGCAAGAACAAAGCGAACCGTAACATGAAACGCATCAGGTTCCTCCTGGAACTCACCTTGTGACGGATGTAGTTTTGCTGCCGCCGGGTTGCTGGATGGGGATGCAGCCAGTCGAAGGCGGCACGCTGAAAGCTGACGTGCCGTTTCAGCGCACCCAGGTGGTGATCCCGTCCAAAGTATCTCATTCCGGGGCTTGTACAGTCTGATCAAGAGCGCTCACTTCAGATTGCAGAATGTGATTTTCAAAGTGGCGAACTTTACGGTCTGACCTTGGGAGATAGTTCGCAACGATTGCGATTCGGCTCGGAAGGGACAGACCAACCGTCGGATGGTGTAACCTGCGCGAAACACTGTGCCAGTAAATAGAAACTCTCCAGAACACGGTCACTTTTCGAAAATCGGATTCTTTATGTGTGGTCGGCTAACCGGAGAAGCGGGCCTATCAAGCCACACGGCGCCGAGGGTAATGGGCGACCCACCAGCGCAACGATGTGCCGCACCAAGAGAGCGACTTGCCGGCTTCCAGGAAGTGAGAGCGAAGACGAGCCCGGAGCCCTCTCGCCGGGTAGCACCTCGGCGCTCTCCCGTCAGAACTGTAGTTTCAGCAGAAACTGGAACTGACGCGGCGTACCCATTCCTATCGGGGTCGTATTCAAAGGCAGATAGATCCTGCCGAAGTCGGACGCCGAAATGAGGCCATTCGGGTTTGCAAACTGCGCTCTGTTGAAAATGTTAAACACCTCGGCCCGGAACTGTAGTTGTACCCGTTCTGTGACCGGAAACCGCCGGGAAAGCGCCCAATCAGATTGCCAGAACCCGGGACCTTGCAAGAAATTGCGGGAGATATCGCCGAATCCTGAGGGGCAGTTACCACCTGGGTAAAGCGGATCGGTCGTTCCGGGGGTGCGAAAAGTCGCGGGGTTGAAAGTGCCGCCGGCCAAATACAAGCGCTGGCCGGGAACTAAGTTGGGACGCTGCGAGCTGGTGTTTCCGTCCGGGCCAGTACCGCTCGTTGTGAGGTTCACGGGGAAGCCGCTGCGGGCGATGAAGACGCCTGCTGATCTGCCAGTAACTGGAGTGCCCTGGCTCCGGTCTCGAGGTCAGAAAGGAAATTCCGGCTTATAATCCCGCCAATGGCGTCGCTCCCCCAGCCATCTACGGATCAAATCCTTCGCATTCACTGCGTCAAGGTTTTCGTCCGCGATCAGGAGAAAAGCCTGAGATTTTACCTGGACCAACTCGGCTTCCGCCTGGTCGCAGACACCGTCCTTCAATCCGGCGAACGCTGGCTGGCCGTCGCTCCCCCGGATGGAGACACGGTGCTCGCGCTAGTCGCTCCTAACGCCGACTCCAAGCTATATCAGCTCATTGGTCGTCCCACCGATGTCGTTTTTGTGACGAACGATGTCCTCGCCCGATTCCGAGAGTGGTCCAGCCGCGGAGTGAAGTTCCTTTCCCCGCCGAAACTGAGACGGGTCAAGCCGGCGAGCGGAACGTCGATTCTGCCCGGCAGTGCACCAGTGTGGGGTGGAGTGTTCACCCGTTTCAAGGATCTCGACGGGAACTCATTCTCTCTTGTGAGCTTCGATGAGGTAACTCATGCCATGGAAGAGGAGCGGCGCGCTGCCGCGAAGCGAGCGGAAGCCGAGCGGCGAGTCGCCCAGGAGCTCGAGATCGCACAGCAAGTGCAAGCGCGCCTTTTTCCTCAGGATCTGCCGCCTCTCAGGACATTGGACTATGCCGGAACATGTCAGCAAGCTCGTCAAGTCGGCGGCGACTATTACGATTTTCTTGCGGCGGGTCGAGAACGACTTTGCCTGATCATCGGCGATGTTGCCGGCAAGGGAATCGCTGCTGCCCTCCTCATGGCAAATCTTCAGGCAAATCTCCGCAGCCAGTGCGCGGTCGCTCTCGACGAACCCGCCAGTCTAATGCAATCCGTCAACCGGCTGTTCTGCCAAAACACTCCCGAGAATGCCTACGCTACGTTCTTCTTCTCGGAATACAACGATCAGACTGGCCGGTTTCGCTATGCCAACTGCGGACATCTGCCGGCGCTTCTTCTCCGTGCAAGCGGCAACGTCGAGCGCCTGGAATCCACTGCCACCATACTCGGACGCTTCCAACGATGGGAATGCTCAATCGGCGAGACGAGTCTCTTTGTGGGAGACACTTTGGCACTTTACACAGACGGTGTCACAGAGGCGTGCAGTCCGAACGGCGAAGAATTCGGTGAGCAACGCCTGCTGGATTGTCTCAGGCTTCATCGGGACTCTCCGTCCCACTTCCTGGTCTCGGCAGTGATCGACGAAGTGCGTCGTTACAGTCCGCACGAACAGCAGGACGACATTACTCTCATCGTCGCTAAGTGCCGTTCCGATAAAAGCGTAGATCAAATGGGATTGCCCTACGATTGGGCTGCCTGAACCTGCGTGCGGCAGGATGGCGCCAGGTGCAAGAGTCACCCTTCTGTGAACCATCTCCGGTAGTTCTACTGTTTCTCCTCTGGATTGCTGGACCCTGGGGCGTTTGAACTAAGCCTCCGGCGCGGGGGATGCTGCAGCGTCGGTCGTCCCTCAGCCTATTGACTGTGTAAGGCTTGGGTCACAAGGAGGCTTTTGTGACCCATCTTCGAAAGCTGATGCTGGACGAGCTTCAGCGTCGCAACTACTCTCAGAACACGGTTCGTTCCTACATCCATGCGGTGGAGGATTTTGCGAAGTACTTCCACCGTTCGCCCGACCGCCTCGGGCCAAACCACATCCGCGAGTACCAAGTTCATCTGTTTCGCGATTGCAAACTCTCGCCGGGTACGATCGAAGGTCGTACTGCCGCTCTGCGTTTTCTCTTCGTCAAGACGCTGAGGCGACCGTACCTTCCCGATCACATTCCATTTTCCCAAGCGTCAGAGGCGGATGCCCACGGTACTAAGCCAGGAAGAGGTGGCGCGGCTTATTGCTTCCTCCCAGAACCTGATGCATCGCACCATGCTGATGACGCTGTATGCAACCGGCCTGCGCCGGGCTGAACTATGCCACCTCAAGGTCTCTGACATCGACAGCCAACGCATGGTGATTCATGTTCGCCAAGGCAAGGGTGGTCGTGACCGCGACGTCCTGTTGACCCCGAAGCTGCTGGAAACCCTGCGTGAGTATTGGCGCTGGATGAAACCTGAGACCTATCTGTTTCCGGGTACCGTGAAGAACTGGCGGGCAGATGTGCCCATCACTGCGAAGGTCGTGTGGAAGGCCGTGAACGAGGCTGGTAAGCGCGCTGGCATCAGAAAGCGCGTCGCACCGCATTTGCTTCGACACAGCTTCGCGACCCACATGCTGGAAGCCGGCGCCGACCTGCGCACCATCCAGGTTCTGCTCGGCCATGCCAAGATCAGCGATACTGCACTCTACCTGCATCTGTCCCGCCGCCATCTGCAGGCGGTTGCCAGTCCGCTGGAAGCCATCGAAGTGTCCAGCCCGGACGAGGTGAAGCGCTCCAGGAGACTGCGGAAGCGATGAGCCGGCCCACCCTCGAGGTGGCCGACATCGTCCGCGCAGCGGGCGACAGCTTTTGGGACAAGCACAGGTCGCACTTTGCATGGGTGCATCGCAAGGTGCTCGATGCCATCGTTCGCTGCCGCACCGCGGCACTGGGCGGTCATCTCGACAAGTGCACTCGCTGCGGCCATCAGGCCATCTCCTTCAACTCGTGCCGCAATCGGCACTGTCCCAAGTGCCAGGGGAACGCGCGCGCCAAGTGGTTGGCCGCGCGTTCGGCTGAGCTGTTGCCCGTGCCTTACTTCCACATCGTCTTCACCCTGCCGCACGAACTCTGCTCTTTGATCCTCCAGAACAAACGCCTGCTCTACGATCTGCTCTTCCGCACCAGTGCCGCTTCGCTGCTGGAACTCGCTCGCGATCCCAAGCACCTTGGCGCCGACATCGGATTCCTCGGCGTGCTCCATAGCTGGGGACAAAACCTCCAGATTCATCCCCACGTACACTACATCGTTCCCGCCGGAGGTTTGGCCCTCGATGGTTCCAGATGGATAGACTCGTCGCGTCGGTTCTTCCTGCCCGTCAAGGCACTCAGCCCTAGGTTCCGCAAAAAGTTCTGTGAGCAACTCTGGGAACTGTTCCAACAAGACAGACTTCACTTCCACGGTTCACTGCAGCAACTTGCCTCACCTGGCGCCTTCAGCAACTTTCTCTGGCAACTTGGTCAAAAGGACTGGGTCGTCTACGCCAAGCCACCCTTCGGCGGTACCGAACAGGTTCTCAACTACCTGGCCCGCTACACCCATCGCGTCGCCATCTCCAACCATCGCCTCGTGGCCTTCAAGAACGATCGCGTCTCCTTCCGCTGGCGAGACTATGCCCATGGCGGCAAGAACCGGGTCATGACAGTTTCAGCAGACGAGTTCCTGCGCCGCTTTCTTCTCCACGTTTTGCCCAAAGGCCTGGTCCGCATCCGCCACTTCGGCCTGTTCGCAAACCGACGACGGGAAACCGCCCTCGCACACTGCCGCCAGTTGCTCGGCGCAGTTGCCTCCGCCGATCGCCCCGAACCAACCAACCAGCTGCGTTGTCCCGCCTGCTCAGGCACCATGCTGGTCATCGAACGGATGACGAGTGCTCAACTTTACTCCCGGTTAGACCTGATCCTCTCTACCCTACAGAGGTGCTACGTTGACAGCTCATAGCACATCCAGGGTCCCCGACGTCTCTACCCCTGTCGCTCGAGAGCATGCTCGCACATGCCAGGGCGTCGTCCGCCCAAAAACTGTTCAAGTCCTCTCCCTACGACGCCTGCTTACGCATGGCAGAAGGCAATTCTGCTCACCTAACCCACTCCCACTACGCTGTCGGTCGAGCTTTGCGCTCAAAACACTCCCCATTACCCAGTCAACGCCATTGAAAATGCATAGGTAGATCACCGCATCCGCCGCAAACGCAGGAGGCTCAGTTCAAACGACTCTATCGAAACTGCCCCGGTCGAAAGAACCCGGCTCAATCCTGCCTCGTCTGCCGGGGCAGTCCCGATAGAGACCTAACGTTTCTCGTCAACTTGGGCCGAGCAGCAGGATGTCCCGCCGGAGTCGCACAGGAAAACCAACATCGAAGTTTCCCCAATTGTCGGAACACAGCGCGCCTGAACCTCGGCGGGATCTCGCTTCTAGTGACGCCGAGCTTCAGTGTCGGGTAAGGCAATGGCGCGGACCGGGCGTCGAATGATGCCGACGTTTCCATTGCCTCCCCTATAATTCCGTACGGCGGGTTTTCCCCGGTACGGCTTCAAGGCCGGAATATCAGACGAGGCCTTCCCAGCAGATTGGTTTGCCATCGTCCTTCGTGCGCCTTTGCTGCCATCATGATTCCCTGCTCTGTGTCAGGGATGATGCGCTTATAGGCACCTCCGTGCGAGCAGACCTGCCGCTCTACCCCAGGGGCCCTCGCTCCGGTCCGGGTTATGCTGTCCCGGTCCATCATCACTTAATCAGCCCCATCCGCCCCACCCGCGGGCACATCCCGATTTCGCCGCCTGGCGGCTTATACGAGATGCCATCGCTGTGCCTATTCACATAGGCCTAGGCAACCCACGACTGGTTCTGAGCTTTCATTGATGCTCTTTCACAACATGTCGTCCTCTGAGACCACGGGGAACTCTTCGGCTGCTCTTACCCAGTGCTTCACCGAAAACTCTGGCCTTCGACTTGGGATAAAAGTTTCGGCATTCCCTTCGTCCTCACACTCCGATTCTGGTGAGGTGTGCGTTTTCGAGGCTTGACTGCGGTTCGCTTTCGCTACGACCTGTTGTTTTGCTTGCCCTCCTGTCGGAGCTGACCAGACTTGCGCCCTGCCATCGAGGACGTTTACATCCGCGCTTCCGACGGTTGGGTCACCCGCCCCGTCGCCGGATATCACTACAGTGCCAACTGGGTAACCTGCACTGGCAGGACTTTCACAGTGGCCAGGCTGGCACCCAGCCTGGCCAAGCAAGTCGGTAGCGCCCAAGCGACGTACACGAGCGGAAGTTCAGCAGTTGGTGGCCCAGTTTGTGAGTAGCGGTATGCCGCGGAGCGAGTTTTGCCAGAGCCGAGGTTTGAGCTTCAGCACTCTGGATCGCCATCTGAAAAAGCGGCGTTGGAAGAGAAGGCGTAGGCCAGTTGGTGAAGGTGGAGTTGGCCGCCAAGAACTCGCCGACGCAGCAAGACGCGACTTGTGGGCTGGCTGTAGTGCTGCTGGGCGGGCGCCGCATCGAGGTACGTCCTGATTTTGATACGAGTACGTTCGAGCGCCTGGTGAGTGTGCTGGAGCGGGTGTAGGCCGTGTTTGGACTGGGTCCAGCCACACGGATCTATCTGGCGGCCGGAGTCACCGACATGCGCAAGGGGTTCGAAGGGCTGTACGGTCTGGTTAGGGATCGATTGTCGTGTGAGCCTCTGAGCGGCCACCTGTTCTTATTCTGCAACGCTCAACGCAATCGGTTGAAGGTCCTCGTCTGGGACGGGACCGGACTCTGGGTCTGTGCCAAGCGGTTGGAGAAAGGGCGTTTCACTTGGCCGCAATCGGGCGATGCGCAGGGCAAGGTCGTCCTGAGTCACGAAGAGCTATCTCTTTTGTTGGGTGGGATCGATCTGGCCAAAACCAAGCACAAGCGGTGGTATCGGAAAGCTCCACCCGAAGGACACGCTGCTGCATGATTGCTTGTTTGCTTGAACGTTTCGATCGACCCTGGTAAATCAGTTACCCATTGTGTGTGCGCCTTCCATTCCTTCAGCACCAGCCGATCTGGAACTCATCGCACAACTTAAGAGCAAGCTACAGTACGCGGAGCTGAGGATTCGGGTGCTGGAAGAGCGACTGCGGTTGATGCGGATCGAGAAGTATGGTGCGGGCAGCGAAAAACTTTCGCAGGCGCAAATGCAATTGTTCGAGCTTGAGCCCGTCGTCACTGAAATGATCGAGCAGGCGGAGAGCGAGCACGCGCCCGTGCATCGCTCGACCAGGAAATCCGGCAAGCATCCGGGCCGCCAGGAATTGCCTGCGAATCTTCCTCGCGTGGAGCGGATCCTGCCTTGCACGCCGGATCAGCGCGTGTGCAAGAGTTGCGGCAAAGAAACGGTGGTGATCGGCTACGAAGAAAGTTCCCAGCTGGATGTGGAGCCGGCGAAGTACTTCGTGCTGGTCACGAAACGAGAGAAACGGGCTTGCCGGTCGTGTGAGGAGATCGGAGTAGTCTCAGCTCCGCTGCCTGCACGGATCATCGAGAACTGCCTGGCGAGTGACCGCATCGTCATCGACACGGTCATCGGCAAATATTGCAATCATGCCCCCCTGTAGCGGCAGAGCATGATTCTGGGAAGGGACGTCGGATTGGCAATCGGTCGAGCAACGCTCGACGGCTGGGTTCTCAAAGTCGGCGCGTTGCTGATCCCTATGGCCGAAGCTAGGAGGCGAGAGTTGATTAGCGGGAGTTACATTCAGGCGGATGAAACTCCAGTCGATGTACAGACACGCGAGGGCCGGGGACAGAACCACCAAGCGTATCTCTGGCAATACAGTCGCCCCGGAGGACCTCTGGTGTTCGACTTCCGCTTGGGTCGTGGACGTGAGGGACCGAAGCGGTTCCTGGGACAGTTCGAAGGTATTCTCCAAACTGACGGCTACACCGCGTACGACCAGATCGGCGGGAAGCGAATGGTACATGCCGCTTGTTGGGCGCATGCAAGAAGGCAGTTTTTCGAGGCGGTGCAGCTCAATCCACGAGACCCGGCGGCAACTCCGATTGTGGCCCGGATGGACGAACTGTTTGCCATCGATGCGGAGGCTCGCCGCAAAGGGCTGACTATTGCTGCGCGACACGTCCGCCGTCAGGAAACAGCCAAGGATCTCCTCGATGATATTCGTAGCAAGATCGAAGTAGCGCAGTCCGTTGCATTGCCCTCCAGCGCACTCAGCAAGGCTTGTCAGTACGCGCTAACGCTTTGGAAAAAGCTCACACGCTTCTTGGAGTATCCCGAACTAGAGCTAAGTACTAACCTGGCGGAGAACTCCATGCGTCCGGTAGCTATTGGTCGAAAGAATTGGTGGCACATCGGCAGTCCACAGGCGGGACCCAAGGTTGCAGCGATTCTCTCGGTCGTGGAGAGCTGTCGTCGGCTGAAAGTCTCCGTGCGCGACTATTTGGCCGCAGTTCTCCCGGGGTTCGGCGATCTCCCAATCCGGTGCATCCCAGATCTCACTCCCGCTGTGTGGGCCGCCCGGCATTCATAAACCCAAGCGACCGGGATATTAGCGTGAAGTGATTTTGCGACCAAAAACATAGTTTCCTGATTGCCGACAACTCGTGAATAACCTGCGGAGCACAATAGAGGGCTGCAGCCTGTAAGCTGCGCCCCATGATTGGCACCATCCTTATGTTGCACTAAGCCAGCGTTGCTATTCGCGGGTGTTGACGTCCACGGCGGATTGACTTCTTCAATCTTTGTCAGCCGCCGACGACAGAGGATTTTTCAGCGTGGAAGACCAACGCATTGAAGCAAGCTTTCGAACCGTGGATCGGAGCGGAGGGTATCGAAGACAGACCAATACTTCAGGGAAGTCATGAAGTAAGCATTCTCGGCGCAGGCCTTGTACAGCCACGAGAATGCTTTATCTTTCTCGCCCAGCCCGGCGTAGATGAGGGCCACGGCGCCCGAGTTCACGGGCTTGCCGCGAGAGAGCTCCAGGGATTTCGCCAGAGCCTCCTCAGCATCGGCCCGCCTTCCCATACGGGCGTACAGATAGGCCGTCTCCCGCACGTATAGGCGCTCTTCCCGGTAAGGCTTGGCTTTCTCTAATTCAGCGATCGCCTCCAGATCCATACCTTTTTCCAGGTACGTGTCGGAAAGCCAATTGTGAGCGGAGTAGAAACTTGGATCCAGCTCCAAGGCGCGGTGGAATTGGACCAGGGCGTCATCGTAGCGCCGTGCAAAATACAGTTCTTTGCCGAGATCAGTGGCGATCACTGGTGAAAGAGGATCCAACTCCTGAGCCTTGTGCATTTCGGCAATGGCCTGATCTATTTGACCAACCGGGACTAGGTAGCCTTCAGCGTACCAGTGGTGCCCGGTCGCGTAGTTGGGATTCAGCGCAATTGCCTGTTCATAGTGTCGCTTCGCGTCCGTCCAATTCCATCCGAAGTAGGGAGCGATCAAGCCCAGCGCAGCGTGAGCTTCAGCCAGGTTGCCATCGAGTTGCAGCGCCTTCTCCGCCGCCACTTTGGCCTGGGCCATGGTTTGCTCCCCTGGAGCGGAATAACTTCCCGTAAATACGTATGCATCCGCCAAGCCCGCATAAGCAGCGGCATAGTTGGGATCTCTGGCGATAGCCTGCTGGAAGTATTGCACCGACTTGGCAACATCTTGTGGGTCGCGCTTGTTCCAGAAGTAGCGGCCTTTCAGATAAAGCTCGTGCGTTTCGGGATCGACCGGATGCGCAAGAGCCAGCTGCTCCTGCTGCTGTGATGTCAATGCCAGCCTGATCTAGCCGGCAATGTCCTGTGCAACTTCCGCCTGAAGCGCGAGGACGTCTTTCAAGTCCCGTTCATAGGCTTCCGCCCACAAATGCTGGTCACGCGGCGCGTAAATGAGTTGGGCCCGGATGCGTACGCGGTCGCCCTGGCGCATCACCGTTCCCTCCACCACCGCATCGACTTTCAGCTCACGCCCGATCTCCGGCAGGCTTTTGCGTGTGCCCTTGTATTGCATCGCCGAAGTGCGGGAGATGACGCGCAGGCCTGACAGCTTCGCCAAATCGGTGATGATCTCGTCGGTCATGCCTTCGACGAAATATTCCTGCTCGGGGTCGTTGGAGATGTTCTCCAGCGGAAGCACGGCGATGGAGGAGATGGTTGGCGGAGCCATAGCCGCCGCCGTTTCCCGCGATCGCAGATGCAGCAAGAAGGCGGTCACTGCCGCCAGCAACAGCACCAGCCCACCGGCGGCCACGGCCAGTCGCAGCCATCTCGTGCTCCTGGCAGAGACACCGGCGGTTGGGACGAGAGCAACTGATGCGGCAGTTTCGTTGGCCACAGTATCCGTCAGCGCAAGTGGGGCTGGGTTATCGAGCGCGGGTGCAGGCGTCTCGGGGGGAAGCAGGAAGCGGTAGCCACGTCGGCCAACGGTTTCGATGAAGCGCGGCTTCTCTGCCGAATCCCGCAGCGCCTCTCGCACCTTGCTGACTGCCACGGCCACGCTATGGTCGAAATCGACAAACGTGTCGGCTGGCCAGATTCGCTGCCGAAGCTCCTCACGCGTGACGACTTCACCCGCATGCTGCAGCAGGATAGACAGCACCTGTAAGGGCCGCTCCTGAATTTTCACTTTCCGCCCAGAGCGGAAGAGCTCGCCGGCACGGAGATCGAGCTGGAACTCCGCGAATTTCACTACCTGAGAGACGGGTACCGGTTCCGGCATAACTGAATCCGGCGAGTGGCGGGTGGGGTAGAGTTTACCACCCTATTTGGTAACACGCACAGGCGTTCGTCGCCTCTTTTGCGGCTCCCTAACCCAACAAAAACAAGCCTCTTAGCCGTTGACCGCAAATTGATCGACTAATGATCGATGGTGAATTGACCGCGCCGGCGATTTAAGGCAAAAACGCAAACATCGATGCGGGTCCCAGAGACCTCGGCGCAATTGCAAGATGCACCCGAGGCGGGGCGCTTCGCGGAGGGGTGTGATGAAGTCCGTCAGAGTTCTTGTTCTGCTCGCAGCCACCAGCCTGCTTGCCGCATTCTCAGCCTCTGCGGTAGCCCAATTTGAGATCGATCCCGACCACTTTGACCAGATGGGAAATGCCAGAGCTAACGGCCACGCCGTCAAGAGCCGGACCAGCCGGAAGGCAATCGGCGAAACGCATCAGCAGAAACATTCGCAGCAGACAATTAAGCATCCTGGGAAGGCGGAGGTGTCCCGCCAAGCCAAAGCCGGACACCAGCCGCTGGCTGGAGAGCATTCGAAAAGCGAATGAGGAGGAAATGTTGAGTACATCAGCAGACGCTCATGGCGTTATGGAAGGCGGCGGTTCCTATAATCGGCATGCGCAGGTTCCAGCCGGAGGGGCCCTCCTGGCACTGCCGTTGCTCGAAGAGGCCGCCCGTCACGTAATAATTGAGGACGGAAATCAGCCAGTCGTTATTGCCGACTACGGATCGTCGCAAGGGAAGAATTCTCTCGCGCCGATGCATGCGGCAATTCGAACTTTGCGTGCACAAGCCGGCACCCAACGGCCCATTCTTGTTGTGCACATCGACCCAGGCGGCAAACGATTTCAACACGCTGTTCGCCGTGCTCCATGCCGACCCGGGGCGCTATTGTGCGGATGATCCCAACGTATTTCCTAGCGCAATCGGCAGATCATTCTACGAGAGCGTGTTTCCAAAAAAATATGTTCACCTCGGATGGTCATCCTATGCAGCGGTGTGGCTGAGCCGCATCCCGAGGCTGATTCCAGGCCATTTCATCTCGATTGCGAGCAACGGTGAGGTGCGGGAGGCATTTGCTAAACAAGCCGCCGAAGACTGGAAGTTCTTCCTGTCGTTGCGTTCGGCCGAGCTACGGCAGGGCGGCCGACTCGTGGTTGTGCTACCCGCACTCAACGATGAAGGTGTCGCCGGTTTCGAGCCTTTATTCAATCTCGCCAACCAGGTGCTGGCAGAGATGGTCTCTGACCGGGTGATAAGCGCTCAAGAACGCGGGCGCATGGTTCTCGGCGCACATCCGCGGACGAGGGCTCAGCTTCTCGAGCCGTTCGGGAGCGAAGGCCAGTTCTGTGGCTTGACAGTTGAGCATTACGAACAGTTCGCGTTGCCGGATGCAGCGTGGGCAGAGTTCGAGGATAACGGAGACAAGGAAATGCTAGTCGGTCGTCACGCGGGCTTCTTCCGTTCGGTTTTCGCGCCGTCTTTAGCAACTGCGATCGACCCCCCCAAAAGACACCGGGTCTTCGCCGACGAACTGGAGAATAGACTGAAGCGGCATCTGGCGGAACGGCCCAGACCGTTTCACTCGCTCGCGCAGACGATCGTGCTTGCTAAGAGAAGCTAGGGCTCGCCGCGGCAGCGGGTTCCATCGGACAAAGGAGGAGATAATGGGCGACATTAATATCGGAACAGACAATTTTGCGGGAGCGCAGACAAGTCTGCACGCCTGCATGGCAGCGCCCGGGGACCCTGCTCCCCCGCCGTTTTCTGGATTCTTCGTTTTCCAAGTGGACAATGTAGGCCCACAAGATCAATGCCAACCGGTGACTGCTGGAGCTGTGGGACCTGCGGTACACCCCCTCCACGCCATTCGCGCCTACTCGGCCTCTGCTGGTGGAATCGGAGCCGTTGGAATAGGCGACGTTGGTAGAGGCGGGGTGGGGCTTGACGGGCAGGCGGGTAACCCTGCTGGTATTGATCCACTTCCTCTAGGCATTGATAACTCTGGAGTCTTCGGGTCCTCCATCAGCACCAACCCAGCCGCGGGACTAACAGCAGTTGGCGTCACGGGTCAAAGCAACATCGGCCCAGGAGTTGTAGGCCTGGGCGGCGACGCCGGCGTCTTTGGGCTGGGAGGTCCGGGGAACACCGGTGTTGTCGGCGCGGCCGGCAGCGGAACTGCCGACGGTGTGCGCGGTTTTGGTACCGGGTCTTTCTCAGGCGTAGCGGGCTTTGGCGACAAGGACGCTGGTACCGGCGTTTACGGTCAAGGAGCTTGTGGCGTGAGGGGTATTGGGACTGGTGGGCCCAACCTCCCTCCCGCCGGCGCCGTCGGTGTGTACGGGCAGGCAGGCCCCAACAGCAACGGTGTTGAAGGCCACGGTGCCGGAGTGGCCGCTGGCGTGGCGGGCTTCGCAACGGACAGCGGCGGCGTCGGTGTACAGGCAATAGCTTCGGGTGTCGATGGCATGGGTCTCTTCGCGACTGATTTTGATCAGAGTGGAAGGGAAGTCGGCCAAGCCGCTGGCTGGTTCGACGGACGTGTAGTTGTGGACGGAGATCTCATCGTATTTGGGGCGAAACACGCAGCGGTGCGCCAACGAGACGGGTCCCGGCGCATGCTGTATTGCATGGAAAGTCCGGAAAGCTGGTTTGAGGATTTCGGCGAAGGCCGCCTGGTCAAAGGGAAGGCAACGGTCAGACTTGAACCGGGATTCGCTTCTCTGGTAAACGAGGACTCGTTTCACGTTTTTCTAACACCCTATGGCGATTCCAACGGTCTCTACGTGTCCCAGCGAAGCAAGCAAGGCTTTGAGGTCAGGGAGCAAGGTGGCGGAAAAGCCAACGTGCGTTTTTCCTACAGAATTGTCGCCAGGCGCAAGGATATTGAAGGCGAGCGGCTGGCAAAGATAGCTCTACCCAAAGTGAATCCGAGACGATTCGTCAGCAAACCGCCCATAAAGCTAAAAGCGGCCCCCGCACTTCCCGAGCGACTGGCGAAAATAGCTCTACCCAAAGTGAAGGCGAAAAAAATCGTGAGTAAAGGAGCGCCGTCAAAATTTAGGAAGCCCGCTCCACGATCCTAGCGCCTCCGCGGCGTTGTCTATTGTGCATAGCGTTGTTGCTATCAACCAAGGCCCCGGACCGGGGCACGCGGTGCATTGATGGTTCTGAGCTTGTCAGGAGGCGAGGGGCACATGAGAATCCTGTTGCTGTTCCTGCTTTCGATCACGAACGGCGTGACGTTCGCGCAAGACTACCCAATCAGGCCCGTGCGCATCATCGAGCCGTTCGGGGCCGGCGGTGGGCCTGACCTGGTAGCCCGTGCCATCAGCCCGAAGCTCTCAGAGCTGTGGGGCCAGCCGTGACAGTCGAGAACCATCCTGGCGCGGGGGCCACCGCAGCTCCCGCACTCGTCGCGAAATCGCCAATGGACGGTTATACCTTGCTTGTGAACACCAGCGCTCAGGCGTACAGCGCTGTGCTCGCGAAGAACCTGCCGTATGACCCATTGAAAGACTTCATCGCCGTCGCTCCACTAACCAGTCAGCCTTATGTGCTGGTCTCAGGCAAGCTGTCCGGCATCACCACGGTGCGTGAGCTTATTGCAGCAGCGAAAGCAAACCCAGGTGGGCTGAAATTCGGCTCGACGGGCATCGGCACTGGCACGCACTTGGGGCTTGTGCAATTCAATTTAGAGGCTGGTATTGAGGCGGTACACGTGCCCCCGCGACCGGGCGACGCGATCACTGACGTGATTGCCAATGCGGTCGCAGGACGTACCGCTTATATGATGGCGCCCATCCAGCTTGCTTTAGCCGATATCCGTGCCGGCAGGCTCCGTGCACTAGGGGTGACCACTAAGAAGCGCTCATCCTTGCTACCAGACGTGCCAACCATCGCGGAGGCTGGCGTCGCGGGATTCGACTATCCGATTTGGTATGGAGTATGGGTGCTCGCCGGCACTCCTGCCGGAGTAGTGGACAAACTAGCAAAGGACATCGCACGTGCGTTGGCAACGCCAGATTTGCGCGATTGGCTTGTGCAGCATGGGGGAGATCCCATGAGCATGACACAGCCTGAGTTCGCCCGCTTTGTGGCGAGCGAGACTGAAAACGCAGCGCGCATCGCCAAAGCCGCTGGGATCAAACCTCAATAAGCCGGACGCTGAATGGTTGACACCGTGGAGATCCGCCATCTAATGATTTGTAAAACAAACAGAGCCGAGGCGGTAGGTGCCCGAACCATTCGGAAACTGCAGTTCGGGCTGCTGCCGTTTCTCTTTGCACTATATGTTGTAGCCTTCGTTGACAGAATCAACCTGGGATTTGCCGCGCTGACGATGAATCGGGAGCTGGGAATCACCAGCCAGCAGTTCGGACTCGCGGCGGGAATCTTCTTTTGCGGCTACTTCCTCTTTGAAGTTCCCAGTAACCTCATCCTTCATAAGGTCGGGGCACGTGTTTGGATAGGACGCATCCTACTCACATGGGGCGCAGTTGCCACCCTGACGGGCTTTGTCCGATCGGCCAATCAGCTTTACATCGCTCGCTTTCTGCTCGGCCTGGCCGAAGCGGGATACTTCCCGGGCATTGTTCTGTATCTGGGCTACTGGTTTCGGCAGCGGGAGAAGGCGCAGGCCATCGCTCTGATCCTGATTGGCATACCGCTGGCCAGCGTCGCGGGTGCGCCAATTTCAGGCTATATTCTGGACCATGTGCATTGGTTAGGCCTCAGTAGCTGGCGATGGCTGCTGATTCTGGAAGGGCTGCCGGCCATGGCGTGCCTGTCTCTGACTTATTTTCTGCTGCCTAACGGACCGGCGAAGGCGGGCTTTCTCACTGCGAAAGAAAGGGCATGGATCGACCGCGAACTGGAGCAGGAAAACCGGCAGAAGCTCGGAGCGCGATCTGATTCTGTGCCGCGAGCGCTAATGAATCGCAGAGTCTGGCATCTGGCCTGTATTGGTTTTGGTCACGGCTTTGCCGGTTATACATTCAGCTTCTGGCTGCCGCAGATCATGAAGTTAGCTTTGGGCCACGGATCCAATACCGCAGTTGGGTTTCTGGTGATGATCCCCAATCTCCTCGGCTTGGTTGCGATGATCATCGTCTCTCGTCACTCTGATCGCACCCTGGAACGGCGATTCCACATCGTGACGGCGGAGACCTTGGCTGGAATTGCGTTGTTGCTGCTGGGAGCGCCTCGCTCACCACTAATATCTGTTGTTCTTTTTTCCGCAGTCGCCATCGGGGCATACAGCTCGTTGCCCGTCCTGATGTCAATGCCGGGCGAATTCCTCACTGGATTCTCGGCGGCTGCGGGTATTGCGCTGGTGACATCGGTTGCCAACTTGGGAGGGTTCGCCGGACCCTATACGGTGGGCATCATCCGGCAGCGGACGGGTAACCCCTACTACGGACTCATTTGCGCGGGAGTCTTCATGCTTTTTTCCGCGGTCTTGGCATTGGCCTTACGGAAGCGGGCCTTGGCTGCGCCGGGGCAACCATCCAGCACAGCCGACGCTGCATCGGCAAGTGGTAATATCGAGCGATTGTATGAGGCTGGATGACGGCCACGGCTACATCCTGGGCAACTCTGACGCGGAGCATGAGCGCCTGATACGGCAGGCCAAACGGCTCGCCCCAGTTACGGAAAACTTCTTTCGCGAAGCCGGCATTGGTCCGGGGCAGCGTGTTCTGGATCTGGGCTCGGGCGTGGGAGATGTAGCTATGCTCGCAGCGCACCTCGTCGGTCCATCGGGTGAGGTCGTAGCCATAGAGCGTGACGCACGCTCGGTCAATCGTGCTCGCGCTCGAGCGGCCGAGGCGGGCTTGCATAACGTGATATTTGTGGAGACCGAAATCGCCCATTTTGCCAGCAATTCATTCTTCGACGCTGCGGTCGGACGCTACATTCTCCAGTTTCTTTCCGATCCTGTCGCCACGTTACGCTCTGTGGCTGGGAAAGTTCAGGATGCGGGACTACCCAAGCCCGACATGCGTTTAGTAATGGATCTGGGACATGATCGTGAGTTCATCCAATTACTCTCCGATGCTGTCATGAGCGGCCTTTGCCCACACGCTGAAAAGCTCAATCTCTCGCTCGACGAACTTGGCGATCTCAGTACCCTACAGCGACGGCTGGAAGACGAAGTCTCATCGTCAAATACCATTGTCCCTTGGATTGCCCTGGTTGGAGCTTGGTGCCGCACGCCCACAAATTAAGCCCGGTTTCAAAGGCAATTCTCGAATTGCGGGATCGTGTGTCCGCTTTGAAACTCGCTTTATGAAGGCGGGGGAGCCGGTGGCGCGACTGGCGCGGAAGTTGGAGCTGAACCCGGGGCGCGGCAGATCAAGCTGTGGATAACTTCGGATTGCTGACGATCCACTCGGAAATACCTTGACTTTCCGCCACGCCCGGACCGTAAACACAGAAACGGCGACATGCAATTCATTTTTCAGAAAACTGGTCGGTACTAATTCTGGCCCCCAAGAACAACAGGGACTCTAAATCATCCGCTCAGAGACGAACTGCTCGGCTCCGGTGCAACACCGAGCGTTGGCGCGCCAGTTCCTGCCACTGAAGCACAAGGTCCGCCGAGAGGATCGAGAACGCAAGGCAGGCCCACACAATGGTCTCGTTCACATGGGCGTCGAGACTTTCCCATCCGGCCACGCCGCCGATCACTCGTACCTCAAGAAAGACCAGTGCGACCGCAAAGCTGCGAGTCATCCATTGCCGATGCTCCTGAACCTTACCTTTGAGAATGAAGACCATCGCAGTGCCGGTAGTGATCATCCACAACGTGGCGTCCACAGCCGCGGCGATACTGAAGGATCCTGGAACGCCCATGCGTTCCTGGAAGTACTGGATATAGAAGCCGAGGGGCGCTGCCACGAACACACCGGCAACGTAGATTCGCCCGACCACCCGATGAAGCTGCCTAAAACGATCGCGAAGGCGGTCGGAGAACTGCATTGGAGCCCAGCAGAAGAGCACACCGCCGGCCATTCCATGCGGCAACAGCCACCACTTGAAAGGCTCGTAGTGCTGCCATAGCGGATCCCTCGGATGCACCAGAAAACTCTCATCGTGAGGGATAACGTAGGCCAACATCAGGCCGACGAAGCCAAACAGAAGATACTTTGGGCGCAACCAGGAGGCGCGCGGCAGTGAGTTGTACCACGTGTTCATAGAGCGCACCTCTTGGCTTTCTCACTCGCCCTTTGTACCGTCAGGCAACGGCTGATTGACTGCTTTCGCTTGGCGAGTTCCTTCCGAATGCCTGTTTCCTGTTCGCAAATGTTTCTGCTGATGCTTTGTCTCCGAGGTCTTCCGGGTGGTTTGATTCTTGACCACATCGCCGCTCGCTTTGACCTTCCCCACCTGGTCAAAGTGGTCGGGATCGATCTCAAATTGCGCGCTTGCCGGGACTGAGAAGATCGCAACCATGCCTGTGGCCAACAGCAGAACCAGAATCCTGACGCACTTCATCGCACACCTCCGTCGTCGCTCGTCGCCCTTACGGCCGTATGTGGCATGAACAGGGGTCGTTCGGAAAGCACTCTGCAGACTCTGTGGTATTTCGGAGCGCAAGCGTGCTGCACCGCGCGGCAATTGCTTGCGCTGTCACAGGACCAGCCCACCACCTGTCGCCGGTTATTGATGCCCCCTGTAGCGCCGGGCAGGCTGTTGACGTCGCCAGGAAGGGTGCCGAGATCCTGCATGCCGGTTTCCCGGGTCCACAAGAAGCTGTGCAGAGCTTTGTCGCCGGGCAGGTCCGAGGCGCCGACAACTTCACCCCGGTTGTTGATAGCCGCCCCAGTGCTGACTAGCTGACCTCCGAGGCTGCCGAGGTTGATGGGCGAGCCGTGGTCCCAGAGCACAGCGTGCGGCCCGACCGGCTGAGGAACAAGCGGGGTATTCGCGCAAGAGCCCGACGAGCCGACGACCTGGCCCGCATCGTTGATGCCAAGGGCAAATCCGACGGTGTCCCCCGGCAGCGGGGGAAGCTCCTGTACCTGATTGGGTTGGGGCTCCCAGATCACGGCTTCATAATCGAGAACCTGCGGCGCCGGACAGGTTGCGTCCTGCGTGCGGTTCTCGGCATAGCCCATGCTCTGCCCCCGATTGTTGATCCCGATGGCGGCGCCGTTATTGCCACCCAAGGTGGGCAGCGAAGTCATCACGCCGTCTTGCCAGACGGCGCCGAGGCAGATGAGGCCGGTGCCGAAGCCGCAAAAGTTCTCGCCGAAAGGATCGGTCGTGGTCGTATCGGAGAGAACCGCAAGCTGGGTTCGGCTGTTGGGCCCGCCGGCGGCGCTGTTGGGTCCGCCCAGGGTGCCGAGATCTTGCATGCCTCCGCTCTGCGTCCAGAGGAAGGAGTGTTGGTTGCCATTGGCAAGGGTCGCGCCGCCGCCCACCCTGCCCACGTTGTTGATCCCATAAGCCACGCCAAACGTTCCTCCCAAGGTGCCGAGGTCGGTAACGGTGTAGTGAACAGGGACTGGGTTTTGTTCTTGCGCAGCCAACTCAGCCGGAGCCACCAGTGCCACTAGCAGACTCACAGTGGATATCGAAACGAGCAAAATCGACTTCATGTTGCCTCCTTTTGGTCAACAATTCGGTCGCATCGTGCTCCGGTTGGCCCGTTCGGGCAATGGCGAGCGCATGAAGATTGTCTTAATTCCTGCTGAACCAGTAACTCACGCAGTGGCTTAGAGTTAGCAGCCGGCACCCCAGAGGCGATGTAGAATTAGTTCCCTCTTCGGAATGGGTTCGTCATGCCCACTGACGTAGTCAGGTTCGGAAACGATCTCGAACTGGACCCGCAAGCCTATGAACTGCGCCGGTCGGGCCGTCCTCTAAAGCTCGAACGAATTCCGATGGAATTGCTCTTTTTGCTGGTCGAGCGCAAAGGGCAACTGGTAACCAGAGAAGAAATTATTGAAAAGGTGTGGGGCAAGGATGTTTTTCTCGATACGGATAACAGCATTAACGCGGCAATCCGGAAAATCCGCCAGGTGTTGAAGGACGATCCAGAAAAGCCGCTCTTCGTACAGACAATCACCGGAAAGGGTTACCGATTTGTCGCACCAACCATTGAGGCCCAGATATCCCCAGAAGTTGGGTCGCTTGCGTCTGACGCCCACCCTGGCCGCTACAGAGACGAGCATCGATGCTAAGGCCACCGCCACAACCGGATTTGCAAGACGCTGGAAGGTGATCGTTCCCGCTGTCGTGGCTGTGTTCGCATTGTCAGTCGCGGGGTATTTCTACTTCCACTTCCACCGCACAGCGAAACTGACCGAAAAGGACACGATTGTGCTCGCCGACTTCACGAACACGACTGGCGACTCTGTCTTTGACGGGACGCTGCGACAGGGCATGGCAGTGCAACTTGAGCAGTCGCCTTTCCTCAGCCTTATCTCAGACGAACGCATCCAGCAGATGCTGAGGCTGATGGAGCCAGCCAGCCGATGCACGACTTACTCCGGAGATCGCCCGGGAAATCTGCGAACGAACCGCAAGTGCCGCCGTTCTGGACGGCTCGATTGCAAGCCTTGGAAGCCAGTACGTGTTGACGCTACGCGCAAAGGACTGCCGCACTGGAGATGTTCTGGACGAGGAGCAGGTGCAGGCCGCAAGAAAAGAAGACGTTCTGAATGCCCTAAGTCAAATCGCAAGTAGGTTCAGAACCCGAGTTGGTGAATCGCTCTCAACGGTTAAGAGCCATGACACACCTCTCGCCGAGGCCACGACGCCCTCACTCGAAGCCTTGAAAGCCTACAGCGCTGGCTGGCAGGTTTCCTTTTCCTCTGGTGCGGCGGCCGCCGTGCCCTTTTTCAGTCGCGCCATCGAGATTGATCCCAACTTCGCCAGCGCTTACGCTGCACTCGGGCGCATGTATGGCGACATCGGGGAATCCATACTTTCTGCAAAAAATACCAGCAAAGCCTATCAACTGCGGGACCGCGCCAGTGATCAGGAAAAGTTCTTTATTACCGCTACCTACGATTTGCAGGTTACGGGCAACCTGGAGAAAGCGCAACAAGCCTGCGACTTGTGGATGCAGACTTATCCTCGTGCGTGGATGCCCCACGCGCTGTTGTCAGGGAGCGATTTATCCTCCAACTGGGCAAGATATGAGGAGGCGGTCGAGGAAGCCAAGATAGCCTTGGGGATCGACCCGGACTTTTCTATCGGATATACCAATCTCGCCGCCAGTTACATAGCGCTTGGGCGCATGGGCTGAAGCGGAAAACACCCTGCAGACGAGCGGTTCGAGCGCAAATTCGAAATCCCTGATTTCTTTGTCCTGCGAGTACGTGATTGCCTTTCTGAAAGATGACAAGAGCGGGAATGGAGCGGGAAGGCCGCTCTGGCTCGAGAAAAGCCCGGGGTGGATGACTGGATGGCCAACGCGGAAGGGTTCGTATTGGCTTATTCGGGCCGCCTGGAAGAGGCAAGAAAGATGTCACGGCGCGCAGCAGATTTGGCTCGGAAGGCCGAGCGGCGGGAAACGGAGGCGCTTTACGAAACGGATGCGGCAGTGCGGGAAGCTTTGTTCGGAAATGCGTCCACCGCAAAGCAGAGAGTTGAACGCGCCTGGAGCTCTCAAAGAGCAGGGATGTGGAATATGGAGCTGCCTTTGCGCTTGCTCTTGCGGGAGACTCTTCCCGATCCCAAGCGCTTTCCGATGAGCTCGCAAGACGCTTCCCCGAGGATACCAGGATGCAATTTGCATATTTGCCGACGCTCCGCGCCCTGTTGGCGTTGAACCACAGCGAGCCATCCAATGCTCTCGAATTGCTCCAAACCGCAGTTCCGTATGAAGGGGGGACTCTGAACGAGGGCGGTTCTGAGTTCCTTTTGGGGCAGGCAATCTCTATTCCGCCTACGTCCGTGGCTTAGCCTATCTGGCCGCACATCAAGGTCGGGAAGCTGCTGTCGAGTTCCAGAAAATTCTCGATCATCGAGGGATCGTCATCGTTGATCCCATAGGCGCACTGGCACAGCTTGCAATTAGGCAGATCCTACGCATTGTCGGGAGATAAGGCCAAAGCAAAATCGGCTTATCAGGATTTCCTTGTGCTGTGGAAAGATGCGGACCCCGACATCCCGATCTTGAAGCGGGCCCAAGCGGAGTATGCAAAGTTGCAATAGCTACCTTTGCGCCTATGTGGAAGCCCGCAGTAGATCGGACTCCCAACGGTAATCCCCTGGACGAAGGAACGAAAACTTGGCCGCCTGAGAATTTTGCTGATCAAGTGGCGAAGTCGCGCTGGCTGCGAATTCAATGTGTCAACCATGTGTTTGCTCTTACACTTACGCTCGAACGGCATCCAGCACCTTAACGCTTCCTCGAACAGGACTTGCAGGACGCCCGTGGATGGCATGCTGCCTTGCCGATGAGTGCAGGCAGATTCCGAGCCGGTGCTCACTATTCGGAAAAATCTTTGGGGTTTTGCTGAATATTGCTGGACAGTCTGAAGTGTTGACGGTCTGTAACCTACAGAAAAGAATGGCTCCTCAGGTAGGACTCGAACCTACAACCCTCCGGTTAACAGCCCCGTGGGATGCCGTAATTTCAAATACTTAGCGGCGCAGATGACCACTCACGGGTACCTTAAAGATCAAACAGTTACGCGGAGGAGAGTATTATGTGACCCTTATCTGACCCACGTTTTCTCGGGCTAGATACGTGTCACGATCAGCGGAGAGTCTAGTGGAAGACATCAGAGCGGCGGTCGTTTGCCCAGCGTTTTTCCCGCTCTACTTGAGATCTTAAGGGACAAACCAGCATGTGGCGTAGCCTATCGCAGACGCACGATGTAGCTGCCGGATTTATGTCAGAGCGGTTTCTAGAGTCATGAAATGCACCGTAGAGGGCGCATCTGCCTTGGGCGCACACATGCCGGTTCCAAAACCTCTCACTGATTCTGACGCCTATTAATAAACACAACAACTTGGGGCATCTGCTTTTCGCTCAAGCAAAGCTCCAGAGCCTCGAATCGAAGGGGTTTTGACACAGTTTTGTCACAGCTGCCCCTCTCGGGAATGCAAAGCAGCTCGGGATCGCGGATGGCGCCGGTACGGCTGATCAAGAGTAGGGAGGCCAGCTGCAACCCTTCGGTTGATCAGGTTCACCGACTGTAGACGTTAGCCGCTCTCAGTTGCTGCGGGGCAGGTTTCTGCATGAATGTGAGAACCAAGTTGATGGCGAATATCGTGACGGCGGAAAGCTCGAGAATTGCGGAGTAGGGGAGCCACGTCCACGCCGCCGCTACGATCTCCTGGTAAGCCAGGACCTCGCCGCTGACGCGAAGCGCACAACCCACCGTGAGTAAAAGCAATCCGGCAAACATGAGTTTGCTGCTGAACAGCAGGCGCATTCCCGAGAATGCGGGCAGGACGCGCTGTCCCACACAAAAAACCATCATGGCGACAAAGCCCACCGTTAGCGCATGGCGCGAGGCTCCCCAGATGCCCGACGGATTGGTCGCGTTCGCAGCCCATACTCCGAGCAGCGCCGCAACCATCAGCCATACATACGCCGAACGCACGAATGCCGGAAAGCTGATGTGTACGCCCTTCGTCTTTGCGGCTTGGCATGGACGGGAGAAGATTTGTAGAGCCACAATCGCTAGCGGCGACGAGAACACCAGAAGGGCTGTCGCGATCCGCAAGATCCCGGCCAGTCCGAATAAGACCGCGACCACCTGAGCAGCCACTGCGACTCCCAACAACCGGGTGTCGGGATCGCGCGTGCCGAGAAATACCGGTAACCACTTCGCGCTGAATCCCCACACGAAGAACACCATGAATCCCCACGCGGCAACAATGAGGAAACCTTGATCGAACGTTTGCGGGAATGCCGGACTCGATGAGCGCAGCGACAACCACACGCAAGCGCCGAGGTTGAGGAGCAGCGTGACGAGCAGTCCGATTGCGCCGGCGATCACCACGAAGATCCAGGTTTCGAATTTGGGTTTACCGCTGTGCTGCGGCTTGTGCTGCGATACCGCCCGGAAGAACATGAGGAAGGCGGCGAGTTCAAAGGTCGCGGAAACCGGCAGCAGTAACCGCCACTGCCACAAATAAACATTCGCAAACCAGCGCAGTAGAACGCCAGTCATCCAAAGCGTGCCAGCGAACCAAGCTGATCCCAGGGCGAAGGGCTTCGAACTGCGGCGCAATTTCGGAATCGAGTAATATCCGATACCGAGAATGAAGCTGCCAATCCAGCCCAGTACCTGGGCATGACCGTGCGCCTGGATCCAAGATGCCGGGATGCTTTCGGCGGCCCGGCGCCCGCTGATCGAGATCAGGTTCCAGACGCCGAGGAAAGTTCCCGGCAACAGCATGAACAGCAGGCCACCGGAGATATAGAAAACGAGTAAGCGCGACAGCTTCTGCTCGCGCGCGCTGACTCGCGCGAAGATCTCCTCCGCGGTGGCTCGCGGTTGCGTCGGCTCGCTGGTAAGTGATGTCGCCATAGCCCTCGTCAGGCTACCTCTATTTCGGCCATTTGATCGCAACCGCCCTGGAGCTTGATTCAGAGGGTCTGCGTTTTCCCCTATCTGCACTGTAGAGAAGCAGGTAGGGAGGGGCGATGACTTCTGTCACAGGGATGAAGGAATCGTGCGACTCACGACCCAAAATCGAGTCGATTCGATTTAGCTGGCAACTCCAATTGCATGAAATCTTAACCAACTGCGACTTTTGTCACTGCGCCTGACTTGCCAGCCTGCTGGAATATAGCCATGATGGGTTCCGAAGAGCTGCCAATCGACTTTTCCGAACGTCCCTACATAGTAATTTGGGAGGTAACCCAGGCTTGCGACTTGGCGTGCGTCCATTGCCGCGCCTGCGCCCAGCCCAAACGAAACCCCCTGGAGCTTTCCCTCGATGAAGGCAAGCGGCTAATCGACGAAATCGCCCAGATGCAGGTACCCGTATTTGTCCTAACCGGCGGGGATCCGATCAAGCGACCTGATCTTTTCGAGTTGATTCGCCATGCGACACAGGCAGGAGTAAGGGTTTCGCTAACACCAAGCGCCACCCCGCTGTTGACACGACAGGTTATCCAACAGCTCAAGCAGTGCGGACTAGCACGGCTAGCCGTGAGCCTCGACGGATCGCAAGCCCAAGTTCACGACGAGTTCCGTGGAATGTCCGGATCCTTCGACCGCACTATGGACGCGATCGAGTGGGCAAACGAAGTCGGCCTGCCGGTGCAGATCAACACAACCTTCAGCCGCACGAATGTCGCAGACTTCGACCAAATTGCGGCGTTGATGGAGACCAAGAAAATCGTGCTCTGGAGCGTCTTCTTCCTTGTGCCCACCGGACGCGGCAAAATCAACGATCTGTTGTCGGCGGAAGAATTTGAAGGCGTCTTCGCCAAGCTGTACAAGCTGTCTCGGCGCTCCCGATTTCACATCAAGACCACGGAAGCGCAGCATTACCGGCGCTATGCGTTGCAGCAACAGGTCGCAGAACGTCGATCCGGGACGCCATCGGCAGCCAAAGCAGCAGAGAAAGTGCAAGACACGATTGGCCGAGCTCCGCGGGGATTGAACGATGGCAAAGGATTCGTCTTCGTCTCGCATCTCGGAGAAGTATTCCCCAGTGGGTTTCTGCCATTTTCGGCCGGCAACGTGAGGACTGAATCTCTCAGTATCATTTACCGAGAGTCGCCGATCTTCCAGCAGCTGAGAGATCCTGAGCAATTGGGTGGCAAGTGCGGCGCCTGCGAGTTCAGACACGTCTGCGGCGGGTCGCGCGCCCGCGCATACGCAGTGACAGGGGACCCGCTGGCCGAGGAGCCTTGCTGTTCTTACATTCCGAAAGATTACGCACCGACCGACGTACCGCCGCTGTTAAGGCAAAGGCATATCTCCCTGCGAGTGTTGTAAGACGAGAGATCGGTTGCAGCGATCAGCTGCCGTCGATGCTGTAGCATGCCGGCGTTGCTCCCCACACGAGCGCAGAGCCGGCGGCGCGCACCAGCGCTTTCTATTGATCGCTAGCTTCCACGGATACCATTAGCAGCCACAATTGCCAGCACAACGTCTCTAGACACCAGCATCGGGATGTCGACACCTCAGTGTCTTCGGTGTCTTCGTAGCGGCAATAACCTGCGGAATTATTGTCGGGAATCGGCGGATTCAATTGCGACAGTACCTCCGGGTTGCGGTGCTGAGCCATTCGTCCAAGTGCTCGTCTTGTCCGGTCGAAAGAATGTTGACGATAATCGAAGGCCCGCACCTGTAATGCAGAGTAAGGGCAGGGCGAGAAGCAACTGGTTGCGCGTATCGTTCTGTCGCAGGATCGCGACCCCGAGAATCAGGTCGGCGAGGAGTAACAGAGTCAGCGAGACGCCGCGATGAAAGTTGCGGAGCTCGGACTGTAACCACGAGTCAGGTTGCACATCAATAACTCGGCCTTTATCAGAATCGGTGCAACGGTGCTTAATTGGGCAGCTATTACACTGATGCGCCAAGGCCCGATACCGCACAACCGTCGATTCCCGAATTGCCTCAGCCCGGTAAAGCTGCTTGCCGTTCGGGCATTGCCAAACATCCAGGTCTGCGTGGTAAGAGAATCCAATGGTGCGGGCCCTCTGCGTTCGTTGATGTGAATGACGCGCGAGGAGTTCGAGGGCTGCTGCCACCAGCGCTAGGAAGGTCGCGTAGCCTGCCCCCAACAGCGCCTCAACCTCGATACCGCGCATGGCTAGCGTCCTCCTGTTCCGCTCACTAATTCAGTGAACAAGATGTCTCTTGGCTCCTCGACCGTACTCTGTGTCCTCATATGCCGAACTCCCAACCAGCAGAGATAAAGGACTGGCAGTGTCCCGCCGAGAATGAATACGGTATCGCCTGGAAGTCTTAGCCACTCGATGAGCGAATTGGTTGGGTTGCCGATAAATTTCAGGCTGCGAGCATCGTAGTATCCGTAGGCGATGGAGTGGTAAAGCTGTAGCACTCCCAGTGGAAATAAGGTGGCAAAAACCATCCATGCCAAGCCGAGATTCAACGACCAGAAACTGATCTTGGCAGCTCGATCGGACCAGCGTTCTTCAGGAATGATGTAACGCAGGCAGAATAGGGCCAACCCAACCGACAGCATCCCGTACACGCCCATCATCGCGGCATGCCCATGATTCGGCGTCAGGGCGGTACCGATTTCGTAGTACGAAACAATCGGGAGATTAATCAGGAAGCCAAAGATCCCTGCCCCCAGGAAATTCCAGAACCCGACCGCGGCCAGGAACATCACGGCCCAGTAGTGTGGAAATGATGTCTTCGATTTGGTCTCCTGCTGAGCTCCGAGTTGCAAGAAGCTCCATGCCTCCAGCGTCAACAGGGTGAGCGGAATCACCTCCGCCGCGGAGAAGAAGGCGCCCAATGCCATGTGAATGGAGGGCTCGCCCGAAAAGTACACGTGATGCATCGTGCCGATCACGCCGCCCGCCGAGTACAGCAACATATCGAGATAGATCATCGTAAGCGCGACCCGCTCATGTACTACACCGAGCAGCACGAACACATAGGCGACCATGATCGTGGTGAACAGCTCCAGAAAATCCTCGACCCAGAGATGCACCACCCAGAAGCGCCAGAAATCAGTTGTCGTGAAGTGCGAACCGGGATGTGCGAGCAGACCAACGCCATAAAACGCGGGAATCGACAAAGCCGAAAAGAAGAACAGCCAGGGCATATTGCCCATGTGGTCGTTGTGGAGTCGCCCGCGAAGCCCACGAAACAGGATAGCCACCCAGAAAAAAAGGCCGATCGTGAGCAGAATCTGCCAGAATCGCCCCAAATCGAGGTACTCAAACCCCTGGTTGCCAAACCAGAGCCAGGCGTTCTTGAACCATCCTTCGATTCCGGCATACTCGCCAAATAAGCTCCCAAAAACCACGATCACCAAAGCGCCCAAAAGACAATACGCAAGAAAGCTTTGGCCTCGCGGTTCGCGACCGGTAATCATCGGCGCCAGAAAGATCCCGGCAGCGAGGTAAGAGGTCGATACCCAGAAAATTGCGAGCTGCAAGTGCCAAGTACGAGCGATGTTGAATGGCAACAGACGCGCAAGATCGATTCCGAAGAAGTTGGAGATCTCCGCGCGATAGTGCTGAGAAGCGCCCCCTGCAAGTGTCTGCAGCAGAAAAAGCAGCCCCATGACGAGAAAGAACCAAGCACAAGCCCGCTGTGCTGGTGTCAACAAAACCTGGTTCGGAGGACGAAACGAGACTGTCTGCTGTTCACGGCCATGCCAGCCTAAGAAGTTCCAGCGACCAAACGCGGCAAACAGCAGGCCAATTCCGCCGAGCAGTGCGATCAGCGAGAGCACACTCCAAACAATGGCATCGGCAGTCGCGCGATTCTCGACGAGTGGCTCGGGCGGCCAGTTATTGGTGTAGGAGTATTGAAGACCCGGCCTTAGAGCCGCTGAAGCCCAAGCCGACCAGCTGAAGAACGCGGTCAGTTGGCGAATTTGCTCGGGGTCGCGAATGGCGTTGGGCCGAAGGCCATACTTGGTAGTTGGCTCTCCGAAGAACTCGCCATATTCGTTGCACAGTTGCTCAAAGGCGTGCGCCTCGGCGGGCGTATAAATCAATGTACCGGTGGAAGGATCGTAGCGATTATTTTTGAAGTCGGCAACCGTTTGCGGCTTGGCGCGGTCTGAGGATTCTCGTCCGTAAAACTCCATCACGCTGAGCGCCGCACGATGCAGGTAATCGGCGGTGAAATCCGGGCCTAGATACGCACCGTGCCCAAAGATCGAACCATACTCCATCAGACCGTTTCGGAGAAACACGCCTTGTCCCGCTAGGATGTCGCCGCGGGTGAACAAAACATGACCCGAACCATCTGTAACGCGTGCCGGAATCGGCGGTTCGCCTGTGTAGGTCCGATACGCCAACATCCCCATCACGGTGAAGCCGAAAATCATGACGATTGCGACTGCCTGAACCCAGCCGCGCGAGATCAGTAACTGACGTCTTGGTCCGAGTGCCATTACTTCACGCTCCTCATCCGTTTATCAAATGCTGTTGCTGCATGTGGCCACCCCAAGTTGATGGTCAGGAATCTTACACCCGAGTGTGGGGTTGACGGGAGGGTACGACTGTCATCCGCTTTGTGACGTTTGATCCATTTGCAAAATTTCACGCACCGCTGACCATCGTAATGTCTCTCGATCCAGACCATTTGCCTTCGGGAGGTCGGTCGATAGAGTTGGAGATTTGGAGGTCAGCGGATGAGTGCACGGAACGAGAGCTGCCATTCTGATGAACACCGCGCCAGTCTAACGAGACTCCCCCAGTTGGCGGAGCCAACAATCCAGTTCAATGTGGCCAAAGAATTGGAACAACTTCATCATGCGGGGGCTTGGGATCAGACCAGCGGGCGCAGCTCGAAGACCTTGGCAAAATATGCGGACTTCAGAATTGTGCTGGTTTCAATGAAGGCAAATACCCGCATGGATCAACATCGGGCCGAGGGGAGAATTTCGATTCAGTGTTTGGCAGGAAGGCTCCGCATACATCTTCCCACTGCACAAAAAGCGGAGATGGCAGTCGGAGACTTCTTGGTGCTGGACTGCGGAATTCCGCACGATGTGGAGGCTCTGGCGGAGAGCGCATTTCTGCTAACCATCTGCTGGCCAAATTCACGTCTAGCAGAGACGAGGTAGGAAGGGGGGCTCTGTCCACCATCTGACGGCCGGGAATGCTCAATGTGACTAAGGTGGTTGATGGAACGCACATCCAGGCAGGACGAATGCGGGAGCCAATGGTACACCTCTCGGCCAAACGGCAAGCGACGCCGGACTCTCCTCCGTGCTGGGAGGATTTTGACGTCCGCTGGCGTCCAGGCATGAACGTCATCTCGGCCCTGATGGACATCGCCGCAAATCCTGTGACACGCTCCGGAAAGCTGACGGCGCCGATCGTGTACGAATCGAACTGCTTGGAGGAAGTGTGTGGTTCATGCGCCATGCTGATCAATGGAAAAGCCGGGATGGCGTGCTCACATTTGTTGCGAACGCCTGGGGAGACGGTCCGGCTTGAGCCTCTGTCCCGCTTTCCTGTGGTGCGTGACCTCGTGGTCGACCGAAGTGTTCTCTTTGAGAACCTGAAGCGAGTAAAGGCGTGGGTCCCGGTTGATGGGACCTATGATCTGGGGCCCGGACCCCGTGTGATCCCTGCGGTGCAGGAACAAGCCTATCCGCTTTCCCGTTGCATTTCGTGCTGCTTGTGTCTGGAAGTATGTCCGCAGATGACAGAAGAAACGCGCTTCGTCGGGGCAGCCATTATCAATCAGGTTCGTCTCTTTAATTTGCATCCGACAGGGAGGGCACTGAAAGCGGAACGACTGGACGCCATGATGGGAGACGGAGGGATTCACGAGTGCAGCTATGCCCAGAATTGCGTTCGCATCTGCCCGAAGAGTATCCCCCTGACCACCTCAATCTCGATCGTTTATGGTCAGGTGATGAAGAAGGCGATACTTGACCTCTTTGAAAAGTGAGAGGTCACTCGTATTCACGTCCCGTTCTGATTGCTGTGCTCCGCGTTTCGGAGCGCAATCGCATCTCCCACCATTTGGCCATCCTCAATAGCCAAAGAACTCGTCGGCGCGTACGTTGTCTTCCTCTACGCCCGATTGCAACAAGGACTGACTCACGCCAGCCACCATTGCAGGTGGCCCTGCGATGAAGTAGCGAGCATGCAGAAAGTCAGGCACATGCCGGCCTATCAGACCGGGCGAGAGGCGAGCTGATTCGCCTTTCCAACCATTCGCATCCCCAGTCTCTGTCATCGTGGGAACAAAATGAAAGTGCTGGTTGAGCGAGCTCAGGTGGGCGAGATGATCGAGGAATGGTGCGTCCTTTGGCTTCCGGTTGGAGTAAAAAAGGAACAATTCATGCGACAGTTTCCTGTCGGCGGCATCGGCGATGATGCTCATGAATGGCGTGATTCCAATGCCTCCGGCCAACAGGATGGTTGGAAGCGATGCGTCCCTCTGCAAGCAGAAGGAGCCCATCGGGCCCTTGATATTCACGTACGACCCCAATGGAAGAGATGCCAGAACCCGTTTGAATGCGGTGTCACGCATGCGAGTGGCAATGATCAGCGTATCGGCAGATGGAGCATTTACCAGGGAGAAGGTACGGGTATTGCCTTCGGTGTCCGTCCGTGGCGGATCCAGCAAGGTCACGTCTATGTATTGCCCGGCTCTGAACTGAAATCCGGCAGGTCTCCGGAAGTAAAAGGCCTTGGTGCCGTCGGCGACATCTTCATGCCCAATCAAGTTTGCAATGTAAGTGGTGCTTTCCGTGATCATCTGCATTCCTCTCCGAACAGATTGGAGATGCACATCCCTGCGGGTGCCGACGCCGCAGGGAGAGTGCACCTCAACCAATGCCGGCTGCCCTCACTTCACGATCACTGTCCCGACCATGCGGTCGATTTCATGGGGTGTGCAGGCATATCGGTATGTACCGGGAACAGTGAAGGTATGTTCATACGTTGATCCTTCCCGCAGCAGTGCGGAGGAGAAAGGTTTTGTGCCTTTCGGTAGCTTCGCATCCGCGGGATTGGTTACCAGGCTCGGGTCGTCCACAACATTGTGCGTTTGGGTCGAAGACAGATTTTGCCATTCGACCGTTTGGCCACGATGAATGGTGACTGTCGCGGGACTGAAGCGCATACTGTCGCCTTGCATAAGGACGGTCACCGCCGGACCCTTCGCCGCAGCGGAGCTGGCATGAGCAGAGCTGCCGGGTGCGGCGTAAACGTAGGTCGTAAACAGGAAGATGCAGGCTGTCATGAGGCTGCCAGCCAATGTTTTGCTCGTCATAAGGTCTCCTTCCTTGCATTAAATTTTTCGTTATTAAGGAAAACTGATTCGATGGAGTCATTCGTGTCCGCCCGTTAGTGATGGCGTTGATTCCTTACCCTGCGACCCCGGAACGGCGGGTCCTTCGTGCATCAACTGCGGTGCTGATGGACCGGCCACCTCGAGGTATCCCATGGACCCCTTCATCGCGCGACTCATCGCGTGGTCCATCAACATGAACCGTCCGGGGATAGGGGTGTTCATCTCGATGACCGCCGCCGCTCCTGGAGGTACGGAGACGGTCTGCACATTCTTCAGCGGGGCGGAGTCGAAGGATCCAAGCACATAGACCTTGCTGAAGATTTCGCCAACGATGTGAAATGATGCGGTCAGGTTTGGCCCGGCTACGCCAAAGAAGATCCTGATTGTGTCGCCGACAGCGGAACGCAAGGCGTGCTGTTCAGCTAGTGCTCCCACTGCACCATTAAAGACGACATAGTTGGGGCGCTCATCAAGCAGTCGGGAGACGCTCATCTTCTGTATTCCTGCCCCTCCCATCGCTCCCGTGGTGTAGACCTCCCCTTGCATCACGTAAAGCTCGTGCGACACGGGAGGAAGTCCCCCCGGCGGCTCGACCAGCATCAAGCCGTACATCCCGTTGGCAATATGTTGGGCGATGACGGGAGTACCGCAGTGATATACGAACAACCCGGGAGTGGTTGCTTGGAAGGTGAAGGTCCGCGCCTCTCCAGGAGGGACGGAGGAGTACTGTGCTCCGCCGCCCGGACCCAGGGCGGCATGGAAATCCAACGAGTGCTGCATGAGATCGCCAGCATCATTCCGCAGTGTTATTTCAACTGTGTCCCCCTGCCGAACCCGAACCATCGGGCCCGGAACCGTGCCATCAAAGGTCCAGTAGTGATAAGTTGTTCCACTCTGGGGATCGAGAGCCCCGTCCAGTTCTCGTGCGGTTAGCGTTATCCTGACGACGGCTGGCGGCCGTTCTCCAATGGGAGCAGGGAGGTTCGTTGGATCTCGTGCGATGCTCGTTGCATTCGCTGCGGTCTGGGCCGTCGCAGCCGGCAACGAAACGGCATGAGAGGAAATCGAGAACATGATTACGGGAAGTAGGAAAAACAAAACATGCGAAAACGCTGGTCGCGCATTCATTGGAGCTGGGCGTTTCATCTGTACTCCTTTCCGCCACGTAGCGGTGCTGAGACTCCGCGTATGGCCCTCTTTAACTAGCGATATACTTGCTGTATCAGCGGCAGTTCTCAATGGACTGTTCGTACCGGTTTCGATCACAGATGTTTACGGGTCTTTCTGAATATGCTGGAAACTGAGCTGTTTTCATTCTTGGAAAACACGACGGATGCCGTGTTTGTGGTGACGGGGCAAGGCGAGATTCGATTCTGGAACGAGTCGGCGTATAGGTTGTTTGGGTATTCGGCAGGCGAGGCGAACGGGAAAACCTGCTTCGACCTCTTGCATGGCGTCGGGACCCTGGGCACGACCGTGTGTCATGAGCACTGCAGTGTGCTGGACTGCATCGGGAAAGGATCCGAGGTTCCAAATTTTGACCTGAACGTAAGCACGGGCTCCGGTGAACGATTGTGGGTCAATATCTCGACTGTGATCTTCCACAACCGGCGGACTGGAGAAAGGTTGCTGGTTCATCTGGCACATGACATCACGGAGCAGAAAAAGCAGGATGAAGTGGTGCGCCAGGTCCTGACGCTGTCGAAGGAGC